>NZ_JASERL010000005.1 GCF_030766935.1 Streptomyces sp. KL109B | reverse complement strand
ATAGAGAAGCCCGGGCCGGGTTACGGTCCGGGCTTTTCTGCGTTATGGCATCAGGCCGCCCCCCTCGCTCTCGTCGGCTGACGCTGAGGGTAAAGTCAGGGGGCATCGTTGGTTCGTTCCCCACAGGAGGCCCCCGGGTGGAGGTCCAGGAGACCCGTGTTCAGACGGACAGGGTCCTCACCATCCCGAACATCCTCAGCATGGCGCGTCTCGTCGGCGTGCCCCTCTTCCTGTGGCTCATCCTGCGCCCTGAGTTCGGGGGCCCCAAGAGTGACGGCTGGGCGCTGCTCGTGCTGGCTCTGAGCGGCGTGAGTGACTATCTCGACGGGAAGCTCGCGCGGCGCTGGAATCAGATCAGCAGCCTCGGTCGGCTGCTCGATCCCGCCGCCGACCGCCTCTACATTCTGTCCACCCTGGTTGGATTGACCTGGCGCGACATTCTTCCCATTTGGTTGACCGCCGTACTTTTGGCGCGAGAACTGGTTCTTCTGGTGATGGTGGGGATCCTCAGGCGTCATGGCTATCCGCCGCCTCAGGTGAACTTCCTCGGGAAGGCCGCGACCTTCAACCTGATGTACGCCTTCCCCTTGCTGCTGCTGAGTGACGGATCGGGTTGGATCCATGAACTCGCTGCTATTTTCGGATGGGCGTTCGCTGGATGGGGTACGACGCTGTACTGGTGGGCAGGGATCCTCTACGTGGTGCAGGTCCGCCGGCTTGTCAGGGCGGACTCCATGGCCGATTGAGCTCGCCATTGCGCGTTGGCAGAGGCCAGAAGGCCCGCCGCTGACCACCGCGGGCTATTCCGGACGGGCGAAGTCGGCAAGACCGTCGTCTCTTCAAGGAGGACGCTTCCGACATGAAGGCCGTCGTGATGGCCGGAGGCGAAGGCACCCGCCTTCGCCCCATGACCTCGAGTATGCCCAAGCCGCTCCTGCCCGTGGCCAATCGGCCGATCATGGAGCATGTGCTCAGGCTGCTCAAGCGGCATGGGCTCAGCGAGACCGTGGTCACCGTGCAGTTCTTGGCCTCACTGGTCAAGAACTACTTCGGGGACGGCGAAGAACTGGGGATGGAGCTCACCTATGCCAACGAGGAGAAGCCACTCGGCACTGCCGGCAGCGTAAAGAACGCTGAGGAAGCGCTGAAGGACGATTCTTTCCTCGTGATCTCGGGTGACGCGCTCACCGATTTCGACCTCACCGAGCTCATCGAATTCCACAAGGAGAAGGGTGCGCTCGTCACGGTCTGTCTGACGCGTGTGCCCAATCCGCTGGAATTCGGTATCACCATCGTCGACGAGGAAGGAAAGGTCGAGCGCTTCCTCGAGAAGCCGACCTGGGGGCAGGTCTTCTCGGACACGGTGAACACGGGCATCTATGTCATGGAGCCCGAGGTCTTCGAATACGTCGAGGCCGATGTCCCGGTCGACTGGTCGGGGGACGTCTTCCCGCAGCTGATGAAGGAAGGCAAGCCCATCTATGGCTATGTCGCCGAGGGTTACTGGGAGGACGTCGGCACACACGAGAGCTATGTGAAGGCCCAGGCCGACGTGCTCGAGGGCAAGGTCGACGTCGAACTCGACGGGTTCGAGATCTCGCCGGGTGTCTGGGTCGCCGAAGGCGCCGAGGTGCATCCGGACGCCGTGCTCCGTGGGCCGCTCTACATCGGTGACTACGCCAAGATCGAGGCCGATGTCGAGATCCGCGAGCACACGGTCGTCGGCTCGAACGTCGTCGTGAAGAGCGGGGCGTTCCTGCACAAGGCCGTGGTGCACGACAACGTATACATCGGGCGGCACTGCAATCTGCGGGGCTGCGTCGTCGGCAAGAACACCGACATCATGCGGGCCGCGCGGATCGAGGACGGCGCCGTCATCGGGGACGAGTGCCTGGTCGGCGAGGAGTCGATCGTCCAGGGCAACGTGCGGGTCTATCCGTTCAAGACCGTCGAGGCCGGCGCGTTCGTCAATACGTCGGTGATCTGGGAGTCGCGGGGGCAGGCGCACCTGTTCGGGGCCAGGGGAGTCTCCGGGATCCTGAACGTCGAGATCACGCCCGAGCTGGCCGTGCGGCTCGCGGGGGCGTACGCGACGACGCTCAAGAAGGGGTCGACCGTCACGACCGCGCGTGACCACTCCCGTGGTGCGCGTGCGCTCAAGCGGGCCGTCATCTCCGCGCTGCAGGCCAGTGCCATAGACGTACGGGATCTGGAGAACGTGCCGTTGCCCGTGGCGCGGCAGCAGACCGCGCGGGGCAGTGCCGGCGGGATCATGATCCGTACGACGCCGGGGGTGCCGGACTCCGTCGACATCATGTTCTTCGACGAGCGCGGGGCCGACCTTTCGCAGGGCAGTCAGCGGAAGCTGGACCGGGTGTACGCGCGGCAGGAGTACCGCAGGGCGTTCCCCGGGGAGATCGGGGATCTGCACTTTCCTTCGAGCGTTTTCGACTCGTATACAGGGTCGTTGCTGCGGAACGTCGATACGACGGGGATCGCGGAGGCCGGGCTCAAGGTGGTCGTCGACGCGTCCAACGGGAGTGCGGGGCTTGTGCTGCCCAGCCTTCTGGGGCGGCTTGGTGTCGACTCGTTGACCATCAACCCCGGGCTCGACGAGTCGCGGCCCACGGAGACGGCGGACGCCCGCAGGGCCGGGCTCGTACGGCTCGGAGAGATCGTGGCCTCGGCGCGCGCCGCGTTCGGGGTGCGGTTCGATCCGGTAGGGGAGCGGCTGTCGCTCGTCGATGAGAAGGGGCGGATCGTCGAGGACGACCGGGCGTTGTTGGTGATGCTCGATCTTGTCGCCGCCGAGCGGAGGAGTGGGCGGGTCGCGCTGCCCGTGACCACCACGCGTATCGCCGAGCAGGTGGCGGCGTATCACGGGACGCAGGTCGAGTGGACGACCACGTCGCCGGACGATCTGACGAGGGTCGGGCGTGCGGACGGGACCATCTTCGGTGGCGATGGGCGGGCCGGGTTCCTCATCCCCGAGTTCAGCAGCGTGTTCGACGGGGCGGCGGCCTTTGTGCGGCTGATCGGGCTCGTCGCGCGTACGCAGTTGACGCTCAGTCAGATCGACGCGCGGATCCCCAGGGCGCATGTCCTCAAGCGGGATCTGGCGACGCCGTGGGCCGTCAAGGGGCTCGTCATGCGCCGTGTCGTGGAGGAGGCCGGCGAACGGTCCGTGGACACGACGGACGGTGTGCGGGTCGTGGAGGCCGACGGGCGCTGGGTGATGGTGCTGCCCGACCCGGCAGAGGCCGTCACCCATTTGTGGGCCGAGGGGCCCGACGACGCCTCCGCCCAACAGCTGCTCGACGAGTGGTCGGCCGTCGTGGACAGCGCCGGTCGCTGACCCGGATATCCGCTGCTCCGCGCCCATTTCGGGCGCGGAGCAGCGGGCCAGTGGGGCCATTGGGAGGTAGCGGCCACGACGTGCGACGATGTGCGGCATGCCGCAGCAGCCCCCCAATCGGAGCACCCCAGAGCGCCCCTCGCGCCCCGACGCCTCCATGTCGCTGCTGACCAACGTCATGGACCACAGCCTGGACGACGGATACGCGGAGGCCGCGGCACGCAAGAAGGCCGCGGGCCTGAGCGGCATGCCGAAGACGCTGCGGGCGAAGCTGGGGCTCGCGGCCGGGCTCGTACTCGCCGCGCTGGTGGTGACGGTGGGCGCGGCGCAGGCACGTATCGCCGCGCCTGTGATGGCCAAGGAGCGCGAGGAGCTCATCGACCGCATCGACCAGGAGACCGAGTCCGCCGACACGTTGGAGGGCCAGGTCGACTCGCTGCGGGGGCACGTGGGGGACATGCAGCGTGAGGCGCTGAAGAAGCACGGCGGTGAGCAGGGGGAGTTGGCGGGGGTGCTCTCGGGCGCCGTCGCCGTGCACGGCCCCGGGGTGAAGCTCGTCGTCGACGACGCCAAGTCGGCCACCACGGGCGAGGGCAGCGGCCCACGTGAGAGCAATGGTTTCTCCGACACCGGGCGGCTGCGCGACCGGGACATGCAGCGGGTCATGAACGGCCTCTGGCAGTCCGGCGCCGAGGCCATCAGTATCAACGGGCAGCGCCTCACCTCGCTGTCCGCGATCAGGGCCGCGGGCGACGCGATACTGGTCGACAACAAGCCGCTGGCGCCGCCGTACACGGTGCTCGCGGTGGGGGACGGGCAGCGGCTCAGCACCCGGTTCCAGAACAGTCCCGACGGCCTGTACCTGCACGCGCTGCAGGAGAACTTCGGGATCAGGACCAGCATTTCGGCCCAGGACGACGTCAAGCTTCCGGCCGCCCCCAGCGTGATCGTACGTACAGCACAGCCGAGTGATGAAGAGCAGAAGGGCACATCGTGATCGCCGTACTGGGACTCGTCGTGGGAGTCGTGGTCGGGCTTTTCGTCCGGCCAGAGGTTCCGGCGGTCGTCGAGCCTTACCTTCCGATCGCCGTCGTCGCGGCGCTCGACGCGGTGTTCGGCGCGCTGCGCGCCATGTTGGACGGGATCTTCGACGACAAGGTGTTCGTCGTCTCCTTCCTGTCGAACGTGGTCGTGGCCGCGCTCATCGTCTTCCTGGGCGACAAGTTGGGCGTCGGCGCGCAGCTGTCCACCGGTGTCGTCGTGGTGCTCGGCATCCGCATCTTCTCCAACGCGGCCGCGATCCGTCGGCACGTGTTCCGGGCGTGAGGCCGATGAGCAACGACGAGAACGCAGAACACCCCGCAGAGCAGCCCGCAGAGAACCGCGAGGACGGGCGGGACGTGCAACCTGACGGCGACGTCGAGCAGTTGCGCAAGGAGCTGCCGGCCGAGGTTCCGGCGGAACCCGAAACGCCGGAGGTGGAACCGGAGCCGGCGCGGCAGCCCGAGCCCGAGTCCGTCTCGGTGGAACCGGCGGCCGACGCCGTCGAGCCCGAGCTGACCGGGCGGCAACGGCTCGTGAAGGGTCTGTGGCCGCCGCGCGCGTCGCGCGCCCAACTCATCATGGCTGTGCTGCTGTTCGTCCTGGGGCTCGGGCTCGCCATCCAGGTGCGGTCCACCAGCGACAACAGTGCCCTGCGCGGTGCGCGTCAGGAAGATCTCGTTCGCATCCTCGATGAACTGGACGATCGAACTCAGCGTCTTGAGGATGAGAAGCAAGGTCTCGAGGACCAGCGCACCGAGCTGGAGAGCAGTTCGAACCAGGCGAACGAGGCTCGCAAGCAGACGGCCGAGAAGCAGAAGCAGCTCGGCATTCTGGCGGGCACCGTCGGCGCGCAGGGCCCCGGGATCAACATGACCGTCACCGACACGAAGGGGGCCGTGGAGGCGGACATGCTGCTCGACGCGGTCCAGGAGCTGCGCGCCGCCGGCGCGGAGGCGATCCAGGTGAATGACGTCCGCGTCGTGGCCAACACGTATCTGACGGACGGAAGCGGCGGGAAGGGGGTCAGCGTGGACGGGCACGAGATCAGCCAGCCGTACCGATTCAAGGTCATCGGCAAGCCGCAGGACCTCGAACCGGCCCTGAACATTCCCGGAGGTGTCGTGCAGACGCTGGAGAAGGAGCAGGCCACGACGGTCGTGAGCCGCTCGAACAAGATCATTGTGGATGCCTTGCGGTCGGCGCAACGGCCTGATTACGCTCGGTCGTCCTCGGAGTGAGGCGGGGGTGCATGGTGGATACCGTGCGAGGGCATGACGTTGCGGGGGGTCGCCGCAGCAAGGGTGGGGTGCGTGGTGGAAACTGTTTGGCGGATACGGACGTTGTGAGGGTGTCCGTGTCAATGATGTACGCGATGTACGCCGATGTGTGCAGTCAGGGTTCGTCCTGCCCCACGGGCGGGTCTGTTTCGGTCAAGGGGAATCGCCCGTGAAGTTGTTTGCGAAGTTGTTCGGCAAGAGCGCACGTGAGGACAACCGTCACCGTGCGCCGCGCCAAGGAGACGCACCGGAGACGCAGGTGGGCGAGCGCCCCCTGTTCCGCGACCAGGTCGGCGGAGACAATTCGGGCGGACAGGGCGCGTCGTCTGTTGACCCTGCCGGTTCCGGCCGCATAGGTTTCGGAGAACCGTCAACCTCAAGTACGGGTGGAGGGTTGACCCCCGACCCGTACGCGTCCCACGCCCCCGCGGGGCAGCCGCGGCAGGAGGATCCGTCCATGTCGGCCCTGGTGTGTACGAGGTGCGGAAACCGGAACGGGGAGAACAGCCGGTTCTGCTCCAATTGCGGTGCTCCGCTGCGCGGCGGTGCGTCGCCGGAGGGGCCGTCCGAGACGACGTCCACGATCTCGATCTCGGGTCTGGAGTCCTACGACCCGGAGTCGACCGGTCAGACGCAGCTCCCGGCCCTGTCCCCGGAGGCCCAGGCCGCCGTGGACGCGCTGCCGCTCGGCTCGGCGCTCCTGGTGGTGCGGCGCGGCCCGAACTCGGGCAGCCGCTTCCTCCTGGACGGCGAGCTGACCACCGCGGGGCGGCACCCGCAGAGCGACATCTTCCTGGACGACGTGACCGTGTCGCGCCGCCACGTGGAGTTCCGTCGCGTTCAGGACGGCTCGTTCACCGTCGCCGACGTCGGCAGCCTCAACGGCACGTATGTGAACCGTGAGCGGATCGACTCGGTGTCGCTGAACAACGGGGACGAGGTGCAGATCGGCAAGTACCGGCTGGTGTTCTACGCGAGCCAGCGCGGTATCTGAACCGTCCGCGACCCTTCAGGAAGGTCCATGCTGCACACGACGAGTGGCGGTGCCCCAGGAGGCACAGGAGGCACCGCCACCACGGACAGTCGGCTGATGAGCATCGGCACCGTACTGAACGTGCTCCGAGAAGAGTTTCCCGAAGTCACCATTTCCAAGATCCGGTTCCTGGAGTCCGAGGGCCTCGTCGAGCCGCGGCGCACGCCCTCGGGCTACCGCAAGTTCAGCTCGGACGACGTGGACCGGCTCGCCCATGTGCTGCGCATGCAGCGGGACCACTATCTGCCGCTGAAGGTCATCAAGGAGCAGCTCGACGCCCTGGAGCCGGGCGAGAGCCTGCGCGTGCCCGCCCCGGGACGCCCCGGTGACGCGGAGGACGGCATCGAGGTGCCGACCGCCGCCCGGGTCGGCCGGGACGAATTGCTGGCCGCCGTCGGTGTCGAGGAGCAAGAGCTCGACGAATGGGAGTCGTACGGGCTCCTCACGCCCCTGCAGGACGGTGGCTACGACGCCTCCGCCGTGTCGGTCGCCGAGCTGATCGGCGAGCTGGGCCGCTTCGGCATCGAACCCCGGCACCTGCGGGTCATGCGGGCGGCCGCGGACCGGGAGGCCGGCCTGGTGGACCAGGTGGTGGCCCCACTGAAGGTGCACAGGAACCCGCAGACGCGGGCCCATGCCGAGGCCCGTGCCAAGGAGCTCGCAGGCCTCACCGTGAAGCTGCACTCGGCACTTGTGCAGACCGCGCTCGGGGTGCGTCTGCCCTGATCGTGGGCGCGGGTGAGCGCCGATGGCCCGGCCCTCGGTGGATGCCCGACTACCCAAACCGGCCGGGCACGTCCTAGGGTTGCTGTGTGAACGAGCTCGACGTCGTAGGTGTCCGGGTCGAAATGCCCTCCAACCAACCGATCGTGCTCCTGCGTGAAGTGGGAGGCGACCGGTACCTCCCCATCTGGATCGGACCGGGGGAGGCGACCGCGATCGCCTTCGCCCAGCAGGGCATGGCGCCCGCGCGTCCGCTGACGCACGACCTCTTCAAGGACGTCCTTGAAGCGGTCGGCCAGGAGCTCACGGAAGTGCGCATCACGGACCTGCGCGAAGGCGTCTTCTACGCGGAGCTGGTGTTCGCGAGCGGGGTCGAGGTCAGTGCCCGCCCGTCCGACGCCATAGCCCTGGCGCTGCGCACCGGAACGCCGATCTTCGGTAGTGACGGGGTCCTGGACGACGCGGGGATCGCGATCCCCGACGAACAGGAGGACGAGGTGGAGAAGTTCCGCGAGTTCCTCGACCAGATCTCCCCCGAGGACTTCGGGACCAACAGTCAGTGACCGCCCGGCCGACGGTCGGGCTCCGGCCGTCGAGCGGCGGCGCCCTCAAGACATTCGGCTAGCCTTTCCCCGCGGTGGGTCACGGGAAACCACTCTTAGGGTGATTATCACTCGGCGTGCCTA
Source organism: Streptomyces sp. KL109B (assembly GCF_030766935.1). GTDB lineage: Bacteria > Actinomycetota > Actinomycetes > Streptomycetales > Streptomycetaceae > Streptomyces. The sequence continues at coordinate 647,744 of NZ_JASERL010000005.1, read as the reverse complement.
GTGTGGCGTTCGTTGACGCACCCCCTGTGACTGCCTACCGTCGATGAGGCAGGTCAAAGAGGAGGTCGGCGTGAGAAGCAGCGGCGACGGTACGGCGACGGGCGGTCCGTACCTGTTTCACGGCAGCGCGGCCGATCACACTCCGCAGCGCCCGCAGGCCGTGCCTGTGGTGGCGGGGGAGAGCGGCGCTGTCGCTCGTGAGCAGGTGGGGTACCGGGGGCCGACGGCATGTGCGGCGGCCGGCATCACCTACCGACAGCTCGACTACTGGGCCAGGACCGGCCTGGTCGAACCCAGCGTGCGTTCCGCCTACGGGTCGGGGACGCAGCGGCTCTACAGCTTCCGGGACGTCGTCGTCCTCAAGGTCGTCAAGCGTTTCCTGGACACGGGCGTCTCGCTGCAGAACATCCGGACCGCCGTGCAGCACCTGCGCGAGAGCGGCTTCCGGGACCTGGAGCGGATGACGCTGATGAGCGACGGCGCGACCGTGTACGAGTGCACGTCGCCCGACGAGGTGCACGACCTGCTCCAGGGCGGCCAGGGAGTCTTCGGCATCGCTGTCGGTGTGGTCTGGCGGGACGTCGAGGCCGCGCTCTCGCAACTGCACGGCGAGCGCCTCGACACCGGGGAGACGGTCGTGCCGCCGAACCCGGCCGACGAGCTGGCGAGGCGGCGCAACCGGGCCGTGTGACGCGACCCGTGCGGCCGCCGTTTCATGGCGCACGGCCGCATTGTCAGTGGCGTAGGGCAGCATCGGACATGTGAGAACCGCGCCCACGATCCTGCATCTCGACATGGATGCCTTCTACGCCTCGGCGGAGCAGGCAGCCAAGCCGAGCCTGCGCGGGAAAGCCGTCGTCGTGGGCGGGCTCGGTCCGCGCGGGGTCGTGGCCACGGCGTCGTACGAGGCGCGGAAGTTCGGGGTGCACTCGGCGATGCCGATGGGGCAGGCGCGCAGGCTCGCCCCGCACGCCGCGTATCTGGTGCCGCGGTTCCGGCTCTACCGGGCGATCAGCGAGCAGGTGATGGGGCTCCTGGGCGCTCTCTCGCCGTTGGTGGAACCCCTGAGCCTCGATGAGGCGTTCGTCGATCTGGAGGCCGGTGAAGCGGCTTGGGACGCCGATTCCGCCGAGGCGGTGGGGCGGCGGCTGCGGGACGACATCCGGCGCGTGACCGGATTGACCGGATCCGTGGGGCTCGCCGCGTCCAAGATGCTCGCGAAGATCGGCTCGGAGGAGGCCAAGCCGGACGGGCTCGTGCTCATACGCCCCGGCACCGAGCGCGCGCTGCTCGGGCCGCGGTCCGTGCGCATCCTGCCGGGCGTCGGGCCCGCGACCGGGGACCATCTGCGGCGGGCCGGGATCCTCACCGTGGAGGAGATCGCCGGGGCCGGGGAGGACGAGATGGTCCGGCTGCTCGGGAAGGCGCACGGCAGTCACCTTTACGAGATGGCGCTCGCGCGCGACGAGCGTCCTGTGGTCGCTGAGCGGGATTCCAAGTCGGTGTCCGTGGAGGACACGTACGACGTGGACATTCACGACCGGGTGCGGGTGCGGATGGAAGTGCGCAGGCTCGCCGACCGGTGCGTGGAGCGGCTGAGATCCGCCGAGCGGTCGGGGCGGACCGTGGTGCTCAAGGTGCGGCGCTACGACTTCTCCACGTTGACCAGGTCCGAGACGCTGCGGGGGCCCACGGACGATCCGGGGGTCGTGCGGGAGGCCGCCGCGCGGTTGCTGGAGTCCGTGGACACGACGGGAGGCGTGCGGTTGCTGGGGGTCGGCGTCAGTGGGCTCGCCGACTTCACGCAGGAGGACCTGTTCGCGCAGTTCGCTGCCGCGGAGGAGGAGGCCGAGGCCGCTGCCGGGGAGCCGGAGGGGACGGCCGTCGCCCCGGTCGAGGCGGCGGAGGAGGCCGAGGCCGAGCCGGAGCACGTGGAGCGGCGGTGGCTGGCGGGGCACGATGTGCGGCACGCCGAGTTCGGTCCTGGGTGGGTGCAGGGGAGCGGCCTCGGGCGGGTGACCGTGCGGTTCGAGACGCCGTACGACGCGGTGCGGGGGCGGGTGCGGACGTTTCGGGTCGATGATCCGGAGCTGGTGCCGGCCGAGCCGCTGCCGCTCGTCGAGGGGGCCGAGGATCAGGTCGGGTCGTCGTCGGCGCCCGCCACGTGACCGAAGGAGACGTCAGGGGAGGGGGAGTCCGCCGGTGCCGTGATGTTCAGGCCGTAGTGGTGGTAGAGCTGGAGCTCCTGCTCCGGGGAGAGGTGGCGGCCGACGCCGAAGTCGGGGGCGTCCTTGATCAGGGAGCGCTCGAAGGGGACGTGCAGCGTGCCCTCCACGAGTTCGCTGGGCTCGAGCGGGACGAAGGCGTCGCGGCTGAACAGGCCGGTTCGTATCGCGGCCCACTCCGGGACGCCGGTGGCGTCGTCCAGGTACACCTCGTCGATGGTGCCGATCTTGGCCCCGTTGCGGTCGAACGCCTTGCGGCCGATCAGATTGCGCGGATCGACATCGGTCTGCACGGGTCCTCCAACTGATCGAGACGATCCTGATCGCGATGATCATGAGGATCGTGGTGATCGAAGTGATCGCAGTGATCGCAACTGGTCTGTAAGCACTACGAAAGAGCACATTCAGGAAGGTGGCCACTCGAGGGCTTGGGGCAAGTAGCCGCTGGTAGGCTGGCAGATGGCTGTTGACCCCGTGCGGGAGAGTCTTCCGACGGTTGTCGGGGGCGCCGAAGGAGCAAATCCTCCCCGGAATCTCTCAGGCCCCTGTACCGCACGGACGAGGTCACTCTGGAAAGCAGGGCGGGGTGCACGGTTTCCGCTCTCACCGACGGTGCAAGCCGGTGTGTTCCGTGTTCTCGCGGGGTGGGCCGGTGAAGCTCTCAGGTTGAGATGACAGAGGGGGAGGCCGTCCGGGTACCCGCGCCGTGGTGCCCCTCGTAGGTCCAGGTGACCAGGAGGCCTCCGCAATGACCGCCAACCGTATTCCGCTCTCCCAGTTGGAGCGAGGAATCCCCTTCGAGCAGCGTCACATCGGTCCCGACGACGCCGCTCAGGCCAAGATGCTCGCGCAGGTCGGCTACGGCTCGCTCGACGAGCTGACCGCGGCCGCGGTGCCCGATGTCATCAAGAGCGCCGAGGCGCTCGACCTTCCGGCCGCCCGCAGCGAGGCCGAGGTGCTGGCCGAGCTGAAGACACTCGCCGAGCGCAACGACGTCCTCGGTTCGATGATCGGGCTCGGCTACTACGGGACGTTCACGCCGCCCGTCATCCTGCGCAATGTCATGGAGAACCCGTCCTGGTACACGGCGTACACGCCGTACCAGCCGGAGATCTCGCAGGGCCGCCTGGAGGCGCTGCTCAACTTCCAGACCATGGTCGCCGAGCTGACCGGCCTGCCCACTTCGGGTTCCTCGCTGCTCGACGAGGGCACGGCCGCCGCCGAGGCGATGGCGCTTTCGCGCCGCGTCGGCAAGGTCAAGAACGGTGTCTACGTCGTCGACGCCGATGCCCTGCCGCAGACCATCGCCGTGATCGAGACGCGCGCGGAGCCGACCGGTGTCGAGATCGTCGTCGCCGACCTGAGCGAGGGCATCCCGGCCGAGGTCGCCGAGCGCGGGGTCGTCGGTGTGCTCGTGCAGTACCCGGGCGCCTCGGGGGCTGTCCGGGACATCAAGCCCGTGATCGAGCAGGCGCACGAGCTGGGCGCGATCGTCACCGTCGCCGCCGATCTTCTCGCTCTTACGCTGCTGGCCTCGCCCGGCGAGCTGGGTGCGGACATCGCCGTCGGTACGACGCAGCGCTTCGGTGTGCCGATGGGCTTCGGCGGTCCGCACGCCGGATTCATGGCCGTGCGCGAGAAGTTCGCGCGTTCGCTGCCGGGCCGCCTCGTCGGTGTCTCCGTGGACGCCGACGGGAACAAGGCGTATCGCCTCGCGCTGCAGACGCGTGAGCAGCACATTCGCCGTGAGAAGGCGACCAGCAACATCTGTACCGCGCAGGTGCTGCTCGCCGTCATGGCCGGCATGTACGCCGTGTACCACGGGCCCGACGGCCTCAAGTCCATCGCGCGGCGCACCCACCGGTACGCCACCGTGCTCGCGGCCGGGCTCACGGCGGGCGGCGTCGAGGTCGTGCACGGCGCGTACTTCGACACTCTCACCGCGCGGGTGCCCGGCAAGGCCGCCGAGGTCGTCGCCGCCGCGCGCGAGGGCGGCGTCAACCTGCGCCTCGTAGACGCCGATCACGTCTCGGTCGCCTGCGACGAGACGACGACGCGGGACCAACTGGGCGCGGTGTGGGCGGCGTTCGGCGTCGAGGCGGACATCGAGGCGCTGGACGCCGAGGTCGCGGAGGCGCTGCCGGGCGGGCTGCTGCGCGGCGACGACTACCTGACGCACCCCGTCTTCCACCAGTACCGCTCCGAGACCGCGATGCTGCGCTACCTGCGCAGGCTCGCCGACCGCGACTACGCGCTCGACCGCGGCATGATCCCGCTGGGCTCCTGCACGATGAAGCTCAACGCGACGACGGAGATGGAGCCGGTCACCTGGCCCGAGTTCGGCCAGCTGCACCCCTTCGTCCCGGCGGAGCAGGCGCAGGGTTACCTGACGCTCATCCGTGAGCTGGAGGAGCGGCTCGCCGAGGTCACCGGCTACGACAAGGTGTCGCTGCAGCCCAACGCCGGTTCGCAGGGCGAGCTCGCCGGGCTGCTCGCGGTCCGTGGCTACCACCGGGCCAACGGCGATGACCAGCGCACCATCTGCCTCATCCCGTCCTCCGCGCACGGCACCAACGCCGCGAGCGCCGTGATGGCCGGCATGAAGGTCGTCGTCGTGAAGACCGCCGACGACGGCGAGGTCGACATCGAGGACCTGCGCGCCAAGATCGAGCAGTACGCCGAGCAGCTCGCCGTCCTGATGATCACGTACCCGTCGACGCACGGCGTCTTCGAGGAGCACGTCGCCGACATCTGCGCCGCCGTGCACGACGCCGGCGGTCAGGTCTACGTCGACGGCGCGAACCTCAACGCCCTTGTGGGCCTTGCCAAGCCGGGCCGGTTCGGCGGCGACGTCTCGCACCTGAACCTGCACAAGACGTTCTGCATCCCGCACGGCGGCGGCGGTCCCGGCGTCGGCCCGGTCGGCGTCCGCGAGCACCTCGCGCCGTACCTGCCGAACCACCCGCTGCAGCCCGCCGCCGGTCCTGAGACGGGTGTCGGCCCGATCTCCGCCGCGCCGTGGGGCTCCGCCGGGATTCTGCCGATCTCCTGGGCGTACGTACGTCTGATGGGCGGCGAGGGGCTGAAGCGGGCCACGCAGGTGGCCGTGCTGTCGGCGAACTACATCGCCAAGCGGCTCGAGCCGCACTTCCCGGTGCTCTACACCGGGCCGGGTGGGCTCGTCGCGCACGAGTGCATCGTCGACCTGCGGCCGCTCAGCAAGGCGACGGGCGTGAGCATCGACGATGTCGCCAAGAGGCTCATCGACTACGGCTTCCACGCGCCGACCATGTCGTTCCCGGTCGCCGGGACGCTGATGATCGAGCCGACGGAGAGCGAGGGCATCGAGGAACTCGACCGGTTCTGCGACGCGATGATCGCGATCCGCCGCGAGATCGAGCGGGTCGCGTCCGGCGAGTGGACGGCCGAGGACAACCCGCTGCGGAACGCGCCGCACACCGCCGGGATGCTCGGTGGCGAGTGGGAGCACGCGTACAGCCGTGAAGAGGGCGTCTTCCCGGCCGGGGTGGCGGCCTCGGACAAGTACTGGCCGCCGGTGCGCCGCATCGACCAGGCGTTCGGCGACCGGAACCTGGTGTGTTCCTGCCCGCCGCTCGACGCCTACGAGGGCTGACGACGGCAGAAGGGGGCCGTACGACCACCGGTCGTACGGCCCCCTTCGCGTAGGTCCCTACGCCGCCGTGACCACCCTGCCCAGTGGGCGGTGCGGGGCGATGATCGTGCCGTTGGGCAGCAGCTCGCCGGTGTCCTCGAAGAGCAGGACGCCGTTGCAGAGGAGGCTCCACCCCTGCTCGGGGTGGTGAGCGACGGGAAGCGCGGCCTCCCTGTCCTCGGATTCCGCTGTCGGGCAAGGTGGCTGGTGCTGGCACATGGATGGGATCTTTCGCTGCGAAGTTATCTCGATGATGTCGGCGTTGCCGGTCGTGCTGTTCCTGCTCGTGCTGTTCCTGCTCGTACTGTTCCTGCTCGTCGTGCTGCGGCTTGAAGGCTTGTTCATCGCCGCACCCCCGTTGTCGTGAGTTCTGGAACCCAGTGTTGCCCTGTGGGCGTCAATCCGCAGGTATTTCGTTGCAGCGGTCCTTATGGATTGAAGACGCATCACCCGTGCGGACGGTTCAGCCCAACTCGACTCTCCCCATGGGTGGTTCGGAGTGACCGGTACGGGCTAGTCCACTCGGACAGGGCTGTGCCCCGCGACCGGACGGCGGACGGTGCGGGGCACAGGCATATGCGACCGGAGCCGTCGGCGGGCCCCGGTCGGGTTCAGGCGAGCAGACCCGCGGGGGCCGGCGTGAGGCGGTGCGTGAGGACCGGCAGGAGTTCGGCCACCCGGTGCGGGCGGTGCGGGGCGATGCCGGGCGGTGCGGGTGCCAGCGGGACGAGGATGTCGTCGGCCGCCGGCTGGCCGACCGTCGGGTCGGCGGCGTGGTTTCCGTGCAGCCACAGCGTCAGCATGTAGAGCTCGGGCACCGAGAGCAGCCGCGGCTGGTAGGCCTGCGGCAGCGACTCAGCCTGGAGCAGGGCCCGTTCGGTGGACCTGACGTAGGGGCCCTCGAAGAAGTGCGAGAAGGCCCAGCCGTCCGGCGTGAGCCTGGTGTCGGCCGCCGCCACCGCGCGCTCCCCGCAGCGGATCAGGAAGCGCCAGCCGGTGAGGCGGGTCCTGGACGGCCCTGTGGCCTCGGTGATGTGGTCCAACACGTGGAGGGGCAACGGGAGTTCGGGGGTGGCGGGTCCCTGGGCGGAGCGCAGGGACGGGGTGCGCGCCTCGCGGACGGCGGTGGGGGAACCGAGGGCCGTGAGTACGGTGCGCAGGGCGGGCGCGGGAGCCGGTGGGACGTGCAGCGGCATGGTGGGTCGCCTCTCATTCGACAGGCACATGTTGCGAGGGCGGTGCGGGACGAGCGGACGGCGCTGTCTGCTGCGGATGCACTTGGGTGCTACGGGTGTACGGGGGTACTGCGGGTGTACTGGGGTACTGCGGGTGTACTCGGGTACACGGACGGGGCAGTGGCGGCGGGGGTCCGGTTCTCGCCCGGGCCGCGGGCGTCAACTCTCCGTCTCGCCAGCGGAGTTTATACGACGCGTGTTCTCAGAGTGTTTCGGCTAGCACCGCGGGCGGATATCGCAAGGTGCTATTCGGGCGCGGTTTCCATGGGGTTTTGTGGGCTAACCTCCCCATTTTCGCCGGACCGGTCCCGCGTGACCTCGATGTCTTTCGGTCAAGCGGTCGGCCTGTTCTTGTCGGCGTTTTTTACCAGGGCCGCGAGCGATGGAATCTTCGAGGGGCCGCATGCCTAAGGAATGTGCCCGTGGGTAACTCCCTTGAGGGTACTGCTCCGTGGGCCCGCGCGGACGTTATCGATCACATTGCTTGGGCATCATCCTCCGTGACACGCGGCCGGGTGGGCGGGCTGCCCATGTGAGGAGGGACGCTTCCATGGGGGACAAGGTCGTTGCGGACGCGGTCGACCTGGCCGATCCGCGGCGCTATCGGGAGAAGCTCAAAGAGTGCCTGGAGGGGCTCGGGCGACTGCTGGACGAGAAGCGCTTCGACCGTCCACAGAATCTCATGGGTCTGGAGATCGAGCTGAATCTCGCCGGGCCCGACGGGCTGCCGAGAATGATGAATGCGGAAGTACTGGAGCGCATCGCGAGCCGGGATTTCCAGACCGAACTCGCCATGTTCAATCTCGAAGTGAACATTGCCCCGCACCGGCTCGGCGGACGCGTTCTCGACCAGCTCGCCGAGGAACTGCGCACCGGTCTCGGATATGCGCACAGGAAGGCCAACGAGGTCGATGCCGGCATCGTGATGATCGGCATTCTGCCGACGCTGGGCGCGGCCGACCTGGTCTCCGCGAACCTGTCGGACGTCGACCGTTACACCCTGCTCAACGACCAGATCACGGCCGCGCGCGGCGAGGACTTCGCGCTCGACATCGCCGGTGTCGAGCGGCTGACCTGCACGTCCTCCTCGATAGCGCCCGAAGCGGCGTGCACCTCCGTGCAGTTGCACCTTCAGGTGACGCCGGGGCGCTTCGCCGATGTGTGGAACGCGGCGCAGGCGGTGGCCGGCGTACAGATCGCGCTCGGCGCCAACTCGCCGTTCCTGTTCGGCCGTGAGCTGTGGCGCGAGTCGCGGCCGCCGCTGTTCCAGCAGTCCACCGACACCCGGCCGCCGGAGCTCGCGGCGCAGGGCGTGCGGCCGCGCACCTGGTTCGGGGAGCGCTGGATCGACTCCGCGTACGACCTCTTCGAGGAGAACCTGCGGTACTTCCCGCCGCTGCTGCCCATCCTCGACGACGAGCGGCCGCTCGACGTGATCGCCAAGGGCGACACCCCGAACCTCGCCGAACTCGTCCTGCACAACGGCACGGTGTACCGCTGGAACCGGCCCGTGTACGGCATCGCGGACGGCGTCCCGCACCTGCGCGTCGAGAACCGGGTGCTGCCCGCGGGGCCCACCGTCGTCGACGTCGTCGCCAACTCCGCGTTCTATTACGGCGTCGTACGCGCGCTGGCCGAGGACTCCCGGCCCGTGTGGTCGCGGCTGCCCTTCGAGGCGGCCTCCCGCAACTTCGACGCGGCCTGCCGGTACGGCATCGACGCGCGCCTGGAGTGGCCGCGGCGGGGCCGGTTCGGCGGCACGGAGCGGGTGCCGGCGGTGCACCTCGTGCGGGACGAGCTGCTGCCGCTCGCGGCGGCCGGGCTCGACGCGTGGGGCGTGGAGCCGGCCGACCGGGATCTGTACCTGGGCGTGATCGAGGAGCGCTGCCGGCTGCGGACCAACGGCGCGGCGTGGCAGTCGGCGACGTACCACCGGGCGCTGGAGAGCGGCCTCGGCCGGGACGCGGCCCTCGCGGCGACCACGCGCCGGTACTGCGAGCTGATGCATCGGGGCGATCCGGTGCACGAGTGGCCGGTGGGGCTGCCGGAGCCGGCGGTTCCGTTGGGGTGATGGTTGGCGGTTGACGGGTGACGGGGCGGTGAGGTGGGTCAGTCGGATTTGGCGCCTGCGTCGATGATGGCCTTCAGGATGACCTGTTGGATGTCCGCCGGGTCGCTGACCTGGTGGCCTGAGCCGCCCGTTGCCTCGGCGATCTGCTCGACCTCCCGTTTGTCGGTGTCCGGGCCCACGGCGATGGCGATCAGGGGGACGGGGCGGCTGGGGTCGGTGAGGGCCTCGAGTTTTTTGACGAGGCTCTCGCGGGATATCGAGCCGTCGTCCTGGTTGACGCCATCGGTGACCACGACCACGGCGTTGAACATGCCCTTCTTGTACGTGGACGTGGCCTCCTTGTAGGCCGCGAGTGTCGTGTCGTACAGGCCCGTCGCCCCGCCCGGCACCGGCTGCAGCCCGGTGAACGCGGCCGACAGGCGGTCGCGTTGGGTGCTGGAGCCGACGTGGTCGCCGAGGCGCTGCGTCGGCACGAGCTTCTTGTAGTCGCGGTTTCCGTCGAGGAACGTGGCGAACTCCCACAGGCCGATCTCGTCCTCCGGCGTGAACGTGGAGAGGGCCGCCAGCATCGACGCCTTCGTCACCTCCATGCGGGACTCGCCGCGGCTCGGCACGATGTTGCCCATCGAGGCCGAGGCGTCCACGACCGTGGTGATGCGGGCGCTCTGCACCGTGATCGTCCACATGCCGAGGGTCTCTTCGAGCTGCTGCTCGGTGGGCGCCTTGGCCGCCACGCGCGCGTACGGCTGCGGGGCGCGGCCGCCCGCCCGCGACACGACCGTCGCGGGGGACCGGTCCCCGTCCGTACGGAAGCCGTGCTTCTCCAGGATGCGGCGGCCCTCGTCGTCGCCGAGCAGCGTCATGAAGCGGACCGCGGCCCGGCTCTCGTCGGTGCTCAGTGTGTCCTCGCCGACCAGCGAGAACGGGTAGTCGAGGGCGGGGGAGCCGTCCTTCGGGTAGAAGAGGTCGACCGAACCCGCGCTGCCCGCTTCCTTGTTGTGCGCGTACGCGGCCTGTTCGGACAGGATCAGCGCCGAGTTGCGGCGCGGGTTGCCCTGCTCGGTGCCCGAGTTGTCGCGCGGCACCGTGTCCATGAGCTGCGTATCGCTGTCGGACGTGCGCTCGGAGAGGGCCTTCGCCATGGAGGCGGCCTGCGTGTCGTCCCCCTTGCCGGAGGCGGCCGCCAGCTTGGTCAGGGCGAGCAGCCCGCTGGCGCTGCGCGCGGGGTCGGCGGCGCCGAGGCGCAGCTTGTCGCTCTGCAGCGCGGCGCCCGTCAACTGGGCCCAGGTGTACGTCTTCCGGGGCCAGCCGAACGACTTCGCGGCCGAGGGCACCATGCCCACGCCGATCGGCGACGAGGCGACGTTGCCCGCCGGGGTGATCTGCGTGGCCCCGGTGTCCGCGGTGACCCGCTGCACCCATACGTCCGAGTCCGGCACCCACACCTGGTAGTCGGAGGCGCCCTTGCCCGCGCGCAGGGTGTCCGCCACCTTGTACGCGTCGCGGGCGGTGACGGCGATGTCGAGGCAGTTGCCGTCGGAGGTGATCTGCTCGCGGCGGGCGTGCTCCGCGGTCTCGCGCAGCGCCGGTGCCATGTCGGGCGAGGCCACCACGTCGAGGTGCACCTCGTCCTCGCACCCGTCGCCAAGGCCGAGCAGATCGGGCCGGAAGAAGGCGGCCGTGCCCGCCCCGACGACCAGGACGAGGGCGGTCGCGATGGCTACGGTGCGGCCGCGCGAGCGGGGACGGGGTGCGGCGTCGGCCGTCCCGTACTCGTCGGGCATGCTGCTGTGACGTCCCATGGCGGTGGAGCCCCTCCCTGAGCCACAAAGGCAGTTGCGATATAAGCGGTGGAGCGGTGGAGGGGAGCGGTGCGCCGAAACTGCGGCGTCGTGGCCCCCCTCGGCCTGTCGCACGCGATCTTCGTACCTGCATTCGAGACCCTAGCGGGGCGCTGTGACGGATGCGGCGGGAATGACCAACTGGAGGCAGGTGTGCAGGTGGAGGCGGAGCCGATGCCGGGTTCTTCCCCCGAAGGGCGGCTCTCACGGCGCTTTTTGCGGGACGAGACGCTGCTCGTTCTGGGGCTTTCGCTCGGTGCGAGCGCTGTGTCCGCGCTCATCAGTTTCGTCGGCTCTGTCACGAAACCCGGCGGCCTCAAGGACCAGGCGGCGACCCTCAACGCCTCGGCCGCGCCCGGCCGTCCGTGGCTCGACCTCGCCTGGCAGCTGTTCGGCATCGCGAGCGCGCTCGTGCCGGTCGCGCTCGTCGCGCACTTCCTGCTCAGGGAGGGCGAGGGGATGCGCACGATCGGCTTCGACCGGAAGCGGCCGTGGTTCGACACGGGGCGCGGGGCCGCGGTGGCCGCCGTCATCGGCAGCACCGGCATCGCCTTCTACCTGGCCGCCCGTGGCCTCGGCTTCAACCTCACGGTGGTGCCGGAGGCGCTGCCCGACGTGTGGTGGAAGTACCCGGTGCTGATCCTCTCCGCGGTGCAGAACGCCGTGGTGGAGGAGGTCATCGTCGTCGGGTATCTGCTGCGCAGGCTCGGCCAGTTGGGGTGGTCGCCGGGCACGGCGCTCGTCGCGTCGTCCGTGCTGCGCGGCTCGTACCACCTGTACCAGGGCATCGGCGGGTTCTTCGGGAACCTCGCGATGGGCGTCGTCTTCGTGTTCCTGTACCGGCGGTGGGGGCGGGTCGGGCCACTGGTGGTGGCCCATTCCCTCTTGGACATCGGGGCGTTCGTCGGATACGGGCTGCTCGCGGGGAAGGTGGGCTGGCTGCCCACTCCGTAGTCCGCCGGGGGGTACACGTCACACGTTGAGTTCCCCCTCGATGGTGGTGACCGCGTGGCCGGTGAGGAGGGTGCGCTCGCCGCGCAGGGCGACGCGGACGAGGCCGCTGCGGGCGGAGGCCTGCAGCCCGGTCAGCTCGTCGCGGCCCAGGCGCGCCGCCCAGTACGGGGCGAGCGCCGTGTGCCCGCTCCCGGTCACCGGGTCCTCGTCGATGCCGACGTTCGGGAAGAAGCAGCGCGACACGAAGTCGTAGCCCTGGGCGGGGGCCGCGGCGCGCGCGGTGGCGATGACGCCGCGCTTCGAGTGGCCCGCGAGCGCCCTGAAGTCGGGGGCGAGCGCCCGCACGGTCTTCTCGTCGGCGAGTTCGACGACGAGGTCGCCGAGCGAGGACCCCGTGTCGTGCACGGCGATCGGCTCGGCGCCCAGGGCCTCGGCGAGTCCGGCGGGGGCGGCGGACTCCTCGGTGAGCGGGGCCGTCGGGAAGTCCAGGGTGAGCGAGCCGTCCTCACCCGGTGTCGCCACGAGCACGCCACTCAGCGTCGCGAAGCGCACCGGGCCCTGCGTCACCCCGGTGGAGTGCAGCACGTGGGCGGTGGCCAGGGTGGCGTGCCCGCACATGTTGACCTCGGTGGCGGGCGTGAACCAGCGCAGCGCCCAGTCGGCCTCGCCGCCCTCGGGCAGCGGGTGCGCGAAGGCGGTCTCGGCGTGATTGACCTCAAGGGCGACGCTCTGCAGCCAGGCGTCGTCCGGGAAGGCGTCCAGGAGCAGGACGCCGGCGGGGTTGCCGGCGAAGGGCCGGTCGGTGAAGGCGTCGACGATACGAATACGCATGTCACGCACGGTAGTTGAGCCCACTGACAACGGGCCAAGGCCAATCCGGGGTGTCTGGCCTCTTTTCCCGTTCCCGGCCGGGGCTTGCCAGCCGAATAGTTCCGATATATCGTTGAGGCATCGCGATCGGTTGATGATCGCGGTCAACGAAACCCACGATCAGTTGTGAAAGGACTGATTCCCATGCGTAACCACGGACACGACCACGGACATGAACACTTCGGCCCCGGCCTGCACGGCAGGGGTGGATTCGAGCGCGGCTTCGGCGGCCCCGGGGGTCCCGGTGGCTTCGAGGGTCGGCGCGCGGCGTTCGGGCCCTTCGGGCCCGGCTTCGGCGGACCCGGCGGCCCCGGCCCCTGGGGCGGTCGCGGCGGCCGCGGTGGCGGGCGCGGACGGGCGCGGCGCGGAGATGTGCGCGCCTCGATCCTGGCCCTCCTGAAGGACCGCCCGATGCACGGCTACGAAATGATCCAGGAGATCGCCGAGCGCAGCGGCGGCGCGTGGAAGCCGAGCCCCGGCTCGGTCTACCCGACGCTTCAGCTGCTCGAGGACGAGGGTCTGATCGCCAGCGCGAGCGAGGGCGGCAAGAAGCTCTTCTCGCTCACCGACGACGGCCGTTCCGCCGCCGAAGAGGGGCCCGACGCCCCTTGGGAGGAGGCCGGCCGCGGCGTCGACTGGGAGGCCATGAACGAGATCCGGACGGCGAGCTTCGGGCTCATGGAGGCCTTCGGGCAGGTCTGGAAGACCGGTGACAAGGAGCAGCGCGACAAGGCGATCTCCGTCATCAACGACGCGCGCAAGAAGCTGTACCTGATCCTCGCCGACGAGGACTGAGCCCCGTGCGGGCTCGGACCGTTGGCAGAGCGCGGAAGAGGCGTCCCGTACGAACAGTGCGGGGCGCCTCTTCGCGTACGTACGTAGTACGTGGACGTACGTAGTACGTACGGAGGCTCAGGTGACCAGGCCGTTCAGCTTGCGCAGTGACTCGTCGAGCGCGGCCGTCGCCGAGTCCTTGAGCTTGCCCGCCATCAGCGAGACCGCCGCGCCCGTGAACTCGCCCTTGATGCGGGCCGTCGTCGCGTCGCCGTCCGGCGCGAGCGAGTAGTGCATGAACAGATTCACGCCCATGGGGCCCTTGCCCCTGATGGCGAAGGTGCGGGCGGTCTCCAGCTCCTCGATGGTCCAGGTGACCTCGGCCGGGAAGCCCATCAGCTTCATGTTCTCCTCGAACTGGCCGCCCACCTCCAGGGATGCGGGCCCACCCTTCGGGAAGTCGGTGTGGGTGGCGTTCCACTTCCCGTACGAGGAGAAGTCGGTGAGCTGCGCCCAGACCTTCTCCGCGGGTGCTTCCATGCGGGCTTCCGCGCTGACTTCGGCCATGTGGCCACCCCTTTGAGTCGTGAGCCATGACGGGCTTCGGTGTCGCGTCGTCGCGGAAAGTAGCCGTGTGGCCTCGAACATTCAATACTGATGAACCGTCAGATCTTGGTCCGTGTGTCCCGGTCCCCTCGGGGAGAACTGGCTCGATCTCATCCGTAAGGAGGAGATGTTCATGATCAGTGCCCAACCTGTGTCGGACCCGAAAATGCTCCTCCTCGCGGATGTTCCCGCCGGTCGGCGCTGATGGGGTGGGGCATGTGCATAGTTCAACCCCGTCCGACGCCGGTGCGATCGGCCCCACCAGTGAAGAACCTGTAGACGCCCAGCTCAGCGACGAGCTCGCGGCGGTCGTCGCGGGGGCTCGGCGGCGTGCGGTCAGGGACGGGGACCGGCAGATCGACACGGCGCACCTGCTGCACTCCCTCCTCGAGACGGACCCCGACGTGCGCGCCGCCTTCCCGGAGGGCGAGCAGGTCGTGCGGCTGCTCGGCTATCTCGTGCAGCGCAGCATCGGGTACGGGCTGCGCTGGCAGGGCTCGGTGGAGGACTCCGGCGCCGTGCCCGTCGTGCCCACCGCCCCCGGCTGGTCGCCCGTCGCGGCCGCCGCGATGGAGGCGAGTGTGGAGCGGGCCGTGTCCCGAGGGGACGAGTTGGCGCGCGGCGTCGATGTGCTCGCCGCGCTCGCCGCGGATGTCGAGTGCCGGGCGGTCGAGGTGCTCGGCCGGGCCGGGGTCGATGTGGAGCGGCTGCGGCAGCGGCTCAACTGATCAACTGCGGCAGCGGCTCAACTGGTCAACCGGCCGCGTGTGCAAGGGGTTCGCGACCGTCCCTCGCGTCCATCCCGTGAGACAGGGGTCAACGGGGATGACGCTCCTGACGGTCCCTGTCATGATGTGCCGGTGCACGAGTCAACGGTGTCTTCGGGGAAGCAGGCAACCCGCGGGCGCGGCATGGGACTGGGCCTCGCCCTCCTCTCCGCGCTCGCGTTCGGCGGTTCGGGAGTGGCGGCCAAGCCGCTGATCGAGGCGGGCCTCGACCCGCTCCACGTGGTGTGGCTGCGCGTCGCGGGCGGCGCCCTCGTCATGCTGCCGGTCGCCTGGCGGCACCGCGCGCTCGTGCTGCGCCGGCCCGCGCTGCTCGCCGGGTTCGGACTGCTCGCGGTCGCGGGCGTCCAGGCCTGCTACTTCGCCGCGATCTCCCGCATCCCCGTCGGAGTCGCCCTGCTCATCGAGTACTTGGCGCCCGCGCTCGTGCTCGGCTGGGTCCGCTTCGTCCAGCGCAAGCCCGTGACGCGCGCCGCCGCGATCGGCGTCGTGATCGCCGTCGCGGGCCTCGCGTGTGTCGTCGAGGTGTGGTCGGGGCTCGGCTTCGACGCGCTCGGCCTGCTGCTCGCGCTCGGCGCGGCCTGCTGCCAGGTCGGCTACTTCGTGCTGTCCGACCACGGCGGGGGCGCGGACGCGGAACCGGCGGACGTGCCCGATCCGCTGGGTGTCATCGCGTACGGGCTCCTCATCGGCGCCGCGCTGCTCACGGTCATCGCCCGCCCCTGGGGCATGGACTGGTCGGTGCTCGCGGGCAACGCCTCCATGGACGGCACGTCGGTGCCCGCCTGGCTGCTGCTGTGCTGGATCGTGCTGCTCGCCACGGTCGTCGCGTACGTCACCGGGGTGGTGTCCGTACGTATGCTCTCGCCGCAGGTGGCCGGGGTCGTGGCCTGCCTGGAAGCGGTCGTCGCGACGGTCCTCGCCTGGGTGATGCTCGGCGAGCACCTGTCGGCGCCGCAGTTGTTCGGCGGGGCGATGGTCCTGGTCGGCGCGTTCATCGCGCAGTCGTCGAAGCCGGAGGCCGCACCGGTGCCCGATGAGGCGCCGGAAAACGTGTTGTCGCGGTCCGGCGGGGCTGTCTAGGGTGCCGGGCATGCACGCACGAGCACTCGTCTTCTTCTCTCCGCCGGCCGTCTAGGGCCCGCCCGGCCGTCGTTGCCGGGTCCGGTTCGTCCGGGGGATCCGCCACGGTGACCGCCACCTGCAGGTGCCGGTCCGAGCCGTGCTGTCGCAGTGATCCCCGGGCGCCGTGCAGGGCCCCTGCCGCGGGCGGTGCTTCCCGGTGTGGGCGCGGCCGTCCGCCGACGACGGTCCGTGTTCCCGGCCCCCGGCGCGTACCGGAGGGCCGCTCTCCGTGGAGTGTTTCGTGTCGGATGCCGTGAAGGCGGGGGCGCTCGCGCCTGCCGCCGCTTCTGCCGTACGTCAATTGTCGGTCGCCCGGGGCCTGCTGTACCTCGTCGTCGCCGGGCTCGCCTGGGGCACCGCTGGGGCCGCCGCCTCGCTGGTGTTCCGCGCCAGTGACATGGGGCCCGCCGCGCTGTCGTTCTGGCGGTGCGTGGGCGGGTTGGTGCTGCTCGTCCTCGCGCGCGTGACGCGGCGGACACCCCGCCCGGTGTCGTACGAGACGTGGGGGCGCAAGGTGGTGCGGCTCGGCGTGCTCGGGGTGTCGCTCGCCGTGTTCCAGACCGCCTACTTCGCCGCCGTGCAGGCCACCGGGCTCGCCGTGGGCACCGTCGTCGCGCTCGGCGCGGGACCCGTGTTCATCGCGGTGGGCGCGCGCGTGCTGCTCGGGGAGCGGCTCGGCGTCGGTGGCCTGGTGTCCGTGGCCGGGGCACTGGGTGGGCTCGCGGTGCTCGTGCTCGGCGGTGGGGAGGCGACCGTGCGGCCGAGCGGCGTGCTGTGGGCGCTGCTGTCGGCGGCCGGGTACGCCGTGATGACGCTGCTCACCCGGTGGTTCGGGCGGCGCGGCGGGGGAGGCGGCGGGCTCGGCACGACCGTCGGCACGTTCGCCGTCGCCGCGCTCGCGCTGCTGCCGCTGGGCGCGGCCGAGGGCCTGGTGCCGCACACCGGTCACCACCTCGCCGTGCTCGGCCTGTTGGCGTACATCGTGTCGGTGCCGACCGCGCTCGCGTACGCCCTGTACTTCGCGGGCGCCGAGGTCGTGCGCTCCGCCACCGTCTCCGTGATCACGCTCCTCGAACCGGTGAGCGCAGCCGTCATCGCGGTCGCGCTGCTCGGCGAGGAGCTGACCGCGGCGACCGTCGTGGGCACGGCGCTGATGCTCGCGGCGGTGACCGGCCTCGCGGTGGCGGAGGCCCGGTCGACCGGCTGACTTCCTACGCGGGCTGGTGGCGCCGCCGACGCTGCGTGGCCAGGGCGGCGGCGTCGCGCGGATCGCCGCGCCCGGCGAGGCCGGTGGATATCTTGTCCTGGACCTCTTCGGGCTTGTGCCCGGCGTACTTGAACTTGGCGCGTACGTCGGTCACTTCGAGCAGCAGGCCCCGGATGCCCGGCAGCATCCGCCCGTACGGGGCTTCGCCCGCGGCCACCGGCACGGACATGCCGGGCGGCTGGAAGTGGCCCACCTGCCGGTTCAGGAGCGCCGCCTTCTCCTCGGGATCGTCCACCACGCGCGCGGTGCAGCGCAGTTGGACGGCGGCGTAGAAGCTGGTCGGTGTGCCGTGCTCCGGCGGGACGTCGGCCGGCGCCTGCCAGGGGCCCGGCACGAACGCGTAGTCGTCGACGACGCTCAGCAGCACCTCCGGGTGCGCGTCGAGCGCGGGCCACAGGGGGTTGGGGCGGGCGAGGTGGGCGACGACCTCGCCGTACGCGCCCGCGCCCTGAGGGTCGTACGCGAAGTGCATGGGCTGTACGAAGGGGGGTTCGCCGTCCAGGCCGTTGACGGCGAGCTGCCCGAAGTCGTGGGCGGCGAGCCACTGTTGCCACTCGGCGGTGTCGCGCGCCGCGTCCCAGGGGTGGATCAGCATCACAGCCCCTTCAGGTACGAGGGGACGTCGATGCCTTCGGCGAGGTCGTCGGAGGGGATCAGCTCGCCGTAGCCGCGCTGCACCGGGACGACGCCCGCCCAGTGCGGCAGCTCCATGTCCTCCGGCTCGTCGTTCGGGCCGCCCGCGCGGACCTTCGCGGAAACCTCGGAGAGGTCGAGGCGGAGCACGGCCGTCGCGGCGAGCTCCTTGGCGTTCGCGGCGCGGGAGTCGGCGGCGCGGCCGTCCACCACGTGGTCGACGATCGCGTCCAGGGCGAGCCGCTTCTCCTCGGCGTCCGTGACCTGGTGCGCCGTGCCGTGCACCACCACGGAGCGGTAGTTGATGGAGTGGTGGAAGGCGGAGCGGGCGAGGACCAGGCCGTCGACGTGCGTCACGGTCAGGCACACGGGCAGACCGGGGTCCCGCTGCCCCGCCATGCGCAGCGGGCGCGAGCCGCTGGACCCGTGCACGTAGAGCCGCTCGCCGACCCGGCCGTACAGCGTCGGCAGCACGACGGGGGCGTCGTCGCGGACGAAGCCGAGGTGGCAGATGTACGTCTCGTCGAGTATCGAGTGCACCAGTTCGCGGTCGTACGCGGCGCGCTCCTTGGCGCGGGTCGGGATCGTGCGGTCCGTGGGCGCGTAGGAGGCGGGCGAGTCCGTGGCCGGCGGGGTGGTCGGCTGTGCGGCTGACTGGTCCTGGGCGACGCTCATGTTGCGAACTCCATTGTACTAGTGCAAAATATTGTTTGTGCTAGGAGAGTATCCGATCAGTGGGAGTCGCGCAGCGGAGATTCGCGCGAGCGTCGAGCGTGCGGTGATCGCCGGAGACCTGGAGCCGGGCCAACTGCTTCCGCCCATGCGGGAGTTGGCGGAGCGGCTCGGGGTGAATCCGAATACGGTCGCGGCCGCGTACCGCTCGCTGCGCGAGCGCGGGGTCATCGAGACGGCCGGGCGGCGCGGCAGCCGGGTGCGCCCGAAACCGGCCATCACCGGGCGCGAGGCCATCCGCGTGGACGTGCCGGAGGGGGTGCGGAACGTGTCGGACGGCAACCCCGACACCGCGCTGCTGCCCTCGCTCGTCGAGGCGTTCACCGCCGCGGCGACCGTCGCCGACAACGAACCGGTGCTGTACGGGGACGACTCCCTGGAGCCGGAGTTGGTGCGCCGCGCGCGGGCAGGGCTCGACGCGGACGGGGTGCCGCCCGGCCCCGTCGCCGTGGCCTCCGGTTCGCTCGACGCCATCGAGCGGGTGCTCGCCGTGCACCTCAGACCGGGGGACGCGGTCGCAGTGGAGGACCCCGGCTGGGGCAGCGTGCTCGACCTCGTGCCCGCGCTCGGGCTGCGGACGGTGCCGGTCGGGGTGGACGACGAGGGGCCGCTGCCGGACGACGTGGAGCGGGCGCTCGGCGCCGGGGCGCGCGCCCTGGTGGTCACCGACCGGGCGCAGAACCCGACCGGGGCGGCGGTGAGTTCGGCCCGCGCGAAGGCGCTGCGGGCGGTGCTGGCCGCGTACGAAGAGGTGCTGGTCATCGAGGACGACCACGGCCACGGCATCGTCGACCTGCCGCTGCACCCGCTCGCCGGGGCCACCTACCACTGGGCGTTCGTCCGCTCGGTGGCCAAGGCCTACGGCCCCGATCTACGGCTCGCCGTGCTCACAGGGGACGCCACTACGGTCGACCGGGTGCGCGGCCGGCAGCGGCTCGGGCCCGGCTGGGTCAGCCGCATCACACAGCGGGCCGTGGCCGGGCTGTGGGCGGCCGGGGCCGTGGACGCGGGGGCGGTCGCCGCGTCGTACGGGGAGCGGCGTGACGCGCTGATCGCCGCGCTCGCCGAGCGGGGTGTGGTGGCGCACGGGCGCAGCGGAATGAACGTGTGGGTGCCGGTGCCGGACGAGACCGGGGCGGTGGCGCGGTTGCTGCATGCCGGGTGGGCGGTGGCGCCGGGGGCGAGGTTTCGGATGGAGGCGGCGCCGGCAGTGCGGATTACTGTTTCCCGGTTGGGGGTTGCGGAGGTGGGGGCGGTTGCGGATGCGGTGGTGGGGGCGACGAGGGTGGGGTCGGATCGGAGGTATGCGTGAGCGTGAGCGTGAGCTTGGGCGTGGGGGCTGTTGCGGGGTCCGGGGGTGCGCGCTGGGGCTCTGCCCCAGACCCCGCTGCTCAATCGCCGCAGGGGCTTGAATGGCCCCAGTTAGCTTCGGGGGCGGGGCTTTGATTGGGTGAGGGCGGCGCCGGCCAGGACGATGGCGGCGCCGATCGGGGTTGACCAGGTCAGGGATTCGCCGAGGACCGCGACGCCTGCCGCTGTCGCGATGACCGGCACGAAGTACGTGACCATCTGCGCCGTCGTCGGGCCGACCTCGGCCACGAGGCCGTACTGGATGAGGAACGCCACGCCCGTGCCGAGCGCGCCCAGGGCGGCGATCGCGAGCAGCGGGCCCATCGCGAAGCGCGTCGGCCAGGACGTGAACAGCGGGGTGACGACGGCCAGTTGGGCCGTGGCCAGGAGGAGCTGCGCGCCGATCATCGTCAGGTTCGACTCGCCCGGATTCGCCAGCGTACGGCGCAGGTAGATCCAGCCGACGGGGTAGCTGAGCGAGGCGAGCAGCGCCATCGCCGTGCCCGCCACGTCCAGGCCGTGGAAGCCCTGCCACACACCGAGCACGGTCAGCACGCCGAGGAAGCCGATGCCCAGGCCCGCGACCCGGCGCCGGGTGGGCCGGTCCTCGGAGAGCGCGACCAGCGACAGCGCCATGCCCCACAGCGGCGACGTCGCGTTGCAGATACCGGCGAGCGTCGACGGGATCGTCTCCTCGGCGAACGAGAAGAGCGAGAACGGCAGCGCGTTCAGGAAGAACGCCACGACCGTCAGGTGCCCCCAGGTACGGGCCCGGCGCGGCAGCCCCTGACGCTTCACGATCATGGCCACGGCCAGCACCGCCGTGCCGAACACCAGGCGGCCGAGCGTCACCTGGAACGGGGCGAAGCCCTCCGTGCCCACCTTGATGAGCAGGAAGCTGAAGCCCCAGATGAGGGCGAGTACGCCGAAGCGGATGCGCCAGTCGAAGGTCCGGTGCGGGATGGCGATGGGGGTGGTCGCTGCGGCGGAGGAGGTCGCGGAGGTCGAGGCTCGGCGCGCGGTCGTCGTGCTCATGGGGACCAGGTTGGCTCCGCGTATCGTCGTAGCACAAGCGAGATTCTTTGCCTGGTACCCATTAGCATCGCTTACATGTTGAACCTGGAGCGCCTGCGCGTCCTGGACGCCCTGGCCCGGCACGGATCCGTCAGCGGCGCGGCCGAGGGGCTGCACGTCACCACGTCCGCCGTCTCGCAGCAGATGGCCAAGTTGGAGCGCGAGGCCGGGCAGCGGCTGCTCGCCAAGCGGGGGCGCGGGGTGCGGCTCACCGACGCGGGGCGGCTGCTCGCGGAGCACGCGGCGCGGATCCTGTCGCAGGTCGAGCTGGCGCAGTCGGATCTGGAGGCGCAGCGCGGGCAGGTCGTGGGGGAGCTGCGGATCTCCGCGTTCCCCACGGCGGCGCGCGGCTTGTTTCCGGGGGCGCTCGGGGCGTTGCGGGAGCAGCATCCGCAACTGCGGGTGCGGTCACAGGAGTTGGAGCCCGAGGTGGCGGTGTCCGGGGTGATCCGTGGTGACCTCGACCTCGCTGTCGTACTCGACTGGTACAACAAGCCCATGCCGATGCCCGAGGGGCTGGTCAAGGCCGCCGTCCTCGACGATCCCGCCGATGTCGCGATGTCGGTGGACCATCCGCTGGCGGGGCGCGAGGAGGTCGGGCTCGAGGAGTTCGCCGACGACGAGTGGATCACTTGGGGGCAGGGGGAGTTCTGTCACGAGTGGCTGATGTTCACGTTGCGGGGCAAGGGGGTCGAGCCCAAGGTGGGGCATCGGGCCGCCGAGACGCATACGCAACTGGGGCTGGTGGCGGCGGGGTTGGGGGTGTGTGTCGCGCCGTTGCTCGGGCGGGATCCGATGCCGGAGGGGGTGGTGGCGGTGCCGGTGCGGCAGAAGGTGCGGAGGCATGTGTATGTGGTGTGGCGGGCCGATGCGGATCGACGTCCGTCGATTCGGGCGGCGGTGCGGGCGCTTCAGAAGGTGGGGGCGGATTTGGGGCGGCTGGTCGGTGGGTGACGTTGCCCGGGGGTGTCGGCTGGCCGGGGGTGACGACTCGGGGCTCTGCCCCGGGCCCCGCTCCTCAATCGCCGGAGGGGCTTGATGTGGCGGAGGGGGCTTGATGTGGCGGAGGGGGCTTGATGTGGCGGTGGGGGCTTGATGTGGCGGTGGGGGCTTGATGTGGCGGTGGGGCTTCAAATGGACAGTTTGCGGAAGTCCCACGAAGTGATTTTGGTGGGGGTCAGGCGGGCCCAGGCGTGACGGGTGTCGTAGACCATTTCGGGCATGCCGAAGTTCTTCTGGGCGAAGAGGCGTTCGGGGGCGTCGAGTTCGGGGTGGGGTTCGCCGGTGCGGGGGGATTCGCCGACGAATTCGATGTGGCCGGAGAGTTCGACGCCGCGCAGCTCCCCGTAGTCCTCGCCCGCGTCGACCACCACCGCCACCCGGCCGTCGGCCCGCAGGTCGGCCCAGCGGCGGCTGCGGGACAGGGAGTAGAGCCACAGGGACGTGCCGTCCCAGGCGAACCAGAGCGGGCTGACGTGCGGCGTGCCGTCCGCCGATACCGTGGCGACGCGGCAGGTGCGCTGTTCGGCGAGGAACGCGTCGCGCTCCTCGGGCGACATCATGATCTTCCGGCCGCGGCGCTGGGCGGTGGTCATGCGGGCTCCTTTGTTCCTGTCCGGTATTCTCGTCCGGTGTCTGACTCTGCGTCAGGAACGCAGCATGCTGTCTCTTCCATGCATACGCAATGGTGGGTAGCCTCCAGCCGCCCGAAACAGCGGACTGGCAGGGGGCGTTCATGTCGTCGTACGGGAAGTCGTACGGGAAGCTGGCCGAGTCGCTCGACCCGGCGAGCACGGTGCTGCTGACCGTCGAGTGTCAGCGGGGAGTCGTGGGGAGCGACAGCGCGTTGCCCGAACTCGCCGAGCAGGCGCGGGCGTCGGGGGCGCTGGACCATGTGGCCCGGCTCGTGGGAGCCGCCCATGAGTGCGGCGTGCAGGTCGTGCACGCCGTCGCCGAGCGGCGGGCCGACGGGCGTGGGGCCAGTCGCAACGCCCGGCTCTTCCGGGCCGCCGAGCGGCTGCCCGTGAAGCAGTTGACGGGGTCGGACGCGGTGCGGGTCGTGCCGGAGATCGAGGTCGCGGAGGAAGACCTCGTCGTACGGCGGCTGCACGGGCTTTCGCCGATCGCCGGGACCGACGTCGACGCGCTCCTGCGCAATCTCGGCTGCCGGACGCTGGTCGTCACCGGGGTCTCCGCCAACGTAGCCATCCCGAACGCGGTGTTCGACGCCGTGAACCTCGGTTACACGGTGGTCGTGCCCAGGGACGCCATCGCGGGGGTGCCCGCCGAGTACACCCCCGCGATGATCGACAACACGCTCGCCCTGGTCGCCACCGTGGCGACGACCGCGGACGTGCTGGGCGTCTGGAAGCGCCCGGCAGCGGAAGAGGCGCCCGAAGGGCGCGCTACGCCAGCGTGATCGAGTCGCCGCTGACCTTGATCTGCTTCTCCTCCAGCGGCTTCGTGGCCGGCGGGTGCGACACGCTGCCGTCCTCGATGGAGAACTTGCTGCCGTGGCAGGGGCAGTCGATGCTGCCGCCGGCGACCTTGTTGACCTTGCAGCCCTGGTGCGTACAGACGTTGGTGAACGCCTTGAACTCGCCCGGCTTGGGCTGCGTCACCACCATCCCGGCGTCCGCGAGGACCTTTCCGCCGCCCTCCGGGATGTCCGAGGTCTTGGCGATCTCCTTGCCCTTGTCGCCGCTGCCCGAGGACGCGTTGCCCGAGGACTCACTGCCCGAGGACTCACTGCCCGAGGACGCGTTGCCCGCCGGCTGCGACGTGTCCTCGTCCGAGCCGCCGCACGCGGTCAGCGCCGCGGCGATCCCGGCGGCGCCGACCGCCGAGACGACGGTGCGGCGCGACGGGACGTGGCTCGTGGTCGCGGGCTCCTGCGAAGCGGTCATGGGTGGGGGTTCCTTCCATCGGTTCGTTCGGTCGGATCGAGAGCTGTGATCGAGAGCTGTGATCGAGCGTTGTGATCGAGGGCCGTGCGGATCCCGTGGGGTTTCCCTGTGGTACGTACGGTGATCCCTCGACGTTCAACGCCTTCCCGATCTCATAACCTGGGCGCATGCTCACCGAAGTCACCGCGACCCGCTATGTCACCCCATTGAGGGAAGGCGGATCGCTGCCCGGTCTCGTCGAGGGCGTGGACCACGTCCCGTACGTCATGAAGTTCACCGGCGCGGGACAGGGGCGCAAGACGCTCGTCGCCGAGGTGATCTGCGGGCAGCTGGCCCGCGCGCTCGGCTTCCGCGTGCCGGGGCTCGTCACGCTCGACCTCGACCCGGTGATCGGTCTCGGCGAGCCCGACCAGGAGGTGCAGGAGCTGCTCAAGGGGAGCGGCGGCAGCAACCTCGGCATGCGGTTCCTGCCGCGGGCGCTCGGCTTCGACCCGCTGGCGTACGTCGTCGATCCGGCGGAGGCGGGCCGGATCGTCTGGTTCGACGCGCTGATCAACAACGTCGACCGGTCCTGGCGCAACCCCAACATGCTGGTCAAGGGCGGCGAGCTGTGGCTCATCGACCACGGCGCCAGCATGATCTGGCACCACAACTGGCGGGGCGCGGCGGCCTGGGCCGACAAGGCGTACGACGCGAGCGATCACGCCCTCGCGCCCTTCGGGCCCGACATCGAGTCGGCCGCCGCCGAACTCGCGCCGCGCGTCACCGAGGAGCTGATCGCCGAGGCCGCCGCCGACGTACCCGACGTATGGCTGACGGACGAGCCCGGCTTCGACACCCCGGACGCGGTGCGCCGCGCGTACGTCGAGACGCTACGCGCGCGTGCCGCCACGATTCACGAACGCGTCGCGCTGCCCGCCGGCGGCGCCCGACCCGCCGGAACTCCCGGCTGGGTGACCGAAGGAGCAGCCCGATGAGCACGCGCGAGCGTCACGTCTTCGAGTACGCCCTGCTGCGCGTCGTACCGAGCATCGAGCGCGGCGAGCAGATCAACGCCGGGGTCGTCGTCTACTGCCGCGCCAAGTCCTTCGTCACCGCCCTCACCCACCTCGACGAGAAGCGGCTGCTCGCCCTCGACCCCGAGGCCGACGTCACCGGTGTCCGGGCGGTGCTCGGCGCCGTCGAGCGGCACTGCGCCGGGGGCGAGGCCGCGGGTCAGGCCGGGGAGGACGATGCCGGGCGGCGCTACCGCTGGCTCGTCGCGCCGCGCTCCACCGTGGTGCAGCCGGGACCCGTGCACACCGGCCTGACCGCCGACCCGGCCGCCGAGGCGGCGCGCCTGCTCGACCTGTTGGTGCGCTGAACGACCGGTTCCGGGGCGCTGAACGATCGGTTCCGGGACGCCGGACGACCGGGCCCGGGCGCTGAATGCCCGGCTCCGGTACGGCAAGTGATCAGCGGCACCTGGTGGCCACGTTGACACCGGGTGCCAGGGCTTCTAGCGTCGCTCGCACAGGGTACTAAGCGGTTGCTCACCCGCACCGGACGGAGCGGCCGCACCTCTAGGGCGAGGAGACCGAAGAGCATGTCCACCACTGAGCAGCGCGTAGCGATCGTCACGGGAGCCGCGCGCGGCATCGGCGCCGCCACCGCGATCCGTCTGGCCGAAGAGGGCCGCGCCGTCGCCGTGATCGACCTCGACGAGGCCGCCTGCAAGGACACCGTCGAGAAGATCACCGCCGCCGGTGGCAAGGCCCTTGCCGTCGGCTGCGACGTCTCCGACGAGGCGCAGACCGAGGCCGCCGTCGCGCGCATCGCCGAGGAGCTCGGCGCCCCCACGATCCTCGTGAACAACGCGGGCGTGCTGCGCGACAACCTGCTGTTCAAGATGAGCGCCAACGACTGGGACACGGTCATGAACGTGCACCTGCGCGGCGCGTTCCTGATGTCGAAGGCCGTCCAGAAGCACATGGTGGACGCCAAGTTCGGCCGCATCGTGAACCTGTCCTCGTCCTCGGCGCTCGGCAACCGCGGCCAGGTCAACTACTCCGCCGCCAAGGCCGGTCTGCAGGGCTTCACGAAGACCCTCGCCAAGGAGCTCGGCAAGTTCGGCGTCACCGCCAACTCCGTCGCCCCCGGCTTCATCGTCACCGACATGACGGCGGCCACCGCCGAGCGCGTCGGCATGGGCTTCGAGGAGTTCCAGGCCGCCGCCGCGACCCAGATCCCGGTGCAGCGCGTGGGCCGCCCCGAGGACATCGCCAACGCCATCGCCTTCTTCACCGGCGAGGCCGCCGGATTCGTCTCGGGCCAGGTCATGTACGTGGCCGGCGGACCGCTCAACTGAGGCCGGGGGAAACGGACATGACCACTTCCGCACTCCCGGAGCCCTCCGGAAAGGTCGCCCTCGTCACGGGTGCGAGCCGCGGCATCGGCTACGGCGTCACCGAGGCCCTCGTCGCGCGCGGCGACCGCGTCTGCATCACCGGACGCGGCGAGGACGCCCTCAAGGAGGCCGTCGAGCGGCTCGGCTCCGACCGCGTCATCTACGTAGCGGGCAAGGCGCACGACGAGTCCCACCAGGCCGCCGCCGTCGAGCGCGCCATGGAGGCGTTCGGCCGCGTCGACTACCTCGTCAACAACGCCGGTACGAACCCGGTGTTCGGCCCGATCGCCGACCTCGACCTGAACGTGGCGCGCAAGGTCTTCGAGACCAACGTCGTCTCCGCGCTCGGCTTCGCCCAGCAGACGTGGAAGGCGTGGCAGCGGGACAACGGCGGCGCGATCGTCAACATCGCGTCCGTCGCCGGCGTCTCCGCCTCGCCGTTCATCGGCGCGTACGGCGTCAGCAAGGCCGCCATGGTCAACCTGACGCTGCAGCTGGCGCACGAGTTCGCGCCGCAGGTGCGGGTCAACTCGATCGCCCCGGCGGTCGTGAAGACCAAGTTCGCCGAGGCCCTCTACGAGGGCCGGGAGGCCGAGGTCGCGGCGACGTACCCGCTGGGCCGGCTCGGCGTGCCGGAGGACATCGGGGGCGCCGCCGCGTTCCTGACCTCCGATCAGTCCGGCTGGATCACCGGGCAGAACCTCGTCGTGGACGGCGGCAAGTTCCTCAACGCAGGCGTCGAATAGATCCGTCGTGAGCGGCCCGCGCCGACGTCAGATTCCGGGCGTTGGCGACAACGTCCGACAAAGGGTCGCGCTCCTGAAGTGCCCCGCCGGTTCAACCAGTTGAACCGGCGGGGCACTGCGATATTGTCGGCCGACCTTGGCATGGCTGATCGAGGAGCGAGCGCGTGTTCAACCGGTTCCTTGCCCCGCGCGCGTGGGCGGCATTCGCGTCGATGACCCTGCTCGCCGGGTGCGGGCTGATGGGGTCGAGCGAGGGTTCCGACGAGAAACCCATCGCCGTGGGCACCACCAGCGTGCCGAGCACGCTGGACCCCGCGGCGTCCTGGGACGGCTCCTGGGAGCTGTTCCGCAACGTGTACCAGACGCTGGTGTCCCTGCCGTCGGGCGCCGCCGAACCGCAGGCGGACGCGGCCGAGTGCCGCTTCGAGGACTCCGCCAACCGCGTCTACCACTGCGAGCTGCGCGAGGACATGAAGTTCTCCAACGGCGACGCGCTCGACGCGAAGGCCGTGAAGTACTCCATCGACCGGGTCCGCAAGGTCGGCGGGGGCGGCGGCCCGGCGGGTCTGCTGGGCAGCCTCGACCGCGTGGAGACGCGGGGTGAGCGAGGAGTAACGTTCCGCCTCACCAAGCCGGACGCGACCTTCCCGTTCGTGCTCTCCACCCCCGCCATGTCGATCGTCGACCCCGACGACTACCCGGCCGACTCCGCGCGCCGCGACGGCAAGGTGACCGGTTCGGGGCCGTACGCGCTCCAGTCGTACGTCGACGGCCGCAAGGCCGAACTCGTACGCAACGAGCACTACGACGGCTTCGCGAACCGCAAGAACAACGCGGTGACGATCCGCTACTACAAGACGTCGTCCGCGATGGTCGACGCCCTGAAGGCGAAGAAGATCGACGCGACCTTCCGCGGGCTCGCGGCCGACGACATCATGCGCCTCCAGGACAAGCAGGCCGCAGGCGGCCTGCAACTCGTCGAGGGCGCGGGCACGGAGATCAGCTACCTGGTCTTCAACCCGAAGGACCCGTGGGCGGGCAAGACCGCCGTGCGCCGCGCGGTCGCCCAGATCGTCGACCGCGGGGCCATCGCGGAGAAGGTGTACGCGAACACCGTGGAACCGCTGTACTCGATGGTCCCCAGGGGCCTCGCGGGCCACACCACCGACTTCTTCGACGAGTTCAACGAACCGAGCGCGGCGAAGGCCGCCGAGATCCTCTCCAAGGCGGGCATCAACGCGCCCGTCCCGCTCACCCTCTGGTACGCGTCCGACCGCTACGGCTCCGCCACCAAGCCCGAATTCGAGGAGCTCAAGCGGCAGTTGGAGGCGTCGAAGCTGTTCGACGTGACGCTCAAGAGCCGCCCCTGGAAGTCCTTCGAACAGGGCTACAAGAAGGGCGAGTACCCGGTGTTCGGGCGCGGCTGGTTCCCCGACTTCCCGGACGCCGACAACTTCATCGCCCCCTTCGTGGGCAAGAAGAACGCCCTGAGTACGCCGTACGACTCGCCGGAGATCACCGACCAACTGCTGCCGCAGTCCCGGAAGGTGAGCGACCGCGGCGCCGTGGTGCGGCAGTTCGAGCAGGCCCAGCACATCATGGTGCGGGACGCGCGGCTGCTGCCGCTGTGGCAGGGCAAGCAGTACATCGCGGCGAGCGAGGAGATCTCGGGCGGGGAGCGGGCGCTCGACCCGTCGACGATCATGATGATGTGGGAGTTGCACCGCAAGACGAGTTGGTGAGACGGGTTCCTCAAGGGGTCGGCCGGGGGCGGGCTCGTCGGATGCGGGCTCGTCGGGTGCGGGCGTCGATTGTCAGTGGGCGCCGGTAGGTTTTTGGGTGTCGATGCGACCGCGTCCCCGGCACGGTGGGGCGCGGGAGCGCACTAGCCCGTACCCCGGAGGTTGTTGACGTGACCGACACCGCGATGCTGCCCGAGTCCTGGCGCGGCGTCCTCGGCGACGAACTGCAGAAGCCCTACTTCAAGGAGCTGACCGAGTTCGTCGAGGAGGAGCGCGCCAAGGGTCCCGTCTACCCGCCGCGCGAGCAGGTCTTCGCCGCGCTCGACGCGACGCCGTACGACAAGGTCAAGGTCCTCGTCCTCGGCCAGGACCCGTACCACGGCGAGGGTCAGGGGCACGGCCTGTGCTTCTCGGTGCGGCCCGGGGTGAGGACGCCGCCGTCGCTGCGGAACATCTACAAGGAGATGCAGGCCGAGCTCGGCACCCCGATCCCCGACAACGGATATCTGATGCCGTGGGCCGAGCAGGGCGTGCTGCTGCTCAACGCGGTGCTCACGGTGCGGGCCGGCGAGGCCAACTCGCACAAGGGGAAGGGCTGGGAGAAGTTCACGGACGCGGTGATCCGCGCCGTCGTCGAGCGGCCGGACCCGGCGGTGTTCGTGCTGTGGGGGAACTACGCGCAGAAGAAGCTGCCGCTCATCGACACGGAGCGGCACGCGGTGGTGAAGGGCGCGCACCCCTCGCCGCTCTCGGCGCGCAAGTTCTTCGGCTCGCAGCCGTTCACGCAGATCAATGACGCGATCGCGGCGCAGGGGCACACGCCGATCGACTGGGCGGTGCCGGATTTGGGGTGAGTGGCGGTTAGCGTCACTGGGTACGACATTCCGGACATAGTGGTCGGGGTCGAACTTGGAGGAGACAGTGGAAAAGCAGCGTGAACAGGCGGCGGGTGACGCCATGATGAGCCGCATCGGGCAGGCGGTCATGCTGCACCACGGCGGCGACCGCGAGGAGGCGCAGGGCCGCCTCCTCGGACTGTGGGCGGAGATCGGCGAGGACGGTGACGCGCTGCACCGCTGCACGCTCGCGCACTACATGGCCGACACCCAGGACGACCCCTCGGACGAACTGGCCTGGGATCTGCGTGCGCTGTCCGCCGCCGACTCCCTCACCCAGGAGCGGCTCAGCGAGCACGAGGGGTCCCTCGCGGTGCGGGCGTTCTATCCGTCGCTGCATCTCAACCTGGCGGCGGACTACGTGAAGTTGGACCGCCCCGCCGCGGCGCGCAGCCACTTGGCGCGGGCCCGCGCGGCGGCGGGGGCGTTGGGGGACGACGGGTACGGGGACGGGGTGCGGGCCGCCCTCACCCGGCTCGAGGAGAAGGTGGCCGGGATGGGGGCGGGGGCCGGGGAACCGGGTGATGGGGGTGGGGTCGGGCGTGATGACGGGTGGTCTGGCGGGGAGCCGTTGGGGCCGCCGAGGAGTGGGGGGTGAGGGGGTGAGAGGGGGGAGGGGGTGAGGGGCGTAGGTCAATTGCCGTACGTGTCGCGGCAGATGGCCGACTGGGGGCTGTCCGGGTCCCACTTGCCGTACTTGCGGCCCAGCGCGCAGACGTCGGGGTGGCCGGGGGCGGTGCCCGGTGGCTGGCCGACGACCGGGAGGCGTGGGGCCTGTGGGGCTTCGGGGGCGGCCGGCCGGTGCGGCGCGGGGTGAGACTTCGGGGGTGTGCGGTGGGGTGCCGGGGTGGCGGCGCCGGGTGGGGGTGGCTGCTCGGCGTCGGGGGGCGAGGTGTGGTGCGGCGCGGTCGACTTCATCCGTTCCAGGGCCTCGCGGGCGGGGGCCTGGACGACCGGGTGGTGGTTGGTGTGGCCGTCTGGGCGGGGGGCCGGGGCGGAGACCGAGGGGGAGGGTGGGGTGTTGGGGGTGGTGGGTGGTGTGTGGACGCTGACGCAGCCGGTGGTGGATACCGCGGCGGCGGCTGCGGCGGCGGCCGTGAGCAGGATGGTGGTGGGGGTTGTGGTTCTGGGCACGGGGCCACTTTCGTGGAGAACCGGGGGGTGGGGGTGGGGTCGTCGTGATGATGCCCCGCATGGGTGACGTGGGGGTGTGTTGTGTTGTGTTGCGCTGGGGGTCTCCTACGTCGCGGGGCTCTGCCCCGGGGCCCGCTCCTCAAGCGCCGGAGGGGCTGGAAGGATTGGGGCGCTGCCCCATGCCCCGCTCCTCAAGCGTCGGAGGGGCTTGAATTGCCAGGGTTGCTTGGGCTGGTGAGGGATGGGCTGAGCATGGCGTTGAGGAGTTCGGTGTAGCCCGTGCGGAGGTCCGGGAGGGTGGGGGTGGAGGTGTGGAAGGAGCCTGCCACGCAGGAGAACATGATGCCTTCCGTCCAGGCCACCAGGGAGAGGGTGTGGCGTTCGGGGGTGGGGGAGCCTGCCGCTTGGAGGAGGGCGGTCAGGGGTTCGCGGAATTGGCGGGCGGTTTCGTCGCAGAAGGTGCGGAGTTCGGGGCGGCGGGTGGCTTCCAGGGCCAATTCGTAGCGGCAGATGAGGAGTTGGGGGTGGTGGGTGAGGTAGCGGTGGAGGGCGAGGGCCATGCCGTCGGCCAGGGAGGCGGGGCCGCCGGTCGGGGTCGGTAGTTCGTCCACCGAGAGGACCTGGCTCTCGCGCGCCGCGAGTCGGCGTACCGCCGTCTCCAGGAGGGCGAGGCGGGTGCGGGCGTGGTTCGAGGTGGAGCCCTGGGGGAGGTGGGCGGTCTCGTCGACAGCGCGGTGGGTGAGTCCGCGCATGCGACGACAACGCGGCAGATGTGCGTGCCAGGGCCCGCGACTCCGGCAAGATCCGTCAGAAGGGCCCTAAGTGACGAGATCCGGGCGCTGGAAGCGTGGGAGGGGGACGGTGGGCTGCTCACGCCGAAGGGGCGGTGGGTGTCGCGCGCCGACCCGAAGCTCGCGGCCGAGCGGTTCGGCGGGTCCATTGTGCTGTTGCGTCGGGCGACGTTGGTCGACAAGTTGGCCGGTGGGGTGCCGGGTGCCGGGTGCCGGGTGGCGTTGTGCGTGTCGGGGTCGAGGCGTGGCTCGTGGATCCGGGTGATCCGGGTGATCCGGGTGATCCGGGTGATCCGGGTGATCCGGGTGTCCGGGTGATTCGGGCCGTTCTGCGTGCGTAGGTACCGACGACGGGGAGATCGAGGCGGAGTTGGTCGTCGCGGCCGACGGGATCGGGTCGGGTGTGCGGGGCGTGCTCTCTCCTGAGCATCCCGGCACCGCATGCACCGGCTTCACCACGTGGCGGGTGCTCGTGCCGCCGCTCGGCCGGCCCTTCGCCCAGCATGAGACCTGGGGGCCCGGCCGGATCTGGGGCACCCACCCCTTCGCCGACGGCACCGTCTACGCGTACGCGGCGGCCATGGCGCCGGCCGGGCGGCGGGCTCCCGGCGGTGACGAGAAGGCGGAGCTCCGGCGGCTGTACGGGAGTCGGCACGATCCGATTCCGGCGATCCTCGACGCCGTCGAGCCGGGGCAGGTGCTGCGGCACGACGTGCACCAGATCGCCGAGCCGCTGCCCGCCCACCACCGCGGCCGGGTCGCGCTCCTCGGCGACGCCGCGCACGCCATGGCGCCGACCCTCGGCCAGGGCGGCAACCAGGCCATCGAGGACGCGGTCGTCCTCGCCCACCACGCCGCGCCCGACGCCCCGCTCGACCTGGCCGGTTACACGGCCGCGCGACAGCCTCGTACGACACAGCCTCGTACGACGATGATCGCGCGCGAGGTGATGACCGTGAGCCGCGTCAACATGACCGCGAACCGGCCGGTGATCGCCCTGCGGAACGCGGCGATCCGTGCCGTCGGCGCGCTCGGGCCCGCCTTCCTGCTGCGCGGCATGGACGGCATCGCGGACTGGCGGCCGCCTCAGCGGGGGCGCTGTCCGGGCGTACCCCCGTATGCTGCCGGGATCCGCAACCCGCCATCGGAGCCCTGAAGAAGGAGCACACAGACGTGAAAGTCGGCGTCATCGGACTCGGAGACATCGCCAAGAAGGCGTACCTGCCGGTGCTCGGCGCGCAGCCCGCGCTCGAACTGCACCTGCAGACGCGGACGCCCGCGACCCTGACCGAGGTCGCGGACCAGCTCCGCGTGCCCGAGCCGCAGCGCCACGCCGACCTCGACGCGCTGCTCGCGCAGGGGCTCGACGCCGCCTTCGTGCACGCGCCCACCGCCGTGCACCCGGAGATCGTGGCGCGGCTGCTGGAAGCGGGCGTCGCGACGTACGTCGACAAGCCGCTCGCGTACGAACTCGCCGACTCCGAGCGGCTCGTGCGGCTCGCCGAGGAGCGCGGCGTGAGCCTGGCCGTCGGCTTCAACCGGCGGTACGCGCCGGGGTACGCGCAGTGCGTCGAGCATCCGCGCGAGCTGATCCTGATGCAGAAGAACCGCGTCGGGCTGCCCGAGGAGCCGCGCGCGATGGTCCTCGACGACTTCATCCACGTCGTCGACACGCTGCGGTTCCTGGTACCGGGGCCTGTCGACGACGTGAGTGTGCGGTCGCGGGTCGTGGACGGGTTGCTCGAGCACGTGGTGCTGCAGCTCGCGGGTGACGGGTTCACGGCGATCGGCGTCATGAACCGGCTGAGCGGGTCGACGGAGGAGGTCCTGGAGGTGTCCGGGCAGGACTCCAAGCGGCAGGTGCTGAATCTCTCCGATGTGGTTGACCACAAGGGGCAGCCCAGTGTTCGGCGGCGGGGGGACTGGGTGCCGGTGGCGCGACAGCGGGGTATTGAGCAGGCCGTGTTGGCGTTTCTTGATGGTGTGCGGGCGGGGAAGGTGTTGAGTGCGAGGGATGCGCTTGTCACGCATGAGCTGTGTGAGCAGGTCGTGCGTGAGGTGCGGCAGGGCTTGGCCTAGCGGACGTCGAGTGTTCCGCTCGGCCTGCGACGGCGTTGCGGACCCGGGGCTCTGCCCCGGACCCCGCTGCTCAATCGCCGCAGGGGCTTGAAATGCCGCAGTGGCCGCAGGGGTTTGAAGGCTGGACCTCGGTGCTCTATCGCCGCAGGGGCTTGAAATGCCGCAGTGGGCGCAGGGGTTTGAAGGCTGGGCCTCGCTGCTCAGTCGCCGCAGGGGCTTGAAGGGCGAAGTGGCCGCGGGGGCTTGAAAGGCAGGCGGCGTGTGGCGTCGAGGGCGGCCAGCAGTGCCAGCACCGTTACCGCTCCGTGTACCGGCCAGTCGCCGAAGCGGACGTAGAGGGTGGTGCCCTGTGCGGTTGGTACGTCGTAGACGTGGGAGGTGCTGGCCGAGGTGGCGAGCCAGGGGCCGGCGGGGGTGCCGGTCGGGGCGTAGACCGCGGATACTCCGGTAAGTGTCGCGTGGACCATGGGGCGGCCGGTCTCCGCGGCTCGTAGCGCGGCCAGCGAGGCGTGCTGTTCGGGGGCCCAGCTGTGCTGGAACGTGGAGGTCGAGGACTGGGCGAGGAGTATCTGCGCGCCGTCCTCCGTCAACTGCCGTGTCATGTCGGGGAACGCCGACTCGAAGCAGACCAGTGGGCCGACCCGCAGTGAGCGTTCGCCGTGGCGGACGTCCATCACGACCTGTCGTGTGCCGCGCATGCGGTCCTCGCCCGCCGCCTTGCCGACCGATGTCGCCCAGCCGAGCAGCGAGCGCGCGGGCACGTACTCGCCGAAGGGGACGAGGCGCATCTTGTCGTAGTGGTCGCCGGTGAGGCCCTTGGGGCCGACCAGCACCGAGCTCTTGTATATGCCCTGGCCCGAGCCGTCGGCGGCGCGGCGGCGGGCGTCCACGTTGACGAGGATCTCCGCGTCGACCTCGCGGGAGAGCGCCGCGAGCCGGGCCGCCAGGTCGGGGCGGCGGGGCAGGTCGAGGCCGACGCTGCTCTCGCCCCACACCACCAGGTCGGCGCCCCGGCCCGCCAGTTGACGGGTCAGCGCCACCTCGCGGTCGAAGCGGTGCTGAATGCTGCCCATGCCGTCGACCACCCCCGGCTGCACCACCGCGATCCGCGCCCGCCCGTCCGTCTCGGGCCGCGGCGCCCACGCCCACGCGGCCCCGGTGACCGTGACCGTCGCGACGAGCCCGGCCACCGCAGGAGCCCGGGCGCCGCGCGCGACGACGAGCAGTGTCACACCGGTGTTGACGACCAGCACCAGCAGGCTCACCAGCCACACCCCGCCCACCGACGCGAGCCGCAGCGCGGGCACCAGTTCCCACTGGCTGGAGCCGAGCAGGCCCCACGGGCCGCCCAAGCCCTCCCAGGAACGGACCAGTTCGACCATCAGCCACGCCGAGGGGACGGCGACGAGCGCGGTCGCCGCCTGCCCCGGTGTCGGGGTGCCGTGCAGCAGCCGCCGCAGCAGCCACCCCCACGGCGCCCACAGCGCGCCGAGCAGCGCCGCGAGGACGACTGTGAACACGTGCAGGCTCGGCAGCAGCCAGTGGTGCACCGCCAGCATGAACCCGAGACCGCCGAGCCAGCCGTCGAGAGCCGCCCGGCGCGGTGTCGCGGCCGAGCGCGCGAGCAGCATCCACGGCACGAGCGCGACGTACGCGAGCCACCACAGCGAAGGCGCCGGGAACGCGAGCGCGGGCAGCGCGCCCGCGCCGACCGCCGCGGCGCCCCGCCACCAGGGCGAGGTGTCGAGCCGCTGCCGCCACCGCTCCATCCGCCGCGCCTCCCGACTCGTACGCCGTACGTTGTACGGTTTGCCCAGTTCCCTCAGTGTGCGCGCCGCAGGTGATCGACGACAGTGCGCGCCGGGCGGGGCGGGGGAGCGGTCAGCTGCCTGTCTCGGCCCGCCGGGGGACGCGGCGCCACTTCTCGTAGACCGTCACCCGGTGCAATCGCCAACCATTTTCCGTACGCATGAGATCGAAGGCGTACCGGCCGCCGCAGATGAAGTCGGGGGCCGTCGAGTCGCCGTCGCCCGCGAAGCGCATCGGGTTGAAGTAGTCGGCCCGGACGCGGGCCGTGTCGCCGATGTCGCGGTCGACGGTGTCGAAGCGGATCCGTCGGTTCACGATCAGGTGCTGGCGCATCGGGAACAGCTCCATCGTCGTCGAAAGCCACGCCGCGATCTCCTCGGCGCTGCCCTCCACCCCTCCCGCCTCCCGGTAGTCGGCGCGGCCGTTCGGTTCGAACAGGGCGCGGTACGCGGCCCAGTCCCCGTCGTCCACGGCCGCGGCGTAGTCCGTCACCAACTCGTCGACGGCGAGCCGGTCGAGGACGGTCGCGAGTTCCACACGCTGCGTCATCGGCTCAGTTTCGGGCCCCCGGTGCACAGAGCCAAGAGTCGTGCGGGGCCGGAATGCCGGTGGGTAGGATGGCGCGGACGAAGATCCGGTCAACTGGCCGGGAAACAGGGGGTAGTTGATGAACAACGCCGATCGCAGGGCCGCGTACGAGAAGCAGACCGCACGCAAGGAGCTGACGCCGCGCCAGAAGCGGCGCCTCTCGAAGAAGGCGGGACAAGGCAAGGGCTGACGCCGGACCGGGGCGCCGGGTCGCGGTGCCGGGCCGGGGCTGTCCGGGGCGCCGTGCCGGGACGCTGGTCCTGGGCGTCGGCCCGGAACTCAGCCCAGAACCCGGTCCAGGGCGTCGGCCCGGAACCCGGTCCGGAACTTGGCCCAGGGGGCCGTCCAGGGTGTCGGTAAATCCATGGGGCGGTCGTGGAGTTCGTTGTTACGGTCGCCCCATGTCAGCCGAACCGAACGCCTCCTTGGCCCCCGTCACCGCCGACGACGTCGCCGAAGCGGTCGCGCTCGCCGTCGCCGCACTGGCCCCGGCCGCCGACGCCGACTGGAACGTACCGGCGGGCCCGCTCGAGTGGACGTGCTGGGAGACCGGCGAGCACCTCGTCGACGACCTCTTCTTCTACGCGGCGCAGATCGGCTCGCTGCGACCCATGGCGGACGACTACGTGCGCTGGGGCTACAGTCGGCGCCGCTCCGACGGGCCGGACAACACCATCACCGTCGACCTCGACGCGGGGCCGACCGCGATGTTCCGGGCGCTGGAGGCCGGCGGCGGCATCCTCGCCGCCGTGGTCCGCGCGACACCGGAGACCGCCCGCGGCTTCCACGTCTTCGGCGCCTCCGACCCGGAGGGCTTCGCCGCGATGGGCGTCGTCGAGACGCTGGTGCACGCCCACGACCTGGCGCTCGGCCTCGGCGTCGAATTCGAGCCACCGGCCGGACTGTGCGCGCGCACGCTGCACCGCCTCTTCCCCGACGTCCCCCGTGACACCGCACCATGGGCGACGCTGCTGTGGGCCACGGGCCGCGGCGACCTGGAGGGCAAGGAGCGGCGTGAGAAGTGGCGCTGGTACGGTGCGCCCGGCGCGACATGATCATCGTCCGCGTGGCCGCGACCCGGTCCACGGGGGCGACGCAGCCCTGACCAGGAGGCCACCTTGACCCGCCCCACCACGCTCGTGACCGGCGGCAGCCGCGGCATCGGCGCCGCCACCGTGCTGCGCCTCGCCCGGGAAGGGCACGACGTCGCGCTGTCCTACGTGAGCGACAAGGACGCCGCCGAGCGCACCGCGGAGGCCGTCCGCGCGGAGGGCGCCCGCTGCGTCGTCGTCCAGGCCGACACATCCCAAGAGGCCGACGTGGAGCGGATGTTCGACGAGGCCGTGGCGGAACTCGGCCCGCTCACCGGGCTCGTGAACAACGCGGGCGTCACCGCGCCGGTCGGCCCGTTCGCCGAGGCGCGCACCGAGGACTTCCGCCGCGTCCTCGACGTCAATGTCCTCGGTGTGCTGCTGTGTTGCAGGCGCGCCGCGCGGGACATGACGGCGGCGGGCGCGGGCGCCATCGTGAACGTCTCGTCCGGCGCCGCCACGCTCGGCAGCCCCGGCCAGTACGTGCACTACGCGGCGTCGAAGGCGGCCGTGGACACGGTCACCCTCGGCCTCGCCAAGGAGCTCGGCCCGGTGGGCGTGCGGGTCAACGGCGTCGCGCCCGGCATCGTCGACACCGAGATCCACGCCACCAGCGGCACCCCCGACATCGCCCGCGAGGCGGCGCCGGGCATTCCGCTGCGGCGGCCGGGGACGGCCGAGGAGATCGCCGGGGCGATCGCCTGGCTGCTGTCTTCGGACGCGTCGTACGCGACGGGGACCGTGCTGAGGGTGGCCGGGGGACGCTGAGCGGACCGGGGCTCAGGCCGCTTCCACGACGGCCCGCCGGAGCTCCGCGCGCATCGCGTCGGCCCACTCCGTGACCAGGAGCGCGTACTCGGAACGTTGCTCGGCGCTGAGCCGGCCCCCGGTGCGCAGCCACAGACCGCGGATCTGCTCGTTGACTTCCTCGGCAGACCGCACTGGACAAGATGTGACGGGCGGCATGTGCCAAGGCTACGTGCGGGGTGGCCGGTTGGGAACCCTCGGCGAGCGGTCCTGCGCATCAAGTGACCGTTGCTGTAAAGGAGTTGGCGCAACCCCTGGTCAGGCGCCGATCAGGGTGGGCAGCACCGTCGTCGCGAGCAGCCGCAGGGCGTCCGCGTCCGGGGTGCCGGGCTCGGCCGTGTAGAGCATGAAGCGCAGGTCGTCGCCCGCCGCCGTGAGGATGTCGCAGTCCAGGGTCAGCGGACCCGCCTGCGGGTGGTCGATCGTCTTGCGCGCGGCGGCGTGCCGGCCGACCGCGCCCGAGTCCCACAGCTCGGCGAAGCGCGGGCTGCGGGTGCGCAGTTCGTCGACGAGGGTGTGCAGGCGCGGGTCGAGCGGGTAGCGGCTCGCGGTCGTCCGCAGGTCCGAGACCAGGGCCGTCTCCATGGCCTGCCGGGCGTCGGGGGACTGCCGGACCCGGCTGGCCGGTCCGAGGAACGTCCACCACACGCCGTTGCGCCCGTGCCCGCCCCACTCGGGGCGCTCGCCGAGCAGCGCCGTGTAGAGCGGGTTCGCGAGCAGCAGCGTCCACGCCGCGTCGAACACCGCGACCGGCGTCTCCGGCAGCCGGTCGAGGAGGCGCCGGGCGCTCGGCGTGAGCCGCCCCGGCACCGTCTCCCGGCCGGGCGGGGCGAGACCCGCGAGCCGGAACAGATGCTCGCGCTCGGCCTCGGAGACGCGCAGCGCGCGGGCCAGGGCCTCCACGACCTGGTCCGAGGGGTGGGTGGCGCGGCCCTGTTCGAGACGGGTGACGTAGTCCGCCGAGATCCCGGCGAGCAGCGCCAGCTCTTCGCGGCGCAGCCCCGCCGCCCGCCGCTGCCCCACGGCGGCGATCCCCGCGGCCTCCGGCGGGATCCGGTCCCGCCAGCGCCGCACCGTGTCGCCGAAATCTCCGAGGCGCGCCTGAGGTGTTGCCATGCCACTACTGTGCCCCGTCCCGTACGGATCTTCCTGGTATCGGCAGTCCCAGGAAGACGGGACGGCTGGTCGCGGGCCCGCGCCTGGCGCAGCCTGGACACATGACCACCACACTGATCACCGGAGCCAACAAGGGCCTCGGCCGCGAAACCGCCCGCCGACTCGTCGCCGCAGGTCACACCGTGTACGTAGGGGCCCGCGACCCTGAGCGCGGCCGCCGCGCCGCCGAGGAGCTCGGCGCCCGCCACGTCGTCATCGACATCACCGACGACGCTTCCGTGGCGGCCGCCGCGAAGCAGATCGAGGCCGACGGCGGCCTCGACGTACTGATCAACAACGCCGGCATCGAGGGCCGCACCGAGGGCAACGGCATCGTGCTCCCCGCCGACGAGACCGTGGACACGCTGCGCCCGCTGTTCGAGACGAACGTCTTCGGCACCGTCCGCGTCACCCACGCCTTCCTGCCGCTGCTGCGCCGCTCCGCCGCCCCCGTCGTCGTCAACCTCAGCAGCGGCCTGGCCTCGCTGACCGGCGCCTGCGACCCGGACAACCCGGCGGCCGCCTACCCCGGCATCGCCTACCCGGCCTCCAAGACGGCCGTGAACATGGTGACCGTGCAGTACGCGAAGGCGTTCCCGGAGATCCGGATCAACGCCGTCGAGCCCGGCTTCACCAAGACCGACCTCAACGGCAACACGGGCGTGCAGACCGTCGAGCAGGGCGCGGAGATCGTCGTCCGCATGGCGCTGGTCGGTCCCGACGGGCCGACCGGTACGTACACATCGGCCGAGGGCCCGCTGCCCTGGTGACACCATGGGGGATGCCCGGTGAGTGTCCAGGGTGATGCCCCCTGTTACTCCGGTTGCCTCTGTGCCACGGTGACGTCGCCGCCCCCCACGGCGTCTCCAGGCAATGGAGGTAAGGGAGTTGCGAAGACGACAACTGCTGCGTGGAGCGGTTCTCGCGGGGCTCACCACAGCGGGAGGTGTGGGGATGGAAGGGTCGGCGTTCGCCGCGGACTACCCGATCGTGACCGTCGAACAGTCCGCCAACCAGATACAGCGGTTCAGTAACGGCAGCACCGACTGGAACGGCACACCGGACTGGTACTGGTCCGCCCCGGACGGCGACGCGAGCTGGATCGGCCTCTCCGACGTGAAGCGGCGCTCCACCGCCAAGTGGGGTTACGTGTCGCTGTGCACGGCCTCGGGTACCGCGAGCAGGGGCGGCCGGGCCGCCATGATCAGGGAGAGCGACAAGGCGGTCGTCTGGACCGCCGTGGTGCCGGGCAACCCGCACTCGGTCGAACGCATAGAGAACCACGGAGCGATCGTCACGGCCTGCTCACGGGCCCGGGTCTTCAGCAGCTCCTACCAGTCCGGCGGCGGCATCAATGTGTTCGTGCCCAGCACTCACGGAGGCACGCCCCCGACCGCGTACGGCAGCAGCATCAGCGTCGGATTCCCGGACGCGCACGGCGTGCTGTGGGACAAGGAACACGAACTGCTCCTCGCCACCGGCCTGAACGAACTGCGCGCCTATCGGCTCGTCACCAACGCCAGCGACATCATCACCGGCCTGACGAAGGTGGCCTCCGTGACCTTCGGCGGCACCGCGCACGACATCCAGCCCGACTACGCCTCCGCCAACGTCTTCTACACGGTGGGCGGCAGCGTCAACCCCGATCACGGCATCTGGCAGGCCACCCCCGCGTACGACGCGGCGACGGGCACGTGGAGCCTGGCATCCCCGACCAAGATCTACGACTGGTCCTTCACCAAGTCGTTCGGCCGCCTCCCCGACGGCACATACTTCTGGGTCGACGCCCCCAGCGCGGACGTGTGGTGGAACGACACGGTCGGCTTCTCCGGCCGCGCGGACTCGGTCCGCACCGGGGCGCGCTTCTACAAGGCGCGCTACTGGTCGCACGTGTTCACGTAGGCGTCATGCGGGGCGCGGCCTGAGCACGATCTTCCCGTGGGTGTGCCGCTTCTCCAACTCGCGGAAGGCATCGCGCACTTGCTCCAGTGGATAGCCGCGCGCGATCGGCACCTCCAGCTCTCCGCGCGCGGCGAGGCGGGCCAGTTCACCGAGCACGACGGCGCTGGCCGCCGCGCCCTCCCCATAGGTCCGGGCGCCGACCCGTGCCGCGACCTCCCAGTCGCGGATCGTGTTGATACGCCCGGGCCGCACGCCCAACTCCACGGCGAGTTCTACGTATCCGCTGCCGTACGTATCGATGAACGCGTCAACGCTGCCGCCGCTGCCGCCGGCCGCCTCCAGGACCCGCTCCCGCACCCCGTCCCCGTACGCGACGGGGATCACGCCCTTCTCCTTCAGCCAGCCGTGGTTGGCCTCGCTGGCCAGGCCGATCACCGTGGCGCCGTGCCGCCGCGCGAGCTGCACGGCGAACGCCCCGACGCCGCCCGCCGCACCGGACACCACGACGGTGTCACCGGCCCCCAGGTCCACGGCCCACACGCACGCGTACGCGGTGACCCCGGCGACGTACAGGGCCCCCGCCACATCCCACGGCAGCCCCTCCGGCCGGTGCACCACATTCACGTCGTCGACGACCACGTACTCCGCGTGGCTGGCCCGCCGGTGCGTGAACCCGACGACCTCGTCCCCGACCTTGAAGTCCCGCACCCGCGCCCCGACTTCGACCACAACCCCGGCCAGGTCACTGCCCTGCCCGGACGGAAACGTGGCCGGCCACCGCTCGTGCAGAAACCCC
Source organism: Streptomyces sp. KL109B (assembly GCF_030766935.1). Lineage (GTDB taxonomy): Bacteria > Actinomycetota > Actinomycetes > Streptomycetales > Streptomycetaceae > Streptomyces. The sequence continues at coordinate 605,701 of NZ_JASERL010000005.1, read as the reverse complement.
GTCCTGATGCTCACCTCACCGGGCTGGATCCCGGCGGCCCGCACCTCGACCAGCACCTGATCGGCCTTCGGGACGGGCCGCGCCACGTCCTCGACCCGCAGCACGTCGATCCCGCCGTACTCGTGGAACCGCACCGCCTTCATGCCACGCCCACCCCGTCTCTTCCGCTTGCGCCGACTCGACTCCCGGAAGTCTCTCAGCCCGCCGACTCCGCCGCGTGCGGGCTGAGGACGCCCACACTGACGAGGACGAACAGGGCGATGCCGAGGGCGATCCGGTAGTAGACGAACGGCATGAAGCTGCGCGTCGAGATGAACTTCATCAGCCAGGCGATCACCGCGTAGCCGACGCCGAAGGCGATCAGCGTGGCGAAGACGGTCGGGCCCCAGGAGACATGGCCGCCCTCGCTCGCGTCCTTCAGCTCGAAGACGCCGGAGGCGAGGACCGCCGGGATCGCCAGGAGGAAGGAGTAACGGGCCGCCGACTCGCGGGTGTAGCCGAGGAAGAGGCCGCCGGAGATCGTCGCGCCGGAGCGGGAGACGCCGGGGACGAGGGCGAGCGCCTGGCACAGGCCGTAGATCAGGCCGTCCTTGACGGTGAGGTCCTTGAGTTCCTTGCGGGAGCGGGCCGCGCGGTGCCGGCCGCCCGCCTCGTCGCGGGCCGCGAGCCGGTCGGCGACGCCGAGGACCACGCCCATCACGATCAGCGTCGTCGCCGTGAGCCGCAGATCGCGGAACGGGCCCTCGATCTGGTCCTTGAACGTCACACCGAGCACTCCGATGGGGATCGAGCCGACGATCACCAGCCAGCCCATCTGCGCGTCGTGGTCGCCGCGCATCGTCCTGTCCGTAAGGGACTTGAACCACGCGGAGATGATGCGGGCGATGTCCTTGCGGAAGTAGATGACGACTGCTGTCTCGGTGCCGAGCTGGGTGATCGCGGTGAAGGCCGCACCCGGGTCGTGCCAGCCCGCGAACGCGGCCGTGAGGCGCAGATGGGCGCTCGACGAGATCGGCAGGAATTCGGTGAGTCCCTGGACGAGGCCGAGGACGAATGATTCGAACCAGGACATGAGGTGGCTACGCGATCCAGGTGCTCGACGGAACCGGCCGCGAACGCGGGCCGGGGCAGGGCAGGGCAGGGCGGGACGGGACGGGCGGTGCGAACTCCCCCCCAGGGGTTCGCGTGGGGCAGGGTAGCGCTCGAAAGTGACGGGATCACCACAAGGGCGTGCGCGAGGTCTTCACCGACCGTCCCGTTGCGCCGTCAGAAGGGCGTCTCCCGTCGGCGTACGGAAGTAGAGGACCGAGCGGCCCGCCCTGCGGCGCGCTACGAGCCGGGCCCCGTGCAGCACCTTCAGATGACGGCCCACCGAGCCGAGACCCTGGCCGGTCAGGGCCACCAACTGCGTGGTGGTGAGGGGGTGTTCGAGGAGGGCGAGGACCTGTGCGCGGGCCGTGCCGAGCAGCGCCGCGAGGCCGTCGGGCGGCACCGTACGGTCCGCGTCCGCGAGGGCGCCCGCGCACGGGTAGACCACGGCGTACCGGTCGGCCGGATCCCGCCACGACACCCAGCCCTGCTGCGGGGTGACCGGGACGAAGAGGAGCCGGGTGCCGGAGATGTCACGGGGCGGGTAGTCGTGGGCGTTGATGCGCAGCCGGCCCTCGCCGAGCCAGCCCATCGTGGGCCGCATCCCGCCGAAGGCCGCCGCCCAGCCGCCCCGCGTCAACTCCCTTGTCCGGGCCAGGACATCGGCCTCGATGACCCGGCGGCGGCGCGGCCACTCCGGCAGCACCGTCTCCCGCCACACCCACGCCAGCAGCGTCGCCGCGCGCTCCGCGAGGTCGTCGGCGCGGGCGAGTGCGTCGGGGAGCCGGCCGGGGGAGGAGACCGCGAGGTCGGCGCGGACGGCCTCCGGCGGTGTGGCGCGGATCCGCGCGAGGCCGTCGGCCAGGTCGTCCTCGCGGGCGCCGTCCGGCGTGGGCGTCATGAAGTCGGCGATCCACCGGGCCCCGAACGCCGTGTCCAGGAGCAGCGCCGTCGCCGGCTCCGCGGCGAGTCGGGCGCGGTAGCCGGGCAGGTGCGCGTCGAGCCAGCGCCGCTCGCCGGGGTGCGCGGCGACCGGGTCGGCGAGCTTGCGCAGGCTCGCGGTCGCCTCGGCGAGCCGCGACACGACGAACCGGCTGCCCGCGAGCGTGTCGGCGTCGACCTGCCAGACACCCATGACCCGCCGCCCCCTCCGCGTATCGGTGTATCGGTGTATCGACGTACCGGCGCATCGGTGTATCGAGGAACCTTTCGCCGGTCCGCGAAACATTAACGGCCGTCCCGCCGCACCCCGCAGCCTCCCGGCATGGACACCTACCGGGGCCTGTTCCGTACGCCCGAATATCCCGCTCTCTTCGCCGCCGTCTCGCTCCAGGTCGCCGGGCAGACGGTGAGCGGGCTCGCGCTCGGCTCGCTCGTCTACGCCTCGACCGGCTCGCCGCTGCTGTCCGCGCTCGCGATGTTCGGGCCCTCGCTCGCCCAGGTCGTCGGCGCGCTCACGCTGCTGTCGGCCGCGGACCGGGTGCCGCCGCGCGCCGCCCTTGTCGCGCTCGCGCTCTTCCTCGGGCTCGCCACCGCCGTGCAGGCGACGCCCGGCCTGCCGACGGCGGCGGCCCTCGGGATCGTCCTCGTCCAGGGTGTGCCCGCCGCGCTCGGCGGCGGCGTCCGGTACGGCATGCTCACCGACATCCTCGCCCGCGACGGCTATCTCCTCGGCCGCTCCGTCCTCAACATGAGCGCGGGCGTCTGCCAGATCCTCGGGTACGCGGCGGGCGGGCTGCTCGTCGCCGTGCTGTCGGCGCGCGGCACCCTCCTCGTCGGGGCCGGGCTCTACATGCTCGCCGCCGCGGTCGCGCGCTTCGGCCTCTCCCGGCACCCGGCGCGCGCCGCCGGACGCCCGTCCCCGCGCGAGACGATGCGCGGCAACGCCGCCCTGTGGTCCTCGGTGCCGCGCCGCTACGTGTACCTCGCGCTGTGGGTGCCCAACGGGCTGATCGTCGGCTGCGAGGCGCTCTTCGTCCCGTACGACACCGGGCACGCGGGCGTACTACTCGCGAGCGCGGCACTCGGCATGCTCGCCGGGGACGTCCTCACCGGACGCTTCCTGCCGCCCCGGTGGCGGGCCCGGCTCGCCGCGCCGCTGCGGCTGCTGCTGGCCGCACCGTACCTGGTGTTCGCCGTGCGCCCCGCGATGCCGTTCGCCGTGGCGGCGGTGGCCCTCGCCTCGATCGGCTTCTCGGCGAGTCTGCTGCTGCAGGAGCGGCTGATGGCGCTGACCCCGGAGAGCCTGAGCGGGCACGCGCTCGGCCTGCACACCGCGGGGATGCTGACCATGCAGGGCGTGGGGGCTCTGGTGGCGGGCGCGCTGGCTCAGCTGACCTCGCCCGCGACCGCGATGACGGTGCTCGCCGCGGCGTCCGTCGCGGTGACGCTGTGCCTCGGCCGGGGACTCAAGGGCGAGCCCGAGCCGGTCAGCCCTGCCGCGTCTCGACCGTCTCTCCCGCTTCGATCGTCTCTCCCGCTTCGACCGTCTCGACCGGCTCCGTCCGCTGCCGCAGCTGATGACGCTTGCACCACGCCACGACCGCGCCCGCGCACCCCGTGACGACGATGAAGCCCATCGCGACCAGGAACAGCGGCGACGTGGGCGTCGAGGCGCGGGCGCCCGCCACCACGTACGCCGCCGTGTTCGGGATCGAGCCGAGCGCCGTCGCGAGCAGGAACGGGACGATGCTCATCTTCGAGATCGACGCGCAGTAGTTCACCGCCCAGAACGGGAAGCCGGGGAACAGCCGGGTCGCCAGGGTCGACCGGAAGGCATGCTTGCTGAGCTGCCCGTCAGCCGCCTTCAGCCAGCGTCCGCGCAGCAGCGGGCGCAGCGCGTCCTGCCCGAGCAGCCGGCCGAGCAGGAAGGCGAGCCCGGCCCCGAGCACCGTGCCACCGATCGCGCCGGCCAGACCCAGCTGGGAGCCGAAGAGGGCGCCCGCCGCCAGATTGAGCAGGGGTCTCGGTACGAACGCGACCGTGCACACTCCGTACGCCGCCGCGAAGAGGACGACCGCCGCCGCTCCGTTCACCGCTGGTGGCCAGCCCTGCGTGATCAGCCGCTGCGGCTCGAAGAGCAGCACGCACGTCGCGCCCGCGGTCAGCAGCACCACCAGCATCGAAAGCCGCGACCACGGGGACAGCAGGGCCTGGCCGAAGCGCGCGGCGAGCCCGGCGGCGCGGGCGGGTCGGGCGGGGACGGTCTCGAACATCCGGGGAGACTAACCGACCCATACATAAGATCGCCGTAGGTTGTGTCTCACTTTCCCGGCTCTTGCCCTACTTGCGAGGAGCGTCACGTGCGCTTCGGCGCGCGGAAATTCGGTCGACGGGCGGCGCCGGGTCGGCGAAGATCTGGCACATGTTCCGGCACGCCTTTCTCGCAGCTTTGTCCGCAGTCGCGGACGCTGCTCGGGCTGCCGTCTTCCTGACCGCCGCCGCGACTGACGGCGCGCGAAGCTGACCCTCTCCGGACATTCCGGCGGACCCCGCAGGGGGAGGGTCGGTACGGCTCAGGGGTCCCCGCCTCCGTCTCGGACCGTCCCGGATCCGGCTCGGAGGCCACCACTCTTCATCTTCTTCATCCACTGAAGTTCCCGAAGGGACCTCATCGCCATGCCCAAGACGGCATACGTGCGTACCAAGCCCCACCTCAACATCGGCACGATGGGCCACGTCGACCACGGCAAGACGACCCTGACCGCCGCGATCACCAAGGTCCTCGCCGAGCGCGGCGCGGGCACGTTCGTCCCGTTCGACCGCATCGACAAGGCGCCGGAGGAGGCGCAGCGCGGCATCACCATCAACATCGCGCACGTCGAGTACGAGACCGACACCCGGCACTACGCGCACGTGGACATGCCGGGCCACGCCGACTACGTCAAGAACATGGTCACGGGCGCCGCCCAGCTCGACGGGGCGATCCTCGTCGTCTCCGCGCTCGACGGGATCATGCCGCAGACCGCCGAGCACGTGCTGCTCGCGCGGCAGGTGGGCGTGGACCACATCGTCGTAGCGCTCAACAAGGCGGACGCCGGTGACGACGAACTCACGGACCTCGTCGAGTTGGAGGTGCGGGAGCTGCTGTCCGCGCACGGGTACGGGGGCGACTCCGTGCCGGTGGTGCGGGTGTCCGGGCTCAAGGCCCTTGAGGGGGACGGGCGTTGGACGGCGGCGATCGAGGCGTTGCTGGACGCGGTGGACACGTACGTTCCGATGCCGGAGCGGTATGTGGACGCGCCGTTCCTGCTGTCGGTCGAGAACGTCATGACGATCAGTGGGCGCGGGACCGTGGTGACGGGGGCCGTCGAGCGCGGGCGCGTACGGGTCGGGGACAAGGTGCGGGTCTACGGCACGGGTGAGGAGGCCGAGACCGTCGTCACCGGCGTCGAGACCTTCGGGAAGCCGATGGCGGAGGCGCAGGCGGGGGACAACGTGGCGTTGCTGCTGCGCGGGGTCGCGCGGGACGCGGTGCGGCGGGGGTTCGTCGTCGCCGAGCCGGGGAGTGTGCGGCCCGCGAGGCGCTTCACCGCGCGGGTGTACGTGTTGTCGGCGGCGGAGGGTGGGCGTGCGACGCCTGTCTCCACCGGGTACCGGCCGCAGTTCTACCTGCGTACGGCCGATGTGGTCGGGGACGTCGACCTTGGGGAGGTGGGGTTTGCGCTGCCCGGGGACACGGTCACGATGGCGGTCGAGCTGGGGCGGGATGTGCCGTTGGAGGCGGGGCTCGGGTTCGCGATCCGTGAGGGTGGGCGGACGGTTGGTGCGGGCACCGTGACGTCGGTGGGGTGAGTGGTTGCGGTCGTGGGGCCCTGCCCCGGGCCCCGCGCCGCAATCGCCGGCGGGGCTTGATTGTGCTCACCCGCCGCTGGGGTTCAAGAGATCGGGGCTCTGCCCTGGGCCCCGCGCCGCAATCGCCGGCGGGGCTTGATCGTGCTCACCCGCCGCTGGGGTTCAAAAGATCGGGGCTCTGCCCCGGACCCCGCTGCTCAATCGCCGCAGGGGTTTGAATGTGACCGGCACAATAGGGGCGTGAACGCAGCCGACGGTGAGCCCGAGCCGATACCCGTTGTCCGTGATGTCGATTACGGCACCGCCAAGTTGCTGCCCGACGTCGACCGGCGGCGGGCCTGGTTGCTCACGGTGGACGGGGCGCCGCAGTCGTATGTCGACCTGGACGACCCCGCCCACCTGGAGTTCGAGTACGCGCGGCGGCTCGGGCACGTGGTGGACTGCCTCGGGGACGAGGGCGCGGCGCTCGATGTGCTGCACCTCGGCGGGGGTGCGCTGACGTTGCCGCGGTACGTCGCCGCCACCCGGCCCGGCTCCCGGCAGGACGTCGTGGAGGCGGACCGGGGGCTGCTCGCGCTCGTCGCCGAACACCTGCCGCTGCCGGACGGCTCGGGCATCGCGGTGCACGGCGCCGACGGGCGGGGGTGGCTGGAGGCGGCGGCCGACGGGTCCGTGGACGTGCTGGTGGCGGACGTGTTCGGCGGATCCCGGGTGCCCGCGCCGTTCACGACCCTGGCGTACGCGCGTCAGGTGGCGCGGGTGCTGCGGCCGGGCGGGACGTACGCGGCGAACCTCGCGGACGGCGCGCCCTTCGCGTTCCTGAGGTCTCAGCTGGCCACGTTCTCGGCGGTGTTCCCGCACGTCGCGCTCGTCGCGGAGCCCGCCGTGCTGCGGGGGAGGCGGTTCGGGAACGCGGTGCTGCTCGCCTCCCGGGAGGAGTTGGACGTGGCGGAGCTGGCCCGGCGCACCGCCCGTGACGCGTTCCCCGCGCGCGTGGAGCACGGCGTCGCGCTGCGCCGTTTCGTCGGTGACGCGAAGCCGGTCGCCGATGCGGACGCGGTGCCTTCGCCGGAGCCGCCGGGAGGTTCGTTCAGCGTGGGGTGACGGGGTCCGGGGCGGTCGGGCCGCCCTCGGCGACCTTGGCCGGGCTCGTCTCGCGGCGGCGCAGATGACGTACGTCCGGTACGAAGAGGACCGCCGCCGTCGCGAGGACGACCAGCGCCGCGCAGCCCCACAGCGAGGCCGTCCGCCCGAACGCCGACTCCGCCGGACCGGCGAGCGCCGTGGCCAGCGGCACCATCGCCACCGAGCCGAACCAGTCGTAGGCCGAGACGCGGGAGAGCTTCTCCTCCGGTATCTCCTGGTGCAGGGCGGTGATCCAGGAGACGCCGAAGATCTCGATGGTGACGCCGGACACGAACATCACGGCGATCAGCCAGCCGAGCGGCACCGGGATGGCGAGGGCCGCCGAGGGGAGGGCGAGGGAGAAGACCGAGAGGGTCGCCGCGAAGAGGAGGCGCTTCGGCTTCCAGCGCATCATCAGCAGCCCGCCGAGGATCGTGCCGACACCGAACGCGCCGAGCGCCAGGCCCCAGGGCCCCGCCCCGCCCAGTTCGTCGCGCGCCACCAGCGGCCCGAACACCGACTCGGCCGCGCCCACCACCGCGACCACGATCGCGAACTGGGCGACGATCGTCCACAGCCACGGCCGCCCGACGACCTCCCGCCACCCGTCCCGCATGTCGGCGAGCAGCCCGCCGCCCGGCTCGCGCGGCGGTATGTGGCGCACGTCGAGGAACATCCGCAGCCCGCCCGCGACCAGGAACGCCACCGCGTCCACGGCCAGCACCCAGCCGGGCCCGAACGCCGCGACCATCGCGCCGCCGAGCGCGGCGCCGCCCACGCCCGCGCCGGACATCCCCATCCGGAACAGGGCGAACGCGCGGCTCGCCTGCTCCCCGGAGACCGAGGCCATCAGCATGCCCTCGGCGGCCGGATTGAAGAACGCCTGGCCGGTGCCGCCGAGCGCGCTGAGCGCCATCATCTGCCACAGCTTCGGATCGCCCTGGAGGACGAGCAGCGCGAAGGCGCCCTGGGAGAGGAAGTTGAGGGCGTTCGCCGCGACCATCACGTGGTGGCGCGGCAGGCGGTCCGCGACCGCGCCGCCGACCAGCAGGAACACCACGAGGAAGAGCGTGCGCGCCGCCGCCACCAGGCCGACGTCGCCGCCGTCGCCGCCCGCGTCGAGCACCGCGAACGCCGACGCGATCAGCGCGCCGTGCGCCCCGAGGGTCGTGACGACCGCCGAGACGGACAACAGCGTGTAGTTCCGCCCGGCCCACGTGGGGCGCAGTCGTGGACGCTTCGGGGCGGGGCCGGTGTCGGGCCCGGTGTCGGGGGCGGAGGCAGAGGTCACTGGGGGACTATCGCCGCCATCGGCCCGAATCGACAAACCGTTTCCCCGGACACCGGACGATTGGTCGGTCACATCCTGATTTGCCTGCTCTCGCGAGGGGTGGCGGAGGGATGGTCAAGCTTGCTACCCACGGGTAACATTCCATGCATGAGCGCAGATCAGATGTCCATCGGCGAGATGCTCGCCGCCACGGTGCCGATGGCCCGCACCCTGAACCTCGAGTTCCACGAGACGACGCCCGAGAAGGCCGTCGTCTCGCTGCCCGACCAGGCCGACTACCACAACCACGTGGGCGGGCCGCACGCCGGCGCGATGTTCACGCTCGGCGAGTCCGCGAGCGGCGCCATCGTGCTCGCCGCCTTCGGCGAGCAGCTCTCCCGCGCGGTGCCGCTCGCCGTGAGCGCCGACATCGCGTACAAGAAGCTGGCGATGGGCCCGGTCACCGCCACCGCGACGCTCGGCCGTCCGGCCGCCGACGTGGTCGCCGAGCTCGACGCGGGCGAGCGTCCGGAGTTCCCGGTGGCCATCGCGATCACGCGTGAGGACGGGGCCGTGACCGGCGAGATGACCGTCGTCTGGACGTTGCGACCCAATAGTTGAGCAGCGGCTGAGCCGAGGCCGCACCGCGCGAGGGGCGCCGACCACGAGGTCGGCGCCCCTCGCGTTTTCTTGTGCGTTCCATTGACACGAGTCAGCGCCAGTCATATTTTCCGTTCGGTTTTTGCGGTGTCTAACGAGGCGTCAAGTCCGATTTGTCGCACAGTGCGTTTAACAGTCGAACGCAACGAGGAGAGACAGCCCATGCCCGACAGCGGGACCAGCAACGCAAAGAACCCCGACGGCATCTCCAGACGAACGGCCCTGCGCCGGATGGGCGGGGCGATCATGGTCGCCGCCGCCGTCACGGCGGGCCTGCCGAGCCTCGCGGAGGCGGACGAGGAGCGCGAGCGCGGAGCAGGGCCGCGCGTCGAGTCGCTGCTCGGCAAGCTCACCCTCGACGAGAAGCTCGGCTTCCTGCACGGCGCCAAGGACCCGCACGACCTCGGCCAGGCCGGCTACATCCCCGGCGTCCCCCGCCTCGGCATCCCGCCCCTGCGCCTCGCCGACGGCCCCGCCGGCGTCCGCGTCACCGAACACGCCACCGCCCTCCCGGCCCCCGTCCTCCTCGCCTCGACCTTCGACCCGGCGCTCGCCCGCCGCTACGGACAGGTCATCGGCCGCGAGGGGCGGGCGCTCGGCCAGGACGTGCTGCTGTCGCCGATGGTCAACCTGATCCGCACGCCGTACGCGGGCCGCAACTTCGAGACGTTCTCCGAGGACCCGCTGCTCTCCTCCGACATGGTCGTCGAGGAGATCGGCGGCATTCAGGGCGAGGGCCTGATCGCCACCGTCAAGCACTTCGCGCTCAACAACCAGGAGAAGGACCGCATGTCGATCGACGTGCGGGCCGACGAGCAGACCATGTACGAGCTGGAGCTGCGCGGCTTCGAGGCCGCCGTCGAGGCCGGTGCCGGCTCGGTCATGGGCTCGTACAACAAGGTCAACGGCACCCCCGCCTGCGACAACAAGGAACTGCTCAGCGGAATTCTGCGGGGGCGCTGGCACTTCGCGGGCTGGGTGATGACCGACTGGTACGCCACCCACTCCACCGTCGCGGGGATGGCGGCCGGGCTCGACATGGAGATGCCGAGCGAGGACGCGTTCGGCGCCGCCCTGAAGCGGGCCGTCACGGACGGCACCGTGCCCGAGGCGCAGGTGGACGCGGCGGTGCGGCGGATCCTGGTGGTGATGGAACGCTTCGGCCTTCTCGCCGCGGAGCCGCCGCCCCGGCCGGGGCGGGACGCGAAGGCGGGCGCCGCCGTCGCCCTCGACATCGCCAAGGCGGGCGCGACCCTGCTGCGCAACAAGGACCGCACCCTGCCGCTGCCGGAGGGCGGGTCCGTCGCCGTCGTCGGAGCCACCGGGTACGTCCCGTTCGTCAGCGGAGGCGGCAGCGCGCACGTCGTCCCCGACCGCGCCGACAGCCCGTACCAGGCCATCAAGGACCGTGCGGGCGACGGCGGTTCGGTGACGTACGCGCTCGGCGGCGACATCTACGGCAAGGCACTGCCCGGCGGCGCGCTCGCGCCCGCCGTCGACCTGGAGGAGCGCGCGGTCGGGGCCGGGCAGACCTGGACGTACGAGGGGACGCTCACCGTCGACGAGGCCGACGCCTGGACCTTCGTCGTCCACTACTCCGGCGAGCGGCCCAAGGTGGTGCTCGACGGCGCCGAACTGTTCCCGCTGCTGCCCGGCAGCGCCGAGTTCTTCAGTGGCGGGCTCGTCTCCATCGCGCCCGACGCGCTCGCCGTGCGCCACAAGTCCCTCGACCTGGCGGCCGGTCCGCACCGGTTGCAGATCACGGCGAAGGGCGGCGACAAGGGGCAGACGTTCCGGCTGCGCCGGGTGACCGGTGTGACGCGGGCGGGCGATGTCGCCGACGCGGTGCGGGCCGCGAGCGGCGCGGACCACGTGGTGCTCTTCGCGTACGAGGACGCCACCGAGGGCCAGGACCGCACGTCGCTGGCGCTGCCCGACCACCAGGAGGCCCTGATCGCGGCGGTCGCCAAGGCCAATCCCCGTACGACCGTGGTGCTCAACAGCTCCTCCGCGATCACCATGCCGTGGCTCGACAAGGTGGGCGCGGTGCTGCAGATGTACTACCCGGGCCAGGAGGGCGCGGAGGCCACCGCCGCCGTCCTGTACGGGGACTGTGACGCCGGTGGCCGGCTCACCCAGTCCTTCCCGACGTCCGAGGACACCCACCCGATGTCCGGAGACCCGCGCCGCTACCCCGGCGTGAACGGCGTCGAGGAGTACTCGGAGCGACTCCATCTCGGCTACCGCTGGTACGACGCGAAGAAGGTGAAGCCGCTGTTCCCGTTCGGGCACGGGCTCTCCTACACCTCGTTCGGGTACGAGGACCTGCGGGCGCGCTGGACGGGGCGCGGCATCGAGGTGTCGTTCACCGTGCGCAACACCGGGAAGCGGGCGGGTGTCGCCGTGCCCCAGGTGTACGTGGGCAGCTCGCCGGACCTCCAACTCGACCAGGTCGTCCGGGTGTTGGGCGGATACCGGCGGGTGCCGTTGGAGGCGGGGGAGCGGCGGCCGGTCACCGTGCGGGTCGCGCCCCGGACGATCTCGTCGTGGGACAGCGGGCGGCACACCTGGGTCCTCGGCACCGGCAAGCGCACGGTGTGGCTGGGCGCGTCGGCGGGTGACCTGGTGCGGCGCACGGATGTGGTGGTCGAGCGGGAGAGGGGGAAGTGACGTGCGGCGAGCCCGAACAGCCCGAACAGCCCGAACAGCCCGAATAGGTCGAATAGGGAACGGTGGCCGGATACGTGTCGTGCTCGCGGCCGTGGTGGCGCTCGCCGCCACGGCCCTCGTGCCCGCGCACGCGGCCGAGCGGCCCGGCGGCGGAACCTTGGTGCACACCGCCTCCGGCTGGGTGCGCGGTCAACACACCGACGAGGGGCGGCAGTTCCTCGGCATCCCGTACGCGGAACGGCCCGTCGGCGAACTCCGCTGGCGTGAGCCGCGCCCGGCGCGGTCATGGAGCGGCGTGCGCGACGCGTCGAGGTTCGGCAACAGGTGCGTACAGCCACCGAGTGGGGACCCCGGATACCCGGATCCGACCTACACCGAGGACTGCCTCGACCTGAACGTGTACGCGCCGGACGGCTCCGCCGGGCGGCCCGTCATGGTGTGGCTGCACGGCGGCGGGCTCACCGCGGGCGCGGGCGCCGACATCGTGCCCGACACCTTCGCCCGCCGCACCGGAACCGTCGTCGTCACCGTCAACTACCGCCTCGGAGCGATGGGTTTCCTCGCCGCGGCGGGCCTCGACAAGCAGGCATCCGACGGCGTCTCCGGCAACTTCGGCCTCCAGGACCAGCAGCAGGCGCTGCGCTGGGTGCACGCCAACATCGGCCGCTTCGGCGGGGACCGGGACCGGGTCACGATCGCCGGTGAGTCCGCGGGCGGCCGCTCGGTGTGCACCCAGCTCGCGTCGCCGACCGGCCGCGGCCTGTTCCGCGCCGGGATCATCGAATCGGGTGCGTACGGGGACTGCGCGGCCCGCGCGCACGAGGAAGCCGTCGCCGAGGGCGCGAAGTTCGCGGAGAAGGCCGGATGCGGTACGGCGGCGGACCCGGTGGCCGACCCGGTGGCGTGCCTGCGCGGCAAGTCGGCCAAGGAGATCCTCGACGCGCAGAACGGATTCGACTGGGCGCCCGTCACCGGCGGCGCCTTCCTGCCCCGGCAGCCGTCGACCGCGATCGCCGAGGGCCGCTCGGCCCACGTCCCCGTACTCAACGGCGCCAACAAGGACGAGGGCACCCTCTTCGCCTACGGCGCGTACGACGGCCAGGGCAAGCCGCTCACCGCGCAGGCGTACCCCAAGGCGCTCACCGACACGTACGGAGAGGAGACAGGGGAGAAGGCCCTGCGCGCCTACCCCCTGACCGACTACGCGTCGCCCACCCACGCGTACGCCGCCGCCCAGGGCGACCAGCTCATGGCGTGCCCGGCGCTCCGCCTCGACGAGCGGCTCGCGGCGAGCGGGCCGCCCGTCTACGCGTACGAGTTCGCGGACCGGACCTCGCCGCCGTTCGCCTCGATCAGGGAGGCGGGCAGGACGTTCGACTTCGGAGCCACCCACGTGAACGAAGTCCAATACCTCTTCAAACACTTCGGACTCGACTCACCACTCGACAGCGAACAGCGGGTACTCGCCGACCGGATGGTCCGGTACTGGGGCTCCTTCATCCACGGGGGCGTCCCGCGCGCGGACGGCGCGCCCGCCGTGCCCGACCAGCGGAAGGCCCCCGGTCACGTGCTGTCCCTGAAGACCGCGACTGTGGGCGGGATCACCGTCTCCACCGATGTTCACCGTGCACACCACTGCACCTTGTGGGACGCGGCCGCGTCATAGGGAGCAGGTAGGCTGCCCGGCGTGCGCGTACCTGGAGGGGAGCGCACGCCGGGCACAGGCAAGATTTCGGTGGGTACGGGAGGCGACGTCGATGCACGTCCAGGAATGGCTCGACACGATTCCGGCGGTCGCCATCTACGCCCTGGTGGCCGGCGTCATCGGCCTCGAAAGCCTCGGCATCCCGCTGCCCGGCGAGATCGTGCTCGTCTCCGCGGCGCTGCTCTCCTCGCAGCACGGCGACGTCAACCCGGTCGTCCTCGGCGCCTGCGCCAGCGCGGGCGCCGTCATCGGCGACTCCATCGGATACGCGATCGGCCGCAAGGGCGGGCGCCCGCTCCTGGCCAAACTCGGCCGCAAGTTCCCCAAGCACTTCGGCCCAGGACATGTCGCGACCGCCGAGCGCTCCTTCGAGAAGTGGGGCATGTGGGCCGTCTTCTTCGGCCGCTTCGTCGCCCTGCTCCGCATCTTCGCCGGACCGCTCGCGGGCGTTCTCCACATGCCGTACTGGAAGTTCCTCACCGCGAACTTCCTGGGCGGCGTGGTGTGGGCCGGCGGCACGACGGCCGTCATCTACTACGTGGGTGTGGTCGCGGAGGACTGGCTGAAGAAGTTCTCGTACGTGGGGCTCGGGGTGGCGGTGCTCATCGGGCTCGTCTCGATGCTGATCGTGAAGAAGCGGGCGGCGAAGATGGCGGCGGAGCATGAGGCGGTGGCCGAGCCGGAGTCCAGCCCGACCGGTGCCTGATCGCCGGACGGTGTTGCGGTCCCGGGGCGCTGCCGCGGACTGGCGCTACAGCGAGCGGTGGGCCTTTGCCAGTTCCACGTAGTGCGTGCCGTTGAGGGTCACCATTTCGCGTTCCTCCGCGGAGAGTTCGCGGCGGACCTTGGCGGGGACGCCGGCCACCAGTGAGCCCGGCGGCACCACCATCCCCTGCGGCACCAGCGCCTGCGCCGCGACCAGCGAACCCGCCCCGATCACGGCGCCGTTGAGCACGGTCGCGCCCATCCCGATGAGGCAGTCGTCCTCCACGGTGCAGCCGTGCAGCACCGCGTTGTGGCCGACGGAGACGCGCTCGCCGATCGTCGCGGGGAAGCCGAGGTCGACATGGACCGTGCAGTTGTCCTGGATGTTGCTGTCGGCGCCGAGCGTGATCGGCTCGAACTCGGCCCGCAGCACGGCGCCGTACCAGACGCTCGCGCCGGCGCCCAGCGTGACGTCGCCGACCAGGACGGACATCGGGGCGGCGAACGCCTCCGGGTCCACCTTCGGTTCCTTGCCGTTGACGCCGGTGACGAGTGGCTCGTGGGACTGGGACATGGGGTCGGGCTCCCTGGGTCTTGTCGTGATCGTCTTTGTGTCGCGCCAACCGCACCGTACCTGTGGCCCCGTAGGGCGAAGATCACAGTTCGGCGAGGTGGGAGTGGTGGATACGCGTGGGTAACGTGTCGCCGTGCCGATGAAGCGGAACGTCAAGGGTGGGCCAGGACACCGGCTCGTACAGGCCGGATGGCGCTGGGTTCAGCGCAAGGGCGCGGTCACCGCGCGGCAGCCCGGCGGGCACCGGTTCGGTGCGATCGGGCACGGTACGAAGCTCGCGTTCCCGCAGGGCACGGTGTTCGGTGAGCCGTGGATCCGGCTCGGCGCGCACTGCATCATCGGGGAACAAGTCACCCTGACCGCGGGCCTGATGCCGGACCTCGACCTCGGCCCCGACCCGATCCTCACCCTCGGCGACGGCGTCGTGATCGGTCGCGGCAGCCATGTCATCGCCGATACGACGGTGCGCATCGGCTCCGACGTCTACATGGGCCCGTACGTCTACATCACCTCCACCAACCATTCCTACGACGACCCGCACGAGCCCGTCGGCAAGCAGTGGCCCCGGATGGAACCGGTCGAGATCGGTCCCGGCTGCTGGATCGGCACGGGAGCCGTGATCCTGCCGGGCGCCAGGCTCGGCCGGAACGTGGTGGTGGCCGCCGGCGCCGTGGTGCGCGGCGAGGTGCGGGACCACGCGGTCGTCGCGGGCGCGCCCGCACGCGTCGTACGCAGCTGGGACCCGGAGGCCGGCTGGCAGCCCCCGCTCAGGACGCCCGCGCCCCGGGCGATACCGGAGGGGGTCACGCCGGACCAACTGCTCGCCCTGTCCGCACTCGACGACGAGCACGCCTGGGACACTGAGCCCCGGACCGGATAGATGTAGCGAGCAATCAGCAGGGAAGACGTGGATACGAGCGGCGCGAGCGGGACGAGCGGGACGAGCGGGTCGGGCGAGACGAGCGGGTCGGGTCGAGTGAGCGGGTCGGGTCGAGCGAGCGAGTCGAGTCAGGTGGGGAGGACGGGGTCGGCGAGCACGGTGGGTGGCGCCGGTGACGCCGGGCGGGGCGAGGGTGCGGCGGGTGAGGGCACGGGGAGTGAGGTCAAGCCGCGTGGGTGGCGGCGGTGGGCCATGGACACCCGGCCGTTGCGGGTTCCCGCCTACCGTCGGCTCTGGTCCTCGACCATCGTCACGGCCATCGGCAGCCAACTCACCGCCGTCGCCGTGCCCAAGCAGATCTACGACATCACCGGCTCGTCGGCGTGGGTCGGCGCCGCGAGCCTGGCGGGGCTCGTGCCGCTCGTCGTGTTCGCGCTGTGGGGCGGCGCGATCGCCGACCACATGGACCGGCGCAAACTCCTCCTGATCACCAACAGCGGCATCGCCGTGACCTCGGTGCTGTTCTGGCTGCAGGCGATATCCGGGCTCGGTTCGGTGGCCGTGCTGATGGTGCTGCTCGCGATGCAGCAGGCGTTCTGGGGCCTCAACTCCCCGGCCCGCAACGCGTCCATCGCGCGGCTCGTCCCCGAGGAGCAACTGGCCGCGGCCAACGCGCTCGGCTCGACCGTCATGCAGACGGGGCAGGTCATGGGGCCGCTGCTGGCCGGGGTCCTGATCCCGGTGATCGGCCTGCCCGAGCTGTACCTGATCGACGCGGTCGCGCTGTGCGTCACCGTGTGGGCGGTGTACCGGCTGCCGGCGCTGCCGCCGTTGGGGGCGGCGGCCGTGGCGAAGAAGCGGGCGGGGGTGCGGGAGATCGTCGACGGTTTCCGGTACATGGCCACGCACAAGGTGCTGCTGCTGTCCTTCCTCGCGGACATCATCGCGATGGTGTTCGGCATGCCGCGCGCCCTGTTCCCGCAGCTCGCCGCGGAGACGTACGCGCCGTACGGGGAGGGGCTCGCGCTTGGGCTGCTGTTCGCGGCGATTCCGATCGGGGCGGTGGTCGGGGGTTTGTTCTCGGGGACGTTCTCGCGGGCGCGGCGGCACGGGTGGATGGTCATCGGGTCGATCGTGGCGTGGGGGCTCGCGGTGGCCGGGTTCGGGCTGAGCGGGAATCTGTGGCTCGGGGTGGTGTTCCTCGCGGTGGCGGGGGTCGCGGACATGGTGTCGATGGTGTTCCGCGGGGCGATTCTGTTGTCGGCGGCGACGGATGAGATGCGGGGGCGTATGCAGGGCGTCTTCACGGTTGTCGTGGCCGGTGGTCCGCGGTTGGCGGACGTGCTGCACGGTTCGGCGGGGTCCGCCTTCGGGGCGGGGGCGGCGGTTGCGGGGGGCGGGTTCCTGGTGGTCCTGGCGATGCTCACGCTCGCGGTCGCCGCACCGGCGTTGCGGCGCTACCGGGTCTGAGCGGTGCCGGTGCTGATGTGTGCGCCGCGCAGGGGGCTTTGACCCGTGCCGGGGTCGGTGCCGGTCGTTCCTGTTGCGCCGCACCGGGTTTCGGAGCTTTGCCGGGGTCGGCGCCCGTGTTCCCTGTTGCACCGCACCGTGCGCCGCCTTGCCCACCCTGCCGCCCCAGGCGGCAGATTGCCCAAGGCGGTTGCGGTCGACCGCGATGGGTGGGGAGTGGGGCGTTGCGCACGGGGAGGCGTGGCGTAGCGGGTGGGCCAATCAAGCCTCTGCGGCGATTGAGCAGCGGGGGCGTAACCACGGTGCCGGGGTCAGCCCGCTGCCAGGAGGACCGTTCCGACCAGCGCGAGCCCCGCGCCAGCGGCTTGCACTCCACGCAACCGCTCACTCAACACCCCGCGCGCCGCCAACGCCGTAACCACCGGATACAGCGACGCGAGAACCGCCGCAACGGTCACCGGCCCCTCCTGCGCGGCCAGCGCATACGTTCCGTTGGCCGCCACATCCGCCAACCCGACGAACGCGAGCGCCGGCAACGACGAACGGATCAGCCGCCACCCCCCGTCCTCCGGCAGCGGGAGCACCCGCCCCCCACGCTTCGCGGACACGTACAACGCGGCCCCGCCCGCCACGACATTCGTCACCCGCTGCACGAACAGCGCGAGGAAGAGCCCGGTCAGCGTCGTCGACGCCTCCGCGATCAGCGCCATCACCGCCCCGAACCCGAACGCCGCGAGCAGGGTGAGGAACACCGCCTGCCGCTGCACCGGCGCCCCCTTGAACTGCGGCCCACCCGCCAGCACCACACCCGCCACCGCGACGAGGATCCCCGCGAATTGCAGCACCCCCGGCCGCTCGCCGAGCACGAGCCCGACCCCGACCGGCACGGCGACGCCCACCGAACCGAGCGGCGAGACGACCCCCATCGGGCCGAGCGCGAGCGCCTTGTAGAAGGCGAGCATCGCGACAGGCCCGACGAGCCCCGCCGCGACGGCGAACCACAACTGCGGTCCCGTCTCGCTCCAGGCACCCGTGCCGAGCACGATCGCGCCGAGCACGACCACCGCGATGGACTGCGAGACGACCACGACGGTGAGCGCCGGGGTTCGTCGTGTCAGTAGCCCGCCGCCGAAGTCGGCCAGACCCCACATGAGGCTGGTGGCCAGGGCGAAGAGTGCAGTCATGCCGGACCTCGCAGTACAGTTTGCTGGACGTTGGAGTGCAGCACACCGTAGTCCAATGAACTGAACACTGTCATCGAAAATATTGAACCCCGGAACCCTGGAACCCCGGAACCCCGGAACCTCGAAACCTCGGAACCCACCCTGGATGGAACGTGGCCGACCTCGACCTCCTGAACCAGGCGCTCGCGCGCAACGTCAAGCAATGGCGGGCCGAGCGCGGCTTCACCCTCGACGCGCTCGCCGCCCGCGCGGGTGTCAGCCGGGGCATGCTCATCCAGATCGAGCAGGCCCGTACGAACCCCAGCATCGGCACCGTAGTGAAGATCGGCGACGCGCTCGGCGTCAGCATCACCACGCTGCTCGACTACGAACAGGGCCCGAACGTCCGCATCGTGACGGAGGATCAGGCGGTCCGGCTCTGGCACTCGGAGGCGGGAAGTTACAACCGCCTGCTCGCCGGTACCGAGGCGGAGGGTCCGCTGGAGATGTGGGACTGGCGGCTGGTGGCCGGCGACGGCAGCGACTCCGACCCGCATCCGCAGGGGACCGTCGAGCTGGTCCATGTCACGACCGGCGAGCTGACGCTCGTCGTGGACGGCGTCGAGCACGTGGTGCCCGCGCGGGCGAGCGTCTCGTTCGAGGCGAGCGTCCCGCACTCCTACCGCAACGCCGGGACCGAGGACGTCGAGATGATCATGGCCGTGTCGGTGCCTTTCGTACGGTGAGACACCGGGTCCCGGTGCGCGCGGCGGCTGTTAGCGTGCCGCCATGCGCGCACCCATCGGCACCTTCGACCACGTCCTGCCCGCCCCCGAGGCCCTCGACCTGCTCACCCGGCCCGTCGCCGACGCCGTCCGCGACTGGCGCGGCACGGTGCCCGCGCACGAGCTGATCCACGTCGACACCGACCCCGAGTGGGCGGACACCGCGACGTTCGTCGAGCACTACGGCCCCGACCTCCTCGACACGTCCGCGAACTGCGTCGTCGTCGCGGGCAAGCGCGGCGGCGAGACGACGCTCGCGGCCTGCGTCGTGCTGTCCGCGACGAAGCTCGACGTCAACGGCGCCGTGCGACGCAGGCTCGGCGCCCGTAAGGCCTCGTTCGCGCCCATGGACACCGCGACCGGCGAGTCCGGCATGGAGTACGGCGGCATCACCCCGATCGGCCTGCCCGCCGACTGGGCGGTCCTCGTGGACGCGGCCGTCGTCGACCTCCCGTACGTCCTCATCGGCAGCGGCACGCGGCGCGGCAAGCTGATCGTCCCGGGCGAGGCCCTGTCCGAACTCCCGGGCGCCGTCGTGGTGGAGGGCCTCGGCGTGGCCCCCTGACGGGACCCGAGCGGCGCGCTGACAGCTCCCCTGACAGCTCCCCGGAACGGCTCGCTGGCAGGCCCCCCCGGAGCGGCTCGCTGACAGCTCCCCTGACAGGTCCACTGAGCGGCCGCCGCCGACAGGTCCACTGAGCGGCCGCCGCCGACCGGTCCCCTGAGCGGCTCCCCGCCCGGCCCCCTGACCGACCCTGGGCGAACGCCTCACAGCCGCCGCGCCCGCCGCTCCCGCAGCAGCAGCCACGCCAGATACAGCCCGCCCCCGACCCCGGTCACCACTCCCACCGGCATCAGCGCCGAACCGGTCACCCGCTGTGTCACCAGGTCGGCGGCCGACACCAGGAGCGCGCCCATCCACGCCGCCGGGAGCACGTTCGGCCCCGCCGACCGCGTGACCCGGCGGGCGAGTTGGGGCGCGGCCATCGCCACGAACGGGATCGGGCCCGCCGCGGCCACCGCCATCGCGGTCAGGCCCGTGCCCGCGCACAGCAGCACGAGCCGGCTGCGCTCCGGCGGCACCCCCAGCGCGCCCGCCGTGTCGTCGCCCATCTCCAGCATCGTCAGCCGACGCCCGTAGGCGAGGATCACCGGAAGCAGGACCACCAGGCCGAGCGCGGCGATCCGGACCTCGCTCCAGCCGCGGTCGTTCAGTGAGCCGATCGTCCAGCTCGCGGCCTGCGCCGCCTTGCCGATGTCGGCCCGTACGTAGAGGAAACTCGTCGCCGAACCGAGCACCGCGGACGCGCCGATGCCGACGAGGACGAGCCGGTAGCCGTGCACGCCGCGCCGCCAGGCCAGCAGATAGACGGCCGCCGCCGTGGCGAAGCCGCCGACCAGGGCGCCGAGCGCGGTCTGCGCCGTGCCCGCGTTCAGGATGATGATCGCGACGAGCGCGCCCGCCGACGCCCCGTTGCCGAAGCCGATGATGTCCGGGCTGCCCAGCGGATTGCGGGTCAGGGACTGGAAGACGGCGCCCGCCATGCCCGTGCCGAAACCGACGAGCAGCGCCACGAGGACGCGCGGCAGTCGCAGGTCGAGCACGATGAACTCGGCGCCGGGCGGCCCGTTCCCCGCGAAGGTGCGCAGTACGTCGAGCGGGGAGAGCGCGTACGTTCCCGTGCCGACGGAGAGGACCGTCACGACGGCGCCGATGACGGCCAGGGCCGCGCAGACGAGCAGCGCGCGCGGGTCGAAGCGGAGCGAGAAGCGGCCCGCGCGGAGCCGCCCGTGCGTCAACCCCGGCTTGTGCGGGCGCAGTTCGCGGTTCGTGAGGTCGTCGTCCGTGAGGCCGTCGTCCGTGATGTCGTCGTCCGTGGTGATCGTCACAGTTGGGCCACCTTCCGCTGCCGCACGAGGTGGATGAAGAGAAGCCCGCCGATGAACGACGTCACGATGCCGACCTCGATCTCGGACGGTGCCACGACGACCCGGCCCACCACGTCCGACAGGAGCAGCAGGGCGGGGGCGAACAGCGCGCAGTAGGGGAGCAGTCGGCGCGGGTCGGGGCCGCTGAACGCGCGCACCGCGTGCGGGATCATCAGGCCGATGAAGCCGATCGGCCCGCACACGGCGGTCGCGGCGCCGCACAGCAGCGTGATCGCGACGATCGACAGGATCCGGGTGCGGCGGATCGAGGTGCCGAGCGCCCGCGCATGGTCCTCGCCGAGCGAGAGCGCGCCCAGCGGCCGGGCCAGCGAGAACGCGAGAAGAGCGCCGACGACGAGCAACGGCAGCACGGTGACCAGGAGTTCGGGGTCCCGCTTGGCGAGCGTGCCGACCGACCAGTGCCGCATCGAGTCGAGCGAGCTGAGGTCCCACTGCTGGAGGCCGTTGACGTAGCCGAACAGGGCCGCGTTGACGGCGGTGCCGGCGAGCGCGAGGCGTACGGGGGTGGCGGAGCGGGCGCCGCCGAGCGCGTTCACGAGGGTCGCGGCGACGGCCGCGCCCGCGAGCGCGAACCACAAGTAGCCGCTGAACGAGGTGATTCCGAGCACGCCGATCGCCGTGACGACGGCCGCGGACGCGCCCGCGTTCACGCCGAGGAGGCCGGGGTCGGCCAGCGGATTGCGGGTCAGCGTCTGCATCACGCCGCCCGCGATCCCGAGCGCCGCGCCCGCCGCGATGCCGATGAGCGTCCTGGGGAGCCGCAGTTCACGAACGATGTTGTCGCTCGCGGAGCCAGAGGGTGCGAAAAGCCCGTGCCACACCTGGTCGAGCGGGATGTGCTCGGTGCCCACGGTGAGCGACAGGGCGGCCGTCGCGAGCAGTGCGGCGAGGCCGATGGGCACGGCCATGGCGTGGCGGGGGAGGTGTCGTATTCCGGCGAGCATGTGTTTAGCTTAGGCTAACCTAACCAAGTATGCTAACAATTCTGTTGCCAACACGAGGCAGAACAACGAGGAAAACGAGCAAGAGGAAGAGGGAGGGGGAGGCGTGGGCGTGATGTCCCTGGCCGCTCTGCCGGATCACCGGCCGGTACGCGTCACCGGGCCGCGCATCGCCCGGCTCCTTGACCGGGTCGCCGCCGCCGACGAGGCCCAACGCGCCCGCGCCGCCGAGGAGTTCTGGCAGGACGTCGCGGCCCGCGGTACCCCGCTCGTCGAGGCGCTCGACGACGCCCCCGACCATCGGGCGGTCACCTTCCTGTGGCGCGGTCACCGCGCCACCCGGCAGGTGCTGCTCATGGCGAACCGGCTCGTCGACCGCGCGAACCTGGCGGACTCCCTCATGGAGCACGTCCCCGGAACCGACATCTGGCACCTCGGCCTGCGGCTGCGCGCCGACCATCGCGGCTCGTACCGCATCGCCGCCGACGTCTCCACGAAGGAGCCGCCGACCGACCCGGAAGTGCTCCAGGCGCGGCTGCGGTCACTGGCCGCGCACGCGGCGCGCGATCCGCTCAACTCCGTGTCGATGCCTACGCGTTGGGGTGCCGGGGAGGCGTCCGTGTTCGCTCTGCCGGAGGCGCCCGCCCCGGCGTGGGGAGCGTTGCCGTCGGATGCCGTCGGTCGTGTCGAGCGGCACCGGATCGGGGCCGCCGCGCTCGGCGCGGGATTCGATGAGACGGGGCGCGATATATGGGGGTATTTGCCCGCTGCGTCGCACTGTGATGGTGAACCGCTCCCCGTGCTCGTGCTCTGTGACGGCGACATGTGGTTCGGTCGCGTAGGGCTTCAGCACATCCTCGACGCGCTGATCGCGGACGGGAAGCTGCCGCCCCTCGCCGTGCTCGCGCCCGACGCCGTCGACCGGCACGTACGCGGCCGTGAACTCGGCGCCCGCGACGCGTACGTGGAGTTCCTCGCCGACGAGCTGCTGCCCTGGGCGGCCGGGCGCTGGCCGCTCACCGTGGATCCAGCGCGCACCGTCGTCGCCGGTCAGAGCCTCGGTGGCATGGCGGCGCTGCACGCGGGGCGGCTGCGGCCCGAGCGGTTCGGGCATGTCGTCGCGCAGTCGCCCTCGTTGTGGTGGCGGCCGGGGCTGCCGCCGGGTGTCGTCCACAAACACGTCTTCGGTGTGCCGTGGCTCGTCGCCCAGTACGCGGCGGCCGAGCCGGTGCCGATCAGCGTGCACCTCGACGTAGGCCTGCACGAGGGGTCGATGGTCGACCACTGCCGGGCGCTCTACGACACCTTGCACTCCGCCCGGTACCGGGTGACGCGCGGCGAGTTCAACGGCGGGCACGACTACGCCTGTTGGCAGGTCGCGCTTGTGGACGCGCTTGTGCGGGTGTTCGCGCCTGCGCGTACCGACCCGGCTTCTTCTCGCTGACATCTGACATCTGACATCTGATATCCGATATCCGATGTCTTACATCTGACATAAGGAGCATTACGTACATGTCCACCCCTAGAGTCCGTCACGCCGCCCTGATAGCCACCGCCGCCGGTGCCCTGCTGCTGAGTGGTTGCGGCGACGACGCCGGTGGCGCCGCGACGGCCGGATCGGCGGCGAAGACGCGGCAGATCACCGACGCCCAAGGGCGTGCCGTCAAGGTGCCGAGCGCCCCGAAGAAGGTCGTCGCACTCAGCGAGCCGACCCTCGACGCCGCGCTCGCCCTCGGCGTCGAACCGGTCGGCACCACGGCGGGCCGCGGACAGAAGGGGGTCTCCTCCTACCTCGCCGACAAGGCGGCCACGTCGAAGGTCGTCGCGTCCGTCGCCGAGGCCGACATGGAGAAGCTGGCCGCGCTGCGGCCCGACCTGATCCTGCTCGACGAGACGACCGGCGCGAAGAAGTCCGTCGACAAACTCCAGGAGATCGCGCCGACCGTCGTCACCGCCAAGCTCAACGAGGACTGGAAGAAGGCGTTCACGGACACGGCCGACGCCCTCAACAAGAAGTCCGACGCCACGAAGTGGCTCGCCGACTTCGACGCGCGGGTCGCCGACACGAAGAAGAAGCTCGGCGACGAGGCGGGCAAGTCCGTCTCCGTCATCCGCTGGCAGAACGGCGCCCCGTCGGTCGTCGGCAAGGGCGAGGGGCACGTCGGGTCGACGCTCAAGGCGCTCGGCATGGAACGGCCCAAGGACCAGCAGGGCGCGAGCACCGGGCACAGCGAGCCGGTGTCCCTGGAGAAGCTGTCGACCATCGACGGCGACTGGCTGTTCCTCGGCGCGCTCGGCGGCGAGGCCGACGGCGAGAAGGCGTACGCCGAGGCCCAAAAGGTCGCGAACTTCGGCAAGTTGAAGGCCGAGAAGGACAAGCACGTCGTCGTCATCGACGGCTCGGCGTGGAACAGCGCCGGCGGGCCGCTCGCCGCGCGGAACGTCCTCGACGACATCGAGGGGGCGTTGGTCAAGTGATGACCGTGATGACTGGTCAGGAGCGGGACCTGGAAGGCCGGTTCGCCCTCGTCACGGGGGCGGGCCGGGGCATCGGTGAGGCGGTCGTCGCCGCGCTCGCCGGGCGCGGGGCGAGGGTGCTCGCCACGGATGTCGATGGCGAGGCCGTGGCGAAGGTGGCGGCTTCGTACGCCGAGGGGCAGGTGGTCGGGCGGGTGCTCGATGTCACTGACGCGGCGGCTGTCGAGGCGCTTGTCGCCGATGCGGAGAGCGGGCTCGGAGCGATCGATGTCGCCGTCAACGTCGCCGGGATCCTGCGGGGTTCGCCCGTCGTCGACCTCGACGACGAGGACTGGGCGGCCTGCTTCGGCGTCAACACCGACGGCGTCATGCGGGTCTCGCGGGCCGTCGCGCGCCGGATGGTGCGGCGGGGGAGCGGGAGCATCGTCACCGTCGCCTCCAACGCGGCCGGGATCCCCCGGCAGGGGATGGCGGCGTACGCGGCGTCCAAGGCGGCGACCGTGATGTTCAGCAAGTGCCTGGGGCTTGAGGTGGCCGCGCACGGGGTGCGGTGCAACACCGTGTGTCCTGGGTCGACGCTCACCGATATGCAGCGGGGCATGTGGGAGTCGGGGGCCGGGGAGCGGGATGTCCTCGAAGGGGACCTCGCGGCGTATCGGACCGGGATTCCGCTCGGGCGGATCGCCGAGCCGGGGGACATCGCGGAGGCGGTCGCGTTTCTCGCGTCGGAGCGGGCGCGGCACGTCACGATGCAGGACCTGTACGTCGATGGCGGTGCCACCCTCCGCGGGTGAGGCGGAGCCGTTCCCACGTCGCGGGGCGCTGCCCCGGACCCCGCTGCTCAATCGCCGCAGGGGCTTGATTTGGCCCGCTGCTCGTTGGTCGCAGGCCGCGGAGGCTTGATTTGGCCCGCTGCTCAATCGCCGCAGGGCTTGATTTGGCCCGCTGCCCGCAGGCCCCTTGGGCCCCGGCCTTGTTACGTATTCATCTTGGAGACAGTCATGACCACCGTTACCCGTCCCGGCGTGTCCGCGCCCCCGCTTGTGTCGCCCGGGGACGCCACCGTGCTTCTTGAGGAGTACGCGCCCGCCACCGACCGTTTGCTCGCCACCCCGTACCGCACCCTCCTCGGGCGCGGCGCCGTCGCCGAACTGCCGCACGGTGGTGGGGCGTTGAGTGAGCGGGTGCGGGCGTTGCTCGATGAGCGGCGGCGTGCCGGGGACGCGGATCCCGTCGTCATGGGCGCGTTGCCGTTCGACCCGGACGGGGTGCCCGCGCTCGCCGTGCCGGAGACCGTTCGGTGGGCGCCGCCGTTGCGGGAGGATCCGCTCATCGCGTTGCCCGTGCCGGCCACCGGTGACCGGTGGAGCGTGCGCGAGGTGCCGGAGCCGGAGGTGTACGGGGCCGCCGTCGCCGCGGCCGTCGAGCGGATGAAGGGCGGTGAGTTCGACAAGGTCGTGCTCGCCCGCACCCTTGAGCTGACCGCGCCGCAGGCCCCCGACCTCCCCGCCATGCTGCGCCGCCTCGCCCGCCGCGACCCGGCCGGCTACACCTTCGCGGTGCCCAGCGCCCCCGGCCGTACGCTCGTCGGCGCCAGCCCCGAACTCCTCGTGTCCCGCACCGGATCCACCCTCACCGCCAACCCGCTCGCCGGCTCCGCGCCCCGCAGCGCCGACCTCGCCGAGGACGTGCGCCGCGCCGCCGCGCTCCTCGAATCGGCGAAGGACCTGCACGAGCACGCCGTCGTGGTGGACGCGGTGCGCGCTGCCCTCGCCCCGTTCTGTGCCCGCATCGACGTGCCCGCCCGGCCCACCCTCGTCAGCACCGCCGCCATGTGGCACCTGTCCACCACCGTGACCGGCGAGCTCGCCGACCCCGAACACACCACCGCCCTCGACCTCGCGTCCGCCCTGCACCCCACCCCCGCCGTCTGCGGCACCCCCACCGGCCTCGCCCGCCAAGTCATCGCCGAGTCCGAGCCGTTCGACCGCGGCGCCTACACCGGCATGGTCGGCTGGCAGAACGCCGACGGCGACGGCGAATGGGTCGTCACCATCCGTTGCGCGGAGGCCGAGGGGCGGCTGCTGCGGCTGTTCGCGGGGGCCGGTGTCGTCGCCGAGTCCTCGCCCGCCGCCGAGACCGCCGAGACCGGCGCCAAGTTCCGTACGTTCCTCAACGCCGTGGGGGCGACCCTGTGACCACTGTCGACTCTCTTACGCCCGGCGTCGACGCGCCCACCTGGCCCGAGGAGTTCGCCGAGCGGTACCGCGCGGCCGGTTACTGGCGCGGCGAGACCTTCGGCGGCGTCCTGCGCGAGCGGGCCGCCGCTCATCCCGACCGGGTCGCGCTCGTCGACCCCGCCCCGAGCAGACGTACGTGGACCTACAAGCAACTCGACGAGCGTGTCGACGAGTTGGCCGCCGGGTTCGTGGCGCGGGGCGTGGGCAAGGGTGACCGGGTCGTCGTGCAGCTGCCGAACGTCGGTGAGTTCGTCGAGGTCGTCTTCGCGCTGTTCCGTATCGGTGCGCTGCCGGTGTACGCGTTGCCCGCGCACCGCGAGAGCGAGATCACGTACTTCTGCTCCTTCACCGAGGCCGTCGCCTATGTGATTCCCGAGCGGCACGCCGGGTTCGACCATCGGGCGCTCGCGAGCAAGGTGAAGGGTGAGGTTCCGACCCTCGAGCACGTCTTCGTCGTCGGTTCCGATATCGATACCGGTACCGATGCCGGTACCGATGCCGGTACTGATGCCGGGGAGCACACCCCGCTGAGTGAAGTGCCCGTAGCCGCAGTCGAGTTGGACGGGCCCGAGGCCCACCAGCTCGCCTTCCTCCAGCTCTCCGGTGGCACCACCGGGCGGCCGAAGCTGATTCCGCGTACTCACGACGACTACCTGTACTCGCTGTGGGGGTCGAACGAGATCTGCGGCGTCGACGCCGACACCCGGTTCCTCGTCGTGCTGCCCGCCGCGCACAACTACCCGATGAGCAGCCCGGGTTGGCTCGGCGTGCTGTACGCGGGCGGCACCGTCGTGCTGTCGCCCGCGCCCGACCCGGACACCGCGTTCCCGCTCGTCGCGAGCGAACGGATCACCATGACCGGGCTCGTGCCGCCGCTCGCCCATGTCTGGACGGAGTCCGCGAACGCGGCCGTACACGACCTGTCCAGCCTCGAACTCGTCCTCGTCGGCGGCGCCAAGTACAGCGAACAGGCCGCCCGGCGGCTCGAACCCGCCCTCGGCTGCCGCCTTATGCAGGTCTTCGGCATGGCGGAGGGGCTCGTCAACTACACGCGGCTCGACGACGATCCGGAGACCGTCGTCGCCACCCAGGGGCTGCCGATCTCCCCGGACGACGAGGTACGTGTCGTCGACGACGCCGACCAGGACGTCCCCGACGGCGACTTCGGGCACCTGCTCACCCGCGGCCCGTACACCATCCGCGGCTACTGGCGGGCCCCCGAGCACAACGCCCGCTCCTTCACCGCCGACGGCTTCTACCGCACCGGCGACATCGTGCGGCGCACCCCGACCGGACACCTCGTCGTCGAGGGCCGCGCCAAGGACCAGATCAACCGGGGCGGCGAGAAGATCGCCCCGGAGGAGGTCGAGAACATCCTCCTCGCCCACCCCGCCGTCCACGACGTGTCCGTCGTCGGCGTCCCCGACGAGTACCTCGGGGAGCGCTCCCTCGCGTACGTCATCCTGCGCGCGGACGCCGAACCCATGAAGTCCGTCGCCGTCAAGCGGTTCGTACGGGAGCGGGGTCTGGCCGCGTACAAGGTGCCCGACCTCGTCGAATTCGTCGACGCCTTCCCGCAGACCGGCATCGGCAAGATCAGCAAGAAGCACCAGCGGTCCACCGCTGAGCAGCACTGAGAGGTACCCCCACACCATGGCCCTGCCCGCCATCGCCGCCTACCCGCTCCCCACTCCCGAAGAACTCCCCGCGAACCGCGTCCCCTGGACCGTCGACCCGGCCCGCGCCGTGCTGCTCGTGCACGACCTCCAGCACCACTTCCTCGCCAAGTACCCGCAGTCCGAACAGCCGTTGACCGGCATGCTCGACAACACGGCGCGGCTGCTGAAGGAGAGCCGGAGCCTCGGCATACCCGTGTACTACTCCGCGCAGCGCGGCGGCCAGACCCCCGAGGAGCGCGGGCTGCAGCTCGACTTCTGGGGGCCCGGCGCCGCCGACGACCCCGCCGTGCTCGCCATGCCGGACGCCGTCGCGCCCGAGGACGGCGACACCGTCCTCACCAAGTGGAAGTACAGCGCGTTCGTCCGCACCGAACTCGAGTCCCTGATGCGGGAGTCGGGCCGCGACCAGCTCGTCGTCGTCGGCGTGTACGCGCACATCGGCGTCATGATCAGCGCCGCCGACGCGTGGATGCGGGACATCCAGGCGTTCGTCGTCGCCGACGCCGTCGCCGACTTCACCCGCGAGGACCACGACATGGCGCTGCGCTGGGCCGCGGGCCGCTGCGCCGTCGTCACCACCACCGACAGCCTCATCGAGGAGGTGCGGGCCGCATGACCACCCTGACCGTTCAGAAGATCCGCGAGGACGTCGCCGACTGCCTGGGCGAGGACGACCCCGCCGACATCCCCCTCGACGAGAACCTCGTCGACTACGGGCTCGACTCCGTGCGCGTCATGACGCTGCTCGAACGCTGGCGCCGGGACCACGGCGTCGAGGCCTCGTTCGTCGACCTCGCCGAGCAGCCGGCCATCGAGGCCTGGGTGAAGATCCTGGGGGTGGCCGCCTCGTGACCGCCCTGATCGACGAGTCCACCGGGTCCACCGGGTCCACCGGGTCCACCGGGTCCACCGAGTCCACCGGGTCCACCGAAGCCCGTGACCTCGTGCTGCCGCTCACCGCCGCCCAGTCCGGCATGTGGTTCGCGCAGGCCCTCGACCCGCTCAGCCCCGCGCAGAACACCGCCGAGTACCTGGAGATCGACGGCGAGCTCGACCCGGACCTCTTCGCCCGCGCCCTGCGCCGCGTCGTCACCGAGGCCGACGCGCTGCGCGTCCGCGTCGAGGACACCCCCGACGGGCCGCGTCAACGCGTGTGCGCGGACGTCGAGTTGCCGCTCACTGTGCGCACGGACCTGAGCGAGCGGGAGGCGCTGGAGTGGATGCGCGCCGACCTCGCCGAACCCTGCGACCTGGCCGCAGGACCGCTCTTCGGGCACGCCCTGTTCCGCGTGGGGGAGCGGCGCTGGCTCTGGTACCAGCGCATCCACCACCTCGTCATCGACGGCTTCGGCTACTCCCTCCTCGTACGCCGCACCGCCGAGGTCTACACGGCTCTCGTACGCGATGAGGAGCCCGGTCCGCGTCCCTTCGAGACGCTCGCCGACCTGCTGGCCGTCGACGCCGAGTACCGCTCGTCCGAGGACTTCGCCGCCGACCGCGCGCACTGGGGCGAGGCGTTCGCCGACCGCCCGGAGGCGCCCCGGCTCGCCGGGCGCGGCGCGCTGCCGTCCCGCTCGTTCCGGCGCCGCACGACACGGCTCGCGCCCGAAACGACGGCAGGGCTGAAGGAGCTCGCCGACCGCACCCGCGCCACCTGGCCCGACGTCCTCATCGCCGCGCAGGCCCTCTACACCTCCCGCGCCACCGGGCGCGCGGACGTCGTCCTCGGGCTGCCGATGATGGGCCGCATGGGCTCCGTCGCGCTGCGCGTGCCCGGCATGGTGATGAACGTGCTGCCGCTGCGGCTCACCGTCACCCCGGACGCCACCTTCGCCGGCCTCGTACGCCAAGTCGTCCTCGGCGTACGCCAGGTGAGGCGCCACCAGCGGTACCGCTACGAGGAGATCCGGCGCGACCTCGGCCTGCTCGGCGAGAGCCGGGGGCTCGTCGGACCGCTCGTCAACGTCATGCCGTTCGACTACGGCGCCGAGTTCGCGGGCGCCCCGGCCCGCGCCCACAACCTGTCGGCGGGCCCCGTCGACGACCTCACCGTCAACATCTACGACCGCGCCGACGGACGCGGCCTGCGCATCGACCACGACGGCAATCCCGCGCTCTACGAGGACGCCGAACTCGCCGCCCACCAGGCACGGTTCGTCGACCTCCTCGGTCGCCTCGCCGCCGCCGACCCGCTGCTCCCGCTCGCCACCCACACCATCGCCACACCCGCCGAACTCGCCCTCGTCCTCGACGAGTTCAACCGCACCGAGCGCGCCCTGCCGCCCACCACCCTCATCGGCCCGATCGAGGCGCAGGCCGCCCGCACCCCGGACGCGACGGCGCTCGTGTACGACGGCACAGTCCTCACGTACGCCCAACTGAACGCCCGCGCCAACCAGTTGGCGCGTCATCTGCAATCCCTGGGTGCCGCGCCCGGCCGTCTCGTCGCGGTCTCCGTGCCCCGCTCCGTCGAGCTGATCGTGGCGCTGCTCGCCGTCCTCAAGTCCGGCGCCGCCTACCTGCCGCTCGATCCGGACTACCCGGAGCAGCGCCTCACGTACATGCTCCAGGATGCCCGGCCCGTCTGCGCCGTCACGGATACCGAGGGGCGCCTCCCGGCCGACGCGGGCACCCCGCTCGTGGCCCTCGACGGCCTCGACCTCTCCGCGTACGCCACCGTCGACCCGGGCCGCGCGCTCACCCCCGCCCACCCCGCGTACGTCATCTACACCTCCGGCTCCACCGGGCGGCCCAAGGGCGTCGTCGTGCCGCACTCGGCGATCGACAACCGGCTGCGGTGGATGCAGCACGAGTACCGGATCGGGGCCGCCGACGTCGTCCTCCAGAAGACACCTTCGTCGTTCGACGTGTCGGTGTGGGAGTTCTTCTGGCCGCTGCGCGAGGGCGCCACGCTCGTCGTCGCCGAGCCCGGCGGCCACAAGGACCCCGCGTACCTGGCCCGCCTGATCCGCGAACAGGCCGTCACCACCTGCCACTTCGTGCCCTCGATGCTCCAGGTGTTCCTCGCGGAGGCGGACGCGGGCCGGTGCGCGGGCGCGCTGCGCCGCGTCTTCTGCAGCGGCGAGGCGCTGCCCCGCGACACGGCGAACGCCTTCGCCCGCACCCTGCCCGGCGTGGCGCTGCACAACCTGTACGGGCCGACGGAGGCCGCCGTCGACGTCACGTACCACGCCTGCGAACCGAACGGCACGGGCCCCGTGCCCATCGGCCGCCCGGTGTGGAACACCCGCCTGTACGTCCTCGACCCGGCCGGACAGCCGTGCCCACCAGGAGTGGTCGGCGAACTCCACCTGGCGGGACGGCAGTTGGCGGACGGCTACCTCAACCGTCCCGAACTGACCGAGGAACGCTTCGTGCCGAACCCCTTCGGCGGCGCCCGCATGTACCGCACCGGCGACCTCGCCCGCTGGACCGAACGCGGCGAGGTCGAGTACCTCGGCCGCACCGACCACCAGGTCAAGCTGCGCGGCCAGCGCATCGAACTCGGCGAGATCGAGGCCGAGTTGGCAGCGCAGTCGGGAGTGGACGGGGCCTGTGCGCTGGTCCTTGACGACCGCCTCGTCGGATACGTGACCGGGGAATCGCCCGACCCGGCGGCGATCCGCGCCGCGCTCTCCCGCGCCCTGCCCGAACACATGGTGCCCGCCGCGATCGTGCCGCTCGCCGCGTTCCCGCTCAGTCCGAGCGGCAAGCTGGAACGCCGCGAACTCCCGGCGCCCGTCTTCGCGGGCAGCGGGGCGAGGCGCCCGGCCACCGCGCGCGAGGAGACGCTCACCCGCCTCTTCGCGGAGGTGCTCGACGCCGAAGGGGCGGGCCCCGACGACGCGTTCTTCGACCTCGGCGGCACCTCACTGCTCGCCGTACGCCTCGTCAACCGGGTCCGTGAGGAACTCGGCGCGGAGCTGACCATCGGCTCCCTCTTCGCGGCCCCCACCCCCGCGGCCCTCGCCGCCCGCATCGACGACGCGGCACCGGTCGCCACCGACGCCCTCGGCGTCGTCCTCCCGCTGCGCCAGGAGGGCAGCCGCCCGCCGCTGTTCGCGATCCACCCGGCGGGCGGCATCTCCTGGTGCTACGCGGGGCTGACCGCGCGCCTCGGCCGCGAGCAGCCCGTCCACGGCCTCCAGGCCCGCGGCCTGACCTCCGACGCCCCGCTCCCGCAGACCCTGTGGGAACAGGCGGCGGACTACGTCGACGAGATACGCCGCGTCCAGCCGCACGGACCGTACCGGCTCATCGGCTGGTCGGTCGGCGGCATCCTCGCGCACACCGCCGCCGTACTGCTCCAGGAGGCGGGCGAAACGGTCGAACTCCTCGCCCTGCTCGACGCGTTCCCCGCCGAGCAGTGGCGCGAGCGCCCCGCCCCCGAGGAGGGCGACGCGCTCACCGCGGTGCTGCGCATGGCCGGCTTCGAGCGCACCGACGAGGCCACCCGCGAGGACGTCCTCGCCACCCTCCGCAAGGCGGGCAGCCCCCTCGCGGGCCTGGCGGACGGCACCCTCTCCCGGATCGTCGACATCGTCCCCAACCACGCCCGCATGATGCGCGCCCACGAACACCGCCGCTACGAGGGCGACGTCCTCTTCTTCACCGCGGCAGCCCCGCGCCCCGAGGACTGGCTGACCCGCGAGGCCTGGCGCCCGCACATCACGGGCCGCATCACCAACCACGATCTGCCGTGCACCCACCCGGAGTTGCTCAGGGAGGAGTACGTGGAGCGGATCGCCGAGGCCCTGACGTCGCGTTTGTAGGCTCCGGAGCGAGAATACTTTAGTGACCCTCTAGAAATCGCAAGATTGAAGAAGACAGCAGAACGCGGCCCTGTGACGATGAGCGGGTCAGCGTAACCGTCGGCCGAGCAAGGGCTCCCCACACCCGGGTCAAGGCCGGTTCCGCGAGTTCGTGCCGTATTCACACCGCGCATTCTTCGCCCGTCCACGACGTCCTCGCGTCGTGGGCGG
This sequence comes from Streptomyces sp. KL109B, assembly GCF_030766935.1. Classification (GTDB taxonomy): domain Bacteria; phylum Actinomycetota; class Actinomycetes; order Streptomycetales; family Streptomycetaceae; genus Streptomyces. The sequence continues at coordinate 572,541 of NZ_JASERL010000005.1, read as the reverse complement.
GACGCGCCATGCGATGTTCAGGGGGACAGGCAATGGAGCACTTAATCGAGTATGCCGTCAACACGATCCGCGAGCGATATAACGAGCCACTGAGCCTCGACGAGCTGGCCCAGTCGGCCATGGTCAGCAAGTTCCACTTCCTGCGCACGTTCCGCCGCGTCACGGGAGTCACCCCCGGCCGCTTCCTCAGCGCCGTCCGGCTTCAGGAGGCCAAGCGACTCCTGCTCAGCACCCCCCTCAACGTCTCCAACATCTCGGTGCAGGTCGGCTACAGCAGCACGGGCAGCTTCACCCGACGCTTCACCGAGTCGGTGGGCTGCTCCCCGACCCAGTACCGCCAGCGCGCGCGGGGGCGGCTGCCGGACGTGGGCTGGGGCGAGGCGCCACCGGCGGGCGCGGGCGCCGGCACCGTCAGCGGGACCGTGGTGGTGCCAGGACCCGATGTGTCGGCGGTCTACCTCGGGGTCTTCGAGAGCCCCATCCTGGAGCGATGTCCCGCCGTCCGCATGGTCATCGCCGAGCCGGGCCCGTTCCAGCTGACCGGGGTGCCCGCGGGCACCTGGTTCATCCACGCCGTGAGCCACGGGACGTTCCCGGACGACGTCCCGTGCGCCAGTCGGCAGGACCTCTTCGTCGACACCGTCGGGCCGATCGTCACAGGGGGGAACACCGTGCTGCGGCAGGATCTCGTCCTGCAGCCACCGCGCTGGTACCACCCGCCCGTACTGCTGGCCCTGCCGGACCTCCTGGGCGAACCGGCGGCAGCCGCCTGACCCGGAGTCCGGGCAGCGGGCACGACCCAAGTCAACGGCCGGGCACCCCGGGTGCCCCGGCCCGTGAACCGACAGGTGATGGATGAACCGTACATCGGGCACGAGCACGAACAGGGCGGCCAGGATCGGGGCGGTCACCGCCCTCGCCGCGGGCCCACCGGGCACGGACCCGGCAGGCGTGGCGTCCTGGCACCGCCTCGACATCGAGGCGGGAGCGGACTGCGAGGCACTGCTCACCGACCTGGTGGCGCCCTGGGCCGAGGAGGCGTTCGACACCGGTGTCATCGAGGGCTGGGCGCTGGACCGGGCGGAGGAGACCCTGATCCTGGCCGTGCGCACCGGCGACGCCAAGGTGGTCACCGAGCTGCGCGAACTGCTGACGGAGGCCGTCGAGGAGTCCGGCGGACACGTCGCACAGGCAGCGCCGTCCGGGGAGACAGACTGGCCCACCGTGTGCCTGACCGCCGCGGCGACCCTGACCGTCGACACGATCAGGGCCACCCGGTCACGCCCCAAACGACTGTGGGCCGGCGTCGAGTTGATGCTGGCCGCCGCCGACGCGGCAGGCGCCGAACCGCTGGCCCGACTGCGCTGGCTGCGCGCCCACGCCGGCGGCCGGGGCGCCGCCGCAGCGGCCGAACGGGCCCGCCGCCGCGCCGAGGAGGACTTCCACCGCGACCAGATCGCGTGGCAGCGCCGATTCTCCGGTACCGCCGACGAGTTACGCGGCCCACGCGGTCGACCGGCCGCGTGGCGGGACATCTTCGCGACCGTCGTCCACTCCGGCGACGACGCCCTGCACACAGCGGTCGACCTGGCCGTCCGCCAACTCGGCCTGTCCACGGAGGAACGCGTGTACGTGGCCTGGCTGGCCTCGCTCGCCGCGCTGCCCGGCCCCCGGGAGCCGTACTTCCCGGACGGACTCGACGCCGTCGACCGGCGCTACCACGAGGACAGCAAGTTCGTCGCCGCGCGGGTGGCCGACCAGTGCCCCGACCACGCGCAGGCGGAGACCCGCGGCCGGCACCCCTTCGCCCCCGTCCTGGAGTCCGTCCCGCTGCCCGAGCCGCAGGCCCCGCCGGGAGCCGCGGCCCTCCCCGACGTACTGCTCGCGCGGCGCAGCCGCTACGGCACCTACCGGGGCCCGCTGAACCTCACCGAACTGTCCACCCTGCTGCACCACTCGGCCGCCGTCACCGCCGTGAAACGGATGAGCGAGGACCTCGCGTACCGCGTCCGCCCCTACCCGAGCGCCGGCACCCGCTATCCGCTGCAACTCGTCCTGTACTGCCACGACATCGTCGGCCTCGAACGCGGCACCTACCGCTACGAGCCCGAGGAGCACGCCCTCGAACTGCTCGACACCGAGGACATCTCCGCCGAACTGCGCCGCTGCGCCCCGGCCACCGACCCCGAGGTGCACACCTCGCCGAAGTCCGGCCGGAACATCGACGCGGCCGACTGCCCGCTGTGGATCCTCACCGTGGGCGACCTGACGTATCAGCGGCTGCACTACGGGCTGCGCTCCTACCGGCTGACGCTCCAGGAGAGCGGACACCTCGCGCAGAACCTGGCGCTCACCGCCACCTGGCTGGGCAAGTCCTCGGTCGGGCTGAGCAGTTACTACGACGACGCCCTCAACCAACTGGTGGGCGTGGACGGAATCAACTCGGCCGTCCTGTACCTGCACCTCGTCGGCTCCACGGCGCGGGACTGACCGAGCGCCGCGCCCCGCCCGTTCCGGGGGAGCGGACGGGCGGGGCGCGGACGTCACTCAGGGCCCTACCGGAAAGGTCAGTTCGGCGGGATGTTGTGGTTGATCCGGAAGACGTTGTCCGGGTCCCACTTCCGCTTGGCCTCGGTCAGCCGCGCCCAGTTGGCCTCCGTGAACGCGGAGCGGGTCCTGGCGGGATCGATGAGGAAGTTGAGGAACGTGCCCCCGGTGGCGTACGGCCGCAGCCGGGACGCGAGACCCTTCGTCCAGCCCGTCACCCCCTCCGCCGCCTGAGGCCCGGGGATCATCGCGGTGGTGATCACGGAGTACGGCGCATCGCGATGGGCCGCCGGACCCGCGTCGGGACCGGGCGCCGCCATGGCCCCTCCCCAGTGCCGGATCTCCACCGTGGACATGGGCGGCGCGGGCGAGTCGGCGCCCGCGGCGGCGACCATGACGTCCACGGCCTCCCGGGGCAGCTCGTGGAACAGGTCGATCTCCTGCGCCGCCACCATGGGCGGCGGGGGCGGACCGGCGATGGCGGTGCCGGACTGCGCGAACGGCATCTCCGCGATGCCGTTCATCAGCGGGGTGCCCCAGGTGTCCAGGAGCGGCTTCAACAGCCGCTCCCCCTCCGAGGCCGGCCCGTCGAAGCAGACCCGAAGACACAGGAACTGCTTGCCGCGCATCGGCTCCGGGATGGGCGGGCCGGGCGGCATCCGCATGAGAAGCACGGCCGTCGACATCTCGTCGGGCACCGTCGGCGCCCACTCCAGATAGCCCGCCAACCCCTCGCCACCGCGCTCGACGGGGAAGAACGCGGCACCCGCGTACACCGTGCGCACCGGATACAGCCGGATCGTGTACCGCGTCACCGCACCGAAGTTGCCGCTGCCGCCGCGCAACGCCCACAGCAGGTCCCGGTGGCTGTCGGCGTCGGCCGTGCGCAGAGTGCCGTCGGCACCCACGATCTCTGCCGAGAGCAGGCTGTCGGCGGCGAGCCCGTAACGGCGCGACAGCCAGCCGATGCCGCCGCCGAGGGTGAAGCCCAGCGCGCCGACCGACGACGTACCGGACAGCGGCGCGAGGCCGTGCGGGGCGGCGGCCGCGATCACGTCGGACCACAGCGCGCCCGGCTCGACCAGAGCGGTACGCGCCCCGGGGTCCACGACGACGCGGTTCAGCGAGGAGGTGCGCAGCAACAGCCCGCCGTCGGACGGGCGTACCGCGCCGTGCCCGGTGCTCTGCACCGCGAAGGGCACGTCCAGGTCCCGGGCGGCCCGCACGGCGGCCTGGATGTCCGCCGCCCCGGAGGCGACGGCGACGGCCGCGGGACGGGATTCCACGACGCGCATCCAGGCCAGCCGTTCCGTGTCGTACGGCTCGTTGCCCGGCAGGTGCAGGGCTCCGGAGAAGGAGTCGCCCAGCGCTCGGGCGACGCGCTCGCCGACGGGCTGTGGATCGGTCATCACGTTCTGGTCCTTTCGAGAACGGGTGGGTCTGTGGGAGAGGTGCCGTCTTCGGGCCCGGAGCCGTCCAGCGGGCCGGCCTGTGCCAGCCAGCCGGACAACTCCTCGGCCAGCAGGCCGAGTTCGTCGCCGGAGACGATCGAGTAGTGGTCGCGCGGGCGTCGCACCACCCGCAGGTCGTGGCAGAGTTCCGCCCAGTCCGCCGCCGGGTCGCCCGACCGGGCCTCCCCGTCGGCCACGACGAGCAGCGTGGGCAGCGCGCAGGGCAGCGGACGGTGGGCGGCGAGCAGCGCCAGGTTCCGCGTGTGCACCGCCGACAGCCGCAGATGGGCGGCCAGATCGACCTCCTGGGGCAGCAGCCCGTGAGCGACAGCGGCCGCCAGGGCCGCGGCCGGGGCCTCGTCGGCGGGCACGGCGCGCACGGCGTCGGCCACCGTGCCGGGCAGCCGCCCACCCGCGAGATCGCGCAGGAACTCCAGTTGCCGCTCGGCCGCGTCGGCGGGCACCCGGTGCTCGCGTACGACGCTGTCCACCATGACCACCCGGGCGTCCCCGCCCCGCTCGGCCAGCTGCCGGGCGACTTCCTGGGCCAGCACCCCGCCGAGCGACCAGCCGCCGAGCAGATACGGGCCCGCGGGCCGCAGCCTTTCCAGCTCCTCCCGGTAGCCGGCGGCCAGCGCGGCCAGATCCGGCACGTCCACCGTCTCCGGGCCGCCGCCGAGAGCCGGATGCTGGAAACCCAGCACCGGTCCCGGCCAGGCGCGGGCCAACGGCAGATAGCTGCTCACCGAGCCGCCGACGGGATGGAACAGCACCAACTCGGGCCCCGCGCCTTCGGACAGCGGCACCGCGCAGGAACGGGACCGCTCGCCGTCCGTGAGCCGGGCGCCGAGCGCCCGCAGCGTCGGGGCCTCGAAGACCTCGCCGAAGCCCAACTCCGCGCCGAACACCGTGCGGAGCCTGTTGACCAGCCGCAGCGCCAGCAGTGAGTTGCCGCCGAGCGCGAAGAAGTCGCTGTCCGGGCCGACGGACGGCACGTCGAGCAACTCGGCCCAGACCTCGGCCAGTTGCTTCAGGATCCGGTCGTCGAGCTCCGCCTCGGCCCCGGCGGGATCCGCGTCCTCGATCAGGGCCAGCGCGGCCCGCGCGTCCACCTTTCCGTTGGCGGTCAGCGGCAGCCGCCGCACCAGGTGGAGCCGGCCGGGAACCAGGTAGGACGGCAGCCGCTCGCGCAGATGGGTGGTCAGCTCGGCGGGCGCGGGCGGCTCGGACCCGGCGGGCACGACCAGCGCGACCAGCGTCTGCCCGCCTCCCGCGGCCGACACCGCGCACACCGCGCACTCCGCGACGCCCGGATGCTCGCGCAGGGCCGTCTCCACCTCGCCGGGCTCCACCCGGAACCCCTGGATCTTCAGCTGCCGGTCCTCCCGGCCGAGGAACTCGATGGTGCCGTCCGGCCAGTACCGCCCCAAGTCGCCCGTCCAGTACAGCCGTTCACCGGTGTGCGGGTGCGTCAGGAAGCGCTCGGCGGTCCGCTCGGCGTCCCCGGCGTAGCCGCGGGCGAGGCCGGTGCCGCCGATGTGGATACGCCCGGTGGCCCACGGCGGGCGCAGACCGAGGCGGTGGTCGAGCACCCGCATGGTCTGACCGGTCAGTGGCACGCCATAAGGGATGGACGGCCACCGCGGGTCGACCTCGTCGACCTCCTGCAGATTGGACCAGATCGCCGCTTCGGTCGCGCCGCCCATGGCCAGCACCCGGACGCCGGGCAGGCGGCGGCGCATCCGGTCCGGCAGCGTGGTGGGTATCCAGTCCCCGGAGAGCAGGAAGGCCCGCACCGGCGGCGTGTGCCCGTCCGGTTCGCTCTCCACCAGCTCCACCAGCATCTCGGCCAGCGCGGGCACCGAGTTCCACACCGTCACGCCGTGCCGGGCCGCGCACCGGGCCCAGCCCACCGGGTCCGGCCGGGAACCGGCGGCGGGCAGCACCAGGGCCGCGCCCGCCCCCAGCGTCGCGAAGACGTCCCACACCGACAGGTCGAAGCTGAGCGAGGAGATCCCGAAGACCCGGTCGTCGGGGCCGAGACCGATCCGGTCGCCCACGTCCACGACCGTGTTCAGCGCCGCCCGGTGCTCGACCACGACCCCCTTGGGAACGCCCGTGGACCCCGAGGTGTAGATGACGTACGCGACGTCGTGGGCGCCGCCGCGCCGCGCCCCGGCCGCCGGGGCCTCGTCGGTGGCGCTCTCGTCGACGCGCAACGCGCTTGCCGTGTCGGGCAGTTCCGGCTCGGTGTGGGACTGGGTCAGTACGACGGGCGATCCGCACGCGTCGAGCAGCCGGGCGATCCGCTCCGCCGGGAGCGAGGCGTCCACGGGGCAGTACGCGGCCCCGGCCCGCAGCACGCCGAGCACGGCGACGATCTGCTCCCAGCCCTTGGCCATCACGACCGGCACCACCGTGCCGGGCCCGGCCCCCCGCGCGGCGAGCCGGTCCGCGAGGGCGCCGGAGGCCCGGTCGAGCTCGCCGTAGGTGAGGGTGCGGCCCGCGGCGATCACGGCGGTGGCGTCCGGGCGCTGCCGCGCCTGCCTCAGGAACCCGTCCTCAAGGCGGCCCTCAGGGGCGGGGGCCGGCCGGTTGAGCGTCTCCACGGTGTCCCGGTGGCCGGGCGGCAGCAGTTCGGGGGTGAGGCCCCCGCCCTCGGGCCCCGACAACTCCTCCAACACCCTGCGGTACGTGTCGAACAAGGTCTGCGGCAGGCCCTCGGGGAAAGCCTCGTCGACCGTGTCCCAGACCAGTTCGACGCCGCCGTCCGGCGCGTCCTTGGTCTGGTTGTCGATCAGCACCTGCGGGGTGCGAAGGCCCGTGTGGACGGTGCGGCAGCGGGGCCCGGCGGCGGGGCGCTGTTCGGCGGGGCCGAGCATGCTGTTGAAGACGTACGGCAGCGCGGCGCTCGACGTCCAGCCCCGGCGGGCGGCCAGCTCCCGGGTGATCGCCACGGCGGAGACGTCCGCGTGCTCCAGGTCCCGCCACAGCCGCTTCTGCAAGGCGGCGGCCCGGGCCCAGAAGGTGTCCGCGGCTTCGAGGTCCACTTCGAGCGGCAGCGTGGCGCTGAACTGGCCGACCACACCGGCCGCTTCGGGGTGCTTGTTCGTCCAGTTCTGGTGCAGCACGTTGAGGCAGAACCTCGGGGCGGCCGCCCAGGCGCCGAGGGTCTCCGCGTACACGTGCAGCAGTCCGGTGGTCGGCAGCACGCGACGGGCGCGGAACGCGGCGCGCAGGCGCTGCCACTGGGCGCGGTCGAGGAAGAAGGAGCGCCGGGTCAGCCGCACCGGGTCGATCGTCGCGGGGCGTCGCGCCATCGGCAGCCCGGGAGCCTGCGGCAGATCGTCGAGGCGCGCCTGCCAGTAGTCCATGTGGGTCCGGTACTCGGGGGTGTCGACCCGGGCGGCAGCGGCGGCGACGCACTCCCGGAACGTGCCCCGTACCGGCGGCAGTTCCACGGCGGGGTCCAAGTACAGCTGCCACCACTCCCGTTCCAGCTGCCGGGTGGAGCCGGAGTCGAGCAGCAGCAGGCTCATCGCGAGGTGCAGTCGCACGCGGTGCCTGCGCAGCCGTACGGCGGTGATCTCGAAGAGCGGCCAGCCGGTCGGCGCAGGACCCTCGCCGCCCAACCGCTCCCGGGTGGCGGCGAGTACGGCCCGCTGCTCCTCGGGGTCCGCGCCGACGACGTCGATGGTCGTCAGCCGGAACGGTGTCACCTCGTCCGGGGCGAGCACCCGCTGACTGCCCTCGGGCAGCACCACGGTGCGCAGATGCTCGTGCCGGTCGACGAGCGACCGCACGGCGTGCTCGGCGCGCTCGGTGTCGAATCCGACCACGTCGAGCTCGTAGTAGAGGTTCGGTCTGAAGCCGCCGAGCTCCATCAGCGGGCTGGCGCCGACCAGATACGCGGCCTGGAGGTCGGTCAGCGGGAACGTGTGGTCGTGCGGTGACGTCATCGCGGGCCTCCGGCGGGCGGCGGACTGGTCGGGAACAGTTCCCGGGCCACGGTGGAGATCACCGGTTCCGGGTCCTGGTGGAGGAAGAAGTGGTCGCCCGGGAACAGCCGGACGGGGCAGTCGGCGCGGGTGTGCGCCTGCCAGGCCCGCAGTTCGGGCACGTGGGCCTCCGGGTCGGCCACGCCACCGAGCACCGTGATCGGGGTGCCGAGCGGCGGCCCCGGGCGGAAGCGGTACGTCTCGGAGACGGCGAAGTCGGCCCGCAGCCTCGGCAGGACCGCGGCGAGCACCTTGGGCCTGCCCATGAGCTCGTCCGGAGTGCCGTTCAACTCGGCGAGATGGGCGAGGAGTTCCTCGGCGGGCGCGGCGTGCACCGGCCTGCTCCGGGACGGCAGATGCGGCGCTCGACGCCCGGCGACCAGCAGCCGCACCGGCTGCGGAAGACCGCGCCTGGCCAGCTCCCGGCACACCTCGAAGGCCACCAGGGCGCCCATGCTGTGCCCGAACCAGGCGTGCGGGCGGTCCAGTTGTCCGGCGACGGCGTCGACCAGCGCGGGCACCAGCTCGCTCAGCCGGTCGTACGGACGCTCCCGCAGGCGGCTCTCCCGGCCGGGCAGCCGGACCGACACCACCTCGATGTCCGGGCTCAGGCGCAGCGCCCAGTGCCGGTAGACCGAGGCGCCGCCCCCGGTGTGGGGCAGGCAGAACAGCCGGGGGGCGGTGACAGGGGCGGGGGCCCAGACCGCGGTCCAGGCCGGTCGCGGACTCGTCAGCAAAGCCATGCGGCGGCCCTCTCGGCGATCATCAGGCAGGTCAGGTTGGTCGGGGCGCTGGGCATGCCGGGCATCACCGAGGCGTCCGCGACGTGCAGTCCCGCGAGGCCGCGCACGGCCAGGCGCTGGTCCACGACGGCGCCGGCGTCGTCGTCCGGCCCCATCCGGGCCGTGCCGACCGGGTGCCAGGCGGGGGCGACGACACTGGTCACGGCGCGGCGCAGCAGCGCGTCGGTGCCGACCATCCGCTCGGTCCACATCAGGGTCCGCTCCAGGTGCCGGCCGAGCTCGGGACGCCGGGCCAGTTCCCACACCCGGCGCGCGCCGCTCATCAGCACCGCCACGTCCTCCTCCGCGGTGGCGAGCCCCAGCTCGACCACCGGCTGCCCGCCGCGCAACGTGACGCTTCCACGGGAGCGCGGGCGCAGCAGTGTGGCGTGCACCGCCAGCGCGGGACGGCCGCGCAGCACGGCGGCGGCGCCCGGAACGGGCAGTCCTGCCAGGGTGTTCACCAGGGTGAGATTGAGATCGGGCAGTGCCGAGCCGACGCTGCTGACCCGGGCCAGCACCTGGTGCATCGGATCGTCGGGACCGGACACCCCCGCCCGCGTGACCGCCCACAGCGCGACCACCGGATGCTCGATCAGGTCACGGCCCACGCCCGGCAGGTCGACCACCGGACGGATGCCCCGCGCGCCCAGCTCATCGGCCCTGCCGATGCCCGAACGCAGCAGCACACACGCCGTGTTGACCGCCCCGGCGGTCAGCGTGACCTGCCCGGCGGACACTGTGAGCGGCCGGCCGGCGCGCACCGCCGTCACCCCGGTGGCCCGCCCGCCCGAGATCCGTACCTCCCGGACCTCGCAGTCCGTCCACACGGTCAGGTTGGGCCGGTCGAGGACGGGCCGCAGATACGCCTCGGCGGCCGAAACCCGCTGCCGGCCCACCGCGTTGAGGGGGATCGGACCGGCGCCGAGCGCGCCATCGGGGCTGTTCAGGTCGGGCGCCGACGGGATGCCGAGAGCGGCGGCGGCGCCCAGGAACGCGGTCGCGGCGGGCACCATGTCCTCGACCGGGGTACGCCGGACGGGCAGTGGCCCGTCCGGGCCGTGCCCGGGGCCCTTGAAGTCGGCGTCCGCCTCCAGCGCGGCGAACACCGGGCCCACCCGCTCCCAGGCCCACGCGTCGTTGCCCGCGGCGGCCCAGCCGTCGAAGTCGCCCGGCAGACCGCGCAGCGCCAACGCCCCATTGACCGCCGAGGACCCGCCGAGCACCTTGCCGACCGGGTACGGGTACGTCCGCCCCGGCGCGTCGTGCCGCCCGGCGTGCGCCGTCAGGTCCCAGTTGGCGCCGGACAGCACGGGCCGGTCGCCTGCCCCGGACCGTTCCCCGCCCGCCTCAAGGAGCAGCACCCGGCTCTCCGGCCGCTCGGAGAGCCGCGCCGCGAGGACACAGCCCGCGGAGCCGCCGCCGACCACGACGTGGTCCCATGCCGGGGACCGGCCGTTCACCGTACGCATGGCATCACGGCCCGATCCGGGAGGACAGCGCCTGGGCCAGCTCGGCGATCGTCGGATGGTCGAAGAGCATCTCCAGGTCGTCCTCGGCCTGTTGCTCGATGTCCAGTTCCGCGTGGATCAGGCCGAGGATGCGCACCGCGTGCAGGGAGTCCCCGCCGAGCTCGAAGAAGTTGTCGTGCACCCCGAACTCCTGGTCCCCGAGGACCTCCGACCACAGCTTCAGGAGCAGCCGCTCCATCTCGTCGCGGGGCGCGGCCCGCTCCTCGCCGTCCTCCTCCTGCCAGGGATCGGGCAGGGCGGCGCGGTCCACCTTGCCGTTGGCGCTCAGCGGCACCCGGTCCACGAGCAGCAGATGGTGCGGGACCATGTAGGACGGCAGGGTCTCCTCAAGGGCGGCCCGTAGACCGGCGGCGTCGACGGCCGCGCCGGGCTCCGGGACCACGTGCCCGACCAGTTGGCGGCGTCCGGTGCGCGGGCTGGTCCGCACCGAGGCGAACGCCTCCGCCACCCCGGGGCGGGCCCGCAACGTCGCCTCGATCTCGCCGAGTTCGATGCGGTAGCCGTTCAGCTTGACCTGGAAGTCCATCCGGCCGAGGAAGTCGATGTCCCCGTTCGGCAGGTAACGGCCGAGGTCCCCGGTGCGGTACAGCCGTTCCCCGGTGCCCGGGTGGGTGACGAACCGCTCGGCGGAGCGCTCCGGGTCGGCCCAGTAGCCCCGGGCAAGGCCGACGCCACCGATGAAAATCTCGCCGGGCGTCCACACCGGGCACGGCGTCAGGTCCGCGTGCAGGACGTGCAGCCGCTGGTTGGCGAGCGGCCGGCCGTAGGGGATGCGGCTCCACTCGGGCGGCACCTCGCCGATGGGGTGGAACACCGACCAGATGGCGGCCTCGGTCGCGCCGCCCAGGCTGACGACCCGCGCCCCGGGGTGCACGGCACGGATCGCGTCCGGCAGCGGCACGGGTATCCAGTCGCCGCTGAGCAGTACGAGCCGCAGCCCGTCGCCGCCCGAGGACGCGGCGGGGCTCTCCGTCCACGCCTGCATCAGCGCGGGCACCGAGTTCCACAGCGTCACCCGGTGCCGACGCACCAACTCCGCCCAGTGCGCCGGATCGTGCTCCCGGCCGGGCGTGGGCAGGACGACCGCGCCGCCCGCCGCGAGCACGCCGAAGACGTCGTACACCGACAGGTCGAAGCTGAGCGACGACAGGCCGAGGACCCGGTCCCCGGCGTGCACGCCGAAGCGGGAGTTGATGTCCTGAACGGTGTTGGCGGCGGCCCCGTGGTCGATCATCACGCCCTTGGGGCGGCCGGTGGAGCCCGAGGTGAAGATCACGTACGCCAGGTCGCGGGGCGCCGGCCCGCCCTCCAGCGGGCCGGGGTCGGCCGCGCGCACCTCCTCGTCGGCGACGGTGAGCACCCGGACGCCCTCGGGCAGCCCGCCGGGAGCCGGCCGACCGGTCGTCACCACGGTGCGCACCCGGCCCTGCTCAAGCAGCATCCGGCGCCGCTCGGCGGGCCAGCCCGGGTCGACCGGGAGATACGCCGCGCCCGACGCGGCCACCGCGAGCACCGCGGCGACCTGGTCGAAGCCCTTGTCGAGCACGACGCCCACCAGCGTGTCCCGCTCGGCACCCAGGCGCCGCAGCACCCGGGCCAAGCGGTGGGCCGTCGCGAGCAGTTCGCCGTAGGTGTGCTCGCCGCTCTCGGTGATCACGGCGGTCGCGTCGGGGGTCCGCCGGGCGGCGTCAGCCACCAGCTCGTACAGCGTCCGCTCGGGAATGTCCCGTGCCGTGTCGTTGACCTCGCGGCGCAACTCGGCCTGCCAGGCGGGCAGTTGGGGCGAGGCGAGGGCGTCCCACGCCCCGGGGGCGTCGGCCAGCGCCTCGACGAGCCGTCCGAAGGCGGCGAACATGTCGTCCAGGAGGCCCTCGGGGAACAGCTCCTCCACCGCGTCCCAGTTGTAGACCAGGTCGCCGTGTTCCTCCGTCACCTGGTGGTCGAGCCACACCTGCGGGGTCTGGCTGATCTGGTGCACCAGTTCGCCGAAGAACTCCATCCCGGCCGACGGGTCCTCGCCCTCGCCGGTCAGGATCATCGCCGTGAACACCACGGGCATCCCCGCGCCCGGACCCCCGCCCTCGGCCCTGGACCGCTCCCGCAGCACCCGCACCCCGTTGTACGCGGAGTGTTCCAGGTCCCGCAGCAGCCGTTCCTGGAGCATCCGGGCACGGGCGGCGAACGGCTCACCCGGCCGGTCGGGGGCGGCCAGCAGGGTGGTGGAGGTGAAGTCGCCGATCACGGCGCCGACCTGGGGGTGCACCGGCGGACGGTTGAGCAGGGTGAGGTTGACCGTGAAGTCGGGCTGCTGCGACCACCGCCGCAGCACCTCGGCGTACGCCGTCATCAGCACCACCGAAGGAGTCAGACCGCGCTCCCTGGCGCGGGCCTTCACTGTCCGCCAGCGCTCCGCCGCCAACCGTCCGTGCCGGTGCCGGAAGACGGGCCGGCCCACCTGCGCGGGCTGCGTCGCGAGCGGCAGCGCGGGGGCGGGCGGCAGTTCGGGCAGCGCCTCCCGCCAGTACGCCTCCGCCTTGCGGTGGGCGGCCCCGTCCTTGGCCTCCTCCTCGGCCGTCACCATGTCCCTGAAGGTCAGTTCGAGGGGCTCCGGAGACCAGGAGGGGTCCTCGTAGAACCGTTGCCACTCCTGGAACAGCACGTACATGCTGAAGCCGTCCACGACCATGATGTCGAGGCCGATGTGCAGCCTCGTGCGCTCCCCGTCGAGCAGGGACGCCCGGATGTCGAACAGCGGGCAGCGGTCGGTCGGCAGCACCTGGTGGTCCATGGCCGCCCGGGTCGCGGCCAGCCGGGCGGCGCGCTCGGACTCCGGCAGACCACGCAGGTCGTCCACGGCGATCCGGTACGGAGCCGTCTCGGGCAGCACCCGTTGCCGGCCGTCCGGCAGGACGACCGCGCGCAGCATCCCGTGCCGCTCGATCACCCGGTTCAGCGCACGTTCCAGGCGGTCCACGTCGAGTCCCGCGCGTTCCCGCTCGGTGTACAGGTAGGTGGCCACGCCGCCGAGTTCGACGGCGGGGCGCCGGCCCACCCAGTACGCGTGCTGCACGTCGGTGAGCGGGAACGGCTCGTGGCGCAGCTCGGGCCGGGGCACCACGGCCGGGCGGACGCCCTCGGTGGGCACCCCGCGCAGCGTGGTCAGCAGTTCGTCGCGGCGGGCCTTGAGCTCCGTACGCAGCTCGGGTGTGAGCGCGCCGGCCGGCGCGACCACGTCGAGTCGGTCGTCGACCAGGCGCAGTCTGATGCCGCGCCGATGGAGCTCGGCCAGCAGATCCTGGGTCATCGGGGAACGTCCTCCTCGGTACACCGGGTGATGGCGTCCGAGACGGCGCCGACCAGTTCTCCGGTGAGCAGGGTGTGATGGCTGCCGGGCAGGGTGACGGCTCCGGTCCGGCCCGGGGCCAGGGCGGCCCAGCCCCAGTCCGGGGCGTCGGCGCAGGGGTGGTCCGCGAACTCGCCGACCGTGCCGTGCGCGGCGCGGACCACGGTCACGTCCGCGTCGACCGGCCCCGCCGAGTACCCGGCGCAGGCGGGGACGACGGCACGGAACACCTGGTAGGCGGCGGCGAGTTCGGAGGGTGCGAGGGTGCAGTCCGCGCCCGCGGCCCGGTGCAGCAGCACGCCGGTCTCCGCGGGGTCGGGTGCGCGGTCCGATGCGGTCGCGGCGACCAGCGCCTTGAGCGCCCCGACGTCCGCCGTGAGCGGATCGAAGCCGATGTTCAGGTCCTCCAGGAACCAGGCGGGCAGGTCCGCCGGATCGAGGGTCCGCGCGTCGAGCGGGGCGGGCGAGTCGATCACCACGAGCCGCTCCACCCGCTCACCGAGCGACTCAAGGCGTTCGGCGAGCGCGGAGGCGATCACCGCGCCGGACGACCAGCCGCCAAGACGGTACGGGCCGTGCGGGCGTGCGGCGCGCAGCGCCTCGACGTAGGGCTCCAGCAGGCCGTCCATCGTCGCGGCGGGCTCCGCCGGGGCCTGGAACGCGTGGAACGGGCCGCCGAGCCGGTCGGCGAGCTCCCGGTAGCAGAGCACGTTGCCGCCCGCGGGGTGCACGAAGAACCACGGGTTCCCCGGACCTTCGCGCAGGGTGACCAGCGGGTCCCACGCCTCGTCCCCGGCCGTCAGCCACTCGGCGAGCCGGGCCACCGTCCGGCGCTCCAGGAGCGTGCCCAGCGGGACCCGCCTGTCGAGCCTGCGGGCGATCTGACCGATCAGCCGCAGCGCGGTGAACGACTGCCCGCCCAGGTCGAAGAAGTCGTCGTGGACGCCGACCCGGTCCTGGCCGAGGACGGTGGCCCACATCCGGGCGAGCACCGCCTCCAGGTCGGTGCGCGGCGCCGCGTACGGCCGGGCCGCCTGGGCCTCGTCGGCGCCGCGCGCCTGGAGGGCGGCGCGGTCCAGCTTGCCGTTGCGGGTCAGCGGAAGACGGTCGAGGACGGTGATGCGGGCGGGCACCAGATAGCTCGGCAGCCGCTCGGCGAGCTGGACCGACAGCTCCTCGCCGGTGGGCGGCACGGCCTCCTCGGCGGCCGTGACGTAGGCGGCCAACTGCTTGCCCGCGTCGGTGCCGTGCGCCACCACGGCGGCCCGGCCCACCGAGGGCAGTTCGGTGAGCGCGTGCTCCACCTCGCCCGGCTCCACCCGGAAGCCCTGGATCTTCACCTGCTGGTCGGCCCGGCCGAGGAACTCGATCGTGCCGTCGGGCAGACAGCGCCCCAAATCCCCGGTGCGGTACAGCCGTTCACCGGTGTGCGGGTGGTGGACGAAGGCGGCCCGGGTGCGCTCCTCGTCGCCGAGGTAGCCGAGCGCGAGCCCGACCCCGCCGATGTACAGCTCGCCGGGGACCCAGGCGGGGGAGAGCCGGCCGCGGTCGTCCAGCACGTGCCAGCTCTGGTTGGCCAGCGGCTTGCCGTAGGGAATGGAGGCCCACGCGGGGTCGACCTCGCCGATCGGGTGGCAGATCGACCAGATCGACGCCTCGGTGGCGCCGCCCAGGCCGATCACCGCGGCGTTGGGCGCGATCGCCCGGATCCGGTCGGGCAGGTCCACCGGAATCCAGTCGCCGCTCAGCAGCACGGTCCGCAGGGACGGGCACGTCACGCCGGTCGCCTCGGCCTCCTCCACCAGCAACTGCATGAGGGCCGGGACCGAATTCCACACGGTCACACCGTGCTCGCGCACCGCCTCCAGCCAGCCGCCCGGGTCCGGGTCGCCCGGCTTCGGCAGGACCAGCGAGGCGCCCGCGTGGACGGCGCCGAACACGTCGTACACCGACAGGTCGAAGCAGAGCGAGGAGACGCCGAACAGCACGTCGCGTTCGGTGACGCCGAACCTGCGGTTGATCTCCGCGACGGTGTTGAGCGGCCCCCGGTGGTCCAGCATCGCGCCCTTGGGCCGACCGGTGGAGCCGGAGGTGTAGATGACGTACGCGAGGTCGGTCGGCGCGGGCTCGGGTGCCGGGGCGGGCGGCGCGTCCGGCGCCGGGGCCGTCACGTCCAGCACCGGCGCGTCGGTCAGGGCGGCGAGCCGGGCGACGGCCGACGGGTCCGCGAGGACGGCGGTCGGCGCGGCGTCGGCGAGGACGGCCCGCAGCCGCTCCCGCGGCCACTCCGGGTCGAGCGGCACATACGCGCGCCCCGCCGAGAGCACCCCGAGGACGGCGGCCACCTGGAGACGGCTCTTGGGCAGGACGACGGCCACCGTGCCGCCACCGGGCGCGGCGTGCGCCCGCAGCAGCGCGGCGATCCGCTCGCAGTGCTCGCCCAACTCCCCGTAGTTCAGGGCCCCGTCCGCCGCCACGACCGCCGGACGGCGGGGACGGTCGACGGACCGACGGCGCAGCGGGTGGTGCAGCAGCCCCGAAGGGACCGGCGCCGACGGCCGGTTCAGCTCCGCGCGCCGCGTGCGCTGCCGCTCGGGCAGCAGGTCGAACGCCTCGGTCGACCACGCATCGTCATCGGCGGCGAGCCGCTCCACCACGGTGCGGTAGCCCTGTTCCATCGCGTCGACGAGACCGTCGGGGAACATCGTCTCGATGACGTCCCAGACCACCCAGAGCCGGCCGTCCGTCAGGTCCCAGAACTCGCAGTCGACGAGGGTCTGCGGGGTCTCCAGACGGCTCGCGACCGGCAGGTCCTGGGGGCCGACGAACAGCGCGCTGCCGATGGCGAAGGGGCACACCGCCCGCCCCGGGGTGCGCCGGGCGTGGTTGAGCTCCTGGAGCACCTTGACGCCGCTGAAGTGGCCGTGCTCGGCGTCGGCAAGGACCTGGTCCTGGAGCCGCCGGGCCCGCGCCTCGAAGGGCTCGTGCGGCCGCCAGTCCACCTCCAGCGGGTACAGCGACGCGAAGTTGCCCATCACGTCCGGCAGTTGGGGGTGCAGCGGCAGCCGGTGGGTGATCATGTTGTTGAGCAGGAAGTGCCGCGAACCGCTCCAGTACGACAGCACCTCGGCCTGTACGGCGGACAGCACGTTGGTGGTCGTCAGGTGGCGGTCGGCCGCCCGCCGCTTGAGCGCGGACCACACCTCCGCGGAGAACAGCAGCTCGCGGCGGCGCAGATCCGACCGGGTGCGCGGATCGGCGCCCGTCAGGGGCACCGGGGGCGCCTCGGGCCAGTCGGGGATGCGCTCGGTCCAGTAGGCCCTAGACGCCTGGCCGAGCGGCGACTCCTCCAACTCGGCCAGGGTCAGCACGCATTCGCGGAACCCGATCTCGAGCGGGGGCGGGCTCCAGTCGGGCTCGCGGTAGCGGCGCAGCACGGTGGAGACGAACCGCAGCAGGGCGGGGGCGTCGCAGAAGATGTTGTTGTTGTTCAGATGCAGCCGGCTGCGCCCACCGGGCAGCCGGCTGAGACGCAGGTCGACCCACGGCCAGTGCTCGATCACCGGCTGCGTGCCCGCCATCCGCGTACGTACGCGTTCGACGGCCGACTCGGCCTCCGGCGCGCTCAGGTGGCGCACGTCGAGCACGGGCAGGGTGGCGGGCCCGGGGGAGCGGACGGTCTGCAACCGCATGTCCTCGCGGACCACCACGATGTTGTCGCGCTGGTAGTGGAGTTCGGCGTTCATCGCCCGCTCCAGCAGCTCCGGGTCCAGGTCCTCCTGTTCGTACTCGAAGTACTGGTGCGGGCGGACGTAGTACTCGAAGCCCTCCCGGCTGCCGATCAGGAAGGACGCCTGCAGGTCCGAGGGCGGGAACGGCTCGTACCTTCCCGCCGGGTCGGGGACGACCTGTGGCAGCGGCCCGGTGGCGGGCCGCGGGGCGCTCAACGACGCGAGCCAGCGCAGCAGTTCGGGTTTGTGCAGGCCGATGCGCTCGCGCAGGTCGGCGGTGAGCCGGCCCTTGGGGGCCCGTACCTCCAGGCGGCCGTCATCGGCCGTCTGGAGCCGGATGCCGTTGCGGGCCAGTTCGTCCAGCAGCGCGGGCACGATAGCCGTACCGGTTCCACTCACAGCGGTGTCTCCTTGTCCCTGCCCGGCCTGATCCGAACGACAGGCCCTGGCAGGTGTGGGTCAGAGCGTCAGCACTTCGGTGTCCGCGTCGTCGGCCTCGGCGTCGTCGGCGTCGGCCAGCACGGACAGCGCCGCCAGCTGGCGGCAGACCAGGTCGGTGATCTCGGCGGGCGTGCCGCCGAGCAGGGTGCCGGTGGCCACGTCGGCGCCGAAGTCCGCCAGCAGTTGGTTGCGCAGCTGAATGGTGGTCAGCGAGTCGAAGCCCATCTCGCCGAGGCGCCGGTCCGCGAAGACCGGGCGCAGCGTGTCCCGCTCCTGCCCGGTCAGGCCGAGCAGGCGGGCGGCCCGGTCGAGGAGTTCCTCCTGGACGGTGGAGCGCACGGCCTCCGGCTCGGACACCGCGAGCCGGGCCAGCTCGCGCACCCGGCCGGAATCGGCGGGGCCCTCATGGGGCGCGGCCCCGTCGGCGCCGCCGACGGGAAGGAGATCGGCCAGCAGCGTGTACGGGGGCCGGCGCCGTCCTGCGGCGAGGTTCGCCCAGTCGACGGTGACGACGCAGGCCCGGCAGTCGCCGCCGAGCGTCCCGAGCGTGTCGAGCGCGTCGTCGGTGGCCAGCGGGGTGACTCCCTCGGCCGCGTACCGGTCCAGGATCCGCGGGTCCGCGGCCATGCCGAACTCGGCCCACGGGCCCCAGTTGACGCTCAGCGCGGGGCGGCCGTGGTGGTGGCGGTGCTCGGCGAGGGCGTCGAGGAACGCGTTCGCGGCGACGTAACCCGCCTGGCCCGCGGCGCCGAAGACCGAGGCGATGGAGGAGTACAGGACGAAGAAGTCGAGTTCGAGGCCGGCCGTGTGCCGGTGCAGCAGCCAGCCGCCGCGGACCTTCGGGTCCAGCGTCCGGCGCAGCCGCTGCGCGTCGTGGTTCTCCAGCGCCGCGTCCGGGTTCACCCCGGCGGCGTGCACGATGCCGCGCAGCGGCGGCAGTTCGGCCGCCGCCGTCGCGAGCAGCTCCCGCACCGCGGTGTCGTCGGCCAGGTCGGCGGCGCGCAGCGTCACCTGGACGCCCGCGGCGCGCAGTTCGGCCACGACGGCCGGCTCGGCGGCCGGGCGGGACCGGCCCACAAGCAGCAGGGATCCGGCGCCCCGGGCGGCCAGCCATCGGGCGGTCGCCAGGCCCAGGGCGCCCCAGCCGCCGGTGATCAGATAGGTGGCGTCCGCGCGGACCGGCATCGGGTCCCGTGGGGACGCGGACCGTTCGCGCAGCCGCGCCTCGTACCACTGGCCGTCCCGTACGGCGAGATGCCCGGAGCCGGGCAGGGCCGCCGCGCGGCGCAGCAGTTCGACGGTGTCCGGCTCGGGCGCCGCGGGATCGAGGTCCAGGTGGACGCAGCGCAGCCCGGGATACTCGGTCGGTACGACGCGGAGCAGTCCGGCCGCCGCGCTCTGCCGCAGATCCGGGTCGTCGGTGCCGGGGCGCGGCGCCTCGGCGCCCGTGCTGCACAGCACCAGGTCCGGCTGGTCCGCGGCGTGTTCGCGCACCGTTTCGCGCAGGACGTCGAGCACGGACTCGGCGAGGCCGTACGCCGCGCTGACCGGCTGCCCGTCGGCGGGGCCCGCCGCCAGGCGGACCAGCACGCCGCGCACGGGCCCGGCGGACTCACCGGTCGCGGGCCGTACGGTGCCGGCGTCGACGACGACCCGTTCGGTGGTGCGTGTGTCGGGGGAGACGGTGTGCACGTGCCAGGTACCGGCGGGCGGTTCGGCGTCGACGCCGAGCGCGGCCGCGGGTTGCCAGACGGTGGTGTAGCGGCCGGGCGCGGCGGCGCGGGAGGGGAACGCGGAGCGCGGCACCGCCCGCATCACCAGTCCGCGCAGGGTGGCGAGGCACGCTCCGTGCTCGTCCAGCAGCATCAGGTCGAGGGCGCCTTCCGGCGCCTGCGCGGTGCGCTGCCAGCGGGCCTCGCACCAGACCCGGTGCGGCAGCCGCTCGTGGGCGACGAGCCGGTCGATCCCCGTGGGCACCCACGGATCCGGCTCCGCGGACGTGAACACGCCGACGGTCTGGACGCACGCGTCCAGCACCACGGGGTGCAGCCCCGCCTCGTCCGTCGCACCGTCACCGGCGTCCTCCGGCACCTCGATCAGGGCGACCGCCCGGTCTCCCTCGGACCACAGTCGGCGGATCGAACGGAAGGCGGGTCCGTAGCCGAGCCCGATCCGGTCGAAGCGCTCGTACAGCTCGGCGGGGTCCCGCTCGGTCATCCCGTAGCGCAGCGCGGCGGGGTCGACGGGGGCGGGCCGTGTCTCGTCGGCCGGTCCGACGGCTGCCGCCTCGACGTGGGTCGTCCAGTCGCCGCCCCGCTCCGCTCCGGGACGGCTGAGGCAGCGGATCGACCCGTCCTCGCGGACGACGGTCTGCACGGTGACCGGCATGCCGTCGGGCACCGGCAGGAAGCTCGTGAAGGCGGCGCCGGTGACCGACCAGGCGCCGTCGGCCGCCGTCGGCCGCGCGCGGCCCGCGGCGAGCACCCAGTCGAGCATCGCGCTGCCCGGCAGCACGGCCGTGCCGCCCAGCCGGTGGCCGCTCAGGTACCAGGGCCGGTCGGTGGTCAGGGTCTGCCCGAAGCGGCGTTCGGCGGTGCCCGCGAGTTCGATCTCGGCGCCGAGCAGTGGCCGCCCCGTGGTGGGCCGGGGGCCGGTCGTGGACGGCCGCGCCAGCCAGTGCCGCCGCCGCTGGAAGGGGTAGGTCGGCAGCTCGACGCGGCGCGGCGCGCTGCCGAACAGCTCGGCGGGCCAGCGCACTTGGGCGCCGTCGGCCTGCAGTCGGGCCAGCGCGGTCAGCAGCGTACGGGCCTCGGGACGGCCGGACCGCAGCACGGCCACCGTGTCCTCGGCGCGCGTGGCGGCGCCGCTCTCCTGCGCGAACCCGGACAGCGTGGCGCCGGGGCCCAGTTCGAGGAAGCCGCCCACCCCGTCCCGGGCCAGCTGCCGCAGGCCGTCGAGGAAGCGGACCGGGCGACGCAGCTGGTCGGCCCAGTAGTCCGGGGAGCACAGTTCCCCGTCGGTGGCGAGGCGGCCGGTGAGGTTCGAGACCAGCGGGACGCGCGGCGGCCGGAAGCGAAGGCCGCGCGCGACGGCACGGAACTCGTCGAGGACCGGATCCATCTGCGGGGAGTGGAAGGCGTGGCTCACCCGCAGCCTGCGGGTGGCCCTGCCGCGCTCGGCCCACGCTGCCGCCACCCGGAGCACGGCCATCTCCTCGCCCGAAATCACCGTCGACGTAGGCGAGTTGACCGCGGCGACGGACACGGCGGGCTCGCCCGTCAAGGTGTCCCGCAGCTCCTCCTCTGTCGCCGCGACCGAGAACATCGCGCCGTCGCCTGTGGCCGCCTGCATCAGCCGGGCGCGGGCGCCGACCAGCGTGCAGGCGTCCGGCAGGGACAGCACACCGGCCGCGTGCGCCGCGCTCAGCTCGCCGATCGAGTGGCCGAGCAGATGACTCGGTTCGAGGCCGTAGGAGCACACCAGGCGGAACAGCGCGGTCTCCAGGGCGAACAGCGCGGGCTGGGCGTATCCCGTGCGCTCCAGGTCCGCGGCGGCCGAAGGGGAGTCGGTGAAGACGAGTTCGCGCAGCGGCCGGTCGAGCAGCGGATCGAGGTGCGCGCACACCTCGTCGAACGCGTCGGCGAACACGGGGAACGCCGCGTGCAGTTCGCGCCCCATGCCGGGCCGCTGGGCGCCCTGACCGGGGAAGAGGAACGCGAGCGGGCGGGAGCGGGCGATGCCGGTCACCGCCTCGGGCGGACAGCCGCCGTGGGCCACTTCCTGGAGCGAGGCGAGCAGTTCGTCCCGTCCGTCGGCGAGCACGGTCGCGCGGTGTTCGAAGACGGTTCGGGTGCTCGCCAGCGCATGACCGAGGTCGGCCGCCGCGAGCGAGGAGTCGGCGGCCAGCGCGGCGTGCAGCCGCCGCGCCTGGACGCGCAGGGCCGCCTCGTCGCGCGCGGTGACGGTGACCGGGACCGGGTGCGAGGGGGCGGTCGCCGGTGCGGGTGCGTCGGTCGCTGGTGCCGGTGCGGGTGTGTCGGGCGCCGCCTCCAGGATCACGTGGGCGTTGGTGCCGCTGATGCCGAACGAGGAGACCGCACACCGGCGGGGCCGGTCGAGGGCGGGCCACGGGGTCGCTTCGGGGATCAGGCGGACGCCGCTGCCCGCCCAGTCGACGTGCGGGGTCGGACGGTCGGTGTGCAGCGTGGCGGGCAGCAGCCCGTGCCGCATCGCCAGCACCATCTTGACCACGCCCGCTGCCCCGGCCGCGGCCTGCGTGTGCCCCAGGTTGGACTTGAGCGAGCCGACGAGCAGCTCGGCCGCGTCCGCGCGTTGTGCGCCCCCGTACGCGTCGATGAGCGCGCGGGCCTCGATGGGGTCGCCCTGCTTGGTGCCGGTGCCGTGCGCCTCCACGGCGTCGACCTCCGCGGCGGTGAGCCCGGCGCTGCGCAGCGCCTGCCGGATCACCCGGGTCTGGGCGGCGCCGCTGGGAGCCGTCAGTCCGTTGCTCGCGCCGTCCTGGTTGACGGCGGAGCCGCGGATCACCCCGAGCACCTGGTGGCCCCGCTCCTGTGCGACGGAGAGCCGCTCAAGCAGCAGCACCACCGCGCCCTCGCTCCAGGCGGTGCCGTCGGCGGACGCCGAGAACGGCTTGCAGCGTCCGTCGGCGGCAAGGCCGCGCTGCCGGGAGAACTCCAGGAACATGCCCGGGTTCGGCATCACAGAGGCGCCGCCCGCCAGCGCGAGTTCGCACTCGTCCGAGCGCAGCGCCCGGCAGGCCTGGTGCACCGCGACGAGCGAGGAGGAGCAGGCGGTGTCGATGGTGACCGCGGGTCCTGTCAGGCCCAGCGTGTAGGCGATACGGCCGGAGGCGACGCTGCCCGCGGTGCCGGTGAGCAGATATCCGGAGGTGTCGTCCGTGGCCTGGTCGAGGGCGCCGCCGTACCCGTTCTGGCTCAGTCCGGCGAAGACACCGGTGGAACTGCCGCGCAGCGAGGCGGGGTCGATGCCGGCGCGCTCCACGGCCTCCCAGGCCGTTTCGAGGAGCAGCCGCTGCTGGGGGTCGGCGGCGGCGGCCTCACGCGGGGACATCCCGAAGAACGCCGCGTCGAACTCGGCGGCGTCGTGCAGGAATCCGCCGCTGCGGGTGTACGTGCTGCCGGGGCGCCCCGGTTCGGGGTCGTACAGGTCGTCGGTGTCCCAGCCGCGGTCGGTGGGGAAGTCGGAGATCGCGTCCGTGCCGTCGGTGAGCAGCCGCCACAGCCGCTCCGGCGAGTCGACGCCGCCCGGCAGCCGGCAGCCGATCCCGACGACGGCGACGGGTTCCGCCGCCCGCTCCTCGACCTCGCGCAGTCGGGCCTTCGCCTGGTACAGGTCGAGCGTGGTCTTCTTCAAGTACTCGGTGAGCCGGTCTGCGTTGGTCACAATTCGCCTCTGTTGTCAATGAGATCGAGAATCTCTTCGGGGCCGGCCGCGAGGATCGCCGCGGTGAAGTCGGCCGGTGTCCGCTCGCCGTCGAGCCGCCGCAGGAGGGCGCGCAGCCGGGTCAGTGCCGTGCCGCGCACCGTGTCGTCCGGTTCGCCGGACGCGAGGGCCGCGTCCAGCGCGTCGAGGTGGGCGAGCAGCGCCTGTCCGGGAGGTTCGGCGGCGCCGTCGAGCAGGGTGCCGATGTGCCGGGCCAGCGCCTCCGGGGTCGGGTGGTCGTAGGCGACCGCGATGGGCAGGCGCAGTTCCAGCGCGGTCCCGAGTCGCTGGAGGAGCTCTTCGAGGCCGAGCGAGTCGAAGCCGAGCTCGCGGAAGGTCCGGCCCTCGGGAAGGGAGGAGGCCTCGCGGCCGAGCACCGCGGCGACCTGAACGGTGACCAACTCCGGTACCCGGCGGGCCTGTTCGGCCGCGGACACGGTGGACTTCGCCGGGCCCGCCGAAGGGGCGGCGGGTGGTTCGTCCCGGGAAGCGGCGGCGGGCTCGTCCGAGGGCAGCGGCCCGTCGAGCCAGCAGCGCTCCCGCTGGAAGGCGTACGTCGGCAGGTCGACGGGGCCGCCCCTGTCGGGCGGCAGCACGGCGTCCCAGTCGACGGCGACGCCGTGGTTGTGCGCCTCGGCGAGCGCGCTGAGGAACTGCGCGCGACCGCCCCGGCCGCGGCGCAGCGTGCCCGTGGTGAAGGCGGCCCGGCCGCGGGTGTCCAGGGTGTCGCGGACGCCGGTCAGCAGTACGGGGTGCGGGCTGACTTCGACGAACGTCGTGTGACCGGACGTCAGCAGCGCGTCCACGGCGGTGTCGAAGCGCACCGTGTGCCGCAGATTGCGGTACCAGTAGTCGGCGGTCAGCCCGGTGGTGTCCATGAGTGCGCCGGTGACCGTGGAGTAGAACGGCACGGCGGCGGGGGAGGGGCGCAGCCCGGCGAGCGCCGTCAGGAGCGGCTCGCGGACCTCCTCCACCTGGCGCGAGTGGCAGGCGTAGTCGGCGGTGACGGGACGCGTCTCGACGCCGGAGTCCGCGGCGGCGGCGCGGAACGCGCGCAGCGCCGCGGGCGCCCCGGAGACCACGCAGGAGTTCGGCCCGTTGACCACGGCGATGTCGAGTTCGTCGGCCAGCGCGGCGAGCCGGGCGGCGACCGCGTCGGCGCCCTCGGCCACCGCGAGCAGCCCGCCCCGGCCGGCGAGCGCCGTCGCGGTCAGGCCCCGGCGTGCGATCAGGAGCGCCGCGTCGTCCAGGGACAGCGCGCCCGCGATGTGCGCGGCCGCGACCTCGCCCTGGGAGTGGCCCGCCACGGCGTCCGGTACGACCCCGGCCGAACGCCACAGGGCGGCGAGCGCCACCATCACGGAGAACAGCAGGGGCTGGCTGACGTCCGCGCGCTCCAGGAGAGCGGGGTCGGCCCGGTCTCCGGCGCGCAGCAGGTCCATCGGCGACCAGTCGATGTGCGGGGCGAGCGCGTCGGCGCACTCGGCGACGCGGGCCGCGAACACCGGCTCGGTGGCGAGGAGTTCGGCGGCCATGCCGGGCCACGGCGAGCCCTGTCCGGGGAACAGCAGCGCCACGCGGCCGGGCGTCCGCGAAGACTCGGTCACCCGCGCGGCCGGGGCGCCCTCGGCCAGGGCCACGAGGCCGGAGCGCAGCGTCTCGACATCGGCGCCCACGACCGCCGCACGGTGCGTGAAGGCGGTCCTTCGGGTCGCCAACGCCCGCGCCACACGGCCCGCGTCCACGTCGGTCCGCCCGTCGGTGAACTCCGCGAGACGTCGGGCCTGTCCGCGCACGGCGGCCTCGCCGAGCCCGGACACGAGCCACACCTCGGGCGCCGTGCCGCCCGGTGCGGGAGCGTGGCCGGTCTCGGGTGCGTGCGCGTCCTGCGGTGCCGGGGACGCCACGATCACATGGCAGTTGGTGCCGCCCAGGCCGAACGAGCTGACACCGGCGAGGAACCGGCGGTCAGGGTCCGGCCAGGGGCGGGGGGCGTCGACGACCGACAGGTTGAGGTCGGTGAGCGGGATGTCCGGGTGCGGCTCGGTGAAGTTCAGGCTTGCGGGCAGGGTGCGGTGCTCGATGCTCAGGGCGGCCTTCAGCAGCCCCACCACACCGGCGGCGCCCTCCAAGTGCCCCACGTTGGTCTTCGCGGACCCGACCAACAGCGGGGCCCGCCCCGGCCTGGCGCGGCCGGCGCAGTGCCCGAGCGCGGTGGCCTCGACGCGGTCGCCCACCCGGGTACCGGTGCCGTGCAACTCGACGTAGTCCAGATCCGCGGGGGAGACGCCGGCGTCGGCGCAGGCGGCGCGCACCACGTCCTGCTGGGCGCGGCCGTTCGGTACGACGAGGCCCTCGTCGGCGCCGTCGTGCCCCACCGCGCTGCCGAGGATCACGCACCGTACGTGGTCCCCGTCGGCCAGCGCCGCGTCGAGCGGCTTGAGGAGCAGCAGCCCGCCGCCTTCGCCGCGGACGTAGCCGTTGCTCCGGGCGTCGAAGGTGTGGCATCGCCCGTCGGGGGAGAGCGCGCCGAACCGGGCGACGCGCAGCGTGGAGTCGGCGAGCAGATTGAGGTTGACCCCGCCGACGAGCGCGGTGGTGGCCTCCCCGCGCCGCAGGCTCTCGCAGGCCATGTGGACGGCGACCAGGGAGGAGGACTGTCCGGTGTCCACCGTCATGCTGGGCCCGCGCAGGCCGAGGAGGTGGGACAACCGGTTGGCGATGAGGCTGCGTTGGGTGCCCGTCAGGCTGTGCCGGCCGATCCCCGACGGCCCCCGGCGGGCGGCGAGCGCCGCGTAGTCGTCCATCATCACGCCGACGAACACGCCGGTACGGGTACCGGCCAGCGCGGCGGGGAGTATCCCGGCGTGTTCCACGGCCTCCCAGCCGAGCTCAAGAATCAGCCGCTGTTGCGGGTCCATGGTGGCGGCCTCGCGCGGGGACACCCCGAAGAAATCGGCGTCGAACAGGTCGACTTCGGAAAGGAAGCCGCCGATTCGTATGTCCTCGGGAAGCGGATCGCCTCGTTCCCAGCGATTCTCTGGAGCCTGTGAAACCGCGCTCCTGGAATGCGCGAGCAATTCCCAGAATGATTCCGTGTCCGGAGCGCCGGGAAGGCGGCAGGAATATCCGACCACCGCGATCTCCGCTGCCCTTTCAGGGCGGATCGGCGTCTTTAGTCGCATGCCCCTGCTCCCCCGATAAGTCCGTTGCCGTGGCGATTTCATGCCGCGTCGGCTCGGTGTCTTGAATTCTGCACGACCGATGCCGACCGCGGCGCCTCCGATATTGCTCAGGAACCGCAGTCGGTGGCCGAGAACATCGCCTCGACAAGATCGGAACCGATCGGAACCGGTCTCCGCAGCAGCCGGTCCCGGACGCTGTCCCGGTCCGCCCTTGTGCCACGGCCGTATTCGGCGGCGTACAGCCCGATGAGGTTGATGAAGCGGAACCGGTCGCGGCCGACCTCCTCCAGGAGGTGGTGGTCGGCAAGGACGGCCAGCTGACGGGCGGTCACCTCGGGGCTGAGGGCGGTCGCCTCGGCCGCTTCGGACACGGTGATCGGCTCCGATTCCAGGAGCCCCAGCACGCCGAACACCCGCGCCGTGACCTCCGGCAGCAGCCGGACCGACGCCTGGAAGGCCGTCCGCAGGCTCGCCGCGACGTCGTCCTCGACGGCCAGCCAGTCGAGGCTCCCGCGGCACGGCGCGTGGGTGTCCACCAGTTCCGCGAGGGGCAGCGCGGGCTTGGCGAGCAGGCCGGCCGCCGCGATCCGCAGCGCGAGCGGCAGATGCCCGCACATCCGGGCCAGGTCACGGGCGGCGTCCCACTGGCCGTCGAGCCGCTCCCGGCCCACGACACGGGACAGCAGGTTGACGGACTCCTGCGGGGCGAGCGGGCCGATCTCGATCCGGTACGCCCCGTCCCGTGCCGCGAGGCCGAACTGCCGCCGCCTGCTGGTGACCAGCACACACGCGGGCCCGCGCGGTATCAGGGGCCGTACCTGCTCGGCGTGGAGCGCGTCGTCCAGCACGATCAGCACCCGGCGCCCGTGCAGCAGGCTGCGGAACAGTGCGGTGCGTCCCGCCGGGTCGACGGGGAGCTGCTGCGGGGGGACGCCGAGGCTGCCGAGCAACTGGGCGAGCACCTCGCGGGCTTCGAGCGGCGGGCGGTCCGGGTGGGACCCGCGCAGGTCGGCGAAGAGCTTGCCGTCCGGGTAGCGGTCGCCGAGTTCGTGGGCGAGCTGGAGCGCGAGGGCGGTCTTGCCCGCCCCGGGCGGGCCCTCGACCACGGCCACCGCCGCGTGGCCCTCGCCGGTCTCGCGTTCCACGACGTTGCGCAGCCGGGCCAGTTCCTCGGCGCGGCCGGTGAACCCCCGGGCGCCGGGCGGGAGTTGGGCGGGACGCACTGATGGGGCGGGCACCGTGGCGGCGCCCCGGGAGGGCCCGCCCGTACCGGCTCCGGCGGCACCCGCAGGGGCGCGCAGGGCCAGCCCCGCGTGGTCGCCGAGGATCTGCTGATGCAGCCGGCGCAGCTCCGTTCCGGGGTCGATGCCCAGCTCCTCCTGGAGGAGCCGGTGGGTCTCGCGGTAGACGGTGAGGGCGTGCGCCCGGCGGCCGGAGCGGTGCAGGCCGAGCATCAGCAGCCAGCGCAGCTTCTCCCGCAGCGGATCCCTGGCGATCATGTCGGTGAGGACCGTGATCACTTCGGTGTGCCGGCCGGCGGCGAGCAGGGCCTCCGCCCACTCCTCGACCGCCGTCAGGCGCGCTTCGTGCAGCCGGGCCCGCTCCAGCGCCGCGAACGGCCCGGGTACGTTGGCGTACGCCTCGCCGCGCCACAGCGCGTGCGCCTCCTCGTACGCCGCGATCCCGCCGTCCCGGTCGCCCTCCGAGAGGAGCCTGCGGGCCCGGCCGTGGGCCAGGGCGAAGCGCCCGGCGTCGATCGCGGTGGGGTCGACGGACAGGGCGTAGCCGCCGCCGGCCGAGACCAGCACCCCGCCGGATTCCCGCGGACCGCGCTCGGGCTCCAGAATCCGGCGCAGCCCGGCGACATAGGTGTGTACGCAATTGACGGCGGACTGCGGGACATCGCTGCCCCAGACGGCGTCAATGATCTGGTCGATTCCGGTCACCCGGCCGACCTGGCTCGCCAACAGGCCGAGAACCGCGCGCTGTTTGGGCGGACCGAGCGGCACTTCGTCCTTTTCGTTCCACGCTCGCATTGAACCCAGGAGTTCAAGACGCATTGCTTCCTCATCCCCGTCGCCGAGTGGACGCCGACTTCACTGTGGACTTGTGCGGAGTTTGTTGTCAC
Source organism: Streptomyces sp. KL109B (assembly GCF_030766935.1). Lineage (GTDB taxonomy): Bacteria > Actinomycetota > Actinomycetes > Streptomycetales > Streptomycetaceae > Streptomyces. Next base: position 543,940 of record NZ_JASERL010000005.1, on the reverse strand, counting down.
CGCAGATATTGCTCAGCGCTCGTGGCGGACGTGACGTGCTCATCTCGGGAGACCGAGTTCGCGCGCCGTCCCCGTCGAGGCCGCCCGGACCGAGGACTTCGCACATTCTGTATACGCGCGTCACACGCTCTTGACTGCGTGTATCGGGTCTGCTTCTCTGGCGCGCAGCGGGCTCGGATCCGAGGGCTCTGCGGAGGACGGGGGTCCTGTGCGCACGGAGATCGAACGGGTCGTCAGTGGTATACGGATCGGGTACGGGGAAGAACTCTCGCTCACCGAGCTGAGTGTGATGGCCCGTCTGAGTCCGTTTCACATGGCACGGTTGTTCCGGGAGCAGACGGGCCTGCCGCCCGCCTCTTTCCTGACCGCGGTGCGCCTTGAGGAGGCGCGGCACCGGCTGCTGCACACCTCGGACAGCGTGGCCGACATCGCCGTACAGTGCGGCTACACCAGCGTCGGCTCCTTCACCACCCGCTTCACCAAGGTCGTCGGCGTCTCGCCCGGCCGTTACCGCCGGCTCCAGTCATTGGGCGCGGAGGCGGTCGACTTCGTCGGGGGCCAGGACGCCGCGGTCGCGTACGGCTCCGTCCTCGGCAGCGTGGAGCGGGCGGACGGGCTCGACCACGAGCCGGTGTACGTGGCCGCGTTCGCGGTCGGCGGCAGCGCCCGCGCGTGCCCACCGCCCAGGGCGGCCCGGTGCCGCAGGGTGGAGCGGGGGGCCGGGCCGTGGGGCATCCCGCATGTGCCGGAAGGGCGTTGGATCGTGCAGGCCGTCTCCCGCTCCACCGGCACCGGACAGCGCTCCATCGTGATCGGCACCAGTCGGCCGCTGCGCCTGCGCTGCGGCGAGGTGGCCCGCGTGACGCTGCGGCTCGAACCCCCCGCGGACATCCGGCACGACGACGCCCGGCTGCTGCTCGGCTTCGCGCTGCCGGAGCTGTTCGCGTCCTGAGCCGCCAGGGCCCGCGGTTGAGCAACCACGAAGGCGACAGCCACGAGCCCCTCCGCCGACACTCCCCGTGATGCCGCGAACCCGCGCGGCCATGGGGAATTGGGGAATGGCGATGGGAGCGATCGGCGGCCACGCGGTGGTGATCGGTGGATCGATGGGCGGCATGGTGGCCGCCCGCGTACTGTCCCGAAGATACGGGCGGGTGACGGTGCTCGACCGGGACACCCTGCCGGAGACGGCCGAGAACCGGCGGGGCGTACCGCAGAGCGGTCACGCGCACGCCCTGCTGATCAGCGGGCGCATGAAACTGGAGGAACTGTTCCCCGGTCTGACCCACGAGTTGATCGGCGGCGGCGCGGTCCCCTTCGACCCGGGGGCGGACCTGGCGTTCCATCAGATGGGCGCGCTCCGCACCCGCTTCACCAGCGGCAAGCTGGGCATCAGCCAGAGCCGGGCCTTCCTCGAGCACACCGTACGCGGCCGCGTACGGGACCTGCCCAATGTCGGGATCGTCGACCGGACGGTGGTCAACGGGCTGCTCTCCAGGGCCTCCCGGGTCACCGGAGTGGTGACCGACGCGGGGGACATGGAGGCCGACCTGGTGGTGGACGCCACCGGCCGCAGCGCGGGCCGGGCCGACCGCTGGCTGGAGGAATTCGGTTTCGAGACGCCCGAGACGGCCACCGTCAAGATCGACGTCGGATACACGACCCGGCTGCTGCACCGTCCGCCGGGGGACCGGCTGCGGGACGACGCGCTGCTGTACCTGATGGCCGCCACGCCCCCGCACGACAAGCGGGCGGCCGCGATCTTCGCGGTCGAGGGCAACCGCTGGATGGTGACGCTGGGCGGCTGGCACCGGGCGCACAGCCCCGTCGACCCGGACGGCTTCCTCGCCTTCGGCAAGGCGCTGCCGAGCCCGCACGTCGCCGAACTCCTCGCCCGCGCCGAGCCGTTGGACAAGGAGAACGCGCACAAGTTCACCTACCCGCAGGCCCGGCGGCGGTTCTTCGAACGCCTCCGGCAGCCCGCCGCCGGATATGTGGCCCTGGGCGACGCGATCTGCAGCTTCAACCCGCTCTACGGGCAGGGCATGACGGTCGGCGTCCTGGAGGCCGAGGCGCTCGGCAGGTCCCTCGACCGGTTCTCGGCGGCCTCGTCGGCCATGGCGCGGTCCTACTACCAGGCCGCCGCGCAGGCGATCGCGACGCCCTGGCAGATGGCCAGCGGCGGGGACTTCATGTACCCCGAGACCGTCGGCCCGAGGCCGCTGGGCGCCGCCCTGATCAACCGCTACGTCAAGCGGGTCATGCTCGCCAGCCATGTCTCCGTCGACGCCCACCGGGTGATGCTGGACATGCAGCACCTGCTGGTGCCGCCGACCGCCGTCCTCAAGCCGCGCACGGTGATCCGTTCCCTGTGGGCGGCCGGCCGCTCGCAGGCCGCCTGAGGCTCCCGCACCGCACGACGCGAACGGCCCGCCGCCCCGGAAAGGGGTGGCGGGCCGTTCGCGGTACCGCTTCGGTTCGGTACCGAGCGGTGCACGGCCGCCCGCTCGGGGGATGTGGCGGGCGGCCGCGTCTGTGGGGCGGGTGGTCAGCCCACGGGCATGCCAGCCGAGCCGCTGAGCGCGGCCAGGTCGCTGCGCCGGACCTTGATGACGAACACGGAAGTGATCAGCGCCAGGGCGATGATGGCCGTGCCGGCCCAGTAGGCGGTGGTGACGCCGTGCGTCAGGACGGCGTCGCCCCAAGGGGCGGGCAGCGTGTGCGTCTTCGCGAACGCGGCCTGCTGCTCGGGGGTTCCGTGCGCCATGAAGTCCGGGATCTGCGCCTTCGCCTCGTTGCGGCTCGCCGTCCCGAACACCGTGACCAGGATGGAAAGGCCGAGCGCGCCGCCCACCTGCTGGGTGGCGTTGAGCAGGCCGGAGGCGGCGCCGGCCTCGTCGTGGCTGATCCCCGACACGGCGGTCAGGGTGAGCGTGACGAACGTCAGGCCGAGCCCCAGGCCGAACAGGACCATGGGCCACAGCACTCCGCTGACGTAGCTGCTGTCGGGGGAGATCCGGGTGAACCAGAGCATCGCCGCGGTGACCAGGGCGGTGCCGACGACGAGGAACGGCTTCGGCCCGACGCGGGGGAGCAGCGGCTGGGCCACCCCGGCCGCGATCAGGATGGCCACCGTCACCGGCAGGAAGTTCACGCCGGTGCGGATGGGGCTGTAACCGAGCACGTTCTGTACGTAGAGCACGAGGAAGAAGATCAGGCCGAGCAGCGCCGCGCCGAGCCCGAGCATGATGACGTAACTGCCCGAACGGTTGCGGTCGGCGAAGAACTTGAGCGGCGTGATCGGCTCCCGGACCCGGCGCTCCACCAGGACGAAGCCGGTCAGCAGCACGGCCGCGGCGACGAAGGCGGAGATCGTCCAGGTGTCCTTCCAGCCGTCCTCGGAGGCGCGGATGAACCCGTACACCAGGGCCGCCATGCCGAGGGTGGAGGTGAGCGCGCCGGGCACGTCGAAGCGGCCGACGCGGCGTTCGGACTCGGGGACGGCGATCGGGGCGAGGAGCGCGATCAGCAGGCCGATCGGCAGGTTGATGAAGAAGATCCAGCGCCAGTCGAGCCACTCGGTGAGCATGCCGCCCGCCAGGAGGCCGATCGCGCCGGCGCCGCCGGAGACCGCCGCGTAGACACCGAGTGCCTTGGTGCGCTGCGGGCCCTCGGGGAAGGTCGTGGTGATCAGAGCCAGCGAGGTGGGCGAGGCGATCGCGCCGCCGATGCCCTGCAGGGCGCGCGCGACGAGCAGTTGCCAGGGTTCCTGGGCCAGGCCCGCGAACAGCGAGGCCAGGGTGAACAGCAGGATGCCGGCCATGAAGACCCGCCGCCGCCCGAGGATGTCGCCGATCCGGCCGCCGAGCAGCAGCAGGCCGCCGAAGGTCAGGGTGTAGGCGTTCACCACCCACGACAGGTCGGAGGTGGAGAAGTCCAGGGCGCTCTGGATGTGCGGGTTCGCGATGTTCACGATCGTCGAGTCGAGGACCACCATCAGCTGGCAGCCGGCGATGACGGTCAGTGCCAGCCGCGGCCGCGAGGGCCCGGCCCGGCCCGCCGCCGGGGCCTTCGCGACTTCGAACTGCTCGGTCGTCACTGTCTTCTCCTCCCGGGTGGGAGTCCGCAGGGATTTTCTTAGTCCGAAACTAGAGTGGGACTCTAGCAAAATCGGCGACCCCCGTCCCGGCGGCCGGGAAACTGCGCAATAACGGAGGTGACGCCCCTTCGCGCGCGCACACAGACTCGGCGGCGCGGACGCCGCCGGCGCTCGCGTTTTCGTGGCAACGAAGGGGAGTCAGGTCATGTCGGAGCAGACCGCGGCCGTCGTCGAGCGGCTGTACGAGGCGCTGGAGAAGGAAGACATCGAGACGGTGCTGGAGATCTTCCACCCCGAGGTGCGGATCACCACCCCGCCGGCGCTGCCCTGGTCCACCGGCTACTACGAGGGGCACGCCGGCGCCGCCGCGTACTTCACGGGAGCCCTCCAGTACCTGGAGGAGACCACCTTCAAGGTCCAGGAGATCAGGGTCTGCGGTGACTGGGCCGCCGCCGTGGGCGACTGGTCCGGCCGATTCCGGCGCAGCGGCGGCGAGTTCGACGTGCGCTTCGTGCACTTCTGGGAGCTGAGCGAGGGCCGCGTGGTGCGCACGGAGGGCATCTCCGACACCGACGGCATCGTCCGCGCCTACCAGGGCACCGCCTGACCGCTGTGTGCAGACGTCGTCCAGAGGGTCTTCAGGTGCCCCGGTCAACACTGGCCGCACCGCACACCGAATCAGGCACACGGGAGGACAGGGCATGGCGTCCACAATGTTCGGAGTACCTGAGGACTTCGACGTCGTCGTGATCGGCGGCGGCCCCGCCGGCTCCACCACGGCGGGGCTGCTGGCGAAGGAGGGGCACCGCGTCCTGGTACTCGACCGGGAACGGTTCCCGCGCTACCACGTGGGTGAGTCGTTGATCCCCGCCTTCATGCGCCCCATGGAAGAGCTGGGCATCACCGAGCGCATGGATGCCCGCGGCTTCGAGCGCAAGTACGGCGGGACGCTCGTCTGGGGCAACAAGCAGGTGCCGTGGAACTTCTCCTTCGTCGAAGGCGGCGCCTACCCGTACGCGTACCACACCCGCCGGGCCGACATGGACTCGCTGATCCTCGACCGGGCCCGCGAACTCGGCGCCCACATCATCGAGGACGCCACGGTCAAGGAGCCCATCGAGGAGGACGGCCGGGTCGTGGGCGTCCGCTTCTCGCTGCGCGGCGCCGACCAGACGTACGAGGCCCGGGCCAAGCTGGTCATCGACGCCTCCGGGCAGTCCCGCCTGCTCAGCCGCCGGTACTCCGAGGTGACCTGGCACGAGGAGCTGCGCAACGTCGCCATCTGGACGTACTTCGACAACTGCGAGCGGCTCGCGGGCGACGAGTACACCAACATCCTCATCGAGGGCCTCGACGAGGGCTGGTTCTGGGCGATCCCGCTGGACAAGGGGACCATCAGCGTCGGCTACGTCACCCGCTCCTCGATGGTCGGCAAGACCGACAAGTCGCTCCAGGACCTCTTCACGGCCGAGATCGAGCGCAGCACGAAGCTCAAGAAGATGCTGGCGAACGCCAACCAGTCGGCCGGCTGGCGCAGCGCGCGCGACTGGTCGTACACCAGCCAGACCTTCCACGGCGACGGCTGGGTCTGCGTCGGGGACTCCGCCGCCTTCGTCGACCCGCTGTTCTCCACCGGCGTCGCGCTGGCCACCCTGGCCGGCAGCGTCCTGTCCAAGATCGTCCACCAGGTGCTCGAACACCCGGAGATCGAGGAGCAGGCCCTGAAGCGGTACGCCACCGCCTACCGCGGCTTCTTCGACGAGATCCGCGCCTTCGTGGAGCGGTTCTACGACCGCACCAAGTACAAGGAGTTCTACTACAGCCTCGCGCAGGAGATGGTCGACCCCGACAAGGAGCGCGAACCGTCCGCGGACTTCGTGCAGTTGATCTCCGGCCTCAGCGGCAAGCACCCCATGCTCAACATCACGCTGGACGACCTGGTCGCGAGCGCGGACCTGTCGTGACCAGCCACCAGGTCCAACTGCTGTTCGTCGACATCGCCCTGATCCTGTTCCTGGCCCGCGGGCTGGGGTACCTGGCGAAGCGGGTGGGACAGCCGCCCGTGGTCGGTGAGATCCTCGCCGGCGTGCTGCTGGGCCCGACCCTGCTGCCGGCGGCAGTCGCCGACACGCTCTTCCCGAGCGACGTCAAGGCGCTGCTGACCGGGATGGCCAATGTGGGCGTGGCGCTCTTCATGTTCGGCGTGGGCCTGGAACTCGACGCAGCGGCACTGCGCGGAAGGGGACGGTCCACCGCCGGCGCGACCCTCGGCTCCATCCTGGTGCCGTTCGCGCTGGGGCTCGGTCTCGCGGCCTACCTGGCCCGGGACTACGCCCCCGACCACCGCGCGGGCTTCGTGGTCTTCTTCGGGCTCGCGGTCTCCGTGACCGCGTTCCCGGTGCTGGCCCGCATCCTGGCCGACCGCGGCATGAGCAGCACCGCGGTCGGCGGACTCGCACTGGCCACGGCGGCGGCCGTCGACGTGGTGGCCTGGGCGGCGCTCGCCTCCGTCCAGGCCGTCGGCGGCGACGGCTCAGGACACTGGAAGGTCGCCCTCGCGCTGCCGTTCCTCGGCGTCATGACCGTGATCGTCCGCCCCGTGCTGCGCAGGCTGCTGATGCGCGGCGGACGACCGGTCGCGCTCTCGGGCCACCTCCTCGTGAGCGTGCTCGCCCTCGCCCTCCTGTCGGCCGCCGCCACCGAGGCGATGGGCATGCACTTCATCTTCGGCGCCTTCCTGTGCGGCGCCGTGATGCCCAGGCTGGGGGCCGACACCCTGCGCGAGGAGATCCACCGCCGCACCGAACAGGTCACCTCCCTGCTGCTGCCCGTCTACTTCGTGGTGGCCGGCCTCAAGGTCGACCTCAGCGGCATCGACGGCGGCGCGCTCCTCGACCTCGGCCTGATCCTCGTGGTCGCGGTCCTCGGCAAGTTCGGCGGCACCTACCTGGGCGCCAGGACCCAGGGGCTCCAGCCGCGGCCCGCCGCGGCCCTGGGCGTACTGATGAACACCCGCGGTCTGACCGAGCTGGTGATCCTCGGTGTGGGCCTCCAACTCGGCCTGCTCGACGACTCGTTGTACTCGCTCATGGTCGTCATGGCCGTGGTGACCACCGCCATGACCGGGCCGCTGCTGTCCCGCGTGTACGGCAGGCCGGTGGAGCTCCCCCCGACGCCGGACCGGTCGCGCGTCAGGTCCCAACTGCCCGCAGACAGACGGAAGGACTACGAAGATGGCGAGCACGAAGCCCGCGCAGCAGCGCAATGACTACGACGTGGCGATCCTCGGCAGCGGCATGGCCGGAGGCATGCTCGGCGCGGTGCTCGCCCGCAACGGCGTCCGCGTGCTGCTGCTCGACGCCGGGACGCACCCCCGGTTCGCCGTCGGCGAGTCCACGATTCCGTACACCTCCGGCATGACCAGGCTCATCGCCGACCGCTACCAGGTCCCGGAGCTGATGCCGCTGTCCAGCTTCAAGGGAATCCGCAAGCACGTCTCGCGCAACTGCGGACAGAAGCAGAACTTCGGGTTCGTCTACCACCGCGAGGGCCGCTCCCAGGTGGCGTCCGAGGTCAACCAGCTGGTGGTCCCCTCGGCGATCCGCACCGAGACCCACCTGTTCCGGCAGGACATCGACGCCTACCTGTTCCACGTCGCCGTGAAGTACGGCGCCCACCCCCGGCTCGCCACCCGGATCGCCGACGTCGAGATCGACCCGGACAGCGGCGCCGTGCTGCGCACCGACAGCGGCGAGGAGTTCCGCGCCAACTACGTGGTGGACGGCAGCGGTTTCCGCTCCCCGCTCGCCGACAAGTTCGACCTGCGTGAAACCCCGACCCGGGCCCGCACGCACTCGCGCACCGTCTTCACGCACATGGTCGGCGTGAAGCCCTTCGACGACTCACCGACCGCCGCCCGCCGCCACAACCAGCCCAACCCGTGGCACCACGGCACCCTGCACCACGTCTTCGACGGCGGCTGGCTGTGGGTCATCCCCTTCGACAACCACCCCGAGTCGCTCAACCCGCTGTGCAGCGTGGGCCTCACCCTCGACCCCAGGGTCTTCCCCAAGGGCGAGCTGTCCGGACAGCAGGAGTTCGACGAGTTCCTGGCCAAGTTCCCCGAGATCGCCTGGCAGTTCGAGGGCGCGAAGGCCGTCCGCCCCTGGGTCTCCACCGGGCGCCTGCAGTACTCCGCCCACCAGGTCGTCGGCGACCGCTTCTGCCTCACCTCGCACGCCGCCGGATTCATCGACGCCCTCTACTCCCGCGGCCTGACCAACACCCTGGAACTGGTCAACGCCCTCGGCTGGCGGCTGATCGCCGCCTCCCGCGACGGCGACTGGTCCAAGGACCGCTTCGACTACGTCGAGAGCCTCCAGCAGGGCCTGTTCGACTTCCACGACGACATCGTCTACAGCTCCTTCGTCGGCTTCCGCGACTACGAGCTGTGGAACGCCGTGAACCGCACCTGGATGCTCGGCACCATGCTCGGCAACGTGATGCTGGAGGACGCCTACTACCGGTACCAGCGCACCGGACGCGAGGACGTGTTCCTCGAACTCGAACGCAGCAAGCACCCCGGCTCCCCGCTGCCCGTCAGCTCCGGCTTCAACGAGATGGGCAACCTCACCCGCGAACTCTGCCTGGCCGTCGAGGAGGGAAAGGTCTCTCCCGGCGACGCCGCCGGCCGGATCCTGGACCACATCCGCGACGCCGACTTCGTCTCTCCCGGCTTCCGGCTCGGCGAACGAGGCACCCGCTGCTTCGACATGTCGCCCGGCAAGATGGCCAAGAACGCCATCTGGTGCCGGCGCGAGGCCCCGCCGGAGATCGGCCCGCGCATGATCAACGCCAGCAAGGGCCTGGTCCGGCTGCGACTGAGCGGTGGCGAGTGACCATGGCCGAACCCATCGCCGTGGTCGGCATGGCCGGCCGCTTCCCGCAAGCCCCCGACACCGACAGCCTGTGGTCCCTCCTGATGGAGCGCGGCGACGCCATCGGCCCGATACCCGCCGAGCGCTGGGACACCGCACGCCCCCTCGACCCCGAGAAGGACATCCAGGCCGTCGGGGGCTTCCTGGACGGAGTGGACCGCTTCGACGCCGCCTTCTTCGGCGTCTCCCCGCGCGAGGCCGCCGCCATCGACCCGCAGCAACGCCTCCTCCTCGAAGTCGTGTGGCGCACCCTGGAGGACGCCGGCCAGCCCGCGGGCCGCCTGGCGGGCAGCCGCACCGGCGTCTACGTCGGCGCCTCCTGGCACGACTACGAACTGCTCCGCCTCCACCGCGGCGCCCGGCCCACCCCGCACAGCCTGTACGGCAACGCGCTGGACATGGTCGCCACCCGGCTCTCGTACTTCCTGAAGGTGCGCGGCCCCAGCATGGCCGTCGAGACCGGCTGCTCGTCCTCGCTGGTCGCCCTGCACCTCGCCGTGCAGGCCCTGCGCGCGGGCGAGGTGGAGTCCGCGGTCGTCGGCGGCGTCAACCTGATGCTCGACCCGCACGTCACGATCGGACTCACCCACTTCGGCGGCCTGTCCCCGGACGGCCGGTGTCAGGCGTTCGCCGCCTCCGCCAACGGATTCGTCCGTGGCGAGGGCGTCGCCGCCCTGTACCTCAAGACACTCAGCCGGGCCCGCGCCGACGGCGACCGCATCCACGGCGTCGTCGTCCGCACCGTCGTCAACAACGACGGAGGCGGCGACAGCCTCGTCACCCCCAGCCCCGACGGGCAGGAGGACCTGCTGCGCCAGGCGTACGGCGGCGACTGCGAGCCGCTGATCCAACCGGCGTACGTCGAGGCGCACGGCACCGGCACCGGGCGCGGCGACCCCATCGAGGCGACCGCCCTCGGCCGGATCCTGGGCCGCCACCGCACACCCGAGAACCCCCTCTACATCGGCTCGGTCAAGACCAACATCGGTCACCTGGAGGCCAGCGCGGGCATGGCCGGCCTGTTCAAACTGCTGCTCGCGCTGCGGCACAGGACCGTGCCGCCCAGCCTGCACTCCGCCGAACTCAACCCGGCCATCCCCTTCGACGACCTCAACGTCCGCGTCGTGCGCGAACCACTGGCCCTGCCCACCGAAGGCCCCCTCCACCTGGGCGTCAACTCCTTCGGCTGGGGCGGCACCAACGCCCACGTGGTGCTCGCCGCGCACGACGACGAGCCCGCCGCCGCGCCCGCCGCCGCGGACACCGGACTGCCGGCCCTCGTCACCGTCTCCGCCCGGGAGAGCGCGGTCCTCGCCGAGCGGGCCGAACTGCTCGCCGCCGCCGTGCCCGAGGGCCCCGAGGCCCTGCCCGAACTCGCCGGCACCCTGGCCTGGCGCAGGGACCACTTCCCGCACCGCGCGGGCCTCGTCGCCGGCACCCCGCAGGAACTGCGCACCGCGCTCGCCGACCTCGCCGAGCACCCCGAGGGCGAGGCCACCGGCCGCGCCGTGCCCCGTGGCCGCGTCGCGTTCGTCTTCCCCGGCCAGGGCTCCCAGTGGCACGGCATGGGCCGCGAACTCTTCCGGGACAGCCCGCTGTTCGCCGCGACCGTCACCCGCTGCGCGCGGGCCCTGCGCCCGCACGTCGACTGGGACCTGCTCGACATCTTCTCCGACCGGGCCGACGACGAGTGGACCACCCGCATCGACATGCTCCAGCCCGTGCTGTGGGCGATGTCCCTCGGCCTCGCCGAACTGTGGCGCGCCTGCGGGGTCGAACCCGATGTGGTCCTCGGCCACAGCCAGGGCGAGATCACCGCCGCGACCTTCGCCGGCATCCTCAGCTACGAGGACGCCGCCCTGGTGATGGCCCGCCGCAGCGCCATCGCCCGCCGCACCTCGGGACAGGGCCGGATGCTCGCCGTCGACCTCGACCGCGACGCCGCGCTCGCCGCCCTGGAGGGCTTCGAGGACAGCATCTCCCTCGCCGTGCACAACGGCCCCAACTCCTGCGTCCTGTCGGGCGAGAAGGAGTCCGTGCTCACCCTCAAGGAACTCCTGGAGGCCGAGGGCACGTACTGCCGCCTGGTCAACGTCGACTACGCCTCGCACAGCCCGCAGATGGACCCGCTGCGCGCGGACCTGCTCGCCGCACTGGCCCCGGCACGCCCCCGCGCCGGCACCACCCGGCTCATGTCCACCGTCCGGGTACGGCCGCTGGACGGGCCCGAGATGGACGCCGCGTACTGGGTGGAGAACCTGCGCAGCCCCGTCCTGTTCTCCGACACCATGGAGGCACTGCTCGACGACGGCGTCACCCACGTGGTGGAGATCAGCCCCCACCCCGTGCTCGCGCCCGCCCTCGGGCAGCTCACCGCCGACCGCCCCGCCCCCGCCGCCGTACTCACCACCCTGCGCCGGCACCACGGCAGCGCCGCCGACTTCACCGGCGCCCTCGCCACCGCCTACACCACCGGCCTCGAACCCTTCGGCGCCCTGCCCAGGACCGCCCTGCTGCCGCTGCCCGGCTACCCGCTGCGGCAGGACACCTACTGGACGACCGACCGGCCGCGCGGCACCGGCGTCGCCCAGGGCCTCGAACCACGCCTCGAACCCGCGCCGGGCGACCCCCGCCGCTGGCAAGGACTCCTGGAACCCTCCGTCACCGACCTGCCGTGGCTCGCCGACCACCAGGTGTACGGCACCCCGGTGCTGCCCGGCGCCGCCGTCCTCGCCGCCGCGCTCGCCGGCGTACGGTCCCGGACCGGACGGCTGCCGGCCGGCCTGGAACAGATCGCCTTCCACAAGGGCATCCCGCTCGGCGAAGGACCCGCGAGGCTCGCCGTCGAATGGACCGAGGACGCCGCCGACAGCGGGGCGCTGCGGGTCCTCACGCTGCCCGACGGCGGCGAGCGGTGGGAGGAGAACGCCACCGCCCGCGCCGTGCTCGGCGAACTCCCGCACCCCCAGGCCACCCTCCCGGACTGGGCGGCGACCGCCGAACCGGCGGCGGCCGATGAGCTCTACCGCGCCTGGGCCGCGCGCGGCCTCGAGTACGGCCCCGCCTTCCGGACCGTCGGCTCCCTCGCGGTCACGGCCGACGGCACCCAGGCCGCCGGCGAGGTGGTGCTCTCCGAGCGGCTGCGCGCGGCGAACCGGCCGCACGGACTGCACCCCGCCCTCTGGGACGGCGCGCTCCAGGTCTCGCTCGCCCTCGTCTCCGACGACGGATCGCGGTCGGCCGTCGTGCCGACCGCCGTCGAACGCGTCGTCGTCACCGGTACGTTCACGGAACCCGTCACCGCCCTGTGGTCGCACGCCGTGCGACGCGCGGACGGGCTCTACGACCTGCGCCTGTTCGCCGCGGACCAGGACAGGACCCCGCTGCTCGCCGTCATCGGCCTGCGCCTGACACCGCTCGCCGCCGACGGCCCGGACGAGTCCGCCGACGCCGAACTCCTGCACCGCGTGGAGTGGACCCTGCTGCCCGAACCCGCCCAGGAACCCGACCAGGAGACCGTCCGGGAGACCGCCCGGGAACCCGGACGACGGGTGGTCGTCGTCGGCGCGGGCACGGACGCCGACCTGATCACCAAAGGACTCGCCGACCGGGGCGCGGACACGCTGCGCGTCGACCCCGAAGAGGAGCCGGGCGAGGCCACCGGCGTGGTCTTCGTGGCACCCGGCGCGGACGCCGGACCCCGGGCCCAGGCACAGGGCCTGCTGCGGCTCGCCGCGCTGGCCGGCGCCTGCGCCGCACAGCCCGTGCCCCCGCAGCTCGCCGTCGTCACACTCAGCGCGCAGGCGGTCTCGCCCGAGGACACCCCGGACCCCGGGGCCGCCCTCTACTGGGGCTTCACCCGCGTCCTGCGCCGCGAACACCCCGAACTCGCCCCCCGTCTCATCGACTTGGACCCGGCCGACCCGGACCGCGGCGCCGCCTGCGCGGACGAGCTGCTCGCCGCGGGCGCCGACGCCGAGGACCAACTGGCGCTGCGCACCGGCCGACGGCTGGCCGCCCGCCTGACCCGCGGCCCGGCCGACGAGCCGATGCCGCTGCCCGCCGCGCGCACCCCGCACCAGCCGTTCCGCATCGACCCCGACGGCGTACCCGTCGCACTCGTACGCCGCCCGCCGCAACCCGGCGAGATCGAAGTGGAGACCACCGCGGCGACCCTCGCCGCGGGCCCGGCCGCGCCCTGGGCGGGCTGCGCCGGGCGGGTCGTCGCCGTGGGCGGGACGGTCGGCGGCTTCGCGGTGGGGGACCGGGTCGCCGTGTGCGCCCCCGGCGGGGCGGCCAGCCACGTCGTGGTCCGCGCGGACCACGCGAGGCCGCTGCCCGCGGAGGTCGACGACGTGACGGGGGCCGCGCTGCCGATCCCCGCCGCCACGGCCTGGTACGCCCTGACGGAGTCGGCGCGCGCCGGCCTCGGCGACGTCGTCCTCGTCCACGTGAACGAGCCGGCGGGGCTCGTCGCCGCGGCCCTGGCCCGCCACTTGGGCTGCCGCGTCCTCGCGACCCTGTCGGCCCCGGCCACGGACACCGGGGCGGCACGCCTGTCGGGCCACCCCTTGCTCGACGGGGTTGAGTTGTTCGACGGCGGGGATTCGGGGCGGCCCCGTGTCTTGGCGCCCGTGTCGGGCGCGGCCGCGGGCACCGGGGCGGCACGCCTGTCGGGCCACCCCTTGCTCGACGGGGTTGAGTTGTTCGACGGCGGGGATTCGGGGCGGCCCCGCGTCTTGGCGCCCGTGTCGGCCCCGGCCACGGACACCGGGCCGGCGTCGCTGTCCGGCCACCCGCTGCTCGACGGGGTCGAGGTGTTCGACGCCGCGGACCCGGGCTGGCCCGAAGCGGTGCGCGCGGCCCTCGGCGGGCGCGGAGCGGACGTCGTGATCGGCCGCCCCCACGGCACGAGCCCCGACCGGGCCCTGGCGGTCCTGGAACCCGACGGGCGCGCCGTCGGCTTCGACGGCGCCCTGCCGGGACCCCGGGCGCTCCCGGACGGCGCCGCACTGTTCACCGTGGACCCGCGCGGCCTCCTGGAACGGCGCCCCGAACGCTTCGGCGCCGCCCTCGCCGCGGCCTGGGACCTGGCGGCCACCGCCTTGCCGCTGCCGACCGCCGCGCGCACCTTCGCCGAGGCGGCCGACCGCGCCCCGGGAGCCGACGGACACCCGGCCACCCCCGCGCACCCCGCCGTCACCACCGTGCTGACCGACCCGGCCACCGTCGACGCGGTCGCGGCGGTGCCGATGCCCGACGGCGCCTTCCGCGCGGACGGCAGCTACCTCGTCACCGGCGGTCTGGGCGCGCTCGGCCTGTCGCTCGCCGGGTACCTCGCCGAGCACGGCGCGGGCACCCTCGTGCTGCTCGGCCGCTCCGCCCCCGGCCCCGACGCCGTCGCGGAGATCGACCGGATCACCGCCCTCGGCACCACGGTCCGCACCCTGCGCTGCGACGTCGCCGACGCCGCCGCCCTGGGCGCGGCCCTGGAGACCGTACGCCGCGAACTCCCGCCGCTGCGGGGCGTGATGCACGCCGCCGGTGTCCTCGACGACGCCACCGTCGGCAACCTCACCGCCGAGCAGCTCGACCGGGTGCTCGCGCCGAAGACCGTCGGCGCGGCGCATCTCGACCGGCTGACCGCGAACGACCCGCTGGAACTGTTCGTGCTGTTCTCCTCCGCCGCGGGCCTCGTCGGCAACGCCGGTCAGGCCGCCTACGCGGCGGCCAACGCCGGCCTTGACGCGCTGGCCGAGGCCCGCCGACGGCGCGGACTGCCCGCGCTCAGCGTGCAGTGGGGTCCGTTCACCGGCATCGGCCTCGCGGCGAGCGAGGAGACGCGCGGGGCACGCCTCACCGAGCGCGGCATGGGCGGCATTCCCGCCGACCGGGCCTGGCCCGCCCTCGCCCGCCTGCTGGCGGGGGACCTGCCGGTCGTGGGATACGTACCGATCGATCTGCGGCAGTGGTTCGACGCCTACCCGGACACCGCGGCCCTCGCGAGCTGGGAGCGCTTGTACGCGACCACCCGCGAGGGCACCAACGGCGCGGCGAGCGGCGGGGAGTTCCTCGCGCGGCTGCTCGCGGCCGCCCCCGCCGACCGGATCGCCCCGGCCCAGGAGCGCATCCGGGACCTGGCGGGACGCGTCCTGCGGCTCGACCCGGAACGGATCGACAGCGGCACCCCGTTCAAGTCCCTCGGCCTCGACTCGCTGATGAGTCTGGAGCTGCGCAACAGGCTCGAAGCGGCCTTCGCCACCCGCCTGTCCCCGACCCTGCTGTGGGCGTACGGCACGACAGCGGCGCTCGCGGAGTACCTGTGCGGGCAACTCGATCCCGCCGAGGCGGGCGCGGCCTGAGTCCGACGGCGCCCGGCCGGCCACGCCACCACGCGAGCCGGCCGGGCGCCGCACCCCCGGCACCCCGCACCCCGTACCCCGCACCTCCGATCGACGCCACCCACCGGACAGCCACTCACCGGACCAGACCGCGAGGAACCGATCCATGCCGGACACCAGCGCCGTTGACACACCCCGCCAGACCCCGCTCACCCGGGCGCTCGCGACCATTCGCACCCTGCGCCGACAACTCGACGAACAACAGGGCGGCCAGGCGGTCGCCGTCATCGGCACCGGGCTGCGGCTGCCCGGCGGCATCGACGGCCCGGACGGCTACTGGGCGGCCCTGATGGCCGGGCGCGATCTGGTCGGCCCGCTGCCGCCCGGCCGCAAGGGGCCGTTCGCCGCCGAGTGGGAGGGGCTCGCGCAGCGGGGCGGATTCCTGGACGAGGTGCTGGACTTCGACGCCGGTTTCTTCGGCATCAGCCCGCGCGAGGCCCGCCACCTGGACCCCCAGCACCGGCTGCTCCTCGAAGTCAGCTGGGAGGCGCTGGAGAACGCCGGGGTGCCCGCCGACCGCCTCGGCGGCACCCGCGCCGGCCTCTACCTCGGCATCATGTGGCAGGACTACCGGGAGTGGCTGCGCGGCGACCCCGACGCCTACTGGACCACGGGCAACGGCCACAACTTCGCGGCCGGCCGGGTCGCGTACGCCCTCGGCCTGACCGGGCCCACCGTCTCGGTCGACACCGCCTGCTCCTCCTCTCTGGTCTCCGTCCACCTCGCCGTGCAGGCGCTGCGGCGCGGCGAGTGCGAGATCGCCCTGGCCGCCGGCACGAACCTGATCATGTCGCCGAGCTCGATGCGGCTCGTGCAGGAGACCCGCTCCCTGGCCCCGGACGGCCTGTGCAAGTCGTTCGACGCGCGCGCCAACGGCTTCACCAGGGGAGAGGGCTGCGGCGTCGTCGTCCTCAAGCGGCTCGACCACGCGCTCCGCGACGGTGACCGGGTGCAGGCCGTCATCCACGGCTCCGCCGTCAACCAGGACGGACGCTCCGGCGGGTTCACCGCCCCCAACGTCCTCGCGCAGCGCGCCCTGATCGAACAGGCCCTCGCCGACGCCGGACTTGAGCCCACGGACATCGGGTACGTGGAGGCGCACGGCACCGGCACCGCGCTGGGCGACCCCATCGAGATGGAGGCGCTGGCCACCGTCCTCGGCCGCCGCAACGGCGGCGCGCCGCTCGCCGTCGGCTCGGCCAAGACCAACCTCGGCCACCTGGAGTCGGCGGCGGGCGTCGCCGGACTGGTCAAGTCGATGCTCACGCTGCGGCACCGCCGCTTCCCCCCGCTGCTGCACTTCCGCACCCTCAACCCGCGCATCGACCTCACCGGCACGCACATCAGCCTGTCCGCGGAGGCCACCGACTGGCCTGCGGAGGGCGGCCGTTACGCGGGCGTCAGCTCGTTCGGGATGAGCGGCACCAACGCCCACGTCGTGCTCGGCGCACCCGACGACGCCCCGCGCCCCGAGCCGGCCGAGGCCACGGGCTTCGACCTGTCGGCGCGCACCACGCAGGCCCTGCGCGAACTGGCCGCGCGGTACGCCGACCGGCTGGACGGACTCCCCGCCGCCGACTACGCCGCGTTCGCGTACACGGCCACCGAGGGCCGGGCCCGGCACGACGTACGCGCCCGGGTCGCGGCGTGCGCCCCGGTGGCCGCCGCAGCGGCCCTGCGCGCCCTGGCCAGTGGCGAGGAATCCGCCGCCGTCCAACTCGCCCCCACGACCGAACCGCCCGCACTGCCCCGCCAAGTCCTCGACCTGCCCACCTACCCGTGGCAGCGCCAGCACCTCGCACCCGAGCCCCACACCACGCCCCCAACCAAACGCAATCCCGACCACCCACCCACCCGCTTCCACCTGCTGTGGCAAGACCACCCGGCCACCGGGTCCGACTGGTCCCGTGAGACCGCCGCCGGGTCCGGCGCGTCCGACGAACACGCCGCCGCGTCCAACGCGTCCCACAAAACCACCGCCGTGCCGCTGGTCCTCGCGGGTGACGACGGCACGATCCTTGAACTGCTCGCCGGGCGGACGGCCGCCATCGGGTACCGGGGGACCGTCCTGTGCGACGAGGCGATCGCGCTGCCCGCGCACTGGCGCCGCGCCGCGCTGCCCGACGGCCGCGCCGCCTGGTCCGCCCACTGGTCGGCCCGCCCGGGACCCGCCACCGTGGTCCTCGCCTTCCGCCCCGTGGCGCTGCCGACCGCGGGCGACGCGCCACGGGAAGCGTCCGACCCCGCCGTTCCGGCCGCCCAGTTGTGCGCCGCGGTCACCGATGCCGTCGCCTGCGCGGTCGACGCAGGGTCGCGGGTGCACGCCGTGACCCGTGCCGTGCGGCGCACCACGGACGAGGAGACGACCCTCGCCACCCAGCACGCCGCCCTGCACGGCCTCGCCCCGGTCCTCGGCCTGGAGTTCGGCGACGCCTGGGGTGGCCTCGTGGACCTGCCCGCCGAACCGGACGCGGCGGACGCCGAGGCGCTGCTGACCCTGGTCGGCGCCGCCGACCGCACACAGGACCTGAGCGCCGTACGCGGCGGGACCGTACGGGTGCCGAGGCTCGCCCCGGCCGACGACGCGCCCCCGGTACCCACCGCGCTGCGCGAGGACGCGACGTACCTCGTGACCGGCGCGCTCGGCGCCGTCGGGCGCCGATTGACCGCCGAGCTCGTCGCGCGCGGGGCCCGCAACCTGCTGCTGATCGGACGTCGCCCGGAGCCCGAACTGGGCGCCGAGGCACGGGACTTCCTCGACGAGCTCGCCGCACGCGGCGTGCGCGCCGTCTACCGGGACGGCGGCTGCGACACCGCCGAGGCGCTCGCCGCGGCCTGCGCCGCCCTGTCCGGGCTGCCCCCGGTGCGCGGAGTCGTGCACGCCGCCGGCACCCTCACCCGTACCCCCGCCGTCGCCCTCACCGCCGACGCGTACGCCGCCGAGCTGCGCGGCAAGGCGGCCGGCGCCTGGTGGCTGCACCGGGCCTCGCTCGCCTGGGAGCCGGACTTCTTCGTCCTGGTCTCCTCGGTCTCGGCGGTGTGGGGCACCGAGGACTGCGCCGCCTACTCCGCCGCCAACGGCATGCTGGACGCGCTCGCCGCCCACCGCGCCGGACTCGGCCTGCCCGCCGTGTCCCTCGGCTACGGCCCCTGGGCCCTCGACGCGGACGGCGGCCCGGGCACGGGCATGGCCGACGCCGAACTGCTGCGCCGCTCCGGGCGGTTGGGGGTCGGCGCGTTCGACGCCGCCGCGGGGCGCGCCGCGCTGACGACGAGCGCCCCGGGCGCCGAGGCCCACCTCGTCGTCTGCCCGCTCGACCTCGACCGGCTGCGCACCGTCATGTCCGGGCTGCGGCCCCGCGGCCTGTTCGGCACGCCCGCCGCCGCCGTCGCCGCGACCACGGCGGCCGAACCCTCCGTCGTCGACCGCCTGTTGGCCCTGCCCGAACGGGCCCGCCCCGCCGCCGCCCGCACCGAGGTGGCCCGGCTGCTCGCCGCCCAGCTTGGGCACGCCGGAGCCGACGACATCGACGAGACCGTGGGCTTCCTCGACCTCGGCCTCGACTCGATCACCGCGGTCGACCTGGCCGTGCGGCTCGGTGCGGCCTTCGGCACCCCGGTGCCCGCAGGCGATGTCTTCGACCACCCCACCGTCACCCGCCTCGCCGACCACCTCCTCGCCCGGCTTACCGGGACCCCGGCTTCCGGCGATGCGCCGAAGAGACGCCCCCTCACCCCTGCCCCCGCGAGCCCTGCCCCTCCCGAACCCGCCCCGCGACCCACCGCCGCCGAGCCGATCGCGATCGTCGGCATGGCCGGCCGGTTCCCGCGGGCGGACTCCGTCGAGCAGCTGTGGGAGCTGCTGAGCGAGGGCCGCGACGGCATCACCGCCGTCCCCGAGGACCGCGAGAGCCTCGCCGGGCTCTCCGCGGGACCGTCCATCACCGATCAAGGCGGCTTCGTACGCGATGTGAGCCGCTTCGACGCCGCCTTCTTCGGCATGTCGACGCGCGAGGCGGAGAACCTCGACCCCCAGCAGCGCCTCCTCCTCGAATCGGCCTGGCACGCGATGGAGGACGGCGGCATCGACCCCGAACGCCTGCGGTCCACCCGCACCGGCGTCTTCGTCGGCATCAGCTACGCCGACTACGCCCGGTTGCTCGCCGACGCGGGACCGGACGAGGTCGACGCCTACTACAGCACCGGCACCGCGCTGAACGCCGCCGCGGGACGCCTCGCGTACACCTTCGGGCTCACCGGACCGGCCGTCGCCGTGGACACCGCCTGTTCCTCCTCCCTGGTCGCCGTGCACCTGGCCGTGCGCTCGCTGCGCAGCGGGGAGAGCGAGACCGCGCTCGCCGGCGGGGTCAACCTGCTGCTCGACCGCACCTCTTGGACCGCCGTCAGCCGCGCGCACATGCTGTCGCCGGGCGGCCGCTGCCGGACGTTCTCCGCGGACGCCGACGGATTCGCCCGTTCCGAGGCGTGCGGCGTACTGGTGCTGAAGCGGCTGGCCGACGCCCGGCGCGACGGCGACCGGGTGCACGCCGTGATCCGGGGCAGCGCCATGAACCAGGACGGCGCCTCCTCCGGGCTCACCGCGCCGAACGGCGCCGCGCAGGAGGAGATGCTCAGGGCCGCCCTCGCCGACGCGCGGGTGGACCCGGCCGAGGTGTCCTATCTGGAGGCGCACGGCACCGGCACCTCGCTGGGCGACCCGATCGAACTCGGAGCCGCCTGGCGGGTCCTCGGCGAAGGGCGCCGACCGGGGCGGACGCTGCACGCCGGCTCGGTCAAGAGCAACGTGGGCCACTGCGAGTCCGCGGCCGGAGTGGTGTCGCTGATCAAGACGGTGCTGGCCCTGCGGCACGAACTCATCCCGGGCAACCTGCACTTCAAGGAGCCCAACCCGCACGTGGCCTGGTCCGAGATGGACCTCCGCGTCGTCGACACCCCCACGCCGTGGCAGCGCACCGACACCCCCAGGGTCGCGGGAGTCTCCGGCTTCGGCTTCACCGGCACCAACGCCCACGTCGTGCTCTCCGACCCGCCCGACCACCCGGCCCCCGAACCGGTCCCCGAACCGGCCCCCGAACTCCTCGCGAGCGACGAGCAGCCCACCTGTCTGCTGCCGCTGTCCGCCCCCGACGAGGCGGGCCTGGCCCGGCTCACCGAGGCGTGGCAGCGGGAGCTGGCCGCTGCCGAGGACGGCGACCTGCCGCGCCTCGCCGCCGCCGGAGCGGGCCGCGGCCACTTCCCGTACCGGCGCGCCCTGTTGGGACGCACCCGCGACCAACTCCTGCGGGCCATCGGCGAACAGGCGCCGACACACGCGGCGGCCCGCGCGCCGCGCGTGGCCTTCCTCTACTCCGGCCAGGGCAGCCAGTACTTCGGCATGGGGCGCGAACTGTACGAGACGGAACCGGTTTTCCGAGCCGCCTTCGACAGGTGCGACAAGATCCTGGCGCCCCGGCTCGGCGCGTCCCTCACCGACGTGATGTTCTACGGCGAGGACCGCGACGCGATCAACGAGACCCGCTGCACCCAGCCCGCCCTCGTCACCCTGCAGACCGCGCTGACCGCGCTGTGGGAGTCCTGGGGAGTGACCCCCGCCGTCGTCATGGGCCACAGCGTCGGCGAGATCTCCGCCGCCGTGCACGCAGGCGTCATGGACCTGGACACCGGGCTCGCCCTCATCGCCGACCGGGCCGACCTGATGCAGCGCAGCGAACGCGGGTCGATGCTCGCCGTGGTCGCCGACGAGGAGAAGGCCACCGCCTGGGCCACGGAACACGGCCTCGACGTGGCCGCCGTCAACGGACCCGAGTCGATCGTGCTCGCCGGCTCCCCGGACGCGGTCGACGCGCTCGCCGGAATGCTGCGCGAACAGGGCGTACGCGCACGGAAGTTGAGCGTCTCGCACGCCTTCCACAGCCGTCTCCTCGACCCGGCGATCGAGCAACTGGGCAGGTCCCTCGAAGCGTTCACCTTCCACGACCCCGAGGTCCCGATCGTCTCCAACGTCACCGGCCGGCTCGCCGAACCGGGGGAGTACGACACGGACTACTGGTGTCGGCACGCCCGCCGCCCGGTCCGCTTCCACGACGGCGCGCGGACCCTCACGGGACTGGGCGTCGACCTCTGCCTGGAGATCGGCCCCGACCGTACGCTCGTCAACCTCGTCGGCGGCGCCGGGCTCGCCCCCGCCGGCGCCCTCGCGCCCTCGCTGCGCCGCGGCACCGGCGAACGCGCCGCCCTGCTCGGCGCCGCCCGCACCCTCTATCTCGGCGGCGGCCACCTCGACTGGCGGCGCGTGCAGCCCGCCCCCGACCGCACCGGCGGCCCGCGCTACCCCTTCGCCGAGACCCGGCACTGGGCGCCCGTACGGGCCGACGCCGCGCGCCCGCCCGCCGCCCAAGGACCGGCCTGGGGCACCGAACTCAGCTCCCCGGCGCTGCGCGGCAGGGTCTGGGCCACCGAGCGGACCCCGCGCTACCCGGCCCACCTCACCGACCACCGCCTGTTCGGCACGGTGTCCGTGCCCGGCGCCTCGCAGACCGCGACCGTGCTGTCCGCGCTCGGCTCCGACGGTGACCGAGTGGCCCTGGAGGACCTGCATTTCCCGCGCGCCCTGGTGCTGCGCGAGGACGAGCGCTATCCGCTGCAGGTGATCGAGGCGGAGCAGGAGCACGGCACCAGGACGGTCAGCGTGCAGAGCCTGCTGGACGCGCGCCAGGGGCACTGGCAGGAGCACCTCACGGCCCGGGTCGTCCCCGCGGGCTCCGTGCGGGACCGGACCGCCCCTGACCCCGACACCTTCAGGGCCACCGCCGAACGGCACCTGAGCGGCGCCGACTTCTACCGCTACCTGCGCACCCTCGGCTACCACCTCGGCCCGTCCTTCCGCTGGATCGGCGACGTCTGGCTGCGTGGCGACGAGGCGCTGGTGCGCTACGACGTCCCCGACGACCCGCGCGAGGACCCCGCCGACTGGCAGATCCACCCCGGTCTGCTGGACTCCCTGCTGCAGAGCGCCGTCACCTTCGCCGTCGCCGAGGCCGACCTCGCGACGGTGACGGAGGAGACGACGCTGGCCATCCCGTTCGCGGTGGCCCGGCTCGACTTCTGCGGACGGCCCGCGCCCGGCGGGCAGTTGTGGGGGCACATCCGCGCCACGGCCAGGGACCCCGAGGCCGAGAGGCTGATGCGGGTCGGCGCCGCCGACCTGCACCTGTTCACCGACGAGGGCACCGGCGCGGGCGGCGGGGCCGCACCCGGCACCGTGCTCACCGTCGACGGCTTCCGTTTCCGCCGCGCCCCCCGTGCCCTGCTGGAGAGCTCCCTGCGCGACACCCCGAGCCCGGCCTACGAACCGGTCTGGAAGGAACACCGGTTCGCACCCGCTCAAGGCGGCCCGCTGCGGGTCGCCGTACTCGGCGGCGGCGCGACCGGGCAGCGGATCACGGAGGCGTTCGCGGCGCTCGGCCACCAGGCCGCGGCCCCCGACGGCGGACCCCGCGACCTGGTGGTCGACGCCCGCTTCTGCGCGCCCGATGGAGCGGGCGGTGGCGGCGCCGAGGCGGCGTTGGAAGCGGCGTCGACCCTCACCGACGGACTGCGTTCGGCCGCCCCCGACGTCCCGTACGCCGTCCTCGGGAGCGCGGCGGCGACCGCGGCCGAGGTGCGGGAGACGCTTTGGGGGCTGCTCGCCGCGCTGGAGGCCGAACAGCCCGAGCGCCGCCTCGTCCGCCTGACCCTCGGCCCCGAGGCGGATGCCACGACCGTGGCCGAGACGCTCGTCGCCCTCACGCACAGCGGGGGAGCGGCGCCGCGCGTCGAGATCACCGGCAGCACCGTGCGAGCCGCCCGCCTCGAACCCTGCCGCACCACCGGCGGCGCGCCAGGACACCCCGGCGCCGCCCTGATCACCGGCGGCCTCGGCGCGCTCGGCCTCAGCGCCGCCGGCTTCCTCGCCGAACTCGGCGCCCCCGCCGTTACGTTGATGGGTCGCTCCGCACCGGACGCCGCCGCCCTGACGGTCATCGACGACCTGACGGCGCGCGGCGTCACCGTCCACGTCGTGCGCGGTGACGTCACCGACCCGGCGGACTGCCGCCGCGCGGTCGCCGAGGCCGGCGCCACCGCCGGGCTCGGCACCGTCCTGCACCTCGCGGGCGTCTCGGCCGACCAGGCGTTCGAGCACCTCACCACCGACTCCTACCGGCAGGTCTTCGCCGCGAAGGCGCACGGCGCGGTCCACCTGGCGGAGGCGCTCGCGGACCACCCCGACGTACAACTGCTGCTGTTCTCCTCCGCCTCCGCCGTGCTCGGCTCCGCCGGACAGGTCAACTACGCGGCCGCCAACGGATTCCTCGCGGGCCTCGCCGAGCGGCTGCGCGGCGAAGGACTGCGGGCCACCGCCGTGGACTGGGGCCCGTGGACCCCGGACGCCAAGCAGGGTCTCGCCGGTACCGCCGCCACCGGGCAGGCGATCGCCCGGCTCGGCGTCCGGGCCCTGAGCGACGCCGAGGCCGAGGCACCCTTCCGGCTGGCGCTCGCCGGTGAGCGGACGCGGCTGGTCGCCGTCGGCCTGGACGAGGCCCGCTTCACCGAGCGGCGCGCCGGAACCTCCGCGGCCACCCTCTTCGCCGACCCGCCGCGCAGCGCGCCCCGGCCCCGGGACACCCCGGCCGCGAGTGGCGCCGCGGCACGCGGCTGGCTGCGCGAGCGACTGGCCGGGCTGCCCGCGGAGGACCGCGACGGGAGACTGCGGCAGGCGATCCGGGAGTTGGGCGACTCCGTGCTGGGCGAGTCGCTGAACCCGGACGACTACCTGGGGTTCACCGAGTGCGGACTGGACTCGATCATGGTCATCGACCTGCGCACCCGCCTCGCGCACGCGCTCGCCGAAGACCTCCCGGCGACCGTCGCGCTCGACCACCCCACGGTCGCCCAACTCGCCGCGCATCTCGCGGAGTTGCTGTTCCCCGTGCAACCGACCGAGGAGGAGACGCGGGACCCCGTCGAGGACTTCCCCGACCTGGCAGGCCTGTCGTTCGACGAACTCGTCCGAGCAGTCCAGGCGGACGTCACAGCGGACGTCACAGCGGACGTCACAGCGGACGTCACAGCGGACATCTCAGCGGACGTCTCAGCGAACCATTCAGCGGACGTCTCAGAAGAGAGGTAGAGGGCACCGATCATGGACAAGGACACGATTCGTCGCCTGATGGAGGATCAGCTCAAGCTGTCCCGGCGCCTCCAGGACCGGGTCAGGGAGCTGGAGGACGAGCGGCACGCGCCACTGGCCGTCGTCGGTACGGCGCTGCGGCTGCCGGGCGGGCTCGACACACCGGACGACTACTGGGACTTCCTGCGCGGCAGCGGCACCGCCTACGCGCCGATCCCCGAGGACCGCCCCGGCCTGCGGGCCGTGCACGACCCGGTACCGGGCCGCCCCGGCCGCTCCTACGTGGACCGGGCCGGGTTCCTCGCCGACATCGCGCACTTCGACGCCGAGTTCTTCGGCATCTCGCAGCGCGAGGCCAGGCTGCTCGACCCGCAGCAGCGGATGCTCCTGGAGACCACCTGGGAAGCGCTGGAACGGGCCGGCATCGCGGTACGCAGGGCCGACCGCCTCGATGTGGGCGTGTACCTCGGCATGATGGCCTCGGAGTACAGCGAACGGCTTGAGGACCGCTCCGACCTCAGCCGCATCGACCCGTACTACACGACCGGCGGCGGCCTGTGCTTCGGCGCGGGCCGGGTCAGCCACGTCATGGGGTTCCGCGGTCCCGTGCTCAGCGTCGACACCGCCTGCTCCTCCTCGCTGTCCGCGCTGCACCTGGCGGTGCGCGGACTGCGGGCCCGGGAGTGCCGGTACGCCCTGGTCTGCGGCTCCAACCTGCTGCTGTCCGCCAACCTGATGGTCTCCCTCTGCCAGACCAGGGCCCTCTCCCCGGAGGGCCGCTCCAAGTCGTTCCTGGCGACCGCCGACGGCTACGGGCGCGGCGAGGGCGTCGGCGCGCTGGTGCTGATGCGGCTCGCGGACGCGGAGCGCGAGGGCCGCCCGGTCCTGGCCGTGGTGCGGGGCAGCGCCGTGAACCACGACGGCGCCGCCTCCGGACTGACCGCGCCCAACGGACCGGCGCAGCAGGAGGTCGTCCGCGCGGCACTTGCGGACGCCCGGGTCGAACCCGGTGACCTCGGCTACGTCGAGGCGCACGGCACCGGCACGGTGCTCGGCGACCCCATCGAGGTCGGGGCGCTGGACGGGGTGCTGGGCGAGGCGGTCAGGGCCCGCGGTGTGCCGCTGCCCATCGGCAGCGTCAAGTCGCGGCTCGGTCACCTGGAAGCGGCCTCCGGCATGGCCGCCGTCATCAAGACCGTCCTGATGCTGCACCACGGCGAGATCCCGGCCGCCCGCGCGGCCGAGGACGGCGAGCTGAATCCGCACATTCCCTGGGAGCGGATGCGGATCACCGTGCCGGAGCGCAACCAGCCCTGGCCCGCGGAGCTCGGCCGGCGGGTCGCCGGCATCAACTCCTTCGGGATGAGCGGCACCAACGCACACGTCGTCCTTGAGGCCTACGAGCCGCCCGCCGCCGAACCGGCGGCGCCCGTCGCCGCCCACCCCGAACTGCTCACCCTCTCCGCCAAGGACCCCGTCGCCCTGGGCGAACTCGTCGCCTCGGTCACCGGCCGCCTCAAGCAGGCCGAACCTGGCGCGGTGCCCTCGCTGTGCCACACCCTGCGCACCGGCCGGGCGGTGTTCGCGCACCGGATCGCCGTCCTCGGCGCCGACGCCGAGGAACTGGTCCCGGCGTTGGAGGCCGCCGTCCCGCGCGCGGTGCCCGCGGCCGGCGTACGGCCGCCGCGCCAGGTGACCCTGCTGCTCCCGAACGACTCCGATGTGGCGGCGTCCTGCCTGGAGGCACTGCGCGGCGCCTACCCGCTGCTCGCCGCGAAGGCGGCCAACGCGGTCAAGGCGGCCGGAGCGGGGGACGACCCGGCGGCCCAACTGCGCGCGGCGCTCGGCTCGTTCGGCCTTCCTGTGCACGTGGAGCACGTGGAGCACGTGGAGCACGTGGAGCACGTGGAGCAGGCCCACGGTCCCGTCCGGCTCTCCTGGGAGGCGGCCGGAAGCCGCCGGACCTTCGCGCTCACCGATCCCGCGACCGACCTGCCGGGCGCGCTCGCGACACTGTTCACCGACGGCGCGGACCTCCGCCTGGACGCGCTGCGCACCCCGGGGGCACGGCTCCTCGGCGACCTGCCCACCTACCCCTTCCAGCGCAGCCGGTACTGGATCGACGAACCGGCCATCGGCGCGGGCGGCACCGACCGGTCCGACGACCGTCCGAGCGCCCCCGAGCCCCGCGACGCGGAAGCGGTCAAGGCGTACCTGATGGCGGAGTTGAGCGCCGTACTGGAGGCACCCGAGGAACTCGACCCGGACCGGTCCTTCCTGGACTCCGGCGGCGACTCCTTCATGTCGACCCTGTTCATCACCCGCGTCGAGGAGAACTACGCGGTCGGCCTCACCGCCGAGGCCCTGCCGCTGGACCTGCCGTTGACCGAGCTGCTCGGGCGGCTTGCGGACGACATCGTCGGCGGGGTGCGGGCATGAGCGGCTCCACGGCCACGCCGTCCGCGTCGGTGGACGCCTTCGTCCGGCCGCGGCCGGTGCACGACCCCGAACTCCGGCTGGTCGTCTTCCACCACGCCGGCGGTTCGGCCGCCCAGTACTTCCCGCTCACCCGTGCCGTGCCCGAGGGCTGGGACGTGCTGCTGCTCGACCTGCCCGGGCGCGGCAAGCGGCACGGGAGCCGCCTGCTCTCCTCGGTCGCGGAACTGGTCGAGGTCACCGTGCGGGACGTCCTTCCCTGGGCCGGGACGGCGCCGCTGGCCCTGTTCGGCCACAGCCTCGGTGCGCTGCTCGCCCACGAGACCGCGCGGGTCCTTGAGGCGGTCGGCCGGGGGCCCTCCTGGGTCGGGGTGTCCGGACGGACCCCGCCGGGGCGGGCCGTCCCCGTCGCGCTGCCCGACCACGAGCTGTCCGACGAGCAGTTGATGGCCCAGCTGACCCGGATGGGCGGCATGCACCCGCGCATCGACGAACTGCCCGAGTTCCGCGAGCGGTTCCTCCGTCTCGTCCGCACCGACCTGGGCGCGGTGGCGGGATACCGCCCCGATCCGGCCAGGGTCCCGCTGTCGGCGCCCCTGACGGCCTTCGGCGGGAGCGACGACATCTGGGCGCCGCCCGCCGCACTCGGCGGCTGGGCGGCCGAAACCCGGGGAACATTCCGGGTCCGGTATTTCGAGGGTGGCCACTTCCATTTCCTGGGGCCGGAATTCCCGGCTTTCGCCGCGGAACTGGTCGAGGAGATCCGCCGGTCCGGTGCCCCGACGTCGGACGGTCGGGGGAAACTCCTCCGGACGGCGACCTGAGATTCGGGAGGGTATGCGTCATGACCGTCGATCACATCCCCGACATCCGCCCGTTGATGGCGGGATTCCCCACGGGGGTCACCGTGCTCACCGCGCTGACCCCCGAAGGCGTGCCCCGGGGCATGACGTGCACCTCGCTGTGCAGCGTCGCCCTCGACCCGCCCACCGTGCTGGTCTGCCTCAGGTGCGGCAGCCCCACCCTGGAGGCCGCCCTCGCCAGTGGCGGATACACCGTCAACCTGCTGCACAGCGAGGCCCGTTCCACCGCCGAGCTGTTCGCCTCCGGGGCCGTCGACCGCTTCGAGCGGGTCAACTGGAGCGTCGAGGGGGACGCCCGCGGGCCGCATCTCGTGGAGTCCGCGCACATCGTCGCGGACTGCGAGGTGGCCGAGACCCGCACCGTCGGCGACCACTGTGTGGTCTTCGCCCGGGTCCGGTCGATACGGCAATTGCGGACCAGGAAACCACTGTTGTACGGAATGCGCCGATACGGCGACTGGACGGAATCCGGCGAGGACAGCAATCTGCTGTACGACTACATCTCCTGACGGTATCCGCAACCTCGCGCGGGGCGGCCGGAATTCGGCGATGCGGCAATCTGGGAGATGACCCGGGGTGCCGGCGGAATGCAGCATCGAGAGTGCGGCGGATGAACGACCCGCCGCATTCCGGCGGACATCCCGCCCGCAGCCACAGGGGGACCAGGTGACAAGCCAGCCCGTTCTGTTCGCGCCACGCCCGCTCGGCACCGTACCGACTCAGAAGACCGCACCGACCCGGAAGGCGGCGGCCGGGCGGCCGTTCACCCTCGACTCCGTCTTCAGCGCGACAGCCCGTCGAAGCCCCAAGGCCGTGGCCGTACGGGATCAGGCGGGCTGTCTCTCGTACGGCGGAGCGGAGAACCGGGCGCTGCAATTGGCCACCGGCCTGGTCCGCAACGGCCTGCAGCTCGGCGATCCCGTCGTCGTGCACTGCGGCGACCACCGGCAGTCCGTCGTGGCGCAGTTGGCGGTGCTCAAGGCCGGCGGCGTGTGCGTGCCGGTGCCCGCCGACTTCGGCCGGCAGGCGGCCGCGCGGGCCTGCGAGGTGAGCGGGGCCGAGGTGGTGCTGTGCGGCACCGCCACCCGGGCCGGGCTGCCGGCCGCCGCCCAGGTCGTCGTTCTCGACGACGCCCGCACCTGGGCCCGGCTCGACGCGCTGCTGCCCGACCCGGCGCTGCCCAGGTCGGGGCCGATGGACGCCACGTACCTGATGGTCGACGAGCGGGGCGGGCAGTTGGTGGACAACCGGGCCTGGCAGTGCATGCTGGCCGCGCGCGTGCAGCAGATCGGCGCGGCGCCCGGCGCGGTGGCCGTGCGGCAGGCGCCCGGCGGCGCGCGCACGCTGTCCGCGATGTGGTGGGCCTTCGCCTCGGGCGGGACGTTCCTGGGCCTCACGCGCGAGGACGATCTGGTGCGGGGCTTCGGCAGCGGGGTCGCGGCCCTGTTCAGCGCGGAGGAGTACGACCGGGTACTGGCGGCGGAGCCGGGTGGTGAGGCTCCCGCCGTGGTGGTGCTGCTCGGCGGGCCGTGCCCCCCGAGCCTGCTCGAACGGCATCGCGCCCGGTACGGGGCGAGCCCCCTGTGGGGTGAGTTCGCGCCCGTCGGGGGTCTGCTGCCGTGGGCCGTGAGGCAACTCGGCACCGAGGCGCCGGAGGCGTCGGGCGGCACCTGCGTGGGCGGGCCCATGCCGAACGTGTACGTGCGAGTCCTGGACCGGGCCGGCCGGGTGCTCCCGCCCGGCCGGGTGGGCGAACTCTGCGCGGCGGGGCCTGCCCTGCCCTTCGACCGGGTCGGCGGCTGGGAGACCCGGCTCGGCGCCCCGGACCCCGAACGCGGCCTGCTCCACCGCTCCTCCTGGCTGGGCCGCTGGCGCGCCGACGGCACCCTGGAACTGACAGGCCCCCGCCGCCCCTGACCGTCCCGCCCTTGCCCCTCCCGTGCGTGACCATCTGGTGCCTGACCATCCCGTCCCTGATCCGGGCCGGCCGCGGTGTGCTTCTTTCCGCGGTCGGCCCGTTCGTCGTGCTCCCGTTCCCGGTTCCCGGTTCCCGGTGAACAGGCGGGCAGGGGCGGCCCGGACGGCTGCCCCTGCCCTGTCGGTGGGCCGCGGTCAGTCCGCGGCGGCCGCGGCTTCCTCGGCCGGCGGGGCCGCCGCGGGTTCCTCGGGGCGCGGCGGGTCGGGACGGAGTACGGTCACCGCCACCACGAGTCCCGCGACGGCGAGTCCCGCCGCGCCCAGGAAGGCGTAGTGGAAGCCCGAGTTGAGGGCTTCGGCCCGTGGTCCCCCGACCGCTTCGGTGCGGGACTCGGCGACGGAGGCCAGCACCGCGACGCCAAGTCCCGCGCCGAGCCGCTGGGTTGTGTTGATCACGCCGGAGACGATGCCGGTCTGTTCCGGCTTCGCGGCCTTGACCCCGGGGAGCGTGGACCCGACGAAGCAGGCGGGCAGCGCCACCGCGAAGATCACCGCCGCGGGCAGGAACCGCGTCACGTACACGGCGTCGGTGGGCATCGTGCCCAGCATGACCAGCGCGACCGTCATCAGGGACAGGCCGAGGATCAGTACCCACCGCGGCCCGAACCGCTTGAGCGCCATCGGGATCAGCATGCGGGAGACCGGAATGCTGAGCAGCGCGATCGGAAGCACCGCGAGCCCGGCCCGGATCGAGCTGTACTCACGTACCTCCTGGAAGTACAGGGACACGAAGACGAAGACCGGCACATGGGTGGCGCCGACCACGAAGTTGGCGGCCGCGGCACCGGTGATGTCCCGCTCGCGGAACACTCCGAACGGCAACAGCGGGTCGTCGACCCGGCGTTCGATCACGATGAACGCCGCGCCGAGCAGGATCGCGAGCGCCGTGAGCGTCCACTGCACCGGGCCGAGGTCCCCCTCGGCCGCCTCCGTCACCACGTACACCGCCAGCAGCAGACAGCCGGTCCCGGTGAAGAGCCCCGGCAGGTCGAGCCGGCCGCGCGCGGCCTTCGGGTCCGCCTTGTCGGCGGGGAGCAGCCGACCGCTCAGCAGCAGTCCGGCGATACCGATCGGAACGTTGATCAGGAAGATCCACTCCCAGCCGAGCCCCTGGACGATCACGCCGCCGAGCGCCACGCCGCTCGCCGCGCCGACCGCGCCCATCGCGCTCCACACGCCGAAGGCCCGACGGTTGGCCTCCGGGTCGGCGAACATGAGCGCCAGCAGGGCGAGTTCGGCGGGGATGAGCAGCGCCGCGCCGACGCCCTGCAGCGCCCGCGCGCCGATCAGGAGCCAGCCGGTCTGGGCGAGCCCCGCGAGTAACGAGGCGGCGGTGAAGACCCCGAGGCCGACCCGGAACATCCGGCGCGGGCCGAGGAGATCACTGGCCCGCCCGGCGCCCAGCTGGAAGCCGCCGAATGTGACCTGGTAGGCGGTGCTCACCCAGGCCAGCGCCACCACCCCGATGCCGAGCGCGGCACCGATCGTGGGCATGGCCAGATTGATGATCGAGACGTCCAGAAAGACGATCAGCTCGACACCGGTGAGGAGCAGGAGTGCCCCCCGGCGTCCTGCGAGTACCCCGTCGGCCATCTCAGACCTCCCCTCCGTGAAGGTGTGGCGCGGGGAGTCCCCGGGCCATTTCTTGGATGTTAACTCTAGTGTTCCACTACAGGAAGTGTTTCCTGGAGATCCACCCGGTCAGATCGCCGCCCGCAAGGTGCGCCGGCCGACCCACGCGCAGGTCAGCGCCAGGGCGAACGCCGTACCCGCGAAGGTCCACGCGCCGCCGAACCCCAAGGGGCCGTCCGCGAGCAGTCCGAAGGTGACCGGGCCGACCACGAAGCCGCCGAAGAACCCCATCGACACCAGCGCGGAGGCGTGGCCCGTCTGCCCGTAGCCGCTGCCGTGGGTCACCGCGACCATCGACACGGCGGTGGCCGCCGCCCCGCAGCCGCCGACGCCGAGGGCGCCCACCCAGACGAGCCAGCCGCCGTGCGTGGCCGCCGGGATCAGGGCTGTGCACGCGAGCGCCGTCACGGCCAGGCCGAGCAGGGGGACGGGGGTGTCCGTCAGCCGGTCGCTGAAGCGGGTCCACATGACGCGGGTGGCGATGCCCGCCGCGCCGATGGCCGAGATCAGCGCGCCGGACTGGGTCTCGCCCATGCCCAGGTGCTGGTGCGCGTAGAGCGGCAGATAGGTGCTGAGCGGGGCCAGCCCGCAGCCGAAGAACAGCGAGTACGCCATCAGCCAGCGGGTGGCCGCGTTCGGCGGGTGCGGCAGTCCGAAGCGCAAGGGTCCGGTGGGGGCGGGGTCGCGGGGGAGGACGCGGAGGGCGAGAAGGGCCATGGCCGGCATGACCGGAATGACGAGCGCGACCGCGGCCCGCCAGGACAGGGCCTCGGCGAGGGGCGGCAGTACGAGGCCGGTGAGCAGCGTCGCGATCGGTATGCCGGACTGCTTGACGCCCACCGCCTCCGCGCGCCGCGAAGCCGGGACGTGGGCGGCGATCAGGCGGTTGGTGGAGGGGTTGGCCAGGGCCTGGGGCAGCCCGGCCAGAGCCAGTGCGGCGAGCAGCAGGGGGTAGGTGTGGCTGGCGGCCAGGAGCGCGAAGACGGCCGCCAGTAAGGCCACGAGCGCGAGGAACGCGCGGCGGCCGCCGAGCAGATCGGTCAGGTGCCCGGCGTACAGGGAGGCCGCGGTGGCGACGGCGAACGCGGCGGCCGGCAGCAGCCCGAGCGCGGAGCGTGAGATTCCGAGGTCTGCCACGATGAACGGCCCCAGGGCCCCGGTCGCGTAGAGCGCGAGCATGGACAGGCCCATGCCGCCCGTGAGGACGGGGACAAGAGGGCGAGGGGCTCGGGTGCCGTCGGCCGGTCCGGTCTTGGTGGAACTGAGCGTCATGGTTGCGTCCCTCCGTTGAGGCGTGCAATTCTGGTGTCGCACTCTAGAGTTCTAGTACAGAAAACAGATGGGACCTCATGGCGAACCGGATTGACGGGCGACGACTCCGCTCCCAGCAGACCCGGCGGAAGATGCTCGACGCCGCGATGAAGCTCTTCGTGCGGCACGGCTACGGCCTCACCACGATCGAATCGATCGCGCAGGAGTCCGGCGTCGCGGTGCAGACGATCTACTTCTCCTTCGGGAACAAGGAGCAGATCCTCAAGGAGCTGATCGACCTGCACGTGGCGGGGGACGACGATCCCGTGCCGACGCTGGAGCGTCCGCAGGTCGTCGAGGCCCTGTCCCTCGACGACCCCCGCGAGCTGGTGCGCGCGCTGGCCGGCATGACCCGGGTCATCAACGAGCGGGTCGTCCCGCTGCTCGAAGTGCTCCGCAACGCCGTCATCAGCAGCGGCAACGGAGCGGAGCTGTGGGAGACGAACAAGGAGCAGCGCCGGATGGTCCAGCGGCGCTTCGTCGAGGTCCTGGCCGAGAAGGGGGCCCTCGCCGAGGACCTCGACATCGACCGCGCCGTCGACACCTGCTACGTCGTGCTCGGCCCCGAGGTCTACCACCTGTTTGTCACCGAACGCGGCTGGTCCCCGGCGCAGTGGGAGAGCTGGGTCCATCAGGACCTGTGCGGCCATCTCCTGGCGGGGCGCTGAGCCGTGGTCTCGTACGCCACGGCGTCGCCGTGGCGGCCACCATGACGTGAGGAAGTCATGTCCACGACCACAGAAACCCGCACCCGAACCGGTGCCGGGCCGGAGCCGGTGACCGGCCGCCTGGCGACGCTCGCGCGTCGCCTGGCCGATCGCAGACGCATCGCCATGCTGCTCGTCGCGCTGATCGCGGCCGCCGCCGCGGTACTCGGCGCCGACACCGAGAGCAAGCTGTCCGCCGGCGGCTACACACCCAGCAGCGCCGAGGCCGTTCAGGCCGACCGCATGCTCGCCGACCGGTTCAAGGCCGGCGCACCCAACGTCGTCCTCGTCGCCCGCTCCGACGACGGAGTCGACAAGGCCGCGGCCGCGAACGCGGGCCGCGAGCTCACGGAGCGCATAGCCCGCACCGAAGGCGTGGTCTACGCGCAGTCCTACTGGACCTCCGGCGACCGGCAGCTCCGCTCCGACGACAAGCGGACCGGCCTCGTCCTGATCAGGCTCGGCGGCGACGACAACCACGTGCACCACCTCGTCACCGACCTGGTGCCCGAAGTGACCGGCCGTCAGGGACCGCTCGACGTGAAGGCCACCGGCCTTGCCCAGATCAACGCCGAGGCCGACGAACAGAGCGCCACCGACCTGACCCGCGCCGAACTGCTGGCCGCGCCGCTGACCCTGCTGATCCTGCTCGCCACGTTCGGCTCGGTCGTCGCCGCGCTGGTGCCCGCGCTGGTCGGCCTGGTGTCCGTGGTCGGCACGTACGCCGTGCTGCGCCTGCTGGCCGAGACCACCTCGGTGTCCATCTTCGCGCTGAACATCACCACGGCCCTCGGCTTCGGACTCGCCGTCGACTACAGCCTGTTCGTCGTCACCCGGTACCGCGAGGAACTCGCGGCCGGCCGCGAGGTCACCGAGGCGATCGCGGCGAGCCTGCGCAGAGCCGGCCGGACGGTGCTGTTCTCCGCCGTCACCGTCGCCCTCTCGCTGGCCGCCCTGCTGGTCTTCCCGATCTACTTCCTGCGCTCGCTCGCCTACGCCGGAATCGTGGTCGTCGTCATCGCCGCCACCGCCACGGTCCTGCTCATGCCCCCGCTGCTCGCGCTCATCGGGCACCGCATCGACAAGTGGGACGTCTTCGCCCCGCTGCGCCGCAAGCTGCCCGGGGCCCGCAGCCCGGAGCGAGGACTGTGGCACCGCCTCGCCCTCGCCGTCATGCGCCGCCCCCTGGTCGTCGGGGCCACCGTCGCGATCGCCCTCGCCGCGCTCGCCCTGCCGTTCACCCAGGCGCGGTTCGCCCTGATGGACGACCGGGTGCTGCCCCGCGGCGCGGCGTCCCAGGTGGCCTCCGACACGATCCGGCAGGAGTTCAGGGACGCGCAGACCTCGCCCGTCATGGTCGTCGCCCCCGACCTCGACCCCGGCAGCGGCGAAGTCGCCGCCTACGCACAGCGGTTGTCGGCGCTGCCCGGCACGGTCCGGGTGGACAGCGCCGCAGGCACCTACGCCGACGGAAGCCGCGCCGCGGGTCCGGGCGAAGCGGCCGCGGCGTTCCGCGGCGACGGTGGCACCTGGCTGTCCGTGGTGTCCGACCGCGACGCCGGTTCCGCCGCGGGCGAGGACTACGTCCGCGCGGTGCGGGCCGTGGACGCTCCGGGGACCGTCCTGGTCGGCGGGGACGCCGCCACCCAGGTCGACACCAAGGAGAGCCTGAGCGACCGACTGCCGTGGGCCGGCGCGATCATCGCGATCAGCATGTTCGTGCTGCTGTTCCTGTTCTCCGGCAGCGTGATCATCCCGATCAAGCAGCTCGTACTGAACACACTGAGCCTCACGGCGTCCTTCGGTGCCATGGTGTACGTCTTCCAGGACGGCCATCTCAAGTGGCTGGTCGGCGACTTCGTACACACCGGCCAACTGGAGGTCACAGTGCCGATCCTGATGTTCTGCGTCGCCTTCGGCCTCTCCATGGACTACAGCGTCTTCCTGCTCTCGCGCATCCGCGAGGAGTACCTCGCCACCGGCGACAACACGCGCGCCGTCGCCTTCGGCATGGAGCGCACCGGACGGCTGATCACCGCTGCCGCACTGATCGTCGCCATCGTGCTGGGCGCCCTCGCCACCTCCGAGCTGTCGATCCTCAAGCTGCTCGGCGCGGGACTCGCGCTCGCCGTCCTGGTCGACGCGACGCTGGTGCGGGGCCTGTTGGTGCCCGCGGCCATGCGGCTGCTCGGCCACGTCAACTGGTGGGCGCCGAAGCCCCTGAAGAAGCTGCACCGCAAGTTCGGCCTCAAGGACGGCTGAGTACGCGCCGGGCGGCCGGGCGGCCCGAGCCGCCCGACCGCCCGGCCGTGGGGGAGCGTTCACCTCAGAGCGGGCTCGGCCGGCGAACTGCCCTCGGGCAGCGCCCGGTACAGCAGGTGCAGGGTCGGGTGATGGTCCCGCAGCCAGGCCGTGAAGTGCTTGTCCGCCTCCTCGGTGGTGCGCATCCGCGCCCCGTGCTCCCGCAGGAAGTCCATGTACAGATTGCCGAGGCGCACCGTGAGGCGGAGCGTACGCCGCATCCGCTTGGCCATCAGCGCGGAGATGTCCGCGACCGGAACCACGTCCTCCTGGATGTGGTCGGCGTCCAGGTGCAGCACCGCGTCCCGCTCGCCGTCCCACTCGACCGGTCTGCTCTGCGGGTTGAGGTGCGCCGAGCCGAGCGAGAGCGCCAGATCGTCGGACGGATCGCAGCGCACCCAGCGCCCGTCCAGGTGCACACACGCGTACACGTGCCGACTGACCTCGCTCACCATCCGGGCGAGCCGGGGCAGCGCGATCGGCCCGAAGTACTCCCGGCCGCGCACCCGCATGACGCCGTACCCGGCCGGGATGCCCACCGAACGCAACAGCGCCACCAGCAGGTTGGCGCTGTTGGTACAGGTGCCCTCGCCGAGTTCGAGGGTCTGCGACGCCGTCTGCTGCCAGTCGCCTATGCGGTAGCGGATCCCGTCGCGTACGTGGTGGAACGCGGCCACCGCCGTCTCCCTGGGGTCCCGGCCCGCGTGCAGTTCGACGGCCAGCCGACGCACGCGCGGCTCGGAAGCGTCGCAGTACCAGGACTCTTGAAGGAACGGACGAAGCGCATCCACCGCTGACCACCCATCACTAGGACTCGACCGGAGTCCTAGTTGAGGCCCTCGTTCGCGAGTGGAGCGACTCCTGTATTGCTCGGATCAGCCGTCGAGGGCGCGGCGCAGTCGGCGCAAAGTGGCGGCGTGCGCGGCGCTGAGCGATTCCGTTTCGACGTCACGGACCGGGAACCAGCCCGCGCTGAGCGCGTCGTCGCGGCCCTCGACCGGAGGGGGCCCGCCGGGGGCCGGTGGCAGCCGGACATGGATCGCGGTGTTCTCGATCCAGGCGTTGTCCGTGTTCCGCACCGACCAGTGCGCGACCCCCTGGTGCAGCAGCCGCACCGCCCCGCCGCGCACCCGCACCCCGGTCTCCTCCGCCGCCTCGCGCAGCGCCGCCCGCACCGGATCCTCCACGGCGCCGGTGACCGGATCCGTCTCCCGGAAGCCGCCGGGGAAGGCCAGCTGGCCCGTGTCGCGCCGCCGCACCAGCAGCACCCTCACCTCGGCGTTCGTACCCTGGGTCAGCACGGCGTCGGCCGTCGGGTTCGGGCCGAGCCGGTGCAGCCGGCCACGGCCGGTGATCCCCGTGGGACCGGCGGGACTCAGCGGCCGGCCGCTCACCCCGTCCCGCAGCAGCAGCGGATGACAGGTCAGCCGCGCCGCCCGCCGCCACACCGCCGCGAGATCCCGCTCCGGCTCCGGCACCGACGGCGCCTCGTACTCCACCGGCGCGTACCCCGCCCCCAGGGTGAACCAGTCACGGACCGCCGGAACCGGCACATCGGGATACCCGATCCGCCGCCGCAACTCCCGTACCCGCTGCCGTTCCACATGCCCCTCCTCACGGTGCCCCGAGCGTCCCACAACCGAACCGCCGTCCCCCGGCGCCTCCAGAAGACATGCAGAGCGACTCCAGGGACGTCCACGCACACTCCCGGAGAGCAACGGCGTACCAGTTGGGGGGAATCGGACAGTGGACAGCGGGAGCGGCAGCACCATGCCGCCGCACTTCCTGATCGTGGCGGTGGGCAAACGCCCGGCCTTCCAACGCGCCGTCGCCGCCGCCTTCGGCGACCTCGTCGACCGCTCGGAGCGGACTCTGACCACCGCCGCGCTGCCGTACGACACCGGTGACTGGCCCGAGCCCTACCGGCGCACCCGCGACCGCTCCCGGCGCTACCTCGACCGGGCGCTGCCGCACGCCGCGCTCACCGTGTGCGGCGCCGAGACCCTCGCCGCAGCGGGAGCACCGCTGAGCAGGGCCGCCGCGGCCGACACCGCGCGAGCCACCACGCTCGCCCTGGTCCTGGTCGACGCCGCGGCGGCCGGAGTCTGCGCGGGCCCCCTGGGCAGCACCCTCACCGAGGAACTCGACGCGCTGCGAGCCGAGTTGCCCGCGCACATCGGCTTCGAGGCATCCCCGTACACCGTGCACATCTACGACGAGGCGCCCGAGCCGCGCGCCCGGATCGCCGAGCCGTACAGCCGCCGACGGCTCCCGGACCGCGACTGGGTGCTGGCCGCCGACCTGATCTGCGCCTTCACCGACGTGATCCAGACCCGGCACGCCAAGGGTGCGGTGCGCGCCTCCGCCCGCACCGCACCTCCCGTACTCGCGGGCGCGCTCGCCGACTTCCTCGACTCGCGGTCCGGAGACTCCCGGTCCGGAGACTCGCGGTCCGGAGACTCGCGGTCCGGGGACTCCCGGTCCGAAGCCGCCTGGGGGCTGCACTACTACACCGGCTCGGTGGTCTCCGGGCTCATCGCCGAACTGGAACGCCGCGCCGCCGACGCCGGCAACCCCGTGCTGCGCGGCCCGAGCGAGCACAGCCTCGCCTGCGCCGCGCTCGCCCGGTGGCAACTGGACGGCGCGCCCGCCCTCGTCGTCGTCACCAGCGGCATGGTGGACGAGTTCCGCGGCACGCTCGCCAACCTCCGCGAGGCCCGCGCCCGTTGCCTCATCGTGTGCGCCGACTCCCGCGCGGACACCTGGTACCCCTTCCAGGGCACCGTGCACTCCGCCGAGGACTCCCGCGACGTCCTGCGCGCCCGCCGCGTCCCGTACGTCCACCTCGACGACCCGAACCGGCTCGACGCCGACCTGGCCGAGGCGTTCGCCGCGTACGACGAGGGCCTCGGCCCGGTCGTCCTGCTCGCCACGGCCGAGGTGCTGGAAGCCACCGGCGCCCCCCTGCGAGCCCCGGCGCCCCCGCAGCCCGCGCCCCGGGCGACCGTCACAGAGGACGCCATCGGGCCCGTCGTCGACCTGCTCAACCACGGCCCCGAGCGGGTGCTGTGGCAGCTCGGACCGCTCACCGGCACGGAGCGCTCCCTGGTCCACGAGATCGCCGCGGCCGGCGGCATCGGCCTGGCCGACAGCCTCACCCGCCCCGGCTCCGTCTCCCGCCACAGCGACGGCCGCACCGTCCCCGAATACCTCGGCACCCTCGGCCTGTACGGGTACTCGGCCCGGGTGCACGCCTTCCTGCACCACGAAGGACGCCCGCGGCCCCGCGACGAACAGTGCCTCTTCTTCGTCAAGAGCCGCATCGCCGAAGCGGCCACCCCGTTCTCCCCGAGGGCGCTGCGCCGCTCCCTGCGCATCGTCCAGGTCACCCACGAGGCCGCGCACCTCGCCCCGTTCGCCGACCACCACGTCCACGCCGACGCCCTCGGCTTCCTGAGCGCCGTCCGCGAACGCCTCGACGTGGCCCCCGAGTTGCTCGCCGCCCGGCGCCGCGCGCTCGCCGAGACCGCCGACTCCGCCTCGGACGTCCTGCACGGACTGCCCGTGCGGCCGATGAGCCTCAACTACTTCCACCACCGGCTCGCCAGGGTCCTGGACGAACTGATCGGCCGGCACGACTACACGTACACCGGTGTGTACGACGTCGGACGCGGCGGTCTTTCCGCCATCCGCAACCTGCCCCGCACCGGACCCGGCTTCTCCGGCTGGTACGGCCGCGCGCTGATGGGCGACGCCCTCCAGGCGGTGCCCGCCATCGCCCTCACCAGGCCCGGCAACACCCTCGCCTTCATCGGCGACGGCGCCACCGCCCTCGTACCGGACATCCTGCCCACCCTGATCCAGCAGGTCTGCTTCGACGGGCACCGGCTCCAGGGCAACCTCAGCGTCTTCCAGCTGATCGACGGCGGCCACTCCATGATCCGCACCTATCGCGAAGGCCGGCACGCGGCCGCCGCGGGACAGCAGACCCGGGTGCTGCACCTGCTTCCCGAGGACGGCGAGGAGACCTTCGGCCCGCTCACCGTGGTCCGTCGCAGGCTCGACGACGTCGACCCCGCGACACTGCGCGACGCCCTCCTGCGCCGCTCGACGGTGAACCTCTTCGCCGTGCCCGTCACGCACAACAACGAAGGCGACGGACTCAGCCTGCTGTCCCAACTCGGCTGGCAGCGCGACACCCTCCCCGAACTCACCTTCGCCCTGACCCGTACGCCCAGTGCCACCGGAGGCACCCGATGAGGTTCGGCTTCCTCGCCCACGCCGTCGGCGCGGGCCACCGCAACCAGGTCCGCGGCACCGACCTGCTCGGCCGGCTGCTCGACGCCCACCGCGGCACACCCCGCACCGGAGCCGCCCGCCACCACGTCGCACTGCCGCCCTTCACCCTCACGTCCGCCCTCGGCGCCCGCTGCTCCGGCATGGTCCGCCAACTTCCGCACACCGCCGAACAGTTGCTGCGCCGCCCGAACGCCGCCAGGGAACTGGTCGCCGCCGAGGCCGCCGCGCTGCGCGACGAGGGCGCCCGGCTGATCGGCCTCGGCGGGGCCACCTCCATCGTCGGCGACCGCGGCCTGTGGACGGCCAAGACCGTCGACACCGCCGTCACCAGCGGCAACTCCCTGACCACCTACGCCGCCCTCGCCGCGGTCCGGCACTGCGCCGAACGGCTCGGCCGGGGCCCGGGCGAAGCCCGCCTCACCGTCGTCGGCTACCCCGGCTCCATCGGCCTGGCGATGACCCGGCTGCTGCTCGCCGACGGCTACGAACTCGACCTGGTTCGCCGCCCCGGCACCCGCACCGACGCGTCCCTGCTGCGCTACCTGGAACCGGACGAGCGCACCCGGGTCACCCTGCACGACGACCCGGCCCCGCTGTACGACACACCCCGGCTCTACGTCAGCGCCTCCTCCACCGGGGGCGCCCTGAACGCCGCCCGGATGCGCCCCGGTTCGGTCGTGGTCGACGTCGCGCTGCCCCGCGACGTCGCTGCGGCTCCGCCCGACGCACACGACGTACTCGTGATCGACGCGGGCCTTGTCAGCGCGACCGACGCCGTCCGGCTCGGCGACGGCACCCTGCCCGCGCCCGCCCAGCAGCTCAACGGCTGCCTCGCGGAGACCATCGTGCTCGCCCTCGAAGAGCGCGCCGAACCCTTCTCGCTCGGCCGCGAACTCGACCTCGACCGGATCCGCACCATCGGCGAACTCGCCGCCAAGCACGGCTTCCTGCCGACGCCGCTCGCGAGCTTCGGGCGGATCGTCGACGAGGAGCACTTCGACCGGCTCGCCCGCCACGCCGCGCCGCGCCGCACCCCGCCACCGAACCGCACCGCACAGACGGCGCGCCGCTTCCGCGGCCACGTCAACCCGCCGATGGCCCGG
Organism: Streptomyces sp. KL109B; assembly: GCF_030766935.1. Taxonomy (GTDB): domain Bacteria; phylum Actinomycetota; class Actinomycetes; order Streptomycetales; family Streptomycetaceae; genus Streptomyces. The sequence goes on along the minus strand of NZ_JASERL010000005.1, from coordinate 502,684 downwards.
CTGTTCGCCGCCCACGGCATGGACCGGGTCTTCACCCGCGCCCAGGGCTGCACCCTCACCACCGAGGACGGCACCGACTACCTCGACTTCGTCGCCGGGTACGGCTGCCTCAACCTCGGCCACAACCACCCGGCCGTCACCGCGGCGCTGCGCGGCTTCCTCGACGACGGCGCGCCCACCTTCGTGCAGTACGTCTCCATGCCCGCGCACACCGCGGAACTCGCGGAACGCCTCAGCCACCTGGCGCCCCCCGGCCTCGACCGGGTCTTCTTCTCCAACTCCGGGGCGGAAGCCGTCGAAGCCGCGCTGAAGGTGGCGCGGGCCGGCACCGGCCGCACCCGGCTCGTGTACGCCGAGAACAGCTATCACGGCAAGACCCTCGGCGCCCTCTCGGTGACCGGCCGCAGCGGCCACACCTCGGCCTTCCGCCCGCTGCTGCCCGACTGTGTCGCCGTGCCGTACGGCGACACCGAGGCGCTCGCCGCGGCGCTCGACGGCGCCGCCGCGCTGATCCTGGAACCCGTCCAGGGGGAGGGCGGTGTCGTCCTGCCGCCGCCCGGATACCTGGCCGAGGCGCAGCGACTGTGCCGACGGGCGGGCGCGGCGTTCGTGCTGGACGAGATACAGACCGGCCTCGGCCGCACCGGCGCGGTGTTCGCCGCCGAGCACGACGGCCTCGAACCGGACGTCCTGTGCGTCGCCAAGTCGCTCTCCGGCGGCCTCGTTCCGCTGGCCGCGACCCTCGTCCGCACCGAGCTGTGGGACAGCGCCTACGGAAGCACCGACCGGGCCATGCTGCACTCCTCCACGTTCGGCGGCGGCAACCTCGCGGCCGCCGTCGGCCTCGCCACCCTTGACACCCTGACCGCCGAGCGGCTCCCCGAACGGGCCCGTACCGTCGGCACCCGACTGCGCGAACAGCTGCGCGAGGTCTGCGCACCCCACTCCTTCGTCCGCGAGGTGCGCGGCATCGGACTGATGAACGCCATCGAGTTCGACGGGGACTTCTCCGGCGCCGCCCGCGCGCTGGCCGACGAGGCGCTCACCCGGCTCCCGGGCGACCTGCGCACCCTCGTGGACTGGCTGCCCGACCAGGTGCGCGACGCGGTACGCCGGGCCGGGCAGGCCGTCGAGTCCTCCCTCGGCGACCTCATGTGCCTGCGCTTCGTCGCCCAACTCGCCCGGGACCACCGGATCCTGACCTTCGTCACGGCCAACAGCAACCGCGTCCTGCGCATCCAGCCGCCCCTGCTGCTGAGCACGGCCGAGGCCGACCGATTCGTCGGCGCGATCGAGGCCGTCTGCCAGGACTTCGCCCTGCACACCGAATTCCACGACCCAAGGCGGCCCCAGTGAATCCAGCCCCCCACCCCGAGACCAGCGAGCAGGTCCTCGACCAGATGACCGGCCTCCTGTGCGAGCGCCTCGGCCTGCTCCCCGAGGAGGTCACCCACGACGCCCGGCTCCGCGAGGACCTCGGCATGGACTCGCTCGACCTGGTCGAGCTGGTGAGCATCCTTGAGGAGAACCTCGGCGCCCCCGTCGACGACGAGGACGCCCAACGCCTGTCGACCGTCGGCGAGGTGGTGGCCCATGTGGTCGACCTTCGCGGCGCGGCAGCGGCAGCGGCAGCGACCGCGGGCGCCGGCGCGGGGGCGGTGCGGTGACCGCCGACGACCCGCGCGTGCTGGTGACCGGGCTCGGCCCGGTGACCTCCATCGGCGTGGGATCCGAGGACTTCCACGCCGGACAGCTCAAGGGCGTCAGCGGAGTCCGGCGGATCTCCCGGTTCGACGCCGCCGACCTGCCGGTGCGGATCGCCGGCGAGGTGGACCTGCCCGCCGAACTCACCCTCACAGGACGGGAAGCCGCCACGGCCGACCGAACGGCCCAACTCGCCCTCGCGGCAGCAAAGTTGGCCCTGGAGGACAGTGGACTCGACCTGTCCGCCGAGGACCGCGCCAGGATCGGCGTCGTCCTCGGCACCGGCGCGGGCGGCACCAACAGCTGGGAGAGCAACGCCGCCACGGCGCACAGCCGCGGCATCGGCCGGCTCGCCGCCCGCTTCATCCCCATGAGCATGGCCAACGGCTCCGCGAGCCGCGTCAGTGTCGACCTCGGAATCCTCGGCCCCAGCAGCACCGTGGTGACCGCCTGCGCCTCCGGCGCCGAGGCGCTGATCACCGCCGCCCAGATGATCACCAGCGGCGAAGCCGACGTCGTCCTCGCCGGCGGCGCGGACGCGCCCGTCACCCCGATGATGGTCGGCGGCTTCGCCAAGATCCGCGCCCTGTCCACCCGCAACGACGAGCCCGAGCGGGCGAGCCGCCCGTTCGCCGCCGACCGGGACGGCTTCGTCCTCGCCGAGGGAGCCGCGGTCCTGGTCCTGGAATCCGCCGCGCACGCCACCGCCCGCGGCGCCCGCGTCCTGGCCGAACTGCGCGGCTACGGCAGGTCCTCCGACGCCCACCACGTCACCGCGCCGCACCCGGAGGGCGCGGGCGCCGCGCGGGCCATCGAGGCGGCGCTGCGCTCGGCCCGGCTGCGGCCCGAGGACATCTCGTACGTCAACGCGCACGGCACCGGCACCACCTACAACGACGCCGCCGAGGCCAAGGCCCTGCGGACGGCGCTCGGCGAGTACGCCCGCCGGACGCCGGTGACCGCGCCCAAGTCCATGACGGGCCACGCGCTCGGCGCGGCGGGCGCGATCGAGGCGGTGGCCACCGTCCAGTCGCTGGACACGGGTGTCGTCCCGCCGACCGTCAACCTCACCGAACCCGACCAGGACCTCGGCCTCGACGTGGTCGGCGCCGTACCGCGCGACCTGCCCGTCGACGCGGTCCTGTCCAACTCGTTCGCCTTCGGGGGACACAACGTCGTCCTGGCCTTCACCCGCCCCCCAGAGGCCGCCTGAGGCCCAACGAGCCGCGGGCCGGCCCCTCAACCCCCCGACGGGGCCGGCCCGCATCCATCCACCCACCCACCCGCGCGTCCGTCCGCCCGAGTCCACTGCGAGGGGAACTCCACCGATGGTCAGTATGGTCAGCAGGCCCAAGCCGGTCCGACGGCTGGACCGGGTGGTCATCCGGTTCGCCGGCGACTCCGGCGACGGCATACAGCTCACCGGCGACCGCTTCACGTCCGAGACCGCCTCGTTCGGCAACGACGTCTCGACGCTCCCGGACTTCCCCGCCGAGATCCGCGCCCCCGCGGGCACACTCCCCGGCGTCTCCAGCTTCCAACTGCACTTCGCCGACCACGACATCCTCACCCCCGGCGACGCCCCCGACGTCCTGGTGGCGATGAACCCGGCCGCGCTGAAGGCGAACCTCGCCGACCTGCCGCCGGGCGCCGAAATCATCGTGAACACCGACGAGTTCACGAAACGCGCGCTCCAGAAGGTCGGTTACGGCGCCGACCCGCTGGAGGACGGCTCCCTCGACGGCTACCGCGTCCACCCGGTGCGGCTCACCACGCTGACCGTCCAGGCCCTGGCCTCAAGCCCGTTGGCCCGCAAGGACGCCGAGCGTGCCAAGAACATGTTCGCCCTCGGTCTGCTGTCGTGGATGTACCACCGGCCCACCAGCGGCACGGAGCGCTTCCTGCGGCAGAAGTTCGCGAAGAAGCCGGAACTCGCCGAGGCCAACGTGCTCGCGTTCCGGGCCGGCTGGAACTACGGCGAGACCACCGAGGACTTCGCCGTCTCCTACGAGGTGGCCGCCGCCGCGCTCCCCACCGGCACCTACCGCAACATCTCCGGGAACCTCGCCCTGTCCTACGGCCTGGTCGCGGCCGCCGAACGCGCGGGACTGCCCCTGTTCCTCGGCTCGTACCCCATCACACCCGCATCCGACATCCTGCACGAACTGAGCAAGCACAAGAACTTCGGCGTACGGACCTTCCAGGCGGAGGACGAGATCGCCGGCATCGGCGCGGCCCTGGGCGCCGCCTACGGCGGAGCGCTCGGCGTCACCACCACATCGGGCCCGGGAGTGGCCCTGAAATCGGAGACGATCGGACTGGCCGTCTCCATGGAACTGCCGCTGCTGATCGTCGACATCCAGCGCGGCGGCCCCTCGACGGGCCTGCCGACCAAGACCGAGCAGGCCGACCTGCTCCAGGCCATGTTCGGCCGCAACGGCGAGGCCCCGGTCCCGATCGTCGCGCCCGCCACACCGGCCGAGTGCTTCACGTCCGCGCTGGAGGCCGCCCGGATCGCGGTCACCTACCGCACCCCGGTGTTCCTGCTCTCCGACGGCTACCTGGCCAACGGCGCCGAACCGTGGCGGGTCCCGCGCCCGGACGAACTCCCCGACCTGCGCGTGCCGTTCGCCACCGGACCGAACCACACCACAGAGGACGGCACCGAGGTCTTCCGGCCCTACAAGCGCGACCCGCACACCCTCGCCCGACCGTGGGCGGTCCCCGGCACACCCGGCCTGGAACACCGCATCGGCGGCATCGAGAAACAGGACGGCACGGGCAACATCTCCTACGACCCGGCCAACCACGACTTCATGGTCCGCACCCGCCAAGCGAAGATCGACGGCATCACCGTCCCCGACATCGAGGTCGACGACCCGACGGGCCTGGCCCGGGTGCTGGTGCTCGGCTGGGGCTCCACCTACGGCCCGATCACCGCCGCCGTACAGCGGGTGCGCGCGGACGGCGGCAGCATCGCCCAGGCACACCTGCGCCACCTCAACCCCTTCCCGGCCAACCTCGGCACGGTGCTGCGGGCCTACGACAAGGTCATCGTGCCCGAGATGAACCTCGGCCAGCTCGCCCTGCTGCTGCGCGCCGAATACCTGGTGGACGCCTACCCCCGCAACCAGGTCAACGGCATGCCGTTCCGGTCGGCCGACCTCGCCCTCGTGCTCAAGGAGGCCCTCGATGACTGAGGCCGCGCCCCTGTCCCTGCCGCTCCTGCCCACCGCCCCCGCCCCGCTGAAGGCCAAGGACTTCCGGACCGACCAGCAGGTCCGCTGGTGCCCCGGCTGCGGCGACTACGCGGTCCTGGCCGCCGTACAGGGATTCATGCCCGAACTCGGCATCGCCCGCGAGAACTTCGTCTTCGTCTCCGGCATCGGCTGCTCCTCCCGCTTCCCGTACTACATGAACACGTACGGCATGCACTCCATCCACGGCCGCGCCCCCGCCATCGCCACCGGCCTCAGCGTGACCCGCCCCGACCTGAGCGTGTGGGTCGTCACCGGCGACGGCGACGCGCTGTCCATCGGCGGCAACCACCTCGTCCACGCGCTGCGTCGCAATGTGAACCTGAAGATCCTCCTCTTCAACAACCGGATATACGGCCTGACCAAGGGCCAGTACAGCCCCACGAGCGAGACCGGCAAGATCACCAAATCGACGCCGCTCGGCTCCCTCGAAGCCCCCATGAACCCGCTCTCGCTCGCGCTGGGCGCCGAGGCGTCCTTCGTCGCCCGCACCATCGACTCCGACCGCGCGCACCTGACCTCGGTGCTGCGCGCGGCGGCCGCCCACCGGGGAACCGCCCTCGTCGAGATCTACCAGAACTGCAACATCTTCAACGACGGCGCCTTCGACCTGCTCAAGGACCCCGCCACCAGCGACCGGGCCGTCGTACGCCTCACCCACGGCAGCCCCGTCCGCTTCGCCGACCAGGGGCTCTTCCGCGGCCCCGGCGGCGAGGTGTACGCCGACACCGTCACCCCCGCCAACGAGGCGCGGATCCTCGTCCACGACGCGCACGCCGCTTCCCCCGTCACCGCGTTCGCCCTGTCCCGGCTCGCGGACGCCGGCACGCTGCGGCACACGCCGATCGGGGTGCTGCGCGATGTGGAGCGCCCCGTCTACGACACCGAGCTCGCCGCCCAGTTGGAGCGCTCCGTCGGCGAGCGCGGCGGCGGCGACCTCGCCACCCTGCTCCTCGGCAACGACACCTGGTCCGTTGCCTGACCCACCGCAGAGCGCAGCCCGAACCGCCCACGCCGGAGCCCTGCCGGCGCCGCATCCAGCCAAGGAGTGCCCATGCCCGCGAACGACCGCGACGCCGCCCCCTGGGAACACCACCGTGCCGACGTGTGCGTGGTCGGTTCCGGCATCGTCGGCCTGATCAACGCGCTCGCCTACGCCAAGCGCGGGCTGACCGTGGTCTGTGTGGACCAGCCCACGGAGAAGCAGCTCGCCAGCTACAAGGTCGGCGAGTCGCTCCTCATCTACTCCAACGCCTTCCTGCGCGTCCTCGGCGACCTGGACGAGGCGTTCCAGAAGTCGTTCCACAAGGCGGGCTTCTGGATGGCCCACGGAATGGAGGGCCGCACCAGCTTCGACGACTCGGTGTCGGAGTGGGGCTTCGAGAGCGACCTGCCGCAGCACTGGATCGACAAGGCCGTCAACCCGGCGTTCCCGCGCGTGATGTTCGAGGACTCACAGATCGTCCGCCCCGAGATAGAGGCCGAACTGCGCGAACGGGTCCGCAAGACGGAGGGCGTCACCCTCCTGGACCGCGGCCTCGTACGCGAGGTCGCACTCGGCAGGGACACCGCCGACCACACCCTCACCTGGGCCTCCCGCGACCGCAAGGAGAGCGGCCGGATCGACGCCCGGTGGATCGTCGACTGCTCGGGCCGGGCCCGGCTGCTCGCCCGCCGCTTCGGCCACGACCTGCCGCTCGACTCCGGCTTCGCCACCACCGCGGCCTGGGGACAGTTCTCGCACTGCACCGACGACCTCTTCGACGAGCGGTGGACCTACCACTTCCCCGACGGCGACACCGCCCAACGCGACCGCAACACCCTGCACCTGTGGGGCCCCGGGTACTGGATCTGGGTCATCAGGCTGGCCGGGGACCGGGTGAGCGTCGGCGTCACCTACGACCGCAACCGGCAGCCCGAGGAGGGCAACGCGCGCGAGGTCTTCTGGAAGGTGCTGCGCCGCTACCCCATCCTCGACTGGCTGACCGAGGACCACCTGCTGGAGTTCAGCGCCTTCAAGGACGTCCAGCACTGCACGGACACCTTCGTCTCGCCGAAGCGGTACGCCATGGTGGGCGACGCCTCGTCGATCATCGACGCCTACTACAGCCAGGGCCTCTCGCTGTCGATGACGACCTCCTGGCACATCGCCAACATCGCCGAACGCGACGTCCGCGACGGCAATCTGGACACCGCCTACCTGGAGCACGTCAACCGCGCCGTCACGGCGGACTGGCGGATCATGCGATCCATGGTCAGGTCCAAGTACAGCGAGGCGATCGGCGACAGCCGCTTCTTCATCCTCGACCACCTGCTCGACCTCACCGTCTTCGGCGCCGCGATGCTCGGACGGTTCCGTGCCACCCGCTGGCTCATCGAGACCGAGGGCGTCACCGCCGACGAGACCCCGGAGCACGTGAAGCTGCGCACCGGACTGTCCCGGCGCATGTACCTGTCCCAGTCCGCGCCGTGGCACCACCTCGACCCGCACCGGGTCGCGGGCGTCGTGGAGCGCTGGCACCGCGGCCTGGAGAACCGGGCCAAGTGGCGGCTGGAGAACGGCGTCGAGCTGCCCGCGACCAAGGCCGCGATGCGCGCCTACGCCGCCCTCCCCGGCGTCTGGAAGCTCCCCTTCGTCCAGCGCATGCCGAAGGCCGACCTGACCCTCAAGGCGGTCAAGGAGCCCGGCTTCACCTCGGTCACGGGCACCGAGTACCGGCCGCCGGTGATGGCGGTCTCGGGCAGCCTGGTGCTGGCCCTGCTCAGCGCGGGCACGCTGTACGACATCGCCGACACCAACGTCAGGAAGCTGCGCAAACTCGGCAGGGGTCTGCGCGGCGCCCGCCGCTGAGGCGAGCGGACCCGGACCCGGACCCGGACCCGGACCCGGACCCGGACCCGGCCCCGTGCTCAGCCGACGTGGACGCGCGGGCGGCGCCGCGGGTCCGGTTCCGCGCGGCGCAGCACCTCGCGGGTGACCGGGGCGACCTCGCCGTCGCCGAACACCAGGAAGCGCAGCAGGTGGCCGACGGGGTGGCCCTCGGTCCAGTTGAAGTAGGCGTGCGGGACCTGCCCGGTGCGCTCGCGCAGGTCCATGAGGACGGCGGCGGCCGTGTTCGGGACGCCGGGGCCGCGCACGCGCAGGCGCCGCACGCCGTGCTTCTCGTCGCCGTGCACCAGCAGGTCCTCGGTGAAGTCGGAGGAGTCCTGGATGAAGACCTCCAGGAACAGCACCCGGCCGTCCGCCGGCATGGGCGTGTCCTGGCGCTGGCAGCTCTCCTTGGCGCGGTAGTCGTCCCTGGTCTCCTCCTGCGGCTCGTTCGCGATGATGTGCAGCGGCCCCCGCGCCGCCGCCTCGTCGATCAGCCGCAGCGCCGTCCTGTCGTACGTGACGGCGCCCGCGCGCAGTTCGAAGGCGCGGTGCACGCGCGAGGCGAAGGAGGTGATGAGGATCGCCGCGATGAAGATCAGGGCGATCTTGATGCCGTCGGGCCGCTCCACGACGTTCGTGACGAGGGTGTACGCGAAGACCGCCGTGATCGCGCCGAAGCCGACCGTCGACTTGCGGTGCCCGCGCCGGTGCACCGCCACCGTCGAGGCGAACGACGCCGACAGCATCAGGACCAGCACACCCGTCGCGTACGCGCCGGACTGGTCGTCGACGTTCGCGTTGAACCAGAGCGTGATGCAGACGGCCGCCGCCATGAAGACGAGGACGAGCGGCCGCACGGCGCGCGTCCACTCCGGCGCCATGCCGTAGCGGGGCAGATAGCGCGGCACCAGGTTGAGCAGGCCCGCCATCGCGGAGGCGCCCGCGAACCACAGGATGGCGATCGTCGACACGTCGTACACCGTGCCGAAGCCCTCGCCCAGGTACGCGTGCGCGAGATACGCGAGCGCGCGCCCGTTCGCCGAGCCGCCCGCCTCGAACTCGTGCTGCGGAATGAGGATCGTCGTGGCGAGGCTGGACAGGAGCAGGAACCCGCTCATGATCAGCGCGGCCGTCGTGAGCAGCTTTCGGGTGTCCCGGATGCGCCCCTTCGGCTTCGCGTACGTGTCCGTGGAGTCGCCCCGCACCTGCGGCATCACCGCCACACCGGTCTCGAAGCCGGACATGCCGAGCGCCAGCTTCGGGAACACCAGCAGCGCCACGCCGATCATCATGAACGGTGAGGAGTGCTCGGCCGTCATCGCGTCCCACCAGTTGCCGATCTTGACCGGCTCGGTGAAGACATGGGCGGCCGCGGTGACCAGCACGACAATGTTGAGGACGAGATAGGCACCGACGAGGACGACGGCGACCCGGATCGCCTCCCGGAACCCCTTGAGGAACACCGCCCCGAGCGCCGCGAGCAGGGCGAGGGTGATCCAGGTGTTCTCGCCGTGCAGCCCGGCCGGAGCGAACGGGTTCTCCACGACGTGCGCCGCCGCGTCCGCCGCCGAAAGCGTCATCGTGATCATGAAGTCGGTGGCGGCGAAGCCGAGCAGCACCAGCACGAACAGCTTCCCCGCCCACCAGGGCAGCAGCCGCTCCAGCATCGCGATCGAACCCTCGCCGTGCGGCGACTCCTTCGCGACCCGCCGGTACACCGGCAGCGCGCCCAGCAGCGTCAGCGCGATCAGGACGAGCGTCGCGAGCGGCGACAGCAGACCGGCGGCGAGCGCCGCGATGCCGGGCTGATACCCGAGCGTGGAGAAGTAGTCCACACCCGTCAGGCACATCACACGCCACCACTTGTGGCCCTTGTGCTCCTCGGGAACGTGCCCGTGCGGACCCTGATGGCGGGCCGTCTGCTCACTGAGCCCCTCCAGCAGCCAGGAGCGGAAACGGCTCGTGGTGGCGGGGGCGGCGGCAGGGCTCTCGGCCTGGATGCCGGTCATGTGCGGGTGCTTCCTGTTGGGCGACTCGGGCGGCTGTCTGGGACGACGTGCGAGTATCCATCACATCGTTACCCGTGCACCGGGCGGGGGCCAGTCCTTCGCAACCTGCGCATACGCTGGTCCGATGCAGGACGAGTACCGCACGGTGGCCCGCGAGGGCGTGCACGAGACAGAGATCAGCCGCTCCCGGTTCCTGTGCGCGCTCGCGCCCGCCGCGACGGAGGAGGAGGCCCAGGCCTTCGTCGCACGCGTCCGCAAGGAACACCCCACGGCCAACCACAACTGCTACGCGTACGTCATCGGCGCCGACGCCTCCGTACAGAAGGCGAGCGACGACGGCGAACCGGGCGGCACCGCGGGCGTCCCCATGCTCCAGATGCTCACCCGCCGCGACATGCGCTACGTCGTCGCCGTCGTCACCCGCTACTTCGGCGGCGTCAAACTCGGCGCGGGCGGCCTCATCCGCGCCTACGGAGGCGCCGTCGGCGAGGCCCTCGACGCCCTCGGCACGGTCACCCGCCACCGCTTCCGCCTCGCCACGGTCACCGTCGACCACGCCCGCGCGGGCAAGATGCAGAACGACCTCCGGTCCACCGGCCGCGAGGTCCGCGACGTCCACTACGACGCCGACGTCACGATCCACATCGCCCTCCCGGAATCCGACATCGACCGCTTCCAGGCATGGCTGGCGGACGCGAGCGCGGGCACGGCGGTGCTCGACCTGGGCGGCGAAACATACGGCTGATCCACATCACGCTTCGGCGGCGAGTGACCAAATCAAGCCCCTGCGGCGATTGAGCAGCGGGGTCCGGGGCAGCGCCCCGAGACGTAGGAGAGGCACCCGCAACAATCGTCCCGCCGATGTCAGACCCACCCATTAACCTCGGTCGACATGAGACTGCTCCACACGTCCGACTGGCACCTGGGCCGCACGTTCCACCGCGTGAACATGCTCGACGCCCAGGCCGCCTTCATCGCCCACCTCGTCGACACCGCCCGCGAGCGGAGCGTGGACGCCGTGGTCGTATCGGGCGACGTGTACGACCGCGCGGTCCCCCCACTCGCGGCCGTGGAGCTGTACGACGACGCCCTGCACCGCCTCGCCGAACTCGGCGTCCCCACCGTGATGATCTCCGGCAACCACGACTCGGCCCGCCGCCTCGGCGTCGGCGCAGGACTCATCGGAAGAGCCGGCATCCACCTCCGTACGAACCCCTCCCGGTGCGCCGAGCCGATCGTCCTCCCGGACGCCCACGGCGACGTCGCGTTCTACGGCCTGCCGTACCTCGAACCCGCCCTGGTGAAGGACGAGTTCGGCGTCCCCAGGGCCGGCCACGAACACGTCCTCACCGCCGCCATGGACCGGGTACGCGCCGACCTCGCCACCCGCCCCGCGGGCACCAGGTCCGTCGTCCTCGCGCACGCCTTCGTGACCGGCGGCGAACCCAGCGACAGCGAGCGGGACATCACGGTGGGCGGAGTCTCGGCCGTCCCGGCGGGCGTCTTCGAAGGCGCGGACTACGTAGCCCTCGGCCACCTGCACGGCAGTCAGACCATCTCCGACCGGGTCCGCTACTCCGGCTCGCCGCTCCCGTACTCCTTCTCCGAGACCGACCACCGCAAGAGCATGTGGCTGATCGACCTCGACGCCGAGGGCGCGGTGACCGCCGAGCGCCTCGACTGCCCGGTCCCACGCCCCCTCGCCCGCATCCGCGGCGACCTGGAGGACCTCCTCGCCGACCCGGACCTCGCCCCCCACGAGGACTCCTGGGTCGAGGCCACCCTCACGGACACCGTCCGCCCCGACGACCCGATGGCCCGCCTCACCGACCGCTTCCCGCACACCCTCAGCCTGCTCTTCGACCCGCGCCGCACGGACGACGACGAGCCGGACGCCACGTACGCCGAGCGCCTCAAGGGGCGCGACGACCACGAGATCGCGGAGGACTTCGTGACCCACGTCCGGGGCGCAGGGCCCGACGAGAGCGAGCGGGCCGTGCTGCGGTCCGCGTTCGACGCCGTGCGCACGGACGACACGGTGCGCGAGGTGGCCCGTTGAGGCTGCACACACTCACCATCACGGCCTTCGGCCCCTTCGGAGGCACGCAGCGGATCGACTTCGACGAGCTGTCGGCGGCGGGCCTGTTCCTCCTGCACGGCCCGACCGGCGCGGGCAAGACCTCCGTCCTCGACGCGGTCTGCTACGCGCTGTACGGATCCGTGCCCGGCCCCCGGCAGGGCAGCGGCGGCCAGGGGCAGACCCTGCGCAGCGACCACGCCGAGGCGGGCGTGCGCACGGAGGTGGTCCTCGACCTGACCGTCGCGGGCCGCCGCCTGGAGGTCACGCGGCAGCCCCCGTTCGCCCGCCCCAAGAAGCGCGGCACCGGCTTCACCACGGAGAAGGCGCAGAGCTGGCTGCGCGAGTACGACGCCGTGGAACGGGTCTGGAAGAGCACGGGCAGCCGCTCCCACCAGGAGATCGGCGAGGAGATCACGCAGCTGCTCGGCATGAGCAAGGACCAGTTCTGCCAGGTGGTCCTCCTCCCGCAGGGCGACTTCGCGCGCTTCCTGCGCGCCGACGCGGAGGCCCGCGGCAAACTCCTCGGCCGGCTCTTCGACACGCACCGGTTCGCCGCCGTCGAGCAGCGGCTCGCTGAGGACCGCAAGGTGGCGCAGAAGCAAGTGGTCGCGGGCGACGCGGAGTTGCTGGCCGACGCCCACCGCATGCAGCAGGCGGCCGGCGGCCTGGTGGAGCTGCCCGCCGTCGACGCGGCCCCGGGCGACCCCGGGCTCGCGGACGCCGTCCTGACGTGGGCGGCCACCGCCCGCTCCACCGCGCGCGAACACTTCACGCACGCCCATCTCGCCCTCGACGCGGCCGAGTCGGCGCGGATCGCGGCGCAGCGCCACCTGTCCGACGTCGCGGAGACGCACCGCCTGCAACGGCGCTTCGCGCAGGCCGGCGAGCGCGCGGCGGCCCTTGAGGAGCGCGCCGAGGAACACCGCGCGCTCCAGGACCGCATGGACCGCGCCCGCAAGGCGGCGACGGTGGAACCGGCGCTGGCCCTCCGGGAGGAGTCGGAGGCGACCCACCGGGGCGCGTTGGAGGAGGACCGGCGGGCGCGTGCGGAGCTGATGGCTTGGGGGGCGGGTGGCCACGGGGCCCCGCCCGCAGACGGGACCGGCCCGGCATCGCCGGAGGCGCTCGCGGGGGGAGCGGGGGGAGCGGGGGATCGCGCGGATCCGTACGGAGCCGGGGGAGTCCCGGCCTCGCCGGAGGCGCTCGCGGCGGCCGCCCGGCGTGTCGCGCAGGAGCTCGGCGGGCTCGACGCGGCGCGCCGCGCCGAGCGTCGGCTCGGCGAGCTCGCGCGCGAACGCGACGGCGTCGACCGCGAGGAGCGCGCCGACACCGATCTGCTCGCCGACACCGAAGGCTGGCTCGACGGCTGGGACGCCCGCCGCGCCGAACTCCAGGCCCGGGTCGACGAGGCGCAGGTCGCCGCGACCCGCGCCGAACACCTCGCGGGCCAACTGGAACCGGCCCGTACGCAGGCCCGCGCCGCCGTCGAACGCGACCGGCTCGGCGCCCGAGCCGAAGCCGCCGAGGCCGACGCGCTGCGCACCCGCGAACAGGCCGCCGCCGCGCACGAGCACTGGCTCGGCCTCAAGGAGCGGCGCCTGCGCGACGTCGCCGCCGAACTCGCCGCGGCCCTCACCGACGGCGAGCCCTGCACCGTGTGCGGCGCCACCGAACACCCCGCGCCCATGCCGAAGTCCGAGGGCCACGTCGACCAGGCCACCGAGGAAGCGGCGCTGGCCGCCTACCGCACCGCCGACGCGCGCCGCACCGAGGCCGAGCGCGCCCTGGGCGACGTACGGGAGGAACTGGCGGCGGCGAAGGCCGCGGCAGGAGAGACGCCCGCCGCGCAACTCGCCGACACGGCGCGCGAATTGGCGGAGCGACACGCCGAGGCGCACGCCCTCGCGTCCACCGCGCACCCCGCCCGCGAGGCCCTCGCCCAGGCCGAGAGCGAGCACGACCGGCGCCGCACGGCCCGCCAGGAAGTCGCACAGCGGACGGCCGCGCGCACCTCGCTGCGCGAAGCACTCGACCGTGAACAGGCCTCCCTGGAAGGGGAGTTGTCACAGGCGCGCGGTGACGCCGAGAGCGTCGAGGCGCGCGCCGCGCAACTGGAACGGCAGGGCACCCTCCTCACCGAGGCCGCCGACGCGGCCCGCGCCGTCGAGGACACCGCGCGGCGCCTCAAGGACGCGGACGCGCGACTCGCCGACGCCGCGTTCCGGGCCGGGTTCGACACGCCGCAGGCGGCCGCCGCCGCGCTGCTCGACGACGCGCGCCACCGCGAGCTCCAACACCGCCTGGACGCACGGCAGTCGGAGGAGGCCGCCGTACGCGCGGTGCTCGCCGAGGAGGACACCGCGGCGGCCGCCCGCGAACCGGCGGCCGACGTGCCCGCCGCCCAGGCCGCCGCACACGCCGCCGACGCGCGCGTACAGGCGGCCGGCTCCGCGCGCGACGAGGCCCGGCGCCGCTGCGCCGAACTAGACCGGCTCTCCCGCCGCGCCGCCACCGAGGCCCGCCGCCTCGGGCCGCTGCGCGAGACGTACGACCGGGTGGCCCGCCTCGCCTCCCTCGCGGCCGGCACCGCCGCCGACAACGAGCGCAAGATGCGCCTGGAGTCGTACGTGCTGGCCGCCCGCCTTGAACAGGTCGCGGCGGCAGCCACCGCGCGCCTGCGCCGGATGTCGTCCGGCCGCTACACCCTGGTGCACTCCGACTCCCTTGCGGGGCGCGGCCGTTCGGGCCTCGGGCTGCACGTCGTCGACGCGTGGACAGGACGCGAGCGCGACACGGCGACCCTCTCCGGCGGCGAGACCTTCTTCGCCTCGCTCGCCCTGGCCCTCGGCCTCGCCGACGTCGTCACCGACGAGGCGGGCGGCGTCCGCCTCGACACCCTCTTCATCGACGAGGGCTTCGGCAGCCTCGACGACCAGACCCTCGACGAGGTCCTCGACGTCCTCGACTCCCTGCGCGAACGGGACCGCAGCGTCGGCATCGTCAGCCACGTCGGCGACCTGCGGCGCCGCGTGCACGCGCAGTTGGAGGTCGTGAAGGGGAGGGAGGGTTCGCTGGTGCGCCAGCGCGGCGTCCAGCTCGCGTAGCGCCCGCGCCCCGAGTTCGCGTAATGCCCCGGGTCTCAGGACCCGACCGCGATCGCCCGCCGAGGCAGTGGCGACGAGTACACGACGCTCGTCGTCACCGAGCCCAGCGCGCCGATCCGCCCGGAGACCTCCTCCAGGTGCCGCATGGAGCGCGCCGCGACCTTGATCACGAAGCAGTCGTCGCCGGTGACGTGGTGCGCCTCCAGGATCTCCGGCGTCGCCTCGACGAGGTCGTGGAACGGCTTGTAGTTCCCGTTCGGGTAGCGGAGCCGCACGAACGCCAGGATCGGCAGGCCGAGGCGCTCCGGAACGACCACCGCCGTGTACCCGGCGATCACCCCCGCCTCCTCCATCCTGCGCACCCGCTCCGTCACGGCGCTCGCCGACATGGACACGGTCCGCGCCAGCTCGGCGTATCCGGCGCGGCCCTCGCGCTGGAGGGCGGTCAGGATGCGCCAGTCGGTGGCATCGGGGACGTAGGGCGTGGAATCAGCGGTCACCGTTGAGAAATAGCAGGGGAATCCCCGGCTGGACAAGGGGAATGCCGGGGATCGTGCCTTCAGCCGGCGTGCGGCCGACCGTAGATTCTCCGGCATGAACAACACCACCACCACCGCTTACGTTGCCAACCCCGTGCTGCGCGTCGCGCCCGCGTCGCCGTCCGCCGCGGCCGAGTACTTCGGCGCGAGCCTCGCCTTCCACGCCGACGTGTCCGACGTCGCCGCCGCGCTCGCCTCCGGCGGTGCTCCCGGATTCGTTCTGCTCGACTCGCGGTCCACCGAGTCCTGGGATCAGGGGCATGTACCCGGGGCGGTGCACCTGCCGACGGCGCTCATCGAGGAGCAGGCGGAGCGGGTCCTCGACAGGGGGGTGCCTGTCGTCACGTACTGCTGGGGGCCCGGCTGCAACGGGGGTGCGCGTGCCGCGCTCGCCCTTGCGCGGCTCGGGTTCCAGGTCAAGGAGATGCTGGGCGGGTTCGAGTACTGGGTGCGTGAGGGGTTCGCGTACGAGACGTGGGAAGGGGTGGAGCGGCGCTCCGCCGACCCGTTGACCGCCCCGCTCGACGCGGATGCCTGCGGGTGCTGACCGGGCCTGTCGCGGCTACCCGTTCCTACGTCGCGGGGCTCCGCCCCGGACCCCGCTGCTCAATCGCCGCAGGGGCTTGGTTGTGCGGTGCGGTCGCGGACTTGCTCGGAAAGGGTGAAGGTCAACTCGTAGCGGGCGTACAACTCGAAGGTCCGGCCGCTGCTGCGGCCGAACTCCGCGGCCAGCACCGGCCACACCTGCTCGGCGGGCGCGGCGACGACGATCCGGTGCTCGTCGATGAAGGGCAGGCGGGACGGCTCCACGAAAAACAGCTTAGGCACGAGCGCGTCGTCAGGCATGATCCACGGCATGCCGAAACTTCCTTCTCCAACCGCCGACGAACTCCGCCGCGATCCTCTTCCGTTGCGGGGCCGCGCCGCCCTCGTCACCGGGGCGAGCCGGCGCGGCGGGATCGGGTTCGCCGTGGCGCGCAGGCTCGCCGCGTACGGGGCGAGCGTGTATCTGCACCACCACGTGGCGCACGACGAGTCGCAGCCGTGGGGCGGTGACCGGCCCGACGAAGTGGCCGATGCCGTACGGGAGGTGTGCGGTGCGGCCGACGCGGTCGTGGCGCACGGGCCCGCCGACCTCACCGAACCCGACGCGCCCGCGCGCCTCGTCGACGCCGCCGCGCAGGCCCTCGGCGGACGCCTCGACATCGTCGTCGCCAACCACGCCCTCAGCGGCTCCGACGGCACCCTCGACACCATCGACGCCGCGATGCTGGACGCCCACTGGGCCGTCGACGCCCGCTCCGTGGTGCTGCTCGTGCAGGCCTTCGCCCGGCGCCGGGAGGCGGCGCGGGGCGGTCGGGTCGTCATGATGACGTCCGGTCAGGACATCGCCGACGGGATGCCCGGAGAGATCGCGTACGGCTTGCAGAAGGGCGCGCTCGCCTCCATCACGCGCTCCCTCGCGACGGCGCTCGCCCCGCGGTTCGTGACCGTGAACACCGTCAACCCCGGCCCCGTGGACACCGATTACCTGGACGGCGACGTGTACGACGCCATCGCCGGGATGTTCCCCGCCAAGCGGTGGGGGATGCCCGACGATCCGGCCCGGCTCATCGCGTGGCTGGCCACGGACGAGGCCGAGTGGATCACCGGACAGGTCATCGACTCGGAGGGCGGCTTCCGGCGGACCTGATCCCCCGGGGCCGCCGCACCCTTACAGCTTCGACAGTTCGTCCACCAGGTCGTCGAGGCCGAGTGAACCCTGCGACAGGGCCGCCATGTGCCACGCCTTCGCGTCGAAGGCGTCCCCGTGCGCGGCCCGCGCCGCCTCGCGGCCCAGGAGCCACGACCGCTCGCCCAGCTTGTAGCCGATCGCCTGGCCCGGGATCGACAGGTACCGGGTCAGCTCGCTCTCCACGAAGTCCGCGGGGCGGCTGCTGTGCGCGCCGAAGAACTCCTGTGCCAGCTCGGGCGTCCAGCGCTCGCCGGGGTGGAACGGGGAGTCCGCCGGGATCTCCAGCTCCAGGTGCATGCCGATGTCGACGATGACGCGGCAGGCGCGCATCATCTGCGCGTCCAGGTACCCGATCCGGGTCTCGGCGTCCGTGAGGAAGCCCAGTTCGTCCATGAGGCGCTCCGCGTACAGCGCCCAGCCCTCCGCGTTCGCCGACACGATGCCGAGCGTCGCCTGGTAGCGGGACAGGTCACCGGCGACGTGCGCCCACTGCGCGAGCTGGAGGTGGTGGCCGGGCACGCCCTCGTGGTACCAGGTCGACACCAGGTCGTAGACGGGGAAGCGGGTCTGGCCCATCGTCGGCAGCCACGTGCGGCCGGGGCGCGAGAAGTCCTCCGACGGCGGCGTGTAGTACGGCGCGGCGGCGCTGCCCGCGGGCGCGATGCGGGACTCCACCTGGCGTACCCGGTCGGCGAGTTCGAAGTGCGTGCCGTCGAGCGCGCCGATCGCCTCGTCCATCAGCTTCTGCAGCCACTGCCGCACCTCGTCGACGCCCTCGATGTGCCGCCCGTGCTCGTCGAGGTGCGCGAGCGCCACCCACGGCGTCGCGGCGCCCGGCAGGATCTTCTCGGCCTCCGTGCGCATCTCGGCGAGCAGCCGGTGGAACTCGCTCCAGCCGTACGCGTACGCCTCGTCCAGGTCGAGGTCCGTGCCGTTGTAGTAGCGCGACCAGCGCGCGTACCGCTCGCGGCCCACCACGTTCGACGCGCCCTCGACGGCGGGCGCGTACACGTCCCGCATCCAGTCCCGCAGTTCGGCCGTCGCGGCGTCCGCCGTGCGCGCCGCGGCCGTGAGCTCCGCGCGCAGCGCCTCGGGCCCCGCGCCCACGAACTCCTCGAACCAGCCCTGCCACTCGCCGAGTTGACCGATGACCGTCGCGGTCGGGCGCGGCGCCGCGTACAGCTTGCGCTCCAGGCCGAGCGCGAGCGTCTCCCGGTAGCCGGCGAACGCGGCGGGCACCGCGCGCAGCCGCTCGGCGATCGCCGCCCAGTCCTCGTCCGTGTCGGCCGGGGTGACCGTGAACACCTCGCGCGCGTTGTGGATCGGCGAGCCCAGGTTGGAGACGGCGCGCAGGTGCTCGTCGGCCTCGTGCACCGCGAGCGCGGCGGTCAGGCGCTCGCGCAGCAGCCGGGCGCAGCGCCGCTCGACGTCGCTGTCGGCGCCGGGCGCCCGCTCGGCCTCGTCGAGGCGGGCGAGGGTTTCGCGAGCGAGGTCCGCGGCGGCGTCGAGACCGGCGGGGGACAGGTCGGGGAGCTTGCTGTGGGACTCCCGGACGCCCAAGTAGGTGCCTTCCACGGGGTCGAGGGCGACCACCGCGTCTACGTAGGCGTCGGCGACCTGCCGGGGCAGTTGGGCGGGGGTGGCGTGCTGAGGGCTCGCGGTGTGTGGCATGGGACACATCCTCGTACGAGTCAGGGGGCCACGTCACCATGATTCGCCGCAGGCGGAAGCAGCGGTCCGCACTTCCACTGCTGGAAGATCAACCGGGTCTCGACGCGGGCCGCTTCGGGGCGCGCCGTGAACGCGTCGAGCACGAGTCGTTGCAGGTCGGCCATTCGTTGCAGGTCGGCCATGCCGCACACCGGGACGTGCACCACGTAGTCGCCGGGTCCCGTCGGATGGAACACCGTGCGGGCCTCCGGCAGCGCCCGGATCCGCTCCACGAACGGCCCGACGGGCGATCCGCACGCGGTGACCGCCGGGGTCGGACTGATCACCCCGGCGGTCGGCCCGGCGGACGTCGAGGACCTGTGGGCGGACCTGGACCGGGCGCTGGGTGCTGCTGCCGCTCCTCGGGCGGGTGCTACTGGTGCCGCTGGAGTTACTGGTGCTGCTCGGCCCGCTCGTACTCGGACGCGTACGGCTGCGCGGTCCGCGTCGGCGCCGCGGCCAGCCGGGCGGTGATCACCAGCGTGCCCTCCTCGATCTGGTAGTCGAGGGGCAGGCCGAGGCCGCGCATGGCGGCGACCATGCCCGTGTTGGACGACCGGGTCACCGCGTACACGCTCGCGCAGCCCGCCTCGCCGGCCATCGCGACGAGCCGGCCGAGGAGTTCGGTGCCGATGCCGCGGCGCTGCCAGTCGTCCTCCACGAGCAGCGCGAGCTCCGTCTCGTCGCCGTCCCACAGCAGATGACCGAGGGCGACTATCCGCCCCGAGGCCGTCTGCGCGGCCAGCGTCCGGCCGAAGCGCGGGCTGAGCAGGTGGTTGAGGTAGCGGTCCGCGTCCGAGACGGGCCCGTGGTAGCGGCTCGCCAGGGTGTCGCGCGAGCACCGCTCGTGCATCGCCTTCGCCAGGGCCAGGTCGCCGCCGTCGGCGCGCCGCACCGTGATGTCGTTGCCCTCGGGCAGCGTCAGGACGTCCGTGGCGCCCGGCACTCGCGGGCCGAGCCTGGTGTCGAGCTCGACGAGGGCGCGGGCGCGCGCGAACTCGGTGGGCGTGAACGGCAGATACGGCCGCTCCACCGTGATCGCCCCGCCCTCCGGGGTGCGAAGCCGCAGCACCGTGTCGTCGAAGCCGCCCTCGACCGGCGCGCCATCGGTGCCCGCGGCCGCGTGCGCGGGCAGCTGCTTGATGGTGCAGCGGCCCAGCAACTGCCGCAGCGCGAGCGGCAGTTCGGCGGCGTCGAGCGCGGTGCGGGTGGCGAGGCCGAGGACCCGGGTCGGGGCGTCCACCAAGTCGTGGGCGTCCGCCCGCTCGACCCAGGTGTCGGCGCCGCCCGCGTCCGCGACCGTCCCGGCCAGCTCGCCCGTGGTCAGCTCCTCGGGCGCGCGCAACAGGAACTCGTCCACGGTGCCCTCGGCCAGCGGGTGCGTCTGCAGGCTGAGGATGTCGACCCGCAACTGCGCGAGCGCCGCGCACAGCGAGGCCAGCGAACCCGGCTCGTCCCGCACGGTCGTCCGCATCCGCCACAGCGCGCTGCCGCTCGCCGGGGCGGACACGGGCGGCCGTGCGCCGGTATCCGCCGTGGGTGGAGCGTGCTCCTTGCGTCGTGACCACCACAAGCGGAGACCGGCGGCGGCAGCGGCGGGCAGGGTCGCGGCGCAGCAGGCGACGACGGCGATCACGGCGACATCATGCGTCTGGATATTCATGCGCCCACTGTGCAGGACCGGTGTTGCGTGATCACAAACGGTTTGTGACCGACGGGTTAAGCGGGCTTATGTCGGATTTCCGCGCTCCGGCGCCGCCCCTTCACTGCCCGCTTCACTGCCCCACCCGACCCGGCTGCAAGGTCTGCGAGAACAGCACGTCGCCGCCCTCCTGCCGCAGCCGTACGGTGAGTTCCCCGCTGTCGCCGTCGATCTCGACCTCGCCGAAGTACGGCGGGGTCTCGGCCGGCGAGGTGTTGTTGCGGTCCGGCGCCTTGATGAAGACCTGCCGGGGCCCGAACGTGCCGTCCAGCTTCAGCGCCTTGAACCCGCCCGCCGCCAGCGGCCCCGACACGAACTCCCAGAACGGCTCGAAGTCCTTGAACGCGGCGTTCGCCGGCTCGTAGTGCTGCGCCGACGTGTAGTGCACATCGGTCGTCAGCCACAGCGTGCCGGTGATCCGCTCGCTCTTGATGTGCCGCAGCAGCTCCGCGATCTGCAGCTCGCGCCCGAGCGGCGCCCCCGGATCGCCCTGCGCGACCGCTTCGAAGTTCGCGCTGCCGTCGGGCACGACGAGCCCCAGCGGCATGTCGGAGGCGATCACCTTCCACACGGCCCGCGACCGCGACAACTCCCGCTTCAGCCAAGCGAGTTGCTCGGCTCCCAGGATGCCGGTGGTGTCGTCGGCCTGCCGCCCCGGAGAGTTCGCGTTCCGATACGTACGCATGTCGAGCACGAACACGTCGAGCAGCGGCCCCTGCCGCAGCACCCGGTACACCCGCCCGTCCTTGTCACCCGGCGGCAGCGTGGAGACGGGGAAGTACTCGCTGAACGCGCGCAGCGCCCGCGCCGACAGCACGTCGACGTTCTTCTCCGTGTAGCGCTCGTCCGTGAGGATCTGCCCCGGGTACCAGTTGTTGTGCACCTCGTGGTCGTCCCACTGCGTGATGGTGGGGACCTGGGCGTTGAAGCGCAGCAGGTTCTCGTCGAGCAGGTTGTAGCGGAACGCGCCCCGGAACTCGTCGAGCGTCTCGGCGACCTTCGACTTCTCCTCGGTCGTCACATTGCGCCACACCCGCCCGTCGGGCAGCGTCACGCTGGGCAGGATCGGCCCGTCGGCGTAGATGTTGTCGCCGCTGCACAGGAAGAAGTCCGGGTCGAGGGCGCGCATGTCCTCGTACACGCGGTAGCCGCCCCGATCCGGGTTGATGCCCCAGCCCTGCCCCGCGATGTCGCCCGACCACAGGAACCGCACCCCGTCGCGGCGTGACACGGACGCCGTGCGGAAGGTACCGGCGACCGGTTCGCCGGTGCGCCGCGGGTCGTCGGGATCGGCGAGCAGCACGCGGTAGTGCACCTGCTCGCCGGGCGGCAGACCGCGCAGCCGGGTCGTTCCGGTGAAGTCGGTGTCGGGGCCGATCAGCGGCCCCTGCCATCTGGTGGCGTTCCGATACGACTCCGTGGCTGACGTCTCCACGACCATCCGCGCGGGCCGGTCCGAGCGCACCCACACGAGCCCCGAGTGCGCCCCCACGTCCCCGGCCTGCACGCCCCAACCGGCCTTCGGCCGCCCGGAGCGCGCGAACGCGGGCGCGGCGGCGCCGCCGATCGCGGGCAGCCCGAGCGCGGCGGAGGCGGCGACCGCCCCGCGCAGCACGCCACGGCGACCGGGCAGCGCGCCGCTGGGCAGGGACTTCGGACTCGACGGACGGTGTGCCATGGATGCCTCCAGTAACGGTTCGGACGACGCGATTCTGATGACAGATCCTGATCCCAACGGAAAACCCAAGTGAACAACCGTCACTGCCGTCTAGGGAACCGGGCGCGCGGAACGCGCCTTTGCCGCCCGCGCCAACGGAGGCCACGGGCAGCAGCAACTCCCAGGCGGGGGAGGGGGAGTCACGGTGTACCGGGACGGGTGACGGCGTCATACCGGCGACCCTAAAGGGCCGCGCGCCCCGCGCGGATTGGTCCCCGACGCGGCCCCTCAAGTGGACCTCGTACCGGACCACCCCGCTCCCTAACGTCGCCTCCATGAACGTCACTTCCCTCCGCGGCTCCCTGCTCGCCGCGCTCGCCTGCGTCCTCGTCGGCGGCTCGTTCACCGCGAACAGCGTCCTGGGCCACTACCCGTACGCGGGCGGCCAGTTCCTCCGGTACGCCGTCGCGTGCCTGCTCCTCCTGCCGCTGCTCGGGCGCGGCGGAACGCGCCCGCTGCGAAGCCTCGCGCCGCGCCAGTGGGCGAGGCTCGCGCTGCTCGCCGCCGTCGGCATGGTCGGCTTCAACCTCGCGATTCTCGCCGCGGAACGCTCCGCCGAACCCGCCGTACCGGGCGTCTTCGTAGGGTGCGCGCCCGTCGTGGTCGCCGTACTGGTGCCCTCACTGAGTGGTACCCGCCCCCAACGGGCCGTCCTCTACGGGGCGTTGCTCGTCGCCGCCGGAGCCTTCACGGTCCAGGGGTGGGGTCGCACGGACGCCGCCGGAATCGCCTTCTCCGTATGCGCCCTCGCGGGGGAGGTCGGCTTCGCGGTGCTCGCCGTGCCGGTGCTGCGCCCGCTCGGCCCACGGCTGCTGTCCTGCGTCGTGTGCGCGATCGCCGCACTGGAGGCGGCCGTTGTCGGCGTCGTCGTGGACGGCGCCTCCTGGTTGCGCGCGCCGGACGGCGCCGAGTTCGCGGCCCTGGTGTGGCAGGCGGCGATCGTCACGGTGATCGGCTTCGTGTGCTGGTACACGGGCATCCGGCGGATCGGCGCCGAGCGGGCGACGCTGTTCTCCGGGCTCATCCCCGTATCGGCGGCCTGCACCGCACCGCTGGTCGGATCGGGGAGGTACGGCCTCGCCCAGGGCGTGGGCAGCGCGCTCGTCGCGGCCGGGGTCGCCCTGGGCTCGGGGGTGTTCGGCCGCCGGTCAGCCGGCCGGGCGGCTGCCGTCGAGGATCACGCGCGCGACGAGCGCCGGGTCGTCGTTCATCGGGACGTGCCCGCAGCCGGGCAGCTTGACCAGGCGGGCCCGCGGGATGACGTGCTTGGCGCGGATGCCCTGGCGGCGCACGAGGAGCCGGTCCCTGACACCCCAGCCGATCGTGACCGGCAGGTCGTCGTCGGCGATGTCGTCACGGAACAGCACCGTACGCCCCGCCTCCAGGGACTCCCGGAAGCCGGTGGCCTCCCGCAGGGCCAGCGTCTCCGCGACGACCGCGTCCGGTGAACGGCGGCCGGGGTGCGCGTAGATGGTGCTGGTGAGCGCCGCGCGCCCCACCGCCGAACGCGAGAGCCGCTCGATCACCCGCACCGGCATGGCCCGCGCGCCCGCCCGCATCGCGAGCAGCGTCCCGAACGCGTACCGCCGCTCCGCCTCGGTCCAGAACCCGGCGGGGGAGAGCGCCGTGACGGACCGTACGAGCTTCTCGCGGCCCAGGTCGAGGGCGAGCAGCCCGCCCAGCGAATTGCCCGCCACGTGCGGCCGCTCGATCCCGAGGTGCCGGCAGAACGCGTCCAGGACCGGCACCACACCCGCCAGGTCGTACCCGAGCCCGTCCGGCAGCGCGGGCGAGCGCCCGAACCCCGGCAGATCCACCGCGATCACGTCGCGCTCCGCCGCGAGGATCGGCAGCACCGGCTGCCACGCCTCCCAGTGGTGCCCGATCCCGTGCAGCAGGAGCAGCGGCTCCCCCGTGCCCGTGCGCTCGTACGCGAGGCGCACCGTGCGGGGACCTCCGGCGCTCTCGATACTGAAGGACGCCTCTGTCACCATGTCGCTCGCTCCCGCTTCAGACCTCTTAGACTCCTTGTCAGCAACAATTACCGCTCGGTAGCCCGCAGTTCAAGGGGAGTGGCCGAAGTCGTCGGATGCACGCTGGACACCGGGCGACGCGTCCTATGGGATGGACGAGTGGGCACCGGTATCGACATCGATGACTTCGAAGAGCACCGCCCCGTCCTGATGGGCGTGGCCTACCGCATGCTGGGTCGCGTGGCCGACGCCGAGGACGTGGTGCAGGACGCGTGGCTGCGCTGGAACAGAGCGGACCGCGCCGAAGTGCGCGAACCGCGCGCCTACTTGGTGCGCATCACCACCCGCCTCGCCATCGACCGACTCCGGCAGGTCCAGGCGCGCCGTGAGTCCTACGTAGGGCCATGGCTGCCCGAGCCGCTCGTCACGGACTTCGGGCCGACGGTGCCCGACACCGCCGAGCAGGCCGTGCTCGCCGACTCCGTCTCGCTCGCCGTGCTCGTCGTCCTCGAATCCCTCTCCCCGCTCGAACGCGCCGTGTTCGTGCTGCGGGAGGCCTTCGGCCTGTCGTACGCGGAGATCGCCGGCACCCTCGACCGCGGCGAGGCCGCCGTGCGGCAACTGGCCACCCGCGCGCGCAAGCACGTCGACGAGCGGCGGCCCCGCTTCGACGTCGACCCGGCGCAGCAGCGCGACCTCACCGAACGCTTCATGGCCGCCGCGGCCGGGGGCGACTTCGACGGGCTCATGGCGATGCTCGCCCCGGACGCCCGGCTCGTCGGCGACAGCGGCGGCAAGTCGAAGGCGCCGCTGCGGGTCATCGAGAGCGCCGACAAGGTGGGTCGCTTCCTGGACGGCGCCGCGCGCCGGGGCCTTCCGGCGGGCTACGAGTTCCGTCTCGTGGAGTTCAACGGCGCGCTCGGCGTGCTCGTCACCGGAAACGGCAAGCCGGACTCCGTCATCCAACTCGGCCTCCACGAAGGCCGGATCCAGCACGTCTACATCGTGCGCAACCCGGACAAGCTGGCCTCCTTGGCCTAGCCGCTGCCGCCTTCGGGCCCGGCCCCGGCCACGCGCGCGGGGGGCCGGGCCTCTCCATGTCCCGCGGGGTCCCGGCGTGTCCCGATCGGGGATTGGTATTGACCAAGTTCCGAAAGCGGTCATACCCTCGCAGGGATAAGGCAGGAACCTTTAATAAACAAGGGCGATAAAACGCTGCCAGGGCACGGCTGTTGCGGAGGACAGGGTGGGGACCACGCAGTTGGAAGCGGCTCCGGAGCCGAAGTACTGGCACCTGAAGACCGTGCTCAGCGAGGCGCTCGACTCCGAGTTCACGGTGGGGGAGATCCTGCCGAACGAGCGGGATCTCGCGGCCCGCTTCGGCGTCGCCCGCGCCACGCTCCGCCAGGCACTCGAACAGCTTGAGCTGGAAGGCCGGCTGCAGCGCCGCCGCGGCGTGGGCACCACGGTCGCCCCGCCCCGCATGGGCGTCGCCGTCGCGTCGAACGCCAGGGACTGGCCGGGCGGCAGCGACGACGCGTGGCAGGCCGTCGACGCCACCGTCGAGAGCCCGCCGAGCGCCGTCGCCGCCGCGCTCGAGACCGCCCCGGACACCGAGGTGCACGTCCTGCGCCGCACCCGCGTCTCGAACGGCCAGCCGGTCGCGGCCGAGCTGCTCTACGTCCCCTCCGCCGCGGCCCCCGACCTGCCCACCACCGACACCGGCGCGGCACGCGCGCGTGCGGTGCTGCGCGAGCTGCAGAGCCTCGGCCTCGACGGCGAGGACCGCGCCGTCGAACTGGGCTCGGCCCGCGCCGACGACGCCAAGGAACTCGACCGCCTCCCCGGCGCCCCGGTCCTCGTCGTCACCACCCGCTACTTCACCCACGGCACCCCCGCCGCCGTCTCCGTCGCCACCTACCGCGCCGACACCTGCCGCCTCACCTTCGGCGACACGGCCTCGGTGGAGATCCACGACGCCCCGCACCCGAAGGCTTCCTGACCCACCCGCGCGCCGGGCCGTCGCGAGGTCCACGAGTCCCCATCGGCAATCCCCATGGGCGCGCATGTCTCAAAAATATCCACCAGGCCCACTCGTTTCCTTCACGCGTGTTAGCTTCCGTGGTCCAGTACTGGGACAACGCCGGTACCCGCATCCCGGTCCGCGAGTACCGGATCGGAACGGCCAGCCGCCCCCAGTACCTGTACTGGCTGCACACCGACACCAACGAGACCGCCCCGCCCGGCCGGGTCAATCTGGCCGTCTACAGCCGCAACCCGGTCGGCCTGGCCAACGAACTCGGCAACACGGCGACCGTCCACGGCCCCGGCGGGGTCACCTTCCCCTCGTCGTCGTCCATCCTCGACTACGTGGTCGTCCCCAACGGCGGCGTCCAGCCACAGCCCGCCGTGGCCGGCGTCGCCGTCGTCAACGGCATCCGGACCTCCGACCACTACCCGGTCCTGTACGCGCTGAACAACCTGCCCAACCCGCCGACCCCCACCCGCTCGGCGGCGCCGCCCCTGCCCGCGCGGACGGTCGTCCGCAACGCCGCCACCACCCAGGCGGCCGGCCCGAGCCAGGGCGATCACTCCGTGCGCGACCAGCCGCTCAACCAGGCCAACCTCCCGGCGCGGACCTTCAGCCTCGCCGCCGACCCGGAGTTCCCCGGCTACTACCGCATGCACCACGCGCAAGCGCCGTACAACGGAACGTACTTGGGGCAGGAGGGCGGCGCTCGTGACGCGCGCACGGTGATGTGGCCGACCGAGGCCGCGGACCAGCTCTGGGCGCCCGCCGGGCCGGGACTACAACGGCACCGCCGCCCAGCGTTGGTTCCTCCAGAACGCCGACGAGGCGCTGCAGGCCAAGGAGGTCGTGCTTCAGGAGGAGACGCCGGAGCCCTTGGTCATGGAGGTCGACCGGCAGGACGACGCCGGTTCGCCGGTGATCCTCGACCGCGACGAGGACGCGGAAAGCCAGCGGTTCAGCGCGATCCCCGCGGGCCGGACCGGCGACAACCCGTGCTACTACCTGGTCAACAAGGGGCGCTACGTCAACTCGACCTCCGCCCACCCGTACCAGCCACTGGGCGGCAGCGCGGTGACGATGGACCTCTTCCGGCCCAACGACGACGGCTATCCGTGGTGCACGACGCCCGACGGATTCGGCGGGGTCCGGCTGGGCAACCACACCGCTCCCGACGAGCGGGTCCTCCTCACACCCGGCCCGGCGTCAGGCGGGCGCCTGACCGTCGAGTCCGGCTCGTCCGGGGCCAGTTGGGCCCTGTCGTAGGACAGCGGTCCGGGAGCCGGGGTGCCGTGCGCGTCAGTGGCGTGCGGTGACCCGGCTCTCCGCCGCGAACAGCTTCGCCTCCACGTGATCGAGCGCCAGCCGCAACGCCCCCGTGGCCACGGCCGCCTCGCCGAGCACCGACAACGCCACCCGCGGCGGCCGCAGGCAATACCGCTCCAGCTCCCGCCGCAACGGCTCAAGCACCCCGTCGAGCCCGGCGGCCCACCCACCCACGACCACCAGCTCCGGGTCCAGCGCGAGCACCAACGCCGCGACGTCGTGCACCAACCGCTGCAGAAACCGCTCGACCGCGGCCGACGCCCGCTCGTCGCCCTCCCGCGCCAGCGCGAACACCTTCGCCACGGCGTGCTCGTCCAACGGATGCAAGGGCTCACCCGTGGTGGACAGCAACGCCTCCGGCCGCACCTCACGCCCCAGCAGATGCAACGCCCCGATCTCCCCGGCGGCGCCCCCGTACCCCCGGTGCAGCCGCCCACCGATCAGCGCACCAGCCCCGGGGCTCAGCCCGGCCAGCACGAACACCATGTCGTCCGTGTCCGCCCCGGCCCCCTTCCAGTGCTCGGCCACGGCCGCCGTGTTCGCGTCGTTCTCCACCAACACCGGGCACTTGAAGGACCGCCGCAACCGCTCGCCGAGCGGCAGCCCGGTCCACCCCGGCAGCGCCGTCCCGAGCCGCACCGTCCCGTCCGCCTCCACGATCCCGGGACTGCCGACCCCGACCGCCCACAGCGAACCCCGCGCCACACCCGCACGGCGCAGCAGATCGGCGACGGTGCCCCGCAACCGTTCGAGCCGCTCGTCCGCGTCCGCGGCCTCGTCGACCTCCTTGGCCGCCGAACCGAGCACCCTCCCGTCGAGCGCGGAGAGCACCGCCGACACCCGGTGCGCGCCGATCTCCAGGCCGAGCAGATGCCCCGCCTCGGCCCGGAAGCGGAACTTGCGCGCGGGCCGGCCCTGCCGCCGCGCCCCCGACTCCTCGACCGTGGTCTCCACGACGAGCCCGGCCTCCATGAGCCCCTCGACGACGCCCTCCACGGTGGGCCGGGAAAGCCCCGTGACGCGCGTGACCTCCGTGAGCGTCGCGAAATCGGCGGAGCGCAACGCGTGCAGCACCACCGCCGAATTGATCCGCCTGAGCAGAGAGGGATCCCCGCCGGTCAGCCGCCCCACCGTCGTCCTCCCGCAGTCGCACCAGTTGGCCGGATGGTACCCGCAGCAGCCGCAAGCGGCGAGAGTCGGGTGCACTTCTGTGCCGTACGCTGCTCAGCCGCGCGGCGCGGGAACCTTGCAGGTCGCCCCCTCAACTCGGCGCCACGAACCCCGACTCGTACGCCGCGATCACCGCCTGCGTCCGGTCCCGCGCGCCCAGCTTCGTCAGCACCGCGCTCACATGCGACTTGACGGTCTCGGTGCCGACGACGAGATCCGCGGCGATCTCCGCGTTCGACAGGCCGCGCGCCATCAGCCGCAGCACCTGCCCCTCGCGCTCGGTCAGCGCCGCCCGCTCCAACGCCGCCCGCGCGGCCGAACTCCCGTACTCCGCCGCCAATTTGCGCACGGCCGCCGGGAACAGCAGCGACTCGCCCGCCGCGACGAGCCGCACCGCGTGCACGATCTCCTCGGGCCGCGCCCGCTTCAGGAGGAACCCGTCGGCGCCCGCGCGCAGCGCCCCGTACACGTACTCGTCGTTCTCGAACGTCGTGATCACGAGAATCTTCGGCGGCCGTTCCGCGCCGCGCAGCACCGCACGCGTGGCCTCGATCCCGTCGAGCAGCGGCATGCGTACGTCCATGGCGACCACGTCGGGCCGCAGCTCGCGCACCAGCGGGACGACCGCCGCGCCGTCCGCGGCCTCGCCCACCACCGTGATGTCGCCCTGCGCTTCGAGCACGGCGCGCAGCCCGGCGCGGACCAGGGGTTCGTCGTCGACGAGGAGGACAGTGAGCGGCACCCCGTCAGCGTAGATCAGGTCACGGGAAGCTCGACCCGCACCAGCCAATCGGCTCCGTAGGGGCCCGTCCGGGCCGTGCCGCCGAGGAGCGCGGCCCGCTCCCGGACGCCGCGCAGCCCGCTGCCCGTACCGGCCGGGACGGCGGACCCCGCACCCGTGGGCAGCGGATTGCGCACCTCCAGGACGAGCCGCCCGTCCGCGACCTGGAGGACCACGGCGACCGGCACGGTTCCGCAGTGCCGCAGCACGTTCGTGAGCGCCTCCTGAAGGATGCGGTAGCCCTCGCGCGTGACCGGTCCTGGGACCGTGCCCAGTGGGCCCGACACCGTCACGTCGACCTTCGCGCCCGCCGCCCGCGCCGAGTCCAGGAGCCGGTCGGCGTCCTGGAGCGTCGGCCGGGTGCTCGCGGGCCGCTCCGGTTCGCGCAGCACCACGAGGACCCGCTCCAGGTCGTCGAGGGCCGCCCGCCCCGTCTCCTCGATGGCCTCCAACGCCCGGTCCGTGAACGCCCGGTCGCCCGCCGCCCGCGCCGCCCCCGCCTGCACGACGGCGATGGTCAGCGCGTGCCCGATGGAGTCGTGCAGTTCGCGGGCGATGCGGTTGTGCTCCAGGAGTTGTTCGGTGCGCTCCTCCAGGACCGCGAGCCGTTCGGCGGCCGAGGGCCCGAGCAGCAGCGGCGCCAGGCGCGCCATCACCCGGCCCGCGCCCGCCACCACGTACAGCATCACCACCAGGACGAACGGGATCACCAGCACGTGCCACCAGCCGGTGCCCGTGACGACGAACCGCCACGTGGAGTCCACGTGCTCGCCGGCCGCCGCCCCCGCCAACTCCAGTACCAGCGCCATCGCCTGCCCGGAGAACAGCGCCACGCTCAACCCGAGCACATGCCGCAGCACGAGCCACAGGGCCGCCCTGCCCCGGTCGCTCCACGAAGCCGACGGAGCCACCGACACCGTGCCGGCCTCCGCGCTCTCCGCCACGCGCGCGTGCCCACCCGGAAACAGCATCAACCGCGCCTGCAGCCCCTCGGCCCGCCGCATCACCGGCACCAGACCGGCCACCGCGAGCAGCGGCACCGGGATCAGGTAGACCGCCACCCAGTCCCCGGGGGTGGGATCTTCGAGCCCCGGATACACGAAGGAGCACGTGAAGGCGAGCACCGACGCCAGCAGCAGATGCAGCCAGCGGGTGTACGTGACCGCACGCGCGAGCGGCCTCAGCGGGCGGGGCAGGGAGCGGGGCATGCCGTCATCGTGCCAGCCGCCCCGGCAGGCCCGGCCCCCCCGTGCGGGGGAGGCGATGCCCACCGCAGGGGGAGGCCCGCGCCCCGTTCCGCACGCGACGCTGCTGCCATGACCAGCATCGACGTCAAGGACCTCACCAAGGAGTACGGGACGACCCGCGCCGTGGACCGGCTCACCTTCCAGGTCGCCCCCGGCCGCGTCACCGGCTTCCTCGGCCCGAACGGCGCCGGAAAGTCCACCACCATGCGCCTCGCCCTCGGCCTCGACCGCCCCACCTCCGGGACGGCGCTCATCGGTGGCCGCCCCTACGTCACGTACGACGAACCACTGCGCGTCGTCGGCGCCCTCCTCGACCCGCAGGCGGCACACGGCTCCCGCACCGCGCGCGACCATCTGCGGGCGCTGGCCGCCAGCAACCGGATCCCGGCCACGCGCGTGGCCGAGGTCCTCGAACAGGCCGGGATCGCCGCCGTCGCGAAGCGCCGCGTGAAGACGTTCTCGCTCGGCATGCGCCAACGCCTCGGCATCGCGGCGGCGCTGCTCGGCGACCCCGAGGTCGTCCTCCTGGACGAGCCGTCGAACGGCCTCGACCCCGAAGGCATCATCTGGATACGGGAGTTGATGCGCGACCTCGCGCGCGAGGGCCGCACGGTGCTGGTCTCCAGCCACCTCATGAACGAGACCGCGACCTTCGCCGACCACCTCGTCGTCCTCGGCCGCGGCCGGCTCCTCGCCGACACCCCGATGCAGGACTTCATCGCCGCGCACAGCGCCCGCCGCGTACGCGTGCGCTGCACGGACCCCGCCCGGCTGCGCGCCGCACTCGCCCGCGCGGGCCACACGGTGACGCTCACCGACGACGGCCTGTGCACCGTGGCGGACGTCACGGCCGCCGAAGTGGGCGCGCTCGCCGCCACCGAGGGCGTGCCCGTCCTCGAACTCGCCGACGAACAGGCTTCGTTGGAGCAGGCCTACCTCGCCCTCACCGCGAACGACACCGAGTTCGCCGCCACGCCCCTCCAGGAGGCCTGACCCATGAACTCTCTGTCACCCCGCTCCATGTCACCCACCGCCGTACTGCACTCCGAGTGGATCAAAGTCAGGTCACTCCGGGGCACCTTCGGTTCACTGCTCGCCGTCCTCATCGCGACCCTCGCCGTGACCGTCCTCGCCTTCGCGACGATCGGCCAGGCCGAGGCCGAGGCCGAAGACGGCGGCGACCTCCTCTTCGGCGCCTTCTACGCCCTCAACTTCGGCCAGATCGCGGCCCTCGCCTTCGGCGCCACGGCCGTCTCCTCCGAGTACCTGAACGCCGCCCTGCGCGTCTCCCTCTCCGCCGTCCCGAACAGAACCCTCTTCTACGCCGCGAAGATGGCGGTCGTCGGCGCCTGCGGCCTCGTCGTCGGCCTGCTCACCACCTTCGCCGCGTTCCTCGTCGGCCAGGCGTTCATGGGCTCGTACGCACTTGATCTCGGCGACCCGGGAGCGGTGCGGGCCTGCGTCGGCGCCGGCGTATACCTCGCGCTCATGGCGCTGTTCGCGGCGGGACTCACGGCGGTGCTGCGCAGCGCGGTGGCCGTGCTCAGCATCCTCGTACCGTTCCTGCTGATCGTGTCCTTCGTGATCGGGGACGTCGCGGGCGGGGCCGCCGACTACCTGCCCGACCGCGCGGGTCAGCAGGTCCTGCACCAGCACGCCGAGGGCTCGCTCGGCCCGTGGTCCGGGCTCGCGGTGACCGCGCTGTGGGCGGCGGCGGCGCTGTTCGCGGGGTGGTGGGCGGTGCGGCGCAGGGACGCGTGATCCGCCTGCCGGCGGTGGGGCGGCGGGCCGCTGCCGCACGCACTCGAACTCCCGTGCCACCATGGGATCTTGAGCAGCAGTGTCATCAGCGGCATCAGCCGCCCGCCCCGCACGAAGGAGACCCCATGACCGCCACCGACGGGAACCAGCCGGAAGGCCGGATCTCCAGCCACGTCGCGCACAACGCGCGCGTGTGGAACTACTGGCTGGGCGGCAAGGACCACTACGAGGTCGACGAGAAGGTCGGCGACATGGTGACGTCCATGTACCCGAGCATCGGCGAGGTCGCCCGCGCCGACCGCGCGTTCCTCGGCCGCGCCGTCTCCTACCTCGCGGGCGAGGCGGGCATCCGCCAGTTCCTCGACATCGGCACGGGCCTGCCCACCGTCGACAACACGCACGAGGTCGCCCAGCGCATCGCGCCGGACGCGCGCGTCGTCTATGTCGACAACGACCCGATCGTCCTCACCCACGCCCGCGCGCTGCTCACCAGCTCCGCCGAGGGCCGCACCAACTACGTGGACGCGGACGCCCGCGACCCGCGCGCGATCATCGACGCGGCCTCCGAAACCCTCGACTTCGACCGCCCCGTCGCGGTCATGCTTCTCGGCATCCTGAACTTCGTCCTCGACACGTCCGAGGCCACGTCCATCGTCCGCACCCTCATCGACGCCATCCCCTCCGGCAGCCACGTCGTCCTCACCCACCCCACCCTCGAACTGGGCGGCGAGGGCAACACGGAGGCCATGGCCTTCTGGAACGAAAACGCCAAGCCCCCGATCACGGCCCGCACGGGCGCCGAAGTGTCCGCGTTCCTCGACGGCCTGGAGTTCGTGGAGCCGGGGCTGGTGTCGTGTGCGCGGTGGCGTGACGAGGAGGGCGAGCGGGTGGCCCAGTACGGGGTGGTGGCTCGCAAGCCGTGACTGTCGAAGAAGGCGTACGACGCATACCGATTCGCCTTTCGCCTACGGGAGTTGTCGCTTAAGTTCATCGTTCAGGGGCCGCTCAGCGGAAACGGGGGACACGGTGAGCGAGGAACGCGGGGAACATCTCTCGAAGGCGGACATCGACCGGAGATTCGCGGCCATCGTCCAGGACAAACCGGTCTGGTACCTGGTCCCGTCGCGCATCCTGTGCACGATGACCTTCTTCATGTCCCTGTGGCTGTGCATCGCGGTCAACGGCGGCGACATGAACGAGGCGCGCTGGGGGAGCGCGACGCTGATCAGCTTCTGCGTGTCGGTCGCGAGTGGCGCCGTGCGCCGCGTCGCCAGGGCGAGGTACGACCGGCGCGCCCGGCGGTCACCGTGAACCGGGCGCCCGCCGGGCGGCGTTCCCGGTGGCCGCTTCGAGGGCGACCAGGTTGGCGTAGTCGCGTACGTGGGCGATCTCGCCGCCTCGGACCGTGAGCACCAGAACGTTGGGCAGCACGAACGGGCCCGTCGTGGAACTGGTTCCCTCCACCTCCTGCTCGACGACGATGGTGTCGGGGTCCGCGGTGCTGTGCACGGCGATGGTTCGATAGCGCTCGTACCGCAGTGGGGTGGTGCGCCAGAACGCGCTGACGAACCCGATGATGGCCTCCCTTCCTTCCATCCGCGACGGAACGCCTGGCCGCGTGAAGGGGAACTCGTGCACCGCGTCGATCGCGTACACGCGTCTCATGTCCTCGACGGACCGGGCGATCGCGGCCTCGCGCATGGCCATCAGTACGTCGAGTGCTCGGGGTGGCGGTGAGGGTGAAGGTGCCATGGGGTGGTCGTCTCCGTAGCCGTGCGCCGTGCGATGACGCAGAAGCGCAACGTCCTTTTCGTGTCGGGGAGTTCACTGGTGAAATCAGGTCCCTGGGGGCCGCGTACGTGGTGCCGCACCCAGCGAGTGCGAGGAGGACCGTCCGGTGATCGATGTGACCGTGGGGCTGTCGTGGGGATTATCGTGAACCGAGCGTCCGCCGGGCGGCGTTGATGACGTTGTGCGCGTCGGCGCCGTACACGGCGGACTCGCGCAGGGTGCTCCAGACGCGCACGTACGTGGCGATGCTGTCGGCGTCGTCGATCCACAGTTCGGCGTGCCAGTCCTCGACGATCACCCGGCGTTCGTCATAGATCCAGAAACTGTTGCCGGGCCAGATCTTCAGGGAGGCGCTGAAGGGGATGATCCCGAGTTCGACGGTGTCGAGGCCGACGACTCCGGTGATGCGGTCGAGTTGGGAGGCGAGCACTGACGGCGGGCACACGAGTGAACGAAGCGCTCCCTCCCACATCAGGATCCGGCAGGTGTGCCCCGGCCGGTACAGCAACTCCTGCCGCTGGATACGAGAGCGGACAGCGTCCTCGGTGTCGGGTGGTGACCGCATCAGTTCGGCGTGCCGGGTGAAGACGTGTCGCGCGTAGTCCGGCGTCTGGAGCAGGCCGGGGATGAGGCAGCTTTCCCAGATGGTGAGGACGCGCGTCCTGTCGTGCTCGGCCGAGGCGGCGTCCTGCACGGACCGGTGCCCGGCGGCCAGTTGGCGGCGCCAGGAGCGGATGTGGGACTCGAAGCCGCGGAGCCTGGAGAGCAGTTCCTCGTAGGACTCCGGCTGGCCGGTTCCGTCGGCCCACGCGCGCAGGTCGTTGGGTGTGGCGGTCTGCTTGCCGTTCTCCAGCTTGCTGACCTTTACCTTGGTCCATCCTGGCCCGAGGCGTTCAGCCAGCTGTGTACCGGTGAGCCGGCCTTCAGGTGCGGCGAGCCTCAGTTCGCGGAGGCGTACTCCGAGATCCGCGCGCGCCTGCTGATAGTCCGTGCTCACCGGCACTCACCTGCTTTTCACTCCTTCGTCGCGGCCATGCGCGCCACGAAGTCCCTGTAGGGGATGGCGTAATGCCGCGCTACGTCGCGCAGCCGGTTGTACTGATTGACGCGTGCGGGCTCCGAGATCAGTTCGACGCCCGTCAGGTTGTCGTCGTCGTCCCAGAGGCATAGAGCGACGATGTGGGAATCGAAGATCCAGAAGTCCTCGTCGGGAAGGTTGTGTCGTTCGGCGTCCGCGCGCCACATGTTGCGGACCTCTTCGCCTAGGGCGTCGTTGTGCTCGGCGTGCGCGAGTAGGTAGAGCTGTCCCTCGGTGGGCGGGTCGTCGACGATGCGGACCCGGCCGACGTCGGCCCCGTCCTGTGTCTTCGCGCTGATGGTGCGGGCCCACGATGAGTCCATGTCCCACGTCGGCTTCTCGCCGCGCACGAACTGGGCGTAGGTGTCGGTGGCCCGGTCCACGGCGTAGCCCTGGCGCATCTCCAGGTGCCAGGCGCTGTGCTGGAAGTTGGTGAACATCCCTGCGAACGTCTCGGGGTCGAGGATGCGCGGCTCGGTGTCGCGGTCCTTGGGCCCGAAGTCGACCAGCGTGTTGCGGGGCATGACGATGGGGATCTCGTCTTCGTCGATGTGCTGGAGTTGGGCGAGCGCATCCGGGTCGGTGAGCCGTGGACCGTGCACGATGACCTCGCCACTGTTGAGGTCTTCATACACCGCTGGGCAGGAGCCGCCGCCGCTACCGGTGCCGTTGAAGCGCAGTCGTCGGGCCATGATCGTTCCCTTCTCCGGGGCTGATCCGCTAAGCATCACGCAGTCCGGAGGGCCACGAGTCGGCTTGGTCGGGCCGTTGTGAATAACTTCGCGTAACTCTGGCGGGAGGTCAAGAAACTTCGGGTAACTCGCCTAGTGCAGATCAATTGCCCATCCTTAGCGTCCTGTTCATGGCCGGACGAACCAAGCCGCAGGAGGTCGATCCCGAGACGGCGGCGGAATCCCTGCGATCGGCGCTGAGCGAGGCGGGCATTGTGCTGCCGTCCCTCTCGGTAGACAGTGCCTCTCCGCACCTACGTCTCGTGGAGCTGGGGCGCATCCGCGCAGATGTGGCCATGCGGCTGGCAGAGGTGATCCAGCAAGGGGGTCGTGAAACATGAACGAGGAGTACGGGATTGGCGACTTGGTCGTTGATACCGAGCACAACAAGGCGGGCTACGTGATGGGCTACGAGGGGGCGTATGTCCAGCTCCGGATCCCAGGCGGCGGCCGGGAGTGGGACGCCCGCCCTGAACTGCTGCGGCCGCCCGACGAGGGCGAGCAGCTGCGGGCGAGCATCGTCGTTCACAGTCTCCTGTCCGAGAGGTGTGCGGCATGCCCAAGTCCGTGATCACTATGGCGACGTGGCTGTTGTCCCCGGACCGGGAGCCGGATGCGGAGCCGCTGACGCGGAAGATGGTGTGCGTCGTCTGCCTGGAGGACGGTACGCCGGAATGTGAGTCACCGCCGTACGAGGACGGTGTGGACGGAGTGCTCGCCGCGCAGGAGTGGGTGTTCCGGCACGTCGGGCACCATCCCGTCCACCACACCTACCGCGAGATCATCACCCGGCCCTGGCGGGCGGTGATGACGCAATGAGCGCGGGGACTGCTCCCCGTCGCGGCACCCACACCGATGCGCCCGTCGCGGAAAGTCCGTCCCCCGTGCGGACGCCCCGGGCGGCTCTCCACGTGCCTGCGCGGTGACGTCCGAAACGACTCGGCTAGGCGGCAGCCTCCCGCAGCCGCGCATACTCCTCCGCCATCGTCGCCGCCGTCCAATGCGCGTTCAGGCCGCTGGGGTTGGGCAGGGCCCACACGCGGGCGCCGCCGATCGTGCGGTCCTGGGGGCCGATCTTGGCGTGGCGGTCGCCGAAGGCGGAGCGGTAGGCGGTGACGCCGACGACGGCGAGCCAGGTGGGGCGGAGGAGGGTCACCTTTTCCTCCAGGAGGCGTCCGCCCTCGCGGTACTCGTCCGCGCTCAGCTCGTCCGACCGCGCGGTGGCGCGCGCGACGACGTTCGTGAGCCCGAGGCCGTACGAGAGGAGTTCCCGCTGCTCGGCGGGCTTGAGCTGCCGGGGTGTGAAGCCGGAGAGGTGGAGGACCGGCCAGAAGCGGTTGCCCGGGCGGGCGAAGTGGTGGCCGAGCGCGGCCGACATGAGGCCCGGGTTGATCCCGCAGAAGATGACGTCGAGGCCGCTCGCGACGACGTCCGGAAGCAGACGGTCGCGAGCGGCCTCGAGGTCGGCCTGCGTAAGGCGGGTCAGAGGATCGCTCCCGGCGTGTAACCGGCGGCCTCGGGGTGCCGCTTCACGATCTCCTCTACGCGGGCCACGATCTGCGCGACCTGACCGGCGGCGGCACCCGTGAAGGACAGCTTGTCCGCCATCAGCTCGTCGAGCTGGGCGCGGTCCAGCGGGATGCGGGAGTCGGCGGCCAGCTTGTCGAGCAGCTCGTTGCGCTCGACGCCCTGCTCGCGCATCGCGAGGGCGGAGGCGACGGCGTTCTCCTTGATGGCCTCGTGGGCCTCCTCGCGGCCGACGCCCGCCCGGACGGAGGCCATGAGGACCTTCGTCGTAGCGAGGAAGGGGAGGTAGCGGTCCAGCTCGCGGGCAACGACCGCCGGGAAGGCGCCGAACTCGTCGAGCACCGTGAGGAAGGTCTCCAGCAGGCCGTCGAGTGCGAAGAAGGCGTCCGGGAGGGCCACGCGGCGGACGACCGAGCAGGAGACGTCGCCCTCGTTCCACTGGTCGCCCGACAGCTCGCCGGTCATCGACGCGTAGCCGCGCAGGATCACCATGAGGCCGTTGACGCGCTCGCAGGAGCGGGTGTTCATCTTGTGCGGCATCGCGGACGAGCCGACCTGGCCCGGCTTGAAGCCCTCGGTGACCAGCTCGTGCCCGGCCATCAGGCGGATCGTCTTCGCCATGGAGGACGGGGCCGCGGCCAGCTGGACGAGCGAGGTCACGACCTCGTAGTCGAGGGAGCGCGGGTAGACCTGGCCGACCGAGGTGAAGGCCTGCGAGAAGCCGAGGTGGGCCGCGATGCGCTGCTCCAGGTCGGCGAGCTTGTCGGCGTCGCCGCCGAGCAGGTCCAGCATGTCCTGCGCCGTGCCGACCGGGCCCTTGATGCCGCGCAGCGGGTAGCGGTTCAGGAGCTCCTCGACGCGGCCGTACGCGACGAGCAGCTCGTCGGTCGCGGTCGCGAAGCGCTTGCCGAGGGTGGTGGCCTGCGCGGCGACGTTGTGCGAGCGGCCGGCCATGACCAGCTCCGCGTACTCGCCGGACAGCTTGCCGAGGCGGGCGAGGACGGCGACGGCGCGGTCCCTGACCAGTTCGAGGGAGAGGCGGACCTGGAGCTGCTCGACGTTCTCCGTGAGGTCGCGGGAGGTCATGCCCTTGTGGACGTGCTCGTGCCCGGCGAGGGCGTTGAACTCCTCGATGCGGGCCTTCACGTCGTGCCGCGTGACCTTCTCGCGCTCGGCGATGGAGGCCAGGTCGACCCGGTCGAGCACGCGCTCGTAGTCGGCGATCGCGGCGTCCGGGACGTCGATCCCGAGGTCCTTCTGGGCCTTCAGCACGGCGAGCCAGAGCTGCCGCTCCAGCTTCACCTTCTCCTCGGGGGACCAGAGGGTGGCGAGCTCGACGGAGGCATAGCGGCCGGCGAGAACGTTCGGGATACGGGGCTTTGCAGGCGCAGTCACGTGGAGGAAGTTTACCGGGCGTCCCTACAGGCTCCGAACCATCGTCCGAATGTAGGAACGTACAGGTCGGCGGGGCTGTCGTGGGGCGCCTGCCGGAGCGGTGCCGGAAGGGTGCAGGTGTTTAGTATTGACGGGCTTTGTTTGGCGTGACTTAATTTCGCTGTGGTCGACAAGGAGCAGTCGGAGGAGCAGGAACAGTCGGAGGAGCCGGTCGTCGAGGACGGGCCGAGTCGCGTGGTGGGGGCCGCGATCAAGCGGCTGCGCACCGAGCGCGGGCTGACGCTGCGGACGCTCGCGGAGCGCTGCGGGCTCTCGGCCGGGTTTCTCTCGCTGGCCGAGCGCGGCATCAACTCGCTCTCGCTGACCTCGCTCTTCGCGCTGGCGAGCGCGCTGGACGTGGACGCAGTCGAACTGCTCGGCGCGGCCGGGCGGCGCGGCAGGCGCGAGTACGCGGTCACCCGGCACGACGACCCGGACGTCGCGCGGATGGCGCTGGGCGAGCGCGAACACCGCGTTCTGACGGCCGAGTTGCCGGACCAGCGCATCGAGACGCTGGCCACGACGGTGCAGCCGACCGCCGAGCCGTCGCCGGTCACGCAGCACGACGGCGAGGAGTTCTGCTACGTGCTCCGCGGTGAGCTGGCGTTCCTGTTGCCGGAGGAGACGGCCGTGCTCGGCCCCGGCGACTCGATCCACTTCAAGTCCCGTGTCCCGCACGCCATTCACAATCGCGGCAGCGACGTCGCGGAGGTGCTCTGGACCGTCGACCGCCCCTTGCTGCGGAGGCCCGACGGCACGATCTGCTGAAGTCGTGGAGAGGTAGAGGTGGGTATGAGCGAAACAAGCGATACCGATACCCGTGCGGTGGGCGAGGCGCCGCCCGGCGACCACCGTGACCGTCGGTTCTTCGGGCATCCGCGCAGCCTCGCCACCCTGTTCTTCCTGGAGATGTGGGAGCGGTTCTCGTACTACGGGATGTCCGCGATCCTCCTCTACTACCTCTACGACCGGACCTCCGACGGCGGCCTCGGCCTCGACAAGCCGACCGCCGCCGCCCTGGTGTCGGTGTACGGAGCCCTCGTCTTCATGTCGGGCGTGCTCGGCGGCTGGGTGGCCGACCGGCTCCTCGGGATGCGGCGCGCCGTCGTGCTGGGCGGCGTCGCGATCATGTGCGGGCACCTGGCGCTCGCGGTGCCGGGCGGGCTGCCCGCGCTGCTGGTGTCGATGGTGCTCATCGTGCTCGGCACGGGGCTGCTGAAGCCCAATGTGTCGTCATTGGTGGGGGAGTTGTACGCGCCGGCGGACATCCGTCGCGACGCCGGGTTCTCGCTCTTCTACATGGGCATCAACCTGGGCGCCTTCATCGCCCCGTACTTGGTGGGCACGCTCGGCCAACAGGTCGACTACCACCTCGGGTTCGCCCTCGCCGCGGTCGGCATGGCCGCGGGACTCTTCGGCTACGTACGAGGGCGGGCGCGGCTCGGTGGGGCCGGGGACGCGCCCACGAACCCGCTGCGTACCGGTGAGCGCCGCCAGGTGGCCGTGCGGATGTCCGTGGGCGTCGCGGTGGTCGCCGTGGCCGTCGCGGTGTTCGGCGCGGCCGGTTCGCTCACCGTGGACGCGCTGATCAACGCGGTGTCGGTGCTCGCCGTGCTGCTGCCCGCCGGCTACCTCGTCATGATGGTGCGCAGCCCGCGCACGGACGCCGTGGAGCGGTCCCGGCTGATCGCGTACGTGCCGCTGTTCATCGGCGCCGTCTGCTACTGGGTGGTGAACGAGCAGACCGGTTCGGTGCTGGCCCAATTCGCCGACCAGCGCACCGACTTGGAGGTCTTCGGGTTCGCGGTCCCGTCGTCGTGGTTCCAGTCGCTCAACCCCATCGCCACGCTCGTCCTCGCCCCGCTCTTCGCGTGGCTGTGGATCAAGTGGGGCGACCGGCAGCCGTCCACGCCGCGCAAGTTCGGCACCGGACTGCTGCTCGGCGGCGCCTCGTTCGTGCTGATGGCCGGACCCGGACTCCTGAACGGCACGGACGAGCCCGCCAGTCCGTGGTGGCTGGTGCTGAGCTACGTAGTCGTGATCTGCGGATCGATGTGCCTGTCACCCGTGGGCCTGTCGGCCACCACCAAACTCGCGCCGCGCGCCTTCCTGGCCCAGATGATGAGCCTCTGGTTCCTGGCCTCCGCGGCGGCGGGCGGCATCAACGCGCAGTTGGTGCGGCTCTACACCCCCGAGACCGAGATCCGGTACTTCGCCGGGGTCGGCGCGGCCGTCATGGCGGTAGGCATTGTCATGCACCTGCTTACGCCGTGGGTGCGGCGCCGGA
Source organism: Streptomyces sp. KL109B (assembly GCF_030766935.1). Taxonomy (GTDB): domain Bacteria; phylum Actinomycetota; class Actinomycetes; order Streptomycetales; family Streptomycetaceae; genus Streptomyces. Next base: position 461,120 of record NZ_JASERL010000005.1, on the reverse strand, counting down.
TGGGCGGCGTGCGGTGAGCCCGCATGCCGCCAAGGGCCACCAGTCGGAAGAGAGGGAGAACAGCATGCGCACAGTCGTCGTCGGCGCCGGTATCGCCGGTGCGGCGGCCGGTTACGAACTGGCCAGGAACGGGGTCGACGTGACCCTCGTGGACCCCCGGACCCCGGGGCGCGCCACGTCCGCCGGGGCGGGCATCATCTGCCCGTGGTCCTCCCGGGTCGAGGACCCGGACTGGTACCGGTTCGCGCGCGCGGGCGCCGAGCACTACGAGGAGCTGCGCGCGGCCCTCGCCGCCGACGGCGAGACGGAACTCGGGTACCGGAGGGTCGGCTCGCTGCGGCTCACCACGGAGGACGAGGCCGATGACGTACTGCGGTACGTGTCCGGGCGCGCCGCCGAGTCCCCGCTCGCGGGCGACGTGGAGCTGGTCGACGCCCGCCGCGCCCGCGAACTCTTCCCGCCGCTCGGCCACGAAGGACCCGCCGTGCACATCCCCGGCGCGGCCCGCCTCGACGGCCGGCTCGTGCGGGACGCGATGTGCCGGGCGGCGGTGAAGCACGGCGCCCGGGTCGTGGAGGGCGCGGCCGAGGTCGTCGCCGACGGGCCCGGCGGCGCGGCGCGCGGCGTGCGGGTCGACGGCGCGTTCATCGGCGCGGACAGCGTGGTCGTGGCCGCCGGCGCGTGGGCGCCCGCGCTGCTCGAACCGCTCGGCGTCACCCTGCGGATCGCGCCGCAGCGCGGCCAGATCGTGCACCTGCGGCTGCCGGGCACGGACACCACCGACTGGCCGGTGGTGCTCCCGATGTCCAGCCACTACCTGCTCGCCTTCGACGACTCCCGGGTCGTGGTCGGCGCCACCCGCGAGGAAGGCTCCGGCTTCGACCACCGGGTCACGGCGGCCGGGCTGAAGGAGGTCCTCGACGAGGCGCTGGCCGTGGCCCCCGGCCTCGCCGACGCCACCCACGTCGAGACCCGCATCGGCTTCCGCCCGGTCGGCCCCGACATCCGCCCGCTGCTCGGCGCGGTCCCGAAGGTGCCGGGCCTCGTCGTGGTCAACGGCCTCGGCGCCTCCGGACTGACGATGGGCCCGTACGCGGGGTCGCTCGCGGCGCGCCTCGCGCGCGGGGCGGACCCGGGCACGGACCTGGCGGCGTACGACCCGCTGCGCTGAGGCCCGGAAGGGCCCTACGCGAACGTCCGGTGCGTGACGCCGAGTTCACTCAGCAGCTCCATCGCGCCGGGCCAACTCCCGTACCCAGAAGCGGGGTTGAGGTGGCCGACCGGGCCCAGGTCGACGAGCCGGCTGCCCCAGTACGCGGCAAGCGACGCCACCCGGTCGTAGCGTGCCAGGGGGTCGTTCCTGCTCGCGGCGACCACGCTGGGGAAGGGGAGTCGCTCCCGGGGCACCGGGGACCAGCCGTGCTCGCGCAGTTCCTTGCGGGACGGGTAGCCGTCCGGCAGGGCGGTCTCGAAGTCGGGCGGGGCCGCGAGCAGCGCGCCCACGACGCGCGCGCTGTGCCGCCGCGCCCAGTGGACGGTGGTCAGCACGCCCGCGCTGTGCGCCACGAAGAGGACGGGGGTGGTCGTCTTGGCCACCTCCCGTTCCAGCGCCGCCACTTGGGAGGCGCGGCCGAGGCGGTCGCGGGTCAGCGGCGGCACGGTGCGGGATCCGGGGAGTTCCCGCGCGAGGTGGGTCTGCCAGTGGTCGTCGACGTGGTCGCGCAGGCCGGGTACGAACACCACGGTCGGCTGTTGCGGATGGTTCACGGTGGGGGCTCCAAGGTGCTCGTGGCGGAGGTAGTGGCGGTAGTCGTGGCCGTGGCCGTGGTCGTGGCCGTGCGGCGCAGGTCCTTCTCGTACGTGCGTCTGCCGATGGCGAAGGCCGTGGCGCCGAGGAGTGCGACGAGCGGGATCACCCGCAGCGCCCCCGTCAGGCCCAGGTGGTCGGCGAGGACGCCGGTCAGGGCGGGGCCCGGTGCCAGGCCGATGAGGCTGTTGGCGAGGGTGAGCGTGGCGAGCGCCGTCGCGGCGATCGCGGCCGGGGTCAGGCTCGCCACCATCGCCGCCGCCGGGCCCGAGGTGCCGCCCGCGAGCAGCGTGCCCAGGCCGACCAGGGCGAGCTGCGCCGGACCGGTCGGCAGCAGGAAACCGGCGGTCAGGAGGGTGAGCGAGCCGAGGCTGCAAACGATGGCCACGGTCCAGTTGCGGATCCCGGCGCGTCTGCTGAGCCGGTCGGCCACGGCGCCGCACAGGATCATGCCGAGCCCGCCGATGAGGGCGAACGCGCCTGCCGCCAGGCCCGCCTTACTGGTGGGAAGCCCGTAGGACCGCTCCAGATAGCTGGGCATCCACGTCAGCAGCGCCATCGCCAGGAACATCTGAAGGCCGCTGCCGACGTAGGCGCACACCACGGACACCGAGTTGAACAGGTGCGGCAGTTGGGAGCGGATCGGCGGGCGGCGGGGACCCGTGGGAGGGCGCTCGCCGAGCTTGCGCTCCTTGACCACCAGGCCGTAGCCGACCGCGAGCACCAGCCCGTACAGGCCCATCACGCCGAACGCCCAGCGCCAGCCGTGCGCCTGCGCCACCACGCCGCCGACCGAGACGCCGAGCACCGAGCCGAAGGAGCCCCCGGCCATGAACGCCCCGGCCAGCGTCGCCCGCAGGGACACCGGGAACACGCTCAGCACGACCGCGATGCCGACGCTTCCGTACGCCGCCTCGCCGACACCGACCACGAAGCGGGCCGCGAACATCTCGCCGTAGCCCGCCGCGACGGCGCAGCCCAGCGTCGCCAGGCTCCACACCGCGGCGGCCGCGACCAGGATGCGCACCCGGCCCCAGCGGTCCGCGAGCAGGGACAGCGGGAAGGTCAGCACGCCGACCATCAGCGCGACGACCCCGCTCAGCGTCCCCAACTCGCCGTCGGAGAGCAGCCATTCGGCCTTCAGCATCGGGAAGACGGCGTTCAGTACCTGCCGTGACATGTAGTCGGACAGGAGCAGGGCGAAGCTCAGGGCGAACACGAGCCACGCGTAGCGGCGCGACACGGCCGGTGGTGTGTCCGCGGACCGTGACGTCAGGACGGCGCCCGCCATCAGAAGGGTCGATCGCCGGTGATGCCGGCGCGCTCCATGCGGCGCACGGCGGGCCAGTAGTCCTGGACGGCGTAGTGCTGGGTGGAGCGGTTGTCCCAGATGGCGACGGAGTTCGGGGTCCAGCGCCAGCGCACCTGGTACTCGGGGACGGCGGCCTGGCTGATCAGATAGCGCAGGAGGTCGGCGGCGCCGGGCGCGTAGTCCTGGCCGAAGCGCACGTTCTCCGGGCGGTGGTAGTTCACGAAGTGCGTGGTGAACGCGTTGACGAAGAGGATCTTCTCGCCGGTCTCCGGGTGGGTGCGCACCACCGGGTGCTCCGGGTCGGGGAAGCGTTCCTTGAGCGCGTGCCGTTCGGCGATCGGCATGACCGCGCCGAACGTGGCCTCGATGCTGTGCCGGGCGCGCAGCCCCTCGACGCGCCGCTTGACCCGGTCGGGCAGCCGCCGGTACGCCTCCGCCATGTCGATCCACATGGTGTCGCCGCCGACGGCCGGGCCCTCGACGCAGCGCAGCACCGCGCCCATCGGCGGGCACTCGCGCCACGTCGCGTCGCAGTGCAGCGCGTTCTCGTAGTGCTCGGGCTTGGAGTCGAGGTCCTTGTAGATGCGGACGAGGCCGGGGTGTTCGGGGTCGCTGCCCGCCACCGGGTGGTCCTCAAGGGGGCCGAAGCGGGAGGCGAACGCGACGTGTTCGGCGCGCGTCATGGTCTGGTCGCGCAGGAACAACACCTTGTACTGGAGCAGGAGTTGGCGGATCTCGGCGAACAGGTCGTCGTCGTGGGCGGCGTCGCCGAGCTGAACCCCGTGCAGCTCGGCGCCGAGGGTGCAGGTGAGAGGTGCGACGGACAGGGGTGTGCGCGTGCGTACGGACATGGTGGCTCCCGTGGTTCAGAGGACGAAGACGGACGAGCCCGTCGTGCGGCCCGACTCCAGGGCGCGGTGCGCGTCGACCGCGTCCGGCAGCGCGAACCGCTGCGGGATCCGGACCGTGATCCGGCCGGCCGCCACGTGGTCGAACAACTCACCGGCGAGCGCGGCCCGTTCGGCCGGGTCCGCGATGTAGTCGGCGAGCGCGGGCCGGGTCACGAACAGCGAGCCGTGGACGGCCAGTTGCATCGCGTCCAGCGGCGGCACCCCCGACGCGGTGCCGAAGCAGACGAGGAGTCCGCGGCGGCGCAGCGAGGCCATCGACGCCTCGACGGTGTCCTTGCCGACGCTGTCCAGGACGAGCGGAACGCCTTCCCCGCCCGTGAGTTCACGGACCCGCTCGGCGACGTTCTCGCGCCGGTACAGGATGGTGTGGTCGCAGCCGTGCTCCCGGGCGACGGCCGCCTTCTCCGGTGTCGACACCGTGCCGATGACGGTGATGCCGAGCAGCTTCGCCCACTGCGTGAGGATCAGGCCGACGCCGCCCGCCGCCGCGTGCAGCAGGATCGTGTCGCCGGCCCGCAGCGGGTGGATGCGGCGCAGCAGATACGCCGAGGTGAGCCCGCGCATCGTCATCGCGGCGGCGGTGTCGAAGCCGATCGCGTCCGGCAGCTTGATCAGCGAATCCGTCGGCATCACCCGCTCGGTGCTGTACGCGCCGAGCGGGCTGCCCGTGTACGTGACCCGGTCGCCCGCCGCGAACTCCGTGACACCGGGGCCGACTTGAAGGATCACTCCCGCGCCCTCGACGCCGAGCCCTGCGGGCAGCGGCGCCGGGTACAGGCCGGTGCGGAAGTAGGTGTCGGCGAAGTTCAGGCCGACCGCCTGATGCCGCACGCGCACCTCGCCGGGGCCCGGGGCGGCCACGTCGACCTGCTCCCAGCGCAGCACGTCCGGGCCGCCGGTCTCGTGGAAGCGGACCGCGTACGCCATCAGCGGCCGCCCTCGGACTCGACGTTGACAGGACGCAGCATGGCGCCGCGCTGCCCGGGGACGCGATTGGGCACCATGCCCAACTGCGCGAGGGTCTCGTCGGTGCTGTCGTACCACTCGCCGAGCCGGTAGATCTCGCGGGCCTCCGGTCCCGAGGCCACCTCGCGGCCGACCGCGTCGGCGATCCGCACCATCTGCTCGACCTGCTGCACGGACGACATCCGCTCGCCCTTCCTCCGCCACAGGTTGTCCTCGTTGCCGACACGGACGTGCGCGCCGAGCGCGATGCCGACCGCGTTCATGGGGGCCACCGCGCGCATCGACGCCTCGATGGTGAGGACGGCGCCGTCCGGCACGCGGCGGATGAACTCGACCAGGTCGGCGGGGTGCCGGCCCGCGAAACCGCCGCCGATCGCCACGTAGTTGAGGACGAGCGGGCCGTGGTACTCGCCCTTGCGGATGAGGCGCTCGACGGTCTCCAGCTGGGACAGGTTGGCGAGCTGGAAGTGCGGCTGGATGCCGTTCGCCCGCAGCCGCTTCAGGTGCTCCAGGTAGAACTCGGGCCCCGCCTCGACGACCATGTCCCGGTACGCCTTGTAGTAGCCGGGCTTGGCGATGGACGTGCCCTCGATGTCGGCGTCGTCGAAGAGCTCGACGATGTTCATCTGGTTGGTGTTGATCGCGATGGTGACCTGGTCGGGCGCGGGCGAGACCTCCGCCAGCATGTGACGGGTGTCGTAGCTCAGCCACTGCGCGTCGCCGCCCTCGTCCTCCGGGGCGAAGGAGATCGAACCGCCGATCTGCAGCACCATGTCGGGCACGGCCTCGCGCAGCCGCCCCATCAGCTCGTTGAACATCGACAGCCGCTTCGAGCCGTGCCCGTCCAACTCCCGTACGTGGATGTGCAGGACGGTGGCGCCCGCGTTGTAGCAGTCCACGGCGGCCTGTACGTGCTCGTCCATGGTCAGCGGCAGGTCGTCGGCGTCGCCGGGCAGCCACTCGGGGCCGTAGGGCGCCACCTGGACGACCAGCTTCTGCTGGTTCTCGGGGTAGAGGGAGTCGTCATGGAAATGCATGGATACGTACCCTTCGGTGCGGTTTCTCGCCTACCACCGACACGTTAAGGACGGGTTACGAGAGCCGCTTAACCGAAAGGGACAGCCAACTTGTCACTTGGGGACAGGAGTTGACGCACCCGTGCCCGTGCGCCGGGCCCGCCAGGCGCGCGGGGTGCAGCCGAACTGGTCGCGGAACCAGCGCGAGAAGCCGCTCGGCGCGGAGAAGCCGAGGAGGAGCGAGACCTCGGTCAGTTGATGGCTCGGGTTCGCCACCAACTGTTCCGCGCGGCGGGCCCGCGTGGAGTTGAGCAGCGAGGAGAACGTCTGCCCGGCCGCCGCCAGATGCCGGTGCACCGTCCTGCGGTCCACGCCGAGGCGGTGCGCGACCTCCTCGATGGAACAGCGGCCCGTCGGCAGCAGCGCCTCGATCAGCTCCCGCACCTGGTCGACGAGCGCGGCCCCGCGCGGCTCGGTGACCGAGTCGAAGAACTGGCGGGCGTACGCGTGCAGCAGCGGGTCCGAGTGCGGATTGGGGGCGTCGAGGTCGTGGGTGTGCAGCACCAGGCCGTCGAAGTCGCGGTCGAACTCCACGGCGGGGCCGAACAGGCGGCGGTGCGTGCCGAGTTCGGCGGGCGCGGAGTGCGTGAAGCAGACCGCGACCGGGCGGCAGCGCTCGCCGAGGATCTCCCGTACGACGTGGTGGAAGACGGCGACGGCCAGCTCCGTCGCCTGCCGGGTGGGCGCGGGCTCGCCCGACTCCAGCCACACCTTCAGCACCGACCGGTCCCCGGATTCGTCGAGGCGGCCGTGCAGCATCTCGTTGTACGCGTCCTCGTGCCGGATCAGGAGTTCGAGCGCGCCGCGCAGGGTCGGCTCCTCGCGGGCCACGAGGCTGATCGGGCCCAGGTTCGCGAACCGGCGCCGGCCGGCGAGCAGCAGGCCGAAGTCCTCGCGGCGGGCCGCGGCGGCGGACCGTTCCAGTAGGCGGGTCACCGCGGGGCCGGGGATCCAGTGGTCCTGTACGGAGAGTTCGGCGGGGCGCAGGCCGACCTCGCGCAGGAGCGGGTGCGGGGCGATGCCGAGTGAGCGGGTGAGGGGGACGTAGCCGCTGAGCGCGGCGCTGCGGACGCGAGGCTTCATGGTCACGCTCCTTGCCGGGCCCCGTGGCACGAGTGAAACGGGTGGGGCGGCGGGTTGGCAAGGGTTTCGGTCTCACGGGGGTGCGGTCGCGGGGCTCTGCCCCGGACCCCGCTGCCTCTCGTCCGACGGCAGGGCGTGATGATGCGGGACCGTTGGCGGGGCGTGATGATGCGGGACCGTCGGCGGGGCGTGATGATGCGGGACCGTCGGCGGGCTGTGTCGAGGAGAAGGGTTCTAGGGGCGGGAGTCGTCCGGGTACGGGGACAGCTCTGCGCGCTTCGGGGAGCGGCCGTCGCCCGAGGAGCGGCCGGTCAGGCGGCGGGCGATCCAGGGGGCCAGGTGCTGCTTGGCGAAGCGGGCGTCGGCCGCGCGGCGGGTCAGCCAGTTCGGGGGGACGGCGGGGGCGAGCGCGGCGCGCCAGTCGGACTCGGGCTCGTAGCCGAGCGTCTGCCAGACCGCCTCCGCGACCCGGCGGTGGCCCTCAGCCGTGAGGTGCAGCCGGTCGACGTCCCACAGGCGCTGGTCGCCGAGGACCGGGGCGCCGTACAGGTCGACGACGACGGCGCCGTGCTTCGCCGCGAGGTCGTCGATGCAGGTGAACAGCTCCTCCATGCGCGGCCGGAAGCGCTCCATCACCGGGCCGTTGCGGCCGGGGCTGCGCATGAGCACCAGCTGCTCGCAGGACGGGGCCAGCGTCTCCACGGCCCGGGTCAGCAGATCGCGGACGCGGACCATGTCGCACTTGGGGCGCAAGGTGTCGTTGAGGCCGCCGACCAGCGTGACGACATCCGCCTTCATCGCGGCGGCGACATCGATCTGCTCGTCGACGATCTGGCCGATGAGCTTTCCGCGTACGGCGAGGTTCGCGTAGCGGAAGTCGGGGGTGCGCGCGGCCATCCGGTCGGCGAGGAGGTCGGCCCAGCCGCGGTACGAGCCGTCGGGCAGCAGGTCCGACATGCCCTCGGTGAAGGAGTCGCCGACCGCGACGAGGCTGGTGTGGGTGGGGTTCGTGTGCATGGCTGGACAGATCGTATCCCGGGGCAACGAAGCGGTGTGCGCCGCGGGTCTGGTGCGGCCGGGCCCGGTGGCGGTATGCCAGGAGCGCGGAGCCGCGAGGGCTTCGCGCGAGGGCTTCGGACGAAGCCTTCGGACGAACGGGGGAGTACGTCATGTGGAGCATCGGTTTCTGGAAGGCCACCGCCGAGCGCGCGATCCGGACGTTCGCGCAGGCGCTGGCCGCCGTGCTGGTCGCGGGCGCGACGAGCCTGCTCGACGTCGACTGGGCCGCGGCCCTCGGCACGGCGGGCCTCGCGGCGCTGCTCGCGGTCCTCACGGCGGTCGGCACCGCGGGCATCGGACCGCACGGTCCGGGTGTCCTGGAGGCGCCCACCGCCTCCGGTCCTCACCCCGCGACGGACCCGCCCGCCACCCGCACCTGACGGCCCTCGAAGCGGGACCGGAGGCGGCGGTCGTGGGAGACCACGACGAGGGTGCCCGCGTAGCCGGACAGGGCCGCGTCGAGGTCTTCCGCGAGGGCGGGGGAGACGTGGTTCGTCGGCTCGTCCAGGAGCAGCAGGTCGGCGGGGCGAGTGACGAGGCGGGCCAGGTCGAGGCGGCGGCGCTGCCCCACGGAGAGGTCCCGCACGGGTACCGCCAGGTCCTCCTCCCGGAACAGGCCCAGCGCGAGCAGGGCCCGCGCGTGGTCCTCGGGCAGCCCGCCGAGCCCGGCCGCGAACGCGTCGAGGAGCGGCTGCCGTGTGCCGTCGTGCGCGACTTCCTGGGTCAAGTAGCCGATGCGCGGCGGGAGTTGGACCGTTCCCCGGTCCGGCGCGAGGCGCCCGGCGAGGAGCGCGAGCAGGGTCGATTTACCGGCCCCGTTGGGCCCGGTCACGAGGGTGCGGGAGCCGGGTTCGAGGATCAGCCCCGGCACGTCGAGCCGACCGTCGACCACGACGTCCGTGACCTCTACGGGGCGGAGGAAGGGGTGGTCGCCGCCTTCGAGGACACCGTGCTCGGCGGAGCCCAGCGGGCTCCCGCTCACCGCACCCACGTCCACGTCCACGTCCATGTCCACGTCCACACGGAACCGCAACGGCTCCGGCGGCTTCGGGACCGGGTCGGCGCGCAGCCTGCGCAGCCGCTCGCGTGCGTTGCGGACGACGCCCGACACCTGGCCCTCCACCGAGCGCTGGTGCTTGGAGAACTTGGCGAAGGTGCTGCTGTCGCGCATCCGCCAGCCGCCGGAGAGGCGGGCGGAGGTGTCCTCGGCGATGCGTTCCTGGCGGTCGACCTCGTCGGACCACGCCCGGTACCGCTCCTCCCAGCGGCGCCGCGCGCTCGTGCGCTGTTCCAGGTAGCCGTGCCAGCCGTTGCCGTAGCGGGCGACGGAGCGGCGGTCGCCGTCGACCTCGACGATCGTTCCGGCCACCCGGTCGAGGAACACGCGGTCGTGGGTGACCGCGACGACCGTGCCCCGGTGCGCTCGGAGCCGGTCCTCCAGCCAGCTCAGCGCCTCGTCGTCGAGGTGGTTGGTCGGCTCGTCGAGGAGCAGCAGTTCGGGCTGCGGGGCGAGGACGCAGGCAAGGCCGAGGCGCGCCGCCTCGCCGCCCGACAGGGAGCCGAGCGTGCGCGTGCGCGCCAGGTGCGGGACGCCGAGGCCGTGCAGGGCGGCGTCGAGGCGGGCGTCCGCGCGGTAGCCGTCGCGCGCCTCGAAGGCCTCGACCAGATCCGCGTACGCCGTCAGCTCGCCGGGACCGGCCGAACCGAGCGACGCCTCCGCATCCCCGATGCGCCGCTCCAGGTCCCGCAGCTCGGCGAGCGCCGCGTCCACGGCGTCCTGCACCGTGGCCTGCGGGGGCAGCGGCTGCGTCTGCGCGAGGTAGCCGCTGCCGCCGTCGGCGGTCACGACCACGGAGCCGTCGGCCGGGGCGAGCTCGCCCGCGAGCAGCCGCAGCAGCGTCGACTTGCCCGAGCCGTTCTCACCGATGACGCACGCCTTCTCACCGGGCCGCACGGACAGCGAGACCCGGTCCAGGACCGGCCGGTCCGGATAGCCGTACGTCACGTCCTTCAGGACGAGCTGGCTCATCGATCCGGGTCCCCTCTCCAAGTCCGCACGCTCACACCGGTTGGCCGAACAGCTCCCTCAGTACGTCCTCCATCGTGACGAGCCCGGCAAGGCGGCCGTCCGCCCCCAGCACCGCCGCCACGTGCGTACGGCTCCCGCGCATCGCGGTCAGCACGTCGTCCAGTGGCGTCGTCTCCCGTACGCGCGCGATGGAGCGCATGTCCGGGACCCGGAACGGCAGGTCGCGCGGCGTCGCGTCGAGGGCGTCCTTCACGTGCAGGTAGCCGACGATCCGACGGCCCTCGTCCACCACGGGGAAGCGCGAGAAACCGGACTCGGCCGACAGCCGCTCCAACTCCTCCGGCGTGACGCCCACGCGCGCGTAGACGACCTTCTCGATCGGCAGGACGACGTCCTTGATGGGCCGGCGGCCGAGTTCGAGGGCGTCGTGCAGGCGCTCCTGCGCGCGGTCGTCGATCAGGCCCGCGTCGGAGGAGTCCTTGACCATGCGGGCCAGCTCGTCGTCCGAGAACGTCGCCGCGACCTCGTCCTTCGCCTCCACGCGCAGCAGCTTGAGCAGCCCGTTCGCGAAGGCGTTGATCGCGAAGATGACCGGGCGCAGGGCGCGCGCGATGGCCACCAGCGGCGGGCCGAGCAGCAGCGCGGAGCGCACCGGCTCGGCGAGCGAGATGTTCTTCGGCACCATCTCGCCGAGCAGCATGTGCAGATACGTCGCCACGGTCAGCGCGATCACGAACGAGATCGGGTGGACCAGGCCGTGCGGCACCCCGACCCCGTCGAACGCGGGCTCCAGGAGATGCGCGATGGCGGGCTCGGCGACTATGCCGAGGACCAGCGTGCACAGGGTGATGCCGAGCTGCGCCGCGGCGAGCAGCGCCGACACGTGCTCCAGGCCCCACAGCACGCTGCGCGCGCGCCGGTCGCCCTCCGCCCCTTCTTCTATGGCCTGCTCGATCTGGCTGCGGCGTACGGAGATCAGGGCGAACTCTCCGCCCACGAAGAAGGCGTTGACGACGAGCGTCGCCAGACCGATCAGCAACTGGACCGCGGTCATCGGGCCGCCCCCTTCTCCGTACCGGAACGCTTCTCCGTACCGGAACGCTTCTCCGTACCGGAACCCTTCTCCTCGTCCGCCCTGCGCCGCGCCTCCGTGTCGAGGATCAGCGGCGCGTGCAGCAGGACGCGCGCCGCGCGGTGCCCGTGCGCGTCCACGACGTCGAGCCGCCACCCGGCGACCTCGACGCTGTCGCCGATGTCCGGGATCCGGCCCAGCTCGGTCGCGACGAGCCCGGCCAGCGTCTCGTACGGTCCGTCGGGCGCGCGCAGTCCGACCCGTGCGAGCTGGTCGGTGCGGGCGGCGCCGTCGGCGGAGTACAGCGCCCGGCCCTCCGGGTCGGTGCCGGCGGCCGCGATGTCGGGGGTCTCGTGCGGGTCGTGCTCGTCACGGACCTCGCCGACGACCTCCTCGACGATGTCCTCAAGCGTGGCGACACCCGCCGTACCGCCGTACTCGTCGATGACGACCGCCATCGTCCGCTTCCCCGACAGCCGGTCGAGCAGCCGGTCCACGGTCAGCGTCTCCGGTACGAGGAGGGGTTCGCGCAGCAGATCGGCGACGCCCTTGCGGGCCCGCAGATCGTCGGGCACGGCAAGGACGTCCTTGATGTGCACGACGCCGACGACGGAGTCGAGGGTGCTGCGGTAGACGGGGAAGCGGGACAGGCCGGTGGCCCGCGTCGCGTTCGCCACGTCCTCGCAGGTGGCCTGGATGTCGAGGGCCATGACCTGGACGCGCGGCGTCATCACGTTCTCGGCGGTCAGGTCGGCGAGGTTCAGGGTGCGTACGAACAGCTCGGCGGTGTCCGCCTCCAGGGCGCCCTCCTTCGCGGAGTGCCGGGCGAGCGCCATCAGCTCTTGCGGTCCGCGCGCGGAGGCCAGCTCCTCGGTCGGCTCGATGCCGAAGCGGCGCACGAGCCGGTTCGCGGTGTTGTTCAGGTGCGTGATGAACGGGCGGAACGCGGCGCTGAACAGGCGCTGCGGCGTCGCCACCCGCTTGGCCACGGCCAGCGGCGCGGAGATCGCCCAGTTCTTCGGCACCAGCTCGCCGACGACCATCAGGAACACGGTCGACAGGGCGGTGCCGAGCACGAGCGCGACCGAGGACGACGCGGCGGCCGACAGGCCGAGCGACTCCAGCGGGCCCGCGATCAGCTTGGAGATCGACGGCTCGGCGAGCATGCCGACGACCAGGTTGGTGACGGTGATGCCGAGCTGGGCGCCGGACAGCTGGAAGGTGAGGTTCCGTACGGCCTTCAGCGCGCCGGCCGCACCGCGCTCACCGCGGTCCACGGCTTCTTCCAGGTCGGCGCGCTCCACGGTCGTGAGCGAGAACTCCGCCGCGACGAACGCGCCGCAGGCCAGCGACAGCAGGACCGCCACGGCGAGCAGCAGCACTTCGGTCATCGGGTCGTCACCTCCGTCCCATGGTCGGCCAGAGCCGGGACGGACGCGCGCTCGTGGGGGCCGCGCGAGGGGGTGGACCAGATACTAGGGGGCTCGCCCATGGGCGGACGCTCACACCTTTCGCAGAGTTCGAGTGACCCATCCATGTTAAAGGAGCAGCAAAGTACGGCTGCTGTTCGTGGGAGCCCCCCCGGTTCCTCGGGCCCGGCTCAGCGTGCGTCGACGGCGTCGAGCGGCTTCACCCAGCGGCTCCACTGCGGCTCGGGCGCGTACCCCGCCGCCCGCCACGCGTGCCGCGCCCGCTCGTTGCGGTCGAGGACCATGGCGTCGCCGCGCCGCCCGCCGAGCGCCACGAACCGCTCCTCCGCCGCCGCGAGCAGCGCGGAACCGATGCCCTGGCGCCGCGCCTGCGGGTGCACCGCGAGCCGGTACAGGTGGCAGCGCCAGCCGTCGAACCCGGCGATGACCGTGCCCACGAGCTCACCGTCGCGCTCGGCGAGGAGCAGCGCCTCGGGATCGCGCGCGACGAGGCGCTCCACGCCCGAGCGGTCGTCGCTGATGCTGGTGCCCTCGGCGGCCTCCTTCCAGAAGGCGAGCGCGGCATCGAGATCGGCGGGTCCCGCGGCACGTATACGAAGATCGTTCAGAAGATCACTCATGGGCCGATCCCATCACCGGCGGGACGCCGGAGGCCGCGAATTCCATATATCGGACGCCACGCCGGACGCCGTGCCGGACGTCAGCCGGACGCTGTTCAGCGCCCCCGCAGCTCCTCGATCACCGGCGCCAGCGCCTCCATGTGCGGCTCCAGGACGGTGATGTACGAGAACCCGTACCGCTCGCGCCGCTCCAGGAGCTGCGCGGTGATCTCCTCGACGGTGCCGACGAGGAGGAGCGGGGAGTCGAGGACCTGTTCCTCGGTGAGGTGCGGGAGGTGTTCCAGGAGGGGCTGGACGGCGGCGGGCCGGTCGTCCGTGACCGCCACCAGCTGTACGAGCAGGTTCAGCTCGGCGGCCTCGGCGCGGTCCGCCGCGTACTTCCGGTACAGGGCGACCCGCTCCGCCAGTTCGTCGCCGGTGAGCGCTTCGAGGCCGCCCGCGTTCCCGGACGGCGCCCTGGCCCCGGTGAACGCCGCGATGTCGGCGTGCTCGGCGGTGATCCGCAGCATCCGGTCGCCGTTGCCGCCGATCAGGAGCGGCGGGCGCGGGCCCTGGTCGGGGGCGGCGAGCTGCCGGTCGAGCTCCGTGACGGTGCGCTCCAGGTGGTCCACGCGGCTGCCCGGCGTGCCCCATTCGATGCCGGCCTGCTCGAACTCCTCGCGTACGTAGCCGGTGCCGAGGCCGAGCTCCAGGCGGCCACCCGTGAGCGCGACGGTGGTGGTGATCTCGCGGGCGAGCAGCACAGGGTTCCAGAACGCGCAGTTGAGGACGAACGTGCCGAGGCGCGGCCGGCTCGTCGCCTCGGCCGCCGCCACGAGCGAGGGGAACGGCGACGGGGCGCCCAGATGGTCGGGGACGAGGATCACGTCGTAGCCCAGCTCCTCCGCCCTGCGGCACTTGGCGCGCCACGCGTCGTCGGGGGCGGGGGTGACCAGGTTGACGCCGAAGCGGAAGGGGCGCGGCATGAACTCTCCTTCGGGCGTGGACAGTTGCTGGCCGTTCGAGCCTACGACCGCCGCGCCCCTTCCGCATCGCTACTCGTGCCGCATCGCTGTCCGTGCGTTTCGCTACTCGTGCCGTATCGCTACCTGTGCGTTTCGCTACCCGTGCCGTATCGCTACTCGTGCGCGATCGCCGCCAGCACATTCATGCGCGACGCCCGCAGCGCCGGCAACAGCGCCGCCGCGAGCCCCACGACCACCGAGCCGACGACCACCGCGACGATCGTCGACCACGGCACCGCCAGCGCCTTCATGCCCTCAAGGGCCAGCACCCGCTGCGCGACGACGCCCCATATGAGGCCGAGCGCGAGCCCGAGCACCGCCCCGAACACGGCGATCACCACCGACTCCAGGCGGATCATCCGCCGCAACTGCCGCCGCGCGAGACCGATCGCCCGCAGCAGCCCGATCTCCCGGGTGCGCTCGACGACGGACAGGGCGAGCGTGTTGACGACGCCGAGCACCGCGATGACGATCGCGAGCCCCAGCAGCGCGTACACCAGGTACAGGAGCACCGCTATCTGGCCGTGCACGAGGTCCTTGTAGTCGGCGAGGTCGCGGACCTGCACCTGCGGATACGGGTCGAGGGTCTTCTCCAGGCGGTCGCGCAGCGCGTCGGGGGAGGTGCCGGAGGCGGCGTTCACGTACACCGCCGAGTCCTGGCCGCCCGGCGCGTACTTCAGCAGTGTCGGCATCCCCATGGCGAAGCCGCCCGCCATCCCGAAGTCGTGGCCCTCCTGGTCGGTGAGGGCGCCCACGGTCAGCCGGGCGCGCTGCCCGCCGGGGAACTCCACCGGCAGCACGCTGCCGACCCGCGCCCCGTGGTCGTCCGCGAACTCCTTCTGCAGCAGCAGGTGCCCGGCCGCCAGGCCCCTGGCGCTGTCGCCCCGCGCGTACGTGACGTGCGCGACGTCGTCGATGCGCCGGTCCCACCCGGCCGCCGTCGTCTTCACCCGCTTCCCGTCCGGCATCCGCACCGCGAGCGCGGTGAACCGCTGGCGCACGACGAGGCCGACGCCGTCCGTCGCCCGTATCTTCCTGGTGACCTCCTGCGGGAACGGCATGAAGTTGGCGTTCTGCACGGTGAAGTCGGCGCCCAGCGTGTCGTCGATCTGCTCGTCGAAGGACCGGCTCATGGACGCGCTCGCCACCGACATCCCCGCCACCAGGGCGAGCCCCACCATCAGCGCGGCGGCGGTGGCTCCGGTGCGGCGCGGGTTGCGCAGCGCGTTGCGCTGGCTCATCCGGCCGACCGAGCCGAACACGGTGGGGAACGCGCCACCGAGGACCCGGATCACGGGCCGTACGAGGAGCGGGCCCGCGACGACCGTCGCGATCAGCGTGAGGACGATGCCGAGGCCGAGGAGGGAGGCCGCGGGCGCGGTCTTGTCCGCCGTCCAGCAGCCGGCCAGCGCGGCGGCGCCGGCCGCGCCGATCGCCCCGCCCACCACCGCCCGCACCTTCAACGGCCGCCCCACACCCGCTATCTCGGCGTCCGCGAGCGCCGCCATCGGCGAGACCCCGGAGGCCCGCCGCGACGGCAGGTACGCGGCCACGAACGTGACCCCGACGCCGACCGCGAACGCCACCACGGGCGTGCCCCAACCCACCACCATCTCCGTGGACTTGAGGTTCATCCCGAAGACGCCCATCAGCTTGATGAGGCCGTACGCGAGCCCCACCCCGAGCGCGAACCCGGCCGCCGAACCGACGAGCCCCAGCAGCACCGCCTCCGTGAGCACGGAGCGCCGTACCTGCCGCCGGTCCGCGCCGAGCGCCCGCAGCAGCCCCAGCTCGCGGGTCCGCTGCGCGATCAGCATCGAGAACGTGTTGACGATCAGGAACACGCCGACCAGGACGGCGATCCCGGCGAAGCCCAGCATCACGTACTTGATGACGTCGAGGAACCCGCCGAGGTCCTCCGCCGAGGACTTCGCGTCCTCGTCGGCCGTCTTCAAGTCGTAGGCCCCGCCGAGCTGTTGGCCGATCCGTTGCTTGAGGGTCGCGTCGGCGACGCCAGGCGCCGCGTCCACCGCGATGCTCGTCGCCCTGCCGGTGCCGCCGAGCAGCCTGCGCTGCGCGGTGCCGGTGTCCAGGAAGACGAGGGCCGCGCCCGGGTTCGTCGTACGGAACGTGGCGATGCCCACGACCTCGACCTTGAACGAGCCGGGCTCGGCCATGACCGTGAGCGGGTCCCCGACGCGTACGTGCTTCTTGTCGGCGGTGTCCGCGTCGAGCAGCGCCTGCCGGGGACCGCGCGGCGCGTGCCCCGACGTCAGGCGCACCGGACTGCGGTCCGTGGGCTCCCAGTTGGTGGCGATCGTCGGCGCGCCCGTGGTCGGCCCCACCGACTTGTTGTGCCGGTCGACCACCGTGATGTTCTCCACCCCGGCGTCTATGTGCGTGTCCGCCACCCCGGCGACCCGGTCGATCCGAGCGGCCAGCGAGGCAGGCACCGTACGCACCGTGCCCGAGGGCACCGACTCGTCGAAGTCGTCCTCCTTCGGCCCCACCCGCACGTCCGCCGACGTCGAGGCGAAGAGCCGGTCGAAGGTGCGCGACACGGTGTCCGAGAAGATCAGGCTGCCCGCGACGAACGCCACCGACAGGACGACGGCGAGCGCGGACAGGACGAGGCGCCCCTTGTGCGCGAGAAAGCTTCGTAGCGTCGCCTTCAGCACGGCTACACCTCGGGGCCGGGCTTGTCGACGACGGCCTGGCGGGTGACGTCGAAACGCTTCATGCGCTCCAGGACCGCCTCCGCCGTCGGCTCCCGCATCTCGTCCACGAGGCGGCCGTCGCCGAGGAAGAGGACCAGGTCGGCATGGGCGGCGGCGCCCGGGTCGTGGGTCACCATGACCACGGTCTGGTCGAGCTCGTCGACGGACTGCCGCAGGAATCCGAGGACTTCGAGCCCGGCCCGCGAGTCCAGGTTCCCCGTCGGCTCGTCCGCGAAGATCAGCTCGGGGCGCGCGGCGAGCGCCCGCGCGCACGCGACGCGCTGCTGCTGCCCGCCGGACAGCTGCGCGGGCCGGTGCCCCAGGCGGTCCCGCAGGCCCAGCGTGTCGATGACCTGGTCAAGCCACTTCCCGTCCGGGGACTTGCCCGCGATGTCCATCGGCAGCGTGATGTTCTCCGCCGCGTTCAGCGTCGGGATCAGGTTGAAGGACTGGAACATGAAGCCGATGCGGTCGCGCCGCAGCCGCGTCAGCTCCCGCTCCTTGAGCCCCGTGATCTCCGTGTCCCCGAGCCACACCTGTCCCGCCGAGACCGTGTCGAGCCCCGCCAGGCAGTGCATCAATGTGGACTTTCCGGACCCTGAAGGGCCCATCACGGCCGTGAACCGGCCGCGCGCGATGTCCACGTCCACCGAATCGAGGGCGAGCACCTGCGTCTCACCCGACCCGTACGCCTTCGTCAGCCCCTTGGCCCGCGCCGCGACGGCATCCTGCACCACACCCGTTCCCCCCACGCCAACTCCCTTACATAGAAGGTCAGTTGTCCGTCGAATCCCCTAAATTCGACATCGGGACCGAGGATAGCCGCTCGCACTGACAACGGCCTTCCGACGACCGGTCGCCGAGCCTCAGAGGGCGTCCACGCCGCTCACCTTCCAGCCGTCCGCGGTGCGGGTCATCGCCATCCGGACCCGGTTGAGGTCCACGCGGGGGCCTTCGAGCCGGGTGCTGCGGGTCGTCTGGTTCACGAAGAGGATCACCACGGCGCGGTCCGCGGACGTCGACTTCACGGCGGCGGCGGGCGCGTCCCCGGAGGCCTGCGCCACGGTGGCCCTGACGACGCCGTGGTACTTCTTCGCCGTCGGCCCGACCGCCTTCGACGTCGTCCCGCGGTACTCGTCGAGGAAGCCGCCGGTGAGGCGGTCGCGGGCGGCGGCGAAGTCGCGGTCCAGGTGGCGGTAGTCGTAGGACAGGACGACGGGCGCCGCCTTCCGCGCCGCGTCGAGGGCCTCACCGCGCGCCTGCTCGGCCCGCACGCCGTCCCGGTAGCGCAGGCCGAGGACGGTGGCGGCGACGAGGGCCGCGATCAGTACGAGGAGCAGGGCGCACCAGGCGAGGGTGCGCAGGGGAGGGCGGGTCCTGGCGGGCTGCTCCGGGTCCGGCTCGGCCTTTACCGGGTCCGCGGTCGTCTCGGGGTCCGCGATGGTCTCGGGGTCCGCGATGGTCTCGGGGGCCGCGGTCGTCACCGGGTCCGCGGTCTCTTCCGGATCCGGCTGTACGAGGTCCGGCTCTACGCGTTCCGGCGCTACAGCGCCCGGACCCGCCGGCGTCGCCGCCGGTGTCGGCGCCCGCCGCCCCCGCTCCGCCCGCTTCGCCGCCGCACGCGCCGCCGCGCTCATCGACGTCTTCGTCACGCCCACACTCCTCCACGCTCCTCAGTGGTCAGTGGTCAGTGGTCAGTGGTCACCGGTCAGCCGACGAACTCGACGTCGGACGTCAGCCAGCGGCCGTCCCTGCGCACCAGGTCGAGCTGGAGCCGGTAGGTGCGCGCCTGGCCCTTGGGCACCGACTTGTTGGTCACCTCGCTGTCGGCGACGACCAGGACGCGGGCGGAGTCCGCGGCCGACCTGACGAGCCCCGCGTCGAGGATCTGTCCCTTGGACACCGACTTGTTCTCGGCGACGAGTTTGGTCAACTGCCCGGTCTGCGCCGCGAACTGCTTCTTGAAGTCGCCGGTGGCACCGTCGAGGACGTTGCCGCTGTCCCGTTCGTAGTGCCGGTAGTCCAGCGTCGTGAAGTTCAGCGCGGACTGGCGGGCCGCCGCCAGGATGTCCTGGCGCTGCCGCTCCGCCTCGCGCTGACGGTGCAGACCGAGCCCGAACGCGGTCGTGACCGCGACCGCGAGCACCGTCAGCGCGACGAGTACGGCCTTCGCCGGCCGGCCCGTGAGCCGGCGCCTCACGTCATGGGTCCAACGAGCAGCCACTGCCACGACTCCTTTCCGAACATGGCCTGTTGGCCGCCCGTCGAGCCGATCCCGACGGGGTCTCCGTCCGTGTTCGTCGCCGCGCGTGGCGCGTTCTGCGCGCCGCGCACCGACGTCTTGCTGCCGCGCGGCAGGGCGCACCGCGCGTCCGTGTTCGCCTCGCGGGTGCGGGTGTCGGCGGGGTCGCGCCACTTCGTCCCCTCGTACCCCTTGGTGCAGGCGGGCGGGTCGGCGACGTTCAGGGCCAGGCCGAAGTGCGTCGTGCCGTCGCCCGGCGCGATGGTCTGGCCGCCGGCGGTGAGGCCGGGGAAGGTGACGAGGGCCTGCTCGACACCGGGGAGCCGGGCGCGGACGACCTGGCCGCCGCTGATCAGGTTCGCGAGCAGCACCGAGACCTTCGGGTCGAGGGACCTCAGCAGCGAGTCGACTTGCCGCGCGGCGGGCGGCAGGCCGCCGATCACCTTGCGCAGATCGCCGTCGCTGGACTTCAACCGCGCGCTCAGCCGCGACAGGTCCCGGGCGAACGACTTGATGGACGAGCCCTGTTCGGCCTGCGTGCCGAGCGCCGTGCGCGCGTCCTCGATGAGCGACACGGTCTGCGGCAGCGCCTCCGTCGCCGAGTCGACGAGCGCGTCCCCCGAGTCGACGAGGCGCCCGAGATCGGGCCCTGTACCGGCGAACGCGCTGCCCAACTCGTCGACGGTGACCCGCAGATCGTCCTTGCCGACCGAGTTCACGAGCCGGTCCAGGCTGAGCACGAGATCCGTCGCGGGCAGCGGCACGCGCGTACGCGCGCGTGGAATGGTGCTGCCGTCCAGGAGATACGGCCCGTGGGACGTGCGCGGCTGGAGGTCGACGTACTGCTCGCCGACCGCCGAACGGTTCGCCACGACGGCGAGCGTGTCCTCCGGGATGCGCGGCGCGCCGTCGTCGATGTCGAGGGCGACCTGGACGCCGTCCTCGCCGCTGAGCCGCAGCCCGCCGACCTTGCCCACCGGCACCCCGCGATACGTCACCTGGGCGCCGGGGAAGACGCCGCCGGAGTCGGCGAACTCGGCGCGCGCCGTGTAGCCGCGGCCGAGCGCCGCGTCCACCAGCCCTGTGTACTCGGCGCCGACGTACGAGACGCCGACCGCGGTGACCGCGGCGAAGGCGATGAGCTGCGCCTTGACCGTACGAGTGATCATGGCTGGACCCCCTGGAGGAGCAGGCCGCCGAGGTCCGGAAGCTTCGGCGGCTTCGGCAACTCCGGTTTCGCGGAGTCCCCGTCGCCACCCCGGCCGCCTTCGGAGCCCCCGGACCCGCCCGGCTCCCCGGACCCTCCGGACCCCTCGGATCCGCCCCCGCTCGTCAGATTCCCGTACAGCGCCTCCAGATCGAGGTCCGCCGTGAGGTGGAGGTTCACGAAGTCGCCCTTGATGGCGGCCGTCGCGTTCCGAGGGAACGGGTAAGTGGTCAGCACCTCAAGGGAGTTGGGGACGTCGTCGCCCGCCTTGTTGAGCTGTTCCAGGATCGGGCGCAGCCGTTCGAGGTTGGCGACCGTGTCGTCGTGCGAGGCGTTGATGACCCGCGTACCGGTGCTGCCGAGCTTCGACAGGGCGGTGAGCATGCGCGTCAGGTCCTCGCGCTGGTCGGCGAGGACCTTGAGAGCGGGCGGCAGCGTGTCCACGGCCCGCGCGATGGTCTTCCGCTCCTTGCCCAGGCGCCCCGCGAGCCGGTCGACGGCCCGGAGCGCGCGCACGATGCCGTGGCGCTGTTCGTCCAGCGTGCCCATGAACGTATCCAGCTCCTCCAGGAGTGATCTGACCCGGTTCTCGCGGCCGTCCAGGGCCTTGTTCAGCTCCACCGTGATCGTCTTGAGCTGCGCGACACCGCCCCCGCTGAGCAGCGCGGACAGGGCGGACAGCACCTCCTCGACCTCCGGGTTGCGGCCGCTGCGGGACAGCGGGATCCGGTCGCCGTCGTGCAGCCGGCCGACGGGTGCGGTGTCGTCCGGGGCGGACAGGGACACGTACTTCTCGCCGAGCAGACTGGTCTGGCGCAGCTCGGCGACCGCGTTGGCGGGCAGCTTCACGTCGTGGGCCACGCGCAGGCGCACGCGCGCGTGCCAGCCCTTCAACTCGACGTGCTCCACCGCCCCTACGGTGACGTTGTTGGCCTTCACCGCGGACTGCGGCACCAGGTCGAGAACGTCACGGAACTCGACCGTGACCCGGTACGCGCTCGCGTCGTCGGCGGCCCCGCCGGGCAGCGGCACGTCGTACCAGCCGTGGAACCCGCAGCCCGAGAGCAGCAGCGACCCGGCCGCGCCCCACACAGCGGCCCGCCCCCACCGTGAACCGGTCCGTACGGCGCTCATCCGTCCGCCCCCAGAATCCCGCCGAGGCTGCGGTCCACGGTTCCCGTGCCCAAGGACCCGAGCGGCAGCTCCGGCAGCTTCGGCAGCGCGTCGAACAGCTTGCGCAGCTTCGTGCAGTCGGGGTTCTTGCCGACGCCGAGTTCCCCGGTCGTCGACAGGAGCGAGCACAGGAAGGAGGCCGGGTCCTGCAACTGCTCGATGTTGAGCCGGGTGTCGAGGGTGCCGGAGGTCGGGTTGTAGGTGTTGTTGAGGTTCGACAGGGCGGCGGGGGCGAGGTCCAAGCTCTCCTCCAGGGCGGCCCGTTGGGAGACGAGCACCTTGGTCACCTCGCTGAGACCCTCGACGTTCGAGGCGAGTGACTTCTTGTTGTCCTTCACGAAGGCGGTGACATCGGCGAGCGCCGTGCCGAGGTTCTTCAGCGTCGCCGCGAGCTCCTGCCGCTCGCCCGCGAGCTGCCCCGCCACGTCGGCGAGGCCGGAGCTGAACGCCCGTACGCTCTTGTCGTCGGCGGCCAGCGCCGCCGTGAACGCCTGAAGGTGCTTCACCGTGCCGAACAGGTCGGTGCGCCCGTCGGAGAGCGTCGTGACCGCCTTCGACAGGTCGGCGACCGTACGGTGCAGGTTCTCGCCCTGCCCTTCGAGGTTGTCCGCGCTCACCCCGAGCAGCCGCGAGAGCGCGCCGTTCTTGTTGGCGCCCTTGGGGCCGAGGGCCTCGGCGGTCGTGTGCAGGCTGTCGAAGACCCGGTCGAGCTCCACGGGCACCGCCGTGCGCCGCTCTGGGATGACGGCACCGCTGCGCATCACCGGCCCGCCGCGGTAGACCGGAAGCAGCTGGACGTAACGGTCGCTCACCAGAGAGGAGTTGATGATCGCCGCCTTCGCGCGCGCGGGCACCTTGCGCCCCGCGTCGTAGCTGAGGTCGACCCGCACCCGGTCGCCCTGCGGCGTGATCGACTCGACCTTCCCGAAGCGGACGCCGAGCACGCGCACGTCCGAGCCCTCGTGAATGCCCACCGTGCGCGGGAAGTACGCGGTGACGCGCACGGGTTCGGGCCGTGGCCACACCACGTAGACGAGCGCGACGACCAGGGCGAGTACGACGACGAGCACGGCCGGGCGGGAGCGCGGGTGGCGGTGGCTGAGGTTCACGACGGGTCCCCCTTGCGCACGGTCGGCGGGACGGCCACCAGGTTCTGCACGTAGCCGTCGAACCAGCGGCCGTTGCCCACGGTGTTGGTGAAGACCCGCAGGAACGGGGCGAGCGCCTTGATGCCCCGGTCGAGGCTCGACTGATTGCGTTCGAGCATCCGCACGACGCCGTCCAGCCGGGCGAGCGTGGGCCCGAGTTCCTTCTCGTTGTCGGCGACGAGCCCCGACAGCTGTTGGCCGAGCGCCGCCGAGGTCTTCAGGAGCGCGTGGATCGCCTCGCGCCGCTTGGTGATCTCCTTGAACAGCAGATCGCCGTCCTTGAGGAGCGCGGTGAAGTCGTCGGTGTGCTCGGCGAGTACGCCGGTCACCCCGTTCGCGTGGTCGAGGAGGGTACGCAGCTCCTTGTCGCGTGACGCGACCGTGCGGGAGATCCTCGACAGGCCCTCGACCGACGCGCGCACCTCGTCCGGCGAGTCCTCGAACGTGGCGGACAGGGTGTTCAGGGCCTTCGCGAGGTGCCGGGTGTCCACCTTCTCCGTCGTGCGCGTCAGATCGCTGAACGCCTCCACGACGTCGTACGCCGCCGTGGTCCGCGCCAGCGGGATCTCGCTGCCGGGGGCCAGCTGCCCGGGGCCTTTGGGGTACAGGGCGAGGTACTTGGCACCGAGGATCGTCCTGACGCGGATCGAGGCGCCGGTACGGGTGCCGAAGTGCGGGTCCCCCTTGATCGCGAAGGTGACCCGGACGTGCGCGCCGTCCAGGTCGACGTCCTTGACCTTCCCGACCTTCACGCCCGCGATCCGTACCTCGTCGCCCGACTTGAGGCCGCCCGCCTCGGAGACGGCGGCACTGTACGTGTCGCCGTCGCCGATCAGCGGCAGGCTGCTCACGTTGAAGGCGGCGAACGTGAGCACCCCGATGACGGTGACGCCGACGGCCCCGATCACCACGGGATTCCGCTCGCGGAACGGAGTACGCAGGCCACCTCGCGGTCGTCCCTGCCGCCCCCGCCTCGGCCATCCCGGCCATCCCGGTCGTTCAGGCCGTCTCATGAGTCGCACCTCGCCCTCGCGATGTGCACCTTCGGCGTGAGGATCTGCTTCGTCCTCGGCAGCACGATCCGGCCGTCGAAGTCGCAGAGGTAGAAGTTGAACCACGAGCCGTAACTCGCCGTCCCCGTCAGCTTGTTGAGCTTGTTCGGCAGCCTGCGCAGCACGCCCTCCACGGTCTTGTCGTTGTCGTCGAGCGTCCCGGCGAGCCGCCCGAGGCCCGCGATGTCGTCCTTGAGCGGCGGCCGCGCGTCCTTCAGCAGCCCCGACGTGGCCGCGGTCAGATCGCCGATGCCGACGAGCGACTCCCCGATGGGCCCCCGGTCGGCGGCGAGGCCGGACACCACCCTTCGCAGCTGCTTGAGGAGTCCCGCGAACCGGGCGCCGCGCTCGTCGAGGGTCTTCAGGACCGTGTTCAGGTTGTCGATCACCGAGCCGATCAGCTTGTCGCGGTTCGCCAGCGTCGTGGTCAGCGAGGCGGTGTGCGTGAGCAGGCTGTCGACGGTGCCGCCCTCCCCCTGGAGCGTCCTGACGATCTCCGTGGCGAGCTGGTTGACGTCGCGCGGGCTGAGCGCGGCGAACAGCGGCTTGAAGCCGTTCAGCAGGGTGTTCAGGTCGAGCGCGGGACGCGTGCGGGACAGCGGGATCGTGCCGTCGGGCGCGAGCCGGGTGCGGTCGCCCGCGCCCTCGGTCAGCGCGACGTACCGCTGCCCGACGAGGTTCCGGTAGTGGATGACGGCGCCCGTGCCGCGCAGCAGCGGGCGGTCGGCGGTGACGGTGAAGGTGACCTCCGCGAGGGTCCTGTCCTTGATGCGGATGTCCTCGACCTGGCCGACCCGCACCCCGGCCACCCGCACGTCGTCCCCGTCCTCCAGACCTGTCACATCGCTGAACACCGCGTGGTACGTGTCCTCGTCGTCGCCGGAGAGGTTGCCGATGGTGGCGGCGAGGAGCGCCGTGGCGAGGACCGTCACCAAGGCGAAGAGGCCGAACTTGACGAGCGGCCCGGTGGCCCGGCGGGCGGGGGAGGTCTTCCCCGGACTCATGTGACGCTCACCCCCGTTCCGCGCGCGAGCGGCCCGAACAGCAGCGTCGCGACCGGCGGCACCTCGTCCGCCGGTACGTCGAGCACGGGCGCCACGAGCGCGCCGACGGCGTGCTGCTCGGCGCGCGTCGCGGAGGCGTCGGACAGGCCGGGCCGCTCGATCGGCAGGCCCGGCAGCTCGATCGGCAGTCCGGGCGTCCGGTGCTTCGAACCGTCCTCGTGCTGGATGCTCGGCGAAGGCACCTCGGGGTGCGGAAGGCCGTGGCAGTCGGGCCCGGTACGGGCGCCGTAGCGCGGCTCCTCGCCCGGCCGGTACGGCTGCTGGGGCTGTACGACCTCCAACGTGATGTGCATCCGGCCACCCGCGAACACCTTCTGGGACAGCTTGTCCTGCGTCACAAGACCGTCGAGGAGGCACGGGTACTCGGGCGCGTAGCGGGCGAGCAGATCAAGCGTGGGGCGGGCGACGCGGTTCACGGTGATGAGACGGTCGCCGTTCCTGTCGAGGAAGCCCTCTGCCGTGCCCGCGACACCGGTCGTCGCGGCGAGCGCGGACGCGAGCCGGTCCCGCTTCTCGACCAGCGTGCGGCTCGTGGTGACGGTGTTGCGCAGGGTGTCGAGGAGGTCGGGCGCCGCGTCCCCGTACACATCGGCGACGTCGGCGAGCCGTGTGATGTCCTCGCTGAGGGCCGGCAGGTGCGGGTTGAGTGCGCGCAGGTAGTCGGCGACGCGCGTGAGGTTGTCGCCGATCCGGTCGCCGCGCCCTTCCAGCGCCCCCGCGAACGCGCTGAGCGTGGCGTTGAGTTCGGCGGGCCGCACGGCCCGCAGCAACGGCAGGAGATCGTCGAGCAGCCGCTGCACCTCGGTGCCGACCCGCGTCCGGTCCTGCGTGATCACGTCACCCGCACGAATGGACCGCCCTTTCGCGTGCTCGGGGGCGACCAGGTCCACGTACTTCTCGCCGAACAGCGTCTTCGGCAGCAGCCGCGCGTGCACGTCGCCGGGGATCGCCGCGACGTGCTCCGGCTTCAGCGCGAGCCCGAGCGTCGCCTTCGCCCCGTCGGCCCGCACCGACCGCACCTCGCCGACGAGCACGCCGCGCAGCTTGACGTCGGCCCGCTCGTCGAGCTGGTTGCCGATCGAGTCCGCCTCCAGGGTTATACGTACAACGGGCGTGAACCGCTGCTCGTACGCGGCGACGGACAGCCCCACCAGAAGCCCGAGCACGACGATGAACACCAGCCCGTACAAGCGCAGTTGGAGTGCTCTCATGC
Organism: Streptomyces sp. KL109B; assembly: GCF_030766935.1. GTDB lineage: Bacteria > Actinomycetota > Actinomycetes > Streptomycetales > Streptomycetaceae > Streptomyces. Next base: position 434,935 of record NZ_JASERL010000005.1, on the reverse strand, counting down.
TGAGTGCTCTCACGCTGAGTGCTCTCACGCGCCGCTCACCCCGCGATCCGTACGGTCGTGGTCGCGCCCCAAATGGCAAGGGACAGAAAGAAGTCGACGACGTTGATCGCCACGATCGAGGTCCGCACGGCCCGCCCCACCGCCACCCCGACGCCCGCCGGGCCCCCGCGCGCGTAGTAGCCGTAGAAGCAGTGCACCAGGATGATCACGACGGCGAAGACCAGCACCTTCCCGAACGACCACAGCACGTCGACCGGCGGCAGATACTGGTGGAAGTACTGGTCGTACGTGCCCGCCGACTGCCCGTAGTAGAAGGTGGTGATGGTCCGCGCGGCGAGATACGACGACAGCAGCCCGATCACGTACAGCGGAATCACGGCCACGAACCCCGCGATCATCCGCGTCGTCACCAGATACGGCAACGACGGGACGCCCATGACCTCAAGCGCGTCCGTCTCCTCATTGATCCGCATCGCGCCGAGCTGCGCCGTGAACCCGGCGCCGACCGTCGCCGACAGCGCGAGACCGGCCACCAGCGGGGCGATCTCCCGGGTGTTGAAGTACGCGGAGAGGAACGCCACGAAGTTCGAGGTGCCGAGCTGTTGCAGCGCCGCGTACCCCTGAAGTCCCACCTCCGTGCCGGTGAAGAACGACAGGAACGCGATCACGCCGACGGTGCCGCCGATCACGGCGAGCGCTCCCCGCCCGAAACTCACCTCGGCGAGCAGCCGCAGAATCTCCCTCTTGTACCGGCGCAGCGTCCGCGGCGTCCACGCCAACGCCCGCCCGTAGAAGACGAGTTGTACGCCGAGTCCTTCCAGCCACCGCATCCGCTACCCCCGCTGCGGGACGGCCTGGAAGTACACCGCCGTCAGCACGAAGTTCGTGACGAAGAGCAGCATGAACGTGATGACCACGGACTGGTTCACCGCGTCCCCCACCCCCTTCGGCCCGCCTTTCGCGGTGAGCCCCTTGTACGAGGCGACGATCGCGGCGATGGCCCCGAACACCAGCGCCTTGACCTCCGCCGCCCACAGGTCGGAGAGCTGCGCGAGCGTGGTGAAGGAGGCGAGATAGGCGCCCGGAGTCCCGTTCTGCAGAAGGACATTGAAGACATAGCCACCCGCGACACCCACCACCGACACCAGCCCGTTCAGCAGCACCGCGACCACCATCGAGGCGAGGACCCGCGGCACCACCAGCCGGTGCACCGGGTCGATGCCGAGCACCCGCATCGCGTCGATCTCCTCACGGATCTTCCGCGCCCCGAGGTCCGCGCAGATCGCCGTGCCGCCCGCGCCCGCGATCAGCAGCGCCGTCACGATCGGCGAGGCCTCCCGCAGCACCGCGAGCACCGAGGCGGCACCGGCGAAGGACTGCGCGCCGAGCTGCCGGGTCAGGCTCCCGATCTGCAGCGCGATGACGGCCCCGAAGGGGATCGACACGAGTGCGGTCGGCACGATCGTCACACTCGCCACGAACCACGCCTGCTGAATGAACTCCCTTGCCTGGAACGGCCGTTTGGGCAGCATCCGCAGCACATCGAGGGCCAGTGCGAACAGTCCGCCCGCGTGCCGCAGCCCCGCGGTGGGCGACAGGCTCATGCGCCCGCCCCCTGACGCGGATGCGCCTCGGCCTCGCGCCGCGCGATCTCCTCCCAGCGGGCCGGCCGGACGATGCCGGGCCCGGGAAGCAGCCGCGGGGGAGGGGTACGAGTGGTTTCGGCACCGCTGTGGGCGACCTCGGCGATCCGCGCCAACTCCTCCTCGACGAGCGCGGCGTCCTTCTCCTCCGCCATCCCGATCGGACCCTCCGTACGCCCGTCGAGGAACTGCCGCACCACCGCCTCATCACTGGTCAACAACCGCTCGCGCGGCCCGAACAGCACCAGCTCGCGCCGGAACAGCAGGCCGATGTTGTCGGGGACGGTGCGGGCCGACGCGATGTCGTGCGTCACGATGAGGAACGTGGCGCCGGTCCGCGCGTTCAGGTCGACGATCAACTGGCTGATGTACGCGACCCGTACGGGATCGAGCCCGGAGTCCGGCTCGTCGCACAGCACGATCTGCGGATCCAGCATCAGCGCCCGCGCGAGCCCCGCGCGCTTGCGCATCCCGCCGGAGATCTCCCCGGGCAGCTTCTCCTCGGCGCCCAGCAGCCCCACCATGTCCATCTTCTCCAGGACCAGCCGCCGAATCTCGCCCTCGCTCTTGTGGGTGTGCTCGCGCAACGGAAACGCGATGTTGTCGAAGAGGCTCATCGACCCGAACAGCGCGCCGTCCTGGAACATCACGCCGAACAACCGCCGCACGTCGTACAGTTCGTGCTCGCGCAGCCGCGTGATGTCACGCCCCGCGACGGCGACGGACCCACGGTCCGGCTTCAGCAGCCCCACGAGCGTCTTCAGGAACACGGACTTCCCCGTCCCCGAGGGGCCGAGCAGCACCGAGATCTCCCCGGCGGGCAGCGTCAGCGAAACATCCCGCCAGACGAGCTGCCGCCCGAACGACTTGGCAAGCCCTTCCACCCGGATCTCAACCCCCACCCGCTCCCCCTCCGCCCGTCACCGCGACGCACTTCTGACATGTGCTCTACGGGGAGGGAGGGCCGGTCCGTCGCAATGGGGGCGGACTTTTTTTCGGGGGTCCTCGGGGAAGGGGGAGCGGGGGGTGGGGTTGGTGGCGACCTGGTCGCGTGCGGCGAATCGAACAAATCAAGCCTCGCCGGTGAGCGAGGCAATTCAAGCGGTGCGGGGGGTGATGTGGGCAATTCAAGCGGTTCTGGGGGTGACGTGGGCAAATCAAGCCTCGTCGGCGAGCGAGGCAAATCAAGCGGTGCGGGGGGTGATGTGGGCAAATCAAGCCCCGCCGGCGAGCGGGGCAATTCAAGGGGTTCTGGGGGTGATGTGGGCAAATCAAGCCTCGTCGGTGAGCGAGGCAAATCAAGGGGTTCTGGGGGTGACGTGGGCAATTCAAGCCTCGTCGGCGAGCGAGGCAAATCAAGGGGTTCTGGGGGTGACGTGGGCAAATCAAGCCCCGCCGGCGATTGAGGCGCGGGGTCCGGGGCAGAGCCCCGCGGCGTAGGCAGAAGCGCGGGCAGCGAGATCGTGAGGCCCAGCAACGTCACCGACGGCAACGCCAACCGCGGGCGCAGGCCCACCACATCACCCGATTCCCGCCACCCCGGCGCCCGCGCCGTCGCCGTCGCCGACACATCCCGAACCTCACGCCCACGAGGAACAACCCCGGTGACCCGCCCCGTGGACGACTCCACCACCCCCGGCTCGGCCACCACCCGCCCGGCGGCACCGGAACTGGAACCGGGACCCGGCTCGGCCCGAACACCAGGGCCCACGCCCGGGTTGGCACCAGCGGCACCACCCCCACCCGGCACCACATACCCCGCCACCACCACCCCCACCGTCGCCGACGACACCAACACCGCCTGCGCCGCCCCACCCCCGATCACCTTCGCCCGCCCCCACACAACCAACCCCAACCCCAACGTCCCGGCCAACGTCGCCCGCAACGTCCGCCGCGCCCGCGCGAGCAACGACTCGACGGTGCGGTACCCGAGCCGCATCCGCACCGCCACCTCCCCCACATCGAGCCCCTCGGCCTTCAACCGCAACGCCTCCGCCTGCCGCTGAGGCAACTGCGCACTGCGCGCTGCCAGCCACCGCGCCTCGTCCCGATCGCACACGGCCTCCTCGACCGGCACCGGCCCCGGCACCCGGAGGGTCGGGCTGCGATGCACCTCGGCCTCCCGCCTGACCTGCCGGTACCGGTCGACGCACAGCCGCATCGTCACGGTCGTCAGCCACCCGCCGAGCCGCTCGTCGTCGAGCCCCGGCCGCTCCGCCGCCCGCAGCATCGCCTCGTGCACCGCGTCCTCGGCGTCCTCCGGAGTCATGGATCTGCGCCGGGCGACCCTGAGCAGGTCCTCGCGGTGACTCCAGACGCGCAGCCACGCCGCCGCGTCGGAGTTCGGCGAGTTCGGCGAGTTCGGCGGGTTCGGCGGGTTCGGCGAGTTCGGAGTATTCGGCGTATTCGGTGTGTCCGGCCTGTCCATCGGCATTAGGGGCCCCTTCACCGTCCGGCCCGCGAGGGTACAGCGGGGGATCAAAGGTGTGGAGAGGCGTACGCGATCGATCGTCGGCGCCGCGATCTACGCGACGGCCGACGTCCACGACATCGAGAGGGAACCGCGCACCTGGTGCCTGTGAGCCGGCTACGGCCGGGTCGCGGCGCCCAGCACGCAGTACGACATCGGCTGCCGCGCCCCGTGCCCCGGCATCGTCAGCGCGCGATGCTCGCCCAGCTCGAACCCGGCGGCGCGCAGCGCGCCGAGCGCGTCCCGCCGCAGATGGCAACCGCCCACGCACAACGGCCAGATGGTCCGGTCGAGGGCTCCCTGCACCAGCCGCATTCCGCGCCCCGGGGCCCGTACGTGCTCGAAGAACCGCACCTCGCCGCCCGGCCGCAGCACCCGCCGCACCTCTCCGAGGGCCCGGTCCACGTCACGGACGCTGCACAGTACGGTGCTGAGCACCACGGCGTCGTACCCCTCGCTCTTCACGGGCAGCGCCTCCGCCGCGCCGGGCACCACGTCGACCGGCACGGCCACGCGCTGCGCGGCGTCGACGGCGAGCCGCCGCAGAGTGCGCTCGGGTTCGATGGCGACGACCTCGGAGACGGTCGACGGGTAGTACCCGAAACCGATACCGGTCCCGGCACCGATCTCGAGCACGCGCCCGGCCAGTCCCGCGACGAGCTCCGTGCGCACGGGCGCCATGACGGGCTCGGCCCGCTCGATGACCTGCGCGTAGTACCGGGCGAACACGGGATGGTGCACCGCGCCCCGCTCCCTGCGCCCTCGGCGCCGTACCGCCGCCGAGCCGCCTAGCCGTCCGTTGTCCACGATGGGGCCTCCTTCGCCGGGCGCATCCCCCCACCGGAAGTGTTCCCCTCCGGGACCGGGAAGGACCCCGCCTTCCCGGCCTCAGGGGCGGCGCGGGTCCAGCCACAGCGCCGACGCGAGCGCGTAGAGGTCGCCGTCCGGTGCGGCGAGCGCGACACCCAGGCGGTGCTTGCGGCCCGTCTCGTCCAGGACCCACGCGTAGGACAGCAGGGGCGAGGACGCCGGTACGGGGCGCAGGACGCGCGCCGTGAGGGAGGCCGTCACGGAGCCTTCGCGCTGCGTGCCGAGCATCCGGCCCGCCGCGTTCCCGGGGCAGTCGAGCGCGCCCCACACCATTTCGGGCCGCAGCCGCCCTTCGGCGTCGGCGAGCGCGGGCCCGGCCGACCACGCGGTGGCGACCAGGTCCCGCCCCGGAATGATGCCGCAGTGCTGGCGAAGGCCGGTGTCGGGCGTGCGGTCGAGCCCGCACCCGAAACAGTCCACGGTTCCCTCGGGCGGGTCCGCGCGGTACGCCTCGGCCGCCGCCGACGCCTCGTCCCAGGACGGCGGTTCCGGCACGTCGAGGTCCAACTCACCGGCCGTGGCCGTCGCGAGCACCCCGTCGCCCCCGGTGAGCACCGCCCCACCGTCCCCGTCCCCCGCGAGCTCGACGGGAACCTCCACGGGAGTGGGCAGCCGAAAGTCCACCCGCACGGTGCGCCCCACCGCCCGCCCGGCCAACAGCCCCGCCACATACCCCCCGAACGCGACCCCGGGATACCCCCGCACGGCCCGAGGCACGGTGACCTGCTCCACCCCGTTCACGCCGCCCTCCCGGCTCTGCCTCCGGCAGCTTGTCCGAACGCCGCCCCGTCCCACACCCCGCCGAGCCCAGGGCCCAGCCATCCCCCGGCACGCTCCCGGAACACCTCGGGGCGCAGCGCCCCGGCGCCCTCCGGCACCGCGCCCAGCAGTTCGGCGTCCGCGACCACCGGCAGGTCGGCCACGTTGCAGCGCTCCGCGAGGCCCGGGGCCTGCGGCCAGCTGCCGATCACGACGCCCGCCTGCCGCAGGCCCCGCGCCCGCAGCGCCTCACCGGTCAACTGCACGGAGTTCAGCGTGCCGAGGCCCGCCGCCGCGACCACCAGCACCGGCGCCCCGAGCAGCGCCGCCGCGTCCGCCAGCGTCGCGCCCTCCTCGTCGAACCGCACCAGCAGCCCGCCCGCCCCCTCGACGAGCACGAGGTCGTGCGAGGCCGCCAACTTCGCGGCGGTGTCCGCCACTTGATCCGGTCGTACGGGTGCGAGCCCGGCCCGCGCCGCCGCAGTGCCCGGCGCCAGCGGCTCCGGGTACCGCGCCAACTCGACGCCCGTGACCGCGTCCCCCGCGAGCCGCACCACCTCGTCCACGTCCCCCGGCTCCCCGGGCGCGACGCCCGTCTGCGCCGGTTTGAGCACGGCCACCGAACGCCCGGCCCGTGCCGCGACGGCCGCGAGCGCGGCGGTCGTCACGGTCTTGCCGACCTCGGTCCCGGTCCCGCTCACACAGAGCACGCCCGACAACACACCACTCACCCTTCCTCACCCTTCCCGCGCGGCAGCGCACACCGCGCGACCGATCCGTGCCACGTCCTCGTCGCTCGTGACGAACGGCGGCATCGTGTAGACGAGGTCCCTGAACGGCCGCAGCCACACCCCCTCCGCGATCGCGGCCCGCGAGGCCGCCGCCATGTCGATCTCGTGGTCGAGCTGTACGACGCCGATGGCACCGAGGACACGGACATCCCGCACCCCGTCCAACTCCCGCGCCTCCGCGAGGCCTTCGCCCAACCCCGCCTCGATCCGCTTGACCTCACCCCGCCAGTCCTGCCCGAGCAGCACGTCGATCGAGGCGCAGGCGATCGCCGACGCCAGCGGGTTCCCCATGAACGTCGGCCCGTGCGCGAGCACCGGCACCTCGCCCCGCGAGATCCCCTCGGCGACCCGCGCCGTGCACAGCGTCGCCGCCATCGTCAGATAGCCACCGGTCAACGCCTTCCCGACACACATCACATCCGGCGAAACCCCCGCGTGCCCGGCCGCGAACAACTCCCCGGTCCGCCCGAACCCCGTGGCGATCTCGTCGAAGACCAGCAGCACACCGTGCGCGTCGCAGGCCTCCCGCAACACCCGCAGATACGCGGGGGAGTGGAACCGCATGCCACCGGCACCCTGGACCACCGGCTCCACGATCACGGCCGCCACCTCGTGCGCGCGGCGCTCGACGGCCTCCCGCAGCCGCTGGGCGTACGCCTCGTCGTACCCGCCCGAAGGCGGCGCGTCCACGAAGATCTGCTCCGGCAGCACCCCCGCCCACAGCCCGTGCATCCCGCCCTCCGGGTCGCACACGGACATCGGCTGCCAGGTGTCGCCGTGGTACCCGCCGCGCCACGTCAGCATCCGACGCTTCTCGGGGCGGCCCAGCGAACGCCAGTACTGCAGACACATCTTGAGCGCGACCTCGACCGACACCGACCCCGAGTCGGCGAGGAACACATGCTCAAGACCCTCCGGTGACATGTCGACGAGGCGCTCCACGAGCCGTACGCCGGGCTCGTGCGTGAGCCCGCCGAACATGACATGGCTCATCCGCTCCAACTGGCCGCGCGCCGCCTCGTTGAGCACCGGGTGGTTGTAGCCGTGGATCGCCGACCACCACGAGGACATCCCGTCCACCAGCTCGCCGTGCCCGGCGACCCGCAGCCGCACCCCGGCCGCGGACTCCACGACCAGGGGCCGCTGTTTGCCGGGCATCGGACCGTACGGGTGCCAGACGTGCCGCCGGTCGAGTTCCAGCAACTCCGCGACGTCGGGCTCAGGCATTGGGCGCCAGATCCGTCCCCGCGCCCCGGCGACGTACGGCGACGTCGTCGGGTCCCCGGTGCTCCGGCAGCGTCACCTGATCCGCGCCCTCCACCTCGAACCCGGCGTCCGCGATCATGTCGAGGTCGGCCTTCCCGGCCTGCCCCTCGCTCGTCAAGTAGTCGCCCAGGAAGATGGAGTTGGCGATGTGCAGCGCCAGCGGCTGCATCGAGCGCAGGTGCACCTCGCGCCCGCCCGCGATCCGCACCTCGACGTCCGGGCACACGAAGCGCGTCATCGCCAGGATCCGCAGGCACCGCTGCGGCGTCAGGTTCCACTCCTTGGCCAGCGGCGTCCCCTCGAACGGGATCAGGAAGTTCACCGGCACCGAGTCCGGGTCCAACTCCCGCAGCCCGTACACGACATCGACCAGGTCCTCGTCGCTCTCGCCCATCCCCGCGATCAGCCCTGAACAGGCCGAAAGGCCCGCCGCGTGCGCCTTCTTCACCGTCTCGACGCGGTCCGCGTACGTGTGCGTCGTCGTGATGTCGCCGTACGTCGCCTCGGAGGTGTTCAGATTGTGGTTGTACGCGTCCGCTCCCGCGCCGCGCAGCCGCTCCGCCTGACCGTCGTCGAGCAGGCCGAGACAGGCGCACACCTCAACGTCCTCGTTCTCGGACTTGATGGCGTCGATGGTCTTCGCGACCCGGTCCACGTCCTTGTCCGTCGGGCCGCGCCCGCTCGCCACCAGGCACACCCGCTTCGCGCCGCCCGCGACCCCGGCGGCCGCCGCCTTCGAGGCCTCGTCCGGCTTCAGCCACGTGTACTTGAGGATCTCCGCCTTCGAACCGAGGCGCTGCGAGCAGTACGAGCAGTCCTCCGGGCACAGGCCCGACTTGAGGTTCACCAGATAGTTGAGTTTCACCCGGCGCCCGAACCACTCGCGGCGCACCTTGCCGGCCGCGGCCACCACATCGAGCAGTTCGTCGTCCGACGTCGCGAGTACCGCGAGCGCCTCTTCACGGCTCGGCAGTTCGCGCCGAAGCCCCTTGTCCACCAGCGTGTTCAGCAGGTCCATGGGCACTGATCCTTACCCATGCGACGGCTTCGGCGAAAGGAGACTCTCTACAAAGGACGGCGTACGTCGTGTGGGTATTGCCACACCCTGCCCAAGTGGCGCGGCCGCTAGTGTCTGTGCATTACCTACAAACCACGGGATCCGACGGGGGAGTCATGACGACGGCCCACACACGTGCGTTCGGCTGGATCGGCGCACAGCACCGCGCCCGCGAGGCCGCCGGGCTCGTGCGCACCCTGCGCCCGCGCCCCGCGGACAGCCCGGTGCTCGACCTCGCGAGCAACGACTACCTGGGCCTCGCCCGCCACCCCGAGGTCGTCGAGGGCGCCGCCGAGGCCGCCCGCAGGTGGGGCGGCGGCGCCACCGGGTCCCGCCTGGTGACCGGCAGCACCGAGTTGCACGCCCAACTGGAGCGCGAGCTCGCCGAGTTCTGCGGTTTCGAGGCGGCCCTCGTCTTCTCCTCCGGATACGCCGCGAACCTCGCCGCCGTCACCGCCCTCGCCCCGGGCGGCTCGCTGATCGTGTCCGACGCGGGCAACCACGCCTCACTGATCGACGGCTGCCGCCTCGCCCGTGGCACCACACAAGTGGCCGCGCACGCGGACCCCGAAGCCGTCCGCAAGGCGCTGGACACCCACGAAGGCCCCGCCGTCGTCGTCACCGACTCGGTGTTCTCGGTGGACGGCGACCGGACTCCCGTACGAGAACTCGCCGACGCCGCCCGGGAGTTCGGCGCGGGCCTCATCATCGACGACGCCCACGGCCTCGGCGTCGTCGGCCCCGGCGGCCGCGGCGTCCCGTACGCGGCGGGCCTCGCGGGCGCGCCCGACACCGTCGTCGGCGTCACCCTCTCCAAGTCCCTCGGCAGCCAGGGCGGCGCGGTCCTCGGCCCGGCCCACGTGATCGACCATCTCGTCAACGCGGCCCGCACCTTCATCTTCGACACCGGCCTCGCCCCGGCCGCCTGCGGCGCCGCCCTCGCGGCCCTGCGCCTCCTGCGCCGCGAGCCCGAACGCGCGGCGCGGGCCCGGGACGTGGCGACGTCGCTGCATCAACTCCTCGGGGCGGAAGGTCTGTTGGCTGTGCGCCCCGACGCCGCCGTGGTCTCCGTGCGCGCCCCTTCGCCGGACGCCGCGGTGCGCTGGGCGGCCCACTGCCGGGACGCGGGGCTCTCGGTGGGGTGCTTCCGGCCGCCATCGGTGCCCGACGGCATCGCGCGGCTGCGGCTGACCGCCCGCGCCGACCTGACGGCGACCGAAGTCGCCGAGGCCGTACGGGTGATCAGCCGCAATGCTCCCAACGCATCCGCTACCGCAGGGAGTTGACGAACCTCCGCCACGTCGTGGACGTGAACAGCAGGGCGGGGCCCGTCGTGCGCTTGGAGTCACGGACGGCCAGCAGTCCGGCCGTCGACCCCGCGCTCAACGGGGCCGTCTCCACGCAGTTGTTGGCGCCCGTGCTGCGGCTGCTGCGCCGCCATCGGGCGCCGCTCAGCGACGTGCTGCGAGCAACGGTAGGAACGCATGGAACCTTCCGAGGCAGTGTGGTCATGGTGCCTCCTCACGCGGTGCCGGCGCACGACGAGGTGTCGGCGACCTCGCTTACCCGGCGATCTCAGCGATGAATTCCAGTGAATCCTCGGGTGACCTGGCATGGAGCAGAAGAGCGTCGAAGGCGTCCGTGTACGCCTTGAGGTCTTCTTTCCGCTCGAGGTAGAGGCTACTCGTCAAATGGTCGAGAACAACCACATCCAGATCAGAAGTGTTCGGAAAAGAGAACACAACGAAAGGTCCCGTCAGGCCGATATGGCCCCCCGCCGAGAACGGAAGCACATGGATCCTGACATGGGGCATGTATGCGGCCTTGGCGAGGTGTGCCAATTGCCGTTTCAACACTCCGCTGCCGCCGACCTCCCGGCGCAGCACCGCCTCGTCGAGCACGGCGGTCAGCTGCAGCGGCGGCTCGGCGCGCAGCACGTCCTGGCGGGCGAGGCGCACCTCCACCAGCGCGTTGATGTGCCGGTCCGGCGCCCCGTTCAGCACGGAACGGGTCACGGCGTGCGCGTACTCGGGCGTCTGGAGCAGCCCCGGCACGACGCTCGTCTCCAGCGTCCTGATCCGGCACGCCTGTGACTCCAGGCTGATGAAATCGCGGTACGCGGGCGGCAGCAGCCCCCGGTACGCGTGCCACCAGTGGTGCCCGCCGACCTCCTGGACACCCGCCAACGCGACCACCAGATCGCGGACTTGGGGATCACGGGCCTCGAACGCGTCGAGCAGCCGCAGCACGTCCGTGGGCTTCACGCCACTGCGGCCTGTCTCGATCCGGCTCACCTTCGACTGGTGCCAGCCGACGAGCCGGGCCGCCTCCCCGCTCGTGAGGCCGGCCTGCACGCGCAGCGCACGCAATTCGGCGCCGAGCTTACGACGGCGTACCGCGGGACCGTATTTCATGAGGGACTCCTCGGACTCCTCGTGCCACCCGGCCGGGCTCCCTCCCGGCCCGCACGGGGGTGCGTATCAGAGCAGACGGTAGAGGACGGCGCGTGCGCCAGCCCAAATACGGTCTACCGTCGCAGAGTTCACCGCATCGAGCGACAGATATATGCATATCTTGGGGGATCGGCACCACAGTGGGACGTGCAAGTGGCAATCTGGCGCGAAGCAGTTGCCGGGACCGCGCGCGAGCGATCCGCGGGGCCGGACGAGCCACCCCGGCGGGAAAGGGACACGTCGACATGGCAGACCACCAGGAAGCATCCGTCACGCTGCCGAGCGATCCCGCCTCGGTCTCCGCCGCCCGCACATACGTCGGCACCGTGCTCGCGGAGTGGGGCATGCCGTCGGGCACCGAAGCGGCGGACACCATCCGCCTGATCGTGTCCGAACTCGCGACGAACGCGGTGCAGCACACCCTCGGCCAGTCACCGACGTTCACCGTCGACATGGAGCTGGAGCGCGACGAGCAGCTGCGCATCGGGGTCACCGACAGCCACCCCCGCTACCCCAAGCGGCTGCCGGCCGCGGTCCAGCAGGACAACGGGCGCGGCATGGTCATCATCCGCTGCCTCACGGCGGAGAGCGGAGGCACCCTGTCGGTCCGCCCGACCCCCGAGGGCGGCAAGACGGTATGGATCGCGCTGCCCTGGATCGCCTCGGTGGACGGGGAGGCCAATGGGGGCAACGGTCAGGCGACAGCCGCCTCCTGACGGCGAGTCCGACAGCGCCTCCTGACGGCCAGTCAGTCATCATCCCTCAGGACCGCCCGCCGCATCAGCCACGGCAGCAGCCCCCACAGCCCCGTACAGAAGCAGAACGTCCCCGCCCCCGCCGCGATCCCGCCGCCCCTGCCGACCGTCACATCGACCACGAGCAGCACGGACCCGCTCAGGGCCAGCACCAACGCCGCCATCCCGTACGCGGCGAGCCGCGACGAGACCCGTACGATCCGCCGTTTCGCACCCAGCTGGAACAGCATCCGGTGCACCGCGGCAGGCGCCGTGAACAGCGCGGCCGCGATGACCGTGAGGAGCAACGTCGTGACGTACGTGGCGCGTTGGACCCCGTCGAGCGACGGGAAGCGGGGAGTGAACGCGAGCGTCAGCAAGAACGCGAACAGGAACTGCACGCCGGTCTGGGTGACCCGGAGCTCCTGAAGAAGCTCACCGAAGTTCCGATCGGCGCGTTCCAGCGATGTCTCGTTGCGCTCGCGCATCTCCTACGAGTATCCGCGCACGCGCCCCTCAAGCGCGAGCGCGGCCGCCCACCTCACCGCACCCGGCCGTAGAGCACGCTGTTCGTCCAGATCCGCTCCAGACGCACCACGGCCCCGGTCTTCGGGGAGTGCCAGATACGGCCCTTGCCGGCGTAGATCCCGACGTGGTAGATCCCGCCGCCGGAGCGGAAGAACACCAGGTCACCCCGGGTGCGATGGGACTTGGAGATGTGCCGGGTCCGGTTGTACTGCTGGGCGGCGGTGCGCGGCAGCTTCTTGCCCGCCTTCTTGAATGAGTAGAGCGTGAGGCCCGAGCAGTCGAACCGGTGCGGCCCGGCGGCGCCCCACTTGTACGGCGCACCCTTCTTGGACGCGGCGACGTTCAGCGCCCTGACGGATGCCGTGGCCGCCGAAGCCTCGGACGCGGCGCCGGGGACCATGAGCCCCGCGCCCGCGACGGCGACGGCGAGGGCGGCGGCGGTGCCCGCCCTGGTCAGCGGCGACTGAACACGATTGAGCGCAGTCATGCGCAACCCTTCGTCAACCGCCTGTGAAGGATGACCTGTCGGGTTCGGGTGGCGAAGTTGCCCGGCCGCGGACTGCGGCTTCACCCCAAGGGCCGTCCGGCGCGTCCTGAAGACGAGGCGCGGCGGGGGCCCGTCGTGCTCGGGTCCTCCACTCCTGCCGATGCACTCCTGTCGACCTGGCATCCGCACGGCGGCAGGACTCGGCGTCCGCGCGGACCGCCCCGCCGCGGCGGCGGGGGCTTGTCGTCGCAACGGATCTTCACTCACGGCCGACGCGGAAACCGGGTTGAACCGGCGGTAAGTGAGGCTCCTCACGCTTGACCCGTTCAGGTGGACAGTGCGGCATTCGCCCCCGCCCGCGGAGGCCCGACGAGCCGCGTACCAGGGACGGAACACCGAATTCCGGTGTCCGAGTACAGCCGCCGCGCAACTTTGCCGGGCTCATTGGCGTACGGGCGGCTAGGCCGTACGGGGGTACCCCATCCGGCTCGTTTGGGCCGGGGCGTGGCGGCTTCGGATCGCCTCAGACGACCGGCTCCGGCGGCAACGTGACCCGCTTGGTGCGCCGCTCCCCGTCCAGGACGCGCAGCGCCCGCGCCAGGGTGCTCGCGTGCACCCGGCTCTCGCCCCGCTGGTGCATCACGGTCAGCGCGTCCCGCAGCTCCGTCGCCCGGCTCACCAGCGCCTGCGCGGCGCGCAGCCCGCTGTAGGTGTCGTCGCCCCGGGCCGGGTTGATCCGCGCGATCAGGTCGACCACTTCCAGATAGCGGTCCACGAGCTCGCACTCGGCGCGGGTGAGCGCGGGCAGCGGCGGAAGTTCCGGTGGATACATCGGCCGGTCACCTCGTGCCGGGGGAGCGCAGGGTGGCGGTCCGGTTCTCGACGACGTGGTCCACCAGGCCGTACTCCAGGGCCTGTTGCGCCGTCAGCACGGTGTCCCGCTCGATGTCCGCGCTGACCTGTTCCTTGGAGCGCGCGCTGTGCCGGGCCAGCAGCTCCTCCAACTGCGCCCGCATGCGCGTCAGTTCACGGGCGTAGATCTCCAGATCGCTCGGCTGGCCCTGGGCCGGCTCGGGCAGCGCGGGCTGGTCGATCACCACACGCGCGCCGGGCAGCATCATCCGCTTCCCCGGCGTCCCGGCCGCGAGCAGCACCGCCGCCACCGACGAGCACTGCCCCAGACAGGTCGTCGACACATCGCAACTGACGTACTGCACGGTGTCGTAGAGCGCCGTCATCGCGCTGAAGGAGCCGCCCGGGGAGTTGATGTACAGGGAGATGTCCTGGTCCGGCGCCAGGTACTCGAGGTGCATGAACTGCGCCATCACATCGTTCGCCGAGACCTCGTCGACGGGTGTCCCGAGGAAGACGATGCGCTCTTCCAGGAGCTTCGAATAGGGGTCGAGGGTGCGGCTCCCCGAGCTCGTGCGCTCAGTGAACTCGGGCAGGACATAGCGGCCGGACGGGCGGGACATGGTGCCTCCTCAAGGCGGTGCTTCAGGACCTGCTTCAAGGCCTGCTTCAAGGCCTGCTTCTCTAAAAATGTACAGGACGTACATGACGTACTATGGGGAGCATGGCCTACGAGATTCCGGTGACGCAAGCCAGGGCTGAGCTCGCCGATCTGATCAATCGCGTCGTGTACGGCGGGGAGCGCGTCGTCGTCACCCGGCACGGCAAGCCGCTCGTCGCCCTGGTTTCGGCCGCCGACCTGGAACGACTCGAGGCGATGAAGGAGCCCGCTGGCGAGCCCGTCGAGGAGCCTGTGATCACGTCCGTGTCACGAATCGGCTCCCTTTCGTCCGCTCCGGGCGAACAGCAAAGGTTCGGTATTGCCGCCGAGCACCGCGGCCCTGAGATGCGGTAGCGCGCTCAGCGTTCAGCAATGACAGGGTCAAGCGACGGTTAACGTCGTTGAAACTCCCGCCAATTAGCCTTTCGGTCCAGGCCACCAGCGGTTTTTCGTAGCAGGGGTGCGCACAGTTGTGCGCTTTTCTTGTGTGTTACATCTATAGCCGTCGCGGTGGCCGCGGCAGCCGGGCCCGCACGGCTCGGCATGAAGGACTGTGAGGTGCGATTCCGTGCAACTGACCCCGCACGAGCAGGAGAGACTGCTCATCCATGTGGCAGCCGACGTAGCCGAGAAGCGCCGGGCCCGGGGTCTCAAGCTCAATCACCCCGAGGCGGTCGCACTGATCACCTCGCACATTCTCGAAGGCGCCCGCGACGGGCGCACTGTCGCCGAACTCATGGCATCCGGCCGCAAGTTGCTCACCCGTGACGACGTCATGGACGGCATCGCCGAGATGATCCACGACGTCCAGGTCGAGGCGACCTTCCCGGACGGCACCAAGCTGGTCACCGTCCACGAACCGATCGTCTGACGGGGGAGCGGCAGTCATGATTCCCGGAGAGGTCCTCTTCGCCGACGAGCCGGTCTCCTACAACGAAGGCCGCGACGTCATACGTATGACGGTGCTCAACGCCGCCGACCGACCCATCCAGGTCGGTTCCCACTACCACTTCTACGAGGCCAACCCCGGCCTCGACTTCGACCGCGCCGCCGCCCGCGGCAAGCGGCTGAACATCGCCGCGGGCACCGCCGTTCGCTTCGAGCCCGGCATTCCCGTCGACGTCGAACTCGTAGCCCTCGCAGGCAAGCGCATCGTGACCGGCCTGCGCGGTGAGACCGGAGGTGCCCTCGATGCCTGAGCTGTCCCGTGCCGCCTACGCCGATCTGTTCGGCCCCACGACCGGCGACCGTATACGGCTCGCCGACACCGACCTGCTCGTCGAGATCGAGGAGGACCGCTCCGGCGGGCCAGGACGCTCCGGCGACGAGGCCGTGTTCGGCGGCGGCAAGGTCATCCGCGAGTCCATGGGCCAGTCGCGCGCGACCCGCGCCGACGGCACGCCCGACACCGTTGTCACCGGCGCCGTGATCATCGACCACTGGGGCATCGTCAAGGCCGACATCGGCATCCGCGACGGCCGCATCACGGCCATCGGCAAGGCCGGCAACCCGGACACGATGGACGGCGTCCACCCCGACCTCGTCCTCGGCCCGGACACCGAAGTCATCGCGGGCAACGGCAAGATCATCACCGCGGGCGGCATCGACACCCACATCCACTTCATCTCGCCGACCCAGTTCGACGAGGCGCTCGCCTCCGGCGTCACGACGCTGGTCGGCGGCGGCACCGGACCCGCCGAGGGCTCGAAGGCGACCACCATCACGCCAGGACCCTGGCACCTCGCCCGGATGTTCGCGGCGATGGAGAACAGCCCGGTCAACATCGGCTTCCTCGGCAAGGGCAACACCATGTCGAAGGACTCGATGCGCGCCCAACTGCGCGGCGGCGCCATCGGCTTCAAGATCCACGAGGACTGGGGCGCGACCCCGGCCGTGATCGACGCGTGCCTCGACATCTGCGAGGAGTCCGGCGTCCAACTCGCCATCCACTCCGACACGTTGAACGAGGCCGGCTTCGTCCAGGACACCTTCGACGCCGTGGCCGGGCGCACGCTGCACGCCTTCCACGTCGAGGGCGCGGGCGGCGGGCACGCGCCCGACATGATCACCGCGGTGTCGCTGCCCAACATGCTGCCTTCGTCCACCAACCCGACGCGGCCGCACACCGTCAACACCGTCGAGGAACACCTCGACATGCTGATGGTCTGTCACCACCTCAACCCGGCCGTCCCCGAGGACCTGGCGTTCGCCGAGTCCCGCATCCGGCCCACCACCATCGCGGCCGAGGACATCCTGCACGACCTCGGCGCCATCTCCATCATGTCCTCGGACTCGCAGGCCATGGGCCGCGTCGGCGAGGTCATCATGCGGACCTGGCAGACCGCGCACGTCATGAAGCGCCGCCGCGGCTTCCTGCCCGGCGACACCCGCGCCGACAACCAGCGCGCGCGCCGCTACGTCGCCAAGTACACGATCAACGCGGCGGTTTCGCAGGGCATCGAGCACGAGGTCGGCTCCGTCGAGACCGGCAAGCTCGCCGACCTGGTGCTCTGGGACCCCCGCTTCTTCGGCGTGAAGCCGCAGGTCGTCATCAAGGGCGGGCAGATCGCGTACGCGCAGATGGGCGACGGCAACGCGTCCATCCCCACCCCGCAGCCCGTCCTTCCGCGCCCGATGTACGGTGCGTACGGCAAGGCGCCGCAGGCCAACTCGGTGAACTTCACGAGCGAGTGGGCCATCGAGGACGGTCTTCCGGAGCGGCTCGGGCTCGGGCGCTCGTTCGTGCCGATCCTCTCGACGCGCGGGCGCGGCAAGTCCGACATGGTCAACAACGACGCCCTGCCGCGGGTCGAGGTCGCCCCCGACTCGTTCGCCGTCACCATCGACGGCGAGCTCGTCGAGCCCGCACCGGCCGCCGAACTGCCGCTCGCGCAGCGGTACTTCCTCTTCTGATGCCGGTTCACATGGGTCGGGTGCGTGGCGGTACGGGGCGTACGTCATGAGCCGTGCGGCACTGCTCGTCCTGGCCGACGGCCGCTTCCCCGCCGGTGGGCACGCCCACTCCGGCGGGGCGGAGGCCGCGGTCAAGGCGGGCCGCATCACCGACGCGGCGACCCTGGAGGACTTCTGCCGGGGCCGCCTGCACACCAGTGGGGTCGTGACCGCTTCGTTGGCCGCGGCGGCCGCGCTCGGTATCGATCCCGTCGTGCTCGACGAGGCCGCCGACGCCCGTACGCCGTCCGCCGCGCTGCGGGTCGTCGCGCGCAAGCTCGGGCGGCAGATGATGCGGGCGGCCCGTGCCACCTGGCCGCACGCCGAACTCGATGCCCTGGCACGGCAGTTCCCCAAGGGCGCGCACCAGCCGGTCGTGCTGGGGCTCGCCGCGCGGGCCGCCGGGCTCGGGGCGGAGGACGCCGCGTACTGCTCCGCGTACGAGGGGGTGGGGGGCGCCGCGACCGCTGTGGTGCGGTTGCTGAGCCTCGACCCGTTCGATGCGACCGGGGTGTTGGCGCGGCTCGCGCCCGAGCTCGATCGGGTGGTGGCGGATGCCGTGGAGGCGGCGCGGCGGGCGGTCGACCTTGGGGTTGACGCGTTGCCCGCGGGGTCGGCGCCGCTGTTGGAGATCGGGGCCGAGGCGCATGCCGCGTGGCCTGTGCGGCTGTTCGCGTCCTAGCGGAAGTCGCCCCCGCCGCCCCTTCCCGTTCCCGACCCCTGGGGGCTTCGCCCCCGGACCCCCTTGATCGGCCTGAACGGCCTCGCCCTCAAACGCCGGGCGGGCTGGGGAGCCGGGCCCGGCTGGAAGGCCGGACCGGCTGGACACAGGCCCGTACACAGATTGGAGCCGTGGATCACCATGCACCTCGGACACACTAACGACGAAGCCTCCGCCGTCTCCGCCGACGCTCATCGGCCCGACGGGACCCGGCGCGCGCTGCGGATCGGGCTCGGTGGGCCCGTCGGTTCCGGGAAGACCGCGACCGTGGCGGCGCTGTGCCGCGCGCTGCGCGAGGAGCTTTCGCTCGCCGTCGTCACGAACGACATCTACACCCGCGAGGACGCCGCGTTCCTGCTGCGCGAGGCCGTGCTGCCGCCCGAGCGGATCGCCGCCGTGGAGACCGGCGCCTGCCCGCACACCGCGATCCGCGACGACATCTCCGCCAACCTGGAGGCCGTCGAGGACCTGGAGGACGAGGTCGGGCCGCTCGACCTGATCCTCGTCGAGTCCGGCGGCGACAACCTCACCGCCACCTTCTCCAAGGGGCTCATCGACGCGCAGATCTTCGTCATCGACGTCGCGGGCGGCGACGACATCCCGCGCAAGGGCGGCCCCGGTGTCACCACCGCCGACCTGCTCGTCATCAACAAGACCGACCTCGCCCCGTACGTCGGCTCCGACCTCGCGCGGATGGAGGCCGACGCCAAGGAGGCGCGCGGCGAACTCCCCGTCGTGCTCCAGTCGTTGCGCTCCGAGGTCGGCGTCGGGGACGTCGCGGCCTGGGCGCGGGAGCGGCTCGCCGCGTGGACCGCGTGACCGCCGGAGTCCGCTCCGCCGCCCGGATCCGCGCATGCGGGGACGGGCGGGGCGGGACCGCGCTGCCGGTCGTGGAGAGCGAGGGTTCGTTCGCGCTGCGCCGTACGCGCGGCGCGACGCCCGCCGAGGCCCGCGTCATGCTGGTCGGCGCCATGAGCGGCCCGCTCGGAGGCGACCACTGCACCGTGGAGGCCCACGCCGAGGAGGGCGCCCACCTGCACATGGGCTCCATCGCCGCGACCATCGCCCTGCCGGGACAGGCCAAGGGCGAGGCCCACTACGACGTACGGCTGAAGGTGGACGACGGGGCTCAACTGGACTGGCTGCCAGAGCAGTTGATCTCGGCGGGTGGCAGTGATCTGCGAGTCACTACGCGGGCCGACCTCGCGCCGGGCGCGCGGCTCGTGCTGCGCGAGGAGCAGGTGCTCGGGCGCGTGGCGGAGGAGCCGGGGCGGCTCACCAGCCGGCTGACCGTGTACCGCGCGGGGCGTCCGCTGCTCGACCAGGAGCTGGCCTGCGGTCCGGGCGCGCCCGGCGGCTGGGACGGCCCCGCCGTACTGGCCGGACACCGGGCCCTCGGCCAACTCGTCGTCGTACGTCCGGAGTTCGAGACGGAGAAGCCCGCTGCGGCCGTTCTGGACGAGGCCGGCACCGCCGCGCTGACGCCCCTCGCGGGGCCTGCCGTGCTGGTCACGGCGGTCGCGCCGGACGCGCTGCGGCTGCGTCGGACGCTCGACGCGGTGCTGGGCCAACTGGCCTGAACCGCTCACCGGGGCGGGTCATACCGTTTATCGGATTGGTAAAAAACGTCTGCCGTCCCTGTTGTCAGGGACCCCGCACGCGACAAGATCCGCGTACCGATCAGCAACACGATCGATGTACGGATCGAATCGATGTGCGGGAGGCTCCACTTGAGACGGACCAGACAGACAGCGCGCGGCAGCCGGAAGGCGGTGATCGGCTCCGCGGGCGCGTTCGCCGCGGCGGCGCTGATAGCGGGTGCGGTCACCGCCCCCGCCGCCCAGGCCGACGCCCCCAAGTCCGGTACCAGCACGGCCGATCGCCAGGCGCGCGGCGCCGCCGTCGCCGCCGCGAAGGCCGAGAAGGCCGGCGTCGACTGGAAGGACTGCCCCGCCGACTGGGGCCTCGCGAAGCCGATCCAGTGCGGGTACGTCACCGTGCCGCTCGACTACGCGAAGCCGTACGGCAAGCAGATCGAGCTCGCCGTCGACCGCATCGGCAACACGGGCACCAAGGACGAGCGCCAGGGCTCCCTCGTCTACAACCCGGGCGGCCCCGGCGGCTCCGGCATGCGCTTCCCGACGCGCGTGACCACCAAGAACCCGATCTACGCGAAGATGGCGAAGGCCTACGACTTCGTCGGCTTCGACCCGCGCGGCGTCGGCCACTCCGCGCCGATCTCCTGCGTCGACCCGCAGGAGTACGTCAAGGCGCCGAAGGCCGACCCGGTGCCCGAAACCGAGGCGGACAAGCTCGCCCAGCGCAAGCTCGCCAAGGAGTACGCGGACGGCTGCGCCGAGCGCAGCGGCGAGATGCTGCCGCAGATGACGACGCCGAACACCGCGCGCGACCTCGACGTCATCCGCGCCGCCCTCGGCGAGAAGAAGCTCAACTACCTGGGCGTCTCCTACGGCACGTACCTGGGCGCCGTCTACGGCACGCTCTTCCCGGGCCACGTCCGCCGCATGATCGTCGACAGCGTCGTCAACCCGGCGAAGAGCAACATCTGGTACCAGGCGAACCTCAACCAGGACATCGCCTTCGAGGGTCGCTGGAAGGACTGGCAGGACTGGGTCGCCAAGAACGACGCCACCTTCCACCTCGGCGACACCCGAGCCAAGGTCCAGGAGCAGTGGGAGACCCTGCGCGCCGCCGCCAAGAAGAACCCCATCGGCGGGGTCGTAGGCCCGGCCGAGCTGATCGCCTTCTTCCAGAGCGCGCCGTACTACGACTCCGCGTGGGTGCCCACCGCCCAGGTGTGGAGCAAGTACGTCGCCGGTGACACGCAGGCCCTGGTCGACGCCGCCGCCCCGGACATGTCCGACAAGGCGGGCAACGCGACGGCGGAGAACAGCAACGCCGTCTACACCGCCGTCGAGTGCGCCGACGCCAAGTGGCCCACCAGCTGGTCCAAGTGGGACAAGGACAACACCGCGCTCCACGAGAAGTACCCGTTCATGACGTGGTCCAACGCGTGGATGAACCTGCCCTGCGCCACCTGGAAGACCAAGCAGCAGACGCCGCTGGACGTGAAGACCGGCAAGGGCCTTCCGCCGGTCCTCATCGTGCAGTCCACGCGCGACGCCGCCACCCCGTACGAGGGCGCCGTCGAGCTGCACAAGCGGTTCAAGGGCTCGCGTCTCATCACCGAGAAGGACGCGGGTTCGCACGGTGTCACCGGGCTCACCAACCCGTGCGTCAACGACCGCGTCGACAGCTACCTGCTCACCGGCAAGACCGACGACAAGGACGTGACGTGCGCCCCGCACGCCACGCCCAAGCCGTGAGTCGGCTGTGAGTTATACGTAGTACCTCAGGCCGAGGACGCCAGCCAGGCGTCCTCGGCCTCGTAGTCGAACAGCCCGGTCGTGTACGACTCCACCATCTTCGGGAAGCCGTCCTGCCAGTCCCGCTCGCGCAACCGATCGGCGAGCCACTCGACGGTCTCCGGCAGCGCGTCGGCGTACGTCGTCACCGGCTTGTACCCGAGTTCGCGCTGGGCGGCGGACATGTCGAGGAGCAGCGGACGGGGCACGGACCAGGGGGAGTCCCCGACGTTCGGCGCCGGGGGAGGTCCGTCGACGAGCACGGTCTCCGTCTCGACGCCCATGAGAGCGTCGATCATCGCGCCGATCTCGCCGACCGTGGGGTGGTCGGGATCCGCCCCGTTCAGGACCCGTGAGCCCGGACGCGCCGCCGCGAGCCGCACCAGCTCCGCCAGGTTCCGTACGCTCGCCGGGTGGAAGCGGCTCTCGCCGTTGTACGCGAGCACGCGCGTGCGGCGCCCGTCGAGGTTCCGCTTCACGAAGTACAGCTCGCGCGGGGTGCGGCAGTGCGGGCCGTACACGGCCGACGGCCGCAGCACGGTCGTCGGCATCCGGTCGCCGAGCGCAAGGAGATCCTGCTCGATCCGTACCTTGCGCGCCCTGGCGCCGTCGCCAGGCGCCGCCGTACCGCACGTCTCCGGGATCGGCACGGGATAGTGCGGCCAGCCGTCGGGCTGGTCCTGTGTGTGAAAGCCCCGGCCCTGATCGTCCTCGTACACCGCGGCGCTGGATACCACGACCGCCGAACCGATCCGGTCGGCGAGCCCCACGAGCTGCTGCCCGTGGGCCGGGTCGAAGGCCACCATGTCGACGACGAGTTCGACGCCGTCCCCGACCAGCGCGGCGAGCGCGGAGCCGTCCTCACGGTCGAGCCGCGCGGTGCGCACCTCGCCGGTCCACCCCGGGTCCCGGTGGCCGCCGCGCGAGGCCGCCGTCACCGCCCAGCCGTCCGCCGCGAGCGCCCGCACCGTGGGCCGCCCGATCTGCCCTGCCGCACCGATCACCAATGCCTTCTTCATGACGGGACCGTACGTCCGTGGGGTCCGAGAGGGCGCCGGAATCTGCTCAGCGCAGAGCACGGTTTCGCTCAGGACAGGGCACGGTTTCGCTCAGGACAGGGCACGGTCCGCGCGGGGCGTCAGCTCAGCGGCATCCGCGGGAACTTCCGGGCCTTCTCCTCCTCGGCCTCCGCCTTCACGAGGGCCGCGTACTTGTCGACGTACTCCTGGCCGGACAGGTCGAGGATCGCGTACATGATCTCGTCGGTGACCGCGCGGAGGATCGCCTTCTCGCCGTCCATCCCGACGTAGCGGGAGAAGTCGAGCGGCTTGCCGAAGCGGATGGTCACCCGGTGCATCTTCGGGAACTTCTGGCCCGGCGGCTGCGCCTCGAACGTGCCGATCATCGCGCACGGGATCACCGGCGCCTGCGCCTTCAGCGCCATGGCGGCGACGCCGACCTTGCCCTTGTAGAGCCGCCCGTCGTGCGAGCGCGTCCCCTCCGGATAGATGCCGAGCAGCTCGCCGCGGCGCAGCACCCCGAGCCCCTCGCGGATCGCCGCCTGTCCGGCCTCCTTGCCCGAGCGGTCGACCGGGATCTGGCCGATGTTGCGGAAGAACGCGGCGGTGAGCCGTCCCTTGATGCCGGGCCCGGTGAAGTACTCGGCCTTCGCCAGGAATGTGATCCGCCGCTTGATGATCGCGGGCATCAGGAAGTGGTCCGCGAACGACAGATGATTGCCGGCGACGATCGCCGCGCCGGACTCCGGCAGATGTTCCAGGCCCTCGATCCGGGGACGGAAGATCAGCCGCAGCAGCGGCCCCAGAATCACGTATTTGAGCAACCGGTAGAACATGCCGCTCGCCTCCCCCTCCCCAGTGTGTGCGTGCGCACAGTAACCAATCGGCAGCGCCGAAGCGAGAGCCCGACCGGGCCCGATCGGGTCCTGTGCGGGGACTGTGCGGCGCGTCCGCTTGGCGGCGGCGGTCCCGGCGGGTGCCCTGTTCCCACCCTGACGTCCCAGCACCGGAGGTTTCCCCGTCATGCGTTCCGTCTACGTGGCCGTGGCCGCGCTCCTGTCCCTCGCCGCGGCCGCCCCCGCGCACGCCGCGACCACCGCCGAACCCGAGTCGCCGCGCGGCCTCTTCCTGACCGTGTCCGGCGCCGAGAACACCTGGGTCCGCGGCGTCCGTCTGCACTGCGAGCCCCAGCCCCGGGGCCACCACCCGTACGCCGCCGAGGCCTGCGACGCCCTCGACGTGGCGGACGGCGACCTCGACGAACTGCCGAGCACCCCGCGGGTCTGCACCAAGCAGTACGACCCGGTGACGGTCGCGGCCACCGGCACCCACCGCGGCGAGATGATCGCCTGGCACAAGACCTTCGGGAACGCGTGCGAGATGGAGGCGGCGACGGGCTACGTCTTCCGCTTCTGACGTCAGTTGCTGCGCGACGCCACCATCGCCACCGTGAGCAGGCCCAGCACGACCCAGCCGAACCAGAGCCACCCATTGCTTCCGAGCGCCACCGTGTAGGCGGTCACGGCCACCAGGCCGCCCACGGTGAACGCACCCATCGTCTTCGTGGAACCGGGCATTTCGTACCCTCCTCCTCGCAGGAAGGACATAGTTACCCGGAATGGGGCGGCAGCGCTACTGCCCGCGCGCGTTCAAAGACGCCAGGTAGGCGTTGTACGCCTCCAGCTCCTTGTCGCCGTCGCGGTCCGCGGCGCGGTCCTTGCGGCGCGCCTGCCGGTCCTCCGACTTCTTCCACTGGAAGAGCAGCGCGAGCAGCACCAGGACCGAGGGCACCTCACTGAACGCCCACGCGATGCCGCCCGCCGCCGTCTGATCGGCGAGCGGATCGATGCCGAGCGAGGCGGGCGGATTCTCGAACGTGCCGACCATCGTCGTCGACGCCATCATCAGCGCGATCCCGAAGAACGCGTGGAACGGCATGCCCGCGAACAGCTCCAGCATCCGCATCACATAGCCGGGCCGGTGCGGCCCCGGGTCCACGCCCATGATCGGCCAGAAGAACACCAGGCCCACGGCGAGGAAGTGCACCATCATCGCGATGTGGCCGACCTTGGACCCCATGAGGAAGTCGAAGAGCGGCGTGAAGTACAGCGCGTACAGCGACGCGATGAACAGCGGGATCGTGAACGCCGGGTGCGTGATGATCCGCATGTAGCGGCTGTGCAGCAACCACAGGAGCAGCTCGCGCGGCCCCTTGCTGCCGCGCTTCGCGGCCACGGGCAGCGCCCGCAGCGCGAGCGTGATGGGGGCGCCCATGAGCAGCAGGATCGGCGACAGCATGCTGATGACCATGTGCTGCACCATGTGCACGCTGAACATGACCATCCCGTAGTCGTTCAGCTTGGTGCACATCACCAGGCCGATGGTGAGCACGCCCACGACGAACGCGATCGTCCGGGACACCGGCCACGCGTCACCGCGCCGCGCGAGGCGCACCACGCCCCATCCGTAGAGGGCGAGCGCCAGCAGGCACCCGACGAGGAAGAAGGGGTCGGCCGACCATTCCAGGCCACGCCCCAGCGTGAACGGCGGCAGATCCATGTTCATGCCGTGCCCGCTGTGATCCATCCGCCGGCTCCTGTTGCTCGTTTCGTACGGATTGTGCGCCCCCAGAGTAGAACTGCCCCCGGCCGTCGTATCGGCCGGGGGCAGTTCTACGCAGTTCGGGGCGGGGCGTCGATCAGAGCACGCACTCGGCTTCGGCGTACCGCTCGTCCGGCACCGTCTTCAGTGTCTGGACGGCCTCGGCGAGCGACGTCATCACGATGTCGGTGCCGCGCAGCGCGGTCATCTTGCCGAACTCGCCGCGGTGCACGGCCTCCACGGCGTGCCAGCCGAACCGCGTCGCGAGCACGCGGTCGTACGCGGTGGGGGTGCCGCCGCGCTGGACGTGGCCCAGGATCACGGGGCGGGCCTCCTTGCCGAGGCGCTGCTCCAGCTCGACCGCGAGCTGCCGGGCGATGCCGGCGAACCGCTCGTGGCCGTACATGTCCTTGCCGCCCTCGTCGAACTCCATCGAACCGGCGCGCGGCTTGGCGCCCTCGGCGGCGACGACGATCGCGAACTTCTTGCCCGCCTCGAACCGCTCGCCGACCTTCTTCGCCAGCTCCTCCACGTCGAAGGGGCGCTCGGGGACGACGACGGCGTGCGCGCCCGCGGCCATCCCGGAGTGCAGCGCGATCCAGCCGGTGTGCCGGCCCATGACCTCGACGATCAGCACGCGCTGGTGCGACTCGGCGGTGGTCTTGAGGCGGTCGAGGGCCTCCGTGGCGACGCCGACGGCCGTGTCGAAGCCGAACGTCACGTCGGTGACAGCGATGTCGTTGTCGATCGTCTTCGGTACGCCGACGATCGGCAGGCCGCCGTCCGAGAGCAGCCGGGCCGCCTTGAGGGTGCCCTCACCGCCGATCGGGATGATCGCGTCCAGGCCGAGGTCCGCGAGATGCCCCTTGGCCCGCTCGACGCCGTCGCGCAGATGCGCCGGCTGGACGCGGGAGGAGCCGAGGATGGTGCCGCCACGGGCGAGGATGCCGCCCACGGCGTCCAGGTCCAGCTTGCGGTAGTCGCACTCGAGCAGGCCCTTCCACCCGTCGTGGAAGCCGATGACCTCGTCGCCGTGGTCGACGACGGCACGGTGCACGACCGAACGGATCACGGCGTTCAGACCGGGGCAGTCACCGCCGGAGGTGAGGACACCAATACGCATAAGCCCGGAATACCTTTGCAAACGTGGGCCGATGACCGGACCGCTCCGTCCGGCTGGACCCCCGTACCTTATCGGCGTCCGGGGGCCCGGCCGCACGTGCTGTCCGACTGGTGGACCGGCCTGCTCACATGGGCGCGGTGGTGCCCTTAAGGGGCCCGACAAGGGCCCCATATGGTGCCCTTATCGGGCCCTTTCGGGGGTTACGCGGGCTGCGCCGTGGCCGCCGCGATCCGCTCGTCGCGCAGCGCCTCGTACCAGCGGTCGTCCACCGGAGGCAGCGCGTTCACATCGAGCGCCAACTTGATGAGCAGGTCGGCGATCTGCGGATTGCGCGCGAGCACGGGCCCGTGCATGTACGTGCCGAACACCGTGTCGTTGAAGGCGCCTTCGGTGCCGTCCCCCGTGCCGTTGCCCTTTCCGAAGCGGGTGCGGGCGAACGGGCGGGCGGTCGGGCCGAGGTGCGTGACGCCCTGGTGGTTCTCGAAGCCGGTGAGCTGCGGCAGGTTCAACTGCGGGTCGATGTCGCCCAGTACGTCACCGACGCAGCGCTCGCCCTCGCCGCGCGTGGACACGACGTCGAGGAGGCCGAGACCGGACTCGCGCTCCCCGAGGTCGTTCACGAACTCGTGGCCGAGGATCTGGTACCCGGCGCACACCGAGAAGACGATCGCGCCGTTGGCCACCGCGCGCTGCAGGCCGCCGTCGCGACGCAGCCGCTCCGCGGCGAGGCGCTGCGGGCGGTCCTCGCCGCCGCCGATCAGGTAGATGTCGCCGGAGGTCGGCACCGCCTGGTCGCTGCGCACGTCGTAGCGCTCGACCTGGAGGCGGCGCTGCTGGGCGCGGCGCTCCACCACCAGGGCGTTGCCCTGGTCGCCGTAGGTGCTCAGGAGGTCGGGGTAGACCCACACGAGACGCAGGCTGTTGTCACTCATGCTCATGATCCTTCGCTGTCGCGCTCGGTGTCGTGCGGCCTGTCAGTTGCCCACACGGCGGCGGACGTCCTGGAACGCGGTGTAGTTGGCGATCAGCTCGATACGTCCCGGGGGAGACATCTGCACCGCCTCGTCGAGCGTGTCGCAGACCCGGAAGTCCAGGCCCGCGACCTCCAGGCGGACCGCGAGGTCGAGCCTGCGGTCGCCGATCACGCAGATCGGGTGCCCGGCGAGCCGCGTGTAGTCGACGTCCCACAGCCAGGAGGTGTCGGTGCCGTCGGCGCCCCGCGCGTTCACCGAGAGGATCACCGGGGTGGGCGGCGGGTCGATCAGAGTGAACGTTTCGAGCCAGCCCGCCGGGTTCTTGGCGAGCAGAAGCCGCAGGTCACGGTCCTGGAACTGCACGACGTCGTAGCGGCCCGCCACGGCCTGCACCTGGTACATGCGCTCCAGGGCGACCTGCGGTGGCACGCCGAAGCAGGCGGCGACGGCGGCGGACGTCGCCGCGTTCGCCTTGTTCGCGCGGCCCGGCAGCTGGAGGTGGATCGGCCAGGCGGAGCCGTGCGGGTCCACGACGTGGTCGCCCTGGAGCGCCCAACTCGCCGTCGGGCGGCGGAAACCGCACTCGCCGCAGAACCAGTCGTCACCGGGGCGCTGCATCACGCCGCCGCACGCCGGGCAGGACCAGGCGTCGTCCTTCCACTCCTGGCCCGCCGCGACCCACACCACGTTCGGCGAGGAGGAGGCGGCCCAGACGATCAGCGGGTCGTCCGCGTTCGCGATCACGATCGACTTCGAACCGGACAGGCCCTCGCGCCACTTCTCGGCGAGCATGCGGGTCTCGGCGGCGCGGTCCAGCTGGTCGCGCGAGAGGTTGAGCAGCGCGATCGCCTTCGGGTCGGTGTCACGCGCGACGCCGACCAGGTACTTCTCGTCGACCTCGATCACGCCGTAGCGGGCGTCGCCGCCGCCGGCCAGGGCGGAGGTGATGCCTGCGGGCATGTTCGCCCCCAGCGCGTTCGAGACGACGGGGCCGCTGGCGCGCAGGGCCTCCGCGATCAGTCGCGTGGTCGTCGTCTTCCCGTTCGTGGCCGACACGAGCACCACGTCGAGGTGCTGGGCGACCCGCGCGAGCAGCTCGGGGTCGAACCGCAGCGCGACCTTCCCGCCGATCACTGATCCGCTGCCGCGGCCCGCCGCCCGCGACACCCTGGCCGCGGCCCGGCCGGCCGTCACGGCCAGCTTGGCGCGCGGAGTCATCGACTCCGAGTTGCCTGCCATCTTCCTGGGTCCTCCTTGCGTACGGCGCCGCGCCTGCCCCCGGCATCGTTTATGGGCTCAGCCTATCGAGATCCTCCGACAAGCCCGAACCGCGGCTCCGGCTGCCCGTCAACGTACCCTTGCCGGCATGCGACACGGCTCGATCCCGGGCGCCTCAGGGCGCGTACGACCCCTGACCCTGCTCGGTGAACCCGTGCTGCACCAACCCTGCGCGCAGGTCACGGACTTCGGCCCCGGCCTCGCGCGTCTCGTCGAGGACATGTTCGCCACGATGTACGCGGCCCAGGGCGTGGGCCTCGCCGCCAATCAGGTCGGCGAGGGTCTGCGGGTGTTCGTCTTCGACTGCGAGGACGACGACGATGTGCGCCACGTCGGCCACGTCGTGAACCCACGCCTGGTCGAGGCCGACGGCGAGGTGATCCGCGGCCCCGAGGGCTGCCTCTCCCTCCCTGGCCTGGAAGCGGGCACGCCCCGCTTCGACCACGCGCGCGTGGAGGGGGTCGACGTCAACGGCGAGCCCGTAGTGATCCACGGAACGGGCTGGTTCGCGCGCTGCCTCCAGCACGAGTGCGACCACTTGGAGGGGCGTACGTACACGGAGCGGGTCAGCGGTTGGCGCCGCCGGAGGGTGCTGCGGCAGGCGGCGCGGGCGCCGTGGGCGAGGGTGACGGCGGGCTGAGCGAGGTGAGGGTGACGGCGGGCTGAGCGAGGTGAGGGCGGCGATGGGCTGAGCGAGGTGTGTACGGGGCGTCGGGGCCTCGGCCGCTTCCCGTCCTCCCGCCTATATCCGGAGCCTCCCGTATGTCCGGAGCTTCCCGCCTATCTCCCACCCTCCCGCCCCCTCCGGGGGCGTAGGCCTCACGGGGTGCCGCTCCCGGCGGCCGACCGCGGCTGCGGTCAACGGGGGGCGTCGCTCCACCCGGGGCAATCCGCCGCTCTACGGCTCCCCACCCGTGGCGGCGGGCCGCCATCCGCCTTGGGCGATCCGCCGCCAACCCCGGCTCCCCGCCCCGGCGGTCGGCGCCACTCGCTTTGGGCGATCCGCCGCCACCCCCGGCTCCCCGCCCCGACGGTCGCCGCTACTCGCTTTGGGCGATCCGCCGCCACCCCCGGCTCCCCGCCCGGGCGGCCGGCCCCACCCGCCTTGGGCAATCTGCCGCCTTGGGCGGCAGGGTGGGCAAGGCGGCGCACGGTGCGGCGTGCTCATGGCGACAGGCGCCGACCCCGGCACGGCTCAAAGGGGCCCGGTGCGGCGCACACATCACCGCGGGCGCCGGCCACGGCACAGCTCAAAAGACTCCGGTGCCGCGCGATCGGAGGCGGCCCGGAGCCCGGTTCAGAAGCCGGGGCCGCCGACCTTGTCGCCCGCGGCGGCGAGTCGACCCCACAGGAGATCGGCGAGGCCGCGTACCAACTCGGCGCGGTTGCACGGCCGTTCACCGAGCCACCAGTCACCGGCGGCGTGCATCATGCCGACGATCCCGTGCCCCCACACGCGCGCGAGCTGCTGGCTGCGGGGCCCGAGGTCCACGCGCTCCTCGATGACCTCGGCCAGCTCCTCGCCCATCCGCCGCAGCAGCGGCGCCGAGTGCCGCCCGACGTCGAACCCGGAATCGGCGGGGGCGCCGTCCGACGGATGCATGAGGAAGCGGTAGACCTGAGGACGAGCCTCGATCGCCGCGAGGTAGGTGTCGAGCGTCGCCTCCACGCGCTCGCGGCGCTCCGCCGGCGCGTCCAGGGCGGCCCGCAGCGAGGCGAGCAGCGCGTCCGTGTGGCGCGTGGCGAGCGCGGCGTACAGGCCGCCCTTGTCGCCGAAGTGCCGGTACAGGATCGGCTTGGTGATCCCGGCCTCCGCCGCGATCGCGTTCATCGAGGCGCCGGGGCCGTCCCGGAGCACCACGCGGTCCGCGGCCTCCAGCAGCTCGCGCCGCCGACGCTCGGCGGCGGACTGCTGGTCCGCTCGCTGATCGGTCCGCTGTGTGGTCTCCATGAGCTCTCTCCCCGCCCCTGCGATTTGCCTGACGCACGCGAAAGGTAACACCCGACGGCCGTCCGGTATCGAACGCGTACTCGGAGGTTGACATGGGCTACTCGTGAGTAACAGACTCGGGTTACCTCAAGTAACATATGCATTGCGCGCCCTGGAGGGGTTATGGCCGAGTTCACGATGGACCTCAACGACGAGCAGAAGGAAGTGCGGGACTGGCTGCACGGCTTCGCCGCCGATGTGATCCGCCCCGCGGCCGCCGAGTGGGACGAGCGCGAGGAGACCCCCTGGCCGGTCATCCAGGAAGCGGCCAAGCTCGGAATCTACTCCCTGGACTTCTACGCGCAGCAGTTCTTCGACCCCTCGGGCCTCGGCATCCCGATGGCCATGGAGGAGCTGTTCTGGGGCGACGCGGGCATCGGCCTGTCCATCGTCGGTACGGGCCTCGCCGCCGTCGGCGTCCTCGCCAACGGTACCGAGGAGCAGATCGGCACTTGGATACCGCAGATGTACGGCGACGTGAACGACGTGAAGGTGGCCGCCTTCTGCTCGTCCGAGCCGGACGCCGGATCCGACGTCGCCTCCATGCGCACGCGCGCCGTCTACGACGAGGCGAAGGACGAGTGGGTCCTGAACGGCACCAAGACGTGGGCGACGAACGGCGGCATCGCCAACGTCCACGTAGTGGTCGCCTCTGTGGACTCGGAGCTTGGCTCCAAGGGGCACGCCTCCTTCATCGTGCCGCCGAACACGCCGGGCCTGTCCCAGGGCCAGAAGTTCAAGAAGCACGGCATCCGCGCCTCGCACACCGCAGAGGTCGTCCTGGAGAACGTCCGGGTGCCCGGCTCCTGCCTGCTGGGCGGCAAGGAGAAGCTCGACGAGCGCCTCGCCCGCGCGCGTGAGAAGGCCAAGAAGGGCGGCGAGCGCGTGAAGAACGCCGCGATGGCCACCTTCGAGGCCTCCCGTCCCGCCGTCGGCGCCATGGCCGTCGGCACCGCCCGCGCCGCCTACGAGGAGGCGCTGGAGTACGCGAAGACGCGCGAGCAGTTCGGCCGCCCGATCATCGACAACCAGGGCGTGGCCTTCCAACTCGCCGACATGCGCACCCAGATCGACGCCGCGCGCCTCCTGGTGTGGCGTGCCTCCTGGATGGCGTCCACGGGCAAGAAGTTCGAGAACGCCGAGGGCTCCATGTCCAAGCTGTTCGCGAGCGAGACCGCCAAGAAGGTCTCCGCCCAGGCCGTCCAGATCCTCGGCGGCAACGGCTTCACGCGCGAGTACCCCGTGGAGCGCATGCACCGCGACGCCGCGATCTACACGATCTTCGAAGGCACGAGCGAGATCCAGCGCCTGGTCATCGCCCGTACCCTCTCGGGCATGCCGATCCGCTAGTGACGAGGGATCAGCCGGTGACCGCGGATCGGTAGCCGACCATGGGCCCGCGCGGGACGTTCACGGTGGCGGACGTCCCGCGCGGGGCCCCTTCGTCGGCGGCTACGCGTCCTCGTCGGCGGCTCCGAGGGCGCCGGCCAGCGCCGACGCGGGGTCGGAGGTCGCGGGGCCGGCCGGGGCCCAACGGCCGCGCTGCTTGCGGTAGGGCCACCAGCGTCCGTCGCGGCCGAGCCGTAGTTGGGCCTGCCCGTCGGCGGTGTTCCAGCGGCCACGCGCGGCCTTGAGCGCCGGGCGGTCGTCGCCGTCCCAGGCCGCTTCGAGCGCCGCACGCGCGCGTGCCGCGCGCTCCGCGTCGGGCGTCCACTCCTCGTCGAGTACGGCGAGCCCGGCGACGCCCCCGTACTCCCAGGCACGCACGGCGAGCGCCAGGCCCTCCCGGCCGCGGTCGTCGGCCTCGGCGAGGCGGGCGCGGACGTGCTCGTCGGGGGCCGCGGCGGCCAGCCGTACGGAGTCCTGTGCGACGGTCAACTCCGGTTCTGCGGGCCGCTGTTCGTGCCCCGGGGTGAGCGCCTCCACGAGCAGCCGGTGCGCCTCTGCCGCCGCCCGCGCGCCGAGGAAGCCGAGCGCGGCGACGTCCGTGCCCGCCGGCGGCGGCGTCTCCGTGTCGAGCGACGGCGGCAGGCCCGGCTCCTCGGGCAGCGGCGGCGGGCCCGGCAGCGGCGGCAGCAGGAACGCCGACGCGTACGCCTCGGCCGCGTCCACGCCCTCGGCCTCCTGGTCGTCCTCGCCGGGCGCCTCCGGTTCGGCGTACACGGTGCTGCGCACCTGAAGCTCGTCCAGCAGCGCGCGCTCGCCGCGCCCGCGCAGCAGGAGCAGCACGAACGGATCCTGGTCCAGGAGGCGCGCCAACTGGTAGCTCAAGGCCGCCGTGTGCGCGCAGTGGTCCCAGGCGTCGCAGTCGCAACGCGGCTCCAAGTCGCCGATCCCCGGCAGGAGTTCGACCCCGGCGGCGGAGGCGTCCTCCACCAGGTGGGGCGGCATGTCGCGGTCCAGGAGCGCGGCGATGTGCCCCGCCCGCTCGGCCGCCATCGTCAGGAAGCGGTCCCACTCGTCCTCGTCGAAGCACTGCAGCAGCACGTCCGAGCGGTGCGTCGCGCCGCCCCGGTCCTCGACCACGGCTGTGATCCGCCCCGGCAGGACCGACACCGCGCCCACCGCGCCCGCGCGCGCGAGGCGACGTCCCGCCTTCAGTTGGGAGAGGTCGAGCGCGGTGTCCTCCAGGGCCTTCAACCAGGCCTGCCCCCACCAGGTTTCGGCGAAGGCCCGCCCGCGCGCGGGCGGCAGCGCCGCGAAGGTGCGCATCTCGTCGTCCGGGTGGTTCATCGGGTGCCCCCTCGCAGTTCGACCAGGTCCGCCAGTTCCGAGTCGCTGAGTTCCGTGAGGGCGGCCTCTCCGGAGCCGAGCACCGCGTCCGCCAACTCGCGCTTACGGAGCAGCATGTCCGCGATGCGGTCCTCGATCGTGCCCTCGGCGATCAGCCGGTGCACCTGGACGGGACGGGTCTGCCCGATGCGGTACGCGCGGTCGGTGGCCTGCGCCTCCACGGCCGGGTTCCACCAGCGGTCGTAGTGCACGACGTGCTCCGCGCGCGTGAGGTTGAGGCCCGTGCCCGCGGCCTTCAGCGACAGCAGGAAGACCGGTACCTCGCCCTCCTGGAAGCGCCGCACCATGGCCTCGCGCTCCGCGACCGGGGTGCCCCCGTGGAGGAACATCGTCGGGACGCCGCGCGCCGTCAGATGCCGCTCCACGAGGCGGGCCATCTGCACGTACTGGGTGAAGACCAGCGCGCTCGCGTCCTCGGCGAGGATCGTGTCCAGGAGTTCGTCGAGGAGTTCCAGCTTCCCGGAGCGGCCGGTGATGCGCGGCTTGTCCTCCTTGAGGTACTGCGCCGGGTGGTTGCAGATCTGCTTGAGTCCGGTGAGGAGCTTGACGATCAGACCACGCCGCTCGAACCCGGCCGCCCCGGCGATCTCCGCGAGCGTCTCCCGCACCACGGCTTCGTAGAGGCCCGCCTGTTCGGCGGTGAGCGACACCGCGCGGTCCGTCTCGGTCTTGGGCGGCAGCTCCGGGGCGATGCCGGGGTCCGATTTGCGGCGGCGCAGCAAGAAGGGCCGTACGAGCCCCGCGAGCCGCTCCGCCGCGGCCGGGTCCTTGCCGCCCTCGACGGCGTGGGCGTAGCGCGTACGGAACGTGCCGAGGCGGCCCAGGAGGCCGGGCGTCGTCCAGTCGAGGATGGCCCACAGCTCGGACAGGTTGTTCTCGACCGGGGTGCCGGTGAGCGCTACGCGCGCGCGTGCGCCGATGGTGCGCAGCTCCTTGGCCGTCGCCGAGTACGGGTTCTTCACGTGCTGCGCCTCGTCGGCGACGAGCATGCCCCAGGTCACCGAGCCGAGTTGGGCGGCGTCCAGGCGCATCGTGCCGTACGTGGTGAGCACGAACTCGCCGTCGGCCAGGCCCTCCAGGGAGCGGCGCCCGCCGTGGAAGCGGCGTACCGGGGTGCCCGGCGCGAACCTCTCGATCTCGCGCTGCCAGTTGCCCATGAGGGACGTCGGGCAGACCACCAGGGTCGGTCCCGCGCTCTCGGGAGAGCCCTGGCGGTGCAGGTGCAGCGCGATCAGGGTGATGGTCTTGCCCAGGCCCATGTCGTCGGCGAGGCAGGCGCCGAGGCCGAGCGAGGTCATGCGGGCCAGCCAGTTCAGGCCGCGCACCTGGTAGTCGCGCAAGTCGGCGTCGAGCGCCGCCGGTTGACCGACCGGCTCCATGCCCTCGGGGTCGGCCAGGCGGTCCCGGAGGGCCGTGAGCCAGCCCGTCGGGCGGACGTCGACCCGACGGCCTTCGACCTCCGTCGAGCCCGTCAGGACGGCGCTCAGCGCGTCGACGGGCGTGACCTTGCGGTCCTGGTGTGTGCGGGCGCGCCGCGCCTCGGCGGGATCGATGAGCACCCACTGGTCGCGCAGCCGCACCACGGGCCGGTTCGCCTCGGCCAGCGTGTCCAGCTCCGCGCGGCTCAACTCCTGGTCGCCGAGGGCGAACCGCCAGTCGAACGCCAGCAGCGCGTCCGCCGACAGGAAGGACGGCGCCCCGGACGACAGCCCGTCGGGCCCTTCCCCCTCGCCCTCGCCTTCCGGCGGGCCGATCACCGCGCGGGCCGTCAGCTTGCGGGCCAGCTCCTTGGGCCAGTGCACCTCCACGCCGGCCGCGGACAGCGCCCGCGCGCCCTCGCCCAGCAGCTCCGTGACCTCGTCGTCGGCCAGCTCGACGGCGTCCGGCGCGCTCGCGGAGAGCAGCGGCGTGAGCGGCGTCCACGCGCGCGTGGCGCGGCGCAGCGCCAACAGCGCGTCCATCCGGGCACGGTCTCCGAAGGCCCGCCCCGAGGCGCCCGTACCGGCCCAGACCTCCGCCGCGTCCGCGACGAGCGTGGGGTCGCTGACGCTGTGCAGTTGAAGCACCGCGCGGAACGGGACCCGGGGCTCGTCGTCCGCGACCCGGTCGAGCCCCGGTACCTCCACGCGCAGCGAGATCCGCACGCCCGCGTCGTGCCCCGCCGCGACGTCCCCCGCCCACGAGCGAAGCTCGGGCACCCGCCGCGGCGCCCGCGCCGCGAACGCGGAACCGCCCGCGGCCAGCGCGGCGGCGGGGGAGCGCGGCAGGGCGTCGGCCACCGCGTCGAGGAACGCCCTCAGCAGCCGTTCCGGCGCGTGCAGGCGCGGCGGTTCGGAGTCGTCCAGCGCCGCGGCGTGCGCCTCGGGAGGCATCGCGGCGGCCAGCTCCCTGACCCGGTCGAGGTCGTCGGCCCGCAGGGGACCGGCGCGCCACGCGTCGTGCCCTTCGGCGCTCACACCAGGCAACAGCAGCCCGCGTGCGACGAGTTGGAGCGCCAGAAGACCCGCCGCACCCCAGAAGGCAGCCGTCCGGTCGGCGCCCTCGGTGGTACGCGCGCGGGTGAGCACCGGCAGCGCGGCACGTACGGGCAGCGCCACGGCGGGCACCGTCGCGGACTCCACGGCGCCGTCGCCCGGCAGTGCCAGGCGCAGTTCGGTACGGCTGCCCGCGCCCGGCAGCGGCGGCTCGCCGCCGTCGGCCCGCCAGAAGGCGACCGTCGACGCGCGCGCCGGGTCGGCGGGGGTGAACACGGCGCCGCAGCGCGCGAGTTCGGTGGTTTCGGAGGGGGTGGGCGGAGCGGTGTGGGTGTGCTCGGTGATGGCGACGTCCTCGAATTCATCAAACTTGACTACTCACCCTGGAGGCGCCGAGGGTACACCCCCGAAACCGCCGGACGCGCATCCATATGTCGTGATCTGAATCACTCGCCCCCTAAGGGTGGGGCTTACCCCCCGTCCCAGGTGGGGTGAACCCAGGCGGCACTCGGGTGGTGGCGCCATGGTCCATCAAGGTCCGTGATCCATAGGTTCATTGAGGTCGGGCCGACGCGTAGCCCGCCGCATCGACCTCACCCATCACAGACCGGAGAACCGTCATGTCCTCGGCCGTCACAGCGATGCCGGAACCCGCCACCAGGCCGGTCTCCTCCGAAGCGGGCAGCGAGTTCACACCGCTGTTGCGCGCCGTCAAGGGACAGGGGCTCCTGGAGCGGCGCACCGGCTGGTACGTGCGCACCATCGTGGTCAACGCCCTCTGCCTCGGCGCCGTCGTCACCGGCATGGCCCTCATGGGCGGATCGTGGTGGGTGCTCGCCCTCGCGCCCCTCCTCGCCGTGCTGTGCGCGCGCACCGCCTTCATCGGGCACGACGCGGGCCACGCCCAGATCACCGGCAACCGCTCGACGAGCCGGCTGATCGGCCTGGTCCACGGCAACCTGCTGCTCGGCATGAGCTACGCCTGGTGGAACGACAAGCACAACCGGCACCACGCCAACCCGAACCACATCGAGAAGGACCCCGACGTCGCCGCCGACGTCCTCGTCTTCACCAGCAAGCAGGCCGCCACGCGCGCGGGGTTCCGCGGCTGGCTCACCCGCCACCAGGCCTGGCTCTTCTTCCCGCTCACCCTGCTCGAGGGCCTCGCCCTGAAGGTCTACGGATTCCAGGACCTGCGCCGCCAGAGCGGCCGCGAACGCCTCGTGGAAGGCGCACTCCTGGTCGCGCACGTCGCCGGTTACGTCACGCTGCTCCTCACCACCATGCCGCTCGGCCACGCGCTCGTCTTCGCCGCGCTCCACCAGGCCCTGTTCGGGCTGCACTTGGGCATGGCCTTCGCGCCCAACCACAAGGGCATGGAGATGCCCGACCCGGACGGCGACAAGTGGGGCCACCTGCGACGCCAGGTCCTCACCTCGCGCAACATCAAGGGCGCCGCCCTGACCGACTGGTTCCTCGGCGGCCTCAACTACCAGATCGAGCACCACCTGTTCCCGAGCATGCCCCGACCCCATCTGCGCCTCGCCCAGCCCATGGTGAAGGCGCACTGCCGCGAACTCGGCATCCCCTTCGTGGAGACCGGGCTCGTAGACTCCTACCGCCAGGCGCTGCGCCACATGTATGAAGTGGGAGAGCCGCTGCGGGCCGACATCTGAGGCCGCCCGAGCCGTGCGCGGGGGCACGGAATCAGGGATGTATCAGGGTCGCCCGCCGGAACCGCGGGCGACACGGGCCCGTTCTTCACAGTAGAGGACGGGCTCGATCCACTCAGGCGCGGGCGAGCCGCCCCCTAAGGAGGCCACACACATGTCGAAGAACGCGAAGGTCGCCGCCGGAGGCGTGGCGGTCGGCATCATCCTGCTGATCTGGCTGCCCTGGTGGGCGGCCCTGCTCATCGTGCTGGGCGCGCCCACCGCGGCGTACCTGATGCTCGACCCCTCCCAGCGGCGCAGGCTGCGCCGCGTCTCGCGCAAGGAACTGAGGCGCTGAGGGGCCGCCATGACGGGCGGGGCCCCATGGGATGCGAACGTCCCGTGCGGCCCCGGCGGTTCACGTAGGGCGTACGGCCATCTTGTCGAGCGCTTCGAGCAGGCCCGGCAGCTCCCGGCCGCGGCCGACCGGCAGCACCTCGCCCGGCTCCTCGTCGAGCAGGACGAACGCGATGTCGTCGGTCCGCGCCACCATGGACCAGCCCGGCCCGTCGGCGCGCAGCGTCCGGGAGTCACCGGAGGCGAACGCGGAGCGCACACGGCCCAGGGGCGGCGGCGCGTCCACGTAGCCGCGCACCTCCGTGAGGACCCGGCGGATGCCCGCGTGCGAACCGGTCGGCCCCGCCTCCGCGTCGTCGCCCTCCTGAGGCGCCTCGGCGTCCGACTCCGTGGCGAACTGGGAGTCGTCGAGCTGCTCCCGCCACACGGCCCACTGAAGCGCTATCTCGTCCGCCCCGAGGCGGCGCTGGGCCGGGCCCCACGTCTCCGTGTCGGGCGGCGTCAGCGGTGCCTGGTCGTCGTACTCGGGGTCGGGCTCGGGATCGTGCGGCTCGGGGACGCCCGGCGCGGACACGGCGAGCGCGAGCGGCCAGCCGGGCAGCGCGGCGACCATGCTGTTCTCGTCGGGCGAGAGGTCGTACTCCATGCCGCAGTCCCACGACGCGATGGCGACGGCGACCAGCGACACGTCGTCGACCACGACGGTCCAGCGCGCGCCCTGCGCGTCCTGCCCGAGCACCAGGCCGTACCCCTCGGCCAGCGGCGCGAGCCCCAGGGCCGCGCAGGCCTCCGGGTAGTCGTCACCGAGCACGCTCGGGAACTTCGCGGGGGTCAGCAACACCGCCGTCAGCACGTACAGCGCGTCGTCCCCCTCGACCGCCGCTTCGTCCGTTCCGGTCATGCCGGCCTCCCCTGAACTTCGTTCCACCGGCGAGACCTTAGCCAGTGCCCGCTGGCGGCGTACAGGGGGGTCTGTAGACGATGACCAGGAAAATCAGCGGCAGTTGAGCTTCTGTAGTCCTGGCGTGAACGGCATGTCGACATCCCGTGTGCGCGGTGTGTGCCTCGCGCTCGTGTGTCAGCCGACGGGGAGCCCGAGGAGGGTGCGCGCGACGGTCCTGGGCGGCTCGTCGCGCTCCCGCGCGAGGGCGATGACCGCCCTGCAGGCCAGCTCGTTGACCCCGAAGACCAGCGCGCTCGGCTCGACCCAGCCCGCCGCCTCGTCGGCGCGCTCCTGGTCGTCCTCGACGCACGCCACTACGTAGGAGGCCGCCGCGTCGAAGAGATTGTGTGCACGCCCACTCTTGCCCGGCGCTCCGCTCTGGCGTCGCGCGACCTGCTCGCGCCACGTCTTCCACGCCTTGCGGACTCGGTCGATCATGGCCGCCACCGTCCCCCTGCCTATAACTGCTCACGCATGTCGTGGAGTTACAGGCATGGTGGCAGAGCCGGGCGGGGAGCGGGTCCCGCGCGTGGAGGCAGACCGGCGGCACGGCTCTCGGTCCTCCCGTCTCAGTCCTCCCGCTCCGCCAGCGCCAAGAACCGCTCGTCCTCGTCGACGTACGACGTCAGGCGCCAGCCGGAACCGGCGAGCAGCGGGCGGAGGTTGGGCTCGGCGCGCAGGTCGTCAGGGGTGAGGGAGCGGCCGTGGCGGGCGGCGAGGGCGGCGCGGCCGATGGGGTGGAACAGGGCGAGCAGGCCGCCGGGGCGCACCACGCGCGCCAACTCGCTCAGATTCCGCGACGGTTGCGGCAGATGCGAGACGAGCCCCGCGCCGAACACCGCGTCCAGCGCGCCCGCGCGCAGCGGCAGCCGGCCCACGTCCGCCAGCAGCAACTGCCCTTCGGCGTCTCTGCCCGCCCGCACCGCCTGCGCCAGCATCGCCGGTGTCAGATCGGCGCCCAGGACCACGCCGGAGGGGCCCACGGCCGCACGCAGCGGCGGCAGCGCCCGGCCCGTGCCGCATCCGGCGTCGAGCACGCGGTCACCGGGGCGCAGCCCCAACGCGTCGACCGCGGCCGCGTAGACGGGCCCGTCGTCGGGGAAACGGGTGTCCCAAGTGGCGGCCCTGGCCGTGAAGAACTCCTGCACACGCGTGGCGTCATCGCTCATGTGCTCCATGATTGCGCAGCGCACTGACAGCGGCGCGCAGGCCGGCGCCGTGACACGTGTGGGGGACGGGGAGGGGGAGAAGGATCGAAAGGTCCCGTTCTTCGCCGAGGACATCGCATGCACGTGCGGTGCACACGTTCGACTCTCCCGCGATCGTTCCCCACCGCATCTCTGTCGTATTCCAAAACCTTTCGAACTGCGCCCCTGGTGCGCGCCCTCACCGGCATACGGTCCCTGACCCATGGGACACCTGGACCACGCCGCCTTCGGCTGGCTTACCCCCGTGCTGTCGTACGCGATGGCCTGCATCGGCGCGGCACTCGGGCTGCGCTGCACCGTGCGTGCCCTGAACGCCACGGGGAACACCAGGCGCAACTGGCTGCTCACCGCGGCCTCCGCCATCGGCACCGGCATCTGGACCATGCACTTCGTGGCGATGCTCGGCTTCGGCGTCACCGGCACCGAGATCCGCTACAACGTTCCGCTGACCCTGCTCAGCCTGGTCGTCGCGGTGGTCGTCGTCGGCGTCGGTGTCTTCGCGGTCGGCCACCACGGCGAGCGCGGGCGTGCCCTGGTCCTGGGCGGCCTCACCACGGGGATCGGCGTGGCCAGCATGCACTACCTCGGGATGGCGGCGCTGCGCCTGCACGGTGCGGTCGGTTACGACCCGCTGCTGGTCGCCCTCTCCGTGGTGATCGCCGTCGTCGCGGCCACCGCCGCGCTGTGGGCTGCCCTCAACATCAAGTCGCCCGCCGCCGTCGCGGTCGCGTCCCTCGTCATGGGCGGCGCCGTGAGCAGCATGCACTACACCGGGATGCTGGCCGTGACCGTGCGCGTGACCCCGTCCACGGCGCAGCTCCCGGGGGCCACGACGATGCAGTTCATCTTCCCGCTGGCCGTGGGACTCGGCTCCTACCTGTTCCTGACCTCGGCGTTCGTCGCCCTGTCCCCGAGCGCGGACGAGAAGGAGGCAGCCAGGTCCGCCCGGCAACCGCTGGAGCACCTCACCCCCTGATCCTGATCCGACCCTGATCGAGGAGGCCATGACCCCGCCTCGTAGAACTCCCAACCCCCGTCCCGCACCCCCGCATTCGGCCCCGGCACGCGGACGGCGTGCGCACGCGGGGCCGCCCGCCGACGAGGACATCGACGAGGACATCACCGTGGACCCGGAGCCCCGCAGACCGCCACCCGCGCGCGTGGCGACCAGGAAGCTGCGCCCGCGCACGGTCCGGGCGAAGGTCATCTGCCTCCTCATGGTGCCCGTCGTCTCGCTGCTCGCCCTGTGGGGCTACGCCACCGTGAGCACGGCCCAGGACATCGCGCGGCTACGGCAGTCGCAGCGGGTCGACGCCTCGGTACGCGAACCCGTCGCCGCGGCGGTGGCCGCCCTCCAGGCCGAACGCACCGCCGCCGTCTCCTGCGCCACCGAGCCCACCGCCGCCCGGAGCGCGGACCTCAAGAGGCGCGCCGCGAGCACCGACCGCGCCGTCGCCGCCCTGCGCATCGGCGGGAACGGCACCGTCGCCGACGGGGCGGACCTCCCGCGCGCCGTGAGCGGCCGACTCGGCTCGTTCGTGGCCGGTGTCGAGCGTCTACGTAGTGTGCGCGAGGCCGTACAGGAGCGGAGGACCGGCTGGGACGACGCCTACGGGCAGTACACGCGGACACTCGACAGCGCCTTCGCGGTCAGCGGCTCCCTCACCGGCGTCCAGGACTCCGAACTCGGCTCGGACGCGCGCGTACTTCTCGAATTCGGCCGCTCCACCGAGATGCTCAGCCGCGAGAACGCCGTGCTCGCGGGCGCCCGCCTGGCCGAGTCCCTGGACGGCGAGCGGCTGCGGCTGTTCACGGGGGCGGTGGAGACGCGCAGGAACCTGCTCGACACGGCCGCGACCGATCTGCGCGGCCCCGAACGAGCCGCCTGGAAGCGCCTCGTGGCAGGCCGCGCCTACGGAGACGTTCGCGCCGTCGAGGACCGCACGCTCATCGCGGAGCCGGGCGAGAAGGCCCTCGGCGCGGCGTCCAGCGACACCTGGGACACGGCGTACGCGAGCGTGCGGGAACGACTGCGCGCCATCGAGACGGATGCCGCGCGCGGCGCCGCGGAACGCGCCGACCCCCTCACCCGCGGACTGCTCACCCCGGCGGGAGCGGCCGTCGTGTTCGGGCTCACCGCGGTGACGGCCTCGCTGGTGATCTCCGTACGCATCGGCCGCGGCCTCGTCGTCGAACTGGTCGGCCTGCGCAACACCGCCCTGGAGATCGCCCACCGCAAACTGCCGCACACCATGAGCAAGTTGCGGGCCGGCGAGGAGATCGATGTGGCGGCCGAAGCGCCCCAGGGGCCACCCGCCGAGGACGAGACGGGGCAGGTCTCCGAAGCGCTCGGCACCGTGCACCGCGCGGCCCTGCACGCCGCCGTGGAGCGCGCCGAACTCGCCAGCGGCATCTCCGGGGTCTTCGTCAACCTGGCCCGCCGCAGCCAGGTCCTCGTGCACCGCCAACTCGGCCTCCTGGACAACATGGAGCGCCGCGCCGACGACCCGAGCGAACTCGGCGACCTGTTCCGGCTCGACCACCTCACCACCCGGATGCGCCGCCACGCGGAGAGCCTGATCATCCTCTCCGGCGCCGCGCCGGGCCGCGCCTGGCGGATGCCCGTCCCGCTGACGAACGTCGTACGGGCAGCGGTCTCAGAGATCGAGGACTACGCGCGCGTGGAGGTGCGTCACCTCTCCGCCGCCCAGGTGACGGGCGCCGCCGTCGCCGACCTCACCCACCTCGTGGCCGAACTCGTCGAGAACGCAGCCCAGTTCTCGCCCCCGCACACCAAGGTGCGCATCAGCGGGGAACCCGTCGGCAACGGGTACGCGATCGAGATCGAGGACCGCGGACTCGGCATGGGCAAGGAGACCCTCGCCGAGGCGAACCGGCGCATCGGGCACTCGGAGGCGCTCGACCTGTTCGACAGCGACCGGCTCGGCCTCTTCGTGGTCAGCAGGCTCGCCAAACGCCAAGACATCAAGGTGCACCTGCGTACATCCCCGTACGGGGGCACCACCGCCGTCGTCCTCCTGCCCACGCCCTTGCTGCACAAGGACGGCGAGGTCGGGCCGAGCGCCCACGACGCACCCCGACAGTCCCAGGAAGAGCGCCGCTACGCGCGTGTGCCCGAGCCCGAAGCGGCGCCGATGAACGACATCCCACACGTCCCCGCCCCGACTCCCCGCCCGGCGCTCGCCCCCTCGGCGGAGCCCCAGAAGCCCCAGCACCCGCCGGGCGTCACCGCACTGCGCCTGCGCACTGCGCCGAACCCCGAGCCCACCGGACACGGCGAGAACGACGCGGCCCCGCCCCCCGACGGCCTGCCGCGCCGCGTCCGCCAGGCCAACCTCGCACCCCAACTGCGCCAGCGCCCCGCCGAATCGACATCCCCCGCGCGCGTGCCCGCACCGGACGAGCGCACCCCCGAACAGGTCCGGACCCGGATGACCTCCTTCCGGGACGGCTGGGCCAGAGGCGGCGGCCGACCGCCCGGCCACGACACCGACGAAGGAGACTCCGCATGATCAAGGAACCGAGCACCACGGGGGCCGGGACGGCCACGGCCCAGGCCCAGGCCCAGGCCCATGGTTCCGGCGAACTCGACTGGCTCCTCGACGACTTGGTGCTGCGAGTGCCCCAACTGCGGCATGCCGTGATCCTGTCCAACGACGGCCTCGCCGTCGGCGCCTCCAGCGACCTCCTCAGGGAGGACGCCGAACATCTCTCCGCCGTCGCCTCCGGCTTCAACAGCCTCGCCAAGGGCACAGGGCGGCACTTCGGCACCGGTGCGGTGCGTCAGACGATGGTCGAAATGGATGAAGGTTTTCTCTTCGTGGCGGCCGCGGGCGACGGCTCCTGCCTCGCCGTCCTGAGCACCGTGACCGCCGACATCGGGCTCGTCGCCTACGAAATGGCGCGGCTGGTCAGGAGGGTCGGCGAGCACCTCTACACGGCCCCGAGAGCCGCCGGGCAGCCGCCCAGCGCGGGCTGACGGGCGCGGTCGGCGACATGAACGACAACGACCCCGGCAGCCAGTGGTTCGACCAAGAGGCAGGGCCCCTGGTCCGCCCGTACGCGATGACCGGCGGACGGACCGCGCCGGGGCCACAGGGAGCGCGCTTCGACCTGATCGCCCTCGTGTCGCTCGACAGCGCGGCGCCCGGCGCCCACGACGACACCGCCCTCGGACCCGAACACCGGTCGATCATCGAGCTGTGCCGCACGGAGACCCAGACGGTCGCCGAACTCGCCGCGGGGGCCGATGTGCCGGTGGGG
Organism: Streptomyces sp. KL109B; assembly: GCF_030766935.1. Classification (GTDB taxonomy): domain Bacteria; phylum Actinomycetota; class Actinomycetes; order Streptomycetales; family Streptomycetaceae; genus Streptomyces. Next base: position 390,609 of record NZ_JASERL010000005.1, on the reverse strand, counting down.
GTGGTCCGGGTGCTCCTCGGCGACCTGCTCGAACTGGGCTGCGTCAAGGTCAGCAGGCCGGTGCCGCCCGCACAGCTACCCGACGAGAAGATCCTGAGGGAGGTCATCGATGGGCTCAGAGCACTCTGACACCACGGCGGACCCTGGCAGCGCGGGTGTCGGGGCCGACGCCGATCTGGCCCTGAAGATACTGGTCGCCGGCGGATTCGGCGTCGGCAAGACCACCCTGGTCGGCGCCGTCAGCGAGATCAGGCCGCTGCGCACCGAGGAACGCCTGAGTGAACGGGGCCAGTACGTGGACGACATCGCGGCGGTCGAGCGCAAGACCACCACGACCGTCGCCATGGACTTCGGCCGCATCACCATCAGGGCGGGCCTGTCGCTCTACCTGTTCGGCACACCGGGCCAGGACCGGTTCTGGTTCCTGTGGGACGAACTCACCCAGGGCTCCCTCGGCGCCGTCGTCCTCGCGGACACCAGACGGCTGGAGGACTGCTTCCCCGCCGTGGACTACTTCGAGCACCGGCACATCCCGTTCGTCGTGGCGGTGAACTGCTTCGCGGGGAGCAGGGCGTTCGGTGCACAAGAGGTGGCGCGGGCCCTCGACCTCGACCACGGCACCCCCGTGGTGCTGTGCGACGCGCGTGACCGCGACTCGGGGAAGGAGGTGCTGATCAGGCTGGTCGAGTACGCCGGGCGGATGCACTCCGCCCGGCTGCTCGACTCGGTGCGCTGAGGCACGAGGCGGCCGGTGCGACCGAGGTGGTCGGTGCACCCGAGGCGGCCGGTGTCCCCGAGGCGGCGGGTGCGCCCGAGGTGGCCGGTGTGCCTGCGGCGGCGGGCTCAGTCGGCGACGTCGCCGAGCGCCACGACCTTCTCGACCCGTACCCGGACGACGAGTTCCCCCGGCACGCCGTTGCGCCGGCCGAACTCCTCGGCGCGGTCCGCGCCCATGTACCGGGCGCCGATCCGGGTGGCCGAATCCAGCAACTCCTCGGGGTCCTCGCTCAGTTCGGCGCGGCCCTGGATCGACACGAACGAGAACGGCGGCCGCTCGTCGTCGACGCAGAGCGCCACCCGTCCGTCCCGGGCCAGATTGCGGCCTTTCACCGTGTCCTTGCCGGTGTTGAACAGGATGTCGTCGCCGTCGACGACGAACCAGACGGGCGCGACGTGCGGGCTTCCGTCGGCCCGCACCGTCGACAACTTGCCGGTGTGAGTGCCCTCGGAGACGAAGGCCTTCCATTGTTCATCGGTCATCTTGTGTGCCATGTCCCCATCCTCCTTGCCCGGACGCCGACCGTGGGGAAGGCTTGCGAGTCAGATCCTCCGGGCAGGGGAGCGAATCCCCTCCGGGGCGGGGAGCCACAGGGAAGCGGGGAACAGGGGACCATGGGGCACCAGTACGAAGGACTCGGTTGGCTGTTGGACGACCTGACACAGCGCGTCGAACACGTCCGGCACGCGCTGGTCCTGTCCAACGACGGCCTGGTGACCGGGGCGAGCACGGGCCTGCGGCGCGAGGACGCCGAGCACCTCGCCGCGGTCTCGTCGGGACTGCACAGCCTCGCCAAGGGATCCGGCCGGCACTTCGGCGCCGGTGGAGTGCGCCAGACGATGATCGAGTTCGATGACGCGGTGCTGTTCGTCACCGCGGCGGGCGACGGCAGTTGCCTGTGCGTGCTCAGCGCCGCCGAGGCCGACATCGGTCAGGTCGCGTACGAGATGACGCTGCTGGTGCACCGGGTCGGCGAACATCTCACCGTCGGCGTACGAAATCCGGAGCGGGCCCCGATAGCGGACCTCTGACCTGCGGCGATCTCGGGCCCGGAGAAGTTATCCACAGGCTCGCACGGGGATCGGCGATCCGGGCTACGGTTCTCTCAAGCGGTCACGGAGAGTGACTGCGCCTGATTTGCAGACGGGGGAGAACCATCGTGCAAGGCGACATCATGACCAGGCCCCAGAGCAGCGCGGCGCGCGAACTGGGGCTGAAACGCGGCGAGTTCGACCTCGCCGTCCGACTGGGCCGGATCCGTACCGTCGCGGTGCCCGGCGGCGGCCGACGCCGCGTCCCGCGCGAGGAGATCGAGCGGATCCAGGAGGCCGAGGGATTCCCTGACACCCTGCGCGAGCAGGTCAGGGTCGTGGGCACGGCGGAAGGCGCCGAGCTCATGGACATCCCGGCGACCCGCTTCACCCGCCTCGCGCGCGCCGGAATGCTGACGCCCGCGAAGTTCTACGTCAACCGGTATCGCGCCGTTGTGTGGCTGTATCTCGCCCAGGAACTACGGGAGTTCGCGGCGGCCGAGGTCAACGTGCCGCTCCTGACGGGCCGGACGCCGGACAAGCTGCGCGCCCGGCTGCAAGCGGGCGGGGACCTGCGGCCGAAGAACTGGCGGGCCAGGCACTCCGGGTATCTGCTCGGACAGGCCGTCGGCCCCTGGGAGCGGGCGGCCGCCCTGGCGACGCTCCTCGATCCGACGCAGCTCGCCGAGCTCCTCGAGAGCCCCTACGAGCGCGCCCACCTGCACCGGCTGCGGCCCGAGGAATTCTGGTACGGGGCGCCGGAGTCGCCCAGCGCCGCGGTCGTCCGGGACATCATGACCGCCGACGACCCGGACGAGATCAGCTGGCTGCGCGGAAGCCTGCTGCTCAACCTGGCGCAGGCCCGCCGCTCGTGCCCGGCCCCGCGCCTCGCCGCGGACGCGGTGCCCGTGGCGGTGACCCCGGTGGCCGCGCCGCAAGCCGTGACTTCGGAGCACGTACGGCTGCCGCCGCGGGCCCGGCCGCGGAGCCTGTGGGACCGCCTCGTCGGCAGAGGGGCCTGAGCCGAGGCGCACAGCGTGGCGGAGAGAGCAGGATTCGAACCTGCGTGGGGCAGAGCCCCTGACCGGAGGCGAACTCCGATCCCCATTGGGCCGCTATGGGTATCTCTCCAGTTACCCCCGGAGGGGGCGACGAACAACAGCTTGGCAGGTGCGCCTTGCACGGCGCTGAGATGGCCGTCTCAGGCTCAGGCTGCGGCCCGGCGCTCCGCGACTCCGAGCAGGTAGTCGCCGCTGATCCGGGTCAGGGCGTCGCGCACCGCGAAACCGTGCCGGTGCAGCTCCGGCAGGAACTGGTCGGCGGTGAACCTGTCGTAGGTGGGGTGGTCGAACAACAGCCGGTAGCTGGGCCTGGCCAGGGCGTGCGCCGTGACCTCCTCGAAGACGAACAGGCCACCCGGCCTGAGCACACGGGCGAGCTCGGCCAGCGCGGCCCGCCAGTCGGGGATGTGATGGATGATCGCGAAATCGAAGGCGGCGTCGTAGGAAGCGTCGGCGGCGCCGAAGGCCGACCGCAGGTCCGTGGCGTCTCCCGCGGCGAGCCGGACCCGGCCGACGTGGCGCCGGGAGAGTCGGCGGCGGGCCTTGGCGACCATGTCGGGATCCAGGTCCACGGCGTCGACTTGGGCGGCGCGGAAGCGGTCGAGGATCAGCCGGGTCCCGTAGCCGGGGCCGCAGCCGATCTCGACGGCGCGTGCGCCCGGAGGCAGGGGTCCCCCTGCCATTCGCAACAACTTGGGGGTTTCGTAGTGACGTTGAAGTGCTCGACGGCCGGCGTTGTCGATGGCGGCCTTCTCGATCCGGTTCATCAACATGGCACGTCCTGGGGGAGATCCATCACGTCCACCGCCCGTATCCGATTCCGGCGGCTCCGGAGAGCAGCTGTTCGCGCAGCATGGTGCGGCGGATCTTCCACGTCGCCGTGCGCGGGAACTCGTCCCAGCGGATCTGGACCGGGGCCGCCATCGGGGGCAGGTCCGCCGTGGCCCGGCGCCACTGCTCGGGGGCGAGGGCACAGCCCTCCCGCAGGCTGAGCACCGGTTGGGGGCTGCCGTCGCGGACGGCGAGGACGACCACTTCGGTGGTCTGCGGCAGCCGGTCGAGCAGCAGGTCCTCGATCTCCAGCGCGCTCGTACCGGGAATCCGGTCGACTTCGCGGTCGATCAGCCGCACCGAACCCCGGCGGCCGATGATCGCCATGTCGCCGAGGTTCCACCAGGGGCCGGAGCACTTGTCGGTGTGCCGTTTCTGTTCGCCGACGTAGCCGAGGCAGCGGCCTGGCGCTGAGAACTGGATCAGCCCCACCTCGCCCGCAGGTACCGGCTCACCGTTGTCCGGCGAGACCGCGCGCACCTTGCCGAACCCGGGGACCGGCCAGCCCAGATCCTGGGTCGGCGGTGGGCGGTTGCCGCGCCGCTTCACCGAGCCGCGCAGATACGGGCGGATGGCGACGGCCCCGGCCTCGGTCTGGCTCCACGACTGCACCCAGACGGGCAGCCGGCGATCGGTGGCGGCGAGGAAGGCCCGCACGGTGCGGGTGTGGATCGCGTCGAAGGAGTTGATGAAGAGACGGACATCGCGGAACGGCCGCCGTGGGTCACGGGTCAGGTCCTCCCAGGCCAGGAACGCGTTCGGGAGGGTTTCGACGAGCGTCGGCGCGTGCTCGGCCAACAGGGCGTGCGCCTGGGGCGACTCCGGGTCGGACAGCATGAGGAGTTTCGGCCCGACGGTGGTCAGGGGCAGAAGGCCGGTGATGACGCGCTGGTGCGAGTACGGGTGGCAGAACGCCACGGTGTCGTTCCCGCGCAGCCGGATGAGGGGCCAGCGCTCGGTCTCGACCAGGCCGAGGGAGTAGAGGGAAAGGGCGGAGTGCAGCACCAGCTTGGGGATGCCCGTGGTGCCGGAGGTGTGGGTGATGACCATGGGTTCGTGCGGCTTGCGCATCGCGACCGGTGCCGCGGGCCCGCCGGACAGGGCCGCGAACGGCACCACGTCGGGCCGGTCCGCGGGCGGCGTGCCCAAGCAGGTCGTACGGACCGTGAGGCGGGCCAGGCCGTCCTCGTCGAGGGACTGGGCCAGCCGGTCCAGTGACTGACGATCTGTCACAAGGAAGGGGTGTTCAAGGCGTTCGAGGAGCACGGTGAGCGTGTCGGCGGGATGGTTGTCGGTGATCAGCGCGGGGATCGCGCCGATCCGGGCGGCGGCGGAGGCGAGCAGGGCCACGTCGAGGTGGTTGCGCTTGACGACGGCGACCCGGTCCCAGGCGCGGACACCCAGCGCGTGCAGCCGCGCGGCGAGGTCGTCCACCAGGGACGCCCACTGTCCGTAGCTGCGCACCAGCGGGCCGTCCGGGTCGACGTCCGGCGCGCGGTCGACGATCACCGGGCCGAACTTGCCGCGGCGCGCGGCGAGATGCCATGCCTCGCCGATCCGTCCGGTGTGCGGCAGCCGGGACAGCGGGCTGAGCCGGCGCCGGAACCGGGTGGGGGCGTAGTCGTCGAGGAAGGCTGGTCGTGAGCGTGCGGCCGGGTCGGCCCTGAGAGGTGTCACGGACATGGGTACCGCCTGAGTGGGAGGTAGATGCACGTACTTACTTCAGTGGTGTCTCGGAGCCGAGGGCGATGCTCTCCTCGACCTCCGCGGTGCGGGCGAGTGTCTCGCGGCGTTCCCGGTCGAGTTCGTCGGCCTGGAGCTCGTCGGACTCCATGAGCTTGACGAGGTCGCTGTTGGCCATGTCCAGGACGCCCATGTCGGAGTAGGCGTCGCGTACGGACTGGCTCCACAGGCCGATGTCCTTGACGCAAGGCACGATGCGCGCGAAGAGGAGGGAACGGAAGGCGCGCATCCGCGGCCCCCGGTTCATGTACTCCATGCACTCCTTCATGTCGTAGCCGAGGTTTTCCCACACCTCCTGCATGCGGAAGCGGTCCCGCATGAGGTGGCAGCCCTCGATGACGAACTCCTCGCGTTCGGCGATCTCCTTGCTCGACAGCTCGGCGTAGTAGTCGCGCAACGCCAGCCTGCCGAAGGCGACATGGCGGGCCTCGTCCTGCATGACGTACGCCAGGATCTGCTTGGGCAGGGGCTTGTCGGTGCGGTCGCGCAGGATGCCGAAGGCGGCCAGGGCGAGGCCCTCGATGAGGACCTGCATGCCCAGGTAGGGCAGGTCCCAGCGGGAGTCGTTGAGGGCGTCTTCCAGGAGGGACTTGAGGTGTGGGTTGATCGGATAGGACAGGCCGATCTTCTCGTCGAGGAAGCGCGTGAAGATCTCGGCGTGCCGGGCCTCGTCCACGACCTGCGTGGCGGCGTAGAACTTGGAGTCCATGTCGGGGACCGACTGCACGATGCGGGCGGAGCAGATCATGGCGCCCTGCTCGCCGTGCAGGAACTGGCTGAACTCCCAGGCGGCCATGTGGCGGCGCATTTCCTGGCGTTCGCGTTCGTTCAGCTTCGCGTACTGCCGGGAGCCGTACAGCGCCAGCGTCCGCTCAGGGGTGCCGAGGGCGTCGTACGGATCGACCGGGAGGGACCAGTCGATGCGCCGGGTGCTGTCCCACTGCTTGTCCTTGCCCTTCTGGTAGAGGCTGAGCAGCCGTTCGCGGCCCGCGTCGTAGTCCCAGGTGAAGAAGTTGTCGCCGGCTGCGGGGAACGTCCAGCTCGTGTTCCCCGACGTCCCGTCGGTGACGTTCATGACCAGCCTTTCGTGTGCGTGTACGAGTTCCGGTGCGTGGGGGGTGGAGCGAGGACGGGGAGGATGTGGGGGAGTACCTCCAGCGTGTAGTGGGTGGCGTCGGTGGCGGGGAGTTCGCCGTCGTGCTCGAAGGCCAGGGGGGCGCCGTCGGTGCGTTCGAGGGTGATGCGGCGGCCTCTGGCGTAGACGGATTCGGGGCGGTCGACATGGCTGCCGTCGGCCGTCAGGCCGGGGAGGGCCGCGGGGTCGAGTTCGCCGCCGACGACGCAGACGTCGAGCAGGCCGTCGTCGAGTTCGGAGTGCGGCAGCAGCTTGAACTGGCCGCCGCGGTAGCGGCCTCCGCCGACGTTGGCCAGCACCGCCGTGCCCTCGTGGACGACCGTGCCGTCGACGCTCACGCGGCCCGGGTACGGCCGGAAGGTCCGCAGAGTCCGTGCGACGGCCTGCCGGTACCGGTCCCGGCCGGGTACGTCGGTCAGTCGGCCCGCCGTCACCAGGGCCTCGGCGACGAGACCGGAACACGCACCGAGCAGCACCAGGGTGTCCAGTTCGACGATCCGGGCCAGGTCGACCCTGCGCAGGCGCGGGCGCTCCGTCGTGAGCGCGGCGCGGAGGGCCTGTTGCCAGGGGCGGTCCGACCAGATCTCGCGGTAGAAGGAGTTACCGGTACCGGCGGGCAGGTTGATCATGGCGGTGCCGCCCTCGACCCCGCCCCGGCGCGCGATTCCGGACGCCACGTCGCGCGCCGTGCCGTCGCCGCCCAGGGCCACGACCACGTCGACACCGTTCTCGTACGCCTTCGCCGCCGCGTCCGCCGTCTCGGCGCGGTCCCGCGCCCGCACCAGGTCCCACTTCACGCAGGGGGCGCAGCAGCGCGTCGTCTCGTCGACGAGGGGCGCGTTCACGCCGCCCGCCGCGGGGTTCACGACGATCAGCGCCGTCCGCGCCCATCCAGGTGCCGGCATGTCGCCCCTGCCTTCCCGCGTCCTCGTCTCGGAAGCCTCGGGGAGAGACAGTCGCAGGCGGCACTGGTACGCCGCTGAGACCGCGATGCCAGTGACGTCCCGTCACCCACGCGCGCGCCAACACCCCGCCGCACAGCGGATGTTGGCGACCGAAACCTGCCAGACAGGAGGGTGCCGGGCTCGCCACGATGGCACGGCCGCCGCACGCGATCCTCTGGAGGTCACTGGCGATGCCCGACACGCGAAAGACCGGCTACGCGACGATCGCCGTGCTCGCGTCCGGCGCCATGTTCCTGGCGATCCTGGACTCGACGATCACCAATCTGGCGATCGCCGACATGCGCGAGACCTTCCCGAGGGCGTCGATCGCCGACTTCTCCTGGGTCATCACGCTGTACGCCATCTTCTTCGCGGCGCTCCTCGCACCGGCGGGACGGCTCGCGGACGCGATCGGGCGGCGGGCGCTGTACAGCGTGGGCGTCGGCGTCTTCACCGTGGCGTCCCTGCTGTGCGCCGTCGCGCCGTACCTGCCCGTACTCCTGGTGGCCCGCGCGGTTCAGGGCGCGGGCGCGGCGGCGATGATCCCCGCCTCGCTCGCCGTGATCCTCTTCGACACCCCGCCCGCGCGCCGGGTGGCGGCCATCGGACTGTGGAGCGCCGCCGGTTCCATCGCAGCCGCGGTCGGCCCGAGCCTCGGCGGCGTACTGATCGACGCGGCGGGCTGGCGCACCGTCTTCCTCATCAACGTGCCGCTCGGGATCGCGCTGATGATCGGTGCCCGTGCCGTCCGGCGGTCCGGGACGCTCGCCGGCGGGCGCGTCCCCGATGTCATGGGCGCGTTGGCCCTGGCGGCCGGAGTCGGGGGCATGGTGCTCGGCGTGACCCAGGGCACGGACTGGGGCTGGGACGCCCCGCGCACGCTCGGCAGCCTCGCGGCCGGAGCCGCCGTGCTCGCCTACGGTGTGCTGCGCGCCCGTACGCGGCAGGTCGCGGCGATCGACACCACGTTGTGGCGGAGCCGGACCTTCTCCCTGGCGAACGTCGTGTCGCTCTGCTTCGGCGCGACGCTGTACGCCTGGCTGCTGTGCGGGGTGCTGTACCTCGTGAACGTGTGGCGGTACTCGGAGTTGAAGGCCGGATTCCTGGTGAGTCCCGGTGCGGTCTTCGCGGCGCTCGCGGCCGTCGGCGCCGGTCGGGTGCTCGGCGAGCGCGCCGGTCCGCGGGCGATGGTGGTCGGCGGCTGCGTCCTCATCGTGGGGTGCGGGGCCTGGCTGGCCGCCGCGCTGCCCGCCGAGCCGAGGGTGCTGGACCTGTGGGTGCCGGCGACCGTCGTCTCGGGCTTCGGCATGGGCGCGGTCAGCGCGGGCGTCTCCACGGCGGCGGCCCTGTCGGTGGCCCCCGAGCAGTTCGCGGGCGCGACGGGACTCAACATGGCGGCACGCCAAGTGGGCGCCGCGCTCGGCATCGCCGTGCTGGCCTCGCTGTTCAGCGGGGCGGACCTCTCGACCACCACCCCGTACGTCCATGTGCTGCTGTTCTGCACGCTGGCCTCGGCGGCGGCGGGCATCGCCGGGCTCGGCCTCTCCCTGAAACCGGCGCCCCGGCCGAAGGCCCGCGTCACCTCCGCACCGGCGGCCGAGACCGGAATCTGACCCACGGACGGGCCGCACCGACGTTGACACCGACGTCGATACCGACGACCGCACCGACGTTGATGTCGGATTCCTGCTGGCACCGTCCCGGCGGCCGGGCCCATGGTGGACGGATGAGGGACGCGGAACACGCTGAGCACTACTACCGGGCCGCGCTGAGCAACGACAGCCGTTTCGACGGCCGGTTGTTCATCGGCGTGGCCAGTACGGGCATCTACTGCCGCCCGACGTGCCCCGCCATGACCCCCAAGCGCGCCAACATGCGCTTCTACCGGACGGCCGCCGCCGCGCAGGCCGCCGGATTCCGCGCCTGCAAGCGCTGCCGCCCGGACTCCACCCCGGGGTCGCCGGAGTGGAACAGCCGGGCCGACCTGGCCGGCCGCGCCATGCGGCTGATCGCCGACGGGCTCGTCGACCGGGAGGGCGTCGGCGGCCTCGCCGCCCGGCTGAACTACAGCGAGCGCCAGCTCCAGCGGCAGCTCGTGGCGGAGGTCGGCGCGGGCCCGCTCGCGCTCGCCCGCGCCCAGCGGGCCCGTACCGCACAACTCCTCCTGGAGACCACCGAACTGCACGTCAGCGAGATCGCGTTCGCCGCCGGGTTCTCCAGCATCCGGCAGTTCAACGCCACCATGCGGACGGTGTTCTCGATGCCGCCGACCCAGCTGCGGGCCCGTGCGGCGCAGCGTGTGACCCAGCGCGCGCCGCGCGCCGGTTCGCCCGCGCGCGCGTGGGGGAGCGGCATCCGGATCCAACTGCCGTACCGCACCCCGCTGGACGTGGACGCGCTCCTCGCACACCTCGGCGCGCAGGCCGTTCCCGGCATCGAGGAGTACGCCGACGGCGGCTACCACCGGGCGCTGTCCCTCCCGCACGGCACCGCCGTCGCCACCCTCTCCCGCCCGGACGGCAAACCCGCGGGCCGGACCCAACAGCCGCCGGGCCGCGGCTTCGTGGAGTGCGAGCTGCACCTCCAGGACCTGCGCGACATGACGGCCGCCGTCCAGCGCTGCCGCGACCTGCTCGACCTCGACGCGGACCCGCTCGCCGTCGACGCGGTCCTCGCCAGGGACCCGCTGCTCGCCCCGCTCGTCGCGCGCCTGCCAGGCCGTCGGGTGCCCGGCTGCGCGGACCCGGCCGAGTGCGCCGTGCGGGAGGTGCTCGCCCAGGACGCCGCACCCGAACGGGCACGGTCCGAAGCGGCGCTGCTCGTGGCCCGTTACGGCAAGCCGCTGACCCGGGAGTTCGGCGGCGTCACGCACGCGTTCCCGGCGGTCGACACGCTCGCGGGGCTCCCGCCGCGCGAACTGGCGGACACCCCGGAGCGCGGCAGCCGCGTCAAGGCGATCGCCACCGCACTCGCCTGCGGCGACCTGGACCTGGGCGTCGGCGTGGACCGCGACGAGGCCACCCGGCAGCTGCTCAAGGTCGACGGCGTCGGGCCGCGGACCGCCGCCGCGATCAGGATGCGGGCGCTGGGCGACCCGGACGTCTCCGTCCCCGCCGGACCGGATCCGTACGAGGAGGGGACGTACGAGGAGGGGACGTACGAGGAGGGGACGTACGAGGAGCGGGCCGAAGCCTGGCGGCCGTGGCGGTCGTACGCCGTGCAGCACCTCTGGGCCGCCCGAACCACCAATCCGTAACGGCCGGTTGAACGAATACCTACGTGAGACCGGCCCCGCCCCTGCGGTCATACACGCCAGGCGTGTGTCAGCGGCATCTCAGGATCGGCTGACACGGTGAGGCCACATCCTGACAAGCGCCTTCCCCGGCACCGGCGAAAGGGCTGCCGCACGTGTCCGATCAGCTTCCGCACCTGACATATCCGGTCCAGCGAGCAACGGTCACCGAACCACCGGAGGAGTACACGCGGCTCCAGGAGGAGGCACCGGTGTGCCCCATCACCCTGGCCACCGGCTTCCCGGCGCTGTTCGTCACCGCGTACGACGACGTGAAGACCGTGCTCTCCGATCCGCGGTTCAGCCGCGACGCGCTGTTCGAGCCCGGCGCCCCGCGCGCCCAGCTCGCCGAGCCCGACCAGGACAGCATCATCAGCATCGATCCGCCGCGCCACTCGCGGCTGCGCGGACTCATCAACCGGGAGTTCGGCCGCCGCCGCGTCGAGGGCATGCGCCCCGAGATCGAGCGCCATGTCGCCGAACTCCTCGACGAGATGGAGACCAAGGGCCCGCCCGGCGACCTGAACGAACTCCTCGGCCGGCCGCTCGCCCTGCGCGTCATCTGCAACCTGCTCGGAGTGCCCTACGCCGACCACGGCAAGTTCGGCCGCTGGTGCGACCACTTCATGTCGTACGCGAAGTACCCGCTGGCGGAGGTCGGCCGCGCCAACAACGAGATGCGCGCCTATCTGTCCGCACTCATCGAGGCCAAGCGGCAGGACCCGGGGGACGACCTGCTGAGCGCCCTGGTCCACGCCCGGGACAGCAAGGGGGCGCTGACGGAGAACGAACTGGTGAGCCTCGGCGTGATCCTGCTGCTCGCGGGCCACGACACCACGGTCACCACCCTGGGCGGCGGCGTGGTCACACTGCTGCGCAACCCCGAGACACTCGCACAGCTGCGCGCCGACCCGGCGCTGGTCCCGCGGGCCGTCGAGGAGCTGCTGCGGATGAACGAGCCGGGCGACGGCTCGTTCCTGCGCATCGCGACCGACGACGTCGAACTGGGCGGCGGGAAGGTCCCGGCGGGCAGCGCGGTCGTCGCCTCCATCAGCACGGCGAACCGGGACCCCTCGGTGTTCGCGGAGCCGCACCGCCTCGACATCCACCGCGAGAACAACCCGCACCTGGCGTTCGGCTTCGGCACGCACTTCTGCGTCGGCTCGTCGCTGGCCCGCGTCGAACTGGTCGCCGCGCTGGGCGAGTTGCTGCGGCGGCTGCCCGGACTGCGGCTCGCGGTGCCCTTCGAGGACCTGCGCTGGCGCTCGTACGCCCACCTCGGTGGCATCGAGGAGCTGCCGGTCACCTGGTAGCGCCCGACGCCGCACCGGCCAGGCACTGTCCGTTTCCACAGCGAGCCCCACAGCGAGTCCCACAGCGAGTCCCATCAGCGAGGTCCGATGTTTCTGGAGTGGCAGCCCGAACAGGCCAAGGAGTACGACGCCATGCTCGCGGCCGTCAGAGAACGCTTCGACCGGCCACGCCCCACGGAAGCGGAAGCGGAAGCGGGAGCGGGAGCGGGAGCGGGAGTGGGTGCGGGAGTGCGCCAACTGTGGCGGCACTGCGGTGAGTTGGGTCTGCTCGGCCTGTGCGTACCGGCCGAGTACGGTGGCGGCGGCAGGTCCGCGCTCGACACCGCGCACCTCGTCGAGGCCTTCGGCAGGGGCTGCGCCGACACCGGCCTCGTCTTCGCCACGAGCGCCCACCAGTTCGCCTGCGCCGTACCGATCTCGGCGTACGCCGAACAGGCCGTGCGGCAGCGGTTGTTGCCGGGCCTGTGCGCGGGCACGCTCATCGCCGCCAACGCCATGACGGAGGACGGCGCGGGCTCGGACATCTCCGCGATGTCGGCGCGAGCGGTCCGCGACAAGGACACCTACGTACTGAACGGCGTGAAGTCCTGGGCCAGCAACGCCCCGGACGCCGATGTCCTCGTCACCTACGCGGTGACCGATCCGGCTGCGGGCTTCCTCGGTGTCTCGGCGTTCGTCGTCGAGCGCGACACACCCGGCCTGTCCGTGGACGGACCGTTCGAGAAGATCGGGCTCGACACGTGCGCGGCCGGGTCCGTCCGGTTCGAGGACTGCCGGGTGCCCGCGGACCACCTCCTCGGTGAGGAGGGCGAGGGCAGCGCCGTCTTCCAGCACTCGATGGCGTGGGAGCGGGCCTGCCTGTTCGCCGGGTACGTCGGGCTGATGGACCGGCTCGTCGAACGGTGCGTGGCGCACGCCCGCGCGCGGCGCCAATTCGGCCGCCGTATCGCCGAGTTCCAGGCGGTGTCGCATCGGATCGCCGACATGAAGCTGCGCCTCGAAGCCGGCCGCATGCTGCTCTACCGGGCCTGCTTCCGGCTCGACCGGGACGAGGCGCGGCCCATGGACAGCGCGCTGTCCAAGCTCGCGATCTCGGAGGCCACCGTGCGGGCGGCGGTCGACGCCATCCAGATCTTCGGGTCGCGCGGCTGCCTCGTGAGCGAGGGGCTTGAGGAGATCCTGCGCGACGCGATACCCGCCAAGCTTTTCTCCGGGACGTCGGAGATCCAGCACGAACTCATCGCGAAGGGAATCGGGTTGTGAACCTGGCGTCGCTGGTCAGAGACAGCGCCCACCGGGACGGCGCCGCACCGGCCGTCGTGGACCCGGACCGCACCGTCACCTACGGCGAGCTCGACCGGGCCGCCGACACCCTCGCCCACCTCCTCCGGGACCGGGGCGTGCGGCGCGCGGACCGGGTGGTGATCTGGCTCGACAAGTCGGTCACCGCGGTCGCCGTCATGCAGGCGGCGCTGCGGCTCGCCGCCGTGTACGTGCCCGTGGACGGGTCGATGCCCGCGCTGCGGACCGGGCGGATCGCGCGCGGCTGCTCCGCCACCGTGCTCGTCACCGACTCCGCGCGCGCCGCCGGGCTGCGCGAAGCGGGCGGTGAACCGCCCCAGCTCCTCGTACTCGACGGCCTGCCAGAGCCGGAGCCAGAGCCAGAAACGGACGGCGCGGGCGGCCGGGCCCCGCTGCCCCTCGAACCGGTCGAGCCGGACGACCTCGCGTACATCCTCTACACCTCCGGCTCGACCGGCGAACCCAAGGGCGTGTGCATCACCCAGCGCAACGCCCTCGCGTTCATCGAATGGGCCGCCGCCGAGATCGGGGCGACGAGCCGGGACCGCTTCGCCAACCACGCCCCGTTCGGCTTCGACCTGTCCGTCCTCGATCTCTACGTGGCGTTCAAATCCGGCGCGTCCGTGCACCTCGTCCCGCCGGAGATGGCGTACGCGCCGGAGCAGCTCTGCGCGTTCCTGCGCGCGCGGCGGATCACGGTCTGGTACTCGGTGCCCTCCGTCCTCATCCTGATGATCCGGCACGGCGGCCTGTGCCACGACCCGCCGCCCCCGTCGCTGCGCGTGCTGCTCTTCGCCGGTGAGCCCTTCCGGACGGACTACCTGACCGCCTTGTACCGGCACTTCGGGAACGCCCGGCTGCTGAATCTGTACGGGCCGACCGAGACGAACGTCTGCACCTTCCACGAGGTGACCGCCGATGACATCGAGCGCGGCGCCGCCGTGCCGATCGGCAGGCCCTGCTCCGGCGACGCGGCGTGGGCGGTAACCCCCGACGGGCGGCGCGCGGACCTGGGCGAGGAAGGCGAACTCGTCGTGGCAGGGCCCACCGTCATGGCGGGCTACTGGGGCCGCGGCGCGCAGCGGGGCCCCTATCGGACCGGGGACATCGTGCGGGTGCGCGCGGACGGCGGGTTCGACTACCTCGGCCGCCGCGACCACATGGTCAAGGTGCGCGGGCACCGGGTCGAACTCGGCGAGATCGAGGCGTGCCTCGACCGGCACCCGGACGTCGGCGAGGCGGTCGTGCTCGTGGACGGGACCGGCATGACGGCGCGGCTCGTCGCCTTCGTGGTCCCGGCGGCCGGACCGCCCCCGGGGCTGCTGGCCCTGAAGAGGCACTGCGCCGAGCGGCTGCCCCGCTACATGATTCCCGACTCGGTGCGGACGGTGGCCGAACTGCCCCGCACCCGCAACGGCAAGACCGACCGGCAGGTGCTGCGGAACGCGCAGCGGCAAACGTAACCGTAAACACCGTAAACACCGTAAAGGCGGACAAGGAAAGGACGCATTGCTCGTATGGAACTCAGGGCGGTAATGAACGAGATCGACTCCTATATTCGCAAGGAATTCCTCGAAGGGGACACCTCCGTCGAGTTGACCCCTTCGTCCCCGCTGCTCGAATGGGGAATCCTCAACTCGATGAACACGACGAGGCTCACCTGCTTCGTGGGCGAGCGGTACGACGTGACCGTGTCGGCGCAGGCCATGCGCACCCACAACTTCCGCACGATCGAGAACGTGGCGCGCATGGTGCTCGAACTGCGGGGCCACCGCGAGGACTTACCCGAAGACCGCGGGTCATTCCACTGAGGGAGCCGATAGCTGTGCGCTGGAACGACATCTGCATCGCCGGTCTGGGGACGCGACTGCCGTCGCCGCAGCCGGCGGAGCCGGCCGTCCGCGAAGACCGGTACTCCTCACAGGAGTACAAGGACAACGAACTCGTATCCGTTCTCGTCGGCGACGGGGAACCGGCCGTCGACATGGCGGTGGTCGCAGGGCGGCAGGCGCTTGCCCGCAGCGGACGCCCCGCCGAGGACATCGGGCTGCTGCTGCATGCCCACACGTACCACCAGGGCGAGGACCTGTGGACGCCCGCCACGTACGTCCAACAGCACACCGTCGGCGGCGACGCGCCGTCGGTCGCGCTGAACCAGGCCTGCGACGGCGGCATGGTCTCCCTGCACCTGGCCGTCCCCCACCTGCTGGCGGGGACGGCGTCGGCGGCGCTGCTCACCACGGGGGACCGGTTCTGTTCGCCGGGATTCGACCGGTGGAGCAGCGACCTCGGCCTGGCCTTCGGGGACGGCGGTACGGCGATGGTGGCGGCGCGCGGCGAGGGCGTCGCGCGGATCCTCGCCACCCACTCGTCGTCCGACCCCTCCTTCGAAGCGCTGTACCGGGACACCGAACGCGGGTTCACCGACGCCCCGCACCTCGCGGGAACCCCGCTCGACCTGCGCCGCCGCAAGCTCCGCTTCGTACGCCAGGAGGGCGTGGACAGCGTCATGGAGCGGCTCGCGAAGGGGCTCGTCGCGAACGTGGAGCAGGTGCTCGACGAGGCAGGCGTGAGCATGGACCAGATGGCGAGGCTGGTCCTTCCCAACCTCGGGAAGCCGCTGCTGAGCTGGCAGTTGCTCGCCCCCCTGAAGATCGACCCGGCCCGTACGGTGTGGGAGTGGGGGCGGCGTACCGGACACCTCGGAGCGGGTGACCAGTGCGCGGGCCTCACATACCTCTTCGAGTCCGGTCAACTGCGGCGCGGGGACCTCGTGCTGCTGGTCGGCGTCGGCATCGGGTACTGCTGGACGACCGCGGTGCTCCAGGTCCAGGGCGTGCCCGACTGGTCGGGGCCGGACGCCGAGACGCTGCGCGTGGCCGGGTGAGCGGACGGATGACGGTGAGCGCGCGCGAGGAGTCCGTACGGGAAGTGGACGATCCGAGCTGCCTCAGCGAGGCCGAGGCGCGGCGCCTGGTGGCGCCGTCGCCCTGGCGTCGCCTGGTGGTGATCGGGGACGGTGCCGCGGGCGGGGCGGCGGAGCCCGTCGAGGGATTCGGCCGCAGGCCCTGGGCGGACCGCGTGGCGGACGTGCTGCGCGCCGAGCGCCCGGGGCTCGCCTACATCAATCTGGGCCGGCGCGATCTGCGGGTCGCCGAGGTGCGGGCCCGCCAGCTCGCCAGGGCACTGGCCCTCAAGCCCACCCTCGCGGTGATCGCCTGCGGGGGCACCGACGTGCTCGGCGACTCCTTCGACGCGTACGCCGTCGAGATCGAGCTGAGCCGGATGATCGGGCCGCTGCGGGAGACCGGCTGCGCGGTGCTGACCATGGGCGTACCGGACATGTCGAGGGCCGAGGGTGCTCCGGCGTCCCGCATGGCCGAAGTGCGGTACCGGGTACGGCTGTTGGCCGAGCGCACCGAGTCGATCTCGCTGCGGCACGGCGCGCACTACGTGGACCTCGCGCGCCGCCCGGTGAGCCCCGGGCCGAGCCCGTGGAGCCCCAACGCGCCGTATCTCAACGGCCGGGGGCACGCGATCGCGGCCTCGGCGGTGATCCGGATCCTCGGTCTGCTGAAGAGCCGTTCCTGACGCCGCGTCATAGCGGCGCTGAGGTGGTGGCGGCACCGGCTCGTACGACGGGCCGGTGCCGCGACATCGCCAGGGCCGAGGCGGCGCGCAGCAGACCGCCCAACTCGTCGGCGTCCGCCGCGCTCAGTACGCCGTAGGCGGGCGCCGCCATCCGGTCGGTGAGCTCCTCCGCCGCGGCCCGCCGGGCGCGGGTCTCCCCGTCGACGATCGGGTAGGGGAGTGCCCAGCCCAGGAAGCGGGCGCGTGCCGGTCCGTTGTCGCGGGTCAGCGTGGCCTCCAGCGGTGTCAGGCCGGTGGCGAGCACCGCCGACAGGTGCAGGCCGCCCCGGTGTTCGCGCAGCACGTGGGCGAGTTGGGCGACCCGCGCCGGACCGTCGGCGGGGCGCTCGACGCCGCGCCAGCCGGCGAACAGCGGCAGGCCCGGCGCGTCCACCCGGTCGGCGACGGCCTCCAGGAGCTCGGCGAGCCGGTCGGCCGACGAGAACCCCGCGAGGCACCGCCGGCCCCACGCACGACATGCCTCCGCGTACCGGTCCGTGATGTCCGGCGCGTCGGAGGACGTCCCGGACACCCCGCAGTGCCGCCGCACGAACTCCACCGGGAAGAAGCCGAAGACCGCGGCCCTGACGTCCGGGGCCATCGGGCCCAACACGCCGCCGCGCCCCCGGAAGTAGCACTCGAAGCCGGAGAGGCCCAGGTCCTCGGCGGCCTGCCGGGCCTCGGGGCTCTTCATGAAGGACCCCCCGATGCGGCGCACGTCGTCCTTGGTCGCCGCCACGTACGCCCGCGAACCGGCGGATGTCACGGAGGCGGACACTACAGGGCCTGTTCCGCGAGGGTCCGTACGATCTCGGCGCACAGGATGGCCTGGCCCCGGGCGTTGAGGTGCAGCCCGTCGGTGCTGTAGATGGCCTCGGTGCCCGCGGGGTGCTTCGGCAGGTCCACATGGACGGCGCCGAGCCGCGCCGACACCTGCTTGGTCCGCTCCGACCACGCGGCGATGCGCTCGCTCATCGGCTCGCGGTACCGCTCGTCGACGTACGGCGACGACGTGATGTCGAACAGGCCCGAGGTCAGCACCGTGCAGCCGGTCTCCCGCAACGAGCCGACGATGACGGCGAGTTCGTCGGCGACGGCGTCGATGTCGAAGTGCCGTTGCAGCATGTCGTTGCCCCCGGCGAACACGATCGCCAGGTCCGGCCGGAACGCGAGCGCGGGCGCCAGCTGTGTCTTGCGCACCTGCGCCGCGAAGAGGTTCCGCAGGCCCAGGTTGACGGCTTCGAGGTCCGGCGACACGGTCCGCAGCTCCGGTACGAAACGTTCGCTCCACGGCAGGCAGCGGTAGCCGTCGAACGCCTCGGTCACCCCCTCCGCGCCGCTGTCACCCAGCACGGCGAGCCGCTTCCACGGGGCGGCGGACAGGAGCCGGGCGGTCTCGCCCGCGCCCAGCAGATAGGGGTCGTCGGCCTCGGCCGCGTACATCACGGTGTCTGTCATGTCGGGACTCCTCCGGGCAACTTCATGAGTGGGATCGACGATGCCAGCGGGCCCGTGGCCGGGCTGGCGAGATTCCGGCGCCATCCTCCGCGCTCACCGACCGCTCCTGGCGTCGCGCAGCCCCGGCAGCCGCCGCCACCCGTGGGTCACCGCGCGCCTGCGCAGTTCGGGGTCGTCGCCGACCACGACCGGGTGTCCGACGGCCAGCAGCATCGGCAGGTCCGACACGTGATCGCCGTAGGCGCTGCACGCGGCCGCGGCGATCCCGTGCCCCCGCAGGACGGCCCGGATCGCGTCGGCCTTGTCCCGGCCCAGCATGAGCGTGAGTACGCGGCCGGTGTGGACGCCGTCGACCGTTTCGAGCCGGGTGCCCGCCACGGCCGTGGCGCCGAGCCAGGAGGCCACCGGGTCGAGGCAGGGCGCGAAGGAACCGGAGACCAGCACCGTGAGGTCGCCGCGCCGCCGGTGTTCGCGGAACGCCCGCAGGCTGGCGGGCAGGAACAGGCCCCCGGCGCGCTGCTCGCGCCGGAACCACGCACGGCCCTGGACGGCCAGGTCCGCGGCGCGCCGTCCCGCGTAGACGCGGTAGTAGGCGCGCAGCACGTCCTCGCGGGAGGTGCCCGCGGCGACGAGGGCGCGCAGTTCGTCGAGTACGTCCGAGTACGCGGACGGCGGGCTGCCGATCTCCGCGAGGTGGAACTCCAGGAACCGGAACATGCTCTTCGCGGCGATGAGGGTCTCGTCGACGTCGAAGAAGGCGGCGCTTGTGTAGGGCCGTTGGGGCCTGGGTTGGGACCGGGGCCGGGGCCGGGGCCGGGGCCGGGGCCGGGGTGTGGTCACCGGGTCAGCACCTCCCGTACCGCCGCGTCGAGTTCGGCCGCGTCCAGCGACGCCGTGTGCCGCAGCGCCGCCATGGCGTCCGCGGGCGCGCCGGTGGCCGCGAGCTTGTCCAGTGCGATGGCGCGGTGGTCGCGCCGGGTCTCGGGACCGGCCGAGCCGACGGCGTGCGCGCGCTGGGCGCGGAGGGTGCGGCCGTCGCGCAAGGTGATGTCGATGCGGGAGCCGACCACCTTCGTGGCGTCCTCGAAGGTGACGCTCGGGTCCCCCTTCGGGAGGGCCACGCGTGTCTTCCCGGAGCCGGAGAACGCCGCGAACCACTCCTCCGCCCGCGCACCGGCCTGGCGCAACGCCTCGCCCAACGGGGCGGTGGCGCCCAGCAGTTCGCGGCTCAGCTCGGGGTCGTACTGGAGGCGGACCTTCGCCGCGAGGGCCCAGCGCGCGGGGTCGGCGGTGGCCGGTTCGGTGAGGTCGGCGACCGTGACGCCGCCGGTGAGGAGGGCGGTCGCCACGTTGTAGGCGACGGACAGGTTGAGCGCCAGGATCGCGGAGCGCTCACGGTCGAGGTAGGGACGTGACTCGCGGTCCATCACCATGGTCAGCCGCGCGGCACGCACCACGATCTCGTCTATCTCGTCTATCCCGTCCATCTCGTCTATGTCGGCCGGCTCGTTCACGTCGTGGAACTGCCGGGGGAATTGCCGGGGGAGTTGCCGGTGGAGTTCGCGGGCGCAGTCGATGGCCGCGTCGACGTACGCGCCCGCCGGGTGCACCTTGAACGACAGTGTCTCGGTGTGCCAACGGGTGCCGAGTCCCGCCGTGACGACCTCGGGCGTGGGTGCGTCGGAGACCTTGGCGAGGAGGCCGCCGGGGTGCTCCAGGATGTCCGCGGCCCCCGTCAGACCCGCGGCTGCCGCCCGGCACGCGTCCAGGCCGATGCGTACGGGCGCGGACGCGGAGAGCACCTTGGCGTCACTGCCCAGGAAGGCGCGCCGCAAGGACCACGGCGGGGCGGCGAGGGCAAGCCCCCAGGCGTCGGCCCACTGTGCGGCAGGGGCGCCCGCGCCGTGCGACTTCGCCGCCACGGCACCCACCAACTGGGCGTGCGCCGCGGTCTGACCGCGGAACGGACCC
Source organism: Streptomyces sp. KL109B (assembly GCF_030766935.1). Classification (GTDB taxonomy): domain Bacteria; phylum Actinomycetota; class Actinomycetes; order Streptomycetales; family Streptomycetaceae; genus Streptomyces. Next base: position 370,120 of record NZ_JASERL010000005.1, on the reverse strand, counting down.
AGGGTGCCCGCGGCGGTCACCCGCGCCGCGCACTCGTTGGCGGCGACCACGGCGGCGATCAACTGCCGCCCGGTCAGCCGCTGTTCACGGCGGAAGGCCAGGGGTACACCGACGGTCGAGTGCGACACGTGACCCACGTACATGCTGTCCTCGTAGTAGAGGCAGGAGGAGAGCGCCGCCAGGACGTACGCGGCGCGGTCCGGGTCGTCCGGGCCGTCCGGTCCGTCCGTGGTCGGGGGCCCGAACGCCTCGACCAGCTTCCGGCCCAACGGGTGTGCCATACCGGCGCGGACGACGGCGAGGTGGGAGATCAGCTGGCTGGTCGCGTAGCCGCTGATCCGCTCCGGCAGGTCGTCGTGGCGCAGGCCGGCGGCCCAGCGCGCGAGGGTCGTGGTCAGCGAGCCCACGGCCTCACGCCCGGGTGAGGACGAGCACCGCGTTCTGCCCGCCAAATCCGAACGAATGGGAGACCGCGACCTCGCAGCGGGTGTCACGGCCCGCCTTGGCGACGACGTCGAGTTCGACGCGCGGGTCCTGGCTTTCGAGGTTGGCGGTGGGCGGTACGAAGCCGTGCTCCAGGGTCAGCGCGGTCACGGCCGCCTCGATCGCTCCGGCCGCGCCCAGCGCGTGCCCGGTGACACCCTTGACCGAGGTGACGGCGGGCCGCTCGCCGAGCGCGCGCCGGATGAGCTTCGCCTCGGCCACGTCGTTCAACGGAGTGGCAGTGCCATGGGCGTTGACATGGTCCACGTCGCCGGGGCCGATCCCGGCGTCGGACAGGGCGGCGCGCAGGGCCAGTTCGGCGCCCGCGCCCTCCGGGTCGGGGGCGGTGGCGTTGTGCGCGTCGGCCGACGCCCCGTACCCGCTGACCAGGGCGTGGACGGACGCGCCACGCGCGCGTGCGTCCTCGGCCCGTTCCAGGACCAGGACGGCGGCGCCCTCCGCCGGTACGAATCCGTCCCGGTCGCTGTCGAAGGGGCGGGAGGCGGCGTGGGGTGCGTCGCGGCGCGTCGACAGCGCTCCCATCTGACTGAAGCCGGAGATGATCGAGGGCACGAGGCAGGCCTCCGTGCCGCCGGTGATCACCACGTCGCAGGCGCCGGAGCGCAGCAGGTCGCGCGCGACACCCACCGCCGTCGCGCCCGAGGCACAGGCCGTGGCGGTGACGAGGTTCGGGCCACGGGCGCCGCACTCCATCGCGACGTAACCCGCCGCCATGTTGATGGCCAGCATCGGGATGAGGAGCGACGACACCTTCTGCGCCCCGTCGTCGAGGAGCGCCCGGTGCTGCTTCTCCCACGTGGCCGCGCCGCCGATGCCGCTGCCGAGTACGACGCCGACGCGGGCGCCGTCCCAAGTGGCGCTGTCCAGACCGGAGTCGGCCAGGGCCTCCCGGGCGGCGACGACGGCGAACTGGCTGCTGCGGTCGAGCCGCCATGCCTTGCGTCGCTCGATGAGTCCCGCCCTGCCGAAGTCGGTGACCGCGCAGCCGAAGTCGGCGGGGGTGCCCGCTAGTTCGGGTACGGGCGCGGCCGCCGTCGCCGCGCCCGCGCGGATGGTCTCCCACGCGGCCCGCACGCCGATCCCGGCCGCGGTCACCATGCCGATGCCGGTCACCGCCGCGTGCGACGGAGTGCGGCCCGATGTCATGCGGGGCCCGCCATCTTGGCCTCGACGGTCTTGGCGGCCTGCGCGATGGTGTCGCTCGACCGGATGTCGTCGTCGGCGAGGGCGATGCCGAACTCCTGCTGGGCGCTCAGGCCCAGCTCGACCAGGGCGAGCGAGTCCATCTCCAGCTCACCGAAGGTCCGCTCGGGATCGATCTCGTCGGCCTCCAGGCCGAAGCCCTGGGCCAGCAGAGCCACGAGGCGTTCGTAGACGTTGTCCATGGGGTGTCTCCTTGGTGTGTCGATGACTTGATACGTATCGGTGTATTGACGTGTCTTGGCGTGTACGTGTGTCTTGGTGTGTCGACGTGTGTCGACGTGTGTCTTGGTGTGTCGACGTGTGTCAGCCCGGCACCAGGTCCGGCCAGGTCAGCGCGCACGAGCCCCACGTGAGGCCGCCGCCGAACGCGGTGAGCAGCACCCGGTGGCCCGCGCGGAGCGTGCCGTCGTCGATCGCGTCGACGAGCGCGAGCGGTATGGAGGCCGCCGCCGTGTTGCCGACGCGGTCCACGTGCACCGCGCAGCGCTCCCGAGGCAGCCGCATCTGGTCCGCGACGGCGTGCATGATGCGCAGGTTCGCCTGATGGGCCACCAGGAGATCGACGGTCGCCGCGCTCCAGCCCCTGGCCTCCGCGACCCGGAGCGCGGAGGCGGCCATCCGCTCCACGGCGTTGCGGAAGACGGCCCTGCCCTGCATCCGGAAGTACGGGTCCGGCCCCGCCGGGTCGAGGGAGCCGCCCGACGGAACCGTGATCAGGTCGCTGCCCGCACCGTCGCTCGCCAGGTCCAACTCGCCCAGCGCACCCGGCTCTTCGGGCCTGCCCGCGGTCAGTACGACACCGCCAGCCCCGTCCCCGAACACGGCCCGGGTCGAGCGGTCCCTGGGGTCCAGGATGCTGGAGAAGGTGTCGGCCCCCAGGACGAGGACGCTGTCGGCCGTGCCTCCGGCGATGAGCCCGGCGCCGACCGCGAGCGAGTACAGGAACCCGGTGCACACGGCGCCCACGTCGAACGCGGCCACCGTGCCGAGGCCGAGGCGCGAGGCGACCAGTGGCGCGGTCGCAGGGCACGGCCGGTCGGGCGTGGTGGTGGCGACGACGACACAGTCGACCGAGTCCGTCCCGGCGGACTTCAGCGCCCTGCCACCGGCCTCCACCGCGAGGTCCGACGTGGCCATGCCCGGGTCGGCGATGTGCCGCCGGGCGATCCCGGTCCGGCTGCGGATCCACGCGTCGGAGGTGTCCAGTTCCGTGGCCAGGTCGTCGTTGGTGACGACCCGGGGCGGCACCCAGGAGCCGATGCCCCGGATCACGGCGGCCCGGTTCACGGCGGCCCGGTTCACCGGGCGACCTGCGCCGCGACGGCGTCGCGCCCCTCAAGGTCACGCACTTCCGCGCTGACCTCGCCCAAATAGCCGGCCACATCGACGTACGACCTCAGCAGCCGCACCTCCGCGTACGGCAGCCCGTGACTCAGGCAGTAGTCCTTGATCAGGGGCTGGGCGCGGTGCAGGTTGCGGCGTGGCATGGACGGGAAGAGGTGGTGCTCGATCTGGTAGTTGAGCCCTCCGTAGAAGAAGTGCGTGACCCGGCTGGGGAGCAGATTGCGCGAGGTGACCACCTGGCGGGTGATCCAGTCCAGCTCCTCCTTCGCCCCGTCCCGCACGGGCAGCCCCTTGTGGTTCGGCGCGAAGAGCAACCCCATGTAGAAGCCGAACAGCGCCTGATGGATCACGAGGAACGCGACGGCTTTGCCCGGCGGCAGCACCCAGAACACGGCGGCGAAGTAGGCCACCAAGTGCAGGCTGAGCAGCGTGAGGTCGGCCGCCTTGTAGCGCCTGAGCGCTCCCTTGCGGGCCGCCACGTACCCGGAGAGGTGCAGCCGCAGCCCCTCCATCATGATCAGTACGTAGAACATCCACGCCTGGTGGCGCACGACGAAGCGGCCCGCGCGGCTGGTGCGCTTGGCGCGGTCCTTGCTCGCGAAGATGACCTGACGGCGCGTGATGTCCGGGTCGAGGGACAGGTGGTTGGGGTAGTTGTGGTGCCGGGTGTGGTGCCCGACCCACCAGCCGAAACTGACACCCGTCAGCAGATTCCCGTGGACGTAGCCGATGACGTCGCTCGCCTTGCGGGTGCGGAATATCTGGCGGTGTCCCGCGTCGTGCCCCAGCAGATCGGTCTGCGCGAAGCAGAACGCGAGGAGAACCGCGGTCGCCAACTGCCACCAGCTGTCGCCGAGCCACGCGAAGAGCGTCCACGCGGCGCCGAGGAGCAGCAGATTGAACGTGATCTTGTAGACGTAGTAGGCCAGTTGGCGGTCCATCAGGCCCGCGTCCTTGACCAGGCGCGTGACCTCCTCGTAGTCGGCCCTCGCCGCGAGGTGTGTCATATCGCTTCCTCCAGACCCATGTAGGCCAGCCGGGAGCGCCGCATGCGCTCCGCCCACTCCTGGCCGGTCGCGATCCGTTCCTCGATCGCGGTGTCGGCGAGCCTGCGGCCCGGCCATGCCTCGTAGTCACCCAGCAGCTCGCCGTGCGCCTCGATGCCCTGCTGGAAGAGCTTCTCCCGGTGCAGCACCATGTCCTCGACGGGCAGCCGCGCCCACAACTCCCGGCCTTCACACAGCAGTTCAAGGACTCGCGGCTTGTCCTCCGGGTGCCTGAGCAGGTGCTCGCGGACGATGGAACTGCCCACGGTCAGATGCCGGATCTCGTCGATGCCGGCCCCGCGCTCGATGTCCGCCGCGGCCGGATCGAAGACCCGCCACTTGCGCTCGCTCAGCTCGGCCGCCGGTGCGAGCACCCCCTCGACGAGCACCGTCAGGACCAGTACGCCGCCGATGAAGTCGCCGCGATCGCGCAGGGCGCGCAGGCCGAACTCCTCAAGGGGTACGAGGATCGCGTCCCGGTCGGCCGCCGCGAGCCGGTCGATCGTCTGCCACAACTCACCCTGCGTAACGCCCAGTTGAAGCAAATGACTGCGGAACACCATCGCGTGCCGCGCCTCGTCGAGGAGCTGCGTGGAGTAGAACTCCAGGCACGCGTTGTCGGGGGCGAGCGCCACGAGATACGCGATGGCCCGCGTCGCCTTCTCCTCCGCGACGGAGCGGAACGCCAACTCCTGGGTGAGCGCGCTGTTGAGGGGGCCGGGCGCGCTCGTCACCGGGTGGGGACGGACTTCGGCCGCGTGACCGAGCACATTGCCCCGTAGCGTGCCCTGGGGCACCGCGCCCAGCCAGTACCTCAAGTCACAGGATTCCGCGGTCAGTTCGAGTTCGACGGCGCCGTCCACGAGCGACGGGGCGCGCTGCCAGTCGGCCTCCGCCGGGATGCGCGCGACAGCCATGTCAGTCCCTTTCCGGTGAGGTGGGGGCGGGCAGCCGATGGAGCTCGCCCGCGAAGTTGAGGAGTGGCGAGCCACCACCCCGTACGACCTGATCGACCCTGGCCAGCAACAGGTCGTGATCGCCCACCGGCACCGTGCGCTGCACACTGCACATCAGCCAGCTGAAGGCGCCGCGCAGCACGGGAACGCCGTCCCGTGTGCGCCCCGCCCAGGCGCCGTCGGCCAGCTGGTGGACGCCCGCCGCCCGCCGCCGGTGCGCGAAGTGCCGGGCCAGCGGCTCCTGTCGGGAGCCGAGGACGTTGACGACGAAGGTGGGGGCGCCGCGCAGGTGGCGCAGGGCGCGGCTGGTGCGGCGCAGTGCCACCGACACCATGGGTGGGTCGAGGGAGGCGAGGGCGAGCGTGCTGACCGTGACACCGGTGACATCCGCCTCGCCGCCGCAGGTCAGCACCACGACGCCGGTGACGAGCCGGTCCGCGGCGGCGGACGGTTCGACCCTCGGCGTGGCCGGCCAGGCCCCGAGTATCTCGTCGGCGGTCGCGCTGGTCACAGCGATCCCGTCCGAACGGAGTGCGCGGACCGGGGCCCCCGCACGACGGCGGTGGCGGCCCCGAACTCGCCCCGGAAACGCCGGTACGCGGGGTGTGTCTCCGGTTCGAAGCTGACGGCGAAGGGCTTGAGGAAGTTCCCGAAGATCGCGCGGTCGCCGAAGAGGTGGATGGGCAGCGCCAGCAGCGCCCACTCGAAGCCCCACAGCGAAATCCACACCAGCGCGAGCAGGCCCTGCGTCACCAGACTGTGCATGACGTTGTAGAGGACGTAGTAGACCTTCGGGATCTCCGTGCCGGTCGCCTGACCCGCCGCCTTGTCCCTGCTGTGCGCACGGTGGTACCGGAACGCGCCCGGGAGATAGCCGATCACGTCGATGTAGGCGAACAGCACCAGGGCGGGAATCCAGCGCACCTCGTCGAGGTGCGCGAAGAACAGCACCACCGACCCCAACAGCCCGAGCCCGTACTCCGCGCGCACCAGCCACGCGGTCGTGCCGGTCATGAAAAGGTTCTTGGTGTCCATCAGCGGGACACCGCCAGCGCGTCCGCGACCGCCTCGTCGTCGATCACCGCGGCGCCGCCGAACAGGCTGTCCACGATGCGGGCGATGGTCTCCTTGAAGACCCTGACCGCGACCGGGTCGAGGATTCCGGCGAGGCTCGGAATGCCGAAGTCGAACTCGGCGTCGAAGTCCACCCGGCAGCCGCTTCCCAACCGCGAGACGCGCCACGACCCGGTGAACGACTCGAAGTCGCCGTCGAGTTGGGAGAAGACGATGCTCAACTCGTCCCGGTCGAAGCGGTCCTCCTCCGTCCAGCTGAGGATGCCGTTGCGGAAGTACACCTCCCAGTCGCTGGTCTCCTCCTCGGCGCTGACCTCATGGACCGTCACCGCCCGTACGACGGGGACGAGTTCGGGGTAGGCGGCGAAGCGGCGAACCCGGTCGAAGACCGCGCCCGGGTCGGTTTCCCGCACGGCGAGAGCCACATGAACGCTACGCATCAGCTGAGTCACTTTCGGAAGTCGGAACGTATCGGGCCGCCTGGGCCCGGCAGGCGTTGTCGAAGGCCTCGCACAGGAAGTCCACTTCGGCAGGGGCGAGGATCGCGGGCGGCGTCAGGCGCAGTACCAGGTGCGAGTTGAGCGAGTGATTGGCGATGACACCCCGCGAGACCAGCTCGATCAGCAGATCGCCCGGGATGCCCGGCTCCCGGAACTCGAACCCGAGGAGCAGCCCGCGCCCGCGTACGTCACGGACCGTGTCGCCGAAGTGTGTCCGGGCGATGTCCCCCAGGGCGGAGAGGAGTTGGTCGCCGAGTTTCCGGGAGCGTTCGACCAGGCCCTCCTCCTTGATGGCCGCGATCGAGCCGCGCGCCGCGGCCATCGCGATCGGTACGCCGGAGAAGGTCGACGTGTGCAGATAGGGGTCCCGGTCGAAGACCGAGAACGCGCGCGGTGTCGCCACCACCGCCGACACCGGGATGACACCCCCGCTGAGGACCTTGCCCACGAGCAGCGCGTCCGGCGAGACACCCTCCCGGTCCGCCCCGAACCACGTGCCGAGGCGGCCGAGGCCGGTCTGCACCTCGTCCAGGACGAAGAACGCGCCGTGCCGGGCACAGGCATCCCGCACCGCGCGCAGATAGCCGTCCGGCGGCACAACGACACCGGCCTCGCCCTGCACGGGTTCGACGACGACGCAGCCCCGCCCCGGAATCGTGGCGAGCAGCGTGTCGAGCGCCTCCGCGTCCCCGAACGGCACGTGGTGCACACCGGGCAGCAGCGGCTGGAACGGGTCCTGGAACACCGCCTTGCCGGTGAGGCTGAGCGCGCCCATCGTCTTGCCGTGATAGCCGTCGACCGTGGCCACCAGGTGGTCCTTGCCCTGGGTGCGCGCCATCTTGATGACGGTCTCGACGGCCTCCGCGCCCGAGCCCGCGAAGTGCACCCGCTCAAGGCCGGCCGGAGCCACCTCGACCAGCGCGTCCGCCGCGAGGGCCGCCTGCGGTTCGAGGAGGATGCGTGTGGCCACGGGATTGCGGTGCAGTTGCTCCTCCACCATCCGGATGACTGTGGGATGCCGGGCGCCGTGCAACAGGACGCCGTACCCACCGCAGTTGAGGAGGCGTGCACCCTCGCTGGTGATCACCCAGGCGCCCTGCGACTCGACCTCGACGTGCCCGCCGAACATCTCGCCCAGGACCGCCCGGCCCTTGTTGAGGCGGGTCCGGTACAGGGTCCCGAGCGTGCCCCGGTCGTACGCCTGCCTGTCGCGCCCCGTCGTGGGCAGCGCGGGAGGCACCGACACCGTGTTCATCGTCGTCCTCACTCCTCACGTGATCCGCAGCGGTCGGCCCGCGACATGTTCGAGGAAGGGGCCGACGAAACTGGCGCGGGAAGGCGGGTGGAAGGAGAGGCCGTGGGAGGCGGCGGCCAGGTAGGCGACGTCCGACGACTCGATGAACGCCATGCCGCCGAGCGCCTCCACGGCCATCCGTACGGATTCGCCGAGCGCGTCCTGACAGCCGTACCGCGCCAACAGGGCTTTGCCGAGCGCCGAGTTGCCCGTCTCGCCGTCCATGATCATGCGGGCCGTGCCTTCGAGCAGCAGCATGGCCGACTCCAGCTTCGCGACGAGCCGCGCCCGGTCGGAGTCACTGCCGCGCCCCCGGTCGAGGACCCGCTCGGCCAGCGCGCTGACGATCCCCACGTACGACGCGGAGATCAGCAGCTCGAACCAGATGAAGCCGACCGTCTGCAGCTCGTCGAGCTCGCCCGCGTCGCCCAACTCGGTGCGCATGACCTGCTGTTCGTCGACGAACACATCGGTGAGCCGCACCTCGTCGCTCTCCGCGCCGGCCAGCGCCGGGCTCGACCAGAACGGCCGCACGGTGATGCCGTCGGCGGCCTTCGGTACGAGCAGCACCGCCATGTCACTGCCGCCGTCCGCGCGCGGCAGCGCCACGCTCGCCGTGAGCAGGTCCATCGACCGGGACAGGCTGCACGGCTTCTTCGCGCCGTTGATGAGGTAACCGCCGTCGGCGGCCCGCGCGGACATCGTGGGCGCGAGGATCCCGCGCCCCGGAGTGCCCTCCGCGAATCCCGAGGCCACCAGGAGGTTCTGCTCGCTGATGCCTTCGAGCAGGGCCCACTCCACGCCGCTGCTCTGCAGGCTGTCGGCGAGGGTGAACAGCGTCGCCACCGAGAAGTGGTGCATGGTCGTCGCGACGGCGAGCGAAGGGGCGGACGCCGCGAGCGCGCGGGTCACTTCGAGTGCCTGGAGGGGGCCGGCTCCTGAGCCCGCGTACATCTTGGGGATGACGAGGCCGGGGCCGCCGTGGGAGCGGAACAGATCGATGGCCGGGCTGCCGGGACGCTCCAGTTCGGCCAGTGGAGTCCCGGCCAGTTCGCCGAGGAGTCCGGGCAGGAATGCCTCACAGGTCGTACGTGCCGTGTCGAGAGAGTGCATGGGAGTTCGCGACCCCTCATCCAGAGTGGGAATCGTGGGAATGGACCGACGTGGGTGCGGAACGGGAACCGTTCCCGCGGATCGCGCTCCACCCTCCGAACACCGCGTCCCGAGGCCTGGAACCGGGGCTGATGCTGACGCCCTGGAGGTGACTCGTGCGCAGGATCGGATAGTTGGCCTCGCCGAAGACGCCGCCGGTCAGGCCGGTGCCGCCATGGGTGGGCAGATAGGGGAGGAAGCCGATGTGCGAGTCGTTGATCTTCAGCAGCCCGCCGGTGCGGATCCGGTCGAGGAAGGTGTCGACGACCTCGGGCGACGTCGCCCACACCGAATTGCGCAGCCCGTACTCGTTGCTGTTCATGTACGCGACGATGCGTTCGAGGAGTACGTCGTCGGGCGCGGGCTCCGCGACCACGAGCGGCAGCAGCGGGAAGAACGTCTCGTGGCGCACGGCGTCGACCTCGCGCGCACCCTCTAGGCCGCGCAGCACCACGACGGTCGGCTCCAGGAAGATCCCGGTGGCGTCCCGGACCTCGTCGACCTGCATGGCGTGGCCGCCGCAGGCCAGTTCGGCGCCCTTGTCCAGGGCGTCGCGCAGGCAGCTGAAGAACTTCTCGTTGCGCAGCACCGGCGTGAGCAGCACGTCTTCCTCGTCGGGGCGGCCGGGCCTGATGTGGCCGATCTGGCGGGTGAGTTCGGCGACGAGGGCGTCGGCGACCTCGGGGTGCACCACCACCTGATTGGGGATCATGCACAGCTGGCCCGAGCCGTAGAAGCTCTCCGTCAGCGCCTCGGCCGCCAGGCCCAGGTCGGCGTCCTTCCAGACCACGACGACGTCGTTGCCCGCGAGTTCGAGGATCGGCTTCTTCCCGGCCGCGATGCACCGCTCCTGGAAGCGGACGCCGTTCTCGCTGCTGCCGAAGTACATGATGTCGTTCACGTGCGGGCTCTCGACCCACGCCGAGAGCATCGGAGCGGGGTCCCCGCACACCACGTTCAGCGTGCCGGGAGGCGCCCCGACCTCCTCAAGTACGGGCCGCACCACCTCGTGCAGGATGTACATGGCGCCGAGCGGGGCGCTGCGCGGGGCGCGTACGACGAGGGCGTTGCCCGCCATGATGGAGGTGACGCCCAACAGGGCGCTGGACAGCGGCGCGTTGTGCGGCGGGTTCAGGCACACCACGCCGTCCGGCAGCCGGCGGACCTGGACGCGGCGCTCGCCCTGCCGGAACTCCTGGCGCATCTGCGAGCGGTAGAACCCCACGGACTCGGGGCCGAAGCACTCCAGCATGCCCGAGACCTGCCAGCGGGCCAGGGCCAGCGGGTGCCCCTCGGACACCAGGACCCGGGTGATCTCCTCGGCCTGCTCGGACAGCCTGCGGCGGAGCAGCTCGCCGACGTCGTCGAGGCGCGTTTCGAGCGGGAAGGCCGCCCATGCCGGTGCCGCGACGGCCGCGGCCTCCAATGCCGCCTCTACGGTGGGCCGGTCGGCCTTGGCGGCCCGGCCGACGATGCTCGGCGGCAGCGAATCCGGTGTGACGCGCCCCTGGTCCAGCTTCCGCTTGAGTGACAGGCTCGCGAACGCGTCGTCCAGTAATGCCGCGGAATCCACGACGTACACCCAGTTGTCGCTTTCGTGGTCCTTCCCGCCCACGTAGGAGGAATAGGACCTGAAGGGTGTCCGGTTTTTCAGGGCTGGACTTCCCACGCTCACTCCTTTGTCGCCCGGCGCGTTCTCGGTGGCTTTTTCCTAGGTCTCCCAGACCCTGACAGCGGATCCTGAAAACGCGCTGACAGGCCGCTGAAACGGCCCTGTCAGGAGCGTTGTCGAACGAATCGCTACGTTGCCCCCATGAAGCGGTCCGAGGCACGGGTCAGGCCGGCCATCGAGAAGTACGCGGACAACCCGAGCGCCTTTTTGGCCCTGAACAGCGGCAATGAAGCCTTCTGCGCTCCGGGCGGGGACGGTGTCGTCGTCTACCGCAGGGCCGGGCGATACCTCGTCCAGTTCGGGGGAGTGTTCGCCCCGAAGGAACAACGAGCCGAGCTGCTGCGCGAGTTCAAGGGATTCGCGGCGAAGGAGCGGCGGCGCATCACCGCGATACAGCTCCAGACCACGGACGTGGAGCTGTACGAAGCCGAAGGGTTTGTGGTGAATCAGGTCGGCGCCTCGTACGCCGTCCGGCTGCCCGAGTTCTCATTGCGCGGCTCGAAATTCGTCAAGCTGCGCAACAAGATTGCGCGCGCGCGGCGCAGCGGCCTCGACGTGCGCGAGGTGGAGTTCGGCGAGTACGCGGAACAACTGGGCCGGATCGACGAGAACTGGCTGAGTTCAAAGGGCAGGCACGTCAAGGAGATCGAATTCCTGGTGGGCCAACTCGGCGGCGCCGCACAGGAATACCGCAGGCTCTTCGTCGGGTTCCTGGACGGCGAGCCGATCGCCTACATCTCGTACTCGCCCTCCTACGGTTCGAGCCCGGGGTGGCTGCACGACCTGAGCCGGCGGATCGCGGAAACGCCGCCCGGCGTCATGGAGGCGCTCAACTCCACCGCAATGGACGTCTTCCGGGCGGAGGGCGCCGACTGGCTGCATTTCGGATTCACCCCGTTCACGGGATTGGACCCCGGGCACGAGCCGCCCCGGCACAGTCCGCTCACGGCGAAGTTCATGCGGCTGCTCGCCGCGCACGGCGAGTCGGTGTACCCGGCCCGCAGCCAGCTCGCCTACAAGCAGAAATGGGCCCCCGACCTGACGCTTCCGGAATACATCGGCTTCGCCGGAAGCGTGCGCCCCGGGGCCATCTGGCAGCTGCTCAGGGTGACGAACTCGATATGACCGTGACGGCGCGGACGTGGCCCCTTCACCGGCCCACCGAGAGCGACTGGCTCAGAATCCTCTGGAACTTCGACTGCAGCCGTTCACTCGGTTCGAGACCCAGATCGTGGGCCAGCAGATGACGTGTCCGCTGATAGGCGTCGAGCGCCTCCGCCTGCCGGCCCGAGAGGTACAGCGCGGTCATGAATTGCTCGCAGAACCGTTCCCGCAACGGATGCCGCATAGAGAGCTGTTCGATCTCCGGGACGATGCTCTGGTATTCCCCCAGCGCGAGGCGCGCGTCGATCAGCCGCTCATGGGCGATCAGCCGCGTTTCCTCAAGGCCCGCGTAGGCGGTCCGGCAGATCATTCCGTGACCCGCGTCGAGAAGCGCGGGTCCGCGCCACAGCGTGAGCGCCAGGGTGAGCCGGTCGGCCACCTGCCGCGGCGCGTGACCGCCCCGCTCCGTCGAGGAGACGTACCTCTCGAACCGCAGCGCGTCGACGTCCTCCGCGCCGATATGCAGAACGTAGCCGGAAGAACTGGTCTCCACGATCTCCCGCACATTCGGCTTTCCGGAACCCTCGGCGAGCAGCCGGCGCAGTCGGGCGATATGGCTCTGCAGCGAGTTCGCGGCGTTCCGCGGCGGACGCTCCCCCCACAGTTCATCGATGAGGTCGTTCGAGGAAACGGATTTTCCCGGCGAGAGGGCAAGAGTGGCGATGATGGCGCGAAGTTTCTCGCCGGCCAGCACCACCGGGATTCCGTCCTCTGTTATCTCCATGGCGCCCAATAAGTTCACCAGCATTTTCGTTCCCTTGGCGCCTCATGGGTCACACCCGGCCGTGCGGTCAAGCAGACTTTTTGTGCCTTCACGTCTCTCCCCCGATTCGCATAACTTCTGCCGAGCCTAGGGGCGGCGCGATGTGGCGGTCAATAAACAGTTCAACAAAACGGGTTCGATGTCGCAATAAATTGCAACGGGAGGTCTGGAAATGGCCAAGAACAACATGGAATGGATCTGGGGGCCCGACGCGCCCGCGGACCGGCCCGAGGGCGGGCCGGTGATGACCGAACTCGCCCGGCGGCTACGCCATATCCGCAAATATCACCCCGAGGGCCCTTTCACCCTCTCCGACCTTGCCGAACGCACAGGAGTCTCGAAGCGCACCCTGGTCGCCGCCGAGTCGGCGGAAGGGACGAATCTGACCATCGAGACCCTGGTGAAGGTCACCCGCGGCCTGGGCATCGCGCGATCGGCGTACCTCCTGGACGAGGAGGTGTTCCGGCAAGTGAATGCCGAACTACGAAAGTGGGGTGACCTGTTGAGGCAGCAGCGCGACGCGGAGTCCCTTGTGAGCCTCGCCGGCCTGCTGAGCGGGATCCTCACCTCGACGGCCGCCCACGGACCCGGGGCGCGCCGGAGGTAAAGGTTGGCCGGAATGCTCCGCGTCCGTGCCGCCGCCAAGACCCGCCCCGGGCCGCGCCTTCAGCCCTCCAGCTTGCGGAAAAGCCCTTCCTGGACCACCGAGACCAGCAGCCGCCCCTCGATGTCGTAGATGCGCCCACGGGCCAACCCTCGCCCACCCGTGGCGATCGGCGACTCCTGGTCGTACAGGAACCACTCGTCGGCACGGAACGGGCGGTGGAACCACATGGCGTGGTCGAGCGAGGCCATGTCGAAGCCGCGCGGACCCCACAGCGGTTCGATCGGCAGCCGCACCGCGTCGAGCAGCGTCATGTCGCTCGCGTAGGTCAGCGCGCACGTGTGCACGAGCGGATCGTCGCCGAGCGGACCCACGGCCCGCATCCACACGGCGCTGCGCGGCTCGGCCGACTCGATGTCCTCCGGGGACCAGCGCAGCCGGTCGACGTAGCGGATGTCGAAGGGCTGCCTGCGCGCCATCCGCTCCAACGCGTCGGGCAGCGCGCCCAGATGACCCCGCACCTCGTCGGCGATCGTCGGCAGCGACTCCGGGTCCGGGACGATGCGGGCCGGCGGCAACTGGTGCTCGAAGGCGCCCTCTTCGGGCTTGTGGAAGGAGGCGGTGAGGTTGAAGATCGTGCGGCCCTGCTGCACCGCCGTGACGCGGCGCGTGGTGAACGAGCGGCCGTCCCGCATCCGCTCCACCTGGTACACGATCGGCACGCCGGGACGCCCCGGGCGAATGAAGTACGCGTGCAGCGAGTGCACGGGGCGGTCGCCCTCGGTGGTGCGGCCGGCCGCCACCAGCGCCTGTCCCGCGACCTGCCCGCCGAAGACGCGCTGGAGGGACTCGTCCGGGCTGAGTCCGCGGAAGATGTTGACCTCGATCTGCTCCAGGTCGAGCAGGTCGACGAGCTTCTCCGCAGGATTCGTCATGGGGGGATCTCTCTCGTATGGGCGGCCGGACGGCTCCGGCGCGGGGCGGGGCCGTCCGGTCCCGGATGGTGGGGGAGCGGCCGGAATCTACCGTCCGGCCGCCCTCGGATCTACAACCCTCGGATCTACAACTGGCCGACGTCCGTGACCCGGATGACGGCACGGCCCTCGGCGTCCGAGGCCGCGAGGTCGACCTCGGCGCCGATGCCCCAGTCGTGGTCGCCGTTCGGGTCCTGGAAGGTCTGGCGCACCTTCCACAGGCCGTGCTCCGGATCCTCCTCGATCATGAGCAGCTTGGGCCCGCGCGCGTCCGGTCCCGTGCCCAGGTCCTCGTACTCGTCCCAGTACTTGTCCATCGCGTCGCCCCAGGCGTCCGCGTCCCAGCCCGCTTCGCCGTCCATCTCGCCCAGCTCCTCGACGTTGTCGAGCGCGGCGAGTTCGACGCGGCGGAACATGGCGTTGCGGACGAGGACCCGGAACGCGCGCGCGTTCGCCGTGACCGGCTTGACCTGGTCGGCCTTCTCCTGGGCCTCCTCCGCGGTCATCTCCGCCGGGTTGGCGAGCTGCTCCCACTCGTCGAGGAGGCTGGAGTCGACCTGGCGCACCATCTCGCCCAGCCAGGCGATCAGGTCCTCCAGATCCTCCGACTTCAGGTCGTCGGGCACCGTGTGGTCGAGCGTCTTGTACGCGCTCGCCAGGTAGCGCAGGACGATGCCCTCGGTGCGGGCCAGCTCGTAGTGCGACACGAACTCCGTGAAGGACATGGCCCGTTCGTACATGTCACGGATCACGGACTTCGGCGACAGCGGATGGTCGCCGACCCACGGGTGGCTCTGCCGGTACGTGTCGTACGCGTGGAACAGCAGCTCCTCCAGCGGCTTCGGGTAGTCGATGTTCTCAAGGCGCTCCATGCGCTCGTCGTACTCGACCCCGTCGGCCTTCATCTGGCCGACCGCCTCGCCGCGCGCCTTGTTCCGCTGGGCGTGCAGGATCTGCCGCGGGTCGTCGAGCGTGGACTCCACGACCGACACCATGTCGAGGGCGTACGAGGGGGACTCCTGGTCGAGCAGGTCGAACGCGGCGAGCGCGAACGTCGACAGCGGCTGGTTCAGCGCGAAGTCCTGCTGCAGGTCGACGGTGAGGCGCACGATGCGGCCGGAGGCGTCCGGCTCGTCCAGCTTCTCGACGATGCCGCCGTCGAGCAGCGAGCGGTAGATCGCGATGGCCCGCCGGATGTGCCGCAGCTGCGCCTTGCGCGGCTCGTGGTTGTCCTCCAGGAGGTGCCGCATCGCCTCGAAGGCGTTGCCCGGACGGGCGATGACCGACAACAGCATCGTGTGCGTCACCCGGAAGCGGGAGGTGAGCGGCTCGGGGTCGGAGGCGATCAGCTTCTCGAAGGTGCTCTCCGTCCACGCGACGAAGCCCTCCGGAGCCTTCTTACGGACGACCTTGCGGCGCTTCTTCGCGTCGTCGCCGGCCTTCGCGAGCGCCTTCTCGTTCTCGATGACGTGCTCGGGCGCCTGCGCCACGACGAGCCCCGCGGTGTCGAAACCGGCACGCCCCGCGCGGCCCGCGATCTGGTGGAACTCGCGGGCCCGCAGCGTGCGCACGCGCGTGCCGTCGTACTTCGTGAGGGCGGTGAACAGCACCGTACGGATCGGGACGTTGACGCCGACGCCGAGGGTGTCGGTGCCGCAGATGACCTTCAACAGGCCCGCCTGGGCGAGCTTTTCCACGAGGCGGCGGTACTTCGGCAGCATCCCGGCGTGGTGCACACCGATGCCGTGCCGAACGTAACGGGACAGATTGCGGCCGAACTTGGTGGTGAACCGGAAATTGCCGATCAGGTCGGCGATCTGGTCCTTCTCCGCGCGCGTGCACATGTTGATGCTCATCAGCGCCTGCGCCCGCTCGACGGCCTGCGCCTGCGTGAAGTGCACGATGTAGACGGGCGCCTGCTTCGTTTCGAGCAGCTCCGTCAGCGTCTCCGTCAGCGGCGTCAGCCGGTACTCGTACGAGAGCGGGACGGGCCGCGTCGCGGACCGGACCACCGACGTGGTGCGGCCGGTGCGGCGCGTCAGGTCCTTCTCGAACATGGAGACGTCGCCGAGCGTCGCCGACATCAGGATGAACTGCGCCTGCGGCAGTTCCAGCAGCGGAATCTGCCAGGCCCAGCCGCGGTCCCCCTCCGCGTAGAAGTGGAACTCGTCCATCACGACCTGGCCGATGTCGGCCTGCGCGCCGTCCCGCAGCGCGATCGACGCGAGGACCTCGGCGGTGCAGCAGATGACGGGCGCGTCCGCGTTCACGGACGCGTCGCCGGTCAGCATGCCGACGTTCTCCGTACCGAACAGCTTGCACAGCTCGAAGAACTTTTCGGAGACGAGCGCCTTGATGGGCGCCGTATAGAAGGTGACCTCGTCCCGCGCGAGCGCGGCGAAGTGCGCGCCCGCGGCGATCATGCTCTTGCCGGACCCGGTGGGCGTCGAAACGATCACGTTCGCGCCCGAAACCGCCTCGATCAGCGCCTCCTCCTGGTGGGGATAGAGGGTGAGCCCACGCTCCTCGGCCCACGACTCGAAGGCGTCGTAGAGGGTGTCCGGGTCGGCGGTCTGCGGGAGCTGATCGATAAGGGTCACGCCACCATCTTGCCTGCCTTCTGGCTTGTTCCGGCAATCGGATGCCCGTACGAAGATCACGACGGCTACGCTGGGTCGCCGACGGGGAGTCCGGGCGCGCGCGGCCCTTCGGGGGCAACTCGGCGCAGGCACAAGGAACATGTCGGTACATCGCGCGCGACCGGCAGGGCAGAAACAGGGGCGGAAAACAGCCATGATGGGACCGGCACACTCGCTGTCAGGAGCGGCGGCCTGGCTGGGGGTGGGAGCGGCGACGACGGCGGCCGGCTATCCGATGCCGTGGCCGGTCCTCCTCGTCGGGGCGCTGATCTGCGCGGGCGCCGCGCTCGCCCCCGACCTCGACCACAAGTCGGCGACCATCTCGGGAGCCTTCGGACCGATCTCCCGGGGGCTCTGCGAGATCGTCGACAAACTCTCGTACGCCGTCTACAAGTCGACCCGCAAGCAGGGCGACCCCCGGCGCTCCGGCGGCCACCGCACGCTCACCCACACGTGGGTGTGGGCGGTCCTCATCGGCGCCGGCACCTCGGTCGCGGCCATCACCGGTGGCCGCTGGACCGTCCTCGGGATCCTCTTCGTGCACATGGTGCTCGCCATCGAGGGCCTGCTGTGGCGCGCGGCGCGCGGACACAGCAGCGACCTCCTGGTGTGGCTGCTCGCGGCGACCAGCGCGTGGATCCTCGCGGGCATCCTGGACCAGCCCGGCAACGGCTCCGACTGGCTGTTCACCGACCCCGGCCAGGAGTACCTGTGGCTGGGCCTGCCGATCATCCTCGGCGCCCTGGTGCACGACATCGGGGACGCGCTCACCGTCTCGGGCTGCCCGATCCTGTGGCCCATCCCGATCGGCCGCAAGCGCTGGTACCCGATCGGGCCGCCGAAGCCGATGCGGTTCCGGGCCGGGAGCTGGGTCGAGCTGAAGGTGCTGATGCCGGCGTTCATGGTGGCGGGCGGCGTGGGGTGCGCGGCGGCGCTCAACTTCATCTGACCGGTTACGCATGATCGAGGTCGGCGGACGACCAGACCCGGCCGCCGTCGTCCACCAGGTCGACGCGGGCGATCGAGCCCGCCGACCCCTGGGCGATCCAGGTGGCCCGGCCGGACGACGGCAGCCACCAGTGGCCCGCGTCGCGGACGGAGCCGTCCTTCAGGAGGAGCCGGCACCTGTAGTAGCCGCCGGGGCCGCCCTCCGCGATCTGCATGACCACCACGCGCCGGTCACCGACGCGGCTGGGCTCCACCGTGCCCACCGTCGTACCGGACCGGGTGACGAGCTCCGCCCCGTGCTCGCTCGCGGTGACCGCGGGCGGATCCTCCTGGCCGGGCCGACCGAGGACCGTGGCGCCGACGCCTCCCGCACAGACGCCGGCGAGCACGGCCGCCACGACGAACAGGGCCGGCCGCGGCGCGCGGCGCCGCGTCGGCCGGTGCACGTCGAGGCGTTCCAGGACCCGCGCGTCGAACCCGGCGGGGGCGGCGAGCGCGGGCGCCGCGGGCAGCACGCTGTCGACGGCCGCGGCCAAGTCGTCGTACATGGAGCGGCAGTTGGGGCAACCGGAAAGGTGGCGCAGCAACTCGTCCTGCCCGCCGGGGAGCGTGCCGAGCGCGAGGGCGACCAGCTCGTCCTCATCGGGGTGGCGTGCCGTCGCCTCGTCACCCGGGTGGCGTGCCATCGCGGCTCTCCTCCTTCGACGCCTCACGCAGCCTCCGCAGGCCGGTCCTGATACGGGTCTTGGCGGTGCCGAGCGGGATGCCCTCGTGCCGGCCCACCTCCTGCGCCGTGCACCCGCCGAGCACCGCGAGCGCGACCGCGCGGGCCTGCTCGACCGGCAGCGCCCGCAGCCGCCGCACGGCGCGGTCGCTTTCGAACGAGACCAGGGCGAGGCGTTCCGGGCTCTCGCACTGCAGGGTCACGTCGAGCAGCCGCTCCAGCGTCTCGGCGAGCACCGGCACGGGTTTGCGGGCGCGCACCGCGTCGATGGCGGCGTTGCGCGCGATCGTCAGCAGCCAGGTGAGGGCCGAGGCGCGCCGTGCGTCGTAGCTGCCCGCGGCCCGCCAGGCCCGGACGAACACCTCCTGGCTCACGTCCTCGGCGAGCCCGGAGTCACGGGTGACCGACAGGGCGAGGCCGTACACCGCGTCCTGGAAGCGGCGTACGAAGGCGACGGCCGCCTGCTCGTCGCCCAGGGCGAAACCGGCGACGAGCGAGGCGTCGTCGGCCCGGTCGGCCCGCGAGAAGAGCTCCACGCCCTCTTATACGTACGAGAGGGGGCGAACGGATTGGCCGCGCAATCCATCGGTCTCCCGGGGCCGTACAACCCCCACGAGAAGGGACGGGACGACCATGAAGAATGCCAGGATCGCGATGGCGGGGTGCGCCCTCGTGGCGGCCTTCGGGCTGGCCGGCTGCGGCAGCTCGGGTGGTGGCGGCACCACGAGCAAGGACTCCTCCACCACGAGCAAGGACTCCTCCACCCTGAGCACACGCGACTCGTCACTGGGCAGGATCCTCGTCGACGGCAAGGGGCGCACGCTCTACCTGTTCACCAGCGACGGCAAGAACAGCAACTCCATGAAGTGCGACGCGAAGTGCGTCAAGGAATGGCCGCACATGAAGGGCAAGCCGAAGGCGGGCGCGGGAGCCGAGGCGAACCTCATCGCCACGACGAAGGGGAGCGGCACGCCACAGGCGACGTACGCCGGACACCCCCTCTACTACTACGCCGACGACGAGAAGGCGGGCGACGTCAAGGGCCAGGGCATCGACCAGATCTGGTACGTCCTCGACTCCCACGGCAACGCGATCAAGAAGCCCGCGCCCGGGAACGGCGGCGACTCCGGCTACTGAGGCGGGGGAAAATAAGCCCCTGCGGCGCTTGAGCAGCAGGGTCGGGGGCGGTGCAAATCAGGCCTCTGCGGCGCTTGAGCAGCGGGGGCGGGGGCGGCGCAAATCAAGCCCCTGCGGCGCTTGAGCAGCAGGGTCGGGGGCGGTGCAAATCAGGCCTCTGCGGCGCTTGAGCAGCGGGGGCGGGGGCGGCGCAAATCAAGCCCCTGCGGCGATTGAGCAGCGGGGGCCGGGGACGGCGCAAATCAAGCCCCTGCGGCGATTGAGCAGCGGGGCCCGGGGCAGAGCCCCGCGACCCCCACCCCGGTGCGGGCCGCGCCCTGACCCGGTCCGGCCAGCGCCAGCGCCACGTCACCCGTGCCACGACCGCCAAAGCGCCGCGTACGCCCCACCGGCCGCCACCAACTCGTCGTGGCTGCCGAGTTCACGGATCCGGCCGTCCTCGACCACGGCGATCACGTCCGCGTCGTGCGCGGTGTGCAGCCGGTGCGCGATGGCCACGACCGTGCGCCCGTCGAGGACCCGGCCCAGGGACCGCTCCAGGTTGCGGGCCGCACGCGGATCGAGCAGCGAGGTCGCCTCGTCGAGGACCAGCGTGTGCGGGTCCGCGAGGACAAGCCGGGCCAGCGCGATCTGCTGCGCCTGCGCCGGGGTGAGCGCCGTGCCGCCCGAGCCGACCTCCGTGTCGAGACCGCCCGCGAGGCCGCGGGCCCACTCGTCGGCGTCGACCGCGCCGAGCGCGGCCCACAGCTCCGCGTCCTCGGCGCCGGTCCTGGCGAGCCGCAGGTTGTCGCGCAGCGAGCCCACGAAGACGTGGTGCTCCTGGTTGACCAGCGCCACGTGCGAGCGCACCCGCTCGGCCCGCATCCGGGACAGCTCCGCGCCGCCCAGCGTGACCTGCCCGGTGCGCGGCGCGTAGATCCCGGCGAGCAGCCGCCCGAGCGTCGACTTGCCCGCGCCCGAGGGGCCGACCAGCGCGAGCCGCGTGCCGGGCGCGACCTCAAGGGACACCTTGCGCAGTACGTCGACGCCCTCGCGGTAACCGAAGTTGACGGTGTCCGCCTGGACGTCCCGGCCGTCGGGCCGCACGGAGGCGTCGCCCGCGTCCGGCTCGATGTCCCGCACGCCGACGAGCCGCGCCAAGGACACCTGGGCGACCTGAAGCTCGTCGTACCAGCGCAGGATCATGCCGAGCGGGTCCACCATCATCTGCGCGATGAGCGCGCCCGTGGTCAGCTGACCGACGCCGATCCAGCCCTGGAGGACGAAGACCCCGCCGATCACAAGCACCGAAAGCAGCACGAGGACGTGCACGGTGTTGATCACCGGGAAGAGCACGGTGCGCAGATACAGCGTGTACCGCTCCCAGGCCGTCCACTCCTTGACGCGCCGCTCCGACAGCGCGACACGGCGCTCGCCGAGCCGGTGCGCCTCGACCGTGCGCCCGGCGTCCACGGTCTCGGCGAGCGCCGCGGCGACCGCCGCGTACCCGGCGGCCTCCGAACGGTACGCCGACGGCGCCCGCTTGAAGTACCAGCGGCAGCCGAGCACAAGCACCGGCACCGCGACGAGCAGCGCGGGTGCCAGCGGCGGCGCGGTCACCGCGAGCCCGCCGACGAGCAGCGCCACCCACACGACACCGATGGAGAGTTGGGGCACGGCCTCGCGCATCGCGTTCGCGAGCCGGTCGATGTCCGTGGTGATCCGGGACAGCAGGTCACCCGTGCCGGCCCGTTCGAGCACACCCGGCGGCAGGCCCACGGACCGTACGAGGAAGTCCTCCCGCAGATCCGCCAGCATCCGCTCGCCGAGCATCGCCCCGCGCAGCCGCACCTGCCGGACGAACACGGCCTGCACCACCAGCGCGAGCGTGAACAGGCCGATGGTGCGGGCCAGTTGGGGCCCTTCGAGCGAGGCGACGCCGCCCGGGTCGTCGGAGACGTCCTGGACCAGCCCGCCGAGCAGGTACGGTCCCGCCATCGACGCGACGACGGCGACCGTGTTCACGCCGATGAGCAGCAGGAACTCGCGCCGGTGGCGCCGATACAGCTCGCGCACGTAGGCGCGCACCGTGGCCGGGGCGCCGATGGGCAGGGTGTGCGCCGTGGTGGGGGCCGCCGGGTCGTAGGCCGGGGGCGCTAGCCCGATCATGCCGTCTCCTCGATGTCGATCTCGATATCGGTGCGGGTGGCGGCGCCGGTACTGGTACTGGTACTGGTACTGGTGCCGGTGGAGGTGCCGGTTCCGGTTCCGGGGGAGGCCTGCTCCTCCTCGGTCTCCCGCGTGACGACCGCCCGGTACCGGGGCTCGGTACGCACCAGTTCGCGGTGCTCGCCGACCGCCGCGACCTCGCCCTCGTGCACGAACACCACGCGGTCGGCGCGGTCGAGGACCAGCGGCGACGAGGTCAGCACCACGGTCGTACGACCGCGCCGCAGCGCGCGTACGCCCTGGGCGATGCGGGCCTCGGTGTGCGAGTCGACGGCGGACGTCGGCTCGTCGAGCACCAGCGTTCCGGGGTCGGTGACGAGCGAGCGGGCCAGGGCGAGGCGCTGGCGCTGGCCGCCGGAGAGGGACCGGCCGCGTTCGGTGATGCGCGCGGTCATCGGGTCCTCGTCGAGGGCGGCCTGGGTGAGGGCGTCGAGCACGTCGGAGCACTGCGCCGCGGCCAGCGCCTCCGCCGGCTCGACACCTCCGGAAGCGGGTACGTCGAGGAGTTCGGCGAGCGTGCCGGAGAGCAGCACCGGGTCCTTGTCCTGGACGAGCACGGCCGTACGCGCGACGTCCAGCGGCAACTCGTCGAGCGGCACGCCACCGAGCAGCACGGACGGCGCGGCCTCCGCCTCTTCGGCCGCTTCGTCGTCGGCGCCCGACGCGGGGTGCCCGCCGAGCCGGTCGGCCAGGCGCCCCGCCAGGTCCGGGTCGCCGCACACCACGGCGGTGAGCCGGCCCTCGGGGGCCAGCAGCCCGGTCGCCGGGTCGTACAGGTCACCGGCCGGCGCCTTCGCCTCGCGCAGCCCGCCGTCCGGTTCGGTGACCCGCTCCAGCGACAGCACACGGGACGCGCGCTGGGCCGACGGCCGGGAGAACGAGTACGCCATCGCGATCTCCTCGAAGTGGCGCAGCGGGTAGTTGAGCAGCATCACGCCGCTGTAGACGGTGACCAGTTCGCCGACCGTGATCCGGCCCTCGCGCGCGAGATGAATCCCGTACCAGACGATCACGATCACCAGCAGGCCGGGCAGGAGCACCTGGATCGCGGAGATCAGCGACCACATGCGCGCGCTGCGTACGGCGGCCCTGCGCACCTCCTGCGAGGCGCGCCGGTAGCGGTCGAGGAACAGTTCCTCGCCGCCGATGCCGCGCAGCACGCGCAGGCCCGCGACGGTGTCCGCGGCGAGTTCGGTGGCGTGCCCCGCCTTGTCCCGCTGGTGGTCCGCGCGCTGGGTGGCGCGGGGGAGCAGCGGGAGCACCGCGAGGGCCAGGACCGGCATGCCGATCGCGACGACGACGCCGAGCGCGGGCTGGTAGATCAGGAGCCCGACGCAGGCGATGACGACGGTCAGCGCGGCGGCGGCGAAGCGCGAGAGCGCCTCGACGAACCAGCCGATCTTCTCCACGTCACCGGTCGACACCGCGACGACCTCGCCCGCGGCGACCCGCCGGGTGAGCGCGGCGCCGAGCGCGGCGGTCTTGCGGGCGAGGAGCTGCTGGACGCGGGCGGCGGCGGTGATCCAGTTCGTGACCGCCGTGCGGTGCAGCATCGTGTCACCGAGGGCGACGCCGACGCCGAGCAGCAGGATCAGCCCGCCCGCCTTGGCGAGATCGGTTCCCGAGCGGTCGACGACGGCCTGCACGGCGTAGCCGACGCCGTACGCGAGGGCGGCCACGGAGGTGAAGTGGATCAGGCCCCAGACAAGGGACTTGGCCTGCCCACCGAGCTGGTTCCTGCCGAGCCAGAGCAGGAACCGGGGTCCCGAGCGTGCGTCCGGCACGCCCGGGTCTTGATACGGAAGGTCGGAGATTCGCATGACGTCCCAGGGCTCGAAGCGAGGTGGATCGAAGAAGCGGACTCAAGGGCAGCAAACCGTGAAAGGTTCGCGTCTTTTGTCGAGCCGGGGCAAACGGTTTTATGGCGCCAGGCAAAGATTCGGCCCGGATCGGTCGTGGTGATCGAAGTCGATCCGCCGGTTCGCGACCGGTGGTGCGACCATGGAACGCATGCGGAGTGCGGGTGCGATCAGGGCAGGCGTCGCGATGGCGGCGTGCGGAGTCCTGCTGACGACGGTGGCCGCGTGCGGCGCCGACGGCGGCGGCAGCGGCAAGAAGGCCACGGCGGGGGCGGACTCCTCGGCCGGAGAGTCAGGCGGCGCGGAGGCGCGCGCCGCGGACCTCAAGCGCATCCCCGACGTGGGTGACCGCTACCAGAAGCAGATCCCGGCCGACGCCCAGCAGGTCGTCGCCGTGTACGGCGACGGGAAGAACGCCACGGGCTCGACCATCGCGCTCTACACCAAGTCCGGCGACACCTGGAAGAAGCAGCGCGACTGGTCCGGGCACAACGGCAAGAAGGGCTGGACGACCGACCACCACGAGGGCGACAACCGCAGCCCCGTGGGCGTGTTCACGCTCAGCGACGCCGGTGGTGTGCTGGCCGACCCCGGAGCGAAGCTGCCGTACACGCAGTCGGCCTCGATCCAGGCCCCGCACTACTGGGCGAAGTCGCACTGGCACGACTTCGACTACGTCATCGCCATCGACTACAACCGCGCCAAGGGCGTCCCGCCCAACGACCCGACCCGCCCGCAGGGCCAGTCCAAGGGCGGGAGCATCTGGCTGCACATGGACCACGGCAGCGGCACCTCGGGCTGCGTGAGCCAGTCGAAGGCGGACATGGAGTACCTGCTCAAGACGCTCGACCCGAAGAAGCACCCCGTGGTCGTGATGGGCGACAAGGCCGAGCTCAAGTCGGCCTGAGCCCGCCCCCGCCCTGCCCTACCGCCGTCCTAGGGCCCTAGCGGCGCGTCGCCCGCTCCAGCTCCACAAGCACGGAGTAGTACGAGCGGCCCGTCGCGTGGTCCATGCCGACCTCGCACATCCGGTTCGCCGACAGATGGGCGTCGTACGCGCGCGAGGTGACCTCCGCCGCCTCCTTGGCGGTCGCCGACTCGGTCAACTCCTTGTGGAGCATGCCGCGGTCGCCCGCGAAGCCGCAGCAGCCCGCGTCGTCCGGCAGCACCACCTCGTCGGCGCAGGCCTCGGCCAGGGCTTTCAACTGGGCGACGTCCCCGAGGTGTTCCATGGAGCACGTCGGATGCAGCACGGCGGAGCCGGTCGTGCGCTCGACGGTGAGGTGCGGCAGCAGCTCCTCGGCGGCCCACACGAGGGAGTCCACGATGGTCAGCTCGGCGTGCAACTCCCGGTTGTCGTCGGTGAGATACGGGACGACCTCGTGCGCGATGCCCAGCGTGCACGAAGAGGCGTCCACCACCAGCGGGAGCCTGCCGCCCGCGGTCCAGGCCCAGGCGGCTTCGACGATCCGGTTCGCCATGACCGTGTTGCCCTCGTCGTAGCCCTTGGAGTGCCAGATCGTGGCGCAGCAGGTGCCCGCCACATCGTCCGGGATCCACACCGGCTTCCCCGCGCGCGCGGAGACCGCGACAACGGCCTGAGGCAGCGATACGTCGCCGGGGGTGCCGAAAATGCGGTTCACGCACGCCGGGTAGTAGACGGCCGTGGCGCCCACGCGCGCGGTGCGCGGTAGTTTCCTGGCCGCCGCGGCAGGTACCTCGGGCAGCCACTCCGGCACCAGGTCCGGCCGGATCGCCTTGCGCGCGGCGCCCGTTACCGCCGAGACGAGCCGGTCGCCGATCTTGTCGGCCGCCGCCACGGCGAGCCGGGCCGAGGCCTCGACCGCCTTGAAGTTCTTCGCGACGAGCGCCGCCGTCCGCTCCTCGCGCGGCGAGTGCCTGGCGTGCCGGAAGCCCTTCATGAAGGCGCCGGTGTCGATGCCGACCGGGCAGGCCAGCTTGCACGTCGAGTCGCCGGCGCAGGTGTCCACGGCGTCGTACCCGTAGGAGTCGATCAGCTCCGTCTCGACCGGGGAGCCGGCGGGCTGGCGCATCATCTCGCGGCGCAGCACGATCCGCTGGCGCGGTGTGGTCGTCAAGTCCTCGCTGGGGCAGGTGGGTTCGCAGAAGCCGCACTCGATGCACGGGTCGGCGATCAGCTCCACCTTGGGGATCGTCTTGAGGCCCCGGAGGTGGGCCTGCGGGTCGCGGTCGAGGACGATGCGCGGGGCGAGCACCCCGTCCGGATCGATGACCTGCTTCGTGCGCCACATCAACTCCGTGGCCTTCTCGCCCCATTCGAGCTCCAGGAACGGGGCGATGTTGCGGCCCGTCGCGTGCTCCGCCTTGAGCGAGCCGTCGAACCGCTCGACCGTGAGGCGGCAGAACTCGTCCATGAAGGCCGCGTACCGCTCCACGTCCTCGGGCTTTCCCGCGTCGAACGCCAGCAGGAAGTGCAGATTGCCGTGCGCCGCGTGGCCCGCCACGGCGGCGTCGAAGCCGTGCCGCGTCTGCAGTTCGAGCAGTTCCTCGCAGGCCTCCGCGAGCCGCGAGGGCGGCACCGCGAAGTCCTCCGTGATGAGCGTCGTACCGGAGGGGCGCGAGCCGCCGACCGCCGTGACGAACGCCTTGCGGGCCTTCCAGTAGCCCGCGATCGTCTTGGCGTCCCGCGTGAACTCGTTCGTCACCGAGGCGACGGGCGCGACGAGTTCGAGACCCTCCAGGGCCTTCGCCGCGGCCTCCTCGTAGGCGGCCTGCGCGGACTCGTCCGGGGCGCGGAACTCCACGAGCAGCGCCGTCGTCTCCTTGGGCAGCTCCGCCCAGTCCTTCGGCACCCCCTGCACGCTGACCGAGGCGCGCAGCGTGTTGCCGTCCATCAGCTCGACGGCCAGCGCCCCCGCCTCGTTGAACACGGGCACCGCCGCGGCGGCCGCGGGCAGGGACGGGAAGAAGAGCAGCGCCGTGGACACCTTGCGGTCCAACGGCAGGGTGTCGAAGACGACTTCGGAGATGAACCCGAAGGTGCCCTCCGAGCCCACCATCAGCCCGCGCAGGATCCGCACAGGCGTCTCGCCGTCCAGGAAGGCGTCCAGGCGGTACCCGTTCGTGTTCTTGATCTCGTACTTGGCGCGGATCCTGCGGACGAGCTCGGCGTCCGCCTCGATCTCCCGCTTGATCGCCAACAGGCCCTCGCAGAGCGCCGGTTCGGCGTGCGCCAGGTCTTCGTCGGCGTGCGGGTCGGCGGTGTCGACCACCGTGCCCGACGGCAGGACGAAGGTGAGCGAGGAGACCGTCCGGTACGAGTTCCGGGTCGTGCCGGCCGTCATCCCCGACGCGTTGTTCGCCACCACTCCGCCCACCGTGCAGGCGATCGCGCTCGCCGGGTCGGGGCCGAGCACGCGCCCGTGCCGCGCGAGCGTGGCGTTCGCCCGCACGATCGTGGTGCCGGGGCCGATGCGGGCGCGCGAGCCGTCGCCGAGCGGCTCGATGCCCGCCCAGAACTTCCGGACGTCGACCAGGATGTCCTCGCCCTGCGCCTGCCCGTTCAACGACGTGCCCGCCGCGCGGAAGACGACCTCGCGGCCCTTGCCGTGCGCGTACGAGAGCACGGCCGACACGTCGTCGATGTCCTCGGCGACCACCACGACCTGCGGCACGAAGCGGTACGGGCTCGCGTCCGACGCGTAGCGCACCAGGTCCGAGACCTTGGTGAGCACCTTGTCCGCGCCGAGCAGCCGCGTCAGGTCGGAGCGCAGCGGCTCGGGCGTGCCGCCGGCCTGCCGGTCCGGGACCCGGTCGGGCGCCGGTCCCGACGAGCGGGCTCCGGGACGCAGGGCTTCCGGCTTCGGCTCCAGCAGCGGCATGGCCTCTCCTAGCTCAGCAATCGCGGTCGCGCGGGGACTCGAACATCGCGTTCAGCAGCGTCGTCAGCTGGGCGCGCTGCTCCTTGTCCAACGGTGCCAGGATCTCCTCTGCGGCCGCGCGGCGCGCGCTGCGCAGCTCCCGCAGGGCGCCCCGCCCCTTGTCGGTCAGCTCGATGCGGATGACCCGGCGGTTCGTGGGATCGGGCACGCGGCGCACCAGATCGGCCGACTCCAGGCCGTCCACCGTCGTCGTCACGGCGCGCGGCACCACCTCCAGACGCTCGGCCAGATCGGCCATGCGCGGCGGCGTGTCGTAGTGCACGAGCGTGCGCAGCAGGCGGGACTGCGCGGGCGTGATCCCGACCGGCTCCAGCTGGCGGCGCTGTATCCGCTGCAGGCGGCGGGTGAGCCGCAGCAGCTGCTCGGCGAGGAAGCCGTCGGCGTCCGGTGTCTTCATGCCGGGAACATTATCAGGACCCCGTGCATTGTGAATAGAGGTAACAATGCACTATGCTCCTCAAAGTCGAGTCTCAGAACTGTCCAGAAGTGCTCAGAACTGCCTAGAAGCATTGAGAAGTGTCGAGAAGTACCTAGGAGGCCCATGCGCCGCGACGAAATCCCCTGGACGCCGCCCCCCGATGCCCACGCACCGGACCAGCCGCGGCAGATCCGCCGAATCCTGTCCCTCTTCCGCCCCTACCGCGGCCGACTCGCCCTCGTCGGGCTGCTCGTCTGCGCCGCCTCGCTGGTCACGGTCGCGAGCCCGTTCCTGCTCAAGGAGATCCTCGACGTAGCGATCCCGCAGGGCCGCACCGGGCTGCTCAGCCTGCTCGCCCTCGGCATGATCGCCAGCGCGGTCGTCACGAGCGTCTTCGGCGTCCTGCAGACCCTGATCTCGACGACCGTCGGCCAGCGCGTCATGCACGACCTGCGCACCGCCGTCTACGGACGGCTGCAGAGCATGTCCCTCGCCTTCTTCACCAAGACCCGCACGGGCGAGGTGCAGTCCCGCATCGCCAACGACATCGGCGGCATGCAGGCGACCGTGACGTCCACCGCGACGTCCCTCGTGTCGAACCTGACGAGCGTCGTCGCCACCGTCGTCGCGATGATCGCCCTCGACTGGCGCCTGACGATCGTCTCCCTGCTGCTCCTGCCGGTCTTCGTCTGGATCAGCCGCCGCGTCGGCCGCGAGCGCAAGAAGATCGCCACGCAGCGCCAGAAGCAGATGGCCGCGATGGCGGCGACGGTCACCGAGTCGCTCTCCGTCAGCGGCATCCTGCTCGGCCGCACGATGGGCCGCGCCGACTCCCTCACCAAGTCCTTCGCCGACGAGTCGGACGAACTGGTCGACCTGGAGGTCAGGTCGAACATGGCGGGCCGTTGGCGGATGGCCGTCATCAGCATCGTCATGGCCGCCATGCCCGCGGTCATCTACTGGGCGGCCGGCGTCGCTCTCCAACTCGGCGGCCCGACCGTCTCCATCGGCACGCTCGTCGCCTTCGTCTCGCTCCAGCAGGGCCTGTTCCGGCCGACCGTCAGCCTGCTGCAGACGGGCGTCCAGATCCAGACCTCGCTCGCCCTGTTCCAGCGCATCTTCGAGTACCTGGACCTGCCGGTCGACATCACCGAGCGGGAGGACGCGGTCCGCCTCGACACCGTGAAGGGCGAAGTCCGCTTCGAGGACGTCGAGTTCCGCTACGACACCGACGACGAGCGGCACGAAGCCGTCCTCGACGGCATCGACCTCACGATCCCCGCGGGCGGCAGCCTCGCCGTCGTCGGCCCCACCGGCTCCGGCAAGTCCACGCTCAGCTATCTGGTGCCGCGGCTCTACGACGTCACGGGCGGACGCGTCACCCTCGACGGGGTCGACGTGCGCGACCTGGACTTCGACACCCTCGCGCGCGCGATCGGCGTGGTCTCGCAGGAGACCTACCTCTTCCACGCCTCCGTCGCCGAGAACCTGCGGTTCGCCAAGCCCGAAGCCACCGACGACGAGCTGCACGCGGCGGCCCGCGCCGCCCAGATCCACGAGCACATAGCCGCCCTGCCCGATGGCTACGACACCGTGGTCGGCGAGCGCGGCCACCGCTTCTCCGGAGGCGAGAAGCAGCGCCTGGCCATCGCCCGCACGATCCTGCGCGACCCGCCGGTGCTCATCCTCGACGAGGCGACCAGCGCGCTCGACACCCGCACCGAGCACGCGGTGCAGGAAGCGATCGACGCGCTCTCGGCCAACCGCACCACGCTCACCATCGCGCACCGCCTCTCCACGGTCCGCGGCGCCGACCAGATCGTCGTCCTCGACTCCGGCCGCATAGCCGAGCGCGGCACGCACGAGGAACTGCTCGGCCGAAAGGGCCGATACGCGGCGCTCGTCCGACGGGACGCGCGCGTGGAGGTCGCGGCGTGACAGACACACCTCCAGGGCACCGACCCGTGAGAACGACGGGGGAAGAGACGGTGAGGGAGTCAAGGAGGGCGGAGATATGTCAGGAACGGCCTGAGGCACGGGTTACCGTTCCCGCATGCAGACCGAGACTCCGCGACGGAGCACGATGCGCATCACCCGCCGAGGCCGCATCGCCATGACGGTGACCGGGGCCCTCGTGGCGGCCACCGCCGTCGCGGTGCCACTGGCCCTCGCGGGGGAGGACGAGGCGGACCGGGTTTTGACCGTTCCGGAGGGCTGGCGTTCGGGCCAGGTCTACGCGGCCGTCGACAAGGCACTGCACGTACCGGCCGGCACCACGAAGAAGGCCGCGCCCAAGGCGCACCTCAAGCTTCCGGGCGACGCGGGCGGCAACGCCGAGGGCTACCTCTTCCCGGCCACGTATCCCTTGAACGACAAGTCGACTCCGCAGTCGGTCCTGGCGTACATGGTCGAGACGGCCAACAAGAGGTTCGGCAGCAGCGGGAGCGGGAGCGGGAGCGGGAGTGGGAGCGGGGGCGCCGCGGGCGCCGAGCGAGACGCCGTCAATCCGTACCAGCGGGTCATCATCGCGAGCATCGTGCAGGCCGAGGCGGACAACAAGGAGGACATGGGCAAGGTCGCCCGCGTCATATACAACCGGCTCGACCACGACATGCCGCTGCAGATGGACTCCACCATCAACTACGCGCTCGGCCGCTCCACGCTGGACACCACCCACGACGACACGAAGATCAACAACCCGTACAACACCTACGCGCGCAAGGGGCTGCCGCCCACGCCCATCGGCAACCCGGGGGACGAGGCGATGCGGGCCGCGACCAACCCGGCGAAGGGCGACTGGCTGTACTTCGTGACGGTCAAGCACGGGGACACGCGCTTCACGGCGGACCTGTCCGAGCAGGAGAAGAACGTGGCGGAGTTCAACAAGAACCAGGCGAAGGCCGGCGAAGACGGCTGACCGAGCCCCTCCGGGGGCGGCGGGGTTCGGTCAGCCGGCCCGCTCCACACACCCGAGCTCACACACCCGAGCTCACGCACTCCGCCTTACGTAGCCGGGCCCCGCCTCACACCGTGACCGGCGCCGGGCGTCGGCCAAGGAGCCGCTGGATGTCACGCACCGCCGCCCGCCCCGCGCGGTTCGCGCCGATGGTGCTGGCCGAGGGGCCGTAGCCGACCAGGTGGACGCGCGGGTCGAGGGCCGCGCGCGTGCCCTCCATGCGGATCCCGCCGCCCGGCTCCCGCAGCTTCAGCGGCGCCAGGTGCTCGATGGAGGCACGGAACCCGGTGGCCCAGAGGATCACGTCGGCCGCCACCTCGTGCCCGTCGTCCCAGGCCACGCCGGTCGGCGTGATCCGGTCGAACATGGGGTGCCGGTCGAGGACGCCGTTCGCGCGGGCCTCGCGGATCGCGTCGTTCACGGGAAGCCCGGTCACCGACACCACGCTCAGCGGCGCGAGCCCCGCACGCACCCGGTCCTCGACCAGCGCCACGGCCGCCCGCCCCTGCTCCTCGCCGAACGGCCCGTCCCGGAAGACGGGCTCCCGCCGCGTCACCCACGTCGTCGCGGCGGCATACGGCGCTATCTCCATCAGATGCTGCGTCCCGGACGCCCCGCCGCCCACCACCACGACCCGCTGAGCCTCGAACTCCTCGGGCCCCGCGTACTGCGCGGTGTGCAACTGCCGCCCGCGGAACGTCTCCTGACCCGGATAGCGCGGCCAGAACGGCCGGTCCCAGGTGCCGGTGGCGTTGATCAGCGCGCGCGTCGACCACACCCCGTCCGAGGTCTCGACGAGCAGCCGGCCCCCGACCCCCTCGCGTACGGCCCGCACATCGACCGGGCGCCGTACGCGCAGATCGAAGGTCTCCTCGTACGAGGTGAAGTATTCGGCGATGACCTCCGACGACGGTCGCGCGGGGTCGGCGCCGGTCAGCTCCATGCCGGGCAGCGCGTGCATGCCGTGGACCTTGCCGTACGTGAGCGAGGGCCACCGGAACTGCCAGGCGCCGCCCGGCCGGGGCGCGTGGTCGAGGACGACGAAGTCCCGCTCCGGAGCGAGGCCCACGCGGCGCAGGTGGTAGGCCGCGGACAGGCCGGCCTGTCCGCCGCCGATGACCACGACGTCGACGTCGACCGGGCGCGGGTCAGTGGCGGAGGTGTCGTCTCGTACCGCGGTGTCGTCTCGTACCCCGATGTCGTTCACATTTCTACTAACTCCACCGGGGCCCGAGATCTTCCCACCCAGCCGCCCCGCACCGGACCGCACCGGACCGGACCGGACCGGACCGCTCAGCGCCCGCCCGCGACCGCCAGCGGCACACCGGACCGGCGAGCGGCAGGCGCGACGAGACCGCGCGCGGCCAGCTCGGGGATCACGCCCTCCCCGAACCAGTACGCCTCCTCCAGATGCGGATATCCGGAGAGCACGAAGTGCTCGATGCCGAGCGCGTGGTACTCCTCGACGCGGTCGGCGACATCGCCGTGGCTGCCGACGAGCGCCGTGCCCGCGCCACCGCGCACCAGACCCACACCCGCCCACAGATTGGGCGAGATCTCCAGGCTCTCCCGGTCGCCGCCGTGCAGCGCGAGCATCCGCTGCTGCCCGACCGACTCGCTGCGCCCGAGCGCGGCCTGCGCGGCGGCGACCGTCTCGGGGGAGAGGTCGTCGAGCAGCCGGTCGGCGGTCGCCCACGCGTCGCGCGCCGAGTCGCGCGAGATGGTGTGCAGCCGGATCCCGAACCGCACCGTGCGCCCCTCGCGCTCGGCGAGACCGCGAATCCAGTCGATCTTCTCCTTCACTTGCTGCGGCGGTTCGCCCCACGTCAGATACACGTCCGAGTGCCGCGCCGCGACGGGTCCAGCCGCGGCCGATGAGCCACCGAAGAAGATCTCGGGCACCGGTTCCGGCGGCAGCGCCGTGTACCCGCCGTCCACCTGATAGTGCTCCCCGGCGAAGTCGAACGGCGCCTGCGAGCTGCCGCCCCATACCCCACGCACCACCGAAAGGAACTCGTCGGTGCGCGCGTAACGGCGGTCGTGGTCGAGGTGATCGCCGAAGCGGCGCTGCTCGGCCGAGTCGCCACCGGTGACGACGTTGAGCAACAGCCGCCCGTTCGTGAGGCGTTGATACGTCGACGCCATCTGCGCGGCGAGCGTCGGTGAGATGACACCCGGCCGGAACGCCACGAGGAACTTGAGGCGTTCGGTGTGCTGGGCGAGGGCGACGGTCGTCAGCCACGCGTCCTCGCACCAGGTCCCGGTCGGCGTGAGCACCGCCTCGAACCCCAACTGCTCGGCGGCCTTGGCGATTTGCACGAGATAGTCGAGGTCGGGCGGACGCACCCCCGCGATCGGGCCGCCGGCTCGGCGCTCGAGCGCCCCGCCGCTGAAGGCGTGCCGGTCGACGAGGGTGCGACCGTCGCCGCCGGTCGGCAGGAACCAGTGCAGATGAACGTTCATGGTGTCAGGACTCCTTGCCGTAGGTGCGCGGGGTGGTGGTGGAGGGCGGCAGCTGCCCGTTGAAGCGGGTGTCGACGAACTTCGAGAAGTCGACCTTGCGCGGAATCAGCTTCAACTCCGTGAAGGCGTCGGCGATTTGCTGCTCGGACGCGATCACGTTCTTGTCGACGGCGACCGTGACACGTGTGCCGTTCGTCCGCCTCACGGCGTCGTACGCCGCCTCGTACGGCAGCCCGGTGTCCTTGGCCCACACCTTCGCCCAGGCCCGCGGATGCTTGTAGACCCAGTTCTGGGCGCGCCGCAGCCGCTCCAGATAGTCCTTGACGGCCGCCGACTTCTTCTTGTCGTCAAGCGCGCCGGGGGCGGCGACCTGGAAGGCGAGCCCGTTGGTGACTCCGTCGCCGTCGGTGAGCACGCGGCCGAGCTTCCCGCGCAGCGCCTGCGAGGTGTACGGATCCCAGACGGCCCAGGCGTCCACCTTGTGCGCGGTGAACGCGGCCAGCCCATCGGCCGGTTGCAGATACTTGACCTTTACGTCCTTCAGCCCGAGCCCCACCTTCTTGAGGGAGGCGACGAGCTGATAGTGCGCCGACGACCCCTGCGCGACGGCGACCGACTTCCCCTTCAGCCCCGCCGGACTCTTCAGCTTCGAGTCCTTCGGCACCAGGATGGTGTCACCCTTCGCCGTCCCATGGCTCGCGGACACCACCTTGATCTTCGAGTCGGCGCCGGCGGCGGAGACGGGTGGTGTGTTGCCGACGCCGCCGATGTCCACGGCCTTGGCGTTGATGGCTTCGAGGAGTGGTGGCCCGGAGGTGAAGGTGGACCAGCGGATTTTGTAGTCCAGGTTGTCCAGCTCACCGGCGGCCCGCAGCACCGCCTCCGAACCACCCTTCTGGTCACCTACGTTGAGGGTGAGCGACCCCTTTCCGTCGGTGTGACCGCCACCGCTGCCCGTGGACGTACTGGCGGTGGAGGCTCCGGAGCAGGCGGAGAGAAGGAGGGAGAGGGGAGCGAGGAGGGCGGCGGTGGCGAGAGGGGTCCGGCGTCGCATGACAAGTCCGTTCGCATTCAAGGGAATTGAGGAAGTACGGGAGGTGGCGGTGTGGTGCCTCATTCGGGGTCGTGCTCCACACCCAGCCGCCCCAGCAGCTCCGCACGCAGTTCGGCGAAGCGGGGATCGGCGATGTCGCGCGGCCGGTCGAGCTCGACCGGTGTCTCGTACGCGATGACACCCTCGTCCATGACGAGCACCCGGTCGGCGAGCAGCACCGCCTCCTCGACGTCATGTGTCACCAACAGCACGGCGCAGCCGCGCCGTTGCCACAGTTCGCCGACGAGGTGCTGGGCCTTGATCCGGGTCAGCGCGTCGAGCGCGCCGAAGGGCTCGTCGAGCAACAGCAGATCGGGTTCGCGCACCAACGCGCGGGCGAGCGAGGCGCGTTGGGCCTCGCCACCGGAGAGTGTCTTGGGCCACGCGTCCGTACGATGCCCGAGCCCGACCTCGTCCAACGCCCGCTCGGCGACGTCCCGTTCGGGCTTGCCCGGCAGCCCGAGCAGCACATTACGCCACACCCGCTTCCACGGCATGAGCCGCGGCGCCTGGAATGCGACGGCCTTGCGGCGCGGCACGAGTACGGTGCCGTCGATGTCGCGGTCGAGCCCGGCGAGGATGCGCAGCAACGTGGACTTCCCGCACCCACTGCGCCCGAGCAGGGCGACGAACTCCCCTGGCCGGATGTCGAGTTGCAGATCGTCGATGACGGCCCGCCCGTCGAAGGCCCGACTGAGCCCTTCGACGCGCACGGCGGAACCGGCCTGCGTGGGGGACCCGGACGATTCGGTGGTCACCGGCCGGTGAACGTCGGTCGCCATTGCAGCAACAGCCTTTCGAGAGAACGGACGACGAAGTCGGCGAGCAGGCCGAGGAACGCGTAGACGACGAGGCAGACGACGATGACGTCGGTACGCAGGAAGTCCCGCGCCTGCACCATCAGGAACCCGATGCCGGCATCCGCGTTGATCTGCTCGGCGAACACGAGCGCCAGCCAGGCGATGCCGAGCGAGTACCGCAGCCCGGTCATGGCCCCGGGCAGCGCCCCCGGCAGCACGACATGCCGTACGAGCCCCCACCGGCTGAGCCCCAACGACTCGCCCGCCTCGATGAGTTGGGAGTCGACGCCGCGAATCCCGGCGTACACATTCAGATACAGCGGGAAGGACACCCCGAGCGTGATGACGGCGACCTTCGGCGCCTCGCCGATCCCGAACCAGATGATGAACAGCGGAATCAGCCCGACGAATGGCACGGTCCGCAGCATCTGCACACTCGCGTCGACGAGATCCTCACCGACCCGGAACAGCCCGGACAACAACGCGAGACCGACACCCACCACGACACCGCACAACAACCCGACGGCGACACGCTGCAACGACACACCCATGGCGGCGGGCAACGACCCGTCCGACACGAGATCGGCGCCGACCCGCGCGATGGTGCCCGGCGACGCCAGCACCTCCGGCGTCAACACCCCCACGGACGTGAGGAGTTGCCACAGCGCGAGCAGCAGCAACGGTCCACTGGTACGCCGCAGCCAACGCGGCACGCGACTGCGTCGGGCGGACGAGGGAACGAGCGGAACGAGCTCGGGCGGGTCGGGGGGTTGGGGAGAGTTGGTCGAGCCCTGTTTTCCGGCAGGCGAAACGGGCGGAGCATGACTGATGCTCATGGCACTCCATGGCAGGCGAGGGCACGCCTCGGCGTCAGCGGGCGCGCGTCAACGGCGCGCCGACACGGACGAACGCCGAAGCGGCAACGGAGAAGAAGGTGAAGGTGAAGCCGAAGAAAAGCGGGAGGGAGAGGGCGTCAGCAGCCGAAACGACACGCGGCAGAGGCCACCCGCAGCAGGTCGATGTGACCGCGCGTGGTGAGCATGGCTGAACGCAACATGCGGCAGAACGTATCCACTTGTCGACCCGCGGTCAACATCGTCTCAGCGCCTGGACGGCACTCCCGGCATCCGGCCCGCCCCGCCGCGAGCCACCCCGCACCGAGAGAGGGGACAATGCCCCCATGTCAGACGTCTTCACAACCCGAGTCCTGGACATCACCACCGGCTCCACCGAACGCATCGCCGACCTCACCCGCGACTGCGAGTCCTTCCTGCGCGAGGTCGCCCACGGCCGCGACGGCCTCCTCAACCTCTTCGTCCCGCACGCCACCGCGGGCATCGCCATCATCGAAACCGGCGCCGGCAGCGACGACGACCTCCTCGCCGCCCTCCACACCCTCCTCCCCGCCGACAACCGCTGGCAGCACCGCCACGGCTCCCCGGGCCACGGCCGCGACCACGTCCTCCCGGCACTCGTGCCACCGCATGCGACGTTGCCGGTGGTCGGGGGCGGGTTGGAGCTGGGGACGTGGCAGTCGGTGTGCTTGGTGGATACGAATGTGGATAACAACAACCGTCACGTCCGGTTGAGTTTCTTCGGCGGGTGAGCCGAACTGGCTGCACGGTAGTCGGGAAGTACGGCCGCACCAACTGGACGATCGAGCCGCGTGCCCGAACCTGCCGTCCAAGCCTGCACCAGCCCAGTTCGGTGGTTTCAAAAGAGCACCTTCAAGACCATGGACATGAACATCATGAGGGCCATGGTCCAGGCCCCAGCACGGTCCGCGAGGTCGCCGACAACTGGAAAGCCGTGCACAACGAGCTCACGGAGGCCAAGGAGCGGTTCCTGTCGAGGCCATGGAGAAACGAAATCGTTCCCGCCTTCCGGCGAGAGGCTGCCCAAGGCGCTGTAGAGGCTTGGCAAGGAGCCGCCGACAGTGCCACCGGCTCCGCGAAGTTGATAGGAAGTCTCACCGCGAACGGCGCGAATGTCGCCGCCAACACCATGTCCTCCCTGGAGGCCGAGGGTGTGCTGCCACAGCAGGGTTCGGGCCACAACACGGCCGAGGTCGGGAAGGCAGGCGCCGCCGCGCACGGTTGGGCCGAGTTGTTTGGAGCTGTCTAGGTGATCACTGGTAGCGCACGAGAAGGACAGGCATCGAACGCGACAACGCGTGACCACAGCACCAACAACGGCGCCAGGTATCCGATCTGGTCAGACGGGTCAAGGCGCTTCCTGTGGAAATTCGAGGGCAGGCCAGCACCATGCTGCAGATCTACGCGAAACTCGCGAGTCAAATGTTGACTCATGGGGTCGTGGGATGCGCTCTCGGTTTTCACCCTAACGAACACGACGAGTTGGTCCCGTCCGTACTCACAGTCTCTCAGGTGAACGCGAGCGGGCCGGTAGGCACGGAAGCTCTGGTCTCGCTGGCAGCAACGCGCAATGCGGACGGCCGGGCGCTCCTTCGGCCCGTGCTGTTGGCCTGCGGAGCTAGATTTCTTCCCGAGGCCGAGGGCGAGCAAGGACCAGGGTTCCAACTATTCAGACAACGCCGATAGCAAGCCCAGTCCGTTCGGCTAGGACCTGACCTTGATATCCCACAATCGGAGTTCCATGTGAGTAATGAGATCCACAGCTCTACGAGCGCACAGGAAGCGCCCGACGTCCGACAGGTGCTCTCCTCCAACTACCGGTCGCTGGCATTCTTCGCAGTACGCCGACTACTCCTTTGTGCACTGCTCATCGGGGGGCCAGTCGTAGCGATCAACGTGCTCGGCGTGCCGAACACTTTTTGGACGGTCATCCCTATCGTTCCGGGCATGTTCCTGGCAATCTACGCTGTCTTCCGGCTGAGTTTCGGCGTCCGGCTCCTTGCTGCCCAACGGGTATTGCAGCACTTCCCGTTGACATATTGCCCGCAGGTCATGCGGAAGGGTGGGCGCTCGGTCGCTTACGGCCGTGTCTTCACCCTGAAGGCTTCGGCTGGGACGGAGGACGACGCGCCGCTGATGCTCGCCTTGAACGCGTCCGGCACCACCAAGTGGTCGGGCGACTTCGAGCAGGGGGCATGGGTGGCCGGCGATCCCCTCTTCGGTGGCGTGCTCGTCTCCCCGAAGAGCCACACATTGATGTTCATGAAGCCGGTGCACTGGGACCAGCTCGCATCAAGGCGTGCAGAGTTGAGTGCGGATCGCCACGAGTTGGCCATGAGGGCAGGGCTCGACAACAACAAGTGGCGTCAGCCTCCTGCCCGATTCGGCGTCTGGACCAGGCGCGATGCCGCCGAGAGCGAGTGAGGGGACAACAGGAGAATTGACCACTCTCGTCGTCATCGTGATGCTGTAGCGACGGCAGAGCCCGACGGCACGGAAGCGAATCGGTGCACGCGCGGGCGTGCGGGTCGCATGTCCGTACCGCCGGGCGGTCTTGGTGGCGCCGGTTCGGCTGTCAGTCACGACAGCTGTAGTTCCGATCATGGCTGGTCGTGTCGGTGGTGTCGTTGCTGGAGCCGGAGGAGTTCGGGGCAGGTCAGCGGCACGAGCTCGGGCTGTTCGCTGGAGGCCGCGTGGACGGCGGACGCGGTGAGCGCGAGGAACGCCAGCGGCGATCAGAGAGAACAGGGGCCAGCGCATCCACGAGTTCCAACAAGTGACCTGTCCCTGGTCAAGTCCGCTGCAGCCCTTGGCGAGTTGGAAGGTCTCCTCGATCCGCCACCTGCGGCAGATCACTTCCGCCAGTGTGCCGGGCGAGACGTCGCCCGGTGCGAAGCAGCGGAAGAAGGAGACCTCGCCGGTGTGCCGCGCGACCAACACGCTCGTTCCGGCTCCGGCTCCGGCTCCGGGTGCGTCCTTGTGCGTGTCGTCGGGGCGGACGTCGATCCAGGCCCAACCGTACTTGCCGGTCCTCTTCGCGCCGTGCCCGGTCCGTCGGCGTATCCACTGCTCGGGCCGCACCTTGTTGATGAGCTTGCGGGCCTCCCACCGGCGACCGGCGCCGTCGGTGACCTGGTATGTAGCGGCGGTGCCGACCGTGTAGCCGAGCCCCAGGGCTCTGACGCCCCGGCGCAGTTCACGGCCGCAGTACACCTCGTCGCCGGCGAACCAGCTTGCCCGGCATCCGAGAGCGAGCGCACCGGTCACCATGGACAGCGCCTGCTGCGGCTACGTCGCGAAGACGACGTCGTCGGGCACCCCGGCCACCTCGCGGCGTTCCCTCGGCGCGCTGGGGCGGAATCTGGGTAGCCTGGGGCTGTCCTAACGGAGTTTCGCGGACACCAACAAGGACAGTCCGCGCCGGCAGGTGCGGCTCAGCTTCCTGGGGTGACTCGGACTGGAGCAGGATCGTCCCAGGGGGCGTCGACTCTCCTTACGCTGCGTGCGATTGGAGAGGCGATGTCGGCCGGGCCGGCGACTGGGAGGTCTCCGGGGCAACGGCGATCCGCGAAGTCGCACGTCGCACCCTGACTGATCCGGTCAACGTCACACCGGATCAGTGGCTCGGAGACGTTGACGAGCCCAACGCTGCCAAGACGGCGCGGGCCGCTCGTTCGCCCGCTGTGAGCGCGCCCTCGATGTGACCGGCAGACATGGTGGCTGTTTCGGTCGACGCCCAGTGCAGGCGGCCGCCGAGTGAGGGGCGCTGGTAGACGGAGTGCCCGAAGAGGGAGCGGTCGGTGAGGTGGTGCACGGTCGACGGGGCCGTCCAATGCTCGGCACTCCAGTTGCGTACGTGCAGCGCTCGCGGGTGGGCCGCCGCAGGGCCGAAGAGCTGCGCCAGTTGGGCGGTGACCGCCTCCTCGAAGCCGTGAAGGGTGGCTGTGCGGCCGTGGGCGAAGCCGAACAGGACCGCAGGGTGGGCGTCGGGGCCGGAGACATCGTGCACTTCGCGCAGCGGGCCCGTCCGGCTGAACGCGGCACCGGCCAGCCCGGCTTCGCGCCAGAACGGGCCGGCGTACTCGGCGACGACCTTCGCTGTTGTCCCCATCCATACCGGGGTGGCCCGGGCCAGGCGCTCCAGGTCGTCGTCGAGCGCGCCGCCGAGGTCGATGCGCTCCGTGGCGAGGGCCGGGGGGACCGCCAGGACGACGTGTCGTGCCCGCAGAGTGGTGGTCAGGGTGTGCACAAGGAGGGCGGTGGTCGCGGCGGTCGTGATGGCCGTGGCCGGGGTGCCGAGTCGGATCGTCCCGGCGGGCAGCTGGGCGGCAAGGGAGTCGGCGAGCTGCTGCGCGCCCGGGACGAAGCGGTACGAGGGGACGTCGAGCAGATTGCCGGGCAGCCGGCGTACCCCGCTGGTCTCCTGGAGCATGGTGTCACCGGCCAGGTGTTGGTCGATGAGAGCCACTTCGCCCTGCCGCGCGAGCGTCCGCACCCGTTCCTCGCCGTCCCAGAACCAGCTCGCGCCCAGGTCCAGCGCGCGGGACGGGTCGGCAGCCGAAGGCACCGAAAGGAGCCGGCCGCCGACGCGGTCGCGGGCCTCCAGGCAGACGACGCCGAGGCCCGCTTCGTGCAGGGCCGTGGCCGCGACAAGGCCGGAGACGCCGGCGCCTATCACCACCACGTCGTGCTCGGTGGGCTGGAGCAAGATGGTTCCCTTCTGGGCCTGGCGGCGCTGTTGGTTCAACTGTGCCCGGACGTATGGTTCAACTGTGCCCGGACGTAGCTCAGTTGGATTCGGTGGTGTCCAAGGCGATGCGGAACGGCGCGTTGCCGGAGCGTAGGCGCTGGACGGCGTCGTTCGCGTGGTCGAGCGGCATGCGCTCGACCACGGGACGTACGCCGGTGGTGAGGGCGAACGCCATCGCCTCCTCGATGTCCGAGGGGCCACCGGTCAGATGGCCGGTGAGCGTGATGCCGTCCTTGACGAGGCGGGCCGCAGGCACGGTCACGGAGCCCCCGTCGACGCCGATGAGTGTGAGCCGCCCGTGCGTGGTCAGGCCGTCGATCAGCTCGTCCGCCGGGCCGGTGCCGGAGGCGGTGAAGAGGATGTGGTCGGCGCCGCCCAAGGATTTGAGGGCCGCGCCGGGCGACTGCGTGGCGCTGTCGATGTAGTGGTGTGCGCCCAGGGAGCGGGCGGCGTCCTCTCGCTCGCCGCCCCGTGCGATCGCCACGGTCTCGAAGCCGAGCGCGGCGGCGAACTGGACGGCCAGGTGGCCGAGGCCGCCGATGCCGAAGACCGCGACGCGGCCACCCGCGCGCGTGCCCGCCTTCCGTACGGCGTTGAACGTGGTCACGCCGGCGCAGCCGAAGGGAGCCGCTTCGAAGAAGTCCAGGCCGTCCGGGATCCGGGCGAGGGCGTCCGCGGGCACCGTGATGCTCTGCGCCCAGCCGCCCGGATACGACAGGCCGGGGGTCCGCCGCTCCGGGCAGTGCACGACGTCGCCGGTGCGGCAGGCGGCGCAGTGTCCGCAGCTGCCGCCGAACCAGCCGACGGCGACCCGGTCGCCTGCCGAGAAGCCCGCGACACCCGCGCCCGCTTCGGCGACGACCCCCGCGACCTCGTGGCCCGGGGTGACAGGGAAGACGGTGTCCTTGCCGGTGGCGGCCGCGGTGCCGAGGTCGGCGCCGCACACCCCGCTCGCCACGACCGAGACACGTACCTGTCCGGGCAGCGGAGGTGTCACCGTTCCACGGAGGGCGTGCAGTGGCCCCCGGGGCTCGGTCACGGCCATGGTCACGGCGGTGTCCGCCATCGTGCCTCTCCCTCTGAGTATGGCCTCATGTGTATAGCATCTGGTTATGTTGGAACAGGCTCACCGTAGGTGTGACGTGCCTGTACCCGGTAGGGCGGCACAGTGAATGAGGGGATAAACGGTGGCTATGACCGACCGGCTGAACACCGAAGGCTTGCGGTACGCGCAGGCGGTCGCCGAGACGAAGTCGTTCAGCGCGGCGGCGCGTGCGTACGGTGTCACGCAGCCCGCGCTGTCCAACGGGATCGCCAAGCTGGAGGAGCGCCTCGGCGAGAGGCTCTTCGACCGGTCGCCGCGCGGTGTGACCCCGACCGCGTTCGGGTCCCGCATCCTGCCGCTGATCGAGCGCGCCGTGTCCGCGCTCGACGCCGTCGCGGCCGAGGCGAGGCGGCTGACCGAGCCCGGCGAACAGAAGATCCGTCT
This sequence comes from Streptomyces sp. KL109B, assembly GCF_030766935.1. Lineage (GTDB taxonomy): Bacteria > Actinomycetota > Actinomycetes > Streptomycetales > Streptomycetaceae > Streptomyces. Next base: position 327,588 of record NZ_JASERL010000005.1, on the reverse strand, counting down.
GGGCCTCTCGCCGCTGGTCAGCCAGTCCCTGGTCGGCCGGGTCTTCAGCATGGTCCGCGAGCTGCCGCAGCCCCGCGACCTCGTACTCCGCGAGGCCAATATGCAAGACCTGCGCGAGGACCTGGCGGCCGGCCGACTCGACCTCATCCTGATCCCGGCCGTCGCCGCGATGCCCCGCTTCGAGCACCGGGTCGTCGACGTGGAGCGGATCGTCGTCGTCACCCCCGACCTGGAAGAAGGCGGCGGCAGCGGGCCCATTGAGTTCGCGGAGGCCGGCAAGGAACAGTTCATCCTCGTCCCCGACGCCTGCGGCTTGACCACCTTCACCACCCAGCTGTTCCAGGCACACGAAATGCCCCTGCGGGCGTATCCGGGCGAGGCCGCCAGTTACCAGGTCCTTGAGGAGTGGACGAAACTGGGCCTGGGCTCGGCGCTGTTCCCGCGCTCCAAACTGTCCTCGCCCGACGTCCCGCACCGGCCGCTGCTCGACGAGGGCCGCGAGGTGGAGATCTCCTTCGAAGCGGTGTGGAACGCGGACTCGCCGCTGGCCGCGGACCTCCTCCGCCTCGCCGACAGCCTGGCGGCGTCCCGCTAGACAGGCCCCGACCATCCGCTATCCGGCGGCCGTCGTGCCGCCGCAGCAGCTGGGCGCTTCCTCGTCGAACGCGCTGAGCCGGCAGAAGCAGGAGGCGCCGATCTCGATGTCGGCCGCGCCCACCGCGATGTCGCGCTGTACGGCGAGCTGCCGCGCCTCGTCGTGCCGCCCGAGCTGGGTGAGGCACTCGTGATAACCGTGCAGCGCCCATACGTTGCCCGGGTGGGCCCGCCAGCGGGTGAGGCTCTGGTCCATGCGCAGGTCGGCCCGGTACGCCGCGGCGGCCTCCTCGACGTGTCCCTGCTCCAGGAGGAGCGCGCCGTAGGGGTGTCGGGCGGGCAGCAGCCAGGCCGGCGGGTCGGTGTACGGGAGGGAGTCCTCGACCTCGATCGCGCGGCGCAGTGCGGCGAAGGCGGTGTCGAAGTCGCCCTTGCGGTACTGGAGTTCACCTTCCAGCATCGCCGTGGCGACTTCGAGGACCTCGACCTCCTTCGCGGGCAGGGAGCTGAACCGGGTCTCGGGGACGGCCGCCCGCGCCGCCTCGAAGGCGTCCCTGGCGGCCTCCGCCTCGGTGATCCGGCCGAGCGCGGACAGGGCGATGGCCCGCGAGTAGTGGGTCATCGCGGTGGTGCTCGCGAACAGCTCCTGGTCCTCGGGGAGTTCGAGATCCAGGATCTCCTCCCAGCGGCCGAAGCGGATGAGTACGTGGGGGAGCGTGGTGCGGTAGCTCTCCGCCAGGTCGGCCATCGGCGGGCTGGTCACCTCGAGGATCTCGGGTGTGACGATCTCGTTGAGCCGGTGGGCCGCCCACAGGGCGTCCCGGGACCGTCCCGCCATCATCGCGCCGTAGGCCAGGAAGCGGATGTTGTGCGCGCGGTAGGAGAAGTACCGGCCGACGGGCCGTTCGCGCGCGAAGTACGTGTCGTCGACGGTGGCCGCGTGCCGGTTGGAGGCGATGGTGTTGCGGTAGTCGCCGCAGGCCGCGTCGATGTGCGTGGACATGTGCGCCATGTGTGAGCCGTCCGGGACCGCGTTCCGCAGCGCGTCGGCGGCCGGCAGGGCGAGTTCGGGCCACGGAGACATGTCCATCAGGTGGATGTACATGTGGTTCAGCGCGGGATGCCGCCGGGCCTCGGGGTGGGCCAGCACACCTTCCAGTACCTCGCGGGCCTCGACGACGTGCTCGCCCGACGGCTCTCCGCTGTCGCACCACAGAGCGCGCGGGCTCACACACAGCAGCGCCTCGCTGAACAGCGCCGTCAGGTCCAGGTCGTCTGGGTGTTCCTGGTGGGCGGTGCGCAGGGCGTCGGCGTAGGCGCGGTCGAGGAGGGTGGGTTCGGGGATGTCCTCGCCGTCCGCGGGGCCGGGGAAGCGGTGGGCGAGTGCTTCGATGAGCGCCCGCTCCACCGGGGTGGCGTTCGCGGCGAGCGACTGAGCCCGCTCCAGGGCCTCGCGCGCGTACTTGAGGGTGGCCGCCCGGTCCCGGTCGTCGAACAGCCGCCAGGGCTTGTTGTAGTTGGGGCCCGCCGCATAGGCCATGCCCCAGTGGGCCATCGCGCACTCCGGGTCGTGCTCGGCAGCCACCTCGAAGCAGCCGACGGCCTCGTCGTGGTTGAAGCTGTACGCCCACAACAGGCCCCGGTCGAACCAGAGTTGCGCCTCCGTGGACCGGGTGGTCACCGGGTAGCCGTGCTCGCCGAGGTCGTAGGGGTAGTCGGACACCAGGTGCTCTCCCAACGCGTGCGGTTCGTGGACGGCACGACCGTAGATCTTGCCGTTGAGGCGCCGGTAGAGGCCGATCGGTGATGTGGCCATAGGCGACGGCTATACGGCCATTCAACCTGGTCGTCTACTGCGTGGGCGCGTGACACACCTACCGTGACGATCTCCCGCGCCGGCCCGCCGCGCATCGGCCGCGCCAGCCGGATCGTACGTCAACCACCCGCATTGGCAGAGGAGTTGCTGACGCATGTCCGTCCCGCAGCAGAAGGAAGCGACAGGTGCCGAAGAAGCCCCGGACGCCGCAGCCTCGGACCCCGCAGCCTCGGACGCCGCAGCGTCGCAGGCCGCGCCCTGGGAGGCCGAAGCGCACGTGGTCGCCGTCCAGAAGCGGACGGTCCGGCTGCTGTCGGCCGCGCAGATCGTCGGCGGCGTGGGGGTCGGGGTGGCCTCCTCGCTCGGCTCGCTGCTGGCCGAGGACGTGGCACAGAGCGAGACCTACGCCGGACTCGCCCGCACGGCCATCACCGCGGGCGCCGCCGTGGTCGGCGTACCGCTCGCCTTCCTCGCCCAACGCCGGGGCCGCCGCGCCGCGTTGAGCGCGGGATGGCTCGCCGCGGCGATCGGCGGCTTCATCCTGGTCGGCGCCGCGGTGCTCGGGTCCATACCCCTGCTCGCCTTCGGGATGCTGCTGTTCGGGATCGGCAGTGCGACGAACCAGCAGAGCCGGTACGCCGCCGCCGACCTGGCCCCGCCCCACCGCAGGGCGCGGGCGCTGTCCGTCGTGGTGTGGTCGACGACGATCGGTTCGGTGATCGGACCGAACCTCGCCGACCCCGGCGCCGCAGTCGCCACGGCCCTCCAACTGCCCCCGCTGACCGGGGCGTTCCTCCTGTCGGCCGGATGCATGACGGTGGCCTCGGTACTGCTGTGGGGTTGGCTGCGCCCGGACCCGCTGCTGCTCTCCCGGCAGCGGACCGAGTCAGAGACGGAGAAGTCGGCGACCGGAACAGGGGCACCGGCCGCGTCGGAATCGATCGTCGGCACACTGCGCCTGGTCCGCGCCCACCTGCGCCGCACACCACGTGCGGCCTTCGCCCTCCTCGCGATCGTCGTCGCCAACACTGTGATGGTGGCGGTGATGACGATGACGCCGGTCAGCATGGCGGGGCACGGAGCGACGCTCACGGTCGTCGGAATCACCATCAGCGGCCACCTGTTGGGGATGTACGCGTTCTCGCCCGTCGTCGGGTGGCTCGCCGACCGGTTCGGCCACCTGTCGGTCACCCTCGCCGGGCAGGCGGTCTTCGTGGCCTCCGCGCTGCTGTCGGGCTTCAGCCGCGGCTCGACCGCCATGGTGATGGCGGGTCTTTTCCTGCTCGGCCTCGGCTGGTCGTTCAGCCTGGTGGCGGGCTCCGCGATGCTCAGTGACGCGACGCCCGCGGCGCTGCGGCCGGGGGTGCAGGGCATCGCCGACACGGCGATGAACGTCGTCGCCGCGGTGGGCGCCTGCCTGTCCGGGCCGCTCATGGGCAGCACCGGGTTCGGCGGCCTCAACGCGTTCGCGGGGATCCTCGTGCTGCCCGTCGTCGTCTTCAGCTTCTTCCTCGCCCGCGGCCGCACCCGTACGACTGCGTACTGAGCGATGAGCGATGAGCGATGAGGGATGCGTGATGAGGGATGCGTGATGACTCGGGGAACCGGGCCGGGCGCTCAGATCAACGTGTCGGCGAGCAGCCGGGCCTGCTTGCGCAGCTCCTCGGCGAGCTCGTGGGCCCGCTCGTCGGAGTACCTCTCGACCGGCATGGCCAGCGCGAGCGCGGCGACCAGGCGCCTGGCCCGGTCGACGACGGGCACCGCCACTCCCGCGACGGCCTCGTTGAACTCGCCGTGATTGACCGCGTATCCGCGTTTGCGGATCACATCGATCTCGGCTTCCAGCGCCTCCCAGGTGGTGAGCGTCGCCGCCGTCACATGGGGGAGGCCGCGGGGGAACAGGTCGTGGAGATCGCTGTTGGACAGCGCGGCGAGGAGCGCCTTGCCGCCGGCGCTGGCATGGGTGGCCACCAGCAGCCCGGTGTCCGCGGCCACGCGTACGGCGCTGGACCCCTCCGCGCTGTCGATGATCCGCGCGTTGGGTCCTTCCAGGATGAACAGGTGGGTCGTCTCGCCGGTGGTGGCGGCGAGCCCGTCCAGGTACGCGCGGGCCTTGCGGCGCACGTCCAGATCACCGACCGCCGCGATCCCGATGGCGATGAGCGTGCGCCCCGCCCGGTACTTGCGCTGCACGCGGTCCCGTTGGACGAAGCCCTCGGCCTCGAGTGTGGCCAGGAGCCGGTACACCGTCGACGTGCCCAGACCCAGCTCTTCCCCAACTGCCGCGGCAGTAAGGCTCGGTTGGTGCTGCAGCAGCCGCACGATGCGCAGGGCGTTCTGGACCGACTGGAGTTTTCCCACGGAGTGGGAAGCCGTTTCCCGCATAGAAGGATCCTAGAGCGGTTGGATGTCACTCGGTGGAAGTTTCCCTAGCGTGCTCGGTCGTCGGATCACACACATCCCCGAGCGAAGGGTCCCCTCGTGAAGATCACAAGCATTGATGTCATGTCGCTGAAGGTGCGGACGGGCGGACCGCTGTGGAGCCCCGTCGTCTGCCGGGTCAACACCGACGCCGGCATCTACGGCTACGGAGAGGCGGCCATGGCCTACGCCATCGGCTCGTCCGGCGCGTTCGGCATGGTCAAGGACTTCGCCGGACTGGCCGTCGGCATGGACCCGTTGGCGAACGAGGTGGTCTGGGACAAGCTCTACAAGGAGACGATGTGGGCGCAGAACGGTGGCCTCGTCGCCTTCGCGGCGATCAGCGCCATCGACATGGCGCTGTGGGACATCAAGGGCAAGTTCTTCGACGTCCCGGTCCACCAACTCCTGGGCGGCAAGCGGCGCGAGCGGCTGCGCAGCTACGCCAGTCAGCTCCAGTACGGCTGGGGCGACGAGGTCGGCCGCTCCCTCACCCCACGTGACTACACCGAGGCGTGCGAGAAGGCGCTCGCCGAGGGCTACGACGCCGTGAAGATCGACTACTTGACCTTCGACGGCGACGGGAACCGCTTCGTGCCGGAGCAGGCCACACGGCTGCTGCCCTCGGCCACGCTCGACCTCGTCGAGGAGCGGATCGCCGCCACCCGCGAGGCCGTGGGCTCGGGAGACATCATCATCGAGGCGCACTCCCTCACCGACGCCGCCTCCGCGATACAGATAGGAAAGCGCGCTGAGCAGTACGGCATCTTCTACTACGAGGAGCCGACCACGCCCCACCCCAAGCTGCACCAGAAGGTCGCGGACGCCCTCGACATCCCCCTCGCCAGCGGCGAACGCATCTACGGCAGGTGGGACTTCGCCCCCTACCTGGAGGCGGGCACCCTCGGTGTCATCCAGCCCGACCTCGGCACCTGCGGCGGCCTGACCGAGGCCAAGAAGATCTGCGACATGGCGGCCACGTACGACATCGGCATGCAGGCGCACGTGTGCGGCACACCGCTGTCGACCGCCGCCGCCCTGCACATGGAGGCGGTGCTGCCGAACTTCGTCATCCACGAGCACCACGTCTTCAACCGCATGGCCTGGAACAAGGACCTCTGCGTCCACGACCACCAGCCCGTCGACGGATACATCGAGGTGCCCGACCTGCCCGGCCTCGGCAATGAACTCTCCGCGTACGCCCTGGAGAACGCCTACGTCGAGACGGTGTCCGAGCGACGTGAGAGGTACGCGCGCCCCTCGTCCAAGTGACCGGTCACCCGTTCCCGACTCAAAGGAGAGTTGTATGGAACTCCAGCGCACAGCGATGACGAAGGTGCTGCGGCGCATCGTCCCGTTCCTGATGGCCCTCTACTTCGTCAACATCCTGGACCGGGTGAACCTCGGCTACGTCGCCCTGGACATGCGCGAGGAACTGTCCATCTCCGCCGCGGCCTACGGCTCGCTGGCCGCCGCCTTCTTCGTCGGCTACTTCTTCTTCGAGGTCCCCAGCAACGTCCTGCTGGAGAAGTTCGGCGCCAACAAGGTGATCTCGCGGATCATGGTGACGTGGGGCGCCGTCACCGTCGCCACCTTCTTCGTCACCGCGTACTGGCAGATCTACGTCCTGCGCTTTCTGCTGGGCGTGATGGAGGCCGGCTTCTTCCCCGGCATCATCTTCTACCTGTCCCAGTGGGTGCCCTCGAAGTACCGGGCCAAAGCGGTCACGCTGTTCTTCGTGGGCAGCCAACTGGGCACCGCGTCCGCCGGGCCGATCTCCACCTGGGTCATGGACCATGTGTCCTGGCTCGGCCACTCCGGCTGGCGCTGGGTGTTCATGCTGGAGGGTGTGCCCGCCCTTGTCCTCGGCATCGTGGCCTACTTCTACCTGACGAACCAGCCGCGGCACGCCACGTGGCTTTCGCGGCCGGAGAAGGACTGGCTCACGGCGGAACTCGCCGCCGAGCGCGAGGTCAACAAGCCGGAGAACAACGGCGTGAAGCAGGCGTTCCGCAGCCTGCGCGTCTGGCACCTGGCCGGGATCTACCTGCTGTTCCAGGCGGGCACCCAGGGAATGGCCTATTGGGCCCCGACCGTGGTGAAAGGGATGTCCGACGCCTTCAGCAACGCGACGGTGGGCACCATCCTCATGGTTCCGCCCCTGCTCTCCATCGGCGTCATGCTGATCCTGAGCCGTCACTCCGACAACGCGGGTGAGCGCAAGTACCACGCGCTTCTCCCCATCGGCCTGGCCGTCTCCGGAATCGTCATCGCCTCCGTGGGCGACAGCACCGCCGTGCGGATCGCCGGAATCATCGTCTACGGCAGCTCGTATCCCTCGTTCCTCGGCATCTTCTGGACGCTCCCCTCGATCTACCTGACCGGCGTCCAGGCCGCCGTCGGCCTCGCCATCATCAACTCCAGTTCCAGCGCGTCCACTTTCGCCTCCAACACCGTGCTCGGATTCCTGAGCGAGGCTTACGGGAACGCGGGCGTCCTGGCCCTCATCGGTGGCTGTATGAGTGGTGCGGCGCTGCTGCTGCTGATGTTCAAGGCATCGGACAGATCGCTTGCGGCCGGGACGCGTCAAGGCGTAACACCCGGGGTGGAAGCGTCCGACAGGGCTCTCGAAGGGAACAGGTGAAGGTGTGAGTCGTTCCGAGCGCGGCGGCGGAGGAATGTCCCGTACGACGCCGGGGTTCGCGTTGGCCGTCATCGCGGCGAGCACGCTGCTGTCGATGAGCGTGTGGTTCTCGGCGTCGTTCGTCCTGCCCCAGCTGAAGCAGGAGTGGCAACTCGGCCCCGGCTCCGGGGCGTTGCTGACCGTCGCGGTGCAACTCGGCTTCGTCGTGGGCGCGGTGCTCTCGGCGATGTCGGGCCTGGCCGACAGGGTGACGAACCGGGTGTTGATGTGCGGCGGCGCGCTCGGCGCGGCGGCCGCCAACCTGTGCGTGCTCCTGGCCGACGGCCTCGGGCCCGCGGTCGTGCTGCGGTTCGCCACCGGATTCTTCCTCGCGGCGGTCTATCCGCCGGCGCTGAAGGAGACCGCGACGTGGTTCCGCGCGGGGCGCGGGAAGGCACTGGGCGTCATGATCGGCGCGCTCACGGTCGGCTCGGCGCTGCCGCACGCCGTCAACGCCGCCGGAGGCGTGGACTGGCACCTCGTCATCGCGGCGACGTCCCTGATGGGCGCGCTCGGCGGCGTACTGGCGCTCGCCCTGCGCTCACCAGGCCCGTACCCGTTCCCGCGCCGCCCGGTCACCATCGGGGGCGCCCTGCGGTCGCTGCGCAACCGCGATGTCGTGCTGGCCGACCTCGGTTACGTGGGACACATGTGGGAGCTGTACGCGATGTGGGGCACGGTCGCGTCGCTGCTGGCGAGCGTCCCCGTGGTCGCGGACGCCGCCCGCAGCGACGTGCTGGCGTCGGCGATCGCCTTCGTGTGCATCGGAGTTGGGGCGGTGGGCTGCCTGGTCGGCGGCGTGCTCAGTGACCGTCGGGGGCGCGCGTGGGCCGCGCGCGTCTGCCTGCTGTGTTCCGGAGGCGCGGCGCTGCTGCTCGCGCTCGGTCTCGACGTACTGCCGTCGGGCGTGATCATCGCGGTGTGCGCGTTCTGGGGCTTCTGGGTGGTGGCGGACTCCGCGCAGTTCTCGGCCCTGGTCACCGAGCGGGCGGACCCCGACTACGTGGGCGGGGCCCTGTCGCTGCAGCTGGCGCTCGGCTATCTGACCACCGCGCTCACGCTGTGGGGCGTACCGGTTCTGGTGGCGCACACGTCGTGGCGGATCGCGCTGCTGGTGCTCGCCGTGGGGCCAGTGGTCGGGGTCACGGCCATGAGCCGGTCGATCGTCAGGGACCGGCGACGTGTGCCGGAGCCGCAGGTGTCCGACTGAAAGGGCTGCAGGGCTGCAGGGCTGCGGGGCTGCAGCCGGTCGGGCCGGCCGTCAGGTGATCGTGGTGTCACCTGACGACCGGGACTGGTGTCTCACACGGCCAGCGCCACCAGGAACCGGGACACCATGTTGTACGCCGCGACCGTGGCGACCGCCTCCACGGTGCGCGCCTCACCGAACAGCTTCTTCAGCTTCTCGATGACCTCGGCGTCGACCTCCACCTGCCGGGTGGACTGATCGGTGAGGGCGAGCAGCGTGCGCTCCTCCTCGTCGAAGAGCCCGGCCACCGTGTCCGCGTCCTTCAGGGCGACGGCCTTCTCCTCGGTGCCGCCCGCGTCGAGGTACGCCGGGTAGTGCACGCCCCACTCGAACTCGGCGCCGTTGAGCACCGCGACCCGGAGCATGATCAGCTCGCGGTGCTCCAGATCCAGGTCGAAGTCGGCCCGGACCCGGCCCAGCAGTTCGTTCCACCCCTTGGCGAGGGGGAAGCTGCGCAGCAGCATGCGGTCGATGCCGATCAGCTCACCGTTCGGACGGCGGCCCCGCATCTCCGTCAGCAGCTCGGCGGGCGGGGCGGGCTGGACGCCGTCCTGCCAGGGGGTGACGCGCGGGTCACTCATGTCGCACTCCTTGATGAAACGGTCAGGCGGCGTCGTAGACACGCACCTCGGGGTCCGCCTGAAGCAGCGGGGACAGCGCGGTGACCACGTCGTCGGTGAACAGGGCGCTGCCGAGATAGGCCTGCGCGTCGGCGACGGTCGCGAATCCGTGGAGGACCTGGACGTCCTCGTCGCGCACGAGCAGTTCCTTGCTCGTGGCGCCGGGGACGGTGTCGAGGAACGTCTGCTTGTACTTCTCGTACACACCCGCCGCGGCGGCGCGGTTGCCGGGCTCGATCCGGAGAGTGATCTGAAGATACGCCATGGTTATACCTCGCTCGATCAATGAGTGAAGGGATGTGGTCGGGGTTGCGGCCTTACGCCGTGACCATGCGGACAAGTTAGATACCGCTCGTGGGGTCCGGTAGGGGATCGTGCTGAATCCTGGTATAGCGAATATGTATGGCTAGCGGCCGTCGGCGAGTTGCTCGGCTGGGCGTCGCTTCGTGTTCCTGGTGTAGAAGGTGTACGCCGCGTACACCACCAGGACCCAGGCGCCGGAGACGGCCAGCGAGACACGTGTGTCCGGGAGGATGGCGATGCAGGCCAGCACGGCGGCGATGAACAGCAGGGCGAGGTAGTTGCTGTAAGGGTGGAGCGGCATCTTGTAGCGGAGCCGGTCCGCGCGGCCGTCGCGGATCCTGGACCGCCGGAACCTGAGGTGGCTGACGACGATGGAAGCCCAGGCGCACAGCAGGGCGAAGACGGTGACGGACGAGAAGACCGTGAAGACCTGACCGGGCATCAGGAGGTTGAGCAGCACACCCGCGGCCATCGTCACGAAGACCGCCACGACCGCCCGGGACGGGACGTTCCTGTCGTTCACGGTGCCGAGGAACCTCGGCGCGTTGCCCTGCAACGACAGGTTGTAGAAGGTCCGGCTGTTGGTGAAGACGGTCGAGTTGACCGCCGAGAGCACCGCGGTGATGACGACCACGTTCATGATGGTGGCCGCGGCTGGTACGCCGATCTTCGCGAACACGGTGACGAACGGGCTGCCGGTGCCATTCAGCGCGGTCCACGGGAACACGGTGACGAGGACCGCGATGGCACCCACGTAGAAGATCATGAGGCGCCAGAAGGTGGCGTTGACGGCCTTCGGCATCGTCGTGGCGACGTCCTTGGTCTCGCCGGCCGCTATGCCGAGGTTCTCCACGCCACCGAAGGAGAAGGCGACCATGGCGAGGGCGAGGAACGCGCCGCCGACTCCCTCGGGGAGGAAGCCGCCGTGGTCGTGGAGGTGGCCGAGGCCGATCGCGACGCCGTCGTTTCCGACGCCGAAGAAGATGAGGGCGGCCCCGAAGAGAATCAGGGCGACGATCGCGGCGACCTTGACGATGGCGAACCAGAACTCCGCCTCACCGTAGAACTTCACCCCGACGACGTTGACGACGAACATCACGGTGACCGCCACCGCCGCGGTCACCCAGATGGGAACGGCGGGAAACCAGAACTGTATGTAGTGCCCGAGCGCGTTCAACTCGGCGGCGGTGGTGGCCAGGAGGAAGATGAACGCGTTCCAGCCGTTGAGGAAGCCCGCGAAGCGGTGGATGTAGCGGTTGGCGTAGGAGATGTAGGCGCCGGACACCGGTTCCTCGACCGACATCTCGCCGAGGGCCCGCATGATGAAGTAGATGGCCAGGGACGCGACGGCGTACGTGACGACGATGGCGGGGCCCGCGGTGGCGACGGCCGACCCCGAGCCGTAGAACAGGCCGGTCCCGATGGCGCCGCCGATCGCGATCATCTGGATGTGCCGGCTCTTGAGATCCCGTTTCAGGTCTTCCTTTTCGAACGTGTCGAAGTCCTTCGCGGCGCTTGTGGTCATGTCACTGCTCCCTGGGCGAAGAGGGTGGTGCTCAGACGAAGGGGCCGTGCGGGTTCTTGCGGTCTCAGGCGGTGGCGAAGACCGCTTCGACCTCGACCGGGGCCCCCATGGGCAGCCCGGCGACACCGACGGCGGAGCGGGCATGCCGGCCCGCCTCACCCAGTGCGGTGGCGAACAGGTCGGAGGCGCCATTGGCGACCAGGTGCTGCTCGGCGAACCCGGGGACGCCGGCGACGAACACCGTTGTTTTCAGCAGCTGTTGGATCCGGTCGAGGCCGTGGCGACCGGTTCGCCGTCACGCGGGGGCAACTGCCCTGAGGTGCGCACCGGTGTTCACGGGCCCTCCACCGCGGTGAGCAGGCGGCCGATGGCTTCGTCGACGGTCGAGCGGGGGCACCCCAGGTTTACGCGCATGTAGCCGTGCCCCTCGGTCCCGAACTTCTGTCCCTTGTCGAGCCACAGCCGCGCCTTGGTGAGCATGAACTTGTCCAGCGCCTCGGCGTCCATGCCGAGCTCCCGGCAGTCCATCCACGCCAGGTAGAGGGAGTCGGCCGGAAGCACCCGCACCTTCGAGGTGGCGCCGTTGACCTCCCGCGAGAAGTGCTCGTGGTTCCCCCGCAGGTAGCCGAGCATGTCCTCCAGCCACGGCTCGCCGTGCGCGTAGGCGGCCTCGGCGGCGACCATGCCGAGCACGTTGACCAGCGGGAACACATTGCGCTCGTACTGCCTGGCCAGTTCACCGCGCAGTCGAGGGTCCGGGACGAAGGCGTTGGCGCTCTGCAGTCCTGGGAGGTTGAAGGTCTTGCTGGGGGCGGTACACGTGATGCTGTTCCGGGCGAACTCCGGTCCCAGGGAGGCGAACGGGATGTGCTTGCGGTCCGGGTTGATGACGAGGTCCTGGTGGATCTCGTCGGAGACGACGAGCACACCGTGCCGGGCGCAGATCTCGCCCATCGTGCGCAGCTCGTCCTCGGTCCAGACGTTCCCCGTCGGGTTGTGCGGGTGGCTGAGGATGAAGAGTTTGGTGTCGGGCCGGATGGCGGCCTCGAAGGTACGGGCGTTGAAGCGGTAGCCGTCGTCGGTGCGTTCCAGCGGGGCGTACGCGAGGTGGCGGCCGTTGAGGCGGACGTCGTCGTGGAAGTGGGCGTAGACCGGCGGCTGGATCAGGATCGAGTCGCCGGGCGCGGAGAACGCCTGCACCGCCGTCTTGAGGGTGGTGATGATGCCGGCGGTCTGGAGCACCCACTCGTGGGGCACCTCCCAGCCGAACCGCTTGGCCTGCCACCCGGTCACGGCGTCGAGGTAGCCGGCGGTCGCACCTCCCGGGTACCCGAAGACACCGTGGTCGACGGCCTCGTGCAGCGCGTCGAGCACGGCCTGCGGGGCCTTGAAGTCGGTGTCGGCGACCCACATCGGCAGCGGGTCGGCCGCGGCCTCGTCGGGCGCGAGCAGTTGATGGGCGTAGGCCCACTTCATGGAGTTGGACTTCGTGCGGTCCACGACGGCGTCGAATATCGATCCGGTGCTGGTCTCGGTTGCCATGGCTGGATGCTAGCCACGACACGGGACAAGATGTTCGTGAACTTTGCCCACGTGGAGGTTCTATGAGCTAGAAATTTGCTCATGGACTCCATGGATCGCAAAATTGTTGCCGCGCTGCAGGTCGAGGGGCGGATCACCCTCACCGAACTGGCCGACAAGGTGCGTTTGAGCGTCTCGCGCTGCCAGCGACGTGTCCGCGATCTGGAGGCGGCCGGGATCATCCACGGCTACCGAGCCGTCGTCGACGCCGCGGCCATGGGGTACGGCTTCGAAGTGCTGCTCTTCGCCACGCTGAGCCGGCCCGACGTGGTGACGGAGTTCGACGCGGCGCTCGCCGGGATCCCCGAAGTCATCGAGGCGCAACGCCTGTTCGGCGAGCCGGACTACCTGATCCGCGTCGTCAGCGCCGACCTGCCCTCGTACCAGCGGCTCTACGAGTCCGTACTCATCCACCTGCCGGGGGTGCGCGGCCTCAACTCGACCATCGTGATGAAACAGGCCGTGCGGCCGCGTCCGCTGCCGGGGAGGGCGCCGCGTGACACGGACCGTCCGGCGGCGAACGCGTGAATCCACTCGCGCCCCGCCGATTTTTGCCGGTCCTGTTGGTCCTGCGCCCGCCCCCGCGCGTGACGCCGTCGCGCCCTCCCGCGTGACAAGGGAGGGCGCGACCGCCACGACGATCAGTGCGTCAGCGTCATCGCGTAGATCTCCAGGTCACTGTCGTACTGCCAGTCGAGGCCGCCGGATCCGGGTGCGACCCATGCCGGTACGGACGGTGGTGCGAGGGTGAGGGAGCGGGGGTGTTTGCCGGGGGTGAGGGGGACGGTCGTTTCGTAGAGGGATGCCTTGGTGTCGGTCTTCCCTGTGCCGGGCTTGAGTTGGTACGCCGTCGTGGCCGCGGTGTCGTTGTCGAAGTCCGGGGACTTGTTCTCCCAGCCGGTGAGTTGGAGCGGGACCGTCGCGGTGCTGCCGTCCGTGTAGGTGACGACGGCGGTGGCCGATGCGGCGCCCGTACTGCCGTTGTCGGACGCGCCCACGATGTGGAGGGCGCGGTGGTAGTCGCCGGATGGGAGGGCGACGGCCTGTCCGGTCGACTTGACGAAGTTCTTGGCGGTGCCGGAGGTCGGGGGTGCCTGGTAGGTCACGCCGTCGAAGGAAACCGGTCCCGGGGCGGGGAGTTGGTCGGCGGCGAAGCTCGTGCCCCTGCCGTCGAAGTCTCCCTGGCCGGGCGCGGCGAGCGTCGCGACGCCGTCGTTGTTGTAGGCGGAGGTGAGGTCGATGGCGCACGAGGCGTCCGTGCGGACCGCGCAGCGTGCTCCGCCTTGCGGGACCTCCACAGTGACGTCCTTGTCGACCGGGGCGGCTCCCGGGAGTTCGGCGGTGACCGACACCTTGTAGGTGCCCGGCTCGGTTCCGGCCGGTGCCGTGAGGCGCAGGCGGTTGTTCAGCTGGGTGGGGAGGCCGTTCGACGCGGCCGTCGATGTCGCGCGGGCCGGGGTCACCGACCACCCCTTCGGCGCGTGCGCGGACACGGCGACCCGCGCGGTGCGGGGAGCCGTGGCCAGCAGGGTGAGGTCGACCCGCTGGTGCGAGGCGCGATCCGCCGTGAGGTCCATGACGACCTGGTCGGGACCGACGTCGGCGCTGAGCCGGTGCTGCGGGTTCGACGTCGTGTTGATCGACGGCGGGGCGCTCTTGGCGGCCGTGGCCCAGGAGGTGGGCTCGGTGCTCAGGTCGTAGTCGATGTGCCCGCCGTGGGCGATGTCGGCCTGCTCCACCCAGGCCTTGTCCCAGGCCCTGCCGTTGACCTTCGCGGACGCGATGTAGCGGTTGGCCATGCTGCTACCCGGCGCGGAGATCGTCAGGGTTCCGCCCTGCGCCGTCCCGTAATCACCGATCCGCACGCGGGCGTTCGGGAACTGCGGAGTGGTGATGACGTCGAAGTTCCCGCCACTGGTCGTGGGACAGAGCCCCAGCGACGACATCACGTACCACGAGGACATCTCGCCCATGTCGTCGTTGCCGGGGATGCCGCCGGGGCTGTTCGTGAACAGCGTCTCCTGCGCCTTGACCACGGTCGCGGTGCGGCCGGGCTGCCCGGTCCACGCGTAGAGGTACGGCGCGATCATGTTGGGCTCGTTGTTCGGGTTGTACTTCGTGGAGCCGTAGTAGTCGTACGGCTCGCTGACCCAGGCCGTGCGAGCGGTCCCCTCCGGGTCGGCGAGGAGCTTGTCGTAGGCGAAGAAGTCGTTCAGCCGGCTGTTCGCTGCGTCGCTGCCGCCCAGCATGGCGATGAGGCCGGCCGGGTCCTGGGGCACCGACCACTGGTATTGACTCGCGTTCTGCTCGTGGAAGGCGTGGTCGCTCGTGACCGGGTCGTACGGCGTCAGCCAGGTGCCGTCGGCCGCGGTGCGCGGCCGGAACTGGCGGGTCTGCTTGTCGAAGACGTTCTTGTACGCCTGACCGCGCTCGGCGAACATCTTGGCGTCGCCCTCGTGGCCCAGCCCCTTCGCCATCAGCGCAAGCGACGCGTCGGCCGCCGCGTACTCCAGCGTGGCCGAGGTGCCGTAATAGCAGTCGTTGTCGTTCGACTTGGTCGGGCAGCAGTTGCCGCGCGTTCCGCCGTCGCAGTCGGCGCTGGACTTGACGTTGAGGCCGTACGGGACGTAGCCGCGCTCCGCGTAGTAAGCGGCCCCGGCGCGCCCGTTCTCGCGGACGTCGGCGGGCGGCACCTTGGTCGCGTTCTCCCGCAGGTACGTGTACGCCTCCTGGGCGTCCGCCCCCTTGAGCAGCCCCTTCGACCAGCCCTCGACCAGGAACGGCGTGACCGGGTCACCGGTCATGATGTTGCCCTCCTGGTCCTCCAGGTACCAGCGCGGCAGCGCGCCGCCCTCCCGCGCGATCGCGAGGATCGACTTGTCGATGTCGCGCGCCACCTTGGGGACGAGCATCTCGAGCAGCTTGTTCTGCGTCCGGTAGGTGTCCCACAGCGAGAGGTTGCTGTAAGGGGTGTAGTCCCTGGCGGTGTGGATCCTCTTGTCGGCCCCGACGTAGCGGCCGTCGACGTCGCCGATCAGGTTCGGGTCCAGCAGCGAGTGGTACAACGCCGTGTAGTACGCGACCTGTTGGTCGTGCGAACCGCCTCCGATGGCGGCCTTGCGCAGCATGGTGTTCCACTTGGTGTTCAACGCCTTGTGCACGGCGTCGAAGTCGAATCCGAACCTCCCCGACTCCGCCGCGAGGTTCTTGCGGGCGCCGGCGGCACCGGTGAAGGAGAGCCCCACCTTCGCGACCACGGGAGCGTCGTTCTTCCTCGTGTCGAACGACACCCAGGCGCCGTTGGACCCCTTGGCCGCCGAGTCACGTGACTCCGGGCTCCGCTCGTCGCCCTTCCACGTGCCGTACGAGGTGAACGGGCGGCTGAGCCGCGCGACGAAGTAGGTCTTCTTGGAGTCCTCGACCCACCCCTCGATCGTCCGGTCGCCGACGACGTGGATCTCCGAACGGGACACGCCCGCACCGGAGTTGAACATCACGTTCGCCCGACTCGTGCGCGGGAACGTGTACTTCTGCCACCCGGTCCGCGCGGTCGCCGTCAAGTCGGCGGTCACGCCGTACTTGTCGAGCTTCGTCCGGTAGTGGTCGGGCCCCGTCGTCTCGTTGGCGTGACTGAACTTCGAGGCGTACTCGGCCGGGTCGGTCGTGCTCACCGCGCCGGTCGTGGGCATCATCGGCAGATAGTTGAACCGGCACCCGTTGATCGTCGTCTGGCTGAACCCGACGACCGTGTCGGAGGACTCCTTCTCGCACCCCGTGCCATCGGCCGTCCTCATCAACGGGCTCTGCTGCACCAGGCCGAACGGGGCGCCCGCGGCGGGGAAGGTCAGCCCCTCGTTCTCGGTCCCGATGAACGGGTTGACCAGGCGCGTCAGATCGGCTCCCGGACTTGGCACCGCGTCTGCCGCCGCGTGCGCAGCGTGTGCCGCGTGTGCCGCGTGCCCCGCGTCCGTCGCGTGCGCTGCGGCGGTGCCGGCGGAGCCCGCGGCGGTGAGGGCGATACAGAGCGCGGCCACCCCGAGCCGGTTCCTCCACCGGTTACTCCACCGGTTCCTGGGACGCCGGTTCCTGGGACGCCGGCTCCCGGGACCGCTCCGGGTCGGTACGTATCGCGTTGAATGCACTGCCACTCCCGCCGTGCCACCACTCTTGGACATCGTTGTCATGCGTGCGGCACGCAACGCTAGATCGTCTCCACTGCCCCGGCAAGGGGCCTGACACATCGTCGAGTTGGGCCGCCCCGTACCGGGTATGGAACGGGATGCCCATTGTTCGGTGAAGGGGAGGGTGCCGGGGCGTGACCGGAAGCATGCTGCACCTGAGGGGCCGTGGTCCTCTGTTGCGCGGTGCTCGGCGTGAGGGGCGCCGGGGCGCGTGGGGCACGGCCGGGTGGGGTGCGGTGGGGACGGTTCTCGCGCTGTTCAGGGCGTTGGCGTGGGTGTTGTGCGTGGGGGAGGGGCTGCTGAGCGTCGTCGCGGCGCCGCTCGTCCACGACGAGGTGCGTCGTGAGGTTTCCGAGAAGCTCGCGCTGCGTGACATGAGTGGCTTCGACCGTGCGCCGCTCGTCGCCGTGTGTGCCCTCGTGGTGGCTGTGCTGTGTCAGTTGGGGCTTCGGCGGGTCGATCTGGTGCTCGTTCTACGGATCGGTGGGACGGCGCAGGACGCGGTCGCGCCGACTGCCGTGCCCGAGGTGCCGGAGCTGGGGGTCGCGGCCGGTGTGCCACCCGAGTTCGGGCGGCCGCGGCGGCGGCCGAACCCGTGGTTCGGGCAGCTCTGCCGGGTCGGGGGCGTGCTTCTCAACCTTGCCGCCGTGGCCGGGTATCTGAAGGCGCTGTGGGAGCTGGCCGGGCTGGTGGTCGGGGTCCAGTTCCTGGACGAGTTCGGCTGGGGTGAGCTCGGACAGTGCGCCGCCTGGGTCATCGGCGCGCGGATCGCGCAGGTCCTGGCGCCACGGCTGCTGCGGCACGGCCGCCGCCACCGCGTCGTCCTGCCGTCCTCCCTGGCCGACTGCCTGAGTCGGCCGTACGCCCTCTATCTGCGTCCGTTCGACAAGGACGGTGTGATCGCCGATCAGCCCGTCGGGCTCGACTCCCGGCCGCACTACGTCAACACCACCGGGTCCACGCTCACCGTCGAGGAGATGCTCTCCGGCACGCTCGCGCCGGCGGGCCGGCTCATCGCGGTCGGCCACCCCGAGGACGAACTGCCGCCGCCCGGCGCCGCCCGCGTCTATCTGCCCTGGGACAACTGGGAGCCGACCGTCCTTGCCCTCATGGAGCGCGCCGGGCTCGTCGTCCTCGGAACCGGTCCCGCCCGCGGCACGCTCTGGGAGTTCGGGCAGGCGGTGCGGCGCTGCGCCCCCGCCCGGCTGGTGGTGCTGGTCTACTCGGATCCGGCCGAGTACGCGGTGTTCCGCACCGTCGCCGACCGGCTGCTGCCCGCCGGACGTCACCTTCCCGACCTGCCCGAACCCGCCCGTCCCCGGCGCTGGATCGGCGGCTACCCGCTCAAGGGACTCATCGTCTTCGACGACGACTGGCGGCCGACGCTGCTGCCCGTGGACCTGGCGGTCACCCGCACCCGGATCAGGGGCCGCCTCAACGAGGACGTACGGCTCCAACTGTGGACGCTGTTCCAGCGGGCCCTCGGACGACTGGGCCTGCGCCCGCCGCCCGCCACCGCCATCACACGGAGAAAGCGGTACCGGGCGCTGACCGCGATGCTCACGGGCATCTGCGTCCACGGACTCGCGTACGGGGCGTTCACCGGCTGGTCCTCCCAACTGGGCTCGGACGGAGCGGGGGCCGGACTGCTGGCGGGGCCGTGGTTCGTCCTCGATCCCGTAGGCGCACTGCTGGTCGGTGCCGTTGCCGACCGCTGGGGGCGACGGCCGGCGGCGCTGCTGACCGCGTCGGTCATGGGGCTGGCGCCGTTGGCACTCGCGCCCGACCCGGACCCGGGTTCGGCGGTGGCGATGGCCGGCGTACTGATCGCGTTCTCGTGCTTCACGCTGGCGTACGGCGGGGACTTCGCCCTCGGCGCCGTCCTGCTCGCCGAGTCGGCAAGGCCCGGCCGCCGTGCCACGCTCCTCGGCTGTTACCTCCTCGGCGTGTATCTGATCCACGCGGTTCTGGAGGGGGCCTCCACCGACCTCTACGAAGGCGCCGGGCGTGGGGTGGTGCTGTCGGTCGTCGTCGCGCTCACCGCCGTAGCGCTGTGGCTGCGCCGCGGACTGACCGAGCCGCGTGGGCCACGGCAGTTCGCGGCGCCCGAACGAGGACTGTTCGAGGCGCTGCGGCGCCACCGTGGGGCCACGGCGGCCGTCCTACTGGCCGGTCTGGCGCTGGAGTTCGGTCTCTACGCCATGGGGAGCGCCCCCGCCGACATCCCCTCCGGCGTCCTCGATCTCTCGACGAACCAGACCTTCGCGCTCTACGGACTGCTCCTGCTGACCCTCCCGCTGTTCGGTCTGCTGGCGGACCGGCTGCCGCGCGGCACGCTGCTCGTGGCCTGCTGCGCCGGACTCACGCTCGTCCGTGCGGCCGAGGCTGCCGCGAGCAACGGCCCCGGCGCGCTCGCCACGTCTCTCCACTGGGCCGACGCGCTCCTGGTCGTCGGCTGCGCACCGGCCCTGGTGGACGCCTTGGTCGGCGCCGTGCCCGCCCGGGTGCGGGCGGTGGGCGTCGGGCTGCCGTTCGTGGCGGCCACCTCGTTCACGGGGCCGGTCGTCGGCGTCCACGACGAGTTCTTCGATGTCCTGGGAAAGGACTGGGTGTTCCCGCTCGCGATCGCCCTGCTGTACGCGGTGGTCACGGTGTGGGCAATCCGGGGTGCGCGGGCCGCGCGGGGCGGCCATGAGGTGCTGGACCGCTGAGCGTCCGTCCGTGGCGCGTCCCCCGTCCGGTGCGCGGAGACCGAACCGGTGCGTGACGTACGCGTTATGATCCCCCGTCAGCTGCCGGTACGGCAGTCGGAGTCCGGCAGCGGGTCGGGCCGACGGCACGGCAGGGGAGAGCGAAACCGTGACCACCATCGTGGTGACCGGGCACATGGATCTCACCGAGGACACCGTCCAGTTGGTCCGCGCCGCTCTGGACACCCTGCTCGAACGCTGCGCCCAGGACGGTCCGTTGGCCGGCGTCTCCTGCCTCGCCGCGGGCGCCGACACCGTGTTCGCGGAAGCCGTCCTCGCCGCCGGCGGCCGGCTGACCGTCGTCCTGCCCTCCCGCGACTACCGCCGGCACGTCGTCGGTCCTGCCCACGCGCCCGCCTTCGACCGGCTCGTCGAGGCCGCCGACGACGTCGTCGTTCTCCCCTACGAGACGGCCGACCGCCAGGCCTACGAGGCCGCGAACGCGGCCCTGTTGGAGCGCGCCGACCGGCTCGTCGCCGTCTGGAACGGCGCGCCTCCCACCGGCAAGGGCGGTGGCACCGCCGACGCCGTTCTCGCGGCCCGAGCGGCGGGCGTCCCGGTCGACGTCGTATGGCCGCCCGGCGCGGAACGCGGCACCTGAGACAGGTCCGATGGCAAAGCTTCCGATGAAAAGGCCCCCGACGAAACCGCGGAACACGCCTACCCTGGCACGAACGGCTGCGACTGGGGGTGCGAGGGCGGCGTGGGCGACATCGGCGAGACCCTGTGGAACCCCGACGTGGGGCCCGACGCGTACGCGAACGACACGCGGGGCGCCTACCAGAGCGCGATATTCGAGCAGTACAAGCTGTGCGTCGAAATGGCCGACCGGGTCAGCGCCAGAAGGAACCAGGCCAACACCTTCTTCCTCACCCTGCACAGCGGCCTGGCCGCGTTCCTCTCCGCCTGGCTCACCAAGGGCCCGCAGAGCGCGCCGCGCAGCGCGTGGGTGCTGTCGGCGGGACTGATCGTGCTCATCACGCTGTGCGCCGCCTGGTGGTTCACCGTCCGCTCCTACCGGCAGCTCAACCAGGGGAAGTTCGCGGTGATCGGCGCCCTTGAGGAGCGGCTGCCGGCCGGCGCCTTCTGGAAGGCCGAGTGGCAGGCGCTCCGCCAGGGCACCGACTGGCGGGTGTACCTGCCGCTCAACCATGTCGAGCGGTGGGTCCCCGGCATCTTCGCGGGCGCGTACCTGCTGGGCTACCTCGCTCTCGTGCTGTAGCGGGCAGCGGCGCCGCGACCCCCTGATGTCAAGTCTTGTCTCCCCTCCAGCGATTCCGATACCGTATTTATTAAAGCCGGTTTCCATACGAGGTTGGGGTCCATGGACACTGCACGGGGGGCCGCTCAGGCGGAGCGCTCGGTCAATCAGGTCGCGTGTCTGCGCTTCCTGGCGGACGTCGACGAGGCGCGCACGATCGGCGTGATCAGTGAGGCCACCGAGCTGTCGCGGCCGACGGTGCGTGCCGTGCTCGACGACCTCGTCGGGGTCGGCCTTGTCGAGGTCATCGACCCGGCGACGGCCGGTCCCGGGCGGCCCGCGCGGGCCTTTCGGTTCGCGCGGGAGGTCGGTCTTGTGGCCGGTGTGGACCTGGGGCCCCGAGGGGCGCGCGCGATCATCTGTGACCTGTCCGGGCGCCGGGCGGGCTACGCCGAAGTGGAGCCGCGCGGGCAGGCCGACCTCGCGTTGATCCCGCGTGCGCTCGACGCCGCCGCGGCCGGCGAGCTCGACCTCGGGCGGCTGCGCGCGGTCGGTCTCGCACTGCCCGGGGTCGTCGAGACGGACGGGCGGTTGCGGGCCAGCCTCGCGATTCCGGACCTGGTCGGCCTGCCGGTCGCGGAGTTGCTGACGAAGGATCTCGGCAAGCCCGTGGTCGTGGACAACGACATCAGGCTGGCCGGACTCGCGGAGCAGCGCGAGGGCGCGGGGCGCGGGTACTCCGATGTGGTCTATCTGCAGATCGGCCGTCGACTGTCCGTGTCGATCGTTCTGGACGGGTCGATCCGGCAGGGCAGTCATCGCCTCGCGGGTGAACTCGGCGCGCAGCGCGGCATGCGCTGGACGCGGAACGCGCGGCGCGGGCAGTTGGTCTGGTCGTCGCGCCCGACGAGCGCGCAGGTGCTGAGCGCGGCCGCCGCGGGCGACGCCGAAGCGCAGGCGGAGATCGAGGACTTCTGCGCGCAGATCGCCGCGCGGATCGCGACCGTGTTGCTGGTGGTCGACCCCGAGGTCGTGGTCGTGCGTGGCGGTGCGGCGAAGGACACAGGAGCGCTGCTGCGGCCGCTCGAAGCCGCGGTCCAGAGGGAGTTGGTCTTCGACGAGCGTCCGGCGTTCGTCGCGTCCGTGCTGGGGCGCGAGGCGGTGGTGCTCGGCGCGGCCGGCAACGCGTTCGACCAATGCGGTTCAGATATCTACGGAGTTCACGGCTGTCCCAGCCCGTGGGCCCGCATTACGCACGACATCACGCACGACATCACGCACGACATTACTGACGACATCACTCATGACGTGGAGGGGATTGCCAAGTGAAGCTCGGGGTCAGTTCGTACTGCTTCCGCCGGCTCATGAGCAGCGGCGAGATGGACCTGATCGGTGTCCTGGACTGGGTCGCGGCCTCGCGGGCCGGGCACATCGAGATCGCCGCGCCGGACGGCGCGTACTACCTGGAGAACGAACAGGTGGTGCGTGACACGGCGAAGCACGCCGAGAGCGTCGGCGTACCGATCGTGAATTACCTGGTCAGTGGCGATCTGCGGGCGGGGGACGGCGAGGAGGTGGACCGGCTTCGGCGGCAGTTGGACGTCGCGCACCGCTTCGGCGCCCGGATCTTCCGGCACGACGTCGCGCCGTGGGCGTGGCGGGAGGCGGACCCGGGGGAGTTCGAGTCGACTTTCGCGAAGGTCGTCGAGGGGTGCCGCGCGGTCGCGGACCACGCCGCGGAACTCGGCATGGTGTCGACCATCGAGAACCACGGCTTCTTCATGAACGGCGGCGAGCGGCTCGCCCGGCTCGTGCACGAGGTGGACCGCCCGAACTTCCGCGTCACGCTCGACCTCGGCAACGGCCTGTGTGTCGGCGAGGTGCCGGGCAAGACCGCCGCCGATCTGATCGACGTGTCGGCGTCGATCGGCGTGAAGGACTTCCACATTCGCCGCTCCGCTGGGGACGGCTGGCTGAAGACGCTCGCCGGTGACCACCTGCTGGGCACGGTCGCGGGCCACGGCGACGTCGACCTGCCCGGCCTGCTGGCGCTGGTCGCGACCAAGCCCGACGTGCCGGTGAGCCTGGAGTTCGAGGGCATGGAAGAGCCGCTTCCCGCCATCGAGCGATCAATCGCGAACATTCTTCGACTGGCGGAAGGCGTGGCCTGACATGACGTGGCCTGACATGACGTGGACTGACATGACGACGCGGATCGCGGTGATCGGCCTCGGGGCCATCGCCACCGAGCACTTGAGCGCCTACCAGCGCAACGACCGGGCCGAACTGGTCGCCGTCTGCGACATCGACGTGGAACGTGCGAAGGCCCGCGCCGAACAGTTCGCCGTGCCGCGCGCCACGGCGAACGTGGACGAGATCCTCTCCGACCCGGACATCGACGCCGTCAGCGTCTGCGTGCCGAACACGCTGCACGCCCCGATCGCCGAAGCGGCACTGCGCGCCGGGAAGAACGTACTCGTCGAGAAGCCGATGACGGTCACCGTCGCCGAGGCCGAGACGCTGGTGCGGGCCGTCGAGGAGACCGGGCGTGCGCTGCAGATCGGATACGTACGACGGTTCGCGCCGAACGCGCTGGTGACGAAGAGATTCCTGGACGCGGGCGAGTTCGGTGACATCTACGCCGCACGCGCCACGCTCCTGCGCGCCGCCGGGAACCCGGGTGGATGGTTCGGCGACGCCGAGCTCTCGGGCGGCGGCCCGCTGATCGACCTGGGCGTCCACATCATCGACCTGTGCTGGTACTTGATGGGCCGGCCGAAGGCGGTCTCCGTATCCGGCGCGACGTTCGCGCCGCTCGGCGCGCGGGACAACATACAGAACCTCACCCGGTACCGGGCCGCGTCGGCGGCCCGCGCCAACACCGTGGAGGACTACGTCACCGCGCAGATCCGCTTCGAGGACGGGCAGGTGCTCGATGTGGAGACCTCGTACTCGCTGCACGCGCGCAACGAGATCAGTGTGCGCATCCACGGTGACAAGGGCGGCGCGGAGATCGAGCCCGAGCTGCTGATGTTCACCGAGCGGCACGACACCCTCCTGCAGGTGCGGCCGCAGATCGATTCGCTCGGCTTCGACTTCAAGGTCGGCTTCGCGAACCAGATCGACCACTTCCTGCGGATCTGCCGGGACGAGATCCCCGCCGACGCCACCGCGGAACAGGGCCTTGAGATGGCACGCATGCTCACCGCGGTCTACGAGTCGGCGCGCACCGGCGCCGAGGTGAAGATCGACCGCTGACCCGGCCGGCGCGCCTTCGAGGTTCATCGACCGCCGGCCGGAGCCGTCCGCTCCGGCCGCGCGGACTGCCACGGACTGCACGGTTTGCAACGCGCATCACGGTTCAGTCGCCACTTCAAGAGGGGTCTAGACCTCCTGGTGAGAACGTGATGAGAATCTCCGTGCCCACGGGCAACATCACTTCCCTGCTGTACTGCTGTAAGAGGAGCCACCACCCATGAACCGACGCGTCATCGCAGCCACCAGCACCGTCCTGGCACTCGGGTTGGCCACCACCGCGTGTGGAGGGGGTGGCAGCAACGCGGAGGACGGGACCGACGGCAAGGGCAAGACGCTCACCGTCTGGGTCATGGAGGGGACCAACCCGGACGCGAAGCCCTTCTTCAAGGAGGCCTCCGCCGCCTTCGAGAAGAAGACCGGCGCCAAGGTGAAGGTCGAGTACCAGCAGTGGGCCAGCGCCCAGCGGAAGTTCACCACCGCCATCGAGGGCGGCGCCGACCAGGTGCCCGACGTCGCGGAGGTCGGTACGACCTGGGTTCCCGGCTTCGCCGACAAGGGGGCGCTCGTCGACGTCTCCAAGGAGGTCGAGAAGGCAGGCCTGACCAACGACCTCGTCTCCTCCCTCAAGGACGCCGGAACCCTGAACGGCAAGCAGTACGGCATGCCCTGGTACGCGGGAGTGCGCTCGGTCCTCTACCGCAAGGACATCTTCGAGAAGCACGGCCTCAAGCCCCCGACGAACTGGCAGGAGCTGCGCTCGGCCGCCCTGAAGCTGAAGAAGGACGAGCCGAAGATGCTCGCCTTCCCCGTCGCCGGCGGCGCGGAGATGTTCGCCGCGCCCTTCATCTGGGGCGCGGGCGGCCAGCTCGCCGTGCAGAAGGGCGGCAAGTGGAAGTCGGCCATCAACTCGAAGAAGGCCGTCGAGGGCATCACGTACTACACGGACCTCGCCCGCAAGGACAAGCTCTCCCCGGCCAAGGTCAACACCTGGACCGAGAAGGAGGTCGGCGACGCCTGGAACAAGGGCGAGGTCGCCATGTCCCTCTCGGGCAACTGGACGCCGAAGGCCTTCATGGCCGCCAACCCCGACCTCAAGGGCAAGCTCGGCGCCGTCCCGATCCCCGGCCAGAAGAGCGGCATGTCCCCGTCGTTCCTCGGCGGCTCCTACCTCTCGGCGTTCAAGACGGACAAGCAGGCGCTGTCGTGGGAGTTCATCAAGCTCCTCACCACCGGCAAGTTCGCCAAGAAGTGGGCCGAGCAGTCCAGTTACCTGCCGCCCACCAACACCGACCTCGACAACATGCCCGACGGGGACGACCCGCTGGTCAAGCCGTTCGTCACGCAGTTCAAGGACGCCGGCGCGAGCGTCCCCAAGGCCAAGTCGTACACCGAGATCCAGGCCACGCAGGTGGTGCCGAAGATGGTCCAGTCGATCCTCTCCGGCAAGTCCACGCCGCAGCAGGCGGCCGACAAGGCGGCCAAGGAAATGGACGCCATCTTCGCGAAGAGCGAGTGACGCCACCGTCGCATGGTGAGCGGCGGCCACCGCCGCATGGCGCGTGGCACTCATCGTCGCGCACGGCGAATGGCGGCCACCGTCGCATGGCGAGTGGCCGTCACCGTCGCCCGGCGCGTGGCCGTCACCTTCGTACGGCGAGTGACTCCGGCGGTCGTGGCGAGTGACCCCACGGTCGTACGGCGAGTCACTCCCACGCCGCGCCACGCCGCGCCACGCCGCGCCACGCCGCGCCGCGCCGCGCCAAGCCGCCCAAGCTTCCCCGTACTTCCGAACATTGTGAGCTCCATGAATCGCACGCTCGCCACCAAGGCCGTGGAGGCCCCGGAGCACACGGGCGGTCGGCCGCCCGTGCCCTCACCCGAGTCCGAACGCCTCCTGAGGCGTAAGCGCCTGACCGCCCTGACCCGGCCCTGGCTGCTGCTCGCCCCCTCCCTCGTCGTCCTCGCAGGACTGCTGCTCTGGCCGATGATCCAGGTCGGGATCCTCTCGCTGCAGGACTACGAGGTGCAGTTCGGCGGCGGCGTCGCCACCTTCACCGGGTTCGACCACTACGTCGATCTGCTCAGCGGCGATCTGCTCTGGAAGACGGTGCTGCCGAACACCGTGTTCTTCGCGGTCGCCTGCGTCGGCCTGACGGTGGCGCTCGGCACCGCCATCGCCCTGCTTCTCAACCGGCTCGGCCCGGTCTGGCGGACCATCTGCTCCACCGCGATCATGGCGGCCTGGGCGATGCCCGCGGTGACCGGAACCTACGTGTGGATCTGGCTGTTCCAGCCGGGCGACGGCCTGTTCAGCTCCCTGGTGGGCGGCTCCGACTCCAGCAACTGGTTCACCGACCGGCTCTCCTTCTACGCGATCGGGACCCTCAACGTCGTCCACCACGGCTTCCCGTTCGTCGCGATCACCGTCTTCGCCGGACTGCTGACCATCCCCAAGGAGCTGTACGAGGCCGCCATGCTGGACGGCGCGGGCGCCTGGCAGCGGTTCTGGAAGGTCACCGTGCCCGCCATCAAGCCGGTGTTCGTCGTGGTGACGATCCTGTCGACCATCTGGGACTTCAAGGTCTTCACGCAGATCTTCCTGATGCCCGGAGGACAGGGCCAGAACGAGCAGGTCGAGAACCTCGGCGTCTACTCGTACCTCGAAGCCTTCGCCAAGGAAGACTACGGAACGGGCGCCGCCGCGGCGGTCCTGCTCACCCTTCTCCTTCTCGCCATCACCGTCATCTACATCCGCACCCTGTTCAAGCAGGGCGAGGAGGACCTGTGACCACCACCGACATGCCCGCCACCACGCGGTCCTCCCTCGGCTCCAAGATCGGTCTGCCGGTGGCCGTCGCCGCGCTGCTGATCTTCGCCCTGTTCCCGGTCTACTGGATGGTGTCCACGGCCCTGGACCCGAGCGCCCTCAGCCGCGGCGCGAAGCTGCTCCCCAGCGGCATCACCTTCGACCACTTCACCCTGGTCTTCCAGCGCGGCAACTTCGGTACGTACTTGCTGAATTCGGCGATCGTCGGCCTCGGCACGGTCGTGGTCTCGGCGGCCCTCGCGCTGTTCGCGGCGGTCGCGGTCGCCCGCTTCAAGTTCAAGTTCCGCACGTCCGTGCTGGTCATGGTCCTGATCGTGCAGATGGTGCCGCTCGAAGCGCTCGTCATCCCGCTGTTCATCCAGATGCGCGACTACGACATGCTCAACAGCCTGCTGGGCCTGACCATCGTCTACACCGCGCTCTCCCTGCCCTTCGCCATCTGGACGCTGCGCGGCTTCGTGCAGACCGTGCCGAAGGACATCGAGGAGGCGGCGTACATCGACGGCTGCTCCTGGTGGCGGATGTTCCGCTCCGTGCTGCTTCCGCTGGTGGCTCCCGGGCTCGTCGCCACCTCGATCTTCGCGTTCATCACCGCGTGGAACGAGTTCGTCTTCGCGTACACCTTCATGAAGAGCAGCGACAAGTACACCGCCGCCGTCGGCATCTTCCAGTTCTTCGGCGAGAATACGACCAGTTGGGGCCCGGTCATGGCCAGTTCGACGCTGGTCACGGTGCCGGTCCTCATCTTCTTCGTCGCCGTCCAGCACCGGCTCTCCTCCGGGCTCGCGGCCGGAGCGGTCAAGGGATAGCGCGACACGCGGGGCGGGCCGCATCACTGATGAGTCGTCAAGAAGCTGTGATAGGGAGGGAGTTCGGAGTGCAGGGGGGACGCTCCTGCGCGAATCGTTCACCAGGAGGTGTACGAGATGCCACGTACGGATGGGACCGATGAGCCGGACGGCTTAGGCGGGTCCGACGGGACACCGAACTCGCACGAAGTGACCCGCCCGACCGCGGAGTTGTTGGGGCGGCACCCCAACTACGGCTTCGCCGGATCCGGCGTCAGTACCGCGATCGGCAACTACACGCGCGAGGACACGGATCTGCCGTTTCCCGAGCCGCTGCTCGGCCTGCTCGACTGGCGACGCACCTACAACTCCCGTGCGGTGGAGGACGATTCACCGACGGCGATCGGCCGGGGCTGGACCTCCTCCTTCGACGCGCGGCTGTCCGAACGGCCCGGCGGAGCGGTCGCCCTGCACGACACGGACGGGCGCGTGCTCGTCTTCACGCGCGACGAGGAGGGCCGGTTCGTACGGCCCCAGGACCTCCCCGCCGACCTGACCGAGTCCGGGGACGACGGAAGCCGCACGCTGCGCTACAACTCCGGGCTCCGGATGCGCTTCGCGCCCGGCGGCCGGCTCACCGAACTCGCCCTGGACAGCCGCCGGGTGACCCTCACCTACGGCGGCGACGACGACCGGCTGCTCAGCGTCACGCACTCGCTCGGGCGGACCCTGAACCTCTCGTACGACGCGGAGGGCAGGCTCGCCGCCGTCTCGTCCGACGACGGCCGCCGGGTCTCGTACGCGCACGCCGACGGCGGCGTCCTCACCTCCGTCACCGCCCCGGACGGCACGTCGGCCCGGTTCGAGAGCACGGCGGACGGCCGCCTGACGAAGATCGTGGACGCGGACGACGGGACGCGCGTCACGAACGCGTACGACGAGTCCGGCCGGGTGGCACGGCAGACGCTGCCGTCCGGGGCCGCCGCCGAGTTCACGTACGACGACCCGCCCGGCACGACCACCGTGACCGCGCGCCCCGGCGGCACCCGCGCCGTCTTCCGCGCGGGCGCCGACGGCCGACTCCTGTCCAGCACCGACGAGGACGGCGGCACCGCCACGTTCGGCTACGACGAGCGCGGCCGGCTCGTCCGCGCCACCACCCCGGGCGGCAGCCCGCTCACCCAGGCATGGGACGCCCGGGACAACCTCCTGACCAGTGACTTCGCCGGGTTCCGCACGCGCTTCGGCTACGACGCGCAGGACCGCACCGTCTCCGAGACCGACCCGGGCGGCGAGGAGACGCGCTACACCTACAGCGGCGACAGCCGCATCGCCGACACCGTCACCGAGCCCGGCGGCGCCCGCACCCGACGGACCGTCGAGGACGGCCTCGTCACCGCGGAGACCGACCCCGACGGCCTCACCACCCGGTACGCCTACGACGCGCACGGCAACCTCGCCGAAGTCACCGACCCGGGCGAGCGCGTCAGCCGCCTCGACCACGACCCGGCAGGCAACCCCGTCGAGCTGACCGCGCCCGACGGCGCCGCGTCCCGCTGGGCGTACGACCCGATGGGGCGCGTCACCGAACACACCGACCCCGTCGACGGGCGCACCGCCTACCGCTACTCGGCCGCGGGCCGGCTCCTCGAATCGGTCGACGAGACGGGCGGCAGCACCACCCACGCGTACGACGGCGCAGGGAACGTCACCTCGACGACCGACCCGATGGGCCACACCACGTCCTTCGACTACGACCCGGACGGCAACCTCACCCGGGTCACCGACCCCGAGGGCGGCGAGACCCACTACACGTACGACGCGCTCGGCCGCCTCACCAAGGAGACCGACCCCGAGGGCGGCAGCACCGAGTACGGCTACGACAACGAGGGCCGACTCGCCGAGGAGAAGGGCCCGTTGGGCACGGTGCGGGCCGAGTACGACGCGCGCGGCCTGCCCACCACCGTCACCGGCGCGACCGGCGGCCGCACCCGGCACGTCTACGACGACTCCGGACGCCTCACCCGCCTCAAGGGCCCCGAGGGCGGCGAGTGGCGGATCTCCTACGACAAGGCCGGGATGCCGGTCACCGTCACCGACCCCACCGGCGCGCGCACCAGGAACGAGTGGAGCCGCGCGGGACACCTGGAGTCCGCGAGCGACGGCGACGGCAACCGGATGCGGCTGCGCCGCGACCGGCGCGGCCAGATACACGAAGTCGTCGACCCCGAGGGCGGGATCACGCGGTACGCGTACGACGCCCAGGGCCGCCGCATATCCGTGACGACCCCGGCCGGACTGCTGACCCGCGTGCAGTACGACAAGGCGGGCAACGAACTCGCCGTCATCGACCCGCGCGGCTGGGTCACCCGGCGCACCTTCGACGCGCGCGGCCAGCGCCTCTCCGACACCAGCCCCAGCGGCATCACCACCCGCTACCGCTACGACAAGAACGGCAACCTCACCTCCGTCGTCAACGGCGAGGGCAACGAGAGCCAGTACGGCTACGACCGGGCGGGCCGCCTCGTCTCGGCCACCGACGCCAACGGGAACACCACGCGCTACGCCTACGACAAGGCGGGACGCCTGCTGACGGAGACGGACCCGCTCGGCCGTGAGACGCACCGCGCGTACGACAAGGCAGGCAACGTCACACGGATCACCGACGCGGACGGCGGCGTGCAGCACTTCCGCTACGACGCCGAGAACAACTGCACCGAGCGCAGGGCCGACGACGGCACCAAGGTGACGTACACCTACGACAAGGCCGGCCGCTGCACGAGCATGACGGACGGCACCGGCACGACGCGCTACGACCGCGACAAGGCGGGCCGCGTCGTCCGCGTCACCGGTCCCGACGGCGCGGTGTTCGGCGCCTCCCACGACCGCACCGGCCGCCGCACCCGCCTGACCTACCCGGACGGCCAGGACGTGCGCTACCGCTACAACCTCAACGGCGGGCTCGTCGGCCTGGAGGACGAGCGCGCCGGGCACGCCTCGTACGGACTCGACCCGGACGGGCGGCTGTTGACCGAACAGCTGCCGGGGCGGCACGCCCGGCGCTACGGCTACGACCAGGACCTGCTCGCCCGCTTCGAGACGGTGCGGGACGGGCGGCCCATACGGCGCACCACGTTCACGCACGACCCGGACGGCAAGATCCTCGCGCAGCGCGACGACGGCAGCGGCGGCCGCTACCAGGCGTACCGCTACGACCGGCTCGGACAGCTGACCGGAGTGCGGCACTGGGAACAGCGGGGCTGGCCGTGGGCACCCCACGGCCACCAGGAACACGGGCACGGACAGGGACACGGACACGGTCACGGGCACCCGGGTTCGCGCGACGACTGGGCCCATCTGCCGCGCGAGGAGGGCGGGTTCTGGCACGAGGTCGCCCACGAGCGGCAGAGCCTCCGCTACGACGCGGTCGGCAACCGCGTGCTGCGCACGCACGGCGAGCACACCACCCACTACCGCTACGACGACGCCGACCAACTCGTCCGCTCCGAGTCCCACGGGCAGCGCACCCACTACACGTACGACGGCGCGGGCCGGCTGACCGAGGAGCGGACCGGGGACGAGCGCAGGACGGTGGCGTACGACGGCTTCGGGCGGCCGGTGCGCGTCGAGCGGAGCGGCACGCACCCGGCCGAGCGCACGGAGGCGACGTACGACGGCGACGGGCTGCTGACCTCCCTCGTCCTCGCCAATGTGGACGAGCGCCACGAGACGGTGCGCACGGCGTCCGTGCGCTACCGCTGGAGCTGGGACCGCATCCCGCAGATCCTCACCCAGCGCGCCGACCCCGCACTCGCCGACACCGAGCGCGGCCACCCGAGCCGCTACAACGCGGACTTCACGTACGGGTACGGGCGGACCTTCGCCAACTGGGGCGGCGGATCGGCCACGTTCACGCACGACGCGTACGGATCCGCGGAGCGGACACGGGAGACGGAACCGTGGGTGCGCGCCGAGGAGTACGACGCGTTCGGCCGCCCCCGCTGGGACCACGACGGCGACCACGGGCAAGACCACGGGCACGGGCACGGGCACGACGAGGGCGGCCTCCACGGGCACGACGAGGGTGACCACCACGGGCACGACCACCACCACGACCCGCACCGCCGCCACCTCCCCTCCCCGCGCCTCCCGCGCTTCGGCTACCGCTCCGAGCTGACCTCGGGCGACGAGCTCTACCTCCGCGCCCGCTGGTACGACACCCGGCTCGGCCGCTTCGGCACCCGCGACCCGATCACGGTCCAGGACGTCGGCCCGGACAACGCCGACCACCCGTACACGTACGCCGCCAACGACCCGCTGAACGCCACCGACCCGCTCGGCCTGCTCGTCGCGCCCTCCGCCGCCGCTCAGGTCGGCTCGGCCGCCCCGCGCCTGTCGGCCGGAGCCACCCGCGCGCAGGCCCGCACGACCGTCGCCGCGGCGGTCACCCAGGCAGGTGGCGGCGGCCACGACCGCACGACCCTGCACAACCTGGCGCGCGACGTGGCCCGCAAGCAGCTCGCGACGCAACTGCGCAAGCGGTACGGGCCCGGCGTGAGCAAGCGGCTGCACCCCGTCCCGGGCGGCAAGGAGTTCCGGATACCGGGCGCGTCCAAGAACGACACCGGAAAGTACGGCGAGGTCGACATCCTCTACCAGCACACCGACAAACGGGCCTTCATCTGGGAAGTGAAGTCCGGAAAGAACGGCGTGGCCGCGGCGACGAAGCTCGCCAAGGACCAGGTCAAGCACTACATCAAGGCGTACGAGCGGGAGTTCAAGGAGTCCGCCGCGCCCGGGGAGCCCATGTCCCGGGTCCGCATGGTGAAGTACACGACCCGCGCGGGCGACAAGGACAACCACTGGGTGTACTCCCCGGACTTCAACATGGACGGCGCCATCGTCTATGTGAAGAAGAAGCCGAGGCGGCCCGGTGACCGGCCGCCGTCCCCGCCGAAGCTGCCGCGCTCGCTGCAGAAGCCGGAGGACGAGGAGAAGCCGAAACCGCAGCCCCGCACGCCGGAACCGGCGCCGAACCCGCCGGCCGTCGACTGGGGTGATGTGGCCATCGGGGTCGGGGCCGTGGCGGCGGTGGTCGTCGTCGGCGCGCTGACGGCGGGCGTCGGCGGCGCGATCCTCGGCGGCATCCTGGGCGGCGGCCTGCTGGCGGCGGGCTGACGCCGGACAAGCGAAGCGGAAGGTACGGTGAACCGGTGGCGGCAGCACGTGAGTTGACGGTGGAGATCGACTGCCCGGCGGCCTCGGCGGACGCTCCGGCGCGGGCCGCCGTCGGCTGGCTCACGGAGGCCAGGGACGCGCTCTTCCCCGGCCTCGGCCCGGCACTCGCCACCGACCCGCCGGCACCAGGGCCCGACGAGAACAACCCCCGCGCCGCCTGGGGCCCCGCGAACGGGGTCTGTGCCCAGCTGCTCGTACAGCGCTCGGCACGGACCCCGCCGCGGCAGTCCCGCTTCTCGCCGCGCCGCTGGCGCACCCTCCTCGCCTCCCTCGACGCCACCGACAAGGCGCCGCCCGTACGCGTGTCCCTCCTCCTGCACCCGCTCGACCCGCGCGGCCTGCCCGTGGACGAGGAGCACGCGTTGACCGTCGAGTACGTCTGGCTCGCGGGCGGCGGCGAAGCGGGGGAGAGCGGGGGGTGGCTGCGGTGCCTGGCCACGGCCCCGGAGTCCCTCCTGCGTCAACCGGACGCCAACGACACCCAACGGCGCTGGCTGGACGCGCTCGCCACCTGGGCGGACCGGCTCGACGCCGCGTACGCCCACCTCACCGACGACGCCGACCTGGAGTACGGCACCGCTCTCGAACGGGTCCTGCACCGCTGGCCCGAGGACACGGTCCCGGACAGCGGACGTCTGCTGCGCGGCTACTCCTGGACGACGGTCTGCTCCCCGGATGTCGCCCAACAGGTAGGCGGCGCCGACCAGTTGCGCGCCTCCGGCGCCTTTCGCGCCGTCACGGAACTCGCTGCGGGGCGCGTCCTCCTGCAGGCGACCGAGCGCCTGGAGGACTACGGCCCGGGGTCCGCCGCCCGCGTCCTGCGCGCCCTCGCGCCCGCCCTCCCAGAGGGCCGTACGGACGCGGAGTACGTGTACCCCTGGATGCGGCTCGTGCCGGACGGGGACGCGGCCGACCACCGCTGACCGGCAAGGGCCCGCCCCGAACGTCTCCCACTTAATGCAAGTCAAAAGAAAAGCCGTGCGCGGAACCTTGACCGGGACCGGCGTGACGGGCAAGGTGCCGGAGAGCGCTCTCCCAACCCGTCCGTTCCGCGTCAAGGAGCCTCCCCATGCCCAGAGTTGGCATCCGTAGCACCGCCCCACCCAGACCCGCCGCACCCAGACCCGCCGCACTCAGACCCGCTCGCCGTGGACCCGCCGCACGTGGACCGGCTCCGCGCAGTCCCCGCCGACGCGGTCTCGTCGGCGTCGTGGTCGGCGCCCTCGCCGCCGCGCTGCTCGCCGCCCTGCCCGCCACGCAGGCCCAGGCCGCGCCCGCGCTGCTCTCGCAGGGCAAGCCGGTGACCGCCTCAAGCCAGGAGCACTACGGCACCCCGGCGAGCGCGGCCGTCGACGGCGACATCGGCACCCGCTGGTCGAGCGCCGCCTCCGACCCGCAGTGGCTCCGCGTCGACCTCGGCGCCTCCGCCACCCTCTCCCGCGTCGAACTGCGCTGGGAGGCCGCCTACGCGAAGTCGTACCGGATCGAGACGTCACAGAACGGCTCGGACTGGGCGACGGCGTACTCGACCACCACCGGCGCCGGCGGCACGGAGACCGTGGACGTCTCCGGTACCGCCCGCTACGTGCGCATGTACGGCACCGCCCGCGCCACCCAATACGGCTATTCCCTCTGGGAGTTCAAGGTGTACGGCACGGCCGGTGACACCACTGGGCCGATTGAGGGCGGCGGCGACCTCGGGCCGAACGTGCATGTCTTCGACCCCTCGACGCCCGGCATCCAGGCCAAGCTGGACCAGGTGTTCAAGGAGCAGGAGTCGGCCCAGTTCGGCTCCGGGCGGCACGCCTTCCTCTTCAAGCCGGGCACGTACGACAACCTCAACGCCCAGATCGGCTTCTACACCCAGATCGCCGGGCTCGGGCTGCGCCCCGATGACACCACGATCAACGGTGATGTCACCGTCGACGCGGGCTGGTTCAACGGCAACGCCACGCAGAACTTCTGGCGCAGCGCCGAGAACCTCGCCGTGAAGCCGGTCAACGGCACCGACCGGTGGGCGGTGTCACAGGCGGCGTCCTTCCGCCGGATGCACGTGAAGGGCGGGCTCAACCTGGCGCCGAACGGCTACGGTTGGGCCAGTGGCGGCTATATCGCCGACAGCAAGATCGACGGCCAGGTCGGCAACTACTCGCAGCAGCAGTGGTACACGAGGGACAGCTCCATCGGCGGCTGGTCCAACAGCGTCTGGAACCAGGTCTTCTCAGGTGTCTCGGGCGCTCCCGCCACCGGCTTCCCGGAGCCTCGCTACACCACGCTCGACACCACACCCATCTCCCGCGAGAAGCCGTTCCTGTACCTCGACGGCAACGAGTACAAGGTCTTCGCGCCCGCCAAGCGCACCAACGCGCGCGGCACCACCTGGGCCGACGGCACCCCGCAGGGCGAGTCGATCCCGCTGAGCAAGTTCTACGTGGTGAAGCCCGGCGCCACCGCCGCCACCATCAACGCCGCCCTCGACCAGGGCCTGAACCTGCTCTTCACCCCCGGCGTGTACCACGTCGACCGGACCATCGACATCAAGCGGGCGAACACCATCGTGCTGGGCCTCGGCCTCGCCACCATCGTCCCGGACAACGGTGTGACCGCCATGAAGGTCGCCGACGTCGACGGTGTGCGGCTCGCCGGCTTCCTCGTCGACGCCGGTCCTGTCAACTCGCCGACGCTGCTGGAGATCGGCCCGCAGGGCGCGTCCGCCGACCACGCCGCCAACCCCACCACCGTCCAGGACGTGTACGTCCGCATCGGCGGCGCGGGCGCGGGCAAGGCCACCACCAGCATGGTCGTCAACAGCGACGACACCATCATCGACCACACCTGGGTGTGGCGCGCCGACCACGGTCAGGGCGTCGGCTGGGAGACCAACCGGGCCGACTACGGCGTCCGCGTCAACGGCGACGACGTCCTGGCCACCGGCCTGTTCGTCGAGCACTTCAACAAGTACGACGTCGAGTGGTACGGCGAACGCGGCCGGACGATCTTCTACCAGAACGAGAAGGCGTACGACGCCCCGAACCAGGCCGCCATCCAGAACGGTGACACCAAGGGGTACGCGGCCTACCGCGTCGACGACTCGGTGAACACCCACGAGGCGTGGGGACTTGGGAGTTACTGCAACTACAACGTCGACCCGGGCATCCGCCAGGACCACGGCTTCAAGTCACCCGTCAAGGCCGGTGTGAAGTTCCACAGCCTCCTCGTGGTCTCCCTCGGCGGCAACGGTCACTACAACCACGTCATCAACGACACCGGCGACTCCACGGTGCCCTCCGGTACCTCGACCGTGCCGTCCACCGTCGTCTCCTACCCCTAGGGAGCGGAAGTGTTCTCAACCCCCTCGCGTACGTCCTCGTACCGAAGACCGGCCGAACGCCGCGCCGTCCCCCTGCTCGCGGTCGGCGCACTGGTGGCCTCGTCGCTCGCGCTCGCCGCCGCCCAGCCCGCGCACGCCGCCGAGACCCTGCTCTCCCAGGGCAAGCCGGCCACCGCCTCGTCCCAGGAAGGCGACGGCTTCGCGCCCTCGAAGGCCGTCGACGGCGACCTGAGCGGCACCCGCTGGGCCAGCAAGTGGAGCGACCCGCAGTGGTTCCAGGTCGACCTGGGGCAGCGCTCCGACCTCAGCCGTGTCGTGCTGAGCTGGGAGGGCGCGTACGGGAAGAGCTACCAGATCCAGGCGTCCGACAACGGCACGGACTGGCGCACCCTGAAGACCGTGACCGGCGGTGACGGCGGCACCGACGAGCTCGCCGTCTCCGGATCGGGACGGTACGTGCGCATGCTGGGCACCGAGCGGTCCGGCGGCTACGGGTACTCCCTGTGGGAGTTCCAGGTGTACGGGACCAAGGACGGCACACCGACCGACTCCGGGGCGGTCAAGGTGACCGGCTCCCAAGGGAACTGGCAACTCACCGTCGGCGGCCAGCCGTACACCGTCAAGGGCCTGACCTGGGGCCCCGCCATCGCGGACGCGCCCAAGTACCTGCCCGACGTCAAGTCCATGGGCGTCAACACGATCCGCACCTGGGGCACCGACGCCGGCACCAAGCCGCTCCTCGACAGCGCCGCGGCGAACGGCCTCCGCGTCGTCAACGGCTTCTGGCTGCAGCCCGGCGGCGGCCCCGGCTCCGGCGGGTGTGTCAACTACGTCACCGACACCACGTACAAGAACAACATGCTCACCGAGTTCGCCAAGTGGGTGGAGGCGTACAAGAGTCACCCGGCGACCCTCATGTGGAACGTCGGCAACGAGTCGGTGCTGGGGCTCCAGAACTGTTACAGCGGAAGCGAGTTGGAGGCACAGCGCAACGCGTACACCACCTTCGTCAACGACGTCGCCAAGAAGATCCACAGCCTCGACCCGAACCATCCCGTCACCTCCACCGACGCCTGGACCGGAGCCTGGCCCTACTACAAGCGCAACGCGCCCGACCTCGACCTGTACTCGATGAACTCCTACGGAGACATCTGCGGCGTCCAGAAGGACTGGGAGGAGGGCGGCTACACCAAGCCGTACATCATCACCGAGACAGGGCCCGCAGGTGAGTGGGAGGTGCCCGACGACGCCAATGGTGTGCCCGACGAGCCGACCGATGTGCAGAAGGCCGAGGGCTACACCAAGGCGTGGGGGTGTGTCACCGGACACCGGGGCGTCGCCCTCGGAGCCACCCTCTTCCACTACGGCACCGAGCACGACTTCGGCGGGGTCTGGTTCAACCTCCTGCCGGACGGGCTGAAGCGGCTGTCCTACTACGCCGTGAAGAAGGCGTACAGCGGATCCACCAGTGGTGACAACACGCCGCCCGTCCTCTCCAACATGGGTGTCGACCACGCCACTTCGGCCCCGGCGGGGGAGGAGTTCACCGTCCACGCCGACACCCGCGACCCCGACGGCGACCCGGTCACGTACAAGGTGTTCCTCAGCGGCAACTACGCGAGCGGTGACAAGCGGCTCGTCGAGGCCAAGTGGCGGGCCACAGGGAATGGCACCTTCGCGGTGACCGCCCCCGAGAAGCTCGGTGTGTGGAAGGTGTACATCCAGGCCGAGGACGGCCACGGCAACGCAGGCATCGAGACGAAGTCCGTCAAGGTCGTCGCCCCGCCGGTCAGCGGCACGAACGTGGCCCTGAACAAGCCCACCACCGCCTCCTCCTTCCAGCCCTCGTACGGCGACTGTCCGTGCGAGCCCACCAAGGCGACGGACGGCAAGGCCGACACCCGCTGGGCCAGCGACTGGAGCGACCCCCAGTGGATCAAGGTCGACCTGGGCGCCGCCACCGCCATCCGCAAGCTGCAACTCGTCTGGGATCCCGCCTACGCCAAGTCGTACGAGGTGCAGGTCTCGGACGACGGCAGCAACTGGCGCACCGTGCACACCACGACCGACGGAAACGGCGACATCGACACCATCGACGCCGCGACGACCGCGCGCTACGTACGGCTCAACCTGACGGCGCGTGGCACCAGTTGGGGCTACTCGCTGCACGAGTTCGGCATCTACAGCTGACACTCCGCCGATGACGAAGGGCGCCCGCCGGGCGCCCTTCGTACCCCATCACACCAGGTACCTCAGAGGGCAGGAGGCCCCATGAGACCGCGTTCGAAGCTCCCCGCGCTGCTGCTCGGCAGCGCCCTCGTCGCCAGCGTGCTCGGCATCGGCTCCATCGCCACGGCGGCCGGTCCCGAGAACGTCCGGGCCACCGCGCACACCGGACACACCATGGCCGTGTCGACCCAGGCGTCCGGCGACGACCCCGACGGCGACGGGTACATCCCGGCCGTCCCCCAGGTCACCGGCGTGACCCCGTCCACGGCCACCCCGCCGCCCCGCTACCACAAGGAGTTCCAGGCCAACTGCGACGCCACGCACACCGCGCCGGACGACCCGATCGTCTACCCGGGACAGCCCGGAAAGTCCCACGACCACACCTTCATGGGCAACAAGTCGACGAACGCGAGCAGCACGACGGCGAGCCTCTACGGCGGTGCCACCACCTGCAAGGCACCGGCCGACGCCTCCGCGTACTGGATGCCGTCCCTGTACAAGGGCGACAAGAAGATCCTGCCGGTCGGCCCGCAGGTCATCTACTACAAGTCCGGTGTCACCGACTACACGAGCGTGCGGCCGTTCCCCAAGGGGCTGCGGTACGTCGTCGGCGACCCCATGCAGAGCGCCCAGGAGTTCCGCGCCCACAAGGGGTTCGTCGAGGGCTGGGAGTGCGGTGACAGCTTCTTCAACGTCGACTTCCCCGCGAGCTGCCCGAGCCGGCCCGACGTCCAGCTCAACATCCGCTTCCAGGCGCCGAGTTGCTGGGACGGCAAGTACCTCGACACCCCCGACCACCGGAGCCACATGGCGTACCCGGTCGTGAAACCCGGGACCAACGACAACATGTGTCCGACGTCCCACCCGGTCGCCCTGCCGATGATCGAGTTCAAGATGGCCTTCCCGGTCAACGGGGACATGAGCGACGTCCGGCTGGCGAGCGGGCGCGGCTACTCCTTCCACTACGACTTCTTCAACGCGTGGGAGGAGCGGACGCTCAAGGCGCTTGTCGACGGCTGCATCGTGGGCGGCTTCCAGTGCGACGCGCGCGGCTACGACCTGTACCACCCGGAGCGCGGCGCGGTCCTGGACGCGGACTACCGGTTGCCGTGACATGGACGACCTGACACTCGATCGGCTGATCGGAAAGCTGAGCCTCCCTCAGAAGGTGCGCCTGCTCACGGGCGTGACGACCTGGCGCACCGCGGGTGAGCCCGCGATCGGCCTTCGGGAGATGGTCACATCGGACGGTCCTGCCGGGGTGCGCGGCGAGTCGTGGGACGAGCGGCGCACCTCGGTCCTGCTGCCCTCCGCCTCCGCGCTCGGCGCGATGTGGGACGAGGAACTGGTGGAGCGGCTCGGGGGCCTGCTCGCCACCGAGGCCGCCCGCAAGGGCGTCGACGTGGTGCTCGCCCCCACCCTCAATCTGCACCGCAGCCCGCTGGCGGGACGCCATTTCGAGTGCTTCTCCGAGGACCCGGAACTGACCGGCCGCACCGGAGCCGCCCTCGTCCGGGGCGTCCAGGCGCTCGG
Organism: Streptomyces sp. KL109B; assembly: GCF_030766935.1. GTDB lineage: Bacteria > Actinomycetota > Actinomycetes > Streptomycetales > Streptomycetaceae > Streptomyces. The sequence goes on along the minus strand of NZ_JASERL010000005.1, from coordinate 287,460 downwards.
AGTGGCGGCCACCGCCAAGCACTACGTGGCCAACGACTCCGAGACCGACCGGCTGACCGTCGACGTCCGGATGTCCGAACGCGCGCTGCGCGAGGTGTACTTGGCGCCCTTCGAGGCGGCCGTCGAGGCCGGGGTGTGGCTCGTCATGGCCGGCTACAACGCCGTCGGCGGCGCCACCATGACCGCCAGCCCGCTCCTCGCGGAACCCCTCAAGGGGGAGTGGGGCTTCGACGGGGTCGCCGTCTCCGACTGGGCGGCCGTACGCACCACGGAGGAGACCGGCCGCGCCGCCCTCGACCTGGCGATGCCGGGCCCCGAAAGCCCGTGGGGCGCGGCGCTGGTCCGCGCGGTGAAGGACGGGCTCGTCGCCGAGGAGGCGGTCGACGACAAGGTGCGGCGGCTGCTCCGGCTGGCCGTTCGGGTGGGCGCGCTCGGGCCGCGTCGCCCGCGTAGGGCGCGGGTCGCGGCGTCCCGTTCCCGCGACACCCGGGCGCTGTTGCGCCGCGCCGCCAGCGCCGGTTCGGTGCTGCTGAGCAACCGCGGCGTGCTGCCGCTCGACCCCGGCGGGCTCTCCACCGTCGCGGTCGTCGGCGCGCACGCCGCGGTCCCGCGCGTCCAGGGCGGCGGCAGCGCGGGCGTGTTCTGCTCCGACGTGGTCACGCCGCTGGCCGGCATCCGGGCCCGGCTGCGGGGGCGGGCCCGCGTGGTGCACGAGCCGGGCCCGTCGTCCGGGGCGCCGCCGGCACCGCTCGACACCGACCGGTGCGTCGACCCGGCATCGGGCGCACCCGGCGTGCTGCTGCGGGTGCTGGACGCGGCGGGCCGCGAGCTGTACTCCCAACACCGGCTGTCGGGGCGGCAGTTGGAGCCCGATCTGCCACCCGGCGCGCACACGGTGGAGATCGACGCGGTGCTGCATCCGCAGCGGTCGGGGGAGTGGACGTTCGGCGTCGGCGGCTTCGGCCGCATGACACTCACCGTCGACGAACACACCCTGCTGGACGGCGAGTTCCCCGGTGTCACCGACGACCCGGCCGTCGTCCACGTCACCCCGCCCGTGCACACGGCGCGTACGACACTGGCCGCGGGGCACCCCGTGCGCGTGGTGGCCCGACGGGAACTGGTGCCCGGCCGCGGCCGCGCCACCGTCGTCGTCGCGGCGCCGCCGGAACCCGACCCGGCGACCGCCGTGGCGGACGCGGTGCGAGCGGCACGGGACGCCGACGCCGCGATCGTCGTCGTAGGCACCACCGAGCACAGCGAGACCGAAGGCCACGACCGCGCCGGTCTCTCCCTCGGCGGGCACCAGGACGAGCTGGTCCGCGCGGTGGCCGCCGCGAATCCACGTACGGTCGTGGTCGTCAACAGCGGCGGACCGGTCGAGCTGCCCTGGCGCCACGACGCGGGCGCCGTGCTGCTGACCTGGTTCCCGGGGCAGGAGGCAGGCGCGGGCCTCGCCGACGTCCTGTTCGGCCTCGCCGAACCCGGCGGCCGGCTCCCCACCACATGGGCCGCCGCCCTGGCGGACGCGCCCGTCACCCGCACCCGGCCGACCGACGGCCGGCTCGACTACGCCGAGGGCCTGCACATCGGCCACCGGGCCTGGCTGCGGGCGGGCCGCGAACCCGCCTACTGGTTCGGCCACGGACTCGGCTACACGACCTGGGAGTACGTGTCCGTGGAGGCCCCTGAACACCTCGCGGCGGGCGAGCCGTTGACCGTCCGCGTGATGGTGCGCAACACCGGCAGCCGCGCCGGACGCGAGGTCGTACAGGTCTACCTCGCCAGGGCCGATTCGGCGGTGGAGCGCCCGGTGCGCTGGTTCGCCGGGTACGCGGCGGTGCGCGCGGAACCGGGCCGCACGGCGCGTGCCGAGGTGACGGTGGGCCCGCGTGCGCTGCGGCACTGGTCCGCCGAGGACTCCGGCTGGGTCACGGAGCCGGGAACGTACCGGCTGATGGTGGGCAGGTCGGCGGGGGACACGCGGTGGGAGGGAAGTGTGACGGTCGACGACCGGTGAGGGGGTGAGAGGGGTGGCGGTGAGAGGGGTGGCGGTGAGCCGTGGAAAGGGTGGCGGCGGTCGGGGCGCCGTGCCTCCGGCCGATGCCCGGGCGGCGCCCCCTCATCGCCCGCCCCTCCCCGACAGCTGCCGCTCACCCCTACGACGGCCGCCGCTCACTGCACCGTCCGCTTCCGCAGCGCCGTCCGCCACGCCGGGGCCGGCTCCTCCGGTTCGGTCTCCTCCGGCCGGCCGCCGCGCGCGAAGAAGCCCGCGAGCGGCAGGATCGCGGCGCCCACGGTGACGGCGTCGGGGCCCAGGGTGCCGAGGTCGATGCGGACGCGGGCGGCCGGATAGGTCAGGGCGTACGACGTGGCGTGGTCCTTCACCGCGTCCAGGAAGCGGCGGCCGAGCTGGAGTCCGGCCCAGCCGCCGACCAGGATGCGTTCGGGCTGGAAGAGGTTGATCAGGTCGGCGAAGCCCGCGCCGAGGTACTCGGCGGTCTCTTCAAGGACGGCCACGGCGGTCGCGTCGGGTTCCGGGGCGGCGCCCGCCGCGTCCGGCCCCGGGTACGCGGCCGCGAGCATCGCGGTCAGCGCCGTCTCCTCGTCCGCGCCCTCGGGCGGCCGGCCGCCCGCCTCCGCCCAGCGCTGGAGCAGCGCCTCCGCACCCGCGTACGCCTCCAGGCACCCCCGGGCGCCGCAGCGGCACCTGCGCCCGCGCACCCGCACCGTCAGATGCCCCCACTCCACGGCCCGGCCGGGCCCCATGTCGTCGCTGACGACACACGCGCCGACGCCGGAGCCGAAGAGCACCACCGCCGCGCTCTGCGCGCCGCGCCCGGCGCCGAACCACATCTCCGCCTGACCGAGCGTCCTGGCGCCGTTGTCGATGTAGTACGGCACCGTGTCGGGCAGCAACTGGGCCTCGCGCAGCAGCCGTTCGAGCGGGACGGCGTCCCAGCCGATCGTCTGGCCGTGCACGACGGCGCCGTCCTCCGGGGTCCTCGCGACGATGCCGGGCACCCCGACCCCGACGCCGAGCAGCCGCTCGGCCGCGATGCCCGCCTCGTGGAGGACCTCGGAGATGCCCTCGCTCAGATGTGTCACGACGGTGCCGACGTCGTAGCGGTCCAGGCGGTTCGGGCCGTCGGTCTTCAGCGGCTTCTCGACCCTGGCCAGCTCGGTGAGGGCCAGGTCGAAGAGCTCGACCCGGACCCGCGTCTCGCCGATGTCGACGCCGATCAGATAGCCGCTGCGCGCGCTGATGCGCAGCAGTGTGCGGGGCCGGCCGCCCGCCGAGTCGACGCTGCCGGCCTCCTCCACCAGGCCCTCGTCGACGAGTTCGGAGACCACGTTGCTCACCGAGCCCGAACTCAGGCCGGTGGCGGGCCCGAGAGAGAAGCGGCTGAGCGGGCCGTCGAAATACAACCGTTGCAATACCGCGGTGCGGTTCTCGCGTCGCAGGTCACGCACTGTACGGCCGTTGCGCACTGTCACTTTGTCCCCTCGTCCCGAAGTCCTGCTCGCAACCTACATGGGTCGAAGGCCTTGACGCGACCTTCGCTTGAGGTTTAACTCACGCTCTAAATTAAGACTTCCCGGAAGGTTTCTGAAGTCATGCGAAGCATCAGAGCCGCGGCCGTCGGCGCCGTCACCCTCTCGCTCGTCCTGTCCGCGGCGGCCTGCGGCGGCGGTACCTCCGGCTCGGAGGGCGGCAACTCGCAGCCGAAGACGCTCACTTACTGGGCCTCCAACCAGGGGGCGAGCCTGGAGGTGGACAAGAAGGTGCTGCGGCCCGAACTCGACAAGTTCGAGAAGCGGACCGGCATCAAGGTGAAGCTGGAGGTCGTGCCCTGGGCGGACCTCCTCAACCGCATCCTCACCGCCACCACGTCGGGGCAGGGCCCCGACGTCCTCAACATCGGCAACACCTGGAGCGCCTCGCTCCAGACCAGCGGCGCCCTGCTGCCCTGGGACGCCAAGAACTTCGAGGCGATCGGCGGCAAGGACCGCTTCCTGGAGTCCGCGCTCGGCTCCACCGGCGTCCAGGGCAAGGACCCGGCCGCCGTACCGCTGTACTCCATGGCCTACGCGCTCTACTACAACAAGAAGATGTTCGCCGAGGCCGGCATCGACAAGCCGCCGACGACCTGGGCGGAGCTCGCCGAGACCGGCAAGAAGCTCTCCAAGAACGGCAAGTGGGGCCTCGGCGCCGAAGGCTCCAACCTGTCGAACAACATCCACCAGGTCTTCGTCCTCGCCAAGCAGCACGGCGCCGACTTCTTCACCCCGGACGGCAAGGCCGACTTCACCTCCGACGGCGCCGTCGCCGGAGTGAAGCAGTACGTCGACCTGATGGCCAAGGACAAGGTCGTCGCGCCGGGCAACGCCGAGTACGCGCAGAACCAGTCCCTGAGCGACTTCGCCAAGGACAAGACGGCGATGGTGCTGTGGCAGACCGCCTCCGCCACCTTCAAGACGCAGGGCATGAAGGACGACGAGTGGGGCGTCGCCCCCGCCCCCGTACAGTCCGGAAAGCCCGGCCAGGGCAAGGCCACCAACTCGATGGTCGCCGGCATCAACATGGCCGTCTTCAAGAACACCCAGAACCTCGACGGCGCCAAGAAGTTCGTGAAGTTCATGACCAGCGACGCCGAACAGGTCACCTTGAACAAGGCCTACGGCTCCATCCCGCCGGTCAAGGCCGCCCAGCAGGACCCCGCCTTCAACGCCCCGGCGGTCGCCGCGCTCAAGGAGACCCTCGCCACCAGCGCCACCGCGCTGCCGCAGGTCGCCGAGGAGTCGCAGTTCGAGACCGTCGTCGGCACCGCCGTCAAGGAACTCTTCGCCGACGCCGCCGCGGGCCGCGCGGTGACCACCGCGTCCGTGCGGGCCAAGCTCACCAAGGCCCAGCAGCAGATGACGAAGAAGTGAGCGCGGACACCTCCATGACCACCACCGCCCCCCTCAGCGCAGGCGAGCGGACGGCGCACCAGAAGACCCCCGGGGCGGCGCCGCGCAGGCGCCGCCCCGGGCGGCTGCGCCGCATCGGACTGCCGTACCTGCTGCTGCTCCCCGCACTGCTCCTCGAACTCCTGGTCCACCTGGTGCCGATGGTCATCGGCATCGTCGTCAGCTTCAAGGAGCTGACCCAGTTCTTCATCCGCGACTGGGGCACCGCGCCCTGGGCAGGACTCGACAACTACTCCCTGTCCGTCGACTTCGACGCACCCGTCGGCAAGGCGCTGCTCGGCTCCTTCCTCACCACCTGCCTGTTCACCGTCCTGTCCGTCGGACTGTGCTGGCTGCTCGGAGCGGCCGCCGCGATCTTCATGCAGGAGACCTTCCGCGGCCGCGGCATCCTGCGCACGCTCTTCCTGGTGCCGTACGCGCTGCCCGTCTACGCCGCCGTCATCACCTGGGCGTTCATGTTCCAGCGGGACAACGGCCTGGTGAACCACGTGCTGCACGACCAGCTCGGGCTCACCGACAGCGCCCCTTTCTGGCTGATCGGCGACAACAGCTTCGTCGCCCTGCTCGTCGTATCGGTGTGGAAGGGCTGGCCGTTCGCCTTCCTCATCATCATGGCCGGGCTCCAGAACATCCCGAGGGACGTCTACGAGGCCGCGGCCCTCGACGGCGCGGGCATGTGGCAGCAGATCCGCCGCATCACCCTGCCAGCGCTGCGCCCCGTCAACCAGGTCCTCGTCCTCGTCCTGTTCCTGTGGACCTTCAACGACTTCAACACGCCCTTCGTGCTGTTCGGCAAGGCGGCGCCGGAAGCCGCGGACCTCATCTCGATCCACATCTACCAATCCTCGTTCCAGACCTGGAACTTCGGGACGGGCTCCGCGATGTCGGTGCTGCTGCTCCTGTTCCTGCTCGTGGTGACGGGCGGCTACCTCTGGTTCACCTCCCGAGGAAGGAAGGCCACCGATGTCTAGCCCCACGGCCACTACGCTCCGGCAGCCGCGCTCCCCGATGGCGGCGCCCCGGTCCTTCCTCTGGAGTCGCCGCATCTTCCTGACGCTCCTCGCCGCCTTCGTGCTGCTGCCCGTGTACGTGATGGTGTCCAGCTCGCTGAAGCCGCTGGAGGACGTGTCGGGGAAGTTCGAGTGGCTGCCGTCGGGCCTCACCATCCGCCCCTACTTCGACATCTGGAAGACGGTGCCGCTGGCCGACTACTTCATGAACTCACTGATCGTGGCGGGGGCGGCGACCGTCTGCTCGGTCACGGTCGCCGTGTTCGCGGCGTACGCGGTCAGCCGCTACTCGTTCCGCGGCAAGCGCGTCTTCACGGTGACGGTCCTGTCGACCCAGATGTTCCCCGGCATCCTCTTCCTGCTGCCGCTGTTCCTCATCTACGTCAACATCGGCAACGCCACCGGCATCGCGCTGTTCGGCTCCCGGGGCGGCCTGATCCTCACCTACCTCACGTTCTCGCTGCCCTTCTCCATCTGGATGCTGATCGGGTACTTCGACTCGGTGCCGAGGGACCTCGACGAGGCGGCCAAGGTGGACGGCTGCGGGCCGCTCGGCGCCCTGTTCAGGGTCATCGTGCCCGCCGCGATCCCCGGCATCGTCGCCGTCGCCGTCTACGCGTTCATGACCGCGTGGGGCGAGGTCCTCTTCGCCTCCGTCATGACCAACGACACCACCCGCACCCTCGCCGTCGGACTCCAGGGCTACTCCACCCAGAACGACGTGTACTGGAACCAGATCATGGCGGCCTCACTCATCGTCAGCCTGCCCGTCGTCGCCGGCTTCCTGCTGCTTCAGCGCTACCTCGTCGCCGGGCTCACGGCGGGCGCGGTCAAGTAGCCGCGAGCCACCACCTGTTCCCCCTCACGTACTCCAGAAAGGCCCTCCGTGTACGAATCGCTTGACCTCGCCGCCTTCCCCGCCGGCTTCACCTGGGGCACGGCCACCTCCGCCTACCAGATCGAGGGCGCCGCCACCGAGGACGGCCGCGCACCCTCGATCTGGGACACCTTCTCCCACACCCCCGGCAAGGTCGACGGCGGCGACCACGGAGACGTGGCCTGCGACCACTACCACCGGTGGCCCGAGGACATCGGCTGGATGAAGCGGCTCGGCACCGACGCCTACCGCATGTCCGTCGCCTGGCCCCGCGTGCTGCCCGGGGGAGACGGCCCGGTCAACGCGGCGGGCCTCGACTTCTACGACCGCCTCGTCGACGCCCTCCTCGACGTCGGCATCACCCCCAACATCACCCTCTACCACTGGGACCTCCCGCAGGCCCTCCAGGACCGCGGCGGCTGGACCGTCCGCGACACCGCCGAACACCTCGCCGACTACGCCTCCGTGGTCGCCGCCCGCCTCGGCGACCGCGTCACCCGGTGGGCCACCCTCAACGAACCGCTCTGCTCCGGCTGGATCGGCCACCTCGAAGGCCGCATGGCCCCCGGCCTCACCGACCTCACCGCCGCCGTGCGCGCCTCGTACCACCTGCTGCTCGCCCACGGCCTCACCACCCACGCCGTCCGCGCCGCGGTCCCCGGCGCCCAGGTCGGCCTCGTCACCAACCACTCCACCATCGAGGCCGCCTCGACCCGCCCCGAGGACATCGCGGCGGCCACCCGCATGGACGGACACACCAACCGCTGGTGGCTCGACCCCGTCTACGGCCGCGGCTTCCCCGCCGACATGCGCGAGCTGTACGGCGTCGAACTCCCGGAGCGCCCAGGCGACTTGGAGACGATCGCGGCGCCCCTCGACTGGCACGGCCTCAACTACTACTTCCCCGCGACCGTCACCGACGACCCCCGGGGCCCCGTCCCGTACGCCCGCGAGGTCCGGCTGCCCGACGTGCCGCGCACCGGCATGGACTGGCAGATCGACGCCGGGGGCCTGGAAGCGCTGCTGCTGCGCCTGACCGACGACTACGGGGCGCGCGAGCTGTACGTCACCGAGAACGGCTCCGCGTTCCCCGACACCGTCACACCCGACGGCGCCGTCCACGACCCCGACCGGGCCCGCTACTTGGAGGAGCACGTGAGCGCCTGCGCCCGCGCCATCCGCAAGGGCGCGCCGCTCGCCGGGTACTACGCCTGGTCCCTCCTCGACAACTTCGAGTGGGCGTACGGCTACGACAAGCGCTTCGGCCTCGTCCACGTCGACTACGCGACCCAGACCCGCACCCTGAAGAGCAGCGGGCGGCGGTACGCGGACATCATCCGCGCCCACCGGGAGTCCCGGGCCTGACGTCCGCGCAGGATCAGGCGGAGTCGCGTACGACCAGCTCCGGTTCGAAGAGGAGGACGTGCGGTTCGGCGGTGCGGGCGCCCTGGACCTGCTCGCCCAGCAGCCGCGCCATGGCCGCCGCCATGTCCTCCACCGGCTGGCGCACGGTGGTCAGCGGCGGCCGGCACGTCACCGCGATGCTGGAGTCGTCGAACCCGACGACGGCGACGTCGTGCGGGATGCGCCTGCCATGTTCGCGCAGAACCTGGCAGGCGCCCTGGGCCATCAGGTCGTTGGCCGCGAACACGCCGTCCACGTCGGGGTGTTCGCGCAGCAGCGTGGTCATGGCCGTGGCCCCGCTGTCCAGCGTGAAGACACCCTCGGCGACGGGAGGTGTGTCGTGTCCGGCGCGTGTCAGCGCGTCGCGGAACCCGGCGAGGCGCTCCCGACCGGCCCGCAGCTCCAACGGGGCGCTGATCGCGGCGATCCGGCGGCAGCCCCGGGCAAGCAGGTGCTCCCCGGCGAGCCGGCCGCCCGCCGCGTGGTCCAGGTCGACGCAACTGACCGGAACCTTCCGGGCGGGACGCGCGAACAGCACCGTGGGGACGTGGGCCGCGAGCAGCAGCTCCGGCAGCGGGTCGTCGGGCCGCACGGACACCACGAGCGCACCGTCCGCGCTGCCCTGCCGTACGTAGTCGACCACTTGCTTCCTGGCCGGCTCCGACTCCGCGAACAGCAGCACCGGTTGCATCGCGCGGGCCCGCAGGTACCCCATGGCGCCATTGACGACACGGCCGAAGAACGGGTCGGCGAAGACGCGGCCGACGAAGGCGTCGCCCGCGCCGGAGACGATGAGCGCCACCGTCCCGGTACGCCGGGTGACCAGCGTCCGCGCCGCGCGGTTCGGCGTGTAACCGGTCCGTTCGATCGCGCTGCGGACGAGGTCCTGAATGCTCGGGTCGACATTGCGTACGCCGTTCACGACCCGCGACACGGTGGCGCGGGAGACCCCCGCCTCCCGCGCGACGTCCTCCAGCGTCGGGGCCTGCCTGTTCATAGGGCGAACCTTAACGCCGGGCACTCCACGTACGGCGCAATATGATGGGTGGGACAGGCACCGGGCGGGAGCGAACGCGATGACCACCACACCCACACGTGGCACTCGGGCACGTCGGACCCAGGCCGAGCGGGACGCGATGACCGTCGAGATCGGCTACGCGCTGTTCTCCGCGACGCTGTACGCCGCCGCCGCGTTCCTCCTCTTCGTACTGCCGGTGCTGTACGGCCTGGTGTCCGGCGCGGCGAAGAGCGGATTCGTCACCGCGGCGGGGGTCGCGGCGGCCCTGGCGTTCGCCGCCCGGACGGCCGAGGTGCTGTGGCGGTCCGGACGGCGCGCCCCCGAGCCCGACCATGGGACGACCGAGGAGTAGCCGGGGGGAGGGTCCTAGGCCTGCTCCTCCGCGCGCTGCCGCAGCAGCTTCTTGTCCGGCTTGCCCGCGTCCGTCAGGGGCAGCGCGTCGACGAAGGTGATGTGGGCCGGTTCGTACATCGCGCCGCGCTGGGCGCGCACCGCGGCCCGCAGTTCCTCCGGCTCCACCGTGACGCCGGGCGCGGGCACGACCGCGGCGTGCACCTGCTCCATGCGGTCGGCGTCCCTGACCCCGAAGACCGCGCTCTGCAGCACCTTCGGGTGCGAGTTGAGGAGGTCCTCCAGCTCGGTGGTGTACACGTGGCCGCCAACGACCACGATCATGTCCTTGAGCCGGTCGACGACGGTGATGTAGTTCTCCTCGTCGAGGAAGCCGATGTCACCGGTGTGCAGCCAGCCGTCCCGAAGCACCTCGGCGGTCAGCTCCGGCTGCTTCCAGTAGCCCGCCATCGTGCCCTCGGACCGGACGCAGATCTCGCCCAGTTCGCCGAGCGGCAGGTCCTTGCCGTCGGTGTCGCGGATGGCGATCTCCACACCCGGCAGCACCTTGCCCGCGGAGCGCAGCCGCTCGGGCCGGTCCGAGGTGTGGTCGTCGGCGGTGAGCACGCTGATGCCGCCGGCCTCGTTCTGGCCGTAGAACTGCACGAGGACGGGGCCGAAGCGGCGTACGGCGTCCGCGATCCGCGCGGGCGACGCCTGGCAGCCGCCGTACGTCAGCCCGCGCAGGCTGCTCAGGTCGCGGCGCTCGGAGTCCGGGTGGTCGAGGAGCTGGTAGACCAGCGGCGGCAGCAGGAACAGGTGCGTGATGCGCTCGCGCTCGATGGTGGCGAGCACCTCGCCCGCGTCGAAGTCGTCGAGCAGCACGACACAGCCGCCGGTCTGGATGACGACGTCCGCCAGCATGCCCGCGGCGTGCGCGAGCGTGGTGCACGCGAGCTGCCGGGGCAACTCGCCCTCCGCCGGGCGCACTTGAGTGACCATGCGGCGCATCCGGTTGACCTGCTCGAAGGTGGTGACGATGCCCTTGGGGTGGCCCGTCGTGCCGCCGGTGTGCCGGATGGTGCAGATGTCGTCGGGCTGTGCGCGCGAGGCGAACGGCTCGTCGCTCTGCTCGGCGGCGAGCGCCAGCAGGTCCTGCCCGAGCTCGCGCTTGGCCTCGCCGAGGACGAGGACGTGCGGCACGGGCGCGCTGTCGACGAGCTCCGCGGCGCGGTCGGCGTAGCGCGGGTCGACGATCAGCACCCGGGTCTCGACGTCCTCGACGATCGCCGCCTGCACATCGGCCGACAGCTTGTTGTAGAGGTGGTTGACCCGGCAGCCCACGAGGTTGGCGGCGTACCGGGCCGCGATGGTCTCGGGCAGATTGCCGCTGAGCAGGGTCACGGTCGTGCCGCGCATGACGCCGAGCGCGGTGAGCGCGTGGGCCATGCGGTGCACAAGGGACCGGAATTGACCGGCCGTCAGGCGCTGGTCCTCGTGTACGAGGAGCTCGCGGTCCGGGTGGGCCGCGAGGGCGTCGAGGTTGTCCTCGACGAAGGTACGGAAGGGCTCCGGCGTGGATATCGCGGGAGTGGGGGTGGGGGTGGCTGCGGATGCCTCGGCAGGCATGGGTGGTCCTCCTGGCGGCACCGGCCCGCTCGTCGTCGTGACGCGTACGCGCCGGTGGTCGTGCTGTGTTGACTGTGGGGGAGGCCGTCCGGGGGCAGCGGCGCGGGGCGCCGTGCCCGGCACAAGTGGCATTCGCCCCGGGAACATTGGTTGCCCCGGACAACCAACATCAAGGCTAACCCCTCGCATGATCATTTCGTGCCGCGGAATGGCTCGCGGCCGCACCCTTGACTCCTTCTTTTCCTTCGTTCTTCCGGGATTTGACCCCCGTAACCCTCGGTACTACGACGGGACCGGCGCCGTTTGCGGGGAGCGGAGTACGAGGAGGGTGATCTCGCTGGGCGCGAAAACACGGAAGGGCGGGCCCCAGAAACCGGCGCCGCGGCTCGTGTAGAGGAGGGTGCGGGCGCCGTGCCGGGTGAGCCCCGCGAGGGCCGGCTGGTCGAGGCGGACCAGGTGGTGGAATGGCCAGATCTGGCCCCCGTGGGTGTGCCCCGAGAGCTGGAGGTCGACGCCGTGGGCCGCCGCGCGGTCGACGAACTTGGGCTGATGGGCGAGGAGGAGTACGGGGAGTTCGGGATCGGCGCCGTCGAGGGCCCCGTCGAGGTGGGCGCGGTGGCCCACGAGCCCGGAGGACTCCGCGGTGACGTCGTCGACGCCCGCGACCACGAGGGTGTCACCGCCGCGTTCGAGCAGCAGATGCCGGTTGCGCAGCGGCTCCCAGCCCAGCTCGTCCATCAGGTCGACCCACCCCTGGGCCTCGCTGTAGTACTCGTGGTTGCCGGTGACGTAGACCCGCGCCCGGGTCGCTTGCACGGTGCCGAGCGGGGTGGCCTGCGCGCGACGGCGTTCGGCCGTGCCGTCCGCGATGTCACCGGTGTGGCAGACCAGATCGGCCTCCAGGGTGTTCACCTTCTCGCAGAGCTTCGCCGACCAGCGGGCCCGGTCGAGCGGACCGTAGTGCGTATCGGTGATCAGGACGACCCGCGTCCCGTCCAACCCGGCGCCCAGACGCGGGAGTTGAACATCGAGCCGCCGCACCCGCGGCACCCGCCGCGCCTCGACGTACCCCCAGCCGAGCAGCGCGGCGGCCACCCCGAGGACCGCCCACGTCACGATCCGCGCCCGCTCCTGCCCGTCACCCACTCCGGCCACGGCCAGGGCGGCCCGCAGCACCACACCGAGCAGCACGGACCACGTGAACAGCACCCAACTGCCGCCCAGCAGCGTGTCACCGACGATCGCCGCCCCGTCCTGCTGACGCCGACCGTGCCCACGCATCATCGCGACCGGCATGCAGACCAGCCCGAGGACGGACAGCGCGGTGCCGGTCAGCGTGACGGGCAGCGGCCAGCCCTGCCCCGCGTACAGCAGAACCCAGCACGGCACGGCCCACAGCAGGACGGGGGCGATCAGCGGGATGTACCGCATCAGCCGCCGTAGCGGGCTCGGCGGCGCCTCTCGCGTTTCGCCGGCGGTGGACCGGGTGGTCTCGCTCGTGTCGCTGGTCTCGGTCACGTTCGTCCTCCTGATGGTCGTCCATGGTGCGGCCGTCGTATCAACCATCCTCACCCCACGCCCCGTTGTGGCGACGCTCGCGGCACCGGCCGGCCCGGCCCGGGCCGCCGTGGCGGACGGCTCCGCCGGCTACGCCGCCACCGGGGGACCGGTCGTCGACGAGAGCGGCTCGTTCACCGTCTCCGGCCGCGTGCGGCTCGACGTGGCCGAACTCGCCGCCAAACCGGTGGGTTACCGTGCCATGGTCGCGGGGCAGCAGGCGAGCCCCGGCGAGTCCTCGTGGGCGCTGTGGGCCGTGAAACCCGCCGACGGCGTCTACCAGTGGAAGTTCACCCGCACCGCCGTCGGCGCCGACGGCAAGGTGACGCAGAGCGCCGAGGTCCCGGGCGGTGACATCGCGGAGACGGACACCTGGGTGCAGGTGACCGGTGTCTTCGACGCCCAGGAGTCCTGGGAGTGGCGGGACCCCGCCGACGCGACGAAGTCGGAGACCCGCTACGGCGAACTCCACCTGTTCGTCGGCGAGTTCGACCAGGAGTCGGACAGCGCGTCCGGATTCCCCGCGCCCCAGTTCGGCACCGGAACCCTGTCCGTGGGCCGCGGCAGCCGGGGCGGCACCACGGGGAACCACCACGCGATCGGGGCCCACGGGGCCATTTGACGCCGCATAGGATGCATCCGTGTTCCACACCTCGTCCCCTCGCGCGCTTCGCTGGACGGCCGCTGCCTTCCTCGCCGCGTTGGCCGGGACGTCCTGCGACATGCAGGGAGAACCGGCGACGATCCCTGTGGACCGGGCCGTCGGGAACTGGCGGGCGGAGTCGGGAGCGACGGTCTCCCTCGCCGCCGATCACACCTTCACCTCCACCCGCTTGACCGTCGGCGGCCTCGCGGACACCGGGTGCCCGGGCGGCCGGGGCAGCGGAGACTGGGCGTTCTTCGCCCACGAAGGCGGAAACACCTACAGCGCCTCGTCGGAGAAGACCAAGTCCGGGTCGAAGATCGGCCTCAGCTTCAGCTCTCCTTCCGATACGACCTGCTGGATGGACCTGACGGTCGTCGACAACGGCAAGTCGCTCTGCGCGACCGACGACCCCGACATGCCCTGCGGCCTGAACACCCGCTTCACTCGCTCGAAGTGACCTCGGGCCACGCATCATCCGGGCGTCAGGAACCGACAGCCGGCCAGTCGAGCAGCCTGGCGCCGATCACGGCCGTCTGCAGGGTGTAGCGGTCGGCCGGGTCGACGGGGTCGACGCCGGTGAGTTGGTGGATGCGGGCGAGGCGGTACGTGAAGGCGCGCGGGCTCAAGGACAGCCGGCGGGCCGCTTCGGCGGACACGCAGCCGGAGTCGAAGTAGGCGGTGAGGGTCGCGATGAGCGGCTGGGCGCCGCCGCGCGCCCTTCGCAGCGGGCCGAGGGTGTGGTGCACCAGGTCCGTCATGGCCTGCCGGTCGCGGGTGAGGACCGGGTAGACGAGGAGGTCGGCGGCGCGCAGTACCGGGGCGTCGAGTTCGAGGCGGGCCGCCAGGTCGAGGGCGCCCCTGGCCTCTTCGTACGACTGGACGACGCCGCCGGGGCCCGACTGAGCGCGGCCGATGGCCACTTGGCCGCCGTCGGTGGCGGCGTAGGCCTGCTTGGCGAAGTAGGCGAGGACCTCGTCCTGGTCGCCGGGGGCGATGCACACCAGGCGGCGGTCCTTGGTGGTCACCAGGATGTTCCGGTTGCCGAAGCGGCCGATCACGGCGCGCTCGACCTCGCGGGAGACGGCGTCCCCCTCGTCGTACGCGCTCACGCCGCGGGCCACCGCGACCGCGTGCTCGGAGGCGAGGCGCAGGCCGAACCGCTCGGCGCGCTCGGCGAGTTCACCCATGTCGCTGCGGCCGTAGAGCAGGTCGTCGATGAACTCGCGGCGGGCCGCCTCCTCCTGACGCATCGTCTGGCGCTGTGCGCGCTCGTAGCCTTCGGCGAACGCGTCGACGGCCTGCTCGGTGGCGGTGAGCACCGCGTCGACCGTGACCCGGGCGCCGATCCGGTCGGTGCGGGTCTGCGCGAGGTGGGCGGCGACCAGGGCGCGCAGGCTCAGCCCGGCCTCGGCGGCGCGTTCGCCGAGCGCGCGGCGGGCGTCGAGTTCGTCGCGGCCCAGGCGGCGTCCGGTGGCGGCGGCGTCCGCCACGGTCTGTATGTACCCGTCCAGGTACTCCTCGGGGACGTCCTGTCGTGACGCCATGCCCACCCCCATTGCCGTGCCGTGTTCCTGTCGCCTTTCTAACGGATGCGTCAGGGGCGCGTACGGCCGGGGTACGGCAGGCATCAAAAACGCGTAAAGATTGCCGGAACCCGGCAGTCACTTCGGGCGGTCCGGTGTGGAAGGGTCTTCACCAAGCACGCGGAACAGGGGAGGGTGGCATGACGTTCTTTCTCGGTCTCGGCATCGCGGGAATCGTGCTGCTCGTCCTGTCCCTGGTCCTCGACGGGGTCCTGGAAGGCCTCTTCGACGGGGCCGGGGCGTTGGGCGGACTGTTCGACGGGCTGCTGTCGCTGCCCGTGATCGCGGGATTCGTGTCCATGCTCGGATTCGGCGGCGCGATCGTGCTCGGCACCACCGACCTCGGTGCCGGCCCCGCCACAGCCGTCGGTGCCGTCGCGGGGGGCGGCGCCGGCTGGCTGACGTGGAAGTTGACGCGCGCGCTGATGCGGGACCAGACCGCGGTGACACCACGGGGCGACGACCTCGTCGGCAGCGCGGGCACCGTCGTCACGGCCATTCCGGGCGAGGGGTACGGCGAGGTGCTGTTGCGACTCGCGGGCCAGCCCGCGAAGTTCGCGGCCAAGAGCCGGGTCGCCGTCGCGCGCGGCACCGAGGTGTGGGTGGCGGAGATCCTGTCGCCGACGGCGGTCGAGGTCCGCGCGGTCGACCGCTGACACCGCCGCGCGCCGCCTGCCGCCGGGCGCCCGCCGACACCGCTGACCGCCGACCGCCGACCGCCGGTCACCGTTCCGTACGAACCATCAGAGGCATCAGAGGGGGAAGCCATCATGAGCCCTGTCGCCATCGCCGTGGCCGGAGTCGTCGTACTCCTGGTCCTGCTGGCGCTCGTCGTCATCACCCGCTACAAGGTCGCGGGCCCCAGTGAGGCGTTCATCGTCACCGGGCGGCGCGGAAAGAAGTCCACCGACCCCGAGACCGGACGTGTCAGCACCGACAACAGCGGCCAGAAGGTCGTGGTCGGCGGCGGCGTCTTCGTCATCCCCTTCGTACAGCAGAAGTTCACCCTCGAACTGTCCTCGCGGCACATCCCGGTCGCCGTCCGCGGCGCGGTCACCCTGCGCGGCGTGAAGGCGAACCTCGAAGGTGTCGCCATCGTCAAGGTCGGCGGCACCGAGGACTCGATCCGCGCCGCCGCCCAGCGGTTCCTGATGCAGCAGGACGGCATCGTCGGCTTCACGCAGGAAGTGCTGTCCGGCGCGCTGCGCTCGATCGTCGGGCGGATGTCGGTGGAGGACGTCATCCGGGACCGGGCGGCGTTCGCCGGGCAGGTCGCCGAGGAGGCGGAGGCGTCGCTGTCCGGGCAGGGCCTCGTCCTGGACGCCTTCCAGATCCAGGACATCACCACCGAGGGCTCCTACTTGGAGGACCTGGGCCGCCCCGAGGCCGCCCGCGCCAAGCAGGAGGCCGACATCGCGGAGGCCGTCGCGCGCCGCGCCGCCGAACAGGCACGCCTGAAGGCCGAGGAGGAGATCGCGGTCGCGCAGCGGACCCTGTACCTGCGCCAGGCCGAGATCAAGGCGGAGACCGACCAGGCCACCGCGCAGGCGAACGCGGCGGGCCCGCTCGCCGACGCGGCCCGGCAGCAGGAAGTGCTGACCGAGCAGGAGAAGGTGGCGCAGCGTCAGGCCGCCCTGACCGACCGGGAGTTGGACACCAAGGTCCGTAAGCCCGCCGACGCCGCCCGCTACCAGGCGGAGCAGGAGGCCGAGGCCCGCCGGATCGGCCTCGTCAAGCAGGCCGAGGCGGACGCGGAGCGGGCCCGGCTGACCGGTGAGGGCGAGAAGGCGCAGCGCGCCGCGCTCGCGGACGCCGTACGCCTGGAGGGCGAGTCCGAGGCGGCGGCGATCGGGGCGAAGGGCGCCGCCGAGGCCGAGGCCATGCGGCAGAAGGCCGACGCGTTCGCGCGGTACGGCGACGCGGCCGTGCTGCAGATGCTCACCGAGGTGCTGCCGCAGGTCGTCGCTAAGGCGTCCGAACCGCTGGGCGCCGTCGACAAGATGACGGTGATCTCCACGGACGGCGCGAGCCAACTCTCCCGTACGGTCGCCGACAACGTCGCCCAGGGCGTGGAACTCCTCAACTCCACGACCGGCGTCGACCTCGCGGAACTCCTGAAGAACGTCACCGGCGTCGGCAGGACCACGGTCCCCGCACCGAAGCCCGCCGAGTCGGCCGGCGCCGAGTCGCCGAACGGGCGCAACGGCCACATCGACATCACTGACTGACCGCGCTCGCCGTCACCCGCGCCGGTCCGCTCGACTCGCCCCCATGAGCGAGTCCGGCCCCGGCGCGGGTGGGACACGCCGCCGCATGAAGGCAGCCACCGGTACCGCGAGGACGGTACCGGTGGCGGTCCAGAAGACGAACTTGGCGGCCGGACCGTTGACCGAGCGCAATTCCCCGTCGTCGTGCCGGCAGAACGAATCGGGCGGGAAGTACCGCGAGACCGGCGCGCCCACGCCGTGACACGGCGAGGCCTCCGGAAACAGACCCGGCTGCGCCCGAAGCGCGAGGCCCCCGCCGACGACCACCGTGACCCACCCGGCCAGCAGAAACACCGCCACCATCCACGCGGGAACCCTCGCGCGCCGCCCCAGCAGCCACACGCCGACCGTCGGCACACCACAGACAACGACAAGAACAACCAGCACAAGCAGCGCCTTCATGCCCGGAATTACAGCACGCGCGGCCCCACGAGTACCGGGCTCCGCCCGGGCAGCCGCCGGTGACCCGTGCCGCCCCTCCGGCATCGGCCCAGCGTCCTGCGCGGACCGCGCCGAGCGCCCCGGCGAGCCCGACGAGGCCGAACAGCCCGCCGAGGGCCGCGAGGCCGAGGGCCAGCGCGGCGAGCACCGCGTAGACGCTCCGCCATCCCCATACGTCGGTGAGCGCGCCGGTGAGGGCGCGTGCGCCCAGGATGCCGACGACGACGCCCGAGGTCACGACGCCGATGTTCCGGCCGCGTTCGGCCGGGGGCGAGACCGACGCGGCGTAGGCCACTGTCGTCTGCACCACGACCGCGAAGAGCCCGGCCACCGCGACCCCGCACACCGTCGCGAGCAGCAACCGCCGCCGGACGTCCAGTACGCGGGGACCGTTGGAGCCTGCTCGTCGTCCGCGACGTGATGGACGGGGCGCGGTCGTTCACCGAGTTCCAGCGGCGTACGGGCGTGGCCCGCAACATCCTCACCGACCGGCTCCGCAAGCTGACCGCCCGCGGGCTCCTCGCGCGGCGCACCGCGCTTTCGCTCCCGGCGAGAGCCACTCCACACTCGTGGACCAACACGGTGTCCCCGTACCGGAGTTCACCCCAGCCGGCGCGGACGGTGCCCCCCTCGGCGCCGACACCACCGTCGTACGCAAGACCTGACGGGTCCGACGCCGCCCGTCCGCCCGTCCGCTCGGCCGTCCGTCAGGTCAGCATTCCCCGCCCCACTTGGCGTAGTTCAGCGTGCCCTTCTCGCCGATCTGGGTCGTGGTGTCGCCGTCCGGCGGGTAGTGGAGGCAGCCGACTCCGTACGAGCCGTGCGGCCACGTGTACTTGAAGCGGATGTGGTCGGCGCCGGGGGACGCCCATCCGTTGTTGAAGATCGAGACCCCCTTCGAGGACTTCAGGTCGTAGAGGTTGCCCTTCGACTTCCACTTGGGCTTGCCGGAGAACGACGTGTTGTTCCAGACGCAGACGTAGCCGCGGGGGCAGTCCGCCTTGGACCGGGCCCCGGGCTCCGCCGGGCCGGTGCCGCCGCCGGCCTCGGCGGTCGAGGCCACACCGAAGGTCAGCAGGCCGGCAGCGGCGACCGCGAGCACTTTCCTGATCATTTCCGTTCCTCCCGTTCGTGGGGGGAACCAGCCTTGGGCACGCCGCGCCGCGCTGTCAGGACTGTTCGGCCGTGCCCGAAACTTCCCGAGGTTCAGCGCAGCCCGGCGAAGAGGTCCTGCTCGGGGGTCGGGGCGCCGGTGGTGTCCCGGACGCGTACGAAGGTCTCCATGCCCATGAACTCGCCGAACCGCTCCTTGCCCATCTTCAGGAAGAAGATGTTCTCGCCCTGACTGGCGTGCGCGGCAAGGGAGTCGAACTTCTGGTCGCTGAACGGGGTGGTGTCCACCCACGTGGTGATCTCGTCGTCGGGGAGGCCGATCTCGGCAAGCGCGGCGGTCTCGGCCGGGTCCGGCTCGGGCATGTCCGGGTGGAATTCGCGCATGATCTCGCCGAACCGCTGCATCCCTGAGCGCGGCATCGTCGTCCAGTACACCTTCGGCGTGAGGTCGGTCAGCTCGACGGCCGCCATCGTGATGCGGTGGGCCTGGATGTGGTCGGGGTGGCCGTAGAAGCCGTTCTCGTCGTAGGTGACGACCACGTCGGGACGGTAGTGGCGCATGAGGTCGGCGAGGCGCGCGGCGCCTTCCGCGACGGGGGTCTGCCAGAAGGAATCGGGGGCGTCGTTGCTCGGCCAGCCCATCATTCCGGAGTCGGCGTAGTCGAGCGTCTCCAGGTCGCTGATCTTGAGCACCTCGCAGCTCGCCTCGAGCTCCGCGCGGCGCATCTTGGCGACGGCGGCCGGATCGTGCCCGGGCTCTCCCGGCTTGACGCCCCCGGGCCCGTCACCGCAACCGCCGTCGGTACACGTCACGAGCACCGTGCGGACGCCCTCCGCCGCGTACCGCGCGAGGACACCTCCCGTGCTGGTGGCCTCGTCGTCGGGGTGGGCGTGGACGGCCATGAGCGTCAGGGGTCGTTCAGTCATGTGTGTGCTCCTGCGGAAAAGATCCGGAAAGTTACGGAGTGCGCGGCGGGCGCCGGTCCCTCGGGTGGTGCAACCGCGCGGACCGGACCGACTGTTCCCGCCGGGGCCGATCGGCTTCGTCCGGCCTCGCTCGGTGCGACACGAGCCCTGTTAAAGTAGTTAGCCCTGTCTACCTACTTTCCGTGTACGGAGTGCGTCATGAGCGAAGCCGCCGAGGAGGCGGGCGGGTCCGCGCGACGGCGGCGGCCCGCCAGGGACCGGCTGTTGGGGGCCGCCGCGCGCCGCTTCTACGCCGATGGGGTCTCCGCGACCGGGATCGACACGATCACCGACCAGGCGGGCGTCGCGAAGAAGAGCCTCTACAACAACTTCGCCTCCAAGTCCGAGCTCGTGCGCGCCTACCTGGAGGCGCGGCACGAGGAATGGCTGGGGCTGTACCGCGCCAGGCTGGAGCGGGCGCGGGACGCGCGCGGCCGCGTGCTCGCGGTCTTCGACGCGTACGTAGACCACGCGGAGTTCGAGTACGAGCGCGGCTTTCGTGGCTGCGGACTGCTGAACGTCGCCGCCGAGCTGCCCGTCGAGGACGAGGGGCGGGCGCTGGTGCGCCGCTACAAGGAGGACGTCGAAGCCCTGCTCGCCGGGCACGTGGCGGAACTGCTGCGCGAACATCCCGAGCGTTCCGAACATCCCGAACGTCCCGAGCGTTCCGAGCATCCCGAACGTCCCGAGCGTTCCGAGCATCCCGAACGTCCCGAGCGTTCCGAACGGGCGCGCGCGACGGCGGAGCACCTGGCGTTCCTCCTGGAGGGCGCGATGGTGCGCGCCGGTCTGGAAGGCGGCAGCGCCCGTGTCCGGCAGGCCCGCGTGCTCGCGACGGACCTGCTGGAGACGCTGTGACGGCTGCGAAGCGGCCTGCCGGTTCGGCGGGGGTCGGGGCGCTGTGCGTGCTCGCGGCTTCGGTGCTGTGGGGGACGACGGGGACGGTGGCGACGTTCGCGCCGGACGTGGGACCGCTCGCGATCGGCGCCGCCGCGATGGGGCTCGGCGGGCTGCTGCAAGCGCTGGTGGCCGCGCCCCGGATCGCCGGGCAGGCCCGCGAACTGCGTGCCCGCGCGGGGACGGTACTGCTCGGCGCGGTGGCGGTGGCCGTGTACCCGTTGGCGTTCTACAGCTCGATGCGGCTGGCCGGAGTGGCCGTGGGAACGGTGGTGTCGATCGGTACGGCGCCGCTGGCCTCGGCCCTGATCGAGCGCGTCGTGGACCGTAGGCGGCTCGCCCGGCGCTGGATGTTCGGAGCGGCCATCGGGCTGCTCGGCACGGTGCTGTTGTGCCTGGCGGAGGCGGCGCGGGCGCACGACGACGCGGCGGGGGCGGGCTCGACGGCCGCCACGGTGCTGGGCGTGCTGCTCGGCCTGGTGGCCGCCGTGACGTACGCGGTGTACGCGTGGGCGGCCCACCGGCTGATCGGCCGTGGGATCGCCTCGCGCGCGGCGATGGGGTCGATCTTCGGGATCGGCGGGCTGCTGCTCGTGCCCGTCCTGCTGGCGACCGGCGCGCCGCTCCTCGACTCCTGGTCCAACGCCGGCGTCGGCGCGTACATGGCGGTCGTGCCGATGTTCGCCGGGTACCTGCTGTTCGGCTGGGGGCTCGCGCACGTCCCCGCCAGCACGGCGACCACCTTGTCGCTCCTGGAGCCCGCCGTCGCGGCCGTGCTGGCGGTGCTGGTCGTCGGCGAACGGCTCCCGGCCGTCGGCTGGTTCGGCATCGCGCTGGTGGGCGCCTGCCTGACCGTCCTCGTCACACCCACCACCGGCCGCGAGGCACACGCACACGAACGCACCCGGCCCCGGACCCGCGAACCCGCGAGGCGTTGACGCGCTTGCGCGATGCCGGGTGGAAAGTCCGCCCCGGCCTCAGGGCCCTAGGGTCGGCCCCATGACCACCACCACTCTGCTGATCGCGGGCATGCCCGCCGCGGGGCACGTGAACCCGACTCTCCCCGTCGTCACCGAGCTCGTACGTTCCGGTGTCGACGTCGTCTACCTCTGTGACGCCGAGTTCGCGGACCGTGTCCGGGACACCGGCGCACGGTTCGTGCCGTATCCCGAGGGGGTGCTGACGGCCCGTGACATCGCGGCGGCCACCCGGGCCGGGAGCAGCGTGGGGGTGGTGGCGAAGGTGTTGCGGGCGTGTTCGGCGTTGGTCCCGTTCGTCGTCGAGCAGGCACGCGCGCTCGGCCCCGCGGCGCTGATGCACGACTCGAACGCGCTCTGGGGCCGGCTCGCCGCGACCGCGGTGAACCTGCCGACGATCTCCTTCATGACGACCTTCCTCGTCGGGACCGGAGCCGTGAAGGCGCTCACCGTGCGGGAGAACCTGGCCGTCGTCGGCCCCACCCTGCGCGACATGCCCGACGCGCTGCGGGCTCGGCGGGCGCTCGTCAAGGAGTTCGGCGCGGGAGCCGTCCCGGACACGCCGATGCTGCCCCTGCGCGGCGACCTCACCCTGTTCCCGATCCCGGAGGAACTCCAGGCGCCCGACCCGCGCCTCGACGCCACCTGCCGCTTCACCGGCCCGACCACCACGACCCCGGACACCGACGCCGGCCCCACCCCCCTCGACCCGGAACTCGCCGCCCACCTCTCCGGCGGCGACCCGGTCGTCCTCGTCTCGCTCGGCACGCTGCACGACGGCGGCGCCGCCTTCTTCCGCGACTGCGGCGCCGCCCTCGGCGACCTCCCGGTCCGCGTGCTCCTCGCCACCGGCCACGGCGTCGACCCGGCCGACCTGGGAACCGTCCCGCCCAACACCCTCGCCCGCCGCTCCGTCCCGCAACTCGCCGTCCTGCGGCAGGCGTCGGTGTTCGTCACCCACGGCGGCATGAACAGCGCGCTGGAGGGCATCGGCCGCGGGGTGCCGCTGGTGGTCGTGCCCCAGCAGGTGGAGCAACTGCTGATCGGCCGCGCGATCGCGGAGCGCGGCGCCGCGCTCGTGCTCCGCCAGCACCTGACCCACCGCCCCGTACCTCCCGCCGATCTGCGGGCGGCCGTCGAACGAGTCCTTGGCGACCGGGGGATGGCCAAGGCCGCCGAGGAGATGGGGCGGCGGTTCCGGGCGGAGGGCGGTGCGGTCAGGGCCGCGGAGCTGGTGCGGGAGATGCTGGACGAGCACGCCGGCTGACCGGACGTAGGCCCAAAGGTCGCCGTAGGCTCAAAGACCGCCGTAGGCCCGAAGGTCGTAGGTCCAAAGACGGTGGTCAATTCACTTGCCGCGGCGCAGGATTGCCCGCGTGGCAGCCCCTGACTTCGACGTGGACGTGTTCCTGCGACAGCCGTTGACCGCGCGCATCGCGACGAGCGGGCCGACGGTGCGCCCTGTCTGGTTCCTCTGGGAGGAGGGCGCCTTCTGGACCTTGACCGGACCGTGGACACGGCTGTTCCACCGGGTGCGGGAGGACCCGCGCGTCGCCCTCGTGGTGGACGAGTGCGACGTCCGCACCGGCCGCGTACGCCAGGTGATCGCGCGGGGCCGCGCCGAACTCGTGCCGTTCGACGTGCCGCGAGGACGTCGCAAGCTCGCGCGCTACCTGGGCCCCGACGAGTCCCGGTGGGACGAGCGCTTCGTCCGCTACCTGTACGACGACCCGGGCGAACGCGGCACGACATGGCTGCGCCTGGCCCCCGCCTCGCTCGGCGCGACGGACCTGAGCTACTCGGTCACGCCCTAAGGGCTCCGCACACACCAGTGGGGCCACCCTCCTCTCAGAGGGCGGCCCCACCGACGTCGTACGACGTGTCAGTCCCGGTCTCGGTCCCGGTCGGGGATCACTTCCGCGAGCGGCGCACCGCCGTCGTCAGCAGTACACCGGCGCCCAGCAGGAACACGGACGCGAGCGCCGCGATCAGCGTGCCGGTCGAGGGCCCGGTGTCCGGGAGGGAGCCGGAGCCGTCGGGGACGATCTCGGCGCTCGTGCCGCAGTCCGGGTCGCCCGAGCCCGCCGCGCAGTTCGAACCGTCGGGCCCGACCACCGCGTTGGCGAGGGTGCCGTTGCCCGCGATCGGGTCCTTGGCGGTCACGGAGTACGTCAGCGAGGCGCTGGAGCCCGCGGGCACGTCGCCGGACCAGGTCAGCTTCGGAGCGTCGTAGGAGACGTCGCCGCCGGTCGCGGTGGCGTCACCGTTGTAGGTGGCGTCGTCGAGGACGTCCGAGAGGTCGTCGATGAAGGTGGCGCCGTTGTAGTCGCCCTTGCCGACGTTCTCGGCGGTGACCGTGTACGTCACCTTGTCACCCGGCTTGACCTTCTCCGCGTCGGTGGTCTTCTTGAGCTTCAGCTCGGCCACCGGCACGAGGGTCTCGCAGTCCGAATCGCCCGACCCCTTCGCGCAGTTGGAGTCGCCGGGCCCCGTGACCGTGTTGGCCAGCTGGTGGTCGCCCTCGTCCGGGCTGTTGACCGTGGTGGAGTACGTGATCGTCACCGTCTGCCCGGCCGGGATGTCGCCCGACCAGGTCAGGTTCGGCTCTTCGTACGACACCGAGCCCGCGGAGGTGGAGGCGTCGCCGTTGTACGTGGCGTCGTCGAGCACCCCGCTCAGGTCGTCGCTGATGTCGGCGCCACTCACGTTCGCCGCGCTGTTGTTGGTGACCTTCACCGTGTACGTGACCCTGTCGCCCGGCTTGGCGGTGGCGGTGTCGGCGGACTTGGTGATGTGCAGGTCCTTGATGTCGTGCTGCTGGTTGCAGCCGTCCTCCGAGCCGGTCTCGCAGTTCGAGTACTTGTTGCCGGTGACGGAGTTGCCGAGGTGCGCGTTGCTGCCGTCCGAGGCCTCGACGGTGACCGAATAGGTGATGGTCGCCGTCTCGCCGGGATCGAGGGTTCCGGACCACTTGAGGTTCGGATCGTCGAACGACACATCACCGGTACTGGCCTTCGCGTCCTTGTTGTACTTCGCGTCGTCCAGGACGTCGCTCAGATCGTCGTTGGCGGTGGCGTCGACCGGCACCTTGCCGGTGTTCTTCACCTTCACCGAGTACTCGACCGTGTCGCCCTGCGTGAGGGTGGTGCCGGCGGGCGGGTTCGAGGTCTTGGAGAGGGAGTAGCTGGGCTCGTCGAAGGTGACGGAGGCGCAGCCCTGCGGGTCGATGCCGATGACGCCGCGCGCCTGGTTGATGTTGCTCTCGGCGCAGTTCTCGTACGATCCTGCCTGGTCGGAGGTGACGTCCACGCTGAGCGTGCAGGACGTCTGCCCCTCGTCGAGGTCACCGCCCAGGTCCACGGCGCCGCTGCCCGCTCTCGTGTCGACCTTGCCGTTGGTGCAGGTGGTCTTGGTGTTGGGGTTGTCCGCGACCGTCAGTCCCGAGGGCAGGTCGTCGGTGAACGACCAGCCTTCCTTCTTCATGAGGTCGGACCTGTTGGTGACGGTGAACGTCAGGGTCGACGTACCGCCGACGGCGACGGCGTCCGGGCTGAACGACTTCTCCACGTGCGGCGTGACGTCCTCGACCCGGATGTCGTCGAAGGCCGCGTCGTTGCCGCTGTAGCCCCCGTTCGCATTCGTCATGCGGATGCCCAGGCTGCTGCCGCTGAAGAGCAGCGGGTCGTCGGCCCGGTTGTTCACGACGTTGATGGGCTTGGAGAACCCGGTGGTGTTCGTGTCGTACGTCGTCGCCTTGGGGTCGGTGCACGGGTTGATCGACTTGTCGGAGATCGGGTACTCGGTGGCCCCTTCGAACAGGACGAAGTTCAGCTCCGGCCCCGACTTCTCACAGGCGGACGCGCCCGAGGTCACGGAGGCGGTGAGGAAGCGGTTCTGAGACCTCAGCGCGACCTGTCGATTGGTCTCGAACTCCACCTTGTCGGCGCCCGGGTCGGCCGAGGTGTACGCCGCGACCGCGTGGTTGTCGGGCGGGCTGCCCGCGCCGTTGTACATCCCGATGGCGTCGGTGATGTTGCGCAGGTTGTTCCAGTTGGTGGTCGAGCCGGCGCACTCCGAGATGCCGTCGGCGAAGTTCTCCGAGTCCGCCTTGTTGAGGATCCAGCCGTTGCAGTCGTTGAGCCAGGCGTCGTCCGCCGTGTACGTCATCATGTGCGCGGCCGCGTCACCGGTGTAACTGGTCAGCTTGACCGGATCCGGCTGCGGATCGTTCTCGAAGTCCTCGGCGTACACGACGGTCGGGTCCTCGGGGACCCCCGGTGTGGCGGCGGCCGCCGCCCGCGTGTGCTGCTCCGGCTTCGTCGTCTGCTGCGACGGTGCCTGAGCCATGGCAGGGAGCGCGACGGCCGTTCCCATCGCCGTGCTGAGGGTTACCGCCAGCGCGGTGGTCAGCCGCCGCAGTCGCACCCCCCAGGCCGGTCGTCTGTTGCGGTCCATCGGCGCCCTTTCTCCCGAGACGGATGTGTCCGTGGGAAAGGGTCGCTCGCGAGGATGGGGAAATTTGGTACCACAACGCCCAATTAGGAGGGTTTTACCTATATGGGCTCATTTGCAAAAAGATTTCGGCTATTCCTCAAGGTCGGCGACCAGGGCCGCGTAAAAGTCGTGGCCCACCGTCTTCTGGGTCGGGTCCTGGCGGCGGATGTCGATGACATGGCCCGTCAGGGGTGACACCAGGACGTCGATCGAGGCCTGGGCGACCGCCTCGGAGGTGAGGAGGGACGAGGACGGTTCGTCGCCGAAGGCGTTGGTGCGCATCGGGGTCGCGGTGCGCTCCGGGTTGATGCAGTTGACGCGGATGCCGTCGGTGGCCCACTCGTCGGCGAGGGCCTGGGTGAGGTTGACGGTGGCGGCCTTCGCGGAGGAGTAGAGGCTGTAGGAGCCGCGGCCGCGGGTGTAGCTGCTGGAGGTGTAGAGGAGGAGCTGGCCCTTGGTCTCCGCGAGGTAGCGGTAGGCGTAGCGGGCCATGTGGACGGGGGCCAGATAGTTGACCGCCGTGGCCTCCTCGATGGTCTCCGTGCTGCTCTCGGCGAGCTTGCCGATGCGCAGGACGCCCGCGGTGTTGACCACGTAGTCGACGCGGCCCGTCTTCTCGTACGCCTCCGCGAGCGCGCGCTCGATGTGCTCGGGCTGTTCGACGTAAGTCCCGGTGCCGGAGCGGCTGTTGGCGAAGACGCTGGCGCCGTGGCTGCGGGCGATGTCGGCGATGTCGGCGCCGATGCCGTAGCTCGCGCCGAAGATCACCACGGTGCGGCCGTCGAGGCGCTTGCGGTACTCCTCCTCCTCGTGGGACTCGGGGGCGACGCTGGAGGCGAGCTGGAAGAGCTTGTCGGTGAGGAAGACGTCCACGGGGTGGGTGATCTTCATGTTGTGCTCCTCGCCGCGCACGATGTGCACCGGTACGTCGGGGAGGTAGCGCAGCACGATGGAGCAGTCGTCGGTGCCCTCGAAGTTCGGGTCGCCGGAGGCCTTCTCGTAGGCCTGCCAGAGCGTCGCGAGGCGGAAGCCCTGGGGGGTCTGGCCGCGGCGGAGCCGGGAGCGGTCGGGGATCGAGGTGATGAACTCGCCCTCGATGCCGTGCGTGCGGACGTGCGCGATGGTGTCCGCGGAGGGGATGGCGACGTCCACGGCGTCGTAGCGGTCGAGGGCGGAGACGCAGTCGGCGACGATCCGCTGGGAGAGGAGCGGGCGCACCGAGTCGTGGAAGAGGACCTTGGGGTTGTGCTCGGGGCGGGTGCCCGCCTTGGCGCCGAGGGCGCCGAGGGCGCGGCGGGTGGTCTCGTTGCGCGAGGTGCCGCCCGGTATCACGCGGGTCACCTTCTCGTATCCGGCGGCGTCCACGATCTTCTGCAGCTGGGGCACGAAGTCGCTCACCATCAGGACGATGATCTCGTCGACGTCCGGGGCGCGCTCGAAGACGTCGAGGGTGTGCTCGATGATCGTCTTGCCCGCGATCTTCACGAGCTGCTTCGGAACGGCGAGCCCGACGCGGGTGCCGGTGCCTCCAGCGAGCACGACGGCGACGGTGCGGTCGGTTTGCTGGTCGCTTTCGTGAGGCTGATTCACGTCGTTCCCCAGACTTGATCGTCGAATGTAGTCAGGCTGCATCAACCGTAACCAACCCGTCAAACGGGACAATTAGCTCGATCTCACACCTCTGAGCCGGTTCACAGGCGGAGGCTCACATTGCGCTTGTCCGTGATGTACGGGCTGCAGTGCAGGGCCTTCGCCTTGCGGGTCAAGGGCTCCAGGTCGGTGGAGGTCGCGTAGGTCGGAGCCGCGACGCGGATGTCGCGCAGGCCCCGGCCGCGCCGCAGTCTCAGGTAGACGTCCCAGGTGCCGTCGAGGCCCTCGCGCAGCTCGGAGGTGAGGGACGCCGTGAAGCCGATGGCCCAGTCGGGTACGGGAGGCGCCCAGAGGGTCTCGGGGGCGGGCGCGTCAGCCCCTCCGTCCAGGCTCTGCGGGGCGCGGGCGGCGGGCGGATCGAGGAGCGTCGGGAAGGGCGCGAGGGTGGTCGGAAGCTCGATCTCGCTGCGCGTACCGCGCTGCGACAGCACCAGGGTCGCCGCCAGCGGCATCGTGCTGTCCCGGCCGCTCCAGGCGCCCCCGACGAACCGCGCGGAACCGTCCTCCCAGGTCACCCCCGCCAGATAGGCCCTGGCCGGGGTCCGGTGGCGGCCGGCGACGCCGATGGCGGCGTAGTGGCCGCGCGCGGTCGAGTACAGCTCCGCCTCGTACATGCCGTAGCCGGGCAGCGGCTCGGCGTACTGGGGCGTGGGCACCCGGTGGCTGCCGAGGTCGCCGCCGTGCAGCCGGGGCCTGACGGTGGCCTCCCCGATCCGGCCCACGAGGGCCGCGTCCCAGACCCCGGGCGGCAGGATCGAACCCTCTACGCAGGTGGTCAGGGGGATGCGGGCACGCCAGGTCAGCGCGTCGAAACCGGCGTACGAGAGGGTGGTGACGGGCAGCTCGACCTCGTCGTCGGCGCCGCCCCGCCGCGTCAGCGACAGATGGAACTCCACGTCCCGGATCGGCAGCCCCGGCACCTCCGCGCGGCCGGTGAGCGCGAAGTCCTCCTCGTCGCGGAACGCGGACTCAAGCGCGGCGTGCGCGTCGAGCGAGTCCGTGACGTCGTAGACCAGGTCGGGGACCTCGGCATCGGGGTCGCGCAGATACGGCAGGTCGGCGTAGAAGCGTCCCGCCGAGGAGAACTTCGCCTGCGTCGGGCGCTCGGAGACCAGCTCCGTGGTGTACAGCTCGGCGAGGAGATCCCTGCGCCGCTTCGTGAGGAGCACGGCCGACAGCCGCTCGAACGGATCGCACTCCAGCAGCGCCGCGTCGGTGAGGACGGGGGAGAGGGCCGTGGCGATCCGGTCGAACGCCGACTCGGCGGCCGGCACCCCCTGCACCCCCACCCAGCGGCGCAGAAAGCCGACCACGTCCTTGATGTGCCGTGACACCAGGACGTCCCGCTGCGCCTGGGCCAGGCCGGACTCCTGGATCCGGCGGACGGGCTCGACGATGTTGGTGACCCGCTGAGGCGCCTCGTACGTACGGGACAGCTCCTGCTGGTCGCCCTGGGCGCGGGTCCAGTAGTAGCAGTCGTGGTCCGCCACGATGGCGATGGACTCCGGGGCGGCCAGATAGGCGGTCGACACGAAGATGATGTCCTCGCCGTAACCGGCCTCCTCGTCGAAGCGCAGGTCGAGGCGGTCGATGAGTGCGCGCCGGAAGAGCTTGAAGACGACCTGGTTCCGGTAGGCGTGGGTGTCGAAGATGTTCCCGAGCGTCACGGTCTCGCGGAACATGGACGTGGCCGGGCGGCGCCCGCCGACGCCGACGATCTTGCCGAGGACGATGTCCGCGCCGCCGCGTTCGGCGAGGGTGAGCATGCGTTCCAGCGCCTCTTCGCCGAGCCAGTCGTCGGCGTCGAGGAAGTAGAGGTAGCGCCCGCGGGCGTGCTCGATTCCGGTGTTCCGGGCGGCGGCCGGCTTTCCCCGGTGGTCGATGGTGAGCACGGTGATCATGGGGTGCAGGGCGGCGAGCCGGTTGAGCTCCGCGGGGGTCGCGTCGATGGAGCCGTCGTCGACGACGAGGAGTTCGATCCGGTCCGCGCCGATGCTCTGCCGCACCACGGAGGTGACGCACCGCTCGATCGTCGTTTCCGCGTTGTACACGGGAACGATGACGCTGATGTCAACCATTTCCGTGCTCCCCTTCCTGCAGGTCGAACTGCGGCTCTTCCTGGACTTCCGGCGGAATCTCCTCCGGCTCGGTGTCCTCCTGGTTGAAGGGCGTGGCCACCGTCGGCACCGGGACCTCGCCGGCCGGAAATGTCCGGATGCCCCGGTCGTACAGGTCGTCCACCGCGTAACTGAAGCGCTTCTGCGCCTCGGGCCCGCCCAGGACGAACGTCCGCAGCACCCGGCGCCGCTCCGCGAGCCGGTCGTCCCCCGCGGCCCGTACGGACTCCAGGAAATCGCCCACCGCCAAGTCGTCCCCCACGGGCACGAGATACGCGGCGCCCGCCACGGAAACCTGTTCCGTCAGCTCGGCCACGGAAAGGTCGCGGGGATTGGAGAGGGCGTACGGCTTTCCACTGGCCAGGAAGTCCGACACCACACTCGAAATATCGCTGATCATTCCGTCCACCGAATTGAACACGGCGAAAAGACCCGGCAGCCGGCCCGTGCTGTGGAAGTGCAGACGCGGACTGTTGACCATCGGGAACAGCTCGTACCAGCGGGCGATGGCGAATTCATGGCGCACCACCCGTTCCTGTTCGGTCAGGTGGTACGCGGGGGAGTCGCGGCTGCGGTCCTGGAGTTGGGCCATACGTTCCTCCAGCGCGGCCATCTCCTTGAGCACGGTCGGGTCCGCCACGAGACCCGGGTCCTCGGCGAGCCGCCGCTTGTTGTCCTCCTCCAGGATTTCCAGGATCTTCCGGTGCTCCTCCGCCGCCTCCTCGGAGCGGTAGCCGAGCATCGGGTGCGGGCGGTAGACGATGCGGCCCTCCGGATTGAGCCGCAGCAGTTCGGTGACGATGCGCACGCCGAGCTCCGGCACCGAGCTGTAGTCGCCCTCCCGCGTCCAGCCCTCCCACGTCGGCGCGTACAGCACGGCCGGGTGCTGCCTGGCCTCCGGGGCGGCCGGTTCGACCTCGTCGAGCTGCGGCAGGCCGACCTCCACGATGGCCTCGTCGGGGATCGATCCGCGCAGCCTGCGGTAGCGCTCCCGGCCCGCCATGCCGGCCACCCAGATCTCGTCGTACGTCTTGCTGACCCGGTTGCTGGAGGCGAGCTTGTCGCTGTCGCCGTGCCCGACGAAGACGTGCTTCATTTCCGCGCGGCCCAGCATGTGCACGTTCTTTCCGGCGTTTCCGGGATAGAGCACGACGCGAGCGTACGGGAGGTGGATCTCGCCCAGGTCGTCGGCCTTCGGAACGCAGAGGGCCGGAATGTCGGTGGGGGCGAGGAGTTCCATGGAACGGCGTTCGCGCAGAACGACGAGACAGCTTCTGCCGGTGCTCTTCAGAACCGGCAGCCACATGTTCACCTGGTACATGAAATCGCTGGAGGCCGAGGCGAAACTGAAGTACACGACCACCTCGGGCCTGGCATAGCCGAGCGCCCGGTTGACCGCGGCGAGCGAGTCCTCGCGCTCCGGCACCCGGTGCGCCCGTATCGCCTGCGGCAGCATGACGGACATCGCGACGATCGACACGAAGATCAGCGCCCCGACGCCCAGATACAGCCAGGCGACCTCGTCGCTGACGATCGACGCCGTCGCGCCGGCCGAGATCAGGACGTCGAGATAGAGGATCTTGCGGACGTAGCTGCGATAGACGAGGTTGCGGGGCAGCGGCGGCGGAATGGCCTCGCCGAGGTCCAGGGTCCGCACCGTCACCGGAATCGCCCGGTGTTTTCGCTTCGCGGTCTCCAAAGGCAGCCCGTACAGCACCAGGAACACGAAGAGATAGATGAAACCGCAGGCCAGTAACGCGGTGGCATGCCGAGGAAAGCCCGGGAACTCGCCGAAGAAGCCGATCAGCAACAGCTGACGGATCAGGAAACGCATCGTCAGGCCGAAGCGGTTCTTGCGCAGCAGCGACAGCGCGTTGGACTTCACGTACGGCAAGGCGAGATCGACGCCGTAGCTGACGAGGATGCCGACGGCGAAGAACCAGTGCGAGAGCGTGGCCACGCCGTACGCCATCGCGACGTAGGACCCGAGCAGCACCAGGAGCAGGGCGTTGCCCGCGACCCACCGGGCGGACACGCGCGCGGCGTTCAGCAGGCGGCGCCCCGGGGACGGCGACGTCGCCTGCTCCCCGTCGGCCGGGTCGAGGGAAGGGTCCTGCGTGGACCGGGTGTCGGAAAGTGTCATCGCGCCCCACCCGCGCCGGGGCCCGCCGTGAGCTCGCAGGCCAGATAGCCGCCGGGCGTCCGGTACACCCGCACCCGCGTCGCGTCGTTGCCCGTGAACAGGCCCTCGTCCAGGGCCTTCCCGACGCGCGCCGGAGCCTTCAGACGGGCCTCCTTGGCCATCCCGCCGGAGGCGACGATGACCCAGAAGTCCCACGGCCCCGGCCGCTTCCGCGACCAGTCGACCCGCTCGAAGTCCAGCGCGGTGCGCCAGCCGGCCTCGTCGTAGTCGTGCACACCGTCGCCGCGCTCGCGCGTCAGGAACGGGGTCGGCCAGGCGTCGACCGGGAGCACCAGGGACCCCTCTCCGCCGCGTCGGCGCAGGTGCAGGGTGACCGTGCATTTGGAGCTGTCGAGGGAGCCGACGTAGCCGAACCCGGCGAGCTCCACCCGGCCCGGTCCCGACTGGTCCGCCTGGAGAAGTTCGGCCCTCGCCCGGAGCCGGTCGGTGGCGTCGAAGACGTGGTCGGGCAGGGGGTTGCCGGGGCCGCGGTGGGCGCGGAAGAACGGGAAGGCGCGGTAGACGCGGTTGCCCTCCACGACGGTCCGCGCGCGGTGCGAGAAGCGGCGGTTGACCGCCAGATAGGACACCTCGTCGAAGAGCCCGCGGTCCGCGGCGAACGAACACAGCGCCGGATACAGGCCCACCCGTCTGCCGATGCCGTTGCTCCAGTACGTCTGGCGCATCCGCTGCAGCTCCAGGACCGCGCACTGCCGCTCGCAGTACGAAGCGTCGGAGTCGAGGATCGAGAGCATCTCGTCGATGTGGTGCCCGATCAGCACGGACAGCATCCGCTCGGCCTCGACCGTGGCCCGGGACCGCCGGGTGGCCTCGGCGGCGGCCCGGAAGAACGGCAGGGACCGCTCGGCGCAGTCGCGTGCCCGCGGCACCACGCCGTCCTCCGGGGCGTGCGCCTGCCCGAGGCGGTAGCAGACGTAGTCCGACACGAAGGACACCCGGGCCGCGGCGGCCACCGCCTCGGCCACGAAGACGACGTCCTCGCCGCTGTGCAGGGCGGCGTCGAAACGGATCCGGTGCCGGGACAGCGGCTCGCGCCGGAACAGTTTCATCACGCCGAGGTGGCGCAGGGCCTGCGCCCGCGCCCCTTCCTCGCCCGGCTTCGCCTTGAACGCCTGCTTCTCGAAACCGCGCAGGCCGCCGCCCGCGACCTTGCCGACGACGACGTCGGCGCCATCGCGCTCGGCCGTCGCGAGCATGCGTTCAAGGGCCTCGTCGCCGAGGTGGTCGGCCGGGTCGACGAACAGCACGTACCGTCCGGTGGCCCGTGCGAGTGCCTGGTTGCGTACGACACCGGGGGCCGCGGCGGGTGCCTCGCGGCGGACGACCGAGACGGCGGGGCCCGCACCGGCCGCGAAGGAGTCCGCCTCCTCGGCGCTGCCGTCCGTCGACGCGTCGTCGACGACGATCACCTCCATGCGCTCGGGCGGCAGCGTCTGCCGGCCCAGCGACTTCAGACACCTGCCGAGCTCGGGCATGCCGTCGCGGACGGGCAGCAGGACGCTGACATCCGCCGGGCGTGGACCGCCGGGCCCGGTCTCGGTGCGCATGGTGGGCTTCCTCCCTTCAGGTCTTCCGAATGCGGCTCCAGGTCCTGCCGAGTGCCGCTCTACGGTTCGCTCCGGACCACGGGCCACCACTCCCGGAACGCGGTCGGGAGCGTGTCCGCGCCCGGCAGTTCCGGGGGCGGGGCGACGGTTTCCATGACCTCGACCCGCCAGTCCGCGGGCGGCGAGACGACCATGCCGTGACACGCCACGACCCGGACCGTGTGCTGACCGGCGGGCCAGGGGTCGGGCGGGGTGAACGACCAGCGGCCGCTGTCGTCGACCTTGGCCTCCCCGATCCGGCGGCCCTGGTGGAGGACGACGACCATCGGGGCGTTTCTCGCCACTCCCGCGAGGACCGGTCTGCCGCCCGACACGAACCGGCCGCGCAGCGGATGTGTCACGGTCGGGGCCTCCAGGGTGGCGATCACCCGCAGCGGCAGTTCGACCGGGATCGTGGCCGCCTTGTCGGTCAGGCCGATCGCGGTGAGCGTGTGCCGGCCTTCGGGCCAGTAGTAGGCAAGGCGCCACAGCCAGGTGCCCTTCGGCCCGACCGTCGTCTCGCCCACCGGGCGGCCGTCCATGAAGAAGACGAGGTGCCGCACCCCCTTGCCCGCGGTGCCGCGGAAGCGGCGGCGCGGCAGCACGACGGTGCCCGGGGCGGGGTCCTGGAAGGTCACCTCGACCGGGAGCTCGGGGACCCCGGCACGCCGGGCCAGCTCGGCCTCGAT
The DNA here is from genome assembly GCF_030766935.1 of Streptomyces sp. KL109B. Lineage (GTDB taxonomy): Bacteria > Actinomycetota > Actinomycetes > Streptomycetales > Streptomycetaceae > Streptomyces. The sequence goes on along the minus strand of NZ_JASERL010000005.1, from coordinate 253,032 downwards.
CCTCGCGGTGTCCCACTCGGCGCGGCCGGGGAGCGGGGGCGGCACGGGGGCGGGGGACTGGAACCAGCGGGCCTCGACGAGCCCCTGGGACCTCAGTTCCTCGGCGATCAGCGCGGCGACGCGGGCGCAGCCGGCCCGGTTGAAGTTACTGGTGTCGATCTGGCCCTCCGGCAGTTCCGGCAGCTCACCGGCGCCGAACCAGTTGAAGTAGAGGCGGGTCTCGTGGGGGCCGATCGAACGGAAGAGGCGTGCCGTGAGCTCATGGAGGTCCAGCACGGGCACCTCGTGCGCGGCGGCGGCCTTGCGCACCAACTCGGCGTACCCGCCGGTGGCGTCGATGACGGTGCCGTCCTCGTAGAAACCGGAACGGGCGGCCTGCGTGACGAACACCGGAACCCCGCCGCGCTCCCGCACCCGCTCCGCCATCCTGCCCAGGACGTAGCGGAAGTCCGCCGGGGCGACGTACCGGTCGTGGCGGTGCAGCTGCTGGTCGACATGGCCGTACGCGATGAGGACGATGTCGCCGCGGCGCAGGGTGTTCAGGACGGAAGGCAGGAAGATCTCGGCCGCGCGAAGGACCGACCAGTCCTTCCTGCTGAAGTTGTAGACCCGCACCTCGTCCGTGAACAGCCGCTCCAACTCCTCGCCCCAGCCGGCGCGGTCGCGGCGCTTGGGAGCGACGAGCTTGGCCACGGAGTCGCCGAGGATGTAGACGGCAGGTGCGGAACTCCAACGCTCTCGCGCGTCGGCACCGATGACGGTTTCCACGTGGGCCCACTCCCGAATTCCGTAGGAGACTCTCGAACGCCGGTCCGGTCGAAGCCCGCGTTACGACGGGCTCCATTTGTGGGCCGCCGAGGCGACGGTCTCCTCCGGCAGCGCGAGTTCGAGCCGGAGCGTCGCGTGGGCGGGGAGCGCGTCCAGGCCGAGATCCGCGGCGCTCACGTGCGCGCTGAACTCCGGCCACGTGGCCGTGCTTTCGAGGACCGGGTCCTCGGGGGCGGCGGGGAAGGGGAGCGGGAGCGCGGCGTCCTCGGCCTGTTCGTCGGCCGAGACCCGCAGCTGGAGACGGCCCTCCGGCCGGTCGAGGACGCCCACCTGGCCGACGACGTCGAGCGTCGCTCCGTCCGGCGACAGGGACACGCCGGTGATCCGGAGACCGGCCGACGGCGGGAAGTACCGGCCCGCGGAGTCGAGCGCCACGGCGCCGCCCCGCGTCAGATAGGGCGTGACACCCATGGCCGTACCGGAGGACGTGGGCACGAGGAGCGTGCGCCCGACCCGGGGGCCGTCTCCGGGAGCCTCGGCGGTGCGCAGCCGCACCGGCCGTTCGGCCAGGCCGTCGGCGGCGACCCGGACATGCACCTCCCACACATCGGCGGGGAACCCGGCCCCGTCCGCGGAGTGCCGTGCGGGTTCCAGTACGGCGGTGAAGCGCGCGTGCCCGCTGTCGTCGGCCGCTACGGACGCCGGGAACTCCGGGTCGTCCTCCGTGACGCGCCCCTTGAGCAGTCCGGAAAGGCGAACGTCGGCGAGCGGCACGGCCTCCGACGCCACGTCGACCTCGTACAGCAGCTCGTCGTTCTGCCAACGCTGTCCGACGAGCGTCGCGGTGACCGGAACGGTCTCGCCGCCGACGTCGAGCGCCGCGTAGCCGCCCTTCGTCCCGTACACGCGCACATAGCGGCCGCTGGGCGGGTCGAGGTGGTGCTCGTTCGCCTCCGGCGCGAGCGCGCCCGCCGTCGTGAGCCGCGCCTCCCGCGTGACACCCCGGCTGGTGACGCCCACCCAGAAGTCCCAGATGCCGTCCGGGAGTTGACCGCCTTCCGCCGTGACCTCGGCGAGGGTGAACTCGGCGGCCCAGCCGTCCTCGCCGGAGCCGTGCGCGGGAATCCGTTGGGTGACTCCGTCGGCGCGCCGCCTCAGAAGCAGCTCCGCCGAGGTGTCCCCGCACTCCAGGGGCCCGATGGAGCCGTGGACACGTACGCGCAGTGTCCCGTTCTCCGGGGTGTAGTCGAGCCGGGAGGCGTGGGCCCGAGCCGGCAGCGTGCCGGTGACGTCGTACAGCTCGTCCGGGATCCGCTCCTCGGCGGACCGGTGGAAGCGGAAGAACGGCCAAAGACGGTAGGCGTGGCCGTCCTCGACGAACAGCTCCGCGTCGTCCCGGTGGGGGTGCGCCCAGGCGAGGTAGATCAGCTCGTCGAGCTTGTCGTTGCGCAGACAGTGCACCAGCAGCCGGTCGTACGGGGGGATCGCCTGGAGGAAGCCGTCGTCCCAGTGCCGGTCGAAGAGCTCCAGCGAGTAGCGGATCGTGTCGGCCACGAAGTCGTCGGTGAACCGCTTGTGGCCGACCTTGGCGTTGAAGCGGTACGACCCGATGACGGGCACCAGCGTCTTGTGGAGCACCGCCCGGAAGTGCCGCCCGAGCAGCGTGCGCCGCCCCACCGGGTCCGTCACCCGGTCGTCGACCAGGCCCATCACCCGCTGGATGTGCGCCACCCGCTCGTGGGCCGTCTTGCTGCGCTGGGTCAGGCTCGTGCCCACGGTGCGCCGCACGACGTAGTAGCAGGTGTAGTCGCCCACCACCGAGATCACGTCGGCCGCCAGATACGCCTCGGTCACGAAGACCTGGTCCTCGCCGAGCCACAGGTCGGTCGCGAAGCGGATCCCCCGGTCCTCGAGCATCTTGCGCCGGTACAGCTTCATCGGGCTCAGCGAGCGGTACACCTCGGACGTGAACAGGGGCGCGACGGGTGCGTGCCGGAACGCCTTGACGGACATGACCCGGCCCCCGGTGCCCACCATCTTGCCGAGCACGATGTCACTGCCCTGCGCCTCGGCCATGGTGACCATGCGCTCCAGCGCCTCGTCCCCGAGGTAGTCGTCGGCGTCGACGATGTACACGAACTCGCCCCTGGCCAGGTCGAGGCCCTGATTGCGGGGTTCGCTCGGCCCGCCCGAGTTCTTCTTCCGGTGCACGACGCGGATCTGCGGGTGGCGGGCGGCGTAGGCGTCGAGGGTCTCGCGGCTCTCGTCGGTGGAGACGTCGTCGATGGTGATGACCTCGATGTTGTCGAGGCCGATGCTCTGCCGGACGAGCGAGTCGAGGCACTCGGTGAGATACGGCATCGCGTTGTAGACGGCCACGATGACGGACACCTTGGGGGTGGCGCGACCGGTGGTGCCGGCTTCGGCGGGAGGGTGGGGCATGGTGACTGCCATCCGTACGAGTCGGGCGGCGCGGGGCCGGATGCGGTCGGGTCAGCGGGCGTCGGCGAGGGATGGCGGCCGTGGGCCGAGCGGGCTGTCGAGCGCGTCGAGCTCCGCCACGTGCAGGCGGTGGGTCGTGGCGGGGGAGCGCACCTCGTTGAAGAGCGCCAGGAACGTCAGCGTGTGCTCGCCCGGGGGCCACGGGTCGGGGTGCTGGAACTGCCAGGCTCCGTCGGCCAGGACGGGCGCTTCCCCGATCCATCGGCCGTTCACCAGAACCACCACCTTGCGCGCCCCGGTCGCGGTGCCGCGCAGGAGGGGCAGCGGTCCGGTGAGGCGGCCGGGGCGGGGCGCGGTGACCCGGGGCGCCGCCACCTCGTCGACGACGGTGAAGGAGAGCGCGGTGCGGCCGGTCGGCTCCGCCTCCGTGAGGCCGTACAGGCCGATCCGGTGCTGTCCGCCCGCCCAGTGCACCGGCCGCCGCCACATCCAGTGGCCACCCGGTCCGACGCCGGTGCTCCCGATCACGGCCGCGTCCTCGACGAAGACGACGCGGGTGATGCCACGGGCGGCCGTGCCCGCGAAATTGGCGTCGGCGGTGATGAAGGAGCCGTTCCTGACGCTCCTGGAAGCGATCCCGTTCGAGGCGGCCTCGTCGGGGAGCGGCGCGTCCGGCGCAGGCTCCGCGGGCCGCGGGCGCTCGCCGAGGTCGAGGGGCTCGGGCGGATCGCTCAGGGCGGCTTCCGGTACGAGGCCCAGGCGGGCGGTCTCCTGGGCGAGCAGCCAGGCGATCCGGCGGGCGCCCTCCCGGTTCAGGTTCGTGGTGTCGACGCGTCCGCGCGGCGTCTCTTCGCTCTCCCCGGCGTCGTACCAGCGGAAGTACGCACGGGTGGCTTCGGGCCCGAGGCGTCGCCACAGGGACTCGGTGATCCGGTGGAGGTCGAGCAACGGGGCGCCGGTCTGCTCCGCGACGGCCCGCGCGTACAGCGGATAGCCGTCGGAGGTGTCGGCGACGGACCCGTCCGCGGCGAACTCGGCCTGGCAGACCGGTGTCACGATCACCGGCACCGCTCCCCGCTCCCGGGCGAGCGAGACGTACCGTCTCAGGAAGTCCTGGTAGTCCTCGGGCGAGGTGTACAGGTCCCCGCGGCTCACATGCTGGTCGGTCGATCCGAACGCCACCAGGAAGAGATCGCCGGGGCGTATCAGGTTCAGCACGTGTATCGCCTTGTCGCGGAGGAAGTTCCCCGCGTTGCGGGCGTCGTGCGCGAAGTTGAAGACGTCCAGGCGCCGCGTGCAGAACGAGGGAAGGTGCTGCGGCCAGCCGGAGAGCGTCTCGTTCTCCGCCGGTCGCTGCTGGGCGACGGAGTCGCCGGCTACGAAGAAGGCGGGTACGTGAGGCTGTGGCATGGCTTCCTCTGCTTCGGCGTCGGAACGGGGCGGTCCCCGTGTCGGCACGGTGTCGGTGCCCATGCGCCAAGGCATTCATGGCAGGTCCCGCGGCCGTTCACTGCCTCCGCCCATGAGCACGCTTCAGATGCCAGGGCAGCACACGACTGGGCAGTACGCCAACGGAAGCCGACCCGGTCGACGATACCCGCGGCCCGGTAAACGTCCTGTTCACAGGGGCGCGGGCACGCTCGCCGCCGCTCGCCGCCGGAGCCGTGCTACTCGCCCGGCCGGTACCTCCGTTCCACGTGCCCCGCCAGGTCCGACGGGTAGAAGTAAACGGGTCGAAGGTCCCCGCTCGCGTACCGCTTGACCTGGTCGCCGAAGTGCGGGGAGGTGGGGTGGCCGCTGGCGCCGCCCGCCGTCACCGCCCAGGCCCGCAGCTTCGGGCCGAATTCGACGACGGCGACGAAGCTGTTGCCGCTGGTGCCGTAGTAGCGCTTCGTGCCCGGGTAGCGCTTCGCGCCGAAGGAGGCGAGGGAGCCCCATTGGGCGGAGGTGAAGGGGACGGGGTAGCTGGGCAAGGCGTCGTCGAAGGTCTGGGTGATGGCGCCGTCGTTGCGCTGGTAGCGGTTGATCTCGGACCAGGGGACCCGCCAGTCGCCGAAGTCCTTCGTCAGGCGGTCGACCGCCGATTCGAGGGCGGTGAGGCGCTGGGTGTCGGTGGCGTGGTCGGCCATGTAGTCCCAGACCGTGAGGCCCGCGTCCGCCGCCGCCTTCGACACCAGGGCCCACAGGGCCTCGCCCCAGAACACCGCGAGGGAGGTGGCCGTGGAGCGGCTGGACCACTGGTGGTTCCAGGTGCGCAGGAGGTCGGTCGGGTCGGCGAGTTTCTTCTTCTGGGCGTCGCCGGAGGGGAGTTGGTCCCAGGCCTTCACCAGTCCTGGCAGGAGGCGGGCGAAGGCGGTGAGGTAGGGGTCGAAGGCGCCGGCGATGAGGGACTGAGGGGTGAAGCTGTCGCTGGAGGTGAGGACGCGGATGGCGTGCGGGCCGCGCGGGTTCTCGCCCGCCTTGTCGAAGTAGCGGGGGTAGTCCGAGGCGTGCGGGCTGTCCGTACCGGCCGCCGTCCAGGGCCAGTTGTTGCTGTTGTAGGCCCAGCCGCTCTTCGGGTTCACCGCCCGCGGCATGCTGTCCAGGGTGTGCAGGCCCTGCCAGTCGGTGGCCGGGTCGCTGCCGTCCACCGGCTTCATGTAGTCGAAGCGGTCGTCGCGGACCGGCATGAACTGCGGCATCAGGAAGGCGATTTCGCCCTTCGAGTCCGCGAAGAGGGTGTTGTTGGAGCTGTTGGCCTTCAGCTCCGCGACCTTCATGTACTCGCCGTAGTCATGGGTCGTCGTGCGCAGATAGCTCTGCTTGAGGGCTTCCACCGGCTTGTTCATCAGGGCGCACGCGATCCACTTGCCGTCCGCCTCGCGGACGATCGGGCCGTGGTGGCTCGCGTACGTCGTGAAGGTGTGCCGCTGGAGGTGGCCGTCGTCCGTGCGGCAGGCGAGGGTGACTTGGTGGGTCGTCAGTGGACGCTGTTCGTCGCCGTAGCGGTAGGTGTACGTGCCGTCCTGCGCGCGGTCGACGGTCTCCGCGAACTCGTCGATGTTGTCGACGCCGGAGGAGGTGTGCATCCAGCCGGTGTCCTCGTTGAAGCCCTGGTAGATGAAGAACTGGCCCCAGGTCGCGGCGCCGTAGACATCGAGGCCCTCCTCGCTCGTCACATGTTGTTCCGAGCGGAAGAAGAAGCTGGTGTGCGGGTTGATGAGGAGGAGGGCGTGGCCGTCGCGGGTGTGGCTCGGGGCGAGTGACATGCCGTTGGAGCCGGAGGGCTCGCGGAACCTCAGGCCGCGTTCGTCCTCGGTCAGGGGCAGCTCGCGGTCGGCGTAGAACGCTTCCAGTTGGCTCAGTGCCACCGATTCGATGTCACCTCCGATGCTGCCCTCGGAGAAGCTCAGTGGCATCCACGGTTCGAAGTGGGTGAGGACGCGGGGGTGTACGTCGGGGTGGGTCGCCAAGTAGTAGTTCAGGCCGTCGGCCCACGCGCGCATCAGGGCGCGGAGCCAGGGCGGGCACTGCGTCGCGTACTGCTTCTTGAGTGCCTCGGGGTCGATGAAGAGGCGCTGGCGGAGGTCCTGCCAGAGCGCGGACTCGCCCTCGGACTCGGCGAGTCGGCCGAGGCTCACCAGGTAGTTGCGCTCGATGCGGTTGAAGTCGTCCTCGGCCTGCGCGTACATCATCCCGAACACCGCGTCGGCGTCCGTCCTGCCGACCACGTGCGGGATGCCCCAGTCGTCGCGGGTGATGGTCACCCGTGCGGCTTGTCTCTTCCAGCGGGTGAGGTCGGAGGGGGCGGCGGCGTGGGCCGGGGCGGTCGGCAACGTTGTCGCGGCCACCGCCGTGAGCGCGGCCGCGCCGCCGATGACGTGACGGCGGCTCGGGCCGCCGTGCCGTATCTGATCCTGATCTACGTGAGTCATGCGGTGCTCCACCTTCGTCAGGGCCGTGCTGGAGGGCCGTGCCGGGGACGACACTAAGAACCTCCCCGGCGATGATCAACACTGCGTACGTGGCCGGTTGTCGACGGTCTCGCGGCGGTGTTCACCCCTGCGGAGCGATGCCGGGGAATCGAGCTCTCTCGATGCTGTCCTCCCATGTCCGGTGCGTTCGGGGGGACTTGTCCATGATGTGGATCGGTCGGCGGACGAAGCCCGCGCCCGTGGTGGTGCGGTGTGCCGCGGGGATTTTGGTGATCGAGGTACGTGGCGCCATCGAACCGGGCGCCGAGGCGTGGATCGGACGGGTGCTGCACGGGGCGATCCGGCCGGGTGGGGAGGGGGTGCTGGTCGATGTACGGGAGGTGCGGGACCTCGGGTCCAGCGGGCTCAGCGTGCTGCGGCTCGCCCGACTCCTCGCGGCGCGGCGGGGGTTGGCCTTCGGGTTCGTCGGGGAGCGGCGCGGCGCCCCCGAACTCCCGCCCGCCGCCGGCTGACGGCCGCGGCACTCACCCGCCGCGGAGGATGCCGGGCGCGCAGCGCGCTGCTTCGGTCGCGGAATGGGTGAACGGAATGGGTGAGGTGGACGCGGAGGGCGCCGTGGCGGTCGTCGGCCGGGTGGCGCGGGGTGTGTTCGGTGCGCTGGGGGCGGTGCCACGACTGGTGATTCGCCGGTCGGTCGGTGTGGTGCTCGACTGCGTGGACCTGGACGAGGTGGTCGCGCGCGTCGACGTGAACCGGATCGCCGACCGGGTCGATGTCGAGCGGGTGGCGGATCGGGTGGATGTGAACCGGGTGGCGGATCGGGTGAACGTGGACCGGGTCGCCGATCGGGTGGACGTGGATCGTGTCGCGGACCGGGTGGATGTGGACCGGGTTGCGGCGCGAGTGGATGTGGACCGGGTTGCCGATCGGGTTGATGTCGATCGGGTTGCCGACCGCGTAGACGTCGACCGCGTGGCCAACCGCGTCGATGTGGACCGGGTTGCCGACCGGGTCGATGTGGACCGCGTCGCCGATCGCGTGGACGTCGACCGTGTGGCCAGCCGCGTCGATGTGGACCGCGTCGCCGACCGCGTGGACGTCGACCGTGTGGCTGATCGCGTCGATGTGGATCGGGTTGCCGAGCGCGTCGACGTCGACCGGGTCGCCGACCGCATAGACGTCGACCGCATCGCCGCCCGGATTGACGTCGACGCCATCCTTGCCCGGTTCGATCTTGTGGGGCTCACCCGTGGGGTGTTGCGGGAGATTGATCTTGGGCGGATCGTGCGGGACACCGGGGGAGGGCTCACCGTGGAGGTGGTGGATGCGGTGCGGGTGCTGGGGCAGCGGGGGGACCGGGGGGTCAACCGGTTCGCCGACCGGTTGTTGCGGCGTGTCGGGCCTCCCGGTGAGCTCCTCGATGAGCCCCTCGACGAGCGTTCGCCGTGAGTGCGGGGCGCGCTGCCGGGATTGTTTCGCGTGGTGTCGCCGCTCTCGTCGACGCGCTCGTGCTGGCCGTCGTCGGGCTCGTCGTCGAGGTGGGGGCCGCGTGTGCGCGGTTCATGGTGGTCGGGCCGCCGTTCCGGTTGCCGGATGTGCCCAACTGGGTGTCCGGGCCGGTGGGTTGGGGGTTGGCCGTGTGTTATCTCGGGGGGTCGTGGGTGGCGATGGGGGCCACGCCGGGCGGCCGGTTGATGGGGGTGTGCGTGACGGATCGGGTGGGGCGGCGGCTGAGGATCGTACGGGCGCTCGCGCGGGCGGCGTTGTCCGTGAGCTTTCCGTTGGGGCTGCTGTGGATACCGTTCAGCAGGCGGCGCGCGGCGGTGCAGGACCTGGTGGTGCGGACCACGGTGACGTACGACCGCGGCTACGAGTGATCCGGGGCCGGTGGTGTGTGCGGCAGCAGCGCCGCCGCGCCGAGGCCGCCGAGGCCGATGGCGGCGAGGACCACCAGCGCCACCGCGTACGGGCCGACGGCCGGGTCCGCCACGAGGATCGTGCCCGCGAGCGCCGTGCCCACCGAGGAGCCGAGGTTGGAGACGCTGCGGGAGAGGCCGGAGATCTCGCCCTGGAGGTCTTCGGGGAAGCTGGACTGCACGACGTTCACGGACGGTGTCAGCATCACGCCGAGGCCCAGGCCGATGAGGAGCAGCCCGGGCGTGGACGTCCACGCCTTCGGGGAGCCGTGCGCCATGGCCAGGAGGAGGCCGATCCCGCACACGGTGACGGCGAAGCCCGCCATGACGAGGGTGCGTTGCTCGCGGCGCCTCGCGAACCGTTCCGCGGCCAGCGAGCTGATGAGCAGGCCCACGGTCGACGCGGTGAAGATGACGCCGGTGCCGATGGCGTCGTAGCCGCGTACGACCTGGAGGTACGTGGCGACGACGAACGACACCCCCATGAGGATCAGCCACTGGGTGTGCTGCGTGATCAGGCCGAGGTTCGAGGTGCGGTCGCGGAACAGGCCGGTGGGGAGGAGGGGTTGGGCGCCGGTGCGCTCCCGCCTGCGTACCCAGCGGAAGAACGCCAGGAGGACCAGCGCGCCGATCAGGAGGAGCGCGCCCATGAGCCAGGCGTTGTCGTCCGCCGCGAGGATGCCGAGGACCACGAGGACGAGTCCGGTCGCCGACAGGATCGCGCCCACCGTGTCGAAGTCGAGGTCCGGGTCGGCGGGCAGCGGATCGTGGAGCCGGCGGCCCAGCACGATGATGACGGCGATCACCGCCGCCTGGAAGACGAACGCCGCGCGCCAGCTGATCGCCGACGTGATCAGCCCGCCCAGGAGGGGCCCGGTCGCGGCGCCGATGCCGCCCATCGCCATGATCGCACCGAACGCCCTTGCCCTGCTGGTCACTTCGGTGAACAGGAGGGTGGTGAGGATGTAGACCGGGGGGATGAGCAGGGCGGTGCCGATGCCCTCCAGGATCGAGTTGCCGAGGATGAGGACACCGAGGCCGGGGGCCGCCGCGCTGAGCAGCGCCCCCACGCCGTAGATCGCGAGCCCGAGGCCGAGGCAGCGCTTGCGGCCGTAGCGGTCGGCGAGGATGCCGCCGGGGATCATCAGCGCCGCCATCACCAGCAGGAACACCGTGATGGCCGTCTGTACGCCCTGCACAGTGGTGTCCAGGTCCTCGCTGATGTCCTGGATCATCACGTTCATGTTCGAGCCGGCGAAGCTGCAGATGAACTGGGCGAGGGCGAGCGGCGCGAGGATGCGGCGCCGCCGGGCGCGGCTCTCGGTGCCGGGCGCCTGTGGGGTGCTTGCCACGCTCATCGCCTCGCTTCCGCCGACCGCCCCGACCCCCGTCAGCCTCCGGGTGTGGCCGAGTGCGGGCGTCACCCCCGGAGGGTGACGCCCCTCGCGGGCCCGGGAACAACACTCGGCCCCACAGCGGTGCCGCTTGGGCACCCTGCTCTGGCCTTTCTCTAGCTTGGGGGTCCTGTGATGGCCACCTCGACCACTTCGCGGCACGGCATGGGCAGCGCGAAAGAAGCGGCCGCCGGCGGGCTGACGATCTTCGCGGCGGTGATGCTCTTCATCGCGGGCACCATGGACTTCTGCCGCGGCCTGATGGCGGTTCTGGAGGACAAGGTGTTCCTCAACACCCGTGACTACACCTTCGAGTTCGACCTCACGGCCTGGGGCTGGATCCACCTGATCCTCGGCGCGGTCGCCGTCGTCGTCAGCTTCGGCCTCTTCGTCGCGGTGAAGTGGGCCAGGATCCTCGGCGTGGTCCTCGCCGCGCTCATCATGATCGGCAACTTCCTGTCCATCCCGTACTACCCGTTCTGGTCCCTGACCCTGATCGCGATCGACGCGCTGGTGATCTGGGGCCTGTGCGTCGTGAAGCGCGACACCGTGTACTGATCGGCCGTGTACTGACCGACCGTGTACTGACCGGGGGCCTCATGAAGGACGGACGGGCGCGGCAGAAGTGGATCGCCGATTTCATCGCCCCCCTGCGGGTGGAGCCCGGCACGAAGGTGCACCTGTCCAAGGACTTCGACCCCGCACGCAAGTCGGGGCTGAAGAACAAGCGGCAGGGCCAGGAGCTGCTGCGCGAGGGCGTCGCCCTGCTCGCCGACCACCAGCGCAGGCTGGCCGCCGAGGGCACCCACGGAGTGCTGCTGTGCCTCCAGGCCCTCGACGCCGGCGGCAAGGACGGCATGATCCGGCACGTCATGAGCGGCGTGAACCCGCAGGGCGTGCGCGTGGCCGGCTTCAAGGTGCCCTCGCACGACGAGCTGAGCCACGACTATCTGTGGCGCTACACGTGCGCGCTGCCCCGCCGCGGCGAGATCGGCATCTTCAACCGCTCCCACTACGAAGAGGTGCTCGTGGTGCGGGTGCACCCCGAACTCCTCGCCCGCCAGCGGATTCCCGGGCGGGCGCGGAGCGGGAAGCCGCTGTGGCGGCGCCGCTACCGCGAGATCAACGAGTGGGAGCGGTATCTGACGGACAACGGGTTCCGGGTCGTGAAGCTGTTCCTGAACCTGTCCAAGGAGGAGCAGCGCGTCCGCTTCCTCAAGCGCATCGACGTACCGGAGCGGAACTGGAAGTTCTCGGCGGCGGACGCGCGCGAGCGCGCCCGGTGGGACGACTACCAGGAGGCGTTCGAAGACATGCTGTCCGCGACGAGCACGTCCTGGGCCCCGTGGTACGTCGTCCCGGCGGACCACAAGTGGTACGCGCGGATCTGTGCGGCGGCCGTGCTCGCCCACACCCTCATGGACATCGATCCGCGCTACCCGGTCGTCGGGGCCGAGGCCCGGAGCGAACTGGAGCTGGAGAAGGAGAAGTTGGAGGAGGAGGCGCCTGCCGGGGCCGCCGCAGACCCGTACGCGGCCGGACGGCGGCGGGCCCGGTGACCGCCGCCGCGACCGGCGGCCCCGGCGCCCCACCGGCCCACCTCTGGTACGCCGAGCCCGTGGACTCGGTGGCCCGCGCGCTCGGCGTCGACCCGGCCGCGGGACTCGACACCGCGCGGGCCACTCGGCGGCGGGCCGAGGACGGTCCCAACGCGCTGCCAGAGGAGCGCCCTGTACCGGTGCTGCGCCGGATCCTCGGCCAGTTCACCTCGTACATGCAGCTCATCCTCGTGGCGTCCGCGATCGTGTCGCTCGCCATCCAGGAGTGGGGCACGGCCGTGGTGCTGCTCGCCCTGTCCGTCGTCAACGCCGTCATCGGCCTGCGTCAGGAGGGCAAGGCGGACAGCGCCATGAACGCCCTCAAGGCGATGACGAAGGCGACCGCGCGGGTGCGACGGGACGGCAAGGAGGCCGAGATCCCCGCCGAGGACGTGGTCGTCGGGGACGTCGTGCTGCTCGCGGCGGGCGACGAGGTACCGGCCGACGGCCGTCTCGTCGCCGCGACGGCGCTGCAGATCGACGAGTCGGCGCTCACCGGCGAGAGCGTCCCGGTCGCCAAGGACGTCCGCGCGATACGGGAACCGGGCGGGGAGTTGGGGCCCGCCGACCAGAGCGACATGGCGTTCATGACCACTCCGGTGACGCACGGCAGCGGTCTGCTGATCGTCACCGCGACCGGAGCGGGCACCGAACTCGGCCGGATTTCCGGCATGTTGACGACGACGCGGCGCGAAATGTCGCCGCTGTCCAAGGAGTTGAACCGTCTGACGCTGTGGATCGTGGGGGCGGCCGCGCTCACCATGGTCGTGATGTTCGCGCTCGGCCGGGGCCGCGACGAGCCCTGGGACGCGCTGTTCGTCAGCGCGGTGTCCCTCGCCATCGCCGCCGTTCCCGAGGCGCTGCCCACGGTCACCCAGACCATCCTCTCCCTCGGCGGGCTCGACCTCGCCAAGCGCAACGCCATCGTCAAGGACCTGCCGTCCGTGGAGACACTCGGCTTCACCTCGGCCGTGAACTCCGACAAGACCGGCACCCTGACGATGAATCAGATGACGGTCGTCGAGGTCGTCGACGCCTTCGACCGGTACACCGTCTCCGGCACCGGCTACGCCCTGGAGGGCCGCGTCCACCACGCCGCGGGCAGCTCGCCCGGCATCGAGGACGCGATCCTGCCGTACCTCGTCGCCAGCGACGCCTCGCTCGTCGACAGCGAAGTGGTCGGCGACCCCACCGAGGGCGCGCTCCTCGTGCTCGGCCACAAGGCGGGCCTCGACGTCGCCGCGACCCGGGAGCGGCTGCCCCGGATCGCCACGCTGCCGTTCGACCCCGCGTACAAACTCATGGCCACCTTCCATGCGGCGCACGACGGGCAGGGTCGGCCCGTCGTGCGCTGCTTCGTCAAGGGCGCGGCGCCCGCCGTCCTCGCGCGCACGACCACGGCCCTCTCCGGCGGCGCGGGCATCGCCTTCGACGCCGAGCTGCGCGGCCGGGCCGACGCCGAGGTCGAGCGGATGGAGCGCGCGGGCCGCCGGGTGATGGCCGCGGCGACGCGCGACCTGGACCCCGCGGGCTTCACCCCGGACGGCGATCTGCTCTCCCTCGTACGGGAATTGAGGGTCACGAGCCTCGTCGGCATGGTCGACCCGCCGCGCCCCGAGTCGAAGGACGCCGTGGCCGCAGCGCAGGCCGCCCACATTCGCGTACGCATGGTGACAGGCGACGACGTGATCACCGGAGCGGCGATCGCCGAGCAGATCGGGATCGGCGGCGAGGCGATCCTCGGCGCCGAGTTCGCGGCGCTGCCCGAGGAGGAGCGGCTCGCCCGCATCGACGGGATCGGTGTCGTGGGGCGGGTGGCGCCCGAGCACAAGGTGCTGCTCGCCGAGACGCTGAAGAAGAACGGTGACGTGGTCGCCATGACCGGCGACGGCGTCAACGACGCGCCCGCCATCAAGGCCGCCGACATCGGCGTCGCCATGGGATCGGGCACGGAGGTCGCCAAGAACGCCGGGCGGATGATCCTGTCCGACGACAACTTCGCGACGATCATCCACGCCGTCGAGCAGGGCCGGAAGATCTACGACAACCTCACCAAGTACATCCGCTTCGTGCTGATCCTGCTGGTCGTGTTCGTGCTTACCTTCCTCGGGGCCTCGCTGTTCGACATCGCGGACGCGGAGCCGTTCAACCCGGCGCAGGTGCTGTGGATCCACTTCGTCGTCAACGCCGCCTTCGGCTTCTCACTCGGCTTCGACAAGGTCGGCGCCGGGCTCATGACGCGGCGGCCGCGGCCGCGCGGCGAACCGGTGATGACGCCGCCGCTGATGCTCACGGTGGGGCTCGCGGGGGCGGGCGTCGCGGTGGCGCTGCTGAGCCTCATCAAGCTCGGCGAGGCGCGCTACGACAGCGTCCGCATCGGCAACTCCATCGCGTTCGCGGCGTTCGCGCTCTGCCTGATCGTGGCGGCGGTCGAGTGCCGCAGCCAGACCGGGACCGCGCTCACCGTCGACACCTTCGACAGCAAGCAGCTCAACTGGACGATGCTCGCCGAGTTCGTGCTCGCCGTGCTCGTCACGCAGACCGACGCCTTCAACCGGCTCCTCGACACCGTGCCGCTCAGCATCGGCCAGTTCGGCTGGGCGCTGCTGCCGGCGCTCGCGCTCCTCGCGCTGTGGGAGCTGGGCAAGCTGATCGCCCGGCGGAGGTGAGCCGGCGGTGCGGCTGAACTCCCTGCCGGTGCCGCCCGGTGTCCGGACCCTGCGCGACTACCGGCGTTCCTGGCTGGTCAAGGACCTCGTCGCGGGCGTCGTCCTGACCACGCTGCTGGTGCCGCAGGGCATGGCGTACGCGGAGCTGGCGGGGCTGCCCGCGATCACCGGCCTCTATACGTCGGTGCTGTGCCTGCTCGCGTACGCCGTCGCGGGGCCTTCGAGGATTCTGGTGCTCGGGCCGGACTCCTCGCTCGGGCCGATGATCGCGGCGACGGTGCTGCCGCTGGTCGCGTCGGGCGGGGACAGCGGGCGCGCCGTCGCCCTCGCGTCCGTACTCGCCCTGATGGTCGGCGCGATCACGATCCTGGCGGGGGTGGCGCGGCTCGGCTTCATCGCGGACCTCATCTCCAAGCCGACGATGATCGGCTACATGAACGGCCTCGCCCTGACCATCCTCGTCGGCCAGCTGCCGAAGCTGTTCGGGTTCTCGGTGGACGCGGACGGGCTGGTGGAGGAAGTGCGGGCTGTCGTACGGGAGTTGGGGGAGGGGGCGGCGGTTCCGGCGGCGGTCGGGGTGGGGGCCGGCTGCATCGCGCTCATCCTCGTGTTGCAGCGGCTGCTGCCGAAGGTGCCGGCCGTGCTCGTGATGGTGGTGCTCGCCATCGGCGCGACGGTCGCGTTCGATCTCGGGGAGCACGGGGTGAAGCTGGTCGGGCGGCTGCCGGAGGGGCTGCCGCCGTTCACCGTGCCCGATGTGCGGTGGGACGACCTCGGGCCGCTGTTCGTCGGCGCGTTGGGGATCGCCCTGGTGTCCCTCGCCGACACCATCTCCAACGCCTCCGCGTTCGCCGCCCGAAGCGGCCAGGAGGTGCGCGGCAACGACGAGATGATCGCCATCGGCGCCGCGAACGCTGCGGCGGGGCTGTTCCAGGGGTTCCCCGTGAGTACGAGCGGGTCGCGGACGGCCGTCGCCGAACGGGCCGGTGCGCGCACGCAGTTGACGGGGCTCGTGGGGGCGGCGCTGATCCTGCTGATGCTCGTCCTGCTGCCGGGGCTGTTCCGGAACCTGCCGCAGCCCGCGCTCGCCGCCGTCGTCATCACGGCGTCGCTGTCGCTCGCCGACCTGTCGGGTACGGCGCGGCTGTGGCGGCAGCGCAAGGCCGAGTTCTGGCTGTGCGTGGCCGCGTTCCTGGGGGTCGCGCTGCTCGGGGTGCTGCCGGGGATCGCGGTCGCGGTGGGGCTTTCGATTCTGAATGTGTTCCGGCGGGCGTGGTGGCCGTACAGCACCGTGCTGGGGCGGGTGCCGGGACTTGAGGGCTACCACGACGTGCGCTCGCATCCCGACGCGCGGCTCCTGCCGGGCCTCGTGCTGCTGCGCTTCGACGCGCCGCTGTTCTTCGCCAACGCGAAGTCCTTCCGGGACGAGGTGCGGGCGGCGGTGCGGGAGGCGGTCGAGCCGCGGTGCGTGGTGGTGGCGGCGGAGCCGATCACGGACGTCGACACGACGGCGGCGGATGTGCTGGAGGAACTTCACGAGGCGCTGCGCGGGCGGGGTGTTGAGCTGGTGTTCGCCGAGATGAAGGATCCGGTGAGGGGGAAGGTGGAGCGGTACGGGTTGGGGCGGATGTTTGGGGCGGGGGCGTTCTATCCCACGGTGGAGAGTGCGGTGGAGGCGTTTCGGGTGCGGGCCGAATCAAGCCCCTCCGGCGATTGAGGAGCGGGGTCCGGGGCAGAGCCCCGGGACCGTGTCACACCTCCGCCGACAACAGATGCGACCCCCACGCCGGCAGGTCCACGTACAGGCCGGTGTCCAGGATTTCCTCGCCGGAGCGTTCGTACTGGTCCGTGCCGAGGAGGCTGGTCAACTGCCAGAGGCCACGGCCGAGTTCCGGCCAGGGGAGGTGGACGCGGCCCTGGGACGGGTGGTCGGAGAGGTTGACCACGGTCGCGAAGTGGCCGGCGGGGCCCGTCCAGCAGGAGGCGATCAGGGACGCGGCCGAGGCGTTGTCCGGCCAGCCGACGCAGTCGACCATGCGCCAGGCACCCGTACGCATGCCGCTGTGGTGGACGCCGGACAACAGGCGTTCGTGGAAGGAGCGCAGGTCGTCGTCCGGGGGCTCGTCGGGGCGGCGGTCGAGGAAGACCGGGAGCTGGACCCGGCGGCCGGTGAACTGGCCCTCGTGCCAGAGGGTGGCGCCCGGGAGCGTGGCGATCAGGGTGGCCGCCGCGCGTTCCTTGGCCGGGTCCATGGTGTGTGCGGCGCGGGGCTCGTCGTGGTTCTCCAGGAAGCGGACGAGGCGCCGCTGGTAGGTCTCGTCGGCGTGCAGGTGGGCGCGGACGGACGCGGCGTCGTGGTCGAGGATCCGGTCGTAGAGGCGCTTGTCGTAGCAGAAGTCGAAGCCCTGCTGCTGGAGGGCCCATTCGAGGTCCCAGTACGCCTCCGCCGCGAAGAGCATCTCCGGGTGCTGGTGGCGGACGGAGGTGATGATCTGCGTCCAGAACTCCTCCGCGGGGCGGTTTCCGGCCCGTTCGCCCCAGGTCCGTTCGAAGACGTCGTTGGTCATCAGCATCGCCATGTCGCAGCGCACCCCGTCGCAGAACCGGCCGATGTGGTCCAGGATCTCCACGGTGGAGTGCCGCAACTCCGGTGTGTAAGCGTTGAGTTGGACGACGTCGGGCCAGGGCGGGAAGAACGGGTCGCGGCCCCGGGCCAGTACCGCGCGTCCCGTGTCGAGGAAGCCGTCCGGGTCGCGGCGCAGGTCGTCGGAGTCGCCGCGGACGAAGAGTTCCGGGTGCTCGCCCACCCACGGATTGTCGGGGGCGACGTGGTTCGGCACATAGTCGAGCAGCAGCCCGACGCCGCGGCGGTCGAGTTCGGCGCGCGCCGCGACCAGGCCCATGGCCCCGCCGAGCGCCCCGTCCACCTCGTAGCGGCGCACGCAGTACGGGGAGCCCGCGATGTCGTCGTCGGAGATGCCGGGGACCGCGCGCTCGAAGGCGGCGCGCAGCGAGGGGTTGCGCAGCGCGATGGCGCGGCCTTCCGGGCTGCGTTCCCAGACGCCCATCAGCCAGACGGCGTCGACCCCGTCCGGGGTGATCTCGTCCCAGACGTCCTTCGGTACGTCCGCGAGGCCGAGTTCGCGGCCGAGCCGCCGCCCCGTCTCCCGCAGCCAGACCCGGGTGTTGACCTCGTGGATCACGGGCTGTGCCGGCAGTGCGGCCATCGCTGCTACCTCCTCGCGGCCCGCGGCCGGAAGGCGTCGGGGCCGAGGGTGCCGAAGATCTTCATGAGGGCGGCGACCAGGCCCGTCCACCCGGTCTGGTGCGAGGCGCCGATGCCGGCGCCGTTGTCGCCGTGGAAGTACTCGTAGAACGAGACGAGGTCGCGCCAGTGCGGATCGTCGCGGAAGAGGGGCTGGCCGCCGTAGACCGGGCGGTGGCCGTCCGCGTCGCGCAGGAAGATCCGGGTGAGGCGGGCGGAGATGTCCTCCGCGACCTCGAAGAGGTTCTTGCGGACCCCGGATCCCGTCGGGCACTCGACGGTGAGCTCGTCGCCGTAGAAGCCGTACAGGTGCAGCAGGGAGCGGATGACGAGGACGTTCATCGGCAGCCACACCGGGCCGCGCCAGTTGGAGTTGCCGCCGAACATGCCGGTGTCGGACTCGGCGGGCAGATAGCCGACCTTGTACTCGTCGCCGTGCACCCAGAACGTGTACGGGTGCTCCGCGTGGTGCCGGGACAGCGCCCGGATTCCGTACGGGCTGAGGAACTCGTCCTCCGACAGGACCCGCGACAGGACGCGGACCAGCTTCTTCTCGTCCACGACCGACAACAGCCGCGGGCCGCCCGCCTGTCCGGCCTGCGCCTGCGACAGCGTCACTGAAAGGGACGGGTGGCGGGCCGCGAAGCGCCGCAGGCGGTCGCCGAGGCCGGAGAGCCGCTCCAGCTGCTGCGGCTGGAAGACGGTGGACGCGCACAGCGGGAGCAGGCCGACCATGGAGCGGACCTTCAGGCGCTCCGCGTGGCCGTCGGGCAGCCGCAGCACGTCGTAGAAGAAGCCGTCCTCCTCGTCCCAGAGTTCGTCGCCGAGGTCACCGACGCGGTCCATGGACGCGGCGATCCAGAGGTAGTGCTCGACGAATTTCAGGACCATCTCGTCGTACGTCTCGTCGTGCTCGACGAGTTCGAGGGCGATCTGCAGCATCGACTGGCAGTACAGCGCCATCCACGCCGTGCCGTCCGCCTGCTCCAGAGAACCGCCGGTGGGAAGGGGTGCGCTGCGGTCGAAGACGCCGATGTTGTCGAGGCCGAGGAAGCCGCCCTGAAACACATTGCGGCCACTGGGGTCCTTGCGGTTGACCCACCACGTGAAGTTCGTGAGCAGCTTCTGGAAGGTGCGCTCCAGGAACGCGTGGTCCGCGTGTCCTGTCGTCTCCTTCTCCACCGTGTAGACGAAGTACGCGGCCCACGCGTGCACCGGCGGGTTCACATCGCCGAAGCTCCACTCGTAGGCGGGGATCTGCCCGTTGGGGTGCAAGTACGAGTCCCGCAGCAGGAGTTCGAGCTGCTGCTTGGCGAAGTCGAGGTCGACGACGGACAGGGCCACCGCGTGGAAGGCGAGGTCCCAGGCCGCGAACCACGGGTACTCCCACTTGTCCGGCATCGACACGACGTCGTCGCTGACCATGTGGAACCACTCGCGGTTGCGGATGCCGGGGCGCGGCATGCTCCACGGCGTCAGATCGTGCTCGGCCAGCCATGTCTCCAGGTCGAAGGCGTAGTACTGCTTGGACCACAGCATCCCGGCGAGCGCCTGGCGCAGCACCCGCGCCTCGTCCTCGCTCGCGCCCTTCGGCGTCAACTCGGCGTAGAACGCGTCCGCTTCGGCGATCCGGTCCCGCAGCACCGTGTCGAAACCGCGCGCCAGATTGAGCTGGGCACCGGCGGGTCCGAGACGCAGCCGCAACGTCTCGGACCCGCCGGCGGGCACGGTGAGTGTGTGGTGGGCGGCGGCCTTGGTGCCCTCCTGCGCCGGGTTGACGGTGTGCGGCTCGCCCTCGACGATGTGGCGGCCGATGCCGTCCTTGACGTACGGGGTGTCGCTCGCCGTGCCGAACAGGCGCGCCTTGTCGGTCTCGTTCTCCGTGAACAGCAGCTCGGGGGCGCCGCCGCAGCGCAGGTCGTAGCTGCCGAGCTCCGGGTGGTCGGCGCGGATCGTGCTGGTCGAGCGCGGGCTCTCGGCCGCCCGCAGCCGGGGCCTCGGGGCGTCGGCTGCGTGCTCGCCCCACGACCATGTGTTGCGGAACCACAGCGTGGGCAGCACGTGCAGCGTCGCCTCGTCCGGGCCCCGGTTGTCGACGGTGATCCGCATCAGGATGTCGTCGTGGTCCGCCTTCGCGTACTCCACCGTCACGTCGAAGTACCGGTGCTCGGCGAAGACGCCCGTGTCGAGCAGCTCGTACTCGAACTCCTGCCGGGAGCGCGCCCCGTTGACGGCGACGAGGTCGTTGTACGGGTACTCGGCCTGCGGGTACTTGTACAGGTACTTCAGGTACGAGTGGCTGGGGGTGGCGTCGAGGTAGAAGTAGTACTCCTTGACGTCCTCGCCGTGGTTGCCCTCCTGGTTGGTCAGGCCGAAGGCGCGCTCCTTGAGGATCGGGTCGCGGCCGTTCCACAGGGCGACCGCCAGGCACAGCCGCTGCTTCTCGTCGCAGAGGCCGCCGAGACCGTCCTCGCCCCATCGGTAGGCGCGCGACCGGGCGTGGTCGTGCGGGAAGTACGACCACGCGTCGCCGCCGGGGCTGTAGTCCTCGCGCACCGTCCCCCACTGCCGCTCGCTCAGGTACGGGCCCCACAGGCGGGAGCGTCCGGCTCCGTCGCTGGTCGGGCCGATGCGCGGCTGCGACTTCATGTGTCCTCCCAGTACCCTCGCCGTGCCTTGTGTCGCGGTCCTCCGGTGTCGCGGTCGCGGGGCTCTGCCCCCGGGCCCCGCGCCTCAATCTCCCCCGGCTAACGCTGGGAGGTGCCCCCTGCGGGGCTTGAGATAGGCGGCTCAGCCCGGGGCGCCAGTCTCGGCAGGGGGGCGAGGGGGCGCCTCACCTTCCGGGGGTGAGCTCCCCTCGCGGGCCGCGAGCGTGACGGCGATCTCGTACGCGGCCAGCAGCACGCCGACGACGAGCAGCCCGGTCCACGACGACAGCAGGATCGACACCAGGGCGGCGAGGACGGCGCCGCCGACGCGCAGCGCGTCCGCGTGCCGGGCGATCCAGGGCCGCAACTGCTGGTTCCCGCCGATCTGTTGGCCCGCCTTCGCGATTCCGTGGCCGGTGGCGCGGGCGCCCTGCACCGTCCAGCCGCGCAGCGCCTTCGGGAGCCGTCCCGGGCCGACCAGGTAGCAGAGGGCGGCGATGCCGACGCCGAGCCACAGGAGCTGGTCGCCTCGTTCCCGCAGCGTCGTGAAGACGGTCCACAGCGCCGAGCGCAGCCCCTCGCGGTAGACCCCTTCCGGCATCTGGCCCAGCAACTGGTCCCGCACGGCCCGCAGTACGGCGGTCAGCACGGTCACCGTCACCACCAGCCACAGACCGAACTGGAGGAGGGTCCGGCGGCGGTTCGGCGACACCCACAGGGACAGCGCGAGCAGGACAGGGACGCCGATCAGCAGGCCCACCAGGGCGCGCTTGAACAGCAGGACGGCGTCCTGGAGTTGGCCGAGTTCGTGGCGGTTGTAGAGGCGGATCTGGGCGAAGTCCTCCGGGAGGTCCTTGCCGATCGCGTTCTCGATCCGGTCGTGGAGGCCGGGCGGCAGCTCGCCGGAGGACAGCGCCGGCAGGTCGATCTTCTTGCCGAAGATGTCGGGGAGTTGGCCTTCGAGGGAGTTCAGCAGGTTGTTCACCACGGGCAGCAGGTTCAGCGTGACCGTGTCGCCCTTCACCTTCACGTTGTCGTTGCGGTTCTCCACGAGCGCGACCATCCGCTCGTGCGCGAACCGGTTCGTGGACCGCCACAGGTCCTGGAAGCGGTCCGTCGCGATCAGCGCCGAGATCTTCTCGCGCATGAAGTCGTGCACGGCCCCGGTCACCGGGCCCGCCAGGAACGCGGCGCGCGGCGGCAGCGCCTCCGACAGCCGCCGCTCCACGTCGAGTTGGTCGAAGATCTCGTCCGCGAGGTACTTGGACACCGCCGCGTTCACCTTCGGGTCCTCGGGCAGCGGGCCCACCGTCGCGATCCAGCGGTCCGTGTTCAGGGTGGTCCGCGACCCCCACACGCCGACGACGGAGGTCACCGCGAGCACCGCGACGAGCGCGACGAGCAGCGCGGCGATCGCGCGTCGCAGCGCGAACGTCCGGGCGTGGCGCCGCCGTTGAGTGCCCGCGCGGTCGCGCAGCACCTCGACCTCGGCGCGCAGTCGTTCCAGTTCCGCCCGCTCGTCGGGGCCGGTGGCCTCTTCATCGCTCATGGCACGGCACCTCCCGCGGCCAGCGTCGCCGCGCCCCGGAGCGCGTTGCTCACCTGCGACGGGTGACGCGCCCCGGCACGCGGCTCCGCTGTGATGCCCCTGGCCGGACGTCGAGGCCGAATGTCGAAGGCCGAAGGGAGACACCATGGCGGACATCGGACCGGTGCAGCTGATCACCATCGAGTTCGGGCCCGACGCCAAATTCGAGGGGCGCATCGTCGAGGAACTCGCGATCCTCGAGGCGAACGCCCAGATCCGCGTGCTCGACATGCTCTTCGTCGGCAAGGAGTCCGGTGGCGACCTGTTCACCCTCGACTTTCAGCAGGAGGGGATGGGCGAGACCGTCGCGGCGCTGCTCGGGATCCCCAGGGAGCGGCTCCGCGCGGTCCAGGAGACGTATCCGAGCCTGGCCGAGGGCCATGCGTTCGGCCTGACCACGAACGAGATCAGGGAGACCGCGGACTCGCTCGTCCCGGGCACCTCGGCGGCGTACATCCTGCTCGAACACGTCTGGGCGACGTATCTGCGCAGGGCCGTGCGGGACGCCGGCGGGGTGCCGGTCGCCGAGGGCTTCCTCACCGAGGAGGCGCTGCGGCCGGTGCTCGCCGAACTCGCCGCGGCGACCCAGCGCCTGGGCGGCCCTGCCGCCCCTTCCAAGCCCACCCCCGGAAATCGTCCCAGGAGGACCTGATGGCAGAACTCGTCGTACTCGGATTCTCGGACAAGGAAAAGGCCGAATCGGTGCTGCGCCTGGCCGGCGAGCTGTCCCGGCAGGAACTCCTCGAACTTGAGGACGCCGTGGTGGCCTGGCGCACCATGGACGGAAAGATGCACGTCCACCAGACGCACAGCACCACCGGAGTCGCCGCGGCCGGCGGCGCCCTGTGGGGCTCGCTGTTCGGGCTGCTCTTCCTGATGCCGGTGTTCGGCGCCGCCGTGGGCGCGGCCACCGGGGCCGTCGCGGGCAAGCTCTCCGACATCGGCATCAACGACGCCTTCGTCAAGGAGACCGCGCGCGCCCTCGAACCCGGCCGCGCCGCCGTCTTCGCGCTCGTCCGGCGCACCACGCCGGACCGGGTGCGCGAGGCGCTGCGCCCCTTCAACCCCACCGTGATCCACACCTCGCTCACGAAGGACCGCGAGGACGAACTGGTGGCGGCCCTCGTGGCCAAGTAGGCCAAGGAGTCGCCGGTCGTGCACCGGGCCCCGCCAACGCGCCGTCCCACACCGGAACTTCACCCGGGTGAGATGGCGCCTGGCATGTGCCGGACGTGCCGCCCCCGCACCACACTTGCCGTACGGGGGTGGGTCCACGGCACTGCGAGAGCGAGGTGCACGATGCCCGAGAACCCGACCGGCACGGAGCCGACCGGCACGGAGCCGACCGGCGCGGAGCCCACCGGCACCGTGCCCGCGCTCCCCGACTGGATCGTGCCGCGCCCCCGCCTCACCGACCAACTCGCCCGCGGCGTACGCGGACCGCTCACCGTCGTGGTCGGCCCCGTCGGCGCGGGCAAGACGGCACTCGCCCTGGAGTGGGCGCACACCAGGCGCCCGCCCTGGCCGCTCGCCTGGGTCGCCTGCGACGGGCCCGCCGAGCACCCCGGCGTGTTCTGGCAGCGGGTCTTCGGCGCGCTCGGCGCCGCGGGCGTCGTCCTGCCGGAACCCGCGGCGGGCGAGGACGTGCCGCTGCTCGTGGCGACCCTCGCCGCCCGCCTGAACGCGCACGGCGAGCCGTCGGTCCTCGTCCTCGACGACTTCCAGCCCGCCCTCGACTCGCCGATCGCCCGCGGCGTCACCCACCTCCTGCGGCACGCCCCCGACGCGCTGCGCCTCGTCGTGCTCGCCCGCCGCGACCCGCCGCTGCACCTGTACCGGGGCCGACTCACCAGCGAGGTCACCGAGGTACGCACCGCCGACCTCGCCTTCGACGACCGGGAGGCCGCGGCCCTGCTCGCGCAGCACGGCATCGACGTGACGCGGCAGACGGTGAGCACGCTGCGGCGGCGCGCGGACGGCTGGGCGGCCGGCCTGCGGCTCGCCGCGATGTCCATGGAGAAGTGCGGCGACCCCGAGCGGTTCGTCGCCCAGCTCGCGGGCGACGACGAGGCGATCTCCAGCTATCTCGTCGAGGAGGTGCTCGACCAGCAGTCGCCCGGAATGCGCCGACTGCTCCTGACGACGAGCGTCCTCGACCGGGTCAACGCCGAGCTGGCCGCCGAACTCGCGGGCGACGCCGACGGATCCCTGTTCGCGGGGCTCGTCCGGGAGAACTCCTTCCTGCGCCCTGTGGGGCAGGGCTGGTACCGCTGCCACCAGATGTTCGCCGACGTGCTGCGGACCTGCCTGCGCCACGAGACGCCCGGACTCGTCGCCCCCCTGCACCGCAGGGCCGCCGTCTGGCTCGACGGACACGGGCTGCTCACCGACGCCGTACGGCATCTGCTCGCCGCCGACGACTGGGACGCGGCGGCCCGGCTCGTCGTGCGGCGCCTCGCCGTCGGGCAGGTCCTCGGCCTCGCGCGGCGCGGCCTCCCGGTCGACGCCGCCCGGCAGCCCGCCGAGGAACGGGCCGCCGACGCACCGGAGTCCGTGCTGCTCGCGGCGGCCGTCGCCAGGACCCGCGGGGACGACCCGGCGTGCGCCAGGAACCTGGAGCGGTCCGCGCGGCTCCTCGACGAACTGCCGCCGGGGGAGGAGGACAGGGCCGCGCGCTGCCGCCTCACCCACGCCGTGATCCGCATGGACCGGCTGCGCTGCCGTGACCCGCGCCTGGCCAGGGCCGCCGCGGCCGACGCCGAGTCGGCGGGAGCGCGCGTGCCGCACGCCCTGCTCGCCGAACGCCCCGAGGTCACGGCCCTCATCCTGTCCGTGCGGGGTGCCGGAGAGCTGCGGGCCGGCTGCCTCAAGGCCGCCCAGGTCTCCCTCACGGGCGGGCTCAAGGCGGCCGGCGCCGCGGGCAACGGCGCGCTGCGCCGCGACTGCCTCGTCGAACTCGCGCTCCTGGAGGCGCTGCGCGGCCGCTTCCGGGCCGCCGACGAGCTGACGGCGCAGGCCACCCAGCCGCCGATGCCGCCGTGGACCGCGGGCGAGCCGCCGCGCGCGACCCTGCACCTCGTACGGGCCTGGGGCGCCCTCGCGCGCGGCGACCCGGTCCGGGCCCGGCACGAACTCACGTACAGCCAGGGCGTGTTGGGCAAGGGATCGGACGAATTCCTCGCCGAGATCGGCGGGGTGGTCGCCCGCGTCGCGGGAACGTTGGAGCGCGGCGGCCGTGGCCCCGACGCCGTCGCGGAGGCCGTGGCGGTGTCCCGGCTGCCGCAGTCGGTGCAGCGCATCGTGGCGCCCACCTGCGCCCGGCTGTTGGGCCCCGCGCACGCGCGCCGCGCCGCCACCGCCGGGCCGCCGCCCGAGCCGTCGGCGCCGATGGACGTGCCCACCGAGCGGCTCAGCGCGCGGGAGCGCGACGTCCTCGACCGGCTCGCGCAGATGATGACCACCGAAGAGATCGCCGACGAGCTCTACTTGTCGGTCAACACGGTGAAGACCCACCTCAAGAGCGTCTACCGCAAGCTGGCCGTGTCCCGGCGCTCGGCCGCGGTCCGCCGCGCCCGCGAGCTCCAGATCCTGTGAGCGCTCCGGATCCTGTGAGCCGAAGATCCTGGAGGAGCCCCAGCTCCGTGGCGCGTACGAGCGCTTCGGCGCGCGAGCCGACGCCCAGCTTGCGGTACACGGCGCGGGTGTGGCTCTTGACCGTGTTGTACGAGACGTAGAGGTCGTCGGCGATCTGCCGCAGCGAGACGTCGTCGCGCAACAGGTAGTGCAGTACGGCGAGTTCGCGGGCGGTCAGCCGACGGTCCCCGTACGACTCCGGTACGGGCACGGGTGCGGACGCGGGTACGGGCGTGGGTGCGGGGACCGCGGCGAGCGCGGCCGACGCCCGGTGCACGAGCGCGCCCGCGGTCCGCGGATCCGACACGTTCCCCGCGATCTCCACCAGGATCCCGGCGAGCCACATCAGGCAGGTCGCCAGGGCGGCGTCGGCCGCGGCGCTCTCCTGGTCGAGCGAGCGCAGTCGATGGCGCAGCGCGGTGACCCGCCCCGGGCTCCCCGGTGCTTCGGCCGTGCGTGGGCACAGCGGTGTGGGCATGCCCCTCACCTCCCCATGTGGAGGGCATCACCTCACTACGGTGCGGTTCGCGGGGGCGCGGGAAAAGGGGTCTTCCGGGTCGTTTTTCGGGACGGTCCTACCCCTTCCCGTCGCGGGTCGCCGGGAGCCTGCGGACCTCCAGGAGTTCGAGGCCGAGGCCCTGGATGCGGTCCAGGATCCCGTACAGGGCCGCCTGGTCGAGCCCGGCGCCCAGGAGCACCGTCTCGGCGGGCCGCAGCACGACCGTCAGCTCGCCGAACGCCGACCGGAAGGCATCGCCGATCCTGCCCCGGACACGGATCTCGAAGTCGCCGCCGGAAGCAGTTCCGTCCGGCTCGGGCCCGGGACCCGGGTGTGACCCGCCCATGACGCCACCTCCTGTGCGACCGCCACTGCGCCTGCCATTCTCCCGGCGGTGGCGCCGCTCACGGCATCACCTCGGACGGGTGACGGCCACACGCGGCGGGGGCGGCATGCTCCGGGTCCACCCGGGTCCACAGAGGAGGAGGGTTCGAGATGGCCGAGCAGGAACCGAAGGCCCATGTCCGTCCGGTCGCCGTCGGCGGAGTCGTCTTCGCCGCGTTCGTGATGGGCATCATCGGCGGCTACCACGCGATCGCGGGTCTCTCCGCGGTCCTCAACGACAACTACTACCAAGCGCAGAACGACTACGCCTTCGACTTCGACACCAACGCCCGCGGCTGGGTGCAGATGATCACCGGGGTCGTGGTCTTCGCCGCGGCGGTCAGCCTGTTCAGCGGCCGCACCTGGGCGCGCGTCGTCGTCATGGCCATCGCCGGTGCCAGCGCGCTGGAGAACTTCTTCTTCACGCCGTACCAGCCGGTGTGGTCGGCCATCCTCATCGCCCTGGACATCCTGGTGATCTGGTCCCTCGCCATGTACGGCCACCGCGAGGCGCACAAGGTGTACGGGGCGCCGCTCTAGTTACCGTCCCGGGGCCGCCGCCAGGCAAGGGCCAGGTCGGTGACGCCGCGCCAGTCGAGCGGCGGGCGTTCCCGGTACGTTCCCGGGCGCTGCCTCGGCACGATCACGCGCAGCGCGCCGGGGCGCACCTCGACGCGTACGGGTACGTCCATGCGCAGCGCCTCGCCGTCGAGGCCGACGGGGATCGACTCCTGGTCGGCGTCCACGACGACCGTGGTCGCGGTCGCCGTCGTAAGCCCCGTGGACCGGGCGCCGCGCAGCAGCCCCGCCGCCTGCGCCGCGCTCGTGACCCGGACGCCGACGCAGCCGAGGATCCCGCCGTCGAGCCGGGTGCGGCGGCCGAGGCCCGCGATGTCGTGGGCGCCGTACGGGTTGTTGCTCACCAACAGCGCCTGCGGGTCGGTCACTTCGCGTTCACCCACCCTTGCCGTCAGCTCCGCGCCCTTGTGCCCGAGCAGCAGGTCGGGCAGCAGGTCGAGGGTGGTGCGGGTCTTGCCGTCGCGGTAGGCAGGGCTCTGCACCACCGCCGCGTACGCCCCGAACGACACGTTGTTGACGAACGGGTGGCCGCCCGCCCTGCCGAGGTCGACGCGGAGCTCGACGCCGTCCCGCAGCGCGTCCAGCGCCTTCGACGGGTCCTCGCGGTCCAGGCCGAGGTCGAGCGCGAAGTGGTTGCGGGTGCCGGCCGGGATCACCAGGAACGGCAGCCCGAACTCGGCGGCGACGTCGGCGACGAGGGCCTGCGTGCCGTCGCCGCCCGCCACGCCGAGCAGGTCCGCCCCGGCGGCGGCGCGCTCCCGGGCGAGCGCCGCCACGTCGACCGACTCAGGGCCCTCCAACAGCACGACGTCCGCGCCCAGTTGCTCGGCCCTCGCACGCAGCCCGAACCGCTCGACCTTCCCGCCGCCCGACCGCGGATTCATGATCAGTACGGCCCTGTGGAACGCGGGCGCCGCCGCCTCCGGCATCGGGGCGGGCGCCGAGCGCGGCCCGAGCGCCGCCCGCCCCGCGCCCGCCGCCAGCAGCCAAAGACCGCCCGACACCAGCACCACCCACACCAGGTGCGCGCGGGCGTACTCGACCAGCAGCCAGACCGGCGCGGCGAGCGCGAGGAGCAGCGCCAGGTACCGCACCGTGCCCCGCCTGCTGAGCACCCACCACACGGCGGCAGCCGTCACCGCGGTGCCCAGGATCCCCGCGCCGAGCAGCGCGAAGGTCCGCACCCCCGCGAACCCGGCCAGCACCAGCACGGCCGCCGCCGCGGCGGCCAGCGAGGCGCGCGCCAGCCACCGCCGCCCCCGGCCCCGCCCCCGCTCCTGCGTCGTCGCTTCCATGACGACCAGTCTGCGACCGGGAACCCCGCGCGGACTCACCCCCGGGAGGCGAGCTCACACCGATGGGGTGACGTGCCGGGGCCCGGCCGGGCGCACCGTGTGGGCAGCCGGAAGGGAGCCGACATGGCCGAGATGACGAGCCGACGCCGCACCGCGCGCGAGCGGGCGGGCACGGGCAGGTCCGCGCGGTCCCGGGTGCCGCGCTCCGCGCACGCCGACTACACCCCGGCCGCCGACCGCCCCGACCCCGTCGACGTACTGGAGAAGCAGTCGGCGAGCAGGCTGCCGGAGCTGATCCCGATCCGCTACGGGCGCATGCTGGAGTCGCCGTTCCGGTTCTTCCGGGGCGCCGCCGCCATCATGGCGGGCGACCTGGCGAACACCCCGGTCACCGGCCTGCGGGCCCAACTCTGCGGCGACGCACACCTGTTGAACTTCCGGCTGCTCGCCTCCCCGGAGCGGCGCCTGATGTTCGACGTCAACGACTTCGACGAGACGCTGCGCGGGCCGTGGGAGTGGGACGTCAAACGGCTCGCGGCGAGCCTCGTCATCGCGGGCCGCGGCAACGGCTTCCGCCGCGCCGAGCGGGAGCGCGTGGTGCGGGCCACGGCGGCCGCGTACCGGCAGTCGATGGGGAAGTTCGCCGGGATGCGGACGCTCGACGTGTGGTACTCGCGGATCGAGGCGGACGAGCTGTACGCGGCCGTGTCCGCGAAGCTGGACGCCCGTACCCGGCGCCGCATGTCGCGGGCGATCGGCAAGGCCCGGGGCCGCGACCACCTCCAGGCCCTGGAGAAGCTCGCCCACATCGTCGACGGCGAACTGCGCATCGCGCCCGACCCGCCCCTCGTGATGCCGCTCGACACGCTCCTTCCGGGCGTCGAACGCAAGGTCCTCGAAGAGCAGTTGATCGGCCTGATCGAGCGCTACGCGCGCACCCTGTCCGCCGACCGCAAGGCGCTGATCACCCAGTACCGGGTCGTCGACATGGCCCGCAAGGTGGTCGGGGTGGGCAGTGTCGGCACCCGCTGCTGGATCATCCTGCTGCTCGGCCGCGACGACCACGACCCGCTGCTGCTCCAGGCGAAGGAGGCACAGACCTCCGTGCTCGCGGACTTCGCGGGCGCCGGCGCCCACGTCAACCAGGGCGAGCGCGTCGTCGTCGGGCAGCGCCTCATGCAGGCCGCCGGTGACATCTTCCTCGGCTGGGAACGCGTGGCGGGCCTCGACGGGCAGGAACGCGACTTCTACGTACGGCAGTTGCGGGACTGGAAGGCGATCCCGCAGGCCGATCTGATGACGCCGGGCGTGATGAGCCTGTTCGGCCGGGCCTGCGGAGCCACCCTCGCCCGTGCCCACGCCCGCTCCGGCGACCGCATCGCCATCGCCGCCTACCTGGGCCGCTCCGACCGCTTCGACCGGGCGCTCGCCCGCTTCGCCGAGTCGTACGCCGACCAGAACGAGCGCGACCACCAGGCGCTCGCCGCCGCCGCGCGCGACGGCAGGGTGAAGGTGGAGTCAGCGTGAGGCGGTGCCCGCCGGGGGAGGAGGCGTGCCGAGCCGGCGCCGCAGGAACTCCTCCTGTGCGAGGACGCGGCCGACGGCCACCCCGAACACCACCGTGGTGAAGAACAGGATCAGCCAGGACAGCACCGTGAACACCGAGCCGAGGGCGCCGTAGCGCTCCACGCTCATCCGCAGCGCACGCGGCAGCCACAGGCCCGACACCCCGCAGAACGCGACCACCCCCGCCGCCGTGAGCAGCGCCCCCGGCAGCAGCGGCAGCCACGGCAGCCGCCCGGCGAGCAGCAGATGCTGGGTCCACCACCACATCAGGGCGGCCGCCACGAACTGCAAGGGGTAGCCGAGGAAGGCGCCCGCCCCGAACGACCGGTGCAGCGCGCCCTGCACGATCAGCATCGCCACCCACACCAGCAGCCACACCGCCCACCGCCACGCCACGAGCCGGACCCCGGAGCGCGGCAGGTCCCAGGCCCGCTCGCACATCCGCTGCAGGGCCCGCGTGAAGGCGGTGGCCGAAAGGAGCGCGACCAGCACACCGGCCGCGCCCCAGCTGTGCTGCGCGGTGTCGCCGCCCCCTGCCACCCCCTCGGCCTGCGCCACCACGGGCCCGGTCGTCCCGATCAACGTACGCAGTGAGCGCATTAGTTCACGGCGTACGGCCTGCGGACAGAACGAGGCGATGGCGATGAGCAGCGGCAGCGCGGCCAGGAACGCCTGGGCGGCGAGGCGGGTCGCCATGTCCAGGATGTTGACGTGCACCAGCCGCTGCACGATCCGGCCCGCGAGCGGCCGGGCGGCACCCGTGATCGCCATGTCGACACCCTCCCGGGGCCGGGGGAGCGCGGCCCCGGCCCCTGCCGGGCACTGTCGGACCGGCCGCCCGGGCGCACGTCGCCCGCGCCGGGTGACACCTCGGCCCGCCTGACCAGCCAAAGGTTTGCGTGAAAGTGATCGAAACAAGCCTTGACCCATCAACTTCGAGCAAATAGCGTCCTTGCATTCCGGTCGTTCCTTCACCAGGAAGGCTCTCTGTGCGCAGGCGCTCTCTCCTCGCCGCGGCCGCCACGACGCTCGCGGCGGCGCCGCTCGCGTCCGGCTGCGGACCCTCGTCGTCAACCGCCGCCGCCGGCGGCGGTTCGCGGCGCGGCCATCTCACGTACGGCGTCTGGGACGTCTACCAACTGCCCGCCATGCAGCGGGCGGCCCGCGCCTTCGAGCGGGCCAGGCCGGGCGTCACCGTCGACGTCCAGCTCACGCCCAACGGCACGTACTGGACCAAGCTGCGCACCGCCTGCACCGGCGGCTCCGCGCCCGACGTGTTCTGGATGAACGGGCCCAACTTCGGCATGTACGCCGCCGCCGGACAGCTCCTGCCGCTGGGCACCGAGGGCGCCGACGCCGTGCTGCGCGCCGAGGACTACCCGCCGGAACTCATGTCCCTGTACCGCTGGAAGGGCACCCAGTACGGCGCCCCCAAGGACTTCGACACCGTCGCGCTCTGGTACAACAAGGAGCTCTTCGACCGGGCCAAGGTCCCCTATCCGGACGACAGTTGGACCTGGCAGGACCTCATCGCCAACGCCCAGCGGCTCACGGACCGCAAGCGCGGCATCTACGGGGTCGGCGCGCCCGCCCGCAACCAGGAGAACTACTACAACTCGATCCCGCAGGCCGGCGGCTGGATCATCTCCGACGACAAGCGGCGCTCCGGGTACGCCGACGAGCAGACCCGCGAGGGGCTGCGGCTGTGGATCGACCTCATCCACCGCTACCGCGCCTCTCCCACGCTCCAGCAGATGACCGACACCGACCCCACCCAGATGTTCCAGTCGGGCACCCTGGCCATGACCTACGAGGCGTCCTACAACGCCGCGACCTTCTACCGGGACCCCGAACTGCGGGCCAAGGTCGACGTCGCGCCGATCCCCCGCGGCAAGCACCGCGCCAGCGTGCTGCACGGCCTCGGCAACGTCGTCTACGCCCGCACCCCGAACCCCGAACTCGCCCGCGACTTCGTCCGGTTCCTCGGCACGGAACGCATGTCCCTGCTCCAGGGCAAGTACGGCACCGCGATCCCCGCCCGCAACGGCACCGCCCAGCCCTGGGCCGACGGCATGCCGCGCTTCAACCTGAAGGCACACCTGGACGCGCTCGACCACGCCGTGCTCTACCCCAGCTCCGCCAACAGCTCGGCCTGGCAGCACAAGGAACAGATGTGGCTCGCCAAGGCGTGGAGCGGCACCGAGAGTCTCGACTCCGCCACCGGCGCGCTGGCCGACGCCATGAACCAACTGCTCGCGCAGGAGAGGGTCCGATGAGCGTCACCGACACCCCGACGAAGGCGGCGGTCCCCGCCCAGCGCGGCCACCAAATGCCGCAGGACCAGCGGGAGTTGCGGCGCCGCGAACGCCGCTTCCGGAACCGCGACAAGTGGTGGGGCTACGCCCTCATCGCCCCCGCCGGGCTCGGCCTCGCCGTCTTCTACCTGTGGCCCGTGGTGCAGACGCTGTACTACAGCCTCACCGAATGGGGACCCTTCGGCGGCACGACCTGGATCGGCCTGTCCAACTACCGCACCCTCGTGGGCGACCCGGAGTTCTGGGAGTCCCTCGGCAACACCGCCGTCTACACCGGACTCGTCCTCCTCGGCATCCCGCTCTCCATGGTGATCGCCGTGCTGCTCAACCTGAAGGGGCTGCGCGGCACCGGCGTCTACCGCACGCTCTACTTCCTGCCGGTGGTCACCATGCCCGCCGCGGTCGCCGTCGTCTGGCGCTGGCTCTACAACGGCGACGTCGGCATCCTCAACCACGCGCTGTCCACGATCGGCATCGACGGCACCTACTGGGTGTCCGACCCGACCACCATCCGCTTCGCGGTCGCCGTCGTCGGCGTGTGGATGACCGTCGGATACAACATGATCCTGCTGCTCGCCGGACTCCAGTCCATCCCCGGCGACTACTACGAGGCCGCCGCCCTCGACGGGGCGGGACGCGTACGGCAGTTCTTCTCGGTCACCCTGCCGCTGCTGAGCCCCACCCTGTTCTTCACCACCGTGCTCTCGGTGATCCAGTCGCTCCAGGTCTTCGACCTCGTCTATCTGATCCTCGGCGCCAACACCCAGAACGCGCTCCAGAACCCGGCCTACGGCGAGGGCCAGACCGTGGTGATGCTCTTCTTCCAGAAGGCGTTCTTCGACAACCAGCGCGGCTACGGCGCGGCGATCGTGAGCGTGCTGTTCGTCCTCATCATGGCGCTGACCGCCGTCCAGTTCCGGCTGCAGAAGAAGTGGGTCCACTATGCGTAAGACGGAACGTAGGACGGACATGCGGCAGGGGCGGATCTGGCCCGCCCACGTCCTGCTCGTGCTCGGCGCCGCCATCACCGTGTTCCCGCTGCTGTGGGAGCTGCTGACCTCCTTCAAGAGCTTCGGCGAGTCCGTGCGGGTGCCGCCGACGATCCTGCCCGCGCACTGGGACTTCTCGAACTACGCGAAGGTCTTCGACGGCGTCCCGTTCGGGCAGCAGTTCGTGAATACGCTGGTCATGGCGCTGCTGCGGACCGCGGCGCAGCTCGTGCTCTGCTCGATGGCCGCGTACGCCTTCGCCCGCATCCGCTTCCCCGGCCGCGGGGCGATCTTCCTCGGGTTCCTCGCCGTCCTGATGGTGCCGGGCCAGCTCTTCCTGCTGCCGCAGTACCAGATCATGCAGAACCTCGGCTGGCTCGACTCCATGCAGGCGCTCGTCGTGCCCGGCATGTTCTCCGCGTTCGGCACGTTCCTGCTGCGGCAGTTCTTCATGGGGCTCCCCGAGGAGTTGGAGGAGGCGGCCCGGCTCGACGGCGCCA
This sequence comes from Streptomyces sp. KL109B, assembly GCF_030766935.1. Classification (GTDB taxonomy): domain Bacteria; phylum Actinomycetota; class Actinomycetes; order Streptomycetales; family Streptomycetaceae; genus Streptomyces. Next base: position 219,070 of record NZ_JASERL010000005.1, on the reverse strand, counting down.
ACCCGTTCACCGTGTTCTGGCGGATCGCGCTGCCGCTCGCCAAGCCCGGACTGCTCGCGCTCGGCATCCTCACGTTCCTGTGGTCCTGGAACGACCTGATGTGGCCGTTGATCGTGAACACCGATCCGGCGAAGATGCCCCTGTCGGCGGGGCTCGCCTCGCTCCAGGGCGCCCACCTCACCGAGTACCCGGTGCTGATGGCGGGATCCCTGCTCGCCACACTCCCGGTGATCGTGGTGTTCGTCGCGATGCAGCGCCAGTTCATCCAGGGCATCGCTTTTTCCGGCATGAAGGGCTGAACCACGCATGACCACCGACATCCGTACGGACGGGCCGCACACCCCCGTGGCGCCCACCCGCGACCTCCGCCTCGGCGTCATCGGTCTCGGCCTGCGCGCCACCGTCGCCCGCGAGGCCCACCGCCCCGGCGAGGGCTCCGCCGTCGTCGCGGTCGCCGACACCGCGCCCGGCATGTTCGGCCGGGCCCGCGAGTGGTTCGGCGACGACGTGCGCGTCCACGACGGCCACCGGGCGATGCTGGACGCCGAGGACCTCGACGCCGTCTTCGTCATCACCCCCGACCACACCCACGAAGAGCTCGCGGTCGACCTCCTCGAAGCGGGCGTCGCCGTCTTCGTCGAGAAGCCCCTCGCCATCACCACGGAGGGCTGCGACCGCGTCCTTCAGGCCGCACGCACCTCAGGATCCCGGCTCTACGTCGGGCACAACATGCGGCACATGCCGGTCGTCCGCGTGATGCGCGAACTCATCGAGCGCGGCGAGATCGGCGAGGTCAAGGCCGTGTGGTGCCGCCACTTCGTGGGGCACGGCGGCGACTTCTACTTCAAGGACTGGCACGCCGACCGCCGCAACACCACCGGCCTGCTCCTCCAGAAGGGCGCCCACGACCTCGACGTCATCCACTGGCTGGCCGGCGCCTACACGGAGCGGGTCAGCGCGCTCGGCGCGCTCACGGTCTACGGCGACATCACCGACCGCACCGGACAGGCGCCCGGAGCCACCATGCCCGACTGGTACGACCCCGAGAACAACTGGCCCCCGCTCTCCCTCACCGGCCTCAACCCGGTCGTCGACGTCGAGGACCTGTCGATGATGGTGATGCGGCTGCAGGGCGGCATCCACGCCAGCTACCAGCAGTGCCACTACACGCCCGACTACTGGCGCAACTACACCGTCATCGGCACCGAGGGCCGCCTGGAGAACTTCGGCGACCACGGGGACACCGCCGAGGTCCGCGTCTGGAAGCGGCGCAGCGGCTACCGCGCCGACGCCGACCTCGTCGTCCCCATGCCGTCCCCCGGCGAGGGCGGACACGGCGGCTCGGACCCGCTGCTCGTCGCCGAGTTCCTCCGGTTCGTGCGCGAGGGCGGCGCCACCGACACCAGCCCGGTGGCGGCCCGCGAGGCCGTGGCCGCGGGCGTCGCGGCCACGGAGTCCCTGCGCTGCGACGGCCGCCCGGTCACCGTGACCCGGCCGGCCCCCGATCTGGCCGGCTGGTTCGAGGGCGGCCAGGAATGAGGGGCGTCGTCACGAGGCGCGGTCGTCGACGGCCGGGACGGCCTCGGTCAGCCGGATCCCGGTGACCAGGTCGGGGCGGATGCGTACGGCGTAGTCGAGGCCCTGCTTCACCCAGGGCCGCAGCAGGGCCCGGTAGTGCGTCAACTCCTCCGGATCGTCGACGAGTTGGGCGAACCCCGTGATGACGACGCTCCAGCCGAGGTGGGTGTCGGGGTCGATGACATCGGCCTCGTACGCCACGACCACGCCCTGGGCGGTGCCGGTTCGGGTACGGGAGGTGAGGGCAGAACCCTCATGGGTGCGGAAGACGATGTCCTCGCCGTCGAGGACGTGGCTGACCGGCCGGACCGTCGGGAGCGCGTGCTGGGTGAACACGACACGGCCGAAGGAGACGCGGGCGAGCAGGGCCAGCGCCTCCGCTCGGTCGAGTTCCACACTGTGCCGAGGTCCGGGGCCGGATCGCCGGGCGTTGTCGAGATCCATGTCGGCTTTCCGTTGGCGTGCGTACTGTGTCGAGAGAGGTGGTTCGCCGGGTAATTGAGCCCCTTGTTCGAGCGCGGCGCTAGGGCCGAACGGCCCTGGTTGAAGCATCGGCTCCGCAAGCCCCCGCACCGTCCGAGCCCCGGCGGCGCGACCACGGGTCAGCCGGAACATACGTCGATCGCCAAGACCTTCACCCCACCGGAACCGTCCACTCCGCCACCGTCCCGCCCCCGTCACCCACGCCCTGCGTGAAGAACCCACCCAACCCCTCCGCGCGGGAGCGCATGTTGGCCAGCCCGCTCCGCCGCGTGACCGCCGGAGACATCCCCCGGCCGTTGTCCGCCACGACGAGCCGGAGCCGGCCGCCCGAGACGTCCGCGGAGATGTCGACCGCGCTCGCGCCCGCGTGCCGCGCCACGTTGGAGAGCGCCTCGCGCAGCACCGCGAGCAACTGCCGGGCGTGCTCCTCGGGCACCCCCGTATCCAGGAAACCGCTCATCCGCAGCGCGGGCGTGAACCCCAACGGCTCGGCCGCACGCCCCACTTCCGCCACGAGCCGCGCCCGCAGCCCCGTCGCCTCCGACGGGTCCGACTCCCGCAGCGCGTAGATCGTGGAACGCACCACCTTGATCGTGTCGTCGAGGTCCTCCACCACGCGCCGCACCCGCTGCGCGACCTCCGGCCGGTCGTCCAGCCGGTTGACGACCGACTGCAGGCTCATGCCGCTGGCGAAGAGGCGTTGGATCGCCAGGTCGTGCAGGTCGCGGGCGATCCGGTCGCGGTCGTTGAGGACCATCAACCGCTCGGCCTCACGGCGGTGTTCAGCGATCTCCAGGGCGAGCGCGGCATGCCCCGCGAAGCCCGTGATCATGCCGATGGCGGCCTCGGGGAAGGCCGGACGGCCGGGCCGGTTCGCGATCTGCAGCACCCCGCGCACCCGCTCCCGGGCGCCGAGCGGCAGCAGGAACGCCGAGCCCATGCGCGGCCCGCCCAGATCGGCCCAGGCCGCCCGCGAGTCCTCGCTCAGCGCCGCGCTGACCATCGTCTCGCCCGAGCTGTACACCTTCGCGGCCAGACTGGTCCCCGCGGGCAGCACCAGGCCCCGCAGCCGCTCCTCGTCCACCCCGTGCGCGGCCTCGACGACGAGATCGCCGGTCCCGCCCACGGGCACGGCCAGCGTGACCAGGTCCGCCTCCGACAACTCCCGCACCGTCGCCGTGAACGACCGCAGCACCGCGGCCGGATCCTCGCCCGAGAGCAGCGTGCGGGTGAGCTCGCTGCTCGCGGCGAGCCAGCGCTCGCGGCGCCGCGCGTCGTCGTAGAGCCGCGCGTTGTCGATGGCCACGCCGGCCGCCGCGCCCAAGGTCCGCAGGATCGCCTCGTCGTCGGCGTCGAAGGGCCGCCCGCCGCTCTTCTCCGTCAGATACAGATTCCCGAAGATCTGGCCCCTGACCTGGACGGGAGTGCCCAGGAACGTGGTCATCGGCGGGTGTCCCGGCGGGAAGCCGACCGAGTCGGGGTGCTCGCTGAGGACCGCGAGGCGCAGCGAGTGCGGCTCGCGGATCAGCAGCCCGAGGATGCCCTCGCCGCGCGGGTAGTGCCCGATGGCGGCGATGGCCTCCTCGTCCACGCCCACGGTGATGAACTGCTCGATGCCGCCTTCCTCGCCGAGCACCCCGAGCGCCCCGTACCGGCAGTCGACCACCTGGGTCGCCGACTCCACGATGCGGCGCAGCACCACGTCCAGGTCGAGATCGCCGCCGATGGCGAGGACGGCGTCGAGCAGCGACCGCCGACCGGTGTCCTGCCCCATGCGTGCCCTCCCCTGGCTCGCCGCGTACATGCGTCGAGCATATGTACTGTGCCCGCCGCCGGAGGGTAGAAGCAGCACAGGCGCACAGCACGGACGGTCACCCAGGAACAGGAACAGGAGCCGGAATGCCGGACTTACCGCACACCAGGACCACACCGGTCAGGGTCTTCCTCCTCGACGACCACGAAGTGGTCCGCAGAGGCGTGCACGACCTGTTGGAAGACCAGGCGGACATCACGGTCGTCGGCGAGGCGGCCACCGTCGCCCAGGCCCTGGCCCGCGTCCCCGCCCTGCGTCCCGACGTGGCCGTGCTCGACGTACGCCTCCCGGACGGCGACGGCGTCAGCGTCTGCCGCGAACTACGCTCCGGACTACCGGAGTTGGCGTGTCTGATGCTCACCTCGTTCGACGACGAGGAGGCCCTGCTCGACTCCATCATGGCGGGCGCCTCCGGCTACGTCCTCAAGCAGATCCAGGGCGGCGATCTCGTGAACGCGGTGCGCACCGTGGCGTCCGGGCAGTCGCTGCTCGACCCGAGGGCCACCACCCGCCTCATGGCCCGGCTGCGCGGCGAGGCCACCAAGGCGGCGCAGCCCGACGTGCTCGGAGGGCTCACCGAACGGGAGCGGGAGATCCTGGAGTTGATCGGCGAGGGGCTCACCAACCGGCAGATCGGCCGCCGTCTCTACCTGGCGGAGAAGACGGTGAAGAACCACATCTCCCGGCTCCTCGCGAAGCTCGGCGTGGAGCGCCGGATCCAGGCCGCCGTCATCGCGACCCAGACCCGCGAACGCCCCCGCGAGGACCGCTGACCCCACGTACCGTCACATTCACCCGGCCCACGACCAGTTCGCGACCTCCGGCAGGTCGGTCCCGTGCTCCCGGATCCAGGCGGCGTGCCGGGTGCGCGCGTCGGCCATCGTCTGCCGGACCGCCGCGGCCCGCACCCCGAGCCCCGGCACCCGGTCGACGACATCCATGACGAGCCGGTACCGGTCGAGGTCGTTGCGCACCACCATGTCGAACGGCGTGGTCGTGGTTCCCGACTCCTTGTAGCCGCGTACGTGCAGATGGGCATGGCCGGTGCGACGGTACGCGAGCCGGTGGATCAGCCAGGGGTAGCCGTGGTACGCGAAGATCACCGGCCGGTCGGCCGTGAACAGCGCGTCGTACTCGAAGTCCGGCATCCCGTGCGGGTGTTCGTCCTTCGGCAGCAGCCGCGTCATGTCGACGACGTTCACGACCCGCACCGCCAGCTCCGGCAGATGCGCGCGCAACAGGGCAGCCGCGGCGAGGACTTCCTGCGTAGGCACGTCCCCCGCGCACGCGAGCACGACGTCCGGCTCGCGGTCGCCGTCCTCCGTACCGGCCCAGTCCCAGATCCCGGCGCCGCGCGCGCAGTGGGCGCGGGCCGCGTCCAGGGACAGCCAGTCGAAGCACGGCTGCTTCCCGGCCACCACGACATTGACGTAGTCCCTGCTGTGCAGCACGTGCTCGGCCACCGAAAGGAGCGTGTTGGCGTCCGGCGGCAGATACACCCGTACGACGTCGGGGCTCTTGTTGAGGACGTGGTCGACGAATCCGGGGTCCTGGTGCGAGAAGCCGTTGTGGTCCTGGCGCCAGACGTGCGAGGTCAGCAGGTAGTTGAGCGAGGGCACCGGGGCCCGCCACGCCAACTCCCGGGAAGTCTTCAGCCACTTGATGTGCTGGTTGACCATCGAGTCGACGATGTGCACGAACGCCTCGTAGCAGGAGAACAGGCCGTGCCTGCCGGTGAGGTTGTAGCCCTCAAGCCAGCCCTGGCAGAGGTGTTCGGACAGCACCTCCATCACCCGGCCGTCGCGCGCCAGGTGCTCGTCCGTGCCGAGCGTGCCCGCCTGCCACGCCTTTCCGGTGGCGTCGAAGACGGCCTCCAGACGGTTGGACGCCGTCTCGTCGGGGCCGACGATGCGGAAGTCGCGGCGGTCCGCGGTGTCCCGCATCACCTGCGCGAGCAGCCCGCCGAGCACCCGGGTCGGCTCGTGCAGCGTCGTGCCCGGCTTGTCGACGGGGACGGCGAACCGCTCCAGCGGGGCGATCGGCAGCGCGCGGGTGCGAAGACCGCCGTTCGCGTGCGGCGTGGCGCCGAGCCGCCGCGCGCCCTCGGGAACGTACGCGAGGACCTGCTCGCTCGGCCGACCGTCGGCGTCGAAGAGTTCCTCGGGCCGGTAGGAGCGCAGCCACGCCTCCAACTGCCGCAGGTGGTCCGGGTTTTCGCGGACGCTCGCGAGCGGCACCTGGTGGGAGCGCCACGTTCCCTCGACGGGCTCGCCGTCCACGGACGCCGGGCCCGTCCAGCCCTTCGGGGTGCGCAGCACGATGACCGGCCAGTGCGGCCGCTCGGTGCGGTTGCCCGCACGGGCCTCGCGCTGGATGCGGGCGACGCGGTCCAGGGCCTGGTCCATGGCGCGCGCCAACTCCCGGTGCACGCGCGCCGGTTCACCGCCCGTGACGTGTAGGGGGTCGTGTCCGTAGCCGCGCAGCAGCGCGTCGAGTTCGGCGTCGGGGATGCGGGAGAGCGCCGTCGGGTTGGCGATCTTGTAGCCGTTGAGGTGCAGGATCGGCAGGACCGCGCCGTCGTGCACCGGGTCGAGGAACTTGTTCGCGTGCCAGGACGCGGCCAGCGGCCCGGTCTCCGCCTCGCCGTCGCCGATCACGCAGGCGACCAGCAGGTCCGGGTTGTCGAGGGCGGCGCCGTAGGCGTGCGCGAGGGAGTAGCCGAGTTCGCCGCCCTCGTGGATCGAGCCGGGGGTCTCGGGCGCGACATGGCTCGGCACCCCGCCGGGGAAGGAGAACCGCTTGAAAAGGCGTCCCATCCCTGCCGCGTCGCGCGTGACGTCCGGATAGGTCCGCGTGTACGTCCCCTCAAGCCACGCGTTGGCCAGCACGGCGGGCCCGCCGTGCCCGGGACCCCACACGCACAGCGCGTCCTGCCCGCGCTCCTTGATGACACGGTTGAGGTGGGTGTGCACGAGATTGAGCCCGGGGGAGGTGCCCCAGTGTCCGAGCAGCCGCGGCTTGATGTGTTCGGCGGCGAGCGGCTCGGTGAGCAGGGGGTTGTCGAGAAGGTAGATCTGGCCCGCCGCGAGATAGTTGGCGGCGCGCCAGTGCGCGTCGAGCGCGGCGACCTGCTGCTTGGACAACGCCTTGTGCTTGGACGGTTCCTTCGCCATGGCAGCTCCAGCGGTGACGGCGGCGTGGTTCCCGGCGCGGCCAGTCTGCCGTGGGCCCGGCCGCGCCCGAAGAGTCCTTGTGGCCATCGTGCCGGGACGTTCGGCCCAGGGCGGGAAAGCGGCGTGCGGCGCAGGCTCGTGGTGAGGACGATGCCGAAGGAGGCCGGGCCGTGATCGCCACGACAACCCCCCGTATGACCCATGCCCTGCCGGCCGAGCACTACGAGCGGCTCATGCGGCTGGCCAGGCACGTGAACCTCGCCCAGGACGCCCGCCTCTTCGACGAGGGCGGGCGCGCCGACCGCTTCTGGATCATCAGGTCCGGCACGGTCGCCCTCGACCTGCACGTCCCGGGCCGCAGGCCCGCCGTCATCGAGACCCTCGGCTTCGGCGAACTCGTCGGCTGGTCCTGGCTGTTCCCGCCGCACGTGTGGCAGCTCGGCGCCGAGGCCGTCACCCCGGTCCGCGCCCACGAGTTCGACGCCGCGGCCGTCCGCTCCCTGTGCGCCGCCGACGCCGAACTGGGCCGGTCCGTGACCCTGTGGGTGGGCCGGGTGCTCGCGCACCGGCTGCTCGCCGCCCGCACCCGCCTCCTCGACCTGTACGCACCGCACGGCAGCGGCCTCCCGCGCTGACCTGCGTGAACAGCGCGGGAGGCCGGGGGGATGCCAGGATCGGCTACAGGCTGACCGTCCTGCCGCCGAGGGTCACGACGAGCTTGCCGTCCGACGCGTACGACCAGCCGAGCGCGCCGCTGTAGTTGGCGCAGCGGGAGCCGTTCGTCCCCGTCCAGAACTGGTTCGTGGAGTCCGCGTCGCCCACGGTCTTGTCGTTCGACCCGGAGACCGAGAACCGGCACGAGGTGTTGGAGCGGAACACCGAAGTGCCCTCGTCCCAGGCGAAGTTGCGCTGCGGGTTGTCGATGCTCAGGTTGTTCGACACGGCCATCGAGCCCGGATTGCTGTTGTACGTGAACCCGTGCTTGCCGTTCTTGTAGGCGATGGAGCGCTTGACGATGTGGTTGACCTTGATGTCCTCGCCGCCGAGCTTGTACCCGTTGCGGTCGCCGTTCGCGTTCACGGTGCCGTTGCTCAGCGTGCCGTTGTTGTACGAGAGGGAGTCCTCGATGGTGACGGGGCCGATGGGGCCGGTGTCGGTCTTGGTGTAGAGGTCCCAGCCGTCGTCGATGTTGTTGTGCGAGACGGCGTACCGGAACACGTTCCCGGAGCCCGTGGTGAGCTTCGCGGCGAACCCGTCGGCGTCCTCGCCGTCCGAGTCGGCGTTGTCGTGCGACTCCGCGCTCACGATCAGGTTGTTCGCCGGCCACTGCGACTGCGGGGTGGTGGACGCGATGCGCCCCAACTGCAGCCCGGTGTCACGGTTGTAGCGGGTCACGGTCCGCTCGATGACGTTGTTGCTGCCGCCGACGTAGATGCCGTTGTCCCCGGCGCGCTCCACGACGAGCCCGCTGACCCGCCAGTACGAGGCGAACAGCTGGAGCCCCCGGTTGCTCGAACTCTCGCTCTGCGCCGAGAAGTTGAGCACCGGCTTCTCGCCCGGGTAGGCGGCGAGCGTGGTGCGGGCGGACGAGGTGCCGTTCTTGCCCTCGGGGATGGTGACCGTCGAGGAGTACGCGTACGTGCCGCCGCGCAGGTAGATGGTGCCGCCCGCCGCGATCCGGCTGATCGCCGAGGTCAGCGTGGTCGGCGCGGACTCGGTGCCGGCCGCGCCGTCGCTGCCGTTCGGCGAGACGTACAGGGCGCCGCTGGTGGGCGGGGGAGTGGTGCCGTCGCCCGTCGGCGCGTCGACGTCCACGTAGTCCACGTTCGGCAGCCCGTCGGAGGTGGTCGGGTTCAGCCGGATGGTGTTGCTGCCCGCGCTCACCGGGACCGTGACGGTCTTGGTGGCCCAGGTCGTCCAGGCGCCGGTGCCCGCGAAGGTCGTCGAGGCCGCCTTCGTGCCGCCCACGAGGATGTCCGTGGCGCGGGTGGCGGTGGTGCCGTTCGCGTACCGGATGCTCAGGGTCGCCGTGCCCGCGGCGGGCGAGTCGACGGTGAACTGGGCATACGCGCCGGTCGCGTTGGTGGAATTGCAGTAGCCGCTGCCGGTGTAGCCGGACCATTCGGTCTCGACGACGCCGGTGCAGACGGCCGGGGAGGTCTCGGCCTGGTAGCGGGTGGTCGCGGCCTGGGCCGAGGTGCCGGACAGGGCGACGAGCGAGCCGGCCAGCAGGCCGGCCGAGGCAAGGGTGACGAGGGGTCTCGCGGCTCTCGATGTCATCGTGCGTTCTCCAGATGCGTGAACGTGACGGGTTCGAATCCGTGAACAGGACGTGCGGAGGCGCCATAATCGGGGCGGGAAAGCCCTTTCTACGGGCGGTCGTCGGTGACGGTAGAGCGGGCGCCGTACCCGCGTCAACGGCTATGTATGTGATCGTTGTTCGCCCATATGAATGCAGCCGACACGGAATCACCGTGGGAGGTTCGGGCCGCGGCAGCCCTCAGGCGCCGGTCAGCGTGTGCAGCGGGCTGCGCCCGTACGCCTCCCGGTAGAGCGCCGCGAAGCGGCCGACGTGGTGGAAGCCCCAGCGCCCGGCGATCTCGGTGACCGTCGCGGTCGCCGGGATGGCGTCCCGCAACTCGTCGTGCGCGTACGCCAGTCGGACCTGGCGCAGGTACGCCAGCGGCGTGGTGTCCAGATGCCGCCGGAACGCGTACTGCAGCGCCCGGACGGTGACATGGGACGCCGCCGCGATCTCGGCCACCGTGAGGGGCTCCTGCGCGTGTGCCTCGATGTGGGCGATCGCGCGGCGCAGGGTGGCGGAGTGGGAGTCGTGCCGGTCCGTCGCGGTGGGCCGGGTGAACGCGGTGTTCGGGAACGCGGCCAGCACGCTCGCGGCCAGGTACTGGGTCGCGGTCGAGGTCACCAACGGCTGGGCGGCGACGGCGGGATCGGCCAGCACCTCGTCGCGGACATGGGCGATGGCCCGCTTCAGGTGCCGGGCCGCGGCGGCGGAGACGGGCCGGTGGCCGAGAAGCCGGACCGGGCCCCGCGCGGCTCCCGGGGCGGCGGCCGCGACCTGGGTCAGCAGCTCCGGATCGAGCATCGTGATGTTGTAGCGCGCGCCGCGGACCCGCCCCTCGTAAGGCAGTTCGGGCGGGGTGAGGTGCACCATGTCGCCGGGGCCGAAGGTGTCCTCCGCATCGCCGAAGGCCCGGTTGTCGATGGTGCCCTCGTGGACGAGGCACAGACAGATCTTCCACAGTGGTGTCGCCGAGTACCGCATGTCGAAGTCGAGAGCGATTTCGTCGACGGTCACCCCCGGCATCGCGTCCCGCCGGATCCGCATCCTGCTGGTGTCGGCCGTGCCGTTGTCGATGCGCATACGCGCGTAATTGCGACTGAGGAAATCCTCGGTGACCTCGATGTCGCTGCTGTCGAAGTGCAGGGTGTCCATGTGCGCCGCGCTCCCAGTGAATCCGCCCGGTGCCGTCAGCCTACGAGTTGTGGCGCGGTGCTTGCCACAGGGAACGTGGAAGGTGCGCGCGGGATGGCGCGTTTCGTTTCCTGGACGACGGCGGGCACGAGGCTTCGTTCCGTGTGCTGCGGTGGTGCGTGACGCGGGTGAGGATGGCGAGTTCGGGCCGGTGGTGCCGGCCGAAGTCGTGGAAAGGTGGAGGTCCTGGCCGCTCTCGACCCCGCATCCGGTCCCGTCCTGCCCTCCGGCGATGGCCTCGCCGAGGAGAACGCCCGCCTGCGCGAGGAGAACGCCCGCCTGCGCGCCGAGAACGCCCAGCTGAAGCGGGCCGTGACGTCGCACGCCGTGGTCGACCAGGCCATCGGCGTCGTCGTCGTGCTCGGCAGGATCCCGCCCGAGGACGCGTGGCGGGTGCTGCGCGACGTGTCGCAGCGCGCCAACGTCAAGCTGCGCCTCGTGGCAGAGCACATCCTGACGTTCGCCGACGGCGGCGACCCCCCGCCCGAGCGGGAGCGGCTCGAACTGCGCCGGGCCGTCGATCGCTACGCCGTGCTGCGCCCCGGGCCGGAGCACCGCCGGGACGGGTGAACGCCTCGCGGTGCCCGGTCAGCTGGTCGAACTGGAGGGAACGGCCGTCGACTGACCCTGGGAGGGGTACCTGGGGAGGTGCGGCGGCGGTCAGCTCAACTGCCGCCGCATCAGCGTCAGATCGAGCCACCGGCCGAACTTCGTCCCCACCTCGCGCACGGTGCCCGCGTGCTCGAAACCGTGCCGCTCGTGCAGCCGGATCGAGGCCGCGTTGCCCGCCTCGATCCCGGCGATCATGACGTGCAGGCCCGCGTCCGTGGCCGATTCGACGAGCGTCCCCAGCAGAGCGGAACCGATCCCGCCGCCGTGGTGCCCCTCGCCGACGTACACCGAGTTCTCGACCGTGTGCCGAAAGCCCGAGTACGCCTTCCACGGCCCGTAGACCCCGAACCCGACGACCTCGCCACCCAGCTCGGCCACGTACGCCGCACCGCGCTCGACGTGCGCGCCCAGCCAGGCCGCGCCCTCCTCACGGGACTGCGGAGTGTCGGTCCACAGCGCCGTGCCGTGCTCGATGGCGTGATTGCGGATGGCGAGGACGGCGTCCAGATCGTCCTCGTGAGCCGGGCGGACCTTCACCGCCGGCGCCCGAGTCTCGTATCGTGGATTCATGTCCAACATCGTAGACCCCCTGGTGGAGCGCATCGGAGCCCGGATCCGCGCAGAGCGGGACCGGCGCCGCTGGACCCTCGCCGAGCTGGCCGAGGAGTCCGGGGTGTCGCGGGCGATGATCCACCGGATCGAGCGCGGCGAGAGCAGCCCGAGCGCGGTGATCCTCGGCAGGCTGTCGGCGGCGTTCCGGCTGAGCGTGGCCACGCTCCTCGACCCCGAGTCGCCCGGCGCGGGCTCGGCCGAGGAACGGGTCCGTCGGGCGGACGCGGCGGCGCGGTGGCACGACCCGGAGACCGGATACGCGCGACGGCAGGTGTCCGGGCCCGGCTTCCCCGCGGAGGTGGCGGAGATCCGGCTCCCGGCCGGGGCCGAAGTCCCTTACCCCGCCGCCGCGTTCGCGTTCCACCGCCAGATCATCTGGGTCCTCGAAGGACATCTCACCTTCCACGAGGGCGAGACCGTGCACGAGCTCGACGCGGGCGACACCGTCGAACTGGGCCCGCCGACCGCGTGCGTCTTCGCCAACTCCACGGAACGGGACTGCCGTTACGCGGTGGTGCTGGTGCGCGCGGAGGCGCCGTGAGGCTGCCGCGAGGCGGCGTCGCCGTGCTGGCCGCGACGGCCGGGGTGGCGCTCGCCAACAATTACGCGATCCAGCCGGCGCTCGGCGACGTCGCCCGGGACACCGGCACCTCCGCCTCCGCCGTCGGACTGCTGACGACGGCCGCGCTCGCCGGATGCATCGGCGGATTCGCGTTCCTGCTGCCGCTCGCGGACCGGGCGGCGCCGCGCCGACTCGTGGCGGGCCAGCTCGCGCTGCTGACCTCGGGCCTGCTGCTCGCCGCAGGCGCCCCCGGGCTCGGGGTGCTGATCCTCGCGTACGTGCTGGTGGGCGCGGGGGCGAGCGTGAGCGCGATGGCGTCCACGATCGCGGGGCGCGGGGTGCCGGAGGAGCGGCGCGGGGCGGCGGTGGCGACGGTGGCCGCCGGGATGTCGGCCGGAATCCTGCTCAGCCGGCTCGTCGGCGGGGCGCTCGCGGACGCGTTCGGGTGGCGGGGGATGCTGCTCGCGTTCGCGGGGCTCGTGGTGGTGTGCGGGGCGGGGGCGTGGTGGCGGCTGCCGGGGGAGCGGCCTGAGGGAGGCGGCGGTGCCGGTGCCGGTGCCGGTGCGGGTGCGGGTGTCGAGGCGGGGGCAGGGGCGGGTGGTTATCTCGGCACTCTCGCCGCCCTGCCCGGGCTGTTGCGGCGCCATCGCACCCTGCGGCTCGCGGTGCTGAACGGGAGCCTGTGGTACCTGGCCTTCAGCCTCGTCTGGGTAGCGCTCACGGTGCGGCTCGCGCAGCCGCCGTACGGGCTCGACGCCGGGGCGATCGGCCTCTACAGCCTCGCCGGGGCGCTGGGCTTCGCGGCGCTTCCGGTGGCGGGGCGGCTGGGGGACCGGTACTCACCGAGGGCGGTGATCGCCGGGAGCATGGGGGTGGCGGTGGCCGGGGCGGCGCTGCTGTGCACCGGGCTCGACCGGCCCGTGGTCACGGCCACCGGCCTCGCGCTGGTCGACGCGGGCTGCTTCACGGCCCAGGCCGCGAACCAGACCCGCGTCCTGTCCATCGACCCGCCCCGCAGCGGCAGCCTCAGCGGGGTCTACCTGCTGCTCTACTTCCTCGCGGGCGCGACGGGCGCGGCGCTGGGCGCTCCGCTGGTTTCGGTGGGTGGGTGGGGTGCGGCGAGCGGGGTGGTGTGTGCGGCGCTGGTCGTGGCGGGAGCGCTGGCTTTCCGCCGACCGCGTCCCGTGGGGGAGTCAGGTGCCGTCGTAGCGAGCCCCTGCGGGGATAGAGCGGCGGGGCAAGTCAGGCTGTTGCGTCGACTGGGCGGTGGGCCAAATTGAGCCCCTGCGGCGATTGAGCAGCGGGGTCCGGGGCGGAGCCCCGTGGCGTGGGTCCGGGGTGGCCGGTCCGGGCGGTGGGCCAAATTGAGCCCCTGCGGCGATTGAGCAGCGGGGTCCGGGGCGGAGCCCCGTGGCGTAGGCCCGGGCAGGCCCGCCCCGGACGGGGTACCGTCAGGCCTCGTCGGCCTCCGCCGCCCGCCGCGCCCGCTTCGCCGCCTGCTCGGCATGCAACTTCTTCACCCGGACGTTCTCCTTACGGACATCCGCCTGCGTGGCCCGCTCGGCCTGCAACCACTCCGGGTTCTCCGCCTTCAGCGCCTCGATCTGCTCCGTGGTCAGCGCCTCTGTGACACCACCACGCGCCAGGCCCGAAATCGAGACACCCAGCTTCTGCGCCACCACGGGACGCGGGTGCGGACCGTTCGCGCGCAGGTCGACCAGCCACTGCGGCGGCTCCGCCTGCAGCGCGGTCAGCTCGGCGCGCGTGACGACACCCTCCTGGAACTCGGCGGGCGTGGCCTCGAGGTACACACCCAGCTTCTTCGCCGCGGTCGCGGGCTTCATGGTCTGGGTGCTCTGCTGCGAACTCATGAGGTCAAGGGTATCGATCGCCGCGGGCCGCGCCGACCACGGCGGGTAACCTTGGCGGCGTGACAGGCTCGCAACAGACCCCCGCACCGCCCCCGGGCCCCGGCTTCCGGCTGGCCTACGTTCCCGGGGCCACGCCCGCCAAGTGGGTGCGGATCTGGCGTGAGCGGATGCCGGACGTACCGCTGGAGCTCGCGCAGGTGACGGCGGCCGAGGCCGCGGATGTGCTGCGTCGTGGCGATGCGGACGCCGGACTCGTGCGGCTGCCCGTGGACCGGACGTACTTCAGCGCGATCCCGCTCTACACGGAGAAGACCGTGGTCGTGGTCCCGAAGGAGCACGTGGTCACCGCGGCGGAAGAGGTCACGCTCGACGACCTCGCCGACGAGATCGTGCAGCACCCTCTCGACGACGTACTCGGCTGGGAGCGGCCGCCAGGGCAGCCGGCCTTCGAGCGCCCTGCCACCACGGGTGACGCCATCGCGTTGGTCGCGGCGGGGGTGGGGCTGCTGGTCGTGCCGATGTCGCTTGCCCGGCTGCACCACCGGCGTGACCTCACGTATCGGCCTGTGGCCGACGCGCCGGAGTCGCAGGTCGCGCTCGCGTGGCCCGAGGAGCGGACCACGGATCAGGTCGAGGACTTCATCGGCATCGTGCGGGGGCGGACGGTGAACAGTTCGCGTGGGCGTACGCGGGAGCCCGTCCGGGCGGACCAGGGGAGGAAGAAGGCGGCGGCGTCCGGTGCGGGGCGGGGGCGGCCCGCGCCGAAGTCGAAGCCGAAGGGTGGGCGGGGTAAGCCGCGGAGGCGTTCCTGAGGAGCCGGTCTGCTGTTGCGGTCGGCCGCTCCCCGGTCACGGGGCTCCGCCCCGGACCCCGCTGCTCAATCGCCGCAGGGGCTTGAATTGCCTGCGCTCCGATCGATGGAGCGGCTTGAATTGCCCGGGCCTCGATCGATGGAGCGGCTTGAATTGCCCGGGCCTCGATCGATGGAGCGGCTTGAATTGCCCGCTGCTCAATCGCCGCAGGGGCTTGAATTGCCGCAGGGGCTTGATTCGGGGGCGTCCGCCCGCAAGCCGGACATGACCAGGTCCAGGAGGCGGCCCGCGCGGGTCTGCCAGGGGCCGTGGGGGTCGATCATCCAGAGGCCCGCGATCGCCAGCATGAAGTCGTCCGCGGTGACGCCGGGGCGGATGGTGCCGGCCTTTTCGTTCGCCTCCAGGAGGCGGGTGACCGCCTCGGTGAGGGGGCCGTGGGCCAGTTGCTTCATCGTGCCGCGCGCGCTCGTCGCTTCGAGCAGCGCGTCCGCGAGGCCCGCCTTCGCCATCGCGTACTGGGCGAGGCGGTCCATCCACTCGCGCAGCGCCAGCTCCGGCGGGCGGCAGCACAGCAACTCGCGGGCCGCGTCGGCGACTTGTTCCACCTCGTAGCGGTACACCTCGAGGACGAGCGCCTCGCGGCTGGGGAAATTGCGGTAGAACGTGCCCTGCCCGACGCCCGCCTTCTTCGCGATCGCGCTGAGCGGGGTGTCCGCGGCGCGGGTCAGTTCGGCCAGAGCTACTTCGAGGATGCGGTCGCGGTTGCGCTGCGCGTCCGAGCGCAGCGCGGCCGATTTCTTCGGGTGCCCCATGCGACTTCTCCTCCTTCGACTTCCGACCGTGGCGGGGAATACTCCTTGCTAGGCGGACAGTTGTCCACTACGTTCGTGTCCCGTAGAACGGACAGCTGTCCGGTTAGGGTCACCACACCCTAGTGGCTGCGGACCTCGGACCGCACGCGGGTCCGGTCTGCCACTCACCCTCGTACAGCGCCGATTCTCCACGCATCAGACACGCGAAAGAAGGCTGCACCCATGCCCCCAGCTGACATCGGCGGCACGACCGTGTCCGCTACGTCAAGCGTCGTCACCTTGAACATCAACGGGGAGAAGCACACGCTGCCCGTCGACCACCGCACCACGCTGCTCGACGCCCTGCGCGAGCGGCTCGACATGACCGGTACGAAGAAGGGCTGCGACCAGGGGCAGTGCGGCGCCTGCACGGTGCTGGTCGACGGGCGCAGGACCGTGGCCTGTCTGCAGTTCGCGGTCGCCGCCGAGGGCCGCGAGGTCACCACCATCGAGGGCGTCGCGGGCCCGGACGGCGAACTGCACCCGGTGCAGGAGGCGTTCGTCGAGCTGGACGGGTACCAGTGCGGCTACTGCACGCCCGGCCAGATCTGTTCGGCGCTCGGCGTCCTGGAGGAGCACGCCGCGGGCTGGCCGTCCGCGGCCACCGGCGACGTACGGCCCGAGGCGGGTCCGGCGCCGCTGAGCCCGGAGGAGATCCGGGAGCGGATGAGCGGGAATCTGTGCCGCTGCGGCGCGTACGTCTCGATCGTGCGGGCCGTCACCCAGGCCGCCGCGCGGGCGGGCGGCGACGCGGACGCGAACGCGAAGGAGACTGTGGCGTGAGGGAGTTCGGATATGAGCGGGCGGCCGATGTGCCGGGTGCCGTCGCCGTGCTCGGCGCCGACCCCGAGGCCCGTTTCCTCGGCGGTGGCACCAATCTCGTCGACCTGATGAAGAGCGGCGTGGAGCGGCCCGCGCGGCTCGTCGATGTGCGGGAGCTGCCGTTGGGTGAGATCGAGGTGACCGCCGACGGTGGGCTGCGGATCGGGGCCACTGTGACCAATAGCGACCTTGCCGCCCATCCTGAAGTGCGGCGTCGCTACCCGGCGTTGGCACAGGCCGTGCTTGCCGGGGCCTCGGGGCAGCTGCGCAACATGGCGACCGTCGGCGGGAATCTGCTGCAGCGCACCCGCTGCGGCTACTTCACCGACGTCAGCAAGCCGTGCAACAAGCGGGTGCCGGGGAGCGGTTGCCCGGCTGTCGAGGGAGAACACCGCAACCACGCGATCCTCGGCGCGAGCGAGCACTGCGTGGCCGTGCACCCGTCCGACATGGGTGTCGCGCTCGCCGCCTTCGACGCCGTCGTGGAGTACGAAACCGCCGAGGGGCGGGGCGAACTCGCGCTCGGCGACTTCTATCGGCCCGTCGGTGACACCCCGCACCTGGAGACCGGGCTTCCGGCCGGCGCGCTCATCACCGCCGTCACCCTGCCGCCCGCGCCCGTCGCGGCGAACTCCAAGTACCGCAAGGTCCGCGAGCGCGCCTCGTACGCCTTCGCCATCGGCTCCGTCGCCGCCGCCGTCGACGTACAGGACGGTGTCGTACGGGACGCCCGGATCGCGCTCGGCGCCGTGGCCTCGCGGCCTTGGCGGGCCCGTGCCGCGGAGGCCGCGCTGATCGGGAAGGCCGCGGACGGCGCGGCGTTCGCGGCCGCCGCCGACGCGGAGCTCGCGGCGGCGAAGCCGCTGCCCGACAGCACGTACAAGGTGCCACTCATGCGCAATCTGATCGTGGCGATGCTGACCGAACTCAGCGAGACCGAACTCAGCGGAACCGCACCCGCCCCGGAGGTCACCCGATGACGACGACCACCACCACATCCGCAGGCTCGGCGCGGGCGGACTCGGCCGGCGTCGGGCGCAGCCGGGTCGAGGGCCGCGAGAAGGTCACGGGCGCCGCCCGGTACGCGGGCGAGTTCCCGTTCACCGACCTCGCGCACGGCTGGCTCGTGCTGTCCACCGTGGCGCGCGGCCGGATCCGCTCCGTCGGCGACGAGGCCGTACGCGCCATGCCCGGCGTCCTCGCCGTCCTGCACCACGGCAACGCGCCCCGCGTCAACACCGACTACCTCACGCTGATGGGCCCGCCCGACGGCATTCTCCACGTCTTCCAGCACGACCGGGTGCATCACGCCGGCTGGCCCGTCGCGCTCGTCCTCGCCGAGACCTCGGAGCAGGCCCGCGAGGCCGCCGAGGCGCTCGTCGTCGAGTACGACACCGAGCCGCACGACATCGCCTTCGAGGCGGACCGCCCCGGCACCTACACCCCCGAGGGCTCGGAGGCCGTCAAGGGCGACCTGGAGGCCGAACTCGCCGCCTCCGCCGCCGTCGTGGACCAGCGCTACACCACCCCCGAGACACACCACAGCGCCATGGAGCCGCACGCGGTCACCGTGCGCTGGGACGAAGGGCGCCTGGAGGTGTACGACGCCAACCAGGGCAGCAAGGCGGTCGCCGACCAGCTCGCGCAGGTCTTTTCGCTCGATCCGTCCGCCGTGCGCGTGCGCTCCGAACACGTCGGCGGCGCCTTCGGCGGCAAGCTCGTGGCGGCGCACCACATCGCCGCCGTGATGGCCGCGACCCAGCTCCAGCGCCCGGTCCGGCTCGCCATGACGCGCCGTCAGGTCTTCGCGCTGACCACCTACCGCAGCCCCACCACGCAGCGGGTGCGGCTCGGCGCCGACACCGACGGGCGGCTTCGCGCGCTCGGCCACGACGCACAGTCCCTGACGTCCAACATCCGCGAGTTCGTCGAGGCGAGCGCCGGGTACGCGCGCGTGATGTACGCCTCCGACGCGCACCACTCCGTGAACCGCGTGGTGCCCGTCGACCTGCCGACCCCGGGGTTCGTCCGGGCGCCCGGCGAGGCCCCCGGCAGTTACGCCGTGGAGTCCGCGCTCGACGAACTCGCCGAGAAGCTCGGCATGGATCCGGTCGCGCTGCGCGTGCGCAACGAGCCGGACGTCGGGCCGGTCTCCGGACTCCCCTTCAGCAGCCGCAACCTCCTCGGGTGTTACGAGGAGGGGGCGCGCCGCTTCGGCTGGGAGGGCCGTGACCCGCGCCCGCGCGTGCGCCGCGAGGGCCGCTGGCTCCTCGGCACGGGCGTCGCCGCCTGCTCCTTCCCGTCCGGAGTCGCCCCGTCCACGGCCTCCGTCACCGCCGAACAGGACGGTACGTTCACCGTCCGCATCACGGCGGCCGACGTCGGTACAGGGGCTCGTACCGCGCTCACCCAGATCGCCGCCGACGAACTCGGCGTCGACCAGGGCCTGGTGCGGGTGCGGATCGCCGACAGCGACTTCGGCGAGGCGTGGCTCTCGGGCGGCTCCATGGGTACCCGCTCGTGGGGCTGGGCCGTGATGGCGGCCAGCCGCGAACTGCGCGAGCGCGTCACCCCGACCGCCGAGATCCCCGCCGAGGGACTCACCGTCCGCTCCGACACCACCGAACTGGTCGGCGCCCTCGCGCAGAAGGAGCGCTACTCGTACGGCGCCCAGTTCGCCGAGGTCGCCGTCGACGTGACCAGTGGTGAGGTGCGGGTGCGCCGCCTCCTCGGTGTCTTCTCCGCGGGCCGCATCATCAACCCCCTCACCGCGCGCAGCCAGTTGGTGGGCGGCATGACGTGGGGCATCTCCATGGCGCTGCACGAGGAGGCCGTGCGGGACGCGGCGGACGGCGGGCACGTCGGCGCCGACTTCGCCGGCTACCACTTCTCCGCCAACGCGGACGTGCCGGTCGTCGAGGCGCACTGGGTCGACGACACCGACCCGGACGACCCCGTCGGCATCAAGGGCGTCGGCGAGATCGGCATCGTCGGCACGGCCGCCGCGATCGGCAACGCCGTGTGGCACGCCACCGGCGTCCGGCACCGCGATCTGCCGCTGCGCCCCGACCGGGTGCTGCTCGCGGAGGCACGGCGCGACAATGCTTGATCTCGCATCCCAGCTCAGCGAATGGGCCGCGCAGGGCCGGGAGTTCGCCGTCGCCACCGTCGTATCGGTGAGCGGCAGCGCGCCCCGGCCGCCCGGCGCGGCCCTCGCCGTCGACACCGCGGGCGAGGTCATCGGCTCGGTGTCCGGAGGGTGTGTCGAGGGCGCGGTGTACGAACTGTGCGTGCGGACCCTGGAGGACGGGGTGCCGGCGCGCGAACGGTTCGGGTACAGCGACGACGACGCGTTCGCCGTGGGCCTCACGTGCGGCGGCGAGATCGAGGTGCGCGTCGAACCGGTGCGCCTCGACTCGCCGTCCCGTACGACGGTGGTGGCCGCGCTCGATGTCGCGGCGCGCGGCGAGGCGGTGGCGCTGGCGCGGGTCCTGGACGGGCCCGGTGAACTCCCGGCCGCTGCCCGCCTGTTGATGATCCGGGCCGACGGCTCGTACGAAGGGTCGCTCGCGTCCGGTGACGACGCGGGGCTCGCGGCGCAGGCCCGCGCCCACCTCGACCTCGGGCGCACCGGGCTGTGCGAGGTGCCGCAGAGCAAGGCGCGCTGTGAGGGCGATGTCACCCTGTTCGTGGAGTCGAGCGTGCCGCCCGCGCGGATGATCGTGTTCGGCGCGGTGGACTTCGCGGGCGCGCTCGTCAAGGTCGGCAAGCTGCTCGGCTTCCACGTCACGCTGTGCGACGCGCGCGGCGTCTTCGCCACGCCCACCCGTTTCCCGGAGGCGGACGAGGTCGTCGTGGAGTGGCCCGACCGCTACCTCCGTTCGACGGCCACGGACGAGCGCACGGTCCTGTGCGTCCTCACGCACGACGCCAAGTTCGATGTGCCGCTGCTGGAGGTGGCGTTGCGGCTGCCGGTCGCGTACGTCGGGGCGATGGGGTCGCGGCGTACGCATGACGACCGGATGGAGCGGTTGCGTGAAGTGGGGCTGAGTGAAGGGGAGTTGGAGCGGTTGCGGTCCCCTATAGGGCTGGATATCGGGGGGCGGACGCCGGAGGAGACGGCGGTGTCCATTGGGGCGGAGATTGTCGCTGCGCGGCGGGGTGGCAGTGGGGTTCCCCTCCGGGTGGGGGAGGGGGCGATTCACCGGGGCGTGTGAGTGGGCTCGGGGTCTGTGCGGGCGGCGACGGGGTTGCGGCCCCGGGGCTCTGCCCCGGACCCCGCCGCTCAATCGCCGCGGGGGCTTGATTTGTTGCGCTGGTCCGGATTGTGGCGCTCAATCGTCGCGGGGGCTTGATGGGTGAGGGCCTGATTGGTGGGGCCACTTTCGGGTGTCGCGGGGTTTTACGTAGGGTTCCTCGGACTCGGGGTGGCCGGCGGTGATGGCGCGTTGGCGGGCCAGTTCCGCGTCGAATTCCAGGCCGAGCAGCACCGCCAGGTTCGACAGCCACAGCCAGACCAGGAAGATGACGGCGCCGGCGAGGGTGCCGTACGTCTTGTTGTACGAGCCGAATCCGGCGACGTACAGGGCGAATCCGCCGGAGGTCAGCAGCCACAGCAGCACGGCGAGCAGGCTGCCGGGGCTGAGCCAGCGGAAGCCGGGGCCGCGGACGTTGGGGGCGCGCCAGAACAGCAGCGCCACCGTCAGGACCACCAGGACGAGGAGCACCGGCCACTTCGCGATGTTCCACGTCAGCAGCGCCGCGTCGCCCACCCCGAGCGCGTCACCGGCGCGGCGCGCGAGCGGCCCCGTGAACACGACGATCACCGCGCTCGCCGCCAGCAGCACCATCAGCGCCACCGTCAGCGCGAGCCGCAGCGGCGTCAGCTTCCACGCGGGACGGCCCTCCGGCAGGTCGTAGACGGCGTTCGCGGTGCGGATGAACGCGCCGACGTACGCGGAGGCCGACCAGATCGCGGTCAGCAGGCTCACCGCCGCGACGACCCCGCTCGCCCCGCCGCTGTCCTGCAACTGCTGTACGGCGTCGTTGAGCAGGTCGCGCACCGGGCCGGGTGTGAGGTGCCGGAAGCTGTTCAGGAGGCTTTCCGTGGCGCGTTCGCCGACCACGCCGAGCAGCGACACCAGGACGAGCAGCGCCGGGAAGAGCGAGAGGACGCCGTAGTACGTCAGGGTGGCCGCCCGGTCCCGCAGGTCGTCGTCGATGGACTCCTTGGCGGTGCGGCGCAGCACCGCCCACCACGAGCCGGCCGAGAGGTCCGTGGGCTCCTTCGGTTCCCCGCCCGGCTCACGAGTCGTCGCCATGGGCCTCCTCCTGGTCCGTCTCGTGCTCGTGGCGCTTGTCGTCGGTCATGGTCGTCCCTCAACTCGCAGTCCACGCCGATGAGTTCGGACACCTCGACGGCGTGCTCCACGGCCTGCGTCTGGGAGCGTGCGTACAGCCGGGCGGCCTCGGCGCCACGACTGCGCCGCAACCGTTCGTACACCAGCGTGTGCAGCGCGGACAGCTTGGCCGACGTGTGGCCGCTGCCCCCCCCTCGGCGATCCGGCCCGCCTCCAGGACGGCCACGCTCAGCCCGCACCGCGTCAGCTCCCACGCGGTGCTCAGCCCTGCGATACCGGCGCCGATCACGGCGACGTCCACGTTCACGTCCCGCTCCAGGGGCGGGAAGGGGCGCCCCGGAGCGGACTCGATCCAGTACGAGCCGCGTACGGATGTGCTCTCGGTCATGGCGCACGAGTCCCCCTGAACGGGCTGATCAAGCGTCGTGTCCGGGGCGCCCGGACGGTGCCTCGTGCAAGGGGTACCGAAGACGGACGACAGAACCGGTGCGAACCGTCACAACCGGACCGGGGCGCGGTCCCGGTGCCGGTGCTCGGCCACGGCCCGGGTGAACCCGCGGAGGAACTCGTCCCCGGCCGCGCCCGGCGCCGTGTCCGTCACGACGCCCTGGTCGGCCGGCACGAGCACCGCGTCGTACAGCGCCGCGGCGACCGTGGGCAGCGCCCGGTCGACCCGGTACTCCGTGCCGTCGGAGCCGGTGACCGAGCGGTCCGCCGGGGCGATCGCCTCGACGACCGCGCCCTCGGCCGCGAGCGCCTCGCGCGCCGACGTCACCTGCGCCGACGTCACCTGCGCCGCGTCCACGCCGTCCGTCACCAGGACCGCGATCCGCCGCGTCCGGATCGAACCGTCGCCGCGCTGCGCCTCCAGGCTGAGCGCGGGCGAGGACGACTTGTACGGGCCGGGTTCCCGGCCGCCGTCCGGCACCGGGACGCCGACGCCCCGCGCGACCCGCTGCGCCAACTCCGTGTTCACATACGTGAGTTCGTCGACGGTGCGGGAGCGCACCGCGAGCGCGTTCACCTTGCCGAGCTCGCCGAGCTCGCCGAGCTCGAAGCGGAACGCCGCGACGATGTGCTCCTTCTCCCGGTCCGCCATGCTGTGCCAGAACAGCGCCGGCTGGCTGTAGTGATCCTGGAAGCTGGGGCTGCGGCGCCGGGTCGAGTGGCCGGAGCGGGCCGATCGGTCACCTGGCGCGGAGTACCCCGGGCAGCGCCCCTCATGCCCGAGACGGGAGCAGGCATGAACTGGGCCGATGCCCGGTACCCGGTCGCCATGGACCACACCGTCGCCCCCGTCCTCGAAGCCCTCGACTCCTACCGTTCGCACGGCCGGCTCGCCTTCACGCCGCCCGGCCACAAGCAGGCTCGCGGCGCCGACGAGCAGGCCAGGAGAGTGCTGGGCGACGCCGTGTTCCACTCGGACGTGCTCGCGTCCGGCGGGCTCGACGACCGCAGGACCCGCGGACACGTGCTGCTGCGCGCCGAGGAGCTGATGGCCGACGCGGTCCACGCCGACCACACCTTCTTCACCACGTGCGGCAGCTCCCTGTCGGTGAAGGCCGCGACGCTGAGCGTCGCGGGCCCCGGCGAGCGGCTGCTCATCGGCCGTGACGCCCACAAGTCCGTGGTGAGCGGGCTGATCCTGTGCGGCATCGACCCCGTGTGGGTCGAACCGGGGTGGGACGCCGAGCGGGGCCTCGCGCACCCGCCGTCCCCGCAGGCGTACGAGGAGGCCTTCGACCGCCACCCGGACGCGCGCGGAGCGCTCGTCACGAGCCCCACCCCGTACGGGACCTGCGCCGACCTCACCCGGCTCGCCGAGGTGTGCCACGCCCGCGGCAGGCCGCTGATCGTCGACGAGGCGTGGGGCGCGCACCTGCCCTTCCACCCCGGCCTTCCGGCGTGGGCGATGGACGCGGGCGCCGACGTGTGTGTCACCAGCATCCACAAGATGGGCAGCGGCCTGGAGCAGGGCTCGGTGTGCCATCTGCGCGGCGACCTCATCGACCCGGCCACCCTCACCTCCCGCGCCGACCTGCTCGGCACCACCAGCCCCTCGGTCCTGATCTACGCGGGCCTCGACGCCTGGCGCCGCCAGATGCGGCTGCACGGCCGCGAACTCCTCGGCGACGCCCTCGACCTGGCGAAGGAGGCGCGGCGGGCCATCGACGCCATCGAAGGGCTGCACGTGTACGGGCGCGAGGCCCTCACCGGCCCGGGCCTCGGGTACGACCTCGACCCGCTGCCCGTCCTCATCGACGTCGCGGACCTCGACACGAGCGGCTACCGCGTCGCCGACTGGTTGCGCGCCCACCGCGCCCTCGATCTGCACATCGCCGACCACCGCAGAGTCGGCGCCCAGCTCACCCACGCCGACTCCCCGGCGACGCTCGCCGCGCTCCTCGACGGACTGCGGGACGTCGTCGAGCACCGCGCCGAACTGCGCGACGCCCCGCGGGTGGCGGTGCCGAAACCCGCCGAACTCCGCCTGGAGCAGGCCATGTTGCCGCGCGACGCCTACTTCGGGCCGACCGAGGAGATCCCCCTGGAACGCGCCGCCGGACGGATCGCCGCCGAGATGGCCACCCCGTACCCGCCGGGCATCCCGACGGTGCTGCCGGGGGAGCGGCTGGCCGAGCCCGTGATCGCGTATCTGCGCACCGGCGTCGACGCGGGCATGAACGTGCCGGACCCGGCGGACCCGTCCCTGCGGACGATCCGCGTCGTCGCCGCGAACTCCCGCCGACGAGCGTGATGTTGACGCCGGGCGCGGGCCCTAGTTGGTGAAGTTGGCTGCGATCCGTTGCTGGATGTAGTCGGCGGCGGTGATCGGCGGGTAGCGGTGCCGCGGTCCCTCGATCAGCACGTCACGGTCCGCCTGCGCGAAGAACGCGATGCTGTAGCGGGCGGAGCGGTCGTCGCCGGGGCCCGGGGACCTCACCCGGTGGAAGTTCGACGGCAGGCGGTCGTCGCTCCAACGCGTCAGCATGTCACCGATGTTGCAGGTGATGACGGAGTCGGCGGGCTCGACCGGTGTCCACTCCTGCGCCTCGGCCTCCTTCCCCGGACACACCTGCAGGCCGCCCTGCCCGTCCCGCTGGAACAGCAGGGTGAGGCAGTCGAAGTCGGTGTGCGCGCCCGCCCGCCACACGTCCGCCGGGATCTCGGCGTCCTCGGGCACGGCGAAGTAGTGCAGCATCCGCAGCGTCGACTGGTACTGCGCGCTCGCCGGGTCGTGGGCCCGTGCGAAGAAGCCCTCGGGCAGGCCCAACTTGTCGGCGAAGCAGCCGAGTACGCGCATCGCGAGTTCGCGGCAGCGTGCCTCGAAGGCGAGCGTGCGCTCCCGGAACTCCGGCAGCGCGTCGTCCGGCCACAGTCCTTCCATGTGCGGGCGGGTCAGCTGGTACGACTCCTTCTGGTCCGGCGTACCGATCGACGGGCGTACCTGAGTCATGGACTCCCAGCCGGAGTTGAGGCCCTTCTTCAGGGCGTGCCGGGCCTTGGTGTGCTCCGGCAGCGCGAAGAAGCGGGCGGCGTCGGCGAACGCGCCGTCCACGGTGTCCTGTTCGATGCCGTGGTTGACGAGCTGGAAGAAGCCGATGTCCGTCGCGGCGGACCACAACTCCTCGGTGATCTCCGCCTTGCGGGTGTCGAAGTCGGTGAGGTCGATGCGGCGGATCTCGCGGGCGGCGGTCTCCGTTCCGGCGCCGCCCATGCGGGTTTCCTTGGCCAGTTCGTCGAGGGTGTACGTGTTCATTGCGGGTGTCGCTCCTTGAGGTGACTCGTGGTTGCGGTCGCGGGGCTCTGCCCCGGGCCCCGCTGCTCAATCGCCGCAGGGGCTTGAAAGGCCTGCTCAGTCGCCGTAGTGGCGTGAATGCGCGAGGTTCGCCGCCAGTTCCTGGGACGGGAGGTGGACGTGTTCGCCGTCGCGGACCAGTACCTCGCCGTCGACCAGCACCGCCGCCACCGTCCTGCTGCCCGCGCACGTCAGCAGCGTCGCCCCCGGGTCACGTACGGGAAGGCAGGCGTAGTCGCGGTCGAAGCGGTGCAGGACGAGGTCGGCGCGCAGGCCGACGCGGATGCCGCCGTCCACGTTCTCCTCCAGGCCGAGCACCCGGTTCGCGCCGCCCGCCGCCAGCGCGAACATCTCGGGGAAGCCGAACAGTTCGGCCTTGCGGTGCGCCGCCCGTTGCAGATACGCGCCGATCCGCAGCGCCTCCAGGATGTCCTGCGTGTCATTGCTCGCGGCCCCGTCGACGCCGAGGCCGACGTCCAGGCCCGCCTCCAGCATCGCGGGCACGGGGGCGATGCCGCTGCCGAGCCGCATGTTGCTGAGCGGGTTGTACGAGACACCGACACCGTGCTCGGCGAGCGTCGCGCGGCCCGCCGCGTCCAGCTCCACGCAGTGCACGGCGAGCAGCCGCTCCCACAGGAACCCGGCGCGCTCCAGATACTCGACGGCGCCGACTCCCGTGTGCTCACGGCACATCGAGTCGTCCGTGGTGGTTTCGAGGAGGTGCAGTGAGACGGGCAGGGCGCGTTCGTCGGCGTACGCGCGTACCTCGGCCATTCCGTCCGGCGTCAGGCACCGCGGATTGGGCACGGCCACGCCGATGTCCACCCGGCTGCCGTGTGCCGCGGCGATCAGTTCGTCGGTGTGCGCGAGCGCCTCCTTGAGCGGCTGCGTCAGGCGGGGATCGAAGCCCCACTTGCGGCTTCGGTCCACCCGGTCGGCGACGCCCCGGCACAGCACCGCCCGCACACCGCTGTCCTTGAGTGCCCGCAGCACCGCGTCGTGCACCTCGGGCGAGGGGTGCGGCCACATGTGCTCGACGAGCGTGGTGGTGCCGGAGCGCAGCGCCTCGGCAGCCGCGGCGGCAGCGGTCGCGTAGGCCCGCTCGGGGGTGAGCAGCGCCGCCTCCTCGCCGACGGCGCTCAGCCACGCGAGCAGTCCGAGCCCCTCGCCGATGCCGCGCAGACCGGCCTGGAAGAGGTGGGTGTGAGTGTTCACGAGGCCGGCGGTGAGGTGTCCGCCGGAGCCGTCCAACACGCGGCTGCCGTAGGGGAGTTCACCGTGTGGTACGAGGGCCGTCACGCGTCCGTCCGCCAGGTGGACGTCCGTTCCCGGCAGCCAGCGCCCGCCGCTGAACACCGTCACATCCGTGATCACGTCGACGTCGTGTGTCATCGGGTGACTTCCTTCCGCGGGCGGGACGTGTGCTGGGACGTGCGGCGGGGCGCGTGGTGGAACAGCAGGTTGAGCAGGAACGCCACGATCCCGGTGACCGCGATGCCGCTGTCCAGGACGGTGCGTACGTACGAGGGGAGCGGCGCGTAGAAGTCCGGCGCGCCGACCGGGATCATGCCGAGCGCGAAGGCGAGCGCGACGGTCAGGAGATTGCGCGGCTCGGTCAGCTCGGCGCGCGCCAGGATGCGGAGCCCGACCGCTCCCACGGTCCCGAACATGACGAGCGACACTCCGCCGAGCACCGGTCCCGGCACGGCGGCGACGGCCGCCCCGAGCACCGGCACGAACGCGAGCACCACCATCAACACACCGGACAGCGCCACGACATGACGGCTCTTCACCCGTGTCACGCTCACCAGACCCACCGACTGCCCGAACGTCACGACGGGGAAGGAGGTGAGGGCCCCGGACAGCACGGTGGCGGCGCCGTCCGCGCGCAGCGCCCGTACGACGGTGGGAGCGTCGTCGCCGCGGCCGACGATCTGGCCGACCGCGAGGGTGTCGCCGACGGACTCCACCATGTTCACGAGCTGCACGACGAGCATCGCCGCGATCGCCGGCACGAGGAACGTGGGCGCCCCGAACGCGGTCGGATCGGGGGCCGTCACGGCGCGCGCGTCGGTGACCGCCGCGCCGTCGAAGAGGCCGAGCGGCAGCGCGAGCAGCGTCCCCGCGGCCATCGCGACGAGCACCGAGAACCGGGCGAGCGCGGGCGGCGCGAGCCGTTCCACGAGGACGACGAGCAGCACCGTCACCGCCGCGAGCACGAGCCCGCGGCCACCGGTACCGCCGTCCCCGTCACCCGCGACGAGCCCGGCCGCCGACGGCACCAGGGAGAACCCGATCACCGCGATGACGGTCCCGGTCACCAGCGGCGGAAACAGGTGCAGCCACCGCCCGAACCAGGGCGCGAGGGCGACCGTCACGAGCCCGGACACGAGGGTGGCTCCGAAGACCGCGGCGAGCCCGTGCTCCTCGCCGATGAGAATGGCCGGGGTGATCGCGGTGAACGTCGACCCCATGACGATCGGCAGCCGCGCCCCGAACCACTTCACGCCCATCGACTGCAACACCGTCGCGATCCCGCTGACCAGCAGGTTCGCGCTGATCAGCAGCCGGATCCGGTCCTCGGGCAGGTGCAGTGCGGTGCCCACCAGCAGCGGCATGGTGGCCATGCCCGCGTAGGCGACGAGCAGATGCTGCAGGCTCAGCGGCACCAGCCGGCGCAGCGGTGGTCGTACGTCGACGGGGTGCGGGGCTTCGCGCTCCGCGGGCGCGACGGCATGCTCATGCTCGGCGACAGCCATCGTTCCTCCTCACAGCTCGGTGGAAGACGGCTGGTTAGCGCCGGTGTACGTCAACCACCGGGCGCACACCGGCCGTTGCAGCCATGACCGGTGTGAGGGGGACGCTAGGGAGGAGGTGTTTCCGCGGCGTTGCGCCGAGGAAACCGCGACGTACCCGAGTGGCCCGGTTTCCTATGTACGGGTCTCCTGGCGGCCGCCGCTGTCGGAGCGTTCGGGCTCCGGTTTGAAGGCCCACTTCATCTCGGGCTCCATGGCCCAGTGGAACAGCCATCGCACGGGCCGGGTGCACAGCACCGTGATGACGGTCGCCGCGATCACGGTGACGGTGATCTCACCGAGCGGCGTGTGGATCCAGTGGTGGTCGTACCAGCCCCAGTAGCGCGAGCCCTTCGCCAGGAAGCCGTGCAGCAGATAGCCGTACAGGGTGCCCGCGCCGAGCGCCGTGCACCACATGCGGCGGCCCGGAACCCACGCGAAGAAGCAGGCCATCAGGATCACCGAGCAGCCGAACAGGGCGAGCGTCATCACCGCGCCCGTCCAGCCAGGCGCCCCCAGTTCCTGCGCGCTGTCGCGGCGGTAGAACCAGGCGGCGGTCATCCGCGGCGCCGCCCAGTACGCCACGAGCAGCGCGCTCGCGAACACCGGCACGGCGATGATCCGGGCCTCGCGGCGCCGCACCAGGCTGAAGTGCTCCGGCCGCAGGCACAGGCCCAGCACGAAGAACGGCAGGAACTGCAGCACCCGCTGGAGGTCGAGGTCGTCGCCGATGTCGGGGGAGACGGCGGCGAGCACGGCGATGGCGAGGGACAGTGGCAGCGGAGCGCGGATGATCTTCCACAGTGGGGTGGTGACGCGCCAGATGAACAGCGCGATCAGGAACCAGGTCAGATACCAGGGGTCGAGCAGGGTGATCGGGTAGTCCGGGTCGTCGCCGACCGTGCGCTTGAAGAAGGTGTACGCGATCTCGAAGATCACGTACGGCACGAGCACGCCCGTGACGAGGCGTTTCATCCGTCGCGGGCCGGCGTCCCAGGAGCGCGAGAAGTAGCCGGAGATCACGATGAAGGCCGGCATGTGGAACGTATAGACCGTGAAGTAGAGCGCGGACGCCGCGCGGCTGTCCCCGCGCAGCGGCTCCCAGGCGTGACCGAGCGCGACGAGGACGATCGCCAGGTACTTCGCGTTGTCGAAGAACGCGTCGCGGCCGTCCGCCTTCGGCACGGCCTTCATCGCGGCCTGCATCGAGGCCTCCGTCCCGGTCGTGGCACCTTTCGGCCACGCTATACGGGCAGCAGGCGCCCCACCAGCGCGCTCAGCTGCCGCGCGTTGCGGCACTCGTGCATGGGCACGACCTCCGCGTACGTGGCCGCCGCCGAGTCGCCCGTGTCCCACTGGGAGCGGGGTTCCGGGTTGAGCCAGTACGTGCGGCGGGCGGCGCGGGCGACGCGGCGCAGCGCCGGGAGGTTGGGGCTCTGCTGGTTGTTGCGGGCGTCGCCGAGGACGAAGACGGTGCTGCGGGGGCCGACGGCGGACTCGTAGCGCTCGACGAACTCGCCGAGCGCCGTGCCGTAGTCGCTGCTGCCGTGCCAGCCGGTCAGCGTCGCCTCGGAGGAGATCCGGGCGCCGAGCCCGTCCGCGTCGGCGGCGCCGTGCGCGATGAGGTCGGTGACCTCGTCGATCCGGTTCACGAAGGCGAAGACACGGATCTTGCTGAACTGGTCGTGCAGGGCCTGGACCAGCAGCATCGTGAAGTTCGCGAACCCGGCCACCGAGCCCGACACATCACACAGGAGCACCAGCTCCGGACGCGACGGGCGGCGCTTGCGCAGGACGGGGCGCATCGGGACGCCGCCCGTGGACAGCGAACCGCGCAGCGTGCGGCGCAGGTCGATGCGGCCGCGGGCCGCGCGCCGCCTGCGGGCCGCGAGCCGGGTCGCCAGCTTGCGCGCCAAGGGGTGGACGGTGCGGCGCAATTCGGCGAGCTGGGCCTTGTCCGCGTAGAGGAACACGGTGCGGTCGGGCGTCTGCACCGGCATGCGGCGCGCCAGCTCGTCACGGTTGCGGGCCTCCGCGACCCTGCGGCGGGCCTCGCCGCGCACCCCTTCGCGGAACTCCTCGATGCGGCGGCGGACCTCGTCCGCCTCGATCCGGTCGGTGAACGCCCCGGACTGGCCGCTGCCGCCGGCCCGGATGGCCGACATGGCGGGGGCGAGGAGGGTCTGCGGACGCAGCCGGTTCAGGGTCTGCTGCGAGGACCAGCCGTTCGCGTCGTAGCCGCCCAGCGCGTCAAGCGCCTCGGCCGCGAGGCGGGCGATCGCCGCGCGGTCGTTCGTGGCGAGTGCCTCGGTCAGCCGCTCGCGCAGACTGTCCCGGTCGCCGGCAGTGGCCCCCGGCGCACCCACCGCGCGCGGGAAGTACACGTCGAAGACCGGGTCGAAGACCGCGCGCTGCCCGTGGTCGTGCAGCAGCGCGGACGCCAGGCCCTCCCGCAGATGGTCCCGGCTGTCGAGGCCGAGCGCGGCGACCGCCTGCGCGGCGTCCACGCTCTCGCCGGTACCGATCCGGATGCCGTGCGCGCGCAGCGCCCGTACGAGGGAGGTGACGCGGTCGGTGACCGAAGGCTCGGCGCTCACACCGCGTCCAGGTCGAGCTTGGCCGTCGCCGTGTTCACGTCCTCCTGATGCTTCAGTACGACGCCGAGGGACGCCCGTACGACCTCCTCGTCCAGGCGGTCCGCGCCGAGCGCGAGCAGCGTGCGCGCCCAGTCCACGGTCTCCGCCACCGAGGGCACCTTGCGCAGATCCATGGCGCGCAGCGCGCCCACGACCCGTACGAGGGACTCGGCGAGCACGGAGTCGAGCTCGGGCACCTTCAGGGCCACGATGCGGCGCTCCAACTCCTCCTCCGGGAAGCCGATGTGGAGGAAGAGGCAGCGGCGGCGCAGCGCCTCGGACAGCTCACGGCTCGCGTTGGAGGTGAGGACGACGAAGGGGTGCTGGGTGGCGGCGATGGTGCCCAGCTCCGGAACCGTCACCTGGAAGTCGGAGAGCACTTCGAGCAGCAGGCCCTCCACCTCCACGTCCGCCTTGTCCATCTCGTCGATGAGCAGGACCTTCGCGTCGTCGCCGCGGATCGCGGTGAGCAGCGGGCGGGAGAGGAGGAACTCCTCGCTGAAGATGTCGGTGCGGGTCTGGTCCCAGGTCTCGTCGCGGCCCGCCGTGATGCGCAGCAGCTGCTTGGCGTGGTTCCACTCGTAGAGCGCGCGGCTCTCGTCGACACCCTCGTAGCACTGGAGCCGGATCAGGCGCGCGTCACTGATCTCCGCGACCGCCTTCGCCAGCTCCGTCTTGCCGACGCCCGCGGGCCCCTCGACGAGCAGCGGCTTGCCGAGCCTCGCGGCCAGGAAGACGGTGGTCGCCACGGCGGGCGAGGCCAGATAGCCGGTCTCGGCCAGGCGCGTGGTGACTTCGTCCACTGAAGCGAACAACGGGGCCTCCTGCTCGGTGCGTTGGCGTCCTTTCAGGTGATCATGCGGGCGGTCCTCCCACAATGGGCGCGCGGGCTTCATGGCGAACGTCACTCCGACCGGTGCCCGCCGCGACCTCCTCCGTCTCGTCTGCGGACGCACTCGCGCCGCCTCCGTATCCTGACGGTCATGAGGCGCACATCCTTTGCCGACTGGCCCTGCTCCATCGCCCGCACCATGGACCTCCTGGGCGACTGGTGGACGCCGCTCGTGCTGCGCGAGGCGTTCTACGGGATCACCCGCTTCGACGTGTTCCAGCAGGAGCTGGGCATCGCGCGGACGACGCTCGCGGAGCGGCTGCGCCGCCTCGTCGAGGCGGGCCTGATGGAGAAGCGCGCCTACGACACCGCCCCCGTACGGCACGACTACGTGCTCACGGAGAAGGGCCGCGACTTCTTCGGCGTCCTCGCCGCCATGAACGCATGGGGCAACCGCTGGCTGTCCGGGGACGAGGGCGCGCCCGTCGTCTTCGAGCACGACCGGTGCGGCCACGAGGGCGAGGCCGCCGTGGTGTGCGGGCACTGCGGGGAGCCGATGACCGCCGATGACACGCGGGCCCGGATGGGGCCCGGCTATCCGGAGAAGCTCGCTCGGCGGCCGGAGATCGCGGAGCGCTTCACGCGCTGAACACGCGTCGAATCCGTCGGCACGGATCGCTTGTTGCTCTTGACGCAGTGAGTCCATCTACGAAACTCTCGTGGTCACAGGCGGTTCTACGGAGAGGTGGAGCACGGTGGAGTGGACGGGCGCGCGGTACGCGGACACACCGACGGTCGAGGCGCGGCGCACGATCGCGGCGCCGCCGGGCCGGGTCTGGGAGCTGGTGACGGACATCGGCCTCATGCCGCGCTTCAGCGCCGAACTCCAGTCGGCCGACTGGCTGGACGGGTCGCGCGGCGTCGGCGCCCGCTTCGTCGGACGCAACCGGCACGAGGCGTTCGGGGCGTGGGAGACCACGTCGTACGTCGTCGAGCGCGAGGAGGGCCGGGTCTTCGCGTGGGCGGTGGGGGACGTCGAACAGCCCAGTGCCGTATGGCGGTTCACGCTGGAGGCGGGTGAGGGCGGATCGACGGTGCTCACGCAGTGGGCGCGGATGGGGCCGGGGCGCTCCGGCCTCTCGTACGCCATCGACCGGATGCCGGAGAAGGAGCAGAAGATCGTCCACGTACGGCTCGGGGAGTGGGAGCGGAGCATCGACGCGACGCTCGACGGGCTCAAGGCCCTGGCCGAGGGGGCGGGGCACTGATGCGCACCTCCACCACCGTCGAGGCGTCCGGCGGGAACTGGCGGGAGACCGTCGACTTCGTCACCGAGGCGGAGAAGCTGGGCCTCGACATCTGCTGGGTGGCCGAGGCGTGGGGCTCCGAAGCGCCTTCCGCGCTCGGCTACTTGGCGGCGCGCACGGAGCGGATGCTGCTCGGCTCCGGCATCATCCAGCTCGCCACGCGCACGCCCGCCGCGATCGCCCGCGCGGCGATCACGCTGTCCAACATCTCCG
This sequence comes from Streptomyces sp. KL109B, assembly GCF_030766935.1. Taxonomy (GTDB): domain Bacteria; phylum Actinomycetota; class Actinomycetes; order Streptomycetales; family Streptomycetaceae; genus Streptomyces. Next base: position 185,443 of record NZ_JASERL010000005.1, on the reverse strand, counting down.
AAGGCCGCTTCCTGCTGGGGCTCGGGCCGTCCGGGCCGCAGGTGATCGAGGGGCTGCACGGGGTGCCGTTCGCGCGGCCGCTGGGGCGGATGCGGGAGACCGTCGAGATCGTGCGGATGGCGATGACGGGCGAGAAGATCGCCTACGAGGGCCGGGAGTTCACGCTGCCGTTGCCGGGTGGGGACGCCCGACCCATGCGCCTTTCGATGCGCGCGGAACATGAACTCCCCATCTACCTGGCCACGTTGTCACCGAAGATGCTGCGGCTGACCGGGGAGGTCGCCGACGGGTGGCTGGGTACGAGCTTCGTCCCGGAGGGCGCTAAGGAGGCGTACTTCGACCACCTCGACGCGGGGCTCGCGGCGGCCGGGCGGACGAGGGGTGACCTCGACGTCTGTCAGGGCGCGGAGGTGAACTTCGTCGAGGACGAGGAGACGCTGGCCGCCGTCGTGGGCAGCCGGAAGAAGGAACTCGCGTTCAGCCTCGGTGGGATGGGCTCCGCCACGACCAATTTCTACAACCGGGCGTACAGCAGGCAGGGGTGGGCGGAGGTCGCGGCGGCGGTGCGGGAGCGGTGGCAGGCGGGGGACCGGGACGGGGCGGCGTTGCTGGTCACGGACGACATGGTGCTCGCGACGACGCTTATTGGTACGGAGGGCATGGTGCGGGAGAGGTTGAGGGTGTGGCGGGACGCCGGGGTGGACACGGTGCGGTTGTACCCGGCGGGCGACACGCTTCACGCCCGCCTGAACACCTTGGCCCGAGCCGTGGCCCTGGTCCGGGAAACGGGGTGACGCCTCCGCCCTGAGCACCCGGCACCGGGGGCCGCCTTGCCCACCCTGCCGCCCAAGGCGGCAGATTGCCCAAGGCGGTGGCGGCCACGTTCAAGCCTCTGCGGCGATTGAGCAGCGGGGGCCGGGGCGGAGCCCCGTGCGGTGGGGCCGTCGGGGCGGGTTGCGTCGACACATCAAGCCCCTGCGGCGATTGAGCAGCGGGGTGCGGGACGGAGCCCCGGTGGGGCCCAGCCCGGGTCGCCCTCGATGCGGCGCAGCAGAATGCCCTCGCGGATCGCCCACGGACACACCGTGAGCTCCCGCATCCCCATCAACTTCATCGCCGTATGCCCCACCAACGCCCCCGCCAGGGACTGCGCGGCGCGCGGCGCCGAAATCCCCGGCAACTCCGCCCTCCGCTCCGCCGGCAACACCGCCAGCTCCGCCACCGCCACCCCCAACGCCTTCCGGCTCAACCGCCGAGGAACGAACGGCCCGTGCCGCCCCGGCGCCGCCCCGCACAACCGCGCCAACTGCGTGAACGTACGAGACGTGGCGGCAGCCGTCAGCGGCCCCTCCCAACGGATCCGCGCCGCGACATCCCGCAACTGATGCCGCACATGCCGCCGCAACGCCTTCAGCTCCTTCTCCGACGGCGGCACCCCGTCCCCCGGCAGATGCTCCCGCGTGAGCCGCCCCGCCCCGAGCGGCAGCGAAATCGCGAACTCCGGCAACCGGCCCCGCCCGAAGGCCACTTCGAGCGAGCCGCCCCCGATGTCGAGGACGCCGAGCGGCCCGGCCCGCCACCCCATCCAGCGCCGCGCCGCGAGAAACGTCAGCTCGGCCTCCACCTCACCCGGCAGCACCCGCAACCGCACCCCGGTACCCGCCTCGACGGCGTCGAGCACCTCGTCCCGGTTCGGCGCGTCCCGGACGATGGCCGTGGCGAACGCGAACGGTTCGTCGCTGCCCCAGCGTTCGGCCTCCGCGACGGCCGCCCGCACCGCCTCGACCAACCGCTCCACGGCGGGCGGCCCCAGTCTGCGGTCGCGGTCGACCAACTCCGCGAGCCGTAACCGCCGCTTGGCCGTGTGCACCGGCAGCGGCGCCCCGTCGCGCGCGTCCGCGATCGCGAGCCGCACCGTGTTCGAACCGACATCCACCACACTAATACGCATGATCGTCCGAGTACCCGTCGCGGAGCGCATCAATGCGCGGGTGCGTACGCCACGGACGCCGTCGAGCCCGGCCCGTCGAGCGCCGAAACGATCCAACTCCGGGACTCCGCCGGGTCGATGACCGCGTCGATCTCCAACGCCGCTGCCGCGTTCAACGCCTTCCCGTGCTCGTACAGCTCCGCGACCCGCGCCTCGAAGGCCCGCTCCCGCTCCGCCGGATCGGCGATCGCCGCCAGCTCCCGCCGGTAGCCGAGTCGCACCGCGCCCTCAAGCCCCATCCCGCCGAACTCGCCGCTCGGCCACGCCGCCGTCCCCAGCGGCGCCCGCGTCGAACCGCCCATCATGGCCATCGCCCCGAGCCCGTACGCCTTGCGCAGCACGACACACACCAACGGCACGGTCAGCTGCGCGCCCGCGATGAACAGCTCGGCGAACTGCTTGACCGTGGCGGTGCGTTCGGCGTCCGGGCCCACCATGAACCCCGGGGTGTCGCACAGCGAGACGACGGGGAGGCCGAACGCCTCGCACTTGCGCAGGAACCGCGCGGCCTTGTCGGCGGCGTCCCGGTCGACGGCGCCACCCAGGTGCCCGGGGTTGTTGGCGACGAGCCCCATCGGCCGCCCCTCGATCCGGACCAGCGCCGTGATCACCCCGACGCCGAACCCGCGCCGCAGCTCAAGCACCGAGCCGACGTCCGCGAGGCCCTCGATCGCCGTATGGATGTCGTACGCGCGCCGCCGGTTCTCCGGCACCGCGTGCCGCAGCAGCCGCTGGTCCGGCGCCTCCCAACTCCCGTGTGGGCCCTGGAAGTACGAGAGGTAGGCGCGCGCCGCCCGCACCGCCTCCGCCTCGTCGGCGACCGGCAGGTCCACCACTCCGTTCGGCACCTGCACCGACAGCGGGCCGACCTCCTCCGGCCGGTACACCCCGAGGCCGCCGCCCTCGATCATCGCCGGGCCGCCCATCCCGATGTTCGCCTCCGGCGTCGCGATCACCACGTCGCAGCAGCCGAGCAGCGCCGCGTTCCCCGCGAAGCAGCGCCCCGAGGCGACACCCACCAGCGGCACACGCCCGCTCAGCCGCGCCATCTGATGGAACGTCATGACATCGAGGCCCGCGATGGACGATGTGTCGGTGTCACCGGGCCGCCCGCCACCGCCCTCCGCGAACAGCACGACGGGCAGCCCGCGCCGCTCGGCGAGTTGCAGCATGCGGTCCGTCTTGCGGTGGTTGTTGTGGCCCTGCGTCCCCGCGAGGACCGTGTAGTCGTAGGACATGACGACGGCCGGTGTCCCGCCGACGCGCCCCGTGCCGGTGACCATGCCGTCGGCGGGCGTCGCGCGGATCAGCTCGTCGGTGGTCCGCCGCTGCCGCTGCGCGGCGATGGCGAGCGCCCCGAACTCCTCGAAGGTGCCCGGGTCGCACAGCTCCGCGATGTTCTCGCGGGCCGTACGCAGGCCGGTCGCGTGCCGCTTGGCGACGGCCTCGGGGCGGTTCTCGTCGAGGCCGAAGGCGTGCCGGGCGACGGACTCGGCGAGGTCGGGACGGATCGCGTCGAGATCGACCTCGGCTTCCGTGCCCGCGAGCTCGGCGCCGCCCTCCGTCACGTCGAGGAGCACCAACTCGGCGCCCTCCGCGACGGTTTCACCGACACCGGCCCGTACGGAACGCACGACACCCGCCTCCTCGGCGCGCACCACGTGCTCCATCTTCATGGCTTCCAGGACCAGCAACGTGGCACCGGCGGCGACGAGCCGACCGGGCTCGGCGTCCACCGACACGACCGTCCCCGCCATGGGCGCCGTCACCGTACCTGGTTCCTTGGAGCCACCCTCCGGCGCGGCGGCGGGTGGCGCAAGCTCCGCGAGATGCCGCTCCACGAACCCGGTGTCGAAGCCGCCCGCCGTGAAGCCGGGGTGGCCAATCAGGCGGCTCAGCAAGGGAATTCCCGTCGCGGGGCCCTCCACCACGAACTCGTCGAGCGCCCGCCTCGCCCGCGCGCACGCCACCGCGAAGTCCCCGGCCGCCGCGTGCGCGACCACCTTGGCGAGCAGCGAGTCGTACCGCGTGCCCAGCTCCGTACCCGTGCGGACGGCGGTGTCCACGCGCACCCCTGGTCCCGTCGGCACATCGAGTCGCGTGATCCGCCCCGCCGACGGCCGCACCGTCCCGTCCGGCGCCGTGACCTCCGCGTTCACCCGCAGCTGCACGGCGAACCCGCGCGGCGCCGGCGGCTCCCCGGCGAGCCCCAGATCGGCGAGGGTGTCACCCGCCGCGATCCGCAGCTGCGCCGCGACGAGGTCGACACCCGTCACCTCCTCCGTCACGGTGTGCTCCACCTGAAGGCGCGGATTGGCCTCCATGAACACGAACTCCTCGCCCCGCACCAGGAATTCGACCGTGCCGACCCCCGCGTAGCGCGTGTCGCGGGCCAGCCGCAGGGCGGCGTCGACGAGACGGCCGCGCAGGGCCGCGTCGAGGCCGGGCGCCGGAGCGATCTCCACGAGCTTCTGGTGGCGGCGCTGCGCACTGCAGTCCCGCTCCCACAGATGGCTCACCGAGTCACCGTCACCGACCACCTGCACCTCGATGTGGCGCGCGCCCTCCCACAGCCGCTCCACGTACAACTCGCCGCGCCCGAAGGTCTGTTGCGCCTCCGAGCGACACCGCTCCCACGCCTCGTCGAGCTCCGCCGCGTCCCGTACGACCCGCATCCCGCGCCCGCCGCCCCCGCCCACGGCCTTCACCATCACCGGCTCTTCGACCCCTTCGGCCCCTTCCGCGAGGAACGCCCGCGCCTCCTCCAGCGTGGTGTCACCCGCCGTCCCCGGCAGCACCGGCACCCCGGCCGCCACGGCGAGCGCACGCGCGCGTGCCTTGTCCCCGAACAGGTCGAGCACCTCCGGCGCCGGACCCACGAACGTGACCCCCGCCTCCGCGCACCGCCCCGCCAGCACGGCGGACTCGCTGAGGAAGCCGTAACCGGGGTGGAGATACGTACAGCCGCTCCGGCGCGCGGCGGCCACCAACGCCTCCGCGTCGAGGTACCCACCCGCCGCCAACGGCACGGACTCGTCGGCCCACGGCAGATGCGCCTCGTCGCCCGGCTCGTGCACGGCCACGGCACGAAGGCCGAGTTCGGCGGCGGCGCGCAACACCCGTACGGCGATCTCCCCACGGTTGGCGACGAGTACGGCGGCAGACCCCATGTGCCCCTCCGGGAAGTCGGATTCGGTTCCAGGCTCGGATTCCGTCATGCTCATTGACACTGACGTCAACGTCAATACTCTGGCGCTGTGGCACGCAGTCAGCAGACCCAGCAGCAATGGTCCGTCCGCACCGCACGCGACCGCACCGACGCCCCGGCGCGCGGACGGCTGCTCGACGCGGCGGAACACGTCTTCGGGCGGCTCGGCTACGGGCCGACGACCATCGCGGACATCACCGCGCGGGCCGAGGTGTCACGCGCCGGGTTCTACGTCTACTTCGCGTCGAAGGAAGAGGTGTTCCGGGTGCTCGCGGGGCGGGTACGGGACGCGTTCCTCGCCGCACAGGACGTGCCCGGTGTGGACACGGACGACGTGGCGGCGGTGGCGCGCGCCTCCACGGCCGCGTTCATCTCCGCGTACGCACGCCACCTCCCGCTGCTCGTCCTCCTCGAACAGCAGGCGCGGGGCGACGCCGAGGTGCGCGCCCTGTGGGAGGAGATCCGCGAGCGTCCGGTCCGCCGCGCCGGCCGCTACGTACGCCGGGTCGCGGCCGAGGGCAGGGCGCGCCCGGTCGTCGACCCGCTCACCCTGTCCCGGGCCGTCGGCGGCATGAGCGTCGAGTTCGCGCGGCTCGTGGCCGAGGACCCGGCGGCGTACGAGCGGGCGGTCGACGACGTGACCGCCATGTACCTGCACCTCCTCGGAATCGGGACCGGCACCGGTATCGGCACCGGTATCGGGACCGGCACCGGCACCGGTATTGGAGCAGCACCTCAGCAGTAGGGAGCCGCACGTTGTCCACCAGCACAGCCAGTACAGCCAGCACAGTCAGTACAGCCGTCGAGGCCCATCTGCACGACCTGCGCGCCCGTCAGGCCAAGTCCAGGTCGGGCCGCCAGCCGTCCGAAACCCGCCACGAGGCCGGTGAGTCGACACTGCCAGGCCACATCGCCCGGCAGGCCGCCCGCACCCCGGACCGGCCCGCGATCGTCACGGCGGCGGAGACGCTCAGCTACCACCAACTCGACGACCAGAGCGCCCGGTTGGCGGGATGGATGGTGGAGAACGGGGTGCGGCCCGGCGACCGCGTCGGTGTGTTCCTCCCCAACGGCGCCCGCTTCGTCGTCGCCCTCCTCGCCGTGCTGCGCATCGGAGCCGTACACGTACCGGTGAACCCGATGTTCCGCGCGGCAGAACTTCGGCACGAACTCACCGACGCCGGGCCGGAGTTGGTCGTCACCCAGGACACCCTGCGCCGCGCCCTCGACGAGGTGCGCGAAGACACCCCCGTACGCACCGTCCTCGCCGACGCGGACTGGCCGCGGGCCGTCGCCCACGCCCGCCACGAGCCCATTGCCGACGACCTCGACGCGCTCGCCGCCCTCAACTACACGGGCGGCACCACCGGACTGCCCAAGGGCTGCGAGCACACCCAGCGGCACATGGTCTACACGGCCACCGCCATCGACAACGGCCGGATGCCCACGGACGAGGAGCGGGCGCGCGGCATCGTATCGGTCTGCTACCTGCCGATCTTCTGGATAGCGGGGGAGAACCTCGGCATCCTCGCCCCGCTCGTCTCCGGCGGCACCAGCGTCCTGCTCACCCGCTGGAACGCGGCCGAGGTGCTCGACGCCATCGAGACACACGGCGCGACCACCATGGCGGGCACCGTCGAGAACTACCTCGAACTCCTCGACCACCCCGACTTCGCCCGCCACGACCTGACCAGCCTGTCGTCCCCGCTCACCGTCTCCTTCGTCCGCAAGCTCACGCCCTCCCTGCGCGCCCGCTGGAAGGCGGCCGTCGGCGAGCACAGTGTGCTGCGCGAGGCCTCGTACGGGATGACCGAGACACACACCAGTGACACCAACACACTCGGCTTCCAGGACGGCGACCGGGACCTGCTGAGCGACCCGGTGTTCTGCGGACTGCCCGTGCCGGGAACGGACTTCATGGTCGTCGACTTCGCGACCGGGGAGCCGCTGCCGCTGGGGGAGCGCGGAGAGATCGTGGTGCGCGGGCCGTCCGTGCTCACCCGGTACTGGCGGGCGCCCGATGCCACCGCGAGCGCGCTGCGCGACGGCTGGCTGCACACCGGTGACATCGGCGCCCTCGACGAGGAGGGGTGTCTGCACTACCTGGGCCGCGACAAGGACATGATCAAGGTGAAGGGGATGAGTGTCTTCCCGACGGAGGTCGAGACACTGCTCGCCCAGCACCCCGACGTGCTCGCCGCCGCGGTCGTCGCGGTCGAGGACCCGGAGGCCGGGCAGCGGCCCTACGCCTTCGCGCGCACCGTCCCCGGAGCCACCCTCACCGGGGACGGCCTCAAGGAGTGGGCGGCCCAGAACATGGCGACGTACAAGGTGCCGAACGTCGTCGAGATCCTCGACGAGCTGCCGCTCACCCCCACCGGGAAGATCAGGAAGACGGAGCTGAGCGTTCGAGCCACTCGCACGCGGCCCGCGCCGTGAACTCCTCCTGACCGCCCTTGAACAGCAGGTCCGCCGTGGTGAACGCCGGGTCGTCCGCCTGCGCCGCGACATACGGCAGCGCGATGCAGCGCATGCCGGCCGCGTGCGCGGCGGCGGCGCCCGGCGCCGCGTCCTCCAGGACCACACAGTGCCCGGCCTTCGCGCCGAGCCGGCGCGCCGCCTCCAGGAACACGTCCGGCGCGGGCTTTCCGCGCTCCACCTCGTCCGCCGAGACGTACAGCGGGAGCTGCGCCCCGAGGCCCGTACCGGTGAGGATCGCGTCGATGGCCTCAGGGGACGAGCCCGAGGCGACGATCATCGGGACGCCGGCCGCGTGCAGCCGCTCGACGAACAGCCGCATCTGCGGGAAGACATGGGTCTCGGCGCGCGCGAGCTCCAGATAGCGGGCGTTCATCTCCTCAAGGAGCTCGTCGTCCGGTGCGTCGATGCCGTACTTCCGCTTCCAGATGCCGATGGTCTCCAGCGTGGAGATGCCGACGTACGTCTCGTGGTCGGCCCACGTGAAGTCGGTGACGCCCTGCCGGGCGAGGGTGCCGAGGGAGGCCTTGAAGTAGTTCGGCTCGCTGTCGACGAGGGTGCCGTCGAGGTCGAAGACGACCGCGGTGTCGCCGAACTGGTACGAGGGGTGGTTCGCGTCGCTCATGTGACCCAGGATGCAGGACCGGCGTCGGCCGATCATCCGCGCGGCTGCCCGGCCGCCTTCCCGATCGCCTCGACCAGCGGCAGCACCCGGTGCGGGACGCGCTCGCGCAGCGCCACCTCGGTGCGGGTGCGGACCACGCCGGGCAGCCGGTTGAGCTGCTGGATCAGGTCCTCCAGGTGCTCGGCGTCGCGGGCCGCGACGCGGGCGAGGAGGTCGCCGCCGCCGGTGGTGGAGTACGCCTCGATGATCTCCGGCACCCCGGCGAGACCGTCCCCGACGTCCCCCAGGTGGCCCTGCGTGACCTCGATGTGCACGAAGGCGAGGACAGGGTGGCCGAGGGCGGCGGGGGACAGGGACGGCTGCACACCCGTGATGACACCGTCCCGTTCCATCCGGTCGAGCCGGGCCTGGAGGGTGCCCCGGGCGACGCCGAGGATGCGGGCGTACTCGCGCATGCTGGTGCGGGGCTGTTCCAACAGGAGCCGCAGGATACGGGTGTCGAGCTGGTCCACGGCCATGGCGGGCGACTCCTTCGGTGGCGCGGGTGCCGGACGCCGACTGTACCAATGGCTCAGTGATCCGGCCCCGTCGTCCCCAATGGCCCGGGGAGGTCCACGAACGTCCCCTCGTGGTGCACCAGTGGCCCCGCGTCCGCGGCCCGGTCCGCCCGCACCACGAGCCCGATCACCAGCGCGTGGTCGCCCACCGGGCGCATGCTGACCGGCGCGAGGACGAACCGGGCCAGTACGCCGTCCAGGGCGGGCAGGCCGAGCGCGTCACGGTGCCAGGGGGTGCGGGGCCCGAAACGCGCGTGGCGCGGGCCCGCGAAGACCCGCGCCACCTCCTCCTGACCGGCCGCGAGCAACTGCACCATCACCCACGTCGCGTCCCGCACCGCCTCCCACGAACTCGACCGCAGGCCCACCGTGAACGACATCAGCGGCGGGTCGAGGGAGAGCGAGGCCAGCGACGTGACACAGAACCCGGCGGGCCGCTCCCCGCCGACGGTGACGACGGCGACCCCCTTGGCGTGCCGCCGCAGCGCGGACCGCACGAGGTCGGAGCGGGCCGGCGGGAGCGTCACCGCCGTCGGCTCGCCGCGCGCGGTCGCACCGGTCAGCGCCGCCCTCGTCGCCTCGGCGGTCACGCGGCACCCTCCCGCAGCGCGGCCCCGGCGCGGGCGTTGATCTCCTCGGCGTGCGGCGACGTGGTTCCCGCCTCGTACGCGGCCAGGTGCGCGCGCCAGTCCGTGAGCGCGCCGTCCGCGTCGTCGAGCGCGAAGCGGCTGACCCCGCGCAGGTAGAGGAGTTCGGGGTCGGGGGTGCCGTCCGCCGAGGCCATCGCGTGGTTCAGGTCGGCCGTCGCGCGCTCGTGTTCGCCGAGCGACTGCAGCGCCATGGCCCGGTTGGCCCGCAGCTCGGCGTCGTCCGCGAGCGCGAGCGCCGAGTTCAGGTCGTCGACGGCGTCGGCGGCCTTGCCCGTCTCGAAGGCGAGGACGGCCCGGTTCACCCAGGCGGCGAGGCAGCCCTGGTCCGCGTTGAGCGCTGCCGAGTAACTCTCGTACGCGGCGCGCACATCGCCCAGCTCCGCGTGCAACGCGCCCCGTGCCGCGAGGAGTTGCGGGCTGCCGGGCGCCAGCGCGAGGCCGTGGTCGATGTCCGCGCGGGCCCGGTCGAAGTCGCCGCGCTCCAGGGACAGTTCAGCGCGGTGCAGCAGCGAGTCGACGTGGTCCGGCTCGACGGACAGGGCGTAGTCCAGGTCGCGCAGCGCGCCCGCGTCGTCGCCCAACTCCCGCAGCAGGTCGGCCCGGTTGAAGTGCGCCTCGTAGAACGGCGGGGTGAGCCGGATCGCCGCCGCGTAGTCGGCGAGCGACTCGTGGGGGTGGCCGAGGGCGCGGTGCTGGGCGGCCCGCTCGAAGTAGTAGTCGCCGTAGTCCGGGTCGCGGCGGATCACCTCGTCGTAATCGGCGAGCGAGCCGGTGTGGTCGCCGCGCGCGCCGCGCACCTGCGCCCGGTTGTACAACAGCACGGAGCGGTGCAGGAGTTGCTCGTCCGGGCCGAAGTCCGCGTCGGTGATCTCCATCGCCTCGTCGACCAGGGCGAGCGAGCCGTCGGCGTTGCCGCGGTGCAGCTCGACCAGGGCCCGCGCGTTGCGCATGAAAGCCCGCACCAGGATCCGCTTGTGCGGGTCCGGGTGCACGTCGGCGATCGCGATCGCCGTGTTCACCCAGGCGAGCGCCAGATCCTCGTCGTGCAGCTCCTTCGGCAGGAACCGGGTGTACAGCATGGCGTTGAGGTACGCGGTCCCCATGTGGACGTCGGCCGATGTCGAACCGCGCCGCATCTCCTCGAAGTACGCGAACGCGTCCACGCCGCGCCCCAGATAGCAGAGGCAGGCACCGATCTTGTGCGTCAGGTTCCAGTACGTACGGTCGGGCGCGGAGCCCGCGAGCAGTTCACGGCCGCGTTCGGCGAGGTCGATCACGGCCTCGTAGAACCCCTTGTTGAAGCAGCCGTTGACGGCTTGCACGATCGCGTCGACGCCCGCGCCCCTCGGGTCCTCGCCGTGCTCCAGGTGGTACGGGATCGCGCCGAGCCGCAGCGTCGGCTCGTCCCGCTCGGCGAGCAGCGCGGCGCGAGCCGTGTGCCGGCGGGCCCGCTCGTCGGCGGGCAGCGCCACGTAGGCGCGCAGCAGGCGGGCGTCGTCGCTCGTGCCGTCGGAGTCGATGTAGGCCTGCGCGAGGTCCTCGTCCGGCAGCAACGCGGCGTCCACGTAGGGCAGTCGGGACACTCGTCGGGTGTGCGCGGCGAGCGCCCTGCCGAGCAGGTCGTCGGCCGCCCCCGCGCCGTCCACGACCACGGTCAGGGTGGCGGGATCGCAGCGCCGCAGCAGCACGGCCACCAGGTCGCGGTCCGTGGGATCGGCCTCGTCCAGGCCACGGAAGGAGAGGGTGAGTCCGCGCGGGTGCGCCGTCCTGGCCCAGTCCATGAGGAGTTCGGCCACGCCGTGCGCGATGCGCAGCGCCCGGGGCGCCGGGTAGAAGCGGGTGCGCTCCTTGGCGTCGGCGAGATTGGTGAGGGTCTGCGGCGGCGTCGGCACGATCTTCATCAGCTCCGGCGCGATCGACTCCACCTCGGTGGCCCGCGCGGACGCCACCAACTCGCGGTCCCGCTCGACGAGTTGCGGCACGGCCTGGTGCAGCAGGTAGTGCGCGGCGGTGAACGGGCCGCGTAACCGGCGGTGGCAGCGCACCTCAAGGGAAGGGGACGGCGGCGACTCGGCGGCGGTGGTGTCCGCGGTGGCGTCGAGCCACCAGTGACGCGTCGACAGGGTGGGTGACAGATGTGTCATGTCAGGGCTTCTTCCGGTGAGGTGGGGCGGCGGTTGCGGGTCCGGGCGCGCCGGTCCCGCAGCGTGACGTGGACGAGCAGGCCGATCTGCAGCCCGGACAGCAGCAGAAAGCCCGCCGCGTCGACCAGGTCCCAGAACGGGGTGTCCGGCGCGCCGAGCCGGTCGGCGACCGTCGTCCAGAAGTGCACGGCGGTCGGGATCCCGGCCCAGGCGAGCGAGGCCAGCGAGAACCCGTACCCGGCGAACAGCAGCGGCGCGTACCAGCGGGTCGCGGCGCGGTCGCGCCCCGACCACTCGGTGTCCGCGACGGGCGGCGCGAGCCGCAGCGCCCTGCGGAACCCGGAGCGCAGCCGGAACCGCGTCGCATTCTGCAGATCCGTGCATCCGGTGGCCGTCGTCACCACGTAATAGATGTCCGTCTCCAAATAGAACAACAATTGCCAGATGAGACGCAGGACACAGGTGAAGGCGACAGCAAGGCAGAGTTTGTGAATCCAGGACGGAATTGCGTTTGTGTCAAGCGCGACGGAAAGCAGCGTGAACCCGCACAGCAGGACCACATCTGCCAACATGCCCGCGCAGAAAACCAGATAGCGTTTCCGGCGCTCCACGCTGAGCAGCGAATCGAGCCTGGTCTCGGCGACCAGGTAGTAGAGCCTGCGCCCGATCCCGAGCGTGGACGGCAGCCCCAGCCGCCGCCCGGCGAGCGCGTGGAACGCCTCGTGCACGACGATGCACGGCAGCGCCAGCGCGAAGACGCTCAGCGGGATCAGCGTCAGATAGTGCGTGAAGAACACCTGGTGGTACGAGGGCCGAAGCCCCGGATCCCGCACCATCATGGTCACCGCGGCCGCCACCAGGGCGCCGTACGCGAGCCAGGCGGGCCACGAGAAAAGGGCCCTGCCGAGCCCCTGCCAGCGCACCGGCCGCTGCTCGGCCAGCGGTTCGCCGATGCGCAGAAACCCCAGCTCGTCCAGGGTTTCCAGGAAGTCGTCGGTGTCGAGCGGATCACCCGTGGTGCGCTCGTACCAGTCGCCGACCGCATCGACGGGCGCCCCGTCGAGGAGCATCCGCAGCGCCTGCGCCCCCTCCTCGGGGAACACCGCGTACGAACCGGTGTCGGGCCGGCCGACCATCACGCCTTCGGTGTCGGCGACCATCGTGAGCCGGTGCAGCCGAACGGTGCCGTTCATCCGGCACACCCCCTTGTGAGAGACGGGGAGTTGGTGGGGCGAAGGTGGCCGGGGCCGGACCCCGGAGGCAGTCCGACCCCGGCCGGGGAGGCGCATTACGCGGCGTCGCCGCAGAGGTAGTAGCAGGCCGTGGTCAGACGGATGGGCCCTGCCTTGCGAACAGAAATCTTCTTCATGGTGTTTCCCCCCTTTCCGGATCATCGGTGGTCGGGCGAATTCCGGAATCGCTGTGCTGAAGCAAGCTTTGGCATGCGAATTAGGGCATGTCAACCGGGAACGGAAACGTCCGGAAATAATTTTCAAAACCACTTTTCGGCCCGTTTTCGGGCAGGGGGGAGCGGCACTCCTGGCACGGGGAAAAGAGAAAGCAGAGTTCGCTTACGAAACGAAAAGAAGAGATCGAATCGGGTGCACCGTCTCCGGCCGACGCACCACCCGTACCTCCCGCACGGCCCCCGTAACAGCCCGATGCGCCCGGGCTCGCAGGAGGATACGTAGCGGGGCGGCCCAGCGTTCAGCCGATTAAGCCCCTGTTCAGTGCAGCGGGCCCAATCAAGCCCCTGCGGCGATTGAGCAGCGGGGCCCGGGGCGGAGCCCCGCGCCCGCACCCCCGCCGCCGCGCAACCTAACGCCGCCCGACAACCCCCGGCCCCGACGCCGTCGACCCCCGCACCACCAACTCCGGCATGAACACGAACTCGGTATGGGGGGCCGGCGTCCCCCCGATCTCCTCAAGCACCGTACGGACCGCCGCCTGCCCCATCGCCTGCACGGGCTTGCGCACCGTCGTCAGCGGCGGATCCGTGAACGCGATCAACGACGAGTCGTCGAACCCCACCACGGAAATGTCGTCCGGCACCTCAAGGCCCCGCTGCCGCGCCGCGCGAATCGCCCCGAGCGCCATCATGTCGCTCGCGCACACCACCGCCGTGCACCCGCGGTCCATGAGGTCGGACGCCGCGGCCTGCCCACCCTCCAGCGTGTAGAGGGAGTGCTGCACGAAGTCCCGCTCGACCTCGTCCGGGCCGAGCCCGAACCGCTCGCGCATCGCCCGCACGAACCCCTCGATCTTCCGCTGCACCGGCACGAACCGCTTCGGCCCGAGCGCCAGGCCGATCCTGGTGTGCCCGAGCGAGCCGAGGTGGGTGACCGCCAGCTGCATGGCCGCCCGGTCGTCCGGCGAGATGAACGGCGCCCGCACCTGCGGCGAGAACCCGTCGACGAGCACGAACGGCACGCCCTGCGCCCGCAGTTGCTCGTAGCGCCGCATGTCGGCGGTGGTGTCGGCGTGCAGCCCCGACACGTAGATGATGCCGGTGACACCCCGGTCGACGAGCATCTCGGTCAGCTCGTCCTCGGTCGAGCCACCAGGGGTCTGGGTCGCGAGGACCGGCGTGTACCCCTGGCGGGTCAGGGCCTGCCCGATGACCTGGGCGAGCGCCGGGAAGATCGGGTTCTCCAACTCCGGCGTGATCAGGCCGACCAGGCCCTCGCTGCGCCGGCGCAGCCGCACCGGACGTTCGTAGCCGAGCACGTCGAGCGCGGCGAGCACGGACTGGCGGGTCGCGGACGCGACGCCCGGCTTGCTGTTGAGGACCCGGCTCACCGTCGCCTCGCTCACCCCCGCCTGCGCCGCGATGTCGGCGAGCCGCGCGGTCGCGGGCGGAGCCGGGGCCGCCTTGCGGTCGGCCTGGGCGGGCAGCTGGGTCATCGCACTCCTCGTGAGCACCTCGTGGGGGACAGCACCCCGATGATCCCTGTGCCACCGCCCGGTGGCAAGAGCTTGCAGAGCTTTGCAGCGCCACAAAGGCCCACGTAAGTGTGCGTAACTACCCGCAACTCGCCCCGACTTGAAGGTCACGAACCCGTAACCCACCGCCGTCTCTGCAAATTTTTTCAGCAAGGTCTTTCCACGGGCTTGCGGCGCTGTTACGTTCACGTCGCTCAGTCGGGCCCAACCCTCTAGGAGTTCTCATGCGGCGTGGCATTGCGGCCACCGCGCTGGTGGCGTCCCTCGCCCTCGCGGCGACGGCCTGCGGCGGAAGCGACGACAGCGGTGACAAGGCGTCGGGCCCGGTCACCATCACCTGGTGGGACACGTCGAACGCCACCAACGAGGCGCCCACCTACAAGGCGTTGGCCAAGCAGTTCACCGAGGCCAACCCCGACATCAAGGTCAAGTACGTCAACGTGCCCTTCGACGACGCGCAGAACAAGTTCGACACGGCGGCCGGCGCGAAGGGCGCCCCCGACGTGCTGCGCGCCGAGGTCGGCTGGACCCCGGCCTTCGCCAAGAAGAGCTATCTGCTGCCGCTCGACGGCACCGAGGCGCTCGCCGACAAGGACAAGTTCCAGTCCTCCCTCATCGAGCAGGCCCAGTTCGACGGCAAGACCTACGGCGTCCCGCTCGTCACCGACACCCTCGCCTTCGTCTACAACAAGGCCCTCTTCAAGAAGGCGGGCATCGCCGAAGCGCCCACCACCTGGGACCAGTTGAAGAAGGACGCCGCCAAGGTCAAGGCCAAGACCGGCGCCGACGGCTTCTGGGGCTCCACCGCCGGCTACTACGCCCAGCCGTTCCTGTTCGGCGAGGGCACCGACACCGTCGACGCCGACGGCAAGAAGATCACCATCGGCTCCGCCGCCGCCAAGAAGGGCCTCACCGCCTGGCAGGGCCTCTTCAACGGCAAGGGCCTGCACAAGGCCGACGCCACGGCGGACGCGTACGCGCACATCCAGGACGCGTTCGTGAACGGCAAGGTCGCCTCGACCATCCAGGGCCCGTGGGAGATCACGAACTTCTACAAGGGTTCGGCGTTCAAGGACAAGAAGAACCTCGGCATCGCCACCGTCCCGGCCGGCTCCGCGGGCAAGCCCGGCGCCCCGACCGGCGGCCACAACCTGTCCGTGTACGCGGGCTCGGACAAGGCCCACCAGGAGGCCTCGCTCAAGTTCGTGAAGTGGATGACGTCGGCGAAGACGCAGGAGCAGATCGCCCTGAAGAACTCGACGCTGCCCACCCGCGAGGACGCGTTCACCGCGAAAGTCACCGCCGACCCCGGTATCGCCGGCTACCAGAAGGTCCTGAGCGCCGCGCAGCCGCGCCCCGAACTGCCCGAGTACAGCTCGCTGTGGACGCCCATGGACGAGGAGCTGCCGAAGGTCGCCACCGGCAAGGAGTCCCTGGACAAGGGCGTCAACAGCCTGGAGACCTCGTTCGCCAAGCTGCTGCCCGGCTTCGCCAAGTGACCCGCTAGCCACCGCCGGCCATTGCCGGTCACCGGTAGCCATCGGCCGGTTCGTGCCCCGAAGAGGGGGAGGGCGCGAACCGGCGCAGCCCTGCCACAGCCCGATCCAGAAGGTGCCTCGCATGACCCTTGCCGCCGACCGACCGGCCGCACCCCAGCGCGCGCAGCGCCCAGGACCGCTGCGGCGCCTCAAGGACTCGTACCGCAAGTTCTGGTACGCGTACGCGATGATCGCCCCGGTCGTCGTCGTCCTCGGCGTCCTCGTCCTCTACCCCCTGATGCGGGGCTTCTATCTGACGCTCACCGACGCCAACAGCCTCAACTCGGCCCGCACGATCGGCGTCAACCACATCGAGGCCACCTACAAGTTCATCGGCCTCGACAACTACGCCGACATCCTGTGGGGCCCCTCCGCCTACGACCGCTTCTGGTCGCACTTCGTGTGGACCATCGTGTGGACCGTGGTCTGTGTCGCCCTGCACTACTGCATCGGCCTCGGCCTCGCGCTGCTCCTCAACGAGAAGCTGCGCGGCCGCACCTTCTACCGGCTGCTCCTCATCCTGCCGTGGGCCGTCCCGACGTTCGTCACCGTCTTCGCGTGGCGCATCATGCTGGCCGACTCCGGGATCATCAACGCGAGCCTCGGCACGCTGCACCTGCCGCAGCCGCAGTGGCTGGAGGACCCGTCGTTCCAGCGGATCGCCGCGATCCTCGTCAACACCTGGTGCGGCGTGCCGTTCATGATGATCTCGCTGCTCGGCGGCCTGCAGTCCATCGACGGCTCGCTGTACGAGGCAGCGGAGATGGACGGGGCGAACGGCTGGCAGCGCTTCCGCCACATCACCCTGCCGGGCCTCAGGCCCGTCGGCTCGACCGTCGTCCTGCTGGGAACCATCTGGACGTTCAACCAGTTCCCGATCATCTTCCTGCTCTTCGGTAACACGGCTCCGGACGCGCAGATCCTCGTGACCTGGGCCTACCGGCTCGGATTCGGGCAGCAGCCACGCGACTTCGCGCAGTCCGCCGCGTACGGAGTGCTGCTCCTGTCGATCCTCGCCGTCTTCACGTCCTTCTACTACCGCTGGCTGAAGCGCAATGAGCAGCTCGCCGTCTGACGCCGCAGGAGCCGACACCATGAGCCCCACGCCGAACACCCTGACTCCCTCCGCCTCCCAGGTCCCCGCGCAGCGCCCGGCGCCGGGCGCCGCGGAGCCCACCCGGCCGGTGCGCGGGCGCGGCGAACGCGGCCCGCTCGCGAAGGTCCTCATGCACGGCGCCCTCAGCGTCGCCGGACTCGTCGCGCTGTTCCCCGTCATCTGGCTGGTGTACCTGTCGCTCGGCCCCGACAAGGACGACTATCTGCACCCCGGCAAGATCCTCAGCAAGGCGACGCTGGACAACTACGCGTACGTCGTTCAGCACACGGAGTTCTTCAGCTGGACGGCGTCGACGCTGATCGTGGCGCTCGGCACCACGCTCGTCGGCGTCCTGTTCGCGGCGACCACCGGCTACGCCGTCTCCCGCATGCGCTTTCCCGGCTACCGCCCGCTGATGTGGATGCTGCTGCTCACGCAGGCGTTCCCGATCGCCGTCCTCATCGTGCCGATCTACGAGATCTTCTCCGAGCTCAACCTGATCGACACCTACCAGGGCCTCATCCTCATCAACTGCACGACGATCGTGCCGTACTGCACCTGGCTCCTGAAGGGCTACTTCGACACCATCCCGGCCGATATCGACGAGGCGGGCCGGATCGACGGGCTCAGCCCCTTCGGCACGTTCTGGCGGCTCATCCTGCCGCTCGCCAAGCCGGGCATCGCGGTCGCCGCGTTCTACGCGTTCATCACCGCGTTCGCCGAGGTCGCCTTCGCCAACACGTTCATGCTCAGCGACACCAAGTACACCTTCGCGATCGGCCTTTCGAGCTTCGTCAGCGAACACGACGCGCAGTGGAATCTGATGGCGGCGACCGCGGTGTTGATCGCCATCCCGGTGACCGCTTTCTTCTACCTTGTCCAGAAGCACCTGGTCACCGGCCTGACCGCCGGCGGAACCAAGGGCTGAACCCGGCTACGCAGCAAGGACATCATGAGCCAGCACTCCACGGGCCAGCCGGTGACGGCTGCCACCACGACCCGCGAGACCACCGACTGGTGGCGGGACGCGGTCATCTACCAGGTCTATCCGCGCAGCTTCGCGGACAGCGACGGCGACGGCACCGGCGACCTCGAAGGCATCCGCCAACGCCTCCCGCATCTGCGCGAGTTGGGCGTGGACGCGGTGTGGCTGTCCCCGTTCTACGCCTCGCCGCAGGCCGACGGCGGCTACGACGTCGCCGACTACCGGGCCGTCGACCCGATGTACGGCACCCTCCTCGACGCCGACGCCGTGATCCGCGACGCGCACGCCCTCGACCTGCGCGTCATCGTCGACCTCGTGCCCAACCACTCCTCCGACCAGCACGAGTGGTTCAAGCGCGCCGTCGCCGACGGGCCCGGCTCCCCGCTCCGCGACCGCTACCACTTCCGCCCCGGCAAGGGCGCTGAGGGCGAACTCCCGCCCAACGACTGGGAGTCCATCTTCGGCGGCCCCGCCTGGACCCGGCTCCCCGACGGTGAGTGGTACCTGCACCTCTTCGCCCCCGAGCAGCCCGACCTCAACTGGGAACACCCGGCGGTCGCCGACGAGTTCCGCTCCATCCTGCGCTTCTGGCTCGACATGGGAGTCGACGGCTTCCGCGTCGACGTCGCCCACGGCCTCGTCAAGGCGGAGGGGCTGCCGGACCTCGGCGGCGCCGACCAGCTGAAGCTCCTCGGCAACGACGTCATGCCGTTCTTCGACCAGGACGGCGTGCACGAGATCTACCGCTCGTGGCGCCTGATCCTCGACGAGTACGACGGCGAGCGAATCTTCGTCGCCGAGGCATGGACCCCGACCGTCGAGCGCACGGCGAACTACGTCCGCCCCGACGAACTCCACCAGGCCTTCAACTTCCAGTACCTGGGCGCCCCTTGGGACGCGGAAGGTCTTCGCGAGATCATCGACAGCTCCCTCGACGCGATGCGCCCCGTCGGCGCCCCCGCCACCTGGGTGCTGTCCAATCATGACGTCACCCGGCACACCACCCGCTACGCCAATCCGCCGGGCCTCGGCACCCAGATCCGCACACCCGGCGACCGCGCGCTCGGCCTGCGCCGCGCCCGCGCCGCCACCCTTCTGATGCTCGCCCTGCCCGGCTCCGCCTACCTCTACCAGGGCGAGGAACTCGGCCTTCCCGACGTCACCGACCTCCCCGACGAGGTGCGCCAGGACCCCGCGTACTTCCGGGGCGCCGGGCAGGACGGCTTCCGCGACGGCTGCCGCGTCCCGATCCCGTGGACCCGCACAGGATCCTCGTACGGCTTCGGCGACGGCGGCAGCTGGCTCCCGCAGCCCGACACGTGGGGCGCGCTCAGCGTCGAGGCGCAGACCGGCGACCCGGAGTCGACCCTTGAGATGTACCGCTCGGCGCTCGCGCTGCGCCGCTCCACGCCGGGCCTCGGCGCGGGCGACGGCGTGAAGTGGCACGGCGACGCCCCGCAGGGGGTGCTGCACTTCGAGCGTCCCGGCTTCGCCTGCACGGTGAACACGACGGGCGCGGCGGTCCGCATTCCGGTCCCCGGCGACGTACTCCTGTCATCGGCCGCGGTCGAGCCGGACGGCGGCCACGTGGACCTGCCGGCCGACACCACGGTGTGGTGGACGACCGCCTGACCCGCACGTGCGTGAGGGGCGGCACCCGACCGGGCGCCGCCCCTCTGTCCGTCCCCGCTACGCCGTGTGGAACGCCACCGCGCCCTTCGCAGGCACCGTCAGCTCCGCCTTGCCGCCTGAGACGGTCACCTCGCCGTCACCCACGACGTTCTTGTACGTGCCGTCGGGCACGCTCGTCGTGTACGTGTGGGTGTTCGCGGCGGACGAGTTGTTGATCGCGACGAAGCCCACGTCGCCGCGGCCGAAGCCGATCACGTTGGCGGCGGGTGACTGCCAGTCCGCCACCGCCTCGCCGGCCGCCTTGTTGTGCCAGCCCACCATCCCGGTGACCGCGGCGTCCCGGTCGAGGCAGGACCAGGCGCCCGAGCAGTCCGTGTCGGTGACCATGCCGCCGCCGTCGCTCGGCGGGGCCTGGTCGCTCTGGTCGAACTTCCACGCCGCGTACACCGTGGGACGGCCGTAGCCGCGCGCCAGTTGGAAGACATTGGCGAGGGTGGCGGTCGCGCCGTCCTTGTAGGACAGCGTGTAGCCGTTGCGCTCGGTGTCGTGGTTGGTGACGAAGGAGTTGGAGTGCTCCTCGTCGGCGAGACCCCAACTCGACCCGAACGACTTGAGGTTGGCGATGTCACCGCCACCGAACTGCGACTTCATGGCGGCGGCGTACGTGAAGTCCAGGACGGAGCCGTTGCCGTAGTAGTCACCGGTGGCGGGCGGGTTGCCGGGATACACCTCCTGTGTGATGTACGGGGCCTTGCCCGCGCTCGTCTTGTTGAGGGCGCCCACGATGGCGTTCATGTCGGCGGTCTCGATGTGCTTCGCGGCGTCGACGCGGAAGCCGTCGACTCCGAGGTCGATCTGCTTGTTGAGGAAGCCCGTGATCTTCTCGCGGACGCCCGCCTCTGATGTGTCGAGGTCGGGCATGCCGAGCAGCTCGCAGTGCTGGACCTCGTGCTGATCCGACCAGTTGGAGATCGTCTTGGTGCAGTCGTCGCTGTCGGCCGGGTCGTAGTCCGCGCTGTCGTACTTGTTGGACAGGGTGGTGCCCGCGTATCCGGTGCCGGGCTGGGCGGACGTGTGGTTGATGACGGCGTCCGTGTACACCTCGATGCCGGCCGAATGGCAGCTGTCGACCATGGACTTGAAGTCGCTCGCGCTGCCGAAACGGCTGTCGAGCTTGTACGAGTACGGCTGGTAGACGTCCCACCAGTAGTGGTCCGCCTGCTTCAGGGACTCCTGGGGCGGGGCGACCTGGACGGCGCCGTAGCCCGCCGGGTCGAGGGTGTCGGTGCACTCCTTGGCGACCGAAGTCCAGTTCCACTCCCACAAGTTGGCGATGACGTCGCCGTTGGGGGTGCCGGTGTCGGCGGCGGAGGCGGACGGGGTGAACGTGGGGGCGAACACCCCGCCCAGACTCAGCGCGGCCACGGCCAGCGGTAGAGCGGTGTAGCGCATGGGGGGCATGTGCGGCTCCTCGATGTGGGGTTCCGGCCGAGTGTGTGGGGCGGCCGGTTTTCGGGTGGCGCGCAGTGAGCGTGGGGCAGTCAAGGAGGCCCCGTCAATGGCCAGTTGAAAATTCTTTCTTCATCTTTCGCAACTCTTGCAGACGGGTTGCGGCAACGCTACGGTCGCGCCGTGAGCCGCATACCGTGCAGACGGGCCGCCGCGTACTCCGCGGCCGCAGCCCTCCTCGTGACCCTCGCCCAGCCGCTGGCAGCCCGCGCCGCCGAGCCGCCCCCGCCGCCCTCGGACGCGAAACTCGCGGCCGAACCGGCCCGCCACGACATGACACGCGAGCAGTTCTACTTCGTGCTCCCGGACCGCTTCGCCAACGGCGACGCCGCCAACGACCAGGGCGGGCTCACCGGTTCACGCCTCGCGACCGGCTACGACCCGACGGACAAGGGCTTCTACCAGGGCGGCGACCTCAAGGGTCTGACGAACCGCCTGGACTACATCAAGGACCTCGGCACGACGGCCATCTGGCTGGCCCCGATCTTCAAGAACAAGCCGGTACAGGGCGAGGGCAAGGACGCGTCGGCCGGCTACCACGGCTACTGGATCACCGACTTCACGCAGGTCGACCCGCACTTCGGCAGCAACGCCGACCTCAAGACCCTGATCTCCAAGGCGCACGCCAAGGGCATGAAGGTCTTCTTCGACGTCATCACGAACCACACCGCCGACACCGTCGACTACGCGGAGAAGAAGTACGGCTACCGCCCCAAGGGCGCCTACCCGTACCTCGACACCGAGGGCCGCCCCTTCGACGACGCCAAGGGTGTCTCGGCGAAGGTCGACAGGGACTCCTTCCCGTACACGCCCAAGAACACCGGCGAGATGGTCCCGTCGTGGCTCAACGACCCGACGATGTACCACAACCGGGGTGACTCGACCTGGGAGGGCGAGTCCACCACCTACGGAGACTTCTCCGGCCTCGACGACCTGTGGACCGAACGCCCCGAGGTCGTCTCCGGAATGGAGAAGATCTACGAGAAGTGGGTGCGGGACTTCGCCGTCGACGGCTTCCGCATCGACACCACGAAGCACGTGAACATGGGTTTCTGGACGCAGTGGGCGACGGCGCTCGACAAGTACGCCGCCGCGCACGGCCGTAAGGACTTCTTCATGTTCGGCGAGGTCTACTCCGCCGACCCCGACGTCACCTCCCCGTACGTCACCGAGGGCCGCCTCGACGCGACGCTCGACTTCCCGTTCCAGGACGCGGCCCGCGCCTACGCCTCGCAGGGCGCCCCCGCCGACAAGCTCGCCAAGGTCTTCGCCGACGACTACAAGTACGCCTCCGACAAGGCGAACGCGTACGAGCAGGTCACCTTCCTCGGCAACCACGACATGGGCCGCTTCGGCACCTTCCTCAAGGCGGACAACCCGAAGGCGTCCGACGCCGAACTCCTCCAACGCGACCGGCTCGCCAACGAGTTGATGTTCCTGTCGCGCGGCAACCCGGTCGTCTACTACGGCGACGAACAGGGCTTCACCGGCGCCGGCGGCGACAAGGACGCCCGCCAGGCGATGTTCGGCTCGAAGGTCGCCGACTACCTGGACGACGACGAGCTGGGGACGGATCGCACGCACGCCGACTCCGCGTACGACACGAAGCACCCGCTGTTCACGTCGATCGCGGCGCTCGCGAAGCTCCGCAAGGACAACCCGGCGCTCACCGACGGAACACAGAAGGAGCTGTACGCGAAGGACTCCGTGTACGCGTTCTCGCGGACCGGCGACGACCGCGAGTACGTCGTCGCCGTGAACAACGCGAACGAGGCGAAGACGGTCGAGCTGCCCATCGAGTCCGCCAAGTTCCGGGCGCTGTACGGCAGTTCGGGTGCGCAGGTGGCGACGGACGGCCGCCTCAAGGTCACCGTCCCCGCCCTGTCCTCGCTCGTTCTGCGCGCCGAGTCGAAGCTCCCCGCGCCTGCGGCGAAGCCCACCCTGACCCTGAAGGCCCCGGCCGCCGGAGCCACCGGCACCGTCACCCTCTCCGCCGACCCGGGCGACACATCGTCCGCCCGCGTCGTCTTCGCCGCCCAGGTGGGCAACGGCAAATGGCGCACCCTCGGCTCCGTCGACCACGCACCGTACAAGATGACGCAAGCCGTCCCGGACACGGTGTCGGCCGGAACAGCCCTGCGGTACAAGGCAGTTGTGGTGGACCGCGCCGGACGCACCGCGAGCGCCCTCGCCGACACGACGGCGGGGCAGCCGCCCGCGCCCGAGAAGCCGACCGCCGTGGACCGCGACCACGCGGTCGTCCACTACAAGCGGGCGGACGGCGATTACGACGGCTGGACCCTCAAGTCCGGTGACCAGACAGCCAAGTTCGTCGGCCGGGACGCCTACGGCGCCTTCGCCTGGGTGAAGGTGCCCGACGGCGCGAGCTCGGTGACGTACACGGTCGAGAAGTCCGGAACGGCGGAAGGGCCGCAACGCACCATCGACCTCGGGAAGACCGGCGAGGTCTGGGTCGAGCAGGGCAAGGACGCGCAGGCCACGAGCAGGCCCGACGGCGCCTACCCGCCGCAGGACGCGAAGAAGGCCGTCATCCACGTGCACCGCCCCGACGGCGACTACGACGGCTGGGGCCTGCACACCTGGACCGGCGCCGCCAACCCCACCGACTGGTCCAAGCCGCTGCAGCCGACGGGCGAGGACGCGTACGGCCTGACCTTCGAGGTACCCCTCGCCGACGGCGCGACCTCCCTCGGCTACATCCTCCACAAGGGCGACGAGAAGGACATCCCCACCGACCGCTCCCTCGACTTCGCCACCTACGGCAAGGAGGTGTGGCTCAACTCCGGAGACACCAACTACCTTCTCCCCTCGGTGGGTTCGGGCACGGACCTCGACCTGGCGAAGTCCGAGGCGCAGTGGATCGACTCCGACACCGTCGTCTGGAAGGTGAAGGCCACCGCCGCCACCAGCCAGCAACTCGTGTACGCGCCGGAAGGCGGGATCGAAGTCGATGACGGCGCGCTCAGCAGCGAGGGCCACTGGCTGCGCCTCGACCCCGGCGCGCTCAGCGACGCGCAGAAGGCCAAGTACCCGCACCTGAAGGACTATCCGGCGTTCACCGTCGACCCGCGCGACCGCGACCGGGTGCGGGACGCGCTGCGCGGACAGCTCGTCGCCACACAGCGGGCCGCGAACGGGGCGCTCCTTGCGGCGACCGGCGTGCAGACGGCGGGCGCCCTCGACGCCGAGTACGGTGACGCCGCCGAAAAGGCCACCCTGGGACCGGTGTTCAAGGACGGCAAGGTGACACTTTCGGTGTGGGCGCCGACCGCCCGCGACGTGTCCCTCGAACTCGGCGGGAAGACGGTGCCCATGCGCCGCGACGACCGGACGGGTGTCTGGTCCGCCACCGGGGTCGCGGCGGCGTGGCGCGGCGAGGAGTACCGGTACGCCGTGCAGGTGTGGGCTCCCAGCGTCCAGAGACTCGTCACGAACAAGGTCACCGACCCGTACTCCGTGGCACTCACCGCGAACTCGGAGCGCAGCCTCGTCGTCGACCTCGCCGACAAGTCCCTCGCCCCGCACGGCTGGTCGGGCCTCACCAAGCCCAAGGCCGTACCCATGAAGGACGCGCAGATCCAGGAACTCCACGTCCGGGACTTCTCGGCGGAGGACGGCACGACACCGGCGAAGGACCGGGGAACGTACAACGCCTTCACCGACCACAACACCGACGGGACGAAGCACCTGCGCGCGCTCGCGAAGTCCGGCACGTCCTACGTGCACCTCCTCCCGGCCTTCGACATCGCGACGATCCCGGAGAATAAGTCCGAACAGGCCACCCCCGGCTGCGACTTGAAGTCCTACGCGCCCGACAGCGACAAGCAGCAGGAGTGCGTCGGCAAAGCGGCCGGCAAGGACGCCTACAACTGGGGCTACGACCCGTACCACTACACCGTCCCCGAGGGCTCGTACGCGAGCGACCCCGACGGCACCCGGCGCACCGTCGAGTTCCGGCAGATGGTCAAGTCGCTGAACGAGGACGGGCTGCGGGTCGTCATGGACGTCGTCTACAACCACACGGCGGCCGCCGGACAGGACAAGACGTCCGTCCTGGACCGCATCGTGCCCGGCTACTACCAGCGGCTCATGGCCGACGGCTCGGTGGCCGACTCCACCTGCTGCTCCAACACGGCGCCCGAGAACACCATGATGGGCAAGCTCGTCGTCGACTCGATCGTCACCTGGGCGAAGGAGTACAAGGTCGACGGCTTCCGCTTCGACCTCATGGGACACCACCCGAAGGCCAACATCCTCGCCGTCCGCAAGGCCCTCGACGCGCTCACCCTCGACAAGGACGGCGTCGACGGCAAGAAGATCATCCTCTATGGGGAGGGCTGGAACTTCGGCGAGGTCGCCGACGACGCCCGCTTCGAGCAGGCCACGCAGAAGAACATGGCGGGCACCGGCATCGCCACGTTCTCCGACCGGGCGCGCGACGCGGTGCGCGGCGGCTCCCCGTTCGACGAGGACCCGGGCGTCCAGGGCTTCGCCTCCGGCCTCTACACCGACCCCAACTCCTCCAAGGCGAACGGTACTTCCGCCGAACAGAAGGCCCGCCTCCTGCACTACCAGGACCTCCTCAAGGTGGGCCTGTCGGGCAACCTCGCCGACTACCGCTTCACCGACACCGGCGGACGTGAGGTCAAGGGCTCCGACGTCGACTACAACGGCGCGCCCGCCGGGTACGCGGACGCCCCCGGCGACGCCCTCGCCTACGCCGACGCGCACGACAACGAGTCGCTGTACGACGCGCTGACGTACAAGCTGCCCGCGTCGACGAGCACGGCGGACCGCTCGCGCATGCAGGTCCTGGCCATGGCGACGGCGGCGCTCTCCCAGGGGCCGGCACTCTCACAGGCGGGCACCGACCTGCTGCGCTCGAAGTCCCTCGACCGCAACTCGTTCGACAGCGGCGACTGGTTCAACGCGATCCACTGGGACTGCCGGGACGGCAACGGCTTCGGGCGCGGGCTGCCGATGGCCGCCGACAACAAGGCCAAGTGGCCGTATGCGAAGCCCCTGTTGGCGTCGGTGAAGGTGCCCGGCTGCCCGGACATCGAGCGGACCACGGCCGCGTACCAGGACCTCCTGAAGATCCGCACCGCCGAGCCCGCCTTCCACCTGTCCACGTCCGCGCAGGTCCAGCGGGAACTCTCCTTCCCGCTCGCCGGCAAGGACGAGACACCCGGCGTCGTCACCATGCGCCTCGGCGACCTCGTGATCGTGTTCAACGCGACACCGCAGCGGCAGAAGCAGACGGTCGCCGCGGCGTCCGGTGCGGGCTACCGGCTGCACCCGGTGCAGGCCGAGGGCGCGGACGGGGCCGTCAAGTCGTCCACGTACGACAGGAGTTCCGGCACCTTCGAGGTGCCCGCCCGCTCGGTCGCGGTCTTCACCCGCTGACCGGAACCCCGTCCACCCACCCGTCCGGCCGTCCCCTGTCAGGAGCACGAGGGGGCGGCCGGACGCGCTCCACCCCCTTCCGGCCGCACACACCATCGCGGCCCCGACCGAGGAGTCACCTTGAGCCGCTCCCTGTTCTTACGAAGAAGCACGCGCCGCGGACCGCGCAGCAATCCGGCGGTCGCGGTGCTCTCCCTGATCGCCGCACTCGTGGTGACCCTCCTGCCCGGCGCCCCATTGGGCACCTCGACGGCGCGCGCCGCCGACGCCGCCGCCAACACGGCGACCGTCTACTACTCCACGACCAGTACCAACTGGTCGACGTACAAGCTGCATTGGGCCCCCAGCGGCGGCTCCTGGACCACCGTGCCCGGCGTCACCATGGACGCCGCGTGCACCGGGTGGGTGAAGAAGACCGTCGACCTCGGTACGGCGACGACCTGGCAGGCCACCTTCAACAACGGCAACGGCACCTGGGACAACAACGGGGGCCGCAACTACCAGCTGGGCACAGGGCTGATCACGGTCAAGGACGGCGTCGTGGCCCACAGCGACCCGTGCGCCGACACCCCGCCCGCCGAGGGCAACTCCGCCACCGTCTACTACGACACGACCACCATCAACTGGCCGGTGACAAACCTGCATTGGGCGCCGACCGGCGGCTCCTGGACCACCGCCCCGGGCGTCGGCATGGAGGCCGCGTGCACGGGGTGGGTGAAGCGGACCGTCGACCTCGGTGCGGCGACGACCTGGCAGGCCACCTTCAACAACGGCAACGGCACCTGGGACAACAACAAGGGCGCCAACTACCAGCTCGGCCAGGGCCTCAACACCGTCAAGGGCGGCACGGCCACCAAGTCCGCCAAGGACCCGTGCGCGGCCACCGCCCCCGACACCACCGCGCCCTCAGCGCCCAAGAACGTCAAGGCCACGGCGACCGGCACCGCCACCGTCCTCACCTGGGACGCCGCCACCGACGACACGGGTGTCACCGGCTACCAGGTCACCCGCACCGGAGGCACGAAGGGCGCGGCCGTCATCCCCGTCACCTCAACCGTGTACTCCGACACGGGACTTGAGGAGAAGACCACATACACGTACACGGTGAAGGCACTCGACGCCGCAGGGAACACATCGACCGCGAGCGCCGAGGCCAGGGCCACCACCGGCGAGAAGCCGGCCCAGACGACAGGTACTCCGCTCGGCGGCGACCCCCGCAAGGACCCCGTCTACTTCGTGCTCACCGCCCGCTTCTACGACGGTGACAGCAGCAACAACCGGGGCGGCAGCCAGCACAAGAAGACCGGCAACGAAGCGAATAACGACCCCATGTTCCGCGGCGACTTCAAGGGCCTGGTCGACAAGCTCGACTACATCAAGGGCCTCGGCATGTCCGCCGTCTGGATCACCCCGGTCGTCCTCAACCGCTCCGACTACGACTACCACGGCTATCACGGCTACGACTTCTACAAGGTCGACCCGCGCCTCGAATCCGCCGGCGCCTCCTACCAGGACCTCATCGACGCCGCGCACGCCAAGGGCATGAAGATCTACCAGGACGTCGTCTACAACCACTCCTCGCGCTGGGGCGCCAAGGGCCTGTTCACCCCCACCGTGTACGGCGTCCGTGACTCGCAGTGGAGCTGGTACTACGACCAGAAGCAGGACGGCTTCGAGTACGACGGCCTGACCGTGGAACCGGTCTCCGGGAAGTCGTACTACAACGGAGACATGTGGTCGACGGCCGAGCCGACCGGAAACACGTGTCTCAACTGGGGCAGGCCCACCGGCGCCAAGAGCCCCGAGGGCTACACCATCTACAACTGCCAATGGCCGAACCCCACTTCGGGCATGTTCCCGAAGGCGCTCTACCACAACTGCTGGATCGGCAACTGGGAGGGCGAGGACTCCCGCTCCTGCTGGCTGCACGAGGACCTCGCCGACTTCAACACCGAGAACACGCAGGTGCAGAACTACCTGATCGGCGCCTACAACAAGTACATCGACATGGGCGTCGACGGCTTCCGCGTCGATACCGCCGTACACATTCCGCGCGTCACCTGGAACCGCCGCTTCCTGCCCGCCATCGAGGAACGTGTCACGCAGCGCTTCGGCGCCGCCAAGGCCAAGGACTTCTTCGTCTTCGGCGAGGTCGCCGCCTTCGTCAACGACAAGTGGAACCGCGGCTCCGTGAACCACTCGGCGCAGTTCTACACCTGGAAGGAACGCAAGGAGTACGCCGCCGACGACGCGTTGGCCGCCCTCGAACAGTACGACTACGAGGAGCAGTTGGGCACCGGCAACCAGCCGACGTCCACCAACGCCTTCCTCGACGGAAACACGTACCACGCGCCCGACCACAGCAAGTTCTCCGGCATGAACATCATCGACATGCGCATGCACATGAACTTCGGCGACGCCTCCAACGCGTACAACAACGGCAAGGACTCAGACGACTCCACGAACGACGCCACCTACAACGTCGTCTATGTCGACAGCCACGACTACGGCCCCAACAAGAGCAGCGAACGCTACGCGGGCGGAACGGACGCGTGGGCCGAGAACATGTCGCTGATGTGGACGTTCCGCGGCATCCCGACGCTGTACTACGGCTCGGAGACCGAGTTCCAGAAGGGTCAGAAGATCGACTGCGGTACGACGTGCGCCCTCGCGACGACCGGCCGCGCCTACTACGGCGACAAGGTCGAGGGCAGTGTCACCGCCTCCGACTTCGGTACGGTCTCCAGCGCGTCCGGCGCCGTCGCCACCACCCTCCAGCAGCCCCTGGTCAAACACGTCCAGCGGCTCAACCAGATCCGCCGAGCCGTGCCGGCCCTGCAAATGGGCCAGTACTCGACGGCCGACATCTCCGGGAACATGGCGTACAAGCGGCGCTACACGGACGCGGCGACCGGCGTCGACAGCTTCGCGCTGGTCAACGTCACCGACGGAGCCACCTTCCGGAACATCCCGAACGGCACGTACAAGGACGCCGTCACCGGAGACACCAGGACCGTCACCGACGGCACACTCACCGCGGCCGCGCCCGGCAAGGGGAACCTGCGGGTGTACGTCCTCGACCTGGGCGGCAAGAACGCGGCGCCGGGGAAGGTGGGTACCGCTGGGCCGTATCTGAAGTAGATGTTCTTCAGTCCAGACTGTGCAGCCCAAGTTGCACAGTCTGGGCTGTCGATTTACCGTGGAGGCATGAACGACGACAACGCATCGGTCGAGGAGCTCGCAGCGCGGGCCACCGACGAGGTGTGGGTGATCATCAGCCGGCTCCGCCGCAAGCTGATGGCGCTCGACGTGGACCCCGAGGGCGAGCTCTCGCCCGCGCAGGCGTCCGTGCTCTCCCGGCTCGACAAGTACGGGCCGTCCACCGCCAGCGACCTCGCCGCCATCGAGAACGTGCGGCCGCAGTCCATGGCCAAGCACGTCATCGCCCTGGAGGAGCGCGGCCTCGTCGAGCGGCACCCCGACCCCGAGGACGGGCGGCGCCGCGTGGTCGCGCTCACCGACGCGGGGCGCGAGCGCAGGCAAGGTGTGCGCAAGGCCCGGCAGGCGTGGCTCGCCGGGCGGCTCGCCGAACACGGCGACGAGGAGCAGCTGCGGGCCGTGATCACGGCCATGGCGCTGCTCGACGAGGTGGTCCAGGCGTGAGTGGCATAGCCGAGCGCGTCCGGAGCCTGCGCCACCGGGATTCGGCCGAAGGCTTCGACCGGCGGCTCGTCGCGCCGATGATCCTCGGGTCGATCCTCAACCCGATCAACTCGTCGATGCTCGCGGTCGCGCTCGTCCCCATCGGCCACGCCTTCGGCGTCCCGCCGTCCCAGACCGCGTGGCTCGTCTCCGCGCTCTATCTCGCCACCGCCGTCGGGCAGCCGGTCATCGGCCGGCTCGTCGACGCGTTCGGGCCGCGCAAGCTCTACCTGCTCGGCACGGCGCTCGTCGGCCTCGCGGGCCTGCTCGGCGTACTCGCGCCGAGCTTCTGGGTGCTGATCGTCTCCCGGGTCCTCCTCGGCTTCGGCACCTCCGCCGCGTACCCGGCCTCCATGTACCTGCTGCGCACCGAGTCCGAGCGCACCGGCATGAAGAGCCCCAGCGGCATCCTCGCCGCGCTCTCGGTCTCCAACCAGGTCATCGCCGTCATCGGCCCGACCCTCGGCGGCGTGCTCATCGGCCTCGGCGGCTGGCACCTCATCTTCGCGATCAACGTGCCGCTGTCGCTCGCCTGCCTCGTCCTGGGCGCGCTGCGACTGCCGAAGCACGTCAAGGCGGGTGCGGACACCGACACCGTCCGCTCGGCGGACGTGCCCGGCATGCTGCTCTTCGCCGGATCGCTCACCGCGTTCATGCTGTTCCTTACGTCGCCGGGGACCGGCCACTGGTACCTGCTGGTGATCGGCGCCGTCGCGGGCGCCGTCTTCGCCCGCCGCGAGCTGGCCTCCGCCGACCCGTTCATCGACCTCCGCGTCCTCAGCGGAAACACCCCGCTGCTCGCCACGTACGCGCGCCAACTCCTCGCCTACACCACGTCGTACGCGTTCCTCTACGGCTACAGCCAGTGGCTCCAGGACGGCCGCGGCCTCGGCCCCGAACAGGCCGGACTGCTGCTCCTGCCGATGTCCCTGGTGGCCATCGGCGTCACCGTCCTCACCGGCCGCCACCCGCAGGTGCGCGGCAAACTGATCGTCGGCGGCATCGCCCAACTGGTCGGCGTGTCCGCCCTGTTGGGCCTCGGCTCCGCCAGCCCGATCTGGCTGCTCGTCGTCATCGGCGCCGTCTTCGGCATCCCGCAGGGCCTCGTCGGCCTCGCCAACCAGAACGCCCTCTACGCCCAGGCCGACCCGGAGCGCACCGGCGCCTCCGCCGGACTGCTGCGCACCTTCAGTTACCTCGGCGCCCTGCTCGCTTCCGCCGCGAACGCCGCGTTCTTCAAGGCCGGCGCCGACACGGCCGGACTGCACGAACTGGCCTGGATGCTCGTCGTGGTGTCGGTGCTGCTGCTCCTGGTGACCGTGGCCGACCGGGCGGTGCGCAGGGTGGGCCAGGACTGACCCCCGTACTACTTCCCCTTCTACCTCCCCTTCTACTTCCCCTTCTACCTCCCCTTGTCTCTCAACACAGCACAACCACAAGGAAGTTCACGTGTCTCTCAGCACCCTCGACCCCAAGACCGCCCTCGTCGTCATCGACCTCCAGAAGGGCCTCATGGGTGTCTCCGGCGCCCCACACACCCTGCCCGACGTCGTCGACCGCAACGCCCGCCTCGCCGACGCCTTCAGGGCCGCCGGACTCCCGGTCGTCCTGGTCCGGGTCACCCTCGCCGCCGACGGCTCCGACGCCACGCCCGGCCGCACCGAGACCCCGGGCAGCGGCCGTGCCATGCCCGAGGGCTGGGACCAGATCACCGACGCGCTCGCCGGACACCCGCAGGACATCGTCGTCACCAAGCGGAACTGGTCGGCGTTCTACGGCACCGACCTCGACCTCCACCTGCGCCGTCGAGGTGTCACGCAGATCGTCCTGACCGGCGTCGCCACCAGCATCGGCGTCGAGTCCACGGCCCGCGCCGCCCACGAGCACGGCTACCACGTCACCCTCGCCACCGACGCCATGACCGACCTCGACGCCGAAGGACACCGGGGCAGCGTCGAGCGGATCTTCCCGCGCCTCGGCGAGACCGGAACGACGGACGACGTGCTGAAGCTGCTCGCCTCGACCCACCGAGCCGCGACCCACTGAGCCGCGACCCACTGAGCCGCGCCCCGGTTCCTGACGCCCCGTCGACCGCCGCGTACGCTGCGTATGTTCGAAGCGGTCGAGGGAAGGCGAGTAGCGGGGCATGCGGGTTCAGGGACGTACGAGGGTCGGGCAGTTGAGCCGGACGGTGGTGCCGGCCGCGCTCGCGGCGCTGCTGCTCACGGGATGCCAGGGGGTGGGCGGTGACTCCTCCGACGACTCGGCGCGGGACGCGAGCCCCTCGGCGTCGGCGAGCGCGACCGCGTCCGGCGGCGCCCCCGCGCAGGAAGGCACCCTGCCCGGAGTGCCGAGCGCGGACCGGGCCCGCGACGAACTCGCCGAACTGAAGGTGGCGCCGCACGGCTCCATGTCCGGCTACAGCCGCGAGAAGTTCCCGCACTGGGAGGAGCAGGGCGAGGGCTGCACCACCCGCGAAGCCGTCCTGAAGCGCGACGGCAAGGACGTGAAGCAGGACGACGAGTGCCGGGCCGTCTCCGGGAACTGGGTCAGCGTCTACGACGGCCAGAAGTTCACCGACTCGGGCGACCTCGACATCGACCACACCGTGCCGCTCGCCAACGCCTGGCGCTCCGGCGCCGACAAGTGGACCCAGGAAGAGCGGAAGGCGTTCGCCAACGACCTGAAGCACCCCCAACTCCTGTCCGTGTCCGCCCACTCCAACCGCTCCAAGGGCGACCAGGGACCCGACGAGTGGCAGCCCGAGGACAAGGGCTACTGGTGCACGTACGGCAGGTCGTGGGTGTCGGTGAAGTCGACGTACGAGCTGACGGTCACCGAGGCCGAGAAGGCGGAGCTGACGACGATGCTGGGGACGTGCTCCGCGTGACGGGCGACGAGTCCCTCACCGGCGAGGTGCACGCGGGGCCCGGCGGCGCCATGACCGACGAGGTGGGTGTCATCACCGGGGACCTCACCGTCACCACGAGCCGGGAGACCGGAGGCCGCGCCCGGATCGCCGTCCAGTACACCGGCGCCGACGAGTGGTACACCCTCACCGGCAGCCCGGTGCCCGTGCCGCCCGACGGCCTCGCCGCGCTGCACGCGGAGGTGCTGAGCGGCGTGGAACGCGGGGGAGGCGCGGGCGTCGGGCGTCCGTAGCCCCCGGACTTCCGGGGGAGTGACTCAAAGGCGGCGGATCCAGGCGGCGACACCGTGGCCGACCGCGAGGTAGATCACCGCGGGCAGCGCGTGGTTGAAGAAGACCCGCAGCCCCTCGGTGTCCATCGTGAAGATGTCCTGCGACCAGCCGGCCAGCCAATCGGCGACACCGTGCACGAAATCGACGAACACATTCGACTGATTCGCGTCGAGCAAATACAGCAGAATCCACAGTCCGAGGAAAATGGCGGCGATATCGGCCAGCGTGTGAATGATCAGCGCGAGCCGATCGGCACCGCCGCCGCGGCGGTTGCGCAGCGGACGCCCGGACGCGGTGAACCCGGCGTTCTGGCCGTAACCGGTGTGCGGCACGGGCTCGTACGGGCGCTCGGGCTCGGAGCGGTACGCCGGGGGCGGATTTCCGTCGTAGCCGTCGTACCCGTCGTACCCGTGGGGATGGGGGCGCTGCTGATGAGGGTGCGGTTGCGGGGGCGGAGGCGGGGGATATGCCCCGTCGGGACCGTATGGGGCATTTCTTGGAATGCCGTCGCTGGGGTGAGTCACGGGCGGGATGTTGCCGGTCCGGGGCGGTCGAAACCCGCTTCACCGTCACTTCACCAACACCCCGCACTGCGGGCTCAGTCGCCGGGAAATGTGCCGTGCGGCGGCGGCCTCTTGACCGGGTGGGCAGATGGCCCGGCGAGACGGTGGGGTGGCGGCGGGGTGCTGAGCCAATGGCTCAGCGCCAGCGGCCTCTGTTGAACCAGAGGCCCCCAGGTGCTGAGATATGAGCAGTCGATGGCGCTGCGGACCCGGAAGGGTCTCCGCGGCGCCTTTCTCATGTCAGCGCGTGGAGCGGGAGGGGCACTTTGCTGAAGAGGGCGTTCGTGGCGGCGGACCCGGGGCGGATCCGGTTGCGGTTCGCTGCGCGGGGCGTGCTGGGGATCGGGCTCGCGGTCGCCCTGTGCGGGGCGGTCGGACACTCGCTGACCGGGGCGATCACCGGCGGGCTCGCCGCGCTGCTCGCCCTGTTCACCGTCACCGACCCGACCGTGCGCGGGCAGGCCGTCACGACGGCGCTGCTGCCGGTCGTCGGGCTGCCGGTGCTCGCCGTGGCGGCGCTGCTCCACGACGCGCCCGTCGCCCGCGACCTCGCCTTCCTCGCCGTCGTGGGGGCCGGGGTGTACGCGCGGCGGTGGGGGCCGCGCGGGCACTCGCTCGGCGTCTTCGCCTTCATGACCTTCTTCACCGCGCAATTCCTGCACACGGTGCCGCGCCAACTGCCCGAGCTGTACGTCGCCGTGCTGCTGTCGCTCGGCGCGGCGGCCGTCGTCCGGTTCGGGGTGTGGTGCTACGAGCGGCGGCTCCCGGCGCCGGTGGGCGTGCCCGCGCCGACCGGGGGGACGGGGCTCGCGCGGATCACGACGCGGCAGGCCGTGCAGGCGACCGTGGGGGCGGCCTTCGCGCTCGGCGTCGGCCAGTTGCTCTCGGACCAGCGGTGGTACTGGGCGGTGGGCGCCACGTGGTGGGTGTTCGTGGCGACGACGTCGCGAGGCGAGACGGTGGTGCGGGGGTTTCGGCGGTTCCTGGGGACGGTGCTGGGGATCGTGCTCGGGTTCGTTGTCGCCGTTCCGCTGCACGACCACGCGGTGGCGGCGGCCGTGATCGTCGCGGTGAGCGTCTTCGGGATCTTCTACACCGCGCACGTCTCGTACACGTGGATGATGCTCGCCGTCACCGTCATGGCGAGCATGCTGTACGGGCTGTTGGGCGTGCTCGACCCGGCGCTGCTG
Source organism: Streptomyces sp. KL109B (assembly GCF_030766935.1). Taxonomy (GTDB): domain Bacteria; phylum Actinomycetota; class Actinomycetes; order Streptomycetales; family Streptomycetaceae; genus Streptomyces. The sequence goes on along the minus strand of NZ_JASERL010000005.1, from coordinate 150,004 downwards.
GCGCTGCGGGTGGGGGAGACGGCGGTGGGGTCGCTGGGCGCGGTGCTCGCGGTGCTGGTGCTGATGCCGGTGACGACGCACGCGGTGACCGAGGCGTGGGTCGAGCGGGCGTTGCGGTGCGTGCACGCGTGCACCGCCGAGGCGGCGGCGCGGCTTGCCGGGGACGCGGGGGCCGATCCGGGGCCGCGGGTCGCCGAGCTGGAGCACATCCTGGGGCGCGTACGGCTTTCGCTCGCGCCGTTGGTGCATCCGCTGAGCCCGATGAAGGCGCGCAAGGGGCGGGCGCGGCGGGTGCTGGCGTTGCTCGACGAGTGTGCGCGTGAGGTACGGGGGTTGGCGTCGGTCGCCGCGGATCCGGAGGCCTCGCACGACGCGCGGCTCGCTGCCGCGTGTCAGCGGGTGGAGGTTGCGGTGGGGGTGCTCACGGCGGATGTGCCCTTCGCGCGTGCGGCTGTCGCGGTGCCGCACGCCGCCGACGTGGAACACCCGGTGCTGGCCCACCTCCACGCGTTGGAGCGGGCCCTGGCCGAGTTGGCGGTACCGCTCCGCGGGGCGCGGGAGGCGTAACCGGCGGCCGACCGCCCCCACGCCTCGGGGCGCTGCCCCGGACCCCGCGCCTCAAACGCCGGCGAGGCTGGGTGTGCCGGACCGGGGTTGCGGTCTCGGGACGCTGCCCCGGGCCCCGCGCCTCGATCGTCGGCGGGGCTGGGTGTGCTGGACCGGGGTTGCGGTCTCGGGGCGCTGCCCCGGACCCCGCTGCTCAATCGCCGCAGGGGCTTGAACGGCCGTCGCGCGCCCGGATGGTCGCCCGGCCCCATCTCCCACCCACCCGCCCCCTCCGGGGGCGTCGGCCCGACGGGGTGCCACCCCCGGCTCCCCACCCGTGGCGGTGGGCCGCACCCGCCTTGGGCCATCTGCCGCCTTGGGCGGCAGGGTGGGCAAGGCGGCGCACGGTGCCGCGCAATAGGAACGACGACGGGTGTCGGTCACGGCACAGCGCACCCCCTGCGCGGCACACGCCCCGCCGCAGCGGGGCGCGCGGCGACGCGCCGCGCGCCCTTGAACAGTTCGCCGCGCCCCCGTAACCCGCCACCCACCGGGACGGACATGTGGTTGTCTCGCAGCGGTGTGGACACCGAACCGCTGGGGGCGCACCATGCGAGGCAACCGCAACCTGCGCGAGGAAGCGGCCGGTTGGCTCGCGCTCGCCCCGGACCGGGCCACGGTCCACGCCCCCGCCCCACCCCACCACTCCGCCGAAGTCGCCCACACCGCCGCCGCGTTCATCCGCCAGCACCACGCGGAGCAGGACCTCGGCGACCCGGCCCCCCGCCTCGCCGAGGTGGACGCCGAGCTCGCGGCCACGGGGACGTACACCCACACCCCGCAGGAACTCGTCTTCGGCGCCCGCGTCGCCTGGCGCAACGCCAACCGTTGCATAGGACGCCTCTACTGGCAGTCCCTGCACGTACGCGACCTGCGCCACCTCACCACCGCCGAGGCACTCGCCGACGCCTGCGCCGAGCACCTGCGGGAGGCGGCGCCCGGCGGCCGGATCCGACCGCTCATCACCGTCTTCGCCCCCGACCACCCCGGCCGCCCCGGGCCCCGGATCTGGAACGAACAGCTCATCCGCTACGCCGGTTACGTACAGCGCGACGGCCACATCATCGGCGACCCGCGCGGCGCCGGACTCACCGCGTACGCCCGCCGCCTGGGCTGGCGCGGCGGCGCCGGCAGCCCCTTCGACGTACTGCCGCTGCTGATCCAACAGGACCAGCACCGGCCACCCCGCCCCTTCGAGCTGCCGGCCGACGCCGTCCTCGAAGTCGACCTCCACCACCCGGAGTTCGACTGGTGGTCCGGGCTCGGCCTGCGCTGGCACGCGGTGCCCGCGCTCGCCAACATGTGCCTGGAGATCGGCGGCGTCTGCTACGGCGCCGCCCCCTTCAACGGCTGGTACATGGGCACCGAGATCGGCGCCCGCAACCTCGCCGACAGCGACCGCTACAACCTCCTGCCCTACCTCGCCGACCGCCTCGGCCTCGACACCTCCACCGACCGCTCGCTCTGGAAGGACCGCGCCCTCGTCGAGCTGAACCGCTCCGTCCTGCACTCCTTCGACAGCGCCGGCGTCACCATGACCGACCACCACACCGAGTCGCGGCGCTTCCTCACCCACCTCGCCCGCGAGGAGTCCCGCGGCCGCGCCGTCGGCGCCGACTGGTCGTGGATCGTGCCCCCGCTCTCCGGCTCCACCACCCCCGTCTTCCACCGCACGTACGAGGACGGGCCGAGCACCCCCACGTACGTCCACCACCCCGACGCCCACGCCCGCGCCCGCGGCGAGGAAGCCGCCCCGACGCCGCCCACCAGGCCCTGGCGGAACCTGCTCTGACGCGACCCGCTGCTACCGTCGGCGGCACGGGAGCCAGGGTCACTGGCCCCGCACGCCGAAAGGGGAAGCAGTGGCCGGGAGCCGGGCAGAGGCAGGGCGCGCGTACATCGGATCGTTCACGGCGGCGGGCGGCCGCGGCATCGTGACCGCGGCACTCGACCCGAAGGACGGCTCGCTCACCCTCCTCGACGCCACGGACGAGCTGCCCGACCCCTCGTATCTGACGCTCGCCGACGGCCTGTTGTACGCGGTGAGCGAGACGGAGGACGGGGCGGTGGCCGCGTTCCGCACCGAACCCTCGGCCCCGCTCGCGCTCGCCGCGCCGCCCGCCCCGGTGGACGGCGCGAGCCCCACCCACCTGTCCGTCTGGGGCGACCGCGTCCTCACCGCCAACTACGGCTCGGGCAGCGTCAGTTCGGTCCGGCTGCGCGCCGACGGCATCCCGGACGCCGCCGCGACCGAGGTCCACCAGCACACCGGCGGGGGACCGCACCCGCAGCGCCAGCAGTCCCCGCACGCCCACCAGGTCCTGCCGGACCCGAGCGGGAACTGGGCGCTCGCCGTCGACCTGGGCACCGACTCCGTCCGCACGTACGCGAAGGCCCCCGGCGCCGACAGCGGCCTCCTCCCGCACCACGAGACGGCCCTGCGCCCCGGCTCGGGCCCCCGCCACCTGGCCTTCCACCCGTCGGGCTCGGTCGCGTACGTACTCAACGAACTCGCCCCGACCCTCACGGTCTGCGCCTGGGACGCCACCATCGGCACCCTGAAGCCGCTCCTGGAGATCCCCGTCCTGACGGCCGACACGACGTCGACCGGCGACGCGTACCCCTCCGCGCTCGTCGTCGCCCCCGACGGCCGCTTCCTGTGGACGGCGACGCGCGGCGCCGACCTGATCTCCCTGTTCACCCTCGACCCGACCGGCGAGGAACCCACCCTCCACGGCACCGTGCCCTGCGGTGGCGCCTGGCCCCGTGACCTGGCCCTCGACCCTTCGGGCCGCTTCCTGTACGCCGCCAACGAGCGCTCGGGCGACGTGACATGGTTCACCGTCGACCGCGAGTCGGGCGTCCCCGTACGCGGCGGCAGCGCCCCGCTCCCGGCCCCGTCCTGCGTGGTCTTCGGCTGACCGACAAGGCCTCTACACGGCCGGTTCGGCCACACCCACGATGAAGCTCTCCGCCGCGGTCCGCACGTCCACGGCCCACCCCAGCGCGGCGAGGTCCGCGGTCAACGCCTCGGCTTCGTGGAACACCTTCACGATGCGGTACCGGCTGCCGTCCGCCAACTCCCGCAGCGCTGCGGGGGCGGACTCGTCCGCCAGCACGACCTCGTTCACGACCTCGGTCGGGCCGTCGTCGACGAAGACCACCTTGCCGCCGGGCGCGAGCGCGGCGGCGACGGTGTTCCAGAACCCCGGCATCCGGGCCGGCGGCACGTGCGAAAGCCAGAACCCGAAGAAGACGGTGTCGTAGCGCCGCTCCGGCCGCCACTCGAACACATCGGCCCGCACGAACTCGACGTTGGGCCCCGCGGCCCGCTCCCGCGCGAGCGCCAGCACCTCGTCCGACGCGTCGACGGCCGTCACGGACGCCGCCCGCTCCGCCAGCAGCGCGGTCCACTGCCCGGTCCCGCAAGCCAGCTCCAACACGTCCCCACCCACGGGCCACTCCGCACTGACCCGCAACAACTCCCGCAAATCCGCCCGCTCCACGTACGACCGGTCGTACTCGGGCGCCCGCGCCCGGTAGTAAGCCAGCTGTTCCGTCACCAACGCGTCATCGAGACTCAGACTCATACACCGACGCTAATGGCCCCACCCCACCCTCGTCACCCTTTCAACCACCCCAACGCACCAGGCCTCCGGCGATCCACGCCCTCTCAAGCCAGCCACGCACTATCAAGCCCGTCCGGCGATTGAGGACGAGCCCGAAGGGCGACGATCGAGCCCGCAGGGCGAGCCGTAAAACACAAAGGGGCCCGGGACACCGCCCCGAGCCCCGACCCCCCACCGCTCAACCGCCGGAGGCAACCGGCTGGGGCGTAATCCCCAACGCCGCCGTGTACTTGGCGAGCGCCAGCTTCCCCATCGCCGGATACGCCCCGAGCGGCTCCGCGATCGCACACCCCGCATCCTTGGCGGCAGCCTCGAGCACGGTCGGATCGAGCTCGGGCCCGACCAGGTACGGCGCGAGCGCCAACTGCTGCGAACCGGAGCCGCGCAGCTGCTCGGCGGTGGCGGCCACCGCCCCTTCCTGGTCGAGCGCCGCGGCCATCACCGGCACGGCGAGCCGCGCGGCGAGCAGCATCCCGGTGATCCCGGCGGCCTGTACCGCCTCCTCGCCGCCTATCGAGGCGAGGATGATGCCGTCCGCTGCCGTGGTCACGGCGAACAGGCGGGCGCGGTCGGCGCGGGCGAGCCCGGCCTCCGAGAGCCGCACGTGCAGCGCCTCCGCGAGCAGCGGGTGCGGGCCGAGTACGTCGGTCAGTTCGGCGGCGACCCGGCTGTCGGCGATGGCCTGCCGGATCTGCCGCAGCTGGGCGTTGTCGGGGCCCGCGAGCAGCGGCACGACGACGCCGACGGGCCCGGCGGGCTCCTGGGCCTCGACGCCGGCGGCGAGCGCCTGCTCGTAGCGGGCGGTGCGCTCCTTCGCGGCGTGCGCGAGGACGGACGCGAGGGAGGGGAACTCCGCCGAGATCGGGAAGTCGGTGAGCTCGCCCTCCACGAACCCGACCCGCGCGTCCAGGCCGGGCAGCTCGGAACGGGCGATGCTCACGACCTCGTCGGCGAGCATGCGCGTGGCGGCGCTGGGCGTGCCGGGCACCGCGAGCACAAGGGACGGCGCGCCCTCGGGGGCGGCCACGGGTTCCGGACGACGGTGGCGTCCGGGCTGTCGGGGTCGCGGCATTCGTACGGGCAGGCCGGATGCGGGCCCAGTGGGGGTGCTCATGGCGCCGCATGCTACTGGCTCGACCGGCTTCGTTGCTCGGTCAGGGTGCAGGTGAGCGGTATCCGTCCGTGATTGTCCTTTCAGTGACAAATTCTGCGAGTGTCCTGGTCCGGAGGGGTGTGCACGACAATGAAAGTGAATTACGGCACACGTGGAAACGGCACGTGCAGGAGGCGCGGATCGTGCGGCAGCCGGAGCCCGTCAGCGGCGAGGGCGGCGGCGATCACGAGGGAGCCGTGCAGGGGGTCGCCGGTGGCGGGCACGGCTTCGGCGGACGGGAGCAGCCCGGCCAGTTCCTCGCGCAGCGGCCCGAGCAGCGGCTCACCCATCTTGAACAGGCCGCCGGTCAGCGCGACGTCACCGCCGTCCGTCGGGCAGACCGCCGCGGCGGCCTCCGCGATGTGCGCCGCCGCCGCTCGCAGGATGCCCGCCGCCACCGGGTCGTCCCCCGAGCAGCGCGCCACGTCGGGCGCGAACGCGGCGAGCGCCGCCGGGCGGTCGGTGCGCGGGTAGATGTGGCCCGGCAGTTCGACCGCGGGGCCGAACCGTTCCTCGGCGAGCGCGAGCAGCGTCGTGCTTCCGCCGCGCCGCCCGTCGAAGGCGCGCATCGCGGCGTCGAGCCCGGCCCGCCCGATCCACGCGCCGCCTCCGCAGTCGCCGAGCAGGTGCCCCCACCCGTCGGCCCGCCGCCAGCCCGCGAGGTCGGTGCCGAGGGCGATCATCCCGGTGCCCGCGGCGACCACCGCACCGGGCCGCTGCCCGAGCGCACCGGCGTACGCGGTGACACCGTCGGCCGCCAACGCGAGCCGCCCCACGCCCAGTTCACGCGCGAGCGCCCCCGGCAGCTCGGCCCGCAGTCCGTCGCCGAGCGTGGCCATCCCGGCAGCCCCCAACGCGAGGGCGGAGACCGCGGGTTCCCCCGCCTTGGCCAGCAACTCCCGCGCCATCGGCAGGAGTTGCTCCATCATGTGGGCCGGGTCGATACCGGTCGCCGATGTGCGTACGGGAATCGTCGACGCCGTCGTCAGGGCGCGCTCGAATCCGTCGTCCGGTGCCAGCGCGACCCGCAACCCCGAGCCGCCCGAGTCCACCCCGAGTACCCACTCGGTGGCGGCGAGCGTCACGGCAGCCGCCAGTCGATGGGCCGCGCGCCTTGGCGGTCGAGGAGTTCGTTGGCGCGGCTGAACGGGCGCGAGCCGAAGAAGCCGCGGTCCGCCGACATGGGGGAGGGGTGCGGCGACTCGACCGCGGGGTAGGCGCTGAGCAGCGGCCGCAGGTTCCTCGCGTCGCGGCCCCACAGGATCGACACCAGCGGCGTGCCGCGCGCGGCGAGGGCGCGGATCGCCTGCTCGGTGACCTGCTCCCAGCCCTTGTCGCGATGCGAGGCCGGGCGGCGCGGGGCCACCGTGAGCGACCTGTTGAGCAGCAGCACGCCCTGCTCGGTCCACGGAGTGAGGTCGCCGTTCGAGGGCTGCGGGAGGCCCAGGTCGGTGTTCAGCTCCCGGTAGATGTTGATGAGGCTGGGCGGCAGCGGGCGTACGTCGGGAGCGACGGAGAACGACAGTCCCACGGCGTGCCCGGGGGTCGGATACGGATCCTGCCCGACGATCAACACCCGCACGTCGTCGAACGGTTGCTGAAAGGCGCGCAGCACGTTGGCGCCCGCCGGGAGGTAGGTGCGTCCGGCGTTGATCTCCGCGCGGAGGAATTCCCCCATCGCGGAGATCTGTCCGGCCACGGGCTCAAGGGCCTTCGCCCAGCCCGCTTCGACGATTTCGTGCAGAGGTCGTGGTGCCACGGGCGTCACCCTACTGCCGCACCTGCCTCCCGCCTCAACCGGCTGCCGGCAACCTCCTGTCGTGGTAAGGGCGGTGCACGGCGCCCCTTCCGGACCGTCCCGGCCGCGTGAGCTCGTGTCATCCCACCACCGCCGCCCGCACGCACAGCACGTCCGGCAGATGCTCCGCCAACTGCTCCCATGTGTCTCCGTCGTCGGCGGAGCCGTACACCTCGCCGTTCCGGTTGCCGAAGTAGACGCCCGCCGGGTCGTTGTCGTCCGTGCACAGGGCGTCACGCAGCACCGTGCCGTAGTGGTCCTCCTCCGGGAGCCCCCGGGTCAGCGGCTCCCACGTGCCGCCGGCGTCCTGGGTGCGGTAGACGCGACAGCGGTGGTCGGCGGGGACGCGGTCGATGTCCGCCGTGATCGGGAAGATGTACGCCGTGTCACCGCGGTGCGGGTGCGCGGCGGCGGCGAAGCCGAACGTGGACGGGAGGCCCTCGCCGATGTCCTGCCACTTCCCGCCGCCGTCGTCGCTGCGGTACACGCCCCAGTGGTTCTGCAGGTACAGGCGGTCCGGGTCGGCCGCGTCCCGCGTCACCTTGTGCACGCACTGGCCGAACTCGGGGTTCGGGTCGGGCAGGAACACGGCCGCCACTCCGTTGTTCGCAGGGTCCCAGCTCTCCCCGCCGTCCGCCGTGCGGAACACCCCGGCCGTGGACACGGCCACCGTCACCGCGCGTGGGTCCCGCTCGTCCGTCAGGATCGTGTGCAGGCCCTCTCCGCCGCCGCCCGGTACCCACTGCGAGCGCGTCGGGTGCTCCCACAGGGGGCGGCACAGTTCGAACGTCTCGCCGCGGTCCTCCGAGCGGTACAGCGCCGCCGGTTCCGTGCCCGCGTACACCACGTCGGGTTCGGCGGCCGCGGGGTGCAGCTGCCACACCCGCTCCAGTGAAGTCCCGGTGAATTCAGGGAACTTGACGGCGGGTTTGGACGGCTCGGTCCACGAGCGGCCCAGGTCGTCCGAGTGGAAGACGGACGGACCGTAGTGCGCGCTGTCGCCGCCCGCGAGGAGCCGTGGTCGCTCCCCGCGGGTGTCGATGGCGACCGAGTACACCGCCTGCGCGTTGAAGTACGGACTCTCGTCGAACTCGAACCCGCCGGAGCCCGAGCCGCCGCCGCGCTTGCGGCCCAGGAAGAGCCCTTTGCGGGTGCCCACTGCCAGCAATACGTCAGTCATGCCGATACCTTCCGAAACGTCGTTGTCTCCAGGTATCCGTCAGTCTGCACCCCACCACTGACAATGGCCCTCGCACCGGCCGTCGCCCCAGGTCAGGCCGGTGTCGGCACGGCCAGCGGGAAGTGGCACGCCACCCGGTGACCCGCCGAGTCCGGCGTCGACACGGGCGGCTCCGTCGTCGCGCACACGTCCCGCGCGATCGGGCACCGCGTACGGAACCGGCAGCCCGACGGGGGCTTCGCCGCCGAAGGGGTCTCCCCGGAGAGCGGGGTTCCGACGGCCGCCGCCTCGGGGTCCGGGGTGTTCACCGTGTCGAGCAGGCCGCGCGTGTACGGGTGCAGCGGATGGTTGTAGACCTGCTCCGCCGGGCCCACCTCCACCAGCTTGCCCAGGTACATCACGCCGACCGTGTCCGCGAGGTAGCGGACCACCGCCAGGTCGTGCGAGATGAACAAGTACGTGAGGCCGCGCTCGCGTTGCAGTTCCCGCATCAGGTTCAGGATCTGCGCCTGCACCGAGACGTCGAGCGCCGACACCGGCTCGTCCGCCACCACCAGGTCGGGCGAGAGCGTCAACGCCCTTGCCAGGCCGAGGCGTTGGCGCTGGCCGCCGGAGAACTCGTGCGGGTAGCGGTGCACCGCGCCGCGCGGCAGACCCACCGCGTCGAGGAGTTCGCCGATCAGCTTCTCCTGCTCGGCCTTGTCGCCGACGCCCTGGATGACGAGCGGTTCGCGCAGGATCTCGCCGACCCGCATCCGCGGGTCCATCGCCGCCGTCGAGTCCTGGAACATGAGTTGGACGTCGCGGCGGTGCGCGCGCCGCTCCGCGCGCGACAGCGAAGCGCGGTCCCGGCCCCCGAAACGTACGGAACCCGCCGTCGGCTCCTCCAGGCCCGCGACGATCCGGCCCAGCGTCGTCTTCCCGCAGCCGGACTCGCCGACCATGCCGAACGTCTCGCCCTTGCGGATGCTCAGCGACACCCCGCCGACCGCGCTCACCGTGCCGCGACTGCGCGAGAACGGGCCGCCCTTGAGCGGGAACTCCTTGACCAGCGCGTCGAGTTCGACGAGCACGTCTTCGCCCGGGGGCGACTGCTCCGGGATCACGGGCGGCGCGATCACCTCGTCGGCGGCCACCGCGTCCGCCTCGTGCGGCACCGGGTGGAAGCACGCGAACCGGTGCTCCGCGCCCTGCGTCTCGTCCTCCTCCAGGAAGGGTTCGAGTGTCCGGCAGTCCTCCGTCGCGAACGTGCAGCGCGGCGCGAACCGGCAGCCCGTGGGCCGCACCGTCAGGCTCGGCGGCAGGCCGGGGATCGTGTGCAGCTGCGTCTCGTTGTCCGCCGCGCGCTCGGGCAGCGCCGCGAACAGCGCCTCCGTGTAACGGTGCCTCGGGCGCGCGAACAGGCCCCGTACATCGGACTGTTCGGCCACCTGACCCGCGTACATGACGGCCACCCGGTCGACCCGGTTGGCGATGACACCGAGGTCGTGCGTGACCAGGATCATCGCCATGCCGAGCCGCTCGCGCAGATCGTCGATGAGCTCCAGGATCTGGTGCTGTGTCGTCACGTCGAGCGCCGTCGTCGGCTCGTCAGCGATCAGCAGCTTCGGCTCGCAGACCAGCGCCATCGCGATGGCGACGCGCTGGCGCATGCCGCCGGACAGCTGGTGCGGATACGCCTTCATGCGCTCGGCGGGCTGCGGCATGCCGACCAGGCGCAGTGTCTCCTCGGCGCGCGCCCACGCCTCCTTCTTCGACACATCACGGTGCAGCAGCAGCGGCTCCGCCACCTGCGCGCCGATCGTCATCGTCGGGTTGAGGGAGGTCAGCGGGTCCTGGAAGACCATGCCGATGGTGTTCCCGCGCACGTCCTGGAGGACGGGGGCGGGCGCCGCCGCCAGGTCCTGGCCGTCGAAGAGGATCCGGCCGCCGGTCACCTCGCCGCCGGCCGGCAGCAGGCCGAGGACCGACAGGGCGGTCATGGTCTTTCCGCAGCCGGACTCGCCGACGATGCCGAGCGCTTCGCCGGCCGCCAGGTCGAGGGAGACACCGTCGAGGGCGTGCACGGTGCGGTCGCGCGTCGCGATGTCGACCCGGAGGTCCTCGACGCGGAGCAGGGGAGTCGTCATGGTCGTGGTGCGGCCCTTCTCGCCGTTCAGGTCCATTGATCCGTACGTCACTTGCGCAGCCGTACTTCGAACGCGTCGCGCAGCCCGTCGCCGATGAAGTTGAACGCGGCGACGACCAGGACGATCGCGATGCCCGGCGGGAAGATCAGCCACCAGTAGCCGTTCTGCGTGTAGGTGATGCCGGCGGACAGCATCGAGCCCCAGTCGGCGGACGGCGGCGGGATGGACAGGCCGAGGAAGGCCAGGTAGCTGACGTAGAGGATGGCGTCGGCGATCTGGAACGTACAGTTGACGATGACCGTGCCGATCGCGTTCGGCACGATGTGCTTGAAGACCGCGCGGGCGCCGCCACCGCCCATCATCCGCATCGCCTGTACGTACTCGCGGTTGCGCAGCGACAGTGCCTCGCCGCGCACCAGGCGGGCCGGGGAGAGCCAGGCGACGCCCGCGATGATGAGGATCAGGATGCCCTTGCTGGGCGTGATGATCGCGGCCACCACGACGAGCAGGAACATCGCCGGGATGGCGAGCGCCGCGTCGGTGACCCGCATCATCGCCGCGTCGACCCAGCCGCCGAAGTACCCGGCGACGGCGCCGTACACGGTGCCGAACAGCGTAGCCAACAGCCCGGCGGCCAGGCCGATTTCGAGCGAGGTCTGCCCGGCGACCATGAGCCGGCCCACCATGTCGTAGCCGAGGTCGGTGGTGCCGAGGAGGTGTCCCGACGTACCCGGCGCGAGATTCGCCTGCGACAGGTTGGTGTGAACCTGCTCGGTCGGGTGGATCAGCGGGCCCAGATAGCAGAAGGCCAGGAGCAGGACGAGGAGGAGTACGCCGCTCAGGGCGAGCTTGTTGCCCGTGAACACGCGCAGGGTGCGGCGGGCCAGCGAGGGCGTGGCCTGGGCCGCCTCCTCGTGCCCGGGTATGACTGAGGTCGTCGCAGCGGTGGTCATGACACGCTCCGGATCCGCGGGTCGAGGACGGCGTACAGGATGTCGGTGAGCAGCGAGCCGAGGACGGTCGCGATGCCGACGACGAGGGTCACGCCGAGGAGTACGGGGAAGTCCGAGCCCTGCGCGGCGTTCCAGAACAGCAGCCCCATACCGGGGTAGTTGAACATCGACTCGACGACGAGGGCGCCGCTGAACAGGGTCGGGAGGTACAGGCCGAGGAGGGTGGCGAGCGGGATCAGCGCGTTGCGCAGCACGTGCTTCACCATGATCCGGCGGCTCGACTGGCCCTTCGCCATGGCCGTGCGCACGTATTCCTCGGTGAGGTTGTCGAGGACCGCCGAGCGCATGTAGCGGCTGAACATGGCGACGATGCCGAAGGCCATGGTGACGACGGGAAGGATCAACCCGGGTATGTCGCCCAGGAGTTGGCCGATCGTCTCGCCCTGTGGAGCCTCCGCCGGGAAGATCGGCAGCACCTGCGCGAACAGGATGATCATGACGAGGCCGAGGAAGAACACGGGCGTCGCGTACATCAGGAACGCGAGCCCCGTCAGCGCGTAGTCCGACGCCTTGCCGCGCCGCACCGCCTGGAGCAGGCCCAGCGGCACTGCGATCACGACCGCGAGCACCGTGGACATGAGGGTGAGGAGCAGCGTCTTCGGCAGGCGCTGCGTGAGCAGGTCGATGACCGGCGAGTTGAGCTTGTACGACTCGCCGAGGTCGCCCGACACGAGGCGCTTCAGGTACATCAGGTACTGCGTCGGCAGCGAACGGTCGTAGCCCTGCTGGTGGTTGAAGTGCTCGATCTGCTGCGGGGTGCCCTTCGGGCCGAGGATCGCGCGGGCGGGGCCGCCCGGCAGCAGGTGCAGGAGAGTGAAGACGATGATCGAGACGAGGAACAGGACGACGAGCGCCTGAAGGAAACGCTTGACCAGAAAGCCGGTCACTTCGCGGCTCCCTTCTTGACGAAGTACCAGTGCGAGGGCTGGAAGGTGACCGTCGGGTTCTGCTCGATGCCGCGCAGGTCGTTGCGGATGACCGACACCTGGTACGCGGGGTTCGGCATCCACATCACCGGTAGCTGCTGCGCCAGGTACGCGCCGTACTTGTGCATCGGCTTCATGTCCGGCGCATGCTGCACGGCGCGGATGAGGCGGTCGGCCTTCTTGTCGCTGTAGTTGCCGAAGTTGGATGAGGCGCCGGTGGAGAAGAGCTGCTCACCGCTCGGGTTGAGCGGGTAGTACCAGCTGCCTGCCGTGCCGAAGAACGACATGTCCCAGTCGCAGCCGGAGTCCTTCGCCTTGCACGGAACGGAGTTGCCGAGTACGGAGTTCAACGGCTGCTGACGCACCGTGAGGTCGATGCCGGCCTTGCTCAGCGAGGACTTGAGCTCCTGCATCATGTTCGTCGTCTCGGTGGAACCGGACTGGGTGAGCAGGGTGAGTTCCAGCGGGTCGTTCTTCCCGATGCCCTTTCCGCACGCGTCGTCACCGGTGCCGGGCCGCACGCAGCGCGCCGTGCCGTCGCCGTCCGTCTTCCAACCGTGCGCGGACAGCAGCGACTTGGCCTTGGAGACGGAGAACGGGTACTGGTTGTGCGCCATGTCCTTCGACAGGTACTGGCTCTTCGGGGTGACCGGCACCGGGCCGAGCGTCGGGGTGGCGCTGCCGTGCCAGATGACCTTGCTCATGGCCTTCTGGTCGACGAGGTGCTGCATCGCCTGCCGGATGTAGAGCTGGTTCATCTCCGGGCCCGCGTGCGTGGAGTTGAAGTTGTAGACGATGTACGTGACCGCCCAGCCCTCCCACGGGTCGACGCGGTACCCCTTGTCCTCGAACTTCTTCTTCTGCGCCGTCACCGACGGCGGGATGTAGCCGTAGTCGACGCCGCCGGCCCGCAGCACGTTGTACTCGGAGTCGGCGGTGGTGAACGGCTTGAAGACGACCTTGTCGAGGTGCGGGCGCTCCGACTTCGGGCCGGTGTACTTCTCGTTCGGGACCAGCGTCACCTGCCCGCTGTCCCGCCAACCGGCCAGCTTCCAGGGTCCGTTGACCGTCTTCCACAGTGGGTCGCTGCCGTACGAGCCGAGCTTCTTGGCGTGCCGCGTGAGCCGCGCGAAGACCGCCTTGGCGCCCTTCGTCGTCCGGTCGAAGTCGCCGATCTTCCCGCCGTCGGTCTTCGCGTCCCAGGCGTGCTGGGGCATCGCGCGCATCAAGGAGAGCTGGTTCGCGGTGAACCAGTCCGGGTTGTACGCGCGGTTCAGGCGCAGCCGTACGGTGTGGTCGTCGACGGCCTCGAACTTCTTGACGTTGTCTGGCATGGTGCCGACCGAGTAGCTGCCCCAGTCGGCTTTGTTCGCCTTGACGAGGTTGAACCAGAACTCCAGGTCACGGGAGGTCACGGCGGTGCCGTCGGACCACTTGACGCCCTGGCGCAGCGGCACGGTCACCGTCCTGTTGCCGTCGCTGTACTTCGGCTTCAGGCCCAGCGTGCTGGGGCCCTGCGTGTCCAGTTCGCCCTTCTTCTGCACGGCGTCGTACACGGGCATGTAGAGCTGCGACTGGATCGCGTAGTTGTAGGAGCCGCCGTAGCCGGGGGCGCCGATCGGGAAGATCCAGTTCGGGGTCGCGGCGGGCGGCAGCGCCATGGTGGCCGTGCCGCCCTTCACGGGGGTGCCGCCGGTGGGGCCCATGGCGATGGCGCCGCCCTCGTGCGTGCAGCCGGTGAGCGCCACGAGCGCCGCCGCGATGGCGAGCGCCGCGGGCGCCTTTGACCGATGAGAACGCATGCCGAAGGGCCTCCAAGGGGACAGGGGTCAGCCGCGTGTGACGGTTCGACGAGGCGGCGCCCGAACGCTAAGTCGGCCGTTCGAAGCAAGTCAATAGGTTCATTCGGAAAGTACTTCAAAATCCGGGAGGGCCTGGCGGACTTGGTTCGGGCGTGGTTAGTGTTCGGCTTGCGATCGAACGAACATTCCGAAGTAAGTGACCAGTAGGCCAGTGGCCAGGGGGACGTGATGGCGGACACCGCGAACGAAGGCGAGCCGGGTTCGGCCCAGCACATACTCCGGCTCGTGTCGTCCGGCGCCGCCTCCTCCCGCGCCGACCTCGTCCGGGAGCTGGGCCTCGCCCCGTCCACCGTCTCGCTGCGCGTGCAGGAGCTGGTGGCGCAGGGCGTGCTCACGGAGTCCGGCGAGGGTGCCTCGCGCGGCGGGCGCCGGCCCCGGCTGCTCCGCGTCAAGGCGCACGGCGGCGTCGCGCTCGCCGCCGACCTCGGCAGCAGGCACGCCCGGCTCGGCGCCGTCGACCTCGGCGCGGAGGTGCGGGGCGCCGTCGACCTGCCGCACGACATCACCGCGGGACCCGAGTCCGCCGTCGACTGGCTGTGCGGTCAGGTGGCCCAACTCGCCGAGCGGCAGCGGGAGTCGGGGCGGACCGTGCGCGCGCTCGGCGTCGCCTTCCCCGGCCCCGTCGACCCGGCGGACGGCCGCGTCCTGAGCCCCTCACGGATGCCGGGCTGGCACCGCTACCCGCTGCGCGACGTCCTCGCCGAGCGGCTCGGCATGCCGGTCACCGTCGCCAACGACGCCACGATGATGGCGGTCGGCGAACACCGCACCACCCGCCCCGACACGGACCACATGGTCGTCGTGAAGGCGGGGCGCGGCATCGGCAGCGGCGTCATCGTCGCGGGCCGCCCGCACGACGGCGCCAACGGAAGCGCCGGGGACATCAGCCACGTACGCGTGGAGGCGGCGGGGGACCGGCCGTGCTCCTGCGGGAACATCGGCTGCCTGGAGACCGTCGCGAGCGGCGCCGCCCTCATCCGCGAACTCGCCGCGCAGGGCGTCGACGTGGCGAACACCACCGAGCTGCTGCAACTCGTCGCCGACGGCGACCCCGTCGCCACCACCCTCGTACGCGCCGCGGGACGGCACATCGGCACCGTGCTCTCGGTCGTCGTGAACTTCTTCAACCCGCGCGCCGTCGCCATCGGAGGCGTCCTCGCCACCGCCGAGCCGTTGGTCGCCGCCGTACGCGGCGTGCTCTACGAGCGCTGCCTGCCGCTCGCCACGGCGGACCTGGAGATCACGACGACGGCGGCGGGCCGCGACGCGGGCCTGCTCGGCGCGGGCCTCACGGCGCTGCACCACAGCCTGTCCACCACGGTCCCTACGCAGAAGAACCCGAAGGACCCGAAGGACCCGAAGGACCCGAAGGACTCCAGGGACTCGAAGGACTCGAAGGACTCCAGGGACCCGAAGGACTCGAAGGACTCGAAGGAAGAGAGCTCCCACGCATGACCAGCAGCACCGCCAACACCCCGCCGATCACCGGCCGCCGCCTGCGCATCGGCATCGGCGGCATCGGCATCGAGTCGTCCACGTTCTGCCCGCACCGCTCCACCACCGAAGACTTCCGGCAGACGCGCGGCCAGGACCTCCTCGACCGCTACACGTGGACGCGGGCCGACTCGGACCTCGCCGAGCACGTGGAGTGGGTGCCGCTGCTGCATGCGACGTCGCTGCCCGGCGGCCCCGTGGAAGCCGAGTCGTATCTGATCCTCAAGAACGAACTCGTCGCGCGCATACGGGAGTCGGGCCCGCTCGACGGCCTCGTCTACGACATCCACGGCGCGATGAGCGTCATCGGCCTCACCGACGCCGAGGGCGACCTCACGGAGGCGGTGCGCGCCGCGCTCGACCACGTAGGAACTCCCGACGGCACGCGACCCATGATGTCCACGGCCATGGACCTGCACGGCAATGTGTCCCGCCGCTTCGCGGAGCCCGTCGACCTGCTCACCGCCCACCGCCTCGCCCCGCACGAGGACGCCTGGGACACCCGCGAGCGCGCCGCCCGCAACCTCGTGACCTGCCTGCGCGAAGGCACCCGCCCGCACCGCGCCTGGGTCCAGGTCCCGGTCCTCCTCCCCGGCGAGAAGACCAGCACCCGCCTGGAACCCGCCAAGTCCCTCTACGCCTCGCTCGCCGACATCGAGCAGAAGGACGGCATCCTCGACGCCGCCATGTGGGTCGGCTACGCGTGGGCCGACGAGCCGCGCTGCAAGGCGGCCATCGTGGTGACGGGCGAGGACGCCGAACTGGCCGCCCAGGAAGCCGAGTCGCTGGCCCGCCGCTACTGGGACGCCCGCAAGGACTTCGTCTTCGTCGGCCCGACCGGCGGCGCCGAGGAGTGCGTCGCGAAGGCGGTCGCGTCCGACAAGCGGCCGTTCCTCATCAGCGACTCCGGTGACAACCCGACGGCGGGCGGCGCGGGCGACCTCGCGTACATGCTGGGCAAGCTGCTGGAGAACGACGAGATCCGGGAGGGCCGGGTCACCGCCGTGCACCCCGGCATCACCGACCCGGCCGCCGTGGCCCGCTGCTTCGAGGCCGGCGTCGGCGCCGAGGTCACCCTCTCCGTCGGCGGCAAGGTCGACGCGAACCACGGCGGGCCGTACGAACTCACCGGCACCGTCGAGGCGTTGCAGCGCGCCGACGCGCAGCCGGACGGGGCCGCGGGCGGGGCGTACGACCGGGGTGTCGACATGGCGGCCGTACGCGTCGGTGGCCTCACCGTGATCCTCGTCGAGCGCCGCAAGCCGTTCCACACGCTCGCCGACTTCACCGGTCCGGCCAAGGGCGGGCTCGGCATCGACCCGCGGACGTACGACCTGGTCGTCGTCAAGATCGGGTACCTGGAGCCGGAGCTGTACGACATGGCCGCGGACTGGTTGCTCGCGCTCACCCCCGGCGGCGTCGACCAGGACCTGGTGCGCCTGGGACACCACCGGGTGGAGCGCCCGCTGTACCCCTTCGACGAGGATGCGTACGAGGGCGCGGACGAGGGCGCGGACGAGGCCGGTTCCGAAGCGGGTCCCGACCTCACGCCCACCCTCCTCCAACTCCTCTAACTCCTCTGACGAGGGCTCAACTCAGCCACTCCGCCTCGTACTTCTTGTACGTGCCGTCGTGCGTCGCCAGGTGCACGAACTGGTCGACGTAACTCTTGAAGTCGAGGTCGCCGCGCGGCGTCGCGTACGCCTTCTCGGCGAAGCTGAACGGCTTGTCGGGGTGGACCGAGCACAGCTCGGGGTGGAGCTTGGACTGGTAGAGCGTCTCGCTCGCGTCGGTCATCATCACGTCCGCCCGGCCCGCCACGATCTCGTCGAAGATCGTGCGGTTGTCCGGGTGGACCTTGATGGTGGCCTGCTTGATGTTCGCGCGGGCGAACTGCTCATTGGTGCCACCGGGGTTGACGACGACCGTCGTCCCGGCCTGGTCGATGTCCTTGAGCGTCTGGTACTTGTCCTTGTCCGCGCACCGCACGATCGGCGTCTTGCCGTCCTCGCGGGTCGGCTCGCTGAAGTACACCTGGCGGGCGCGCGGCAGCGTGATCGAGACACCGCCGACGGCGACGTCGCACTTCCCGGCCGACAGGTCCTTCGACAGGTTCGCCCACGTGGTGTCCACCCATTGGGCCTTGGCGTCCAGGCTCTTGGCCAGGTCCTTCGCCATGTCGATGTCGATGCCGCTGTACGAACCGTCCTTCGGGTCCTTGTACGTGAACGGCTTGTAGTCGCCGGTCGTGCACACGCGCAGCACCCCGGACTTGGGCACCGAGTCGAGCAGGCTCACCGGCTGCTTCTTGGCGGGCCTGTCCGCTGCCGAAGGGGCGGCGGGCGCGGCGGCGGTCAGGCCCAGGAGGCAGACCAGGGCGGACAGGGTGGCGATACGTTGTCTGGACGTGCGGCGGCTCATCGCGGCTACTCCTCGGCAGGGTGGTTGCAGGGTGAACGGATCGTCCGGTGGGTCACCATGTCAGAAGAGTTCGTGCCGGTGAAGGCAGTGTCCACGTCTCGGGAAGGAAGGCACAGGTCATGCGGTTGGAGGCTCCGTTCGGGCCCTGGGAGCCCGCGTCGGTGGGAGAGGTCGCCCACCGGTTCGCGACGGCGGGCGCACCCTGGTGGGTGGCCGGCGGGTACGCGATCGAACTCGCCGTGGGACGGCCGTTCCGCGACCACGGGGACATCGACGTCATGCTGCTCCGCCGCGACCAGCACGTGGCCCATCTGGTCCTGGACGGCTGGGAGTTGTGGGCGGCGGACCCGCCCGGCAGCCTGCGCCCGTGGCGGCCGGGGGAGACGCTTCCTGCGGGCGTGCACGACATCTGGTGCCGCCCCACCGCCGACGCGCCCTGGCGTATCCAGCTCATGCTGGAGGACCTGGAGGACCTGGAGGACACCGAGGGTGACACATGGATCTCACGCCGAGATCCGCGCCTGCGCAGACCACTGGACACCCTCGGCTTCACCACGGAGGACGGCACACCCGTGGTCGCCCCCGAAGTGCAGCTCCACTACAAGGCGAAGGGGTTGCGGCCCAAGGACGAGGCGGACTTCGACGCGGCACTGCCGCACCTCACCGCCCCGCAACGGACGTGGCTCGCCGACGCGTTGACGACGACGTACGGACCGGACCACCCCTGGGCCGTGCGGCTCACTCCCTAGGCGGCCGCCAGCCACAGGTCAGGACCGAACACCTCGTAGTGGATGTCGGCCGCGGCCACACCCTTGGCCAGCAACTGCTCGCGCATCGACCGCATGAAGGGCAGCGGTCCGCACAGGTACGCGCGCGTGCCGGGGGCCACGGGCACGTCCGTGAGGTCGGCGCGGCCCGTGCGCCCACCGGCCCCAGCCCCCTCCTCGTACCAGAAGTACGGGACACCCTCGGAGAGTTTGGCGGTGAGGGCCGCGTGCTCGGTGCGCAGCGCGTGCGCGGCGGGGGAGCGGTCGGCGTGCACGACGGTGACGGGTCCCGTGTGCCGGGCGGCGACCAGGTCCTCCAGCATGGCGAGGATCGGGGTGCAGCCGATGCCGGCGGAGGCGAGCAGCAGAGGTGTCTCGTCGGCCGCCGTCAGGACGAGGTCACCGTACGGCGCCGAGACCCGCAGCCGGTCGCCCGCGCGGACGTGGGTGTGCAGGTGGTTCGACACCTCGCCGTCGGGCGTCGCCCCGGCCCCGTCGACCCGCTTCACCGCGATCGAGCGGGTCGTCCCCGCAGGGGCTCCGGTGAGGCTGTACTGGCGTATCTGCCGTGCCCCGTCCGGGAGTTGGACCTGCACGGACACGTACTGGCCCGCCTTGAAGGCGGGCGCGGGGGCGCCGTCGGCCGGGCGCAGCAGGAAGGAGGCGACGTCGGGTGTCTCGTCGGCGCGGGACACCACCTCCCACTCCCGCCAGACGTCGCCGTCGACCGCGCCCTGCTCCTCGTACAGCCGCTTCTCCAGCGTGATGAGGGCGTTCGCCATCAGCCAGTACACCTCGTCCCAGGCCGCGGCCACATCCGGTGTCACCGCGTCGCCGAGCACCTCGGCGATCGCCTCGAAGAGGTGCCGGCGCACCACCGGGTACTGGTCGGCGCGCACACCGAGCGACGCGTGCTTGTGCGCGATGCGGCCCAGCATCACGTCGGGGCGGTCGTCCGGATGGTTCACGAGGTACCCGGCGAACGCGGCGATCGACCCGGCGAGGGCCTGGCGCTGTGTGCCGGCGGCCTGGTTGCCGCGGTTGAACAGGTCGCGCAGCAGCTCGGGGTGGGCCGCGAACAGCTTCTCGTAGAAGAGGCCGGTGATGTCCTCGATGGCGGCGCCCACGGCGGGGAGGGTGGCACGGACGACGGCGGCCGACTGGTCGGTGAGCATCGGCAGGACTCCTTTGGCGAAGGGCGAAGGGCGAAGGGCGAAGGGGGAACTTAATCTGAATCTCAGATTCATATTTAACGGCGTGGGCGGCGCCCGGCGCTCGTGGTGCTCATGGTGCCGGGGTCAGCCCGTGTTCGGGGAGGGTGAAAGGGTCACCAACAAAGGGCCGGTGGGGGCCTTGACGAGGTCGTCGAGGGTGAGTGGGTCGAGCGTGGCGAAGAACGCCTCCTGTGCCTGGCGCAGCGCTCCCCGCAGGCGGCAGGCCGAGGCCAGCGGGCACGGCGTCGTCCCCTCGCAGTCCACGACGTCCCCCGGGCCTTCCAGCTCCCGTACGAGACCGCCGATGGACGCCGAGCGCCCGGCCGCGGTGAGCGCGAGCCCGCCGCCCCGGCCGCGCCGCGCCTCGACGAACCCCATCCGCTGGAGCTTGGCGACGGCCTTCGCGGTGTGCGTGTACGGCACCTCCATGGCGCCGGCGACCTCGCGGGTGGTGGGCAGCTCGCCCTCCTCGACCGCGAGGCGCATCAGAACGCGCAGCGAGAGATCCGTGAATCGCGTCAACCGCATGGCCGCAGGTTATAAATGTTGCATTTGAAAGGCAAATTAAGCGGGCCCTGTCGCGCGAGTGCGTCAGGGTGTCATGATCTCCAAGGTTTCCCGAGGTCAGTGCAGGGTCCACTACGCCGGAGTCGGCGCGCTCGGGTGTTCCGTCCCGCGCACCGCCCGCCGCTCCGAGTCCCCGGGGAGCCCCGTGACACCAACCGCACACCTTGTCCGCCGCCGCGTGCCGCTCGCGGCCGCCGTCTGCCTCGTGGCCCTGACGACCTCGTGCGGCAACGGCGCAGAGGCCATCACGACCAAGGACGGCGTGCACCTCGTCCACAGGGGCAGCCTCACCACCTGCACGCACCTGCCGTACGCGCCCTTCCAGTCGGAGCGGGACGGCAAGGTCGTCGGCTTCGACGTCTCGCTGATGGACCTCGTGGCGAAGCGGCTCGGGGTGAAGCAGGACATCGTCGACAAGTCCTTCGAGACCATCAAGACGGGCGCCGACCTCAACGCGGGGCTGTGCGACGTCGCCGCCGCGGGCATGACGATCACCGACGAGCGCAAGCAGAACCTCGACTTCGCCGACCCCTACTTCGACGCTGCCCAGGGGCTTCTCGCCCGCAAGGGGGTCGAGGCGAGGACGCTCGCCGACGTGAAGCGCCACGGGCTGACCCTCGGCTCGCAGGCGGCGACCACCGGCGAGTCCCTGGCGCACGACAAGGGCATCGACTCGGTGTCCTTCGAGAGCTCGGACGCCGAGCTGAACGGGCTGCGCACCGGCCAGGTCGACCTTCTGATCCAGGACTACCCGGTGGCCCAGAACTGGCTCAAGACGGACGCGAGCGACGCCGCCAAGTTCGACCTCGTCGCCACCATTCCCACCGGCGAGCAGTACGGATTCGCCGTGAAGAAGGATGGCAACCCGAAGCTGCTCGACGCGATCAACAAGACGCTCTCGCAGGCCAAGCGGGACGGCACGTACAAGAAGCTGTACGAGAAGTGGATCGGCCCGATGCCGAAGGACGTGACCTCGAAGTGAGAACCGTGAAGACACCGCCCGTGGACGGAAGTTCGGGCGGCGCGGCCCCCGGCAGCCGGCCCCGCATGTCGCCGCGACGCAGGCAGCAGGTGACACGCGCCGTCCAGTACGCGGTCCTCGTCGTCGCCGTGCTGCTGGTCGCGACGCTCGCCGACTGGGGGCAGCTCCAGCACCAGTTCCTCGACCCGTCCGTGGCGCGCCAGATGTTCCCTGACCTGATCGTCACCGCGCTGGTCAACACGGTGATCTACACCCTCTCCGGGTTCGTGGTCGGGCTCGTACTCGGCCTGGTCATCGCCCTGATGCGGCTCTCCTCTGTGGGCCCCTACCGGTGGCTCGCCGCGATCTACATCGAGTTCTTCCGCGGCCTGCCCGCCCTGCTGATCTTCATCTTCATCGGCGTCGGCGTGCCGCTCGCCTTCCCCGGCACCGCGCTGCCCGGCGGTGTGTACGGGCAGGTGGCCGTCGCGCTCGGCCTGGTCGCGGCCGCGTACATGGCGGAGACCATCAGGGCCGGCATCCAGGCCGTGCCGCGCGGCCAGATGGAGGCGGCCCGCACCCTGGGCATGTCCCGGGCCCTGGCCATGCGCTCCATCGTCATCCCGCAGGCCTTCCGCGTGATCGTGCCGCCGCTCACCAACGAACTGGTCCTGCTGTTCAAGGACTCCTCGCTCGTCCTCTTCCTCGGTGTCTCCCTGGAGACCCGCGACCTCACCAAGTTCGGCCGGGACCTGGCGGGCGAGAGCGCCAACAGCACACCCATCTTCGTCGCGGGCCTGTGCTACCTCCTCGTCACCGTCCCGCTCGGCTATCTCGTACGCCGCCTCGAAGCGCGGCACGCGAAGGCCAGGTGAGCACGGCATGACCCACGAAACGGACACACCTATGAGCGCGGCCATCGAGATCCAGGGACTGCACAAGTCGTTCGGCGACCTGGAGGTGCTGCGCGGCGTGGACTTCACCGTCTCGCAGGGCGAGGTGGTGTGTGTCATCGGCCCCTCCGGGTCGGGCAAGTCCACCCTGCTGCGCTGCACCAACCTGCTGGAACAGCCCACGTCGGGGCGGGTGGTGGTGGCGGGCGCCGACCTCACCGACCCGGACCTCGACATCGACCGGGTACGCCGCCGGATCGGCATGGTCTTCCAGCAGTTCAACCTCTTCCCGCACCTGAACGTCCTGGAGAACCTCACCATCGCGCAGCGCCGCGTCCTGGGGCGCGCCCGCGCGGAGGCGGAGCGGACGGGGCGCGCCAACCTCGAACGCGTCGGCCTCGCCGACAAGGAGACCAGCTACCCCGCCCAGTTGTCGGGCGGGCAGCAGCAGCGCGTCGCCATCGCCCGCGCCCTGTCGATGGGCCCCGAGCTGATGCTGTTCGACGAGCCGACCAGCGCGCTCGACCCGGAGCTGGTGGGCGATGTGCTCGGCGTGATGCGCTCGCTGGCCGACGAGGGCATGACGATGATGGTCGTCACCCACGAGATGGGCTTCGCCCGTGAGGTCGCGGACCGGGTGGTGTTCATGGACGGCGGAGTGGTCGTCGAGGAGGGCAGCCCGGACGAGGTACTGACCAACCCCCGCCACGAGCGCACCCGTTCGTTCCTGGCACGGGTCGTGAACCCGTCGGACGCGGACGTGAACCGGTCGGACGGGGTCGTGAACCCGGGCGAAGGGGTCGTGGACCCGGGCGACACGGACGGGAAACCGGGCGACACGGAGTCGTAGTGACTCACTCGGCGTGCGGGCCCGTGCGCCACAGGTCGGGCGCCACGAACCGGTCCCGCGTCCCGTCCGGGGACAGGAGGGCGGCGCCCAGTTTGTGGATGCGCAGGGCCAGTGTCGTCTCGGTGACGCGGATCGAGGGGAGCGCCCGGGTCAGGCGCTCCGCGTACTCGGCGAGCCCCGCCGGGGAGCTGAGCCACGCGCACACCAGGAGGTTGTGCGGGCCCGTCACCGAGGCGACGTTGCGGGTGCCGCGCTGACGCAGCGCGGTGGCCGCGGCCTCGGCGACCTGCTGCGGGGGTACGTCGAGGCAGAGGAAGCCGAGCAGCGGGCGTGGTGTGTACCGGGGCGCGAGCTTGACCGTGTAGTAGAGGCCCGAGCGGGTCTCCAGGCGCTCGATGCGGCGGCGCACCGTCGTCTCGCTCAGCCCGCAGGACTTGGCGAGTGCCGTCGCGCCGAGCCGGGCGTCACCGGCGAGGGCGTGCAGCAGCACGCGGTCCGTGTCGTCCGGCACCCCGTCCTGCTTGGGGACTCCGGGGGTGGGCTGCGGGGTCAGCGCGGCGACGCGTCGGCGGCTCTCCGGGCCGAGCTGGTCGAGGCGGAGCGGGGAGACCGGGCCGTGCATCCGCGTCACGAGGTGTGCGCGGGTGGCCCGGACGCCGGGCAGCAGGTGCAGGCGCTCGCCCAGGAAGCGGTCGAGGGCCATGGTGTCGTAGCAGGCGTAGTAGACCAACAGGTCGGCGGCGCCCGCGAGATGCACCACGCACAGGGTGCCCGGATCGCGGGCCAGTTCGGCGGCCGTGTCCGCGACGCTGCCGGCCGCGCAGCGCACCTGGATCCACGCGGAGCACAGGGTCCGCCCGCCGCCGAGCACCGCCCCCGGCAACACACCGCTCCACGCGATGCCCGCCTCCGTCAGCCGTGCCCAGCGCCTGGCGAGGGTGCCCGCGGACGGGCCTATCTCCTCCGACAACTGCGCCCAACTGGCGCGCGGCGCCAGCTGCAGTGTGTGGATCAGCGTCAAATCCGCCTCCGAAACGGCGGATTCCCCGGTTCTCATGTGTCTCCCTGTCGAATCCGCGCAGGCGCCCGGAATGTTCTCGCCACGGCGTCACCATGGGTAGTGCGGCGCGCCGGATGTGTCATCAGCCGCACGTGAAACGTGCGAAACAGGTGGCACAGTACTCATCGAAGTACACGCCGCAGTCATCGTCCATCGGAAACGCGATTGCTGCGAAGGTGTGGATCGGCGTGAGTGAAGGACAGTTGAAAGGGCGTGAGCGCGAACTGGCGGCGCTGCTCACGAGATTGGCGTCCTGGCGCCTGGTGTCCCTGGTGGGGCCCTCGGGATCGGGCAGGACCCGGCTCGCGCGGGAGGCGGTCGAGCAGGTACGCGCGCGTGGCCGGCGCGAAGTGGTGTGGGAGTCGGGGGCCGGGCTCGACCCGAGCGTGCTCGGCGGCGTCATGGTCCGGCTGCGCCACCGGCTCGGCGTCAGGCCCGGACGGCGGCTGCGGGCGCGCCCGTTGCTCGTCCTCGACGACTGGGAGCACCTCGGCGGGGCGGGCACCGACGTGATGGCCGCGCTCCTGGAGGATGTGCCGGGGCTCACCGTTCTGCGCATCTCGGACCGGCCCAGTTGGCTGCGCGGCGAATCCGTGCACCGGCTGCTCCCACTGCGCGGCAGCGCGGCCATGGACCTGCTCGCCGGTGCGGCGGGCCGCTGGCTCCTGGCCGACCCGGAGACCTCCACCCGCGCGGGCACGCTCGCGCACCGCCTGGACGGGCTGCCCGGCGCGCTCCTGGACGCCGGTCGACGGCTGCGCGGCCCCGCCGACCTCGCGGACGTGGAGCGCCACCCGTACCCGTCGCAGGCGCTCGCCGCCGCCGAGCGGGCCTACGCGCGCAGCACCCGCGGCGAACGCCGGCTGCTGAGCCGCCTCGCCGTGTTCGAGGCCGACTTCGACCTGGACGCGGTGCGCGAGGTGTGCGCCACCGCGGAGTTGCCGGCCGAACGCATCCCGGTCCTGATGGAGGGGATCGCGCCCTTCGCCCTCGTACCGGGCGACCCGGGCGGCGACGTCGACCCGGCGGGCCGGCCGCGGACCCGGCTCACCGGGCCGATGCGCGTGGTGTGTCTGCGCGCCCTGGAGGCGGCAGGGGAGCGCGGGGACCTCGTCCCGCGCCACCGCGAGTGGTGTGCGCGACTCGCCCGGCGGGCCGCCGAGCAGTGGAGCCGCGGGCGGCAGCGGGAGGCCCGCGCCCTCGTGCTGCGCCAACTGCCCGACCTCCAGGTGGCGATGGACCCGCGCACCGGGCCGTTCTCGCGGACGGCCGAACCGGGCGTC
Source organism: Streptomyces sp. KL109B (assembly GCF_030766935.1). GTDB lineage: Bacteria > Actinomycetota > Actinomycetes > Streptomycetales > Streptomycetaceae > Streptomyces. The sequence goes on along the minus strand of NZ_JASERL010000005.1, from coordinate 124,198 downwards.
GCGCTCGACACCGTGGTGCACCTGTGGTTCCTGTGGGTGGCGTGCGGCCGGGCCGAGGAGGGGCGGACGGCGCTGCGGCGGGTGCTGCGCCTGCACCAGGACCCGGTGCCCGGCCGCGCGTGGTGGCTCGCCGGATACCTGGACTCGCTGTGCGGGGACGGCGCGGAGGCCGAATCCAAGCTGCTGAACGGGCAGTTGGCGGCGCGGCGGGACGAGGACGAGCGCTGTCTCGGCCTCGTGGAGCACGCGCGGGGCGTCGAGGAACTGCGGCAGGGGCGGGTGCGCGAGGCCGCCGACGCGTTCGAGGCGGCGCTGAGGATCCTCGGCGAGGCGCCCGGGTTCGGTCCCGGCGGCGCCCTGTGCCGGGCGGCCCTCGCGCTCGCCCTCGTCCGCAGGGACCCGGAGGCCGCGCAGGAACTGGTGCGGCCCCCGTCGGGAGCGGTCGGGGTGCACGACCCGTGGGCCGAGGCCTGGCTCGGACACGCCCAGGCAGAACTGCTGCGCTGGGACCAGGGGCCGCTGGAGGTCGCCGCCCAGGAGGCGGGCCGCGCGCTGCACAGCCACCTCTCCCACGACGACACGGTGGGCGCCGCCTGCACCGCCGAACTCGCCGCGGACATCGCGGCGGCCCGCGGCCGCCCCGCCCTGGCCGCCGAACTGCTGCGCAGCGCCGACGAACTGCGCGGGACGCAGCCCATCGCGACCGCCTACTGCGCCCCGGTCCGCCGCCGCGCGGAGGCGGCGCTACGGCTGCGTAAACGGGTGTCGAGGGCCTGGGCCACGGCCGGCTGATCGTCGGCCCCGGCGAAGGGCGGCGGAGCCGCCGACGCAGAACGCGGCTACCCATGAACACGTAGGCCCCATGAACACGCGCCGCCCCATCACCACATGTGCCCCCGTGGTCCACGGACGACCACGGGGGCACACCACTGACCGGCTGTTACACGGACCGGTGGTACTGGTCCGGCACATGGCTCTCCGCGCCCAGTTCGCGCGCCGCGTGCCGTGCGAAGGACGGGTCGCGGAGCAGCTCGCGGCCGACGAGGATCGCGTCCGCCTCACCGTTGGCGAGGATCTTCTCGGCCTGCTCGGGCTCGGTGATGAGGCCGACCGCGGCGGCCGGGACCCCGGCCTCGCCCCGGACGCGGGCCGCGAAGGGCACCTGGTAGCCGGGGCCGAGCGGGATGCGGACGCCGGCCGCGTTGCCGCCCGTCGAGACGTCGATGAGGTCCACGCCGTGGGCCTGAAGCTCGGCCGCGAAGCGGACCGTGTCGTCGGCGGTCCAGCCCTCGCCGTCCTCCAGCCAGTCCGTGGCGGAGATACGGAAGAGCAGCGGCAGCTCATCGGGCCACTCGGCGCGCACCGCGTCGACGACCTCCAGGGCGAACCGGGTGCGGTTCTCGTAGGAGCCGCCGTACTCGTCCGTGCGCTTGTTGGAGTGCGGGGACAGGAACTCGCCGATGAGGTAGCCGTGCGCGCCGTGCAGCTCGATGACCTCGAAGCCGGCGTCCAGGGTGCGGCGGGTGGCGTCGACGAACTGCTGGACGACCTCCTTGATGGCGTCGACCGACAGCTCCGCCGGCACCGGGTGCTTCTCGTCGAACGGCACCGCGCTCGGCGCGACGGCCTCCCAGCCGTACGCGTCCGGGCCGAGCGGCGCGCCGCCCTTCCAGGGCTGGTCGGTGGAGGCCTTGCGGCCCGCGTGTCCGAGCTGGATGCCCGGCACCGTGTTCTGCGACTTCAGGAAGGACGTGATCCGGCGGAACGCCTCGACCTGCGTGTCGTTCCAGATGCCGAGGTCCTGCGGCGAGATGCGGCCCTCGGGGGAGACGGCCGTCGCCTCGACGATGATCAGGCCGGTGCCGCCCGCGGCGCGCGCCCCGTAGTGCTGGAAGTGCCAGTCGTTCGGCGCCCCCACGAGCGGGCCCTCGGGAGCCGCGCTGTACTGGCACATCGGCGGCATCCACACCCGGTTGGGGATGGTCAGGGACCGGAGGGTGTAGGGCTCGAACAGTGCGCTCACGGCGGACTCCATTCGGTACGGGTCGTCGGGACGGGTCGCGAAAACGCTTCGCGGTCACGACGAGGACTTCCCTTGTACGATAGCCACCGTACTACGGCGGATGTCAAACTACGATGGTTCTCGTACAATGACGGCGAACGATGAGCGCGCCGCACCGCAGGCGTCGCGCCAGCCGCACCGTGAAGGGGAGTCGTCCATGACGGCCGCAGCACCGCACACCGAGGCAGCCACCGGCGGCCGCACGCTCGCGCACCCCTCCCGCGAGGAGATCCGCCTCGAAGCGGTGCTGCACGCGCTGTCCGATCCGATGCGCCTCGCCGTCGTCCGCGAGATGGCGGCCTCGGAGGAGGCCGAGCTGTCCTGTTCGGCGTTCGAGCTGCCCGTCACCAAGTCGACGACCACGCACCACTTCCGGGTGCTGCGCGAGGCCGGAGTGATCGTGCAGGTCTACCGGGGGACCGCCAAGCTCAACGGTCTTCGCAGGGCCGACCTAGACGCGCTCTTCCCCGGCCTTCTCGACCACATCCTCGACGCGGCCGCCCGGCAGGGCGACCGGCTCGGCGGGAACTGAACTCCCGGTCCCCGGAAGGTGGTTGAACAGCAGGTTCAGCGCGATCGCCGTCAGGCAGCCCGCGCTGATGCCGCTGTCCATCACCGTCTGGAACCAGTGGGGGAAGTGCTCGTAGATCGTCGGCACGCCCACCGGGAGCAGCCCGACGGCCACTGAGACCGCCACCACGGTCAGATTGGCGTTGCCCTCGAAGTCCACCTTCGACAGGGTCTTCAGGCCGCTCGCCGCGACCGTCCCGAACATCACGAGCCCCGCCCCGCCGAGCACCGGCGACGGGATCGCGGCGACCACCGCGCCCAGCTTCGGCAGCAGCCCGAGCAGGATCAGGATGCCGCCGGACACGGCGACGACCCAGCGGCTGCGCACCTTCGTCATGCCGACCAGGCCCACGTTCTGCGCGAACGCCGTGTACGGGAAGGTGTTGAAGACGCCGCCGAGCACGGTCGAGAAGCCGTCGGCGCGCAGCCCGTCGCCGAGCGCCCGCCGGTCCACAGGGCGGCCCGTCATCTCGCCGACCGCGATGAAGTCGCCGGTCGTCTCCGTCATCGTCACAAGCGCCACCACCAGCATCGACACGATGGCCGCCACGTGGAACTCCGGGGCGCCGAAGTGGAACGGCGTGCTGATCCCGACCCAGTTCGCGTCCCCGACGGCGGAGAAGTCCGTGAACCCGGTGGGTATCGCCACCGCCGTGCCGGCCACGATGCCGACGAGCACCGCGACCCGGCTCAGGGCGGGCGGCGCGAACCGCTGCACACCCAGCACGAGCACCAGGACGAGCGCCGCGAGCCCGATGTTCTTCGGGTCACCGAAGTCCTCCGCGCCCTCGCCGCCCGCCGCCCACGTCCCCGCCGTCGGCAGCAGCGAAAGCCCGATGATCAGGATCACCGTGCCCGTGACGAGCGGCGGGAAGAAGCGCAGCAGCCGCCCGAAGACCGGCGCGAGCAGCATCATGGCGAGCCCCGCCACGATCACCGCCCCGTAGATCGCGGGCAGCCCGCCGCCCTCCGTCCCGATCAGCACCATCGGCGACACGGCCGCGAACGTACAGCCCTGCACGATCGGCAGCCGGATCCCGAACCGCCACACCCCCACACACTGGATGAGCGTCGCGATCCCGCACACCAGCAGATCGGCGGTGATCAGATACGCGAGATCGGCGGGCGGCAGCTTCATCGCGCCGCCCACGATCAGCGGCACGGCGACCGCGCCCGCGTACATGGCGAGCACGTGCTGCAGCCCAAACGCCACCAACTGGCGCGCGGGCGGGACCTGGTCCACGGGGTGCGTTGTCATGGACGAGAACGTAATGACCTCGAACGATCGGCTGATTTCCGTCGTGTTGCCGCCACGTGTCCGCGCCCCGGAACGCGCATTGGGTTGTCTACGAACCGCGGGCCGCGCTCAACAGCCCCTCCCAGTCCGGGATCTTCACCGGGCCACGCCCGAGCCCGCGCCCCAACTCCGCCTCCGCCCGCTCGATCGCCCGCCACCCGTCCCACTCCACGGGCCGCGCCCCGGCGGCGACGAGCCCGCCCAGCGGATCCCGCGCGGGTTCGTCCGCTACGAAGATGTGGGCGTCGTCGAGGAGCGAGCCGACGGTCTCCTTGGCGCACGGCCTGTTGGTGCCGATCACCCCGGTGGGACCGCGCTTGATCCACCCGGCGACGTACTCGCCCGGCGCCACCCGCGCACCCCGCAGCACCCGCCCCGCCGTGTGCGGCACGGTGCCACTGCGCTCGTCGAACGGCAGCCCCTCCAACGGCACTCCGCGATACCCCACCGACCTCAGCAGCAACTCCGCCCCGATCTCCTCGAACTCCCCCGTCCCGACCACGCCCCCGTGCCCGTCGGGCCGCGTCCGTTCGAAGCGCACCCCGCCGACCCGGCCGCCCTCCGCGAGCACCTCGACGGGCCGCAGGTAGAACCGCAGATGGATCCGGCGCCGCGTGGCGGGCCCGGGCGAAGAAGTGGCCCACCCCCGCAGCACCTCCACGTTCCGCCGCTGCGCGCCCGGCAGTCCGGACGGGTCCTCGTACGCCGGGTCGAGCGCCAACTCCCGCGCGTCCACGACCACTTCGGTGTCCGGGAGGCCGCCCAGCTCGCGCAGCTCCTTCGTGGTGAAGCGGGCCTGCGAGGGGCCGCGCCGGCCCACCATGTGCACGTCCCGCACCTCGCTCGCCGCGAGCGTGTCGAGCGCGGCGCGCGGCATGTCCGTGGGGAGGAGCTCCGGGGCGCCGCGCGCCAGCATCCGGGTCACGTCCACCGCCACATTGCCGACGCCGATCGCGACGGCTGTGCGCACACCCCGTACGAAACCGCCGTCGAAGGCGTCCGGGTGGGCGCTGTACCATGCCACGAAGTCCGTCGCGGACCAGCTGCCCGGCAGGTCCTCGCCCGGCACCCCGAGCCGCCGGTCGGCCGCCGCGCCCACGCAGTACACCACCGCGTCGTACAGCTCAAGGAGCTTCGCGGGCGGCAGCGCGGGGCCGATCTCCACGCCGCCGAGGAAGCGCACCCGCTCGTCCTCAAGGATCGAACGCAGGTTGTTCTGCAGCGACTTGATCTTCTCGTGGTCGGGCGCGACGCCGTAGCGCACCAGACCGTACGGGCAGGGCAGCCGGTCGACGACATCGACGCGGACGTCCGGGACCCGGTCCTGCCGCAGGAGGCCCTGCGCGGTGTACACCCCGCTCGGACCCGAACCGACGACGGCGATGTGCGGCACGGGAGGCTCCCTCCGCCGGGGTGCTGATGTGTCTCAGCATGACACCGGGGAGCGCGGTGGGGGAGAGGGCGCGGCGGTGTGTCCCCGCGGGGAGCACGGGCGTCAGGACATGTCACGCATCCGCGCGATCTCGCTCGTCTGCTGGGCGATCACGTCGTCCGCCATCTCCTCCACCTGCACGTTGTTCCCTTCACTCTTGACGTCGGTGGCCATGGTCACCGCGCCCTGGTGATGGGTGACCATCAGTTTCAGGAACAGTGCGTCAAATGCCGTGCCCTGGGCGGCCTTCAGCTTCTTCAGCTGCGCGTCCGTGGCCATTCCGGGCATCGTGTCGTGCGCGTCGTGGCCTTCGGGGGAGGCGCCTCGCCCGTGCTTCTTCAGCCACCCGCGCATCATCTCGATCTCGGGCCCCTGCGCGGCGGCGATCCGCTCGGCGAGCGCCTTGACCTTCGCCGACTCGGCCCGCTTCGGGGCGAGTTCGGTCATCTCGATGGCCTGCTCGTGGTGCGGGATCATCATCCGCGCGTAACGGACGTCCGCGGAGTTCGGGGCGTCGTCGGAGCCGCGCCGCCGCGCGTCCTTGGCCGACAGTGTCTCGGCCCCCTCGCCCGGCTTGCCCGGCGCGATGACCGAAGGCCCGTCGGACGCACGGGAGTTGTCCGATCCCGAGTCGCACGCGGTCAGTGCCAGCGCCGACACCGCCACCAGCGCGGCGACGGCAACTTTCATGACGATTGCGTTGCCATCTATTGATCTGTGCATGAGGAAGACGATACTCGGGGGGATCTGTGAATCGTTCACGTACGAACGAAGTCACCGTCATTCAAGGAGACAAAGGAGACAACAGTGATCCTGTCCTCCACCCGAACGCGCCGCAGACGCCTGGGAGTTGCCACGGCCGCGGCCGGGCTGCTCGCGGCGCTGCTCGCCGCGGGGCCGGTCTCGGCGACGCCCGACCCGGGCGACAAGGACGCGGCGCCCAAGAGCGTGTCGAAGAGCACAGAGGCCGAGGTCGAGAAGGCGATATCCGCCGGTGACATCCCCGGCCAGGACGAGGTCGTGCACTCGGACAACATCCAGCACGTCACCAACATCCCGAAGGACGCGCTGCCCGGCACCAATTCCGACCTGGCGTTCCAGGGCAAGTACGCCTTCGCCGGGAACTACGACGGCTTCCGCGTCTTCGACATCAGCGACCCGAAGGCGCCGAAGACGGTCGCGCAGGTGCTGTGCCCCGGCTCCCAGAACGACGTCTCCGTCTCCGGGAACCTGCTGTTCCTGTCCACGGACAGCTCCCGCAGCGACGACTCCTGCGCCTCCACCACCCAGCCCGCGACCGAGAAGTCGTCCTGGGAGGGCATGAAGGTCTTCGACATCACCGACAAGGCGAACCCCAAGTACGTCGCCGCCGTCGAGACCGCCTGCGGCTCGCACACGCACAGCCTGGTGCCGCAGAAGAAGAACGTCTACATCTACGTCTCCTCGTACTCGCCGAGCGCGACGTTCCCCGACTGCAAGCCGCCGCACGACGGCATCTCGGTCATCAAGGTGCCGCGCAACGCGCCGCAGAAGGCAGCCGTCGTGAGCTTCCCGGTCCTCTTCCCCGGTGACGGCGAGGACGGCGGCGGCAACCCGGGCGCGCCCACCAACCCGGGCGTCTCCAAGACCACCGGCTGCCACGACATCACCGTCCTGCCCTCCAAGGACCTCGCGGCGGGCGCCTGCATGGGTGACGGCATCCTGTTCTCCATCGCCGACCCGGAGCACCCCAAGGTCATCGACCAGGTCCAGGACAATGTGAACTTCGCGTTCTGGCACTCGGCGACCTTCAACCAAACAGCCAACAAGGTCGTCTTCACCGACGAGTTGGGCGGCGGCGGCGCGGCCACCTGCAACGCCGAGATCGGTCCGAACCGCGGCGCCGACGGCATCTACGACATCACCGGCAAGGGCGACAAGCGCAAGCTCGTCTTCAAGAGCTACTTCAAGATCCCGCGCCACCAGGCCGACACCGAGAACTGTGTCGCGCACAACGGCTCGCTGATCCCGGTCAAGGGCAAGGACCTCATGGTGCAGGCCTGGTACCAGGGCGGCGTCTCCGTCTGGGACTTCACGGACTCCACGAAACCCGAGGAGATCGGCTACTTCGAGCGCGGCCCGCTCAGCACCGACAAGATCCAGACGGGCGGTTCCTGGTCCGCGTACTACTACAACGGCTACATCTACTCGAACGACATCGCGAAGGGCTTCGACGTCCTGAAGGTCGACGACGCCAGGACCGATCCGGCCCAGAAGATCCGCCTGGGCGAGCTGAACGTCCAGACGCAGCCGGACTACTTCGGCTGAGCGGCGCCATCACGATCGCCGCCATTGGCGGCCGGTGCCAGCGGCTCGAAGTACCGTGAGAAATCGGCCGGTCTGCCGTGCGCCGGGCTCCCGTCGGACGACGCGTCATCCTCGTCGTCCGGCGGGTGGCCCCGCTTCCACTCCAGTTCGTAGCGGCGGAACAGCTCGGCGCGCAGCGTCGCCATCGGCATCGGCACGCCGGGCACCAGGATCGAGAACACGGCGCCCATCAACAGGGCGCGCAGCAGCGGATAGTCGGTGTCGACGTCGAGCGTCCCGTGCCGGACGACGGTCTCGCGCAGCAGCTCCGCGAGGCGCTGCTGCTCCGGGCACTGCACAAAGCCCTCGGCCTGCAGAATCCCCGCCATGTGCGTGCGCATGAGGACGGGTTGGTCGCGGGCGAGGCCGAGGATCGCGTCGATGGCGCGGGCGAGCCGCTCGTCCCCGTCGTCGAGCCCGGGCCGCGGCTCCCGTTCGAGCGCCTCCTCCAGCGTGCGGTGCATCAGCCGGTGCACGGCGGACTGCAGCAACTGCCGCTTGCCCGGGAAGTAGTACGAGACGAGGCCGCGCGCCGATCTGGCGCGGTCCGCGATGTCGCCGAGCGTCGTCGCCTCGTACCCGCGCTCCCCGACGAGTTCCAGCGTCGCCTGCAGGAGCCGTTCGCGGGAACGTCGGCGCAACTCCTCATTGACCGATGCGCTGCGGGGGGACATTCTTGACTCCTGCGTTGACTGGCTCGCAGCCAACTATACTCAGGGCTTCCTGGCCGCCCGCCTGTTGGGGTGTGGTGTGCCGGGGAGGGCCGGCCGTATTCGGGCGACGCGGGGGATCGTCCGAATACGGCCGTGTCGTGCGCGGAGGCGTCAGGTGAGCCAGTCGGCAACTTCCCGCAGCACGCTGGACAGTTGCATGAATCCGAACGGCCCGTGAGACTCCAGCGCGGAGTCCCGAAAGGGCGCTCATGTCTCCGTGGGAGACATTTGGGAGATCAACTTACGGGCCCGCACGGCGGACGGCGCAGGTTCCCACTGCCAGCGCGCAGGCTCCCACTCCCGGCGGTCGACCTCGACCATCCGCAGTGCCGCCTCCCACATCTGCTGCAGATCCGCCGCGATAGCCAGCTCCATCGCCAGCGTCACATGCGAGTACACGCCCTCAATGCCCTGCAGCACGTGCCGCATCCGCGCCTCCACCGCGGCCCGAGGATGCTTCCGCTCGTCGAGCCACACCTTCATCGAATGCCGGGCACCGTGCGGCACGAGCCCCTCGACGCCGGCCACGGCGTGCAGGGACGGCAGCCGGTCCCGCGAGGCGGCACCGGCTGGGGGGACCGGATTGCCGTCGACGATGCGCCGCCACGTGTTCTTGTAGAACTGCTGACCGGTATCCAACTTGCCACCGCGCGGCGCAGGGAACACCCACTCGGAGCTGTGGGAGTCGATCAGCTCACGGAGCAGTTCCGCATGGAACGGGGCGAGGATGAGGCTGCCAGTTGACCCGTACTTGGGATCGACCTGAGCCGGCTTGCCGTCGACGTACTGATGCTGCTGCTGCACGAGCAGACGGCAGCCTGAGCCCGTGTCCTTGAGAAGCAGGTGTTCACGGCGCAGGCCAGCCATCTCGCTGATTCGCAATCCGGCGTAGGCGATCGTTGCGACCATGGCGTAGCCGGTCAGCCCGCGGATCTCCTGCGCGTTGCGGGCAAGAAGGAGGATCTGGCGGGGAGTCGCGGTGACGACTTCGTCCTGCTGCTCCTTGCCCTTGTACTTCCCGCGCCGCCTGGACCGCAGCGTGGGAACGGGGTTGTCGCCTCGGACCTTGGAGGCGACCGCATCGTCGAACATCACCCGCATCACAGACATCGTCGACTTGACGTAGTTGGGCTTGTAGCGCGCCCGGAGCTGCTTCTCCCACGTCGTGACGGCGACGGTGGTGATGTCACCCATGGCGGTGGCACCCCAGTGGGGGAGGATGACGGAACGCAGGCGCTGTCGGTACGACTTGTCGCTGCGGTTGCCGAGCTCCACCGATTCGAGCCAGAGCTTGGACCACTCCTCAACGGTGAGCCGCCCGTCGCGCGGGTTGACGAAGGTCTTGCGGCGGACGTCGGACTCCAGGCCCTGCGCGTACTCGACCGCCGAGCGTGCCGTGTAGAACGGCTGGTCGTTGTCGTCGCGGCTGACGGACCCCCACTTGCCGTTGGGGAGCTTGTACTTGCCGCGGTAGCGCCACTTGCGTTGGGCCTTGTCGTAGGTCCGCTTCTCGGCGTGCGCCATGACTCACCTGCTGACGGCGCGCAGCGTCGCGCGGACCTGAGCACTGTCCACTTTCTGCCCGCTGCGGGCCGTGTCGTTGAGGGCATCCTCCAGGGCCTCGGGCCCGCACTCGTGCAATAGCGCCTTGTCGACGTACACGGCGGCGCGGCCGTCATCGCAGTCTTCTACCCAGACTTTGACGCGGAACGGCATACCCGAGACGGACAGAACCCGCACAGACATAGGTCCCCCAAGACCACGCGGGCGCCCCCCGGTGTGGCGTCTGCATATGACACCACACTTACGAGTGGTAAAGGGAGTGAACGGATGCAATCAGCGAGGGATCAGTTACGACCCGTTGACGGACTCGGGCGGCTCGGCGTCGCCCTCGCCCGATGGCCGGCGGAGATTGCGTTCGGCCCGGCGCCAGGCGAGTAGTGCTTCCTGGATCTGCTCTGGCGTGGCGGCGGCGCGCCCGTGGACGACCACCGTCATGCGCGCACCGTCGGTGCCGGGCAGCTCAATGACCTGAGAGTCGATGAGGTCGTCATCGCTCTCCAGTTCGTCGACGATGCGCAGAGGGAGGCGATCCCGGAGGCGGTCCCGGGCCTTCCCCGACTGGGGCGGTGCATCCGCAGGGGGTGTTGCCGGGGTGGGCTGGCCGCCGCGCAGGATGTCGTGCCCGCTTCCCGGGGTCCAGCCGAGGTGCGGCTCGACCTTGGCGAGGCTCGGTGGAATCCGGCTCCGCCGCTGTCCGTCATCTTCGAGGTTCTGGACGGTGCCTTCGCTGACGCCTGCGAGCTCAGCGAGGGCGACCTGCGAGAGGCCGCGGGCCTCGCGTGCCGCACGAATGGCGGTTGCGAGTTCGGGCCACTGCAGTTTGGTCCGGTCCTCTGTCATGACGGCCATCATGCACCACTGGCAAGCAACATGCACCCATCGAATCCCCCAATTGACCAGGATTGATCGGTCTTAGGGGCCCCTTTTTGTTGCTTCGTTAACTCCTCGTTGCGGTTGCGTCGCGTGTGCACCACCTGTGCGCTCCGTACATCTATGGCCAGGGCTTTAAGGGTGGGACTACCGAGATACACCCAATGAAGCCCGAAAAACACCCAACAAAAACGACCGGAACCCTTGCCTCCTCAACTTTGTTGGGCCTACGTTGTGTCTCGTGAGACCCAACGGAGACGCAATGAAGGCCATACGTCAGTCCCGCGGCATCAGCCTTCAGCGGCTCGCCAAAGACATCGGCCGAAACGTTGGCTTCCTCTCCCGCGTCGAACGCGGCCAGCAGGGAGCCAGCGACGTAACCCTCCGCCTCTACGCCGAGCGTCTGAACATCCCCATCGCCGCCATCACCCACGAGGAGACGCCCCGTGACCAGGAACGACCTGGCGCCCCCCACCGAAGCCCGACAGGATCCGGAGACCTCGGTCGACACGACCTTGATCCTGCGCCTGACGGCAGCCGTCGAGCAGCTGAGCACGACGCAGTCCGCGAATGACCTGGAACTGCGCTGCTTCACCCCCAAGCAGGCCGGCGAAATCCTCGGCAAGACCGAGAACTGGGTGGTCGAGGCCATCCACGGACGCCGGATCCCCTTCACCTACGTCGGCAAGTCGCCGCGCCTGACTGCGGCGCACATCCGCTGGGTGCAGGCCAACGGCGAAGTCCTGCCGGGCAAGTACGCCAAGCCCATCGCCGCCTAGAGCGGCAAATCGGCCCCACTACCGGGCTTCCACACACCGGCAGCAGGGCCTCGATCCACACCAGACACTCAGAGAACAGGAGTGGACCTGATGACCATGGTCCCATCCCCGAGCACCCCGCTGGTGTTCACCTTCCCCGAGATTGCACAGCACGTGCGGTCCGTGATGATCGACGCGGAACCCTGGTGGGTCGCCCGCGACGTCGCCGACGTCCTCGAACTCGGCAACATGCACAGCTCACTCGCCCTCCTTGACGAGGACGAGAAGGGGGTCCACAGTCTGGAGACCCCTGGCGGCGCGCAGCAGCTCGCCATCATCTCCGAGCCCGGCCTCTACTCCCTGATCCTCCGCTCGCGGAAGCCGCAGGCGAAAGCCTTCAAGCGCTGGATCACCCACGAGGTCATCCCGTCCATCCGCCGCACGGGTTCGTACTCGGTGCAGCCCCGCGAGATGACGAAGCTGGAAGCCCTCCAGGCCGCGATCGAGTCGGAGCAGGCGCGCATCGTTGCCGAGGCCCGGGTCGCCGAGCTGGAGCCGGCCGCCCACTCCTGGAACACGCTCGCCTCCGCCGAGGGCGACTTCGCCGTCGGCGACGGCGACGCGGCGAAGATCCTGTCCCGGGACCCGAGTATCCAGACGGGCCGCAACAGGCTCTTCGGGATCCTCCACGAGCTCGGCTGGGCGTTCGTGCAGAACGCGGACCACCGCTACCGCGCCAACCAGTACGCGATCGAGCGGCGCTGGCTGTCCGAGCTGCCCCAGTCCCACTACCACCCGCGGACCGGTGAACTGGTTCTGGATGCCCCGCAGTTGCGGGTCACGGTGAAGGGGCTGAACGAGCTGCACAAGCGGCTCGGTGGTTCCGCACAGCTTCAACTCCCCAGCCTGCCGACGCAGGGCGGTGCGCGATGAACTCGATCCCCGCTTTCCTCGCCGCGATTTCGGGCGGTGACTTGCCTGCGGATGCGGTGCGTGAGGAGCGTTGCCTGAAGTCGCCGATCGGCTGCGGTCAGCCGCTGGTGTCCGCGCAGGGCGAGACGCGTGTCTTCCTCGACGCCTCGCAGGCCGCCGCCTACCAGCTGGAGTGGCGGATCACCGGCTTGTGCCCGGACTGCCAGGACGCCCTCGACGGCGAGGAGGCAGACCTGTGAACGCCCGCGAGTACCCGATCCGCCCGCTCCCGGGCGACGACCCCCGGTTCACGACAGGCCTGGTCCTCGATGTCGCCAGCGTCCTTGAGACGCAGGGCTATCCGAAGGTGACCGGCATCGACTGGGTCGACCTCCGGCAGGCCCTGTGGGGCTTCCTGTACGGCACCCGGCGCGGGGAGGCGTCATGAGTGACCGCATCCCGCAGCCCTTCACTCCGGTCGGTTTCTACTGCGACCACTCCGACGAGCCCGACGGTCAGCGCACGCACCACGACTGGGAGTGGGTTGAGGGCGAGGGCCACGTGTTCACGCACAAGCCCGACACGATCAGCGCCCACATGGCTGCCGATCAGCGGTACCTGAAGCCGGAGAAGCGCGGGACACGCTGCTCCCGCGCGCTGCCGGTCTACACCGAGCACGCGCTCCTCGCCGAGGTCCAGCGCTTGAAGGCCGAGGTGGCGAAGCGTCCGTCGCGCTACTCCGCGACACCTGCCGAGATCGACGACTACTTGCGGCGCCACCTCACCGAGGAAGTCGTCCTCAACTTCCAGCGGGCGATCGGCAACCGTGCGGTCGAGGAGGCCGCGAAGGACATCCGCATGGAGTCCCACACACCTCTGGCCAGCGAGCTCTACCTGAACGGCATGAAGTTCGCGGCCGACCACATCGACCCCCTCAAGGGCGGCGGGTACTACCCGTCGAGCCTCCTCTGCTCGAAGCACAACGGCTTCGGACAGTGCCCCGGCGCCCCCTGGTGCACCCCGCGCGACGAGGAGGCGCAGTCATGACCGCCGGCATCGCCGCCCTGGACGTGCCGCTCGCACGGGTGGAGACGGCCGCGATCCTCCTTGAGGCCGCCGCCCGCACCAACTCCCCGTCCGACCGGATCGCGTACCGGCTCGACGGCTGGCTCGTCACCCACCCCGATGCCCCCATCTCCACCGAAGCCGACTACCCGAATTGGACGCCTGGAGGCGTGCGATGACCGACCGCAACGAGTACATCGACGGCCTCCGACAGCTCGCCGACTGGCTGGAGAGCAACGAGGGCGCACCCACGCCCTACGTCGCCGACATCCTGCTGCCGCTCACCACCAACCAGGCGGTCGAGGAGTACGCGGCTTCCCATGGGCTGGAGGTCCGCTACAGCACCGAGGGAAACGCCAAAGCTGTCGTGTCCTTCGGCCCGATCGAGTACCACGCCTACGGCTACGCCGACTGGGACCGCCACATCGCCGAACACAGCGAGCAGCAGGCACGGACCTGGGCGGACAAGAACGACATGACGATCCAGCCCCGCGAGGCAGGTGAAGCGTCGTGACCACGTACACCACCTGGCCGTTCGGTACGGACGCCATCGAAACCGATCCGCTCACCAAGCTGCGGATCCCGGTCGTCACCACCTTCAACCCCCGCTGGCGGTATATCGCCGCCTACCTCGGCACCAGCGCGGACACCGGCAACACCTTCGACCCGCCGTGGCCGTTCGCAAGCGCCGAACGGCCCACCGACACCGAAGCCAAGATGCTCGCCTCCTACATCCAGGAGCACCGCAACCACTGGGTCGGCTACGGAGTCGGGCGCCGCATGGACCAGCGTCCCCTCGACATCGACGCGGCCTCGGACACCACCGTCTTCATCAAATACGGGCTCGACGACTGGGGTTACCGCAACTGCATGTGGACCAGCGGCTCGACCTTCGTGCCCGACCCGCCCACCCACCGGGCCCGAAAGCTCGGCCCGCTGACGCTGGAGCAGGTCATGGACCGCACCCACACCATCGTCGACCAGCCGATGCCGCACTGGGCCACCTGGAAAACCAGCCACCCCGACATCTTCGGAGGCGAGTCGTGACCCGTGTATCCCAGTCCATCGTGATCGTCGACGGCGACGTCGAGGACATCGTCCACGACACCCGCAACGGCGCGAACCTGATCAGCTTCGGCTCGACGTTGAGCCTGTGCCTCGACGGGGCCCCGCAGGACGTCCTCGACAAACTCGCCGTCGCCACCGCCGCAGCAGCCGCCGAAAACCGCACCCGCCAACTCAAGGCGGTGGCGTAGATGGCTACCGCGATCAACGCCCTGCTGGACGCGAACGGTGTCGAGGAGTCCCTCATCGCCCTCGACGCCGACTACACGGCCCTGTACGGCCCGGACTTGATGACCTGGTCGCGTGGGGTGCGCGGCGAGTACTTCTCGCAGTGCACCACCCAGCGGACGAAATGCAGCGAGGAAGTCCCGCTGCACCCCCGCCGCTCCTCGGCGGGCCGACGGCGCCGCCACTGCAAGCAACTGCCGTTCCGGATCCGGGAGATCGCACCCGGCGCCGTCACCGTCCTGGCGACCCCGGTGTGGACGGATACGTCGGGGGAGATGACGCAGACGTTCGTCGTCCGCGCCACCACCGCAGACGGCCAGATGATCCGGCTCCCGCAGGGCGGCTCCCGCCGCCTCGCCGCACTCCTGCAGGGGGCCTTCCCGGCCGCCGACTGGCGGGAGACGCAGACCTGGCACGCGGACACAGGCCGCCTCACCGTGTGGGGCCCGCAAGCCTCCCGCGCATTCCGGGAGACCGCCGACGCCGGATACGTCGAAACCCTCGCCGACTACAGCAAGCGCACCGGAGGCCAGCCGTGAGCATCGCCCAGGATCTCCGCACCCGCGCCAAGCACCGTGGCATGAGCCCGTGGGAACTGGTCAAGAAGATCGGCCGACTGGAACGGGAGCTCGCCGCGAAGGACCGGGAAGCCGACGGCCTCGCCTGCCAGCTCGTCCAGCTCGCCACCGAGATCGACGGCCTGAAGCGGGAGCGCAACCAGCTGCAGGAGGACTTCGACCGGGCCGCCATCGAATACTCCGGCGCCCTCGAAGACGTCCACACCCGCGACCGGGAGATCGCCTCACTGAAGGCCGAGCTCGCCCCGCACCGCGCCGCGCAGGCCAACCGCGACGCCGTCACCGTCCCCCCGATGGAACGCGACACCACCGCCGTCGAGGACCAGGCCACCGCACCCGCGGGCATCGACGTGAAGCCGCTGTGGGAGGCGCTCGCCACCAGCCCGGCGCACGTGCCGAGTTGGGCCCACGACACGGACACCCGGCCGCTCCGCACCCTGAAGGAGGCGTCATGACGACCACCCTGGAGCGTCTGGCCGCCGAGCCGAAGCACGATCCGGCGCTCCTCGTCCCGAACGTGTGGAGCGACTTCTTCCACCGCATCGAGGCGCTGTGCCCGTGCGGCGGCACGGCCGGGGTCCGCGACGGTGCTTTGGGGGACCACGACCCGCTGTCCACGTGGAACGTGAATATGCAGCGCGTCCCGGTCATCACGGACGCGTTCCGCAAGATGGGCTTCGCGACCGTCTGCCGCTACTCCGGGCGGACCGTCACCCTGGCAGCCGCGCTCGCCCGCGACGAGGCATTGACCCCGGCTGAGAAGCGTCAGCGTGACGTCACGCGGGCCCGCCTGGAGCAGGGCGTTGTGTTTACCGCCCCCGAGGGCTGGGCCCTGCCGAAGATCGTCGCGTCCCTGTTCGCCCTCGCCGAGGACAACGGCTGGGCCACCCAGCAGGCGTGGATTCCGGGCGAGGACGGTTTCACCCTGAAGCTCCGGGTGTCCCGCCCGGCCGACGACGAGCTGAGCTGGCAGTACGACCTGGACTGGTTCGTCGCCCCCGGCGTCGCCCGGCGGGACCGGTCCGGTATGTCCCGCACTCCGGACCGCCCCGTCCCGCACGACACCCCGTCGGTGAAGAAGATCCGGGAGGCCATCGCGGCGAACCCGGTGCCGGAGGGGGTGAGGACAGCATGACCGTCCGCCCTCCGATAGTCGGCGCCGCATAGACCAGCCGCCCCGCCGGATGTCACCGGCCGGCGTGGGCGGCGACAAGACCAACCGAATACGCCGCGAACCCCACCCCCAGGGCTCCGCGGCCCGTAGGGCGCCCGTCCCGCCTCCCCCCCGTTCCGGGGCGGGCGCCCTCACCTCGCACACCCTTTTGGAGACCTCATGAGCACCACAAGCCCCACCATTCCGGCTGATACCGCCGCCCACGTCCTCTTCCACTACGGGCAAGACGGCGGCTACCAGGCCGGCTCGTTCACCACGTTCCTGCTCACCGCGATCGCCGCCGCAGACCCGGCCAACCTGGACCGGCTCGCCCTCGGCTTCCCCGACTACGTCGCCGCCGTCACCGCCATCCAGTACGACCCCGACGGCACCGAAAGACTCCAAGACCTGGCCGCCGGACGATGCACCCGCTGCAAGAAGGACGACGGGCCCAACACCCCGTCTGGGCTGTGCGAAGCCTGCGACAGGCCGCTGCCGCTCGGCGGAGAGTTCCCGGCCCGCGGCGGCCACAAGAACCCGTGCGCCTACGCCGCGGGCATCGGCCCCAACTGCACCTGCCGAGGTGCCGCGTGACCGCCGCCGTCGAGGTCGAAGCGCCCGCCATCGTCGACGGGCTACCGGCCGACGAGTACCACGCGGACCGCACGTCGATCTCCTCATCCGGTCTGCGCGCGCTCCTCAAGCCGGGCTGCCCCGCCCAGTTCAAGTACGACCGCGAGCACCCGGTCGCCCCGAAGCGGGAGTTCGACCTCGGCAACGCCGTCCACGCAGAAGTGCTGGGGGAGGGCCACGACATCGTCGAGATCACCGAGTTCTCCGACTACAAGAAGGCCGACGCCCGCGCCCTGCGCGACGAGGCCTACGCCGCGGGCAAGGTGCCGCTCCTGCCGAAGGAAAAGGCCCAGGTCGACGCGATGGCCGAGGCCATCCGCAGCCACCCGGTCGCCGGCCCGTTGTTCGCCCCCGGCACGGGTGTCGCGGAGCGGTCGATCTACTGGACCGATCCCGCGACCGGAGTCCGCTGCCGGGTCCGCCCGGACTGGCTGAAGCAGCTGCCCGAACTCACGCTCTGCGTCGACCTCAAGACCATCCGGGACGCCGCGCCGGACACGATCTCCCGCGCGATCCGCGATCACAACTACCACCAGCAAGACCCCTTCTACATCGACGGGATCTACGCCGCGCTCAAGCCGGAGACGGTCCGCTTCATCTTCGTCTTCGTCTCCAAGCAGGCCCCCTACCTGATCACGGTCCGCGAACTCCACGACCAGGACCGCGACATCGGCCGCGCACGCAACGAGAAAGCCCTGCGCATCTACGCCGACTGCGTCGCCAACGACCACTGGCCCGACTGGACCGGACCCATCACCGAAATCCCCCAGATCGGAATGCCGACCTGGGACACCATCCGCCAAGCAGAGGAATACCTCGGTGAGTAACGAAATCGCCACCCGCGACGAGCAGAACGCCGTCGCCACCCAGCCGCAGATCAACCAGCTTCCGGCGCCGACCGAGAACACCACCGCCCTCATGGCGTGGGCCCAAGAAGCCGACCTCGCCTACCAGATGGCGCAGAAGCTCGCCAACACGTCCTTCGTGCCCGCCACACTGCGCGGCAAGCCCGGCGACATCACCGCCGCGATCCTCGCCGGCGCCGAACTCGGACTGAAGCCGATGGCGACGCTCAAGTCCATCGACGTCATCCAGGGCACTCCCGCACTCCGGGCGCACGCCATGCGAGCCGTCGTCCAGAAGCAGGGCCACCAGATCGAGCTCGTCGAGTCGACGCCCGAGCGCTGCGTCATGCGAGGCCGACGCAAGGACTCCGACAACTGGCAGACCGTCGAGTGGACCACAGCCCGCGCCAGCCAGCTCGGTCTCCTCGGCAAGGCCGAGTGGAAGAAGCAGCCGCAGACCATGCTCGTCGCCCGCGCGACCGGCGAGCTCTGCCGCCTCATCGCCTCCGACGCCCTACACGGCATGCCCTACGTCGCCGAAGAGCTCGGCGGAGTCGTACACGCCCAGGTCGTTCCCGCGAAGGCGCCGCTGTCCGTCGCCGCGCTCACCGCGGCCCCCGCCCAGCCCGAGCCCGCAGCGGCCGACGGCTACAGCGTCGAGCTCGGCGGCGGCGACTGGGACACCGAGGCCGCCGACGAATCCACCGACTGGCCCGAGACCGCCCAGCCCCCGCAGTAGCCCGCACACGCCTGAGCCGCCCGCGGGCAATGCGGGCGGCTCGGAACCCAGCACACCACCTGGCCGCCCAGCTCGGCAAGAACGGGATCGGCCCTCGAACGACCTCTTCACCGTCCCAGAGACCAGGAATCGTCATGAACCTTGAACGCTTCAGCAACGGAGAGTTCGGCATCGAACTCATCCCGGCAGGTGACAGCTTCCGAGTTGCCGCCCCTGGACTAGCCCGCGGGCTGGGCCATCGCGACGCCTTCAACATGCTCGCGTCCATGCCCGAGGACGAAACAGGGACCTGTCTAGTCAGTACCCCTGGCGGCGACCAGCAGGTTCGCTTCGTGACCGAGCCCGGCCTGTACCGCTGCATCGGCCAGCGGCAAGGCGGGCGCGTGAAGAACCCAGACATCCGGGCACAGGTCGAGCGCTTCCAGCGGTGGATCTTCCACGACGTTCTGCCTGCGCTCCGCAAGCACGGCCGGTACGAGCTCGGCGTCTCCCAGGTTCACGACTCGTTGCCCACCACGCTCACTTGGGAGCGAGCTGCGGCGATCGGACGCGCCCACCACGGTCTCGGCATGAACGTCCGCGACTTCCGCCGCATGCTCGTCGCCGGCGGAATCCTGAAGGCGAACAAGGACCCACGGGCGGCCTACGAGGATCTGTTCTGGCCCACAGACACGCGCTGGGAAATCCATGCCCACGCTCTGCAGTACCTCGTCGGCGCCGCGCTGGTGACCGCGCGGCGCCTGCAGGAGCAGGCACGCAACGTGCAGACCCTCATCGAGTTGGACGGCATCGGCCGCGCACTCCCCGAGGGAGGCGCCCGATGACCGCGACCGTGCAGCCCGCCCTCGACGGCAGCGTCCCCGCCCCGGCCAAGACCCGCACCCAGCGGCAGGCCGAGGACTACGAGACCTGGCTCGAAGAGGTCTGGCCCAAGTTCATAGCCGCCGCCGCGACCGGCCGGACCTTCACCACCTACGAGATCGCCGACGCACACAACCTCCCCAACCCGCCGAACCCGCAGGCCCATTGGGGCCGGCTGATGACGCTCCTTAAGGACGAGGGATACATCCGCACCGCCGGATGGGCCTGCACCAACCGGCCGACCGCCCACCACAGCGGAGTCCGCACGTGGAAGGGCACCGCCGCCGCAAGGAGGGCCGCCGCATGAAGGACGCGCTCCTCGACCTCAACGCGACGGTCGCGACCGTCCTCGACGTCGCCACCTGGATCTGGATCGGCGCCGTCCTGTTCCTCACCGGATTCGCCGCCTGGCTGCTCATCGCCACCGCCCGCCGAGCCATCGCCGCCATCCGCCGCGCCAACCACATCGTCGACGCCGCCCGGGACGACCTCATCGCCCACCAAGAACTCGACGCCCACCTCACCGACTGCTGGCAGCAATACGCCGACGACACCCGGAAGGAGACGCAGTGACCACCGCCGTCCACATCGCCAGCCGCGCTTGCTTCCAACGGGGCTGCTCCAACGACAACTGCGCCCGACTCAACAGGCGTTACGAGAACCAGCTCCGCCTCGACCACATGCACGGACGCCGCCGCACCATCGACGCCTCCCAGACGCGCACCCACATCGAACGACTCCTCGCGAACAAGTGGATCGACCGGCAGATCGCCGAAGCCGCACACGTCTCCCGCAGCGCCGTCCGCGACGTCGCCCGAGGCCAGGCCCAAGTCCGTGCCACCACCGCCATCGCCATACTCGCGATCCGCATCGGCCCGCCACCCGTCGAAGTCTTCGGCATCGACTCCACCGGCACCGTCCGCCGCATCCGAGCCCTCATGGTCCTCGGCCACACCACCCAAACAATCTCGACGCACACCCGGATCGGCGACGACAAACTCCAGAGGATCGCCGCCGGCTGGTTCCCCCGCGTAAGCGAGCAGGACGCACGCACCATCGCCCGCGCCTACCGGACCCTCATCGCGACCCCAGGACGCAGCGCCAGGACCCGCGCGCATGCCCGGAACAAAGGCTGGCACGGCCCCCTCGCCTGGGACGCCATCGACGACCCCACAGCCCAGCCCGAGAAGAGCCGCAACAGGCACAAGCCCGGACCCGGCAGGAAGGCCTCCGTCGACCCCGAGCGCGTCGCCGAACTCACCACCCTCGGCAAGTCCGCCAAGGAGATCGCCCTCCAACTCGGCTGCCACGAACGCACCGTCACCCGCGCCCGCGGACGCATCCACCCCGACACCCTGAAGGAAGCCGCCTGATGAACCACGACAACGACGCGCTCACGGTCATGGACTGGTTCTGTGGCGCCGGCGGCTCCTCGCAGGGCATGCACTCCATCCCCGGTGTCCGCATGGAACGCGCTGCGAACCACTGGGAGCGGGCGATCGAGTCGCACGCCGCGAACTTCCCGACCGTCGACCACTACCGCGGCGACATCCGCGAGGCCCCGGTCGACAAGTGGCC
This sequence comes from Streptomyces sp. KL109B, assembly GCF_030766935.1. Lineage (GTDB taxonomy): Bacteria > Actinomycetota > Actinomycetes > Streptomycetales > Streptomycetaceae > Streptomyces. The sequence continues at coordinate 102,930 of NZ_JASERL010000005.1, read as the reverse complement.
GGTGACCGACATCTTCTGGGCAAGCCCCGAGTGCCCGCAGTGGTCCAACGCCCGCGGCAAGAAGCGCGACTTCGATGCCTCCTTGCAGGGCGACCTCTTCGACGGGTTCGGTCCGTCAGAGGAAGTCGAGCGGTCCCGCGCGCTCATGGAGGAAGTCCCCATGTACCTGCGCGGCGTCCAGGAGCGAGGCGGCCTGGTCAAGGCCGGGGTCGTCGAGAACGTCGTCGACGTCCGAGCATGGGACCAGTGGGACCGCTGGATCGGCGAGATCCGCAAGCTCGGCTACAAGACCCGCGTCATCGCCCTCAACTCGATGCACGCCGACCCGAGCACAGTCCACAAGGCGCCGCAGAGCAGGGACCGCCTGTACGTCGCCTACTGGCACGAGAGCCTCGGTCGCACCCCCGACTGGGACAAGTGGCTGCGCCCGCGCGCCTGGTGCTCGGGCTGCGACCAGTGGGTGCAGGCCGTACAGCGGTTCAAGCAGCCCGGCCGCGACATGGGCCGCTACCGCCAGCAGTACGTCTACCGCTGCCCCAACGCGACCTGCCGCAGCCAGATCGTCGAGCCCGAAACCCTGCCCGCCGCCGTCGCCATCGACTGGACGATCCCCGGCCAGCGCATCGGCGACCGGGCCAAGCCCCTCGCCGACAAGACGTTGGCCCGCATCCAGGCCGGCCTCGACAAGTTCGCCCGCCCCATCACCCTGGAGGCCGCGGGCAACACCTTCGAGCGCCGCCCCGGCGTGCGCACCTGGCCCGTCGACGCGCCGCTCACCACGCAGACGACGACGGCGACGAAGGCCATGGCCTACGAGCCGTTCATGGTCCCCGCGGGCGGCACTTGGCGCAACGACCCGTCCAGCGTCCTCGACCCCATGGCCTGCCGCACCACCCGCGAGAACGACGGCCTCGCCATCCCGCCGCTCCTCATCCCCGTCGAGGGACGCGACGGCAAGGACCCGCGCTCCGCCAACGACCCGCTGCGCACCCAGACCGCCCGCAACGAAACCGGCCTGGCCTGGCTGCCGTTCATGGTCACCATGCGCGGCGGCGGCGACCAGCTCCGCGGCCGCTCCATCGGCGAGCCCGTCGGCACCGTGTCCGCCAACGGCAACCACCACGGCCTCGTCACCCCGAACCTGCCCGCGTTCGTGATGCGCAACAACGGCAGCCAGGGCGACGGCGGCGAGCACTGCACCCCGGCCGACGAGTACTTCCGCACCATGACCACGGCCGGCCACCAGTCCCTCGTCACCTGGGACCACCTGCTCGTCCCGTACTACGGCAACGGCGCAGCGAAGACCGTGCGTGAGCCCGTCGGCACGCTCTCCACCCGCGACCGGTACGCGCTCGTGACGGGCGACGTCGACATCAACGACGTGCTCTTCCGGATGCTCGAGCCCCACGAGATCGGCCGGGCCATGTCCTTCGCCGACCAGTACATCGTCCTCGGCAACAAGCGCGAACGCGTGCGTCAATATGGGAATGCCGTTACTCCGAATTGCGCGGAAGTAATTGTTTCCGCGTTGGTGGAAGCGATTACCGGAGAATCGATCGAGCGGCATGTCGACGCCTCGGGGCTGGGGGTGGCGGCATGAGGAAGATTCCTCAGCAGGTAAGGCCGTGTGGCGTCGCTGGCTGTGCCCGTCCGCATCGGCGCAATGGCCTGTGTGACATGCATGACCAGCGGATGAAGCGCACTGGGACGACGGATGATCCCGTCCGCAGCACGCCCGAACAACGCTTCTGGTCCAAGGTCGACCGCCGAGGAATCGCAGAGTGCTGGCCGTGGACAGCCGCCACCAATGAGCACGGCTACGGAGTGTTCAATCCGACGGGCCGACACAATGGCGCGACGGTAAAGGCGCACCGCTTTTCGCTCGCCCTCACAGGAATTGAACTGACTGGGCTCGTAGTCCGTCATTCCTGCGACAACCCGCCCTGCGTGAACCCCGCACACCTGTCCGTCGGCACCAAGGCGGACAACTCGGCGGACATGGTCAGCCGCGACCGGCATGCCCGCGGCAGTCGTAGCGGGACCAGCAAGCTCCACGAACGCCAGGTCCTCGAGATACGAGCCCGAGCTGCGGCGGGGGAACTGCACCGCCTCATCGCCGCGGACTACGGAGTCAGCCGGGTGACGGTCACCAACATCGTCACTCGCCAGACCTGGCGCCATCTCCCCGCTGATGACCCGCCGCAGGACAGCGGCCCCGAGCTCGCCGCCGCGGCCTGAGCCGGCCGCCGCGCCGGGACCCGACCAAGACGCAACACAAAGAGCCCCGCCGAAAAGCGGGGCCCGGGAGGAGGAGAGATGCGCTCAGTCGTCAGCCGGCTTCTTGCGGCGGACCACGACGCGCGGCTTCGGCTTGGGGGCGTCGATGCCCTTGGCCTTGGCGTAGGCGCGGACGCGCGAGTGGACGTGTCGACGCAGGTCGTCGGTGCGCGTGGTGCCTTCCTCCGCGCACAGCTGGCCGTACATCTCCCACATCTCGTCGTCGATGCGGATCATCCGGCCGGGCGTCCCTCTCGTCGTCATGTCGACAGCGTAGCTGACCGTGCAGGAGCAACACACCCCGTAGTCGGTCGACGTATTGCTTATGTATTGCTTGTGCCTACACACCCCGGGGTAGGATCGAATAGCACTCGGGGCCTCAACTCGGCCCCGCTGAAGCCTCCATGAGGGCTGTCCCAAACAGCTGACACCCAGAGAGACACCCCTCCTTGAGAAGAGATCAGAAGTGAGCACTGAGGCCATGGACTGGGCACTCGAGAAGGCTCCACCGATGCCCGCGCAGCTCGTCGCAACCCTTACGGGACTGGCCCGCCACGCCGACAAGAAGGGCCGCGGGTCCTACCCGTCGGTCGCCCGGCTGGCCGCCTACGCCTGCAAGGCCGAGCGCTCCGTCCAGCGTGACCTCAAGCAGCTCCGCGAACTCGGCTTCATCCGTCTCGGCGACCAGAGCAAGGCTGCTCACCTCCCTCAGGGCAAGCGCCCCGAGGTGTACGACCTGGCCCTCCACCGGGTCGTTCCGGGCGGTCGCGCCAGCTCAGATGAGGTGACGCGGACGTCACGGGTGACGCTGGCGTCATCCCGTCGCCGAGGCGGCAAGAAGAAGCCCAGCTCAGACAACGGAACGCCCGATTTGACGGGTGACGCGGACGTCAGGGGTGACGTGGACGTCACCGGTGACGCCGACGTCGCCGATGGGGTGACGCCCACGTCGCAGGAGGGGCGACGCCCACGTCACCCAAACCAAAAGACTGAACCAAGAGCTGAACCAAAGACTTCTTCTTCCGCCGCCGCCAACTCCCGCGAGTTCAGCGCCGACGAGATGAAGGAGTTCGGCAACTTCTGGCTGCTGCACCCCAAGAGCAAGGACGAGGACAAGACCCTCGCGCTCTGGAAGGAAGCAGTCGCAAGCGGCGTCGACCCCAAATCGATCACCGCCGCCGCTGTCGCCTACGCCAAGGAGAAGGCGGGCGAGCAGTTCCGCTTCATCAAGCAGTCCGACAACTGGCTCCGCGATCGCCGCTACAAGGACAAGTTCGCGCCCGAGCCGAACGGCAAGCCCGACCTTCGATCCGTCGGCAGCAAGAAGCACCAGCCGTACACGCCTCCCACCGATCACTCCGTCTATGAGAGCGGGTTCAAGAGCCATGTCCGACCCCAAGCCTCTGGCGAGTGAGGCCGTCATGCAGCGCATGCAGCAGATGCTCGAAGCGCGCGGCCTCGGCCACATCACCGCCGGCCCCATCGACGACACCCCGACCCCCGACGAGCCCGGCCACCCCGAGTACCACCGCCGTCAGCGCGCCACGATCGCCGTCAACCGCTGGAAGACCGCGACCCCGTACCGCTACCAGGACGCCGTAGCCAGCCACGACACGGTGACTGCCTGGGCGGACCGGGCCATCGCCGACCCGCGGACCGCCGGAATCCTGTTTCTCACCGGCCCGTTCGGTACGGGTAAGACGCACCAGGCCTACGGTGCGCTCCGCCGCATCGCCGAAGCGGGGCCCGACCGCTTCGAGCTGATCGCGGTCACGGCGCCGGACATGTACGCGCTGATGCGGCCTGGTGGCAGTGATCGCGGGTCGGAGTACGAGGTCAAGCGGCTCATGCGGATCCCGCTGCTGCTGATTGACGACCTCGGGACCGAGAAGATCAGCGAGTTCACCGAGGAAGCCACCTACCGGATCCTCAACGAGCGGTACAACGAATGCCGCCCGCTGATCATCACCAGCAACCTACCGGTCGCCGACCCCAACGGCACCGACCTCCACGATCAGCTCGGCGCCCGCATCACCTCCCGCCTCGCTCAGACCACCACCGTCGTCCCCCTCGGCGGCAACGACCGGCGACTGGGGGCAGCGTGATGGACGCCAGCGACCCGCGTATGAACCTCGTCGACTGCGAGATCGCCCGCATGCGCTACGAGGCCGGCGAGACCGGTATCGAGATCGCTGAAGGCTGGGCGACCGCCGCCCTGTACGCGCTCCTCGCCGTCCACGACGGCCGCGCCAAGGACCCTAAGTCGTTCCCCGGGTTCGGCGACGGCAGCCCCGAGGAGAGCGCTCGCCGCATCATCGCCCGCCTCCTCGATGCCGGATGGCGCCCGCCCGACACCGAATGCCTCGACCTTCCGGAGATCCCGGAGGAGGCGTCGTGAACGACTTCGAGCCGGAGGTCGACGACATCCGTGCGATGCGCCGGGAGAACGGCGGCGCGGACTTGCGGGCGTTCTTGCGGCAGCAGATCGCGAACGGCCGTAGCCGCCGTAAACAGCCCGCTGTGAAACCGGTGTTGAAGCCGCCCGGTCACAAGCCCGGCGCCTGGCCACCCGGCTGCAGCCCGCCCGGCCCGCCGCCCGAACGGCAGATACCCGCCCACGTGTGGGCCGCCGCGGCCCGGCACTACAGCAACGAGACCAACCGACCCGACCAGCCCTGCGGCTGCGGCAACTGCCGCGAGGAGACCCGATGACTCTGCACGCCGGCGCCCCGATGCCCGACAGCCTCCGCCACCAGATGCGCGCGAAGCAGCACCCGGCCCGCTCGGTGCCGTGCCCGCACTGCGGGGTGGCCGCGCACAAGCCGTGCCGGCTGCGGACGACCGGCCGACTTCTGTCGCAGCCGCACCCGCAGCGGATCTCCGACTGGGCGCAGACCACGGCCTGCTGCCCGGCCTGCCAGGTCGAGCCGACCACCCCCTGCCACGACGAAGGCCGCGAACGCGCCACCGTCCACGCCCGCCGCTACCAGGAAGCCGAGGCAACCGCAGCGTGAGCGCCTGGCACGAGAACCGCGAAACGTGGTCCACCACCGACCAGTACGACATCGGTCTCGTTGTCGACGACCGACTGCCCGACTGGGGCCTGACCCGCCTCGGCCGACAGTCCGCAGCCCGTCAACTCGCCGCACACAACGTGCCGGTGGCCGAGATCGCCGAGCTGGTGGGGGTCTCCGAGCGGACTGTGTGGCGGTGGGCGGCCGACGGCTGGGGCCGCGCCGGTACCGAGCAGGCCGCGTGATGTCGCGCGCCGTATCCCGCCCGGGTGACTGGTGGCCGTCCGGGACGCGGGCGCGGCGGGGCTCTGTGGCCCGCTGTGGCGCCTCGCAGCCGTTCCGGGCCCTCCGCGACGTTCCAGAGCTTCCCGGCGCCGTACAGGGGCACTCAAGGCCGTTCTGCTCGCCGGTAGTTCAACGAAAGGGAAATCGATGACCGACGATCTGGTGGACTGGCGGATCCCCGTCTACGCCCGCGGGGGTGGCGGCGCAGGTGAGAGGGCCACGCCCAAGCCAGCAGCCAAGAAGCGGATACACGCAGCCCAACTGGGGCGCTGCCTCTACTGCCAGCTGCAGATTGGCGCGCGCGTCAAGCGCCATGGCCGCGTCGTGGCCCTTACCGCGCACTGGGACCACTTCATCCCTTTCGCGTACCTAGCCCAGAACCCCGACGCCAACTGGGTTCTGTCGTGCCAGGTCTGCAACGGCATCAAGAGCGATCGGATCTTCGAATCCGTAGAGGCCGCGCGAGCCGTGATCCTCCGAGGCCGCACCGCAAAGGGCTTCGAAGCCATCGAGGAGACGCGGCAGCGTGCCAGGCCCGGCCGGGGTCGACGGAAGACGAAGAAGGCGAAGAAGCAGTCGGCGACGCGAGAGAAGACTCAGCAGCCCGCCCGGCACGTTGGGCGTGACCGTCCCGCTCGATCTTTGCCGCCGCGGGCCGTCTCTCATGGCTGTGGCGCCTGGTGGACCGGCAATCGAAGGGCTCACTGCCCGAACTGCTGCTTCACGTTCGAAACCGACCGCACGGCCGCACTGCATCGGACCGAAAACGTCGGTCAGCGGATTTGCCTGCCGCCGGCTGATGCCGGCCTCGTGCCCGTCGTGCAGCCGTGGGGGATCTGCTGGGCGAAAGCGACCAGTCACCTCGCCGCCGTCCAACTCGGCCTCGAAACACCCGCCCACGAAGGAGAAAGCCAGTGACCCCCGTCGAGCTCCCCGCCCCGTCGCCCGCCCTGCGGGTGCATGAGGCCGCTGCCCGTATCCGCCGTATCGCCGACCGTGCGGCCTGTGGTGTGGCCACGAACTCGTACTGGTCGGTGGGTTGGGAGCGCGGGGTGACGAACGCGATCGGCGGCGACGAGGGCGACCTGGCCGCGCTGCTGACCCCGGAGCTGGCCGTCGAGGTTGCGGACTGGCTGGACGCCCGTGCTGCGGCGAACGTCCGCTTCGGCGAGCCGATGCCCGCGCTGGCGCTCAAGTTCGTTGAGGCGGTGCAGCCGTGACCGCCACCCCCGTTCGCTGCTGGTCTCTCCGGTTCCGGGCGTGGCGGATCGTCCGCTGCTCCTGGCCGGCCAGTCACACGGCCCGCAGCAAGTGGCACTGCGCCGAGACCTCGACTGGCCACGTCTGGCTGGTGCGCGACAGCGAACGCCCCGCCTCGTGACCGCTCCCGCCAGACGCTGCGCCGCCTGCAACCGCCGCCTGTCCCGCCCGTCCCACTCGGGTCTCGGCCCGGTCTGCGAGAAGCGCCTCAACCCCACGGGCGTCCCGGCCCGTGACGGCGGCAACGACCAGCCCAGTCCCAGTGATTGAGGGCCAAACCGAACTGCCCCTGACCGAACACCAACCCACCCTCTGGAGCATCTGAATGACCAGCATCGAATGGACCGAGCAGACCTGGAATCCGACGACCGGCTGCGACCGGATCAGCCCCGGCTGCGACAACTGCTACGCGCTGACCATGGCCAAGCGTCTGAAGGGCATGGGGCAGGCGAAGTACCAGGCAGACGGCAACCCCCGCACGTCCGGTCCCGGTTTCGCGCTCACCGTGCACGCCGACACCCTGACCGAGCCGCTGCGCTGGAAGAAGCCGCGCAAGGTGTTCGTGAACTCGATGAGCGATCTGTTCCACGCCCGGGTGCCCCGCGAGTTCCTGGCCCGCGTGTTCGCCGTCATGGCCGCCACCCCGCAGCACACGTACCAGATCCTGACCAAGCGGCCGGAGCGGGCCGCCCGCATCCTCACCGGCCTGTGCACCTGCGGCAACGGGCACCCGCCCGGTGAGCACTTCCGGTCCGACATGGAGTGGGCCGCCACCTCCCACAGCCCCACCTATGTCCCCGGCCTGGAGCACGGCATCTACCACCGTTCAGGGTGGCCGCTGTTGAACGTGTGGATCGGCACGTCGATCGAGTCCGACGCGTACACGCGCCGCGCTGATGCCCTCCGGGAGACGCCGGCTGCCGTCCGGTTCATCTCCGCCGAGCCGCTCCTCGGCCCGCTCCCGTCCCTGAACCTCCACAACATCGACTGGCTGATCATCGGCGGCGAGTCCGGCCACGGCGCCCGGCCTTTCGAGCCCGAGTGGGCGACGACGCTCGTCGACTACGCCCACGAGGTCGGCTGTGCGCCGTTCGTGAAGCAGCTCGGCTCTGTCTGGGCGCGCACCAACGGCGCCTCTGACGGCAAGGGCGGCAAGCCCGCCGACTGGCCCGAGCATCTGCGCGTTCGCGAGTACCCGCCTTCTGCCGTTCGAGCCGCCGCATGACCACCCGCCACCCGAAAGGAACCCCGATGACCACCCGTATCCGCCCCAACACCCCGGACCGCGTGAACGCGGACGGTTCGACCACCTTCCACATCAAGCGCTGCTGTAACGGCTGCGGCCAGAAGCTCGGCGACCTCGCCGCCTGGGACCACGACGGCCACGGCAACCTGACGGACGTGCGTGGTGAGTGTGCGCACTGCCTGCCGCTCGTCGAGGCGGAGGCGGCCGGTGCCCGGACGTGGAAGCTGACGCAGCGCAGCATCGCCCGCATCGACAACGACCTGGACCGGCTGGACGTGTTCGCGAAGGGCTACTGGCAGTACGTCGACGGCAAGAACACGCTCGTCGGCCTGCGCGTCGGCGCCGGTGAGGACCGGGTCGTCGCCTACTTCGACGACTGGATCATCCGGCATCGCGATGGCCGGTTCACCGTGCACGCCGCGCCGAAGGCGGTGGAGGCATGAGCCCGATCCGCATCCAGCGCCGTCGTTCGCCCGGCTGGACTCTCGCTGGCGCCACGTCGAACCCGCTCGGCGCGGTGATCGTCAGCCGGCCGTCCCGGTGGGGCAACCCGTGCAAGGTCGGCCTGATGCAGGAGATGGGCTACGACGACCCGCACGCCGCGGCAACGGAGAACTTCCGGTTCTGGCTGGCAGGTTCCCGATCGGACGCCCCGACGGATGAGGCCGACGCACGCCGGGAGCGGATCCTCGCCGACCTGCACGAGCTGCGCGGCAAAGACCTCGCCTGCACCTGCCCGCCCGACAAGACCTGCCACGCCGATGTCCTGCTGTACCGGGCGAACATGCCGGCCGCCGAACTCGACGCGTGGATTGCCGTGGTTCGCGCCCGTGTCGACCGGCATCGCATCGCCTCCGGTGACAAGCCTCTGCACCCCGCCCCGTGATCCCCAACCCGACCCGAAGGAGCAGCACCGTGACCACTCAGACTCTCACCGCCGGGCCTGGCCGCCGGATCGTCTTCAGCGGTTTCGCCAGCGATCCCACCCCGCGTCCCGGCGTCATCACCGGCGTCGACGGCGACGCGCTGCTGATCCGGCTGGACGGCACCCGCTACAACCTGCGCATCGTCCCCGACCGGCTGCCCGCCACGAAGCACCTGCACTTGCTGAATGAGATCGGGCCGGTGCCCGACCTGCCGATGGGCCCGTTCGCCCCGACTGCGGACGTCCGGAACGCCATCTACGAGTTGGACGGCGTCCTGTACGCGACGGTCGGTGAGGACGGCGAATCCCTGATCGTCGTCACCGACGACCTGGACGTCGCGAAGACGGTCGCCCGCCACCACGCCAAGGCCACCGACCTCGTCCTCGACGACGCCGTCTTGGAGGGCTTCGAGGCGGAGTGGTCGCAGTTCGTGTGGACGCCCGAGGGCTCCCTGTGCCCGTGGGTGTTGATGCCCGCCAGCAAGGACGACGAGTACGCCGTCCACGTTCACTGCCTGCCCATCAACTGACCCGCCCCGTGACCGCGCGAGTGCAGCGCCCGGGGTCTAGCCGGGCGCTGCACGCCACAGACTCTCACGACCGACAGGAAACGACCATGACCCGCTTCCGTAAGCGACCCGTCGAGATCGACGCGATCCAGTGGCACGGCGAAGACAACTGTGCCGAGGTGTTCGCGTTCCTCGGCCTCGATCACCCCGTCGACGAGCTGGACCACAGCGAGATCCACGTGACCACGATCCACGGGGAGACCGCGACCGTGCGGCCGGGGGACTGGATTGCCCGCGAGCCCGTACCGGGGCGCTTCTACCCGATCAAGCCGGACATCTTCGCCCGCTCCTACGAGCCCGCCGACCAGCCGTCTGCCCCCGCCGACACCGACCTCCGTGAGCGGGTGGCGCGGGCCGTCGACGACGTGTTCGACCGGTGGCGGGACGGGCTCGGCGACCAGCGGCCGGAAGACGCGATCACCGACGCCGTGCTGGCCGTCCTCCCCGTGTCTGCCGTGCTCACCGCCACCGAGCGTTCCATGCTCGGCTTCGCGCTGGAGATGGCACAGGAGGAGATCCACGCCCGCAGTCTGGAGTCCAGCGCAGACGACCGGGCCGCACTCGTCTCGCTCCGCCGCATGGCCGACGAGGCGCAGCAGGCGGGGGAGTCCCGTGGCTGATTTCACGACGGAGACCGTCACCCGCACGATCCGCCGCTGGATCGTCCCCGCCGCCGAAATCGGCAAAGCCTGGTCGGTTGCGGAGCGCGCGTACCGGCAGCAGCACCAGATCCCCGACGAGCAGGGCCTCCACGACAACGCGCTGCGCTTCCACACCCGCGACGACCAGATCGTCATCGAATTCACCGTCGAGGAGCCCAAGTGACCGCCGTCGACCTGCCCGCCCCGATCGTCGTGGCCCGGCATCAGTGCCCGTTCTGCCGCCGCTACACGCGTGCCGACCCGGCCCGTGTCGAGTGGCACATGGCGCGCTGCCTGCGCAACCCGGGCGCCCGGAACTGCGGCAGCTGCACCCACCACCAGCCGCAGGAGTCCGGCGACTACTGCTTCCCCGGCCAGCCCTGCGGCTGCAACGAACTCGACGAAGGCTGCAACCACCCCGACGGACCCGGCAGCGACCTCAAGTTCCCCGTCCAGAACTGCCCGCTCTACGAACCCGCCAACTAGCCACCACCAGGAGGAATCCGTGTCCTACCCCGAACTGCTCACCCCGTCCGAGAAGCTCGTTGACGGCAAGCGTCAGCTCGGCATTCCGACCGTCGTCGCGATCTGCGGCAGCACCCGCTTCATGGACGAGATGACCGCCGCTGACCGGGCACTCACCTGGGTCGGGAAGATCGTCGTCAAGCCCGGCTGCAACATGAAGGAGCCGTCCCCGCTGTGGGCCGACCCGGTGGAGGCCGAGGCCGGGAAGCTGCGCCTCGACGGCCTCCACCGCGCGAAGATCCGGCTCGCCGACGAAGTCCTAGTCGTCGGGGACTACATCGGGACGTCGACCACCGCCGAGATCGCCTACGCGCGGGAGTTGGGCAAGCCGATCCGGTTCACCCACCCCGAGGTTGACCCGGCGCCAGCCGCCCCCTACGCCGACGGCATCTGCCCCTTCGGCGAGGACGAAGCTCCCGGCGCTGGCTGCATCAAGCCCGCTGGCCACGACGGCGCCCACCTCGTCACGCCCGGCGACCGCGACCCGCTCGACGACTGACCAAGCCGCCACCCGGGGCGGCGGTTGGTGCCGCCGCCCCACCCCCAACCGACAGGAGCACGCCGTGCCTCGCCGACAGCGAATGAACCGAACCCACGCCGAACAGATCCACCGGGCAATCAAGCAGCTACAGGAAGCCGACGTCCCCGCCAGCGCGCAAGATGCCCGCGACCTACTCGCCGAGGTCCACGACGCGTTGAAGGACCTTGAGGCCCCACTGGTAGCGCTGATCAGGAAGGGGCACGTGCCGCACCAGGACGGCGACGAGCAAGAGACGCCGAATACTGCGCAGCGCCACCTTCGGCAGTTGATGCGCGCGATCCGCCACGCTCTCGGACAGGACTGACCGTGACCTCCAACGCCCGTCTCCTCGACGCGGTCCCCGCCCGCAGCCGCGACATCCTGAAACGCTGCTACCGCAGGGAGGCCCATGCCGAGGTCGTCGAACGCGCCCTCGTCATGCTCGCCACCGCCGACGGCCACCTGCTCCCTGACGGCACGATCAAGGGCAGCGTCGGCGGCAGGCCCGCCACTCGGAGACCGTCGTGATCCAACTGACCGCCCGTGAGCGCGAAGTGCTCACCCTGATCGCTAACGGGTTCACTCACGCGGAGATCGCCGAACGCCTCGACCTGACCGAGCGGGCCGTCGGGAACGCGTCGGATCGGGCCCGTATGCGCCTCGGCGCCCTGAGCGCCCCGCACGCCGTCCTCCTCGCAGTCCAGGCGGGAATCCTCCAAGGCCGCCCCAAACGCCGCCCAGGACCCGCCAGACAGCCCCTCACAGCCCGGCAAGCCGAAGTCCTGGCCGCCGCCTCCGACGGCGCCAGCCTCTCCACCGTCGCCGCCCGGCTCGGCACCACCACCCAACAAGTCTCCGCCCGGCTGTCCGAGGGCTACCTCCGCCTCGGCGTCACCCACCTACCCCGCGACCAACGCCGCGCCGCAGCCGTCGGCGTCGGGCGACGCCGCGGACTCATCCCACCCGCCGGCCAGGAGCGTGCCGCATGACCAAGCCGTTACACCGCCGCCTGATCGCTCAACTCGAAGCCGACCGGGCCCGCATGCTCGCCGCCTCGGACGCCGCAACCGTCGACGAAGTGCGCATCGCACAGTCCGGAATCGCGGCCGGCTACCTCCACGCCATCACCCTCACGCTACGCATCCACGAAGGGCCAGAAGCCGCACAGCAGTACCTCCAGCAGCATGCCGACGGACGCCACCTCACCACCCACAACGGGCCCACGATCGCCGAAGCCGCAGCCGACGACCGCGCCTACTGGACGACCCGCTACGACAGTTGACCCACCCCGCTAGCTCGCCAAGGAGCCGCCGTGACCTCCCGCGTCTGGACCTGCGACATCGACGACTGTCTCGCCCAAGTCGGCCACGTCGACTACGACCTGCGGCAAGACAGCCCGTACACCGTCCGTGTCATCCACGACGGCCCCAACCCGCGCCCCCACCTGGAGGAGTACGCGTCATTCCTCCAGGCCCTCGGCTACCGGACCACCGTCCAAGACGCCACCGACATCCGCCCGCTCCGATTGAAGATCACCCAGGCGTGACAGCGACAGCACCCCGTCGGGCCCCACGGCTACCGAGGCCCGGCCATCGCCCGAATCGACGCCAGATCCTCCGGATCATCCGGAAGCCCGCCACGCAACGGCCAACGACGACCATCCCGCGACGGCACCCGCGACCCCAGATTCGCCAGCAGACACCGCGCCAGATCCACGTCCACGTCGCCGCCGGACACCACCGCGGCCAGCACGTCGACCACGTCCTGCGCCTCCTCCAACGTGAGGAGCGGCAGGCGCGGGGCAGGTGGAGTGACCACGCCCGGGAAGTCCGGGGCGACGTCCTCGCTCACGCGATGTGCTCCTCGATCGCATCCATCACGGCCAGCACACCGCCGAACCCGGACGGTCGGCACGCCATTCTGCCGCACTCCGGCATCTCGTCCCCGAACAGCACGCTCTCGCCCGGGAACTGCACCTCGAACCGGCGATCCAGCCGGGCAACCAGATCCCGGGCAGCCGTCGCCCCGGGGCCATCGCCCTGGGACAGCATGTGCAACGCGAACCGTGCCACCCGCGCCTCTGCAAACGTCAACAGCGGAGTCAGGTCTCCGCCACGATCCAACTCCGACGACAGGCGCACATCGATCTCTTCCATGCCGCCACAACCCGTCGACAGTGCCCCCGGACACGGCCCGTCCACCCGCCGCCACAGAGATCACCCGCCGCGCGAGTAGCCACCAACCCGGCCGCACGGCCGCCCGCCCGGCCGGGCAGACGCTACCGTGGTGGCCTAGGCCATGAACGCCAGCAAGGAGGCCCCGATGCCGCGTACCGAACTCCCAGCCGAGAACGCGGCCAGCCTCACCGAGTGGGCCGAACAAGAGCGCGAGACGTCACCCGAACTGGCGACAATCCTCGAAGACATCGCCGCTAACGGGCTCCCCGACCAGGATGAGTGCGTGCCCTGGGAGCAAGTACGCGACGACCACTACCGGCAACTCGGCATCGACCCCGCCGGCTGGCATCGCGGTGTCGCCTAAGCACGGCCCCTGGCGGGCAAAAGCGATCTTCACCCCGACTGCTCAGCGCCAGATCGACGGCTACGACACCCAGGAAACCATCGCCGTCGACCGCGCCATCGTCGCCATCCAGACCGATCCCGGCATCGGCGACCTCACCCCCGGCCGCGAACCGCTGCGCGACTACAACGAGCTCGGTACCGGCGTCCGCGTCGTCTACTACATCGCCGAATACGGCAGCCACGTCGTGATCGTCTACATCGAAGCCTGAGAACCATGACAGAGCCCGAGCCCCTCTATGACGGCCCCGACCCGTTCCTCCAGGGCGTCACTGCCAAGTGGGCCGCCTACCTCGAAACCCTGCCCGACGTGCCTCGGACCATCGACGCGATCCTCGCCCGGATCGACGGCCAGCTGAAAGCCAAAGCCTGGCTGCAACTGCACACCGCCGAGCACGGGCCGGCACTCGACAAAGCGATGGCCGCCTGGTGGCGCGTCGCCCGCCAATGGAAGAGCCCCGAGGAACTCTTGCAGATCGTCGCCGACATCGAGTCCGGGAAGACTCGCGCCGTTTCCGCAGAAGAGGCCTTCCCCGGGTTCGAGGCACGCCAGGCAGCCCTCGCAGCCAGGCCCCAAGCCGAACGCGACGCCGACATGCAGCAGGCCATCGACGAGCAAACCCGCATCCACGACGAACGCAACACCCAATCCCAGGCCTACCTCGCCGCGCTCCACCAACTCATCGCCGACGAACACCGCTACCTCGCCGTGCAGCACGCCGACCGGCGCAAACGCGCACTCGGTGAACCGCCCTACGACAGGTGAACACTGCACCTACCGCGAGCCGTTGCGGCACCCGACCGGCGGGAGCACGCTGAACGCGACGAAGGAGGCCGCCATGGGGTGGGTCGACCCGCAGTACATCCGCGTACTCATGGACGACGACCGGTACACCCGCCTCCTCAACCTGACCCGCCGGCTCCTGGAGAACCGCATGCCCAAATGCGGCAACTGCCAGAACGGCCAGATCACCATCCGCGACGACGACGGCAACGAAACCACCGTCACCTGCGACGCCTGCGGAGGCGAAGGGCAAGTCCCCACCCGCGCCGACAACCCAGACGACGGGCAAGCCGGAGGCGGACGATAGGCGGGGCGATCGTCTCAGCCGACTTCCTCACCCGTTATCTGCACAATGTACACGCGCCGCCGAGGACGATGCACCTGATATAAGACCATCCACGGCGGCTCCGCATGATTCAACAGGCCGCCCACCCCAGGATCCCCGTACTCCGGACCCTGCGGATACATGAAGCCGGCCCGCTCAGCCAGCCGCGCCGCAATCCCATCCAACTCCCGCCGCTGCTCCACCGAAAGATCACGCAACGACATGAGAGCGGGAGCAATGTACTCGAACTCCCAGCCGCTCACGGCAAAGGCAGATCAGCCGCAATCTTGTACAACAGCTCGCTCATCTCCGAAGCCACCGCCCGCGCCTCCTCATCCGACTCCGCCGCACCCATCGCCACCTCCAACTCGCGGACACGGGCCGCAGTCTCCGGCAGCCGCATGCGCTCCACCCACAACGCCCACGCCCGCAGGAACGACCGCATCGGATCCCCGCCACCGGACGCCGCAGCCTCCTCGAACTCAGCGAACTCCCTGTCGAACCGGGCTGTCTCCGACGGATCCAGACGAACCACCGCCGCCCGCAACGCCTCAACCGTCACATCCGGGCGAGGAATCAACGCCTCCGACGAACTCTGACCAGCCACAACACACACCTCTACACACAGAGAGATTGAAGATGACACGAGAGGCCAAGGCGGCCCCGGACGGCACAATGTCGCACCACCCGAGATCGACTGGCCAAAACGGGCAAACACGCCCCAACACAAGACGCGGCCCGGACGATCAGACGCGCGTGACCTCAAGCGGAGACGGCACCGGCGGACCGCCCAGACCCAGCCCATCCGCCAGCAGCATCCGCGCCACCGTGTCACGCTCGAACTCCGACCGGTTCGGCGGCATCGCCAGGATGCGGTGACCGTCCCGGTACTCACGGAACTCGCCGAAGACACCCGGACTGTCCACCTCCGTCATCCGCAGCTCCACGCCGTACTCGGCGAGCAGGCGGGAGAGCGGGAGATCGAGGAGCGGATCGTGGGCGGCAGTAGGCGCCAAGGCGGTCGCATGCGTAGACTTCATGACTGAGCTCCCTTTGACGAGACGAGCTTGAAGATCAGCGGTTAGGGCCGCTGGTTGATGAACTGGCCGGGCGTTGGTAGCGCCCGGCCGTTCGCTTTTTCCGCGTGCCGGACGGCCTGAAGGTAGACCATCAAACATCCCACGCGCACGAGAAGTTGAGAAGTTTTTGCAGGTCAGCGCACTGCACAGTGCGCTACCGTGGGGGTACCGGCCCTCCCGTACCGGCCAGCGACCCGCACCCCCGGAACCTACAGGGGCGGCAGGAATCGGACGCGACCCATGGTGCAGTTCCGGTACTCCCTCCCCAGGGAGCATCTCAATAGGTTCAGTTGTAGAAACGAAGAGCAGCAGATCAGTGACCTGCCACTCCCTGAACGGACTGACAAGGCGAGGCCCGTCATCCATAGCAGGCATGGTGTACCAACATGGCCGGAAGTGGCCGGTGTTGAGACGAACCTACCCGGCCTCGCGAACCGCCGAAGCAGACGCCGACAAGAACCGGACCGCGCAGACTCACCGAACCTCGGCGAGGCTCACCGAAACTCACGCTGTCGAAGCGGTGCAGGACGACTGGAAAGGCGTCCTGCACTACTGTCGACGCGGCGAACAAACCAGTGAGGGATGGTGTGGCGTGGCGGCGGACGGGGAGCGCATCATTCGCACGAGTCCTCAGCGGCTCAGTCGGCAGGTCTGGGAATCCGGGCGCCCCATTCAGAACGCCGACGTTAGTGAAGTCCGCGTCGACCAGGTCGCCGCCCCCGATGGCATCGCTCTGGCCCTCGGTGTTCCTGCTGGTGAGCGAGTCTTGAGGCGCAGCCGCACCTATGAGATCGACGGCCAGCCGGTACAGACGGCGACCTCGTACCTCCCGCTGAACCTCGCCGACGGCACCCCGATCGCTCAGGCTGACACCGGTCCAGGCGGTACCTATGCGCGCCTCGCCGAACTCGGACACGCACCCATCCACTTCACGGAGGACGTGCTCGTGCGGCCGGCGACAATCGCAGAGTCCGACCGGCTGGACCTCCGGCTCTCCGAATCGATCATCCAGATCACGCGCATCGCCAGTGACGCCGGAGGACGGATCGTCGAGATCAACGAGATGATCCTGCACTCCCGGCGGTACCAACTGCGCTACGAGTTCGAGGCCTAGAACGCCGGACTGTGGCGCCATCAGGGTCCTCCTCGGGTTCGTTGATCTTGCGGACTGCTACGACTAGGCGGCCAGTGGGACGTTGTGGCTCTCGCGGGTCGACCGCCCGCCCCACCGCTGGCGGATCTCGGAGACAGCCCGCCCCCGCCGTGCGTGCCACCCGATCGGCCAGAGGTGCTGCGCGTTGTAGCGGGGCGCCTCGTGCTTGATCGCGTAGTACTCAGCTATCTCGGCCTGCTGCCGGTCTTCGAGCCAGTCGACCGTCTTTACGAGTACGTCGTTCCACCAAGGCTTGTTGTGCTTGTGGTCCTGCCAGCGCCCTTCGGGCTGTACACCGATACCGACGTACAGAAGGCCCGACCTTCCGATGAGCCGGTACACAGCAGTGGGGGAATCCCAGCCTCGACGAGGCTTGCCTTGATCGTCGCGATTCCAGAACCGCTCGTTGGTCGGGACGTACAAGGCGCTCCGCGGCGAGAGTTCTACGTAGTTCCGGCCGATCACCGGGGCGGCGTAGAAGCAGAAGTCGTCGTCTCGATACATCGGGCGCCGGACGGTCGTGGGTGCGGGCATGTCGCTCCTTCATGGTCATCTGAACTTGGGTATCCATGATGACGAACCGAAAGTAACGCCGCTCGTGCGGAGCGTGCAAGTGGTGCGACGGATCTCGCTCTAGGTAGCGTCGGATCATGGAGATGTCAGAACCGGATCAACGTCAACGCTTCGCCGATGCCCGGGTCTTGAGGCTGTCGACGGCAAACGCACAGGGTGAGCCGCACTTGGTGCCGGCCACGTTCGCCGTCCTCGGCGATCGTGTCGCCATCGCGGTGGACCACAAGCCGAAGCGGCACGGCAACCTGAAAAGGCTGCGCAACATCCAAGAGAACCCGGCCGTCTCCCTCCTCGTCGACCACTTCGACGAGGACTGGGAGCAGCTGTGGTGGGTGCGAGCGGACGGTCGCGCGAAGGTCCTCGAGAACGTCGATGCCGACGAACTTGTTCAGGCACTGCTATCCAAGTACGACCAATATCGCGAGCAGCGACCTAGCGGCCCTGTGATCGAGATTCGGGTAAGCCGCTGGTCGGGATGGGTGGCGCGCTCGGACTGATGCGCAACTTGGATATCCCGCTACCCTGCCCAGTGGGTATCCAAGTAGTCAGGAGCGCAATGTCAGCCGACCCGAAACTGCCGCCGTTCAGGCGCATCGCCAATGAACTCCGTGACCAGATCCTCCGCGGGGAGCTTGCGCCAGGCGCGCAGATCCCCTCACAGGACGAACTGGAGCAGCGCTTCGGTGCCAGCAGGGCCACGGTCCGTAAGGCCGTCGCGGTGCTCCGGTCGGAGGGGCACGTCACGAGTAGCCAAGGCAAGAAATCCGTGGTCCGCGAGCGGCCGAACGTCAGCCTTCGCCAGACGGGCAGCATCTACCGGGCCCGCCGCGCGACAGGCGAAGCGAACTTCAACGCCGAGGCGCGAGCTCAAGGGCAGAAGGCGAAGCAGATCATTCGCGAGGTCGTCGAGGCGCCGGCCCCCGACGTGGTGGCGGAACGGTACGGTGCCGCACCTGGCGCGCCGATGGTCGTCCGTCGCCTCCTCTTCGTCATGGAGGTCAAGGGCGAGGAGCCGTCACCTATGCAGCTGTGCGACGTCTACTATCCGGCGGACGTCGCGCGCGGGACCAGGCTCGCCGAGGCGCGGCTGATCAAGGGTGGGGTCAACGCCTACATCGAAGATCCCAATGGGCCGATCGCGCGGCGCATCGCCCAGTTCATCGAAGACCTTGAGATCCGCATGCCGTACCCCCACGAAGTCGAGCAGCTGGCCATCCCGGCCGGCGTCCCTGTGGTGCGCGTGATCCGGACTGCTTACGACTCGGCGGGGGATGCCCTTGAGGTCATGGACTCCATCGTCCCGAGCGACCGTTACGACTTCCGATATGTAATCCACGTGTAGGCCGCGTTCTTCCAGGTGAGCCCCCAACTGCGCTGCAGTTGGGGGCTTTTTGCTGCCTTCGAACTCGTCGCGGCACTTGCATACCCATGCTGCACTGGCTACGGTTGCAGCACTGAGCATGGATATCCAAGTTCAGCAGTCCATCCCTGACCGGCACTTGTCGACCGGAGGCCCTAGTGCCCACACCCAACGACGAACTCGCAGCAGAGCTCGCCCAGTTGAAGGGGGCGCTCAAGCCGGCCGAGGTCGCCGAGCTGCTCGAAGTCCACCCCGCCACCGTCTATCGGCTGATCGCCTCAGGCCAGCTCGAGACGGTTCAGGTCGGCAGCGGCACCAAGCGCCGCACCGGGCTCAAGGTCCCGCAGTCCTCAGTCGTCAGTTACCTGCGCGGCGCGCGGGTAACACCGACGCTCCCCACGACTCACGTCGAGGAGGTGGCTTGAGATGGCCACTGCTACTCGCACCTCTGTCCCGCTTCCGTCGGCCCTCCCCGGCGCCGGCCGCCTGACGGCCCCACTCCCGCAGCCTGCGCTGACTGCGTTGGCCCGCCTGGACATCAAGCTGTCCGGCGCCCGTGCCGAGTGGGGTCGGCTGGCGGAGTCCCGCTATAACGCCCTGCTGGCAGTGGATCCGTGCGATCTGTCGGATGCCGAGTTCGCGGAGTATTCGGCGGCTGGTGATCTGGTCGCGGAGGCTCGTGCGCTGCCGCCCGCTGTGGAGCGCGCGGTGACGCGTTTCGAGAATGCGTCCGAGCGGATTGCCGAGTTGTCGGCGGTGGATGCCCAGCACCTGTCTGGCGCGGACTTCAACGCTCTGGGGGATGCGCAGGCCGCGGTGGAGGCGTCGCGTGAGTTCCTGACGCGTGCCGGCCTGCTGTATCTGGTCGAGGAGGTCGCGTGATGGCGACCGCTGTCGAGACCTCCCGCCCCGACTGCACTGTCCTGCAGCGTTTCCCTGCGGGTGGCCCGCGTGGTTCGTGGCCGGCTGATCGGTACGCCGCCGACCGGCGCCGCGAGGGCATCCCGGCGGAGGTCGTGATGGACCTGGTCACCGACGCGTTTCTGGTGGTCGTCCGTAACGGGCAGGCGGTGGCGTCGTGAGCGGCGACCTGGCCCGTCTGAAGGCGGCGCAGGCGAAGGCGGATGAGATCGCCGCCGCGTTCAACGCGTCCCGTCCTCTGCGGGATGGCCCGCTGCTGCGGGTCTCGATCTCGGATCCGGAGCTGGGTCTGCACCTGGCGACGGCGTTCGTTGCCTTCGAGGTGCCGGACCCGGAGCCGGTCCGCTCACTGCGGCTCGTCCCCACCCCCTGATCCGCCGCGGCCGGCGTTGACCCCCGAGCCGTCGGTCGCGGACCCATCCCTTCATTTCATGAGAGGTCTGCGATGGCGCTTTGGACTGTGACGCGCGAGGGGGTTTCCGGCCCCGGTGTTGGCGGCCGGTACTCGTACAGCGTTCGTGCCGGTTCGGAGGCTGAGGCGGTCGAGAAGGCCGCCCGGAAGGCGGGCCGTCTGCACCACCGGATCAATCGGGGCGGCACCGTTCTCGCCCCGACCCCCTGCGCCATCCACCGAATCACCTGAGGAGATCGTCATGTCGAACCCGTCTTGGTTGCAGTCCCAGGTCGATGACCGTGCCCGTACCGCCGATGCTTTGGGTGCTGCTGCGGATCAGATGAACGTGTGCCGGAGTGTTGCGGCCGACCTGCATGCGCAGGGCCGCGAGCACCAGTCGGATCCGGCCTGGCAGGCGGAGGTCTGCAAGTCGCACCAGTTGGACGCCGACGCCGAGGTGCTGGGCATCGACATTCACGACATCGGCGCCGAGGCGGCTCGGCGGCGCACCCCTTGATCCGGTCGCGGGTGGCGAACGATTCGCTCTCCGTCGCCCGCGGCCCCACCCCCGGTTTCTGGCCGGGCTGGTGGCCGTCCGGTATCCCCCTGCGGGGCGGCTCCCTGCAAGGCCAGCGCCATTCCTGATTCTTCGATCCGAGAGGACTGATCTCCATGGACAAGGCCGCTGCGATTCAGGCCGCTGCTGATGCGGTGCGCGCCCACCAGAAGCCGGACGCGGACAGTGCCACTCTCCGCGACATGCGGCAGAAGGTGCAGGCCGCGCAGAACCTCGGCGCCTCCCTCACCGACATCCGCGACGCCAACCAGAACCGCTGACCCCGCCTTCCGGGCCCCGCACGTCGGGTCCCGGCTGGTCGGCAACCGCATTGGCCCACCGCCCCCGAGGTCGGTGAGGTTCCCCGCCAGACCGCACCACCACACGTTCCCTGCGTCCCCGAGAGGACCCCGCTATGTCTCCGTTCGTCTTCGATGGTGATCTCGCCCGTATCTCCGGTGAGGTCGTCGACATCCGTAAGCGTCTGATCGCGCAGCAGTTGGACGAGTCCTGGAACGCTGCGACCGCGGTGGAGGATGCGGAGCTTGTCGTCCGTGGCGCCGCCGCGCACCGGTCTGGCGACCAGGCCGCCATCGACCGGATCCTGCGCCGCGCCGCCGAGTTGGACAACGCCAACCGGTTCGATCCGCGCGTCGTCGACCAGGTGTACGCCGTGATCCGGGACGCAGCCTGATGGCCGCCGACGCCCCGGTGCAGTGGCCGGTGAGGGTGACGGCGCGCATCGTCACCGCCTATGCGCTCCGCTTCGACGATCTGCGTGCATCCGTCGATGTGATCGACGAGTTCACTGTCGATGGAGGCCACAAGTCGCGTGCGGTGTGCGGGCCGTGCAACCGGCAGGTCGCGGAACTGCCCCAGGCGTTTCGTGACGATGCCCTGGACGCGGCAGCCGAGCACGCCAAGACCTGCATGGCCATGCCCCAGCCGACCGGCGAGGGGGGTGGCGATGCCGAAGTCCAGGACCAAGTCTGAGCGGAATGCCGTTCCTCGCGGCGAGTGCACTATCTGCTGGCCCTGCTCGAAGAGGCACACCAGCTTCCTCGGTATCGGCGAGAAGCCGTGCGCCTGCGAAGCCCACGTCGGCGGATGCCCGCCCGACACGATCCAGCGCTGAATCCGAAGCCAAGGAGCGCGTCATGTACCAGTCCCGTCCGGCAACCGTCGTCACGGCAGTCCTCGCCGTGCTGTTCCTCCTGGCCTGCCCTCAATCGATCGGTGCCGCCGTTGCGGTACTGGCCTGGCTGCTGACCGATCCGACTGGCTCCGTGCTCCTCGGCGGCGCCCTCGCGTTGTCGCTCGCGTACTGCCTGTGGACCGGATCCACCGCCCGTGTCTACCGCTGATCCCTGAAAGGAATCCACTGTGGCCGCTCGCCGCAAGCCCCAGCCCCGCCGCACACCCGCGGCCACAACCAAACCTGCACCCGACGAGACGTCTGCCGCACCGGTACAGACGCAAGCCGTTGAAGCCGCAGCCGAGGCGCTCCTCGCCGACGCACGCACCAAGGCCAACGCCATGTTCACCAAGGCGGGCGACGAAGCATCGGCGATCCTGGCCCACGCCAACGAGCAGCACGACAAGCTGTTGGCCTCCGCGGGCAAGGCAGGAGACGAACTGCGCCGCACCGCTGCGGAAGAGGCCGACCGTCTCCTTGCGGAAGCCGACGGGAAGGCGCAGCAGCTGCGCGCCGCCGCCGACAATGAGGCGGCCGACGTGCAGGCGCAGGCCGAACTCGTCGCCCAGCGCACCGAGAAGACAGCCCAAGCTCGAGCAGACGCCGTGCACCGCTGTGCGGTCGAGGACGCCGAACGGCTCGTCAACGCTGCCCGCGAGCGTGCCCGCTCCATCGCCTCCGACGCGATCGAAGAAGCGCACCGGCTCGTGCACGACGCCAAGGCCGAGTCTGAGCGGGTCCTCGCCGACGCCAAGCTGAAGGCCGATCGCCTCACCGCCGACGCGAACCGGTACGCCGACGCCCGCATGAACCAGGCCCTCGCCAACTCCAAGGAGCTGCAGGAGCAGGCCGTCACCGACGTCGCGGCCGGCCGCCAGTTCCGGCAGGAGAGCGAGGAGCTCAGGAGCGCCGCCGCAGCACTGCGCGAGCAGGCCGACAAGCGCCTGGCCGATGCCTCGACGCGCACCGCCGCACGGATCCACCGCAAAACCCTGCGGCGCGACGCGAAGCAGGCGCGCAAGCAGGCGCGGCCTCAGAAGCAGACCGGTACCGAACTCCGGGCCGTGCACCGCCTCCTGATCGCCCTCATCATCCTCGGAGCCGTTGTGATCGCCGCGATCGGCTTCACTGGCTCCTACGGTGCCGTCCGCGACCTCGCCCGGGCGAAGGGCTTCGGTGACTTTGCCGAGGTGCTGCCCATCGGAGTCGATGCAGGTATCGGGGTACTCCTCGCGCTGGATCTTCTGCTCACGTGGCTGCGGATGCCGCTCCCGATGCTGCGCCACGCCGCCTGGACTCTGACGGGCGCGACGGTGTGGTTCAACGCAGCTGCCTCGTGGCCGGACCCGCTGGGCGTCGGACTCCATATGGCGATGCCCGTCCTGTTCGTGATTGTCGTCGAGGCGGCCCGGCACGCCATCGGTCGACTCGCGGACGTGGAGGCGAAGGAGCACACGCAGACGCCAAAGCTGATCCGGTGGGCGTTGGCGTTCCGGTCGACGTGCCGGCTGTGGCGGCGCCAGCACGTCTGGACCGTCCGCGACTTGAGCCAGGCGATCGAGGACGAGGGACAGCGCCTCGTCTACATCCGTCAGCTCCAGACGAAGCACAGGACCCGCTGGGCCCGCACCCGCAAGGGCACGGGGTGGCGGCAGCTGGCGACGAAAATCGACCTCATGCCGCTTGACCTGTACGACGCCGGCGTGGCATTCCCCGAAGCTCTGCGACGTGCACAGAAGGCCGCCACGACAGGCGCCCCCGTGGACGTCACCGCGGCGGCGGATGAGCGCCACGAGAGCGCCGCGAAGAGCCGCCACGAGAGCGCTACCAAGACCACCAAGAGGTCCGCCACGGAGCGCCCCAAGAAGAGCAGCAAGAAGCGCCCCGAGGGCGCCACCCGAGCCGAAGCAAGGGACGCCCTCAGGGCGCTCTACGACTCCCTCGGCCGACGCCCCCAAGAAGGCGAACTCATTGCCGAGTTGAAGCGGATCAAATCCCAATACGACTCGCGTCAGTACGCCAACAAGCTCCGTGCCGAGATCGAACAGCAGGAGCCGCATCTCGCCGCACTCGGCGCGGACAACATCACCCCGCTCACGGGATCTTGACCCACCCTGCGGCGATTGCCGCACGTTCGCCCGAGGAGGCGCCCACATGGCCGATGTCGGATCGACGAACCGGCTCAACAACCGTCGGATTAGGCAGCAGATCGACGGCAACAGGCCGCGGATCAACGCTGACACCGGCGAACGCGTCCCGCCGCCGCCGAACTACCCGCCCTCGAACACCGCGCCAGCGCCTGCGAACGGGAACAGGAACGGCAAGAAGTACTCCGGCAAGGTCAACATCAACAAGCTGTCGTTGGTGCCGGATGTGCCGTCGCTGCCGCCGCTGTCGTTCAGCTACAACCGCACGACCGTGGTCCAGGGTGGAGGCGGCTCCGGTGCGGGCCGTCGGGCGACCCCGGGGTCGGGGTTCACCAGCGACGAGGACATTCGCGCGTACTGCGAGTCGCTGCGTAAGGAGGCCCGGCCGCGGGCTGTTGAGCGCGCTCTCGACTCCGAGGTGCTGGAGTCTGCGCTGCGCAGCATCCCTGACCAGCACGGATCGATGGCTGGATCGAGGGCTCGTGCCCGCCGCGTCACTCGGCATCTGAAGCGGATTGCCGCCGCCGAGAAGCTGATTTCGAAGCAGGCGTCCGCGCTGTGGGCGACGTTCACCCGCGAGTTCCAGGCTGAACTGGCGCAGATCAGCAGTGGGCGACGGCAGGGTGACCCGCGTGTTCCTCCTCGCCGCGGTACCGGCACGGTCTGGAAGAACGGCTGGTGATCGATCTTGTTGTGGCGGTGGCCGCAGCGGGTTTGTTCGCGCTGTGGCTCAACCGTCAGTACGCCGTCCTCCTCCGCGACGGGATCCTCGCCGCCCTCGTCCTCTTCCTGATCTACATGGCGCTAGCCGCCAACCGCTGACACCCCTCCCACCTGCACTGACACCGTTCTGACACCCGAGGTGACACCGTGGCTGACAGCCCCAAGGCCGATCTGTGGAAGGCCGTGAAGCACCCGCGCATGCGGCCCTGGTACGGCATGGCCGCCAGCATGCCCGCGAGCATCGGTATGCACGCCGTGTGGGGCGGCTCGCCACTCGCCGGCGCCGGACTCACCGTCGCCGCCGGCGTGTTGACGGCAACCACGTGGTGGGCGGGCGACGGCACGACGCGACCGCGCCGCCTGCACGCCACCCTGTCGACGGCTGCGGGCACGTCCTACCTGGTGGTCGCCACGGTCACCGACCCGCTCGACCCGTTCCTCGCCTCAACTTGGGCGATCGGCGGCATGGTCGCGGCTGGCGGCTGGAATATGCGGCAGGTCCTCCGCGTCAACCCGGACGCGAAGACCGGCGACCAGGCGGCGAGCGAGACAGGGCTGTTGGTGAAGTCGCTGGGCAAGGCGAAGGCCGCGCTGCGCGGGGAGCCGAAGGTGGAGCCGAACAAGGTCACCGCCCCGTACAAGCTCGCAGGCGGCGAGATCACCAACTCCGACCTGGGTAACCGGATCAACAACATCGCCAGTGAGCTGGGCATTTCACCCAACAGCATCCGCATCGTGGCCGACCCCGAGAACGCGTCCGAGGGCGAGTTCGTGTTCGTACCCAAGGACATGCTCTCCGACGGCGCCGACTACCCCGGCCCGTCCGCGCCCGGCGCCTCCATCGTGGAGCCCGTCCAGGTCGGCATCTACGAGGACGGGGAGATCGAACAGTTCTGGTTCCCCGCCGCCGAGAAGCGCAACGCCACCCACTTCCTCGTCGCCGGAATGAACGGCTCCGCCAAGTCCACCGGCATGACGTGGGCCATCATCGAGGCGCTGACCAGGCGCGACTGCATCGTGTGGGCGATCGACGCGGTCAAGGGCATGCAGACTCTCGGCCCGCTGCTGCCCTACCTGGACTGGGTGGAGATGACGAAGCCGGGCGGCCACGCGATGATCGACGCGTTGCCGCAGGTTATTAAGGCGCGCGCCGACGAACTCGGCCGCCACGGGTTCAAGAACTGGACCCCCGAGGCGTTCGACAAGCTGGGCATGCCCTACCTGATCGTCTGGGTGGAGGAGTCCGCCAGCTTCTTCCGCGACGGAGCCGAGATGGAGGCCGTCGTCGAAGCGCTCCGGTCCGCGGGCGGCAGCATCATCGTCTCCCAGCAGCGCCCCTCCGCCACGTCCATGCCCACAGACGTGCGCGAACAGCTCGGCGGCGCCTTCGTCTTCGGCGTCAAGGGCTCCACGACCGCCGACATGGCGCTGCCCGACGACGTGCGCGACGCAGGCGCCCGACCGGAGGCCTGGGAGAACCGGAAGCCCGGCTACAACTACCTCGTCGCCCCCGGCGTCGACGAGGAGCGCTACGCCATGAAGGCCCGCACCTGGTCCCCGATCCCCGACGACGAGATCCGCGCCGTCCTCGAACGCTTCTACACCCCCACCCCTGCGGGCGCGACCACCACCAACGCCGCGGGGGAGGCCTACGCCAACCGCACCATCTACATGCCTGGCCAGGCCCTGACCAGCATCGATACCAAGGAGACCGTCATGAGCAAGGAGGACGAAGAGCGGGAGGACGAAGCGCTGCTGGAGCGTCAGGTCATGCGTGACGTGACGGAGATGGTCCCCGGCGAGGACATGAACGACCCGGATCCCGTCGTCGACCCCGACGAGGAGATCGCCCCCGTGCCGGCCGACAAGGTGTGGCACTTCGGCGGCCAGGGCGGCGAGGACCGTGAAGACGACAAGTCGCAGGCACAGGCGGAGGCGGAGTTGATGCAGATGCTCGACGAGTTCCGCCAGCAGGGCTTGACCGAGGTTGGCCCGCGGCACTTCCAGCCGCACGGCAAACAGGGCCGCTACGGCAAGTCGCGGGCATGGCTGTCGGGCAAGCTCACCGAACTCGCCGACGAGGGCGAGCACTTGAAGGAGACGGACGAGCCGGGCACGTACAAGCTGCTGTACCCGTCGCTGACACCCGCTTGACCTGCGGTGACACCGGGCTGACACCTGATCAAGGTGTCAGGAGGGGTGTCAGCGGCTCTGACACCCCTCCCCGCCTTAGGTAACGCGCCCGCGCGCGCGTGACTGACACCCCCTGACACCCCCGGCTGACAGCCCACTGACTGTCAGCTGGGACAAACCACTAGATACGGGACGAATCAACATGCTGTTCAACCCGCCCAACTACGCCTGGGCCGCGACCACCGTCCGCGAAGCCCAGGAGTTCCTCGACGCGGCCGGCAAGATGCTCGACGCCCACATGGCCAGCCTCGCCCCCGGCTCTCAAGGCGTCATGCAGCGGGAGCGCGAGACGCCAGTCGAGATGACCCTGACCCTCCACCGCGGCCCGCTCGTCGAGCGCATCAACGACAAGCGCACCGTCGAGGCCCTCGCCGAAGACTTCGAGGCCTGAGCCATGCGCCTCACCGTCCACCGGTCCACCAGCTCAACCGGCCGGCAGAAGGCCCGCATAGAGCAGGTCGCAGACCAGGCTGGCGAGATTGTGGCTTCCCGCCTCGGTGGCCGTCTCGGCGCGACCCAGCTCGTCCTGACCGACGGGGCAGGTCTCGCCGCCCTCGGCTACCGGGCAGACCTGGCCGTGGCCGGTGAAGCACGCCGCTCCCGTCGCCTCCGCGCCCGAGTGGAATCCCAACGGGGACGCACCTGTCTCGGGTTGACCGTCCTGAACGGCAGCGGCACGACTGTTCTGGTCAACGGGGCCAGGCATAAGGGAGACCTGCGGGAACTCGACGCGACGCTCCTCCACGAGCTCGCCCATGCCGTACAGCTAAGCCAGCACGCAGCACGCGACTTGAAGATCCGCTACCTGCGTATGTGTTTCGGTGCCGACCCCGATGACCGCGGCCTGCGAACCCGCTACGACAGCCAGCTCGACATCCACGAACAGCAAGCCCGCAACCTCGAAGCCCTTGCCCGCCGCCTGCCAGCACACCCCGGAAAGGACCAGTAGCCCATGAACGCGCTGCCCGAGCCACGCCCGACCACTCCCATGGCTGGGCAGCGATCGGTGTCCCCGGAGACGCAGAAGATCCTCGACGACATCGAGCGCATCTACAGCAAGCCCGTACCCAAGGTGGTTCACGCTCCCGTCGAGGGGCCTCGCGTCAGCCCGCCGCCTGCACCGCAGCCGGGCCGCACCCCCATGAGTCAACGGGCCACCGACCTCAGTGGGCTCATGCTCGCCGGAGGCGCCAGCGGGTTCATGCTCGGCACGCCCGTCGCCGGAATCCTGTGGGCCTCCGGGTACGCCAACCCGACCGTGATCGCCATCGTGTTCGGCGCCCCCACCGCCCTCGCCCTCGCGATCAGCCGTGTCATCAGACGCGCCAACCAGCACGCCGAAGCGGGCCGTGACATCCACCAGCACTTCCACGGCGACGTCCACCAAGACCACAGCCAGACCGAGACCAAGACCTACGGCATCTTCGCCACAACCAACAACGCCAAGGAGAAGAAATGACCGACACGACCACCACCCCGACTCTCGCCGAGCTGACTGAGCTCGCGGTCCGGTACGCGTTCGAGGAGGACAAGGCGCGCCTCGCGGGCGTTGTCGGCGACAACTGCCGACAGCTGCTGGAGAAGTCCGACGCCGCGCAGAACGCCGCGATGGCCGCGGGAGCCTCGTTCACGGACATCCACCGGCAGGCCAACGAGCGCCTCATCGAGGAGATCCGCAACCGGTGGACGCCCGGCTACATCGGGACGCTCGCTATCGACGGCGACCTCGACCACCCGGAGAATTCTCTCGGTGAGATCGTCGACCTCACGGAAACCGCTGTGAAGACCGCGACGCCGAACGTGGAGGCTCTGCGCGAGCACGCGATTGCGCTCGGCGTCGAAGCGAACAAGGCTCACCGGGCGGGAGCCCACACCGCGCCCGTCGTCGCCATGGCGTTCGCGGCCATCGACGAAGCCCAGCGTGTCGGCGGTTTCAACACCGACCTCCACGACCAGATCGACATCCGGTACGCGACGTACCTGCTCAACATCCACACCCCAGGTTTCGAGGAGACGGTCGCGTTCGACGGCGACCTGCTGCACCCGGAGAACGCGTTCGGCGAGAAGGTCGACCTGACGGGAGTAGCGGCATGAGTCAGCTCCCTGCCCCGCGTCGCCTGGTGATGCTCGCCGCGGGTACGACGGCCGCGCTTGCTGCGGTCGCGGTCGCCAGTCACGCGGCGGGTGCGCCCGACACGCTCGTCGCCGCGTCTGCGGGCGTGCTCGCTGTCGGCGGTGCGTCCGTCGCCGCAGCTGTGCGCGGGCGGAAGGAGGCGGCGACGCGATGAGCACCGCGCTGACGACAACCGCGCTCGCCCTGAAGGACGTTCTCGACGGCTGCCCCGAGGACCAGTTCGTCGTCTGGCTCGACGAGTACAGCTCCTACCTGTTCCTCGGCCACATCACCGCCGCCGAAGCGCAGGCCCGGATTCGCACCGGCTACACCGCCGACCCGGCGACGCTCGAGCACCAGCACGGATGGTTCGACCGGCACGAGTCCGGCCACTGCGTCCCGGATGGCGACGACTGCGACGGGAACTGCTATGAGCAGCCCTGGTGGTTCCGCACCGGCAAGGCCGCCGGTGTGGAGTCCGTGGACGTTACGCTCATCTGCGCCGGATATGTCGGAACCGCAACCTGACCCGCAACATCAGCGCACCCCGGCGGGCTTAGCGCCGGGGTGCTGCCATAGAGGCTACGAGAAGGGATCAACCCATGGGATACGCGCACTACGAGATCAGCCGCAACGGCGAAGAGATCGCGGCCGGGTACGGCATCGAGACCGCCTGCGAGGAGAAGGGATGCGGGGAGAAGATCGACCGCGGTCTCGCCTACCTGTGCGGCAAGTCGCCCGGCGGTGACGAGCACGGGTGCGGCGGCTACTTCTGCGGCAAGCACCTGAACATCGGCAACCAGTGCGGGCGGTGCGGCAAGGCCGCCGCCGAGGCCAACCGCTGGATCCACCCGGACACCGGCGAGGAGTTCGACCTGCGTGACCGCTTCCTGCCGGTTGGGGTCCGCTACGACGCGCGCGGCATCGTCTGGCGCTATGCGGGCTACGAGCAGGAAGGAAGCCCGGTGCTGGAGCCCATCTACACCAGCGGCGAACTCGCTGAAGGAGCGCACCGGATGCTCGCCAAGGGCGAGTGGGAGGACGCTGCGAGGGTTGCCTTTCGGCAGAGGACGCAGGCCCCGGTCGCCTGACCTACCCGCCAACGACAGGGCCCCGGCCGCCATCCTCGGCGTCCGGGGCCTTCGTCTGGGGTACGGCACGCGCCACCCAGCCTCGGCCGGCTGCGTCCGTGGGTGTGGTGGCGGGCTGCAAGCCCATCCGCTCGCACAGCAGCCGGAGTTGCTCCAGGCAGGCTGCCTGGGAGCCGGCGCGCACCATGAACACGACCTCGTCCATGGCGGCAGTGTGGCGTGCCGTGTGGGGGAGTAGGGCGGGAATCGGGGGATTAGGCGTCGGGCTTGGTCGCCCTCTTGGCTTCGACTTCGCGCCCGACGGTCGGTTCCCTCTTGCGTTCGGCGCCGACGTTGCGGGCGATGCGGCGGAAGAACTCGTCGGATAGGCCGGTGAGCTTGGCGAGTTCGGCGGGCGTTGCACCGGCCTTCAGGTCCTCGGCTGCACGCTCGCGCACCTCGGCCAGGTCGGCCTTGGCGGCTTCGTGGTGGCGCTTGTGGCGGGCGTAGAGCCGCAGGTTCTCGTCGTCGGGGGTGTAGTCGGTGGCCATGGGGTCATGTTCGCACAACGCGTTGGCCAACGGGAAGGCCAGTTCGGTGGGCGCTAAAGAATCATGTAGGCAAACGTGTTGGCCTATTGCGTGGCCAATGTGTTGGCCTCTAGTGTGGACTTATCGCCCAGAGCTTTGGGGCACCAACTAGGAGGGTTCAAATGCCCGGCTTCGTCTTCTCGCAGACCGTCGACCAGGCGGCACGCGTCCTGTTCGCCAAGCACAAGGTCTCCGTCAGCGACCGCTACGGGAAGTGCACCGCACCCGGCTACGTCGTCGACGAGGGCCGTGACGGCAAGGTCCGGGTCGCGCACCTGATCCCCGAGCCCGACCTGCTGGACGACGACCGCCAGACCGACGACGAGATGGCCGCCGAGCGCCACGAGATGGTCGACGCCTACGCCAAGACCCTCGAAGCCGCTGGTTACACGGTGGAGCGCCGAGGTCCTCGCTCCCGCAAGCCGTACCTGCTGGCGCGCAAGGCCTGACACCCGAGGGCCCGGCCGGGGGAGGCCGGGCCCGCCGATCCACCGCACAACCGCACCCAGGGGGAACCGTGATCCGCTCGAACCGCATCCGCCGCCAGGCCGTGCGTGCCCGCCGCGCCCAGTCCCGAGCCCAGGCGCGTATCCGTCGCGGCCCGGCCACTCTGGCGACGCACGCGATAGCCGCCGGCCTCGGCGTGAAGGCGGCCCGCACGGTCGCGGCCAGCCTCCGCAAAGCCGCCGCCAAACTCGGTGTCGTCGGCGTCACGGGGGTCGCCTACCGCAAGGGTCGGGCCCGCGCCTGCGTCCGCTACACGCGGCAGCAGGTCGCCGTGATCGTCACCGTGTACC
Organism: Streptomyces sp. KL109B; assembly: GCF_030766935.1. Taxonomy (GTDB): domain Bacteria; phylum Actinomycetota; class Actinomycetes; order Streptomycetales; family Streptomycetaceae; genus Streptomyces. Next base: position 71,116 of record NZ_JASERL010000005.1, on the reverse strand, counting down.
GGCCCCGCAAGCCCGCCTACGTCCTCGCCGCCAGCAAGTTGGCGCTCGCCGCGTAAAGGAGCCCGAGATGACTCGCCAGACCTCTGCCCCACTGGAGCACCTCAGCCTGAACACCGCTGACCGCCAGGCGCGCGAGATCGTCCGGTCGTTCAGTGAGTCGTTCGGCCTCGACCTCAACCCGCCCTACCAGCGCGGCCAGGTCTGGACCGAGGACCAGCAGATCGCCCTGGTCCGTTCGTGGCTCACCGGCACTCCCACCGGCGTCGTCATCTTCAACGACCGTTCCACGCCCGAGTGGAAGGCCGCCAACGGATACGACCCGAGCGAGCGCGACGAGCCCATCTACGCCTGTATCGACGGGCAGCAGCGCATCAGCGCCGCCCGCGCATGGTTCGGCGACGAACTCGCCGTTCCCGCCTCCTGGTTCGAGCCGCAGCATGTGACGCAGACCGTGGACACCCACGACGGTCCCTACGTTCGCTGGGGCGGCCTGAGTCTGGTCCGGCAGCGTCAGTTCGCGAACCGTGCCCACCTGGCCATCGCGACGGCACGAGTCGCCACGGTGCAGGAAGAGGCCGCGATCTACGTACTGGTCAACGGCGGCGGCACACCGCAGAGCGACGCCGACATGGAGAACGCCGCCCGCATCGCCGAGGACTCGTCGTGATCTCCCCGCCGCGCACTGGTATCCCGGTCCCGACGGAGGCGCTCGACCGCGTCTTCCCGTCCCCGCCACGCACCCCGGCGGAGGCCGCCCACCGTGCGGGTGTGCTGCTTGTCGCGCAGGCGGGGACGTGCCAGGACCCGAACGCCCGCGAACACGGCCGCCACCTCCGCGCCGCAGAGATCGCGAAGGCCAACAAGCAACTCGCCCGCACGCAGGGTGTGTACCGGTGGAACGATCTGCCCCAACTCGCCAACAAGGAGTACTGATATGCCGCACCACATCGGGATCTACAACGACTACAACCCCGACGGCACGGACGCCGACGACGACGTCCACATCATCGGCATCTACCCCGACGACTACACCCCGCCCGACACCACCGACCAGCAGGCGTAACCCCCATCCGGCCCAGCCCGACCAGAACGCCGTACAGCTGGGAGAACCTGCCCGGCCCCAAGACGAAGGAATACCGGTGAGCACCAACTACTACGCGTTCGGCCCGTTCCCCGGCGGCGACCCGGATGGTGAAGGCCTGCACATCGGCCAGCACGCCTCCGGGCACCGCTTCCTGCTGCGGGCCCACCCCGACATGGGGCTGACCAGCTTCGCGGCGTGGAAGGAATTCCTGGTCCGGCCCGACGTCACGATCCGCGCCGAGTCCGGCTACGAGGTCACGGCACAGGAGATGGGGATGACCATCGTCGAGCGCACCGACGCGCGCGGCTGGCCCCGACAGAAGCGGTTCGGGATCAGGGGAGCGTCCCGGCCTGGCGAGATGGTCGACGCCGAAGGCTACGAACTGTACGACGGTGAGTTCTTCTGATGCCTGCCGCCCCGCCCCGGTCAACGCCTGCCGGGCCGCCGCTGGTTGAGCCTGGGCGGGCGTATGGCTGGTGGGAAGACGACCCGCGCGAGAGCGCACGACGCGACCGCGCCTACTTCGACCGAGACGAGGAGTGATCATGGACCTTGCTGAAGCTCACCGCATCGCGAACGAGGATCTGGTCCTGATTGCAGCACCGGAGGCGGACCGAACTCGCGACCTCCTGAACGCCGCCGTGGCCCGTCGAGATGCGGAAGCTGTGCGCAGCGAAGGCCACACCTGGTCCGGACGCGTCGGCCTCAGCATCCTCGAACTCGCGGACGCCATCGATGCCGCCACCGGCCGAGGCGAGGACTGACCGATGACGACCCTGAAGGCCGCGACCGACATGCTGCGCGCCACCCTGGCCGCCGTTCAGGCCGAACGCGACCAGCGCCTCGGCCTGGTTGACGGACCCGGCGGCCCTGAGTGCGAGTGGGCCGCCTACGAGCGGGCCTGCATGCACGACGCCGTCAACGCGATCCGCGCCGAACGCGGCCTCCCGCCCGTCCCGGTCGACGGCATCATCCGCGCCGACCGGCTCGCCGCAGGGCACTCCGACTACAGCCACAAGTTCGCGTTCTACTGCGCCGAACTCGCCGAGCGCGAGGATGGAGAATTGCCGTCATGAGGCTGCGTCAAGCACACGCCATCTTCGAGGCTGCCACGGCCCTGGAAGCCGCCGGACTCGGCTTCGAACTCTGGCCCCTCCACCACGACGTCCCCGGCACCGCCCCGCACATCACGCGGGACATGATGAACGGGTTCGCAGAGTTCACCGACCCGGACACGCCTGGACGACAGGCCCGCATCTACAACATCGACATCATGCCCGGCCCCGACGACGACACCATCGAGGCGAGCCTCACCTACGGCGGCGGCCCCGACCCGCAGTCGCTGCTCTACAGCAAGTACAGCGTCGCCATGAACGTCCAGGAGGCCGAGCGATTCCGTGCCCTGGTCGGAGCCCAGCTCGCCGAGCGCGTCGTCGAGGAAGTCCTCAAGCACGAGCGGCCGTTCCGGAGCACCTACGAGGAGCGCAGCGGGAAGCCCTGGACTCAGGTCTGACCACCCGCCGTCGAGCCCCAGCCCCGCCGACCGGGCTGGGGCTCACGCATGTTCCTGCGTCATTGGCCTAGCTGTGTCAACCCTTCGGGCATCATTGGCTCAGTGTGACCCCTGCTTCCCGTACCACCCGAGGAGCCGACCGTGCACGACCACCCCACCCAGAAGCCCTGCCCCGGCCCCTGCAACAACGCCTGGCGCCGAGCCGAAACCGTCCTCCAGGAGACCGGTGCCGACCACCTCATCACGCCAGCCTGGGGACAGCCTGTCCAGTGCTACGACTGCGTCGAACGCGCACGGCACCAAGTCGGCGAACTCCCCGAACTCCTCACTCAGATACAACTCGAAGCGATCTACGGCACCCGACCGCAGAACACCGCCACCATCGGAAGCCGGCCCAACGACACCCCCGCCTGGCCCGGCCAAGCCGCCCGGCTCCTCATCGACGCACTCCTCGGGGAGATGGAGGAGCTCGTCGCCGACGTCCTCGTGCAACGCCGCATCTGGCAGGCCGACTTCGACCCCACCCCCACGGGCACCCGTGAAGGCCGCCGGATCAGCTCCGCCTGCAACACGCTGGCCGGACACCTCGACTGGATGATGCAACTACACCCCGCCGCAGGCGAACCCCACGACAACGGCAACGCCAACCCGGGCGGACAGATCCGCCACTGGCACGCCACAGCCCAGCGCTTCACCAAGCAGCATCCGCAACGCGACGTCCGCAAGATGGCGCCCTGCCCCCGATGCAAGGGCCCCTACCTCGCCGAGTCCCGCGACCTCCGCCTCGTCGACGACCGGCCCTACATCGAATGCCGGGACCCGGACTGCCGCCGCATCATGACGAGCGCCGAGTACGACACCTACGTCAAGGCCCTTGCCGCAGTGGTCACTCAGGCCGCTTGACTTCCTGTGCTCTCATGCGTGAAGATCGGTCGCGGATAAGCATGTCCACACATGCTCAAGGCCTCGCCGAACATCAGCGGGGCCTTTCGTCATGTATGGAACGGAGGACGTGACCATGGTCGATCTGTCAGTGGACCTGCAGACAACACTGTGGACCGTCGGCCAAGCAGCCGAGGCGGCCCAGGTGTCCCCGAACGTCGTTCACAACTGGCGGTACCGCGGCCACCTGAAGGTCGCCGGGCGCGACCGCAAGGACCGCCCGATGTTCCGTGCGATCGACGTCATCGCCGCCGAGAAGGCCACCCGCGAGCGGGCCCGACGCACGTACCAGGCCGCCTAACAGCCCCTGCGCACTTGGTGGTCGCGCAGGTCGGGTCTCGTAGCGCCACGCGCTCGGCCCACCGTGTCCGGGCTCTGCTCCGTGGGGGAGCAGAGCCCGGACACCCCAATACGGGCGGTCGGCTCATGCCGCCCACGTCCCGCCGCTCACGCCCCCCGTCGGGCGGCGGGACACCCCAACACCCAGCCTCCCGAGGGGACTCCGGCGATGAACGTCGTCTTCAACGTGGCCCTCGGTAGGGTCGCTCACCTTGCCTCACTGCCCGCCGCGAACGACGGCCTGATCCTCATCCCGTTGGAGGCCAGCGGCCTGGAGACGGACGCCGTGCTCCGCGACAAGGACACGGTCGCTGACGTCGTCGCCGGAAGCACCAACGAGCAGACGACGGTGGGCCGCAAGCCTCTGACCGGCGTCACGGTGACCGTCGACGACACCAACGATCGCGTGAACATCGACGCCGCCGATGTCACCTGGAGCTCACCCACCGGCAACCCCGTCGGAGCCGTCGTCATCTGCTACGACCCCGACACCACAGGCGGAACCGACGCGGACCTGATCCCGCTCACCAAGCACGACGTGACCTGGACACCCGACGGGAACGCGTTCACGCTGACGATCACGGACTTCGCCCGAGTCAACTCGGCCGCCTAGTGGCCGCCTTCAGCGACGACTTCAACCGGCCCGACAGCACCGACCTCGGGCCCGGCTGGGTTGAGGTGTCCGGCGACTGGTCGATCATCGGCGGCAGGCTGGCGCCCGACAACTCAGGCGGGTCGACGATCCTGCGCGCCGCCACACCGATGGAGAGCAGCGACAACTTCTCGCAGTTCACCATCGTCGCCACGACGGCGGCGAGTCAGGGTGTGTGGTGTCGCGGCACGGCGACGTTCAGCAGCGGCTATCTGTGGCGAACCAACGGGTCCTCGTGGGATCTGTTCGCGGTCTCTGGCGGCAGCTTCACCATGATCGGCACCTATGCGGTGCCCGTCGTGCCCGGCGACGTCGCGAAAGTGCAGGCAGTGGGAAGCGTCATCAAGGGCTTCGTCAACGGCATCGAACGCGTCTCCGTCGCCAACACGTCCGTGACTACCGGCACGAACGTCGGGCTCCGCGTCATGGCCGTCAGCAGCCTCCGCTTCGATGACTTCACCGCTGGCGACGTGACCGCAGGGGTGAGCGTTCCGCTCGACCGGGCGGCCGTCACGGAGACAGCTCAGGCGCTGACCGGCGCCAAGACGGCGAGCCTCGGGGGCGGTTCCGCGACCGAGACGGCTTGGCCGCTCACCGGCAGCAAGACGGTCCTGCTCGACGTTGCGCTCGAAGCCGGGACCGCGCAGGCCCTTGCGGGTGTCACGAGTCGAACCCTCGGCCCCGCGGCGGGTGTTGAGACGGCCCTGCCGCTGGCGGGCGCGAAGACCGCCGTCCTCGGCACTGCCGCCGAGACAGCCACGGCCAGGCCGCTCACCTCGGCCGGCCCCGGGATCGACGTGGACATCGACATCACCGTCGGCCCGCCGCACGGTGCGCCCTACGCGGTGGGCCCGCCACAGTCGAGTGGCTGGAAGGCGGGTGCCCCGTGCTGATCCCCGCCACCTCCACCGAGTACCTGCACATCCCCGTCACTGCCCCTGCTGGTGTCGACGTCACCGGCAGCCCGGTGCGGATCGCTGCGGTGGCGCACGGCGACAACCCGGCGCCCGGAGACTGGCAGACCGCCGAATGGGCTGGCAGCACCGCCCGCATCCTTATCGGACCCGACAGTGGCGCGCTCACCCTCACCCGAGGCACCTACCGCGTGTGGATCTCGGTCGACCCTCCCGGCGCCGAAAACCTGGTCCGGCTCGCCGGAACACTCCACATCACCTGACCCCGCGCCACGCGGCGCCCCATCGAAGGAGGCCGCGTGGCCGACAACCTTTCGAACACGGCCGAGAACCTCCTCATGGACTGGCTCAACGGTGTTGGGACACCAACCAGGCCGACAACACCGCTCAAGGTCGCATTGCTCACTGCGATCGGCGACGACGCGACTGCGGGCACCGAAGTTGCCGGCGGCGCCTACACCCGCCAGAGCCTCGCCGTCGCCGCCGCCGCGGGCGGCGCCACGACCAACTCGGCCGACTTGCTGTGGACGGGAATGCCCGCCTGCACGATCGTCGGCTGGGAAATCTGGGACAACGCCTCAACTCCGGTACGGCTCTGGTACGGGCCCCTCGACGCCAGCCAGACCCTGCCCGCCGGATCAGAATTTAAGATCACAGCAGGTGGGTTCGGACTGTCAATCAGCTGACAGGGAGGCACCATGCCGAACCTGTCTACCCTCATCGACACCTTCAACGACGGTGGCATAGGCCCGGACTGGGGCAACGCCTACGGCGGCGTCACCGAAACCGGCGGTAGGGCACGCGTCCCCTGCACCACCGCATACGCCGGCTACCAGACCGCCAACTCGTGGACACTGACCGACGGTGGCTTCTACGTCGCCATCGTCACCCTGCCCGCGGCGGCAGGCGCCACCGAGGCCTACGCGTCCGTGTTCGTGAACGCGCCCGGCATCGAGGAGACCGGCGGACCTCTGTACGGGTGTCGGATCGGGTTCGCCATCAACACTGTGTCGGGGCAACTCCTGTTCAAGAGCGACACGGGATACACCGACCCTGACGCCGTGGCCGTCACCTATTCGGCAACCGACCACCGGTTCCTGCGGCTGAGTGAGGCGGCGGGCACCGTCTCCTGGGACACGTCCCCGGACGGCACCACCTGGACGAACCGCAGGACGCTCGCCACCCCCGCCTGGGTCACCGCTTCCACCGACCAGTGCGCCCTCGACCTGTCCGCGCACCGCGACGCCGGGACAGCCGATTTCGCCGAGTACGACAGCTTCAACACACTCTCCGATGCTGCCGTCTTCACCGGTAGCGCCAGCGGCAGCGCCCAAAGCAATGCCACCGCCACCGGCGCACTCACCGCACTCGGTACCGCCACGGGCGCAGCGCAATCCGGCGCCACCGCCACCGGCATTCCGATCTTTCACGGTGCGGGAAGTGGAAGCGCCCATACCGACGCCACTGTCGTCGCGGCAAGCAGTCAGATCCCGGAGGTGGCAGATATGGCCGCGGGGGACTGGGACCTGTACATCGAGCAAGGCGCGAGCTTCTTGCAGCGGTTCACCGTCGCCAACGACCCTGATTTCACGTGGGCGGGCTGGTCGGCGCGCGCCCAGATCCGCACCTCCGCCTACGCGAGCGGCGAGCTGATCCTCGACCTCACGCCGTTCCTCACGGTCGACGGGGCGACGATCCGTCTCGCCATCCCCGCATCGGTCACCCAGACCCTCACCCGCGACGGACGCTGGGACCTCGAAGTAGTCCTCGGGTCCACGGTCGTCCGGCTCCTGCAGGGCAAAGCAATGATCAGTTTGGAAGTGACACGGTGAAACTCGTCGTCACCGGCGAAACCGGGCCCGACCAGATCAACGTCAACGGCGGGCAGCAGGCCCGCGTCATCGATGTCACCGCCGGGCTCGTCTCCTCCGTCAACGGGCGCACAGGCGGCGTCACCCTCGACGCCGAAGACGTAGGCGCCGACCCGGCAGGTGCGGCAGCAGCCGCCCAGACCGCCGCCGTGACAGCAGCCACCGACACAGCCGCCGCGGACGCGACAGCCAAAATAGCTGCCCACAGCACCGCCGCCGACCCGCACGGAGACCGCGCATACTCCTCTGCGGCGCTCCTGGACCACACAGACGCCACCGACCCGCACGGAGACCGGGCATACGCCGACAGCCTCGTCACCACCGGCGTCACCGACTGGATCAACGTCCGGCGGGGCCCCTACAACGCGCGAGGCAACGGCACCACCGACGACACCGCCGCCATCCAAGCCGCCATCACCACCGCAGCCACCACCGGCAGCGTCGTCTACATCCCGGCAGGCACCTACCGGCTCACCGCCTCCCTCGCCGCCGCCGCAGACAACGTGCAAATCCGGGGCGCCGGAGCAGCCGTGACCGTCCTCGCCCAGTCCAGCACCACCGCGAACGGCATCACCGGCACCGACCGCATCCGTTTCACCCTGTCGGACCTCACCCTGTCCGGGCCCGGCACCGGCACCGGAACCGGCCTGAAACTCGCCCTGGCCGCAGGCGACGCCGTCCCCTACGTGCGGCTCGACAACGTGACCGTAGCCACATTCGGCCTGGACGGCATCGACATCGACACCCCCATCGTGTCGACATTCACGGGCGTCATCGCGGTCAGCAACAAACGGCACGGCTTCAACATCCACTCCACCGGATCGTCGACATCCTGCACATTCACCGGCTGCTACGCCAACAACAACGGGCAGATCGGCTACAACCTGCCCCGCCTGTTCTACTCCGCCCTCTCCGGGTGCGCCGCCGACAGCAACGGGCTTGGCTACCTGCTGACGACCTGCAGCGCCGTCACCCTCACCGGCTGCGGCGCCGAAGCCACCGTCGCGAAGAACGGGCAGGACGGCACCCCCTTCAAAATCGTGTCGTCGGAAGGGATCACCCTCTCCGGCTGCTCCGTCTCCAACAACGCCACCACCGGCATCTGGCTCGCCGGCACTGGCAACGCCCACCTCATCCACGGCTGTGTCGAACAATCCACGAGCGGTACCCCTGCTGCGTTCGTGCGCGTCGACCCCGACGTGTCCGCCACACTGATCTCGCATGCCCACGTCACCCCCAACGTGCTGCAAGGCACCGTCACCCAGATTGACCAAGGCGCCGGCCAGCTCAACCTGCCCGGCTACCTCTACGGCGCCAGCAGCATCGAGGCGGCCGGACACCTCATCTCCAGCGGCAACCTCTCCCTGCTGGCACCCGGTTCCGGCATCAACATCGCCGAAGGCGCCAACGCCCGTCTGGGCGTGGCCACGCTCGCCGCCGGAACGCGCGTCGTGAACACCACCGCCGTCACCGCCGGTTCACGGATCTTCCTCACCTGTCAGACACCCGGTGGCACTCCCGGATGGCTGCGCGTCTCCGCCCGCACCGCCGGAACCTCATTCACGATCACCAGTTCCAGCGGCAGCGACACATCCGTCGTCGCCTGGATGATCGTCCAGCCCGCGTAAGGAGACCCGTCATGCCCACTTCCGACGTCGAGGGCAAGGACTGGTCCCTCGAACGGTTCAAGCGCCACCTCCCCGACACCGTCACCGACATCGGACCCGGTGAAGGCACCTACGCGCGCCTCTTCCGGCCCGTCCACGAAGGCGTGTGGTGGACCGGCATCGAAGTGCACAAGCCCTTCGTGGCCAAGTACAAGCTGAAGTCCACGAAGACGCGGAAGATGTACGACGAGATCCACGTCGAAGACGCGCGCGAGAGCGAAGAGCACCTCTTCTACCGCGACCTCGTGATCTTCGGCGACGTTCTGGAGCACGTCGAACGCGACGAAGCCGTGGCCCTGCTCCAGCGTGCGGTCGCCGCCGGGGCGTGGAACATCCTCGTCTCCGTGCCGATCGTCGAGTCCGTACAGGGTGAGGTCGACGGCAACCCGCACGAGGCGCACGTCCACCAGTGGGATGCCGACGACATGGACGCCGTCATGGCCGGACTCGGCGGCAACGTCGACAGCTTCAAGGGCTCGACGCTCGGATGCTGGTGGTGGAGCCGGACGTGAAGCCAGACTACGCGCTTATCGACCGGCTCGAACGCGAACTCGGCATCGGACAGGAGCCGAAGTCGCAGCGCAGCTCGGGTATCGCCCTACCGATCTGCCTGATCAAGGACTGCAGCGGCAGCGACTACCAACTTCAGACCTGGCCGGGCATCGTGCTCCGCCGCATCCACGAACACTGACCCCACGGAAGGCCCGCGCCCATGGCCCGCTATCAGGTCACGCTCACCATGAGGCCACCGTCGTGGATCGAACGCCTCTGGTACCGGAGCCTCGGCATTCGACCGCCCCTCGCATGCTGTGCGCCGAAGCATCGAGAAGCATGGGTGCGACTCCTGCCGCAGGCTTGGACGCGCATCCACGAGAGGTACGCGCGAACCAACGGCTTCTTCTGGCTGCCCTGCGTTCTCTGCTCGCGCCCCTACGGCGGACACCAAAGCGGCGGCAGAATCCCCGACCCCGAGTACGGGCCCGGCTCCGGACGCAGCATCGGCATCTGCCCGCGCTGCACCCGGCGCGGACGGCACATCGAACTCGGCGACGAAGACTGCCCCACCATCTGACCACCAGGAGCCCGCGCCCATGGCCACCTACACGATCAACTACCTGAGCGGCGACACAGAGACCGTCGAAGCCGACGGCGTCGAGTACGACACCGAAGCCCAGGACTACGTCCTCGCCCACTCAAAAGTGGCGGCCCACATCGCCATAGTCCCCCGCGCCAACGTCCGCAGCATCGTCCGCCAGGACAACGAGGCGGTGAACGGCTGATGGCACGCCTGCAGATCCTCGAACTCCCCATGGTCCACAACGGAGACCAGACCGAAACCCCGTTCATCCTCGTCATCGACGACTGGACCGTCGACACGATGGAAGAACGTGCGGCGATCAATGCGTACTGGGACGACTTCGCGCAGAAGATCGGAGCGCGCGGAGTCCTCTGCTCCGATCGCACCATCGACATCCCCGCCAACGACCTCACCCTGCCGAGCACCGACAGCCACGACCAGGGCGACAGTGACACGACGCCCATCCAGGAAGACCTCTTCCGAAAGATCACCGCGAAGGCAGGGGAGTAGACGATGAGCGGCGGCTCCTTCAACTACCTCTGCTACGTGCAAGACCTTGAAGACCTTCGCTCCCAGCGCCACGACCTCGAAGACATGGCCTCCCGGCTCGCCGGCCTCGGCTACGCCCAAGACGCCGCACGCGAGACCGAAGAACTCCTCCTCCTGCTCCGGCAATGGGAAGTCAGGGCCACCGCCCGCGTGGCGCGCCTCACCGACGTGTGGAAGGCCGTCGAGTGGTGGGACTCCAGCGACAGCGGCGAAGACGGCGTCCACGAAGCGCTCGCCAAGTATCGCAACGACACCGACGGACTCCCGACGCCATGAGCGGCGGCTGGCAGAACTCCGGGCGTAAGCAGCGGCTGCCATCTGGCTGGCCGAAGATACGGGCGCGGATCCTGGAACGCGACAAGACGTGCGTCCTCTGCGGAGTACGGCCCAGCCGCTTCTGCGATCACATAGTGCCCAAGGCCGACCTCAACGGAGACGCGGATCTCCAAGGTGTCTGTGGGCCCTGCCATGACCAGAAGTCCAGCCGCGAGGGCAACGAAGCACAGCGCGCCAACCCCAGGCCCGGACGGCAACGCCCGCAAGAACCCCACCCAGGACTCCGCTGAAAGGCCCGCGCCATGGCAGACCTGACCACCGCACAACGACTCTCCGCCTACGCCGACGAACTCACGGACGCCGGACTCGACAGCGCCCTCGTCGAAGACATCGTCCGAGACGCAGCCCGCGCCATCCACGAGAACGACGGCGAACCCACCGTCCAGGCAGACATCGACGAGACCAACCCCGTCATTGGATCCGTCACCATCGAGCTCAAGCCTCAGCTCAACGAGGCCTCCCTGGAACGGACCGTCGCGGCCGTGCACGACACGATCACCCAGGCGCAGCAGACGGCACCGAGCTGATGCCCGCCTACCTGATCGTCCACGCCGAACGCCGCGGCGACGACACCCTCATCGAAGACGACGCGCTCACCGTCCAGTTCGACCCGCACTGGGTCACCCTCTTCGACAACACCGGGACCTGCTTTGCAGCACCACGCGAAAAGATCCATGCGGTCATCCGGGTAGACCCTGAAGAAGACCCCGAACTCCTGGAGCCCGCGCCGCAAAAGGAGTGAGCACCGTGGCAAGCAAGGGACGCGGCAGCCGGCGCAACCGCGGCAACGCCGAGACGCTCCGCCGGTACTGGAGCAGCGGGCCCGGCGCAGCCAAGATCCGCTGGGGGACACCGGGAGACTGGACCCGCTGTAACAGGCAGCTGTCCAAGTACCTCGGAGCGCGAGCCAAGGGTTACTGCCAGCTCATGCACATCCGGAACACAGGTGTCGCGACAGGCAGTCGACTCAATCCCGGAAGGCGCAAGCGGTGACCGACACGCTTCACGTCACGCCACTGTGCGACCAGGTCGGGCACGACACCGGCACGGCCGAGCCGGACTGCGTGTGCGGACCCGAGGTCAGGCCGGCTCCACAGGAGGATGGGTCGATGGGATGGCTGCTGGTACACCACTCCCTCGACGGCAGGGAGCAACGCCAAAGCTGACGGTCAGGCGAGGCATGAGGGTAATGCCGAGCAGGGCACAGGCCACCACCCACCCACCACTCGAGGGGCACCGGCATGGGGGAGTGGTCGGCCGGCGTGGCAGGCAGGGTGATGCGGTCGTGCTCATGGTCATCGTGTCTGTGAGCATCGATCGTTGAGCTTGATCGATTTATGTTGATCAATTTGTTCTTGATCGAAAGATTGAAGATCAATTGATGAAGATCGAAAGAGGTTCAAGACCGTAGACGGCTCAAGATCGGTCGTCGTCGAGGCGCCTCGATCCAGGCTTGGTTGACCTGGATCCAAATCGAGCCGACCTTGATCGCTCAGCCCTGTGATCACCTGGGCCAGGATCCCCCAACGCGATCTTCAGGGATCGGGGCCGTATACGCGCTAAGGCCGGGGACGGGTCTGGGGACTTTCGATCATTGAGGGGGTGAGGCTAGTGGCTGGCCGTGGACCTCAGCCCAAGGACCCCTCTCGGCGAGCGCGCGGAAACAAGGACCCCATCGACCAGACGGTTCTTCGCTTCGAGCACGCGGAGCCTCCTGAGCTGCCGACACTGTCGGTATTGAAGGACGGCGAACTCGTCGAGTACGCGTGGCCGGCGCGGACCCTGGACTGGTGGGAGATGTGGAAGGCGTCGCCTCAGGCGGAGCACTTCTCGTCGACGGACTGGGACTTCCTCTTGGACACCGCGGTGGTCCACGCCCGGCTGTGGTCGGGGGAGATGTCGGCCGCCGGGGAGCTCCGGCTTCGGGTGGCCAAGTTCGGTGCGACGCCGGAAGACCGGGCCCGTCTGCGCATGCAGTTCGCCCAGGCAGACGAGGCGGACGGCAAGCGGCCGGAGGGTGGCAGAACGGCTCGGGAACGGCGCGGCGTACTGCGCGCTCTGCCGCCCCCAGATGAGGTGAGCGGATAGACTCAACTGCAAGAACCCCGGCGGTAGTTGGAGCTACCCCGGGGTCGTGGCCAACCTGGTGAGAGGTTGACGTGAGTCAGCTTACCTGCGTCATTTGCGCTGCCCCCTTTGAGGGCCGGAGACCATCGAAGTACTGCACGCCACGCTGCAAGTGGACTGCAGCCAATCGGAAGCGTTATAAGCGTCCAGAGCGACTCTGTCCTGGTTGTGGGGACGACCTCACGGATCAGCATGGGCGGGTCAAGTACTGCTCTCAGGCGTGCCGGAGATGGATCACTAACGGGCATACCGAGCTACGGGCGCCAGCTGCGTCGTGCAAGATCTGCAGTCGTCCCTTGGTCAACATGAGGTCGAACGCGATCTACTGCTCGCGCGCGTGCAAGCTACGGGCCTCCGAGTTGCGGCGCGATCGGGACGACGCGGCGCGATACGTGGTTGAGAGGGATCGCCGACGGGCTTACGCCGTCGCATACAGCAAGGCGAATCCGCATGTCGGTCGTGCCGCACGGAATCGCCGAAAGGCTTGGAAGAGGGAAGCGGGGTCTTCGTCGTAACGGGCGAAGAGTGGCGCCGCCTCTGTGTGCGCTACAGAAACCGTTGCGCCTACTGCGGCGAGCGCGCGCCACTGACCATGGATCACGTCATACCCCTGTCGAAGGGTGGGCGTCACGCCATCGGAAATCTCATGCCTGCGTGCATGCCTTGCAACATGTCGAAGTCCGCTTCATTCCTGTCCGTCTGGAGAGCCAAGCGTCAAAGGGGGTGATTCCCATCCCCTGGAAGCCGTCTGAACCTGGAGCGGTGCCGACTTTGGGCTACGAGGTCATCGATTGGATCTCTGAGTTCCTGGCAGCACCCGACCGTGGCGAGTATGAACCGTTCCTGCTGTATCCGGAGCAAGAAGACTTCGTCCTCCGCTACTACGAGATCGATCCGCGAACCGGCAAGCGCAAGTACCGCCGTGGCGTCATCTCTCGTCCCAGAGGGTGGGGTTGAGGAAAGTCTCCATTCCTCGCAGCTTTGGCGATCGTGGAGGCACTCGGCCCCGTGGTGCCGGACGGCTGGGACGCCAAAGGCCAGCCAGTCGGGAAACCGTGGTCGGAGGTGCGGACCCCGCTGGTGCAGATAGCCGCGGTGTCGGAGACGCAGACGAAGAACACCTGGGCGCCGCTACTGGAGATGTTGCAAGGGCCGGTAATCGACGCCTATCCGGGGCTGGAGCCGCTGGACACGTTCGTGAACTTGCCGCGCGGGCGCATCGAGCCGATCACCTCATCGGCGCGCACAGTGAAGGGCAACAAGCCGGTGTTCGCGGTGCTAGACCAGACCGAGGAGTGGGTGCGGTCCAACCGTGGGAACCGGCTGGCGGAGACGATGCGGATCAACGCAGCGAAGGTCGGCGGCACGACGATCGAGTCACCGAACGCCTTCATCCCCGGCGAGGGCAGCGTGGCCGAGGAGTCCGCAGCCTTCTGGGGAAAGATCCGCGAGGGGCGGGCCCGCGACGATGGTCTGTACTACGACCACCGCGAGGCTCCGGCTGAGACGGACATGACGGACCGTCAGTCTCTGACGGCCGGTCTCGCTTACACCTACGGCGACTCGGCGGACCGCAATGGCGGACACGTCGACCTAGATACCATCGTTGCGACGATCTGGGACCCGAGCACGGACCCCCAGACGGCGCGCGCAGACTTCCTGAACCAGATCACGCACGCCTCCGACTCGTGGATCTCACAGCCGGAATGGGCTGGCGTAAGCGCGGCGGACAAGGTCATCGGCCAAGGCGAGGAGATAGTCCTCGGCTTCGACGGATCCCGCCGCCGAAACCGCGGCGTCACCGACGCAACCGCTCTGGTGGGCTGCCGCGTCTCGGACGGACACCTCTTCCTGCTGGGCTGCTGGGAGCAGCCGGACGGGCCATTCGGCCAGGACTGGCAGGTTCCCACGGTGGAGGTGCTGGCGACGGTCGAGGAGACGTTTCGCGACTACAAGGTCGTCGGCATGTACGCGGACCCGGCGCGCTGGGAATCGCATGTAGCGAAGTGGGAGGCGGACCACGGCCGGCGCCTGAAGCTGAAGGCGTCGACGCAGCACCCCATCGAGTGGTGGATGACCGGTGGGCGCTCGCACCAGATCGTGCGCGCCCTGGAGAAGTTCCGGTCGAGCGTTGTCGACGGCGAGCTCACGCATGACGGATCGAGTGTGCTGATGCGCCACGTCCTCAACGCCCGCCGGCGGGAGTCGCGAAGCGGCATCCAGATCATGAAGGAACATCCCGACAGTCCGAAGAAGATCGACGCAGCGATTGCAGCGGTGCTTGCCTGGCAGGCCCGTGTGGACGCCATGGCCAAGGGGCTCGGCAAGAAGAAGGCCGGCAAGTCGGGACGGGTGGTGGTGCTGCGATGACCGTATCCATCCCGGATCTTCCGCTGCTGACGTTGTCGGATGACGAGTTGGCGCTCATCAACGTGCTGCGCGCGGACATGCTGCGGGACCGCTGGGAGCTTCAGCTCCGGGACGCCTACTTCAACGGCGAGCAGCTTGTCCGCGACCTGGGAATTTCGATCCCTCCCCAACTCAAGGGCCTGCACACCGTGATCGGCTGGCCGCGGGTTGGTGTCGAAAGCCTGGAGGAGCGCCTCGACTTGGAGGCGTTCCGGTGGGCTGACGGGTCGGACTCGTCGGAGCTGCGGGAGATCGCGGACGCCAACGAGCTGTTCGACGAGTCGAGCCTCGCGCACCTGGACTCGCTGGTGTACGGCCGCGAGTACCTGGCGGTGGGCTCTGGGGACTGCGGCGATGACTGCCCGCCGCTGATCTCGGTGGAGTCGCCGCTCGACATGACGCTGATGTGGGACGCCCGGCTGCGTATGGGCACGGCGGCGCTCCGGGAGTGTCAGGCGGACTCGTTCGTCGAGTCCGGTCCGGACGAACGCATGCTGGTGCTCTACCTGCCGGATCAGACCGTGATGTGCCTGCCGTCGGAGTCTGGCGGCTGGGAGGTCGTCGACCGGGACATGCACAACCTCGGCATCGTGCCGGTGGTGCGAATGGCGAACCGTCAGCGCACCGCTGACCGGATCGGGAAGTCCGAGATCACGCCCGAGGTCATGTCGATCACGGACGCTGCATGCCGGCGCCTCATGGGGATGGAAGTCGCCGCCGAGTTCTTCGGGGCTCCGCAGCGGTACATCCTCGGCGCCTCCGAGTCGGCGTTCCAGGACGCGGACGGTACGGCGAAGTCCGCGTGGGAGACGTACATCGGCCGCGTCCTCGCGTTGGAGCGGGACGAGGACGGCAATGTTCCGACGGTGGGGCAGTTCGCGGCGCATGACCCGACAGCGATGACCCGGATCATCGACCTGTACGCGCGGATCATGTCGAGCCAGTTCGGTCTGCCGCCGCACATGCTCGGCTACACCACCGACAATCCCGCCTCCGCGGACGCCATCCGGTCCACGGAAGCCAAGCTGGTGAAGCGGTCCGAGCGCCGCATCCGCAGGTACGGGGCGGCGTGGCAGCAGGCGATGCGCCTCGCCCTGTGGGTCCGCGACGGGGAGCCGCCGGAGAAGTCCCGCCGTATCGAGACGGTGTGGCGCAACCCTGCGACACCGACTGTCGCCGCGCAGGCGGACGCCACCGTGAAGCTGGTCCAGGCGGGCATCCTGCCCGCAGACTCCGACGTCACGTTGGAGATGGCCGGACTCACCGAAGGCCAGCGGCAGCGTGTGACTGCCGACCGACGGCGCTCCGGTGCCGCGGCATCTGGCGGACAGCTCATGGATCGTCTGGCTGCTCTCAACAGTCAGTCCGAGGCGGCCTTGCCGGACGCCCGGGAGGTGACCGGTGGCGACGGCGGCCTCTGACGGTGGGCAGGACGCGGAACGCTATCGGGCGGCTCAGCTCGGCTTGACCCGGCTTCTCGTGCGGGACGTCCGCGGGCTGCGACGCCTGATCATCCCGGCGCGGCTTCGCCAGTCGATTCCGGACTGGATCACGGCCATGCAGGCGGTGATCGACCAGTACGCGACGACGTCAGCCGCTCTCGGCGCTGAGTTCTACGACGGGCAGCGCGCCGCGGCAGGCGTGCCAGGCTCGTTCACCGTTCCCGTGGCGGACCCACCGCCTGCCGAGAAGTCCGAGTCGAGCCTGCGGTGGGCCATGAAGGACGTCTGGGACCGCCCGCCCGAGCAGGCGACCGATGCGCAGCTGCAGCCGCTGGACACACGGCTGGAGCAGGCTGCGAAGAAGGCTGAACAGGTCGCGCAGAAGCTGGTTGCCGACACGGGACGGGACACAGTTCGGGAAGCGGTCAGGCAGGACAGTCAGGCCACCGCGTGGGCGCGGTCGGCGGCACTGGGTGCATGCGCCTTCTGCAAGTTGATCGCGTCGCGGGGGTCCGTGTTCAAGCAGGACACCGTCAAGTTCCGTGCCCACGATGGCTGCCACTGCGGCGTAATCCCTGTCTTCAGGGGGCAGCGCTTCGAGCTGTCGCCGCACGCCGCCGAATGGGCGCGGATCTATCAGGAGTATGCGGCCCCCCATCCGGGCGGGCAGCTACGACGCTTCCGGGCCGCGCTGGCGGAGCACGACTCCAACCCACTCCCCGGATCTATCTGATCAACAAGGTCGCCCTGGTGGCGGCCTTTCTCATTTCCACAGCCCCTGGAGGGCCGATTCGTCATGTCTGAAGAGACTGAGCAGAGCAGCGAGCAGCAGGAGTCCGGCGCCGAGGAGACCGTCGAGGAGACGGTGCCCGAGGAGAACGACACCGAGACCAGGGATGGCGCCCAGGAGGCGGAGTCCGAGGCCGAGGAGAAGCCGTTCGACCGGAAGCAGGCTGAGGCGAAGATCCGGAAGGCGAACCAGGAGGCCAAGAACCTCCGGCAGCGTCTGAAGGAGCTGGAGCCGAAGGCTCAGGAGCTGCAGCGCATCAAGGACGCCGAGAAGTCGGAGTCCGAGCGCCTCAACGACCAGCTCACCCGCGCCAACGAGCAGATCACCAAGACCCGTACCCGCCTCGTCGAGGCGCGAGTGCAGGCCCTGGCGAACTCGCCGGTGGAGGGCGTGCGCGCGGCGTTCGCCGACTCGAGCGACGCGGTCGGCCAGTTGGATCTCCAGTCGTACATCGACGAGTCGGGTGACATCGACGAGGCCGCCATTGAGGCGGACCTTCAGGCGCTGTTGGAGCGCAAGCCGCACTGGGCGCGAGTCCAGCCCCCGGAGGGCCCGCGGCGTCCCGCACCGGATCGCACTCAGGCGTCCGGCGCCAACCGAACCAAGGCCCCCAACCCGGAAGATGAATTCGCCGGGTGGCTGAAGGCGCAGCTCAAGCAGTAGCTGCCCGGAAAGTAGGAACCCATGGCGGCTACGGCCCCTATCACCCTGTCCAGCGTCAATGCGTCGCTGCTTCCCCGCACGATCACGGCGCCCATCTTCGAGAAGTCGGTCGAGCAGTCCGCGGTGATGGCACTCGCGCGCCGCGCCCCGCTGGCGATCGACGCGACGACGTCGGTGCCGATCCCGATGGACGTGCCGACCGCCGACTGGGTCGGCCAGGCGGCGAAGAAGCCGCTGTCGACGTCCAGCGTCGGCGTGAAGCAGATGACGGCGAAGAAGCTCGCCGTCCTCATCCCGGTCGCCGAAGAGGTCGCGATGACCAACGCTGGTGGCCTGTATGAGCAGCTGCAGCGGGATCTCCCGACGGCGTTCGCGAGGGCCTTCGACCACGCGGCGATCCACGGCAAGACGATGAAGGGCTCGGCCGGCCCGTTCGACGACTACCTGGCCGAGACCACCAATGCGGTGGAGCTGGGTACGGCCACGCAGGGCACTGGTGGTATCTGGACCGACCTGGTGACCGGCATGGAGAAGGTCATCGATGCGGACTGGGACTACACCGGTACGGTCGCGGACCACCGGCTGAAGCCGAAGCTGCTCCTCGCCACGGATACGACGGGGCGGCCGATCCTGGTGGACACGGTCACGCCGGGCACGAACATGGCGGCGGCGGGCACCCTGGTCGGTGAGCCGCTGGCCTACTCCCGTTCGGTGTCGGGCAAGCAGCGTCGCCAGTCGGCGTCGGTGGACTCCGGGCTGCGCGCGATCGGCGGTGACTTTTCCCAGGCGGCGTTTGGCGTGGGATTGGACGTCACCGTGAGGATCTCCAAGGAGGCGACCTACGTGGACGAGGACGGCGGCGTCCACTCGGCGTTCCAGGAGAACCTGGTGCTGATCCTGGCCGAGGCGTTCTACGGCTACGTGCAGGGTGACGCCCAGGCGTTCGTGAAGTTCACCGGCGAACCGTCGGGGTCCTGATGGTGGC
This sequence comes from Streptomyces sp. KL109B, assembly GCF_030766935.1. Lineage (GTDB taxonomy): Bacteria > Actinomycetota > Actinomycetes > Streptomycetales > Streptomycetaceae > Streptomyces. Next base: position 51,755 of record NZ_JASERL010000005.1, on the reverse strand, counting down.
CGTCCCGGCTTCCGCGCCGGGCGGGACGGCCAAGCCGCTGCAGATCGTGGCCCGGGTTCATGCGATGCCGCCACAGCACAATGCGGGTGCCGAGCACATGCTCGTGTCGATGCTGCGTCCGTTGGTGGAGCGTGGTCACGACGTGTCGGTGTGGCTGTCCCGCTACGGGCAGGCCCACAAGGAGTACGAGTACCGCGGCATCAGGGTTGTTCCCTTGGAGTCGCGGCTCGACTTCCCGTCGGCGGTGCGGCGGGCGAGTGTGCTGCTGGCGCATCTGGAGACGGTGCCGTCGACTGCTTCGCTTGCTCGCGGGTACGGCAAGCCGCTGGTCGTGTTGTGTCACAACACGCACGGGCCGACGTTCCGTGACATGGCGTCGGGTGGGACCGCGTTGGCGGTCTACAACTCGCTGTGGATGCAGAACGAGGCGGAGGTCCACTTCGCCGAGTTCCCGAAATCCACCCGTCCCGCAGCGTCGCTGATCGTGCGGCCTCCGGTGTTCGCCGACGAGTATGCGACGAAGCCCGGCAAGGCCATCACGCTCGTCAACTGCAACCCGGAGAAGGGCGGGAAGGTGCTCGACGCGCTGGCCCGCCGCATGCCGGATCAGCAGTTCCTGGCAGTGCGCGGCGCTTACGGCGAGCAGATCCTCCCGGACCTGCCGAACGTCGAGGTCGTCAAGCACGTCGACGGCGCCGACATGCGGGAGAAGGTGTACGCCCGCACGAAGGTGCTGCTCATGCCCAGCTCTTACGAGTCGTGGGGGCGCGCCGGCGTCGAGGCGCTTGCGAGCGGTATCCCCGTGGTCGCGCACCCCACCCCTGGGCTGTGCGAGTCGTTGGGTGAGGCGGGCGTGTTCGTCGACCGCAACGATGTCGACGGCTACGAGGCGGTCCTGCGGAAGCTGCTGGCGCCTGCCGAGTACCGGCTGGCATCGAAGCGCGCGAAGGCCCGCAGTGCCGAGCTCGACCCTGCCGCCGACCTGGCTGCCTGGTGTAGCGCCATCGAGGGTCTCAAGGGCTAGGAGGCGCCGTGGCATTCGTTCCTCCGACCGCCGAGCAGCTCGGCCTCTATCTGGGGCTCGGCGAGATCGACGGCGACCGGGCCGACCTGCTCATCACCTCGGCTGTCGGCTTGTGCCAGACCGTGGTGAAGCCGCTGCCGGAGGGCGCGGAGGCAGTCGTCCTGTCAGTGGCCGGCCGCGCCTACGTGAACCCCCAGCAGGTGTCCTACGAGACGATCGGCCCGATGTCGGTACAGAGACCGACCGGTTCGGGCGGCCTGTACCTGACGAAGAACGACAAGGCCGCACTGAAGAGCCTCGCTGGTCGAGGTGGAGCGTTCACCGTCGATCCGACACCTTCGACCGCTGATCCGTCGCCGACGTGGCCGATCGACGTGGACGGTTTCCCGGATGAGTTCGAGCCGGGCTGGGGGTACCCCTGATGCCTGCTCCTGGCGCCTACCCGTTCGGGGAGACGGTGGTGCGGCTTCGCCGTGGGCCGTCGCCTGGCCGTGACGGCAGGGGACAGCCCATTCCCGGTCCGCTGCTGGAGTTGCCTGTTCAGGGCGTTGTCGTGACGCCTCGGCAGGAGTCGCCTCAGGTTGGCGGTGATCAGCAGCAGGCCCGGGACACGGTCATCGTCGGCTGGACCGTCTATGACCCGACCGGCACCGACTGGATAACCACCGACCAGGTCCGGATCCGCGGCGTGCTCTGTGAGATCACGGGGGAGCCCGGCGACTGGGGGCGTTCTCCGTTCACCGGGAACCGTGGCGTCGTCCAGTTCGCAGCAGACCGTGTGACTGGCTAGCCGCGTGCCTCTTCGACGGCGGCGACGAGCTTTTCGGCGAGGTCGTTGCTCTTGTGCGGGATCGACAGGGAGTGCGGGTCCTCATACGGGGGCCTGCCGCCCTGCATGAGGCCGCCCTTCTCGCCTGCCGCGACGGCGCCGGGCAGCAGGAACTGCACGTAGCCGTGCATGAGCCTGGTGGCCTTCTTGAACCGGGTGCCGGTCACGTCCGTTGCCCGGATCCGGACCGGCGCCGGGTTCTGTCCGAACGGCGTCTTCGTGATGGTGATCCATTCCCCGTCGAAGCCGACTGTTCCCTGTACGCCCTTGACATCCATGTCCGCCCCCAGATGCGCGAGTTAGTGGAGGGGCTATGGCAGCACGAGTGAAGCTGAAGCGTAAAGGCGTCGGCGAGATGCTCCGCATGGAGTCCATGCAGGCGGAGATGGAGCGGCGTGCCGAGGTCATCAAGTCGGTGGCCGTTGCCATCTCTCCGGTCTACCGGGGACCGACTGGTGGCCGCTACAAGGCGTCCTGGAAGGTGTCGTCGCGCAAGCGAGGCGGTGTTCGGAAGAACCGCGCCACGGCGACCGTGCGGAACAACTCTTACTACGCGCGCTGGGTCGAATACGGCACCGAGCGAGTGCCCGCCCACCACGTGCTGCTGCGGGCCGCGCAGGTCGGAGGGCGGAACCAGTGACCGTTCTCGTCGACATCGAGGCCGCGCTGATCGCCGCGGCAACACCCCGGTTCCCGTCCGCTGTTGTCCGCGATGAACTCGACAACAACCTCCTCGACGAACTGCCGACGATCCAAGTCGAGCAGATCCCGGGCGGTGAGGATGACGGTCTGCGGCTCGCTCGCGCGCTCGTCGACATCAACGTCTACGCCGCCACCCGCGGGGACGCGTTCGCGCTCGCCAACCAGGTGCATGCCTGGCTGACCGGCGAACTCCGCGGCTCCACAACCTCGATGGCGGTGTTCGGGCGGATCGGTGCGGTGACGTTGCCCGCCGTGCAGCCCTACGAGAACACCGGCCTGCGTCGTGTTGGCGCCACCTACGAACTCTTCTTCCACCCGGTTTCCTGACCGGTTTTGGGCCCGCGCCGGACCCGTTTCCCGCCCGTGCGCGGGCTCTTCCATGTCTGGAGACTTTTCATGGTCAACATCACCCGCGCTGCGGACCTTTCCGTTGTCGGTGCGAATGGCGCGTGCTGGGTGGCGCCGGTCGGCACTCTGGCGCTGGATTCGCCGCTGTCGCAGCCGCCTGCCCCGTGGGAGCCGCTGGGCGCCATCTCGGACGACGGCCTGACCTACGGCTTCGACGAGGACTCGCAGGAGTTCACCCCGTGGGGCCTCACCAGCCCGTTCCGCACTCAGATCACCAAGTCCGTGCGCACGTTCGGGCTGACGGTGTGGGAGACCTCTCGCGTCGCCGTGCAGTCGCTGCAGTACCGGCTGACGGCCGGGGATCTGGAGCCTGACGGCGAGGGCCTCACGAAGTACGCGGAGACCGCGTCCCCTGTGCCGGACCGCCGCGCGTTCTGGTTCCTCGTCATCGACGGCAACTCGTACAAGGGGTTCTACGTCCCGCAGGGCGAGATCTCCGAGCGCTCCGACGTCACGTTCAAGCAAGACGAAATGAGTGGCTACGAGTGGACGATCACCACCTACCCCGACGAGGCAGGCAACACGGTCTACCACGTCGACAAGATCCCGGCGACGCCCGCCTACTCGGGCTCCTGAGCTGGTGGGCGGGCTGGTATAGCCAGCCGGCGCGGGCCCGGCCCGCCCACCTTTCCTTTCCTGTCCCGCGCCCTGAACGAAGGAGTCCCGCGCCATGCCCGCAACGAAGGCCCAACTCGACGCCGCTCGAGCCCAGGAGCAGGAAGCCGAAGCCGGAGACGGCTACGTCTTGGTGCCGCTCGCCGGCCACGACGGTGTCACGAAGGATGTCCGTACTCTGCCCGCGGGGAAGTGGCGTGCGTCCGCGCTGCGCTGCCTCAACACCGGCGACATCGACGGCTTCATGAAGTCGGTGCTTCACGAGGACGACTTCGACACGTTCGTCGATCTCGATCCGGACACCGAGGGCTTCGGCAAGTTCACCGAGGACGCTGCCCGCCTGTCTGGCGGTGACCTGGGAAAGTCCTCTGGGCGTTCCAGGTCTGGGAACGGTACGCGGAGGAGCTAGAGGACGACCTGCTGCCGCGGGTTGACATTCTCGACCTGCACCGCGGCAGGTTGTCGTGGCGCAGGTTGCGGGTCCTCATTGAGGGCCTGCCGCCGGAGTCGCGGACGATGACCGCGATGCGCAACGCGCTCTCCGATGAGGAGTATGCGGCGCAGGCGGAGAAGGGGCAGCCAGAGCGGGCACGCTGGTCGCACCTGGAGCAGCTCATCGCGGGCGTCTATGACCGGCTCGGCACCGTTCAGCACGTGCTGATCTGCGCGAACTCCGACAGCAAGTCGAAGCGGCCGAAGGCGCCTGAGCCGATGCCGCGTCCCGGGATCCGCGCCGCACAACCAAAACAGAAGATCAGCAACGAGCAGGCGGACACCATCTTCCGGCTCATCAACGGGGGCGCCGCGTAGCGCAGGGAGGAGGCTCCCTGTGCCCGCTATCTCCATCGGGTCCGTCGAGGTCGACGTTGTCCCCAACGCGTCGGGGATCCTGCGTCGCCTGCAGTCGTCGCTTGTCCCGCCAGCGACGCAGGTCGGCGACGAGATGGGCCGGATCATCGGCCAGCGTCTCGCCGCGCACATCGGTCCGGCGGTCCGTGACGGCATCAATGATGGCGCCAAGGCGGCGAAGCCTGCGGCGACCCGTCAGGGTGCGGACACGGGTGGCGCGTTCGCCCGCTCACTGCGGGCGAAGCTGACCGAAGCATTCTGGTCGATGCCCAAGCTGAACGTGTCGCTCTCCGACACGGGCGTCGACGCGGAGCTCGCGCGGCTGCGGGCCCGCATGGAGTCGCTCGCCGACAAGACCATCGGCATCGACATCTCCGCGGAGCAGGCGCGTGCCCAGGCCGCGGACATCGAGGAGCGGCTTCGCCGACTCGGCGCCGCCCACCCGAACGTCGCGGTCAGGGCGGACACAGCTGCGGCGATCGCGCAGTTGCAGGCGGTGCAGGCGCAGGTCGACGAGCTCACTCGTGACCCGGCGCGCATCCACCTGGAGACGGACGGGCAGCTCGGTACGAAGCTGCGGGCTGCGGTGCAGCAGGCTCAGGCGTCGCTGCCGAACATCAACATCGGCGCCGACACAAGCCCTGCGCAGGTGGAGATCGCGCGGCTGCGGGAGCGGTTGGCCGGGCTGAGCGATGCCCGTGTCGGGATCGATATCAGCGCCACCGACGCGCTTGCCCGGATCACGGAGATTCAGGCCCGCCTGGCCCGGCTGTCGACGCAGGACGCCGACATCGCGGTCCGCGTGGATGCGGGGGCGGCGTCGGCGCGGCTGCTGGCGCTGCAGGCGGAGGTGTCCGCGCTCGACGGGCGTACCGCGAACATCGACGTGGACACGCATTCGGCTGTGTCGGCGATGCAGTTGCTGGTTACGGCGGCGATCGCGTTCGGTCCGGCGATCATTCCGGCGTTGCCGGTGGTGGCGGCTGGGCTGGGTGCGATCGCGTCTGCTGGTGTCGCGGCGGGCGTGGGGATCGGGTCGGTCGCCGCGGTCGCGCTGCCCGCCTTCAGGGATATCGGCGGCGCATTGACGGCCCAGAAGGCTGCCCAGGATGCGGCGACAGCGTCGACGAGCACGGGTGGTGCTGCGGCTTCACAGGCCGCACAGAAGGCGCTTCAGATGGCGGGCGCGCAGCAGGCGCTGGCGACGGCTGAACGCAACGGTGCCCGGCAGATCGCGCAGGCTCAGGCGCAGGTGCGTCAGGCGAAGCGGGCTGCCGCGGATGCGGTCGAGCAGGCCGCGCAGCGGAACCAGCAGGCCGCGCGTGCGGTACAGGACGCTGAGCGGTCCCTCGCGGACGCTCAGCGCGATGCCCGGCGCGCTCAGGAAGAACTCAGCGATGCGCGCAAGCAGGCGGCGGAAGAACTCGTCGACCTGGACAACCGGCTCACGGACGCCAAGCTGTCGGAACGCGACGCCGAGATCGCATTGAAGGAGGCGGCGCTCCAACGCGACGCCGTCCTGAAGTCGGCTACGTCGACGGAGCTCGACAAGCAGAAGGCACTTCTCCAGTACGACCAGGCGGTACAGCGGCTCAAGGAACAGCGGACCGAGACGGGGCGGCTGAAGCAGGAGACGGCCGCCGCGAACCGGGCCGGCGTCGAGGGCTCGGACACCGTCCGGTCCGCGCAAGACCGTCTCTCGCAGGCGCAGCGCAACGTCGCCGCTCAGGCGCGCGCGGTCAAGGACGCGCAGGCGGAGGCGGCCCGCACGCAGGTGGAGACGTCCCGTCAGGTCGCCCAGGCGCAGCAGCGGGTGAGCGAGGCCACGGCGAACGTGGCAGTGGCGCAGCAGAACGCTGCGGATGCGGTGGCCTCTGCACAGCGGCAGGTCAAGCAGGCGTCGCTGTCGTCCGCGTCCGGCGTCTCGCAGGCTGCGACAGCGCAGGCCAAGTACCAGGCAGCACTCGCCAAGTTGACGCCAGCGGCGCGGCAGACGTTCAACGCGTTCGTGAGTCTGCGGACCGCGTTCTCGGCATGGTCCAGGTCGCTGCAGCCGCAGGTGATGCCCGTCTTCACGCGCGCCCTGGACGGCATCAGGAGAGCTCTGCCCGCGCTCACCCCGTTCGTGAAGGAAGCCGCGGCGGCCATCACGAACCTCCAGGACCGTATGTCGCGGGGACTGAAGGCGCCGTGGTTCCAGTCGTTCAAGACGGATCTGCAGGGCTCGGTGCGTCCGGCGATCGTCGGGTTGGGTGTCGCGTTCGGGAATGTGTTCAAGGGCATGGCTGGCGTGATCGGCGCCTTCCTGCCGCATATGGACTCGATCTCGGCGCGCATGCAGGGCATCACCGCCCGGTTCGCGAACTGGGGGCAGGGCCTCAAGGGCTCCCCGGAATTCGAGCGGTTTCTGGCGTACAGCTCGCAGATGGCGCCGAAGCTGGCGCAGGCGCTGAGGCAGATCGGCGGAGGCTTCCTGAACGTTGGCCAGGCGCTGTCCCCGCTGTCCGGGCCGCTGCTCGCACTCCTGGGAGGAATCGCCCAGGCGATCGGCATCATCGCCCAGCACGCGCCGTGGATGGTGCAGGGGATATGGCTGATCGTCGTGGCGATGCGCGCCTGGGCGATCGTCCAACGTGTCCTGAACTTCGTCATGTCCCAGAACCCGCTGGTCAGGATCGCCATGCTGATCGGCGTCCTGGTCGCTGCGGTGATCTACGCCTACAACCGGTTCGGCTGGTTCCGCACCGCCGTGCAGGCGGTGTGGCACGCCATCCAGGCGTCCGCAGGCGCGGTGGTCAATTGGTTCACGGGGCCGTTCAGGAATTTCTTCACCGTGACGATCCCGGCGATCTTTCAAACGGTGATCAACTGGGTGAAGTCGAACTGGATCTACATCCTCGGCTTCCTGACCGGGCCGATCGGCTTCGCGGTCGCCTGGATCATCAAGCACTGGGACCTGGTGCGCGCGGGGCTGCTCGCCGCGTGGCGGGCGATCCGTGCGACGGTGATCTCGCCGATCGCCCGCTTCTTCACGAAGACAATCCCCGGCTACGCCGCTGCCGTCCGTGATCAGGTGCTGTCACGGTGGCGGGCGCTGCGCGACGGGCTCGCCGTGATCTGGGGTGCTGTGCGCGTCAGGGTGATCAACCCGATTCGGGATTTCTTCACCCGGACGATTCCCGGATATGCGAGCCGAGTTCGTGACCAGGTGGTTGCTCGGTGGCGCTCGCTGCGCGACCGCCTGGCCGTCGTCTGGGCTGCTGTGAAGGAGCGTGTGATCAACCCGATCCGCGATTTCTTCACGAAGAAGATCCCGGGATGGGCTGGCACCTTGAAGGACAAGGTCGTCGGCGCTTTCCAGCGGGCCCGAGACGGCATCAAGTCTGCCTGGTCCAAGATCGAAGGCATCGCGAAGAAGCCCGTGCGCTTCATCATCAACACCGTCTACAACAAGGGCATCGTCCCCGTCTGGAACAAGATCGCCACGGCGTTCGGGGCAAAGAAGCTCGGCAAGATGGACATCTCCGGCTGGAACACGGGCGGTGTCCTGCCCGGGTACACCCCAGGCCGGGACGTCCATCTCGCCGCGCTGTCCGGCGGTGAGGCCGTCATGCGCCCGGAGTGGACGCGCGCGGTCGGCCCCGGCTACGTCAACTCGATGAACGCCGCTGCCCGCGGCGGCGGTGTCAGCGGCGTCCAGAAGGCGCTCGGCCTGCCTGGGTTTGCGGACGGCGGCATCTTCGGCTGGATCGGCAAGGCCGCCAACACGGTCGCAGGCTGGGGCAGTTCGGCCTGGGACAAGGTGAAGGCCGGGGCGAAGTGGCTGAAGGACAGCCTGGGCGCTTCCGCGCGGGCGGGTGTGAAGTCGGTCGTCAATCCACTGCTCGACAAGATCCCCGGCTTGGACAACTCCTTCGGCCGCATGATCAAGAAGATTCCCGAGAAGATCGTCAACTCGATCTTCGGGTACGCCGACCAGGCAGACGCCAAGGGCGCATCCGGAGCGGGCGGCGGTATCTGGCAGAAGCCGGTCAACGCCGCGTATGGCACCCCGTTCGGGAAGCGCGGGTCCATGTGGTCCTCCGGGCGCCACACCGGACTCGACTTCCCTGCCGCGGTAGGGACAGCAGTCCGCGCGGTAGCCGACGGCACGGTGTCGCAGGTCGCCTCCGGCGGCCCCTACGGCAAGCACGTCCTGATCTCGCATGGCGGCGGGCTCTCCAGCCTGTACGCCCACATGTCCCGCATCCTGACCCGCCTTCACGCCCGCGTGAACCAGGGCCAGCAGATCGGCAAGGTCGGCGCGACCGGCAACGTCACCGGACCGCACCTCCACCTGGAGGCGCGCCTCAACGGGCGTTCGGTCGACCCGATGCGCTACCTGTCAGGCGGCGGAGGCGGCGGCAACGTGCAAGCCGCCGGGAGCGCCCAGCGGTACGCGAAGAGCATCCTCGGCCGGTACGGCTGGGGCTCCTCCCAGTTCGGGCCGCTGAAGTCGTTGTGGCAGCACGAATCGGGCTGGCGCTGGAACGCACGAAACCCCAGCTCAGGGGCTTACGGCATTCCGCAGGCGCTCCCGGCGTCGAAGATGGCGTCGGCTGGCCGCGACTGGCGGACGAACGCGGCGACGCAGATCCGGTGGGGCCTCGGCTACATCAAGGGCCGCCCCGACTATGGGTCCCCGGCCCGCGCCTGGGCGAAGTGGCAGAGCAGGTCACCGCACTGGTACGACCAGGGCGGCTACCTGCCGACCGGCCTGTCCACCGTCTACAACGGTACCGGCCGCCCCGAGCCCGTACTCACCACGGGCCAGTGGAACGCGATGACGGCTGATCGGTCGTCGGGCGGCCTCGGTGACCTGCACGTCCAGGTGTTCGTCGGCGACCGCGAGATCACCGACATCGCACGGGCCGAAGTCCACACCGCGCAGGGCGAGCTCGTCTCCGTGCTCCGTGCTGGCTGAGAGGAGGCACTCGTGGCGATCCCCGGGAACTTCCTCTCGTCGACGACGGAGACGGTCGACCCCAACACCAGCGGCTGGGCACCGAAGCTCAACTGCACCCTGTCGCTGGGGTCGGGCGGGCGAGTCGGCGGCGGCTGCCTGTCGGTGCGCGCCACGGCGGCGGGGGAGGCGCAGGCCCGAACGGTCACCGCCTACCCCGTCACCGCAGGCACGACCTATCAGGTGTTCGCGGACTCGTCGGGAACGTCGACAGAGCGGATCGGTATCCGTTGGCTCACCGCCACCGGCTCGGAGATCAGCATCACGTGGTCGGTGACCACGCTGTCGGCGGCCATGGGCTGGCACCGGGTCGGCGTCGCCGGGGCGGCCCCTGCCGGTGCGGTGACGGCACAGGTTGTCCTCGCATCAACCGAGGCCGCGGGTGCATTTCATTTCTGGGAGTCCATCTACCTCGGCCTGCCGATCAGAACCGTGGGTAACCTGTTCAGCTTCGGCACCGAGAGCAGTGAGATCAACGCCAGTGGGTGGACGCCACTCGTCAACGCCACCATCAGCCGCCAGGTACCGGTGTTCGGCTGGTCCACCGACTACTACCTGGCGGGCGGGCATGTCCTGGCGATGACCGCCACCTCGGCGGGCAACGCCTCCATCGGCGCCGTCGACCGCCCGTCGGTCACCCCCGGCACCGAGTACATGGCCTACGCCTACCTCAGCCCACCCACCATCAGCTCAACCGCGTGGATCGAGCTGCGGTTCTACGACTCCAACGGCAACCAGATCCAGGCGGCTCGGAGCGTTCTGGCGGCGCCTGGCACGGGCCTGTACCGGCAGCGCGCCTCTGGCAGCGCGCCTTCTAACGCTGCCACCGCGTCCGTCGCGGTCGGCCTCGACGGGGCCAGCGCCGGGCAGGTGCTGCGTGTCGAGACGGTGGCCATCGTCGCGTCGATCCAGTCCCCGGCGGGCACGGTGGTCCCCTACGCTGACGCGTCGTTCGAGCAAGGTATCGCCGGATGGGCGACCACGTCTGGCGTGGCCACCCTCGCACGCACCACGCCGTGGGGCGTGGGACTGGACGGCTCCTACGCGCTCGCGATCACGTCGACGACCGCCACAGCGAGCGTCATCCGTTCCGGCCGCTTCACGCTCACCGGGGGCGGCAGCGGCCAGAACTGGCGCGCCCAGATCGGCGCGCACGTTGGTGCCGGTACGTGGGGCCCGGTCGGGCTCCGTATCCGCTGGTACGACGCCGCGAATAATGATCTCGGTGTGACGGCCACGGGCGCGTTCGCGCTGCCGAACACCGACTGGTGGCTCATCTTCAAGGAAGGCACACAGCCGCAGACGGCGACACAGGCTGCCGTCGAGGTGACAGTCACCGCGACATCCACGAATGCTGTGCTGCACGTGGATGCGGTGTCGCTGTGGCCCGTACTCCCGCTCACCACCGTGCAGGCCCACGACGCAGCCGGCTACATCGCTTTGACGCTGCGGGAGTTGACGCCCGGCTATCTGATCTCGGTGTACCGGCAGATGGCGGACGGCTCCCACGTCCCGGTGCGCGGCTCGTTGGGGCTGTTGGTGGGGCAGACGATCGAGTCCGATCTGATGGTCATCGAGGACCACGAGGCGCCGCTCAACACGGAGGTCAGCTACCAGATCGAGCTTGCGACACCGGCCGGGGTGCCGTCCGGGAGCAGACTGTCATCGAGCGTGACGCTCGACCTGCCGGACGTGAACTTCGCCTGGCTGAAGGACCCCAGCAACCCGCAACGCAACACAATGGTCATGGTGGAGAAGGCCCCGGACTGGTCGCGGCCGATCGAGCAGACCAGCTACGTCGTCAAGGGCCGCCGGAACAAGGTCACGCTGTCCGGCAGGCGGCAGGGCCTAGAGGGCGACCTCGCGATCTGGACTGTCAACGACGAGAACCGGCGAGCCCTCCACCTGCTTCTCGACTCCGGGACCACGCTCCTCTGGCAAGCCGCGCCGGGCATGGGCGTCGACGACATGTACGTCGCCGTCGGCGCCGTCGACGAAACCCGCATCGGCGCGCTCGCACAGGACCAATGGCGGGCCTGGAAACTCCCGCTCGTCGAAGCCGACCGGCCCATCACGACCGGCGTCAACGGCAGCGGCGGCAGGAGCTGGACGGACGTGGTCGCCGAGTTCCCCACATGCGCGGACCTGCTGCCCGTATACCCGACCTGCGAAGCACTGCTCCTGGACCGCAGAACGGGGTGAGCCGTTGTACCCCGTCAGTGACCGCTTCCTGCAGCGTCTCACCGAAAACCACACCCCGGTCACGCGCGTGCAACTGTTCCTCACCGACGGCCGCGTCATCGATATCGAGCACACGGGCGGCTCCGTGACCGTAGACCGCTCGCAGGCCATCCGCCGCACCTGCACGATCACCTGCCACGACCCGTCCCTGATCCCACGCACGGCGACCGACATGCTCGCCACCTACGGCTCCCTGCTCCGGGTCAGCCGCGGCGTCGAATACGGCGACGGCACCAGCGAGCTCGTTTCCTTGGGGCTGTTCCGGCTGGACAGCGTTGACGGCGACATCAGCGACGGGCCGGTGAACCTGCAGGGAAAAGCCCTTGAGTGCGCCGTCGCCGACGACAAATTCACGACCCCCTACACGGCGACGGGCACGGTCGTCGGCGCGGTCACCGCACTCATCCAGCGGACCCTGCCCAGCGCCGACGTCATCTCCTACATCACCGACACCCCTATCGGGAGCCGCGCGTTCGACGTCGAGGCCGACCCGTGGGCGGGCGCGCAGGAGATTGCCGCGGCGGCCGGCGCCGAGGTCTACACGAACGCCGACGGCGTCTTTGCCATCGCGACCTTGCCCGATCTGCTGACGGCGACTCCGGTGTGGGCGGTGGAGGCGACCGAGGGTGGCGTCTACATCTCCGGCAACCGGGCCATGAGCAGCGACAACGTGTGCAACGGGGTGCTGGCCCGCGGGGAGAACACGGCCGACGACACACCCGCAGTGTCAGCGCTCGTCGTCGACAACGACCCCGGCAGCCCGACCCGCTGGGGCGGCCCGTTCGGAAAGCGCCCCAAGTTCATCTCCTCGTCGACGCTCACCACGGTTGCTGCCTGCCAGCAGGCCGCGGCATTGGAACTCGTGAACGCGAAGGCGCCCAACGCGAGCGGGGATTTCAGCAGCCTGCCGAACCCGGCGTTGGAGCCCGGCGATGTGCTGCGGGTCGTCCACCCGGACGGCACCCGCGAACTGCATCAAGTCGCCTCGTTCAGCGTGCCGTTGGACGAGGGCGGCGACTTTCCCATCACCACCATCTCGGCGAAGGAGGACACGTGACGTCCGGGCATGCCATCACGCGCGACCTCGCCCAAGCAGTCCGGCGGTCCGCGCAACGAACGGGGGAACGGGCCCCGAGTGTGCGCGGCGCGGACTGGCGCACCGCCACCGTGTCGGCCGTCACCACGAAAACTGTCACCGCCGACGGCATCGTCTGCCGCCGCTTCAAGGGCGACACCACCCCCGTCATCGGCGACCAGGTCGTCATCTCCCAGTCCGGCAACGGCAACTGGATCACGCTCGGGCCCCTGGCCTGACCTCAGTCACCAGCTAGGAGACCCCGTGACGACGAAGGACGCCTACGGCCAGAGCATCGACCTCTGGGCACTCACCGACGCACCCGACATCCCCGGCGCGATCGCCGCACTCGCCGCCGGCGTCATTCCGCGCGGGGTGATGAGGTTCGCGTCCGCGTCCACCCGCGGCGCCACAATCACGTCCCCGGTCGACGGCATGCTCACCTACCTGCAGGACGTGAAACGCCTCGACGCCCGCATCGGTGGCGCCTGGGTCGCCCTGTCCGTGGGCGCCTCGTCGTGGACGACGATCAGCCTCGCGAGCGGCTTCGGGCAGAACGGCAACAGCAACGGCACCCTGCAATACCGGCTGCTGAACATTGCGGGCGAGGAGTCGCTGCAGTTCCGTGGGGCGATCACACGCTCCTCGTACCCGTCGTCGCCACCGGCCAGCTACGTCATCAACTCGACGGCGCTCCCGACAGCGGTCCGCCCACAGACACTGCGCACCGTCCTCATCCCCTGCTCGGACGTCAGCAGCGACCGCATCGCCCTCAAGCTCGACATACAGACCGACGGTTACCTCGAAATCTTCGGGTTCAGCTCGTCCGCCAAGCCGCCGTGGCTCGGCTTCAATGGCGTCACCGTCAGCCTCTAAGGAGCCCTCATGGCCACCGTCTGCAAGCTGTACCGTGGCAAGACGCCCCAGATCATCAAGCCGGGTGAGTGGACGCTCGTCACCTACGAGGAGATCCTCAGCAACGACCGCAAGATGGCCGTCAACCTGTCGATGATCCGGCCGCCGTTCGACGGCGACTTCCTCTGGTTCCGCAACCTGCGCTGGGGCGCCATCGACATCCCCGACGGCGACCCCCGCCAGCGACAGTTCATGTCCCGCTTCATCCGCGACCCGCACGGCATCCGCGACGACACCGGAGCCGACGACCGCGTCGCCACCCCTGGCCGCTCCTGGCAGACCGTGTCCTGGGCGTTCGCCGGGCACGCCGGACAGCCCGTCGGCGTTGAGGTCTGGCACGACCACGACCAGCCGTGGCCGCTCGAGCACGCCCAATTCGTCGGCTATACAGCCGACTTCTAGAAGAGAGACCCGCATGGCCACACCGCTGTCCGCCGACCAGATGGTCGCCAAGCTCAAGGCGGAAGGCGTCACTGTCCACGAGCACTCCGGCTGGCGCACCCACAACCGCGACTCCGCCACCGGCAAAGCCTTCGGCCCGGTCTACGGCATCCTCATCCACCACACCGCGGGCCACGGCGACAAGGAGCTCTGCTACAAGGGACGCTCCGACCTGCCCGGCCCGCTCTGCCACTCCTGGCTCGGCAAGACCGACGGCCTGTGGATGATCGGACACGGCCGCGCCAACCACGCCGGACTCGTCGACGGACACGTCATCAACGCGCTCATCGCCGAAAAGTCCCCGCTTCCCAAGGACACCGCCGCCAACACCGACGGCAACGACTGCCTGTACGGCCTGGAGATCGAAAACCTCGGCAACGGACGCGACCCCTACCCCGCCGACCAGTACCGGCAGGCCGTCCTGTGGGCCGCGGCCCTGTGCCGCGCACATGGCTGGTCCGAGAAGAGGGTGGCCGGGCACAAGGAAGTCCAGCCCGGCAAGGTCGACCCGTCGTTCGACATGGACGTGTTCCGCGCCGACGTGAAGAAGCAGCTCGCCACGAAGCCCGGCAAGCCCGCCCCCACGCCGCAGCCCACCCCATCCACGCCGCGCGTCGACCTCTCCAAGCTCATAGCCGCGGCCAAGACCGACCCCGGCGCCAAGCAGGGCCACGTCACCTACATGACGGGCACCAACCTCGTCGAGGCCGCCCTCGTCAAACTCGGCTACCTCGGCAAGACCTACGCCGGCGACGGATCCTTCGGCTCCACCACCGTCACCGCCTACCGCAAGTGGCAGCTCCACCTGTACCCCGGCGCGAGCACCAAGCCCGGCGGGGCAGCAGACGGAATCCCCGGCATGGACTCCCTGCGGCAACTCGGCTCCAAGACCGGCCTGTTCACGGTGATCGCATGACCGCCCTGGACTACGACCTGGAGTTCCTGGAGGACGGACGCACCATCGAGCTGATCTCCATCGGCATGGTGCGCGACGACGGCGCTGAGTACTACGCCGTCAACCGGGACATGCCAGTACGGAAGATCCGCAAGCACAAGTGGCTGATGGACAACGTCGTCCCACACCTCCCCAAGGGGCAAGGCGACCGACGCAACCACGTGCCGCAGCGATGGCTGTTCGACTACGCCGACCCCGTCGTGAAGCGGCACGACCGCATCGCCGACGACGTCATGGACTTCATCCGCGGCGCCGGATCCGACGTCGAGCTCTGGGCCAACTATGGCGCCTACGACCATGTCGCGCTGGCTCAACTGTGGGGTCGCATGATCGATCTCCCCGAGGGCGTCCCCATGTTCACCAACGACATCCAGCAGGAGTTGCGTCGCCTCGGCTTCGCCTCTGACCAACTCCCCGCGCAGGAGGGTGCGGTGCACAACGCGCTTGCTGACGCCCGCCACAACCAGACCGTCCGGCGCTGGCTCGCCGAACAGGAAACGAGAACCCCATGAAGATCTTCGGCCGTGAACCGGCACTCATCATCGCTGTCATCAGCGCCGCCCTGTCGCTGATCGTCTCCTTCAACTTCGGGCTCAGCTCCGAGCAGGCGGGCGCGATCGTCGCCGCCATCTCCGCAGTGTTCGCCGCGGCAGCAGCAGCGGTCACCCGACCGATCGCGCCCAGCGCGTTCACCGGGCTCGTCGCCGCCGCCGTCGCACTCCTCGCCGCATACGGCCTCGATGTCTCCGCCGAAACCGTCGGCGCCCTCAACGCCGCCGTCCTCGCCGTCCTCGGACTCGTCACCCGCGGCCAGGTCTCACCCGCCGCTGCACCCGCGAAGCCGACCAGCGTCTGACCGACCGTAGGAGCACCACGTGCCCGATGAGCCGACCCTCGGCGAGGTCGTCCGACGCTTCGAGGACCGGTTCACCGACGTCCGCGACGACATTCAAGGCCTCGGCAAGAACCTTGAGAAGAAGGTCGACCAGCAGATCTACGACCTTCGGCACAACGCCCTCGCCGCACGCGTCACCACCCTGGAGACCCTGCGAGAGAAGGACGCCGAGAAGCTCGTCGCGACCCGCCGCTGGCTGATCGGCGCGGTCATCGTGCCGCTCGTCGGCATCCTGCTACCAGTCGTCATTCTGCTGATGCGGGGGTCTGGGTCGTGACACGCTCTGAGATCCGCGCAGACGAACGACGCTGGCGCCGCGGAGACCTTCTCGCAGTACTCGCCGCGCTGGCCCTCGGAGCCGTGTTCGCCTGGATCGTTCTGACCATCCAGGGCATGGCGCACGACATCAAGCAGAAGGACATCGACGTCGCCGCGCTCAGCCAGCAAGTCCGCGAACTGGGGGGCAAACCCGTCGCAGGACCACGCGGCGAAGCAGGCAAGTCCGTGTCCGGGCCCCAAGGAACCAAGGGCGAGAAGGGCGACCGCGGCAACCCCGGCCCATCAGGCTCACCCGGCAAGAGCGGCTCCAACGGAGACGACGGCAAGACAGGCGAACCCGGCGCCGGCGGATCGCCCGGCGTCGCAGGCGAGCAGGGTTCCCAGGGCGAGCAAGGAGCCCAGGGCTCCCAGGGTGAACCCGGGCCTGCGGGCCCGAAGGGCGACCCCGGGCCGGCCGGCGCCGACGGCAAGAACGGGGCGGACGGCAAGGACGGCCGCGACGGGCAGACCTGCCCCGACGGCTACTCCCTCCAGCCGCCGCCCACCGACCCGGACGCCCTGGTGTGCCGCCGAGACGCGACCCCCGGCGACGACCAAACCGCACCGCAGGCAGCCGCGTTGGACCCGACCCGCCGCCAGTACATGTAGGAGCCGCTGTGCCCGACCCGCAACCGATCTACCGCCGCCCTGACGAGTCTGCCGCCGACATGAGCAGCCTCGTGCAGCTCGGCCTCGCTGAACCGCAGCCCGTACCCGAACCTCCAGCCCCCACAGTGCCCCCCGATCAGACCACACAGGCGCAGGAAAACCGGGCCACACTCACCAGCGCACTCACCGACGCAGGCGTCACCAAGACACCAGACGACGAGCAAGCCATCAACGCACTCGCCCGCCTCAACCCCGCCGACATCGCCGCCGTCACCAGATGGATCGCCGCGAAGAACAGCCCGCCGGACAAGACGCTGCCCGACAAGGCCCTGTGACACGATCGCCCCCGCCCTCTGCCAACCGGCAGGGGACGGGGGCGATTCGCCGTGCCTGGCCCCGAGTTGGGCTGTATAGCTCTTGATAACATGCCATATCGCGGGCGACAGAACGGTACAATTAGCTATGGCTGATGACCTGACACTCGGAGAGATCCGCCGCGAACTTCAGCGCCTCACTTCCATGGCTGGCAGCGCCGAGCGCCCCAAGCCGACCCGCATCAACCCGCCCGATCACCAGTGGCCCGGCCACGAGTGGGATCTGCGCGAGATGACGCCACCGGGCGGCACCAAGGAGAAGGTGTGGGTGATCCGCACCGTGGACGAGCAGGACACCGCCGACGGGCTGGTGTATGTCTCCACTCCTGAATCGATGTATCCCGGCGTCGACTTCGTTCCGCTCTATGCCTCCGACGCCCGGCAACTCGCCATGTCCCTACTCGCGGCAGCGGACCGCGCGGACCACCAAGCGCTCGACGTACCCCGCCTCGAAGACCGACGGAAGGCGGGCTGACCATGACGGAGCCCTACGACCCGCTCCCGGAACTCATCGAGCGCGCCGAGAAACGTCCCGACGGTGTGAGCCAGTTGAAGGACGTCGCCCGTCTCGCCCTCTCCTGGCACCGACCAACCCTCACTTGGGTCACGGACGGCGTCAGCAGGGACCCCGAGACCGGAGAGGAACTCTGGCGGGCGGCCACCGTTTATGCTTGTGGCGTCGGCGAGTTCCCGTGCGGGTATCGGCAGCAACTCACGGCGATTCTCGGAGTGGTCGAGGAGTACCAGCCGTGACCGACCTCATCCCGCACCAGCCGGACGGCACCCCTGCCGTCCGTGACGCCGCAACCCTCGCTGTCCTCGCCGCGATGGAGCAGGCCGCCGAACAGCACCTCGACGCCATCCGCCCCAACAACACGAAGCGCGGCTACGCCAACGACTGGGCGCTCTGGACCGAGTTCCACGACTGGCTCGCCGAGCAGACGGGCCACCGGCTCGCGTTGACTGACGTCACCAAGGGGACGCTGGTCGGGTTCGTCGTCTGGCTCGACACGATCAAGCTCGCCGCGCCGACCAGCATCGACCGCAGGATCACCGGGGTCACCGTCACCGCGCGCGGGCTCGGCGCCGAAGTCCCGAAGGTCGCCACCGTCGCCGCACGGCAAGCGCTCAAGCCGATGAAGAACGACCCCGAACGCATGGCGCGCGGTAGAGGGAAGGCCGCTGCCGTCACGCCCGAGCATCTCCGGCAGATGAACGCCGCCGTCGCCAACGGGCTCGCCGGACTCCGAGACCGAGCCCTCTGGCTCATGGCCTTCGGCATCGCGGGACGATCCGCCGAGGTCGCCGAACTGCGGGCAGAGTCCATCGTCCACGTGAGCCAGGGCCTGGAGGTCCACGTCCCCGCCGTGAAGGGACGTCCGCCCCGCGATGTCGTCGTCAGCTACGGCAAGAACGCCGAAACCTGCCCCGTCCGCGCATGGCTCACCTGGCGCGCCGCGTCTGGCGTCACGAGCGGGCCCGCCTTTCTGCCCATCGACGTGTGGGGGCACCTCGGCAACCGAGCCCTCTCCCCGGAAGCCGTCCGCGAGATCATCGCCCGCAACGCCGAACGCGTAGGCGTCGCCGTCCGGTTGACCGGCCACAGCATGCGATCCGGGTTCATCACCACCAGTCGCAAGGCAGGCAAGCGCGAAGAGAAGATCCGGGCACAGTCCGGACACGCAGAGAACAGCCCGGCCTTCTGGGGCTACATTCGCGAAGCCGACAAGTGGACTGACGCGGCATCCGAAGACATCGGGCTTTGACCCGGACAACGTGGAGAACGACATGGCGATGCAACTTGCCGAGAACGTCACGCTGGAAGGGTACGTCTCCTCGAAGGGCAGCGATCTTGCCAGCCTCAAGGAGATGTACACCGACTACCTCATCGAGGAGCACGAGCGGATCGGTGAGCTCGCCTTCGGGAGCCCGGTAGCCGACTACCTCGTAACGTCGTTCATCCGCCGAGATGGCGCGAACGCTGGGTTCGTGTCACTGGACTGGGGCCGACGCTCTGTGGAGTTGATCTACGTTCGGCCGGAACACCGAGGCCAGGGACTGGCGAAGCTGGCCTTGACGGAGCTGGACCGAATCTGCCCCACGACCCTGGCTCTCAAGACACCCCTGTCGCCCGGCGGAGAGGCGTTGTGTACAGAATTGGGGCTCGGGCGAGCAGACAACTTCCCCGATGAGGAGGCCAAGAACGAGGAGGCGCTCCGCATCATCGGAGAGGGCATCAAGGGCACCTGCCAGCACAAGAGCAAGGGAAGGCGGGGCGGCGACCCACGCAAGCTCTGTAAGCGCTGTTACCACAAGGCTCTCCGAAGGTACGCCGATGCCGTGATCGCCAAGTTCGCTTAGCCCCAGGCTGAAGCTGGGGAAGGCGCTTGAGACAGAACGCTCAACGTGCCCTACCGTGTTGGCAGGCGCGGGGCCTGGAACAGATCGAGTCTGGGAGGACTCACATGTACGCACCCCGCGTGAACGCCGCCAAGTTCATCTCGCGCTACCTCGGTGAGCCGCACGAGACCGATCTCGGTGGCGAGGAAGCACACGAACTTCTCGCCACCGCGCACGCCGATATCTGCTGCCCGCCGTCCGGGCACCGCATCAGCTGGGCAGACGTCTACGGCAGCGCCGACATGCTGCCGCTCACGTGGAAGGCCGACATGTTCGTCGACTTCAGGGGCGAGCCGCATCCCCTGCCGAGCCACCTCACGGAGGTGCAGCGGGAACGGGCCGTCCGAGCACAGAAGTTGGCCGTCTGGATCCGCAGCGAGGCTCAACGACGGAACATCTGCTAGTCCGTCGGCACCTCGTGCAACACTGCCGGTGCGCCCGCCATGCACCCCCCGTCATGGCGAGCGTTCTGCCATCCTGGGTTCATGAATCTCGTACTGCGGGCTGGCCGCGCGTACTGGCGGTTGAACGAGCGGGCTTGGGCGACGGTGCGCCGTGCGACGGTGCCGCTGCTCGCGGCCACCGGCGCCGCGTCGATGGTGTGCTGGGTGCTCGGCGTGAGGAGCGGGGACCCGCTCATGCTGTGGGCGCCGGCGTTGTTCGGATCGGTGATGCTCGTCGGGGCAACTGCCGCACGTAGGTAGCCAGTTCTGGCATTGTGGCTGTAGCAGCTGAACCGTCCACGGTTGGCGGTGTAGGCGGCTTCCGTCTGGTGTGGGTGGTCCGCGACCACCTCCCGGGACACCAGGCCTACGGCATGACGCGAACGCCGACCCGGCAGGGGAAGGCCCTCAGGGCCCGTGTAGGAAGTCGCCGGCGACGGGGACGACCGAAGGCGGCACGCGACGCCTGTGCTGTGAGGCCAAGGGTCACAGACTCCGCGTGAACTCAGCGCCCCGCCTCTCACCCCGTGGAGGCGGGGCGCTCGTGCGTCAGTCTTTCGGCTCGAGCACCTGCCCGACCTTGACGGGCACGACCTCGACGTTGGTGCAGCCGTCGGCTTCGAGTTCGGCCTTGCGGTCGTCGGCGCTCTTCTTGTCGTAGTGACAGACAGAGGCATGGTTTCTGCCTTCCGCATCGGTCCAGGTCAGCCCGTAGTCATCCATGGTGATCGCCATGCCGACAATCATGGATCACGACACTGACAATCCTGCTGAGCCGGTGGCCGCGCGCCCACGGTGGGCAGGGCGGCGACGTTCTCGGCGAGCGCGACAGCGACGGGATACTCCACGAGTCCAGGCTCGTTGCCCTGCGGCGGGTCGGCCTGTGCGGCTACTCCGGCCGGCCGTCACGCCCCTTCGTCGGATTCGATGCGGCGCATTCGGTGTCCGCGCAGTCCGGGCATGGGGTTGCACGTCTCGCACGGGGCGAGCTGCCGCTGGTCGGCTCCTACCTCCCAGGCGAGTTCTTCGGGGAGGTAGTAGTCGACGGCTCCAGGGTTCTTTTGACAGCCGCCGCGGTGGAGGATGTCGGGCCCGTCTTCGGTGCGGGCGGGTTCGATGGTGAAGCGTCGCTCCCGGTAGGAGGCCTCCTTCATGCGCTCCCAGTCGGCGGCCTTCTTCTCCAGCTCGGCGATCGCCTTCCGAGTCTGCGCGAGCTGGTACTCCAGCCACGCTTCGACGGCGCGATGTTTCGCGAGGCGCGCCTCCGGGTTCAGGTCGTGCATACGTTCGATTCTATGCTTGGCATCTATCGATCACGACCAGGGGAGACGATGCCGTCATGGACTCGGCAGGCAGATACAGGCTCACCCTCACCGTCGACGGCGCCACGGTTGCGACCGGCTGGTGGGAGAAGCCTGCGACTGCGGACAAGAAGTTCCGCGATTGGATTGGCGACCACGGTCACGGCACCGCCCGCATCTTCCTCGTCGACACCGAGACTGGTGAGACGCTGAAAGCCTGGCCGTAGCCCCAGTGTTGTCAGTCCCCGCGGCTACGCTGACCGTACTTATCCGCGCTGCTGGCTGCGCGCGGCTACTCGAAAGCCCCGCCGGATGACGACCCGGCGGGGCCTGAGTCTTGACGCTCGTGATCTACCACTCTGGGGCCAGTTAGTAGATCACTAGCAGCTACGCCGCGTCGGTCGCCAACTCCGGGTGCCGCACGATCTTCTTCACGGTCATCTCCAACGTCTGCGGAATCGACGTCCGGGCGGTCGTTGCGGCCTCAAGCCATGCATCCCATGCAGCCTGCCACTCGGCGTGCTGCTCCTCGGTCCAGCCGTCACCGGCGCTCGGGGGACCGAATCGTTCCTGCAGCTCGCGCACCTTACGGTTCGCGTCGTCGGCAGCCTGCTGTAGCTGGATCATCTCCGGGGTTGGTTCATCGCTCACGACCGGATTTTACGCCGCCTCCACGATCTCCCCACGCACCGCCGCTGCCCACTCCACGATCAGTACCTCGTAGCGGGCGCGAGTCTCCCCGTACAGCCAGCCGCCACACGACTCGACGAGCGTGCGGATCTCCGCGTTGACCGCGTCAGCAGAGCGCACGGGCTCCTCGGCCGGGGGAGTGGGGATCATGTGGAGAACGTTAGTCGCCGCCACTGACAGTGATCCAGAGGCGACAGGAATCCGGCATATACCGATCACCGGCCGATGACGAAGATGCCCATGCCGGTGACGGTCTCGACCAGGCCCTCATCCTTCAGTACTCGGGTGGCCTTGCGGAGGGTGTCGCGGGCGACGCCGTACTCCTGTTCCAACTCCACCATCGACGGGATGCGCCGCCCCGGAGGGATCGTTCCGTCCTCAATCTTCCGGCGCAGGTCATCGGCGATCTGCCGGTACGGGGGAACGGGCCCCTCCCTATCGATGATCATGGTACCGGACGGTAGGCGACTGCCGCCCACCTGCCATAGCCACCCCCAGGGCTAGCAGGGGGTAGTACGGTGGTTCACCACGCAAACACCCCCGCATCCGCGACCACGGACCGGGGGCAGGCCGACGGAGTGGAGCGTCGACATGGACCAGCCTAGCCAGCACCCCGCCACCGCCATAGAGCCCCAAGTCTGCTGCCACTGCGGCAACCTCACCCGCGATGCCGTAGTGGTCGCGAGGGCTTTCTCGTCGAGCGGCGTCGGCACCGCCATCTACGCCTGCACAAAGGACGCGCCCCGCTACCGGCGCGACGACGGGGGCCAGTCATGACCGAGCACCGCGTCGAGATCACCCACGTCTGCTACATCCGGAAACCCGACGACGTCATCCGCTGCACGCGCCTGCCTCGACACGACGGCGACCACCACAACTACCTCGTCGGCGTCACCGACTCGACGGGGCGCCGGCCGGGCGTGTGGTGGCCGCGGCGTGACGGTGAGACACAGTTCGACTGACGCGCGTCTCGCCCCTGAGCGTGACTGCTGGTCACACACGGGTGTGAACGGAGTGCGCTCACTCTTGCACTATGCGCGCTTCCCGCATATGACGTTGAACGCGAAAGTAAGAACGCTGAGCCCGGCCCCCGCTCGGCGGACAAGTCCGCTACCGCAGGAGGTCCGTGACGTGTACGTGCAGCACGCGCGCGATCCGGAGGAGGGTCGCGATGGTCGGATTACCGTGACCTGATTCGATCCCCTGATAGACGCTACGGCTCACCGGGACGGCCAGGAATACCTGCTCCTGGGTGAGGTTGAGATCCAGGCGGATGGCGCGGATGCGGTCACCGATGGCGCGGCGCTCGGCGAGCAGCCAGGCGTCGTCATCGGATCGGGTCACCCGACAAAGCTCTGAGTTTCATGATCACAAGTCAGCCCGGTATATCGGGCATTCTTCGATCATGGAAGTTCGATGACCAGGCGAGGGCGATTCGTGAAGACTCCAGCAGCCCTGCGGCATATGCCGCAGGGCCAGGGGTAGTGTGGGTGATTCGAACCTGTGTTCGCTCGAAAGGGTGAATACCTCCAGGCCACGGCATCCGTTAGGCAGGATGGGACACCTGACGGGGAAGACGTGTCGGCGGGCCGCCTCATGGGCGCCCCCCAGTGTGGCCGCCGACGCGGAGCGGCTCCCCCGATATGCGCATCGGGGGAGCCGCCACTCCTGGCACACAACCTCTCCGTGGGAGATTCCTGGGAGACGATCTCCCAAACGCAATCCGGAGCAACGCCCAACGAAGCCGGAGCAACGCGGCGCGAATCAGTGTCTGGCCAGGCAGAAGCCAGAGAACGCCAAGGTCACGAACACCCGTCCGGCCGTATTCGGGCGACGCGGGGGATCGTCCGAATACGGCCGTGTCGTGCGGCGCCTCGTTCGTGACACCTGCTCAGATCAGGTCGAGCACCGGCCGAAGCCCGCCCGGCCGTTCGTCCACCGGCAGGTGGTCCACGAAGTGCAGCGCGCAGCCGAGCTCCGCCGCCCCGCCGTCCGCGCGCCGGTCGTCGCCGACCATCAGCGCGTCACCGGGCGCGACGCCCAACTCCTCGCAGGCCGCCGCGAACAGCCGCGGGTCCGGCTTCGTGACGCCGTGCCGGTACGACAGGACGTACGCGTCGACGTACGGGTCGAGGCCGTGCTCGACGAAGACGGGGCGCGGGTCCCAGCCGATGTTGCTGACCACGGCCACCGGGACGCCGCGCTCGCGCAGCGCGGCCAGCACCTCGCGGGCGTCGGGGTAGGGCCGCCACGCGGCGGGCGTCATGTGCCGGTCGTACAGGGCGTCGTAGAGGCGGTCGTCCGGCAGCGCCACCTCGCGGGCCAGGCCCGTGTACGCGGCGCGGTGCCGCGAGGCGTCGACGTCGCGGACGGCGATGAGCTCGGCCAGGTGCTCGGGGACGTGCGGCTGGTGCGTGGTGCCGCCGGGGCTCGCGCCGACGTCCGCCAGGCCACGGGCCGCGCGTACGAACTCCTCGTCCGGCATGGTCAGTTCGGCGTCGTCGAGCACGGCGCGCAGCCAGGAGTCGGCGGACTCGATGCGAAAGAGCGTCCCGGAGAAGTCGAAGAGCACGGCTTTGATCGTCATACGGCCGATCCTCGGGCCCGGCGAACTCTCGGGTCAAGCACGGGCGTTGGGCGCCGCCCACCTGTCGTACGCCGCCGTGGCCAGCGCCACCGTCAGCGCCCCGAGCAGCCAGCCGCCGAGCACGTCCGAAGGCCAGTGCACGCCGAGCCACAGCCGGGTCAGGCCGACGCCGAGCACCGACACCACGGCGAGGACGAGCGCGGGGTACCAGAGCGCGGGCCCGGCCCCGTACCGCCGCAGCAGCCACAGCACGAGCCCGCACACGACGGCCGCCGTCATCGCGTGCCCCGAGGGGTACGCCGCGTAGTGCGCCGAGTCGACCGGCTCGCGCCACACCGGGCGCGGCCGGTCGAGGGCCGCCTTCAGGCCCTGTTGCAGGAGCGTCCCGACCAGGCAGGTGGCGGCGACCCATCCGGCGAGCACCCAGTCCCGCAGCCGCCACACGAGCGCGAGGACGACCACGGCGCACAGGGCCCGCATGGTCCACGGGTCCCACACCCAGTCGGTCAGGACACGGGCGGCGTGGGTGAGCCCGGGATCGTCGAGGGCCCGCTCGTGCAGCGAGCGTGCGACGGCGCGGTCGAGATCCATCAGCGGACCCCACCGGAGTGCCACGAGGAGGGTCAGTACGACGGAGCCGAGGGTCAGGGCCGGGACGGGTGCCGCGAGCGGACGTGCGGATCGGGGGCGACGGGGCGGAGAGTCGAGCCGTGCCGGGTGCATGGGAAAGATCCTCGCTCATCGACCGCCGCGCGGGCCATCCTGGCGCGCGCGGTGTGCGCGGCGTGGCTACCCCAGCGCCCGCAGACCGGGCACGAACGCGACCAGCAGCGGCACCAGCGGGATCAGCGCCGCGGCCGCCGTCAGGCGCAGCCGGTGCGCGGGCGTCAGGCGTGACTGGGGAGCGAGCAGCCTGTGTACGCGCTGCGGGACGTGCGCGTGCGTCGTCGGGCAGGGCCCGAACACGCCACGGTCCTCGTTGAGTTCGACCAGTGCGAGCGCGATGCTCATGCGGCCGAAGCGGCGCGAGGCCACGTCGTCCGCCGCGAGCTCCACCAGGCGGTGCATCTCGTCGCGGAACGAGGCGAACACCGGCACCTGCGGGAAGCCGGCGGCCAGCGCGCCCGAGCAGTGCAGCAGCCAGTCGTGCCGCCACCGCGCGTGCCCCATCTCGTGCGCGAGCACCGCGTCCAACTGGCGCCCCTTCAGGCGCTGCAACGCGGCCGTGGTGATGACCAGTTGGGGCGTCGCACCCGACAGCCACCAGGCGTCAGGACGCTTGCCCTCCAGGATGACCAGGCGGTCGGGGCCCGGCTCCTCACCGGGCAACAGCGGGGCCCGGTCCAGGAGTTCGGCCCGCCGCGCGCGCCGCCGCGCCCGCGCGGCCCGCACCTCGCGCACCAGCATCGCCACCGTCCACGCCCCGCCGAGCGCGAGCGTCACGGCGAGGGTCTCCGCCCACGGCCCCGAGGCGCGCAGCGCGTACGCGTCCACGACGCCGTGCGGCGCGCCCGCGAACACCTGGCCGCGCACGGCACCCCAGGCCGCCGCCGCGCTCAACGTCATCGACAGCACGCAGCACAACAACACCCCCGCCACTACGCACTGCCACGCCCACAACGCGACGATCGGCTCCCGCTCCGTCCAGCCGGCGCGCGCGAGCAGCCGCGGCGCGACCAGAGCGGCAAGGGCGCCGAGCAGCAGCAGTGCTACGGGGACCGTCATGGCCGTCACCCTATGAGGCGGGCGCTACCCACGGGTATGGCCTGGCGCGGCAAGTGACGTATGCCACGGTTTCGTTGGCCGTCACATCGTCTTCGTCGGCCGTCACATCGTCAGGAGCATCGCCAGCATCCCGATCCCCATCGACAGGCGGCACGCCCGCGCCAGCTCCGGGCGGTCGCCCCAGCCCGGCGCGGCCGCCGATCCGGTGGCCGTGGCAGTGGCCGTCGCCGTGGCCGGTACCAGGCGGGCGCCCGACCACAGCACGTACACCGTGAAGTAGACGAGGAGGCCGCCCGTCAGGGCCGGGGTGCCCGCGCCGCCGTGGTGGGCGTGGGCCTCGGGGCGGGCGGCCATCGCCACCGCCATGTACGCCATGGCGAAGGTGCCCACCAGGTGGTGCAGGTGATGGGCCCCGTTCCTGGCGGCCCAGAGCGCGCGGAGCGCGGCGGCGCCGAACACGGCCGCGTACAGGAGCCATGTCCAGGCGGGCGGCGTGAGCACCGCGGCGGGCACGGCCATCAGCGCCATGCCGAATCCCATCAGGGCCTCGCCGCCGGCCGTGCGGCGCTGCTCCTCGACGTCGCTGCGCAGGCGCAGCAGGCAGTACGCGCCGGTCGCCGCGCACAGCGCGACCAGCAGCCAGGCGGCCGAGAGCGGTCCGTGCACCGGGTCCCCCTTCTTCTTGTGGGTCTCCGTCTCCGTTCGTCCGGGAGATGCCCCGGCGGGCGGGTGCGTACGGCGGCGCAGGGGAGCACGCGAAAATCATTCACGGGTAAAACACCTGCTAAGCTTTATTTATGAGCAGCACACCACCCCCCTCCAGAACCCCCGCCAGAACCCCCGCCGTCCATCGCCTCCCGCTCGCCGGAGTGCTGCGCATCAACAAGCCGTCGGACACCTGGATCAAGCCCGCGACCAGCGTCGTCGTCGCCACCGCGATACCGAACCTGACGCTGCTCGCGCTCGGCCGGCTCGACCTGGCGATGTACACGATGGCGGGCAGCCTGTGCGCCCTGTACGGGCACAACCTCCCGTACGCGGCACGCGCGCGTGCCCTCGCCGGGGTGATCGCCGGAATGTTCGCGAGCATCGCGGTCGCCCTCGTCGCCGCCTCGCTCACGACGTCCGCGGCCGTCCTCGTCGCCGTCGGCGCGCTGCTCGCCGCCGCGCAGAAGGGGCTCTGCGACGCCACCCGGATCGGGCCGCCCGGACACCTGATCTTCACGTTCATCAGCTCGGCGACCCTGTTCGCGCCGCAGACCATCGGGCAGGTGCCGGGCCACCTCGGGCTGATGCTGGCCGCCGCCGCGGTCGCCTGGCTCGTCGGCATGGCCCCCGCCGTCGTACGGCCGCACGGCCCCGAGCGCCGGGCCACCGCCCGCGCCCTGAACGCCGCCGCCGCGTACGTCGACCGGCCCGAGCACGCGCCCGCCCGCGGCGCGGCCGCCGCCGCCGTGCACGCCGCCTGGCAGTCGCTGCTCGCCACCGGCGCGCGCACGGAGGCGCGGCGCGCCCTGGAGCGGCTCGTGCTGCGCGCCGAGGTCGCGATCGCGGCGCCCGCCGACACCGACGCGGACCAGTTGCGCGCCTGGGCGGGCGGACTGCGCGGCGCGGGCGCCGTGCCGCGGCCCGCGCGCATCGCGGGGATGGACGACGAACTCCTCGGCATCGAGGCCGAACTCGCGGGCGGCAAGCCCTCGTTGTGGCGGCGGATCGGCCCCGGCTCGCCGCTTCAGCCGATCGTCCTGCGTACGTTCGTCGGCTGCGCCCTCGCCGGATACGCCTCGCTCGCCATCGGCGTCGGCCGCCCCTACTGGGCCCTCGTCACGGCCGCCTCGCTCTACCAGGCCAACCTCACCCTGTCCTGGAACCGGGGCGTGCAGCGCGTCGTCGGCAACATCGCCGGTGTCCTCGTCTTCGCCGCCATCGTCCCGCTCGCCCACGCCAGCCGGATCGCGCTCGTCCTGTGCGTCCTCGCCTGCGCCTTCGGGGCCGAGGCGCTCATCACCCGCAACTACTGGCTCGGCAGCCTGTGCGTCACGCCGATGGCGCTCCTGGTCACCGAGTTCGCCCGCTACCAGGAGCCCGGCGAGCTGATCGGCGACCGGATCGTCGACACCCTCGTCGGCGCCGTGCTCGGCGTCGTCGCCGCCATCGTCGTCACCAACCGGCGCGCCACCAACGGCATCGAGCGCGCCCTCACCACGAGCGACACCGCCCGCGAGAGCGCCGAGCGCACCCTCGCGCTGCCCGCCCCTGGCCACGCCGCCCTGGAGACGGCCCGCCGCAATCTCGCCGCCGCCCTCGTCGACCTGCGCGCCGCCGCCGACACCGCCGCCGGCGAGTGGTGGCAGCGCGCCCTGCCCGAGGAGCGGGTCCTCGCCGCCGAGCAGTCCGGCCACCGCACCCTCGCGGCGACCGTCCGCCGCCAGGCGACCGCGGGCGACCCGAGTGGTGCGGGCGCCCCGAAGTAGCGGATAGTGGCGGACGCACAACGTTCGGCCCATGAGGAAGGTCCGGTCAGGCAGGCATGAGCACGCAGCAAGGCGCGGCGGCAACGGGGCCGCTCGACATCGTGTCGTCGGTCGTACGGCAGTGGCAGTCCGTACGCCCCGACATCGACACGGCGCCCATGGAGATCATCGGCCGCATCAACCGCTGCGCCGCCCTGCTGCAGCAGGCCGAGGACGCGCCGCTGCGGCACGCGGGCCTCACCAGAGCCGAGTTCGACCTCCTGGGAACCCTGCGCCGCACCGGCCGCGAACTCACCCCGGGCGACCTCGCCCGCGAGACCTTCGCCTCCGGCGCCGCCGTCACCAAGCGCCTCAAACAGCTCCAGGAACGCGGGCTGATCGTCCGCCGCGGCGACACCCGCGACCGCCGAGTCTCGCACCTCAGCCTGACCGACGAGGGCCGCGCGCTCGTCGACGACCTGCTGCCGAGCCAACTCGCGTACGAGGGCTCGGTCCTCGCGGGCCTGGGGGAGGGGAAGGACGAACAACTCGGGGTGCTGCTCGGTGAGTTGCTCCTCCAGCTGGAGGGACGGCTGGGCAGCGGGCCGAAGTGACGCCCCGGCGCCCGCCGCCCTCCCCGTCAACTCCCGTACCGCTCAGCGCGGCAGCGTCGCACCCTCGATGCCGTACTCCTCGCGGCGCCCGCACATGCCGAGGCCGCCGTGGCGCGTCGGCGTCGCGGAGTGCGCGGTCGACGCGGCGAGGTAACCGTCGGCCGCACCCGCTTCCAGGGCGTCGAGCTGGGCCCCGGTGCGTTCGGCGGCGGCCAGGGCGCCGGTGCGCCACAGCTCGCGCCACGCGGGAACGCGCGGGCGCACAAGGGCGGCGGCGGCCCGCTGGAACGCGCGCAGCGGCTCCGCGTCGCCCGCCGCGAGGGCCTCGCGCAGCGGCAGATACCCCTCGACCGCGAGGTCACGGCGGCGCCGCGCGGCGGCCTCCGCCTCCGTCGGCTCCGCGGGCAGCGAGGCAGCGGCGGCGTACTTCTCCGGATCCGCCAGATACTCCGGCGGGAACGTGAACACCGCGTCCCCCGCCTCCGGGAGCCCACTGTTCTGCATCAGGACGGTGACGCGCAGCTCGCCGCCCTGCACCATGCGGTGCACCGTGCCCGGCTCGAACCACGCCACCGAACCCGCCTCAAGGGGCGTGTCCCGGTAGCCGTCCGGGCTCAGCGTCTGCACGGCGCCGCGCCCGCCCGTCACGACGTACGCCTCCGTGCACACCAGGTGCAGATGCGGGCTGCCGCCACAGACGCCGTCCGCCGCCTCCCAGTCGTACGCGGACAGATGCGACAGTCCGATGCCGCCGGGCAGCGGCCTGTCGAGACCGGCGGCGGTGTCCGGGCGGCTCACCACGCGAGCTCCTTCAGGCGGCTCGCCACTCGCTCCCGGTCCCAGGCGCCGTCGGCGACCACGATCCGGTACCGGTAGCGGAAGGTCTCGCCCGCCGGCAGCGCGAACTCCTCGAAGAACGCCCAGGAGAACGCCACCGTCGGAATCGGCTCCGAGCGCACGAACCAGTGCGAGGCGTGGATCGCCTCCGCGTTCTCCGGCGCGTGCTCGAACACGAGCGTCGAGTGCGCGTCGACGTCGTCGTGCTCGCCGGTGAACGCCAGCCACGGCCCCTGCGTGCCCATCAACTCGCCCTCGGCGTCCGGCCCGAAGACCTTCCCGCCGGTGAAGTCGCGCGGCCCACGCCACTGGAGACCCGTGTACCCGGCCATCTCGCGGCCCGCCGTCGTCGGCGAACCGAAGCGCAGCGCCTTGCCGTCCTCGCGGGTGTTCGTCAGCTCGATCGACCAGTCGACGGCGTACGAGCCGGAGCCCGCGTCCACCGAGTGCACCCGCACCCCGCGCAGCTCACGCGCCCACTCCGCGCCGCCGTTCTCGATCCATGTGAGCCGCTCGCCGAAGTGCAGCTCGTCGTCGCGTACGTCCACGGCGTCGAAGCCGTCGTGCCGCATCGAGCCGATGCGGTCGTGCAGCGGCAGATAACCCTCGCCGTGCACATAGCAGTTGCCGCCCCAGAAGTTCTGCCCGGAGAGATGGCTGGCCGTCATCTGGAGGCCCTTGTGCCAGCGGTGGTCGTTCGGCCGGTAGCCCGAGACCAGGTTCCCGGACAGCGTGCGCAGCGGGTGCACATACGGCTTGCGGGCCTCGAAGGCGTCCGGGTCCGGCTTGTAGACGTAGGAGAAGAGGTCCGTGCCGGTTGCGGCGGAACGCACCACGACGCGCTCGCCGTAGCGGTGGTCGACCTGAAGGGTGTTCCCGGCATCACTGTTCACTGCTTCGGGCTTCACTGCTTCGGGCTCCAATCCGGGTGGTCTCCGTGCATCGCCGCGTAGAACGGGTCACCGGGGCCGATCTCGCCGGCCGTGACCGTGCCGCCGGTGAACGCCGACTTGTAGAGCGCGGCGGCGAACTCCAGCGTACGGCGGGCGCTCTGGCCGCTGCCGGGCGGCCGGACCCCGGCGTCGTACGCGTCGAGCAGCGCGGTCAGCTGCGCGGTGTGCGAGCTGGGTACGTCGGCGGTGGGCGCGGGCGGCGGCTCGGTGCCGGGGGCCGGGGTGTAGCGCCAGTCGTCGTTGCCGTGCCCGTACAGGTGCGTCAGCTCGACCGTGGCCTTCTCGCAGTCGACGCGGACGCGGCTCGTCTCGTCCGGCGACAGCACGGAGTTGACGACCGTACCGAGCGCGCCGTTCTCGAACCGCACCAGCGCGGTCGACACGTCCTCGCTCTCCGTGTCGTGCACCAAGCGGGCCGCCATCGCCCGGATCTCGGTCCAGTCGCCGAGCAGGTGCAGCATCAGGTCGTACTGGTGGATGCCGTGACCCATCACCGGGCCGCCGCCCTCGCTGGCCCAACGGCCGCGCCAGGGCACCTCGTAGTAGGCGGCGTCGCGGTACCACGTCGTCTGGCAGTGGGCGACGAGCGGGCGGCCGAGCGTGCCCTCGCCGAGCAGCGCGCGGGCGTGCACGGCGCCGGAGCCGTAACGGTGCTGGAAGACCACGGAGGCGTACGCGCCACTGGCCTCCTCGGCGGCGGCGATCTCGTCGTACTCGGCGAGGGAGAGGGTGAGCGGCTTCTCGCACAGCACCCAGGCGCCGGACTTGAGCGCCGCGACGGTCTGCTCGCGGTGGAACACCGGAGGGGTGCCGATCAGGACGAGATCGGGGCGCGCCTCTTCGAGCATCGCGGTCAGGTCCGGGTACGTGCCGACGTCCGCGAATCCGGCCTCGGCGGCCTGGGCGCGGAAGACGTCGAGGCGGTCCTGGTCGACGTCGACGGCGGCGACGAGTTCGACGCGGTCGCGCAGGGCGGTGAGGGCGGGCAGATGGCTGCCGGTGACGATCGCGCCGGTGCCGACGACGGCGGCGCGGAGGGGGCTTGGCATGCGGGTTCCTCGCGGAGGCGTATGGGGGGAAAGCGCTTTCCGTTGAGGGTGACCCTATGTGGAGGTCAGGGCTCGGTTCAAGGGGTCGCGGTCGCGGGGCCATGCCCCGGACGCCGCCGCCCAATCGCCGCAGGCGCGCAATGGATTGAAACGAATCAGTAATGTTCCCGAACCCATTGACACGGCCGCACACCGCAGGTTCGTATGAAGCCGCCTTCGGGTCGACCATCTGTCGAGCCGCCATCTCTGGAGCGTTTCAAAACGCCGATCGCGGCCACACCACACCGAGGAGAGCTATGAGCGTGACCGCGTCAAAGGTGTCGCGTACCGCCGAAGTGCCCACCGCAGGGCGGGCGATGTGGCGGAAGGCCGCGGCGAGCGGCTGGGTCGGTGGTGCCCTCGAGTACTACGACTGGTTCATCTACGCCCAGGCCGCCGCGCTCGTCTTCCCGGGGATCTTCTTCCCGGAGGGCAACGCGACCATCGCCGTGCTCGCGTCCCTCGGCACGTACGCCGTCGGATACGTCGCGCGCCCCATCGGCGCCGCCGTGCTCGGTCACTGGGGAGACAAGAAGGGCCGCAAGAACGTCCTCGTCCTGGCCATGCTCCTGATGGGTGTCTCCACCTTCGCGGTGGCCCTGCTGCCCACGTACGGCCAGGTCGGCATCGTCGCCCCGATCCTCCTCACCCTCGTCCGCCTCGTCCAAGGCTTCGCCGTGGCGGGGGAGTTGAGCGGAGCCAGCGCGATGATCATCGAGCACGCGCCGCACGGCAGGCGCGGCTTCCTCGCGAGCTTCGCGCTGCACGGCACCGTCGCGGGCCAGATCCTCGGCGCCGCGATCTTCCTTCCCATGTCGATGCTGCTGTCCGACGAGGCGTTCAAGTCCTGGGGCTGGCGCATCCCGTTCGTGCTCAGCGCGGTGGTCGTGATCGCCGGGTTCGTGATCCGGCGGCGCGTCGAGGAGTCCAGGACCTTCGAGGAGCAGCAGGACGCCGACGGGACCGGCCCGCGGGCGCGCCGGGTGCCGCTCGTCGAGGCGTTCCGGGAGAACTGGCGGGAGATCCTCCGCGCGGTCTGCATGACCCTGGTCAACGTCATCGGCGTCACCGTCTCGGTGTTCGGCGGCGCGTACGCCACGCAGTCCGGCTACGGCGTCGGCATGAGCACGAGCGTCTACCTGTGGATCCAGATCGCCGCGAACATCGCCGGCTTCTTCGTCGTCCCCGTCTTCGGCCACCTCTCCGACCGCTTCGGCCGCCGCCCCATCATGATCGGCGGCGGACTGGCGGCGGGCCTGCTCTGCTACCCGTACCTCTGGGCCGTCAGCTCCAACAACGTGCCGCTGACCTTCGTCCTCGCCATGCTCTCCTGGGGCGTCGCCTACCAGGCCTGGAACGCCACGTTCGCCTGCTTCTTCCAGGAACTCTTCCCGGCCCACCGCCGCGTCACCGGCTTCGCCCTCTCGCAGAACGTCGGCCTGGCGATCATCGCCTTCCTCCCGACGATCTTCACGATGGTGGCCCCGCCCGGCTCCTCGAACGTGCCCCTCACCATCGGCACGCTCTGCCTCGTCATCACGGTCATCGCCTCCATCGCGACCTGGAAGTCCCCGGAGACGTACCGCGTCCCCCTCGACCAACTCGGCAACCCGGACGCGAAGCCGCTGCCACGCGAGGAGTACGAGCGACTCCGCACGGCCGAGTCGAGCCCTGCCGATTCAAGCCCCTCCGGCGATTGAGGTGCGGGGTCCGGGGCAGAGCCCCGGGGCCGTACCCCCGGACCACCCGCCACGATCGGAGAGGCCCCGTGCCCAAGCCCGCCCACCCGAACGTCCTCCTCCTCCACGCCCACGACCTGGGCCGCTTCCTCGGCTGCTACGACGTCCCTACGGTGCGCACCCCGTCACTCGACGCCCTCGCCGCAGACGGCATACGCCTCACCAACGCCTTCTGCACCGCCCCCCAGTGCAGCCCCTCCCGCGCCGCGCTCTTCACCGGCCGCTACCCCCACAGCACCGGCGTCATGGGCCTGACCCACCACCGCTGGGACCTGTACGAGGACGAGCGGCACCTCGCCGAACTGCTGCGCACCGCGGGCTACCGCACCGACCTGATCGGCATCCACCACGAGTCCCTGGTCCGCCCGGACGCCGAAGTGGCCGAACGCCTCGGCTTCGACACCGTCGACACGCTCGGCGAGGCGCTGATCGACCAGCGCGCCGAACGCGTCGCCGACCGTGCCATCGAGGCGCTCACGGCCCGCGCCGCCGACCCCGACCGGCCCTTCTACCTCCAGGTCGGCTTCCTCGAACCGCACCGCCTCCCCAGCCGCACCTTCGACGGCGTCACCATGGGCTTCACCGGCGACCACATGGAACCCGACGACTCCCTCGGCGTCACCGTCCCCGGCTACCTGCGCGACGACGCCGGCGCCCACGAGGAACTCGCCGAACTCCAGGGCGCGGTCGCCTACATGGACGCCGCCGTGGGCCGCGTCCTCGCCCACCTCGACGCCCTCGGCCTGACCGAGAACACCGTCACCGTGTTCACCACCGACCACGGCCTGGCGCTGCCCCGCGCCAAGTGCACGCTGTACGACCCGGGCCTGGAGACGGCCCTCCTCGTACGGGCCCCCGGACTCGGCTGGAGCGGCGGCCGGGTCGTCGACGACCTCGCCAGCAACGTCGACCTCGTCCCCACCCTCCTGGCGGCGACCGGCATCGAAGCCCCGCCGAACCTCCACGGCCACAGCCTCACGGCCGCCCTGTCCGGAGCCGGGCAAGGGCCTCAACGGGACGTGATCTTCGGTGAGTTGACCTACCACAACTATTACGACCCGCGCCGCTGCGTCCGCACCGACCGCCACAAACTGATCGTTAACCTGGACCACGCCCTCGCCCACACCGCCGCCGTCACCCAGTCCTGGCGCCCGCGCTCGACACCGCACGCCGGCCACATGGGCTGGCCCAGCGGCAAGTTCGAGCTCTACGACCTGCACGCCGACCCCTGGGAGACGGTGAACCTCGCCGACGACCCGCGGCACCGGGACACCCTGGACGACCTGCGCGCCCGCCTCCTCCAGTGGATGACGGACACCGCCGACCCCCTCCTGAACGGCCCAGTGCCCTCGCCGAGCTACACGTACGCCAGAGACCTCCTGACCCAGGGCGCAGCGGCCACGGAACTGTAGTGCCACCGGGAGGGGGGTGAGAGAAACCCTTGTCCAGGCCCCGGGGAAGGGGAGAAGGTCACCGGATGAGCACCGAGCACACCAGCCCCACCGCCCCACCTTCCAGCGGTGCGGGGAAGACGTCCAGCTACGAGGTGCCGGGCCTGACCGCGCCCGTCGAGATCCTCCTCGACCCCTGGGGCGTGCCCCACCTCTACGCCTCGTCCGCCGGCGACCTGTTCCGCGCCCAGGGCTTCAACGCCGCCCGCGACCGCCTCTTCCAGCTCGACCTGTGGCGGCGGCGCGGACTCGGCCTGCTCAGCGAGGTGTTCGGCCCCGACTACGTGGAACACGACCGCGCGGCACGGCTGTTCCTGTACCGGGGCGACATGGCCGAGGAGTGGCAGGCGTACGGCGAAGGCGTCGAGGAGGCGGCCCACGCCTTCGTCGACGGCATCAACGCCTACGTGGACCTGTGTCACACGGGCGAGGCCGAACCCCCGCCGGAATTCGGCCTCCTGGGCTACGAACCCGCCCACTGGAACCCCTCCGACATCGCCCGCATCCGCAGCCACGGCCTCCAGTACAACCTCCGCGACGAGGTCGCCCGCGCCCTCACCCTGCGCGACCACGGCCCGGCCGCCGAGGACCTGCGCCGCCGCCGCGAACCCGCCCCGCACACCCTCCAGGTCCCCGAGGGCCTCGACCTCACCGTCATCCCCGACGACGTACTGCACGTCTACGACCTCGCCACCACGCCACCCTGGTCGACGGCCGCACCCCGCCAGGGCCTGGACGGCTCCAACAACTGGGTCCTCGACCCCACCCGCACCGCCACCGGCCGCCCGATCCTCGCCAACGACCCGCACCGCGCCATCACCCTCCCCTCCCTCCGCTACCTCGCCCACCTCAGCGCCCCCGGAATCGACGTCATCGGCGCCGGCGAACCCGCCCTGCCCGGCCTCTCCATCGGCCACAACGGCCACCTCGCGTTCGGCCTGACGATCTTCCCGATCGACCAGGAGGACCTGTACGTCTACGAGACCGCGCCCGACGACCCGTACGCGTACCGCTACGGCAACGGCTGGGAGCGCATGACATGCGTCGTCGAGCGGATCCCGGTACGCGGCACGGCGCCCGCCGACACCGAGCTGTGGTTCACCCGCCACGGCCCGGTCATCCGCCAACTCCCTGACCAGAACGCCGCGTTCGCGGTCCGCGCCGCCTGGCTCGGCCCCGGCATGGCGCCCTACCTCGGCAGCATGGACTACATGCGCGCGAAGGACCCGGACGCCTTCCTCACCGCCCTGCGCCGCTGGGGCGCCCCCGGCGAGAACCAGGTGTACGCCGCCCCGGACGGCACGGTCGGCTGGCGGCCCGCGGGCCGGGTGCCGGTGCGGCCCGGCTGGGACGGCACGCTGCCGGTGCCGGGCGACGGCCGCTACGAGTGGGACGGCTTCCTCGACCTCGACGAGCTGCCCTCCCAACACGCGCCGGAACAGGGCTGGTTCGCCACCGCCAACCAACTGAACCTGCCGCCCGACCACGACAACGACCGCCACACGGTCACGTACGACTGGTACGCCCCCACCCGCTACGACCGCATCGCCGAGGAACTCTCCGCGCGCGACGACTGGACGGTCGCCGACTGCGTCCGCCTCCAGACGGACACGGTGAGCCTCCCGGCACGCGCCATCGTCGGACTACTGGGGGAGGAGACCCAACCAGCCGACGCGGTACGCCTGTTGAGGAACTGGGACTGCCGCCTCGCGGCCGACTCGGCGGCCGCCGCGCTCTTCGAGGTCTGGTACCGGCGCCATCTGCGCCCTGCCCTGTACGCGAAGGCGTTCGGCGGCCCGGTCCCGACAC
The DNA here is from genome assembly GCF_030766935.1 of Streptomyces sp. KL109B. Classification (GTDB taxonomy): domain Bacteria; phylum Actinomycetota; class Actinomycetes; order Streptomycetales; family Streptomycetaceae; genus Streptomyces. The sequence goes on along the minus strand of NZ_JASERL010000005.1, from coordinate 14,413 downwards.
GCGTGCTGCCCGTCGATGACCCCTCCGCCGACGCCCGCGTCGACCTCGAACTGCTCGACCGCGGCCTGGCCACGCCCGACCTCCTCACGGACACACTGCGCGCCGCCCACGCCGACTGCGCCCGCCGCCTCGGCCCCGACCCGGCCACCTGGACCTGGGGCGCACTCCACCGCGCCCACCTCGTCCACCCGGCCGCGGCCCTGCTCGGCGACGACGCCCGGTCAACCGCCCCTGATTGGACGGAGATCGGCCCGGCCGCACGCGGCGGCAGCGGCGACACCGTGGGCGCGGCGGCGTACGGCGGCGACTTCCGGCAGACGGCGGGCGCCAGCTTCCGCCTCGTCGTCGACGTCGGGGCATGGGACGAGTCCGTGGCCATGAACTCACCGGGCCAGTCCGGAAACCCGGCCGGCGCCCACTACTCGGACTTGTTCGAGGAGTGGGCGGCCGACGGATCCTTCCCCCTCCTCTACAGCCGCCAACTGGTCGAGAAACACGCCCAGTCGACCATCACCCTGCGCCCCACGAGCTCCTGACGGCAGATCAGGTGATCGGCAGATGCGGCTTCTCGGGCGCCATCGACCGCCCGTCGACATACGCCGACACGACTTCCCGCAACTCCTCGGAGGAGAGATACGCGTCCGTCATCTCGAAGTCGCGGAGCGTCGCGGGCCGGTGCCGCTGGAAGCCGGTACGGACGAAGTCGTCGCCCGCGACCGCGTTGAGCGTCCAGTTGGCCGCCGTACGGAAGCGCGCCGTCAGCGTGCGCAGCGCGCCGATGTGGTAGCCGCGGGCCACGACCTGGGCGGGCAGGCCGGTCAACTGGACGCCGAGCGGCTTCGACACGGCCTGGATGCCGCCCAGGTCGACGACGAGGCCGAGGTCCTTGTGGTGGTAGGGCGCCAGCGGCGTGCCGCGCACCGAGGCGAGGATGTTGCGGGCCGCGGCCCAGCCCTGCCGCATCGCGTGCTGCGCGGTCGGCGGGCACATCGCGTCGCCGCCCTTGGCGAGGTCGGGCACGGCGGCCGCGTCGCCGAGCGCGAACACGCCGTCGAGGTGCGGCACCGTCAGCTCGGGCGTCACCACGAGCCGGCCCCGGTTGGTCTCCGCGCCGAGCGTCGCCACGAGGGGGCTCGGCGCGACACCGGCCGTCCAGATCAACGTATGGCAGGGCAGCTCACGCCCGTCGGTCAGGGTCACCGTGTCCTCGGTGACACTCGCCACCGACACGCCCAGCGAGACGTGCAGTCCGCGCCGCTCCAGGATGTCCATCGCCTTCTCGCCGAGCCGCTCGCCCAGCTCCGGCATGAGCTTCGGCGCCACATCGACCAGGTGCCACTTGATGAGCGCCGGGTCGAGCCCCGGATACCGCTTGACGGCGGCGGTCGTCAGACGTTGCAGATACGCGGCCGTCTCCGTGCCCGCGTAGCCGCCGCCGACCACCACGAACTGCAGCCGCGCGGCCTGCTCGGCCGGGTCGGAACTGGCCGCCGCCAGGTCGAGCTGCGTGATCACGTGGTCGCGGATCCAGGCCGCCTCGGCGAGCGTCTTCACGCCGACCGCGTACTTGTCCAGGCCCGGAATGTCGAACTGCCGGGTCACACTGCCCGGCGTCAGCACCAGGTAGTCGTAGCGCTCGACGCTGACCTCGCCGTTGATCTTCCGTACGACGACGGCCTTGGCCTGCGGGTCGATGCCGATCGCGCCGCCCGGCACGATCGCGGTGCGGCGCAGCATCCGGCGCAGCGGCACCGCCACGGACTGCGGGGTGAGCACGCCGGAGGCCACGTGCGGCAGCAGCGGCAGATACAACTGGTGGGCGGTGGGGCTGACGAGCCTCAGCACCGCCTCACCCGGCTTGAGCTCCTTCTCCAGCTTGTGCGCGCACTCCATGCCGGCGAATCCCGCGCCGATGATCAGGATCCGGGGGACGGACGACGTACGGGCAGTGGTCATGTCGCATCTCTCCTGGGGTGGGCTGCGTGGGACCGGTGGGGCGTCGTCGGTCCTGCGTATCCGGATCGGCGCGGCCGAATCCCGACTCCGCCATCCTGCGTCCCCCTGCGCCCCCTCGCACGCTCACTTCAGGCAAATCAAGCCCCTGCGGCGATTGAGCAGCGGGGGCCGGGGCAGCGCCCCGCGACGCCGACCACGGGAGGCCGCACCCCCACTCCTAGCCCGTTCGAGCGAGGAACCACTCCCGGTCAAACCCCCGCCCGGTACCGGATCGGATGATCCTCCGGCACCTCCACCAGCACAATCTCGTGCCCATCCGGATCCACGACCCACATCTCGACCAGCCCCCACGCCTCCCGCACCGGCTCACGGACCACCGTGACACCCCGCTCGACCAGTTCCGCTCCCGCGGCCCGCACATCCGCCACCTGAAGCCACAGCTTCAGACTCGGCACCGGCGGCTCCGCAGCCCGCCCCGCCACTTCCAGAAACCCGCCGCCCAGGAAGTACACGGTGCCGCGCTCGGGCCCCGTCCCGAACTCCCGGTACACCGCGAGGCCCAGCGCCTCCCCGTAGAACGCCCGCGAACGCTCGGGATCGGTCGGCCGGATCAGAACCCTGCTGCTCAATACGTGAACCATGCCGCCGCAGCGTAGTCCGCCCGCGTTAACCTCGACGGCGCCCGCACCCCATCGCCGTACGACATCGGAGAGCCGCCCATGACCACCGTCGACCTCGCCTTCCGTGACGCCACCCCCGAGGACGTCGACGTGCTCGTCGCGCTCGTCGAGTCGGCCTACCGAGGCGACTCCAGCCGGGCCGGCTGGACCACTGAGGCCGACATCCTGGAAGGTCAGCGCACCGACCCGCAGGGCGTGCTCGACGTCATCGAGGCCCCCGACAGCCGGCTCCTCGTCGTGGAGCGGGACGGCGCGGTCGTCGCCTGCTGCCAGCTGGAGCACCGCGGTGACCACGCCTACTTCGGCATGTTCGCCGTCAGCCCGGCCCTCCAGGGCGCGGGACTCGGCAAGACGATCATCGCGGAGGCGGAGCGCAGGGCGCGCGGGACGTGGGGCGTCGACGCGATGCACATGACGGTGATCGACGCCCGCGAGGACCTCATCGCCTGGTACGAGCGGCGCGGCTACCGCCGTACGGGAGAGTTCAGCCCCTTCCCGTACGGCGACGAGCGCTTCGGCATTCCGCAGCGCGACGACCTCAAGTTCGAACTACTGGTGAAGCCGCTTCAGTGAGTCGTGGTCAAGCGGTGAAGCGCCCCGTGCGCTTGATCTCCGGATAGTCAGTCGTCGCCCCGTCGAGCCCGAGCGCCCGCACAAGGCGCAGATCGTCCTGCGTGTTCACGACCCAGCCGATGATCCGCAGGTCGGCCTTGCGGGCGTGCTCGACGATCTCCTGCGTGAGCCGCCGGATGTTCAGCACCAGCGTCGTGGCGCCTGCCGTGACGGCCCGCTCGACGACGCCGGTGCCGTAGCGGCTGGCGACGAGCGCCGTCCGTACGCCGGGCACGAGCCGGGCGATCTCGGTGATCGCCTCGTCGTGGAACGAGATCACCTCGACCCGGTGCACCAGATCGCGGCGCAGCATCACGTCCGCGAGCGCCCGCGCCGCCGCCGTGTCCTTGATCTCCGCGTGCAGCGGGGAGCCGACCGCGTCGAGGACCTCCTCGAAGACCGGCACCCGCTCGCCGCGCCCGGCGTCGAGGGCGCGGATCTCGGCGAGGGTCTTCTCGGCGATGGGGCCGTGCCCGTCCGTGGTGCGGTCGACGTCGGCGTCGTGCATGACGACGAGGGCGCCGTCCTTGCTCAGGTGCAGGTCGAGCTCGATGACGTCGAGTCCCCCGCGCTCGGCGGCGACGAAGGACCGAAGGGTGTTCTCGGGTTCGACACCCATGGCTCCGCGATGCCCGATGGTGAGGAAGTTCAAGGTCGTCTCGCTTCCGTCGACTGCGGCTCGGTGCTGCCGCGCGTACGCGACAGAACACGCAGCCTAACGGCCCGGCTCCACGATGGAACCGCCCCTGTCGGAAGGTCCGGAAGTCTGGGTTCTGGCGCCCACCACGCCGAGGAGCAGTCCGGTGACGAGGGCGGCGAGGAGGACGGCACGGGTACTCATGGCGGATGCGCTTCCGGGCGGTACGGGCGGGGGCTGCGGCCCGTCCTACCGGGTCGGTCACCTCGGGCGCGAGCCCGCTCACCCGGTCGTGGGCGCGTCCCCGCCGGCGTTGACCTCGGGGGTGGCGGGCAGCGCGTCCAGGTCCGCCAACATGCCCCGCGCCAGCTCCACTTCGGCCACCAGGTGCCGCTCGCTCCAGCGCAGCGCGATCTGCGGATGCGCCCACGCCTCGACGCCTTCCGCCCGCGCGAGAGCGTCCCGCACCTCCTTCAACTCGCCCTCGGTGCGCGCCACATGCTCCTCGACGAGGGTGCGCAGCCGGTCAGGGGCGGCGAGATGGCCCAGCCACACGCGCAGCAGCACCGGGTGCCGCAGCGACACGGCGGCCGTGTCCCGGTCGCCCGCCGCCCACGCGGAGAGCGCGTCCCTGCCCTCCCGCGTGATGGCGTACGTGCGCTTGGTGCGCGGCTCCTCGGGGCCCGAGCGCCGCGACGTGGCGTAGCCGATCCGTTCGAGGCGGCGCAGCTCCGCGTAGATCTGACTGAACGCGGGGGACCCGTAGAAGAAGCGCAACGAAGCGTCGGCCCACTTCTTCAGTTCGTACCCGGTCCGTTCGCCGGGCGGGAAGGACAGCAGGCCGAGCACGGCCCAGGCGGTCGGCGGCAGCTGCGTGGTCGGCATGGCTCCGCATTGAAGTCAGCGGAGGTCATGGGCGCAAGAGGCCCGCACCGGCCGCCGCCACTACGGGTCACACGTCCTTGCGGCGGCGCAGGCGCGCCGAGAGGTGGTGCTGGAGCGGTTGGCCGACCGCCGCGAGGTCGTGCGTGAACGTGATCGCGTCCGGGTCGGTGAAGGCGTAGTGGCGGCGCGTGGCGTCGACCTCTTTCGCCGTGGGGGTGAGCGCGACGTCGTGCGCGGCGAGTTCGACGGTGTCCTCGGCCGCCCGCCCGACCATGATCTCCACGATCCCGGTGGGCTGCGTGATCAGCGCCTCGACGCGGCCGTCCGGCTGCATCCGCCACCAGCCGCTCTCCCGCGCGGCGGGCCGCACCGGGGCGTCACCGTCGTCGATCAGCCAGGCCCGCGCCTCGTAGTACAGGAAGGGCCTGCCGTCGTGGCTGAACGTGACCTCCTGCGCGTACGTGAAGTCGCTGTCCAGGGTGGGGTATTCGCCCCGGCCGCGGCCGTGCCAGTGGCCGAGCAGGCCGAGGACGGGCGCGAGCAGCGGGTGCGGATCGGGGGTGCCTTCGTACGGGTACGGCGGCGGGGCGGGGTCGAACACGGGTGGCTCCTGCGGGTCGTCGGGTCGGTCCAGGAAGCCTAGAAGGCCGACGCCGCGAACCGGCTCAGGGCCGCGCCGTGCGGGCGCGAGCAGGGTCCACGCCGCGCGTTCGGACGTCTGCCTCGCGACGCGGTCGGCCTTCGGTTCGTCGTCGAGGCGGGTGTCGAGCCCGAGGTCCCACGCGGCCTCGCCCGCCCACGGCGCCCGTGTGCAGCCCGGTGATCAGGAACAAGTGGCCCGGCACGGTGGCGCCGCACAGCCCGGACCGCTGCCCGGCGAAGCAGTCGTGCAGGTCCGGCGCGGCGTCGGGACCGCTCTCCACGTACGCCTGCCCGTAGTGCACATCGATCTCCCCGGCGACCGGCTTGCGCAGTGACACGCCCCTTCCCTTTTCTGACGGACAGTCATATAGCTATTAGTCATAAGGAACCTCAACTCGCGGGAGCCACAGTGAAGTTCTCCGTCATCTTCGAGGCCCAGCTCGCCGATCCCACCGTCGAGCGCGAGCACCAGTTGCTGCACGACAGTGTCGAACAGGCCGTGCTCGCCGAGGAGATGGGCTTCGACCGGATCTGGGCGGTCGAGCACCACTCCCTCAAGTGGTACGCGCACATGTCCGCGCCGGAGATCTTCCTGACGTGGGTCGCGGCGCGCACCTCGCGCATCCGCGTCGGGCACGGCGTGGTGTGCATGCCGTTCAACTTCAACCACCCCGCGCGCGTGGCCGAGCGCGCCGCGATGCTCGACCTGTTGTCGGGCGGGCGGCTCGACCTCGGGGCAGGGCGCGGCGGCACGACGCAGGAGACGTCCCTGTGCGGCGTCGACAAGGAACGGACGACCCAGGAGGTCGAGGAGGCGCTGCGGATCATCGGGAAGGCGTGGGAGAAGGACGAGCTGGAACACCACGGGCCGCTCCTCGACATCGACCCGCACCCGATCCTGCCCCGCCCCGCCCAGACCCCGCACCCGCCGCTCTTCCTCGCGTGCAGCCGTACGGAGACGCTCCGCCAGGCCGCCGAACTCGGTGTCGGCGCCCTGGTGATGGGCTTCGCGGGCCCGGAGGCGATCGCCGACATGCGCGGCGCCTACGACGCGGCGATCGCGGCCCGCACCCCGGAGCGGCACGTCTCCTCCGTCGTCAACGACCACTTCTCCGTCCTCTGCCCGACCATCGTCCTCGACGACCGCGAGACGGCCCGCAGCATCGGCATCCGCGGCCAGCGCTTCTTCGCCCAGTCCATCGGGCACTGGTACGGCGGCGCGGGCATCCCCGACGAGGCGGTCGTCGAGGGCGCGGACGAGGCCGAGGAGATGCGCCGCGCCGCCGAACAGGTCGTCGCCCAGCTCCACGAACACCACATCCCCGTCCGCCCCACCGCCACCGCCACCTTCAACGCCGACCACGCCTACGGCACCGCCGCCGACGCCATCGCCTACGTGGAACGCCTCCGCGACGCGGGCGCCGACGAGATCATGTGCCTCATCCAGATGGGCACGGTGCCGCAGGAGGCCTGCATGGAGACGCTGCGCCAGTGGGGCGAAAAGGTGATCCCCCACTTCCGCGCCCGGTAGAGCCACCCCGGCCAAATCAAGCCCCGCCGGCGATTGAGGCGCGGGGTCCGGGGCAGAGCCCCGAGACGCCACCCCCGGCCGGCCGCGCGCTCACGCCCCCGCACCCACGCCCCCGCCCCACCCGCTACCCAAGGAGCCGCCCATGCCCCCCGACCCGGTCGACCGCCTCGCGCCCGAGGCCCGCCCGCTCGTCGACGCCATCACCACCGCCTTCCCCGACCTCGGGGGCGCCGTCACCGACGCCACCGAAGCCCGCCGCATCCTCGCCGCGGCGCCCGAGTCCCCGTTCCCCGCGCCCGTGGTCGGCGCCGTCGAGGACCGCGAGATACCCGGCCCGCCGGGCGCACCCGCGATCCCCGTGCGCGTGTACCTCCCGGAGCCGGACACCGCACCGGGCCCGCACCCCGTCGTCGTCTTCTTCCACGGTGGCGGCTGGGTCATCTGCGACCTCGACAGCCACGACCACACCGCCCGCCGCCTGTGCCGAGACGCGGGCGCCGTCGTCGTCTCGGTCGACTACCGGCTCGCCCCCGAGGCCCCCTTCCCGGCCGCCGTCGAGGACGCGTACGCCGCCGTGTGCTGGGTCGCCGACCATGCGCCCGAACTCGGCGCCGACCCGGCCGCGTTGACCGTGGCCGGGGACAGCGCGGGCGGCAACCTCGCCGCCGTCGTCGCGCAGATCGCCCGCGACGAGGACGGCCCGGCCATCGCGCGCCAGGTCCTCGTCTATCCGTCCACCGACGCCCGACAGAAATCCGGCTCCTTCGACGCCAACGCCGAGGGCTACTTCCTCACCGCGGCCCACTGCCTCTGGTTCCGCGAGCAGTACCTCGGCGCGGACGGCGACCCCGCCCACCCCCGCGTATCGCCCCTGCTCGCCGAGAACCTCGCCGGGCTGCCCGCCGCACACATCGTCACCGCCGGCTGCGACCCGCTGTGCGACGAGGGACGGGCGTACGCGAAGGCGCTGCGTGACGCGTCGGTCACGGTCACGCAGGGCCACTTCCCGCGGATGTTCCACGGATTCTTCGGCTTCCCCGAGCTCCTCGAAGACGCCCGCGAGGCCTTGGCCGGCGCGGCAGAGGTGATTGCCTCCGCGGCGTACGACAGGAAAAACGGCGGTGATCAAGGGGGTCGGGCAGGATAATTTCCCGAGGCCCCTCTTGTGGTCGGGAACCTCGCGTGCATACGGTGTTCTTACGCGAGGTTCTCCCGTGGAGGTTGGGACATGACGGAAATTCTTGTGCAGGCTGGCGCGGAGGGGAAGGTTTCTCCGGTCCAGGTGGTCGGAGACAGGGTGGTGGAACACCCGGCCTGGCCCATGCTCAAGGACGCCGTGGAGGAGTTCAGGCCCCTGCAGAGCACGGACGGCTCGATCGACTTCGACGCCGACGGCGCGCCCGCGAAGGCCGACGCCGAGCGGATACTGGGCCGGGTCGTCGCGGCCGTCGAGGAGTTGGCCCCACTGCTGCCGCACGACGCCGCCTACCACGAGGCGTTGGCGCGCGATCTGCGCCGCTGGGCCGACGACGGCTTCCAAGTCCCGGACTTCCTGGACTCGTTGCTCGCCTTCCAGCCCGCAGCGCAGCGCAGGGACGGCCTCCAGCACCTCGTGGTCTTCCCGATGTACACGCAGAACGGCAATCCGGACCGCAATCTGGAAGCCGTCGTCCTGAAGATGGTCTGGCCGGAGTGGCTCGCCGACCTGGAGGCGACCCGCTACGACAACCCGCTGTTCTGCGGCATCACCTTCGAGGACTTCACCTCCGGGTACGACACGAACTCGGCGGTGCTCTTCCCGGAGACGATCGCCGTGCGCGAGGCGCCCGAGCGCTTCTCCTGGGGCGGCATCTTCTGCGACCGCGAGGCGGCCCGCTTCCGCCGCGTCACCGAGGCCGCCGTCGACATCCTCGGCGTCGAACTGCCCGACGACATCGCGGAACTGGTCGCCGACCAGGAGCGCTGCCAGCAGGCGTTCGTGCTGTGGGACATGGTCCACGACCGCACGCACAGCCACGGCGACCTGCCCTTCGACCCCTTCATGATCAAGCAGCGCCAGCCGTTCTGGATGTACGGCCTCGAAGAGCTGCGCTGCGACCTCACCGCCTTCAAGGAGGCCGTGAAGCTGGAGGCCGACGGCGTCCCGCAGGGCCGCGACGTCCAGTACGCGGTCCTCTTCGACCGCATGTTCCGCTTCCCGGTCACCGGCGACCGCGTCAAGAACTACGACGGCCTCGGCGGCCAGCTCCTCTTCGCGTACCTGCACAAGCACGACGTGGTGCGCTGGACCGACAACAAGCTGCACATCGACTGGAAGCGCGCCCCCGAGGTCACCAACCAGCTGTGCGGCGAGATCGAGAAGCTGTACCGCGACGGCATCGACCGCCCGAAGCTGGTGCACTGGTTCGCCGCGTACGAGCTGGTGTCCACGTACCTGTCCCCGCACCCCGGCTCGACCTGGGCCAAGGGCCCCGACGCCCTGGACACCTCGCTGCCGCCGCGCAAGCTCGTGGACGAAGTGCTTCCCGACGAGTTTCCGCTCAGCATGTTTTATGAGGCCCTTTCGAAGAAGCTGAAGAAGGTGATCGCCTCTACGAAGGGCATCACGGCGGAGCGCGCCGAGCAGGTGGCCGCGTGAGCCGGGGCGAACAGCGGGACAGCGAACAGCAGGGCCAGGAGGCGACCGTCATGACCGACACCAACGAAACCAGGGACACGCTGGACGGTGCGGTGATCGCGGTCGCCGGAGCCGCCGGACCGGCGGGCAAGGCCACCCTCAAGCGGCTCGCGGAGGCCGGCGCCACCGTCATCGGCGCCGACGCGGACGCCGAGCGCCTGGTGGCCGCCGTCGACGAGGCGCGGTACGCGCACGGCGGCGCCACCGTCATCGGCGACAACGTCGACCTGCTCGACCTGCACGCCACCCGCGACTGGGCGGGCCGCATCGAGAAGGACTTCGGCCGGATCGACGGGCTCGTGCACCTCGTGGGCGGCTGGCGCGGCGGCGCGAACTTCGCCGACACCGACCTCGCCGACTGGGACCTGCTCGAAAAGCTCCTGATCCGCACGGTGCAGCACACCTCCCTCGCGTTCTACGAGGGCCTGTCCCGCAGCGACCGCGGGCGGTACCTGCTGATCAGCGCCAAGGGCGCCTCCAAGCCCACCGCGGGCAACGCCGCCTACGCCGCCTCCAAGGCCGCCGCCGAGGCGTGGACGCTCGCGCTCGGCGACGCCTTCCGCAAGGCGGGGGGCGACGCAGGACCCCAGCAGGCGGCTGCGATCCTGGTGGTCAAGGCGCTGGTGCACGACGCGATGCGCGCCGAACGCCCCAACGCGAAGTTCGCGGGCTTCACGGACGTCAAGGAGCTGGCCGAGGCCATCACCGGCGTCTGGGAGCGGCCCGCCGCCGAACTGAACGGGACCCGTCTGTGGCTGACCGAGAAGCCGTGAACCCCCTTGGGGAAGAGCGAAAGACCGACGCGCGCCGGCATCACGACCCCGCCTACCAGGGGTTCGCCAGCGACAACTACGCCGGGGGCCACCCCGAGGTGATGGCGGCGCTCGCCCTCGCCAACGGCGGGCACCAGGTCGCGTACGGCGGGGACGAGTACACGGACCACCTCCAGCAGATCATCCGCAGCCACTTCGGCCCCACCGCCGAGGCGTTCCCGGTGTTCAACGGCACGGGCGCCAACGTCGTCGCACTCCAGGCGGTCACCGACCGCTGGGGCGCGGTGATCTGCGCCGAGTCCGCGCACATCCACGTGGACGAAGGCGGCGCCCCGGAGCGGATGGGCGGCCTGAAGCTGCTCACCGTGCCCACGCCGGACGGCAAGCTCACCCCCGAGCTGATCGACCAGCAGGCGTACGGCTGGGACGACGAGCACCGGGCGATGCCGCAGGTCGTCTCGATCACGCAGTCCACCGAACTCGGCACGCTCTACACGCCGCAGGAGATCCGCGCGATCTGCGAGCACGCCCACGAGCGCGGCATGACGGTGCACCTCGACGGCTCCCGGATATCCAACGCCGCCGCGTCCCTCGACGTCCCCATGCGTACGTTCACGAACGCGGTCGGCGTCGACATCCTGTCGCTCGGCGGCACCAAGAACGGCGCCCTGTTCGGCGAGGCCGTCGTCGTCCTCGACCAGGACCGCGTGCGCCACATGAAGCACCTGCGCAAGCTGTCCATGCAGCTGCACTCCAAGATGCGCTTCATCTCGGTGCAGTTGGAGGCCCTGTTCGCCAAGGACCTGTGGCTGCGCAACGCCCGGCACGCCAACGAGATGGCCCAGCGCCTCGCCGAGGGCGCCCGCGCCGTCGACGGCGTCGAGGTCCTCTACCCGGTGCAGGCCAACGGCGTCTTCGCCCGCCTCCCGCACGACGTCTCCGAGCGCCTCATGAAGAAGTACCGCTTCTACTTCTGGGACGAGGCGGCCGGCGACGTCCGCTGGATGTGCGCCTTCGACACCCGCGAGGAGGACGTCGACTCCTTCGTCGCGGCGCTCAAGGAGGAGATGGCGCGGTAGCGGGGCAGCCCCGTAGCTCGTACGAGTGCATGGATATGCGGTCGACCGTAAATGTATTGACCGACGGTCGGCCGCATTCCTATGCTCGGATGTCATGGAGCTGATCCAGCAAAACCCAGATCTGTCCGCGTACTTGGCGGCCGACGACGTCATCGACCATCACCATCCGCTGGTGCGGGAGACGGCGGCCCGCCTCGCGCGGGACGTCACCGATTCATACGCATACGCGCGCGCTGCCTACGAGTTCGTGCGCGACACGATTCCGCACTCCGCGGACAGCGGGGATCCGCGCGTGACGTGGCGGGCGTCCGACGTGCTGGAGAAGGGCACCGGAATCTGCCACGCGAAGGCGCACGCGTTGGCGGCGCTGCTGCGGGCCGAGGACATACCGACCGCGCTCTGCTACCAGCGGCTCACGCACGACGCGGGCACGGGCTGGTGCGTCCACGGGCTGACAGCCGTACGGTTCCACGGCGCCTGGCACCGCCAGGACTGCCGCGGCAACAAACCGGGCGTCGACGCCCAATTCTCCCTGGAGGGGGAGCGGTTGGCGTGGATACCGGACGCCGGGGCCGGTGAGGTGGACTATCCGCAATTGTTCGACGCGCCGCACCCGGCGGTGCTCGACGCGCTGCGCGGCGCGCCCGACCGCCCCCATCTATGGGAGCACCTGCCGGACGCGCTCGCGCTGGACGATCGTTTCGCCGTCAGCTCGCCTCGGCGGCCTTGACCTCTTCCGGGGTCGGAGCCGTGCCACCCAGGTGCGCCGGCATCCACCACGTGTCGTCGGGCCCCTTGGGGCGCACCGGGTAGGCGCGCTGCGCGGCCTCCAGCAGCTCCTGCACGCGACCCTTCAGGCGCCGCGTGATCGCCCCCGCGTACTGGTCGGCCGGCGCCTCAAGGGCCTCGCCGACGCGGACCGTGATCGGGATGTGCTGCCGCTTGAAGTTGCGCGGCCGCCCCTTCGTCCACAGCCGCTGCGTCCCCCACAGCGCCATCGGAACCAGCGGCACCCCGGCCTCCTGCGCCAGGCGCACGGCACCGGTCTTGAAGTTCTTCAGCGTGAAGGACTCCGAGATCGTCGCCTCCGGGAAGACGCCGATCACCTCGCCGGAGCGCAGCGAACGCAGCGCGTGCTGGTACGCGTGCTCGCCCTGGGCGCGGTCCACCGGGATGTGCTTCATGCCGCGCATCAGCGGACCGGAGATCTTGTGCCGGAAGACCGACTCCTTCGCCATGAAGCGGACAAGTCGCTTCTGGGGCAGGGCCGCGAGGCCGTCGAAGATGAAGTCCAGGTAGCTGATGTGGTTGCTGACCAGGACCGCTCCGCCGGTACGCGGAATGTTCTCCGAGCCCTTGCAGTCGATCTTCAGGTCGAGCGCCTTGAACATCGTGAGTGCGGCGCCGATGACCGGACGGTAGACGAGCTCTGCCATGGAGGGGGTGGGCCCTTCAGTAAGTTACGCGGCCGTAGGTTTTCCGGCTTGCGCAGATCGTGCCCCATCAACGGCCGGGTGGCCAGTCCTGGTTCCACGGGCGTACGAGATCCTTGTCACGTGCCGGGAATACGTACAGGGCCCGAAATCGCTGCACAGGAAGCGGCGGAACAAAGGAGGAGCAAGGTGTCCGTGGGTGAACAGGCGTGGAGCGCCGAGCAGTTGGGCGAGAAGCTGGGGGAGCGCGCCACGCTGGTGCAGTTCTCCAGCGCGTTCTGTGCCCCCTGCCGGGCCACCCGCCGCGTCCTCGACGAGGTCGCCGCGATGGTGCCCGGCGTGTCCCACGTGGAGATCGACGCCGAGGCCCGCCTCGATCTCGTACGGGATGCGGGAGTCCTCAAGACGCCGACGGTGCTCGTCCTGGACGCGCACGGCCGCGAGGTGCGCAGGGCGGCCGGGCAGCCGCGCAAGGCGGACGTCATCGCGGCGCTCGGCGCGGCGGTCTGAGGTGCCTGGAGCCGGGGTGCGGAGCTGTCGCGTGACGCATCTCCCAGATGACGGAACGCACTTGACTGCACGCGCCACGTATCGTCAGGGTGACCTTATGCCTTCGGAACTCCTTCTCGTCGAGCGGGTCCACGTGGACCTGGCTCGCTGTTCGAGCGCCCGCTGTCCGCGTGTCTGACGCAGCCGCAGCCCTCTGCTCGAACTCCTCCCGCCAGAAGGACAACTCCATGACGGCCACGCCCGATCTGCGCCCCGCCCAGGCGGCCACCCCCGACCTCCTCCGCTCCGTCTTCCGGCAGCACGCGGCCGGGGTCGCGGTGATCACGGCACCCGGCGCGACCCCCGACGCCGCTCCCGTGGGCTTCACCGCAACCTCCCTCGCTTCGGTCTCCGCGCGACCCCCGGTGATCTCGTTCGGCATCGGCGTCGGCTCCTCGAGCTGGCCGACCGTCGCCGAGGCCGAGCACGTCGGCGTGCACATACTCGGCGAGCACCAGGCCGAGCTCGCCGCGACGTTCGCGAAGAGCGGAGCCGACCGCTTCGGCGCGCCCACCCGCTGGTTCGAGGGCCCCGAGGGCGTGCCGGTCCTCGACGGCGTGCTCGCCTGGCTGGTCTGCAAGGTCATCGCGCGGGTGCCCGCCGGCGACCACCAGATCGTGCTCGCGGAGGCGGTCTGCGGGGACCCGGCGGGCGCCGGTCGTCCGCTGCTCTACCACCAGGGCCGCTTCAACGCGCTGCGCGACTGAGAGTTCCTGTGCCGCACGGTTACACAGGGTTGGCAAGGTCACAGTTCAAAGCGCTTGCTTAGTGGGCATAACCTGGGTGTACTGGCGAGTAACGTTTCGTTCGGGGCGCGGGCCGCCCCGACCGGAAGAGTCCGCACAAGGCGCATATGCTGCCTGCGAGAAGGCGTTTTCAGCCGCAGCAGTACAGCAGGCGTTCGCCAGTACAGCTGGCAGCAAGACAGCCGCCCAGTTTTGAAGACGATTGCAGTAGGA
>NZ_JASERL010000004.1 GCF_030766935.1 Streptomyces sp. KL109B | reverse complement strand
GAGAGAAGCCCGGACCGGGATACGGTCCGGGCTTTTCTGCGTTTACGGCCCCTCCGTATTACAGGCGGCCGGCCGACTTCAGGGACAGGTAGGCGTCCGCAAGGGCTGGTGCCAAAGCGGAGGGGGTCGCGTCCACGACCGTGACGCCGTGGCGGGTGAGTTGTTCGGCTGTGCGGAGGCGTTCGGCCTTGGCCTGGGATGCTGACGCGGCGTCGTAGATCGCTTCTGTGGTGCCGCGGCTTGAGGCCATTGATTCAATCGTCGGGTCGGCCACTGAGGCCACGACGACGGTGTGACGTTTCGTGAGGCGCGACAGTACGGGGAGGAGGCCCTCTTCGATGGGGGCCGCGTCCAGAGACGTAAGCAGGACGATGAGGGACTGGCGGGGGGCTGTGTGCAGTGCTGTTGCCGTGAGGCCGCGGGCGTCTGTTTCGATCAGTTCTGGTTCGAGTGGGGCCATGGCGTTGACCAGGGCCGGGAGGACTTCGCCTGCTGTTCGGCCCTGGACGAGGGCGCGGATGCGGCGGTCGTAGGCCAGGAGGTCCACGCGGTCGCCGGCGCGGGAGGCCAGGGCTCCTAGGAGGAGCGCGGCGTCCATCGAGGCGTCGAGGCGAGGGGCGTCGCCGACTCGGCCGGCGGAGGTGCGGCCGGTGTCGAGGACCAGGAGGATGTGGCGGTCGCGTTCTGGGCGCCAGGTGCGGACGGCCACCGCGGACTGGCGGGCCGTTGCGCGCCAGTCGATGGAACGGGTGTCGTCCCCGGGAACGTACTCGCGGAGGCTGTCGAATTCGGTGCCCTCGCCCCTGGTCAACACGCTGGTGCGGCCGTCGAGTTCGCGGAGGCGGGCGAGTTTGGCGGGGAGGTGCTTGCGGCTGTGGAAGGGCGGGAGGACGCGGACCGTCCAGGGGGCCCTGTGGGTGCCTTGGCGGGTGAAGAGGCCGAGGGGGCCGTAGGAGCGGATCGTGACGCGGTCTGCCGTGCGGTCGCCTCTGCGGGTGGGCAGGAGGCGGGTCGTCACGCGGCGCCTCTCGCCGGGCGGGATGTTCACGCGGTGGCGGGACGAGTCGTACTCCATGCCGGACTGCCAGCTGCTCGGAGGCCAGGCGTCGCGGATACGCGCGCGTAGTTGGCGGCGCGAGGGGTTGGTGATCGTGAGGGTGGCGTCGGCCGGGTCTCCGAGGCGTACGGAGGTGTCGCCGGAGCGCGTGAGGCGCAGGCGGCGTACGGGGGCGGCCAGGGCGAAGTCGCAGGCGCAGGCCAGGGCGAGGGGGGTGTTGACGGCCAGGATGCCTGTCCAGCTGGGCTCCCAGATGCCGATGGGGAGGGAGCCGAGCGCTGCGAGCAGCGCCGTACGTCCGGTGAGAGCCATGTCGTGTCGTCCTCCGTGGGGCTGTCGGGTCAGCGGGGGACGGGGACGTGGGTCAGGATCGCGTTGATGACGGAGTCCGGGGTGACGCCTTCCATCTCTGCCTCCGGGCGCAGTTGGATGCGGTGGCGGAGGGTGGGGAGGGCGAGGGCTTTGACGTCGTCTGGGGTGACGTAGTCGCGGCCGGTCAGCCAGGCCCAGGCGCGGGCCGTGGCGAGGAGGGCCGTGGCGCCGCGCGGGGAGACGCCGAGGGTGAGGGACGGGGATTCGCGGGTCGCTCGGCAGATGTCGACTACGTAGGCGGTGATTTCCGGGGAGATCGTCGTCTTGGCCACTGCCGTGCGGGCCGTTTCGAGGTCGGCTGCTGTGGCGACCGGGCGGATCCCGGCTGATTGAAGGTCGCGGGGGTTGAAGCCGGAGGCGTGGCGGGTCAGGACGTCGATCTCGTCCTGGCGGGTCGGCAGCGGAACGTTCAACTTGACGAGGAAGCGGTCCAGTTGTGCCTCGGGGAGGGGGTAGGTGCCCTCGTACTCGACCGGGTTCTGGGTCGCGATCACCATGAAGGGGTCCGGGAGCGGGCGGGCCGTGCCGTCGACCGTGACCTGGCGTTCCTCCATTGCCTCGAGGAGGGAGGACTGGGTCTTGGGCGGGGTGCGGTTGATTTCGTCCGCGAGGACGAGGTTGGTGAAGACCGGGCCCGGCTGGAAGGAGAAGCGGGCCGTGTTGGTGTCGTAGACGAGGGAGCCTGTGACGTCGCTGGGCATCAGGTCAGGGGTGAACTGGACGCGCTTCGTGTCGAGTTCGAGGGATGCGGCGAGGGCGCGGACGAGGAGGGTCTTGGCGACGCCGGGGACCCCTTCGAGGAGGACGTGGCCGCGGCAGAGCAGGGCCACGACCAGGCCGGTGACGGTGGGGTCCTGGCCGACCACGGCCTTGGCGATCTCGGTGCGCAGGGCCTCCAAAGACGCCCGTGAGCTGCGGGGATCGGTCGTGGGCCCGGCGTTGTCAGTGGTCGGGTCCATCATGAGTTCCGTACCTCTCTTTCGAGGGCGTCGAGGTGGTCGGCGAGTGCGATGAGTGCTGCGTCGGTCGCGGGTGGCGGGCCGAAGAGGAGGGTGTGCGGGTCCCGGTCGGGCGTGGGGAGTTGGCGTGCCAGGGCCGGGAGGAAGGTCTCGGGCGAGTGGGCCTGGGACACGGGGACGCCGATGAGGGGGGCGAGCTTGGTGCGGGTCGAGATACGCAGGGCCGTCGCCGCGCGGTCGCGGGCGTTCGCCTTGCGGTAGAGGCGAGCGCGGCCTTCGACGGTTTCGGAGGCGCGGATCGCGACGGGCAGGCGCTCCTGGACCAGGGGGCCCAGACGGCGTGCGCGCCACAGCGCGGCCAGTGCTGCCGCGATGAAGAGCTGCAGGGTGCCCCAGAGCCACCCGCTGGGGATCAGGTCGATGAAGCCGCGGTCGTTCTGTGTGTCACCGGCCGCGGCCTCGTCGGAGAGGGAGGGGAGGTACCAGACCACATGAGGGCGGGAACCGAGGAGTTGGAGGGCGAGCGAGGCGTTGCCCTGCTTGTCGAGGCTGTCGTTGAGAAGGATGTCGGGGGCACCGAGGACGACCGTGTCGCCGTCGCCGGTGGTGGCCGGCAGGCGCAGGAGCGTGGCGGATCCGTAGCTCCGGTAGCAGGAGTCGGTGCCGGCGAGCGTCGTGTCGTAGCGGTGGCCGCCGGTGTTCGCGGGGCCGGCGCGGCGGGCCTCGGGCAGCGCGCAGCCGGGGGCGAGGGGCTCGTCGGCTGCGGGTTCGGGGTCCGCGGTGACGCCGGGGGCCAGCCGCTGGACGGCGGCGGAGCCGGGGGCGACGAGGACGGTTCGGCCGCCGGAGTCGGCGGTGGCGGACCGGAGTTGGGACTGCTGGTGGGGCGTGAGCCGGTCGGGGACGGCGACCAGGAGGGTCGTGTCGGGGTCGGCTGCCGCGCGGGCCTCGGCGGTCGTGGTGACCACGCGCGTGTGGACGCCCCGGTCGGCCAGGAGTTCGGCGACGGCGCGGCTGCCGCGCTGGTCGGCGGAGCGCGGGTCGAGGGCGCCGTGCTGCTCACCGGAGCGGACCACCGCGATGACGACGGCCGCGACCAGGAGGAAGACCAGGGCCAGGGCGATGCCCCGGGTGCGGGTCCAGATCTGGCGGGTCGTGGGCGTGATGGAGGTGGTGCCGTCGGGGTCCGGGGCCGGTGGCGGCGGTGGCGCGGTGAGGGTCGCCGTGGCGGTGGTTCCGGTGCCCGGGTGTGTGCCGGGTTCGGGGGGCGGCTGGTGGCCGGAGTGGCTGCTCGGGTGCGCGGAGTCGGGGCGCGGGTGTCGCTGCTCGGGCGTGGGATCGCCTTGCGCGCGGCCGGAGTTCGGGGTGGGTTCGGTCACCGGGGCGCTCCCGCAGGGGAGGTGAGGGTGGGGGTGGTCTGTTCCACCTCGGTGTCCAGGGCGGACAGGCGTTCGTACGTCTCCGGGGTCGCGGGGCGGCCGCCGTACGCGATGTCGTCGAAGTCGCGGGCGGCCGCGCGGAGCCGGTCCGCGTGCTGGGGCAGCGGGCGGGACGCCTCGGCGGCGGCCTCGTCGGCGGTGCGGCCGGGGCGCGGGTCGAGGAGGGCGCGTTCCTCCAGGGCGCGGACCAGGGCACGCATCCGTTCCTGGACGGCCTGGTTCCAGTGGCCCTGGGCGGCGTGCGCCGCGGCGGCCGCGCGGTGTTCGGCGGCGCTGCGCGGGCGGTCGTCGAAGAGCGGGGCCGCGGAGGTGGGGGAGCGGCGCGGCGTGCCGAGGCGCCACCACAGGGCGGCCGCCACGGCGACGACGGCGAGGAGGATCACGAGCAGGCCGACCGTGCCGCCGGGGGCGGCGCCTGACGCGGCGGAGAAGAGCTCGTCGACCCAGTCCCAGAACTTGTTCAGGGCGCGGATGAACCAGTTCTGGTCGTCCTGGTGGTACGCGGGCTTGGACAGCTCGTCCCGCGCCGCCTCCCGCGCGGGATCGCGTGGGATCGTCACCGGCGGCTCGTCGCCGCCGGCGCGCACCGACGAGATCGTCGCGTGGAGCACTCCCCCAAGTGCGCTCACCCCATCAACTCCCCGGTGTGCCGCCGGAGGCGGACCCGTAGTCCTGCAGGCCCGCGGCGCGGGCGAGCTCCAGGTCGAGGGCTTCGCGGCGGATGCGGCGGTCGATGTAGAGCAGCACGGTGACGCCGGCCGTGATCGGGAAGGTGATGGTGGAGCCGATCACCGAGCCGATGCCGGTGATGATGAGGAAGGCCCAGCCGAAGCTGCCCCCGCTGTCCAGGAGGCTGGAGAAGCCGTCTCCGCTGACGGCGCCTGCGAGCACGGTGAACGGGACGAGAATGATCTCCGAGACGATCGCGGCGATCAGGGACGCCAGGATCGTGATCCCGAAGACCCGCCACCAGGAGCCGCGGACGAGCTTGGTGGAGCGGCCCATGGCCTTCCAGATGGGCTGCTTCTCCAGCATCAGCGCGGGCGAGGCCAGCGACAGCCGGATCATCAGCCAGATCGTCACGACGAATCCCGCGAGGCCGCCGATGACGCCGAGCGCGATGCCGCCGTCGGGAGAGCCGAGGGCGCCGACGAGGATGCCGGGGGCCACGCTCACGAGCATGATCACGACGGCGATCAGCGGGAGCAGCAGCGTCAGGCCGAGCAGCCGCAGGAGCTGAGGCCGGGCATCGCGCCAGGCCTCGCCTATGGTCACAGGCCGCCCGAGCACGGCGCGGCTGGTGACCGTGGTCAGCAGGGCCGTCGCGACGATCGTGCCGAGCAGCGTGATGACCGCGACGACGAGCGAGCCGATCATGAGCGAGCCCAGGGCGCTGAAGACCTCGCGCGCGGTGGCGTCGGGGTCGTCGAGGGTCGAGCTGCTCGCCGCGTCGTTGAGGACGAAGCCCTGCAGGAGGACCGTCAGAAGCTGGGTGACCACGGCGACCGTCAGCGAGATGCCGAGGACGGTGCGCCAGTAGGTGCGCATCGTCGACACCGCGCCGTCGAGGATCTCGCCGACGCCGAGCGGGCGCAGCGGGATGACGCCGGGCTTCGCGGCCGCGGGCCTGCCCTGCCAGCCGCCGCCCCAGCCGGGGTAGCCGGTGCCGCCGCCCCAGCCGCCGCCCGGCCCCTGGCCGTAGCCGCCGTTTCCGCCCTGACCGCCCCAGCCCTGGCCGGGAGCCGGCGGGGGCGGGGGAGGAGGCGTCTGGCCGGAGTCGGAGGGCGCGGACCACTGGGCGGGGGGCGGCTGGTCCTTGGACCACTTCGGGCTCTGACCGGCGGCGTCCTGCGGCGCGGCGTCCTGGGGCGCGGCGTTCTGAGGGCCGCTGCCCTGTGTGTCGCCGTTCTCGCCGCTGTGGCCGGTTCCGTCCTTGCGGTTGCCGTCCGGGCCGTCGGAGGGGGCAGATCCGGGCGATGCCCAGCCCGGAGTGTCGTTCATCGTCGCTCCTTCAAAGTGCCCGACCGCGGTCGCGGCAGCAGGTTGGCTGCCATCGTGCCATGGGGTGGGCGCCGGATGGCCTGGGCCCGTAAGGGCTGCACGCCTTCAATTGTCGGGGCGGTCCGGGGCAGACTGGGCGGATGGCTGATCAGTACGCGCAATCCGGCGAGGACATACGGGCCATCGACGACAAACGGTCCGAGGCCGTCGACATCCCGGCGATCCGGTGGGAGGAGCCGGCGGAGGGGCCCGTTCTGGTGCTGCTCGACCAGACGCGGCTGCCCGCGGAAGAGGCCGAGCTCGTGTGCACGGATCCGCAGGCCCTGGTGCAGGCGATCCGTTCCCTGGCCGTGCGCGGTGCGCCGCTGCTCGGCATCGCGGGCGCGTACGGGGTGGCGCTCGCGGCCGCCCGCGGCTTCGACGTGGCGGAAGCGGCGGAGGCGTTGGCGGACGCGCGGCCCACCGCGGTCAATCTCGCGTACGGGGTGCGCAGGGCGCAGGAGGCGTACCGGTCCGCGTTCGGGAGTGGCACGGGGGACGGGGCGCGGGTGCGGGAGCGGGCCGCCGCGGCGGCCCTCGCCTCGGCGCGGGCGCTGCACGCGGAGGACGCGGCGGCCAGCGCCAAGATGGCCGAGCACGGGCTGCGGCTCCTGGACGAGCTGGTGCCCGGCGGCAACCACCGCATCCTGACGCACTGCAACACCGGGGCGCTTGTCTCCGGCGGTGAGGGCACGGCCTTCGCGGTCGCGCTCGCCGCGCACCGGGCGGGGCGGCTGCGGCGGCTGTGGGTGGACGAGACGCGTCCGCTGCTGCAAGGGGCCCGGCTGACCGCCTACGAGGCCGCGCGCAACGGGATGGCGTACACACTGCTCACGGACAACGCGGCCGGGTCGCTGTTCGCCGCGGGCGAGGTGGATGCCGTACTCATCGGCGCGGATCGGATCGCGGCCGACGGTTCGGTGGCCAACAAGGTGGGGAGCTATCCGCTCGCGGTGTTGGCTCGTTATCACCATGTGCCGTTCATCGTGGTCGCGCCGGTGACGACGATCGACCCGGAGACCGCGGACGGGGCTTCCATCGAGGTGGAGCAGCGGGCCGGGCATGAGGTGACGGAGGTCACGGCGCCGCGCGTGCCGGTGGCCGGAGTGGAGGCAGGTGGCGGGATTCCGGTGGCACCGCTGGGGACGCAGGCGTACAACCCCGCGTTCGATGTGACGCCGCCGGACTTGGTGACGGCGATCGTCACGGAGTGGGGCGTTGCGTCGCCTGTGACAAGTGAGGGCTTGAGTGAGTTGTGTGCCAGGTCACTCCAGGTATCGATGAGCTAATGGGATGATGTGGTCCATGAAGGGACGAGTCCTTGTCGTCGACGACGACACCGCACTGGCCGAGATGCTCGGCATTGTGCTGCGTGGTGAAGGTTTTGAGCCGTCGTTCGTGGCTGACGGCGACAAGGCGCTGGCCGCTTTCCGTGAGACCAAGCCCGATCTGGTGCTGCTCGATCTGATGCTGCCGGGCCGGGACGGTATCGAGGTGTGCCGCCTGATCAGGGCGGAGTCCGGGGTGCCGATCGTGATGCTCACGGCGAAGAGCGACACCGTCGATGTGGTGGTGGGCCTCGAGTCGGGCGCCGACGACTACATCGTGAAGCCGTTCAAGCCGAAGGAGCTCGTGGCCCGTATTCGGGCGCGGCTGCGGAGGTCGGAGGAGCCGGCGCCGGAACAGCTCGCCATCGGTGACCTGGTCATCGATGTGGCCGGGCACTCGGTGAAGCGGGACGGGCAGCCGATCGCGCTGACGCCGCTCGAGTTCGATCTGCTGGTCGCGCTCGCGCGCAAGCCCTGGCAGGTGTTCACGCGTGAGGTGCTCCTCGAGCAGGTGTGGGGCTACCGGCACGCGGCGGACACGCGCCTGGTCAATGTGCATGTGCAGCGGCTGCGCTCCAAGGTCGAGAAGGACCCGGAGCGGCCGGAGATCGTGGTGACCGTCCGCGGCGTCGGTTACAAGGCAGGACCGAGCTGACGTGTCCCGAGACAGTGCCGCTTCGGCGCCCGGGGCCCCGGGGTCCCGCCCGGAGCGGCCTGTGGGACCCGCGACGGGGCCTGCCGCCGCGCGGAGTTCGCGGCTGCGCCGGGCCATCGACGGCGGGCTGCTGCTCCAGGGCGGGATGAAGGGCAGCCCCGTGCTGCGCCTGTTCGCGCGCTGGGTGCGGCGTCCGCTGCTGCCCGCGATGCGGCTGTGGCGGCGGAACATCCAGTTGAAGGTCGTCGTCACGACGCTGCTGATGTCGCTCGGCGTCGTGCTGCTGCTCGGCATCGTGGTGATCGGGTCCGTGCGCAACGGGCTGCTCGACGCCAAGGTGCGGGCCTCGCAGAGCCAGGCCGAGGGCGGGTTCCGCGCGGCCAAGGACAAGGCGGACTCCGCGGCGGCCGGGATGCGGGACGGCGCGTCCGGGGACAGCCGCAGCTCCCTGAACTCGAATGTCTGGATGAACGAGCTCGTCACCCAGCTCGCCAGTGGCGGCAAGGGCGCCTTCGCCGTGGTGACCCTCGGGGCGAGCGATTCCGACAGTGGCAATGGGCGGGCGCCACGCGGTTCCGGTGGGGTGGACCCGGACCGCAGCGTGCCCGACGACCTGCGTGCGCAGGTCGACCGGATGGCCGGCGCCTCGCAGGAGTACACGAAGATCGTCTACGAGGGTGGCAAGGAGTCGCAGCCGGGCCTCGTCGTCGGCAAGCGGCTCAACGACCCGCAGGGGAACGCCTATCAGCTGTACTACCTCTTCCCGCTGACGCAGGAGGAGAAGTCCCTGAGCCTGGTCAAGGGGACGCTCGCGACGGCCGGGCTGTTCGTCGTGGTGCTGCTCGGGGCCATCGCCTGGCTCGTCGTACGCCAGGTCGTCACGCCGGTGCGGATGGCGGCCGGGGTCGCCGAGCGGCTCTCCGCGGGCCGCCTCCAGGAACGTATGAAGGTCACGGGCGAGGACGACATCGCGCGCCTGGGCGAGGCCTTCAACAAGATGGCGCAGAACCTCTATCTGAAGATCCAGCAGTTGGAGGACCTGTCGCGGATGCAGCGGCGGTTCGTCTCGGACGTGAGCCATGAGCTGCGTACGCCGTTGACGACCGTACGGATGGCCGCGGATGTCATCCATGAGGCGCGGGTCGACTTCGATCCGGTGACCGCGCGGTCGGCGGAGTTGCTGGCCGATCAGCTGGACCGGTTCGAGTCGCTGCTGGCCGACCTGTTGGAGATCAGCCGGTTCGACGCCGGGGCCGCGGCCCTTGAGGCGGAGCCGATAGATCTGCGGGAGGTCGTACGACGGGTGGTGGGCGGTGCCGAGCCGCTCGCCGAGCGCAAGGGCACGCACATCCGGATCGTCGGCGACGAGCAGCCGGTGGTGGCGGAGGCCGACGCGCGGCGCGTGGAGCGCGTGCTGCGCAACCTGGTGGTGAACGCGGTGGAGCACGGCGACGGCAAGGACGTCGTCGTGCGGCTCGCGGCCGCGGGCGGCGCGGTCGCCGTCGCGGTCCGCGACTACGGAGTGGGGCTCAAGCCCGGCGAAGCGACCCGGGTGTTCAGCCGTTTCTGGCGGGCCGACCCGGCACGCGCGCGTACCACGGGCGGAACGGGGCTCGGGCTTTCGATCGCCCTGGAGGACGCGCGGCTGCACGGCGGCTGGCTGCAGGCGTGGGGCGAGGCCGGTGGTGGTTCGCAGTTCCGGCTGACGTTGCCGAGGACCGTGGACGAGGCGCTGCGCGGTTCGCCGATACCGCTGGAGCCGGAGGATTCGCGGCGCAATCGGGACGCCGGTGAGGCCGGTGACGCCGGTGCCCCGGGCGCCGACGGCAAGAAGCTCGCGACGGTGCCGGCCCAGGCGCCGCCCGCCGCGGAGAACGCGCCGATCGCCCCGCGCCACGCGCAGTCGGCCGTGCCCACCGATCCCACGGCGCTGCCGGGCAACGGCGCGCGCGTGGTGTCGCGCGGCGGGGCGACGAGCATGCCGCGACAGGACGACGACCGCGCGGAGCACGAGCAGCACCGGGCGGAGCGCGACGGGCGACCGGACGACGCCGCGCGGGCGGGTACGGAGCGGACGGCGGCGACATCGCGCGGTGAGGGGAGCGACGGCGGTCGTGGATGAGCAGCGGGTGCCGCGTCAGCGGCGCGGGATGCGGGCCGGGATGCTGGCCGGGTGCGGGGCTCTCGTACTCGGGGGATGTGCCTCGATGCCGGACAACGGAGGCCTCGAATCGGTCGAGGCCTCGCAGCGTCCGGACTCGCAGGTGCGGGTCTTCGCGCTGCCGCCGAAGGACAACGTCGGGCCCTCCGCCATCGTCGAAGGCTTTCTTGAGGCGCTGACCAGCGACGACCCCTCGTACACGATGGCGCGCAAGTACCTGACGCCGAAGGCCGCGAAGAACTGGGACCCCGAGGGGCGGACCGTCGTGCTCGACGACGGCCCCAGCACCCGGCCGTCCGGCCGGCCGAACTCGGGGAACGACGGGCGCTCCTACCAGTTGACCGGGCATCAGGTCGCCACGGTCGACCAGCAGCAGGCGTACCAGCCCGGGGGCGAGTCGTACCAGGGGGATCTGCACCTGACCCAGGTGAACACCTCCAAGGGCAAGCAGTGGCGGATCGACGCCCTCCCGGAGGGGGTCGTCCTCGGGGAGTCCGACTTCCAGCGGATCTACAGCTCCGTCAACAAGTACTACTACGCGGTGAATTCGACGTCGGGCGACGAGGCCGGGGAGCGGCGGCTCGTCGCGGACCCCGTCTTCGTACGGCAGTGGACCGACCCGTTGACGGAGACCGTCAAGCAGCTGCTGCAAGGGCCGACGCACTGGCTCGACCCGGTGGTGCGGACCGCGTTCCCCTCGCACGCGGCGCTGAAGAAGGGCGTCGGCTCGCTGGCGCCGGACGACGCGAACAAGCTGACGGTGCCGCTGAACGGGGCGGGCAGCAGGGCCGGGCAGGCCAAGTGCAAGGAGATGGCGGCCCAACTGCTGTTCTCGCTGCGGGACCTGTCCTCGTCGAGCGTGAACGAGGTCGAACTGAAGCGCTCCGACGGCCGGTTCATGTGCGCGATGACCGAGGACGGGGCGAACGCCCTCGCGGTGCCGCGGTCCACCGGGCGGGTGCCGGACCAGTACTTCCTCGACAGCAAGGGCCGCTTGGTGCGGATGCCGGGCAAGAGCCGGTCCGACAAGAGCCCGGAGCAGGTGCCGGGGCCGCTGGGCGAGGGCGAGCAGGTGCTGCGTTCCGTGGCCGTCTCGCGCGACCAGGAGCGGGCGGCCGGGATCTCGAACGACGGGCGCTCCCTGTACGTGGCGTCGCTGATCTCCGGCGCGTCGCTGGGGGACGCGGTCGCGCGCAGCCACGCCAAGGCGGAGAAGGACGGCTTCACGACGCCCAGTTGGGACGGGCACGGCGACCTGTGGGTGGCCGACCGTGATCCCAAGCACCGGCGGCTGCTGATGTTCGGGCAGGGCCAGGAGGACAAGAAACAGGAGGTCCGGGTCGAGGGGCTCGGTGAAGACGCCGGCATCGAGGCGGTGAAGATGTCCGCCGACGGCGCGCGCGTCGGACTCCTCGTGGCGGAGAAGGACACCACGAAGCTGTGGATCGGGCGCGTCGAGCGCCACCCCGACGGGAAGGGCGGCACGGAGGTCTCGGTGACCGAACTGCGCCAGGCCGCGCCGCAGATGGAAGAGGTCACGGCCGTGTCGTGGGCGGGCGACAGCCGGCTCGTCGTCGTCGGCAGGGAGCCCGGCGGGCTGCAGCAGACGCAGTACGTGCTGTGCGACGGCTCGACGCCGACCGGGCAGGCGCTTCCGGGCCTGACCAGGGTCAGCGAGATCGCGGCGTCGGACAGCGACGAACTGCCGCTGCTCGCGCACTCCGACGACGGGATCGTGCGGCTGCCGTCAGGGGCGGCGTGGCAGTCGGTGCTGAAGGACGGGACGGCTCCGGTTTATCCCGGGTAGGTCCGGCGCGGCCGCCCCGGGTAGGTCGGTAGGTCCGGTGCGGCCGCGCGGGTTTGTCGCCCGTACGAGCTCAACCCCTGGTCACAACCGTCGAGTTGTCCACAGGGGCGTTGTCCACAGGGGTGGCAGGGCGGCCCGCGGATCGGCACAGTGGTGGGTATGCGGGGGTGGTGGCAGGACCTCTCCGATCTGGTGCTGCCGGCCGAGTGCGCCGGTTGCGGCAGATCTCGTACGACGCTGTGCACGCGGTGCTCGGCGGCGTTGCGCGGCGCCGTGCCGAGCCGGGTGCGGCCGCGGCCAGCGCCGCCCGGGCTGCCGCCCGTGCACGGGGCCACGCCGTACCGGGACGCGGTGCGGGCCGTGCTCCTCGCCCACAAGGAGCGCGGCGCGCTCGGCCTCGCCCGGCCACTGGGCGCGGCGCTCGCCGGGGCGGTGCGGGCCGGACTCGCGGACGGTGGGGCCGAGGGGTGCGGCGGGCGCGGGCGGGCTTCTGGCGGGGCTGTGAGGGCCGTGACGGGGCCCGTGGCAGGGGCGGTGACGGGTCTCGTGGCTGGGCCCGTGGCGGGGCCGGTGACGGGTCTCGTGGCGGGGCCCGCGGTGGGGTCCGTGACGAATTCCGTGGCGGGGGTCGTCTCCCTCGTTCCCGTGCCGTCCGCACGGTGGGCCGTGCGGGCTCGCGGGCACGATCCGACGCGCCGGATCGCGTACGCGGCCGCGGCCGAGCTGCGCCGTGCCGGCGTCGCGGCGCGGGTGCTGGCCGTGCTGCGGCAGCGGCGCGCCGTGGTCGATCAGGCGGGCCTGGACGCCCGGCAGCGGCTGGCGAATGTGACGGGTGCTCTGGAGGTGGTGGGCGGTGCGGGCGGGTTGTTCAGCGGGAATGGCCGGATCGTGCTGGTCGACGACCTCATGACGACGGGTGCTTCATTGTCGGAGGCTGCGCGCGCAATAGCGGTCGCGGCCGGTTCGGGGACGGTCGGGACGGAACGTGGGGCGACACGGGCACGCTTCGCGGCACCCCCTGGAAAGGCGGACGAGATCGGCGAGATCATGCTTCGGGCGGCTGTCGTGGCCGCGTCTCCGGAATCCTTCGAAATAAACCGGAACTAATCGAGAATTTGCGTCGTTGCAGGTAGAGACAGGGTTCGTTAGCTCGGTTGGAGGTACGTGCCAGTAGAGGGTGCCGACATCCGTCCGAGCGAGATATGTTCGGTTGTGAGGAACTCGGCAAGAAAGGCGGGCGCCGCTCCTCGCCATTGGATTGCCTTGTCAGGGCATTGCACACGCGTTTTCGCAATCACCCGACATGGTGGGGTGGAGATCTTGTCCACGGGGGAGGAGGAGGTGGAAGTCACCGAGTCCGAGACTCCGGAAGTGGCCGGAGTCTGGTGCAAGAGGGAGATGCTCCGCCCAAGGAGCGGGGCTATCCGGGAACGGAGTTCTGCGTGGACATCGTCGTCAAGGGCCGCAAGACCGAGGTACCAGAGCGGTTCCGTAAGCACGTGGCCGAGAAGCTGAAGCTGGAGAAGATCCAGAAGCTCGACGGCAAGGTGATCAGCCTCGACGTCGAGGTGTCCAAGGAGCCCAACCCCCGGCAGGCGGACCGGTGCGACCGCGTGGAGATCACGCTGCGCACGCGTGGCCCGGTGATCAGGGCGGAAGCCGCGGCAAGCGACCCGTACGCGGCGCTGGACCTGGCCACGGACAAGCTCGACGCACGCCTGCGCAAGCAGCACGACAAGCGGTCGTCGCGGCGCGGCAAGCGGATCTCCGCGGCGGAGGTCGCCGAGCACGTTCCGGACGCCGCGCTGCTCAACGGGGACGGCACGATCGCCAAGGCCGAGGAGGCCGAGCCCGACGGCGTACCGACCACCAAGATGGGATCGCTCGAGGTCAAGGGCGAGGGCCCGCTCGTCGTCCGTGAGAAGACCCACGTGGCGGCACCCATGACGCTCGACCAGGCGCTCTACGAGATGGAGCTGGTCGGGCACGACTTCTATCTGTTCGTCGACTCCGAGACCAAGGAGCCCAGCGTCGTCTACCGGCGGCACGCCTACGACTACGGCGTCATCCACCTCAGCACCGACCCCATGGTCTCCCAGGTCAGGGGAGCCGACGCGGGCGACGCCATCGGCGGCTGAGCTCAACTGACACCCACTCATCGGGTGCCCCTGAGGGCGTGTGCGCCCCCAGGGGCACCCTTGTGCGACCCCCTTGTGCACCGCACGGCCGTCGCGCCGACGCCGCGGCATGAAATCATGGCCGGGCCGGGTCAACCGGCGTGCTGGTGCCTCGGGTTGGCGCGGCACAGGAAGACGGGCCGCGGCCTTCAGGGGGAGGCAGGGGGAGGAACGATGGCGGACAGCTTCGGAACTGTGTGGGGCGAGGACGCCGGCGCCGGTGAGGACGGCGCCGACATGGGGCCGGATGCCGGATCCCCGCGCGAGGAACCGATTCGGGTGCTCGTGGTGGACGACCATGCCCTGTTCCGGCGCGGTCTGGAGATCGTCCTCAAGGCCGAGGAGGACATTCAGGTCGTCGGTGAGGCGGGCGACGGGGCGGAGGCCGTGGACAAGGCGGCCGATCTGCTGCCTGACATCGTCCTCATGGACGTACGGATGCCCAAGAGAGGCGGCATCGAGGCGTGCACCTCCATCAAGGAGGTGGCGCCAAGCGCCAAGATCATCATGTTGACGATCAGTGATGAGGAAGCCGACCTCTACGACGCGATCAAGGCGGGCGCGACGGGATATCTGTTGAAGGAGATCTCGACGGACGAGGTGGCCACGGCCATTCGCGCCGTGGCCGACGGGCAGTCGCAGATCAGCCCGTCCATGGCGTCGAAGCTGCTCACCGAGTTCAAGTCGATGATCCAACGCACGGACGAGCGGCGGCTCGTGCCCGCGCCCCGGCTGACCGACCGGGAGCTCGAGGTGCTCAAGCTGGTGGCGACGGGCATGAACAACCGGGACATCGCCAAGGAGTTGTTCATCTCCGAGAACACCGTGAAGAACCATGTGCGCAACATCCTGGAGAAGCTGCAGCTGCACTCCAGGATGGAGGCCGTGGTGTACGCGATGCGGGAGAAGATCCTGGAGATCCGGTAGGGCGGGCCGGGTTTCTGGTCCCTAGGGCAGGGCCTTGAGCAGGGCCTGCTTCAAGGGGGGCGAGTCCATGCGTTCCACTCGTACGCTGTCGCAGCCGACCCAGTTCGCCGCTTCGAGGAGGGCCGCCGCCACCGCAGGTACGGCCTTCGGGCCGTCCAGGGAGACCTGTTTGGCGACCAGCGTGCTGCCTGCGCGCGCGGGGTCGACGCGGCCCACCAGCCGGCCGCCGGAGAGGACCGGCATCGCGAAGTAGCCGTGGATCCGCTTCGGCTTGGGGACGTACGCCTCCAGGCGGTGCGTGAAGCCGAAGATCCGCTCCGTACGGGCCCGTTCCCAGATCAGGGAGTCGAAGGGGGACAGGAGCGTGGTGCGGTGGCGGCCGCGCGGGGATGAGGCCAGGGCTGCCGGGTCGGCCCAGGCCGCTTTGCCGTCCCAGCCTTCTACGGTGACGGGGACGAGGCCGGTGTCCTCGATCACCGCGTCGAACTGTTCGCTCTTCAGGCGGTGGTAGTCAGCGATGTCCGAGCGCGTGCCCACGCCGAGGGCCTCGCCGGCCTGGCGGACGAGGCGGCGGACGCACTCGGTGTCGTCCAGGTCGTCGTGGCGGAGGGGGGCGGGGATCGCGCGCTCCGCCAGGTCGTAGACGCGCTTCCAGCCGCGGCGCTCCACGCAGACCACCTCGCCGTACATCAGCGCGCGCTCGACGGCGATCTTGGACTCGGACCAGTCCCACCATTCGCCCTTGTTCTTGGCGCCTCCCAACTCCGTGGCGGTGAGGGGGCCTTCGGCGCGGAGTTGCTTGATCACCTGGTCGTAGGCGCCGTCGGGGAGGTGGTGGTGCCAGTGGGGGCGGGAGCGGTAGGCGCGGCGGCGGAAGGCGAAGTGGGGCCACTCTTCGATGGGGAGGACGCAGGCGGCGTGGGACCAGTACTCGAAGGCGTGTGGGGTGGGGGTGGTGCCGGTGCCGGTGCCGGTGCCGGTGCCGGTGCCGGTGCTTGTGCCTGTGCCTGTGCTCGTGCCGGGGGTCCAGTACGCGGATTCGATCTTGGTGCGGGGGATCGCGCCCAGGCGGGCGTAGGGGATCAGCTCGTGGGAGCGGGCGAGTACGGAGATCGTGTCGAGCTGGACCGCGCCGAGGTGGCGCAGGACGCCACGGACTCCGGCCTTGCGGTCGGGGGCGCCGAGGAAGCCTTGGGCGCGCAGGGCGATGCGGCGGGCTTCGGCGGCGGACAAGGTTGCGGTGGGACGCGGCGGGGTCGTCATGGCCGGAACGATAGGGGGCGGCACTGACAACGGGGTGGGTGTGGGGTGTGGGGCCTGCGCGGGGCGGGGTTTTTGGGCTGCGACGGGGTGGGCGCCACGGGGTGCGCCTGCGTGCGTCGGGGGTTTTGGGCCGCGACGGGGTGGGCGCCGCGCGTAGCGCCTGCCCGGCGCCGGGGGCCGCCTTGCCCACCCTGCCGCCCTTGGCGGCAGATTGCCCAAGGCGGTGGCGGCTGAGGCTGTCGTCTGGGGTGGGGAGTCGGGGTGGCGGGGTGCGCAAGGCGGTGGCGGTGAGGCTGTCGTCTGGGGTGGGGAGTCGGGGTGGCGGGGTGCCCGAGGCGGTGGCGGCCTGCCGTCCCGTGTGGCGGAGGCGGGGTGCCGGAGGTGGTGGTGGCTGCCGTTTCGCGTGGCGGAGGCGGGGTGGCGGGCTGGCGTCAGTGGTGGGGAGTCGGGGGAGGGAGGTAGGTCAAGGGGAAGGGAGGGAGGGGAGGTCAGGGGGATGGGAGGTCAGGGGAGGTCAGGGGGATGGGAGGTAAGGGAGGGGGGAGGGGAGGTGGAGGTCGGTGGGGAGGAGGGAGGCGAGCCAGCAGTCGCGGAGGGTGCCCTTGTTCGGGAGGGCCGCGCGGAGCGTGCCCTCCATGGTGAAGCCGGTGCGTTCGGCCACCGTGAGGGAGCCGACGTTGCCGACCTCCGCGCGCCACTCCAGGCGCGTACAGGAGAGGTCGGTGAAGGCCCAGCGGGCGACGGCCAGGGCGGCCTCCGTCATGTAGCCGCGGCCGCGGAACTGTTTCGCCGTCCAGAAGCCGATTTCCCAGCCGCCCGCGCGCGGGTGGTGGAGGGAGATCGCGCCGACCACCGGGCCGCGCTCCTCCGTGCGTATCGCGAAGGTGTACTCCGTGTCACCGCGCCAGCCGTCCGCGACGACCCGGTTGATGAAGTATTCGGCGTCCACGCGCGCGTAGGGGGAAGGGATCGTGGTCCAGCGCTGGATGTCGGGGTCCTGGGCCGCGACGTACACCTCGTCGATGTCGGCGGGCACGAATGTGCGCAGCTGCAGGCGGTCGGTGGTCAGCGTCACGGGATCCATCGGCCGATTCTGCTCGGCACGCGGCGGGCGCGCCATGACTTTTCATGGCCGGTACCGGCACCTTCGCGGCGGCCCGTGCGTTGGACGTGATGGCAGACCTCCCGGCACGGTGGGGTCCTCGCATACGATGGCCGTTGCTCTAGTAGTCCCCAGTAGTACCGAGTAGTTCCCAGTAGTACCGAGAAGTTCTCGGAGAAAACCGACCGTGCCAGGCCCGACCGGCAAGGAGACCAACCCCCGTGTCCGTCCTCCAGAAGATCATGCGTGCAGGCGAAGGCAAGATCCTGCGCAAGCTGCACCGCATCGCGGACCAGGTCAACTCCATCGAAGAGGACTTCGAGAGTCTCTCCGACGCCGAGCTGCGCGCACTCACGGACGAGTACAAGCAGCGGTTGGAGGACGGGGAGACCCTGGACGACCTGCTGCCCGAGGCCTTCGCCACCGTCCGTGAGGCCGCTCGGCGCGTGCTGGGCCAGC
The DNA here is from genome assembly GCF_030766935.1 of Streptomyces sp. KL109B. Lineage (GTDB taxonomy): Bacteria > Actinomycetota > Actinomycetes > Streptomycetales > Streptomycetaceae > Streptomyces. The sequence continues at coordinate 695,292 of NZ_JASERL010000004.1, read as the reverse complement.
GCCCCTACGACGTGCAGCTGATGGGTGGCGCAGCGCTCCACCTCGGCTACGTCGCGGAGATGAAGACCGGTGAGGGCAAGACCCTCGTCGGCACGCTGCCGACGTACCTGAACGCGCTGTCCGGCAAGGGCGTCCACCTGATCACGGTGAACGACTACCTGGCCGAGCGCGACTCCGAGATGATGGGCCGGGTCCACAAGTTCCTGGGTCTGTCCGTCGGCTGCATCCTCGCCAATATGAATCCGGCGCAGCGCCGCGAGCAGTACAACTGCGACATCACGTACGGCACGAACAACGAGTTCGGCTTCGACTACCTCCGCGACAACATGGCGTGGTCCCAGGACGAGCTCGTCCAGCGCGGCCACAACTTCGCGGTGGTCGACGAGGTCGACTCCATCCTCGTCGACGAGGCCCGTACGCCGCTGATCATCTCCGGCCCCGCCGACCAGGCCACCAAGTGGTACGGCGACTTCGCCAAGCTGGTCACGCGCCTCAAGAAGGGCGAGGCGGGCAACCAGATGAAGGGCATCGAGGAGACCGGCGACTACGAGGTCGACGAGAAGAAGCGGACCGTGGGTATCCACGAGCCCGGCGTCGCCAAGGTCGAGGACTGGCTCGGCATCGAGAACCTCTACGAGTCGGTGAATACGCCGCTGGTGGGGTACCTCAACAACGCCATCAAGGCCAAGGAGCTCTTCAAGAAGGACAAGGACTACGTCGTCATCGACGGCGAAGTCATGATCGTCGACGAGCACACCGGCCGTATCCTCGCCGGCCGCCGCTACAACGAGGGCATGCACCAGGCGATCGAGGCGAAGGAAGGGGTCGACATCAAGGATGAGAATCAGACCCTGGCGACCATCACCCTGCAGAACTTCTTCCGGCTCTACGACAAGCTCTCCGGCATGACCGGTACGGCGATGACCGAGGCCGCCGAGTTCCACCAGATCTACAAGCTCGGCGTCGTCCCGATCCCGACCAACAAGCCCATGATCCGCATGGACCAGGCCGACCTGATCTACCGCACCGAGGTCGCCAAGTTCGACGCGGTGGTCGACGACATCGCCGAGAAGCACGGCAAGGGGCAGCCGATCCTCGTCGGTACGACCTCCGTGGAGAAGTCCGAGTACCTCTCGCAGCAGCTGTCCAAGCGCGGGGTTCAGCACGAAGTGCTGAACGCGAAGCAGCACGACCGCGAGGCGACGATCGTCGCCCAGGCCGGCCGCAAGGGCGCCGTCACCGTCGCCACGAACATGGCAGGGCGTGGTACCGACATCAAGCTCGGCGGCAACCCCGACGACCTCGCCGAGGCGGAGCTGCGTCAGGCCGGGCTCGACCCCGTCGAGCACGTCGAGGAGTGGGCGGCCGCGCTGCCCGCCGCCCTGGAGAAGGCCGAGGAAGCGGTGCGGGCCGAGTTCGAGGAGGTCACGGACCTCGGCGGGCTCTACGTGCTCGGCACGGAGCGGCACGAGTCGCGGCGTATCGACAACCAGCTGCGCGGTCGCAGTGGCCGTCAGGGCGACCCCGGTGAGTCCCGTTTCTACCTCTCCCTCGGCGACGACCTCATGCGGCTCTTCAAGGCGCAGATGGTCGAGCGCGTGATGTCGATGGCGAACGTGCCGGACGACGTGCCGATCGAGAACAAGATGGTGACCCGCGCCATCGCCTCCGCGCAGTCGCAGGTCGAGCAGCAGAACTTCGAGACGCGCAAGAACGTCCTGAAGTACGACGAGGTGCTCAACCGGCAGCGCGAGGTCATCTACGGCGAGCGCCGCCGCGTCCTGGAGGGCGAGGACCTGCACGAGCAGGTGCAGCACTTCATGGACGACACGATCGACGCGTACATCGGCGCCGAGACCGCCGAGGGCTTCGCCGAGGAGTGGGACCTCGACCGGCTGTGGGGCGCCTTCAAGCAGCTCTACCCGATCAAGGTCACCGTGGAGGAGCTGGAGGACGAGGTCGGGGACCGCGCGGGTCTCACCGCCGAGTTCATCGGCGAGGCCGTCAAGGACGACATCCACGCGCAGTACGAGGCGCGCGAGGAGCAGCTCGGCTCCGAGATCATGCGTGAGCTGGAGCGCCGCGTGGTGCTGTCCGTCCTGGACCGCAAGTGGCGTGAGCACCTCTACGAGATGGACTACCTCCAGGAGGGCATCGGCCTGCGCGCCATGGCGCAGAAGGACCCGCTGGTCGAGTACCAGCGCGAGGGCTTCGACATGTTCACCGCCATGATGGAGGGCATCAAGGAGGAGTCCGTCGGCTACCTGTTCAACCTGGAGGTCCAGGTCGAGCAGCAGGTCGAGGAGGTCCCGGTCGAGGACGCGGCGCCGGCCGCGAACCTGGAGAAGCAGGACGCCGTGCCCGCTCAGGCCGGGTCCCGGCCGGAGATCCGGGCCAAGGGCCTGGACACTCCGCAGCGGCCCGACCGGCTGCACTTCCAGGCGCCGAACGCCGAGGGCGGCGTCGACGAGGGCGACTTCGTGACCGAGGGCGGCGGGCCCACGCGCTCCGAGGCGGACGGCCTGACCCGCGCGGAGCGGCGCAAGCAGCAGAAGGGTCGCCGTCGCAAGAAGTGACGTCGAGCTGACGACGACGGTGGGCCGGGCACAGGGTGCCCGGCCCACCGTTCGCGTTCAAGCGGTGTCGTACGTGTCCCTCGGTGGGCGGCCGTCCAGTTCCACCGCCGTGACGCGCCAGCGCCGGTCGCTGTGCAGATGCAGGCGGAAGGCCAGGGCGTGCAGCCGCGGGCCCACCGCGATGCGGGCGAACACCTCATAGACGTACGCGGAGAGTGCGCAGTGGCCGATGTCGTGCACCGTGGGGCGGGGGCCCGTCGTGCCGAGCGGGCGGCGGTCGACCAGCCACAGCAGGTCGTCGTAGGCCCGGTCGGCCGTGTGGCGGGCGAACCAGTGCGGGGGCCGGTGGCCGCCGAGCACCAGGAGCAGCAGCTGGGTGAAGTGCTCTGTGGGGTGCGGCGGGGGCTGGGGCGACCTGCGGCGTTCGGTGGGGCGGCGGGGGTCCCTGCGGTTCGGGGGACGGGTGGTGACTCGCCGCGGGTCCCGCTTGGAAAGCACCTTCTGCACGTTCTGTGTGTTCTGCAGGTTCTGCATGTTCTGCATGTTCTGCACGGTGACATCGCCTCCGGATACCGGTGAGTAACTCCTCGTAGGGGATCTTGTACGAGGCCGGGGAGCGCGGCGGCAAGAGCCGGTGGGCGGGGCGCGGGCGCGGCGGCGGGTTCGCTCATCAGGGTGGCCGGGGCGGCGCGGAGGCCGCGTTCCCGGGGGCGTACGGGAGTCGGAGGCGGGCGGCTGTTGACGCCCGGACGGGCACGGGCGGCGGCCCGAAGGGGGACGGCCGGAGGAGGACTCCCACCCGTATCCTGAAACCCTTCCGGCCACAGGCCGGAAGGCCGCCTCCGTCCAGACCAGAAAGCAGCCGGACCATGCGCGTGTACGTACCTCTGTCCCTGCCTCGACTCGCAGAGGCGTACCGGGCCGGCGAGATCGGGCCCGCGCCCGTCACCGCCTTCGCCGTGACGCCCGCGCTGCGCGAGTGGTACCTGTCCGACGACATCGAGGAGCTGGAGTACGCGGCACTCAACCGGGCCGCGCTCGCCTCGCTGCGCCTCGTCGCCGCCGACCCCGAGGCCGCGCGCCGCCGGGTCGTCGTCGCCGTGGACGTCCCCGACCGGTCCGCCGTCGCCGACCCGGACCGCGGGCTCGACCCCGCCGCGCTCGGCGAGCTGACGGTGCGCGAGGCCGTGCCGCTGGCGAAGGCCGCCGCCGTGCACGTCGACTCCGGTGACGCCGACGCCGATGTCACGGCCGCCGCGGCGGCGCTCGCCGCGGCCGACAAGGGCGACGACGACGCGCAGTTCGTCGTGGACGGGGCCGAGGACCACGACCTGCTGTGGTTCGCCACGCAGGAGATCCCGGGCCTCGTGGGCGACAGCGACCGCTGACTGGACTGTCGTAGGCGGCGGGTAGGTTCCTGGCATGGGGAAGCACGCAGCCACACACATCGTCTGGGACTGGAACGGCACGCTGTTCCACGACATCGACGCCGTCATACGCGCCAGCAACGCCGCCTTCGCCGCCGTCGGACTCGCGCCGATCACGCTGGAGAAGTACCGCGAGCTGTACTGCATACCGATCCCGAAGTTCTACGAGCGGCTGATGGGCCGGCTGCCCACCGAGGACGAGTGGGCCGAGATGGACGGGGCGTTCCACGAGCACTACGCGCGGCACGCGCGCGACTGCGGGCTCGCCGAGGGGGTCGAGCGGCTGCTCGCCGGCTGGCAGGACTCCGGGCGCAGCCAGTCCATCCTCAGCATGTACGGGCACGAGGAACTCATGCCGCTGGTACGGCGGTTCGGGATCGCCGAGCGGTTCGTGCGCGTCGACGGACGGACCGGGCCCTCCGGCGGCAGCAAGGCCGAGCACATGGTGCGCCACCTCGGCGTGCTCGACGGTGTGGCCCCGGAGCGGACCGTGGTCATCGGCGACGCCGCCGACGACGCGGTGGCCGCGCTCGCCGCGGGCGCGCAAGCCGTGCTCTACACCGGTGGCTCGCACAGCAGGGCCAGCCTCGAAGGGGTGGGCGCGCCCGTCGTCGACTCTTTGGCGGACGCGGTGCGCGAGGCTGAGCGGATGGCCGCGGCGGCCTGAGGCGGACCCGCCGCCCGGAAGCCGTAAGCCGGAAGCGGTCAACCAGAGGCGGTCAACCAGGGACGGTCAACCGCAAGCGGTCAACCGCTCCGAATCCGCTGTCTTTTGCACGGAGTCAGTTCACGCTCCGCTGTCAACTGCGTACTCTGTGCTGGGATCACTGGCGCGGCGATGTGACAGGGGCGAGAGCCATGGGGTTCGGGTTCGGTCAGCGGCGGGGCGGTCAACTCCCCGTAGAGGTCACCACATTCGTCGGCAGGGCGGCCGAACTGGCCGAGGTGCGGGCCGGGTTCGAGCGCTCCCGCCTCGTGACCCTCGTGGGCCCCGGCGGAGTGGGCAAGAGCCGTACGGCGCTGCGGGCCGCGGCCGGCGCGGCCGAGCGGTTCCCGGACGGGGTGTGGCTCGTCGAGCTGAGCGCCCTGCGCGACCCGGAGTTGATCCCCGTGACGCTCGCGGCCGTGCTCGAACTGCCCGAACAGGCGGGCATGGAGCCGCTCGACGCCGTCGTCGCGCACCTTCGGGAGCGGCGGCTGCTCATCGTCCTCGACACGTGCGAGCACCTGGTCGACGCCTGCGCCATGCTCACCGACGTACTGCTGCGGGAGGCCGCGGGCGTCCATGTGCTCGCCACCAGCAGGCAGCCGCTCGACGTGCCGGGGGAGCGCTGCTGCGCCATCGCGCCGCTCGCCCCCGACGACGCGCTCGAACTGTTCGTGCAGCGGGCCTCCGCCGTGGTGCCCGGCTTCGCCGTGGACGAGGCGAACCGGGAGCAACTCGCGGCGCTCGCACGGCGTTTGGACGGCATTCCGCTCGCCATCGAGCTGGCCGCGGTGCGGCTGCGGGCGGTGCCGCTCGAACACCTCGTGCAGCGGCTCGGGCAGCGCTTCGAAGTGCTCACCGGCGGCCGGCGCACCGCGCTGACCCGGCACCAGACGCTGCGTACGGCCATCGGCTGGTCGCACGAGCTGTGCACGCCCGAGGAGCGGCTGCTGTGGGCGCGGCTCTCCGTCTTCGCCGGGTCCTTCGAGCTGGCCGCCGCCGAAGTCGTGGGCGCGGGAGGGGAGTTGGCGGGCGGTGATGTGCTCGAACAGCTCATCGGGCTCGTCGACAAGTCCGTCGTGCAGCGGATCGGGGAGAACGGCAGCCGGTACCGGATGCTCGACACCATCCGTGAGTACGGCGCCGAATGGCTGGAGGAGACGGGGCAGGCGGACGCGGTGCGGCAGCGGCACTCCGCGTACCACCGGGAGCTCGGGCAGCGCTACTGGGACAGCTTCCTGACGTCCGAGCAGGTCGGCCACTACCGGGTGCTGCGCGCGGCGCAGGCCGATGTGCGGGCCGCGCTGGAGTACGCGTACCGGAGCGGGAGCCCCGAGTCGGTGGCCGCGGGGCTGTGGTTCGCGGCGCAGCTCGGGCCGTACTGGCGGGCGGTCGGGCTGCTCTCCGAGGGGCGCTACTGGATCGAGAAGGGGCTCGCGCTCCTCGACGAGGTGGGGCAGGAGCAGGCCTGGGGCTGGTTCATGATCGCCCTGTTCTCGGTGTGGCGGGGCGATCTGCCGGGCGCGCTCGAACTTTTCCACCGGGCTGTGGACATCTCCCGCCGCTCGGGGAACGACCGGGTGGAGCTGTTCTGCGAGGCGTATCTGGGCGGGCTCGGCGCGCTGTGCGGGGAGCCGGACGGGCTCGAAGCGCTGGAGGGCGCGCGGCAGCGGCTCGTGGCGCGAGGCGACGGGCTCGGCATCGGCGTCATCCACTACGAAGGGGCGCTGCTGCTCGGCGTACTCGGGGACACGGACGGCGCGCTCGACCTGTGCCGTACGGGGCTCGCCTACCTGGAGGGCACGGGGGAGCGGCAGCTGCTCGCGTCCACGCTCATGGTGCAGGGCCTGATCCGCTGGCTCGCCGGGGAGCGGGAGGGCGCCGTCGCCTCGCTGTGCCGGGGCCTGGAGGCCGCCGCCGAAATCGACGAGGTGCTGATCGCGGCGCTGTGCTGCCTCGGGCTCGCGTGGTCCGCCGCGCGCGAGAAGCGGCATGTGCGGGCGGCGTGGCTCCTTGGGTACGCGGAGAACGCGCGGCGGCTCGGGGGCGGGGACCCGGTGGGGATGCTGCCGTCGCTGTTCGAGGAGCAGGAGGCGGTGCGGGCGGCCGTGCGGGGGGCGCTGGGGGCGGACGAGTTCCGGCGGTGGTGGGAGGTGGGGGCGCGGCTTTCGGGGTCGCGGGTGCTGGAGGCGGTGCGGGCGGGGGCCGATGCGCCCGCGCCGGTGGCGGTGCCGGGGCCTGCGGCGCGTGGGGGTGGGGTGGATGCGCTGACCCGGCGGGAGCGGGAGGTCGCGGTGCTGGTGGCGGAGGGGTTGTCGAACCGGGAGATCGCGGAGCGGTTGGTGATTTCGAAGCGGACCGCGGATGCGCATGTGGAGCATATTTTGGCGAAGTTGGGGGTGGGGTCGAGGACGGAGATTCCGTCGATCGCGTCTGGCTCCGCCGGGGAGCGGGCGGATCGGGTGTAGCCGGTGAGGGGTTGCGGTCGCGGGGCGCTGCCCCGGACCCCGCTGCTCAATCGCCGCAGGGGCTTGAAGGTGGCCAGCCGCCGCTTGATGGTCAACTGACATGTAGGTATACGGATCCCCGCCCCTACGCCCATATGCGTATACCGCTCCCCGCCAATACCGATGTCGGGGCCCCGGCGGGCGCGGCAGGGTGTACGGGTGTCGCGTGTTCCGGGCGTAAAGCGCGGCAGGGGGCCGGACGGCAATGGTCAACTCCCCACGGCTGTCGTGGCATCGGCCCCTCGTCGCCGCCGCGTGCGGAACGGCGCGCGTTTCGGTGGCTGCCCTCGTCGGCGGGGCAGCCACCGCACCTCTCAGTCCGCCGCCTCAGCCCACCGCGGGTGCCTTCGCGCGCAGCACCGTAAGGAACTCCCGCATCCACATCGAGTGGTCCGGCCAGGCGCGGGCGGAGACCAGGGTGCCGTCGACGACGGCCTCCGCGTCCTGGAAGGTCGCGCCCGCCGACTGCATGTCCGGTTCGAGCGCCGGGTAAGCCGTGACGCGCCGGCCGCGCAGGGCGTCCACCGCCGCCGTCAGGAGCGGGCCGTGACAGATCTGTGCGACGGGGCGGTCGGTGTCGAAGAAGGACTTGATGATCTTGCGGAGTTCCGCGTCGGCGCGCAGGTACTCCGGCGCCCGGCCGCCCGGGATCACCAGTGCGGCGTACTGGCCCGGATCGACTTCGGAGAACGCCAGGTCGGCGGGCCAGGTGTAGCCGGGCTTCTCCGTGTACGTGTCGAAGCCGGGCTCGAAGTCGTGCACCACGAACTGGAGCTTCTTGCGGGTGGGGGCCGCGATGTCGACCTCGTAGCCCTCCTCGCGCAGCCGCTGGTACGGGTACAGGACCTCCAGCGACTCCGCCGCGTCGCCGGTGACGATCAGGATTTTGGGTGCCATTGGTCACACACTCCCCTCGCCGGATTCCGCCGTGTCGTCAGTTCAACGTGTCCCCACGCGGCTCCGCTGGCAAGAGCCCGTACTACGCAAGGGGTTCAGGGGTTCTGTGCAGAGTGTCAAAGTTCCACCGCTTGTTTTGTACACATACGGCTCATGACGATGCCCCCTTGGAGAGCGATAGCCTGGGTCCCGTGATCAGCGCGATATCTCGCGGGGGCATCGTCGCCCCCTGCCCGCGCCGGGAGCTCACGGCCTGCCACAGCAGCGGCCGTGCCCGGCGCTCAGCCGCTGATCATTTCGGGCGGATGGCCTTTTCGTTGAAAACGGCGCATTGTCGTCCGCTCTTCTCCCATCCCGGCATAACGTCGTCTCAGACCGGACACCCCGCGTCGAGACGCCAGGCCGAGCGATTCATCTACGCCACATCTACGTCTCGCAACGGCGCGCGACAGGAGCCAGAGGACAATGCAGACCAAGCTGGACGAAGCCAAAGCCGAGCTGCTCACCAGGGCCGCCCGGGTAGCTGAGAACAGCCCGGTAGGGGGGAACCTACCCACTGGGGCTACGGGCGAGGGCACGAAGGCCACCGACAACATCGATGGCGTGCTCGCGTTCCTCCAGCGTTACTACCTGCACACCGCACCGGAGGACCTGAGCGACCGCGACCCGGTCGACATCTTCGGCGCCGCACACTCGCACTACCGCCTCGCGGAGAACCGCCCGCAGGGCACCGCCAACGTGAAGGTGCACACCCCGACCGTCGAGGAGAACGGCTGGACGTGCAGCCACTCCGTCGTCGAGGTCGTCACCGACGACATGCCGTTCCTGGTCGACTCCGTGACGAACGAGCTGTCCCGGCAGGGCCGCGGCATCCACGTCGTCATCCACCCGCAGGTCACCGTCCGGCGCGATGTCACCGGCAAGCTGCTCGAAGTGCTGCCCGACGGCGCCTCCGCCGAGGGCCACGACGTCCTCACCGAGTCGTGGATCCACGTCGAGATGGACCGCGAGACCGACCGCGCGGACCTCAAGCAGATCACCTCCGACCTGCTGCGCATCCTGTCCGACGTACGGGAGTGCGTCGAGGACTGGGAGAAGATGCGGGACTCGGCGCTGCGCATCGCCGAGGAGCTGCCGACCGAGCCGACCGCCGGTGACCTGCCAGACCAGGAGGTCGAGGAGGCCCGCGAGCTGCTTCGCTGGCTGTCCGCCGACCACTTCACGTTCCTCGGCTACCGCGAGTACAACCTCTCCGAGGACGACTCGCTCGCCGCCGTGCCCGGCACCGGACTCGGCATCCTGCGCTCCGACCCGCACCACGAGCGCGACGAGCACCACCCGGTGTCCCCGTCCTTCAACCGGCTCCCCGCCGACGCCCGCGCCAAGGCCCGCGAGCACCGCCTGCTGGTCCTCACCAAGGCCAACAGCCGCGCCACCGTGCACCGGCCGAGCTACCTCGACTACGTCGGCGTGAAGAAGTTCGACGCCGAGGGCAATGTCGTCGGCGAGCGCCGCTTCCTCGGCCTGTTCTCCTCCGCCGCGTACACCGAGTCCGTGCGCCGCGTCCCGGTCATCCGCCGCAAGGTCCAGGAAGTCCTCAAGGGCGCCGGGTTCTCGCCCAACAGCCACGACGGCCGCGACCTGCTCCAGATCCTGGAGACGTACCCGCGCGACGAGCTGTTCCAGACGCCGGCCGACGAACTGCGCTCCATCGTGACGAGCGTCCTCTACCTCCAGGAGCGCCGCCGCCTTCGGCTCTACCTGCGCCAGGACGAGTACGGCCGCTACTACTCGGCCCTCGTCTACCTGCCGCGCGACCGCTACACCACCGGCGTACGGCTGCGGATCATCGACATCCTGAAGGAGGAGCTCGGCGGCACCAGCGTCGACTTCACCGCCTGGAACACCGAGTCGATCCTCTCCCGGCTGCACTTCGTCGTCCGCGTCGCGCCCGGCACCGAACTGCCGGAGCTCTCCGACGCCGACAAGGACCGCATCGAGGCCCGCCTCGTCGAGGCCGCCCGCTCCTGGGCCGACGGCTTCGGGGAGGCGCTGAACGCCGAGTGCGGCGAGGAGCGCGCCGCCGAACTGCTGCGCCGCTACGGGCACGCGTTCCCCGAGGGCTACAAGGCCGACCACTCGCCGCGCGCCGCCGTCGCCGACCTCGTCCACCTGGAGCAACTCGCCCAGGACCAGCAGGACTTCGCGCTCTCCCTGTACGAGCCGGTGGGCGCGGCCCCCGGCGAGCGCCGCTTCAAGATCTACCGGATCGGCGCGCCCGTCTCCCTCTCCGCCGTCCTGCCGGTGCTCCAGCGCCTGGGCGTCGAGGTCACCGACGAGCGCCCGTACGAGCTGCGCTGCAGCGACCGCAAGACCGCGTGGATCTACGACTTCGGCCTGCGCATGCCGCAGCCGGCGAACGGCAACGGCGACGACCTCGGCGCCGACGGCCGCGAGCGCTTCCAGGACGCCTTCGCCGCGACCTGGACCGGGCTCGCCGAGAACGACGGCTTCAACTCGCTCGTCCTCGGCGCCGGCCTGAGCTGGCGGCAGGCGATGGTCCTGCGCGCGTACGCCAAGTACCTGCGCCAGGCGGGGTCCACTTTCAGCCAGGACTACATGGAGGACACCCTCCGTACGAACGTGCACACCACGCGCCTGCTGGTGTCGCTGTTCGAGGCGCGGATGTCCCCGGACCGGCAGCGTGCCGGGACCGAGCTGATCGACGGCCTCCTCGAAGAGGTCGACGGCGCCCTCGACCAGGTCGCGTCGCTCGACGAGGACCGCATCCTGCGCTCCTTCCTCACCGTCATCAAGGCGACGCTGCGCACGAACTTCTTCCAGGAGGCGCAGGGCGGCAAGCCGCACGCGTACGTCTCCATGAAGCTCGACCCGCAGGCCATCCCGGACCTGCCCGAGCCCCGGCCCGCGTACGAGATCTGGGTGTACTCGCCGCGCGTCGAGGGCGTGCACCTGCGCTTCGGCAAGGTCGCGCGCGGTGGCCTGCGCTGGTCGGACCGGCGCGAGGACTTCCGTACGGAGATCCTCGGCCTGGTCAAGGCGCAGATGGTGAAGAACACCGTCATCGTGCCGGTCGGCGCCAAGGGCGGCTTCGTCGCCAAGCAGCTGCCGGACCCGAGCGTGGACCGCGACGCCTGGATGGCCGAGGGCATCGCGTCGTACAAGACCTTCATCTCGGCGCTCCTCGACATCACCGACAACCTGGTCGCCGGTGAAGTGGTCCCGCCCGCCGACGTCGTGCGGCACGACGAGGACGACACGTACCTCGTGGTCGCGGCCGACAAGGGCACGGCGTCGTTCTCGGACATCGCGAACCAGGTCGCCGAGTCGTACAACTTCTGGCTCGGTGACGCGTTCGCCTCCGGCGGCTCGGCCGGCTACGACCACAAGGGCATGGGTATCACCGCGCGCGGCGCCTGGGAGTCCGTCAAGCGGCACTTCCGGGAGCTGGGCGTCGACACCCAGTCCGAGGATTTCACGGTCGTCGGCGTCGGCGACATGTCCGGCGACGTGTTCGGCAACGGCATGCTGCTGAGCGAGCACATCCGCCTCGTCGCCGCCTTCGACCACCGGCACATCTTCATCGACCCGAAGCCGGACGCGGCCACCGGCTACGCCGAGCGCCGCCGGATGTTCGAGCTGCCGCGCTCCTCGTGGGCCGACTACAACAAGGACCTGATCTCGGCGGGCGGCGGCATCTTCCCGCGCTCCGCCAAGTCGATCCAGCTCAACGCCCACATCCGCGAGGCCCTCGGCATCGAGTCCGGCCAGGCCAAGATGACCCCGGCCGAGCTGATGAAGGCCATCCTCCAGGCGCCGGTCGACCTGCTGTGGAACGGCGGCATCGGTACGTACGTCAAGTCCTCGGTCGAGTCGAACGCGGACGTCGGCGACAAGGCCAACGACCCGATCCGCGTCGACGGCAAGGACGTGCGCGCCCGGGTCATCGGCGAGGGCGGCAACCTCGGCGCGACCCAACTGGGCCGCATCGAGTTCGCCCGCGGCGGCGGCCGCGTGAACACCGACGCCATCGACAACAGCGCCGGCGTCAACACCTCGGACGTCGAGGTCAACATCAAGATCCTCCTCAACGGCCTGGTGTCGGACGGCGACATGACCGTCAAGCAGCGCAACAAGCTGCTCGCCGCCATGACCGACGAGGTCGGCCACCTGGTGCTGCGCAACAACTACGCGCAGAACACGGCGCTGGCCAACTCCTGCGCCCAGGCGCCTTCCCTGCTCCACGCCCACCAGCGGTTCATGCGCCGCCTCGGCAAGCAGGGCCACCTCGACCGGGGCCTCGAGTTCCTGCCGAACGACCGGCAGATCCGTGAACTGCTCAACTCCGGGCGCGGCCTGAGCCAGCCGGAGCTGGCCGTCCTCTTCGCGTACACGAAGATCACGGCCTCCGACGAGCTGATCCAGACGACGCTGCCGGACGACGCGTATCTGCGCCGCCTCCTGCACGCCTACTTCCCGCAGCCGCTGCGCGAGAAGTACGCGGACGCGATCGACGGGCACGCGCTGCGCCGCGAGATCATCACGACGGTCCTCGTCAACGACACGGTGAACACGGGCGGTTCGACGTTCCTGCACCGCCTCCGTGAGGAGACGGGCGCGTCCCTTGAGGAGATCGTGCGGGCGCAGCTCGCCGCGCGCGAAATCTTCGGCCTCGGCGAGGTCTGGGACGCGGTCGAGGCACTCGACAACGTCGTGGCCGCCGACGTCCAGACCCGGATCCGGCTCCACTCGCGCCGCCTCGTCGAACGCGGCACCCGCTGGCTCCTCAACAACCGCCCCCAGCCGCTCCAGCTCGCCGAGACCATCGACTTCTTCAAGGAGGACGTCACCAAGGTCTGGGCCGAGCTGCCGAAGATGCTGCGCGGCGCCGACGCCGAGTGGTACCAGGGCATCCTCGACGAACTGGCGGAGGCCGGGGTCCCGGAGGAGCTGGCGGAACGCGTCGCCGGATTCTCGTCCGCCTTCCCGACGCTCGACATCGTCCAGATCGCCGACCGCACGGGCAAGGACGCCCTGGCCGTCGCCGAGGTCTACTACGACCTCGCCGACCGCCTCTCCATCACCCGGCTGATGGACCGGATCATCGAACTCCCGCGCTCCGACCGCTGGCAGTCGATGGCCCGCGCCTCCATCCGCGAGGACCTGTACGCGGCCCACGCCGCGCTCACCGCCGACGTACTGGCGGCGGGCAACGGCACGTCCACGCCGGAGCAGCGGTTCAAGGCGTGGGAGGAGAAGAACGCGGCGATCCTCGGCCGCGCCCGCTCGACCCTGGAGGAGATCCAGGGCTCGGACTCCTTCGACCTGGCGAACCTCTCGGTCGCCATGCGGACGATGCGGACGCTGCTGCGCACGCACTCGTAGGACCGTTAGGGCCTTAAGGGCCTACGAAGACGGGGGCGCCCCGAGCCGATCCATCCGGCTCGGGGCGCCCCCGTCTACGCACCCGCCGCTAGGCAGCAGCAGGAACCTTCGCCTTCTCCTTCTCCTTCTTCGCCTTCGCCTTGCCGGTACCGGTGGCGTTGCTGAACGCCTCGTACTCCTTGAGGACGTCCTCGGTCGGCCCGTCCATCCGCAGTTCGCCGCGCTCCAGCCAGAGCACCCGGTCGCAGGTGTCCCGGATGGACTTGTTGCTGTGACTGACGAGGAAGACGGTCCCGGCCCGCTCGCGCAGCTCCTTGATGCGCGCCTCGGACCGCTTCTGGAAGGGCCGGTCGCCGGTGGCGAGCGCCTCGTCGATGAGCAGTACGTCGTGCTCCTTGGCGACGGCGATGGAGAACCGCAGCCGGGCCGCCATGCCCGACGAATACGTGCGCATCGGCAACGTAATGAAGTCGCCCTTCTCATTGATCCCCGAGAAGTCGACGATCTCGTCGTACCGCTCCCGCACCTGCCCAGGGCTCATGCCCATCGCGAGCCCCCCGAGCCGCACATTGCGCTCACCGGTGAGGTCGTTCATCAGCGCCGCGTTCACACCGAGCAGCGAGGGCTGCCCGTCGGTGTAGATCGCCCCGTTCTCGGTGGGCAGCAGCCCGGCGACGGCCTTCAACAGGGTGGACTTCCCCGACCCGTTGGTGCCGATGAGCCCGATGGCCTCACCCCGGTACGCGGTGAACGAGACACCCCGTACGGCATGCACGGTCCGCACCCCCGCCCGCCGCTCGGCCTTCTTCTTCCCGCCGAGGATGCGACTGAGGGCAGCGGTGGCGGCGCCGCGACCGGCTCCCGTCCCGTTGACGCGATAGACGATGTCGACGCTGTCGGCGACGACGGTCGGCACCCGCTGTTCTTCGGTGGTGTTCTCAGCCACGTCCGTACGTCTCCTCGGCCTTCCAGAAGTAGATGAACCCGCCGACCCCGGCGAGCAGCGCCCAGCCGGCCGCCAACGCCCAGATGTGCGGCGGCAGTTGACCGGCGGTGAAGCTGTCGATGAGCGCGAAGCGCATCAGGTCGATGTAGACGGCGGCCGGATTGATCTGAAGCAGCGTCGTCACGACCGCCGGAACGTCCCGCCCGGCCGTCAGATGCGTCAGGCTCCACATGACACCCGACGCGTACATCCACGTACGCAGCAGGAACGGCATCAGCTGCGCGAGGTCCGGGGTCTTCGAGCCGAGCCGCGCCATGATCAGCGCCAGCCCGGTGTTGAACGTGAACTGCAGCGTGAGCGCGGGCACGGCCAGCAGCCACGACACCGCCGGCGGCACGCCCGTCGCCAGCAGGATCACCACGAGCGCGCACATCGAGAACAGCAACTGCTGGAGCTGCTGGAGGCAGTACGAGATCGGGAGCGAGGCACGCGGGAAGTGCAGCGCCCGCACGAGACCGAGGCTCCCGGAGATCGCCTTCGTCCCCGCCATCACGGACGACTGCGTGAACGTCCACACGAACACGCCCGTGACCAGGAACGGAATGTAGTCCGGCACGCCCCGGCTGGTGCCCATGAGCTTGCCGAAGATGAGGTAGTAGACCGCCGCGTTCAGCAGCGGCGTCAGCACCTGCCAGACCTGGCCCAGCTTCGCCTGGCTGTACTGGGCGGTGAGCTTGGCGGTCGAGAAGGACGAGATGAAGTGCCTGCGCTGCCACAACTGGCGTACGTAGGCGGGCAGGGAGGGCCGCGCGCCGCTGACGCTCAGCCCGTACCGGGCGGCGAGGGCCGCCGGATCGTCCGGGGTGGGGACGGGCCGCGGCGCCTCCTGCGGGGAAGGCGCGTCCAGGACCTGACTCACATCCGCTGCTTTCGGTCGGGGGTGGGGTGACGGCGGCTGTTCACCCGCCGTTCACGTCGGGACGGGTCCGTATCGTCGTGACGTGAGAGTAGGGCGAATCGACGTCGGAACGCAACCGTTTCGTCCTCGCGCAGCAGCGCCCTTATGATTCGCCATATGCCGACCAACGCCGACTCCCCCAAGCCGACGCGCCGCCGGGCCCCCGCCGGTGCGGCCGTCCTGCGCGAGGACGTGACGGACGCCATCCGCACGGCCGTCTTCGAGGAACTGGCCTCGGTCGGCTACGCGCGCATGTCCATCGAGGGCATCGCGCGCCGCGCGGGCGTCGGGAAGACGGCGGTCTACCGCCGCTGGAAGTCCAAGCTGCACCTGGTCCTCGACCTGGTATCGGCGATAGCGGTGCAGGGCCTGCCGCAGCCGGACACGGGCACTCTGGAGGGCGACCTACGACTGTTGTACGAGGTCACCTCACGCGCCCTCCGCCACCCCGTCGCCGGCCAGATCATCCCCGACCTCCAGGCGGAGGCGGCCCGCAACGAGGAGATCGCCGAGGCCCTCCAGAAGGCGCTGCGCGAGGGGCAGCACGGCGTGGCGAGCGGCGTCGTACGAGCGGCGGTGGACCGCGGCGAGCTGAGCGCGGACCTCGACGAGGAACTGGCACTCGACCTGATCTCAGGCCCCCTGTACTGGCGCACGGTGGTCGTCCGCGCGCCGAAGCTGCCGAAGGGCCACCTGAAGCGGCTGGCGGCGGCGACGGCAGCAGCACTGAAGGCACTGTGACCCCGAACCCCAGCCAGGTTGGGGTTCGGGGTCACAGGGCGCGCCGCTTGCGCGGCAGGTGCTCGCGCGTCAGGTGGTGGCCAGGAGGAAGTCCTCGCCGCTCGATGGGCGCAGGGCGTCCGGGCGGGCCGAGAAGTAGCGGGTCGCGAGTTGCGTGCCCGGTACGTGGTGGGTGGTTGCGAAGCCTGCCTCGTGGGCGAGGGTGAGGATGTCCTCGGGCGTGTAGAAGCTGCGGAACGGGGTGCCGGCTGCGCTCGCGCCCTGCTTGCTGGTCTCCATACCGGGGCGGTCCGTCGCGTCGAGGAGGTCGGCCGGGAGGATGAAGGAGAGGGCGAGGGTCGAGCCCGGGGCCAGTTTCGCGGTCTGCGCGAGGGTGGCGGCCGTGGCCTCGCGGGTGAGGTACATGGCGACGCCCGTCGACACGACGAGCGCCGGGCGGCGCGGGTCGAAACCGGTCGCCGTGAGCCCGTCCCACCAGGACTCCCGGGCCTCGAAGTCGACGGGGACGAGGTGCAGGCGGGGCGGGATCCCGTAGCCGAGCGCTTCGAGGCGGGCGCGCTTCCAGGACTGCGGGGCGGGCTGGTCCACCTCGTAGATGTCGAGGCGGGCGGCGAGCTCCGGGCGGCGCTGGGCCAGCGTGTCCAGGCCCGCGCCGAGGATGACGTACTGGTCGACTCCGCGGGCCGACTGCTGCTCCACCAGGTCCTCGATGAAGCGGGCCCGTGAGACCATCGCCGCGCGGAAACCGCGGGTCGCCGTCGGCTCCATGTCGGGGCGTTCGCGCCAGTCGGGGGCGGGGGCCAGCAGGCGCAGGCCGACCTCGTCCGTGAGCACGTGCGGAGCCGCGTCGACCTGGACGTGCATCGCGCGCCACAGGGCGCAGCGCTCGGCGGTGTTGTCGGGGGCGGGAGTGGGGGCGGGGGTGCTGGTCACGCCCACTCCTTGGAGAGGTCGAGTTCCTCGTTGCGTTCGGTCAGCGAGTACCAGTTGCCGTTGTCGTCGCGGAAGACGGCCTCGATGCCGTACGGGCGTTCCTTCGGCTCCTGGAGGAACTCGACGCCGCGCGCCCTGAACGTCTCGTAGTCGCCGCGGCAGTCGTCGGTGCGCAGCGCGCCGCCGCCGATCGCGCCCTTGGCGACGAGTTCGGTGAGGGCCTTGGCGGACTCGGGGTCGACGCCGTGGCCGTCGGGGCGCATCAGGGCGAACTCGAACTCGGGCTGGTCCTTGGCGCCCACGGTGATCCAGCGGGAGTCGCCCATGGACATGTCGGTGCGGAGTTCCATGCCGAGCTTCTCGGTGAAGAACGTCTTCGTACGTTCCTGGTCGAGCGTCCAGATGGTGGTGATGCCGACGCCTTTGATCATGGGGGCTCCCGGTGTGTTCGATGTGGCCGTTCCACCGTAGGCAGCGGTTCTGTCAGTGGGCTTCCTCAGAATTGCTGTCTCTGGTCGGGCTGTCCCTGGTTGTGCTGTTCCTCGTTGGGTGGAAGCCGCCTGCCCATAGCAGGGCGTAGCAGCCGGGGATGAGGGCGGCGCCGCGGCCGAGGCGTTCGCGGCGGTACTCGCCGGGGGTCTGGCCCGTGTGCTGCTTGAAGCGGGTGGTGAACGTGCCGAGGCCGGTGAAGCCGACCAGGTGGCAGATCTCGGTGATGGTCAGGTCGCAGGTGCGCAGCATCTCCGCCGCGCGCTCGATGCGGCGCTGCGAGAGGTACTGGCCGGGGGTCTGCCCGTACGCCGCCTTGAACGCGCGGACGAAGTGCGAGCGCGAGTAGCCGGCGTGGGCCGCCACCGCGTCGAGGTTCAGCTCCGCGTCGGCCCAGTCCCGGTCCATGGCGTCCTTGGCGGCGCGCAGTTGGCGCAGGCGGGCGAGGTGGGCGGTGGCCTGGGGCAGGGGTGCGGCGGGGCCTTCCATTTTGTCGATGGTGGCACACCCTTCCCCGCCCGGCCCGGCGGTGGCAGGGTGGCCCGGTGTCCACTACCGCACCGTCCTCGTACACCACGTACAACCACGTGGACGGTGGCGTGTTTCTGGGGCCCGTCGTCCAGGGCGGCCATGTGGTGGTGCGGACGCCGCGCGAGATGCTGCCCGCGCTGGGCGGGCTGCCCGCGCCGCGGAAGACGTTCACCGGGCGCGACGCGGACCTGGAGCGCGTGGTGGGCGGATTCGTGTCCGGGGCGGAACCTGACTCGGCGCGGGTCACCGTCATTTCGGGGCTCGGTGGCGTCGGGAAGACGGAACTCGCCCTGCAGGCAGCCCACTTGATGACAGGGCCCGAGGAGTGCTTTTCCGGCGGGGCGCTCTTCATCGACCTCTTCGGGTACGACCGGCAGCGCGCCGTACGCCCGCACGACGCGCTCTTCTCGCTGCTGCGCAGGCTCGGTGTCGCCGCCGAGCAGATGCCCGAGGACACCGACGCCAGGGCGGCCCTGTACCGCACGCTCCTCAAGGCGTACGCGGACGGCGGCCACCCCCTCCTCGTCGTCGTGGACAACGCCGCCGATCCCGACCAGGCCGCGCCGCTGCTCCCGGCGGACGGCGGCGGGGCCGCGCTGGTCACCTCGCGCGAACTGCTCGACGGCCTCGACGCCCGCCGGGTGGCCCTGGACGTCCTCACCCCGGAGGCGGGCGTGCGGCTGCTCGCGCTCGCCCTGCGGCAGAGCGCGGGCGGCGAGGACCCCCGGGTCGCCGAGGAGCCGGACGCGGCGTCGCGGATCGTCGAGCTGTGCGGGCGGCTGCCGCTTGCGCTGCAGATCGTCGCCGCCCGACTTGCTGACGACCTGGAACTCGAACTCGGGGAATTCCACGGCTACTTGGTCGATGCCGGGGACCGTCTGGACGAGCTGGAGCGTGCGCAGCGCTCGGTGCGGGCCGCGTTCACGCTCTCGTACGAGAGGCTGCCGGCGGAGCGGGCGCGGCTGTTCCGGCTGCTGTCCCTGGTGCCGGGGCCCGGCGCTTCGGAGGCGCTCGTCGGGCAGCTCCTCGGCACGGACGCCCGCACGGCGCGGCGGCAACTGGAGGCGCTGCGCCGCACCCACCTCGTGGAGAGCCGCGGCAAGCGGTCCGAACGGCGCTGGCGGATGCACGACCTGGTGCGCCTGTACGCCGCCGAAGTCGCCGAGCGGGAGCCGGAACCGGCCGCCGTGGTCCGGCTCCTCGACCACTACGCGGAGGTGCTGGGGGCCGCCGCCGGACTGCTCGGCTCGGTGGCGCCGGACGTGCTCGAACGGGGTGAGCGGGTCGGCATCGCCGACAAGAACGCGGCGGTGCGGCTGCTCGACAGCGAGTTCACGACGTTGCTTCAGGTGCCTCAACTTGCGGCTGAACACGGCCACTTCGACAGGGCCGCGGAGATCTGTCTGTCGTTCGACGGGTACTGCGTGATGCGGGGCTTCTCCGGCGACTGGCTGGACCTGATCGGGCAGGCGCTGGTCGCGGCCAAGCGGCTCACGGGCCCGGCGGGTCGGCGGCTGCGCATGCTCGGGCGGCTCCAGCTCGCGGACTACGCCGGCATGTGGGGCCGCGCGGAGTACGACGGTCTGGGACTGGCGCTCGCGGCCGTGGAGTCCGCGGCCGAGGTCGGGGACCGCTGGGCCGAAGGCCGGGCCAGGAGCACCCTGGGGCGGGCTCTGCGCGCAGAGGGACGGACGCACCACGCCGAGGCCGAGGAGCAACTGCGCCTTGCCGCCTCGATCTCCCTCGCCGAGGGCGACACCCGGAACGCGGTGTGGGCGCACCAGTTGCTCGGCTATCTGCTGTGCGACGACCACGCTCGCGTCGACGAGGGGCTCGCGTGCCTGGAAGCGGCCGTCGATGTCGCCGTCGCCCACCAGCACAGCTACGAGGCGGTGTCCTCGCTGGTGGGGATGTCCGAAGTGCTGCGCGCCCGGTCGCGGCGGACCGGACAGGACGCCTCGGCCGACCTCGTGAAGGTGACCACGCGCGCCCGGGACCTGGCCGACCGCTTCGGCGACCGCTCCAGTGAGGCGCTGGCCGTCGGCTACCTGGGGGACGCGCTGCGCGAGGCCGGACGCACGGACGAGGCGGCCGAGGCGTACCGGCACTCCGCCGAACTGGCCGACGCGTCGGGCGACCTGCGCGGCCAGGGCATCGCCTTCAGCAAGCTCGGCGGGGTCCAGGAGCGGTCCGGGCGGGTCGAGGAGGCGCTCGCCTCGCACCGCGCGGCGGCCGACCTGCTGCGGGACTCCGGCTACCGGGGAAACGAGGCGATCACCCTCGGCTATCTCGCCCGCGCGCTGATCCGGGCCGGCCGCACCCCGGAGGCGGTCGACGTCTACCGGCGGGCGCTCGACGCGCACCGGGTGGCCGGCATGCGGCGGGAGGTCGAGAACGTGGAGCGGAAGCTCGCGGAACTGGGCTACGCGACCGACTGACCCAAATGGGCGTCATGTCCGTTACGCTCGATTCGCATGGCTGTGAGGAACGACACGTCGCCCT
Organism: Streptomyces sp. KL109B; assembly: GCF_030766935.1. Lineage (GTDB taxonomy): Bacteria > Actinomycetota > Actinomycetes > Streptomycetales > Streptomycetaceae > Streptomyces. The sequence goes on along the minus strand of NZ_JASERL010000004.1, from coordinate 674,673 downwards.
ACCGCTCCGCCGCGCCCGCCGCCCCCTGGCTCGCGCAGGCGCTGCCCCGGCTGCGCGGCATCGAGCCGACCAGAAGCTATGGGTACGGCGGGGAGTTGCTGCACGACGACGGGCGCGTCGACATGGAGGCGTACGGAGCGCGCGTCGCCGAGCTCGCGACCCGGCTCGGGGAGGCGCTGCTTTCGTACGGGGGCTCCGCCGAGGAGGCCGTCGCCGGGATGCTCGTCGTCGCCGAGACGTACGGGCTCAGTTACTGCGAGCCCGGCGTCACGCTCGCCTCCGTGTCGCTGTCCGCGCACGCGCCCGGCGAGCTGACGCCGCTGCACGCGAACCGGGTGATCCGCAAGCACGCCACCGACTTCCGTACGTTGCAGCGCATCCACGCCCTCGTCGAGCGGATCAGTGCCAGGCAGCTCGGGCTCGACGAGGCGCGGGCCGCGACCGCGCGGATCCTCGACGCACCCGTGGACCGGGGGCGGTGGGCGCGGTGGAGGGTGCCGGTGCAGACCGGGTTCGTGGCGGCGGGCGGTGGCATCGCGTTCGGTGGTGGCGCGCTCGCGTCGGTGTGCGCGTTCGTCGCGGGGGCGCTCGGGGCGCTGCTCAGTGGGTGGCTGGGGCGCAACGGCGTGCCCGCGTTCTACCGGTCGGCCGTCGCCGCGATGCCCGCCGCCGTCCTCGCCGTGCTGCTCAGCCACAGCGTGCCGGCGTCGACCGTGCAGTCCGTCGTGGTCGCGGGCGTGCTGGGGCTGCTGCCCACCGCCACCTTCGTCAGCGCCGTGCAGGACGCGCTCACCGGGCACTATCTGACCGCGCTCGGGCGGCTCTTCGACGCGATGCTGGTCTTCGCGGCCGTGGTCACGGGTGTGGTGGCCGTGCTCGGCATGGGGCGGCTCGTCGGGTTCGAGGCGCCGGTCGTGCCGACGGCCGAGCGGGCCGAGTACCTGGGCGCGCCCGCGGTGGGCGCCGCCGTGTTCTCGATGGCCGTGGCGGCGCGGGCGCGTACGCCGCGGCGGGACTGGCCGACGGTGGCGCTGCTCGGGCTCGGCGGGTTCGTGGTGGCGGCCGAGTTCGCCGTCCTCGGTCTTCCGTCGCTGGTCGGTACGGCGGTGGTGGCGGCGGGGGTGGGGTGTGCCGGGCATGTGGTGGCGCGGCGGCGGCGGGAGTCCGTGCTGCCGCTGGTCGTTCCGGGGATCGCGCCGTTGCTGCCGGGGAGTGCGTTGTACGTGGCGTTGGCGGCGCTTGCCTCCGGCCGGACCACGGATGGGGTGGGCGGGCTTGTGCACGCTGCGGCGGTGACGTTGGCGATTGCGGTGGGGGTGGGGTTGGCCGGGGAGGCGGCGCAGCTGGTCCGCAGGGTGCGGGGGGCTCGGGCCGGGAGTGCTCGTGCGCCGCGCCGGGGTCCACGCCACGGGGCTCCGCCCCGGACCCCGCTGCTCAATCGCCGCAGGGGCTTGATGTGGGGCCCGCGCCTCGATCGCCGGCGGGGCTTGGTGGTGTCCGTCGGGGTCAGAGCTCGGCGGAGTCCAGGGCCTGGGTCAGGTGGTCCAGGCGGGAGCGGAGGTCCTCGATCTCCTGAAGGTCGAGACCCGTCGCGGAGGCGATCCTGCGCGGGACCGTCGCGGCGGGCTCCCTCAGCCTGGCGCCGGAATCGGTGAGCGCGACGGTCACCGAGCGCTCGTCCGTGGCGCTGCGTTCGCGGCGTACGAGGCCGTTCGCCTCCAGGCGCTTGAGGAGTGGGGAGAGGGTGCCGGAGTCGAGGCGGAGGCGTTCGCCGAGGCGCTTGACCGGGAGCGGGCCCTCGTCGGGGGCGGCCTCCCAGAGGACCAGCATGACCAGGTACTGGGGGTAGGTGAGGCCCAGATCCTTGAGCAGCGTGCGGTAGACGCCGCCGAAGGCGCGCGACGCCGCGTTGAGCGAGAAGCAGATCTGGCGGTCGAGCCGGAGGTATTCGTCGGGGCTTGAGCTGGTCATGGACCCAGGGTAGCGACCGCGCCATTAAGTGACGCGAGATTAAGTTGTGCACAATTGAATTGTGCGATCTACTGGTCCGTGACAGATTCCCGGAACCGAGAGGCAGGTCCCCCATGGACGCCATCTACACCGCCGTCGCCACCGCCACCCACGGCCGTGACGGGCGTGCCGTCTCCTCGGACGGCGTGATCGACCTCCAGCTCGGCGTGCCCACCGCGATGGGCGGCAGCGGCGAGGGCTCCAACCCGGAGCAGCTCTTCGCCGCCGGGTACGCCGCCTGTTTCGGCAGCGCCCTCGGGCTCGTCGGCCGGGGCGCGAAGGTGGACGTCGCCGACGCCGCCGTCACCGCCGAGGTCTCCATCGGCAAGGAGGGCGAGGGCTTCGGGCTCGCCGTCGTGCTCCGCGTCGAGCTGCCCGACTCGGTCGACGCCGAGACCGGCCGCAAGCTGGTCGAGCAGGCGCACCAGGTGTGCCCGTACTCGAACGCGACCCGCGGCAACATCGACGTACGGCTCGTCGTCGAGTAGGCACGTCCGGCGCCCTCAACTCTCCCTCGGTGAACCTCCGTTGACCCGGGCGAGCGCCTCGCCCGTACGCGGGCTCCACGCCACGAGCACCGCCTCCGGTGGCAGGCGTTCGCCGCGGTTCAGGAGCAGCCAGCGCACGTCGTAGCGGTCGGCGATCGCCTGGCGTTCGGCGCGGGTGGCGGTGGGGGAGAGGTAGGCGTGGACCGCCGAGCGGCGCCGCTCCCAGGCCGCCTTGTCGACGACCGCGTCGGGGCGTGCGGGGGCCACCAGGTGCGCGCCGTGGCCCGGCAGGGAGCGGGTCGGGCGGTAGCCGTCGGTCAGGACCACGTCGCCGGGCGGGACGTGCCGCGCCGCCCAGGTGTACGTCGGCCAGGACGGCGGCGGGTCGAGGGCCGTGCCGGCGAGGCCGAGCGCCGCGCCCGCCGCCGTGAGGGCCGCGAGGGCGCGGCGCTGCCCGGTCCACGGGCGGGGCGCCGCGAGCGCGATCGCGAGCGCGCACTGGAGCGGGAGCGTGGTGAGGATCAGCGCCGCGCCGTACGTGGACGGGGTCACCAGGGCCGCATAGCCGAGGCTCAACACGCCCGCCGCGCACAGCAGGACCAGTGGGTCCCGGGCGTCGCGTCGGAAGCGGAGCCACAGGGCCGGGGCGCCGAGGAGTGCGAGCCAGGGCCAGTGCGGCGACGCCGGGCCGGTGTCCGGCCACAGCCACACCAGGCCCACCGCCACCAGCCCCGCCACGGCCCACCGCGCCTCCTCCCGCCGCAGCCGCGAGGCCCACGCCCACACCCACAGCGCGAGCCCGATCGCGAACGTCGACGGGTAGCCGAGGTCGATCGTGAGGGAGCGCGGGGCGAGTGGTTCGGTGCGCCAGTCCGTGTGTGTTCCGTAGAGCAGTGGCACCGTCAACAGGGCCAGAACCGGGGCCCATTGGCGGGGTGTCAGGGTGCGCACGAAGCGGTTCAGGCCCGTCAGGAGGACCGCGAGGTTGAAGGGGCCCGCCAGCTTCATGACCTCCCAGCCCGTCAGGCCCGTCGCCCGCGCGAAGAGGCCCTCGGCGATCGCGTACGGGGAGGAGACGTACGGGACGCCGGTGCCCGGCAGGTCGACCAGCGGGTGGCGGGGGTGCAGCGGGCTCGCCTTGAGGCGTTCGATCACCGCCGCGTGCAGCCCGTAGTCGTAGGCCATCGGCACCCACCAGTACGCGAGCGTCAGGAGCAGCCAGCACAGGCCGCCGAAGACGAAGAACGGGCTCGGGCGCCAGAAGCGGCCGCCGCGCAGGGCCGTCGCGCCGCGCGCCGCTGACCGGGCGAGTGCGGTGGTCGTCGTCGTGTACGGCATTCGTACTGTGTGCCCCGTCGCGGCGACCCGCCCCGCCTTTTCATGGGCCGGACGGGTGAGCGCGGGCCGCCGGGGTCGGGGATCGGGGGTCAGCGGCCGAGCAGGGAGCGCAGTCGGCTCTTCGGGCGTGAGGTCTGCGAGGGCACGGCGGGCCCGGACTCCTCCGACGCGTGGCGCGAGACCGGCTGGGCCGGGCGCTTCGCCTTGCGGCCGTCGATGCGGATCATCGAGTGCCCGGCGACCTCCTCCGCGCCGTGCCAGAAGTCGCGGCGCCCCGCCAGCATCTCGCCGAGCTCGCCGCGCACCGGCTCGAACGAGCCCCACGTCCCGTAGAACTTCGTCGCCGTGATGCACAGCGGCTTGAGGCCGGTCGTCGCGACGGCGCCCCACGTCGCGGCGGCGACTCCGGGGCAGTGCTCGGCGCGGAAGTCGTCGAGGACGACGATGCCGTCCTCGCCGAGCAGCTCCTTGGCCGCCGCGATGTCGCCGTGCACGTGCTCGTACAGATGCGAGGCGTCGACGTGCACGAAGCGGCAGCTCCCGGGGGCGACCAGGGACGTGATCACATGGGAAGGACCCTGCACCACCTTCGGCAACTCGTCATGGAACGCGCGGTAGTTGGCCTCGAAGGCGGTGCGCGTGAGGGTGCTGTACGACTTGTTCATCTCCTTGTCGTTCGCCGCGTCGTCGGCGGGCGAGTCGAACAGGTCGCAGACCGTGAAGCTCTCCTTCTCGTCCAGGTACTGGCCCATGAAGATGGCGCTCTTGCCCAGGTAGACGCCGAGTTCGAGGAGATCCCCGTGCTGGCCGAGCGTGCGCTGCCGGTTCAGGAACCAGTCGAAGAGCACCTGGTCGATGTTGTGGAACCAGCCTTTGACGTCGTCGAGTGCGGCGGGGCGGGGAAGCTCGTGGGGCATGTCAACTCCGTTGTGGATCGGGGTGGTTGGGGGAGGGTGTGGGGCTGTTCGCCGAGCACGACGCGGCGGACGACGCGCTCGGCCGCGCGCCCGTCGTCGTACGGGCAGAACCGCGCCCGGAACGCGGACCGCAGCTGCGCCGAGCGCGAGCCGCGCCAGTGTCCGGTCGCGAAGATGTCGATCAGCTCGTCGGCGGAGCGCGCGACGGCGCCGGGCGGGAAGGAGCGCAGGTCGAAGTACGTGCCGCGGGCGGCCTCGTACGCCTCCCAGTCGTCGGCGTGGATCACGATGGGCCGGTCGAGGCACGCGTAGTCGAACATCAGCGAGGAGTAGTCCGTGACCAGCGCGTCCGCCGCCAGACACAGCGTCCCGACGTCCGGGTGCTCCGATACGTCGATCAGGCGCGCCGCCGTCTCGGGGGCCGGCGGCTCGTCGTACGTGAAGGGGGCGCGGGTGAGGACCACGAAGCCGGGGCCGAGCAGCCGCAGCACCCGGTCGAGGTCGAGGGTGACGCGCTGCCGGGACCGGTAGTCGCGGTGGGTGGGCGCGTAGAGGATCGCGAGCGCGTCCCGGGGGACGCCGAGGCAGTCGCGGGCCCGGGCGACGTCCTCCGAACTCACCTTGTGCAGGCGGTCGTTGGCGGGGCTGCCGTACTCCAGCGTCTCGTACGCGGCGGGGAACGCGTACTCCCACACGAGGGTGGAGTGGCGGTTGGCGGACAGGACGTGGTCCCAGGTGTCGGCGGAGCGCAGGAGCGCCGCGAAGTCCGTGCCGTGGGACGCCGCCGGGTGGTCCTGGAGGTCGAGGCCCGTCTTCTTCAGCGGGGTGCCGTGCTGGGTGCGGATCAGGATCTGGCCGGGGCGCTTGACCAGGCGGTGGCCGAAGTCGGCCTCGGTGACCAGGTACTTGGAGCGGGCGAGAGCCGTCCAGTACGCGGCCGTGCCGGGGGCGAGGGTGCGGGTCTGCTCGGGGACCGTGTGCCGGTGCTCGGGCCGGGCGATCCACGAGGTGCGCACGCGCGGCGCGTAGGTGCGGAACGCCGCTTCGAGCGCGCCCGGGTCGCCGCCGTGACCGCGCCCCGGGCTGCGGGCGAAGACCGCCTCGTTCCGCCGTACGGGGAGCCGGAGTTGGACCCGGTAGTGGAGCCGGAGCAGGGCGGCGCGAAGGGCGCGGCGGGAGCCGGTGGCGTACCGGGAGAGGCGGGCCGTGGCGCGCTTGGCCGCCCGCAGCGCGCGGTGCGTGCGGTTCGTGCGGCGCCTGCGCTCCGTGCGGGCTTCGGCCGCCCGCCGCAGGATCGTCGGGCGCCACACGTCGTCCAGGTCAGGGTGCTGGTCGAGGAATTCGAAGACGCGGTCGTACGGGTCGAGGTCGGTGTGGGGGCCGGGGCGGTGGCGGCGGTGCCGGTGGTGGACGCAGACCCGGTCGAGGGTCGCGATGGTCGAGGAGGCCATCAGGACTGGGTAGGTCCACGGAATGTCCCCGGGGTGGCCGGGAGGGAACGAGAAGCCTTCCCGCTCGATGAAATCCCGGTTGTACGCCTTGTTCCAGACGTGCGCCGGGAGTTCCAACAGGGCGTCCCTGTCGGCGAGTTGGAAGGGCTGGGGGCCTTCCTCGGTGAGCAGTCGCGGCGGCTGTTCGGAGATCTCGCGGCCGTCCCAGAAAGTGCGTACATGGTCGTACACCAGAACGTCCGGCGAGCCCGTGTCCGCGAGGCGGTCCGCGATCGCGCGCAGCGCGCCAGGGGCGAGGGTGTCGTCGCCGTCGAGGAACAGGACGTACGTGCCGCGGGCGCGCTTCAGGCCCGCGTCGCGGGCGCGGCCCGGACCCGCGTTCTCGGCGAGGCGCAGCGCGCGCACCCGGGGGTCGCGCGCCGCGAACTCCTCGACGATCTCCCCGCCGCCGTCCGGCGAGCAGTCGTCGACCGCGATCAGCTCCAGGTCGGCGTACGACTGGTCGAGGACGGAGGAGAGACAGGAGTGCAGGTACGCCCGCACTTTGTACACGGGCACGATGACACTGAACCGGGGCAACGTGACACATCCATGAGTCGGCGCGGGCATCCTGCCCGGAAACGGCCGACGCGCAGGTCACGTCACGTCCCGTGCGGCATACGGGGGAATTCCCCGGGCGGGAACTCCCCCCGCTCTCCCTCGTTACTTGACGGCGCCCGCCATCACGCCGGACACGAACTGCCGCTGGAACGCGAAGAACACGGCCAGCGGGATCACCATCGAGATGAACGCGCCGGGCCCGAGTACGTCGACGTTGTTGCCGAACTGCCGCACCTGGGTCTGCAGCGCGACCGTGATCGGCTGGCTGTCGGTGTCCGTGAAGATCAGCGCGACCAGCATGTCGTTCCACACCCACAGGAACTGGAAGATGCCGAGCGAGGCGATCGCGGGAGCGCCGAGCGGCATCACCACCCTTAGGAACAGGCGGAGTTCGCCCGAGCCGTCCAGGCGGGCCGCCTCCAGGAGTTCGCGCGGGATCTCCGCGAAGAAGTTCCGCAGCAGGAACACCGCGAACGGCAGCCCGAACCCGACGTGGAACAGGATCACGCCGAGGATCGAACCGAAGATCCCGAGGTCGCCGAAGAGCCGCGCGATCGGCACGAGCGCCACCTGTACGGGGACGACCAGCAGGCCCACCACGATCAGGAACCACCAGTCGCGGCCCGGGAACTCCATCCACGCGAACGCGTACCCGGCCAGCGAGCCGATCACGATGACCAGCAGCGTCGCGGGCACCGTGATCAGCGCCGTGTTGACCAGGGACCGTGTGATGTCGGAGTTCTCAAGGAGGCTGCTGTAGCTCTCGAAGGTCAGCTGCGCGGGCTTGCTGAACACCGTCCACCAGCCGCTGTCCGCCATGTCCTCCGGGGAGCGGAGGGAGGAGAACAGCAGGCCGATCGTCGGCACCAGCCACAGCGCGCCCACCAGCAGCAGCACGAACTGGATGAAGCCGCCACTGAGTCTGTCGCCGATCCGGCCCACGAGAGAACGCGGGGCCTTCACCGTCTCGTCGATGGTGCTCATCGCCGCACCTCCCGCCGCAGCCGCCGCATGTTGAACCACATCACGGGGATCACCAGCAGCAGGAGCAGCACCGCGATCGCGCTGGCCAGGCCCTCGTTGTCCTCGCTGAACGCCGAGCGGTACAGCTGCAGGGCGAGGACGTTGGCGTCGTCCTGGGTGGCCCCCGGCGCGATGATGAAGATCAGGTCGAAGATCTTGAGTACGTTGATCATCAGCGTGACGAGGACGACCGCGAGCACCGGCGCGAGCAGCGGCACCGTGACCCGCCGGAACACCTGCCACTCGCTTGCCCCGTCGACCCGCGCCGCTTCGAGCAGCTCACGCGGGATGCCCGCGAGCCCCGCCCCGATCAGCACCATCGCGAACCCGGCCCACATCCATACGTACGCGAGCATGATCGAGGTCGTCACGATGTTGAGGTAGAGGTCGAATCCGCCGAGGTGGACCGTGAAGAACTTCTTGTCGCCGAGCCAGTCGACGCCGTTGTACGGCTCCTTGAAGTTGGCTGCGGGGAGCCGGAGTTGGGCGCCGTCGGCCGCGGCGGGGAGGGCGAAGGTGCCGTCGGGGGCGGCCGTCGTCTCCGCGACCACCTTGCCGTTCTTGACGGCCTCGACGCGCATGCCGGGGTAGCCGACCTCGGTCCCGTCGATCTTGTCGCGGGCGCCCGCGCCCTTGCCGAGGGTGAAGTCCTGCCAGACGGTGCCGGTGACCCCTCCCGCCTTGCCGGTCGCGGGCTGCTTCGCGGGCTTGGCGTCCTTGGGCATCTGGTCGGCGGCCACGCCAACCAGCGGCAGCAGCACGGGAGTTCCGGCCCGCACCGGGGCCTTCGTGAGGAACGGGCCGCCGCTCTTCCCGGTGAGCGTGTCCGGCCCGCGCGGATGCGCCTTCGGGAACGCGGAGGACTCGGCGAACGTGTCGTGCACCGACACCACCACCGCGTTCGCCGCGCCCTTCTCCGGATCCTGGTCGTACACGAGCCGGAAGATGATGCCCGCGGCCAGCATCGAGATGGCCATCGGCATGAAGACCACCAGCTTGAACGCGGTGGCCCAGCGGATCCGCTCGGTGAGCACGGCGAAGATCAGGCCGAGCGCCGTGGCGACCGCGGGCGCGAGCACCACCCACCAGATGTTGTTGTTGATCGCGGCCTTGGTGTCCTCGCGCGTGAACAGCGTCTCGTAGTTGTCGAGGCCGATGAACGAGCCGCCCGACGCGTTGAAGAAGCTGCGTACGACCGAGTACCCGATCGGGTAGACGACCAGCGCGCCGAGCAGGACAAGCGCGGGCAGCAGGAAGAGCGCGGCGATGGACTTGCGGGTGCCGGTGACGCTCTTGCGGCCCCGTGGGGGCGGCGCGGCGGACGGTGCGGCGGGCGCCCCGGAGGCCGGGGAGCCGCCGCCGGCGGCAGTGGTCATCGCCCCGTCAGTCCTTGTACGCCTTGGCCGCTTCGGCCTCCAGAGCCTTCTGCGTACCCGCGACGTCCTTCGGGTTCATCAGGAAGTCCTGCAACGCCTTCCACTCGCCCTTGCCGGGGGTGCCGCCGAACGCCTGCGGGGTCTGGTCCGACATGTCGAAGCGGAAGTCGTTGCCGACGCCCACGAGTTGCTTGGCGATCTCGCGCTGCACGGCGTTCGGGTACGAGGCGAGGTCCACGTTCTTGTTGGGGGACAGGTAGCCGCCCAACTTGGCCTGGATCGTGGCCGCTTCGGGCGAGGCCAGCCACGTCACAAGGGCCTGCGCCGCCTGCGAGTCCTTCAGGATCACGGCGGCGTCACCGCCACTGACCACCGGCCGGTCCCCGGAGCCGACGGCCGGGAACGGGAACACCTTCGCGTCCGTGCCCACCTTCGCCTTCGTCTGCTGGATGTTGACCTGCACGAAGTCGCCCTCGTAGACCATGGCGCCCTTGGGCTGCTCGCCGCCGGTGAAGGTCTGCTCGACCGACTTCGTGAACTCGGTCTGCACGGCTTCCTTGTTGCCGCCGGCGATGAAGTCCTTCTTGCCCCACAGTTCGGCGAGAGTGGTGAGCGCGTCCTTCACGGACGGGTCGGTCCACTTGATGTTGTGCTTGGCGAGCTGGTCGTACTTCTCGGGCCCTGCCTGCGAGAGGTAGACGTTCTCGAACCAGTCGGTGAGCGGCCAGCCGTCGGCTCCGCCGACGGAGAACGGCGTGACGCCCGAGTCGTAGATCGCCTGCGAGGTGCTGAGGAGTTCCTTCCAGGTGGTGGGCTCCTTGGCGGCGGCGTTCTCGAAAACCTTGGCGTTGTACCAGATCAGGGACTTGTTGGCGGCCTTGTAGTACGCGCCGTACTGCTTGCCGGCGACCTTGCCGAGGTCCTGCCAGCCCTGGGCGTAGTTCTTGCTGAGCTGCGCCTGGGCGTCCGCGCCCAGCGGCTTCGCCCACTTCTTGTCGACGGCCTGCTTGATGGCGCCGGGCTGCGGCAGCATCGCGACGTCCGGCGGGGCGCCGCCGGCCACCTTCGAACCCAGGAAGTTGATGATCGGGTCCTGAGCGGGAACGAAGGTGACCTTCGCGCCCGTCCGCTTCTCGAACTCCGAGAGCACCTTCTTGAAGTTCTTCTGCTCGTCGCCGGTCCACACCGCGGCGATCTCCAGCGACTTCCCGTCCAGCTTCGGCAACTTGACGGACGCAGCGGGCGACTTGCCGCCGCCGTTCCCGTCCCCCTTGTTTCCGCCGTCATCGCCTCCGCAGGCGGTGAGCGCGAGCGCGAGGGAGCCGATGGCGATGCCTGTGAGGGTGGTGCGGAGGGTGCGGAGGGTGCGGAGGGTGCTGTGGGTCCTGGGTGCGGGTGTACGAAGAGTGCGCCGAGTGCGCCGAGTGCTGCGAGTGCTGCCCATCACTGCCCCGTTCTCGTCCGGAACGCTGAACGTACGTACTGAGCGGTTCCCGTGCGCACTGGTCTACGCCCGGCCAGGGATGACCGGCAAGGGTGCCAGGCCTGTAAACCCGTTGATCGTGACGGGGTCGTGATGCGTCAAGGGGGCGGTGGGTGGGGGTAGTTGGGGCGCGTCCCGTCTGTTGCGCCCGACCGTGGTGGCGCCTAACGGGGCTCCGCCCCGGCCCGCCGTGCTTCGCTCCCGCGGTCCTCCGCCCATCTCCCCCTCCGGGGGCGTCCTCACCAACCGTGGCTCTCAACCCCCTGACGTCCTACGCCTCGGGGCTCCGCCCCGGCCCCCGCTCCTCAATCGCCGGAGGGGCTCCAATAACCCACCCCACCCGCTCCCCGGCGGCCGCCGCCTCACGGCTCGAGCGGCCCACCGTCCCCCACGGCTGCCCGCTTCCAGCGGTGGGCCGCTCCCGCGTTGGGCTACTCGCCGTCCCCCCACGGTTCCCCACCCGTTGCGGTCGCCGCCTCGCGCCGTGGGCGATCCGCCTCACCCACGGCTGCCCACCGCCGGCGGTGGGCCGCTCCCGTCTTGGGCTACCCGCCGTCCCCCACGGCTGCCCGCCCCTCGCGGTGGGCCGCAACCGCCTTGGGCAATCTGCCGCCTTGGGCGGCAGGGTGGGCAAGGCGGCGCACGGTGCCGCGTGCTCAGGGCCACGGGCGCCGGCCCCGGCACGGCTCTGGGGCCCGGGGCGGCGCAACAGGATCGACCCGGGCCGCCCCCGGCCCGGCTAGAGGAGTGAGGGGACCTCGGACGCGGAGACCGAGCGGGCCGCGCGCTCCAGCGCACTCGCCAGGAGCGCCAAGTCCGTGGGCCCGTTCCCCAGTTCACGTACCGGGCGGCGGTCCGGCGGATCGCCCATCCGCGCCCACTCGAGCGCCACCACGGTGGGCCGCTGCGTCGCGGTCCGCGGGATACGCCCGGTCACCCGCCCCGCCTGCACCTCCACGTCACGCCCGTCCGCCCCGTGCAACACCCCACGCCCCGGCGCGGGATCCTCACTGCCGCCACTCACTGCGTCGAGCACGACCCGCGGCCGCGCCGTCCACCCCACGCCCCCGCCGGAGGCGAACGCCGCGACGAGATGCACCCCGAGCCGCTCCCCGTCCCGGGCCACCGCCTCCAACGCCCGCACCACCGACCCGGCGGCCGGCCGCCCCGGCGACCCGAGCGGCGGCGAGAGCAGCGCGTCGAGGTCGTCCACGACGACCACCAGGCGTGGCAGCGGAGAAAGCGGAGAACCGGGCTCCGCCTTCTCCCGCGTCGCCCCCGGCCGCAACCGCATCGTCGAACTCGGCGGCACATCCACATCCCCGGCCCCCGCCCCCTCGGCGGCCGGCGCACCCCGCTGGGACACGACCCGCCCCGAAACGGCCCGCTGCGTGTGCCACTCGGAGAAGTGCGTACGCCCGATCAGCTCGGCCCGCCGCTTCAGCTCCGTCGTCAGCGCCTGCGCGAACTCCCGCATCCGTACGGGATCGTTGGCGGCGAGGTGCGTCGTGACGTGCGGCAGGTCCGTGCAGACCCGCAGCCCCTCCGTACGCTCCCCGCGCTCCCCGCCCGGCGCACCGTCGACCAGCACCATCCCGAGCCGGTCGGGCCGCTCCGCCGCGGCGAGCGACGCGGCGACCGAGCGCAGCAGCTCCGTACGGCCGCTGCCCGCGGGGCCCTCGACCAGCAAGTGCGGGCCGTCGGCGGCGAGATCCACGGTCAGCGGGCCGCGCGGACCGGCCCCGAGGACCGCCCACACCCGGCCGCCGAGCGAGTCCGGATCGTCCCCGGCCGCCGCCCAACGCGCCATCAGGGACGCGGGCGTGGCTCGCGCCAACCCCAACTCGTCCAGGAGGCGGGCCGATTGGGGCAGCGGCGCCGACACCCGCGCCCCCGGCCGGTCACCGGAACCGCCCACCGCGTCCGTGCGCAACGGAGCCAGCGCCCGCGCGAACCGCTCCGCCCACGCCAGCGACACCGCGTCCGCCGTGCCGACCGTGCCGTGCCCGACGAGCTGCCCCCGCGCCGCTCGGTGCAGCCGCAGCGTCGTCGCGACATCGCCGCTGAGCAGCGCCACCGCCCCGCACGCGCGGAACGCCGGGCTCTCGGCGCACGCCGCCTCGTAGCTCTGCGTGGCCGGTGAGGCGGGCGACGCGGCGGGCGCCTCGGCCAGGCACACGACATGGATCCCGGCCGCTGCCCCCTCGGCGGCCAGCCGCACCGTCGCCTCCCGAAGGGAGGCGCTCCCCGGGTCGCCGTCGACCACGACGACGGTGGCGGCGACCGGCTCGTCCGGGCTCTGCGCCGAGGGCCGGAGCCCCGCCGCGTGGTCGTCGAGGCGGCGCAGCAGCTCGCCCGTGCGGGCCGTCGCCTGCTCCCGGTCGTACGCGAGCAGCAGCCGGCAGTCCTGGCCGTGCGCGGGACGCACCTGGGGCAGCCAGCCGAGCCAGGACCATTCCTCGACCCGCTCCTCAAGGGACCGGTCCCGGTCGGTCGAGATCAGGACGAGTTCCAGGCGCTCCGGCGCGTGCAGCGTCGCGAGCTGGGCGATGGCGCAGCGGGCAAGCCCCGCGAGCCGCGCGCGCGGCCCAGCGAGCCCCAGCGCCCCGGCCTCCGCGAGCCCCACGGTCACCGGCACCGCGGGCAGCAGCCCGACGCCGCCGGGGCCCGGCCGGTCGACGCTGCCGAGCCGCACCGCGAGCGACTCCGGGTGGCCGGGCCCGCGCTCCCACAGCCGCGGCCCGGGGCCGAGCGCGGTGAGCAGCAGCGCGGCCGCGTCCGGCCAGGTCTCGGCGGCACCGACGACGGGCCGGGTCTCCTCCTCGTACGAGGAGGAGGCGGGGGACGCCTCTGGGGCGGCGGGGTCGGTCACGGGGGCGGCACGCTGCGGGGTGCGCAGCACGTGCGGCTCGTGGATCTCGTGCTGCTGGTCCTGCCCGCGGGCGCCGTCGAACCCGTCGTACCCCTCGTACCCGTCGTACCCGTCGTACGCCGCGCGCTTGTCGCGCCCGGAACCGCGCCGCAGCAGTCGCGAGAGCCCACCGCGCTTGCGCGGGGCGCGCGGCGGCAGCGAAGTGCCGCGCGCGGGAGTGCCCAACCGCGCGCCGTCCGCTTCCTCGGCCCCCTCCGGCCCGGACACGACGGGGCGCGAGCCGCCCTGCCCGCCGCCGGTTCCGGTACCGGTATCCGTGTCGGTGGTGTCACCCGCGGAGCCCCAGGCGGAGTCCCCGTACGCGTGCCGGGTCTCCCGGTCGGGGGCCGGGTCGGGGTCCGGGGCGGAGCCGCTCGCGGGCGTCCGCGTCGGCTCCTCGGCGAACAGCACCCGTACGTGCCCCTCCCCGTCCGACGCCGTGCGCAGCGGAGTGGGCCGCGCCGCGTCGCCCGCGACGGAGACCCGCAGCGCCGATTCGCCGACGCGCACGAGGGAGCCGGGGGAGAGGCGTACGGGACGGGTGTCGACGGGGCGGCCGTCCACCGACGTCCCGTTCGTCGAGTCCAGGTCCTCCACCGAGATCCGGCCGTCGGCGCCGAGCGTCACCGCGCAGTGCAGCCGTGACACGTCCGGGTCGTCGAGCGAGACGTCGGCGTCGGCGGAGCGGCCGACGCGGATCTGCCCGCCGTGCAGCAGGTGCACGCCGCCCGCGTCAGGACCCGCCACCACATGCAGCTGGGCCGCCGCGTCGTCCGGCTCGGGACCCGGGTCGACGGGGGCGCCGAGCGCGACCACGGCGCCGTCGATCAGCGGGGGCTCGCCGAGGACGCAGCGCTGCGCGTCGAGCCGCTCCGTGCCCGCGTACAGGGTCGTGGACCCGGGCTCGCCGCCCGCGACGGCCGTGGCCAGGCCGGAGACGACCGCGGCGAGTGCGGTGCCCGCGGGGGCCGTGACCAGCACGTCGACACCGCGTGCGAGGGTGTCGTCACCCCGTGCGAGCATGTCGGGGCGCGTGCCCAGGGGGTCTACGACGGTAAGCCGGATCTGCATCGCCGCCTGCGGTCCCTTCTGCGCGGGCGCCCGGAAACGAGGGGCTGGCCCGCGGTCCCCCACCGCAGATCCCCCACCGCCACGGGCACGTCAGCCAGTGCTGCAAAGCATCCTTGCACCTGCCGCTGACAACACGCCCGCCCGTCACCCTCCACCACCCTCAATCGAGGCCTTGCAGGCCGCAGATTACATTCCCAGCCACCCGTAAGTGATCTTGATTGGTCGCCTCTGCCCGTAAAAGTGCCTGCTCGCGCACCTCTTGAGATCGGTCACGTCACCCCTCGGCAACCAATGGCCCCAGCCGTGCGTCTTTCCGTCGAACACGGGTAGGCCGAGAAGTCCCGGTGAGGGGCGAAGGCCACAGAAGATCGACAGCCAGTACCGGGGAATCCGCCACTAGAGTGGGTCGGAACACCCGGAACCGGGTGACCCAAGCAAGTACCGATGCAGGGAGCGCATGACGTGCGGCCGGTAGGCAGCAAGTACCTGCTCGAGGAGCCGCTCGGACGCGGCGCCACGGGCACCGTCTGGCGAGCCCGCCAGCGCGAGACGGCGGGCGCGGAGGCGGCCGTCGCGGGACAGCCCGGTGAGACGGTCGCGATCAAGGTCCTCAAGGAGGAGCTCGCCAACGACGCCGACGTGGTGATGCGCTTCCTGAGAGAGCGCTCCGTCCTGCTGAGGCTCACCCACCCGAACATCGTGCGCACCCGCGACCTGGTCGTCGAGGGCGAGCTGCTCGCCCTCGTGATGGACCTCGTCGAGGGCCCGGACCTGCACAAGTACCTGCGCGAGAACGGCCCGTTCTCGCCGGTCGGCGCCGCGCTCCTGACGGCCCAGATCGCCGACGCGCTGGCCGCCTCGCACGCGGACGGCGTCGTGCACCGCGACCTGAAGCCGGCGAACGTCCTGCTGAAGTGGGACCCGGACGGCACTGCTGAGATGTACCCGATGCTCACCGACTTCGGCATCGCCCGCCTCGCCGACTCCCCGGGCCTGACCCGCACCCACGAGTTCGTCGGCACGCCCGCCTACGTGGCGCCGGAGTCCGCCGAGGGCCGCCCGCAGACCAGCGCCGTCGACGTCTACGGCGCCGGCATCCTGCTGTACGAGCTGGTCACGGGCCGGCCCCCGTTCTCCGGTGGCTCGGCCCTCGAAGTCCTGCACCAGCACCTCAGCTCCGAGCCGCGCCGCCCGTCCACGGTCCCGGACCCGCTGTGGACGGTCATCGAGCGCTGCCTGCGCAAGAACCCGGACGAACGGCCCAGCGCGGAGAACCTCGCACGCGGCCTGCGCACCGTCGCCGAGGGCATCGGCGTGCACGCGAGCAGCGCGCAGATCGCCGCCGCCGAGGGCGTCGGCGCGCTCCTGACGCCGGACCCCACCCCGGCCCAGGTTCCGGGCACGCCCGGCACCTCGGACGCGGACCCCACGCAGGTGCTGCCCAACAACGCGGCGGCGGCCGGTCTCGCCGGTGCCGCGGGCGCGGCCGCGGGTGCCGCCGCGGCGGGGGCGTACGACCCGAACGCGGCCACCAGCGTCATGCGCCAGCAGGGCAACGACCAGGGCGGCGACGCGGCCGACCCGACCGCCGTCATGCCGCCGATGCCGCAGGGCCCGCCGCAGCAGATGCCGGACGCCTGGGGCGACCAGCTGCGCGCCGCGCGGGACCGCAACGAGCAGACGCAGGTCCAGTACCTCGCCCCGGACCAGGACCCGCTGCGCCGCCGCCCGCAGCGCCAGGTCGCGCAGCCGCAGCAGCAACAACAGCAGCAACAGCAGCCGCAGCAGTACGCGCAGCGGCCCCAGCCCCAACAGCGGCCGCAGCCCCAGCAGTACGCGCCGCCGCAGCAGCCCGCGCGCCCCCCGAGGGAGCCGCGCGAGCCGCGTGAGCCGCGCCGCCGCAGCCCGAACCGGATGAAGATTCCGGGTCTTGGCTGCCTCAAGGGCTGCCTGTTCATGATCGTGATGCTCTTCGTGGTGAGCTGGCTCGTCTGGGAGTTCACCCCGCTCCAGGACTGGATCGGCACCGGCAAGGGCTACTGGGACCAGCTCTCCGACTGGTTCTCCACCGTGTCCGGCTGGATCGGCGACCTGGGGAGCAAAACCGGCAACTAGCCCGGCAACTTCTCCGTGACGTTGGAGATTTGTCGACATCCGACGGGTGATTTCCCCCTCTGATGCGCAGGTTGGCGTCCGAGCCGCGTAGCTTGGGCGCCAACACGCGTCTGTAGGAGCAGTCTTGGCACGGAAGATCGGCAGCCGGTACACCGCACACCAGATCCTGGGGCGCGGCAGTGCGGGCACGGTGTGGCTGGGCGAGGGACCCGAGGGGCCGGTCGCCATCAAACTGCTGCGCGAGGACCTCGCCTCCGACCAGGAACTGGTCGGCCGCTTCGTCCAGGAGCGCACCGCCCTGCTGAGCCTCGACCACGCGCGCGTGGTGGGCGTCCGCGACCTGGTGGTCGACGGGAACGACCTGGCGCTCGTCATGGACCTCGTACGCGGCACGGACCTGCGGACGCGCCTGGAGCGCGAGCGCAGGCTGCCCCCGGAGGCCGCCGTCGCCATCGTCGCGGACGTCGCGGAGGGCCTCGCCGCCGCGCACGCCGCGGGCATCGTGCACCGCGACGTCAAGCCGGAGAACGTACTCCTGGACATGCAGGGCGAGCTCGGCCCCGGCGGATCGCACCCCGCGCTGCTCACCGACTTCGGCATCGCCAAGCTGATCGACACCCCGCGCCGCACCCGCGCGACAAAGATCATCGGTACGCCGGACTACCTCGCCCCCGAGGTCATCGAGGGCCTGCCCGCGCGCGCGGCCGTCGACATCTACGCCCTCGCGACGGTCCTGTACGAACTCCTCGCGGGCTTCACGCCCTTCGGCGGCGGCCACCCCGGCGCCATCCTGCGCCGGCACGTCACGGAGACGGTGGTCCCGCTCCCCGGCATCCCCGACGAGCTGTGGCAGCTGCTCATCCAGTGCCTCGCCAAGGCCCCCGCCTCCCGGCTGCGCGCCTCCGAACTCGCCACCCGGCTGCGCGAACTGCAGCCGCTGCTGGTCGGCCTGCCCCCGCTCGACGTGGACGAGCCGGAGACGGAGCCCGACCCCGACGAGGAGCCGGAGCCGAGCGCACAGGCCCCGCAGGAGCCCCCGGAGAAGCCCCGCCGCGGCGCCGTCTCCCTGGTCCCCGGCTCCGCCCCCAAGGACTCCAACCGCGACACCCATACGTCGATGAGGGTCCCGGCACCGGACGAACTGGCCGGCGGCGCCCGCGGCACGGCCCGCGCCCCTCGCGCCCACGGCTCACCCCGCCCCGGCTCGGCCCGCAACCGGCACGCCACCCGCCGCAGACGCATCACGCTCGGCGCGGCCGGGCTCGTTCTCGTCGCCGCGGTCGGCGGCGGCGTATGGGCGGCCACGTCGGGCTCGGACGAGGCGCCGCCCGTGGACAGCAACAATTCCGCGCCCACGGAACCGTAGGGGCCCGAAGCGGCGAGCCCAGGGCCGGAACGGATCACTTGCACCAGCCGTTAGGCTGGTCTTGTGGCAGTCGTCGATGTTTCCGAAGAGCTGAAGTCCCTCTCCTCGACCATGGAGTCGATCGAGGCCGTCCTGGACCTCGACAAGATGAGGGCAGATATCGCCGTGCTCGAGGAGCAGGCGGCCGCGCCGTCCCTGTGGGACGACCCGGAGGCGGCGCAGAAGATCACCAGCAAGCTGAGCCACCTCCAGGCGGAGGTCCGCAAGGCCGAAGCCCTGCGCGGTCGTCTCGACGACCTCGGGGTCCTTTTCGAAATGGCCGACGAGGAGGACGATCCGGACACCCGCGCCGAGGCCGAGTCCGAGCTCAAGTCCGTCAAGAAGGCGCTGGACGAGATGGAAGTCCGCACGCTCCTTTCCGGTGAGTACGACTCCCGCGAGGCGATCGTCAACATTCGCGCGGAGGCCGGCGGCGTCGACGCCGCCGACTTCGCCGAGCAGCTGCAGCGCATGTACCTGCGCTACGCCGAGCGGCACGGCTACAAGACCGAGGTCTACGAGACGTCGTACGCGGAAGAGGCCGGCATCAAGTCGACCAGCTTCGCCGTCAAGGTCCCGTACGCGTACGGGACGCTCTCGGTCGAGCAGGGCACGCACCGCCTGGTGCGCATCTCGCCGTTCGACAACCAGGGCCGCCGCCAGACGTCCTTCGCGGGCGTCGAGGTGCTCCCGGTGGTCGAGCAGACCGACCACATCGACATCGACGAGTCCGAACTGCGTGTCGACGTCTACCGGTCCTCGGGCCCCGGCGGCCAGGGCGTGAACACGACGGACTCCGCGGTCCGCCTGACCCACATCCCCACCGGCATCGTGGTCTCCTGCCAGAACGAGCGCTCGCAGATCCAGAACAAGGCCACGGCCATGAACGTCCTCCAGGCCAAGCTCCTCGAGCGCCGCCGCCAGGAGGAGCAGGCCAAGATGGACGCCCTCAAGGGCGACGGCGGCAACTCCTGGGGCAACCAGATGCGTTCCTACGTCCTGCACCCGTACCAGATGGTCAAGGACCTGCGCACCGAGTTCGAGGTCGGCAACCCGCAGTCCGTGCTCGACGGCGAGATCGACGGCTTCCTTGAGGCCGGGATTCGCTGGCGCAAGCAGCAGGAGAAGTAACGCCGGGAGTAACTCCGGGATTCAACGAAGACAAAGGCAACTGCCGTTCACGGAACGACAGTTGCCTTTCGTTTTGCCCCTCCCGCCTCTCCAGTTGTGTTCTACTCGTGAAGAACGACCTGGCATTTACGTCACAGTCACATGTTCGTATGGCGGTCAACTCGCCCAATTATGGACATTACGTGCGCAACGGCCTTGACGCTGGTCCGAAAAGTGGAAAGGCTGGCGCGCGGCATGCGTATTAGTGGGACGCGTGTGAACGGGGGAGAGGTGAACGAGGCCTCTGCTGCCTCCTGTTGAACGCAGTCCCTGACGCTGCTCCACTGACGATTGGCTACTGGGGGTAGCAGACTGATGACCAAGAAGACGCGGATCCGCGTGGCGCGGATAGCGGCCGGTGCGGTGATCGCGGCTGGCGCCTCGCTGACCGCAGCGGGCGTGGCCTCTGCCGACACCATCGATGAGGAGAGCGGCAAGACGTGCGGCCCGCTCGGCCTCGTTTGCTGGGACAGCAAGGGCAAGCCCGCTGACCCGCCCGCCGACGACGAGCCGCCCGAGGACGAGGACCCGGGCAGCGGTATCGCCGGTGTCACCTCCGGCAACGAGAACGGCGGCATCACCTCGGGCAACGAGAACGGTGGCGTCACCTCGGGCAACGAGAACGGCGGCATCACCTCCGGCAACGAGAACGGCGGCCTGACCCAGGGCAACCAGAACGGCGGCATCACCTCCGGCAACGGCAACGGTGGCGGCCAGTCCACCGGCGGCAGCAGCACCGGCGGCGACCAGTCCACCGGCGGCACCGGCGGCGACCAGTCCACCGGCGGCTCCACCTCCGGCGGCGACGACTCCACGGGCGGCGGCTCCAGCACCGGTGGCGGTTCCGCCACCGGCGGTGGCGACAACACCACCCCCGACGGCAACAACAACCCCGTCGAGCAGGGCCAGGGCAAGGAAGGCCTGAACGACACCGGTTCCGAGCCCGCCGAGCAGACCGGCACCGGCACGGGCGCGGCTGCCAAGCCGAGCGGTGAGCTCGCCGAGACGGGTTCCTCCGGCACCACGTTCCTGGTGATCGGCGCCGCCACGATGATCGCGGGCGGTGTCGGCTTCCGACTCCTGCCGCGCCTCGCCGGCGGTCGCGGTACCGCCGCGTAACGCGCGACACGCCGTACGAAAGGGCCCGGAGCCGATCGGCTCCGGGCCCTTTCGCATGTCTGTGTGCGGCGGCTACACCGTCTGATGCGCGAGCAGCGCCATCGCCGCCACGAGCACGGCCACGAGCGCGACCAGCGCCATGGGGCTCAGCGCGGACAGCGGGTTCTGCTGCTGCATCCGCTCGCGGTTCGCCCGGCACACCGGGCAGCGGCCCTCGCTCACGGGCGCCGCGCAGTTCGCGCACACCAGCCGGTCGTAGGTCATGCGCTTCTCCTCTCCCGCGCGGCGGAGTCGTCCGGGCGGGTACCCATTCGTTCTCTCCGCTCAACGCTCCGGGAAACGCAACCGTTCCCCCTACCACTGTGCCAGCTTCCCGGACTTTAGGCGCGCCTCCCTTGAGGGATCGGCCCCCTACCAGGTACGGGACGGACAAAACCGGCGACTCATCCGGCGTCACAGCGGGATAAAACGCTCAACCGGGGACGGCGCCTGCGCTCCGCGCGCGGCTTCGCGTATGGTCACGCACACCTACCTCCGACGCCCCCCGATGCACCGAGGCGCACCCGTGATCCGATTCGACAACGTCTCCAAGGTCTATCCCAAGCAGACCCGGCCCGCCCTCAGGGATGTCTCCCTGGAGGTCGAGCGCGGTGAGTTCGTCTTCCTGGTCGGCTCGTCCGGCTCCGGCAAGTCGACGTTCCTGCGCCTCGTGCTGCGCGAGGAGCGGGCCAGCCACGGCCAGGTGCACGTGCTGGGCAAGGACCTCGGCCGCGTATCCAACTGGAAGGTCCCGCAGATCCGCCGCCAGCTCGGCACGGTCTTCCAGGACTTCCGTCTCCTGCCCAACAAGACGGTCGGCGAAAACGTCGCCTTCGCGCAGGAGGTCATCGGCAAGTCCCGCGGCGAGATCCGCAAGTCCGTGCCGCAGGTCCTCGACCTCGTCGGCCTCGGCGGCAAGGACGACCGCATGCCGGGCGAGCTGTCCGGTGGTGAGCAGCAGCGCGTGGCCATCGCGCGGGCCTTCGTGAACCGGCCCAAGCTGCTGATCGCGGACGAGCCGACCGGCAACCTCGACCCGCAGACCTCGGTCGGCATCATGAAGCTGCTCGACCGGATCAACCGGACGGGCACCACCGTGATCATGGCCACCCACGACCAGAACATCGTGGACCAGATGCGCAAGCGCGTCATCGAGCTGGAGCACGGCCGCCTCGTGCGCGACCAGTCGCGCGGCGTCTACGGCTACCAGCACTGAGAACCACAGACCGCGAGAAGTACCGAGAAGTACCGAGCAAAGAAAGCTGCGAAAGGCGTTAGTGACGCTATGCGTGCCCAATTCGTTCTGTCGGAGATCGGCGTAGGACTCCGCCGCAATCTCACGATGACCTTCGCCGTGATCATCTCGGTTGCCCTCTCGCTCGCCCTGTTCGGCGGCTCGCTGCTCATGAGCGACCAGGTCAACCAGATGAAGGGCTACTGGTACGACAAGGTCAACGTCTCGATCTTCCTGTGCAACAAGGGGGACGCCGACTCCGACCCGAACTGCGCCAAGGGCCCGGTCACGACCGAGCAGAAGAAGGACATCCTCGCCGACCTCCAGAAGCTGCCCGTCGTCGACAAGGTGGCGCACGAATCGCAGGACCAGGCGTACAAGCACTACAAGGAGCAGTTCGGCGACTCCCCGCTGGCCAGCTCGCTGACGCCGGACCAGCTCCAGGAGTCGTACCGGATCAAGCTGAAGAACCCGGAGAAGTACGACGTCATCGCGACGGCGTTCAACGGGCGGCCCGGCGTGCAGTCCGTGCAGGACCAGAAGGGCGTGCTCGACAACCTCTTCCGGCTGCTCGGCTACCTCAACTGGGCGGCGGGCGCCGTGATGGCGGTGATGCTCGTCGTGGCGCTGCTGCTGATCGTGAACACCGTGCGGGTGTCCGCGTTCAGCCGCCGCAGGGAGACCGGCATCATGCGGCTCGTCGGCGCGTCCGGGTTCTACATCCAGGCGCCGTTCATCATGGAGGCCGCGGTCGCCGGGCTCATCGGCGGCGGCATCGCCTGTGTGTTCCTCGCGGCCGGCCAGTACTTCGTGATCGACAACGGCGTGGCCCTCTCCGACAAGCTGCAGCTCATCAACTTCATCGGCTGGGACTCGGTGTTGACGAAGCTGCCGCTGATCCTCGCCGTGAGCGTGCTGATGCCGGCGCTCGCCGCGTTCGTCGCGTTGCGCAAGTACCTCAAGGTGTGACAAGAGTCCTTCGCGCCACAGGGCGTCGTACGGGTCAACAACCCGTACGACGCCCTGTGTTGTCCTAGACTCACCGACATGTCAGGTCCGGACGCCTTCTCCCGGCCCCGCCGCATCGGCCGCGGGGCGAGCCTGACATTGATCTTCGTGACGGTCCTCGCGGCGGGCGCCGCGACCGGCTCCTGGCCCGAGGTGGACGGGAAAGCCGCCGGGAAGGCGGACGGTTCGCTGGTCGCCGCCCACGAGAAGCCGCTCGCCGAGGGCGCCGACCCGCGGGACGCGGCGGCCGAGGCGATGGCCGACGGGAAATCGCCCACGAAGGCCGCAGAGGACGCGGTCAGCCGCAGCGGGGACCGCTGGGGCGCCGTCTACTCGCCGGGCGAGTACGAGGAGTTCGAGCAGTCCCTGGACGGCGAGTACACCGGCATCGGCCTGCGGGCCCGCCGCACCGCCGAAGGGCAGGTCAAGGTCACCAAGGTCAGGGACGGCTCGCCCGCGCAGCTCGCCGGCATCCGCGCGGGCGACCGGATCGCGGCCGTCGACGGCGACCCGGTCACCGGCCGTCCCGTCACCGAGGTCCTCGCGCTGCTGCGCGGCAAGTACGCGGGCACCTCCGTCCACGTGGGCCTGCAGCGCGGCACGCGCGCGTGGAGCGAGACGCTGCGCCGCGCCAACCTCTCGACCGACGCCGTCACCTCCACCCGGCTCCCCGACGGGGCGACGCTCGTGAAGGTCAGCGCCTTCAGCAAGGGCGTCGGCGACCAGGTGCGTACGGAGGTCGGCGCGGCACCCGCGCGCGCGGGCGTCGTCCTCGACCTGAGGGGCAACTCCGGCGGCCTGGTCACCGAGGCGGTCAGGGCGGCCTCCGCGTTCCTCGACGGCGGGCTCGTGGCGACGTACGACGTGCGCGGGGCGCAGCGGGCGCTGCACGCGCAGCGGGGCGCCGACACGTCCAGACCGGTGGTCGTGCTCGTCGACAGCGGGACGATGAGCGCGGCCGAACTGCTGACCGGCGCCCTCCAGGACCGCGGCCGCGCGGTCGTCGTGGGCTCCAGGACCTTCGGCAAGGGCTCGGTCCAGATGCCGAGCCGGCTCCCCGACGGCTCCGTGGCGGAGCTGACCGTCGGGCACTACCGCACCCCGTCGGGCCGCACCGTCGACGGCCGCGGCATCACCCCGGACCTGGAGACCGAGGCGGACACCCTGCGCAGGGCGGAGACAGTATTGACTGGCCTCGGGGACCCCTCTTAGTGCGAAAATGGCCAGCACTATGGCCAAGGCAATGTATGTACCGAAGGAGTCCCAGCCCAAGCAGGGCAAGAAGGGGGCGTCGTCCGACAAGAAGGACGGCAAGCGCAAGATGGTCGCGCAGAACAAGAAGGCGCGCCACGACTACTTGATCATGGACACCTACGAGGCCGGCATCGTCCTGACCGGCACGGAGGTCAAGTCGCTGCGCCAGGGGCGTACCTCCCTGGCCGACGCCTTCGTCCAGATCGACGGGGGCGAGGCGTGGCTGCACAACGCCCACATCCCCGAGTACAACCAGGGCACCTGGACGAACCACGCGGTGCGCCGCAAGCGCAAGCTGCTCCTGCACCGCGACGAGATCGACAAGCTGGAGTCGAAGTCCCAGGAGACCGGTCACACGATCGTGACCCTGGCGATCTACTTCAAGGACGGCCGGGCGAAGGCCGAGATCGCGCTCGCCAAGGGCAAGAAGGAGTACGACAAGCGGCAGACGCTGCGCGAGAAGCAGGACCGGCGGGACTCGGACCGGGCGATCGCGGCGGCGAAGCGGCGTCAGCGCAACAACGAGCGGATGGGCTGACGCGGCCGCCAGGGGTTCGTCAGGAATACGCTGGCCCCGTCGCGCGTTGGTCACGTACGATGGCACTGCTCCTCACGCAGGGGCGCCGGATCGAAAGATCCACCTTGAAAAATCAACATGGGGATGATCGGTTTCGACAGCGGATGTCGAAGCAGGGGAAGCGTGTCGAGGAAGCGGCAATGATCTCGTTAACCATATGTCGCAACCAATAATCGCCAATTCTAAGCGCGATTCCCAGTCCTTCGCCCTCGCTGCCTAATAAGCAGTGACTGAAGGACCCTAAAAGGGTGTCAGCCCGGGGATGTTCCCGACCCGGATCCTGGCATAATCTAGGGAACTAAACCATCGAGCCCGGTCACGGGGTTCGATGGGAAATCAAACAGTGACTGGGCCCGTCGGCGACTTGTTCGCGTGATCACCGGGGCCGAGAAAATCGAAGCGAACTGCACACGGAGAAGCCCTGCTGCTGCACCGTTGGACGCGGGTTCGATTCCCGCCATCTCCACTCATCCCATGCGATACAAGGCCCGACTGCGAACGCAGTCGGGCCTTTGTCGTGGAGTGGGTCTTGGCGGGGCCCTGTGGTTCCGGGATGCTCCTGTGGCATGAGTAGACGTGATGGGAACTCGCTTTCCAGAACCCGTAGATGGGCCTGGCCCCTCGTACTCGTCGTGGCCGCCGCCGGACTTTCCTGGGGCGGACCGGCCGGCGCCGATTCCAGCCCGAGCGGGCTGCCGGAGGCCATCGACACGATTCTCGGGGACGCGCGGATGGAGGGTGGCGCGGCGAGCGTCGTCGTGGCCGACGCGAAGACCGGCGAGACCCTGTACCAGCACAATCCGACCGGGCGGCTGATGCCCGCCTCCAACACGAAGCTCGCCACCTCCGCCGCCGCCATGGGCGTCCTCGGCCCCGACTACCGGTTCGGCACCGACGTCCTCGCGGCCGGGCGGGTGCGCGACGGGGCGCTCGACGGGGACCTGTATCTGCGCGGTACCGGCGATCCGACCACCCTCGCCGCCGACTACGACAAGCTCGCCGCCGAGGTCGCCGCGGCCGGGGTGAAGCGGGTGAGCGGGCGGCTCGTCGCCGACGACACCCGCTTCGACGACCACCGGATCGGCGACACCTGGGGCGGCGACGACGAGTCCTCGTACTACGCCGCCCAGATCAGCGCGCTGAGCGTCGCGCCCGATACCGACTACGACACCGGGACCGTCATCGTCGAGGTGAAGCCCGGCGCGAAGGCCGGGGACAAGCCGACCGTCAGCGTCACCCCGAAGAACCGGTACGTCCACGTCGACGTACAGGCCTCCACCGTCGGTGCCGGGGGAGACGACAGCGTCGCCGTCGAGCGGCGGCACGGGACGAACACCATCACCGTGAGCGGCACCGTGCCGGTGGGCGGGGACACCACCAAGGAGTGGGTGACCGTGTGGGAGCCGACCGGGTACGCGGCCGCCGTGTTCCGGGACGCGCTCGCCGCGCACGGCGTGAAGGTCGGCGGGGGCACCAAGCTGGGGCGGGCCACGCCCGCGGGCGCGAAGCGGCTCGCCGCGCACGAGTCCATGCCGCTGAAGGACCTGCTGATCCCCTTCATGAAGCTCTCCAACAACATGCACGCCGAGTCCCTCACCAAGGCCATGGGCTTCAAGACGACCGGAAAGCCAGGGAGTTGGGGTGACGGCATCGACGCCATCGCCGACTACCTGAAGGGCGCGGGCGTCGACGCCACCAAGGCGCGGCAGGTCGACGGCTCCGGGCTCTCCCGCAAGGACAACTTCGCCGCGAGGCAACTCGCCGACCTGCTGATCTCCGTACAGGACGAGCCCTGGTACGCCGACTGGCACAAGTCGCTGCCGGTGGCCTGCGATCCCGACCGGTTCGTCGGCGGGACGCTGCGCAGCCGGATGTGCGACACCCCGGCCGCCCTCAACGCCCGTGGCAAGACCGGGTCGTTGACCGGGGCCTCCGCGCTGTCGGGCTATGTGAAGGACGCCG
Organism: Streptomyces sp. KL109B; assembly: GCF_030766935.1. Classification (GTDB taxonomy): domain Bacteria; phylum Actinomycetota; class Actinomycetes; order Streptomycetales; family Streptomycetaceae; genus Streptomyces. Next base: position 648,122 of record NZ_JASERL010000004.1, on the reverse strand, counting down.
ACGGGCGGCTGCTCGTCTACAGCATCGTCCAGAACAACTACCTCGTGGACTCCGTGAAGCCCCTTGAGGACGCCATCGTCGTGACCCTCGCGAAGTCCACCTCCAAGGAGGCGGCGGCCGTCGCGCCGAAGTCCACACGCGCCGTCCCGGCCGCCGAGCGGGACGGCGACCTGGAGTGCTCGTGGCGCAAGCCGGTCACGTGCTGACCCGCGGGCGGCCGGACCGTACGTAGGCGTACAGCGCGAGGAGCAGCGCGCACGTCGCCGCCGTGACCGGGACCGTGTACGCCGCGGTGGGGCCCCAGTGCTCCACCGCGGCGCCGCCCGTGGCCGAGCCGGTCGCGATGCCGGTGAGGATGCCGGTCACGGCGAGCGTCATGCCCTCGTTCAACTGGCCATCGGGCGTACGTTGTTGGACCAGGGTCATGCCCGTCACCATCGTCGGCGCCGTCGCCATGCCCGCGACCAGGAGCGCGCCCCCGAGAACGTACAAGGAGCCCGTGAGCGAGGCCGCGAGCAGCGGCAGCGTCATCAGGGCCGCCATCGCCGCCACGCACAGCGGATGGCGGCGGGCCGCCGGGCCCGACGGTTTCCACGCCCCGTAGAGCAGGCCCGCCGCGCAGGAGCCCGCCGCCTGGAGCGCCAGGATGCCGCCCGCCCACACCTTGTGGCCCTGCGCGTCGGCGAAGGCGACGGTGACGACCTCCAGGGAGCCGAAGATGCCGCCCGTGGCGAGGAAGGCGAGCAGCAGGGGCGGCATGCCACGCGCGCGTAGCGGCGTTCTCGTCGCCTTCGTACGCGCGTGGGGAGGCGGTTCCGTCGCGCGTTGCGCGGCGAAGATGAGTACGCCGGTCACCATGAGGACGGCGCTGATCAGGGTGCCGGCCTCCTGGAAGAGCGAGCCGCACAGGAAGGCGGCCACGACCGGGCCGAGCATGTAGCACAGCTCGTCCGCCGCCTGCTCGAAGGAGTTCGCCGTGTGCAGGTCGTCCGGGGTCTCCTTCAGCAGGTGCGCCCAGCGGGCCCGGGACAGGCCGCCCGTGTTGGGGGTCGTCGCGGACGCCAAGTAAGCGGCGAAAAGCGTCCAGTTGGGCGCACCGAAGTGCACGCACAGCAGCAGTGCGAGCGAGCCGCAGGCCGATACGAGGGTCGCGGGGACCGCGATCCGCGCCTGCCCGTGGCGGTCCACGAGGCGGGCCGTCCACGGGCCGACGAGCGCGTTGGCGACGAGCCCCGTGGCGGTGACGGCGCCCGCGAGCGCGTACGAGCCGCGCGAACCGGAGATCATGATCACGGCGCTGATGCTGAACATCCCTTGCGGGAAGCGGGCGATGAGGTTGCCGAGGGTGAAGGCGCGGGCGCCGGGGACGGTGAACAGGCGGGTGTAGGCGGTGGCGGTGGACATGCCATGAGCGTCGCCGCTGGTCACGTCCATGGTCCAACACCTACTCGGTACCGATTCACACACCCGCGTTGTAAGTTCGCCGGATGTCCCCAGCGAACGTCGACCCACGCCTGTTGCGCGCCTTCCTCGCCGTCGCCGACGAGCTGCACTTCACCCGCGCCGCCGCCCGCCTGTACGTCGCCCAGCAGGCGCTCAGCCGCGACATCCGGCGCCTGGAGCGGGAGTTGGGCGCCGAGCTGTTCGGCCGCACCACACGCCAGGTGACGCTCACGGCGGACGGGGCCCGGCTGCTGCCGTACGCGCGGCGCGCGATCGAGGCGCAGGACGAGCTGCTCGCGGCCTTCGCCGGGCCCGACGCCGTCACCGGCCGGCCGCTGCTCGTCGACGTCAACAGCCCGGGGCTCGTGCACGAGCGGGTGCTGGCGCGGGCCCGCGAACTCGCCCCGCAGCAGGAGCTGATGGCCCGCTACGAGTCCGGGCTCACCTTCGCCGCCGCCGAACTCCTCGCGGGGCGCCTCGACGTGTCCTTCGGCCGGTTCGCCGGGCTCGACGCGGCCGTGCGCGCCCGCCTCGACCAGCAGCCGGTGCGCTACGAGCCGATGGCGGTGCTGCTGCCCGAGGACCACCCGCTCGCGGACCTCGACGCCGTCCCGCTCGGCCGCCTCGCCGGTGAGTCGGTCTACGCGGGCGCGGGCAATCCCCGTACGCCCGAGTGGACCGACCTCGCCCGGCTGCTGTTCGAGGGCCGGGGCATCCGTGTCGCGCCGCCCGCGCCGCTCGCCGTCGGCAAGGAGGAGTTCCGCCGGATCATGACCAAGTACCGGAACCCGGTGCTCACGGGGATCGACTTTCCGGGCATGCCGGGTTCGGTGCTGCGGCCGCTCGTCGACCCGGTGCCGCTGTCGCCGGTGTCGCTGGTGTGGCGCAAGGGGCGCGGGCATCCGGGGATCGACGCGCTGCGGGCCGCGGCGGCGGCGCTCGCGGCGGAGGACGGGTGGCTGGAGCGGCCCGCGGACGGGTGGCTGCCGGACGCGGACGCACGGGTCATGGACGCCCGCGTCATGACGGACTCGCCGACCGGCCTCACCCCCGTACGCCCCGCCAGGTGAGAGCAAAGTTCCCCAGTGGTCACTTCGGGCCACGAACCGGAAATCCCGCCTCCCTACCTTCGGGAACGTCAGTGGCGAACCGTGACCTGGAGGCGTGCGATGCCTGGCCCCAAGGAGCAGACCCGGAGCCGGAAGTGGATCGAGCGGTGGGATCCCGAGGACGAAGTGTTCTGGGAGGAGACGGGCGCCAAAGTGGCCCGGCGCAACCTCGCCTTCTCCATCCTGTCCGAGCACATCGGGTTCTCCATCTGGACCCTGTGGTCGGTGATGGTCCTCTTCATGGGCCCCGAGTACGGGATCGACCCGGCGGGGAAGTTCTTCCTCGTGTCCATGGCGACACTGGTCGGCGCCTTCGCGCGCGTGCCCTACACGTTCGCCGTCGCCGTCTTCGGCGGCCGCAACTGGACGATCATGTCGGCGAGCATGCTGCTCGTCCCGTCGATCGCCGCGTTCGTGGTCATGGAGCCCGGCACCTCGTACACCACCTTCATGTGGTGCGCGGCGCTCACCGGCGTCGGCGGCGGCAACTTCGCCTCCTCCATGACGAACATCAACTCCTTCTTCCCCCTTCGTAAGAAGGGGTGGGCGCTCGGCCTGAACGCGGGCGGCGGCAACATCGGCGTACCCGTCGTGCAACTCGTCGCGCTCGCCGTGATCGGCGCGAGCGGCGGACCGCGCGTGCTGCTCGGGATCTACATTCCGCTGATCGTGGTCGCGGCCGTCTGTTCGGCGCTGTTCATGGACAACCTGGCGTCCGTGAAGAACGACACCGGGGCCGCGAAGGAGGCCGTGCGGGACGCCCACACGTGGATTATGTCGTTCCTCTACGTAGGCACCTTCGGCTCCTTCATCGGCTACTCGTTCGCCTTCGGGCTCGTCCTCCAGACCCAGTTCGGGCGTACGCCGCTCCAGGCGGCCGGAGTCACGTTCATCGGGCCGCTGCTCGGCTCCCTCATCCGGCCCGTCGGCGGAAAGCTCGCCGACCGGTACGGCGGCGCGCGCATCACGCTGTGGAACTTCGTCGGCATGGCCGTCGCCACGGGTGTCGTGACCCTGGCGTCGGTCGAGAAGTCCCTCGCCCTGTTCACCGTCGCGTTCATCGCCCTGTTCGTGCTCAGCGGGCTCGGCAACGGGTCCACGTACAAGATGATCCCCGGCATCTTCCAGGCGAAGGCCCTCGCCAAGGGGCTCACCGGCGAGGAGGCCGCCGCGTACGGGCGACGCCTGTCCGGCGCCTCCATGGGGCTCATCGGCGCCGTCGGCGCGCTCGGCGGGCTCGGCATCAACCTCGCGTTCCGGCAGTCCTTCCAGACGGCGGGCACCGGCACCGGGGCCTTCGTCGCCTTCCTCGCCTTCTACGCCGTGTGCTTCGCGGTGACCTGGGCCGTATACCTTCGCCGCTCCGCTTCGCGCACCGTCGCGAGCTCCGCGGCCGAGGCGAAGCCGCAGCTCAGCTACGCCGAGGTGTGACATTGGCCCCCGTAACACGCACGCAATAACGTTGATCCGAGGCTGACACGGAGCGTTGACAGGCTCGGACGACGCACCGGTGGACCCGGTGTTCGCAGACACGTCGAGCGGGGCGAGAACCAATATGGACGACGAACAGCAGGCCACGAAGCCGGAGCGGGCCCACGGGCCGCTCGCGGGCTTCACCGTGGGCGTGACAGCGGCGCGCCGCGCCGACGAGCTGGGCGCGCTGCTCCAGCGGCGCGGCGCCGTCGTGCAGCACGCGCCCGCCCTGCGCATCGTGCCGCTCGCGGACGACAGTGAACTCCTGGCGGCTACGAAGGAGTTGATCGACCACGCGCCGGACGTGGTGGTCGCCACCACGGCCATCGGTTTTCGTGGGTGGGTCGAGGCGGCCGACGGCTGGGGGCTGGGCGAGGACCTGCTCGCGCGGCTGCGCGGCGTCGAACTCCTCGCGCGCGGACCGAAGGTGAAGGGCGCGGTGCGGGCGGCCGGGCTCACCGAGGAGTGGTCGCCCTCGTCCGAGTCGATGGCGGAGGTCCTGGAGCGGCTGCTCGACGAGGGCGTCCAGGGGCGGCGGGTGGCGGTGCAGCTGCACGGCGATCCGCTCCCCGGGTTCGTGGAGGCGCTGCGCGAGGCCGGCGGCGAAGTGGTCGGCGTCCCCGTCTACCGGTGGCTGCCGCCGGAGGACATCGGCCCGGTCGACCGCCTCCTCGACGCCACCGTCTCGCGCGGCGTGGACGCGCTGACGTTCACCTCGGCGCCCGCCGCCACGGCGCTCCTGAACCGGGCGGAGGAGCGGGGCCTCGCGCCGGAGCTGCTCGCCGCGCTGCACCACGATGTGCTGCCCGCCTGCGTGGGGCCTGTGACGGCGCTGCCGTTGCAGGCGCGGGGTGTGGATACGGTGCAGCCTGAACGGTTCCGGTTGGGGCCGCTGGTGCAGCTGCTCTGCCACGAACTGCCCGCACGCGCGCGTACGTTGCCGGTCGCGGGGCACCAGGTGGAGATCCGCGGGCAGGCCGTGGTGGTCGACGGTGAGCTGCGGCCGGTGCCGCCCGCGGGGATGTCGCTGGTGCGGGCGCTGGCGCGGCGGCCGGGGTGGGTGGTGTCGCGGGCGGAGTTGTTGCGGGCGTTGCCGGGTGCCGGCCGCGATGAGCATGCCGTGGAGACGGCGATGGCGCGGCTCAGGGTGTCCCTGGGGGCGCCGAAGCTGATCCAGACCGTGGTGAAGCGGGGGTATCGGTTGGCGTTGGATGCGGCGGCGGATGCGAAGTACGCGGACGGGTGACCGGGACGCCGTGGTGGGGCCTGCCCCGTTGGTGCGGGTGGCCCGTGGCTGAGGTTGCGCAGTTCCCCGCGCCCCCAAGATGGGCTACCTGTGGTGGGGGCCGTCCCCGGGTGTGGTCGTCCGTGGTTGCGGTTGCGCAGTTCCCCGCGCCCCCAAGATGGCTACCCGTGGTCGGACGTACCCGTAATCGTTGCGCATAGCCTCGTGGTCCTGGGGTGGCGCACGTAGTGCGCATTTTAGGGGCGCGGGGAACTGCGCGACCTCAGCCACGGGTGGCGTGTCCCCACACCACGAGCCCCCGCACAAGGCAGCCGAGCGCGGCGGCGCTCAGTGCGGCGCGCACCGCGTTCCACGTCACCCAGGGGGACTCGAAGTGCTCCCGGACCCGCGACGGGTCGGCGATCCGCGCGGGGGTGCCGGCCGCGGCGAGCGTGTCGTTCAGGGGCACGTTCACCGCAGACGTCAGCACGAACACCAGCGCGTAGCCGACGAGCGCCGCGAACACCCAGCCGCGCACCGCCTGTCGGCGCCGCACCCGCCACGCCGCGTACCCGGTGCACACCAGCGCCCCGACGAAGCTCAGGAAGAACACCGGGTTCTGGATGGCGGCGTTGATGCCCTGCATCGCTTCGATGTACGTACGGTCGTCGGCGCGCGCGAGGCCGGGCATCACGCCGCACGCGAACACGTAGAACGAACCCGCCGCCAGCCCCATGGCGACCGTGGCCGCCCCCAGTACCCATCCCGTGAAACGCGTCGATGCCGATGTCGTCATGCGCTCAGTCAAGCTGCGGTCGGCGCCGCCCGACATCGTCGATCCGCGCGCCCCCATGCGCGAGCGTCCAGGCCACGGTCGCGGCGCGTACCGTACGGGCATGCTGATCACCCCCGACATAGAACTCCGCCGCGCCGTCCCCGACGACGCGGCGGCGCTCACCGAGGCCGTCGTCCGCAACCGGGAGTTCATGGAGCCCTGGGAGCCGTTCCGCAGCCAGGGCTACTACACGGAGGCGGCGCAGGTCGAGCGGATCGCCGAGCCGGGCGGGGCGTTGTGGTTGTTGTTCGATCACGCCGCGGGGGGACGGGTGGCCGGGCGGGTCGCGCTCAGCGGCATCCACCTCGGCCCGCTGTGCAGCGCCAACCTCGGCTACTGGTCGGACGCCGACTACCGGGGCCGCGGCCTGATCCCCGCCGCCGTCGAGGAGGTCTGCCGCGCCGGGCGGGAGGAGCTGGGGCTGCATCGCATCGAAGCGGGCACGCTCGTCGACAACACGGCGTCCCAGCGCGTCCTCGCCAAGTGCGGCTTCGAACGGTACGGGCTCGCCCCCAAGTTCCTGCACATCAACGGGGAATGGCGCGACCACGTCCTGTTCCAGCGCATCCTGCACGACGACCCTCCCGCCTACGCGTTCGGCTAGGGCGTCAACTCGCGTTCCGGCGGCGGGGGTTCCGGCCGCGCGCGCGGGCGGGCACTGTAGAGGACATGGCAGCAGTACCCACAGGGCCCCGCCCCCCTGCACCTGCACCTGCACCAGTCCCGGCCCCCTACGAGTTGCGCTTCGACTCCGGGCGCCTGTGCCTGGACCTCGTCGCCACCGCACACCCCGACGAACGCCTCACCACGCCCGACCTGCTGCGCGCCTGGCTGGTCGGCGCGGGGCTCGTCCCCGAGAACGCCGCGCTGCCCGACCGCTCGGCCGCCTGGCTCGCCGCCTTCCGCGAACTGCGCGGCCACGTCGGCCAGTTGGTGCGCGGCGAACTCTCCGGCCGGCCCGCGCCCGGTGCCCTGGAACGGGTCAACCTGCTCGCCCGCGCGGCCCCGCCCGCACCCCGCGCCGTACGCGCCGCCGACGGCACCCTCGTACGGTCCCTGCACATGGAACCCGGCTGCCCGGCCCTGCTCGCCGCCGTCGCCCGGGACGCCGTCGACCTCCTCACCGACCCGGCCGTGCGCGACTGCCTGCGCCAGTGCGAGGGCGACAACTGCCCGATCATCTACCTCGACACGTCGCGCGGCCGCAGGCGCCGCTGGTGCTCAAGCGAGGTGTGCGGCAACCGGGAGCGGGTGGCGAGACACCGGCGCAGGGCCGCCGCCCTCGCCCGCGCGTGACACCCGCACCCGCGAAGATCCTCAACTCCCTTTGAACACACGCGTGTTCATCCGCGTATCCCTCCCGTGAGCCCAGCCGAGAAGAGATGGCCGGATCGTCGAACTGGGGACACCGGAGGTAGGCGTGCGCAAGGATTCCGCCGTGGCCGATGAACGCCCGCCCCGGGCCCGACATCGTGCGCCCCGGCCGCCCGAGCCGGACGAGGAGCTGATGCGCGCGCTCTACGCCGAGCACGCCCGACCGCTTCTGGCCTATGTGCTCCGACTTGTGGCGGGGGACCGGCAGCGCGCGGAGGATGTCGTACAGGAAACGCTCATCCGTGCCTGGAAGAACGCCGGTCAGCTCAATCGGGCGACCGGTTCGGTACGCCCCTGGCTGGTGACGGTCGCCCGGCGCATCGTCATCGACGGCCACCGCAGTCGGCAGGCCCGGCCGCAGGAGGTCGACCCGTCGCCGCTGGAGGTCATCCCCGCGGAGGACGAGATCGACAAGGCGCTGTGGCTGATGACCCTTTCCGACGCGCTGGAGGACTTGACCCCGGCGCACCGGGAAGTACTCGTGGAGACGTACTTCAAGGGACGTACGGTCAACGAGGCGGCCGAGACGCTCGGCATCCCCAGCGGCACCGTGCGCTCGCGGGTCTTCTACGCGCTGCGCTCGATGAAGCTGGCACTGGAGGAGCGGGGGGTGACGGCATGACATCGACGTACGGGCACGAGCCGACGGGGCCCATGGGAGATGCGCACGAGACCGTCGGCGCCTACGCGCTCGGCATCCTCGACGACGCCGAGGCGAGCGCGTTCGAGGCGCACCTGGCGACGTGCGAGCGGTGCGCGCGGAACCTGGAGGAGTTCGCGGGCATGGAGCCGATGCTCGCCGCCCTCGCCGACCTGCCCGCCGACCGCGGCGCCCCGCGCCTGCCGACCCCGGAGATCGGCGACTCCCTGGCCGCCCGCCCCAGCCCCCGCCTCGCGGAGTCCCTCGCCGACGAGCTGGCGACCCGCCGGGCGAGCAAGCGCAGGCGCGGCTTCTTTCTGGCCGCCGCCGCGGCGGCCCTGATCGTCGGCGGCCCGCTGACCGTCATGGCGGTGACCGGAGGCGACGACGGCTCCCACGGCACGGTCGAGGCGCACTCCACCAGCCCCGCCAAGGACGCCTTCGAGCACATCACCGACAAGGTGCGGGCCACGAACGCGGCGACCGACGTCACCGCGACGATCGGCATGGAGAAGAAGACCTGGGGCACCCACGCCGTACTGCGACTGCAGAACGTCAAGGGCCCGCTGAAGTGCTCCCTCGTCGCGGTCGGCAAGAACGGCGAACGCGAGACCGTCACCACCTGGGCCGTCCCGAAGTGGGGCTACGGCATCGACGACAGCGAGAACAAGAACGCCAAGCTCCCGCTGTACGTGCACGGGGGCGCGGCCTTCGACCCCGACCAGATCGACCACTTCGAGGTCGAGACGCTCGACGGGAAACGGCTCGTAGAGGTGAACGCCTGACCGCGCGGACGCCGCACGTAGCCCTCCGGGGCCCCTTTCGCGTACCTTTGACGGCTGCCCAGCACGTCAGAAGGGGGCCCGGTGGCCGCTCAGGCTCCGCACGATTCAGCGGTGAAATCGGATAACGACGCAGGTGACGCAGGGAGCGAACGGCTCGCGGACTCGGTGCGCGACCGCGAGCTCGGCGTCGAGCAGGACCATCTCGACGCCGTCTACCGACGCCTCGAAGAGAAGATCCACGAGGCCGAGTTCCTGATGGCGGACGCCACCAAGCGCGGCCAGGTCGGCACGCCCGGCGCGCTCGCCGAGCGCGACGCGCAGGTCTTCCGCGCGGGCATCCACCTCAACCGCCTCAACAACGAGTTCGAGGACTTCCTCTTCGGCCGCATCGACCTGCTCCAGGGCAAGGACGGCAAGAAGGGCCCGGACGGCGCGTACACGGCGATCGAGCCGGCCGAGGGCGCCGTGCGCGAGGACAACACCGCCGACATCGCCGAAACGCTGCACATCGGCCGTATCGGCGTGCTCGACGCCGACTACTCGCCGCTCGTCATCGACTGGCGCGCCCCGGCCGCCGCCCCCTTCTACCGCTCCACGCCGGTCGACCCGGGCCGCGTGGTGCGCCGCCGCGTCATCCGCTCCAAGGGCCACAAGGTGCTCGGCGTCGAGGACGACCTGATGCGCCCCGAACTCACCGCGTACCTGGACGGCGAGCGGCTCCCCGCCATCGGCGACGGCGCGCTGATGGCCGCCCTCGGCCAGGCCCGCAGCCACTCGATGCGCGACATCGTGGCCTCCATCCAGGCCGAGCAGGACCAGGTCATCCGGGCGCCCGCCGCCTCCGTGACGTACGTCGAGGGCGGGCCGGGCACCGGCAAGACGGCGGTGGCGCTGCACCGGGCCGCGTACCTCCTGTACCAGGACCGGCGCCGCTACTCGGGCGGCATCCTGATCGTGTCCCCGACGCCGCTCCTGGTCGCCTACACGGAGGGCGTGCTGCCCTCGCTCGGCGAGGAGGGCCAGGTCGCGATCCGCGCGGTCGGCTCGCTGGTCGACGGGGCGGAGGCCGCCGTGTACGACTCGCCCGCGGTGGCCCGGGTCAAGGGCTCGTCGCGGATGCTGAAGGTGCTGCGCAAGGCGGCGCGCGGCGCCCTGGAGACGGGCGGCCCGGCTCAGGCCCCGGCCCCGGTCCAGGAGCAACTCGCCTTCGGTGACGACGAACCCGAGGCCGCCACGGCGCGGGAGACCCCGACCCGGCTGCGCGTCGTCGCCTTCGGCCGCCGCCTGGAGCTGGAGGCGGACCGCCTGCACCGCATCCGGCAGGCCGCACTCGGCGGCACGGCCCCCGTGAACCACCTGCGCCCGCGCGCCCGCAAGCTGCTGCTCGACGCGCTGTGGGAGCAGTCGGGCGCCGCGAGCCGGCACTCCGACCCGGAGCTCGCGGCCGAGCTGCGCTCGTCCTTCGACGAGGACGTCACGAGCGAGGACGCGTTCCTCCGCTTCCTCGACGCGTGGTGGCCGGAGCTGACCCCTCGTACGGTCCTGACCGCCATGTCCGACGAGAAGCGCCTGGGCCGCTGGGCCCGCCGCGTCCTCAACCCCGGCGAGGTCCGCAGGCTCGCCAAGTCCCTTCGCCGCGACGCCCTCTCGGTCCACGACGTCGCCCTCCTCGACGAGCTGAACGCCATCGTGGGCACTCCGGCCCGCCCCAAGAAGAAGCGCGAGTACGACCCGCTCGACCAGCTCACCGGCCTTGAGGAGCTGATGCCGCAGCGCGAGGAGTCCCAGCGCGAGCGCGCCGAGCGCCTCGCCCAGGAGCGCACCGAGTACGCGCACGTCATCGTCGACGAGGCGCAGGACCTCACGCCGATGCAGTGGCGCATGGTGGGCCGCCGCGGCCGGCACGCGACGTGGACGATCGTCGGCGACCCCGCCCAGTCCTCCTGGTCCGACCCCGACGAGGCCGCCGCCGCCCGCGACGAGGCCCTCGGCACCCGGCCACGCCGCCGCTTCGAGCTGACGGTCAACTACCGCAACCCGTCCGAGATCGCCGAGCTCGCCTCGAAGGTCCTGGCCCTCGCGATGCCCGGCTCCGAGTCCCCGTCAGCGGTCCGCTCGACGGGCGTGGAGCCGCGCTTCGTCGTCGTACGGAACAAGCCCGGCGACACCGTCCGTGAGGAGGCCGCCCGGCTCCTGGAGCGGGTCGACGGCACCGTGGGCGTCGTCGTCGCGATGAACCGCCGCGAGGAGGCCGCCCGTTGGCTCTCCGGGCTCGGCGAGCGCGTCGTCGCGCTCGGCTCCCTGGAGGCCAAGGGCCTGGAGTACGACGCCACGATCGTGGTCTCCCCGGCCGAGATCGCCGACGAGTCGCCCGCGGGTCTGCGGGTCCTGTACGTCGCCCTGACCCGGGCTACGCAGCAGCTCACGGTGGTGTCGGGGGACCGGGACGAACCGGACGCGAACGGGGTGCCGGACCTGCTCCGCGACTGACCCTTGCCCCTGCTGTCTCCGGTGTTACCGTTGATGACGGCACCGGCTCGATCCAAGCCCCCGGGCCCAACCATCGTCCCTTAGAGGGACCACTTGCCGCGAGGCGAGCATGGCGGGTCGGTGTCGTATACGTGAGTCGAGGCCCACGTCACTTCCGTGACGTGGGCCTCGTTCTGTTTCCTCTTCCCGTTTCCGCTCACTTCTCGTATGGTGGAAACCACTTTCCGAAAGATGAATGAACGTTAGCTTCAAAATCCGATGCGACTACCACGTACTCGCCGGTAGGTGCGACCATCGGACGGCAACAGCTACACGGTGAAAGCAGAGGAAGTCGGCCATGGCAACGGCGCCCAGCGTCTCCTACTCGATGACGGTCCGGTTGGAGGTGCCCGCGGGCGGAAGCGCCGTCTCGCAGCTCACCACCGCCGTGGAGTCCTCCGGCGGCTCGGTGACCGGCCTCGACGTCACCGCCTCCGGTCACGAGAAGCTCCGGATCGACGTCACGATCGCGGCCTCGTCCACGTCCCACGCGGACGAGATCGTCGACAAGCTCCGCGGCATCGAGGACGTCACGATCGGAAAGGTCTCCGACCGTACGTTCCTGATGCACCTCGGCGGCAAGATCGAGATGGCGTCGAAGCACCCCATCCGCAACCGTGACGACCTGTCCATGGTCTACACGCCGGGCGTGGCCCGCGTGTGCATGGCGATCGCGGAGAACCCCGAGGACGCCCGGCGTCTGACCATCAAGCGCAACTCCGTCGCGGTCGTCACCGACGGCTCCGCGGTGCTCGGCCTCGGCAACATCGGCCCGAAGGCCGCGCTGCCGGTCATGGAGGGCAAGGCGGCCCTCTTCAAGCGCTTCGCGGGCATCGACGCCTGGCCGATCTGCCTGGACACCCAGGACACCGACGCCATCGTCGAGATCGTCAAGGCCATCGCCCCCGGCTTCGCGGGCATCAACCTGGAGGACATCTCGGCGCCCCGCTGCTTCGAGATCGAGGCCCGCCTGCGCGAGGCCGTCGACATCCCGGTCTTCCACGACGACCAGCACGGCACGGCCATCGTCGTGCTCGCCGCGCTGACCAACGCGCTGCGCGTGGCCGGGAAGGACATGGGCGACATCCGCGTCGTCATGTCGGGCGCGGGCGCCGCCGGTACGGCCATCCTCAAGCTGCTGCTCGCGGCGGGCGTCAAGAACGCCGTCGTCGCCGACATCCACGGTGTCGTGCACGCGGGCCGCGAGGACCTCAAGGACGCCGACAGCGACTCTCCGCTGCGCTGGATCGCCGACAACACCAACCCCGAGGGCCTCACCGGCACGCTGAAGGAGGCCGTGGTCGGCGCCGACGTCTTCATCGGCGTCTCCGCCCCGAACGTGCTGAACGGCGACGACGTCGCCGCCATGGCCGACGGCTCCATCGTGTTCGCGCTCGCGAACCCGGACCCGGAGGTCGACCCGGCGATCGCCCGTCAGACGGCCGCCGTGGTGGCCACGGGCCGCTCCGACTTCCCGAACCAGATCAACAACGTCCTCGTCTTCCCCGGCGTCTTCCGCGGCCTGCTCGACGCCCAGTCGCGCACGGTGAACACGGAGATGATGCTGGCCGCCGCGACGGCCCTGGCCGACGTGGTCACCGAGGACGAGCTCAACCCGAACTACATCATTCCGAGCGTCTTCAACGACAAGGTCGCGGGAGCCGTCGCAGGCGCCGTCCGCGACGCCGCGAAGGCCGCCGGAGTGGCTGTGACGGGGGCCACGACCGCCTGATTACCGGCGCGTCGCGGTTTACGGGGCCCACGGGCCCCATAGGCTGGCCGGGAAACAGGCCCTCCGGCCCGCCCCTTCGACCGGCGCGGTGGAGCTTTCCGTGTGACCCCAAGGGGTGCCGGATTGGCTTTACCGCCGTGGGTAGGGGCAGGATGCCTCTTCAGGCGCATGGGTCTGGAAGACGGACCCGGGTCCTGGGCCTGACCGAGACCCTGGCAGCATCGGCTTCGCTGTTGCCCAACACGCGGCCATGCCGCGTGGCACGCCTCAACGGCAAGAAGAACACGGGAGTACAAACATGAACCGCAGTGAGCTGGTGGCCGCGCTGGCCGACCGCGCCGAGGTGACCCGCAAGGACGCCGACGCCGTGCTGGCCGCGTTCGCCGAGACCGTCGGCGAGATCGTTGCCAAGGGCGACGAGAAGGTCACCATCCCCGGCTTCCTGACCTTCGAGCGCACCCACCGTGCCGCTCGCACCGCCCGCAACCCGCAGACCGGCGAGCCGATCAACATCCCCGCCGGCTACAGCGTCAAGGTTTCGGCGGGCTCCAAGCTCAAGGAAGCCGCCAAGGGCAAGTAAGTCCTAGGCGCGAGGCGGCCTCCCGGATTCGTCCGGGAGGCCGCCTTTTTGCTTTTTGCTTCTAGGGGCGCGGGGAACTGCGCGCCCAGCCCCGGCAGGGGCGGATCTGCGGGCGACCCTCAGCACTGTGGCCCGTCGCGCCTTTTCGCGTGGTTGCGTTCGCGCAGTTCCCCGCGCCCCTAAAGACAAAGACCTCGGGCCCTCCCGGAACGTTCCGGGAGGGCCCGACGGGCGTACGCGAGCGGAAACGGCTAGCCGAGGGCCTTGCCCGGCAGCTCCACCTTCGCGCCGAGCTCGACCAGCTTCTCCATGAAGTTCTCGTAGCCGCGGTTGATCAGGTCGATCCCGTGGACACGGCTCGTGCCCTGGGCGGCCAGCGCCGCGATCAGGTAGGAGAAGCCGCCACGCAGGTCGGGGATGACCAGGTCGGCGCCCTCCAGCTTCGTCGGCCCGGAGACGACCGCCGAGTGGAGGAAGTTGCGCTGGCCGAAGCGGCAGTCGGAGCCGCCGAGGCACTCGCGGTAGAGCTGGATGTGGGCGCCCATCTGGTTCAGGGCGGACGTGAAGCCGAGGCGGGACTCGTACACCGTCTCGTGGACGATGGAGAGGCCCGTGGCCTGCGTCAGGGCCACGACCAGCGGCTGCTGCCAGTCCGTCTGGAAGCCGGGGTGGACGTCCGTCTCCAGGGCGATCGACTTCAGCTGGCCGCCGGGGTGCCAGAAGCGGATGCCGTCGTCGTCGATCTCGAAGGCGCCGCCGACCTTCCGGTACGTGTTGAGGAACGTCATCATCGAGCGCTGCTGCGCCCCGCGCACGTACACGTCGCCGTGCGTGGCGAGCGCCGCCGACGCCCAGGAGGCCGCCTCCAGGCGGTCCGAGAGCGCGCGGTGCGTGTACCCGCCGAGCTTGTCGACGCCGGTGATCCGGATCGTGCGGTCGGTGTCCATCGCGATGATCGCGCCCATTTTCTGCAGGACGCAGATCAGGTCCTCGATCTCCGGCTCCACCGCCGCGTTCGAGAGCTCCGTGACGCCCTCGGCGAGGACGGCCGTGAGCAGCACCTGCTCGGTGGCGCCCACGGAGGGGTACGGCAGCCGGATCTTCGTGCCGCGAAGGCGCTGCGGGGCCTCCAGGTACTGGCCGTCCGCGCGCTTCTCGATGGTCGCGCCGAACTGGCGGAGCACCTCGAAGTGGAAGTCGACGGGCCGGCCGCCGATGTCGCAGCCGCCGAGGCCCGGGATGAAGGCGTGGCCGATCCGGTGCAGCAGCGGGCCGCACAGCAGGATCGGGATGCGCGAGGAACCCGCGTGGGCATCGATGTCGGCGACGTTGGCCGACTCGACGTGCGAGGGGTCCATCACCAGCTCGCCCGGCTCCTCGCCGGAGCGGACCGTCACACCGTGCAGCTGCAGGAGTCCGCGTACGACGCGCACGTCGCGGATGTCCGGGACATTGCGCAGCCGGCTCGGCGCGCTGCCGAGGATCGCGGCGACCATGGCCTTGGGCACGAGGTTCTTCGCGCCGCGGACACGGATCTCGCCCTCGAGCGGGGTTCCGCCGTGGACAAGGAGGACATCGTCGGTGACGGTCATGAATCTCGCGTTCCGAAGAGAAGGGCTGGGCCAGGCTCAAGGGTAAGGGGGGCTTCCCCCTTATTCGTATGCCTGAGGGTGCTCTGGAGCGTCATGAGTTCGCTACAACACGAAGCGCTGTGAAGTGGGTACAAAGCGTGACGGCTTTGTGAAGTGTGGTGCTTCCGCTTCCGCCCGCGCTGAGCTGCGTTCAAGCGGGTTGTCGCGCTTGGCTCCCCCTACGGCGGGCAGATGCGGGATCATGTCACCCATGACCGAGGTGTCCTCGCTCACAGGGCGGTTGCTCGTGGCCACTCCCGCCCTCGCGGACCCGAATTTCGACCGGGCGGTCGTGCTGCTCCTCGACCACGACGAGGAGGGCTCGCTCGGCGTCGTACTGAACAGGCCGACGCCGGTGGACGTCGGGGAGATCCTGGAGGGCTGGGGCGATCTCGCGGGGGAACCGGGGGTCGTCTTCCAGGGCGGCCCGGTCTCCCTGGACTCGGCGCTCGGCGTCGCGGTCATCCCCGGGGACGACGAGGGGGAGGCGCCGCTCGGCTGGCGCCGGGTGCACGGTGCGATCGGCCTCGTCGACCTGGAGGCGCCGCCGGAACTGCTTGCCGCGGCGCTCGGCTCGTTGCGGATCTTCGCGGGGTACGCGGGGTGGGGGCCGGGTCAGTTGGAGGACGAGTTGACCGAGGGGGCCTGGTACGTCGTCGAGTCGGAGCCGGGCGATGTCTCTGCGACTCGGCCGGAGGGGTTGTGGCGGGCGGTGCTGCGGCGGCAGCGCGGTGAGTTGGCGATGGTGGCGACGTATCCGGATGATCCGACGCTCAATTGACGTCGGCTCCGGGGTTCCGGGAGCCGGGGCCGGCGTCGCGGGGCTCTGCCCCGGGCCCCGCTGCTCAAGCGCCGCAGGGGCTTGAACGGTCGAAGTAGCGTTCCGCCAGCGGGTGCGCGTCACGCGCCGGGATTGCCAGGTGGACGGCCACCGGTGGCGCGTTCTTCAGGCGTACGTGGCGTAGGCCCGGGTGGGCGTGCCTGCGGGTCACCGGGGCCGGGGCCACGCCCACCCCGTGTCCGGCCGCGACCGCCTCCAGCCATTCGTCGAGGTTGTCGGCGGTGCAGGCGAGGCGGGGGCGGCGGGTGGCGGGCCAGAGGTCGGGGTGGGTGGTGCCGGTGACGGTGTTCACGACGAGCGGCAGGTCCGCGAGGTCCGCCCAGTCGACGACGCGGCGCCCCGCGAGCTCGGCGGAACCGCGCGCCACGACGGCCGTACGGGGCTCGTGCAGCAGGACCCGGGAACGTACGGCCGCGCCCGGCGGCAGTTCGCCGCGGACCACCGCGATGTCGCAGGCGCCGGACGTGAGACCGGCAAGCGCGGCGTCGCGTCGTACGAGCCGGATTCCGGCGCCGGTGGCCGCCTCGAACTCCGCGTTGAGGCGGGCGCAGGCCTCCGGCAGGAGTGCGGTGAAGCCGAGGCGGAGCAGGGCCGGGCCGTTGTTCGCGGCGGCGCGCAGCGTGGCGTCGACGCGGGTGATCAGGGGCGCGAGGTCGTCGCGGAGGCGGCGCCCCGCGTCGGTGAGTGTCACGCGGCGGGTGGTGCGCTCCAGGAGCCGTACGCCGAGCGCCGACTCCAGGGCGCGCAGGGAGCGGGTGAGCGCGGGCTGCCCGACGCCGAGCCGGTCGGCGGCGTGCGTGAAGTTCAACTCGTCGGCGAGGGCGAGGAATCCGCGCAGGTGGCGCAGCTCCACGCCGTCGACGGCGGCCGGTACGTGATCCATGCCCACCGAGCATAAGTGCGCGCCGAAGACATTTCCGCGGCGGACCGGAGGCTGCCTACGTTTCCCCCTCGTCCACTCGTCCACGGGTGGTGGAACGGTCCGGAGAGGGAGTTGAAGCGCGTGCGCAGGGTCTGGTTGCTGATGGTGGGGGCCTTCACGCTGGGGCTCGACGCCTATGTGATGGCGGGGCTGCTGCCGGTCGTGGCCGGTGACCTGGGGACCACGGTCTCGGCCGCCGGGCAGATGGTCACCGTGTTCACCCTCGCGTACGCGGTGAGCGCGCCGCTGGTCGCGGGGCTCGTCTCCGGGGTGCGGCCCCGGACGCTGATCCTCGCGGCGCTCGGCGTCTTCGCGCTCGGCAACGCGCTGACCGCGCTCGCGCCCTCGCTCGCCGTGCTGCTGCTCGCGCGGGCCGTGGCGGGGGTCGGGGCCGGGGTGTACTCGGCGCTGTCGACCGCGGCGGGCGCGGGGCTCGTCGAGGACGCGCGGCGGGGGCGGGCGCTGGCCCTGGTGATGGGCGGGATGAGCGCGGGCACGGTGCTCGGGGTGCCGCTCGGGGTGCTGCTCGCCGGGCAGGCCGGGTGGCGGGCCACGATGTGGGTGGTGACCGGGCTCGGGGCGGTCGCGCTGGTCGGGCTCCTCGCCGGTCTGCCGGAGGTGCCGGCGGACCCGCCGGTGAGCGCCCGGAAGCGGCTGGGCGCGCTCACCGACCGGGCCGTGCTGCCGATCGTCGGAGTCTCGTTCCTCGCGGCGGTCGCCAGCCTCGGGCTCTACACGTACCTCGCGCCCGTGCTCGCCTCGGCGGGCGGTGTGGGGGAGGGGGACCTCACGCCGTACCTGTGGGCGTGGGGCGTCGGCGGGGTGCTCGGCAGCGTGCTCGCCGGGCCGCTCGTGGACCGCACGGGGCGGGCCTTCGCGCTCGTCGGCGTGGTCATGGCGGTGCTGGCCCTGTCGCTCGGCGTGCTGCCGCTGCTCGGCGCCGCCGCGTTCCCCGCGCTCGTGGTGTGGGGCGCCGTCGGCTGGGCGCTCCAGGTGCCGCAGCAGCACCGGCTCCTCGCGCTGCGCGCCGAACGCGGCACGGTCGCCCTCGCCCTGAACAACTCCGCGCTCTACCTGGGCAGCGCGGTCGGCTCGGGCGCCGCCGGACTCGCCCTCGCGGCGGGCCTCGCGCCGCGCGCCCTGCCGTGGGCGGCGGCGGTCGTCGCGGCGGCGGGGCTCGCGCTGCACCTCGCCGCACGGCGCCCGGCGGCCCTCCCGAAGGGGTGTGACGAAGGCTCGGACCAGGTCCGTTCCGGGACGCGGCGGGCTTAAGTACCCTTGGCGGTTATGAGCACTCTTGAGCCCGAGCGCGGGACAGGTACGGGGACCCTCGTAGAGCCGACGCCGCAGACGTCGAGCGGCGATGGCGATCACGAGCGCTACGCCCACTATGTCCAGAAGGACAAGATCATGGCGAGCGCCCTCGACGGCACCCCCGTCGTCGCGCTCTGCGGCAAGGTGTGGGTGCCGGGCCGCGACCCGAAGAAGTACCCCGTGTGCCCCATGTGCAAGGAGATCTACGAGTCCATGGGCGACAGCGGCGGCGACAAGGACAAGGGCGGCAAGGACGGCGGCAAGGGCAAGTAACCCGCCCCTTCTGTCTTGGTGAACCCGGTGAACCCCGGGCGTGCGGTGACGCGTGCCCGGGGTTTCGCGTGCCCGGGGTTTCGCGTCTCCGAGACCACCCGGATCCGCCGCGCCATTGCGGGAATTGGTCCAGTCCTTTTAGCCTCCGGCCTCATGGCCGACCACATGGACCTGATCCCCGTCCCCCGTCGTCTCACGCGCGCGGGCGACGGCCGCTACGCGCTCGGCGAGCGCACCGGCATCGCCGCTCAGGAGGGCACCCGGGGCACCGCGCGCTGGCTGCGCGCGACGCTCGGCGCCGCCACCGGCCTGGAGTTGGCCCCGAAGGGCGCCGACGAGGACGACACCGTGCGCCTCCTCCTCGACCCCGCCCTGGAACCCGAGGGCTACCGGCTGCGCGTGACCGGCACCGGCGTCACGATCGAGGGCGGTGACGCGGCCGGCGTCTTCTGGGGCGCCCAGACGCTGCGTCAACTCCTCGGCCCCGACGCGTATCGCCGCGCGCCGCTCCCCGCCCCAGGCCGTACGTGGACCCTCCCGCACCTCACCGTCGACGACGCGCCCCGCTTCCGCTGGCGCGGCATGATGCTCGACGTCGCACGCCACTTCATGCCGAAGGCCGGAGTGCTGCGCCAACTCGACCTCATGGCCGCCCACAAGCTCAACGTCCTGCACTTCCACCTCACCGACGACCAGGGCTGGCGCGTCGAGATCAAGCGCCACCCGAAGCTGACGGAGCGCGGCGCCTGGCGGTCACGGACGAAACTCGGCCACCGCGCCTCGCCGTTGTGGGACGAGCGGCCGCACGGCGGCTTCTACACCCAGGACGACATCCGCGAGATCGTCGCCTACGCCGCCGCGCGGCATATCGCCGTCGTCCCCGAGATCGACGTCCCCGGCCACTCGCAGGCGGCCATCCACGCGTATCCGGAACTCGGCAACAGCGATGTCGTCGACACGTCTTCCCTCCCCGTCTGGGACACCTGGGGCGTCAATCCGAACGTACTCGCCCCCACTGACAACACCCTCCGCTTCTACGAGGGCGTCTTCGAGGAACTCCTCGACCTGTTCCCCGCCGAGACCTCGCCGTTCATCCACGTAGGGGGCGACGAATGCCCCAAGGACCAGTGGCGGGCCTCGCCGGCCGCCCAGGCCCGCATCGCGGAACTGGGGTTGAAGGACGAGGACGAGCTGCAGTCCTGGTTCATCCGGCACTTCGACAGCTGGCTGAGCGCGCGCGGTCGGCGCCTGATCGGCTGGGACGAGATCCTCGAAGGCGGCCTCGCGCCCGGCGCCACGGTCTCCTCCTGGCGCGGCTACGAAGGCGGCATCACGGCGGCCCAGGCGGGCCACGACGTCGTCATGTGCCCCGAGCAGCAGGTCTACTTGAACTACCGCCAGGCCCCCGGCGACGACGAACCGGTCCCCATCGGCTACGTACGCACCCTGGAGGACGTCTACCGCTTCGAACCGGTTCCCCCGCGGCTGAGCGCGGAGCAGGCGCGGCACGTCATCGGCACGCAGGCCAACCTGTGGACCGAGGTCACGGAGGACGAGCGGCGCGTCGACTACCAGCTGTATCCGCGCCTTTGCGCCTTCGGAGAGGTCGCGTGGAGCGGGTTGCCCGCGCCCGGCGCGCGCGACTTCGCGGACTTCGAGCGCCGAATGGCCGCCCACTACGGGCGACTTGACGCACTGGGGGTCGGCTATCGGCCACCGGGCGGCCCCCTGCCGTGGCAGCGTCGGCCGGGGCTGCTCGGACGTCCCTTCGAAGGGGCACCCCCGAACGTGTGAGCTTGGCCGCCCGCGAGGCCGCGCGTCACTTCGTACGTCACCTCATACATCACCGAAGAGGGCCAATTCGCGCCCACGGGTGATCTGGTGCGATATCGGTCATCCATGAGGTGGAAGGGGCGAATGCCTCCTACCGGACCCCCTCTCCGGCCCGAGAGGAAGATGTGCCAGAGTTGCCACGTCCGGCCTGTCAGCACGTACCGTACGGCGGAACAGGCGTAACGGCGGGAACGGCTCTCACGCGTGGACCGAGCGAGGACCTTGCGGGGGACCGGGCCGCCGCCCAGGCACGCGGCCGGACATCGGGAAGGGGCAGCCGGTTTGACCACGCACGCACCGCAGGCGACGACACGGGCCGCGGTACTTCCGGGTTCGCTGGACGAGGCCGTCGAGGCGCTCGCCGCCATGCCCGCGGCCGTACCGGTGGCCGGGGGCACGGACCTCATGGCCCAGGTCAACGCGGGACAGCTGCGCCCGGCGGCCCTCGTCGGGCTCGGCCGGATCAGCGAGATCCGCGGCTGGCAGTACCAGGACGGGAACGCGCTGCTCGGCGCGGGCCTCACGCACGCGCGCATCGGCCGCCCCGACTTCGCCGCGCTCATCCCCGGCCTCGCCGCCGCGGCGCGCGCAGCGGGGCCGCCCCAGATCCGCAACGCGGCGACGCTCGGCGGCAACATCGCCTCCGGCGCGCCCGCGGGCGACACGCTGCCCGTACTGGCCGCGCTGGAAGCCACGTTGATCATCGCGGGGCAGGGCGGCGCGAGACGCGAGGTCCCGGTCTCGCACCTGCTGGCCGGGATGGACATGCTCGGTCCGGCCGAGCTGATCGGTTTCGTACGGGTTCCGCTGCTGCACGCGCCGCAGGTCTTCCTCAAGGCCACCGGGCGTACGGGGCCGGGGCGCGCGATGGCGTCCGTCGCGCTCGTCCTCGACCCGGCGCGGCGCGGAGTGCGGTGCGCCGTCGGGGCCATCGCGCCCATGCCGTTGCGGCCCCTGGAGGCCGAGCAGTGGGTGGCCTCGCTCATCGACTGGGACGGCGAGCGCGGCGCCCTCGTACCGGAGGCCGTGCATGCCTTCGGCGAGTACGTCGCCGCGGCGTGCGTCCCCGACCCGGAGCCCGCGCCGGACGGAACGCGACAGCAGTTGCCGCCCGCCGTACTGCACTTGCGGCGCACCGTCGCCGTCCTGGCCCGACGTGCACTTGGGAGGGCGCTGTCGTGACGAACGAGTACCCCGGAGCCGACGGCTGGGAGCCGGTGCCCCAGGGCGAGTACGACGCCGACGCGACGGCCTTCGTGCAGTTGCCGCCCGAGGGGTTCCCGGACGAGGCGCCGCTGGCCGCGCCCGGACACGGGTATGTGCCGCCGCCGATAACGGTGAGCCCGGCCACGGGGGCGGCGGGGGCCGATCCTGCGGCGACCGGGGTGTGGATGTTGCCGGAGAATCTGGTTTCACCGGATACCTCCGGCGGTACGGCGGGCGAGGTGTCGGCCGAGGCCGTGGGGCCGGCGCCCCAGGCGGCCGGGCAGACCGGGGAGTGGTCGATTCCGCTCGCCGACGGGGAACTGCCGGACGAGTCCGGGGAGTTCACGTCCGCCGTGGTGGCGGGGCAGGCGCCGCCGGCGACGTTGCCGGGGGGTGCGGTGGCGCCGTGGGCGGATGCCGATGCCTCCGGCGGGGAGCCGGAAGCCGAGCCTGCGTCGCGGGGCTCTGCCCCGGACCCCGCGCCTCAATCGCCGGCGGGGCTTGAGGTGGCTGAGCCCGCCGTCGAGGAACCGGAAACGGACGAAGCGCCCGCCGCCCCCCTCCCCCTCCACGACGACCACCCCCTGGCCAGCTACGTGTTGCGGGTCAATGGGGCGGATCGGCCGGTCACGGAGGCGTGGATCGGGGAGTCGTTGCTGTATGTGCTGCGCGAGCGGCTGGGGCTCGCCGGGGCCAAGGACGGGTGTTCGCAGGGCGAGTGCGGGGCCTGCAACGTACAGGTGGACGGGCGGCTCGTCGCGTCCTGTCTGGTGCCGGCCGCGACGACGGCCGGGAGCGAGGTCCGTACCGTCGAGGGGCTCGCGGAGGACGGGCGGCCTTCGGACGTGCAGCGGGCGTTGGCCGAGTGCGGTTCCGTGCAGTGCGGTTTCTGCGTGCCCGGCATGGCGATGACCGCGCACGATCTGCTGGAGGGCAATCCGAACCCCACCGCTCTGGAGACCCGCCAGGCGCTGTGCGGCAACCTGTGCCGCTGCTCCGGCTACCGGGGCGTGGTGGACGCGGTGCGCCAGGTCGCCGACGAGCGGCGGGCGGCGGCGGAGGCCGCGGCCGAGGCGGCGTCGGCCGAGGGCGGCGGCGAGGAGGAGCCGCGGATTCCGCGCCAGGCGGGCCCGTTGGTGACCGAGGACCTTCAACAGGGCGGGCAGGACCCGCAGGGCGACCAGCACGGAGGGCAGGCATGACGAGCGAGACGGCCACGACCTCCACGGGCCCGGCGGCCCCCACGGCTCCGGAAGCGGAGAGCTTCCCGCACGGCCTGGGCATGTCGCTGCCCTCGCAGGACGCGCACGCCAAGGCGGAAGGCACGTTCCCGTACGCCGCCGACCTGTGGGCCGAGGGCCTGCTCTGGGCGGCGATCCTGCGCTCTCCGCACGCGCACGCGCGCGTGGTGAGCATCGACACCTCCCACGCGCGCGAGATGCCCGGGGTGCGCGCCGTCGTCACGCACGAGGACGTTCCCGGTGGGGCGCTCGCCGGTCACCGGGCCTCCGACCGGCCGATGTTCGCCTCCGAGGTCGTACGCCACCACGGCGAGGCCATCGCGGCCGTCGCGGCCGACCATCCGGACACCGCGCGGATGGCCGCCGCCGCGATCATCGTCGAGTACGAGGTCCTGGACCCGGTCACCGACCCCGAGCAGTCCTTCGCGGCCGAGCCCCTGCACCCCGAGGGCAACCTCGTCCGCCACATCCCGCTCCAGCACGGCGACGCAGAGGCGACGGGCGAGGTGATCGTCGAGGGGCTCTACCGGATCGGGCGCCAGGACCCGGCGCCCATCGGCGCCGAGGCCGGGCTCGCCGTGCCGCGTCCCGACGGGGGAGTGGAGCTGTACATCGCCTCCACCGATCCGCACGGCGACCGTGATCTGGCCGCCGCCCGGTACGGCCTGGAGCGCGAGCGCGTGAAGGTCGTCGTCACGGGCGTGCCCGGCGCGACCGCCGACCGCGAGGACCCCAGCTTCCACCTCCCGCTCGGACTGCTCGCCCTGCACACCGGCTGCCCGGTGAAGCTCGCGGCGTCCCGCGAGGAATCCTTCCTCGGCCACCCGCACCGCCACCCCACCCTGCTGCGCTACCGCCACCACGCGGACGCGGAAGGGAAGTTGGTGAAGGTGGAGGCCCAGATCCTGCTCGACGCGGGGGCGTACGCGGACACGTCGTCCGATGCCCTCGCCGCCGCCGTCTCCTTCGCCTGCGGCCCCTACGTAGTGCCGCACGCCTCCATCGAGGGCTGGGCGGTCCGCACGAACAACCCGCCGTCCGGCCACGTACGCGGAGAGGGCGCCATGCAGGTGTGCGCCGCGTACGAGGCGCAGATGGACAAGCTGGCGAAGAAGCTCGGCGTCGACCCGGCGGAGCTCCGGATGCGCAACGTGCTGGCCACAGGGGACGTGCTCCCGACCGGTCAGACGGTGACGTGCCCGGCGCCCGTGGCCGAACTCCTCACCTCCGTACGGGAGTTCCCGCTTCCCCCGCTGCCCAAGGACGGGCCGGAGGAGGACTGGCTGCTGCCCGGCGGCCCCGAGGGCGTGGGCGAGCCGTCCGCCGTCAGGCGCGGCGTCGGCTACGGCGTCGGCATGGTGCACATGCTCGGCTCCGAGGGTGCCGACGAGGTGTCGACGGCCACCGTCAAGGTGCACGACGGCGTCGCGACCGTCATCTGCGCCGCCGTCGAGACGGGACAGGGCTTCGCCACGCTGGCCCGCCAGATCGTCCAGGAGACGCTCGGCGTCGAGGAGGTCCACGTGGCGCCGGTCGACACGGACCAGCCGCCCGCCGGGCCGGGACTCCGAGGCCGGCACACGTGGGTCTCGGGCGGGGCGGTCGAGCGGGCCGCCAAGATGGTCCGTACGCAGCTTCTCCAGCCGCTGGCCCACAAGTTCGGCATGTCCACGGAGCTGCTCCAGATCGCCGACGGCAAGATCACCTCGTACGACGGGGTCCTCTCGACGACCGTCGAAGAGGCCATGGACGGCAAGGAGTTGTGGGCCACCGCGCAGTGCCGCCCGCATCCCACGGAGCCGCTCGACGCCTCCGGCCAGGGAGACGCCTTCGTCGGCATGGCCTTCTGCGCGATCCGCGCGGTGGTCGACGTGGACGTGGAGCTCGGCTCGGTGCGGGTCGTCGAACTCGCGGTCGCGCAGGACGTCGGCCGGATCCTCAACCCAGCCCAGCTCGCCGCCCGGATCGAGGCCGGAGTCACCCAGGGCGTGGGCGTGGCCCTCACGGAGAACCTCCGCGCCCCGAAGGGCATCGTCCGCCGCCCCGACCTGACCGGTTACGCCCTGCCCACCTCGCTCGACACCCCCGACATCCACCTCGTGAACCTGGTCGAGGAGCGCGACGTCGTCGCCCCCTTCGGCGCCAAGTCCGCGAGCGCCGCCCCGGTCGTCGCCGCCCCGGCGGCGGTGGCCTCGGCGGTCCGCGCGGCGACCGGCCGCCCGGTCAACCGGCTGCCGATCCGCCCGCAGGCGGCGGTGGCCGCCGAGCAGCAGGCACCCGCCGTGGAGCCGACCGCCTGACCGGCTGACCGACCGAACGACGAAGGGGTGCACCGCTGTTGGCGGTGCACCCCTTCGTCGTTCTCGCGCTCCAGAGGCCGTGACCGGAATCGAACCGGTGCGCTTCCCCGCGGGCGGAGCCCGCTCATGGACGCAGCGCAGGCGAATCCCTAAACCACTCGGGCACACGGCCACCCGTCCGGAAACCCCGGCAACCTCCCCGCCGCCCGCGGCGACCGAAGGGGGACAGCACACCAACTCCCCCTAGGAAGCGGAACATGACCCCCACAAGACACCGCCGCAAGGTCACCCGCCGCCGCGCCCTGTGGGCGAGCGCCGGAGCGCTCTCCATCGCGGGCGCCGCGCTCGTCACCAACGGGATGATCGGCTCCGCCGGTGCCGCCGCCGCGTGGCCCGAGGCCAAGGGCGAGCAGGCCGTCTCGTCGTCGATCTCCGTCTCGGGCACGCTCGACGGCGGCCTCAAGCGCTACTACGGCAGCGGCGACCTGGGCGGCGACGGCCAGGAGGAGGGCCAGGACCCGATCTTCAACCTGAAGGACGGGGCCGTCCTCAAGAACGTCATCATCGGCTCGCCCGCCGCCGACGGCGTGCACTGCGCGGGCAGCTGCACGCTCCAGAACGTGTGGTGGGAGGACGTCGGCGAGGACGCCGCCACCTTCAAGGGCACCTCGTCCTCCGCCACGTACAAGGTGACCGGCGGCGGCGCGCGGAAGGCCGACGACAAGGTGCTGCAGTTCAATGGCGCCGGCACGCTCGCCGTCAGCGGCTTCCAGGTCTCCGACTTCGGCAAGCTCGTCCGCTCCTGCGGCAACTGCTCCACGCAGCACAAGCGCACCATCACCGTCTCCGACGTCGACGTCACCGCCCCCGGAAAGTCGCTCGTCGGCATCAACACCAACTACGGCGACACCGCCACCCTCAGCAACATCCGTATCCACGGCGACGACGACAAGAAGATCGAGCCCTGCGTCCGCTACGAGGGCAACGACTCCGGCGACGAGCCCGAGGAAACCGGCAGCGGCCCCGACGGCACGTACTGCAAGTACAAGGAGTCCGACATCACGTACGACTGACCCGATCCAACCCCCGCCGGCGAATGACCACATCCAAGCCCCGCCGGCGAATGACCGCATCCAAGCCCCGCCGGCGTTTGAGGCGCGGGGTCCGGGGCGGCGCCCCGATCTTTTGAAGCTCCGGCGGCGAATGACCGCATTCAAGCCCCGCCGGCGTTTGAGGCGCGGGGTCCGGGGCGGCGCCCCGATCTTTCCAGCCCCTGCGGCGCTTGAGCAGCGGGGTCAGGGGCGGCGCCCCGAGGCGTAGGCCCGGACGACCTACGACCAAGGGACCACCCCGGACCCCGCCTCCCGACAGGCGTCAGCCCCCAAAACGCCCCTTACCCTGAACCCCATGGCCGCCCTCGAAGACGACACCGACGTCGCCCCCACCACAACCGCCACCACATCACCCGGCACCCCGTCGGAGACGGAGGGCGTACTCGGCCGCACCTACCGCGCCCTCAGCATCGGCATCGTCACCGTCGTCCTCCTCATCGCCTTCGAGGCGACCGCCGTCGGCACCGCGATGCCCGTCGCCGCCCGCGAACTCGACGGCGTCTCGCTGTACGCGTTCGCGTTCTCCGGGTTCTTCACGACGAGCCTGTTCGGCATGGTCCTCGCCGGACAGTGGGCCGACCGCAACGGCCCGCTGGGCCCCGTCACCGCCGGCATCGCCTCCTTCGCGGCCGGCCTCCTCCTCGCCGGAACCGCGACGAACATGTGGATGTTCATCGCCGGGCGCGCCGTGCAGGGCCTCGGCGGCGGCCT
The DNA here is from genome assembly GCF_030766935.1 of Streptomyces sp. KL109B. Classification (GTDB taxonomy): domain Bacteria; phylum Actinomycetota; class Actinomycetes; order Streptomycetales; family Streptomycetaceae; genus Streptomyces. The sequence continues at coordinate 621,013 of NZ_JASERL010000004.1, read as the reverse complement.
GGTCATCGTCGGGCTGTACGTCGTCGTCAGCCGCGCCTACCCGGACCACCTGCGCCCCGCGATCATGGCGGCGTTCGCGGCGAGCTGGGTCGTACCGTCGATCGTGGGACCGCTCGCGGCGGGCGCCGTGACGGAGCACATCGGCTGGCGGTGGGTGTTCCTCGGCATCCCGATCCTGGTCGTCCTGCCGCTCGCCCTCGCGCTCCCGGAGGTCAGGCGGCGCGCGAGCGGCCCACCCGAGGGCACTGCCCCGGCCGCCTTCGACCGGCGCCGGATCCGGCTCGCCCTCGGCATCTCGCTCGGCGCCGGCCTCCTCCAGTACGCCGCCCAGGACCTGCGCCCGCTGTCCCTGCTCCCGGCCGCCGTCGGCGCCGCCCTCCTCGTGCCGTCCGTGCTCGGCCTGCTGCCCCGCGGCACGTACCGGGCCGCGCACGGGCTGCCGTCCGTGGTGCTGCTGCGCGGGATCGCGGCGGGCTCGTTCATCGCGGCGGAGTCGTTCGTGCCGCTGATGCTGGTGACGCAGCGCGGACTGAGCCCCACCCTCGCCGGGTTCTCGCTGGCCGCGGGCGGCGGCACGTGGGCGTTCGGCTCGTGGTTGCAGTCGCGGCCGCGGGTCGAGCCGTACCGGGAGCGGCTCGTCGCGGGCGGCATGGTGCTGGTGGCGGCGGCCATCGCGGTCGCGCCGAGCGTGCTGGTCGAGGCCGTGCCGGTGTGGACGGTGGCGATCGCGTGGGCCTTCGGCTGCCTCGGGATGGGGCTCGTGATCTCGTCGACGTCCGTGTTGCTGCTGCAACTGTCCGCGCCCGAGGAGGTCGGGACGAACTCCGCCGCGCTGCAGATCTCCGACGGCCTCTCCAACGCGCTGCTGCTCGCGGCCGGTGGCGCCGCCTTTGCCGCGCTGGGCGGGGGAGCGGTGGGCGCGGCCGGGCACGGCGCGGCGCAGGGCGCGGGCGGCTCGCACCCGGCGGCCTTCGTCGCGGTGTTCCTGCCGATGGCGGCGGTCGCGCTGGCCGGAGTGTGGGTGGCGACCCGGCTGCGGAAGTAGGCGCGGAGAACCGCCAGTTGATCTGTGAGACACGTCCCAACCACCCCACGCGCGGCCTCGCCCGGCACGCCCGTCAACCGTGTCACCGGTAGGGTGGCCCGGTTGTCATACGTAGCCGTGCCGTCCAGCTTTGAGTAACCGGAGACCGTGACTACCGCGAACCCCGCCCCGAACGCCTCCCATCTGCCCCCCGCCTTCCCGGCGCGCGCCCCCTGGGGCACCGCCAACAAGCTGCGTGCCTGGCAGCAGGGGGCGATGGACCGGTACATCCAGGAGCAGCCGCGCGACTTCCTCGCGGTCGCCACCCCGGGCGCCGGAAAGACCACCTTCGCGCTCACCCTCGCCTCCTGGCTGCTGCACCACCACGTCGTGCAGCAGGTGACCGTGGTCGCGCCGACCGAGCACCTGAAGAAGCAGTGGGCCGAGGCCGCCGCGCGGATCGGGATCAAGCTGGACCCGGACTACAGCGCGGGCCCGCTCAGCAAGGAGTACCACGGCGTCGCCGTCACGTACGCGGGTGTGGGCGTGCGCCCGATGCTGCACCGCAACCGCAGCGAGCAGCGCAAGACGCTGGTGATCCTCGACGAGATCCATCACGCCGGTGACTCGAAGTCGTGGGGCGAGGCCTGTCTGGAGGCCTTCGAACCGGCCACCCGCCGCCTGGCCCTGACCGGCACCCCGTTCCGCTCCGACACCAACCCGATCCCCTTCGTCCAGTACGAGGAGGGCAACGACGGCATCCGCAGGTCCGCGGCCGACTACACGTACGGCTACGGCAACGCCCTCGCCGACAACGTCGTGCGCCCGGTCATCTTCCTCTCGTACAGCGGCAACATGCGCTGGCGCACGAAGGCGGGCGACGAGATCGCGGCCCGGCTCGGCGAACCGATGACGAAGGACGCCATCAGCCAGGCCTGGCGCACCGCCCTCGACCCGCGCGGCGAGTGGATGCCGAGCGTGCTGCGCGCCGCGGACGCCCGCCTGACCGAGGTCAGGAAGGGCATCCCGGACGCGGGCGGCCTCGTCATCGCCTCCGACCAGGACTCGGCGCGCGCGTACGCGAAGCTGATCCGCGAGATCACCGGGACGAAGGCCACCGTCGTCCTCTCCGACGACACCGGCGCCTCGAAGCGGATCGACGACTACGCGGCGAGCGAGGACCGCTGGATGGTCGCCGTCCGCATGGTGTCGGAAGGCGTCGACGTCCCGCGCCTGGCGGTCGGCGTGTACGCGACGACGATCTCCACACCCCTCTTCTTCGCGCAGGCCGTGGGCCGTTTCGTACGTTCCCGCAGGCGCGGCGAGACGGCCTCCGTCTTCCTGCCCACCGTCCCCGACCTGCTCGGCTTCGCCAACGAGATGGAGGTCGAGCGCGACCACGTCCTCGACAAGCCGAAGAAGGACCAGGAGGAGGACCCCTACGCCGAGTCCGAGAAGGAGATGGACGAGGCGAACAAGGAGCAGGACGAGGACACCGGCGAGCAGGAGCAGTTCTCCTTCGAGGCCCTGGAGTCCGAGGCCACCTTCGACCGGGTCATGTACAACGGCGCCGAGTTCGGCATGCAGGCGCACCCCGGCAGCGAGGAGGAGCAGGACTACCTCGGCATCCCCGGCCTCCTCGAACCCGACCAGGTGCAGCTCCTCCTCCAGAAGCGCCAGGCCCGGCAGATCTCGCACAGCAAGAAGAAGCCCGACAGCGAGGCCGACCTCCTCGAACTCCCCGCCGAGCGCCGCCCCGTCGTCTCCCACAAGGAACTCATGGAGCTGCGCAAGCAGTTGAACACCTTGGTGGGGGCGTACGTGCATCAGAGCGGGAAGCCGCACGGCGTGATCCACACCGAGTTGCGCCGGGTGTGCGGCGGCCCGCCGAGCGCGGAGGCGACCGGCGGGCAGCTGCGCCAGCGCATCGACAAGGTCCGCGAGTGGGCGACCCGCATGAAGTGACCCGCATGAAATGACACGGGGATCAAGTACGGGCAATCACGTACAACTCCGGCCGGTGAGTGACCGGATTCTGGACGGAGTCTTCCGCTGAGCGGGACGCCTCGCTAGATTCCGGGCACGCACACGCCCCGTGGCAGCGCCGCCGCGGAGCGCAGCCGGTGCGCACGAAGACAGCCGTAAAGCAGCCCAGCGCCTGATCACCGACCGGCGGCCTCTGACGCGCGTCGCCCACGGGACAGGTGACGCGACCCCCGCGCAGGAGGCCGTCGTCCCTCACCACTAAGGAGTGGGCGTCGTGACCGCGGAGACCTCCCAGACGCTCGACCGGGGACTGCGCGTCCTCAAACTGCTCGCCGACACCGACCACGGCCTGACCGTCACCGAGCTCTCCAACAAGCTCGGCGTCAACCGCACGGTCGTCTACCGTCTGCTCGCCACGCTGGAGCAGCACGCCCTCGTCCGCCGCGACCTGGGCGGCCGCGCCCGCGTCGGCCTCGGCGTGCTCCGCCTCGGCCGCCAGGTCCACCCCTTGGTCCGCGAGGCCGCGCTCCCGGCCCTCCGCTCCCTCGCCGAGGACATCGGAGCGACGGCCCACCTCACCCTGGTCGACGGCACGGAAGCCCTCGCCGTGGCGGTCGTCGAACCCACCTGGACCGACTACCACGTGGCCTACCGCACCGGCTTCCGCCACCCCCTCGACCGCGGCGCCGCGGGCCGCGCCATCCTCGGCGCCCGCCAGGGCGTCCTCCCCGAATCCGGCTACACCCTCACCCACGGCGAACTGGAGGCAGGCGCGAGCGGCGCGGCCGCCCCCCTCCTCGGCGTCACCGGCCTGGAAGGCAGCGTCGGCGTCGTCATGCTCTCCGACTCCGTCCCGGAACGCGTAGGCTCCCGCGTCCTGGACGCGGCCCGCGAGGTGGCGGACGCGTTGAGGTGAGCCATCCAAGCCCCGCCGGCGATTGAGGCGCGAGGTCCGGGGCAGCGCCCCGATCTTTTTGAGCCCCTGCGGCGATTGAGCAGCGGGGTCCGGGGCAGCGCCCCGATCTTTTGAGCCCCTGCGGCGATTGAGCAGCGGGGTCCGGGGCAGCGCCCCGCGACCGCAACACCATCGCCGCTGACACAGCCCACCACGTTAGAGTCACCTCGTGCTCAATCGCCTCCCCCGCCCCACCGCCCTGGCCATCTGCGCCACCCCCGTCCTCGCCCTCCTGGCGGTAGCGGCTCTCGCCCCGCTCCCGTTCTCGGTGGCCCAGCCCGGCCCCACGACGAACGTCCTGGGCGAGGACGGCGGCAAACCCGTCATCGACATCACCGGCGCCCCCACCCGCCCCACGGAGGGCAAACTCCGCGCGGTGACCATCGTGGCGACGGGCCCGGACGCCTCCGTGCACCTCAGCGACGTGTTCGACGGCTGGTTCGCGGAGAATCGCGCCGTCATGCCGCGCGACTCGGTGTACCCGACGGGCGGCTCGACGAAGGACATCGAGCAGCACAACGCCCAGGAGATGAAGGGCTCGCAGGACGCCGCCACCGAGGCCGCGCTGAACTACCTCGGCAAGTCCTCGAAGGACATCAAGGTCGACCTCCAGCTCGGCGACGTCGGCGGACCCAGCGCGGGACTGCTCTTCTCCCTCGGCATCATCGACAAGCTGGACGGCGACGGCAGCGGCGGCGACATCACGGGCGGCAGGTCGATCGCGGGCACCGGCACCATCGACGACAAGGGCAAGGTCGGCCCGGTCGGCGGCGTCTCGCTGAAGGTGCAGGCCGCCGACCGCGACGGCGCCACCGTCTTCCTCGTACCGAAGGCGGAGTGCCAGGACGCGAAGGCCTCCGCGCCGAAGTCGATGAAGCTGATCTCGGTGAGCACGCTCAAGGGCACGATGACGGCGCTGACGAACCTGGAAAAGGGCTCAGGCACCGTCCCACAGTGCTGAGCCCCGCCAGGGGCACTCGGCCCACCCGGGTCACTCCTTGACGAACCCCTCCTTCACCAGCCAGTCCTTCGCCACGTCGTGCGGGTCCTGCCCGTCGACGTCCACCTTGGCGTTGAGGTCCTGGGCGACGGTGTTGTTGAGCTTCTTCGTGATCGGCTCAAGGATGTCCGCCATCTCCGGGTACTTCTTCAGCGCCTTGCTGTTGATCTCGGGCGCCGCGTTGTAGTTCGGGAAGAAGTGCTTGTCGTCCTCCATGACGTTCAGGTGCATCGCCTTGATCCGGCCGTCGGTCGTGTAGACCTCGCCGTACGTGCAACTGCCCTTGGACGCCTGGGTGTAGATGATGCCGCTGTCCATCTGCGTGATGTTCGCGGGCGGCAGGTTCATCCCGTACGCCTTCTGCATGCCGGGCAGCCCGTCGGCCCGGTTGGCGAACTCGCTCTCCACGCACAGCGTGACCGCCTTCGGGTTCTTCTTGGCGAGCGCGGCGACGTCGGAGAGCGTCTTGGTGCCGTACTTCTTGAAGTTGGCGTCGTTCATGGCGAGCGCGTAGGTGTTGTTCAGCTCGGCCTGCGGCAGCCACGTGATGCCGTTCTTCTTGTCGGCCTCGCGCACCGCCTCGTACTGCTTCTGCGGATTGGTGATCGGGTCCGAGTTGCCGAGGTAGGTGATCCAGGCCGTGCCCGTGTACTCGTACATGGCGTCGGCGTCCCCGGACTTGACGGCCTCGCGGGCGCCGATGGAGCCCTGGATGCCGGTCCGGTCGAGGACGTCCGCGCCGGCCGCCTTGAAGGCGATGCCCATGATCGCGCCGAGCACCAGCTGCTCGGTGAACTCCTTGGACGTGACGGTGATGTCCGCGCCCTCAAGGGGTTTGTCCTTGCCGATGGAACCGGGCTGCACGTCGTCGACCAGCGGGCTGCCACTGGTGAGGCCACAGCCGGCCAGGAGCGCGATCCCGCAGGCCGCCGAGACCGCCATACGTACGCGGTACTTGCGGTACTTCATGAGCGCACCTCCAACCCGCGCGGCCGCAACAGGAGTTCGGCCAGCGAGGCCAGCCAGTCGACGAGCAGGGCGAGCGCGATCGTGAGGATCGAGCCGAGCATCAGGACCGGCATCCGCTGGTTGGTGATGCCAGTGGTGATGAGGACGCCGAGGCCGCCGCCACCGCCGAACGTGGCGAGCGTCGCCGTACCGACGTTGAGGACGAGCGCCGTGCGCACACCGGCGAGGATCAGCGGGACGGCGAGGGGGAGTTCGACCTTGCGCAGCACCCCCATCGGCGACATCCCGATGCCCTTCGCCGCCTCCAGCAGCGTCGGATCGTTGGCCTTCAGGCCCGCGATGGTGTTGGAGAGCACCGGCAGGATCGCGTAGATGATGATGCCGATCAGCGCCGACTTCTCACCGATGCCCAGCCAGATCACCAGCAGCGCCAGCAGACCGATCGCCGGGGTCGCCTGCCCCATGTTGGCGATGGCCAGGGCGAACGGCGTCGCCTTCCGGAACATCTTGCGGGTCAGCAGGATCCCCAGCGGAATCGCGATGATCAGCACGAAGAACGTGGAGATCACCGTCAGGCTGATGTGCTGGCGCAGCGCCTTCCACACCTTGCCGCCCGAGATGGCGTTCTCGGAGATCGTGTCGAGGTCGGCATTGCGGAACCACAGCCAGGTGATCACCAGCACCAGGATCAGGAACACCGGAAGGAACGTCAGCTTCTTCCAGGTGATGCGGGGCGGGTCCTTCCGGGCCACCGGGGGCGGCGGGGCCTCCGGCTCGCTCTGGCCCTCGTCGCGGAACGCGAGGCCCTTGACCTCGTGCTCGCCCTCGGGGCGCGCGCCCTTCGGGGGCGATTTGCGGGACGGTGTGCTCACGCCTTCGCCTCCCCGTCGGGGGCCTGGGAACCCTCCTGCTCCTGGTGCGTCTGCTCGGCGCGCTGCTCCTCCAGCTCGTGCTGGTGCTCGACCGCTTCGAGCCGGTCGGCCTCCAGGAGTTCGTGTACGGAGTTCATCAGCGTCTCCATGTCGACGACGCCCTCGTACTCACCGCGCCGCCCGGTCACCGCGACCCGCCCCGCGTTGTCGGTGAGGACCGCTTCGAGGGCGTCGCGCAGGGTGGCGTCCCAGGTGACGGTGTCGTGGACGAGGGTGCCCGCGCGGGCGAGCGAGCCCTTGGCGCGCATCAGGTCGCCGCGCCGCAGCCACTTGTAGGGGCGGCGCCGCTTGTCGAGCAGCAGCAGCTCGTTCGTACCGGCCGCCCGCAGCTTGTTGAAGATGTCCTGCAGCGGGTCGTCGACCTGCACCGTCGGATACTCGGTGACCTCCACATCGCGTACGCGCGTCAGGTTGAGGCGCTTCAGCGCCGCGCCGGCCCCCACGAACCCGGACACGAAGTCGTCCGCGGGGTTGGTGAGGATGGCTTCCGGGGTGTCGAACTGCGCGATGTGCGACTTCTCGCGCAGCACCGCGATCCGGTCGCCCAGCTTGATCGCCTCGTCGAAGTCGTGGGTGACGAAGACGATCGTCTTGTGCAGCTCGTGCTGGAGCCGGATCAGCTCGTCCTGGAGGTGGTCGCGGGTGATCGGGTCGACGGCGCCGAACGGCTCGTCCATCAGGAGCACGGGCGGGTCGGCCGCCAACGCCCTTGCCACGCCGACGCGTTGCTGCTGGCCGCCGGAGAGCTGGCGCGGATAGCGGTTGTGGTACTCGGCGGGGTCGAGCCCGACGAGGTCGAGCATCTCCTCCACCCGCGCCTTGATCTTCGACTTGGACCAGCCGATCATCTTCGGCACGAGCGCGATGTTCTGGGCGACCGTCATGTGCGGGAAGAGCCCGGAGGACTGGATCGCGTACCCGACCTTGCGGCGCAGCTTCACCGGGTCCATGTCGGTGACGTCCTCGCCGCCGATCCGGATCCGCCCGCCGGTCGGCTCGATCAGCCGGTTGATCATCTTCAGCGTCGTGGACTTACCGCAGCCGGACGGGCCGACGAAAATGATCAGCTCGCCCGCCTTGATCTCCATGTTGACGTTCTCCACGGAGGGCTGCGGATTGCCCGGATAGCGCTTGGTGAGGTTCTCCAGCTCGATGCCGGCCCCGGACGTCTGCGGGGACCCGCTCGGCTCCGACGGCTCGGTCGTCGCGGTCGTCGTGGTGTCAGGCACGGATCCCCCTCGGGATGGTCAGCCGTCCGATGAGGACGTACGCGGCGTCGAAGAGCAGGGCGAGGATGATGATGCCGAGCGTCCCGGCGAGCACCTGGTTGAGCGCGTTGGCGCTGCCCAGGGAGGCGATGCCGCGGAAGATCTCGTTGCCGAGGCCGGGCCCGGAGGCGAACGCGGCGATGGCGGCGATGCCCATCAGCATCTGCGTGGAGACCCGGATCCCGGTGAGGATCGGCGGCCAGGCGAGCGGCAGCTCCACCTTGAACAGGCGGGCCGTGCGCGACATCCCGATGCCCGTCGCCGCGTCGATCAGCGCGGGGTCGACGCCGCGCAGGCCCACGATCGCGTTCCGCACGATCGGAAGGAGCCCGTACAGGGTCAGCGCGATGACGGTCGGCGCGACGCCGAGGCCCACGATCGGGATCAGCAGACCGATCATGGCGAGCGAAGGAATGGTGAGAATGGTCGAGGTGGCGGTCGTCGCCAGGTTCCCGGCCCATTCGCTGCGGTACGCGAAGATGCCGATGACGATGCCGATCAGGGTCGCGAGGACCATGCACTGGAAGACGGCGCTCGCGTGCTGATAGGCGTCGGCGAGCAGTTGCTGGTGCCGGGCGGCCAGATAGTCCCAGAAGTTCATCGCGCCTCACTCCCGGGCGGTGCTCGGATAGCCGTCAGGAATCTCCTGACGCCTGCTCCACGAGCGGGATGATCCGCAGCGGAACAGGATTTTCCATGACGATCGCCGTGGAAGCCCGGACGATGCCATCAAAACCGACAACCCGGTCGATCACACGTTGAAGATCCGCGTTCGAGCGCGCCACGAGCCGGCACAGCATGTCCCCGCTGCCGGTCGTCGTGTGCAGTTCCAGGACCTCCGGCACGCCTCCCAAATGGGTCCTGACGTCGGGCCCTTGCCCCTGCCTGATCTGCAACGTCGCGAACGCGGTGACGGGATAGCCGAGGGCGGCCGGGTCCACCTGGGGGCCGAAGCCGCGGATGACTCCGTTCGAGGTAAGCCGGTCGAGCCTGGCCTGCGCGGTGCCCCGCGCGACACCGAGCCGCCGGGACATCTCAAGGACACCGATCCGCGGCTCGCGCGCGAGGAGCACGATGAGCCGCCCGTCCAGATCGTCGATCGCCATGGGCCCTCCGGGGTAGTCATCCTGTACAAGAAGCCCGCGGAAATGGGCAGGCCACTGGTCACATTGCCCAGCAAAAACGCAAACTATTGCGCACCTTGCGGACCGGCGAGAACCTCACCGTATGACGCAGACCACACACCGCACTCCCGACACCGCACGGCAGGCAGACCCCTTCCCGGTCAAGGGAATGGACGCGGTCGTCTTCGCCGTGGGCAACGCCAAGCAGGCCGCGCACTACTACTCCACCGCCTTCGGCATGAAGCTCGTCGCCTACTCCGGACCGGAGAACGGCAGCCGCGAAACGGCGTCCTACGTCCTCACCAACGGCTCGGCCCGCTTCGTCCTCACGTCCGTCATCAAGGCGTCGACCGACTGGGGCCACTTCCTCGCCGACCACGTCGCGGCGCACGGCGACGGCGTCGTCGACCTCGCCATCGAGGTCCCGGACGCCCGCGCCGCGTACGCCTACGCCGTCGAGCACGGCGCCCGCGGCATCGAGGAGCCGTACGAGACGAAGGACGAGCACGGCACCGTCGTCCGCGCCGCCATCGCCACGTACGGCAAGACCCGCCACACACTCGTCGAGCGCACCGGCTACGACGGCCCCTACCTGCCCGGATTCACGGCCGCCGCGCCCATCGTCGAACCCCCGGCCAAGCGCACCTTCCAGGCCATCGACCACTGCGTAGGCAACGTCGAACTCGGCAAAATGAACGAGTGGGTGACCTTCTACAACAAGGTCATGGGCTTCACGAACATGAAGGAGTTCGTGGGCGACGACATCGCGACCGAGTACAGCGCGCTGATGTCGAAGGTCGTCGCCGACGGCACCCTCAAGGTCAAGTTCCCCATCAACGAACCGGCCATCGCCAAGAAGAAGTCCCAGATCGACGAGTACCTGGAGTTCTACGGCGGCGCCGGCGTCCAGCACATCGCGCTCGCCACGAACGACATCGTCGCGTCCGTACGCGCCATGCGCGCGGCGGGAGTCCAGTTCCTCGACACCCCCGACTCGTACTACGACACCCTCGGCGAATGGGCGGGCGAGACCCGCGTACCCGTCGAGACACTGCGCGAGCTGAAGATCCTCGTCGACCGCGACGAGGACGGCTACCTGCTGCAGATCTTCACCAAGCCGGTCCAGGACAAGCCGACCGTCTTCTTCGAGATGATCGAGCGGCACGGCTCCATGGGCTTCGGCAAGGGCAACTTCAAGGCCCTGTTCGAGGCGATCGAGCGCGAGCAGGAGAAGCGCGGAAATCTCTGACGCCCGCTCCTAAGCTGGCCGCATGGCCAGGATGAACGACGTAGGCGGAACGACCGGGTTCGGCGCCATCGACACCACCGACGACGCCGAACCCTTCCACGCGGACTGGGAGGCGCGGGTCTTCGCGCTCCAGCGCGTGCTGCTCGTCCAGAAGGTCTTCAACCTCGACGAGTTCCGGGACGCGATCGAGACGATGCCGCCCCAGGAGTACCTGGCGGCCTCGTACTACGAACGCTGGTTCCACGCGATCCGTACGCTCCTCGAACGCAAGGGCCTGATCGGGGCGGGGGTGCTCGATCATGCCTGAGCGTCTCGCGTACGCACCCGGGGACCGGGTCCGCACCTACCGCCACGACCCACCGCACCACACCCGCCTGCCGCGCTACGCCCGCGGCAAACTCGGCGTCGTCGTCGAGCCGGAGGGGCGGGCACCGCTCGCCGACGTGCGCGCGCAGGGGCGGCAGGACGCGCCCGTCGAGATGATCTACGCGGTGCGCTTCGCGGCGCGCGAGCTGTGGGGCGAGGGTGAGGGCGAGGGCGAGCACGACGTCGTCCTCGACCTGTCCGAGAGCTACCTGGAGCCCTTGCCTTCCGAGGAGGCCGACGCCGATGTCCGGTGACCACGTCGACGCGGTGATCTCCCGCCAAGTACGGCTCCTGGAAAGCCTGTTGGAGGACAAGGGAATCGTCGGCGGCGAGGCCGTCGACGAGGTCATCGACGGCTTCCTCGCGGGCGCATCGCCGGTCAACGGCGCGAAGGTCGTGGCCCGCGCCTGGACCGACCCGGCGTTCAAGCAGCGGCTGCTCGCGGACGGTTCGGCCGCCGTGGCCGAACTCGGCTTCTCCTCCGGGGGAGTTCAGCCGCAGCGCCTGCGGGTCGCCGAGAACACGGAATCCGAGCACAACATGATCGTGTGCACCCTGTGCTCCTGCTACCCGCTCCGCCTCCTCGGCCCGTCGCCCGGCTGGTACAAGAGCGAGGCGTACCGCTCGCGCGTCGTACGTGAACCCCGCGCGGTACTCGCCGAGTTCGGCGTGTCCCTCCCGGACGACGTACGGATCACGGTCTGGGACTCCAGCGCGGAAACCCGCTACATGGTCCTACCGAGGCGTCCCGCCGGAACGGGTGAGCTCAGCGAGCCGGACCTGGCGTCCCTGGTGACCCGCAACGGCCTGATCGGCACGGCCCTCGTCTGACCGACGGTTCGGCTGAATCAAGCCCCGCCGGCGATTGAGGCGCGGGGTCCGGGGCAGAGCCCCGCGACCGCAACACCGGCGCCGCCTGCTCAATCGCCGCAGGGGCTTGAGGCGCAGGGGCTCAAATCGAGGGCCCCAGCAGGGGGTTCACACAGGTCGCACGGAGTGCGAAGGTGTGATCATGAGCCGCACACTCATCGAAGCGCTCCGCACGGGCCTGCCCACGGAAGCGGTCCTGACGGACGCCGACGTCACCGCCTCCTACGCCCACGACATGGCGAGCTTCTGCGACGCCGGCGCCCCCGCCGTCGTCGTCCTCCCGCGCACCGTCGAAGAGGTCCAGCACGTGATGCGCACGGCCACCGCGCTGCGCGTCCCGGTCGTCCCGCAGGGCGCCCGCACGGGCCTGTCGGGCGGGGCCAACGCCTCCGACGGCTGCATCGTGCTCTCGCTCACCAAGATGGACCGCATCCTGGAGATCAACCCGGTCGAGCGGATCGCCGTCGTCGAACCGGGCGTCATCAACGCCACGCTCTCCCGCGCGGTCAACGAACACGGCCTCTACTACCCGCCGGACCCCTCCAGCTGGGAGATGTGCACCATCGGCGGCAACATCGGCACGGCCTCCGGAGGCCTGTGCTGCGTGAAGTACGGCGTGACGGCGGAGTACGTGCTCGGGCTCGACGTCGTCCTCGCCGACGGCCGCCTCATGCACACCGGCAAGCGCACCGCGAAGGGCGTCGCAGGCTACGACCTCACGCGGCTCTTCGTCGGCTCCGAGGGCAGCCTCGGCATCGTCGTGAAGGCGACGCTCGCACTGAAGCCGCAGCCGCCCCAACAGCTCGTGCTCGCGGCCGAGTTCGGATCGGCGGCCACGGCCTGCGACGCGGTCTGCCGCATCATGGAGGCCGGACACGTCCCGTCGCTCCTGGAACTCATGGACCGTACGACGGTCAAGGCCGTCAACGACATGGCGAACATGGGCCTGCCGGAGACCACGGAGGGGCTGCTGCTCGCCGCCTTCGACACCCACGACCCGGCCGCCGACCTCACCGCCGTCGGCGCGCTGTGCGAAGCGGCCGGCGCCACCCAGGTCGTACCGGCCGAGGACGCCGCGGAGTCCGAAATGCTGCTCCAGGCACGGCGGTTGTCGCTCACCGCGCTCGAAGCGGTCAAGGGCACCACGATGATCGACGACGTGTGCGTGCCCCGCACCAAGCTCGGCGAACTCCTCGAAGGCGTCGAGCGGATCGCCGAGAAGTACGACCTCACCATCGGCGTGTGCGCGCACGCGGGCGACGGCAACACCCACCCCACCGTCTGCTTCGACGCCCAGGACGCCGACGAGGGCCGCCGCGCCCGCGAGTCCTTCGACGAGATCATGGCGCTCGGCCTCGAACTCGGCGGCACCATCACCGGCGAGCACGGCGTCGGCGTACTCAAGAAGGAGTGGCTCGCCCGCGAACTCGGCCCGGTCGGCGTCGAGATGCAGCAGGCGGTGAAGGCGGCCTTCGACCCGCTCGGCCTCCTCAACCCCGGCAAACTGTTCTGACGTTCAGGACCCCGCAGACCCCGCAGACCCCGCACCCCGTCACGTACGGTTCGTATAAAGGACGAAAGCCTCATGTGACGGGGCGCACTTGGGCGGGATCCTGAATCCATGAGCCACAGCGACACCGACCGCGCCTCCCACAAGTCCGCCCGCCGCCGCCGGACGACCGCCGCCGTACTGGTCGGCGCCCTCGCGCTCTCCTCGATCGGCCTCGCGGTCGGCACCGCGGTCGCGGACCCGGGCCTGGCCGGCACGACGCTCACCGGCACCCTGACCCCCGGCACCCCCGCCGAGTGACACCACCCCCGTGGCAGGCGCCTCACAGCTCCTCGGAGGACGACTCGTCCCCGGGCCACGGGTCGCACAGATAGAGGTCGTCGGCGGCAGGCGTCGGGGCGAGCAGTTCGGCCAGGGCGTCGTCGATGCCGAGCTGATCGGCCTCCGCGCCGGGCGGCACCACCCGCAGCGTCCGCTCCAGCCACGCCGAGACCTGCGCGGCCGGCGCTTCGAGCAGCGCGTCCCCGTCCGGCGAACTCAGCGCCACAAGGACCACGCTGCGCCCGTCCACCTTCGTCGGCCACACCCGCACGTCCCCGTGCCCGCACGGCCGGAACACGCCCTCCACGAGCAGCTCGCGGGCGAACGTCCAGTGGACCGGGTGGTGCGAGCCGATGTGGAACGCGATGTGGACGGCGTACGGATCGGCGATGCGGTAGGTGAGCCGGGCCGGGACGGGGATGCTCCGCTCCGGCGAGAGCACGAGCTTCAGTTCCAGTTCGCGTTCCACCACGGTGTGCATGTCGCGGGCGTTCATGTCGGGCACTTCCTCTCCTTCGTACGAGCCCGGAGCGGGCCCGTTGGAAGGTGAGAGGACGATCTGCCGGGAGCATTACGCGAGTTCGCGGAAGATTCTTCTCCGCGTTTCGGGGCAGGTGTCAGGTTCCCCGGAAAGTGGTCCGTAATGACGGAGCGGCGCGTGTGAGCGCCGGGGTCTGATAGATGTGGACCCCACAACAAGACCCCCGAGCAGATACGGGACGACGGACATGAGTGCCCCAACCCCGGCCCCCGGCGACGACAGGCCCCGCGAAGGCTACTACCCCGATCCGTCCATTCCCGGATATGTCCGGTACTGGAACGGGGCTGCGTGGGTTCCCGGCACCAGTCGCCCCGCCCCCACCGACGGAGAGTCCCTGCCGACCCCGTCGGGAGCGGGCGCCGCCCCCGCCCCCACCGCGACGTCCGAGCCGCCTCCCGCGGAGGAGACAGGCCCCGTCTTCCTCGACGAGGAACCCTCCGTACATACGGAGATGGGCGCACCCGAAACCGGAACCGGAACCGGCGCGCCCGAACCGGCATCCGCGTGGCAGGCCAACGCCGCGCGGCAGGCGGGATTCGGCGCCGAGCAGAGCGCCCGGGTGTCCTGGGGTGCGCCGCCGGGCGCCGAGACCGCCGAGCCGGAGCCCGAGGAGCGCACCGACGGCACGGTCAGGATGCGCGCCATGCGCCCGAAGCCGGAGGCCAACGACGGCACGATGGCGTTCCGTACGCTGCCCAAGCAGGACGCCCAGAGCGGCCGGCCCACGCCCCCGCCCCACTCCGAGGCCCAGTCCCACGCGGGCCTCAACCCCCAGCCGGCCGTCCCCCCACAACAGCCGCAACACCCCCAACCGCCCCAGGCCCCCCAGCCACCCCAGGCATCCCAGCCATCCCAGGCACACCTCCAAAGCCCCATGACCCAGGGCCCGGGCGGCGGCTCCCCCTCCTGGGCCCAGCAGGCACCCCAAGCGGCACCGGCCGCCGCCCCGAACGCGCCGGTGACGCCCTTCAAGCCGGTGGCCACCGACCCGTTCCTCGCGGCGGCGCAGGCCGCGGCGGCGGCGCGGCCCGCCGGTCTCGGCAAGCGGTTCGCGGCGCGGCTCATCGACTCGGTCGTCGTCGGAGCGGTCACCGCGACCGTCGCGGTCCCGTTCGGGACCAAGGCCGTCGACCACATCAACGAGAAGATCGACGCGGCGAAGGCCTCGGGCCACGAGATGACGGTCTGGCTGATCGACGGCACGACGGGGACGTACCTGGGCATCGTGCTCGCGGTGCTGCTGATCTTCGGCACGCTGTACGAGGCGCTGCCGACGTCGAAGTGGGGCTACACGCTCGGCAAGAAGCTGCTGGGCCTGACGGTCCGTGACATCGAGGAGCACGAGGCGCCGTCGTTCCCCTCGGCCCTCAAGCGCTGGCTCGTCTACAGCGTGCCGGGCGTCCTGGCGGTCGGCCTCCTCGGCGTCCTCTGGGGCGCCATCGACCGCCCCTGGCGCCAATGCCTCCACGACAAGGCCGCCGGCACCTTCGTCGCGGGCTGACCTGACCCGTCGTCCGTTGCGGCCGCGGGGCTCCGCCCCGGCCCCCGCGCCTCAATCGCCGGCGAGGCTCGATAAACCGAGCCCACCGCCGATTGAGCAGCGGGGTCCGGGGCGGAGCCCCGGTCTTTTGAGTCTCGGCGGCGGATGGCCACATTCAAGCCCCGCCGGCGTTTGAGGCGCGGGGTCCGGGGCGGCGCCCCGTGGCGTGGGAGGAGGGCGGCCGGAACGGAACGGGTGACGGTCCGCCAGGTCATCCATACGGCGGCCCGCCACGTGCACCCCGCCCACGAACACGTTCCACTCGGGCCATGAGCACCGAACCGCCGCCCTCCGGGTCCGGCCAACCGCCGGACGACGACCCGTTCCGCAAGCCGCCGCCCACCAACCAGGGCGGCGGCTCCCCCTACGATTCCGCACCCCCACCGCCACCCCCGCCCCCGCCCCCGCCCCCGTACGGCGGCGACCCCTACGGCGGCGGCTACGGCACCCCCGACCCCCTCGCCGGCATGCCCCCACTCGCCGACAGCGGCAAACGCGTCCTCGCCCGCATCATCGACATGATCCTCGTCGCGATCGTCGTCGGCCTGATCTCCTGGATCTTCGGCCTGCTCCAGGTCAACGTCGACCCCGACGACATGGACTACGGCAAGCGCATGGGCCAGTCGCTCATCGGAGCCATCTTCTACGTCGGCTACGACACGATCATGACGGCCAAGACCGGGCAGACGCTCGGCAAGAAGTGGCTGAAGCTACGGGTCGCCAACCTGAGCGACGGCGCGACGCCCAGCACGCAGACCAGCCTGCTGCGCGCGATCGTCCTGTGGGTGCCCGCGGTGTTCTGCTGCGCCTGCATCTGGACCGCGATCACCGGCGGCTGGAGCTTCTTCGACAAGCCCTACAAGCAGGGCCTGCACGACAAGGCGGTGAAGACCGTGGTGGTCAGCACCGCCTGACCGAGCACCTGCACCGAAGCAGTACCGGCGGGTCCGTACCTCACGGGCCCGCCGGTTCGCGTACGGCGTCGCGCGCGGCCTCAGCGGAGGCGGGGGACGGGGGAGAGGAGACGGTGGCGCTCAAACGCTGCTCCGGCACCCGCTCCCCGGAGGCAGCGCCAGCGGTAGCGGCAGCGGTAGCGGCATCGGCGGAGGCGACAACAGCCGATTCGGCCTTCGGCCCCCGCTTGCGCGTCGGCACCGACATCGCCACGAAGAGCCCCAGGATGAGCGCCGAGACGGCGATGACCGGGATGCCGGGGCCCGAACTCGTCTGGGACAGCAGAACCATGGCAATCGTGGAGCAGACGACGGTGGCCGAACCGTAGGCGAGCTGTGCGACAGTCGGGCGAGGCATGGTGACATCCGTCCTCGTGACATTGGGAGACTAATCGGACCTGTGCCCGAGTAAAGCACTCGGTAAGCGTGCCCTAAGCCATGCCACCGGAGCATGGGGGGCGCACGGAGTCACCAGGTCCATCAAGTGGACTGTGTGGCGCGCCCGTTGATGGTATTGAGAGCAAGCTCACGCGTCCGTATTCCGAACAGATCGCCCTGCATAGTGCAGAGCGGATGTCTCAGTCAAGGTCTGTTATTTCTCCTCTACTTCCGCTCAAATAGCGTCACTTGTGACGCGTGGTGTTCATGCCACGGAGGAGGGGATCACTCAAGTGACCACCAAGAGACGGGCGTTGAGATCGGTCGCCGTGCTCGCGACCCTCGCCGCCACCGCGGCCACGGGCTCGCTCGCGGCGACCACCGCCCAGGCCGACACCCCGGCCGCGACGAGCGCGACCGCCGACGGAAAGACGTACGGCGGCAAGGGCCACGTCTTCGACGGCCCGTTCAGCAAGCAGCAGGAGAAGCAGCGGCAGACGGCCCTGCAGGAGGTCCTCCAGGGCACATCGAAGGTCCAGGAGAAGCACGGCTCCAAGGTCGTGGAGCTGTCGAAGGGCAAGTACGTCGAGCTGGGCCGCGAGCGCACGGACAAGATCTTCACGATCCTGACCGAGTTCGGCGACAAGGTCGACAACACCACGCTCGTCGACCGCGCGGACGACGACACCCCCGAGCTGAAGCCCAAGTACGGCGGCACGCCCGGCCCGTTGCACAACCAGATAGCCGAGCCGGACCGCACCAAGGACAACAGCACGGCCTGGAAGAAGGACTACAACTCCCAGCACTACAAGGACCTCTACTTCGGGTCCGGCAAGGACGCCTCCGGCAAGGGCGTCGACTCGCTCAAGACCTACTACGAGAAGACCTCCTCCGGCCGCTACTCGGTCGAGGGCGAGGTCTCCGACTGGGTCAAGGTCGAGTGGAACGAGGCCCGTTACGGCTCCAACTACTGCGGCGCCGACAACTGCCCGAACGTCGAGGACCTGGTCCGCGACGGCGTCAACGCCTGGGTCGCGCAGCAGAAGGCGGCCGGGAAGTCGGACGCCGACATCAAGGCTGACATGGCCCAGTACGACCAGTGGGACCGCACGGACCACGACAACGACGGCGACTTCAACGAGCCGGACGGCTACATCGACCACTTCCAGATCGTGCACGCGGGCGAGGACGGCTCGGCGGGCGGCGGCGCGCAGGGCGGCGACTCCCTCTGGGCGCACCGCGGTTACGCCTTCTCCCGCGACGACGGTGACACGGGCCCGGCCGGCTTCAAGGCGGGCGGCACCCCGATCGGCGACACCGGCATCTGGGTCGGCGACTACACGATGCAGCCGGAGAACGGCGGCCTCGGCGTCTTCGCCCACGAGTACGGCCACGACCTCGGCCTGCCCGACCTGTACGACACGACGTACACCGGCGAGAACTCGGTCGGCTTCTGGTCGCTGATGTCGGCGGGCTCCTGGCTCGGCACCGGCAAGGAAGCCATCGGCGACATGCCGGGCGACATGACCGCGTGGGACAAGCTCCAACTCGGCTGGCTGAACTACGACAAGGCGAAGGCCGCCACCAACTCCACGCACAAGCTGGGGGTTTCGGAGTACAACACGAAGCTCAAGCAGGCCCTCGTCGTCGAACTGCCCAAGAAGACGGTGACGACGGACATCGTCAAGCCCGCCGAGGGCACCAAGCAGTGGTGGTCCGACTACGGCGACGACCTCGACAACACCCTCAGCCGCACGGTCGACCTGACCGGCAAGAAGTCGGCCGCCCTCGAACTCGACGGCTGGTACGACATCGAGAAGGACTACGACTACCTCTACACGCAGGTGTCCACGGACGCCGGCGCCAGCTGGAAGACCATCGACGGCACCGCCGACGGCCAGCCGATCCCGCGCGACGGCGGCGACAAGCCGGCCCTCACCGGCACCAACGGCGCGTTCCAGCACCTCACTTACCCGCTCGACGCCTACGCGGGCCAGAAGATCGACGTCCGCTTCCGCTACAAGACCGACGGGGGAGTGGCCCAAATGGGCTTCGCCTTCGACAACTTCACGGTCAAGGCGGACGGCGCGACGCTCTTCTCCGACAACGCCGAGACGGAGCAGGCCGGTTGGACGACCCGCGGCTTCTCCCGCATCGGCGCCTCGATCACCGGCGACTTCCCGCAGTTCTACCTCGCCGAGAACCGCCAGTACGTGTCGTACGACAAGACCCTCAAGGTCGGCCCGTACAACTTCGGCTGGCGCGACGGCGGTTCGAAGCAGAACTGGGTCGAGCACTACTCGTACCGCCCCGGCCTCGTCGTCTGGCAGTGGGACACCTCGCAGCGCAACAACAACGTCGGCCAGCACCCCGGCAAGGGGCTGATCCTCCCGGTCGACGCGCACGCGAAGCCGCTCAAGTGGGCCGACGGCAAGCTGATCACCAACAAGATCACGCCGTACGACGCCGCCTTCGGCCACTACCCGGTCCCCGGCATGACGCTCCACAAGCTGGGCGTCGAAACGAAGATCCCGGCGCAGTCGGGGACGCCCGTCTTCGACGATCACAAGGGCACGTACTGGTACGCGGAGAACCCCACGGGGAGCGTGCGCACAACTGACACCAACACCAAGATCAGCATCGTGAAGCAGCCGCTCGACGGTTCCTCGATGACGGTCAAGGTGGGCCCTTCAGCCAAGTAGAACCGTAAAACCGCAGGTCAGAAACGTATCGGCCGCGACCCTCTAGCGGGGTCGCGGCCGGTCGTGCTTAGGTGCGTCCTGTGAGTTCCTTATTGACACTACGTCTCACGGGGGTGTGACAGTCATGTCCGCAGGAGGGTTCTGCAAGCTGCCGGGAGGCACGGTCGTCGTCGCCCTGACCCTGCCCGCGCCCGGCTCCGCCGACGGCGCCGTACGGGTCCTGGTGCACGCCGCGAACCGCCCCCGAGCCCTGACCCGCCTGCGCAACCTGGGCCTGCGCGCGGTCTACCTCCGAGGCAACACCCAGCCCCCGACCCCGGACGAAATAACGGCCGTCCTCCACCACCCGGACGGCCTGATCTGGCGCACGGCCCCCGACACCAGATCGGGCGAGCTCTGGCACCCGATACGAGCGCTGCTGAAACCCAGCCCCTCCGGCGTTTGAGGAGCGGGGTCCGGGGCAGAGCCCCGATCTTTCTGAGCTTCGGCGGCGGATGACCACATTCAAGCCCCTCCGGCGCTTGAGGAGCGGGGCCCGGGGCAGAGCCCCGCGACGTCACGCCACGAGCGGCTTACCGGTCAGCTCGACGCCCACCCCGCGCAGCTCATCGAGCGCCGCCTCCGTAGAGGTCGCCGCCACCCCGGCCGTCAGATCGAGCAACACCTTCGTACGAAACCCGGCCCGGACGGAGTCCACGGCAGTGGCCCGCACACAGTGATCCGTCGCGATCCCGACCACATCCACCTCGGACACCTCCCGCGCCCGAAGCCACTCCGCCAGCGGCACCCCGTTCTCATCGGCCCCCTCGAACCCGCTGTACGCGGCCGAGTACGCCCCCTTGTCGAACACCGCGTCGATCGCGCCGGAGGCCACCGCCGGGGCGAAGTTCGGATGGAACCCGACCCCCTCGGTCCCCGCGACACAGTGCCTCGGCCAGCTGTGCACGAAGTCCGGCGCGTCCGAGAAGTGCTCACCGGGATCGACGTGGAGGTCACGCGTGGCGACGACGTGCTGGTAGCACCCGCCACCCGTCTGCCCCACGAGATCGGTGATCGCGGCAGCGACATCGGCACCTCCCGCCACCGCGAGGCTGCCGCCCTCGCAGAAGTCGTTCTGCACGTCTACGACGATCAGGGCGCGGCGCATGATGGCTGTCCTTCTGCTTGGAGACTACGAGCGTAGAAGCTTCAAGTGCGTTGCGGGAGAGGGCATGTGGCGCGACGGACCGGCGGAAGGGCGCCAGGCGCCCTCACACGTACTCCGTCGGAATCACGGCCTCGCCCCGCGACAGCTGCGTCGCCGACAGCGGCAGCCCGTCCCGCACCGCGATGTGCCGCTCGCGCACCGCGTCCAACGGCTCCCGGGCCACCACGTCGCCGCCCTTGACCAGCTCCACGAGCAGCTGCCGGTCGACGAGGTCCGCCGGTACGGGCCCGCTGCCCACGACCTCCGCCTCCGCGACCCCGTCCGCGTCGAGCCGGCGCGCGGCCCACTTGCGGCCGCCGATGGAGGTCTTCCCGCCCGCCGACTTCTTTGCCACGGGCACGAGCGGCGTCTTCGGGTCGTCGGAGTCGGCGCGCGCGACCAGCTTGTAGACCATGGAGCAGGTGGGGTGCCCGGACCCGGTCACCAGCTGCGTACCCACGCCGTACGCGTCGACGGGGGAGGCGGCGAGGGAGGCGATGGCGTACTCGTCGAGGTCGGAGGTGACCACGATCTTGGTGTTCTTGGCGCCCAGCTCGTCGAGCTGCTTGCGCACGCGGTGCGCGACGAGCAGGAGGTCGCCGGAGTCGAGCCGGACGGCCCCCAGCTCGGGCCCCGCGATCTCGACGGCCGTACGCACCGCCTCCGTCACGTCGTACGTGTCCACGAGCAGCGTCGTCGCGCCGCCCAGGGAGTCGACCTGGGCGCGGAAGGCGTCCCGTTCGGAGTCGTGCAGCAGGGTGAAGGCGTGGGCGCTCGTGCCCACGGTCGGAATCCCGTACCGGAATCCGGCCGCCAGGTCCGAGGTCGTCGCGAACCCGCCCACGTACGCGGCGCGCGAGGCGGCGACGGCGGCCAGCTCGTGCGTGCGGCGCGCGCCCATCTCGATCAGCGGCCGGTGTCCCGCGGCCGAGGACATCCGGGAGGCCGCGGCGGCGATCGCCGAGTCGTGGTTGAGGATCGAGAGGATGACGGTCTCCAGGAGCACGCACTCGGCGAAGGAGCCCTCGACGCGCAGCACGGGGGAGCCGGGGAAGTAGACCTCGCCCTCCGGGTAGCCCCAGATGTCGCCGGAGAAGCGGTAGTTCGCGAGCCATTCGAGCGTCGGTTCGTCGACGACGCCGCGCTCGCGCAGGAATCCCAGCACGGCCGCGTCGAAGCGGAAGTTCTCGACGGCGTCCAGGACCCGCCCGGTGCCCGCGACGACACCGTAGCGACGGCCCTCGGGCAGGCGCCGCGTGAAGACCTCGAAGACCGAGTGCCGGTCGGCGGTGCCCGCGCGGAGGGCCGCCTGCAGCATCGTCAGCTCGTAGTGGTCGGTGAAGAGCGCTGTCGACGGGACGTCCACCGGCAGGCCCAGGTCCGCTGTGTTCATAGGAAGGATGCTACCCCCGATTAACGTCAGGGTGACGATTTCTGCGTCCGTTTGTGCGTGGGCCGGGTGGTGGTGGCAGCATGGGCCCTGTGACGGCTCCAGCACCCCTTGAGATCGAGAGGCCCGAGACGACGGAGGAGGCGTCCGTCGTCCCCGAGCCGGACGTCCCCTGGATCACTCTCGTCCACAACGATCCGGTGAACCTCATGAGTTACGTGACGTATGTCTTCCAGACGTACTTCGGGTACTCCAAGGACAAGGCCACCAAACTCATGATGGACGTGCACCACAAGGGCCGGGCCGTCGTCTCCACGGGTACCCGCGAGGAGATGGAACGCGACGTGCAGGCGATGCACGGATACGGCCTGTGGGCCACGCTTCAACAGGATCGGAAGTAACAGCATCCCGATGCCAGGACATTTCGAACCGATCCCGGGTGGCGGCGCCGCCGTCGCCCTCGACGACGTAGAGATCTCCATCATCCGCTCGCTCGCGGTGCAGCTGTTGGAGCTGATCGGGCCGGGGCCGGGCGGCGAGGTCGACGACGACCCGCTCGCGGAGCTCTTCGCCGAGGGGCCCAGCGAGCCGCCGTCCGACGCGGTGCTCCGCCGGCTCTTCCCGGACGCGTACGGCGGCCCCGGCAGTGAAGAGGGCGACGCCGATGAACTGCGCGCGCATTCCTCGGAGTTCCGCCGTTTCACCGAGAACGACCTGCGGGCGGGCAAGCGCGAGGACGCCCTCGCGGTGGTCCGCTCGCTCGATGCGCTCAGCCCGGCGGGCGACGGCGGGGCGATCCTCAAGCTGTCTCAGGGCGAGTCCATCCAGTGGATGCGCGCGCTCAACGATCTGCGGCTCGCGATCGGCACCCGCCTCGACATCACCGACGAGGAGGACACCGACCTCCTCTACCGGCTCCCGGACGACGACGCGCGCAAGCCGATGGTGATGGCGTACCTGTGGCTCGGCGGCCTTCAGGAGACGCTCGTCGAGACCCTGATGCCCTGATCCGACACGGGGGTGGCCTGTTCGCTCAGCAGGCCCTCAAATCCGTATAACGATCCCGTCACCGCGCCCGACCGTAATCGGACGCGGTGATTCCCTTTGTCCTTTTTCCGGGTGGCGTACGCCACACGCGCCCCGGCCAACCCGCGTGAACCGCGTGATAAATCTTCACGACCACCCGAGGGACGCCACCCCTGTCCTCTCGGAGGGCGCCCCGACCGGCCGACCGCCGGTAGGCACAAGCTCCATCCATCCAGGGGCCCAGACCCCAAAGGATCGTCACAGTCGATCCGAGCCGAGTACGGCACGGATCGGCATGGAGAAAGGCGCACATCATGACCTCAGCGCAGGTCGACGAGCAGCACGACGGCAATGAGGCCGCGCAGGCCGAGACCGACGAGGGTTACCAGCGAGGGCTCGGGGCCCGGCAGATCCAGATGATCGCCATCGGCGGTGCCATCGGGACCGGTCTCTTTCTCGGTGCGGGCAAGGGCATCGCCAAGGCGGGACCCAGCCTGATCCTCGCGTACGCCGTCGCGGGCATCGTCATCTTCTGCATCATGCGGGCGCTCGGCGAGCTCCTCATGTACCGACCCGTGTCCGGCTCCTTCTCGGAGTACGCGCGCGAGTTCATCGGCCCCTTCGCGGGCTTCGCGACCGGCTGGACGTACTGGCTGTTCTGGGTCATCACCGGAATGACCGAGGTCACCGCCGCGGCCACCTACATGACCTTCTGGTGGGACATCCCTCAGTGGATCTCCGCACTCGTCTTCACCGTCATCCTCTACGGCGCCAACCTGATCTCCGTGAAGCTCTTCGGTGAGCTGGAGTTCTGGTTCTCCACGGTCAAGGTCACCGCCATCATCGGCATGATCCTGATCTGCGCCGGCATCCTCACCATCGGCTTCTCCGACGCCGGTGACACCGCCTCCGTCTCCAACCTGTGGGACCTCGGCGGCTTCTTCGCCGGTGAGAACGGCATCGGCTCGACGCTGATGACCCTGCAGATGGTGATGTTCGCCTTCCTCGCGGTCGAGCTCGTCGGCGTCACCGCCGGTGAGGCCAAGGACGCCAAGAAGGTCCTGCCGAAGGCGATCAACACCGTGCCGTGGCGCATCGCCGTCTTCTACGTCGGCGCGCTCATCATGATCCTGTCCGTCGTGCCGTGGACCTCCTTCAAGGCCGGCGAGAGCCCCTTCGTGCACGCCTTCGACAAGATGGGCCTGGGCATCGGCGCCGCCATCGTCAACTTCGTCGTGCTGACCGCCGCGCTGTCCTCCTGCAACTCGGGCATGTACTCCACCGGCCGCATGCTCCGCGACCTCGCGCAGAACAGCCAGGGCCCGCAGTTCTTCACCAAGCTGAACAAGAACGGCCTGCCCGTCATCGGCACCACGTTCTCCGCCGCGATGATGCTGGTCGGCGTCTGGATCAACTACCAGTGGCCGGGCGAGGCGTTCAACTACGTCGTCTCCTTCGCCACCATCTCCGGCATGTGGGCCTGGATCATCATCCTGATCTGCCAGATCCGCTACCGCATCAAGTCCGACCGCGGCGAGCTGCCGAAGTCCGAGTTCCGCGCGCCGTGGGGCTGGTGGGTCAGCGCCCTCGCGCTCGGCTTCATCTTCCTCGTCATCGTCCTGATGGGCATCGACCCGGACGCCCGCGTCTCCCTGTACGCGGCGCCGGTCTGGGCCGCGATCCTGGGCGTCTCGTACTTCATCCTGAAGAAGCGCAACCCGGAGGCCGCGGCCTTCTCGAAGCGCAGCTGAGGCGCCTGGGAGGCGCTCCGTCTCACCAGTTGGGCCCCGCCGTACCGCACTCCGGTACGGCGGGGCCCACTTGCTTATGCTGGCCGCATGTTGAAGATTTCCCAGACCCTGGTCGACCAGATCGTCGAGCACGCCCGCAAGGACCACCCCGACGAGGCCTGCGGCGTCATCGCGGGCCCGGTCGGCGAGGGCAGGCCCGAGCGCTTCATCCCGATGCTGAACGCCGCGCGCTCGCCCACGTTCTACGAGTTCGACTCCGGTGACCTGCTCAAGCTGTACCGCGAGATGGACGACCGCGACGAGGAGCCGGTCGTCATCTACCACTCGCACACGGCCACCGAGGCGTACCCCTCGCGCACCGACGTCACGTACGCGAACGAGCCGAACGCCCACTACGTCCTCGTCTCCACCGCCGACACCGACGACGCGGGCCCCTTCCAGTTCCGCTCGTACCGCATCGTCGAGGGCGCGATCACGGAGGAAGAAGTCCAGGTCACGGACTGAATCTCAACAGGTGGACGCAAATCGCCCGCATGGTGAGATCACACTCCGGGATCCGGGACGGGAATCGATACGATGAGCCCATGGTTTTCCACGACGTGAGCGAAAAGACGCCGGGCATGCTGCTCGTGGCGCGGCTGCACGTCGACCTGTGCCGCCTCGCCAGCGCCATCTGTCCGCGCTGAGCCGCACCGCCGTACCGCAGGCCGCCCATCGGCCCGTACGGAAGCGCCGCCGCGCGCTCACCCACCAGACTTCCGACTCCTGACAGGAGCCCCAGCATGGCCATCGAGGTCCGCATCCCGACCATCCTCCGCACCTACACCGACGGCGAGAAGGCCGTCCAGGGCAGCGGTGACAACCTCGGCGAGCTCTTCGCCGACCTGGACACCCGGCACTCGGGCATCGCCGACCGCATCGTGGACAACGGTCAGCTGCGCCGCTTCGTGAACGTGTACCTGAACGACGAGGACGTCCGCTTCCTCGACGGCATCAGCACCAAGCTCTCGGACGGCGACAGCATCACGATCCTGCCGGCCGTGGCCGGCGGAATGCGCTGAGCGGGCAATGCGCTACGACAGCCCGCTGGCCGCGGTGGGCAACACCCCCCTGGTGCGCCTGCCGCGGCTCTCGCTCTCCGACGACGTCCGGATCTGGGCGAAGCTGGAGGACCGCAACCCGACCGGCTCGATCAAGGACCGCCCCGCGCTCCACATGATCGAACAGGCCGAGAAGGAAGGCCGGATCAAGACCGGGGACACCATCCTCGAACCCACCTCCGGCAACACCGGCATCTCGCTCGCGATGGCCGCCCGCCTCAAGGGCTACCGGATCGTCTGCGTCATGCCGGAGAACACCTCGCAGGAACGGCGCGATCTGCTCGCCATGTGGGGCGCGGAAATCATCCCGTCCCCCGCCGCGGGCGGCTCCAACACCGCGGTCCGCATCGCCAAGGAGCTGGCCGAGCAGCACCCGGACTGGGTGATGCTCTACCAGTACGGCAACCCGCACAACGCGGGCGCGCACTACGCCACGACAGGACCGGAGATCCTCACCGACCTCCCCTCGGTCACGCACTTCGTGGCGGGCCTCGGCACCACCGGCACCCTCATGGGCGTCGGCCGCTACCTGCGCGAGCACAAGCCCGACGTCAAGATCGTCGCGGCCGAGCCGCGCTACGACGACCTCGTCTACGGCCTGCGCAACCTCGATGAGGGCTTCGTCCCCGAGCTGTACGACGCCTCCGTCCTCACGACCCGCTTCTCGGTCGGCTCGGCCGACGCCGTGACGCGTACGCGTGACCTGTTGCAGCAGGAGGGCATCTTCGCGGGCGTCTCCACGGGGGCCGCGCTGCACGCCGCGATCGGCGTCGGCAAGAAGGCGCTGAAGGCGGGGGAGCCCGCCGACATCGTGTTCGTCGTCGCCGACGGTGGCTGGAAGTACCTGTCGACGGGCGTCTACACGGCGGCCACGACAGAGGAAGCGATCGAGGTGCTGCACGGCCAGTTGTGGGCGTAACCCTTACGTCTGGGCCTTCTTTTTTCAGCCCCTCCGGCGATTGAGGAGCGGGGTCCGGGGCAGCGCCCCGGAACCGCAACGCCGGAGGGGTTTCACGTACCCAGATGCCGCACCTGATCCCACAACCCCGGATCGAGCACCCCCGCCCGCCGCCGAAAATCCCCCACCGGCACCGAGCGGAGCTCATCCGTCTCCAGGAAGCTCGCCCGCCCCCGCGCGTCACTCACGGCCCCCGGCGGCAGCGGAATCACCCCCGGCCGCTCGTCGTGGTACCGGCTGGTGATCTTGGCGACCGTCGCCACACCCCTGCGTACGGACAGCACCAGGCACGGCCGGTCCTTGCCGCCAGGCCCGTCCTCGTACGGCACCATCGCCCACCAGATGTCGCCCGGTTCGGGCCCCCGCGCGTGCGAACCCCGAGGCGCGTGCCGGTCCCGGTGGCGGTGCCGGGAGCCGCGGCCCCACCCGTCGACCAGCGTCGCGACGAGCGCGAGCAGCACGACGGCCGCGAGCGCGAGCCACCAGGACGTGTCCATAGGCATGACGGTACCGGTGGGACGCGCGGGGTGCTCCCGCGGACCGGAAGCCCTCCGAACCGGTGACAGCGCAGGTGAGTTCGCCCACAACAGCCCGTGACGGAGGAGCCACCCGCCCTTTCGCGCCTTACGCTCGACTGACCCCCTTGGCCCATGGCCCATGTTCCACCCCGCATTCCGACCGCCAGCGCGGAGGTTGAAAGCTCTTATGAAGCTCACCGTCGTCGGCTGCTCGGGGTCGTTCCCGTCCGCGGATTCGGCCTGCTCGAGCTACCTCGTCGAGGCCGACGGCTACCGGCTGCTCCTCGACATGGGCAATGGCGCCCTGGGCGAGCTGCAGCGCCACTGTGGTCTCTACGACCTCGACGCGATCTTCCTCTCGCACCTGCACGCGGACCACTGCATCGACATGTGCGCGTACTTCGTCGTGCGCTACTACCGCCACGACGGCGGCAGGTGCGACCCCATGCCCGTCTACGGCCCCGAGGGCACCGAACAGCGCCTGACCACGGCGCACGCCGACACCCCATCGGCCTCCGCGTTCAGCGAGGTCTTCGACTTCCACACCGTGAAGCCGGGCTCGTACGAGATCGGGCCCTTCTCCGTCCGCATGGAGAAGGTCTGCCACCCGGTGGAGTCGTACGCGATCCGGGTCGAGCACGGCGGCCGCTCCCTGACGTACTCCGGGGACACCGGCCCGTGCGCCGCGCTCGACGAACTCGCCGAGGACAGCGACCTGTTCCTGTGCGAGGCCGCGTTCACGGACGGCAAGGAGAACATCCCGGCCCTGCACCTCAACGGCCGGGAGGCGGGGGAGTCGGCGCAGCGCGCGGGCGCCCGCAAGCTGATCCTGACCCACATCCCGCCGTGGACCGACCCGCAGGTCAACCTCGCGGACGCGCGCGCGGTCTTCGACGGCGCGGTGGATCTGGCCGCGCCGGGACGCACGTACGAGATCTGAACCGGACAGTCCGAACCGGACAGTCCGAACCGGACAGTCCGAACCGGACAGTCCGAACCGGACAGGCGAAGGCCCCCGGAACCATCGGGTTCCGGGGGCCTTCGCCATGCCGCTCAGCCGGTGAGGCTCACGCCTTCGTGAGGTCCTCGACCTCCTCCTCGGGCTCGCGGCCCGGGGTGGTGAGGTTGAACTTGGTGATCGCGAAGCGGAACACCACGTAATAGAGGGCCGCCATGACCAGGCCGATCGGGATGATCATCCATGGCTTGGTCGCGAGGTTCCAGTTCAGGGCGTAGTCGATGAAGCCCGCCGAGAAGTTGAAGCCGGCGTGCACGCCGAGGGCCCAGGTGACGGCCATGGAGATGGCGGTCAGGACGGCGTGCAGCACGTACAGGACCGGCGCGATGAACATGAACGTGAACTCGATCGGCTCGGTCACACCACAGACGAACGAGGTCAGCGCGAGCGAGACCATCATGCCCATCACGGCCTTGCGGCGCTCGGGGCGGGCGCAGTGGGCGATGGCGATGGCCGCGGCCGGCAGGCCGAACATCATGATCGGGAAGAAGCCGGACTGGTACATGCCGGCCGAGGGGTCGCCCGCGAGGAAGCGGGTGATGTCGCCGTGCACGACGGAGCCGTCGGGCTTGGTGTAGTCGCCGAGCTGGAACCAGGCCACCGTGTTGACGAACTGGTGCATGCCGATCGGGATCAGGCCGCGGTTGATCAGGCCGAACAGGGCCGCGCCACCGGCGCCGAGGCCGGTCATCCACTCGGCGAAGTGGGTGATGCCCTCGCCGATGGGCTCCCAGATCAGGCCGAAGAAGACGCCGACGACGATGCCGACGAAGGCCATGATGATCGGGACGAGCCGGCGCCCGTTGAAGAATCCGAGCCAGTCCACCAGCTTGGTGCGGTGGTACTTCTGCCAGAGCACGGCCGCAAGCAGACCCATGATGATGCCGCCGAGGACACCGGGGTCGTTATAGACGGCGGCGACGTCCTCGCCCTTCTTGATCACGGCCTCGTGCACCGGGAAGGCCTCAAGGACCTTTTGGTAGACGAGGAAACCGACGAGCGCGGCGAGCGCCGTCGAGCCATCGGACTTCTTGGCGAAGCCGATGGCGACGCCTATGCAGAACAGGATCGGCAGCTGCGTGGTGATCGCCGAACCGGCGTTGGCGAAGACCGTGGCGACGGTGCCCCAGTCCAGGCCGTCCTTGCCGAAGACGTCATCGGCGCCGAGCCGCACCATGATGCCGGCGGCCGGAAGCACCGCGATCGGCAACTGCAGGCTGCGGCCCACCTTTTGGAGGCCCTGGAAAAGGCCGGAACCCCGCTTCTTCGCGGGGGCCGCCGTAGCGCTGGCGGTGCTCATCAACTTCCTCCATGAAAAGCAGATGGTCTACACCACTCAGTGGTGTAGACCTGTTGTAGCACGGTGAAGGCGGGATAAGGAACCCTTGATTCCTGCCCCGATTTCCCACGAGGAAGGGCCCCGGGACCAGTTGGTCCGGGGCCCTTCGCCGTAGCGCCTGTGGCGGCGCCGAAAGTGTTATGCCTTGGTGATGTCCTCGACCTCCTCCTCGGGTTCGCGCCCCGGTGTCTTCAGGTCCCACTTCGTGATCGCGAACCGGAAGAGCACGTAATAGAGAGCGGCGAAGACGAGGCCGATCGGAATGATCATCCATGGCTTGGTGGCCAGGCCCCAGTTGATCACGTAGTCGATCAGACCCGCGGAGAAACTGAAGCCGTCCTTGACCCCCAGTGCCCAGGTCACCGCCATCGACACACCCGTGAGCACCGCGTGGATGCCGTACAGGACCGGCGCGATGAAGACGAAGGAATACTCGATCGGTTCGGTGATACCCGTGACGAACGAGGTCAGCGCCAGCGACATCATCATGCCGCCGACCGCCTTGCGCCGCGCGGGCCGCGCGCAGTGCACGATCGCCAGACAGGCGGCCGGCAGCGCGAACATCATGATCGGGAAGAAGCCCGACTGGTAGATGCCCGCGGTCGGGTCGCCGCTGAGGAACATGTTGATGTCGCCGTGCACCTCGGTGCCGTCGGGCTTGGTGTACGTACCGAACTGGAACCACAGCGGGGTGTTGAGGAACTGGTGCAGACCGATCACGAGCAGCGCGCGGTTGGCGACACCGAAGATGCCGGAACCGATGGCGCCCAGGGACTCCAGCCAGTTGGAGAAGGACTCCAGGCCGTTGCCGATCGGCGGCCAGATGAACAGGCACAGCACCGCGAAGACGATGCCGACGAACGCCATGATGATCGGGACGAGCCGGCGGCCGTTGAAGAAGCCGAGCCAGTCGACCAGCTTGGTGCGGTGGTAGCGGACCCAGAAGAACGAGGCCAGCAGCCCCATGATGATGCCGCCGAACACCCCTGGGTTCTGGTACGTGAAGGCCGCCACGGTGCCGTCCGCCGCCTGGCAGCCGGTGGCCACCGCCTTCGCGCCGCCCTCGCAGTCCTCCGGGAACTGGTGCAGCACACCGCGGTAGACGAGGAAGCCGGCCACGGCCGCGAGCGCCGTCGAACCGTCGGCCTTCTTCGCCATGCCGATCGCGACACCGATGCAGAACAGCAGCGGCAGGCCGATGTCGGCGTCGAGCAGGGCACCGCCCGCGCCTTTGAAGACGCTGGCGACATCCGGCCAGTTCAGGCCGTCGGGGCCGAAGACGTCGTCCTGGCCGAGACGGTTGACGATGCCGGCCGCGGGAAGCACGGCGATGGGCAGCTGCAGGCTGCGCCCCATCTTCTGGAGCCCCTGGAAGAAGTTCTTCCAGGGGCTCGGCCTCGGCGCGGCGGCAGCATTGGCGCTCATGGGCGTCCTCCCGGAACAAGCCACGTTGGGCGGGCGTTAGATACTCTGGCTACTGGTGTAGACCAGTTACGGGGACGGGTCGGTCCGTGCTCGTCATCTTTCGGCACGGGTGGGTTCACCGCTCGCGAAGATGGGCCAACCGTGGGTTACCGTGACAAAGCGGCCCAAAGGCGGGCCCGGAGAACACAGGGAGAACGAAATGGCCACGAAGGCTGAGAAGATCGTCGCCGGGCTCGGCGGGCTCGACAACATCGAAGAGGTCGAGGGCTGCATCACCCGCCTGCGCACCGAGGTCTCCGACCCGAGCCTGGTCGACGAGGCCGCGCTGAAGGCCGCCGGCGCCCACGGCGTCGTCAAGATGGGCACCGCGATCCAGGTCGTCATCGGCACCGACGCGGACCCCATCGCCGCCGACATCGAAGACATGATGTGAGCCGCTGAGGCCACTCGCCGAAGGCCCCCTCCCGCACGCGCGGGGCGGGGCCTTCGACGTACCCGATACGCTCGTGCCCATGTCTCGCATCGACGGTCGCACCCCCGAACAGCTCCGCCCGATCACCATCGAACGCGGCTGGAGCAAGCACGCCGAAGGCTCCGTCCTCGTCTCCTTCGGCGACACCAAGGTCTTCTGCACCGCCTCCTTCACCGAGGGCGTCCCGCGCTGGCGCAAGGGCAGCGGAGAGGGCTGGGTCACCGCCGAGTACTCGATGCTGCCGCGCTCCACGAACACC
The DNA here is from genome assembly GCF_030766935.1 of Streptomyces sp. KL109B. Classification (GTDB taxonomy): domain Bacteria; phylum Actinomycetota; class Actinomycetes; order Streptomycetales; family Streptomycetaceae; genus Streptomyces. The sequence goes on along the minus strand of NZ_JASERL010000004.1, from coordinate 588,883 downwards.
CGCGGCGACCGCGAGTCCGTGCGCGGCAAGATCGGCGGCCGCACCCACGAGATCAGCCGCCTGATCGGCCGCTCGCTGCGCGCCGTCATCGACTACAAGGCCCTCGGCGAGAACACCATCGTCCTCGACTGCGACGTCCTCCAGGCCGACGGCGGTACGCGGACGGCCGCGATCACCGGCGCGTACGTGGCGCTCGCGGACGCGGTCGCGTGGGCCCAGGGCAAGAAGATCATCAAGGCCGGGCGCAAGCCGCTGACCGGTTCCGTCGCCGCCGTCTCCGTCGGCATCATCGACGGCGTCCCGATGCTCGACCTCCCGTACGAGGAGGACGTGCGCGCCGACACCGACATGAACGTCGTCTGCACCGGCGACGGCCGCTTCGTCGAGGTGCAGGGCACGGCGGAGGCCGAGCCGTTCGCGCGCGACGAGCTCAACGCGCTGCTCGACCTGGCGGTTTCGGGCTGCGACGAGCTGGCCGCGATTCAGCGGAAGGCGCTGGAGGGGACCCTTTGAGGGCCTGTGAGTAGTTCCCGGCATCCGCGCCTCGCGAGCACCGAGGCGGCGGTGCGGGCGGTGCGCGAGCGTTCGTCGTGGCCGATCCGGACGGCACGCTGCCGCACGAGGCGTTCGTCGACCTCGGCGGCACCCCGGCCGTGTCCGTGCGGCTCTTCCCGGAGGACGACGCGAGGATCACCGTCGAGGGCAAGGAACTGATCCTGCGCGGGACGCTCAGCCCCTGGCTGGCCAGGAGCACCAGGTAAAGAAATCCCCAAGTAGGGTGGCGGTGCTCAGCAACCGCACAGCCATCGACTGCGTCACTACGGGTGGATGGACGGCGTCGTACGTCATCAACTGCCGTCCGCCCGTCCGTACTTCAGGGGAGGACCCTTCCATGCCCGCGCGCCACCGCCGTATCGCCATACTCGCCGCCACCGCGGCACTCGTCGCGATCCCGGCCACCGTCGGCTGCTCGGCCGTCGACAAGGCACTCGACTGTGCCCGCACCGCCGACTCCATCTCCGACAGCGTGATCGACCTCCAGCAGGCCGTGGAGAACGCGTCCAACGACCCGACGCAGGCCGACGAGGCGCTCGACAAGATCGACAAGAACCTCGACAGCATCGGCGACAAGACCGACAACGCGGATGTCTCGAAGTCCGTCGACGACCTCAACAAGGCCGTGGACAACGTCCGTACGTCGATCAAGAACGGGGACGAGACGCCGGACGTCTCCCCGGTGACGGACGCGGCGGGCGAGCTGACGAAGGTGTGCACGTCGTCGTAAGGGGTGCCCACCGACCTGGGACACTGGAGGCATGACCCGCCTCATCCTCGCCACCCGTAACAACGGCAAGATCGTCGAACTCCGCTCCATCCTCGCCGACGCCGGCCTGCCCCACGAGCTGGTCGGCGCCGACGCGTACCCCGAGGTGCCGGACGTGCGGGAGACCGGCGTCACCTTCGCCGAGAACGCGCTCCTCAAGGCGCACGCCCTCGCCCAAGCCACCGGGCTTCCGGCCGTCGCCGACGACTCCGGGCTCTGCGTCGACGTGCTCGGGGGCGCGCCCGGGATCTTCTCCGCGCGGTGGGCCGGCAAGCACGGGAACGACCAGGCGAACCTGGACCTGTTGCTGGCGCAGCTCGGCGACATCGACGCCGACGAGCACCGGGGCGCGCACTTCGCGTGCGCGGCGGCGCTCGCGTTGCCGGACGGGACGGAGCGGGTGGTCGAGGGCCGGCTGCGGGGGGTGCTCACGCACGCGCCGGCGGGCTCGAACGGGTTCGGGTACGACCCGATCCTGCGGGTGGAGGGCGATACGCGTACGTGTGCCGAGCTCACGGCCGCCGAGAAGAACGCGATCTCCCACCGTGGCAAGGCCTTCCGCGCCCTGGTCCCGGTGGTCAAGGAACTCTTGAGCTGAGCCCTTGCCCCCGTGGCGGCCGACCGCCCCACGCCACGGGGCTCCGCCCCGGACCCCGCTGCTCAATCGCCGCAGGGGCTCTATATGGCGTCAACCATCGCCCCGGTCGAGCCCGCGCCGCTCCTCCCTCCGCTCCAGCTTCTCCCGGCGGCGCTCCTCCTTGAGGCGCTGCTTCTCGGCGCGGGAGACCTTGCGGTCGACTCCGACGCCGCCCCAGAACGCGAACCCGGTGATCACCACCCGTGGCGCGCCCACATCACCCGGCACGCCCTCCTCGCTGTGGTCGAAGCCGCCCATGATGCCGATGCCGCGGACGACGACCTCCACGCCGGGCGGCACGATCACGTTCATCCCGCCCATCAGCGCGACGCAGTTGATCACGATCTCGGGCGCCTCGAAGTCCGCCTCGCGCAGATCGATCTCGCCGCCGCCCCAGAACGCGAAACAGTTGAACCGCCGCGGCGCCGTCCACCGCCCCTTGCGCTGGAACCCGGACATGATCCCGACGCCCCACGTGGAAGTCGCCTCGCCCCGGATCCGCGACCCCCAGTCGACGGCCCCCTCGGGCAGCGGCTCCTTCACCAGACTCGTCGCCGCCGCCGCGCCACCCGCCCCGACCGGCAGATCCTTCGTCAGCGGCGCCAACTCCCCGTACGTACGCGCCTGATACACCGCGTCGAGCCGCTCGTTGAACTCCTCCATGTCGAGCCGCCCCTCCGCGAGGGCGTCCCGCAGCCGCCCGGCGGCCAGCTCGCGGTCGGCATCGGACGCGCGCAGTTCGGGGCTGGCGGCGGAGGGCGTTGGGCGGTCGGATTCATCCGTCATGGCAGTCAGCGTACGAAGGACTGGCGTCAGGGCGCTACGGACGTGTCCCTCGCATACATTCGCGCGATCACCGCCTCGATGTCCGGCTCGCGCACCGACAGGTCGACCATCGGATACCGCTCCGCGATCCGCGCCACGAGCGGCGCCGCCGACCGCCCCGCCGGGAACGCCAGCCACTGCCGCGCCCCCTCCACCTTCACGACACGGGTGAACTCGATGTCCAGGGGCGGGAGTTCGCGTTCGAGGTCGACGACCAGGGTGCGTTCGGCCGGGTCGCCCCCGGTGCTCGCCTCGTGCAGCCCTTCCAGTTCGCCGTCGTACATCAGCCGCCCGTGGTCGATGACCATCACGCGGCGGCACAGCTGCTCGATGTCGGTCAGGTCGTGCGTGGCGAGGAGGACCGTCGTGCCGCGCTCGGTGTTCAAGTCCCGCAGGAAGCCGCGGACCTTGACCTTCGAGACGACGTCGAGGCCGATCGTCGGCTCGTCCAGGTACAGCACCTCGGGGTCGTGCAGCAGCGCCGCCGCGATGTCCCCGCGCATCCGCTGTCCAAGCGACAGCTGCCGCACCGGCGCGTCCAACAGGTCGCCCAGGTCGAGGAGTTCGACGCACCGCTCCAGGTTCTCCGCGTATCTGCGCTCCTCGATGCGGTACATCCGCCGCATCAGCCGGTACGAGTCGATCAGCGGCAGGTCCCACCACAGCGTCGTGCGCTGGCCGAAGACGACGCCCATGCGCTGCGCCAGGCGGGCCCGTTCGCGGGACGGATCGATGCCCGCCACCCGTACGCGGCCCGCGCTCGGCGTCAGGATGCCCGTCAGCATCTTGATCGTCGTCGACTTCCCGGCGCCGTTCGGGCCGATGTAGCCGACCATCTCGCCGCGCCGCACCGCGAAGCTCAGCGAGTCCACGGCCCGCACCTCGCGCCGCTCCCGCCGCATGAAGCCCGTCTTCCGGCGTACGTCGAAGACCTTCTCGACGTCGTCGAGACGGATGAACTCCTCGGCTGCGGACGTCACATCGATCAACTCCCCGTGCTGCGATACGTACGAAGCGCCGCCCGCCACGCGAACAGCGCGAGGGCCAGACAGGCCGCCGCCACCAGCGGCGGCGCGAGCGCCGCCCACCGCGGCAGGTCGAGCGGGTAGGGGCGGCCCAGGATGTAGAGGCCGGGCAGCCAGTTCACGAAGGCGAGCGGGAGGACGAAGGTGACGCCGCGCAGCAGCGTGTCGCCGAAGACGGTGGGCGGATAGCTGAGCATGGCGTTGCCGCCGAACGTCGCCGCGTTCTGCACCTCGGAGGCGTCCTGCGCCACGATCTGGAAGGCCGCGCCCGCGATGAAGACGGCCGTGAAGATGGCGGCTCCGCTGACCACAAGGGCCGGGACGAGCAGCACCTTCAGCGGCGTCCACGCCACATCGATCACCGTCAGGCCCCAGCCAAGCACCACCACGCCCTGCGTCACCCGCCCCAGCCTGCGCAGCGCGAACCGGTCCGCCGCGACCTGCGCGAGCACCGGCGCGGGACGCACCAGGAACGTGTCGAGCGTGCCGTCCCGCACCCGCTGACCGAGCCGCCCCACCGAACCGAACGCCAGGTCCGCGAGCCCGAAGGACGTGCCCGCCGCCCCGTACAGGAAGGCGATCTCGGGCAGCCCGTACCCGCCGAGCCGGTCCACCTGCGAGAACATCAGCAGGATCCCGACGAACTCCAGGCCGGTCACGGCGAAGTTCCCGAAGGCCGTCATCAGGAACGACGCCCGGTACGTCATCGTGGACCGGATCCACATGCCGCCGACGAGCCGGTACGTCCGCACCGCGTCCCCGAGCACGCCCGCGCCCCGCACGCCCGCGCCCCGCTCAGCCACCCTGCACCACCACCCTCCGCGTCGCGACGGACTGCAACAGCCGCCCCGCCCCGAGCAGCGCCACCGCCCACGCCCCCTGGAACAGCAGCGCCCCCGCCGCGCCCCGCTGACCGAGCAGCACGTCCGCCGGCACCTGGACCATCGTCGACCACGGCATCGCGCGGGCGAACTCGCCGAAGGCGCCCGGGAACACGTTCAGCGGCAGCAGCATCCCGGACAGGAACGTCGACACGAGCCCCGACATCTGCACCACCCCGCTGCCGTCCATCAGCCAGAAGGCGGACAGCGCCACCAGATAGCGGATCGCGAAACTGACCGCCGCGCCCGCGACCAGGGTCAGCAGGAACGCCACCCATCTCAACGGCTCGCCGGGCAGCGCAAGTTGGAAGACGAGCGCCCCGATCGTCATCGGCACGACGCCGCGCCCCAGGAACTGGAAGGCGGCCCGCCCGAGGTCCTGCGCCAGCCACCAGCACTGCAGATCCACCGGCCGGTACAGGTCGATCGCGATGTCCCCGCTGCGGATCCGCTCCATGAGGTCCGCCTCGAAGCCGCCACCCAACTGGAGCACCATCACCGCGAACATCGCCTGACCGACCCACACGAACGTGAGCGCCTGCGCCTGGTCGTACCCGCCCAGATGCGGCCGCTCGTCCCACAGCGCGATGTACGTACAGGCGATGATCAGGCCGAACACCGTGTTGGTGAAGACACCGGCGAGGGTCGCGCCGCGATACGTCGCGTACCGGCGAAAGCCCCCGGCGGCCACCGCCGCGTACAGCCGCACCGCTCCCACGGCTCTCCCCCTCGCGAAATGGGCCGAAGCGCAGGAGCCTAGTGAGCCCGCGCGTCGCCTGCCACGGATTTTCGGCCCCGTGTAGCAGTCTTAGAGGTCATATGTGTCATACGAGGCGTACGTGACGTACGAAGCGGATCAGGAGTTCCACAGGACATGAGCAGCGACGAGCCGCAACAGCCCGAGCAGCCGCGACAGGAACCCGCACCCACCCCTACCGACGGCTCCCACCAGGCCGAGCCCGAGTCCGAGGCCCAGGCCGATGGCAAGGGCAAGCGCCCCAAGCGCACCGGCTGGCGGCGCCTCGTACCCACCTGGCGGATGGTGCTCGGCGGGTTCATCGGCTTCATCCTGCTGTGCGTCGGCCTGTTCGCGCTCGGCTACGTCCTCGTGGACATCCCGGCCGCCAACTCGGCGGCGACCGCGCAGAGCAATGTGTACCTGTACGCCGACGGCAGCACCATCGCCCGCGACGGCGACGTCAACCGGGAGAACGTGAGCCTCACCCAGGTCCCCAAGTCGGTGCAGCACGCCGTGCTCGCCGCCGAGGACCGGGACTTCTACTCCGAGTCCGCGGTCGACCCGCAGGCCCTGCTGCGCGCCGCCTGGTCCACGCTCACCGGCAAGGGCACCCAGGGCGGCTCGACGATCACCCAGCAGTACGTGAAGAACTATTACCTGGACCAGGAGCAGACCGTCACCCGGAAGGTGAAGGAGTTCTTCATCTCCATCAAGCTGGACCGCGAGAAGTCCAAGGACGACATCCTGGAGGGCTACCTCAACACCAGCTACTTCGGGCGCAACGCGTACGGCATCCAGGCCGCCGCCCAGGCCTACTACGGCGAGGACGTCCAGGACCTGTCGACCGCTCAGGGCGCCTATCTCGCCGCCCTGGTGAACGCCCCCAGCGCGTACGACGTGACCGCGCACCCGGAGAACAAGTCGAAGGCCGTGGCCCGCTGGAACTACGTGCTCGACGGCATGGTCAAGGAGGACTGGCTCGACGAGTCCGACCGCCAGAACATGAAGTTCCCGATGCCCGACCAGGCGAAGGCGCCATCCGGTCTGTCCGGGCAGCGCGGCTACCTCGTGCAGGCCGTGAAGGACTACATCACCGACAACAAGATCCTCGACGAGGACACCCTCAGGGGCGGCGGCTACCGCATCACCACCACGCTCCAGAAGAAGAAACAGAACGCCTTCAAGAAGGCAGTCGACGACCAGTTGATGTCGAAACTCGACAAGAACGCCCGCGACATCGACAAGAACGTCCGCGCGGGCGGCGCCGCCATCGACCCGTCCAACGGCAAGGTGCGCGCCATGTACGGCGGCGTCGACTACACCAAGCAGTACGTCAACAACGCCACGCGCCGCGACTACCAGGTCGGCTCCACGTTCAAGCCGTTCGTCTTCACGTCGGCCGTCGAGAACGACTCGAAGACCCAGGACGGCCGCCGCATCACCCCCAGCACCATCTACGACGGCACCAACAAGCGCCCCGTACAGGGCTGGGACGGCGGCCACTACGCCCCCGCCAACGAGGACGACAAGTCCTACGGCAACATCACGGTCAGCGAGGCCACCGACAAGTCCGTCAACGCGGTGTACGCGCAGATGGCCGTCGACGTCGGCTCCGACAAGGTCAAGCGGACCGCCGTCGACCTCGGCATCCCCTCCAACACCCCGGACCTGACCGCCTCCCCGTCGATCGCGCTCGGCCCCTCCACCGCCTCCGTCCTCGACATGACCGAGGCCTACGCGACCCTCGCCAACCACGGCGAGCACGGCACGTACACGCTCCTCGACTCCGTCACCAAGAACGGCGAGGACGTCACGCTGCCCGAGAACGAGACCCGGCAGGCCGTCCCCCGCGAGGCCGCCGACACCACGACCTCGATCCTCAAGTCGGTCGTCGACGGCGGCACCGGCACCGCCGCCAAGGCCGCCGGCCGCCCCGCCGCCGGCAAGACCGGCACCGCGGAGGAGGACAAGGCGGCCTGGTTCGCGGGCTACACCCCGGAGCTCGTGACCGTCGTCTCGGTCATGGGCCAGGACCCGGACTCCGGGGCGCAGACCTCGCTGTACGGGGCGACGGGCCTGCCCCGCATCAACGGCGGCGGCTATCCGGCGCAGATCTGGGCCCAGTTCACGCAGGGCGCGCTGTCCGGCACCCCGGCCAAGGACTTCGACCTGGAACTCCAGGACGGCGCCGAACAGGAACCGCTGCCCACGACGACGGAGTCCGAGTCCGCTTCCGAGTCACCGAGCGAGTCCCCCTCGGACTCCGCCTCCGCGACCCCCTCCGACGAGGAGTCGCCCAGCGAGGAGCCGAGCAGCGAGACGCCGCCGACCGAGGAACCGACGGACGGGCAACCGACCACGGAAGAACCCGGCACCGGCGGCCAGAACGGGGGCCAGGACGGCGGCACCGATCTGAACCCGCTGCCGGACGGCCAATAAGTCCGACAGGTCAGAGAAAAGGGCTGGTGACCACGGTCACCAGCCCTTGCGCGTACGAACAGTCGGCTACAGATACCGCTCGGCTACAGATACCGGTCGGCTACAGATACAGCCCCGTCGAGTCCTCGGACCCCTCGAACCGGTCGGCCGCCACCGCGTGCAGATCCCGCTCGCGCATCAGCACGTACGGCACACCCCGCACCTCGACCTCCGCCCGGTCCTCCGGGTCGAACAGCACCCGGTCGCCCGGCTCCACCGCCCGTACGTTCTGACCGACCGCCACGACCTCGGCCCAGGCAAGGCGCTTGCCCACGGCGGCCGTCGCGGGAATCAGGATGCCGCCACCGCTGCGCCGCTCGCCCTCCGCGGAGTCCTGCCGCACGAGCACACGGTCGTGCAGCATCCGGATGGGCAGCTTGTCGTCGTGGTGGGTGCTGGGCTTATCGGGATTGACGCTCACGCCGACGAACTTACCTGCCCCACGCGCCGTTGTACGCCGCCGGGTCAGCGCTTGCGCCGCCGCGAGCCCACCGCGAGGAGGCCGACGACCCCGACCACGACGAGCGTCACCGGCACGATCCGCTCCAGGCGCGGCGCGCCCTCCTCCGACACCAGCTGCCCCTTCACCTCGGACACCAGCCGGTTCGCCCCGACGTACGCCCGCCCGAGAGTGTGGTCGACCTGCGAGGCGACCTTGGCCTTCGCGTCGCCGACGATCGTCTTCGGGTGCACCCGGACACCGATCTCGTCGAGCGTCTCGGCCAAGGTGTCGCGGCGGCGCTTAATGTCCGCCTCGATCTGGGCCGGCGTCCGCGTATCCGGGGTATCCGACGTGCTGGACTTGTCCGACACCGCGCTGCCTCCAAGGTCGCTGCTCGCACTGCGTGTGAGTAACTGCGTATGAGTAATGGACAGTCTGTCAGCTCGCCGCCCGCCACACCCCTCGGCACCCCCATTACGCTCAACCGAGTCCCACTCGGCACGACGCCCCAGGAGGCCCCCCCATGAGCGAGCGACTGCAGCCCGGCGACACCGCGCCCGCCTTCACCCTGCCCGACGCCGACGGCAACGAGGTCTCCCTCGCCGACCACAAGGGCCGCAAGACGATCGTCTACTTCTACCCGGCCGCCCTCACCCCCGGCTGCACCAAGCAGGCCTGCGACTTCACCGACAACCTCGACGTACTCGCCGAGGCCGGCTACGACGTCATCGGCGTATCGCCCGACAAGCCCGAGAAGCTCGCCAAGTTCCGCGAGAAGGAGGGACTGAAGGTCACGCTGGTAGGGGACCCGTCCAAGGAAGTCCTCGAGGCCTACGGCGCCTTCGGCGAGAAGAAGCTCTACGGGAAGGTCGTCACCGGAGTCATCCGCTCCACCGTCGTCGTGGACGAGGACGGAAAGGTCGAGCGCGCCCTCTACAACGTGAAGGCGACCGGCCATGTGGCGAAGATCATCAAGGATCTCGGCATCTGAGAATTCCCGCATCTTCTGGGGGTGTCCCGCGTGCGAAAGTTCGGGCATTGACGGAAGTTAAGGACGAAAGGTTGTGACGAAAGTCCCGAAAGCTAGGGACTTTCGTTTGCAACTAACGTCCGCGAGCAGGTGGAACCTGGAAACGCTTTGCAGTCAGAGAAGGGATCCACCCCATGGCCACCGAAACCGAGGAAGGGCTGGTGCCCGACCCGGAGGCGGTCAAGCGTCACCGCGCCTTGTTCCGCGCCGTGAGGCGGCGCAAGAACCCGCCGCTGCGCCGCACCGACATCACCGTCACCGACGACACCGCGGTGAAGCGCGCGGTGAAGGCGGCATCGCTCGGTAACGCCATGGAGTGGTTCGACTTCGGTATCTACTCCTACCTGGCCGTGACCATCGGACACGTCTTCTTCCCCTCCGGGAACGACACGGTCCAGCTGATCTCCTCGTTCGCGACCTTCGCGGTCTCGTTCCTCGTGCGGCCGATCGGCGGCATGGTCTTCGGCCCCATGGGCGACAAGCTGGGCCGCAAGAAGGTCCTCGCCATGACCATGATCCTCATGGCCATCGGCACCTTCGCGATCGGCCTGATCCCGTCCTACGACTCGATCGGCTTCTGGGCCCCGGTCCTGCTGATCCTCTTCCGCCTCATCCAGGGCTTCTCCACGGGCGGTGAGTACGGCGGCGCCTCCACCTTCATCGCCGAGTACGCGCCCGACAAGAAGCGCGGGTTCTTCGGCAGCTTCCTGGAGTTCGGCACCCTCGCCGGTTACGTCGGCGCCGCCGGCCTGGTCGTGATCCTGACCTCCGCGCTCGGCAGCGACGGCATGGAGTCCTGGGGCTGGCGCATCCCGTTCCTCGTGGCGGGCCCCATCGGCCTCGTCGGCCTCTACCTCCGACTGCGCCTCGACGAGACCCCGGCCTTCCAGAAGCTGGAGGACGAGTCCTCGCACCGCGCGACCGACGCCGCCTCCTCCGTGGAGACCACCGCCAAGGGCGACCTGGCCAAGATCTTCCGCGACTACTGGCCGACCCTGATCCTCTGCATCTGCCTCGTCGGCGCCTACAACATCACCGACTACATGCTCCTCTCGTACATGCCGACGTACCTGTCGGACGAGATGGGCTACTCGGAGACGCACGGCCTGCTGATCCTGATCATCACCATGATCGTCCTGATGTGCCTGATCAACCAGGTCGGCAAGCTCTCCGACCGCTTCGGCCGCAAGCCGCTGCTGATGGCCGGCATGATCGGCTTCTTCATCACCTCGATCCCCTCCTTCCTCCTGGTGAAGAACGGCGCCCTGTGGGCCGTCTCGCTCGGCATGCTGCTGCTCGGCCTCTCCCTGGTCTGCCTCCTCGGCACCATGTCGGCGGCCCTCCCGGCGCTCTTCCCGACCCAGGTCCGCTACGGCTCCCTCTCGGTCGGCTACAACCTCTCGGCCTCGATCTTCGGCGGCACGACCCCGCTGGTCATCACCGCCCTGATCGGCCTGACCGGCTCCGACATGATGCCCGCCTACTACTCGATGGCCGCGGCCCTCGTCGGCGTCATCGCGGTCGCCTGCATGAAGGAGACCGCCCAGAAGCCCCTGGCCGGCTCCCCGCCCTCGGTGGAGACGGACGAGGAGGCCGCCGAAATGGTCGAATCCCAGGCACCTACGCCGAAGTTCTGACCCCCACTTCCCGTTCCCGGCACCGGATCGGACCGTTTCGCACTTCGTGCGTGACGGTCCGATTTTCGTTTCGTTGCTCTGTACGAGAAGGGGAACGGGCGGGCGAAAGGGAGGGGGCCTCATGGGTGGCAGGCAGCGGTACACGCGGGAGCTGCTGGAGAAGGCGGCTCGGAGCGCGGGGTCGTGGGACGAGGCGGTGCGGTTCTGTGGGGGTGACCCGACCCCGGGCCGTCGGGCCTACCTCCAGAAACGTATGGCCGAGGAAGGGATCGACATGTCGCACGTTCCTCGGCACTGGTCACGGCACACCGAGGAAACACTGCGCCGGGTCGTCGCGGAGTCCAGCAACTTCAAGGATGTTGTACGGCGCCTGGGTGTCAGCGCGGTGGGCGGCAACCAGGCTCACATCAGTCGACGGATCAAGGCGATCGGGATCGACACTTCGCACTTCGTGCGGCCGGAGCAGCGGCCGAAGGGAGCTCTCGGCAATCCGCTCATCCTGCGCTCCCCAGAGGATGGCCGGGTTCCGGGGAGTCGCCTCCGGCGGGAGCTGCTGCGTCTCGGTGTACCCGAGCAATGCTCAATGTGCGGGACCGGCACGCAGTGGAACAACCGGCCCCTTCCGCTGGAGGTCGATCACATCAATGGCGATTGGTGGGACAACAGGCGCGAGAACCTCCGCCTGCTCTGCCCCAACTGCCATTCCGTGACGGACACATACCGAGGCCGCAAGGGGAGTTCGGTATGAGCAAGTATCCGAAGAAGCTCCTGGAGCGGACCGCGCCCGTCTCCAACAGCCTGGTCGATCTCATGCGCCGGGTCGGCGCGCCGATGGGCAGCGGCCCCCGTCGTTACCTGAGTGACCGGCTCGCTCACTATGGCATCGACACGTCCCACTTCCAGGACGAGCCGTTGCCCGAACGACCGAAGCGGTCGTACTCGAAGGAGATCCTGGCCGAAGCCGCCGCCTGCTCCACCAGCGTCCGCGAGATGTTCGTCCACATGGGGATTCCACCGGAGGACGGGCCGTACGGGCTGGTGAACGCCAAGCTGGAGAGGTTCGGGATCGACACCGGTCACTTCACGTGGCGTCGCGGCAGGGCGGGGCAAAGCCTCTTCCCGGAAGCAGAGCTCACGCAAGCCGTCGCCGAAGCCAATGGACTGGCCGACGTACTGCGCCGCCTCGGGCTTTCACCCGCGAATGGGGCGGCCCGCGCCAGGGCGAAGCGCAGCATCGACGAATACGGGCTGTCGACAGAACACTTCGTCGGGCAGGGCCACCGGGCCGGAGTCCCGTCTCCCACACGCAAGAGCGCCGACGAGATCCTGGTGTGCCACGAATCCGGGGCGCAGCGCGCCCGTACGCGCACGCTGCGCCGGGCGCTCGACGAGATCGGTACACCACGCGCGTGTGCCGAATGTGGCCAGGGTGAGCTGTGGCAGGGGAAGCGGCTGGTCCTGGAGGTCGACCACATCAATGCAGACCCGCTGGACAACCGGCGGGAGAACCTGCGGTATCTGTGCCCGAACTGCCATGCGTCCACCAATACCTGGTGCCGTGGTCGGGACCGGGCCCGGTAGCATGACGGCCGGGCGGCGGTGGCGCAATGGCGACGCAGCAGACTTAGGATCTGTGGCCCTTGATCGGGCTTGAGGGTTCGAATCCCTTCCGCCGCACGGCGAGTGCGTGGCCTGCGTTTCGACATCCGAAACGCAGGCCACTCTGCTTTTGTCGCCGATTGAGCGGGAGCCCGACCTGGCTGCGACTGAGTGTTACAGCTCCGCCCCCGTCGATCCCCGCAACGACGACAGGTCCAACGTCTCCGCCATCTTGCGGTAGCCCGCGTCGCTGGGGTGGAGGTGGTCGCCGGAGTCGTACTGGTCGAGGAGGCGGCGGGGGTTGTACGGGTCGCGCAGGGCGCGGTCGAAGTCGACGTAGCTGTCGAAGACCTGGCCGGCGCGGATCTGCTGGTTCACGGACTGGCGGACCGCTTCCAGGTTCGGGCGGTAGCCGGGGTGGCCCTGGAACGGCATGAGCGTCGCGCCGACCACCCGCAGGCCGCGCGCGTGCGACTGGCGGACCATTTCCTTCAGGCCGTCGACGATCTTCGTGGCGTTGGTCTGTTGCGGCGTACGCAGGATGTCGTTGATGCCGAGGTCGATGATCACGGCGCGGACCCCGGAGCGGCTGAGCGCGTCCCGCTCGAAGCGGGAGAGGCCGCTCGGGTTGTTGGCGGGGCGGCCGAAGCCGTCGGCCAGTATCCGGTTGCCGCTGATGCCCTGGTTCACGACGCCGTAGCGCGGGGCACCCGACTCGGTGCGCAGCCGCTCGGCGAGGATGTCCGTCCACCGGCGGTTGGCGCCCATCGTGGAGGTGATGCCGTCCGTGAGGGAGTCGCCGAGGACGACGACGGTGCCCTGCGCCTCGTTGCTGAGCACGTCGAGCGAGGTCAGGTAGCGCCAGTACGGGCTCTGCTGGTTGTAGAGCGTGCCGCTGGGCTCCTCGGTGCGGTCGCCCCGGGCGACGTACGACATCTGGCGGGCCTGCGGGTGGTACGTGACCGGTCCCGAAGGCGTCGGCGAGTACGTCGTGACCAGCATGTCCGAGTCGCTCGGCACGGTGATCCGCAGCGCGTCGCTGACGGCCTGCTGGCCGGGCTGGATGACGACCGAGGGGTTCCCGGAGAACGTCAGGCGCCGCATCGTGTCGGACAGCGCCGTCGGATTGTTCGGCGCCGAGGCCACGGCGATCGAGGCGTGCGTGATGCGCAGCGGCGACTGGCCGTAGAGGTTCGAGAGGGTGATGCGCGCGGCGTTGCCGCCGACGCTGGTGTGCACGATGTTGCGGATGGAGTGGCCGAAGAATCCATTCGTCTCCGTGCCGGGCTCCCCGCCGGCGGGAGACGCGGACCAGGTGCCGGCCCAGGTACCGGTGGATGCGGGGTCGGCGGAGCCGCGCGAGTGCGTGCCGCTCGCCTGAAGGTTGTCGTCGTCGCCGCCGAGGACTCCGGAGAATCCCACGTAGATGGCGGCCGAGATCATCACGACGACCGCGACGAGCGCGGTCAACAAGGCATAACCGTGACGCTTGGTCATGCGGTGTGTGTCTCCTCGGGCAGGGGGAGCCCGAGGCTCCGGTGTGATGAACCCATGATGCGGCATGGGATGGGACCGTCAAACAAGGGGGCCGACGCTGCCCCCCTCCGGACAGGTAGACGCCGGGAACCTTTGGTTCGTTCCGGGAGTAGGTCAAGAAGGGACAATGTGTGAGGCGGATGACAGTCGACGTCAGGTCGATGGCAGTCGGGCCGATGACCGAGGTGGAGTGGGCTGAGTGGACGGCGACGTGAAGCGCGGGGCGCGGGGGACGCAGGGCCCGGCGGACAAAGCGGTTGAAGCGGTTGAACCAGACACGGGGCAGTCTTCCCGCGCCGCCCCCGACCAATCCCGCCCCACCCCCAACCCCAACCCCACCCCCGCCGCCCGCCGCTCCGCCACCGAGTTCACCGCGGCCGACGAGGAGAAGCGGCGCGGCGTGCGCCGGATGAAGCTGACGGCGACCGGTCTTCTGGTCCTCGTCGCGCTCGTCTACGTACTCGCCACCTGGGCGGAGCACGCGGGCGCGGGCGCCTGGGCCGGATACGTCGCGGCAGCGGCGGAGGCCGGCATGGTGGGCGCGCTCGCCGACTGGTTCGCGGTCACCGCCCTCTTCCGCCACCCGCTCGGCCTGCGCATTCCGCACACGGCGATCATCCCCACCAAGAAGGACCAGCTGGGCGTCTCCCTCGGCGAATTCGTCGGCGAGAACTTCCTGTCAGGCGATGTCGTACGGGGCCGGCTGCGCGCCGTCGGCATCGGCAGCCGCCTCGGTTCCTGGCTCGCCCAGCCCGAACACGCCGATCGGGTGACGGCGGAGCTCGCGACGGCCCTGCGGGGCGCCCTGACCGTGCTGCGCGACTCCGACGTGCAGGCGATCGTCGGCGAGGCCATCACGCGCCGTGCCGACAAGGCGGAGATCGCGCCGGGCCTCGGCAAGATGCTGGAGAAGGTGGTGGCCGACGGCGGCCACAAGCGCATCGTCGACCTGGTCTGCGCCCGCGCCCACGACTGGCTGGTGCTGCACTCGGACTCGGTGATGGACGCGGTGCAGGGCGGCGCCCCCGGCTGGACCCCTCGCTTCGTCGACAAACGAGTGGGCGAGCGCGTCTACAAGGAACTCCTCCGCTTCGTCACCGAGATGCGCGACATGCCCGAGCACCCCGCGCGCGGCGCCCTCGACCGCTTCCTCACGGACTTCGCGGCCGACCTCCAGTCCGACTCCGACACCCGGGACCGTATCGAGCGCCTGAAGTCGGAGATCCTCGGCCGCTCGGAGGTGCAGGACATCATCGCCTCCGCGTGGGCCGCGGTCCGCGGAATGATCGTGGCGGCGGCCGAGGACGAGCAGAGCGAACTGCGCCTGCGCGTGCGGGCCTCCCTCCTCTCCCTCGGCCACCGGATGTCCTCCGAGCCGGACGTCCGCAACAAGGTGGACGGCTGGGTGGAGGGCGCCGCGGTCTACGTCGTCACGACGTACCGCGCCGAGATCACCTCCCTCATCACCGACACGGTCGCCGGCTGGGACGCCGAGCACACGACCCGCAAGATCGAGGCCCACATCGGCCGCGACCTGCAGTTCATCCGGATCAACGGCACGGTGGTCGGTTCCCTGGCGGGTCTGGTGATCTATACGGTGTCGCGGGCGTTCGGAGCGTAGACCTCCGGCCGCCCCACCACGGGGACGGAACCACCGCGCCCGATGACGAGCGCCAGCAGCGCCGCCACCGCGCACAGCACGCCCGCCCCCACCCACACCAGGTCGTACGCCCCGAACACGTCCCGGACGACACCTCCCACGTACGCCACCGACCCCGCCCCCACCTGGTGCGCGGCGCTCACCCAGCCGAAGACGAAGGGGGCGCCGGAGCCGAAGTGGGCGCGGCACAGCGCGATCGTCGGCGGCACGGTCGCGACGTCGAGCAGCCCGAACGCGACGGTGAACGCGACGAGCGGCGGATTCACGCTCGCGCTCAGCAGCAGAGGAAGTACGAGAAGAGACGCGCCACGCAGCGCGTAGTACGCGGCCAGCAACCGGCGCGGATCGTACCGGTCGGTCGCCCACCCGGACCCGACCGTCCCGGCGACGTTGAAGATCCCGATGAGCGAGAGCAGCGAGGCGGCGACGGTCGGCGGCATCCCGTGGTCGTGCGCGGCGGGCGCGAAGTGCGTCCACATGACGCCGTTGGTGGAGGCGCCGCAGACGGCGAAGGTGCCGGCGAGCAGCCAAAAGGGGCCGCTGCGGAGGAAGTTGAGGCCCAGGCGGGGACTGTTCCGGCTGCGCGGAGCGGCACGCGGATCCCGCACGGCCGCGTACACGAGCGGCAGCGCACCCCCCGCCGCGCACGCGAGCCCGTACGCGGCGGCCCGCCACCCCCACTCGCCGATCACCCACGAAAGGACCGGCAGAAACACGAACTGCCCCACCACGCTCGCCGCCGTCAGAATCCCGGCGACGAGCCCGCGCCGCGCCACGAACCACCGCTCGGTGACGGTGGCGGCGAAGGTGGTGGCGGTGGCCCCGGTCCCGACCCCGACCAACACGCCCCAGTACAGGGCGAATTGCCAGGGCGCGGTCATGGTGGTGGCGAGGGCGGTGCCGGTGGCGATGAGGCCGAGCGCGCCGCTCGCGACCCACCGCATCCCGATCCGGTCCATGAGGGCGGCGGCGAGCGGGGCGGTGGCGCCGTACACGACCATGTTCACGAGCGAGCCGAAC
This sequence comes from Streptomyces sp. KL109B, assembly GCF_030766935.1. GTDB lineage: Bacteria > Actinomycetota > Actinomycetes > Streptomycetales > Streptomycetaceae > Streptomyces. Next base: position 572,050 of record NZ_JASERL010000004.1, on the reverse strand, counting down.
CCGATGTCCGCCCGCGACCACCCCAACTCCTCGTGCAGCGGCCCGACGAGCAGCCCCGCGAGCGTGCTGAAGCTTCCGGCGACGACGATGGCGAGGGCGGCGCCGGCGGCGACGATCCACTTTCTTTGCCTGGGGTTGGGGTCCATGGGTACGAGCCTGTGCCGGGAGGGGGCGGCGGCACGACTGGCCAGATGGTCACGGTGTGAAAGAATCTGGCCATGACCAGTGCTGCTGTGCGACGTGCTCGGGGCAGTGCGAAGTCGGCGGTGGCGGTCCTGGTCCGGGACGGTGTCCTGCCCATGGAGCTGGGCCTGGTCCACCAGCTGTTCGGCACGGCCCGCGACCCGGCCACGGGCGAGCGCCTCTATGAGGTGCGGACCTGCGCGCCCCGTCCCGGCCGCATCCGCACGGACGCCGACTTCCCGATCTACGCGGAGCACGGCCTGGAGGCGGTGGAGACGGCGCGGACGGTCCTGGTGCCGGCTTCGCACGAACTGGACGAGGAGCTCCAACCAGGTGCGTTGGAAGGGGAGTTGAAGAGCGTGCTGGCGGCCTCGGCGACCCGCGGCCGCGTGGCGTCCATCTGCACCGGATCGTTCGTCCTGGCCGCGGCCGGCCTGCTCGACGGCCGCCGCGCGACGACCCACTGGATGTCCTCGGACCGCTTCGCGCACACCTTCCCGTCGGTGACGGTCGACGCGGACGTCCTCTACGTGGACGAGGGCCGGGTGCTGACCTCGGCGGGGGAGGCGGCGGGCATCGACCTGTGCCTGCACATGATCCGCGAGGATTTCGGTTCGGCGGTGGCGGCGGAGGTGGCGCGCCGCACCGTGGTGCCGCCGTACCGGGAGGGCGGCCAGGCGCAGTACATCCAGCGGCCGGTGCCGGTGGAGGAGACGGGGCTGACGTCGACGTCGGCTTCACGGGAGTGGGCCCTGCGGCGACTGTCGGAGCCCCTCACGCTCACGCAGTTGGCGGCCCGCGACTCCATGTCCATCCGTACGTACAACCGCCGCTTCCGCGAGGAGACCGGCCTGACGCCGATGACCTGGCTGAACCGCCAACGCGTCGACCGCGCCCGGGAGTTGCTGGAACAGACGGACCACACGGTGGACCGGGTGGCGGCGGAGACCGGCTTCGGCTCCGGAACGTCGCTGCGGCAGCACTTCCAGGCGGTGTTCGGGGTGTCGCCGGGGGCGTACCGCTCGACGTTCAGGGGGCGGTGAGGCGACGATGAGCGACATGGCAGCGACCGAGGACACGCACACGCACATCCGCCGGGCCGTCCCGAACGTAGAGGTGTCGGGGGAGACGGGCGCCATGGCGGCGAACCGCGACTTCTACGGCGCGCTCGGCTTCCGCGAGGCGATGAACATGGGCTGGATCATGACCCTGGTCTCCCCCTCCGACCCCACCGCCCAGATCCAGTTCTTCACGCACGAGGCGACGGGCCCGGTGGTGCCGGACATCAGCGTGGAGGTGGACGACGTCGACGCCGCGTACGCGGCGATGCGCGCGGCGGGCGCCGAGATCGTCCACGACCTGCGGGACGAGGAGTGGGGCGTGCGCCGCTTCTTCGTACGGGACCCGCAGGGGAAAGTGGTGAACGTACTGACGCACGTCCCTACCGGTACCGATTAGGCGCGGCGGTCCACGAGGACGTACGACGCGGCGGCCACGGCCCCGGCGACGCCGAACACGGCGGGCCAGGCCCCCACCTTCTTGGCGAGCGGGTGCGAGGCGCCGAAGGCCGCGACGTACGCACCGGTCAGCGCCCCCGCGACCTTCCCGCCCCGCGCCTTCGTCCACTGCGTCGCGGCGGCGGCCCCGGCCACGGCCAGCACGGCCCCGCCCAGCGGCCGCTTCTTGGTGAACCGGGCGGTGGCGTAACCCCCGACGAGCCCGGCGGCGGCTATCGGGGCGGTGGGGAGGGCGCGGGTGCTGGCGCTGGCCATGGGGTGAACCTCCGGGGTCGTAGGGCGTGCCGTGGGGGCGTCTCTTTTGTGAGGTTACGCCCGGGGGCGCGGGCGCGGCCCTCGGGGGTTCGGGTTCGGGTTCGGGTTCGGGTTCGGTGAGGGGCGCGCCCGCGTGCGAGGGGGTGGCTCAGGGGCGGCTCAGCCGAACTGACCCGGCTGGTAGGAACCGGCGGGCACCTGCGCGATGACGTTCAGGCGGTTGTAACTGTTGATGATCGCGACCTGCGCGACGAGCGCGGTGAGCTGCTCCTCGTCGTAGTGCTTCGCGGCGTTCGCCCACACCTCGTCCGGTACGCCACCGGCCCCGTCGGCGATCCGCGTCCCCTGCTCGGCCAGCTCCAGCGCGGCCCGCTCGGCGTCGGTGAACACGGTGGCATCGCGCCAGGCCGCGACCAGGTTCAGCCGCTGCTGGGTCTCGCCGGCGTGCGCGGCGTCCTTGGTGTGCATGTCGGTGCAGAACCCGCACCCGTTGATCTGGCTGGCGCGAATCTTCACGAGCTCCCGGGTGGCGGCCGGGAGGGAGGAGTCGGCGACGGCCTTCTCGGCGGAGTTGAGGTACTTGACGACCTTCCCGGCGAGCGGGCTGGTGAAGGGGTTGAGGCGCGCTTCCATGGTGGGCTCCTGTGTCCGGCCCTTGGGGGCCTTCTTGGCGGCTACCTACGTGCTACGTAGATGTGACGGAGCGCGGGGCGGGGGTGTGACGCGGAGGGGTGTGGTGTGGGCCACATCGTGGATGGAGGGTGGGGGAGGGGGGTGAGGGGGGCTGTGACCCCTTTCTCCAGCCAATCTGGGGAAAGGGGTCACAGTCCCGTACGCACACAGTTATGGACCGGATACGAAGGGTGAGTGTGTGGCGGGAAGGGGCATGAGTCAGGGGTGACTACTCAAGTGACCACTCGCACCTCGCCATCCGCCCCCGCCCTGGCCCGCACCCAACTCGCCCGCGCCCAGGACCAACTCCTCACGCGCGAACAGCTGTTGGCGCTCGGCTGCGCCGACTCGACGATCAGCTACCGCACCCGCCGCGACGGCCCCTGGCAGCGCATCCTGCGCCACGTCTACCTCCTCCAGACGGGCCCGCCCACCCCACGCCAACGCCTGCGCGCGGCGCTGCTGTACGGGGGTGAGCACGCCCTGCTGACCGGCCACGCGGCGCTGACGCTGCACAACTTCCGCGCGGCGCCGCGCCCGGAGCGCCTGCGTTACGTCGACGTACTCGTGCCGTACGAGGGTGCGGACGCGGCGCGGCGGGCGTCGGGTTACGTGCGGGTGCACCGCACGCGCCGGGTGCCGGAGGTGTGGCCGGTGGCGGGGCTGCGGTGCGCGGAGCCGGGGCGGGCGGTGGCGGACGCGGTGCGCGACCTGGCGTGCGAACGTGATGTGACGGCGTTGCTGGCGGAGGCGGTGCAGCAGGGCTTCTGCGCGCCGGAGGCCCTGCTGTCCGAACTCCGCGCGTCACGCCGCCACTTGGCGCCGTACGTGGCACGGTCCGCGGACCACCTGACGGCGGGCGTCCACTCGGCCCTGGAGGCGGACGCGCGCGCCCTGCTCCACCGCTACGGCCTCCCGGAACCCCTGTGGAACCCGGACCTCCACGACCCGTCGACCGGCACCTTCCTGGCCCGCCCGGACGCGTACTGGCCGGCGCACGGCGTGGCCCTGGAAGTCGACTCCCGCGCCTACCACTTCGACGTCGAGTCCTGGCAGCGCACCCTCGCCCAGCGCAATCGCTTGGCGCGGGCGGGGTTGCGGGTGGTGGCGGTGACGGGGGAGGACTTGCGGGCCCGTCCCGGGACGGTGGCCGATCACATCCGCGCCACGCTCACGTCGTGCCTGGGCGCCCCGGTCCCGGCTCTGCTCCTCAACAACTCTCCGTCTACGAGGGGGAGTCGTGCCGCATCTGCCCGGGGCGGCGGGGCCGGTCGGAGGCCCGAAGGGCGTGCAGGAAGGCGGCCCAGGGGTGGGGGGCGAAGGGGATGACGGGGCCGGTGGCGTGCTTGGAGTCGCGTATCGCTATCCCCTCGGCGACGGGGCAGGCTTCCACGCACTCGGTTGTATTGGCGCCGCTGTACGACGACTTGAACCACTGCCGAGCCGCTGGAAGCGCGGGCCCACCTTGCATTACAGCTCCTTGCGTACGTCCTGGATCATGGAAGCGGATGCCTCCATGTCCAACGCTTGTGCGCGAAGGTATTCGAACGCAAGCCGGTAACGTGCGAGTTCCTCTTCCTTTTCCAGGAAGAGTGAGCCGGTGTGGATATCCACGTACACGACGTCGAGAGACGGCTCCGCGGCGCCCAGGATCACGAAACTCCCCAGCGCGGCCCCGTGCGCTCCCTTGGCGAACGGCAGGATCTGCAGCGTGATGTTCGCCGATTCGCTGGCTTCGAGCAGCCGGGTGAGCTGGGCCTTCATGACCGCAGGTGAGCCGACGACGCGACGGATCACCGACTCATCCAGGACGGCCCAAAGGTGCGGTGGAGACGGACGGTTGAGAATGTCCTGCCGCTTCATGCGGATGTCCACGAGGCGTTCGATCTCGGGCTGGGCGAGCCGTACTTCGTTGGCCTTTTGGAGGGCCGTGCTGTACTCGCGGGTCTGGAGCAGCCCGGGGACGTAGACGGAACAGAAGTGATCCTCGCGCACCGCCTCATCCTCAAGCGTGAGCAGCATGTTCATGCTCTCCGGGATGGAGTCGGTGAAGGAGCTCCACCAACCTTGCTGCTTCGCGTCCTTGGCGAGCGCGACAACTGCTGTGCGCTCGGCGTCCGTTGCGTCGTACTCCCGGCACAGCGCCTCCACCACCAGCCACTTCACAGGCCCGGCCTGGGTTTCGTACCGACTGACCGTCGCTTTTGATACGCCGACCAGATTCCCGGCCTCCTCAAGGGTGAGCCCCTTGCGGGCGCGCAGCTTCCGCATCATCGCGCCGAGCTGACGGCGGCGTGTGGTGGTCCGGACGGACATGGGTTTCCTCCCCGTACAGGCCCGGGGGTCCCCGGAGATCCTGATCAGGCTAGGTGCGGCGGGAGTTGGCGTACCAGTAGATTCACTCGATGGGTTCTCGTGAGAAGTTACACAGTGAGACTTCTCTGTGCCATGCTCGTGAGTGCACCGCTACGCAGCGCAGCCGCATGGATGCGGCGGGCGCAGCGCTGTGTGGCCCGGGAGGGAGCACGGCCATGGCCGACCACGACGTCTCTTCAGAACTCCAACTCCGTTACGTGCTGCCCTTCGAGGCGGCCCCGCTGGAAATGCGCCGCCTGCGCCAGGAGGCCGCCGGCCTGCTGGAGCTCTGGGCGCTCGAATCCCTCGTGGAGGAGGTCCAGCTCGTCGTGACGGAACTCGCGACGAACGTCCTGCATCACGTAGGCGCGGGCGCCCTGGCAGCCTTGGTCCTGGAGCTCAGGGACGGCCGTCTCTGTATCGAAGTCCACGACCAGAGTCACGCGATCCCGCTGGTAACGGGGGTGGAGTGCGGTGCGGAGTGCGGCCGCGGGCTCCATCTGGTCGCGGCGCTCGTCGCGGAGTGGGGCACGCTGCTCACGGCTTCGGGGAAGGCGGTGTGGTGTGAACTGGAGGTCCCTGACGCCCAATTCATCTCTGGCATCCGACGTGCCAGCGCAATCTTGCAGACCTACCAGGATCACCGAGGGCGCCCGCTCCTGTTCGCGGTGAAGGCTCCGACCGGGCTCGCCCAGCCCGCTGTCGAGTTGATCGCCGACTTGCTGCACTGGGCAGCGGCGCGGGGATGCGATCCGGACGATCTCCTGGATCAGGCTGTGGTGCGATACGAGGCGGGGGCGGCTTGACGACCGCGGTCGAGGAAAGGCTCCGACGCGAGGTGCAGGCATACCGGCGGCTGCAGCTGGTTCTTGCTACCGATTTCGGCGTTGACCTGGATCAGCATGTGGTCAGGGCAGCGGCATGAGGCGGGACCCGAGCGAAGCCTGTGTCTCATGGCTCGGCAAGGTTCAGTCGTCTGCGGACTTCTCCATCTCGGCCTTCAGCTCGTCGGGAGTGCGCCAGGATTTGTCGCGGAAGCTCTTGTGACACATGCGGTGGCAGTTGGCGCATAGGAGGGCCAGGTCGTCAGGCTGGGTCTTGGTGGGGCCGGATATGTGGAGGGGGAGCCTGTGGTGTACCTCTATGTAGCCGTCTCCCAGCCCGCCGTAAATCTGATGGAAGTCGAAACCGCACACTTCGCAGCGGATCGTCAGGCCGCTCCTCGTGACGCTCTGGATCTTGCGGGTGCGCAGGCTGCGGTCACGTTCGCGGTAGTGGGCCCAGCGTGCGAGCAGGCGTCCTTCAAGCACGTCGACCGGATCACTGTCTCCGTCGTCAGCCTGCTCCGATATGGCCAGGAGCTCGCCAGAGGCGATTCCTGCGCGAAGGGAGTAGGCGGCGGCGAGCATCTCCGCAGGGTGTTCGGTGAAGTCCTCAACGACCTTGAGGGTTCCTCGGCCTCCCTTCATGAGCGTCCCGTGATAGCCGCGGTACGCCGTCATGATGTTGCTCGTCTTGAGCTTGACGCTGTTCGGGGAACGGAAATTCGGGTCGCTTTCCGCCGCACCTTCATGCACGGGCAGGGCCCTCAGGAGTTCGGACAGCTCCATGATCCGTGGGTCGGTGCTCCGGAGCTCCCGCCAGCCGTTGTCGACGACCAGCGCGCAGGCCAGCAGGAGCTCTTCCCGGGTCCAGTCGTAGCGCGGCATAGGCAATATCGTATGAGTGTTCGCTCTCGCGGGGGCTGTGGGGCAGAAGGGGCGCGGCATGCCGCACACTTGGGAAGGTCGCGCTGTCAGTGGGGTCTGTCACCCTCTGTAATGACTGGTGGCAATCGGCGCCAGTTGAGTAAGTCGGAAAGGAGGGTGCATGGCCAGCACTGAGAGGGAGCTGACCTCGATTGAGATCTGCGCTGGGGCGGGGGGCCAGGCGCAGGGGCTTCACGCCGCGTTGTTCCGGCACCTTGCGTTGATCGAGATCGACTCGCACGCGGTCGCAACGTTGAGGCAGAACGTCGAGCGCGACGAGGAGTGGGATGGCTGCGAGATTATGCAGGGGGACCTCACCAAGATCGATCCCAAGGAGCTCCGTACGGGGCTGGGGCTGGAGCGAGGAGACCTTGATCTCCTGGCCGGGGGGGTGCCTTGCCCTCCATTTTCCCTGGCCGGCAAGCAGCTGGGGAAGCACGACGAGCGTGACCTCTTCCCATACATGCTTGATCTGGTTGATGAGCTTGAACCCAAGGCAGTGTTGATCGAGAACGTTCGGGGGCTCTTGGAGCCGTACGAAAAGTTCCGTGACTACCGCGAAGAGATCCTCACAGAACTCAGGCGCTTGGGATACAAGAAGTGCTACTGGGAGGTTCTGGAGGCGAAGAACTATGGGGTACCGCAGCTTCGTCCGCGCGCCATTCTCGTCGCGTTGAAGAAGGAATACTTTCCCTTCTTTGAGAAGAAGAAGCCTGAGACGAAGCCGCTGCTCACGGTCGCAATGGCGTTGAAGGACACCATGCGTAAGCGGTACAACGCGTCGGACGATCCGCGTGCCGACGAGTGGTATGACCGCTGGCTCGAGAAGGCGGACAGGGGAGTGGCGCCGACGCTCGTCGGCGGCTCGAAGAAGCATGGCGGGGCTGACTTGGGCCCGACGCGAGCCAAGAAGGCCTGGGCGGAGCTCGGAGTGTGTGGGCTTGGTGTTGCGAACGAGATCGTTGAGATGGAGGCAAAGGGGACCGAGGAGCGCGATCTATACGCGGACTCGGGGCCAAAGCTAACGGTGACCCAAGCCGCGCTGATCCAAGGTTTCCCGGATACCTGGAAGTTCTCCGGCGGGAAGACGGCGGCCTACCGGCAAGTGGGGAACGCCTTTCCACCGCCAGTGGCCGAGGCGGTCGGAGTGCAGATCCGCAAGGCATTGGAAGCGGCGCGCGAGGCGGGAGTCGTTGCTCCCGTGAGGAAGCGGAGAAAGCGCAAACTCGTCAGCCAGCGTGACAGTGGTGCGTTGTTCGCGGTCGACGACCTTTCAACCCCTGTCAGCGCGAAGGTGGCTGACAGTGTCGACGATGGCGAGCGCGCAGTCGTCGGGTGACTCGTGTTCCCAGAACCGTAGAACGGTCCAACCGGCTTCCTTGAGGCGCTGGTTGGTGTCTGCGTCGCGGGTCATGTTCCGCGCTACTTTGTCGGACCAATAGCCCGAGTTGGTCTTGGGCGGCACGTAATGCTCGGGGCAGCCGTGCCAGTAGCACCCGTCGATGAATACGGCGAGTTTCACCGGACGGAACACCATGTCCGCAGTGCGCCGCAAATCGGATAGCGGCTTTGCTGCTACCCGATATCTCAACCCTTGAGCGTGAACGAGGTGGCGTACCAGCCGCTCGGGTGCGGTATCTCTGCTGCGGATTGCCTGCATGTTCCGGCGGCGCGCTGCCGAAGAGGCCCAGGAGCCCGCCGGTGGTTCCCAGGAGGGGTCGCTTTTCATGCGGATTGGATTCCTGCGCGCTCGAGGAGGCGATCCCTCTCTGATTTCTCCTTCACTTTGCTTCGCGTGATGGTTCTGACAAGCGAGGGCAGTCGCTCAAAGGTCAGGTCAAGCGAATGGAGATTGTAGAAGTCACCTTCCTTGGCCTTGCGGCACTCCACGTCGAGACCGAGTTCCCTTAGTTCACGGGCTCGACGCTCGGTGTGCACGCTGTCGGCAGTCACGATGCGCAGCATGTCTCCCTCGAGGTCGGTGTTCAGGTTCTCTTGCAGCAGAGAGAAGAGGCGTTCGTGCAGCTGTCCACTGTACGGGGTTTTCAGGAACCCATCGGGAAAGAAGTTTCCGTAGCGCGCGTCGAGTTCAGCTTGTACGCGCGCATGAATTCGGTGGAAATCCTCGTTCCTTTCGGGCAAGTGCATGAACATCCTTGCCTGTAGGGCTCTGGCTGCCACTTTCTTGGCGTATGTGTACGCCACGAAAAGGTCTTGTCCCCGAGTGTGCTCGTCCATCTGTGAAGCCAGGACCTGCAAGGCATGTCGCGTATTGGCCTTTTCCCGCTGCCAGGATTCAACGGGAGGCTCGGGGTCGGGCATGTGCATCTCCGATTGTGTGGGGCGGGGCTGCCTCAAGCCGGGGGCGGCGCAAGGTCCAAGTGCTGGGCTGCTAGGGCCTGGAGGGTCCGTCTGTCGTTCTGGGAAGTGCTGTTCACGGCTTGTGCGAACCAAGGCGCGATCCATGTTGAACTCCGATAGGGCCATTCGCCAAGCCGAAGTGTGGTGCCCGGATGCCAGTGAGCAGAGGGTGGCTCCTCTGCTCGGATCGCTGCCTCAAGCGCGACGTCGGGTTCATCGTCGCTCGGTGTGCGTCTGCCGAGTTGAGCAGTAACGCCAATCAGCCACCAGGTCAGACGTTGGATGTCGGCCAGATCATCCATCGTTCGCAGTGCCGACGGGCTGAGCCCTGCGGCCTTTGTGGCGGCCAGGACGAGTTCAGTGGGAGGGGCCGCACCGACAGCTCCGGAATCCGTGATGACAGGGTTGCTCGGGACCTCCGCAGCTCGGTCGATCTCTTCGTATGTCGTATCGGCTATGCGGGCGTGCAGATACTGCTTCACACCGCGGTAGAACTGTCCGGGAGTTTCAATGCGCAATTCGGTACCTGCGCGGATCCTCATCTCGGTGGCCAGTGAGGGCCATGGTCGGCGCTGACCCCCCTCTGTCTCATACCAGTCTTCTTTTGTGTCACTGGAAACGAACAGCAGGTGCTCACGTTCTGTCGAGTCGCTGGCAAACCGGATTACCTCCTCCCAGAGCAGGTAATCGCCGGCCGCGTCGATTGGGGTTCCCTTGCCTGCGTCGGAGAACCCCGGAGGGATCTTGTTGGGAAACCTGTATGAAGATGCCTCCTCAACTCTGTGGCGCAACTCGTCCGGGCTGGGCTGAGCGGCCACGTTCTCGCCGAAGAGTTCGGCAACCTTCGGTAGGACCGGGTCCTCTGCGTCAACCGATGAAAGAGCTATGTCGCTGCCTGCGCTCAGGCTCTTCACACGTGCGATGAGTTCCTTCTTCCAGTCGCCAAGCAGTGCATCAATGGACTGGCTGGATATGAGCGAGGCGAGTTCCTCGCTGCCCGTGATGTCCCGGGCGTACTTGAGGAGCAAATCCTGCACGAGTTGCCTGGCGGCAATGATTGCCTTGTTGGCCTCTCCCATGTGCTTGTTGATGGAATTTGGAGCGGCCTTCAGGGCCTTGTGCCGTTCGGCGATGACGCGGTGGCGGCCCTTGACGAATTCCAGTCCAACCTGGTGCGGGAGCCAAAGACGGTCCTGGACCGACGCAAGGGCCTGGAGTACTTCGGCACGGGCATCAGGGGTGTACTCGTACAGGCTCAGGAGCACATTCGTGTCGAGTACGACGGTGCCCTGGGAGAAGAAGGCCGCTCTGTCAGGGCTGTCCTCTGGCGGATTCCGCTGCAGCCAGTCCTTGTACTGCCTGATCAACGGCAGCTCCCGGGGCTGATGGGGATCGCCTGGCACTGCTCAACTCCCTTGCTCGGTATGGAGAAACGCCCGGAGACTCATGTGCCGCTGATCGCGGTGTGTGTAGGAAGCAGCGGGCCGCGCTCGTAGGGGTCATCATGCCCGGCACATGTCCACATCGAGCCGTCGAGTTCGATTTGTGGCTGGGAAGCGTGCTCCGACCTGGCCTTGACTACGCGGACGCTGACGAATTCGCCTTCCTGTGGCACGGGGATGCCCAGCCGGGCGGCGATGGCCTGGTGGCTGGCGTAGTCCCCCATGATGAGGATCCCTTCGGGGCGCAGTGCGGAGCGGGATCCACCGTTACCGCGAACCCGCTTCATGTAGTCCTTCTGCTGAGCGACTGTCCGGACGACGTTCCGGCCGATCCGGCGTCCCTGTGCTCGCCTGAAGAGTTCGTTCAAGCGCTGCTGGCCGGACTTCGGAGCGAACACCGCGTTTCGGTCGCCGGGATTCATGTGGAGCAGCACGTTTTCGGGAAGCTCCTCCTCGAACCACAGCCAGTAGATCTTGTTTCGGTGTTCGGCTTTGAGGGTGTGCTTCATGTCCCTGTTGGTGCCATTCAGCCACTCGCGGTGTATCCGTACGACGCCGGCACTCCAGCGGGACGTGTAGTCGTCGGCCCACAGCACGAGGCACAGGTGCCCCACGGCCTCAGGCGGGATCATCCAGCCGCCGAACAGCTGGGAGTACTTGCAGTCCACGTCGACGCCGGCGATCCGGTAGTCCATGGGATCGCCATCGTCGAACTCGAACTCACGCTGCAGGTTGATCTCCACCATCGTGCCTGCGTGCGTCTTCTCGGTCTTGAAGAGCGTCTTCCAGTCGTAGCGTCCTGTCACCTCGCCATTGAGGAGCTGGTCGATGGTGTCCCGGAGCACTGCGGCGAACCGCCTTCCCTCCGGATCGAGTGACCGGATGCGCTCGGCTACTGCGACGAGTTCCGCGTCCTGCCTCACGAGCTCCTGGTTCACGATCCAGGAGGCCGCAGTCTTGTCTCTCTCGAAGGGGAGCAATTGCCTTTCCTGTTCGGTGTGTTGCCAATGGGTGCGTTCAGGTGTGTCAACGATAGTCGTGCGGTTGACGGTCTTCGGCGACTGTCATCACGGCCCCTCGAATCCGGTGACCAGCGCGTTGACACGAGACGGTGCCTTGTCCAACAGGAAGTCATCGACGAACACGACGTCCGGCACGCCCCTCTTGTCCGCTGCCGCGGCCTGCCGGACACGAATGATCCGAGCGGCATTCATCTCGGAGTCAGTGGCCTCGAAGGGGCTCTTCGCAGTGACCCAGAGGCGCCCCTCGAAGAGGACCGCCGGGCCGGCTCCCCCCAGGTCGGGCACGAACTCGGCCTCGTCTTCCGCGAAGTCGCTTGACCAGTTCGTCAGGAGTCGGCTCGCCTGCCGGGGCCGAATGCCTTCCGAGGTCCTGCCGGAGAGGATGGAGAGCAGGTCCTCAGCGAGACGCCAGTCGAGGAGTGAGTGGTAGGCCATATTGGTGTAGTCGCGCAGGCACTCGTAGCAGGAACCGCCGCACTCTTTCCCATGGTTGCCGGTGCGGAACCTCTCCAGCATCTGGCGCGCGGCGGTCATCAGCTCCCGGAAGACATCCGGCTCGGCGAGGTGAGTGCAATAGCCGGCCCCATTGTCGAGGGTGTCGGAGAGGAACGCGAAGGTCCGGGCGCGGTTGTGCGCCGAACCCGCTCCGTGGATACCCGCGGCGATCTCGTTCGGCTGGACCTGCAGGATGTCGCCGGCCGCCACCCGGAGCAGTGCGGCGAGCGAGTACCAGGCGGCACGCCGCCCTGACCGATCATCGGGGAAGCCCGTCACTTGGGGGACAGAGGCGAGGTTCAGTCGGAGGCCGAGTTCAGGGAGCTCACCCGATGTCGGCCCGAGCAGGAAGAGATCGGTGTGCTGGACCGCGCCAATGGCGGTGCTGACCGTGCTGCTGTCCGTCCCTGTATCGGTCGACAACCACGGGGCGTGGACCGACGCCGCTTCGGCCTCGACAAGAGCCCCGGACCACTTGCCGGTCGCCTTGGCGGGGGAGAAGTGGAAGAGACGTCCGCTGTTGTCATTCACCGCGTAGCGACGGCCCTTGCCCGCATGGACAACCAGCCTTGATTCGATGTGCTTCAGTGGCGCGCCGGTCTCCAGGTCGGCAGCGGTGCGGGGTGACAGCGATCGGGCGCGCCACGAGAAGTTGCCGTCGAAGTCCCGGGGCTTGCCACCGGTGAAGAAACCGGCGGGCTGGCGGAGCGGAATCTCCCGGAATGATCCGTCGTCGGCTTCGCATGCTGGGCACGGAAGATTCCGTACGTCGGTGTTGTCGTGTGCCTCGGATTCGGGCCTGGGCTTCGCATCTTCGTCGAGGTGGCCGCAAGCCCGGCACATACCGATATGGCGGGCCTCGCCCAGGGGATCCGATACCGCTCGTGGGTCTCTTCCGGTGGGCTCATAGGCGGCGACGCCGAGCGCGGTGTGCACGCTCCCGTCCTTCACGGTCTCCGCACCCGGCGCGAACTGGGCGATGGCGATGTCGAGCGAGCGGTCCACCACGCCTGGGGGAGGCCAGGGATAGGACCGGATCGGTTTGCGGGTGTAGAGGTAGCGGGCGGAGGTCGGGAAGCCGAACATCGGGAGGACGCCGGCTTCCGCGAGTCGCTGGCTCAGGTCCTGGTGGCCGTGCGGCGCCTCCGCGACAGCTGTCACACGGGAGATGAGACCCTCCGTGATCCAGAGTATGGCGTCCTCGGCCATGCCCGTACCGCGCGTGTGCGCGGCCAGGGCGTCGGCGAGCGCGCGGATCTGTCGGTGTTCGGATGTGATCCACGCTTCGATCTCGAATCGGACGGCTGTCCAGTCCTGAGCCAGGCCAAATCGCCCGTGAACATTTCGAGTTGGATCGAGTTCGGATTCGTCCGACGAGGCCTCACGGGTGGCGTCGAAGGCTCTGCGCAGTACCTCGGAGGCCAGCACACGCCGGTAGATGTCTTCCATTTCCGTGGACAGATAAGGCGCGGGAGTGGGCGCGTCCGTGATGCGCTTCGGGTCCTGGAAATAGTGCTCATCGTGGCTTCGGCCGCGGCATACGGTGAGGGCCAGGGCGACGGGCGAGCCACGTCGTCCAGCGCGTCCAACTCGCTGCTGGTAGTTGAAGCGGGTGGGCGGCATGTTCGCCATCAGCACGACGGAGAGCGGACCGATGTCAACACCGGCCTCCATGGTGGTGGTCACGGACAACACGTCGAGGGTGTCGGGCCGGGGCTTCTCCGTCTCGTCCAGGAGGACGCCTTGAAACCGGGCCTGGCGGCCTTGAGCCTCAATTCTGTCGGTTTGGCCGGTGAGTTCCGCCGTGTTGAGCCGGAAATTGCCGGTTCCGTTATTGGCCATCCAGGCGTAGTAGTCGTCATCTGGCGCGTTGAAGGGGATGGCCTCGTTCGGGAGCGTGGTTCCGCACTTGGTGCAGATGCCAGTCCCGGGGTGGAGGTGCCGGCGTGTGCACTGGCCGCAAGTCCATGCCTTGTTCTCTCCATGGCGGAGGGCAACGTGTTCGGGCTGGATGACATAGCCGACAACCGCGTTGCCCCATGCCTGCTCCGCCTGACGCTGTACGTCCTCCGCCGTACTGCCGCCCCCGGATGCCTCCGCAATCTTTCGCCAGTAGTCGCGCAGGGGGCGGGGAGGTGCGTCAGCGGCGGTGCGCAGGCCGGCGAACCTGCGCAAGTGGCCCAGTACACGCAGGCTGCCGCGGATGAGCGCAGCGTTCGAGGAGCGGGGAGCGTCGAGTGACGTCTTGTCGGTCGAGAGGGTAAGCCAGCCGAGACCAAGGGACTCGAAGTCCCTTCCTGCACTGCCGAACAGGCCCATCAGGAGTTCTCGTCTGAGAGACTCCCAGATCTCGTCCCGGAGATTTCGCTGCCGCTCGCTCAGCATGCTCGACGACTCATCGCGGACTTTGCCATCAGGATCGTCGGGCCACCGATAGAGCGAGGACCAGGGTGAGGCCGGGGAGCCCTGCTGGTACTGGGTTCTCTGGAGCGACGCTCCGGGCCCGCCCGGATTGACTCCAAGATGGACGAGATGCTCGGCAACGGTTGCGGCGTGGCTGTCCAGGCTGGGGACCCGGCTCAGCACTTCGTGCAGATCGGCTTCGGTCTCAGGGGCGGGGGTGTCGTCGAGGTCGTCCAGGCCGCCTGCCGAATCGGACTTCACGAGCTTTTCCCACGCGTCATACGTCTCGCGGTCCCGGGCGCGGAGGCGGGAGCGGGCCGCTTTGGCATCGGCCACGTAGATCGGTGGCGCCACGTCCTTGCGGTAGTAACCCTGCACGGTGGCGAGGTCGGTCACAGGTTCACCTTGCTCCGTGACCTCCTTGGCGAGGAGGAGACGCTGGAGGTCCTGGTAGTGCCGGAGTCCAAGGCCTGCCGCGAGTTTGGCCGCGTCCTGACGGCTGTCGGAGAAGACGACTGCCTGCCGATGAGTCAGCTGCGAGAAGATTCCGGTGGTCAGTACCTGGTTGACCTTCTCGAAACCGGTGCGCATGGATCGTACGGGTGTGCGCAGACGCCTTGGGTCACTCAGGCTGAAATGCTCACTCCCGATGTTGCGGATCTCCCAGTTGTCGTTGCAGGCGGGACAACGGGTCGGGGCAGCAGGGAGGTTCTCGGGTTTGAGGCGGCTGTGCCCGCGTTTCGTCTCCGGGATGCTGACGTGGAAGGACCATCCGGTGTGGTTCCGGTGGTTGCGCAGTGTGCCCGTTCGCGGATCGTAGGAGCTCCGTTTGAACTCGAACTCGGCGCTCATGGCCCCCTTGTCCGAGCTGGAAGTCCAGTCGTGCTTGTCCAAGGAGGGCTCCCGCGTACGGGGCCAGTAGACGACGTAGTTCGCGGCATTGGCACCGAGCGATGCGTTGTCGGGCAGCGAGTCGAGATCAGGGAGGTCCGCGAGTAGTCCTGCCTCGAAGCCCTTGGCCCTGCGCTTCTTGAAAGCGGATTCGGGAGCGTAGCCGCCCAGGAACACATCCCCGCAGTTCTGGCAGTAGAGCAACTCCAGGACCCTGGAGCCGCAGTCACAGCGAGACGTTGGACGGGAGTAGAGCTTGCCCACTGTTCGGTCGCTCTCCGACTCCCGGGCTATCGCGCTGCACGTCGGATCGGAACAGGCCCAGACTCCGGGGATGTTGCGGAAGAACAGGTGTCCGCGCAGCCGTGGAGCGTCCGGCAGTGTGGTGGTGCGCAGCGCCGCGAGGACACCGGACATCGCCGCTCGCCGCTGGCTTGCGTCCCGAGCAGCAGGGAAGAGTCTGTCGGAGACCGAGGTGTCGAAGTCCGAGGTGAGGCGATCCCCGTCGCGCAGGGCATTGGTGAGTGCCTCACCCGCCTTGGACCGAGCGAGGAGTTCGTCCGACTCGGTAGGATCGGGTTGCTGAGAAAGTTGGGCGAACTCGGTGGCGAAGCCGGAGACATCGGTGGCGGTGTCCGCGGGCAGGACGAGTCGGCCCCCAAGTACTTCGAAGCGGTCGCGCTCGACCCCGAAGAACTCCTGGAGGAAGTCGAGATCGCGCGGCGCCTCGAGTGAGGCGGACGCCGCCATCACACGGAATTTGTCCGGCCTGTGGTCGAGGCCCAGACGGTGCCGGAGGTTCCTCAGCAGATAAGCGATCTCGGTGCCCGCTGTCCCGCGGTACATGTGGAGCTCGTCGACGACCAACGTGAAGCGTGCGTCGGGTACTTCGTCGAGCCAGCGGCGAGTCTTCTCGAAGATTGCCGACTCGCGTGGCCGCATCAGCATGACGTTCAGCATGCTGTAGTTCGTGATCATGATGTCTGGTGGTGCCTGGAGCATGTCCCAGCGTGAGCGCATTTCGCCGCCGTCGAGGCGCGGGATGAAGTACCGGGCGTCGCCTTCGAGGCTCTGAGCCCGGCGACTGCGCTTCTCGGACTCGGCGAATTCCTCGCGGAGAGTTCGGACTCCGGTGGGGGAACCGATCTCGCCGGGCACCGGCGTGGCACCTGTGTACCGGCCGAAGTAGAAGCGGTGGCCGGGGCGTCGGCGCGCGAGCCATTCGCGGACACCATCGCTGTCCAGAGCCTTGCGCAGACGCATCATCTGGTCGTCGACCAGCGCGTTCATCGGGTACAGGACGAGGGCGCGCACAGCGGCGTGCCGCCCGCGCTCGCCCGTACGCTGCGCCTGGAAATCCCCGTTGGGTGAGGGCCACCATCTGTTGACCGGCAAGGACGCCGGTGTCCACGATTCGGATTCGCGTATCAGGTCCGCCAGAATTGGCAGCAGGAACGACTCGGTCTTCCCGGACCCCGTGCCCGCCGTGACGACGACGTCCCGGTTGTCCCGCACCGCCGCGGCAAGCGCTCGGTGCTGGTGCTCGTACAGCGACGGAACCTCGTGGAGGAGTCCAAGTTTGACCAGTTCGGCGAGATCTGGATGAGCCCCTACGGTGTGGACCGAGTCGGCGATGCTCATGCCCGAGGTGACGTACTGGGGCCGTACCTCGATCAGCGGTCGCCGCCAGGCGCCACCGTCCCGGTCGAACAGCAGCCGCCGTTCCTCCTGGAGTTGCTTGTCAGCGAGGCCGAATGGTGTGTCGTAATAACGGAAGAGGGCGTCCTTCAAATGCTCGAAGGAGCCGATGACATCGAGATCCGGAGCTTGCGAGGCTGAAGGCTCCGAGGGCGAGGCGTCGTTCACTGCTGGTCTCCGAGGGTCTGTCCGAGCGAGCGTGCGATCTTGATGGCGACGACTTCCGGGACGTTGTCGTACGCCAGGTTCTCTGCCCCCTCGTTGATCCGCGGGGCAAGGCCGGAGCACATGGCAGCCACTCTTCGCTGGAGGTCCGGGAGTGGGTAGCCCCAGTCGACGAAGAGTGTGCCGGTGCGGTCTCGGCCGCAGTCTTCCTCTGGGAGCCACCGCAATACGTCGGCGGCGTTGCCCTGGAGCGCGAGCACCGCGTAGACACCGTGTTCGTGTGAGGCTTCGTACCAAGTGTCATCGAGCAGGACTTGGCAGGTTCGCTTGCCGTCTCTCCGCTTGAGCCGGTACAGGCCCTGGCCTTGAGGGCGGGGGACTGGAACATAGCGACGTTGGTCAAAGTCGTACTGCTCCAGAGGCGCCCCGAACTCGGGAACCGAGGTTCTCTCCGTAAGAACGTTGTCGGAGAGGAGCGCCGCACCTTGGTAGGCGAAGCAGGGGGCATGCTCCACGCACAAGTCCTCTGCCAGTTGGGAGAGTTCGCTCACCTCGTTGAACCGGACGAGAAGGGACGCCGGGAGCGGGATGTCCTGCGAAGGCCGGTCCGAAGGGGCGCGGTACAGCTCGACGAGCCCGTCCTCCACGCACTGTGTCAGACGCCGATCGAGAGCCGCGGTGCGACTACCTGTGAGGACGGCGAGTCCCTGTGCTCTGGGCAGAGGGGTGAGTACGGGAGGTGCGGCCGACCACTGGCGTCCGGTCCAGTCGATGTCGAGGTAGGCGAGGGAGACGGCGTCGCGCAGCCAGCGGCCTGGCGCGCCCGGCCCGATCTCGGGGCAGTCCTTGGTGCCGAGCCACCACAATCCCTGCTTAACCTCAGAGAGTTGGCCGGTCGCTTCCTCGCTGAGCCACCGAAGAAGCAGGTCACCGATATCCATCACACTGCACCTCGATCGTGCTCGTTGCCGATTGCCCGTGCGGCTTCCACGTAACGGGCCCAGGCCGGGAGGCCGCATCTGCCACCGGCGTGCGCTCGACGCACTACATCGGCCCACTCATACTCCTCCCCGGTCAGTTCGGGGGCAGGGATGTCGGTGTTGACGGCTCTCACCCACCAGCGCTGGGAGGTTCGGTACACGAACCACACTGATGTGGAGGGGGCTTCGACCTCCAGGGCGGGTTCGGCGGCTGCCGCCGGCACCCGCTTTCTGATCCACGGAGGGGGCTTCTGGCCTCGCACAGGCACGACCCCGCCGTACGGGTCGAGGAAGAACGCTTCCTGGATCCGGGACCTGACGATCACCGAGTGTGGCAGTTTGATCGTTTCCGGGACGACGGCTCCCCTGAGCCACGTCCCGCTGTCGTCTGTGGTGCTGACGCGAACAGCCGCGGTTCCGCCGCACTTATAGCCAAGACTGCCGGTCTCTTCCGGCAGACCCTCGTGGAGCCCCTGGTGCACGGTGAAGACATGACTGCTCGACGTAGTGCCGACTTGGTGCGTTCCTTCCTCAAGGGAAAGCTTCCTCAGAGGGAAAGGAACCCGGGGGTCGGCCTTCAGTTTCGTCGTGCGGCCATTCAGCGTCACATCGACTGTTCCGTCGGGTGCCTGGGCGGCCGGGAGCAGCAAGTCCGGCTCGGCACCACTGAGGTAATGGCCCGCTACGCCGGAACCCGACGGGTATTCACGGGCGATGCGTAGTCCGCCCACGAGCTTCGTGTCCCGGCGTACCTGCGGTTGCAGGACGTAGGTGTGCTCGTTCTTCGAGTTCAGAGTCCTGGTGAACGCTGAGGCGTCGACCGCGCGAACTCTCTTGAAGAGTACCCACCCTGGAACAGGGGCCTTATATTCCGGGACCATTCTGGAGTCGAGCGAGGCGAGCATGGCTCGGACCTTCGCGGCCTCGGCTGAAGAGGCCAGGATCCAGTGGTGTTCGCCAGGCTCGAAGTATTCCGTACTGACCCACTCTCCGAGGTCTGGATGCATGCGGAGCAGGACGACCTCTTGCGGTACCCACTCGATGACGAGGTCGCTTCCCTCGAGCCGTAAACCGAGTCTGAGCTGAGGTTCAGACGGATTGAGAGTCTCCAGCCCCGAGTACACGCCGCCGTAGTCGGACCGCAGGGAGAAGGACCGGCCGCCATGTACCTGGACGGTCGTCTCATCGATGCCCTCGGCTATGTCCGCGAGCCATTCCAGGCGCTGCCCTCGTTCGGTCACCGCAAGCCGTAGCCCTGCCGCCTTTCGGCGGTGTGTCCGCTCGGGCTCGTGAAGTGTGCCGTCCCAGTCAGCGGCGAGCCGTTCGAGGAGGGCGGCGATGTCGATGAGCGGATCGCCCTTGCCGCTCTGGGAGGCGAGCCGCACCTCGTTCATGAAGCGCGGGGAGAACTGGCGGCCACGGCCCGCGCTCCATACAGCGAGTCGGCGCAGAAGCTCCCGACCCGGAACCCCCGTGGCGTTCCGTGGGCGGAGCCGTGTCGTCGCGAAGAACCGAGTGAGCATCTGACGGTCCGACGTGCGGACCAGCGCTTGGGAGACCGGGTAGCCGACCCGCCAGAAGGTCTTGTCCGTGCTCACCGTGCTGGTGCCGTACAGTCCACCGGCTTCGTCGAGCCATGAGCCCAACTCGGCCCACATCGCGGCTACGTCGTCCAGGGCCTGGTTGAGTCGGTTCGCCTGGTGTCCCTCCTGCGGAACACCGAACAACTGGTACCAGCGCCCGCGGTAGTTCGTACGGCGCATTCCATCGGAGGCCGCCATGCGAGTGGCCGCGAGAACGGAGGCTGCGAGCACGGGAAGGCTTGGGGGTGGGCCGACGCTCCCTTGCGAGGCCCAGAGTCGGCAGTCGTACCTGATCCCGTGGAGGAGTGAACGGTCCGACCTCCCCCAGTGCATCCGACTTGAGACCGCATCGGTGAGCGGTGTCTCGATTCGGTGTCGTTCGGCGAGCTCACGCTCCACGTCGTCATCGACGTACAGGACCGTGTTCTGCAATGCGTGAGATGCACCAAAGAACTCCTCGGACAACACCTCGCACCACTGGTCGTACGCCTGGCTCATCTGCATATCCATGCCCACGGTTTCGGTATCGGTCGATCTGCGTGGGGTCGCCTGCTCACCGAGGTTGGTGCATGCTGAAACATGACCATTCTCGTACGCGCGAACACGCCTGTTCATGGGGGTGATTGAGACGGTAGCGCGCGACGGTGAAAGTGAGAAGGAAAATCTGTAAGAGGAAGCCGACGGTTCCGACGGAACGTCTAAGTAGCTTTCGAAATAGTCAAGTTGAGAACCTGTGACGGGGCATCTCTCGTTGAGTGGGTGTCCGACGCTCAGCCTGCACTGTCCATGATCGCGGGCCATGTTCTTGTCCAGCTTGGTCCGCCACCACTCGGCGTTGGACTTCGGACTCGTCGCGTGCTGCGGGCAGCCGTGCCAGAAGCAGCCGTCCATGAAGACGGCGATCCTGTCCTTGCCGAAGGTGATGTCGATCGTGCGCCGGGGCATGCCGGGGACCGGGACGTTGAGGCGGTAGCGCAGCCCGGCCGCGTGCAGCAGGCGCCGGACCGCCACCTCGGGCGCGGTGTCGCGGGAGCCCTGTCGGCTCATGCGCGCCGAGACGGCGGCGGAGGACGGGGTGGGGTGGGGCATACGAGCATTGTGGCCGAGGGACCGGTGCGGCGGAGGCCCGTCTGGGCCGTCGGCCGATTCGTCAGCGGCCCGTCCCGTGGCACACCTCGTACGCGTCCCCCGACCCGCACCAACACCCCGCCCCACCCGCCGGCGGCCACGCCACCGCGCGTCCACGCGCCGCCAGTGTCGTCGCGTACTGCGGCAGCAGGGAGGCGTCCTCCGGGGAGGAGGACTCGGACGCTGCGAAGGCCTCGTAGGAGGGGACCGTGCCCGTGACGATGCCGAGGTTGGCCGTGCCCGACTCCGACAGTTCGCGCAGCGAGGCCTCCGTTGACGTCAAGTGGGCTTCGTAGGAGGGGTATTCCGAGGAGAGGGCGGGGTACGCCGACAGGAGTTCCGCGTATTCCGTCGAGGGCCAGTGGAGGACGGCCACCGGGAAGGGGCGGGAGAGGGCTTCGCGGTAGGTGCCCAATTCGGCGCGGAGGCGGGTGATTTCGGCCTCCAGCTCTGCCGGGTTTTCGGAGCCGAGGGCCCAGACGCGCTTCGGGTCGTGGAGTTCGTCGAGGGAGACCGACGTGCGGTTGACCTCGTCGGCGAGGTCGTCCCACGTGTCGTGGTCGACCGCGAGGAGGCGGCGGACCCGGTGGCGGCCCAGGAGGAGGGGGTGCTGGGCGTACTCCACGTCGCCGGAGGCGGGGTCCGGGAGCAGGAGGTTCAGCGCCTCCGTGAAGGTTTCGTGGGCCTGTTCGAGTTCGTCGTGGGCTTCCAGGGACTCGGCCACGATGACCCAGGGGCCGGGGTCGCGTGGTGCCGCCGTGCGGACGCCCGTGATGATCGCCCTGGCCTCCGCCTCGTGGCCGTACTCCCACAGGTTCGCCGCCTTCAGCGCGCGGATCAGGGTGGGGGAGTTGAGGGTGCCGGAGGGGGCGGCGGAGAGCAGGGTGTCGTACAACGTCGTCGCGCGGTCGCGGGACTCGGCGAGTTCGTAGTGGGCCGCGGCCTGGAGGAGCAGGTGTTCCGCGTCCTCGGGGTACATCGCCGCCGTGCGCTCCAGGCGCTCGGCTTCCGCGACGTGGTTCGCGCGGTCGGTCTCGGAGGGCGTGGCAGGGGTGTCGGGGCGCATGGGGGACACCGTACTGCCGGAACCTTGGCCGGGTACCCGCCCGATCGGGACGGGACCGTACGCCCCCTCGCTCTGGTGAGGCTCTGGTGAGGCTCTGGTGAGTTCGCGCCCCACCACCTATCTTGCGCGCGTGCTGTCGCAACGGATGCAACGTACGCGTGCCCCCGGGGGCAGGCCCGTCGTCGTCGCCCAGGGGCGGGCCCCACGGTCCGCCGCGCGCCGTGTGCTGTGGAACGGTGCCGAAGTCGCCGTCACCCTCGGCCTCGTCGTGCTGCTGCTCGTCGTGCATCAGCTGTGGTGGACCAACCGGGAGGCCAGGGCCGGCGCCGACCGGCAGGTGCAGGCGCTGGAGCGGCAGTGGGGTGACTCCTCGGGCCCCTCCGGCTCCTCCGGCTCCTCGGACTCCTCGGACTCCTCGGCCCCGTCCACCGAGCCCGCCGCCGGTACCGCCGACCCCACCGTCACCCCGAGCGCCCCCTCCACCGCCCCCGCCGGAACCACCCCCGACTGGGACCAGGCCTACGCCATCCTCGGCATCCCCCGCATCGGCATCCGCGCACCCGTCGCCCAGGGCATCAGCAAGTCCGCCGTCCTCAACCAGGGCTACGTGGGCCACTACCCGGACACCGCCCAGCCCGGCCGCCCCGGCAACTTCGCGCTCGCCGGGCACCGCAACACCCACGGCGAACCCTTCCGGTACATCAACCGGCTGCGGCGCGGCGACACCCTCACCGTGGAGACGAAGTCCGCCTCGTACTCGTACGTCGTCGACAAGACGCTCGCCCAGACATCGGCCGGTGACGGGGGTGTCATCAACCCGGTGCCGCGGAGCCGCGTCGTGCCGGGGGCCGGGTACGACGACCCCGGGTACTACATCACCCTCACCACCTGTACGCCCGAGTTCACCAGCAAGTACCGGCTCGTGGTGTGGGGGAAGCTGAGCGCCATGCGTCCCCGATAGCGGAGGACGTCCCCGTTAGGCTCCCTGTTCGTGATCAAACGGCCCCACCTGCTCTGGCTCCTCGTCCCCTTCGTGCTCTACATCGGCGCGCTGCCCTTCGTGAACCGCGTCGAACCCGTCGTGTTCGGGCTGCCGTTCCTGTTCGTGTGGTTGCTCGGGGCCACCCTCGTCACCCCGTTCGCCGCCTGGCTCACCTGGCGTGGGGACCGCAGGATGCGCGAGGCCGGCAAGTGAGCAACGCCGCCGTTGCCACCACCCTCTTCGGCGTCTTCATGGTCGCCACCGTCGCCCTCGGGCTGCTCGCCGTACGCGGAAAGGGCGGTGGCGGCGGGCTCGCCGAGTGGTCCGTGGGCGGGCGGTCCCTCGGCGCCGTGTTCGTGTGGGTGCTGATGGCGGGGGAGGGGTACACCAGCTTCAGTTACCTGGGCGCCGCCGGGTGGGGGTACAACTACGGGGCCCCTGTCCTGTACGTCGTCGCCTATATGTCCTGCGGGTACGCCATCGGGTACGTCGTCGGGCCGCTGCTCTGGTCGTACGCGCGGCGGCACGGGCTCGTGAGCATCACGGACATGGTGGCGCACCGGTACGGCAAGCCCTGGCTCGGTGCGGCCGTCGCGGTCCTCGTCACCGTGTTCCTGCTCCCGTACATCCAGTTGCAGATCACGGGGATGGGCGTCGTCGTCTCGACGATCTCGTACGGTGCCGTCAGCCTCAACTGGGCCTATTTCATCGGCTTCGCCGTCACCACGCTCTTCGTCGTGGTGAGTGGGCTGCGGGGGAGTGCCTGGGTCTCGGTGCTGAAGGACCTGCTCGTCATCGTCACGCTCGCGTTTCTCGCCTTCTATGTGCCGTTGCACTACTTCGACGGCTACGGGGCGTTCCTCGATCGGCTCGTCGAGGAGAAGAGTGCGTGGCTTACGTTGCCGGGGAGTGGTGGATCGCCGTACGGGGAGGGGTGGTTCGCGACGACGACCTTCCTGAACGCGCTCACCGTCGTCATCTTCCCGACCACCGTCGCCGGGTACCTGGGCGCGCGCAGCGCCGACGCGCTGCGGCGCAACGCGATGTGGCTGCCCGCCTACAACGTGCTGCTCTTCGTGCCCATGTTCCTTGGCATGGCGGCGTTGTTCGTCGTTCCGGGGCTCACCGGGGCCGACTCCAACCTGGCGCTGTTCAAGCTCGTCGTCGATTCGCTGCCCGCGTGGGTCGTGGGGGTCGTCGGGGTCGCGGCCGCGCTCTCCTCCATCGTGCCGATGGCCGTCTTCATGCTGGTCATTGGAACGATGTGGGGGAGCAGTGTCATGTCGCTCGTCCCGCGATGGCGCGGCTCGTCGCGGGTGCAGAAGGCCGGGGCGCAGGTCGTGGTGGTCACCGCCGGGACGGTCGCGCTCGTGCTCACCTATGCCGCGCCCAACACCCTCGTACGGCTCTCCCTCATCTCGTACGAGGGGATGGCGCAGCTCGTGCCGATGCTGCTGGTGGGGCTTGTGTGGCGGAGGTTGAGTCTGGTGGGGGCGCTGAGTGGGCTCGGGGTGGGGGTCGTCATCGTGTGTGTGCTGGTCTTCGGCGGGCACGATCCCGTGTTCGGGGTCAACGCCGGGATTCTCGCGCTCGCCGCCAACCTCGTCGTCACCCTCGCCGTGACGTACGCGTGTCCGGCCGACCGCGACGAACGGCCGGACGACGTCGTGCTCGCGCGGGACCCGGTCACGGACGAGGGGGTCTCCGCCCCGGCGGCATGACTCCGGTCACGGGCGAGCGGGCTTCCGCTCCCGCAGCGTGAGCAGCAGTCCCGCCGCCGCGAGCGCCAGGGCGCCCGACACCATGAACGCCGCGTTCGTGCCCCGGTCGAGGGCGTGGCGGCCGGTCCCCGTCGACGTCGACACCGCGATCATCAGGGCCACGCCCGCGGCCGAACCGATGTAGCGGGACGTGTTGCCCGCGCCCGAGCCCATCGCGGCGCGGTCGGCCGGCACCGAGTCGACGGAGAGCAGGGGGAGCGCGGCGTTCAGGAGTCCGCTGCCCACGCCCGACACGACGAGGCCCGGGACCAGGCGGGTCCAGTGGCCCGAGCCCGCCGCGCCCAGCATCGTCGCCACCGCCAGTGCGTGGAGGACGAAGCCGACGGCCAGTTGGTGGCGCGGCGAGACCCGGCCCGCGAGCCGCCTGGCCTGGAGCGCCACCACGAACGACGTCCCCGACCAGAGCACGAACAGGCCCGCCGTGCCCATCGCCGTGACGCCCATCGTGTGCTGCACGAGCGTGGGGACGTACGAGAAGAGCGCCACGACGGAGACGCCGGTGAAGAAGGCACCCGCCGTCGACGCCAGGAAGAGGGGGCGGCGCAGCAGCGACAGGTCGATCATCGGCGTGCGGGAGCGGCGCTCGATGGCCACAAACGCCGTGAGCAGCAGCACAGTTGCCGCCAGTAGTACGCCGATGGGGGCGCGCAGCCAGCCGTCGCGGCCGAGCGTGAGGGCCGCGAGGAGGGCGGCGAGCGCGAGGCCGAGGGCCAGGGCGCCGGGGAGGTCGGGGCGGCCGCCGCGTGGGGAGCGGGACTCGGTGAGGGCGCGGGGCGCGAGGGCCGCGACCACGGCCGTCGCCGCGGCCAACACCCCGTACGCCCAGCGCCAGTTGGCGAGGTCCGTGACGGCCCCCGCCACCACCGGGCCGAGCGCGATGCCGCCGCTGACGAACGCGCCCCACACCCCGGTGGCCTTGACCCGGCCCGCCGGGGTCGGGAACGCGGACACCAGCAGGCCCAGGCTCGCGGCCAGGATCGCCGCCGACGCCGCGCCCTGCGCGATCCGGGCGAGCGTGAACAGGAGGGTGCTGGTGGCGAGCGCGCCCAGCGCCGTCGTGACGGTGAGCAGGGCCGTGCCGAGGACGAAGGCGCGGCGCCGCCCGTAGTCGTCGGCGAGGCTGCCCGCGACCAGGAGCAGCGCGGCGAGGCCGAGCGGGGTGCCGTTCAGCAGCCAGGCCTGGGAGGAGAGGCCCGTGCGCAGGGACGCGGCCGTGTCCGCGAGCGTGATCATCGGCGCGGTGTACGTCATGAGGGCCACGGCCGTCGCCGCGCTCGTGACGGCGAGGGTGGCGGTGGGGCGGGTGGGCTCGGCGGCCCGGGGATGAAGGGGGTGGGCGAGTACGGGCTGAGTGGGCTGGGGCATGGCAGGGCCTATCCAGTCGCAGGTTCAGTGAATGAACTTACCGGCTCGACGAACGTAGCATGGTCGGTTCGTTCACTGAACCTGGAACGCGGAAAGTGGCTACAGTGGGGCCATGGCTCTCGGCAAGGACTACGCGTCGCAGGAGTGCTCGCTCGCCCGCGCGCTGGAGATCGTCGGCGAACGCTGGACACTGCTCGTGATCCGCGACGCGCTCTACGGGGTGCGCCGCTATAACGACTTCCTCGTCCACCTCGGCATCCCGCGCGCCGTCCTCGCGACCCGGCTCCAGGCGCTCACCACCGCCGGCGTCCTCGAAAAGCGCCGGTACCAGGAGTCGCCGCCGCGCCACGAGTACGTCGTCACCGAGCACGGGCGCGGGCTGTGGCCCGCCGTGCGGGCGCTCGGCGCGTGGGGGCGGGAGATCCCGGGCTCGCTGCCGATGCGTGAGTTCACGCACGCCGTGTGCGGGACGCCGCTCGGCGTCGTCGGCGAGTGCGCGAAGTGCGGGGGCCCTGTGGAACTGGAGGACGTCGAGATGCTGCCGGGCGAAGGACTCGACCGGCACCCCGCCGACCCGGTCAGCCGCGCCCTCCTCGAACCGCGACGCCTCCTCCAGCCCGTCGTGACCGAGCCTGTATAACTGGGCGGGACACGACTACGAGAGTGGTGAGAGGAGGCAGGCGCATGGCAGCACGTACGAGCGGGAGCTCCACGCTTCTGCGGCCCGTCGCCCTGCTGCTCCTCGCCCTCCTCGGCTCGGCGCTCGTCGACACCGGCAGCTTCGTCGGCGCCGTCACGTTCGCCGCGACCGCCGCCGCGGGCTCCGCGCTCGCCGCCTGCGCCGTCCTCGCCGCGCGCTCCGCGCCCACCGTGGCGCCCACCCGCGTACGCACCGCCATCCGCGACCGCGAGCGGCGCACCGCGTTCCTGCCGCAGCGCGATCCCGACGCCTCCGGCCGGCCCCGGCCCCGAGCACCCGGACGTCTCGCCCCGACGGCCTGCTGAACCCTTCCGCTCCGCAGCAGTCCGTCACGCCGAAAGCGCACACCGCGTCCCGTTTCCGGCACGACGAGACCCCCGGAGGGCTCACCCATGTCGTCGTTCATGTCCGTCTTCGCCAGCCTGGTCGAGCACCTCGCCGACCTGCTCCAGCCCCTGCTGGGCGCCTCCGCCACGGCGGCCGCGATCATCCTGTTCACCGCGTTCGTACGCCTCCTCGTCCACCCCCTGTCGCGGGCGGCGGCCCGCGGGCAGCGCGAGCGGGCCAAGCTCCAGCCGCGCATCGCCGAACTGCGCAAGAAGCACAAGAACAGCCCAGAGGCGATGCAGAAGGCGATCATGGAGCTGCACCGCGAGGAGAAGGTCTCCCCGCTGACCGGCTGCCTGCCGATGCTCTGCCAGATGCCGGCGTTCTTCCTGCTCTACCACCTGTTCTCCAACCAGAGCATCGGCGGCGAGCCCAATGCCCTGCTCGGCCACACCCTCGGCGCGGCCCCGCTCGGCGGCCGCTTCCACGACGCGCTCGCGCACGGCGGCCTCTTCGGCGAGCAGGGCCTCGTCTACGTGGCGCTGTTCGCGCTCGTCGCCGCCGTCGCGAGCTTCAACTACCGGCGTACGAAGCGGCAGATGGCGCAGGCCGCCGCCAAGCCGGGCGCGGAGGGGCAGCAGCAGGTGCCGGGCATGGCGGCGATGGGCAAGTTCATGCCGCTGATGTCCTTCTTCACCCTGTTCACGGTGGCCTTCGTGCCGCTCGCCGCCGCGCTGTACGTCGTCACGTCGACGACGTGGAGCTCGATCGAGCGGGCCGTGCTCTACCGGGACATGCCGTACGCGGGAGGGGCGGCGGCCGCGCCCGCCCTCTGAAGCCCCCACGGAGCGCAGCGGTCCGGGTCCAGTCCGTGAACGGGGTATTGCCAGCTGGACGTTCTCCTTGGAGGATCGACCAGTCCTCCGTTGGCTGCCCGCCGCACCGGGCCGTGGAGGCTCCTCCTACTGCAGAGGGAGTTACACCATGAAGCTGCTGCGAGTCGGTCCTGCCGGAGCCGAACGCCCCGCGCTGCTCGACGCCGGGGGAACCCTGCGGGACCTGTCGGAACTCGTCACGGACGTCGACGGGGCGCTGCTCGCCGACGACGCCGCGATCGAGCGCGTACGGGCCGCGGCCGCGTCCGGAGAACTGCCCGTCCTCGACGCGTCGGGGCTGCGGATCGGCCCGCCGGTGGCCCGTATCGGCAAGGTCGTGTGCATCGGCCTGAACTACCACGACCACGCGGCGGAGACCGGCGCCGAGCCGCCCGCCGAACCGGTCGTGTTCTTCAAGGCGGCCGACACGGTGGTCGGCCCCGACGACACGGTCCTCGTACCGCGCGGCTCGAAGAAGACGGACTGGGAGGTCGAGCTGGCCGTCGTCATCGGGCGCACGGCCCGCTACGTCGAGTCCCACGAGGCCGCGCTCGCCTGCGTCGCCGGGTACGCGGTCGCGCACGACGTGTCCGAGCGCGAGTTCCAGATCGAGCGCGGCGGCACGTGGGACAAGGGCAAGAACTGCGAGACGTTCAACCCGCTCGGCCCGTGGCTCGTGACCGCGGACGAGGTGCAGGACCCGCAGGCGCTCGGCCTCAAGCTGTGGGTGAACGGGGAGCTGAAGCAGGACGGCACGACCGCCGACCAGATTTTCCCGGTGGCCGAAGTGGTGCGCTACGTCAGCCAGTTCATGACCCTGTACCCCGGCGATGTCATCAACACCGGCACGCCGGCGGGCGTCGCCATGGGGCAGCCCGAGCCGAAGCCGTATCTGCGGGCCGGGGACGTGGTGGAGCTGGAGGTCGAGGGGCTCGGGCGGCAGCGGCAGGAGCTGAAGGGAGCGTAGGCGCTCTCCGCTGGGGGGCGGGGCGCGCTCTTTGGGCTGCTGGTTGTGTGTGCGTTGGCGGGTGCGGGTTCTGCTGTGGTTGCGTTTGCGCCCACGCGGCGGAGCCGTAGACCGCCACAGTCCCGCGCCCCTGGAGGGGGCGCCCGCCGCCGTTTGGGGCGCCTTGGGCCCCCGCGGGTGCGTGTCTGGCGGGGGTGGGCAGGGAGCATTCTCATAGTGCGGCTATGGGAAAAATCAGACGTGCTCTGTCCACCGCCCGGCTGCCGGCGGCGAGCCTCGCCTCCGCGGTTCTCGTCGTGGGGGCCGCCGCCGGGCCCGCGGTCGCCGAACCGTTGCCGGACGGGCTCGGGCCCTGTCTCGGGGACGCGTGCCCGGACTCGTATCCGGAGCCTCACAACGGCGGCCTGTCCGGGCGCGACAACAACATCAACGTCTTCGTCGGCGGTGACTTCCTCGTGCGCCAGGGCGCCGCGGAGGCCGAGGGCAAGGTCGTCGTCATGGGCGGTTACGACCAGGACAAGGACCCCAGCGCCTCGGGGATCTACAACGTCGGCATCGCGGGCGTCGGCTCGCGCGTGCCCCCGGACGACGGCACCGACTTCATCACCACCGGCGGCGACCTGACCGTCGCCCAGGGGGAGCGGCTGGCCGTCGAGGCAGCCGACGCCGACGGAGTCGCGCGCATCGGGGGCACGTTCAGCGGCGTCGTGGAGTCGAAGGCCGTCCGCGACCCCGACGCCGCCAGGCCCTACACCGGCATCCGGGAACACCTCACCGACGCCAGTCACTGCTACGCGTACGACAACGGCGCCCGCCGCACCCCGACCGGCACCGCCGTCAACGACGGCAGCACGACGACGTTCACCGGCGACGGCAGCTCCCCGATCCAGGTCTTCGACGTCGACTTCGACCTCATCTCCGCGAGCGGCGGCTCCGCCGGCTACCGCTTCGCAGGCATCCCGTCCGGGGCCACCGTCCTCGTCAACGTCTACGGCGACGCCCGGAAGATCAACACGTACGAGGACCTGCTCCCGCCCGAACTGCGCGACCGGCTGCTGTGGAACTTCCCCGACGCGAGCAGCGTGGAGCTCGCGGGCGGCACCCAGTTCTCCGGAAGCACTCTGGTGGGCAACCCGTCGAGCACGACGACGATGACGATGTCCGGCTTCAACGGCCGCTTCTACAGCGCCGGTTCGCTGACCCACACCTCCCCGGCGGGCGCCGGCGGGGGCCAGGAGATCCACGCGTACCCGTTCGTCGGCGACCTGCCGACGTGCGAGGACGACAGCCTCCCCACGCCCACGCCTACGCCTACGCCCACGACCCCGACGCCCACTCCGACGTCTCCTACCCCCACCCCTTCACCGACCACCCCGACCCCCACCCTCTCACCGACCACCCCGACCCCCACCCCCTCCGACACCACCCCTGCCCCCACGCCGAGCGACGGCGGTGACGACGGCGGGGCCTCCGGTGGCAGCACGGGAGGCACGGGAGGCGGCGGTGAGCTCGCCGACACCGGTACGCCCTCCCTCGGCACCGCGGTCCTCGGCTCGATCGCGGCGGTCACCGCGGCGACCGGTGCGGGCGCCGTCTACCTGACCCGCAGGCAGCGCCGTGCCAACGGCCGTGCCTGAGCCGGAGGTTGACGCGCCGGTAACGTGAAGATTGAGCGAGAGTCGCCGCGCCCCGTTGCGAGCCCGCAACGGGGCGCGCACGCTGCCGATCGTGACAGTAACCGCCCAAGCCCCCATACCCTCCGGAGCCCCGCTCCTCGGCTCCATGCTCGACCTGAAGCGCGACGCGCTCGGCACCTTCCTGCGGGCCCGCGAAACCCACGGCGACGTGGTCAAGTTCCTCGCGGGACCGCCCGGACTGCGGCGCGCCATGTACGGACTGTTCTCCGCCGAGGCCGCCCAGCAGGTCCTCGCCACCGAGTCGGGCAACTTCCGCAAGGACAACCTCTTCTACGAGGAGCTCCGCAGCACCTTCGGCAACGGCCTGCTGACCAGCCAGGACGAGACGTATCTGCGTCAACGCCGGCTGGTCCAGCCGCTGTTCACCCCGCGCGGCATCCGGGTCTACGACACGGCCGTCGTCGGCGAGGCCGAGGCCACCGCCGAGAGCTGGCGCGGCCGGGACAGCGTGGACGTGGCCGCCGAGATGGAACTCTTCACGCTGCGCGCCGTCGCCCGGATCCTCTTCGGCGCCGACATCGACACCGCCGTCCCGGCCGTCCGCCGCTTCTTCCCCGAGATCAGCGAGACGTCCCTGCGGCGCGCCTACGGCGCCGGCATCGTCAAGCCCGACTGGCCGACGCCCCGCAACCGCCGGTTCGACTCCGCGCGCCAGGAGTTGTACGCCGTCTGCGACACCCTGATCGCCGAGCGCAGGGCCGCCGAAGAGCCCGGCGACGACCTGCTCGGGCTGCTGATCCAGGCGCGCACCGAGGACGGCGAGACGCTCTCGCCGGACGAGATCCGCGACCAGGTCCTCGTCTTCCTGCTCGCCGGGCACGAGACGACCTCCACGTCGCTCACCTTCGCCCTGCACCTGCTCGGCCGGAACCCTGAGGCCCAGGCCCGCACCCGCGAGGAGATCGACTCGGTGCTCACCGACGGCCGCCCGCCGCGCGCCGCCGACCTTGACCAACTCCCGTACACCGAACGCGTGGTGAAGGAGGCGATGCGGCTGTACCCGGCCGCCGCCGCGGTCGGCCGGCAGGCGGTCGCCGACACCGAGATCGACGGCGTACTCCTCCCGGCGGGCGCCGACGTCACCATCTCCGCGTACGTCACGCACCGGGACCCCGCCCACTGGCCGGACCCGATGCGCTTCGACCCGGACCGCTTCCTGCCGGAGGCGGAGAAGGGCCGCCACCGGTACGCGTGGATGCCGTTCGGCGGCGGCCCGCGCGCCTGCGTCGGCGCGCAGTTCGCGATGCTCGAATCCGTCCTCGGCCTCGCCACGCTGCTTCGGTCGTACGAGGTGGTGGCCGAGGACGACCGGGAAATCGCGACGGCGTTCGGCATCACGATGCGCCCGGCGGAACCGGTCCGGCTGCGGTTGACGGCGCGTTAGGGGCCCTAGCCGAGGAACCGCTCAAGCGCCGCCACGACCAGCTTGTGGTCCTCGATCTGCGGCAGCCCGGAGACCACGACGGCGCCGACGACTCCCGCTCCCCGTACGGTGACCGGGAAGGCGCCGCCGTGGGCCGCGTACACGTCCTGGTCGAGGCGCGAGGTGTCCTCGAACGTCGTGCCCTTGGCCCGGAAGCGGCTGCCGACCAGGTACGACGAGGCGTGGTAGCGCTCCACGACGCGGCGCTTGCGGGCGATCCACGCGTCGTTGTCCGGGGCCGAGCCCTCCAGCGCCGCGTGGAACAGCTGCTGGCCGCCGCGCGTGATGTCGATCGCGACGGGGGCGCCGCGCTCGCGGGCCAGCTCCACGAGCAGATTGCCGAGCGCCCAGGCGTCGTCGTACGTGAACGAGTCGAGGACGAGCCTGCGCTCCTGCTCCTCCAACTCGGCGATCTGCGGGGCGCCTTCGGGATTGGGACGGGGGTTGAGGGGGCTCACGGCTTCACCACCACACCGTCGCGGGCGGACACGCGGGCCGCCTCCAGGACGTCGAGCGCGTCGGCGGCCTGGGTGGCGGGGACCGGGTTGGGGGCGCCGTCGCGCAGGGCCGCGGCGATGGCGGCGTAGTACGCGGGGTAGTCGCCGTCGAGCGTCGCGTACGGGCGGCCGCCGCCGGTCTGCGGGGACTCGCCGGAGCCGACCCGGCCCCACATGGCCTCGCCCTCCACGCCCCACGGCTCACCGGCCGCCGGACGCCTCCCGTCGCGCAGCGCGGCCTCCTGCGGGTCGAGCCCGTACTTCACGTAGCCCGCCTGCGAGCCCAACACGCGGAAACGCGGGCCGAGTTGGGCGGTGGTGGCGGAGACGTACAGATGCGAGCGGACGCCGTTCGCGTGGGTGATCGCGATGAACGTGTCGTCGTCGGCCTCGGCGCCGGGGCGGCGCACGTCGGACTCGGCGTAGACGGCGACGGCGGGACCGAACAGCACCAGCGCCTGGTCGACGACGTGACTGCCCAGGTCGTACAGCAGCCCGCCGATCTCCTCCGGGTCGCCGGACTCGCGCCAGCCGCCCTTCGGCTGCGGCCGCCACCGCTCGAACCGCGACTCGAACCGCCAGACATCCCCCAACTCGCCCTCGGAGAGGAGGGATCGAAGGGTGAGGAAGTCGTTGTCCCACCGCCGATTCTGAAAGACGGACAGCAGTACGCCCTGCTTCTCGGCCAGCTCCGCGAGCTCACGGGCCTGTGCCGCCGTGCCCGCGACCGGCTTGTCGACGACGACCGGGAGGCCCGCCTCGATGGCGGCCTTCGCGAGCGGCACGTGCGTCTTGTTCGGCGACGCGATGACGATCAGGTCGAGCTCGTCCGCGTGCTCCCACAGGTCGTCGGGGGACGCGACGAAGCGCAGGCCGTCGCCGTGCTCGGCGCGCGCCTGCGCCTGGCGCTCGGGGTTCGAGGTGACGACCGTGTCCAGGGTCAGGCCCTCGGTCGCGGCGATCAGTGGAGCGTGGAAGACGGAGCCCGCGAGGCCGTACCCGACGAGCCCCACGCGGAGCGGAGTACTCATACCAGTCATGCCAGTCATGCCTCCACTTAAGCAACGGTGTTGCCAAAGTGCAAGCGCGGGAGACAATGACTGGTGATGGACTGGTGATGGGCTGGTGGGGAGCAGGGTGACGCAAGGGTGACGCAAGGATGGCGCAGGGGCGATGCAAGGGCGATGCAAGGGTGATGCATACGTGAGGAGGACCATGGCGGCGACCGTGGGCGCGAACCTGAGCGCCCTGCGCGGGCACAACGCGGCGCTCGTGCTCGATCTGCTGCGCACGGCGGGGGAGACGGGGATAAGCCGCCTCGAACTCGCCGAGCGCACCGGGCTCACGCCGCAGGCCGTCAGCAAGATCACGGCGCGGCTGCGGGGCGACGGCCTCGCCGTGGAGGCCGGCCGCCGCGCCTCGACGGGCGGCAAGCCGCGCACGGTCCTGCGGCTGCTCGCGGGGGCCGGGCACGCGGTCGGCCTGCACCTGGACCGCGACGAGCTGCGCATCGTGCTCGCCGACCTGTCAGGCGCGGTGGTCGCGGCGCGGCGGGCGCCGCTGGACCTGGGGGCGGGTTCCGACGCGGTGCTCGCGGCGGCGGCCTGCGAGGTGGACGCGCTGCTCGACGCGGACGGCGGCCAGAGCGTGCTCGGCGTGGGCGTCGCGGTACCGGGCCCGCTCGACCACATGGGCGGCGTACTGCACCGGGTCACGGGCTTCCCCCAGTGGGACGGCTTCCCCCTCCGCGACGCCCTCGCGGAGCGCCTCGGCCTCCCGGTCGTCGTCGACAAGGACACGAACGCGGCGGCGCTGGCGCTGGCACTTGAGGGCGAGGGCGAGGGTGCGGGTGAGGGCGCGGGGGAGCAGTCCTTCGCCTACCTCCACCTCGGTACGGGGCTCGGCGCGGGCCTCGTCCTCGACGGCGCCCTGTACCGCGGCGCACGCACCGGTGCGGGCGAATTCGGCCACCAGGTGATCCAGTTGGACGGCCCGGTGTGCGGTTGCGGCAACCGGGGGTGCATCGAGGCGCTCTGCCTCGCGGCGGTCGCATCCGGCACGGACGAGGGGCTCGACGAGGCGGCGCGGGTGCTCGGCGAGGGCGCGGCGAATCTGGTGAGCCTGCTCGACATCGACGCGGTGCTCTTGGGTGGGCGCACGGTGGCCGCGCACGAGGATCGCTTCGTACGCGGTGTGGCCCACGTCGTCGCGGCCCGCGCGCGGCGTGAGGGCGGTGGCCCCGCGATACCCGTCCGGGCGGCTCCCGGCGGTGACACCTTGGCCGTCGAAGGCGCCGCCCACATGATCCTCGCCCCCGTCTTCGGCCACGCCACCCCTCACCGCTCGTAACCCGTACCGGGGGAGGGCGGGGAAGCCGCGTGCCCCGGGCAGGGGGGGGCGGACTCCCGTGTCTGTAACGCCGGTTCGGCAAATCAAGCCCCGCCGGCGCTTGAGGCGCGGGGTCCGGG
This sequence comes from Streptomyces sp. KL109B, assembly GCF_030766935.1. GTDB lineage: Bacteria > Actinomycetota > Actinomycetes > Streptomycetales > Streptomycetaceae > Streptomyces. Next base: position 537,004 of record NZ_JASERL010000004.1, on the reverse strand, counting down.
GCAGCGCCCCGATCTTTTCCGGCCTCGGCGGCGAACGACCACATCCAAGCCCCGCTGGCGCTTGAGGCGCGGGGGCCGGGGCGGAGCCCCGATCTTTTTCAGTCTCGGCGGCGAACGACCACATCCAAGCCCCGCCGGCGTTTGAGGCGCGGGGTCCGGGGCAGCGCCCCGATCTTCTCCGGCCTCGGCGGCGAACGACCACATCCAAGCCCCGCCGGCGCTTGAGGCGCGGGGGCCGGGGCGGAGCCCCGAGGCCGCAACCACGGCACCGGTTGCGCCGACCGAGGGAAACCGGAGGACACCGCGGCGCGCCGCAACAACCCACCCCACCCCCGCCGGAGAGGCTATTCGTTCCGCGACCCGTAAAGGCCCGCCATGCGACTGCGCCGCCCACTCACCCTCGGCGTCACCGCCACCGCCGCCACCGCCGCCTTCACCCTCGCGCCAACACCCCCCACGCCAGCCGTCGCAGACACCGGCACCCGCGCCTGCTCCGCCGCCACCCACGGCGACTTCCCCATCGACACCCGTATCGACGAGGGCCCCGCCACCTACCACCCCGGCGCCGCCCCCCACCGCTTCTCCCTCGACCTCACCAACACCACCGCCACCCGTTGCGCCGACCTCCACCCGGTCCTCGTACTCGTCGACCGGACCAAGCGCCTGACGCCGAAGCGCATCAAGCTGGAGTTCCGCGACGGCACCCGCTGGCGCCCCGTCGACTTCGAGCGCACCGAGGCCCGCGAGAACATCGGCGTGTTCGGCGAATTCCCCGGCTTCTCGGTCGGCGCGGGCGACACCGTCACCGTCGACGTACGCCTCGCGTTCACCGACGGCACCCGCCCCGACCGCGTCACCGCCAGCGCCGCGCTGGTCCGCCGCAGGGACGACGACGGCGACTGGGTCGGCGAGTCGAACGGCTACCCGTTCACCATCGAGGAGCCCACGGGCCCGACCCTCGCCGACGAACTCGCCCGGACGGGCCCCCGCGCCCTGCTGCCCCTGGGCATCACGGCGGGCGCCCTCCTCCTCGCCGGCGCGACGCTCGTCGTCGGAGCCCGCCGCCTCCGCACCGCAGGACGCTGAACCCGGGCCTCCACCCCTGCCTCAACCCCCGCCTCAACCCCGCCTCCACCCCCACGTTCACCCCCATCTGCGAACATCCCCGGGTGGACTACCCGAACGACCAGGCGCCCGGCGCCCCCGTGCGCGACGGCATCCCCGAGCACGGGCGCATCCCGAAGTACTACGCCGCGAAAGCCCAAATCGCCGCACTCCTACGGGAGTTGACCGAGGGAGACCCTCTCCCCACCGAACGCGAACTCGCCCTCCGCTACGAAGTCGCCCGCGAAACCGTCCGCCAGGCCCTGCGCGAGCTGCTGCTCGAAGGCCGGCTGCGACGCCAGGGCCGCGGCACCGTCGTCGCGGGACCGAAACTCGCCCAGCCGCTCTCCCTCGCCTCGTACACGGAGGGCGTCCGCCGCCAGGGCCGCCGCCCGGGACGCACCCTCATCGGCCTCGAACGCTTCCCGTGCCCGCCCGCCCTCGCCGCCGAGATCGGCCTCGAACGCGGCGAACCCGTCTGGCACATGGAGCGCGTACTGCTCGCCGACGACGAACGCGTCGGCCTCGAATCGACGTACGTTCCCGTGGCCCGGATGCCGCGCCTCGACGCCGAGTTCGACCCCGACTCCTCGTTCTACGCCTACGTCCACGACCGCCTCGACATCGAGTTCGGCTCGGCCGACGAGCGCATCGAGACGGTGCTCGCGACCCCGCGCGAGGCCCTGCTGATCGGCACGCCGCCCGCGCTGCCGATGCTGCTCATCCACCGGATCTCGTACGACACCGGGCGCCGCGCCCTGGAGCGCGTCCGGACGCTTTACCGGGGGGACCGGTTCTCGTTCACCGCGCGTTTGGGCGCGGAGGGCTGGTAACACCCCAGCGCCCACCAGGAGTTGAGCAACCCGGCTTCACCCGCATAACAGAAAGGTAACGGGTCTGGGCCAAGCTTGGGTGCCCGTTCACCGTCCCGTTGCCGGGCCGCTTCGCGAGGGACACCCGGCGCCAGGAGTGTTGCCGCCGTGAGAGACATCGACCAGAAGCTGAGCGGCATCCGGTTCGACCGGGTCTCGGTCACGTACGGCGGCAGCACCAGCAAGACCGGCAACAACACCACCGGCACCCTCGCCCTCGACTCCCTCGACCTGACCGTCGAGCCCGGCGAGGTGATGGCCCTGCTCGGGCCCTCCGGATCCGGGAAGACCACCGCGCTGCGCGCCGTCGCCGGGTTCGTGCGACCCACCTCGGGGCGGGTGTTCCTCGGCGAGCGCGACGTCACCGACCTGCCGCCGCACCGGCGCGGCATCGGCATGGTCGTGCAGAGTTACGCGCTCTTCCCGCACCTGCGCGTCGAGGACAACGTCGCCTTCGGGATGCGCGCGCAGAAGGTGCCGCGCACCGAGATCCCCACCCGCGTCGCCGAGGCCCTCGAACTGACCGGCATGGCCGCCTACGCCAAGCGCTATCCTCGCGAGCTCTCCGGCGGCCAGCAGCAGCGCGTCGCCATCGCCCGCGCCCTCGCCGTCCGCCCCGGCGTGCTGCTGCTCGACGAGCCGCTGTCCGCGCTCGACGCGACGCTGCGCTCCGGCATGCTCGCCGAACTGGCGCGCCTGCACCGCGAGTTGCCCGACGTCTCGATCCTGTACGTCACCCACGACCAGGTCGAGGCGCTCACCCTCGCCGACCGAATAGCCGTCATGGACCAGGCCCGCCTCCAGGACGTCGGCACTCCGCAGGACCTGTACCGCAGGCCCCGCACCGAGTTCACCGCCTCCTTCGTCGGCAACGCCAACCTCCTTCCCGTACAGGTGGGTTCGCGGGACAAGGACACCGTCTCCTTCGGCTCCACCGAACTGAGGGTCCCGGAGCGGCGCGACGCGGCGGCCGGTTCCACCGCCACCCTCTGCGTCCGCCCGCACCTCGTCGGCCTCGGCGAAGGCCCCAACTCCCTGACCGGAGAGGTCCGCGAGGTCCAGTGGCGCGGCTCCACCCACCGCCTCTACGTCGATGTCGACGGCCACCGCGTCAAGGCCGACGTGCGCGAACTGCGCGAGCCGCCGGCGCTGGGGGAGCGGGTCACGGTCCACTTCGCGCCGGAGGACGCGGTGCTGCTCTCCGCGGGGGTGGGTGAGGACAATGGCTAGCGCCGCCCTTTCCGCACCCCGCCGGAGCGCCGTCAAGTCCCGTACGGCCAACAGCGGTTGGATCTGGGCCCTGCCGCCCGTCGCCGCCCTCGCCGTCGTCTTCCTCTACCCGCTCTACCTCGTCGTCCAGCAGTCGCTCACCCCCGACACCGGCGGCACCTCCCTCAAGCCGTACGCCGATGTCTTCGCGTCCTCCGCGTTCCGTGAGGCGCTCGGCACGACGGTGTGGCTCGCCGTCGGGTCGACGGTGGGGTGTCTCGTCCTGGGGTTCGTGCTCGCGCTGATCGTGGCGTTCGTGCCGTTCCCCGGCGCGAAGGGCGTCGCCCGGTTCATCGATGTCTTCCTGTCCTTCCCGTCCTTCCTGATCACGCTCGCCCTGCTGTTCGTGTACGGGCAGGTGGGCATGGCCAACGGGCTGTGGACGGACGTCACCGGCTCCGCCACCGGGCCCTTCCAGTTCCTGGCCACGCCGTGGGGCGTGCTGCTCGCCGAGATCACGTACTTCACGCCGTTCGTGATGCGCCCGCTGCTCGCCGCGTTCTCGCAGGTCGACACGGGGCAGCTGGAGGTCGCGGCCTCGCTCGGGGCGCGGCCCGCCCGGATCGTGCGGCAGGTGATCCTGCCGGAGGCGCTGCCCGCGCTCGCCGCCGGCGGCAGCCTCGTCCTCGTCCTGTGCCTCAACGAGTTCGGCATCGTCCTGTTCACCGGCGCCAAGGGCGTCACCACGCTGCCGACCCTCGTCTACAGCAAGGCGATCCTGGAGTCCGACTACCCGGGCGCCTGCGTCGTCGCCGTCGTCAACGTCCTTGTGTCCGTGGGCCTTTACGGCCTGTACCGGGTGGTGAGCCGTCGTGTTGGTCCATAGCAAGGCCGGCAGGTGGGCCACCTGGGGGCTCTTCTTCGTCCTCTTCCTGCCCCTCTTCGCCCTGCCCCTCCTCGTCGTGCTCGCGGCGTCCTTCGCCACGAACTGGTCGGGCGCCCTCCCCGCCGCCTTCACCGGCGGCCACTACAAGGCCGCCACCAGCGGCGACTCCCTCACCGCCCTGACCACGAGCCTGGTCACCGCCGTCACCGCGAGCGTGCTCGCGCTGGTCGCCGGAGGGTGGGCCGCGCTCGCGGCCGCCGCGCTGAGGAAGCGCGGGCGCCGGGTCATGGACGCCCTGTTCATGCTGCCGGTCGCCGTGCCGTCCGTGGTCGTCGGCCTCGCCGTCCTCGTCGCGTTCAGCCGGCCGCCGATGCTGCTCAACGGCACCCGCTGGATCGTGATCATCGCCCACACGATCCTGGTCACCGCCTTCGCCTACCAGTCCGTATCGGCCGCCCTCCAGCGCCTCGACCCGGCGTACGAACAGGCCGCGGCCTCCCTCGGCGCCCGGCCCGCGTACGTCCTGTGGAAGGTGAAGCTGCCGCTGCTCCTGCCCTCCCTGAACGCCGCCGCGGGCCTCTGCTTCGCCCTGTCCATGGGCGAGTTGAGCGCCACGATGATGCTCTACCCGCCGGACTGGATGCCGCTCCCGGTGCAGATCTACGCGACCACCGACCGCGGCTCCCTGTTCACCGGCTCCGCGATCGCGGTGGTCCTGATGGCCGCCACGCTGCTCGTCCTGCTGGCCGTCTCGCGGCTGCGCACCAAGGCCTCGTACCGCTAACTCATTCACGTACTACGGGAGTTCACCACGCCATGCGCAAGAACACGCTCACCACCGTCGCCGCCGTCACCGGCAGCCTCGCCCTCGCCGCGACCCTCACCGGCTGCGGCGGCAGCTCCGCCGCCTCCGACGACAAGGTCGTCACCGTCTACAGCGCCGACGGCCTCAAGGGCGAGAACGGCGACGGCTGGTACGACAAGGTCTTCAAGGACTTCACCAAGAAGACCGGCATCAAGGTCAAGTACGTGGAGGGCGGCTCCGGCGAGATGGTGCAGCGCGCCGTCCGCGAGAAGGTCAACACCCAGGCCGACGTCCTGGTGACCCTGCCCCCGTTCATCCAACAGGCCGACGACAAGGGCCTGTTGACGAAGTACACGCCCAAGGGCTCGGACCAGGTCGACGGCGCCGACAAGTCCGCGAAGGGCACCTGGACGTCCCTCGTGAACAACTACTTCGGCTTCGTCTACAACAAGAAGGAGCTGAAGACCGCGCCCACCACCTGGGAGCAGCTCCTCGACGCCAAGTTCAAGAACAAGCTCCAGTACTCCACGCCCGGTGTCGCGGGCGACGGCACCGCCCTGCTGGTCAAGGCCATGCACGACTTCGGCGGCAAGGAGCAGGCGATGGCCTACCTGAAGAAGCTCCAGGCCAACAACGTCGGCCCGTCCGCCTCCACCGGCAAGCTCTCCCCGAAGGTCGACAAGGGCGAACTCCTCGCCGCCAACGGCGACGTACAGATGAACTACGCCCAGTCCAAGGACATGCCCAACCTCGGCATCTGGTTCCCGAAGAAGGGCTCCGGAGGATCGGGGAAGCCGAGCTCCTTCGCCCTGCCGTACGCGGGCGGCCTCGTGAAGAACGCCCCGCACACCGCCAACGGCAAGAAGCTCCTCGACTTCATGCTCGACGCGAAGCAGCAGCGCGAGGTCAGCTCCGTCGGCGGCGGCTTCTCGCCGCGCGCCGACGTGCAGGCCACCGACGACGACGCCGTCGCACTCGCCAAGATCATGGACGGTGTGCAGATCTTCGAGCCGGACTGGAACGACGTCGCGAAGAACCTCCAGACGTACGTGGACGACTGGAAGTCGGCGACCGGCAGCTGAGCCCTCCCCGGTCGCCGCCGTACGTTGTTCAGACCAGGTCGACGAGGTCCGCGATCGAGTCGACCACCTTGGTCGGCCGGAACGGGAAACGGTCGATGTCCGACTGCGCGGTGAGCCCGGTCAGCACGAGATACGTGGTCATCCCGGCCTCCAGGCCCGCGAGCACGTCCGTGTCCATCCGGTCGCCGATCATGGCGCTGGACTCGGAGTGCGCCCCGATGGCGTTGAGCCCGGTCCGCATCATCAGCGGATTGGGCTTGCCCACGAAGTACGGGTCCTTGCCGGTCGCCTTCGTGATCAGCGCCGCCACCGAGCCCGTCGCGGGCAGCACGCCCTCCGTGGAGGGGCCGGTGTTGTCGGGGTTGGTGGCGATGAACCGGGCCCCGCCGTTGATCAGCCGGATCGCCTTGGTGAGCGACTCGAAGGAGTACGTACGGGTCTCGCCGAGGATCACGAAGTCCGGGTCGGAGTCGCTGAGGATGTAGCCCTCCTCGTGCAGCGCCGTCGTCAGACCCGCTTCGCCGATCACGTACGCCGTGCCGTTCGGCCGCTGGCTGTCGACGAACCTGGCCGTGGCGAGGGCGGAGGTCCAGATGTTCTCGACGGGGACTTCCAGGCCGATCCGGTTGAGGCGGGCGTGCAGGTCACGGGCCGTGTACATCGAGTTGTTCGTGAGGACGAGGAACGGCTTGCCGGAGTCCCGCAGCTTCTTGATGAAGGCGTCCGCCCCCGGGATCGGCACCCCCTCGTGCATGAGGACCCCGTCCATGTCGGTCAGCCACGATTCGATGGGCTTGGGCTCTGCCATGTGTGCGGACTCCTCGGCACTCGATACGGCACTCGATCTCGATACGCACTCGATACGGCGCTCGATACGGCTCTCGATCGACTGACCGCCATCGTATGCACGCACGGGACCCCTGAGGCGGCTGGCTCTCAGGATGCGGAACGCGACCCGAAGCGTGACCCTGCCTAAGAGGAGGTTCACGATGCGTGCAGGTGTGCTCGCTGTCAGTGTCACGGGGGTCGTCGTCCTGGCGGCCGCACCGGTCGGCGCCGCGGACGCGGCGGACACGGCAGGCCCAGGGGGTTCCTCCGGAGGGTCCGTCACGGTCACCCCGGCCGCCGCCCCCGCGGGCACCGAGGTCGACCTGAGGGTGTCCGGCTGCGAGGGCGCCACGGGCAGCGCCCGCTCCACCGCCTTCGTGGCCCCCGCCGAACTCGCGCCCTCCGCCGACGAGCCCACCCTCTTCGCGGAGGCCCGCGTCACCTCCTCCACCACGCCCGGCGCCTACCCGGTCTCGGTGACCTGCGACGGAGTCGAGGCCAAGGTCAAGGGCACCCTCCGCGTCCTCGACGGCGCCGCCGCCTCCGCCTCACCCACCCCGTCCCCGACCGCCCCCGTGCACGCGGGCGGCGGCGGCACCGCCCACGAGCGGCAGGCCCTCGCCGCCCACCAGGCCCCGGCCGCCGCCCCCAGCGAGGGCCCCGGCACCCGGCACGCCCTCATCGGCCTCGGCCTCGCCGCGGTCGCCGCCGTCGCCGTGGCCGTACGCAGCGTGCGCCGCCGCAGGTCGGCCGATACGCAGACGAGGCGCTGAGCCCGCCATGAACGACCGGTTGCAGGGCGCCGGACGGCTCCTCACGGGCGTCGCCTGGGCGGTGCTGCTGCTCGGCCTGTGGCTGTGGGGCCGCGGCGCCACCGACCTCGGCCTCTCCTCGCCGACCACCGGGGACGCGGCCGCCGTCGGCCGCCCCTCCGACGTCGACCTGCCGCCCGCCCACGAGCCCGTCGCGGGCGGCGCACCGCAGCGCGTCGACATCGCCGCGCTGAAGGTACGGGCGCCCGTCGTGCCCCGCGGCCTGGACGCGGGCGGCGCCGTCGACCCGCCGCCGTACGCGCGGGCCGGGGCCGTCGGCTGGTACGGCGACGGGGCACGGCCGGGGGAGCGCGGCACCGCCCTGTTCGTCGGGCACGTCGACACCGAGACCCGGACCGCCGTCTTCTACCGACTCAGCGAGGCGAAGCCCGGCGACACCGTGCGCGTGACCAGGGACGACGGCTCCGTCGCCGCGTTCACCGTCGACGACGTCCGGGTGCTCGGACGCGAGAACTTCGACCCGGCCAAGGCGTACGGACCGCACCGCTCCGACCGCGCCGAACTCCGCCTGATCACCTGCGGCGGCAGCTTCGACAAGGCCTCGCGCAGCTACACCGCGAACGTGGTCGTCTCCGCGTACCTCACCGACGTAACGGCGCCCGACAAGGCGGCGCGGCAGGCGAGTTGAGGGTCCGTCCCGGACACCTGGCCCGGCCGGCAGCCCGATCCCCCCGGAGCCGCCGGCCGGACTGGCCCTCGACCGTGCGGGAGACGGGCTGCGGGAGTGCCCGGCCTCGGCACGGGAGGCGTGATGGTCCATCAGACGAGCGTGCCAGGGTCTTGGGCCACTCCCTATGACTCTAGAACGGCTGGGCGATTCAGCCCAGGGCTCACGAGGAACCGGGCCTGACCCGCTCGTCGGGCAGCGTGCGGCGGATCACCTCGGACGCGACCTGGTCGAGCGGCAGTTGGTTCGCGCGCGCGTAGCTCCGCAGCGCACCGAACGCGGTGTCCGGCACGGTCTCCCACCGCTCGGCGAGCATGCCCTTCGCCTGCTCGATCAGCACCCGGCTGCTCAACGCCGCCCTCAACTGCCCGGTCAGCTCCCGGTATTGACTGTGGACACGGCGATTGTGCAGCCCGATGGCCGCCGCGTCGGCGAGCGCCTGGGTAATTGCCAACTCATCGGTACGCGGCGGATGGTGAGTCAAGAAGACGGTGAGCGCGCCGTCGAAGTCCTCGGCCCGGCGCAGCGGAACGGCGTACGCGGAGGTGATGCCGCGGCGGCGGGCGATCGCCGTGAACTCGGGCCAGCGGGTGGCGGCCGCCACCGATCCCAGATCGACGGGCGCCACCGCACGACCGGTCCGCAGCGTGTCATGAGCCGGACTCGCGGGCCCGTCGGAGGCCAGCAACTCCCGTACGACATCGGGTCTTTGGCCGCGATGGGTGGCGGGCGCGGGACAGTAGGGCCGGGCCAGCAGCACGCCCGCGCCCAGGGCGCCGAGCAGCTCCACGCAGTGGTCGGTGAGGCGGCGCAGGCAGCTCAGCGGGTCGAAGGTGTCGCGGAAGATCTCGGCGTACTCCAACAGGGCTGCGGCCAGGCGCAGTTCACGGGTCTCGTGAGTCAATTCGCGCCACCCTTCACCCCGCGCAACAGAGTCCTCCTTGCCGCCGCCTACCCGAGCCGCGGGCGCTGTAACAGGTCCTTGACAAGCGGCGTACGCGCTCGTGGCGCGGCGGGGACGTATGCCACGATTGAGGGCCAGACAGTGCACCCAAGGGGGAGTGGATGTACCGGAAACCGAGGGCTGGAGCGGTCGTCGTGGGGGCGGCGCTGCTCGTGGCGGCGTGTACGTCCTGCTCCTCCGGAGGAGGGGACAAGGAGGGCGACAACGCTGAGTCCCCCGTGGCCCAACAGCCCAAGGGCGCCGACCCGTTCTGGGTCAACCCCGACAGCAAGGCCGCCAAGGCCGCCGCGGCGCTCGCGAAGGACGGCAAGGAAGCGGAGGCCGCCAAGGTCCGCAGGATCGCCGAGCAGCCCAGCGGCGAATGGCTCCTGCCGGAGAACGCCACGGACCAGGCGCGCGGCTTCACGGAGGCGGCCCAGAAGGCGGACCGGGACGCGCTGCTCGTCGTCTACAACATCCCGCACCGCGACTGCGGCCAGTACTCGGGCGGCGGCGCGGCCGACGGCAACGCGTACCGGGCGTTCATCGACCAGGTCGCCGCGGGCATCGGGGACCGCCCCGCGACGGTGATCCTGGAGCCCGACGCGGTGCAGCACATGGTGGACAACTGCACGCCGCAGCAGTTCCACGAGGAGCGCTACGACCTGCTCAAGGGCGCCGTCGAGAAGCTCAAGTCCCTCAAGGACACGAAGGTCTACCTGGACGCGGGCAACGCGGGCTGGGGCAAGCCGGACCAGATCTTCGAACCGCTCCAGCGCTCGGGCGTCGACCAGGCCGACGGCTTCGCGGTGAACGTATCGAACTTCTACACCACCGACGAGTCCGTCCGATACGGCAAGGAACTCTCGGCGAAGATCGGCAACAAACCCTTCGTCGTCGACACGAGCCGCAACGGCAACGGCCCCTACACGGCAGGCGCCGCCGACGAACGCTGGTGCAACCCCCCGGGCCGCGCCCTCGGCGAAAACCCCACCACCAAAACCGGCGACCCCCAGGTCAAGGCCTACCTCTGGGTCAAACGCCCCGGCGAATCCGACGGCACCTGCAAGGGCGGCCCCAAGGCCGGCGAATGGTGGGGCGACTACGCCCTGAAACTAGCGGGCAACTGACCCCAATCAAGCGATCGTCGCCGGGCGACCTCGTCCCCCGCCACCCGCTAGGGCACCTTCACCCACTCCGCCTTGCTCGGCGTCCCCTCATCGTCCGTAACGAACAGCATGTACCACCCCGACTCCACCAGCGACCGACTCCTCGGCACCGTCACCGTGACCGAGTCGTCCGACTTCTTCAACTCAAGCGCGATCGACGTCTGATCGACATCCGTGACATGCGTGGACGCACTCGGCCGAATCAACCGCGCCGTCTTGATGGACGACACATGATCCGTCTTGTACGTCGCCGACCCACCCCGCCGAATCGTCCGCTCGCCCCCTTCGAGCGCCGGCCGCGAATCCCGGTACAGATACGGCGGCGTATACATCTCGATCCGCTGCTCGAACGTCCCCGGCTTCGTATTCGCCTTGTCCGCGTACAGCGAGTCCGAACCGAAGAACAGCACCCGCCCGTCGGGCAGCAGCAGCGACCCGGAGTGATAGTTGCGCCCCACGTTCGGATCGGCGACCCGCTTGAACGTGTTCCGCTTCGTGTCGTAGATCCGCGCCTCAAGGATGTTCGAGTCGCCGCGCCCCCGATAGTCCTCCGAACCACCGGAAACGAGCACCGAGTCGTCTGGCAGGATCGACGCCTGCGGATACCGCGTCCCCTTGTCCATCTTCGGCCCGTCCACGAACTTCGGGTTCTGGTCCTTCAGATCGACGAGCCGGGTCTTCTCGCTGGACAGCTTGGACTCGCCGACCCCGCCACCGCCGATCACCATGTACTTCTGGTCCTGCGCGGGCGGCAGCTCGACGGTGTTCGCCGTCTCCATCATGCCGGGATCCGAAAGCCCGGGAATCCGCTGGAACTTATTACTGGCCAGGTCCCAAATCCCGGGTTTGCGCCCGACGTTGTCCGGCCCGTATCCCGCGTTCGCACCCGAGTAGAAGATCTTCCCGTTCTCCATCTGGAACAGCGCCGGATACGTCGGGAACTGCCGGATGTCCTTCAGGTACGTCCACTTCTTCGTCTTCGGGTCGTACACCTCGTTCTTGCCCGGCACCAGCTGCCCGATCTCGTCGAGCCCGGACACGGAGAGCACCTTGCCGTCGGAGAGCGTGGTCAGCGTCGGGTACCAGCGCGCCTCGTTCATCGGGTCGACCTTGATGTACCGCTCGGCGACCGGATCGAACTCGTAGGAGTCCCTGATTCCCTGGAAGTCCTTCTTGTCCAGGGCGAGTTTCTGCGCGATGCCGTACATATTGCGGGCGTCCTGGCCGGTCAGGCCCTGCACCCGGTAGTTGTCCTGGGTGCCGGTCTCGTACTTGGCGCCGGACTTCTGCGCCTCCACGTACACCCGGCCGAGGCCCGGGTCATTGCGCAGGAACTTCCCGGTCGCCTTGTCGAAGACCTTCTTGGCGCGCTCGATCGTGATGTTGTCCTTGGCGACGAACGACTTGCCGTTCTTCTTTCCCGTGAAGACGGTGCCGGCCTTGATGGTCTTGGGCTCGTCCGGGTCCTCGTTGTGCACGATCATCAGGCCGCCGGCCTTGGTGACGTCGCCCTTCAGCTTCTCGTAGCGCTTGGTGCCGCCCGCGATCAGCAGATTCCCGTTCGCCAGCTGCGTATGTCCCGTGCAGAACAGGTCGGTCGGCGTGGGAATCTTCTTGATGGTCTTCTTCACCGGGTCGTAGAGCCGGGTGTCGAACTTCTTCGCGTCGAAGTTCTTCTGGTTGTTCCCGGAACCGGCGACGAGCAGAATCTTGCCGGTGTGCAGCAGCGCCGCGTGGATCGTGTTGAGGCGCATGTTCTTGGGGAACTCGATGACGTCCCAGTGCCCGTTCTCGGCCTTGTACTCCGGTCGGTTGATCTTGTACTCGTGGTACTTGGCCGATCCGAAGCGATACAGCCAGGGCCCGTTCATCCCGGCCAGCGCCAGGACCACCACCGTGCCGATGACTATGCGCCGGGCACGGCGGCGGCTCGAACCGTCTTTCACTTGTTACGTCCCCCCAGGGAAATCTGCATGGTCTGTTCGTTGTCCCCGTCCACCCCGGTGCGCGGCTGTGCGGCCCAACTGGGCCGCTGCTGCGGCACGTTGTGCGCCCGGGGCGGTGCCTGCTGCTCGGGGCGATCCTGCTGCGGGGCCTCGGGCGGCTTCGGCTTCTTCTTCTCCTGGCGGACCATGTAGCGCCACGCGAACATCGGGGCGGCGGTGATCAGCAGGGCGAAGGAGGCCCAGGTGATCATCGCCGGGTGGGAGTGCCCGTAGAGGAAGCCGGCGGCGATGGACGCGGCGAAGATGAGGATGAAGTACCAGTGGTAGCGGAAGGTCGCGAACCACCGGTCGGGGCTCGCGGAGTCGCCCTTCGGTGTCACCACGAACTTCGACTTCCGGCGCAGCACCGAATCGATCAGCGCCTTCGCGTACAGCGGCGCGGACAGCGCGGACATCACCATGCCGGCGACGCCGCCGGAACCCTCGGGTTCGTGCGGCGACACGTTGTGCCGGCGGTTCCACACGTAGAGCCCGATCTGCAGCGCCGACGCGTTGCCGTACAGCATCAGCCAGATCGTCGGGTCGATGTTCACACCCGAGGCGCCGAGACCCAGGAACAGCGCACAACTCAGCGCCGCCAGAATCCAGTTCATCGCCGCCATCGGGTAGAAGATGATCATCATCGTGTAGTTGAAGAGCTTGCTCGGCGGGAGCGTGAAGAAGCCCTTCCAGTACTGCTTGAGGATCGTCTCGTACGTGCCGCGCGACCAGCGCATCTGCTGGGTGAAGAAGTCCGTCCAGGCGCTCGGCCCCTCACCGACCGCGAGTACGTCCGGCGTGTACACGGAGCGCCACTTCTTCCCGGTGGCGGGGTTGCGGTGCCGGTGGATCTCGAAGCCGGTCGCCATGTCCTCCGTGATGGAGTCGTACAGGCCGCCGATCTGCTTGAGCGCCCTGATGCGTACGGCATTCGAGGTGCCGACGAACATCGGTGAGCCGTACCGGTTGCCCGCCCGCTGGATCAGCGCGTGGAAGAGGAACTGCTGGGACTCGGCGGCCTTGGTGATGAAGTTGTCGTAATTGCCGTACACCTGCGGGCCGATGACGAACCCGACGTTCGGGTCGCGGAAGAAGCCGAGCATCCGCTCCAGGTAGTTGGGCAGCGGCACGTGGTCGGTGTCGACGGAGGCGAAGAAGTCGTACGCGTCACCGTGAGCGTCCAGCCAGGCGTTGTAGTTGCCGTGCTTGGTCTTGGCGCGGTGCGGCCCCTTCGGCTGGTTCCACTTCTCAACTCCCTTGCGGGAGAAGTGATGTACGCCCAGGCGCGCGCAGACCTCCTTGACCGCCGGGTCGTCGCCCTCGTCGAGCAGCCATACATGCAGAAGACCCCGGTGGCGCAGCTTCACTGCGGCCTCCAGGGTCTTCGTCACCATCTCCAGCGGCTCTTTTCCCGGCACGAACGAGGTGAGGAACGCGACGCGCGTTCCGGTCTCGGGTACTACGGGGACCGGGTCGCGGGCGACGAGCGTCGCGTGCGCGTTGGACAGCACGTTCATGCAGCGGAAGAACTCGATGAGCCCGATGGACACGAGCATCACGATGTCGAGCGCGGGCAGGAACTCGTAGGCGGGGTAGTCCCGTTCGGTCCAGTGCTCGGGCTGCATCAGCCAGAACAGCAGCACCAGGGAAAGCAGCGGGGCCGCGCCCAGCATGAGCGCGGCCCTGATCCGGTGCGGCTCCTGTGAGAGCAGTGAGCGATAGCGCACCTTGTACGGCTTGGTGGGGTCGGGCTGGGTCAGTGGCCCGGCGAGCCGGCTGTAGTGCTCGTAGTCGTAGCGCGGCAGTGACTTTCTGATGCGCCTCAGACCGTTGCCCGTGCGGTGCGGTGGCACCCGCAGCTGGGTCGTCTCGGACGGGTCGAATTCTGGCCGCGCGCCCGTCGGCGTCGACGTCATGAGTCATCCCCCCGCACGCGTCACCGCGTGGTCGTCGGTCCGACGCCCTGGGGACGGGTTCCCCTCGACCGTGCCCCCGGGCGTATCGCTGGCGGGCCACCGTCCCACCCTTACCTACTTACATAGGACTGGAACGACGGCCTTCCGGTTGCATGATGCCCCCCTCGACATCGGTTCATGGGCGGGGCCCCTCTCCCCGCGCTCGGCAACCGGATCGGGCCCGGCATGTCACGGTGCCCATTTCAACTGCCTTGTACCGTAAGCCTCTTGGGAGCCAATGGCTCCATGACAGAGTGCTGTGCCCCGGTTCATGATCGCAAGGGCGATACGCCGGGAAACGTGACGTTTACGCCTGGCGGGTGTGGCGGGTCGCCGTGGTACGCCGAAGGCCCCCCGCAGTAGCGGGGGGCCTTCGGGGTGGTGCGCCATCAGGGACTCGAACCCCGGACACGCGGATTAAGAGTCCGCTGCTCTAACCAACTGAGCTAATGGCGCCTGTCGACCCGCATAACTTTACCCGACCCTCTGGGGTGCTCCTGACCACTCGACGCGCCGAGGTTTTGGGTAATTTCTGAGGATTTCAATCATTCGGACCGTCAACATGCGATTTGTCGGGACAGTTGAGACGCTTCCTGCGTGCGAAATCGAGGCTCGATATTCCAAAGTCCGGCACCGGAGTGTGAGGGGAATCGCATGGAGCGCATGAGCGCACCCGTATTCGTGGACGTCGACCCGGCCGAGGACTGCGACTGCGCGGGCTGCGCCGCGTGGCGGCGCTCCGTGTCCCACCCGGTGCGCACCAAGGTGGGCACCCGGCACGCCCTGGTCCTCGCCGCCGCCGCGGGCACCGTCATCGGCGGCCTCCAGACAACCCCGGCAGCCGCGGCCGAACACCGCGAGGTCAGGCCCCAGGCCCCGGCCCCGGACGACGAGGACAACGGCGACACGACACCCCAGGGCGGCACCGGCCCCCTGCACGGAGCACCGGCCCCGGCCGCCGCCTCCGTCTCGCTCACCCGGCCCCCGACGCTGCGCGGCACCTCGCGCACCGCGATCCTCGACCGGGCCAGAACGTGGATCTCGGCCAAGGTCCCGTACGACATGAACAAGTACTGGAAGGACGGCTACCGCCAGGACTGCTCCGGCTTCGTCTCGATGGCGTGGGGCCTGCCGGGCAACGAGTGGACCGGGAGCCTCGCCCAGTACGGCACCCGGATCACCAAGGCGCAGCTGCAGCCGGGCGACATCCTGCTCTTCCACAACCCCTCCGACCCGGAGAAGGGCTCGCACGTCACGATCTTCGGCGGCTGGGCGAACGCCTCGCGCACCCAGTACGTCGCGTACGAGCAGACCCGGCCGGGCGCGCGCGTGCAGACCACCCCGTACGCGTACTGGAGCCACTCGAAGAACTACATCGCGCTGCGCTACAAGGCGGTCACGGACGGCAGTTCGGGCTCGCGCGCGTCGTCGACGAAGTTCCCCGGAGCCAAGTACTTCGGTCCCGGCAAGAACAACTCGCATGTGACCCGGCTCGGGAAGATGCTCGTCGAGCGGGGCGGCAAGCGGTACTACCGGGTGGGCCCCGGGCCGAAGTGGAGCGAGGCCGACCGCAGGGCGACCCGCGCGTTCCAGCGTGCGCAGGGCTGGCGCGGCAAGGCGGCCGACGGCATCCCGGGGCCCACGACCTGGGCGTATCTGTCGAAGGGGCAGGGGCGGAGCATTCCGGCGGCCGGCGGGGGCGCCGGTGGCGGTGAGCGGGCCGGGTCGTCGGCCTTCCCCGGAAAGGCCAAGTTCCGGCAGGGCGCTACGAGCGCCGATGTCACGCGGCTCGGCGAGCAGCTCGTGAAGAAAGGGTTCGGCAAGCACTACCGCAAGGGTCCTGGGCCGCGCTGGACCGAGGCGGACCGGCGCAATGTCGAGGCGTTCCAGC
Organism: Streptomyces sp. KL109B; assembly: GCF_030766935.1. Classification (GTDB taxonomy): domain Bacteria; phylum Actinomycetota; class Actinomycetes; order Streptomycetales; family Streptomycetaceae; genus Streptomyces. The sequence continues at coordinate 520,775 of NZ_JASERL010000004.1, read as the reverse complement.
GGGCCCAGGGCTGGCGCGGCAAGGCGGCCGACGGCTATCCGGGCCCCGAGACCTGGCGGCGGCTCTTCTCATGACGCGCGACGCGGAGGGTTCCATGACCGAAACCGACGGAGGGGCGCGCGGCACGCGGCTCATCCGCAACGAGTCCACCACCGAGATTCCGGTCCATCTCCTCTTCCGTGACGACCCCGATCCGGTGGCGGTGCCGCTGCGCCCGGCGGTGGTCACCAAGGCGACCGGTGCGGCCACGGCTGATGCTGCCGAGGGCAAGAGCGCGGCCAAGAGCCGGACCGCGCCCGCTGCCCGTCGTACGCCCCCGGCCGCCACCGCCACCGCCGCCGCCACCGCCCCGGCCCGCTCCGCGCCGTCCGCCGACCCCGACATCGAGGAGCGTCCCGTACGTGCGCTGCCCGGCGCCTTCGGGGTGTTCGGCGGGGCCGTGGGGGCGGCCGGGGCCGCGGCCTCGGCGGGCTGGGCGGGGGCGTTGCCCAAGGTCGTGACGGACCTCGCGGGGGTCGGCGGGTCCGTGGGCGCCGGGTTCGGCCCCGCGCAGTGGGCGGCGCTCGCGGGGTCGGGGGCGCTCGCGGCCTTCGGCGTCGGCGGGCTCGCGCGCGGGCGCACCGGCGGGGCCTGGGTGCTCACCCGCTTCGGCCGGTACCGGGGGAGCGTGCGCAGGCAGGGCTTGCTGTGGCTGAACCCGCTGCTGCGGCGCCGCCGGGTCGACCTGCGCCTTCGGCACTGGCGCAGCGAGCCGTTGCCGGCGGTCGACGCCAATGGCGAGGCGCTGCGCGTCGTCGTGCTCGTCGCCTGGCGGATCAAGGACACGGCGCGGGCGACGCTCGGGGTCGCGGACCACGAGACGTATCTGCGCGAGTGCGTGGAGACGGGGCTCGCGCGGGTGCTGTCCCGGCTGCCCGCCGAGGTCCGCGACCGGGACGCGCCCGCGCTGCGGGGCGTGGAGATCCTCGGCGATCTGCTCACCCGGCGGCTCGCAGAGGACGCCGCGGCGGTCGGCATCGAGGTGTTCTCGGCGCAGCCCACGCGGATCGAGTACGAGCCGGAGGTGGCCGCGGCGATGCGCCGCCGCCGGATCGCGGCCCTCGACGCGCGGCAGCGGGACACCGTCCTCACCTCGGTCGTGGACTCGGTGGAGGACACCGTGACGCGGCTGACCGCGCGCGGCCTGGTCGATCTCGACGACTACGAACGCAAGTTGCTCGTGAAGGACCTGACGGTGGCCTTCTATACAGGGCGAGGGGAGTGACGCTTCGGGAATTGCGATTGGTCTGGACATGCCCAACTCACGGTTCTACATTGTGCGTTGGTCTAGACCTGAACTATCGCTGTGCGCACAGCTTCCGGCACTCCCAACACCCCCAGGAGCGGCAGCATGCGAAGGATCTCGAAGCGTACGAAGGTGTACGCGTCCGTGCTCGGCCTGACCACCGCGGGAGCGTTCGCGCTCTCCGCGGGCGGCGCCAGCGGCCACGGCTACACGGATCTGCCCATCAGCAGGCAGAAGCTGTGCGCCAACGGCACCGTCAAGGGCTGCGGCGACATCCAGTGGGAGCCGCAGAGCGTCGAGGGCCTCAAGGGCTTCCCTGCGGCCGGACCCGCGGACGGGCACATCTGTTCCGGCGGGCACGGCAACTTCGGCGCGCTCGACGCGGCCAAGCAGCCGAACGGCACCGCCTGGCCGACGACGCAGGTGTCGGCCGGTCAGAGCCAGACCTTCCGCTGGCAGTTCACCGCGCGGCACTCCACCACGGACTTCCGCTACTACATCACCAAGGACGGCTGGGACCAGAGCCAGCCGCTGACGCGGGCGTCCCTCAATACGACGCCGTTCCTCACGGTGCCGTACCAGGGGCAGCCGCCGGCCACGCTGTCGCACACCGGCACGTTGCCCTCCGGGAAGAGCGGGCATCACGTGATTCTGGCCGTGTGGACGATCGCGGACACGGCGAACGCGTTCTACGCGTGCTCGGACGTGACGTTCTGAGTGGCGGGCCCCGGGGTTGACGCCTCGGGGCTCTGCCCCGGACCCCGCGCCTCAAGCGCCGGCGGGGCTGTATTCGCCGAACCGGCGTTACGGCCTCGGGGCTCTGCCCCGGACCCCGCTGCTCAATCGCCGCAGGGGCTCCATTTCTGACGGTGCGTCAATTACCCTGCCTCGCCATGGGATCCAATACCAGTACGCGCACCTTCGCCGAGCTGATACAGGCGCGGTGGGGCGACCACAGGGACGGGCTCGCGTACGAGGGCGGAGTGCTCAGTCACCACCAGGTCACCGCCGGTGCGGCGGCCCGCGCGGCGTTGCTCGGGGAGTTGTTGCCGCGGGAGGGGGAGCCTCATGTCGGGGTGCTGCTCGACAACGGCCCGGAGTTTCCCCAGTGGTTGGGGGCCGCCGCGCTGTCCGGCGCCGCCGTCGCCGGGCTGAACCCCACCAGGCGCGGCGCCGAACTCGCCCGCGACATCACGCACACCGAGTGCCGGGTCCTGGTCACCGAGCGGGCCCACCTCCCGCTGCTCGACGGCCTCGCGCTACCGGGCGTCCGCGTCCTGGTGACCGACACGGACGCGTACGACGAGCTGCTCGCGCCCTACGAAGGGGCGAAACCGGAGATCGACGGCCGGGTCGGCCCCGGCACCCGCATGCTGCTCTACTTCACGTCCGGCTCGACCGGGGCCCCGAAGGCGGCGCTGTGCTCGCAGGGCCGACTCGCGGCGGCGGGGGAGTCGCTCGTCGCGAACTTCGGGGTCCGCGCGGACGACGTCCACTACATCTGCATGCCCCTCTTCCACGGCAACGCCGTCATCGCGGACTGGGCTCCGGCCGTCGCGGCGGGCGCCGGGGTGGCGCTGCGCCGCCGCTTCTCGGCCTCCCAATTCCTGCCGGACGTACGGAAGTTCGGCGCCACGTACTTCACGTACGTGGGCCGCGCCGTCCAGTACATCCTCGCCACCGAGGAGCGGGCGGACGACCGGGACAACCCGCTGCGCGTCGGGTTCGGCACGGAGGCGGGGGCCGTGGACGCGGCGCGTTTCGAGGAGCGGTTCGGGGTGCGGCTCGTGGAGGGGTACGGCTCGTCGGAGGGCGGCGCCGCGGTGCAGCGCACGCCCGACACCCCGCCGGGCGCGATCGGCCGGGCGAGCCCCGGCTCCGACCTCGCCGTCCTCGACCCGGAGACGAAGGCGGAGTGCCCACCGGCGGCCTTCGACCCGTCCGGCCGCCTCCTCAACGGGTCCGCCGCCATAGGGGAGTTGGTCAACCGCGCCCGCTCGCCCTTCGAGGGCTACTGGCGCAACGACGCGGCGTACGCCGAGCGGGTCCGCGATCATGGCTGGTACTGGACCGGCGACCACTTCTACCGGGACGCCGACGGGTTCCTCTACTTCGCCGGGCGCGGCGACGACAAGATCCGCGTCGACAGCGAGAACCTCGCCCCCGCCATGATCGAGAACATCCTCGCCCGCTGGCCGGACGCGGCGGCCGTGGCGGTCTACGGGGTGCCGGACCCGGTGGCGGGCGACCAGGTGATGGCGACGGTGGCGCTCCACGAGGGCCGCGCCTTCGACCCGTCGCGGTTCGCCGCGTTCCTGCGGGCGCAGGGGGACCTGGGGACGAAGATGGCTCCCCGGTTCGTACGGGTGGTGGACCGGATGCCCGTGACGGCCACGAACAAGGTGCGGCGCGGTGAGCTGCGCCGCGAGGGGTTCTGGGCGGGCGGCGACCTGTGGTGGCACCCGCCGACCGCCGACACCTACCGGCCGCTGACCGCCCAGGACCACGCCGAGCTCACGGCGGCGTACCGGGAGCGCGGCCGCGAGTCCCTGATCGCGGCCCCGTGACGCCTGTGGCCCCGGTGGTCAAAAGCACCCCCTGGGGCCAGGTAGTATTTACTTCGTCAACCGGCGCCATTAGCTCAGTTGGTTAGAGCAGCGGACTCTTAATCCGCGTGTCCGGGGTTCGAGTCCCTGATGGCGCACAGAGAGCGAGGCCCCCCGCAACAGCGGGGGGCCTCGCTTCGTGTATGGGCGGGAAAATCAAGCCCCGCCGGCGATTGAGGCGCGGGGTCCGGGGCAGAGCCCCGAGGCCGTAACCACGTCCCCCGCAAACGGTCAGATCGCCAAGGACAAGAGGACCGGCGCCGCCTCCCGGTTCAACTGCCTCGCCGCATCGTGCAACCGATGCGCATGCTCGACCGGCAACGACAGCGCCAGACACCCCACAGACGCACCGGCGGTGATCGGCACGGCCGCGCACACCGTCCCCACCGCGTACTCCTGAAGATCGAGCACCGGAACCGTCGCCGGCTGCGAGGCGAGGCGGGAGAGCAGCACCTTCTCGTTCGTGATCGTGCGCGACGTGAGCCGCGCCATCTTGTGCCGGGAGAGGTGGTCACGCCGCCCGTTCGCGTCGAGCTGGCCGAGGAGGCTCTTGCCGATGGCGCTCGCGTGCGCCGAGACGCGGAAGTCCACCCACTCGTTCACCGCGGGCGTCTCGGGGCCCGTGGCGATCTGCGTGACGCGGATCTCCCCGTCGACGTAACGACTCATGTAGACCGCCGCGCCCACGTCGTCCCGCAGCCGGTCGAGCGTGAGCTGGAGCTTGGCGGTGAGTGCGGCCGCACGGCCGTCCGCGGCGCCGAGCCTGGTCAGGGTCTCGCCGGTGATGTACGCGCCGTCGGCGGTCTGCCTGACGTAACCCTCGCGGCGCAGCATGCGCAGCAGAAGGGTCAGTTGGTCGGTGGGCAGTCCGGTGACCCGCGCCAGCTCCGTGTCGGTGACGCCCACGCCCCGGTGGGCGACGGTCTCCAGCACGCGCAACGCGTGCTGCACCGATTCGTGCGGCTGGTGCGAAGGCGCACCGTGCTCGTGCTTCAGCGCCACGGCTCTTCCCCCTGCATGGACCGGTTCCGGACAGCTGGGCTTCGTCCACGATAGCCGTCAACGCCCCCTTTGGGGGCGGCTGTTGGGGAGATTGGTGGCGCGTTCCGTGCCTCTCAGCAGGAACGCGCCACCCTGGCATATGCCAAAGTCACACACCACGCGGTGAGCGGCTGGTCACAGCACGGCGCTGAGGAATTCCTGGGTGCGCGCGTGCTCCGGCTCGCTGAAAATCTTCTCCGGCGAACCGGACTCGATGATGCGACCGGAATCGAACATCAGGACCTGGTCCGAGATGTCGCGGGCGAAGTTCATCTCGTGGGTCACGCACAGCATGGTGATGTCCGTGGTGTGCGCGATGTCGCGCAGCACGTCGAGGACGCCGGCCACCAGCTCGGGGTCGAGGGCCGACGTGACCTCGTCGAGGAGCAGGACCTGCGGGCGCATGGCCAGGGCCCGCGCGATCGCCACACGCTGCTGCTGCCCGCCGGACAGCTGCGACGGGTACGCCTCGCAGCGGTCGCCGAGGCCGACCATGTCGAGCAGCTCCTTGGCCCGCCCCTCCGCCTCGTCCTTGGACAGGCCGAGCACGTTGACCGGGGCCTCGGTGATGTTCCGCAGCACGTTCATGTTCGGGAACAGGTTGAACTGCTGGAAGACCATCCCGATGTTCTTGCGGATCTCACGGATGTGCTTCTCGCCGGCCGGGACGAGCTTGCCGTCCTTCTGCTCGTGCGTGAGGTACTCGCCGCCGACCTTGATGGTGCCCTCGTCGGGCTTCATCAGGGTCATGAGCAGCCGCAGGATCGTGGTCTTGCCGGATCCGGACGGGCCGATCAGCGTGACGTGCTTGCCGGACGCGACGGAGAAGTCCAGGTCGTCGAGGACGGTGTTGCTGCCGAACCGCTTGGTGACCTTGTCGAAGCGGATGAGCTCGCTGCCGTCGACGGCAGGATTCGGGATTTCCTGGGAAGTGCTGCTGTCAGCGGACAAGACGACGCTCCAAAACTCGCAGAAGAAGAGAGGCCGGGTAGGCGATGACGATGAACGCGACACCGACGACGCTGATGGCCTCGTAGGTGAAGGTGGTCTGGCTGAAGCCCTGGGCCTCGCCCAGCATGTCGAGGGCGCCGATCGCCATGATCTGCGGCGACTCCTTCAGCATGACGATCACGTAGTTGCCGAGCGCCGGGATCACGCGGCGCACGGCCTGCGGCAGGATCACCGCGCGCCAGGTGCGGGCCTTGGGCAGGCTGAGCGCCGTGGCCGCCTCCCACTGGCCGACGGGCACGCCCTCGATACCGGCCCGGTAGACCTCGGACGTGTAGGTCGAGTAGTGCAGGCCGAGCCCGACGATGCCGGTGACCAGCGGGGACATCGAGATGCCGATGGAGGGAACGACGTAGAAGAGGAAGAACAGCTGCACCAGGAGCGGGGTGTTCCGGATGAACTCGGTGACCGCCGTCACCGGCCAGCTGATCCACTTCTGCGTGGAGCGCTGGGCGATCGCCCACACAAGGCCGAGGGCGAAGGCGATGATGACGCCGCCGACGAGCGCCTGGAGCGTGACGAGTACGCCGTCCCAGAACTGCGGCATGAAGTCCGCGACGTTGGACCAGTCCCAGTTCACTTGGCACCTCCGGCACCGGTGACGGCGTCGATCGTCGACTTGGAGCGCATGCCGCCGAGGAGCACGCGCAGGCCGCCCTTCTCGGGCGCCTGACCGACACGGCTCTTGGCGTGGCGCTCAAGCAGACGCATGAGGCGCGTGAAGACGAAGGCGAAGACGAAGTACAGGACGAGCAGCAGCGTGTAGACCGGCGCGCTGTCGCCGGAGACGAGCCGCTTGAGGTTGCCCGCGAACGTCATGTCGGCCACCGCGATGAGGGAGACCAGCGAGGTTCCCTTGAGCAGCTCGATCAGCAGGTTGTTGAACGGCGGGATCATCTCCGGCCAGGCCTGCGGGATCTCGATGCGGCGCAGGCGCTGGGCGCGCGAGAAGTTGAGGGCGATGCCGGCCTCGCGCTGGGCGGGCGGCACCGCGGCGAGTGCGCCGCGCACGATCTCCGAACCGTAGGCGCCGTAGGTGATGCTGAGCGCCAGGATGCCCGCGAACATCGGCTGGAACTTGATCTGGAACAGCATCGGCACGGTGAACGCGATCCAGAACATGAAGACCAGCGAGGACGTGCTGCGGAAGATCTCGAAGTACGCCCCGGACAGGAAGCGCACGAACCACACGTTGGACGTGCGCAGGATGCCGATGATGAACGCGATGACGAAGGCGATGATCGCGCTGAGGACCGTGACCTCAAGCGTGATCCAGATACCAGGAAGGAACCAGTTCTCGAAGAACTTCGCGGACATCATGAGGCGGCTCCCTTGGCAGGGGGGCAGAGTTTCTCGACCGTGAGGTCGGTCATCTCCTTCTTCGTGAAGCCGAAGGGCGCCATGATGCGCAGGAGTTCACCGCTGTCCTTGAGCTTGTGCAGCTCCTTGTTGAACGCGTCGCGCAGGTTCATCTCCGACTTCCGGAACGCGAATCCGCCCGCTCCGTAGACCGGCTTTCCGTCCACGTAGGGCTGGAAGGGCGCGACACCCTCGACCCCGCTCTTGCCCTTGATCACCGTGCGGACCGTGACGGCCGTGCCGGCGAAGGCGTCGACCCTGCCCTGGCGCACGGCGTCGAGCCCGGCGACCTGGTCGGGCAGGATCAGCATGTCCTTGATGCCCAGGGCCTTGGCGGTGTCGATCTCCGCGTAGGCCGTGCCCGTCGCGAACTTCAGCTTCTTGTCCGCGATTTCCTTGTACGTCTTGATGCCGTGCGGGTTTCCCTTGCGCACGATGAACGAGTCGGGCATCAGATAGTCGGGATCGGAGAACAGCACCTGGGCGCAGCGATCCGGATTGATGTACATGCCCGCCGACACCACGTCGAACTGCTGCGCCTGGGTGAGCCCCGGGATCAGCGCGCTGAACTGCGTCGGCACCGCCTTCACCTTGGGCACTCCGAGGCGCGGGAAAATCACCTTGGCGATGGCCGGCGCCTCCCCGGTGACCTCGCCGTTCTCGTCGATGTACCCGTACGGGACCTCGCCCGCGACGCCGATCTTGACCTCCCCCGCGTCGCGTAGACGTTCCAGCAGGTCCCCGCCCTCGACCTTCCCCTCCTCCGGCACACGCGTACACGCCGCAGCGCCGAAAACACCCAGAGCCGCCGCCCCCGCACCGTAGAGCAGGGAACGGCGGCGGACTGGTCTGGCGATGAATCCCTCATTGTTACCAAGTGGTGGAGCCATGGCGCGCCATTACCCGAAGCCCCGGGAGGTATGCCTATCGTTTTCAGCCCTTGATAAAGCCGAGATCTGAATTCACGGCAATTCGGCAATGTCCTAACTTCACGCGATTCAAGCGGTGTTGGGGCTTGAGTGTCGCGCCACCTCGGCCTCGTACAGCGTGTGCGCCGCCCGGAGCACGAGATCGTCCCGGTGCCGCGCGGCCACGAGCTGCAGCCCGACCGGCAGTTCCTCCTCGTCGAGCCCCACGGGCACGGATGCGGCGGGCTGTTGGGTCAGGTTGAAGGGGTACGTGAACGGGGTCCAGCCCGTCCATCGCCGCATACCCGAGCCCTTCGGCACCTCAACACCGGCCTCGAACGCGGTGATCGGCACCGTCGGCGTCACCAGCAGGTCGTACGTCGAGTGGAACGCGCCCATCCGCCGCCCCAGTTCCATCCGCGCGTCGACCGCCGCCAGATAGTCGAGCGCGCTGTACCGGGCGCCCCGCGTGCAGACGTCCCGCAGTCCCGGGTCGAGCAACTGCCGCCGGGACGCCGGGAGATGCTGCACGACGCGGGCCGCCCCGCTGAACCACAGGGTGTGGAAGGCCTCGACCGGATCAGTGAAGTCGGGGTCCACCTCCTCGACGTACGCCCCGAGTTCGGCGAGCCGCGTCACCGCCGCGCGCACCACCGCGGCGACGCTGGGCCGCACCGCCACCTGCCCGCCGAGCGTCGGCGAGTACGCGACCCGCAGCCCGCGCACCCCGCCGTCCAGCGCGTCCCGGAAGCCGCCGGAGGGCGGGCCCGCCGCCGACCAGTCCCGGGCGTCGGGGCCCGAGATCACGTCCATCATCAGCGCGGCGTCGGCCGCCGTGCGCGCCAGCGGGCCGATGTGCGACAGCGTGCCGAACGCGGACGCCGGGTACAGCGGCACCCGCCCGTACGTCGGCTTCAGGCCGAAGATCCCGCAGAAGGACGCCGGTATGCGTACCGAACCACCGCCGTCCGTGCCAAGCGACAGTGGCCCCGCACCCACGGCGACCGCCGCCGCGCTTCCGCCACTTGAACCACCCGCCGTACGCGAGGTGTCGTACGGATTGCGGGTCACGCCCGAAAGCGGCGAGTCGGTCACGCCCTTCCAGCCGAACTCGGGCGTCGTCGTCTTGCCGACGAGGACCGCGCCGTGCTCGCGCAGCCGGGCCACGGACGGCGAGTCCTCGCCCCAACTCCCCTCCTGCGAAACGGTCTTCGAGCCACGGAGGGTGGGCGCGCCGCGCTGCAACAGGATGTCCTTCACGGACACCGGCACCCCGTCGACCGGACCCATCGGCTCGCCCTCGCGCCAGCGCCGCGCGCTCGCCTCCGCCTGGGCGAGGGCCCCCTCCGCGTCGACGCGTACGAACGCGTTCAGCGCGGCCTCGGTCTCCTCGATCCGGGCGAGCACGGCGCGGGCCGCGTCGACGGGGCTGAACTCTCCCTTGCGATATCCCTCGATGAGGTCCTGCGCGGTCAGTCCGATGAGCTCGGTCGTCGTCATCCGCCCCTCCACAGCCAAGATCGCCGATCCGTCGCCGGGGACCTACCCAGCTTCACCTCGTCAGGCACGGAGTCGGGTGCGGACATCGCGGGGAAACCGTCCGGCAATGAAGGTCCGGTTTCCTTGGTCGCGAGAAGTCGGGTACTCGCTGACATGTGTGGATTGACCCCGCAGGCACCGCAACCTACCGTCGACAACAGAGGTACTCCACACGCTGTCCCGACGTCCCGGCGGTTCGCCGGCTCAAGCACCACACCGGCAATGATCAGACAGCTGAACTTGGGGCCTGCTCATGGACGTCTCATTCCTGGGGGGACCGCAGCCGCAGCGCGGCGTGGGCGTCGTCGCCCCGTTCGACTTCGCCCTCGACCGCGAGCTGTGGCGCTGGGTGCCCGACCACGTCTCCCTCCACCTCACCCGCACCCCGTTCGTGCCCGTCGAGGTCGGCCTCGACCTGGCCCGGCTGGTCAGCGAGCACGAAACCCTCGGCGAGGCGGTGCGCGCGCTCGGCGCCGCCGAGCCGGAAGTCCTCGCGTACGCCTGCGCCTCCGGCAGCTTCGTCGGCGGGGTCGCGGGGGAGCGGGCGCTGTGCGCGGCGATGGCGCGGTCCGGGGAGCGGCCGGCCGTGACCACGTCCGGGGCGCTGCTGCAGGCGCTGGACGAACTGGGCGCGAACCGGATCGCCCTCGTCACGCCGTACACCCGCTCGGTCACCGAATCGCTGGAGCGGTATCTGGCCCAGGCCGGGGTCACGGTCACGGGCCGTGCCTATCTCGGCCTGACGAGCCACATCTGGAAGGTCCCCTACCGCGACGTCGCGACAATGGCCCGGGAGGCGGTGCGTGCCGGGGCCGACGCGCTCTTCATCAGCTGCACCAACCTGCCCACGTACGACATCATCCCGCAGCTGGAGGCCGAGCTGCGGGTGCCGGTGATCTCGGCGAATCAGGTCACGATGTGGGCAGCCCTCGCCCGGCTGGGTACCCGTGCCGTGGGGCCGTACCAGGCGCTGCTCGATCCGGCGGCGCGGGTCTGGCCCCCCTCGGAACTGCCGGAGGCGCTGCCTCCGGAGGACCTGCCGGGGGAACGGCCGAAGGAACAGGAAGGGTGGACATGAAGGGTGGGCACACGGCATGACCGCGCTGGGATTTCTGTACCCCGGACACTCCGCGGAGGACGACTACCCGCGCATCGAGATGCTGATCGACAGCGATGTGCGGCTGTCCGTCGTCCACACCGACATCGGAGAGGACGCGCACCGCGTCGACGCGCTGCTGGAGATGGGCGCCCCCGACCGCCTCGCCGCCGGAGTCGAGGAGCTGCGCCTCGCCGGCGCGGAAGCGGTGGTGTGGGCGTGCACGTCCGGGAGCTTCGTCTTCGGCTGGGACGGTGCGCACGAGCAGGTGCGCGGCCTCGCGATGGCGGCGGGGCTGCCGGCGTCGAGCACGTCCTTCGCGTTCGCGCACGCGTTGCGGGAGGTGGGGGCGCGGCGGGTGGCGGTCGCCGCGACGTATCCGGAGGACGTCGCGGATCACTTCGCTACGTTCCTCAAGGCGGCCGGGGCGGAGGTGCTGGCCGTACGGGGGAGCGGGATCATTACGGCGGCGGAGGTCGGTACGTGGGGGTGGGACGAGGTTCTCGCGATGGCTCGCGCCGGCGACCATCCCGACGCGGACGCGGTGTTGTTGCCGGATACGGCGTTGCACACGGCGGCGTATGTGCGTGACCTGGAGGCCGAGCTCGGCAAGCCGGTCCTCACGGCGAACCAGGTCACCGTGTGGGAGGCCCTCCGCCTGGTCGACCGCCGGGTGAACGCGCCCGCGCTGGGCGCCCTCTTCAAGAAGGAGCCGTTGGTACAGGTGTGACGTGGTCAACGCCTCGGGGCTCCGCCCCGGACCCCGCTGCTCAAACGCCGCAGGGGCTTGATTTACCGGCGCCGGTCGGCCCCGTCTCGCCTTGGGCAATCTGCCGCCTTGGGCGGCAGGGTGGGCAAGGCGGCCCCCGGTGCCGCGCAACGATGGCGGTGGGCGTCAGCCACGGTTCGGGGAATAAAGCGGAGTACCCCTCCGTTACGTCGGGGTCCAACCACACACCCGCAACGTACGTATCGCAGGAGGACCCGTGATCCGCGGCGCAGCCCTCGGGACCGCCCCCACCCCGCTCTCCGTCCTGGACCTGGTCACCGTGGGAGCCGGCCGCACGGCCACGCAGGCCCTGCGCACCAGCGTCGACATCGCCCGCCTCGCGGAGAACCGGGGCTACCACCGGTACTGGGTCGCCGAGCACCACTCCATGCCCGGCGTCGCCTCCAGCAGCCCGGCCGTGATCCTGGCCCACCTGGCCGCCCACACCGACCGCATCCGCCTCGGCTCCGGCGGCGTCATGCTGCCGAACCACGCCCCGCTCGTGATCGCGGAACAGTTCGGGACGCTGGAGGCGATGGCTCCGGGGCGCGTCGACCTCGGTCTCGGCCGTGCCCCCGGCACCGACGGCGCGACCGCCGCCGCCCTGCGCCGCACGGACCGCCTGGGCGAAGGCGCCGACGACTTCCCGCAGCAGCTCATCGAGCTGACCCGGTTCCTCGACGACGACTTCCCGGACGGCCACCCGTACTCTCGCATCCACGCCGTCCCGGGCCCGGTCCAGGCCACCTCCCCCGGCGGCGTACAGGACCCGAACCGCCCGCCCGTCTGGCTCCTCGGCTCCTCCGGCTTCAGCGCCCGCCTCGCCGCGACCCTCGGCCTCCCGTTCGCCTTCGCGCACCACTTCTCGGCGCAGAACACGCTCCCGGCGCTCGACCTGTACCGGGAGAACTTCCGCCCCTCCGAGATCCTCGACAGGCCGTACGCCCTGATCGGCGTGTCCGCCCTCGCGACCGACGACGACGGCACCGAGGCCCGCCGCCAGGTGCTCGCCGCCGCCCTCAACATGGTCCGGCTCCGGACCGGCCGCCCCGGTCTCGTGCCCACGCCCGAGGAGGCCGAGGCGTACCAGTTCAACGAGATGGAGCGGGACTTCGTCCAGTCCTGGAACTCCAACGTCATCCACGGCACCCCCGACGAGGTCCGCTCCGGCCTCGACGACCTGCAAAAGCGCACGGGCGCCGACGAGTTGATGCTCACGGCCAACGCCCACGGCGGCGACGTACGCCTGCGTTCCTACGAACTCATCGCGGACGCCTACGGGTTGCCGCGCGCCGAGGCGTAACAGCGTGGCGGCGGCGGGTCACTGATCCGTCGCCGCCAGCAGCCCAGAGATACGATCCGCCGCCACCGGCCGCGAGTACAGCCACCCCTGCCCCGTGTCGCAGCCGATCCGCCGCAGCCGCTCCGCCTGCTCCGCCGTCTCCACGCACTCCGCGGTCACGGTGAGCCCGAGCCGGTGCGCCAGCTGCACGAGCGCCTCGACGATCATCGCGTCGGCCGGATCCGCGGGCGCGGACCCGTCGCCACGAAAGCCCCGCACGAACGCCCCGTCGAGCTTGAGCACCGACACCGGCAGCCGGCTGAGGTAGGCGAGGTTGGAGTACCCGGTGCCGAAGTCGTCGATGGCGATGCGTACGCCCATGTCGCTCAGTGCCCGCAGTGCGTCGAGCGGCCGTCCCGCCGAACCCATCACGGCGGACTCGGTCAGCTCCAACTGGAGCAGTTCCGGGGGGAGTTCGGTCTCCTCCAGGATGCGTGCGACGTCCGCGACCAGGTCCGAGTCCCAGACCTGACGCACCGCCACATTCACGCTCACGAACACCGGCGGCACCCCCGGGTGCTCCAACTGCCAGCGCCGCGCCTGCGCGCACGCCGTGCGCAGCACCCAGCGGCCCAACTGCACGATGGAGCCGTCCTCTTCGGCCAGACCGATGAACCGATTCGGCGCCAACAGGCCGAACTGCGGGTGCCGCCAGCGCACCAGCGCCTCGACGCCGCGCAGCCCGCCGTCCGTCATCTCCACCAACGGCTGGTACTCCAGGGCGAATTCACCCCGCTCGACCGCGGGCCGCAGGCTCGACGACAGGGTCTGACGGGTCATCCGGTGGGCGTTGCGCTCCGGGTCGAAGAAGGTCCAGCGGTCCTTGCCGTCCGCCTTCGCCCAGTACAGCGTGGTGTCGGCGGCCTGCATCAGGGCCGTCGTGCCGATGCCCGCGACCTGCCGCTCGACCACGCCGATCGAGGCGGACACGGACACCTGGTGCCCGGACAGGTCGAAGGGCTCGCGCAGCGCGTCGAGCACCGTCCGCGCCAGGTCGGCCAACTGCTCCGTACCCGTGGAGTCCTCGACGAGCAGCACGAACTCGTCGCCGCCGAGCCGGGCCACGAGCGGCGCGCCCGCCGCGCTCTGGGCGTGCTCCGCGCAGTGCGTGAGCCGGTCGGCGACGGCGACGAGCAGCCGGTCGCCGACCGGATGCCCCAGCGAGTCGTTGACCGCCTTGAACCCGTCGAGGTCGAGCAGGCAGAGCCCCACGCGACCGGTCGTGTCCGGGCTCTCGTACGTCCCCGCCTCCAGGGCCGCGGCGACCCGCTCGAAGAACAGGGCGCGGTTGGGCAGCCGGGTCAGCGGATCGTGCAGCTCCAGGTGGTGCAGCCGGTCCTGGAGGCCGCGGTGCGCGGTGACATCGCTGAGCGAGAGCAGCACGGCGTCGGTGTCCGGCAGCGGCGACACCGTGACGCGCAGCCAGGCCGAGTGCCCTGAGGGGTGCTTGAGGCGGCGGGTGCGGCTGAGCCGGGCCCGCCGCCCGCGCAGGATCTCGCCGTAGGCCTCCGCGGTGCGCTGGTCCGAGGCCAGGTCGAGCAGTTCGTCGGCGGCGCATCCGACGAGTTGCCCGTCGTCCGCACCGCACAGCAGCGCGTACGCGGCGTCATTGGCGCCGACGATCAGGCCGCCGCGGTCGACGACCGCCATGGCCAGCGGAGACGTCACGAACGCCGGCCGGTAGACGGCCTGCGGGGACGGCGGCCGCGGCGCCGATCGCGCCCGGCCACTCTCCGTGAGGGAATCGTGGCGTCGGCCGGGCGGGGCCACCCGGCGCGCGGTCGTGGGCCCTTCGGGCTGTGCGCTCACCGCTCGCTCCCGTGGTGCGTCGAATGGTTGCGTGGTCTGGTGCGGCCGGGTCCCGGCAGGAAAGTGTGCCGATCATAGAGGCAGGTCGGACGGCCTATCCAGCCTGGTCCGCGGGGTGCGGGGGTCCGGGACCTGTGGACTCCGCCCCGCCAGATCGTTTCTGCTCGCGACTGCCCCACCTTCTGTCGGAGCCCGACCGGGACTCGATCGACTGTGACGTTCTGTGATCGGCGGGAGTGTCGCCTGCTCACTCGTCCGGGCCAGATAAACAGGGCGAACACTGACATACGCCAACACTCTGGGTTGGGTGCCCCGCATTCCCGTCCCGGAGGTCGACTTGCCGCGTCCGCAGCCACTCGGGGGAGTGGACACGTCCCGTCCGCGCGCACTGGCGGCGGCGCTCACCGCGCTGGCGGCGGTGGCGGCCACCGGGCTCGTCGCGGGGCCCGCCGCGGCCGTTCCGTACGCGGGGCCGTGCGCCCTGGAGCGCACCTCGGCCCACCACTCCGAAGGCCTGGACACCTGGAACGCGGCGTACCCGAAGCCGAAGAAGACCCTCAACGCGGTGATGGTCTTCCTCTCCTTCCCCGACTCGCTGCCGCTGACCACGCCCCGCGAGCTGACCGCCGACTACTTCCCGTCCACCAGCCAGTTCTTCGACCGGGCCTCGTACGGGAAGTTCAACCTGGTGCCGCATCCGCAGCGGCACTGGATCCAGATGCCGCACCCCTCCACCTCGTACGCCATACAGCGCGACTGGGACGCCCCGCACCGCAGCGCGTATCTGAACGACGCGCTCAAGGCGGCCGATCCGCACACGGACTTCAGCAAGTACGACGTCGTGTACTTCGTCGCCGACCCGGACGCGCCGGGCGTCGACTCGGACGCGACGAAGGTCGTGAACTTCGACCGGCCGATGCGGGCGGACGGCACGGACATCCGCCGCATCGTCACGGTCTTCGAGCGCCACCCACCGGACCGCAACGTCCTCGCGCACGAGACCGGCCACGTCTTCGACCTGCCGGACCTCTACCACCGGCCGACCGACGGGAAGGGCGACTGGGACACGTACGTCGGGGACTGGGACGTCATGGGCAGCCAGTTCGGCCTCTCGCCCGACCTCTTCGGGTGGCACAAGTGGAAGCTGGGCTGGCTGGACCGGCGGCAGGTGGCGTGTGTGAAGCGGAGCGGGGAGACGCGGCTCAGCCTGGAGCCGCTGAGCACGGCGCCGAGCGGGGGCGGGGCGCCGTTCGGTACGGGGGGCGGGACGAAGCTCGCGGTCATCAGGACCGGGGTCGACAGTGCCGTCGCGCTCGAGGCGCGGGGCGGCTCCGGCAATGACGCGGCGACGTGCAGCCGGGGCGTTCTCGTGTACCGGGTGAACAGTGACTCCCCGTCCGGCGGCGGCCCCGTCGAGGTCCTCGACGCCCACCCCCGCACCGAGGCCTGCTACGGCGAGTCCGTCTACCCGGCGCTCGCCGACGCGCCGGTCTCCCTCGGCGAGACCTTCACGGTGCCGGGCGAGGGCATCCGCGTGGAGGCGGAGGACCGCACGGATTCGGGGGCCTGGACGGTCAAGGTGACGACCACGGGGTGACACCCTCGGGGCTCTGCCCCGGACCCCGCGGGCTATCGTCCGACGGCGGGGCTTGAGTGTGGTCGCCTGCGCCCCAGGTTCGGCCACTCAAGCCTCGCCGGCGATTGAGGCGCGGGGTCCGGGGCAGAGCCCCGGTGCGCAACCATGGCGCCGGTGAACACGACGAAGGCCCCCCGCTGGTGCGGAGGGCCTTCACATTCCAGGTGCGCCATCAGGGACTCGAACCCCGGACACGCGGATTAAGAGTCCGCTGCTCTAACCAACTGAGCTAATGGCGCCGGTCGACGTCGTAGACATTAGCACCCGGATCGGCGGCAGGAAAAATCGAAATCCGCACCGCGGCCTGCGCACTCGCCCGGGCCGCCCGGACACAGGCCCACCGCATGACCTCGGGACCCGGGAGCCAGGGGTGACGGGTGTCGGGGGCGACCACCCAGCGGGACTCACGGCGCTGGTCGGGGCGGAGGCCGCCGCGGGACGTGGGCGCGGGCACGGTGACCGCGTCGCCGGAGCCGTGGAACAGCAGCGGCGGCACGCTGGGGCCCCACTCCTCCCAGCGCAGCAGCGACGGCAGCCGCTGCGCGGTGCCGGGCGCGGTGAACAGGAGCATGCGGCCGCGGTGCGTGGCGACGGGGCCCGAGCCGGGGCCCTCGGCCCAGAGCCGGTCTAACATCCGACGGCCGAAGATCGCGGGCACGTTCACCACGTCGAAGACGGAGCCGCAGGGGAGGACGACGGGGGCCGTGGGCCTCGCCTCCCAGTGCGCGATCGTGGAACGCGGATACGCCCCGGCGGAGGCCAGCCAGGAGGCGCCTTCGGGGGTGACGTCGCAGATGTCGAATCGGTCGTGCACGACGGGGGTCGGTGCCGACGGGGCGTGGGGGGAGTACGGAGGCGCGGTGCTCATGCCTCATACATCTACAGGGTGTGAGGGGGCGATTCCAAAGGGTTGCGGGAAATCGGGACAGGAGAGGGCGGGGTGGAGTATCTTGCCCGCTGGCATATGCCAAATGATCATTACGGCGCCGTGCCGGGCCCCCTTCCGGCCCCCGTCCGGCACCTCCCGGCCGCCCCCGCTACGTGGTCTGTTCCGCCGTCCCCCGCAGCAGATCGCGGCCGAACTCGACCATCTTCTTCGCGTAGTCCTCGGTCCAGTCCGCGCGCTGCGCGATGTCCGCAGTGGTGAGCCGGTCGAAGCGGCGCGGGTCGGCGAGCTGGGCCGCGGCGACGGCCTGGAACTCCATGGAGCGGTCCGCGGCGGCGCGGAAGGCGTGGGTCAGTTCCGTGGCGCGGGTGAGCAGTTCGCGGGGGTCCTCGATGGACTCCAGGTCGAAGAAGTGCTCCGGGTCGGCGGCGGCGTCCGCGGGTTCGAAGATCAGCGGGGCGGGTCGTAGCCGGGGTTGGGGCTGGGGTGTGCGGTCGGGCTCCGCCATGGTGCGGTCTCCTTTTGCCGGGTACCTTCCATTGTCCGTCGGGCCGCAAGGGGGCGCTGCCGCCGCAGGGGCTTGATCGGGGCAAATCAAGCCCCGCCGGCGTTTGAGGCGCGGGGTCCGGGGCGGAGCCCCGAGGCCGCAACCACGTTAGGGCGATGGGGAGCGGACCCGGTGGTTCGCCAGCCGGGACAGCACGGAGTGGTTCGCCTCCCAGCCGTCCGGGAACTTCACCGTGACGCCGAGTTGCACCGGGTCCGCCGACGGGTGTTCGTCGAGGAGCTCGGTGACGCCCTCGCGGCACACCACCACGCACGCGTGCCGGTGCCGGGAGGCAAGCACGCACAGGCGGCCCGTCTCCAAGTGGAACGCCGTCGCGTCCGGGCGGCCGGACAGCGGGTGCAGGACGACGGTGACGTCGAACTCGCGGCCCTGGAGGCGGTTCGCCGTGTCGACGGTGACGTCGTGGACGTCGAGGTCGGCCAGGGCCGCACGGACCGCCGCCGCCTGGTCGCGGTGCGCGGTGCCGACGCAGATCCGGTCGGCCGTCAGGGCGCCCTCGCCGGATTCCGAGCGCGTGACCCCTTCGCGGTCGAGCAGGCGTCGTACGACCGCGGCCACGGCCCGTACCGCTTCAGGGTCCGTACGGGGAGTGTGCGCGGCGGGGAGTTCGAGCAGGCCCCAGCCGGAGGCCGCCGCCTCGTCGAGGACCCGGTCGGGGGCCGAACCGTCCGACGCCACCGTGAAGTTCAGCTCCCGGTCGCCCTCGTCCGTGCCGCTGCGGAACGGCGTGTACGGGTAGAAGGCGTCGGAGACGAGCGGCGCCGCCGACGCGGGCAGGCGCCAGGAGACCGGGAGGCGGTGCTGCGGGAGGTCCGGGTTGTGGGCGAGGAGCGTCGACACCGCCGAGGCCGAGGGGTCGTAGGACAGGCCCGCCCACTGCTCCGCGCCGACGATCGAGAACGGGTCCAACTGGCCCGGATCGCCCACGAACAGCGCCCGTTCGAAGAGCCCCGCCACCGCGAGCAGCGCGTCCGAGCGCATCTGGTACGCCTCGTCGACGATCGCGTGCGGCCACGGGTCGACGTCCTTGACGTGCGCCCACTTCGCCGCCGTGGACACGACGACCGGGAGCGGGGAGAGGTCGCCGACCTTTGTCGACAGGCGTACGTTCGGCAGGTCCTCCAGCGCCTTCTCGTACGCGTCCGGGTCGCTGCTGTGCAGACGCCCGACGGCGAGCTGCGGGTTCTTGGCGTGCAGGCGCAGGACGAGGTCGTCGACCTGTGCGTTCGTCTGCGCCACGATCATCAACGGGCGGCCCGCGTCGGCCAGTTCGAGTGCGGCGCGCACCACGAGGGTCGACTTTCCGGCGCCGGGCGGCGAGTCCACGACGACGCCGCGCGCGGTGCCGTGCAGGGTGTCGTGGAGGATCGCGGCGGTGGCCTGGCCGGCGGCTTCGGAGGGGGTGAGCCCGGCGGTCCCGGTCTCGGTCGCGAGCGTGGTCACAGGAGGTCCTCCTTCGTTACGGCGTCGGGGGCTTCCGCGTCCGTTCTCGGCGGGCCGCCGTGCGTCCACGGGGTCTCCTCGGGGTCCGGCAGTTTGGGGCCGCCGCGCTGCTCGTGCTCGAACAGCGTCCAGCACACCCGGTCGCCCTTCTCTGGCAGCGAGCCCTCGGCCGGCTCCTTGCCGCGGCCCATCTTGTCGAGGATGCGCAGGACGACCGACGTGCCCTCGCCCTCGCCTCCGGCCCCGTCCTCGTACTCCACGAACTCGGCCGTCTGCGGCTTGCCTTCGAGGGTGCGGTAGACCTTCACGCCCGCGCCGAGGCGTGGTCCGTCGTCCGTGTGGAGCGTGACGAGCGGGCGGGGGCGCTTCTTGTCGTTGTACGCCGGGACCACCTCGGTCACCTCCCCGGCGAACGCCTCCCCGGCCAGGCGGCGGCCCGCCATCACCAGCGGGTCGTCGAGCGCCTGCTGCGCGTCCAGACGGGCCTGCTCGCGCTCGCGCGTGGCCAGCTTGTTCGCCGCCGTCACCGCGTCGTCGCGGCGCGGCTGCGGGGGTTCGCCCGCCGCCACCCGGTCGCGGTGGCCGGTGAACGACCAGCGGTCGCGGGTCCAGCGCTCCGCCGCGTATCCGCCCTCCGGGAGCGTGCACAGCTGGTCGAGGCCGCGCCACACCGCGTCCCAGGTGGGGCGGGTGCGGGACTCGACCAGGGCGTGGATCTCCCGCTCGGCGGCGGTCAGTTCGGCGAGGCGGGCCTCGGACTCGATGGCGTCCTCCGCGGCCGCGTGGCGCGTGCGGGCCTTGTCGTAGCGCTCGATCGCGGGCGCGAGCAGCTTGTTGTCGAAGGCCGGGTCGGTGGCGGGGCCCGCCGGTGGGCACAGCAGTTGGCCGTGCGCGTCGCGGTCCAGTTCGGCGCGGCGTGCCGCGTCGGCGCCGGACGTGCCCTCCGGGGCCTCGATCCAGGCGAGCAGCGCCGCCAAGTGCTGGTCCTCCAGGCTCGACTGGCCCGTCGCCCAGTGCCGGGAGAGCAGGTCCGTCATCGCGAGGAGGAGCGCCGAGCCGGGGACGCGGGCGCGCTCCCCGAAGTGCGTGAACCAGCGACCGAGGAGGGGGACGTGCGGGGGAGCGGGGTACGGCGTCTCGGGGTCCTGCTCGGCCGTGCGGCGAAAGCGCATCGAGCGGCCGAGGAGGCGCACGAACTCGATGCCGGAGCGGCTCGGCACGATCAACTGCGGGGCGTCCGCGCACAGTTCGACCTCAACCTTGACCTTCTTGCCGGTCTCCGCGTCGACCTCGCTGCGCTCGGCCGCTTCCACGTCGGTGGCGTACGTGTCGATGTACGGGAGGATCTCGTCGGCGAGGCGGGTCAGGAAGGCGAAGCGGAGGTCGCGGTCGCGGGGCTGGGGGACGACCAGGAGGCGCGGCGAGGTGCGCTCGGTACCGACGAGCGCGCCGAGCGGGGCGCCGGTCTCGCCTGCCGTGGTGAGCGGGACGAGGACGAGGGGGCGCTGCGAGATGTGGCGGTGTCGGACGGTTGCGCTGGGCTGGGCCCGGCCTGTTGCGGTGGCCTCAAGGCGGGCCAGGTGGTCGATCAGGCTCACCGGCACTTCTCCTCACGTTCTCCGCCGCTCCGCGGCGACGTATTCCCTCCCACCCGCCCGTGTGCCCTGCACCGAACAGTGCCGGGCAACTCAAGCCCCTGCGGCGCTTGAGCAGCGGGGTCCGGGGCGGAGCCCCGTGGCGTGGGCACGGACCAGGTCAACACCGCGCACCGCCCAACGCCTCCGCCCTGAGTACCGCCGCACGCCGCAGCGCCGCAACCGTGGGATCCGCCGCATCACCCACCTCACCCCGCGCGGCAGCGAGCACCGCATCCACCGTGGTCAGCGACCCCAACTCGGCCCGCAACGGCCGCCCGAGCGCCGTCACCGCACCCCCGTCCCGCGCCCGCTCACGGCAGTGGAACGCCAGCTCGCACGCGGCCAGGCACTCCGGCGCGTACGTCGCCGGAACCGCCTCGACGGCCGCCGTCAGCTCGGCCTGCGGCAGGTCGGGGTCGAAGACGGTGCCCGGCGGCAGCGCCTCCGCGATGTCCTCCACCCGCGTCAGCCGCGCCAGCTGACGCTGCGTCACCGCCCGTTGCTTGCGCACGTCGACGGCCGAAGCCGCCGGAAGGTTCGAGAAGTCCTTGGGGCAGACGAGCACGATCCGGTCGCGGACCAGCACCTCCGCCTCCGGCAGCCGAGCCGCGACCTCCTCCAGGGCCAGCACGTACACCGCCGACTGGCGGGCCGCCGCGCCCACCTTCGACGCATCCGCCGCGCCGTCGATCATCGGGAACGACTTGATCTCGACGACCGTCCAGCTGCCGTCCGGATGCACCACCACCGCGTCCGGCTCCAGGAACG
Source organism: Streptomyces sp. KL109B (assembly GCF_030766935.1). GTDB lineage: Bacteria > Actinomycetota > Actinomycetes > Streptomycetales > Streptomycetaceae > Streptomyces. Next base: position 499,075 of record NZ_JASERL010000004.1, on the reverse strand, counting down.
CCGGGCTGCCCGCCACGTCGAGCGACAGCATCGGGTGGTCGAGGAACGTCCAGGTGCCCGGCGATTCGACGGCCTCCCGCAGGGCCAGCGCGGTACGCGCCGTGCGCCCCTCGGGCCCGATCGCGGACAGGTCCGGGGCCCGTACGAGATCGGGGGTCGGCTCGGCGGCGGACGAATCCACGCACGCGTGCACCAGCTTCAGCAGCTCCGCCCCGCCGTCCGCCTTCACCCGCGCCTCGAACACATTGCCGCGCGCCAGGGCGAACTGGGACTGGCCGAACGAGGACGGTGCCCCCAACGCATCGGCTATACGCGCCTTGTCGACGCCCGCGCCGTCCAGGAGCGCCCGCCTTCGACAGCCCGGATTCGCCGCCAGCGCCGCGAGGGCGCGGGCGTCCAGCGGACGCGGCGGATGGTCCGGGCCGCGCAGTTCAGCGAGCCGGTGCCGCAGCCCCGTCGCCGCTGTCGTGCGACGTGGCTGCCTTGCGCTGTCGGGGAATTCGCTCACCCGAGGCAGTCTGGCACTCTCCACTGACAATCGGGCCAGGAGTGGCCGACGGGGCGACCGGCGTGCCCGCGACCAGCCCGTGCGCCCACTCCCGTACGCGGGCCGCCGCGATCCGCACCGGCTTCGTCAGGAGCAGGCCCGCGGCCATCGCCGCGACCCCGGCGAGCGCGTCGAAGAAGTAGTGGTTGGCCGTGCCCATCACGATGACGGTCGTGAGCAACGGATACGCGATGCCCACCGCCTTCAGGAGCGGGGATCGGCCGTGCCGCCACAGCATGACCCCGCACCACAGCGCCCAGCCGACGTGCAGGCTGGGCATCGCCGCGTACTGGTTGGTCAGCCCGCCCATGCCCTTGGGGGCGCTGGCCGCGCCGCCCCACCAGCCGTACGAGCTGTAGTACGCCATCGTGTCGACGAAGCCGTGGCCCGCGGCGAGCAGCCGGGGCGGGCAGGTGGGCACCAGGATGAAGCCGATGAGGCCGATCATCGTCGAGGTCATCAGCCAGGTGCGGGCCGTGCGGTAGATCTCGGCGCGGCGGCGGAACAGCCAGACGAGGACGATCGGCGTGACCAGATAGTGGAACGAGGCGTACCAGAAGTCGGCGGGGACGCCGAGCCACGGTTCGCGGGTGAACAGCCGGTTGAGGGGGTGCTCCAGGTTGAGGCCGACCGCTTTCTCCGCCCGGAGTATCGCGAGACCGTGGTCGACGGCCTGGCTCACGTCGCCGCGGGCGAGCAGCCGGCCCGCCGTGTACGCCCCGTACACGAGGAGGATCAGCGGCAGCTCCGTCCACCAGCGGAGCCCGGCACCGGGTATCGCTTCCGTGCGCGGTGCCTCGTCGGTCTGCGACATGCGGGCCGCTCCCCCCTGTTCCCTCGTGCGGCGGCCACTGGCCACGGCCTCATTTTACGGTGTATGTGGGGCCCTGTGTGGGCGAGCCCTGACCCTCGTAGACGCAGCGATCAGGCTGCGGGTTGCCCGGCGGGCGGCTCCCTTGCTGGTTGCGCGATGATGGACGGGGCGATCCTTCCCGATCGCCCCATGTTCACCCGTAGCCCCTTGTAGTTGCTCGTAGTTTCGAAAGAGGCCTCTTCATGGCACCGCGCATCCTGTTGGCCCGGCACGGACAGACCGAGTGGTCGCTGTCGGGACGGCACACCGGGAGGACGGACATTCCGCTCCTGGAAGAGGGCAGGCGCGGCGCGAAACTCCTCGGCGAGCGGCTCGGCCGGGCCCCCTACGACGGGCTCGACGGAGTCGAGGTGCGCACCTCTCCACTGGTACGCGCGCGTGAGACGTGCGAGCTCGCCGGATTCGGCGAGCGGTCCACGCGCTGGGACGCCCTCATGGAGTGGGACTACGGGGCGTACGAGGGGCTGACGCCTGCGCAGATCCAGGAGTTGCGCCCCGGCTGGTTCATCTGGCGGGACGGGGTGCCGGAGGGTGAGACGATCGCCGAGGTCACGGCCCGGGCCGACGAGGTCGTGGACTGGGCGCGCTCAGCCGACCGCGACGTCCTGGTCTTCGCCCACGGCCACATCCTGCGCTCCATCGGTGCGCGCTGGCTCGGCTTCCCTCTGGACTTCGCGTCCCGCATCCGCCTGAACCCGACGTCCCTCTCCGTCCTCGGCTGGGCCTACGGCGAACCGGCCCTGGAGTCCTGGAACGAAACGGACCACCTGACCCACTGAAGCCCCTGCGGCCAATCCAGCCCCGCCGGCGATTGAGGCGCGGGGCCCGGGGCAGCGCCCCGCGACGTAGGAAGACACCTACGCCGAGCGCCGCGCCACCGCATGCGCGTCCAAGAACGCCGAAACCCCCCGAGCCCGCCGGTGCGGCAGCAGCACACGCGCAGTCGTCGCCAACATCCCCTCGATCCGCGAAGACCGCACGTCCTGAAGCAGATTCAGCGCCCGCACCCCCGCGGACGCCGACTCGTCCGGCTGCCCCGCCCGCGCCAGATCGTCCGCCAACTCGGCCGTGTACAACGCCATGTTGCGGGTGAAGTGCGGATCCTGGAGCGCCGCCGCCCGCCGCGCGTGCAGCGACGCCCGCTCCCAGCCACCGAGCGCCGACCAGCACTGCGCCTCAAGGCCCTCCAGCTCGGCCTCGCCGTAGAACGACATCCACTCGGGGTCCACGTCCGATGCCCCGCGCGCGAACAGCGCCTGCGCGCGGGCCAGCGAGCGCTCGCAGGAGGACTGGTCGCCGAGCCCCGCCCAGCCGCCCGCCTCCCGCAGCGCGAGCAGCGACAGCAGCCGCGGTGAGCCGAGCCGGGCCGCCACCCTGGTCGCCGCCTGCGCCGCCCGTACCGCTTCGCGGGGGCGCCCCGCGTCGCGCGCAAGGAACGCGGTGTTGCAGAACGCGTGCGCCTCCAGCGCCTCGTCCCCCGCCATCCGCGCCGTGGCCAGGGCCTCCGCGTAGTGCGAGCGCGCGTCGTCGAAGCGGCCCGAGTCGTGGGCCAACCAGCCCACGGAAATGGCCAGTTCACCGGCGCCGGTCTGCAGGCGCTCGGTGATCTCGCGCTGCCCCGGACCCGCGTCGAGCAGCTCGAACGCGGTACGCAGCGGGGCCGCGGCCCGCCGGTACAGGCCGTCGGCGCCGTGCCGGTCGTCGAGCAGCCTGATCCGCCGGATCGCCTCCTCCACGGCACCGATCCCGGCGCGCGCCGGATGCCGGTCGAGGTCGGCGGGGAGCGGGGGGACGCCGAAGGGCGTCAGCGTGGCGACGGCGACGGTGGCCGTCGAACCGGTCATGCCGGTCATGAATGCGCGACGTCGCACGTCGCTCTCCTCATTTGTTGCGTGGCACGTGTACTGAGGTTCGGCGGTGGCGGGCGCGGTGCGCGCACCCCGGCCACGTACCGCGGAGCGGGGCGCGAACCCGAGGTCCGCGAGGGTCCGGCCCGGGAACATGTGCAGGAACACCCGCTCGTACGCGTAGTTGGGGCAGCGGATCTCGCCGGCCTCCACGCGTCCGATGTAGCGCGCGTCGCAGCTGACCCGCTCACCGATCTCCCGCGCCGAGCGCCGCACCGCGGCCGCGAACTCGCCCGGCGAGCGCTGACCGCGCAGCTCTCGGAAGGCGAGGTTCGGTCGTGGAGACTGCGGCGTCGAGGTGTCCGGGACAATCGGCGACGACGTCATGAGCGGGTCCTCCCGTGCGAACCGTGCCGGACGCCAAGGAAGTTGGGGGCGGCCGGGGTCCCGGGACGGGTCGGGCTGCCGCAACTTCCTTGTTCCGGCGAGGCTCGAAGGTACCGGCTGGCGAGACGGCGACACGCTGGGTTTAGCTACAAACCGGATATCTCACCCACGATCCGCCATGAACTGCCATCCTTTGCGGCGGCGTGCCGCCGTAGCCGTTGACAACCCGCGTGCGTTGAACCATGCGGCGAAACCCCACGAGCGAGGAGGGGCCGACGTGTTGGACGCGTCCCAGCCCATGACGTCACTTCCGACGACTCCGACGACCACGACGGCACGACATCGGCCGAGCGAGGAGTCCAGCGAGCCGCCGCCGGGCGACTGCGATCTGGTCACGGTGCCGGCCAGGCAGGGCCTTGAGGCGGTCGACATCCTGCGCCGGGACCGTACGGAAACGGTTGGTCCGGTGCTGCACGACGGGGGCGGCGACACCCTCGGCTTCCTCGTCCCGCCCGGCACCGCGGACGGCTGGGACCTGCCGGGCAGCGACTGCACGCACACGGAGGGGCGCGGCCTCGCGCTGCCGCCGGGGCCGCGGCCGGAGCCGCCGGGCGAGGGCACGGACTGGCTGCTGCCGCCCGACCCCGCCGAGCAGCCCACGGACCTCGTCACCGACCCCGCGGTGCTGCGGGCCGCGCTCGACGAGGCGGCCCGCATGATCGAGGCGGCGGACAACTGCCGTTGAACCGATGAGCCGATCCGTGCGGGCGCGTCGATAATGGGTGAATGGCAAGGTCACGAGGGAAGCAGGGGCGCGGGCGCGCGGTGCGGGAGGCCGTCGTCGAGAAGGTCGACGGGGGGCTCGCGGAGCTCGTGCCCGACCGGGACCGGGCGGCGGGGTGGACGCTCCTTGTGGACGGTGCGCCGCAGTCGTACGTGGACCTCGACGACCCGGCGTACCTGTCGTTCGAGTACCAGCGGCGAATAGGCCACGTCATCGACCTGGCCGCCGAGCCGGGGCGCCCCGTGCAGGCCGTGCACCTCGGTGGCGGGGCGTTCACGCTGGCGCGGTACGTCGCCGCCACCCGGCCCCGGTCCACGCAGCAGGTCGTGGAGCGGGACGGGGCGCTGGTCCAACTCGTGCGGGGCGCGCTGCCGTTGGATCCCGGGCAGCGGATCCGGGTGCGTACCGCCGACGCGCGGGAGGCGCTCGGCAGGCTGCCCGACGACTGGGCGGATGTGATCGTGGCCGATGTGTTCAGTGGGGCGCGGACGCCGGGGCATCTGACCAGTACGGAGTTCCTCGGCGAGGTGCGGAGGGTGTTGCGGGGGACGGGGACGTACGTCGCCAATGTCGCGGACGGGCCGCCGCTGACGTATCTGCGGGGGCAGGTGGCCACGGCGGGGGCGGTCTTTCCCGAGGTCGCGGTGGTGGCGGATCCGGTGGTGTGGCGGGGGAAGAGGTTCGGGAACGCGGTGTTGGTGGCCGGCGCTTTGCCGTTGCCGGTGGGGGAGTTGACGCGGAGGGTGGCGGGGGATTCGCATCCGGGGCGGGTGGAGTGGGGGCGGGAGCTTGTGGGGTTTACGGGTGGGGTGGGGGCGGTGACGGATGCGTCGGCGAAGGCGTCGCCGGCGCCGCCGCCCTCGGTGTTCCGTTAGCCGACGTCGCGGGGCTCTGCCCCGGGCCCCGCGCCTCAAGCGCCGGCGGGGCTTGAAGGGCCGCATCGTGGTGCGGGGTTAGTACTTTGCGATTTCGACCGTTGGTTCGTGGTCGTGCCAGGTGCAGAAGGCGGAGACCTTCTGGTTGGCCTTGGTGAATTCGACGCGGATCCATGTCGGCTGTTTCCAGACCTGGACCGACCAGCCGGCCGCCGGGGTCGCCGAGACCAGGGTCGCGGAGGTCTTCTTGAGGTCGAAGACCGCGCGGCCGCCCGAGGTCGCGTAGCTCTTCACGGAGCCGGACCCGGAGTCGGACCCGGACGTGGGGGAGGGCGGGGGTGTGGTGCTCGGGCGGGGGGTGAGGGATGTCGGCTTTGTGTGGGTCGGGGAGGGGGATTTCGTTGCGGGGGACGGGGTCGGGCGATGGGTCGAGGAGGAGACCGGTGGGGTGGCCGTGGGCTCGTCCTCCGTGGCGGCGACCGGCAGCGCCTGCGGCGGGTCGTACACCGTGCCCGCCATCACCGTGTGCACGCCCCACCACGACAGCGTCACCGCGGCCCCCGTGGCCAGCAGCCATGCCGCGCCGTGCACGAGCCGTCGGCGGACGGCGTGCGGGGCGCGGGGCGTCGCGGGTGTCTCGTGCATCGCGGGCCATACTGCACCACACCCGCCCCACGTGTCCCGTACGGACCTCGGTCACCCGAGAGAGGCCCGAAAACCGCCGGATGGCGTACGGTGCCGTCCCATGGCAAGTGTGCTCGTGGTCGAGGACGACCAGTTCGTACGCTCAGCCCTCATCCGGCACCTGACCGACGCCGCGCACACCGTGCGCAGCGTCGGCACGGCTCTGGAGGCGCTGCGCGAGGTCGCCCATTTCCGGTTCGACGTGGTGATCCTGGATCTTGGCCTGCCCGATCTGGACGGCGCCGAGGCGTTGAAGATGCTGCGGGGGATCACCGACGTACCCGTGATCATCGCCACCGCGCGGGACGACGAGGCCGAGATAGTGCGGTTGCTGAACGACGGTGCCGACGACTATCTGACGAAGCCGTTCTCGCCGGAGCATCTGTCCGCGCGGATGGCCGCCGTGCTGCGGCGCTCGCGCGGGAGTGCGGGGGGTGAGCCGCCCTCGCGGGTGATCCAGGTCGGCGGGCTGTCGATCGATCCGTTGCGGCGGCAGGCCGAGCTGGATGGGGCGCCGCTCGATCTGACGCGGCGGGAGTTCGATCTGTTGACCTTTCTGGCCGGGCGGCCGGGTGTGGTCGTCGCGCGGAAGGAGCTGCTCGCCGAGGTGTGGCAGCAGTCGTACGGGGACGATCAGACCATTGATGTGCATTTGTCGTGGCTGCGGAGGAAGTTGGGGGAGACCGCGGCGCGGCCGCGGTATCTGCACACGCTGCGCGGCGTCGGCGTGAAGCTGGAGCCCCCGCATCCGGAGCCCTCGCCGTGAGGTGGGCGCTGGTCAAGGTGTGCCTCGCCGTCACGACGATGGTCGTGGTCGCCTTCGCCGTACCGCTCGGACTCGTGATCAAGGAGATGGCGCGGGACCGGGCCTTCTCCAACGCCGAGCGGACCGCCGCCGCCATCGGCCCCACCCTCTCCATCACCACCGACCGCGACCAGCTCGACCGCGCCCTCGCCACCGCGCAGACCGGCGAGGAGGACCGGATGTCGGTGTACGTCCCCGCGGGCGGCGGGCATCAGGCGATCCGGCTCGGCAAGCAGCGGGTCGGGTCCGACCGGCTCGACATCCGGCAGGCCACCGTCGTGGATGTGCCCGGTGGGTCCGTGTGGTTGCAGCCCATCGCCGTCAGCACCGGCAAGATCGCCGTCGTCGAGGTGTACGTGCCGGAGGACGAGGTCACCAATGGGGTGACGACCGCGTGGGTCGTGCTCGGCGGCGTCGGCATCGCGTTGATCATCGGGTCCGTGGCGGTCGCGGACCGGCTCGGCGGGCGGATGGTGCAGCCCGCGCAGCGGCTCGTGGGGGCCGCGCACGACCTGGGGGACGGGAAGCTGGGGGCGCGGGTACCGGAGGACGGGCCGACCGAGCTGCGGCTGGCGGCCGTCGCGTTCAACTCGATGGCCGATCAGGTGGTGCAACTGCTGGCCAATGAGCGGGAGTTGGCCGCCGACCTGTCGCATCGGCTGCGTACGCCGCTCACCGTGCTGCGGCTCAATGCCGCCTCGCTCGGGGACGGGGCCGCCGCCGAGCAGACCCGGGCCGCCGTGGAGCAGCTGGAGCACGAGGTCGACACCATCATCCGGACCGCGCGGGACGCGAAGCCGCAGACCGTGGCCGCCGGGCCCGGTGCCGGCTGCGACGCCGCCGAGGTGATCCGCGAGCGCATGGGCTTCTGGTCGGCGCTCGCCGAGGACGAGGGCCGCAAGGTGAGCGTCGCGGGTGTCGACCGTCCCGTACGGATCCCGGTGGCGCGCGGCGAGTTGGCGGCCGCGCTCGACGCGCTGCTCGGCAACGTGTTCCGGCACACCCCGGAGGGCACGGCCTTCGCGGTGGACGTGCACCGGGCCGAGGGCGCCGTGATCGTGCTGGTCTCGGACGCGGGTCCCGGCATCCTCGACCCGGAGGCCGCGATGGCGCGCGGCAAGGGCGGCGGCGGTGGCGCGGAGGAGACCGAGGTCGGGTCGACCGGTCTCGGCCTGGACATCGTGCGCCGGGTCGCCGAGTCCACCGGCGGCGACGTACGGATCGGGTCGTCCGTGCTGGGCGGCACCGAGGTGCGGATCTGGTTGCAGCTGGAGGGGCACGGGCCGGCGCAGGGGCGGCGCGGGCACGGTCGGCGTGGCCGGGACCGCAAGGGTGCGAACGGCAGCCGTAAGAAGTCGGTCGCGCACGGATTGGTATCGACCTTTAACCGGTCCCGATCCCTCACTTAAGCCAACCCTAAGATCCTCAACACCCCTCCCTGTTGCCCGAATTGCCGGGTTCTGCCTCGCTAGCGTGCTGCCGCGCCCTCGCTTCCTTCTGGGCGCGTCCACCCCCCACGTAGACCTAAGGCAGGCACGCGATGAGCAGCAGCATGCACCGGCGCAGGATCAGCGGCAGGAAGAAGGCGGTGGGCGGCGTCGTGGCCGCGGCCCTCGTGGGCGGCGGAGCGTTCCTCTTCTCCTCGGGCGCGTCCGCCGAAGTGACGGGCGCGGGCGCCACGTTCGCCCCGTACGTCGACACGTCGCTGACCCCGAAGTTCGACCTGGCGGGCGCCGCCAAGGCCACCGGTGTGAAGGAGTACAACCTCGCCTTCGTCACCTCCGGCGGCGACTGCGCCCCGAAGTGGGGCGGCACCACCGACCTCGGCAGCGACGAAGTGGCCCAGCAGATAGGCGACTTGAGGTCGGCGGGCGGCGACGTGCGGGTCTCCTTCGGCGGCGCGTCCGGCACCGAGCTGGCGCAGGCCTGCTCGTCGCCGGACGAGCTGGCGGCGGCGTACCAGAAGGTCGTCGACGCCTTCGACCTCACCAAGGTCGACTTCGACATCGAGGGCGGCGCGCTGCCCGACACGGCGGCCAACACCCTGCGCGCGAAGGCGATCGCGACGCTCCAGAAGGACAACCCCGACCTGAACGTCTCGGTCACCCTGCCGGTCATGCCCGAGGGCCTCACCCAGGACGGCGTGAACTTCCTCGAGAACGCCAAGGACAACGGCGCCTCGCCCGACCTCGTCAACATCATGACGATGGACTACGGGGCGTCGTACAGCGGCGACATGGGCGACTACGCGGAGCAGGCGGCGACCGCGACGCAGGCGCAGGTGAAGTCGGCGCTCGGGCTCTCGGACGCGGACGCCTGGAAGGCCGTCGCGATCACCCCCATGATCGGCGTCAACGACGTCACGTCCGAGGTCTTCAAGGTCGAGGACGCCACGCAGCTCGTCTCCTTCGCGAAGGAGAAGGGCCTCGGCGGCCTGTCCATGTGGTCCGCCACCCGCGACAAGGCCTGCGAGGGCGGCGCCTCCGACGCGGCCCAGCCGACGTGCAGCTCGATCGACCAGGAGGCGAACGCCTTCCAGAAGGCCTTCGCGAAATTCAACTGACCACTCGGCGGCCCGACCACTGAGAAACGGGGGAGCGAGCCCCGGCCGGCAGCCACATCCCCCCACCCGGCCGGGGCTCTTGTCTCTCATGGCTGTTTCCTCGGCTTCCTCGGCATCGACGGCGACGCCTGGATGCCGGTCGAGTTCAGTCGACCGGCTCCGACAGCCACTCGCCCGGCAGCTGCCGTGGGTCGTGAGAGACCGCTGCGAAGCGGTCGGCGACATCCGTGGCGATCTCTGGAACGGGCACGAGTCCAGCGAGCGTCGTGTCGACCATCACCACATCGGACGTCGTGCCCACCGCCACGCGTGCCCGCCCGGTCTCCCGAAGGTTGCGAACGGTCCTGCTGCTCTCACCGGTCGCGGTGACGATGGCTCCGTCGTCGCCGACGAACGCCACCGGAATCAGGTGCGGGCCGCTCCGCCCACCCGTCGACACCCACATCTGGAATTCCTGTCCCAGTCGCAGGCGCGCAGCAGCTACTCGTTCCTCGTGGGTACAGGGTGTTGGCATGCCGAACTCCCTTCAGTGCGCCAGTCGTGGCGGAAGTGGATGGTACGGCGGAGGCGGAGGGGCCTACGAGGCCGACGCTGTTCGCCATTCCTCCGCGTAGTCGTCGAAGATGCCCCGCAGATGGTGGCCGATCTTCAGGTAGTCCAGGTTGTCGAGGTTCGCGAGCGAGACGCGGACCGACCACTCGGGACCTTCGAACCCGCCACCGTTCAGCAGCACCACACCCGTCTGCTGGGCGAGGCGGAACAGGGCGTCGACGGGCTCGTAGTTCTTCTCCAGGAACTCGGCGAAGGGCTTGCCGTGGACGCGTTCCGCCTCGGCCATGAGGTCCAGCTCGATGTAGTACGCGGCCCGGTGGGGATCCTCGTGGATCTTCATCTGGGCGCCTTCGAGGAGCAGGTCGAGGCGCTGCTGGACGATGGAGCGGATCTTGGCCTTGTACGCCTGGCCCTCCTCCAGCATGTCGAAGAGGGAGAAGAGGGACATCATCACCTGCTGCGGGAGCGACAGGCCCGCCGTGTGGTTGAGCGCGACCTGCCGGGAGTCCGCGACCAGGCGGTCGATGAACTTGATCTTCTCCGGCTCCAGGGTCAGTGAGCCGTAGCGCTTGTCGAGGCGGTCCTTCTCCTCCTGCGGGAGCGCGGCGATCCGCTCGTCGATGATGTTGTCGTCGTTGAGGCCGATCACGCCGAGGCGCCAGCCCGTGCATCCGTAGTGCTTGGAGTACGAGTAGACGAGCAGCGTGTTCCGGGGGAGGTCCGCGGCGATCGAGCGGAAGCCCTCCACGAACGTGCCGTACACGTCGTCCGTGACCAGCAGCAGGTTCGGGTTCTCCGTCGCGACGATCTCCTTGATCTGGTTCGCGACGCGCGTACTCAGCGCCAGGGACGGCGGGTTGGAGGGGTTGACCAGGCAGACCAGTTTGATCTCCGGGTCCGCCAGCTTGGCGACCTCCTCCTCCGGGTACCGCCACTCGCGCACGCCCGCCTCGGCGAACTTGCTGGCCGAGATGTACGTGACGTCGAACTCGTAGGTGTCGAGCTCGGGGATCTCGATGTACGGGGTGAAGACCGGGACCATCAGGGCGATCTTGTCGCCCTTCTTCAGCAGGCCGTTCTTCATGAGGGAGTCGAAGATGTAGCACATGGCGGCCGTGCCGCCCTCGGTGGCGAACAGCGACAGATTGCCGGGCGGCGCCTTCTTGTCGAACATCTCGTCCGCCAGGTAACCGCGTACGACCTGCTCGCCGTGCGTCAACATCCGGTCGGGCACGGGGTAGTTGTCGCCCGTGATGCCGTCCGTCAGCTCGTGCACCCACTCGTCCTTGTCGAACCCGAAGCGCTGGATGGCGTGCTGCACGCACTGCGCGAGGAGTTCGATGCCCGGCAGGTCCGGGTGGCGGCGCACGAACGCATCGAAGCGCTCGTACGCGCCCTGCTTCTCCGGCATCCCGCCGAGGTTGTCGGCCGTCCACACGCGCCGCGACTCTTCGAGGGCGAAGTAGCCGAGCGCGTAGAACGCCTCGCGGGGGCCCGTCGCCGTCCAGTTCGGGTTGCCGCGGCCCGCGTTGAGCATCTGGCGGCTGGACTTCTCCTTCTGGCCCGGCTGGTCGGCCTGCGCCTGCTCGGCGAGGTCGATGAAGATGTTCTTCAGCTCGAAGGGGGAGAGCTGGGCGTACTGCTGGATCTGTTCGCGCGTGAACGTCGTCTTCGTCATGGTGGTTCCCTAACTTCCTTAACTTCCTTGCGCGGGCTCAGTGTTGGAGGAGGACGATCACGGCGCCCCAGATCGTGAGGAGGACGTTGCCGACCGCGTACGGGATCGTGTAGCCGAGGGTCGGTACCTGGGAGCGGGAGGACTCGTTGATCGCGCCGATCGCGGCGGTGGTGGTCTGCCCGCCGGCGAGTACGCCCATCAGGATCGGGAAGCGGATCTTCTGTACGTAGTGGCCGAACAGGAAGCCCACGATCAGTGGGACGACGGTGGCGACCGCGCCGAAGACCAGCAGGCCCCAGCCCGCCTCGGAGAGCCCGGAGGTGAAGCTCGGGCCCGCGTTGATGCCGACGACGGCGACGAACATGCACAGGCCGAGCGTGTCCATGAACCACTGGGCGCCGGGCGGCACGTTCCCGTACGTCGGGTACTTGCCGCGGATGTAGCCGAAGACCAGGCCCATGATGAGCGCGCCGCCCGACGTGGACAGCGAGATCGGGACGCCGGACACGGTCAGCGCCGGGATGCCGATGCAGCCGCCGAGGAAGATGCCGAGGCCCACCCAGACCATGTCGGTGGCGAACGAGGTCGGCACCGGCTTGCCGAGCGCCGCGCCCGCCGGGTCCACCAGGCGCTTGGGGCCGGTGAGGACGAGCGTGTCGCCGCGTTCGACCTTCGAGGACAGCCGGTACGGGAATTCGGCGCCCGACCGGTAGATCTTGTCGATGTAGACGCCGACCATGAACGGCTCGCGCCGCAACTCGCCGATGGTTTTGCCCAGTTGGGCCTTCTCCGAGGCGACGACGTGCAGCGTCTCCGTCTCGTAGCCGAGGAGTTCTACGTCGTCGGTCTCCATGCCGATGTGGGTACGGGCGTCGTAGTCGACGAGGGAGCCGCGCAGCGCGCTGACCGCGACGACATCGCCCTCGCGCAGCACGGTCTGCTGGTCGTGGTCGAGGATCTTCCCGTCGCGGCGCACCCGGGTGAGGTAGATGCGGTGGCCGAGCTCCTTCTGCTGGTTCTCGAAGTCCTCGATGGTGCGGCCGACGATGTCGGGGCGCTGGATGGTGTACGCGCGCAGCACCACCTCGTAGTAGCCCTCGGCGAGGTCGGGGTCGTTGTCGGGGGCGTCCAACTCCTTGGCCAGCTGCGCCGATTCGACGGCGAGGTCCTTCTTGTAGAGCCTCGGCAGGATGTTGGCCAGCAGCATCGCGCACAGGATGGTGCCGAGCGGATACGTCACCGCGTAGCCGATCGCGACGAGGTTCCCCTCCTGCTTGGCCGCCCCGGAGGACAGGCCCGGCAGGGTGCTGATGGCGTCCTGCGCGACACCGATGACGGCCGACTGGGTGAGCGCGCCGCCGAGGAGTCCGGCGGACAGCCCCGGGCCGTAGCCGAGCATCGCCGCGAAGACCCAGCAGATCAGCAGGCCGGATACGCAGACCACGATGGCGTTGAGTACCTGCGGCAGGCCGTCCGTCTTGAGGCCGCGGAAGAACTGCGGGCCGACCTTGTAGCCGAGGGCGAACAGAAACATGATGAAGAACAGGCTCTTCACCGTGCCGTTGATCTCGACCTCGGTCCAGGCGCCGAACAGCAGGCCCGCGATGAGGCAGCCGGTGACGGAGCCGAGCGCGATGGCCTTGTAGCGGAGCTTCCCGAAGAGGAAGCCGAAGGCGACCGTGAGGAAGACCAGGAGTTCCGGATAGGGCTGGAAGATGTTCCGGTTGAGGAAGTCGATCACGCGGTGGACCGTCCTCTCAGTGTCCGAGAATGCCGACGAGCACGGGGCCGGTCAGCGGGAGCAGGAAGTTGGAGAGGGCGTAGGTGATCGTGTAGCCGAGCATCGGCACCGATGACTGCGCCACCTGGGTGACCGCGGTGATCGCGGGGGTCGAGCACTGCTGCCCCGCGATGGCGCCGATCAGGAGCGGTTTCTCGATCTTGAGGAGCTTGCGCCCGACGACGAGCGAGATGGTCGCGGGGATCAGCACCATCGCGATCCCGGCGAACGGAAGCAGCGCCCCGTACTCCTTGATCAGTGGCCAGGCCTGCGGGCCGGAGACGAGGCCCGTGCAGGCGATGAAGACCGCGAGCCCCATGTCCTTGATCGTCGAGGCGGCCTGCGGCGGGAACGCGCCGAAGGTCTGCGAGCGCGAGCGGAACCAGCCGAAGAGCAGCCCCGAGATCAGACAGCCGCCGCCGGTGCCGAGCGACATCGGGATGTCGCCGAACTTGACCACGACCTGCCCGAGCAGCGAACCGGCCGCGATGCCGAGGCCCAGATAGATGAAGTCGGTGGCGTCGTTCCTGACGACCGAGCCGATCCGCGCGACCAGCTTGTTCAGGCCCGAGCGGGCGCCCACCAGGGTCAGTACGTCGCCGCGGTGCAGCACCGTGTCGCCGTTGGCGGGCATGTCCTGGTCCCCGCGGGTGATGTCGGTGACGTAGACGCCGTCCTGGTAGAACTCCGGGTACGACTTCTGCACCTCGTCGACGGACTTCCCGTCCAGCGCCTTGTCGGTGACCGACACCTCGCGGGAGGCGAGCGGCGAGTCGAGCCCCGGCACACCCGGCGTCTCCGGACCGATGACCCGCCCCGCGTCGATCACGTTCGACCGCCGGCCGACGAGAAGCACCAGGTCGGAGAGGGTGAGTTCGAGGCCGGGGGCGACATCGAGGACCTTGCTGCCGCGCTTGACCGCCTCGACGGTGACCCGCTCGCCGAGCGAGGACTGGAGGTCCCCGACCGTACGGCCGTCGGCCGTCGTCACCAGATACGTGCGGCCCACCATCCCCGGCAGCGCGGGCCGCTCGTCCGCCTCCAGGCTGCCGCGGCTGCGCGTGCGCTCCCACAGCTCGCGGGCCGCGTCGCGCAGGTTGATGCGCATCATCATCGGCATGATCTGGCTCGTGTAGAGCACGATCGTGATCAGGCCGAAGAGGTAGCAGACCGTGTACGCGGTGGCGACGTTGCCCTGGTACTCGGTGATCTGGGCGGCGGTCAGATTGCTCAGCTTGCCGATGGACTCGGTGGCCGTGCCGACCACCGCGGACTCGGTGGCGGCGCCCGCGAGGATGCCGGAGGCCGTGCCCACGTCCAGGTCGAACCAGTCGGCGAGGCCGAGCGCGATGCCGATGACGCAGACCAGCTCGATGCCGCACAGCACGAAGAAGCGCAGGCTCTTCTTGTTGAGGTTGCGGAAGAACTGAGGCCCGGCCATATAGCCGAGCGCGAAGATGAACAGCGCGAAGAACACCGTCTTCACGTCGTCGGACACCTGGGCCTTGGTCCAGGCCCCGAGCAGCAGCGAGACGATCAGCGTGCCGCAGATGCCGCCCAAGGTCAGCGGCCCCACGCGCAGCTTCCCGACGAGGTAGCCGAGCGCGAGGCTCACGAACAGGACGAGTTCCGGATGGTCCTTGAGTACCCCCATGGCGCCTCAGGACCGCTCGTATAGGTAAGTAACGGGCATATGCGAAAAATAAGGGCCGATGCGCGCCCCTGCCACGCGGCACGCACCGGCCCTCCGCCCGCCGGGTCAGGACTCGGCGGGCAGCCCCCCACTTCGCGCCACCTGGGAGTACCAGGTGGCGCTCGACTTCGGGATGCGCGCCTGCGTCTCGTAGTCGACGTAGACGGCGCCGAAGCGCTTCTCGTACCCGTAGGCCCACTCGAAGTTGTCGAGCAGCGACCAGAGGAAGTAGCCGCGGACGTCGGCGCCCCGCGCGATCGCCTCGTGCACGGCGGCCAGGTGCGCGTGCAGATAGCGGATCCGGTCGGGGTCGTGCACCCGGCCCTCGGCGTCGACGACGTCCTCGTACGCGGCCCCGTTCTCGGTCACGTACAGCGGCACGCCCGGGGCCTGCGCCGCGTAGTCGACCAGCAGGTCGGTGAGGCCGGTCGGGTCCACGGGCCAGTTCATCGCGGTGAGTTCGCCCGGCGCGTGGTGGAAGGCGATGTCGTCGGCGCCCGGCCACGGGGAGTGCTCGCTCGCGCCGTGCCCGTCGAGGCGCGGGCCGTCCTGCTCGGGGCGGGCGGCGGAGACGACGGCCGGCGTGTAGTAGTTCAGGCCGATGAAGTCGAGCCGCTGGTGGATCGCCTCGGTGTCGCCGTCCCGCACGAACGACCAGTCCGTGACGGACGCGGTGTCCGTGAGCAGGTCCCGCGGGTACGCGCCCTTGAGCAGCGGCCCGGTGAACACCCGGTTCGCCAGCGCGTCGATACGGCGCCGGGCGTCCAGGTCGGCGGGGGCCTCGGTGAGCGCCCGCACCACGCTCGGGTTCAGGCTGATGCCCACCTTCGCGCGCGCAGGCAGCACCCCGCGCAGCGCCGAACTGGCAAGCCCGTGACCGAGGTTGAGGTGGTGCGCCGCGCGCAGCGCCGCCGCCGGGTCCGTCCGGCCCGGGGCGTGCACCCCGGATCCGTAACCCAGAAAGGCGCTGCACCAGGGCTCGTTGAGCGTCACCCAGCTCTCGACACGGTCCCCGAGCGCCTCACCCACGATCCCCGCGTACTCGGCGAACCGGTGCGCGGTGTCCCGCTCCGGCCAGCCGCCCGCGCCCTCCAACTCCTGCGGCAGATCCCAGTGGTAGAGCGTGACGACGGGCTTGATCCCGTGCGACAGCAGCTCATCGACGAGCCCGCGATAGAAGTCGAGGCCCCGC
This sequence comes from Streptomyces sp. KL109B, assembly GCF_030766935.1. GTDB lineage: Bacteria > Actinomycetota > Actinomycetes > Streptomycetales > Streptomycetaceae > Streptomyces. The sequence goes on along the minus strand of NZ_JASERL010000004.1, from coordinate 482,814 downwards.
TGCACGGCGGGCCCCCGCCCGGTCGGCTGCACCCGTGGCCACGCCACGGAGAACCGGTACGAGGTGAGCCCCAGATCCGCCATCAGCTGTACGTCGTCGCGCCACCGGTGGTAGTGGTCCACGGCGACGTCCCCGGTGTCCCCGTTCGCCACCTTCCCCGGCGTATGGCTGAACGTGTCCCAGATCGAAGCCGTCCTCCCGTCCTCCCGCACGGCCCCCTCGATCTGATACGCGGCGGTGGCCGCCCCCCACAAAAACCCCGCGGGAAACCGGGTCGCGACGGGGGTGGTGGTGAGGGCGGGGTCAGTGGTGCTGGTGTTCTCAGTAGTGGTCATAGGAGCGCTCCCATGGTGAAGTCGAAGATCTTTCAAGCCCCTGCGGCGCTTGAGCAGCGGGGTCCGGGGCAGCGCCCCGAGGCGTAGGAGTGGGCAGGGCGCAACAAGAACACCCCGCCCACCCGGAGGGCACGGCTACCCCTTGACCGCCCCCTGCATGATCCCGCCCACAATCTGCTTCCCGAACAGCAGAAACGCGACGAGCAACGGCAACGTCCCCAGCAACGCCCCCGCCATGATCACGGAATCGTCGGGGATGTACCCGGTCCCCAGCGCGTTCAACGCCACCTGAACCGTCGGGTTCTCCTGGTTCAACGCGATGATCGGCCACAGGAAGTCGTTCCACGCCATCACGAACGTCAAAAGACCCAGCACCGCCATCGCGGGCCGCGCCGCGGGAAACACCACGTGCCACACCACCCGCAGGCTGCTCGCGCCATCCACCCGCGCCGCCTCGATCAGCTCGCTCGGCAACGCCTGCACCAGGTACTGCCGCATGAAGAACGTCCCGAACGCGGACACCAGCGTCGGCAGGATGACGGTCTGCAAATGGTTGGCCCAGCCCAGGTCCGTCATCCACAAGTACAGCGGTACGACGGCCAGTTGCGGCGGAATCATCATCGTGCCGATGGTCATCAGCAACAGCGTCGTCGAGAACCGGAACTTCAGCTTGGCGAAGGCGAACCCGGCCAGCGTGGAGAACAGCACCGTACCCACCGTGATCGTCGACGCGACGACGATGGAGTTCAGCATCGCCGTGCCGAGCCCCGCCTGATTCCAGGCGGTCTCCAGGTTCTTGAACAGATTCCCGCCGACCCAGAACGGCGGCGGCGTCTGCGCGAGCCGCGCGTTGGTGCGGGAGGCCGCGATCACCGTCCACAGCAGCGGCGCGAGGGAGATCACGGCGAACAGGGCGAGCGCGACGTACGTGACGGGCCCCGCGTGCAGCTGCTTGCCGGCGCCGAGCACCCGCCGCTCGCGCTTCACCGGCCGGCCGGGGGCGGTCGCCTCTTCGATGGTGGTCATTGCGTCTTCCTCAGCCGTCGGGAGATCAGCATGTTGATCGCGGCGACGACCAGCAGAATCAGGAACATCGACCAGGCGATCGCGGACGCCTTGCCGAGGTTGCCGACGATCCAGCCCTGGTCGTACATGTACAGACCGAGCGTCTGGTACTGGTGCTCGGACCCGCCCTTGGTGCCGCTGACACCGCCGAACAGCAGTGGCTCACCGAAGAGTTGGGTCGCGCCGATGGTGGAGACGACGACCGTGAACAGGATCGTCGGCCGCAGCATCGGAATGGTCACGTGCCGGAACTGCTGCCAGCGGTTGGCGCCGTCGAGCGCCGCCGACTCGTACAGATCGGCCGGGATCGCCTGCATCGCCGCCAGATAGATCAGCGCGTTGTACCCGGTCCACCGCCAGACCACGATCGAGGACACCGCCAGCTGCGAACCCCAGTCGGACTCCTGCCAGTTGACCTTGTCGATGCCGATGGAGTCCAAGGCCCAGTTGATCATGCCGCTGTCCGGGGCGAAGAGCAGCACGAAGACGAGGGTCGCCGCCGCCACCGACGTGGCGTACGGGGTGAGCATGACGACGCGCCACACGATCGAGCCGCGCAGCCGGTAGTTGAGCATGTGCGCGAGCCAGATCGCCGCGATCAGCTGCGGCACCGTGGAGATCACGCCGATGGTGAAGGTGTTCTTCAGCGCGTTCCAGAAGAAGTCCGACTGGAACAGGTTCGTGTAGTTGTCCAGGCCCGCCCAGGTCTGGCCGTCCAGGTTCGACAGCTGCACGTTGTGCAGCGAGTACCAGGCGGTGTAGAGCAGCGGCACCAGCGAGAAGGCGCCGAAGATGATGAAGAAGGGGGCGACGAAGGCGTACGGGGACGCCTTCATGTCCCAGCGGTACAGCCGGCTGCGCCAGGAGTCGGCGCTCTTCGGCGTACCGCGACCCTGAGCGCCCCGGGCCGCGCCCGACTCCTGCTCGGAGTCGGGCGCGGCTTCGGCGCTCGACGCGGTCTGCGCGAGAGCCTCGTTGGAGCTGGTCACTGGCCGAGCACGTCCTTGACCTCAGCGGTGGCGGCGTCCCAGCCCTGCGCCGGCGACTTGCCCTTCTGCTCGACCTGGAGGATGCCGGTGTCGGTGATCGCCGTGTTGATCGGCTGGTCCTTGATGCCGAAGATCTGCACCGGAATCGTCTTCGCCGAGGCGGAGAGGATCTCGGTGATCGGCGCGTTCGAGAAGTACGCCTGGGTGTCCGCCTTGGCCTTCAGGGTCGAGTACGTCGACGGCTGCGACGGGAAGCTGGCCTGCTTGGCGAAGACCTTCTTCTGCTGCTCGGGAGCGGTCAGCCACTTCGCCAGGGCGATGGCCTCCTTCTGGTGCTTGCCCGCCTTCGGCACACCGATGAACGAGCCGCCCCAGTTGGCCGCGGTCGGCGCCGCCGCCATGTCCCAGTTGCCCTTGCCCGCCGTACCGGACTTCTCCTGGATGTAGCCGACCATCCACGCCGGGCAGGCCACGGTGGCGAACTTGCTGTTCGCGAAGCCCTGGTTCCACGGCTTGTCGAACTGCTTCAGCTTCGCCGACATGTCGGAGGTCGCCACCTCCATCGCGGCGTCCCACGAGTCCTTCACGCCCTGGGACTTGTCCCAGATGACCTTGCCGCTCGCGTCGTAGTACCGGTCCTTCGCGCCGCCGAGCGCCGCGTTGTAGACGGAGGAGGCGGAGTCCACGAACTTGGTGCCGTCCGGCGCCTTCTTCATGTAGTCCTTGCCGACCTCGACGTACTTGCTCCAGTCGCCCTTCCACATCTCGGCGAGCTTGGTGCGGTCGGTGGGCAGTCCGGCCTTCTTGAAGAGGTCCTTGCGGTAGCAGATCGCCATCGGGCCGACGTCGGTGCCGAGGCCGATCAGCTTGCCGTCCTTGGTGGTGGCCTGCTTGTTCTTCCAGTCGAGCCACTGCGACTTGTCGACCTCCTTGCCCAGGTCGACGAACTTGTCCGCCTGCGTCTGCACGGCCTCGGTGATGTTGCCGATCTCGATCGCCTGGACGTCGTCCGTGCCGGAACCGGCCTGCAGGCGTGTGAGGGTCTTGGGCCAGTAGACGTCGGTGCGGGTGGTGACGTTCTCCTTGATGGTGATGTTCTTGTGCAGCTTCATGTACTCGTCGTAGAGCCCGGCCTGCTTATAACCGAAGGTGCCGAAGGTGCCGACCGTCAGCGTGGTCGCGCCCTCCTTGTCGCCGGAGCCGGCGGCGCCGCCACTGTCGTCGTCATCGCTCGCACAACCGGCAAGCAGCCCTGTGGCCAGGGCGGCGACGACCGCGAAGGTCATCGCGCGTCGGGACGTTCGGGCAGTCGTGCGCATTGCGTCCTCCAAGTGCTCAATTGCTCTTGATGCTGAGACGTGCAGACCCCCGGCCAACTGCCAACTGCTGTGCTGGGCCCGTTCGTTCAATTGCGGCTCGGGCGGGGAACGTGCGGCTTCTGTATGCGTCCAGTAGGGTGGGAGCGCTCCCACCCGTGATGAGTTGAAGGGTCGTCGCTCGGGCCCGGGGTGTCAAGACACTCGGCGGCGACAACTTGGCGCGGTTATCGGGCTGTTAGATTCCGCTGGAGATCTGGGGAGGTAGGAGTCATGGTGGCTCACGGCACGCACGGCAGGCGCCCGACCCTCGAGGAGGTCGCGGCCCGAGCGGGCGTCGGCCGGGGCACGGTTTCGCGCGTCATCAACGGATCGCCGCGGGTCAGCGACCGCACCCGCGCCGCGGTCGAGGAAGCGGTCGCCGAGCTCGGGTACGTACCGAACACGGCGGCCCGCGCGCTCGCCGCCAACCGCTCGGACTCCATCGCCGTCGTCGTCCCCGAGGCCGAGTCCCGGTTCTTCTCCGAGCCGTACTTCTCCGGCATGGTCGGCGGCGTGGGCCTCGCCCTCGCCGAGACCAACCTCCAGCTCCTGCTGACCTTCGCACGTGGCGAGCGCGAACAGGACCGGCTCGCCGCCTACCTCGCCGCGCACCGCGTCGACGGCGTCCTGCTGGTCTCGGTGCACTCCGACGACCCGCTCGCGGACCGCCTCATCCAGATGGACATCCCGACCGTGATCAGCGGCCCCCGCTCCGCCGACGAGCCGCTGCCCTCGGTCGACACCGACAACTACGCGGGCGCCCGCTCCGCCGTCCAGCATCTCGTCTCCCGGGGCCGCCGCTCCGTCGCGATCATCGCGGGCCCGCTCGACGTGTACGGCGCCGAGCGCCGCTTCGTCGGCTACCAGGACGAGCTGGCCGCGAGCGGACTCTCCTACGACGAGAAGCTGGTGACCTACGGCGACTTCACGGAGGAGGGCGGCCGCCGCTGCATGACCGAGCTCCTGGAGCGCAGCCCCGGCCTCGACGCCGTCTTCTCCTGCTCCGACCTGATGGCCTCCGGCGCCCGCCAGGTGCTGCGCGAGGCGGGCCGGCGCATCCCGGACGACGTCTCCCTGGTCGGCTTCGACGACTCGGTGATCGCCCGCCACATGGAGCCGGGCCTCACCAGCGTCCGCCAGCCCACCCGCGACATGGGCCGCGCCATGACGGAGCTGCTGCTCGACGAGATCGCGCTGGCCGCCGAGGGAAAGCGCTCCTCCGTACGCCGCGGTACGCAGCGGCACCTGGTGCTTCCGACGGAGCTGGTGGTCCGCGCTTCGTCGTAGATGGGGAACCGGGGGCCGCGGCCGGCCCCCGGGAACGCCGAAGGCCCCGGTTCTCTCGAACCGGGGCCTTCGGACCCTTCAGGGTGAGTGACGGGACTTGAACCCGCGGCCACCTGGACCACAACCAGGTGCTCTACCAACTGAGCTACACCCACCATGCCCGGTCGTTTGTCTTTCTTCCGACCGGCCGAGAAAAAGTGTACAGGGTCCGAAGGGGTGCTCGCGCACCCCTTTTCCCGGGCGGGCCCGGACCCCGTACACAGGGACTTACGAGGGGTTACTCCGCAGGCAGGACGTACTTCGCCGCGATCGACTTCGCGGTGTCGGAGTCCGGTCCTGGCTGCGGCACGAAGACCGCCTCGCGGTAGTAGCGCAGCTCGGCGATGGACTCGCGGATGTCGGCGAGCGCCCGGTGGTTGCCGTTCTTCTCCGGACTGTTGAAGTACGCCCTCGGGTACCAGCGCCTGGAGAGCTCCTTGACCGAGGACACATCGACGATCCGGTAGTGGAGGTAGTCCTCCAGCGTCGGCATGTCACGCAGCAGGAACCCGCGGTCGGTGCCGACCGAGTTCCCGCACAGCGGGGCCTTGCCCGCGTCCTTGACGTGCTCACGTACGTACGCCAGGACCTGCTCCTCGGCGTCCGCGAGCGTCGTGCCGCCCGCCAGCTCGTCGAGGAGGCCCGAGGCGGTGTGCATGGTGCGCACCACCTCGGGCATCTGCTCCAGGGCCTCGTCCGGCGGGCGGATCACGATGTCCACACCGTCGCCCAGTACGTTCAGCTCAGAGTCGGTGACCAGTGCGGCCACCTCGATGAGCGCGTCGTTCGCCAGCGAGAGACCTGTCATCTCGCAGTCGATCCACACCATGCGATCGTTCATGCGCCCAACCCTACGGGGCGGACCTTCTCGCTGGCAGACGACGGGCGTCAGCTCCTGTTCACAGCGCTACTTCATGGGACTACGAAGCCGTGCGCGGGCCCGGCAGGCCCGTCGGCATGGAGGCGGCCGGCGGGCCGAGCGCGGTCGCGGCCGCCGTGCGCCTGGACTGCGCGGGGACGGGCCCCGGCGGTCCCTCGGTGCCCGGCAGGCCCGCGAGCTCGACCGACCTCTCGGCCTTCTCGCTCTTGGCCTGCCCCTGGCCCTCGCCCGGCTGCGGCCTGCGTGCCCGGTACGCCGCCCGGTACGCGGCCGGGGACGAGCCCAGCTGCCTCCGGAAGTGCCCGCGCAGCGCGACGGGGGAGCGGAAGCCGCAGCGGCCCGCCACCTCGTCGACCGAGTAGTCGGACGTCTCCAGGAGCCGCTGCGCCTGGAGCACCCGCTGCGTGATCAGCCACTGCAGCGGGGCGGACCCCGTCAGCGACCGGAAGCGGCGGTCGAAGGTGCGGCGGCTCATATAGGCGCGGGCGGCGAGCGTCTCCACGTCGAACTGTTCGTGTAAATGCTCCAGCGCCCAGGCGACGACCTCGGCCAGCGGGTCCGCGCCGATCTCCTCCGGCAGTGACCGGTCGAGGTAGCGCTCCTGGCCGCCGCTGCGGCGCGGCGGGACCACCAGGCGGCGGGCGAGCGCGCCGGCCGCCTCGTTGCCGTGGTCCGTGCGCACGATGTGCAGACAGAGATCGATTCCGGCCGCGGTGCCGGCGCTGGTGAGTACGTCGCCGTCGTCGACGAAGAGCTCCCGCGGGTCCACGTGGACCGACGGATAGCGCTTGGCGAGCGTCGGCGCGTACATCCAGTGCGTGGTCGCCGGACGGCCGTCGAGCAGGCCCGCGGCGGCGAGCACGAAGGCTCCCGTGCACAGGCCGACGATGCGCGCGCCCTCCTCGTGCGCGCGGCGCAGCGCGTCGAGTGCCTCCTCCGGCGGCGGCGAGGTGATCGAGCGCCAGGCCGGTACGACGACCGTGCCCGCGCGCGAAATCGCCTCAAGGCCGTGTGGCGCCGTGAGTTCGAGTCCCCCTGTGGTCCTCAGGGGTCCGTCTTCGCCGGAGCACACGAGCAATCGATAGCGCGGAACTCCCGCGTCCTGTCGGTCGATTCCGAACACGGAGAGCGGTATTGAACTCTCGAAGATGGGTCCGCCGCTGAACAGCAGCACCGCGACGATCTCTCGTCGCCGGCGCCCCGACAGCTTGCGAGCCGCCGCCTCCGGCGAAGTGGTGGAGTCGTGGCTCATGCTGCTAAGCCCCCCTCGGTGATCGCGGCTCCCTCAATACTTTGACGGGCTGTTCGCTCCTGCACGTTTCCCCTCGGTGATGCACGAAGTCCCCCGCCGCCTTCAGATCAGACAGTCATGATCGAATCTACTGCGTCCCATGGTGCCGTCGTGACCAGTTAAGAACCTGACAGATTGTCGACAAGGCAACTTGGCGTGAAGCATTCGATCACGAAGCGTCGCACTCAGGGGCGTTGCTGGGAAGTGCGCCTCAACTCCATGGCCGGTCCCCGTAGGGTGCAAGCGCTTTTGGTACCCCTTTCCGCCCTGGTGGAAAGGGGGTTGGGGACGGCGAAACGCAAGGGGAGGCCGGGTGGCCGAAGTTGGCTGAAAATAGGCGTGGAGCCGCGACGAAACCGGTCAGTCAACCGGCGTATCCCACCCGGCCCGATGCTCTCCGCGATGCGTACCCGGACCGCTCCGGCCGCGTCGGCCACGATGAGTACAGCATTGTTCACTGTGCAACTGCGCAGCGCCGCGCTCCGACTGACGGAGCAGCACCCGGCACGCCGCGGTGACCGCCGCGAGACCCAGGGCGGCGCCGGCGGCGCCCGCGGCCGACGACCCGTATCCGACGAGCACGAGCGGAACCAGTACGCAGCTGAACGCCGCCCAGCGCACCACGTCGCCCACCCCGTCCGCCGTCGCGGGCTCCGCCGCGGGAGGTGCCTGGTGCGGCACGGCGGGCGGGGGTGGTGCGTCGTGGTGGTGTGCGGCGTGGGGCCGCTGCGCGGTGCTCGGTGCGGGCACGGATCGCTCCCTGTTTCTTTCGGTACGGCGGTTCAACGCCGCCGCCCCGCAGGGGTCACTTCGTCGGCGGTGGAGAGGGGACCAGTTGAGTGCGCAATCCGCCTGTACGGGGCAGCAACCATTGCCATACGGTCGGCCCTCGTGCATGCTCCCCTGAACGCTGCGGAGCGCACGTACAAGCAGGTCTGAGCCCGTCATCAGAGTCTGGGCAGAGGAGGAGTGTCGCCGTACCCTTGGGGGTATGGGGTTGGGAAGATGATTCCCGGACACAGCTCCGCCGATCAGTTGTCGTCCCCTCTACTGAGGCCCACGAGGTACACGCCGAGACACTCATGGCCGGTCACGAATTCCCCGAACCCGCGGACCGCAAGCGTCAGGTCGCCGACCCGACGGTGACGCCCCTTGCGGCAGAAGAGACACGTCAAGCCTGTGATCCCGCTTTCAAGCACGGTGTCGTCGTCGGTTTCGACGGCTCGACGTCGAGCGAGCGGGCGCTGGCGTACGCGATCGGCATGGCGCATCGCTCGGGTTCCGGGCTGATCATCGTGCACGTCGCGAACCGGCTGCCGACGACGGTGTGGGCGGGGTGCGAGCCGCCGGTGTTCGTGGACGTACCGGATCATCGGACCGAGGTTCTGGGACTCGAACTCGCCTGTGCGGACTATCTGTCCGAGGTGCCGTGGATCCTCGTCGAGCGTGGTGGCGACATCTGTCACGAGTTGGAGGAGGTCGGGCACGAGTACTCGGCCGACGCCATCGTCGTGGGGTCCACGCACGGGATCGTCGGGCGGATCTTCGGCTCGGTCGCGGGGCGGTTGGCGCGGCGGGCGCAGCGGCCTGTGATCGTCATTCCGTAGGCGTGATCCCGTAGGCGTGATCCCGTAACGCTTGTGCTGGGAAAGCTAGTTGAATTCGCGCCGTTGGATAAATCTACTCCCGCGTAGAGGTGCTTTGTGCCCTTGTGAAGGGTAAATACCGTCCGCGGGGCTACGGCTACGGCTTCGGTGGCGTGGTTGCCTGTGGCGCCGCCGGTTGGGCGTGCTGCCGGTCGGGGGGTGACGGCCGCCGGCTGACAGCCGCGATGGGTCGGGGCAATGGGCGGTTCCGGCCCCTCCGTGAACGGGTCCCGTGCGTTTGGTGGCACGCGCGGGACCCGTTTGTTGTTGCGGTGGGGCGGGGTTGCGGTCGCGGGGCTCTGCCCCGGACCCCGCTGCTCAAGCGCCGCAGGGGCTTGAGTTGCTCCAGTCGCGCTTGGACGGCCCGCTGGGGCTTGGGGTGTGGCTACTCGACGGTGACGGACTTTGCCAGGTTGCGGGGCTTGTCGATGTCGCGGCCGAGGGCCAAGGCCGTGTGGTAGGCGAGGAGTTGGAGGGGGATGCCCATCAGGATGGGGTCGAGTTCGTCCTCGTTCTTCGGGACGACGATCGTGCGGTCGGCCTTCTCCTGGTCCTGGTGGGCGACGGCGAGGATGCGGCCCTGGCGGGCCTTGATCTCCTCCATCGCGGCGCGGTTCTTCTCGAGGAGGTCGTCGTCGGGGACGATCGCCACCGTGGGGAGCGCGGGCTCGATGAGGGCGAGCGGGCCGTGCTTCAGTTCCGAGGCGGGGTAGGCCTCGGCGTGGATGTAGGAGACCTCCTTGAGCTTCAGGGAGGCCTCGCGGGCCACCGGGTAGCCCCGGACGCGGCCGATGAACATCATCGAGCGGGCGTCGGCGTACTCTTCGGCGATCTTTTTGATCTCCGCTTCCTGGGCGAGGATCTCGGAGATCTGGGCCGGGAGCTTGCGCAGGCCCTCGATGATGCGCTTGCCGTCGGCGACCGAGAGGTCGCGGATGCGGCCCAGGTGGAGGGCCAGGAGGGCGAAGGCGACCGTGGTGTTGGTGAAGCACTTCGTCGAGACGACGCAGACTTCCGGGCCCGCGTGGACGTAGACCCCGGCGTCGGATTCGCGGGCGATGGCCGAGCCGACGACGTTCACGACGCCGAAGACGCGGGCGCCCTTGCGCTTCAGTTCCTGGACCGCGGCCAGGACGTCGTACGTCTCGCCGGACTGGGAGACCGCGATGTAGAGGGTGTCGGGGTCGACGACCGCGTTGCGGTAGCGGAACTCGGAGGCCGGTTCGGCGTCCGCGGGGATGCGGGCCAGCTCCTCGATCATCTGGGCGCCGATCAGGCCCGCGTGGTACGAGGTGCCGCAGCCGAGGATCTTCACGCGGCGGACCGTGCGGGCCTCGCGGGCGTCCAGGTTGAGGCCGCCGAGGTGCACCGTGGAGAAGCGGTCGTCGATGCGGCCGCGCAGGACGCGGTCGACCGCGTCGGCCTGCTCGGAGATCTCCTTGTGCATGTACGTGTCGTGGTCGCCCATGTCGAAGGAGGCGGCTTCCAGGTCCACGGTCGTCGGCTCGTTCGCGGTGCGGGTGCCGGCCGTGGTGTACGTGCGGAAGTCGTCGGCCTTGAGGGTCGCCATCTCGCCGTCGTCCAGCGTGACGATCTGGCGGGTGTGGGTGATCAGCGCGGCGATGTCCGAGGCGACGAACATCTCCTTGTCGCCGATGCCGAGGACGACCGGCGAGCCATTGCGCGCGACCACGATGCGGTCCGGGAAGTCGGCGTGCACGACCGCGATGCCGTACGTGCCCTCGATCATGTGCAGGGCGTCGCGGACCTTGTCCTCCAGGTCCGTGTGCTGGGAGCGGGCGATGAGGTGGGTGAGGACCTCGGTGTCCGTTTCCGAGCTGAACTCGATGCCCTCGGCGGTCAGCTTGGCGCGCAGGTCGGAGGCGTTGTCGATGATGCCGTTGTGGACGACCGCGACCTTGTTGTCCTCCGACATGTGCGGGTGCGCGTTCTCGTCGGAGGGGGCGCCGTGCGTGGCCCAGCGGGTGTGGGCGATGCCCGTCGTGCCCTTGAAGCGGGCGGGGACCTTGGCCTCCAGGTCGCGTACGCGACCCTTGGCCTTGACCATCTTCAGGCCGGTGGCCTTGGGGCTGGTGATGACCACGCCCGCCGAGTCGTAGCCGCGGTACTCCAGGCGCTGGAGGCCCTCCAGGAGGAGCGGCGCGACGTCACGCTTGCCGATGTAACCGACGATTCCGCACATAGGTGTTGAGATTCCCCTCAGCCGTTAACGATTCAGCCGTAGACGATGCGGCGCAGCTGGCGGAGTGAGAGCTCCGGGGGTGACACCGCCCGGTAGCGCAGATCCGCCAGGATCCGCTCGAAGATCTCCGCGTTCACCAGGCCCTGACCCTGGAGTTCGCGGTGCCGGCGGCGGACGTAGTCCTCCGTCGGCTCGTCGAAGTAGGCGAGCACGTCTTGGATCACCCGCAGTGCCTCGCCCCGGCTCAGGGCGGTGCTGCGTGTCAGGTGGTCGACAAGTTCTTCGTGCACGGAGCCGATCCTCGGGGTTCCGGGGCTGTTTCGCAAGAATTCTGCCCGATTTCGGGCAGGCGAGTCGCTCGGGTGGGGGTGGTTGCGGTCGCGGGGCTCTGCCCCGGGCCCCGCTCCTCAATCGCCGGAGGGGCTCCAAAAGATCGGGGCTCTGCCCCGGACCCCGCTGCTCAATCGCCGCAGGGGCTTGAATGGGGCGGCCGGGGCTTGAGTGGAGGGGCAGTCTTGAGCGCTGTTCCGGCTGTGTTCATTCTGCGTACCCGCAGTGGATAGGTGTCTCAACCACCTTTTCGGCCATGGACATTCCACGTATGGGCGTACCCGCCGAGCTCGCCGACCGGTCCCTCGCCGAGCAGCACGAGTATCTGCGGAGCCGGTTCTCGCGGCGCACGGTGATGCGGGGTGGGGCCGTCACGTTGGGGGCGGTGGCCGGGGGCGTCTTCGTGCCGGGGGCCGCGAGTGCCGCGACCGCCACCTCGGCCGCGCCCGCTCCCGCCGCCGAGGCCGTCGACGGCGCGCTCGTCGCTCCCTTCGGGCGGCACCTTTCGTACGGTGACGACGCGCGCACCGAGATGACCGTGTCGTGGCAGGTGCCGGTCGCGGTGAAGGATCCGTTCATTCGGGTCGGGGGCAGTGCCGGTGAGTTGTCGCGGCGGATTCCGGCGGAGTTGCGGGCGCTGTACACCCCGGCGGGGGTCGGGACGAGTGCCGATCACACCCAGTACTACGTGCACGCCAAGCTGACCCGGCTCAAGCCCGGCAGGACGTACTACTACGGCGTCGGGCACCAGGGCTTCGATCCGGCGTCGCCGAGGTTCGCGGGCACGATCGGGACCTTTACGACCGCCCCGGCGCGTGCGGAGCGTTTTACGTTCACGGCCTTCGGCGACCAGGGCGTCAGCTATCACGCGCTCGCCAACGACAGCCTGATCCTCGCGCAGGGGCCTTCCTTCCATCTGCACGCCGGTGACATCGCGTACGCCGATCCCTCCGGGCAGGGCAAGACCAGCGACACGTTCGACGCGCGGACCTGGGACCAGTTCCTCGCGCAGACCGAGACCGTCGCCAAGTCCGTGCCCTGGATGGTCTCGTACGGAAATCACGACATGGAGGCGTGGTACTCGCCGAACGGGTACGGCAGCCAGGAGGCCCGGTTCGCGCCGCCGCGGAACGGGCCCGATCCGAAGGAGCTGCCGGGCGCCTACTCGTTCGTGCACGGGAACACCGCCGTCATCTCGCTGGACGCGAACGACGTCTCGTACGAGATCCCGGCGAATCTGGGGATCAGTGGGGGGACCCAAACCGCTTGGTTCGAGCGGCAGTTGAGGAAGTTCAGGGCCGCCGGGTCCGGGATCGACTTCGTTGTCGTGTTCTTTCATCACTGTGCCTACTGCACTGCCACCGCGCATGCCTCGGAGGGCGGTGTGCGCGAGGAGTGGGTGCCGTTGTTCGAGAAGTACACGGTCGACCTGGTGATCAATGGGCACAACCATGTGTACGAGCGGACCGACGTGCTGAAGGGGGACAAGGTCGCGAAGGAGTTGCCCATCGGGGGGACCGCCTATCCGGAGACGGACGGCGTCGTGTACGTCACGGCCGGTGCGGCGGGGAAGGGGCTCTACGAGTTCCCCGTGGGGGATTCGTACGAGGGCAAGGAGAAGGAGAGCGGGCCGTTCGCCTCGTACGTGACGCAGAAGGGCGGCGGCAAGAAGGCCGTCACCGTCGACTGGTCGCGGGTGCGGTACACCAACTACTCGTTCCTGCGGGTGGACGTCGAGCCCGCGCCCGTGGGGCGGACCGCGACGTTGACCGTGCGGGGGCTCGCGGAGACGGGGGCCGAGGTCGACCGGTTCGTGGTGGCGCGGAAGGTGCGGGCCTAGGGGCCGGCTCCAGCCCCAGCTCCAGCTCCAGCTCCAGCCCCAGCCCTAGCCGGACAGGCGTTTCAGTACCGCCGCCTTTGCCAGTGCGAACTCGTCCTCCGTCAGGACGCCCTCCCGGTGGAGCTCGCCGAGTTCGCGCAGGCGGCGGAGCAGCGCGTCGTGGTCGTCCTCCGCCGGGGGCTGCGGGGGAGGCGGGGTCTCCTCCAGGGCGGGCGCCGGGGTCGTGTGCGGGAGGCGGGCCTGGACCGCCGCCGCGACCAGGGCCATCAGCGGGTCCTTCTTGAAGCCCCAGAGTTCGATGGAGTTGGGGTCGTACTTCGGCGGCGCCTTCGTGGAGGACGAGCGGAGGGTGAAGCGCAGGCAGCCGTTCTCCAGGCCGACCGCGGGCTGCCACTCGACCGCCGTGATGTCGGTGAGCGCGAGGACCCGCGTACCCGCCGAGGACTTCGCCTCCTCCGTCTTCCAGTTCCACTCCAGGCGCACGTGCTCCCCGTCGAAGCTCGCTGTGCCGTCCCCGGCGGAGACCGACAGCGGGACGGCGGGCCCCGGCAGCAGATACGTATCGCAGGGCGAGGTGGGGACCTCGTCGAGGAGGAGGGCGTTGCGCACCTCGTCCACGAAGTACTCGGCGACGCCGTAGCGGTCCGACTCGACGGTGAGCTGGTACGGGTCCGTGGTGTCGGTCAGCTTGCCGCCCGTGGCCTGGAGGAGGGGGTCGGCGCCGTCCCGCAGGCGCAGCCGAAGCCGGCCCGTCTTCCTGCCCTGTTCGAAGGAGGCGCCCGCGAGCGCCGTCAGCGGCACCGTCAGCTCACCCAGCGTCCTGCGCAGCAGGCTCACGCCCTTGTCGCGGCCCGGTACGAGCCGCAGCGTGTCGCCGAGATACGTCCAGGTGCCGTCGCGCTGGATGATTTCCGCCATGCCGTCATTCTCGTACGGGAAGGGGGCCCGGGAGGACCGTCTCCCGAGCCCCCTTCGGTCCGTGGGGGGAAACTCGCGGCTAGGCGATCGGGTTCTCCAGGTCGCCGACCAACTGCAGCGCGCCCGACGGGTCCGCCAGGTCGACCATCTGCTCGTTGTTGCGCAGCTGGAGGCGGTTGAGGGCGGAGAGGGAGAAGTGCGGGGCGAACATGTCGAACTGCTCGAACTTCTCGGCCAGTTGGGGCATCGCCTCCTGGTAGTCGCGCACGCAGTCCGCGACCGCCGACCAGAACGTGTCCTCGTCCACGACGCCGTCCTCGACCAGATTGGCCGCGAGGAAGCGGAAGAAGCAGTCGAAGACGTCCGTGAAGATCGACAGGAGCTTCATGTCGTCGGGGACCTCGGCCTTGATGCGCTCCACGGCGGGCGGCAGGACCGCGTCCGGGTCCATCACCGCGATCTCCTCGGCGATGTCCTTGAAGATCGACCGCTGGACGACGCCGTTCTCGTCCAGGACCAGGATGACGTTCTCGCCGTGCGGCATGAACACCAGGTCGTAGGCGTAGAAGCTGTGGAGGAGGGGGGTGAGGTACGACTTGAGGTACGGCTTCAGCCACTCGCGGGGGGTGAGGCCCGAGCGCTCGATCAGCGCGCCCGCGAAGGACTTGCCCTCGCGGTCCACGTGCAGGAGCGAGGCCATCGTCGCGAGGCGCTCGCCCTCGCCGAGCGAGGCGACCGGGGACTCGCGCCACAGCGCCGCCAGCATCTTGCGGTACGGCGAGTAGCGGTCGGTGGCGGCCTCGTACTCCAGGTGCCGGTAGCCGACGGCCGCGCGCTCGCGGATGATCGTCAGGCCGGTGTCCTTGAGCACCTCGTCGTTCTCGATGAGGTTCGCGAGCCAGTCGTTGATCGCCGGGGTCGCCTCCATGTACGCCGCCGAAAGGCCGCGCATGAAGCCCATGTTGATGACCGAGAGGGCCGTTTTCACGTAGTGCTTGGTGGGGGCGGAGGAGTTGAAGAACGTGCGGATCGACTGCTGCGCCAGGTACTCGTCGTCGCCCTCGCCGAGGCACACGAGGTGCCGCTGCGCGACTTCGGCGGCGAACGTGACGGACAGCTTGTTCCACCACTGCCACGGGTGGGCCGGGATGAGGAGGTAGTCGGCCGGGTTGAGGCCCTGGTCGCGCAGGACCGTGTCGAAGCGCTCGCGGGTGGCGTCGCCCAACTCGGCGCGCAGGAACGACTCGTACTCCAGGCCGGCGCCCGCCGTGAACGCCGCGCGCTCGCGGGACGCCGCCAGCCAGATCAGCCGGACGGGGCTCGCGGTCTCGGGGGCGTACGAGAGGTACTCGTGGACGCCGAAGCCGAGCCGGCCGTTGTTCGCGACGAAGCAGGGGTGGCCCTCGGTCATGCCGGTCTCGATCGCCTGGAAGTCGCCGGACGCGGCGAGTTCGGCGGACGTGACGTTGGGCTTCGTCAGTTTGAAGCAGGTGCCGGACAGGGTGGAGGAGATCTCCTCCAGGTACACCGGGAGCGTCGAGTCGCTGAGGCCGAGGCTCTTCTTCATCTCGATGAAGAACTGCAGGGCGTTCAGGGGGAGTTCGGCGCCGTCGCGGTGCCGGGTGATCGAGTCGGCGGACACCTGCCAGTGGTCCAGGCGCAGGCGGCGCGCGGTGAACTCGTAGCGGGTCAGGCCGTCGTCGCTCAGGACGGAGAACCGGTCCGGGCCGACGGCGGCCTCGGGTATGAGGAGCCGCTCGTGGCTGAACTCGGCTATGGCCTTGCGGATGAGGAGGCGGTTGGCCTCGGCCCAGCGCTCGGGGGAGAGGTGGGCGGCGGCGTCGGCGATGGTCATGCTGCGGTCGTCCTTCCCGTGGATCGTCCGGTGGCCGCTTCGAACTGGGCGCGCGTGCAGAAGCTGAGCAGCGCCTTCTTCTCCGGCTTGTCGATCTCGCGGTCCGCGACGAAGCCGACGGCCTCGTTCAGCGCGTGCACCGCCTTGTTCTGTACGTCGGGTTCGACGACGACACGGTTCACGGAGGGGTCCGCGAACAGCGACTCCATCACCTTCGTGATCACGGCGCGCGTGAAGCCCGGGACGCGGACGTCCGAGGGCGCCGTGAGGAAGTGCATGCCGATGTCGCCGGGCTCCGGCTCGTACAGGCCGACCAGCTCGACGTACCGGGGGTCGTAGCGCTCCATCAGGAACGCCGGTTCGCCGTCGTGCAGGCCGAGGAACGCGTCGTGGTGCTCGTGCGCCGCGATCGACATGTACTCGCGCTCGACGTCCTGGAGCTTGGCGTCCTGCATCAGCCAGAACGCGGCCTTCGGGTCGGTGACCCAGCGGTGCAGGAGGCCGGCGTCGGTCTGCGGGTCGACGGGGCGCAGGGTCAGCGCGCCCACGGTTTTGGTGTTGCTCAGGTTGCTCATGCTGCGAACTCCTGGAACGCGATGGTCTTCTCGACGGGGTAGTACTCGGTGCCGAGCAGCTCGCCGATGATGTAACTGTTGCGGTAGGCGCCCATGCCCAGGTCCGGGCTGGTGATCGAGTGGGTGTGCACGCCCGCGTTCTGCAGGAAGATGCCGCGGCCCGTGGTGTCGATCGAGTAGTTGCGGGCGACGTCGTAGCGGCCCTTGCCGTCCCAGCGGATGCGGTCCTCGACCGGCTTCAGGAAGGCGGGGGTGGCGTACTTGTAGCCGGTGGCGAGGATCAGGCCCTCGGTGTCCAGCTCGAACTCCTTGTCCTGCTCCTCCTGGTGCAGGCCGAGGCTGTACGTGCCGTTCTCGTAACGCGCGGTCCTCAGCGCCGAGTTGGTGAGCAGGCGCGTCGGCACGGGGCCGTTGAGGCCCTTCTGGTACAGCAGGTCGAAGATCGCGTCGATCAGCTCGCCGTCGATCCCCTTGAACAGGCCCTTCTGCCGCTCCTCAAGGGAGTACCGGGTCTGCTCCGGCAGCTGGTGGAAGTAGTCGATGTAGTCCGGGGACGTCATCTCCAGCGTCAGCTTGGTGTATTCGAGCGGGAAGAAGCGCGGCGAGCGGGTCACCCAGTTCAGGCGGTAGCCGTGCACGTCGATCTCGCTGAGGAGGTCGTAGTAGATCTCGGCGGCGGACTGCCCGGAGCCGACCAGCGTGATCGACTTCTTCTTCTGGAGCCGCTCCTTGTGCTGTACGTAGCGGGAGTTGTGGATGACTCCGTCGCCGCCGAGCCCCTGGCAGGCCTCGGGGACGTACGGCGGGGTACCGGTGCCGAGGACCAGGTGCGGGGCGCGGTACGTCTCGCCGCCCTCGGTGGTGGCGGTGTAGAGGCCGTCGCCCTCGTCGTACGTCACCGAGGTCACGGTCGTGTTGAACCGGACCGAACTGAGCCTGGCCGCCGCCCACTTGCAGTAGTCGTTGTACTCGACGCGCAGCGGATAGAAGTTCTCGCGGATGTAGAACGAGTACAACCGCCCCGATTCCTTCAGGTAGTTGAGGAAGGAGTAGGGGGAGGTGGGGTCGGCGAGGGTGACGAGGTCCGACATGAACGGGGTCTGGAGGTGGGCGCCGTCGAGGAACATCCCCGAGTGCCACTCGAAGTCGGGCTTCGACTCCAGGAAGACGCCGTTCAGTTCGGCGATCGGTTCGGTGAGGCAGGCGAGGCCAAGGTTGAAGGGGCCGAGCCCGATACCGATGAAGTCGTACGTGTCAGGACGCGCGGTCAAGGGTGTCTCCCAGGTACTGCTCGGCGTGGCCGGCGATGAGGTCGAGGACGGCCGAGATGTCGGCGAGGGTCGTCTCGGGGTTGAGCAGGGTGAACTTCAGGTACTGCCGGTCGCCCACCTTGGTGCCCGCCACGACGGCGTCACCGGAGGCGAACAGGGCTTTGCGGGCATAGAGGTTGGCGCGGTCGATCTCCGAGGGGTCGGTGACGTCGGCCGGGATGTAGCGGTAGACGAGCGTGGACAGGCTCGGCTCGACGACCACGTCGAAGCGCGGGTCGGCGGCGAGCAACTGCCAGCCCTCGTGGGCCAGTTCGCAGACCTCGTCGAAGAGTCCGCCGATCCCGTCGGCGCCCATCACGCGCAGCGTCAGCCACAGCTTGAGCGCGTCGAAGCGGCGGGTGGTCTGCAGGGACTTGTCGACCTGGTTGGGGATCCGCTCGGCGACCGTGCGGCGCGGGTTGAGGTACTCCGCGTGGTACGTGGCGTGCCGCAGCGTCGCCCCGTCGCGGACCAGGATCGCGCTCGAACTCACGGGCTGGAAGAAGGACTTGTGGTAGTCGACGGTGACCGAGTCGGCGCGCTCGATGCCGTCGAGCCGCCCCCGGTTCTTCGTCGACACGAGCAGCCCGCAGCCGTACGCGGCGTCCACGTGCATCCACGTGCCGTACTCGGCGCACAGCGCGGCGATCTCCGGCAGCGGGTCGATGGAGCCGAAGTCGGTCGTCCCGGCGGTCGCGACGACGGCCATGGGGACGAGGCCCTCCTCGCGGCAGCGCTTCAGCTCGGTGGCGAGCGCCACGGTCTGCATGCGCTTCTCGCGGTCGACCGGGATCGAGACGACCGACTGCGGGTCGAGGCCGAGCAGCGTCGCGGACTTCTTGACGCTGAAGTGGCTGACCTCGGAGGCGAAGACGCGGAGTTTGCCCAGGTCGTCGGCCTTGGCCTCCTCGCGGGCGAGCAGCATCGCCTGGAGGTTGGACTGCGAGCCGCCGGACGTGAACACGCCGTCGGCGGCGGGGCCGAGGCCGATCCGGCCGGTGGTCCAGTCGATGAGCTTGCGCTCGATGAGGGTGCCGCCCGCGGACTGGTCCCAGGTGTCGAGCGAGGAGTTGACCGCGGCGAGGACGGCCTCGCCGAGCACGGCCGGGATGACGACCGGGCAGTTGAGGTGGGCGAGATAGCGGGGGTGGTGGAAGTAGACCGCGTCCCGGAGGTAGACGTCCTCCAGTTCGTCGAGCGCGGCGATGGTGTCCTGGAGCGGCTCGTCCAGGTCGACGGCGTCGACGGTGGGGGCGAGGGCGTCGGGGGTGACGCCGGTGAACGGCCTTGTGGTGGTGGCGAGTTTGGCCGCCACCCGCTCGACCCCCTCGGTCACGGAGCTGCGGTAGAGCTCCGCTGTGGTGTCGTTGAGCAGGTGCGAGCGCATGAACGGTTCCTCCGGGGTGGGGTGAGGGTGTTCCCGGGTGGGGCAGGAAAAAGGGCGGGGCTGCGACCCTTGAGTAAGGTTAGCCTAACCTAACTTTGGCTCGCGACCCCGCCCCCCGTTGTGTGTCAGGAATGGCTGGAATGTTCAGTTGTGAGGCGAGTTGGGCAAAATTAAGCCCCTGCGGCGATTGAGCAGCGGGGGCCGGGGCAGAGCCCCGCGACGTCACGCGGCGCGCAGCGCGTCCTCACTGAGGCCACGCCGCCAGTACCCGACAAACGTCACCGCCCGCTTGTCGTAACCACGTTCACGTACGAGATGCCTGCGCATCTCCTTCATCACGCCGGACTCCCCGGCCAGCCACGCGTACGGGCTTACGGCATCCGGGAGTTGAGCGGAGCGCACCGCCTCCACCGCTGAAGGCGCGCCTTCGTCACGGACCAACCAGGTCACCTGGACATCCGCGAGCGTGATGATCGGCTGGACGTCCTCGCGGTGCGGAACCTCCAAGTACACGTGCGCCGAGACGTGTTCGGGCAGCCACGCGAGGACGCCGAGCGCCGCGGGCAGCGCCGTCTCGTCGCCCCACATGAGGATGTGGTCGAAGTCGTCCTGCGGCCGGCAGCGCACCGCGCCGTTGTCGGCGATCGCTGGGCCGAGCACGACGGCCCGGTCCCCGGGGGCGGCGGCCCGCGCCCAGCGGCACGCGGGCCCGGACGTCGCCGGGTCGTCGTCGTGCAGCACGAAGTCGATGTCGACCTCCTCCGCCGGGAAGCGGCGCTGCCCGCTCAGCGTGTACGAGCGCATGATCGCCCGCTCCGCGTCCGGGATCGCCCGGAACGCCGCGTGCCAGGCGCGGCCGTCGTCGAGGCCCATGGGCGGGAGTACGGGGGCGTCCTGGCCCGGGTGCGGCAGGAAGAGGGAGAGGGACTGGTCCCGGCCGCCGCCGTGGAAGTCGGCGAGGTCGGGGCCTGTGAAGGTGACCCGGAGCAACGACGGACCGAGCCGCCGCGTGCGGACCACTTGCAGATCGAAGAATCGGAAGGGGGCGACAGCGGGGGCTTCGGTCGTCGTCGTCATGGGATCAGGACACCTTCTTCGCCGTCTCGATGGCCTTCGCGAGGTTCTCCAGCATCGGAGCGCACTTGTCGTAGGAGAGGATCGGCTCGGGGGAGCGGGCGATGACCTGGCCCGCCTTGACCGCCGGCAGCTTCTTCCAGGTCGGCTCGTCGATGTCGGCGGGCTGAATCGCCTGGGCGCGGTCGTCCATCATGATGATGTCGGCCTTGTGCTTGTTGACGTTCTCCCAGCTCAGGTTCTCGAACCAGCCGCCGGACGCCTTCTTCGCGGCCTCCGTGGGCTCCACGAAGTTCACGCCGAGCGCCTTGAAGTACTCCAGGTCGATGGAGAGGTTGGTGCCCGAGACGTAGAAGATGTCGGGGCTCGCGCTGCCCGCCATCACCTTGATGTCCGGGTTGGCCTTCGCCGCCTTGCGCAGCCGGGCCGCGGCGTCCTCGAAGCGCTTCTTCGCCTTGACGACCTTGTCCGCCTTCAGGTCGGCGCCGAGCGACTCCGCCAGCTTGTAGATGTGCTCGAGCGGGGTCGTGAGCTGGCGGTCGTAGACCGAGATGCCGACGCTCGGGGCGAGCTTGGCGATCTTCTTGGCGGACTCCTCGGGGACGTACCAGAGGGTGCCCGCGCCGTCGAACATCGTGGTGATCAGCACCTGGGGGGAGAGCCCCGCGTACTTCTCGATGTTGAACTGGCCCCACTCGTTGCCGATGACCGTGACCTTGTCGACGGGCATGTCGCCGGCCTGGACGTCGGGCTTGCCGCCCTTCGTGGTCGTCGGGCCGAAGACGCCCTTGACCTGGATGCCGTAGTCGTAGAGGGCGGCGCCGACGCCGGTGAAGGCGACGATGTCCGTCGGGACCTTGTCCAGCTTCACGGTCTTGCCGCGGTCGTCCTTGAACGACCAGGGGCCGGACTTCTCCGCGGCCCCCGCCGAGCTGGAGCCGCCGTCTTTGGAGCCGTCGTTGCCGCAGGCGGCCAGGGCGGCGCCGAGGCCGAGGGCACCGCCTGCGGCGAGGATGCCGCGGCGGGTGGGGCGGGTCAGTCGGGCGTTCGACATGCGGGCTACCTTCGGACGTGCCGGGGTGTTGGCCGGGCGGGACGTAAACTCAGGGTAGGTTAACCTAACTTCCCGCCGTGTCCATAGGGTGGGTGAAAGAGAGCCCCGCCGGCGATTGAGGCGCGGGGTCCGGGGCGGAGCCCCGTGACCGCAAGGCCGTTTCAGGTGGTCAGACCCAGCTCCCGGGCGATCAGCATCCGCTGCACCTCGCTCGTGCCCTCCCCGATCTCCAGGATCTTGGAGTCCCGCCACATGCGGGCGACCGGGTACTCGTTCATGAAGCCGTAGCCCCCGTGGATCTGCGTGGCCTCACGCGCGTTGTCCACCGCCACCGTCGACGAGTACAGCTTCGCGAGCGCCGCCTCCTTCTTGAACGGCTCCCCGGCGACCAGCCGCGACGCCGCGTCCCGCCACGCGAGCCGCGCCGTGTGCGCCTTCATCTCCATGTCGGCGATCTTGAACTGGATGGCCTGGTAGCCGCCGATGGTGCGGCCGAAGGCGCGGCGCTCCTTGGCGTACTTCACCGACTCGTCGACGCAGCCCTGCGCGAGTCCCGTGGCGAGCGCGGAGATCGCGACGCGCCCCTCGTCGAGGATCCGCAGGAACTGGGCGAAGCCCCGGCCCTGTGTGCCCAGCAGGTTCTCGGCAGGCACGCGCACGTCGGCGAAGTGCAGCTCACGGGTGTCCGACGCGTTCCACCCCACCTTCGAGTAGGGCGCCGCGACCGTGAAGCCCGGCGTCCCGGACGGGACGATGATCGAGGAGATCGCCGGGCGGCCGTCCGCCGCGCGGTCCGTCACCGCCGTGACCGTCACCAGGCCCGTGATGTCCGTACCGGAGTTGGTGATGAAGCACTTCGTGCCGTTGATGATCCAGTCGCCGGTCTCCTCGTCCCGGACCGCCGTGGTGCGCGTGCCGCCCGCGTCCGAGCCCGCCTCGGGTTCCGTGAGGCCGAACGCGCCGAGGATCTCGCCCGCGCACAGCTTCGGCAGCCACTGGCGCTTCTGCTCCTCCGTACCGAAGAGGTGGATCGGCATCGCGCCCAGCGAGACCCCGGCCTCCAGCGTGATCGCGACCGAGGAGTCGACCCGGGCGAGTTCTTCGAGGGCGATGCCGAGCGCCAGGTAGTCGCCGCCCATGCCGCCGTACTCCTCCGGGAACGGCAGCCCGAACAGGCCCATGCGGCCCATCTCGCGGACGATCTCGTACGGGAATTCGTGCCGCTCGTAGAAGTCGCCGATCTTCGGGGCGACGACGTCGTGCGCGAACTCCTCGACGGTGCGCCTCAGTTCCTCGTGCTCGGGGGAGAGGTGGTGATCCATGGCTGCCTCACTGCTCCTGTGGGGGCTTCGAGAGTGCGCGGACGGTGCGGGACGGGCTGGGTCGGCCCAGGTGTTCGGCCATCCACCTGCTGGTGTCGGTGAGACGGTCGAGATCGACCCCGGTCTCGATGCCGAGTCCACGCAGCATCCAGACGAGGTCCTCGGTGGCGAGATTGCCGGTGGCGCTCTTCGCGTACGGGCAGCCGCCGAGGCCGCCCGCGGAGGCGTCCACCGTCGTCACGCCGTGCTGCAGCGCCGCCAGGGTGTTGGCGAGCGCCTGTCCGTACGTGTCGTGGAAGTGCACGCCGATCGCGTCCGTCGGCACTCCCTCCTCGTTCAGCTCCGACAGGAGGGTCTGTACGTGTCCGGGGGTGGCCACGCCGATCGTGTCGCCGAGGCTCAGCTCGTCGCAGCCCATGTCGAGGAGGGCCTTGGCGACGGAGACGACCTGGTGGACGGGGACCGGGCCCTCCCACGGGTCGCCGAAGCACATGGAGAGGTAGCCGCGCACGTGCGCCCGGTGCTCCTTGGCCTCGGCCACGACCGGGCCGAACGCGGCGAGGGACTCCGCCACCGTGCGGTTCAGGTTCGCCTTGGCGAAGGACTCGGTGGCGCTGGCGAACACGGCGATGCGGGTCGCGCCGAGCGCGAGCGCCCGCTCCAGGCCGCGCGCGTTCGGTACGAGGACGGGGAGGCGGACGCCGGTCCCTCCGGTGCCTCCGGACCTGCCGGACCCTCCAGGCCCTCCAGGCCCTCCAGACCCTCCAGACCCTCCGGACCCGCCGGACCCGCCGGACCCGCCGGTCCCTCTGGTTCCGATGTCCTGGAGGAGGGGGAACAGGGCTTCCGCGTCGGCGAGTTGGGGCACCCACTTGGGGTGCACGAAGCTCGTCGCCTCGATCGTCGTGAGGCCCGCGGCCGCCAGGCGGCGGATGAACTCCGCCTTCACCTCGGTGGGCACGGACCGCTGCTCGTTCTGCAGGCCGTCGCGGGCGCCCACTTCGTGGATCCGGACGCGCGCCGGGAGACCCTGGGTGGGGACGACCATGGGGAGGGCGGTGCTCATCGCGCGGCCCCCTCGGCTTCGGCCGGGCCCGACTCCGCGTCCTCGGGCGCCACCACCGCCAAGACCTGGTCCATCGCGACCGTCGTCCCCGGCGCCACGTCCAGCTCCGTCACCGTGCCCGCGTGTGGGGCCGCGATCACGTGCTCCATCTTCATCGCCTCCACCACCAACAGACTCTGTCCCGCCGCCACGTGCTCGCCGACGGCCACCTTCACCACGGTCACCGTGCCGGGCATCGGCGCCGTCAGGGAGCCCGCGCCGCCGGCCCCGGAACCGGTCAGGCTCGCCGCCACCGGGTCGTGGTCCCGCACGTGCCAGGCGTCGCCGTCGCGCGCCAGCCAGTCGCCGGACACGGCGGCCACGCGCGCGGGGGCCGTCGGCGCGCCGTCCACCAGGATCTCCGTGCCGCGCACCCGGACCTCGACCGGATCGTGGCCCGCGACCCTCAAGTGGTGCACGGTCCACGCCGGTTCACCGCCGAGTCGCCAGCCGCTGGGCCGCGAGAACGGGTCCGTCCAGCCCTCGGCCCCGGCCTGGGCGAGCCGCTCCTGGCGCAGCGCGCCCGCCGCCGCGTACACCTCCGCCGGGACCTCCGCGTCGACCAGATCGTCCGTGACGCGCTCAACGAGGCCCGTGTCCAACTCGCCCGCCACCACGTCCGGGTGGGCCAGCAGGCGCCGCAGATAACCGGCGTTCGTCGGCACGCCGAGCGTCACCGTTCTGCCGAGCGCCGCCCGCAGCCTGCGCAGCGCCGTCTCCCGGTCGGGGCCGTACGCGATGATCTTCGCGAGCATCGGGTCGTAGAGGCTGGAGACCTCCGTGCCCTCGGTGAGGCCCGAGTCGACGCGTACACCCTCGCCCTCGGGTTCGCGCAGCGCGACGACCGTGCCGCCGGAGGGGAGGAAGCCTCGGGCCGGGTCTTCCGCGCAGAGGCGGGCCTCCACCGCGTGGCCGGTGAGCGTGATGTCGTCCTGGGTGAAGGGGAGCCGCTCGCCGGACGCGACCCGCACCTGCCACTCCACCAGGTCGACGCCCGTCACCAGCTCCGTCACCGGGTGCTCGACCTGGAGGCGGGTGTTCATCTCCATGAAGCAGTACGCGGCCGGATCGTCGCCCGGCACGATGAACTCCACCGTGCCCGCGCCCCGGTAGCCGCAACTGCGCGCCGCCTCCACGGCCGCCGCGCCCATCGCCGCGCGCGTGGCCTCGTCGAGGAGCACGGAGGGCGCCTCCTCGACGATCTTCTGGTGGCGGCGCTGGAGGGAGCACTCGCGCTCGCCGAGGTGCACCACGTTCCCGTGGGCGTCCGCCAGGACCTGGATCTCGATGTGCCGCGGCCGGTCGATCCAGCGCTCCACGAGGAGCGTGTCGTCGCCGAAGGAGGCGCGCGCCTCGCGCCGGGCCGCCGCGATCTCCTCCTCCAGGACGGTCAGATCGCGGACCAGGCGCATGCCCTTGCCGCCGCCGCCCGCGCTCGGCTTGAGCAGGACGGGCGCGCCCAACTTCCGTGCCGCCTCCGCCAGTTCGGGATCGCGGCCGCCGGGCACCACAGGGACCCCGGCGGTGCTCACCGTCTCCTTCGCGCGGATCTTGTCACCCATGAGTGCGATCGCCTCGGCGGGCGGCCCGATGAAGACGAGCCCGGCCTCCTCGCAGGCCCGCGCGAACTCCGCGTTCTCCGCGAGGAAGCCGTAGCCCGGGTGCACCGCCTGCGCGCCGGTCCGTACGGCCGCCTCGATCAGTCGCTCCGCGACCAGGTAGGCCCGCCCGTCGCCCGACCACCGCCCCTCATCGAGGCGCTTCGCGCCGCCCCTGCTGTCCGTGGCCGTCGGCGGGCCGATCCGCACCGCCTCGTCGGCCTCGCGTACGTGCCGCGCGTCCGCGTCGGCGTCGCTGTACACCGCCACCGAGCGGATGCCGAGCGCCCGCAGCGTACGGATGACGCGCACCGCGATCTCGCCGCGGTTGGCCACAAGTACCGTCTCGAACACGTCTCGTTCGCCCCTCACATCCGGAAGACGCCGAAGCCGGCGGACTTCTCCGGCAGCGGCGCGTTGGCACACGCGGTCAGGGCCAGGCCGAGGACCTGGCGGGTCTCCATCGGGTCGATCACGCCGTCGTCCCAGAGCCGGGCCGTCGCGTAGTAGGCGTTCCCCTGCGACTCGTACTGGGCGCGGATCGGGGCCTTGAAGGCCTCTTCCTCCTCGGTGGCCCAGTCCTCGCCGCGCGCCTCCAACTGGTCGCGCTTGACGGTCGCGAGGACGGAGGCGGCCTGCTCGCCGCCCATGACGCTGATCTTCGCGCCGGGCCACATCCACAGGAAGCGGGGGCTGTAGGCCCGGCCGCACATCGAGTAGTTGCCCGCCCCGTACGAGCCGCCGATCACCACCGTCAGCTTCGGCACGCGCGTGCACGCCACCGCCGTGACCATCTTGGCGCCGTGCTTGGCGATCCCGCCCGCCTCGTAGTCCCGGCCCACCATGAAGCCCGAGATGTTCTGGAGGAAGAGCAGTGGAATGCCGCGCTGGTCGCACAGCTCGATGAAGTGGGCGCCCTTCTGGGCGGATTCGGCGAACAGGATGCCGTTGTTCGCGACGATGCCGACCGGGTGCCCGTGGATGTGCGCGAAGCCCGTGACCAGCGTCTGCCCGTACTCCGCCTTGAACTCGGCGAAGCGCGAACCGTCCACCACGCGCGCGATGACCTCCCGTACGTCGTACGGAGTCCGCGAGTCCACCGGCACCGCCCCGTACAGGCCCGCCGGGTCCACCTTCGGCTCGATCGCGGCCTTCACCGCCCACGGCAGCGGGCCGCGCTCCGGCAGCGTGGCGGCGATCTGGCGGACGATGCGCAGCGCGTGCGCGTCGTCCTCCGCCAGGTGGTCGGTGACACCCGAGACCCGCGAGTGGACCTCGCCGCCGCCCAGCTCCTCGGCCGTCACCACCTCGCCCGTCGCCGCCTTCACCAGCGGCGGGCCGCCGAGGAAGATCGTGCCCTGGTTCCGGACGATCACCGCCTCGTCGCTCATCGCCGGGACGTACGCCCCGCCCGCCGTGCACGAGCCGAGCACCGCCGCGATCTGCGGGATGCCCGCGCCGGACATCCGCGCCTGGTTGTAGAAGATCCGCCCGAAGTGCTCGCGGTCCGGGAACACGTCGTCCTGCATCGGCAGGAACGCGCCGCCGGAGTCCACCAAGTAGACGCACGGCAGCCGGTTCTCGAGGGCGACCTCCTGCGCGCGCAGGTGCTTCTTCACCGTCATCGGGTAGTACGTGCCGCCCTTGACCGTCGCGTCATTGGCGACGATCACGCACTCGCGGCCGCTCACCCGGCCGATCCCGGCGATCACCCCGGCCGCCGGCGCCGCGCCCTCGTACATCCCGTCCGCCGCGAGCGGCGCCAGCTCCAGGAAGGGGGAGCCGGGGTCAAGCAGTGCGTCCACCCGCTCGCGCGGCAGCAGCTTGCCGCGCGCCGTGTGCCTCGCGCGGGCCTTCTCGCCGCCGCCGAGCCGGGCCGCCGCGAGCTTGCCGCGCAGTTCCTCGCCGAGCGCCCGGTGCGCCGCCTCATTGGCCCGCCAGGCCTCCGAAGCGGGCTCCGCCGCGCTCGTCAGCTCCGGTGCTTCCTGCATTCCGCGGCCCCTTCGCTGTATCCCGCTGCGACTCGCTGCGTCTCGCTGCGTCGCCAAGTTAATGAGCGTTAACCGATTTCCTTCAGGTTAACGGCCGCTAACGTCCCTGTCTAGAATTGCTTCATGGCCACGAGAACCGACGCCCCCACCCGCCGCGAGCAGATCCTCAAGGAGGCCGCGCGGCTCTTCGCCGAGCGCGGGTTCCACGGCGTGGGCGTGGACGAGATAGGGGCGGCGGTCGGCATCAGTGGGCCCGGCCTGTACCGGCACTTCGCAGGCAAGGACGCGATGCTCGCCGAGCTGCTCGTCGGGATCAGCGGGCAGCTGCTCACCGGCGGCAAGCGGCGGGTGGCCGAGGCGGAGCACGGCCCCGAGGCGCTGCTCGACTCGCTCATCGAGGGGCACATCGACTTCGCGCTCGACGACCGCGACCTGATCACCCTGCACGACCGGGAGCTCGACCGGCTGCGGGACAGCGACCGCAAGCTGGTGCGGCAACTGCAGCGCCAGTACGTGGAGTTGTGGGTGGAGGCTGTGCGCAAGGTCTACCCCGAGCTGTCGGAGACGCACGCGCGCGTGGCCGTGCACGCCGTCTTCGGCCTGCTCAACTCGACCCCGCACCTTGGCCGCCCCGGCGCGCTGCCCAGCAGGTCCGGGACGGCGCGGGTGCTGCACAAGCTGGCGCGCGGGGCGTTCGCGGCGGCGGCCACCCCGGAGTGAAGTGACGTGCGTCTCTGGACGCTCCTCGCGACTCACGGGTAACCTGAACTCTGAGCAAGCGCTTAGTCGCTTGACTGCTGTCCACGTATTCGTCGTAGAGGGAGAGTTCTCCGTGCGCCGTACCGTTTTTGATGAGGACCACGAGGCGTTCCGGGAGACCCTGCGCGCCTTCATCGAGGCCGAGGTCGTCCCCCACTACGACGAGTGGTTCCAGCAGGGCATCGTGCCGCGCGAGCTCTACACGAAGATGGCGGAGCTGGGCCTGTTCGGCATCAACGTGCCCGAGGAGTTCGGCGGCGCCGGCCTCGACACCCACAAGTTCGAGGCCGTCCAGTACGAGGAGACCGCCCGCGCGGGCGTCTCCTTCGGCGGCTCCGGTGTGCACGTCCTCCTCGCGCTCCCCTACATCAAGATGCTCGCCACCGACGAGCAGAAGAAGCGCTACCTGGAGAAGTTCGTCACCGGCGAGGAGATGTGGGCCCTCGCCATGACCGAGCCGGGCACCGGCTCCGACCTGGCCGGCATGAAGACCACGGCCAAGCTCTCCGACGACGGCACGCACTACGTGCTCAACGGCTCCAAGACGTTCATCACCGGCGGCGTGCACGCCGACCGCGTCATCGTCTGCGCCCGCACCGCCGCGCCGACCGCCGAGGACCGCCGCCACGGCATCTCGCTGTTCGCCGTCGACACCAAGTCCGAGGGCTACTCGATCGGCCGCAAGCTCGACAAGCTCGGCCTGAAGACCTCCGACACCGCCGAGCTCGCCTTCGTAGACGTGAAGATCCCCGTCGAGGACCTGCTCGGCGAGGAGAACAAGGGCTTCTACTACCTCGGCAAGAACCTGCCCTCCGAGCGCTGGGGCATCGCCTACGGCGCGTACGCGCAGGCCAAGGCCGCGGTGCGGTTCGCCAAGGAGTACGTCCAGGACC
The DNA here is from genome assembly GCF_030766935.1 of Streptomyces sp. KL109B. Taxonomy (GTDB): domain Bacteria; phylum Actinomycetota; class Actinomycetes; order Streptomycetales; family Streptomycetaceae; genus Streptomyces. The sequence continues at coordinate 453,710 of NZ_JASERL010000004.1, read as the reverse complement.
GCACCGTCTTCGGCAAGACCGTCGCGTCGTTCCAGAACACCAAGTTCGAGCTGGCCGCCTGCCAGGCCGAGGTGGACGCCGCCGAGGCCGTCGCCGACCGCGCCCTGGAGGCCCTCGACGCCGGTGAGCTGAGCGCCGCCGAGGCCGCGTCCGCGAAGCTGTTCTGCACCGAGGTCGCGCACCGCGTCATCGACCGCTGCCTCCAGCTGCACGGCGGCTACGGCTTCATGAACGAGTACCCGATCGCCCGCCTGTACGCGGACAACCGCGTCAACCGCATCTACGGCGGCACCAGCGAGATCATGAAGTCGATCATCGCGAAGAACATGGGTCTGTAACCCCGAGAAAACAGCTTCCGGTTACAACTGACCTCATGCACAAGGCACTCGACTCCCTCCTCGATCTGCTCGACCTCGAGCAGATCGAGGAGGACATCTTCCGCGGCCGGTCCCGGTCCTCCGTCGTCCCGCGCGTCTTCGGCGGGCAGGTGGCGGCGCAGGCGCTGGTCGCGGCCGGCCGCACCGTCCCCGCCGACCGGCACGCGCACTCGCTGCACGCGTACTTCCTCGTCGCGGGCGACCCGGGCGCGCCCATCGTCTACACCGTCGACCGGATCCGCGACGGCCGCTCCTTCACCACGCGCCGCGTCGTCGCCGTCCAGCACGGGCAGCCGATCTTCCACCTCTCCGCGTCCTTCCAGACGTACGAGGAGGGCCTCGACCACCAGGCCGACATGCCGCCCGCGCCCGACCCGGAGTCGCTGCCGACCACCGAGGAGTCGCTGCCGCGCTACGCCGCCGACGGCACCCTCGAACCCGACGTCGTCCAGCGGGTGCTCGAGGCGCGCGAGGCCGTCGACCTGCGGTATGTGGACGCGCCGCCGTTCGCCTTCGTAGGGGAGCCGCAGCCGCCGCGCTCGCAGGTCTGGTTCCGCACGCGCGGCAAACTCGCGGACGACCCGCTGCTGCACGTGTGCCTCGCGACGTACGTCTCGGACATGACCCTGCTCGACTCCGTGCTGCTCGCCCACGGGCGGGGCGGCTGGGCCGTCGGCGATGTCGTCGGCGCCTCGCTCGACCACGCGATGTGGTTCCACCGGCCGTTCCGGGCCGACGAATGGCTGCTGTACGACCAGGAGTCGCCGTCCACGTCCGGCGGGCGCGGGCTCGGGCAGGCGCGGATCTACACGCAGGACGGGCAGCTCGCGATCACCGTCATCCAGGAGGGCGTCGTTCGCGTTCCGCGTTGATCGGACATAACGTCACGTACATGGATGTACGGGCGGATGGCAGTGGGCGTGACGCGGAAGAAGCGGGCGGGGAGAGCGTCTTCACGGTGCTCGTCGCCGCGGCGGCCAACCTGGGCATCGCCCTCGCGAAGGCCGTCGCCGGCGTCATCAGCGGCTCCAGCGCGATGCTCTCCGAGGCGGCGCACTCCTTCGCCGACACCGTGACCGAACTGCTGCTGCTCGCCTCCCTGAAGCGCAGCGACAAGCCCGCCGACGAGGAGCATCCGCTCGGGTACGGGGGTGAGCGCTACGTCTGGGCGCTGCTCGCGGCCGTCGCCACGTTCGTGGGCGGCGCCGTCTTCTCGCTCTACGACGGAATCCATACGCTCGTCGCGGGCGAGGAGTTGGGCGATCCGCTCGTCTCGTACGTGGTGTTGGGCATCGCCTTCGTCCTTGAAGGGCTCTCGCTGCGGACGGCGGTGAAGCAGGCGCGGGGTGAGGCGGCGCGGCATCGGGCGCCGTTCGGTACGTATCTGCGGCACACGCCGGACACCGCCGTGAAGGCCGTCGTACTGGAGGACAGCGCGGCGTTGGCCGGTCTTCTGCTCGCGGCGGGCGGACTGCTCGGCGGGCAGCTCACCGGGTCCGGGGTGTGGGACGGGGTGGCGTCGCTGTGCATCGGGGTGCTGCTGCTGTGGGTGGCGTGGGTGCTTGGGCGGTCGAATGCGGAGTTGCTGGTGGGGAGGCCGTTGCCGAAGCCGATTCGGGACGAGGTGCGGACGATTGTGCTGGGGGTGGAGCACGTCGAGGCGGTGCTGGAGCTGACCACGTTGGTGCAGGGGCCGCGGGAGGCGTTGGTGGCGGCGAAGGTCGATTTTCGGGATGCGTCCACCGCGGCGCAGATCGAGTGGGCGTGTGAGGACGCCTCGCGGCGGATCCGGGAGAGGTTTCCCGCGGTCCGCCGAGTCTTCCTCGACCCGACCCCGGGGTTCGCGGCGCGCCGCACGGAGGGGCTCAATCCGTGGTGACCCTTTCGAGCCCCTGCGGCGCTTGAGCGGGCGGCTCCGTGGCTGAGGTCCCGGGGCGCTGCCCCGGACCCCGCTGCTCAAGCGCCGCAGGGGCTTGAGGAGGCCGGGGCGGGGCGGTGCTTGAGGTGAACCAGGGGTTACTGGTTGAGGCCCGCCGCGTCCAGGAGGTAGGCGGTCATCGGGTCGTAGTGGCGGGGGCTCGTGACGTGGTCGTCCAGGGGGATCGTGACCTGCATCGTGCCTTCCGCCTCGCCCACGAAGAGGGCCGGGTCGTTGCAGTCCGCGTAGCCGACGGAGTCCAGCCCGCGTTGGGCGGCGCAGCCGGCCCAGCCGTGGTCGGCGACGACGAGGTCGGGCAGGGGGCGGCCCGCGGCCTCCAGGGCGTCGAGGATCGCCGTCATGGGGGCCGGGGAGTGGGTGTGCCAGAGGGTGGCGCCGCGTTCCAGCATCGCCACGTCCGCGAACTGGAAGACCATGCCCTCGTCCGTGGCCAGGCCCTCCGGGACCGTCATGATCTCGCAGCCCGCCGCGCGCAGCGCCGTCGCCGTCGCGCGGTGCACGTCGAGGAGCCCGCCCGGGTGACCCGTGGCGAGGAGGACGCGCTGACGGTCCTCGGCGGCCTTGCGCAGGCGCGCGGCCATGCGGTCCAGGGCGTCGACCGTGAGTTCCGGGTCGATGGTGTCCTGGCCCGCGTTGTACTCGGGGTCGGCCACGACGCCGCAGCGCTCGGCCATCACGGCGAGCACGTCGCGCTCGTCGCTCCAGCGGTCGCCGAGTTCCAGGCCCAGCCAGTAGTGGCGGTCGCCCATCGCGAGCTTGCGGTAGTGCGAGCGATTGTTCTCGCGTGGGGTGGCCACGTCGCCCGCGATGCGGGTGCGTACGAGGTGGTCGATCAGGTCGTCGCGGGTCGGAACATCGCTGGGCAATCCGGGTATCGGCATGAGCCCATTGTGCCGGGACCCGCCACGCACCGTTGATCGCCCCACAAACAAGCCCCGCACATCTGGATCCTCCCACCCCCGCAATGCCGGTCCGGCCAAAACAAGCCCCTGCGGCGATTGAGCAGCGGGGTCCGGGGCGGAGCCCCGAGGCCGTAACCCCGGTACAGGTGGATCACGGCTCGTGGCGCAGCGCGAACCACAGCTCCATCCGCACATCCGCGTCGTCCAGATCAACGCCAAGAACCGTGGCGCACCGCGCAACCCGCTGCCGCACCGTGTTCCGGTGCACCCCGAGCGCAAGCGCCGTACCCTCCCAACTCCCGTGCAGCGACAGCCACGTACGCAACGTCTCCCGGAGGACCGGATACTCGGCGAGCGCCACCGGGCTCGGCGCCGGGGTGTCGTCGGCGCGATGGTGGGCCAGCGGCGCGCGCGTCGCCCGCGCGTGGACGAGGGCGCGGGCGGCCTGCGCGTCGGCGAGGGGCAGGTCCCGGGGGAGCGCGGCGGCGCTGACGCCGAGCACGTGCCCGGACTGCGGCGCCACGTCCTGGTCGGAGGGGACCAGGGCACGCGTCAGGGAGCCGTCGAGGGAGGTGGCGGTCAGCGGGCTCGCCAGGTCGGGAGCGGGCCGCGGACTCAGCGGCCGGGCGTGGACCACCCGCCACAGCGTCTCCGCCCCCAGCAGCTCCGTCGCCGCCTCCGCCCGGTCCGCGCCCAGGAGGAGGTCGACCAGCGTCGCCGCGCGCCGCGTGTCGCCCGCCGAGCGGTGCTCGCCGGTGAGCAACGACAGGAGCACCACCGCCGCGCCCGCGATCGTGTGGTTGCCCGACGACCGTGACTCCGTCGCGAGACCGAGCGCGCCGCCCGTGCTCAGCGCGTACGCCGACAGGTGCGTGCCGCCCACCGTGTCCGCCGCCGACGACGGCGTGGGGAAGAGGTGGGTGGCGTGCGGGCGGACGACGGCCGTCAGCTCCGCGAGGGCCGCGCCGACCGCCCGCGCCGGACGGCGCCCCGCGTGGTGCGGCTCCTCGCCGTCCGGGGTGACGACCACCGCGAACCCGCCGATGCGCTGCGCGAGTTGACGTAGCACCGAAGGAAGCGGGTCGGGGCGGGCCGCCGCCGACGCCAGCGCCTGCTGCGCCTCCGTGACCCGGCGCAGCTCCACGTTCCTGGCCTGCGCCATCAGCTCCCACACGGCCCGCGCGACCCCGCTGAACGTGGTCTTCGGCGGCACCTCCAGGAGCGGGATGCCGCGCCGCTCGCAGGCCGCGACGAGCTCGGGCGGCACCGTGTCGAAGACCGGCGTCACCCCGAAGCCGAGCGCCACCGCCCCGCCCCGCGCGACCCGCTCCCCGTACTCCTCGAAGTAGCCGTCGGGGGCGCCCTGCGCGTGCACGCCCGCCGTGAGCAGCAGCTCGCCGCCCAGCAGGTACGGGACCGGGTCCGGCAGCTCCGACGTGTTCGCCCCGTGCACCACGACCTCCGCCGCGTCCGGGCCCGCGAGCCGGCGCAGCCCCAGGTCGGCGCGGGCGAGCACCGCGGAGAGCGGGACGCCCTGCGTGGGCGGCGCGGTCACGGTCATGTGTGGACGATTCCTCTACTCGACGGCCGATCGATGAACGGAACGTACACTTCAGTGCCGCTTTTCGGCCACCTAGATTTCTTGCGACCGGTGGGTGCGGGTACGGGCGGATGTCCCCGACACCCCAGGGCCGCCAGGGCGTACAGGATCCAGGCGCTCCGCAGCCGGACACTCCCTTGCACGACACGCCACTTGAGTGGACCGAGGAGGACGCCCCATGGCCGTCGACTACATCGTGATCGTCGTATACCTGGCCGGGATGCTGGCAATGGGCTGGTGGGGCATGCGCCGCGCCAAGTCCAAGAGCGACTTCCTGGTCGCGGGCCGGCGTCTCGGACCCGCCATGTACTCGGGGACCATGGCCGCCGTCGTGCTCGGCGGCGCCTCCACCATCGGCGGCGTCGGCCTCGGCTACCAGTACGGGCTCTCCGGCGCCTGGATGGTGTTCACCATCGGCCTCGGCATCCTCGCCCTGTCGCTGTTCTTCTCGGCGCGCATCGCACGCCTGAAGGTCTACACCGTCTCCGAGATGCTCGATCTCCGGTACGGCGGCGGCCGGGCCGGGATGATCTCCGGCATCGTGATGTGGGCGTACACGCTGATGCTCGTCGTCACGTCCACCATCGCGTACGCGACGATCTTCGACGTCCTCTTCGACGTGCCGCGCACCCTCGCGATCGTCGTCGGCGGCACCATCGTCGTCGCCTACTCGACGCTCGGCGGCATGTGGTCGATCACCATCACCGACATGGTGCAGTTCGTCGTGAAGACGATCGGCGTGCTGCTCATCCTCCTCCCCGTCGCCGTCGTCAAGGCGGGCGGCTTCAGCGAGATGAAGGCCCAGCTCCCCACCTCGTACTTCGACCCGCTGGGCATCGGCGGCGAGACGATCTTCACGTACGTGCTGATCTACACCTTCGGCATGCTCATCGGTCAGGACATCTGGCAGCGCGTCTTCACCGCGCGCAACGACAAGGTGGCCCGCTGGGGCGGCACCGTCTCCGGCGTCTACTGCCTGCTCTACGCGATCGGCGGCGCGGTCATCGGCACGGCGGCCAAGGTCCTCTACCCGAAGGGGCTGGGTCAGGCCGACGAGGCGTTCGCGCAGATCGTCAAGGACGAGCTGCCCGTCGGTATCCGGGGGCTCGTGCTCGCCGCCGCGCTCGCCGCCGTGATGTCCACGTCCTCCGGGGCGCTGATCGCCTGCGCCACCGTCGCCAACAACGACATCTGGAAGCGGCTGCGCGGCATTCCCGCCGACAGCGGCGAGAGCGATGAGCACGACGAGGTCAAGGGCAACCGGATGTTCATCCTCGGCCTCGGCATCGTCGCGATCGTCGTCTCCGTCCTCCTCAACAACGTCGTCGAGGCGCTGACCGTCGCCTACAACCTGCTCGTCGGCGGGCTGCTCGTGCCCATCCTCGGCGGGCTGCTGTGGAAGCGCGGCAACGTCAGCGGCGCCCTCGCCGCCGTCGCCGTCGGCGGCCTCACCGTCATCGGCGCGATGTGGCGCTACGGCATCCTCGCCAACGAGCCCGTGTACTTCGGCCTCGTCGCGTCACTCGTCGTCTACGTGATCGTGTCCCTGGCCACCCGGCCCACCGACGCCGCCGTCCTCGCCAACTGGCGCGAGCGGCTGGCCGGTCGCGGCGCCGCGGAGCCCGAGCCGGCCTCCGCCGCCGTATCGCAGTAACCCCGTACGAACCCGTACGCACTCGCAGGAAAGAAGGCATGCGCGCAATGAACAGCAACGAGACGCCCCGCGTACCCAACGGCCCGAGCGGCGCCGTCGGACCGGTCGACTCCTCCCGCATCCCGCGCTACGCGGGTCCCGCGACGTTCGCCCGCCTGCCCAGGATCGACGAGGTGGACGCCGCCGACGTCGCGGTCGTCGGCGTCCCCTTCGACACCGGTGTCTCCTACCGGCCCGGCGCCCGCTTCGGCGGCAACGCGATCCGCGAGGCCTCCCGTCTCCTGCGCCCGTACAACCCGGCGCAGGACGCCTCGCCGTTCGCGCTCGCGCAGGTCGCGGACGCCGGTGACATCGCCGCGAACCCGTTCAACATCAACGAGGCCGTCGACACGATCGAGGCCGCCGCCGACGACCTGCTCGGCTCCGGCGCCCGCATGATGACGCTCGGCGGCGACCACACCATCGCGCTGCCGCTGCTCAGGAGCGTCGCCAAGAAGCACGGCCCGGTCGCGCTGCTGCACTTCGACGCGCACCTCGACACCTGGGACACGTACTTCGGCGCCGAGTACACGCACGGCACCCCGTTCCGCCGCGCCGTCGAGGAGGGCATCCTCGACACCTCCGCCCTCTCCCACGTCGGCACCCGCGGACCGCTCTACGGCCGCTCCGACCTCACGGACGACGAGAAGCTCGGCTTCGGCATCGTCACCTCCGCCGACGTCTACCGGCGCGGCGCCGACGAGGTCGCCGACCAGCTCCGTCAGCGGATCGGCGACCGCCCGCTGTACATCTCCATCGACATCGACTGCCTCGACCCGGCCCACGCGCCCGGCACGGGTACGCCGGAGGCCGGCGGCATGACCTCCCGCGAGCTCCTCGAAATCCTTCGCGGGCTCTCTTCGTGCAACCTGGTATCAGCGGACGTCGTCGAGGTGGCGCCCGCGTACGACCACGCGGAGATCACGTCCGTCGCCGCCTCGCACACCGCGTACGAGCTGACGACGATCATGTCCCGCCAGATCGCGGAGGCCCGAGCCTCCGAGGAGGCAGACAGCAAGTGACGCACGACCACGACCTGGAACTGACGCCCACCCCCGCGCAGACCGAGGCGGCGCTGAACCCGCCCGCCGGGCGCACCGGCGGTGACCTCGTCGTCGAGACCCTGCACGGTCTCGGCGCGTTCACCGTCTTCGGCCTGCCGGGGCAGCACGCGCTCGGCATGTTCGACGCGCTGCGCCGGTCGTCACTCAGGTACGTGGGCCTTCGCGTCGAGAACAACGCCGGTTTCGCGGCGGACGCGTACGGCCGGGTCACGGGGGAGGTGGCGCCGCTGCTGCTCTCCACCGGGCCCGGCTCGCTGATGTCGCTCGCCGCGCTCCAGGAGGCGGCGGCCGGCTCGGCGCCCGTGCTCGCCATCGGCAGCCAGGTGCCGGCCGCCGGGCTCGGCGGGGGCCGCCACGGCTACCTCCACGAACTCCGCGACCAGCAGGCCTCGTTCCGCGACGTGGTCAAGTCCGTCCACACCGTCCGTACGCAGTCCCAGATCCCGTCGGCGATCGCCGCGGCCTGGGAGTCGGCGCTGAGCGCCCCGCACGGCCCGGTGTGGGTGGAGATCCCGCAGGACGTACTTCTCGCGGAGACGTCCCTGCCCGTCGTCACGGGCGTCGACGCGACCCCGCACGACCTCGTGCCGCGCCCCGAACTCACCGCCGTAGCAGCCGACTTGCTGACGAAGGCGGAACGCCCCGCGATCATCGCGGGCGGCGGCGTCGTCCGCGCGGACGCGGCGGGCAAGCTGCGCGCGCTCGCGGAGAAGGTGAACGCCCCCGTCGTCTGCACCTTCGGCGGCAAGGGCGCCTTCCCCTGGAACCACCCGCTGTCGCTCCAGTCCTGGATGGAGGACCGGCACACGACGGACTTCCTGGAAGACGCCGACGTGCTGTTGGTCGTCGGCTCGGGCCTCGGCGAACTCTCCTCGAACTACCACACGTTCGCCCCGCGCGGCCGTGTCGTCCAGATCGAGGCCGACGCCGGAAAACTGGAGTCCAACCACCCGGCCCTCGGCATCCACGCCGACGCCCGCCTCGCGCTCCAGGCGCTCGCCGAGACGGTCGCCGAGCGCCCGGACGACGCGGCTCCCGAGCGGGTGGCGGCGGTGCTCAAGGCCGTACGGGAACGTATCGACGCGCAGGAACTCACCCTGGAACAGGACGTGTTGGCGTCCGTACGCGCAGCCCTCCCGGCCGCCGCCCCCTCCTTCTGGGACATGACGATCCTCGCCTACTGGGCGTGGTCCGCGTGGCCCGGCGCCATGCACTCGGCGCAGGGCGCGGGCGGCCTCGGCTACGGCTTCCCGGCAGCCCTCGGCGCGGCGGCCGCCGACCCGACGACGCCCGTCCTCGCGGTCTCCGGCGACGGCGGCGCCATGTACTCCATCGCCGAACTGGCCACGGCGAAGCAGTACGACCTGAACGTCACCTGGCTCATCGTCGACGACGGCGGCTACGGCATCCTCCGCGAGTACATGACCGACGCCTTCGGCGAGGCCACCGCGACGGAACTGTCCCGCCCCGACTTCGTGGCCCTCGCCGAGTCCTTCGGCGTGCCGGGCGTGCGCACGACCCCGGAGACGCTGCGCGAGGACCTGACGAAGGCGCTGGCGGCGCCGGGGCCGCGCGTGGTGGTGCTTCCGGCGCTGCTGCGGATGTTCGCACCCACTCACCTGGACGCGGCCTGATTCTTCGATCGACCGTTCCACCAGCGGAAATTGGGGGGGGGCTTGCGACCCTCAATCCGTCCGCTTGGGGTGCGCAAGGCCCGCGTACGTGATCCAGCAGGTTCGGCGCTCGTCGTCGACGAGGTGCCAGATGCGTCCGGAACCCGTGATCTCGTACTGCCACTGTTCGAGCGCCACGCCCTTGTAGCGCACTGCGGCCAGGTCGCGCTTCAAACGGTGGTGCCGGGGCGTGGCAGGCCTCGGTCGCGGAGTGGCCGTCAGCGCGTACCACGCGGTTCTGGCGTTGCCCGGCGCCTGCTTGCACAGGATCTCCCAGCCCGCGGCAGCGTCGTTGTTCTCGAACCGCAGGACCCACTCGGTCTCGGTGGGCGGCGGCGCCGCCCGATCCCCCCGCCGCGGGCTCACCGCTCGTCCGCCTCGGCCGGCTCCGGGGCCACAGGACAGGGCACAGGACCTGCGTCCCCGCCCCGCTCGCGCGTGAGCTCCACCAGCAGGTCCGGGTCGGCGTAGATCTCCGCGGAGTGCCGCCACTCGGTGAGGACCTGTGCGATCGGCGTCACCGTGTCCAGGTCCCGGCTGGCCGTCGCGACTTCGGTCAGCTCTCCGAGCATTTCTTCGGCCGAGCCGTCCGGCAGGAACCGCAGCCAAGGCAGAACGCGGGGGAGGGCGCGCCTTATGGCCGCAGTCCCTCCCTCCCCGTCCGTGAGCATCGTCGTCAACAGTGTGGCGGTGAAGTCCACCACCTCCGCCTCGCCGGACATGCGGTCCGCGCGCATCAGGAAGAGATCGTCCGCGTCGCGCCGCCGCAGCCGCACAGCCCGAACCGTTCGCAACTTCTCGGCGGTGTCGGCGGGGCTGCGCAACAGGTCCGTGAAGGGCACCTCGGGAACCGTAGCGTTCATACATCAACAGTACTGCTGATGTCCTGGTTCGTTCATGGGGCACCCGGCCACGACCGGCTACCAGATGGACTCCACCCACTCCGGGTGGTCGATGAACGGGTTGCGGTTGTGCTGGTACGAGTCGTAGATGACGTCGTTGCGGTGCTGCTCGAAGGTGTCGGGCGGGTCGGCGTCGCTCCACTTCTTCAGGACCGACAGTTTGCCGATGTACGGCGAAGTGCCGTTGTCCACCTTGTCGTTGGGCTCAAGGTCGGCGAAGGAGTCGTCGCCCTCGTAGCGGACCGCCATGTAGAGGATCATGCGTGCCACGTCGCCCTTGACGGCGTCGCGCGGCTCGAACGAGTCGTCGTCGGTGAGGCTGCCGCCGCCGCCCGCGACGGCGCTGCCGCCCTCGTCGAAGTCCTTGTTGCCGCGGATCGAGTTGACCGTGACGTCCTCGGGGCGGAGGTGGTGGAGGTCCGTGCCGGGGCCCGTCGCCGTGCCGAAGTCGCCGTGCGACTTGGCCCAGACGTGCTCGCGGTTCCAGTCGCCGCTGTCGCCGCCGTTGGCCGACTTGGCGCGTGAGGTGCCGCTGTAGAGCAGGATCACGTTGGAGCTGTTGGACGGGTCCTCGTCGGTGGCCTTCAGGGCGTCCCAGACGGCGGAGTACGAGAGCTTCGTCTGGTCGCTGATGATCGTGTGCAGCGCGCTCTTGAGGTCGGCGCCGGTCTTGCCCTCGGCGTCCTGGTAGTACGTGTCGTCGTACGCGGAGAGGTTCGTGGAGGTGGTCGCGGCGGCCGGGTTCGCCGTCGCCGTGGCGGCGAGCAGGGCCGCGACCGCCGCGAGGGTCAGCGGTTTCCAGTGGCGGCGGGCGCTGGTGCGTATGTGGGGCTCGGGCATGTGGGGTGTCCGTCCGTTCTACGCGAGTTGAATGGGGTAACGGGGAGCGTGGCACGGCGACGTGGCGGATTGGGTGAACGTGATGCGTCGATTCGGTGTCGTCCTGCGACAACTACCCTCGATCGGGCGGTGGTTGGCCGTCGGCGGGAACTGGAGGCGATTTCCGGGGCATCCTTATCCAGTGGGACGAAAGCGACATGGAGGGGGACCATGTCTCGTTGGAAAGAACTGCCCGTAACCATGGATCCGCGGCGGCGCCGGCTCGCCGTTCAGCTCCGCCGGATCAAGGACCACAGCGGACTCACCCTGCGCACGGTCGCCGTACGCACCGGATACAGCCGCTCGTCGTGGGACCGCTATCTCAACGGAAAGGCCCTGCCGCCCCGTTCGGCCGTCGCGGCGTTCGTCGAAGTCTGCGGCGGCGACGTGGAACGGCTGCTCGCGCTGCACGAGGTCGCGGCCGAACCCGGTGACGTACCACCGGAGGAGAGCGGCGTACCGGAGGCGGACGGCGGCGGGGGTGAGCCCTCGCGGGGGAGCTTCGCCGTCGTCGCGAGCGTGCTCGTGGCGGCCGTTGTCGTCGTGGTCGCGCTCGCACTGGTGATCGCCAGGCCCTGGGACTCCGGTTCCGGCGGTGGCGCCGGGGCCGCGGGGCACGCCCAACAGGCGGGCCCCACAAGCACGTTCGTGTTCAAGGCCGGGGTCGACCACCCCTGCAAGGTGCACAGGGCCGACGACGGACGGCTGTACGCCGGGTACAGCAGGACCCGCACCGGGCTCATCGGTTCGCAGTCCGCCCAGTGGCGCGTCGTCGAGGCGCAGTGCCTGTTGCGCGAGCACGGCTTCCCGGCCGGCATCGCCGACGGGTTCTTCGGGCCGAAGACCGAACGCGCCGTGAAACGGATACAGGCGCGCTACGACCTCGCCCGGGACGGCGTGGTCGGCGAGGACACCTGGCGGGTGTTGCGGCGATGACATCGGTCGGCGAGAAAGCGGAGGCAGCGGAGGTCGAGCGGCTCGTCGAAGCGCTCCGCGAGGCGCGCGCCGACACGGGGCTCAGCCTCGCGGCGCTCGCCGCCAAGACCCCGTACAGCAAGTCCTCTTGGGAGCGTTACCTCAACGGGAAGACCCTGCCGCCGCGGCAGGCCGTCGAGGAACTGTGTGCGCTCGCGGGGCGTCCGCCGAGGAGGGCACTCGCGCTGTGGGAGCTGGCGGACGGGGCGTGGAGCGGTCGCGCCGCCGCGCCCCGGCCCCGGCCGCCGGTCGAGCAGCCGCCGGAGCCGCGTCCGCCGTTCTGGCGCAGGGCGCACCCCGGTGTGCTGGTCGCCGTGGCCGTCGCCGGGGTGGTGGCTCTGGCGGCGGGGACCGTGGGGGTGTTGACCGCGGGGGAGCGGGACGGGGGGCCTTCGAAGGCCGACGTCACCCATGCCTCGCAGGCCAAGGGGTGTCACGGCGCCGACTGCACCGGAAAGGACCCGGAGCAGTTCCTCTGCGGCATCGATCCCGTGCCCAGGACCCTCGGCCGGTGGCAGCCCGCCGGGAACACCGTCGTCAAGGTCAGGTACGGGGCCGCGTGCCGCGCCGTGTGGGCGCGCATCGACCTCGGGAAGGTGGGTGACCGGATCGAGGTCCTGGCTCCGCACGGCAAGGTCCAACACGCCGTCGTCCAGGACCACTTGGACGCCGAACGCTCCGTGCCGACCCCGATGATCGGGATCGGCACGGAGGACCTCGACCAGGTGCGGGTGTGCCTGGTGCGGGGCGGGGAGCGGCGCTGCTTCAGGTGACGTCGGACGGGTCCAGGCGGTAGAGGGACTGCGAGGACTGCGAGGACTGCGAGGACTGCGAGTTCGAGGAGTCGGACGACTTGCTCGTGCCGCTCTTCTTGTACGCGCTCTCCTTCACCGCCGTCCCGTGCTTCTTCACCCACTTGGTGACCGCGGAGCTGACGTCGTTGCCGCCGCCCATGGGGCCGCCCATGCCGCCCTCGCCGACCTGGATGTAGTGCAACTGGCCGCTCTTGACCAGCTTCTTGAGCTTGGCGACGGTCATGCCCTTGTCGGAGCCGGTGAAGCCGTACATCGAGATGACGGGCTTCTTGGTGCTGAGGATGACCTGTGCGGCGGACTGCGAATTGGACACCGCGAGCAGCCACTTGGCGCCGTCCTGGTGCTTTTCCAGGTACGAGATCAGGTCGCTGTCGACGCCGCCCATGCCGCCGGGGCCCCCGCGCATGCCGCCGCCGCCCTGGCGCCCGGATTCCTGCTTGCCGGATTCCTGCTTGCCGGTGTCCTGCTTGCCGGAGTCGGAGTTCTGCTCGCCGTCGCCCTGGCCGCCGGGCATCTCACCGCCACCCGGGAAGCCGCCCTCGGGCGCCTGGCCGCCACCGGGAGCCTGTCCGCCACCCGGCATCGAGCCCCCGCCGGGCATCTCACCGCCGCCCTGCTGCGAACCGCCGCCTTGCTGCGACCCGCCGCCTTGCTGGGAGCCGCCGCCTTGCTGCGACCCGCCACCCGGCCGCGTACCGCCCCCCGGCATCTCGCCCCCACCGGGGAATCCGCCGCGACCGCCACCGGGGCCACCGCCCCCACCGGGACCGCCCATGCCGCCGCCCGTCGAGGGCCCGGCCGTCGGGTTGGAGCCGCCCATGCCGCCGGCCGCACCGGAGGAGAACGTCGCGGAGAAGGAGTACGCCGCCGGGCCCGCCACCGACGCGACGACCGCCGCCGCCACGGCCGCCGCGAACAGCCGCAGCCGCCGCCCCGAAGCCGTACGGAAGAGCAGCAGACCCGCGAGGGCGAGCGCCATGACGAGCGCGATCACCGGCCACAGCCACCCGTTCCAGCCGGAGGCGCGGCGCAGCAGCACGATGGCCCACACCCCTGTGACAGCGAGCGCGACCGGCAGCACCCACGCCCACCGCTTGTCCGTGCGGAACGCGCGCAGCAGCATCACGCCGCCGCCCCCGCACAGCGCCGCGATGCCGGGCGCGACCGCGGTCGTGTAGTACGGGTGCATGGTGCCCTCGGCCGTCGCGAACGTGACGTAGTGCAGCACCAGCCAGCCGCCCCACAGCACGAGCGCGGCCCGCGTGAGGTCGGTGCGCGGCGCGCGTCCGCACAGCACCAGGCCGCCGACGAGCGCGATCACCGCGAACGGGATCAGCCACGAGATCTGCCCGCCGAGCGTGTCGTTGAACAGCCGGCCGAGGCCCGCCGCGCCGGAGAAGCCGCCGCCTCCGCCGCCACCGCCCCCGCCGTTGCCCTCGCCGCCGAGGATCCGGCCGAAGCCGTTGTAGCCCATGATCAGGTCCCAGGCCGTGCCGTCCGTCGAACCGCCGATGTAGGGGCGGGAGTCGGCGGGCACGAGGGAGACGGCGGTGGCCCACCAGAAGCTGGTGACCACGAGCACCACGGCGGCCAGCGCCAGGTTGCGGACCTTCCTGCCCCAGCCCAGGTGGGACGCGTACACGTACACGGCGAAGACCGCGGGCAGCGCGATGTAGCCCTGGAGCATCTTCGTGTTGAAGGCGAAGCCGAAGCACGCCGCGGACCCGAGCAGCGGCAGCAGCCGTCCGTTGCGGGTGGCGCGCAGCGCGAGGGCCGCGCCGCCCACCATCAGCAGCACCAGCAGGGTGTCCGGGTTGTTGTCCCGGTTGATGGCGACGGTGATCGGGGTCAGCGCCAGGACCAGCGCGGCGATCGCGGCGGCCGCATGGCCCCACACCCGCTTCACGGAGGAGTGCAGGATCCAGATCGCGCCGAGGGCGGCGGCGACCTGCGGGAGCATCATCTGCCAGGTGCCGAAGCCGAAGACGCGGCAGGACAGGCCCATCGTCATCAGGGAGAACGGCGGCTTGTCCACGGTCAGGAAGTTGCCCGCGTCGATCGAGCCGAAGAACCATGCCTTCCAGCTCTGCGTGCCGCTGTAGACGGCGGCGCTGTAGAAGCTGTTGAGGCCGGAGGAGGAGAGGTTCCAGGCGTACAGCACCCCGGCGAGCACGAGGATCGCGAGCAGCGCGGGCAGCGACCAGCGCGGCGTGCGGCGCTCGGCCGGCGGTTCCACCGGTGGCTCGGGTGCGGGTGCGTCGGAATGCGTATCGGTCATGGAGGTCACCACTGCACCGTGCACGGCTCCGGTGGGCGCGCGCTGTGCCGAAGCTTGGCGCCACCTGTGGAAACCGCCCCGCGCCCTGCACCGTTCGCGGAAGGCGCCCCGCATCGTTCAGGAAAAGTCCGCCCGGCCGTCGCCGGCCCCGCCCTACCGTGACGCCATGTCGCGCAGATCAGCACCCTCCGTACTCGCCGCCACCGTCGCCCTCACCGCCGCCTGCCTGACCCTCGCGGCCCCGGCGCACGGGGCCACCGGCACCGCCGTCGGGAACTGCTCCCCGTCCGTCTCCCTCACCGGATACTCCGACGCCCTCGACAAGACGACGTACGACAACACCTTCGTCGGCAACATCTCCGCGCTCGCCGTCGATCGGGGCGGGCGCCTCGCCGCGCTCTCCGACCGCTCGTCCCTGTTCACCCTCGACCGGGACCCCCGCGACCGGGACCCGCTCGCGCCCCGCTCCGTCGTACCGCTCGCCGACGAGCAGGGCGCCGCGCTCGACTCCGAGGGCCTGGCCGTCGACCGCGACGGCACGTACCTCGTCACGTCCGAGACCGAGCCCTCCATCCGCCGCTACGACCGCTCGGGCGCCCACATCCTCGACCGCCTCCCGGTCCCGGCCCCGCTGACGGAAAGGGCCCGCTCCAACGCCTCGTTCGAGGGCCTCACCCTCCTCCCCGGCGGCCGCACCCTCCTCGCCTCCATGGAGGCCCCGCTCACCGGCGACACCGTCAACCGGCTCCAGACCTGGCGGCGCACGCCAGCCGGCTCCTTCGCGCCCGCCGCCCAGTACGGCTACCGCGCCGACCCGAACCTCGGGATCTCCGAGGTCACCGCGGCCCCCGACGGCCGCCTCCTCGTCCTGGAACGCGGCTTCACCTCAGGTGTCGGCAACACCATCCGGCTGTACGCCGCCGATCTGCGCGGCGCCTCGGACACCTCCGGCATCGACACCCTCACGGGACAGGAGGAAGGCACCCGCCTCGCCCACAAGACGCTCCTCGCCGACCTCGCAAACTGCCCGTCCCTCGGCGCCCCCGCCCACCAGCCCCAGCCGAACCCGATCCTCGACAACATCGAGGCGATGACGGTCACGGGCGCCACGGGGCGCGGCCCGCACGGCGCCCTGAACCTCCTCCTCGCCAGCGACGACAACCAGAGCGCCACCCAGATCACCCGCTTCTACTCGCTACGGATTGTTACAGCGGAATGAAATCCGCTCGCGCCCGCGTTGGCCTCCACGGCAGAGCAGCAGGTGAGTCGTGGAGGCGAAGGCGTGGCGGAGCAACGGGGCTGGGCGAAACGGCTGGCGGGATACGCGTGGCGCTATCCCAAGGACGTCGTACTCGCCCTCGGCGCCTCGCTCGGCGGCATGGGCGTCATGGCGCTCGTCCCGCTGATCACGAAGGTGATCATCGACGACGTGATCGGGAACCACTCCCGGTCCATGGCCGTGTGGGCGGGCGCCCTCATAGGCGCGGCCGTCGTCGTCTACGTACTCGCCTTCATCCGCCGCTACTACGGCGGCCGGCTCGCCCTCGACGTCCAGCACGACCTGCGCACCGAGATGTACGGGTCGATCACCCGGCTCGACGGGCGGCGTCAGGACGAGCTGTCGACCGGGCAGGTCGTCGGCCGCGCCACCAGCGACCTCCAGCTGATCCAGGGCCTGCTGTTCATGCTCCCGATGACCATCGGGAACGTACTGCTCTTCCTCATATCCCTGGTGATCATGGCGTGGCTTTCGTGGCCGCTGACCCTGGTCGCGCTGGCCGTGGCGCCCGCGATCTGGTTCATCGCCAAGCGCAGCCGCTCCCGCCTCCACCCCGCCACCTGGTACGCGCAGGCGCAGGCCGCCGCCGTCGCCGGGGTCGTCGACGGGGCCGTGAGCGGCGTGCGCGTCGTGAAGGGGTTCGGGCAGGAGGAGCAGGAGACCGGGAAGCTGAAGGCGGTCGGCCGCAAGCTGTTCGCGGGGCGGCTTCGCACCGTCCGGATGAACTCCAAGTTCACCCCCGCCCTCCAGGCCGTGCCCGCGCTCGGGCAGGTCGCGATGCTGGCGCTCGGCGGCTGGCTCGCGGTGCGCGGGCAGGTCACGCTCGGCACGTTCGTCGCGTTCTCCTCGTACCTCGCCCAGCTCGTCGGCCCGGTCCGGATGCTGGCCGTGGTCCTCACCGTGGGGCAGCAGGCGCGGGCGGGCGTCGAGCGCGTACTGGAACTGATCGACACCGAGCCGAGCCTCACCGACGGCACCAAGGAACTCCCGGCGGACGCCCCCGCGACCGTCGAGTTCGACGACGTGTCCTTCACGTACGCGGACGCCGAACACCCCGTGCTCGACGGACTCTCCTTCGAGATCCGCGCCGGTGAGACCCTCGCCGTCGTCGGCTCCTCCGGTTCAGGCAAGTCCACCGTCTCCCTCCTCCTGCCGCGCTTCTACGACGCCACGCACGGCGCCGTCCTCGTCGGCGGCCACGACGTGCGCGAGCTGACTTCCGGCTCGCTGCGCTCCGCGATCGGGCTCGTGCCCGAGGACTCGTTCCTGTTCTCCGACACCGTGCGCGCCAACATCGCGTACGGCTTCCCGGACGCCACGCAGGAGCAGATCGAGCGGGCCGCCCGCGCCGCGCAGGCCGACGGCTTCATCGCGGACCTGCCGGAGGGCTACGACACCAAGGTCGGCGAGCACGGCCTCACCCTCTCCGGCGGCCAGCGCCAGCGCCTCGCGCTCGCCCGCGCCATCCTCACCGACCCCCGCCTCCTCGTCCTCGACGACGCGACGTCCGCCGTGGACGCCCGCGTCGAGCACGAGATCCACGAGGCGCTCGCGCACGTGATGGCGGGCCGTACGACGCTGCTGATCGCGCACCGCCGCTCCACGCTCGGCCTCGCCGACCGCATCGCCGTCCTCGACGGCGGGCGCCTCGCCGCGATCGGCACGCACGCCGAACTGGAGGCGGGCTCGCCGCTCTACCGGCGACTGCTCACCGACCCCGACGAACTGGGCGGCGTCTCCCCGGGACACGTACAGCCGAACGTGCCCGCCGACGACACCTCCGTACGCGAGGAGCTCGACGCCGAGTTCGACGCCGAACGCGGCGTCACCCCCAGGCTGTGGACGGGCGACCGCGAGCCGAAGGACGCCGCGCTCGCCGGAATGCCCGCGACGCCCGAACTCCTCGCACAGGTCGACGCGCTGCCGCCGGCCACCGACACCCCCGACATCGACGAGCGGCAGGCCGTCACTCCCGAGGAGTCGTACGGGCTGCGCCGCCTGCTGCGCGGATTCGGGGCGCCGCTGCTCATCAGCCTCGCGCTCGTCGCCGTCGACGCGGGCATGGGCCTGCTGCTTCCGATCCTCATCCGGCACGGCATCGACGAGGGCGTCACGCAGCTCGCGCTCGGCGCGGTGTGGGCGGCGTCCGCGCTCGCCCTCGTCGCCGTACTCGCCCAGTGGGCGGCGCAGTTCGGCGAGACCCGGATGACGGGACGTACCGGCGAGCGGGTCCTCTACTCGCTCCGCCTGAAGATTTTCTCCCAGCTCCAGCGGCTCGGACTCGACTACTACGAGCGGGAGTTGACGGGTCGCATCATGACCCGGATGACGACGGACGTGGACGCCCTGTCGACGTTCCTCCAGACCGGCCTTGTCACGGCGTTCGTCTCCCTCGTCACGTTCTTCGGCATCATGGTCGCGCTGCTCGTCATCGACGTACAGCTCGCGCTCGTCGTCTTCGCGACGCTGCCGCCGCTGATCATCGGGACGTTCTTCTTCCGGCGCTCCAGCGTCAAGGCGTACGAGCTGGCGCGCGAGCGGATCTCCGTCGTCAACGCCGACCTCCAGGAGACCGTGGCCGGGCTGCGGATCGTGCAGGCGTTCCGGCGCGAGCAGGACGGCGGCGCCAAGTTCGCGGCGGGCAGCGCCAGTTACCGCAAGGCGCGGATCCGCGGCCAGTGGCTGATCTCCGTGTACTTCCCGTTCGTGCAGCTCCTGTCGGCGGTCGCGACGGCGGCCGTGCTCGCGGTGGGCGCGAACCGCGTCGAGGCGGGCACCCTGACGACCGGCGCGCTGGTCGCGTACCTCCTCTACATCGACCTGTTCTTCGCGCCCGTGCAGCAGCTCTCCCAGGTCTTCGACGGCTACCAGCAGGCCACCGTCTCCCTCGGCCGCATCCAGGAACTGCTGCGCGAGCCGACGTCGACGAAGAACGCAGAGCGTCCCCTCGACGTACCGTCCCTGCGCGGTGAACTCGCCTTCGAGGACGTCGACTTCGCGTACGGCTCCGCCGACAAGCCGGAGGTCGCCCTGCGCGACGTACGGCTGCGCATACCCGCCGGGCAGACCGTCGCCTTCGTCGGCGAGACCGGCGCGGGCAAGTCGACCCTCGTCAAGCTCGTCGCCCGGTTCTACGACCCGACGGCGGGCCGGGTCACCGCCGACGGCGTCGACCTGCGCGAGTTCGACCTCACCGAGTACCGGCACCGGCTCGGCGTCGTCCCGCAGGAGGCCTACCTCTTCCCCGGCACGATCCGCGACGCCATCGCCTACGGCCGCCCCGACGCGAGCGACGCGCAGGTGGAGGCGGCGGCCCGCGCCGTCGGCGCGCACGAGATGATCGCGACGCTCGACGGCGGATACCTCCACGAGGTCGCCGAACGCGGCCGCAACCTGTCGGCCGGCCAGCGCCAGCTGATCGCGCTCGCCCGCGCCGAACTCGTCGACCCCGACATCCTGCTGCTCGACGAGGCCACCGCCGCCCTCGACCTCGCCACCGAGGCCCAGGTCAACCAGGCCACCGACCGCATCTCCGGCAAGCGCACCACCCTCGTCGTCGCCCACCGCCTCACCACGGCGGCGCGCGCGGACCGGGTCGTCGTGATGGACCACGGTCGGGTCGCGGAGGACGGGACGCACGAGGAGCTGCTGGCGCTGGGCGGGAAGTACGCGCGGCTGTGGCAGACCTTCGTGGGCGAGCCGGTGACGGCCGGGGAGGTCGGCTCCTCGACGTGAGGCCGCAGGCACTCCGCTTCGCCGGGCCCGCGCGCAACCGCCCGGCGGGTCCGGCGCGTCAGTTCATCAGTACGCTGGTGGCGATGTGACGGAGGGGGCTGCTGTGCGCGGACGTGGGCTCGGTGAGGGTGGCATACGCATGCCGCGCGGGCAGCGCCGGGTGCTCGCGCCGACCCTGTCCGTCCTGTCCGTGCTGATCGCCTCGACCCTGCTGGTCGTCGGCGGGCCCACGGTCACCGGAGTGCAGGCCGCCTCGCTGTGCGGCGGCCACCACGCCCGCACCCTGCGCTTCGAGACGGGCCGCACCGTCCTCTACAAGAGCCGCGGCTACGTCTGCGCCGTCACCTACGCCAAGCGCGCGGGCCACCGCCGCGCCATGTCCGTCAGCGTCCAGGCCCGCGGCAATCTGGCCGTCGCCGACAAGGGCCGCTACACCCGGCACGCGGGCCCGGTCACTGTGCACGCGGGGCATCGCTGTGTGCGGGTGAAGGGCAGCGTGGGCTCGAAGTCGGTGCGTACGGGCTGGATCCTGTGCTGACCGGCTCGCCTTTCACATGGTTCACAGGGGTCACAGGGGTCACAGGGGTCACAAGGTGACCGCGCACCCCACCGGCCTGCTCCCGCCCAAGGTCACATAGAGCGAGGTCGACGGCGGGCACGCCGAGCGCGACGGCACCGCCGTGAGCACCCGGTACTGCGGGGCGCGCCGCCCCGAGCCGTCGCAGGCCGTCTCCCGCACCTCGCCCCGGCCCGCCGCCGCGACGCAGTCGCCGACGATGGTGCGCGGGCCGCCGCCACCGCCCGGGTCGCCGGGGTGCGGGGCGTCGAGGTTGCGCATGCAGGCGTAGCCCCGGCCGACGGAACCGTCCCCGTTCTCGTCGGCGGCGGGCCGGTTCTCGCTGATGTGCAGCACGAAGTCGGTGCGGGCCGGGCACGCGGGCCCGTCCGCCGACTCCCCGTCGTGCCGGGCGAGGACCCGGGCCACGGCCCGCTCGCTGTCGCACGGCACCTCGTTGAACGTCGTGCGCCCCCGTGAGCTGCACTCGGTCGCGGCGAGGAACACCGCCCCGTACCCGGAGGGCGAACGCGAGGCCTTGCCGCCGCCGTCGGAGCCGCCCGAGTCCTGGCATCCGGCGAGCGCGAGCGCAAGCAGCGCCGCCGCGCCCACCACCCCAACCGACCGCGCGAGCATGGCGAACCCCCCGATATACCCATCCAGCGTGGCCCGTCACGGCGGGCGCACGCCAGGTGCGCGGGGGGCTTTGGGTCAGTTGGGGGTGGCGTGCGCGGTTCACGGCGTACGCCCCCTACGGACGGGTCAGTACGACAGCCCGTAGCCGATCGGGTAGAGCACCTGCGTCGGATCGTCGGCCCGCTGCACGGGCACCGGCAGCTTCCCGCGCGGCTCCGCCTGCCCCGCCAACACCCGTACTGCGGCGCGCAGTTCGACGTCGATCCACGAGTACGCCGCCACGTGCGCGTCGGCGGCGGACAGCTGGGCGACGTCGTACGGATTGCGCATCGACAGCGTCACGACCGGCACCCCGGTCGCGGCCACCGCGTTCACCAGGGACTGCTGGGCGCTGCCCTTGGCGACGTTGTACGTGCCGATGACCACGGCGTCCTTGCCCGCCGCTGCCGCCACCGCCTCCTGGATCTTCGCCTGGGTGGGCGCCGTGCCGGTCGCCAACACCGTGGCGGAGAAGCCGAGTTCGCCGAGCGCGGCCCCGATCACGGTGGTCGGCGGGCCGTCGCTGAGGGAGGGCGAGGCCGGGTTGGCGCCGAGCACCAGCACGTTCTTGTGGGTACGCCGGTCGAGGGGCAGCAGCCCGTCCTTGTTGACCAGCAGCGTGGTCGTGCGCTCCGCGATCCGGTCGGCGGTCGCGAGGTGCGCGGCCGTGCCCACCGCGCGGTCGACGCCGCCATGAGAGACGTACGGATCCTTGAACAACCCCAGCTTCGACTTCAGCCGCAGCACCCGCAGGATCGACTCGTCGAGCCGCTCCTCGGTCAGCTCGCCGCCCCGCACGGCCGCGAGCACCGCGTTCCACGAGACCGACAGGTCCGGCGGGTTGAGCAGCTGGTCGACGCCCGCCTTCAGGGCGAGCACCGGAACCCGCTCGTCGCCGTACTTCGTCCGTACGCCCTCCATGCCGAGCGAGTCGGTCACCACGACGCCGTCGTAGCCGAGCTGTTCGCGCAGGATGCCGGTGAGGATGGGTCGGGAGAGGGTGGCCGGGTCCTCGCTCGGATCGAGCGCGGGTACGACGATGTGGGCCGTCATGATCGAGTCGATACCGGCCGCGATGGCCGCCTTGAACGGCGGCGCGTCCAGCTGCTCCCACTGCTCACGGGTGTGCGAGATGTACGGAATCCCGGTGTGGCTGTCGGTGGCCGTGTCGCCATGCCCGGGGAAATGCTTGGCAGTTGAGGCGATGCGCGACGACTGGTACCCCTTCACCTGCGCCGCCACCATCCCGGCGACGGCCTCCGGATCCGCGCCGAAGGAACGGACGCCGATCACGGGGTTGGCCGGGTTGACGTTGACGTCGGCGTCGGGCGCGTAGTCCTGCCGGATGCCGATGGCCCGCAGCTCGGCGCCCGCGATCTGCCCGGCACGGCGCGCGTCGCCCTTTGATCCGCCGGCCCCGAACGCCATGGCGCCGGGGAACAGGGTGGCGGGCTTGCCGACCCGCGCGACGATCCCGTGCTCCTGGTCGGTGGATATCAACAGCGGTATTCGGGAGGGCTGTTGAAGCCCCGCCCGCTGAATCCCATTACTGAGATCGGCTATCTGATGCGGATCGCGTACGTTGTGCGCCCACGCGAAGTAGATGATGCCGCCGAGCTTGAACTTGTCGATCAGCTCGGCGGCGGTGCGGACGCCGAGCTCCTTGAGGTTGGCGTCGATGTCGGCCTGGTCGGGGTCGGTGGCCGAGTGGCCGTACACCCGCATCACGAAGAGCTGGCCGACCTTCTCCTCCAGGGACATCCCGGAGATGATCTTCCTGAGGGCCTGGTCGGACGCGGGGGCACCCGCGGCCCTCGCGGACCCGGCGCTCAGACCGACACCCGCGACGGAGGCCGTCGCGGCGGCGAGCACGATACGTCTGGAGAGTGGCACGTTTCGCTCCTTCCGGAGGAGGTGCGGAGCCTGAAAATTACTTCCGCGCGCAACGGATATCCGGAAACTTTCTGCCGGTCAAGAGTCCGCGCAGGTAAGGGAGTTGGAGTCCGGTGGTCCGGAAGGAGGGGCCGTCACCGGCGCTTTGGAGGGGGCGCACCGGTGACGGCGACGCTGCCGGCCGCAGGCGGCGGAGAGGGTTTGTCAGCGTTCGCAGCCAGCAGCGATGCCGACACCGCACTGCGGTGACTCTCCGGCAGCGTGTCCTTCTGACGGAAGCATGCGGGACCGGGTTCCCGAGATTCGGCGATTTCGTGAAATCGGTGCGGAGGGGGTGAACGGGGCGGCGGTGGCCAGCCCCGAACCGCTACGGAGCCGGGGTCGGAACCAGGCATTCGTCCGCCTGCGCGCGCAACGCCTCGACGACCGCCCGTACCGCCGGTCGGCGCGAGGTCCCGGCCCGCCACAGTGCGTACAGCCGCCGCCTCGGCACCGGGTCGAGCGGCACCGCGACGACCCCCTCGGGCAGCGCGCCCCGCCCAAGCCGCGGCAGCACCGCGACGCCGAGACCCGCCGCGACGAGCGCGGCCAACGTCGGATTCTCCTCGGCCTGATGCGCGATGAGCGGCTCGAACCCGGCGGCCCGCATCGTCCGCAACAGCCAGTCGTGACACACCCGCCCCGGCGGCTGCGACACCCACCGCTCACCCCCGAGCTCCTCGCGCCGCACCGCGTCACGCCCCGCCAGCGGGTGCGCCGCCGGTACGACGAGATCGCACAAGTCGTCCCCGATGACGGCCTGTTCGACCCCGGCGGGCGCCGGAAGCGGCGCGATGTCCCAGTCGTGCGCGACGACGAGATCGACGGCGCCCTTCGCCACGAGATCCACCGACAGGTGCGGATCCACCTCGGAGAGCCGGGTGTCGAGCGCGGGATGCCGGGCGGCGAGATCCGCGAGCGCGCCGGGCAGCAGCCCGCGCGCGGCCGAGGCGAACGCGGCGATCGTCAGCCGCCCGGCCGGTACCCCGCGCCGCTCCTCAAGGCCGGTCTCGGCGCGCTCCATGATGGCCATCAACTCGCGGGCGGTCTCGGCGAGTTGCCGCGCCTCGTCGGTGAGCCTGACGCCGCGGCCTTCTCTTTCGAGCAGCACGGTACGGGTCTCCCGCTCCAGCTTCGCGATCTGCTGCGAGACGGCGGACGGCGTGTAGCCGAGGGCGGTCGCGGCGGCGCCGACGGTGCCGTGCACGGAGACGGCGTGCAGGGCGCGCAGCCGCTGAAGGTCCAACACCGCGTCCGGCCTCCTGGGTTGTTCTTGTGACGTCGCTTTCCTGTAGCGCTGCTTCATCCAACCATGCAGCAATCATCGCTGGTGCTAAAGGGTCGCCGCCGGTGATCCTCGACGCATGAAACCCGCGCACACCGCCCTCGCGGTCCTCGTCGCCGCCCTGTGGGGCGTGAACTTCGTCGTCATCGACATCGGCCTCGACCACTTCCCGCCCCTGCTCTTCTGCGCCCTGCGCTTCCTGCTCGCGGCGCTGCCCGCGATCTTCCTCGTGGGGCGGCCGAGGGTGGCATGGCGCTGGGTGGTGGGGGTGGGGCTCGCGCTCGGCGTCGGCAAGTTCGGGCTGCTCTTCGTCGGCATGAACGTGGGGATGCCGGCCGGCCTGTCCTCCCTGGTCCTCCAGGCCCAGGCGGTCTTCACGGCGCTCCTCGCGTTCGCGTTCCTGCGCGAACGCCCGGGTCCCGTACGGGTGTTGGGCATGGTGGTGGCACTGTCCGGCATCGCGGTCGCGGCGGTCGAGGAGGGCGGCGGCTCGGGCCCGCTGGGCGCGTTCGGGCTCGTCCTGGTCGCGGCGGCCTTCTGGGGCGTGTCGAACGTCCTCACCCGCAAGGCGTCGCCGCCCGCGCCCTTCGCGTTCATGGTGTGGTCGAGCGCGGTTCCGGTACTCCCGCTGCTCGCGCTGTCGTTGGTGTTCGAGGGCCCGACGCGCGACGCCGAAGCGCTGGCCGCGCTCGACCTTCCGGGTGCCGGGGCGATCGTCTACGTAGCCGTGGTCACGACACTCTTCGGCTTCACGGCGTGGAGCCGGTTGCTGCGCCGCTATGACGCGTCGACGGTGGCGCCGTACTCGTTGCTGGTGCCGGTGTTCGGGATGTCGGCGGCGGCGGTGTTCCTGGGGGAGCCGATGAGTGCGCTGAAGTGGTGTGCGGCGATTTTGTTGGTCGGCGGAGTCACCTTGACGTCACGGGGCTCCGCCCCGGACCCCGCGCCTCAAACGCCGGCGGGGCTGGATTGGGCCGGCCCCATCAAGCCCCTGCGGCGATTGAGCAGCGGGGTCCGGGGCGGAGCCCCGAGGCGTGGGAACGGACGACGTGTACCGGCTACGCCGACTCGGTCAGCAGCCGCGCAAGGTGCTCCCGCCCCGCCTCCAGCAACCCCGGCAACGCTTCCGCATCCGGATACCACCGCGCCTCGTACTCCCAGCACAGCCACCCGTCCCAGCCCTCCCGACTGAGCACCTCCACGCACTCCCCGAGCGGCAGCACCCCCGCCCCGAGCCCGATCGGCGTCTTGTCCTCGGCCCCGGCGATGTCCTTGACCTGTACGTATCCGAGGTAGGGGGACAGCGCCGCGTACGACGAGAAGGGCTGCTCGCCGCCGAGCCACGTGTGCATCACGTCCCACAGCGCGCCCACGTTCCGGTGCCCGACGAGGCCGAGGATGCGGGACGCCGCCGCCCCGGTGCGATGCGAGTCGTGCGTCTCCAGCAACACCCGTACGCCCCGATCGGCGGCGTACTCGGCGGCAACTCCCAACCGCCGCGCGGCCGTCGCGTCCGCCTCCTCGGGCCCCTGCTCCTCGCCTCCGCCGGGGAAGACGCGTACGTACGGAGCCCCCAGGTCGCGCGCGAGGTCGACCAGCGCGCGCACCTCGTCGAGCACGGTCCCGTCGTCGCCGGGCGCGGCCACGCGCGCGTACCCGGCCACGCCGAGGACCTCCACCCCGGACTTCTTGAACTGGGCGGCGACGTCGGCCCGTTGCTCCCGGCCGAGACCCGGGTGCACCGGCTCCTCGGGGTGGGCGCGCAGTTCCACGCCGTGATAGCCGTGCGCGTTGGCGAGGGCGAGGACGTCGTCGAGGGGGAGACCGGGGACACCGAGGGTGGAGAACGCCAGCTTCATGGGGCGGACCCTACCTTTCAGTCCGCCGTCCTATGCAGGCCCAGTTTCCAGTCCTGTCCGATGAGATCGGCGCCGAAGGACCGGTGCGGCTTCTCACCGACGAGCACGAACCCGTGCCGCTGGTAAATGGACCGGGCCGACTTCAGGACATCGTTCGTCCACAGCACCATCTCCCGGTACCCGACCCCGCGCGCGAAGTCGACGCACGCCCGCACCAGCCGGTCCCCGATGCCGAGCCCCCGCGCCTCCGGCTCCACGAGCAGCAGCCGCAACCGGGCCGTGCCCGGAGCCTCGTCCCGTACGCACATCACGCACCCCACGGGACGCCCGTCCAACTCGGCGATCCACACCCGCTCCAGGTGCGGGTCGTGATCCTCGGCGAAGTCGGCGACGATCCGCGCGACAAGGCCCTCGTAGTCGGTGTTCCAGCCGAACTCGGCGGCGTACAGCGCCGCGTTGCGCGCCACGATCCAGCCGAGGTCGCCGGGCCCCGGCTCGCGCAGCAGTACGTTCTCGGGGTGCGGGGCCGCGCGGCCGTCGCCGAGCACCTCGCGCACGGTGCGCAGCGCCTCGGACAGGCGGGCGCGGTCGGCGGCGGGCACGGCGGCGAGGAGCGCGCCGACGGTTTCCCGCGAACGCTCCTCCAGCAGCTCGGACGTGGTGCGCCCGCGCGCGGTGAGCGTGATGCGACGGCGCCGCGAGTCCCGCTCGGACGAACCGCGCTCGACGAGCCCGTCCCGCTCGAACTTGTTGAGAATCCGGCTCAAGTACCCGGCGTCCAGGCTCAGCCGCTGCCGCAGATCGGCGGCATCCACCTTCTCCGTGTGTGCCAGCTCGTACAGCACGCGGGACTCGGTGAGGGTGTACGGGGCGTACAGGTGGCGGCTGTAGTCGAGCGCGCCGATGACGTTCGTATAGAAGCGGTTGAAGGACCGGATGTCGTGCACGGTCATTGCACATCCACCTACCTCGCGGCTCGGACGCTTGACTCAGTCAGAGGTTTGGGGCGCTGCCCACAGTACGCCGGGGGTGGGGGTGCGTCCACGTGCTGGCCTTCGGCGGTCCCCATGCGGGCCGGGAACCGGTACGGGTCACTGCTGGACGTGCGAACGGGCGCTGTGCTCCCGCAGCTCGGCCAACTGCCGCTGGTACAAGGGACCGGCGGCGTGAGTGCCCCGCTCCCTGCTGGGGGCGGCCCGCTCGATCAGGTGGTGGGCCGCCGCTTTCAGGTGCGCTGCCCACGCCAGGACATGCTGCTGAGCGGTCCGCCCGCACTGCTGGGGCTCGCCAGGAAGGCACAGCGGAAGTTCAGGGCCAACCTTGTTCGCGGCGTGCCTGATGTACCGGGCGATGGCCGCCCATTCCTCATCGGTGCGCCGCGGGGCACTGGCGTTGCCGTCCGTGTCCCACGGGCCGAAGTCGTCGCCGTGATCGTGCATGTGCGCACTCCCAGTGGTCTCGGCGGGTCAGGCGGGTGGGCCGAGCGTAGCCGTCTCCGCCGCCGCGTCTGCCTCCCTTGGGTCGCAGTGCCCCACAGAGGGGACACAGGGAGAGCACGGCCCGCACATGGGCAGGAACTGCGGAGGCGTGCACGACTGCGCCCCCTCTCCGTGCACAGCGGTGATCTCGGCCGTCACCCGTGCCTTCTGAGCACCGCCCCAGATGTCGGCGAGTGGCAGTTCCAGTACGTTCCCCAGAGGGAGGAACCGTCCCAGCACGCACGGCCACACGTCGCCGGTCGGGCCGATGGCGCACTTCTCGTGGGCGCAGTGCCCGCACAGATCCTCGACGGTCGGCGCGGACCCCTGACCGGCCCGTCCGAACGCCCGCGTCCGGTCTCCGCCGACGGTTTCCACACCGAGTGCCAAGAGATCCTTTGCTGCCGCTTCGACGCGCTGGCCCTGGTTCACGGCGACGACTCCGCCTCGCAGGGGGATACCCGAACCGAGCGCCTTGGCGATGTTCTCGCGGGTCCGCTTGTGCGAACCCCGGAGCCGGGTCACCTGGTCGTGGTCGGCGGCCGTATCCGAGTAGTACGACGTGGCGAGTTTGACCCCGTACGCCTTGAACGTCTCCCATAGGAGAGTGCTGACGCAGGTCAGGTTCGAGAACACCTCGATGCCCAGACCGGCCCCGTGGGCGTGCGCGATCAGCTCCGCAAGGTGCGGGTGCAGGGTCGGTTCTCCGCCGATGAACGAGACGTCACCGGCGCCCAGAGCTGCCAACTGGTCAAGTACCCGCTTCCAGTTGTCCACGGTCATCGTGCCGTGCGTTCCCTTTGGGGAGGAGTCGGCGTAGCAGTGGTCACAGAACTCGTTGCAGAGTCCCGTAATCTCCAGCCACGCGAATTCCAGTCGGTTCCGGGCGGGCTTCGCTTCACGGGAATGAGGGCCGTACCCATCCGCGAAGGTGGTCACGACCGGGGCCTTACCTGGCGGAAACAGAAGTTGTGCCAGTACACGACTTCCGGTTCGCCGCCCCCTTGCCGGTCGATCCGGCGCGCGGGGTCGAGAGGGTTGATCAACTTTCCGCACTTCTCGCAGTCGGGACTGCTCTCGGTGAACGTGACGTACCCAACGTCCCCGTCGATCGCGTCAGTTGCGGGTGCCTTGGTCTTCGCTGTCATCGGCGCAGTCCCCTCGCGTGGTCCGTTCTCGACCACGCTAGGAACGCGGGGTCTTCAACTCCCAGCGGATTGCTCCGGATTGCGCGCGGACTACACGAGCGAGTCGAGGGCCCTGACGATCAGCGCACGGGCCTTCTGGCCGTAGACCGCCATATCGGCCAGCGTGGCGAATGTGTCGGCGTACATGTTCACCTGGTGTCTTGCGAGGAGGCCCCGGCGTTCACGCCGGGGAGGAATCGCGTCTCAGGTTAGCGACGCGGCGCGTCGCTGTACCGCGCTCCTCGGGGCGCGGAGCGCCCACGGCTGTCCGGGCGGAGCCGGGAATGTGAACACGCGTGCACAGGTTCGCTGTTGGGGGTGATCGCAGGGAAGTGTCCTGCGGGCCGGTGGAGGGCGCGGGTACGGTCGCCCGGCGGGACAGAGGCAAACAGGGCGCTCGGGATTCGCAGACTCGGGGGAGGGCGGGGATGTGGCGGTACGGGCGGTGGAAACGGACGCCGGGGCGGAGGCGGGTGGCGCGGGGCAGGCCCGGTACACCTACCGGCTGCGCGTCTCAGCCACGGCGTCTGGGGCGCTGGCGGCGGAGTGGGACCGCTGTCGCTGGGTGTGGAACGAGTGCGTGGCCAAGGTGCGCGCCGTCCACGAGCACAACATGGCGCACCCGCAGGAGAAGGCGATGTGTGGCCCGGCGGGCCTTGACCGGATGCTCACCCAGGCACGCCGCGTGACGCCGTGGCTGCGCGCGGGCTCCACGGTGCCGCAGCAGCAGATCATCCGGGACTTCGGCCGGGCGCGGGCCAAGGCGCTCAAGGACATCCGCGAGCATCTGCCCGTTGGGCAGCGGGCGGGCATGCCGCAGTTCAAGTGCAAGCGGGAGACGCGGTGTTCGCTGAACTACACCCGGCGCGGCTTCCGTTTGAAGGAGGGGCGCCTTCAGCTGGCGGGCGGCATCACGCTGACCGTGGTGTGGTCGCGCGAACTGCCGGCCGATCCGTCGTCGGTCCGTGTCTACCAGGACAGCCTGGGGCACTGGTACTGCTCCTTCGTCGTCCCCGCCCCGATCGAGCCGCTACCCACGGGCGGCCGGGTGCTGGGGGTGGACTGGGGGGTTCGGGAGACCGCGACCACCACCAGCGACGCCCATGACCTGCCGCATCCCGAACACGGCAGGAAGGCGCAGACGAAACTGTGCCGCTATGACCGGATGATGGCTCGCCGCAAACCCAAGAAGGGCCAGGCCGCCTCGAAGGGCTACCGGCAGGCGAAGCGGCAGCGCGCCAGGGCTCACAGGAAGGTCGCCCGTCAGCGCCAGGACGCCGGACGCAAGTGGGCGAAGAAGGTCGTGCGCGACCACGACGCGATCGCGGTGGAGGACTTCCGCCCGAAGTTTCTCGCAAAGACCACCATGGCCAGGAAGGCCGCGGACGCCGCCATCGGCGCCACCAAGCAGGCCCTGCTGGAGATGGGCCGCAAGCACCGGCGGGACATCCGCCTGGTGCATACCGCGTACACCACGATGGACTGCGCGCAGTGCGAAGCGAGAGCCAAGCACGCACTGCCGCTGGGTGAACGCATCTACACGTGCGGCTCATGCGGTGCGGAGTCCCCCAGGGACAAGAACTCCGCACGCGTGATGCTGCTCCGGGCTGGTCTCCTCCCGGCTGGTGACGATGGTGGAAGACCTCTGGGAACGCAGTTCCCCGAGGCAGCCTGAGCCAGGAATCCCCTTCCCTTCAGGGAGGGGAGGATTCAACACTGCTGTCGTACCTCCGTGGGCTGGGCCGGCTGTGGCTGTGGCTGCGCCGGTACCTGTGCCTGCGCTTCCTCCGCCGCTTCGGCCTCCGCCTCGATCGCCTCGTAGTCCTCGGGCGTGAAGGTGATGGAGTTCAGGATCGCGATCACCATGTTGCAGAACTCGTTCCAATACCCCATGGCCCCGGTGTCCAGGGTGATCACGAGGGTGAACGGGGCGCCGGCGAACGGCACATGGACCTGGACCTGGCCCATCTGCATCTCGCCGTCGTCGGGGAGCTGCTCGCCCTGGGCGGCGACCCGTTCACGGATGTCCTCGGGGATCCGGTACCCGCGCAGCGTGCAGCACACGACCGCCGGGCCGCACGGCAGGTCCATCCAGCGCACGTCGTTGAACGGGTCCTCGCGGTGCAGCCGGTACAGACCCTCCGCGGCCATCTTCGCGTTGGGCTGGTCGTTCTCGTGGACGGCGATGGTGAGCGAGCACTGGGCGACGCTCCGGTTCCCGCTGTCCGGGTCGTCCTCCGCGGTGCCGAACAGTCCGAGTCCCGCGTACTCGAAGCCGGTCGCGGTCATGAGCTGGCCCATGGCCGCGTAGTGCGCCGCGGCGGGTTCCCAGAGCGATTCGTCGCCCTCGGAGTACAGCTCGCGGACCATGTCCTCGGCCAGCGCCATGAGTTGCTCGGGCGACTCGCTGATCGGGAGGTCGTAGAAGCCCTCGGGGACGAGGAAGGCGACGGGTGGGTGGTCGGGTTTGCTTGTGGGGGACATGGCCGGGGAGTTGGCTTTCGTCGGGTGGGGTCAGGTGAGAGGGAAGGTGGCTTCGCCGTGGACGACCGACTCGCCGAGCTCATCCATGATCGTCGTGTTGCACTCCCTGCCGTCAGCGGCGCTGACCGGGCCGGGGCCCAGGGCGACGACGGCGTAGACACCGCCCGGAAGCGCGAAGAAGTTGGCCTCGCCCGTCCACGGTTCGGGCGCGTACTTGTTCTGGGCCGTCAGGTATTCCGCGAGGGACTTGCGGACCGCGGACGGTACGGCGCCTTCAGGGAGCAGCTGGCCGGTCAGGGCGATGGACTGATGCCCGGAGGCGGAGTCGTCCTTCGGCGTGGCGAACCTGGCCCAGGACCCGTCACTGAAGATGACCTTGAAGTCCTGGACGTATTCGCTGTACGGACACTGTCCGGCCGCGGAGATGTGCGACTTGTCGATCTCCCAGAGGACGCGCTCGCGGTTCAGGTCACCGTCGGGGATCTCGGTGATCAGGAAGCGCCGGTCGGTGATGACGCTGTGGCAGTGGACCACCGGTTCCTTGGCGGCGGGCTGGGCGTGGTGCCAGCGGCCGGGGTCCAGCTGCCAGGGGAGAGTGGCGGCGATGCTGCCGACCGGTCCGCACAGCACGGGGAAGTCATCGACTTCGGTGGCGGGATCCTGCGGCTGCGACGTGATGGTGGACTGGCCGGCCAGCGAGCCGGCCACCGCCCCGCCCGCCGCGGCGATCACGCCCATCGTGGCGGCGGCGGCCGTCTTGAAGAACCCACCGCCCACAGCGCGGGCACTCCGGTCGGGCTTGTCCTGATGCTCGAAGACCGGTCCGGCGGGCCACCCGGGGAGCTCGGCCTGGATGTCCCGGCCGTACGGGTCGCGGAACCACCGCATCCCCTTGACCGGGCGAGCGGCGCCCGAGGCAAAGGAGATCCGGTCACGGGCGAGGATCTGTTCACCCTCGGGTGGGGACCACATGGGAGGCCTTTCTGCTGCTCAGAATCGCTGGACGGGGACTGCCTGTTAGCTGGTGAGCCCGAACTGGTCGCCCAGGTTCTGCACACCTTCGGTCACAGGGTTGATCATCTTGGGGGCCATCTTGAAGCTCGCGTCCATGACCCGACCGGCATCGGACATGGGGTCGATGATTTCGCCGCCCTTGCCGAAGAGCATGTTGGCGCCCTTCGTTCCGAGCATCTGGCCTTCGTGATATCCGGCGCCGACGACCGCGCCGAGCTTGGACATGGCCGTGCTGCTCTCGTGGACGGCCATACCGGCGCCCTTGCCGAACGTTCCGCCGAGCACGAGCTTCCGGCCGACGAGTCCGACGCCGCCTTCGACCTTGCCGGCCAGGCCGCCCATGGCGAACAGGTTCTTCTGGCCGGTCAGTTTCACCGTCTTGAAGCCCTTGCCGAGCGCTGAAGCGGACTTCCCCGCCTTGGCCATGGAAGCGAACTTCGCCCCCTTGCCGAACGCTCCGATACCCGGAATCAGCCCCACCGCGGTCAGCCCGATGGTGCCCCACCCCACATCCGCCCCACCGGCCTTCGCCATCAGCTGCGCGCCCAGCGTGAGCGCGCTCCCGGCCAACGCCAACGCACCGAAGATCACGCCGAGCGGCGGGAACGGCATGGTGATGATGGCGAGTACGCCGAGCACGGCCGTGATGTTGCTCAGGACGTCGCCGATGGACTTGAACAGGTCCGCGTGCTCGTGCGTCCAGTCCTTGATGTTCTCCCAGGTGCTGTCCTCAAGGACGTCGTCCAGCTCGTCCTTGATCCGGTCGCCGAAGTACCGCGCGCGCTCGTCCCGGTCGGACTCGACGGCCATGAGCTGCCGGTGGAACTCCAGCATCGGATCGTCCTCGACGCCGCTGGGGGAGGGGGACGGCGTTGGCGTCGGCCCGCCGTCCTTGCCGCCCCCGGAACCCGCGTGCTCCTTCTTCTTCTGGTCGGCCTCGACCTCCTGCTGCTTCTCCTTCGCGCGGCGCAGGATGCGGTCGGCCTCGGACTGGAAGTCCTCCAGGGCGTTCGCCCAGCCGGACAGGTGGCCGTGCACCCGCTCGTAGCGGCCCGCGACCTCGCCGAGCTTCTTCTGCAGGTCGCCGCCCTCGCTGCGGAGGCGGTTGGCGTACTTGCCGCGCAGCTCGTTGTCGTTGCTGATGCCCTGGAGGAGCTTGGACTGCTCGCGGAGCTGTTCGGCGAGCCGGGTCATGTGCCGGACTTCGTCGCGGATCTCCTCGGCGTCGCCGGGGACCGGGTCGGAGTCGCGGAGTGGGGTCCAGTCCCGGGGCCGCGTCCTCGAACCTGCGCTCACTACTTCTTGCCGCCCTTCGGGTTGGCCAGCTCGTTGTCGAGTCCGGTGAATCCGTCGACGGTCTTGCCGACCATCTTGCCGACCGACTCGACGTGCGAGATCAGTTCGCGCCGGTAGTTGTCCCAGTTGTCCGCGAACTCGTCCATGGCGTCGGTGATCTCGCCGGCGCCCCAGTGCTCCCGCATGTCGTCGGCGCGGCCGTTGATGTCCTTCAGATCCCGGTGGATGGTGCTGAGGAGCTTCTCCGTCTTGGACAGGAGCTCTTTGTTCACGATCAGGTCGGCGTCGCCGGCCATGGCCCACCCCCGTGGATGCATGTGGCTCGATTGAACTGGCGGTATCTCTATGCAGATTGGAGACCGAGGTACGACGGTACGTCAGTGGTGGCGGAGAGTCACGGCAGGTCGCCGTAATGAGACCGCGGCTCCTCAATGACGGAGGACCTGTAAAGACGCAGGTCAAGCCACTCCCGCCGGGTCAAGCCCCGCCAGCCCCCTGCAAGCCCCGCCAGCCCTCTTCAAGCCCCGCCGGCGATTGAGGCGCGGGGCCCGGGGCAGAGCCCCGAGTCCGCAACCACGCCTCCGCCCCACC
Organism: Streptomyces sp. KL109B; assembly: GCF_030766935.1. GTDB lineage: Bacteria > Actinomycetota > Actinomycetes > Streptomycetales > Streptomycetaceae > Streptomyces. The sequence goes on along the minus strand of NZ_JASERL010000004.1, from coordinate 419,242 downwards.
CGAACACCCCACCGCAACGCAACCACCCCACCGCAACCACCCCACCCGGTCACACCCCCCGCGGCACCCCCGTCGACCCCCGCACCACCAACTCCCCGCTCACCTTCACGACCCGCCCCGCCGGCGCCGCCTCCCGCCCCATCGCGATCCGCCCCGCCCGCGCGGCCGCCTCGGCCAGCGGGAGGCGGAACGTCGTCAGGGGCGGCGCCGCGTCGACGCTGAAGGGGAGGTCGTCGAAGCCGACCACGGAGACGTCCTCCGGGATGCGCAGGCCCGCCTCCCGCAGCGCCGCGCACGCGCCGAGCGCCACCGAGTCGTTCGCCGCGACGACGGCCGTCAACTCCGGTGACCTGCGCAGGAGTTCGGTGGTCGCCTCGTAGCCCGACGCGCGGTCGTACGAGCCGTGCGCCACCAGGCCGTCCGACTCGCCCACCCCGGCCGCGGCAAGGGCTGAGCGGTGGCCCTCAAGGCGGTGGCGGGTCGTCGTGCGCTCCTCGGGCCCGGCGACGTAGCCGATCCTGCGGTGCCCGAGCGTGAGCAGATGCTCCGTCAACTCCCGGGCCCCGCGCCGGTTGTCGAAGGTCAGCGCCACCGCGTCGGTGTCCGGCACCGGCGGCCTGCCGCACAGCACCACCCGCGTCCCGGCCTCCGCGAGCCGCCGCAACTTGCCGGCCACGGCCGTGACATGGGCCTGGTTCTCGATCGCGCCACCCGTGAGGACGACCGCCGCCGCGCGCTGGCGCTGAAGCAGCGTCAGGTACGTGAGCTCGCGTTCCGGTTCGCCGCCCGTGTTGCAGACCACCGCGAGGCGTTCGCCGCCCGCCCGGCCGCCAGGGCCCACGATCTCCGACTGCACGGCGGAGGCCATGATCCCGAAGAACGGGTCGGCGATGTCGTTGACCAGGACCCCGACCAGGTCGGATGTGGCGGCGGCGAGGGCGCTTGCCGGGCCGTTGAGCACGTAGTCGAGGTCGTCCACGGCCTTGAGCACCCGCTCGCGCGTGCTCGCGGCGACGGGGTAGTTCCCGTTCAGGACGCGCGAGACGGTGGCGGGGGACACCTGCGCGCGGGCGGCCACGTCCGCCAGGGTCACGGTCATCGAGTCTTCCTCCGGCTGGTATCCGCTCTTGGCATCCGCTTGGATCCGCTTGGCATCCGCTTGGCATCCGCTGCCGTCCGCCTGGTGTCCGCTCTTGTCGGAGCGGCTGTGCAGAGGCTAGCTTCTCCTTGGGTAGAAAGCGCTTGCTACGACGGGTCGAACACGTCGGCGGCGCTGTTTCACGTATGCCGAGCACGCCGCCGGCCGGAGGAAGGGACTCACGTGACACGCAAGACGGTGCGCATCGCCATGAACGGTGTGACGGGGCGCATGGGCTACCGCCAGCACCTCGTCCGCTCCATCCTCGCCATCCGCGAGCAGGGCGGCCTCGACCTCGGCGACGGCGACGTGCTGTGGCCGGAGCCGATCCTCGTCGGGCGCCGCGAGCACGCCCTGAAGGCGCTCGCCGAGAAGCACGGCCTGGACCCGGCCAATATCTCCACAGATGTGGACGCCGTCCTCGCGGACGACAGCGTCGACATCTTCTTCGACGCCGCGATGACCCACACCCGCGAGGACTTCCTCAAGAAGGCCATCGCCGCCGGAAAGCACATCTACACCGAGAAGCCGACCGCCACCGGCCTGGACGGCGCCATCGAACTGGCGCGGCTCGCGCGCGAGGCGGGCGTCAAGTCGGGTGTCGTACAGGACAAGCTGTTCCTGCCGGGGCTGCTGAAGCTCAAGCGGCTCATCGACGGCGGCTTCTTCGGGCGGATCCTGTCCGTACGAGGCGAGTTCGGGTACTGGGTCTTCGAGGGCGACTGGCAGGAGGCCCAGCGGCCGTCCTGGAACTACCGCGCCGAGGACGGCGGCGGCATCGTCGTCGACATGTTCCCGCACTGGGAGTACGTCCTCCACGAGCTGTTCGGCCGCGTGACCTCGGTCAACGCCCTCGCCTCCACCCACATCCCGACCCGCTGGGACGAGCACGGCAAGCCCTACGAGGCCACCGCCGACGACTCCGCGTACGGCATCTTCCAGATCGATGGCGGCATCGTCGCGCAGATCAACTCCAGCTGGGACGTGCGCGTCAACCGTGACGAGCTGGTCGAGTTCCAGGTCGACGGCACCGAGGGCTCCGCCGTCGCCGGACTGCGCAACTGCCGTGTCCAGCACCGCAGTTCGACGCCGAAGCCGGTCTGGAACCCGGACCTCCCGGCGACGTACTCCTTCCGCGACCAGTGGCAGGAGGTGCCGGACAACACCGAGTTCGACAACGGCTTCAAGGTCCAGTGGGAGCTGTTCCTCAAGCACGTGTACGCCGGTGCCGACTACCACTGGGACCTGCTGGCCGGCGCGCGCGGCGTGCAGATGGCCGAGCTGGGCCTGAAGTCCTCGGCGGAGGGCCGCCGCCTCGACGTTCCGGAGATCTCGCTGTGACCCTCCATCTACCCTCCACCAATGGCGAGTTGAAGGCGTACGAGCCGCGCGCCACCCCCCTAGCCTTCGACACCGGCGCCCCGCTCGCGTCCCGTGTCGTGTACTCGGCGGCGCACGTCGTCGCCGACCCGTTCGCCGACACCACCCCGGACTCCCCGGCCGCCGTCGACTGGGACGCCACCCTCGCCTTCCGCCGCCACCTGTGGTCGCACGGCCTCGGCGTCGCGGAGGCCATGGACACCGCGCAGCGCGGCATGGGCCTGGACTGGGCGGGCGCCGCCGAGCTGATCCGGCGCTCGGCCGCCGAGGCCAAGTCGGTCGGCGGGCTGATCGCGGTCGGCGTCGGCACCGACCAGATCGCGCCCGGGGCGTCGCTTGAGGAGGTGCGAAGGGCGTACGAGGAGCAGCTCGCGGTCGCCGAGGAGGCGGGCGCGCAGGTCATCCTCATGGCATCGCGCGCGCTCGCCGCGGCGGCCAAGTCCCCGCAGGACTACGCCGATGTGTACGGGCACCTGCTCCGCCAGGCCTCCGAGCCCGTCATCCTGCACTGGCTCGGCCCGATGTTCGACCCGGCGCTCGAAGGGTATTGGGGCTCGTCCGACCTGGACGCCGCCACCGACACCTTCGTAGAGATCATCAAGGCGCACTCCGACAAGGTCGACGGCATCAAGGTCTCGCTCCTCGAAGCGCGGCGCGAGGTCGACATCCGGCGCCGCCTCCCGAACGGCGTGCGCTGCTACACCGGCGACGACTTCAACTACCCGGAGCTGATCGCGGGCGACGAGCGCGGCTTCTCGCACGCGCTGCTCGGCATCTTCGACCCGCTGGGCCCGCTCGCCGCGAAGGCGGTGCGCACCCTCGACACGGGCGACGTCGAAGGATTCCGTCAACTCCTCGACCCGACCGTGGAGTTGTCGCGCCACCTCTTCCAGGCGCCGACCCGCTTCTACAAGACCGGTGTCGTCTTCCTCGCGTGGCTCTCCGGCCACCAGGACCACTTCACGATGGTCGGCGGCCTCCAGTCCGCGCGCTCGCTGCCGCACTTCGCGCGCGCCTACGAACTCGCCGACCAGCTGGGCCTGTTCCCGAAGCCCGAGCTGGCCGAGGCCCGGATGAAGAACCTGCTCGCCCTGTACGGAGTGACGTCATGACCTTCACGGCGGATCCGCGCTTCTCCATCAACCAGATGACCGTGAAGCAGCTCAGCCTCCCCGAACTCGTCGACGCCTGCCACGAGTTGGGTGTCCAGCACCTCGGTACGTGGCGTGCGCCCGTCCAGGAGTACGGCGTCGAGGCCGCGGCGAAGCTGCTGCGCGCAGGCGGCCTGAACGTCACCACGCACTGCCGCGGCGGCTTCCTCACCGCGGTCGACGCGGCCGAGCGGGCGGCGGCGGTCGAGGACAACAAGCGCGCTGTCGACGAGTGCGTGACCCTCGGCACCGACGTCCTGGTGCTCGTCTCGGGCGGCCTCCCGGCCGGTTCGTACGATCTGCCGGGAGCCCGCGAACGCATCGGTGACGCGCTCGTCGAGCTGGCCCCGTACGCCGCCGAGCGCGGTGTGCGCCTGGCGATCGAGCCGCTGCACCCGATGTACGCCTCCGACCGCTGCGTGGTCTCCACGCTGGCGCAGGCCCTGGACATCGCGGAGCGCTTCCCGGCGGAGCAGGTCGGCGTCTGCGTGGACACGTACCACATCTGGTGGGACGACCAGGCGCCCGCGCAGATCGCGCGGGCCGGGGCCCAGGGGCGCATCGCGACGTTCCAACTCGCCGACTGGACAACGCCGTTGCCCGAGGGCGTGCTCAATGGGCGCGGGCAGATCGGCGACGGCGCGATCGACATGCGGTACTGGCGCGGCCTCGTCGAGGCGCAGGGCTACACGGGGCCCATCGAGGTCGAGCTGTTCAACGACGGACTGTGGGCCCGCGACGGGCGCGAGGTGCTGGCCGAGACGGCCGAGCGGTTCACGAAGCACGCCGCCTGAGTTTTCTTCGCGGCCCCGTACAACCCTCCGCGCGGCCCGGGTGTCGTACCTGATGTCGGAACACCTGGGAGGGGGATCTGGGGGGATCGGGGGTTCCGGCGCAGGAGGGGGAGAGCCCGAGGGGCCCGGTCAGCGGACCGGGCCCCTCGCAGCACTTTCCGTACCGTCCGTCCCGTCGGTCAGAAGAAGACCCCGCAGCGCAGCAGTACGTTCGCGTACGGGCGCGCCTCTCCCGTCCGCACGACGAGCCGCGCCGTCGAGGACAGCGCCTTCAGCTCCTCGTGCGTGACGAACCCGAGCGGCGACAGGCGGTCGGCCAGCAGTTCGGCGGTGTCCGGGTTGGCGTCCTTGACCTCGCGGGCCGCCGTCGAGGCCTCCACGACCAGCTCGTCGAGCAGCCCGTCGAGGACCTCCGCGAACGACGGCACCCCGGCCCGGAAGGCGAGGTCCACGACGCGCGGCCCCGCCGGGATCGGCATGCCCGCGTCGCACACGAGCACCCCGTCGCCGTGCCCCAACTCGGCGAGGGCGCCCGCCAGATGACGGTTGAGTATCCCGGCCTTCTTCACAGCGACGCGACCTCCTCCGCGCTCGGGTACGACGCCTGCGCGCCCTCCTTCGTCACCGCGGCGGCGCCGACCTTCGCGGCGTAGGCGGCGGCCTCGGCGAGCGACTCACCGGTGCCGAGCCGCCACGCGAGCGCCGCCGTGAACGCGTCACCGGCGCCGGTCGTGTCGACGGCCTTCACCTTGACCGCGGGCACCCGCCGCGAGCCCGCCGCGTCCGCGACGAGCGCGCCGTCCGCGCCGAGCGTGATCACGACCGAGCGCGGGCCGAGGGAGAGCAGGTGGCGCGCCCAGTCCTCGGCGTCGCCGCCCAGCTCCTCGCCCGCGATGACCTTCGCCTCGTGCTCGTTGACGATCAGCGGGTCGCAGGCCGCGAGCACCTCGTCGGGGAGCGGGGCGGGCGGCGAGGGGTTGAGGACGAGGCGGGCGCCCTCGGAGAGCGAGCGGGCCACCTCGGCGACCGTCTCCAGGGGGATCTCCAGCATCATCGAGACGACGCGCGCGCCCGCGAACAGCTCGCCCGCCGCCCGTACGTCCGCGGGCGTGAGCCGCCCGTTGGCGCCCGGCGAGACCACGATCGAGTTGTCCCCCGTCGGGTCGACGGTGATCAGCGCGACGCCCGTGGGCGCCCCGCCGACCAGCACGCCGGACGTGTCCACGCCCGCCGCCTCCATCGACTCGCGCAGCAGCCTGCCGTGCCCGTCGTCGCCGACCCGCGCGAGCAGCGCCGTACGCGCCCCCAACCGGGCGGCGGCGACCGCCTGGTTGGCGCCCTTGCCGCCGGGATGGGTCGTCAGGTCGGAGCCGAGAACGGTCTCGCCCGCGCCGGGCCGCCGGTCGACGCCCACCACCAGGTCGGCATTGGCCGACCCCACGACAAGGAGGTCGTACGTGTTCATGCTGTGCCTTTCTTCGTACGTCACGGCAAAGGGTACGAGTGCGTGGCTCCGCGTCCCGTCACTTGAAGTCGGCGACGTTCTTCGCCGTGACGACCTTCACCGGCACCTTCACGGCCGAGGAGATCTTGTCGTCCTTCGCCGCCTTGATCGCGTTCTGCACGGCCATCTTCCCGAGCTCGCGCGGCTGCTGGGCCACGGAGGCGTACAGCGTGCCCGCCTTGACGGCCTTGAAGCCGTCGGGGGTGCCGTCGAAGCCGATGACGGGGACGGACTTGCCGGCCTTGGAGCCGAGCGCCTTGATCGCGCCGAGCGCCATCTCGTCGTTCTCGGCGAAGACGCCGTCGACGTCGGGGTGCGACTGGAGCATGTTCGTCATGACGTCCAGGCCCTTGGTGCGGTCGAAGTCCGCGGGCTGCTTGGCGACGACCTTGATGCCGGGGTAGTTCTTCATCCCGGCGGCGAAACCGGCGCCGCGCTCACGGCTGGCGGACGTACCGGCCTGCCCCTGGAGCACCGCGATCTTGCCCTTGCCGCCCAGCTTGTCCGCCATGATCTTCGCGGCCTTCTTGCCGCCCGCGACGTTGTCGGAGGCGACGAGGGTCGCGGCCTTCGCCTTGTTGACGCCGCGGTCGGCGGCGACGACCGGGATGTCGGCGTCGTTGGCGGTGCGCACGGACGGGCCGACGGCGTCGGAGTCGACCGGGTTCACGATCATGGCGCTCATGCCCTCGCTCGTGAAGTTCTGCAGCTGGTTGGCCTGCTGCGAGGCGTCGTTCTGCGCGTCGGTGACGGTCAGCTCGACGCCCTGCTTCTTCGCCTCGGCCTGGGCGCCCGCCCGCATCTCCGTGAAGAACGGGTTGTTGAGCGTGGAGACGGCCATGCCGAGCTTCAGGTCCTTCTTGCCGCCGGAGCCCCCGGTGTTGTTCCACACGGCGAGCCCGCCGACGATCGCGATGGCGACGACGGCCGCGATCACGTACTGCATCCGCTGCTTGGGACCACCGGTCCCGGCACCCGCTCCCGCGGCGGCCGGCTGAGCGCCCGCCTTGCGGCGCGCGGTGTCGAGGAGCACGGCGAGCGCGATGACGACGCCGATGACGACCTGCTGCCAGAAGGCGGACACCGAAAGGAGGTTGAGGCCGTTGCGGAGCACGGCGAGGATCAGCGCGCCGATGAACGTGCCCGACGCCTTGCCCGTACCACCGGCGAGCGAGGCGCCGCCGATGACGACGGCGGCGATGGCGTCCAGCTCATAGCCGTTCGCGGCCTGCGGCTGCGCGGAGGCGAGCCGGGAGGCGAGCACGATGCCCGCGACGGCGGCGAACAGCCCGGACAGACCGTAGATGACGAGCTTCTGCCGCTTGACGCGCAGGCCGGAGAGCCGGGCGGCCTCCTCGTTGCCGCCGATCGCGTACATGGACCGCCCGATGAACGTACGCCCGAGGATCACCGCGGTGACGATCCCGATGACGACCATCACGATGACCGGCACCGGCAGCCAGCCCCCGAGCGTGTCACCCAGCTTGGACACGGAATCGGGGAACGGAATCGGCGACCCCTGCGAGATGACGAGCGAGAGCCCGCGCCCCACCGACAGCATCGCCAGCGTCGCGATGAACGGCGGCAGCTTCCCGTACGAGATGAGCAGGCCGTTGACGAAGCCGCAGGCGATACCCGTGACGACGGCGAGCAGCACGGCTATCGCGACCGGCACGCCCTCGCTCGTGGCCGCCCACGCGAGGACGGTCGCGGACAGCGCGGCCACCGAACCCACCGACAGGTCGATGCCCGCCGAGACGATGACGAAGGTGACGCCGAACGCGAGGATCGCGGTGACGGCCGCCTGCACGCCGACGTTCAGCAGGTTCTGGGTGGTCAGGAAGTCGCCGGACATCAGCGACATGGCGATGACCAGGACGACGAGCGCGGTGAGCGCGCCGTTGTCGAGGAGCAGTCTCAGCAGGCCCCCGCCGTTCTTGGCCTGGGTGCCGGCCTTGCCGTTCTTGAGCGTGTCAGTGCTTGTCGAGGTCACGGGAGCCCTCCTCCTCGAGGGTCGGGGTGTTGCTGACGGCGAGGGCCATCACGGAGTCCTGCGTGGCGTCCTCGGCGGCGAGTTCACCGGCGATGCGTCCCTGCGCCATCACAAGGACCCGGTCGCTCATGCCGAGGACTTCGGGGAGATCACTGGAGATCATGAGCACGGCGTGCCCCGCGGCCGTCAGCTCGTTGATGAGCTGGTAGATCTCGACCTTCGCGCCGACGTCGATGCCGCGCGTCGGCTCGTCGAGGATCAGCACCTTGATGTCGGCGAGCAGCCACTTGCCGATGACGACCTTCTGCTGGTTGCCGCCGGAGAGGGTGCGCACGTGCTGCCCCAACCCGGCCATCCGGACGCCGAGTTGCTTCGCGATCCGCTCGGCCGCGGTGTGCTGCCCCTGTCGGTCCACGAACCCGGCACGGGTGGCGGCCCGCAGGGTGACGAGCCCGAGGTTCTCCTCCACCGACTGGTCGAGTACGAGCCCCTGCCCCTTGCGGTCCTCGGGGACGAGCCCGACGCCCGCGGCCATGGCGGCGATGACGTCGTGCCGGGGGAGCGCGGTGCCCGCGACCTCCACCGACCCCTTGTCGTACGGATCGGCCCCGAAGACGGCCCGTACGACCTCGGTACGTCCCGCCCCGACGAGCCCGGCGATGCCGACGACCTCCCCGGCCCGCACCTCGAAGCCGACGTCGTGGAAGACGCCGTCCCGGGTCAGCCCTTCGACCTTCAGCAGCGCGCTGCCGGTGCCCTGGGTGGCGGAGTCCGGGCGCTCGCGCGGGTACTGCTGGTCGATGGAGCGGCCGACCATGAGGCGTACGAGCTCGTCCTCCGGGGTGGAGGCGGGCACCTGACCCACACTCCGCCCGTCGCGGATGACGGTCACCCGGTCACCGAGGGCAGCGATCTCCTCAAGGTGATGCGTAATAAAAACAACCCCGACACCGTCCGCACGCAGCTGCCGCACGATCGCGAACAGCTTCTCGACCTCCTCGGAGGTGAGCACGGCGGTCGGCTCGTCCATGATGAGCACGCGCGCGTCGAGGCTGAGCGCCTTCGCGATCTCGACCATCTGGAGCCGGGCGATGCCCAGTTCGCGTACACGCGCGCGTGGCGACACGTTCACGCCCACGCGCGCGAGGAGCGCCTCGGCGTCGCTCTCCATCTTCTTCCGGTCGACGAGCCCGAACCGCCGCGGCTGCCGCCCCAGGAAGATGTTCTCGGCGACGGTCAGATCGGGAACGAGATTGAACTCCTGATAGATCGTCGCGATGCCGAGCCGTTCGGCGTCCTGCGCGCCGTGGATACGGACCTGCTCGCCGCCTACGGTGATGCGGCCCTCGTCGGGCGTGTAGGCGCCGGAGAGCATCTTGATCAGCGTGCTCTTGCCGGCCCCGTTCTCACCGAGCAGGACGTGCACCTCCCCGCGGCGCAGATCGAAGTCGACGCTGTCGAGCGCGACCACGCCGGGGAAGGTCTTCCGTATTCCTTCGATACGCAGCAACTCGCTTGAGCTGCTCATGCGTTGCTCCTCTCCATTGAGGTGGGCGTCTGTGGGGGTTCGCCGCAGGAGCGCCGTACGACGAGGTGGGCGGGGAGGGCGACCGACTCGGGCACCCGCCCCTCGATGCGGTCGACCAGGGCGCGCACGGCGGCCCGGCCGAGGTCCTTGGTCGGCTGGGCGATCGCCGTGATCGGCGGATCGGTGTGCACGAACCACGGGATGTCGTCGAACGCGGCGACGGCGATGTCGCGCGGGACGCGGAGCCCGCGCGCGCGGATGGCGTCGAGGGCGCCGAGGGCCATGAGGTTGTCGGCGGCGAACACGACGTCGGGCGGCTCGGGGAGATCGAGGAACGCCTCGGTCACGCGCCGCCCGCTGTCGGCCTGGAAGTCGCCCTGCCCTATGTAGGCGTCCGGCAGCTCGATCTCGTACGAGGCGAGGGCCTCCCGGAAGGCGTCGACGCGCTCGCTGCCGGTCGTGGTGACGGCGGGCCCCGCGATGATCGCGAGCCGCCGGTGGCCGAGCGCGTGCAGGTGGGCGACGAGGTCGCGCACGGCGCCGCGCCCGTCGGAGCGCACGACGGGGACGTCGACGCCCGGGATCCACCGGTCGACGAAGACCATGGGGGTACCGGCGCGGGCGGCGTCCAGCATCAGCGGCGAGGCGCCGTCGGTGGGGGACACGAGCAGCCCATCGATCCGCCGGTCGAGCAGGGTCCGTACGTGGTGGTCCTGCAGCTCGGGCCGTTCGTCGGCGTTCCCGATGATCACGCTGTAGCCGAGCCCGCGGGCCTCCTCCTCGACGGAGCGGGCGAGCTCCCCGAAGTACGGGTTCAGCACGTCACTGATGACGAGCCCGAGCGTCCGCGTCTGCGCGGTGCGCAGGGACCGGGCCACGGCGTTGGGCCGGTAGCCGAGCGATTCCACGGCGGCGGCCACGCGTGCGCGGGCGTCCGGGCTGACGGACGGATGACTGTTCAGGACCCGGGAGACCGTGGCGACGGAGACCCCCGCCGCGGCCGCGACATCCTTGATACTCGCCATCGCGCCACCTCCTTGTGGCTGCGTGGAATCGATTACATGAGGGATTGGAATCGATTACACGGGGGTGTGGCAAGAGGTGGGAGATGGTCGTGACGCGATCGTGATGGGCGCGGCGGATGTGGTTCCGGCCACGGGGCTCTGCCCCGGCCCCCGCTGCTCAAGCGCCGCAGGGGCTTGATGGGCCGAACCGGGCTTGACGGCCCAACTGGCCCTGATCGGCGGCAAGGGCCGGCAGTCCAGCCCCTCCGGCGCTTGAGGAGCGGGGTCCGGGGCGGAGCCCCGTGGCCGGAACCACGGCGCAGGCCGAACCGGATTGTCAGCGCCGCGTGCGATCGTGGGGAGCGCCCCACCGCAACGGATACGGAGACGGAGCCCACGACCGTGAATCACGCGCAGCTCACCGCACTCGGCCGCGCCCTCCGCGTACTCGGCGAACACGGCGAGAAACTCACCGGCGACACCCCGGACGACGTACTGCACGAGATCCGCGGCGACCTCACCCGCGCCCTCGACCAGCTCGACGACGCCGTCTCCGGCGAGAAGCCGACGACCCGCTGCAAGGAACACCCGTACGGCCCGGTCGAGGAATCCGCCCCGGACCTGTGCCTGTTCTGCGAGACCCGCCGCCGCAAGGCCCGCCGCTCCCAGATCTCCGGCGCCCCCGCCCCCCACGCCACCGCGGACGGCGGCCCCGTCCTCTCCCGCTACGGCACCCGCGAGGACCGCCCGCAGCCCCAGCAGCGCTGGATCCCGGAGATGTGGAACGGGCAGGTGTGGCAGCTGTGCGGCACCCCCCGCCACGACCGCCGCGAGGCGGAGCTCTACCTCGCGGCCCAGCGCCGCCGCCCGGACGCGGCGATGGCGTACCGCCTGGTCCACGAGTTCACCGACTACGAGGTCGTACGGGTGTGGGGAACGCCGATGCGGGTCGACCCGGAGCCGATGGGCGGGGTGTGAGGACGCCGGCCCGGCACCAGGGCTCCCGCACTGTCAGAGGGGGCCGCTAACGTCGGATCATGGCGAAGGAGCAGGCGGCCGCCGGAGCGCGGCCCATGGCCCGGCTCGAGGGTGTCCTCGAGCGGATCACGTACGCCAACGAGGAGACGGGATACACCGTCGGCCGGGTCGACACCGGCAGAGGCGCCGGAGATCTGCTGACGGTCGTCGGCGCGCTGCTCGGCGCGCAGGTCGGCGAATCCCTGCGGATGGAGGGCCGTTGGGGATCCCATCCCCAGTACGGCAAGCAGTTCACGGTCGAGAACTACCGGACGATGCTCCCCGCCACGATCCAGGGCATCCGCCGCTACCTCGGATCCGGGCTCGTCAAGGGCATCGGCCCCGTCTTCGCCGACCGCATCACCCAGCACTTCGGGCTCGACACCCTCGACATCATCGAGCAGGAGCCGAAGCGCCTCATCGAGGTGCCGGGCCTCGGCCCGAAGCGGACGAAGAAGATCGCCGACGCCTGGGAGGAACAGAAGGCGATCAAGGAAGTGATGGTCTTCCTCCAGAGCGTCGACGTGTCCACCTCCATCGCCGTCCGCATCTACAAGAAGTTCGGCGACGCCTCCATCTCCGTCGTGAAGAACCAGCCGTACCGCCTCGCCGCCGACGTCTGGGGCATCGGCTTCCTCACCGCCGACCGCATCGCCCAGTCCGTCGGCATCCCGCACGACAGCCCCGAGCGCGTCAAGGCCGGCCTCCAGTACGCCCTCTCACAGGCCACCGACCAGGGAAACTGCTTCCTCCCGGAGGAGCGGCTGATCGCCGACGCCGTGAAGCTGCTCCAGGTCGACACCGGGCTCGTCATCGAGTGCCTGGCCGAACTCGCCCTGCCCGACGAGGACTCGGGCGAGGTGGGCGTGGTACGCGAGAAGGTGCCGGGCGAGGACGGGGAGCCGGTCACCGCGATCTACCTGGTCCCCTTCCACCGTGCCGAACTCTCCCTCTCCGCCCAGCTGTCGAGGCTGCTGCGCACGGAGGAGGACCGGATGCCCGCCTTCCGGGACGTCGCGTGGGACAAGGCGCTCGCCTGGCTCGCCGACCGTACGGGCGCGCAGCTCGCGCCCGAGCAGGAGGAGGCCGTCAAGCTCGCGCTCAGCGAGAAGGTGGCCGTGCTCACCGGCGGCCCCGGCTGCGGAAAGTCGTTCACCGTACGGTCCGTCGTGGAGCTGGCCCGCGCCAAGCGCGCCAAGGTCGTGCTCGCCGCGCCCACCGGCCGCGCCGCCAAGCGCCTCGCCGAGCTCACGGGCGCGGAGGCCTCGACCGTCCACCGCCTCCTCGAACTCAAGCCCGGCGGGGACGCCGCGTACGACAAGGACCGGCCGCTCGACGCCGACCTCGTCGTGGTCGACGAGGCCTCCATGCTGGACCTGCTGCTCGCCAACAAGCTGGCGAAGGCGGTGCCGCCCGGGGCGCATCTGCTGTTCGTGGGGGACGTCGACCAGCTGCCGAGCGTGGGGGCGGGCGAGGTGCTGCGCGACATGCTGGCCGAGGAGAGCCCGATTCCGGCCGTGCGGCTCACGCGGATCTTCCGGCAGGCCCAGGAGTCCGGGGTCGTCACGAACGCCCACCGCATCAACTCCGGGCAGCATCCGCTCACTTCGGGCCTGAAGGACTTCTTCCTCTTCGTCGAGGACGACACCGAGGAGGCCGGCCGGCTCACCGTCGACGTCGCGGCCCGCCGGGTCCCCGCCAAGTTCGGCCTCGATCCGCGGCGCGACGTCCAGGTGCTCGCGCCCATGCACCGCGGCCCGGCGGGCGCCGGAAACCTCAACGGCCTGCTCCAGCAGGCCATCACCCCCGGCCGCCCGGACGTCCCGGAGAAGCGCTTCGGCGGCCGCGTCTTCCGGGTGGGCGACAAGGTCACGCAGATCCGGAACAACTACGAGAAGGGCGAGAACGGCGTCTTCAACGGCACGGTCGGCGTCGTCACGGCCCTGGACGCGGAGGAGCAGAAGCTCACCGTCCTGACCGACGAGGACGAAGAGGTCCCCTACGACTTCGACGAGCTCGACGAGCTGGCCCACGCCTACGCCGTCACCATCCACCGCTCCCAGGGCAGCGAGTACCCGTGTGTGGTGATCCCCGTCACGACCGGCGCCTGGATGATGCTCCAGCGCAATCTCCTCTATACGGCGGTCACGCGTGCCAAGAAGCTGGTCGTGCTGGTCGGTTCGCGCAGGGCGATCGGCCAGGCGGTGCGTACGATTTCGGCCGGTAGGCGGTGTACTGCCCTTGATTTCCGGTTGTCCGGCGCCGCAGTTCAAAAGATTTGATCGATCAGACGAGTCGCGAAGGTCACAACCACTTCCGGAACCAGGGCGAAGGGGGCAGGATGAGCAAGTTGGCGGCACTGAGTGCCGCCAATGAGCCCAATGGTCGACCCCGAGTGCACTCTGCTGGGCCAAGTGGGGGAAGGTAGAGACAGTCAGGGCACCTCGAAGAAGAGGCACTACGTCGGTGAGGGATGACGTGAGCGAGCAGAACGAGAAGGCTGTAGTACTCCAGTACGGCGACGACGAGTACACCTACCCGGTGATCGACAGCACTGTGGGCGACAAGGGCTTCGACATCGGGAAGCTGCGGGCCCAGACGGGCCTGGTGACCCTCGACAGCGGATACGGCAACACCGCCGCGTATAAATCGGGGATCACCTATCTCGACGGTGAGCAGGGCATCCTGCGCTACCGCGGTTACCCGATCGAGCAGCTGGCCGAGCGCTCCACCTTCGCCGAGGTCGCCTACCTGCTGATCAATGGCGAGCTCCCGACGGTCGACGAGCTCTCCACCTTCAAGAACGAGATCACCGGGCACACGCTCCTGCACGAGGACGTGAAGCGGTTCTTCGACGGCTTCCCGCGGGACGCCCACCCGATGGCCATGCTGTCCTCCGTGGTCTCCGCGCTGTCCACCTTCTACCAGGACAGCCACAACCCGTTCGACGAGCAGCAGCGGCACCTGTCCACGATCCGGCTGCTCGCCAAGCTGCCGACGATCGCGGCGTACGCCTACAAGAAGTCGATCGGCCACCCCTTCGTCTACCCGCGCAACGACCTCGGCTACGTCGAGAACTTCCTGCGCATGACGTTCTCCGTGCCGGCGCAGGAGTACGACCTCGACCCGGTCGTCGTGAACGCGCTGGACAAGCTGCTCATCCTGCACGCGGACCACGAGCAGAACTGCTCGACGTCCACCGTGCGCCTGGTCGGCTCCTCGCAGGCCAACATGTTCGCGTCGATCTCCGCCGGTATCTCCGCGCTGTGGGGTCCGCTGCACGGTGGCGCCAACCAGTCGGTGCTTGAGATGCTCGAGGGCATCCAGCGCGACGGCGGCGACGTCGACGCCTTCATCCGCAAGGTGAAGAACAAGGAAGACGGCGTGAAGCTCATGGGCTTCGGGCACCGCGTCTACAAGAACTTCGACCCGCGGGCGAAGATCATCAAGGCGGCGGCGCACGATGTCCTCTCGGCGCTCGGCAAGTCCGACGAGCTGCTCGACATCGCGCTGAAGCTGGAGGAGCACGCGCTGTCCGACGACTACTTCGTCGAGCGCAAGCTCTACCCGAACGTCGACTTCTACACCGGCCTGATCTACCGGGCGATGGGCTTCCCGACCGAGATGTTCACGGTGCTCTTCGCGCTTGGGCGGCTGCCGGGCTGGATCGCCCAGTGGCACGAGATGATCAAGGAGCCGGGTTCGCGTATCGGTCGCCCGCGCCAGATCTACACGGGTGTCGTCGAGCGCGACTTCATCCCGGTCGAGGAGCGCTGACTTTCGAGCCCCTCCGGCGATTGAGGAGCGGGGTCCGGGGCGGAGCCCCGAAGCCGTAACCCCGCTCCACCGCAACAAGCGCCGGATCAAGCTGCGCAGCAGAAAGCGCCCCGCTGTCGGTCCCCCCACGGGCCGACAGTCGGGGCGCTTTCCTTTTCCCGGGTCGGATTCCCCCCACGGGATCCGGCCTGGGGGTCTGTGATGCGTAGGCCGCCGGAACACGTACCGCCGGGCGGGCCGCTCAAGCTTCCCGGCGCACGTGCCCCGGCCAACGCTGCTGGAACCGTCCCCCAAGACGGTCCCCTCCGATGCGGAAACGTCCCCCAAGACGTTCCTGCATCGCCTCCTTAGACTGACGAGAGCCCCAAAGGGTTACGTCCACCCCCGTGTGATCTGCGTCTCTTGCATATGTCCTGTGCGTACGCAAGAGGCCTGATATGTGGATATCGGCCTCTGTGGGGGAGTGCTGCAATTGTGCCGTGGGGATTATGTGTAGGTCCAGAGTTCTCTAGGCGAATTTGCCCGGCGAGGGCACAGAAGGCGGGGCCGGACCCTCAGGTCCGGCCCCGCCTTCTGCTGGGTGACTCAGGACTGGCCCACGAGCTCGTACCCCGCCTCGTCGACCGCGGCGCGCACCGCTTCCTCGTCGAGCGGGGCGGCGGAGACGACCGTGACCTGGCCGGTGGCGGCGACCGCCTGGACGGAGCTGACGCCGGCGAGCTCCGAGATCTCCTCGCGCACCGCGCCCTCGCAGTGGCCACAGGTCATGCCCTTCACCTCGTAGACGGTGGTGACGGCGCCCTCGGCGGCCGGCGCGGCGCTGTCGCTCTGGCAGGCGCCGCCGCAGCAGGAGCCGGCCGACTCGTCGGCGACCTGGGGGAGCTCGGTGTTGGCGCTGCTCATGGCGTACTCCTTGGTGCGGAAGGGGCTGTCTTGATGCCCCGACTCTATACCCCTAGGGGGTATTTTTCCAAGAAGGGTCGCGGCGGGCGAGTGTCCGGACCCAGGTGAGCGCGAGCAGCGTGATGACGGCCAGGCCGCCGACCGAGAAGAGGGTGAAGAGGTGCTGCTGCGCGTCGGTGGGCTTCGGGATGTAGCCCTGCGCGAAGAGGGCGCGGTCCAGGTCGGTGGTGGTGAGGCGGGCCACGATCCAGATCGCGATGCCGTGCATGGAGTCCCAGAGGGCGTGCAGGAGCGAGACGCCCAGGTACGTGCCGATCACCGGCGCGGCGAAGCGGTAACGGCCGTCGGGCCTGCGGAAGGAGAGCAGCACCGCTCCCGAGATCGCCGTCCACAGGCCGTGGCCGAAGGGGGCGAGGAGGCCGCGCAGCACCTCTGTTTCGAGGAGGGCGCGCAGGTCGATGCCCTTCATGGTGATCGCCGCGTTGAAGGCGTAGCCCGCGCTCTCGAACGCGGCGAAGCCGAAGCCGACCGTGGCGCCGAGGATCAGGCCCGCGCGCAGTCCGCTGATGCGCGGGTGGCGGTGGAGTACGTAGACCAGGGCGAGGAGCTTGACCGCCTCCTCGATCAGGCCCACCCCGACGAACATCCACACCGAGGGGTGCAGCAGGTAGTACTCCATGACCGACGCCCCGAGGACGCCGAGGATGCCGCCGACCAGGAAGCAGCCGAGGATCAGGCTCACGCCCAGGTCGCGGCCGTGCCGCTCGTACGCCCAGAGCACGAAGACCGCCGGGGTCAGGAAGCTGCCCAGCAGGATGAGCGTGGGAAGCAGGGTGGTGTTCTGTGTCGCGTACGTGACGATCGCCGTCAGTGCCCACAGGGCCAGGCCGCCCCAGAGGCAGCGCTTCCAGAGGCCGGGGCGGATCTGTGGTCCCGGCGGGGGTGGCTGCTGGGGGATACGGGCCTGGGGTGCCCCGAAGGGCTGCTGGGGCTGCGTCACTGCGGTTCCCTCCGGATTACCGGTGATCGGGGATGGCGATCGGGGGTGGTGATCGGCTGTCACTTTGGGTGAATTGTCCGCAGTTTATGGGTGGGTCCGTTGTGGCGCAGTTCGGGCACCGGGCCGAGCCATGGTCGGCGGGGCTCGGTCCGGCGCCCACGGGCTCAGTCCTTGCGGCCCCGGTTGCCGGGGCGGGAGGCCACCCAGGCGCGGACCGTGTCGGCGTACCAGTACGGCTTGCCCGACTCGACGTGGTCGGGCGGGGGCAGCAGACCGTGCTTGCGGTACGAGCGGACGGTGTCGGGCTGCACTCGGATGTGCGCGGCGATGTCCTTGTACGACCAGAGCCTGCGGTCGTTCATCGGTGGCTCCTCCCTGGCGGGCCTCGCGGCGGCTCGGGGGTGGCCGCCGTGATCAACTCAGCCTGTGCCCGGAGAACGAGGTGAACCGGGGAGAAGGGAGGGCCTGTGGGACGGCTGTGACGCAGAACCCGCGTAGGGCTGACATGTGTGACGCGATGGGGGCGTTTGTGACGTGAGTGATGCAAAGGGGGCGCGTTACGGGCGCATGCTCCGGCGCATGACGGGACAGGGGCCTCAGGCTCCGCAGGAGCGCAGGTAGCGGCGGGTGCGCTGGGCGATCGGGAGCGGACGGTCCGGCTCGCACGGATACATGTCCTGTTCGACGATCGCGAACAGGTCGACGCCGAGCTTCTCGGCCGCCGCGAGGACCGGCGGCAAGTCCGGTACGCCGCGCGGCGGTTCGCACATCACGCCGTCCGCGACGGCGGGTCCGAAGGGCGTGCCCTGTTCGTGGACCGTGGCGAGCACCGCCGGGTCCACCTGCTTCAGGTGCAGATAGCCGATCCGCTCCCCGTACGTCTCGATGAGCTTGACGCTGTCGCCGCCGCAGTACGCGTAGTGGCCGGTGTCCAGGCACAGCGACACGAGGTCCGGGTCGGTGGCGTCGAGGAGGCGGGTGACGTTCTCCTCCGTGTCGACGTGGGTGTCGGCGTGTGGGTGGAAGACCAGCTTCAGGCCGTAGCGGCCTTGCACCTCGCGGCCGAGGCGTTCGGTCTGGGTGGCGAGGTGGCGCCACTGCTCGGCGCTGAGGCGGGAGTCCTCAAGGACCTCGCCGGTCTTGTCGTCGCGCCAGAAGGACGGGATGACGACGAGGTGCCGGGCGCCCATGGCCCGGGTGAGTTCGGCGATCGAGGACACGTGGTCCCAGGTCTTCTCCCAGACGGCCGGGCCGTGGTGCAGGCCCGTGAAGACCGTGCCCGCCGACACCTTCAGGCCACGCCTGCCCGTCTCCTCGGCGAGCACCCGCGGGTCCTTCGGCAGATAGCCGTACGGGCCCAGCTCGATCCACTCGTAGCCGGCCTCCGCGACCTCGTCGAGGAAGCGCTCGTACGGGACCTGCCGCGGGTCGTCGGGGAACCAGACGCCCCAGGAGTCGGGGGCCGAGCCGATGCGGATGCGCGCGGGCGAGGTCGTCATGAAATCAGCCTCAAGGCGCCGAAAGAGGGGTGTCAAGGCGGGGTCCGAATGTCAGGACAAAATGTTGACAGGGGGCTCGGACGGGTCTAGATCTGGCGGGCGAAGGCTTCGGAGCGTGTCGTGAAGATGTCGTGGCGGAGGGATTCCGTATGGTCCGCAGTCAGTTCGACCAGTTCGACCTGATCACCATGGGGCGGATCGGGGTGGATCTGTATCCGCTGCGGGCGGGACGGAAGCTCTCCGATGTGGATGCGTTCGGGAAGTTCCTCGGCGGCTCCTCGTCGAACGTCGCGGCCGCGGCGGCCCGGCTCGGGTTGCGTACGGCGACGATCAGTCGGACCGGGCGGGACCCCTTCGGCGAGTATCTCCGGGAGCAGTTGCGGGAGTTCGGGGTCGACGAGCGGTGGGTGACGCCGGTCGACGGGCTGGCGACGCCCGTCACGTTCTGCGAGATCTTTCCGCCGGACGACTTTCCGCTGTACTTCTACCGCGAGCCGAAGGCGCCCGATCTGGAGATCGCGGCGGACGAGTTGGACCTGGACGCGATCGGGGCGGCGCGGGTCTTCTGGGTGACCGGTACGGGGTTGAGCGCCGAGCCCAGTCGTGGGGCGACGTTGGGTGCGCTGGCGCATCGGGCGGCGGTCATGGGGGCGGGCGGGGACACGGTGTTCGATCTCGACTGGCGGCCGATGCTGTGGCGGGATCCGGCCGTACGGGACCCGGGGGCGGCGCGGCCGTTGTACGTCGAGGCGTTGCGGCATGCGACGGTCGCGGTCGGCAATGTGGACGAGGTGGAGATCGCCACCGGGGAGCGTGAACCGGTCGCGGCGGCGCGGGAGTTGTTGCGGCTCGGGGTGCGGCTCGCGGTGGTGAAGCGGGGGCCCGAGGGTGTGCTGGCGATGACGGCGGACGGGGAGCGGGTGGAGGTTCCGCCGGTGCCGGTGGAGGTGCTGAACGGGTTGGGGGCGGGGGACGCGTTCGGTGGGGCGTTGTGTCGGGGGCTGGTGGCGGGGTGGGGGTTGGAGCGGGTGATGCGGTACGCGAATGCGGCGGGGGCGATTGTGGCGTCGCGGTTGGAGTGCTCTTCGGCGATGCCGGGGGCGGGGGAGGTGGAGAGGGTGCTCTCCGAGGGGCGGGTGGTGTCGGGTGGGCCTGCGCCGGGGGGCGCTGGCTGTGCCGGGGTGGGTGTCGGCGGTGGCGTTCGGTCTGCGCCGGGGGCTGCTGGCCGTGCCGGGGTGGGCGCCGACCGTAGCGCTCGCCCCGCGCCGGGGGCCGCCTTGCCCACCCTGCCGCCCTTGGCGGCAGATTGCCCGAGTCGGGCGGCGTCGGCCGCATCGGGTGGGGAGTCGGGGGTGGCGGTGGAGGGGTCGAGTCGGGAGGTGTCGGCTGTGTCGGGTGGGGAGTCGGGGGTGGCGGTGGAGGGGGCGAGTCGGGAGGTGTCGGCTGTGTTGGGTGGGGAGTCGGGGGTGGCGGTGGAGGGGGCGAGTCGGGAGGTGTCGGCCGTCACGGGTGGGGGGATGCGAGCGGGAGCCCCCGGAGGGGGCGGGAGGGTGGGAGCTGGGCGGGGGAGTGAGTGGGGTCAGCGGGGGAGTGAGTGGGGTCAAGGGGTGGAGCCGGGGCTCGGGTGGTTGGCGAGGGTGCGGGCCGAGGGGCCGGAGGGTGTGGAGGAGGCGGCTCGGAGGCGGGAGCGGCGGGGGCTGGTGGCAAAGGGTGGGCGGTTGATGATTGTGGCGGCGGATCATCCGGCCAGAGGGGCGCTCGGGGTCGGGGAGCGGGGGTTGGCGATGGCTGACCGGGGGGATCTGTTGCGGCGGTTGTGTGTCGCGTTGGGGCGGCCGGGGGTGGACGGGGTGCTGGCGTCCGCCGATGTCGTCGAGGACCTGTTGCTGCTGGGGGCGTTGGAGGGGAAGGTCGTCGTCGGGTCGATGAACAGGGGTGGGCTCGCGGGGGCTTCGTTCGAGCTCGACGACCGGTTCACCGGGTATCGGGCGGAGGACTTGGAGCGGTTCGGATTCGATGCCGGGAAGTTGTTGCTGCGGCTCGACTATGACGATCCCGGGGGCGGGTCCGTGCGGACGTTGGAGGCCGCCGCGCGGGCCGTCGATGCCATGGCCGCGCGCCGGCTCCCCGTGTTCGTCGAACCGTTCCTGACCCGCCGCGACCCCGAAACCGGCCTGCTGCGCCCCGACTTGAGCCCCGAGAGCGTCATCACGTCGATCGCCGTCGCCTCCGGACTCGGCGGCACCTCCGCGTACACCTGGCTGAAGGTCCCCGTCACCGACGACCCCGACGACATGGCCCGGGTCCTGGCCGCCTCCTCCCTGCCCACCGTGCTGCTCGGCGGTGACATCAAGGACGGCGACCAGGAGGCCGTGTACGAGCGGTGGCGGGTGGCGCTGCGGCTGCCCACCGTGCGGGGCCTTGTGGTGGGGCGTTCGCTGCTGTACCCGGAAGACGGGGATGTCGCTGGCGCCGTCGACACGGCCGTCGGCCTGCTGCGCGGCGCGCGCTCGGACACGTAGCGGGACAGGAGGAGGAGAGTAGAGGGATGACGCATCTTCCACGCGGCAGTGCCACCGACGGCCCCTACGCCCTGTCCGTCGACCCCGACAAGGTCGGCTGGGCCCGCGCCGGGCTGCGGATTCTGGAGCTGCGGGCCGGGCAGGACCCGCATACCTTCGACACCGGCGAGAGCGAGTGGATCGTGCTGCCGCTCTCCGGCGGATGTTCCGTCCGCGCGGAAGGGATGAACATCGAACTCTCGGGCAGGGGCAGCGTATTCAGTGGTGTGAGCGACTTCGCGTACGTGCCGCGAGACACCAGCGTGGAGATCTCCTCCGGTGCGGGAGGCCGGTTCGCCCTGGCAGGAGCGAAATGCGGGCGACGACTCCCCGTCCGCTACGGCCCCGCGCCGGAGGTTTCCGTCGAGGACAGGGGCGGCGGCGTCAGCGCCCGCCAGGTGCGCAACTTCGCCGCCGCCGACGCCTTCGACTGCGACCAGCTGATCGCAGTCGAGGTGATCACCCCGGGCGGCAACTGGTCCTCGTACCCGCCGCACAAGCACGACGAGCACCGGCCGGGGGTCGAGTCGCTGCTTGAGGAGATCTACTACTTCGAGATCGAGGGACCGCCGGGCGGATACGGATATCAGCGCGTGTCCTCGTCCAGGCCCGGCGGCACCGACCTCCTCGCCGAGGTCCGCTCGGGCGACACCGTGCTCGTCCCCGACGGCTGGCACGGCCCGTCCATCGCCCAGCCGGGACACGCCATGTACTACCTGAATGTGATGGCCGGACCGGGGGACGAGCGGGAGTGGAGGATCTGCTTCCACCCCGATCACGTCACGGAGGGATACCGATGACGACGAACCGAACGGTACGGCTCACCGTCGCCCAGGCCCTCGTCCGCTTCCTCTCCCAGCAGTACACGGAGCGCGACGGCGCCAAACACCGCCTGATCGGCGCCACTTGGGGCATCTTCGGCCACGGCAACGTAGCCGGACTCGGGCAGGCACTGCTCCAGTACGGCGACGGCATGCCCTTCCACCAGGGCCGCAACGAGCAGGCCATGGTGCACGCCGCCGTCGGCTACGCCCGCCAGTGCGACCGGCTGTCCGCGCACGCCGTCACCACCTCCATCGGGCCCGGCGCCACCAACCTCGTCACGGGCGCCGCCCTCGCCACCATCAACCACCTGCCCGTACTCCTGCTGCCCGGCGACGTGTTCGCGACCCGGCCCGCCGACCCCGTGCTGCAACAGCTCGAAGTCCCGTACGCGGGCGATGTGTCGGTCAACGACTGCCTGCGGCCGGTGTCGAAGTTCTTCGACCGGGTCGAGCGGCCCGAGCGGCTGATCCCCGCCGCCCTCCAGGCCATGCGCGTGCTCACCGACCCCGTCGACACCGGCGCCGTCACCCTCGCGCTGCCGCAGGACGTCCAGGCGGAAGCGTACGACTGGCCGGAGGAGTTCTTCCGGGAGCGGGTGTGGGGCGTGCGGCGCCCAGCGCCCGATGTCGATGAACTGGCCGCGGCCGTACGAGAGTTGAAGCGTGCGCGCCGCCCGCTCCTGATCGCCGGTGGCGGCGTCCACCACAGCGGCGCCGAGGGGGCCCTCGCGGACTTCGCCGACGCCACTCGCATCCCCGTCGCCGCCACCCAGGCCGGCAAGGGCTCGCTGCGCCACGACCACCCCGCCGACGTCGGCGGCATCGGGCACACCGGCACCGACACCGCGGACGAACTCGCCCGCACCGCCGACCTGGTGATCGGCGTCGGCACCCGGTACACGGACTTCACGACCGCGTCCGCCACCCTCTTCGCAAACCCCGACGTGCGCTTCCTGAACCTGAACGTCGCCGCCTTCGACGCCCACAAGCTGGCCGCGTCGCCGCTCGTCGCCGACGCGCGCACGGGCCTCGTCGCACTGCGCGAGGCGCTCGGCGGGACGTACCGCGCCGAGCCCGGATACGTAACCGAGTACACCGAGGACAAGGAGCGCTGGGAGCACCGCGTCGACGCCTGCTTCGCAGCCGACGACGATCTCGTACGCCCGACACAGGCCCAAGTCCTCGGTCTGCTCGACGAGTTGGTGACCGGCGACGACATCCTCATCAACGCCGCGGGCTCGCTCCCCGGCGATCTGCACAAGCTGTGGCGGGCCCGCTCCCGCGACCAGTACCACGTCGAGTACGGGTACTCCTGCATGGGGTACGAGATCCCCGCCTCGATCGGCGTCGCGCTCGCCGCGCCAGGGCGGCCCGTGTGGGCGCTCGTCGGGGACGGCACGTATCTGATGCTGCCGACGGAGATCGTCACCGCCGTGCAGGAGGATATTCCCGTCAAGGTGGTCATTCTGCAGAACCACGGGTACGCGTCCATCGGCGGTCTTTCGGCCTCCGTCGGCGCCGAGGGCTTCGCCACGCAGTACCGGCTCGCGGGGGACGCGGGCGCGTACACCGGCGCCCCGCTGCCCGTCGATCTCGCCGCCAACGCGGCCAGCCTCGGAATGACCGTGCACCGCGCCAAGACCGTACGTGACCTGCGCGAAGCCCTCGCCGCCGCGCGCGCCGCCACCCGTCCCACATGTGTCTACGTGGAGACCGAAACGGCAGACACAGTGTCGGGCCCGCCCCCGGCGCAGGCGTGGTGGGATGTGCCTGTGGCCGAGACGGCGGAGCGCAGCGCCGCGGTCAAGGCCCGCGAGGAGTACGACCGGCACGCCGCGACCCGGCGCCGCCATCTCTGAACAAGCACCACCTCAGAACCAGTACGACCTCTGACACGTACGTAGCCGTCACAGGAGTTGCCCGTTATGTCTGACACGAAGTTGGTCCACCACTGGATCGGCGGCAAGACCGTCGAGGGCACCTCGGGCAATCACGGCCCGGTGACCGACCCGGCGACCGGCGCCGTCACCACGCAGGTCGACTTCGCCTCGGTCGAGGAGGTGGACACGGCCGTCGCCACCGCCAAGGAGGCGTACAAGTCGTGGGGCCGGTCCTCGCTCGCCAAGCGCACCGAGATCCTCTTCCGGTTCCGCGCGCTGCTCGACGCCAATCGTGACGCGATCGCCGAGCTGATCACCGCCGAGCACGGCAAGGTGCACTCCGACGCGCTGGGCGAGGTGGCGCGCGGCCTGGAGATCGTCGACCTGGCCTGCGGCATCAACGTACAGCTGAAGGGCGAGCTGTCGACGCAGGTCGCCACCAACGTGGACGTCTCCTCGATCCGGCAGCCGCTGGGTGTCGTCGCGGGCATCACGCCGTTCAACTTCCCGGCCATGGTGCCGATGTGGATGTTCCCGATCGCCATCGCGACCGGCAACACCTTCGTCCTGAAGCCGTCCGAGAAGGACCCCTCGGCCTCCGTCAAGATCGCCGAGCTGCTCTCCGAGGCCGGCCTGCCCGACGGCGTCTTCAACGTCCTGCACGGCGACAAGGTCGCCGTCGACCGCCTCCTGGAGCACCCGGACGTCGCGGCCGTCTCCTTCGTGGGCTCGACCCCGATCGCCCGCCACATCCACGCCACGGCCTCCGCCAACGGCAAGCGCGTACAGGCCCTCGGCGGCGCCAAGAACCACATGCTGGTGCTGCCGGACGCCGACCTGGACGCGGCCGCCGACGCCGCCGTGTCCGCCGCGTACGGCTCGGCGGGCGAGCGGTGCATGGCCATCTCGGCCGTCGTCGCGGTCGGTTCGGCCGGTGACGAGCTCGTCGCGAAGATCAAGGAGCGCGCCGAGAAGATCAAGATCGGTCCCGGCAACGACCCGACGTCCGAGATGGGCCCGCTCATCACGGCCGCCCACCGCGACAAGGTCGCTTCGTACGTGAAGGGCGCGGCGGCCGAGGGCTGCGAGGTCGTCCTCGACGGCAGCGAGTACACGGTCCCCGGCTTCGAGAACGGCCACTGGGTCGGCCTGTCGCTGCTCGACAACGTCCCGACGACCGCCAAGGCGTACCAGGACGAGATCTTCGGTCCGGTCCTGTGCGTGCTGCGCACGGAGACGTACGAGGAGGGCGTGGCCCTCATGAACGCGTCGCCGTTCGGCAACGGCACCGCGATCTTCACGCGGGACGGCGGCGCGGCCCGCCGCTTCCAGCTGGAGATCGAGGCCGGCATGGTCGGCGTGAACGTCCCGATCCCGGTCCCGGTGGGCTACCACTCCTTCGGTGGCTGGAAGGACAGCCTCTTCGGCGACCACCACATCTACGGCAACGACGGCACGCACTTCTACACCCGCGGCAAGGTCGTCACGACCCGCTGGCCGGACCCGGCGGACGCCCCGGCCGGTGTGGACCTGGGCTTCCCGAGCAACCACTGAGGCCACTGAGGCCACTGAGCCGCCCTCGCCGCGTCCGGAGTACGGACAGTTCGCTGTGAACTTCCGCGCTCCGGCTGCGGATCCCCTACGTAGGGGATGAACCGGGCGGCGTAGGTCGACTCCCGTAATGACCTTGGATACGAAGGTCATTTACGGGAGTCGCTGCGTCTATCCCGGTAAACTTTGCGAACTCCTGAAGAATCGCGCGCAGTTGATGGAATCGGAGCTGCGGATTCCGAAGGAAAACAGGCGTTGACGTTCGGATATCGACGAGGTTGCATGGCGCCGCCCTGCCGCACGAGTCGATCGGACACCGATACATGACCGACACGCTTCGTCCCGTCTCCGCCCAGACCCCGCCAGAGGCGGATCCCCAAGCGGCGGCCCCCCAGGCTCAGAAGCTCAAGCGTTCCATCGGTGTCGTCGGAGGCACCCTGCTCACGCTGTCCTGCGTGACGCCCGCCTCCTCCCTCTTCGTCGTCGTCCCCGACCTCTTCGGGTCCCTCGGCACCGCCACCGCCCTCACCATCGCGATCGGCTCGCTGATCTGCATCGGCGTGGCCTTCCTCTACTCGGAGCTTGGCACCCTCATCCCCAGCGCGGGCGGCGAGTACGCGATGGTGTCGACGCTCGCCGGACGCCTCGCGGGCTGGCTGGTCTTCGTGCTGTCCCTGCTGGTCGTGTTCATCGTGCCGCCGGTGATCGCGATGGGCACGGCCGACTACCTGGAGCCGGTGATCCACCTGGACCCGGCGATGACGGGCGCGGGCGTGATGCTCCTGTCCACCCTGGCGGGCCTGCTCGACCTGCGGGCCAACGCGTGGATCACCGGCATCTTCCTCGTCCTTGAGGTCATCGCGGCGGCCCTCGTCGCGGTCCTCGGCTTCGCGCACTCCGAGCGCGGCATCGACTCGCTCGGCTCGATGCAGGTCGCGGGCGGCGGCGGCCACACGGACGCCGTGACCGGCATGCTCGTCGTCTCCGGCCTCGCCATCGCCCTCTTCGTCACGCAGGGCTTCTCGACCGCCGTCTACCTCTCGGAGGAACTGGAGAACCCGCGCAAGTCCGTGGCCCGCACCGTCCTCGCCACGCTCGCGATCTCCTCCGTCATCATCCTGATCCCGGTCGTCGCGATCACCATGGGCGCCAAGGACCTGTCGGCGCTCACCTCGGGCGACATCAGCACCATGGTGGTGGCCTGGTCGAACTCGGCGGTCGGCACGTTCGTCTCGCTGTGCGTCGCGCTCGCCATCATCAACGCCGGCATCGTCATGGTCATCCAGAACTCGCGGGTGCTCTTCGCCTCGGCCCGCGACAAGGCCTGGCCCGGCCCGGTCAACCAGGCCCTCTCCCGCCTCGGCCGCTTCGGCTCCCCGTGGGTCGCGACGCTGGTCGTCGGCGTGCCCGGCGCGGCGCTCTGCTTCGTCAACCTCGACACCCTGTACGGCGTGACGGGCGTCTCCGTCACCGGCATGTACCTGCTGGTCGCCGTCGCCGCCCTCTTCGCCCGCCGCGGCGCCCACAAGGAGCGGACGGCCTGGCGGATGCCGCTGTGGCCGGGGATTCCCGTGGTCCTGATCGCGGTGATGCTCTACATCCTCGTCGAGCAGGAGGTCACGTACCTGCTGTGGACGGGCGGCATCATGGCGGTCGCGACGCTGTACTGGGCGCTGTACCTGCGGCCGCGGCAGGAGACGCGGTGGCTGGTGTCGGTGCCGGAGGAGGAGGCGGCGTAAGGGGTTGAGTGGGGGGCTGAGGCGCCGGGGTGCTGGGCATCCCGGCGCCGTCAGTGGCCACCGGCCCGGTCTGTGCCCCGGAACCGCGAACGAACTGGGGAAAGCCGTCACAGTGGGCCGGACCAGGGTGCTTGGCCAGGGCTACGGACAGGTTGCTACGGCGTGAGCCCCATGTCCTTGGCGCTGTATCGGGGCAGGCCGTCGGTCGCGATCGTCCAGGTTCCGTATTCGGTGGTGACGGTGACGTGCTTGCCGTACGGGAGGTGCAGCCGGTTCTCGTAGGCGGGACGCCCGGCGAGCCGCCCGATCTCCCACTGGTACGTCCACGTCCCGTCACGCGGGTCGAGGATCAGATAGTGCGGGATGCCCATGGCGGGGTAGTCGCGGGCCTTGTCCTCGTAGTCGTTCTCGGGGTTGGACGGTGAGACGATCTCGATCGCCAGGGCGATCTCGCGCGGGTCCAGTGGGTCGTCCGTCTCCATGGCCGCGTACGCGCACACGTGCAGATCCGGGATGCGCAGCTTGCCCAGTTCCTCGTCGTCGGTGTCGGTGGCTTCGAACACTCCGAGTTCTGGTGTGAGCTGACCGCTCAGCTGGTCGCGCACCCGCGTCGCCGTCAACTGATGCCGGGGGCGCGGACTCATCATCATGACGATCTTCCCGTCACTGATCTCGGGCCAGGCGAGGCCGGGCGGCGGCGTGAGGCGGTTTCGCCGGTCGCGCAGCTGCCGGTACAGGGTCTGCTGCCGTGTCATGGGACCTCCCGCCCACCAGTATGGCCGGGACGGTGCGGGGCGGGCACGTCACCGCTGAACCGGCCCGGTCGTGATCTCGGCCCATACGGCGAGCCCTACCTGGCTCGTACACCGCCACCCCCACCGCACGGCCAGTGCCTCGACGATCGCCGGTCCACGCCCGGACTCGTCGCTCCAGGTGACCACCTCGGTCACCACAATCCGACTGTCTCCACCGGCCCACCCGTCGCCAGCGATTCGTTCCCTGCGACCCCCACCGCAAGCGCAAGCGCTCCGTCGCGCGCGGTTGCGCCCTTGCCCGCCGCCGGGGTCGCGCCCTCGTCGCTGCCGTCTCCCAGCGGGCCGAAGAGTTCCTTCAGCATGCGCAGGTCGCCGCCGCCGTGGGTGCCCGCGGACTTCTCGTACGGGATGTCGCGCGGGGCCTCCCACAGGGGGCGGAGGAGGATCGACGTGCGGCCGGGGCGGTCCATGACCACGCCGCCGTGGGACGCGCTCTCGCCGCCGGGGGTGACGCGGGGCGGTTGCCAGGTGTTTTCCTCGACCTCCAGCTCAAGGCGTCCACCGGTCCCGTTGAACATCACCCGGTACCCCTCCCACGGCGAGTACGCCGTGAGGTGGTACGTCATCGTGGCCCCGGAGTCGTACCGGACGAGGACCGACAGGTCGTCCTCGACGTCGATGGCGTCACCGAAGACGTTCCGGTCGCGTACGTAGTCGGAGTCGCCGGCCGCCTCCGCGTCCACGTACAAGGACTTCAGGTTCGGGTCGTCGGCGAGATGGATCGCGTACGGGTCGGCGGCGGCCTCCGTCGCGCCGTGCGCCCGCACATAGTCGCGACGGAGGCCGGTCCGCTCCCCGTTGGCACGGCCGTAGAAGACGAGGCCGCCCTCCGCGTACACGCGTGAAGGGGCCGCGCCCAGCCACCAGTTGACGAGGTCGAAGTGGTGGCCGGACTTGTGGACGAGGAGGCCGCCGCTGTGGTCCTTCTCGCGGTGCCAGCGGCGGAAGTAGTCGGCGCCGTGGCGGACGTCGAGGAGCCATTCGAAGTGCACCGAGCGGATGTCGCCGATCGCGCCGTCGTGGAGGAGTTGCCAGACCTTCTCGTGGGCGGGGTTGTAGCGGTAGTTGAAGCCGACCGACAACTCGCCGCCGGTCTTCTCCACCGTGTTCAGGATCGACCGGCACTTCGTCGCGTCCGTCGTCATCGGCTTTTCCGTCACCACGCGGCAGCCTGCCTCCAGCGCCGTGTTGATGTACGTGTGGTGGGTCGCGTCGACGGTGGTGACGACGACCTCGTCGATCCGGTGCGTACGCAGCGCTGCCGCGAAGTCGGACGGGGCGCAGGCGGCCGCCTCCTGCGCGCCGAGCGAGCCGAGCAGCCGGTTGTGGTGGGCGATACGGGTGGGGCTGGGGTCGGCGAGGAGGGCCACGTCGTAGTGGGGGCGGGTGCCCAGGGCCTTCGTGTACATCTGGGCACGGTGGCCGGTGCCGATGATCGCGGCGCGTCGCTGCATGGCGTCAGGATTCCTTTCGCGGGGCAGGGCCCGTGGAGCGTCGGACTATCAACTCGCTGTCCAGGGAGAGCTGTTCGGGTACGCGGTCCGGGTCGTCGAGGCGGCGCAGCATCAGGTCGACGGCGCGTTCGCCGAGTGCGTCGAGGGGGATGCGGACGGAGGTCAGGGCCGGGGTCGCCGTGGTTGCCAGGAGGGTGTCGTCGGCGCCGACCACGCTGACGTCGTCGGGTACGCGGACGCCGCGGTCGGCGAGGCGGGACAGGACGCCGAGCGCCATCAGGTCGTTGTGCGCGACGATCGCGGTGGCGCCTGCGGCGAGGGCAAGGTCGGCGACCTGCGTACCCGTGTGGAACTTGGGCTCGTGCGGGCCGAACTCGGTTACCTTCAGCTCCAGTTGCTCGGCCGCGTACCGGACGGCGTGGCCGCGCTGCTCGCTCGACCAGGAGTTGCGGGCCCCCAGGATGAGGGCGAGGTGGCGGTGGCCGAGGGCGTGCAGGTGCGCCACGGCCTGGCGCAGTCCGTCCTCGCTGGGCGCGACCACGGACGGCACGCCTGACACGCTCCGATTCACGGCGACGCTCGGCACCTGCCGTACGACTTCGCCGAGCCGGGCCCCTTCCATCCTCGGGGCGACGAGCAGCAGGCCGTCGACCTGGCGGGCCAGGGTGAGCGCCAACTCGTACTCGTCCTCCGGGTTTTCGTCGGTGTCCGAGAGGAACACGGCGTAGTCCTTGCGGCGGGCGCGGGCCTGTACGGCCTTCACGATCACGGCGAAGAACGGGTTGGCGATGTCGGGGACGATGAGGCCGAGCGTGCGGGTTCGTCCCTCGGCGAGTGAGCGGGCGACGGGGTTCGGACGGTAGCCGAGGCGTTCCGCTGCCGCGAGGACCCGGGCCCTTGTCTCTGGCCGCACCTGGTGCGGGGAGGCGAAGCAGCGGCTCACCGTGGAGGGGGATACTCCGGCCGCGGCGGCGACTTCGGCGGCGCCGGTGCCGGTGCCGGTGCCGGTGCCGGTGCCGGGTGGCCGGTCGGCGTTACGCATGACGTATCCCTTCACGTGGTCGTTTCTTGCGCGTGCGCGTGCGCGTCGTAGCCGGTCCGGCCCCGCTGGCGACTCCCGTCGCGCCGGGCGATTGCGCAGTTCCCCGCGCCCCTGGTGTGGCCGGGTTTTCGTCGACGGGTCCTGTCGTGCTGGGGGTTTGCGCAGTTCCCCGCGCCCCTGGTGTGGCTGGGTTTTCGTCGATTGGTTGCGTCGTGTTGGGGGTTTGCGTGGTTCCTCGTGCCCCTGAAATGTCGGCGAACTCAAGCCTCTTCGGCGTTGAGGGGGCGGGGTGGCCGGGCAAATCAAGCCCCTGCGGCGATTGAGCAGCGGGGTCCGGGGCGGAGCCCCGGGGGTTGCGGTGGTCGACCGCGACTGCGGCGAGGGCCAGGATGCCAAGGACCAGGGGCGCGAGGATCGACAACTGCCAGACGCACACGGCCGACACCAACACCGCCCCACCGAGCATCACCCCACCCCGTGGATCCCGCCGCGGCCGCGCCCACCGCCCCGTCGACGACCACCCCGCCGCCATCCGGACCTGGTACACCACCACCGCCCCGACCACCCCGCCAACCACAACCACCAACCCGCCGAACAGCGGAGCGCCCCCCGTCGCGGCCAGCCGCAGATCCGCGCCGAGGAACGCCAGCGCCGCGAGACCCGCCACCCCCACCCGCACCCCACCAGGAAGCGCTGCCCGCCAATCCGCCGCAAACCTCCGCGCCGTACCGGAGGAGGGCCCGTCCGGCACACACCGCCGTACCGCCGCACACCCCGCCGCCATCGCCGCCGGCCACGTGACGACGAACAGCGACCCCGCCGCCACCAGCACCCCGATCCACAACACCTCCGCGAAGAGCGTGAACCGCTCCCCGTACTGGGTGTCCCGCCGCGCGGTCGTAGCCATGCCGCTCACCCCTTCATCCCGGACGTCGCCGCCCCCTCGATCAACAGCCGCTGGAACGCCACGAAGAACGCGATCACCGGCAGCAGCGAGAGCACCGACATGCCGAGCATCGCCCCGTAGTCCTGACTGCTCGTCGAGTCGACGAACAGCCGCAACGCCACCGGCAGCGGATACTTCTCCGGCGACTGGAGGTAGACCAGCGGCGCGAAGAAGTCGTTCCAGGACCAGATGAAGGTGAAGATCGCGGTGGTGATGAGCGCGGGCCGCAGCAGCGGAAGCACGATGTGGCCGAAGATCCGGAAGTGCCCGCAGCCGTCGATGAGCGCCGCCTCGTCGAGGCTGCGCGGCAGGTTGCGTACGAACTGCACCATCAGGAACACGAAGAACGCGTCCGTGGCGAGGAACTTGCCCAGCAGCAGCGGCACGTACGTGTCGACGAGGCCGACCTTCTGGAACATCGTGTACTGCGGGATGAGGAGGAGGTGCGTCGGCAGCAGGATCGTGCCGATCATCACCGCGAACATCGGCCCGCGCCCCCGGAACCGCAGCCGCGCGAAGGCGTACGCGGCGATCGAGCACGACAGTACGTTGCCGATGACCGAACCGACCGCGAGGACGAGGGAGTTGGTGAAGAAGTGCCACGCCGGGACCTCGGCGATGCCGTCGAGGGCCGTGCCGAAGCCGCTCCAACTCACCTTCGATGGCAGCAGGTTGAAGCTGGAGATGATCTCGTCGGCGGGCTTCACGGACGCCGTGAACACCCACACGACCGGGTAGAGCAGGACCAGCAGCAGCGCGATCGCGCCGACGTGCCACAGGGTCGAACGCGCGGAAGCCGTATTCGTAGTCGTCGTCGAGGTCATCGTCACTTCTCCTCGCCCGCGTAGTGGACCCAGCGGCCCGAAGTCTTGAAGAGCAGCGCGGTGATCGCGCCGACGACCAGCAGCAGCACCCAGGTCAGGGCCGCCGCGTAACCCATCCGGAAGTCGTTGAAGCCGAGTTCGTACAGGTACATCGAGTACACGTGGGTGGAGCCCGCCGGGCCGCCGGTGCCGTTGGAGAGCACGAACGCCGAGTTGAACATCTGGAAGGCGTGCACCATCTCCAGGACCAGGTTGAAGAAGATGACCGGGGACAGCATCGGCACGGTGACGGAGACGAAGCGGCGCCAGGGGCCCGCCCCGTCGATCTCCGCCGCCTCGAACAGATCGCGCGGGATCTGTTGCAGCGCCGCCAGGAAGATCACCATCGGCGCGCCGAACTGCCAGACGGACAGCGCGACGAGCGACATCAGCGACCAGTCGGGGTTGGAGATCCAGCCGCCTGTATGGATCCCGAAGGTCCCCAGGAACTGGTCGACGACGCTGCCGGTGGAGAACAGCAGCCGCCACACGATGGCGGCGCCGACGCTCGCGCCGATCAGGGACGGCATGTAGAAGGCGGCCCGGTAGAAGTTGCGGCCCTTGCGCCGGGTGTGGAGGAGCAGGGCCACACCGAGGGCGGCGGCCAGCTTGAGCGGCGTCGCGACGACCACGTACAGCAGCGTCACGCCGACCGTGTCCCTGACCTCGGGGTCGTCGAACAGGATCCGCTTGTAGTTGTCGAGGCCGATCCAGCGCGGCGCGTCGAACAGGTTGTAGTCCGTGAACGACATGTAGAGCGAGAACAGCATCGGGCCGAGCGTCAGCACGGCCGCGCCGATCATCCACGGGGTGAGGAAGACGTACGCGGAGCGGTCGCCCGCGCCCCGGCGGCGCTTGGCGGGGGTGGTCGTGGGGGAGTCGCCGCGGCGTGCGCGGGGTATCGCGGCGTCGGTCGTCGTCGTAGAGGCCATGCGGACTCCGTACGTTTTCGGAGGGAGGGGCGTGGAGGAGGGGCGTGGCGGGTCCGGTCGTGTCCGCTCCTGTCAGGCGAGGACGACTTCCGACTGGTCGAAGTAGAGGTCCACTGCCTGGTCCACGGAGATCCGGCCGTAGAAGAGCTTCTCGGCGACGCGCATCAGATACGTGTTGAGGGACGCGCCGCCGTCGGCGGGCGGCGGCGGGGTCGTCGCCAGCGTCCTGGCCACCTGCTCCTCGTACACCTGGACCTGGCGGACCTTCGGGTCGGAGGTGTCGGCCGCGCCCTGCTGGCTCGTGGTGGGCGGCATGCCGATGTTGGTGCCGAGGATCTTCGCCACCCGCCGGTCATTGATCATGAAGTTGAGGAACCGGGCGCTCTCGCTGAGGTACGGGCTCTGCGCGGCGGCCGCGATCAGCATGCCCGGCTTGGCGTAGATGCCGGAGCGGCCGGTGTCGCCGGGGACCGTGGCGAGGGAGAGGGTGCTGCCGCGCATGTCGCTGCGGCCGCCGACCTGGTTGTCCCACTCCAGGTACGAGGCGGCCCTGCGGGTGGTGATGGGGAAGCCGGGCAGCGATTCGAGTACGGCGCCGGGGCCGGCGAGCGCGCCTTCCTTGCGCCAGGTGTCGGCGAGGGTGAAGTAGCGGCGCATGTCGTCGCGTTCGAAGCCGAGTGCGCCCTTGTCGGTCCACATCCGCAGGCCCTGTTGGCGCAGCCACAGTTCGACGCCGAGGTAGTTCTGGGCGGGGTTGTCCATGCCGAACTGCACGGGTGTGCCGTGGCGTCTGCCGTACTGGGTCACCTTGAGGGACTGCTCCATGAACGCGTCCCAGCTCATCCGCGAACTCGGCTTCCTCGCACCGGCCTTGGCCCACACCTCGGCGTCGTACATCAGCGATACGCAGTTCTGGCCGAGCGGGAGCGCGACGCGGCGGCCGTCCACCTCGCCCGCCGTGCGCAGCGAGTGGACGACGGTCGAGGCGTCGATCTCCTTGCCGGGGCCGGTGTGCGGGCCGAGGTCGGCGAGTACGCCGTGTTCGCCGAGGGTGCGGACCCAGGCGTAGTCGACGTGCATCACGTCGGGCGGGTTGCCGCCCGCGGCGGCGGTGCTGAGCTTGGGCCAGAACGCGTCGAACGCGGCGAAGCTCGTCTTCACCTTGATCTTCGGGTTCTCGCGCTCGAAGACGGCTATGCACTTGTTGATCAGGTCGGCCCTGCCGCTGTCGCCCCAGAAGAAGTACCGCAGCGTCACGGCGCCGCCCGCCCCGACGGACCGCGAGGGTCCGCCGCAGGCGGTGAGCGCGGCGCCGAGGCCGGAGGCGAGCAGGGCGGACAGGGTGGTGCGACGGGAGGGGGCGGCGCTGCCCATAGGGGGCCTCCACGGCGGCTCGGTGGTGGGGGCGGTCGTGTGGAGGGACGCTTGCATGCGCTCGCAGCCCGGTCAATGGTTCGCGCACCCTTTTCCGGAGGCCCCCGTTCCCGCCAACTCCTCTACCTGCACGCCCTCTTGACGCTTCCTTGCGAGCGCTCGCAGAATGCCGGGGGCTGGTTCGGCAATGACAGCCTGACCACAATCAAGCCCCGCCAGCGCTTGAGGCGCGGGGGTCCGGGGCGGAGCCCCGTGGCGTGGGAGGACGGTGGGCGTCACCCGAGGGGCCACGTGATGACGGTGCAGGCGCCGTCCTCCACCCCACCCGCGGCGCGATACGTCGAAAGCGCCACCACGTTGTCCACGTCCACCCCCACCCACACGTCGTAGCACCCCCGCTCCCGCGCCACCCCCACCAACTCCCCGATCAACGCCCGCCCGATCCCCCGCCTCCGATACGGCTCCGCGACCTCCAGTTCGTAGAGGAACATTTCGCGGCCCTTGTCGGGGTGGATCGTCTCCACCCCACTGATGAAGCCGACCGGCTCCTCGCCGTCGGCGTACGCCAGGAACAGGTGGTGGCCGGGCGCCTCCAGGAATTCGCGGGCCGCGTCCGGCCGCGTAGGAGAGTCGAAGAGCGGTCCCGCGGCGACCAGCTCGTCGACGGTGCGTGCGCGACGGATGTCACTGTGGTGGGTCTCACGGTCGTGGCTCATGCCCGCGTCCTACCACGAACGCGGTACGCGGCAAGGCCCCCGTACGCCCACGGGAGGTGCCCGCGCTCCGACCACCGGATGCGGTGGTTGTCAGCGCTGGCGCCTACCGTTGACGCATGTTTTTTCGACGGCGCGTGTGGCGCGAGCGGGTACGCGGGTGGCCGCGACGGTGGATCGCCGTCGTGGCGGCCTTCGTGGTGCTCGCGGGGACAGCGGCCGGCTGGACGGCGGTGGCGTCGGACTCCGGCGGCGGATCCACCGTGCACCGGCAGGACCGGATGATGCCGATGGGCGGCGGGGTGCGCATCGACACCTCGTACTTCACGGCGGGTGACCCGTCGCACAAGCGGCCCGCCGTGCTGCTCACGCACGGCTTCGGCGGCAGCAAGGCCGACGTCCGCGCCGAGGCGGAGCAGCTCGCCGCCCACGGCTACGCGGTCATGACCTGGTCGTCCCGCGGCTTCGGCCGCTCCGGCGGCAAGATCGGGCTGAACGACCCGAAGCACGAGGTGGCCGACGTCTCGCGGATGATCGATTGGCTCGCCAAGCGCCCGGAAGTGGAGCTCGACAAGCCGGGCGACCCGCGTGTGGGCGTCACCGGCGCCTCGTACGGAGGCGCGGTCTCGCTGCTCGCGGCGGGCCACGACAAGCGGGTCGACGCTGTCGCCCCGCAGATCACGTACTGGAACCTGGCGGACGCCCTGTTCCCCGACGGCGTCTTCAAGAAGCTGTGGGCGGGCGCCTTCTTCACCTCCGGGTCCGCGCAGCTCGGCACCCGCACCAGCGAGGCCGGGCTCGCCTGCGGCCGCTTCGAGAAGAAGCTGTGCGACATGTACAAGCGCGTCGCCGTCTCCGGGAAGCCGGACGCGGAGGCCCGCAAGCTGCTGGAGGAGCGCAGCCCGGTCGCCGTCGGCGACCGCATCAAGGTGCCCACGTTCATCGCGCAGGGGCAGACCGACTCGCTGTTCCCGCTCTCCCAGGCCGACGAGATAGCGCGCCACGTGAAGGCGAACGGCGCGCCCGTCGAGGTCGACTGGCTGAACGGCGGGCACGACGGCGGCGACATGGAGGTCGACCGGCTGCACGAGCGCGTCACGTCGTGGTTCGACCGCTATCTGAAGGACGAGAACGTCGACACGGGCCCCGCGTTCCGCGTCACCCGCACCGGCGGCGTCGACTCCACGGACGGCGCGGCCACCCTGCGCGGCGCGAGCGGCGACCTGTACCCGGGCCTGCGCGGCGAGCAGCGGGTGCGGGTGCCGCTGAAGTCGGCGACGGAGACCTTCCAGAACCCGCCGGGCGGCGGGCCGCCGTCGATCTCCTCGGTGCCGGGCCTCGGCCAGGTCGCGAACCTGTCGGCGTCGCTGGGCGGCGGCTTCTCCCTGGAGTACCCCGGCCAGTTCGCGCGCTTCGACTCGGCGCCGCTGAAGAAGTCGGTGCGCGTCACCGGCTCCCCGACGGTCACCGCGCACGTGAAGTCGTCGAGCGGCACCGCCGTCCTGTTCGCGAAGGTGTACGACGCCGGTCCCGACGGGGCGCGTCAGGTGCTGCCCTCGCAGCTGGTCACGCCGGTCAAGGTGACCGGCGCGGACGGCGCGGGCAAGGACGTGAAGATCACGCTCCCGGCCGTCGACCACGAGGTGCAGAAGGGCCACAAGCTGCGGCTCGTGCTGTCCGCGACGGACCTCGGCTACGCGTCGCCGAACGAGCCCGCCACGTACCAGGTCTCGATGCACGACAAGAGCCTGAGCGTGCCCACCGCCCCCGACGTGAAGACGGCGGCGACGCCGCTGCCCGGCTGGGTGTGGTGGCTGCCCGCCGGGGCGGTGGTCCTCGCGGCGGGCCTGCTGTTCACGGCCCGGCGCCGGACGACGGCGCCCGCGCCCGACCCTGCCCTCGCCGAGGTCCCGCTCCAGATCACCGACCTCAGTAAGAAGTACGCGGGCTCCAGCGACCGGTACGCGGTGCGCGAGCTGTCCTTCCGCGTCGAGCGCGGCCAGGTCCTCGGCCTGCTCGGGCCGAACGGGGCGGGCAAGACGACGACGCTGCGCATGCTGATGGGCCTCATCCGGCCCGACGGCGGCGAGATCCGGGTCTTCGGCCACGCGATCAGGCCGGGCTCCCCGGTGCTGTCGCGGGTCGGCGCGTTCGTCGAGGGCGCGGGATTCCTCCCCCACCTCTCCGGCCGGGAGAACCTGGAGCTGTACTGGAAGGCCACAGGCCGCCCCGCCGAGGACGCGCACCTCGACGAGGCCCTGGAGATCGCCGGCCTCGGCGACGCCCTCGCGCGCGCCGTGCGCACGTACTCGCAGGGCATGCGCCAGCGCCTCGCCATCGCGCAGGCCATGCTCGGCCTGCCGGAGCTGCTCATCCTCGACGAGCCGACGAACGGGCTCGACCCGCCGCAGATCCGCGAGATGCGCGAGGTGATGATCCGCTACGCGCGCGGTGGCCGCACGGTCATCGTCTCCAGCCACCTCCTCGCCGAGGTCGAGCAGACCTGCACGCACCTCGTGGTCATGGACCGCGGCCGGCTCGTCCAGGCGGGCCCCGTCGCGGACATCGTCGGCTCCGGCGACACGCTGCTCGTCGGCGTCGCCGGTGAGGTCTCCGACGCGCTCGTGGAGAAGGTGAGCGGCCTCGCCGGGGTCGCCTCCGTGGGGACGGTCGAGGACGGGCTGCTGGTCCGCCTCGTACCGGAACCGGACACCTCGTCCCGGGAGGGGGACCCGGCGTCCCAAGAGAGGGACCCGGCCGCCCGGCTCCTCGCCGAGCTGGTCCGCCTCGACGTACCGGTGCGCTCCATGGGCCCGCACCGGCGCCTGGAGGACGCGTTCCTGACCCTGATCGGAGGTGCGTCGGCATGACGACCGACACCACGACACGCGACCCCGGCGTACCCGAGCGCGCCCACGGCTACCGCCCCGCCCGCACGCTTCCGCTGCGCGTGGAGCTCGTACGGCAGGTGAAGCGGCGGCGCACGCTCGTCATGGGCGCCGTGCTGGCGCTGCTGCCGTTCGTGCTCGTCGCCGCGTTCGCCATCGGCGGCGAGCCGGGCAGCGGCGGGGGCGAGGGCGGGCAGCGGGTGAACCTGATGGACACCGCCACCGCGTCGGCGGCGAACTTCGCGGCGACGACCCTGTTCGTGTCGGCGGGCTTCCTACTGGTGATCCCGGTGGCCCTGTTCTTCGGCGACACCGTCGCCTCCGAGGCGAACTGGTCGAGCCTGCGCTATCTGCTGGCAGCGCCGGTGCCGAGGGCCCGGCTGCTGTGGTCCAAGCTGGCCGTCGCGTTCGGCCTCAGCCTCGCCGCGATGCTGCTGCTTCCGCTGGTGGCGCTCGGCGTCGGGGCGGTGGCGTACGGCTGGGGGCCGCTGGAGATACCGACCGGCGGGGCGCTGCCGGCTGGCACGGCGGTGCAGCGGCTGCTGCTGATCGTCGCGTTCGTCTTCGTCTCCCAACTGGTCACGGCGGGCCTCGCGTTCTGGCTGTCCACCAAGACGGACAACCCGCTGGGCGCGGTCGGCGGCGCGGTCTTCCTGACCATCGTCGGCAACGTCCTCGACGCGGTCACCGCGCTCGGCGACTGGCGCGACTTCCTGCCCGCGCACTGGCAGTTCGCGTGGGCGGACGCGATCCAGACGCAGCCCGAGTGGGGCGGAATGATCCAGGGGGCTTCGGTGTCGGTGGCGTACGCGGTGGTGCTGTTCGCGCTGGCGTTCCGGGGGTTCGCGAGGAAGGACGTGGTCTCGTAGGGGAGTTGGGGCCGGGCGGGCCCTGTGGGAGGGGCGACTTCCGTATCGCGTGACCGGTTCGGGACCCGGCCGCAACACATTCGAGCGCTCCTTCCGGCGGCCCCGTGCGTCACAGGTCACATGAGACTGACGCAGGGAAAGCAGGCATTGGGCGCCGCGCTGCTCGTCGGCGGGCTGTTGCTCACGGCGTGCGGCGGGCCCGGCGGCTCGGCGGACCAGGCGAACCGGAAGGTGAGCCGCGGCTCCGGCGCCGACAAACCGGCCGCCCCGTCGGGCACCGTGGGGGAGGGGGACCGCCGCTCCACCTTCGCCCTGGACGTGGACACCGCCTCGTACGGGTACGCGCGCCGCAGCCTCGGCGCGGGGCGGCTGCCGGAGCCGCGCTCGGTGCGCCCCGAGGAGTTCGTGAACAGCTTCCGCCAGGGCTACCCGCGCCCGAAGGGCAACGGCTTCTCGGTGACGGTGGACGGCGCCCGCACCGGCGACGACGGCTGGCGCCTGATGCGGGTGGGCCTGGCGACGGCGCAGGCCCCGGCGTCCGGCGACCGCCCGCCCGCGGCGCTCACCTTCGTGGTCGACATCTCCGGCTCCATGGCGGAGGCGGGCCGCCTCGACCTGGTCC
This sequence comes from Streptomyces sp. KL109B, assembly GCF_030766935.1. Lineage (GTDB taxonomy): Bacteria > Actinomycetota > Actinomycetes > Streptomycetales > Streptomycetaceae > Streptomyces. The sequence continues at coordinate 379,481 of NZ_JASERL010000004.1, read as the reverse complement.
GGGAGTCCCTCGCCACGCTCACCGACCAACTCGACGCGGACGACTCGATCGCCCTGGTCACCTTCAGCGACGAGGCGCGCACGGTCCTCCCGATGACCCGCCTCGGCCCCCGCGACGGCGAGACCAGGGACACGGTCAAGTCCGCCGTCGACACCCTCGAACCCACCGACTCCACCAACCTGGAAGCGGGTGTCACGACCGGCTACGAGACGGCCGTGAAGGGGGCGAGGCAGGGCGCCACGAACCGCGTCGTCCTCCTCTCCGACGCCCTCGCCAACACCGGCGCCACCTCGGCCGACACCATCCTCGAACGCATCGCGGACGCCCGCCGCGAGCACGGCATCACGCTCTTCGGGGTGGGCGTCGGCAGCGACTACGGCGACGCGCTCATGGAACGCCTCGCGGACAAGGGCGACGGCCACACCACGTACATCTCGACGCCCGCCGATGCCAGGAAGGTCTTCACCGAACAGCTCCCGGCGAACGTCCAGTTGAGGGCCCGCGACGCCAAGGCGCAGGTCGAATTCGACGAGGACAAGGTCACCGGCTTCCGCCTCCTCGGCTACGACAACCGCCGCGTCGCGGACGACGACTTCCGTGACGACCGCGTCGACGGCGGCGAGGTCGGCCCCGGCCACACGGTGACGGCCCTCTACGCGGTCAAGCTCCGCGAGGGGGCGGAGGGCGAGGTGGCTCGGGCCACGGTCCGCTGGCTCGACCCGGAGAGCCGCTCCCCGCGCGAGGCCCACGGCGCCGTGTCCGCCTCCGACCTCGCCCGCCCCCTCTGGTCACCCGCCACACCGCCCCGCCTGCGCGTCGCCGCGGCGGCCGGCTACTTCGCCAACCACCTGAACGCCACCGCACAGGACCCGCTCCCCGGCGCGCCGTCACTCCGCCAACTCTCCGGATACGTAGCGGAGTTGGCGTCGACCACCGAGGACGCGGACGTGCGGGAACTGGCGGACGCGGTGCGGCGGGCCCGGCAGCTGGGCGACTGAGGAGCCCCGAGTGGCCGGCCGTCGGCGTCGCGGGTCCCGCGACGGACTGTGACGTCTTTCCCCAGGCCCGCTGCAGTTCCGCGTCACAGTCCCCCTCCGTTCCCCAGCGCCTCGCGGTCTAGCCTGGGCCGATGAAGTGCGTGCGCACCTGGAGTGTCAGTGGCAGCGACCACGCGGGATACGAGACCGCGTGGGTCGACCTCGGCGAGCCCGGAACGCTCCGCGCCCGCGGACGCGCGGTCGGCACGTCCCCCGTCCCGTACTGGGTCACGTACGAACTGGAGACCGGCGACCGGTACGTGACCCGGCGGCTGCGCGTGAGTGTCGAGGACGCGGACCGGACACGGGAGTTGGACCTGGTCAGGGGCGCCGACGGGCAGTGGACCGCGAACGGTGGCCCGCTGCCCGAGGTCGCGGGAGCTCTCGACTGCGACCTCGGGCTCTGCCCGATGACGAACACCATGCCGGTCCGCCGCCACGGCCTCCACCTCGGTCCCGGCGAGCACACGTTCCTGATGGCCTGGGTCAAGGTCCCGGAACTCACCGTGGGCCCGTCCCGGCAGACGTACACGCATCTCGCGCGCACGGAGCGTGGGGCGCGCGTCAGGTACGCCTCCGGGACCTTCCGCTCCGACGTGGAGTTCGACGAGGACGGGGTCGTTGTCGACTACCCTCAACTCGCCCGCGCCCTCACATAGTTGAACCGTCGGCCCTCAGCGGATCTGCCGCCCCGAGATCGCCCGCGCGATCACCAGCCGCTGGATCTCGCTCGTGCCCTCGAAGATCGTGTAGATCTTGGCGTCGCGGTACATCCGCTCCACGGGGTGCTCGCGGCTGTACCCGGCGCCGCCGAGCACCTGGATCGCCTTCTCGGACGCGGCGACCGCCAACTCCCCGGCCCGCAGCTTCGACATGGAGCCCTGGCCCGCGTCGAAGGTCTTGTCGTTGCGGGCCATCCACGAGGCCTGCCAGATCAGCAGGCGGCACGCCTCGATCTCCGTGCGGAGGTCGGCGAGGGCGAAGGCGATGGCCTGGTTGTCGATGATGGGGCGGCCGAAGGCCTCGCGTTCGCCCGCGTAGTCGAGCGCGTACTCGTACGCGGCGCGCGCGATACCGAGGGCCTGCGCGCCGACCGTGGGGCGGCTGACCTCGAAGGTCGACATCGCGGCCTGGCCCTTGCCGCGCCCGCCCTCACGGGCCCGCGCCAGCCGCGCGTCCAGGCGGTCGCGACCGCCCAGCAGGCAGTGGCCAGGCACCCGGACCTCGTCGAGGAAGACGTCGGCCGTGTGGGACGCCCGTAGGCCCAATTTCTTGATCTTCTTCGCGCCTTCGAGGCCCGACGTCCCCGGCGGCACGATGAACGCCGCCTGTCCGCGCGAGCCGAGGTCCGGGTCCACGGAGGCGACGACCACGTGCACGTTCGCGATGCCGCCGTTGGTGATCCACGCCTTCTGGCCGGACAGCACCCACTCGTCCTTCGCCTCGTCGTAGCGGGCGCGCGTACGCATGCCCGCCACGTCCGAACCCGCCTGCGGCTCCGACACGCAGAACGCCGCCACCTTCGGGTCGTCCTCGTCGCCGTAGCACTGCGGCACCCACTCGGCGAGCTGGTCGGGCGTGCCGGCGGAGAAGATGCCGGCCACGGCGAGGGACGTGCCGAAGAGCGCCATGCCGATGCCCGCGTCGCCCCAGAACAGCTCCTCGTTGGCGATCTGGAGCGAGAGGCCGCTCGGGTCGCCGAACATCTCGGCCAGCGACTCGAACCCGTACAGGCCGATCTTCGCGGCCTCCTGGATCACCGGCCAGGGAGTCTCCTCGCGCTCGTCCCACTCGGCGGCGGCCGGGCGGACGACGTCAGAGGCGAAGCCGTGCACCCAGTCGCGCAAGTCGCGCTGTTCTTCGGACAGTTCAAGAGAGAAGGCCACGCCGGTCACGCCTTCGGAATGTCGAAGTAGCGCGCGAGCCCCGACGCGAGCGCCACATCGCCCGCGATCTTGACCTTGCGCATCATGAACATCGTGACGGGCGAGGAGTTGCCGGAGACCAGCTTGAGGAAGTCGGCGTCGCCCATGATGAGTGTGGTGCGCGGCTCCGCGTCCGAGCGGCCTTCGGAGACCGTGCACGTACCGCCGGAGATCTTCGTCTCGTAGACCGCCTCGGGGACCTCGTCCTGGCCGGTCACCTTCCAGCGGATCAGCGCTTCGAGCGAGCCCGCGACGTCCGGCTTGAACTGCCGCTCCATGCGCCCGAACACCTCCTTGAGGACCCGGGTGCGCAGCGTCTCGTCCCGCGCGACCTCGTTGATCTCCTTGGCCGACAGGCCCTTGACGATCCGCGCGAACTCCTCGGGCGTGACGCTCGCGAAGTCGAGCGCCGCGATCTCCTCGGCACCGCTCATGGGCGTACTCTCCTCACTTCACTACCGACCTTACTGCTTAGTAAGCTTACTAATTGGTAAGGTTACGGCGACGTAGATAGGCTGACAAGGGTGACGGGCACTTCGGGAGCGGCGAAAGGGCGTACGGCGGCGCGGCGGAAGCGCGTGCCACGCCACGTGCGCGAGCAGCAGATCATCGACGTCGGCGTGCGGGTCTTCGCCAAGCGTGGCTATCACGCCGCCTCCGTGGACGAGATCGCCGAACTCGCGGGCATTTCAAAGCCGATGGTGTATCTGTACCTGGATTCCAAGGAAGGGTTGTTTCTCGCGTGTCTGCGGCGGGAGGCCGAGCGGCTCGTCGCCGCGTTCCAGGACGCCGCGCGCGGCGCGGGTGCCGCGCCCGAACTGCGGCTGTACGCGGGGCTCTCCGCGTTCTTCGCGTTCGTCGCCGAGCACCGGGACAGCTGGGTCGTGCTGCACCGGCAGGCCTCGGAGCTGAGCGAGGCGATCGCCGCGGCCGTCGCCGACGCGCGCCGCGCGATCATGGCCGAGGTGGCGGGGCTCATCAGGGACGGCATCTCGGACAGCGGTCGCGGCTCCCAACTGGGCGACGAGGACGCCGACTTCGTCGCACACGCCCTCGTCGGCGCCGCCGACTCGCTCACCGACTGGATGGAGCGCAATCCAGGGCAGTCCCCGGAGGGCATCACGCTGCGCCTGATGAACATGGTGTGGGTGGGCATGCGCGACGTGCTCGACGGCGAGGTCTGGACGCCGTAGTTCCGGGCGTCGACGGCTCCTGTCGTCGATTCGTACGCGACCATTGAATTTTCCTTACGCGTAGGTAAGTTGACTCCAGAGTAAGTTCGAGCGAGTTCGAGTCTGGCAGCCGCGCAAACGGGGAGCCGTCATGGGCGTACGCAAGGATCTGAAGCGGGCCGGGAAGCGCGGCGATCTGGCCGACCGCGCCAAGGCCGAGCTGGTCAGGGGCGAACACGGCACCGTGCGCGAGGCGCGCGTCGCGCCGCTCGCCGAGCCGCCGAAGGACGGGTCCACGCCCGCCGACATCCCGTTCGCGAACGCCGAGGAGGAGCCGAACGCCGTCGTCGTACGGCGCAAGGAAGGCGAGCAGTGGCGGCCGGTCACCGCCGCCGCGTTCGCCCGCGAAGTGACCGCCACCGCCAAGGGGTTGATCGCGGCGGGGCTCCAGCCGGGCGGGCGTGTCGCGCTCATGTCGCGCACCCGCTACGAGTGGCAGGTCCTCGACTTCGCGATCTGGGCCGCCGGCGGGCAGACCGTGCCCATCTACGCCACGTCGTCGCCCGGCCAGATCGAGTGGATCGTCCAGGACTCGGGCGCGACGATGCTGATCGTCGAGACGCCGGAGAACGCCGTCGCCGCCGAGGAGGCCGTCGCCGGACTGCCGGACGCCGACCGCCCCGAAATCCGTCAGATCGACGCGGGCGCCGTGCTCGAACTCGCCGCGCTGGGCGCCGATGTGGCCGACGAGGAGGTCGTCAAGCGGCGGGCCGCGCTCACCCCCGACACCATCGCCACCGTCTGCTACACCTCCGGCACCACTGGCCGCCCCAAGGGCTGCGTTCTCACACACGGCAATCTGTACGCCGAGGCCGCGAACACCGTCGAGCTGCTGCACCCCATCTTCAAGGCGATCACCGGGCAGACCGCCTCCACGCTGCTGTTCCTGCCGCTCGCGCACATCCTGGGCCGCACGATCCAGGTGGCGTGCATGCTCGCCCGCATCGAGCTGGGGCACTGCCCGAGCATCAAGCCGGACGAGCTGCGGCCCGAACTCCGCTCGTTCCGGCCGACGTTCGTGGTCGGCGTGCCGTACCTCTTCGAGAAGATCCACGACACCGGGCGGGCGACGGCCGAGAAGCTCGGGCGCGGCTCGTCCTTCGACCGCGCCGACCGGATCGCGGTGCGCTTCGCCGAGGCGCATCTGGCGCGGTTCCTGGACGGCGACAAGGGGCCGGGCCCCGGGCTCCGGCTCGCGCACGGGCTCTACGACCTGCTCGTCTACCGGCGCGTGCGCAAGGAGCTCGGCGGCAGGCTCCGGTACGCGATCAGCGGCGGCTCGCCCCTCGACCGCAATCTGAACCTGTTCTTCTACGCCGCCGGGATCGTGATCTACGAGGGTTACGGCCTGACCGAGACGACCGCCGCCGCCACGATCACCCCGCCCCTCAAGCCGCGCCCCGGCACCGTCGGCCTGCCCGTGCCCGGCACCACGATCCGGATCGCGGACGACGGCGAGGTGCTCATCAAGGGCGGCATCGTCTTCGGCGCGTACTGGAACAATCAGGGCGCGACCGATCAAGTCCTGGACGAGGACGGCTGGTTCGCGACCGGGGATCTGGGGGAGTTGGACGACGACGGGTATCTGAGGATCACCGGGCGCAAGAAGGACATCCTCGTGACGAGTGGGGGCAAGAATGTCTCGCCCGCCGTCCTCGAAGACCGGTTGCGCAGTCGCTCGCCCATCGGTCAGTGCATCGTCGTCGGCGACAACCGCGCGTACGTCGGCGCCGTGATCACCCTCGAACCGGAGTCCGTCGCGCACTGGCTGAGCGTGCGCAAGATGCCGGCCGACACCCCGATGTCCGAGATCATCGGCGACCCGCGGATCGTCGCCGACGTCCAAAAGGCCGTCGACTACGCCAACGAGGCCGTCTCGCGCGCCGAGTCCATCCGGAAGTTCACGCTGGTGGAGGGCGAGTTCAGCGAGGAGAACGGGCTGCTCACGCCCTCCCTGAAGATCAAGCGGCGGGCCGTGCTCACGGCGTACGAGCGGGAGATCGAGGAGCTCTACGGTGCCTGAGGCCCACGGCGAGCGTGCGTACGACTATGACGTCCTCGTCGTCGGCTCCGGCTTCGGCGGCTCCGTCTCCGCGCTCCGGCTGACGGAGAAGGGGTATCGGGTGGGGGTGTTGGAGGCCGGGCGGCGGTACTCCCGCGACACCCTTCCTCGTACGTCCCTCAAGGTGCGCGACTACCTGTGGGCGCCGCGCCTCGGGATGTACGGGATCCAGCGCATCCACCTGATGAAGAACGTGATGGTGCTGGCGGGTGCGGGGGTGGGCGGCGGATCGCTGAACTACGCGAACACGCTGTACGTGCCGCCGCCCGCCTTCTTCCAGGACCGGCAGTGGGGCCACATCACCGACTGGCAGCGGGAGTTGGCGCCCTACTACGAGCAGGCGCGGCGCATGCTCGGCGTGCGCACCAACCCCACCACCACCGAGGCCGACGAGCTGTTGCGGGACGCGGCCGCGCGGATGGGCGCGGGCGACACCTTCCGGCTCACGCCCGTGGGCGTGTTCTTCGGCGACGGGCGGGACGCCGACGGGACGACGACGGGCCGGGCGGGTGAGGAGGTTCCCGACCCCTACTTCGGCGGGGCCGGGCCGACCCGCGCGGCCTGCACCGAGTGCGGGTCCTGCATGACCGGGTGCCGGGTCGGCGCCAAGAACACGCTCACCGAGAACTACCTCCACCTCGCCGAACGGGCGGGCGCCGAGGTCCGCGCCATGACGACCGTGACCAGCGTGCGTGAACTGCCGGGCCGCGAGGCGGGGTTCGAGGTCACGACCGTGCCCACGAACAAGCGCCGCCGGGGCCGCCGCACCGTCCTGCGCGCGCGCCGCGTCGTCCTGGCGGCGGGCACGTACGGCACCCAGAGCCTGCTCCACCGGATGCGCGACGACGGTGTCCTGCCGGGGCTCTCGCGCCGCCTCGGCGAACTCACCCGTACCAACTCCGAGGCCCTGGTGGGCGCCCTTACCTGGCCGCGCCGCTACGGCAGGCCGGACATCGACTTCACGCGCGGCGTCGCCATCACCTCGTCCGTGCACCCGAACGCCAACACCCACATCGAGAACGTCCGCTACGGCAAGGGCTCCAACCTGATGGCCCTGATCTGCGTACCCCAGTACAAGCAGAATCTGCCGAAGCCGCTCGCCGCCGCGCTCGCCTTCCTCGCCCACCCGGTGCTCGTCGCCCGCACCGTCGCCCTTCGGCACTGGTCGGAGCGGACCATCATCGGGCTCGTCATGCAGACCCACGACAACTCGCTGACGACGAGCCTCGACAAGCGGGGGCTGCTCACCGCCGAGCAGGGGCACGGCACCCCCAACCCCGTCCACATACCGGAGGGGTGGCGGGCGGCCGGGCTGATCGCCGAGTCCATCAACGGTTTCGCGGGCACCAACCTCGGCGAACTCATGGGCAAGCCGCTCACCGCGCACTTCCTGGGCGGCTGCGCCATCGGGGACAGCGCCGACAGCGGCGTGATCGACCCGTACCACCGGGTGTACGGGCACCCCGGCCTCTCCGTCGTCGACGGCTCGGCGGTCTCCGCGAACCTCGGCGTGAACCCGTCCCTGACGATCACGGCGCAGGCCGAGCGGGCGATGTCGTACTGGCCGAACAAGGGGGAGGCGGACGCGCGGCCCGAACAGGGGGAGGCGTATCGGGAGTTGCGGCCCGTGCCGCCACGCGCGCCGGTCGTTCCCGAGGGGGCGTACGGGGAGCTGCGGCTGTGACGGCACGGCTGTCCCCCCCCCCGCGTCCGTAACGGCGCCGTCTGGCCAGCGGATTCCTGAATTTTGCCCCATTTGTGCATAACGTGAGTGGGTCAAGTCGTGTGCACGGAGTCCGGGAGGGTGCATGAGTGAGCGGGACGAGGTCGTCGAGCGGGCGGGGTGGTCGCTGCCCGGCTGGCTGGCCGTGGCGGTCACCGCGCTCGCGCTCGCGGGCGCCGGATACGGCTGCGGACTGCTCGGCTGGATCCCCGACACGGTCACCGACTTCCTGGCCCCACCGGCCGCACCGGTGCGCGGCGACGCGGTCCGGGCCGGGTGGGGCGCGTTCGTCGTGGCCTGCGCCGTCCTCGTGGTCCTCGCCGTCGGCGGCCTGACCCGGTGCCGCGCGGGCAGCGCCCTCGGCCTGAGCCTGTACGGCCGCTACCGGGGCACCGTGCGGCGCACCGGACTGCGCTGGGTCAGCCCGTTCGTGCTGCGCCGCCGCATCGACGTACGGCTGCGGCACTGGCGCGGCGAACCGCTGGCGGCGGTCGACGCGGACGGGCTGGCGCTGCGCGTCGAGGCGCTGGTGGTGTGGCGGGTGCGGGACACCGCGCGGGCGCTGTACGCGGTGCGGGACCACGAGGCGTATCTGCGCGGGCAGATCGAGGTGGCGCTCGCCCGGGTGTTCTCGCGGCTGCCGCCCGACGCCTTCCACGAGTCCGCCCCGACGCTCCGGGACCCGGAGGCGGTCGGCGCCGAGCTGGCCCAGCTGCTGACCGAGGAGTGCGCGGCGACCGGCGTCGAGGTGCTCGCGGTGCGGCCCACGCGCATCGAGTACGCGCCGGAGGTCGCCGCCGTGATGAGCAGGCGGCGGCTCGCGACGCTCGACGCGCGGCAGCGGGCGGGCGCGCTGCGCGGCGTCGTCGACTCGGTGGAGGACACCCTCGAACGCCTCACGGGCCGCGGCCTGGTCGAGCTCGACGAGTACGAACGCAACGCGCTGGTGCGGGACTTGACGGTGGCGTTCGCGCGCGGGGACGCGGCGGGCACGTGAGAATGTCGCAGACAAGCGTATGTCTGCGACATTCTCACGGGCGGGTACCTGCCTCAGCCGGCTTCTGCTGTGGGCTTCGTCAACAGCGTCAGCGCTCGGTGTTGACGTTGTACAGCTTGCGCGACCAGGCGTAGCCGACGACGGTGATCGCGGCGCACCAGGCGAGCGAGATCCACCCGTCGTTGCCGATCGCCGAACCGGTCAGCAGCCCGCGCAGCGTCTCGGTCATCGGCGTGAACGGCTGGTGCTCGGCGAACCAGCGCAGGCCCGGCGCCATCGACTCGGCCGGCACGAACGCGGAGCCGAGGAACGGCAGGAACTGGATGAGCAGCGGCTTGTTGCTCGCCGACTCGACCGTCTTGGACTTGAGGCCGAGCGCCGCCGCCAGCCAGGTGATCGCGAACGTGATCGCGACGAGCAGCCCCGTCGCGGCCAGCCACTCGACCGGGTTCGCGTCGGGCCGGAAGCCGAGCGCGATGGCCACGGCCACGACAAGCACCAGGCTCACCATCGTCGTGAGGACGCTGCCGACGACATGCCCCGTCATGAACGAGGAGCGCGTGATGTTCATGGTGCGGAAGCGGTTGATGATGCCCTCGGTCATGTCCTGGCAGACCGCGATCGAGGTCGACATGGCCCCGGCGGCGACACCCATGATCACGATGCCGGGCGTCAGATACTCCAGATACGCGTCCCGTCCCGCGCCGCCCGACATCGAGTCGCCGAAGGCGAACACGAACAGCACCAGCATCAGGATCGGCATCATGGACGCGCCCAGCGAGACCATGGGATAGCGCAGCGCGTGCTTGATGTTGCGGCGCAGCATCGTCATCGAGTCGTGCACGGCGTACGTGAGGGCGCTCGCGGCAGTGCTCTTCGCGGTGCTCGTGGCGGTACTCGCGGTACTCATCGCAGGGTCTCCTTGACGTGAAGCGGGTTGGCGTCGGTGCCGTCGCCGGTCAGGGCGAGGAACACGTCGTCGAGGTCGGGGGTGTGCACGGAGAAGTCGGCGGCCTGTACGCCGGCCGTGTCGAGCCGGTCGAACAGGGTGCGCAGCGCGGTGAGATCGCCGTCGCTCGCGATCCGCAGCGCGAGCTCCTGGTCGTCACGGGCCGAACCGGGGAAGGCCGCGGCCGCCCGCTCGTACTCGTCCGTGTCGTTGAACCGCAGCCGTACGTGGCTGCCGGGGATCTGCGCCTTCAGCTCGTCGGCGGTGCCCTCGGCGACGATCCGGCCGCCGTCGAGCACGGCGATCCGGTCGGCCAACTGGTCGGCCTCCTCCAGGTACTGCGTGGTGAGGAAGACGGTGACGCCCCCGGCGACCAGTGAGCGCACGGTCTCCCACATGGTGCGGCGGCTGCGCGGGTCGAGCCCGGTCGTCGGCTCGTCCAGGAAGATGATCTTCGGGTCGCCGACGAGCGTCATGGCGAGGTCGAGGCGGCGCCGCATGCCGCCGGAGAAGGTGGCCGCGCGGTTCCCGGCCACGTCCGCGATGCCGAACCGCTCAAGCAGCTCCTTCGCGCGCTTTCTGCCCTCGCGCTTGCCGAGCCGCAGCAGGTCGGCCATGAGGAGCAGGTTCTCCTCCGCGGTGAGCAGGTTGTCGAGCGCGGCGAACTGCCCGGTGACACCGATCGCGGCGCGCACCCCGTCCGGCGACGAGGCGACGTCGTGCCCGGCGACCTGCGCCTGCCCGCCGTCCGCGTCGACGAGCGTGGACAGGATCTGCACGGTCGTCGTCTTGCCGGCCCCGTTCGGCCCGAGCAGCGCGAAGACCGAACCGGCGGGGATGCTCAGGTCGATGCCGTCGAGGACGGTCTTGTCGCCGTAGGACTTGCGCAGTCCGACGGTGGAGACGGCGAGTGGGGCTCGTCCGGTCTCGTCGTACGTGGATGTGGACATGACAGATGAAGGCATGGGGCCCTCCGGTGTGAGGGTGCGGGTGATGGGAGCGCGGGTGGTGAGGTGCGCGCTGTGGGGCGCGTGAAGTGCTGGTCTGCGTACGGGAGTTGAGTCCCGTCGGGGTCAGGCCTTGGCGCGGCGGACCTCGATGTTGCCCCACTTGGTGCGGGCGCGGACCTTGACGGTGTCCTCGGTCCCGGCCGGGGCCTCGGAGGCGGTGAGCGCGTTGCGGACCTGGCCGTTGTCGGAGCTGGCGTCGAGCCAGGCGGCGGTGCCCTCGCGGATGCCGACCTCGATGGCGCCGTAGTTGGTCTCCAACTGGACGGTGCCGCGGGCGACATCGGTGACGCGCAGCGCGCCGTAGGCGGTGGTGGCGGCGACCGAGTTCTCGGCGCGGCCGACCTCGATGTCGCCGTGTGCGCCGTTCACCCGCAGTTCGCCGGTCACGGCGTCGACGATGGTGGTGCCGTACGAGTTCTTGAGGACGGCGTGGCCGTCGATGACGCCGATCCGTACGTTGCTGGAGCTGGCGGTGATCTCGGCCGGGCCCTCGACCCGGTCCACCCGGATCGACCCGTGCGCCGACTTGAGGCGCAGCGGCCCCGAGGTGTCGAGGCGGACGTCGCCGCCCGAGGTCTTCACGTCGACCTTGCCGAGCGGGCCCTCGCCGGACACCTGGGTCCAGGAGCCGGTGACTTCGACGGCCGAGCCGGCGGGCAGCTCGACCGTGACGTTCACGATCCCGCTGGGGCCGATCATGCGGCGCTCCGTCGTCCGGACGGTGAGGATGCCGCGGGCGTAGGAGACCTCGGTCTGCTCGGCGGCCTTGACGTCCTTGCTCCGCTTGGCGTTGCCGGGCCGCACCTCGACGACGGTGTCGGTGCGCTCGCTCGCGGTGAACTGGATGGAACCGGCGCCCACATGGGCGTTGACCGAAATGGCTTCCGGGGTGTCGAAAGTAGGCATGGCTGTCCCGTCCTCCTGGCTCAAGTGCTGTGGTCGTGGGCTGTGATGTGTGTGGCGGGCGGGGTGCGGGCGAGGGGCCTCCCGGCGGCTCTTAGCGCACCCAGCCCGTGAAGCTCTGTCCGATGGAGCGGGTCTTCTCCGGCGTACGTGGTGCCTGACCGCCGTCGACCGCGGCCGACACGGCGCGCACCAGCCACGCGTTGACCGAGAGGCCCTCGCGGTTCGCGGCCTCTTCGGCGCGGGCCTTGAGGTGGGCGGGCAGCCGCAGGTTGACGCGTGCGGTGCCGCCTTCGTCGGTCTCCGGGGCGGGCGGCGGGGTGGCGGGGGCTTCGAGGGGCTCGGCGGGCTCTTGCGCGGCGGTGTCGCGCGGCGGCGGTGTCACCACGAAGTCGGGGTCGAGCCCCCGCAGCCGTACGTCGACCGAACCGGGAGCCAGGTCGCGGGTGATCTCGTCCATGGCGGCGGAGAGCACGTTGAGCATCGTGAGCCGGGTGGCCGACTCCAGCGGAGCGATGAGCCGCTCGGCCAGTTCGCGTGCTTCCTCGCCGCCGGCTTCGGCGGCCACCGCGAGCTCGCGGTGCAGGGTGTCGACGTAGGGCGTGAGGTCCATGACGTCATCATGGCACCACTATGGCGCCATGTGCAAGCCCGATGGCGCCATGTGGTGCCACGTGATGCCATGCGGCGCCATCGCGTGGTGCCAGGCGGCGTCAGGCGGCGTCATGTGACGCACGTGTGGTGCCCATGGGTGGGGTGCGTGCACGTCGCCCGGTGGGTGCGTGCATGGTGAACCATTTTCGGGTCGGTCGCGTGATCAACAGAGACACGTTTATGCCGCACCTCTGAGGAACTTCATGACGCGCAGATGGGCGCTTATCTCCACGATCGCCGTTTTGACCGTCGCGCTGGCATTCGTCGGCGTCCAGCTCGTGCGCGGCCAGGACTCCGAGGCGAAATCGACCGAGGCGAAACCCTCCGCGTCGAGCTCCGGCGAAGGCGGCGCCACCGCCTCCCTCGACGGACTCGGCTGGTGGCCGCTGCACCGCTCCGGCACCGCGAAGGTCGGTGAGCACGACGCCGTCGTCGGCTCCGGCGTGAAGTGGACCGAAGGGCCGGAGGGCGGCGCCCTGCACCTGAACGGCGGCCGCGGCTACGCCGACACCAACACCCGACTCGACACCCAGACCAAGGACTACTCGGTCGCCGCGCGCGTGCGCCTCTCCGACCAGGGCACCAAGGGCATGCACACCGCCCTGTCCCAGGACGGCGAGCGCAACAGCACGTTCTTCCTCCAGTACTCGGGCCAGGACGGCAACTTCGCCTTCAGTTTCCCCGGGGCCCGTACGGTCGCGGACACGTCCGAGGAGCCGCGGCCCGGCCAGTGGTACCACCTGACCGGCACGTACAGTCAGAAGGACCACCGGATGCGGATCTACGTGGACGGAAAGCTCGCCGGAACCAGGGTTGCTTCCAGCGACGTGAAGCCGACGGGCGGCGTGCTGATCGGGCGCGGCAAGTTCGGCGGGAAGCCCACCGACTACTGGCGCGGCGACCTCGCCGACGTACATGTCTACGACCGGGAGCTGACGTCCCGTGAGGTGAGTTCGCTCTCCTCGCACGAGCCGGGCTGACCGGCACCGACGCCTCGTACTTCACCGCCGCCGCGGGCCTACGGACACCCGTCCGACCGCGGCGGCGCCGCCGGTCTGCCCGCACCCGGCGCACCCGCACCCGTCTTCCCTCACAGACGATCCGGAGAGGAAGGGCCTTGTCGGCCAGCGCTTCGACCGAAGACCGGATACCCGGCCCGCGTGCAGCGGACTCCCACGTCGCGGACCCGCACGCCGCGCCCCTGCAACCCGACGAATTCCTCAGAGCGCTCTACGACTTCCACGGAACCGCGCTGCTCCAGTTCGCCGCGCGCCGCCTCGAAGGCGACTGGCACCGCGCCGAGGACATCCTCCAGGAAGTCGCCATACGAGCCTGGCGGCATGCCGCCGAACTCGACCCGACCGCCGACTCGGCGCGGCCCTGGCTGTTCACCGCGCTGCGCAACCTCGTCATCGACGGCCACCGCGCCCGCCAGGCAAGACCGCCCGAGACCGGCGACCCCGAACTCGCCCACCTGCCGGTGTCCGACGGCGTCGACCACATCCTCACCACCCAGGTCCTCGTCGACGCGCTCGGCGACCTGCGCCCGTCCCAGCGCGAGGTCCTGCTGCACGTCCACTACCTGGGCCGCACCGTCAACCAGACGGCCAAGGTCCTCGGTGTGCCGCCGGGCACCGTCAAGTCCCGTACGTACTACGCCGCGCGCGCCATGCGCGAGGCGCTGAACAGGCGGGGCCTGTACGCGCACGGTGCCGTGGAGGGCGAGGCCGCGTGACACTCAGACGGCCATCCGTCCCGCGTGCCGGTTGATCTCCAGGCCGAGCGGCCCGGTGTCGAGCGTGCCGTCGGCGCCCGCCTTCCAGCGCCAGCCCGTGGGCGCCTCGCCGAGCACCAGCAGCGCGTCGCCGCGCCGCATCCCGGCGAGGGCGCCCTCGCGGCGCGGCAGTTGGGAGGCGTCCACGACGAACAGGTGCGGCACCTCGCCCTGCACGGCGATCCGGCTGCTGCCCTCGATGAGGCGGAAGACCTGGGTGACGTCGGCCGAACCGGCCTCCGGCACGCCCGCGTTCGCCGACTTGGCGGTGGCGAAGGCCTCCTCAAGGCTCGCCGCGTGGTGCAGCCGCGAGCTCCGCGTCTCGTCACCGGACAGGAGCCGGCCGTCGCCCAGCGAGCCGACCAGGGTGACCTGGGCGAGCGAGCCCACGGGCCCTGCGATCGCCTCGATGACGAGGGCCCGCACCAGCGTGCGTACCTCGTCGTCCGGACCCGTCACCGAGACGGGGCCCGCCGCGCGGGACAGGTCGACGAGCACGCGGTCGGGGCCGTCGAGGCCGACCGTCACCGTCAGCGCGTACGGCAGCGCCGGTTCGCCCTCCGGGCCGGGCTTGTGCAGGTCGTCGGTGGAGATCGTCCAGCGCTCGCCGTCGGCCTCGGAGGTCCACGGCGCGGGGGCCTCGTCGGACGCGCCCGCGAGGAGCAGCCCGAGCCGGTCCTCCGAGTAGACGACGGCGTACAGATCGGGCAACGAGCGGCCCGAGCGCACGCATTCGCCCGTCAGGCGGCGCAGGCCCGCGTTGACCACTTCGAGCGCCCCGCGGCTCGTGACGGCGGCCGATGCGGCGACCGGCTTCGGCGGGCGTGGCTTCCGCTCGGTGACGATCAGCGTCACCACCGCCGCGATCAGCGCAAGACCCAGCACCGCGGCCAGGACGTACCAGATCATCCACTGACTCCTTGTCACACAAAAACGGGGGGCGGCACGGCCGCTGCGCCGTGCACCCGATGGCCACTACGGGGCGGGTCCGCGGATGGTTCACCGGTACGTCGCGTGAACCATCCGCGGACCCGCCCCGTAGTTCCGTCAGTGGTGCGGGAGCCGCTGAACAGGGCTGTTGGACAAGGGTCATTGGCCAGAAGCCATTGGACAAGGCTCCCGAATCCCCTCATTCACGCCGGTTGGAGGACGTTTTCGTGTCGTTGATGTTGACCGTGGTCGAGGCGGGTGGTGACGCGTTCGACGTCCACCTCGACGCCGACCCCGACACGCCCGTGAGCGCTGTCGCGGAGGCGCTGGCCGGGGCGGGAGGCGTCCACCGGCCCCCGGAGGGCCTCGGCCTGTACGCCGACGACCGGCTGCTGCCCGCCGACATGCGGTTGCGGGACGCGCCGCTCAAGCACGCCGCGATCGTGGGCCTCGGCCGGCCCGCGGGCGGCGCCACCGCCGAACCGGACGGGCTCGTCGAGGTGCGCGCCGTCGGCGGTCCCGGCGCGGGCACCGTGCACCGGCTCGACATGGGGGAGTACCGGATCGGCCTCGGCCACGACGGCTCCGCCCAAGTGCTGCGCGCCGTCCCCGACCAGCCGTCCGCGATCCTCACGGTGGGCCCCGGCGGACGCTGCCGCATCGCGCCCGACACCGGTGCCAACGGGGCCGCGCAGCTGGACCGCGAGGACCTCACCGAGGCCGCCGCCTGGCCCGTCGGCGCGCAACTCCTCGTCGGCGGCACCCTGTTGGAGCTCGCGCTGCCGCAGCGGCCGGACGCCGCCGTGCAGCCCTCCGAGGACGGCGCCGGCTGGGACTACAACCGGCCGCCGCGCCTTCGCCCCGCCGAGCGCGCCACGCACTTCGCGCTGCCGTCGCCGCCCGCCCCGCTCGCCGCCCGGCCGCTGCCGTGGATCACGGCGGCGGCGCCGATCGTGATGGCCGTCGTGGGCGCGCTGGCCTTCGGCCGCATGACGATGCTGCTGTTCGGGCTGCTGTCCCCGGTCGTGATCGTCGGCAACTACTTCGTCAGCCGCCGGTCCGGCAAGCAGTCCCACTCCGACAGGGTCGCCGAGTTCGAGGAGAAGAAGGCGCGCATCGAGGGCGACGCGCACGAGGCCCTGACCGCCGAACGCACCGCACGCCGCCGCGGCTTCCCCGACCCGGCCGAGGTCGTCCTCACCGCAGTCGGCCCCCGCCGCCGCCTCTGGGAGCGCCGCGCCACCGACGCCGACTTCCTCGAACTGCGCGTCGGCACCGCCGACATGGACTCCGACGTCGTCCTCCAGGACCCGACGAAGGACGAGCACCGCCGCCAGGACCCGTGGACCGCCTACGACGTCCCGGTCACCGTGCCACTGCGCGAGCACCACGTCCTCGGCGTCGCGGGCCAGGGCCAGGTGGCGCGCGCCGTGGCCCGCTGGGCCGTCGCCCAGGCCGCCGTCCTGCACAGCCCCCGCGACCTCCAGATCCACCTGCTGACCACCGGCGAACAGGGCCGCGACGGCTGGTCCTGGCTGCGCTGGCTGCCGCACGTCCGCAAGAAGTCCGGCGACACCCCGGCCTCCATCGGCTACGGCACCGAGAGCTGCGCCCGGCGCGTCGCCGAACTCACCGCGCTGATCGCCGAACGCGCCACGATGACGGCCGCCGAACGGCGCGGCAAGCCCGCAGGACCCGACATCCTCGTCGTCCTCGACGGCGCCCGCAGGCTGCGCTCGCTGCCCGGCGTCACGCAGATCCTGCGCGAGGGCCCGGCCGTCGGCGTGCGCGCGGTCTGCCTCGACGCCGAGGAGCTGCTGCTGCCCGAGGAGTGCCAGGCCGTCGTCGCCGAGGAGCCCGGCGGCACCATCCGGGTGGGCCGCTCGGGCCGCGGCACCGTCACCGGTGTCCGCGCCGACCTGGTCTCCGTCGACTACTGCCGTTCGCTTGCCCGCGCGATGGGCCCGCTGCGCGACCCGGGCGGCGGCGACGAGGAGGCCGCCGTGCTGCCCGCCTCCGCGCGCCTGCTCGACGTCCTCGCCCTCGACCCGCCGCAGTCCTCCGGCATCCGCGCCCGCTGGACGGCCGGTGGCCGCTCGACCCGCGCCGCCGTCGGCGTCTCCCTGGACGGCGCGTTCCACCTGGACCTGAAGCGCGACGGGCCGCACGGCCTCGTCGCGGGCACCACCGGTTCCGGCAAGTCCGAGCTCCTCCAGACCATCGTCGCGTCCCTCGCCGTGGCGAACCGCCCCGACGCGATGACCTTCGTCCTGGTCGACTACAAGGGCGGCTCCGCGTTCAAGGACTGCGTCGACCTGCCGCACACCGTGGGCATGGTCACCGACCTCGACGCCCACCTCGTGGAGCGCGCCCTGGTGTCCTTGACCGCCGAACTCACGCGCCGCGAGCACATCCTCGCCGGGGTCGGCGCCAAGGACATCGAGGACTACGTCGACCTCCTGGAGCGGGAGCCGGGCGCGGGCCGCGACCCGATGCCCCGACTCCTCATCGTCATCGACGAGTTCGCCTCGATGGTCCGCGACCTGCCGGACTTCGTGAAGGGCCTCGTCAACATCGCCCAGCGGGGCCGCTCCCTCGGCATCCACCTGATCCTGGCCACCCAGCGCCCCAGTGGCGTCGTCTCCTCCGAGATCCGCGCCAACACCAACCTGCGCATCGCACTCCGGGTCACCGACTCCGGCGAGAGCCAGGACGTCCTCAACTCCGGTGAGGCGGCGGGGATTTCGCAGAGCAACCCCGGACGCGCGTACGTCCGCCTCGGGCAGAACTCCCTCGTCCCGTTCCAGTCCGGACGCGTCGGCGGCCGGCGCCCCGGCGCCACCACGGTCTCCCTCCCGGCGCCCTGGGCGGTCGCGGTCGGCTGGGAACGCCTCGGCGACCCGCTCCCGGCCCGCCCCCGCGCCGCCGCCGCGCCCGCCGAGGTCGAGACCGACCTCACCGGACTCGTCACGGCGATCCGCGAGGCCGACCGCGAGATGGGCATCCCCCGGCAGCACAGCCCCTGGCTGCCGCCGCTGCCCGAGGCCCTCGTCACCCGGGAGCTCCCGGCCCCCGCCCCCACGACGTACGACCTCCAGCCGGTCCCGTACGGCGTCGTGGACCTGCCCGCCCAACAGGCCCGCGAGTCCCTGGTCATCGACCCGGCGACCCTCGGCCATCTGCACATCGTCGGCTCGCCCCGACAGGGCAGGTCGCAGACGCTGCGCACCATCGCGGGCGCCATGGCCCTGGCCCACGGCGCGGACAAGCTGCACATGTACGGCATCGACTGCGGCAACGGCGCGCTGCTTCCCATCGAGGGCCTGCCGCACTGCGGCGCCATCACCCAGCGCACCCAGCCCGACCGCGTGGCCCGGCTCCTCGCCCGCCTCACGCGCGAGCTGACCCGCCGTCAGGAGATGCTCGCGGCGCGCGGCAGCGCCGACCTCCCGGAACTGCGCCGCGCACTGCCCGAGGCCGAACGGCCGCCGCACATCGTCCTCTTCATCGACCGCTGGGAGGTCTTCGACAAGCAGCTCGGCGAGTACGACTCCGGGAACCTCCTCAACTCCGTCATGACGCTGCTGAGGGACGGCGCGAGCGTCGGCATCCACCTGCTGATGACCGGCGACCGCGCGCTGTTCTCCAGCCGCGTCAACGGCTCTACCGAGGACAAGCTCGTACTCAAGCTGAACGAGAAGTCCGAGTACGGCCAGATCGGCATCACCCAGCGCAACGTGCCCGACGAGATCCCGCCGGGCCGCGCCTTCCGCGCCGCCGACAAGGCGGAGGCGCAGATCGCGCTCCTCACGGACAACCCGGAGGGCCAGGCGCAGGCGGGCGCGCTCCACCAGATCGCCGAACACTGCCGGGCGCAGTCGGCAGGGCTCCCGGCCACCACCCGCCCGTTCCGCGTCGACACGCTGCCGGACCGGCTCACCTGGGACCAGGCGATCCAGTACGTGCCGCGCCCGCTGCCGTCGCCGCGCTGGGCGCTGTCCGGGGTCGGCGGCGACGAACTCGCGGCGGTAGGGCCCGATTTCTCCGTGACGCCGACCTTCATGGTCTCCGGCCCCGCCCGCTCGGGCCGCAGCACGGTCCTCTCGACCCTGGCGATGTCGCTGCTCTCGACCCGGACACCCATCGTCATCGGCGCCCCCTCCAGGTCCCCGCTGCGCCAGCTCGCCGGGCGGCCCGGAGTCCTCGCGGTCTACGAGGAGTCGGACATCGACCCGATGGCCCTCGAACAGGTCCTGGCGTCCGCGCCGAAGGGCGCCGTGGTGATCCTGGACGACGCCGACCTGCTGCTGAAGACGAAGGCCGAGCCGGTCCTCACCCAGATCGCCAAGTCCGGCGCGGAGCACGGCCGCGGCCTGGTCATCGCGGGCCAGACCGACCGCCTCTCCTCCGGCTTCTCCGGCTGGCACACCGAGGCCCGCCGCAACCGCTGCGGCCTCCTCCTGAAGCCGCAGAACATGAGCGACGGCGACCTGATCGGCGTCAAGATCCCGCGCAGCCGCCTGAACGCGCCCACCATGGGGCGGGCGATCCTGCACCTCGGCGACGGGGTGCTGCGCACGGTGCAGGTGCCGGAGACGGTGCTGCCGCCGGCGGTGAACTGACCGAACGCAGGCACAAGTCGAGGGCTCCCGCCGGACGCGTCCGGCGGGAGCCCTCACGCATGTGGTCCAGGTCAGCCAAGGCCTCCGGGCTTGCCCCAGCCGTAGTGCTCTGCGGTCCCCGGGACCTTACCGTTGCGGGTGTCGCTGATGGGGCGCACGTTGAAGTGCGGACCCACGTCCCCGACACGGTCGGCGCGGCCGTAGATGTGTCCCGCGGAGTGGTCCTGGATGACCACTTCGCTGCCGTCGTCGCGCCTGTAGTGGAATTCCTTGGTCTTGATTGTTTCGCCGGCCCTCCCCTTCATCATGTTGAACTTCGTATGTGGCCACTTCACTTTTTCCTTGTTCGGCTTCTCCATGTCCACGCGCTCGACCTTGATGGGCTGCTGCCGCTTGTGGATGCCCAGGTCCCGCAACGCCGCTTTGAACGCGCCTTGCTTGGTGAGGGCGTGCCGGTTGGCGGGCACATCCGTCGCGCAGGTCTGCGGAGCAAGCCCCAGGACGTCGACCCAGGTGTGCGGGTTGTGGACGTACGCGACCGGGTTGTCGGCCGGTTCGAGGCCCAGAGGGTCGGGGGAGGCGTAGCGGGCGGTCTCGGGGTCGTAATGGCGGAAGTAGTTGTAGTGGAGCCCGGTTTCGGCGTCCTCGTACTGGCCGGGGAAGCGCAGCGGCGTGAGCGCGACGGCATCCCGGTTGCGGCTGGTGGTGCCCCACAGAGTGGAGCGGGAGCGCCAGGCGATGTCGCCCCGCTCGTCGACCAGTTCGGTGGGCGTGCCGACGAGGTCGGTGACGATCGAGAAGAAGCGCGAGTCGTACGCGTCCTGAGTGCGCGGGTCCTGGGTCTTCTCCAGCGTCTTCTCTTGCGCCCGCGGCCTGCGCTCCAGCTGGGTGAGGGGGCGGTGGCTGTCGCCCTCGTGGTCCCAGGTGGTGGTGACGCCGGTGGTGCTGTCGGTCTGCTCGGCGAGCCGGGTCCCGTCCCACGCGAAGCGGACCGTATCCGCGACCGAACCGTCCTCCGCCACACGGTACTTGGAGGTGCGGCGCCCCAACGGGTCATACGTGTAACGCCACTCGACGCCGTCGGGTGTCACGCACGCGGTGAGCCGGTCCTCGGTGTTCCACGTGTAGCGCCAGGTGTCGGGCTTCTTCGACAGGCGCTGCTTCTGGCGCAGTACGACGCGGCCCGCGGCGTCGTACTCGTAGCGGACGCCGCCCGCGGTCTTCAGGCGGGTGCCGGTGTAGGTGCGCTCACCGCGCGCCTCGGCGCGGCCCGCCTTCTCCGGCCAGTCGGCCGCCGTCTGGTTTCCGGCCTGGTCGTAGGCGTAGGACTCGGACCAGTTGTGGGCGGTGACCGTCAACGGGCGCCCGGCCGGGTCGAGTTCCATCTGCCGGGACCGACCGGTGACGGCCTCCGTTTCGGACGTGAGCAGGTCGTCGCCGCGATAGGTGTAGTGCCGGTCGCGCAGCGTGCGGCCCGAGGCGGTGAGGCCGCGGGTGACGGCACGCCCCGCGAGGTCCCACGCGGTCGTGGCGGCCACGGCCTGCGCACCCCAGGTGCGGGCCAGCTCGCGGCCGAGGACGTCGTGGCTGAAGGCCAGCCGGTGTCCGTCCACGGCGAGTCCTTCGCGGTTGCCGTGCCCGTCGTAGAAGAGCTCGGTGACGACGCCGGACGGGGTGGTGCGGGAGGTGCGACGGCCCAGCATGTCGTACGCGAACGCGGTGCGCCGCCCGTCCACGGTCTCGGTGAGCACCCGCCCCATGACGTCCCGCTCGAACTCCACCGTCGACTCGGCGGAGGACATCCGGGTGAGCTCACCGGACGCGTCGTAGTCGTAGGACGTGACGGCCCCCGCCACGTCCTTGCGCACCAGCTCGCCGACGGCGCTGTACTCGAAGCCGATCTCCTCGCCGAGCGGCGTCGTGCGGGCGACCGTACGGCCCGCCGCGTCGTGGGTGTACGTGACCTCACGGTCGTCGAAGTCGGACTCGCGTATCAGGCGGCCCGCCTCGTCGTACGTGTAGTCCCAGGTCAGACCCTGCGGGTTGGTGACCCGCGTGAGGCGCCGCTCGCGGTCGTAGCCGAAGGTGTGGCGCACGCCGTCGGGCCCGGTGCGGGCCGCGACGAGGTCGAAGTGGGTGTACTCGTAGCGGGTGGTGGCGCCCGAAGGGTTGGTGGCGGAGCGGAGGTTGCCCTCACCGTCCCAATTCAGCTGCTCGACCCGGCCGTCGGGCCCGGTCTGCTTGGCCGGCAGCCCTTCGACGGTCCACTCGGTGCGGGCGACCGCGCCCAGCGGATCGGTGAGGGCGACGATGCGCCCGAAGGCGTCGCGCTCGGCCGTCGTCGTGTTGCCGTTCCCCCGGTCGACGGCGACGAAGAGCCCCGCGGCGTCGGCCTCGTACGCGACGACGCCGCCCGCCGGATTCGTGACGGAGGCGAGCGCGCCGGTGGCGTACCGGGTGAGCCGGTGAACGGAGCCGTCGGCCGCGACGAAGGCGACGAGATTGCCCCGCTCGTCGAATTCCTGCCGCTCGACGTTGCCGTCAGGACCTGTCTCCGCGACCGGCAGGTTCAGCTCGTTGTACGCCAGCGTGGACCGGCTGCCGTCCGGGTAGTGCGTGACGGTCCGGTTGTGCCGCTCGTCGTACTCGTAACGGACGGTGTTGCCGAGGGCGTCGGTCCGGGACAGCAGGTTGTCCCAGCGGTCCCACTCGGAACGGACGACATTGCCCAGCGGATCGGTCTCGGCGACGACCTGGTGCAACTCGTTGAGCTGGTAGACGGTCGTGGCGCCTTCGGCGTCCGTGAAGTACGAACGCCGCGCGTCACGGTCGTACGACCAGCTCGACGACAGATACCCCTCGGGCCCGACGGTCTCGGTGATCCGGTTCTCGTCGTCGTACACGTACCGGTAGACGGAGTGATTCCGGTCCGTCCAGGACGTGATCCGGTGCTGCTCGTCGTACCCGAACACCATCGGCCTGCCGGAGGAGTTGACGACGTGCGTGAGGTTGCCGTCGGCGTCGTGCTCGTACGACATGACCTCGACGGGACCGTCCGGCGTGGCGACGGAGAGCTGAAGGACGAGCCCGGCGACGCAGTGGACGTCGACGCGGTACCCGCCGGAGTGCAGCAGCGCGGTGGGCGTGCCGTCGGAGAGCCGCTCGACGGTGACGGAGTTGAGGTTCCGGTCACGCCAACCGGCAAGCCAGTAAAGGCTGTTGGGGTCATCGGGGTTCTTGACGAAGGTCCGTACGACACCGGTGTGCGGGTCGGTGACACGGTAGGTGTCCCCGTCCTCGGCGGCACGGGCGAGCGCCAGCCGAACCCCTTCCTCGGGCAGTACGGAACCGCCCTCGCCCGCCGTGTCCGGCAACCCCGGATAGAACAGAATCGACCCGTCCTCACGGGTCCACGCGACCCGTCCCCGCTCGCCGACCTCAAGCCGCTCGTCGAGCGTGGAGGCCCAGGAGGGCCCGAAGAACTGCCCGTACCGGTAGCTCGACAGATACGTACGGGACACGGCCAGCGGCAGCGCACCGGGCAGGGCGAGATCGGTCTCCGGCAACAGCATCTCGCCACTGGCCACATCGACCGGGTCGGTCGCGCAGGTGCGCTTGTCGACGCCGCGCCCCGTGACGCGGGCGTCCGGCGTCTTGACCGCGCCGGGCTTGGGCGTCTTGAGCGCCCGGCCGATCCCGCCGATCCCCTTGAGCAGTCCGGCCCCGCCCCCGATCATGCCGACGACACCGAGCACGATGCCGGCTATGTCCCAATCACCTGTCGCGGCCATATCGGCGATATTGATCGCGAGTGACGCGGCGCCGGCGACGACGGCACCGATGGTGAGCGCGATGCCGAGCCCCTGAAGCCCGGGCACCAGCATCGCCAGCACGCCAAGGACCGCACTGATGATGCCGAGGGCCTGACTGAACGCCTTCTTGATCTTGTCCCAGAGGCTGTAGCCCTCGACGGAGTCACCGCGGGCGTCATCCAGCTTCTGAGCGGCGACAGAGGCATCCTCCTCACGCACCTGCCGGGCGTCCTCGGCGAGCATGCGAGCGGCATCGAGATCGGCCTGCGCGTCGTCGGCCTGCGCCTGGGCGGAGGACTGCTTGCTGTGGGCCTCGTCCAGGGCGCGCCTGGTGCTGGCCCGCGCCTCCTTGTCGTCCGGCGGGTGCTGCTGGCCGTCGAGGTGGCTGATGTCGGCGGTGAGCGCGCTCACCACATCGGTGGCCGAATCGAGCCGCGCCTTGGCCTCGCGCCCCTTTTCGAGCGCGTTGTCGGCGTTGCGCTGCTGATCCCGCAGGGAGTGCACGTACACATCGAGCGCGCCGGCGGCCTGATCGTAGGAGTCGTGCAGCTTGCGCACCTGCTCGGCCAGATCCCCGAGCTTTTCCCGGAGTTTGTCCATCGTCTTTCCCTCGCCGACCTGGTCGTTCTCCAGACCGGATACGAGGGGCAGGGCATCGCCCGCGTTGTCCGCGACGGAGCGGTACTTGCGGGCGAGATCGCCGAGCATGTCCGCATCGCCGGGAGTCGGGTCGTCCGAGAACCCGAAGACATCTTCCCAATCGGACACCGCAGGCCGGACCATGGCCTTAACCTCAATTTCTCAATTTCGTAGGAGTCTTACGAGTTTTCCGACCGTCCTCGACGCTCGCTATTACTTCGGTTTGTTGGGGAACACCACCTGGTTGATGAGCTGGCCGGTCTTGTGGTGAGTGAACTTGAACCCGTTGGTCCCCGAGGCGTCCAGCTTCAAGTGGGTCGGGATGGGGTTCTTCCCCTTGTAAATGGGCGTCACGTTGTACTTGATGTCCTCTCCGGAATCAAGAGCCTTGCGAATTGCATTCTCGTAGTGCACATGAACCGGCGCGTTCGTATTGCGGTGCATGGTGACGAAATTCAGCGGGTGCTTGTTCGAGCCGCCGATCTGGGCGCCGAGCAGATGGCCGCGGTTCATCGGGTCGGGGGTCTTTCCCCCCGGCCAACCCGGCGGCTCGGTAGTGGGCCTCGCCTTGGTCCTGCCGCCCGTCATGCCCGGGTCGAGCTTGGAGGACATTTTCCCGGGGCGCTTGAGGCGGTCGCTCGAGAACCTGACCTTCCCGCCCCAGGTGGGGTCCGCCTCGTTGCAGGGGACCAGACCCAGCGGGTCGCTGAAGGACTGCGGATTGTCGACGTACGCCACCGGGTTGGGGGCGGGCGCGAGCCCCAGGGGGTCCTGCGTCGTGTACCGGCCGCTCTCCGGGTCGTAATGCCGGAAGTAGTTGTAGTACAGGCCGGTTTCGCGGTCCTCGTACTGACCCGGGAAACGCAAGGGTGTCACCGCCGTGGCATCGCGGCTGTGCGCGGTGGTGCCCCACATGGTGGTGCGGGAGCGCCAGGCGATGTCGCCCTGTTCGTCGACGAGTTCGGTGGGGGCGCCGACGAGATCGGTGACGATGGCGAAGAAGCGCGCATCGTACTCGCCCTGCCCCCGCGGCTTGCGCTCCAGCTGGGTGAGCGGCCGGTGGCCGTCGTGGTCCCAGGTGAGGGTGACGCCGGTGGTGGTGTCGGTCTGCTCGGCGAGGTTGGCGTCGTCCCAGGTGAACAGCACGGTCTCGACGGCGGTCACGCCGTCATCGGCCATGCGGTACTTCGCGGTGCGGCGCCCCATCGGGTCGTACGTGTAGCGCCACTGGACGCCGTCGGGGGTGACGCAGGCGGTGAGGCGGTCCTCGGCGTCCCACTCGTAGCGCCAGGTGTCGGGCTTTCTCGAAAGCCGGCGCTTCTGGCGGAGCACCATGCGGCCCGCGGCGTCGTGCTCGTAGCGGACCGAACCCGCTCCCTGGATACGGGTTCCGGTGTAGGTGCGTTCGCCGCGGGCCTCGGCGCCGGGCGCGTTCGCGGGCCAGTCGGCCGCCGTCTGATTGCCTGCCCGGTCGTACGCGTAGGACTCGGTCCAGCCGTCGGCGGTGACCGACAACGGGCGTCCGACCGGGTCGAGTTCGATGTCCTGGCGCTTGCCCGTCGCACGATCCGCGACGCCGGTCAGGTGGTTGTCGGCCCGGTAGGTGTAGGACCGCTCGCGCAGGGTGCGCCCCGGTGCGACGAGGGAGCGGGAGACCGGGCGCCCGGCCGCGTCCCAAGCGGTCGTCGCGCTCACCCCGGAGCCCGCGCTCTCCCGGGAGGCCGCGCTTTCACGGGAGGTCGACGCGCCCCATACGCGGGCGAGTTCCCGCCCCACGACGTCATGGGTGAAGTCGAGGCGGTGGCCTGCGGAGATGAGGGCGTCGCGGTTCCCGCGCCCGTCGTAGCCCAGCTCGCTGACGGCGCCGGTCGGGGTGGTGCGGGAGGTGCGCCGGCCGAGCACGTCGTAGGTGAAGCGGGTGGTCCGTCCGTCGACGGTCTCGGCCACGATCCGGCCGAGGGCGTCCCGCTCCAGCTCCAGCGTCGAGGTGGGGGAGACCGCCCGGACGAGTGCCCCGGCCGCGTCGTAAGCGTACGAGGTGACTGCCCCCGCCACGTTCTTCTCCACCAGCTCACCGACGGAGTTGTACCGGAAGGTGATCTCCGCTCCCAGCGGCGTGGTGTGGGCGACGACCCGCCCCAACGCGTCGTGTTCGTAACGGACTTCACGGTCGTCGAAGTCGGACTCCGCTATCAGGTTGCCTGCGCGGTCGTAGGTGTAGTCCCAGGTGAGACCCTGCGGGTTGGTGACCCGGGTGAGGCGGAGTTCGGGGTCGTAGGCGAAGGTGTGGCGGACACCGTCCGGAGTGGTCCGGGCCGACAGCAGGTCGAAGTGGGTGTACTCGTGACGGGTGGTGCCGCCCGCGGCGTCGGTGGAGGCGCGGCAGTTGCCCTCGCCGTCCCAGGTCATCCGCTCGACCCGGCCGTCGGGCGCGGTCTGCTCCGCCAACAGGCCCTCGACGGTCCAGGCCGCGCGGGTGATCGCGCCCGCCGGGTCGGTGACGACGGTGGGCCGGCCGAACGCGTCGCGCTCGATCGTCGACCGCTCCCCGGCCGGGTTGCCGATGACGACGGGAAGGCCCACGCCGTCCACCTCGTACGAGGCCTCCGCGCCGACCGGGTCGACCGCCGAGGCGACCGCGCCGCCCGCGTGGTGGGTGAACCGGTTCGTGGCGCCGCCCGGTGCCGTGACGGCGGTCAGATTGCCCCGCTCGTCGAACTCCTGGTGCCAGACCACTCCGGCGTGGTCCGTCATCGTGACGGGGAGGTTCAGCGCGTTGTACGTCGCCGTGGACCGGCTGCCGTCGGGGAGTTCGATGACGGTGGGGTTGTGGGCCCGGTCGTACTCGTACCGGATCGTGTTACCGAGGGCGTCGGTCTCGGCGATGAGGTTGTCCCAGCGGTCCCACTCGGACGCGGTGGTGTTGCCCAACGGGTCGGTCTCGCCGACGACTTGATACAGGTCGTTCAGCTGGTAGACGGTCGTGGCGCCGCACGCGTCGGTGTAGTGGTTGCGCTGCTCGACGGGGTCGTAGGACCACTGCGAGGAGAGGTACCCCTCAGGACCGATGGTCTCGGTGACGCGATGCGCGTCGTCGTAGACGTAGCGGTAGGTGGAGTCGTTGCGGTCGGTCCAGGCGGTGATGCGGTGCCGCTCGTCGTAGTCGAACACCAGCGCCTTGCCACTGGAGTTGACGACATGGCTGAGGTTGCCGTCCGCGTCGTGCCGGTAGGACATCACCTCGACGGGTCCTTCGGGCGTGGCGAGCGCCACGTCAACGAGCATCCCGAGGAGACAATTCACTTCCACGCGGTAGCCGCCGGAGTGGACCATCGCCGTCGGCGATCCGTCCTCCTCCCGCTCGATGCGCACCTCGTTGTCGTTCCGGTCGTGCCACCGGACCAGCCAGTGCACGCGGGTGCCGCCGTCGGCGCCGTCCGTGGCGCGGTCCGTGAAGTGGTGGACGATGCCGGTGTGCGGATCGGCGACCGAGTAGGCGACCTCGCCCTCGGCCGTCTCTTCGGCGGCCAGCGGCAGGCGCGCCCCCTCTTCGGGCCACACCAGGTCGTTTGCCGGGCCGGCCTCGGGGAGCCGCGGGTAGCTCAGGATCGACCCGTCCTCACGCGCCCAGAACGCCCGCCCCCGGCCGTCGACTTCGAGACGCTCGTCCAGCGTGGAGGCCCAGGACGGCCCGAAGAACTGCCCGTAGCGGTACGTCGACAGAAACGTCCGGGTCAGCCGCAGCGGCAGCACCCCGTCCAGCTCCAGGTCGGTCTGCGGCAGCAGCATCTCGCCGGTGGCCACGTCCACCGGGTCGGTCGCACACTTCTTGATGCCCCCGCCGCGGCCGTTGATGCGGAAGGCCGAGCCGATCTTGTTCAGCCCGTTGCGCGCCATGCCCTTCAGGGCCGAGCCGACGCTCCCGAGCCCCTTGAGCAGCGCGCCACCGCCCGCGACCATGCCGACGACCCCGAGGACGATCTCGCCGATGTCCCAGTCGCCGGTCTCGGCCATGATCGAGATATTGATGCCGAGCGACGCGGCGCCGGCGACGACGGCCCCGATGGTGAGGGCGATACCGAGGCCCTGGAGGCCGGGCACGAGGAGGGCGATGACTCCCAGTACGGCACTGATGATGCCGAGGGCCTGACTGAACGCCTTCTTGATCTTGTCCCAGAGGCTGTATCCCTCGACGGAGTCACCGCGGGCGTCGTCCAGCTTCTGCGCCGCTACGGACGCGTCGTCCTCACGCACCTGCCGGGCGTCCTCGGCGAGCATCCGGGCCGCGTCCAGATCGGCCTGCGCGTCGTCGGCCTGCGCCTGCGCCGAGGACTGCTTGCTGTGCGCCTCGTCCAGGGCACGCCGCGTACTGGCCCGCGCCTCCTTGTCGTCCGGCGGATGCTTCTGGCCGTCGAGGTGGCTGATGTCGGCGGTGAGCGCGCTCACCACATCGGTGGCCGAATCGAGCCGCGCCTTGGCCTCGCGCCCCTTCTCCAGCGCGTTGTCGGCGTTGCGCTGCTGATCCCGCAGGGAGTGCACGTACACATCGAGCGCACCGGCCGCCTGATCGTACGAGTCGTGCAGCTTGCGCACCTGCTCGGCCAGATCGCCCAGCTTCTCGCGAAGCTTGTCCATCGTCTTGCCCTCGCCGACCTGGTCGTTCTCCAGACCGGATACGAGAGGCAGGGCGTCGCCCGCGTTGTCGGAGACGGAACGGTACTGCCGGGCGAGATCGCCGAGCATGTCCGCATCGCCGGGGGTCGGGTCGTCCGAGAACCCGAAGACGTCTTCCCAATCGGACACCGCAGGCCGAGCCATCGACGTAACCTCAATTCCCTTGCTGTGCCGAGCCCTTGGAGCTCTCGCCGCCGCCACCCGCGCTCGAACCGCCCGTACCGCCAGTACCGTCCGTACCGGACGCGTCAGCGTCACCGAAACGCAGCGACTCCGCGATCGCGTCGAAGACCTCGTAGAACTGCTCCGCCAGATCCACGTTGGGGGTGGAGCTGGCGAGCACCAGATAGTCGTGGCTGTTCGGCACCGGGACCAGGGTGTGCCGGACCGCGGTGGGCACCCGCGTCCCCTGGTACTCGACGTCCTCGATGCGGGAGATCCGCCCGGCAGGACCGACGTGCGGCAGCTCCACCAGCTCCACCTCGCCGGGCGGCAGTCCACTGCTCTCCGCGTCGGTGCCGAGCTGCACGCCGGCGGCCATGACGAGGTCCGCCAGGTCCTCCGACTCGCCCTCCGGCACGGTGATCCGCAGCACCGCGGTGGTGGCGCTGAGCACCAGCGGGCCGCTGCCCGCGCGCAGGATCCGCACCATGCCCGACGCCCGCAGCGCGCCCCTCGCGTGCGCCTCGCGGGCGATCCGCCGCGTACTGCGGACCAGCCCGTCGACCTGCTCGCGGGTCAGCTGCGGGGCCTGCTCCACCTGGGCCTCGATACGGCGCCGGATCGACGCGTCCCGCGTGCTCGGGTCGAGGTCGAGCTGCCACCACGAGTCGGGGAACCGCAGGCTGTACTCCGCGGGCGGGGGCGGGGCAGCGGGTGGGGCCGAGTCCGCGGTCGTGGATGAGTCCGTGGTCGTGGATGAGTCCGCGGTCGTGGATGAGTCCGCGGTCGTGGTCGAGTCCGTGGACGGAGATGAGTCCGTGGTCGTGGTCGAGTCCGTGGACGAGTGCGATTCCGCGGGCGGGGTCGCCGCCGGCCGTTCCATGGCCGGTTCGGCCGCCGTCGGCTGCTCCGTGGCCGGTTCGGCCGCCGTCGGCTGCTCCGTGGTCGGTTCCGACATGGCGCTCTTCCCTTCCGCGGGACGTGCTTGTGTCACGCGTCCTTCTTGTCTTCTTCGTCGAGCGACTTGATGGTCTCGTCGTCGGTCTGCGTGAAGTTCTCGGCGATCGTGTCCGTGTTGTCGGCGAACGTCTTCACGTTGTCGTGAACCCGCTCGTGACCCGCCACCCACGCCTTGTCGAACGCGTCGAGCGCATCGGCGAGCGTGCTGTCACCAGCGACGCTCTTGAAGTCCCCCGAGTCACCGGCGACGTGATAGAGCGTCGCGGAGTCCCCGATCAGATCCCCGATGTTCTGGAGTTCCTTGACGGTGTCCTTCAGGTCCTGCACAGGCACGCTGATGTTGCCCATCGGTGTCCCCTCTCCTGCCCCAGCCGCCCGGCCCCGCACTCACAGGGAGGGCGGGGCCGGGCGATGCGGGGGAGCTTCAGCCGATGGAGCCGGCGGTCTGGTCGTCGGTGTCGACGAACGCGTCCGCGACCTGCTTGATGAACTCACTGACACCCTGAAGCCCCTCGATGGCCTTCTCGGTGCCGTTCTTGTACTCCTCCCAGTACGGGCGGAACTTGCTCTCCGAGCCGGGCGTCGCGTAGGCCGCCTCGACCATCTCGTCCATCTTGGTGTTGGCCTCGTGCAGGCTCTGCTGCATGAGTTCCTTCTGGTTCTGCAGCCAGGTGGACGCCTCACGCATCTCGTCCGGGCTGATCTGAATGTTGCCGCCGGCCATCTCGCGTCCTTCTCTCGTACTCGACTCGTCTCGATTCGCCCGCGGTCGTAGATCCGCGCACAGTGGGGTCTACGGGGCGTCTGACGAGGCGGTTCACGGGTGGGCGGGGGCTGTTGCGGAACGGTGACGAAACCGGAGCGGCCCATTTCCCCACCGGGCACGCCCAGAATCGCCCACAGCCGCACCTGCGACGCCTTCGTTTCCCGGGGGACGGCCGCGGGCCCCCGCCGGCCGGCGGCGACGCAGGTATGACCGGGTCCGTCCCGGCCGCCACGAACAAGCCCCGCCGACCAGGCCCCACCCTGCTCGTCCCGCGCGCGCAGCCTTACCTCTACTCGATGACCGACGTGGAACACCACCACGGCGCTGGCCGACGTCAGTTACACCTCGGGCCTGGTCGCCCTGGGCCTCGGCGTGGCCCTGGTCCTCGCCCCACCCACCGGCGACGCACACGCCAGCTGGCGCTGGACGGCCGTCGCCGTCGGCTCCCTCGCGGTCCTGGCCGAGGCGGGCTGGACCCTCGGCGCCCGTCTACCCCGCATCTGGCTCCGGCTCTTCGGCACCCGCGCCCACGGTGTGGGCACCGACGTTGTCAGTGCCGACTTCTACAGTTCCGGCATGGCGACATTCCGGTCCAGCTATTCGCTCAGGCTCATGGTCGAAGAAGCACGAAAACTCACCGAGTACGCCGCCGTGCATGAACGGATCGACGCGGCGCTGAGCATCATCGGCGACGGCTTCGGCGGAACGTACGGCAAAGGGCGGCCACTGGTGGACGCCTTGGAGGATGTGGCCCAAGCCTGCTTCCTCCACGAGGAGTTGGAGCTGGCCCAACGCTTCCAGAGGTTCGCCGGCTATGCGGGCGGCAAACTCTTCCTCAACACGATCGAGAACTACTATGACGCCGAAGCGCGGCAACGTAGCGAGGAGTTCATGCGGCGCATGGCCGCCTTGGGCGCCGATCGAGCCGTGTCCGCCCTGGAAGCACTGCGCGCCGAGAATCCTGCCGCGAGTGTCACCGACGCCCTCGCTCTCTTCCGCGGCATCGCCCGCTCCACCGGCCATCTGGGCATCGGAGACAACGAGGGCGGAATTCGACTGCCCGCCAAGTATCTCAAGCGCCTGGAAGAATTCGGGCACATGGAACTGATCCTGCGGGACCTGCCCCGGCCGGCCTCCGCCGAGACCGCCCGGATGCTGAGCGAGTTCCTGGAGGACGCGGATGCCGGAATACTGGCCCAGTTGCTGGAGCTACGGGCCAGGCGGGCGGGCCTCGCCTCTCTGCGCGATGCGGTGAACTGCCCCGAGAGTTCCGAGAGTGCCCTGCACGCCTGCCTCAAGAACCAGGAGTGGATCTTTGGCGGTGTCTTCGTGGCCGAGCTGGCCCGCCGTCAATACACCCCGGACACCATTCTCGACATTCCACTGCTGCGAGGGGACGGCTCCTTGCACGTGGTGGAGCTCAAGCGCGCCAACATCGACAAACTGGTCATCCGGCCCAGCGGTCAACTCATGCTGGGCGCCCCGGTCCACCACGCGGTCTCACAGACACAGAACTACCTGCGGACCCTGGACGAACGGCGTGACGCCATCCTCTCCCAGTACGGAGTCGACACGCGCAGAGCCTCAGCGACTGTCGTGATCGGGCACCCGCAGTACGCGAACGAGAAGATCCACCCCGACCAGATCGCGGACACGCTACGGACCTACAACACGCACATGTCACGCATAGAAGTGATCACCTACGAGACCTTGCTTGAGTCTGCGGAACGGATGCTGGCGCTCTCGTCGGCCGAGCGGAACTCCGGCCAACCCGAAGGACACACACCATGAAAGACGCCCCTCCCGCGATCCAGCCGCTCCTGGCGAAACTCTGCGGTGGCGACATCAGTGGCGAGGACTACGTCGGCTACTTCATGAACGAGCACGGCGAGGAACTCGTCTTTGCCCAGCGCCGGGGCGACAAGAAGGCCCAGCTCTGGCACAGCGACGCGGACTGGGAGATGTTCCAGGTCGGCGACCATTCCCTACGGCTCGACGGCCCCGTCGAAGGGGTGATCACCGTGGCGGACCTGATCATCGACCGCTCCGAGGCGACGTGGCTGTCCTCCTGCCTCGCAGCCTCACGCCACCTACGCCCCGGACGCGCCTGAGACATTCGGCCCTCAGACGTTCGATCAACGGATCGTTCGGCAGCCACCGACGAGGTTCGCCGGACCGATGGCCCACCGGGCGGCCAGCACAAGCACTTCGGCTCGGAGGAATCCGTACTGCGGCACATGGGGTAGGGAATTCTGGCCCGCTCACGCGATTGCCCGGATTCGAGTCAGGGGCAGTCGGTGATGTCGACTCCGTAACCGCGTGCGAGGACATCCAGCCCGTGGTCGTATCCCTGCCCGACAGCGCGGAACCGCCAGAGCGGGCCACGGCGGTAGAGCTCGGCGAGGAGCAGCGTACGTTCGCTGGTGGCGGCGTCCAACGTCGCGTGCGTCAGCGGGGCGGCGCTGTTGCCGGGTGCCGCGGCGACTTGGACGGCGCCGACGTCGCCGAAAGACGGATTGCCGTCGATGGCCGCGGCGATCACCACCCGGTGCGAGGACGGAGGCAGGGCGGCGAGGGCCTACGCCAGGCCAGGGACATCGTGTACGCGCTCATCTACGATCTTGAGGTGCCGACCGGTAACTGACCCGAGGCGGGATGAACGCCGCTTCCATCGTCTCCATGGTCGACGAGGTGAGGCCTGGCGTCAGGTGTTCAGGGACCGGCTTTGAGCCAGGCAGAGGCACGGCCGACCGCAGTGGTTCCGTTAGCTCGACCCAGTGTGCCGGTCCTCCCACGTCATGATGAGTTCGGCGGTCCTAGAAGTAGTCCGTGTCGGCGACCAGGACGGATGTGAAGTACAGGGGGAGGCCGTCGGCCTCGCGGGGGACGTCCTGTCCGGTTTCGCGGGTGAAAGCCAGGGTTACGCCCGGGATTTCTGGGCTCTCGGGGACGGACTCGTCGACCGTACGGCCTCGCTCGGCTTGCTGGCGCAGGACTTCTCGGGCCGGGGTGCGGAACACGTCGATGTCGTCGAGGAGGACCCGCACCCCCGCAGGATCCTTCTCGAAACGCCATAGCTCGATAGCCGTTACGGTCTTTCCGTCTTCGAGTAGGGCGACGACGTCCATGCTGTGGTGGTCTACCCGGATCTTCACCGTGGAGGTGTGGGCGAAAGACCCGGAGACGCGTGGTGTGCCCCAAGCGGTTACGGCTTCCAGGGCTTGCTTGTAGGTCATGCCGATCTGGAGCGGGGCGACACCATTCGGTGGGTCGATGACGAACTCCGTGGGCGGAGGTCGATGGACGCTCATGTGCCCCTCGCTCGGTGCGGAAGTCTTACGTTCATCGGGGACATCGGGGACTTCAGCCCGGTTCAGCCGAAGCCTTGCTTCTGCCGTTATGCCGTTGGGTTGGGTACGTAGCCAGGCTCCTCATCAGGGAAGTCCTCGGGAAAGACGTCACTGAGGAGTTCGCCGCGCATGACGCGCAGCAAGTAACCCTCAACGGGACCGTCGTACAGGTCGTACTCCGGGCCACGTCCGACCACGGTGAGCACAGCCCAGTCCTGCGGGGCGGGCTGAGGGACGAGAAAGCACAGGTCCGCGTTGTCGGTGCCGGCCCAGCGGATGAGCTGGTCCGGCGAGGAGCCGCGTTCCTCAAGCAGGTGCTGGATGTGGGGACGCGTCTTTCGCATGGTGTCGCGTGCCTGAAGGGTTTGTGTGACCAGGTCCAGGTGCGGGTTCGATGCGCCCGCGCGGTACACGTGAAGGAAGTCGTCGAAGCTCGCGCCGCCGAAGGCATCGAAGAACGCCTTGATGCTGGTCGGGATGCTGACCTTCAGCGCCTCTTCTGCCGTGCGCCAGTCGTTGTGGACCGGTTCGGTCGTGCCGTATGCGCGGTAGGCGGCGAGCAGTTCAAGATCGTTCACTGGGTACCTACTGGTTGATGATCGTCTGGTCGATGTCGAGCCCGTGGCCGGTGGCTCGGATGTGGACACCGGTGGGGATCAAGTCGTCGGGGCGGGCGTACACCGGTGTGGCGGCGTAATCCACGGGACCGTGGGTCTGCACAGTGTCGTAGATACGGCTCTCGAGCTGCTCCATCACTTCGTTGTTGGCACGGTCGTACATGATCACGATGTTCCCCTCGGCGCGGCCGTCG
The DNA here is from genome assembly GCF_030766935.1 of Streptomyces sp. KL109B. Lineage (GTDB taxonomy): Bacteria > Actinomycetota > Actinomycetes > Streptomycetales > Streptomycetaceae > Streptomyces. The sequence goes on along the minus strand of NZ_JASERL010000004.1, from coordinate 344,489 downwards.
CCGCCCAAGGCGCGGGCCAGCAAGTGCCCTCGTGTATGTCCGGCGGCCGCACCCTCCCAGCCCGGAGGCTGCACTCGGCGCGAGGCCTTCGTGCCTGTATCGAGCATCTCGCGAGTGATCCGCGTCTCCACGCCGGTGGCTCGCCCCAGACTGTCCAACGGCTTGCAGTACGAGGGGGTGGAACCGCCTCGCATCGGGCGCCCCGAAGCACCGCCGGCCCCGCCCCTCGATTCGCTTCGCAGCACACTGCCGGCGAGTGCACCGTCACTGCCGCCCACCGCGGCCAGGCGCATGCCGGGCATGGTGAGGTCCCCGAGTACGTTTCGCAGACCGCCCGCGTTCCTGATGGCCGCAGCTCCACTGCCCGCTCCTGCGAGGGCTCCACCCAGGAGGGCACCGGCCATGCCCGCTTCCTGGGCATGTTCAAGGCTGATGCTCTCCTGGTCGCCCGCGGTGACGTGCAGAGGCTGGGCGACGGCCAGGTCGATGGCGATGGATTCGATGGCGCCGAAAGCGACGCCGGTCATGGTCGTGCCGATGACGCCGGCGATTTCGGCGGACACGGTGACGCCGATGCTCGCGGAGGCGGCGATCACGCCCTCGGCTGCGGCGGAGCCTGCCACCGCGCCCGCGCCGCCGGTGACGATAGCCAGCAGCACGCCCGCCCCGAGCGCGGCGGCTGCGATGCCGATCTCGGTCCACAGATGGCTGATCGCCTCATCAACGGTGTCGGCGTACTTGTCGAGCCCCTTGGCGATCGCACGGGCCGACTCGGCGAGGTCGTCGAGCCAGCCGGTCTTCGCGCCCTTGTGATAGCGCGCCCAGAAGTCGCCGAACGCCTCGATGGACTGGCCTTCGTTGCCGTCGATGACGCTGCGGGCCGCCTTGTGCGTGACCGCCGTGACGTCGTCGACCGACTCGGCGAAGGCGCGCCACGCGTTGGCCGCCTCGCGCAGCTGGTCGGCGTCGGCGTCGGGCCACCACATGCCCAGCTTGAGCAGGGCGTCCTTCAGTATCTCCTCGATGTCCACCGGCCGGCTCAGCGCTCCTTGGCGGCGGAGTCGAAGGCGTCCTTGGTCGCCAACTCGTTCTCGTCGTGGTTCTCGGCCATCGACTTCAGGGCATCGCCGATGGATTCCATGCCCGTGACGAGGGTCCTGGTGGCGGTATCGACGTCTTCCTTCGCCGGGCCGTACTTGGCGTGGAACTTGTTGCCCTGCTCATCGTCGCCCCAGGGAGCACCGAGAGCAGCGAGGCGGGAGTGCAGAGTCGTCAGCGCGTCGTGCAACTGATCGCTTTGCCGGTGAAAGACCGGTGCGGCGTCTCGGAGCTCGTCGCTGTCCACCCGCATGTGCTCACCCACGCCACTCGCTCCCCTCGAGTTCACTCGGTCAAAAGTGCGACGGTATCGCATGCCTCCTACACGCAGCCGGGCCTCGGAAGCCCAGGAATCAGTACGTGCCCAGGCTCACATCAAGCGCGGTCGTCGCAGAGTGTGGGCACGGTCGGCTCGCACGGTGCGGCTGCCATGTGTCTACGACCCTGCTCTGTCTGCCGTCGGCGTAGGCGCCGATGCCGACTTCCTCTTCGCAGCCGCGGACTGCGTACCGGGCGGGGATCTCGCCGATATCCCGGACGCTGCCGCGCGGTGCCCACTGACCGGCCGTGCGTCACGGAGTCCACACGGACGCCGAGGCGGGGGAGGCGGAAGAGTGCCTGGGGCTGGGCGTTACGCAGATCCAGCGTTGGTCGCTACACCCCGTCGACGAAGTGGTCGAACTCTCCGGCTTGGATGCCACGTGCGAAGGCGTCCCATTTAGTGCGTGTCGTAGTGACGACTGTGTCGGGGGCGGAGGTTTCGCGCAGGTACACCAACTCGCTGTCGCCGTAGGCGATTTCGATCCAGGGGCCCGAGCCGTTGGCGTCTTCGGGTGCGGCTCGTTGCCAGGCGAGGTCGTCGGGTATGTCTGCCGGAAGAGCGTCAGTCACGGCGCGTGGCGTTCTGCTTCATCAGGGAGAGGAGTGCGGAGAAGGCTGCAGGGGTGGCGGTGAGTATCGCTTCGCGAGGGTCGGCGGACTCGGTCAGCAGGACGCGGTCGGTGTCGGCTGCGACGTGGACGCAGGAGTCGCCTTGCGCGCAGTAGGACGACTTCTGCCATGCGGGCGTGGGCATTTGGGGTCCTTTACAGGGTCTCGGCGATGGTGTGGATGAAGTCCCGTGAGGCGGCAGCGGGCAGGGCGATGGTTTCCATGCGCTCGATCAGGACGCGGTACTTGGCCAGTTGGGCTTCTGCGTCCAGGAAGACCGGCCCGTGCGACTGGTCCAGGTGCACGGTGTCGAGGCTCGGCACGGGGCCGTGCGAGTAGAAGATCGACTGCCCGGATCCGGCGAAAGAGCCCGCGCTGAAGGGGAGTGCCTGGATCACGACGTTGGGTCGTTCGCTCATGTCGAGCAAGTGGTGAAGTTGCCCCTTGGCGACGGAAGATCCGCCCAACTGCATGCGCAGCGCGGCCTCATGGATGATCGCGTGGTACGGGGTTGGTTCCTCCTGGAACAGGACCGCCTGCCGCTTGATGCGGAACGAGACGCGGTGCTCGATCTCCGGCGGGGCGATGGCGGGAACGTCCTGGCGGAAGACCTCGCGTGCGTGCTCAGCGGTCTGGAGCAGCCCGGGGATGTGCACCGTGATGGCCGTGCGCATGCGCCGGGCGTGGTGTTCCACCTCGGCCAGGTCGAGCAGTGCGGCGGGCAGTATGGCGCGGTATTCCTCCCACCAGCCGCGAACGCGCTCGCCGGCCATGTTCACCAGCGCGTCGACCAGCGTGGGGTCGGCGCACTCGTAGTGGCAGGCCAGAGCTCGTACGCGATCGGGGCTGACGCCCATGCGTCCCGACTCGGTGTTGCTGACCTGATTTTGCTTCACGCCAAGCAGTTGACTGGCCTGGGTGGATGTCAGGCCGGCGCGCTCGCGCAGTTTGCGCAGCTCGGAGCCGAGACGTAGCTGGCGCCCTGTCGGGTTACTCCGCACTGACTCTGCGCCTCCTTGGCGACGCGGTCACCCACAAGGGTGGCGTCTAAGGGTTTTCCGCTCTTATCGATAAGAGTTTATCCGAATGCCGCTACCTTCGATTCAGGCGCCTCGCCCAGAAGCATCCCGCTCGACGGAGCGACCTGGTCACTGGGCACCGGCTGACGCGATCCACTCGGCCGACACTCCAACTCGCCCTCCCAAAAGGAGACTCCATGGCCACCGTATCCCCGCTTCCGGCCAACCCCGCTCGGTTCCCGGGCACGTACACCCTCCAGCTCCCTCATGACCCCCGCGCCCCAGGTATTGCTCGCGCCCTGCTCCGGCTGGTCCTTGAAGCGCATGGCAGGTCTGAACTGGCTCAGGACGCAGAGCTGTTGGGTTCGGAGCTGCTCACCAATGCGCACCTTCACACCACCGGTCCGTACGCCCTGCGCCTCGGTCCCGGCGCTGCTGACCCGGGGCGGGTCCGTGTGGCGGTGTGGGACGGGGACGCGAAGATTCCCGCGGGGTTCGAGCGGGGTGGGCCACATGCCGACGCGTGTGCGGAAGGCGGGCGTGGGCTGTTTCTCGTGCGGGCCTACGCGGATGACTGGGGTGCGTACGCGTTCCCGGACGGGCAGGGCGGGAAGCTGCTGTGGGTCGAGTGCGGGGCCGCTGACCGACGGGGCGGTGCCTTGAGTGGGTCCGTGCTCGGCTGGTGAGCGCGGCTCAGGGGCGTCCGGCCCGGAGGGGCCGCTGGGCCGGACCGCAGGACGCGGCGCGATCCCCGTCCGGGCTTGCGTGCCGAGCCAGTGGCTCGGTCGGCGGCGCTATCGTGGACGTGTTCCGTGCGGGAAGGGGCAGGGCCATGACGTCGGCGTATGACTACAGCGATCTGCACGAGCTCATCGACCGTCTGGAGCCGGAGCAGGCCGAAGAGGTACGGCGGCATGCGCTGCGTCTGGTGAAGCCCTCGCCGAGCCGGTTCCGGATACTGCGGAGTTTCGACGGCCCGCCGACCGATCTGGGAGCCCGGGCGAAGGACATCGCCCGGGAGGAGATCGGCGAGGACGATGCTGATCGTTGATACCGGACCGCTGGTCGCCTTCCTCAACCGCAACGACCCGGATCACGAGCGGTGTGCCGATCTACTGGAGTCGTACGACGGTGAGCTGCTCGTCACGCCGTATGTGCTGACCGAGTGCTGCTACCTGGTGGGGAAGTATGTCGGGGCTGACGCGGAGATCAACCTGATCGAGTCCGTGGCCGGTGGTGATCTGACGCAGGTGTTTCCTGACGGCGAGGACATGGCGAGGATCGTGGAGCTGATGCGCCGCTATCGGGGCTTTCCGCTGGGGATCGCGGATGCTTCGGTGATTGCGACGGCCGAGCGCTTGAAGGCGACGGAGGTGGCCACCTTGGATCACCGGCATTTCCGGGCGGTCGAGCCGTCCCATGTTGCGGCGTTCACGCTGCTGCCGTGAATGGCTTGCTCGGCGGTGACCTCGGCCGCAGTTACCAATGTGGGTAGGTCGCGGCGGCATCGGGCCGGTGGGGTTGCAGCGGCGTAGTCGGCGCATGGCTGACGTGCACTGTCGACAGGCGTGACCCGGCGGCCACATGCGGCGGTGCTGGCCCGCGTGCGGGGGCTGGCGGCCGTGAGTGCGGCAGCACCCAGCAGGGCGCCGGGTTCGGCCCTGTCGTCGGCGACATCGGGATTCCTGCGGCGATCAAGCCGATAGTCGTGCGGCCCGTCACTCCGGTGGTTGCGATCGGTGTGCGGCGGATCGGTGCCGTGGCGGGTACGGACAGATCCAGATCGACCCGGGCCGGTGCGGATCGGCCCGCGCCGAACGGATTTCCCGATCGATCCGTTCGAAGACCCAGCCGAGGCGCGTTGAGTTTTCGGGTGCGCGGTACGGCGCCGCGCGCCGGCCGATACGGGATGGCGAAGACGCCTGGCTGCCAGGGATTCCGCAGGTGAGCTTGCGAACGAGGTGGAGGGACAGATCGCTTGTCCTGTGCCCCGTCCTACCGGTGCTCCTATCACGGCCGTCCTGTCCGGTGTCCCACTTGGAGGGGAGCACCCGTGGCGCCCCTGCTTCCTTGTTCAGGGGCCGATCTGCCACGGAAATCGGGGCCAGCCTGCATATCGGTGGATGAACCTTGCCCGATCCGCTGTGGCCGACGCCGCAGCCAGTGGCACGCAACTGCGAGTGATCATTTGGCACGATCGGCTGCTTCTTTCTCCATAAGAGGTGTGACCCGAACAATCGCGTATGCCGCTCGCCGAGGGCCCTCATACTCGCCCGCACCGTTCACCTCGCCGCGGACGGACACATGACCGTGCCGCGTAAGAGCCACCCCGTCGGTGACGGTCCGAGCGACTCTGTGCCCGCGCTTGACAGCACCCGCGGTGTGGAGCGTCCATCGTCGACGGCATCCGTCGGCACCGATATCGACACAGCCGCTTCCGTGCCGGTCCACGTGCAGAAGGCACGCCGAGCCGCACCGGTCACCGTGACGGTCCGGTACGTCCTCGTCGAAGGAGGTGACGGTGAAGCGCTCGCCAGATGCCAGGCCGCAGCCCTCCGCTACGCCCTGACTTGCCTGTCCCTGAGCGATGAACCGGAGACCCCGGACCGCAGCGGGCGAAGAGGCAGCGGCAACGAGCCGAACGAGAACGGCAACGGAGCCGATCACCGCTAGAGAAGAGACAGAAGGCACGATGAACGAACTGCCGCAGCCGCCAACGCCGTCGGCTGCATCCTCCCTCGCCCCGGCCCCGCTCACGCAGGGCGCACCCCCAGGCACCCCCTGGGGCCCACCCATGCCCGATGAAACGCTGACCAGGGCCGCAGTGCCTGTGGCGTGGCTCGGTCGCACCTCCACCGAGGATTCCCAGGACCCGACACTCTCCCTGCCCCGCCAACTCCGCAACGCCCGCGCCGCGCTCCCGCCCGGTTGGGTCATCGTGGCTCACTTCTACGACGTTGAGTCCGGGCGTAAGGACCTCGCCGCCCGCGGACGCGGCCACGCCCACGAGAACTTCAACATCCCCATTCCGCGTGACGGCGGCATCGCCGACATCCTGGACGAGGCCAAGAGCCCGAACCGCCGGTTCGCCGCCGTGATCTGCGAGTCGATCGAGCGGGTGGCGCGGCGCACCTACTTCGGTACGAAGATCGAGTTCGAGCTGGAGAGCGATGGCGTCGCCCTGTGCGCCGCCGACGAACCGATCATGACCAACAGCAAGGCCAAGCGCGCCACCCCGACCCTCACCCGCCGGGTCAAACAGGCCGTCTCCGAGTGGTACGTGCTGCAGATGCTGGAGTTGTCCTGGGACGGCTTCATCGAGCACACCCAACAGGGCTGGAACGTCGGTAAGCCGCCCTACGGTTACGTTGCCGACCGCGTTCCCCACCCCGTGCCCGCCCGCCGTGCCGAAGGGCGAACCAAGCACCGACTCCTGCCCGATCCGGTCTGTGGACCGGTGGTCACTGAGATCTTCCGGATGAGAGCCCTCGAACGTCTCGGCTACCGGGCGATCGCCGAACGCCTCAACCACCACCTGGACAAGTACCCGCCCCCTGCCGCCAATCGGGACGATGCCACCGTCGGCCACTGGACCGTGCAGTCCGTGCGCGGCATCCTGACCAACCCCAAATACACCGGCTACCAGGTCTGGAACCGCAGGGCGCGAAAGAAGCGCGGCAACCGCGCCAACCCCGTATCCGAATGGGTCTGGTCGCCGCAGCCGGTGCACGAACCCCTCGTCACCCGGGAGTTGTTCAACGACGTCTGGGCTTATCGGGGCCGTCAGGGCTCTCGCAGCGGTGCCGAACCCAACAGTCACCCCGCCACCACCCGTACCTACCCGCTGCGTTCGTACGTTGTCTGCGCGCTGTGCGACCGCCGGATGTTCGGGAAAGTCAGCAAGGGGCACGCGCACTACGTCTGCTATCGCGACGAACTCCGGCGCAGCAAGGCCGACTGGTTCGACCGGCACCCCAAAGCCCTCTGGGTCAGCGGGAAGATCCTTCTCGGCGCCGTCCACTGGTTCTCCGCCGAGCGTGTCCTCGGCCCCGACCGCGAGCCGTACCTCCGTGCCCAGCTCGCCGCCGAAGCCGGAACGCAGCGACACCCGGAGTCGTTGGACGACGAGACTGCCGACCGTGTGGCCAGTCTTCGTGAACAGATCGCGGTGCTGGGACGTCGACAGGAAGCCCTGCTCGACCAGCTCGCTGAGGAGGACGGCGTTGGCGACCCCGAGACCACCAGGGCGTTCCGCCAGGGCATCCGCTCGCGCTACGACCGGCTCGACGCTGAACGTCGCGCCCTGACAGCAGAGCTCGGCACGCTGCTCCAGGCCGAGACTTCCGTGCCCGGCGGGCAGGGGTGGGAAAGGCTCTCAGGCCCCGAGTTGATCAACCTCTTGCCCGTCCTCACCACCCGCTTCGCGGAACTGCCCGAGGCCGCTCAACGCAAGCTCTACGACGCGTTCCGGCTGGAGGTCCGCTACAACCGGCTCCAGCGTGAGGTCTGGCTGACGGTCACGATCCCGGCCGCGTTCGCCGCCGATCTGGGTGAGCTGACCCGCCGCACGGTCATCCCGTCACCCGGCCACGCGCACGGTGACCAGCCAGGATTTGAGCGCCCCCGGCAGGACTCGAACCTGCGGCCAAGCGCTTAGAAGGCGCTGGACGTGATTGCCCGTGGGGCTTTCTTGACCTGGCGCTTTGTGGTGCGCTCGGTTGGCTGCTCGGGAACTTCGACCCGCGAGGGCGTGAGGTGTGTCTCTCCGCCTGCCGACTGGCTCGTTGGACCATCCCGCTGTCAGAGCCGTGCGATACGTTCGCAACCTTGATCGAACAGGCTTGAGGGGAGCGAGTGGCGTGAGCGAACGCATGCGGGTGGACACAGACGAACTCAGAGACGCTGCACCAGTCTTCCACCGGCAGGGCGACCAGTTGCGCGACGCCTTGCACACGCTCCAATCCCGCCTCTCCGCCCTCGGAGCCCCATGGGGCGCGGACGAGCAGGGCAATGGCTTCCACGCCAAGTATGGCCCGGCCAAGGAGGGCGTCGACGAGGCCGGCGCGACACTCGTCACCGGCTTGGAGTCGATCGGCGACGCACTGAAGGCGATGTCCGACAACCACGACGAGAACGAACTGGCGACCAAGGACGTCTTCGACTCCGCTACCAAGGAGCACTGACCGACTAATGGACGTCGAGGAGATACTCAAAGATGCCCTGATGAAGCTGGGCATGTGGTGGCCAGACGCCGACTCGGACCAGCTGCGCGAGGCCGCTTCCGTTTGGCGTGCTTTCGCCGAGACGGTCGACGAGATCACGGCGGTCACGCACAAGTCGGCCCGCAGCATCATCGATGGCAACGAAGGCCAGTCGATCGAGGCCTTCAGCGAGTTCTGGGCGCGCTACCACAAGGGCGCGAAGTCCGGTTGGCTTGATGACCTCGGTGAGGCGGCTCGCTCGATCGCCAAGGCGCTCGACAAGTACGCCGATACCGTTGATGAGGCGATCAGCCACCTGCGTACAGAGATCGGCATTGCCGCTGCGGCATTGGGCGCGGGAATCCTGCTGGCCATCGTTACCGGCGGCGCGGGAGCCGTGGCGGGATCGGCCGCTGCTGAAGGTGTGATCGCGGCTTCGGCGAGTGTCGGCGTCACCGTGTCCGCGGAGATTGCTGGCGTCATCGGCACAACCATGACCGGCGTCGCCTTCGGGGCTATCGAGTCCATCGCCGTAGACCTTGCTGTTGCCCAGCCTCTTCACATTGCTGCGGGCGACCAAGAGGGCATCAGCCTCAAGCACGCCCGTGAGGCCGGCGTGGGTGGAGCAGTCCTGGGCGGAGCTCTAGCGGGCGCCGGGAGCTCGGCTGCGGCCATCAAGAACGCGGGTGGCATCAAGACCGTCCTCAACTCGATCGACATCCCGGCCCTGAACATGACAGGTCCCCGGCTGGCAGGTGCCTCAGGCGCAGATGGCTCGGGCGTACTGCTCAGCGAGGGCGGGGGCGTACTTCGAGATCCTGCGGCCCGCTTCCCCGTGGGACGCCGTGGCACAAATGAGGACACGAGCTTCAAGTCTCCGGACGCGAGCGACAAGACGCGAAACAAAGGAAACCGCGAGGTCAAAGTCGCTCAGTCCAAGGGGCGCACGGCACGCAACGAGCCGACGACGATCCAAGGCCGTGTCTACGCCGGCCATGCCCTGGATCAGATGCAGACGAGGGGCATCCCGCCCACGGTGGTGGAGGACACGGTACGGAACGGAGAATCCGTGACCGGCAAGTACGCCGGAACTACGGCCCACTACAACTTTGACGAACGGATCACGATCATCACGAACACGGAGACAGGTCGCGTGGTGACCGTCGCAGGAGGGATCATCAAGCAGTGAACAGCGACGTGCAGTGGTGGGCGTACCAGCGGCGCCTGGTTGAGAAGGCATTGAACGACTTCGACCGGGGCGAGATCCAGCTCCAAACCCTGGCGGCAGATCTGATGGCGATCTCAGACGCCATAGACGAACGAGGCAGCGAAGCGATGTCCTCGATCGCTGCAGCACTGTCTGTTGCCCCTACGGAGTGGTTGGAAAACTTCCGGTCGGCAGCCTTCGGCATTGAAGTCATCTTCGCTGTTGCTGCGGACCAGGGCGTCGATGTGCTTCCTCCTGAACAGGTAGACGGAGTCGACCGCGAGATCGATCAGATTGAGTTCCTCGTGGGACAGCTACCGATCTAAGAAACGGGTTAGGGGCAGCCTCAGCTTGGGATAGTGCCGATGTCGCTGGTCTACTACCAGAGATGCAACATGCTGCTAATTGCCACGCAGTCGATCTCTGAATGGGAAGCCGACGCTACCTATAGGGTCGGGAGTCTGTAGGGGGCTGCTTCTGTGAGTGGTCATAGCTGGCGTGTGAATCAAGTATTCGAACTCGACCTGCTCGGTCAATCGACCTCAACCTTCACCGATCAGAAGGCAACCGCATCGAATCCTCCGGAGCAGTACCAGTCATTCTCGGCTAGTGCGGAGAACATTACTGCTTTCCAATCATTTACGTCGTGCTCGCGTGCGCTTTCTTCACACCCCTTCAGATGCTCCCGAACGCCACTGCTCCCTAGCAGTCGGAACATTTGACGGAGCGTTCCACGGATCCTGCTGATTTCGGTCACAGCGTGATGCGAATAGAGCTCGCCCAGTCTGAAGACTTCGAAGTGATACCTAGCTCGCGCAATGAGCGTACTGTCCCAGCCGGACGGCGTTCCCACGGAAAAATGCACCGTGGCGGGAGTGCTCTCGTACGTAGTGGCCACTAGCCACCGTGCGTCTGTAACGTCATCGACATATGGGTTGAACGTTTGCTCCGCTGCTTCCATTGGGCGTTTTTGGTGCTTAATTTTATTGCACTCGAAACAGGCAGGAATCAGATTGAGCGGAGTGACAGCCAGTGCAGAGAAGTCCACGCGCGGCAAGTAGTGATCTAGGGTGCTTACTTTCCGGATACCGCACAGCGGGCAGACATCGTTAGCCGACCCCAGCTTTATGCGATCGTAGATTCTACGCCCAGGGGCACCGACCTTGGCCATGCGTTGTTCGTATAGCCCTTTCGATAAATCTTGTGAGGTGATTTTGAGTGCAACTCCAAGGCCACTGTCCTCGGGCCGGAAGGACATCGGCTCCAAAGTATGGACTTCGCTGCGTTCGGAGTGTTCAGCAAATCGGGCGGAGGCATCTTCGATGAAGTCAACAGCTTCTGTAAAACTGGCTTTTAGTTCTTTGTCTCTCACGCCGCTGAGGCAGGTGAGGTAGGTCTCTCTGGCGGATATTTCTGGTCTACGTACGGGCCACATTTACTGCGCGCCCTCCGAACCCTTGACGGCTAGGAGCACACGAATAATTCCTTGAGCTTCGCTTCCCAGCTGCTGGCCAAAGTCGGCAGCGACATCTTCGAAGGAAGAGGCTTGGCCCACAGCTCGTTGCAAATCGGCGTGATAGCCAGACTGAGTCACCTCAAGGCCGAACACCTCATGCGTAAGCAGACCGACGTTTTCTCCGTAAGTCTCGATTTGAGGGCGATCCGCCACACTCCGGTCGCCACTGCGGCGCAGCTTCCATACGCAGCTTTTCGGAACTTCCTGCAAAACTACGGGAGAGTGCGTAGCTATGACAGCTGCCCCATTTGTCTCAGTGAGAAGATCGGAGAGCGCACGCATAAAGGATGAAAGAAGAGGTGGGTGGAGGTGTGATTCGGGTTCGTCGAAGAGCACCAAGGATCGTTCGCGAGCTTCAGCTACCAAGCGGGTTAGGGTAAGTAGGACCACTTTGTGACCCGAACTAGCTCGCGTGAAGGCGTCGAGTAGCTTAGCGTCCGTCTCCGTCCACAGAACAGTATCGGGCGAGTGGACGTTTTCAAGGTGGAGTGGTGACCTCAGATCTAGGTCTTTAAATAGCGGATCGCGCTCAAGCGTCCCTATGGCGCGATTCCATCTGTCGCGGAGGGTCGCATTTCTGACAACCTCCCCTACCGTGCTTGCAAATTCTTGAGCGAGCGACTGGATATCACGAGGTCGCCGATCATCGGTTTCTGGGTCACCAAGCCCAATGTATGAAATTGGGACTTTGGGGCCGCGAAGAGAGAACAAGGTTTCTTGCTCGCCATCAGCTTCCGCCGGTAGGGCTCTAGCGATAAAAGGATCGAAAGCGCTGAAGCTTACGAAGATAACGTTCTGAAATGGGAAATTGTCTCGCCCCGTGGCATCGCTTGGTTCAAGATCGATGAAACTCCCCTGTTCGCCAGGCTCGACGGTGTCTCCAGGAGAGACTGCCGCCGACATCCCCTTCAGGAGGGTGGTTTTTCCGACTCCATTACCTCCAATGAGAACATGAACGTTCGTTGGCGGCTGGCTGTTGGTGAAGACTTCGAATCGAAGATCAAGCGAGTTTCGGCCAAGCTCTTCGATTTCTGGGCTTGAATACTGAAAAAGAAAGTCCCGTACCTTTACTCCGCCATGGGCGACGCGTCGAAATTGTCCTTCGACTGTAGCAAGGGGCACTGCCCGCAGGAGAGACTTCTTTGTCACCTCATAGCGCAAGAATTCTGTGACGTCCCTATCGCTGAAGGCTAGATCTCGAAGAGACGCTAGAGCAATGTTTCGCAGGCCAAATGGGGTGGTCAATGCCTCGTAGTATTCGGCGCTTTGGCCGAGAGAAAAGAAATTGTCGTCGAGATGCAGAAACTCTTGTGGAAGTGGCGGGCGACCATGAGTCTGCTCTTTGTGAGCGATTTTTACCTGCCCCATCGCGTGGGAGGTGTTTGAGGCGTCGCGATATACTAGATCGAAGAGCGTTCCGTAGCCGAAGTCATCCCATGTATCTGGGATGAGTAGGAAGGTCTCCCCACTGGGCTCAACTTCGGTTGTGCGACTTGGCAGGGTGATGAACTTGACCGGATCGGTTCGCTGTGGAGGAGGCGAAGAGGGGGAAGGCCTTGGTTTCCGCGAGTTCTTCGGATGGCGTTCAATCTCGAATTCGCCGAATGCATTTTTAATTCGCGACACTACAGTTGCCGCTCTGATATCCCCCACAGGGATAAGTCCATAGGTCGGAGCCCAAGAATCATCTGCACTCGACTGCAGAATTACAATTGGCTTGTTTTCTTTATTGGCGATTTCGCGAGCGGCGCGATGGATTTCTTCATCCTGGTCCCCTCGCATTACCACAAACACTAGAAGAGATGCGCTTTGTGCGCGTCTCGACTGGGTGCCCCGCACGCTCATATTGCCCGCTTTGCTCACGTATGCGGGGTAAATGAGCTGAGGTTCAAGTTCTGTGAAATCAGACAGGAAGAGCTGCAGCTCTCGGTACTTACTCACGCTTGGGGCCGAGTGGTCCACCGTGGCCAGGATGCGGCTGAGCTGTTGCAGGTGTTCCTGTGTCGTCACAGCGCCACCTTAGTGGCGGAGCCGCATCTCTGTCAGGGGTCCTAGCTAAAGATGCTAAGCGGTGGGGTGTTCCATGTGCTCGATGTGTGTTTTGAGCGCGAGCGCGAAGGCCTCCTGGTAGCGGAGGCGACTCCGCATCAGGCGGTCATGGAAGCCTGTGGTCGCGCGGAGACTCAACGGCTTAGCCAGATCCAGCTCAACCAAGTCGCTCAGATGTCTGTACGGATGCTGTTCAGGCCAGAGGCTCACGTCTAGGGTGTGCCGACTGTCGGCGCTTCCCCATGCGGCTGTAGGCCAACGAGAGCCCGCGGGGAGCAACCGGCTGGGCAGGGGGATTGGGGTGCCCGGATTGGCGAGTCGCCTGCCGAGCCACTCTGCCACCCCCACTGTGACGGCGTTGCCGACCAGTTTCCAACGTAGGCTTGGGCGTGAGTTTTGCTGGGCGGGTTCGGTCCAAGCTCTGGGAAAACCTTGCAGAGCCTCGGCATCAGCAATTAGTGGGGTCACGATTGCTCGTCCAGCTGGTGCGCCCTTTGTCCAGATGGCAGGTGAAGATGGAATTCCTAGACCGGACCCGCCTTTTAGTGTGGGAATGGCGTCCCTTGCCCAGCCAAGTCCTGTATTCCCTTCAGTCCAGTAGAAACCGTATGTGTCTTCGCGGTAGAAGTGGTCTGGACGCTCCCCTGCGTCGTCGGCAAACAACACTTGGCGTGGATCCTCTGACTTGGAGGCCACCAAAATCACTCTGTGGCGACGCTGAGGTACACCTGTGAATCGTGAGTCAACCAGTCGATAGGCCCAGGTGTAACCGAGGCATTCAAACTGTGTGACCAAGTATTCCATAGCAGTGCCACGGTCTAGGGCTAGCATGTTGCGCACGTTCTCAATGACGACCCATCTAGGCGATGCATCTTCGAGAAGTTGAAACAGATGCTTGATCATGCCTGATGCCCGTCCGTGAATACCAGCGGTCCGTCCGGCTTGTGACAGGTCGGTGCACGGAAATCCCGCAGTGACTACGTCAACATCGGGTAGCGATTCAAGCGTCTGAATGTCGTCGTGAAGGGGTACGTCCGGGAAATGATGTCTGAGGACTGCTTGCGCGGGCTCCCACCACTCGCACAGAAGCTCTGTACGCATGCCGGCAGCTTGCAGTCCCAGCTCGACGCCGCCGATGCCTGCGAAGAGACCTGCGACAGACAGAGGGGGGCTGGACGGCGTAGACGTGAGCATGTGAGGGATCATCCCATGCCCCACTGACAGGGCGGACTCAGCGGCCGTTCAGCAGGGTGTCAGCGGTCGGTGGAGCGGGTTTGGGCTGGAGCTGCTTTGGGGCGAGTGATCATGGCCCCTTAAGCTGACCGCGAGTCGGGCAGGTAGTGAACCTGCCCGTTGGTGCTCGACGCGGGGCCATGATCTTCGAGGCTCGCCCCAAAGTGGCTGTCTAAAGCCGTGGAGCCGACCGGGTCCAGCCACGACGGCTTTCCTCATCATCAAGGGCGCGCCCGCGGTCGGCTGTTGCCTCGTGCGGTGGTCAGCGGGCCGTAGGTGCCCGTGAATCTCGGCAGCGTGGGACCGCCGACCACCGTCACCCCGATCCGGCCTCATCGGTCAACCCAAAGCTTCTTTCCTGCTCTTCCGTTCCCCTCCGACATGCCCAGCGCTGGTCTTTGCCCCCTTGCGGGCGCGGGCGGGCGACGGCGCGCGGCCCCGCTGGCGAAGACATTGAGGGGCCGCGCGGCGGCGTCCGGCCGGCGCCGCCGCGCTGTGCGCGGCACTTGCTTCCTTGTGATCGATGGCTCGTCATCTGTAACGCGGGCTTGTGGCGTCGAGGAGGACGGTCCTGCGCCTGCGCACGATCAAGTTCGCCTGTGCTCTTTTTCCTTTTCCGAGGCCGGATCGGGGTGGCGGTGGTCGGCGAGCCGGGCGCGACCGGTGATTCACGGTGGGCGCCATCGGCGGATGGGTTGGCAATGATCCACGAGCGGGACCGGCACCGATCGGCGAGCGGAGCGAGCCCTTGATGACGTAGGGAAAGTTTGTCCGCGCTGGCCGATCGGCGCTCTTGCGGGGTTGTTGAACCGCTGCTGCCATGACCCTTGGGACGCTGTCGGGGGTGGTCATGGGCTTGCTCAAGGTTGTGCGTTGGAAGAGGCACGGACACGATCGGTTGTACGTGAACCTGCCGGACGGCACCGCGGTGGCTTGGATGGATTGCCGTACCGGGAAGATTGAGATCTTGGACGAGCGCTATCGGCGTGAGGCCTTGGGGTCGCTTCGTGTGTACCGGGGGTCGCAGCCGCGCCATGAGAAGGGTCGTCCGGCTGCTCGTACTCCGTCATCGCGTCGGCCATCGGCTGCGCCACGACCCAGGGACACGCGCAGGAAGTCGCTGCCCGCTCTGTCTCCGGGGGAGGATCTGGCCGCGAATCGCCCTGGGGCTCGGCTACTTGGCCTGATCGCCGAGCGTGGGCCTACGCGCGCGCAGAGGGCCTGGGCCCGTCTCCGGGGCCGGTCCACGGAATGGGATTCCTGGTTCGCTGGGCTGGAAGGCGAACGCCGTGTGGGTAATGAGCTGCGCCGGCTGGAGAACTCGGGCTGGCGAGTGTTGCACGGGATACCGCTGCCAAACGGTGCCGACATTGACCATCTGCTGATCGGCCCTGGCGGTGTCTTCGCGATCAACACCAAGCACCACGACGGTAAGAGCGTGTGGGTCGGTGACGAGATGGCTCGGATAGACCATGGTCCTGCTCGGCCCTATGCCCGCGCGAGTAAGGCTGAGGCGCAGCGTGTGCGAGCTGTCTTGGAGCTGTACGTCGATTTCGACGTCCCGGTCGAACCGGCGATCGTCCTGGTGGGTGCCGAAGATGTGGCCAGGGCCCCTACGCAGTTCACCGTGCGTGTCTACCGAGAGCGAGAGGTGTCCTCGCTGGCGCCACTCGATGGTGTCCTTGCCAAGGATCAGGTCGAGACCCTGTACGAGGTGGCCCGGCGTCGACGTGTGTGGCTGAGCGGCTGATTGCCGAAGTCGCTTGCGCAGTAGTGGGTATACGACGTGATCGGGAGTGGTGATCGCGCTCTGTTGGCTGGTCGGTAGCTCCGATACGGTGCGATTCATGCCTACTGCACTGGACACGCCTCGGGGTGCTGCGGAGCTGGCCGAGTCTCTGTTGCCTCAGCTCGGGGACCGTTGGCTGCACACTCAGGCCGTTGCAGCGCGCGCACGCGAGGTAGCTGCGGCCGTGCCGGAAGCTGAGCGCAATCTTCTTGAGGCGGCTGCCTGGTTGCATGACGTCGGCTATGCCCCGGAACTGCGGGAGACGGGATTCCACCCGCTTGATGGTGCTCGGCACCTGGAGTCTTTGGGCGCTCCTGGTCGGCTCGTGCGGCTGGTTGCTCATCACTCGGGTGCGGTTTATGAGGCGCAGCAGCGTGGGTTGGCAGACCAGTTGGCTGCGTACGAGCGGGAGGACTCGTCGCTCCTCGACGCGTTGATCTACGCCGACATGACCACGGGGCCAGCTGGGCAGTCCTTCGACTTCGGCCGGCGCATGGACGAGATCCTCGACCGGTACGAGCCGGACAGCGTGGTGTACATCGCGATCAGCAAGGCACGTCCGTATCTGGCAGCCGCTGTCGAGCGCACCCGGGTACGTCTCGACAAGTGATCAGCCGATGTACGGCGTGGGCAGGCCGGCCAAGCCGTGTTCGATCCGCATCCGCATGGAGGGGTGGATGTTGAGGTCCTCCAGCGTGCTCGGCTCGACGAAAGCGACTTCTTTGCTCTCGCTGCTTGTTCGCAGTTCTCCGCCGGTGATCCGGGCTGTGAAGCAGAGCGAGAACTGTTGGCGTACTTCGCCGTCGTCGTAGGCCATGACGTGGCCCGGGTTGGTGTAGATGCCGACCAGGCCCGTCACCTCGACGTCGATGCCGGTCTCTTCCTTGGTCTCCCGTACCGCGGCGTCGGCGGCTGACTCTCCGACCTCGACACCACCTCCGGGCAGTGCCCACAGGTTGTTGTCCGTCTTGTGGATCAACAGGACCTGTCCGGCGTCGTTGACTGCGACGGCGACCACCGAGGGGACGATGCTGTTCGCCTTGGGGGCGTTGGGATCATTCACGTAGTCGATGCGGGCCATGAACCCAGCGTCGCACGCTCGGCCGACGAGAAGGTCTACGTGGGACGTCCGTGCTTCCACGCGTAGTCGAAGCTTTTCATGTAGTGCCGGAACGTGCGGCCTCCGGGGAGGTAGCGGAAGTGCAGCACGGGGTTCTGCCCGGCGGGGGCTCCGAGTACGTGAGGGTTGACCAACATGTCGTCGTCGAACCGGTAGATGGAGTTGTAGAGGATCGTTTCGTGGAGTCGGATGTCGAGTCCGGGGGTGGATGCGACCGGTTCCAGGTAGCTGTGAGTGATCCGGGCTCGCGCTGCCAGGTTCTCGCCGATGCCCTCCTCCTCGCCGCGCTGGCGGATCATCGTTGAATCCGGGTTGCCCAGCAGGATGCGCACCTCGGCTCCAGCCCTGGCTTTCTCGGCCAACTGCTCGGGAAGATCCGGGTATCCGTCGAAGAGAAACAGCCCCGCGTAGACGAGTACTTCGATGTGGCTCTTCGCGCCTTCGAGCAGGGAGGGCCACAGGGACGTCGGTACGGCGCCGCGGTGCGGGTAGAACGTGACCAGCTCTGAAGCGCTGGCGGTCTCGGCCTGCTTCTCGATGACCGGCCAGAGGTAGACCTCGTCGACTCCGAGGAAGCTCGCCGTGGTCCAGCGGTGTCGGCGGTGCGGGGTGCGGTCGAGTGTGATCCAGCGTTCCACGCTCTTGGGGTCCACTTCGACGCGTTCGGCCACCGACTGGATCGTCTCGTCTGCTGCTGAAATCGCCGCGCGTAAGCGTTCGTTTGCCATGTCCGCGGTCCTTCCCTGAGGCTCGGACGGCTAAGGACGTTTTACCCCTTCTGGAGACGTCCCACAACGTCCCTCCGGACCGAGATGCGTCCACCCCTTGTAGCGCTTCCCTGATCTGGTCGCCGTACTGGCGAATCTCAACTCACCGCGAGATCAGGAGAAGAGACGATGCGTCAGATTCCTGTGGACACCCGTGAGATGACGGTGATGTTGATCCAGGAGCCGGAAACCAAGGTCAAGAACCGGGAGACCGGCGAGATCGCGACCGACCGGACCTCTGGAAAGACCCTGTACAACGTGAACGTGGCGGTGATCGTGGACGCTCGTCCGGACGCCGTGACGGTCGTGGTCGCCGAGGACGGCATCCAGCCCGATCTGGCGCCCGGTATGTCGGTGGAGCTGCCCGGTCTGGTGGCGCGTCCGTGGGAGAACGACTTCGGGCACGGCATCAGCTATCGCGCGATCGCGGTCACCGCGAAGACCCTGACCCCGGCCGGCTCGAACGGTAAGGGCTGACCTGCGATGACCGGACTGTTATGGCTCGTCGTCGCGTTGGTGGTGCTCGCATTGATCGCGCGGGCCAAGGCTCCGGCCGTGTACTGGGTCCTGTTCGGTCTGCCGCTTGCAATGGCGCGGGTGTTCTTCCCCTACCGGCAGACCATGGAGGCGTGTGCGCTGACGGTGACCCCGGCCTGGTGGAAGGTGTTCGCCAAGAAGGCGGTCAGCGCTGAAGTGGCCCGCCCTCGGATCCCTCGGGTGCACGGCATCCGACCCACTGCGACCGGTGCGCGGCTGCGGATGAAGCTTCCCGCCGGCCTGACCCCGGAGGACGTGACCAAGGCTGCTGAGCGGCTGCGGCACGCTTGGGCAGTGCACTCGGTGCACGTCGTCGAACTCAAGCCTGGCTTTGTCTCGGTACGGCTGATCGCCTTCGACATCCTCGCCAGGGTCCGCATGCCACGTCGTCTCGCCCCCGGCCCGTTGTCGGCTGTGGTCGCGCTGCGCGAGGACGGACTCCCGTACGTGCGTGACTACCAGGATTCGCCACACGGCCTGACCCTGGGCGCCACCAAGTCGGGCAAGTCGATGTTCCAGCGCTGCCTGATCAAGGCGCTGGCGCCGCTGCATGTGGCCGTGGTCGGGATCGACTGCAAGCGAGGGGTCGAGCAAAACGCCTTCGCGCCCCGGCTGACGGCGCTGGCCACCACGCCGGACGAGGCAGACGGCCTGCTCGATGCGCTGGTGGGGGAGATGGAGGACCGCTTCGACCTGCTGTGCCTGCATCAGGGCATCGCCCCGGACACCCCATTGGAGGACATCACGTCCGACATCTGGGGCCTGCCCGCCAAGCTGCGGCCGGTACCGATCGTGGTCCTGGTCGACGAGATTGCCGAACTCTTCCTCGTCGCTTCCAAGGTCGACACCGTGCGGCGGGATCGCATGGTCACCCAGCTCGTGAGGCTTGCCCAGCTTTCCCGCGCGGTCGGCATCCATCTGGAGATCGCCGGTCAGCGCTTCGGTTCGGAGCTGGGAAAGGGCGCCACTGCGTTGCGGGCGCAGTTGACCAACCGGGTCACGCATCGCTGCAACGACAAGCAGACGGCGGAGATGGGCCTGGGCGACATCAACGACCTCGCCGTGCAGGCGGCCACCGCGATCGCCTCCGAGCGAGCCGGAATGGCCGTGGCCGGTGACTCCTCGGGCAACTGGACCCGGATCCGTACGCCGAAGACCTCGATCGGTGAAGTGGTCGCCGTGTGCCGCAAGTTCGCCCACCTCACTCCCGAGATTCCCGCTCTGGCCGCTTACCGGCCCGCCGCGCTGCTGCCCGCGCCGGCTCCAGCCACGGAATCGGCCCCGGCTACCGCGCCGTAACCCGCTCACTCCAACCCGGTCGGCGCGACCGCCTCGCGCCACGTCCCTACCCCTGCCATGCCCGAACTCCGGAAGGAAGGCCCGGTCATGAGCCTGTCCGCCTCGTTCCATCCCACCGCCGACACCACGATCCGGTGCCACACCTACGGCATCGACCACGCCCCGATCCTCGCCCTCGACGACTCCGGTCAGGTGCTGTGCGTCTCGCTCTTCGATTCCATGTCGACGGCCGACCACCGCGCCTTCACTCGTGACCTCGTCAACGCGGTGACTGAGTACGCCGCCGCCGTCGAGGAATGGGCCACCGCCCAGGACACGCCCGCGATCGGCACATTGACGAAGGCGAGCTGATCGTGATGTGCGACCACTGTGACGACTTCAACCGCACGGTCCTGATGATCGGTGACCTCGTCCTCTACGCCGAATATCCAGGCGCGGACCGGGACTTCGCCGACGTCGTCGGTGGCGGTCTGGCCCTCTCGCTTCCCGTGGACGGTGTCCCGCCCGACTCCGGCGGCACCGAGCGCCCCGGATCGGAGGGGTGATCCATGACCGTTCCACGCCGCAAGAAGCCCACTTCCGCCCCTGCGGAGCCGGTGAAGTGCTCGGTCTGCAAGGGCTCCGGAGAGGTCTCCGTGTCCGTCCGGGTCGGCCGTAAGCGCGAGACCACCGACGCCCAGCAAACGGGCCTGTGCCTGGCCTGCCTGGGCTCCGGCGAAGCAGCCCGGAACTGAGCAATCCCGACCACACGAGAGGAGCCCGTGATGGGTCTGTTCGGAACGTCTTCGCCTGCTGCTGGATCGTCCACGCCGAAGGGCGAGTGCCCGCAGTGCTGGCGGCACGCGCACAACCCCGAGGTGCACCGGGCGCTCGGTCCCCGGCAGGACTGCCCGCAGTGCCTGGACCACATGATCAATGGCTGCCCCGGTCTCAACCGCCGCTGACAGCACACCGGGACCGGGCGGCCGGACCGCGTGAGCCCCGCCCCGTCCCGGTTCCCACCCCACTTGAAGGAGGTGAAGACCGTGAACCGCTCGATCCGCCCGGACGCCGTCCTTGTGCAGGCCGTGATCGCTGGGGCGCTGTCCTTCGCCCACCTGCACGACATCGCCGAAGCGGCTGGGCAGGCCGGATGGAAGGCCTGGGCATACCCGATCTCCGTCGACCTGCTGCTCGTGGCTGCCTGGCGACGGCTCCGCACCGGTCGCACCCGCCGTCTGGCGTGGTCGTGGTTCGTGGTCGCGCTGATCGCGTCGCTGGGCGCGAACGTCGCCACCGCTGGATTCCTCGACCTCGGCCATGCTCCCGCGTGGCTGCGATTCCTGGTCGCCGGCTGGCCCGCGCTCGCCTTCCTCGGCGGCACCTTGCTCGCCCACAACCCCGACCCCGCGCCGAACACCCTGACGTCGGATCCGTCATCGAACAAGATCGCCGTTGAGGACCTCAAACGCGATCATCCTGCGGCTTCCGAAGGTCCTGCCGCTCCGCTCCCCACCCCCGAGCCTGCCGCAGCCTTGCCTGCTCCCGCTCCGGCCTCGATCTCGGTGCCCCCGGCACTGGTGGAACGTGCCCGGAAGATCGCCGATGCGCATCGCACCGCGACTGGCGACGCGATCGACGCCGACACCCTGCGCGCCCGTCTCGGCGTGCCCGGTCCGATGGCCGAATCCCTGGCCGCCCAACTCGACTGAGAGGAAGAAGCCATGGACGTTCCGCTCTGGTTCTTCGTCCTTTGCGTCGGCGTGCTCGGTATCAAGCTCGTCCGCCTGCCCTGGTGGCTGATCGTCGCACTGCTTCTCGGCGGCTACCTCCTCGCCGCCAGCCCGCTCGCGCCCGTCATCAGTCCGTTCCTCAACTAGCCCGCACGGAGAAGGGAGTTCCACGCATGTTCAAGCCCAGGATCCCGGTCAACGAACGGCCCACCGGTGAGATGGTCCCGACCATCACTACCCTCGGCGCCGTCGCACCGTACGAGAACGGTCACGGATCGTGCGGTTGCCAGCACCACCCCCCGACCCCGGTCGCACCCACCACGTCACGACCCGTCGCGCGGCTCACCCCCGGTGCGCTCGCCCTGGCCGCCGTCGGCGGGGTCCTCGCCGTACTCACGGTCGGAGCCGTGTTGGTCTCCATGCTCCTGGCGGTCGCCATCACCGCCGCCTCGCTCGCGGTCGTCGCACTGGTGGCCCGCTCGATCCTCACCACGGACACCCGCCGCCGCTGACCGGCCCCGGAGCGGCCTCAACCGCCAAGTTTCCTCCGCTCCGGAGCCGTGCCCCTGCCCGATCCAATGAACCGGAAGGAACTCTCATCATGCCCGAGCGACCGATCGCCGCGGTTCGGATCTGCCCGAACTGCGACGGCTTCGCCACCGCCGCCGTATCTTCCGGCCTCGGTCGCGACGCACAAGGCCACCTGCGCACGGTCATCGTCGATTGCCCGGCATGCCGGGGCACTGGCACCTGCCCGAGGCGTCTGGATGTCCGCCCAGCCTTACTGACGGGGGTGACCCGATGATGCGCCGGTCCGCGACCTCCCGACCTACGTCCATCCATCTGTTCTGCGGCGCGGGCGGGGACTCCGACGGCTTCCGGCGGGCCGGCTTCGACGTCGTCCTCGGTGCGAATCACTGGGACCGTGCGGTCGAGACCCATGCCGCTAACTTCCCTGAGGCAGATCACCTCTGTGTCGACCTCGACCACTACGACATGCGTCGTCTGCCCAGGGCCCGCGTCCTGGTCGGCTCCCCGATCTGCACCGAGGGCAGCCCTGCCGACGGTGTGAGCCGTCCCAAAGGATCGCCCACGGTGGGCCAGTTGGACCTGTTCGAGGAAGGCCCGATGCAGGATGCGGCCTGGGAGCGTACCCGTGCCACGGCGTACGACATCCTGCGCGCCGCCGAGGTCCACAACTTCGATGCCGTGGTCTGCGAGAACGTGCCGCGCTTCGCGACCGCCTGGCCGCTGTTCTCCTGGTGGCTGCACGGCATGGAGATCCTCGGTTTCCGCTATCAGATCGTCTCGGTGTCCGCCGCGCACGTCGGCGACGGTGATGTGAATCCGCACGCTCCGCAGTGGCGGGACCGGATCTTCATCGTCTTCACCCGCACCGCGATGCGCGCCCCGAATCTCGACGTACGGCCTGCGGCCTGGTGCTCGGGCTGCGAGTCGGACGTGCTGGCCGTGCAGTCCTGGCGCAACGGCCGAAAGATCGGCAAGTACCGCCAGCAGTACGACTACCGCTGCCCCAACCCCACCTGTCGCCACCAGCTCGTTGAACCGTACGTGCGACCGGCCGCCACCGCGATCAACTGGACGGACCCCGGCATCCGCATCGCCGATCGTGCCGCGCACGGCCGTGGACCGCTCGCCGCCTCCACCCTCCGGAAGATCAAACTGGGACTGGCCAAGCACCGCGTCCCCGCCGTGATCACGGTCAACCACTCCGACCAGGGCGACGGCCGCGCCGTACCCGCCACCGCCGCACCCCTGGCCACCCGCACCGTGCGCATCGGCGACGGTGTCGCGATCCCTCCGCTGCTGGTTCCGGCGGGCGGGAGCTGGAACACCGAACCCACCACCGTGGCCACCCCGATGCGCACACGGACTACACGGGACAGTGAGGCCCTGTTCCTGCCCGCCCCGTTCATCACCGAGCACCGGGGCGGCGGCTCCACCACCCGCGCGATCGCCGATCCGCTCGCCTCGATCACGGCCGGAGGAAACCACCACGGTCTCGTGATCCCGTACCGCAAGGGCGGATCCACCACGACGGCCGTGCCGCTGCACACGATCGCCACCCGCGAGTCCGCCGGAGTCGTCCTCGGCGCCGAGGACACCCCGGACGAGATCGCCATCGAGGACTGCTACTTCCGGATGCTCTCCCCGCGCGAGCACCTGCGAGCCCAGCGCTTCACTGACGACTACCAGGTCAAGGGACACGGCGGCGAGCAGACCAAACAGGCGGGCAATGCCGTGCCCGCGAACGTCGCCCAGTGGATCGCCTCCCGCCTTCTGGAGGTGCTCTGATGGCCACTTCCACCGGTACGGCCGTGGAGATCCGGGCGCTGACCGTGTGGCAGCCCTGGGCGTCCTGCATCGCCTACGGCACGAAGCGGATCGAGAACCGTTTCTGGGAGACGAAGTATCGCGGCCGGATCTTGATCCATGCCGGGCACACCCTCGACCGCTACGCGTACGGGCTCCCGCTCGCCCGGCCGTTCCTCAAGCGTCCCCAGCCGCACGGCGCCGTTCTCGCGGTGGGCCGGCTCGTCGACTGTCACCAGGACGACGGCTACTGCACCCTGTGGTCCGCTCCCGGCCGGTGGCACTGGCGGTTCACCGATGTCCGCCCGCTGCTGTATCCCCTGTTCTGCCGCGGCGCCCGTGGCCTGTGGATCCCTGATCCGCAACTCGCGGCCGCGGCAATGGCATTGGCGGTGGATCGTGCCTGACACCCATACCCTCGACCCGCTCGTCCTCGGCGACCTCCTGCGCGTCGCCTCCGCCCCCGACTTCAACGACTGGCGCGAGCAGATCCGCCGTACCGGCGGCTGCGCCGACCCGATCCACCTGACGGGCTGGACCGTCGTCCGCGACAAGGTCACCGGCAGGGTGCTGCACGATGCCGTCTCCGGCGAGCAGCCCGGCGGCCGGCTCCGCATCGCCTGCGGCAACCGCCGCGCCACCCGCTGCCCGCCCTGCGCCTACCTCTACGCGGGCGACGCCTACCACCTCGTACGCGCGGGCCTGAGCGGCGACGACCGCATGAACATCCCCGCCACCGTGCGCGAACGCCCTCGTGTCTTCGCCACCCTCACCGCACCCTCCTTCGGCCCGGTCCACAACATCCCCGACACTGGCTCCGGACGCTGCCGCTGTGGCACCCGCCACCCCGAACCAGATCCCGCTCTCGGCACGCCACTCGCCCCGGAGACGTACGACTACGCGGGCGCCGTGCTCTTCAACAACCACGCGGGCGAACTGTGGCACCGCTTCATCAACCGCCTGCGCCGCGAACTCGCCTCCGCCGCCGGGCTCACACAGACCGCGTTCCGGGACACCGCCCGCCTGTCGTTCAACAAGGTCGCCGAGTTCCAGAAACGCGGCGCGATCCACTTCCATGCCGTCATCCGCCTCGACGGCCCCGACGGGCCGGACACACCCCCACCGCCCTGGGCGACCATCGACCTCCTGACGGACAGCATCCGGGAGGCCGTGGTTCATCCCTACGTCGGCGTGCGAGTCCGGCCTGTCGGTGACCAGCCGGCCCGGCTCCTGCGCTGGGGCACGAAGCTCGACGTCAGCGCGATCACCGCCTTCGACACCGATGACGTCAGCGAGAGCAAGGTGACCTCCTACGTCGCCAAGTACGCCACCAAGGCCGCCGAGGAAACCGGCGCCCTGGACCGCCGAATCGGCGAACTCGCCGAGCTTGACCGCGCGCACGTGCCCGACCACACCTCCCGCCTGATTCGCGCCTGCCACGACCTCGACCCGCTCTACCCCGAACGGCGCCTGTGGGCTTGGGCGCACATGCTCGGCTTTCGCGGCCACTTCCTGACCAAGTCCCGCACGTACTCCTCGACGTTCACCGCACGTCGACAGGTCCGCGCTGACTACCGCGCCGCTCAGCAACGCGATGCCCTCGGCCTGCCCGACCCGGACACCACCCTCGTCCTCGCCGACTGGCGCTACGCCGGCCACGGTCACACCCCTGGCGAATCCGCCTTCGCCGCGTCCATCGCCGAGGACATCCGTATCAACCGCGAAACCGCCCGCGAAGCCCTGCTCAGTGAAGGGAGCACCGCATGACCCCCGCTGTTCGAACGCGCGGAACGCGCACGATGCTCACCCTCGCCGAGGTCTGCGAGGAGCTGGGCATCTCGCGCTCAACCTTCTACGACTGGCGCGCCAAGCGCCGTGCCCCGCGCTGCATCAAGCTGCCGAATGGTGATCTCCGAATCCGGCGGACCGAGCTCGATTACTGGCTCGACGCGCGCGAGGAACCGCTCTGATGGAGACGACGTACCACGTCAAGGTCTACAAGATCCTGACGTACAAGGGCGCCCGCAAGACCACGTACACCGTGCGCTGGCAGGTCGCCGGGAAGCGCTGGCGCGAGCCGTTCGACACGGTGGCCCTCGCCGAGGGGTTCCGCGCGGAACTGATCCGGGCCACGAGTCAGGGCGAAGCCTTCGTCATCGCGACCGGGCTCCCGACGTCCCACCGCCCGAAGTCGGCGTCCATGAGCTGGTACAGGTTCGCCGTTCAGTACGTGGATGTGCGCTGGCCCCAACTCGGTGGCAACAGCCGGAAGAACACCGCGCGGACCCTGATGCTGACCACCGTCGCCCTGCTCCGCGCCGAGCCGACGCAGTTCCGGCCCGTGGACGTACGCACCGCGCTGCGCGAATGGGCGTTCAACACCAACCGGCGGGCGCAGGCACCGCGTGACGTGGCGGTCATCCTCCGCTGGGTGGAGCGGAACTCCCTCCCGGTCTCGGCCTGGGAGGTCCCCGAGACGGTGGACACCGTCCTGCGCGCGCTCGACACCCTCCTCGACGGTCGCCCCGCGGCCGCCTGGTCCCGCAAACGGCACCGCCGCGTACTCAACACCGCCATGCGGTACGCGATCCGGCGCCGCCTCTTGCTGACCAACCCGCTGCCGCAGGGCAAGCAGGCCACGGTCTCCACCAGGACCACGAACGCCGTCGACAAGCGATGCCTGATCAATCCCGAGCAGGCCGCTGCCCTCCTCGCCTGGATCCGTCGGCGACCCCGCGGCGGCAAGCGGCTGCACGCGTTCTTCGCGACGCTCTACTACTGCGCACCACGCCCTGAAGAGGCCGTGGCACTGCGCGTAGGGGACGTGACCCTGCCCGACGTCGATGCCACCGACCAGTGGTGCGAACTGCTGATCCACACGGCGACCCCGGAGGTCGGCAGGCAGTGGACCGACAGCGGGGAGATCCACGAGAAGCGGGATCTCAAGGGCCGCGCCGAAGGGGACACGCGGACGGTGCCGGGGCATCCCGCCCTGTCCCGCATGCTGCGGGCGCACATCGCCGCCGAGAAACTCAGGCCCGAGGATCTCCTCTTCCAGGGGGAGCGCGGCGGCATCCTCGCCGGCTCCGTCATCCGCCGCGCCTGGCGCACCGCTCGCCGGAAGGTTCTGCCCCCGTACGTCTTCGACTCGCCGACCGGCAAGCGCGTGTACGACATCCGGCACAGCCGGCTGACCAAGTGGCTCGACGACGGCATCCCGTCCGCGCAGGTGGCCGACTGGGCGGGCAACAGCGTGCCGGTGCTCCTCGCCACGTACGCCCGATGTGTCGAAGGTCAACTGGCCGATCTCAAGAAGCGCCTCGAAGCGGCCGGAGATCTACCCGAGATCGAGGTCGACCCGGCTTTCGATCACCGGGACTGAGCGTCGCCGAAAACTTCGACACGTATTCGACACGGCGACCCGGGAAAACACGGTGAGAGTCGGACGATGCCGGGCCTGTGCACTGATCGACGGGGGAGTGGCCGGGACTCCCAAGCGCCGCCCGGCACCCGCCCTGACCAGCAAAAAGGCCCCGCCGAAGCGGAGCCTAAGAAAGGCGCCCCCGGCAGGACTCGAACCTGCGGCCAAGCGCTTAGAAGGCGCCTGCTCTATCCACTGAGCTACGGGGGCCGGTGTGTGGCCGGTGGCTTGGTCGGGGTGGATGTGGGTGATCCGTGACCTTGCCGGGGACAAGGATAGGGCTCCCGAGTCCCTGCCCCTGCTGCTTCGCCTCCGCGGCACGATGTGGAGGTTCAGTGAAGCGGTCCCGATAATCGCAGGTAGGTGCGAATCGTGCAGCGCTTTTGGCGTCATACGCCTCGGGTGTTGTGCACTCGTTATGCCTGCGCCCCCAGTCGCCCCTTCCATCCCGCTGTGTGCTTCCTGTGCCTTATCGCGTGACTTATCGGCACGCAGACGCGGTCATATGCTTCATAAAGCCGCCAAAATTGGGCATTCTTCACGTGTGGTGACCTTGGACGTTCGGCCTCAGCTGCTCGACGCAATTACCGCGCTGCGCGACCGTGTCGCCGCCGCGCGCTTCCCGCTCCCGCTCGCGGGGGCGCCACGCGCGCGTGCCAACCGGCGTGAGTTGCTGGCGCAGCTCGACGACTACTTGGTGCCCCGCCTGAGCGCTCCCGAAGCGCCGCTGCTCGCCGTGGTGGGCGGGTCGACCGGGGCCGGGAAGTCGACCCTCGTGAATTCGCTGGTGGGGCGCGTCGTGAGTGAGGCGGGGGTGCTGCGGCCCACCACGCGTACGCCCGTCCTCGTCTGCCATCCGGATGATCACCACTGGTTCTCCGGGGTGCGGGTGCTGCCCGACCTCACGCGCGTATGGGTGCCCAGGCAGGCCGACGGCTCCCTGGAGGGGGACGGGGAGGACGAGGAGGACGACCTCGGGACTGGGGCCGAGAGGGCGGAGCCCGTGTTGCGGGTGGAGACCTCCGGCGTGTTGCCGCGGGGGCTCGCGTTGCTCGATGCACCGGACATCGACTCGCTCGTCGCCGAGAACCGGGTGCTGGCGGCTCGGTTGATCAGTGCCGCCGACGTGTGGGTCATGGTCACCACCGCCTCCCGCTACGCCGACGCCGTGCCCTGGCGCCTGCTGCGTACCGCCAAGGAGTACGACGCCTCTCTCGTCACCGTGCTCGATCGGGTGCCCCACCAGGTCGTCGCCGACGTCTCACGGCAGTACGGGGCGTTGCTCGCCAAGGCCGGGCTGGGGGAGGTGCCGAGGTTCACCGTGCCGGAGCTTCCGGAGTCGACGGGCAATGGGGGGCTGCTGCCCGCGACCGCCGTCGCACCGTTGCGTGCCTGGCTGACCCATCGTGCCCAGGATCCCGAGGCGCGGGCCCGGGCCGTGGTGCGTACCACCCGTGGGGCCCTCGATTCGCTGCGCGCCCGGATGCCCGAGCTGGCCTCCGCCGTCGCCGCCCAGCACTCCGCCGTGGTCCGCCTCACCACCGCCGTAGAGGATGCGTACGAGGGTGAGCACGCGCGCGTACTGCGGCGTTTGCAGAAGGGGGGTGTGCTCGCCGGGAACGCGTTGAAGCGCTGGAGGAGTTATCCGGCGGACTGCGCGGCCGGTGAGTTGTTGGACGCGCTCGTCGAGAGTCTTGGTTCGCTGTTGGCGTGTGCTGTGACCGCTGCCGATGAGCGGGTCGACGAGGCGTGGCGGCGGGAGCCCGGCGCGCGTGCCGCCGAACTACGTAGGCCGGAGCCCGAGTCCGGGACCGCCGAGGAGCGCATTGGGCTGGCCGTACGACGCTGGCGGCGGGTGCTCGAGGAGTACGCCGAGGACGAGGCGCGGGCTGCCGCGCAGGTGATGGAGTCCTCGCCGCCTGACGCCGATGCCGTCGCGGCGCTCGTCGCCACCGCCCTGCTCGGCGGGCGGCGGGGCAAGGCCGCGGGAGAGAACCTCGCCGAGCGGATCGGCGCCCAGGGTGCCCTACGGCTGCGCGATCGCGGCGGGCAGCTCCTGAGCGAGTACCTCGACAACGTGCTCGGCGCGGAGCGTGAGCGTCGGCTCGCGCCGCTCGACGCCCTCGACATCACCCCGGAATCCCAGGCCGAATTGATCGCGGCCCTTTCGCTGCTGCAGAAGGAGAGGTGAGGGCGCTGACCGCCTCCGCCGCCACGGATCACACCGACCCCGTTGACCCTGTTGATCCCGTTGACCCCGTTAGCCCCGTTGATCCCGTGGGCCCCGTTGACATCACTGGTCCTACTGGTCCCACTGGTCCCACTGGTCCCGCCGAGTCCGTCACCACTCCCGTCGATCCCTTGGACGACTCTGATTTGACCGATCTCGCGGACAACCTGGGAGACCTGCCGCGCGCTGGAACCTCTACGGCGTCCGGGGCTCCCGAAGGGCGTGCCGGGGACGGCGGGTCCACCCCGTGGGACGACGGGCTCATCGCGCGGCGTGTCGCCAAGCAGGGTGGCGAGGTGGCGGTGCCGGCGGTGCCGGCGGGATCGGGGTCGTACGACGGGCAGTTGAAGCAGCGGCTCGACGCGCTGCGCGAGCTCGTCGGGCTCTCGCGGACGCGGCTCGACGGGGCGACGCTCGCCGAGGCCGGGCAGGTGCTCGACGAGGCGGCGGCCCGGCGCAGGCTGTCGTCGCGGCACACCGTGGTCGCCCTCGCGGGCGCTACGGGGAGCGGCAAGTCGACGCTGTTCAACGCCCTCGCCGGAGTGAACCTCTCGGAGACCGGGCTGCGCAGGCCCACCACCTCCGCGCCGATCGCGTGCAGTTGGACGGACGGGGCCGCGGGGCTGCTCGACCGGCTCGGGATTCCGGGGCGGGCGCGGCGGCGGCCCGTGCCGGGGCAGCAGGGGGAGGCGGAGCTCGACGGGCTCGTCCTCGTCGACCTGCCCGATCACGACTCCGCCGCGCCCGAACACCGCGAGCAGGTCGACCGGGTGCTCGGGCTCGTGGACGCCGTGGTGTGGGTCGTCGACCCCGAGAAGTACGCCGACGCGATGCTTCATGAGCGGTATCTGCGGCCGATGGCGGGGCACGCGGAGGTGATGTTCGTGGTGCTCAATCAGGTGGATCGGCTGCCCGGTGACGCGACCGAACAGGTTCTCGACGATCTACGTAGGCTGCTCGACGAGGACGGCATCGCCCTCGGAGAGCACGGGGAGCCCGGCGCCACGGTGCTGCCGCTGTCTGCCCTCACCGGTGAGGGTGTGGACGAACTGCGGGACTGTCTTGACCAGTTCACGGCCGATCGGAGGGCCGCCGCGCGTCGGATCGGCGCCGATGTCGACGCCGCCGCCGACCATTTGAAGCCGGTGTACGCGGTCGGGCGGCAGAGCGGGCTGAGCGAGGAGGCCCGTGAGGAGTTCGCGGACCGGCTCGCCGAGGCGGTCGGTGCGGCCGCCGCCGGGCAGGCCGCCGAGCGGGAGTGGAGTCGGGGCGCGGGCCGGGCCTGCGGCACGCCGTGGCTCAGGCTCTGGCGCTGGTACGAGGAGCGGCGCGCGGGTGAAGCGGCTGCCACGGCTCCCGCGGCCGTCGCCGACGATGAGGAGATCACGGCGCGGCAGCGCGTCGAGCACGCGGTGCGGGTGGTTGGTGACTCCGCCGCGGCCGGGCTGCCCGAGGCATGGGGGCAGGCCGTGCGGGAGGCCGCGGCGCGGGGCGGGGAGGGGCTGCCGGAGGCGCTCGACGAGTTGGCCTCCGATGTCTCCTTTGGTGCCTCCGATGCCGCCGATGATCACTTGGGGTCGGAGCAGGGCGCGTCGGCAGGGCGTCCGCCTCGGCCCGGTTGGTGGCCGGTCGCCGTGTTCGCCCAGGTGTTCATGACGGCGATTCAGGTGCTGGGTGTGCTGTGGCTGGTGGGGCAGGTCGTCGGGGTCTTCGCGTCGAATGTGGGCGTGCCTCTGCTGCTGGTGCTGGCCGGGATCGTGGGCGGGCCGTGCGTGGAGTGGTCGTGCCGGATGGCGGCGAAGGGGCCCGCGCGCCGGTACGGGCAGGAGGCCGAGCGGCGGCTCAGGGACGCGGCGGCGGCGTGCGGGAGGGCGCGGGTGCTGGACCCCGTCGCGGCGGAGCTGCTGCGGTACCGGGAGGTGCGGGAGCAGTACGTGAAGGTGGCCGGGGGAGTGGCGGTGGCCGGGGGAGTGACGGGGATTTCCACAACCCGCGGGTAGGGCACAGGCGTCGGCGGGGATCGCGGCGCGGGGGCAATCTGTGATCGCGGCTCGGGACGGGCTCGGGCCGCGTACGGATGTCCTGGCCGGTGCGGTCGGGGCCGGTGTCCTGGCCGGGTGCGGCCGGGGCCGGTGTCTTTGGCCGGGTGCGGCCGGGACCGGTGCCCTGGGCGAGCGAGGCCGGGGCCGTGGCTCTGGCTCAGCGGGGTCGGGGCCGGTGCCCTGGCTCAGTGGGGTCGGGGCGGGGGCTCTGACTCGGTGGGGTCGGGGCCGGTTGCGTAACGGGAGGGGTTCCAGATGGGTAGCGAGACGATGGTGACCGTGGTGGGGAACGTGGCGACGACCCCGGTTTTCCGGGAGTTGCCGACCGGGCCGGTCGCCCGTTTCCGGCTCGCGGCGCACACGCGCCGCTTCGACCGGGTGCAGAACGCGTGGGTGGACGGGCACACCAACTTCTTCACGGTGTGGGCCTGGCGCACCCTCGGGACGAATGTGCAGAGTTCGCTGGCGCTCGGCGAACCGGTCGTGGTGCAGGGCAAGTTGAAGGTGCGCGACGAGGAGCGGGGTGGGCAGCACTGGACGTCGGCGGACATCGAGGCGGTCGCGATCGGACACGACCTGTCGCGGGGTACGTCCGCGTTCCGGCGGCCGTCGCGGCCCAGCGTGGAGAACGCGCCGCAGGGTGACTCCCCGTGGGACGTGGTGAAGCCGGGGGACGAGGCGAGCGTGGGGTCCGATGCGGGGGCGGGGGGTGAGGGCGGTGCCGAGCCGGACATGGACGAATCCCAGTCCCCGTCCCAGCCTCAACCGGTGGGCTGACCGTTCCCGTTCCGAACCGCGACCCAACGGCCTCCCCGTTTCGGCGATTTGTCGATATGCCCAGCTCGGAAACGGTGTTGGCGATAACGATTGCGATTCGGATCGGTTGCCGGAAGGCGGCTCCGGGGATCACGCAAGATCATTTCCCTAGGATGCCGAGCGTGACTCCGGGGGCCGTGGGGACCGCTGCGCAGCGAGTGCAGCCACGGACCAGGAGTGCAAGGGCCAGCCGAAACACCGTGGTTGGCGTTGATTCTGCCGGCGGGACACCACCCCCCATGTGACAACACGTCCTGCCTGAAGGGGAATTACGTGTTTTCAGTGTGCTCATGGACCGCGCGGCGTGGGCGAGGCGCAGCCCGTCTCGCCGTGGCGGCCCTGATGTCGGGACTGATGGCGAGCGGCGCGATATCCGGCGCGGGTGTCGCGCACGCCGACGACGGTGCCACGGAACAGAGTGGTGCGAGCGCCACTCTGGGTGGCCTGGAGACGTACGACTCGGCTGTGATCCACGAGGCCGGGAAGGACGAGAAGGTGTCGGCGGGCCTGTTCCGGATGTCCGTCGAGGACGGCGGGACGCTCCAGACGTACTGCGTCGACATCCACAACCCGACGCAGCCGGACGCCAAGTACCGGGAGACGTCCTGGTCCGGCACGTCGCTGCACGACAACGCGGACGCGGGACGCATCCGTTGGATCCTGCAGAACTCGTACCCGCAGGTCAACGACCTCGCCGCGCTCGCCCGCAAGGCGCATGCGGG
Source organism: Streptomyces sp. KL109B (assembly GCF_030766935.1). GTDB lineage: Bacteria > Actinomycetota > Actinomycetes > Streptomycetales > Streptomycetaceae > Streptomyces. Next base: position 311,447 of record NZ_JASERL010000004.1, on the reverse strand, counting down.
AAGCCTGACCGAGCAGCAGGCGGCGGCCGGCACCCAGGTCGCGATCTGGCGATACTCCAACAAGCACGACAAGGTCGACGTCGACGCCGTCAGTCCCGCCGCCGAGAAGCTCGCCGACTATCTGCAGCGCGGCGCGCGCGACCTGGCGGAGCCGCAGGCCTCGCTGACCCTGTCGCCGCAGGCCGTCTCCGGGCTGCCGGGCGAGCGCCTCGGCCCGGTCACCGTGCACACGAACGCCGACGGCGTCACGGTGCTGCCGCCCGCAGAGGCCGCCGCGGGCGGGGTCCGACTCGTCGACGAGAAGGGGGAGCGCGTCACCGAAGCGAAGAACGGCAGCCGGCTCTACTTCGACGTACCGAAGGGGTCCAGGGCGGGTTCGGCGGAGCTGACCGTGCAGGCGTCGACGACGGTTCCGGTCGGCCGGGCCTTCGCGTCCGACAGCAGAAGCCAGACACAGATACTCGCGGGCTCGAGCGAGTCCACGGTCTCCGCGACCGCGACGGCGAACTGGGGGAGCGAGGGCGCCGTGCCCGCGCTGTCCGCGCGCGAGAACTGCGCCGGGCACGGCGTCGACATCACGGCCACCAACAGCGGTGCCGCGCCGTACACGTTCACGCTGATGGGGACCCGGCACACGATCCCGGCCAAGGCGAAGCGGACGGTGACGATACCCCTGCAGGAGGACCAGGCGTACGACTTCACGATCAAGGGGCCGCACGGCTTCGAGAAGCGGCTGCGGGGCGTCCTGGACTGCGAGACGACCGCCGCGGCGGGCTCTGCGGCGGACGGCGGCCTGACCACCCAGACGACGACGCAGCCGAGCCCGGCGTCCGTCGGCGGAACCGGCAGCGGCAGCGAGAACGGGACCGGTACGGACCTCGCCGAGACCGGCAGCTCCAACGCGACGCCGATCATCGCGGGCATCGCGGTGCTGCTGGTGCTGGTGGGCGGCGCGTCGGTCGTCCTGGGCCGTAAGAGGAAGTCGCCCGACGAAGGGGAGTAGTGGCGTCGTTGGCTGGGCGGGTGGCCCCCCTCCGGCCCGCCGCATGCCGAGCCACCTGCGTTGTCATCGAGATGACAACGGGATGTGAACACCGGTGCCTAGCGTCAACCGCGTTGGTTGTCCGGCACGTTCACGATCCGAGGGGGACATCGCGTCATGTCGAAGACGAACAAGGTGGCAGGATCCGCAAGGGCCGCAAGGGCCGCAAGGGCCGCAAGGGCCGCAAGGGCCGCAAGGGCCGCAAGGGCCGCAAGGGCCGCAGGGGTTGTCCGCGCCACTGCCGTGGCGGCGGTACTGACCGCCGGTGGCGCCGTCGCGTTCGCGCCGGCCGCGCATGCGGAGGGCGCGGCGGGTGCGGAGGGCACGGCGGGCGCTGAGCACTACTACATAGAGATAGGCGGCACCGGTCCCACCACGAACAAGGACGGCTGCCCCAACACCACGTCCTCGTACGACGCCGCGAACCAGGCGTTCGGGCTCGGTGCCGCCGCGATCAAGGTCTGCTACCCGGCCTCCGCGGGCCCGCTCATAGGCCCCTCCGGCGGACTCGTCGAGCCGTCGGGGAAGGTCAACCCGGAGGCCCTGACCTCGCCGACGTACGACGCCAGTGTGCAACTGGGTATCGAGCGGGGGTTGAAGGCGGCGCAGGACACCCACAACGCGCACCCCGACGCCCAGCTCACGATCACCGGCTACTCGCAGGGTGCCCAGGCGGCGGACGAGGTGCTGCAGAAGATCGCGAAGGGGAACACCGGGATCCCGCGGTCGCAGGTCGACGGCATGCTCTACGCCGATCCGATGCAGCCCGACACCGGTTTCGGGGCGCGTGTTCCCAAGGGGCTCGGCATACCCGGCGTGGCGTCCGCGCCCGGTGCGGGGCCGGCGAACTTCGAGGGGATACCGGTCAGGCGGTTCTGCATCGTCGGCGACCCGGTGTGCGACCTGAGGTCCCTCACCAACGCGCCCGGCTACTTCAACATCCACTGGAAGTACCCGGAGTCCGCCATCCCCAAGAGCCTCACCCGGACCGGTGGGAACGGTGTGGAGTGGCTGAACGAGAACGGCGACCCGGTCTAGGAATCCGCTGAATCGGCTGAATCCGCCGAATCGGCCGAATCTGCTGAATCCGCCGAGCCCCGGCGCGGCCGTCGGTCGTGGTCGTGGTCGCGGCCGTGGTCCCGGTCGCGGTCCCGGTCGTGGTCGCCGAGGTCGTCCAACGCGCGGGAGATTCTCGCCCGGTTGGCGTCCGCGTCGGGCAGGGCGGTGCCGCGTTCGAAGAAGTCGCGGGAGCCGGAGAGGTCCTCGGCCACGGCGTCGTGCCAGAGCAGCCGGTGCCGGATCGCGAACCCCGGGGCGGCGTCGGTGCCCTCGTCCAGGACGGTGCGCGACCGGCGCCGCAGTTCGGCCGCCGCCGCTACGTTGCCCAACTCGGCCTCGGCCGTGGACAGTCGGTCGAGGGCGGCGGAGTACAGGGGAACATCCCCGAGGCGCCTGGCCAGGCTCTCCGCCTTACGGAGGGTGCCGACGGCCTCGGTGGGCCGCTCCAGGTCGAGTTGGAGACCGCCGAGGCGCAGCAGGGTCTTGCCCAGGAGCCTGGGGCTGCCCGCCTTCTCGGCCAGCGCGATCGCCTTCAGATAGCGGTCGTACGCCTTGTCGTGCTCGCCGAGCTGATGGTGCATGTCGCCGGCGCGCGTCATGATCGAACCCATCAGCCACTCGTCGTGCCTCAACTCGCCCGCGAGACGCAGGACTTCGGCGAAGTGGTTCATGGACTCGGCGACCCGCCCCTCCAGATTGGCGAAGGTCCCGAGACCGGCCGATGCGCGCGCCTGCTCATGCCGGTCGTCGGCCCGGCGCGCGATGTCCAGGGCCTCGCCGAACCAGCCACGGGCCTCCCGATAACGGCCCTGGACCCCGTACAGAATCCCGAGGCCGATCCGCAGCGCGGAGTCCATCCGCCGGTCGCCGGCCCGCGGCAGCAGCGGAAGCAACATTTCGAGCGTGGCGCGGCACTCGTGGAACCGGCCCTGCCGGGTGAGGTAGTCGACCAGGCCCTCGGCGATCCAGCACGCCTCGTCGATCCGGCCGACGGCCACCGCCTGACCGACCACGTCGACGAGTTCGCCGCCCGCCTCGTCCAGCCAGGCCGTCGCCTCCTCCCAGCCCGTGAAGGGGCCGGTGCCCCGCGGTCCGGTCGGGGTGGACGAGGTTCCCCAGTCGCTGGCGCAGCGGGCGGCGGCCACGTACAGCCGGAACACGCGTTCGCGGGCGGCCGAGGCCTCGGCGGGAGACGTGGCGGCGACGCGTCGCGCGTAGACCGCGACCAGGTCGTGCAGGCGGTAGCGGTCGGCGGTCACCCGCTGCGCCAGGCTCGCGTCGGCCAGGTTCTCCAGGGCGCGTTCGGCGTCCGGCGGGATGTCGTCGAGGAGGGCGGCGAGCGTCAGCCGGTCGAGACGTACGGTCGGCGACAGGCCGAGGACCCGGAAGGCGCGCTGTTCGGTGGCGGACAGCCGGGCGTACGAGATCCCGAACGCGGCTTCTACGCTCCGGTCCTCCACGGTGAGTTCGTCGAGGCGCCGCTCGTCGTCGGTCAGCCGGGCCGCCAGGGCGTCCACGGCCCAGGACGGGCGGTCCTGGATGCGGGCGCCGACGATACGCAGCGCGAGCGGGAGTCGTCCGCAGAGGGTGGCCAACTCGCGTACGGCGGCCCGCTCACGGCGCACTCCACCACCCTCTACCTCTTCTTCCTCTGACTCCTCTTCCTCTGCCTCTTCTTCGCCGCCGACGATGCGGGTCAGCAGTTCCGTCGCCTCGTCGATGCCGAGTGGGGAGAGTGAGACCCTGCGGTCCGCGTCAAGGCCGGTCAGGCGTTGGCGACTTGTCACCAGGACCAGGGAGCCGGGTCCCGCGGGCAACAGGGGGCGTACCTGTTCGGCGCGGGAGGCGTCGTCGAGTACGAGGAGCAGGCGGAGGGAGGCGGTCGCGGCGCGCCAGGAGGCGGCCAGCTCGTCCAGGTCCTCGCAGTCCTCGCCCGCGCCGGCGCCCACCGCCCGGAGTAATCGGCGCAGTACGCGCTGCCTGCCCACGGTCTCGCGGTCCTCGCGGTGCCCGTGCAGCTCCACGAACAGGCAGCCGTCGGGGTACCGGCCGCGCAGCTCCCGCGCCGCGCGCACCACCAGGGCGGTCTTCCCGACGCCCGCCATGCCGTCGACGGCCCGAATGGTGACCTCGTGGGGGTCGGTGGGGGTGAGGAGGAGTCGGTGCTGGCGTTCCCGGCCCGTGAAGTTGCTTGTGTCGACGGGAAGTTCGTGGCGGGCTTGGTGTCTACGGGGGGTGGGTTCCGGGTGCGGGCCCGGGGTCGGGCTCTGGCGTGTGTCGGCCGGCAGTGGAGTGGCGTCCGGGGTGTCGCCGCGGAGGACCGCCTCGTGGATCCGGCGCAGTTCGGGGCCGGGTTCCACGCCCTGCTCGTCCACCAGGCGGCGGCGCACCGTCGCGTACACGTCCAGCGCGTCGGACTGCCGGTCGGCGGCGTGCAGGGCACGCATCAGCAGAACGGCCAGGGCCTCGTTGTACGGGTGGGCCGTCGTCAGGGAGAACAGTTCCCCGAGGGCCTCGGAATGCCGACCGGAACGGAGCTGGCAGTCCACCTTCTCCTGCACCACCAGGAGCCGCTGCTCCGTGAGCCGCAGCCGCTCGCCCTCCGCGAAGGGCCCGGGTATCCCGGCCAAGGGCTCGCCGCGGAACAGTTCCAGCGCCCGGGACCACGCCTCCACGGCGGCCTCCCGATCCCCGGCCCCTTTCGCCGCGCGCCCCTCGGCGACGGCCTCCTCCCACCGGGCCACGTCCACGTACGCCCCGTCTTGGGCGGCGAAGCGGTAACCGCCACGAACGGTCTCGATCACCGGCCGCGTTCCTCCGCGGACACCGAGACGGCGGCGCAACCGATGCACGTACACGGGGATGACCCTGCTCCCCGTCCCGGGCGGCTCCGTCCCCCACACGCCGTCGAGCAGCTGCCGCCGGCTGACCGTGCGGCCCGGCCGCAGCAGCAGGGCGACCAGCAGCGCCTGCTCGCGAACCGGCCCCAGCTCCAGGCCGACGTCGCCGTGCCAGGCCTGGGGCGGGCCGAGGAGAGCGAAGCGAAGGTGCGGGTTCTGCGGGTTCACTTCTGTGGACAACTCGCTCGGAATCGGCACGCCGCGAGCGTACCCACGCCCTGATCATCCCCAGCCCGCTCCCGCCCCGACCCCCACAAGACCTGCGCCCGTCGCGTACGACGGCACCACATCGCGGGAGGCTTTACGGGGCTGTTCCTCGTCGCCCTGGCGGTGGCACTGCGCAGGGGGCGTCAATATCGGCGTGCGCTGAGTGCCGCGTACAAGTTCACGTTCGGGTGGGCGAATTGGATCACGCCGTAGGTGTGCCGTTCTGGCGCGTCGGTGACGCGGCTGGCTGGTGTGTGGCCGCTCAAGAATGACAGGCAGCCGCCGCACTCTGCGCATGCCGTTCATCCTGGGTCGGGCCCGTTGGTTGCCGGGGCGAAGCGATCGCGACGGGCAAGCCGGTGCCGGTGCCGGTGCCGGTGCCGGCACCGACACCGGGCACAGGCGGGGCCGTGTGGCACCCGTATTCTGCACCCCGACCGCATGGTACTGCCGCGGTACCATCTGGAATTGGCTATGAACCTTCGCATCCCCGAGGCGGTCGACGCCCGGCTCGCCGAGCGGGTCAAGCGTGAGCACCGCAGCAAGCACGAGTTGGTGATTGAAGCGATCGTCCAGGCCAACGAGCGTGCCGAAATGACCATCGACTCCGTCCTCGACGACCTCATGGACAGCCACAGCGAAATCCTGGACTACCTGAAGTGACCTTCCGGTACCTCCAGCTCGATGAAGTCATGAAGGTCGTCACCCGCGTCACGGGCAGCGAACACGCTGTTCGTGACGTCGGCCTGCTCGTCTCGGCCGTCGAGCGCCCCAAGGCCGACGTATTCGGCACCGAGGTCTACCCGACACTCCACGAGAAGGCCGCCGCGCTCCTCGACTCCCTTGCACGCAATTACGCGCTCGTCGACGGCAACAGGCGCACCGCATGGCTGTGCTGCATCGCCTTCCTCGCCTTCAATGGAGCCCGCACCGCCCCGCCACACGTCAGCATCGCGGGCCCTTTCGTCGAGGACGTGGCCCAGGGCCACCTCGAAGTCGCCACGATCGCCAAGCACCTCTCCGGCTGGTTCCCGGTCCAGTGACCCGGATATCTTCCCTGCACCTGCTTGACGGACAGCCGGTGTACGGGGCGGCCCGGCCGGCCGGTACGCTGCGCCGCGCCGTCACGCAGACACGCGACGCGAACACCGAACTGGGGGCGTGAGCCGCCGTACGTACTCGGCTCCCAGGACAGGCCCGCCCCTCGATACGGGTTTCCGCCAGGCGGTGGCCGTACGGCAAGATTGGGTGTTTCTCGCTGAACGAGGGAATGAAACAGCCCCTCACCAGCGACTTTCTCGCCAATGAGGGGCCGTGTCAGGCGGCTTGGGCCGTCTCTGGGCCACGTCAGCGGACGGGGGAGTGGCTGGCACCTAGATCAACGCGCATGACACGCCGCATTTCTTGCCAGGGGTCCCAGAGCTGTTGAAGTTCTCCTTCGATGTCTTCGAACGCACCGTTGGATCGTGGCGCACCCTCTTCCAGGAATTTGATCTTTCGGTAGGCGTCACCCAGCGCTATTGCCATGGAATCCAAGTGAGCCAGGACGACGGCCGAGGCGATCAACTGCGCTTCGGCGAATGCCGAATGATGCGCACGGCGTGCCTCGTCCAGCTCGGCACGTGCGTCAGGAGTGAGGTCCTCTCGATGCACATGCCAAAGGTAGTTCATGAGCTGCACGCGGTAGCGCCAGTAGGCGGCGCTTGTTGTGATGTAGCAGCCACGGCGCTCTGTCAGCTCCAAGCGTTCCTGCTCACGTAGCCACTGAGTGCGGAGGGCGGCTTGTTGCTGATCGAACTGATCCGCTTGGCTCCGAGCGAGCAGCCGCTGAGAGAAGATCGGGGCCAGGAGGGTGCCTGTCACGCCGACCACTGCGGCAACCAGTCCGATCACGGCACTGTTCACGAACTCCCCCGTTCTGCTACGCGGCCGTTCCAGATGCCGAGTCGCCGCGCGAGTGACCGGCCGCCGCATACATAGCGCTGATTGCCTTTCGGGTCCGAGTCTCGCTGCTCGGCATCAAGTGCGTATAGACGCGGAGCGTGAACCCGGGGTCGCTGTGTCCGAGGTAGAGGCTCAGCGCCTTGATGTTCTCTCCGGCGTCCAGGAGCGCCGAGGCGTAGAAGTGCCGTAGGGCGTGCTAGCCGTGCTCGCGGGCGGCGGCGTAGTGCTGGCCCTTCTCGGTGCCGTCCGGGCCGATGTAGCGGGTGCGGTAGCGGAGGCCGATGCCGTGGCGGTCGCTCTTGACCTTGACGGGCTTGGCGTTCGGGCCGGGCTCGGTCTTGGACCAGCGGTCCTGAATGTGTCCGACCATCAGGCAGCCACCGCCGTCTGCGTCTCGACCCAAGCGCGTACGTCGGCGGGGTCGAAGCGGGACGAGTCCGCGGCCGTGGAGTGGCTGACGCCCGATGAGGTCGCGGAGTAGAGGAATTGTCAAGAGTTGTGGATCGGCGAGCTGTGATCCAGTCCGATCATCCCTCGTCGAAGCACAGGCAGAAGGGATGGCCGGCCGGGTCGAAGAGCACCCGGACGTTCTCCTGAGGTTGGAACTCCGCCAGAGTGGCGCCCAGAGCAACCGCGTCGGCGACCGCCAAGTCCAGATCGCCGACCTGGAAGTCGAAGTGCATCATCGGACGCTGCTCACCGTCGACCGGAGGCCAGGTCGGGGACCGATAGCCGTCCGCCTGTTGGAACACGAAGAAGGGGCCCTGGGGAGAGGCGGCGACGATCGCCGTTCCCGGCTCCTCGTGGCTGACGTGCCAGCCCAGGAGTTCGGCGTAGAACCTCGCCAAGCCGCTGGGGTCCGGCGCTTCGATCGTCGTGCCCCACCACATGCCACCGGTTCGAGATTTCATTCCAGCACCCTGCCTTATGATCGCGTGCTTGTCGTGTGTGACGTGTGATCAGGCGGCGGTGGCCTCGGGGCGTTCGACGAGGTGGCCGTTCTCGAAGCGGGCGCCGTTGCGGACGAGGGCGACGGAAGGCCGGGCGCGGGCTAAGCTCGCCACCAAGAGACCGGGGGCGCTGATGGAACAGCAATGGCCGGAAGGCTCGAACGCCGACCCTGACGCGGCAAGGGCTCGCTACAACGCCGATATGCAGAGGTCACTCCACGCTGCTCGTGAACTGTTTCGCGTTGAGATGCCCATTGCGCACCTGGGCCTTGCCATCGTGATCGCCGCGAGTGTTTTCGTGGCCCTGGTCTGGTCTCCCAGTGCAGGAGCAATCATCGAGGCTGCCTTCGCTGCACTGTTCCTCGCCGCTTTGGCAGTGGCACTGTGGACCGGTAAACGCGGGTCGGAGGCAGTGCGCACGGCTTACAAGTTCGCCTTTGGCTGGGCCGATTGGATCTCACCGTAGTCAGCGCGCCCGTGCCACACCCGTGCCAGATCGACCGGGGAACCACGGGGAACGGCAGGCACGAAGTTGCCCGCACCGAGGGCCCGTTAGGTCGCTCCCTCGCAGGTCAGAGGCCCAACTCCCCCTAGATCACCCGAGCTTCCCAAGCTCACAGCGCGAGTTCGATTCTCGTCACCCGCTCCACGAAGAAGCCCCAGGCCATCGGCCCGGTGCCTCTTGTTGTGCGGATTCGCTCAGTCGTCACGTGCCACATCCGCACTAGAAGCTTGGAATCACCCGGCTTCCGTGTCACAGCCCGTCGGGGCGCTTCGTGCTCTGCGAACCGGCCTGCTTTGCTGACCAGCCGTGCCAACCCTGACAGGATCACCGCTCTCCTGAAGCGCTATCGAGCGCTGAAGCGGTAGTCGCCGTCCGTTCGTGCCCTTCGCGTGCCCGATAGGCCGGGGAGCCATGGGGAACAGCGGTCGCCAGAGGGCACCGGCCATGAGAAAGGCCCCCGACTGATGTTCCTGGTCAGGGGCCTTCAACCTGTGCGGTGGGTGTGGGATTGAGCCCACGGAAGCTCTCGCCTCGAGGGTTTTCTGGACCGACACGAGGCGCGAAGGAACTCCCTGGTCAGAGCCGCTTCGCTCCTGTTGAGTGTCTTGCTCGGCCCACACATGGCCCACAGGCCCACGATTGCTGATGTCGGCCAGCACTGGCGATGAACAAGTCAGAGCTGTTGCCGCTCATCGAGGTCGACGCGCTCCCACGAGGACCCCAACAAGCGCCAAGGCAACACTAAGAGGCTGCGCCGACGCTGGCACCATCGCGACGAGGCCGCATGTGGCTGCTGCAAGAGCGGCGATGCCGGCACCGGACCTCGCTCGGCTCCACCGGCCGACACGTGTTTGAGGCCGCAGCTCCTGTTCGCTTACGTTTTTCTCTAGCACCTTTTCCCTCCACTGGTTTGGGTGCGGCGGCCTTCCCGATGCCCCGGGGAGGCCGCCACTCGCTCGAACGCCCGACCTTCAGGCAGCCTCTCGGTGCCGGCCGACGTCCCACACCCTGACCTGCGGAAGCATGGTTTGCCCAACTCTGCGGACAGACCCTTTGGCCCGCATGTAGTTTCTACTCCGTACGACTCACTTAGCAGGTCAGAGCGCCGCGGCTGTGCGGCCAAAGGGTCGCAAAAGAGGTTCCAGGTGTCACGCGTTCACGACCGATACGCAGCTCGCCTGCAACAGATCGAAAGTCTGCGCACGCAGATCGAGCTTGCAGTGGGACATATCCAATCCTTTCGTAGCAAACTGCTATTTACTGTGCGCGGCGAATTCCTTCATTCGATTTCCGGTAACCCTCCAATCGCTAGGATAAGCGCGCCCCGCGGTGTCAACGTGCAGTTGTATCTACTTCTATTGATGGAGGCGCAAAGTAGGTCCCAGGGAGGTCAGCCAGCATCTAGCCAATTACCACTAGTTGCAGGGCCGAGAGACGTATCGTGGACTAACCTTGTCGTGTCACCGGCCAAAGCAAACCTTAATGCCGCAGTCCGAATCTCCGAACAGGGGAATCGCGCACGGCAAGTGAGATCAGCCTTCATCAGACTTGAACAGGAAGGGCTGGTCCGGATCGAATCGGGTAGACGTCGAAGTACGTTCAGGGCTTCGCTGCTGCACGAGTCCGGAATGAAAGGCACGACCCATCCGTACATAATCCCTTATCCATTTGAGAGCGCTCTCCACCTGCCACGGAGTTTCTACACGCAGGGGTGGATCTACCTTCTAACGCCTTCAGAGATTCGCATGTACATGGCGCTCAGGCACCTCAGTCAGCGACTGCCCCTCAAGCATGCGGAGGAGGGAGTTTATTGTGCCGGTTTCGAGCGAGTGAATGCCTACGCGATATCGCGCGATGTCTACGAATCTCATCTCACGCTATCGAAGTTTGGCCTAATTCAGAATATGGACAACCCGCTAAGGCATCGCGACGGAAAGTATGTGCGGGCACAAGAGAAACTAGCGGCAGGCAAAGCTCTACCGGCTCACAGATTCAAGGTGTGCCCTGACACGGCATTATTCGACCCCGCGTTCCAGCGAGTACGAAGAGGCCTTAAGTCCCTTCTGCCATAGCGCGACCATCAATCTTGGGAACAATGGCGAAGCGGGAGCGGTGTCAGACCTGGAAGTGGTCGAATCCGTCGGACCGGTCCAGGTGGAATGGCGGGCCAGGACGTGTCGGGTGCCAGCCCTGGGCGAGGGCCAATGCGATGGCGGCGCTCACGTCGCTGGGGAGCACAGCAGCACTCGGCGCTCCGAACCAGTTGCTGGCGTGAGGCTGGTTCGTGGTGACGACGAGGGTCGTGCCGGGGTCGTCTGCGTGTTCCACTGCGTACGTGCACGGCCTCGCGCAGAGGGCCTGGTCGTACGTCGGCCGGCCCCGCAGGCGCCAGCGGTAAGTCGTGCCGTCGACGACGATGCGTCGCGAGCCCTTGCGGTTGAGTGCCACAGCGTCCCCCCCCATGCCCTGTGCTGGCCGTGATGCTAGCTGGTCAGGACGTGGGGGAGTCGAGAGTTTCGGGCCGTCCCTGGGCCGTCCGAGGCCGCTCAGCAGTGACCAACGGCGACCACCAGTGACAGGTCTCCCAGGCGACGGCGCCAGGTCACAGCCGTTTGTCTGCGACACTGGAAGCGCTATGCCTAAGCCTGGAGAACTGGCATGACGCCGCCGGACGGGCTGACTACGGTGGTCCCGTGTTGGAAGACGATGGTGGTCTGGCCGCCTGGCTGGAGTCGAAGCGGCTACTCACAAGCCCCGAGCACAACATCGACACGTTGCGACGCCTGCTCGCAGAAGACGACGATGCGCTTCTGCTCTACGACTACGACCTGATCAGTGATCCGCAGACAGTTGCCATCGTGAGAGCTCAGCAACGCGCAGCGGGACAGCGCCGCCGTAGGCTGCGGCGACTGGCAACGCGCCAGCGTTCTGCGGAGTGACATCAGCCGATGACATGAACGTCCCGGGCGGCAACGGACTAGGACGGCCACAGGGGCACCGCCCCACCAGCATCGCGGGCGCTGAGCAGGTCGCACGCTCCAGTGATCGAACTCCTAATGCGGTGCTCACCTCGGTACGACGAGACGAAGCCAGTCGTCGAACGCAGAGAAGTCGGTCTCCGTGAGGCCTCTCCTCGGGTCTACGTGATGAAGCAACGACGGCCCGGGGTGGCTGGCATCGACCCACAGGCGGTCCATGGCGCTGATCTCGTCGTCGACCCAGATGAACGGGCGATTGTCGGCCCACTCGACGATGGCACGGGTCTTCCAGTGCAGACCGCGTGGGTCATCGTCGGCGCGATGGGCCGGCCATTCCACCACGGGTAGCCTCGGCAGTCCGATGCGAGGGGCGACGACCTCGTTCGCCTCCTCCATCCAGGTCGTCGCCCAAACGAGCTGACATCCCAAGGCCATTAGGTGCGGTCCGAGTTCAGGGTCGAGCCGCCTCAGTAGCGGGTTTCCCTGGTCGGTATTAGCCCAGGTGTCGGCGGCTGAGTTTTCTGACTGCCTGGAGGATGTCCCGAACGGGATCAGTGGGCCGTCGACGTCAAGGAAGAAGAGGGGACGCTCTGGGGTGCCTGTCACGGCGGCACCATAGCCCCGTGTAGCAGAAGAGGACTCTCGCCCGTTGCTGGGCCATCCTGGGTCGTCCGAAGGTGCTCAACACCGGCCGACAACGGCCAATGACGACCAGTCAGACGGGTCGCGATCAGGCCCTGGAGATGCGAGAACGCAGGCCAGCAAGATCCCCGCTAAGACCCAAGGCAAGACGACATCTCAGATTGCGTTGCGTGGCAGATCCGGCAGGTTGTGCCACGCGTGGCTACATCCGCCGACACAGTGCAGCGCCCGCCTGCGGGAGTCGGCAAGGGTGAAGAGGGCGACGAGCAAGCGGAAGGACTTGGTCAGTTCGTAGGACGGAAGTGCTTCCATTCCGAAGCGCCACTTCGTGAGCATCACCGCCGGCGTGTGCGTAGGACGGATGCCGGAACGCGCGATGCTCTCGGACACGTCCTCTGCGCGGGCGCGGGCCTGCTCGCAGAACAGCACCAGTGCGTGCAGGACCTTGCGTTGGTCGCCCTCTGAGAGACCCTTGAACCACTCGACGCCCTCGTCCACAGGTCTGAGCCCTTGTGCGAGTTCGTTCAGGATCGCCTCGTGTGCGTACAACACAAACCTCCACCCCCCTACGGTCCAGATCGACGGTACGCGCACGGCGGCCCGTGGGCAGCACGGTTGCCTGCGCCTGATGGCACAGCCATCTGACGCAAGGAGTCGGGCAGTTCCGCCCCACCACGGACTTGCCCGATCCGGAGGCAGACAGCAGTGGAGGGGCCAGGTTGGCTCTGGCCCCTCCACTGCTGTCTGCCTCTGTTATTAGCCGAAGGTTGCGGCTGGCGACTGTGGGTCATCCTCGCCTTGTCCCGGAGCAGGCGGCTCAGGTAGAGACAGTCGGTGGCCGCGGCTTACCGATACTCGAAGCGTTGCCTGTAGGGCGCCGGCCAGGTCGGCGGCTAGGCGGCATAGGTCATCTGGCGCGGCCTGCTTGTCGGCGAGTACATCTGTCGCGTGCTCCAGCAGCTCGGCTGCCAGCCCCAGTTGTACGGACTCGGTGTTGTCGGCCAGGCGGGACAGGTAGCTGTCTGCGTCGTCCGTTTGCAGGTAGCAGGGCTTTCCCTCGGGGCCCGACCACGGGAGGAGGCGTAGTTCGGTGGGGTACGTCATCCTTCCCTCCTCTCTTCTCCGGTCATGGGGTGCGTGATGAAGTACGCGTCCGCTCGGTCGCCGGGCAGGACCAGTACGGCGGCCTCTGCGACGTGGCCGGTGCTGTCGACTGCCGAGCGGCTGATGGTTAGGACGGACAGGGATGGGCTGATGCGGAGCGTCGCCGCTTCCTCCGGTGTTGGGTGGCGGGCGGTCACGCGCTCGCGGATCTCTGTCAGCGGAGGGTGGAGGTCCGGCGGTCCCGACCTGGGTTCTGCGCACGCATGTGAAGGCGACGAGTCGCCCGGGATGTAGATGCGGGCCAGGCTGTGTGGTGACTTTCCCTCGTGGCGGATGCAGAGGAACTGCGTCAGAGGGGTGCCGGCCGGGACGTCCAGGAGGGCGATCAGGTGGCCGTGCGCGCGGAGTTGGGTGGTGTGCACCGTGACGTGCAGTTGTGGCGTTGCTCCGGCAGCCTCGGCGCAGGTACGGCTTCCGCCGATGTACGTGATTCGGCGGAGCGGGTGGTGGACGAAATTGCCCTTGCCGTGGATTTTCTCGATGAGGCCTTCGGTCTGGAGGAGGGCGAGGGCGCTGCGCAGCGTCGGCGTGCTGACTTCGTAGTGCGTTGCCAAGGCTGCCTCTGCGGGGAGGCGGTCGCCCCCTTTGAAACGGCCGGTCGTGATCTGGGCTCGGAGGTCCTCGGCGATGGCCTGCCGGCGGGAAGGCGCGGTCACGATCATCGGCTCGCTCACCGGGGCCTCTCCGGTGCACTCTTCTTGATGGCCATCGCGTGGCACGAACAGCTGCACGTCTCGTAGATCACGGGGGCTTCGGGGAGAGGCGCGGCGGGCGAGGGGTGCGTGCACCTGGAGTGCGTGCCGATTCGGCACGCGCTTGATTGGTAGGGGGCGGTCGTCGACCGTGTGATGCCCAGACGTTGGCGTTGTGGCATCACGAGGCCCTCGCCGTCGTGCGGTGGCTACGGTTGGACATGCCGATCAGCTCCTATCGCTGATGGTCAGGCCCCCGGACATCGCCCGTCGCGGGGGTCTCTTTGTGTATGGCGGCCCATAAGGTGCGGCCGTTTGCACTGTTGGCCAGGAGGCCGAACCGGTCGGCTTCCGCCACTGCTTCCAGGGCCTCCCGCCATGCCTCGGCAGGGAGCGAGTCCGGGACCTCCGCTTCGATCGACGCGTGATTGGCGTGCTGTTCCAGGCGTGGGGTCAGTCCGAGGGAGGTCAGTCGTGCAGCGATGGCTTCGGCGTTCGCGTCCGAAGTCGGCACACTCAGCCCCCCCGTCATCCATCAGTCACGCTCCGTAAAGCTAGTTAACTAGATTAGGGCTAGTGGACTAGATTTTCCATATGTCTGAGCAGCCGCCCTATCTCCGCATCGCTGACGTGCTCCGACGTCGGGTCGCAGAGCATGAGTGGACGCCGGGGGACCGGCTTCCCTCGCGAGCCCAGATCGCCCAGGAGTGCGGGGTTGGTGAGAACGTCGTGCGCCGGGCGCAGGAACTTCTCATCTCGCAGGGCGTGTTGGAGGGGCGTGCTGGGTCTGGGACATACGTCGCCGCCGCTCGTCAGCGTGTGCGTGTCGTGCGGTCAGCGGCGCGCGAGCAGCCCGATGGGTCTCCGTTCCGTGCGGACATGAAGGCCGTCGGCAAGCAGGGGGACTGGGAGAGTCGCACCGAGGCCAAGGTGCCGGCGCCCGCTGAGATTGCCGGGCGGCTAGGCGTTGCCGAGGGTGATCTGTGCGTCCGCACCGTGTACGAGTTCCTCGGTGACGGCAGGCCAGTGCAGCTGTCGACGAGCTGGGAGCCCTACGACCTCACCGGAGGCACGCTCGTCGTTCTCCCCGAAGGTGGGCCGCATGCCGGGGCGGGGGTCGTGAACCGGATGGCCGCGATCGGGGTCGTCGTCAGTCACGCCGTCGAGCAGCCGGAGCCGAGGCAGGCCACCGCCGATGAGGCGTCGCTGCTGGGCATCCAGAAAAGCGCGCTCGTCACGCACATTCGGCGCACGTACTACAGCGACCAGGGTCGACCTGTGGAGACCGCGGACATCGTGGTGCCCGCCGCCCTGTGCGAGATCGTTTATGAGATCCCCGTCAATCCGAGCCTTCAGTAGGACTCGGAGGTGCCGCGCCGCGTACGTTGCCGGGCGTGACCACTTCGCCTGAATCCGTCGACAGTCGTGAAGAGCTGGCGGCCTTCGTTCGCTTCCTGCGCCGCAGCCAGGCTGAAGAGGGGAGCGCATGGGAGAACGCGGACCTCCCCAGCTTCCTGGAGGCCCTGGCCGCGTGGATCGACGACGCGGACGGTTGGTATCGCAACACCGGTCGCGAACTGCCGGCCGAGGGCGACTGGCGGTTCTTCGCGCGAGCCCTCCAGGCGGCGACCGTCTACGAGTAGTGCGGCCATCCCGGGCCGTCCCTGGGCCGTGCGAGGTTGCTCGGGGGCGACAAGTAGCGACCGACAGTGACGGGTTCGCTACGACGGGCCCAGCGGAAAGCCCAGTTCAGGGCCCCAGCCCGATACGGGTTTCCGCCCAGCGGTGGCCGTACGGCAAGATGGGGTGTATCTGCCCTGACGCGGTGGAGCCGCGTGATGCGGGGCCTTGCTGCGATACACACTTCGACTGCCGGACGGTTTCTCTTGGCTGAGTTCATCTACTCCATGCGCAAGGCGCGCAAGGCGCACGGCGACAAGGTGATCCTCGACGATGTGACCCTGGACTTCCTGCCAGGGGCGAAGATCGGTGTCGTCGGGCCGAACGGTGCCGGTAAGTCGACCGTGCTGAAGATCATGGCGGGCATCGAGCAGGCGTCGAACGGTGACGCCGTGCTCATGCCCGGGTACAGCGTCGGCATCCTCATGCAGGAGCCGAAGCTGGACGAGAGCAAGACGGTTCTGGAGAACGTCCAGGACGGCGCTGCCGAGATCATGGGCAAGCTCAAGCGGTTCAACGAGGTCGCCGAGCTGATGGCGACCGACTACAGCGACGAGCTCATGGAGGAGATGGGCAAGCTTCAGGAAGACCTCGACCACGCCGACGCGTGGGACCTGGACGGTCAGCTGGAGCAGGCCATGGACGCGCTGGGCTGCCCGCCCGGTGACTGGCCCGTCAACAATCTCTCCGGTGGTGAGAAGCGCCGCGTCGCGCTCTGCAAGCTGCTGATCGAGGCGCCCGACCTGCTGCTCCTCGACGAGCCCACCAACCACCTCGACGCCGAGTCCGTGAACTGGCTGGAGCAGCACCTCGCCCAGTACAAGGGCACCGTCGTGGCCATTACCCACGACCGGTACTTCCTCGACAACGTCGCGGAATGGATTCTTGAGCTCGACCGTGGGCGTGCCATCCCCTACGAGGGCAACTACTCCACGTACCTGCAGAAGAAGTCCGAGCGCCTCAAGGTCGAGGGCAAGAAGGACGAGAAGCGGCAGAAGCGGCTCAAGGAGGAGTTGGAGTGGGTTCGCTCCAACGCCAAGGGCAGGCAGACCAAGTCCAAGTCGCGTCTCGCCCGCTACGAGGAGATGGCCGCCGAGGCCGAGAAGATGCGGAAGCTGGACTTCGAGGAGATCCAGATTCCGCCGGGCCCGCGGCTCGGCAACGTCGTCGTCGAGGTGGACAACCTCAACAAGGCGTTCGGCGACAAGGTGCTCATCGATGATCTGAGCTTCACCCTGCCGCGTAACGGCATTGTCGGTGTTATCGGGCCGAATGGTGCCGGTAAGACCACGCTGTTCAAGATGCTGCAGGGGCTTGAGGAGCCGGACTCCGGGTCCATCAAGGTCGGCGACACCGTCAAGATCTCGTACGTCGACCAGGGCCGCGCCAACATCGACCCGAAGAAGACCCTTTGGGCGGTCGTCTCCGACGAGCTCGACTACATCAATGTCGGTCAGGTCGAGATGCCGAGCCGCGCGTACGTTTCCGCGTTCGGGTTCAAGGGTCCCGACCAGCAGAAGCCGGCCGGCGTGCTCTCCGGTGGTGAGCGCAACCGCCTCAACCTCGCGCTCACCCTCAAGCAGGGCGGCAACCTGCTGCTTCTCGACGAGCCGACGAACGACCTGGATGTCGAGACCCTCAGCAGCCTTGAGAACGCGCTGTTGGAGTTTCCGGGGTGTGCTGTCGTCGTGTCTCACGACCGGTGGTTCCTCGACCGGATCGCCACGCACATCCTCGCCTACGAGGGTGACTCCAAGTGGTTCTGGTTCGAGGGCAACTTCGAGTCGTACGAGAAGAACAAGATCGAGCGGCTCGGCCCGGACGCCGCCCGTCCGCACCGTGCCACGTACAAGAAGCTGACCCGCGGCTGATGGCTCGCCACGTATACGCCTGCCCCCTGCGCTGGGCGGACATGGACGCGTACGGGCACGTCAACAATGTCGTGTTCCTCCGGTATCTGGAGGAGGCCCGTATCGATTTCCTGTTCCGGCCGGACAAGGACTTCCAGCAGGGGTCGGTCGTGGCGCGCCATGAGATCGACTACAAGCGGCAGTTGGTGCACCGGCACCGTCCCGTGGACATCGAGCTGTGGGTGAGCGAGATACGGGCCGCGTCGTTCACGCTCGCCTACGAGGTCAAGGACGAGGACGTCGTGTACGTGCGCGCCTCGACGGTCGTCGTGCCGTTCGACTTCGAGGCGCAGCGGCCGCGGCGGATCACCGCCGAGGAGCGGGAGTTCCTGGAGGAGTACCGGGACGAGGACCGGGACGGCGGCGCGGACCGTGCGGAGGCGCTCGTCGCATGAGCGGGGCCGCGGCGAACGTGCTGTTTCTGGCCGACCCGGGGGAGGCGGGGGATCTCGCCGCCTTCCTCGGGCGGCTGCTGCACTACGACAGGGCGGCCGCCGTGCGGCTGCGGGCGCAGGCCGGTGGGCAGGCGCTCGCGGTGTTCGGCAGGCCGCCTTCGTTCGAGGTGCTCGCCGTGCGTACGGCGCGGCTGCTCAAGCCGTACGAGGACGGGATCGAGGACGCCCTCGATGTGACCGTGTCCGCGGGGGAGTTGCTCGATTCCGTCGATGAGGCGGGCGCGACGCTCGCGATTCCCGGCGCCGTCACCGGGCCGCCCTGGGCCGGCGTGCTGCCGCCGCTGGGCGGCTGGGAGCGGGTGGCCGGGTTCCCGGACGCCGCGGAGCTGCGGCGGATCGTGAAGGGCGTCGTCGGTGAATTCCGGTCGCGGGTCGAGGAGTTGGCGCCCGAGGACCGTACGCGCGGCGAACTCGATCGCATCGGGCGTGAGGTCTGGTCGCGGGAGATCGGGGAGAGCGGGGCTCCGGTGCGGATCGTGCATGCCGCCGCCTCGCTCGGGTTTCTGCGGGGGGACGAGGTCGAGTTGAGGGTGGCCGGGGCGTGGGTGCGGCTGCGTACCCCGTACGGGTCCGTGGCCGTGCGGCGGGCGTCGGCCTCGCCGGTCGGGCTCTCGGTCAGCCCCGTCTGATCGGGGCGACCGCGGAACGGTCCCGGGGCGCTGCCCCGAACCCCGCTCCTCAATCGCCTCAGGGGCCTGCGGAGGGCCAGATCTGGATGTGGTCCTCCTCCAGTTCCAGGAGTACGCGGTCGCGCATGCCCAGCGACTGCGTGTATTCGGCGGGGAGTTGGAGGCGGCCCGCGCGGTCCAGCATCGCGTACTCGCGCGAGACCAGGGACTCCTGTCCGGTGGCCGCGTCCACGTGCGTGTGGCGCAGCACCTCCGTCGAGGTGCGGCCGTCGCGGATGGCGACGGTGCGGCGCACCTCGTTCGCGACCGTCTGGTCGTGCGTGACGATGACGACGGTCGTGCCCAACTCCTCGTTCGCCGTGCGGAACGCGGCGAAGATCTGCTCTCCCGTGTGCGAGTCGAGTTCACCGGTGGGCTCGTCGGCGAGGAGCACCTTCGGGTCGCCCGCGAGGGACACGGCGATGGCGACGCGCTGCTGCTGGCCGCCGGACATCTGCCCCGGGCGGCGGTCGCGGCAGTCGGCCACGCCCAGCAGCGCGAGGAGTTCCTCGGCGCGGGCCGCCTTCTGGGACTTCTTCCGTGTCTTCCGCGTATCGCGCGTCCCGCTTCCCCGCCCGTGCAACTGCATGGGCAGCGCTACGTTCTGAGCTGCCGTCAGGTACGGGAGGAGGTTGCGGGACGTCTGCTGCCAGACGAAGCCGACGATCTCGCGGCGGTAGCGCAGGCGGTCCTTCGACGTCATCGTGAGCAGGTTGTGGCCCGCCACCGTCGCCGCGCCCGCGGTGGGTTCGTCGAGGCCCGCCAGGATGTTCATCAGCGTCGACTTGCCGCTGCCCGACGCGCCGACCAGGGCCAGCAACTCGCCCTCGCGGACCAGCAGATCGAGGCCCTGGAGGGCCTGCACCTCCACGCCGTCCGTGCTGAAGACGCGGACCAGACGGTCGCAGGTGATCAGGGCGTCGTGGCCGTACGCGGGGCGGTCGCGGTGGGCCGTCGCGCGGCGTTCGAGGTCGGCGAGGGTGGGTTCGGCATCCGGTGCGTCCGGTGCGTCCGGTGCGGGCATGTCGGGTGGTCTCCCGGTGTCGTCGGTGCGGAGTAGGGGGGGGCTGGGTGCGGCTATGGGGCGGCTCCGTCGCCCGCGCGCAGTTCACGCGTGGAGCCCTGTCTCGCCGACCACCACGCCTGGAGCGTCGCCACGCCCAGCGCCAGCAGCAGCACCCCGGCGGCGGGCAGCGCCAGCGACAGCGGCGCCGTGTGCAGGTGGGACGGGGGTATGGGGGCCTGGGCGTCCGCGAGGGCCAGGGCCGTCAGGTCGAGGCCCGGTGACAGGACGCGGATCGCCGCCCAGCCGGTCAGCGCGCCGCCCGCCGCCGCGAGGACGGCCTGCGGGAGCGCCTCCAGGACGAGCAGGCGGCGGGCCTGTGCGCGGGTGAGGCCCATGGTGCGCAGCCGGGCGAGCAGCGCGAGGCGTTCCGGGGCGGCGCGGGCCAGGGCGAGGAGCAGGGCCAGCAGGGCGTAACCGGCGCCCGCCGCCACCGCCGCGACGTAGATGCCGGTCGCGCCGGACTGCACGGGGGAGTCGGCGTACCGGGCGCGTTCGGTGGCGCGAAGGCGCACCGCCGTGTCCGGGCCCGCCGCCTCGCGGAGCGCGGAGGCGTCGAGGTGGTCGCCGGTGAGCAGGAGGGTCGTGGGGCGGGCGCGGACACCGGTGGCGCGGGCGAGGGCGGCCGAGTCCACGATCACGTAGTCGTCGGAGAGGGCGGGGGTGGTGGCGGGTTCGGCGGTCCGGAGGAGGGTGACGGTCTCGCCGTTCAGCCAGATGTCGAGGCGGCCGTCGGTGAAGAGGCCGGCGAGGGAGGGGGAGGCGAGGGCGGGGACGGTGGTGCGGTCCGCGGCCCGGTCCTTCGGGCGCAGGTCGGTCGCGTGGAAGGGGCCCAGGCCGGTGTGGCGGGACAGTCGGGCGTACGAGGCGGGGTCGACGCCCGCGAGGGACAACCGGCGGGCGCTGTCGTCGAGTTGGACGTCGTAGTCGATCGCGGCCGTGGCGACGTCGCGTACGCCGGGGGTGGCGCGGACGCGGTCGACGGTCGCGGCGGAGAGCGCGGCGGTGGCGTCCACGCGGGCGTCGGCGCCGACCGTGCTCAGCGCCGCGCGGTCGCGGGCGGCCTCGACCCCCGCGAGCACGGAGCCGCCGAACGCCGCCGTCGTCAGCGCCGTCAGCAGGGCGAGGAGGGGGAGCACCGCCGTGCCCGCGCCCGCCCGCGCGCGGGCCGTGCGGGCGAGCGACAGATAGCCGACCGCGCCGCGCAGCCGCCCGAGCGGGCCGACGAGGCGGCGCAGGGGGAGCGGGTACGCGCGTACGAGGACGAACGCCGCCACGACGCCGACGAGGACCGGCGCGAGGGCGACCAGGCCGTCGCCGCCGTCCGTCGCGCCCCGGCGGCGCAGCGCCACCACGGCGGCCACCGCCAGGGCGAGCACGGTGAGTTCGAGGACGGTGCGGCGGGCCGAGGGGCGGGCGGTGGCGAGGTCCTCGCGGGCGGCGCCGTGCGGGTGGGGGCGGCGGTGGGCGGCCATCGCGCGCAGCGGCAGCGTGGCGCAGGCGAGGAGGACGACGGCGGTCGCCGCGAGTACGGGCGGGAGTACGCGTCCGTACGGCACGGCCGCCAGCGCGAGGAGCAGGCCGAGCGCGCCCGCGGGCAGCGCCACCACCGCCGTCTCCGCGAGCAGTCGGCCGCCGATGCCGCGCAGGGAGGCGCCGCGGGAGCGCAGCAGGGCGAGTTCGGCGCGGCGGCGGTCCGCGGCGAGGCCGCCCGCCATGAGCAGGACGACACAGGCGACGGCGCCCGTGCCGTAGGCGGCGACCGAGACGACCGGGGTGATGCCCGAGCGCAGTTCGGTGTAGCGGTCGAGGACGTCGCCGAGGTGCGAGCCGACGTCGGCGGTGTCGCTCGCCGTCGCCGTACGTACGGACAGCAGCCCTGGGCCGTTCGCGATGGACGCCAAGGAGCGTGTGACGTCCGGGAGTTGGCGTGCGGTGAGGGTGTCGGTGGTCGGGGCGAGCTGCCAGTACGACTGGGCGCGGCCCGTGGTGTACAGGATCGCGGCGGCGGCCTTCGGGTTGAGCAGCAGGGCCGCCGTCCAGTAGTGGGTGGGCGGCTGGGACTCCGTGCTGCGCTGCTCCGGGGTGCGCAGGAGGGGGGCCGTGGACCAGTAGGCGCCGGAGGGGCGTACGGGGTCGACGACTCCCGTGATCCGTACGGAGATCGGGCGGCCGTCGAGGTCGGGGAAGTGCACGACCTTGCCGGGGGCGAGGCGGAGGTGGCGGGCGGTGTCGCGGGTGACGGCCGCCTCCATCGTGCGGGCGGTGTAGTCGCCGTGCGGCAGCCTGCCGGATGTGATGCGGGCGTGGTCGGCGAGGCCGCCCTGTGCGTTGAGGGTGAGTTGGGTGGGCGGGCCGTCGATGCGGGGCAGCCAGCGGTCCAGTGCGGGCATCGGTTCGGCGCTGCGGGTGCCGTACGACGATTCGTGGGGGTCGGCGGTGAGCGGGGCCTTGAGTGAGGCGGCGATCTTTCGGTACGCGGCGTGGGTGACCGGGTCCGATACGCGGACCGTGCGCTGTTCCGGGGTGAGTTCGAGGCCGGGGTCCTCGACGGTGACGTCGACGGTCAGGCGGGCCGGTGCCTCGGCGGCGAGGGTGCGGCGCAGGCCCCGGTCCTCGTAGCGGTCCACGGCGCGGGGGAACGCGGCGGCGAGGCACGCGGTCAGGAGGACGAGCAGGAACAGGGCGGTGGCCGTGCCCGGCGAGGTCCGTAGTCGGGTGCGGGTCCACGGGGCGGTGGGGGTCGCGGCACTCATGTCGCGTCTCCGTTGTGTTGCGCGGTGCCGGGGTTGGTGGGCTGTGTCGGGGTGGGCGCCGACTCGTCCTGTTGCGCGGTGCCGGGGGTGGTGGGCTGTGCCGGGGTTGGCGCCGACTCGTCCCGTTGCGCGGCACCGGGGGCCGCCTTGTCCACCCTGCCGCCCTTGGCGGCAGATTGCCCAAGGCGGTTGCGGCCCACCGCCAGGGGTGGGGAGTCGGGGGTGGCGGGTTGTCCAAGGCGGTTGCGGCCCGCCGTCGGGGGTGGGGAGTTGTGGCGGGGTGTTGTCTTCGTCGCCAGGGCCGTCGTGATCAGGGTCGGTACGGTCGCCACCGTCACCAGCAGCAACGCCACCTGGTGGAGGGGGAGTTGGACCAGGACGGGTGGGACGGGGCGGGTGGCGTCGGAGGTGAGGACGATCAGGGGGACCACCGCCCGGGTCAGGAAGACGCCGAGCGCCGTGCCCACGGCGAGCGCCAGGGTCACCAGGACGGCCTGTTCGGCGGCGACCAGGCGGGCCAGGCGGCGGCGGGAGGCGCCGAGGGCGGAGAGGATCGCGAACTCGGCGCCGCGCTCGCGCAGCGAACCCGCCGTGCTGACCGCGAAGCCCACCGCGGCGAGCGCCGCCGCCGCGAGTGCCGTGGCGGTCAGGGCCGATTGGGGGCCCGCGCCCAGTGGGTCGTCGCGCAGTTCCTCGGCCGTCTCGGGAAGGGATGTCACCTGCGACGGGTCCAGGTCCGGGTGGGCGCGCAGCGCGGCGACGGCCCGTTCGGTGGCGCCGGGGGCCGGGTACAGCCACCATTCGTTCGGGTCGAGGGGGTCGCCGGAGCGGTCGGTGAGGGCCTGGTTGAGCGCGCGCAGGTCGAGGAGGAGGGCGCCGGCGTCCTTCGCCTTCGCCTTCGGGGCACCGGCCTCCGCCGTACCGGTGGCATCCGGCCCCGCCCCCGGACCCGTCGTCGGCAGCGCCCGTACGCTCGCCGCGATCCGCACCCGTACCGGTACGCCGTTCACGTTCACGTCGACCCGGGACCCGACTTCGGCGTCGGACGAGGCCAGGTAGCGGTCGGTGGCCACCGCCGCGACCTCGGTGGGCTTGGCGGACCGTGGCCCGTCCGCGTCGAGCCGGACGTTCACGGCCGGGCGGGCGCCGTACCCGTCCCAGTCCGTCTCCTGTCCGGGCCGGTACGTCACGGTGACCCCGCCGCCCGTGGCGCGGTCGAGTCCCGGCCGGGGCGGGGCGCCTTCCTGGCCGGCGTCCGAGGTGCTGCGGCTCGTCATCGATGCCTTCCAGCGGACCCCGGACAGCTCCAACGGCCGCTGCGCGGCGCCCTGTTCGGCGACCGAGGCGCTCACGCCCTTCAGCGTGACGCGGTACCGGGCGTCCCCGCTCAACGGTTTGTTCGTGTCGAAGTCGAGGCCGGCCACGGTGAGCGGGCCCGCGGCGGGGCCCGGTTCGAGGGTCATGCGGTGGTCGTGGCCGTCGAGCGGGAGGTCGCCGAGCTGGCTGTGGTAGGTGAGGCCGTAGCGGTCCTGGAGCGTGACGGACACGGTCGTCGCCACCGACTCCTCGTCCTTCCCGTCCCCGTCCCCGTCTCCGGCCTCCGCGCCGGACCCCGCCCCCGAACCCGACCCACCCCCGTCCACCGCCCCCCGCAACGTCAGCACCACCCGCCCCGCATCCACCGGCAGCCGCACGCCGTGCACCCGCCCCCGCCCCTGCGGCGACTTCGGCGTGATCGACGCCAACGTCCGCCCCGGTGACGTATCCGTGAGGTCGTCGCGGAGCAGCAGCCCTCCGTGCGTGTGTGCCGTGTCGAGCGCGAGGAGCGTCGCCGTACCGCCCCCGCTCAGCGGCAGCGACTCACGGTGGGCGGGCGCCGCGTCCCGCACCCCGGGCACGGACGCGTACCGGGCGGACTGCTCCATGCCCGCCTCCGTCGCCGTCACCCGGACCGGCGCGCCCGCGCGGAAGTCCGCCTGGTCGCCCTGCGAGCGGTCCCACGACGCGCCCTGCCCGATCGCCAACAGGCCCATCGCCACGGCCAGTACGAGCAGCAGCACGGGACCGGCGCCGCGCATCGGCCTGCGGCTGAGCTGCCAGCCCGCGAGCGCCGTCGGCAGCCCGCGCCCGCGCGCCGCCCGCCGCTCCGCGAGCCGCGCCACCGGCGGCAGCAGCCGCAGCGTGAGGACCGTGCCCGCGAGCAGCGCCAGCGCGGGGGCGACGACCAGCAGCGGGTCGATGCCCAGGCCGCCCGCGCGGTCGCCGGTCAGCGCGCCCGCGCCGGACGTCTGCCGGTCCAACTGCCAGTAGGCGACGCCCGCGAGGACGAGGAGGCCGATGTCGGCGCCCGCCCGCACCGGCGCCGGAAGCGCCCGCGCCCGCTCGCGCCGCAGGCCACGCGAGGTCAGCGCCGGCACCGTCACCGCGAGCGCGCAGCCCACCGCGACGGCCACCGACACCAGCCACACCGCGCCGCCCGAACCGCTCGTGTCGAGGCGCAGGCCGATCCGCGACAGCGCGCCCTCGGACGCCACGAGCCGCGCCAAGGGGCCCGCGAGCAGCGGCGCGCACACCGCCGCCGGCACCGCGAGCAGCAGCGCCTCCGTCGCGGCGAGCCCGGCGACCCGGCCCCGCGAACCGCCGCGCGCCCGCAACATCCAGGTCTCACCCGTGCGTTCGGCGTTCAGCAGCCGGGCCACGAGCAGCAGCGCGTACCCGGCGAGCAGCACCAGTTGCAGCGCCACGATCAGCAGCGTCGACCGCGAGACGAGCAGCGTGCGCTCGGCCTTGTCGAGCACGTCGGGCAGCGAGGTGCGCACATCCGTCGCGCCCGCGAGCGCCTTGGCGTGCAGGAGCTGGCGGGTGCCCGCGCGGGCGGCGTCGCGCAGCGCGTCGATCCGGTCGGTCGTGACGGCCCGGAAGTCGGCCGTGGTCAGCCACCCCGACTGCCCGTCGCTGACCCGGCCGCCCGTCACCACGGACGGGTCGGCGAGCAGCGGACCGTACGTCGTGTAGCCGAGCTTCCGCACGCCGCGGCCGCCGAGTTCGTCGAGCGTCCAGTACGGGGACTGGGGGCGGGCCGGACGGTAGACGCCGGTCAGCTCGACCGTCACCTTCGGGCCGCCGAACCGGTCGGTGAGGACGAAGCGGTCGCCGGGCTTCAACTTCAGCCGCGTGGCGGCGACCCGGGGGAGCGCTCCCTCGACCACCGAGCCGTGGCGGGCGCGCGGCAGGCGGCCCGCTGTGAGCTTCACCTCGGAGCGTTCGAGCGCCGCGAAGTTCGTCAGGTCCGGCTTCTTGCCGCGGGCCGCGCCGGGCAGGGCGTACGGTCCCGAGGCGGTCAGTGACTCGTGGCGCAGCGGCAGCCCGTCGAAGGTGCGGCGCGCGCCCTTGTCGAGGGCGGCGACGGCGGCCGCGCGCTGCTCGGAGGTGACGTCGGCGCGCACCACGAGCGCGGTCGACGCCTGGTCACGGGTGCGCAGCGCGTGCCGCAGCGAGGCGTCCCCGACCGCGCCGGAGAACGCGGCGAGCATCGCGAGGACCGATGTCGTCAGCACCACCGCGAGCAGCGCCGCGGTCAGCAGCAGGCGATGCGCCCGTACTCGTAGAAGGACAAAACCCCACACCCCGCCGCCCCAGACTCCGCGCCCCCGCGGTCTGCTCCGAACGCCCCCCGGAATTCTGGACGGATGCTTTCAGAGGGCACGGAGCGAGGGAAGAGGTCTGGACCGGATCGTGACCGGATGGCAGGAATCGGGAACCGCTGAGCGGTCGTCGGTTGAGCGGTTGAGCGGTTGAGCGGTCGAGCGGTTGCCGGTCAGCCCGCCGTGTTCACCATCGAAGCCGCCGCGTACGTCAGGTAGTTCCACAGCGTCCGCTCGTGCTCCTCGGACAGGCCGAGCTCCTCCACGGCGACCCGCATGTGCTTCAGCCACGCGTCGTGCGCCGCCCGGTCCACCTGGAACGGGGCGTGCCGCATCCGGAGGCGCGGGTGGCCGCGGTTGTCGCTGTACGTGCGGGGGCCGCCCCAGTACTGCATCAGGAACAGGGCGAGGCGCTCCTCGGCCGGGCCCAGGTCCTCCTCCGGGTACATGGGCCGCAGCAGCGGGTCCTGTGCGACGCCTTCGTAGAAGCGGTGCACCAAGCGGCGGAACGTGTCCTCGCCACCCACCTGCTCGTAGAACGTCTGCTCCGTAAGCGTGTCGCGCGGGATCTCAGTCACCCCTCCATGCTCTCAGACGCACCGGCCCAGGACCGGAGTCCTAGGGCTCGCTGATCGCCGCCCGCCGCAGGACAGTGGACATATGGGCGCAGAGCACACCCGAGACCTGGAGGAGCTCGCTGTACGGGCGCGGGCCCGGCTCGTGCGCGAGATCGAGCGCAGTGGGGTCTGGGGCGCGGATTCCGTGTGGCGGGAGGCGTTCGCGGCGGTGCCGCGGCACCTCTTCGTGCCGTACTACTTCCTCGGCGTGCCCGGCGGCTACGAACGGCTGTGGGGCGAGCACCCCGACCCCGAGCGGCGCGAGCGCTGGCTGCGCGGCGCCTACGCCGACGAACCGCTCGCCACCCGGCTGCGCGACGGCGAGCTGGTCTCCTCCAGCAGCCAGCCGTCCCTGATGGCGCGGATGCTCGTGGATCTGCGGGTACGGGACGGGGACCGGGTCCTGGAGATCGGCGCGGGTACCGGGTACAACGCGGCGCTGCTCGCGCACCGGGTCGGCGAGGAGAACGTCACGTCCGTCGACCTCGATCCGGAGATCACCGAGTCGGCGCGGGCCCATCTCGCCGCAGCCGGGTACCGGCCGACGGTCGTCACCGGTGACGGGGCGCGGGGCTGCCCGGAGCGGGCGCCGTACGACCGGATCATGGCGACGTGCGCGCTGCGTTCGGTGCCCCCGGAGTGGCTCGGCCAGTGCGCGCCTGGAGCGCGGATCCTCGCGCCCGTGTCGACCGGGCTCATCGCCCTCGACGTGCGCGACGACACATGTGCGGAAGGCCACTTCCTGCACACGCCCGCGTACTTCATGGCGCTGCGCGGCGGCGCGGGCGGCGTGCCCGAGGCGTACGTCGGTCAGCTGCCGCGCCGTGTGCTGCGCGAGGAGCTGTTCCGGTTCCTGCTGACGCTGACCTCGGGCCACGTGGACGCGCGCGAGGCGCTCGCGCTGTGGGAGCGGGAGGGCAGGCCCGTGCGCGAACGGTTCGGGGTGAGCGTGCGCGGCGGCCGCCAGTGGGCCTGGCTCGACGATCCGGAAGGGCCCCACACATGGGAGTTGCCGGGCACCCCGTAGGGGCACCCGGCAACACGCCAGGAACGTAACCGCTCAGCCGCGCCGGATCGTGATCGTCGTCCACGCCCCGACGTGCACCCGGTCGCCGTCCTGCAGCGGCACCGGCACGAACGGCTGGATCGGTTCGTCACCGCCGTTCACGGTCGTGCCGTTCGTCGAGTTCTGGTCGACGACCGCCCACGTGCCGTCCGGCTGCTGCACGAGCACCGCGTGCTGGTGCGAGACGCCCGGGTCCTCCGGCGGCACCGACAGGTCGATGTCGGGGGACTCTCCGGTGGAGTGGCGGCGCCGCCCGATCGAGATCTGGTTCCCGGTGAGCTGGCGCTGCTGTTCCGGCGAGTACGCGGGCAGGTTGAGCCCCGAGGCCTCGGGGCCGCTGCGCTGCATCATCGCCATGAAGTAGTCCCGGTCCGGGCCGATCGTCGCCGACCAGGCCATCGGGCCCTGCGGCGGCTGCGGCTGCGGCTGCGGCGGTCCCTGCTGGAACGGCGGCGGCGTCGTGGAGGGCCCCGCGGGCGGCGCCGACGGGTCCGAGGGCGGCGACAGCATCCAGTCGTCGCCGGTCGCACCGCCCCCGCCGCCGAACGACGGTCCGGGCGGCGGCGGAGGCGGACCCTGCGGGTCCTGGGGCTGCGGGAAGCCGGGCGGCGGGGGCTGCATGGGCCCCGGCTGCACGGGCTGCGCGGGTCCGGGCGGCGGGCCCGGCTGACCGTGCGGTCCGGGCGGCGGTCCTGGCTGGCCGAGCGGTCCGTGCGGTCCTGGCGGGGGACCGGGCTGGCCGGGCGGCGGGCCCGGATGCGCGGGCGGAGCGGGGGCGGGGGCCGGGGCCTGCTGCTGGAAGCCGTTCGGCGGGCCGCCCGCGGTCTCGTTCGGACCGGTGGTGTCGAACGACGGCGGGGGCGGCGGGGTGTGACCCGACGGCTCGCTCCCGAACGGGGCCGGCGGAATCGGTTCCGCGGGCCGGTTCATCTGCGAGGGCCGCGAGCCCTGGTACTCGTACGAGTCGGGGCCCGGCTGCTGCTGGAAGTGCAGCGCCGGGTTCGGGGCCTGCGGGTCCTGCTGCTGCGGCGGGAAGCCGGGCACACCAGGACCGCCGGGGCCGCCCGGACCGCCGGGACCACCCGGACCGCCCTGGCCGCCCGAGGTGGGCAGCGGCGGGTTCGGGGCCGCCGGGGTGTACGACGTCGCCGTGTTCGTGAGGAAGTTCCAGCGGCACTCCTCGCAGAACGGCGCGCCGCCCTCACGCGGCGTGCGGCACTGCGGGCACAGTTCGGGTGTGCCGGCCCCACCCTGCGGCGCCTGCGGCGCGGCCGGCTGCGGGGGATAGCCGTAACCGGCGGCCGGAGGCGGCGGAGGGGGCGGGGGCACGGCACCGGCCATGCGGTGACCGCAGACCTCGCACCAGTCGTCGGAACCCGACTGGTGTCCGTTCGGGCAGGTCGGCATGTCGGCGCTTCCCCCTCTCCTTCAAGTGCAAGCCGGGCTTGCGGTAGTGCGTGGGTGGTTTTATTTCTCGGTGTTCTCGGCGTTTTTGACGGGTTCGACGTTTTTGGCGCTTTTGACGCGAACCGTCTTGGTCGACCGGGTCTCGAGAGTCATCTCGTCGGCCTCCGCGACCTTCGCCTTCAATCGAACAGTACCTTCCGCGGCGTCCACCACGTCCACCACCTTCGAAAGCAGCTTGGCCGTATCCGCGTTACCGGAGAGGGCCGCGAGCTGCACCGCGCGGCCCAGCTTCGCGGTCGCCCCGTCCGCATCGCCCGATTTGCGGGCGTCGAGACCCTGCTGAATGGCCTGCGCCAGTTCGGCCTGGCCCGTGTAGTGGGCGACCTGCGGGTTGATCGACGTAGAGGCTGCCATGTCGTCCGTCCACACCGCACGCACGAGCCCCTGCGACAGGGTCTGCGCCGTGCCGTCGGGGCGGGGGATCACCAGGGAGACGCGGGCCGCGAGCATCTCCTGGCCGAGCTCGGCGTTCGGCACCTGTACGCACACGTGGTAGTCGCGGGACTCGTCGCCCCAGGAGCCGGTCGGGTAGTCGCCCGCACGCGGGCCCGCTTCCGTGCGACGCTCCGTCAACTCCTCGACGGTGGGCGCCACTTGCTTCACGAACTTGATCTCGGAGCCGAGCGGCGTCCACAGCCTGAGGGCGACGTCCGCGACCTCCTTGCCCATCGCCGTCTCCATCATCCGCGTGAAGTCCTCGGCGAGATGGGCCGGGTCGGCAACGATGTCGGCGGTGCCGATGAGGGCGGAGGCGATCCCTGTGACCTCCTTCACCTCCCAGTCCGTGCCGACGCCGCGCGCGTCGCACGTGAAGCGGCCCGCGCACGCGTCGAGCGCCGCCCGCAGGTCCTCCGGCGACTCGTGCTCGTTGCGCCCGTCGGTGAGCAGGATGCCGTGCCGGATCGACACGTCCGCCGAGGCGAGCAGCCGGTCGGCGAGTTTCAACCACGTGCCGATCGCGGTGCCGCCGCCCGCGGACAGCTTGCGCAGCGCCTGCTTGGCCTGCCCCCGGGTGGTGGCGTCCGCGACGGCGAGCCGGCCCTCGCCCGGGTAGATCTCCTTGGCCACGTGGGTGCCCGCGATCACCGCGAAGTGCACGCCGTCGCGCAGCGCGTCGATCGCGGCGGCCGATGCCTCCCGGGCGCCGCGCATCTTGGTGGGCGGATAGTCCATCGAACCCGAGCAGTCCACCATCAGCGCCACCGCGGCGTCCGTGCCGCCGCCCGCCGTGCTGAAGAGGTGCGGCGCGCTGACCGCGCCGCCCACGGTGCCGCCGCCGGTCGAGGTCACCGTGGCGATCGCGTTGACCTCGCGGCCGCCCTCCGGCAGGAACTCGTTCTGGTAGACCTCGACGGTGAACTGCGGAACGTGTGATTTCGAGAAATTGGCCATGGCGTCATGTCCCCCCTGAACAAGACCATTTGCCCGCGCTTTGGCGGTTACGCCGATCCTGCCCCCGACTGCGCCACGGGGAACGGCAGTACCGCCACTGTTACGTTGTCGTGGCCCCCGCCGTCCAGAGCGTGGCCGACCAGGACCTGCGCGGCGTGCAGCGGGCGCCGCGCCGCGTCGGCGGGCAGCACCCGGGCCATCTCGTCGGCGGACTCCGCGTAGTTCCACAGGCCGTCCGTGCAGACCACGACCACCCCGGGGCGGTCCGGCTTGAACGACGCGGTGTGCGGCTCCAGTTCGTACGCGTCCGCGCCGAGCCAGCCCGTGATCGCGTGCGCCCGCTCGTCCGCGTACGCCTCCGCCTCGCTCATCAGGCCCGCCGCGACCATCTGCGCCGCCCACGAGTCGTCCTCGGTGAGCCGGGCGGCGGGGGCCTCGCGGTCGTCGGGCACCCAGTAGGCGCGCGAGTCGCCGACCCAGCCGACGACGAGCAGCTCCTTGGTGACGATCGAGGCGACGAACGTGCACGCCGGAGCGTTCTGGTGCGGCTTGTGCTCGCGGGCCGTCTCGGGCTCGTCCGCAAGGGAGTTGACCGACTCGGAGGCCGCGACGATCGACTCGTGCATGGCCTGCTGCGGGTGCGTGCCGCGCGGCAGCGCCTCGTGCAGCGACTCGTTGGCGGACTGCGTCGCGGCGAGCGAGGCGTCGTCCGGGCGGGTCGCCGACGACACCCCGTCGCAGACCACGGCGACGACGGCGACGGAGCCGTCCGGCAGCGCGGCCGAGGAGATCGTGAAGGCGTCCTCGTTCCTGTGGTGCCGAAGGCCCCGGTCGCTGACCGCGGCGACCGCGCCCAACTCCTGCTCCATGTGGTCGCGTTCGCGCGGCTGGGCGTGCCCGCAGTTCTCGCAGTAGCCGTCCGCGTCCACGCGCCCGGAGCGGCAGGCCACGCACAGCTTGATGCCGGCCGGCGGCGTCGCGGCCTCCAGCTGCTCGGCCGTCGCGGTGCGCGGGTCGGGCGCGGCGAGCTTGAACGTGTCTTCGGAGACCGGGTCGTCGAAGCGTACGGCGGTGGGGAGTTCGGAGCCGTCGGAGGCCAGGCCCTGCAGATCCGTCGGCAGGTGCTCCGGGGCGGGCAGGTCCGAACTGTCCAGGTCGGGGGCGGCGGGCCACTCCACGGAGGCCGGCTCGGCGGAGGCCGCCGGCTCGGCGGTGGCGGGCGCCCCGGTATCCGTCCCGGCCGCCGCGGACAGGTCGTATCCGCACGCCCCACAGAAGCGGTCCGCCTCCTCCAGCGGCTCCTCGCAGCTGGGACACACTGACATTGCGGCCGCCTTGTGCGTCTGCGACATCCTCACACCCACGTCCGGGGGCGGTAGCGGTTGGCCCGCTCCACCAGTTCGATCCTCTCCTCGCCGCGCTGAGCGAGCCTGGCCAGGGTCCGGTACGAGCGTTCCAGACCGAGCCGCAGTCCGCGCTCGTCCAGATCGCTGCCGAGCACCACCGCGCGTACGGGGTCCTGCCCGGTACCGGAACCCTGCCTACCGGAGAGTACCCAGTCGAGCGCCGTGCCGAGCACCTCGGTGGACAACTGCTCACGGCGCACCGCGTCGAGGCCGAGCGACTTGAGCGCCTCGACCTGTCCGGCGGCGGCCGTCAGATCGCCGAGGAACGGGGAACCGTTCTCCGCGTGTCCGCCCTGCGCCATCCGTCCGCGCAGCCGCGCCCGCACCGCAGCGACCCGCGCCGCCGTGTAGTGGATCGACGACTCGGGCACCGACTCCAGGGTGCGCACCGCGCCACCCCGGTCCCCGGCGGCGAGCTGCACGCGCGCGAGGCCGAACGCGGCGCTCACATAGCTGGGATCGGTCGACCACACCAGGCGGTAGTACTCCGCCGCGTTGTCGAGCTGGCCGAGCACCTCCGCGCAGACGCCGAGCGCCAGCTTCGGCGTCGGCTCGCCGGGGAACGCGTCGTAGATCGCGTCGAAGGACAGCGCCGCGTTCGTGTGGTCGCCGGTCGCGAGCGCCACCACACCCCGGTACCAGACCACCCGCCAGTCGTCGGAGTGGCCGGCCTCCAGGGCCGTCAACCCCTGTGCGGCGGCGTCGAGTTCACCCATTTCGAGGCGGGCCCGCAGCTCGCGCAGGCGCAGTTCGAGGGAGTCGGCGGGCGCCGCGCGCAGCGCCGCGATCAGCTCGGCGGGCGCCGAAGCCATCAGGCCCGCGAGGAACCCGGCGTTCGGGTCGCCCGGATCGACGCGCGGCACCGGCAGCGCGAGCGCCGTGCCCCGCGCCTGCAACGGCCTGACGAGTTCGGCGGGCGACGGCGGCAGCGCGGGCGCGGCGTGCGACGGCGGGGGCAGCGCGGCCGCCGCGGTCCGCGGGCCCTTGCCGCCCCGTACCCGTACGGGGATCTCGCGCGCCCCGAGCGGCGACACGTCGCCTTCGAGGCGCGCGAACAACTCCGTGTCCGTGACCTTCACTTCGGGCCCGAACAGCGTGGAGAGGGCGGGCCGCGGCCGGCCCGTCTGGAGCGCGACGACCTCCCGGAGCACGCCCGTCAGCTGCTCGATCATCTCCTGCGCGGAGGCGAAGCGGCGGGCCGGGTCCGGGTCGGTGGCGCGTACGAGGAGCCGGTAGAACGACTCGTACGTGCGGAAGACCTCGATGTTGTCGGGGTCGGGCAGGGAGTCCACGAACACGTTCGTGTAGCCCTGGAAGTCGAAGGTGAGCAGGGCGAGCGTGCGGGCCACCGTGTACAGGTCGGAGGCCACGGACGGGCCCAACTCGGCGACCTCGGGCGCCTGGAAGCCGACGGTGCCGTAGATCGCGCTCTCGTCGTCGTCCATCCTGCGGACCGCGCCCATGTCGATGAGCTTGAGCTGGTCCTCGGTCTGGATCGCGTTGTCGACCTTGAAGTCGCAGTAGAGGAGATTGCGGCTGTGGAGGTGACCGAGGGCTTCGAGGGCCTCGATGCCGTACGCGCACGCCTGCTCCACCGGCAGCGGATCCCGCCGCCCCTGCGGGGTGCGCCGCTCGTTGGCGATCTCCTTGAGGGACTTGCCGCCCACGTACTCCATGACGATGTAGCCGTCGAGGGAGCCGGTGCGCTGGTCGAGGTGCTCGACGAAGTTGTAGATCCGGACGATGTTGGAGTGCTCGATCTCCGCGAGGAAGCGGCGCTCCGAGATCGCGGCGGCCATCGCGTCCTGGTCACCCGTGTCCAGCAGCCCCTTGAGGACCACCCAGCGGTCCGACACGGCGCGGTCCACGGCCAGGTACACCCAGCCGAGGCCGCCGTGCGCCAGGCAGCCCACGACCTCGTACTGGCCGTGCACGATGTCGCCGGGGGACAGCTTCGGCACGAAGGAGTACGGGTGGCCGCACTTGGTGCAGAACCCTTCGGTGCGGCCAGGCCGCTCGCCGCGCGCGCGGCCCACCGGGGCGCCGCAGTCGGAGCGCGAGCAGAACCGCTTCCGCTCCGGCACCTCGGGGTTCTTCTGCACCATCTGGCGCGGGTCGGGCCGCGGCACCTCCGGCACCCTGACCAGACCCGCGCCGAGCCGCGCCCGGCCCGAACTGCCCGCGCTCGAACCGGAGCTGCGCACCGACACCGACCGCGAGGTCGACGACCCGGACAGCGAACGGGACAGCCGGCCCGATACCGACCTGCGGGACTGCGAGGAGCGCGAGGACGACCTCGCCGACCGGGACGAGGACCCCGAACTCTGTGAACCGCGCGGCCCGCCCGCGATCCCCGTCGGCGGCGTCCCCACCATGCCGCTCGACGACACGACAGGGGCGAGCCCGCACGTGTCGCAGTACAACTCGCCGCCGCCCATGTCCTCGTAGGACCCGGAGCAGCCGGGCCGCTGGCAGGTGGACGCCGCGGCCGGGGCGGCCACGGGGGAGCCCTGCGGGCGGGCGGCGGGGCGGTGCGTCGCGGCACTGTCACCGGAGCCGGAGCCGGAGCCGGAGCCGGAGCCGGAGCCGGAGCCGGAGCCCTGCGCCATGAGGCCGCACGTGTCGCAGTACAGCTCCCCGCCCATGTCCTCGTACGAACCCGTGCAACCGGGCCGCGTGCACCTGCCCGCATCGACCACGACTACGACTCCCCCCTGTGTGATCTTCTGTCGGCGGGCGCGGACAGCACGTCCGCCGCCGCCCGTTGGTAGCGCAGCACCGCGGCCTCCGCCGCGCGCAGGTCGCAGGGCGCGCTCCACAGCATGCGCCGCGCCGCGTCGTACCGCTCCACCAGGAAAGGATCCTCGGCGAAGCCGAGCCGCGCCACCTTCGCCTTGTACGCGTCGAGCCGCCCGCGCAGCTCCGCGCGCACCGCCAGCGGCGCCGTGACCGCAGACAACGAGTCGCGGGCGCGCAGCAGTTCGTCCTCCGCCTTCGACTCCAGCGACTCCAGGAGCGGCGAGAGCCGGTTCCACTGGGCGTGCCTGCGGTACTCGGCGGCCGTCGCCAACTGCTCCTGGAGCGCCGTCGGCGGGCCCGACACCGCGGGCACCTCGGACCCGGCTATCTTCGCGAGCACCTCGCCGCGCGCCGAGCGTGCCTCGGCGAGCGTACGGTCCGCGCGCGACAGCACATCCCGCAGCCGGCCGAGCCGCACCTCCGCGTCCTGCCGCACGGTCAGCACGGCCTCGATCTCCCGCCGTACGTCCTCCAGGGCGCGGGCCTCACGGTCGTACGCCGTCGTGTCGGGCCGGCCGCCGCCCGGCGCCGAACTCCCCGCCGCCTTCTGCCAGTACGCGAGCGGGTCCGAGACGACCTCCTCGCGCATCCGGGTCAGCGACTCGGTGATCCGCTCCAGGTCGTCGCCCGCCGGGTGCTCGCCGGGACGCACTCCCACGGAGTGCGCGAGCTGCCGGGTGCGGCCCAGTTCGGCGGCGAGCAGGTCGATGCGGGCGGGCAGCGCCGACCACACCGCGTCGGCGGCCACCACCATGTCGAGGGACGAGGCGTACAGCGTGTTCATCCGGTCGACGAGCGCCGCGAGCGTGAACCGCTCGGACAGCTTCGCGGGCCCGGTGATCGTGGGGGAGGGGCCGCCCGCGCCCGCGCTCGGCCCCGGAGCGACGGTGACGGACTCGCCGCGCAGCAGCTCGGTCAGCTCCACGAGGTCGCTCCGGTTGGGGAAGCGGCGCCGCGAGCGGATCTCCCGGGCCGTGCGCAGCGCGTCCGTGTACGCGTCGAAGTACGCCCACAGCAGCGTGATCTCCTGCTCGGCCGAGGCCCAGCGCTCCTGCGTCGTCCCGGTCAGCCGGGCGCCCTCCAGGAGCCGGCGCCCGGCGTGGTCCTGGAGGGCGAGCAGGGACGTCTCGATCGCTTCGTACTCCGCGCCGAGCCGGGCCAGGGCGCGGTCCACCTCGTCCCGGTCGAGGACTGGACCAGCGGGTCCCGCGACGCCCATCGATCACCTCTCGCTCTGCTCGTACTGGTCGGAGTCGTACTGGTCGGAGTCTTCGACCTCATGGGTCACTTGTACTTCGGTGCGGGCGGCCCGTCGGACGGGCCGAGCGCCGGCTTCAGCCAGTGGTCGTACGACTTCTGCCAGCCGTCCGACTCGCGGTAGTCCTCCAGGACCTGGTTGACCCGGCGCACCAGGTCGTCCGCGCCCTTCTTCATGGCGACGCCGTAGAACTCCT
Source organism: Streptomyces sp. KL109B (assembly GCF_030766935.1). Lineage (GTDB taxonomy): Bacteria > Actinomycetota > Actinomycetes > Streptomycetales > Streptomycetaceae > Streptomyces. Next base: position 274,987 of record NZ_JASERL010000004.1, on the reverse strand, counting down.
TCGTGTACGGCTCGCCCTTGAGCTGCACCGTCGGGTCCTGCGCGGCCTGGCTCGCCGCGAGCGCGCCGTCGGTGACGACCGCGTCGACCTCGCCGAGCTGCAGCCGCACCAGGCAGTCCAGCTGGTTCGGCACCGTCGTGGAGATGTCGGTGCTCTTCGGCAGGCCGCCGTCGTCGACCGGCTTCTTCTTGCCCTCCACCAGCGACGACTGGGCCGTCGAACTGGCCGCCGTACAGATCCGCTTGCCCGCGAGCGAGGCCCCGTACCCCTTGATGTCCGAGGTCTTCGGGGCGAGCACCTGCTGGCCGGTCTGGAAGTAGGCGGAGGAGAACGCGACGTCCTTGAGGCGCTCACAGCTGATGGTCATCGTGCGGACCACCATGTCGACCTCGCCGCGCTGGATCGCCGGAATCCGCTCGTTGGTGGGGATGGCGCGGAAGCGGACCGCGTTCCGGTCGCCGAGGATGTCGCCCGCGATCTCGTGCGCGAGATCGATGTCGAAGCCCTCCAACTCGCTCTTCTTGTTCGTGCTGTTGGGGTCGCGGTAGCCCCAGCGGTAGCTGTTCTGGTCGACGCCCACCGACAGATGGCCGCGCTCCTTGATGGCCCGCACCGCGTCGCCGCTCTCGCTGCCCGAAGGGGTGAGGCTGCGCTCCGGCTCCTCGCCCTTCACCGCGGGATCGCAGTCGTCCGCCTTCACCTGCCGGCCGTCGACGAGGCCCCCGGAGGCGTAGCTCGTCGTGCCGTCGTGCGAAGGGCGCTGCTGCGTCACGGGGAGCAGCAGCGCGAACACCGCCGTGAGCGCGCAGGCGACCGCCATGGCGGCCACGCCGCCCCAGCCGCGCAGAGTCACCCTCCGCGCCGTTCCTCGCTCGTTCGCCCGCCCGTCTCCCACCACCGCCCTCAATCGAGGCTTCGCCGCCCCCATTGCTGCACCCCCTCTCACCGGTACTCCGAAAGCCTGCGCCCGATGCCGAACACCGCGCCGCCCGCGGCGAGCACCGCCAACAGGGCGGCGCCGACCGGCAGTCCGGTCATCGCGTCGCGCCCGCCGCTCGCCTCGGAGCCGAACTGCCGCTGCTCGTGCGCGAGGGCCTTGTCGAGATTCTTGTCCACCAGATCGAAGCACTCACCCGTCGGCTTGTCCTCCTTCGACCCGATGGTCTTGTCGAGCGCGCCCTGGTACTTGCCGGCGTCGTCCATGTGGCGCGCGTCCGTGTGGCGCTTCTGCCATTCCTTCATGCTCGCGTTCGCCTTGGTCACCGGCGCGCTGCCCGCGTCGTCGTCCTCTTCGGCGGCGAGCGCGTGCGCGGCGTCCAGCTTGTCGGCGAGCGCGGTCATCTCCTGCTGGAAGTCGACGTCGTACTTGTCCTTGATCTCGCCCTTCACGGTCACCGTCTCGGCGCCCCGGCTGACGAGCGTCAGGTTCTCGCTGCCGCGCGCCTTCAGGGACGCGATGCTCGCGTCGTGCAGCACGTTCAAGGACCGTACGCCATGGTCGTAGGACGCCGTGAGTCCGCTGCGCGCGATCGTGTGTCCCACGACGAGCCACAGCAGCACCACGGTCGACGCCGCGGTGGCGGCCAGCAGCCCTTGGTTGAACACCCGGTTCGTACGGCGGTAGTTGCGCCGCTGGGCCCACGCGAGGCCCCCGAGGGCGAGGACGCCGAGCGCGATGGCGATCCACGGGTACGGCGTCGCCGAGTCGTAGTCGTCGCGCAGCCGCTGGTTCTCCGTCTTGTAGAGGTCCTCGGCGGCCGGGAGCATCTGGGTCTGCATCTTCTCGTTCGCGTACCGCAGATACGCGCCGCCCAGCGGGAAGCCCTGCCGGTTGTTGGCGCGGGCCCGCTCGATGAGGCCCTTGTACTGCGGCAGCAGCTTGTTCAGCTCCGCGATCGTCCGCGCCGAGCGGGTGCCGGGGTCGGTGCTGGCCGCCGCGGTCACCAGCTTGTCGGCCGCGGTGCGGATGTCGCGCTCGTACCGGTCGCGCGCGGCCGCCGGTTCCTGGCCCCCCGCCAGGAACCCGCTGGACGCCGCCGTGTTGGCGTCGGCGAGCGAGCGGTAGATGTCGGCGGCGTCGGCGCTCAGCGGCTGGCTGGAGTGCAGTACGTCGTCGGCGGCGGCCGAGCGGTCCGTCATCTGCCACGCCGCCGTCGCGCCGAACGCCACGACGAGCAGGGCCAGTACGGCGCCGATGATGCGGAGCCGGCCCGGCTCGGTCGTGGCGGCCGCCTTCAGGCGGTCGACGCCCTCCGCCCACGCGGTGCGGCGCTTCGGCTCGGGCGTGCCGGGTGGCGCGCCGCGCTGCGGTGGCACGCCCGGCATCGGTGGTGGCGCGGCGGCGGGCTGCTCCGGCGGCGCCAGGCTCCCGTTGTGCGGGTATGTCACTTCGACCCTCCCCCATGGTCGTACGTCGGTCGCAAGTATCGCTTCCGCGGGTGACATCCGCACAGGCATTGACTGGATCTTGTGCGGAACGCTCCGCTTTGGAACACGTGGGGGGAGGGGGTTCGGTTCCCTTGGTTGTTCGGCCGGAGCCGGGGGTGCGGTCGCGGGGCGCTGCCCCGGACCCCGCTGCTCAATCGCCGCAGGGGCTTGAACGGGGCTGAGTTGAGCGGTAATGGGCGCGTATGCGGGTGTATGCCTCCGGCGGGGCTCCCGCCGTGTCCAGGGCCAGCAGGGCCGCGCCCAGGACCGGGCGTTCGGCGACCACCCGGGGGGTCGCTTGCGGGGCGTGCTCGGAGAGCAATGTGGTGACGCGGTCGTTGAGTTGGGGGTGGCGGGCCGCAAGGACGCTGCCGCCGAGGAGGACGGGGACGGGGGAGTCCAGGAGGTCGAGGCGGCGCAGTGCCACCGTGGCCATGGAGACCACCTCGTCCGCCATGCGGTCGACCAGGGAGCGGGCGACCGGGTCGCCGGAGGCGGCCGTGGCGAAGAGGACCGGGGTGAGTTCGTGGCGGCGGGCCATGGGGATGCGGCCCAGGTGCATCGCCTCGATGAGGGCGTACATGGAGGGGAGGGAGAAGTGGGCGGGGAGGGTGTCGGCGAGGGCCGTCGCCTCGCCGCGGCCGTCCTCCGCGCGGGCGGCGAACCAGATCGCCTCCTCCGCCAGGCCCCCGCCGCCGCCCCAGTCCCCGGAGAGACGGCCGATCGCGGGGAAGCGGGCGGTGCGGCCGTCGGGCAGCATCCCTGCGCAGTTGACGCCCGCGCCGCACACGACGGCGACGCCGCGCGGTTCGGCGTCCTCCAGGAGGCCCGCGCGCAGCACGGCGAAGGTGTCGTTGCGGACGTCGACGGCGGAGCCCCAGCGGCGTGCGGTGAGGGCCGCGGCCAACTGCCGTTCCTCCACCGGCAGATCGGCGTTGGCCAGGCACGCCGACACGTGGTCGACCGAGGCCACGCCCGCCTGCGCGAAGGCGCGGGTGACGGCCTCCGCCAGGACGTCGACGGCCGGTTCCACGTTCGTCCGGTGCGGCTGGAAGCCGCCGCCGCGGGCCGTGCCGACGACGGTGCCGTCGGCCGCGACCACCGCGACGTCGGTCTTGCTGTTGCCCGCGTCGATGGCGAGGACCGTCATGCCCACGCGAGGTGCTCCCGGTTGTGCGCGATCAGGTCGTCCGTGAGCTGCTCGGCGTACTCGATCTGGCCGATGAGGGGATGGGCGAGGAGCGCCTTGAAGACACGGTCGCGGCCGCCCTTCAGGGCCGCTTCCAGGGCGAGGTCCTCGTAGGCGGTGACGTTGGCGATGAGGCCCGCGTACAGGGGGTCGAGCGTCGGTACGGCCAGGGGCTTGGCGCCCTTCGCGTCGACCGCGGCCTGGACCTCGATCACGGCGTCGTCGGGGAGGAAGGGGAGGGTGCCGTTGTTGTACGTGTTCACCACCTGGTGCGGGCTGCCGCCTCCGCCCAGCAGCGACGCGGCCAGGTCGACCGCCGCCTCGCTGTAGAAGGCGCCGCCGCGCTTGGCGAGCAGCTCCGGCTTCTCGTCGAGGGTGGGGTCGCCGTACATTGTCAGCAACTCCCGCTCCACCTCCGCCACTTGGGCGGCGCGGGAGGGCTTCGTGCGCAGTTCTCGTACGACCGCGTCGTGCTGGTAGTAGTAGCGCAGGTAGTACGACGGGACGACGCCGAGGCGGTCGACGAGCGCGCGCGGCATGTGCAGGTCCTCGGCGATGGCGTCGCCGTGGTCGGTGATCAGGCGCGGGAGTACGTTCTCGCCGCCGGGGCCGCCCAGGCGTACGCCGAGTTCCCACGTCAGGTGGTTGAGGCCCACGTGGTCGAGGTGCACCTCCTGCGGCGCCACGTCCAGGAGGCGGGCGAACTTCCGCTGGAAGCCGATCGCGACGTTGCACAGGCCGACGGCCTTGTGCCCGGCCTGGAGCAGCGCGCGGGTCACGATGCCGACCGGATTGGTGAAGTCGATGATCCAGGCGTCGGGGTTGGCGCGGCGTACCCGCTCGGCGATGTCGAGGACGACGGGCACGGTGCGCAGCGCCTTCGCGAGGCCGCCGGCGCCGGTCGTCTCCTGGCCGACGCAGCCGCAGTCGAGCGGCCAGGTCTCGTCCTGGTTGCGGGCGGCCTGACCGCCGACGCGCAGCTGGAGGAGCACGGCGTCCGCGTCGGCAACTCCCGCGTCCACATCCGACGTTGTACGTATAACCCCGGGGTGGCCCTGCTTGGCGAAGATGCGGCGGGCGAGGCCGCCGACGAGTTCGAGGCGCTCCGCGGCCGGGTCGACGAGGACCAGTTCCTCGATCGGCAGCGTGTCCCTGAGCCGCGCGAATCCGTCGATGAGTTCGGGTGTGTAGGTCGAGCCTCCGCCGACCACGGCGAGCTTCATAACCGAATAACCGTCCTTAGACCTTTAGCCCTTGACACCGGTGAGGGTGACGCCTTCGACGAAGGCTTTCTGTGCGAAGAAGAAGACGAGACAGACCGGCGCCATCACCAGCAGCGTGGCCGCCATCGTCAGGTTCCAGTTGACGCTGTGCGCCGACTTGAAGGATTCGAGCCCGTAGCTGAGCGTCCAGGAGGCCGGGTTCTGGGCCGCGTAGATCTGCGGACCGAAATAATCGTTCCAACAGTAGAAGAACTGGAAGAGAGCCACGGCTGCGATGCCCGGCTTCGCCATCGGCACCACGATCTTCAGCAGGGTCCTGAGCTCCCCGCAGCCGTCGACCTTCGCCGACTCGATGTACTCCTTCGGGATCGTCAGCAGGAACTGCCGCAGCAGGAAGATCGAGTACGCATCGCCGAACGCCATCGGGATGATCAGCGGCCACAGCGTCCCCGACAGGTGGAACTGCTGCGCCCACACCAGGTACATGGGGATCACGATGACCTGCGGCGGCAGCATCATCGTCGAGATGACGAGCAGCATCGCCGTACGGCGGCCCCGGAAGCGGAACTTGGCGAGCGCGTACGCGACGGGTATCGCCGAGCAGACCGTGAACAGCGTGCCGAGGCCCGCGTACAGCAGCGAGTTCTTCCACCAGTCGAGGAAGCCGTCCGTCTCGAAGACGGCCTTGTAGTTCTCCCAATGCCAGGAGTCCGGCCACAGGTCGCCGCTCATCGCCTGCCCGTCGCTCATCACGGACGTCAGGAAGACGAACACGAAGGGCAGCACGAACAGGAGCGCCACGGCGATCGCGATGCTGTGCACGGCGATCCAGTTCAGGACGCGCTGGCGGCGTGCGCGGCGCGCGGCGGGCCCGCGTTCGGGGGCGGGCCGCCCGGCGGTGACGGCGGGGCTCGGCCTGACAGTCGTAGAGGTGGTGGTCATGTCGATCAGTCCTCCGCCGCGAGCAGACCCGAGCGCTTGCGCATGAGCAGCGTGGTCACGGCCATGGCAATGGCGAACAGGACGAGCGAAAGCACGCACGCCGCGCCGGTGTTGAAGTTCTGGAAGCCCATCGAGTAGACGAGCTGCGGGACGGTGAGCGTCGAGTGGTCCGGGTAGCCGGGCTGGATGACGGTGCCGGGCCCGATCGAGACGCCCGACGCGATCTTTCCGGCGACGAGGGCCTGCGTGTAGTACTGCATGGTCTGTACGACGCCCGTGACGACGGCGAACATGACGATCGGGGTGATCGAGGGCCACGTCACGTAGCGGAATTTCGCCCAGGGCCCCGCGCCGTCGAGGTCGGCGGCCTCGTACTGCTCCTTCGGTACGTCGAGCAGCGCGGCCATGAAGATGACCATGAGGTCGCCGATGCCCCACAGGGAGAGCAGGACGAGCGAGGGCTTGGCCCAGGTCGGGTCGTTGAACCAGTTGGGCCCGTCGATGCCGACCTTGGCGAGGATCTCGTTGACCGGCCCCGAGCCCGGGTTGAGGAGAAAGACGAAGGCGACGGTCGCGGCCACCGGCGGCGCCAGATACGGCAGATAGAAGGCGGTCCGGAAGAACCCGACCCCGCTCTTGATCTTCGTGACGAGCAGCCCGAGCGAGAGCCCGAACACCACGCGCAGCGCCACCATCACCACCACGAGCCACACCGTGTTCCACAGCGCGGGCCCGAAAAGCGGCATGTCCCGGAACACGTACACCCAGTTCCGCAGCCCCACGAAGGTGGGCGCCTTGATCTGGTTGTAGTGCATGAACGAGAAATAGACGGTGGCGAGCAGCGGATACGCGAAGAAGACGCTGAATCCGATGAGCCAGGGGGACAGGAATCCCGCGATGCGCAGTCTGCGGCGCGCGGGCCGCGAAAGGGCGAGTGCCATAGGAGAAAGTCCCGTTCCTCAGTTCTGTGACTGCAGGGTGTCGGCGTCGATGAGTCGGTCGAGGCGTCGCAGCCCCTTGTGCAGATCGCCGACCTCGCCGGCTTCCTCTCCGTACGAGAAGTCCTGGAGCTGCGTGATGTACATGCCGCCGTTCGTGGAGGGCGGCATCACCTGGCTGTACTTGTTCCGCGCGATGCCGAGGAAGGTGCGGAACGTCGGATCGGCGTCCAGCTTCGGCGACTTGAGCGCGGCGAACGTCGACGGCACATTGTGAATGGCATTGGCGAACGACACGACCTGCTTGGTGTCGGAGGTCAGGAACTTCACCAGCTCCCACGCCGCGTTCTGGTGCTTGCTGCTGTGCGCGATGCCGGTGACGGTGCCGGTCAGATAGCCGCGACCGTACTTCTCCGCCTGATCGTCGGGCACGGGCAGCGGCGCGACACCCCAGTCGAACTTCGCCTTCGCGTCCTTCAGCATGAGCCCACGCCACTCACCGTCGAGGTGCATCCCCAACTTCCCACTCAGGAAGGCATTCTGATTCGACATCTCGTCACCGAACGACGTACGGAACTTCTCCAGGGCCTTGTATCCGCCCTGCGCGTCCGACAGCTTCTTCGCCGTCTTGAAGAAGTCGTACGTGGCGGGTTCATCGGCGAGCCGCGCATGCCCCTTCGCGTCGAAATACTTCGGACCCCACTGCGCGAAGAGCCGGTCCGGACTGTTCTGGTACAGCCGGAAGTTCGGCATGAACCCGACCCGCTTGTACGAGCCCCCGCCCTTGCCGTCCTTGACGGTGAGCTTCTTCGAATCGGCGACGAACTCGGACATGGTCCGCGGCGGCCGATCGATGCCCGCTTCCTTGAAGGCGTCCTTGTTGTAGTACATGCCGAAGGCGTCGGCGAGCAGCGGCAGAGCACACTGATTCCCGCGATAACTCGTGTAATCGAGCAGCGACTTCGGAAACACCTTCTCCTTGTCGAGCCCGGTCTTCTTCATGAACGGGTCGAGGTCGACCCACATGCCGGAGTCGCAGTACTGGCCGACATTGTTGGTGGTGAAGGAGGAGACGACGTCGGGGGCCTCGTCGCCGCCGGCCCGCAGGGCCTGGTTGGTGGTGGCGTCCGAGACATTGCCGGTGGCCTTCACCTTGATGTTCGGGTGCAGCTTCTCGAAGCGGGCGATCGACTCGTTGATCGCCTTCACCTCGCCGGGCGCCGACCAGCCGTGCCAGAACTTGAGCGTGACGGGCTTGGTCGGGTCGTCGGCGGCGCTGCCGGTACTCGGATTGGCGCAGCCGGCGAGCAGCAGTCCGGCCGCGGCGATCCCTATGGGCGCGTGCGGGGGTATGCGCCATCGCGGCATGGCGAACGTCCTTTGCGTGTACGGGGGTTGGGGGAGGTGGTGTGTGGGGGGAGGCGTGGGGGTGGGTCAGGCGTCGCTGGTGTCGAAGACGGAGTCGCGGGCCTGGGTGAGGGCGGTGCGCAGGGCTCCGGTGAGGATGGGGTCGCCGGCCAGGTCGCTGATACGTAGCTGGGGGCGGGGGAGAGCGAGCCCGGTGAGCTGCTCCTCGACCCGCTCGCGCAGCGCGTCGCCGCCGACCCGGGCCACCTGCCCGGACAGCACGACGAGTTCAGGGTCGACGACGGCGACGACGGCGGCGAGCCCGGTGGCGAGCCGCCGTGCGACCTCGTCGAGAACGCCAGGCGCGCCCAGCGCATCGCCCAAGTCCTTGACGCCACCCGCCAGTTCGCGGATCGCGGCGGCGGCCACGAGGCTCTGCAGCCCACCGCCGCCCCCGTCCGAGCGGGCGACGGCGCCGGACCCGCCGCGCGCGAGCGGCGCCCCCGGCAGCGGCATATAGCCGATCTCGCCCGCCCCGCCGGTCGCCCCGCGCAGCAGCACGCCACCCAGCACGATCGCGGCGCCGACACCCTCGTCGACGTACGCGAGCACGAAGTCGTCGTGATCCTGCGCGGTGCCCTCGTACTGCTCGGCGAGCGCGGCGAGGTTGACGTCGTTCTCGATGGAGACGGGCGTGCCGAGCACCTGCGCGAGGTCGTCGCGCAGCGTGCGGGAGTGCCAGCCCGGCAGGTGCGGGGCGTAGCGGAGCTGTCCTGTGCCGGGGTCGATGGCGCCGGGGGTGCCGATGACGGTGGCGGTCAGATCGCCGTGCCCGAGCCCCGCCTCGGCGAGCGCCCCGTCGACGGCCTCCGCGACGAGCTGGGCGGTGCGGTGCCGCACGTCCTCGCTGACGGCGTCGGCCTCGATGCGGCTCCGGCCCCGCTCGGCGCCGGTGATGTCGGCGACGACGGCGGTGATGCCGGTCGGGTCGGCGGAGAGGGCGGCGACGTGCGCGGCGCCGGGGTCGATCTCGTACAGCAGGGCGTTCGGCCCCGGGCGGCCGGTCTGGCTGCCGGTGGTCCGCACGAGCCCGGCGGCTTCGAGCCGGCCCAGGATCTGCGAGGTCGTCGGCTTGGAAAGCCCGGTCAGCTCGCCGATCCGGGTGCGGGTGAGCGGGCCGTGGGCGACGAGGAGGTCCAGCGCGGCGCGGTCGTTCATGGCGCGCAGGACGCGGGGGGTGCCGGGGGTGGCGGGTGTGCCGGGGGTGACAGCCATGGCCGGGGCCCGCCTCCTCGTACTGTTAGGAAAGTTTCCTATTGGGGTGCGAGGAACGTAAGTCGCCCGCGAAGGAGGCGTCAAGAGCGAACGGCCCCCGGGCAACCAACTCGTTACCTGGGGGCCGTTGAGGGAGGAGTGCGGGAGGGGTTACTCGGACCGGTCGGCGTCTCCGGTCTCGTCGCCTGCGTCGCCTGCGTCGCCTGCGTCGCCCGCGTCGCCCGCGTCGGCCACGAGGAAGGCCGTGTCGAGCGCCGGATACGGGGCCGGCAGCGGAAGCGAACGCCCCAGCTCCACCTCGACCTTGGTGGCGTAGTGCGCCTTGGCCGGGTCCTCCTCCCGCACCGGGTCCGAGTAGGCGAAGGCCTTTCCCTGCTGGCGGTGCAGGAGTACGTAGACGGGCACTTCGGCGGCCGCGTAGCTGCGGTACTTCGGTCCGGTGTCGGTCTCGTGATTGCTGGAGGTGACCTCACCGACGAGCGAGAGCATCTCGATGGGGTACCAGCCCTTGTGGGCCTTGCGGTAGGACTCGTCGAGGTCGCTCGGCCGACGGCGGCGGACGTAGAAGTCGGGAATGGCCAGGGCGATGGTCTTGCCGCCCCGTCGGCCGATGCGGTAGCCGTTGCCGAACCCGGCCAGACGGATACCGGCCGAACGGAGCTGGAAGTAGAGCTCGGCGGCCTCATGATTGTGCTCGTCGTCGGGCTGTGGTGGCACGATGCCCATCCCCTCGAAGTACTCGGGACGAATCGGCACCTCGGATGCCTCTTCGAACGCGATCAGTAGATCGATGGGGTCCTGCTGCGGCAGCGTGCTCGGCTCGGTGATGGGATCGGCGCTCATCGCTTGTCCTCCCTGTCGCTGATGCCAGGCTACGCCCGGTACGGGCGCCCCAGCAGGGATCATTCGGGGCTGTCGCGCCCCGCGACCGGCACTCGCGCGCCATTCACCCGAACGTGCCGAAAGGGCGGAGACCGCCGACGGTGGCGGCCTCCGCCCCGGAGACGCGAAAACCCGGATCGAAGGTCAGGCTGAGATGCCTTCGATCCGGGCCAGTGCCTCGTCCGCGCCGAACGGCTGCAAGTACGGCAGCCAGCGCGGATCCCTATGTCCGGTCCCGATGATGCGCCAGGCCAGGCCCGACGGCGGAGCCGGTTTGTGGCGCAGACGCCAGCCGATCTCCACGAGGTGGCGGTCGGCCTTCACATGGTTGCAGCGGCGGCACGACGCCACCACGTTCTCCCAGGCGTGCTGACCCCCGCGGCTGCGCGGGATCACGTGGTCGACGCTGGTTGCGACGCCACCGCAGTACATGCACCGGCCGCCGTCACGGGCGAACAGTGCGCGTCGGGTCAGAGGAACGGGCCCCCGGTACGGAACCCGGACGAAACGCTTGAGCCGGACGACGCTGGGAGCGGCGACAGTACGTGTTGCGCTGTGCATGAAGGCGCCGGACTCCTCGAGGCACGTGGCCTTGTTCTCGAGGACGAGTACGAGCGCGCGGCGGAGCGGTACGACGCCGAGGGGCTCGTACGACGCGTTGAGGACCAGGACATGCGGCACGGATGCCTCCTTGTACGCCGGCGGCGCGTGGCTCGCGCCGGGACGATCTGTTAGTCAGTCTCCCCTCACGGCTGGTCGTGGCGCCACCATGTCCGCGTAACGGCCTTGGAGTGTTTTCGACCACACACCCTTCATTCCCGGTACGGACACGGTCGCCCTTGGGTGATCACTGTCTCTCCCTCGAACATGACGACGATCCACACACAATGCCCCGTTAGTGTGGTGGATCTGCCCGCTCCTGCCCCCGGACCATGTCCCCGAGCCATGTCCCGAGCAATGTCCCGAGGCGGGCAGATGGCTACGCCTGGAGGTACCTGCCGTGATCTTGTCCGTCCTGTCGGCCGCGGGGGCGAGCGATGCCTCGTCCGACCCCGATCAACACACCCTCAAGGACGCCCAGGAGCAGGCCGGACAGGCCGCGGGCTGGGTCGAGCAGAACTGGTCGACCTGGCTGAGCGTGGGTCTGCGCATCCTGCTGATCGTCGTCATCGCGTTCGTGCTGCGCGCGGTGATACGCCGCGCGATCACCAAGTTCGTCGACCGGATGAACCGCCGCGGCGAGACGGGCGCCACCACCGCGCTCGGCGGCCTGCTCGTGAACACGGAGCGGCGCCGCCAGCGTTCGGAGGCCATCGGCAGCGTGCTGCGCTCGGTCGCCTCCTTCGTGATCCTCGGCACCGCGGCGTTGATGGTGCTCGGCGCCTTCAAGATCAACCTGGCGCCGCTGCTGGCCTCCGCCGGTGTCGCGGGTGTGGCGATCGGTTTCGGCGCGCGCAACCTGGTCACCGACTTCCTGTCCGGCGTCTTCATGATCCTTGAGGACCAGTACGGAGTGGGGGACACGATCGACGCGGGTGTGGCCTCCGGCGAGGTCATCGAGGTCGGCCTCCGGGTCACCAAGCTCCGGGGCGCGGAGGGTGAGATCTGGTACGTCCGCAACGGCGAGGTCAAGCGCATCGGCAACCTCTCCCAGGGCTGGTCCACCGCCGCCGTCGACGTCACCGTCCGCGCCGACGAGGACCTCGACAAGGTCAAGGCGACGCTGTCCGAGGTCGCGGAGGAGATGAGCAAGTCCGAGCCCTGGAACGAGATGCTGTGGGGCCCGGTCGAGGTCCTCGGCCTCGACAGCGTCCTCCTCGACTCCATGGTCGTCGGCGTCTCCGCCAAGACCATGCCCGGCAAGTCCCTCACCATCTCCCGCGAACTGCGCTGGCGCATCAAGCGCGCCTTCGACGAGGCGGGCATCCGCATCGTCGGCGGCGTCCCGGCCCAGATGGAGGGCGAGGCCCCGGCCGACCCGACGGCCGGCATGTCGGCCCCCTCGGCCTACGCGTCGACGACGTCCCCGCAGTCGCTGGCGGCGTCGCCGATACCGCCGGCGAACCTGTCGAAGTAGGCGCGCCTACGAGGCGGGGGTGCGGGAGCGGGTGCTCCCGCACCCCCGCCTTCGCGTTACGTCGGCCGGTCCCACTCCGCGTACACGGTCTTCCCTACGCTCCTGGGCGCGCAGCCCCATCGGTCCGCGAGCGCGGACACCAGGGACAGCCCCCGCCCGAACTGGCCCACGTCCTCGGCCGGCCGCGGACTCGGCAACCGCTCGCCGCGCGGGTCGCTGACCTCTACGCGGAGTGTGGCGTCGGTGGTGTGGAGGTGTACGCGGATGAGGCGGTCGCGGAGGCTGCCGTGGAGGAAGGCGTTCGTGAGCAGCTCCGACACGACGAGGGCGGCGTCCCCGGCCAGGTCCGGGTGACCCCACTCGGCCACGAGGCGGGCGGTGCGGTGGCGGGCGAGGGGGGACGCTGCGGGCCACGGGGGTGTAGTCGAGGGTTTCGGTGTGGCGGACGGCGCCCTCGGGCGGGGGATCGGGTTCGGCCATGACGCGCACCTCCTTGTGCGGTCGGGGAGTTGGTGGTGGCTCTGCCGCGGCTGCGGGTGGGCAGGGCGGTGCGCTTCCGCCAACTGGCTGCGCCGGGTGGCGTGTTGAGTACAGACCGTAGCGATGAAAATGGGCTGGGTGCAATCCACTCGGAGACAAGTGTCCCCAATGAGTGAAGGTCATCGACGAGTCGGTACTCGCCGGGCGACACTGAGTCAGTGAATCGATCGGCACAAATTGGCAATCGGGTCTCAACTGTGTTGGGGCGAAGGCTCGGTGGCGAGCTGCTGCGGCTGCGCGACGCCGCGGGGAGGACGCAGCAGCAGGCCGCCGAGGTCATCAACGCGACCAACTCGAAGATCGTGAAGATGGAGCGCGGATGGGTCCCCATGCGGGATCCGGACATCCGGGCGCTCTGTGAGTTCTACGGTAAGGGCGACCGCAAGGTCGTCGCCAGGCTGTCCGAGCTGGCCAAGCTGGATCGTGAACGTCGCAAGGCGAAGGGCTGGTGGCAGCAGGCCCTCGGTGCCGGGGCCCTGGCCGAGTACATCGCCATGGAGGACGCGGCGACGCGGGTGCGGAACTGGCAGCACTCCCTCGTCCCTGGGATGCTCCAGATCCCCGCATACACCAGATCTTTGGGGGTGAGCGAAGGCTTCTGGGAGGATCCGAACTTCGTCGAGCACGCGGTCGAGGTGAAGCAGCAGCGGCAGCAACGCCTCTACGGCGAGCGTCCGCTGAGCTGGTTCGCCGTGGTTTGGGAGGCCGCGCTGCGACAGCAGGTGGGCGGGCCCTCGGTCATGCGGGCCCAGCTGGAGCACCTCATGGACGTCTCGGAGCGGCCCAACGTCACTATTCAGGTGCTGCCGTTCCGGGCCGGTGCCCACCCCTGCATCGCGGGGGCGTTCAGCATCCTTTCCTTCGCCGAGGAGGGGTCACTGGACGTGGTCCAGTCGGACACGGTCACCGGCATGGGGTGGGTCGAGGACATCGAGACCGGCGCCACGTACAGCCACCTCTTCGACCACACCGCCCGGATGAGTCTCTCGGAGCATGAGTCCCTGGCGCTCATCAATTCCCTGCGTAAAGAAGTGTGAACCGTGCCCGAGTTCCAGTTCCGCAAGTCCAGCTACAGCAACATCCAGGCCGAGTGCCTGGAGGTCGCCCGCAACATCCCCCGGACCGTGGCGGTCCGCGACTCGAAGGACGCCGACGGGGCCATAGTCCGGCTCACCCCGGCCAGTTGGACCCGCTTCATCGACACGTTGCGGTGACCCTCACCGTCGCTTCCTGCGCGGGCCCACGGCCACGTACAGCATCGTGCCCACCATGAACGCGACCAGCGCCACCGCCCACGCTCCCCGCTGTGGGCCCGGTTGCATCGACCAGGTCCAGAGGGTGGCGGTCTTCATGCCCGGTGCCGAGTACGACAGGTAGACCGCGCCGAAGTAGAGCGTGGGCGGCAGCCAGCTGAGGCGGGCGCCCAGCAGCACCGTGGCGGTGGCCGTGAGGCCCGTGGCGCCCAGGACGTTGCGGGCCATCGCCGCCGCGCCGAACTCCTGGGAGTGGCCGGGCACGGACAGGGCGAGGGTCGTCGCGGCGAGGGCGGTCAGGGCGAGCAGGTGGGCCAGGCGCGTCGGCCACCAGGGGCGGGCGGCGGTGCGGTCGAGTTCGGGTGCGCGCTGGTGCAGGCTCGTGCCGATCGCCGACGCGGCGGCCAGCGGGCCGAGCGCGAGCAGCGGGATCCGGCGGTACGGGTCGATGAACGTCTCCGTCAGCGTGGCCGCCCACAGGGTGAACAGGGCGGTGGCCGTGATGAGTGCGAGCGTGGCGGGCGCCGAGCGCGAACGGGCGTACAGGAGCGCGGAGTTCATAGCTTCGGGGCCTCCTGTGCGGTGCGGTCGCAGTGGCGGAAGTACGCGAAGTAGCGGCTCAGCCACGCGCGGCGCTCGGCCGGGGCCATCGCGGCGAGGCGCGCGGCGCCGGCCTTCTCGGCCTTGATGCGGACGGCCTGGCGGTGGTCGCCGCGCGCGGAGTCCCTGTCCGTGCGGGCCTGGTGGCTCACGGGCGTCAGCCAGCGCATGACCGCGTCGTCGGTGACGGTGTCCTCCGGCAGCGACGGGCAGTCGTATCCGCCGAGCGCCTCCCGGGCCTCCCACCGGTAGTGCGCCGGGTCGAGGAACCTGCCGCGTTCGACGGTCCAGCCGTACGAGATCATCGGCAGCGCCGCCTCGCCCGGCCCCGGCCGGCCCGGCAGATCCTCGAAGCGCGTCGGCAGGTTGCGTACGCCCTTCAGCTTGTCGGTGAGGGGGCGCAGCGCCCGCGTCGTCGCGGGCAGCAGCCGGGCGTACGTGGCGTTCACGCAGATCTGCGGGGTGGTGGAGGTGTCGCACACCTGCTGGTGGTAGCGCGGGTTGGGGCGGGTCATCGAGTCGCCGGTGGCGGTGAGGGTGACGGCCGCGGCCAGCGCCACCAGCGCCGGGAGCAGCGCCACCCAGCGGCGCCGGGCCGCGTACGCGAGGGTGGCCGTGGCGGCGAGGGCGAGATACCAGGTCGCCGTGAGCAACGGGTGCCACCAGACGAGGAGTTCACGTGCGGGGGCGTAGCCGGGGGCCGGGCCAAGGAGCCTCGGCAGGTCGAGCTCCGGCGCGTATTGCAGGAAGCCGAAGAGGCCGTATCCGGCGAGGGCGAGCAGCGGGGGCGCGAGGCGCCACCGCACTGTCGCGCCCACCACGTGTCCGAGCAGCGCGCACGCCGCGATCGTCCCGGCCGCGCCGACGAGCGCGGTCGGCAGGACGCTGTCCCCGTACGCGTACGGCCAGGTGGCCAGCAGTGCTCCCGCCGCCGCGAGGGCGTATCCGGCGAGCAGCCACACCACGAGCGGCAGCGCCGTCGCGGCGTGCCGGGCGAGCGGGGAACGCGCGGCCGAGACGCGCAACTCGCCCGTGCCGCGCCGCCGTTCGCGCCCGCCCTGCCAGCACCCGGCGCCCAGGGCGAGCGAACCGCCGACCACCACGCCGGCGCCGCGCACGAGGTCGGTGGTCTCGCTCCAGTCGCCCTGCCACTCGGAGGACTTGGCCACGAGGACCCAGCCGAGCGCGAGCGTGAATGCGAGCCCTGCCCAAGGCGCGAAGCCGCGCCGCAGTTCGGTGCGGAAGGGGCGCGGCGCGGGCCGGGTGGTCGCGGGTGCGGTCGTCGTCGTCATCTTCGGACCCCCGCATCCGCGCGAGCGGCACGGTGGGCGCGCAGCGCCGTCGTATAGCCGCGTTCAATGGCGTTGCCGTCGGTTTCGTCGCCGTCGCGGCCGAGGGCGGCGAGGGCGGTGGGGGTGCCGCGGTAGGCGACCCGGCCCGAGTCGAGGAGGGTGACGTCGGTGCAGGCGGCGGTGACGTCCTCCACGAGGTGCGTCGACACGATGACGGTGGCCTCCGCGCCCAATTCGCGCAGCAGCGCGCGGAATTCGACGCGCTGCTCCGGGTCGAGGCCGGCCGTCGGCTCGTCGAGCAGCAGCAGCTTCGGCTCGTTGACGATGGCCTGCGCGATGCCGACGCGGCGCACCATGCCGCCGGACAGTGTCTTGATCTTCGCGTCGATACGGTCGGCGAGCCCGACCCGGATCACGGCCCGTTCGACGGCGGCGTCGGTCCGCTCGGCGGGCAACTCCTTCAGCCACGCCACGTAGGCGATGAACTCGCGGACCGTGAAGCCGGGGTAGTAGCCGAACTCCTGCGGCAGATAGCCGAGTTGGCGGCGTGCCGCGCGCAGGGCGGCGGCCGAGCCGGTGTCGGCGCCGAACAGTTCCACCCGGCCCGCGCCGCCCGGCCGTGCCACTGTCGCGAGGACTCGTACGAGGGAGGTCTTGCCCGCGCCGTTCGGGCCGAGGAGACCGTGCACACCGGGGCCGAAGTCCAGGTCCACGGCGTCCAGGGCAAGGGTGCGGCGGTGCCGCACGGTGAGCGCCGACACCCGTGCGGTGCCGGTCGCCGTCATCGTCGTCGTCACTTCGTCTCCCAGTGGGCGTACGTGTTCCTGCGTACGGCGACGACGGCGGCGCACAGCACGAGTGCCGCCGCCCAACTCGTCTGCGCCGTCCGTCCGTCGAGGTAGAGCGAGAGCTGTGCGGTGATCCGCGACGTGAGGCCCGCGGCTCCCGGGGCGAGGCAGGGGCCCGCCACCGCGAGCAGCCAGCCGCCGCCGACCAGGGCGGTCGCCGCCCGGCAGCCGACGAAGGCGCCGAGTGCGAGCGCGGCGAGGGTGAGGGTCAGTCCGGGCAGCAGCCACGCGGCGGCGCCCACGTCGCCGGTGTTCGGCAGTGCAAGCCCGGTGAGGGCCAGTACGGGGATGGCGACGGCGAGGACGAGGCCCGTGCGGATGAGGAGGAGCGGTAGTCCGCCACGGGGGGTCGATGCCGCGAGTTCGTGGAGCGGGTCGGCGTGGCGGCCGTACGAGGCGGCGACGCCGGCGACCGGGACGACGGGTGCTGCCGCGAGCAACAGGGGGAGTGCGCCCGCGAAGTGGGCCCCGTACGCGAGGCCGAGGGCGCCCGCGGCGACGCCGAGCAGCGCCGCCGCCCACGCGCCACGCCATCCGCCGGCCCTGGCCACCCGCCCCCACGCCACGGGGCTCCGCCCCGGACCCCGCGCCTCAAACGCCGGCGAGGCTGAAAAGATCGGGGCTCCGCCCCGGACCCCGCGCCTCAAGCGCCGGCGAGGCTGGGAATGCGCAGGGCGGGTCCAATGGTGCCGGCCGCTCCGCCTTGGGCAATCTGCTGCCTTGGGCGGCAGGGTGGGCAAGGCGGCCCCCGGTGCCGCGTGCGCAGCACTGTGGCCCCCGCCCCGTTCCAGGGAGGCAGCCGCAAGCACCGCCTCCCGTACCGACGCGACGACCGGACCCGCCGCGCCGCCGGCCACCACCCCCGACACCCGTGCGGCGCACATCTCGCACGCCTCCACGTGCCGCTCCACGGACCAGCAGTCCGGCTCCGGCAGCGCCCCCGTGGCGTACCGCTGCGCCACCCCTTCGCTCACGTGCCACGTCGCGGTCACGTCGTACCCCCCATCGGCTCCAACGCGGCCAGTGCCGCCCGCAGTTCACGTCGCGCCCGCAGCGCCCGCGTCTTGACCGTCCCCTCAGGTATCCCGAGTACCCGCGCCGCCTCCCGCGTGGTCAACCCGTCCACGACGGTGGCGCGCAGCACTTCGCGCAGCTCCGGCGAGATCCGGTCGAGGGCCGTGCCCACGTCCCCGTACTGGAGCCCGGCGAGGACGTCGTCCTCGGCGGACGGCGCCACCTCGGCCACCGGCGGTTCGAACCGCGCGACCCGCGCCTGCGCACGCCCGGCGTCGGCGAGGCGCCGCACGGCGATCGTCCACAGCCAGCCGCCGACCTCCCCGCCCCGGTGCGCGTCGGCAGAGCGCCACACCGCGAGGAACGTGTCCTGCAGCACCTCGCGCACCGCTTCCGGATCCCCGCACCGCCGGCTCAGCCGCGCGTGCAGCCACCCGGCGTGCCGGTCGTACAGCGCGGCCAGCGAGTCCGCGTCCCCCCGGGAGACGGCCCGCAGCAGCGCCGCGTCCCCCGTGTCCCGCTCTCTCTCGGCCCCCATGGGGCGGAACAGTCTCACAACCCGTCTATCGACGAGCCGCGCCCGCTCGGTTCACGGACGCGCCGACCACCTCAGTCGGCGACGGCGTACGCCCCCACCGACCACAACGAAACCCCGTACTGCGTAGCCCTCTTGTCCCCCACGACCCGCACGAACCGCACGTCCTTCGCGTCCATCCGAACCGACTCGCGCCCGCCCTGCCCGTCCCGCACGGTCGCCGCCGTGCGCCACACGCGGCCGTCGGTCGACGTCTGGACGCGGTAGTGCGTGGCGTAGGCGTCCTGCCAGTGGAGGGTGACGAGGCCGAGGCGTACCCGGTCGCGGAGTTCGACCTGCCACCATTCGCCGTTCTTCGCCGGGGACGACCAACGGGTCGTCGACCGGCCGTCGTTGGCGTCGGCGGCCGGGAAGTCCGGGGTCTCGTCCGCCGACGAACTCGCCTTGCCGGTGCGGGCCAGGTCGGGGCCCGACGTGCGGGGGTAGGCGCGCACCGAGAGGGTGCGGGTCTCGTCGCCGAAGCGGAACGGGATGTCGTACGTGCCCGCCGGGGTTCCCGACGGCACCGTGACCTTCACCGGCACGTCCACCTTTGTGCCGCGCGGGAGTTCGGACCGGTCCGGAAGGTCGACCTTGATGCCGTGCGGGGCCTTCGCCGTGAGGCGGCCGTGGACGTTCCCCGGGCGCTGCGCCGTCAGGTGGGCCGTCAGGCGCTGCGGGTCGCCGCCGATCTCGGCGTCGGTCTCGGTGCGGGCGAGGGAGACGGTGGCCGAAGGGGAGTCCGCGTACCAGGGGACGACGTGGGCCACCTTGCCGCCGGAGGCATCCGCCACGCGGATCGCGTCCGCCCGCGTGTTCTTCGCCTTCAGCTCCGTGAAGCCGCCCTCCGCCAGCGCGCCGATGCGCTTCCAGCCCTCGCCGGGGACGTGCGCCTCCACCGTGCCCGACGTGTCCGGGTCCGCGAGGACCGTGACCGTCGACAGGGCGCGCGGGCGCGGGAGTTCGGCCTTCGTGCCCTTTGCCGCGTCCGCGCGGTCCGTGCCCGACCAGGAGGCGAACTCCTTCTCGGCGCGGGTCAGGAAGGGGGCCAGTACTCCCTTGCCGACCGTGACGTGTGAACGGTCCAACTCCTTGCGGAATACAGCCAGTTGGCGGGCCGCCTGCCACGCCGCCGCCTTGTCGTCGCGGCTCGCCGCCTCCAGCATGTCGACTGCGGCCTCGCCCGCCTCGCCGTAGCGGCCCAACTTGTCGGCCCACGGGCGGACTTCCGAGTCCAGCGATGTGCCGTCGAGGGCCGATGGCGTGCGGCGCATGCCCGTGAACGCGTCGCGCAGCGCGGCCGCCGCCTTCTTCGTGCGGGCCGCGTCCGTCGTCGTACGGGCCTTCCAGAATTCCGAGAGGAGGGGGCGCAGGTACGCCGATTCGTCCGCGCCGAGCACCGACGACGCGTCGTTGCCCGCGAGGGCGGTGAGCGCCGACTCGGTCTCCTTGTCGCCGTCCGCCAGGTCGTCGATCGCGGCCTTCCACGACTCCTGGGCGCGGTAGTCGCGCGGGTTCCACGCGTAGTCCGCCGTCGTGAACAGGGGGATGCGGGAGGCCGCCGGCTGTTCCATGGCGGTGGCCAGGACTGCCGCGGAACCCGAGGCGACCGCTGGTTCGCGGCCCGTGTACGGGCCCAGGAAGATACGGTCCTGCGCGTAGTCGTTGACCGGGTAGTTGTCCATCGTGAGCAGCCGGTGGCCGCCGCCGAACGCGGCCTGTGTGCCTGCCAGTTCGGTGCCGGTTATGGTGCGCGGCACCACTCCGACGCCGGTCCACGCGACCTCCACCGCGTCGTCCAGGTCGCGGGCGAGCGCCGTGCGGTACTCCGTCGTGCCGTCCTGGTAGAACTCGGTCGGCATCAGGGACAGCGGCTCGGCCTCCGGGTGCCGGGCCGCGAGGTGCTTGGCCACCGCGTTCGCGACCTTCGCCTGCGCCTTCGCCGCCGCGTCCGGTCCCGAGCCGAACTCGCGCGCGTCCGACTCGCAGTGCCACTCGCTGTACGACACGTCCTGGAACTGGAGCTGGAAGGCGCGGACGCCCAGCGCCCACATCGCGTCCAGTTTGCGGGTGAGGGTCTTGACGTCGTCCGGGGACGACATGCACATCGCCTGACCGGGAGCCACCGCCCAGCCGAGCGTCACGTGGTTCGCGCGCGCCCGCTCGGCCAGCTTGCGGAAGTCGGCGCGCTGGTCCGCCGGGTACGTCTCGCGCCAGCGGGCCTGGCGGTACAGGTCGTCGCCCGGCGCGTACAGGTAACGGTTCTGCTTGGTGCGGCCCATGAAGTCGAGCTGCTCCAGGCGCTGGTCCGTCGTCCACGGCGTGCCGTAGAAACCCTCCGTCATCCCGCGGACCGCCGTGCCCGGCCAGTCCCGTACGACGACCCCCGCCACCGTCCGCTTCTCGACCAACTGCCGGAAGGTCTGCGCCGCGTGGAACAGGCCGTCGTCGCCGACGCCCTCGATCGCGACGGTCGGCCTCCCCGACGCGTGCCCCACGGCGAGCCGGTAGCCGCCGGACGGCAGGTCGCCGCGGTCCCCCGCGCCCATCGAGCGCAGCGCCGCGTCGAGCGGACTGCCCCTGCCCTTTCGGGAGTCGGCGCGGTACTCACCCGCGCCCGTCCTGGCCTGCCGGGACTCGGTGCCGATCCGCACCACGAGCCGCGCGTCACCGGGCACGTCGGCCTCGGCGGCGACCTGCCGGATGTGGCGGGCTCCGGCGTCCCGCAGCGTCGTACGCAGCGCTTCCACGGCGTACGTGTCCGAACCCGGCGGCGCCACCAGCGTCACCTCGTCCGGGACCGTGACCCCCGCCGCGTCCTCGGAGGAGTCCGCCGCCTTGAGGGACTGCGGGCGCGGCCACACCGCGGGCAGCTTCGCGTCCGGCTTCAGGTCACCCGTGGTCGTACCGGGTACCGGGGGAGCGGCCACGGCGCCGGTGGCACCGCCCAGCGTTCCGGCGATGACGGCGACCGCGAGGGCGGCCGCCCTCTTCCTGCGCCGGAGCTGCACGGCGTACTCCTTATGGGTCGAACCTGGCTCAAGGAGGACTAAGGATAGAAGGGATGCGGCGGCGCATGGGAGGTAACCGGCCGTACCGACGAGTTGCCTGGTGGGGCCGGAGTTTTTTCGGCCACCGCGGGCCTCTGGTCAAATTCCTTTCGTCACACACAATGTGGCAAGGAACACGTTGTCCCACGGAAAAGGTCTGCGGCCGTGCCTTCTGGGTAGGGCTCCCGACTCCCGACGCCTTACGACGAAGGAGGCCCTCGTGGCCGCATCAGCGAACCTTCTGCTCTCGGCCCTCTCCAAACAGGCGGAACTCGGTTCCCTCGACGACACCGACCTGAGCACCCTCGACGACGCGGACACCAGCACCTGCTCCTTCGAAGCGCCCCTCACCAGCGAACCGCCCTTCGCGGACTACGCGCCCCTGACTTCCGAGCCGCCCATGACCGACGAGGCGCCGCTCACCTCCGAGCCCACCCCCGGCTGGATCGCCGCGGGCTGAGGCCATGACGCCGGCCCGGCTCGCCGCGCTGCACGGAGTGGCGACCTCGTACTCCCCGGCGCCGGGCCGCACCGTCCACGCCTCGGACGCGGCGGTGGCGGCGGCGCTCACCGCGCTCGGCGTGGACCCGGCCGCCGATCCGGCCGAGGTCCCCGAGCGGCTGCTGCCGCCGACGGTGGTCGTGTGGGACGACGGGCGGGCCCCGCGCTGGGCCGAGGGCCTGCCCGAAGGGGTCGAGCTGGGGCTCCGCCTCGAAGGCGGGAAAGGCGGGAAAGGCGGGAAAGGCGGGAACCGCTTCGCCCCCTGGACGCCGGGCACCGGCATGCCTCCCGGCGTCCACCGGCTGCGCGTCACCACACCGGACGGACGGGGCGCCGAGGCCCATCTGATCGCCGCGCCCGCCACCGCCCCGACCCCGCGGCGGCGCACCCACGGCCTCCTCGTCCAGCTGTACTCGCTGCTCTCCACCCGCTCCTGGGGCATGGGCGACCTGGCCGACCTCGCCGACCTCGCGTCCTGGTCGGCGCGCGCCCACGGCACCGGCTTCGTGCAGGTCAACCCGCTGCACGCGGCCGTCCCCGCGGGCCCGGACGGCGGCGCCGACCCCTCCCCGTACCGCCCGTCATCGCGCCGCTTCCCCGATCCCGTACACCTGCGGATCGAGGACATACCCGAGTACGCGTACGTCCCCGAGCGCGCGCGGCACGCGCGCGAGGCGGCCAGGCTGCGTGAAGCGGTGCTCGACAAGGGCGAGTTGATCGACCGGGACGCGGTGTGGGCGCTGAAGCGGGCCGCGCTCGAAGCCGTCCACGGCGTCCCCCTCACGCCCGGCCGCCGCGCCGCCTACTGCGACTTCCTCGCCGAACAGGGCGCCGCTCTGGAGGACCACGCCACGTACATGGCGCTCGCCGAGGTGCACGGCCCCGACCGGCACACCTGGCCCGCCGTCCTCCAGGACCCGCGCTCCGCCGAAACCGGCCGCGCCCGCGGCGAGTTGATGGACCGCGTCGACTTCCACTGCCGCCTCGCCTGGCTCACCGACACCCAGCTCGCCGCCGCCCAGCGCGCCGCCCTGGAGGCCGGCATGCCGATCGGGCTCGTGCACGACCTCGCCGTCGGCGTGCACCCCGGCGGCGCCGACGCGTGGGCGCAGCGCGACGTCTTCGCGCAGGGCATGAGCGTGGGCGCGCCCCCGGACGCGTTCAACGCGCGCGGCCAGGACTGGGGCCTGCCGCCGTGGCGCCCCGACCGCCTCGCCGAGACCGGCTACGCGCCCTTCCGTGACCTGCTGCGCAATCTGATGCGGCACGCGGGCGCGATCCGCGTCGACCACGTGATGGGCCTGTTCCGGCTCTGGTGGATCCCGGAGGGGCAGCCGCCGACCGAGGGCTGTTACGTCCACTACGACGCCGAGGCCATGCTCGCCGTGCTGCTCCTGGAGGCCGCGCGCTCGGGCACGTACGTCATCGGGGAGGACCTCGGCACCGTCGAGCCCGGCGTGCGCGAGACGCTGCACGCGCGCGGGGTGCTGGGTACGTCCGTGCTGTGGTTCGAGCGCGACTGGGACGGTGACGGCCGTCCGGTGCCCGCCGACGCCTGGCGCACGGACTGCGTCGCCACCGCCACCACCCACGACCTGCCGTCCACCGCCGCCCGCCTGACCGGCGCCGACGTACGCCTTCGCGAGCGGCTCGGCCTGTCCACGGCGAGCGCGGCCGAGGCGGCGACGGAGGTCACGGACTGGCTCGCCCTGTTCGCCCGGATGGGCCTGCTCGCGGCCGGGACCCGGGACGAGACGGAGGCGGTGCGCGCCGTCCACCGGTTCCTGTGGGAGACGCCCGCCCGGATGGCCGGGGTGTGGCTGCCCGACCTGGTGGGTGACCGGCGCCCGCAGAACCTGCCGGGGACCTGGGCCGAGTACCCGAACTGGCGGCTGCCCGTCGCCGACTCCGAGGGCCGCCCCGTCACCCTGGAGGACCTGGCCGCGTCGCCCCGCGCGCACGCCCTGCTGCACGTGTTCGCACAGCCGCGCGCGGGAACCGAAGTGCCTCTTACAGGCCCCCCGGACGCGCGGCCCGTTTAGGCGTTCGCTACGTTGGCCTCGTGGACAAGAAGAACGCCCTGCGCGCCGGCGCCCTGGCCTCCGGTACGACGCTGATGATGCTGCTGATGTCGTCCCCCGCGCTCGCGCTCACGCGCGACGACGGCGACGACCCGGGTACGGGCCTGAGCGTGATCGAGACGCTCGGCCTCTATGTCGTGACGCCGATCGTCCTGTTCCTCGTCATCGCGGGGCTTGTGACGCTGGGCGACAAGTCCCGAAAGCAGCAGAAGCAGGGCTGAGGCTCCGCCTCCCCGAGGTTTCCCGTCGAGGGCACCCGCCGCGTTCCGTCGCGGTGGGTGCCCTCGACGCGTATCGGCGGGCACGATGGGCGGGTCGATCCGGGCGTCACCGCTTCTGGAGGCCTGCATGAACACCACTGACAGCACTGGCGGCACGGGCAGGACCGGTTCTGTGATCGTCGTCGGCGCGGGCCCGACCGGCCTGCTGCTCGCCGGGGATCTCGCGGCGGCGGGCGTCCCCGTCACCCTCGTCGAGCGGCGCCCCCACCAGATCAGCAACCTCTCCCGCGCCTTCGCCGTGCACGCCCGCACGCTGGAACAACTCGACGCGCGCGGCCTCGCCGACGAGCTGGAGACCAAGGGACAACAGCTCCAGCGCTTCCGCCTGTTCGGCAGCCTCGCCCTCCAACTCGACGAACTGCCCTCGCGGTTCAAGCACCTCCTCGTCGTCCCGCAGTACGAGGTCGAGAAGCTCCTGGAGCGGCGGGCCGTCGACGCCGGGGTCGACTTCGCGTACGAGACCGAGATGACGGGCCTGGACCAGGACGCGGACGGAGTCTCCGTCCACGTGCGTACGGGAGGGGAGACGCGGGACCTGCGCGCGGCGTACGTCGTCGGCACCGACGGAATGCGCAGCTCCGTGCGGACGGCGCTGGGCCTGCCGTTCCCCGGCAAGTCCGTGATCCGCTCCGTGCTCCTCGCCGACGTCCGGCTCGCAGACCAGCCGGACGACGTGCTCACCGTGAACACGGTCGGTGACGCCTTCGCCTTCATCGCCCCGTTCGGCGACGGCTACTACCGGGTGATCGCCTGGAACCGCGCGCACGACGTGCCGGACGACGCCCCGCTCGACCTCGACGAGGTCAGGGAGACCGCCCGGCTCGCCCTCGGCCAGGACTACGGCATGCACGACGCCCGCTGGCTGTCCCGCTTCCACAGCGACGAACGGCAGGCGCCGAAGTACCGCGTCGGCCGCGTCATGCTGGCCGGGGACGCCGCGCACGTGCACACCCCGGCGGGCGGCCAGGGCATGAACACGGGCATGCAGGACGCGGTGAACCTCGGCTGGAAACTGGCGGCGGTGGTGGACGGCCGCGCCGACGAGGCGCTGCTCGACACGTACGAGGCGGAACGCCATCCCGTCGGCAAGGCGGTGCTGCGCAGCAGCGGCGGCATCGTCCGCCTCGCGATGGCCAAGCGCCCCTGGACCCTGGCGGCCCGCTCCGCCGTCTCCGCCGCCGTCACGCACGCCCGCCCCGCGCGCAGCCGCGCCGTCGGCCAGGTCACCGGCCTCGGCTTCGCGTACGCGGCGCCGAGGGGAGCGCACCGCCTCGTCGGCAAGCGGGTCCCGGACGTCCGGCTCGCGGACGGCGGACGGCTCTACGAGGCCCTGCGCGAGGGCAAGTTCGTGCTGATCCAGCCGAGGGGCACCAACGGCCCCGGCGAACTGCTGCCCAAGGAGGCGGCCGTCGTGACGCACTGGGCGAGCGGCCGGGACCTGGTGCTCCTGGTGCGGCCCGACGGATACGCGGCATGGGCGGGCAACACACTCAACCATTCAGATCTGTCGAAGGGTGTCGTGGAAAACTTTCGATGGACGTAATGATTGCTGAGGTGTGACGGTGGGGCCGTCAACCGACATCGACACGTCGAAGGACTTTGATGGCCCTCCTGGATCGCACCGACCGCGCCAGCACCCGCACGACACCGGCTCCCCTCGTGAAAGGGGGCGTCGGCGTCGGGCTCGCGCTCGCCGCGCTCGCCACGGTCGTCTGGTCCGGCAGCTTCGTCACCGCGCGCGGCCTGCACGACAGCGTGCCGCCGATCCAGCACGCGTTCTGGCGCTGGGTGGTGGCGATCGTGGCGCTCGCCCCGTTCGGGGTGCGGGCGGCCTGGCGTGAACGGGCCGCGCTGCGGCGGCACTTGGGGTTCGTGGCGCTGGCGGCGCTGCTCGGCATCGCGACGTACAACACCCTCGTCAACCAGGCAGGCATGACGACCTCCGCGGGCAACATGGGCATGATCATGGCCGCGTCGCCGGTCATCATGGCGCTCTACGAGCGGCTCGGCGGGGCGCGGCTCGGGCCGCGCCGGGTGACGGGAACGCTCGTCGCCTGTACGGGAGTCGTGCTTCTCGTCAGCAAGGGATCGCTCACCCCCGACTTCGCGCCCGGCGACCTGTGGGTGGTCGCGGCGGCCGTCTGCTTCGGCTCGTACAGCGCGCTGCTGCGCCGCAAGCCGAAGGAACTCGGCGGCGTGGCCTTCCTGTTCGGGACGTTCGTGCTCGGCGCGCTGATGCTGCTGCCCGTGTACGTGGCGAGCGTGGCGGTGCAGGGCGGCTTCGAGGTGCGGGCGGGCACGGTGGGGCCGCTGCTGTACGTGGGTGTGGTGTCGTCGGCGCTCGCCTTCTTCGCGTGGAACAAGGCGATCGCGCTGGTGGGCGCGGCGCGGGCCGGGGTCGTGTACTACCTGCAGCCGGTGTGCGTGGCGCTGCTGTCGTACGCCGTCCTCGGCGAGGCGATGGGCTGGGCGCAGGTGGGGTGCATGGTGCTGATTCTGGGCGGGGTGGTGCTGGCGTCGGTGCGGCGTTCGTAGCGGACGGGAGGGATTTGCCGGAACGGCAAGGTCTCTCGGTGTCGGTCCGGTCGGCGGGGGACGATCGGACCGACAGCGCCGAACTGACCCGCACCGAACTGACCCGCACCGAACCGAACCGAACGTGATTCGTGGAGGAAACCATGGCCTCGTACCGCCACCGTCTCGTGCCCACGCCCGCCGGACGCACCCACCTCGTGGAACAGGGCTCGGGCCCGCTCGTCCTGCTGCTCCACGGCTTCCCCGAGTCCTGGTACTCCTGGCGCCACCAGCTCCCGGCGCTCGCCGCCGCCGGGTACCGGGCGGTCGCCATCGACGTACGCGGGTACGGCAGGTCGTCGCGGCCCGACGACGTCGACGCGTACCGGATGCTCGAACTCGTCGAGGACAACGTCGCCGTGGTGCGGGCCCTCGGCGAGGAGACGGCGGTCGTGATCGGGCACGACTGGGGCGCGAACATCGCCGCCACGTCGGCGCTTGTCCGTCCGGAGGTGTTCCGGGCGGTCGGGCTGCTGAGCGTGCCGTACGCGCCGCGGGGCGGGCCGCGGCCGAGCGAGATCTTCGCCCGCATGGGAGGCGGCGAGGAGGAGTTCTACGTCTCCTACTTCCAGGAGCCGGGGCGCGCGGAGGCGGAGATCGAGCCGGATGTGCGGGGGTGGCTGGCCGGTATCTACGCGGCGCTGTCCGCCGACACGATGCCGGGGGCCGGCGCCCCTGACCCGCATTTCCTCACGCGCGGCGGGCGGCTGCGGGACCGGTTCCCGGAGGGGCGTCCCGAGTGGCTGGGGGAGGGTGAACTCGACGTGTACGCAGGGGAGTTCGAGCGTACGGGGATGCGGGGCGCGCTCTCCCGCTACCGCAACATGGACCGGGACTGGGAGGACCTGGCGCCCTACGACGGGGCGCCGATCACGCAGCCGTCCCTCTTCATCGGGGGTGGGCGGGACGCCTCCACGGTGTGGCTCGCCGAGGCCATCGACGCCTACCCGAAGACGTTGCCGGGCCTTGTCGGGTCCCACGTGCTGCCGGAGACGGGGCACTGGGTGCAGCAGGAGCGGGCGGATGTGGTGAACGGGTTGCTGGTGGAGTGGTTGCGGGGGTTGTCGTAGGTGGACGTCTCGGGGCTCTGCCCCGGACCCCGCTGCTCAATCGCCGCAGGGGCTTCAAACGCAGAGCGGTTACGGTCGGGGTGTGAATGCGGTCGGTGAAGGCATGGAGCGGCATCAGGTCGGTGTCTACCTGGGTGCGCTGGTGGTCGGTGGGGTTGTCGGGCTCGTCGCGCCCGGCGCGGGGCCCGGACTTGAGCGCGCCATCAACCCCGTACTCGCCGCCCTGCTCTACGTGACGTTCCTCCAGGTCCCGGCCGCCGAACTGGTCCGCTCGCTGCGCGCAGGCCGCTTTCTCGCCGCCGCGCTCACGGTCAACTTCGTCGTCGTGCCGCTCGTCGTCGCCGCGATGTTCGCGTTCCTCCCGGACGACCGGGCCGTGCGCCTCGGTGTGCTGCTCGTGCTGCTGTGCCCGTGCGTGGACTACGTCATCGTCTTCAGCGGCCTCGCGGGCGCCGCGAGCGGGCGGCTGCTGGCGGCCACGCCGTTGCTACTGCTGGCGCAGATGGTGCTGCTGCCCGGGTATCTGTACCTGTTCATGGGGGCCGAGCTGAGTGATGTCGTGGCGGCGGGGCCGTTCGTCGAGGCGTTTCTCGGGCTCATCGTCGTGCCGCTCGCGCTCGCGTGGCTGACGCAGGCGTGGGCCGCGCGGCGCCCGGCCGGGCAGCGCGTGTCCGATGCCTTCGGCGTCGCGATGGTGCCGCTCATGGCCGCCACCCTGCTGACCGTCGTCGCCTCCCAGCTGCCCAAGCTGGACGACAACGTCGGGGACGTGGCGCGCGTTGTGCCGTTCTACGTGCTGTTCCTGCTGGTGATGGCGTTCGCGGGGCGGGCCGTCGGCCGCCTGTACCGGCTCGACGTGCCCTCCGGGCGGGCCGTCGTCTTCACCGGCGCCACCCGCAACTCCCTCGTCGTCCTGCCCCTCGCCCTGTCCCTGCCGGACCCGTTGGCCGTCGCCGCGGTCGTGGTCGTCACGCAGACGCTGGTGGAGGTCGTCGGCATGGTTGTGTACGTGCGGGTGGTGCCGAGGCTGGTCACTTGAGGGCGACCTCCATCAGCGGCAGCGTCCGCCCCGGGATCGAGCCCGACGGGATCACGCCCGTGTGCCGCGCGCCCATCGCCTCGTAGAACGGCACCGCGTTCGGGTCCGCCGCCCAGCTCACCTTCCGGAACCCGGCCGCGCGCGCCGTGTCCCGTACGTGCGCGAAGAGGAGCCGGCCGACGCCGAGGCCGATCGCGTCGGGGTCGACGAACATGAGGCCCAGCTCGCCCACCGGCGGCGCCCCTTCGAGCGTCGCCAGGCCGAGGAGCCGGCCGTCCGCGTCCTCGGCGACCGTCGTACGGCGGCGCGTGATCTCGTCGGGGCGCAGCGTCAGCTCGTCCACGCACGCCGCCATGAACGCCTCGTCGTACCCCCAGTGCGCCTTCGAACGCAGCGCGAGCGCCGAGAGCCGCTCCGCCTCGTCGGGGCGGGCCGGGCGGAGGCGCACGGTGTCAGCCTTGGGATCAGCCAGGGGATCAGCCATGGGGCCAGCGTAGAACGCGCGCCCCAGCGGTTACGTTGTGGCGTATGAGCAGCGAGAAGCGAGTGCCGGGGCCCGACCGGTGGGACGTGAAGAAGCTGGTGATCCTGCGCACCCTGCGGGAGTGCGGCACGGTCACCGCCACCGCGCAGACCCTGCTCATGACGCCGTCCGCCGTCTCGCAGCAGCTCACCAACCTCTCCAAACAGCTCGGCGTACCCCTCCTGGAGGCGCACGGGCGGCGCGTACGACTGACCGACGCCGCGCAGCTCGTACTGCGTCACGCGGAGGCCGTCTTCGCCCAACTGGAGCGCGCCGACGCCGAGTTGGCGCAGTGGGTGCACGGGGAGACGGGCACGGTGCGGGTCGCCGCGTTCTCCACCGCCGTACCCGCGCTCGTGGTGCCCGCCGTACGCCACCTGCGCTCCGCGCACCCCGGCATCACCGTCCGGGTGCGGGAGGCGGAGGCCGGGGAGGCGTACGAGCTGCTCGCCGCCGGGGACGTGGACCTCGCCCTGTCGCTCGCCGCGCACGCGCCGACGGCCCGCGACCCGAAGTCCACGCGGGTCCCGCTGCTCGCCGATCCGCTGGACGTCGCGCTGCCGGTGGGGCACCCGCTGGCCGGCGAGCCGGGGCTGCGGCTCGCCGATCTCGCGGGGGAGCCGTGGATCTTCGGCGGGTCCGGGCCCTGGTCGGAGATCACGACGAACGCGTGCGAGGCCGCCGGGTTCGTGCCCGAGCAGGCGCACAGCGCGGCCGGCTGGACCGCGATCCTCGCCATGGTCGAGGCCGGGATGGGCGTCGCGCTGGTGCCGCGGATGGCGGCGGCGCGGCGGGACGGTGTCGTGATGTGCCCGCTGGGCGCGGACCGTCCCGTACGGCATGTGGTGGCGGCCGTACGGAAGGGCTCGGAGGAGGGGACGGCGGTGCGCAGGGTCCTGGAGGCCTTGACCGTTCAGCAGTGACCGTTCAGGACCGATCTTTCAGCACAGCTGAAATGTGACATCGGAAACTTTCGATGGACCTGTCGGCTTGCCGCGTCCGACAGTGGACGTCATGACCCAGACGACACCCGCTCAGGCCCAGGACCAGGACCCGCACGCCAACGACGCCGCCCCCTACGGAGGCGGCGACCCGTACGCCGACTACCGCGCCTTCGGTGACGCCGACGCCTTCGTCGAGCTCGTCGACCTCGCCGACCGGCGGCTCGGCGCCGGTGTCATCGCCGCGAACGACGAGTTCTTCGCGATGCGCGAGAACCTGCTGCTGCGCGAGCGCGCCGTCTTCGACCCGGAGCACTTCGGGCACAAGGGCAAGGTCATGGACGGCTGGGAGACCCGCAGGCGCAGGGGGACTGCGGACTCCCCGTTCCCGGCTCCGGAGGAGCACGACTGGGCGATCGTCCGGCTCGGCGCGGCCGGTGTCATCCGCGGCGTGATCGTCGACACCGCGCACTTCCGCGGCAACTACCCGCAGAAGGTGAGCCTCCAGGCGACGAACGTCCCCGGCTCCCCGAGCCCCGAAGAGCTCCTCGCGGACGACGTGAAGTGGGAGGAGATCGTCCCGAAGAGCCAGGTCAAGGGCCACGCGGCGAACGCCTTCACGGTCACGTCGGAGCGCCGCTACACGCACGTCCGGGTCTGCCAGCACCCCGACGGCGGCATCGCCCGCCTGCGCGTGCACGGCGAGGTCGTCCCGGACCCCGAGTGGCTCGACCTGCTCGGCACGTTCGACCTGATCTCGGTCCTCAACGGCGGCACGTACGAGGACGCGTCCGACAAGTTCTACTCGTCGCCGACGCAGATCATCCTGCCCGGCACGTCCCGCAAGATGGACGACGGCTGGGAGAACCGCCGCCGCCGCGTGCGCGACACCAACGACTGGGTCCGCTTCCGCCTCGCGGCGCAGGGCACCATCCGCGCCGTCGAGATCGACACGGCGTACCTGAAGGGCAACTCGGCGGGCTGGATAGCCCTGAGCGGCCGCGACGGCGAGACCGGCGAGTGGTTCGAGATCATCCCCCGCACCCGCCTCCAGCCCGACACCCTGCACCGCTTCCCGCTCCCGGAGGAAGCCGTCGCCACCCACGTCCGCCTCGACGCCTTCCCCGACGGCGGCGTGGCCCGCATGCGCCTGCACGGCTCCCTGACGGAGGCCGGCCGCGAGGCGCTGCGCGACCGCTTCACGCAGTAGAACCGCCTCTCCGACGAGTGGCTGCCGGCCGCTACGTATTACGCGGTGGTGCGGTGTAATGCGCCGCGTTACGCTTGCTGCATGAAGACCATCACGCAGCGAGAGCTCGCGGCGCGGTCCAAGGCGGTCCTGGACGATGTCGCGGCCGGCGAGACGTACCACATCACGCGAAACGGGATAGAGATCGCCGAGGTGCGGCCACTGGCAGCGCGGCGGCGATTCGTGCCCGCGGAGGAACTGCAGGCCAAGTGGCGCAATGCGCCGCGTGTGGACCATCGCGCGATGCGCGAGGAAGCCGAGGCGTTCTTCGGTGACGAGGAACGCCTCGGTGACGATCCGTGGGAGCAGCGGTGACACAGGGGAGGCTGCCCCGGGGGCTCCTCGACACCTGTGCCGTCATCGATCTGCCCGACATCGATCCGGCCCGGCTGCCGCTGGAGATCGCGGTGCCGTCGGTCGTCCTCGCCGAGCTCGCGCAGGGCGTGGCCATGGCCAAGGATCCGGTGGTGATGATGGAGCGGGCTCAGCGGCTGTCCGATGTGGAGGCCGAGTTCGATGCGATCCCGTTCGGCCGGGAGGCGGCTCGGCGCTTCGGCACGATCGTCGCGCTCATTCTGAAGGCGGGCCGTGATCCCCGCCCCCGCAAGATGGACCTGCTCATCGCGGCCATCGCGGCCGCGGAGGACCTGCCTCTCTTCACGCGCAACACGGACGACTTCAAGGGGCTCGACTCGTTGGTGCGGATCATGACGGTGTGATCCGCACAGAGCGGAAAGCGCGGCAAGGAGCGCAGCGAGAAGGGGTGCCGGTCCCAGCAGGGACCGGCACCCCTTCTCGCTGTGGTTACGCGTCCGCGCCCTGTGCCTTCAGCGCACGCTCGACGCCCGCCCGCGACTCCGAGACCAGGCGTCGCAGCGCCGCGCTCGGCTCGGCCGAGGACAGCCAGGCGTCCGTGGCGGTCAGGGTCTGCCGCTCGACCTGGATCGCCGGGTAGAGGCCGATCGCGATCTGCTGGGCCATCTCGTGGGAGCGGGAGTCCCAGACGGACTTCAGTGCCGCGAAGTACTTCTCCGTGTACGGGGCGAGCAGTTCGCGCTGGTCGGTCTGGACGAAGCCGCCGATCACCGCCTCCTGCACCGCATTCGGCAGGCTGTCGGACTCGACGACCGAGGCCCACGCCTCCGCCTTGGCATCGGCGGACGGACGGGCCGCGCGCGCCGTCGCGGCGTGCCGTTCACCGGCGGCCGTCCTGTCCCGCTCGTACTCCGCGGCGATCTCCGCCTCGTCGTACCGCCCGGCCGCCGCGAGCCGCTGCACGAACGCCCAGCGCAGCTCGGTGTCGACAGCCAGGCCCTCGACCGTCTCGCGGCCCTCCAACAGGGCGACCAGCAGTTCGAGTTGCTGCGGCGTACGGGCCGAAGCGGCGAACGCGCGGGCCCACGCAAGCTGGTGGTCGCTGCCCTCGTCGGCCGTCTGCAGGTGGGCGAGTGCCGCCTCGGTCCAGCGGGTCTGGAGCGCGTCGCGGTTCGCCGGGGCCGCGTACAGGTCGATGGCCAGCTTCACCTGGCGGTGCAGCGACTGGACCACGCCGATGTCGGACTCCTTGCCGATCCCCGACAGGACCAGGTCCAGGTACGCGCTCGTCGACAGCTCCGCGTCCCGCGTCATGTCCCAGGCGGAGGCCCAGCACAGCGCGCGCGGCAGCGAGGCCTCGAAGTCGCCGAGGTGTCGGGTGACGACGGCGAGGGAGTCCTCGTCGAGGCGGACCTTCGCGTAGGAGAGGTCGTCGTCGTTGAGCAGGATCACCGCGGGGCGGTGCTTGCCGACCAGGCCCGGTACCTGCGTCAACTCCGTGGCCGTGACGTCGAGTTCGATGCGCTCGCCGCGCATCAGCTTGTCGCTCTCGGCGTCGAGGTCGTACAGGCCGATGGCGATGCGGTGCGGGCGCAGCGTCGCCTCGCCCTTGGCGCCCTCGGGCAGCGCCGGGGCCTCCTGGCGGACGGCGAAGGAGGTGATGACGCCGCCCTCGTCGGTCTCGATCTCCGGGCGCAGGATGTTGATCCCGGCCGTCTCCAGCCACGCCTTCGACCAGGACTTCAGGTCGCGCCCACTGGTCTCCTCAAGGGCGCCCAGCAGATCGCTGAGCCGCGTGTTGCCGAACGCGTGCCGCTTGAAGTACGCCTGCACACCCTGGAAGAACTCGTCCATGCCGACGTACGCGACGAGCTGCTTGAGGACCGAGGCCCCCTTCGCGTACGTGATGCCGTCGAAGTTGACGAGCACATCATCGAGGTCGCTGATGTCCGCCATGATCGGGTGCGTGGACGGCAGTTGGTCCTGCCGGTACGCCCACGTCTTCATCTGGTTGGCGAACGTCGTCCACGAGTGCGGCCACTTCGAGTCCGGCGCGTACGCCTGGCAGGCGGCCTCGGCGAACGTCGCGAACGACTCGTTCAGCCACAGGTCGTTCCACCACTCCATGGTGACGAGGTCGCCGAACCACATGTGGGCCAGCTCGTGCAGGATCGTCGCGGCCCGCACCTCGTACGCGGCGTCGGTCACCTTCGACCGGAACACGTACTGGTCGCGAATGGTGACGGCGCCCGCGTTCTCCATCGCCCCGGCGTTGAACTCCGGCACGAACAGCTGGTCGTACTTGGCGAAGGGGTACGCGTAGTCGAACTTCTCCTGGAACCAGTCGAAACCCTGCCGCGTCACCTCGAAGATCGCGTCCGAGTCGAGGAACTCGGCGAGGGACGGCCGGCAGTAGATGCCGAGCGGGACGGACTGGCCCGTCTCCGCGTTCTCGTACGACGAGTGCACCGAGTGGTACGGGCCGACGATCAGCGCCGTGATGTACGTCGAGATGCGCGGCGTCGGCTCGAAGGCCCAGACGTCGTCCTTCGGCTCCGGCGTCGGCGAGTTGGAGATCACGGTCCAGCCGCTCGGCGCCTTCACCGTGAACTGGAACGTGCCCTTGAGGTCGGGCTGTTCGAAGCTCGCGAACACACGCCGCGCGTCCGGCACCTCGAACTGCGTGTAGAGATAAGCCTGTTGGTCGACCGGGTCGACGAACCGGTGCAGTCCCTCACCCGTGTTCGTGTACGCGCAGTCGGCGACGACCCGCAGCTCGTTCGGCCCCGCCTCCAAGTGCTTGAGCGCGATCCGCGAATCCCGGAACACGGCGGCGACGTCCAGCGACTTGCCGTTGAGCACCGCCTCGTGCACGGCGTCGGCGATGAGGTCGATGAACGATTCGGCGCCCGCCTCCGCGCTGTCGAAGCGCACGGTGGTCACCGACCGGAACGTGCCGCCCTCCTGCGCGCCGGAGAGGTCGAGATCGATCTCGTACGAGTCAACGGTGAGCAGCTTCGCCCGCTGCTGCGCCTCTTCACGGGTCAGATTGGTGCCAGGCACGCGGTCATCTCCTATTAAGCGGTCTACGTTCTACGCCCTACGTATGTGACGTTTCCGGTCATCCTTCCACGCGGGCACGGCGAAGGCGATGTCCGTTTCCCGCCGGTGAACACGTCCGCGCGGAGCGACTCTGGACCCATGACCAGGTACCTCGCACACCCCATCGACCAGGCCGCCCTCAAGGAACTTCGCGACACCGACGACGCGGGCCGGGCCCCGCGCCCGTTCACCGCGACCGGCGACGCGGTCGGCTCCCCGCTCCGCTGCTGCCTGCGCCCCGCCGCGGAGGGCGAGCGCATCGCCCTCGTCTCGTACGCTCCCCTGCGCCGCTGGGCGGCACAGACGGGTGCGACCCCGGGCGCGTACGACGAGCAGGGCCCGGTCTTCATTCACGTTGAGGACTGCGGCGGCTACGTCCCCGGCGACCGCTACCCCTTCGACCGCGCCGGTGCCCGCCGCACCGTCCGCCGCTACGACGCCCGCGGGCACATCGTCGGCGGCGCACTTCTGGAGATCCCGGCCGACGGCACATCGGCCTTCGGCACCGCCTTCGACGAGGCGTTCGCGGACCCGCGGGTGGTGCTTGTGCACGTCAGGGCGCTGGAGTACGGGTGTTACCACTTTGCGGTGCGGCGTCCCTGACCGGCTGCTTCCGTCCGTGCGGCCTGCCAGGCTCGCCTCCATGGAGATCAACCTGGATCTGGATCTGGATCTGCCCGAGGACGACATCGCGTTCATCGACGCGTACGTGGCGTCCAACGGACTCGCATCGCGGTCCGACGCGCTGCGACGCGCTGTCGAGCTTCTGCGGGCACACACGGCGCGCCCCCACGACGTACGCGAAGGGGGCGGGCACCCAGAACGGTGACCACCCCCACAGCAACAACGCGAAGACCTACTTGGCGGACAGCTCCTTCGCCACCAGCTCCGCGATCTGCACCGCGTTCAGCGCGGCGCCCTTGCGGAGGTTGTCGTTGGAGAGGAAGAGGGCGAGGCCCCGGCCGTTGTCGACGGTCTCGTCGTTACGGATGCGGCCCACGTACGACGGGTCCTTGCCGGCCGCCTGGAGCGGGGTCGGGATGTCGGAGAGCTCGACGCCCTCCGCCTTCGCGAGCAGCTCCGTGGCGCGGGCCGGGGAGATCGGGCGGGCGAAACGGGCGTTCACCTGGAGGGAGTGCCCGGAGAAGACGGGAACGCGCACGCACGTGCCGGAGACCTTCAGGTCCGGGATCTCCAGGATCTTGCGGGACTCGTTGCGGAGCTTCTGCTCCTCGTCCGTCTCGTTCAGGCCGTCGTCGACGACCGAGCCGGCCATGGGCAGCACGTTGAACGCGATGGGGCGCGCGTACACGTCCGGCTCCGGGAAGTCGACCGCCCCGCCGTCGTGCGTCAGCTTGTCGGCCTCGGCGACGACCTTCTGCGCCTGGCCGTGCAGCTCGGCGACACCGGCCAGGCCGGAGCCGGAGACCGCCTGGTACGTGGCGACGGTCAGGGCTTCGAGTCCCGCCTCCGCGTGCAGCGGCTTAAGTACCGGCATCGCGGCCATCGTCGTGCAGTTCGGGTTCGCGATGATGCCCTTGGGGCGGTTCGCGATGGCGTGCGGGTTGACCTCGGAGACGACGAGCGGAACCTCGGGGTCCTTGCGCCAGGCCGAGGAGTTGTCGATGACGACCGGGCCCTGCGCGGCGACCTTCTCGGCGAGCGCCTTGGACGTGGCGCCGCCGGCGGAGAAGAGAACAATGTCCAGGCCGCTGTAGTCGGCCGTCGACGCGTCCTCGATCGTCACCCCGTCAAGCACCTTGCCCGCGCTGCGGGCCGACGCGAACAGGCGCAGCTCGTCGATCGGGAAGGCCCGCTCGACAAGGATCTTGCGCATGACCGTGCCGACCTGACCGGTGGCTCCGACGATTCCGACCTTCACAGGGTCCTCCGTGATTTTCGTGCAACTCGTGCAAGCGGCCATCCGGCCTGACGGGATGTGTCCATGATGCGTCTGTCCAGGACCCGCTTGTCCAATCCATTGTCCGTGGTCCGGGACGGTATGGCGCTGGCCACAGTTTCGCGTGAACGTTTCGGGCCCCCACGGCGTCGTAGGGCGTACGCGGGGAGGGGAGGCGCCGAGTGCTGCGCAGAAAACCGAGGGGTCGGCCGGACGACCCCCTGGACGCGGCCGTCGAGGACCGGGTGCGCGCCGTGCTGTCGCTGGGCGGGGTGCCGTACGCGGACCTGCCGGACGGCGTGCAGCAAGTGCGGCTGCGGCTGCTCGAACGGGCCGCGAAGGGCGAGGACGCGCCCCGCGACGTCTCCGCCTGGGCGGCGGTCGTCGCCTCCAACCTCGCCATGGACTGGCACCGCGCCCGCCGCCGCCAGGAACGCCTCGGCGAACGGCTCGCCGCGCTGCGCCAGGAGGACGCGCGGGACGCCGCCGACACCCGTGTCCTTTCGATGGCGGTGGCCCAGGGCCTCGACCAGCTCCCGGACGAGCAGCGTCAGGTGGTGGTCCTCCGCTTCTACGCGGATCTGCCGGTCCGCGACATCGCGGCGGAACTGGGCGTTCCCGAGGGCACCGTGAAGAGCCGCCTGCACACGGCGGTGCGGATGCTGCGGGTGCGGCTGCGCGAAGGGGAGGTGGTGTGACATGGAGCCCGAGGACCGGCTGCTGATGCTGGCGGTGACCGGGGAACCGCTGCCGGACGACGACGCGCGGGCGGCGGAGCTGGCGGCCGACGTCGCGCTCCTGCGGGACCAGGTACGGGGCCTCGGCGACGCGCTGGCGTCCCGCCCGGACCGGGAACCGGTGCCGGTGCGGCGCCGACGTCCGCTGCGACTCGCGTTCGGGGGCCTGGTCGCGGCCTGCGTCGCCTCGCTCTTCGCGGGGTTGGTGTGGCTCGGGGTGACCGCGCCCGGGGACAGCGGGGACCTGGGCGCGTCCGACAAGTCCGCGGCGAAGGACAGCGGCGGGCAGACCGGCTACTCGCCGGAGATGCACATCGCCTGTTCGCGGGTGCTGGTGGAGGGGCGCGTGATCAGCGTCACGGCGCGCGACGACGGTGACGTACGCGTCGTCCTCAAGGTCAAGCGCTACTACCGCCCCGAACGCTCGGCCCGCGAACACCCCACCTTCGCCGTGACCCTCGACGGCCTCGCCCGCCAGGACCTCAAGCCCGGCACGTACACCCTGATCCGCACCCCGGTGCACCCCGAGGACCGCCAGGACTGGGAAACCGGCTGGGGCGTCGGCGACGCCCGCAAGGACATCCTGCGGGCACTGCCGGGCGCGCGAGACCTGAAGTGCACGCTCCCGCGCTGATCAACCCTCTACGCCGTTTGAGCCTTCTCCAGCCCCGCCGGCGCTTGAGGCGCGGGGCCCCGATCTTTCCAGCCCCTGCGGCGTTTCTTTCCAGCCCCGCCGGCGTTTGAGGCGCGGGGTCCGGGGCGGAGCCCCGATCTTTTCTAGCCCCTGCGGCGCTTGAGCAGCGGGGTCCGGGGCGGAGCCCCGAGGCCGTAACGCCGGGAGGGGCGGTCACCCGCAGGTGACCGCCCCCCACTCACGTACCGCCGGAGGCTATGGCGTGACCTTCTCCAGGTTCACGCGACCGACCCCCGCAACAACCCCCCGCTCATTCACCAACCGCACCTCACCGAAGAACTCCCGCCCCTCCGGCGCCGCGGCCCCCGCGACAACCTCCGCGCCAACAGACGCCGACGCCCCACTCGCCATCGACACCGCCTTCGACCCGTCGACCTTCACCGCACCGAGCGACGGCGCGACGAAGACATCGACGTAGTCGTACGCCGTCGACCCGGACGGCACCGCGTACCCGTCCACCCTCACCGTGTACGTACCGGCGGCCGGCTTCGCGACGCTCACCGCCTCCTCGGAGTCCCCGTCGGCCGAGGACCCGACGACCTTGCCCGCCGCGTCGTAGACCGTGAGGTCGAGATCGGCCGCCGGGTCGGAGACCTTGCCGATGGACACGTCGAGCCGCTCCGCGCCCTCGGGCACGTCGACCGTCGACGTCTGCCTGGCGCCGTCCGCGATCGTCGGCCGCGCCGACTTCGACGAACCGAGCGAACCGCCCTGCAGCTTCCCGCCGTTGATGGCCGCGAAGTTGTTCTTCACGTCCCAGGACACGGCGGTGGGCGTGCCCACCTTCGCCTCGGGAAGCGTCTGCACCGCCGGGTCGAAGGCGACACCGAGCACGGCGACGTCGAGCGTGTACGGGTTGTCGAGCAGCGGCGACGTACGACGCGACTCGACCTCCACCTCCCACACACCGGCCTGCGGATCGGCGTACGAACGCAGGTCCGGACGGCACCCGGCCCCCGTACCGTCCCCGTAGTTCGGGTAGCAGTTCGGCGTCGACGTCGGGTCGACCGGAACGCCGTACGGGTGGATGGAGATGAACCGGGTCTGGCTCTTGTCCGCGAGCCCGCTCATCCGCACCTCAAGGGACGTGGCCCCCTCCGGCACCGTCAGGAAGTACGACTTCACGCTGTTGCGCTGCACCGAACTCTTCGCCTGGTACGTGTACTTGACCGGCGACGAGACGACGACCGTCGTCATGATCTGCTGGTCGACGCCCTCCGTCTTCGGGTCGTCGACGCGCAGGATCGCGCTCCGCAGCCCCGCCGCGGACGGCTTGGCCTGCACCTTCAC
Organism: Streptomyces sp. KL109B; assembly: GCF_030766935.1. Classification (GTDB taxonomy): domain Bacteria; phylum Actinomycetota; class Actinomycetes; order Streptomycetales; family Streptomycetaceae; genus Streptomyces. Next base: position 235,219 of record NZ_JASERL010000004.1, on the reverse strand, counting down.
CGTCACCGGCTTGTTCAGCGGCAGGAAGACGAGCCCGGACCCGACCACGTCGAACGTGTCACCCGAGTTGTTCTTCAGCGACACCCGGTGCGCCACCGGCTTCGACGAACCCGACGTACGCGTGATCGTGACGTCGTACGTCTTCTTCTGCCCGGCCTTGAGGCCGCCCTCGCGGTCGTAGAGGCCCGTGCCGAAGCCCGGCGTCCTCAACTCCTGTTCGAGGGCGGTGTCGACGGGCGCCTTTACCGTGTACGTGTGCGCGCCCGCCTTGGCCGCGCCGTCCTCGATCGCGTCCCACGCGTCGACGATGTCGATGAGGCCGGAGCCCTCCGCGTACGCCTGCTCACCGCTGATGTGCTTGGCGGTCGAGGTGAGCGCGGTGCGCAGCTTCGCGGGGGACAGGTCCACCTTCTTCTGCTTGGCCGCCGAGATCAGCAGCGCGCTCGCGCCCGCCGCCTGCGGCGAGGCCATCGAGGTGCCCTGAAGCATCGAGTAACCGGCCGGCAGCGAGTAACCCGCCTCGGCGACCGGCGAACCCGGCAGCCAGGTCTGCGTGCTGTTGATCGCGGCGCCGGGCGCCGAGATGACCGGCGCGAAGCCGCCGTCCTCGCGCGGGCCGCGCGAGGAGAACGGCATCATCGCGTACGGCTTCTCGACGGCGGAGCCGTAGTTGGCGGCCCAAGTGTCCTTCGAGATGGACGCGCCGACGGACAGCACCTTGTCGGCGAGCCCCGGGTCGCCGATGGTGTTGGCGCCGGGGCCGGAGTTGCCCGCCGAGATGACGAGCTGCACGCCGTACTCGTCGATGAGGCGCGTGTAGAGCTCGGCGCGCGCGTTGTCGCCGTCGTTCAGCGCCGGAAGCCCGCCGATCGACATGTTCACGATGTCGACGCCGCGCTTCGTCACGAGGTCGGCCATGCCCTCGGTCAGCGCGACGTTCGTGCAGCCGCCGGTCCACGTGCAGGCCCGCGAGGAGACCAGCTTGGCGCCGGGCGCGGCGCCGTTCATGTTCTTGTTGCCGAACAGCGAGTTGGCGGCGGTGATGCCCGCGACGTGCGTGCCGTGCTCGGACTCGATGACGCCGATGTTGACGAAGTCGGCCTTCTTGCCGACCCAGTCACCGCCGTACGGGTCCATGGGCACGTCCTTGCGGACCTCGACCACGAACGGCTGCCGCTCGACGACATCGGTCGACGGGTCGTCCTTGCCGAAGTACCCGACCTGGTAGCCGTCCTTGTACGGCTTCATCGGGGTGTCGTCGGTGAAGTCGGCGTTGTCGTTGAGGTCGACGGTCACCGTGCCCTTCGCCGCGTCGTACAGGACGCCCCACTTGTCGGTGGTGTCGCCGTCCCGGTTCGCGTCGCCCTTCGCGTCGCCGCCCGCGGTGACGGACTCGGCGAAGGTGCTGATCCCGTACGAGCCCGAACCCGCCTTGTACGTACGGCCGTTGTACGTGAACGTCGGACCGGTCACCTGCGTGGTCATCGGCCGCCAGGTGGCGTCCCCGTCGACGATCGGGTCGGTCGCGGTGACCCAGTCGACGATCTTGCGCTCGCCCGTCGTGGTCTTCTGCAGCGCCGGGTGGCCGAGGTCGACGCCGGAGTCGAGGATGCCGATGGTGGTGCCGCGGCCGTCCGCCTTCGGGTGCTGCTTCACGAAGTCGACGGCGCCCGTCTCGAAGGACGGGTTGTACGGGTTCTTGGCGGGCGTGTCCTTGCCGGGGCCGCTGTACGAGCCGGTGGCCGCGCGGTCCGCGTCCTTGGTGGTGTCCGCGGCCGGCGTCGGGTCGTCGAGGGCGATCTCCTGGCGCAGGTCGATGGCGTGCACCGAGTCGAGCTTCTCGGCGGCCTTGATGGCGGCCTCGGCGCTCTTGGTCGGGACCGTCGCCCGTACGTAGCCGAGCTTGTCGTAGGTGCGGCCCACGGAGCCGCCCTTGACGGCGTCGAACTGGTCGGCGACCTGCTCGGTCTTCCCGGGGGCCGTCGCGACCATCATGGTCACGTTCTTCTTGCCCTCGGCCTGGGCCTTCGCGAGCAGTTCGGCGTCCTGCGCGCCGAGCTTGTCGCTCGCGGACTTCACGGTGGCGGCCGGGGTCGGGGCCGGGTCGGTGTCGGCGGCGAGGGCCATCGGGAGCGGCCCGGCGGTGGCGGTGAGCGCGGCCACGACGGCGGCGGCCGCCGCGAGCCGGGCCGCGCGTCTCGCTCCGGATATCGGCGCGCGCTGGGGATCGTTGGTCATCAGCATCCCTGTACGTAAATGGTGAAAGGAATCCGGATTTCGGTGCCGGATGACCGCTCAGCTTTACGCAAGTGACCTCGGTTTGGGGAGAGTTGCCCGAGTCACGATGTGGGCATGGCGTACTTCCGCCATGCGTCACGCCGCCCAAAACGTGACGGGACCGGCAAGGCGCGTAAGCCCTGCACAAGAGCGCGGATACCTCTAGCGTCAGGGGATGAACAAAGAGCTCAGGGTGGCGGCCTACGCCGTGTGCGTCCGGGAGGGGCAGGTGTTGCTCGCCCGCTGGGTCGCGGGGGACGGAAGCAAACGGTGGACCCTGCCGGGTGGGGGGATGGATCACGGGGAGGACCCGTACGCGACGGTGATCCGGGAGGTCGACGAGGAGACGGGGTACGTCGTCGACCCGGTCGCGCTCCTCGGGGTCCACTCGGTGCTGCGGCGCTATCCGCGCAAGCTGGGCAAGGTCGCCGACTTCCACGGTCTGCGCCTCGTCTACGAAGGTGACATCACCGGCGGCGCCCTCCGCCACGAGGAGAACGGCTCGACGGACATGGCGGCGTGGCACGACCTCGACGCGGTCCAGGACCTGCCGCGCGTCGAACTGGTCGACGTAGGCATGCACCTGTGGCGTGCCCGCCCCACGGACGGCCACATCCCCCCAGGCCGCGTCCCCCACCCTCCGGCCGCCTGACCCCCTCTTCCCCGGCACCGTCCCCACGCCACGGGGCTCCGCCCCGGCCCCCGCTGCTCAATCGCCGCAGGGGCTCGATTTGCCCGCCCGCCGCTGAACAGGCCGTTGGCCTCCGGCCATCTCCCACCCACCCGCCCCCTCCGGGGGCGTCGGTCCGATGGGGTGCCGCAACCGCCTTGGGCAATCTGCCGCCTTGGACGGCAGGGTGGGCAAGGCGGCGCACGGTGCCGCGCAACAGAGGACCCGGTCCCGGCAGGCCCCCCCGTTCCCCGAAAGATGAACACGGAGTGACCGCCGAGGCGCCCCCGGCGCACCCCCGTGTGACATCGCGGCCCCCGCCCGCCCCCGCCATGATCGACGTACCGCGATCGGCGCTACCCGTTGCGTCGCCGTTCACGCACAGGTCATCCCCACTGCCAACGATCCCGTACGGAGGGCCGGTTCGGCCGAGCAGAGCCGGACCGGCCCGACCGTGACCGATCGACGCGTCCGCACTCGGGGAGACCGCGCCATGCCGCGCATACGCTCTGTCACCACCACCGCCGCCGCAAAGGCCGCCGCAAAGGCAACCGCGAAGGCCACCACAGAGATCGACCGCCGCGCACTCCTGACCGCCACCACCGCGGTCACCCTCTCCGCCGGCATCGGCTACGCCCTCGGCCCCGCCGGCGAAACCCGCGCCGCCGCCCACCCGGCCACCGCCCCGGTCCACGCGAACTCCCGCAAGGCCCCCGCCGCCCCCCTCGCCCCCTACACCCGTGGCACCACCCTCGCCTCCATAGCGGCCGCGACCGCCACCGGCCCCGGCTACCGCCGCCTCGGCGACGGCCCCGCCTGGACCCGCGCCGTCCGCACCGAACTCGCCCCGGCCCACCCCCGCCGCGAGGCCAAACGCACCGCGCTCGCCGCGTTCGTCCAGTTCACCGACCTGCACCTGGTCGACGTACAACACCCCCTGCGCTACGAGTACCTGAGGTCCCAGACCGCCAGCGCCTGGCGCCCGCAGGAGGCGCTCAGCGTCGCCGGCGCCGTCGCCCTCGTCGAGCGCGTCAACGCCCTGCGCGGCGCCCCCGTCACCGCCTCGCCCCTCCACTTCGTGATGACGACGGGCGACAACACCGACAACAACGCCCGCTCCGAACTCGACTGGTTCCTCAAGGCGATGAGCGGCGGCCGCATCCGCCCGAACACCGGCGACCCCCGCCACTACGAGGGCGTCCAGAACAGCGACATCCCTCTGTACTGGCACCCGGACGCCGCCCTCCGCGACACCGACAAACGCGAGCACCACTTCCCCCGCATCCCCGGTTTCCTCGACGCCGCGATCTCCGAACTCCGCAGCCCCGGCCTCAACCTCCCCTGGTACTCCACCGTCGGCAACCACGACTCCCTCCCCGGCGGCTGCTACGCGCCCGCCGACCCGTACTTCGCCGAATTCGCCGTAGGCGGACGCAAGTTGATGGACCTCGACACCGCCACCGGCAAGGCGATCTGGGACAACGTGCAAGGCGGCGGCGACCCGAAGGGCAAGGCGTTCAAGGAGCTGCTCCGCTCCCACACACGCAAGATGCGCCACGTCACCCCCGACGCGTCGCGCGCCCCCTTCACCCCGGCCGAGTACATCGCCGCCCACCTCGACCCCGGCCACACCGGCCCCGGCCCCATCGGTCACGGCTACACCCAGGCCAACCTCGCGACCGCCACCCAGTACTACGCCTTCCGGGTCTCCGACGACGTCCTCGGCATCAGCCTCGACACGACCGATCCGGCAGGCCACTACGAGGGCTCGATCGGGACCACCCAACTCGACTGGCTGACCGACCAGTTGAAGAAGGCAGACCATCGCGGCGACCACGTCATCGTCTTCTCCCACCACACCTCCAAGACCATGCGCAACCTCCGCGAGGACCCCACCCGCCCCGGCGAACACCGCCACGGCGGCGAGGAGCTGACCGCCCTGCTCGCGGCCCACCGCCCCGTCCTCGCCTGGGTGAACGGACACAGCCACAAGAACGACATCACCCCGCACCCGGGCGAGGACGGCGCCGGTACCGGATTCTGGGAGATCTCCACGGCCTCCCACGTCGACTTCCCGCAGCTCGCCCGCGTCATCGAGATCGCCGACAACCACGACGGCACGCTCTCCGTCTTCACCACCCTCATCGAGTCCTCGGCCCCGCACCGCACCGACTTCGCGGACCTCACCCAGACCGGCCTGGCAGCCCTCTACCGCGAACTCTCCTTCAACGCCCCTGGCTCGCGCGCCACGCTCTCCGGCGCCCCGGGCGACCGCAACACCGAACTCGTCCTCCAAAAGGGCTGAATCCTGCTCAACCGGCCCCACCCCGAGCAACCCCCGCAGCGGCCTCCAAGGTCCCTCCGGCCGACAGGGCAGGACAGGGCAGGACAGGGCAGGACAGGACAGGACAGGCACCATGTGAGGAGACGGCATGCCGCAGCGCAGGATCAGGCCGGGGGCGACGACGGTGCTCGCCATCACGACGGTCGCAGCCGGGATACTCGCCACCGCCACCGCCCCCGCGGTGGCGGCGCCCGAATCCGAATCCGGGGCCGACGGCCGCGGCCACGGACACGGCCACCGGGCCACCCAGCGGGCGCTCGACGCCGAGGTGCGTTCCGGCGTCCCCGGCGCCACGGCGCAGGCCGTGGTCGGCGGCCGGACCTGGACCGGCACGGCAGGCCGGCGCGGCGTCCACGACCACTACCGGGCCGGCTCCCTCACCAAGACGTTCGTCGCCACGGTCCTGCTCCAACTGGAGGCCGAGGGGAAACTCGATCTCGACGACACCGTCGACCGCTGGCTGCCGGGCCTGGTGTCCGGCAACGGAAACGACGGCACGAGGATCAGCCTCCGCCGCCTCCTCAACCACACCAGCGGCGTCTTCAACTACACGGACGACACCGACTTCCAGCGGACGTTCTTCCTGAAGGACGGCTTCCTGAAGCACCGCTACGACACCTGGACCCCGGCCCGACTGGTCCGGGTCGCGCTGCGCCACAAGCCCGACTTCGCCCCCGGCACGAAGTGGTCCTACTCCAACACCAACTACATCCTCGCGGGCCTGGTCGTCGAGCGGGTCACGGGCCGCTCCTACGCCGACGAGATCCGCGACCGCGTCATCGGCCCCCTCCACCTGACGGGGACGTCCCTGCCCGGCACCGATCCCACGGTGCCGCTCCCGGCCTCCCGCGCGTACTCCAAGCTCACGGAGGACGGCAGCGGAAAGCCGCTCGACGTCACCGAACTGAACCCGTCGGCCGCGGGCGCCGCCGGCGAACTCGTCTCCGACTCGAAGGACCTGAACACCTTCTACAGCGCACTCCTCGGCGGCGAACTGCTCCCAAAGCGCCAGCTGAAGGAGATGAAGACGACGGTCCCCACCGGCCCCGGCGCTCCCACCGCCCACTACGGCCTCGCCCTGATCCGCGAGGACCTGCCCTGCGGAAAAACGGTCTGGGGTCACAGCGGCGGCATCCACGGCTCCGCGACGCTGGCCCTGACCACCTCCGACGGCGGCCACTCGCTCGCCTTCAACTTCAACGGCGACTGGTCGGGCGACCCGGCGAAGGTGGCACTGGCGGAATTCTGCGAGAAGTGACCGCGGCGGCCGTCGGCGATCACGGTCACCGCGGCAGGACGACGACATACGCCGCCGGGTCCCGGTCCCCGGCGGCCATCAACGCCGTCCGCACCACGGCCGCCTGCTGCTCCAGCGACTCCCGCAGCTTCTTCGGCGTGATGTGTACGACGGTGATCCCGAGCCGCTCCAGGTGATCGCGCTTGCGGGCGTACTCGCTCCAGAGCGCGTCGTCGTCCTGCCGAAGGCCCGGACGCGGCGCCCGGGTGTCGAGCTCGACCGCGACCGAGTGATCGGGCCAGAACGCGTCGACGCCCCCGAGGTGCGGGCCGCCCGGCAGCCGCAGATCCACGTTCCACACCGGATCCGGCAGCGCGTGCTCGCGCACCATCGCGTACAGCCGGTCCTCGGCGATGGTCCGCCCCTCCGCGAGCAGCGAGTCGACGGCGTCGACGACATGCGGCCGGGTCAGCAGCCGTGCCTGCGTCAACTCCCGTACGACAGCCGCTGGTTCACAGTGCCCGCCCCGTACGGCCTCGGTGAGCAGCCGCCGTACGGCGCCCGCGTCGGACAGCTGGGCGACCGCGTCGGCGATGGCGCGCGGCACGGGTGCGACGGGAACTCCCGTGACCTGTACGGGAGTCGGCAGCCCGGTGCTCCTGATCAGCCGCGCGAACCCGCTCGACCGCAGCCGCCGAGTCCGAGGCACGAGCACGTCGACGTGGTCGAGCGAGGTCAGCGGGGGAGTGGAGGCGAAGCCGTGCAGGGTGAGGGCGGCGAGGCCGGTGACCATGGCGTCGGCGTACGCGGCGGCGCCGGGCGCGGTGGGCTGCGCGGGAACCCCCTCCACGGGCCCCCGCCGCCGTTCGGGCGCCCGCCCGGCATACAGCAGCACGGCGTGCAGCCGCTCCTCGCTGGTGGGCGGGCCGGGGTGCAACAGATACACACCGGGCAACAGCTGCTGCCAGGGCCCACCGGCCCGGCACTGCTCCTGCACGGCGGCGGCGCCCACACCGTGCGCCTTCAGCTGCGCGGCGCTCATGAGGCGCCGCTGGTTCTCGATGAGGTGACGCAGGGGGCGGGGGGACAACGGGGCGGGGGTGGTGTCGTGGTTCATGCCCCCGCCATTCCCGCCCCACGAACCCCCTCTAACCGCTGTTACACCCCCGTATGCAAACCCGGACATCCCTGCCCTAAAGCTGCCCACCCCATCTGCCGAAAAGCCCAGGCGAACCCCGGGTTACGGCCCCGCCCGCCAGAGTTCGGTAACACCCCTGGCCCTTGATTCCTGCGCCGACCGAGCCGACCCATCAAGCCCTGCGCCGATTGAGCCCGCATATTTGAGCCCCTGCGGCGATTGAGCAGCGGGGTCCGGGGCAGAGCCCCGAAACCGAAACCCCGTCGCCGCGCAACACTCACGGCGACCCGACCCGACCCGACCCGACCCGACCCGACCCGACCCGCCCCGACCCGCCCCGGCTCAGCCCAGTGCAACGACCCGCGCCCACGGAGGCGGCCCCTCCGCCACATAGTCCGGATCATCCTCGTCCACCGCCCCGGCGACCCGCGGAAACAACCCGACCACGACCCGGCAGGGCGGCCGCTCGGACGGCCACGGCGTCTGACCGTCCGTCAGCGCAACGATCACATCCGGCCGCCGCGCCCCGCGCACCGCCCCCGCGAACCCGGACCGCAGATCCGTGCCACCACCCCCGACCAGCTCCAGGCTCTCGGCCCGGCACAGCGGCACGGCAACCCCGGCCGCCGCATCGCAGGACACGACGGAGACCAGATCGCGCCGCCCGCCCACGGCCCGCGCGATCGCCGCCACTTCGAGCAGCGCACCGCCCAACTCGGCATCGCTCACCGACCCCGACGTGTCGATCACGACACACACCCGCGGCGGATCCCGCCGCAGACTCGGCAGCACGACCCGGGGCAGGCTCGCCGAGCGCCGGGAGGGCCGCCGGTAGCTGTGGTTCTCGCCGACCCCGGGCGCACTCGCCGCCGACCGGACCGCCGCCCCCAGCAACTCCCGCCACGGCTGCGGCGGATGGAACGCCTCCTCAGCCCACCGGCGCCACCCCTCGGGCGCCGAACCCGGCCGCCCCTTGATCCCCTCCGCGACCCGGAACCGCACCGCGTCCCGCTGCTGCCGGGTCAGCCCGTGCGCGCCTTCGGGGCCCAGCTCCCACGGCCGGGCGTGCCCGTCGGCTCCGCTGCCGCAGTCCAGCCAGGCGAGCTCGGCGGAGGCGAGGCCCGACATCGACGACGTACGCAGGTACTCCTCCATCAGCAGCCCGTCGGGCAACCGCAGCAGCGAGGGCAGTACGGCGCCCGAGGGCAGCGTCAGCCCGTCCCCGTAGATGTCGTCGTTGATCTCGAAGTCGGCGGCGATGTTGCGCCGCAGCCGCTCGCCGGGCCCGTGCTCCCCGTGCTGGTGGGCGTACCGCTCGCCCCGGCCGTGGTGGTCCCGCAGCAGATGCGACACCTCGTGCACCCACACCCCGGCCAGCTCCTCGACGGGCGTACGGGCGACGAAGCCGGGGGAGACGTAGCAGCGCCAGTACGGGTCCACGGCCATCGTCGGCACCGCCCGGTCCGCCACGACGTGCAGGGCGAACAGCGCCGCCGCGAGATAGGGCCGTACCTTTACGGCGTGCAGCCGCGCGGCGAGCAACTTGTCCATGTCCAGAGGGATTTCGCCCCGACGGGCTGCCGCGGACTGCGGAAGCGGACGAGGTGCGGGACGAGGAACAGGCCGAGCGGCCGGAGGCCGCGGCACCGGCACCGCCTCACCCCGCGTCATCGACCCACCCCCGCCCCAGCGGTCCCCGCCCCAGCGACCCCCGCCTCGGCGACCCGCGCCACCGACCGCTCGGCGCGCCCCGAAAGATCGACGACCCCCGCGAGCCGCTCCACCGCCTCCGGCACCTCCCACTCGTCGCGCCGCAGCCCGGCGAGCGCCGACGCGGGGGAGACCAGCAGGTCGGGCGCGCCGCCGGTCTCCAGCGCGCGGACGAGCACGCCCCAGGCCGCCTCCCAGCGCTCCCGCCCGGGCCGAGCCCCGACGGCGGCCACCACCGCGTCCAGCGTGGCCTGCCGCAGGTCACCCCGTACGGGCAGCTCCGCGGCGGCCGGATCGGCGAGCAGCGACTCCGGGTCCGGCAGCTCCATCCGGTCCAGGTGGGCGAGGAGTTCGAGCCCCGGGCCGTCGCCCACCGCGCCCCGCACGAGCAGCGCGAGTACGTCACGGGAGACGGACGCCGCCGTCGCGAAGGCCAGCAGCGTCAACGCCGTCTCCCAACTGCGCGGCGACGGCCACGCGCCGCCGCGCCGCGTCTCGCTGCTCGGCAGCTGGTGGATCAGCTTCGGCCTGGCCTCCAGGAACCCGCACACCGCACGCCGCGCGAACTCCACCGCCCCGCCCAACAACTCCGGTTCGATCACGGGTAGTTCGGCCCTCGGCCACACCCCACCGAGCCCCCGCACCACCACCTCGCGGTCGTGCACCCACCGCAGATGCACGAACCGGTTGGCGAGCGGCGGGCTCAGCTCCCACCCGTCCGCCGCCGACGCGCGAGGGTTGGCGGCGGCCACGATCCGTACGCCCGGCGGGAGTTGAAGCGCGCCGACCCGCCGCTCAAGCACCACCCGCAGCAGCGCGGCCTGCACGGCGGGGGTGGCGGTGGACAGTTCGTCGAGGAAGAGCAGCCCGCGCCCGGCCCGCACCAGCTCGACCGCCCACTGCGGCGGCGCCATCGGCACCCCCTGTACGGCGGGGTCGTCGCCCACGATGGGCAGCCCCGCGAAGTCCGACGGCTCGTGAACGCTGGCGATCACCGTGGTCAACGGCAGCCCGAGCGACTCGGCGAGCCGGGTCAGCACCGCGGTCTTGCCGATCCCGGGCTCGCCCCACAGCAGCACCGGCAGATCGGCGGCGACGGCGAGGGTGAGCGCCTCCAGCTGTTCGTCGGGACGGGGCTCGCAGGAAGTGGTCCGCAACAGCCCCAACAGGCTGTCGGCGACATCGAGTTGAGGACGGGAAGAAACCGAGTTCATGGTCATCACCTGGAGTGGTCGAAGGGAGCGCGCGGCCCGACTTGGCCCGCACACAAGGAAGTTCAGGAACCGTCGACGAGGCGGCGGGACAGCACCCGTCAGACGGTCGCCGTCAGACGGTCGCCGTCAGGAGGGCGTCACGCGGCCGCGTCCGAATCCGGTCACGCCGGTTCCGCTTGTTGCGCCACGCGGCAGGATCGGCGAAGTGCGGCGGTACGTCGTCCAGGAGCGCCCGGTAGAGCCCATGGCCGACACGGCGTTCCGCCGCCGACCGCAGTTCCTCCCTGAGCGGCCCTTCGCGCAGCACCGCCCGGGTCCCGAGCAGCCCCTCAAGTACGTGGAGCGCCCCGACGGCGTCCCCGTGCAGCAGCCGCTCGCGCACGGCGGGCAGCGCCTCTGGGCTGTGGTGCACCTCGTCGATGGCCCGCAGGCACGGCAGCCCCGGGCCGCCGAGCGCCACCAGCAGCGCCTCGCGCCGCAGTTGCTCCGGGTCGTGGTCGACGGCGGTCAGGACCCCGTCGCGCAGCGCGATCCGATGGGTCTCGCCCCGGCACGGAACGAGGTGCGGATCGACGGAGTCGGGTACACACCGCTCCGGGGAGCCCCCGGGGGCCAGCGCCGCGCCGACGAGCGGATGCAGCTCCCCGGGCGTGACGAGTCCGGCCCGCAACAGTTCCAGGTCCGGCGGCACACGGACCGCTGCATCCGGCAGCAGCGGCAACGCCGAGAGGGCCTCCCGCGACGGAGGCGTCCGGGACACGGGCCGACAGGCCGGGACGTGACTGTCATCGGGGCCGAACAGTTCACGGACGACGCGCTCGCGGGCCCCGAGCCGCACGACGAAGGCCCCACGCGGCCCCCGCCCCTCGGCCCGCAGCAACCGCTCCGCCTCCGCGGCCCACCCGGCATCGGCCCGCGCCGCGAGTTCGCCGCTGCGCCCGGCGTCCCACAGATGCCGATGCAGATCGAGCCGGAACCGCCGCCCGGGACGCGGATGCGGATGCGGATGCGGATGCCGCTCCGCGGGCCCGCCCTCCCACAGCGCCAACGACATCCGCTGCCCGCCACCGGCCCGCGCCGGCGGCGTCCGCACCACCAACCGCAGGTCCCCGTACCGGACCAGACACACCGTCAGCCCCGGCCGCAGCAGCCCGTCCGGGGCGACCCGGGGCATGTGCCAACGCAACAGATCGGGCGAGAGACTCCGCAGATCCGCGCGGAGCCGGTCAACAAGGAAGGTGCCGTGCCGATGTCGCACGGCGGACAGATCGAGATCGACGTCGACGCGGGCGGCGGCACAGGCCCCGGCCCAGTCGCCGACGGCACGGCGCGCGGCGCAGGTCTCGATCATGGACGGTGGCACGGCGTACGCACGTACGCGCCGCCACATCGAAAGACGGTCCGGAACTCCGTTCACGAAGCGAAGTGCCATCAGCACTCACCTTGCGCGAACGAGTCCCCCAATCCACAACAGGAGAAATTCATCATCGCACCCATCATAAACACACACCCACCAACCAAGCCTCGGGTAGATCAAGCCCCTGCGGCCACTGCGCAGCGGACCAAACCAAGCCCTCGTGGCGTCGTCGCAGCAGGCCAAACCAAGCCCTCGTGGCGTCGTCGCAGCAGGCCAAACCAAGCCCTCGTGGCGACGGCGCGGCGGGCCAAACCAAGCCCTCGTGGCGTCGTCGCAGCGGGTCAAATCAAGCCCCTGCGGCGATTGAGCAGCGGGGTCCGGGGCAGAGCCCCGAAACCCCGTCGCCGCGCAACACGAACAGCGGCCGAACCCCGGGCTACCGACCCGCCGCCCCGTCGCAGGCCTGCCCCCGCAGGGACCGCGCCAAATCGTCCCGCGCCTCAACCACCAACCGCCGCAACGCAGGCGCCGCGCCCCCGTGCGAGGCAACCCACTCATCCGTCGCGGCCAACGTCTCCGCCGAATCCTGCAACGACGGGAACAGCCCCCGCACCACATCCATCCCGATCTGAATCGACCGCTCGCTCCACACCCGCTCGATCACGTCGAAGTACTTCGACGCGTACCGAGCCGTGAGCTCCCGCTGCGACGGCTGCTGGAACCCCGAAATCGTGGCCTCCACCAGCGCGTTGCTGAGCGCGTCCGACTCCACGACCTGCGCCCACGCCTGCGCCTTCACGGCCTCCGACGGCCGCGCCGCGAGGCACCGCACCTGGTGCCGCTTGCCGGAGGCGGTGTCGTCGCGGGCCAACTCCGCGGCCAGCGCCGCCTCGTCGGCGACCCCGTACGTCGCGAGCGTCTCCAGGAACGCCCACCGCAGCTCCTGGTCGACCTCAAGGCCGTCGATCTTCGCGCCGCCGGACACCTCCAACAGCCCGCTCAACAACTGCAGATCGGCTTCCCTCGACGCGACCGCGCCGAAGAACCGCGCCCACGTCAACTGGTGCTGGCTCCCCGGCTCCGCGAGCCGCAGCTCCTTGAGCGCTCCCTCGGCGAGCAGCCGCCCGCCCTCCTCGCGCCACTCGGGCGCCGCGTAGTGCACGAGCGCGGAACGCGCCCACGCGTGCAGCATCTGGAGCACGCCGATGTCGGACTCGCGGCCCGCGAACCGCAGCACCAGGTCGATGAAGTCCCGCGCCGGCATCAGCGCGTCCCGCGTCGCGTTCCACAGCGCCGACCAGCACAGCGCCCGCGCCAGCGGGTCGCTCACATCGCCGAGGCGCTCGCGCAGCGTCGCCAGCGAACCCTCGTCGAAGCGGATCTTGCAGTACGTGAGGTCGTCGTCGTTCACGATCACCAGCTCGGGCGCCTCGGCCCCGGCCAGCTCCGCCACCACCGTCCGCGCCCCGTCGACGTCCACCTCGGCCCGCGCGTACCGCTCGATCGCGCCCCCGGCCGCCCGCCGGTACAGGCCCACGGCGACCCGGTGCGGACGCAGTTCGGGGTGCGACTCGGCCGCCTCCTGCACCACGGCCAGCTCCGTGATCCGCCCTTCACCGCTCAAAGTGACCTGCGGGGAAAGCGAGTTGACCCCGGCCGTCTGCAGCCAGGACCGCGACCACGTCGCCAGGTCGCGCCCGCTCGTCTCCTCAAGCGCCGACAGCAGATCGCCGAGTTCGGTGTTCCCGTACGCGTGCCGCTTGAAGTACCGCCGCGCACCCTCCAAGAACGCGTCCCGCCCGACGTACGCCACCAACTGCTTCAGCACCGAGGCGCCCTTGGCGTACGTAATGCCATCGAAATTCAGCTTGGCATCCTCAAGATCCCGGATGTCAGCCGTGATCGGGTGCGTGCTCGGCAGCTGGTCGGCGCGGTACGCCCACGACTTCCGGTTGTTGGCGAAGGTGATCCAGCCGTCCGTGAACCGCGTCGCCTCGACCATCGAGAACGTCCCCATGAAGTCCGCGAAGGACTCCTTCAGCCACAGGTCGTCCCACCAGCGCATGGTGACGAGGTCGCCGAACCACATGTGGGCCATCTCGTGCAGGATCACGTTCGCGCGCCGCTCGTAGGACGCCTGCGTGACCTTGCCGCGGAAGATGAACTCCTCGCGGAAGGTGACCATTCCGGGGTTCTCCATGGCGCCGAGGTTGTACTCGGGCACGAAGGCCTGGTCGTACTTCCCGAAGGGGTACGGGTAGTCGAAGTGGTCGTGGAAGAAGTCCAGGCCCTGCTTGGTCACTTCGAAGACGTCGTCGGAGTCGAAGTACGGGGCGAGCCCCTTGCGGCACATGGCGCCCAGCGGGATCACGAGCTTCGAGCCGTCCGCGAAGGCCCGCTCGTACGTGTCCGTCACGTAGTGGTACGGACCGGCGACGACGGCCGTGATGTACGTCGAGATGGGCTTCGTCTCCGCGAACTGCCATACGCCGTCGACGAGTTCTCCCGCCCGTCTCCCACCGCCACCCTTCCGACGAGCTTCGCGCCCCATCTCATTGCCGTTCGACCACACCGTCCACCCCTCGGGGGCCCGCACGCTGAACCGGTACGGCGCCTTGAGGTCCGGCTGCTCGAAGTTGGCGAACACGCGGCGCGAGTCGGCGGGCTCGTACTGCGTGTACAGGTACACCTCGCCGTCCTCGGGGTCGACGAAGCGGTGCATGCCCTCGCCGGTGCGGGAGTAGGCGCACTGGGCGTCGACGACCAGTTCGTTGTCCTCCGCGAGGTTCTCCAGCTGAATGCGGGAGCCGTCGAACACGGCCGCCGGGTCGAGGTCCTCGCCGTTCAGCGACACGGCGGTGACGGACGGCGCGACGAGGTCGACGAACGTCCCCGCTCCCGCCTCGTTCGACCGGAACCGGATCGTGGTCACGGACCGGAAGGTGCGCGGCCCCTCGCCGGCGAAGTCGCCGACCGCGGAGCGCAGGTCGAGCGCCACCTCGTACCCGTCGACGGACAGCAGACCCGCCCGCTCGCGGGCCTCGTCGCGGGACAGATTCTCACCGGGCACGGCGGCACTCCTTCGTGACGTGACGTTCAGATCTGGCTGTTCAGACGCCTACGATCCTCGCACGCGGCCGTGACCGCCGACATCGGGGAATGGAGTCGGCGCGGGCCGCGTTGCGGCAGTCGAGACCACCCGGTGATTTCCAAGGAGAGCCATGTCCGCTACGGACGAGAAGACCCCCGTCGACTTCTGGTTCGACCCCCTGTGCCCCTGGGCCTGGATGACGTCGCGCTGGGTGCTGGAGGTCGAGAAGGTCCGCGACATCAAGGTCCGCTGGCACCTGATGAGCCTCGCGGTGCTCAACGAGCCGCGGCTCGAAGAGCTGCCTGAGGAGTACCAGGAGATGATGAAGACCCAGGCCTGGGGCCCGGTCCGCGTCGTCATCGCCGCGCAGGAGGAGCACGGCGCGGAGGTGCTCGGCGACCTCTACACCGCGCTCGGCACCCGTATCCACAACCGCGGCGAGGGCCCCACGAAGGAGGCCGTCGCCGGCGCCCTGGAGGAGGTCGGCCTCCCGGCGTCCCTGATGGAGAACTGGGACGGCACGAAGTACGAGGCCGAGCTGCGCGCCTCCCACAAGGAGGGCATCGACAAGGTCGGCCAGGACGTCGGCACGCCGGTCATCGCGGTGCCGGGCGCCGACGGCGAGCAGATCGCCTTCTTCGGCCCGGTCGTCACCCCGGCCCCCAAGGGCGAGGAGGCCGCGAAGCTCTGGGACGGCACGCTCATGGTCGCCTCGGTCCCGGGCTTCTACGAGATCAAGCGCACGAGGACGGTGGGCCCGATCTTCGACTGAGCTAGATGAAGCTCAGGGGCAGGGTGCGGCCCTTGTCCTGATTGAGGTGGGGCTGCACCCACAGGCAGTGTCCGCCCGCGCCCCTGCATCGCCAGAAGCCGTTCGCTTCGGCCGAGGTCATGAGCGTCTGCAGATAGGACTTCTCCTTCGCGTTGACGCGCCGGAAGTCCTGCATCTCATGACAGTTGGGGCAGTACCGGGAAGTCGCCATGCGTGTACGTTCCACCGGAACCCCCGATACCGACAGGCCCCCGTGAGTCACGTCCTCACGGGGGCCTGTCTCTTTTCCGCCCGCCGACGCGAAGGTTGAGAAGACGATCACGAGGCGGGACGCATCACGTGCCGGTTACGGCACCAGCAGCAGGTTGTACGCCCGCTCCTTCGCGGCCGCGTACCGCTTGGCCACGTCCTGCCAGTTGACGACCCGCCACATCGCCTCGATGAAGTCGACCTTCTGGTTCTTGTACTGCAGGTAGAAGGCGTGCTCCCACGCGTCGAAGACGAGGATCGGGGTGGAGCCCTGGCCGACGTTGCCCTGGTGGTCGTAGATCTGCTCGACGATGAGCCGCCCGCTCACCGGCTCGTACGCGAGGACGCCCCAGCCGGAGCCCTGCGTGGTGGCGGCGGCCTTCGTCAGCTGGGCCTTGAAGCCGGCGAAGGAGCCGAAGGCCTCCTTGATCGCGTCCGCGAGCTCGCCCACGCCGTCCGCCGCGAGCGGCTCGCCGCCGCCGTCGCCGGTCATGTTGTGCCAGTAGATGCTGTGCAGGATGTGGCCGGAGAGGTGAAAGGCGAGGTTCTTCTCCAGGCCGTTGATGGAGCCCCACTGCTCCTTGTCGCGCGCCTCGGCCAGCTGCTCCAGGGTGTCGTTCGCGCCCTTCACGTACGCCGCGTGGTGCTTGTCGTGGTGCAGCTCGATGATCTGCGGGTTGATGACCGGCTCAAGCGCCGCGTAGTCGTACGGAAGCTCAGGAAGCGTGTACGTGGCCATGTCTCTCCGTGCCCTCCGACTGCTTATTGCAACTCCATTGCAAGTGCAGGCTAACAGCAGAAGGGCGGGCGCGATGAAGTGGGCATACGAAAGGGCCCCCGGACCAAGTGGTCCGGGGGCCCTGTGCGTTGAGCGCGGTACGGCTACGTCACCGCTACCGCTTCTCGGCCATCTTCTGCCGTGCGTAGCCGACGATCGCGAGGATGATCGCCAGGCCGCCCGAGAAGTACAGCTGGATCCGGGTGTCGTGCTCGCGCGCCATGAGGACGAAGACGACGGCCATGCCGACGAGCGCGAGGATCGTCAGGTACGGGTACGCCCACATCTTCACGACCAGCTTCTCCGGCGCCTCCCGCTCCAGCTTGCGGCGCAGCGCCAACTGCGAGACGGCGACGAAGAACCAGACGACGAGGATGATCGCGCCGACGGTGTTGAGCAGCCACGCGAACACGTCGTCCGGGCGCCAGTAGCTGAGCAGCACGCAGACGAAGCCGAAGACCGCCGACATCAGGACGGCGACGCGCGGCACCCCGTTCGTGACCTTGCCGATCACCTTCGGGCCCTGGCCGCGCGCGACCAGCGAACTGGACATGCGGGACGCGCCGTAGATGTTGGCGTTCATGGCGGACAGGAGCGCGATGAGGATGACGACGTTCATGATCTGGCCGGCCGCGGGCACGCCCAGGTAGTCGAGCGTGGCGACGTACGGACCCTTGCTCGGGATCTCCTTCGCCGTCCACGGCAGCAGGACCACGACGACCGCCATGGACCCGACGTAGAAGAGCGCGATGCGCCACATCGCGGTGCGGACCGCCTTCGCGACGCCCTGGACCGGGTGCTCGGACTCGGCCGCGGCGATCGTCACCGTCTCCAGGCCGCCGTACGCGAAGACCGAGGCGAGGAGGCCGACGATCAGGCCCTCCGTGCCGTTCGGCATGAAGCCGCCGTGGCCGGTGAGGTTGGACATGCCAGGCGCGTCGACGTCCGGCAGCACGCCGAGGATCGCGAGCACGCAGATGACGAGGAAGATCACGATCGCGCCGACCTTGAGGGCGGCGAACCAGAACTCGAACTCACCGAAGTTCTTCACCGCCGACAGGTTCGTGACGGTGAAAAGCAGCATGAAGAGGGCCACCCACGCCCACTCCGGAACCCCCGGCACCCAGCCGTGCGTGATCTGCGCCGCGCCGATGCCCTCCAGGCCGACGGCCACGCAGAGCAGGAACCAGAACGACCAGCCGGCCGTGAACCCGGCCCACGGGCCGATGCCGCGCTCCGCGTGCACGGAGAAGGAGCCGGAGGCCGGGTACGCGGCCGCCATCTCGCCCAGCATCCGCATCACGAGCATGACGAGCGCGCCGGATATCGCGTACGCGAGGATGATCGACGGGCCCGCCGCGGCGATCGCGGTGCCGGAGCCCACGAAGAGGCCCGCGCCGATCACGCCGCCCAGCGCGATCATGGAAAGGTGTCGCTGCTTGAGGCCGTGCGACAGCGACGGCTCGGCCGGCGCCTGCTCGTCCACGCTCTCTGCTGTGGACTGCGCTGAGTTCCCAGACATGGGTGTGCCCTGTTCAGTAGCGGTGACGGTGCTGACGTAAACGGTGCGTAAAACTGCCACAGTCTGGGTGGAGAGCCCGCTCAGAGGGAAGATCTTTCCGGTATACGGACACGACGCTCACACGCCGCGATGATCACGTCGACGTTCGGTGAACGTCCGGGCACCGCTCAGGCACGCCGCGCGCGCAACTCCCGTACCCCCGCGACCGCGAGGACCAGCAGCGTCGCCCCGGTCGACCACAGCAACTGCGGCCGCGCCGTGTCGTCGGTCAGCATCAGGCCGAAGACCGCGACCATCGCGGCGATCGCCGCCCAGGTCAGCCACGGGAACAGCCACATCCGCAACACGAGCCGCTCCGGGGCCTCCTGCTCGATACGGCGCCGCAGCCGCAGCTGCGAGATCGCGATCAGCGCCCACACGAACAGCAGCACCGCGCCGACCGAGTTGAGCATGTAGAGGAAGATCGTGTCCGGCCACTCCAGGTTGAGGAGTACGGAGACGAACCCGAAGGCCACCGACGCCAGGACCGCCCGGCGCGGCACCCCGCCGCCGCTCACCTTCAGCAGCGACTTCGGCGCCTCCGCGCGCTCGGCGAGCGAGAAGATCATGCGGGACGAGCCGTAGAGATTGGCGTTCAGTGCCGACAGCAGCGCCACGAAGACGACGATGTTCATGATCTGCGCCGCCGACGGGACGCCGATCGAGTCGAGCACGGTGACGTACGGGCTGATCCCCGCCTTCTGCTCCGTCCAGGGCAGCACGGTGACGATGACCAGCATCGACCCGACGTAGAAGAACAGGATCCGGTACACCGCGCTGCGCACCGCGCGCGCCACCGAGCGGGCCGGGTCCTCGGACTCGGCGGCCGCGATCGTGACGACCTCCAGGCCGCCGAACGCGAAGACGACCGCGAGGACCCCGGAGACGACGCCCTCCCAGCCGTTCGGCAGGAAGCCGCCGTGGCCGGTGAGGTTGGTGAGGCCGACGGGGTCCGTGTCCGGGAGGATGCCGAAGATCGCGAGCGCGCCCAGCACCAGGAACGCGACGATCGCGAAGACCTTCAGCGCCGCGAACCAGAACTCGAACTCGCCGAAGTTCTTCACCGCCGACAGGTTGGCGACGGTGAACACGACCATGAACAGCAGCACCCACGCCCACTGCGGAACGCCCGGCACCCACCCGTTCGCGATCTGCGCCGCACCCGTCGCCTCGACGGCCAGCACCACCACGAGCATGAACCAGTACAGCCACCCGACGCTGAACCCCGCCCACTTGCCGAGCGCCCGCTCCGCGTGCACGGAGAAGGAACCGGAGGCGGGCATGGCCGCCGACATCTCGCCGAGCATCCGCATCACGCACATCGCGAGCGCGCCCGCGATCAGATACGAGACGACGATGCCGGGCCCCGCGACCGCGATCCCCGCGCCCGAACCGACGAAGAGCCCTGCGCCGATGACCCCGCCGAGGCCGAGCATCGTGAGGTGGCGCTGCTTCAGCCCCGCGGAGAGTGGTTCGTCGTGCATGGGGGGCGTGGGGGGCATGGGGCTTCGGCCGATCTCGGGTGGTGCGAGGTGAACGCGCGGGTTTAGCGGGAACCTACAGTCTCGCCGTCGGGCACCCTCCCGCGCAAAACGGACTGCGCCGGTGACGAGCATCACCTTGTACGAGGTGTACCTGCCGTTATTTGTTCAGAGCCCACCAACACGGTGCTCCGGCCTTTGTCGACCGGCGACCGTGATCGCCTCAAGGCCGCTGGGATAGCGTCACGGAGTCCCACCCTGCCCGTCGACATGTGGAGTCCCCATGAGCACCGCCACCGCTGCTGTCACCGCCCGTCCGGGCAAGGTCCTGGCCGACCTCATCCCCGCCTCGCGCGCCAAGAACATCGCGCTCGTCATCGGCGGCGCCGTCCTCACCGGCATCGCCGCGCAGATCGCCATCCCGGTGCCGGGCTCGCCGGTGCCGGTCACCGGACAGACCTTCGCCGCGCTGCTCGTCGGCACCGCGCTCGGCGCCCGCCGCGGCTTCCTCGCGCTCGCCGTGTACGCGCTCGCGGGCATGGCCGGCGTGCCGTGGTTCGCGGAGGGCGGCTCGGGCATGGCGATGGCCTCGTTCGGCTACGTCATCGGCCTGATGCTGGCCTCGGCCGCGGTCGGCGCGCTCGCCCGCCGCGGCGCCGACCGCTCGATGCTGCGCACCGCCGGCACGTTCCTGCTCGGCGAGGCCATCGTCTACGCGGTCGGCGTCCCGTACCTGGCCCTGTCCACCGGCATGGGCCTCACGGCCGCGATCGCCGCGGGCCTCACGCCGTTCCTGCTCGGCGACGTCCTCAAGGCGGCCCTGGCGATGGGCGCGCTGCCCACCGCCTGGAAGCTCGCCGACAAGTAAGCGGTCAGTTCGCCGCGGAGCCGGTGCGGCGGGTCCACCACAGGCCCGCCCCGCCGGCCGCGATCAGCGCGGCGCCGACCGCGCCGAGCGGCAGCACGTCGTCACGGACGCCGGTCGACGGCAGTTCCTCTTCCGCGCCCCCCTTGTCCCCGGCCGGGGCCGCGGGCTTGTTCTCCGTGCCGAGCAGCAGCGGCGTGACGGGCGCGTTCGGCGAAGGGCTCGTCGTGCCGAACGGCACCGGACCCTGCTGCCAGAACGTCTTCTTCCCGTCCGCGCTCCGCACCGGCAGACAGATTTTTCCCGTCTTCTTGAGATCGAATGTCGCGGCGACCTTGTACGACTGGGTCTTTCCGGCCCCGAGGTTGTTTATGGGGCAGGAGAATCCGCTGTTGGCCCCCTTCGGCAACTTGTTCTCCGGTATCGCGGTGCAGTTCGGAACATCCTTCACCACGAGCCCGTCGAATCCCGTGACGAGCAACTGGATCGGGCCGCTTCCCCTGCTCCCCTGATTGCTGACGCTCGCGACGAGATTCTCCGTCTCCCCGCTCTTCGTGTCGGCCGAGATCTTCTTCGGCAGCAGCGTGGTCAGCTTGACGCCCGAGGGCGCGTCGGCCATCGCCTTGCCGCCCTCGCCGCTGGCCGGACCTGGTGTGTCGTCCGAAGCCGCGGCGCCCGGCAGCACCACGAGCGCCGTCACGGCGGCCGCGCACACCGCCCCCGCGGTCATCGGCCCACGTCGTGCACTCATGCTCGTCCCCCTAGTTTTTCGCTTTCCCTCAACCGCGCCCGAATTCGCGGCACTTGAAGAGGTACCACAAGATTTCTCCGCACTATGCTGGGGCGGCGGCAAGTGTCGACTAGGTGTTTCATTGCGTTTCGGGGGTGCAGTCGATTGCCTGGGAATACGAGCGGTGGCGTCCAGGGATTATTGGTGGCCACTCGCTACCGCCTGGACGAACCGATAGGCCAGGGCGGAATGGGGCGCGTGTGGCGCGCGGTGGACGAAATGCTGGACCGCCGGGTCGCCGTCAAGGAAATGCGCATCGACGGCCTCGACCCCGAGGACGCCCGCACCCGCCGCGAGCGCACCCTGCGCGAGGCCCGCGCCACCGCCCGCATCGACCACCCGGGCGTGGTGCGCGTCTACGACGTCGTCGACGAGGGCGAACGCCTGTGGATCGTCATGGAGCTGGTCGACGGCCGCTCCCTGGAACAGCTCCTCGTCGAGGACGGCCCGCTGGCCGCCGACGAGGTCGCACGGATCGGCCTGAGCCTGGCCGGGGCGCTGCGCCAGGTGCACGCGGGCGGCGTCCTGCACCGCGACATCAAGCCCGGCAACGTACTCCTGGAGCGGGTGGGGCGGCGCCGCGTCATGCTCACCGACTTCGGCATCGCCGCGATCCAGGACGCCAAGGCGCTCACGATGGTCGGCATGCTGGTCGGCTCGCCCGACTACATGGCCCCCGAGCGGGTCTCGGGCCGCCCGCAGGGACCGCCGTCCGACCTCTGGTCCCTCGGCGCGACGCTCTGCGCCGCGCTCGGCGGCAGCTCACCGTTCAGCCGCGATACGACGCTTGCGACCTTGCACGCCGTCCTCTACGAGGAACCACAACTCCCTTACGCGGCCGGGGACTTGGCCCCACTCCTGACGGCGCTCCTGTCGAAGGACCCGACGGACCGCCCGAACCTGGACCACGTCACCCACTCCCTGACCCCGAAACCATCCCCACCTGCCCCTGCCCCCGCCCCCGCACCCCCACAACCTCCCCGCCCGCCACGAGCGGCCCGCCGCCGCACCGTGTTCGTCGCGACCGGGGGAGTGCTGGCGGTGGGCCTCGCGGCGGCCCTGGCCCTCACGCTGCCGGACGGCGACCCGAAGTCGGGCGGCGGCGGCTCGACCCCCACGGTCGAGGGCACATCGCGCCCGCCCACCGCCACCCAGACCCTTCCGGCGGGCGCGCGGCGGGAGGCGGGGTACGCGTGGGCGCCGCCGAAGGGCTGGGAACGGGTGGTGAAGACGGCGTCCGAGGTGCACTACACGTCACCGGACGGCACCCAGGAGCTGGTCGCCCAGTCGGCCCTCGCCAAGGACGACCTCCTGGCCACGTGGCGCAAGTCCGAACGCGCCGCCCACCAGGGCCAGGACTACCGAAAACTCCGCCTCGCCCGCACCACGTTCCGCGGCCGCCCCGCCGTGGTCTGGGAATACCTCTTCACCCTCAAAGGCGTCCGCTGGCACGCCGAACTCCTCGGCTTCGACCACGCCACCCGCTCCTACCAGGTGGGCACGTGGTACCGCCCGGAGACGGAGGAGAAGGCGAGGCCGACCTACGAACGAGTCAAGAACACCTTCACCCCACTCTCCCCAAACTGACGCCCGCCCCATTCAAGCCCCTGCCGCCCTCAAAACGACGACCGGGCAAAATCAAGCCCCGCCGGCGATTGAGGCGCGGGGCCCGGGGCAGCGCCCCGCGACGCCAACCCCGACCCCCGCAACACTCACGCGTTCCGCCGCTGAACCTTCTCCCGCACAAGCGCAAACGCAACGACGAACGCCGCAACGAGCAAGGAAAGCAGCACCTGCTCCCGCCCCGCGTCATCCGTCAACATGTACACCAGCACAAACGAGATCATCGCGATCGTCGCCCACGTCAGATACGGGAACAGCCACATCTTCACGACCAGCTTCTCCGGCTGATCCCGCAGAATCATCCCCCGCATCTTCAACTGCGTGAAGCAAATGACGAGCCACACGAACAACGCGACCGCACCCGACGAGTTCAGCAGGAAGTTGAACACGGTGTCCGGCCACTGGTAGTTGAACCACACCGCGAGGAACCCGAACACCACGGACCCGAGGATCGCGGTCCGCGGCACACCCCGCGACGTGGTCTTCGCGAACGCCTTCGGCGCATCCCCGCGCTGTCCCAGCGAGAACGCCATACGGGAAGCGGTGTACAGCCCGGAGTTCAGACACGACAGCACGGCGGTCAGCACGATGACGTCCATGACCTGCCCGGCGTGCGGAATCCCGATGGAGTTGAGCGCGGCGACGTACGACCCCTCGTCCACGATCGACTTGTCGTTCCACGGCAGCAGCGTCAGCACCACGAAGATGGAGCCGAGGTAGAAGATCCCGATCCGCCAGATCACGGAGTTCGTGGCCTTGGTGACGGCCTTCTGCGGGTCCTCCGACTCACCGGCGGCGAGCGTGACGATCTCCGAGCCCATGAACGAGAAGACGACCATCAGCACACCGGTGAGGATCGCGCCGGGCCCCTTGGGGAAGAAGCCCCCGGCATCGGTCAGATGCCCGAACCCGTCGCCCGGATTGTCCGACCCCGGCAGCAGCCCGAACACGGCGAGCAGCCCGACGATCACGAACGCCGCGATCGCGACGACCTTGATCCCGGCGAACCAGAACTCGAACTCACCGTACGAACCGACCGCCGCCAGGTTCACGACGGTGAGCACGATCATCACGATCAGCGCCCACCCCCACTGGGGCACGCCGGGTATCCACCCATTGAGGATCTTCGCCCCGGCCGTCGCCTCGACGGCGAGCACCACGACCCAGAAGAACCAGTACAGCCAGCCGATGGAGAAACCGGCCCAGCGGCCGAGCGCCTGGTCGGCGTAGGCGGAGAACGAACCGGACGACGGCCGCGCCGCGGCCATCTCGCCCAGCATCCGCATCACGAAGACGACCATGGCGCCGACGAGGGCGTACGAGATGAGGATGGCGGGCCCGGCCGCCGCGATGCCGGAGCCGGAGCCGACGAACAGACCGGCACCGATGACACCTCCGATGGCGATCATCGACAGGTGCCGGTTCTTCAGCCCTGCCTTGAGTTCGCCATCGCCGGTGGGCGGGGTCTCGGGTGTGGCCCCGGAGGTGGGGGGCGACTGCGTGGTCATGCACGGGTCCTTACGTTTGCGGTAAACGTGCGTTCGCATTCAACGCATCGGCGTGCCCCGACGGAAGCTTTGAGTCCGGATCGTTGTCATCGCCGACAGCGCCACGACCTGCGGCGTGCGGGCACCCGGAAGCGGCTACCCGGAGCGCGGCGTGCCACACTCGGACTCATGCGCGTGTACCTCGGCTCGGATCATGCCGGCTACGAACTCAAGAACCACCTGGTCGAATGGCTGAAGGCCCATGGCCACGAGCCCGTCGACTGCGGGCCCCTCATCTACGACGCCCAGGACGACTACCCGCCCTTCTGCCTCCGCGCCGCGGAGCGCACGGCGGCGGACCCGGACGCCCTCGGCATCGTGATCGGCGGCTCCGGCAACGGCGAGCAGATCGCCGCGAACAAGGTCAAGGGCGTCCGTGCGGCCCTCGCCTGGAGCGAGCAGACCGCCGCACTGGGCCGTGAGCACAACAACGCCAACGTGATCTCGATCGGTGGCCGGATGCACACGGAGGAGGAGGCCACGAAGTTCGTCGAGATCTTCCTCGCCACCCCCTACTCCCACGAGGAGCGCCACCAGCGCCGCATCGACATGCTCTCGGCCTACGAGGCCTCCGGCGTCCTCCCGGCGATCCCGCCCCACCACCCGCAGCAGGACTGACCCCCTTCCGCAGGGGCTTGGTATTTCCAGCCCCTGCGGCGATTGAGCAGCGGGGTCCGGGGCGGAGCCCCGAGGCGTCAACCACGGTTACCCGCCCCGAGAGGAAATTGGCGTGCCCGAAGGCCACACGATCCACCGCCTCGCCCAGGACCACGCCACCAAATTCACGGGCCAAAAGACAACCGTCACCAGCCCCCAGGGCAAATTCTCCGACGCGGCCGCCCTCCTCACCGGCCAAGAAC
Source organism: Streptomyces sp. KL109B (assembly GCF_030766935.1). Classification (GTDB taxonomy): domain Bacteria; phylum Actinomycetota; class Actinomycetes; order Streptomycetales; family Streptomycetaceae; genus Streptomyces. The sequence goes on along the minus strand of NZ_JASERL010000004.1, from coordinate 209,655 downwards.
TCACCCGCACCGAAGCCCACGGCAAACACCTCTTCCTCGGCTTCGGCCCCGCAGGGGACACCTGGATCCACATCCACCTCGGCCTCTTCGGCAAGTACACCTTCGGCGAGGCACCCCCACCCCCGCCCACGGAAACCGTCCGCCTCCGCCTGGCGAACGACACCCACTACTCGGACCTCCGCGGCCCCACCACCTGCGCCCTCATCACGGACGCCGAGAAGCAGGCGATACACGACCGCCTCGGCCCGGACCCCTTGCGCCCCGACGCGGACCCCACCCGCGCCTTCGCCCGCATCGCCCGCAGCCGCACCACCATCGCCGCTCTCCTCATGGACCAGAAGGTCATCGCCGGCGTCGGCAACGTCTACCGCGCGGAAGTCCTCTTCCGCCACGGCATCGACCCGTACACCCCGGGCAAGAACCTCACGGAGCCCCAACTCGCCGCGATCTGGGACGACTTGGTGGCGCTGATGCACGACGGTGTCCGCGCGGGCCGCATCGACACGGTCCGCCCCGAGCACACCCCCGAGGCGATGAACCGCCCGCCCCGCGTCGACGACCACGGCGGCGAGGTCTACGTCTACCGCCGCGCACCCCAGCCCTGCCACCTGTGCGGCACCGAGATCCGCACGGCGGAACTGGCGGCCCGCAACCTCTTCTGGTGCCCCACGTGCCAACCGGAAGGTACCTGAACCGCTAGAACCCGTGCGGCAGCCACGGCGCCACCGGCACCCCGAACGCCACCGACGCCTCCGCCAGCGCCCCCGGCCGCGCCTCGCGCACCCGCCCGGCCCCGGCCAGCTCCATCAGCGACGCGTCACCGAGATACGCCGCACCCAACTCCCGTACGGACAAGGACAGTTCCGCCGGTTCCTCGGTCCGCTTGCAGGACGCGCCCTTCGCGTCGCCGACGAGACGCCAACGCCCCTCGTTCCAGGGGCAGAAGGCGTCCGCCACCTCGAACACGACGTCCACGGGCGTGAGATACGTACGCGCTTCGAGCGCCTGACCCACATCCACAAGCCGTACGTGCATCGAGTCCCGCACCCGCACCGCACACCGCCGGACGTCGGAGACCAGCGAGAACAGCGGATCGTCCACCGGCAGGTTGTCACAGTGCACCGACTCCGTCAGGTCGATGTCGGTCAGGAACCGCCACAGCGCCGCGTACGCCGCGGGCTCGACCGCGGTCACCTCCCGCACCAGAACCGTGCTGCGATCCACCCCGTGCTCGGACTCCGGCTTCACCGAGAACCGCGCGAACCCGACCGTCTCCCCGTCCCGCTCCGCCACGACGCACAGCAGGGCCGAGGCCCCGCCGCGCTCCTGCGGCGGGTCGAGCAACGGCAGCCGCTCCCAGCCGGGCAGCCGCGCGAGCATCCCGGGCCGCGTCCCCACGGTCCGCAGATACACGGCCTCGCACCGCTCGGCGGCCTCCGCCACGTCCACGTACCGCAGCCGTACGTCGTCGGCCCCGGCGGGCGCGTCGATCCGGACGCGCTGGGACTCGATGCGGACGGTCGCCTTACGGGTCCCGATGCCGTAGCCGAACCGCCCGTAGATCACGGGTTCGGACGCCGTGAGCACGGCCAGGGGCTCGCCCCACTCGCGTACGTCGTCGAGTTGACGCCGCATCATCGACGTCAGGATGCCGCGCCTGCGATGGGTCGTGGCGACGCTGACCATGGTCACGCCCGCCGCGCCAACGAACGCCCCGCCGGGCACCGAGACCCGGAACGGGAAGGCACCCGCCGTGCCCACGCACTCGTCCCCGTCCCAGACCCCGAGCGAGCGGTCGACCGCGGTCAGCTCCTGGTACAGGCCACGTTCCTCCGGGGACTCGACCACCCCTCCGAAGGCCCGCTCCAACTTCCCGTACCACTCGTCCCACTCGCTGTGCCGCAAGGTGCGCAGTTCGGTCGCCATACGCCATCACTACCAGTGGCAGGCCGTCGCGAGCGAGGGAATTAAGGCCGGTATCGGCGCTGACGCGGGTGCCCGAAAAGGGGGACAAGTGGGACCTCCCGTGCACAGGTCCGGAGCCGGTGGATAGGGTCCACGAGCAATGGCGGTACGACGAGAAGAGCGGCGCGGGCGCGGACAGCGCGCGGAGGCCGACACGTTCCCGGCCCGGTTGAGGATGCGTATCCACCGGGCCCGCACAGCCGTGCGCAAATCCGGCGTGGACTACTTCCGCGGGGACGGCTCGGACTGGATCGCGCTCGCCGGACTGCTGATCACCGTCCCGCTGATCGCCTTCGGCACCATCCTCAACCCCGTGTGGTGCGCGCCCGCCGCGCTCGTCCTGCCGATCGTCGCGGGCGGCCTGCTGCTGCGCCCCGCCAGCCTGCTCGGCCTGTACGCGGCGGCGGCCGCGGCGCTGATCGTGGAGTCGTTCCAGCTCGGCCCGTACACGCAGCGCGCGGCCGGCGTCACGCCCGGCACCGTGCTCACGGTCGCGGCCTGCGGCTTCTTCGGCCTGCTCATCGCCCAGTTCCGCAGCCGGGTCGGGGTGCCCTGGCGGCGCGGCGGAACGATGCTCTTCGACCTGCGCGAGCGGATCCGTACGCAGAGCAGGCTGCCGAAGCTGCCGCAGGGCTGGCACCGCGAGATGGCGCTGCGCCCGGCGGGCGGCCAGTCGTTCTCCGGTGACTTCGTGGTGGCGGCCCGTACGAACAACGGGCGCACCCTGGAGGTCGTCCTCACGGACGTGTCCGGCAAGGGCATGGACGCGGCCAGCCGCGCGCTGCTGCTCGCGGGAGCCTTCAGCGGACTGCTCGGCTCGCTGCCGCCGCACGCGTTCCTGCCCGCGGCCAACGGCTATCTGCTCCGCCAGGACTGGGACGAGGGCTTCGCGACCTCCATCCACCTCGTCCTCGACCTCGAATGCGGGGACTACGAGCTGTACTCCGCGGGCCACCCGCCGGGCCTCCAGCTCAGCGCCGGTTCCGGCCGCTGGGAGGAGAAGGCGGCCGACGGTCCGCTGCTCGGCGTCTACGACGGCGCCGAATTCGACGCCACGAAAGGGACGTTGCGCCCCGGCGACGTGCTGATGCTGTTCACGGACGGCCTCGTGGAGACCTCCGACCGGGACATCAGCGAGGGCATCGACCGCCTCACCGGGGAAGCCGACCGGTATGTGACCGGCGGCTTCCACGGTGCGGCCTGGCACCTCATCGAGGCGGTCGCCAAGGACGTCAACGACGACCGGGCGCTGCTGCTGATCTGCCGGGACGCGTAAGGGCTTTACGAGGCCGGGACGCGTAAGGGCCTTACGCGGCTCTACACCCCGACTTCGACCCGTGGCTCCTCTGCCACCGGCGCCTTCGCCTTCACCGGTAGAAACCGGGCCAGCCAGGCGGAGCGCCCCGCGGCCAGCGGCCCGAGCACCGCGAGCAGCAGCACGTACCCCGCGATGAACGGCGAGAGCCGGTCGTCGAGCCCGGCGCCCGCGGCCATCGTCGCGAGGATCAGCGCGAACTCGCCGCGCGCCAGCAACGTGGTCGAGATGTTCGCGGCGGGCCCCGCCCCGAACCCGTAGATCTTCGCCCCGCCGATGCCCGCGAGCACGTTCATGACGAGCGTCAGCGCGACCGCCGCGAGCACAGGCCACAGCACGCTCGGCAGGTCACCGGGGTCGATGGAGAGCCCGAACCCGAAGAAGAAGATCGCGCCGAAGGCGTCCCGCAGCGGGTGCACCAGGGCCCGGATCCGCTCCCCGGAGGTGGTCGAGCCGAGCATCAGGCCGACCATGAACGCCCCGATGGCGTCGGCGACCCCGAACCACTCCGAGACCCCGGCCACGAACACCGCGGCGCCGAGGAAGGAGATCACGAGGAGCTCGTCGTCCTTGATGTTGAAGAGCCGGCCCACGATCCGGGTGCCGAACCGCGCGGCGAGCGCGAGCAGCAGCAGGAACCCGAAGGCCTTCCCGCCGTCGAGCACGGCGGCCGACAGCGAGTCCGCGCCCGACAGGATCGGCTGGAGCGCGGCCAGGTAAAGGGCGAGGAAGATGTCCTCGACCACGATGATCCCGAGGATCGGCTTGGTCTCGGGGTTCCCGAGCCGGCCGGTGTCGACGAGCACCTTGGTGACGATCGCGGACGACGAGATGCCGAGCACCCCGGCGAGGACCAGAGCCTCGGATGTGCCCCAGCCGAGGGCGAATCCGAAACCGAGGCCGGCGCCGACGTTCAGCGCGAGGTACGTCCCTCCGGCGAAGGCCATCTTGCGGCCGCCCGCCTTCAGATCGTCCATGTGGAACTCGAGGCCGAGATAGAAGAGCAGCAGTACGAGGCCGAGCGCGGAGAGCATCTCCAGGTCGTGCGGGTCGGAGAGCAGCACGACGCCCGGCGTATGAGGGCCGAGGAGTATCCCGGCCAGGATGAACAGGGGAATCGTGGGAAGTCCTATGCGCCCGCCCAGGCGAGCGAGGACGGCGGCGGCCAGAAAGGCGCCGCCCATGGCGATCAAGGTGTCTGCGTGTCCGATGGGCCCGTTCCTCCTTGGTCCAGATTGGTCAAGAGAGCGTCAAGAAAGCGTCAATACTTAGCTTACCAAACGACCTGGAGTAAGAGTCCTTGGTCATGAGTGAGGTCATGAGTGAGGCCCCGCAGTACGCGCTGAACGCGTGCTGCGGGGCCTCGATGTCGGGGGCGATGTCGGGGTCGGTCAGGCCCGCTGTCTGGCCCGCGCCGTCTCGGCGGCGTCCTTCTTGAACGCCCACGGCATCTTCGGCTCCATGGCGAAGCGGAAGACCCGTTGCACCGGTGGGGTGCACAGGGCGGTGACGACCGCCGCGGCGACGATCGTGACAATGACCGCGCCGTACGGGGTCTGGGTCCAGTCCGCGTCGAACCAGCCCCAGAACCGGGAGCCCTTCGCCAGGAACCCGTGCAGCAGATACCCGTACAGCGTCCCGGCGCCGAGCACCGTGAACCACGTCCTGCGCCCCGGCACCCACGCGAAGAAGCACGCCGTGAGCACGAGCGAGCAGCCGAACAGGGCCAGGGTCATGACGACGCCGACCCACCACGGAACGCCCAGCTCCTGCGCGCTGTCCCGGTGGTAGAACCACACCGACGTCATGCGCGGCGCCGACCAGTAGGCGAGCAGGAAGGCGCACGCCGCGATCGGTACGGACAGGATCCGCACCTCGCGCCGCCGCACGAGCTGGAAGTGCTCGGGCTTCATGCACAGGCCCAGCACGAAGAACGGCAGGAACTGCAGCACGCGCTGCAGGTCCAGGTCGTCGCCGATGTCGGGGGAGACCGACGCGAGGACCGCGATCGCGATCGAGAGCGGGATCGGCCAGCGGACGACCTTCCAGATCGGCGTGGTGAGCCGCCAGATGAACAGCGCGACCAGGAACCAGGTCAGAAACCACGGGTCCAGCAGGCTGATCGGATGCGTCGGATCGTCGTCGGCCCACCGCTTGAAGAAGCTGTACGCGACCTCGAAGATCACGTACGGCACGGCGACGCCGGTGATCAGGCGCCGCAGCCGGTCGGGCCGCATGTCGAAACTGCGCGAGAAGTAGCCGGAGATGACGATGAACGCCGGCATGTGGAACGTATAGACGATCTCGTACAGCGCTTCGGCGGTACGGCTGCCGTCCGTCAGCGGCTCCCAGGAGTGGCCCATCGCGACGAACACGATGGCCAGGTACTTGGCGTTGTCGAAGAACGCGTCGCGCTGTTTCGGCTTGGGGGTGCCGGCCGGAGCGGGGGCCGGGGCGGGCGCGCTGGGCGCCGCGGTCTGCTGGGGAGCGGGGGGAGTGTGGGGGGATTTCTCGTCCGCGGGCCGCGCCGCCGGTGGCAGCGGGGTGCGGTGCGAGCCTTGCGGGTACAGCGAGTTGGTCACAGGCCCTCCCACCAGGAACTCGGGGAGACCGTAATGAACCGCACTGCGCCGGTGGGGATGAAGGCGGCGTGGAACATCTGAGGCACCCTAGTGGGGCTTCTGTGATTTCGTAAAACCCTCAACGCGATTCCTCCTTGGTGTTTCCAGGTACCCCCGATTGCGCAGAAGACGACTTGGGGTTTGTGCGGTTGTGCCCGGACGATTTGCCCAATGCTGGCCATATGACCGATTCGTCCCGTGAGGCTTGGTCGGTAATTGGACATCGCATTTCCTTGATTTTCCTGTGTGCGAACCAAGGGGAAACTGAGAGAAAACCTGCACGTCGTATGCGGGCCGGCCGCGCACGGCCGCCGGGGCGATAGAAACGATCAAGCCGAAACCAGCGGGTGCGTGGCCGACGATGCGTCACGGGTCGCATAGGGGCGCCGGGTTGGTGGCACGATGGTTCTGGCGGGGGGTGGGGCTGAACCCCCCGGGCCGGGAGAGCGGACCGACCTAGGGTGTGATCAGTGTGGCCATTTCGCTGTCAGTGGTGCTGTTGTTGGCGATCGTCCTCGTCGTCCTCATGCGCGGCGGCTCGATCAAAGCGGGGCCCGCCATAGTCGCGGTGCTCTTCGGCTTCTTCCTCGCGTCGACCGGAATGGCGCCCGCGATCAACAACTTCCTCAACTCGGTCGCGGACAGCATCAGCGCGATCAAATTCTGAGGCGGCGGCCCGGGCGCCCGGCGCAGACCCACGAAAAAGCCTCCGGCCCGGATCCACAAGGAGTGGAACCGGGCCGGAGGCCATTCACAGAGCGGGCGACGGGAATCGAACCCGCGTAGCTAGTTTGGAAGACTAGGGCTCTACCATTGAGCTACGCCCGCACAGCCGCACCGCAGGTCGGTGACCGCGGTACGCAGGCATCGTAGCGGGTCGAGGGCGCCGAGTGCACACCCTCTTTCCGGCGGCCCGCAGGGCGGGAGCCGCACTGCCTGCGGGCATGTACCCTACGTGTCGCACCGACGGGGTGTGGCGCAGCTTGGTAGCGCGTCCGCTTTGGGAGCGGAAGGCCGTGGGTTCAAATCCCGCCACCCCGACCAGCGTTCGGGCGCAGGTCGTCAGACCGCCCCGGGGTTCTCCGAGATCGCGTCAAGATCGCATTGTGGGTCAGCAGCGGCGTGCCGTTACTATGCAAGCTGCATGCCCGTGTGTCTCTCAAGCCGGGCACGATCCCAGAAGTCAGCCCCCAAGGAGACCCACCGTGAAGAGCGCCGTCGAGACCCTGAACCCGACCCGGGTTCGGCTCAGCATTGAGGTGCCCTTCGAGGAGCTCAAGGACAGCCTCGACGCGGCGTACAAGAAGATCAACCAGCAGGTCACGGTGAAGGGCTTCCGCAAGGGCAAGATCCCGGCCCGCGTCATCGACCAGCGCTTCGGCCGCGGTGCGGTGCTGGAGGAGGCCGTCAACGACGCGCTCCCGAAGTTCTACACCGAGGCCGTCAACGAGGCGGAGCTCAACGTCCTCGGTCAGCCCGAGGTCGACATCACGGACCTGAAGGACGGCGAGACGCTGAACTTCACCGCTGAGGTCGACGTGCGCCCGACGATCGAGATTCCGGACTACTCCGGCATCGAGGTCGAGGTCGACGCCACCGAGGTCACCGAAGAGGACGTCGACAAGGCCGTCGAGCAGCTGCGCGACCGCTTCGCCTCCACCGCGCCGGTCGAGCGCGCCGCCGAGGACGGCGACGTCGTGACGATCGACCTGGAGGCCAAGGTCGAGGGCGAGGTCCTCGAGGACGGCGTCGCCTCCGGCGTCTCGTACACCATCGGCTCGGGCGAGCTCCTCGACGGCATCGACGACGCCGTCAAGGGCCTGGAGGCCGGTGGCGAGGCCACCTTCACCTCCGAGCTCAAGGGCGGCTCCGCCGAGGGCAAGGACGCCGAGGTCACCGTCAAGGTCACCCAGGTCGCCAAGCGTGAACTGCCGGAGCTCGACGACGAGTTCGCGCAGCTCGCCTCCGAGTTCGACACCCTCGACGAGCTGAAGGCCGACAGCCGCAAGCGCCTCGAGAACCAGAAGCTGAACGACCAGGCCACGCAGGCCCAGGAGCGCGTCCTGGAGAAGCTGCTCGAGCTGGTCGAGGTCCCCGTCCCGGAGAAGCTCCTCGAGGACGAGGTCAACACCCGCAAGCACAACCTCGAGAACCACCAGCTTGCCCAGATGGGCCTGAACCTCGAGAAGTTCCTCGAGATCCAGGGCAAGACGGTCGAGGAGTTCGACGCCGAGACGAGCGAGCAGGCCGTCAAGGGCATCAAGACGCAGTTCGTCCTCGACGAGCTCGTCAACAAGGAGAAGCTGAACGTCAGCCAGGAGGAGCTCACCGAGCACCTCATGCGCCGCGCCGCCTCCTCCGGCATGTCCCCCGACCAGTTCGCCCAGGCCGTCGTCGAGGGTGGCCAGGTCCCGATGCTCGTCGGCGAGGTCGCCCGCGGAAAGGCCCTTGCCACGGTCGTCGAGGCCGCCACGGTCAAGGACACCAACGGCGAGGTCGTCGACCTCTCGGACGACGAGGAGGAGACGGAGGAGGCCACCGAGGCCGCCGAGGCCGCCGCCGAGTCCACCGACTCCGCCGAGGAGTCCAAGGAGGCGTAAGCGCCTCCGCGCGTAGCGTGTGAGCGGGCCCCCTGGAACCGTCCGGTTCCGGGGGGCCTGTTCTGCTTTTGTCTTGGGGGCGCGGGGAACTGCGCGCGCAACGCACGACGAGCGCCATGAGCCACAGGGTGTGACGCCGTCGCGGCTTCGGGCCGGCCGTGGCTGGGCGCGCAGTTCCCCGCGCCCCTGGCGGCACCGTTCCCAGCCCACCCGTACAAGAGCGAAGCGCCCCGTACCTGCGCTCACAGCGAACAGTTGCACTGGCGGGATTCCCCGGAGGGACCCGCGCGTTAGGGTCCATGAAGAGGAGGGCCAGGGAGTGCGTCGCACTCGCCCCGGCCCCAGCTAAAGACGCGAGACGGCGCGTAGCCGTCAGAGACGAGCAGGTGGATACGTGACGAATCTGATGCCTTCCGCCGCAGGCGAGCCGTCCATCGGTGGTGGCCTCGGCGACCATGTCTACAACCGGCTGCTCGGCGAGCGCATCGTCTTCCTCGGCCAGCAGGTCGACGACGACATCGCGAACAAGATCACCGCGCAGATGCTGCTCCTTGCCGCCGACCCGGACAAGGACATCTACCTCTACATCAACAGCCCCGGTGGCTCGGTGACGGCCGGCATGGCGGTCTACGACACCATGCAGTACATCCCGAACGACGTCGTCACCATCGGCATGGGCATGGCCGCCTCCATGGGCCAGTTCCTGCTGACCGGCGGCACCGCGGGCAAGCGCTTCGCGCTCCCGCACACCGACATCCTGATGCACCAGGGTTCCGCGGGCATCGGCGGTACCGCGTCGGACGTGAAGATCCAGGCCGAGTACCTGCTGCGTACGAAGCAGCGGATGGCCGAGATCACGGCCCGGCACTCCGGCCAGACCGTCGAGACGATCATCCGTGACGGTGACCGCGACCGCTGGTTCACCACCGAGGAGGCCAAGGAGTACGGCCTCATCGACGAGATCATCACTGCCGCTACGGGCGTTCCGGGCGGCGGCGGCACCGGCGCCTGATCCTCGCGATCAGCACCGGCCAAGCCTGCCAAGCCCACCCTCACCAGGACGGAACACCGACATGAACAACTTCCCCGGCAGCGGCCTGTACCAGGGCCCCCAGGTCGACAACCGCTACGTGGTGCCGCGCTTCGTCGAGCGCACCTCGCAGGGCGTGCGCGAGTACGACCCGTACGCGAAGCTCTTCGAGGAGCGCGTCATCTTCCTCGGCGTGCAGATCGACGACGCGTCCGCCAACGACGTCATGGCGCAGCTGCTGTGCCTGGAGTCGATGGACCCGGACCGCGACATCTCCATCTACATCAACAGCCCCGGCGGCTCGTTCACGGCCCTCACGGCCATCTACGACACGATGCAGTTCGTGAAGCCGGACATCCAGACGGTCTGCATGGGCCAGGCGTCCTCCGCGGCCGCCGTGCTCCTCGCCGCCGGTACGCCGGGCAAGCGCATGGCCCTGCCGAACGCGCGCGTGCTGATCCACCAGCCCTCCGGCGGCACCGGCCGTGAGCAGCTCTCCGACCTGGAGATCGCGGCCAACGAGATCCTCCGTATGCGTACGCAGCTGGAGGAGCTCCTGGCCAAGCACTCGACGACGCCGATCGAGAAGATCCGCGACGACATCGAGCGCGACAAGATCCTCACGGCCGAGGACGCCCTCGAGTACGGCCTGGTCGACCAGATCATCTCGACGCGCAAGATGAACAACGAGGCGATCGCGTAAGAGGGCGCTGTATCGTCTGCCATTCCCCTTGGCGCGGACACGAACTCCCCACGGGGTGAAGTGAACCGTGCCAAGGGGGGCCCGAACGGGGGGCCCGGCAAGGTACCGTCGGATACAGGCACCAGGAGCCGCTTTACGCGAGCGTCTCCCAGGCGAAGGGGAAGCACCTCGTGGCACGCATCGGTGACGGCGGCGATCTGCTCAAGTGCTCGTTCTGTGGAAAGAGCCAGAAGCAGGTCAAGAAGCTCATCGCAGGCCCCGGTGTGTACATCTGCGACGAGTGCATCGACCTCTGCAACGAGATCATCGAGGAAGAGCTCGCCGAGACGAGCGAAGTGCGCTGGGAAGAGCTTCCCAAGCCGCGCGAGATCTACGAGTTCCTCGAGAGCTACGTCGTAGGACAGGAAGCCGCCAAGAAGGCCCTGTCCGTCGCGGTGTACAACCACTACAAGCGCGTCCAGGCCGGCGAGAACGGCGGGGCGAACGGGCGGGACGACGCGATCGAACTCGCGAAGTCCAACATCCTGTTGCTCGGCCCGACCGGCTCCGGAAAGACGCTCCTCGCGCAGACACTGGCGCGCATGCTCAACGTCCCGTTCGCCATCGCCGACGCGACGGCGCTGACGGAGGCGGGGTACGTCGGCGAGGACGTCGAGAACATTCTGCTGAAGCTGATCCAGGCGGCCGACTACGACGTCAAGAAGGCCGAGACCGGGATCATCTACATCGACGAGATCGACAAGGTGGCCCGCAAGTCGGAGAACCCGTCGATCACGCGTGACGTGAGCGGTGAGGGCGTACAGCAGGCCCTCCTCAAGATCCTTGAGGGGACCACCGCTTCCGTACCGCCGCAGGGCGGCCGCAAGCACCCGCACCAAGAGTTCATTCAGATCGACACCACGAATGTGCTCTTCATCGTGGGCGGCGCGTTCGCAGGGCTCGAGAAGATCATCGAGTCGCGGGCGGGCGCCAAGGGCATCGGCTTCGGCGCGACCCTGCACTCCAAGCGCGAGCTGGAGGAGAAGGACCAGTTCCAGGAGGTCATGCCGGAGGACCTGGTGAAGTTCGGGATGATCCCCGAGTTCATCGGCCGCCTCCCGGTCATCACCTCGGTCCACAACCTCGACCGCGAGGCGCTGCTCCAGATCCTCGTCGAGCCGAAGAACGCCCTCGTCAAGCAGTACGAGCGGCTCTTCGAACTCGACGGTGTGGAGCTGGACTTCGAGCGCGAGGCCCTCGAGGCCATCGCCGACCAGGCGATCCTGCGCCGCACCGGCGCGCGCGGTCTGCGCGCCATCATGGAGGAGGTCCTCCAGTCGGTGATGTACGAGGTCCCGTCCCGCAAGGACGTGGCCCGCGTCGTCATCACGGCGGACGCCGTCCACTCGAACGTGAACCCGACGCTGATCCCGCGGGACGCCCGCGGCAGCGACGGCGGCGAACAGAAGTCGGCGTAGCTCCGCTCGCTTACGCGGAAGGGCCCCGGTCGGAGATCCGACCGGGGCCCTCCTCCGTAAGCACACAGCTGCCGGGGCGGCGGCCGCCTACTTGGGAACGCGGACCTCGTCGCGCAGCTTCGCCGTGGTGTCCGCCGCCTCGCTCAGCGGCGTCTCCTCCTTCGCGACGATGGCGCCCGCGTCGGAGTACATGATGTACGTGACCGTGCTGTGGTCACCCCACACGCACATCGGCATCTTGAAGCTGGACGGCATGCCAGAGGCGGACGAACTGCCGCTGCCCATGTCGTACTTGGCGTTCTGGCACTTCATGACGCCGTTCTTGAAGCCGCTCGGCGTGAACTTCTGGGGGGAGCCCTCGAAGGAGACCTTGGCGCCGCCCAGGGTGTCGGTGCTGCTCTTGGACTTCCGCTGCATTTCGGAGAAGAGCGAGTCGACGACCTTCTCCGGGTCCTCGATCTTTCCGTAGATGCCGCCGAAATTGATCGCCTTCTGCGTGGCGCCGGAACCGGCCTGGTACGTGGCGTTCACGCTCTTCGGGTCGGTGACGCCCCACGCCTTGGCCTCCTCCAGATCCTTCTGGCTGAAGCTGCCGCTGCTGGTCGTGCCGCCGCCGCTCTTCTTGTACTCGCCGCCGAGGACCGAGGCGGGCGTCGTCAGCTTGTGCGCGCCGTCGTCCGCGACCGAGCCGCCGCCGCTGCCGCTGTCGCCGCCGGCGAAGATGAAGTAGCCCCCGACGCCGAGCGCCGCCACCACGACGACCGCGCCGAGCACGATGGCGAGCGTCTTCTTGCCGCCACCACCGCCTGTGGGCGGCTGCTGCGGGTACTGGCCGTACGGGGCCTGCGGGGGCTGACCGTAGGGGCCCGGCTGCTGGGGCTGGCTGTAACCGCCGGGCGGCTGCTGCGGCGGCTGACCGTACGGATTCGGCTGCTGCGGCGGAACGCCCTGCGGCGCCTGCGGCGGGGCCTGCGGCGGCTGCTGCGGGTAACCGTAGCCGGGCTGCGGCGCCTGCGGCGGCTGGCCGTACGGGCCCGGCTGCGGCGGCTGACCGTAGGGGCCCGGCTGCTGTGGCTGCTGACCGTACGGGCCCGGCTGCTGGGGCGGCTGGTTCCCGTACGGGCCCGGCTGGTTGTGGCTCATTACTCGCGTTCCCTCCCGTTGCTTATGTGCTGCCGACATCCTGACGTACGTGGGTGCGATCCGTTCCACCGGATTCGGTTTCAGTACGAGCTTGTAACCCCTCTAAACTGGCCCCGTGACCGAGAACTCTCAGCAGCAGACCCCAGCGCCCACCTCCGAACTGCCGACCCAGTACGCGCCGGCCGAAGTAGAGGGGCCGCTGTACGAGCGCTGGGTAGAGCGCGGTTACTTCGACGCCGATCCCAAGAGCGAGAAGCCGCCGTACACGATCGTCATCCCGCCGCCGAACGTCACCGGCTCGCTGCACCTGGGCCACGCCTTCGAGCACACGCTGATCGACGCCCTCACCCGCCGCAAGCGCATGCAGGGCTACGAGACGCTGTGGCAGCCCGGCATGGACCACGCGGGCATCGCCACGCAGAACGTCGTGGAGCGCGAGCTCGCCAAGGAGGGCAAGTCCCGCCACGACCTCGGCCGCGAGGCCTTCGTCGAGCGCGTGTGGCAGTGGAAGGCCGAGTCCGGCGGCCAGATCGCCGGCCAGATGCGGCGCCTGGGCAACGGCGTGGCCTGGAGCCGCGACCGCTTCACCATGGACGAGGGGCTTTCCCGCGCCGTCCAGACCGTCTTCAAGAAGATGTTCGACGACGGCCTCATCTACCGCGCCGAGCGCATCAGCAACTGGTGCCCGCGCTGCCTGACGGCCATCTCGGACATCGAGGTCGACTACCAGGACGACGACGGCGAGCTCGTCTCCATGAAGTACGGCGAGGGCGAGGACACCATCGTCGTCGCGACCACGCGCGCGGAGACGATGCTGGGCGACACCGCGGTCGCCGTCCACCCGGACGACGAGCGGTACGCGCACCTCGTCGGCAAGCGGATCAAGCTGCCGCTGACCGGCCGCACGATCCCCGTCGTCGCGGACACGCACGTCGACCCGGAGTTCGGCACGGGCGCCGTCAAGGTCACCCCCGCCCACGACCCGAACGACTTCGCGATCGGCCAGCGCCACGACCTGGAGGCGCTCGAAGTCCTCGACGAGCGCGGCGTCATCACCGCCCACGGCCCCTTCGAGGGACTCGACCGCTTCGAGGCGCGCTCGGCGATCGTCGCCGCGCTGCGCGCCGAGGGCCGGATCGTCGCCGAGAAGCGCCCGTACACGCACTCCGTCGGGCACTGCTCGCGCTGCAAGACGACCCTTGAGCCGCGCCTTTCGCTGCAGTGGTGGGTCAAGGTCGAGCCGCTCGCCAAGGCGGCCGGCGACGCGGTCCGCGACGGCCGGACGAACATCCACCCCGCCGACCTGACGCAGCGCTACTTCGACTGGGTCGACAACCTCAACGACTGGTGCATCTCCCGCCAGTTGTGGTGGGGCCACCGCATCCCCGTCTGGCACGGCCCGAACGGCGAGACCGTGGCCGTCGGCCCCGACGAGCAGCCGCCGAGCGGCGAGGGCTGGCACCAGGACACCGACGTCCTGGACACCTGGTTCTCCTCAGGACTGTGGCCGTTCTCCACGCTGGGCTGGCCGGAGCAGACCGAGGACCTCGCCAAGTTCTATCCGAACTCGGCCCTGGTCACCGGCTACGACCTGATGTTCTTCTGGGTCGCCCGGATGATGATGTTCGGCCTGTACGCGATGGACGGCGAGGTCCCCTTCAAGACCATCGCCTTCCACGGCATGGTCCGTGACGAGCACGGCAAGAAGATGTCGAAGTCCTTCGGCAACGCGGTCAACCCGCTGGACTGGATGGACACTTACGGCTCCGACGCGCTGCGCTTCACGCTCGCGCGCGGCGCCAACCCGGGCATCGACGTCCCGATCGGCGAGGACTGGGTCCAGGCGTCCCGGAACTTCGCCAACAAGATCTGGAACGCGACCCGCTTCGCGCTCATGAACGGCGCCACGGTCGAGGGCCCGCTCCCGGCCGCGGACGAGATGACGGCGACCGACCGCTGGATCCTCTCCCGCCTCAACAAGACGGTCGCCGAGGTCGACGCGTTCTACGACGACTACCAGTTCGCGAAGCTCTCCGACTCGCTCTACCACTTCGCGTGGGACGAGGTCTTCGACTGGTACGTCGAGCTGTCGAAGACGACGTTCATGGCGGGCGGCGAGCCGGCGAAGGTGTCGGGCCGGGTCCTCGGCGAGGTCCTGGACGTCATGCTGCGTCTCCTCCACCCGATCGTCCCGTTCGTCACGGAGACCCTCTGGACGACGCTCACGGGCGGCGAGTCCATCGTCATCTCGGACTGGCCCAAGGCTGTGTCTGTTCCTGGTGCTGACGCACCGGGTGGCTTCCGCGACGAGGCCGCCGAGCAGGAGATCGCGACGCTCCAGCAGGTCGTCACCGAGGTCCGCCGCTTCAAGGGCGACCAGGGCCTCAAGGCGGGCCAGCGCGTCCCGGCCCGCCTCACCCTGGACGGCACGTCCCTGGTGGCGCACGAGCCGGCCATCCGCCAGCTGCTCAAGCTGCAGCCCGAGGGCGAGGGCTTCACCGCCACCGCCACGCTGCCGGTCGCGGGCGCCGAGGTGGCGCTCGACCTGTCCGGCGCGATCGACGTCGCGGCGGAGCGCAAGCGCCTCGCCAAGGACCTCGCCGCCGCCGAGAAGGACAAGGCGGCCTCCGAGGGCAAGCTCGGCAACGAGGCGTTCCTCGCCAAGGCCCCGGACCACGTGGTCGACAAGATCAAGGGCCGGCTCGTCAAGGCGGACGAGGACATCGCCCGCATCCAGGCCCAGCTGGACCGCCTGCCGCAGGCCTGACACTCGTACGGCCCGCTTCTCGTACGAACACGAGGGCCCCCGGAACCGCAGGGTTCCGGGGGCCCTCGTGCTGCTCGGCGCGACGGATCAAGGTAAGAAAGGGGACGTAACGGGAGCAGTCACGGGGAAATGGGGCTCAATGCACGACCAGGCCGAAGGGGCGGTGACGGCCGGGGAGGCGGTGACCGCACCGGGGCGCCGCCTCGGCCGGCTCTGGTCGCGCCTCGAACGCTGGCGCGGCACGCCGTTCGCCGTCGACCTCGTCACGGCCGCCGGCTGCTTCGTCCTGATGAGCCTGGACATCCCCGGCCTGGCCAGGGCGGACAACGCGCTCAGCGGCGCGACCGCCACGATCGTCCTCGCCGCCGGTTCCGCGACCCTGCTGCTGCGCCGCCGCGAACCGTGGGGCCCCTGGCTCCCGTATCTCGTCGGCCTCGTCTTCCTCGGCTGGCTGCACGATGTGACGCTGACCCAGTTCGCCCTGTACTCCGTGGCCCGCTACCGGGGCCGGGGCTCCGGCATCCTCGCCTGCTGCGGCTACCTCGTCTGGGCCTGCGCCGCGTACGCGCTCTTCGAGTGGCCCGCCTACCGGGGCGGCGAGAGCGTCAGCCAGTTCCTCGCCCTCGCCGTGCCCATAGGGGTGCTCGCGACCGGTGTCGGCATCGCCGCGCGCCGTATCGACCTCGTACGCGCCCTGGAGGCCAAGGGAGCCGAGACCGCGCTGCTCCAGGCCGTGCAGCAGGAGCGCTCCGACGTCGCGGGCGACGTGCACGACTTCGTGGGCCGCGAGCTGACGATGCTGTCGGTACGGGCCGAGGTGCTGTCGCGGCGGGCCCGCGGCGAACGCTGGGAGCAGGACTTCGACGAGCTGTCCGAGACGGCCCGCCGCGCCCACCTCCTCCTGAACGAGATCGTCGTACGCCGGGGCAGCGGCGGCGGCACCCCCACCCCCGGCCTCGACGCGCTGCCCCGCCTCGCCGAGGAGAGCGCGGCGGCCGGCAACACGATCACCGTCGACGTGGACGACGCCGCCCGCGCCCAGTCCCCGCTGCGCCAGGCCGCGGTCTACCGCGTCGTCCAGGAATGCCTCACCAACGCCGCGAAGCACGCCCCCGACCAGCCGGTCACCGTCACGGTGTCCGTGGCCGCCAACCGCCTCCACGTCACGGTCACCAACCCCCTCCCGCCAACCGCCCCGACGACCGCCCCGGTCTCAGCGGGCACCGGCACGGCAGGCATGGAGGAACGCGTCCTCTCCCTGGGCGGCACCTTCGAGGCAGGCCCGGGGGACGGAACCACGTACGAGGTGAAGGCAACCTTCCCGGCAAGGACGTAGGGGCTTGTCCTTAGGGGCGCGGGGAACTGCGCAAAAAACGCAACCACAGCAACACCGCACCCACAAGACAAACCCAGTTACGCCGCCATCATCCGCTGCAACCCGTCGAAGTCATCCACACACTTCCCGCACCCCAACGCGACCGAATCCAACGGATCCTCCGCAACAAAAACCGGAATCCCCGTGCCGGAGGCAATCCGCAGATCGAGCCCCGGCAACAACGCACCCCCACCCGTCAGCACGATCCCGTGCTCCATCACGTCCCCCGACAACTCCGGAGGACACTCCTCCAACGTCGCCCGCACCGCCGCGATGACCGCCTCCACGGGCTCGTCGAGCGCGGCCCGCACCTCCCGCACGGTCAGCTCGACCGTCTTCGGCAGCCCCGCCACCTTCTCCCGCCCCCGCACGGTGAACGCCCGCATCTCGAACGCGTCCTCACCCGGCACCGGCCACGCCGAACCGATCGCGACCTTGATGTCCTCGGCCGTACGCTCCCCGATCAGCAGCCCGTGCTCCTTGCGCACGAAATCCGTGATCGCCTCGTCGAAGCGGTCTCCGCCCACCCGCAGCGACTGCGAAGTGACCACGCCGCCAAGGGAGATGACGGCCACCTCGCTGGTGCCGCCACCGATGTCCACGACCATCGACCCGCGCGGATCCGCCACCGGAAGCCCCGCCCCGATCGCCGCCGCCATCGGCTCCTCGATCAGGTGCACCGTCTTCCCGCCGGCCCGCTGCGCCGCGTGCACGATGGCCCGCCGCTCCACGGGCGTGACCCCGCTCGGCACGCACACCACCATGCGCGTACGGGGGCGCCGGCCCGGCACCACCTTCCGTACGAGGTGCCGGATCATCTCCTCGGCCGCCTCGTAGTCGCTGATCACGCCGTCCCGCAGCGGCCGGATCGCGGTGATGGACCCCGGGGTGCGCCCGATGGTCTCCTTCGCCTCGCTCCCCACGGCGAGCACCTCGCCGCGCCCGCCGGCCTTCACGGCGACGACCGAGGGTTCGTTCAGCACGATGCCCTGACCGCGCACGTAGAGAAGGGTGTTGGCGGTGCCGAGATCGATGCCTATGTCCATGATCAGCAAGTTTGCCGGGCCGGACACCGTTCCGGAGGGACCAAGGTCCCGAAACGGACAGGACCAAAGTCCTGAACTGGGATGTCGGGGATGGCGGACCGGGACGGCGGGTGGGGTCGGGCGCGCTGTCGGTGGACCTCCGTAGACTGGCGTACGTGAGTGACCTCCCCCCGCGCGACAGCGGCGATTACGACCCCGCAGACGACGCCGACCCGTTCGAAGAGATCGTCGGTGAAGAGACCACCCGCGACCCCGACCTGGCGGTGATCGAGGCGGGCAGCCGCACGCTGCGCACGCAGTCGGCGCCGCCGCAGGGCGACGGGATTCCGGCCCGCCCCGAGGACCCCGAGGTGGAGAAGGCGCTGCGGGTGGTGGAGGCCGAGCTCGCCACGCGCTGGGGCGAGACGAAGCTGGAGCCGTCCGTCGACCGCATCGCCGCGCTGATGGACGTACTGGGCGAGCCGCAGAAGGCGTACCCCTCGATCCACATCACGGGCACGAACGGCAAGACGTCCACGGCCCGCATGATCGAAGCCCTGCTCACGGCCTTCGACCTGCGCACCGGCCGGTACACGTCGCCGCACGTCCAGTCGATCACCGAGCGGATCAGCCTGGACGGCGCGCCGATCGACCACGAGCGCTTCGTCGAGACGTACGACGACATCAAGCCGTACATCGAGATGGTGGACTCCCAGCAGGAGTACCGCCTCTCCTTCTTCGAGGTGCTGACCGGCATGGCGTACGCGGCCTTCGCCGACGCGCCCGTGGACGTGGCGGTCGTCGAGGTCGGCATGGGCGGCAGCTGGGACGCGACGAACGTGATCGACGGCTCGGTCGCCGTCATCACCCCCATCGACCTCGACCACACCGACCGGCTCGGCTCCACGCCCGGCGAGATCGCCACCGAGAAGTCCGGCATCATCAAGCAGGACGCCTCCGTGATCATGGCGCAGCAGCCGGTGGACGCGGCGCAGGTGATCCTGAAGAAGGCCGTGGAGCGGGACGCGACGGTGGCTCGCGAGGGCCTTGAATTCGGCGTCGTCCGGCGCGAGGTCGCCGTGGGCGGCCAGTTGGTGACGCTGCGCGGGCTCGGCGGCGAGTACGAGGACATCTTCCTTCCGCTGCACGGCGCGCACCAGGCGCACAACGCGGCCGTCGCGCTCTCCGCCGTAGAGGCGTTCTTCGGTATCGGCTCGCAGCACGCGCGCCCGCTCGACATCGACACGATCCGTACGGCGTTCGCCTCGGCCACGTCGCCCGGCCGTCTCGAAGTGGTCCGGCGCTCGCCGACCGTCGTCCTCGACGCCGCGCACAACCCGGCGGGCGCCCGCGTCACCGCCGAGGCGATCGGCGAGGTCTTCGACTTCAGCCGCCTCATCGGCGTCGTCGGGGCGAGCGGCGACAAGAACGTACGGGGCCTCCTCGAAGCCTTCGAGCCGATCTTCGCCGAGATCGTCGTGACGCAGAATTCCAGCCACCGCGCCATGGACGCCGACGAACTGGCGGGCATCGCGGTGGAGGTCTTCGGCGACGACCGCGTGCAGGTCGAGCCGCGCCTCGACGACGCGCTGGAGGCCGCCATCACGCTCGCCGAGGAAGAGGGCGAGTACGCGGGCGGGGGAGTGCTCGTGACCGGTTCCGTGATCACGGTCGGCGAGGCCCGGCTGCTCCTGGGGAAGGGCTGACCGCCATGCGTACCTTGTGCTCCTCGACCCTGCTCGCCGAGTTCTTCGTCATCGGCTTCGCCGGGCTCGTGGCCATGAAGGACGAGAGCCTTTCGGCCGGTGTGGTGTGGACGGTGTGCGGCGTCGCGATGCTGCTCAGCGTGCTGCTGTGCGGCATGGTGACACGGCCCGGCGGCGTCCAGCTCGGCTGGGCCCTCCAGATCGCCCTCGTCATCAGCGGCTTCTTCGTCCCCCTCATGTTCTTCCTCGGCGCCTGCTTCGCCGCCCTCTGGTGGGCCTCGGTCCACTTCGGCCGCAAGGTCGACGAGGCGAAGGCACGGTGGGCCGAATCCAGCCCCTCCGGCGTTTGAGGAGCGGGGTCCGGGGCGGAGCCCCGAGGCGCAGGACCGGCGCCGCCCGCCTGTCACGGCGGCGGTGACGCCCTGTAACCTCGTCCGTCACCGCACAACTAGGCCCCACAAGGAGTCCCGCAAAATGACCCAGCGCACGCTCGTCCTGCTCAAGCCCGACGCCGTCCGCCGCGGCCTGATCGGCGAGATCATCGGCCGCATCGAGCGCAAGGCCGGCTGGACGATCAGCGCCCTCGAACTGCGCAGCCTGAGCCAGGAGACGCTGGAGACGCACTACGGCGAGCACAAGGGCAAGCCTTTCTACGAGCCGCTGGTCGCCTTCATGTCGTCCGGCCCGGTCGTCGCCCTGGTCGTCGAGGGCGAGCGCGTCATCGAGGGCGTCCGCCAGCTGGCCGGGCCGACGGACCCGATCGCCGCCGCGCCCGGCTCCGTCCGCGGCGACTTCGGCGTCATTGTTCGCGAGAACCTGATCCACGCCTCCGACTCCGAGGAGTCCGCCGAGCGCGAGCTCAAGATTTTCTTCCCGGATTTCTCGTAAGTCGCGGTACAACGTAAGCCGCCGCGAAACCGGACTTCTCGCATTCCGGACTTCGCGTCGGACGGGTGAGACACCCGGTGTCCGCTCCATGAGACTCCACGAGACCGGCCGAGTTCGTTTTCTGATGTCGCGTCAGTCACGGAGCGCCACTGACCAGGAGCGGCCCGAGAATTCGGGCCGCTCTTTTGCATACGCGGCCCAATTGGGGGAACGCAATCCTCCGTCGGCACGTCCCCATTAGCGGGGCGGGGACTCCCATGCTGACAATGGCGAAGACCCTCGCGCCGTGATCGTGCAGGCGAGACTACGATGGAGCCTCCACGCCACACCGCGTCCACCCTCTCGCCTACCTGACAAGCCATCAAACGCTCCACTTGGGAAGGCCAGACGAATCCTGATGGGGAACTCAATGTCGTTCATCGGCCGTGACATGGCTGTCGACCTCGGGACCGCCAACACGCTGGTGTACGTCAGGGGTCGAGGGATCGTGCTCAACGAGCCGTCCGTGGTCGCGATCAACACCAACACCGGTGGCATCCTCGCGGTCGGCGCCGAAGCCAAGAAGATGATCGGGCGCACGCCGGGCAACATCGTGGCCGTCCGCCCGCTCAAGGACGGCGTGATCGCCGACTTCGAGATCACCGAGCGAATGCTCCGCTACTTCATCCTGAAGGTGCACAAGCGGCGCTACCTCGCCCGGCCTCGCGTCGTCGTCTGCGTGCCGTCCGGCATCACCGGCGTCGAGCGCCGCGCGGTCATCGAGGCCTCGTCGCAGGCCGGTGCCCGCCAGGTGCACATCATCGAGGAGCCCATGGCCGCGGCCATCGGCTCCGGGCTCCCGGTCCACGAGGCCACGGGCAACATGGTGGTCGACATCGGCGGCGGCACCACCGAGGTCGCGGTGATCTCGCTCGGCGGCATCGTCACGGCGCAGTCCATCCGCGTCGCGGGCGACGAGCTGGACAACGCGATCATCCAGCACATCAAGAAGGAGTACTCGCTCCTCCTCGGTGAGCGGACCGCCGAACAGATCAAGATCACGATCGGCTCCGCGTACGACCTCGACTCCGACGAACACACCGAGATCCGCGGCCGCGACCTTGTGTCGGGGCTGCCCAAGACCGTCGTCATCTCGGCGGCGGAAGTCCGCAAGGCGATCGAAGAACCGGTCAACGCGATCGTCGACGCCGTGAAGACCACCCTCGACAAGTGCCCGCCCGAACTGTCCGGTGACGTAATGGACCGCGGCATCGTTCTCACTGGTGGCGGCGCCCTGCTGCGCGGCCTCGACGAGCGGCTCCGCCGCGAGACGGGCATGCCGATCCACATCGCCGAGGACCCGCTGGACAGCGTGGCGCTCGGCTCCGGCAAGTGCGTCGAGGAGTTCGAGGCGCTCCAGCAGGTCCTGGACGCCTCGCCGCGCAGATGATGTAAAGCGAAAACGTCCGCCGTACGAGTGCCTGCCACCTCGTGCGGCGGATCGTTGATATATAGGCAAGGCATAAGAAATCCTCCGAAGTACCGCTCGACGTAACCGAGTACCGCTCGACGCAACCGATAGAGGAAGGCACGGCCGCCGCACGTGAGGGACACACGAGAGAGCCGGCTGCTCCTGGTGCTGCTGATCGCCATCGCGTTCGCACTGATCACGGTGGACATCCGCGGCGGCGAGGACTCGCCGGTCGACGGTGCCCGCCACGCCGCCGCCACGGTCTTCGGCCCGGTGGAGAACGGGGTCTCCGGCGCGGTCGACCCGATCGGCAACGCCATAAGCGCCGTCCGGGACTCCGACAAGCGGCACGACCGCATCGGCCAACTGGAGCAAGAGAACGCCGCGTTGAAGGCCAAGCTCGGCAGCAGCGACCGCAACCGCAGCAAGGTCCGCCAGCTCGACGCCATGCTCAAGACCGCCGGCGCAGGCCAATACGGCATCAAGGGCGCCCAGGTCGTCGCCATCGGCGCCGCCCAGGGCTTCTCCTGGACCGTCACCATCGACGCCGGCGCCAACGACGGCCTCAAGCGCGACATGACGGTACTCAACGGCGACGGACTCGTCGGCCGCGTCACGACCGTCGGCCCGAACACCTCGACCGTGCTGCTCGCCAACGACCCCGACTTCACCGTCGGCACCCGCATGGAGAAGACCGACGAGCTCGGCTTCGCCTCCGGGCAGGGCGACCGCCCGCTGCGCGTCCAGCTCCTCAACGGCAAGGCCAAGGTGAACAAGGGCGACCGCCTCGTCACCTTCGGCTCGCAGGCCGACAAGCCGTTCGTGCCCGGCGTCCCCGTCGGCCGCGTCGTCCGCGTCGACCCCTCCGGCGGCGACCTGACCCGCACCGTCTACGTGAAGCCGTACGTCGGATTCACCAAGCTCGACGTCGTCGGCGTCGTCGTGCAGGCACCCCGCGAGGACCCCCGGGACACGGTCCTGCCGAAGAAGCCCGCCAAGCCCAAGCCGACACCCACCGTCACCGTGACCGCCACCCCGGGCGCGGACGACGCGGGCAACGGCGAGGGCGGCGGCAACGGCGCCGCAGACAACAACGCAGACCAGCAGCAGTAGCAGGAGGAGCAAAAGAATCATGCGCTTCAACCGGATGCTGCTCTCCACGGTCCTCGTCGTCGTGGCCCTCGTCCTCCAGGTCTGCATCCTGGCCCGGCTGCAACTGCCCGGCGCCGTACCCGACCTGCTGCTCCTGACCGTCCTCGGCCTCGCCCTCGTCTACGGCCATGTCGGCGGCGCCTTCGTCGGCTTCGGCGCCGGACTGCTCGCGGACCTCGCGCCGCCCGCCGACCACGCCGCGGGCCGCTACGCGCTCGTGCTCTGCGTCATCGGCTATCTGGCAGGACTCGCCAAGCCCGAGAGCGGCCAGATCCGTTCGGCCGCGGGACCCATGCTCGTGGTCGTCGGCGCCGCCGTCGGCACGACCCTGCTGTACGCCGGTGTGGGCGCGCTCGTCGGCGACACCGCCGCCCGCGACGTCGGCCTCGGCAGCCTCATCTTCACCGCCGCGCTCTACGACCTGCTGCTCGCCCCGTTCGTCGTACCCGGCGTCATGTGGCTCGCCAGACGTGCCGAGAGCAACCCGCTCGGCGAGACCTCCGGCGGCTCCGCCAAGGCCGCCGACGTCTCCTCCGGCTGGGTCTCCGGCGGCGGCACGGGCCTGAGCATCGGCGGCAAGGGCGGCGGCGGACTGCGCATGCGCTCGGTCAAGGCGCGCGCCTCCCGCGCGGGCCGCATCAAGGGGGTCAAGCGCCTGTGAGCGCACGGCAGTTGACCCGCGAAGCCACCGGAGAAGCCGCGGGCACACACAGCTTCGGCGTGTACACCTACTCGTACTCGTACACGTCCTCGTACTGAGAGGGGGAGCACGCCACCGTGACCAACATCCCCGAGACGGGCCGTACGCCACGCGTCCAGATCCGGCTCATCATCCTTCAGATCCTCGTCCTCTCCCTCCTGCTCACCCTCGGCGGCCGCCTCTGGTACCTCCAGGTCCGCAACGGCGACGAGTACGCCAAGGAGGCGTCCGGGAACCACGTCCAGCAGGTCGTCACGCCCGCCACCCGCGGCTCGCTGCTCGACGCGCGCGGCGTGCCGCTCGCCGACAACGAGACCCGGCTCGTCGTCTCCGCGTCCCGCACCGACCTGATGAAGATGGACGACGAGGGCAAGGCCGTCCTCGCCAAGCTCGCCAAGGTCCTCGGCATGAAGCCCAAGACCATCCAGGAGAAGGTCAGGCTCTGCGACGCCGAGACGCCGCAGCCCTGCTGGAACGGCTCGCCGTACCAGCCCATCCCGATCACCGACGAGGCAACTCCCAAGCAGGCCCTGCAAATCCGCGAGCGCAGCGAGGACTTCCCCGGCATCACCGCCGAACCCACCGCCGTCCGCCGCTACGCGGGCCCCGGCGGCTCCAACACCGCGCAGGTCCTCGGCTACCTCTCCCCGGTCACCGACGCGGAGATCGAGAAGGCCAAGAACACCGACTCGCCCTACCTCCGCTCCGACCAGGTCGGCCGCTCGGGACTTGAGCGCACCTACGACAAGGAGCTGCGCGGCAAGGCCGGTGTCACCCGCTACGAGGTCGACAACCTCGGCCGCGTCATCGGCCGCGCCGAGAGCGACAAGGCCGAGCCGGGAGCCAACGTCGTCACGTCGATCGACGCGCGCGTGCAGTCCGTCGCCGAGAAGGAGCTCGACGCGGCGATGAAGGCCGCCCGCCACGAGTTCGACAAGAACACCGGCGAGAACTACAAGGCCGATGCCGGTTCCGTCGTCGTCATGGAGGCCAAGACCGGGCGCGTCGTCGCCATGGCCTCCAACCCGACGTACGACCCGAACGCCTGGGTCGGCGGTATCTCCGGCAAGGACTACGCCAAGCTCACCGGCAAGAAGTCCAACTACCCGCTCCTCAACCGGGCGATCCAGGGCCAGTCGGCGCCAGGCTCGATCTTCAAGGTGATCTCGTCGACCGCCGCGGTCAACGCCGGGTACCCGTTCAACGGCCGCTACCCGTGCACCAGCTCGTACTCGATCGGCAGCCAGGTCTTCAAGAACTTCGAGTCGGAGAACTTCGGCCCGATCAGCCTCGGCCGCGCCCTTGAGGTCTCCTGCGACACCGTCTTCTACGGCCTCGCCCACAAGGAGTGGCAGAAGCTCGGCGGCATCCACCCCAAGGGCGGCGTCGACGCCGACGACTCCTTCTACAAGACGGCCCACCAGTTCGGCCTCGGCAAGGAGACCGGCATCGACCTGCCGAACGAGGTCAACGGCCGGGTCCCCGACCGGAAGTGGAAGCAGGAGTACTGGAAGGCCAACAAGGACGCCTGGTGCAAGGGCGGCAAGAAGGACGGCTCCTACGTCGAGCGGCTCAACTGGGAGAACTGCCGCCAGGGCAACGTGATGCGCGCCGGTGACGAGGTCAACTACTCCATCGGCCAGGGCGACACCCTCGTCACCCCGATCCAGATGGCCCGGATCTACGGAGCCATCTCCAACGGCGGCACCCTCTACCAGCCCTCCGTCGGCAAGGCCGTGGTCAGCCCCGACGGCAAGCAGGTCAACGAGATCGCGCCCAAGTCGCAGGGCAAGCTGCCCATGACGAAGCAGACCCAGCAACACATCGACCAGGCCCTCGCCGGCGTCGCCACCCGCGGCACCGCCGCCTGGCGCTTCGGCGGCTGGCCGCAGAACAAGATCCCGATGCACGCCAAGACCGGTACCGCGGAGGTCTACGGCAAGCAGACGACGTCGTGGTTCGCGACGTACACGAAGGACTACTCGGTCGTCATGACGATCGCCCAGGGTGGTACGGGTTCCGGCGCCTCGGGCCCCGCCGTCCGCAAGATCTACGACGCGATCTACGGCGTCGACAACAAGGGCGGCATCAACAAGAAGAAGGCCCTGTTGCCCGAGCCGCAGAAGAGCCTCCCGAAGATCCAGAAGGACGGCTCCATCGACGCCCCGAAGATCGAACCGTTCCAGCCGGTCAAGGACACGACGCCCGCCCAGCAGAACCTGGCGGCGACGCTGCCCACCTCCACGTACGGCAACAGCAGCAGTAGGAGGGACTGACCGGTGACCGGCAATGGCTTCTCCGTCTCCGGCTACGGGCCGCAGCGCTCCACCATGTCGCGGCTCATGGCCCGCGACTCGGTGGTGCGCAGGCTCGACTGGCCGATGCTGCTCGCGGCGGTCGCGCTGTCCTTCATCGGCGCCGCGCTCGTCTACTCGGCGACCCGCAACAGGACCGAGCTCAACCAGGGCGACCCGTACTACTTCCTGTTCCGGCACCTGCTGAACACCGGCATCGGCATCGCGCTGATGGCGGGCACGGTCTGGCTCGGGCACCGCACGCTGCGCACGGCCGTCCCGATCCTCTACGGCATCTCCGTCTTCCTCGTCCTCCTCGTCCTCACGCCGCTCGGCGCGACGGTGAACGGGGCGCACGCCTGGATCGTCATCGGCGGCGGATTCTCCCTCCAGCCCTCCGAGTTCGTGAAGATCACGATCATCCTCGGCATGGCGATGATCCTCGCGACCCGCGTCGACGCGGGCGACCGCGAACACCCCGACCACCGCACGGTGCTCCAGGCCATCGGGCTCGCCGCCGTCCCGATGCTCATCGTCATGCTGATGCCGGACCTCGGCTCCGTCATGGTGATGGTGATGATCGTGCTCGGCGTGCTGCTCGCGTCGGGTGCCTCCAACCGCTGGGTGCTCGGCCTGATCGGCGTCGGCGCGGCGGGCGCGGTCGCCGTCTGGCAGTTGGGCGTCCTCGACGACTACCAGATCGCCCGCTTCGCCGCCTTCGCCAACCCGGCGCTCGACCCGGCGGGCGTCGGCTACAACACCAACCAGGCCCGCATCGCGATCGGTTCGGGCGGATTGACGGGGTCCGGCCTTTTCCACGGCTCGCAGACCACCGGCCAGTTCGTCCCCGAACAACAGACGGACTTCGTCTTCACGGTGGCCGGCGAGGAGCTCGGCTTCGTCGGCGCGGGCCTCATCCTGCTGCTGCTGGGTGTGGTGCTGTGGCGTGCGTGCAAGATCGCGCGCGGCACGAGCGAGCTGTACGGCACGATCGTCGCGGCCGGCATCATCGCCTGGTTCGCCTTCCAGGCCTTCGAGAACGTCGGCATGACCCTCGGCATCATGCCGGTGGCGGGCCTGCCGCTGCCGTTCGTGTCGTACGGGGGGTCGTCGATGTTCGCGGTGTGGGTGGCGGTGGGGCTGTTGCAGTCGATCAAGGCCCAACGCCCGATGTCGGCCTGATCGCCGCGGGCCGCTCTTCAAGCCAGCGCAACGCCGGTTCGGTACATCCAGCCCCGCCGGCGCTTGAGGCGCGGGGTCCGGGGCGGAGCCCCGAGACCTTGGCCACGGCGCCGGTCACGACTAAATTCGGTTCATGGCGGAGACCAAGCGCGAAATCGAGCGAAAGTACGACGCCCCGGCCGAACACTTCCGGCTACCCGACCTGCGCAAGGTCCCCGGCGTCTCGTCCGTCGTCGACAAGGGCGTCGTCGAACTCGACGCCGTCTACTACGACACCGAGGACCAACGCCTCGCCACCGACAAGATCACGTTGCGCCTCCGCAGCGGCGGCGACGACGCCGGCTGGCACCTGAAACTCCCGGTCGCCCTCGACGAAGGCATCCGCGACGAGGTGCAGGCCCCACCCTCCGCCACCCTCCCGCGCACCCTCGCCGGCCTCGTCCGCTCCCGGGTCCGCGGCGACGCGCTGATCCCGGTCGTCCGCCTCCGCTCCTCCCGCGACGTCTCCCACCTCACCGGCGCCGACGGCTCACTCCTCGCCGAGGTCTGCGTCGACGCCGTCCGCGCCGAACGCGCCGACGGGAAGCGGACCACCGCCTGGACCGAGATCGAGGTCGAGCTCGCGGACGGCGCCGACCCGGCCTTCCTCGGCAAGGTCGAGAAACGCCTCCGCAAGGCAGGCGTCGAACGCTCCGGCTCCGCGTCGAAGCTGGCGCGGGCGCTGGCGGAGACCGGGGCTGAGCAACGTACGAAGACGAAGACACAGCGCCCCACCGGCGCCCCCGACACCGCCGCCGCCCACGTCCTCGCCCACCTGCGCGCCCAGCGCGACGCCCTCGTCGAGCTCGACCCCGCCGTCCGCCGCGACCTGCCGGACTCGGTGCACCAGATGCGCGTCGCCACCCGCCGCCTGCGCAGCGCGTTCAAGACGTACAAGAAACTCCTCGACCCGGCCGTCACCGAACCCGTCGGCGAGGAACTCAAGTGGCTCGCCGCCGAGTTGGGCATCGACCGGGACCGCGAAGTGCTCACCGAACGCATCACCGGCCGCATGGACGCGCTGCCCCGCCCCCTGCTGCTCGGCCCCGTCCGCGGCCGCCTGCGCACCTGGGCCGCCGCCCGCCGCCAGGGCTCGCGCCGGCACACGGTCGCCGTCCTCGACAGCAAGCGCTACCTGGACCTCCTCCAGACCCTCGACGCGCTGCTCGCGGACCCGCCCCTGAAGCCCGCCGCCGACCGCCCGGCCGCCGCGACCCTCGCCAAGGCCGCCCTCAAGGACCACGCCCGCCTCGCCACCCGTATCGAACACGCCCTGTCCCTCGACCCGGGCGAGGACCGCGACCTCGCGATGCACGACGCCCGCAAGGCCGCCAAGCGCGCCCGGTACGCGGGAGAGGCCGCGGCCCCCGCCCTCGGCAAGCAGGCGAAACGCTTCGCGCGCGCCATGAAGGACGTACAGACGGTGCTCGGCGACCACCAGGACAGCGTCGTCGCCCGCGAGGCCCTGCGCGACCTCGCGGTCCAGGCGCACGCGGCGGGGGAGTCCGCCTTCACCTGGGGCCTCCTGTACGGCCAGGAACAGGCGTCCGCGGCGGACCGGGAGCGGGAGCTGCCGGGGGTCTGGGGACGGGCTGCGGAACCGTCCCTTTCGGCGGGTTAGGCTTGAGGGTCACCCCTGTCAGCTCACGAAGGTCCACGGTTATGCCTGCCGAAGCCGCCGCCTCGCCGGTGGAGTCCGTCTTTCCGCAGCTCGAAGCCTTGCTGCCGCACGTGCAGAAGCCGATCCAGTACGTCGGCGGTGAGCTGAACTCCACGGTCAAACCGTGGGAGGAGTGCGACGTCCGCTGGGCGCTCATGTACCCCGACGCGTACGAGGTCGGCCTGCCCAACCAGGGCGTCATGATCCTGTACGAGGTGCTGAACGAACGCGCGGGCGTCCTCGCCGAGCGCACGTACAGCGTGTGGCCGGACCTCGAAGAGCTGATGCGCAAGCACGACGTGCCGCAGTTCACGGTCGACAGCCACCGCCCGGTGAAGGCCTTCGACGTCTTCGGGCTCAGCTTCTCCACCGAGCTCGGCTACACGAACATGCTGACCGCGCTCGACCTGGCCGGCATCCCGCTGGAGTCCAAGGACCGCACGGTCGAGGACCCGATCGTCCTCGCGGGCGGCCACGCGGCCTTCAACCCGGAGCCGATCGCCGACTTCATCGACGCCGCCGTCATCGGCGACGGCGAGCAGGCCGTCCTCGACATGACGGAGATCATCCGAGGCTGGAAGGCCGAGGGCCGCCCCGGCGGCCGCGAGGAGGTCCTGCTCCGCCTCGCGAAGACGGGGAACATCTACGTCCCCGGCTTCTACGACGTCGAGTACCTGCCCGACGGCCGCATCGGCCGCGTCGTCCCGAACCGCTCCGGCGTCCCGTGGCGCGTGTCCAAGCACACGGTCATGGACCTCGACGAGTGGCCGTACCCGAAGCAGCCCCTCGTGCCGCTCGCGGAGACGGTGCACGAGCGGATGTCCGTCGAGATCTTCCGCGGCTGCACCCGCGGCTGCCGCTTCTGCCAGGCCGGCATGATCACGCGTCCCGTACGGGAGCGAAGCATCACCGGCATCGGCGAGATGGTCGACAAGGGCCTCAAGGCGACCGGCTTCGAGGAGGTCGGCCTGCTCTCCCTGTCCTCGGCCGACCACTCCGAGATCGGCGAGGTCGCCAAGGGGCTCGCGGACCGGTACGAGGAAGACAAGATCGGCCTCTCCCTCCCCTCGACCCGCGTCGACGCCTTCAACATCGACCTCGCCAACGAGCTGACGCGCAACGGCCGCCGCTCGGGCCTGACGTTCGCCCCCGAGGGCGGCTCGGAACGCATGCGCAAGGTCATCAACAAGATGGTCAGCGAAGAGGACCTGATCCGTACGGTCGCCACGGCCTACGGCAACGGCTGGCGCCAGGTGAAGCTGTACTTCATGCTCGGCCTGCCCACCGAGACCGACGAGGACGTCCTCCAGATCGCCGACATGGCGGCCAACGTCATCGCCAAGGGCCGCGAGGTCGCGGGCAACGACATCCGCTGCACGGTCTCGATCGGCGGCTTCGTGCCCAAGCCGCACACCCCCTTCCAGTGGGCGCCGCAGCTCAGCTCCACGGACACCGACGAGCGGCTCGCCAAGCTCCGCGACAAGATCCGCGGCGACAAGAAGTACGGCCGCTCCATCGGCTTCCGTTACCACGACGGCAAGCCCGGCATCGTCGAGGGCCTCCTCTCCCGCGGCGACCGCCGCATCGGCGACGTCATCCGCGCCGTCTACGAGGACGGCGGCCGCTTCGACGGCTGGCGCGAGTACTTCTCCTACGACCGCTGGATGGAGTGCGCCGCGAAGACGCTGCCCGCGCACGGCGTCGACGTCGACTGGTACACGACGCGTGAGCGTACGTACGAGGAGGTCCTGCCCTGGGACCACCTGGACTCCGGTCTCGACAAGGACTGGCTCTGGGAGGACTGGCAGGACGCCCTCGACGAGACCGAGGTCGACGACTGCCGCTGGACCCCGTGCTTCGACTGCGGTGTCTGCCCGGCGATGGACACGGAGATCCAGATCGGCCCGACGGGCAAGAAGCTGCTCCCGCTGACCGTGGTGAAGTAGGCGGAACCCGCAAGTACGCGTGTGGGGCGGCCGGTTGACGAACCGGCCGCCCCACAACTGCATCCGGACGTCGGCCGGTTGCGTCTGGGGAGGCATGGAAGGCGTGCAGGACAAGAAGACGGAGCCGTGGCCCGCGCGGCCCCAACAGGCCGACGAGGGCTGTCTCGTGGCGGCGATCAGGCTGCCGCTGCGCATCGTGATGGTCGTCCTCGTGGTGCCGCTGCGACTCGTGTGGGACGCGCTCGTGGCGGTGGGCCGCTTCCTCGGCCGGTACCTGCTGCTGCCGCTCGCGAAGGCGATCGGCTGGGTGCTGTACGGGGTTTTCGTGTGGCCCTGCGAGATGCTGTGGCGCTACGTGCTCACGCCGATCGGACGTGGACTGGCTTGGCTGGGACGGGTGTTGATCGTCATCCCCGCCGTATGGCTGTACGCCCATGTCCTCGCGCCCGTCGGACGGGCCCTGTGGGACTACGTGTTGGCGCCGCTCGGACGTGGACTCGCCTGGCTGGGGCGGGTGTTGGTGGTCGTGCCGCTGCTCGCGGTGTGGCGGTGGGTGCTGGTGCCGGTCGGGCGGGCGCTCGCCGCCGTGGGGCGGGCCGTGGGGGCGGTGCTCGCCGTCGTCGGGCGCGAGATCTGGGACGCGCTGCGCGTCGCGTGGCGGATCGCCGGGTACGTGTCCCGTGCCGTCGGCCGGGCGCTGCGGTGGCTGATCGTGGACCCGCTGCGGTGGGTGTACCGCACGGTGCTCACTCCGGTGGGGCACGTGGTGCGCGACTACGTGCTGGCGCCGGTGGGCCGGGTCGCCGCGAGCGTCCGCGCCGCCGCCCGGCAGGCGCGCGCCGACGTCCGCCGCGCCCTCTTCGGCCCGCCGAAGCAGCCTGAACCGCTGGTCAGGGACCAGCGGGAACCGGGGGCCCCGCAGGGTCGTACTCTTGATACGAGTACGACCGATCTCACGAAGACCGCATTCATTAAGGAATAGACCACTGGGCAAGCGACAGCCCGTAGGCCCGCCGCCCGCACCCGCGGTGCAGCGCATCCGACTGCGCTACACCAAGCGCGGCCGCCTCCGGTTCACCAGCCACCGTGACTTCCAGCGCGCCTTCGAGCGCGCGCTGCGCCGCGCCGAGGTGCCCATGGCGTACTCGGCGGGGTTCACGCCGCACCCCAAGGTGTCGTACGCCAATGCCGCACCCACCGGCACGGGCAGTGAGGCCGAGTACCTGGAGATCGCGCTCACCGCGCCGCGCGACCCCGCGAAGCTGATGGCGCTGCTCGACGAGTCGATGCCCACAGGACTCGACATCGTGGACGCCGTCGAGGCCCGCACCTCGGGCCTCGCCGACCGGCTCGCCGCCTCCGTGTGGGAGCTGCGGCTCGACGGGGTCTCGGTCGAGGAGGCCGCGCGCGCCGCCGAGGCGTTCCGCGCCGCCGAGACCGTCGAGGTCCAGCGGAAGACGAAGAGCGGGATCCGGACGTTCGACGCCCGCGAGGCCGTCGTCGGCCTGGAGGCCCACGAGTCTCATGAGGCCCACAAGGCCTCCGATGTTTCGGCTGGTCCGGCTGATAGGCCCAGCGAGGCGGC
Source organism: Streptomyces sp. KL109B (assembly GCF_030766935.1). Lineage (GTDB taxonomy): Bacteria > Actinomycetota > Actinomycetes > Streptomycetales > Streptomycetaceae > Streptomyces. Next base: position 177,052 of record NZ_JASERL010000004.1, on the reverse strand, counting down.
CTGTGCGATACTGCGGCTGGTTGTTCGGCACGTGACGCCTGCCGTACGACCCGACGACGTCCTGTCCGGTCTTCGCGCCGTGGCCGACCTGGCGCCGCCGGTCCCCGCAGCGGTGACCAGGCTGGCGCAGGGGCCTTTCGACGAAGAGACCGGCACGGTGACCGACCCGCTCGCGCTCGACCGCGAGGCAGACCCGACCGCCCCACAAAAGGCGGCCACGGGAACTGCCACCGCGACGGCGCCTGCCGTGGAAGGTTCCGCGTAAGGCGGTCGTCGTAGCGCCGCCCTCGTACTCGGGAGCCACCTGGGTCGGGCAGCGCACCCACCCAAGGACTTTCGCCAGGCCGTACGTACATCGCGTACCGGAACCGGCGAGAACAGACATAAAGAGCCTCCGTGCGGCGCCCGCGCCCCGGACCGGCGGCACCGCGCTCATCACGTAGCGCGTGAGCCGCAGACGTCACCGGTCACGGATCAGGCGCGGCGCCCGGAGGCCCGACGGGAGATCCACCCGCATGCCCGAGACCGAACCCACCACCCCTGAGCTGGACAGCCCCAGCGACACCCTGCCCCCGCGCCGTCGGCGCCGGGCCGCGTCGCGCCCCGCGGGCCCGCCGGTCGCCCCGGAGGCCACCGCCACCGAGGACGCCGCAGTCGCCATACCGGCCACTGCCGCGGACACCACTCCGGCCGCCGACACCGAGGCGGACGTCGAGACCCCCGAGACTTCCCCGGCGCCCGTCGCCGCCCCGCCCCGCCGCCGCGCGACCCGACGCGCCTCCGCGCCCGCCGGTGCGCCCGCGCAGGGCGAGGCGACGACCGTGGTGGCGGAGCCCGCCGCCGAGACCGTGCCCGAGGCGGAGCCGGTCGCCGAGCCGGTCGCCGCCGAGGAGCCGGCCGCGCCGCGTCGTCGGCGTCGTGCCACGCGTACCGTGTCGGCGCCGACCGCTGAGACGGCTGAGGCCGCCGAGACCACTGAGGCCACTGAGGCCGCTGTCGCGGCTGAGCCCGCTGCCGAGGAGCCGGCCGCCGCCGACGAGCCCGCCGCTCCACGCCGCAGCCGTCGCCGCGCCACCCGTACCGTGTCGGCGCCCACCGCCCAGGCCGAGGAGCCGCAGGCCGAGGCCGCCGTCGAGAGCGTCGCCGCCGAGACCGTGACCGAGGCGGAGCCGGTCGCCGAGCCGGTCGCCGCCGAGGAGCCGGCCGCGCCGCGTCGTCGGCGTCGTGCCACGCGCACCGTGTCGGCGCCCACCGCTGAGGCCACCGAGACCGCTGAGGCCGCCGAGCCCGCCGCCCCGGCCGAGCAGCCCGCCGCCCAGGCCGAGGAGCCGGTCGCCGAGGAGTCCGGCGCCCCGCGCCGCAACCGTCGCCGTGCCACCCGTGGCGCCGCCGCGCCCAGCGCGCAGGCCGCCCCGCCGGAGATCTCCGACGCCATCGCCGCCGAGTCCGCCGAGTCCGCCGAGTCCGCGGAGCCGGCCGAGGCCGCCGCCGAGCCCGACGCCGAGGACGAGTCGCCGCGCCGCCGTCGCCGCGCCACCCGCAAGGCCGCCGGTGGCTTCGCCGAGCCGAAGGCGACGAAGGCCACGAAGTCCGGGGCGAAGGCGAAGGCCGGCCGGGGCGAGCAGGCCGACGACAAGGGCCCGAAGCGCCCGTCCGTCGCCACGTTCCAGGCCCCGGTCTTCACCGAGCCGATGTTCCAGACGCCGGAGCGCGCCGCCGCCGCTGCCGCGGCCGAGGCCGCCGAGGAGAAGGCCGCCGAGCCCGAGCAGCCCGCCGCCGAGGAGACGCCGCGCCGTCGCCGCCGCCGTCGCGCCGCCGACGAGCAGCCGGCCGCCGCCGTCGAGCCCGCCGCGGACACCGAGGCCGAGGTCGAGTCCGAGCCCGAGGGCCAGGACCAGGACCAGGACCAGCGGGGCGAGGAGAACGACGAGCAGGACGAGCACGGGGACCGCCCGGCCCGCCGCCGTCGTCGCGGTGGCCGTCGCCGCCGTCGGGGCGAGTCCGCCGACGCCGAGAACGACACCGAGAACGAGAACGAGTCCTCCGACGAGGACGCCGAGCCGGCCGCCGCCGAGTCCGATGACGACCGCGCCGAGGCCGACGAGCAGCGCGACGAGTCCGCCGGTTCCGGCGGTTCGAGCAGCAGCCGTCGCCGCCGTCGCCGCCGTCGCCGCGCCGGTGACAGCGCCCCCGAGGGCGAGCAGTCGTCGACCGACGACCCGGAGCGTACGGTCGTCAAGGTCCGCGAGCCGCGCAAGAAGGAAGAGAAGGCCGACCGGTCGACGTCCTCGGACGAGGTGCAGTCCATCAAGGGCTCCACGCGTCTGGAGGCGAAGAAGCAGCGCCGCCGCGAGGGCCGCGAGCAGGGTCGCCGCCGCGTCCCGATCATCACCGAGGCCGAGTTCCTGGCGCGCCGCGAGGCCGTCGAGCGCGTCATGGTGGTCCGCCAGCAGGGCGAGCGCACCCAGATCGGCGTGCTCGAGGACGACATCCTCGTCGAGCACTACGTCAACAAGGAGCAGTCGACCTCGTACGTCGGCAACGTATACCTGGGCAAGGTCCAGAACGTGCTGCCGTCGATGGAGGCCGCCTTCATCGACATCGGCAAGGGCCGCAACGCGGTGCTGTACGCCGGTGAGGTCAACTTCGAGGCGCTCGGCATGGCCAACGGGCCGCGCCGCATCGAGACCGCGCTGAAGTCCGGCCAGTCCGTGCTCGTGCAGGTCACCAAGGACCCGATCGGCCACAAGGGCGCCCGCCTGACCAGCCAGGTATCGCTGCCGGGCCGCTACCTGGTGTACGTGCCCGAGGGCTCGATGACCGGCATCAGCCGCAAGCTGCCCGACACCGAGCGCGCGCGCCTGAAGACCATCCTCAAGAAGGTCGTCCCCGAGGACGCGGGCGTCATCGTGCGCACCGCCGCCGAGGGTGCGAGCGAGGAGGAGCTGCGCCGCGACGTCGAGCGTCTGCACGCGCAGTGGGAGGACATCCAGAAGAAGTCGAAGCAGATCTCGACCTCGTCGCCGAGCCTGCTGTACGGCGAGCCGGACATGACCGTCCGCGTCGTTCGCGACATCTTCAACGAGGACTTCTCGAAGGTCATCGTCAGCGGTGACGAGGCGTGGGAGACCATCCACGGCTACGTCGACCACGTGGCGCCCGACCTGTCGGACCGGCTGTCCAAGTGGACGTCCGAGGTCGACGTCTTCGCGACGTACCGGATCGACGAGCAGCTCGCCAAGGCGCTCGACCGCAAGGTGTGGCTGCCGTCCGGCGGCTCCCTGGTGATCGACAAGACCGAGGCGATGATCGTCGTCGACGTCAACACCGGGAAGTTCACCGGCCAGGGCGGCAACCTCGAAGAGACCGTGACCAGGAACAACCTGGAGGCGGCCGAGGAGATCGTGCGCCAGCTGCGGCTGCGCGACCTGGGCGGCATCGTCGTCATCGACTTCATCGACATGGTCCTGGAGTCCAACCGGGACCTGGTCCTGAGGCGGCTCCTCGAATGCCTGGGACGCGACCGTACGAAGCATCAGGTCGCCGAGGTCACGTCGCTGGGCCTGGTCCAGATGACCCGTAAGCGGGTCGGTCAGGGGCTCCTGGAGTCCTTCTCCGAGACCTGCGTGCACTGCAACGGGCGCGGCGTCATCGTGCACATGGAGCAGGCGTCCGCCTCCGGCGGTGGCGGCGGCAAGCGCAAGAAGCGCGGCCGCGGCGGCAACGGCGAGCACCAGCACGACACGCACGAGGCCCCGGCCGCCGTCGAGCAGCCGGAGACCGAGTCCGCGGCCGAGGTCGCGGCGGAGGCCGCCGCCCCGGTGGCGCTGCCCGAGCCGGAGTTCGTCCCGGACGAGGAGCTGTACTCGAGCGCCGCCGAGGCGGAGGCGGCCGCGGGCCGTGGCCGTTCGCGCCGCCGTGCCACGCGCCGTGCGTCGGCCCCGGCCGGTGCCCCGAAGGCGGAGTCCGAGAAGCCGGCGAGGACGAAGTCCGGCAAGAAGGCGAAGGCGGAGAAGGCCGTCGAGGCCGAGCCCAAGGCGGCGGCCCCCGCGCCCGAGCCCGAGCCGGTCGTCGAGGAGCCGAAGGCCGCCGAGGTAGCCGAGGTCTTCGAGGCCGTCGCGCCCGTCGCCGCCGAGCCGGTGCGGGACGAGGCCCCCGCGCCCCGTGCCCGCCGCCGCGCCACGCGCAAGGCGTCCGCCCCCGCCGGTTCCCCGAAGGCGTCCTCGGAGGAGGCCGCCGCGGTGGTCACCGTCGCGGAGCCGGTCAAGGAGCCGGTGCGGGAGGAGCAGCCGAAGGCCGTCGTGCCGGAGGCGCCGCAGGCCGAGGCGGCCGAGGACGCGGCCCCGGCCCGCCCGCGCCGCCGCGCCGTCCGCAAGGCGACCGCCCCGACCACCACCGGGGAGGCGGCCGTCGTGGTCGTCCCTTCGGCGACGGACGAGGCCGCCGAGGCGCCCGTACAGGAGGAAGCGGCCGAGGAGGCGCCCGCCGCCAAGAAGGCCGCCCGTAAGACGGCCAAGAAGGCGACGGCGAAGAAGGCCGCCACCAAGAAGACGGCCGCGACCAAGACGGCCGCCTCCAAGGAGACGGCTGCCAAGAAGACGGCCGCCAAGAAGGCCACGGCCAAGAAGGCGACGGCGGCGAAGAAGACCGCCACCGCCAAGACCGCCACCGCCAAGACGGCCGCCAAGAAGACGACGGCCAAGAAGACGACCGCGAAGAAGACCGCGGCGGCCGAGCAGCAGTCGCTGCCGTCCGTCTCGGCCGCGGCCGACGAGGCCTGAGGCACCGACGCCCTAACCGGACCGCCCGTACAGGGCCGCCGTACCGGGTGTGACGCCCCGCACAGCTGAGCTGTGCGGGGCGTCGTCGTATGTACCGGCAAGTCGGGCATTGACGTGTTTTCCGGCGACGTGAGGGATCCGGGAGATCTCGAAGAGCACTCGATTCGCGCATTGCCACTTGGAGATCGCTCAACTGCCTGTAAAACTCATGCGGTCGAACAAGTGAAGGACATGGGTGGGCGTGGGGAGACGCGTGCGTATGTCAGGGGAGGGAAATGTGATGGCGCACGTGCGTCTCAGAGGCACGGGCCGGCACCGTGCCGCGAAGCCGGTCAAGGGTGGACGGCAGGTGGTGGCCCTGGCCACCGTGCTCTCGGCGGCCGGAGTGCAGGCGGGGGTCACGGCCGGGACCGCGGAGGCGGACGGGGCGCGGACCTGGACCGAGGGGCCGATCTTCAACAACCCGCTGGGCACGACCCAGGAGCAGTACGCCATCCGCACCCGGCTCGTCGAGCTGACGGACGCGGCGCTGCCCGGATCGACCATCAAGGTCGCCGTCTACCACGTGTGGGAGCAGACGATCGTCGACGCGCTGAAGCGGGCCAAGGACCGCGGCGTACGCGTGCAGATCGTGCTGGACTCGACCAGCAAGACGGACCGGCCGGAGAACACGGTGTACTCGCAGCTGGCCGCGCTGTTCGGCACCAGCCGCGCCAACGGGTCCTTCGTGACGCTGTGCCCCACGGGGAAGTCCTGCCTCGGCGACCCGAAGTTCGGGAAGTCGATCATGCACAACAAGTTCTGGCTGTTCTCGGCGGTCGAGGGCGCCACGAACGTCGTCGTGCAGACCACGTCGAACTCGACGCCCTCCGCGCACACGAAGTTCTTCAACGACGCGCTCCAGCTGCCCAACAACCCGGTCCTGTACGGCGCGTACTCGGACTATTTCGACGACATGGTCCTCAAGGACTGGGCGAACTGGGACTACCGCACGGTCAGCAACGGCCACTACAAGGCGTACTTCTTCCCGCGGGCCGGCACCACGAACTCCACGGACACGCTGCACTCGGTGCTCAACAACGTCTCGTGCACCTACAAGGACGCGGCGACCGGCACCACCAAGCGGACCGTCGTGCGCGCCGCGGTCTTCCAGATCACCCGGCAGGCCATCGCCGACAAGCTGGTCTCGCTGAAGAAGGCGGGCTGCACGGTCCAGATCGAGTACGCGACGTCCGACAGCGGCACCTGGACCTCGATGCACTCCTCCGGCGCCCCGCCGGTGCGCTGCTATAACGACCCGCGGACCTCGCCGACGACGCCGTACATCATCCACACCAAGTACGTGGCGATCGACGGCGTGTACGACGGGGCCCGCAACAAGATCACGTTCACCGGCTCGCAGAACGCCTCGGACCCGGCGCTGCGCGAGAACGACGAGGCGTACGTCAAGATCGACGACGACTCGGTGCACGACACGTACGTACAGCACTTCAACAAGGTGTGGGGCGTCGCGTACCCGGGGGTCTCGGACAATACGAGCCTGTGCAAGGGCGTCAAGACGCTGCCGCAGGACGGTGAGATCAAGAGCGCCACGAAGGCCTGAGGGGTGCGGCGGGGGTGACGGTCGGGGGCCGGTTTGACCCTTCTGTGGGGCGCCCCGTAACCTTGACCGTCGGCGTGTCCATCGATGCGCCTCACTCCCGTAAACCTTCTTTCCTCCCGGCGTCCGCGCGGGGAGAGGCCGCCCGGTTCCGGTGCGGCTGGACTGCGGGGGTTCCGTTCCGAGCGAGAGAGAGATCCGCGTGTACGCCATCGTGCGCAGCGGTGGTCGCCAGCACAAGGTTGCTGTCGGCGACATCGTTGAGGTTGACAAGATTTCCACTGCCAAGGTTGGCGACGCCGTAGAGCTCTCTACGCTGCTCGTTGTCGACGGTGACGCCGTGACCAGCGACCCGTGGGTGCTGGCCGGCATCAAGGTCCAGGCCGAGGTCGTGGACCACCACAAGGGCGCGAAGATCGACATCCTTCGCTACAAGAACAAGACCGGCTACCGCCGTCGCCAGGGCCACCGCCAGCAGTACACGGCGATCAAGGTCACCGGCATCCCCACGGCTGCGAAGTAAGGGACTGAGACAAGATGGCACACAAGAAGGGCGCATCGTCCACTCGGAACGGGCGCGATTCCAATGCTCAGCGGCTCGGCGTGAAGCGCTTCGGCGGTCAGGCCGTCAACGCCGGTGAGATCCTGGTCCGCCAGCGCGGCACCCACTTCCACCCGGGCAACGGCGTCGGCCGTGGCAAGGACGACACGCTGTTCGCCCTTGACGCCGGTGCGGTGGAGTTCGGTACCCACCGTGGCCGCAAGGTCGTGAACATCGTCCCGGTCGCCTGAAACGCCTGACGGCTTTCTGACCTGGATTTTTCGCGAGGCGGACCTCACTTCCCCGACGGGGAAGCGGGTCCGCCTTTCGCGTGTTGAAGTAGAGACATTTCCCGTCGTATCCATTCGTTTGTGGAGGCACTGACCAATGACCACCTTCGTGGACCGCGTCGAGCTGCACGTCGCCGCGGGTAGCGGGGGCCACGGCTGTGCCTCCGTCCACCGTGAGAAGTTCAAGCCGCTCGGCGGCCCGGACGGCGGCAACGGCGGCCGTGGCGGTGACGTGACCCTGGTCGTCGACCAGGACGTCACGACGCTCCTCGACTACCACCACCACCCGCACCGCAAGGCGACCAACGGGCAGCCCGGCGCCGGTGACCACCGCTCCGGCAAGGAGGGCGACGACCTCGTCCTGCGCGTCCCGGACGGCACCGTCGTCCTCGACAAGCAGGGCAATGTGCTCGCCGACCTCGTCGGTCAGGGCACCACGTTCGTCGCCGCGCAGGGCGGCCGCGGCGGCCTCGGCAACGCGGCGCTCGCCTCGGCCCGCCGCAAGGCGCCCGGCTTCGCGCTGCTGGGCGTGCCCGGCGACGAGCGCGACGTCGTGCTCGAACTGAAGACGGTCGCGGACGTCGCGCTGGTCGGCTACCCGAGCGCCGGCAAGTCCTCGCTGATCTCCGTGCTCTCCGCCGCCAAGCCGAAGATCGCGGACTACCCGTTCACGACGCTCGTCCCGAACCTCGGAGTGGTGACGGCCGGCGCGACCGTCTACACGATCGCGGACGTGCCGGGCCTGATCCCCGGCGCCAGCCAGGGCAAGGGCCTCGGCCTTGAGTTCCTGCGGCACGTGGAGCGGTGCAGCGTGCTCGTGCACGTACTGGACACCGCGACGCTCGAATCCGACCGTGACCCGGTCTCCGACCTCGACGTGATCGAGGAGGAGCTGAAGGAGTACGGCGCCGGGCTCGAGAACCGTCCGCGCATCGTGGTCCTCAACAAGATCGACGTACCCGACGGCCAGGACCTCGCCGACATGGTGCGGCCCGACCTGGAGGAGCGCGGCTACCGCGTCTTCGAGGTGTCGGCCGTCGCCCACAAGGGCCTCAAGGAGCTGTCGTTCGCGCTCGCCGAGCTGGTGTCCGGCGCGCGTGCCGCGAAGCCGAAGGAGGAGGCGACCCGGGTCGTCATCCGGCCCAAGGCCGTGGACGACGCGGGCTTCACCGTCAGGCGCGAGGACTACGAGGGCGCTCCGCTGTTCCGGGTGCGTGGTGAGAAGCCGGAGCGCTGGGTGCGCCAGACCGACTTCAACAACGACGAGGCCGTGGGTTACCTCGCCGACCGGCTCAACCGGCTCGGCGTCGAGGACGAGCTGCTGAAGGCGGGCGCCCGGCACGGTGACGGAGTCGCCATCGGCCCCGAGGAGAACGCGGTCGTCTTCGACTGGGAGCCGACGGTGATGGCGGGCGCCGAGATGCTCGGCCGCCGTGGCGAGGACCACCGTTTCGAGGCGCCGCGGCCTGCCGTGACGCGGCGGCGCGAGAAGCAGGCGGAGCGGGACGAGTCGCAGCAGGAGTACGACGACTTCGAACCGTTCTAGCCTCCGGCGACCGGGTCGTCCGGGCGGGCCGCACCCCTTGGGGCGCGGCCCGCCTTTTGCGTTGGTGGGGGTTCGGGTGGGGGTGGCGGGGGCCGGGGTGGGTGGTGCCGGGGGCGGGGTCTTTGGGTTCGGGTGCGCGGCGCCGGGGTTTTGGGGCGGTACCGGGGTGGCTCTCTCGTTCGGGTGCGCGGCGCCGGGGCCTTCGGCTGCGCCGCTTCCCGCTCATCTCCCACCTACCCGCCCCCTCCGGGGGGCTTCGGCCCGAGGTCCGGGCGGTGCCCGGCGGCGCCCGCCAATTCGGGCGTGGCGTCGGGGGGGGCGAGCTCCGGGGCCGACTCCGCGCGTGGTTCTCGCGCCGCGCCGGAGCGCGTGCCGGATGGCTGGCCCGGGCGCCCGGCCCGGCCCACCCGGCCCAGCACGCTCGACTCGGTGGCCCGGCCCAGCCCTCTCGACGCTCGCCCCGCAGATGCGCCAACGCCCTTCACGCTCAACGGAGTTGGTACTGTCACCGCTCACCGGAGAAGCGCGGAAACACGGAGAGGCCGGGGCAGCGGATGGGATCGAGTACGTTCGGGTTCGATGGCGGAGCCATTCGCGTGGGGAGGCTCGGGTTCGGCGCCATGCACTTGCCCACCGAGCCCGCTGCCGACCGCTCAAGGTCGCTCGCGGTTGCCCGGCGGGCCGTCGAACTGGGCGTCACGCTCGTCGACACCGCGCACCTGTACGGCGGTGGCGCCAACGAAGAACTGCTTGCCGAGGCCCTGTACCCCTACCCGGACGACCTGCTCGTCACGACCAAGGTCGGGGTCGCGCGGACCGGGCCCGGAGGTGAGTGGCGCCTTGACGGGCGGCCGGAGATCCTGCGCGATCAGGTCGACCAGGCCCTGCGGCGGCTCCGCGTCGACCGGGTCGAACTGCTTCAGCTGCACCGTATCGACCCGGAGACCCCGTTGGCCGAACAACTCGGCACGCTGCGGGAACTCCAGGCCGAGGGCAAGGTCGGCCGGCTCGGCCTGTCCGAGGTCACGGTCGACGAACTCGCCCAGGCTCGGGAGATCGTCGACGTCGTCAGCGTCCAGAACCGCTACAACCTGCTCGACCGCGAGCACGAGCCGGTGCTCGCGGCCTGCGAGGCGGCGGGCATCGGGTTCCTGCCGTGGCGGCCGGTCGCCGCGGGGACGGCGGGGGAGCGGGCCGAGATCGCCGCGGTCGCGGCCGAGACCGGGGGTACGCCGACGCAGGTCGCGCTCGCCTGGCTCCTCGCCCACTCACCGGTCGTCCTCCCGATCCCCGGCACCGCCCGAATCGACCACCTGGAGGAGAACCTCGCCGCAGCCAACCTCCACCTGACCCCGTCCCAACTCGACCGCCTCTCCACGCTGGGAGCCCCTTCGAGCCCCACCGACGGCTGAGGCACGGGGCGCGGGCCGAGGCCGCCATCTGTCCGAGCCGGCGGCCAAATCAAGCCCCGCTGGCGTTTGAGGCGCGGGGTCCGGGGCGGAGCGCCGCGACGTGGGAGTGGGTCGAGGTCGCCATCTGTCAGAGCCGGCGGACAAATCAAGCCTCGCCGGCGTTTGAGGCGCGGGGTCCGGGGCGGAGCGCCGCGACGTGGGAGTGGGCCGAGGTCGCCATCTGTCCGTGCCGGCGGCCAAATCAAGCCTCGCCGGCGTTTGAGGCGCGGGGTCCGGGGCGGAGCCCCGTGGCGTAGGAGCGGTCGACCGCTACAGCACGCGAAAGGGGCCCGGGAGGACAACGTCTCCCGGGCCCCTTCGCCGCACGCACACCGCAGAGGTGTTACGCCGTCACCGTGTCCTCCGACTCCGACTCCGACGCGGCCTCCGCCTCCGCCGCCTCCGCGGCCTGCTCCTCGACGGAGTCCTCGCGGGTCGGCGGGATCTCGTCCTCGCCGCGCGCCGCCATCCGCGCGCGCCGCTCGTCGGCCTTGGCGCACAGCGCGCGCACGGCCGCGTTGAAGCGGTCGATGGAGGGCGGGTCCGAGGGGCCGAGGAGGTGTTCCTTCAGGGCGACGCGGGCCTCGGCCTGCGTGTCCGCCGTCTCGCCGCGGACGACCGCGAGCAGCTCGGGAACCTCGGTGGCCTCGGGCGAGAGGACCGTCGCCGCCCGCGTCGTCGGGAAGCCGGTGCGGAACTCGTCCTCCGTAAGACCCGACGTGTTCGCCACCGCGTACGGCTTCTCGCTGCTCAGCCAGTCGGAGACGACGGAGGAGACGTCGGAGATGAGCACGTCCGCCGCGTTGAAGCAGGTGAAGATCGCGGGCCGGGCCTGCGTGATGATCAGGTGCTCCCACTCGGGGAAGGACGCCCAGTACGCCTCCTCCCACGCCGCCGTCGCCTCGGCCACCGCGGCCGCCCGGTTCCCGTCGGGCGCGCCCTGGAGCAGCATCCGCTCCTGCTCGTCGGTGCCCTTGGGGAACTTGGTGGACGTCAGCTCGTTCAGCGCCTCGAAGCGGCGCTCCAGCTCGACGGCGGCCTCGGGGCCTGGACGCGCGCCGGAGCGGCGGGCGTTGGCCTCCTGGATCATCGCCATGATCCGCTTGTTGGCCTCGCCCGCGGCGGGCACCTGCGAACCGGTCATCGGGTGCGGCTTGTAGATGAGGCGCACCTTGGGGTCGTCGAGCAGGTGCCGGACGATGTTCTCGCCGGCCAGGATGACCGACGTATTGCCGGGGTTGCCGTCCCAGCCCTCCCAGGTGGGGGCGTACAGGACCGTCGTGTACTCGCCGGTGGCCGGGCCGTCCGCGAGCTGGATCGGCGCGAGCTGGGGGCGGCCCACCTCGACGACGTCCTTGTCCTCGACGCCGACGTCCGCGAGCTGGTAGCGGTCGCGCGCCGCGGGACCTGCCACCCACACCTCGTCGTACGCCTTCGCGTACGGGTTGCAGGAGCTCAGCTTGTCGGACTCGCCGTGGTTGGTGAACGCGTGCTTGATCGTGGGGATGCGCAGGACCTGCGAGGTCTTCGCGGCGTTCGCCGGGTGAAGCAGCATCTTCAGCGTCGAGTTCTCCAGGGAGAACATCGTGGCGACCTTCGGGAAGCAGATGATCGGCACGTCGGTGGCGTCGATCTTGTTCACCATGAAGCGCTCGCGCAGCACGATCAGCGGCTTGCCGTCGACCGCGGCGAGCGTGGAGAGCCACATGTTCGCCTGGTACGCGGAGGTGGTGCCGCCGGAGAAGTACATGCCGACGGTCGGCTGGTACTCGGCCAGCCACTTGTCGAGCCACTCGATGACCTTGGCGTCGTTCACCGGACGCTTCTTCGGCAGCAGCCAGCTACCGAGGTGGAGCGTGCCGACGAGGAAGAGGGCGATGGAGACGCCGATGCCGATGACGCCCCAGACGGCGTTGGTCGTCGCGGCCGTGATCACCAGGCCGAGCGTGGAGGGGATCGCGAAGGTCAGCAGCCGGTGGGCGGCGCGCCGGGCCAGCAGGCGCGGCGGCGACTTGCACAGGTTCAGCGCGGACGCGTCGATGTTGCGCGTGACGATCGGCAGCGTACGAGAGCGGCGTACGAGGACCGCGGCCGCCTGGCAGGCGAAGTGCAGCAGGTACATCGCGAGCACCATGACCAGCAGCGGGGCCTGCTCGTCGAGGGGGTTGATGCCGCTGATGCGGAGCAGTCCTACGAAGATCAACATGTCGCGCAGCAGTTGCCGCACCGTGACGTCGAAGCGGATCTTGCCGAGCAGCGAGAGCAGCCCCGGCTGCTTGTACTGCAGGTAGGTGTCGAGGGCGAGTCCGGCCGCGCTCGCGGCGACGAAGACGGGCACATACGGAACGAGCGCGCTGACGAGCTGGGCCACATAGAGCGCGAACATCGTGAACAGCGCGGAAAGCTGCACGAGGCGGCGCGAGGCGCGTCCGGCGGAGGGCACGGGCTGGGCTCCTGGCAGGGGGTCTCGGAGGGTGGGGGGACCGTGGGGGAGGTCCACCTCGCGGAAATGCTGACCACTGACCGTATGACTTTCGGTGGTCCCCTAGCAATCCTCCGGGGCCGCAAGCAGCGGAAACAGGGGCAAACGGCGTGAATGAGCAGGGACCTACTCCCTCTCTTGATTACCCGGCGTCCACGGCCCTGTCCGCGCATCGAAACCCGAGAGCGGTCGTAGGGGCAGGTCACGTACATTGCGAGGCATGTCAGGGGCAACAACTGGGGAATCGTCGGGGACGTCACGGCAGGGCGTGGCTCAGGCCCGCAGGATCGTCGTCAAGGTGGGATCGTCGTCACTCACGACGGCTGCGGGGGGACTGGACGCGGACCGCGTCGACGCGCTCGTCGACGTACTCGCGAAGCACCGCGGAGGGGGAGAGAGGGAGATCGTCCTCGTCTCCTCCGGCGCCATCGCCGCGGGCCTCGCCCCGCTCGGTCTGACCCGCCGCCCCAAGGACCTCGCCCGCCAGCAGGCCGCGGCCAGCGTGGGGCAGGGACTCCTCGTCGCCCGCTACACCGCTTCCTTCGCGCGCTACGGGGTCCGCGTCGGCCAGGTCCTCCTGACCAGCGACGACATGGCCCGCCGCGCCCACCACCGCAACGCCTCGCGCACCCTCGACCAGCTCCTGGCGATGGGCTCCTTCCCGATCGTCAACGAGAACGACACCGTGGCCACGGACGAGATCCGGTTCGGGGACAACGACCGGCTCGCGGCCCTCGTCGCCCACCTCGTCCACGCCGACCTGCTGGTGCTGCTCTCGGACGTCGACGGCCTCTACGACGGTGATCCTGCGAAACCCGGCAGCTCCCGCATCGCCGAGGTGCGCACCCCCGCCGACATAGCGCACGTCAAGATCGGCTCCGCCGGGAAGGCGGGCGTCGGCACCGGCGGCATGGTCACCAAGGTCGAGGCCGCCTCGATCGCCGCGGCCGCCGGCATCCCGGTGGTGCTCACGAGCGCCAGCCACGCCTCCGACGCCCTCGCCGCCCGCGACACCGGCACCTACTTCCACCGCACCGGCCGCCGCAGCGCCGACCGCCTCCTTTGGTTGCAGCACGCCTCGACGCCGCAGGGCGCGATCACTCTCGACGACGGCGCCGTACGAGCCGTGGTCGACGGCCGCAAGTCGCTGCTGCCCGCCGGAATCGCGGCCGTGGAGGGCGAGTTCACCGCGGGCGACCCCGTCGAGCTGCGCGACGAGAGCGGCACGGCCGTCGCGCGCGGCCTCGTCAACTTCGACGCCAAGGAGATCCCGCAGCTGATCGGCCGCTCCACCCGGGAGCTCGCCCGCGATCTCGGCCCGGCCTACGAACGCGAAGTCGTACACAGGGACGACCTGGTCCTCCTCCAGGCTTGAATCGGGCTCCGCGCCTTCGAAACCGCCTGTGGGAAAGGCCGAAAGCCTGCCACCCGCGGGGGACCTTCCCCAAAACCGCCCCACGAAGCTCCGTGTCCTGCTCAACTCTTGAGGCAGGGAGTTCCATCACGGAAGGTCCGCACGACCACTGCCGACCACAGCGCAAAGGAGGCCGTCGTGAGACGAGCGCGCCCGGGGGCCGCGTCCAAAGGACCCCGAGGGTCGGCGGAGCGGGCGCTGACGAGCGTGGCCGCGGGGGAGGCGTACGAGGAGGAGAGCGGACGGGAGCCCACGGACGGGAGCGCCGAGGAAGGCCCCCGCCTGTGGCACGTCACGCTCAGCGTCTCCGGCGCCGAGGCCCCCCTCGCGGAGGTGCGCCGCGGCCTCGAACAGCTCGCCCACGACCACCCCTTCCTGCTGACCAGCCGGTACGCGGGCGACCACGCCGAGATCCGCTACTGGGAAGAGGCCCGCGACCTGCACGACGCGGCAGCCGTCGCCCTCCGCCTCTGGGGCGAGCACCGCCGCACCTCCCAACTCCCGCCCTGGGAAATCGTCGGCCTGGAGGTCATCGACCGCCAGACCTACCACCACCGCATCGCCGAGGGCTACGGCCCCCTGCCGGCCACTCCAGTAGGCGTCCACCCCTTCTGACCCAGGGGCGCGGGGAACTGCGCGCGCAAGCACAACTGACCGTTCCGAGGCGGAAACACCCGCCACTGTGGCCCAGGCCAATTTCAGCCATGTCTCACCCCCCGAAACACAACGCGGACCGTTCCCACGCCCCCGTTACCCTGCGGAGCATGACGTCGCTGCCGCTGAACCCCTACGACTCCATGACCCCGGTCACCCAGACCGCGTACCGCGCGAGGTCTGCCGCGGGCGACCTCGCCGCCCTGCCGCGCGCGGAGAAGGACGACGCCCTCGGCGCGATGGCCGACGCCCTGGAAGTGCGTACGGCGGAAATCATCGAGGCCAACGCCAAGGACATCGCGCGCGCCCGCGAGGCCGGCACATCCGAGGCCATCGTCGACCGCCTCACGCTCACCGCGGAGCGCATCCGCGCCATCGCCTCCGACGTGCGCGACGTCATCGGCCTCCCGGACCCGGTCGGCACCGTCGTCCGCGGCAACACCCTCCCCAACGGCATCGACCTGCGCCAGGTCCGCGTCCCGCTCGGCGTCGTCGGCATCATCTACGAGGCCCGGCCGAACGTCACCGTCGACGCCGCCGCCCTCTGCCTCAAGTCCGGCAACGCGGTCCTGCTGCGCGGCAGTTCATCGGCGTACGAGTCGAACACCGCGCTGGTGCGCGTGCTGCGCGACGCCGTCGGCGGGGCCGGGCTTCCCGCCGACGCGATCCAGCTCGTCCCCGGCGAGAGCCGCGACTCGGTGACCGAGCTGATGCGCGCCCGCGGCCTCGTCGACGTACTCATCCCGCGCGGCGGTGCCTCGCTCATCAAGAACGTCGTCGAGAACTCCACCGTCCCCGTCATCGAGACCGGCACCGGCAACTGCCACGTCTACGTGGACGCCGCCGCCGACCTCGACACGGCGGTCGAGATCCTCGTCAACTCCAAGGCGCACCGCGTCTCCGTGTGCAACGCCGCCGAGACCCTCCTCGTCCACAAGGACATCGCCGACGCCTTCGTGCCGCGCGCCCTCGACGCGCTCGCCGAGGCGGGCGTCACCGTGCACGCGGACCCCCGGATCGCGGAGTACGCGGACCGCTCCAAGGCCACCGTCGTCGAGGCGACCCCCGAGGACTGGGAGACCGAGTACCTCTCGTACGACATCGCCGCCGCGGTCGTCGACGACATGGACCGGGCCATCGAGCACATCCGGCTGTGGTCCTCCGGGCACACCGAGGCCATCGTCACCACCTCGCAGCAGGCCGCCCGCCGCTTCACGCAGCTCGTCGACTCCACGACCGTCGCCGTCAACGCCTCGACGCGGTTCACCGACGGCGGCCAGTTCGGCTTCGGCGCCGAGATCGGCATCTCCACGCAGAAGCTGCACGCCCGTGGCCCCATGGGCCTGCCGGAGCTCACGAGCACGAAGTACATCGTGACCGGCGACGGTCACACCCGTTGAATTCCCTTACCGTCTGCCCAAATTGACCCCTTCGGTCTACCCTGGACGGGTGCCGGAGGACGTGGGGGGCTCGCCGTTCCCGGACGGCTGGGAGCCCGACGACGACCACGACCGCGGGGGCTGGGACGAAGAGTTCGCCTCCGTGGTCTTCGACGAGGACTTCGTGAAGGCGGCGGAAGTCCATGAGCCCACCGCGGTCGAGCGGCTGCTCGCCGCGGCGCAGGCGCGCGCCGAGGCCCAGGAGGCCGAGGCCCGCAGAGCCCGGATAAGGCCGGGCCCCGACGACGAGTTCTACGACGACCCGGACGGTTTCGGCCGCGGCGAAGAGGGCGAGTTCGGCTGCTACGCCGACGAGTCCGACGAGCTGTACGAGGAGGAGCTCGACCGCGAGCGCCGCTCGGCGGGACCCATGGGCGGCGTCCGCTGGCGCAGGCCCGTCGCCTGGGCGCTCGCCCTGCTGATGGGCATCGGCATGGTCGCCCTCGCCTTCACGGCCGTCTACCGCGGCGCGTCCTCGGGCAGCCAGGACGAGGTGCCGCCGCCCGCGACGACGGAAATGGAGAAGGGCGCGGAGAACGTTCCGGGCTCGCCCTCCGCCTCCGCGGACTACTCCCAGCCGGCCGTCTCGGCGGTTCCGAAGACCCCCTGAGGGGGCGCTCGGGGCGCTCTGGCGGGGGTCTTGGAAGTTGACGTGTACCAGGGCGTTTACCTGGCGTCGCGTAGACCTACCCTGAAGGTATGAACGGGCCAGGAGACCCACCGGAGGGGACACCGGAAAGCGGTCCCGGCGGTGGTGGCAGTGAGGAAGAGTACCGATCCGTCGTGTTCGACGAATCGTTCGTCAGGGCTGCCCGGCTCCAGGAGTTCTCGGCCCAGGAGCGCATCACCGACCACACGCCCGCCGTGCGCCGGCTGCCCGTGCTGCGGCGCGGCCTCACCCGGCAGGCCGTGATCCTCGTCGTCCTGATCGTGGTCGCCTTCGGCACCGCCGTCTACATGGGCGTACGCAGCCCCTATCGGACGACCCCGGTCGCCCGGAACACCGAACCGCTGCGCATGACCGTCATCCCGCTCGCCCCGCAGGGCACGGTCCCCGGCGCCAAGTCCGTGCGCGAGCTGTACGAGCACAGCCCCGCCGCCCACTTCAAGAGCGCCGCCCGCGCCATCGACCTGCCCACCGACCCGAAGCGCACCGCGCACTTCTCCGACAGCCAGGTCGTCACCGCGCTGACCACCGCCAAGGACTACCTCGTCGACTCCTCGCTCGACCCCGACGTGCTCACGCACGGCGCCGTGCGCCCGGTGCGCATGCTCATCGACCCGCAGCAGCTCCCGCAGTTCGACCAGAGCATCCGCAGGCCGGCCACCGACGGGCGGCACGCCGCCACCGGCTGGCTCGTCCGCTTCGACCCGGCGCAGGCCGCGCTCGCCGATCCGCACATCCGGGTCCGCGGCAGCCTGCGGGTCTCCGAGACCGACGCGAACACCCTCGAAGTGAGCTCGGACCACACCTTCGTCTACGCGCTGCGTCCCGCCGACAAGGCCGATAAGAGCGACAAGGCGGGCAAGGCGGCCGACGGTGAGAAGGAGAAGACGTCCCTGTTCACCGTCCGCCGCGTGCTGCACTTCCGCTTCGACCGCCAGGACCTGCGCAACCACCAGACCGAACTGCTGGTGTCGTACGTCCAGGCGGGCCCGCTCGCCTGCTCTGCCGACGCGGCCGGCTATCTGCACCCGCTGCTCGCGGGCCAGAACCCGAAGGAGGGCGGACCGGCCGGCACCGACCCGTACGCGACGGACAGTGCGACGGCGCTGTGCGGCGCGCTCGCACCGGACGCCCAGCCGAACGTGTAACCGCCGGGTCAGCGCTGGTCGCTGTCGCCGTCGCTGTCGTCGTCCGTGCCGTGGTTCCCGTTGTTGCCACCGCCGTTGCCGCCGGTCCCGGTCCCGCCGCCACTGCCGCCGCCGAAGTTCCCGAAGCCGCGCCGCACCCGGCCGCCCAGGTCGCCCGCGCCGCCCGCGATGTCGCTGACCAGCTTCATCAGCGGGTCCTTCGAGGTCTTCACGGTCTCCGTGTAGTGCGAGGCCGACTCGCGCCACGAGTCCGTCACCGAGGTGTCCTTGTCCTCGCTGCGGCGCGGGTAGTGACCGTCCATCAGACGCTGGTAGTCGCGGCTCGCCGCCCACTTCTTCAGCTCGGCGGCGCGCACCGTGGTGAACGGGTGCGAGCGCGGCAGCACGTTCAGGATCTTCAGCACGGAGTCCCGCAGATCGCCCCCGGCCTCGTACTCCTCGGCCTGCTTGAGGAACGCGTCCACGTTCATCTGGTGCAGATGGTTGCCGCCCGCGATCTTCATCAGGCCGCGCATGGACGCCTGGAGGTCCTGGCCGACCAGCAACCCCGCCCGGTCCGCGGAGAGTTCGGACTTGCGGAACCACTCGCGCAGCGCCGTCACGATCGCCATGATCGCGAGGTTGCCGAGCGGGATCCACGCCACGCGCAGCGCCAGGCTGGTCAGGAAGAGCAGGATCGTCCGGTACACCGAGTGGCCGGACAGCGCGTGCCCCACCTCGTGCCCGACGACCGCCCGCATCTCCTCCTCGTCGAGGAGCTCCACGAGCCCCGTCGTGACGACGATGATCGGCTCGTCGAGGCCGATGCACATCGCGTTCGGCTGCGGGTCCTGATTGACGTACATCGGGGGGACCTTCTCCAGGTCCAGGATGTAACAGGCGTCCCGCAGCATCGTGTTGAGATGCGCGAACTGCTCGTCCGAGACCCGCACCGAGTCCGACAGGAACAGCAGGCGCAGGCTGCGCTCCGGCAGCAGGCCGCTCAGGGCCTTGAAGACCGTGTCGAACCCGCTCAGCTTGCGCAGCGCGACCAGCGCGGAGCGGTCCGCCGGGTGCTCGTACGCGCGCGACGAGATGCCCGGGAAGCGCCGGCGCTGCCTGCTGGGTACGTTCTCGTGCTGCTCGTTCGGTTCGTCGGGCATGCGACTTCCCCCATGTTCCGTGGACTCGACGGTCGTGCCCCCAAGGTGGAGTCCACACTAGGCGGATATACCGTGACGGGGCAGCACACCGAAGGAGCGAACCGTCATGGAGCACATCGATCACGTCATCAGCGCGGCCTCGGACCAGGGTCCGGGCAATCTGCTGCGCGGCGTGCTGATCGTGGGCGTACTGGGTGCGATTTTCCTCGCCTGGTTTCTGCTGAGGGGCTACAAGCGCGACGACTGACCCCACCGCTTACGATGGGTCAGAAGTCTTTATCCCGATCCCACACCGGATAGGTCCTGCTGACGATGAGCCTCCACAGCACCGCCGCCCAGCTCACCACCCTCGCCGCCGAGGGCGAGCACGGTGGAAACCACGAAAGCCTCAACCCCCTCGTCGTCGGTGGGTCGGCCTTCATCATCCTGCTGCTGCTGCTGTGGGTCACCACTCGTTTCAACCGGGACCGCTGAGCCCGGACGGGACCACTGAGAACGGGCCAGTAGGCTCTGCACGCATGGGAGCGCAGGACATGCCTACCGGCCCGGTCAACAGCCCGGCCGGCGGCCCGGATCGCGAGTGGGCCTCACCGGCCAAGCGACGCATCGGCGTCATGGGCGGAACGTTCGACCCGATCCACCACGGACACCTGGTGGCGGCCAGCGAGGTCGCCGCGCAGTTCGACCTCGACGAGGTGGTGTTCGTGCCCACCGGGCAGCCCTGGCAGAAGAGTGCCAAGAACGTCTCCCCGGCCGAGGACCGCTATTTGATGACGGTCATCGCGACCGCCGAGAACCCGCAGTTCTCGGTGAGCCGCATCGACATCGACCGCGGCGGCCCGACGTACACGACGGACACCCTGCGCGATCTGCGCGAGCTGAATCCGGACACGGACCTGTTCTTCATCACGGGTGCCGACGCTCTCGGCCAGATCCTCACCTGGCGTTATACCGAAGAGCTGTTCTCGCTGGCACACTTCATCGGGGTCACGCGGCCGGGCCACACGCTCGCCGACCCGGGCCTGCCGGAGGGCGGCGTCTCGTTCGTCGAGGTTCCCGCCCTCGCCATCTCGTCCACGGACTGCCGTGACAGGGTCGCCAAGGGCGACCCCATCTGGTACATGGTGCCGGACGGTGTGGTGCGCTATATCGACAAGCGCCAGCTGTACCGAGGCGACTGAACCCTGCACCGCCGAGAGGGGCATCGGTGAACGACCGATACGACGGTTACGACCAGCAGAATTACGAGCTGGTCGGCTATGACGAGTTCGGCCAGCCGGTCTACCGGCCGGTCCAGCAGGCGCCGTCGTACGAGCAGAACTCACCGTACGGATACGGATACGACCCGTACGCGGGCGGGCAGCCGCAGCCGCAGCCTCAGCAGCAAGCACCTTCGTACGACCCCTACGGTGGCGGCGCACCGCAGCAGGCCCCGCCGCAGGCACAGCAGACGCGGCAGACCACCGGGTACATCCCGCAGCAGGCCGCGCCGCCCGGGCCGCCCTCGCGGCCGCAGGGGCCGCCGCCCGAGCGGGACTACCGCACCGAGCAGTTCCAGTTCGTCGAGGAGCCGGACGAGGACTCCGAAGACGTCATCGACTGGCTGAAGTTCACCGAGTCGCGCACCGAGCGGCGCGAGGAGGCGCGGCGCCGCAGCCGCAACCGGGGCATCGCCCTCGTCGTCGTACTCGCCCTGTGCCTCGTCGGCGGCGCCGGCTACCTCTGGTACCAGGACAAGCTGCCGTTCCTGTCGAAGGAGTCCGGGGCGACGGGCGCGGCCGCCGCTACGGGGCCGCAGAACCGTGACGTCATCGTCGTCCACCTGCACAACACCAAGGGCGGCGGCACCTCCACGGCGCTGCTCGTGAACAACACCACCACGAAGCGGGCCACCACCGTCCTGCTGCCCAACTCCCTTGCCTTGTCCGACGAGGACGGCACCAGCACCACGCTCGCCAAGTCCGTCGACGACGACGGCTCATCCGGGACGAGCGACTCCCTCGACACCCTGCTCGGCACCGACATCCAGGGCACCTGGCGGCTCGACACCCCGTACCTGAACAACCTCGTCGAGCTCGTCGGCAACATCGACGTCACCACGAACACGACCGTGCCCGACCCCGCCAAGAAGGGCACCGTGCTCGTCCACAAGGGCGCGGACCAGACGCTCAGCGGCCAGGCGGCCGTGGCGTACGCGACGTACCGCGCCAAGGGCGAGCCGCAGACGGCGCAGCTGGAACGGTTCGGCCAGGTCATGCAGGGCGTGCTGCGCAAGCTGTCGTCCGACCCGCAGGCCGCGACGACCACCGTGCAGACGCTCGCCCAGATCCTCGACCCGTCGCTGACCGAGAAGGACCTCGGCGCCTTCCTCGCCAAGCTGGCCGACCGGGCCAAGGAGGGCGACTACAAGAGCGAGGTGCTGCCGGTGCAGCGCGGCGGCGCCATCTCCGAGTCCACCGCGAACTCCGTGGTCGAGAACGTGCTCGGCGGCGCCGTGAAGTCCCCGGCCGAGGGCGGCTCGCTGCGCGTCGGCATCAAGAACGCCACCGGCGACAAGGCCCGCACCGAGAAGGCCCGCGTGGCCCTGGTCAACGGCGGCTACACCTTCGTGTCCGGTGGAACCGGAACGGCCGTCGCGGCCTCTCGGGTCACGTACGCCGACGCGGCGCACAAGAAGGACGCCGTCGAGGTCGCCAAGACCCTGGGTCTGCCGGCGTCGGCCGTGACGAAGGGGCAGGCGGCGAGGAACGCGGACGTGTCCGTGGTGCTCGGCCAGAACTACAGCGGTCGGTGACCGTGAGGCGTGTCGGTGGGCCGTGAGACCCTTGA
Source organism: Streptomyces sp. KL109B (assembly GCF_030766935.1). GTDB lineage: Bacteria > Actinomycetota > Actinomycetes > Streptomycetales > Streptomycetaceae > Streptomyces. The sequence goes on along the minus strand of NZ_JASERL010000004.1, from coordinate 155,068 downwards.
GGTACCCCCTGAGGGAACTCTCGGGGGCCTCAGACCACCGACGGAAAGCCAAGTAGTGACCGCCACCGACCGTTCCCACGAGCTCATCAACGTCGCCGCGCAGGCGGCCGCCGACAAGCTCGCGCACGACATCATCGCCTACGACGTCAGCGACGTGCTGTCCATCACGGACGCCTTCCTGCTCGCGTCGGCGCCCAACGACCGCCAGGTCAAGTCGATCGTCGACGAGATCGAGGAGAAGCTGAACAAGCAGCTCGGCGCCAAGCCGGTGCGCCGCGAGGGCGACCGCGACGCCCGCTGGATCCTGCTCGACTACGTCGACATCGTCGTCCACGTCCAGCACAGCGAGGAGCGCGTCTTCTACGCCCTTGAGCGGCTGTGGAAGGACTGCCCCGAGCTCGACCTGCCGGAGGACGCCAAGGCCACGCGCGGCAAGGGCGAGGAGCACGCCAAGGAGCGGGAGGCCGCCGCCGAGGGTGAGGTGCTGTGACCAGCACCTCCCGGGGGCGCCGCGTCATCCTGTGGCGGCACGGCCAGACCTCCTGGAACCTGGAGCGCCGCTTCCAGGGCACCACGGACATCGAGCTCACCGAGACCGGCGTCGCCCAGGCCCGCCGCGCCGCCCGGCTGCTCGCCTCGCTGCGGCCGGACGCGATCGTCGCGTCCGACCTCAAGCGGGCCGCTGCCACGGCCGCCGAACTGACCGCGCTGACCGGCCTCGACGCCTCGTACGACGAGAGCCTGCGCGAGACGTACGCGGGTGAGTGGCAGGGCCTCACGCACGAGGAGATCATCGCCCGCTTCGGCGAGCAGTACGCGGCGTGGAAGCGCGGCGAGCCGGTGCGCCGCGGTGGCGGCGAACTGGAGACCGAGGTCGCCGACCGGGCCGCGCCCGTCGTGCTGCGGCACGCGGACAAGCTGCCCGACGAAGGAGTGCTCGTCGTGGTCAGCCACGGCGGCACGATCCGCACCACCATCGGCCGGCTGCTCGGCCTGGAGGCCCACCACTGGGAGGGGCTCGGCGGCCTGTCGAACTGCTGCTGGTCCGTCCTCGGCGAGGGCGCCCGCGGCTGGCGCCTGCTCGAACACAACGCGGGCACACTGCCGGAACCGGTCCTCGGCGACGACGACTGAGACCGGCCCCCGAGGGGCTCGGGGGCCGGATTTCACTTTCCGGCAGGTCGCAGGCTAAAGTTCTTCTTGTTCGGGCCGCCGGGGAAACCCCCGGGGGAGCGGATGAAAACGAGGGGCTATAGCTCAGTTGGTAGAGCGCTTGCATGGCATGCAAGAGGTCAGGAGTTCGATTCTCCTTAGCTCCACACAGTAAAGATCCCGTCCGATCGATTCGATCGGACGGGATCTTTTTTTGATCTCTACCGCCAGTGGCTACCGCCAGTGTCTACCACCAGTAGGTGGGGTAGCGGGCGGTCTTGCCGGTGCGTCCGGCGGCGATGCCGACGGCCACCAGGACCACGGTGCCCAGCAGGAGCAGCGACAGGAACAGCACGGTGTCCGGCTCGCTCAGCACCACGATGACGGACGTGGCTGCCGCGGGGGAGTGCGGGGTGCGGGCCAGGGCCATCGCGCCGATGGCGAGGCCGCCGGCCACGGCCGCGCTCCAGAACGAACTGCCGCCTAAGGGCAGGACGAGGAAGCCCACCACGGCCGAGATGAGCTGACCGCCGATCACGCTGCGCGGCTGCGCCAGGGGCAGTGCGGGCGCGGCGAAGACGAGGGCGGCGCTGGCCGCCAGCGGCGGGATGAGCACCGTCTGGTCCAGGGCGCTGCCGAGGGCGACCAGCAGCGTCAGGGCGACCACGCCGCCCAGGGTGGCGATCCCGATGAAGGGGGCGGCGGCGCGGGCCGGGGCCCGGCTGGTGAGAACGGTGGAGCGGCGGGAGGCGGGGAGGTCCGCCACGGGGGTGTCGGCCACGGGGAGTCCTTCATGAGGAGGTCGGGCTCATGGATAGAGCCGAGCTGGTGGGCAGAGCCGAGCTAATGGGTAGAGCATAGAGGAAAGCATTAGTTTCGCGAGTGGTTTTAGCACGGCAGGATGGAGACATGGACGACAGGACACATCAGCAGGGGCAGCCGTCGGCCGTGTCCCTGCTGCCGCTGAGCGGCGAGCCGCTGCCGCTGGACCTGATCAACACGACGTACATCAAGGGCGGGGTCCGCGGGCGTCTGATGGACGCCCTGACGACGCCGGCCGATCTCGACGACTGGCTGGCCTCGCACCGGGAGCGGCTGGGTGTCGGCCTGGAGCTGACCGGGGCGGCGGACGGCGCCCACCTCACGGAGTTCCGCAGGCTGCGCGAGGCCGTGCGGGCGCTGACCGAGGCCCGGGTCGCGGGGCGGGAGCCGGACGCCGGGGACGTGTCGGTGGTGAACGCGGCCGCCCGGTTCGCCGTCCAGTGGCAGGAGTTGGCGCCCGGCGCCGGATTCGCGGCGCGGGTCCGCCGGATGGAGGGCGACCCGCGCTGGGCCGCGCTCGGAGAGGTGGCGGTGCGGGCGGTGACGCTGCTGGCCGGGCCGGACGCCGAGCGGGTGCGCGCCTGCCCGGCGCCCGGCTGCGTGCTGTACTTCCTCAAGGGCCAGGCCCATCGCGAGTGGTGCACCGCGGGGTGCGGGAACCGGGTGCGGGTGGCCCGGCACAGCCGCCGCGCGGCGGGCGGCGACGTGCCGGCCGAGGTCGGCCAGAGCTAGAGGATGTTGGCGTACACCTGGTCGGCGACCCGGTAACCGAGGTCCAGGGCCGCGGCGTTGTCCCACTCGAAGTGCACGCCGATGTACTTGCGGCTGTCGGCCTTCTCCTGGGCGGCGGCGCTCAGCGTCGGGAAGGAGCGGGTGACGCCCTTGGCGTACGGGTCGTCCGTGCCGCCGGTGAAGGACAGGTCGTCACGGCCGAAGTAGTCCCGCAGGATTCCGGCCCAGGCCCCGGCGATGCCGGAGTGGCCGGAGACGTACGTCGGGAAGTTCGGGGTGAAGCTCTTGCCGTCGACGCCCGACTCCAGCGGCTCCCAGGCCGGGTCGGCGACGATGTCCGCGTTGGGCGCCTCGCCGGCCCGGGTGATCGCGTCCACCGGGCGCCACAGGTCCCAGTCGGTGCCGTACTTGGAGTCCCAGATGGCGATGGCGGCGTCGGCGAGCGTCGCGGACGTCAGCCCGAACAGCCGGGCGCTCTGGAAGGAGTCGCTGGTGGGGCGGTACTTCCGGAAGACGGTCAGCGCGTGGTCGTACTGCTGGCCGACCGGCTTGTAGGTGCCGTCGACGTCATTGGCCCAGTAGTGCGCCAACTCGGTCTGGTCGGCGGTGCGTTCGGTGGAGTTCTTGCCGCCGATCCGCTTGATCTCGTTGACCTGCTTCGCGTACTCGGTGCTCTTGAGCATGTCGGCCGCGGAGGCGAAGCCGTTCGGTGTCCCCGGGCGGAACTGCGAACCGGAGGTCAGGGCGAAGGGCTTGACCTTGCCCCAGTTGGGGGCGCCCGCGGCGGTGCCGGCGGCGGGCCGCCAGTGGCCGGGGGCGTCGGTCACCACGTACGGGGTGGTGTCCGCGGAGCCGTCGTTCACGCGGTTGTCGATGAGCGCCTGCGCGGTCTTGGTGCCCAGCGCCCGGCCGCGGTCCCGGCTCGCCGCGGTGGAGCGGTCGGGCATGGCCAGCGCCGTCCGCAGCTTGCTGTCGAGGTCGGCGACCGGATAGTTCGGGAAGGCGCCGCGCAGCGAGGTGTAGGCGGCGTAGTCGATCGCCGTGTTGAGCGAGCCGTAGGCGCCCTCGGCGGAGGCGTCCTTGGTCAGATACGGCTTGCCTATCGTGCGGATGGAGTTCACCGCGTCGTAGATCGCCAGGTCCATCATGGCGCCGCCGCGCGTCAGCGGGCCGGGGGTGCCGCCGGTCTTGCGGAACACGTCCAGAATCGCGTTGTTCCAGTACAGGACGTGGTCGTTGGAGCCGGTCGCGGTGGAGATGGCGGCCGTGTCGGCGGTGTCGCTCGTCGCGGCCACGCCGGCCGGGGCCAGCGCGGCGACCGAGGTCAGGGCAAGGCCCGCCACGAGGGCTCTGCGGGTGATGGCGCGGCGAGAGGATGCGGTGCGAGTGGTGCGGGGCATGAGCGTCTTCCCTGTCTGTAGAGCCTGCGGGTACAGGCGGGCCCGGCGCCTGGGGGGTACCCGGGCGGTCCGTGCGTTCTCGACAAGGAACGTAGGTCGGTATTCGGCGCGCTCACCGGCCTCTTCTCAGATGCCAGCGATCAGCGAACCCGATGACGCCGGGGCTCACCAGGCGTTTTCGGGATTCCGCGACACCGCCCCGTGCTCTAACGGGGCGCTGGCCGGGGGTCGTTAGAGCACGGGGCGGTGTCGCGGCCCGGGTGGTGGCGGGCGTAGTGGCGGGCGGCGCGGGCGCGGTTGCCGCAGCCGGTGGAGCACCAGGAGCGCCGGAAGCGCGCGTGGTCGAAGAAGAAGACGCAGCCCGGAGCGGTGCATCTGCGGGGATCGATGGCAGTGTTGCCGCCGAGCAGGGCGATTACCGCGTGGGCGATCTCGATCTGCGCGGCGGTGACCGGCGGCGCCGTGCGCAGCTCGTGGGCCGTGGGCGGGCCGCCCGCCTCCCAGACCAGACAGGGCCACTGCTGTCCGGCGCTTGCCACCCTGTTGAGCTGGGCCACGTCCACGGGATCGGGCCGCTGCCGGTTCACATAGGCCTCGACCAGGCGGCGGGCGGTATCGCGCAGGGTGACGAAACATCGCACGTCGGCCGGGTCGATCCGGTCGAGCACGGCGTCCTGCAGCGGGGTGGTGAACTTCGGGCGACAGGAGCGCAGCCACCACGCCAGCTTCCCCGGGGTGTTCAGGCCGTCCCGCAGGGCGCCCCGTAAGGGGAAGACGGTGTTGAGGAACTCCAAGGCCAGGGGCTCGCCGTTGAGCGGTGGGAGGTCCACGGGGGCGGCGTCGTCGGTGGGCATCACGGGGTCCTCGGGGCAGGGCGGGCTTGCCGCAGGTGTGTGTCTCATGTCAATATCCTGACGCTAACGTATTGTGGCCGCCTTGACCGTTAGGTTTACCAACTGTTGGTACGGCGGGCCTGGGGGGATCTCTTCATGGGGGGAACGTGACGTTAGATCTTGCGCTCTATCAATTGAGAACGTTTCGTGAAGTGGCTCGGCTCGGGAGTCTCACCAAAGCCGCCCGGTCGCTCGGATATGCCCAGTCGAGTGTGACGTCCCATGTGCGACTGCTGGAATCCCGGGTCGGTATCCGACTGGTGCAGAGATTGCCGCACGGTGTGCGGCTCACCGCGGCCGGGGAAATATTCTATGAATACGCGAACCGTATAACGCGCGTGGTCGATGAAATGGAGAGCGCGCTGAATCCGGCGGGCGAGATCGAGGGGCGGGTGTCGGTGGGGGCCTCCGCCCTGCTCCTGGAGACCCGGGTCGGCGAGCTGGTGCGCGAGTGCCGCCGCCGGTACCCGAAGGTCCATGTCTCGCCCCGGGCGCTGGACATCGCGCGGGCCGCCGACACGGTCCGGGACGGCGGCGCCGACCTCGTGCTGGTGCACGGCGACTGCGCGCCGGCGAACCAGGCCGGGATCGTCGTCGACGAACTGCCGGGGCTCGAGGTCGTGCCCGTCGGCCCGGCCTCCCTCGCGCGCGCCGCCGACCCGTCCCTGGCGCTCGCCGGGCTGCCCGTGCTGGCGGTCGACCCCGACTGCGACTCCCACCACGTGCTGGTCTCCGCCCTGCGGGAGCTGCACGGACTCGACCCGCAGGTCGTCGAGGCCGGTTCGGTGGGCGGTGCCAGAGAGCTGGTGCGGGTCGGCTACGGCATCGCCATGCTGCCGGCCGAGTCGGTGCGCTCCGCCACGGGAGCGGACGGCATGGCGGTGATCCCGGGGCTGCCGCGGGTGCGGCTCGGGGCGCGGCTGCTGTGGCTCGGGCCCGAGCGCTCCCTGTCCGCGGTCTCGGCGGTCTCCGCGGTCGCCACCCGGCAGAGCCGGCAGCTGGTGCCGCAGGCCGCCTGATCCGTATTTCGATACACCCCTTACGACGCCGGGGAAGGCGAACGGGGAATTTCCCGTTCCGTCTTCCCCGGTTTTTTTGTTCGCCCCCTATCGGGGCTTCCGATATCGGCCATCAATTTTTGCGGGCAACCAACTCTCGGTGTTCTGCATAGCCTGGTGATGTTCAAATCAACCGGTCTGCGAGAGGTAAATCAGTGGCCGACATCTCTTATATCCCCAACGTTTTCCGCAGCGGGTTCGACCTCGACGACCTGGACTGGGTGCCGTGGTCGGAGCCGGGCCGGATCGGTGTGGAGCACCACGTGCTGTGGGCGCCGGACGAGGCGCAGGGGGAGGACTCGATCGGGCTGCTGCTGCGCTTCCCGGCCGGCGCCCACGGCGACTTCCACGAGCACCTCGGCCACGAGCTGATGCTGGTCCTCGACGGCGTCCTCGACCACAGCGACGGCATCTCGTACGTCAAGGGCGACCTGGTCGTCGAGGGCCCGGGCACCGAGCACCAGATGTCCAGCCGCACCGGATGCACGGTCCTGGCCATCCGCAGCCGCCCGGCGGCGCCTCGTACGCCGAAGAAGGACATCCGGCCCGTGGGCGTCACCGCGGCCGTCTGACGTTCGCGTGCCTGCCTTCGCGTTCCGTCCCGCACTGATCGAGCGAGCGAAAGACATTCCATCGTGAGTACGTACTCCGTTCCGTCCCGCCGTGGCGGGAAGGTGCTGGTTTCCAGCGTCTCGTCCGACTCCCACACCTGGAACCTGGTGTTCCTCCAGTTACTGCTGGAGGAGATGGGACACGACGTGACGAACGTCGGCTCCTGTGTCCCGGACGACCTGCTCGTCGAGGAGTGCCGACGGGTCCGCCCCGACCTGGTCGTCATCAGCAGCGTCAACGGGCACGGGGCGCTCGACGGAGCACGCGTGATCCGGCGGCTGCGCGACGAACCGGACCTGCGCGGGCTGCGCGTCGTCATCGGCGGCAAGCTCGGCGTGCGCGGGTCCGAAGCGGGCAGCTACGGGCCGGAGTTGACGGCCGCCGGCTTCGACGCGGTCTTCGAGGAGGCGACGGGCGTGGCCGAGTTCCGCAGCTACCTGAGCCACGCCGGCCCGCCCGCGCTCCCCGCTGCTCCTGCGCTCCCCGCTGCTCCTGCACTCCCTGCTGCTCCTGCGCTCCCCGCCGCTCCCGCGCTCACCGCCGCGGCCGCCCGATGACCGGGAGCGCGCACACCGGCGTCCCCGCCCCGCGGCTCGGTACCTTCGCCGCGGCCGTGGCGGACGCGAAACGAGCCGGAACGCTCGTCGTGCAGCCCCGGATGGGCTTCGCCGACCTGCCGCGGATGCGCGAGGGGCTGCACGCGGTCAAGGCGGCGCGGGCGCGCACCGTCGGCACCCTGACCATCGACAGCTACACCCGCGTCGGCGACCACGCGTCCGCCGCGCAGGCGCTCGCCCGGGGCGCCGACCTCAACGGCTACCCCATCGTCGCGCACGGCCCGGACACCACCCGGACGCTCCTCGACGGCCTGGTGTCGGACGGGTTCGCCGTCCAGGTGCGGCACGGCTCCGCCAACCCGCTCGGCATCGTCGAGGCCCTGCTGGACGCGGGCCTCGACGCCACCGAGGGCGGACCGGTCTCGTACTGCCTGCCCTACAGCCGGACCCCGCTGCCCGAGGCCGTCGACGCCTGGGCGCGCAGTTGCGAGCTCCTCGCCGCCCGGCCCGGCAGCCACCTGGAGAGCTTCGGCGGCTGCATGCTCGGCCAGCTCTGCCCGCCCGGCCTGCTCGTCGCGCTCTCGGTGCTGGAAGGCGTGTTCTTCCGCCGGCACGGACTGCGCAGCGTCTCGCTCAGCTACGCCCAGCAGACCCATCACGACCAGGACGTCGAGGCCCTGCACGCGCTGCGCACCCTCGCGGCGGAGCAGCTGCCGGGCGTGGACTGGCACGTCGTGCTCTACACGTACATGGGCGTCTTCCCGCGCACCACGGGCGGCGCGCTCGCCCTGCTGCGCGACAGCGCCCGCCTCGCGGCCCGCACCGGCACCGAGCGCATGATCGTGAAGACGCCCGCGGAGGCGCACCGCATCCCCACCGTCCAGGACAACGTCCACGCGCTCGAACAGGCCGCGCTCGCGGCGCGGGCGCAGCGGCCCGAACCCGCCCCGCCGGACGGCGAGTTCGGGATCCTGGCCGAGGCGCGCACGCTGGTCGAGACGGTCCTCGGGCTGCACCGGGACATCGGGCGCGCACTGGTCGAGGCGTTCCGGCGCGGCCTGCTGGACGTGCCGTACTGCCTGCACGCCGACAACGCCCAGCGCTCGCGCGCCTACATCGACGCGCGCGGCAGCCTGCAGTGGCACAGCACCGGCGCCATGCCGATCCGGGCGCTGCCCGCCCCCGGGCGGGACCGGCTGCGCGCCGACGACCTGCTCGGCATGCTCTCCCACACCCAGGAGTCCTTCGACCGGGCCGCCCTGGAGCACGGAGGCGCGACGGGCACGGCGGCGCTGCCCGCCTGACTGCCCGCCTGACTGTCCGTCGCCCGACCCGGCCGGCCGCCGCGGTCCACCGCTTCCTCCCCTTCTTCTCAACAGCTAGGGAATTCCTGTGTCCGGACACTCATCCGATGCACGCCCCCTCGTCGTCGCCGTCATCGGCAGCGGGCCCCGAGGGCTCTCCGTTCTGGAACGGCTCGCCGTGCGGACGGCGGCGGAGGCCGAGCGGCTGCCCGCCGGTGCCGTCCCGCGGCCCGTACGGATCCACCTGATCGACGCCACGGAGATCGGCGCGGGCCGGGTGTGGCGCACCGACCAGGACGGGTGGTTCACCATGAACACCGTCATCAGCCAGGTCACCATGTACTCCGGCGGGCCCGACGAAGGGCCCGCCCGGCCGGGGGCGGGGCCCTCGCTCGGCGAGTGGATCGAGCGGCGCGCGCGGCAGGGCGAGGAGCCGCTCGGGCCCGACGACTACGCGTCGCGGGTCCGCTACGGCCACTACCTCGCGGACGTGTACCGCACCATCGTCGAGCACCTGCCGCCGCACGTCCGGATCGTGCCGGTCACGGGACGCGTCACCGCGCTGCGCACCGGCACCGACAGCGGGTATCTGCTCAGCCTGGACACCGCCCCGCACCTGCTGGAGGCCGACCGGGTCGTGCTCGCCACGGGACACCCGCGCAACGCCCCCGACGCCTTCGAGCGGGAGATGCTCGACTTCGCCGCGCGCACCCCGAACACCCACTACCTGTGCGGGGATTCGGCCGCCGACCTCCCGCTGGACGAGGCGACGATCCCGCCGGGCAGCGCGGTCGGCGTCCGCGGGCTCGGCCTGTCCTTCTACGACGTGATGCTGTCGCTGACCGTGGGGCGCGGCGGCACCTTCCGCACCGAGAACGGCGAGCTGGTCTACGCACCCAGCGGGCGCGAACCCGAGATCGTGGCCGGCTCCCGCAGCGGCCTTCCGATCCCGGCGCGCGGCCGCAACCAGAAAGAGCCCACGTACAGCCACCGCTCCCTCTTCCTCACCCGCGAAGCGCTCACCGCCGCCCGCGCCGCGCGCGCCGCCGGGGGCGGCACCGGCCAGCTGGACTTCGCCGAGGACGTACTGCCGCTGCTGCTGCGCGAGGTCGAGCACGTCTACTACGTCACCCATGTCCGCACCGCCCAAGGAGCCGCGGCCGCCGAGGAGTTCGCGCGGTCCCACGCGGACGCCGTGCGCCGCGGCGACGACCGCGGTCCGCTGCTCGACGCGGCCGGTCTCGGCCACGTACCGCCCATCGATCTGAACGCGCTGGCCCGGCCGTTCGCCGACGAGGAGTTCGACAGCCCCGAGGCGTTCCGCGCCCGGCTCCTCGACGTGATGGCGGAGGACCTCGCGCAGGCCGCGCTCGGCACCCTGGACGGGCCGCTCAAGTCCGCGCTCGACGTGCTGCGCGACATCCGCAACGTGGTCCGGGAGGCCGTCGACCACGGCGGGCTGCTGCCCGCGTCGCACACCGGCTTCTTCGACCGGCGGTTCCTGCCGGTCAACGCCCTGCTGTCGGCCGGGCCCCCGATGGTCCGCGTCGAGCAGCTGCGGGCGCTCGTGCGGCAGGGCGTCGTCACGGTCGTGGGCCCCGGTACGGCGTTCACGTCCGACGCGCGGTCCGGCGGATACCGGGTCGCCTCGGCGCAGGTCGCCGGGTCCGCGCGGATCGTGCGCGCGCTCGTCGACGCCCGGATCCCCACCCCGGACCTGCCGCGGGACACCTCCCCGCTGATCCGCGGGCTCGTCGCGGACGGCATGGCACGGCCGTACGTGATCGAGGGACCGGGCGACACCTCGTACACCACCGGTGGAATGGACGTCACCGCGAGCCCCTTCCATGTGATCGACGCCGCGGGCGAGCCGCAACAGGACCTGTACGCGCTGGGCATCCCCACCGAACACACCCGCTGGTTCACCCAGGTCGGCAGCAGCAGGCCGGGGGTCGGCACGCTGTTCTACCGGGACGCCGACGCCATCGCCGTCGACCTGTTGCGCCCGCTGCCCGCCGGGGACCGGCGCGGCGGGCAGGTGCTCATCCCGGGCCAGTCCACGAGCGGCGCGGTGGCCGCGCACGGGAGGCGGTCATGAGCGAGACGTCCGCCACCCAGGAGTTCCTGCGCGCCCGCGACCTCCTGCTGCTGCACCGCACCGATCTCGCCAAGGCCACCGCGGAGTTCCGCTGGCCGCGCCTGGAGCGGTTCAACTGGGCGCTCGACTGGTTCGACACGGTCGCGGCACGGCAGGACCGCACCGCGCTGCGCATCGTCGGCGCCGCGGGCCCCGGCACGGACCGGCTGCTCGGCTTCGGCGAACTGTCCCTGCGCTCGGGGCGGGTCGCCGTGCGGCTGCGCGCCCTGGGCCTGCGGCGCGGCGACCCGCTGCTGCTGATGCTGGGCAACCGCGTCGAGGTGTGGGAGACGATGCTCGCCGCGATGAAGCTCGGCGCGATCGTCATCCCCACGTACGCCACCGCCACGGCCGCCGAACTCGCCGACCGGCTCGACCGCGGCCGGGTGCGGTGCGTGATCGCCGAGGCGGGCCTGACCGACCGGTTCGCCGGGCTGCCGGGCGGCTGGCTGGGCATCAGCGTGGGGGGCGGGGCCGAGGGCTGGATCCCGTACGAGGATGCCGGCGCCGCCGCCGTTCCGTTCACGCCGGAGGGCGTCACGCGGGGCGACGACCCGCTGTTCCGGTACTTCACCTCGGGTACCACGTCGAAGCCGAAGATGGTGGAGCACACCCACGTCAGCTATCCCGTCGGCCATCTGTCCGGCATGTACTGGAACGGCCTGCTCCCCGGCGACGTACACCTCAACATCTCCGCGCCGGGCTGGGCCAAGCACGCCTGGAGCTCCCTGTTCGTGCCGTGGAACGCGGAGGCCACCGTGGTCGCCCTCGATGCCGCCGATACGAGTCCGGGCCGGATCCTCGACGTACTGCGCACCCGCGACGTGTCGACCTTCTGCGCGCCGCCGACCGTCTGGCGGGCCCTGGCCGCCGAGGGCCTCGGGCCGCGCCCGCCCGCGCTGCGCGAGGCCATGGCGGCGGGCGAGCCGCTGGAGCCCTCGCTGATCGAACAGGTCGGCCGCGCCTGGGGCGTAGACCTGCGCGACGGCTACGGGCAGACCGAGACGACCGGCCAGATCGGCAATCCACCCGGGCGCACCCCCGTCCCCGGGACCATGGGCTTCCCGCTGCCCGGCTATGAGGTGGCGCTGGTCGACCCCGGCACGGGACGGGTCGTGCCGGGCGGTGAAGTGGGCGAGATCTGCCTGGAGTTGAGGCGGGAGCGGCCGCTCGGCGTGATGCGCGGATACGTCGGGGACCCGCGGCGTACGGAGAAGGTGTTCGCCGGTGGCCGCTACCACACCGGCGATCTCGCGGTGCGCGGCACGGACGGCCGGCTGACCTATGTGGCGCGGGCCGACGACATGTTCAAGTCCTTCGACCACCGCATCTCGCCGCGCGAGCTGGAGGAGGCGCTGCTGCGCGATCCCGCGGTGGCCGACGCGGCCGTGGTTCCGGTGCCGGATCCGGTCGGGCTGTGGGTGCCGAAGGCCTATGTGGTGAGCGCGCCCGGGCAGCGTGCGGACGCGGCGGCGGCACGGGGTGTGCTGGAGCGCGCCGCGGCGCTGCTGCCGCCCGAGAAGCGGGTCAGGGTGGTCGAGTTCGCCGCCGAGCTGCCGCGCACGGCGTCGGGGAAGGTGCGGCGGGCCGAGCTGCGGGAGCGGGTGGCGGGGGCCGAGTACCGCTGACGGGCGAGCTGAACTGAGCTGAGGTGAGCTGAGCTGAGGTGAACTGAGCTGAGGTGAACTGAGCTGAGCTGAGGGTGGGTTCAGCTGAGGTGAGGGTGAGGGGCGGGGGCGGGGCCGTGGCTGACGGGCCCCGCCCCCGCCGCTGTCATGCGCCGCCGTGCCGCGCGTAGTGCCGTTGCGCCTTGGCGCGGTTGCCGCAGCCCGCCATGGAGCACCAGCGGCGGGTGCCGTTCTTGGACACGTCGTAGAAGTGCAGCAGACAGGCGTCGTTCGCGCAGTGCCGGATCCGCTCGGGGCGGTCGGCGAGCAGGCGCAGATAGTTTTCGGCCGCCGACCAGGCCGGGAGCCAGGACGGAGCGTCGACCTCCGTGGTGCTCAGGGGCCCGTCGGGGCCGAGGGTGCGGCGCAGCCTGCCGTGCGCCAGGACGGCGTTGAGCGCCTCGGCGGCCTTGGGCGCGGGGTGCCGCGCGGCGACGACGGAGTCGAGCGCGGACCGGGCCAGGAGCAGCCGGTCCAGCGTCTCCTGGTCGGCCGGGAGGGCGCTGCCGAGGGCCTCGACGACCGGCGCGCTGTTCAGCCAGGAGGCGAGCCCGTCGAGGGAGTCCAGCAGGTCATGGCGTGTGGTGTCGGCGATCCACCGGGTGTTGAGCAGGTCGATGGCGAGGGGTTCGGCCGTCAGCGGCCGGGGGTCGGGGGCCGGGGTGGGTGGCACAGGGCGGGACCTTTCCACGGGGCGGCGGTGCACTCACCCACCCACATTAACCAGTCAAAGCAAGATCAGGGGTTGACCGCCTTCTCTTCTAACCCTTAATCTCCCTTTCAATGGTTACGGGGAATGTCCCGCAACCCCTGACGAAGGCATGTGATCAACGATGAGCAAGGCGAAGACCCTGCAGACCGGGCATGTCGGCCTGAACGTCACGGACCTGGACCGTTCGCTCGCCTTCTACCGCGAGGTGTTCGACTTCGAGGTCCTCGCGGAGGGCAAGGACGAGGGGCGTCGCTGGGCCTTCCTCGGGCGCGGCGAGCAGTTGCTCGTCACGCTGTGGCAGCAGAGCGAGGGCACCTTCGGCACCGCCCGCCCCGGCCTGCACCACCTCTCCTTCCAGGTGGGTGACATCGAGGAGGTCAAGGCCACCGAGGCGGCGCTGCGCGGGCTCGGCGCCGAGTTCGCGTACGAGGGCGTCGTCCCGCACGGCGAGCAGGCCACGTCCGGCGGCATCTTCTTCACCGACCCGGACGGCATCCGCCTGGAGGTCTACGCGCCGACCGGGGCCGACCCGGCCGCCGCCCCCACCGCCGGGGCGCCCACCTGCGGGTTCTTCTAGGCCACCGCGCACGGGCCGGCCGGCCGGACACCGGGTCGGCCGGCCCGGCCCATCGCCGACGCCAACGCCAACGCCAACGCCAACGCCAACGCACCGGAAACCGGAACACGAACCCGGAACAGGAAACGGAAGGACGGGAACGCCGTGGCCACCTATCACAGCGGCGAGATCTCCGTGCAGGAGCGGGCCGGGCTCGCCCAGGAGGCGGACTTCTCGGGCGGCGCCATCGGCGCGACCGTGCCCCCGGTCGCCGTCGACTTCCTGGCCCAGCAGCCCATGCTGGTCATCGGGGCCGCCGATCGCGAAGGACGCCTGTGGGCCGGGCAACTGACCGGCACCCCCGGCTTCCTGAGGGTGCCGGACCCCGGCACGCTGGAGATCGACACCCTGCCCCTGCCGCAGGACCCCCTGTACGAGCGGCTGTGCGACCCCGCCGCCGTCACCCGCGTAGGGATGATCGCCATCGAGCCCGCCACCCGGCGCCGGATGCGGATGAACGGACGCGCCACCCCGCACGGCGCGGGCCTGCGCGTCGAGCTCGACCAAGTGATCTCCAACTGCCCCAAGTACCTCCAGAAACGGGAGTACCGGATCCTCGACGCGGACGCGCATGCGGACGCGGACGTGGACGCGCACGCCGAGGGGACGGGGCAAGGCGCCCGCCGGGTCACCGACGGCACCGCCCTCACCCCCGCACAGCAGCGGACGGTGCGCCGCGCGGACACCTTCTTCATCGCCACCGCCGCCGCGCGGGCGGGCCGCGGCGACGCCGACGCCTCGCACCGCGGCGGCAACCCCGGCTTCGTACAGGTGCTCTCCCCGACCCGGCTGTGCTGGCCCGACTACGTGGGCAACGCGATGTTCCTGACGCTCGGCAATCTGGCCCTCAATCCGGACGCGGGCCTGTTCTTCCCGGACTGGGACACGGGCTCGGCGCTGCTGCTGACCGGCAGCGCGCACACGGTGTGGGACACCGGGGAGTCCGCCCGCACGCCCGGCGCCCAGCGCCTCGTGGAGTTCTCCGTGTCCGCGGTGCGCGAGATCGACGCGGCCTCCGCACTGCGCTGGTCGGCACCCCAGTACTCCCGCTTCAACCCCCCGGTCGGCTGACCGCCGCACCGAAGAACCCCGATCCCCGGAAGAACCCGATCCCGCAAACGGACCGGAAGAACCCGATCCCCGCAAACGGAGCCGAACATGCAGATCACCGTGGACATGGACCGCTGCGAGAGCCACGGTCAGTGCGTCTTCGCGGCGCCCGAGGTCTTCGCCTTCGACGACGACGACTTCCTCACGTACGACGCCACGCCCGCCGACGGCCTGCGCGCGGCGGCGGAGAAGGCCGCCGCGGTCTGCCCCGTGCGCGCCATCACCGTCTCAGCGGGTGCCCGATGACCGAACCGCAGTCGAAGGACCGGCGGCGATTGGTGATCGTCGGCGCCTCCCTCGCCGGCCTGCGGGCCGCCCAGGCGCTGCGCGCCCAGCGATTCACCGGGACGATCACCGTGGTCGGGGACGAGCCCCGGCTGCCCTACGACCGGCCGCCCCTGTCCAAGCAGATCCTGACCGCACGCGAGCGCCCCGCCGTGCCCGAACTGCCCTTCCCCGACGGCCTGGACATCCGCTGGCGGCTCGGCCAGGCGGCCACAGGGCTCGCCCCCGACGCCCGTACGCTCACGCTCGCCGACGGCTCCGAACTCTCCTACGACGGCCTCCTCGTCGCCACGGGGGCGGCGCCGCGCACCTGGCCCGCGCCGGTCCCCGACGGGGTGCACACCCTCAGGGGCTGGCGGGACGCGCTCGCCCTCAGGGACGAACTCCTCGGCGCGCGGCGCCTGTTGGTCGTCGGCGCGGGGTTCCTCGGCGGTGAGGTCGCCGCGGCGGCCCGCGCGCGTGGTCTCGACGTCACGGTGGTCGAGGCCGCGGTCCAGCCCCTGGAGCGGGCCATCGGCGCCGACGCCGGAGCCTATGTGGCCGCGCTGCACCGGGAGTCCGGGATCGACCTGCGTACCGGGACGACCGTCGAGGAGTTCCGCGCCGATCCCGACGGCCGGCTCGCCGGCGCGCGACTCTCCGACGGCTCGTACCAGCAGGCCGACGCGGCGGTGCTCGCGCTCGGCTCCGCGCCCGCCACCGGCTGGCTCGCCGGCTGCGGCGTGGCCGTCGACGGGGGCGTACGGTGCGACTCCTGGCTGCGCGCCCTGCGGCCGGACGGCTCCGCCTTCCCCGACATCACGGTCGCGGGCGACGTCGCGCTCGCGCCCCAGCCGCTGGCCGACGGCGAACGCATGGCGCTCGGCCACTGGACGAACGCGGTGGAGCAGGCCGCCACCGCCGCCCGCACCCTGCTGTGCCCGAACTCGTCCCGGCCCTTCGACACCGTGCCCTCCTTCTGGTCCGACCTGCACGGCGCGGGCATCCGCTCGGTCGGCCTGC
This sequence comes from Streptomyces sp. KL109B, assembly GCF_030766935.1. Lineage (GTDB taxonomy): Bacteria > Actinomycetota > Actinomycetes > Streptomycetales > Streptomycetaceae > Streptomyces. Next base: position 139,009 of record NZ_JASERL010000004.1, on the reverse strand, counting down.
CCTCCGTGGCCGACGAGGCGACCGTCGTCGAACGCAGCCTCCCGGAGCGCAAGTTGGAGGTCGTGTACCACCGGCGCGGACGACTGGTCGGAGCCCTGACGGTGGGCCGCCCCGGGCGCCTCGCGGCCCACCGCCGGGCGCTCCAGCGGCTCGTCGAGGCGGCGACGGGGCCGGTCGCCCGGCCGGAGGTGGGCGCGACTGTCGCTCCGCTCTGACCGGAACGCTCCAGCCGTGGCAGAATCGGACGGCCGGGCGGGGGAGTGTCGGCCCGGCGAAGACAGCCCGACGGGAGGGAGCGCGATGCCCGCGAGCATCAACGAGGAGGCCGACCGCTTCCTCGACGTGGCGGTGACACCCGCCAGGCCCGTCGCGAGCCCGGAAACCTCCCCGCTTCTCAACTGTCCGTCCTGCGGCTCCTCCCACGTCGCCCAGATGCTGGGCGACAACGGCGGGATCTCGTACGTGTGCACGGCCTGCGGCCACAGCTGGAGCTGAGCGGAACACATGGGTGCACACAGGAGGAAGTGCGACTGGTGCGGCAGCGGTACGCCCATCGTGCGCGACATGGAGCCGCTGAACCCCGACTACCAGTACTGGTGCGAGGAATGCGCGCGGGCGCTGATCATAAAGGGCGACCCGATCGAGACGTATCGGGAACTGGAGGGCGAGCCGATCTACGGCCGCCTCCTGGACGAGCACTGCACACTCAAGCGGTTCTACTCCTTCGCCACAGCCTGATCGCCGCATACGTCGAATACGCCAAGAAGGCGCAGGCCACTCCTACGTAGAGCGCCGAAAGCGCCATCTCTCCTACGTTCTGGTGGAGTTCCGGCCGCCCGTCGGTGTGCGGCACCCACCACAGCGCGTACGTACAGAACACGAAGGCCACGACGGCCGCGGCCTTCTGGCGGCCCGATTCCCACACGAGCAGCACCAGCGGCACGCACCACACCCAGTGGTGCGACCACGAGACCGGGCTGACCAGGAGCGCCGTCGTCGCGCACGCCACCGCCGCCTGGGCCCGCCGCCCGCGCAGCGCCGCCGCGACCGCGACCGCGAGCCCGACGACGGCCGTCACGGCGACGGCCCCGGTCCACCACGCCCCCGGGTCGCCGGTGTGCAGGAGGCGGGCCAGGACGCCGCGCAGCGACTGGTTGCCGGTCTCCTCCGCGTGGCCGGGGCGGTCCGACTCGAAGACCGTCCGCGTCCAGAAGTGCCGGGAGTCGCGCGGCAGGACGAGGGCCGTCAGCACGGTCACGCACACGAACGAGCCCGCCGCCACGCACGCCCCGCGCACCCACGGCCGCCAGGCCCCGCCCCGCGCAAGCAGCGCGAGCCCCGTGCACAGCAGGAACACGGCGAACAGCGCGGGCGTCAGCTTGATCGCCGCCGCGACACCGATGCCCATGCCCGCCCAGCGGTGTCCGGGCCGTCGTGTCAGGTCCCACAGGACGAGCACGGCGAGCAGCAGATTGACCTGCCCGTAGCGCAGCGTCGTCCACACCGGCTCGCACCACACGGCGCCGGCCGCCACCCACAACGCGTGCTCCACGCGCGCGTGGCGGCGCACGAGGCGCATGGAGAGGTGCGTCAGCGCGACGAGGAGGGCGAGGTTCAGGGCGGTCGCGGCGACCTTCATGGTCACCACGTCCAGGAACGTCAGCGGCAGGAACAGCAGCGCGGCGAACGGCGGGTAGGTGGTGGGCAGGTCGGCGTAGGTCGCGCGTAGTGCGTAGAGGTCGCCACCGGTGCGGACCGTCCAGCCCTCCGCCCGGTAGACCATCAGGTCGATCATCGAGACCTCGGCCGCGCGCTGGGCGATCACGAAGGCCGCGAACGAGAACAGACAGGCGCCGAGAGCGACAGGGGCGTGGCGGGTGCGGGGCAGGGCGAGCACAGTCACGTGAGGGCACGATACTGCCCGCAAGTAGCGACTTTTCCGTACAGAAGGGGGCGGAAGGGAAACGATTTGGTGATGCACCCCGGTGACCGTGTAATGTTGGCGTCGCCGCCGGGGAGACCGACAGGGAAACCCCCGGGGGACCAAAGCAAGGGGCTATAGCTCAGTTGGTAGAGCGCTTGCATGGCATGCAAGAGGTCAGGAGTTCGATTCTCCTTAGCTCCACAGGAAGTTGAAAGCGGGCCACCCGGATCGGGTGGCCCGCTTTCGTATGTCTCCGTCGGCTGTCTCCATTAGCGTCGGGCCCTGCTGCGGCCGGGCGGGAGCGCCGGGCGCGGCGGCCTGCGGTCCTGCCGCTCCGCCGAGGAGTCCTCCTCGATGCGCAGCGCCAGCGCGGGGCAGCGGCGCACGGCCCGTACCGCGTTCGCCTCCGAGTAGGCCGGCACCGCCGCCTCCGCGACCGTCGGGAAACCGTCCGGGCCCAGCTGCAGCAGCTCGGGGACGATGTCCGCGCACAGGCCGTGTCCCCGGCACAGCGTCCAGTCGACGGCGAGCCGCTTCCCGCTGGACGGCGCGCTCGCCGGGGCCTGCGCGTGCAGCGGCAGCACCCCGAGCACCGGGCGGCCGCAGCCGGCGCCCAGGACGTGCGCGGCGAGGTCGTCGGTGAACGCCGAGATCGTCGACTCGATGAACGCCGCCGAACCGTCCGGGTGCTTGCACGCCCCGCGCCGCTTCACCGCGCGCGTGACCTCGCGCAGCGCCTCCAGGGCGGTCGGCCCGCCGCCGTTCAGTACGTCCTCCAGGCCGCGCGCCGCCGCGGGCAGACCCAAGTAGCAGGGCCCGCACTGGCCCGCGCTCTCCGAGGCCAGCCACTGCGCCACCTTCAGGGCCTCGCCCAGCGGGCAGGTGTCCGGGCCGATCGGCAGGATCGCGCCGGCGCCGAGAGCGCCGCCCGAGGCCTCCAAGGAGGCGCGGGAGACGATGGCGTCCTGCGCCCCGACCCCGTCCAGCCACTTGCCGTGGTAGCCGCCGGTGAGGACGCCCTGGGGGAGTGGGGGCGCGCCCGCGAGCTGGAGTACGTAGCGCAGCGGGACGCCGGACGGCACCTCCAGGACCATCGGCCGGGAGACCGCTCCGGAGAGCGTCAGCAGGACCGTGCCGGGCTCGTCGTGCAGGCCCGTGCGGCAGTAGCGCTCGGCCCCCGTGCGGGCGGCGACGGCGAGTTGGGCGAAGGTCTCCGCGTTCGACAGGAGCGTGGGGGCGCCGCCCACCCCGGCGTCGGAGGCGCGCACCTTGCGGCCCGGCGGCATCGGCGGGCCGCCGTCCGCCGAGCGGATCAGGGCCGAGGACTCCCCGGTGACCATGCGCACCGGATTGCGCTGCACGCGCGCGCGTAGCGGCGAGTTGCGGCGGTTCGACAGGCCGCGCTCGGCGAGTGCCGCCTGCATCGACGCCTCGGTGCTGTCGCGGGTCACGCCGACGACCAGGGTGCGCGCGCCGATGGCCTCCGCGACGAGCAGGGCGCCGTCCAGGATCAGGTGCGGGGCCCGGTTGATCAGGACGGTGTCCTTGCGGCAGGCGGGCTCGTCCTCGCTGCCGTTGACGACGACGACCGGGCGCACGCCGCGCCGGATCGCCGACTCCGCGACCGCGCGCAGCTTCTCGGCGAAGGGGAAGCCGGCGCCGCCCCGGCCGCGCAGGGATATCGCCTGGGCGAGCTGGGCGAGCGGCTCGCCCGCCATGGGTTCCAGCGGGCCGTGCACCTTCAGGTGCATGTCGAGGTCGAGCCGCTCCACGAGGTCGAACCCCGAAGTGAGCTGGGGAAGACCGACGACCCGGACCTCCGGGACGTCGGGCAGTGCCGTGTTCACTGCGGGCCTCCGTAGGGCGTGGTCCAGGGCTCGCCGGAAGCGGGTGCTTGGAAGGGGCCGGGGAGCGGTTCGGTGGAATCGGCCGCTTCCTTGTAGGCGTCCGCTTCCTTATAGACGTCTTCGTAGGCGCCACTGTTCACGTCGTCCCCGTATGCGTTCCCGTGAGCGGTGGGGTAGCCGGGGACGCCTCCGTAGGGCGTGTCGTACGCCGGGTCGTACATGGAGGGCGGGGCCTGGGCCGGAGGCGGCGGGGAGGGGGCGGGCCAGCGCTCGGACGCCGTGGGCGGCGCGGGTTCGGCGTACTGCGGCGCGTACTGCTGCGCGTACGGCACCGACTGCGTGGGCAGCTCCGAGCGGGGGAGCGCCGACACGGCGCGGTAGGCGGCGGCGAAGCCGATGTCGGGCGGCGGGGGCGGGGAGGGCGTCGGCGCGGCGGCGGCCTGCGGGGCTGTCTGCGGGATGTACGACGGGGGCTGTGCGGGCTCCGCGCGGGGCTGCGGCGGCTGTGGGGGCTGCGCCCCGGCCCGCCTGGTGCCGGTGGCGCGCGGACCGGCGTCGAGGAACTCCAGGATCCGGATCGCGACCTTGCGCCGCACGGCCTGCGGCGCCGCCCGCAGGGCCACCGCGCCGGCGACCGCGACCAGGGCGAGGCAGTACAGGACGATCACGTACGCCTTCGCGGGACGGCCCGCGTACAGGCCGTGCATGAGGGCGAAGCACCAGGCCGGGTAGGCGAGCATGTGGGTCGCGCGCCAGCGGGCGGCGAGCCGGGCGGGGGAGGCCATGGAGCTGCGCAGCGCGCCCGTGACGGCCGTCGTGATCATGAGGAGTCCGGCGGTCACGCCCAGGCCGATCAGGCCCGCGCCGCCGTCGAAGCCCAGCGAGAACGGGATCAGCGCGCCGAGCAGCGTCACGTGCGAGAGCGCCAGCTTCACGCTGATGTGCAGCAGCAGGAAGACCAGCGAGGACACCGCGGTGATCCGGTGCACGGCCTGCGAAAGCAGCCGCTGCCGCGAGGTGAGGAAGACCCGGTCGGAGGCGACAAGACCCCACACGACGGACGAGGTCAGGGAGACCAGGCAGAGCACGCCCGCGCCGAAGTCGAGCAGCGCCCGCACAGCGTCGCTCCCGGTGGCCACGAGCACGGGTAACAGGAGGACGACTCCCGCGACGAGCAGCCCGGTTCTCGTCCGGCGGCCGGTGCCGGGAGTGCGTGAACTCGTCGGCGTACGAAGGGAGTTCAGAGTGTGAGGGGTGTGAGGGGTGTGAGGGGTGCGAGGGGTGCGAGGGGTGTGAGGGGTGCGAGGGTTCATGGGGGCGACTCCGAATGGCTCGGCACGGTGGTCCCACAGGGCCGCACTCTAGGTCGCCGCATACCGGGCAGTACGAGGTTTGAGTTATCTCGCCGTTATCTAGTGGCTGCCCGGACTTCGCGTTGTCCCTATAGGGGGCGGTACGCCGAGTAACCCGTGGGGTGGAGCGGGGTGTGCGGAACCTCGTCGCGGGTCGTGCGAGCGCTGCGGTACCCTGACGCCATGCGTGCCGTACGCCTTCTGCTTAGCAAGCCGCGCTGATCAAGGAATCACCTCAGCGCGGCGCCCCCTCCTGTGCGAGGGGTTTTTTCATTTCCTAAGCACTGGAGTTCCTGGGACTTCCCTAAGCACTGGCCGCTGGCAGAGACGATCGATGGAGCATTGAGGATCATGAGCGAGACGAACACCGCCGCCGCTTCCGAGGCGGCGGTCGCGCCGCACCGCTACACGGCGGCCATGGCCGCCGACATCGAGGCACGCTGGCAGGACTTCTGGGACGCCGAGGGCACGTACGAGGCGCCGAACCCGACCGGTGACCTGGCCGGGACCACCGAGGCGGACCGGGCGATCGCCGCGCGGCCCAAGAAGTTCATCATGGACATGTTCCCGTACCCCTCCGGTGCGGGCCTGCACGTCGGCCACCCGCTGGGCTACATCGCCACGGACGTCTTCGGGCGCTTCCAGCGCATGACGGGCCACAACGTGCTGCACACCCTGGGCTTCGACGCGTTCGGCCTGCCCGCCGAGCAGTACGCCGTGCAGACGGGCACCCACCCGCGCACGTCGACCGAGGCCAACATGGAGAACATGAAGGTCCAGCTGCGCCGCCTGGGCCTGGGGCACGACCAGCGCCGGTCGTTCGCCACGATCGACCCGGAGTACTACAAGTGGACGCAGTGGATCTTCCTGCAGATCTTCAACTCCTGGTACGACGACGACCTGAAGAAGGCCCGTCCGATCGCCGACCTGGTCAAGCAGTTCGAGACCGGTGAGCGCGCCGTTCCCGGCGGCCGTGCCTGGTCCGACCTGAGCGAGTTCGAGCGCGCCGAGGTCCTGGGCGAGTACCGCCTGGCGTATGCCTCCGACGCGCCCGTGAACTGGGCGCCGGGCCTGGGCACCGTGCTGGCCAACGAGGAGGTCACCGCCGACGGCCGCTCCGAGCGCGGCAACTTCCCCGTCTTCAAGGCGAAGCTGCGCCAGTGGAACATGCGCATCACCGCCTACGCGGACCGCCTGATCGACGACCTGGACGGCCTGGACTGGCCCGAGGCGATCAAGCTGCAGCAGCGCAACTGGATCGGCCGCTCCGAGGGCGCGCGCATCGACTTCGCCGTGCCGGATGCCGATGGCTCAGGCCAGGAGAAGATCACCGTCTTCTCGACCCGCCAGGACACCCTGTTCGGCGCCACCTACATGGTGCTGGCCCCCGAGCACGACCTGGTCGAGAAGATCACCCCGGCCGCCTGGCCCGAGGGCACCCACGACGTGTGGACGGGCGGCCACGCGACGCCTGCCGAGGCCGTCGCCGCCTACCGCAAGCAGGCCGCCTCCAAGTCCGACGTCGAGCGCCAGGCCGAGGCCAAGGACAAGACCGGCGTCTTCACGGGCGCGTTCGCCACCAACCCGGTCAGCGGCGAGCAGGTTCCGGTCTTCATCGCCGACTACGTACTGATGGGCTACGGCACCGGCGCGATCATGGCTGTCCCGGCGCACGACGCCCGCGACTTCGCCTTCGCGCGCGCCTTCGAGCTGCCCATGCGGTGCGTTGTCGAGCCGTCCGACGACCGCGGCACCGACCCCTCGACGTGGGACGACGCGTTCGTCGCGTACGAGGCGAAGCTGGTCAACTCGGCGGGCGACGAGGTCGACCTGGACGGCCTGGGCGTCACCGACGCCAAGGCGCGGATGACCGAGTGGCTGGAGCGCACCGGCATCGGCGCCGGCACGGTCAACTTCCGGCTGCGCGACTGGCTGTTCAGCCGCCAGCGCTACTGGGGCGAGCCCTTCCCGATCGTCTACGACGAGGACGGCGTCGCCCACTCGCTGCCCGAGTCGATGCTGCCCCTGGAGCTGCCCGAGGTCGAGGACTACAGCCCCCGCACCTTCGACCCGGACGACGCCGACACCCAGCCCGAGACGCCGCTGTCACGCAACGAGGAGTGGGTCAACGTCACCCTGGACCTGGGCGACGGCAAGGGCCCGCGGAAGTTCCGCCGCGAGACCAACACCATGCCCAACTGGGCGGGTTCGTGCTGGTACGAGCTGCGCTACCTGGACCCGCGCAACGACGAGCAGCTGGTCGACCCGGAGATCGAGCAGTACTGGATGGGCCCGCGCGAGGGCATGCCGCACGGCGGCGTCGACCTGTACGTGGGCGGCCAGGAACACGCCGTACTGCACCTGCTGTACGCGCGCTTCTGGTCGAAGGTGCTGTTCGACCTGGGCCACATCTCGTCCTGCGAGCCGTTCCACAAGCTGTACAACCAGGGCATGATCCAGGCGTACGTCTACCGGGATTCGCGTGGGATCGCCGTGCCGGCCGCCGAGGTGGAGGAGCAGGGCGGCGCGTACTACTACCAGGGCGAGAAGGTCTCCCGGCTGCTCGGCAAGATGGGCAAGTCCCTGAAGAACGCCGTCACTCCGGACGAGATCTTCGCCGAGTACGGCGCGGACACGCTGCGCCTGTACGAGATGGCGATGGGCCCGCTGGACGTCTCCCGGCCGTGGGACACGCGCGCGGTGGTCGGCCAGTTCCGGCTGCTGCAGCGGCTGTGGCGCAACGTCGTCGACGAGGCGACCGGCGAGGTCACCGTGGCCGACGTCGCCGAGGCGGACATCGACGTGGCGACGCTGCGCGCGCTGCACAAGGCGATCGACGGCGTGCGCGGCGACCTGGAGGGCATGCGCTTCAACACCGCCATCGCCAAGGTCACCGAGCTGAACAACCACCTGGTCAAGGCCTACCAGGGCGGCACGCTGCCGCGGTCCGTGGCCGAGCGCCTGGTGCTACTGGTCGCGCCGCTGGCCCCGCACATCGCCGAGGAGCTGTGGCGCAAGCTGGGCCACACCGACTCGGTCGTCCACAAGGACTTCCCGGTCGCCGACCCCGAGTACGTGGTCGACGAGGCCGTGACCTGCGTCGTCCAGATCAAGGGCAAGGTCAAGGCCCGCCTGGAGGTCGCCCCGTCGATCTCCGACGAGGAGCTGGAGAAGATCGCCCTGGCCGACGAGAAGGTCGTCGCCGCGCTGGACGGCGCCGGCATCCGCAAGGTCATCGTGCGGGCGCCGAAGCTGGTGAACATCGTGCCTGCGTAGCTCCTGCGTACGGCGCTCAGGGTTGTTCCCTACGGGCAGGTTGGGGGTTCCGCTGGAACCCTCGGCCTGCCCGTTCCGTTTACCGTGGAGACAGCGGTGGGCGGGGCGACCTGGAGGAGAGAGCGCTATGGAAACCGTGCTTGTGATCATCGCGCTGATCTTCGTGGCGTTCCTGGTGTTCGGTGCCTACGTGACGGTGAAGGCCGTCGGCGCGGCCAAGCGCGGGGTGGACCGCAAGGTCGAGCAGGCGCGGCGTGCGGTGGAGGACACCACGCTGCGCGCCAAGAGCTACGCGCAGCCCGGCGCGGCGGCCGAGTTGGCGCAGCTGCGGCTGAAGCTGCGCACCTCCATGCGGGCCACGCAGGACGCGCTGCACGAGCGCGTGGCCGAGGACCCGTCGCTGAAGGAGTCCCTCGGCCTCTTCGAGCGCCTGAGCGCGCACGGGCACGAGTTGGACGCCGAGCTGAAGCGCCTGGAGAGCGAGCCCGACAAGGCGCAGGTGGCGCGGCTGCTGCCGGAGCTCAGGACGCGTACGGAACGGGTCACGCAGTCCGCCGACGCACTGCGGCACGCGGCCCGCGACCGGGCCACCCGGTTCGCGGGCGACGACCTGGACGCGCTGAGCTCGCAGATCGACCTGGAGGCCGGGGCGCTGCGGCACTGGACGGCGGAGCCGGGGCCCGGGGCGACCGGGCCGGAGTCCGGGGCGGCGGAGACGACCGGGCCTGCGACCAGGCCGGCACAGGAGCGGCCCTCGATCACTCCGCCAGGTGTACGGCCGACGTATCCGTGGGAGAAGAAACCCCGTCCGGAGAGCACGACTTGATCGTTGGCCGACGTCCGTCGGTCGGTGGCCGGGAGGCAGGGGCCGGGCTGCCGCGGCGGGAGCCCGGCAGGTAATCTCCGGTGCATGTCCCGCCATGTCGCGATCGTCACCGATTCAACGGCCTACCTGCCGCAGCGGACGATGGAGCGCCACGGCATCACGGCGGTGCCGTTGACCGTGGTCCTGGGTGACCGGGCGCTCGAGGAGGGCACGGAGATCTCCGCCCGCTCGGTCGCTCAGGCGCTGCAGAAGCGGCGGTCGGTGACGACGTCGAGACCCTCCCCGGAACAGTTCGCCGAGACCTACCGCGAGGTCGCCGAGTCCGGCGCCACCGCCATCGTCTCGCTGCACCTGTCCGCCGAGATCTCCGGGACGTACGACGCCGCCGTCATGGCCGCGCGCGAGGCCCCGGTGCCGGTGCGCGTCGTGGACACCGGGATGGTGGCCATGGCCCTCGGCTTCTGCGCGCTCGCGGCGGCGGAGACGGCCGACGCGGGAGGCACCGTCGACGAGGCGGTGAACGCGGCGGAGAAGCGGGCCTCGGGCACCTCCGCGTACTTCTACGTCGACACCCTGGACTATCTGCGCCGGGGCGGCCGGATCGGCGCCGCGCAGGCGCTGCTCGGCTCCGCGCTCGCGGTCAAGCCGCTGCTCCAGCTCGACGGCGGCCGCATCGAACTCCTGGAAAAGGTCCGCACGGCGTCGAAGGCGATCGCGCGGCTGCGGGAGATCGTGGCCGAGCGGGCGGGCAGCGGGCAGGTGGACATCGCCGTGCACCATCTGGCCGCGCCGGAGCGGGCGGAGGAGCTCGCGGGGTGGCTCCGCGAGCAGCTGCCGGGCCTTGCCGAGCTGCATGTCAGCGAGGTGGGGGCGGTGATCGGGGCGCACACCGGGCCGGGGTTGTTGGGGGCGGTGGTGTCGCCTCGGGTGTAGGCGGCGTCCGTCGTCGGGTGCCGGGTTTCGGGTGCGGGGTTGCGGGGTGCGGGTGCCGGGTTTCGGTGCTCGTGCGGGTGACGGAGTTGTCCACAACTGCCGGGTAATCCCCGGGAATTGAGCAAGATCCACTTGTCGGTGGTGCGGTGCCTAACGTCTCGTGACATGGCACTTCGAGCACAGACGCGATCTCTGACACGACCACAGACGCGATCACTGACACGGACGGCGCACGGATCCAGCGGACCCGGGCGTGACCCCGCGTCCGACATCCGCGCCCGGCGGCGGCACGTGGTGCGGCGGCGGGCGCGGCGCAGGCGGGTGGAGGCGGAGCGGACGCGGGTGCGGGCGGAGGCGTTGTTCGCGCCGCCCGTGCGGGAGGCCGAGCCGTCGGTCCAGGTCGAATCTCCTCAGCCCCCGGTGGCCTCCTGGCGGCAGCGTGCCTCGCTCGCCGTGGCGGACCGGGTGCCGTTGTGGGTGCGGACGCGGTGCGGGGTCGAGCGGCGCGGAGCCGTTGCGCTGGCCTTGCTCGTCGGGGTGGTGGCGCTCTTCGCCGTGCAGCACTTCTGGGCGGGGCGTACGCAGCCGGTGCGGGCGCCCGAGCAGGTGCGGGCGGCGGCGCCGCGAGCGGTGGCGCCACCGGATGCGGGCGCCGCCCCGCCCGGCGCCTCGTCCGCCGTGTCGGCCCCGGCGGCGAGCGGTGCCACGGGGATCGTCGTGGACGTCAGCGGCAAGGTCCGGCGACCGGGCATCCACCGGCTGCCCGCCGGGGCGCGTGTCGCGGACGCGCTGCGAGCGGCGGGTGGGTTGCGGCCCGGTGTGGACACGGCGGGGCTCAACCGGGCGCGGCTTCTTGTGGACGGCGAGCAGGTCTTGGTGGGCGCGCCCGCGGCGGCCGGGGCCGCGCCGCCGGGTGGGGCGGCGCCACCGGGTGGGTCCGTGTCGGCGGGCGGATCCGCGGGCGCGGGCGGCTCCGCGGGGGCGGCGCCCGCGGGACCGGTCGGCCTCAACACGGCCACCGTCGAGCAGCTCGACACCTTGCCCGGCGTCGGCCCCGTGCTGGCGCAGCACATCCTCGACTACCGCACGGAGCACGGTGGTTTCCGCTCCGTGGACGAGCTGCGCGAGGTCAATGGCATCGGTGACCGGCGCTTCGCGGATCTTCAGAATCTCGTGCGGCCATGACGGCGGTGACGGGCGGCCGGGACGTGCCGGCCGCGGCGGGGCGGCTCGGGGACGCGCATCCGCGCCAAGAGGGGCCGCTGGACCTGCGGTTGGTGCCACCCGCGCTCGCGGCGTGGGGTGCGGCGGCGCTGCTGGTGACCGGGTCGCCGTGGTGGGCGGGGCTGGTGGCGGTGGTGTGTGCGGTGGGCGGGGTGGGGGTGTTGGTGTGGCGCGGCCCGCCGGGGCCGAGGTCGCGGGGCGCCGCCCCGGACCCCGCCGCTCAAGCGCCGCGGAGGCTTGATCTTGCCCACTCACCGTCCTGGCGCGGCCCTTCGGCGGCGTCGCTGCTCCTGTGCGTCGCCGCGGCCGCCGCCTCCGCCGGGCTGCACGGGGCGGACCTGCGACGCGGCCCCGTGCCGAACCTCGCGGAGCGCTTCGCGCGCGTGGAGGCCGAGTTGGAGGTGACGTCCGATCCCCGGCGCACCCGGCCACGGGTTCGCGGGGACCACGCGGCGCCGACGTCCGTGCTGGTGGAGGCGGACGTGGTGCGGGTGACGGCGCCGGACGGGAGCGCGGCGCGGACCCGGGCGCCGGTGCTGGTCGTGGTGGGCGGCGAGGCGCGCGGCAGCCCGTGGCTTTCGGTGTTGCCGAGCACCCGGCTGCGGGTGCGGGGGAGTCTCGCGCCACCGATGACGGAGGGGGACCGGATCGCGGCGGTGCTGCGCGTCGGGGGCGGGGAGCGGGCGTGGGCGGTGGCGGCGCCGAGCCGCGCGCAGCGGGTGGCCGGAGCGTTGCGGGACGGGCTGCGCGAGGCCACGGGCGGGCTCGACACGGATGCGCGGGCCCTGCTGCCGGGGCTCGTCGTGGGCGACACGGCGCGCGTGACACCGGAGCTGCACGCGGCCTTCGAGGAGACGGACCTGCTGCACCTCATGGCGGTCAGCGGCGCCAACTTCACCATTCTCCTCGCCCTGTTGATCGGCCCGCCCGGCACCGCACAGCGCGTCGAGCGGCGCGGCCTCGCGCCCCGGATCGGGCTGCCGTTGCGGACGACCGCGGTGCTCGGCGGGGCCCTCACGCTCGGCTTCGTGGTGGTGTGCCGGCCGGAGCCGAGCGTGCTGCGGGCGGCGTCGTGCGGGCTGATCGCACTGCTCGCCGTGGCCACGGGCCGCCGCAGATCCCGGCTCCCCGCCCTGGCCACGGCCGTGCTGCTGCTCGTCCTGTACGACCCGTGGCTGGCGCGGAGTTACGGGTTCCTGCTGTCGGTGCTCGCCACGGGAGCGCTGCTGACGCTGGCGCCCAGGTGGAGCGCGGCGCTGCGGCGGCGCGGGGTGCCGGGAAGGCTCGCCGAGGCGTTGGGGGCGGCCGCCGCCGCGCAGGCCGTGTGCGCGCCGGTCGTCGTGGTGCTGGCGGCGCGGGTGAGCCTGGTGGCGGTGCCGTGCAATCTGCTCGCGGAGTTCGCCGTCGCGCCCGCGACCGTGCTCGGATTCGGGGCGCTGGCGTCGGCGCCACTGGCCATGCCGGTGGCGAAGTTCCTCGCCTGGTGCGCCGGTTGGCCCGCCGGGTGGATCGCGGACCTCGCGCGGGCCGGGGCCGCGCTGCCCGGCAGCGGGGTGGACTGGCCGGGCGGCTGGGGCGGCGGGGCGCTGCTCGCGCTCGGCACGGCGGTGCTGGTGCTCGTGGGGCGAAGGGCGCTGAAGTCGCCCTGGATCTGCGGGGCGTGCGCGCTGCTGCTCGTGCTGGTGGTCGTGCGGCCCGCGCCGCTCGTGCGGGGCGTCACCGGGTGGCCGCCGGCCGGCTGGCGGTTGGTCATGTGCGACGTGGGGCAGGGCGACGCGCTGGTGCTCGCGGCCGGGGCGGGGACCGGGGTGGTGGTGGACGCGGGCCCCGACCCGCTGCTCGTCGACCGGTGCCTGCGCTCGCTGGGCGTCACCCGGATCCCGGCGGTGGTGCTCACGCACTTCCACGCGGACCATGTGGCCGGGCTCGCGGGGGTGTTGCGCGGAAGGGAGGTGGGGCAGATCGAGACGACCGGGTTCCAGGAGCCGCGGGACCAGGTCGACTTCGTGCGCGCGGAGGCGGCCCGGCGGGCGGTCCCGGTGGTGCGGGTGGTGGCGGGGGAGCGGCGCAGAGCGGGGCCGCTCGACTGGCGGGTGCTGTGGCCGCCGCCGGACCCGGCGCCGACTCCGGACGGGCCGAACGACGCGAGCGTGACCCTGCTCGTCCGCGTCGCCGGGCTGACCCTGCTGCTCCTCGGCGACCTCGAACCGCCCGCGCAGCGCGCCCTGTTGAGAACGCCCGCCGGGGCCGGGCTGCCCCCGGTCGACGTATTGAAGATCGCCCATCATGGCTCGGCGTACCAAGATCCGGAGCTGTTGCGCAGGGCCGCGTCCCGCGTGGCGCTGGTGTCGGTGGGCCGCGACAACCCGTACGGGCACCCGGCGCCGAGCACGCTGGCGGCGCTGCGGGCGCGCGGTTCGGCCGTGCTCAGAACGGACCGGGACGGCGCGGTCGCGGTCGCGACCGCGAGAGGAGGAGGGGGAGGCGGAGCGGTGTTCTTGCGATGTGAGCGGATGTTGCTTCGAAACTCGCCACGGTGATCGAATGCTTCTCAATGCAGCAGTTCAGGTAGTTGTTCAGGCGTTCTGGGGTGGGTAGGTCATGTTCGGCCTTAAGTGGAGAAACGGTACCAACCGGACTCATGGCGGTGGTCCCCTCGCGGGGCTGACGGTGCCGCCGAGCGCGGGGGTGCTCAGCGGCCGGATCATCGATCCCGTGAGCGAGCCGGTGCGCGGCGCGGAGTTCGCGGTGAACGACGCGATGGGGCGCAAGGTGGTGAGCGGGGGCGTCGATCCGTACGGCTCGTTCGTGGCGGCCGTGCCTCCGGGGGACTATCGGCTCGCCGTCTCGGCCGAGGGGTACGCGCCGTTCCGCGGCGGCGCCACCGTGACGGAGAGCGGGCACGCCGCGCTCGGTGACGTCACGCTCCAGGTCGCAGCGCCCCCGCCGCTGCCGGAGCCGGGGGACTGGGAGGTCGAGCCGATGCACTCCTCGATCGCGTTCACGGCGCGGCACATCGGGATGGCGCGGGTGTACGGCCGATTCAACACGTTCGCGGGCGCGCTGCGCGTGGCCGAGCGGGCCGAGGACTCCGCGATGCACGTCGTCATCGACGCCTCGTCCATCGATACGAACGTCAAGATGCGCGACGACCACCTCAGGTCCGCCGACTTCCTCGACGTCGAGCGCTTCCCGACGCTGGAGTTCTACAGCGACCGCTTCGTGCACAAGGGCGGCAACCGCTGGGCGATCACCGGGGCGCTGTCGCTGCACGGCGTGACCAGGACGGTCACCCTCGACGCCGAGTACCTGGGCCTTGGCGTCGGCATGGAGGGCGAGACCCGCGCCGCCTGCCGCGCGAGCACGGAGCTGCACCGCGACGACTTCACCGTGAGCTGGCAGACCATGCTGGCGAAGGGCATCGCCGTCGTCGGCTCCAGCGTCCGGATCGACCTCGACGTACAGGTCGTGCCGAAGGGCTGACCCCGTGCGGCGCCGTCGCCGACGTGTCCGAAGATGGGGGCGTGAGCGATGTGAGACACGTACTGGTGCTGCCCGACCGAGACGCCGCCGAGGAGGCCGCGGAGGCGGTCGGGGAGCGCTTCGGGGTGACCGAGGAGCCGCAGCTCGTACGGGACGCGCTGGCCGGTGAGGACGACGCCGAGGACGCGCAGTGGCTGGTGGTCGTCGAGGACGCGGAGGGGCGGCTCGACGCCGGGGCGCTGGACGCGTTCGCGGGGGAGTGGGACGGGTGGCGCGAGGAGCCGTAGGCTCCGCCGCGGTTCTGTGCCGTTTCGGCGCACCGGTTCTGGTTCTGTAGGCCCGTAACTCTGTAGGCCCGTAACCGTGGGCCCGTGGGCCCGTGGGCCCGTGGGCCCGTAGAGCCGTAGGGCCCGGCGTTGTCAGTGGCGCGTGGGATGCTTGGCGCGATGGCCAGGAAGACTGCAAACGACGATCCCCTCGCTCCTCTCACCGTCGCGGTGGGGCAGGAGGACCTGCTGCTCGACCGCGCGGTGCAGCAGGTCGTGGCGGCCGCGCGCGCCGCCGACGCGGACACCGACGTGCGGGACCTCACCCCCGATCTGCTGCAGCCGGGCACGTTGGCCGAGCTGACGAGCCCCTCGCTGTTCGCCGAGTGCAAGGTCGTCGTCGTACGCAATGCGCAGGACCTGTCCGCGGACACGGTCAAGGACGTCAAGGCGTACATCGGCGCGCCCGCCGAGGAGATCACGCTGGTGCTGCTGCACGCCGGTGGCGCCAAGGGGAAGGGCTTGCTGGACGCGGCCCGTAAGGCCGGGGCCAGGGAAGTGGCCTGTCCGAAGATGACGAAGCCGGCGGATCGGCTGGCGTTCGTGCGGGCCGAGTTCCGGGCGCTCGGGCGGTCCGCCACCGGCGAGGCGTCGCAGGCGCTCGTCGATGCCATCGGGAGTGATCTGCGGGAGTTGGCGTCCGCCGTGTCGCAGTTGGCCGCGGATGTCGAGGGGACCATCGACGACGCGGTCGTCGGGCGTTACTACACGGGGCGGGCCGAGGCCTCCAGCTTCACCGTGGCCGATCGGGCCGTGGAGGGGCGGGTGGCCGAGGCGTTGGAGGCGTTGCGGTGGTCGCTCGCGACCGGGGTGGCGCCGGTGATGATCACGTCGGCGTTGGCGCAGGGGGTGCGGGCGATCGGGAAGTTGTCGTCGGCGCGGGGTGGCCGTCCGGCGGATTTGGCGCGGGAGTTGGGGATGCCGCCGTGGAAGGTGGACCGGGTGCGGCAGCAGATGCGGGGGTGGACGCCGGATGGGGTTGCGGTTGCCCTCCGGGCGGTTGCGGAGGCGGATGCCGGGGTGAAGGGGGCCGGGGATGACCCGGAGTATGCGTTGGAGAAGGCTGTGGTGACGGTGGCGCGGGCTGCCCGAGCGCGATAGGCCCTGCCGGGCCGGGGGGGGGTGGGGGGAAGTCGCCCCCGCCGCCCCTACCCGTCCCATCCCTGGGGGCTGCGCCCCCAGACCCCCCTGCGGCCTTCGGCCGTGTCCTCAAGCGCCGGACGGGCTGGAAGTGGGCAGCGTCGTGTCCTCAAGCGCCGGACGGGCTGGAGTTGTCCGGGCTGGAGGTCTGTGTCCGGACACACCGAAGCCCCGCCCTGGGGAAGGACGGGGCTTCGGGTTATGCGTGTGGTGAGCCCGCACCCGCGTGGCGAACGCAGTCGCGTGCGGGCTCTGGGTGTCGGTCGGGGGCGGATGAGAGAGGGCCCGCCCGGGTCCTACCGACGGTGGATCAGGTCAAACAGACAGGTCAGGCCTGGATGGACGCGACCTTCGAAGCAAGCGCGGCCTTCTTGTTGGCGGCCTGGTTCTTGTGGATGACGCCCTTGGAGACGGCCTTGTCGAGCTGACGCGCGGCAGCGCGCTGGGCCTCGACGGCCTTCTGGACGTCACCGGAGGCAGCGGCCTCACGGGCCTTGCGGATCGCGGTCTTGAGGGAGGACTTGACGGCCTTGTTGCGCAGCCGCGCCTTCTCGTTGGTCTTGATCCGCTTGATCTGGGACTTGATGTTCGCCACGAAATGAGCCTTTGCAGGTTCTGGCACGGGGCCGGTGAAGGACCCGTACCGGTGATTTCTACTGGGTGCGTGTCTCGGCTTTAGAGGGCATGAGACACAGCTGCCCACGGTATCAGCCGTACTCCAGGCGGCCCAAACCGAGCGCAGTCCCCCGCTCATGGGACGATGGAGGCTACGTATTGATCCCAACCGAGGCCGACCTGAGGCAGAAGGCCTCAAGAGACAGGACCCTGCGTGCCCGCGATCCCTAAAAATGTGCCCGAGCCGAGCCGCACCGACCCGGCTCAGATTCGCAACTTCTGCATCATCGCGCACATCGACCACGGCAAGTCCACGCTCGCCGACCGGATGCTCCAGCTGACCGGAGTGGTCGAGCAGCGGCAGATGCGTGCTCAGTACCTCGACCGGATGGACATCGAGCGAGAGCGCGGCATCACGATCAAGTCCCAGGCGGTGCGACTGCCCTGGGCCCCCACGGAGGGGCCCGACCAGGGCACGACCCACATCCTGAACATGATCGACACGCCGGGCCACGTGGACTTCACGTACGAGGTCTCGCGCTCGCTCGCCGCGTGCGAGGGCACCATCCTGCTCGTGGACGCCGCCCAGGGCATCGAGGCCCAGACCCTCGCCAACCTGTACCTGGCGATGGAGAACGACCTCCAGATCATTCCCGTACTGAACAAGATCGACCTGCCGGCCGCGCAGCCGGAGAAGTTCAGCGAGGAGCTCGCGAACCTCATCGGCTGCGAGCCCGACGACGTGCTGAAGGTCTCCGCCAAGACCGGCATGGGCGTCGAGGCGCTGCTCGACAAGGTCGTCCGTGACATCCCGGCCCCGGTCGGCGTCAAGGACGCGCCCGCCCGCGCGATGATCTTCGACTCGGTCTACGACTCGTACCGCGGCGTCGTCACGTACGTCCGTGTCGTCGACGGGCAGCTCAGCAAGCGCGAGCGGATCCGGATGATGTCGACCGGCGCGACGCACGAGCTGCTCGAGATCGGGACGAACTCGCCGGAGATGACGGCCGCCGACGGGCTCGGCGTCGGCGAGGTGGGCTACCTGATCACCGGTGTGAAGGACGTCCGGCAGTCCAAGGTCGGCGACACCATCACCCAGCTGAACAAGGGCGCCGAGGAACCGCTGGGCGGGTACAAGGACCCGAAGCCGATGGTCTTCTCGGGCCTGTATCCGCTGGACGGGTCCGACTACCCCGAGCTGCGTGACGCCCTCGACAAGCTGCAGCTCAACGACGCCGCGCTCGTCTACGAGCCGGAGACCTCGGCCGCCCTCGGCTTCGGTTTCCGCGTCGGGTTCCTCGGGCTGCTGCACCTGGACGTGATCCGGGAGCGGCTCGAGCGCGAGTTCGGGCTCGACCTCATCGCCACCGCCCCCAACGTGGTCTACCGCGTGATCATGGAGGACGGCGAGGAGTACCAGGTCACGAACCCGAGCGAGTTCCCCGAGGGGAAGATCGCGGAGGTGTACGAGCCGGTCGTGCGCGCCACCCTGCTCGCCCCGTCCGAGTTCATCGGCTCGATCATGGAGCTGTGCCAGGGGCGGCGCGGTTCGCTGCTCGGCATGGACTACCTGTCCGAGGACCGG
Source organism: Streptomyces sp. KL109B (assembly GCF_030766935.1). Taxonomy (GTDB): domain Bacteria; phylum Actinomycetota; class Actinomycetes; order Streptomycetales; family Streptomycetaceae; genus Streptomyces. The sequence goes on along the minus strand of NZ_JASERL010000004.1, from coordinate 120,478 downwards.
GTCGAGATCCGGTACACGCTGCCGCTCGCGGAGATCGTCTTCGACTTCTTCGACCAGTTGAAGTCGAAGACGCGCGGGTACGCCTCGCTCGACTACGAGCCGACCGGTGAGCAGAGTGCCCAGCTCGTCAAGGTCGACATCCTGCTGCACGGCGACAAGGTCGACGCCTTCTCCGCCATCACGCACAAGGACCAGGCGTACCAGTACGGCGTGCGCCTCGTCGCCAAGCTGCGCGAGCTGATCCCGCGGCAGGCCTTCGAGGTGCCGGTGCAGGCCGCGATCGGTTCCCGGGTGATCGCCCGCGAGACCATCCGCGCCATCCGCAAGGACGTCCTCGCCAAGTGCTACGGCGGTGACATCTCCCGTAAGCGCAAGCTCCTTGAGAAGCAGAAGGAGGGCAAGAAGCGGATGAAGATGGTCGGCTCCGTCGAGGTGCCGCAGGAGGCCTTCATCGCGGTTCTTTCGAGTGACGACGGCGGGGGCTCCAAGAGCAAGAAGTGAGCCGCTCCCCAAGCGCACCTCAAGCGCACCCCAAGCACACCCGAAGCGGGACCCGGCAGGCGTTCATGCCTGCCGGGTCCCGCTTTTGTGTAAGCCCTGTGAGGGGTGGGGACGAAGCGCGCAGTCCGATGAAGTCGGAGGCCGGGGCCCCTTACGTGCCGGGCGGGTGACCCTTACCCTGATCACTGCCCAATGGTTACTCGCCAGTTAAACAAGCCGCGAAGAATGGCTTCGTATCAACCAGCCGCACCGTCGCGGGCCCCGGAGGACGTCGTGAGCGACACACAGACCCTGATCGAGAACCGTCCGCCCTCCGTGGCGAACCTCTTCCTGGAGCGCGTCGCGGCCACACCGGACGCCGAGGCCTACCGTTATCCGGTGCCCCCGGCCGCCGGCACGGGCCCCGACGACTGGAAGTCGCTGAGCTGGGCGCAGGCCGCGCAGCGCGTGTACGCCATCGCCGCGGGCCTGGTCGAGCTGGGCGTGGGCCCGCAGGAGCGGGTGGCGCTCGCGTCCTCGACCCGCGTCGAGTGGATACTCGCCGACCTCGGCATCATGTGCGCGGGCGCGGCGACCACCACGGTGTACCCGCAGACCAACGACGACGAGTCGGCGTTCATCCTGTCCGACTCCGAGTCCAAGGTGATGGTCGCGGAGGACGCCGCGCAGCTCGCCAAGGCGCGGGCGCGCCGAGCGGAGCTCCCCGAGCTGCGGCACGTCGTCGTGATCGACGCGACGGGTGTCGAGCCGGACGCCGCCGACCCCGATGGCTGGCTGCTCACCCTTGAGGACCTGGAGGCGCGCGGCGCCGCGTACCTGGAGAAGAACCCGGACATCGTCCGGGAGCGGGTCGGGGCGATCACCAAGGACCAGCTCGCCACCCTCATCTACACCTCCGGGACCACCGGCCGCCCCAAGGGCGTGCGGCTGCCGCACGACAACTGGTCGTACATGGCGAAGGCCATTGCGGCGACCGGCCTGGTGAGCGGCGAGGACGTGCAGTACCTGTGGCTGCCGCTCGCGCACGTCTTCGGCAAGGTGCTCACCAGTGGCCAGATCGAGGTCGGGCACGTCACCGCCGTCGACGGCCGCGTAGACAAGATCATCGAGAATCTGCCGGTCGTGCAGCCGACGTACATGGCCGCCGTGCCGCGCATCTTCGAGAAGGTCTACAACGGCGTCGCCGCGAAGGCGAAGGCCGGCGGCAGCGCCAAGTACAAGATCTTCCAGTGGGCGGCGGGTGTTGCGCGCGAGTACGCGAAGGTCAGCCAGGACAACTTCCGGCGTACGGGCGTCGCCTCGGTGCCGTTCAAGCTCGCCTCGAAGCACAAGGCCGCCGACCGGCTCGTCTACGGCAAGCTGCGGGAGGCCTTCGGCGGGCGGCTGCGGGCCTGCGTGTCCGGGTCCGCCGCGCTGGCCCCGGAGATCGGCTACTTCTTCGCGGGCGCCGGAGTGCACATCCTGGAGGGCTACGGGCTCACCGAGTCGAGCGCCGCCTCCTTCGTGAACCCCGGTGAGGCGTACCGCACCGGCACCGTCGGCAAGCCGCTGCCCGGCACCGAGGTGCGGATCGCGGACGACGGCGAGATCCTGCTGCGCGGCCCCGGCATCATGGAGGGCTACCACGGGCTTCCCGACAAGACGGCCGAGGTCCTGGAGTCCGACGGCTGGTTCCACACCGGCGACATCGGCGAGCTGTCCAACGACGGCTACCTGCGCATCACCGACCGCAAGAAGGACTTGATCAAGACGTCCGGCGGCAAGTACATCGCGCCTGCCGAGGTCGAGGGCCAGTTCAAGGCCGTGTGCCCGTACGTCTCCAACATCCTGGTGCACGGCGCCGACCGGAACTTCTGCACGGCGCTCATCTCCCTCGACGAGCCCTCCATCCTGGAGTGGGCCAAGGAGAACGGCCTCAGCGGCTCCTCCTACGCCGAGGTCGTCGCGGCGCCGCAGACGGTGCAGCTCGTCGAGGGCTACGTGAAGGAGCTCAACGAGGGCCTGCAGCGCTGGCAGACCATCAAGAAGTTCAAGCTCCTGCCGCGCGACCTCGACATCGAGCACGGCGAGCTGACACCCAGCCTCAAGCTGAAGCGCCCGGTCGTCGAGCGGGAGTACAAGGGGCTGCTCGACGAGATGTACGCGGGCAGCCGCGAGGGCTGACCGGATGGGTCAGGAGACGCTGCGGCGGGGACGGCCAGGCGCCTACCCGCGGCGCATCATCCGCAGCGTCTCCTTCATCTCCCCGATGTCGCGGCGCAGTTCGCGTACGTCGGGGTTCTCGTCCTCGGCAAGGCGCAGCTCGATCGACGTCATCCGGGACGCCAGGGTGTCGAACTGCTCGTGTTCGCGCGCCAACAGGCGCTGCAACTGGCGGTTCTTGCGGTGCAGATCGAGAAATACGGTCACCTTCGCGCGTAGCACCCACGGGTCGAAGGGCTTGGTCAGATAGTCGGCGGCGCCGGTCGCGTAGCCGCGGAAGGCGTAGCCGGTGTCGGCGTCCGTGCCGGTCAGGAAGATGATCGGGACGTCCTTCGTCTGGTCGAGGCGCTTGATGTTCGTCGCCGTCTCGAAGCCGTCCATGCCGGGCATCCGGATGTCCAGGAGCACGACGGCGAACTGCCTGCGCAGCAGCGCCTTCATCGCCTCCTCGCCGGAACGGGCCCGTACGAGCGGTTCGTTGAGCGATCCGAGGACGGCCTCCAGCGCGGTCAGGTTGTCCTCCATGTCGTCGACGAGGAGGATGCTGGCCCGATCCGCAGACGCTGAAGTGGACTCTGCAGTAGTCATGGTGACGGTGCCTCACTCAGTGGTCGCCGGGGAGCCGGAAGTCTCGGGAGGGGGCGGATCCGCCTCTTCGGGCGCCAGGAGCTCGCACACGACGGTCAGCAACTGGTCGACGTCCACCGGTTTCGGTACGTAATCGTTCGCGCCCTTGGCGATCGACTTCTCGCGGTCGCCGGGCATGGCCTTGGCGGTGAGCGCCACGATGGGCAGCCCGGCCCACCTCGGCGTACCGCGGATGACGGAGATCGTCTCGTAGCCGTCCATCTCGGGCATCATGATGTCCATCAGGACGAGTTCGACATTGGGGTGGCTCTCCAGCGTCTCGATGCCCTCGCGCCCGTTCTCCGCGTACAGGACGGGCATGCCGACGCGGCCCAGTACGTGGGTGAGCGCGAAGACGTTGCGGATGTCGTCGTCGACGATCAGGACGCGCCGCCCCGGCAGCACCCGGCCGGGCCGGCCGGTCTGCCAGCGCTCCAGCTTCGTCGGCGTCGGCCAGTTGTCGGCCTCCTCCACGGGGCCCGGCCGCACGTACGCGTCCGGGGACTCGCCCTGCCGCTGCGGTACGAGGGCCGTGGTGCCGCGGGCCGGTGCGGGGCGGGCCCGGTCGGGCTCGGGGGCCGGCTCGTGGCCCGGGCAGCACACGGGGACGTACAGCGTGAAGGTGGAGCCCTCGCCCGGTTCGCTCTCGGCGACGATGTGGCCGCCGAGCAGCCCGGCGATCTCCCGGCTGATGGACAGGCCGAGCCCGGTGCCGCCGTACTTGCGGTTGGTGGTGCCGTCGGCCTGCTGGAAAGCCTCGAAGACGACCGGGAGCTTGTCGCGGGCGATGCCGATGCCGGTGTCGGAGACGGCGAAGGCGAGCACCCCGCCGCCCTCGCGGCCCTCGTGCGGCTGCCCGGGGCCGCCCTCCTCGACCCGGGTGACCCGCAGTTCGACCCGGCCCTTCGCGGTGAACTTGATGGCGTTCGACAGGAGGTTGCGCAGGATCTGCTGGAGCCGCTGCTCGTCGGAGTACATCTCGCGCGGCACGTCCTCGCCGACCGACACCTCGAAGGCGAGCCCGCGGTCGAGGGTGACGGGCCGGAAGGCGGCGTGCACATAGTCGAGGAGCTTGATGAGGGGGAGCTTCCTTGGCCGTACGTCCATCCGGCCCGCCTCGATCTTGGACAGGTCGAGGATGTCGTTGATGAGCTGGAGCAGGTCGGATCCGGAGCGGTGGATCGTCGTCGCGAACTGCACCTCCTGGTCGTTGAGATGGCCGTCCGGGTTGTCGGAGAGCAGCCGGGCCAGGATGAGCAGGGAGTTGAGCGGGGTGCGCAGCTCGTGCGACATGTTCGCCAGGAACTCGGACTTGTACTGGGAAGAGGTCGCCAACAGCGCGGCCTTCTCCTCCAACTGGGCGTTGGAGCGCTGCAGTTCGGCCTGCTGGCGCTGGAGTTCGTCCGAGCGCTCCTGGAGCTGGACCGCGAGCCGCTGGGACTCGCCGAGCAGGGACTCCGTGCGCGAGTTGGCGATGATCGTGTTGATGGCGACGCCGATGGTGTTCACGAACTGGTCGAAGAACGCCAGGTGGACATCGGAGAAGCGGGAGAAGGAGGCGAGCTCGATCACGCCGAGCAGCTTGTCCTCGAAGAGGATCGGGATGATCACGACGGACGCGGGCGAGGCCTCCCCGAGCCCGCTGTTGATCTTGATGTAGTCCGGTGGCGCCTCCTCCACCAGGATCCGCTTCTTCTCCAGTGCCGCCTGCCGTACGAGGCCGTGGACCGGCATCCCGCCGGTGTCGACGACCGAGGCGGACGCGGGGCCGTAGCCCGCGATATAGGCGAGTCCCTTGGCGGGGGCGGCCGTTCGGGCCCCGGGGCCGGTGTCCGGATCGGCGAGGTAGAAGGCGCCGTACTGGGCGTTCACCAGCGGGGTCAGCTCGCGCAGGATCAGATCGGCGACCTCCATCAGGTCCCGGTGGCCCTGCATGAGGGCGGCGAGGCGGGCCAGGTTCGACTCCAGCCAGTCCTTCGCGCGGGTCGTCTCGCGGAGCTTGGCCACCATCAGGTTGATGTTGTCCTTCAGCTCGGCGACCTCGCCCTGCGCGTCGACCGTGATCGAGCGGGACATGTCGCCCGAGGTCACCGCGGAGGCGACCTCGGCGATGGCGCGGACCTGCGTGGTCAGGTTCAGCGCCAGCTCGTTCACGTTCGTCGTCAGCCGCTTCCACGTGCCGTACACGCCCTCGACCCGGGCCTGGCCGCCGAGTTGGCCCTGCGAGCCGACCTCCCGGGCCACGCGCGTGACCTCGGAGGAGAACGAGGAGAGCGTGTCGACCATCGTGTTGATCGTCGTCTTCAGTTCGAGGATCTCGCCGCGCGCGTCCACGTCGATCTTCTTCGACAGGTCGCCCTGGGCGACGGCGGTGGCGACCTGCGCGATATTGCGCACCTGCGACGTCAGGTTGTCCGCCATGTAGTTCACGTTGTCCGTGAGGTCCTTCCACACCCCGGACACCCCGTGCACCGTCGCGCGCCCGCCGAGCCGGCCGTCCGTGCCGACCTCCCGGGCCACCCGCGTGACCTCGTCGGCGAAGCCCCGCAGCTGCTCCACCATCGTGTTGACGGTGTCCTTGAGCTCCAGGAACTCGCCGCGCGCGTCCACCGAGATCTTCTTCGACAGGTCGCCCTGGGCGACGGCCGTGGTGACCTGCGCGATATTGCGGACCTGCGAGGTCAGATTGTTCGCCATGTAGTTGACGTTGTCGGTCAACTCCTTCCAGACCCCCGAGACGCCGCGGACCTGGGCCTGACCGCCGAGGTTCCCCTCGGTGCCGACCTCGCGGGCCACCCGCGTGACCTCGTCGGCGAACGCGGACAGCCGGTCGACCATCGTGTTGATCGTCGACTTCAGCTCCAGGATCTCGCCCTGCGCCTGCACCGTGATCTTCTTCGACAGATCTCCCTGCGCCACCGCCGTCGACACCAGCGCGATGTTCCGCACCTGCGACGTCAGGTTGTCCGCCATGAAGTTGACGTTGTCGGTGAGGTCCTTCCAGACGCCGGATACGCCGCGTACCTGTGCGCGCCCGCCCAACTGGCCCTCGGTGCCGACCTCGCGGGCCACCCGGGTCACCTCGTCGGCGAACGCGGACAGCTGGTCCACCATCGTGTTCACCGTCGACTTCAGCTCCAGGATCTCGCCCTGCGCGTCGACCGTGATCTTCTGGCTGAGATCGCCGTTGGCCACCGCCGTCGTGACCTGCGCGATATTGCGCACCTGCGACGTCAGATTCGACGCCATGAAGTTGACGTTGTCGGTGAGGTCCTTCCAGACGCCGGATACGCCGCGCACCTGTGCGCGCCCGCCCAACTGGCCCTCGGTGCCGACCTCGCGGGCCACCCGGGTCACCTCGTCGGCGAACGCGGACAGCTGGTCCACCATCGTGTTCACGGTCAGCTTCAGTTCGAGCAGTTCGCCGGTCGCCTCGATCGTGACCGAACGCGTCAGATCGCCCTGCGCCACCGCCGTCGTCACGAGCGCGATGTCCCGCACCTGCGCCGTGAGCCGCGACGCCATGGTGTTCACCGCCTCGGTCACATCGCGCCAACTCCCGGAGAGCCCCGCCGCCTTCGCCCGCCCGCCGAGCCGCCCCTCGGTGCCGACCTCCCGCGCCACCCGCGTCACCTCGCCGGTGAACAGGGACAGCTGGTCCGCCATCTTGTTGACCGTGCGCCCCAGCCTGCGCAGATCGCCCCGCAGCTGCCGGTTCCCGTCGTGCAGGTCGACACGCTGCGTGAGGTCCCCGTCCGCCACCGCCTCAAGGACCCGCGTGGCGGTGGCGGCGGGCGCGACGAGCGCGTCGATCACGCTGTTCATGTCGTTCACCCGCGTCACCCAGGCGCCCTGCCCCGGGCTCGCCTCGATGCGCTCGTCGAGCCGGCCGTGCCGGATGATCTCCCGTCGTATCCGCGTGAGTTCGGAACTGAAGTGCACGCTGCGGTCCACCAGCTGGTTGAACACCGCGCCGAGCTCGCCGACGATCCCGTCGCCGACGGGCGACACGGGGGCGAACGTGCCGTCGCGGGCAGCCGTCAGCGCGGCCAGCAGCGGGCGGAGATCGCTCGGGCGGATGGGTTCGTCACCGTAGCCCTTCTGAGGTGCTCGCATAGCACTGTTCTCACTCATAGCGGCCTACTTAGGTAACTCGGCGCTTATGGGCGGGGCCAGTCTGTCACTCTGTCGGTGTCGCCTGAGGCGTCTTTGCCACAACTACTCAGGAGCCGAAACGTGGGTTCCATTCCGATCCAGCGGGACAGCGCGTTCAGCTCCCCGGACGTGCCCGACCGGCCGCCCGGGGAGCCGTCCGTCGCGCGCACGTCGCTGCCGGGAAACCCGCTCGCGCCCGCGGCCGCCCGCCGTTTCCTGCGGTCCGCGTTCGCCGACTGGACCGAACTGAACGAACTGAACGAACTGGGCGAACTGAGCGAACTGAGCGAACTGACCGAACCGGCCGCACCACCCGTGCCCGTGACCATCGACGGCCGCCTCATGGACGACGCGACCGTCGTCGTCAGCGAACTCGTCACCAACGCCGTCGTCCACGCCGGCACCGGAGTCGACCTCCTGTGCCGCCTGGAGGGCGCCGCCCCCGACGGCAGCGCGTCCGCCGGACTCGTCGTCGAGGTCACCGACCGGCACCCGGCCCGCGCCGTCCGCAACGACCGGTCCTTCCGCTCCCCGGAGACCCCCGAGTACGGCCGCGGCCTCCAACTCGTCGCCTCCCTCGCCGAGTCGTGGGGCATCACCTACGGCAACGGCACCAAGACCGTCTGGGCCCGGCTGCCCGCCGACGCCCCCACACCCGCCGCGGACTTCCCCGACACCTCGGCCCGGGTACGCGGCCGCCAGCGTTGCCTGCGCGCCGCCGAGACCCTCGCGCCCGCGTCCCGGCGTGCCGCCCAGGACCAGGACTGGATCAACCGCGGCGCGCTCTCCTTCCTCGCCGAGGCCTCCGACCTGCTCGCGGGCCAGCTCGACGAGGACATGGTCGCCGCCCTCGTCGGCCAGCTCCTCGTGCCGCGCCTCGCCGACTGGTGCGCCATCTGGTTCTACGAGGAGGAGGGGCGCGGCCTGCCGGGCGTCGTCGAGCACGAGCTGCGCGGCGCCGACCCGATGCCGCTGCCCCGCCTCGCCCGCGTCTGGCACACCCACGAACACCGCATCGAGGAGCTCCGCGGACTCCTGGAGAAGGAGCCCCCGCGGCTCGCCGAAGGACCGCACACGGGCGCCGTGCCGGTGCCCTGGCCCTTCGACGCGATGGACGCGATGGCCTCGGGCACCACCGAGGCGTCCGGTTCCGCGCTCGCCTACCGGCTCTCCGCGGGCGGCCGCGCGCTCGGCATCCTGCTGATCGGCCGGGCCGGACTGCTGCGCTTCCCCGACGAGGTCACCGGCCTCGTCGAGGACTTCGCCCGCCGCGTCGCCCTCGCCGTCAGCGCCGCCCGCCGCTTCACCCGGCAGGCCACCATCAGCCGCATCCTGCAGCGCGGCCTGCTGCCCACGTCCATGGCCGAGATCCCCGGCGTCAAGACCGCCCTCGTCTACGAGCCGAAGGAGGCGGGCGGCCCCGGCGGCGACTTCTACGACGTGTTCCCGGCCGGCGCGGGACGCTGGTGCTTCGCGCTCGGCGACGTACAAGGGAAGGGCCCAGAGGCCGCCGTCGTCATCGGGCTCGTCCGGCCCTGGCTGCGTCTCCTCGCCCGCGAGGAGTACCAGGTCTCCCAGGTCCTCGACCGCCTCAACCGGCTGCTGCTCGACGACGCCACCGAGGCCTCCGACGCCGCCGCCCGCGCGCTCGCCGCCGCCGACGGCCGCGGCGTTCCGCCCGAGGGCTCCACCTCCCGCTTCCTGTCGCTGCTGTACGGCGAGCTGACCCCCACCGAGGACGGCGGCGTGATCTGCACCCTCGCCTCCGCGGGGCATCCGCTGCCGCTGCTGATGCGGCCCGGCGGGGAGGTCGTCGCCGCGGCCACGCCGCAGGTGCTGCTCGGCGTCGTCGACGACCCGGACTACACGAGTGAAACGTTCATGATGCGCACCGGGGACACCCTCCTCGGCGTCACGGACGGGGTGACGGAGCGGCGCCGCGGGCCCCTCCAGTTCGACGACGGCGACGGGCTCGCGCTGGCCCTCGCCGGGTGCGCGGGCCTCACGGCGCCGCTGCTCGCGGAGCGCATCAGGCGGCTCGTGCACGCCTTCGCGGACAGCCCGCCGGACGACGATCTGGCGCTGCTCGTGCTCCAGGCGCAGTGAACCTCCGCCGGGCGGGACAATGGGGGCATGCCTTCCGCACTTCCCGATGGTGAGCCCGTGCCCGAGGACGGTTCGCTGCCCGCGTCCGCGTTCGTGGGTGCCGAGGCGCGCCCGCTCGGCTTCTACCTGCACGTCCCGTACTGCGCCACGCGCTGCGGCTACTGCGACTTCAACACGTACACGGCGACCGAGCTGCGCGGCACCGGCGGCGTCCTCGCGTCCCGCGACAACTACGCGGAGACGCTGGTGGAGGAGGTGCGCCTGGCCAGGAAGGTCCTCGGTGACGACCCGCGCCCGGTCCGCACCGTGTTCGTCGGAGGCGGTACGCCGACGCTCCTTCCGGCCGCCGATCTCGTACGGATGCTGGGGGCGATCCGCGAGGAGTTCGGGCTCGCGGACGACGCGGAGGTCACGACCGAGGCGAACCCGGAGTCGGTGGACCCGGCGTACCTGGCGGAGCTGCGGGCCGGCGGCTTCAATCGCGTGTCTTTCGGCATGCAGAGTGCCCGGCAGCACGTCCTCAAGGTCCTCGACCGTACGCACACCCCGGGGCGCCCCGAGGCGTGTGTCGCGGAGGCGCGGGCGGCCGGGTTCGACCACGTGAACCTCGACCTGATCTACGGCACACCGGGCGAGACGGACGACGACTGGCGGGCCTCGCTGGAGGCGGCGCTGGGGGCGGGGCCCGACCACGTCTCGGCGTACGCGCTGATCGTCGAGGAGGGCACGCAGCTCGCGCGGCGGATCCGGCGCGGCGAGGTGCCGATGACCGACGACGACGTGCACGCGGACCGGTACCTCATCGCGGACGAGGTGTTGGGCGCGGCCGGGTTCGACTGGTACGAGGTGTCCAACTGGGCCACGTCGGAGGCGGGCCGCTGCCTCCACAACGAGCTGTACTGGCGCGGCGCCGACTGGTGGGGCGCGGGTCCCGGCGCGCACTCGCACGTGGGCGGTGTGCGGTGGTGGAACGTGAAGCACCCGGGCGCGTACGCGGCGGCGCTGGCGGAGGGCCGGTCCCCGGGGGCCGGGCGTGAGGTGCTGGCGGACGAGGACCGCCGGGTCGAGCGCATCCTCTTGGAGCTACGGCTCCGTGAGGGCTGCCCGTTGTCGCTGCTGCGGGAGGCGGGGGGCGCGGCGGCGGAGCGGGCGTTGGCGGACGGGTTGCTGGAACCGGAGCCGTTTGCGGGTGGGCGGGGTGTGTTGACGTTGCGGGGGAGGTTGTTGGCGGATGCGGTGGTGCGGGACCTGGTCGACTGAGGTTGCGCCGAGCCGTGGTTGACGCCTCGGGGCTCTGCCCCGGACCCCGCGCCTCAATCGCCGGCGGGGCTTGAGTGTGGTCGTCCGCCGTCGAGGCTTGAAAGATCGGGGCTCCGCCCCGGGCCCCGCTCCTCAATCGCCGGAGGGGCTTGAATGGGCCGTGACGAAGTCGATGAGTTCCTCGACTCGGCCGAGGAGTTCGGGTTGGAGGTCCTTGTAGGTGTGGACCTTTGACAGGATGTGCTGCCAGGCCTCGCCCGTGTGGGACACGCGCCAGCCCAGTGCGCGGCAGACGCCCGTCTTCCAGTCCTGGCCGTGGGGGACGCGGGGCCAGGAGTCGATGCCGACCGAGGACGGCTTCACGGCTTCCCAGATGTCGATGTAGGGGTGGCCCACGACCAGGGCGTGGTCGCTCGACACCGACTGGGCGATCTTCCATTCCTTCGAGCCGGGGACCAGGTGGTCCACCAGGACGCCCAGGCGGGCGTCGGGGCCCGGGGCGAAGTCGGAGACGATCGCCGGGAGGTCGTCGACGCCCTCCAGGAATTCCACCGCCACGCCCTCGATGCGCAGGTCGTCGCCCCAGACCCGCTCGATGAGTTCGGCGTCGTGCTTGCCCTCTACGTAGATGCGGCCCGCCCGTGCCACGCGCGCGCGGGCGCCGGGGACCGCGACCGAGCCGGAGGCCGTGCGGGTGGGGCGTGCGGGGGCCGGGCCCGAGGGGCGTACGAGGGTGACGACCTTGCCGTCGATCATGAAGGCGCGGGGGTGCATGGGGAAGACGCGGTGCTTGCCGAAGCGGTCTTCGAGGGTGACGGTCGGGCCCTGCGCCGTCTTCTCGACCCGGATCACCGCTCCGCAGAAGCCCGTTGAGATCTCTTCGACCACGAGGTCCGGTTCGGCCGGGACCTCGGGGGCGGGCTTGTTCCGCTTCCAGGGAGGCGTGAGGTCGGGGGAATACTGGCGCATCGGCCGACCATAAGAGAGACGCGCAGGTCGTCGCTACGACACGCCGAAACGCGCTGCCAATGTGGCGCGTTGCTCGCGGACGAACCGTGCATTCACCGTCGAACCGTGCCCCGGAACGTACACCGCGTCCTCCCCGCCGAGATCGAGGAGCCGGTCGAGCGCCGCAGGCCAGTGCTGGGGCGCCGCGTCCGAACCCGCCTGCGGCTCGCCGGACTCCTCCACCAGGTCGCCGCAGAACACGATCTCCGGCGTACCCGGAACCAACACCGTCAGGTCGTGACCGCTGTGCGCCGGACCGATGTTCGCCAGCAGCACCGTCACGCCGCCGCCCAGGTCGAGCGTCCACTCGCCGCACACCCGGTGCGGCGGGGTCACGAGCACGTCGAGGGCCTCGGCCGCCTCCTCCTCGGGGAGACCGTTGTGTACGGCGCTGGAGCGCAGCCCGTCCGTGCCGCGTTCGAAGAGGGCGTCGATGCCCACCGCCCCGTACACCTCGACGCCCGCGAACGCGGCCGTGCCAAGGACGTGGTCGAAGTGCGGATGGGTCAGCGCGACATGCGTCACCCTCCCGTGTGCTCCGAGGAGTGCGCGGGTGTCCGCGCGCAGCCGGACGCCTTCACGGAGTGAGGATCCGGTGTCGATCAAGAGCGCCGCGTCTTCACCGACGACGAGGCCGGTCGTACAGTCCCAACCGGGCAACCGCACCCGCCCCACATTCGGCGCCAGCCCCTCCCAGCCCGACGAGGCCCAATCGGTACGTTGCGCGAGCTCCATACCTCGACGCTAGCGCCCTTGCCGGGCCCGTACCCACCGGCCGTACACTGAGCCGGGGACGATTGGCACTCGCGCTCAGGGAGTGCCAAAGCAGGAAGATCGCAGGCAACGATCGCAGCGGCTGTTTCTGGAGGTGTGCGCCGATGCTCAATGAACGCAGGCTCGAAGTGCTGCGCGCCATCGTCCAGGACTACGTCGGCACCGAGGAGCCCGTCGGCTCCAAGGCGCTCACCGAGCGGCACAAGCTCGGCGTCTCGCCGGCGACCGTCCGCAATGACATGGCCGCCCTGGAGGACGAGGGGTTCATCGCCCAGCCGCACACCAGCGCCGGGCGCATCCCCACGGACAAGGGCTACCGGCTCTTCGTCGACAAGCTCACCGCTGTGAAGCCGATGACCGGACCCGAGCGGCGCGCCGTCCAGAACTTCCTGGACGGCGCCGTCGACCTCGACGACGTCGTCGGCCGCACCGTGCGGCTGCTCGCGCAGCTCACGCGGCAGGTGGCGATCGTCCAGTACCCGTCCCTGACCCGGTCCACCGTGCGCCACGTCGAGCTGCTCTCGCTGGCGCCCGCCCGTCTGATGCTCGTGCTGATCACGGACACCGGACGCGTGGAGCAGCGGATGATCGACTGCCCGGCGCCGTTCGGCGAAACGTCACTCGCGGATCTGCGGGCCCGGCTGAACAGCCGCGTCGCGAGCCGCCGGTTCGCCGACGTACCGCAGCTGGTGCAGGACCTGCCGGAGTCCTTCGAGACGGAGGACCGCGGCACGGTCGCGACGGTGCTCTCCACCCTGCTGGAGACGCTCGTCGAGGAGTCCGAGGAACGGCTGATGATCGGCGGTACCGCCAATCTCACCCGCTTCGGACATGATTTTCCCCTCACCATTCGTCCGGTGCTGGAGGCACTCGAGGAGCAGGTCGTGCTCCTCAAGCTGCTTGGTGAGGTGGGAGATTCGGGCATGGCCGTACGGATCGGTCACGAGAACGCCCATGAAGGACTCAACTCCACATCCGTCGTCTCGGTCGGCTACGGTTCGGGCGGCGAGGCAGTCGCCAAGCTGGGTGTCGTCGGACCGACACGCATGGATTACCCGGGAACGATGGGAGCAGTACGCGCAGTGGCACGTTACGTCGGACAGATCCTGGCGGAGTCGTAAGTGGCCACGGACTACTACGCCGTACTCGGCGTGCGCCGCGACGCTTCCCAGGACGAAATCAAGAAGGCCTTTCGAAGGCTGGCGCGTGAGCTTCACCCGGATGTGAATCCGGACCCGAAGACTCAGGAGCGCTTCAAGGAGATCAACGCCGCCTACGAGGTGCTCTCCGACCCGCAGAAGAAGCAGGTCTACGACCTCGGGGGCGACCCCTTGTCGGGGGCCGGCGGAGGCGGCGGGGCCGGTGGCTTCGGCGCCGGCGGGTTCGGGAACTTCTCGGACATCATGGACGCGTTCTTCGGTACGGCGTCGCAGCGCGGGCCCCGGTCCCGTACGCGGCGCGGTCAGGACGCCATGATCCGTCTCGAGGTCGAGCTCGACGAGGCGGCCTTCGGTACGACGAAGGACATTCAGGTCGACACCGCTGTGGTGTGCACGACCTGTAGCGGCGAGGGCGCCGCGCCCGGCACCTCCGCCCAGACCTGTGACATGTGTCGCGGTCGGGGTGAGGTCTCGCAGGTGACGCGGTCCTTCCTCGGTCAGGTCATGACCTCGCGGCCGTGCCCGCAGTGTCAGGGCTTCGGGACGGTCGTCCCGACGCCGTGCCCGGAGTGCGCCGGTGACGGCCGCATCCGCTCGCGGCGCACCCTGACCGTGAAGATCCCTGCCGGTGTGGACAACGGCACGCGGATCCAGCTCGCGGGCGAGGGTGAGGTCGGGCCCGGTGGCGGTCCCGCCGGTGACCTGTACGTGGAGATCCACGAACTGCCGCACCCCACCTTCCAGCGGCGCGGCGACGACCTGCACTGCACGGTCACCATCCCCATGACGGCGGCGGCGCTCGGCACGAAGGTGCCGCTGGAGACGCTCGACGGCATGGAGGAGATCGACATCCGGCCGGGCACGCAGTCCGGTCAGTCGGTGCCGCTGCACGGGCGCGGTGTCACGCATCTGCGGGGCGGTGGTCGTGGTGACCTCATCGTGCACGTCGAGGTCACGACTCCGCAGAAGCTCGATCCGGAGCAGGAGCGGGTGTTGCGGGAGCTGGCGAAGCTGCGTGGTGAGGAGCGGCCGACCGGGCAGTTCCAGCCCGGTCAGCAGGGTCTCTTCTCCCGGCTGAAGGACGCGTTCAACGGCCGTTGAGCCACCCGTGTACGCCGCACCGGCGTTACGGCCTCGGGGCTCCGCCCCGGACCCCGCGCCTCAATCGCCGGCGGGGCTTGATGTGGTGCAGCTAGATCAAGCCCCTGCGGCGATTGAGCAGCGGGGTCCGGGGCGGAGCCCCGAGGCGTGGGGCCGGGTGGGTGTAACGGTCGATTCGGTGGCCCGGAGGGGACGTGGCACGATGCGGGCATGTCCTCCGCACTGACCGATCTCTGTTCCCTCCCGATCGTGCAGGCCCCCATGGCGGGTGGCGCTTCACAACCCGCCCTGGTCGCCGCCGTCTCCGACGCGGGCGCCCTCGGGTTCCTCGCCGCCGGGTACAAAACGGCCGACGGGATGTACCAGGAGATCAAACAGGTGCGGGCGCTGACCGGCAGGCCCTTCGGCGTCAACCTCTTCATGCCGCAGACCGAGCACGCCGACCCCGCCGCCGTCGACGTCTACCGCAACCAGCTCGCCGGCGAAGCCACCTGGTACAGCACTCCGCTCGGTGAGACCGACAGCTGCAGCGACGACGGGTACGACGCCAAGCTCGCGATCCTCGTCGACGAGCCCGTCCCCCTGGTCACCTTCACCTTCGGCTGCCCGCGCCTCGCCGTCGTCCAGGCCCTGCAACGCGTCGGCACCCGCGTCGGCGTCACCGTCACCACCGTGGAGGAGGCGCAGGCCGCGCAGGAGGCCGGCGCCGACCTGGTCTGCGTACAGGGAGTCGAGGCCGGGGGACACCAGGGGACGCACAGGGACAATCCCGAGGCGGACGGCAGCGGGATCGGGCTGCTCGCGCTCATCGCGCAGGTACGGGAGGCCGTACAGCTGCCGATCGTCGCGGCCGGCGGCATCATGCGGGGCGCGCAGATCGCCGCCGTACTCGCGGCAGGCGCCGACCTCGCACAGCTCGGCACCGCGTTCCTCGTCACCCCGGAGTCCGGGGCGCCGGAGCCGCACAAGCGGGCCATGACCAACCCGCTCTTCGTACGGACCGAGCTGACCCGCGCCTTCTCCGGGCGGCCCGCGCGCGGACTCGTCAACCGGTTCATGCGCGAGCACGGACCGTACGCCCCCGCCGCGTACCCGCAGATCCACCACATGACATCGCCGCTGCGCAAGGCCGCGGCCAAGGCCGGTGACCCGCAGGGCATGGCGCTGTGGGCGGGGCAGGGGCACCGGCTCGCGCGGGAGCTCCCCGCGGGGCAGCTCGTCGAGGTACTGGCCGCCGAACTCGACGCCGCCAAGGGCGCGTTGGCGCAGCGGGGTGCCGCCTGATGACCGCCCCCGTCTTCGTCGTCGAGGGCGCCGTGCCCGATGACCGCGCGTACGTGCTCGACGGTCCCGAAGGCAGGCACGCCGTCTCCGTGAAGCGGCTGCGCGCCGGGGAAGCCGTGACCCTCACCGACGGGCTCGGCTCGTGGTGCGAGGCCGTCGTCACCGGGAGCGAGGGCAAGGACCGGCTGGAGGTGGCGGCCGGGCCCGTCCACGTGGAGCCGGTCGAGGCGCCGAGGATCACCGTCGTACAGGCGCTGCCCAAGGGTGATCGGGGCGAGCTGGCCGTCGAGACGATGACCGAGACCGGCGTCGACGCGATCGTGCCGTGGGCCGCCTCCCGGTGCATCACGCAGTGGCGCGGCGAGCGGGGGCTCAAGGCGCTCGGCAAGTGGCGGGCCACCGCGCGGGAGGCCGGGAAGCAGTCGCGGCGGGTGCGGTTCCCGGCCGTCGCGGACGCCGCCACGACGAAGGAGGTCGCCGCGCTGCTCGCGGGGGCGGACTTCGCGGCGGTGCTGCACGAGGACAGGGACGCGCCGAGCGGGGCGCTGGCCGCCGTCGAACTCCCGGCGAGCGGCGAGATCGTGCTCGTCGTCGGGCCCGAAGGGGGCGTGTCCCCCGAGGAGTTGGCGGTGTTCGAGGAGGCGGGGGCGCGGCCGATGCGGCTCGGGCGGAGCGTGCTGCGTACGTCGACGGCCGGGACGGCGGCGGTGGCGTTGCTGCTGGGGCGCACGGGGCGCTGGGGCTGAGCCCTCTGAAAAATCGCCCGTAGTGGCTGCAACCGCACTACCGACCCTGTACGTCCGCTGGCATTCTGCCGTGCATGCGGGGAACGAGGCGGTGGTTCGGCGCGGTGGCCCTCGTCGCTGCCGTCGTCGCCACGGGCGTCGCGTGCCAGCCGATCGAGGGCGACCTCGACCCGTCCACGGTCGCCGCCACCACCGACCAGCAGGCCACCGTCGAACTCGACCGGCAGCACGCCAAGGTGGCCTGGATCAGCTGCACCGCCGCGTACAGCGGCCCCACCAAGTCCGGTGATTCGGCGCCCAGCGAGGTGAAGGTCGACTGCCGGGGGAGGACCAAGGACGGCAAGGACATCACCGTGAACGGGTGGGTGTACGGGGCCGTGTCCGGCAAGTGCGTACGCGGAAAGGTCATCGCGCGCGTCGAGGGCAAGGTGTGGTTCAACTACGGCGTGCTCGGCAACTGCGCGGCCCCCGACGGGAGTTCGACGCAGCCCCACGAATCGCAGAAGCCGCAGCCGCAGCCGCAACCGACACGCACGCCGACGCCTTCGCAGGACCCGAAGCCCCAGGAACCGCGACCGGGCTCCACCAGCACGGTGACCGAAACCGTCACGGTCACGGCGCCCCCGCCCACCTTCCAGGGCAAGTGAGAGGCAAGCGAGAGGCAAGCGAAAGGCAAGTGATCAAACGGGCTGACGTGGGCAGCGGCCAAATTTAAGGTAGGCGGGGTGACGACTCCTGCCTACCTCCGGTTCCCGCACCCGCACGGCGAGTTGGTGGTCTTCACCGCCGAGGACGACGTGTGGGCCGCGCCCCTCGACGGCGGCCGCGCCTGGCGGGTCAGCGCCGACAACATGCCCGTGAGCCACCCCCGGCTCTCCCCGGACGGCGAGACCGTCGCCTGGACCTCGCGCCGCGACGGAGCCCCCGAGGTGTACGTCGCCCCGGTCGCCGGCGGCTCCGCCAAGCGCCTGACGCACTGGGGCAGTTGGACGACCACCGTGCGCGGCTGGACCCCCGACGGGCGGGTGCTCGCCACCACGACGCACGGCCAGGCCTCGTTCCGCCGCAGCTGGGCGCGGGCCGTGCCGCTGGACGGCGGACCCGCCGAGACCCTGCCGTACGGGCCCGTGGGCGGCGTCGCGTACGGGCCGCAGGGGCCCGGGGCGCAGGTGCTGCTGCTGTCCGCGACGATGGGGCGGGAGGCCGCCTGGTGGAAGCGGTACCGGGGCGGCACGGCGGGCAAGCTGTGGATCGACCCGGACGGCACGGGAGAGTTCGCGCGGCTGCACGCCGAGCTCGACGGCAACATCGAGTACCCGATGTGGGTCGGGGACCGCGTCGCGTTCCTCTCCGACCACGAGGGCGTCGGCGCCCTCTACTCCTCCCTGCCCGACGGCTCCGAGCTGCGCCGGCACACCCCCGTGGACGGCTACTACGCGCGGCACGCCGCCACCGACGGCGCGCGGATCGTGTACGCCAGCGCCGGTGAGCTGTGGATCGTCGACGACCTGGGCGAGGGCACCGAGGCGCGCCGCCTCGACGTACAACTGGGCGGCCAGCGCGTCGACACGCAGCCGCGCCCCGTCGACGCCGCCCGCTGGTTCGGCGTCGCGTCCCCCGACCACACCGGGCGCGGCAGCGCCATCAGCGTGCGCGGCGCCGTGCACTGGGTGACCCACCGCTCGGGACCGGCCCGCGCCCTCGCCGCCGAACCCGGCGTACGGGCCAGGCTCCCGCACACCTTCCGCGTCGACGGCGAGGAACACGTGGTGTGGGTGACGGACGCCGAGGGCGACGACGCCCTGGAGTTCGCCCCCGCCACCGGGGCCGGGCCCGGCGCCACACCGCGCAGGCTCGGCGCCGGACAGCTCGGCCGGGTCCTCGGACTGACCGTGGCGCCCGACGGCGGCCGGGTCGCCGTCGCCTCGCACGACGGGCGGGTCCTGCTCGTCGAGCGGGACAGCGGCGACGTACGGGAAGTGGACCGCAGCGCGGACGGCAATGCCGACGGGCTCGCGTTCTCGCCCGACTCGGCGTGGCTCGCCTGGTCGCACCCCGGCCCGCACGACCTGCGCCAGCTCAAGCTCGCCAACACCACGGACCTGTCGGTGAGCGAGGCGACGCCGCTCCGATTCCGGGACTACGCGCCCGCGTTCACCCTCGACGGCAAGCACCTGGCGTTCCTGTCGGCGCGCTCCTTCGACCCGGTCTACGACGAGCACGCCTTCGACCTCGCGTTCGTCAGCGGCTCGCGGCCGCACCTGATCACGCTCGCCGCGACGACCCCCTCCCCCTTCGGACCGCAGCGGCACGGCCGCCCCTTCGACGCCCCGGACAGCCCCGGGGCCGAGACGCCCGACAGCGAGGGCGCGCCCACGACCCGCGTCGACCTGGACGGACTGCTCGACCGCATCGTGCCGTTCCCCGTGGAGGCCGCCCGCTACTCCACACTCCGTACGGCCAAGGACGGGGTGCTGTGGCTGCGGCACCCGGTGCGCGGCGTCCTCGGCGACTCGCGCGCCGGACGCGACGCCCCCGAGCCCAAGACCCGCCTCGAACGCTACGACCTCGCCCAACAGCGCATCGAGGAGATCGGCTCCGACGCCGACCACTTCGAGGTCAGCGGCGACGGCAAGCGGGTGCTGCTGTGGACGGGCGAGGCACTGAAGGTCGTCCCCAGCGACCGGCGCCCGGCCCACGACGACGACAGCGACACGAACATCACCGTCGACCTGTCCCGGATCAGCCAGCGCGTCGACCCGGCGGCCGAGTGGCGGCAGATGTACGAAGAGGCCGGTCGCCTCATGCGGGACAACTTCTGGCGCGCCGACATGAACGGCGTCGACTGGGACGGCGTACTGGAGCGCTACCGCCCGGTGCTCGACCGCGTCGCCACCCACAACGACCTCGTCGACCTGCTGTGGGAGGTGCAGGGCGAGCTGGGTACCTCGCACGCGTACGTGACGCCGCGCGGCGGGTACGGTTCCGCCGCGCGGCGACAGGGCCTGCTCGGCGCGGACATCTCCCGTCACGAGGACGGCAGTTGGCGGGTCGACCGGGTGCTGCCGTCCGAGACCTCCGACCCGCGGGCGCGTTCGCCGCTGGCCGCGCCCGGTGTCGCCGTGCGGGCAGGGGACGCGATCGTGGCGGTCGGCGGGCGGCCCGTCGACCCGGTGACCGGTCCAGGACCGCTCCTCGTCGGGACGGCGGACAAGCCGGTGGAGCTGACGGTGTCACCCGCGGGCGGCGGCGACCCCCGGCACGTCGTCGTCGTGCCGCTCGACGACGAGGAACCGCTGCGCTACCACGCGTGGGTCGCCGACCGGCGGGCGTACGTCCACGAGAAGTCGGAGGGGCGGCTCGGTTACCTCCACGTCCCCGACATGCAGGCGCCCGGCTGGGCGCAGATCCACCGGGACCTGAGCGTGGAGGTCGCGCGGGAGGGCCTCGTCGTGGACGTCAGGGAGAACCGGGGCGGCCACACGTCGCAGCTCGTCGTCGAGAAGCTGGCCCGCCGCGTCGTCGGCTGGGACCTGCCGCGCGACAGCCGCCCGTTCTCCTACCCGATGGACGCGCCGCGCGGCCCCGTCGTCGCGGTCGCCAACGAGTTCTCCGGCTCCGACGGCGACATCGTCAACGCGGCGATCAAGGCGCTCGGCATCGGTCCCGTCGTGGGCGTACGTACGTGGGGTGGCGTCATCGGCATCGACAGCCGGTACCGGCTTGTGGACGGGACGCTGGTGACGCAGCCGAAGTATGCGACCTGGATGGAGGGTTACGGGTGGGGTCTGGAGAACCACGGGGTGGATCCGGACGTGGAGGTGGTCATGGCTCCGCAGGATGTGGTTGCCGGGCGTGACCCGCAGCTGGACGAGGCGGTTCGCATCGCGCTGGCGTCCCTCGCGGAAACCCCGGCCAAGTCCGCGCCGACGCTGCCGCGGGCTTCGACGGAGTAGTGGTTGCGGCCCCGGGGGCTCCGCCCCCGGACCCCCGCTGCTCAATCGCCGCAGGGGCTTGATAGATCAAGCCTCGCCGGCGTTTGAGGCGCGGGGTCCGGGGCGGAGCCCCGAGGCCGTGCGCCGGGTGGGGTGATCGATACGATGCCGTCATGGATGACTGCCTGTTCTGCAAGATCGCCGCCGGGGACGTCCCCGCCACCCTGGTCCGCGAGTCGGAGACCACCGTCGCGTTCCGGGACATCAACCCCCAGGCCCCCACCCACGTCCTCGTCATCCCGCGCGTCCACCACCCCGACGCCGCCTCCCTCTCCGCCGCCGAACCGGCCATCGCCGCCGACGTGCTGCGCGAGGCCGGCGAGGTCGCGAAGGACGAGAAGCTGGACAGCTACCGCATCGTGTTCAACACCGGCAGCGGTGTCGGCCAGACCGTCTTCCACGCGCACGCCCACGTCCTCGGTGGCCGCGGCATGCAGTGGCCTCCCGGATAACCCCGACAGGACCTGACAGGACCAACCACCCATGTCCGTACGGGAATTCGTCGTGCTCGGCACCGCCAGCCAGGTGCCGACCCGGCAGCGCAACCACAACGGCTACCTGCTCCGCTGGGACAGCGAAGGCATCCTCTTCGACCCCGGCGAGGGCACCCAGCGGCAGATGCTGCGGGCCGGCGTGGCGGCGCACGACATCAACCGGATCTGCGTCACGCACTTCCACGGCGACCACTCCCTCGGCCTCGCGGGCGTCGTCCAGCGGATCAACCTGGACCGCGTGCCGCACCCGGTGACCGCGCACTACCCGGCGTCAGGGCAGCGCTTCTTCGAACGGCTGCGGTACGCCACCGCGTACCGGGAGACCGTCGACATCGCCGAGGAACCGGTGACGGGGGAGGGCGCGGTGCTGGCCGACACCCCCGCGTACCGGCTCGAAGCGCGCCGGCTCTCGCACCCCGTCGAGTCGTACGGCTATCTCCTCGTCGAGCCCGACGGCCGCCGCATGCTGCCCGAGCGGCTCGCCGCGCACGGCATCGCGGGGCCCGACGTCGGGCGGCTGCAGAAGGAGGGCGCGCTGCGCGGGGTCGCGCTCGACGAGGTGAGCGAGGCGCGGCGCGGGCAGCGCGTCGCGTTCGTGATGGACACCCGGCTGTGCGAGGGCGTGGAAGCGCTCGCCGAGGGCTGCGACCTGCTCGTCATCGAGTCGACGTTCCTGGACGAGGACATTCAACTCGCCACCGACCATGGGCACTTGACCGCCGGGCAGGCCGCCCGCGTGGCGCGTGACGCGGGCGTCAGGCGCCTCGTCCTCACCCACTTCAGCCAGCGCTACACCGACCCGGATGAGTTCGCGCGGCAGGCCCGCGCCGCCGGGTTCGACGGGGAGCTGACGGTCGCCCGCGACCTCGACCGGATCCCGGTGCCGAAGCGCCGCTGAGGCCCGCGCCCCCGATCTGCGTACGATGGTCCGATGTCCCTCGCACCACTCGCCCGCATCCCCAAGGCAGAGCTCCACCTGCACATCGAAGGCACCCTCGAACCCGAGCTCGCCTTCGAACTCGCCCGTCGCAACGGCATCACCCTGCCGTACGCCGACACCGAGGAGCTCCGCAAGGCGTACCTCTTCGCCGACCTCCAGTCCTTCCTCGACCTGTACTACTCGCTGATGGCGGTCCTCGTCACCGAGGACGACTTCGAGGCGCTCGCCGACGCCTACCTGGCGCGCGCCGCCGAGCAGGGCGTGCGGCACGCCGAGATCTTCTTCGACCCGCAGGCGCACGCCGCGCGGGGCGTGGGCATGGGCACCGTCGTCGAGGGCCTTTCGCGCGCCCTCGCGCGCAGCGAGGAGCGGCACGGGATCTCCACCAAGCTGATCCTGTGCTTCCTGCGCGATCAGTCCGCCGAGTCGGCGATGGAGACCCTGAACGCCGCGAAGCCGTACCTCGACCGCATCGTCGGCGTCGGCCTCGACTCCGCCGAAGTCGGCAACCCGGCCGCGAAGTTCCGCGAGGTGTACGAGGCCGCGGACGCGCTCGGCCTGCGCAAGGTCGCGCACGCGGGCGAGGAGGGCGACCCCTCGTACGTGTGGGAGGCCCTGGACATCCTCGGCGTCGAGCGCGTCGACCACGGGCTGCGGTCCCTGGAGGACCCGGAGCTCGTGGCACGGCTCGTACGCGACCGGATTCCGCTCACGCTGTGCCCGCTGTCGAACGTGCGCCTTCGCGCCATCGACGTGCTGGAGGACCACCCGCTCGTCAAGATGATGGACGCCGGGCTGCTCTGCACGGTCAACTCCGACGACCCCTCCTACTTCGGCGGCTACGTCGGCGACACCTTCCACGCCGTCCACGAGGCGCTCGGCATCGACCACGACCGAGTGCGGGAACTGGCCCGCAACTCGTTCGTGGCGTCGTTCCTCGACGGCAGCGAGGAGGACGAGGCGCGCAGGGCGCGCTACATCGCCGAGGTCGAGGCGTACGAGCTGGACGACATCTCCGGCTGAACCGGGTCCGGTGACTGGACCGACGGCTGGAGCTTGAACTCCGGTGCGGGGGCGGCCGTCTCGATCGTCGACTCGATGTCGAACAGCTCGACCACCGGCTGCTCCAGCACACCCGAAGGCGGCACGATCGCACCGACCGGAGCGCCGCTGTGGCGCCGTGCCGCGCCCGCGAACAGCGGGCGGCCACCGGTGTGCAGGGCCACCGCGGTCAGCGGCACCGCGAGCAGCAGCAGGCCCACGGCCAGCACCACGCCCATCACCGTGAAGCCCGCCGACTCCGCCAGGACGCTGCCCGCCAGCGGGCCGCACGCCGTGCCCAGCGAGGACGCCGCGCCGATGAGGACCGCCCAGCGGCCGCGCGGGTCGAGGGACGCCGCGAGGCCGAGGACGTACGAGAGGACCACCGGGTAGAGGGTGTTCCAGGCGATCTCGCCCGTGGCGAAGGAACCGAGGTCGTCCGCGCGGGCACTGAGCACGACGCAGCAGGCGATCGCCGCCGTGCCCGCCCCGATCGGCAGCGCACGGCCCAGGCGGACGCCGACCGCGCCCGCGCCGATCACCCCGAGCAGGGCGACGCCGAGCCCCACCGCGAACACCGAGCCGACCGTGACCTCGGAAAGGCCGGCCTGCTCCGTGCCGATGCGGCTGCTGACGCCCCACAGCGCGTTCTGCGCCATCGACCAGCACACCAGCGCCGCCGCGAGCAGCAGACCCGAACGGGCGTGGGGGAGCGGTGACTTGGGGGCGGGGGCCGCGCAGTTGTCCGGGGTCGCCGGGCCGTCCAGGGCGCTCGTCGCGGGCCACACCGCGAGCGCGGTGCAGGCGAGCGCGGCGAACGGCAGGCCGTGGCCCTCGCTGATCCGCGGGATGGCCAGGTAGAGGGCGGCCGCGAGCGCCGAGACGCTCAACAGGCCGAGCGTGGACGCGCGGTGCGGGTCCTTCTGGGCGGCGATCCCGGTGGCCGCGACCGCCGTCGCCGTACCCGAACCGAAGCCGCCGATCATCGCACCCGCGACGACCAGCGGGGTGGTGTCGGCGAGCGCAGCGGTGCCGTAGCCGACGGCGGCGAGGAGCAGTCCGGCGCGGGCGGCGCGGCGGGCGCCGACCCGTTCGACGCGGGCCGCGAGCGTGAGGCCCGCGGCGGCCGAACTCAGCAGCAGCGCACTGCCGATGAGACCGGCCTGAGTGGGAGAGAGCCGCAGGCCGGCGGCGAGCCGGCCGACGATGGTGGGCAGGAGATAGGCGGCGAGATAGCCGGCCGTGAAGAGGGCGATGAGCGCGGGCCGGGCAGGGCGGCGGGACACGGGCGATCCTGAAGAACGGGCCCCTCGCCTTGGACGCTGTTTTGGGCAAGGGGGTGGTAAGGCAGGGAAGTTGGGAGCGCGACGTCTTTGCGAACAGAACCGAACCGGGGACGCGGGCGCGGCCAATTTGTATCAAGCCCGTGGGGTGTGCACATAAGCCGGGGGCTGTGACGCGCGACACATTTGGTTTGGGTGTGGTTCGGTCGGGCAGAAGAGCCGCTTTTCGCGCTGTGACGTGGGCTGTTCAGCGCCAGTCGGCGACGCCCGCCATGCCGCGGTGGGCCGACGCCTCGATCCTCGCGCGGGCCTCGTTCATGACCGCCACGATCCGCTCCTCGCGCTCCGGCGACAGCCGGGCCACCGGCACCGAACAGCTGATGGCGTCGTGCGCGGGCGCCGCGTACCGCAGCGCGAAACCGAAGCCGACGAGGCCCGTGACGCCCTCCTCGCGGTCGACCGAGTGACCGCGCCGCCGGATCACGGCGAGATCCGCGGCGAGCGCCTCGCGCGTGGTGTGGGTGCGCTCCGTGGACCGCTCGTACGGGCCCGGCGGCAGCTCGTCGTCCGGGCGTTCGGCCAGCAGCGCCTTGCCGAGCGCGCCGACGTGCGCGGGCAGCCTGCGGCCCACGCGGCTGATCGTGCGCAGATATTCGTGCGACTCACGGGTCGCCAGATACGCCACGTCGAAGCCGTCGAGCCGCCCCAGGTGGACCGTCTCGCCGAGCGTCTGGGACGCCTCGTCGAGGTACGGGCGCACGGCCCGCACGTACGGATCCGTGTCCAAGTAACTGGTGCCGGTCAGCAGGGCCCGGATACCGATGCCGTACAGCGAACCCGTCACGTCCGTACGCACCCAGCCGCGCGCGATCAGCGTCTGCAGCAGCGCGTACATGGAACTGCGCGGTACGCCGAGTTCGTCGGCGAGCTCCTGGAGGCGGGCCGGACGGTCGCCGCGGGCGGCGAGCACATCGAGCAGATCGACGGTACGGGCCGCCGACTTCACCTCGCGCACACCGCGCGGCGACTCCGAGGGGGCGCTTTCTGGCATGCGGCGATCGTAGTCCCGGCCCCGAACGCCGCTTCGTGACAGGTTGATGTCGCCCGCCATGGGACGCGATCCGGTCGTGCACACTGTCCGGACCCGTACCACCGCAGGGAGCGCGATGTGACCTCCACCCGACCCAGAACGGACCCCCTCGCCGCACTGCGCACGACGGCCGATCCGCCCTACGACGTGTACCTGACCGGCACGGTCTTCCTCGACATCGTCTTCACCGGCCTCGACACCGCGCCCGTACGCGGAACGGAGTCCTGGGCGCGCGGCATGGGCTCCAGCCCCGGCGGCGTCGCCAACATGGCGACCGCGCTCGCCCGGCTCGGCCTGCGCACCTCCCTCGCCGCGGCCTTCGGCGACGACCACTACGGCGAGTACTGCTGGGACGCCCTCGAACACGGCGAGGGCATCGACCTGAGCTACGCCCGTACGGTGCCGGGCTGGCACTCGCCCGTCACCGTGTCGATGGCGTACGAGGGCGAACGCACGATGGTCAGCCACGGCCACGAACCGCCTCCGGAGGAGCCCGCCCCCGACTGCCCGCCACGCGCGCGTGCCGCCGTCGCCTCGCTCGTGCCCGGGGTCGAGGAGGCGTGGGTGGCGCGGGCCGCGCGGGCGGGGGCGCTGATCTTCGGGGACGTGGCGTGGGACGACACCGGGCGGTGGGACCTCGGGGCGCTGCCCGCACTGCGGCACTGCGAGGCGTTCCTGCCCAACGCCGAAGAGGCGATGCGCTACACCGGCACGAGCTGCCCGCGCGCCGCCGCGCACGCCCTCACCGAGCACGTACCGGTCGCCGTGGTCACGCTCGGCGCGGAGGGCGCGTACGCGGTGGACGGGCGGACCGGCGAGACGGCGTCCGTCCCGGCGATCGAGGTGGCGGCCCTCGACCCCACAGGGGCCGGGGACGTCTTCGTCGCCGGGTTCGTCACCGGCACCCTCGCCGGCTGGCCCCTCGCCGACCGCCTCGCCTTCGCCGGCCTCACGGCGGCCCTCTCCGTGCAGGAATTCGGCGGCTCCCTGTCGGCGCCGGGCTGGTCGGAACTCGCGGCGTGGTGGCACGAGGCGCGCTCGAACGACCACCAGAGCCGCTGCGCGCTGGACCGGTACGCCTTCCTCGGCCCCCTGCTCCCGGAGACGTCACGGGCCTGGCCCCTGCGCCGGGCGGTCCCGACGATCGGCTTCGGTCGCTCGGCGTAGGCCCCCGCGCCTCAAACGCCGGCGGGGCTGGAAAGATCGCCGCAGGAGCTTGATGGGCTCGCAGGGGCTTCGGGAACGGAAACCCGCTCGGCGTTGTCACAGCCGCGCCGTACCCTTGACGGTGCAGTTACAACACCGCTGAGGAAGTCCCGCACGGGGAGGAAGCAAGGGCCACCGGCCCGGCTCATGACGCAGACACCATCCAACGCCCGCGCACAGTTCACCGTCCCGCCGAAGCACCCCATGGTCGAAGTCCTGGGGTCAGGGGACGCGCTGCTGCGAGTGATCGAGAAGGCCTTCCCGGAGGCCGACATCCACGTCCGGGGCAATGAGATCAGCGCGACGGGACAGCCGGGCGAAGTCGCCCTCATCCAGCGCCTGTTCGACGAGATGATGCTGGTACTGAGGACGGGAGCACCGATGACCGAGGACGCCGTGGAGCGTTCCATCGCGATGCTGAAGGCGACGAAGAACGGCGAGGGCGAGGCCCAGGAGACCCCCGCCGAGGTGCTCACGCAGAACATCCTCTCCTCGCGCGGCCGCACGATCCGCCCCAAGACCCTGAACCAGAAGCGGTACGTCGACGCGATCGACAAGCACACGATCGTCTTCGGCATCGGCCCGGCGGGCACCGGCAAGACGTACCTGGCGATGGCCAAGGCCGTCC
The DNA here is from genome assembly GCF_030766935.1 of Streptomyces sp. KL109B. Lineage (GTDB taxonomy): Bacteria > Actinomycetota > Actinomycetes > Streptomycetales > Streptomycetaceae > Streptomyces. The sequence continues at coordinate 92,877 of NZ_JASERL010000004.1, read as the reverse complement.
AGGCCCTCCAGTCCAAGCAGGTCAACCGCATCATCCTGACCCGCCCCGCGGTCGAGGCCGGCGAACGCCTCGGCTTCCTGCCGGGAACGCTGTACGAGAAGATCGACCCGTACCTGCGCCCCCTGTACGACGCCCTGCACGACATGCTCGACCCGGACTCGATCCCGCGCCTGATGGCGGCGGGGACGATCGAGGTGGCGCCGCTGGCGTACATGAGGGGGCGCAGCCTCAATGACGCGTTCATCATTCTCGACGAGGCGCAGAACACCAGCCCCGAGCAGATGAAGATGTTCCTGACCCGGCTCGGCTTCGACTCGAAGATCGTGGTCACGGGCGACGTGACGCAGGTCGACCTGCCCGGTGGCACGAAGAGCGGCCTCAAGCAGGTGCAGGACATCCTCGACGGGCTCGACGACGTGCACTTCTCGCGGCTCACCTCGCAGGATGTCGTCCGGCACAAGCTCGTCGCCCGTATCGTCGACGCGTACGACAAGTACGACACCGAGCACGGTACGGAGAACGGCACACACAAGGGCCGTCCCAGAAAGAACCAAGGAAAGTAGTCCAAGAGCGCCATGTCGATCGACGTCAACAACGAGTCCGGAACCGAGGTCGATGAGCAGGCCATCCTCGACATCGCCCGCTACGCGCTCGCGCGGATGCGCATCCACGCCCTGTCCGAGCTGTCGGTGATCGTCGTGGACGCCGACGCCATGGAGCAGCTGCACGTGCAGTGGATGGATCTGCCGGGGCCGACGGATGTCATGTCGTTCCCGATGGACGAGCTGCGGCCGCCGATGAAGGACGAGGAGGAGGCCCCGCAGGGGCTGCTCGGTGACATCGTGCTGTGCCCTGAGGTCGCCAAGAAGCAGGGCGAGGACGCGCCCACGCAGCACTCCATGAACGAGGAGCTGCAGCTCCTCACCGTGCACGGGGTGCTGCACCTGCTCGGCTACGACCACGAGGAGCCCGACGAGAAGGCCGAGATGTTCGGCCTCCAGGCGGGCATCGTGGACGGCTGGCGTGCGGAGCAGGGGCTGACCGGGCCGTCGCCGGCGCCGACCGTGTCATGAGCTTTTCGTTGATCGCGGGGGCCGTGGCGCTGGTCGTCGTGGCGTGGCTGGCGGCCTGCGCCGAAGCGGGTATCGCGCGGGTTTCGAGCTTCCGCGCCGAGGAGGCCGTACGGTCGGGGCGGCGCGGCAGCGCCAAGCTGGCGCAGGTGGCGGCCGACCCGACGCGCTATCTGAACGTGGCGTTGCTGGTGCGCGTCGCGTGCGAGATGGCGGCCGCCGCGCTCGTCACGTACGCGTGCCTGGAGGAGTTCACCGAGACGTGGCAGGCGCTGCTCGTCGCCATCGGCGTGATGGTGCTGGTGTCGTACGTGGCCGTGGGGGTGTCGCCGCGGACCATCGGCCGGCAGCACCCGTTGAACACCGCCACGGCGGCCGCGTATGTGCTGTTGCCGTTGGCCCGGATCATGGGGCCGATTCCGCCGCTGCTGATCCTGATCGGTAACGCGCTGACGCCGGGTAAGGGGTTCCGTCGGGGGCCCTTCGCGTCCGAGGCCGAGCTGCGCGCGCTCGTCGACCTCGCCGAGAAGGAGTCCCTCATCGAGGACGAGGAGCGCCGCATGGTGCACTCCGTCTTCGAGCTGGGCGACACCCTCGTACGGGAGGTGATGGTGCCGCGCACCGACCTCGTCGTCATCGAGCGGTACAAGACCATCCGGCAGGCGCTCACCCTCGCGCTGCGGTCCGGGTTCTCGCGTATTCCGGTGGTCGGGGAGAGCGAGGACGACGTCGTGGGCGTCGTGTACCTGAAGGATCTCGCGCGCAAGACGCACATCAACCGGGACGCCGAGGCCGAGTTGGTGTCCACGGCCATGCGGCCCGCGACGTTCGTGCCCGACACCAAGAACGCGGGCGATCTGCTGCGCGAGATGCAGCAGTTGCGTACGCATGTGGCTGTCGTCATCGACGAGTACGGCGGCACCGCGGGCATCGTCACCATCGAGGACATCCTTGAGGAGATCGTCGGCGAGATCACCGACGAGTACGACCGCGAGGTGTCCTCCGTCGAGGAGTTGGGCGACGACCGGTTCCGGGTGACCGCCCGGCTCGACATCGGCGACCTCGGCGAGCTGTACGGTATCGAGGAGTTCGACGACGAGGACGTCGAGACGGTCGGCGGGCTGCTCGCGAAGGCCCTCGGCCGGGTCCCCATCGCCGGGGCCTCGTCCGTGGTCGCGCTGCCGGACGGGCGGGAGCTGCGGCTCACCGCGGAGGCCGCGGCGGGCCGCCGGAACAAGATCGTGACCGTGCTGGCCGAGCCGACGGGGGAGCAGGAGAAGTGACACCGCAGGAGCTGCGTACGTTCTGCCTGTCGTTCAACGCGGCGGTGGAGGACTTCCCGTTCGACCCGGAGATCTCCGTCTTCAAGGTGCTCGGCAAGATGTTCGCGCTCTCGCACCTCGACTCGCGGCCGCTGACCGTGAACCTGAAGTGCGACCCGGACGACGCGGTGCGGCTGCGCGGCGAGTACGAGGGGCTCGTCGTCCCCGGCTGGCACATGAACAAGCGGCACTGGAACACGGTGACCGTCGACCGGCCCGACGAGCTCCCGGACCGGGTGGTCAGGGAACTCGTCGAGGACTCGTACGACCTGGTGGTGGCCGGCCTGCCGCGCGCGCAGCGACTGCGGCTCGACCGGCCCTAGCCGCGCTGCGTACGCGTACGCGTACGCGTACGCAGGCCCAGCGCCACCAGTACCGCCGCCACCAGGAGGATCGCCGCGTCCAGCGCGATCACGGTGTGCACGCCGGTCAGCAGGTCCTTCGACGTCGTCGCGAGGACGCCGAGGAGCGGGATGCCGACCGTGAGGCCGATCTGCTGGGTCGAGGTGACCAGGCCCGTCGCGAGGCCCTGCTGCTCGTTCGGGACGCCCGAGGTGACGGTGAGTCCGTAGGAGACGATCGCGCCCAGGTGGAACGCGCTGGCCACCGATACGGCGACGGTCGCGAGCCACACCGAGGCGCCGCCGGCGCCGATGCCGAGCAGGGCGGCGGTGAGCAGGCCCTGGCCGACGAGCGAGCCGACCAGCGTACGGCGGGCGCCGAGGCGGCCGATGACCTTCGGGGCGTACGTGCCCGCAACCACCGAGGCGAGACCTTGCACGCCGAAGACGAGGCCCGTCTCGAACGCCGACAGCTTCAGCGTCTCCTGCAGGTACAGCGTCAGCACGAACACGATCGTCGACATCATCGAGAAGGTGACCAGGCCGCCCAGGTTGCCCCAGGCGATGGTGCGGCGGCGCAGCATCGGCAGCGAGACCAGCGGCTGGGCGCTGCGGGACTCGACGTAGCCGAACGCGGCGAGCAGGGCGAGGCCCGCGAGCAGCGTGACCAGGACGTCGGCGTGGCCGAAGCCGGTCTCCGCCGCGGTGGACAGGGCGTAGATCAGGGCGAGCAGGCCGCCGGTGACCGTGACGGCGCCGGGGATGTCGAGGCGCGGGCGGTCCGGGGTGCGGGACTCGGGCAGCAGGCCGGGGGCGAGCGGCAGCACGATCAGGGCGAAGACCGTCAGGAGGCCCATCGTGGAGCGCCAGCCGAGCGTGTCGGTGAGGACGCCGCCGGCCACCATGCCGACGGTGAAGCCGAGGGACATCAGGGTGCCGGAGATGCCGAGGGCCTTGTCGCGGCGCGGCCCCTCGGGGAACGTCGTCGTCAGCAGCGACATGCCGGTCGGCACGATCGCCGCCGCGCCCAGGCCCTGGAGCGCGCGGCCGGCGAGGAACGCGGCCGGGTTCCAGGCGAACGTCGCGAGCAGCGAGGCCGCGCCGAACAGCGCGAGCCCGGCCAGGAAGATCCGGCGCCGCCCGAACAGGTCGCCGATCCGGCCGAAGAGGAGCAGGAAGCCGCCGGACGGCAGGGCGAAGGCGGTCACCGCCCACTGCAGCGCGGACGCGCTCATGCCGAGGTCGGATCCGAGCACCGGCAGCGCCACGTTCAGCACGGAGAAGTCGAGCGCCACCATGAACTGGGCGGCGCACAGGACGAAGAGGACGAGCTTGTCGCGGGACGACAGGCGGGGTGTGGTGGGTGGTTGGGCCTGAGAAGTGGTGGGTGTCGCGGTGTCGATCGCCATGGTCATGAGCTTCGTACGGCCGGAATATCCGTGGAGAGTGGGAACTTATGCTGGTGGTCGCACCACCAGCTACGAGGGGGATGGCGTACGTGGCCGAGAGCGCAGCGCTGAAGAAGCACCGGCTGAGTGAGTTGCGGGAGTTCCTGATGAGCCGGCGGGCGCGGGTCACGCCGACGGAGGCGGGGCTGCCCGACGGTGGTGCCCGCAGGCGGACGCCGGGGCTGCGCCGCGAGGAGGTCGCCGTGCTCGCCGGGGTCGGTGCCTCCTGGTACCAGTGGCTGGAGCAGGGGCGGGACATCTCGGTGTCGCCGCAGGTCCTCGACTCGGTGGCGCGGGTGCTGCGGATGAGCAGCTCGGAGCGGCGGCACCTGTATGTGCTCGCGGGGCTCAACCCGCCCGCGTACGAGGTGGAGCCGGGGGATCAGCAGATGTGCGACGGGCTGCAGCGACTCATCGACGCCTGGATGCCGTTCCCCGCGCACATCATGGACGCGTACTACAACTGCGTGATGTACAACGACGCGGCGGCGCTCGTGCTCGGGATGCGCCCGGAGAACCGGGGGAACTGCGTCGTCGACTTCTTCACGGATCCCATCTACCGCTCCCGCAGCGAGAGTTGGGAGGAGAACGCGGCGACGGTCGTCGCGCAGTTCCGGGCCGCCTGCTCGGAGTGCCCCGACGACGAGGGGTTCCAGGAGGTCGTCGCCGAACTCAAGGCGGTGAGCCCGGAGTTCGTGGAGCTGTGGGAGCGCCGCGACATCAAGGCGCAGGGGCAGGTCCGCAAGGAGCTCACGCATCCGGTGGCCGGGCTGCTCGTCCTGGAGTCGACGGCGATGAAGATTCCGGCGCGGCCCGATCTGACCGTCGTGCTGCACACGCCGCTGGCCGAGGCGGACACGGCGGCGAAGCTGGAGTGGCTGGCGTCGCCGGAGGGGCGGCGCGGGGCGATGTATCCGGTGGCCGGGTGAGGGGCGGCCTGGCCGGGGTCCGTAAGCTCGCCCCATGACTGAGAGCGCCGACATCGGCCCCGAGGACCGCAAGATCGTCACCCTGGCCCGCTCCGCGCGGGCCCGCAACGGTGTGCCCGAGGGCGCGGCCGTGCGCGACGAGACCGGGCGTACGTACGTCGCGGGCACCGTCGCCCTCGACTCCCTGAAGCTGAGCGCGCTGCAGACGGCCGTCGCCATGGCGGTGGCGTCCGGCGCGCAGTCCCTGGAGGCGGCGGCCGTGGTCTCGGCGGCGGACGCGCTGCCGGGCGAGGACCTCGCCGCCGTACGTGACCTGGGCGGGGCCGGTACGCCGGTGTTCCTTGCCGGGGGCGACGGGGCGGTGAAGGAGACGCTGCGGGCGGGCTGAGCCGCCCCGTCTGTGAGTACGCTCACGCCCGCCGTTTACCGGGGTCTTACGGCCCGGGGCGGCGGGCGTCGTGCGTGTGGGCGGCGGGGCTCCGGGAGCGGGCGGCGGGACGTTCGGCCCGGGGCGCAGGGCCCGGTGGGGCGGGGCGCGGGGCGGGGACGGAAGGGTGTTCCGGTGGGTCCGGCGGCCCATGGGCCGGGGGGTTCGCGTGGCTCACGGTGGAGTGGTCGCCCGCTGAGGCAGCCGCTCGATCGGCAGCCGCGTTGGGCGACGGTCAACGTCCCCGAACAAAGGTTCCGCTTCGTGTTCACCGCCGCTCTTCGTCGCCCCGCCGCCCGTATGTCCCGTGTCCGTACCGTCGGCACTGCCGCGCTTCTCGCCGGTGCCAGTGGAGTGCTGGTCCTCGCGGGGACCGGTAGCGCCTCGGCCGCCACCGGTGCCTCTACCGCGCAGTGGCAGGCCGTCGCCCAGTGCGAGGCCAGTGGGAACTGGGCCGCGAACACCGGGAACGGGTTCTCGGGTGGGCTGCAGTTCACGCCGTCGACGTGGGCGGCGTACGGGGGTACGCAGTATGCGTCTTCCGCGAATCTGGCTACGCCGCACGAGCAGATGACGGTCGCCAACAAGGTCCTCGCGGAGCAGGGACCGGGCGCCTGGCCGGTCTGCGGCCCGAAGGCCGGCCTCTGACCCGGACCCCGCGCCTCAAACGCCGGCGGGGCTGGAAGGATCGGGGCTCTGCCCCGGGCCCCGCTGCTCAAGCGCCGCAGGGGCTTGATTTGCCGGACTTGGGCTCTCAAGTTGCGTCATTCAAGCCCCTCCGGCGATTGAGGAGCGGGGTATGGGGCAGAGCCCCAGTCTTTTGGCCCGGTGCCGACCGCCGAGGTCAGATGGCGTCGGGGCCCCGCTCGCCCGTGCGGACGCGGACGACGGAGTCGACCGGGAGTGCCCAGACCTTGCCGTCGCCGATCTTCCCGGTCCGTGCGGCCCGCACAATCGCGTCGATCGCCGGGTCGGCGTCCGCGTCCTCGACGACGACCTCGATACGCACCTTCGGCACCAGGTCGACCTGGTACTCCGCGCCCCGGTACACCTCCGTGTGCCCGCGCTGTCGGCCGTAGCCACTCGCCTCGGTCACGGTCAGCCCCTGCACGCCCAGTTCCTGCAGCGCGGCCTTGACCTCGTCGAGGCGGAACGGCTTGACGACCGCGGTGATCAGCTTCATGGCGTGGCCTTTCGGGCGACGGGGGCGGCGCTCAGGACGCCGTGATCGTACGCACTCTCCGCGTGCGCCGTCTGGTCGAGGCCGGTCAGCTCGTCCTCGGCCGCGGCCCGGAAGCCGAGCAGCCTGTCGATGGCCTTCCCGATCCCGTACGTGACGAGGAAGGTGTACGCGGCGACCGCGAGCACGGCGAGGAGCTGCTTGCCGAGCTGGCCGAGCCCGCCCCCGTAGAACAGGCCCTCCTTGGCCGCCGAGCCGGTCATCGCCGACGTCGCGAAGAGGCCGATGAGGAGCGTGCCCACCACGCCGCCCACGAAGTGCACGCCGACGACGTCGAGGGAGTCGTCGTAGCCGAGGCGGAGCTTCCAGGCGACCGCGTAGGAACAGACGACGCCCGCCGCGAGGCCGACGACGGCCGCTCCCGGTACGCCGACGACGCCGCACGCCGGCGTGATCGCGACGAGCCCCGCCACCGCGCCGGACGCCGCGCCGAACGTCGTCGGGTGACCGTCCCGCTTCTGCTCCACGAACAGCCACCCCAGCAGGCCCGTGCAGCCCGCGATCAGGGTGTTGAAGAGGGAGGCCGCGGCGATGCCGTTCGCGGCGAGCGCCGAGCCGCCGTTGAAGCCCAGCCAGCCGAACCACAGCAGGCCCGCGCCCATGACCACCATCGGCAGGTTGTGCGGGCGCATCGCGTCCTTCTTGAAGCCGATCCGCGGGCCGAGGACCAGGCACAGGGCAAGCCCGGAGGCGCCGGACGCGATCTCCACGACCAGTCCGCCCGCGAAGTCGAGCGCGCCCAGGTGGTTCGCGATCCAGCCGCCGGGACCCCACACCCAGTGCGCCACCGGAACGTATACGAGCAGCGCCCACAGCGGCACGAAGACCAGCCACGCCCCGAACCTCGTACGGTCCACGACCGCGCCACTGATCAGCGCCGTCGTGAGGATCGCGAACGTCAGCTGGAAGGTCGTGAAGAGGAAGGTGGGGACCGTGCCGGTCACGTCGGACGGGCCGACGCCGGCCATGCCCGCGTGCTGGAGACCGCCGATCAGGCCCGCGAACGCGTCGTCGCCGAACGCGAGCGAATAGCCCGCGACCAGCCACACCACCGTCACGAGCGCGATCGACACGAAGCTCATCATCAGCATGTTGAGGACGCTCTTCGTGCGGACCATGCCGCCGTAGAAGAGGGCGAGGCCCGGCGTCATGAGGAGGACGAGCGCGGTGGCGGCGAGCAGCCAGGCGGTGTCGCCGGTGTCGAGGGCGGGGGCGGCGGCGAGGGGCACGGTCGTGGCGGGCATGCGGGCCAGCGTCACGGCCGCGCGTTTCCGATTCCGCACCCGCGCGTTTCCGTCGTGTTTCTTGTTGCCGGGCGGTTGCCGGAGGGCTGCCCGGCGGTTACCGGGGCCTCACTGTGCTGCGGCACCCCTGGCATCGGGGACAATGGGCGCCATGAGCGTTCACACCCCCGCTGCCGGATCCGCGCACCGCGCCGGCTTCGCCTGCTTCGTCGGCCGCCCCAACGCGGGCAAGTCCACCCTCACGAACGCTCTTGTCGGCAAGAAGGTGGCGATCACCGCCGACCAGCCGCAGACCACGCGGCACACCGTGCGCGGCATCGTGCACCGCGAGGACGCGCAGCTGATCCTGGTGGACACCCCGGGCCTGCACAAGCCGCGTACGTTGCTGGGTGAGCGCCTGAACGACGTCGTGCGCACCACGTGGGCCGAGGTCGACGTCATCGGCTTCTGCCTGCCCGCGAACGAGAAGATCGGCCCCGGCGACAAGTTCATCGCCAAGGAGCTGGCGTCGATCAAGAAGACGCCGAAGATCGCGGTCGTCACGAAGACCGACCTCGTCGACAGCAAGCGGCTCGCCGAGCAGCTCCTCGCGATCGACCAGCTCGGCAAGGAGCTGGGCATCGAGTGGGCGGAGATCATTCCGGTCTCCGCGGTGGGCGAGAAGCAGGTGGACCTGCTCGCCGACCTGATCGTCCCGATGCTCCCGGAGGGCCCCGCGCTCTACCCGGAGGGCGACCTCACGGACGAGCCCGAGCAGGTCATGGTCGCCGAGCTGATCCGGGAGGCGGCGCTCGAAGGCGTACGGGACGAGCTGCCGCACTCGATCGCCGTCGTGGTGGAGGAGATGCTGCCGCGCGAGGGCCGTCCGGCCGACAAGCCGCTCCTCGACATCCACGCGTTCGTCTACATCGAGCGGCCCAGCCAGAAGGGCATCATCATCGGCCCGAAGGGCAAGCGCCTCAAGGACGTCGGGATCAAGTCCCGCAAGCAGATCGAGGCGTTGCTCGGTACGCCGGTCTACCTCGACCTGCATGTGAAGGTGGCGAAGGACTGGCAGCGGGATCCTCGGCAGCTGCGCAAGCTCGGGTTCTAGTTCCGGGTTTCACGGCGCCGGTGTTGCGGTTGCGGGGCTCTGCCCCGGACCCCGCGCCTCAATCGCCGGCGGGGCTTGATTCGGGTCGATCGCCGTCGACACCATGAGACACCCGGTCTTACGCCCCCTCCTTCAGCACCCGCGAGATCAGCCTCCGCTGCTCCTCCGTGAGGCGGGGGTCCGCGCAGTAGACCGTGTGGTCGTCGACCGTGATCGTGTAGCTGAAGCCGTCCGGGACGCCTATCGGAGGGGTGTCGCGGCCCGCGGCGAGGGCCTTGTCGGCCAGCGTGTGCCACTCGTGGGCATCGGACCGGCCCGCCGTGTCCAGCTCGGCGTGCCGGTCGATGCCGGCGAATCCGCCCGTGCGTGAGACGTGAATACGCATGGGTCCTGTCTACTCCGGAATGGGTGCGGCGTCAGGACGTGGGCACGCCCACCTGTTCCCAGGCCTTGAGGACCGACTGGTACTCCTCGCCGCCGCCGTAGCGGGCCTGCGCCGCCTGCACCGTCTCCTTGGCGAAGTCGGTGAACAGGCAGTCCTGCTTGAGCTTGCCGCCGGTGAGGGTGTCGTACCAGATCTGGCCCGCCCGCTCCCACGCGTTCCCGCCGAGGGACTCGGCGAGGATGTAGAACGCGTGGTTGGGGATGCCGGAGTTGATGTGCACGCCGCCGTTGTCGCGGCCCGTCTTCACGAAGTGGTCCATGTCGGCGGGCTGCGGGTCCTTGCCGAGCACGTCGTCGTCGTAGGCCGTGCCGGGTGCCTTCATGGAGCGCAGGGCGACGCCCGTGACGCGCGGCGCGAGCAGGCCCGCGCCGATCAGCCAGTCGGCCTCTGAGGCGGTCTGGCCGAGCGTGTACTGCTTGATGAGCGAGCCGAAGACGTCGGACATCGACTCGTTCAGGGCGCCCGGCTGGCCGAAGTACGTGAGGTTCGCCGTGTACTGGGTGACGCCGTGGGTCAGCTCGTGGCCGATGACGTCGACGGGGATGGTGAAGTCGAGGAAGATCTCGCCGTCACCGTCGCCGAACACCATCTGCTCGCCGTTCCAGAAGGCGTTGTTGTACTCCTCGGAGTAGTGCACCGTCGCGTTCAGCGGCAGGCCCTCGCCGTCGATCGAGTAGCGCGAGAACTTCTCCAGGTACAGCTCGAAGGTCGCGCCGAGGCCCGCGTACGCGCGGTTGACGGTCGCGTCCTTGCCGGGCTTGTCGCCCTCGCCGCGCACCTTGCGGCCCGGCAGCTCCGTGCGGTGCCGGGCGTCGTAGATGGTGCGGTGCGGCTTCTGGTCGGTGACGCCCGGCGGCGGGGCGACGGAGGGCGCGCCGATGACGGTCGTCATGCGGCGGTGGGTGCGCTCGAAGGCGTCGCGCTCCAGGGAGCGGCGGGCCTTGGCGGCGATCGCGGAGTCCTCGCTCTGGGCTGCCTTGTCGAGGACGTGCGGCGGCACGATGGTGCAGAAGACGGGCTCGAACCCCGCTGGGTTCCCCGTTGTGTTCGCGGTCATGCGAGGCAATGTGGCACTGGGTCATGCGGCTGTCACTACCTGCAACCATGATTAGTGAAATAGAGGGATGGATCACCTTCTACCCGTTACCTGTCCGCGGTCCCGCATACTGATACGGCCCTTTGCGATCAGCGGGAGTGGGCTAAGGTGCTGTGCATCATGCGTTACGGGCTGCTTCTCCTTAGCTGCCGCGGCGAGGGCCTGTAGTCGAGGCCGACCCCCTCCCCGCGGAGTTTGGCGTTGCGCCGTCGGCCGACTGACCGGCCACCCCTTTGAGGAGCCCCACGCATCATGCCGAACTTCCAGCGCCCTTCCGCCATGCCGATCAACAAGTACGGCAAGTACGAGCAGGTCGACATCCCGGACCGCACGTGGCCGGACAACCGGATCACGAAGGCGCCCCGCTGGCTCTCCACCGACCTGCGCGACGGCAACCAGGCGCTGATCGACCCGATGTCGCCCGCCCGTAAGCGCGAGATGTTCGACCTGCTGGTGAAGATGGGCTACAAGGAGATCGAGGTCGGCTTCCCGAGCTCCGGGCAGACCGACTTCGACTTCGTACGCTCGATCATCGAGGAGCCGGGGGCCATCCCCGACGACGTCACCATCTCCGTACTGACCCAGGCCCGCGAGGACCTCATCGCGCGGACCGTGGAGTCGATCGTCGGCGCCAAGCGCGCCACCGTGCACCTGTACAACGCGACCGCGCCGGTCTTCCGCGAGGTCGTCTTCCGTGGTTCGAAGGACGACATCAAGCAGATCGCCGTCGACGGCACGCGGCTGGTCATGGAGTACGCGGAGAAGCTGCTGGGCCCGGAGACCGCCTTCGGCTACCAGTACAGCCCCGAGATCTTCACGGACACCGAGCTGGACTTCGCGCTGGAGGTCTGCGAGGCGGTGTGTGATGTCTGGCAGCCGGACGCCGACCGCGAGATCATTCTCAACCTGCCTGCCACCGTGGAGCGTTCGACGCCGTCGACGCACGCGGACCGCTTCGAGTGGATGGGCCGCAAGCTGACCCGCCGCGAGTTCGTCTGCCTGTCGGTGCACCCGCACAACGACCGCGGCACCGCCGTCGCCGCCGCCGAACTGGCCATCATGGCGGGCGCGGACCGCATCGAGGGCTGCCTGTTCGGGCAGGGCGAGCGGACCGGCAACGTCGACCTGGTCACGCTGGGCATGAACCTGTTCTCGCAGGGCGTCGACCCGCAGATCGACTTCTCGGACATCGACGAGATCCGCCGCGTGTCCGAGTACTGCAACCAGATGGAGATCCACCCGCGCCACCCGTGGGCGGGCGACCTCGTCTACACCGCGTTCTCCGGCTCCCACCAGGACGCCATCAAGAAGGGCTTCGAGTCGATGGAGGCGCGGGCCGAGAAGGCCGGCAAGACCGTCGACGACATCGAGTGGGCGGTTCCGTACCTGCCGATCGACCCGAAGGACGTCGGCCGCTCCTACGAGGCCGTCATCCGCGTCAACTCGCAGTCCGGCAAGGGCGGTATCGCGTACGTCCTGAAGAACGACCACAGCCTGGACCTGCCGCGCCGTATGCAGGTCGAGTTCTCCAAGGTCATCCAGCAGAAGACGGACACCGAGGGCGGCGAGGTCACGCCGAAGGACATCTGGAGCGTCTTCCAGGACGAGTACCTGCCCAACCCCGAGAACCCGTGGGGCCGCATCCAGGTCAAGCACGGCCAGACCACGACCGACACGGACGGCGTGGACACGCTGACCGTCGAGGCCGAGGTGGACGGCGAGGAGAAGGTTCTGGTGGGTTCGGGCAACGGTCCGATCTCCGCCTTCTTCCACGCCCTGCAGGGCATCGGCATCGACGCCCGGCTGCTCGACTACCAGGAGCACACCATGAGCGAGGGCGCCTCCGCCGTCGCCGCGTCGTACATCGAGGTCGCCATCGGCGACAAGGTTCTGTGGGGCATCGGCACCGATGCGAACACGACACGTGCTTCGCTGAAGGCGGTCGTCTCCGCGGTCAACCGCGCGGCCCGCTGAGGTAGTTGAGCTGCGGTTTCCCGGCCCCGTACACCTTTTGTGGGTGTGCGGGGCCGCGTCGCTTCCCGGCCAGGAATCCCAAGTTCCGTGACCTCGGCGTGACCAAGGTACTGACGCAGCATCAACAATGTGGCTAACATCACGCCAACGCCGCGATGGTGCGGCGCCACGACGGGAGGTGTGCGACGTGCTGCCGAATCGGGGAAGCATGGGACGGGCCGGACTCTCGCGGGTGTTCGGTGTGCACACCACATGGACGACCGTGGGTGACGGAGAGTTCTTCTGTCCGGGCTGCGGCGGCGATCGCAACTATCAACGGCGCACCGGGCGCCGCCGGTTGGTGCTGCTCGGTGTGCCGGTCGTGCCGCGCGGGCAGGCGGGGCCCGTCGTCGAGTGCGCGGCCTGCGAGGGGCGGTTCGGCACGGACGCGCTCGACCACCCGACCACGCACCGATTCTCGGCGATGCTGCGGGATGCCGTGCACACGGTGGTGTTGGCCGTGCTCGCGGGGGGTGGGACGTCGCGGCTGTCCCTTGAGTGTGCCGTGGGTACGTTGCGGGAGGCTGGGTTCGAGGACACCTCCGAGGAGCAACTCGCGGCGCTGGTCGAGGCGTTGGTGACCGATGCGGGGCGGGTGGCCGAGCAGTGCGGGGCGGGGGCCGGGCTCGCGATCGAGTTGCACGAGGCGCTCGATCCGCTGGCGCCGCATCTCGCTCCGGCGGGGCGGGAGTCGATTCTGTTGCAGGGGGCGCGGATCGCGCTTGCGGATGGGGTGTATTCGGCGGGGGAGCGGGATGTGCTCGGCACGGTGGGCGCTGCGCTGACGTTGTGTACGGATGAGGTGGGCGAGTTGTTGGTGGCGGCGGCGCGGACGCCGAGCTGAGCCGTTGTTGCGGTCGCGGGGCGCTGCCCCGGACCCCGCTCCTCAATCGCCGGAGGGGCTTGAGAGATCGGGGCGCTGCCCCGGACCCCGCTCCTCAATCGCCGGAGGGGCTTGAAAGATCGGGGCGCTGCCCCGGGCCCCGCTCCTCAATCGCCGGAGGGGCTTGAAAGATCGGGGCGCTGCCCCGGACCCTGCGCCTCAAGCGCCGGCGGGGCTGGAAGGGTCGGGGCTCTGCCCCGGGCCCCGCGCCTCAAGTGCCGCAGGGGCGTGATGTGCTACCCGTGCGCGACCGGGTGCAGGGGTTCGTACAGGCCCACCTCGGTGCCGCTCGGTAGGCGGAAGGCTGTGAGGTGGCCCCAGCGTTGGGTGGAGATCGGCTGGGTGAAGACGACGCCCTTTTCCTTGAGTTCGGCGACGGTGCGGTGCACGTCGTCGCACATCAGCATCAGTTCGTGTTTCGGCGCGTCCTCCGTCGGGTGCAGTGCGATCTCGCTCGGCGGGGCCGCGAAGATCAGCCAGCCGCCGCCCGCGTCGACGTGCGGGAAGCCGAGGACGTCGCGGAAGAAGGCCCGGTCGGCCTCGGCGTCGGCGGAGTACAGGATGGTGTGGGTGCCTGTGATCATGCGGGGGAGGGTAGTAGCGGATGGTGGCAGCGGTACGTGTGCCCCGCCGTGCTGTCCGGGTCCGGCATCGACCGCGCGCACACCTCGTCCGCCCGCCAGCACCTCGTACGGAACGGGCAGCCGGACGGCGGGTGGGTGGCCGAGGGAACCGGGCCCTCCAGGGGGATCGGGTCGAGGGGGTCCAGGAGGCCGGGGGTCGCCGAGAAGAGGGCGCGGGTGTACGGGTGGTGGGAGTGGGCCAGGACCGACGCCGCGGGGGATTCCTCCACGATGCGGCCCAGGTACATCGTGATGACCCGGTCGCTCATCCGGCGCACCGTCTGGATGTCGTGCGAGATGAAGATCAGGGCGAGGCCCAGGCGTTCCTTCAGGTCGAGGAGGAGGTTGAGGATCTGGGCGCGGACCGAGACGTCGAGGGCGCTGGTGGGTTCGTCGGCGACGATCAGGTCGGGTTCGAGGGCCAGGGCGCGGGCGATGGCGACCCGTTGGCGCTGGCCGCCGGAGAGCTGGCCGGGGAGCACGTCGGCGAGGGCGGCGGGGAGGCCGACCAGCGACAGCAACTCGCGTACGCGGGCGTCGCGTTGGGACGGAGTGCCGTGCGCGTGCACGTCCATCGGGTCGCGTACGACGCGGTGCACCGTCAGGCGGCGGTTCAGGGCCGTCGCCGGGTCCTGGAAGATCATGCCGACGCCGCTGCCGACCGCCGTACGGCGACGCGCGGGCGGCATCGTCCACAGGTCGTCGCCCGCGTACGTCACCGTGCCTTCGGTGGGCCGCTGGATGCCGACCAGGACCTTGGCCAGGGTCGTTTTCCCGCAGCCCGATTCGCCCACCACGCCGACCGTCTCGCCGGGCGCCACGGTGAGGTCGGCGGCGGTCAGGGCGTAGACCCGGTCGCGGGAGAGCAGGCCGCCCGTCCGGGCCTTGTGCACCACGTGCACGTTCGCCAACTCCACTATGGGCCGCGTCATGTCAGCTCCCCGTCGAGCGCGTGCGAAGGGTGGTGGCAGGCCGTGGCGTGTTGTTCTGTCGCGCCCACCAGTTCCGGGCGCTCCACCCGGCACACCTGCGAGGCCATCGGGCACCGGTCCGCGAAGCGGCAGCCGGAAGGGAAGTCGGCGGGGGAGGGGACCACACCCCTGATCTGGGTGAGGCGTTCGGCCGCCGACTCCAGCGAAAGGACCGAGCCGAGCAGTCCGCGCGTGTAGTGGTGGGCCGGGGCCTCGACGAGGGCGGCGGTCACGCCCGTCTCCACGATCCGGCCGCCGTACATGACGACGATCCGGTCCGTGACGTCCGCGACCAGCGCCAGGTCGTGCGAGACGAGGACGAGGGCGAAGCCGAGTTCGGCGCGCAGCCGAAGGAGGAGCTCGATGACCTGGGCCTGGACCGTCACGTCGAGGGCCGTCGTCGGCTCGTCCGCGACGATCAGCTTCGGGTCCCTGGACAGCGCCATCGCGATCAGGACGCGCTGGCGCTGGCCGCCGGAGAGTTCGTGCGGGTAGCTGCGCAGGGTGCGGTGCGGGTCGAGGCCGACGAGGCGCAGCAGTTCGGCGGGGGAGCGGCGGCCACCTCGGCGTACGACCTGTTTGAGCTGTGCGCGCACCGTCATCGCCGGGTTCAGGGACGACAGGGCGTCCTGGTAGACCATCGCCATCTCGTGGCCGAGGAGGCGGCGGCGGGCGCGCGGCGGCATGGTCGTCAGGTCCGCGCCGTCGAAGGTGATGTGGCCTCGGATCCGGGCGCCCTTGGGTGCCAGGCCCATCACCGTCAGCGCCGTCAGGGACTTGCCGCAGCCCGATTCGCCGACGAGGCCGAGGACTTCGCCGGGGCGTACGTCGAAGTCGATGCCGTCGACGATGTCCACGCCCCGGTGCCGGTCGTCGAAGCCGATGGCGAGGGAGCGGACCGCGAGGACGGGTGGGCCCTGCGGGCGGGGGCGGGCGCGGGCGCGAAGCCGGGTGGCGGCCTCGGTCAGGCCCGGGAGTTCGAGGACCTGTCCGGTGCCGGGGGCCGGGGCCTCCAGGCGGTCGGGCTCCCGCGCCGGCACGTCTCGGGCGACCGGCGCCGCCCACGCGTCGGAGACGCCCTCGCTGAGGATGTTCAGCGAAAGCACCGTGATCAGCATCATCAGGCCGGGGAAGACCGTCGCCCACCAGCCGCCGATCAGCACCATGTTCTTGCCGTCGGCGATGACCGAGCCCCACGACGGGTCCGGCGGCCTGACGCCCGCGCCGATGAACGACAGCGAGGCCTCGAACACGATGGCCTCCGCGACCTGCACCGTGCAGAACACTAGGATCGGCGCCGCGCAGTTCACCGCGACGTGCCGCCACACGATGTGCGGGGTGCGGGCGCCGATGACCCGCTCCGCCGTCACGTAGTCCTCCCCGTACTGGTCGAGGACATTGGCCCGTACGACGCGCGCGATCGGCGGCGTGTAGAGGAACGCGATGGCGCAGATCAGGACCGGGACGCTGCCGCCGAACACGGCGACGAGCACGGCCGCGAGCGCCACCCCCGGGAACGCCATGATGACGTCGAGGGTGCGCATCACCGTCTCGTCCGCCGCCTTGCGGGACGTCGCGGCGAAGGCCCCGAGCAGCGCCCCGGCGAGCAGCCCGAGCGCGGTGGCGCCGAGCCCGATGACGAGCGACCAACGGGCCCCGTACATCAGCCTGCTGAGGATGTCCCGGCCCAGGCTGTCCTGGCCCATCCAGTGCTCGGCGGACGGGTGTCCGGTGCCGCCCGCCTGCGGGAACTGCTCCAGCGGGTCGTGCGGGGCGAGCAGCGGGGCCAGTACGGCCATCAGCGCCACGGCGAGGATCAGGGCGAGGGCGAGGCGGGACAGCGGCGGGAGCCGCTTCAGTCCGCGCAGCCGCAGGCCGGGGCGGGAGAGGCGGTCGGCGAGCTTCTTGCGGCCTGTGAGCGTCACGAGCATCAGGCGGAACTCCTCAGTCGCGGGTTGACCAGGAGGTAGAGGACGTCGATGGCGAGGTTGACGAGGACGAAGGCGATGGCGACGGTGATCACCACGCCCTGGACGACGGCCGGATCGCCGTTCTTCACCGCGTTGATCATCAGGGTGCCCATGCCGGGGAGCGCGAAGACCGTCTCCAACACCACGGCGCCGCCCAGCAGATAGCCGACCTTGAGGCCGAGCACGGTGAGCGGGTTGATGAGCGCGTTGCGCAGTACGTTGCGGCCGACCACGACGACCGGCGGCAGGCCGTTGCCGATGGCCGTGCGTACGTAGTCCTTGTCCAGCTCCTCGACCATCGCGGTGCGCACGATACGGGTGAGGGTGGCGGCGACCGGCAGGGACAGGGCGAGGGCCGGCAGGGTCATGGTGCGCAGCCAGCCGCTGAGCGAGTCGTTCGGATTCACGTACCCGCTGGTGGGGAACCAGCCGAGGTCGACCGCCAGGTACTGGATGAGCAGCAGCGCCACCCAGAAGCTGGGCGCCGCGACGCCGACGAGCGAGACGACGCGGATCAGCTGGTCGGGCAGCCGGTCCCGGTAGAGCGCCGCGAGGACCCCGCCGATCAGTCCGAGCACGACGGCCAACGTCAGCCCCAGCAGCGTCAGTTGCATGGTCAGCGGCAGCGCGGTGGCGACCTGGTCGAGCACGGGACCGCCGTTGAGGACGCTCGTGCCCATGTCCCCGCGCAGTAGCTGCCCCACGAACGCGAAGTAGCGCACCGGCAGCGGGTCGTCGAGGCCGTTCTCCTCGCGGAAGGCGTGCAGCTGCTCGGCGGTCGGGTTCGTGCCCTGGAAGTGCGCGGAGGCCGGATCGACGTCCGAGAACCTCATCACGAGGAACACGAACGCCACGATGCCGAGCAGCAGCGGCACGAGCAGCGCGATGCGGCGAGCCAGAATCCTGACGATCTCAACCACGTACGTACCTCCCTACGACCCCAAGGGCCCTGCGGCCTCTAGGACCCTGCACCCTCAAGGGCCCTAGACCCGCTTGGCCTTGAGGACGTTGATCCCCGGATACGGGAGGGCCGGGACGCCGGTGACCTTCTTCGGGTCCCAGGCGGTCATCAGCTCGGTGTGCACGACGGGGTAGATCACCGCGTTCTCGGCGACGACGTCGATGTATTCCTGCGTCATCCGCTTCTTCTTCGCCTGGTCGGGCTCCTTGGTCGCCGCGTCCATGAGCTTGAAGAGGTGCTTCGCCTCTGAGGTGTCCGACCAGCGGGAGTAGCGCTCCATCCACAGGCCGGTCGGCGTGTAGTTGTAGCGCATGATCAGGTCCGCGTCGACGCCGAACTGGTTGGGGTTCGCCGCCGAGGCCACCACCTGGAAGTCGTACTTCTGGTCGAGCTTGGTGAACAGGGCGGAGGTCTCCTGCGGATTGAGCGTGGTCTTGACGCCGATCGCGTCCCAGGACGCCTTGATCGTCGGCAGGCAGTCCGCGACCCAGCTCACCGTCGACGCCATCAGCGTCACCTTCAGACCGCTGACCCCGGCCTCCTTCAACAGCGCCTTCGCCTTGGCGGGGTCGTACCCGTAGACCGGCTTCGCCGGGCGGAAGGTCGGGTTGCCCTCGTCGAGGAAGGAGCGGGCCGCCTTGCCG
The DNA here is from genome assembly GCF_030766935.1 of Streptomyces sp. KL109B. GTDB lineage: Bacteria > Actinomycetota > Actinomycetes > Streptomycetales > Streptomycetaceae > Streptomyces. The sequence goes on along the minus strand of NZ_JASERL010000004.1, from coordinate 74,157 downwards.
TGCCCCTTGAGGGCCGTGTCGATGAGCTTCTTCCTGTCGATCGCGTAGTGCAGCGCCTGCCGCACCCGTACGTCGTCGAACGGCTTGTGGTCGGTGTTGAACAGCAGGAAGAGATGGTTCATCCCGGCCCCGCCCTCGACCGTGAGCCCGTCGCTCTTGAGCTTCTGGATGTTGGCGTACGGGATGTTGTCGGAGACCTGCGCCTCCGCGCCGCCGCCGGAGATCTTCGCGACGCGGGCCGCGGCGTCCACGATGGACAGCCAGTTCATCTTCGTGAAGGCCGGCTTGCGGGGGCCGTTGTACTCCTTGAACGCCTCAAGGGTGGTGTTCGACAGCGGCTGGTTCGAGGTCATCCGGTACGGGCCCGAACCCACGACGAACTCCGGCTTCCCGGAGTCGAGGTCCTTGAGGCCGCCCGGCGAGTCGAGCAGATGCTTCGGCAGGATCTTCGCGAGCCCGAGGCGCGCCGCGCCCTCCGGGAACGGGAACTTCAGCACGAGTTCGACACGGCCGTCCCCGGCCTTCCGCACCTCCTTCAGCCACGACTGGAAGAAGCTGCCGATCAAAGTGGTCGTCTTCGTGTCGAGCGCCCGCTCGAAGCTGAACACGACGTCGTCGGCGGTGACCGGCTTGCCGTCGTGCCACTTCGCGCCGGAGCGCAGCGTGAAGGACCACGTGGTGGCCTTCAGGTCCTTCGGCACCTCGGTGGCGAGCGCGGCATACGGCTCGCGGCTGACGGGGTCGGCGTCGAGCAGCCCCTCGAAGATGTGGTGGTTGGCCGCCATGGCGAACGCCGACGCCGTCAGCGCCGGGTCCCAACTCTGGTCGTTCCCATAGCCGATGACGGCGCTCAGCGTTCCCGTACCGGACTTGTCGCTGGTGGACTTCGGCCCCGACGAACAGGCCGACAGGGAAGTGGTGATGGCGGCGGCCGCACCGAGGGCGCCGGTGTACTTCAGGAAGGAACGGCGGCCGGTCGCAACGTGGTCGCTCATGTGCAGCCTCCAACAATGGGGGGGACCAAGGGGAGTACGGGATGAGCCCAGATGTCCAACGTCCTACGTCTGGTAGCGACGTGACCATAAGAGGCCCCCGGAAACCGGTCAAGAGCGCGCGCAGACAGGCCCGGTCGGCAGCGCTTACGATGCGGCGCATGCCAGTCGAGCCCCGCGGCCCCGCAGTGCGGCACCCGCGCGTCAATCACCAAGTCCAGCGCGCGGTCATGGAGTTGATCCTCGACGCCGGGCTGAGTCCGGGCCAACTGCTGCCCACCGAGACCGAGTTGATGACGGAACTGGGCGTGAGCAGGAACTCGGTGCGCGAGGCGCTCAAGGCGCTTCAGGCCCTGGACATCGTGGAGATCAGGCACGGCCACGGCACGTACGTCGGCCAGGCCTCGCTCGGTCCGCTCGCCGACGGGCTGACGTTCCGCACGCTGGTGCGCACCGTCGACCAGGGGGCGGGCGCGCACGGCCTCGCCGAGATCCTCCAGGTCCGCGAGATCCTGGAGGAGGGCCTGATCCGCCGGGTCGCCACCGCCCCGCGGGACCCGGCCGTCCTCGACCGGCTCGACGGCATCGTCGCGAAGATGGCCGAGGCGGGCGCCGTCGACGAGCCCTTCGCCGACCTCGACCGCGAGTTCCACGAAACGCTCTACGGCTCGCTCGGCAACGAGCTGATACCGCAACTGCTCGGCGCGTTCTGGAACGTCTTCGACCGCGTCGCGGGGGTCCGCCGCTGGTCGAGCGACCCGGCCCCCTCCGTCACCGTCGACCGGCACCGGGCCATCGTCGCCGCGCTCAGGGCGGGCGACGCGGCCGCCGCGCAACAGGCGATGGCCACGCACTTCCGGGGCATCGAGGCGCGGGCGGAGCGGGAGACGCGGGGCGTGGAGTGAGCGGAGGCGCTCAGCCGCGCCCCGGTCCGGTGCCGAGGCTGTAGGCGATGCCCTGCTCAGGGGTCATGTCGAGGCCCGCCGCGTACAGCGCCTCGTACGCCGAGTCGCCGAGCGCGGCCCGGATGCGGTGCTCGGTGCTGTGCCGGACCGCCCGCAGTTCGGGCGAGCCCAGTTGCGGCAGGCCGAGCCCCTGCCACAGGCGCTGGCCGATGCCGAGCAGACGGGCCGCGCGGCCGTGGCCGCCGAGCGCGCTCAGCGCGTCGGCCAGCGCCTCGACGGCCAGGGCGACGCCCGTGCGGTCGCGGAACCTGGCCTTGCCCGCGATGGCGGACAGCGCGTACCGCGCGGCCTCCCCCGGGCGGCCCTGGTCGTTCTCGGCCAGCGCCGTCGTCCAGTCGGCCCAGGTGTGCGACCAGCGCTCGCCGCGCCGCTCGCACTCGTCCTTCAGCTTGCGCGCCACCACGGCGCCGTCCGCGTACTCGCCCAACAGGGCGTGCACAAAGGTGCGTCCGGCCGTCGCCAGGCACCAGGCCGCGTCGTACGGGCCGCGGTAGCCGCGCAGGTCGGGTGCCGCGTCGATGACCGCGCCGGCCTCGTGCGGCCGCCCCGACAGCAGCAGCGAGGTGCTCTCCAGGTAGGCGATCGCCATCACGTGGGCGGCGGAGGGGTCCGGCTTCGTCAGGTCGCGGAACATCTGGGCCGCCCTCAGGCCCGCCTCGGTGTCGCCCTGGGCCAGTGCCGCCGTCGCCCAGCCCCACACGCACAGCAGATACGGGCGTCGGGGGCGGTCGGTGAGGGCCAGCGCGGCCTCCGCGTACCGTCGGCCCTCGCGGGCGAATCCGCACGGGAACCAGAGGATCCGCAGGTGTCCGCACAGCTCCTGCGCGGCCGGACCGTCCGCGGTCTCCAGGCAGAAGTCCATCGCCGTACGGAAGTTGGCGTGCTCGGCCATCAGCCGCTCGTACCAGGACCCCTGCTCGGGCCCCATCCAGCCCGCGTCGGCCCGCCGCGCCAGGTCGAGCAGGAAGTCCCGGTGCCCGCGCCGCGCCGAGGCCACCTCCTCGGGGCCGAGCTGCTCCAGCCACCACCCCCCGAACTCGCGGACCGTGTCCAGCATGTCGTAGCGCTCCTCGCCGAGCGGCCCCGGGCGGCGCCGTACGAGCGACTTGGCGACCAGGGCGTCGAGCGCCGTGTCCACCGCGAGCCAGGCCAGTGGTCCGCCGCCGCCCACCGTCCGCGCGCCCGTCGCGTCGAAGCCGCCGGTGAACACGGACAGGCGGGCCCACAGCAGGCGTTCGAGCGGTGTGCACAGTTCGTGGCTCCAGCCGATGGCGGAGCGCAGCGTGTGGTGGCGTTCGGGGGTGTCGGCCGCGGCGGTGCCCTCGCGGGCGGCGAGGACGTCGAAGCGGTCGTTGAGCAGCGATTCGAGCCGCTCCAGGGGCAGTTCGGCCAGCCGCGCGGCGGCCAGTTCGATGGCGAGGGGGATGCCGTCGAGGCGGCGGCACACCCCCTCGGCGACGGCCCGCTCGCCGGTACCGAGCGCGAACGCGGGCGACGCGAGCGCGGCCCGGTCCGCGAAGAGCGCCACCGCGTCGCCGGGCCGGCCGTCGTCGCCGGCCGTCAGGGGCAGCGGCGCGACGGCGAACCGGTGCTCGTCGGCGAGCCCGAGCGGCTGCCGGCTCGTGGCCAGGATCCGCAGCTCCGGCGCGGCGTCCAGCAGCCTGCGGGCCAGGCGGGCGCAGTCCCCGATGAGGTGCTCGCACGTGTCGAGGACGAGCAGCACCCGTTTGTCGGCGAGCCACTGCGCGATGACGTCCTCGGCGGCCTCGTTCGAGTTGTCGGCGAGCCGCAGCTCCTCCAGGAGTACGTTGCCGAGCAGGGTCGGGTCGCGCAGCGGGGAGAGCGGCACGAAGCACACCGTGTCCGCGACGCGCGCGCCCGCGCGCTGGGCCAGGCGCGCGGCGAGCCGGGTCTTGCCGACCCCGCCGACACCGGTCAGGGTGAGCAGTCGATGGTCGGTCAGCTCCTGTTCCAAGTAGGTGAGTTCGGCTTGGCGTCCGATGAACTGGGTGACCTCGACGGGCAGACTCTCCACGGCCCACAGTCTGCTCCGGCGCGCGTCACGACTCGCCGCGATGCACCGAGCTGAACGACTGCGGGGTGCGCCGCCCGGGATACCGGACGCAATGCGACACCGACTGAACACTTCCGGTCCGCACCGGTCCGATGCAGGTCAACGGCGTACGCGGGAGGGTCGTTTGGTCCATAGTTGGCCGTTCACCGACGCGGGGCGGCAAGGAGGGGAGGCCCCTGCATGGGCACGTCGGAAGAGGTCCGAAGGCGTCCGCGGGGCCCGTGGGGCGGCCAATGGGGCGGCCAGTGGGGCGGGCGCCTCGCGTGCGTCGCCCTCCTCAGCCTGTGCGCCGCGCTCGCCGCCTTCGCCGACGCCTGGCGGCCCGCCGTCGCGGTCCTGCTCATCGGCCCCCTCCTCGCCTGCGCCCGGCTCGGCGTACGAGCCACGCTCAGCACGGTCGCCTGGACCCTCGCCCTCGCCGTGACGGCGGGCACCGTCCGGCACTTCACCCCGAGCCCGGAACTCGCCGTCGAGTACGTGGTCCTCCTCATCGGCGGCCTCGTCGCCATCCACATCTCCCGCGCGGCGGCGGCCCGCACGCGCCGCCTGCACCAGCTCGGCGAGGTCGCGCAAGCCACCCAGGCCGCGCTCCTGCGCCCCGTCGACGCGCGGTTCGGCGACATCGACGTGCACACCCGCCACCACTGCGCGGTCGACGCCGCCACGGTCGGCGGAGACGTCTACGCCGTCACCAACACCCCCTACGGACTACGGGTGTTCATCGGCGACGTACGCGGACACGACCTCGACACGGTGTGCGTGAACGCGGCCGTCGCCGACGGGTTCCGCGACCTCGCGTACGTCACCGCCGACCTCACGGAACTCGCCGTGCGCCTCGACGCGCGCATCGCGCCCGCGCTCGGCCCGGAGGACTTCGTCACGGCGGTGTTCGCCGAGTTCGCCTCCGGCGAGGTCCGGCTCGTCAACTGCGGCCACCCGCCGCCGCTGCGGGTCGGCGCCCACCCCAAGTTCCTCACCCCGGTGACCTGTTCACTCCCACTCGGCCTCGGCTGCGCGCCGACCCAGTCCCGCTACTGGCTCCAGTCCGGCGACCGCCTCCTCCTCTACACGGACGGCCTCGTGGAGGCACGGGACGCCTCCGGCGAGGAATTCCCGCTCTTCGCCCATGCGCGGAAGGCGCTGGCGCGGGCGGTGCCGTGGGAGGCGCTCGACGTGCTGTACGCGGAGGTGACCGCGCACACGGGCGGCCCCCTGCGCGATGACGTCGCCCTCATCCTCTGCGAAACCGGCTCCGCCGTTTCACCCGCTTCGGCGTGCGCCAATCCGGCCTCCGCCAATCCAGCCCCTCCGGCGTTTGAGGAGCGGGGTCCGGGGCAGCGCCCCGGCGGCTCGGCGTGCTCAACGCCACGGGGCTCCGCCCCGGACCCCGCTGCTCAATCGCCGCAGGGGCTCTAAATAACTCACCCGGCGCACGGGCATGAGAATCGTTCGTCCCGCGCAGGGGCATGAGAATCGTTCGCCCGGCGCACGGCATGAGAATCGTTCGCCCGGCGCACGGCATGAGAATCGTTCGCCCGGCGTACGGCATGAGAATCGCTTGCCTGGCGTACGGCATGAGAATCGCTTGCCTGGCGTACGGCATGAGAATCGCTCACTCGGCGCGTGGGCATGAGAATCGCTCGCCCGGCGCGTGGGCACGAGAATCGCTCGCCCGGCGCGTGGGTGGGGAGAATCGCTCAACCGCCGGGGAGCGGCCTCGCGTTGATGACAGGGCCGAGGTCCTTCGCCAAGGCCGTGGCCAGCGCGCGGAAGATGCGGACCTCGGGGTTGTCGTCGCCGGCCCGCGCCGCGAGGTAACTGCTCTCCCACGGCGCGTCCAGCACCGGCACGAACACCGCCCCCGGCCACGCGTAGTACCGCGCGAAGGACCGCAACCCCGACCCGGCCGACCGCCCGGTCACGACACCCGTGAGCACCTCCTGCGGAGTCAGCGCGCACTCGACGCTGCGCCGCTGCGCCCGGTCGTCGAAGTACAGGTAGTCCGTGAACGTGTGCGGCGTATGCCGCGGCACCCGGAAGAACGGAAGATCGGCGACGTCCGCCACCCCCACCCCACTCCCACGCGCATCCGCGAGCGGCGACCGCTCCGGCACCGCCACGATCCGCTGCTCCGTGGTGAGCACGTCCGCGACGACCCGTTCGTCGTCCGGGCCCGGCCGCACGAACGCGACGTCCACCCGGTCCTCGAGAAGCGCGGTCACGTGCTCGGTGAAGTTCAGCTGCCGGATCTCGACCCGCACGTCCGGGCGGGCCCGCCGGTACGCGTTGATGGCGGCCGGAGTCAGCTCGGCGGACCCGTGGCCCATGATGCCGACCCGCAGCGGCCGTACGTCGTCCGTCTCCCGCGCCGTGACCTCGGCCAGGTCGTCGAGCGCGGCGTTCGCCGTGGCGAGCAGCACGCGCGCGTGCCCGGCCAGCCGCACCCCGGCGGGCGTCGGCACGACCGGCGTCGCGGTGCGGTCGAGTAGCCGCGCGCCGACCTGGCCCTCCAGACGTCGTACGTGCTGGGTGACGGCGGGCGGCGACAGAAAGAGCCGCCCGGCGGCCCGACCGAAGTGCCCTTCTTCGACGACCGCCAGGAACGACGACAAAAGTCGCAGGTCAAGCGCCATACACCCAGCGTAGGCCGGTCGGCGGGCGAACGGCACGGGCCGTTCACGATTCGTGAAGGCGCGGTGCGCGGCGTACGCCCCGGCTCGTACCACTGATGACATGACCCGACCCCTGACAACCACCCCTCCGACCCTGCTCACCCCCGCCAAGGACCCGGTCCACGGCGGCCGGGCCGCCTGGATCATGCTGGCGTCCGGCTGGAGCGCCAACCAGTTCTCGGCCCTGCTCGGCGCCTACCGCAGCCACCTCGGCCTGACCGAGTCGACGGTGACGGGCCTGTTCGCGACGTACGTGGTGGGGCTCATCCCGGCGCTCCTCGTGGCGGGCCCGATGGCGGACCGCAGGGGGCGGCGTCCGGTGGCGCTCATCGCGCTGGCGCTCAATGTCCTCTCCACGCTCCTGCTGATGGCCGGCGGCCTCTGGGCCACGTGGCTGCTGCTTCCCGGCCGCTTCCTGACCGGGATCAGCGCGGGCGCGCTGCTCGCGGCGGGCAGTGCGTGGATCAAGGAACTCTCCGGTTCGCCGCGCCGCTCGGGCCTGTTCGTCTCGGCGGGCTTCGCGACCGGCGGCCTCGGCGCGGCGCTGATCGCGCAGTGGGCGCCGTGGCCGATGGTGACGGCGTACGTTCCGCATGTGGTGCTCGGCGTCGCGGCGGGGGCGCTGGCCGCGCGGGAGCCGGAGACGGGGGTGGCCGGGGCCGCCGCCGTGGCGCGGGGCGCGCATCCGCCGCACCTCACCCGCGCCTTCCGTCGGCAGGTCCTCACGGTGGCGCCGTGGATCTTCGCCGCGCCCACGATCGGGTTTGTCACGCTGCCCGGAAGCGTGCACGCGGGGCTCGTCTTCACGGGGGTCGCTACGGCGGTGGTGCCCGGGGTGGGCCTGGTGACGGCGCGCCGCGCCATCGCCACCGTGACCCCGGCGCTTCTCACGGTCGCGGTGGGCGCGGCGGCCGCTGCCGTGGCGGCGGGCACCGGCAACGCGCCCCTGGCCCTGTTCGCCGCGGCGATCCTCGGCGCCGGGTACGGGTTGACCCTCACGTACGGCCTGACGCGGACGGCTTCCCTGGCCCCGGCGCACCAACTCGCGCGCTGGACCGCGGTGTTCTGGACGGCGGCGTACGTGGGGATGTTCATGCCGTACGTCATCACGTTGGTGTCGGGGGTGGTGCCGACGGCGGTGGTGCTGGTGGCGGTGGCCGTACTGGCCCTGGCCCACGCGGTGTTCGGCGCCACCCGTCCCACGCCACGGGGCTCCGCCCCGGACCCCGCTGCTCAATCGCCGCAGGGGCTCTAAGAAGCTCACCCGCCGCGGGGGCTCTATGAAGCTCGCTCGCCGCGGGGGCTCTATGAAGCTCGCTCGCCGCGGGGGCTCTATGAAGCTCGCTCGCCGCGGGGGCTCTAAGAAGCTCACCCGCTGCGGGGGCTCTGAAAAGCTCACTCGCCGCGCGGGGCTCTGAAAAGCTCACCCGCCCCGGGGCGCTAGGCGCTAAAGGGATCGGCCGGTGTCTGACATGGCCGTGAGGCAGTACGTGACCGCCTCGTCCGGTGGCGTCGTGAGCCCCGTCGTGAACTCCCGCTCGTAGGTGGCGTCGCCGATCGCGGTCCGGCTCAGCCGTTCCGTTTCGGCGCGGGCCGCCATCAGTTCCGCGCTGCCCATCTGGGGGGCGCCCAGCGTCTGCCAGAGTTGTTGCGCGATGCCGAGCAGCCGCGCGCCGTGCGTGCACTCGCCGGCGAACGTGACCGCGGTGGCCAGGGCGTCGACGGCCGCGGCGAGGCCGAGGCTGTCGCGCAGGAGGGCCTTGTCGGCGACCGCCTCCCGGGCGTGCGCGGCGGCCTCCGTGAGCCGCCCGGCGCCCACCGCCGCGTGCGCCCGGACGAACGCCACGTACCCGCGCGCCCACCGGTCGTCGCGCCGCTCGCACTCCGCCGTGATCTCGGCCGCCACATCCTCGCAGGCCGTGAACTCGCCCCGGGTGATGTGCACATAGGCGCGGCACATCCGCATCTTGAACCACCCCACCGGATACGCCCCCGGCGTGGCGGGCCCGCAGGCGGGGAGCGGCGCGTCGAGGACCTCGGCGGCCCGGTCCTGGTCGCCGCCCAGCGTCAGTGGCGCGCTCTCCACGTACGCGAACGCCGCCTGCGCGGTGGGGTCCGTGTCCCGCTCGCCGCAGTCCCGGAGTTCGGCGGCGAGCCGCGCGCACCGCTCCAGGTCGCCCAGCGCTACGCACGCCATCGCCCGCGCCCACAGCGCCTTCGTGCGCTCGGGCCCCGGCGCGGTCTCCCGCTCCAGCGCCACGTCCAGGTACAGGGCTCCCTCGCGGGCGAACCCGAACGCGTACCACATCATCCACAGCGCCCCGCTCATCTCCATGACCGCGTCCCACTCCTTCGCGGTCAGGCAGAAGTCCAGCGCGGTACGGAAGTTGGCGTGCTCGGCGACGAGCCGGCGGTACCAGTCGACCTGCCCCGGGCCGATCCACTCGGCGTCCGCACGGTGCGCGAGCGCCCGGTAGAAGTCGCGGTGCCTGCGCCGCGTGCCGCGCTCCTCGCCGAGTTCGGCCAGCCACTGCTCGCCGTACTCCGCCACCGTGTCGAGCATGCCGAACCGGTCGTCCGGCAGCCGCAGTACGAGCGACTTGGCGACGAGCCCGTCGAGCACCACGGCGACCGCGCTCGACGGCAGCGGTCCGCCGCCGCCCACCGCCCGCGCGGCGGCGAGGTCGAAGCCGCCGGTGAAGACGGAGAGCCGGGCCCACAGCAGGCGTTCGAGCGGCGTGCACAGTTCGTGGCTCCAGCCGATGGCGGTGCGCAGGGTGCGGTGCCTGGGGAGGGCGGCACCGCACCCCGCACCGGGCGGCTCGGTCAGCGTCTCGAAGCGATGCCGCAGCCGCTCGTTCAGTTGCTCCACCGACTGCCCAGGCAGTTCGGCGAGTTGGGCCGCCGCCAGCTCGACGGCCAGCGGGATCCCGTCGAGGCGCCGGCAGACGGCGGCCGCCGCGACGATCTCGCCCTCGGTGAGCGCGAAGCCCGGAACCCTGGCCGCCGCCCGCTCGGCGAACAGCTCGACCGCGTCGCCCGGCACACACGCCACCGGCCCCCCGGGCGCCCGCGGCGGCTCGGGCACCGGCAGCGGCGCCACGGCGAACGGCCGCTCGTCGACCACGTCCAGGGGCTGCCGCCCGGTCGCGAGAATCCGCAACCCGGGGGCGGCGTCCAGGAGTTGACGCACCATGCGGGCGCACGGTCCGGTGAGGTGCTCGCACGAGTCCAGTACGACGAGCAGCTCCTTGTCGGCCAGCCACTCGGCGACCATCGCCTCCGGTGTGCGCGGCGAGGGATCGGCGAGCCCGAGATCCTCCAGGAGTACGTGCCACAGCAGCGCGGGCTCCCGCAGCGGCGCCAGCGGTACGAAGCGTGCCCCGTCGGCGAGCGAGGCCGCGACCCGGTCGGCGGCCCGCAGCGCGAGCCGGGACTTCCCGACGCCGCCCACCCCGGTCAGTGTCACCAACCGGTGCACACCCAACATCGCCTCGATGACGGCCAGTTCATGCACCCGACCGACAAAGCTGGTCGTCTCCTCGGGCAGTGCCGCCCTCGTTCCCATGGCATCTACCGTCCCTTTCCGTGCCCCACCTCGTGCCGCGCTTCGTGCCCCGCGCCGGTCGTCCGGCAGTCTGCACCCGCGCGGCACGGCTCCCCGGTGGATGCCACAAGCTGAGCACTTTTCCCGACCAGCGACGATGACGTGGGCATATACCGGAAGCAGCCCGTCACTCCCGCTCAGCAACCGGCGAATTCCGTACAACATCCCGTGCGCGACCCGGCCTTACCCCATAGTGAGCTCTTCGCCATGGCGGGGCACGAGAGGCGGGAGGCCCGCACGTGACGACGCGGGAAGACGAACCACGGACCCGGAAGCGAACGCGGAGGATCGACCGGATGGTGGCACGGGCGGCCGGCTCCGTACGCGGCCTCCTGGAGTCCGCCTGGCTCCCGGTCACCGCGGCACTCATGGCCCTGGCGGCCTGCACGGCACGGCAGTTGACGGTGCCGACGTCGACGCCCCTGCTGTCGTACGTCGTCGAGTACGCGGTGCTCCTCGTCGGCGGCCTCGCGGCGGTACGCGTCGCCGCGCGCAGCACCGCGAACGCGGCCGCCCTCACCCGTGCCACCGAGGCGGCCCGCGTCGCCCAGGCCGCGATCCTGCGTCCCGTGTCCGCTCGCTTCGGCGGCATCGACGTGTGCACGCGCCACCACTGTCCCGTCCGGGAGTCGACGCTCGGCGGCGATGTGTACGACGTCGTGCGTACGCCGTTCGGTCCACGGGTCTTCATCGGGGACGTACGCGGGCACGGCCTGGAGGCGGTCCGGGTCTCCGCCGCGGCGGTCGGCGCGTACCGCGACCTGGCGTACACGGTTCCCTCGCTGGCGGGCCTGGTGCGCGGCCTGGACGAGGCCATCGCCCCTTACCTCGGGCCCGAGGACTTCATTACCGCCGTGTTCGCCGAGTTCGGGCCCGGCGAGTTGCGTCTCGTCAACTGTGGCCATCCGGCGCCGCTGAGGGTGGGGAGCCAGGTCAAGTTCCTCGAACCGAAGGACGCCTCAACGCCGTTGGGCCTGGCGCCCGATCCCGAGCAGCGCCTCTTCTGGCTGCAGCCGGGCGACCGTGTCCTCTTCTACACGGACGGCCTCATCGAGGCGCGGGACGCCTCCGGCGCGGACTTCCCGCTGGCGGACCACGCGGAGCGGGTCATCGCTCCGATGCTGCCGGAGGAGGCGTTGGACGCGCTCTACGCCGAAGTGACCGCCCACGTGGGCGCTCCGCTCACAGACGACGTGGCGCTGGTCCTCTGCGAGGCGGGCGACCCGCTCCTGTCGCACCCACCCGTTCCCACGCCACGAGGCTCTAGTGGGTCGACCAGCCCGCTAGGAACGCGCTCCACGCGGTGGCGCCGATGACCAGGACGTCGCCGTCCGGCACCTTGGAGTCGCGAACGGGGACGATGCCGGGGACTCCGTCGGCGACTTCGAGGCAGTTGCCGCCTTCGCCGTTGCTGTACGTCGACTTGCGCCAGCGGGCGGCGCCCACGAAGTCGTAGGCGACCTCGACGCAGCTTCCGCCTTCGCCGTTGCTGTAACTGCTCCTGCACCAGCGGGCGTTGCTCAGGTCGTACTCGCGCATCGTCTGTGGTCCTCCGCCGCCGACTCGATCAGGGCCAGGGATGCCTCCGGCGACAGCGCGGCGCCCCTGGCCAGATCGTAAGCGCGTTGCGCGCGCTTCACCACGGCCGGATCGTCGATGAGCGTTCCCGAAAACGCGGTCTCTGTATAGGCGACGGGTGGCGCGTCGTCGAACTCCATCAGCTGCAGCATCCCGCCCATCAATGCTGATGCCCCCACCTCGTACGGGATCACCCCCAGCCACACCACCCGCCGACGCATCAAGTCCGCGACATGCTCCAACTGCTCCGCCATGGCGGCCGGCCCACCCACCGGCGTGCGCAGCACGCCCTCGTGCAGGATGGCCCAATACTCGGGCCGCGCGGCATCCCGAAGGATGTCCGCCCGCTCCCTGCGGGCGGACACCTTCTCCTCCACGTACTCGTCGGTGACGAACGGGTTCGCCGCGAGGGTGACGGCCCGCGCGTACGCGGCCGTCTGCAACAGGCCCGGCACCACCGTGGGCGCAAACTCACAGATCCGCGTCGCGAGCCGCTCAAGTTCGACCACCGCGGCGAAGTACCCCGCATACCGACGGTCGTCGATTAGCTTGCGCCACGTGCGCTCGAAAATACCGTCGGTTTGCAGCGCCTCGTCAATCCTTTGGGCCACGTCCAACTGAGGCTTGCGAATTGCCTGTTCGAATTGGCCGATGTAGCCGCCGGAAACAAATACCCGTATCCCCAACTCCACTTGGGTAAGCCCCGCGTCCTCGCGGCGCCGCTTCAGCTCGGTTCCGAAGAACTCCCACGCCGCCTGGCGCGAACCCTTGGCCATGGCCAACCCCCAAGTCGGACACCGCAGTTGTAGTGCGCAGACCTCTCCCCACTCTAGGGGCCGATGGTCACGCTGGAGGCGCAAAGCGTGAAATCGAATCGGGAAGGGGAGCCACGTGAGGGACGACAAGGGGCACGCCGAGGCGTGTGTCGTGGAGGCGGAGGAAACTGTGGAGAATTTGCGAGCCGCACTCAAGGGAGCGGGAATTGTGCTGCCGTCGCTCGGCCTCGACCAAGGGTCAATCGCGAGAACGGCCCCGTGTCCCTTGGTGGAATTGGGGCGTTGTCCGGTTGACGCGGCGGCCCGTCTCGCCGCCGTACTCCTCGCAGGTTCGGACGACAGGAGCGCCACACCATGAAACCGCCGATCGGTTCGTACGCGGTCGACACGAGCACGGGTCAGGTGGGACGGGTGATGGGGCACGAGGGACCGTACGTACAACTGCGCCCCTTCGGCGGCGGCCGCGAATGGGACTGCCCACCGGAGGGCCTGCGCGTGGCGACGACGACGGAGCGGGTGCGGGCGGCGACGGCGTACGAGAACAGGAGGAGCCGGGGGGAAGTGCCCTGAGGGCGCCGAGGCCTGAACTTGGCCGAAGCCAATTGTGCAACGGCCTGCCGTAGGGCCGCCTCAGCGCCGCTCGCGCGCCGCCCGCATCAGCCCCGCCGCCACCGCGACGAGCCCCACCGACACCACGCAGACCGCCGTCATTCCGGCGGGGGAGTCGTGCAGGCCGGCCCCGGAGGCGGTGAAGAACAACAGGCCCAGCAGGGCGACGCCCAGTGAACTCGCGCCCTGCTGGACGGTGTTGACCATGCCAGAGGCCGAACCGGCCACCGTCGAGTCCACCTTCGTCAGTGCCGTACCGATGATGGGCGGCATGAGGAGACCGTTGCCGAGGCCGATGAGGAGGAGGGCCGGGACGAGCGACGCGGCTGCCGTGTCCGCGCCGGAGGCCGTGAGTTGTGCCGCCATCAGCACCAGACCGGTCACCAGGGTGCCCGCCCCGATCATCGGCCACCGCACCCCGTGCCGCGCCGCGAGCCGCCCGCTCAGCAGTGAACCGAGCGTGAACGTAACCGCCTGGGGCACGAACACCGCCCCGGCGACGAGCGGGCTCGCACCAAGGCCCGCTTGGAGCAGCAGCGCGATGGTGAACATGTACGCGCCGAAGTAGAGCTGGAAGGAGCCGAGGCCCGCGACCAGGGTCAGATACGGGCGGTTGCGGAAGAGGGCGGGGTTGAGGACCGGCTCGCCGCCGCGTGCCCGGAGTGTTCGCTGCCAGCGCCAGGTCGCCCAGGCCACCGGCACCGTCGCCGCCAGGCACACCCACGTCCACACCGGCCACCCCGCCTCCCGGCCGAGCGACAGCGGGATCAGGAGCAGGGCGAGGGCGGCCGTGATGCCGAGCGCGCCGAGTACGTCGAATTGGCGGCGGGGTCCGGAGAGCCCGGCCGGCAGCAGCCGCCACGCGGCGAGCGCGGCCGGCACCCCCACCGGAACGTTCACCAGGAACACCGCCCGCCAGCCGAGCCCGAACACATCCGCCTGAAGCAGTACGCCGCCCAACAGCTGCCCGGCGATCGAGCCGAGGCCCGACACCGCCCCGTTCCAGCCGGTGGCCCGCCCCCGGTGCGCGGCCGGGAAGCGGGCCGTCACCAGCGACAGCACCTGCGGCACCATCACCGCCGCCGACAGGCCTTGCGCCATCCGCGCCGCCACCAACTCCCCGGGCCCCTGGGCGAGTCCACAGAGCAGTGACGTCACCGTGAAGGCCGCCATGCCGGTCACGAACACCCGGCGGTAGCCGAACCGGTCGCCGAGCCGGCCACCCGTGATCAGGCCCGCCGCGTACGCGAACGCGTAGCCCGACACGATGAGTTCGAGCGCCGCGTCGCTCGCCCGCAGGTCCGCGCGGAGCGCCTCCGTGGCGACGTTCACGACGAAGAGGTCGAAGCTCGCCATGAAGGTGGCGGTGAGCGCGACCGCGAGCATGCGCCAGTCGGCGGGGGTGGGGGCAGGGGCAGGGGTCGCCGCTTCCGTGCCGTGCGGCCCCGCGTCGATCCGAGTGGTGTCTGCCATGACGTCAATCGGTATCATGGACATTGAATATCCATCAAGTGGATGGAGGGCCGGCGAAAGGTAGCCTCGGGTCCCATGAAGTTGTCGCAGGGTGTCGAGTGGGGCGTGCACTGTTGCGTGCTCCTCGTGCAGGCGCCGCCCGGCGCCGCCGTGCGCCGCTCCACGCTCGCCGGGTACTACGGGCTCCCCGAGGCGTACCTCGCCAAGCACCTCAAGTCCCTTGCCGCCGCCGGTGTGCTGATCGCCACATCCGGGCCGCGCGGCGGATTCCGGCTCGGCCGCGACCCGAAGGACATCACGGTCCTCGACGTGGTGGAGGCGGTCGAGGGCTCGGCGCCCGCCTTCGTCTGCGGCGAGATCCGGCAGCGCGGCGCCTGCGCGATCCCGCCCGAGCGGTGCACGGGCCCCTGCGGTGTGGCGCAGGTCATGTACGACGCCGACCGCGCCTGGCGCGAGTCGCTGCGGGCCGTGACCGTGGCGGACCTGAGCGCGGGCCTCAGCGACACGGTGCTTGAGCGCGGTCGCGCCTGGCTGGCGGACCCGGGGACGCCGCTGCCCCCGTTCCCGGAAACGGCCTCCGCCCGTAAGGGACAATGAGCGCATGAGCCTGTTCCGCGACGACGGGATTGTCCTGCGCACTCAGAAGCTCGGCGAAGCCGACCGCATCATCACGTTCCTCACCCGCAACCACGGCCGCGTACGCGCGGTCGCCCGTGGGGTGCGGCGCACGAAGTCGAAGTTCGGCGCCAGGCTGGAACCGTTCTCCCACGTCGACGTGCAGTTCTTCGCGCGCGGCAGCGAGTTGATCGGGCGCGGGCTCCCGCTGTGCACGCAGAGCGAGACCATCGCCGCGTACGGCGGCGGCATCGTCACGGACTACGCCCGGTACACCGCCGGAACGGCCATGCTGGAGACGGCGGAACGGTTCACCGACCACGAGGGCGAGCCCGCCGTGCAGCAGTACCTGCTGCTCGTCGGGGCCTTGCGCACCCTCGCCCGCGGCGAGCACGCCGCAGGACTCGTCCTCGACGCGTTCCTGCTCCGCTCCCTCGCGGTCAACGGCTACGCGCCCAGTTTCGGCGACTGCGCGAAGTGCGGAATGCCGGGACCCAACCGGTTTTTCTCCGTCGGCGCGGGCGGCTCGGTTTGCGTCGACTGCCGGGTACCGGGCAGCGTCGTACCCTCACCGCAGGCCCTCGTCCTGCTCGGTGCGCTGCTCACCGGAGACTGGGAGACGGCGGACACGTGCGAGGCACGGTTCGTACGGGAGGGCAGCGGGCTGGTGTCGGCGTACCTGCACTGGCACTTGGAGCGCGGACTGCGCTCGCTGCGTTACGTAGAGAAAAGCTAGCGAGAGCTGGCGCTGAGCTAGGGGAGAGGCCCGGAACATGGCACGTCGCGGAATCCTCGGACGGAACCGCCGTGAGTACACGACGCCCGAACCGCACCCGTCGGGCGCGCGGCCGCCGAAGATCCCCGGCGAGCTGGTGCCCCGGCACGTGGCGATCGTCATGGACGGCAACGGCCGCTGGGCCAAGGACCGCGGCCTGCCGCGCACGGAGGGTCACAAGGTCGGCGCGGAGCGCGTCCTCGACGTGCTGCAGGGCGCCATCGAGCAGGGCGTCGGGGCCATCTCCCTCTACGCCTTCTCGACCGAGAACTGGAAGCGCTCGCCCGACGAGGTCCGCTTCCTCATGAACTTCAACCGGGACTTCATCCGCAAGACCCGCGACCAGCTCGACGAGCTGGGCGTACGGGTGCGCTGGGTGGGCCGGATGCCCAAGCTGTGGAAGTCGGTCGCCAAGGAGCTGGAGATCTCCCAGGAGCAGACCAAGGACAACGACAAGCTGACCCTGTACTTCTGCATGAACTACGGCGGCCGCGCCGAGATCGCCGACGCCGCGCAGGCCCTCGCGGAAGACGTGAAGGCCGGGCGCCTCGACCCGGCGAAGGTGAACGAGAAGACCTTCGCGAAGTACCTGTACTACGCGGACATGCCCGACGTGGACCTCTTCCTGCGCCCCAGCGGCGAGCAGCGCACCTCCAACTACCTGCTGTGGCAGAGCGCGTACGCCGAGATGGTCTTCCAGGACGTGTTGTGGCCGGACTTCGACCGCCGTGACCTGTGGCGGGCCTGCCTGGAGTACGCCTCGCGCGACCGCCGCTTCGGCGGGGCGATCCCGAACGAGGAACTGCTCGCGATGGAGGGGCGTACCGAGGAGGGCTGAGCGGCTTTCCGGGGTGAGCGGCTTTCCGGGGGTGCGGCAGCGTCCGGTCGTCAACCGGGCGGAAAGCGACGGGACCGTGCGGGAGCGGTCATCCACCGCGGGCCGCGCCCCGTCCGCCCTACCGTTGGCCCATGGACGCGCGCGCAGTAGCTGTCGAACTCCCCGCAGAGACCACCAGCTTCGTCGGGCGCGGGCGTGAACTCCGCCTGATCACCGAGGCGTTGACCCGGGTCAGGCTCGTCACACTGACCGGGCCCGGCGGCGTCGGCAAGACCCGGACCGCCGTGCGCGCGGCCCGCGAGCAGGCCGCCGAGCACCCGGGCGGCGTGCACCTCGTGCCACTGTCCGGGCTCAGCGCCCCCGAACTGCTCCCGCACACCGTGTGCGCGGCGCTCGGCCTCTCCGAGCAGGGCGCGTCCGACGCGCTCCAGGCGCTGTGCGCACACCTCGCCGAGCGCCGCGCCCTGCTCGTCCTCGACACCTGCGAGCACCTCATCGACGCCTGCGCCGCGCTCGCCGACACGCTGCTGCACGCGGCCCCCGCCCTGCGCGTCATCGCCACCAGCCGCCAGCCCCTCGACATCCCCGGCGAACAGGTGCTGCCGATCCCGCCCCTGCCCGTGCCCGACGCGGGCACGGACGCCGGTACCGGTGCCGGTGCGGACGGCGGCGGGCCCTGCGAAGCCGTCACGCTGTTCGTCGACCGGGCCGCGGCAGCCGCCCCCGGCTTCGTCCTCACCGACGCCAACCGGGGCGCCGTACACGACCTGTGCCGCTGCCTCGACGGCATCCCGCTCGCCGTCGAACTCGCCGTCGCCCGGCTCCGCGTCCTCGGCCCCGACCAGCTGCTGCGCCGCATCGACCAGCGCCTTCGACTGCTCACCGGAGGGCGCCGGGTGAGCGTGCCGCGCCACCAGACGCTGCGCGCCACCATCGCCTGGAGCCACGACCTGTGCACGGTACGGGAGCGGCTGCTGTGGGCGCGGCTCTCCGTGTTCGTGGGCGGCTTCACCCTGGAGGCCGCCGAGGACGTCTGCGCCGACGAGGCCGAACTGCCCGCCGACGACGTCCTCGACTGCCTGGCCGGGCTCGTCGACAAGTCGGTCGTCCAGCGCGTCGAAGCCGACGACGAACACCCCGAACCCCGCTACCGGATGCTCGACACCCTCCGCGAGTTCGGCCTCGACCACCTCGGCGCCGACGACGAGGAGCACGCCGCCCGCGCCCGGCACCTCGCCTACTACCTGCGGCTCGCCGAGGAGTACGACCACGAGTGGACGGGCGACGGCCAACTCCCCTGGCTGCGCCGCCTCGTCGACGAACACGGCAACCTGCGCGCGGCCCTCGAATTCGCCGCGGCCACCCCCGGCGAGGAGCAGTCACTGCTCACCCTCACCGTCCGCCTGTGGGGCTACTGGAACTGCGCGGGCCTGTTGACCCAGGGACGCCACTGGCTGGCCCGCGCCCTCGCCGTCGCCCCCAAGGCCACCACCGAACGGGTCCGCGCCCTGTGGATCACCGGCACGTACATGAACCTCCAGGGCGACACCGACGACCACAGCGCCCTGTACGACGAGGCCGAGACGGTCGCGGCTTCGCTCGGCGACCGCGGAGGCGTGGCCTGGGCGCGCGCGGCCCGCGCCATGAACACGTATTTCCTTGGCGAACTGGACGGCGTGACCGAGGAGTTCGATGAGGCGCTGCGCGTCTTCGACGAACTGGGCGACCGGCCGGGCCAGTTGATGGCCCCGTTCGTCGCGGCGCCCCCGCACATCCTCACCGGGAACCCGCAGCGCGGCATCGCCCTGTGCGACCGCTCCCTGGAGCGCGACGCGGCGACCCCCGACGAGTGCTGGGCGCGCGGCTGGGCGCTGTGGACCAAGAGCATCGGCCTGTGGTTCGCCGACGACCACGTGGCGAGCGCCGAGTGCGCCCGCGAGGGCATCCGCGTCAAGGCCGCGCTCGGCGACTCCATGGGCATCGCCCACTTCCTGGAGAACCTCGCCTGGCGCGCCGCCGAACTGGGCGGCGCCTCCCGCGTCGCGGTGCTGCACGGCGCCGCGGACCGCCTGTGGCGCCTCGCCGCGTCGGCGCCCCGCTTCTCCATGGAGGTCTACGACACCCTGCACGACGCCGCCGCCGAGTCCTCCCGCAGGGCCCTCGGCGAGCACGAATTCCAGCGCCGCTTCCGCGAGGGCGAGGCCCTGACCACCCAGGACGCCGTCCGCTGGGCCCTCACCGACGAACTCCCGCGCGGCGTCACCGTCCCCCAACAACGCGAGGACCCGGACGGCCCGGCCGGCCTGGAAGCCCTCACAGCCCGCGAACGCGAAGTCGCCGCCCTCGTGGCCGAAGGCCTCACCAACCGCGAAATCGCCGAACGCCTAGTCATCTCCAAACGCACCGCAGACGCCCACGTAGAACACATCCTGTCCAAACTGGGCTTCTCGTCCCGCTCCGCGGTAGCGACCCTCTACGAGCCTGAACAACCCACCCAATCAACCCCTCCGGCGGCGGGCGAGCACAATTCAAGCCCCTCCGGCGGCGGGTGAGCACAATTCAAGCCCCTCCGGCGATTGAGGAGCGGGGCCCGGGGCAGAGCCCCGCACCCGCAACACACCCACCCGCAACACAGCCACCCGCAACCTAAGCGGCAGCGCACTCCGCACAGGTACCGAAGATCTCAACCGTATGCGCCACATTCACATACCCGTGCTCGGAGGCAATCGCCTCCGCCCACTTCTCCACGGCCGGCCCCTCGACCTCAACCGCCTTGCCGCACACCCGACACACCAGGTGGTGGTGATGCTCACCGGTCGAGCACCGCCGGTACACCGCCTCGCCGTCAGACGTCCGCAGCACATCGACCTCGCCCGCGTCCGCAAGGGACTGCAACGTGCGGTACACCGTGGTCAGCCCGACGGAGTCCCCCTTGTGCTTGAGGACGTCGTGCAGGTCCTGCGCGCTACGGAACTCGTCGACCTCGTCGAGCGCCGCCGCCACGGCCGCGCGCTGGCGGGTCGACCTGCCTCGAACCGGGGCTGCCACGGGTTCCTCCTCTTGTCCCTGCACGTACGTACGGCCGCCATTGTGCCAGGCGGCCGTACGCACGGGTCATACCTTGGCCGGGGCCTGCTCGGGGATCGGGCACTCGGCCGGATCCCCCGGCGGCACCTCCACCGCGCGCGCCCGGCGCCGGGCCAGCGGCTTCGCGAGCAGCGCGAGGACGACGAACGCGGCGATGGTGAGCAGCACGATCGTCGCTCCGGGCGGCACGTCCTGGTAGTACGAGGTGGCGGTGCCGCCGATCGTCACGGCGACGCCGAGCGCCACCGCGATCACGAACGTCGCCTTGAAGCTGCGGGTCAACTGCTGCGCCGCGGCGACCGGCACGACCATGAGCGCGGACACGAGCAGCAGCCCGACGACCCGCATCGCGACGGTCACCGTGACCGCCGCCGTCACGGCGATCAACAGATTCAGGAACCGCACCGGCAGCCCCGTCACCCGCGCGAACTCCTCGTCCTGGCTCACCGCGAACAGCTGCCGCCGCAGGCCGACCGTCACCAGCACCACGAACGCCGCGAGCAGACAGATCGCGAGGACGTCGTCCTGGGAGACGGTCGAGAGCGAGCCGAAAAGATACGAGTTGAGGTTGGCGTTGGAGCCGCCGGGCGCCAGGTTGATGAACATGACGCCGCCCGCCATGCCTCCGTAGAAGAGCATCGCGAGCGCGATGTCGCCGCGCGTCTTCCCGTACCAGCGGATCAACTCCATGACCACGGCGCCGAGTACGGACACGAGCGTCGCCATCCACACGGGGGACGTCGACAGCAGAAAGCCGAGGCCGACACCCGTCATCGCCACGTGCCCGATGCCGTCGCCCATCAGGGCCTGGCGGCGCTGCACGAGGTAGATGCCGACGGCCGGGGCCGTGATGCCGACGAGGACGGCGGCGAGCAGCGCCCGCTGCATGAAGTCGTAGGAGAGGAGTTCCATGTCAGCTCAGCAGTCCTGTACGTACGGGTTCCGAATGGGCGGCGGTGTGCGGATGTACGTGGTCGTGGCCGGGCAGCGCGTGCAGGCCGACGGCCTGCGGGGGCGGGCCGTCGTGCAGCACGCAGCCGTCGCGCAGCACGACCGCGCGGTCGATCAGCGGCTCCAGCGGGCCGAGTTCGTGGAGCACGAGGAGGACGGATGCGCCGGCCGCGACCTGCGTGCGCAGGGTCGCCGCGAGGATCTCCTGGCTGGCCAGGTCGACGCCCGCCATCGGCTCGTCCATGATCAGCAGCTCGGGTTCGGCGGCCAGGGCGCGCGCGATGAGTACGCGCTGGTGCTGGCCGCCGGAGAGGGCGTCCACGGAGTCCTTGGCGCGGTCCGCCATCCCGACGAGTTCGAGGGCGCGGGTGACCGCGTCCCGGTCGGCCTTGCGCAGGATGCCGAACCGGGCGCGCGAGAGGCGCCCGGAGGAGACGACCTCGGTGACCGTCGCGGGCACGCCGCCCGCGGCCGTCGTGCGCTGCGGTACGTAGCCGACGCGCGCCCAGTGCTTGAAGCGCCGCCGCGGCGTGCCGAAGATCTCGATCTCGCCGCCGGTGACGGGCACTTGGCCGATGACGCTGCGTACGGCCGTGGACTTGCCTGAGCCGTTCGCGCCGAGCAGGGCGACGACCTCGCCGCGGTGCACGGTCAGGTCGATGCCGCGCAGCACGGGGCGCCCGCCGAGCTCGGCCGTCACCTTGCGCAGGGATATGACGGCTTCGCCTTCGCCCTCGCCTTCACTCATCTCGCGCTCCCCTGTGGTCACTTGGCGTCCAGCGCCTTCTGCAGCGCCGCCAGGTTCGACTCCATGACCTCGATGTAGTCGTCGCCCTTGGACTTCTTCGTGATGCCCTCGATCGGGTCGAGGACGTCGGTCTTGAGGTGCGCGTCGCCCGCGAGGGTCTTGGCGGTCTTGTCGCTGACGAGCGTCTCGTAGAAGACGGTGGAGACGCCGTCGTGCTCGGCCGTCTTCTGGAGCTCCTTGACGCGGGCGGCGCTGGGCTCGCTCTCCGGGTCGAGGCCGTTGATGGCCTCCTCGGTGAGGCCGTAGCGCTCGGCGAGGTAGCCGAAGGCGGCGTGCGTGGTGATGAAGGTCGAGGACCCTGAGGACGTGGCGTCCTTGAGGCCCTTCTCGTACTTGGTGTTCAGCTCGTCGAGCTCGCCGACCAGGGCCTTGGTGTTCTTCTTGTAGTCGGCCGCGTGGTCCGGGTCGGCCTTCTCCAGGGCCTTGCCGACGCCCTCGGCGACCTCGGCGTACTTCACCGGGTCGAGCCAGATGTGCGGGTCGGCGGCGTCCTCGTCGTGGGTGTGGCCGGCGTGCTCGTGGTCGTGGCCGTCGACCTCGTTGCCGTGCTTTTCGAGGGAGGTCAGGGTGCCGGCGTCGATCTTCGTCTTGATGCCGGACTGGCCGATCGCCTCGTCGACCGAGGGCTGCAGGCCCTTCAGGTAGACCGCGACGTCGGACTCCTCGAGCTGGGCGCGCTGCTTGGCGCTGACTTCCAGGTCGTGCGGCTCCTGGCCGGGCTGGGTCAGGTTCGTGACGTCCACGTGGTCCCCGCCGATCTCCTCGGCGAGGTACTGCATCGGATAGAACGACGCGACGACGCTCAGCTTGCCGTCACTCCCCTTGTCGTCGGCTGCGGAGCTGCCGCACGCGGTGAGGGCGCCGAGACCGAGGGCGGTGACGGCGGCGACGGGTATGAGCTTGCGGGATCGTCGTACGTTCATGACAGTCATTTTCAACAAAACTGGAAACGATTGTCAACAAGCCCTTCGTCCCGCTCTGCACCAAGAACCGATTTGGTTCGGGGGGTGGCCCCGCCGGTAACCTGAGGCATTCGCTCCCGGAGCGCGTATCCAGCGCGCTCACCGTCGTCGTAATGAAGAGAGCACCGTGGCCGCCGACAAGATCGACACCATCGTCAGCCTCAGCAAGCGCCGTGGCTTCGTCTACCCCTGCAGCGAGATCTACGGCGGTCAGCGCGCCGCCTGGGACTACGGACCGCTGGGCGTCGAGCTGAAGGAGAACCTCAAGCGTCAGTGGTGGCGCTACATGGTCACCTCGCGCGAGGACGTCGTCGGTATCGACTCGTCCGTGATCCTGGCGACCGAGGTCTGGCAGGCCTCCGGCCACGTCGCCACGTTCACCGACCCGCTCACCGAGTGCACCTCCTGCCACAAGCGGTTCCGCGCGGACCACCTGGAGGAGGCGTACGAGGCGAAGAAGGGCCGCCTCCCGGAGAACGGCCTCGCCGACCTCTCCTGCCCGAACTGCGGAAACAAGGGCACGTTCACCGAGCCCAAGCAGTTCTCCGGCCTGCTCTCCACGCACCTCGGCCCGACGCAGGACAGCGGCTCCGTCGCCTACCTGCGCCCCGAGACCGCGCAGGGCATCTTCACCAACTTCAGCCAGGTGCAGACGACTTCGCGCCGCAAGCCGCCCTTCGGCATCGCGCAGATGGGCAAGAGCTTCCGGAACGAGATCACGCCGGGCAACTTCATCTTCCGCACCCGCGAGTTCGAGCAGATGGAGATGGAGTTCTTCGTCAAGCCGGGCGAGGACGAGCAGTGGCAGCAGTACTGGATGGACCAGCGCTGGAACTGGTACACGGGCCTCGGCATGCGCGAGGAGAACATGCGCTGGTTCGAGCACCCGAAGGAGAAGCTCTCCCACTACTCGAAGCGCACCGCTGACATCGAGTACCGCTTCCAGTTCGGCGGCAGCGAGTGGGGCGAGCTGGAGGGCGTCGCCAACCGCACCGACTACGACCTGTCCGCGCACTCCAAGGCCTCCGGTCAGGACCTCTCCTACTTCGACCAGGAGAAGGGCGAGCGCTACACGCCGTACGTCATCGAGCCCGCGGCCGGTGTCGGCCGCGCGATGCTCGCGTTCATGCTGGACGCGTACGTCGAGGACGAGGCGCCCAACGCCAAGGGCAAGATGGAGAAGCGCACGGTCATGCGCTTCGACCACCGCATCGCCCCGGTGAAGGTCGCGGTCCTCCCGCTGTCCCGCAACCCGGAGCTGTCCCCGAAGGCCAAGGGCCTGGCCCAGGCGCTGCGCCAGAACTGGAACATCGACTTCGACGACGCGGGCGCCATCGGCCGCCGCTACCGTCGCCAGGACGAGATCGGTACGCCGTTCTGCGTCACGGTCGACTTCGACACGCTCGACGACAACGCGGTGACCGTGCGCGAGCGCGACACCATGAAGCAGGAGCGCGTCTCCCTCGACCAGATCGAGGGCTACCTGGCGTCGCGGCTCGTCGGCTGCTGACCCGAGCGTTTGCTTCGGCCCGGTTCACCCGTGGTGGGCCGGGCCTTTCGCTGCCCGGCGCGACGGGGGCACGGCCTCGGGGCTCTGCCCCGGACCCCGCTGCTCAATCGCCGCAGGGGCTGGAAAGACCTGCTCAATCGCCGCAGGGGCTGGAAAGGCCTGCTCAATTGCCGCAGGGGCTTGAGGGGGTCACCCGCCGCTGGGGCATGAGGCGGCCACATTCAAGCCCCGCCGGCGTTTGAGGCGCGGGGTCCGGGGCGGAGCCCCGAGGCCGCAACGCCGTCTAGCGTCGAAGTCCGCGCAGGACCAGTCCCACGACCGCGTCGAACGCGGCCTGCGCGTCGTCCCGCACCCACTCCGCCGCGTGCACGGGGTCATGGAAATGGGCCGTCGCCTCGAACACCGCCCGCGCGGTCACCCCGAGGTCGGCCGCCTCGAACTCACCCGCGTCCACGCCCTGTTGAAGAATCGACGTCAACTGGGCCGTCAGCTCGGCGATATGGACGTCGACCACACCGCCCTGCTCGTCCGTGAGGACGGAGTACGTGGCGAACAGCTCCGGATCGTCGCCCGCCTTGTGGCGCTTGGCGTCGAAGAGGGTCGCCAGCCAGTGGCGGAGCTTGTCGGCCGGCGCCTCGTCACCCGCCACGACCTCCGCGAGCCGCCCCGTCGTCCGGTCCAGCCACCGCTTCGTGACCGCGCCGCGCAGCTCCGCCTTCGTACGGAAGTGCCGGTACACCGAGCCGTGGCTGACCCCGAGCGCGCGCGCCACGTCGACGACGGTCGCCTTCGCGGGGCCGTGCCTGCGCAGCACGTCCTCGGTCGCGGCGAGGATGCGCTCGGGGGTCAGGGTCTCGGGGGCCATGGCTATGAAGTTACCCGCCGCTGATCAGCGCTCGCTGTCGAGGTGTGCCATCTGGGCCGCCGGGTAACGGTCGCCGGCCGCGGCGTCCGCGGGCACGGCCTCCTCGACGGCGGCGAGGTCGGCGGCGTCGAGCGTGACGTCGAGCGCGCCGAGGGCCTCGGTCAGGCGGTCGCGGCGGCGGGCGCCGACCAGCGGGACGATGTCCTCGCCCCGGCTGAGCACCCACGCGATCGCGATCTGCGCGACGCTCGCGCCCTTCTGCTCGGCGATCTTGCGGAGCCGGTCGACGAGGTCCAGGTTGTGCCGGAGGTTCTCGCCCTGGAAGCGCGGGCTGAACGCCCGGAAGTCGCCCGCGCCGAGCTGCCGGTCGCGGGTGAAGTGGCCGGAGATCAGGCCGCGGGACAGCACTCCGTACGCGGTGATGCCGATGCCCAGCTCGCGGGTGGCCGGCAGGATCGCGTCCTCGATGCCGCGCGAGATGAGCGAGTACTCGATCTGGAGGTCGGAGATCGGGGCCGTGGCGGCGGCCCTGCGGATGGTGTCCGCGCCCACTTCGCTGAGCCCGATGTGCCGTACGTAGCCCTGCTCGACGAGTTCGGCGATGGCGCCGACCGTCTCCTCGATCGGCACCTCGGGGTCGAGGCGGGCGGGCCGGTAGACGTCGATGTGGTCGACGCCGAGGCGCTGGAGCGAGTACGCGGCGAAGTTCTTCACCGCCTCGGGGCGGGCGTCGTAGCTGTTCCAGGCGCCGTCCGGGCCGCGCAGGGCGCCGAACTTCACGCTGACCAGCGCGTTCTCCCGGGCTGCGGCGGGGGCCGAGCGCAGGGCCTCGCCGAGCAGCATCTCGTTGTGGCCCATCGCGTAGAAGTCGCCGGTGTCGAGGAGCGTGACCCCGGCGTCGAGCGCGGCGTGCACCGTGGCGACGGACTCGGCCCGGTCGGCCTCTCCGTACAGCGCGGACATGCCCATGCAGCCGAGGCCGAGGGCGGCGGTGCGGGGGCCGGTGCTGCCGAGGGTGCGGGTGGGGAGGGTCATCGGGGGCCTCCGGGAGGCGTGGGTGGGGGTGGGTGTCCCTCCACCATGGCATGACGGATGACAGATTTCAATATCTGTCATCCGTCACCCGTTACCCGTCACACGATGCGGCGTGGCAGACGCAGGCTCAGCAGCACCGTCAGCGCCACCGCCGCGAGCTGCACGAGCAGCGTCGTCACCAGGGCGTCGCGCATGCCCATGCCGGGGGCCGCGGACAGGAACAGCGAGCCCAGCGTGGCCACGCCCAGGGCGAGCGCGGCCTGCTGCGTCGTCGTCATCACGCCGCTGCCGACGCCCGCCCGCGCCGCGGGCACCTCGGAGAGGATGATCCGGAAGATGATGGGGAGTTGGAGCGCCTGGCCCGCTCCGGCGAGCACCGCGCCCGGCAGCAGTTCGAGCATCCCGAGCCCCGGCCACGCCTGCCACGCGGCGAACGCGATCAGCGCCACCCCGGCCGCCTGCAACAGGCCGCCCACCGTGACGACCCGCGAACCCCAGCGGCTCACCAGGCGCGGCCCCGCGAGCGAGGTCACGAAGAAGACCGCCGCCATCGGCGCGAGCGTGAGCCCGGCCTCCGTCGCGCCAAGACCCTCGCCCCGCTGCAGCGCCACCGCGATGACGAACATGAACCCGCTGAAGCCGGTGGAGAACGGCACGACCATCACCAACCCGCGCCGCAGCGACACCAGTTGGAACAGGGACGGCGGTACGAGAGGGGTGCGGCCCGCGCGGTCGGCCGCGCGCTCCACCGCGTAGAAGAGGTACGCGAGGAGCGGGAACGCCGCCAGGCACAGCCACGTCCACAGCGGCCAGCCCGCCGCCCGGCCCTCCGTCAGCGGGGCGAGCAGCGCGATCAGGGCAAGCGCGAGCAGCACCGTGCCCGGCACGTCGACCGGCTCGGGCCGCTCGGAGCGGGTCTCGGGAACCGTACGGACGGCGAGGACCAGGGCGAGGAGCACCACCGGCACGTTCACCAGGAACACCGAACGCCAGCCCGTGCCGAACAGGTCCGCCGAGACGAGTACACCGCCGAGCACCTGACCCGCCACCATCGAAAGCCCGGCCGTGGCGCCGTACTTGCTCATGGCGCGCGCCCGGTGCGGGCCCGTGGTCGTGGCCTGGATCGTGGCGAGGACCTGCGGCAGCATCGCCGCGCACGAGGCGCCCTGCGCGATCCGGGCCGCGACCAGCGCCCAGGCCGTCGGGGCGAGTCCGCAGGCCAGCGACGTGATGCCGAAGGCCGCCGTGCCGATCAGGAACAGGCGGCGCCGGCCGAGGAGGTCGCCGAGCCGGCCGCCGAGGACGAGCAGGACGGCGTACGTGATGCCGTAGCCCGCGACGACGAGTTCGAGGACGGGCTCGCTCGCGTGCAGATCGCGGCCGATGGTGGGCAGGGCGACGTTGACGATGAAGAAGTCGATCAGGGGCAGCGCCGCGCCGAGCAGCACCGTGAGCAGGCCGAGGCCGCCGAGGACGGGCGGCGTACGGTCGCGCTCCCCGGTGTTCGCGGTCCTCGCCTGGATGTGGGTCGTCATGCCAACGAGCGTCGTCCGGGCCCCAGACGGGTACCAGAGTGTTCTTATCCTGGTAGAAGCGCTACCTGGAAACAGGCTCCGGCCGGGTCCACCCTGGGGGAATGGCCACGATGACACGGAACGTACCGGTCGCGCCGGTCGAACCGGTTGCACCAGATGTGCGGGGCAGCGGATCGGCCGAGGTCCGGCGGCACGAGCTGGCGGGCTTCCTGCGCAGCCGCCGCGAGCGGATCACGCCCGAGGAGGTGGGGCTGCCGCGCGGCAGGCGCCGCCGCACCCCGGGGCTGCGCCGCGAGGAGATCGCGCACCTCTCGGCGGTCGGCGTCACCTGGTACACGTGGCTGGAGCAGGCCCGCGACATCCAGGTCTCGGCGCAGGTGCTCGACGCGCTGGCCCGGGCGCTGCGCCTCGACGCGAGCGAGCGGGCCCACCTCTTCGGCCTCGCGGGCGCCATCGACCCGACACCGGCGGCGGTCTGCACCACGCTGACGCCCGAAGTCATCGGCATGCTGCGGAAGTTGGAGCCGTACCCGGCCTACGTGCAGAACAGCCGCTCCGACATCCTCGCGTACAACCGCACGTACGGCAGGCTGCTCTGCGACCTGGACGAGATCCCGCCCGAGGACCGCAACCTGATGATCCTGGCGTTCACGCACGAACGGTGGCGGCGGTCGATCGTCTACCTGGACGAGGTGCTGCCGATGATGGCCGCCAAGTTCCGCGCGGTCATGGCGGACCACCTCGGCGAACCCGGCTGGAAGCTCATCCTCAAGCGGCTCTCCGAGGAGTCGCCCGACTTCCGCGAGGTGTGGGAGCGCCACGACGTGCAGAGCTCGGCGCCCAGCAAGGTCAAGCACTTCCGCAACGAGCACGTCGGGCAGATCTCCCTCGTCCACACCGACCTGTGGCTCGGCCGCGCCTGCGGCGCCCGCCTGGTCACGTACACCCCGGCGGACGACGTCTCCGGCGCACGCCTGGAGGAACTGCAGAAACTGGCGGAGGACCGGGCGTCGTCGTCATGACGTCGACCGGGTCGCCGCCTCCGTGATCGCGGCGTCCTCCGCGTCCTCCAGGCGCTCCGCCGTCCGCCGCGCCGTCTCCCGCGCCCAGCGCCCGCTGGTCAGCGCGCCGAGCAGCAGGACGGCCAGACCGCAGCCCGCGATGATCCACCAGCAGGCGCGGCTGGCTCCGACGAAGGCCGTCGCGTACGAGGACGAGGCCACGCCCGACGCGAGCACCGCGCCGATCACGGCGACGCCGAGGGTCTGGCCGATCTGCCGGCTCGTGGAGGCGACGGCCGCCGCGACGCCCGCCTGGGCGCGCGGCATCCCGGAGACCGCGGTGTTGGTGATCGGCGCATTCACGAAGCCGAAGCCGATGCCGAACAGGACGTAGCCGAGGAAGAGCGTGCCATTGGACGTCTCCGCGTCGAAGGCCGCGAACAGCACCCCGCTCGCCGTCATCATGACGCCCGCGACGAGCAGCGGGAGCCGCGGCCCCCGGCTCCCGACGAGCCGCCCGGACAGCGGCGCGCACACCAGCGTCATCGCCGCCATCGGCAGCATCCACAGCCCCGCGTGCAGCGCGTCGAGCCCGCGTACGTCCTGCAGATAAAGCGTCGACAGGAACAGGAACCCGCCGAGCGCCGCGAAGCCACAGATCGCGATCACCGTCGCGCCACTGAACGGCGCCGACCGGAAGAACCGCAGGTCGATAAGGGGTTCGGCACGCCTGGGCTCATAGACCAGAATCCCGATCAGAGCCGCCGCCGCGACCGCCGCGAAGACCAGGATCCTGACCGAGGTCCAGCCCGCGTCGGGGGCCTCGATGATCGCGTACGTGAGTGAGCCGAGCAGCGCGATGATCAGGACCTGGCCGACCGGGTCGGGGCGGCGGGCCTTCGGGGCGCGGGACTCCGGGACGTAGCGGAGCGTGAGGAGCAGGGCCGCGAGGCCGACCGGCAGATTGATCCAGAAGATCGACCGCCAGCCGACCGAGTCCACGAGCAGCCCACCGACCAGCGGGCCCGCCGCCATCGAGATGCCCACCACCCCGCCCCACACACCGATCGCACGGGCCCGCTCACGCGGGTCCGTGAACGTGTTCGTGATGATCGACATCGCGACCGGATTGAGCATCGAGCCACCCACGGCCTGCAACATCCGGAACGCGACGAGCGACTCCAGCGTCGGCGCGAGCGAACAGGCCACGGACGCGACCGTGAACACGGTCAGCCCCACCATGAACACCTTGCGCCGCCCGATCCGGTCGGCCGTCGACCCGGACAGCATCAGCAGCGCGGCGAGGACGAGCGTGTAGGCGTCGATCGTCCATTGCATGCCCGAGAGCGTGGCGTCGAAGTCCTTCGCCATGGAGGGGAGGGCGACGTTCAGGACGGTGTTGTCGAGGCTGACGATCAGCAGGCTCATACAGCAGATCGCCAGGACGAGCATGCGCCTGCGGTGGGTCAGGGTTTGTCGTGCATCGGGCATGTGTCCGACGGTAGCCGGATCTGCTGTGCGGCGAGACGTCGGCCACAACGGGCCGGCCCGACGTCCGAGGCGCCGAATATCAAGCCCTTCCGGTGCTGGCAGCGCGGGGTGCCGGACCTGTCAGGTTCTTCGGGTGCTGGCAGCGTGGGGTGCCGGACACATCAAGCCCTTCCGGCGGTGGCAGTGCGGGGTGCCGGACACATCAAGCCCTTCCGGCGGTGGCAGTGCGGGGTGCCGGACACATCAAGCCCTTCCGGCGGTGGCAGGGTGGGGTGCCGGACACATCAAGCCCTTCCGGCGGTGGCGGTGCGGGGTGCCGGACCTATCAAGCCCCGCCGGCGATTGAGGCGCGGGGTCCGGGGCAGAGCCCCGAGGCGTGGGAGCGGGAGGCCGGGACCATACGACCGGGCCAACCGGACCATGAGGGACAATGGACGCCGACCCCCACCCGTCGTCCGCTCGGAGAGCCCCGCGATGCCCGCTCTGACCATCGGCCCCCACCACGTGCAACCGCCCGTCGTCCTCGCCCCCATGGCCGGGATCACGAACGCGCCGTTCCGCACGCTGTGCCGGGAGTTCTCCGGCGGCAAGGGCCTCTTCGTGAGCGAGATGATCACGACGCGGGCGCTGGTCGAGCGCAACGAGAAGACGATGCAGCTCATCCACTTCGACGAGACCGAGAAGCCCCGCTCCATCCAGCTGTACGGCGTCGACCCGGCCACCGTCGGCAAGGCCGTCCGCATGATCGCGGAGGAGGACCTCGCCGACCACATCGACCTGAACTTCGGCTGCCCGGTCCCGAAGGTGACCCGCAAGGGCGGCGGCTCGGCGCTCCCGTACAAGCGGAACCTGCTGCGCGCGATCCTGAAGGAAGCGGTGTCGGGGGCGGGCGACCTCCCGGTCACGATGAAGATGCGCAAGGGCATCGACGACGACCACATCACGTACCTCGACGCGGGCCGGATCGCGGTCGAGGAGGGCGTCACGGCGATCGCCCTGCACGGGCGCACGGCGGCCGAGCACTACGGCGGCACGGCCGACTGGGACGCGATCGCGCGCCTGAAGGAGCACGTCCCGGAGATCCCGGTGCTCGGCAACGGCGACATCTGGTCGGCGGACGACGCGCTGCGCATGGTCCGCGAGACCGGGGTCGACGGAGTCGTCGTGGGGCGCGGCTGCCTCGGGCGGCCGTGGCTGTTCGCGGATCTGGTGGCGGCGTTCGAGGGGCGCGAGGACCGTGCCCGGCCGACGTTGCGGGTGGTCGCGGACGCGATGGTGCGGCACGCGACGCTGCTCGGCGAGTGGATCGGCGACGAGTCGCGCGGCGTGATCGACTTCCGTAAGCACGTGGCCTGGTACCTGAAGGGGTTCGCGGTCGGCTCGGAGATGCGCAAGCGGCTGGCGATCACGTCGTCGCTGGAGGAACTCCGTTCGGGCCTGGACGAGTTGGACCTCGATCAGGGGTGGCCCACCGGCGCCGACGGTCCTCGTGGCCGTACGTCGGGCAATGGCCGGGTCGTCCTGCCGGACGGGTGGCTCAAGGATCCGTACGACTGCGCGGGTATCAGCGAGGACGCGGAACTGGACACGTCCGGGGGGTGACCGGGGCCTGTTGCGCGGCGCCGTGGTTGCGGCCCGGGGCTCTGCCCCGGACCCCGCTGCTCAATCGCCGCAGGGGCTTGATTGGCCGGGGCTTGAGTTGTTCGGCGCTCAATCGCCGCAGGGGCTTGATTGGCCGGGGCCTCAGCCTCCCCCCACCGCCGTCAGCAGCGCCAACGGTGCTGCCGCCGACCGCGACTCCCGCTGGCAGGCGTACGGGTACGGCACCGGCCCCGGGTACGTCGAGCGCGCGTACCCCGCCAGCACCTCCGGGAGACGGCCCCCGCACGCGCTCGCCGCGGCGATGAGGCCGCCCGCCACCACCCGCGCCTCGTCGTGCAGCCCGTACCGCGCAAGGCCCAGCGCGATCAGCGCGTTGTCGTGCGGCCAGACCGAACCCCGGTGGTAGGAGAGCGGGTGGTAGGCGCCCTGGCCGGAGGCCACCGTGCGGACGCCCCAGCCGGAGAAGAAGTCCGGTTCCAGGAGACGGCGGCCGACCTCCTCCCCGTACTCCTTGTCGAGGAGACCCGACCACAGCAGATGGCCCGCGTCCGACGCCAGCGCGTCCAGCTGCCTGCCCTCGCCGTCGAGCGCCAGCGCCGGGAAGCGCTTCTCCGGCATCCAGAAGTCCCGTACGAAACGGTCCCGAAGGTCCGACGCCGCCTGTTCCAGCAGGTCCGCGTAGACCGCGTCGGACCAGACCGTGCGCGCGAGCGTCGCCGTGCGGCGCAGCGCGTCGTACGCGTAGCCCTGCGCCCCGGCCGCCATCACCGGACCCGTCGCCCGGCCGCCGTCGGCCGCGCAGATCGCGCCGGGGGAGTCCTTCCAGTTCTGGTTGGCGAGGCCGCCCCGGTCGGCCCGGTAGACGAGGTAGCCGCGTGACGTGAGCCCGCCGTGGTCGAGCATCCAGCCGACCGCCGCCCGCGCGTGGGACTCCAGGCGGCGGGCAGGACCGGCGTCCCCGGTCTGCTCCACGTACGCGCCCAGCAGCACGAGGAACAGCGGTGTCGCGTCCACCGAGCCGTAGTAGCGGCCGAAGGGGACCTGGCCGAAGTGCGCCAGCTCGCCGTGGCGCACCTCGTGCACGATCTTCCCGGGCTGCGCCACCGGCCCCTCCACCGCCTCGGTGGCCTGCGTCGCGGCCAGTACGGGGAGGGTCGCGGCGGCCAGTTCGGGGCGGTACGGCAGCGCGAAGAGCGAGGTGAGTGCCGCGTCCCGGCCGAGCAGCGTCAGGAACCACGGCACGCCCGCCGCCGGTACCAGGTGCCGCTCCCCGTCCGGGCCCGCCGCCGCGACCCGCAGCACCGCGAGGTCCGCGAGCCCGCGCGCGCAGGCCTGCGAGAGTTCCGGCCAGGCGCCCGCGGGCAGCTCGACTCCGTCCGTGAACTCCCTTACGGTGTCGGCCAGTTCGGACGACACCGCGGCAGGGCTCTCCGGGGCTCGTACCGGCTCCGTGCCCGACGGTCGCGCCACCACCCGCAGCGTCAGCTCGGCCCCGCCCTGGCCCGGCAGGTCCAGGGTCCATACGAGGCGGCGCGCCCCGGTTCCCGTCTCCTCGACCCCGTCCGGCGGCGGCTCGCTCGTCACGGTCGTCGAGGAGCACCAGTCGCCGCGCGTGTACGTGAACTCCACGCCGTCGTCGAGGACTTCGCGGGTGCGGACCGCGCCCGTCTTGACGTACGTACGGTGGTCGGAGCGCAGCTCGAACTGGTCGGTGAAGTCCGCGTCGACCGTGAGCGCGATGCGTACCGTCGTCGGCGCCGGGCGGTTCGAGACGACCCGCAGCCGCTCCACGAACGAGGCCTCCGCCACCGCCTGTTCACGGAACACCGTGTACGGCGACGGCTCCTGACGTCCGCCGCGCCGCACGAGCACGCAGCGGCCCACGCCCTCCTGCTCGTACGACATGGGGGCGAGGACCTCCGGCGCGGCCCCGTCGACCGTGAGCTGCCAGCGGCACAGGTGGCGCGCGTCCCGTACGAACAGGCCGTCGGGGGAGGAGCCGCCGCGCACCGCGGTGAGCGCGCCGGACGGGTCCGTCGCCGCGAACGTCTCTCCGCAGACCAGGAGTTGGCGTCCCTGCTCGTATCCTTGCCCATCCGTCGTCACGACGTCCGTCCTCTCACCCAGCGGATAGCAGATCCAGCGTCAGCGCGGCCGTCCAGCCGAAGCCGCGGGCGCCGCAGCCCGCCCCCGTACGGGGATTCACGTACTCGGCGAAGTCCGACGCCCCCGCGACGTCGAGCATGGCGGTGCGCAGGCGCGCGGCCCGCGCGTGCTCGCCGTGCAGCCGGAGTCCGTGTTCCAGCAGCCAGTTGGTGTTGAACCAGGCGGGCCCGCGCCAGTAGCGGTGCGGGTCGAAGGCCGGGCTCCGGAGGTCGTAGCTCGGGGCCAGGCGCGTCAGGTCGCCGAGGCCGAAGTGCGGTCCGCACGCGGTGGCGACGAGCGCCCGCGTCACCTCCTGCGGCAGCGTCGGCAGGATCAGCGGCAGCAGCCCGGAGACGCCGTACTCCACGACGAGATCTCCACCCCCGCCGCGTAGATCCCGGCAGAAGAACATTCCCGCCGCCGGATCCCACAGCCGCCGCACCAGCGCCGCCGTCAGCCGCTCCGCCCGCGCGTGCCGCGCCGTCCCCACCGCTCCCAACTCGCAGGCGATCCGCGCGAGGGCGTGCTCGGAGGCGGCGAGCAGCGCGTTGAAGGACGGGTCCTCGACCGCGAACCCGCCCACCACGTCCGCGTATTGGCCGTCCCGGTAGTCGGCGGCAAGCCGCACGTACCGCCCGTAGTCGAGGTCCGTCGGCCGGTCCTGTGCCACCCCGTGCTCCAGGTCCGCGCGGCGGAACGTCCGGGCGGGGGCGGGGGACACCCGGCGGAGCGGGGCGTCCCAGCACGGGCTGTTGTCCATGCCCTGCTCCCACGGGTGGATCACGGCGGCCAGGCCCCCGCCGCCGTGGTCGCGGCGGTGCAGGAGGTAGCGGTGCCAGGACGCGAGGCCGGGGTAGACGCGCGCGAGGAAGCCGCGGGCGCGGGAGAGTTCCGGGTCGGCGCGGTGCACCAGCCAGGCGGCCAGCGCGTGCACGGGCGGTTGCACGATGCCCGATGTCTGCACGGCGGCCGGGGCGCCGGCGGCGCGGCCCGCGGTGGCGGAGCGCCAGAAGTCGGGGCTCGGGAAGTAGGCGTCGAGCGGGACGGCGGGGTTGAAGACGATGTGCGGGATCCGGCCGTCGCCCCACTGGGCGGCGAGCAGCGTCTCCAGTTCCACCTGGGCGCGCAGGGCGGAGACGTGGCGCAGGCCGATCGCGATGAACGCCGAGTCCCAGGACCACTGGTGGGGGTAGAGCGTGCGCGAGGGGACGGTCGAGGTGCCCGTCCAGTTCGCGTCGAGCACGCGCGCGGCACGGTCCCATAAGGAGGCGCCGGGCCGTGCGGGCCGCAGCGCGCTTCCCTGCCGCTCGGTCGTGTGCTCCACAGGCTCTCCCACGTCCCTTCCGGTTCTCTTCCGGGGTTGTCTGCCGGGGGCTGCCGGTTACGCGGCATGCAGCCTAGAGTTACGTCTACTTAACACGCAAAACCTAGAATGTAACGCACAGTTGATGAACGCAAGGGGGTTGACGCGGCATGGCGGGCATTGCGGGCACGGCGGGGAACCGGGCGAGCGCCGGGGAGTTGCTCCACATGGTGCGGAGCGGCAGGGCGACCACGCGGGGCGCACTCCAGGAAGTCACCGGCCTGTCCAGGGCCACCGTCGGCCAGCGCCTCGACCGGCTCTTCCGGGCCGGCTGGCTGCGCGAAGGCGTCGCGGGACCCGTCAACTCCCGGCTCGGCGGCCGCCCTTCGATCCACCTGGAGTTCGACGACGCGCACGCCGTGGTGCTCGCCGCCGACCTCGACACCCGGCACGCCCGCGCCGCCGTCCTGTCCCTGGGCGGCGACGTACTCGCCGAGCACACGGACACCCTCACCGTCGACGACGGACCCGAGGCCGTGCTCTCCCGACTCGGGGCCTGGTTCGGGGACCTGCTGAAGAAGGCGGAGCGTACGCCGGACGCGGTGTGCGGACTCGGCCTCGCGGTGCCCGGGCCCGTGGACTTCGCCTCCGGCCGGGTCGTACAGCCGCCGATCATGCCCGGCTGGGACGGCTACGACATCGTGGGCCGGCTCGCCCGCGCGGTGGCCGAGGGCGCGGGCACCCCCGCCGACCTGCCGGTCCTCGTCGACAACGACGCCAACCTCATGGCGTACGGCGAACAGCGCGCCGCCCACCCCGACTGCCATGCCTTCGCCCTCGTCAAGGTCTCCACCGGCATCGGCGCGGGCGTCGTCGTGGACGGCGCGATCTACCGGGGCATCGACGGGGGCGCGGGCGACATCGGGCACATACGGGTGCCGGGCGGCGCGGACGCGCTGTGCAGATGCGGTTCGTACGGCTGCCTGGCCGCCGTCGCCAGCGGCCGGGCCCTGGCGCGCCGGCTCACCGAAGCGGGCACCCCCGCGGCCTCCGGCTCCGACGTGCGGGCGCTGCTCGCCGCCGGGCACCCGGAGGCGCTGCGGCTCGCGCGCGACGCGGGGCGGGCCGTCGGCGAGGTACTGGCCACCGTCGTGACGCTCCTCAACCCCGGCGTCCTCATGATCGCCGGAGATCTGTCCGGAACTGCCTTCCTCACGGGCGTCCGCGAACTCCTCTACCAACGGGCCCTGCCGCGCTCGACCGCGCACCTGGACGTGGTCACGTCCCGGCTCGGCGAGCGCTCCGCGCTCATCGGAGCGGGAGCGCTGGTGGTCGAGGAGCTGTACGCGCCCGAGCGGGCCGAGCGGCGGCTCGCGGCGCTCGGCGTGTGACGCGCCCGTTTCGTCCCTGGGACGCGTCCGCATGCTGGAACCGGACCGTCCGACGGCCGTTTCAAACGGCGTGATTCTCGCCACCCCTGATCGGGGTTGCGCTCAGATGAGCGAAAAATCGGCGCCGACACTTCTCCAAGTCGTGGCACTGAGTGCCACTGCTCGATCATTTATGGCGTGAACGCACAAACGAGCAAGACCCGCTCATCTGAGCAAAACCCTAGGTCTACGGGGGTAGTGCGTTCAAGTAATAAAGACAACGATGTGCGGGGTGCTCTCCATCCGCCACTTTCGATCTCCTGGCGGACGGGTGGTTACGCCCGTATGACGGCTGAGTGGACGTACCCACAGGCCTTGGATCTGGGTATGTTCCTCGCCGTCAGGGCAGCCACCGAGCCTCGAGGAGTCGAGACACGTGTCGGAGAACAAGGATCCTCAGGTAGCGAAGTTCGTTTACGACTTCACCGAGGGCAACAAGGACCTCAAGGACCTGCTGGGCGGCAAGGGTGCCAACCTCGCCGAGATGACCAACCTGGGACTTCCCGTCCCGCCCGGCTTCACCGTCACCACCGAGGCCTGCAAGGTCTACCTCGACAGCGGCGAGGAGCCGGTGGCACTCCGTGACGAGGTCAGTGCGCACCTCGACGCGCT
The DNA here is from genome assembly GCF_030766935.1 of Streptomyces sp. KL109B. Lineage (GTDB taxonomy): Bacteria > Actinomycetota > Actinomycetes > Streptomycetales > Streptomycetaceae > Streptomyces. Next base: position 36,846 of record NZ_JASERL010000004.1, on the reverse strand, counting down.
CGAGAAGAAGATGGGGAAGAAGCTCGGCCAGGCCGACAACCCCCTTCTGGTGTCGGTCCGTTCGGGCGCCAAGTTCTCCATGCCCGGCATGATGGACACCGTCCTCAACATCGGGCTCTCCGACAAGTCGGTGCAGGGCCTCGCCAAGCAGGCAGGCGACGACCGCTTCGCCTGGGACTCGTACCGCCGCCTCATCCAGATGTTCGGCAAGACCGTCATGGACGTCGACGGCGAACTCTTCGAGGACGCCCTGGAGAAGGCCAAGGCGGCCAAGAAGGTCGTGGTCGACACCGACCTGGACGCCGCCGACCTCAAGAAGCTCGTCACGCGCTTCAAGAAGATCGTCAAGACCGAGGCCGGGCGGGACTTCCCGCAGGACCCGCGCGAGCAGATGGACCTGGCCATAAAGGCCGTCTTCGAGTCGTGGAACACCGACCGCGCCAAGCTGTACCGCCGCCAGGAGCGCATCCCCGGCGACCTCGGCACGGCGGTAAATGTGTGCTCGATGGTCTTCGGCAACCTCGGCGCGGACTCCGGCACGGGCGTCGCGTTCACGCGTGACCCGGCCTCGGGTCACCAGGGCGTGTACGGCGACTACCTGCAGAACGCGCAGGGCGAGGACGTCGTCGCGGGCATCCGCAACACCGTGCCGCTCGCCGAGCTGGAGCAGATCGACAAGAAGTCGTACGACCAGCTCATGCAGATCATGGAGACCCTTGAGAACCACTACAAGGATCTCTGCGACATCGAATTCACCATCGAGCGCGGCCAGTTGTGGATGCTGCAGACGCGCGTCGGCAAGCGGACGGCCGGCGCCGCCTTCCGTATCGCGACGCAACTCGTCGACCAGGGTCTTATCGACGAGGCCGAGGCCCTGCAGCGGGTCAGCGGCGCGCAGCTCGCGCAGCTGATGTTCCCGCGCTTCGACGACGAGGCGAAGGTCGAACTCCTCGGCCGCGGCATCGCCGCCTCTCCGGGCGCGGCGGTCGGCAAGGCGGTCTTCGACTCGTACACCGCCATCAAGTGGTCGCGCTCCGGCGAGAAGGTCATCCTGATCCGCCGCGAGACCAACCCCGACGACCTCGACGGCATGATCGCCTGCGAGGGCATCCTGACCTCGCGCGGCGGCAAGACCTCGCACGCCGCCGTCGTCGCGCGCGGCATGGGCAAGACCTGTGTGTGCGGCGCCGAGGAGCTGGAGGTCGACACCAAGCGGCGCCGCATGACGATCGGCGAGACCGTCGTCGAGGAGGGCGACACCGTCTCCATCGACGGCTCCACCGGCAAGGTCTACCTCGGCGAGGTGCCCGTCGTGCCCTCCCCGGTCGTCGAGTACTTCGAGGGCCGGATGCACGCCGGGGCCGACGACGCCGACGAACTCGTGGGCGCCGTGCACCGGATCATGGCCTACGCGGACCGAGTACGCCGCCTGCGCGTACGCGCCAACGCCGACAACGCCGAGGACGCGCTGCGCGCCCGCCGCTTCGGGGCGCAGGGCATCGGCCTGTGCCGCACCGAGCACATGTTCCTCGGCGACCGGCGCGAGCTCGTCGAGAAGCTGATCCTCGCGGACACCGACGCCGAGCGCGAGGAGTCCCTGAAGCTGCTGCTTCCGCTGCAGAAGCAGGACTTCGTCGAGCTGTTCGAGGCGATGGACGGGCTGCCCGTGACGGTGCGGCTGCTCGACCCGCCGCTGCACGAGTTCCTCCCCGACATCACCGAGCTGTCGGTCCGCGTCGCTCTCGCCGAGTCCCGCAAGGACAACAACGAGAACGACCTGCGCCTCCTCCAGGCCGTGCACCGGCTGCACGAGCAGAACCCGATGCTGGGCCTGCGCGGCGTCCGCCTCGGCTTGGTCATCCCCGGCCTGTTCACCATGCAGGTCCGCGCCATCGCCGAGGCCGCCGCCGAGCGGAAGAACGCCAAGGGCGACCCGCGCGCCGAGATCATGATCCCGCTCGTCGGCACCGTCCAGGAGCTGGAGATCGTCCGCGAGGAGGCCGACCAGGTCATCGCGGAGGTCGAGGCCACCACCGGCGTCAAGCTGAAGCTCGCCATCGGCACCATGATCGAGCTGCCCCGCGCCGCCCTCACGGCCGGGCAGATCGCCGAGGCCGCCCAGTTCTTCTCCTTCGGCACGAACGACCTCACGCAGACGGTCTGGGGCTTCAGCCGGGATGACGTCGAGGCTTCGTTCTTCACGGCGTACCTGGAGAAGGGCATCTTCGGGGTGTCGCCGTTCGAGACGATCGACAAGGACGGCGTCGGCTCCCTCGTGAAGTCCGCCGTCGAGGCGGGCCGTGCCACGCGCCCCGACCTCAAGCTCGGCGTCTGCGGCGAGCACGGCGGCGACCCGGAGTCGGTCCACTTCTTCCACGAGGCCGGGCTCGACTACGTCTCCTGCTCCCCGTTCCGCATCCCCGTCGCCCGCCTGGAGGCCGGGCGCGCGGCCAGCACCTCGCAGGGCAGCGACCACCGCTGACCTGTAGCCGAACTCCGGGGCCGCCGCGAGTCCCCGACCCTCACCGATTCGCGGCGGCCCCGGTATCCATGAAAAGGGCGGCACCCTGCGGGGGACGTGCCGCCCTTTTTCGTACGCCACTTTCGTACGTCACTTTCGTACGTCACGTTTTCCTACGTCACGTCGTGGGACCTTCGTGCTGATCGGCGTACCCTGCGGTAACCGCGCAGACGACGTCACCGAAGGGAAGCCGATCCATGAGCGGCTGGAGCGCGACCGACATCCCCGACCAGCAGGGCCGTACGGCCGTGGTCACCGGAGCCAACACCGGCATCGGCTACGTCACCGCCCGCGAGCTGGCCCGTGCGGGCGCTCACGTGGTGTTGGCCTGCCGCAGCGAGTCGCGCGGCACCGCGGCCCTCGACCGCCTGAAGTCCGAAGTACCCGGCGCGGACGCCGAGTTCGCCCCGCTCGACCTCGGCGACCTCGCCTCCGTACGCGCCTTCGCCGAGGCCCGCCAGGACCGCCCGCTCGACCTCCTCGTCAACAACGCGGGCGTGATGGCCCTCCCGTACGGGCGCACCAGCGACGGCTTCGAGACGCAGTTCGGCGTGAACCACCTGGGGCACTTCGCCCTCACCGGGCTGCTCCTGTCGAACCTGCTCGCGGCGCCCGCGCCCCGCGTCGTCTCCGTCTCCAGCGCCCTGCACGCCATGTCCAACATCGACATCGCCGACCTCAACAGCGAGAAGAAGTACGGGCGTTGGACGGCCTACGCGCGGTCCAAGACGGCCAACCTGCTGTTCGTGCACGAGCTGGCGCGGCGGGCGAAGGCGGCGGGCGCGAACCTCGTCGCGGCCGCGGCGCACCCCGGGTACGCGGCCACGGAGTTGCAGTCGCGCGCGGCGCAGATGGAGGGCCGCAAGGGCATGGAGCGGTTCTTCGACGTCGGGAACCGGTTCGTCGGGCAGTCCCCCGAGGGCGGGGCGCTGCCGACGTTGCGCGCGGCCACGGACCCCGGCGTACGGGCCGACGAGTTCTACGGCCCGCGGGTGCTGATGACGCGCGGGGCGCCGGTCAGGTCGTGGCGGGCGTCGTGGACGCGCAACGACGTGGCGGGGGAGCGGTTGTGGGCGGCGTCGGAGCAACTGACGGGCGTGGACCACAAGTTGCTCGACCGCTGACGGTGGCGTAAAGGACGGCGGTGGGCCGGCTCCCCCTCCAGCAGGGGTGCCGGCCCACCGTCAGTCATGGGCGACCGCGTCAGCTGTTGGCGGCGGCCTTGCGGCGGCGCACCACGTACACCGCGCCCGCGCCGAGCACGACGGCCGCGCCGCCCGCCAGGCCGATGGTCGGCAGGGCGGAGGAGGAGCCGGTGGAGGCGAGCGAGCCGTTCGCGGTGCCGGAGCCGCTGCCGGAGTCGGAGCTGGCGATGGGGGAGGCGCTGCCCTGGGGCTTGGGCTTGTTGCCCGGCTTGGCGGGGGTGTCGGAGTTGCCGGCGCCGACCGGGTTGATCGTGAACTCGTAGACGGCCCAGTCGCTCGCGCCGCAGCTCTTGTCCTGGTTGAAGTACTCGCCCAGGGCGATGCTGGCGCCGTAGCCGGCCGGGGTCGAGCGGTCGATCGTCAGGCGCAGCGGCAGGTCGACGTGCGCGCCCGCCTTCACGTTCGTGAACCGACCCGCGTAGTCACCCATGTCGACGGACTTCCAGGTGCCGCCCTGCTTGGACTTGAGGTGCAGCTTGTCGCTCAGGTCCTTCTCGGACTTGTCGACCGCGCCCACGGCCACGAACGGGTACACCTCGTCGAGGGTCCGCTTGGAGGTGTTGGTCAGCCGCAGCCGGAAGTCGACCGTGGAACCGGCGGCGATCTTCGAGGGCAGGCCGGAGAGGGCGGACTTGAGGTCGGAGCCCGCCGGGCAGTCCGGGTCCTGCGGGTCCTCGGACCCCTCCTGCTCGGCGAGCGCGTCGTCGAGGGCCTTCTTGGCGGCCTGCTTCGCGGCGCGGGCGTCGTCGATGGCGTTGCGGGCGTCGTTGAGCTTCTTGAAGAGGGCGACGTTGGCGTCGTGGAAGGCGTCGTTGGCCTCCGCGTACTTGGCGTCGGCCGCGGTCTTGGCCGTGGCCTTCTCGGCCGCGGTGGCCGTGGCGAGGTCGAGCTCCTTCTGGGCCGCCTCCTTGAGGGCCTCGTCGTCACCGGCGTCGGCCAGCTTCTGCTGCGCCGCGTCGACGGCCTTGTCGGCCTCGTCCTTCGCCTTCGCGGCCTCGACGGCGGCCGTCTTCGCGGCGTCGGCGGCGACCTTGAGCGGGTTCGACGGCTGATTGAAGTCGTCGATCTCCTTCACGATCGCCTTCTCGGCGGCCACCGCCTCCTGGTACGCCTGCTTCGCCGCCTTGTACGCCTTGCGCAGCTCGGCTATGGAGGGCTGCTTCTGCGTCTGCGCCGCAGGCTTCGTGTCGGCGTACGCGGGAGAGACGGACAGCAGCGCCACCGGTGCGGTCACGGCGGCGACGGCGGCTGTCGCGAGAATCTGACGGATCTGCACGGGACGCCCTCTGTTCGGGTCGGAGTAAGGCGCGCGTAAGCGCTGAGGTGCCGAGATACTAAGGCGATTCGAGGGCGCCCGTGCGGGGCTTTGTGTCCGGGTGTGAGCGGTGTTCTGCCCTTACTGGGGGAGAAATCCGGACGAACACGGATAGTTGCTCTCTATTTTGATGATTTCGATGTGAGTGATGTCACTGCGGGGGTGTGGGGCTGCGGGGGTGTGGGGCTGCGAGGGTCAACTCACCGCGTACGTACGGACGCTGACCCCGTCGTCGTCCAGGCACCGCCCCGTCTCCAGGTCGAAGCGCTGCTTCAGCAGAGGCGACGCCACGAACGGGCGGCCCTCCGCCGAGCCCAGCAGCCCGCGCGAGAGCACGGACGCGCCGGTGAACGGGTCGGTGTTGTCGATCGCGAAGACGCGGCCCGCGCGGTCCATGAAGACGGCGGCCTGGCGGCCGTCCGGCAGCAGGACGGCGACCCCGCGCCCGGCCTTCAGGCGGGACGGCTCGCACACGGCCAACGGAGCGCCGTCCACGTCGAGTCGGACCATGGGTGTGGTGGTCGTCAGTTCAGGGGCGATGGTCATCGGGCAACGAGTCCTTCCACGGAGGTGAGGGGGATCAGCGGCAGCTCGGGCTTGATCTGGTCGCGCTCGGGCGTGAAGCGGACCGTGGGGTCCGGGGTGTCGGGGGCGTTCACGAAGGAGACGAAGCGGGCGAGGCGCTCCGGGTCGTGGATGGTCTCGGCCCACTCGTCGCGGTAGTGCGCGACGTGCGCCCGCATCAGGGCCTCCAACTCGTCGCAGATGCCGAGCGAGTCGTGCACGACGACGTCCCGCACGTGGTCGAGCCCGCCCTCGATCCTCTCCAGCCAGGCCGCCGTGCGCTCCAGGCGGTCGGCGGTGCGGATGTAGAACATCAGGAACCGGTCGATGAGCCGGATCAGTTCGGCGTCGCTCAGGTCCTGGGCGAGGAGGTCGGCGTGGCGCGGGGTCATGCCGCCGTTGCCACCCACGTACAGGTTCCAGCCGTTGGCCGTGGCGATGACGCCGAAGTCCTTCGACTGGGCCTCCGCGCACTCGCGGGCGCACCCGGAGACCCCCGACTTCAGCTTGTGGGGTGCCCGCAGGCCCCGGTAGCGCAGCTCCAGGTCGATCGCCATCTTCACCGAGTCCTGGACCCCGTAACGACACCAGGTCTGCCCGACGCACGACTTCACGGTGCGCAGCGACTTGCCGTACGCGTGCCCGGACTCGAAGCCGGCGTCGACCAACCGGGCCCAGATCATGGGCAGTTGGTCGACACGCGCGCCGAACATGTCGATGCGCTGCGCGCCCGTGATCTTCGTGTAGAGGCCGTAGTCGCGGGCCACCTCGCCGATCACGAGCAGCTTCTCCGGGGTGATCTCGCCGCCCGGGATGCGCGGCACGATCGAGTACGAGCCGTTCTTCTGGAGGTTGGCGAGGAAGTGGTCGTTGGTGTCCTGGAGGGCGGCCTGCTCGCCGTCGAGGACATAGCCGTCGGCGCCGATCGACGGGGCGAGCGAGGCGATGATCGAGCCGACGGTCGGCTTGCAGATCTCGCAGCCCTCGCCGCCGCGCGCGGCCTCGCGACCGTGTCCGTCGAGGAGTTCGGCATACGTCGTGATCCGCTTGACGCGGACGATCTCGTACAGCTCCGAGCGGGTGTGCTTGAAGCAGCCGCACAGCCCGTCGTCACCGGACTTCGGCAGCAGCTGCCCGATGAGCTTGACGCAACTCCCGCAGCCGGTACCGGCCTTGGTGCACTTCTTCACCTCGGGCAGCGAGGTGTGCTCGCAGATCTCGCCCTTCGTGACGTTGTGGCAGGAGCAGACCACGGCGTCCGCGGGCAGCGCCTCCGGACCCAGCTGGGCCGGGGCGCCCGCGCCCGCCGGGAGCACCAGGGACTCGGGCGCGACGGGCGGCACCGAACCGGTGAGCGCGCGCAGCGTCCCGTACGCCTCCGCGTCGCCGACGAGGATGCCGCCGAGCAGCTCGCCCTCGGAACCGACGACGAGCTTCTTGTACGTGCCCGAGCGCGAGTCCGAGTAGACGACGTCGAGGCAGCCGTCGGTGGCGCCGTGCGCGTCGCCGAACGAGGCGACGTCGACGCCGAGCAGCTTCAGCTTGGTGGAGAGGTCGGCGCCGGTGAAGGACGCGTCGCCCTGGGCCATCGTCTCGGCGACCGTGAGCGCCATCTCGTAACCGGGGGCCACGAGCCCGTACACCCGGCCGTCCGCGGCGAGCGCGCACTCGCCGATCGCGAAGATGTCGGGGTCGCTGGTGCGGCACCGCTCGTCGACGCTGATGCCGCCGCGCTCGCCGACCGTGAGGCCCATGTCGCGGGCGAGCTGGTCGCGGGGGCGGACACCGGCGGAGAAGACGACGAGGTCGGTGGCGAGTTCGGAACCGTCGGACAGCTTCATACCGCGTACGGCGCCGGTCGGCTCGTCGGCGACGATCTCCTGGGTGCCGACGCCCGTGTGCACGTCGAGGCCCATGTCCGTGATGGTCTTCAGGAGGGCCGCGCCGCCGCCGTCGTCGACCTGCACCGGCATCAGGCGGGGCGCGAACTCGACGATGTGCGTGGCGAGTCCGAGGCCCTGGAGCGCGCCCGCCGCTTCGAGGCCGAGCAGGCCGCCGCCCACCACCGCGCCGACGGTCGCGTTGTTCTTGGCGTACTCCTCGATCGCGTACAGGTCCTCGATGGTCCGGTACACGAAGCAGCCGGTGGCGTCCTTGCCGGGGACCGGCGGGACGAAGGGGTACGAGCCGGTGGCGAGGACAAGCGTGTCGTACGGCACCTTCAGGCCCGAGCGGGCGTGCACGACGCGGGCCTCGCGGTCGACGACCACGGCGGGATCACCGACGTACAGCTCGATGCCGTGCTTCTCGATGAACTCCGGGTCCGTCATGGACAGTTCCTCGGGGGTGGTGCCCGAGAAGTACGAGGTGAGGTGCACGCGGTCGTAGGCGGGGCGCGGCTCCTCGCACAGGACGACCACGCGGTGCGTCTCGGTGAGCCCGCGCTCGGCGGCGGCCTCCAGGAAGCGCTGCCCGACCATGCCGTGGCCGACGAGTACGAGGGTGGGCAGCGCCTTGTCGGTGGTGAAGGTCGCTGTGTCGGTCGCCATGTTGTCGGTCGCCATGTCAGAGGCCTCCGTCGTGGGTGAGCAGGTGCAGCAGAGGCGCGCCGACAGCGTCGTCGGCGGGCAGTGATTCGTTCGACTCCCAGGCGTGCGCGAGCGCGCCGACCGTGGCCAGCTCGCCGACAAGCACCCCGCCGACAAGACGGTCGCCGCGCACGACGACCTTCCGGTACGTGCCGCGGGTGGCGTCGGCGAGCTGCACGACGTCGTCGCCGGGCAGCGCCTCGGTCTCGCCGAAGGCGGCGAGGTCCAGCGGTCCGGCCTCGTGCGGGAGGGTGAGCCGGGTGAGGGTGCGGGTGCCGGTGTACGCGGCGGTGGCCGCGGCCCCGGTCAGTACGTCGGCGAGCGCGTCGGCCTGTTCGAGCGCCGGGGTCGCGAGGCCGTACACCGTGCCGGCGTGCTGCGCGCAGTCGCCGATCGCGTGGATACGGGGGTCGCCGGTGCGCAGCGCGTCGTCGACGACGACGCCCTTGCGGACGGTGAGCCCGGCGGCCTGCGCGAGCCCGACGCGCGGCCGGACGCCGCAGGCGAGCACGGTGACGTCGGTGCCGAGCACGTACCCGTCGTGCAGTTCGACGCGGCGTACGTGTCCGTCGACGACGCCGACGCCGCGCACCCGGCACTCGGTGTGGATCTCGACGCCGAGGTCGGTGAGGTGGCGGCGGACGAGTTCGGAGGAGGCCGGGTCGAGCTGGCGCTCCATCAGCCGCTCGGACTGCTGGGTGAGGACGACCTGGGCGCCGCGCCGGGCGAGCGCGCGGGCGGCGGAGACGCCGAGGAGGCCGCCGCCGATGACGACGGCGCGGGTGCCTTCGGTGACCGCGCCGGACAGGGCGAGGCAGTCGTCCATCGTGCGGAACGCGTGGACGCCGCCGGGAAGTTCGGTGGCGCCGGGCGCGAAAAGGCCGCGCAGCGGCGGCAGCACCGGGTTCGAGCCGGTGGCGAGGACGAGGGTGTCGTAGCCGACCTCGTCGCCGTTCTCGCACTGCACGAGCCGCCGCTCGCGGTCGATGCGGACGGCGCGGGTGCGCAGGTGCCGCCCGGCGGCGCGGGGCAGTTCGATGACGTCGGGCGCGTACGTACCGGCCAGCACCTCGGCGAGCAGCACCCGGTTGTACGGGGCGTGCGTCTCCTCGCCGATCAGCGTCGCGCGCTCGCCCAGGCGCTGGGCGAGGCGGGTGCCGGCGAGGCCGGTGCCGATGACGACGACGCGGCCGGGGTCGGCGGCTGTCGTGTCGTCGTGCTCGTACGGTGCGGTCATGCATCGAAGAGTGCGGTGCGGGTGTTTCTGCGTGGCGTCCCGTCCGTTTCTTGAGGGGAACGCTGCGCTCAGCGGGGGCGGTGGGCGGTTGTGAGGGTTCGGTGTGGGCGGGCGTGGGCGGGGGCGGCGGGCCGGGTCCGGAGCGTGCCCGGGAGGGTGTCCGGAGGGCGTCTCTGAGTGGCTCGCTTAACCCGTCTTCAGCGCTTCCTCAAGGGCGCCTTAAAGAACGGCCGTACGGCGCTGACCAGCCCAAATCGCGGGTCCGCTGCCCCTAGTGTGCCGGTCGTGACCATCGAGGCCGTCGACCAAGAACTCGCCCACTACCCCGCCCTGTCGGCGTACCGCAGACAGACCGAACCCGCCCGCAGGGCGCCGCGGATCCCGCCGCGCCCCCGCCGTGCGCCGCGCGTGCGGCCCGCCGCCCCCGCCCGGCTCACCCCGTACCGGCTGCGGGCCGGGATCAGGGCCGGGGCGCTGCTCGTGACCGCGCTGTGGCTGGCGCAGGTCCGCCCGTCGGCGCGGATCGACGCGCTGTTCACGACCGGCGCCCACCTCACCGGACTGCTCGCCGGGTACGGGGTGCTGGTCATGCTCTTCCTCATGGCCCGGGTGCCCGCCGTCGAGCACGGCATCGGCGCCGACCGGCTCGCCCGCCACCACGCGCGCGGCGGCCGCCACGTCCTCACCCTCTGCGCCGCCCACGTTGTGCTCGCCCTGTGCGGATACGCGGCGCACTCCGGAACCGACCTGGTCACCACGGTCGCCGAACTGCTCGGCTACCCGGGGCTCGCCGCCGCGACCGCCGGCACCGCCTTGTTCGCCGCGGTCGGCGTGAGCAGCGCCCGCGCGGTGCGCCGCCGCGTCGGCCACGGCACGTGGCGCGGCCTTCACCTGCTGACGTACGTCGGCGCCGCGCTGGCCTTCGCGCACCAGCTCGCCGGCCCCGACATCGCGTCCCAGCCCGTCGCGCTCGGCCTGTGGTCGCTGCTGCACGCGGGCGTCGCCGTGCTGCTGGTCTGGTACCGGCTGGTCGTGCCGGTGCGGCAGGCGCTGCGGCACGAGCTGCGCGTGGTCGAGGTGCGGCCGGAGGGCCCGGGGGTCGTCTCGGTCCTGATGCGCGGCCGGGACCTCCACCAACTCCCCGCCGAACCGGGCCAGTTCTTCCGCTGGCGGTTCCTGTCGCGCCGCCTGTGGCACACGGCGCTCCCGTTCTCCCTGTCGGCGCCGGTCGACGGCGACCACGTGCGCATCACGGTGAAGGCGGTCGGCGACCACACGCGCCGGGTGCGCAGGCTGCGGCCGGGCGTACGGGTGGTGGCCACGGGCCCGTTCGGCGCGCTCACGGCGCACCGCCGCACGCGCCGCAAGGTGCTGCTGCTGGCCGGGGGAGTGGGCATCACCCCACTTCGCGCCCTGTTCGAGACACTTCCCGGCGCACCGGGCGACATCACACTCCTCTACCGCGCGCACGACGCCGAACAGCTCGTCCTGCGCGAGGAGTTGGAGTCCATCGCCGCCACCCGCGGGGCGTGCCTGCACTACCTCCTCGGCTCCTCCGACGCGGCCTACGACCCCCTCGCCCCACAGGCGCTGCGCGACCTCGTCCCCGAACTCACCGGCCACGACGTCTACTTGTGCGGCCCGCCCGGGATGACGGAGGCGGCGACGGCGGCGCTGGTGCGGGCGGGCGTCCCGGACACCCGCATTTACGCGGAGTCCTTCACGTACTGAACTTCCCCCCTCGTATCAATCATCACCCCAGGAGACCGACACCCATGGGCCGCCACAGCAGACTCACCCGCGCCCCTCACGTCCCCACCGTCCAGTCCCGCCGCAGACTCGCCGCCGGGCTCCTCTCGGCCAGCGCCGTGGTCGCGGCCGGCCTCGTGACGACCGTCGACCCGGCGGCGCCACCGGCCCCCGACCGCTCCGTGCCGCAGCACAGCGGCCCGGAACACAGCGTTCCGGAGCGGTCGGTCGAGGCCCGCTTCGTCACGCATTCGTCATGACCGTTGTCCGAACGTGACCGGGAGACGGGCCCGGCGCATGCATAGTGAGGGGCCCTACGACAAGGAGTGGATCATTTTGCGTACGTTCGCCAGACGCCCCCTCGCCGCACGCACGGCGGCCGCAGTGACGACCGGAGCGCTGGTGCTGCTCCTGGGGGCCTGCGGCTCCGGTTCCGGTTCCGGCGAGGACGCCGAGGGCTCCACGGAATCCGGGAACTCGGCGGGCTCAGCGGGCTCCGGCGACGGCAAGGTGGCGGCCGCCGACAGCGCGGCGGACGACGACACGGTCCTCGCGACCGTCGACAAGGGCGACGGCGTGAAGCTCGTCGTGAACTCGGCGGTGCGTGACGACGCCGGGTTCGTCACGGTCAGCGGCAAGGTGAAGAACGGCTCGGGCCGCACCTTCCTCGACCACGCGTGGACCGGCAACCCGATGGAGCTCGACCTCCGCAAGGCCAACGGGATGTCCATGGCCGGCGCCTCCCTCGTCGACAAGACGAACAAGAAGCGCTACCTGGTGCTCAAGGACACCAGCCACAAGTGCCTGTGCACCAAGTACCCGACGGGCATCAAGAAGGGCGCGACCGTCGAGTTCTACGCCCAGTTCCCGGCCCCGCCGAAGTCCGTCGGCAAGGTCGACTTCCAGGTCCCGACGCTGCCCACCGCCACCGTCGCGCTGTCCTCGGCGCAGAGCTGAGGCGGCCGGACATGAAGCGTACGCACCGCGCGACGACGCGGGCCGCCGCCCTGCTCTCGGCCGCGACCGCCACCGCCCTGACCCTGACCTGCGCCGCGGCGGGTGGCGCGTCCGCCGCCACCATCGACCCGAAGGCCCCCGGCCTGAAACTCCCGGCCGGAGCGACCCTCGCCCCGCCCGAGATTCTCGACCTCACCACCACCGTCGAGGACCTGGACGGCTCCGAACGGCGCGAGGACTCCCGTAAGACGGTCACCATCGCCCTGCAGTCGGAGGTGCTCTTCGGCAAGGACAGCGCGACGCTGTCGGCGGCGGCGAAGCGGCGTCTGACGGAGGTCGCCGACGAGATCGGCGAGCGCGGCGCCACCAAGGTGACGGTCGCCGGCTACACCGACAACCTGGGCTCCGCCGCCCACGGCCTGACGCTCTCCCGGCAGCGCGCCCAAGCGGTCCGCGCGGAACTCGGCGGATCGGGCGTCACGTACACCGTGCGCGGTTACGGCGAGCGGAACCCGGTCGCGCCCAACGACACGGAGGCGGACCGCAAGAAGAACCGCCGCGTGGTGGTGTCGTTCCCGAAGGGGTAGCCCGGCCCGTCCGAGCCCAGGGAATGTCCGAACCCTGGAATTGTCCAGGACCCGATCGGGACCGAACGTAAGGTCCCGATCATGCCTGACATATCCCTGACCACCGTCGTCGTCCTCTGCCTCGCCGCGCTCGCCGCCGGCTGGGTCGACGCGGTGGTGGGCGGCGGCGGACTGCTGCTCCTGCCCGCCCTCCTCCTCGGCCTGCCGAACTCCGCCGCGGCGGGCCACGCCCTCGGCACGAACAAGGCCGTCGCCATCGTCGGCACGACCGGCGCCGCCGTCACGTACGCCCGCAAGGCGCCGGTCGACGTACGCCTCGCGACCCGTATCGGCCTCGCGGCGCTGGCGGGGTCGACGTGTGGGGCGCTGCTCGCGACGGGCATGAGCACGGAGGTCCTCAAACCGGTCGTCATGGTGGTCCTGGTCGCGGTCGGCGCCTTCGTCATCTTCCGCCCCGCCTTCGGCACCGCACCGTCCGCCGTCCCGGCTTCACCCCGCCGCGTCTGGTCGGCGATCGGCTTCGCGGGCCTCGGCATCGGCTTCTACGACGGCCTCATCGGCCCCGGCACCGGCACCTTCCTCGTCCTCGCCCTGACCGCGATCCTCCACCTCGACCTGGTCACGGCCTCCGCCACCGCGAAGATCGTCAACTGCTGCACGAACGCGGGGGCGTTGGCCATGTTCGCCTGGCAGGGCCAGGTCTACTGGCAACTCGCGGCGCTGATGGCCGTGTTCAACCTGGCAGGCGGCATGGTGGGCGCCCACACCGCGCTCAAGCGGGGCGCGGGGTTCGTGCGGGTGGTGCTGCTGACGGTGGTGTGCGCGCTGGTGGTGAAGATGGCGTACGAGCAGTGGGTGGCGTAGTCAGCGGCCGGTGCGCCCGGGGGACTTGAGGGCATCGAGGAAGGTGGCGAAGGTGGTGGTGGGGAAGGTCAGGGTGCCGTGGGCGGGGTTCTTGGAGTCGCGTATCGCTACGCGGGGGTGGCAGTCGGCGATCTCTACGCAGGAGTCGCCGTCACCGGGCCCCGAGTAGGACGACTTCCACCAGTTGTCGCGGGTGGCCATGGGGTGCCTCACAGCTCTTTCGTGATCCTGTGGATGAGGTCGCGCGACCGGTCCGGGTCGAGCGACATGCCCTCCACCTTATGGAAGAGCGTTCGAAAGGCGCTGAGTTGGGCCTCGGAGTCGATGAAGGCGGCGCCGTGGGGCGCGTCGCGCACGACGGTGTCCAGCCTGGGGAGTGGACCACCCGCGTGCGTCATGGCGCTCGCGGAGCCCGCGAACCCCTGTAGGGCGAAGGGGATGACGCGGACGCTGATGTGACGTGCCTCCGAGCGTTCCAGGAGGCTGGCGAGTTGGGCTCGTGCCGCGTCGCGGTCGTTGACCATGATGCGCAGCGCCGCCTCGTGTACTACCGCCTCGTACTGGATAGGGTCCGGGCCTTCGAGGATCACCTTGCGCCGCATTCGGTGACGTACCCGCAACTCAAGTTCCTCTTGCGGGAGTTCAGGAATTCGAAAGCCGTAGACGGCGCGGGCGTAGCTCTCCGTTTGGAGCGGGCCGGGGATGAACAGGAACTGGACCTCCCGGAGGAACGAAGCGTGATGCTCCATCTCGGCGAGATCGAGGAACGGCGTGGGGAGTGATCCGCGATACTCCTCCCACCAGCCGCGCGTCCGGTCGCCAGCCATCTCGGCGAGGGCGTCGATCAAGTCCTGGTCCGTGCAAGAGCAGTGGGCGGCGAGGCGTCGTACGCGCTCCTCGCTCACGCCCGCGGTCCCGGCCTCGATCTGGCTGATCTGGGCCGAGTCGGTGCCGAGCAGTGCGGCCGCCGCGATCCCCTTGAGCCCTGCGGCTTCGCGTAGTTTCCGCAGCTCGGCACCCAGGCGCTGCTGGCGTGCTGTGGGAGCTTTCCTGCGTGCCATATCTCCCTCATCGGCCTCAACTGGGCTGTGGCGGCGTCACGTTCGAGGGAAAGATTACGGTACCGACTTGTGCGGTCCCAAATTGTGGCCTTACTGTCGGTGACGCGTCGCACACCCTGCGGATCGACCCGGGGTACCAGAAGCGCACCGCTCCGCCCTGCCATGGCGGGCGCGGCATGCCACCGCCCGCCATCCGCCAACTCACCCCCACCGCAACGGAGTTGATGCCGCATGCCCGGAAATGAACCGTGGGAGTACTCCCTGCACATCCCCAACGACCCCCGCGCCGTGACCGTCTGCCGCCGCACGCTGCGACTGATCCTGACGATCCACGGCCTGATCCGCGTAGTGGACACCGCGGAGCTGCTCGCGGCGGAGCTGATCGGCAACGCCGTACGACACACGAAGGGCCCGGCGGCGCTGCGATTGCGCTGGGCGGGCGGGGTGTTGCGGATCGGCGCGTGGGACGCGGACCCGGAGCCACCCGATCCGCCGGGCGCGGGGGAGTGGGCGGCGGAGGAGGGGCGGGGGCTGGTGCTGGTGCGGGCGTGCGCGGACGGGTGGGGCTGGTACCCGCTCGGCACCGGAGACGCGGATCGCGGCAAGTACGTGTGGTGTGACCTCGGTGCCGCGTAGCTCGTTTGGGAGTCCGAACCAGAAAGGGGGGCCGATGGTCAGCTCACCGCACGAAACCATGCATCACTTCTTCCGCAAGGAAACGGCGATGATGGTGCGCAACTTCCAGCGCCTGTTTCATGTGCCGTTCCCGGAAGCGCGTGACATCGCGGTGCTCGATACCGATCTCACCGAGATCGACCCGGTCGAGCGAAGAGTGGACACCTTGATGCGGGTGGACACCGATGAGGGCAACTTCCTGTTCGCCTATGAGGCACAGGGCAAGAAGGACGAGAAGAAACCCGCGAGTTGGGCCTACTACGTGGCCCACTTGCACGCGAAGTACCAATTGCAGCCCGTGCTGTTCGTGCTGACGCAGAGCCGTGCGACAGCGCGTTGGGCCGCACAGCCCATCCGCCTGGGCCTGTCCCAGTACCCGACGGCGGTGGTGCGACCGTTGGTCCTGGGGCCCGACAACGTCCCGTTGATCACGGACGAGAAGCAGGCGATGGAGGACCCTTCGCTCGCCGTCTTCTCGGCGATCGTCCACGCCCGGGGCAAGCGCTGCGCTGCCATACTGGAGATGCTCGCGCGGGCCCTGGACACCATCGACGCCGACAGCGCGGCGATGTTCGCGCAGTTCGTGGAGTCGGGTCTGGCAAGCAAACAGGCGAGAGACATCTGGAGGAACCTGATGGCAACGAAGAACTACTTCTTCCGGAATCCTGTCGCCGAGGGCTTGCGCGAGGAAGGTCGGGTCGCGGATCGGGCCGAGATGACCTTGCGGATTCTGGAATGGCGAGGCCTCGCGGTGCCCGACGACGTCCGTGAACGCGTGCTGGCGTGCACGGATAGGGACCAGTTGACGGCGTGGGCCGAACGGGCCATGCACGTGGAGGTGGCCGGCGAACTGTTCGCCGACTGAGGGCTGCCCGCTGGCAAGCAAGTAGGCGACAGGAATCTGGAGGAACCTGGTGGCAACGAAGAACTACTTCTTCCGGAATCCTGTCGCCGAAGCCCTGCGCGAAGAAGGTCGCGAACAAGGTCGCGAACAAGGTCGCGAACAAGGTCGCGAAGAGGGCCGCGAAGAAGGCCGGATCGCGATCCGCTCCGCGATGACCCTGCGGATCCTGGAATGGCGCGGCCTCACCGTGCCCGACGACGTCCGTGAACGCGTTCTGGCGTGTACGGACGGCGACCAGTTGTTGGTGTGGGCCGAGCGCGCCGTGCATGCGCGGGCGGCCGGGGAACTGTTCGCCGAGTGAAGGTCACCGGCTCCCCGTCAGGTGCGCGAACACCACCACGTTCCCCTGGTAACCCGTCTTGCGTGAGTACGGCCCGCCGCACGTGATCACCCGGAGTTCCGGGCGGCGGGCGGCCCCGTACACCTTCGTGTCGGGGAAGTGCTTCGCGTCGTACACCTCGACCGCGTCCACCGTGAACTCCGCCACCGAACCGTCCCGCCGGTCGACCTCGATCGAGGCGCCGCGCTTCAGCGAGCCCAGGGAGTAGAAGACGGACGGGCCGTGCGCGTTGTCGACGTGGCCCGCGACCACCGCCGTGCCCCGCTCACCGGGCTTGGTGCCCGCCTCGTACCAGCCCGCGAGATTCTTCCGGGACGGCGGGGGTACGTCGAGGCTGCCGGAGCGGGTCAGGGCGAGGCCCATCAGCGGGGCGTCGACCTCGATCGACGGGATGCGGACGCGGTCCGGCGGGGACGGGGGCAGGGGCGCGGCGGCGGAGGCGCGATCGGTGTCCGCGCGGGCGGCCTGCGCGGCGGACGGCTGCGGCGGCGGGGCGCCGCCGGTTCCGCCGAACAGCAGCCAGGCGCCGGCGGCGAGGGCCAGGGCGGTGGCCGCGCCCATGGCGGCGTTGACGCGGTTGGGCATGGAGGGGCGGTCTCTTCTCGCGGTCGGTCCGTCGCTGACGAGGGCTCAGAAGCGGTCGCCCCGCGCCCTGCGGTGCAGCAGCCACGTGCCGCCCGCCGCCGCCAGCGCGAGCGCCCCCACGCCCGCCGAGGTCCGCGTGGACTCGGGGTCGAGCGCGCCGCCGACACCCGTGTTCACATGCCCCTTGGGGAGTTGCGTCGCGGCGGTCCCGGCGCCGGTCAGGGCGACGATGAGGTCACCCGTCACCTCGGTACCGCTCCCGCACCGCGCGACGATCTCGTACGTTCCCGGCTGCGCGGACACCGGTACGCGGAAGCGTCCGGTGGCGTTCGGAGAGGCCGCGCCACCCGTGTCCGGCGCCAGCGTGAACGTGCCCGCGCCCACCGCGCTGGCATCGCCCGCCGCCGTACCGCTGCCGCCGCACGCGGTGGTGTCCACCGTGACCCGGTCGCCCGGAGCGGCCGTCGCCGGGTAGACCTCCAGGCCGCCCGGAGCGGCGCTCGCGGGCGCGGCGGCGACGCCGAGTGCGGCCGCGACGACCGCGATGGTGAACGCCGTCGCCGACAACGGCCGACCCATGCCCTTGCGCATGCGCATCGTCCAAGCTCCTTCGCGGGCGTCGAGCGCGCCCTGCAAGGACGAGGTAAGTGCCAGTCGCGGCCGTGCGCCTCCTGATGTGACGTCAGGGACCCTGTTCCAGCAGCGTTCCTGACGGTTCGACGGGTACGTTCCAGCAGGTCACCGGCGTGTCCGGCGGAAAGTACCCGAAGGGCGCCAGGAGGCGTGCGACCGGGTGACAGGGCCGGCGCCCGGCGGCGGTCGGTTCGCCAACACCCCCGGCAGCGGTCAGGTCACCGACACCGCCGACCAGGCCGCCGCCACCGCCGCGTACTCCTTGCCGTCCGCCCCGTACAGGTCCTTGGCCGCCTTCAGCGTCGCCGTGCGCGCGCCCTTGTAGTCCGTCGACGACGTCATGTAGACGGTCAGCGCGCGGTACCAGATCTTGCCGAGCGCGGCCTTGCCGATGCCGGTGAGGCGCGAGCCGTTGCACGTGGGGCTGTCCTGCCGGACGCCGCCGATGGTCTTCGCGCCGCTGCCCTCCGCGAGCAGGTACGCGAAGTGGTTCGCGACGCCGGACGAGTAGTGCACGTCGAGGCTGCCGACGTTCGGGTCCCAGCAGTTCGCCGACTTGCCGTCCCGGCTCGGCTTGTCCATGTAGCGCAGCGCCTTCTGTTTCAGGCCGGGCCTGGCGATCTTCTCGCCGATGAGCCAGTCGCCGGGGTCGGAGGCGCCCCGCGCGTGGAACTCCACCAGCGTGCCGAAGATGTCGGAGGTCGCCTCGTTGAGGCCGCCGGACTCGCCGGAGTAGGTGAGGGCCGCGGTCGACGAGGTGACGCCGTGGGACATCTCGTGGGCCGTGACGTCGAGGGCGACGAGCGGGCCGAGCGTCTTGCCGTCGCCGTCCCCGTACGTCATGCAGAAGCAGTTGTCGTCCCAGAAGGCGTTGTTGTACTTCTTCCCGTAGTGGACGCGGTTGTACGAACCCTTGCCGTCGTCCGCTATGCCGTTCCGGCCGTGCACGTCCTTGTAGTAGTCCCACGTCTGGTCCGTGCCGTACTGGGCGTCGACGGCGGCGGTCGAGCGGTCGGCCGCCCTGCCGGTGCCCCAGTGGTTGTCGGCGTCCGTGTACACCTTGGCCGGGGCCCGTTCGAGGCAGAGGACGAGGATGCAGCTGTCGGTCTTGTTGCCGGCGTCGCCGGTGTAGGTGTTGCCGCGGGTGGGGTCGCTGAGCTGGTGGCCGCCGGAGGAGGTGCGGCTGGTGGTGAGGGGGACGGTGCCGGAGTAGAGGGACTTGCCGTCCCCCGTCGACGTACTCGCAGTAGACGTACTCGCACTCGCCGTTTCGAGGGTGTTCCACGCGTCGATACGAGCGCCGGTCGTGGCGTCCGTGAGGACCGTGCGCGCCGTCGGGTTGCCGAGCTGGTCCTTCGCGGTGGCCGTGGTCCGCCAGGCCAGCTTGGGCGCGCCGTGCAGCGCGTCCACGACGAGGCGGGGCTTGGCCGTGAGGCCGCTCAGCAGCGTGCCGGGGTTGGCCTCGCGCAGCAGCGTCGCGGCGAGGTCCGCGGCCTTGGGGGCGGACAGGCGCGGCGTGGTGGTCGGTACGGAGACGTCGGCGGAGCTCGCGCGATCCGTGCCCTCGTACGTGCCATCGGCGGCCCGGTGGACGACGAAGTCCCCGCCGAGCACCGGGAGTTGACCGTACGTGGTGTCGTAGCGGGTGTGCCGGGTGCCGTCGGGGTCGGTGATGACGTCCCGTACGGAGGTGGCCGTGGCGGGGGCGGGGGAGGCGCTCGCGGTGGGGGCGAGGGTGAGCGCGGCGGCGAGGAGGGTGACCAGAGCGGTGACGGTCCGTGCGGGTCTCATCAGGCGGCTCCGTGGGGACGGTGGGGCGAGAGACGTCTCCTGACGCTGATTCAGTTTTAGGCGGCCATGACAAATGGAGTCCAGAGGTCCGGCGGTGTCGGACCTGTGAAGGAGCTGGGCCGCCCGGCCGTCACAATGGCGTACGTGGAGAAGCCAGAGAAGCCAGAGAAGCCAGAGAAGCCAGAACGAGAACTGACATCGGACCCGGCACCGGATGAGACCGTGCTCACCGTCCTCACCACGACCGACGCCGCCGACAAGGCGGCCGACCTCGCCCGCGGCGCGATCCGGGACCGCGTCGCCGCGTGCGCGCAGGTCTCCGGACCCGTCACGTCGGTGTACCGGTGGGAGGGCGAGGTCGAGACGGCGGACGAGTGGCAGGTGCTGTTCAAGACCACGAGTGCGCGGTACCCGGACCTGGAGGCGTGGCTGACCGCGCACCACGACTACGACACGCCGGAGATCATCGCGACGCCGGTGGTACGCGGCAGCGCGGCTTACCTGGATTGGGTGCGCGCCGAGACGGCGTGACGTCGCGGGGTTCCGCCCCGGACCCCGCTCCTCAAGCGCCGGAGAGGCTTGATTTGCTCACCCGCGCCGCGCACACCTTGAACTCCGGCATCCGCGACGTCGGGTCGAGCGCCGGATTGGTCAGCGTGTTGGCGCGGCCCGCCCCCGGCCAGTGGAACGGCATGAAGATCGTGTCCGGTCGGATCGCCGCCGTCACGCGCGCGGGAGCCGTCGCCCGGCCACGCCGCGACGTCACGGTCACCGTGTCGCCCTGCTCGATCCCCAGCCGGGCGGCCAGCCGGGGATGCAGCTCCACGAACGCCTCCGGAGCCGCCTTGTTGAGCTCCGCCACACGCCGGGTCTGGGCCCCCGACTGGTACTGGGCGACGACCCGCCCCGTCGTCAGATACAGCGGGTACTCGGCATCCGGTTCCTCCGCCGCAGGGCGGTGCGACACCGGCGCGAACAGGGCCCGCCCGTCCTCCGTGGCGAACCGGTCGAGGAAGAGCCGGGGAGTCCCCCCGGCCCCGACCGGGCACGGCCAGAAGACCCCCTCGCCCTCGCCCTCGGTCAACCGGTCGTAGCTGATCCCTGAGTAGTCCGCGAGGCCGCCGGCCGACGCCCGCCGCAATTCGTCGAACACCTCGCGCGCATCCGTGGGGAAGCCCTTCTCCAGGTCGGGCGCGAGCCGCGCCGTCAGCTCCTGGAGCACTTCCAGGTCCGTACGCACCCCCGTAGGGGGTGCGAGGGCGCGGCGCCGCAGCAGCACTCGCCCCTCCAGGTTCGTCATCGTGCCCGTCTCCTCGGCCCACTGCGTCACCGGCAGCACCACGTCGGCGAGTTCGGCGGTCTCGGAGAGCACCACGTCGGCGACCGCGAGGAAGTCCAGCGAGCGGATCCGGGACTCGACGTGCGCCGCGCGGGGCGCCGACACGACGGGGTTCGACGCCATCAGGAGCAGCGCGCGAACATCCGAGCCGAGCGCGTCGAGGAGCTCGTACGCCGACCGTCCAGGCCCCGGCAGCACCTCCGGATCGACCCCCCACACCTCCGCCACGTGTGCTCGCGCGGCCGGGTCCGTGAGCTTGCGGTAGCCGGGCAACTGGTCGGCCTTCTGGCCGTGTTCACGGCCGCCCTGGCCATTGCCCTGACCGGTCAGACACCCGTAACCGGACAGCGGCGTGCCCGGCCGGCCCGTCGCGAGCGCCAGGTTGATCCACGCGCCGACCGTGTCCGTGCCCTTGGACTGCTGCTCGGGGCCGCGCGCCGTGAGCACCATCGCGTGCTCGGCGTCCGTGAACATGCCGACGGCCGCGCGCAGTTGGGGCACCGCGACGCCGGTGACCCGCTCCACGTACTCCGGCCAGTGCGCCATCGCCGCCGACCGGGCCTCCTCCCACCCGCGCGTACGTTCCCGTACGTACTCCTCGTCGACCCGGCCTTCCGCGACGACGAGGTGCAGCATGCCGAGCGCGAGGGCGAGATCCGTGCCGGGGCGCGGCGCCAGATGCAGGTCGGCCTGCTCGGCGGTGCGGGTGCGGCGCGGATCGATGACGATCAACTTGCCGCCATTGGCCTTCAGTTCGGACAGATAGCGCAGCGCGGGCGGCATCGTCTCCGCGAGATTCGAACCGACGAGAACGACACACCCGGTCTTCGGGATGTCCTCCAGCGGAAACGGCAGCCCCCGGTCGAGACCGAACGCCTTCTGTCCCGCCGCCGCAGCCGACGACATACAAAAACGCCCGTTGTAGTCGATCTGCGACGTGCCGAGCACGATGCGCGCGAACTTGCCCAGCGCGTACGCCTTCTCGTTCGTCAGGCTCCCGCCGCCGAACACCCCGCACGCGTCCGCCCCGTGCCCGGCACGCGCGCGTGCCAGACCCTCCGCGACCCGGTCAAGGGCCTCCTCCCAGGTGGCCGTCTCCAGCCGTCCGGTGGCGGGGCTGCGGACCAGCGGCTCCGTCAGGCGCACCCGGGAGGAGAGCACGGCGGCGGCGCTCTGCCCCTTGCCGCACAGGGCGCCCTGATTGACCGGGAACTCGGTGCGGCCCTCTACGGAGGGCCCCTCGCCGGATGGTCCGGGCGTCACGTTCATGCCGCACTGCAGGGCGCAGTACGGGCAGTGGGTGGGCGTCGCCGTGGTGTTGAGCATGCCCTTGAGGGTGCGGCGCGTGTGTTGCCGGTCGGCGCGCGTCCGGTTACGTACCCGGTACGAGCACCTCCCCGCCGCGCCGCGGACGGCGTGAGGTCAGCGGCCCAACGCCTCGCGCACGCCCGTCTCCCGCGGCCCCAGGAAGTGCGGATCCGGCCGCACCACCACGTCGAGCGCCGCCTTCGCCGCCGCCAGCGTCTCCCGCGCCCCGCCCGCGTACCACGTCACGTCGTGTGGTTCGTCGACCCCGATCCCGTACGAGGAGACGCCGGCGGCCTCGCACAGCGCCACCGCACGCCTGGCGTGGAAGCCCTGGGTGACCAGGAGGGCCCGGTCGACGCCGAAGATCTTCTTCGCCCGTACGCAGGAGTCCCACGTGTCGAACCCCGCGTAGTCGCTGACCACGGCCCGCGACGGCACCCCGTGGCGGGTCAGGTACGCGCGCATGGCGTCGGGCTCGTCGTACTCCTCACGACTGTTGTCACCGGTCACGAGCAGAACCCGCACCTTCCCGGTGCGGTACAACTCGGCCGCCGCGTCCAGCCGGTGCGCCAGATACGGCGACGGCTCCCCGTCCCACAACCCGGCCCCGAACACCACACCCACATCCGCACGCGGCACATCCCCCACAGTCCGCAACCGATCCCCGGTCGACACGAACAACCAGGTCGCCGGCAACAGCGCAACGACACACCCCACCATCACGCCCTGCACGGCTCTGCGCCACCCTTTCCTGGTACGCGGAATACGCGGCCGTGTCAGACGCATTGGGACCCCCGTGGCAGACGTGACTGGCCTCCATTCAACCCTCGGCGGCGAATGACCACATTCAAGCCTCTGCGGCGATTGAGCAGCGGGGTCCGGGGCAGCGCCCCGATCTTTTCCAGCCTCGGCGGCGAACGACCACATCCAAGCCCCGCCGGCGATTGAGGCGCGGGGCCCGGGGCAGCGCCCCGCGACGTGGGAGGACGCTCACCGCACCCCAACCCACCCGGTGAACTACCCGCAACACCACCCGTCACCGCCCCGCAACAGCCCGGCAACCCCCACCCGGCACGATCCCTCCATGACGGACGAGTCGTACGGCCCCACGGACCAAAACGGCACGACCCACCCGGACCACACGGACAGCACGGCGGCGGGACTCCTCACGATGATCAGCAACCAGCTCGGCACCAGACTCACCCACGTCCCACCCCTGCGCGGCCGCACCGCACCCCGTAAGACGCCCACCCCCACCCTCGTCCTCGTCGCCCACGGCAGCCGCGACCCCCACGCCCTGTCCACGGTCACCGCCCTCGCGGAGCGCATCCGCGAGCACCGCCCCGCGCTCACCGTCCGCCTCGGCCACATCGAACTCAACGCACCGCTCCTCACCGACACCCTCGCCGAACTGCCCCCGGGCCAGGCCGTACTGGTCCCGCTGCTCCTCTCCCGCGGCCACCACGTCAAGCACGACATCCCGGCCACGGCCGACACCGCCGCACACCTGCTCACCCGCGTCGCCGACCCCCTCGGCCCGCACCCCCTCCTCGTCGACGCCCTCCACGACCGCCTGATCGAGGCCGGCTGGCCCGAGCACCCCACCGATGCCAGGGACCGCCACCCCACCGATGCCAGGGACCGCCGCCGCGCCGGAGTCGTCCTCGCCGCCGCGGGCTCCCGCGACCCGCACGCGGCCGACGACGTCCGCCACACCGCCGCCCTCCTCGCCCACCGCCTCGGCGTCCCCGTCGTCCCCGGCTACGCCTCCGCCGCCACCCCCGACGTCGCCACGGCCGCCCGCCGCCTCGCCGCCCGAGGCCGCGACCGGATCGCCGTCGCCTCCTACTTCACCGCCCCCGGCCGCTTCGCCACGGAGTGCGCCGCGGCCGCCCCCGGCATCGCGGCGGCCCCCCTCGGCACCCACCCGGCCCTGGCCCGCCTCGTCCTGCACCGCTACGACCGGGCGCTGACGACGGCGCCGCGCGCCGTCCCGGCGCATCTGGTGTCCGCCTGACGCATTGCCGCCGCCCGATTGTCAGTGGCCCCGCTTACTCTCAGTACATGGTGGAAGGCAGCGACACGTACGGTCCGTACGACGAGGCGGCGGTCGAGCGCTGGGCCCCCGAGCCCGACAAGCGCCCGGGGCGCACGGCGTTCCAGCGCGACCGGGCGCGGGTGCTGCACTCGTCGGCGCTGCGCCGGCTCGCGGGCAAGACCCAGGTCGTCACTCCGGGCACGAGAAGCCACCACTGGGACGCCAGCCCGCGCACGCGGCTCACGCACTCCCTCGAATGCGCCCAGGTGGGGCGGGAGTTGGGCGCCACGCTCGGCTGCGACCCCGACCTCGTGGAGACGGCCTGCCTCTCCCACGACCTGGGCCACCCACCCTTCGGGCACAACGGCGAGCAGGCGCTGAACGAGGTGTCGGAGGACTGCGGCGGCTTCGAGGGGAACGCGCAGTCGCTGCGCCTGCTGACCCGCATCGAGCCCAAGCGCTTCGCCCGCAGCGCGGATTCCGGCGAGCTGACCAGCGTAGGACTGAATCTGACGCGGGCCGCGCTGGACGCCGCGACGAAGTACCCGTGGTCCCTGGGCGAGCACCCCAGCGACCCGCACTCCCCGAAGTTCGGGGTGTACGAGGACGACCGGCCGGTCTTCGACTGGATCAGGAAGACGGCGCCCGGCCGCCGCACCTGCTTCGAGGCCCAGGTCATGGACTGGTCGGACGACGTGGCGTACTCCGTGCACGACCTCGAAGACGGCCTGCACGCGGGACACTTGGATCCGAACGTGCTGCATGCCGAGCCCGAGCGCGCCGACATCTTCGCCGTCGCCATCGGGCGGTACGTCCCCGAGGACACGGACCCCGCCGAGCTCGCCGCCGCCCTCGACCGGCTCCTCGACCAGGAGTGGTGGCCGCACGGCTACGACGGCACGGCCGTCGCCCAGGCCGGACTCAAGGACGCGACCAGCCAGTTGATCGGCCGTTTCTGCCTCGCCGCCGAGGGCGCGACACGCGCGAGATACGGCACGGGCCGTTTGACACGCTACGGCGCGGAGCTGGTGGTGCCGCGCGCCGCCCGCCACGAGTGCGCGGTGCTCAAGGCGGTCGCCGACCGGTACGTGATGCAGCGCCCGCAGCAGGAGCGGCTGCGGGCCGATCAGCGGGTCGTGGTCGCCGAGTTGGCGGCGGCGCTCACCGCCCGCGCGCCCGAAGGACTCGACCCGCAGTTCCGCGCGCTGTTCGACACCGCGCCGGACGACCGCGCGAAGAAACGGGTGATCGTCGACCAGATCGCCTCCCTGACGGACGCGTCCGCCCGTTCACTTCACGCGAGACTTACCGTCGGCGGGGACAGGCACGGTGAGGGAGGCACGACCACTGGGCGTGACGAAAAGATGCCCTGATCGGGCCACGCCCCCTTCCCGCATTACGCTGCGTGCGGGACGCTCGCATATGACGGCATGGCAATGAGGAGGCATCAAGTGGTCGACGCGGACCAGACGTTCGTCATCGTCGGGGGAGGGCTCGCCGGAGCCAAGGCCGCCGAGACACTTCGCTCGGAGGGCTTCACCGGTCGGGTGATCCTCATCGGGGACGAACGGGACCACCCGTACGAACGGCCGCCCTTGTCGAAGGGCTACCTCCAGGGCAAGGAGGAGCGCGACAGCGTCTTCGTCCACGAACCGGCCTGGTACGCGAGCAACGACATCGAGCTGCACCTCGGCCAGACGGTCACCTCGATCGACCGCGCGGAGAAGACGGTCCGGCTCGGCGAGGGCACCGTCGTCCGCTACGACAAGCTGCTGCTGGTCACCGGCGCCGAGCCGCGCCGCCTCGACATCCCCGGCACCCACCTCGCGGGCGTCCACCACCTGCGCCGCCTCGCGCACGCCGAGCGCCTCAAGCACGTACTGGCCTCCCTCGGCCGGGACAACGGACACCTGGTGATCGCGGGCGCCGGCTGGATCGGCCTGGAGGTCGCCGCGGCCGCCCGCGAGTACGGCGCCGAGGTCACCGTCGTCGAGCCCGAGGCCACCCCGCTGCACTCCGTGCTCGGCCCCGAGGTCGGCCAGATCTTCACCGACCTGCACAGCGACCACGGCGTCCGCTTCCACTTCGGCGCGAAGCTCACCGAGATCACCGGCCAGGACGGCATGGTCCTCGCCGCCCTCACCGACGACGGCGAGGAGCACCCGGCGCACGACGTGCTCGCCGCGATCGGCGCCGCCCCGCGCACCGCCCTCGCCGAGGCCGCGGGCCTCGACCTGGCCGACCGGGCGGACGGCGGCGGCATCGCCGTGGACGGCACGCTGCGCACCTCGGACCCCGACATCTACGCGGCGGGCGACGTGGCGGCGGTCCAGCACCCGCTCTTCGACGACCAGCTGCGCGTGGAGCACTGGGCGAACGCGCTGAACGGCGGCCCGGCCGCCGCCCGCGCCCTCCTCGGCAAGGACGTCTCGTACGACCGCGTCCCGTACTTCTTCTCCGACCAGTACGACCTGGGCCTGGAGTACTCGGGCTGGGCGCCCCCGGGCTCGTACGACCAGGTGGTGCTGCGCGGGGACGCGGGCAAGCGCGAGTTCATCGCGTTCTGGCTGAAGGACGGGCAGGTCCTCGCGGGTATGAACGTGAATGTGTGGGACGTCACGGAGCAGATCCAGCACCTGATCAGGACCGGAGTGAAGCCCGGCGTCGAGCGGCTCTCGGACCCCACGGTTCCGCTCGGTGATCTTCTGGAGCAGTGACAGAAGTGTCAGTGGCCACCCGTAGACTTGCCGCGTGGCAGGCAGGATCAATGATGAGGACGTGAAGGCGGTTCGGGACGCGGTCCCGATCGACGCCGTCGTGTCCGAGTACCTGCAACTGCGCAACGCGGGCGGCGGAAACCTCAAGGGCCTCTGCCCCTTCCACGACGAGAAGTCCCCGTCCTTCCAGGTCAGCCCCAGCAAGGGCCTGTTCCACTGCTTCGGCTGCCAGGAGGGCGGCGACACCATCACGTTCGTGATGAAGGTCGACCACCTCTCCTTCTCCGAGGCCGTGGAGCGCCTCGCCGGTCAGGCCGGCATCACGCTGCGCTACGAGGAGGGCGGGTACAACCCCAGCCACCAGCGCGGCGAGCGCATCCGCCTGGTCGAGGCGCACAAGGTCGCCGCGCAGTTCTACGTCGATCAGCTGGAGTCACCCGAGGCCGAGATCGGCCGCAAGTTCCTCGCCGAGCGCGGCTTCGACCAGGCGGCGGCGCAGCACTTCGGCGTCGGCTACAGCCCGGCGGGCTGGGACCACCTCACGCGCTTCCTGCGCGGCAAGGGCTTCACCGACAAGGAACTGGTTCTCTCCGGCCTCGCCCAGGAGGGCCGCCGCGGCCCCATCGACCGGTTCCGCGGCCGCCTGATGTGGCCGATCAGGGACATCGGCGGCGAGGTCGTCGGCTTCGGCGCGCGCCGCCTGCGCGAGGACGACAACGGGCCGAAGTACCTGAACACGCCCGAGACGCCGATCTACCGCAAGTCGCAGGTCCTGTACGGCATCGACCTCGCCAAGAAGGACATCGCCAAGTCCTCCCGCGCGGTCGTCGTCGAGGGGTACACGGACGTGATGGCCTGCCACCTCGCGGGCGTCACGACCGCCATCGCGACGTGCGGCACGGCCTTCGGCAACGACCACATCAAGATCCTCCGCCGCCTCCTCATGGACAACGGCTCGGCGCGCGTGATCTTCACCTTCGACGGCGACGCGGCGGGCCAGAAGGCCGCCCTGCGCGCCTTCGAGGACGACCAGAAGTTCGCCGCCGAGACGTACATCGCGATCGCGCCGGACAACATGGACCCCTGCGACCTGCGCCTCGCCAAGGGCGACGACGCGGTCGCCGACCTGGTCGAACCCCGCACGCCACTCTTCGAGTTCGCGCTCCGCCAGATCGTGAGCCGCTACGACCTCGAAACCCCCGCCGGCCGCGCCTCCGCGCTCGACGAGGCGGCGCCCGTCGTCGCCCGCATCAAGAACAGCGCCTCGCAGCACGAGGTCGCCGTCCAGCTCGCCGGCATGCTCGGCATCCTCGACACGCAGTTCGTGGTCAAGCGGGTGGGCCAGCTGGCGCGTTGGGCGCGCGAGCGCGGTGGCCGGGGGCCCGCACCGGCGCCCGGGGGCGGCGGCCCCGCCGCCCAGATCGCCGCGCCCGCCCGCCCCTTCGGCGGACCGGCGCTCACCCTGCGCAACCCGGTGTTCACGACCGAACGCGAACTGCTCAAACTCGCCCTGCAGTACCCGCAGTTGGTGTCCCCGGCCTTCGACGCGTACGGCGTCGACGAGTTCACGGCCGACCCGTACGCCGCCGTGCGCCAGGCCATCCTGGACGCGGGCGGCGCCGAGCAGGGCGTGCACGACCCGCAGCAGTATCTGATCGCGGTGCGCGAGGCGGCGCCGGACGACGCGGTGCGGGCGATGGTGACGGAGCTGGCCGTCGAGGCCATCCGCCGCAAGACGGTCGACGAACCGTACGCGGGGGAGCAGCTGGTCACGGTCCGCAAGCGCGCGGTCGACCGCCGCATCCGCGACGTCCAGGGCACGCTCACCCGCCTCGGCGCGGGCGGCGACCCGCACCAACTGGCGGCGGTCCAGAACGAGTTGTGGGTCCTGCAACAGTACGGCCAGGCGTTGCGCGAACGCGGCGCGGACGCGCTGTAGGCCGCATTTGGAGCCCCTGCGGCGATTGAGCAGCGGGGTCCGGGGCAGAGCCCCGCAACCGTGCGCCGGGTGACCGGAATGACCCGGCCCGCCCCGGACACTCGTACAACACGGTAACCGCATGGTCACGCACCGGACTCAAAAAGTCATCGCACGCCCCTCGTGGCGGCACTGTGTCGTACTCCACACTGGGTTGCGGTGCCTGAGTCCTCGGAGCGCGGCCGGAACCCGGACAACGGGTCCGACACCCCCGCGGTTCCGCTCATCGCGTACGGGACGGACAGCGGCGTGGCCGCCGTTCCCGCCCCCCTGCCGCACGCCTCAGATGCGATCACTTTGGAGGTCGCCCCCGTGCAGACCCAGACCCTCACCCAGAGCGACAGCACAGCGCAGGCCCTCGCCGATCCCGAAGCCGCGCCCGAGGGGGCCGCGGCGCAACAGGGTGACGTACTGGCCTCCGTGCCGCCGCAGAGCCGCGTGGCGCACCATCCGGAGACCGAGGCCGAGGCCGAGCCGGAGGAACCGGCCGCCGCCCGGGAGACCGTGGACCCGCCGGAACCGGTGCGCGGAGCCCGTACCGAGACCGGCGGCCCGTCCTCCGACCTGTTCCGCCAGTACCTGCGCGAGATCGGCCGCATACCGCTGCTCACGGCGGCCGAGGAAGTGGAGCTCGCGCGGCGCGTCGAGGCGGGCCTCTTCGCCGAGGAGAAGCTCACGCACGCCCCCGACCTCGACTCCCAACTCGCCCTGGACCTCGACCGGTTGGTGGTCATGGGCCGGATGGCCAAGCGTCGCCTCATCGAGGCGAACCTGCGCCTGGTCGTCTCCGTCGCCAAGCGCTACGTGGGCCGCGGCCTGACCATGCTCGACCTGGTCCAGGAGGGAAACCTCGGCCTGATCCGCGCGGTCGAGAAGTTCGACTACGCCCGCGGCTACAAGTTCTCGACGTACGCGACGTGGTGGATCCGTCAGGCGATGAGTCGCGCCCTCGCCGACCAGGCGCGCACCATCCGAGTCCCGGTCCACGTCGTCGAGTTGATCAACCGCGTCGTCCGCGTCCAACGCCGCATGCTGCAAGAACGCGGCTACGAACCCACCCCCGAAGAGGTCGCCGCCCACCTCGACCTCCCGCACGAGCGGGTCAGCGAAGTCCTCCGCCTCGCCCAGGAACCGGTCTCGCTGCACGCCCCCGTCGGCGAGGAGGACGACGTGGCACTCGGCGACCTCATCGAGGACGGCGACGCCACGAGCCCCGTCGAATCCGCGGCCTTCCTCCTCCTGCGCGAACACCTGGAGGCGGTCCTCTCCACCCTCGGCGAACGCGAACGCAAGGTCGTCCAACTCCGCTACGGCCTCGCCGACGGACGCCCCCGCACCCTGGAGGAGATCGGCCGCATCTTCGGCGTCACCCGCGAACGCATCCGCCAAATCGAATCCAAAACCCTCAACAAACTCCGCGACCACGCCTTCGCGGACCAGCTCCGCGGCTACCTGGACTGAGCCGCCCCATTTCAAGCCCCGCCGGCGCTTGAGGCGCGGGGCAGAGCCCCGCGACCGCAACCCCGACGGGGCGCAACGAATCAGTCCACCTCGGCGACCGCCTCCGCGAACTGCGCCTCGTACAACCGCTGATACGCCCCACCGGAGGCGACCAGCGCATCGTGCGAGCCCTGCTCCACGATCGCCCCGTTCTCCATCACCAAAATCGTGTCCGCATCGCGAATCGTCGACAACCGATGCGCGATCACGAACGAGGTCCGGCCGGAGGCCAACCGCGCCATCGCCTTCTGAATCAACACCTCAGTCCGGGTGTCGACGGACGAGGTCGCCTCATCAAGCACCAGAATCACCGGATCCGAAAGGAACGCCCGCGCGATCGTGATCAGCTGCTTCTCACCGGCACTGACCCCCGTGCCCTCGTCATCGAGCACGGTCTCGTACCCATCGGGCAGCGTCCGTATGAACCGGTCCGCGTGCGCGGCCTTCGCCGCCTCCTCGATCTCCTCCCGCGTGACGTCCTTCGCCGCCCCGTACGCGATGTTCTCCGCGATGGTCCCGCCGAACAGCCAGGTGTCCTGCAGCACCATGCCGATCCCGGAACGGAGTTCGTCCCGCGTCATCTTCGCGATGTCGACGCCGTCGAGCGTGATGCGCCCACCCGTGACCTCGTAGAACCGCAGCAGCAGATTGACGAGAGTCGTCTTGCCGGCCCCCGTCGGCCCGACGATCGCGACCGTATGACCAGGGTCGGCCGTCAGGGACAGGTCCTCGATGAGCGGCTTGTCCTTCTCGTAACGGAAGGCGACGTGCTCGAACTCGACGTGCCCACGCAGGTGATCGGGCCGCTCGCTCGGCACCGGATCGGCCGACTGCTCCTCCGCGTCCAGCAGCTCAAAGATCCGCTCGGCGCTCGCGACCCCCGACTGCACGAGGTTCGCCATCGACGCGACCTGCGTCAACGGCATCGAGAACTGCCGCGAGTACTGAATGAACGCCTGCACATCACCGATCGAAAGCGACCCGGACGCCACCCGCAGTCCACCCACGACAGCCACCAGCACATAGTTCAGATTCGAGATGAAGAACATCAGCGGCTGCATGATCCCGCTGTTGAACTGCGCCTTGAACGCGGCCTGGTACAGCTCCTCGTTCTGCTCGGCGAACTGCTCGGCCGACTCCTTCTGCCGCCCGAACACCTTCACCAGGTTGTGCCCGGTGTACATCTCCTCGACGTGCGCGTTCAGCGCGCCGGTCGCCTTCCACTGCTGCACGAACTGCGGCTGCGCCCGCTTCCCGACCTTCGCCGCGACGAGCACCGACAGCGGCACCGTAACGAGCGCGACGAGCGCGAGCAGCCACGAGATCCAGAACATCATCGCCAGTACGCCGATGATCGTGAGCAGCGAGTTGAGCATCTGCCCCATCGTCTGCTGCAGCGTCTGGCCGAGGTTGTCGATGTCGTTGGTCGCCCGGCTCAGCACCTCTCCGCGCTTCTGCTTGTCGTAGTACGACAGCGGAAGCCGGGACAGCTTCGCCTGGAGGTCGCCGCGGAGCTTCGCCACGGCCAGGTTGATGACCCGGTTGGCGAGTCGCGTGCCGATCATCATCGCCAGGCCCGCGCACGCGAACACGGCGAGCCCGAGCAGCAGCACCTCGCCGATCGCGGTGAAGTCGACGCCCTGCCCGGGAGTGAAGTCGACGCCGCCGAGCATGTCGGCCACCCCGCCGTCACCCTTGGCGCGCAGGCCCTCGATGACCTGCTCCTTGGTCTGCCCGGCCGGCATCCGCCCGCCGATGACCCCGCCGAACAGCAGGTCGGTGGCGCGCCCGAGGATCTTCGGCCCGACCACCGAGAGGGCGACGCCGACCACGATCGCGGTCAGTACGCCGACGACCGCCGCGCGGTGCACGGTGAGCCGCTTCAGCAGCCGCTTGCCCGACGCCTTGAAATCCATCGACCGCGAGCCGGGCGCACCGGCCCCGGCCATCCTCCCCATGGGCCCACTCATCAGGCGGCCTCCGCTTCCGTCAGCTGGGAGAGGACGATCTCCCGGTACGTCTCGTTGTCCGCCATCAGCTCGTGGTGGCGCCCGGTGCCGACGACCCGGCCCTCGTCGAGCACGACGATCCGGTCGGCGTCCCGGATGGTGGCCACGCGCTGGGCCACGATCACCACGGTCGACTCGGCCGTCTCGGCGCCAAGGGCGCGGCGCAGCGCGGCGTCCGTCGCGTAGTCGAGCGCGGAGAACGAGTCGTCGAAGAGATAGATCTCGGGCCGCTGCACCAGCGTCCTGGCAATGGCGAGGCGCTGACGCTGGCCGCCGGAGACGTTCGTGCCGCCCTGCGTGATGGGCGCTTCGAGGCCGCCCTCCAGCCTGCCGACGAAGTCCTTGGCCTGCGCCACTTCAAGCGCGTGCCACAGCTCTTCGTCCGTCGCGTCCGGACGCCCGTAGCGCAGATTGCTGGCCACGGTCCCGGAGAACAGATACGGCTTCTGCGGCACGAGCCCGACCGTCTTCGCCATCAGCTCCGGGTCGAGGCCGCGCACGTCCTCCCCGTCTACGTAGACGGTCCCCGCCGTGGTGTCGTAAAGCCGCGGTACGAGCCCCAGCAGCGTCGACTTCCCGCTTCCCGTGGAGCCGATGATCGCGGTGGTCTCGCCGGGCAGCGCGACCAGGTCGACGCCGTGCAGGATGGGCTCCTCTGCGCCCGGGTAACCGAAGTCGGCGCCCTGTATCTCCAGGTGCCCGTGGCGCCGCAGCTCGCGCACGGCGGCTTTCTCCGGCGGCGGTACGACGCTCGTCTCGGTGCCCAGCACCTCCTGGATGCGCTCGGCACAGACCTCGGCGCGCGGCACCATCATGAACATGAACGTGGCCATCATCACGCTCATCACGATCTGCATCAGATACGCGAGGAACGCGGTCAGGTCGCCGATCTGCATGCCGCCGCTGTCGATGCGATGCGCACCGAACCACACGACGGCGATGGAGGCGACGTTCACGATCGTCATCACGAACGGGAACATCAGCGCCATGATCCGGCCGGTCGCGAGCGAGGTCTCGGTCAGATCGCGATTCGCCTCCCCGAACCGCCCCTTCTCGAAGTCGTCGCGCACGAAGGCCCGGATGACACGGTTGCCGGTGATCTGCTCGCGCAGCACCCGGTTCACGGTGTCCAGCTTGGTCTGCATGGACCGGAACAGCGGCCGCATCCTGCGGATGATCAGCGACAGAACGATCGCCATCACGGGCAGCACGGCGAGGAGCACGCCCGACAGCGGCACGTCCAGGCCCAGCGCCATCACGACACCGCCGACGCACATGATCGGCGCCGACACCATCAGCGTGAACGTCATCAGGGCCAGCATCTGGACCTGCTGCACGTCGTTCGTGGTCCGGGTGATCAGCGAGGGCGCCCCGAACTGGCCGACCTCGCGCGCCGAGAAGGACTGCACCCGGTCGAAGATCCCGGCCCGGACGTCGCGCCCGAGGGCGGCGGCGGTACGGGCGCCGTAGAACACGGCCCCCATGTTGCACACCACCTGGGCGACCGTGACGCCCAGCATGAGGGCGCCGTATTCGAGGATGTAGCCGGTGTCGCCGTTGACGACACCGTTGTCAATGATGTCGGCGTTCAGGGTGGGCAGATACAGCGAGGCGCAGGTCTGCAGGAACTGCAGCAGCACCAGCAGCCCGATGGGTTTCTTGTACGGACTGAGATGGGTCCGCAGAAGTCGTATGAGCACGCTCGGTCTCTCGGTGGTCGACGGTTGTGGGAGGAGCGGTGGCGGGGAGGGGGATCGTCCGCGCCGTCACCGAAACGACGACGCATCGACCCCTATCGTCGAACACTCCACCCGCGTTACCTCAACCGAATTAACCAAAAGCGCTCAAAGGTTCGCCGGCGCGCGGCGGTTGGTCACCGGGGGCACGCCCTTGGTCAGGAGAACGCCCCGGCTTGGTCAGGAGAACGCCCCGGGGTGGATCTGCTCCCGCACGGCCCGGTACTGCTGCCGCACCGCCTGCCCCACCGGCAGTTCGTCCCCCGGCTCGAAGACCTGGGTGGCCGCGCCCTGCCACTGCGGCAGCTGCCCGCTCAGCGCCCACGCGGCCTGCCGCGCCGCGCCGATCGCCGCGTAGTCCGCGGGCTGCGGCACCACTACCTGCGCGCCGAAGAGCATCGGCGCCGCGCTCTGCACGGCGTGCAGCTCCGCCGCGGCACCCAGCAGGAACACCCGCCGGATCTCCACGCCCCGCCCGCGCAGCACGTCCATGGCGTCGGCGAGCCCGCACAGCATGCCCTCGAACGCGGCCCGCGCCAGATGCTCCGGCTTCATCGACTCCCGCCGCAGCCCGCTCAACGTCCCCGCCGTGTGCGGCAGATTCGGCGTCTTCTCGCCCTCCAGATAAGGCAGGAGTACGAGTCCGTGGGCGCCCGGCGTCGACTTCATGGCCAGCTCGGACAGCTCCTCCAGGCCACCTTCGAGCCCCAGCATCTCGGCGGTGCCCCGCAGCGCCCGTACGGCGTTCAACGTATGCGCGACGGGCAGATGCATTCCGGTCGCGTCGGCCAGCGACGTAATGGCGCCACTGGAGTCGACGAGCGCCTCATGGTGCACGGCCATCACGGACCCCGAGGCCCCGAGCGAGACCACGGCGTCCCCGGACTGCACACCGAGCCCGAACGCGGCGGCCATCGTCTCCCCGGTCCCCGCCGAGATGACAAGCCCCTCCGGAGTCCGCCCGGCCGCCTCACCGGGGCCGATCACCTCCGGCAGCGCCACCTGATGCCCGAGCGCCAGCTCTACGAGATCGGGCCGCCACGCGGCGTTCGCGGCCGACCAGTAGCCGGTGCTCGATGCCCCGCCGCGGTCGGTGGTGCGGCGCGCGGGCCGGCCGAGCAGCTGCCACACGAGCCAGTCGTGGGCCTGCATCAGCGCGGCGACCTGCTGGGCGTTCTCCGGCTCGGTCCGCGCCAGCCAGCGCAGCTTCGCCACCGGCAGCGCCGCCTGCGGCACGCTCCCCACGGCCTCGGCCCAGGCCTCGCGCGAGCCCAGCCGGTCGACCAGGTCCGCGGCGGCGACCTGCGCCCGCTTGTCCCCGCCGACCATCGCCGGGCGCACGGTGTTGCCGTGCGCGTCCAGCGGTACGACGGTGTTCTGCTGCGCGGAGACCCCGATGGCCTGCACGCCTTCGAGCAGCCCGCCACCGGCGGCCTCGCCGAGCGAGAGCAGCCACGCCTGGGGATCGACGTCGGACGGCCGCCCGCCGCCCTCCGGCGCCTCCAGCGGGTGCGGGGCGTACCCCTGCCGCAGCACGGCCCCGGTGTCGGCGTCACAAACGACAATGCGCGTAGATTCGGGCGAACTGTCCAGCCCGGCGACTATCCCCATGACAGAAATTCTGCCGCACCGCCGAGCACTTCTGTGCCGCCCGGTACGGGACCGGGGTCCGGGGGCGTCAGGTGTTGCTGGTGCCCCAGTCGTCGGTCGCCGCGTCCTCGTGCGAGCCGCGGTGCTCGCGCAGGGTGCGCACCCGGTCGGCGACCGAGTCCGGAACCTTGCTCTCGACCTTCTCGCTCACCGCGTGGAACGCCTTGCCCGCGACGTCCCGGGTCTGCTGGGCCGCCGTCTCCGCGGTGTTGCGCACGGCGGGGTTCTGGGCGACCTCCCGCGCGGACTTCTTCAGCTTCTCGTAGCGCTCCCGCCCGGCCCTGGTGCCCAGCACGTACCCCAGGGCCAGACCGGCGATGAATGTGAGCCGATAGCGCATGGTCGGCCACCCTTTCCGTAGCGAGGCTTCGTGGTCGGTGCGGTCGTCGTGGTGCTTGTTGATCGCCATGGGGGGTACCGATTGGCGGAGCACCCCCCTGCTTGCGCTAATGTATGTGTCGCAGCGAGCGCGCGCCGCCTGGCAAGTACCCAGGTGGGTTCGTTCGAAGCAACGAGGTCCATCCCCTGTAGCTCAATTGGCAGAGCAGCCGGCTGTTAACCGGCAGGTTACTGGTTCGAGTCCAGTCGGGGGAGCTCGATCTCCTGTAGCTCAATTGGCAGAGCAGCCGGCTGTTAACCGGCAGGTTACTGGTTCGAGTCCAGTCGGGAGAGCTGTGAACAAGTCCCTCCGGAGTCCGCTCCGGAGGGACTTTTCTTGTCCTGTGGAACCGTCCGCTCGCGCCTGGAGTCCTCAAGGTCGTGCAGAGCCGGACCATCCGAGGCAGGAGATCGTATGAGCGGCTATGCTGCGGCAGACGGCGCGCACACTTGTACGCGCCACGCGGTAACGGGGCGGTAGCTCAGCCGGTTAGAGCAGCGGACTCATAATCCGTCGGCCGTGGGTTCGAGTCCCACCCGCCCCACCCTGAAAAAACCTTTTGACCTGCGGGAACGTGGGTTTGGGGGTGTTTCTCCCTGTGGCGCTCGTCTTCCAC
>NZ_JASERL010000003.1 GCF_030766935.1 Streptomyces sp. KL109B | reverse complement strand
TCCCGCTCCGCTTTCCGGCCTTTCGGCTTTCCGGCGAGTCCGACTCTATCAGATCCTTTCGGGCCTGATTCCCAGTCAGAGGGGTTTGTCTTCGCGGCTGTTGGGCCGTTCCGACGTTCCAAACTTTAGCGGATTTCCCGGTCCCGAGCTAATCGGGGGTTCGGAATTGAATTCGGGCATGCCGAAATCGATCCCGGTGGGATGTCGTGCTGAAGGTTGGGTGCCGCTGAAGCGGCGAAAGTCGCTGCCGCAGAACCGTTACGGCCCCGTGGCAACCCGAAGAACCTTACGGATCACCCGGGGCCGTGTCAACCTTCCACCTCGGTGACTTCAGTCGAGGTCGTTGAGGCGGCCGCCGGCGTCCGGCTGGGCGTCTTCCACGCGACGTAGGAGACGGGTGAGGACCTCGCCGAGGACGCCGCGCTCCACCGGGGTGAGGTCCTGGAGGAGGTCCTCCTCGAAGACCGAGGCGAGGCGCATCGCCTCCAGCCACTTCTCGCGGCCCTCCGCGGTCAGCTCGACGATGACGCGGACGCGGTTGTTCTCGTCGCGGTCGCGGGTGACCAGGCCTTCCTGGACCATCCGGTCGATGCGGTGGGTCATCGCGGCGGGGGTCAGGCCGAGGCGCTTGGCGAGGTCGCCGGGGCCCATGCGGTACGGGGCACCGGACAGCACGAGGGCCTTGAGGACCTCCCAGTCGGTGTTGCTGATCCCTATCTCGGCGGTCTGACGTCCGTACGCCACGTTCATACGGCGGTTGAGCCTGCCGAGTGCCGAGACGATCTGCTCGACCTGGGGGTCGAGGGCCTGGAACTCGCGCTGGTACGCGGCGATCTGCTCTTCGATCGTCGGCTCGGCCGCCGGCGCGCCTTGGGTGTCCGCCATGCCGCGCAGTATGGCACGGAGGCGGTTGGCGTTGAAGTCCTTGGGTGTGTACTCTTTACCTTCTAACTTTAGCTTCGAAGTCTTCAGGGTTAAGGCCCCGACCAGCGAAAGGGCACGTGAAAGTGACCAGGGTGATGGGCGCCGCGATGCGCCGGATTCAGGTGGGCAGCGCGCTGAGCGCGTTCGGCATCGGCTTCACGGTTCCGTTCCTCTACGTGTACGTGGCGGAAGTCCGGGGGCTTGGCGCCAGTGCGGCGGGGATCGTCCTTGCCGCCTTTGCCATGGCCGCCCTGGTCGTCCTGCCTTTCACCGGTCGCGCGATCGACCGGCGCGGTCCGCTGCCCGTGCTCGTCGCGGCCTCCGTCGTGGCGTCTGTGGGCGCCGTCGGGCTGGGGTTCGCGACGTACGAGCCGGCCGCCATCGTGGCCGCCGCCGTGCTCGGTGCCGGGACCGCGGTGCTGCAGCCCGCCCTCGCGACGATGATCGTGTGGTGCTCCGCGCCGGAGACGCGGACCCGGTCGTTCGCGACGCAGTTCTTTCTGCAGAACCTGGGGCTCGGCATCGGTGGCCTCATAGGTGGCCAGATTGTCGACGAGACCCGGCCGGACAGCTTTCTGCTGCTGTTCT
Source organism: Streptomyces sp. KL109B (assembly GCF_030766935.1). GTDB lineage: Bacteria > Actinomycetota > Actinomycetes > Streptomycetales > Streptomycetaceae > Streptomyces. The sequence continues at coordinate 726,959 of NZ_JASERL010000003.1, read as the reverse complement.
CCATCGAGGCAGTGATGTTCCTGGTGCTCGCCGGGATCGTGCTGACCGTGCGGATGCCGCAGGCGCCCGCGCTCAACGAGGCCGTGCCCAAGGGCGAGGCCGAGGGCAGGACGGGGATGCGGGCGCTGCTCGGGCACCGGGCGATGGTGCAGCTGTGCGTGCTCGGGTTCGTGCTGTTCTTCGCCTGCTACGGGCAGTTCGAGTCCGGGCTGAGTGCCTACGGCGTGGAGGCGGCCGGGATATCGGCGTCCACGCTCGGGATCGCGCTCGCCGCCAACACGGCGATGATCGTGATCGCCCAGTTCGCCGTGCTCAAGCTGGTGGAGCGGCGGAAGCGGACGCGGGTGATCGCCGCGGTCGGGCTCATCTGGACCGTCGCGTGGCTGTTCGCCGGGTACGCGGGGCTCGGGCACGGGAGCCAGGCGATGGCGACCGCCGCGTTCATCTCCACGTACGCGCTGTTCGGGCTCGGTGAGTCGATGCTGTCGCCGACCGTGGCGCCGCTCGTCGCCGATCTCGCTCCGGCGGGCATGGTCGGCTCGTACAACTCGGCGTTCGCGCTGGTGAAGCAGCTCGCGCTGGCCGTCGGGCCTGCCGTGGGCGGGCCGATGGGGGCCGCGCTGCACGGGCCGTACATCGTGACGTTCGTGCTGTTCTCGCTGGGGATCACCGTGCTCGCGCTGCGGCTCGGGAAGCGGCTGACTCCGGTGCAGGATCAGCCGTCGCTGGCCGGTACGCGCGTGGTCATGCGCAGTGCGCCGGAGCCGGCCGCCGCGGAGGCGTAGGCCCTCAGCCCACGCCTTCCGGGAGGACGAACTCGCACCACACGGCCTTGCCGCCGCCCGGTGTGCGGCGTGAGCCCCAGTTCGAGGCGATCGTGGCGACGATCGCGATGCCGCGGCCCGTCTCGTCCGCCGGTTCCGCGCGGCGGCGGCGCGGCAGGTGGTCGTCGCCGTCGGTCACCTCGATGATCAGGCGGCGGTCCGTGCGGCGAAGGCGCAGGCGCATCGGCGGGGTGCCGTGCTGGAGGGAGTTGGCGACGAGTTCGCTGGCCGCGAGGACGCCCAGGTCGTGGAGTTCGTCGGCGAAGCGCCAGCTGCTGAGGACGCCGGACGCGAAGGCACGCGCGCGTGGCGCCGCCTCCACGCCGCCGAGGAGTTCGAGCGCCGCGTTGCGGAAGCGTTCGCCGTCCGTGCCCTTGCGGGCCGGGTGCTGGAGGACCAGGACCGCCACGTCGTCGTCGTGGTCCGCCGTGACGCCGGCCGCGCGGATCAGGCGGTCGCAGATCACCTGAGGCGTGCCGGTGGCGCCCGCCAGGGCGTTTTCGAGCGCGGCCACCCCCTCGTCGATGTCCTCGTCGCGCCGCTCCACCAGGCCGTCGGTGTACATGACCGCCGTGGAGCCGGGCCCCAGCGGCACCGCGCCCGAGGCGTGCAGCCAGCCGCCGGTGCCGAGCGGCGGGCCCGTGGGCTCGTCGGCGCGGTGGATCGTGCCGTTCTCGTCGCGTACGAGGATCGGCAGATGGCCCGCGGACGCGTAGACGAGACGGCCCTCGTTCGGGTCGTGGACGGCGTAGACGCACGTGGCGATCTGGTGTGGGTCGATCTCCGTAGCCAGGCCGTCCAGGAGTTGCAGTACCTCGTGCGGGGGCAGGTCGAGGCGGGCGTAGGCGCGGACCGCCGTGCGGAGTTGGCCCATGACCGCGGCCGCTCGCACGCCGCGGCCCATGACGTCGCCGATCACCAACGCCGTACGGCCGCCGCCGAGGGTGATGACGTCGTACCAGTCGCCGCCGACCGCGGCCTCCGTGCCGCCCGGCTGGTAGGTCGCGGCGATGCGCAGGTCGTCGGGTTCCTCCAACTCCTGGGGCAGCAGCGAGCGTTGGAGAGTGACCGCCGTTTCGCGCTGTTCGCGCTCGCTCGTGCGCAGGCGCTCGGCGGCCTCCGCGTGGTCCGTGACATCGGCCGCGAAGATCAGTACGCCGGGTCCTTCGGCGGTCTCCAGTGGGGTGCAGGTGACGGTGTACGAGCGACCGCCGGACGTCTTGCGGGACTTGACCGTGCGCGGCTTGGAGCTGCGCAGCACCTGGTCGAGCAGGGGGCGCAGGCTGAGCTCGTCGAGCTCGGGCAGGGCATCGCGGGCCGGTTCGCCCGCGGAGCGTTCGCCGAAGGCCGCCACGTAGGCGTCGTTGACGTACGCGATGCGGTGCTCGGGCCCGTGCACCACCGCGACGAGGGCGGGGATGCGGTCGAGGACCTCGCGTACGGGCAGCTCGTCGACGCCGCCGACGCCTCCGACGCCGACGGGGCCGTCATCGGCGCGTTCCTCTTCGGTCAGGTGCTCGGCGCGGGCCGCGGGGACCGCGCCGTCGCCCCGCTGGGGTCCGCCGTGGTCGGCCCGCGCCGCGGCGCGGCGCTGCGTTCCGGGGAGCCGGGCGCTCCAGCGCGTGAAGTTCACAGGGGAAAAGCCTCGTGGGGTCGAGGGCGGGCGAGGAGCCCGCCCAGGGTCGTGGACCAGTCTGGCCGACCGTACTGACAAACGTCAGACGCCGGTCCGCGCGCGGGAGTTCCACGCTCCGGTCGGCAGTGTGTCCTCGGGGCGTCAACGGGACGCTCAGGGCGACCCCTTCGGGTGCTCCGGCGGCCCTGGTGGTGTATCGCGTGAGGCTCCGCCAGAAGGGTCCGTAGGAGGGACCGCTCCGGCCGCGAGTTCGAACTCGGCACGGGGCTGTTCCAGCGAACCCAGCGAGACGATCTCCCGTTTGAACAGTCCGGAGAGCGTCCACTCGGTCAGGACGCGGGCCTTTCGGTTCACGGTGGGCACCCTGCTGAGGTGGTAGACGCGGTGCATGAACCAGGCAGGGTAGCCCTTCAACTTGCGCCCGTAGACGTGCGCGACACCCTTGTGGAGGCCGAGCGACGCCACCGAACCCGCGTACGCGTGCGTGTAGTCGGTGAGCGGTTCGCCGCGTACGGAGGCCGCGATGTTGTCGCCGAGGGTCCTGGCCTGGCGCACCGCGTGCTGGGCGTTGGGCGCGCACTCCTTGCCGGGCTCGTCGGCCGTGACGTCGGGGACGGCCGCGGCGTCGCCCGCTCCCCACGCGTGCGGGGCGCCGTCGACGGCGAGCGTGGCGGCGCACTTGAGGCGGCCGCGTTCGTTCAGCGGCAGGTCCGTGGCGGCGAGCAGCGGACTCGGCTTGACGCCGGCCGTCCACACGACCGTACGCGTGGGAAAGCGGGAGCCGTCGCTGAGCACCGCTACGCGGTGCTCGCAGGACTCGAGGCGGGTCTCCAGGCGTACGTCGATGTTCCGGCCGCGCAGTTCGCGGATCGTGTACTGGCCCATCTCCGGGCCCACTTCGGGCAGGATCCGGCTCGACGCCTCCACGAGGATCCACTTCAGGTCCTCGGGCTTGACGTTGTGGTAGTACTTCGCCGCGTACCGGGCCATGTCCTCCAGCTCGCCGAGCGCCTCCACCCCCGCGTACCCGCCTCCTACGAAGACGAAGGTCAGTGCCGCGTCGCGGATCGCCGGGTCGCGCGTGGAGGAGGCGATGTCGAGCTGCTCGATGACGTGGTTGCGCAGGCCGATGGCCTCCTCGACCGTCTTGAACCCGATGCCGTAGTCGGCGAGCCCGGGGACCGGGAGCGTACGGGAGATCGAGCCCGGCGCCAGGACCAGTTCGTCGTACGTGAGGGTGGCCGCGCCCGTGCCCTCTTCGTCGCTGGCCAGCGTCGTGTACGTGGCGGTGCGCTTGGCGTGGTCGATGGACCGCACCTCGCCGACGATCACCTGGCACCGGTCGAGCGCGCGGCGCAGCGAGACGACGACATGGCGCGGCGAGATGGATCCGGCGGCGGCCTCCGGCAGAAAAGGCTGATACGTCATGTACGGGTCGGGGGTGACCACGACGATCTCCACGGCGCCGCTCTTGAGCTCCGGTTTGAGCTTCTTCTGGAGCCGCAGAGCCGTGTACAACCCGACGTAACCGCCGCCGACTACAAGAATGCGCGCAGGTTCCCTCACCCTCCCATGACGCATCGGGCGCATGCGTTTGTCCACAGTCCCGGCCATTTGTATGACGAGCCGAAGTGCCTTTGCCGGTCCAGGAGTCAACCCGTGTGCATGGGAGGCGCGCAGGTCAGCATCCGGTGTGGAACCTGCCTCTTCTGAATTGCCCCCGGCTCAACTATGTTCGTCTCCTGTCGGAGTGTCTGGGGGGATACGCGGACGGGATCGGGAAGCGGTCCTGGAAAACGCTGTCTGTTCCTCTGGGTCCGACAGACAATGGCGGGGAGTGTCTCCGGGGGGAGACGTCATTACCGGGGGATCACATATGCACATTCAGGACTCTCATTGGACCTCAGCCTCAGCCGTAGCGCCCTCGGGCGCCGGGGCGGGGGCGAACGGGCGCGGAGCGGGCGACAGTTCGCGCTCCACACCGCTGCGTGTGGACGCACAGCGCAATCTCGAGCATGTGCTGCGCGCGGCCAGGGAGGTCTTCGGCGAGCTGGGGTACGGGGCACCCATGGAGGACGTGGCGCGGCGCGCCCGCGTCGGGGTGGGGACGGTGTACCGGCGCTTTCCCAGCAAGGACGTACTGGTGCGGCGGATAGCCGAGGAGGAGACCGCGCGCCTCACCGACCAGGCGCGCACGGCGCTCGGTCAGGAGGACGAGCCGTGGTCGGCGCTCTCGCGCTTCCTGCGGACCTCGGTCGCCTCCGGCGCGGGCCGGCTGCTGCCCCCGCAGGTGCTGCGGGTCGGGGTCGCGGACTCCGAGGAGGGCGCGCACGACACGGCGCGCGTCCCGGAGCAGCGCGCCGCGACGCCGGAGTTGCGGCTCGTGGAGCAGCGGCCGGCGGTCGCCGAGGAGAGCGGGCCCGTGGACGACGCGGGCGCCGCCACGCTCCTCGACGTCGTGGGCCGGCTCGTGGACCGGGCCAGGGAGGCCGGTGAACTGCGCCCCGACGTGACGGTGTCGGACGTGCTGCTGGTCATCGCGACGGCGGCCCCGTCGCTTCCGGACGCCGCGCAGCAGGCGGCGGCGTCGGCACGGCTGCTCGACATCCTGTTGGAGGGGCTGCGGTCGCGGCCCGCGTGAGCGGCCGGTCCGAGACCGTCGCGAGCTCATCGAACCGAGGGAGTTGACCGCGAGTCGACAGCTTCGTCACTCGCGGTCAACTCGGGGGCACGGAAGGGCCCTTGAGGCTTCCCCGAATGGGTGATCCATAGGGTTCGCGCACGCGAAATCTCCACGGATGAGTGGTTGCCGTGCAGCAACCGCTGCGGGGGCCTTCCCGTGTGGCACTCTTTCCCGGTGATCGGGTCAGAGTGGGCGGTCGGGGGCATTCCGCAATGAGCGTTGACGGGCGGGACGAGCAGCGGCCGGAGGGCGGCGGGACGAGCGCCGGGAACCCTCCCGCGCGGCAGGTGCCGAGCCAGGGCGGTCCGGGCCGGGCGCCCGCCGAGCAGGCAGAACTCCAGACATCCGTGCCGTCCCAGCGCGAGAGCGGCTCCCTCACCGGCACCGACGACGCGCCGCCCGCCTCCGACGCCGACCTGATCGGCCGGATGCGCGGGGGCGACGACAGTGCCTACGAGGAGCTGTACCGGCGCCACTCAGGCGCCGTGCGCCGCTACGCGCGCACCTGCTGCCGCGACGGGCACACCGCCGACGACCTGACGGCCGAGGTCTTCGCCCGCACCCTCCAGGCCGTACGCAGCGGCAGCGGGCCCGACCACGCGGTACGCGCCTACCTGCTGACCACGGTGCGCCGGGTCGCCGCGGGCTGGACGAAGTCGGCGAAGCGCGAGCACCTCGTCGAGGACTTCGCCGTGTTCGCCACGCAGGACGCCCGCTCGCGGGAGGCCAGTGACGACGACACCCTCGACCTGGGCGCCGACGTCCGCGCGATGCACGAGGCCGAGCAGACGATGGCCATGCGCGCCTTCCGCTCGCTGCCCGAGCGCTGGCAGGCCGTGCTGTGGCACACGGAGGTCGAGGAGGAGTCGCCCAGCGAGGTCGCGACGCTCTTCGGGCTCGACGCCAACGGCACGCGCGTGCTCGCCAAGCGCGCCCGCGAGGGCCTGAAGGAGGCCTACCTCCAGGCGCACGTCTCGGCCACGCTCACCGAGTCCGAGGAGTGCGCCCGTTACGCGGACCGGCTCGGCGCGTACGCGCGCGGCAGCCTGCGTACGCGGGCGGAGCGCGGCCTGCGCAAGCACATGGAGGAGTGCGCCAAGTGCCGGCTCGCGGCCGGTCAGCTCAAGGAAGTCGCCAGCGGCATCCCCGGTGTCGTACCGATCGCGGTCATCGGCTGGTTCGGCGCCGCCGGGTACGCGAAGGCCGCCGCGTTCATCGGCGGGGGCGCGGCCGGAGCCGCGGGCGCGGCCGGGGCCGGTGCGGCCGCCGCGTCGGGCGGCGGCTCCACGAGCGGCGGCGCCGCCGGTGGCGCGGCCTCCGAGGGGCTCGGGGCGCCCGCGAAGGCCGGGATCGCGGCTGGTGTGGTGGCGGCCGGTACCGCAGTCGCGGTGGCGATCGCGCTGGCCGGAGACCCGAAGCCGAAGCCGGAGGCGCACAAGACGTCGCCGCCGCCCGCCTCGCAGCCGATCGAGCCGAAGAAGCCGAAGCCCGAGCCCAAGCCGCCGAAGCCCAAGCCGAAGCCCCCGGCGCCCGAGCCGGCCCCGCCGAAGCCGAAGCCCTCCCCCACACCGACCCCGACGCCCAAGCCGACGCCTCCGAAGCCGAAGCCGCCGGCCCCCAAGCCCACACCGCCCAAGCCGACCCCGAAGCCGCCTCCCCCGCCCGCCCCGGCCGTCTACCAGTGGAGCCAGCTGAAGTACGGCGCCCTCGGGGACGGCACGGAGCCGGAGATGCGGCTCGGCGAGAGCAGTTGGGTGTGGCAGCGCTACGGCCTGTCGATCGACGACAAGAAGTACGGGCACGGCGTCACGGTGCACGCCCGCTCCTCCGTCACCATCGACCTCAACCGAAGCTGCACGGCGTACGACGCCTCCGTGGGCGTCGACGACATGACGCTCGGCCTCGGCGCCGTCCGGTTCTCCGTCTACGTAGACGGGGCGCAGGCCTGGCGCTCTCCCGTGGTCAAGGGCGATGCCCCGGCGGTGCCGGTGCATGTGAACCTGGCCGGGGCGAAGACGATCCGGCTCGTGGCCGAACCGGACAGCCCGGTCGACTCCGTGGCGCTCGCCGACTGGGCGGAGTCCCGCTTCACCTGCGAGTGACCCCGGGGCGGCGCGGGCCGCCGGTCAGCGGGTCAGCCGGTCAGTGGGTCAGCCGGTCAGCCGTGGTCGACGCCGTCCGCCAGCTCGGCCAGGAGCTGCTCGTACGTGAGCGTGCCGCCCGCCGCGCGGGCGGCCTCGTACCGTACGTCGCCGAGCTCGGCCCGCGCGCGGGCATCCGTGGCCTCGTACTCCTCGCGCTCCGACATCGCCCTGGGCATGCCGGAGCGCATCGCGTCGGCGGCTGCGAGCAGGCGCACCGCGCGCGCCATGTCGCCCATGCGCGCGTGCAGTTCGGCTCCCACGTCGACGAGGCCCGCGGTCACCGACTCGGCGGTCTGCCCCAGGACGTCGTCGCGCAACACCTCGACCAGGTGGGCGAGGGCCGCCTCGGGGCCCGACTCGGCCGCCGTGATGCGCGCCTCGACATTGCCGAGGGCCGCCGTGAACTGCGGGGGCGGGGTGCCGCCCTCCGCGACCGCGCGTGCGGCGTCGCAGTGCTCGCGCGCGCCCGCCACGTCCCCGTCCGAGAGCGTGAGGTAGGCCCACAGCAGCCGGGCGAAGGCGGCCGTGTCCACGACGCCGTACCGCTCCGCCTCCTCGGTCGCCATGTCGAGCGTCTTGTGGGCGGTGTCGCGGTCGCCCGCGCGGAAGGCGATCTCGGCGAGCCGCGCCATGAGGAACGGCGACTCGGCATACGCCCCCACTTCGTAGGCGAGCAGCAGCGCCTCCTCGTACTCGGCCTTCGCCTCCTCGAATTGACCGCGCCCCATGGCGGCCTCGCCCGCCGCACTGCACACCTGGGCCCGCATCCAGCGGTCGCCCACCCGACGGCTCAGGCCGCGCAGCTCCGCCAGGTCGTCGTCGACGCCGCTCATGTTGCCCGGCATGTCGACCGCCATGTGGGCGCGGAACATGAGGGTGACGCCCAGCTCCCAATCACCGCCGTAGCGGCGGCAGTTGACGACGGCCGCGTCCAGGGCGGCTCGTACCTCCCTGCCGTCCTGGTCGCCCAGGTGGAACAGCATGAAGGGCCAGATGATGCCGGGAAAGCGGGCGCCCTGGGGGCTGGGCGGCGCGAAGGCGGCCCGCACCCGCCGCGCGTACGCGCGGTCGTCCTCGGACGCGACCGTGTTGTGCGGGTAGATCTCCGAGCACAGGAACAGGGCGAGCAGCCGCAGGTTCATCCGGGGCCAGTACAGCGGGTCGTCCGGGTCGTCGGGGACCGTGCGGTCCGGCAGCAGCTTCACGGTCTCTTCGACCCAACCCGTGCCCTCCGCGCGGTAGTTGCGCAGCCACCAGAACCAGCCCATGTGCAGGGCCAGCGCGATCGCCGTCTCCTCGTCGGCCGTGTCCGGGGCGGAGGTGGCGCGGGTCATCGCCGCCCGGATGTTGTCGAGGTCCGCCTCCAGGCGCTGGATCCACGGGAGTTGCTCGGCGGAGCGCAGCTTGGGATCGGCCTTCTCGACCAGCGCGCGTACGTACGCGATGTGCCGGTGCTCGGCCGACGCGAGGAGGTCAGGGGACTCGGCGGCGCGCTCCGTGGCGTACTCGTGGATGGTCTCCAGCATCCGGTAGCGCATTCCGGTGCCGCGCTGCTCCTGTTGTGGGGCGGCGACGAGGAGGGACTTGTCCAGGAGGGAGCCGATGACATCGGCGACCCCGTCGGCGGAGCACACCGCCTCGGCGGCCTCCAGGTCCCAGCCGCCGGCGAAGACCGAGAGCTCGCACAGGGTGCCGCGCTCCTTCTTGTCGAGCAGGTCCCAGGACCAGTCGACGACCGCGCGGAGGGTCTGCTGGCGGGGCAGGACGGTGCGGCTGCCGCCGGTGAGCAGGCGGAAGCGGTCGTCTAGGCGGTCCGCGATCTGGCGGGGCGTGAGCAGGCGGAGGCGGGCCGCGGCCAGTTCGATGGCGAGCGGCAGCCCGTCGAGGCGGCGGCAGATCTCGGCGATGGCCTCCGGATCCTGGCTGGGGTCGAAGCCGGGGCGGACCGCGGCGGCCCGTTCGGTGAACAGGCGGTGGGCGGGGTCCGGGAGCAGCGGCTCGACGGGGCGCACGGACTCCCCCGGTACGCCGAGGGGTTCGCGGCTGGTGGCGAGGATCGTGAGGCCGGGGCAGCGCGTGAGGAGGGTCTCGGCGAGCTGGGCGGCGGCGCCGATGACGTGTTCGCAGTTGTCAAGGACCAGGAGCAGGCTGCGGTGTGCGCAGTGCTCTACGAGGAGGCTGGTCGGGTCGGTCTGGGGGCCCGACAACTCGTTCGTCATCAGGACCGTCTCGCGCAGGTCCAGTGCGCTGACGACCGCGCCCGGGACGGCTCTCGGGTCGTCGAGCGGCGCCAGCTCGACCAGCCATGCGGGAGAGAGAGGCGCCGCGGCCTCCTCCGCCAGGCGGGTCTTGCCGGAGCCACCGGGCCCCGTGAGGGTGACCAGCCGCGCTCCTCGCAAGTGGGAACGGATGGCGTCGAGTTCAGGTTCCCGCCCAACGAACGAATCCAGCCGCGGCCGGATATTTCCGGCCCTGGCCGGGGGCCGCGAAACCGCTGGGCCCATGTCCGGTGCGGCCAATTCAAGCCCCGCCGTCGGACGAGAGCCAGCGGGGCCCGGGGCAGAGCCCCGAGACGTCACCCCCGGGTGACCGGCAGAACCAGCAGGTGCCAGCAACTCCACGTACAGGGCGGCGAGTTCCGGTCCCGGGTCCGTGCCGAGGCCCTCCGCGAGCGTGCGGCGCGCCACCTCGTACGCCGCGAGGGCATCCGCACCCCGACCCACATCCCGCAACGCACGGATCAAAAGACCGTGCAGCGGCTCGTCGTACGGATGCGCTGCGGTGAGTTCGCGGAGTTCCGGTACGAGGTCGGGGGCGCGGCCAAGGCGCAGGTCCGCCTCCACGCGCGCACGGGTGGCGTCCTGGCGGCGGGCCTCGTAGCGCGTGGCGGCCGGGTGGTCGGGGAGGTCGGCGAGGGCGGGGCCGCGCCACAGGGCGAGCGCTTCGCGCAGGGTGCGGGCCGCGGTCTCCGGGTCGTCCGCCGCGAGGGCCGCGACGCCCTCGCGGGCCAGGCGCTCGAAGACGTACAGGTCGATGTCCTCGCGGCTCGCGGTGAGGCGGTAGCCGCCTGCCTGGGAGGTGACCGTCTCCTTGCCGAGCGCCCGGCGCAGCCGCCCGACCAGCGCTTGCAGGGCGGCCGGGGCGTCGGCGGGCGGGTCGGCGGCCCAGACGTCGTCGATGAGCGCGTCCGTGGGCGCGGTGTGCGGGGTGTGCAGGGCCAGCGACGTCAGCAGGGCGCGCAGGCGCGGGCCGCCCACGGTGGTGAGGGCGCCCTCGTCGTCGTATGCCTGGGTGGTTCCCAGGATCTTGTACCGCACTGATGCATTGTCGCCGCCCGGCGCCGCGAGGGCCCAGTCTTTTCCCGGCGCGGGCGCGGCCGCTGCCTCGGGCCCAGCTCGCCTCGGGCCCAGCTCGCCTCGGGCCCAGCTCGCCTCGGCCCCGCTTACCTCGGCCCCGCTCCCAGGGCCCGCTCCGGGACGACGCTCCCCGTCGGCACCGCACGCGCGCGTGCCGGGGTGCCGGTCCAGCAGGTGCCGCGGCGGGAGAGGAGGCGGCGCAGCCACAGTTCGAGGGCGACGAGGTCGGCGAGGCCGTCGAGCGGCAGCGGTTCGCCGTCGGCGGCGGCGCGCAGTGCCTTGCGTACGACGCGGGCCTCGATCAGGCCGGTCTGCGCGAGCAGGGGCGTGTCGAAGAGGCCGATGAGGTGGTCGGCGGCGAGGCGGAGCCCGGCGCGGGTCGCCGCCGCCGACGAGGCGTGGGAGGGCGCGCCCCAGCCGGTCGGGAGTTCGCTGACGCCCGCGCCTTCGAGGACCCGGCGCAGGATGTCGGCGCGGGCCCCGGGCTGGACGCGCAGCGCTTCGGGCAGGGCGCGGCAGGCGCGGACGACCTGGTTGTCGAGGAAGGGGGCGTGCAGCCGCTGGAAGCGGACCTCCGCGGCCTGTTCGAGGATCCGCAGGTCCGCGGCGTGCCGGGCGAGGCCCGCGCGGGCCCGGAACTCTCCGGGGCGCTGGCCGGGGCCGGGGCCCGGACGGGTCGAGCCGTCGTGGAGGCGAACCGATACTTCAGCGAGCGCCTCCCCGGTCAGCCAGCGCGCGGCGGGCCCCGGTCTCGCCCACGCGAGGGCGGCGAGCGAGGCCCCGACGGCGCCGCCCGGCTCCTCGAAGTTCTGTTGCAGGAGTCGGCTGGAGAGCCCTTCGAGGCCCGCCTTGTAGGGCGTACGAGCGAGTTTTCTGGCCGCTCCGTAGACGCGCGCGGGCACCGTCAGCGAACCGTCCGCCTTCGTGAGCGCCGCCACGGGGCGCACCATGTGGCGGCGGCGCCGGTCCATCAACAGGTCGGCAAGGCGCGCCGGATGGGCGTCGAGGACCTGGCGGGCGCCGTAGCCGGTGAAGTGGTCGGCGCTGCCGGAGGCGAGGCGGGCGCGGTGCCGGGCGGCGGTGACGAGGGACGGGCTCGGCTCGTCGGTGAGCGGGCCGTCCAACTCGGCGTACGGGAGGGCCTCTTCGCCCGCCGCCACCACTACGTGGTGGAGGCGTGGGTTGGCGGCGAGCGCCCCGGCTCTCTCCAGCTCCGCCTCGTGCTGATCGGCCCTGGACGAGCGGTCGTTGAAGGTGACCGCCAGAAGCCGTTCGCCCGCGCCCGTGCCGTGGCCGAGGACGGTGCCGGGCATGCCGGGAAGGCCCGCCGCGAGGAGCGCGAGGGTGCCGGAGGCCGGGCCACCTGAGACGTCGGCGCCGATGCCGGGCACGGGCATGCCGCGCGCGGCCCGCCGCTCGGCGGGGCCCATGCCGGGCACGGGTCCCGGGTCCAGGTCGGTGCCGGGCACGTGCCGGGGCGCGGCGAGGCGGGTGCGTACGGCGTCCACGAGGGCGTCCCTGACGTCGTCCACGGCGCGGTCCGGGTCGACGGGGCCCGCGCCCACCGCGAGCGAGGCCACGGGCTCGTAGCCGGCGATCTCGCGGGATCCGGCGCGCAGGATCAGCGCGTGGCCCGGCGGTATGCGGTGCACGCCCTGGTACGGCGTCGAGTCGTGCAGCGCCTCCGGGACGTCGGGCGCGGCGAGCAGCGCGGCCAAGTGCCCCACGTCCAGGTTGGCTTCGATGAGGTCGGCGAGCGGGAGCGCCGCCGTCGCGTACGCGGTGCCGCCCGCCCACGGGGTGTGGAACACCGGGCGCGCGCCCGCGAGATCGCCCACCACCGTGAGGCGGCGGCCGACTTGGACGACGGCGGTGTAGCTGCCGGGCCAGGCCGTGAGATGGCGCAGGGCGCCGCCGCGCGCGGCGAACAGGCCCACCCGTAGTTGCTCGTCGGTGGCTCCGCACACTCCGAGGACCGCGATCCGGGTCTGGTCGTCGGCCTTCACGATGCGTACTTCGTCGGCGCGCCAGTCGCCGACCGCCCACAGCGGATCCGGGTCGCCCCACAGGAGTTGGGAGCCCACCGGGTGTACCGTTTCGCCTTCCGTTCCCATGGCGCCCGCGGAGCCGAGGGCAACGGGACCGGTGGCGGCACTGCTCCACCCCACCAACCAGCGCATCGCCGCCTCCACAGCCTGTGGACAACACAAGGGGTCCCCATGCTGCCACGAAGGTGGCGCCGAAGAGGGTGCAAGTGAGGAGCGGGAAATGGCGTACGCTCCCCCTAATGCGCCCCATTTGAGCCGTGGTTGAACCGTGGCACTACCCAGACCAGTGCGGATGACAGGGGCGAGATTCGGCCAAATCGGCCGTTGATGGCCGGAGCTGAACATCCCACTTCGGCCACAGCGCGTGGGCGCACAGTCCGGGAGGCGCGCATCGCCTCCCGGACCGGTCCGCCGCCCGCGGGGATGTAGGCGGCGGTGTCCCCCAGCCCACTGGATCCAGTACAGCGGGCCGACCCACGCAGGTCCCATGCAACTCCCGGCCGACCGCCCAAGTAAGAGCGCACACACGGGCGCACAGCGCCACGCCCGGAGCACACGGTCACACGGCGTGGCCTGCGCCGTACTTCAGTACGGACAACAATCCCGCCATCCGGAATGCCGACCCTTAACGCTTGGGATGCGGCGAACTACGCTGGGTGTACGAATGCCGCGCGGTTATGCCAGACCGAAACGGTCGGCGGTGCCCGGCGCGGCAGCCGTCTGTGTCGAGGGGTGGCTCATGTCCAGGGAGCAACGCGGGCCGAACGAAAAGCTCGGCGCCGTTCTCGCCCTCGCGGGAATCAGCAACGCGGGACTCGCGCGGCGCGTCAACGACCTTGGTTCACAACGGGGTTTGACGCTTCGCTACGACAAGACCTCGGTGGCGCGCTGGGTGTCGAAGGGCATGGTGCCGCAGGGCGCCGCGCCGCACCTCATCGCCGCCGCGATCGGCCAGAAGCTCGGCCGGCCCGTGCCGCTGCACGAGATCGGCCTGGCGGACGCGGATCCCGCGCCCGAAGTGGGTCTCGCGTTCCCGCGCGACGTACGGGCGGCGGTGAAATCGGCGACGGAGCTGTACCGGCTCGACCTCGCCGGGCGGCGGGCGGGCAGCGGCGGAATCTGGCAGTCCCTGGCGGGCTCCTTCGCCGTGAGCGCGTACGCGACGCCCGCTTCGCGGTGGCTGATAACCCCGGCCGACTCCTCGGTGGCGCGCGAGGCCCATCACGTGGAGGAGGGCTCGCCGCAGAAGGTCGGCCACAGCGACGTACAGAAGCTGCGGGAGGCCGCCGAGGACGCGCGGCGCTGGGACTCCAAGTACGGCGGCGGGGACTGGCGTTCGTCGATGGTGCCGGAGTGTCTGCGGGTGGACGCGGCGCCGCTGCTGCTCGGCTCGTACTCGGACGAGGTGGGGCGTTCGCTGTTCGGCGCGGCGGCCGAACTGACGCGTCTTGCCGGGTGGATGGCGTTCGACACCGGGCAGCAGGAGGCGGCGCAGCGGTACTACATCCAGGCGTTGCGGCTGGCGCGGGCGGCAGCGGACGTGCCGCTGGGCGGGTACGTGCTCGCCTCCATGTCGTTGCAGGCGACGTACCGGGGGTTCGGGGACGAGGGCGTCGATCTCGCCCAGGCGGCGATCGAGCGCAACCGGGGTCTTGCCACGGCCCGCACCATGAGCTTCTTCCGGCTCATCGAGGCACGCGCGCACGCGCGCGCCGGTGACGGGCATGCGGCGGGGGGTGCGTTGCGGGCCGCCGAGGGGTGGCTGGAGCGGGCGCGGGACGGGGACACCGATCCGTCGTGGCTCGGCTTCTACTCGTACGACAGGTTCGCGGCGGACGCGGCGGAGTGCTACCGGGACTTGAAGGCGCCGCGGCAGGTGCGGCGGTTCACGGAGCAGGCGCTGTCGAAGCCGACGGAGGAGTTCGTGCGGTCGCACGGCTTACGTCTCGTGGTGTCGGCCGTCGCCGAGCTGGAGTCCGGGAACTTGGACGCGGCGTGTGAGCAGGGGACGCGGGCGCTTGAGGTGGCGGGGCGGATTTCGTCGGCGCGGACGACGGAGTACGTGAAGGACCTGTTGCACCGGCTTGAGCCGTACGGGGACGAGCCGCGGGTGGTGGAGCTGCGGGAGCGGGCGCGGCCGTTGTTGATGGCGCCGGCGTAGGCGTGGCCTGGCGCTGCCGCTGTGCCGCACCGGCCGTGGCCGGGGCCGTCGATTCCGTTGCGCGGCACCGTGCGGCAACCGTGGCCGGGGGCCCTCGATTCCGTTGCGCGGCACCGTGCAGCAGCCGTGGCCGGGCCCCGTCGTTTCCGTTGCGCGGCACCGTGCAGCAACCGTGGCCGGGCCCCGTCGATTCCGTTGCGCGGCACCGGGGGCCGCCTTGCCCACCCTGCCGCCCAAGGCGGCAGATTGCCCAAGGCGCGGGCGCCGACCGCAACGGGAGGGGAGCAGGGGTGGCGGCAGACTGCCCAAGGCGGGTGCGGCCCGCCGCAATGGGAGGGGAGCCGTGGCAGGCGGCAGGTGCCCAAGGCGGGTGTGGTGGCCCGTGGGGTCGGCGTCCCCGGAGGGGGCGGGTGGGTGGGAGATGGGTCGGGACGGGCAGCGATCGGGCCCGTCAAGCTCCTGCGGCGATTGGGCGCATCAGCCACGGGTGGGCAAGATCAAGCCCCTGCGGCGATTGAGCAGCGGGGGCCGGGGCGGAGCCCCGAGGCCGTAACGGCGGTTCGGATGTCAGTGGGGTCGGGCAGGATGCTGGATGTGTCGGGAGTGGAGGTGAGGCCCGTGGGGGCGGCCGAGTATGACGGGGACGTATTGGTGGTCGGTGGGGGGATTGTTGGGCTTTCCACCGCGTATGCCGTGTCGCGCGCGGCGCCGGGGACGCGCGTTGTCGTGCTGGAGAAGGAGGCGGGGCCCGCCCGGCATCAGACGGGGCGCAACAGCGGGGTCATCCACAGCGGGGTCTACTACCGGCCCGGCTCGCTCAAGGCGCGGTTCGCGGTGCGCGGCGCCGCGGAAATGGTCAAGTTCTGCGCGGAGTACGGGATTCCGCACGAGGTCACCGGGAAGCTGATCGTCGCGACCGAGCGGGACGAGCTGCCTCGGCTGCACGCTCTCGTACAGCGCGGGCGGGAGAACGGGATTCCGGTGCGCGAGCTGGGGCCCGCCCAGATCCAGGAGTACGAGCCGCACGTGCGCGGGCTCGCCGCCATCCACGTGGGGACCACCGGGATCGTCGACTACCGGGCCGTCGCGGAGCGGCTCGGCGAGGAGTCCGGGGCCGAGATCCGGTACGGGGCGGACGTCGTGCGGATCGACCGGCGCGCGGACCGGGGCGTCGCAGTGCGGACGCGCGGCGGGGACGTGGTGCGCGGGCGGGTGCTGGTCAATTGCGCCGGGCTGCGCTGCGACGAGGTGGCGCGGCTGACCGGGGACGACCCGGGGATACGGATCGTGCCGTTCCGGGGCGAGTACTTCGAGCTCGGGCGGCCGGACCTGGTGCGCGGCCTGGTGTATCCCGTGCCGGATCCGGCGTTTCCGTTCCTCGGGGTGCATCTCACGCGCGGGATCGACGGTGGGGTGCATGTGGGGCCCAATGCCGTGCCGGCGCTCGCGCGTGAGGGGTACGGGTGGGGGGTCGTGCGGCCGAGGGAGCTGGGCGGGACGGTGGCGTGGCCGGGGGCGTGGCGGATGGCGCGGCGGCACTGGCGGTACGGGGCGGGTGAGATTCACCGGTCGCTGTCGAGGTCGGCGTTCACGAAGGCGGTGCGGAGGTTGGTGCCGGGGGTCGAGTCGGGGGACCTGGTGCCGGTGGCGGCCGGGGTGCGGGCGCAGGCGGTGTTGCGGGACGGGGCGTTGGCGGACGACTTTTTGATACGGGAGGGTGAGCGGGCGGTTCACGTGTTGAACGCGCCTTCGCCTGCGGCGACGGCGTCCTTGCCGATTGGGCGGGAGATTGCGGGGCGGGTGTTGGGCCTGCTGTGAGTTCGGCCCGGACCGGCGGTGGCGTCGCGGGGCGCTGCCCCGGACCCCGCGCCTCAATCGCCGGCGGGGCTTGAATGTGGTCATTCGCCGCCGAGGCTTGAAAGATCGGGGCTCTGCCCCGGACCCCGCGCCTCAATCGCCGGCGAGGCTTGAATGTGGTCAATCGCCGCCGAAGCTTGAATGTGGTCATTCGCCGCCGAGGCTTGATGTGTGGTCGGCCGGAGGTGGTCTGGTCGCGGGCGAACGTAAAATCGGGGGCACTGTGTCTGAGTCGCCTGAGAACCCCGTATCCGTGCCCGTGCCCGCGCCCGCCGCCCCTTCCCCGGGCTCCAAGAGCGAGCCCCGGTTTCCCGATGGGCCCCGGCCCGATCCCTCGGGAGGGCTGCACAACGATCACCGGATCCGGACGTTCACGCCGCGCCGTAGCCGGGTCACCACCGCGCAGGGGGAGGCGCTGCAGCGGCTGTGGCCCAAGTGGGGGCTGGACATCGACGGGAAGCGCGAGCTCGACCTGGCGGAGCTGTTCCCCGGGGTCGACCGCGTCGTCCTGGAGATCGGCTTCGGCATGGGCGAGGCCACGGCGCAGATGGCGCAGGACGACCCGACGACGGGCATCCTCGCGATCGACGTGCACACGCCCGGCCAGGGCAACCTGCTGAACCTGGCGGACCGCGCCGGGATCGACAACGTACGGGTCGCGAACGGCGACGCGATCGTGCTGCTGCGCGACATGCTGCCGGCCGACTGCCTCGACGGGCTGCGCGTGTACTTCCCCGATCCGTGGCCGAAGAAGCGGCACAACAAGCGGCGGCTGATCCAGGCCGGGTTCCTGTCGCTCGCGGCCGGGCCGCTGAAGCCGGGGGCCGTCCTGCACTGTGCGACGGACTGGGAGGACTACGCCGAGCAGATGCTCGAGGTCCTCACGGCGCACCCCGACTACGAGAACACGGTCGAGGGCGGCGGGTTCGCGCCGCGGCCCGCCTTCCGGCCGCTCACCCGCTTCGAGGGCAAGGGCCTCGACAAGAGCCACGTGGTGCACGACCTGCTGTTCCGCCGCCGGTAGGCCTCCGGCCCCGCACCGGCATCGGTGTTGCGGACTCGGGGCGCTGCCCCGGACCCCGCGCCTCAATCGCCGGCGGGGCTTGATCGAGCCCCCGGCGCCCCGTCGCGGCGGGCCGCGTCCCTCGTTAGGGTCAATCCGTGGCCTCGTTTCCCGCCTATCCGCATCGGCAGGACCACGTCCTCGGCGCACACCCGAGCGGCGCGGTCCCGCATCCGCGGTGGTGGGAGCGGAAAGGGGTGCGGGCGACCGCGTTGGCGATGCTGCTCGCGGTCTCCGGAGCGGTCATCCTCGCGCTGGTGCGGGAGCAGACCGGGACCGAGGGGTTCCTGGTCGGGCTCGGGCTCGCCGTGCTGCCGGTGCCGCTGCTGATATCCGCGTTCCGGTGGCTGGACCGCGTGCAGCCGGGGCCCTGGCGGAATCTGATCTTCTCGTTCGCGTGGGGGGCCTGCGCCGCCGCGCTGATAGCGATCGTCGCCAACAGCTTCGCGACCCGGTGGATAGAGACCGCGACCGCCGATCCGTCCAGCGCCGACACCCTCGGCGCCACCGTCATAGCCCCGATCGTCGAGGAGTCCGCGAAGGCGGCGGCCGTGCTGCTCGTCTTCCTGTTCCGCAGACGGGACTTCACGGGGATCGTCGACGGCGTCGTCATCGCCGGGATCACCGCGACCGGCTTCGCGTTCACCGAGAACATCCTCTACCTCGGCAATGCCTTCGGCACCGACCAGCTGTCGGGGACCGGACCCGGGCTCACCTCGGTCACCGCCGCCACCTTCTTCGTACGCATCGTGATGTCGCCGTTCGCGCATCCCCTGTTCACGGTGCTCACCGGCATCGGCTTCGGGATCGCCGCGGCGATGGCTCCCCGGCACGGGCGGCTGCGGCGGATGCCGCTCCCGCTCGCCGGGCTGCTCGCCGCGATGGGCATGCACGCGTTCTGGAACGGCTCGTCGTCGCTGGGCGAGTACGGCTTCTTCGCGGTGTACGCCGCGTTCATGGTGCCGGTGTTCGGCCTCATCACCTGGCTCGCGGTGTACATCCGCCAGCGCGAGCTGCGCACCGTCCGCCGGGAGCTGCCCGCGTACGTCGCCGCGGGCTGGCTCGCGCCGCCGGACCCGTTCGCGCTGGGCTCGCTGAAGGCGCGGCGCCTGGCCCGCGAGTTCGCCGCGCACTACGGCGGCAGACCGGCCGCGACGGCGGTCGCCGAGTACGAGGCGTACGCGACGTCCCTCGCGCTGCTCCGCCACCGCGGCCGCAGGGGCAAGGCGGGCGCGGACTTCGTCGTACGGGAGCGGGAGCTGCTCGACGCGCTGTGGGCGCGCCGCGGCCACGCGCGCCCCGCGCTCGCGTACGGCTCCCAGATCGCGGCGCCGATGTGGCTGCCGCCGATGTACGGGGGGCTGCCGATGTACGCCGGCCCGCTGCCGCAGGGGCCCGCGTACAACACCTCGTCGTACCGCACCTCCTCGTACAGCACCTCCCCGTACAGCACCTCCCCGTACAACGCCCCGCACTACAACCCGTACCGCTACTGAGACGCCACTACTGAAGACACCGCTACCGGGACGCCGCCGTCAGCCGGTCCAGCTCCGCCTCCGTCAGCTCCACGTCCGCCACCGCGAGCAGCGCCGGAAGCTGCTCGACCACGCGCGCGGACGCGATCGGCGCCGCCACCGTGGGCTGCGCGGCGAGCCAGGCGAGGGCGATCGTGGCGATCTCGGCGTCGTGGGCCTGGGCGATCTCGTCGAGGGCGGTGAGGACGCGTCGGCCGCGCTCCGTCTCCCCGTACGCGCCGGCCTTCTCGGCGCGGGCGCTGTCCACCCGCCGACCGGCCCGGTACTTGCCGGTCAGGAAGCCGGAGGCGAGCGCGTAGTAGGGCACGGCGGCGAGGCCCGCGCGGGCGGCGACGTCCTGGAGTTCGCCCTCGTACGTGTCGCGCGAGACGAGGTTGTAGTGCGGCTGCAGCGCGACGTAGCGGGCGAGGCCCTCGCGGTCGGAGAGGTCGAGGGACTCCTGGAGGCGCGCGGCGGAGATGTTGGACGCGGCGATGTGCCGCACCTTGCCCGCCTTCACCAGCTCGTCGAGGGCGCCGATGATCTCCTCGACCGGCGTCTCTGTGTGGTCGTAGTGCGTGTAGTACAGGTCGATGTGGTCGGTGCCGAGGCGCTTCAGGGAGGCGTCGGCCGCGGCCTTGATGTTGGCGGCGGACAGGCCCTGGTACTCGGGGTGCTGGCTGACCTTGGTGGCGATGAGGACGTCGTCGCGGCGGCCGCGCCCCGCGAGCCACTTGCCGATGACGGTCTCCGACTCACCGCCCTTGTTGCCGTCCACCCACGCCGAGTACACATCGGCGGTGTCGATGAAGTTGCCGCCCGCGGCGACGTACGCGTCGAGCACCTCGAAGGAGGTGGCCTCGTCGGCGGTCCAGCCGAACACGTTGCCGCCGAGGGAGAGCGGGAAGACCTCGAGGTCGGAGCCGCCGAGCTTGCGCAGAGAGGGGGAGGAGGAAGTCATGCTTCACCTCAACACCCGTACGGAATACGGTATTCCGTCCCCCGCCTCCCTACGCGGAACCTCGCGAAATCCCGCGGAACCCCGCGGAACCCGCGGAACCCGCGGAACTCAGAACGAGAGCCCCTTGCCGCGCAGCCAGGACGCCGGGTCGACGCCGGTGGACTGCCCGTCGGGGTGCACCTCCAGGTGCAGGTGCGGTCCGGTGACATTGCCGGTGGCGCCCACGCGGCCGATGACGTCACCCGTCGTGACCTTCTGGCCCGCGCTGACATTGAGCGAGGACTGGTGGCAGAACCACAGCTCGGTGCCGTCGTCGAGGGTGAGCACCGTGCGGTACCCGTACGCGCCCGCCCAGCCGGCCTCCGTGATCGTGCCGGAGTGGATGGCGCGGATCGGCGTACCGGTGGAGGCCGCGAAGTCGAGGCCCGTGTGGTAGCCGGAGGACCACATGGAGCCGGGCTGACCGAAGGTGCCGGAAATCGTGTACGAGGCGACGGGGAGCTTGAAGCTGGCGGCGAGCTTGCGCAGCCGCTCGGCCTCCGCCTTGCGGCGGGCCTCCGCCTCGGCCTTCTTCTTCTCGGCGAGCGCCTTGGCCTTGGCGGCGTCCTGCTTGGCGGCGGCCTCTTCGGCGGCGGCCTTCGCGGCTGCCTCCTCCGCGGCCTGCTTCGCGGTGGCGTCGGCCGCGTCCTGCTGGGTCTCGGCCTGCTGCATGATGCGGGCCCGCAGCGCCTCACCGGCGCCGGACTGCCCTTCGGCGGCCTCGGCCTGGGTGACACCGGCGCCGCTCAGCGGGGAGGCCGTGGCGCCGGAGCCAGAGTCGGAGTCCGAGCCGTCGGATATCAGGGAGCCCACGCCCGGCAGCGACTTGGCCTCGGGCAGCGAGTCCTTGACCGCCGACAGATCGGGCATGGAGATGTGGACCGGCGGCTTGCCGCCCTGCGCGGTGGCGATGCCACCCGCGCCGACGGCGGCGATCACGCCGACGCCCAGAACCGTGGAGCTGCGTGCGAGTCCGCCGCGCTGACGCGCGACGCGGTGCCTGCCGCGGACGGGGGAGACGGATTCCTCGGTGGGGTTCCACTCCTCCCAGGTCTCCTGCTCGGCTCCGATGTGATCCTCGGGGCCGTAGAAGAACTCGGGGGCAGGCCGGTTCGACGCCACTGGGGCGCTCTCCTTTCCTTCCTTCGCCGACCGGGTTAGCTGACGGGTTCGGAGCAGGAAGGTCTCCTACGAGCACCCCTGAGACAGGAATCCTGAGACAGGAATCCTGAGACAGGAAGAGTGCCCGATTCACCCCAAGTTGGTGGTTCCCCGGTTCCCTTGCGGGATTGAGCGTGTGCGCACGGAGCCGACTCTTGTGACGGCTGGGACGACCGCGCTGCGTTATCGAACGTTAATAGACAGCAGACAGTAATTCCAAGCGCTTCCCACTGATCGTTCACGACTTTGGCCTGGACTTAACCATCCAAGAACGGGCAGAACGGGTCGACTTGGTTGACGGCCGGAGGAGACCCCCTCCCTGACGGTTCGTCAATTGTTATGCGGAGAGTGACGACCGTCGTACGGCGAGCAGCGCCATGTCGTCCCTCGACCCGCCCCCGGTGTGCGCGCGCACCTCTTCCGCGAGCGCCGCGAGGAGTTCCTCGGGCCCCGGGAAGACGCGCCCGGAGAGCCGGACCGCCGGATCGTAGAAACGGCCACCGGCGTCGCGCGCCTCGGAGAGCCCGTCGGTGTAGAGCAGCAGCGTCGCCGCGGCCGGGAACTCCGCCTCGGTGGCCCGGTCGGGCCAGCTGCCGAGTTCGCCCATGCCGAGCGGCAGCGCCGCCTCGCACGGGCCGAGTTCGCGTACGGTGCCGTCGCCGAGCAGCAGCAGCGGCGCGGGGTGGCCGCGGTTGAGGACGCGGACGCGCTCGACGCCGTGCGGGATCTCGGCGAGCACCGCGGTGGTGAAGCCCTCGAAGTCGTCGATGCCGCTGCGCCGGTTGCCCTCACGGGCCAGCGCCCGCTCCAGGCGCTGGGCGACCGCCTCCAGGGAGCCCTCCTGCTCGGCGGCCTCCCGGAACGCGCCGATGACGACGGCGACCGCGGCGACCGCGCCCATGCCCTTTCCGCGTACGTCGCCGACGATGATCCGGACGCCGTGCGGGGTGTCCTGCACCGCGTACAGATCACCCCCGATGAACGCGTCGGCCTGCGCGGCCTCGTAGCGCGCCGCGATCACGCATCCGCCGAGCCGCCCGGCCGGCACCGGCAGCACCGCCAACTGCGCGGCCTGGGCGATCTCGCGGGCCGATGCCAGCTGCTCGTAGCCGCGGCGCACGATCCGGTTGAGCAGGCAGGCCAGCAGGCAGACGGTGGCCACGGTGACGATCTCGGTGACGAACACGGAGTCGAGGCTGCTGGTGAAGCGCAGGTGCACGGCGACGATCGCGGCGATCGACACGACGCCGACCAGGACCGTCGCGCCGAGCGAGAAGAAGGGGGCGGCCACCAGCGGCGCCGCGCTGAACAGGGGGGCGCCGGGGAAGCCGCTCGGGGTGGCGTACTCGTAGATCGCGCCGCCGACGACGAGCAGCAGGGGCAGGGCCCGGAGGAAGAGCCGGGTGCTCGGCGCCTCGGACGGCTGCCGCCGCCGTCTGCCCCTGCTTCCTCCTTCTCGCTGCCCCACCACTCGTCTCCTGCCGCGTCCCTGCCCGCTTCCGGCGTCTCACCAAGAGTTCCCGCACGGGGGCGCGGGGGCGAGCAGGGGTGGGCCGTACGGGTGGACACACAAATAAGCAGAGGCCGGAATCTCGATGAGATTCCGGCCTCTGCCGTTAGTAGCGGGGACAGGATTTGAACCTGCGACCTCTGGGTTATGAGCCCAGCGAGCTACCGAGCTGCTCCACCCCGCGCCGTTGTGTTCACAACTGTACGCCATCAGGGGGAGTGAACGCGAATCGCTTTACGCGGCCCCTGCCACGGGCCTCATGCGGACGTGGCGTGCGTGAGCGTCTCCCACGCCACGAAGAGGTCGTCGGTGCCCTCCGGACGCTGCGCGCGCGTGAGCTTCTCGGTCTGCGGGAGGTCCATCTTCAGCCGCCCCTGGAGGTGCTGGAGCCCCACCTCCGTGTCGGGCCCCATGTCCCTTCGCACCTTCCCGCCGCACAGCCATGCCGGGGCCTTCGCGCCGAGCTGGTACTTGGAGTGGAATTCGAGGGCGGCGGCGAGCCGGTCCTTCACCTCGCCGTACAGGTCGACGCCCTGGTGCCAGGCGGTCTCGGCCATGTGGGAGGTGGCGGCGAGGGAGTAGCTGGCGTGCTTGAAGTTGCGGCAGGTCTCCTGGGCGAGCCCGTCCTTGAAGGTCTTCTGCCCGAACCAGTACGTCCGCAGTTCCTCCGGGCTGTCGATGCCGCCGCCCTTCGGCTTCACCGGCAGCTTCCCGTCGGACGACAGGTAGAAGTACGCGGGGACGCGGGCGCGGAAGTGCCGGACGGCCTGGTCGAAGGCGGACTGGTCGTTGAGGTAGACGCCCATGCTCATGGTGGCGTCGGCCATCACCAGGTCCCAGTTGCCGTTGAAGTCGGCGGAGCCGCCGCGCACTTCGGGGAGGTACGCCTCGCGCAGCATCCGCTGGAACTTCAGCTCCTGGCCGTCGGGCCAGTCCTTGTACGTGTACTGCATCAGCTCGGCGGCCTTGGCCCAGGAGGTGCCGGCCCAGGCGGCCTGGAGTCCGGCGTTGTCGGCGGTGTGGCCTGTGACCTTGTCGGCCCAGGCGTCCATGATCTCGACGGCCTTGGCGGCGTGCGCCTTGTCGTGGGTGAGGTTCCACAGGAGGGCCTGGGTGTACGCGGCGATGGCGTCCTCGCGCTCCTCCACGCAGCCCTGGCCCGCCTTGGCGTCGAAGGGGCACTCCACGGTCGCGTACGGCTTGGCCTCGTAGTCGGGGTCGGCGTACTTGCTGCCGCTCATCTCCTTGTACGCGGAGAGCCACGGCTGCTGTTTACGGGTCACGTGGTCGCGGGCGGCGGCCAGTTGGGCCTTGCCGACGAGGACGCCGGGGTGGGTGAAGGGGGCGCCGGAGGGGCGGTGTTCGGGGTGGGCGCCGACGTCGGCGTCGGTCCGGGTGGCGGCGCCGCACGCGGTCGCGGCCACCATCAGCAGGGGGACGAGGCCCCCCAGAAGTACACGTCGCGTCCGTGCGCCGCCTGCCATGCCCACACCTCCGGTCGGATCACTGGCAGCCTGACGCCCACGGGACGGTGGCGCAGGATCTGTTGCGCCGGTCGGGAACGGGCCACCGCGCGCGGCCGGGCCTCCGCGAGACCCCGGCACCGCCGGACCGGCCCCGGCTCCCGAGCGCGCGGGAGGCGGGGCGGGGCGGGGTCCGGTCCTAGGGGTGGGTGGGGGCGAGGTTCACGACCTGGCCGGCGTAGGCGAGTCCGGCGCCGAAGCCGAAGAGGAGGACGTCGCCGCCTTCTCGTAGTTCGCCGCGTTCCGACATGCGGGAGAGGGCCAGCGGGATGGACGCGGCCATGGTGTTGCCGGTGTGCGTGACGTCGCGGGCGACGGGCGCGGCGGCGTCGAGTTGCAGCCGGTCGGCGATCGCCGTGACGATCCGCAGGTTGGCCTGGTGCGGCACGAAGGCCGCCAAGTCCCCCGGTTTGACGCCCGCGTTGTCGCAGATCTCCGCGGCGACGCCGCCGAGGCCCACGGCCCAGCGGTAGACGGCGCGCCCCTCCTGGCGCAGCACCCGCAGCTCCGGGTCGATGGTGATGAGGTCGCCGCGCTCCCCGATGCTGCCCCACACCACCGGGCCGACGGCCCTGCGCTCGTGCGGCAGCACCACGGCCGCGCCCGCGCCGTCCGCGAACAGCACCGCGGTGTCCCGGTCGGTCCTGTCGAGCCAGTCGCTGGACTTGTCGGCGCCGACGACGAGCACGCCGCCGCTGGTGCCCGCGCGGATCAGGGCGTCCGCCACGGCCAGCGCGTGACAGAAGCCCGCGCAGGCGTTGTTGAGGTCGAAGGCGGCGGGCCGGTCGAGTCCGAGCCGGGCCGCCACCCGCGAGGCGACGGTCGGCATGGTGGACTCGGCGCTCGCGGTCGCCACGATCACCGTGTCGACGGCCCCGGCCGCGCCCTCGTAGCGGGGGTCCGCGCGCAGGTGGTCGAGCGCGTGCCGGGCGGCGGCGGTCGCCATGTCGGCGACCGTCTCGTCGGGGCCCGCGATCCTGCGCTCCCGGATGCCGGTCCTGGTGGCGATCCACTCGGCGTCCACGGCGAGCCGTTCGGCGACTTCCTCGCTGGTCAGCACCGTGTCCGGCAGGTGGTGGCCGAGGGCGACGATGCGGCTGCCGGGGGCGGGGCGCGGATCCGGGGCCATGTCCGGGGCCATGTCCGGGGCCGGGTCCGGCGTCGGGGGCGTCACTGGCGGGCGACGTACGCCGCCGCGTCCGCGATCGTCGGGTACTCGTAGACCATGGTCGCCGGTATCTGCCGGCCGCTGAAGTCCTCCAGTTCCGCGGCCAGTTCGACGACCTGGACGGAGGACAGGCCCAGGTCGCGGAAGACGGCGTCCTGGGACACCTCGTCGGGGGCGACCTTGAGGAGTTCGGCGACCCGCGTCGTCATGAAGGTACGCAGCCGGCGTTCGGTCTGCTTGATGGCGGCGGGGGTCGTGGTGGGTGTGCTCATCGCTGCGCGTCCTTTGTGTCGAGGGTCGGGGCGGGGGTGTCCGTGGCGTACGCGCCGCGCAGGTACGCGGCGCGGCAGGCGTGCCGCTGCACCTTTCCGCTGGAGGTCTTGGGCACGGCGTGCGGGCCGACGAGGACCACGTCGTCCACGGTGATGCCGTGCTCGGCCGCGATCGCGGAGCGCACCGCGCGGCCGACCTCGGCCTCCTTGGCGGCCACCGCGTCGGCGTCGCCGGTCGCCTTGCGGGCGGCGGCCACGACGACGAGCCGTTCGGCGCCGCCGTCGGCGTCCTCCACGGCGAAGGCGGCGACATAGCCGGAGCGCATCGCCGGGTGCGCCTCCTCGGCCGTCAGCTCCAGGTCCTGCGGGTAGTGGTTGCGGCCGCCGACGATGATCAGGTCCTTGCGGCGCCCGGTGACGTACAGCTCGCCGTTGTGCAGGAAGCCGAGGTCGCCGGAGCGCAGGTAGGGGCCGCCGCCTCCGCTGACGGGCTTCGCGGCGAAGGTCTCCGCCGTCAGGTCGGGCTTGTTCCAGTAGCCGGAGGGGAGGTCGGGGCCGCCGATCCAGATCTCGCCGACCCGGCCCTGCTCCAGGGGCTCGGCGGTGTCCGGGTCCACGATCAGGACCTCGCGGTCCTGCCAGGTGAACCCGCTGCTGACGAGGGTCCGAGCGGTATCGGACGACTCCGTCGGCTCGGCGCGGCCCGCGCGCAGCGCCTCCTCGTCGACGGTGAGCCGCGTCGGGGTGTCCCAGGGGCTGCCGCCGGTCACCAGGAGCGTCGCCTCGGCGAGCCCGTAGCAGGGGTAGGCGGCGGCCGGGTCGAAGCCGTAGGGGGCGAAGCGGTCGGCGAACTCGCGCAGCGTGCGCTCCCGTACGGGCTCCGCGCCGTTGTACGCCACCCGCCAGCTGCTCAGGTCGAGGCCCTCGCAGTCGGCCTCGCGGATCCGGTTCACGCACATCTCGAACCCGAAGTTGGGGCCGCCGCTGGACGCGGCGCGGAAGTCGGAGATGGCGCGCAGCCAGCGCACCGGCCGCTTGATGAACGTCATCGGCGACATCATCACGGAGTGGCCGCCCACCCACAGCGGCTGGAGGACGTTCCCGATGAGGCCCATGTCGTGGAACATCGGCAGCCAGCCGACCCCGACGAGCCCCTCCTCGTGCCCGAACGCCTCCCGGATCGACTCCTCGTTGTGGGCGAGCGCCCGGTGCGGGACGGTCACGCCCTTCGGCAGCGAGGTGGAGCCGGAGGTGTACTGGAGGAACGCGATGTCGTCGGCCTCCGGGCGGTGCGCGAGCGGCCCGCCGCCGTCTCCGGCCTCCCGCAGCCCGGCCACCGAGGTCCACCAGGCGTCCGCCAGCTCCGGCACCATGCCGCGGACGGCCGCCGCCTCGTCGGGGCCGAGCGGGGTGATCACCGCGGCCGGTTCGCAGTCCGCGGCGATCGACCGCAGCGTCCGCATCCGCTGCTGGGAGTCGCCGGGCATCGGCGGGTACGCGGGTACGGCGATGACTCCGGCCCGCAGACAGCCAAGGAACGCGGGGATGAAGTCGGCGCCCTCCGGCAGGAGCAGCAGCGCCCGCTGCCCCGGCCGCAGCCGGGTGCGGAGCCCGGTGGCGACACGGTGGATCTCGGCGTGCACATCGCCGTACGAGAGGGTGGCCTGCTTGCTGCCGTCGTCGGCGATGAAGGTGTAGGCGGGAGCGGACGGCTGCCGTTCGGCATGCCGCTCGAACCGGTCGAGCAGCACCGTGGGCGAAGAGGTCGTGGTGGTCATGAAGGTCCCCCAAGTGGTGTGGTCGGCGCGAAGGCTCAGGGCGAGGACTCGGCTCGAAGGCTCAGTGCGAGACGAGGAGGGGCATGCGCGCGATGCCGTACGAGCCCTGCCAGGTGCGGAACTGGGGCGCCTCGGCGGGGTCGAGGCGGAACCGGTCGAGGTGGGTGTAGTAGGTGCGGAACGCGGTCTCGGCGAGCAGCCGGGACAGCGCGGCGCCCGGGCAGAAGTGCGGTCCCGCGCCGAAGCCCATGTGGCTGCCCTTGTTGGGCCTGTCGAGGTCGAAGACGTCGGGGTTCTCGAACTGGCGCGGGTCGCGGTTGGCGGAGCCGATCAGGACGTGCACCAACTCGCCCTCGGGGATGGTGGTTCCGTGCAGTTCGACGTCGGTCTTCGCACGGCGCAGCAGCCACTGCGTGGGGCTGTAGAGGCGCAGGTACTCCTCGATGAACGCGCCGGTGAGCTCGGGCTCCTGGCGCAGCCGACGCGCCAGGTCCGGGTCGCTCAGCAGCATGTGCATGCCGCCGCCGAGCAGGTTCATGGTGGTCTCGTGCCCGGCGGCGACGAACGACCAGGCCATGGTGACCAGTTCGTCACGGGTCAGGTCGCCCTCCTCGTGCTGGGCGACCAGCTCGCCGAGGATGTCCTCCTTGTTGGGCTGCCCCTTGCGGGCGCGGGCCAGCTGCTCCATGTAGCCGCCGAACTCCATCAGGTCCTCGAAGAAGCCGGGCGCCTCCTCCGGGTCCATGCCGGCGGCGACCGCGAAGGCGTTCATCACCGCCTGCGACCAGCGGCGCAGGTCCGCCTTGCGGTCGAGGGGGATGCCGAGCATGCCTCCGACGATGCGCAGCGGCAGGGCCGTCGTGAACGTCTCCACGAACTCCACGCGGTCCTGCTTGAGGACGTCGTCCATGATCTCGTCGACGATGCTCTGCACCCAGTCGCCGAGCGTGCGCACCAGACGGGCGTTGAACGCCCGGTTGGCCATGTGCCGCAGCCGGGTGTGCTCGGGGGCGTCCCGGTTCACCAGCATCGGGAGGTTGAGGTAGTCCTCCTGCCGGATCTGCGAGGAGAACTGCTTCTTGTCGCGCAGGGCGAGCGATACGTCCTCGTACCGGCTCAGCATGTAGAAGTCGCTGCCGTCCCAGCTGCCCTGGCGGACGTGGTGGACGGGCGCCTCGTCGCGCAGCTGCGCGTACAGCGGCCACGGGTTGAGCCGGTACTCGGTGCTGGTGAGGTCGATGTCGAGGGGGGCGGTGGTCATGGGTGAACTCCTGTGTGGGGTGGGGCGGTTCGTCAGGCGGCGGGTGCCGCGGGTGGGTCGACGAAGCCCTCCGCGATGAATCCGCGCAGATACGTGGCGATCAGCTCGCCGTCCAGCGGCGGGCAGTGCACTCCGGTCCCGGCGAGGGCTTCCTCGGTGCGGGCCGCGTCGGACAGCGGGAGCCGCACATGGTCGACCGTGTCGTTGAGGAAGGGGGCGAGGCCGAGCAGCGCCATGGTCCCGGAGCTGCGCCCCGTGACCTGCGCCTTCCACTCCTCGAACGGCATCCGCCGCAGCGGGTAGCCGAACTCCTCGACGTGGTCGAAGAACTCGGACCAGGCCAGCGGCGCGCCGTTGACCAGGTGGAAGGTCCGGCCGTCGAGTTCGGGGCGCGCCGACAGTTCCACGACGGCCGCCGCCACGTAGTCGATCGGCGCCGGCTGCACCGGCATCCGCACCTCGTCCGGCGCGATGCCCGCCTCTATGCAGCCCTTGAGCATCATGCACAGGTGGTCGAGGCGGTTGAAGGTGCCGGTGCGGCTGTGCCCGCCGGTGTTGATCCGGTGGATGGTGACGGGCACGCCGCGCTCGTGGGCGGTGCGGATCATGTGCTCCGCGACCCACTTGCTCTGCGCGTACCCGACGGCGAGCGGCCCGCTGTCGAGCAGCTCGTCCGACTCCCGTACGAGATCGGCGGTGTACTCGGTCGAGGAGA
Source organism: Streptomyces sp. KL109B (assembly GCF_030766935.1). Taxonomy (GTDB): domain Bacteria; phylum Actinomycetota; class Actinomycetes; order Streptomycetales; family Streptomycetaceae; genus Streptomyces. The sequence goes on along the minus strand of NZ_JASERL010000003.1, from coordinate 697,285 downwards.
ACACCCCGACGGTCGAGATGAAGTGCACGGGCCGCACCGCTCCGACGGTCGCGAGCCGCAGCACCTCACGGGTGCCGTCGACGTTGGCGGGCGCCAACTTCCCGTACGGATACGTCCACTTGACCATGCCGCCGCAGTGCAGGATCGAGCCGACGCGGGCGTGCAGCGCGGCGAAGTCCTCGTCGTCGAGCCCGAGCTTCGGGCTCACCAGATCCCCGACGACCGGGACGACGCGGTCGTGGTGCCGCCGCGCCACGTCGAGGCCGTGCGCCGCGAGATTGTCCAGGATCCGCCGCAGCCCGTGCGCCTCGTCCTCGGCGCGCACCAGGCACAGGACGTCTCCGGTGCGGCGTTCGAGCAGTTCGGCGAGGAGGAACGCCCCGACGAACCCGGTGGCTCCGGTGAGGAGGGTGGCGTCGGGCGCGGCACCGTCCGGTTCGCGTGTGGCGGTTGCCTTGATGCCCTCGTCCAGCTCCGCCAGCCTCACCATGTCGCCGACCGCCATGGTCTTCGGCCGCCGCTGCCTTTCAAGCCCCTGCGGCGATGGCCGCATTTCAGGCCCCGACGCCGATGACCGCATTTCAAGCCCCGGCGCCGATGGCCGCATTTCAAGCCCCTGCGGCGATTGAGCAGCGGGGTCCGGGGCGGAGCCCCGAGTCGCCAACCCCGGCTCGGGCTTCACCGGGATCCCGCCGCCCACGACCTCGTCCGCAACCCACCCCGCCAGCTCGCGCAGCCCCTCCGCCTCGAACAGTGCCTCCAGCGGAATGGAAACCCCCAGGTCCCGCTCCACGTCCGTCTTCAACTCCGCCATCATCAGAGAATCGGCGAGGTCGATCACGGGCACGTCCTGCCGCACCTCGCCGGGCACGGCCCCCAGAACCCGGGCCAGCAACCCCGTGAGGTGCGCGAGCACGGCCCGCTCGCGCTCCTCGGCGGGAGCCGCCGCGAGGGCGGCAACGTCCGGCGCACCGCTCGGCGACCGCTCGCCCGCGGGCCGCGGCGGCGTACCGAGCCGGGCCAGCAGCTCCGGCGACACGGGCCGGAACGACACGCCACGCAGCTCCGCCACCACGGTCCCGTCGGCAGCGGCGAGCGTGATGTCACCGGACAACGTGTCCCGCTGCGCCTCGCGCAGGACGGCCGCGCACTCCAGTTTCTCCAGCGTCTCCAGGGCGTCGGGGCGGTGCACGGTCATCGACTCGTACCCGGTGCCGAGCCGCACCGGACGGCCGTCCCAGCCGTCCGCCTCCCCGTATCCGGCCGCTACCGCGACGAGCTGTACGCAGGCGTCGAGCAGCAGCAGTTCGGGCCGTACGCCCGCCACGACGCCGGCCGCGTCGGCGGCGGGCGGTACGAGGCTCGCCACGGCCGCGCCGGGCCCTCGGCGGGCGCCGGTGACGAGGCGGAAGCTGGGGCCGAGCTCGAAGGACGGGTGCCAGGCCTGCCGGTAGAAGTCACCGTCGGCGATGGGCTGTTGGCACTGCTCTCGAACTACGTCGACACCGCCACCTTCACCCGGTGCCGTATCCGTATCCGTCTCGGCGACGACCCGCGTGGTGAGGTGCAGCTGCCACCCGCCCTCGGCGTCGGCACTGAAGACGCGGGCCTCGGCGCCTTCGGACGTGGGTGGCCCGATGACGACCTGGACGGACGCCTCGTCGTGGTCGCCGACCGTCAACGGCCGCGACAGGGCCAGCCGCTCGATCCGGACCGGCCGCCCGCCGAACGCCTCCGCCGCACACCGCAGGACCAGTTCCAGATGTACGACACCGGGCACGACGAGCCGCCCGTGCACCCGGTGTTCCGCGAGGAAGGGCAGGTCGGCGAGGGACAGCCGGGTCTCACCGATGGTGTCGCCGGTGGCCGACCGCAGGATCCTGGGCCGCAGCGCGACCCCGTCGTCACCGACGACCGCGCGGCGCGCCGCCGTCGCGGTCCCGTCGGCGGAGCCGGGGAGGGCCCAGTGGGTGCGGCGCTGGAAGGGGTAGGCGGGCAGGGCGGGCAGCCGGGCGGGGCGCGGACCGCTGACGCGCGCCCAGTCCACGGGGGCGCCCGCACGCCAGAGTCGGGCCACGGTCGCGAGCGGCCTCCCGTAACCAGAACCGGCACCGGCCCCCAACTCGACTACGAGGTCCGCCCGTTCACTCAGCGCCGCGCGCATCGCAGCGGCCGTGGGCACGGGCGCGGTCCCGCCGTCCTCCCGCAACCAGTAGTCGGCGGTGGCCAGCTCCTTGGCGATGAGCCTGCCGTCGGAGTCCGGCATGAACCCGGCGCTTGGCAGGCGCAGTTCGATGCCGTCCAGCACCTTCGCGCGCGCTGCGGAGTCGGTTCCCGCGAGAGCGAGGCGTGCGCCGTCGGCGGGGCTGAAGACACCGGCGAGCGCGGCGGCGGCGCAGGCACCGACGCCGTGGCCGGTCACGATGTCGGGCCGCACCCCGAGGGACTCCCAGTAGGCACCGAGACCGACGGCGGCGAGATACGTCGCGAACTCGGCGGCCGCGACATCGGCCTCCGCCTCCTCCGCCTCCTCCGCCTCGGGGCCGGCCCCCGTGAGCGCGATCAGGGCCCGCGCCACCACGGGGTGACCGTCGGTCTCCCGCACGACGGCATCCACAGCGGCGGCCACCGCCTCCACCTCCGGGTACAGCCCCCGGAGCGCCCCGGCGAGCCGGCTGCCCTGCCCCGGCACGAGGAAGGCGAGCCGGGGCGGATTGGACGGGGCCGGAACGTGCGTGTCGGCGACCGTGGCGGCGATGTGCGCGAGCTGCTCGGCGAGTTCGCCCGGCGTGGCGGCGACGGCGGTGGCCCGGTGCGCCAGGTCGGCGCGGGCGGTGTTCGCGACGTAGGCCAACTCCCGTACAGAACACGCCCCTTCATTCGCTACGGAGGCCAATTGCGCGGCAACTGCCCGCAGCGCGGCGGGGGTGTGCCCGGCGACCTTCACGACGACCGGCCCCTCGGAAGCGGGTGCGGTGTCCGGCTCGCCGGCAGGTTCGGGCGCGGTCAGCACCACGTGCGCGTTGGTGCCGCCGAACCCGAACGACGACACCCCTGCCGCCCGCTCCGGATCCGCCCACTCGACGGCCTGCGTAGGAATCGACACCGGAAGCTCGTCCCAGTCGATGTGCGGGTTGGGCGAGTCCAGGTTCAGTTGCGGCGGGATCGTGCCGTGGTGCAGCGTCAACACCGTCTTGATCAGCCCGGCGATCCCCGCCGCCGCCTCCAGATGCCCGATGTTCGTCTTCACCGACCCCAGCCGCAACGGCTGGTCCTCCGACCGCCCGGCGGCCAGCACCTGCGCAAGCGCCCGCACCTCGATCGGATCCCCCAGCGGAGTCCCCGTCCCGTGCGCCTCGACGTAACCGACCGCCGCCGGGTCGACTCCCCCGGCCTCCAACGCCCGCCGGATCACGTCCTGTTGGGCAGCGGCATGAGGAACGGTCAGCCCTGAACTCTTGCCGTCCTGATTGACCGCCGTCCCCCGGATGACGGCCAGGACCTCACGCCCCTCCGCCCGCGCCCGGGACAGCGGCTGCAACACCACAACACCGCAACCCTCACCCCGCACATACCCGTCCGCACCCGCGTCGAAGGTCCGGCACTGACCACTCGGCGACAACATCCGCGCCTTCGACAACGCCACCGTCGTCCCCGGCGCGAGCAGCAGATTCACCCCACCCACCAACGCAGACGAGCACTCACCACCACGCAGCGCCTGCACCGCCAAATGCAGCGCCACCAGCGACGACGAACACGCCGTGTCCGTCACCAGACTCGGACCCTGCAACCCCAAGCTGTACGAGAGCCGGTTCGCCGCGAAATTCTGCGAACCCCCCACCGCCGTATACGCGTCCAACAACGCCGGATCATTCCCCGCAGCCGTCAACCGCTCATAGTCACTGCCACCCATCCCCACGAACACACCCGTCGCCGACCCCCGCAACGAATCCGGCGCGATCCCCGCATGCTCCAACGCCTCCCACGCCACCTCCAACACCAACCGATGCTGCGGATCCACCGCCGCCGCCTCCCGCGGCGCGATCCCGAACAACGCCGCATCAAACTCCGCGACCCCCTCCACAAACCCGCCATGCCGGCTGTACGTCGCCCCCGGCACCTCCGGATCCGCATCGAAGAACCGCTCCAACGACCAACGCCCCGACGGCACTTCACCAATGCCTGACCGGCCCTCGACCAGCGCATCCCAAAAGGCAGCCGCACCGTCCCCACCACCCGGGAACCGGCAGCCCACCCCCACCACCGCGATCGGCTCGGTCATCGCCTCCCTGGCCTCGTTGGCCTCGGCGGCCTCGGCGCGGGCGGCCTTCAGCTCGACCAGGGCGCGCCGGAGGATGCCGGAACGATCGTTGGTGTCATCGGAGTTGCTCGAAGTGGCGGTCGTCATGCTCTCTCCTGCGCGGGGCGTACTGGTGGCTGACCTCTTGGGACCACTCACGGGCTCTACTTCTCCAACTCTTCGCCGAGGAGCCGAAGAAGCTCCTCCTCCGACATCTCGTCGTCCATCCCGTCGGCCTCGGCCTCGGCCTCGGCTTCTGTCGCCCCGCCGTCCGGCACGGGAACGACCTCGTCGAGCAGATAGCCCGCGAGCGCCGCGACCGTCGGGTGCTCGAACGCCGCCGTGGCGGGCAGCCGGACGCCGAGGACCGACTCCAGGCGGACCTTCAGTTCCACGCTGGTGATCGAGTCCATGCCGGACTCGAAGAAGCCGAAGTCGCGGCCCAGTTGGGCACCGTCGTCGCGGCCGAGCGCCGCGGCCGTCTCGCGCTGGACGAGGTCCTCGACCAGCTGCCTGCGGACCGGCCCGGGTGCCCCGGCCAGTTCCTCCAGGAACGCCCGGTCCACTCCGTCCCCGGCCGATGCCGAGGTCCGCGCCGCCGTGTCCAGGAGTTCCAGGAGCGGGCGGCGGCGCTTGGCCTCGAGCACCGGCCGGAACCTGCCCCAGTCGACGGGGGCGACCGTCATCTGGCGGTGGTCGCCGCCCACGAGGCGGTCGAGTGCCGCGAAGGCGATGTCGTCGGGCAGTACGTGCAGGCCCATCGACTCGAAGTAGCCGACGTGCTCGGCGGAGACCAGGTCGCTGCCCGACCACCAGCCCCAGTTGACCGCGAGGCCCGGCAGTCCGCGGCGGGCCCGGTCGTGGGCCATCGCGTCGAGGAAGTAGTTGGCGGCGGCGTAGTGCCCGGCGAGCGCCGAGCCCCACACCGAGGACGCGGAGGAGAACATCAGGAGGAAGTCCAGTTCCGCGAGGCTCGTCAGCGCGTCGAGGACGAGCGTGCCCTCGACCTTGGCGCGCAGCACGGCACGTAGCCGCTCCTGGTCCATGTCGCGTACGGCGCACGGTTCGAAGACGCCGGCTGCGTGCACGACGCCGCGCACCTGCGGCCAGGCGACGTCGGGGGCGTCGAAGACGGCCGCCATGCCGTCCGCGTCCGCGACGTCGACGGCCGGGCAGTGCACCGTGGCGCCCGCCGCGCGCAGCGCCTCGACGGCGGTCACCGCCGGGTCGTCGGGGTCGTCCGGGAGCGGGCGCCGCCCGGTGAGGACCAGGTGCCGGGCGCCGTGGTCGACGAGCCACCGCGCGATCCGCAGGCCGAGCGCGCCCCGGCCGCCGGTGACGACGTACGTGCCGTCCGCGCCGATCGGCAGCGAATCGCGCGGCTCCAGCCGCTCGGCCGCGCGCAGCCGGGCGACCCGGCGGGTTCCGGCCCGCCAGGCGATCTGGTCCTCGCCGTCGGCGCGCAGCACCTCGGCGACGACGGCGGCGGCCTCCGCGTCCAGGCCGTCCGAGCCCGCGTCGTCAGGTGCGTCCGCGTCGAGGTCGATCATGCCGCCCCACACCTCCGGGTGCTCCAGGGCGACGACGCGGCCGAGTCCCCATACGGGCGTGTGCGTGGGCACGACGCGCGCCCCGGCCGCACCGGTCGCGCCGCGCGTCACCAGCCACAGCTGGGGAGCGGCGGCCCCGCCATCGGGCGCGGTGAGGGAGCGGGCGGCGGCCAGCAGCGGTTCGGTGGAGAGGGCGATCGCGGCGTCCAGTTCAGGACCCGGTGTGCGTACGTCGGGCGCGTCGAGCGTCCCGCAGTGCACGAGGCCCCGCACGGCGCGGCCGTCGAGCAGCCGCTCCAACGTGGCCGGATCGCTCGCCTGCTCGGGCGTGAGCAGGTGGCAGTCGCCACCGGCGGCCGTCAGCTGGGCCGCCGCCCGCTCCGCGACACCGCGCCCGTCCGCCACGAGCACCCAGTCGCCCTCCGCGGACTGCCCTGCGGCGGGCGGGAGTTCGGCCGGATGCCAGTCGATGTCGTACGTGTTCTCGGCGAGCGCGGCCGTCATGTCGTCGGCGCCCTTCGCCCCGGCCGCATCGGCGCCCTTCGCCACCGGCTCCGCCGTGGGCGCGGCGGGCAGCCAGTGCCGCTGCCGCTGCCACACGGGTCCGGGCAGCGCGGCGTGTGCCGCGTACTGCGGCTGCACGGACTCGTGCACGAGGTCGTAGCCCTGGACGTGCAGGGCGCCGGCCGCGTCGAGGAGGGTCGTACGGCTGTCGGCTCCGGCGCGCATCGAACCGAGCACGGTCAGGCCCTCCGTGCGCCCGTCCAGGGACTGGGCGGCGGCGGAGCGCAGCACGGCGTGCGGGCCGATCTCGACCACGGTGGTGTGCGCGTCCGCGCGGGCGGCGGCGCGGATCGCGTCGCGGAACCGTACGGGCCGCACCAGGTTGGCGCACCAGTAGTCGACGTCGAACGCGTCCGGCTCGGCGAGTTCGCCGGTGACCGTCGAGTAGACCGGCACGGCCGTGGGGTGCGGCGCGGGCAGGTGGTCGAGGGCCCGCGCGAGGTCGTCCCGTACGGAATTCATCCACGGGCTGTGGAAGGCGTACTCGGTCTGGATGACCGCCCACGGCGCCCGGCGCTCGCGGACCTTCGCCCCGACCTCGTCCAGGGCCGCGCGGTCCCCGGCGAGCACCGTGCCGACCGGCGAGTTGACGGCGGCGACGCACAGGTCGGTCCCGTACGGGGCGATCAGCTCGGCGGCCTGTTCGGCGGAGAGGCCCGCGGCGGCCATCGCGCCACGCCCCCGGGTCGCGGCCATCACCTCGCCGCGGCGCACCGCGATCTCGACGGCGGTGTCCAGGTCGAGGGCGCCCGCGGCGTACGCGGCGGCGACCTCGCCGACGCTGTGCCCGACCACCGCGTCCGGCCGCACGCCCCACGTCCGCCACACCTCGGTCAGCGCCGCCTGCACGGCCAGTACGGCGGGCTGGGCGACGGCGGTGTCCGAGAGCCGGGAGTCGGTGTCGTCGGCGGTGAGCTGGTCGAGGAGCGACCAGCCGGCGAGCCGCCGCACCAGCGCGTCGCAGTGCCGCAGCACGGGTTCGGCGACCGGGTCGGCGAGCAGCGCGCGCCCCATGCCCGACCACTGGCAGCCCTGCCCGCTGTACGCGAAGACGAGCCGCCTGCGGTCCGCGGGGACCACGCTGCCCCGGTGCAGGCCGGTGGCCCGCTCGCGTCCCAACGCCTGCGCCGCGTCCCGCGCGGACGGGGCGACCACGGCCGTACGCCACGGCAGATGGTCACGGCCGAGCGCCGCGCTCCGGGCGATCCCGGCCCACACCACCGGGCCGTCGCCGTCGTCCGTGGCCGCGTTCAGGAAGGCGCGGTACGCCGTGTCGTTGGCGTCACGGGTCTGTTGCGTACGGCCGGAGAGCACGAGCAGTTCGGCACGCGGGGCCGGGGTGTCCGCGGGGGCCGGACCCGTGGCGGGGGCCGGCGCCTCGCCGAGGACGACATGGGCGTTGGTGCCACTGAACCCGAAGGACGAGACGCCCGCGACCCGCCGGTCGTCGGCCGACCGCTTCCAGTCGGTGAGCCCGGTGGGGACCTCGACCGGGAGGGTGTCCCACTTCAGGTGCGGGTTGGGCTCGTTGAAGTGCAGGTGGGCGGGGATCTGCTGGTGGTGCAGGGAGAGCGCCACCTTGATCAGGCCGGAGATGCCGGCGGCGGCCTCCAGGTGCCCGATGTTCGTCTTGACCGAGCCCACGCTCAGCGGAGCCGGAGCCGGAGCCGGAGCCGGAGCCGGGGCCGTGGCCGCGGCCTGCGCGCCGCCACCGCTCTCCGGGCGGAACACCTCGGCCAGGGCCCGCAGTTCCATCGGATCACCGAGCGGAGTACCGGTGCCGTGCGCCTCGACGTAGTCGACGGACCCGGCGTCGATCAGGCCGTCGCGCAGCGCCGCGCGGATGACGTCCTGCTGGGCCTGCCCGTTGGGCACGGTCAGGCCCGCGCTGCGGCCGTCCTGGTTGACGGCGGAGCCGTGCAGCACGGCCCAGATCCGGTCACCGTCGGCCTGCGCGTCGGACAGCCGCTTGAGGACGACGGCGCCGCAGCCCTCGCCGCGTCCGTAGCCGTCGGCGGTGGCGTCGAAGGTCTTGCAGCGGCCGTCGGGCGACAGGGCGCCGAGCTTGGCGAGGCTGATGGTGGTGCCGGGCGCCAGCATCAGGTTCACCCCGGCGACGACCGCCAGGTCCGACTCCCCCGACCGCAGGCTGCGGGCGGCGAGGTGCGCGGCGACGAGCGAGGAGGAGCACGCGGTGTCCACGGCCATGCTGGGGCCCTGGGCGCCGAGCAGGTAGGACAGCCGGCCCGCGGCGACGCTGAAGGTGTTGCCGGTGGCCTGGTAGGGGTCGATGGCGGCGGTGCCGCCCGCCGTCAACAACTGCATGTAGTCGGAGGTGTTGATGCCCACGTACACCGCGGTGGTGGAGCCGGAGAGCCGCGCGCTGGTGCAGCCGGCGTCCGCAAGGGCCTCGGAGGCGACTTCGAGGAGCAGCCGCTGCTGCGGGTCCATGGCGCGGGCCTCGCGGTGCGAGATGCCGAAGGCGTCGGCGTCGAACTCGTCCACGGGCCCGTTCAGGAAGCCGCCCCGGTAGGTGTACGCCTTGCCGGGCGCGGCCGGGTCCGGATCGTAGAACGCCTCGCGGTCCCACCGGTCCTCGGGAACGGCGGACGTGCCGTCGCGGCCCTCGCTCAGCAGCTTCCAGTACGCGTCCAGGTCGTCGGCGCCGCCGGGGAACCGGCAGCCCATCCCGACGATGGCGAGGGGTTCCGTGGCGTCCCTCGGTGCCGTGGGCGCCTCGGCGGCGGGGGCCGCTCCCGGCTCCAGGTCGGCGAGGTAGGTGGCGAGCCGCTGGAGCGTGGGGTGCTCGAAGACGGCCGTGGTCGGGACCTCGCGGCCCAGCTCGCGTTCGAGCCGGACCCGGAGGTCGACGACCATGGCGGAGGTGAGGCCGAGCTCGAACAGGCCGGTGTCCGAGTCGAGTTCACCGGCCGCGACGACCTGCTCGCTCGCCATCAGCGCGGTCAGCTCACGGCGCAACCAGGCCACCAGCTCGGCGACCTGCGCGTCCCGGTCACCGCTGCTCGCAGCGCGGGCGGCACGTACGGGAGCCGGGGACGCCGGGGCCGGGGCCGGGCGCGCGGCCTTGGGCGTCGCCGCGCGCGGCAGGGGCGCCGCCGCCTCGGGACCGCCCTCGGGCAGCCAGAACGTCTGGCGCTGGAAGGGGTACGTGGGAAGGCTCGGCAGCCGGGCGGGGCGGGGCCCGTTCACCCGGGACCAGTCCACCGGAACGCCCTCGCGCCACAGCCGCGCGACGGACTCCAGCAGACGCCCGTACGAGGAGTCGGCCCCCGGGGACACCGACGGCAGAGCCACCACCGGCCGGTTACCCGCGGCGGAGCCGACGTGCCGCAGCAGCCCGCCGGGACCCAGCTCCACGACGACGCGGGTGCCGTCCTCCAGCAGGGTGCGGGCCGCGTCCGCGAACCGCACGGCCTCACGGGTGTGCCGCACCCAGTACTCGGCCGTGGTCACTTCGGGCCCCGCGAGCGCCCCCGTACGGTCGGATACGAACTCGACCTCCGGCTCCCGCAGTTGGAGCTGCCCCAGTGCCTCCGCCAGCGGCGCGAGCACCGGCTCCAGCTGCGCGGAGTGGAAGGCGTGCGAGACCCGGAGCGGAATCGCGCGGACGCCGTTCCCGGAGAGTTGTTCCAGCACCCGCGTGAGCTCCGGCTTCGGCCCCGAAAGGACGGTCTCCCGGGGCCCGTTGAGGGCGGCGATCTCGACCGTTCCCTCGTCGACCTCCGCGATCCCGGACAGCCGGCCCGGCTCGCACAGCACGGCGGCCATGCCCCCGGCGCCCTCCGGCAGCGTGGCCATCAGCTCGGCCCTGGCGGCGACGAGGCGCGCGCCGTCGGCGGGGCTGAAGACACCGGCGAGCGCGGCGGCCGCATAGGCGCCGACGCTGTGCCCGGTCACGATGTCGGGCCGCACCCCGAGGGACTCCCAGTACGCGCCGAGCGCGATCGCGGTGAGGTACGTCGCGAGCTGCGCGGTCCCGGTGTGGGCGAGCGCCTCCTCCGCCTCGGCCCCGGGCTCGGTGAGCACGCCCAACGCCCGCGTGACGGCGGGGTGTTGACCGGTCTCCGCGACGATCGCGTCGACGGCCGCGGCCACCGCCTCCACCTCCGGGTACAGCCCCCGGAGCGCCCCGGCGAGCTGGGCGCCCTGCCCCGGCACGAGGAAGGCGACGCGGGGCAGGTTGGACGGGGTGGGCGCGTGCGTGTCGGGGGTGCCGGCCGCGATACGACCGAGCTGCTCCGTGAGTTGGCCGGGGGTGGCGGCGACGGCGGTGGCCCGGTGCGCGAGGTCGGCGCGGGCGGTGTTGGCCGCGTAGGCGATCTCGTGCGGGGTGTGGCGCTGCGCCGCGTCTGCCAGTTGCTCGGCTCCGGCCCGCAGCGCGGCGGGGGTGTGCCCGGCGACCTTCACGACGACCGGCCCCTCGAAGGCGGGAGCGGTGTCCGGCTCGCCGGCAGGCTCGGGCGCGGTCAGCACCACGTGCGCGTTGGTGCCGCCGAACCCGAACGACGAGACCCCCGCCGCCCGCTCCGGATCCGCCCACTCGACGGCCTGCGTAGGAATCGACACCGGAAGCCGGTCCCAGTCGATGTGCGGGTTGAGGGAATCCAGGTTCAGGTGCGGCGGGATCGTGCCGTGGTGCAGCGTGAGCACCGTCTTGATCAGCCCGGCGATGCCCGCCGCGGCCTCCAGATGCCCGATGTTCGTCTTCACCGACCCCAGCCGCAACGGCTGCTCGTCCGACCGCCCTGCCGCAAGCACCTGCGCAAGCGCCCGCACCTCGATCGGATCCCCCAGCGGCGTCCCCGTCCCGTGCGCCTCCACGTAACCGACCGCCGTCGGGTCGACCCCGGCGACCTCCAACGCCCGCTGGATGACCTCCGTTTGGGCCGGTCCGCGCGGCGCCGTGAGGCCATTGCTGCGCCCGTCCTGGTTGACGGCGGTGCCCCGGATGACGGCCAGGACCTCACGCCCCTCCGCCCGCGCCCGGGACAACGGCTGCAACACCACAACCCCGCAACCCTCACCCCGCACATACCCGTCCGCACCCGCGTCGAAGGTCCGGCACTGACCACTCGGCGACAACATCCGCGCCTTCGACAACGCCACCGTCGTCCCCGGCGCGAGCAGCAGATTCACCCCGCCCACCAACGCGGACGAGCACTCACCACCACGCAGCGCCTGCACCGCCAAATGCAGCGCCACCAGCGACGACGAACACGCCGTGTCCGTCACCAGACTCGGACCCTGCAACCCCAAGCTGTACGAGAGCCGGTTCGCCGCGAAATTCTGCGAACCCCCCACCGCCGTATACGCGTCCAACAACGCCGGATCATTCCCCGCAGCCGTCAACCGCTCATAGTCACTGCCACCCATCCCCACGAACACACCCGTCGCCGACCCCCGCAACGAATCCGGCGCGATCCCCGCATGCTCCAACGCCTCCCACGCCACCTCCAACACCAACCGATGCTGCGGATCCACCGCCGCCGCCTCCCGCGGCGCGATCCCGAACAACGCCGCATCAAACTCCGCGACCCCCTCCACAAACCCGCCATGCCGGCTGTACGTCGCCCCCGGCACCTCCGGATCCGCATCGAAGAACCGCTCCAACGACCAACGCCCCGACGGCACTTCACCAATGCCTGACCGGCCCTCGACCAGCGCATCCCAAAAGGCAGCCGCACCGTCCCCACCACCCGGGAACCGGCAGCCCACCCCCACCACCGCGATCGGCTCGGTGTTTCCCCCATGCGCAGGCATGCTTCCTCCAGCAGAAAGGCACGTCACCGCGCATTGGTGCGCGCGGCGACGTGCCACCGGGTGCGATCAAGTACCCATGAAGAATTTTCGATCCACGAGCCCTTGGACAACCCTTAGCCGGAAGTTAGGGGGCTCCTACAGCGGCCTGACCTGCGGTTGTTCCGGGAGCGGGGTCCACCGCGGGCGAGCGCTGCCAGGCGAGCAGTCCCTCGCGCCCCTTCACGTGCAACTTGCGGTAGATGCGGGTCAGATGCTGTTCCACGGTGCTGGAGGTGATGAACAGCCGGTGGGCGATCTGCCGGTTGGTCAGCCGCTGGCCGACCAGGTCGAAGACCCGGCGTTCGGCGCCGGAGAGCCCGCGAAGCCGCTCCCGATCCCGCTCCCCGTCCCGCTCCCGCTCCCGCTCCGGCTCCCGCTGCACCTGCGCGGGAACCGTCTCCCGCTGCCGGTCCGCCGTCGCGCCCGCGATGGTGGACGCGCGCAGGGCCAGCGGAGACGCCTGGCACTCGGTGGCCTTGAACAGCGCCTGCCGCGCCGCCATACGGGCCTTCGCCGTGTCGCCGACGCGGTGGCGCGCCCTGCTGAGCTGGAAGAGCGTCCTCGCCAACTCCAGGTCGTTGCCGTTGTGCTGGAAGATCTCGGCGGATTCGCCGAGCAGCGCCAGGCGGGTCCTGTACGTCTGGGTCGCGGCGAGGGCCCTCAGCGCCTGGCCGCGCAGCCGCGAGGGGGAGTGCCGGCCGACGAGGGCGAGCTGCTCCCGCGCCAGCTTCCGTGCCTCGCCCGGGGAGCCGAGCGCCACCAGGCACGCGGCGGCGCCGGTGCGCCACGGCAGGACGACGCTGTGCCGCAGCCCCCACTGCGCCATGAGTTGACCGCAGGCCCTGAAGGTGCGCAGCCCCTCCTTGTACTGGTGGGTCGCCAGGTAGTGGTGACCCTTGGCGCACAGGTACTCAAGGCCGTACACGCAGTCGAAGAGGGCTTCAGGGACGGGACGGCTCAGCAGGTCCGCGGCCTCCGCGTGCTTCCCCATGCCGGTGAGGGCGTGCAGCAGCGTCGCGTACGGGGCCCCTATCGACACCCCCCACGTCTCGGCGGGCAGCCGGTCGAGGGCGAAACGCGCGTAGCGTTCCGCGTCCGGCAGATTCCCCTGGAGCAGCGCAGCCTGGGCGCGCAGGGCGGCCATCGGCGCCTCCCAGTCGGCGACGCCGCGCCGGGATGCCTCCTGGAGGAGCCGGTCGGCCCAGCCCTTCGCGAGATTCGTGCGTTCGGCGCCGAGCAGGACGCGTATCGCGTCGGCGAGGAGCCGGACGGTGCCGTCCGTGAGCCGGGTGAGGCTCAGCACCTTCTCGGCGTTCTCGATGGCGTCGGCGCTGATGCCGAACCAGAGCAGCGAGTTCAGATCGGCGTAGAGCTGCAGTTGGCTCGTCGTCGTGAACGGCGCCATGGCGAGGGCCACGTCGTCGGTCGACTCCAGCGGGTCCCGCAGCGTCTTGGCGAGCTGGGGGAACGCGGCGACCATGCCGAGCCTGCACGCCCCCAGCTCGATGGTCACGCGCGGATCATCGGTGTCGGCGAGGCGCACAACGTTGTCGTAGAGCCGCTGGTTGTACGCGGCGCCGCCGAACAGGCAGAGCCGCCAGGCGAGTTCGGCGGGCAGCCGGCCGGCGATGCTGTCCTCGCCGCGCGCGTCGAACAGCCGGGGCAGCAGCCGCAGGGCGGCCGAAGGCGACAGACGCATCTCGGCGAGGATCAGGGACGCGGTGATCCGGGTCTGCTGGTGCGGGTCGGTGGCGGCGAGCCGCCGGGCGAGCTCCAGCCAGGCCTTCGCCTGCGCCGGGTCGTGGTCGAGCACCGTGTCCGCCGCGTCGACCAGGACCTTCGCCATCCACGGCTCGGGCGCGTCGTCGGTGTGCGCCAGATGCGGGGCGACGGCGACGGCGGGTGCGCCCGAGGTGAACAGCAGCCGTGCGGAGCGCCGGTGCCAGGACCCCCGTTCGTCTCTCGGGATGTCGTCGAGGACCACCTGCCGCGCCGGGGCGTACCGCAGTCGGCAGCCCCGCGCGAGACCCATGTCGTACAGCTCGGAGACGGCCCCGCGGACGGTGTCCTGCGGCAGCGCGAGCAGCACGCTGATCAGGGAAATGTCGGCCGGCTCCGCGAGGAGGACCATGGCCCGGGCCACGGCGAGCGTCTCGGGGCCCGCGGAGTGCAGCAGGCTGAGCACGGCGTAGCCGAGGGCCGAGGCGACGCTCGCGATGCCCTGCCGGCCGGTCTGCCGGGCCCGCGCGCGGTCCTGGAGCAGCGCCTGGACCAGCAGCGGGCTGCCGCCCGTCGACGCGTGGCAGTCGGCCGCGGGGTCCTCCTCGCCGGGCGGGCCCGCGTCGAGGTCGTCGGCCAACTCCCGTACGCCCTGCGGGGACAGCGGGCACAGCCGGACGAAGCTGACCCGGGGCTGGCTGAGCAGCGTGTGCAGCGGCGAGAACGTCTTGGTGGACTGCGTACGGCTGGTCAGCACCACCAGGATTCTGGAATGTCGCACCTTGCGTATGAGGTGCGACAGTTGCACGAGCGACGCCGGGTCGGCGTGGTGCACGTCGTCGACGCAGATGACGACGTGGCGCCGCTCCGACCACTGGCGCACCATCCGCGCGAAGGTGCGCTCGACCCACGCGGACCGTTCGCCCGCCGGGGACGGGTCCTCCAATGTCGCGGCGTACGCGTCGAGTTGGCGCCTTCCGTCGGCGACCTCCGCCGGGTCGAGGCCCGGGCTCTGCAGCAGCTCCCACAGCAGGCCGAGCGGCAGGTCGTGGTCCGTCGGTACGCAGCCGGCGCTGAGGACGAGCGCGTCGCTGTCGCTCAGCGAGTCCCAGAAGGCGTGGAGTAACGCGGTCTTGCCCATTCCGGGAGCCGCGTCCACCACGGCGACCTGGCCGCGGCCCGTCGCGCTCGCCGCCAACATCCTCGAAAGTTGATCCAGTTCGGCCCGTCGTTCGCACAGATCCATGTGCAGTGTTCCCCCATGACCAATTGGCACAGGGGCAGTTGCGACGGTGGTCAACGCAGCTGCCCCACACACCTGGCGCGCGTCGCCGCCTCGTCGCGTCGACTGCTTGATCGCCAGATTGCCAGAACGTCCAGGGGGGCGCACGGGTGCAAACTCGCGGCGCACACCCGCTCGTGAAATTCCGGCAAGCCGCCCCGACCAGAAGGAACCGGACCGATCGGAACGGGACCGCTCATCTACTCCCGAGTAGCCCACGGGGAAGGTGAGTGGCCGTGACATCGCGGGCGGCGCGGAGTGGAATTGCACCGATCCGCCCACGGTTCGTGGAGCAGCCGTGAAGGGCGGAACTCACATATGCGGGTTGTGGGTTCGGCCCCCGACGGCGGGTCGGACGCCCCCTAGAGCCCAAGTCAGGGCCCCAGTAGGGGGGAGTAGGGGGCTGCCCTTGATCGTCGCGATCGGAAACATGGGCGACCGTGAAACGACCAGTGCAGACACGACGAGCGATCCTCAAGCGCGGCGCGGCGGTCGCGGGCCTGTCGGCGCTGCCCACCGCGCTGCTGAGCGGCGAGGCGGCACGCGCGGCCGAGCCCGTGGACGCGGTCGTCGTCGGCAGCGGCTACGCGGGCTCGGTCGCGGCGCTGCGCCTGGCCTCGGCCGGACTGCGCTGCGTGGTCCTCGAACGGGGGCGGCGGTGGACCATCACCCCGGCAGGCGACACGTTCGCCACGCCGACCCGCCCCGACGGGCGCGCGGCCTGGCTCGCCACCGGCTCACCGTTCAGCGACGCGCGGCTCAACCTGTCCACAGGTGTGCTTGAGGCCTACGCGGGAGCCGGGCTGCTGTGCCTCGCGGGCGCAGGCGTCGGCGGCGGCTCCCTCGTCAACTACGCGGTCATGGAAGAGCCTTCGGAGGCGTTGTTCCGGGCCAGCTTCGGCGACCGGCTCGACCACCGGGAGATGACCGAGACCTGGTACCCGCGGGCCCGCCGCCTCATCGGCGTCGCCCCGATCCCCGACGACGTACTCGACTCGCCCTCGTACGCCAACGCCCGTGACTTCCGCCGCGCCGCCGAGCGCGCCGGGCTGCACACGCGCCGCGTCGACATGGCCATGAACTGGGACACGGTCCGCGCCGAACTGGCGGGCACCGCCGTGCCGTCGGCGAGCGTCGGCGAGGCGATGTGGGGCGTCAACAGCGGCGCCAAGCGCAGCGTCGACCGCACGATCCTGGCCGCGGCCGAGGCGACGGGGCGCGCCGAGGTGCTGCCGCTGCACCAGGTCGAGGACCTGAAGCGGGTCGGGGACCGGTACCTGGTGGAGTGCCGGCGCATCGACGAGGACGGCCGCCCGCTGTCCACGCCGAGCTTCGCCGCCCGCCACGTCTTCCTGGCGGCCGGCTCCCTGGGCACGACCCGGCTTCTCGTACGCGCCCGGGAACGCGGCAGCCTCCCCGCGCTGTCGCCGCGCATCGGCGAGAACTGGGGCAGCGGCGGCGACCACGTCGTGGTCCGCGCCGGGCTCCCGCTCACCGGCAAGGCGCAGGGCGGCCCCTCGCACATCCTGGCCACCGACTGGGACAACCCGAAGGCCCCGGTGAGCCTGCTCAGCTTCCCGCTCGGCTACCCGGCGCTCGGCCCCGTCAGCAGCACGGCCCTCGGCATGTCGGTCGTGCCGCCACTGGGCCGCTTCCGCTACCGGAAGGCCACCGACAGCGCCGAACTGACCTGGCCCGCCGCCGACCCGCGACTGCTGCGCGTCACCGCCGCCGTCGCGTCGACCGCGGGCCGCATGAACCTGGCGACCGGGCCGGGCCTCGACGCGCCCCTCTCCATCATGACCTCGCACTCCATGGGCGGCGTGGTGCTCGGCGAGGCCGCCGACGACTCCGGTCAACTGGCGGGCCACCCCGGCCTGTTCGTCGTGGACAGTTCGCTGCTGCCCGGCTCCAGCGGCGCCGTGCCGCCCGCCCTGACCACGACCGCCCTCGCGGACCGGACCGTGACGACCGCCCTCGGGCGGATGCGGTCCCTGTAACTACAGCCGCCCACGACAGTCGACGAAGCCCCAGCGGAGGGTGCAGGTGTCACCGGTACAGACGGCCAGCTCGGACGAGGCGGCCCTGAGCGAGGCGAACAACAGCGACCATGCCGACGCGACGGCCGGTCCCGACCCCGACCCGCCGCCGCCCGGCCGCGACCGCGCATGGACGCTGGCCATCGCCTCGATCGCGGTCTTCATGCTGATGCTCGACCTGACGGTCGTGAACGTCGCGCTCCCCCAGCTCCGTACGGAACTGTCGGCGGACTTCTCCGAACTCCAGTGGGTGATGGACGCCTACGCCCTCACCCTCGCCGTCTTCCTGCTGACCAGCGGCTCCCTGGCCGACCGGCTCGGCCGCAAACGGATCTTCCAGTGGGGCTTCGCCGTCTTCACGCTGGCCTCGCTCGGCTGCGGACTCGCCCAGGACGTGCTCGCCCTCAACATCGCGCGGGGCGTGCAGGGCGCGGGCGCCGCCGTGCTCTTCGCCGTCGGACCGGCCATGATCGGCCACGCCTACCGGGGCCGCGACCGCGGCATGGCCTTCGGCGTCTTCGGCGGCGTCACCGGCCTTGCCGTCGCCTTCGGACCGCTCATCGGCGGTGCCCTGACCAGCGCGTTCAGCTGGCGCTGGATCTTCCTGGTCAACGTGCCGATCGGGGTGGCGGCGCTGCTCCTCGGCGCGTGGCGGCTGCGCGAGTCCCGCGACCCGCGGCCGTACGGGATCGACTGGCCGGGCTTCGCGACGTTCAGCGCCGCGCTGACCCTGATCATCCTGGCGTTCCTGCGCGGCGAGTCGGACGGCTGGACCAGCCCCCGCATCATCGGCATGTTCGTCCTCGGAGTCGTCCTCCTGGAGGTCTTCTCCCTCCTCGAACGCCGGCGCGGCGACGCGGCGATGCTCGACATGTCGCTGCTGCGGATCAGCACGTTCAACGGCACGTCCATCGCGGCGTTCATCGCCAACGCCACGGTGCTGTCCGCGATCTTCCTCCAGGGCTCGTACATGCAGAACGTGCTCGGGCACTCCCCCTGGTCCACGGGCGTACGGTTCCTGCCGCTGACGCTGACGCTGTTCCTCGCGGCGGCCGTGACCGGGTTCCTCACGACGTCGGTGCCGCCGCGCCTGCTCGTCGGCCTCTCCCTCACCTTCATCAGCGCCGGACTGTTCCTCGTGACCCGGGTCGACGCCGGGAGCGACTGGACGGCGCTGCTGCCCAGCATGGTCGTCAGCGGCATCGGCATGGGGATGTTCAACCCGCCGCGCGCCTCGCTCTCCATCGGCGTCGCGGAACCCGCCAAGGCCGGGATGGCCTCCGGCATCGGCGAGACCTTCCAGCAGGTGGGCGTCGCCGTGGGCATCGCCGCGTTCGGCGCCCTGTTCCAGTCCCGGGTCACCGCCTCGTTCACGGACTCCCCGCTCGGCCACCGACTCGGCTCGCACGCCGAGGAGGCGGGCCACGCCGCCGCCTCCGGCGCGACCGCCGAACTCGCGCACGCGCTGCCTCCCGGCCAGGCGGGCCAGGCCGCGGCCGCCGTCCGCGCCGCCTTCGTCGACGGCCTCGACGACGTGCTCCTCGCCAGCGGGACGCTCGCCGCGATCGGCGCGGTCATCGGATTCCTGTGCATCCGCTCCCGGGACCTGCACGTCAGCGCGCGCGGGGAGCGGACCGGTGAAGAGGCGCCGAATGGTGAGGGGGCGACCGGTGAAGGGCCGGCCGACACGTCGCACCGGGCACCGAACGCTCCCGCATCATGACGTCATCCCCCCTCCACGCTAAGGAAGTTCCCATGCCCTCCCCCTCCCCCTCTCCCTCCTCCACGGTCGTCGTCACCGGCGCCTCCGCCGGGCTCGGCGAGGTCGCCGCCGGTGCCCTCGCGGCAGCGGGCCTGCACGTGGTGCTCGCCTGCCGCAGCGTCGAACGCGGCGAGGCCACGGCCCAGCGGATCCGCGCCGTGACGCCGGACGCCGCGCTGGAGGTCCTGGAGATCGACATGGCCGACCTGGAGTCGGTGCGCACCGCCGTGAAGTCCCTGCTGTCCGACGCCGCCGACCGGCCGCCGCTGCGCGGCCTCGTCTGCAACGCGGGCATCCAGGTCGTCAACGGCGTACGCCGCTCGGCCGACGGCTACGAACTCACCTTCGCCACCAACCACTTGGGCCACTTCCTCCTCGTCGACCTGCTCCTCGACCACATCGAGGAGCCGGGCCGCGTCGTGCTCGTCTCCAGCGAAGTGCACCAGGGCCCCAGCAAGTCCATGGGCTTCCCCGCCCCCCGCTGGGAGCACCCGCAGGCCCTCGCACACCCCGAGCGGTCCGCGCTCGACGAGTCCCCGCGCGCCGGCCGCGTCCGCTACGCCACGTCCAAGCTGGCCAACCTCTACATGACGTACGAACTGTCCCGGCGCCTGTCCGAACGCGGCAGCGGCGTCACCGTCAACGCCTTCGACCCCGGCCTGATGCCGCAGACCGGACTCGACCGCGACTGGCCGCGCGCCATCCAGCGGATCTACCACGCGACGGCTCCGCTCCTGGTCCGCGTGCTGCCCGGCGCCCGCTCCGTGACGCGGTCCGGGACCGACCTGGCCTGGATGGTCACGGCCCCCGAACTCGCCGAGGTCAGCGGCGCCTACTACTCGGGCCGCCGCAGGCGCGAGAGCTCCCGTCTCTCCCACGACGACCGGCTGGCGCGCGAGCTGTGGGACGAGTCCCGCCAACTCGTCGCGGCCGACAGCCAGAACGCCGCTGCCGACGAGAACGCCGCCGACGGCCAGAAGACGGACTCCGGCGGCACCGAGTGACCACGGCGTCCCCCACCCTGACGATCCACCACCCGCGCCCCACCGCGGACCACCGCCTCGTCGTCTTCCCCCACGCGGGCAGCGGCGCGGCCTTCTACCGCGCGTGGGGCCGCGCCCTCGGCCCGCGGATCGAGGTGCAGACGGTCCAGTACCCCGGCCGCGAGAACCGCATCAGGGACCCCCTGGTCAGCGACCCGGACGCGCTCGTCGACGAGGTGCGTTCGGCGCTGTCCGCCACCGCCGCGACCGGTCGCCCCTGGACCTCGACGGTCCTGCTCGGCCACAGCATGGGCGCACTCCTCGCCTACGAGACCGCCGCGGCGCTCACCGCCGAAGGCGCCGGCACCGCGCCCGCCGGGCTGATCGTGTCCGGCTGCCCGGCACCGGGGACCGCCACCCCGGCGACCCCTCGTACGGACGCCGACCTCCTCGCCGCCCTGGAGCGCGACGGCGGCACCCCGATGCGCCTGCTCGACGACCCCGACATTCGGGCGCTCGTCCTGCGGGTGCTCCACAACGACTACCGCCTCGTCGACACCCTGCGCCTGCGGCGCCCGCGCCACCGGCCACCGCTGAACGTCCCGTTCACCGTGCTCCGGGGCCGCCAGGACCACCACACCGGGGGCGACCGGCTGCGGGGCTGGGCCGGGTTGACCACCTTCCCCGTGCGCGAGCACGCCTTCGACGGCGGGCACTTCTACTTCGTACGGCAGTTGGACCGCGTCCTGAGCCGCGTACGGGAGCGGTTCCCCACGGATGTCAGCGATGCGGCGTGACCGCCCGATGAGGGCGGCGGGCAGCCCGCTCGCCGGTCTCCTCCCCGAACGGGCCGCCATGGCCGAGGCGTTCGAGGACGACCCGCGCGCCGAACTCCTCCCCCAGGAGCGGCCCTGGGTGGCCGGGGCCACGGAGTCCCGCCGCATGGAATTCACGACCGTACGCACCTGCGCACGCGCCGCTGCCGGAGCGGGTCGACGATCTCGTCGCGGGGCCTCGGGAGCGGCACGCGCTGCGCCGACTCGCCACGCACAACGGGGAGTTCGGGGCGTGACCACGGTCGTGACGGTGCCGGCAGAGAAGGAAATGACGAGGCAGCCATGCTGATACTTTTCGTGAAGTTCGCGCTCATCGAGATCATCGTGGGTCCGCTCACCCACCTGCCGGCCTCGACCGGCGCGCTGGCCGGTGCCGGAGTCGCCCTCTGGCTGGCCGTCTTCCTGGTGCGCGAGCGCATCCTCGAAACCGGGACGGCGGCGCCCGCGGCGGGCGGGTACGTCGCACACGTCGGCATCCGGGGCGCCGACGGCATGGCCGCGGCCGCCTTCCTCCTCGGCCTGGTGGGGCTGATGGTGGGCAACGTACTGCTCGGCCCGACCGCCGCCGTCCTCGCCCTGGCCGCCCTGCGCCAGGACACCTCCCGGCAGGCCCGCGCCTGGATGGGCCTGGCGCTCGGCGTGGCCGCCGTGCTCCTCCAGGTCGCCCTGGTCACGACGGACGGCACGATCCGCTAGGCGCTGTCGGCCGCGGGGCGTGTCGGGCGTGGGGCCGAACTCCTGCCCAGGAGTACGTAGATCAGCACCGAGAGCCCCGCACACAGGACCGCGCTCGCCAGCAGCACCGTCCGCCAGGCATCGGTCAGGCCGCTCGTCACGAAGTCCGTGAAGTCGGGGCGCACGGCGGCGGGCAGCGCCGACCGGGGGCCGGTGAGGTCCCCGGCGCCGAGGCTGTTGGCGAGGCCGCCTGCGCCACCCTCGTACGAGGGGAACCGCGCCAGCCCGTCCGCGAGCCGGTTCCGTACGAGATCGACGAGCGCGGCGCTCGCGGCGGCGATGGCCAGCGCCTCGCTGCC
The DNA here is from genome assembly GCF_030766935.1 of Streptomyces sp. KL109B. Taxonomy (GTDB): domain Bacteria; phylum Actinomycetota; class Actinomycetes; order Streptomycetales; family Streptomycetaceae; genus Streptomyces. The sequence continues at coordinate 675,396 of NZ_JASERL010000003.1, read as the reverse complement.
CAGCCGCATCGTGTTCAGGAATCCGGCGGCGGTTCCGGTCGCCGAGGGCTCGACCGCCTCCAGGACCGCCCCGTCCACAAGCCCGAAGTTCAGCCCGAGACCGACGCCCAAGGTGACCAGCGGAGCGGCCAGGGCCGCCGGGGTCACGCCGGGTTCCAGCACCCCGGCGAGCCACCCCACGCCGGCCGTCAGGCACAGCAGACTCAGCGCGAACACACCTCGCGGGGTCACACCCCACCGCAGCAGCCGCGTCGCCAGCAACGGGGTCACCAGGATCGGCAGCGTCATCAACAGCATGACCCCACCGGCGTCCCGCGACGTATAACCGTCCGCCACCAGAAGGTAGTTGGGCAGCAGCGGCAGCAGAATGACGAACGACAGCGTGGCCACGACGGGGATCAGGCACAGCGCCATGAACCGGCCGTTGCGCAGCAGACCGAGGTCCAGCATGGGGTGCCGGGCGCGCCGCTCGACCACCACGAACGCCGCGAGCAGCAGCGCGGACCCGCCGAACAGACCGAGCACACCACCGCTGCCCCAGCCCCACTGCGGCCCCTCGACCGTGCCGAGCATCAGCAGGAAGAGCCCGCCGGAGAACGCCCCCGTCCCGGCCCAGTCCACCCCCGCCCGGCCGGACGCCGACTCCCACCCCCGAGGAAACAGCGGCACCGCGCAACACACCACCACCATGAGCCCGGCATGCAGCCAGAAGAAGGCCCGCCAGCCGAACGTGTCCGTGACCGCCCCGGCCGCCAGCGCCCCCAGCGCGAGCCCGGCCCCGGTCACGATGCCGACCGCGCCGAACGCCCGCGCCCGCGCCCGGCCCCGGAAGACCTCCCCGATCAGCGAACTCCCGCTGGTGAGCAGCGCCGCGGCGCCGAGCCCCGCCAGCGCCCGCGCCGCGTCGAGCACCAGAATGTCCTCGGCCAGCGCGCTCACCGCCGACGCCGCGGTGAAGACGACGGCGCCGACGGCGAACACCCGCCGCCTGCCCCACAGATCGGCCAACGAGCCGCAGGCCAGCAGAAAGCTGGCGAAGGCCAGGTTGTAGCCGTGCACCACCCACTGCAACGTGGCCAGCGGCGCCCCGGTCTCCCGCCCGATGGCGGGCAGCGCGACCCCCGATCCCGTCACGGAAGTCGGCAGAATCAGCAGGGCCAGCAGCACACCCCCGGCCACCGCCACCGCCCCACGCCGCACACCTCGTACGCCCCGTACATCTCGTACGTCACCCGCGCCTTCACCCTCACCGGTCCCCGTCTTGGTACTCGTACTCGCACTCGCACTCGCACTCGCACTCATGCAGCCGGCACCGACCCGACGAGCCCGCCGTCGACGACGAGGTCCTGCCCGGTGATGTAGGCGGCGTCGTCGGAGGCGAGGAAGGCGACGGCCGAGGCGATCTCGGCCGGGTGGCCGAGGGAACCGAGGGCGACCTCGGCGGAGTCGCGGGCCTCCGCGCCGGAGTCGGTGTTGTTCTCCCGCCACATCCGGGTGTCGATGTAGCCGGGGCTGACGGAGTTGACGCGGATGCCGCAGCGGGCCAGGTCGGAGCCCAGGGTGCGGGCGAGGTTGTGGGCGGCGGCCTTGGTCGCGGAGTACAGCGAGGCGACGGGCAGGCCGCGGTGCAGGGTCCAGGAGGCGTTGATGACGACGGCGCCACCGCTGCGCATCAGCGGCACCGCCTTCTGCACGGTGAAGAACACGCCCTTGAGGTTGGTGTCCACGACGTGGTCGAAGTCGGCCTCGGTGATCTCGGCGCTCGGCTTGAAGACGCCGACACCGGCGTTGGCGAAGACCGCGTCCAGCGTGCCGCGCCAGGTCTCGACGCGGCGCATCAGCATGTCCAGGTCGGCCGTCGAGGCGACGTCGGCGCGCACCGCGAGCACCCGGTCGTCCACCACGTCCAACTCCTTGCGCGCCGCGTCGAGTCGGGCCTGGTCGCGGCCGCTGATGGCGACGTACGCCCCTTCGTCGAGCAGCCGCCGCGCGGTCGCGAGCCCCATGCCGCTGCTGCCGCCGGTGATCAGAACCGTCTTGTTCGTGAATCGCTTCATGCCGACGATCCTGTGGCGACCGGGGCGGGCGCGGCAGTGCCGGCTGAACCTGGGTCTGCCACCACCACCCACCAGGGCTCGGCGTGACGTGGCTACCCGTTCAGCGCGGAGCCGACCACCGGCCCGGAACAGCGCCCTCTCACCAGCTCCTCCACCCGCGCCCCGGTCCCCGTCCCCTCCGACGGGCTGTACAACAGCAGCCGCGCGCCCGGCAGATCGGGCACCGGCAACGTCACGTACTCGAACGACAACTCGCCGGCCTCGGGATGGACCAGCGACTTCACGCCCTCGCTCGCGGAGCCCACGGGATGCTCCGCCCAGACGGTGGCGAAGGCCGGGCTCGCGGCGCACATGTCGTCCGCGATCCGCCCGAACTCCTCGTCGTCGGGGTACCGCGCCGCGTCCGCGCGGAACTGCCCGACGATCTGCCGCGCCGCGTCCTCCCACCCCACCAACGAGGCCTGGAACCTGGCACTCGTAAAGAAACTCACGAGACAGCTGTGATCCAGCTCCCCGTACCCGAACACCAGCCGCGCGGCGTGATTGGCCGCGACGAACTCCCAGTGCCGGTCGATGACGTACGCGGGCCGCGGCATCCACCCGTCGACGACCCGCCGCACCCCGGCCGACGCTCCGCCGCCCCGGTCCACGGGCACGGCCCGCGGCGGATTCAACCCGGCCAACAGGTACAGGTGTTCACGCTCGGCCGCGTCCAGCCGCAGCACCCGCCCGACGGCGTCCAGCACCTCCGGCGACACATTGATGTCCCGCCCCTGCTCCAGCCACGTGTACCAGGACACCCCGACCCCGGCGAGCACGGCGACCTCCTCGCGCCGCAGCCCCGGCGTACGCCGCCCCTTCCCGGCCGCCATCCCCACGTCCTCCGGCGTGACCCTCGCCCGCCGCGAACGCAGAAACGCCCGCACCTCCGCACTACGCCGCTGCCGCGCCTCCGCGGGAAGCCGTGAGACATCCATCGGGCCATGCTAGAAGCCCCCGGTAACGTGCCGTGAATGCCTCTCGTCGAAGTGACCTACGCCCCCTCGGTCCCCGAACCCCAACTGCGCGAACTCCGCTCCGTACTCCCCCACTTGGTGTCCCTGGCCGTCGAATGCCCCGAGGAGCCGTACGACGGCGACCTCCAACCCGGCGACGTCGAGATCCGCTTCCGCCCGCAGAGCCCCCTGGACCGCTGCGGCCTCCCCGTGGTCATCGAGATCAAGTCGAAGTGGACCCCCACCCGACAGGCCAACCGCCAAGACCGCGTGGACACCCTGCACGCCTCCCTCCACACCACGACCGGCCTCGACGACTTCGGCATCTACCTCTCACTGCCGTGCGCGGCCTGGTCCCAGGGGGACTGACGGGCGCCTGGCCGCGAAGGGGCCGAACAGGCCCGCCGCCGAACCCTCTGAGCCGCGAACCGGCGGGGCCGGGCCCGTGAACCGGCAGGGGCGAATCAGCGGCCGGCCCGCTCCAGCCCCGCGAGCCGGGCGAGCGCGGCGAAACCGTCGTCGGTGCCGGTCCAGTGCGCGCGCACGGCGTCGATGCCCGCCCGGCGTACGACGCCCCGCAGGACGAAGGCGACGACGATCGCGTCGTCCGCGTACCCGATGACCGGCAGGAAGTCGGGGATCAGGTCGATGGGGCTGGCCAGATAGACCATGAGCAGCGCGAGCCGGACCCGGACCCCGCGCGGCAGCCCCCGGTCCCCGGCCAGCCGCTTGAGCAGCCGCAACAGGTCGGGCAGCAGCCGCACGGCCTCACCGAACAGGGCTCCCTTGGGACGTACGAGGATCAGGGCGGCCAGCAGCGCGAGCCAGGCCACCAGCAGACCGGCCGCGGCACCGATCAGAATCTCCCACCACATGTCGGGGCCTCGCTCTCGATGAATCAGTCGACGGGACGCGGCCGTGGCCGTCGCACCGCGTCGGACCCGGCGGCGGCAGCGGAGGCGGCAGGAGCGGCGGGGCCCGCGGTCTCGGCGGCGAGGGCGGCGTCCTCGAAGTCGGCGAGCGCGGCGCGGCAGCGCTCGACGGCCTCGCGGGCGGCCGCACCGCCCGGCGCGGCGAAGTAGTCACGGGCGGCGATCTTCGTCAGCCACTTGTCGAACCGTTCGAGGTCCGCCTCCGACTCCTCGACCTCGGCATACGTCGCCCGGCCCCGCGCGGTCTCCCGCTCCAGCTCGGCGAGGAGCTGCGGCGCCCGCTCGACGACCTCGCCGTACTCCTGGTCCCGCGCGGCATTGAACTCCCCGACCACCTCGGCGAGTTCACCCTCCTCGCCGAGGACGACGGTGAGCGTACGACCGGTCCCGCCGTCCTTGCGTACGGATACGAGCAGCCGCTGCACCTGACGTCGCACCACGGGCAGATCCGGCAGCAGACACACGGAGTTCTGCAGGTACAAGGCCCCGAGGGACCGCAGCTTCCGCCACACCCGCACCCGGGTCGCCTCCGGCGCCCCCGCGGTGCTCGTCGTGATCAGCAGAAAGCGGTCGAGCCCGGCCACCGCCTCCGCCGCCGTTTCCTTTGCCATGTAACGACCGTAACACGTACGCGTTCCGGCACATGGGCGAACGATTCCCGGACAAAAGCCCGCCGCCGCGCCCCCAGACAGGAAGCCGGAAACCGCACCCCATAGCGCCGCAATCCAGCCACACCGGTCAACCGGCGCTTGACCTGGGAGGGGCGCAGCGAGTGACCGACTCACCAAGATCGCTTCGGCCGCGCTCACGATCCCCCGGGACCCGACGCCGGCCTTGCCACCCCCTACTCCACCAAGGAGCTCCCATGCCGTTTTCCACGCCGCTCTCCATGCCGCGCTCCAGGGCGCTGACCGTCGCCCTCACCGCAGCCGCCGCGGCCGCCTCGCTGCTCACCGGGGCCGGCGCCGCGCACGCCGACGCCGATGTCCCCTACTCCCAGGCCGCCGCCCAGGTGAACGCGAGCGGCTCGATCGCCAAGAAGACCGCCACCGTGGTGGCCGTGCAGCGCGTCGCCACCGGCAAGTACTGCATCGAGGTCGACCCCACGATCGACGTCGCCGAGTCCATGCCCATGGCCACCCTCCAGGAACGCGCCAACTGGGGCAGCGAAATCTACGTCACCCGTTCCGGCAGCGGCTGTCCCAACCCCGCCAACTCGGTTCGCGTGATCACCGGCCGCAACGGCGCCGCCTCCAACCAGCCGTTCCACGTGGTCATCCCCTGACCCCACGCCCCACCAGCAGACACGTCACCGGAATCACCGGAATCACCAGAAGACGAGGAACCCCATGAAGCACCTGTCCACCCGCGCCAAGGTCGTCATCGCGGCCACCCTCGCGGCCAGCGCCGCCGTCGGCGCCACCGCCGCCGTCGCCTCCACGCCCGGCCCCGCGCGGGCGCCGCACTCGCAGGTCGCGGCGCTGGTCGAAGCCGACGGCTCCCTTTCCCAGAACAAGGGCGTCGCCAACGTCGACAACCCCTCGCTCGGCGCCTACTGCCTGACGTTCACCGACCCCCGCGTCGACCCGCAGAAGGTCGTCCCCCAGGCCACGATCGGCGCCACCGGCGACGGCACCGACAACACCACGCCGACGCCCAACGGCAGCACCCTCATGATCCGCACGGACCCGCACTCCTGGTGCGGCGACGACCCCGACACCATCACCGTCATCACCACCGACGGCCACGGCCGCTACGCCAACATCCCCTTCTACTTCAGCATCGCCTGACGCCCCGCCCCACCACCGGCCGAACACCGAACACCGAACCACTCGTCCAGCCCGCCCCCGCGCGACATCCAGGATCAGGGCGGCTGTCCCTCTCGCTCAGCACGGGGCGTCCCCGGCGTCCCCGTCGAGATCAAGGCGCAGTCGGCGGGTGAGGACGTCCCGGGCGACCTCCAGGAGCGGGCGGCCGTGGCTGAAGGCGTGGCCGCGAAGCCGGACCAGGGCGTGGTCGCAGCCGGTGTCGAGCTGGGCGGCGAGCATGCCGGTGGCCTGGTGGACCTCGGCGAAGTGCAGGCCGGGCTCGTCGAGGAGCGTGGTGCCCGGCCGGTCGGCGTGCGCGGCGGTGGCGATGGTGAGCTGGGCGAGGGTGTCGGCCAGATGGAACGCGTCGGTCAGCTGGGCGATCGACATCTCTCCCGGGCGGCTGCGATGACCGGTGAGGGCGCCCAGGCCGATGATCCCGACGCGTACGGGAAAGGCGAACACGGCGCGGACGTCGAGCGCCTCGACGGCGGCGAGCAGGCCCGGCCAGCTGGCGTCAGGACGCGACCACGCTGATCGGGCCACTCCTCGGCCTGCCCCCACTGCCGTACATCGACCTCCCCCGGCCGAACATCGCCACCAGCCACCCCAACGGCTACCTCTGGAAACGCGACCACATCGACGCCCTGCTCGGTGACTCCCCGGCCGCCTGGATCGACGACGACTTCACCGCGCTCGACCACGAGTGGGCCGCCGAGCGCACCGCAGCGGGTGCGCCGATCCTGCTCGTGCAGCCCGAACCTCACACCGGCCTGCTCCCTGAGCACCTCCTAGCGGTGGTCACCTGGGCCGCCGGTCTGACACAGCTACCAAGTACGTCGGCAGTGGCGTAATGAGCAAACTCTTCTGGGCCCGAGGCGTTCAGAAACCGCTCTTGACCGTCTTCATGGTGAGGCGGGACTCCAGGCCGCGCACGGCGGGGTGGCCGGTCAACTTGTCCATCACGAAAGCCTCGTAGGCGGTGTTGTCCGCGATGGCGATGCGCGCGAAATAGTGCGGGCTGCCGTACATGCGGCGCAGCTCGATCACCTCGTCGTAGGAGGCGAGGGTGGCCTCGAACTCCTCGATGGTCGTACGGTCCTGGGCGTATATCTCGATGTCTACGAGGACTTCCAGGCCGCGGCCGAGGGCTTCGGGGTCGATCACGGCCCGGTAGCCGGCGATGACTCCGGCCTCCTCCAGACGCTTCACGCGACGCAGGCACGACGGCGGCGTGAGGCCCACCCGCTTGGCGACCTCGACGTTCGTCAGCCGACCGTCCTGACGCAGATGCAGCAAAATTTGACGGTCGATGGCATCAAGCTTCATTTCATTGCGCACAGGACCAGACTACGGCCACAATCGGCAACCAAATAAGAAGGATTCCTTCCTAAAATTGCATCCATGGCAATACCCCCGGCCACCGTCGCCGCCGCCGACCCCACCCGGCGGCCTGCCCGCACACCGCACCGGCTCCGCTCCGACCTGCTCGCCGCGCTCAAGGACTCCGCCTCGGTCGGACTCGGCCTGGTCCCGATGGGTCTCGCCTTCGGGATGCTGGTCACGCACTCCGGACTGCCGTGGTGGTCGGCGCCGATGTACTCCGCCGTCATGTACACCGGCACGCTGGAGTTCCTGCTCGTACCGATGCTGCTGGCCGTCACACCGCTGCTCACGGTCGCCCTGACCACCGTCCTCGTCAACGGGCGGCACGCCTTCTACGCGCTGTCCTTCCCGCTGCACCGCGTGCGCGGCCGGTGGGCCCGGCTCTACAGCACCTTCGCGCTCAGCGACGAGGCGTACGCCATGACCACCGGCGGGCAGGCCCACGACTGGTCGAGCGCGCGCATGGTGGCGTTCCAGGCGTTCAACCACGGCTACTGCGTGGCCGGTTCACTCACCGGCGCCCTGGTCGGCTCGCTGATCCCGCCGCGCGTGAACGGCCTGGACTTCGCCATGACCGCCCTGCTCGTGGTGCTTGCCCTCGATGCGATCCGGGAGCGCCGCCACGACCTGCCGACCCCGCTGCTGGCCGCGCTCGCCGCGCTCATCGCCCGACTGATCACCCCCGGACAGCTCCTCCTGACCGCGTTCTGCCTGTTCACCGCCGCCCTGCTGGCCCGCCACTGCACCGCACGCCGGGAGCCCGCCCATGCCTGACGCCGGCTACCTGATCGCCGTCGCCGCCGTCTGCTGCGCGATCACCTGGGCCCTGCGCGCCCTGCCCTTCACCGCCCTGGAACCCCTGCGCGCCAACAAGGCCGTCCACTACCTCAGCACCCGCATGCCCGCCGGCGTAATGGTCATCCTCAGCCTCTACACCCTGCGCACCCTCCCGGTGACCGAGGCGCGCGCGATCGCCCCGCTCGCCGGGCTCGCGGTCACCGTCGGCCTGCACCTGTGGCGCCGCAACGCCCTGCTCAGCGTCTTCGCCGGCACCGCCGTCTGCGTCGCCCTGTCGAGCACCTTCTTCGCACCCTGACCTGCCAGGACCGCGCTCCAGCGGGCTTGTTACGTTGCCAGAACCCCACACCCCACACCTCACGCGGACACCCGCCGGGCCCGCGCCAGAACCAGGAGAGATTTCCCGTGCAGAACGTCGCGGTCAAGGTCGTGGTCACCCCGCTGCTGATCGGTGGTGCCAGCCTGGCCGGGCGCCGCTGGGGCCATCAGGTCGGCGGCTGGCTCGTCGCCCTCCCGCTGACCTCCGGACCCGTCGCGTTCTTCCTCGCCACCGACCACGGCAACGCCTTCGCCGGACACGCCGCCGTCGGCATGCTCGCCGGCACCATCTCCCAACTCGTCTTCGCCCTCGCCTACCGGGCCCTCGCCCACCGCGGCATACCCGCCGCCTTCGCCACCGGCTGCCTCGCGTTCGCCGCCGCCACCACCGCCCTGGCCGCGCTGAACTGGCCGGCCGTCCCCACGTTCCTGCTCGTCCTGGCCGCTCTGATCGCCGGATTCGCGATCACCCGCCGCACCGGCCGCACCTCCGCCGACCCCGTGAAGGCAGCGAACCCGCCCGGCTGGGACCTTCCCCTGCGCATGACCGTCGCCACCGGCGTCGTCATGGGCATCATCGCGCTCGCCCCCGCCATCGGCCCGCACCTGGCCGGGCTGCTGTCCCCGTTCCCGGTGTTCGGCGTCGTGATGGCCGTCTTCACCCACCGCACCCACGGCCCGACCGCCGCCGTCTCCGTCCTCGACGGACTGATCATGGGCCTGGCCGCCCCCGCCGTCTTCTTCCTCGCCCTGGCCCTCGCGCTGCCGCCCCTGGGCCTGCCGGCCTTCGCCGTGGCCGCGCTCGCGGCGCTCGCCACCCAGGCCGGGACGGTGTTCGCGATCCCGGCCGACAACCCCACGACCGCCGCCTCCGGTTGAAGCCGCGACGGCCCCGCGCGGGTTCACGCGAGGCCGTCGTCGGTTTCAGATGTCGTTGGCCGGGACCCGGGTCGTGCACATCTCCGTGCCGTCCGCCGTACGGATGGTGACGTCGGTGCCGGGGGTTCCCCTGCCGAGGAGGCGGGTGCCGCCGGTGGGATGGATGTCGGGCTCGGCAGCTCGAAGGAGAGCTTCAGGGTGCCGTGCTACCCACGCGCGCTGCCGTTGCCATGGCTGGTGGTGGCGTCGGTGACGCCGGGGCCGCCCACGTAGCCGGAGCCGCCGCCACCGCCGTAGTCGGAGTCCTGGCCACCCGTGGTGCGCTGGCAGGTGCTGCCGCCACCCTTGCCGCCGCCGTCCCGGCTGCCGTTGCTGCCCGGACCGCCGCCCCCGACGTTCCACCGCTTGGCGCCCAGCACCCCGGCAGCGCCGGCGGTCAGGCTCAGCGTCCCACCGGGCGTCACGGCGACCGTGGCGACGGTCCGGCCGCCCGCGGCACCGTTGTGCGCGCCGCCACCGGCTCCGTCGAGACTGACCCGCATGCTCGTCACGCCCTTCGGCACGACGTAGGAGACGGTCTCGTTGCACACCTGGAAGCAGGCGTTGTCCGAGGCCGAGGCACCCGGCACGCTGCCCGAGTCGCAGGTGTAGCCGCTGACCGCCCAGGCGGGCGCCGCGGTCGTCAACGGCAGCCCGGCCAGGGCGGTTCCGACGGAGAGAGCGAGGGTGAGGGCGCGCGGACCAGGACATGGTGCGCGTCGATCTGCGAATGATCATGAGCGGCACGGTTGCGATCAAGGTCACCAAATCGCCCTCACGCAGGCCTTGTTCCCCTAATGGCACGCGAGCCCGTTGATATACCGAAAACATCCAGCGGCGTGTCGTCACCCGTCACAAAGGGGCGCCGTCCGCACCATCAATCTCGTAGATGCGCTCTTGCAGCCGTTCACCGGCCCAGTCCAACCCGACGCCCAGGTCTAACCAGTGCCGATCCTTGCGGACCTCGGGCGGTGAGAGGTTCACCGCCGCCCAGGAGAACACCCCCAGGAGGACGGAACGCCCGTGCCGCGTCGTGCGCACGGACAGGGCAAACGGCGCGGCAAGTGCCGCGCGGGTGACCAGCATGAGTTCCTTGTCCGCGGAGTGCCGGCGGCCACTCGTGAGAAAACGCGGCGTCTCACGAATCTTGACCCACTCGACCACCGCGCCCGCCACCTGGGCGCGCAGGGACCCTTCGATGCCCTTCCGGACAGCGGTCGCGGGGTCGTCACCGAGCCAGCCAAGCCAGTGATCAGGATCAGTGAGCTTACTGAAGTCGTCCTGTGGCACTCCGTGTCGAGGATTCCGCTGGTATTCACCCGTCAGCTTCCCGCTGCTGTCCACCAACCACGCGCCGCGGATCGCCTCGGGAGGTACGTAGCCGTTCGGATCGTCGATATACGTCGGATCGATCTCGGCGACGCTGCCCCCGGGATTCTCAGCGGCCGCAGCCCGCAGCGCCGGATCGTCCGGTATGCCCTTACGCCGACTTCGCCGGTCAAAACGCCCCATGGTTCCATCCCCCCATTGCCCGCCCCCGGTGACGGGCGGATCGATCACAGCCAGCAAGGACACCTTTCAGCAAGGACACCTTAAGGACGCCTTGCTGAGCCACATCCTCAAAGCCGACATGGGGCCGGTCCACCTGGCGATCTGCCGCAGGGATCAAAACGGTCGGACAGCTCACCATCGCCGACTGGACCCGACGGCTGGTCGGTGGCGCACCAGAAGCTCGCCCTCACCCGCCGGGGTGCCGAGGAACGGGCTGGCGATCATTCAGTGCAACGGCGGAGCGTGCGAGGTTCATTGCGTGGGTGTAGGCGACGTAGTCGCTGTCGAGCACCGTCGGGTTCCTGGGCGAGCTCAGCACGCGGTACGCGGAGCAGAAGCCGGACATGGCCGGAAGCGGGCGCGATGGCACTTCAGACTGGGCGTGTGGGCCGCCGCCGCACTGGTCGTGCACGGCCAACAGCTTCTCGACGACCGCCACTTCACGGTGTCCGCGCGTATGTGGCGGCGCTGGGAGGGCGCGCGTCCGGGAGGCCGGGCCCTTTCGTCATGCCCTGTGAAGCTGTCTCGCCACTCCCAGGGCGGTGTCCCAGGGGTATGCCTTCGGTTTGCCGGACCCTGGTGGGTTCGGCTGGAACCCACCCTCCCCGTACAGCATCGTGACGCCGTGCTCGCGCAGTTCCGTATTGCTTCGGCCAAGGGCTCTGTGCTGGGCATAGGCCGCGTTCACGCACGGCATCGCCACGGTCGGGATGCCCTTGCCGATGCCCTCGGCGACGACCCCCACGACGAACGACGACGTGACCCCGAGCGCCCAGCAGTTGATCGAGTTGAAGGTGGCCGGCGCGAACAGGATCACATCCGCCTTCGGCCAGACGTCGGGTTCGCCGGGCAGCTTGTACTCACTGCGTACCGGGTGCCCCGTGAGGGCTGCAAGACCCTCCAGGCGGTCATCGAGCCAGTGTGCAGCCGTGGGTGTCAATCCGAGGCAGACGTCCCAGCCGTCGGCCTGCGCGTCCTCGATGACCCTGGCGATGTCGAACACGGGTGGTGCTGCCGAAGCGAACAGGTACAGGGTCGACGTCATGCCTTCACTCAACCCACGCGGTTGATCTCACGCAACCGCCCCCGTTCCTACGGAGTACGGAGTGGGGGCGATCGCCGGTTCAGCGCCACGGAGCGCGAGTACCGTTCCAAGTGGTGAGCCAGGAACGGAGTTCCAGTATGCCCAGAGACGACCGCGCAGGAGCCCGAATCGCGGAGCAGCGCAAGCTCGCAGGACTCACACAGCACGGGTTCGCGCTGCGGATTCCGTACTCCTACAGCTATCTGCACCAAGTCGAGAGCGGGCACAAGTCGGCCACCCCCCGACTTCATTGCGGCGTGCGCCAAGGCTCTGCGCATAGACGTCACGGCCTTGACTGGACAGCCCTACATGACCGAGCTCCAACAAGACCGACTCGCCGGACTGATCCGCCCGATCCGGGAGTCACTTGACCTGTATGACCTGGAAGTCGATCCCGGTCTCATCACACGTGGCCCGGCTGAACTCATGCAGGCTGCCGACGAGTTGTGCCAGTTCGTGCGCGCGGCCCAGCTCAACTCCGCGGCCGAGGGGCTGCCTCACCTGATCACCGAACTCACAGCCGCAGTACATCGACGCCCGTCTACTGAACTGTGGCGTGCCCTCGCGTCGGCCTACCGAACTGCTCACGACGTCGCCGTGAAGCTGGGGTTCCTCGACCTGTCGACGATCGCCCTGGACCGGATGGACTGGGCTGCACAGCACGCCTCGGATCCGCTGCTGTCCGCCGTACGGCAGTACATGCGCGGGCTCGTGTATTTCCGAGAGGGCGAGCACACCATCGGTCTGCGCCTGGTCTCCGCCGGTCACCATGTCCTGGGCCAGGCCGAGCCGAGCGTCGAGTCCCTCGCTGTCGAGGGGCAACTGCTGGAGGCGAAGGACTGTTTCGTCCGCGCCGCCCTCGACGACGGCACGATCACCACGCAGGAGGGCATAACGGCCGCGCTCGCACTGCTCGCCGCGCTCGGCGTCACGCGGGCCGTACCCAACAAGCAGGGCCAGGGCGGGGGACAGATCGAATGACCCCATCGCAGTCCACCCCGATCCCAGACGGCTCGGTCATCATCACCCCCACCGAGGTCTACGCGGAGGTGCGGGCGACCCACGACGAGGTGAAGTCGGTGTCCAGCAAGTTGGACGCGCTGCCGGTGCACGATCTCGTGCAACAGCTCGGCGACCACGAGAGCCGACTCCGCATCCTGGAAAGGAGCCGCTGGCCGCTGCCCACCCTCGGCGTCCTCGCCGGCGTCGGCGGCGCCGTTACCGGCGCCATCGCACTCTTCATCCGCTGAACAGGGCCCCGCTCTCCTCCGGGAGAGCGGGGCCCTATCGTCATGCCTCGGCCTGGTCGAGGGCGTCGATGGCCCGCGTGATGAGCGCACGGGCGTCAGCCCCGTACACGGCCATGCTGCGCAACTGCCCGAACACCTCGACGTACTGGTCGATCTCCGACTGTTGCTTGATCCGCACCCGTGCCGTCACCAACTCGACCGACACCAGCTTGTCGTCGTACACGTGGAACGTTTCCCGTGGCCATTGGCACCGGTCGACGGTGGCCGCAGGGATGACCCCGAGCGAGACACCCGGCAATGCCCCCACGCTGAGTAGGTGCCCGAGCTGGGCTGCCATCGCGTCGGTGTTGCCGAGCTGGTAGTACAGCGCTGCTTCCTCGATCACGAACAGAAACCTTCGCCCCTGCTCGTGCAGAATTCTCGCTCGGTCGACCCGTGCCCGTGCTGCCTCCGGGCTGTCGTCGACCTCCAGGCCGCGCATCCCCGCCACGATGTGCAGAACGCCGGTCGCGTACCCGACGGACTGGAGCAGCCCAGGAACGAGAGCGGCCGAGTAGACGCGGAACAGCCGGGACTCGGAGAAGAGCCGGCCGACGGACTGCTGTGCCTCCTTGAGGGTGGCGCGTGCACGCTGTCGCCACTCGGTGTACATCGACTCAGCGGTGAGGGACATCGTCACGAGGCCATCGATCTGGTCCGCCGCCCCGGTCATTTCGCACCACAAACGGATGTCCCTGGCCGACGGAGCAGTGACAGCGTTCTCGATACGGGACGTCTTCCCGCCACTCCAGCCGCACCGGCCCCCGTGCTCAGCTACCGTCAGCCCCGCCGTTTTCCGAAGGTTCCGCAGCCGCGCGGCGACAGCTTCGCGGGCAGCTTGCGCAGACGACGACGGGGACTGTGGCATGTGTTTCTGCTCGCACTCAGAGGATCAGTGGATCTCGTACTGCTCGTGGGGGATGGCTCGTTCCCAGACCGCCTCGAATGCCTCAGCACACAGTTTGGCGGCGGCCGGATCGGTGCTGATCTCCCCTCCGGCCGAGGAGCCGTCTCCGGTGAAGTGGTTCCACCGGATCACCCGACCGTCGAAGAGCCAGAAGTCATTGCCCGGAAGGGCGAACTCAGAGGCGTTCCGGCGCGGCAGCCATCGCACCTTCTCCCCTGCGGCCACGTTGGTGAACGTGCCGGAGTGCTCGTATCGGATGTACTCGCTCACTGGCTCGGAGACGATGCGGGCTCGCCGCACAACGACCCCGCGGTCAACGGTCTCTTGGATCAGGTCGAGCCAGGGACGCCACCACGATTCGCGGTCGTCAGGGTCGTGACGGAACCCCTTCTTCCACTCGGCGAACGGCCCCTTCTCCTTGTCTACGTTGTAGCTGTCGCGCATCTCCAAGTGCACCGCTGACTCGACCGCGCTGCGCAGCAGTTCAGGGAACGTCGGCACGCTGCTCGACGGCATTGCAGGCCTCCCTCAGGATCTGTGCCATCCGGGCGGGAATCCGCACGACTTGCTCATGCTCTGGGATGCCGACTGCATGCCCTGGGACCTCGAACGCAGCACACTGTGCTGCGAGTTCCGGGCCCGGTTTCCACCCCTGGATGACGATCTCGCTCTGCTCCTCGTCCACCCACACAGTGGGACTCTCTTCATCCCCGGTGGGAGGGTCGATCCCGATGAACCGTAGCGACATGGCAAACTCCTGCACTCGTAGTTGCAGTTCGTTGCACCACCGCCAGTCTCATGGGGCAGTCGGTCAAGACCACCTTCGCGATGAAGTGCCACGTGATGGTGAGTTCATGCAACGATCTGCAACACGCTGGTGAGCGTGCAATCCGGAGTCCTAGCGTCGGTGTCACGCAGCATCGACCACCGCTCGACCACGAGCGGCATAGCTCTGCGGAGACACCATGCCCACCACACAAGATCCAGCCACGGCCGCGTCGAAGCCCCTCCCCGGGATACTCGACGAAGCGTCCGCCGCACCACGCACCCGGCCCGACCTCCAGCGCCGCACCGAGCTCGACATCAGGCTGCGCACGGAACTGCGCCGCCTGATTCCCCTCGTCCAGGCCCAGGCCGACCGCATCAATCACGGCACCCGCGCCTGGTACTCCCGCGACAAAGCCCTCTACGACGCCAGCGAGGAACTGAAGCGGGGCCTCAGCCCGAGCCCTCTCGCCGGGTGCCTGCGGATAGGCGCGCTCGCCCGCTCGGTTCGCACCCTCGACGAGTTCGCCGGCGGCGAGTCGTGACAGGTACACCGAAGCGCGAGCGGGTCTTGATCCCGTGCTACTGCTACGTCCGCAAGCCGGGCACCGAACTGCGGTGCACCCGCCCGCCGGGACACAGCGGAGACCACCACGACTACTACACCGGACAGACGAACTCGGCCGGGATCCGGCCCGGAACAACGTGGCCGACTCGGCCGGGCGATTCGCAGTTCGACTGATAGACCCCCGCCACCGGCGCCTCCGCGGATCCCTCGGCAGCGGGATGTGCGGCCACCTGGTGCCCGTGCGCCGGGTGGCCGCTTCAATCTCCCGCCCCCCCCCGGACCCCGAGTGCGGGGTCGGCGGCGGCACGACAGCGGAGGAGTGCCGCCGCCCGATCAGACGAGGTCGCGGAGCGGGACGTCGAGCGCGTCAGCAATTCGGATCAGCGTGTCCAGCGTCGGGGACTGCTGGCCCGCCTCGATCCGTACGACCGAGGGCCGGTCGATGCCGGCCTCGAGGGCGAGGGCCTCTTGGGTCATCCGGACCGAGAGCCGAGCTGCCCTGATGAGCTCGCCCACCTCACGCCGTCGGGCGAGAACCCAGTCGGGCGGCGGATAGGCAGAGGGCACGCGCCCACGTTCATCGGTCCATGATCGAATATCTGTAGGGGTACGCCTACATCTGCGGGTGAAGCTCTCGCCGCCAGCTTGAGAGGCGGTGCGGCGGGAGAGGGGATGACGCCGTACCCCCGGCGTCATCAACTGCCCTCGGCCGGTCGAACATCCGGTCGGGGCAGCCCTCGCTTCAGCATGATCGTTAGCCACTCGGGCGAGCGACGGGCGAGCATGCTCACGCAAGTGCCTCCTTCAATGCCGAAAGCCCAGTCAGGCGGTCGCCTGAGCTGGGCTTTCTCTGTAGACCCTGTGGGACTCGAACCCACAACCAATGGATTAAAAGTCCACTGCTCTGCCAATTGAGCTAAGGGTCCACACGCCGACCTGAGCCGACGCACCCCTGAGCATAGCCCGACGAGGCCGGGAGACCGATCGGGTATCGGCATACCGGGGATCTCCCGCCCGACGGAGCGTCAGCCGAGGGACCGGTGAGCGTCAGCGCAGGAACCAGTGGCGGGCCGAGACGAACCACCACGTACCCGAGAATCCGAGGACCGCGAGGACCGCGACCGGGGCGTAGTTGAAGGTCTCCCAGGTGACCGGGGACACCTGCGGCAGCATGAACAGCACCGTGATGACGACCACCCAGGCCACCGCGATCACCCCGATCACCGTCGACCAGCGCCCCAGGTGCCACGGCCCCCGCTCGAACGCCTCCCCCTTGCGCAGCCGCAGCAGGGTCGGGATGACGTACGCGATGTAGAGGCCGATGACGGCGATCGAGGTCACGGCCGCGTACGCCGTGACGTTGATCAGGTACGGCAGGCCGAGGACGAGGGCGCCCGCCGCCGCCAGCCAGACCGCCGCGACCGGGGTCCGCGTCCGCGCGCTCACCGTGTGCCACACGCGGGAGAACGGCAGGGCGCCGTCGCGCGAGAAGGCGTAGATCATGCGGGAGTTCGCGGTCACGGACGCCATGCCGCAGAACAGCTGGGCGCCGATCACGACGAGGAGCAGCAGCTTGCCCGCCGTCGCGCCCAGCGCGTCCAGGAGGATCTGGGCCGGGGGCGCGCCCGTGGGCGAGTTCAGGGCGCCGTCGTAGGACTGGATCGCGAAGGTGAAGCCCAGGAGCAGCACGAAACCGGCGATCCACGACGTCCAGATCGAGCGGACGATGCCCTTGGGCCCGGCCGTGGACGCGTCGTGCGTCTCCTCCGTCATATGGGCGGAGGCGTCGTAGCCGGTGAAGGTGTACTGCGCCATCAGCAGCCCGATCAGCGCGACGTAGAGCCCGCTGCCCCAGCCCGTGTTGTTCACGAACTCGCCGAAGACGAAGGACGCCGACTGGTGGCTGTCCGGCGCGAGGGCGAGCGCGCCGACGATCACCGCGACCCCCAGCACGTGCCACCACACGCTGACGCTGTTGAGGAACGCGACGATGCGTACGCCGAAGGTGTTGAGCAGCCCGTGCAGCAGCAGGATCCCCGCGAACAGCAGGATCGTGCGGCCCGGCGTCACCTCGAAGCCGAACTGCAGGTTCAGGTACGCGCCCAGGAACGACGCCGCCCCGAAGTCGATGCCGGCCGTCACCGCCACCTGACCGAGCACGTTGAACCACCCCGTGAACCACGCCCACGCCGCCGCACTCCGCTCCGGAGCCAGCCGGTGCGCCCAGAAGTAGAGCCCCGCCGACGTCGGGTACGCCGAGCAGATCTCGGCCATCGCGAGCCCCACGAAGAGCGTCATCAGGCCGACCCCGACCCAGCCCCAGGTGATCAGGACCGGGCCGCCGGTGTTCATGCCGAACAGGTACAGGGTCAGGCAGCCGGAGAGGACCGAGATGATGGTGAAGGAGACGGCGTAGTTGGAGAACGCCGACATGCGGCGGGCGAGGACCTGCGTGTAGCCGAGTTGGGCGAGGCGTTCCTCGTCCGAACCCGCGGCCCCAGCCCCAGCCCCCGCCCCGGTCCCGGCCCCGGCCCCGGCCGGCTGCCGCGCGTCAGTGACTCTGCCGACATCGGCTCCGCTGGAATCACTTGTCATGCCCCCAGCGATTCCCTCGCCGGGGGCCCGACATGCGGCCGATCAAGGCCCAACTGCCGTACGAGAAGGGTCAGTAGACGCCCTTGTAGCCGCTCCACCCCGTCGCGATCTTCGTCCGCGCCGTGAACGAACCGTTCCCCTTGCCGTCGTTGCGGTACAGATTCCCGGACGTGTCCAGCACCACCAGGTCCGCCTTGCCGTCCCCGGTGAGGTCCCCGGCGCCGACGAGCGTCTTGTACGTCGACCCCCAGTCGGTGAACACCGTGACCCGGTCCTTGAGCGTGCCGTCGCCCGCCCCGTCGTAGCGGAACAGCGTGCCGTCCTTGCGGCGGGCGAGGACGTCGCCGATGCCGTCCCCGTTCAGGTCTCCGGCGCCGACGATGTGGGTGTACGTCGTCCAGGCCGAGCGGATCTTCTTCGCGGCGGCCAGCGTGCCGTCGCTCCTGGCGGCGAACACGTAGATGTCGCCGGTGGAGGACTTACGGGCGAGCAGGTCGGCGCGGCCGTCGCCGGTCAGGTCGCCGGGCGAGGTGAGGACGTTGTACGCGGTCCAGCCGGTGCCGAGCTTCGTGTACTTGGTGGCCGTGCTGAGCGCCGCGCCGCAGCCGGGCCGGTATCCGCGCAGTTCGCCGTTGCCGAGGCGGACCAGCACGTCGTTGCAGCGGTCGCCGTCCAGGTCCCCGAAGGGTACGGCGAGGGCCGAGGTGGCCCACCCGGACGCCGAGGTCTTCCCGCTCAACGCGCCCTTGCCGTCGCCCTGTTGGAAGGTGAAGGCGCCGCCGGAGTTCAGGGTGAGGAGGTCGCCGATGCCGTCGGGGGTGGCGCTCGCGCCCGCGTGGTCGCGGCGCACCGCGGCCGCCCCGGACACCTTCGTGGTGCCGGTGCGCACCAGCGCGGCGCCCTGCCCGTCGGCGGGCTGGGCGGTCAGCGTCCAGGTGTACGTGCCGTTGGCCACCAGCGCGCCGGTCGCGGTCGTGCCGCTCCAGGACGCGGAGACCGCACCGCGGGTCTCGCCGCCGGTGAGCGTACGGACGGTTGCTCCGGTCGCCTTGTTCTTCAGCGTGAGCTTCCAGGACGCGGCGGGTTTGGACAGCCACCAGCGCGCCGTCCACGCAGCGGCGCCGCCCCGCACGGCGGCGGTGGCCGGGGTGTCCGCATCGGTCTGGGCGAGCGGCGACGCGACCGTGGAGACCCGGACCACGTGGACGTTCTCCTTGGCGTCGACCCAGGCGAGCGGGCCGCCGTAGTGGTCCGCCGACCACTCCTTGCCCGGGTTGAGGCCCTTGGGCGTGAAGCGGGTGACCTCGGCCGGGGTGCCGGAGGTGACGTCGTCCACGACGACCGCGTCGCCGACGGTGGACGCGATCCAGCCGTCACCGAGCTCGCGCGCGCGACGGCCGAGCGCGGTCGTCCGCCCGGTGGCGAGGTTCTTCAGGCCCGCCTTCGCGGTGCCCGAGGCGCAGTCCCAGTACAGCCAGTTCCCGACGGCCCGGACCCCGAACGGATTGGTGCAGCCGGAGCCGACACTCACGGCCGTGCCCTTGGCCCCGGTGACGACGTCCATGGGGACGAAGGTGCCCGCCGTGCTGCCCTTCTGCCACAGGGTGCGGCCCCACAGCGCGTAGTCGCCGTCGGGGAGCGTGCGCAGCGGCGCGTTCTTGTCGAGGTCGACGACCTGGACGAAGTGCTCGCCCTCCGCCTCCTTCCAGCCGCGCACCACGGCGAACCGGCCGGACGCGTCGTCCAGTTGGGCCTGGTGGAGGGTGGTGCCCAGCTCCGTGCTCGGTGAGCCGTCGGCGGGCACGAGCCGCGCCGGGTCGGTGTAGGTGTCCTCGACGACCATCCGGCCGTCGCCGGTGGCCCGCACGTCCGGGCACGGGAACTCTTCGAAGCAGCCGGACCAGTTCAGCCCCGCGCCGCCCTCCTGCGCGGTGGGCGCCGAGAAGGCGGGCGGCGAAGTGACGGACACCGTACGGCGGTTGAGCGTCACGCCGGTACCGAGCATGCTGTCGGCCGTGAGCAGCCGCCCGTTCGCGACGGCCGGCGCCACGGACTGGGAGCGCACCGGCGCGATGGCACCCAGTCCGGTCGCCCGGGGCGATCCGTCGACGACGGTGAGGCGCTGGAGGGTCGCGGCCTCGGGGGCACTGCCGGCGACGACGACCACGCTGCCGTCCCGCGCCACGTCGACGTCCGCGCTCGCCTGCGTGAGCAGGGTCCGCTCGGCGCCACCGGCCGCGGGCACGGCGACGATGCGGTGTACGCGGGCGTCCGCGGCGACCGTCGAACCGTCGGCCGGGGCGTCGTAGCGGGCGACGAGCAGCGCGTCCCCGGCCGCGCCGAGCAGCCGCGCGTTCGTCTCGTACGGGACGGTGAACGTACGCACCGGCTTCGCGAAGTCGGCGGTGTCGAAGACGGCGACGGAGCCGTCCGTGTGCCAGACGGTCAGCCGGTCCCCGAGCAGCGCCGAGCGGGAGCCGCTGCGCCGCTGGTCCTCCAGGACGGTGGTGGCTCTTGCCCCGGCCAGATCGACCCAGGCGGCGTGCGTGACACCGTCCACGGTGTAGGAGGTGTACAGGCCCTTCCCGTTCGCCGCCGAGGCCCACTGCCGCAGTGTGGAACCCGCCGGGAACCCGGTCACCTGTCGGTCCTCGACCGTGCCGTTCACCAGCCGCAGCAGGTGCCAGGACACCACGTTCGCTCCGCTGTACGTCACGCTGAGCACGGTGGAGCCGTAGCTGCCCGCGTAGTGCTGGCCGGCGGGCAGCACCAGCTTCCGCTCACTGCCGTCACGCATGTCGTGCAAGGTCACCGTGGTGGTGGAGCCGAGCGTTGCGGGCCTCGCCACCACGTCCGAGGCGAAGCCGTTGTTCGCGTACCTGCTGCTGTCGCCGGTGAGCGAACCGACCTGCGTCGACCCGTCCGGGGTGGCGTACGGCGTCCACAGCACCCCGTCGCCCTCGCGCTGGTGCAGAAACCCGGAGTCGCCCGCGAACACGACCCGGTCGGCCCGTGGCGTGGCCCGCAACGTGGCCGGTACGACGGCCTCGGTGCTGCCGGCGGCCTCGGCGTCCGGCTCCAGCGCGACGACGGCCGTCGCACACGCGGCCAGCACGGCGACGGCCGCGGCCGTCCGCGCGACGGCTCCCCTGCGAAGTAAGGCGTGACGCCCCAACTGTCCCCTCCTGGGCATGGCGTGACCCGGTTCGGCACGCATCCATGGCGGAGGGGGTGGGGCCCCTCGAAAGGCTGCCCTGTGCACAGGGCGTCCGGAGCTTAACAGCGCCTCAGGCGCCACGGACATGAAAAACCCGAGAGACGCAGAGCGTCTCTCGGGTTTCTCCCTCACACGTCAGTGTCAGCCGTTGCGCTTCCAACGCGGCTTGTCGTCACGGCGCCCGAAGGAGCCGCCACGGTGGTCGTCACGGCGGCCGTAGGGACGGTGCCCGCCGGAGGGGCGGTCGCCCTGGCGGTCGCGGTTGAACGGGCGGTCGCTGCCCCGGTGGCCCGAGGGACGGTCGTCGCGGCGGAAGCCGCCACGGTCGCCACCCCGGTGGTCGTCGCGGCGCTCGAAGGAACGGCCGCCGCGGTCGTCGCGGTTGAAGCCGCGGTCACGGTTGAAGCCACCGCGGTCGTTGTCCCGACGGAAGCCACCCCGGTCGCCGCCCCGGTCGTTGTCCCGACGGTCGTCGCGACGGAAGCCACCGCGGTCACCGCCACGGTCGCCACCGCGGTCGTTGTCCCGACGGAACCCACCGCGGTCACCGCCACGGTCGCCGCCCCGGTCGTTGTCCCGACGGTCGTCACGACGGAACCCACCACGGTCACCACCGCGGTCGTCGCGACGGAAACCGCCACGGTCGCCACCACGGTCGTCGCGACGGTCGTCACGGCGGAACCCACCACGGTCACCACCGCGGTCGTTGTCCCGGCGGAAGCCACCCCGGTCGCCACCGCGGTCGTTGTCGCGGCGGAACCCGCCACGGTCGCCACCCCGGTCGTCGCGACGGTCACGACGCTCGTAGTTGCCCCGCTCGTCACGGCGCTGACGCGGCTCGTACGAAGACGAACGGTCGCCACGGTCACCGCGGTCGGAACGCTCGGCGCGCTCCTTGCGCTGCGCCTCCTCGGCGGCAGCGGCGGCCTGTGCGGCCTGCTCGGCGGCGGCCTCCTGCGCGGCGGTGACGGCGGCGGCCACGCCCTCCTCGTCCTCGCCGCGCTCACGGGCGGCGCGGGCGGTGAGGCGGTCGGCCTCCTCGCGCAGCTCGGCGGCGCGACGGGTCGCGCGCTCCAGCTGCTTGGTGAGGTCGGTGACCTCGCGCTCGGCCTGCTGCGCGGAGCTGCCCGCGGACTCGGCCTGCACCTCGGTCATGGACCGGGCGCCGGTGATCTCGGCGACCTCCGGGTCGAAGGCGGCGCCGCCCTGGATGATGTGCCGGCCGGCGTCGACGCCCGCGTCCTCCATGAGGCGGAAGATCTGGCGGCGCTGGTGCGGCAGCGACAGGGAGACGACCGTGCCGGAGCGGCCCGCACGCGCGGTGCGGCCGGAGCGGTGCAGGTAGTCCTTGTGGTCACCGGCCGGGTCCACGTTCAGGACCAGGTCGATGTCGTCGACGTGGATGCCGCGGGCGGCGACGTCGGTGGCGACGAGGGAGTTGACGTAGCCCTTCTTGAAGTCGTCGAGGACTCGGGTACGCGCGCCCTGCGTCATGCCGCCGTGCAGCGCGTCCGCCTTCACACCGGAGTCGCGGAGCTGCTCGGCGATGCGGTCGGCACCCAGCTGCGTACGTACGAAGATGATCGTGCGGCCCTTGCGGGAGGCGATGGCCGCGGTGACCGGCGCCTTGTCCTTGGGCTTCACGATGAGGATGTGGTGCGACATGGTCGTCACGGCGCCCTGCGCGGCGTCGACCTCGTGCGAGACCGGGTCGTTCAGGTAGCGGGTGACGAGCGTCTTGATCTCGTTCTCCATGGTGGCGGAGAACAGCATCCGCTGGCCGCCGGCCGGAACCTGGTCGAGCAGCTCGGTGACCTCGGGCAGGAAGCCCAGGTCGGACATCTGGTCGGCCTCGTCGAGGACGGCGACCTCGATGTTCTCCAGGGAGCAGGCGCCGCGGTTGATGATGTCGCGCAGGCGGCCCGGGGTGGCGACGAGGATGTCGACGCCGCGCTCCAGGGCGTAGATCTGGTTGCCCATCGACGTACCGCCGCAGACGACCTTCATCTTCAGGCCGACCTGGTCGCCGTACGGCTGCAGCGCGTCCGCGACCTGCATCGCGAGCTCACGGGTCGGGGTGAGGATGACGGCGCGCGGCTTGTGCTTCTCGCTGCGGGCACCGGCGAGGCGGGCGATCGTCGGCAGGCCGAACGACAGCGTCTTGCCGGAGCCGGTGCGGCCACGGCCGAGGATGTCCTTGCCGGCCAGGGCGTCCGGGATGGTCGCGGCCTGGATCGGGAACGGCGTGGTCACACCGTTCTGGGCGAGCTTGCGCACGACGCCCTCGGGGAGACCGAGGTCGGCGAAGGTGACGGTGGGCTCGTCGTTCTCGATGACGTCGACGGTGTCGTTCTCGACGGCCTGGTCAGCGGCCTGGTCGACAGCCTGGTCGGCGAAGTTCTCAGTGGAAATGGACATGCGAAATGCGAAACCTTCCGGAGTCTCGGCACGCGCCCGCAACTCCGTGTATTCGCAATTCAGCAAATCGACCGCCTCAATGCGGTCCAGCCACGGCAAGGGAGAGTACGCGCCACGGGGCGCTCGTCTTCAGCGGCGCCGGGCAAATGGGATCAAACGATCTACCACCATACGCACCCACCACCCCCCGAGGCAAACCAGATCCCTGAGACCCGGATCACACTGCGTTCCCGGTCAGGCGGGGTCCCCCGCCTGCGGCCGCGGTTCCCCGCCCCCTTCCGTCGCCGCCCCCTCGTGCGCCGACGACGAGGGCTCGGCGGTCGGCGGGGACGACGAGGGCGCGGCGGAGGACTTCGTGGGCGAGGGGGAGGCCGTCGCGCTGGGCGAGCCGGGCCGCTGCGTGGGCGGCGTCGCCGACGCGCTGCTCCGGGACGGCGAGGCGGACCGCGAGGGCGGGGTGGACGCCTCGGTGGGCGTGGGCGGGGCCGACGACGAGGGCGGCGCCGTCTCGGCGGGCGGGGCGGGCGCGCTCGGCGTCGCCGACGCCTGCCCCGCCCGCGCGCCGACGCCCGCCCCGCCGCCGTCGCCGTCGGAGACCTCGGTGCCGCCGTCGGGCGCGGCGCCCGAGCCGCGCTGCGGCGGGGAGTGGTGGTCGTTCGCTCCGCCGCCGTCCGCGCCCACGCTCATGCATCCGGCGGCCGCCGCGACGGCCATCGTGGTCGCGGCCAGCCGGCCCAGGCGGAGCGCACGGCGCGACAGGGCGCGTTGCGATACGGACAGTTGGCGCACGGTCGAGCACCTCCGGTGCACGGGAACGGGACCACCGCGGGTGGGGGATCACGGGTGGGCGGTACCGTTCCCAACTCCCGTCACCCGTACGAGGACACGCGCCACGCGGGCACCGCACAAAGCCCCCACAAACAGCACGCGGACCTCACCCGCACCGTCCGCGTGACCTGCCCCCCCCTCACCCGTACCCGAGCGCGTGCAGCCGCGCGTCGTCGATCCCGAAGTGGTGCGCGATCTCGTGCACCACGGTCACCTCGGTCTCCGCGACCACGTCCTCCCTCGACTCGCACATCCGCAGCGTCGGCCCCCGGTAGATCGTGATCCGGTCCGGCAGCACCCCCGCGTACCACTCGCCCCGCTCGGTGAGCGGGGTCCCTTCGTAGAGCCCGAGGAGCTCGGGATCGTCGGCGGGCGGCTCGTCCTCCACGAACACGGCCACGTTGTCCATCAGTCGGGTCAGCTCGGGCGGGATCCGGTCGAGCGCCTCGGCGACCAGTTCCTCGAACGTCTCGCGCGTCATCTCCAGCACACGGCCATTGTCCGTGACAACCCGCATATCCACCCGCGCACTTGGGCATACGGGAGCAATGGCCCGCTCGCCAGCCGCCGCCATACGTGGACTCCGCCGCCGCATGCGGGGCGTACGCGGCGCGCCTTCGGCCCTGCTGCGCCACTACCGCGACCGCCACCCCCACCCGGTCCTCGAACTGGTCCACCCCCCGCACCCCTACGTACGCGCCCTGGGCCTGGTCTCCGTCGTCCTGCTCGGCGCCTGGCTCGGCCTGCTGATCGTCGGCAGTGTCCGTACGCCGGTGGGGCCCATGGACACGAAGATGACGCTGCGCCCGTCCTTCACGGGCGGTACGAAGATCAACGTGTCGCCGCTCGGCGCCCTGGAACTGCGCTCCCACACCGCCCCCATCCGCCTCGACGTCGACGTGGACCGCCTCGACCCGGTCCGCTCCCAGGCCCTCGTCGACCACCCCGAGCGCCTCTCCGGGCTCCAGGACGAGGTGGCGCGCGACGTCGAGCACGGCACGGTCGACCTGGCCGTGCGCTCCTGCGTGGCGGTGGTCGCGGGCGCCACGACGCTCGGCCTCGTGGTCTACCGCCGCCCGCGCCGCGCCCTGGCGGCCGGCGGCCTCGCCCTCACGCTCCTCGCGGCGTCCGGCGGCACGGCGTACGCGACGTGGAACCCGGAGTCGGTCCTGGAACCGAAGTTCTCCGGCCTGCTCTCCTCGGCCCCCTCCGTGGTCGGCAGCGCCCGCTCGATCGTCACCGAATTCGACGCGTACCAAAAGGAATTGGCCCTCCTGGTCACCAACGTCACCAAGCTCTACGACGCGACGTCCACGCTCCCCACGTACCAGCCGGACCCCTCGACGATCCGCGTCCTGCACGTCTCGGACATCCACCTCAACCCGGCCTCGTGGAAGATCATCGCCTCGCTCGTGGAGCAGTACAAGATCTCCGCGATCGTCGACACCGGCGACACGATGGACCACGGCTCCAAGGCCGAGAACGCCTTCCTCGACCCGATCAAGGACCTCGGCGTGCCCTACGTCTGGATCCGCGGCAACCACGACTCGAAGAACGCGACGCAGAAGTACCTCTCCTCCCGCGACCGCTTCAAGAACGTCCACGTCCTCGACGACGGCAAGGCGGTCTCGGTCGCGGGCCTGCGCTTCGCCGGGATGGGCGACCCGCAGTACACCCCGGACCGCGCGGTGAAGGCGCAGGGCGACCCCGCCGAGAAGCTGTCCGGCATCCGGCTCGCCTCGGCGCTGCGCGACCAGGCCGCGGCGGGCACCCCGGTCGACATCGCGATGGCCCACGAGCCGGTCGCGGCCCGCGAGGTGGACGGCACGGTGCCGCTCGTCCTGGCCGGCCACGTCCACCACCAGGAGATGGAACAGCTCCCCCTCGGCACCCGGCTCCGTATCGAGGGCTCCACCGGCGGCAGCGGCCTGCGCGCCGTCGACAACAAGAACGGCCACCCCGACCCGGTCGAGGCCTCGGTCCTCTACATGGACCGGGACACCAGGCGTCTGCAGGCCTGGGACGAGATCCGCCTCGGCGGCCTGGGCCTCACGAAGGCCGAGGTCAGCCGCCACCTCCCCAAGGAGAACCAGCCCGGAGCGACCCCGTCGCCGAGCACCCCGTCGAGCCCCGCGGAGAGCTCCCCGTAAACCGTTTTGGCGATAGCTCCCCGCATCCCATATGCTTCTCACGTCCCCGACGCGCTGCAAAGCGCGCAGGCGGGCCGATAGCCCTCATCGTCTAGCGGCCTAGGACGCCGCCCTTTCAAGGCGGTAGCACGGGTTCGAATCCCGTTGGGGGCACGCACAACCGTGTGAGACACTTGCTCTCGCTTGTCTCGCACAACAGCAAGGTCCTGTGGAGCAGTTTGGAGTGCTCGCCACCCTGTCAAGGTGGAGGCCGCGGGTTCAAATCCCGTCAGGACCGCTGAAGTTCCTCGTGAACTTCGTGGCTGGGTAGCTCAGTTGGTACGAGCGTCCGCCTGAAAAGCGGAAGGTCGCCGGTTCGACCCCGGCCCCAGCCACCGCAGCCCATCAGGGCTTTCGCCCCCTCCGGGTCTCCCGGAGGGGGCGTTTTCGTGCCGCGTACCCGACACCGGCACCCCGGGTCAGGCGGTGAATCCGCCGTCGATGGTCAGGCTCGCCCCTGTGATGTAACCGGACTCGGGGCCGGCCAGATAGGAAACCAGTCCCGCGATCTCGTCCGGGCTCGCGATGCGGGACAGCGCGAGCCACGGGAGCATGGCGTCCGCGGCCGGGCCGTCCGCCGGCATGCTGTCGTTGGCGGTGGGTCCGGGCTGGATGTTGTTCACGGTGACCCCTCGGGGGCCCAAGTCCCTTGCCAGGCCACGCACCAGACCGGCAACGGCCGCTTTGGTCATGGCATAGACAGCGCCGCCGGCGAACGGCACGCGTTCGGCGATCATGCTGCCCACGGTGACGATTCGGCCGCCCTGGCCGAGATGGGGAAGCGCCGCCCTGATGGTGTGCAGGACGCCGCGCACGTTCACATCGATCATCCGGTCGATCCGCTCGGGGCCGAGCGCTTCCACCGAGCCCGCGTCGGCGATACCGGCGTTGCTGACGAGAACGTCCAAGCTCCCGAAATCAGCGGCCGTGCGTTCGACCGCCGCCGCGACCGCACCCGGTTCCGCGACATCGGCCCGCAGAGCCAGCGCCCGCCCACCGGCGCGCTCGATCTCGCGCACCACCTCATCCGCACGCCCCGGCGAAGCCGAGTAGGTCAGCGCGACCGACAGGCCGTCGGCTGCCAGGCGCCGGGCAATGGCGGCGCCGATACCGCGGGATCCGCCGGTCACCAGTGCCACTCTCTCGATGCTCATGATCAGCCGCCTCCGCAGGATGGCCATTATGTCGATGAGCGTCGAACACTACGATGGTCATCGACGTACGGACAAGCCTCCGCTACGCTCACCACCGTGAGCACCCGGATCGAGACCCAGCACCCGCCCCAGGACGAACTGCGGCTGGCCACCGTCCTGGCAGCGCTGGCCGACCCCGCACGGCTCAGCGCCGTGCGAACCCTGGCCTCGATGAAGGAATCGCCGTGCACGCGGCTGCAGGAGGCCGCGGGGCTCGCCATCAGCCGGTCGACCTTCTCCCATCACCAGCGGGTGCTGCGCGAGGCAGGAATCCTCAAGGTCCGGGTGGAGGGGGCGCGCCGCATGCTCAGCCTGCGACGCGATGAACTCGACGCCTGTTTCCCCGGACTCCTCGACGCGGTACTCGCCACCGCTCCGGAGCGCATCGGCACGCCCTGATCAGCCCCGCCTCACACCGCCGCCGCGTGCAACGGCCCGGTGCCCCGCCCGCCCGGATGCCTGTGCCGCCAGAACCAGAACAGGGCGCACGACACCACGGACCAGCCGGCCAGGACCAGGAACGGGAAGGCGTGCTGGTTGCCCTGGAAGTAGACCGCCGTGTGCTGGGCGTTGTACGAGGCGCCCGGCGGCAGCCACTGGCCGAGGCGGCCGATGACCGTGGGCAGCAGCGGAGGCGCCACCGCGCCGCCGGAGGCCGGGTTGCCGAGCAGCACCAGCAGGCCCCACGTCGGGATCATCGCCCAGCGGTGGAAGAACGTGTTGAACATCGTGAAGACCATGCCGCAGGTGAACATCGTCAGCGCCAGGATCAGCCACGACTCGGCGAAGGGCAGATCCACCGCCCCCAGGCCCCAGTCCGCGACCGCCGCTACCGCGAACCCGCCGAGCAGCGCGTACGCGATCGTGAAGGCGATCCGCTCGGCCGGGTTGAGGCCGCGCGCGTGCACGCTGAGCTGGATCGCGCCGACGAAGCCGATGATCACGGCGGCGAGCGTGATGTAGAAGATCGTCAGGCCGCGCGGATCCCCGCCCTGCAGCGGGTTCACGTCCTTCACCGACACCGGGATGCCGGTCGCCTTGCTCACCGGGGGCGCCGCCTCGGCGAAGACCTGGGCGACGGTGACGCCGGAGGCTCCGGAGACGTCGAGGCGGACCCGGGCGCCGTTGTCCCGCACGTCGAAGACCGCGTAGATCTTCTGGGCGTCGAGGGCGTCGCGGGCCGCCTGCGGGGAGTCGTACACCTTGAGGTCGAGCTGGGCGTCGAGCGCCTTCTCCATCGCCCCGACGAACGCGCTGCGCCGCGCGGCGTCGTGCTCCCCGGTGACCCCGGTCGGGATGTGGTGCGGCGTCGGGTTCGCCATGGAGTACGTGTACGAACCGGCGAAGAGGGCCGCCGCCGCGGCCAGGATGAGGACGAGCACACACGCCGGAAGGAACGGCGACCGCTTGAAGCCGGCCCAGCGCTCGGCCCCGCTCAGCGGGCGCCCGTGCGCGCCGTGCGGCGGGTGCGCGTCGTGTGATCCGGACCCATCGGGCGTCTGCGACATATCCGCACGTTAAGCCACACATAAGCGGACTACATCCGGACGAAGGTCCCGACTCGTCCACCGGGCCCACGCCTCCGGGCGGGCCCGCCGCACCGCCCGCAAAACCGGTCGCCACGCGTTTCGTCGAGGTGAGATCCTTGGGGACGTATGTCTACGCAGCCTGCCCCCGCCGCCGATCAGTTCGCCGCCGTAGCGCGGCGGCTGTCCGAGCTGTCCCTGCGCGACGAGCACCGGCTCGGGCGCAGGCTCGAAGGTGCCCGCAAGATCCGCAAGCCGGAGGCCCGCGCCGCCGTCCTCGCCGAGATCGACGCGGAGGCCGAGAAGTCCGCCGCGCGCACCGACGTCCGTCGCGAGCGCCGCGCCGCCCTCGACGTCACGTACCCCGAGCAGCTCCCGGTCAGCCAGAAGAAGGACGAGATCGCCGACGCGATCCGCGACCACCAGGTCGTGATCGTCGCCGGTGAGACCGGATCGGGAAAGACCACGCAGATCCCGAAGATCTGCCTCGACCTCGGCCGCGGCGTGCGCGGCATGATCGGCCACACCCAGCCCCGCCGGATCGCGGCCCGTACGGTCGCCGAGCGCGTCGCCGACGAGCTGCACACGCCGCTGGGCGAGGCGGTCGGCTGGAAGGTCCGGTTCACGGACCAGGTCGACCAGGACTCGACGTTCGTGAAGCTGATGACGGACGGCATCCTGCTCGCCGAGATCCAGACGGACCGCGAGCTGCGCGCGTACGACACGATCATCATCGACGAGGCCCACGAGCGGTCGCTGAACATCGACTTCCTGCTCGGCTATCTCGCTCAACTGCTGCCCAAGCGCCCGGACCTCAAGGTCGTCATCACCTCCGCGACCATCGACCCGGAGCGCTTCTCCCGGCACTTCGGGGACGCCCCGATCGTCGAGGTCAGCGGCCGTACGTACCCGGTGGAGGTGCGCTACCGGCCGCTCCTGGAAGAGGACTCGGACGACGCCGACCGCGACCAGATCACCGCGATCACGGACGCGGTGGAGGAACTGCAGCGCGAGGGCGAGGGCGACATCCTCGTCTTCCTCTCCGGCGAGCGCGAGATCCGCGACACGGCGGACGCGCTGGAGAAGAAGAAGTACAAGTTCACGGAAGTCCTCCCCCTCTACGCGCGGCTTTCGCACGCCGAACAGCACCGCGTCTTCCAGCGCCACACGGGCAGACGGATCGTCCTCGCCACGAACGTCGCGGAGACGTCCCTGACGGTCCCCGGCATCAAGTACGTCATCGATCCCGGCACGGCCCGCATCTCCCGCTACAGCCACCGCACCAAGGTGCAGCGCCTGCCCATCGAGCCGGTCAGCCAGGCCAGCGCCAACCAGCGCAAGGGCCGCTGCGGCCGTACGTCCGACGGCATCTGCATCCGCCTGTACTCGGAGGACGACTTCCTCGCCCGCCCCGAGTTCACGGACGCGGAGATCCTCCGTACGAACCTGGCCTCCGTCATCCTCCAGATGACCTCGGCGGGCCTCGGCGACATCGAGAAGTTCCCCTTCATCGACCCGCCGGACCACCGCAACATCCGCGACGGCGTCCAACTGCTCCAGGAACTGGGCGCGTTGGACCCGAAGCAGAAGGACGTACGCAAACGGCTCACGCAGCAGGGCCGCAAGCTCGCCCAGCTCCCCGTGGACCCGCGCCTGGCCCGCATGGTCCTGGAGGCCGACAAGAACGGCTGCGTACGCGAGGTCATGGTGATCGCCGCGGCCCTGTCCATCCAGGACCCGCGCGAGCGCCCGCAGGAGAAGCAGGCGCAGGCCGACCAGCAGCACGCCCGCTTCAAGGACGAGACGAGCGACTTCCTCGCCTTCCTGAACCTGTGGCGCTACGTACGCGAACAGCAGCGCGAGCTCGGCTCATCGGCCTTCCGCCGGATGTGCAAGCGCGAGTATCTGAACTTCCTGCGCATCCGTGAGTGGCAGGACATCTATACGCAGTTGCGAACGGTCGCGAAGCAGATGGGCATCCATCTCAACGACCAGGACGCGGCCGGCGACTCCGTCCACGTCTCCCTCCTGTCCGGTCTGCTCTCGCACATCGGCATGAAGGACGTGAAGGCTGTGTCCAATAGCGGCTCCGCCGCGGGCAAGGAATCCACGCAGAAGGACCCCAAGCAGGCGGGCCGGGATCGCGGCCGCAACGAGTACCTCGGCGCCCGGGGCGCCAAGTTCGCGATCTTCCCGGGCTCGGCCCTCTTCAAGAAGCCGCCGCGCTTCGTGATGTCGGCGGAGCTGGTGGAGACCTCGCGCCTGTGGGCGCGCGTGAACGCGAAGATCGAGCCCGAGTGGGTCGAGCCGCTCGCCGAGCACCTCCTCAAGCGCACCTACAGCGAGCCGCACTGGGAGAAGGACCAGGCGGCGGTGATGGCGTACGAGAAGGTGACCCTGTACGGCGTCCCGCTCGTCGCGCAGCGCAAGGTGAACTACGGCCGCATCGACCCCGAGGTCAGCCGCGAGCTGTTCATCCGCAACGCCCTGGTCGAGGGCGACTGGCGCACGCACCACAAGTTCTACGCGGACAACCGCAGACTCCTCACCGAGGTCGAGGAGTTGGAGCACCGGGCCCGCCGCCGCGACATCGTCGTCGACGACGAGACCCTCTTCGACTTCTACGACCAGCGGGTCCCCGAACACGTCGTGTCCGGCGCCCACTTCGACTCCTGGTGGAAGCACAAGAAGCGCGAGGAGCCCGAACTCCTCGACTTCGAGCGCTCGATGCTGATCCGGGAGTCGGCCGAGGCGATCACCAAGGACGACTACCCGGACTCCTGGCGCCAGGGCGGGCTCAAGTTCCGGGTGACGTACCAGTTCGAGCCGGGCGCGGACGCGGACGGCGTCACGGTCCACATCCCGCTCCAGGTGCTCAACCAGGTCACCGACGAGGGCTTCGACTGGCAGATCCCGGGCCTGCGCGAGGACGTGGTCGTCGAGTTGATCCGATCCCTGCCGAAGCCGATCCGCCGGAACTACGTACCGGCGCCGAACTACGCCAAGGAGTTCCTGAACCGGGCGGTCCCCCTCCAGGAGCCGCTGCCGGTCACGCTCGCGCGCGAGCTCCAGCGCATGGTCGGCGTCCCGGTGCAGCCGGACGACTTCGACCTCACCCGCGTACCCGACCACCTGAAGATCACCTTCCGGATCGTCGACGAGCGGCGCCGGGGGCTCGCCGAGGACAAGGACCTGGAGGCGCTGAAGCTCCAGCTGAAGCCGAAGGCCCGGCAGGCCATCTCCAAGGCGGCCGCGGCGACGGCCGAGCGCGCGGGCGGCCCCTCGGTCGAGCAGAAGGGCCTCACCGACTGGACCGTCGGCACGCTGTCGAAGGTCTTCGAGACCCGGCGGGCCGGCCAGCCGGTGAAGGCCTACCCGGCGCTCGTCGACGACGGCGACACCGGCGGCACCGTCTCAGTTCGCCTCTTCGACAGCGAGGCCGAGCAGGCACAGGCCATGTGGAAGGGCACGCGCCGGCTGATCCTGCGCAACATCCCGGTGAATCCTGGCAAGTTCGCCTCGGACAAGCTGACCAACCCGCAGAAGCTCGCCCTGTCCGCCAACCCGCACGGCTCCGTCCAGGCCCTCTTCGACGACTGCGCGATGGCGGCCGCGGACAAGCTCATCGGCGACTTCGGCGGCCCCGCCTGGGACGAGGAGTCGTACCGGAAGCTCTACGACAAGGTGCGCGCGGAGATCGTCGACACGACCGTGCGGACGGTCGGCCAGGTGCAGCAGGTGCTCGCGGCCTGGCAGGCCTGTGAGCGGCGCCTGAAGTCCACGAAGAGCCCGACGCTGCTCGCCAACCTCCAGGACGTGCGCGGCCAGTTGAACGAACTGGTGAAGCCGGGCTTCGTCACCGCGACCGGCACGCGGCGGCTTTCCGACCTGATGCGCTATCTCGTCGCGGCCGACCGCCGCCTCCAGCAGATGCCGACCAACGTCCAGCGGGACACCACCCGCATGGAGAAGGTCCACGAGATGCGGGACGAGTACCTGTGGCTGCTGGAGCAGATGCCCCAGGGGCGTCCGGTGCCGCAGGAGGTGCTCGACATCCGGTGGATGATCGAGGAGCTGCGGGTCAGCTACTTCGCGCACGCGCTGGGCACCGCGTACCCCGTCTCGGACAAGCGGATCGTGAAGGCGATCGACGCGCAGGTTCCGTGACCGGTCGACCGCATACGGTGAGTTCGACCGCACGGCCTGCGCTGCTGTAGAGTCCTGTCTCGCAGCGCAACGCAGTACAGCGCGGCGAAATCAAGGTCCTGTGGAGCAGTTTGGAGTGCTCGCCACCCTGTCAAGGTGGAGGCCGCGGGTTCAAATCCCGTCAGGACCGCAGCAGAAGAAGGCCCGCACCGAACGGTGCGGGCCTTCTTGCTGTCTTGTGTACGTGTCTTGACTCCCCCGCGCCCGGTCGGTACCCCGGAACGAGGAACCGGCCGGAGAGGCGGAGGCGGACGTATGACGGCACCGATGCGACGGCACGAAACCCGCGCGCTGCTGCGCGCCCATCTCGCGGCCGCCAGCGGCTACCGGCACCTCACCCGGCACTGCCCCATCTGCCATCAACTCCTGCGCCTCGCCATGGAGCCCGCCATGAAGGCCCCTGGAGCGCCGTGGAAGCGCCCGTGAGCACAGTGGGGACGAAAGACCCCCGAAGGCGTGACCAAAGCCGACCCTGCGCGCCCTCAACTGGTGGCAGCCTGGGGAGAGTCGACCGCGCGGCAGGAGCTGCGGCCAACGCCGGCGCCCATTAGCGCAAGGGCGTCACCTGCAACAAGTGACGGGGCGTGTGACGGGTGTCACCGAACTTGTTTTGGAAACACCGTTTCTTACCCCCGCCCTACAACGGCTCAATTTAATATGTGCAATTGCACTACCCGCAGGGGCACAACAGGGACACAACAGGGGCACACACGAACCCCCACCGCACAGCGGCCCGCGCGCACAAAAAAGATCGCGCTGGACCCGGCGGAGTCCAGCGCGATCGATGACGCTTCCGTGATGCTGTTGAGATGACGCCTCAGCGGACCTTCGGAAGAAGGGGGCCTGTTGGGGCAGGACCCGCGTCGAGTGGAGCTAGGGGTGGGCGAGTCACGGGTTGGGGGGCCCGAAAACGCCCGTATTGCTGCGTAATGCGGTGCCTCAGGCCTCGCTGCGCTGCTGCGGAATGCCCGCAAGCAGAGCGCGGACCTCGGCCTCGCGGTAGCGGCGGTGTCCGCCGAGCGTACGAATCGACGTGAGCTTGCCAGCCTTCGCCCAGCGCGTGACCGTCTTGGGGTCGACGCGGAACATCGTGGCGACCTCAGCCGGGGTCAGCAGCGGCTCGGCATCAGGGGTGCGAGCGGTCATGAGCGGCCTCCTCGGAGAACCGAACCTTCTCGGTTCATTCCTCTAAATTCTGCACCTTGACCCGCGTTGCCCGAAATGGCGGACGCGAGTCGAGTCGGTTATAGGACGAACGGCTTGTCCTCGGCACTACAACTACACCATCCGTCCAGCCTCGTCGGCCAAACCGATGGAATTGCCCTCCCAGGTGTTCATCAGCGACGGATGCCGATGGACCGTGCCATAGCGGACAGTCACGCCACAGTGACGATCAGTCACAGAGCGATCAGGAGCCATCAGACCCCCCAGCGGCAGTGCAATGCTGAGTAATCCGCCCTTGGTTGGACTTAGTTGGACGGAAGGAGCCCTCCCCGGGCTCCTTGTCCTATTTTGCCACGAGGAGGGGTGATGGGCGCAAGGTCCAGTTAAGTGCCGTCCATCACGCTTGAGGCAAACGCCCGGATCGGGACGTAGGTCCCTAAGGGATGGATGAGGGCGTTCAGTTGGCGAACTGCCGGTCCCGAGCCGACCGCCAGCGTTCCACAAGCCTCGCGTACGCCTCGCCCGCGCCGTCCCCGTCACCGGAGCGCAGCGCCGCGATTCCCTCGGCGACGTCCGCCGCGGAGTGGTCCTCCTCCAGGAAGTCCTGCGGCAGCGTGTGCACGAGTCCGCCGTAGTCGAGCTCGACGTACGAACGAGGGTGGAACTCCTCGAGCCAACGCCCCACATCTACCAGGCCGTCGATCAGCGGGCCTTCCTCGATCGTGTCCTTCAGCGCCTTGAGGCCGCGCGCGACCCGGCGCCTGGCCTGCACCATGGGCGTGCGATAGCGAAGCCGCGGGACGCCGACGCCCGCGCCGGCCGCCTCGTCCTCGTCGTCGCTCTTCTGCTCGTACTCCCGCTCCTCGTCCGAGACGAGCACGAACCAGTTGATCGGCACCTGCCACGTCGACGTACGGATCCAGGGCCGGGCGTCCGGATTGCGCTCCAGCCAGCGCTCGTAGTCGGCGGTGGACTGCCGGCGCAGCACCGGGGGGATCGCCGCGTCCAGGACCGTGGGCGGCAGCTCGCCCGGCAGCTCGTCCAGGGCCTGCCAGCCGCGCAGCCGGGTGCGCCACGGGCAGACGCACACCACCCCGTCGATCGCGATCACAAACGCGTCGTCGCTCTCGTGCACCGGAACGGGCACCGGCGGCGTGGGCAGCAGATCGGCCAAAGAACGGCGCAATTCGTCCTGATAGGAGGGGAGCCGCTCGCGCTTCGCGTAGCGCTCCCAATGGCCGCGCTCGGGCTGCGGGAAAGCCGCGAGGGGCTCGTACACACGCAGATAGGCCGTGTACGGGACGGTCACCGAAGACACCTTGGACACGGCTGCTCCCTCCCCCGCCCACCGGCTGGAAAACACTGCCCATCGTCCCACTCGGTCACCGGCCTGTGACGCGGCGCGAGAGAGTGATCCTCGGCACTGCGGCCGTGGCGGTCCCGTCCACGCTCTAATCTCTTGCTCACGCACCACCTCGGACGCCCGCCACCCGCACGGGATTCCGTTCAACCGCCGCTACGTACTGGGGAGTCACCACAGTGACCAATGTGACCGGCGATGTCCTGCACACCCTCTTCCACTCGGAACAAGGGGGCCATGAGCAGGTCGTCCTCTGCCAGGACCGGGCCAGCGGCCTCAAGGCCGTCATCGCCCTCCACAGCACCGCCCTGGGCCCCGCCCTCGGCGGCACCCGCTTCTACCCGTACGCCACCGAGGAAGAGGCCGTCGCCGACGCGCTGAACCTCGCGCGCGGGATGTCGTACAAGAACGCCATGGCCGGGCTCGACCACGGCGGCGGCAAGGCCGTGATCGTCGGCGACCCGCACAAGATCAAGAGCGAGGAGCTGCTGCTCGCCTACGGCCGGTTCGTGGCCTCGCTCGGCGGCCGGTACGTGACCGCGTGCGACGTCGGTACGTACGTCGCCGACATGGACGTCGTCGCGCGCGAGTGCCGCTGGACCACGGGACGCTCGCCCGAGAACGGCGGCGCCGGCGACTCCTCGGTCCTCACCGCCTTCGGCGTCTTCCAGGGCATGCGGGCCAGCGCCCAGCACCTGTGGGGCGACCCGACGCTGCGCGGCCGCACGGTCGGCATCGCGGGCGTCGGCAAGGTGGGCCACCACCTCGTCGAGCACCTCCTGGAGGACGGCGCCGAGGTCGTGATCACCGATGTCCGCGAGGAGTCCGTGCGGCAGATCGCCGAGCGGCACCCGGAGGTCGGGATCGTCGCTGACACCGACGCGCTGATCCAGGTGGAGGGCCTCGACATCTACGCGCCCTGCGCCCTGGGCGGCGCCCTGAACGACGACTCCGTGCCGGTACTGACCGCGAAGGTGGTGTGCGGCGCGGCCAACAACCAGCTCGCGCACCCGGGCGTCGAGAAGGACCTCGCCGACCGCGGGATCCTCTACGCGCCGGACTACGTGGTGAACGCGGGCGGCGTGATCCAGGTCGCCGACGAGCTGCACGGCTTCGACTTCGACCGGTGCAAGGAGAAGGCCGCGAAGATCTTCGACACGACACTTTCCATCTTTGCTCGTGCGAAGTCCGATGGGATTCCGCCCGCTGCGGCGGCCGACCGGATCGCCGAACAGCGGATGGCGGAGGCGCGCGGCAGGGGCTGAGTCCCCGGCTTGCGTAACGAGCGTCACGCTCCCGGCGGGTCGCCCGCCAAGAAGAGGTTAAAATCGCAGCTGACCAGCGAGGAAAGGGCTTCTCGCTGGTCCTGCGCCCAGGCGCGTCCTGCGGGCGACGTACCGTATGGGCGTGGGCTCAGGTACCGTGGGAGCCCTACGGACCGGTCTCCCTGCGGGGAGTCCGTTCCAGATCATGAACGCGTGTCAAGACTCTGGGGCCATGAAGCCCCATCACCGAGGGGGTCGAGCCATGGGGCGCGGCCGGGCCAAGGCCAAGCAGACGAAGGTCGCCCGCCAGCTGAAGTACAACAGCGGCGGGACTGACCTGTCGCGTCTGGCCAACGAGCTAGGCGCATCC
Organism: Streptomyces sp. KL109B; assembly: GCF_030766935.1. Taxonomy (GTDB): domain Bacteria; phylum Actinomycetota; class Actinomycetes; order Streptomycetales; family Streptomycetaceae; genus Streptomyces. The sequence goes on along the minus strand of NZ_JASERL010000003.1, from coordinate 637,689 downwards.
ACGTCGGATCCAGTATCGAATCAGCCGCCGAACGGCGAGCCTTTCGAGGACGACGACGAGGAAGACGACCCGTACGCCCGCTACGCGGATATGTACAACGACGACGAGGACGAGGACGACGAGTCCGGTCCTTCGTCGCAACGCCGAGGCGCTTGACCTCGTAGCACGTCAGCGACGTCATCGCCGCTGCACTTCACCCGGTCCGGGGTGGTCACCACGCCGGACCGGGTTTTGTGCTGCCCAGAGGGGCCCCGCAGGGCCCCGAGGGGCTCAGCTCGCGTAGTCACCGGTGAGCTCGGCGCCCGTGGCGTGCTCGCCGCGGTCGACGATCTCGCCGGCCACCCAGGAGTCCACGCCGCGGTCGGCCAGGGTCGCGAGGGCGACCTCGACCGACTCCTGCGGGACGATCGCCATCATGCCGACGCCCATGTTCAGCGTCTTCTCCAGCTCCAGGAGCTCGACCTGACCCTTCGTACCGACGAGGTCGAAGATCGGGTCCGGGGTCCACGTCGAGCGGTCGACCGTGGCGTGCAGGCCGTCCGGGATCACGCGGGCCAGGTTCGCCGCGAGGCCGCCGCCGGTGATGTGGCTGAAGGCGTGGACCTCGGTGGTGCTGATGAGCGAGAGACAGTCCAGGGAGTAGATCTTCGTCGGCTCCAGGAGCTCCTCGCCGAGCGTGCGGCCGAGTTCCTCGACGTGTGCCTCCAGGTCCATCCCCGCGCGCTCCAGGAGGACGTGGCGGACCAGCGAGTACCCGTTCGAGTGAAGGCCCGACGAGGCCATGGCGATCACCGCGTCACCCTTGCGGATGCGATCCGGGCCCAGCAGGTTGTCGTGCTCCACGACGCCCGTACCGGCGCCCGCGACGTCGAAGTCGTCCGGGCCCAGCAGGCCCGGGTGCTCCGCCGTCTCGCCGCCGACGAGGGCGCAGCCCGCGAGGACGCAGCCCTCGGCGATGCCCTTCACGATGCCCGCGACCCGCTCCGGGTGGACCTTGCCCACGCAGATGTAGTCCGTCATGAAGAGCGGTTCGGCGCCGCACACCACGATGTCGTCCATGACCATCGCGACGAGGTCGTGGCCGATCGTGTCGTAGCGGCCCAGCTGCCGGGCGATGTCGACCTTCGTGCCGACGCCGTCGGTCGCGGAGGCGAGCAGTGGGCGCTCGTACTTCTTCAGGGCGGAGGCGTCGAAGAGGCCGGCGAAGCCGCCGAGGCCGCCGAGGACCTCGGGGCGCTGCGTCTTCTTCACCCACTCCTTCATCAGCTCGACGGCGCGGTCACCGGCTTCGATGTCGACGCCCGCGGACGCGTAAGAAGCACCGGTATTGGTCTCAGACATTGCCTGGGATCTTTCGCTTGGGTGATACGAGGGGTCTACGGACGACGGATCGCGTCGGACGCAGCCGTGGACGCAGGACCTGCGGCCAGTTCCGTCTCCAGGAGCTGCTTGCCGAGGAGCTCCGGGTCCGGGAGGTCCATCGGGTACTCGCCGTCGAAGCAGGCGCGGCACAGGTTCGGCTTGGCGATGGTGGTCGCCTCGATCATGCCGTCGATGGAGATGTACGAGAGCGAGTCGACCCCGAGCGAGGTGCCGATCTCGTCGACCGTCATGCCGTTGGCGATCAGCTCCGCGCGGGTCGCGAAGTCGATGCCGAAGAAGCAGGGCCACTTGATGGGCGGCGAGGAGATCCGGACGTGGATCTCGGCCGCGCCGGCCTCGCGGAGCATGCGGACCAGGGCGCGCTGGGTGTTGCCGCGCACGATCGAGTCGTCGACGACGACCAGGCGCTTGCCCTTGATGACTTCCTTGAGGGGGTTCAGCTTCAGACGGATGCCGAGCTGGCGGATCGTCTGGGAGGGCTGGATGAAGGTGCGCCCGACGTAGGCGTTCTTCACCAGGCCGTTTCCGAACGGGATGCCGGAGGCCTCGGCGTAGCCGATCGCGGCCGGCGTTCCGGACTCCGGCGTCGCTATGACCAGATCGGCCTCGACCGGCGCTTCCTTGGCGAGCTTGCGGCCCATCTCCACGCGGGAGAGGTACACGTTCCGGCCCGCGATGTCCGTGTCCGGGCGGGCCAGGTACACGTACTCGAAGACACAGCCCTTGGGCTTTGCTTCGGCGAATCGGGAGCTTCGCAGGCCGTTCTCGTCGATGGCGACGAACTCGCCCGGCTCGATCTCGCGGACGAAGCTGGCGCCGCAGATGTCGAGCGCGGCGCTCTCGGAGGCGACCACCCAGCCGCGCTCCAGGCGGCCGAGCACCAGCGGGCGGATGCCCTGCGGGTCACGGCCCGCGTACAGCGTGTTCTCGTCCATGAAGACGAGCGAGAAGGCGCCCTTGACCTCGGGCAGCACCTTGAGGGCCGCCTCTTCCACGGTCAGCGGCTTGCCGTCGTCGTCGACCTGGCCCGCGAGCAGCGCGGTGATCAGGTCGGTGTCGTTGGTGGCCGCGACCTGGGTCGCGCGGCCGTTCTCCTTGGGGAGTTCGGCGACAAGCTCGGCGAGCTGCGCCGTGTTGACCAGGTTGCCGTTGTGCCCGAGCGCGATCGAACCGTGCGCGGTCGCGCGGAACGTCGGCTGGGCGTTCTCCCATACGGAGGCCCCGGTGGTCGAGTAGCGGGCGTGACCGACCGCGATATGACCTTGGAGCGAACCTAGAGAGGTTTCGTCGAAGACCTGGGATACGAGTCCCATGTCCTTGAAGACGAGGATCTGGGAGCCATTGCTGACCGCGATTCCCGCGGATTCCTGACCCCGGTGTTGGAGGGCATACAGCCCGAAGTAAGTGAGCTTTGCGACCTCTTCACCCGGCGCCCAGACACCGAAGACGCCGCAAGCGTCCTGGGGGCCCTTCTCGCCGGGAAGCAGGTCGTGATTGAGTCGACCGTCACCACGTGGCACGGCACCGAGTGTAGACGTGATCCCCCAGTGGTCCGAATTGGGGACAGTGGCTACGCGGGTTGACCGGGGCGGATGTGACTCAACTCATCACTCGACTCATCACTCGACTCATCGCGATGTCCGTACTACGGACCAGTAGTTGACAGGTGTGCGTCATTCTCGGCAGAGTCCCGAGCCATGCAGCCACTCCGTGACCGTGTGGTCACCCTTGTGGAGCGCCGCCACGTCGACCTGGTCCGTGTCGCGAGCGCGATCTGTCTCTGTGCGTGATCTTCCCCTGCACCTGACGTCCGTCTGACGTCGGTCGTCGGCCCCCGCCGCTGTGCCGGAGCCGTCCGTCAACGCAGCTTCCGCGCCCCCTGAGGCGCGTACTTCGTGTGCCGTCACCGCGGCCACCATCACCTCGGAGACCCCATGCCTTCGCATGCCACCGGCCTGTCCCGTCGCGCCCTCGGCGGGGCGGCCGTCGCCACCGTCGCCGCCGGAGTCGGGTCCACGGGCCCCGCCGCCCGTGCGGCCGAACCCCGTGAGACGCCCTTCCGTGCCGCCGCCGGACGCGGATCGCGGCGGCCCAACATCCTGTTCATCCTGGGCGACGACCTCGGCTGGGCCGACCTCTCCTCCTACGGCTCGCCCCACATCAAGACCCCGAACCTGGACCGACTCGCCCGCCAGGGCGTCCGGTTCACCGACGCCTACAGCGGCTCCGCGACCTGCTCCCCCACCCGTTTCAGCCTCTACACCGGCCGCTATCCGGGCCGTACGAAGGGCGGTCTCGCCGAGCCGATCGCCGACCGGTCCGTCGGCCTCGACCCGAACCACCCCACGCTCGCCTCACTGCTGCGCGGCGCCGGCTACGCGACCGCCCTGATCGGCAAGTGGCACTGCGGGTATCTGCCGGACCACTCGCCCACGAAGTCGGGTTGGGACGAGTTCTTCGGGAACTTCGGCGGGGCCCTGGAGTACTACTCGAAGCTCGGCCTCGGCGGCGAGTACGACCTCTACGAGGGCCGGGTGCGGGAGGGCGACGCCACGTACAAGGATCTGCGCTACTACACGCGGATCCTGACAGAGCGGGCGAGCGAGTACGTGAAGCGGGACCACGGCGAGCGGCCGTGGCTGCTCAACCTCAACTTCACGACCCCGCACTGGCCGTGGATCGCCGACGGGGACGAGGAGGCGAGCGCCGGGGTCGTACGGCGGATCAGGGCCGGGGACAAGCGAGCCCTCTTCCACAACGACGGTGGATCGGTGGAGAAGTACACGGAGATGGTCCAGGACCTCGACCGCTCGATCGGTCAGGTGCTGAGGGCCCTGAAGGAGTCCGGTCAGGAACAGGACACGCTCGTCTTCTTCGCCTCGGACAACGGCGGTGAGCGCTTCTCCTACAACTGGCCGCTGTCCGGCAACAAGTCGTCCCTCCAGGAGGGCGGCATCCGCGTCCCGACGGTGCTGCGCTGGCCCGCCCGGATCGACGGCGGGCAGGTCAGCCACGAGCCGGTGTTCACCCCCGACTGGACGGCGACGCTGCTGGAGCTCGGCGGGGCACGCCCCGACCCCGCGTACCCGCTGGACGGCACCAGCCTCGCGGGCTATCTGTTGCGCGGCGAGGAGTTGACGGAGCGCGAGCTGTTCTGGCGGGTGCGCGGGGAGCGGGCCGTGCGGCGCGGCGACTGGAAGTACTACCGGGGCAGCGGCGGAGACGACCAGCTGTTCAACCTCGCGGCCGACCGCCGCGAACAGGCCGACCGGGCGGCCGACGCGCCGGGGCTGCTGGCCGAGTTGAGGGCGGCGTGGGAGAGGACGGACGCGGAGTTGCTGCCGTATCCGTCCTGATGTCCCGTCGGCCGTGACCGGGTCACCCGACTTGTCACCCGTCGGCGGCGGTGAGGCCGATGCCGCTGTCGCTGCCGTCGGGCTGCTTCAGCGTGAGGGTGTTGCCCTGAATGTCGTAACTCACCTTGTTCTTCAGGACATCGAGCATCGTCTTCTCGACCTCTCCGGCCGCCCCGATGCACCCCATACGAGTGCTGGTCAGCGGTCCGAAGGTGATGTGGTCGCCCTGCACGGTGGCCTTGGCGCGGCCGCTGTTGCAGCCGAGGCGGGCGCTGATGTGGCCGTCCTTCTCGAAGACGAGGCGGGCCCTGCCCTGGGCGGCCTTCGGCAGGGAGCCGGTGGTGCCGTCGGCGCTCAGGCTCGTGACGTTCCACTTGGTGCCGACGAGCTTGGCGTCGCGCTGTTTGGCGAGGGTGACGGTGTCGCCGTTGGCGCGGGTGAGGACGAGGCCCTGGTCGCCCGCCGCCGCCTTCACCGTGTTCTTCTCGGCGAGGGCGCGGGCGAGGGTGTCCTCGAAGGCGCTGACGCCCTTGCCCTCGCAGAGCATCATGGTCCGCTTCGCCTTGCCCAGGTCGACGCTGTCGTCGGTGACTTCGGCCCGGGCGTCGAAGTGGTTGCAGCCGTAGTTGCCGCGCACCCGCTCGTCCGAGACGAACTCGACGTACGCGCCGCCGGGGCTCTTGGTGGTGTGTCCGTCCACCGTCACGCTCTGCACGGTCCAGTGGACGCCGGCGATGGGGGCGCCGCCGACCGTCATCGCGCCGGAGGCCTTCTGGTCGCCGCAGGCGGTGACGGTGGCGAGGGCGGTGAGCGCGGCGAGCGGCAGGCCGACACCGCTGGTCAGAGCACGGGTACGGGATGTACGTAGCGTGAGCATGGCAATGGGACGTGGCGGGCGGTGTTCCGGTTCCGGCCCGCCACGGGGCCCGTACGCATCACGCCATGATCGGCAGCAGTCCCGACAGGTCGGCGCGCTCCCCGCTGGCGCTCACCAACGCGTCGTCCAGCGCCGTGGTCCACGGGAGCCGGCCCGTGGCGAGCCGGATCCAGGTGAGCGGGTCGGTCTCGACGACGTTCGGCGGGGTGCCGCGGGTGTGCCGGGGGCCCTCCACGCACTGCACGACGGCGTACGGCGGGATCCGTACCTCGGTGGAGGCGCCCGGCGCCTTCGTAGCGAGGGCGTCGGCGAGGACGCGGGTGCAGGTGGCGAGGGCCTGGCGGTCGTACGGGATGTCGAGGCCGGGCACGGCGGCGTTGAGGTCGTCGGTGTGGACGACGAGTTCGACGCAGCGGGTGGGGAGGTAGTCGGCGAGGGTCAGGTGGCCGGTGCGGTTGGCGACGAGGGCGTCGGCGGGGTGGTCCGCGAGGGCCTGTTCGACGCCCTTCCCGGCCTCGTCGTAGAGCGCGGCGAGATCGTTGCCCGCCGCGAGTTCGGTCACGTACGCGTCGATGTCCTCGGCGTGCTGGGCGGAGGTCATCGGCCAGTCCTGCGGCGTGAGTTCGGCCTTGGCCGCGTCGGCGGCGGCGAGCCCTCGGGCGACGGCGCTCGCCGCCATCGTGATGTGCGCGGCGAGCTCCCGTACGTTCCACGCGCCGAGCCGGGTCGGGCCGTCGAGCTGCGCCGGGGTGAGCGAATCGACGCCGGTGCGCACGGCGTCGAACTGGGCCAGCACGGCGGCGCGGGTCTTGACGAAGTCGTAGGCGCGAGGGCGCTTCTTCTTGGCGGGCGGCATGGGAGTGAGCCTACGACCACGCCTCACGCCCCCGTGTCCCTCGGCCGCACCGGGGCACCCCCATGGTCATGACCCCGCCGCACCGGGGGCCGCCTTGCCCACCCTGCCGCCCAAGACGGCAGATTGCCCAAGGCGGGTGGGGTCCCCGTGGGGCCGACGCCCCAGGAGGGGGCGGGTGGTGGGAGATGGGCGGGGTGGCGCTTGGTCGCCACGGGTGGGCGGTGCTCAAGGCGGGCGGTGGGCAACTAAAGCCCCGCCATCGGACGATAGCCCGCGAGGTCCGGGGCCGAGCCCCGATCTCCCAGCCCCGCCAACCATCGAGGCACGGACGCCAGAGCAGAGCCCCGATCTCCCAGCCCCGCCGGCCATCGAGGCACGGACGCCAGAGCCGAGCCCCGACCTCCCAGCCCCGCCGGCGTTTGAGGCGCGGGGTCCGGGGCGGAGCCCCGGGGCGTGGGGGGGGACGGTGGGCCCCGGTCCGCGTGGCGGAGAGGTGGGGCCCACCCTCGTACGGCTTACGCCAAGAGCGCCGGAATCGTGTTCTCGTGCGCCTCGCGCAGCTCGTCGAGCGGCAGCGCGAACTCGCCCTGGACATCGACCGATTCACCGTCCACGACACCGATACGGGTGACGGGCAGCCCCCGCGCCCCGCACATGTCGTTGAAGCGGAGCTCCTCGCTGCGCGGAACCGCGACGACCGCACGGCCCGCCGACTCCGAGAAGAGGAACGTAAACGCGTCGAGGCCGTCCGGAACGACCAGCCGCGCACCCTTGCCACCGAGCAGCGCCGACTCGACCACGGCCTGGATGAGCCCACCGTCGGACAGGTCGTGCGCGGCGTCGATCATGCCGTCACGGCTCGCCGAGATGAGGATCTCGCCGAGCAGCCGCTCGCGCTCCAGGTCCACGGCCGGCGGCAGCCCACCGAGGTGCTCGTGCACGACCTGCGACCAGGCCGAACCGCCGAACTCCTCACGCGTGTCACCCAGCAGGTAGAGGAGCTGGCCCTCTTCCTGGAAGGCGACCGGCGTGCGGCGCGCCACGTCGTCGATCACACCGAGGACCGCCACGACCGGCGTCGGGTGGATCGCCGCCTCGCCCGTCTGGTTGTAGAGCGAGACATTGCCACCGGTCACCGGGGTGCCGAGCTGCTGGCAGCCGTCGGCCAGGCCACGGATGGCCTCGGCGAACTGCCACATCACGGCCGGGTCCTCCGGCGAACCGAAGTTCAGGCAGTCGGAGACCGCGAGGGGCTTCGCACCCGTCGTGGCCACATTCCGGTACGCCTCCGCGAGCGCCAACTGCGCGCCCGTGTACGGGTCGAGCTTGGCGAACCGGCCGTTGCCGTCCGTCGCGATGGCGACGCCGAGGCCGGTCTCCTCGTCGATGCGGATCATTCCGCTGTCCTCGGGCTGCGCGAGGACCGTGTTGCCCTGCACGAAGTGGTCGTACTGCTGAGTGATCCACTTCTTCGACGCCTGGTTCGGCGACGCGACGACCTTGAGGACCTGGTCCTTGAGCTCGTCACCCGTCGAAGGCCGCGGCAGCTTGCCCGCGTCGTCGGCCTGCAGCGCGTCCTGCCAGTCCGGGCGGGCCAGCGGGCGCTCGTAGACCGGGCCGTCGTGCGCGACCGTGCGCGGGTCGACGTCGACGATCTTCTCGCCGTGCCAGAAGATCTCAAGCCGGTCGCCGTCGGTCACCTCACCGATGACGGTGGCGATGACGTCCCACTTCTCGCAGATCTCCAGGAACCGGTCGACCTTCCCCGGCTCCACCACGGCGCACATGCGTTCCTGCGACTCCGACATCAGGATCTCCTCGGGGGAGAGCGTCGAGTCGCGCAGCGGTACGTCGTCCAGCTCGACGCGCATACCGCCCGAGCCGTTGGACGCCAACTCGCTGGTGGCGCAGGAGATTCCGGCGGCGCCGAGGTCCTGGATGCCGACGACGAGCTGCTCGGCGAAGGCCTCCAGGGTGCACTCGATGAGGAGCTTCTCCTGGAAGGGGTCGCCGACCTGGACGGCCGGACGCTTCGACGGCTTCGCGTCGTCGAAGGTCTCGGACGCCAGGATGGAGGCGCCACCGATGCCGTCGCCGCCCGTCCGGGCGCCGTACATGATGACCTTGTTGCCCGTGCCCGCCGCCTTGGCGAGGTGGATGTCCTCGTGCCGCATGACGCCGATGGCACCGGCGTTGACCAGCGGGTTGCCCTGGTAGCAGGCGTCGAAGACGACCTCGCCGCCGATGTTCGGCAGGCCGAGGCAGTTGCCGTAGCCGCCGATGCCGGCGACGACGCCCGGGAGCACGCGCTTGGTGTCGGGGTGGTCGGCCGCGCCCATCCGCAGCGGGTCGACGACGGCGACCGGCCGCGCGCCCATCGCGATGATGTCGCGGACGATGCCGCCGACGCCCGTGGCCGCGCCCTGGTAGGGCTCGACGTACGACGGGTGGTTGTGCGACTCGACCTTGAAGGTGACGGCGTAGCCGTTGCCGACGTCGACGACGCCCGCGTTCTCGCCGATGCCGACGAGCAGCGCGTCGCTCTGCGGCGCCTTCTCGCCGAACTGGCGCAGGTGGACCTTGGACGACTTGTACGAGCAGTGCTCGGACCACATGACCGAGTACATGGCGAGCTCGGCGCCGGTGGGCCGGCGGCCGAGGATCTCCACGACGCGCTCGTACTCGTCCTTCTTCAGGCCGAGTTCGGCCCAGGGCAGCTCGACGTCGGGAGTCTTTCCGGCGTTCTCTACGGTGTCGAGGCTCATGACGCGGCGACCAGCTTCTTGAGGATCGAGGTGAAGAACGGGAGGCCGTCGGTGCGGCCGGACCCGATGAGGGGCTCGACGGCGTGCTCCGGGTGCGGCATCAGACCGACGACGTTGCCCGCCTCGTTGGTGATGCCCGCGATGTCACGGAGGCTGCCGTTGGGGTTGAAGTCCACATACCGGAAGGCGACCCGGCCCTCCGCCTCCAACATGTCGAGCGTGCGCTCGTCGGCGACGTAGCGGCCGTCCATGTTCTTCAGCGGGATGTGGATCTCCTGGCCCGCCTCGTAGTCGGCGGTCCAGGCGGTGTCCGCGTTCTCCACCCGCAGCTTCTGGTCGCGGCAGATGAAGTGCAGATGGTCGTTGCCGAGCATCGCGCCGGGGAGGAGGTGGGCCTCGGTGAGGACCTGGAATCCGTTGCAGATCCCGAGGACCGGGAGGCCCGCCTTCGCCTGCTCGATCAGCGTCCCCATGACCGGCGAAAAGCGCGAAATGGCGCCCGCGCGCAGGTAATCGCCGTAGGAGAAACCGCCGGGCAGGACAACCGCGTCGACCTGCTTCAGGTCCTTGTCCTTGTGCCAGAGCGCGACGGGCTCGGCACCGGCAAGCCGGATCGCGCGCTGAGTGTCGCGATCATCGAGGGAACCGGGAAAGGTGACGACGCCAATACGAGCGGTCACTTTTCGGCCCCCACCGCGGACTCTTGCGCAGGCTCTTCCACCTTGACGGTGAAGTTTTCGATCACGGTGTTGGCGAGGAAGGTTTCCGCCAGCTCCTGGATACGGGCGAGGGCGGCGTCATCCACCGGCCCGTCCACTTCGAGCTCGAAACGCTTTCCCTGACGTACGTCGGAGATGCCGTCGAAACCGAGGCGCGGCAGCGCACGCTGCACCGCCTGGCCCTGGGGGTCGAGGATCTCCGGCTTGAGCATGACGTCGACTACGACGCGTGCCACTGGCACTCCCGGTGTGTGGGTTGAGCTGGTCCGTTCAGCGTACCTGCCCAAATTTTCTACTCGCGTAGACAGTAGGAAGCTACGAGATGCGGATCACGTTATGGCAACGACATGAGATCCCCACGGAAAATTAAGGGAAAGACTCCGGATATCCGCCCCGCGAGACACACCGAGGCTTTTAACTGGTCTTCCCACTGCATTGCCGGACAGGGTAAAAAGGAATTGGCAGATACAGGCACTCGGCCTGAACTCGGGTTGCCGCATTGCCCGAGCATTGCCTGACAACAGCTGGACAGTCTGCATCACCGCACGTCAAAGCGGGGTGCCGGACGAAGGGACCGATATTCGTGGCGCAGCGTGTCGTGGTCACCCTCTTTGACGACATCGACGGCGGGGAAGCGACGGAAACGGTCGCATTCGGTCTCGACGGCTCGTCGTACGAGATCGACCTCAATAAGGCCAACGCCCATCAGCTCCGCGAGGCCCTGGCCCCGTACCTGGAGGCGGGCCGCAAGCGGTCGATCAAGACCGGCAAGGCGTACAAGCGCACCGACCTGAGCCCCGACCCGGCCGCCGTCCGCGCCTGGGCCCGCTCGAACCACTTCGACGTACCGCCGCGCGGCCGCATCCCGAAGCGGGTCTACGAAGCTTTCGCGGAAGCCAACTGAGCGCGCCCGCGGCCGACTGAGCCGTGCCGGCCCCCGCGTCAGGAAGCCCCCTCGGCAACCGACTTGCGTTGCACCCCCAGCGGTCGGCTAAAGTCTGGAGCACGCCGAGGGGCGAGGCCGACGGGCCGGACCTCACGGAGTACATGCGGGTGTAGTTCAGTAGCAGAACATCCCCCTTCCAGGGGGAAGGCGCAGTGTGCAATTCCTGTCACCCGCTCTGCATCGCGTACCGATCGCTTCGGTGAGTGCGGTAGGCTGATGCAAGCAGTGCGAACGTAGCTCAGTTGGTAGAGCGCAACCTTGCCAAGGTTGAGGTCGCGAGTTCGAACCTCGTCGTTCGCTCAGAGAACGAAGGCCCCGGTCCTCCTGGACCGGGGCCTTCGTCGTTGCTGCGGGCCTTCTGACATTTGTCATGCGGGCCGATGACAGCGCGCACTGCCCGCCTCCCTTCCCGGGCGGAAGGCTGGACGTATGACCAGCAACGAGCGCGTGATCGACGTCACTGATCTGCGCCGCGTGTACGGGGACGGCACAAAAGGGTCCTACGAGGCGGTGCGCGGAGTCGGCTTCTCCGTGGGCCGCGGCGAGCTCTTCGCCCTCCTCGGCACGAACGGCGCCGGAAAGACCTCCACCGTCGAAGTCATCGAAGGACTCGCGGCCCCGGCCGGTGGTCGAGTGCGGGTGCTCGGGCACGACCCGTACACCGAGCGGGACCGGGTGCGGCCGCGGATCGGGGTGATGCTGCAGGACGGCGGCTTCCCGAACGAGCTGACCGTCACCGAGACCGTACGAATGTGGGCCGGGTGCACCAGCGGGGCCCGGCCCGTCGGGGAGGCCCTTGAGGCCGTCGGGCTCCAGCGGCGCGGGAAGGTGCGGGTCAAGCAGCTGTCCGGCGGCGAGAAGCGGCGGCTCGACCTCGCGCTCGCGCTGCTCGGACGGCCCGAGGTGCTCTTCCTCGACGAACCGACCACCGGGCTCGACGCCGAAGGGCGCCGCGACACCTGGGAGTTGGTGCGCCGGCTGCGCGCCGAGGGCACCACCGTGCTGCTGACCACGCACTACCTGGAAGAGGCCGAGTCGCTCGCCGACCGGCTCGCGATCCTGCACGAGGGGCGGATCGCGGCCGAGGGCACCGTCGACGAGGTCGTCGCCGCGCAGCCCGCGCAGGTCTCCTTCGAGCTGCCCGACGGCTACTTCGTCGGGGACCTGCCGCCGCTGGGCGCGCTCGGCGTCGACGGGCACGAGGTCGAGGGCCGGCTTGTCCGGCTGCGTACCGGAGATCTGCAGCGGGCCGCCACGGGGCTGCTCGTGTGGGCGCGGGACGCGGGCGTCGAACTGCGGCGGCTCGATGTGCGGGGCGCGTCGCTGGAGGAGGCGTTCCTGCGGATCGCGCAGGAGGCGAAGGGTTCCGCCAGGGAGCCGGAGCGGGCGAAGGAGATGGCGGTATGAGTACGACGACCATGGCCGCACCGGCCCCGGCGACCGGGGGCACGACCACGTCCCTGGGGCGGCTGCGGGCGCTCGCGCGGGCCGAGCTGACGCTCATCGGGCGGAGCAAGGGCGTCCTGTTCACGGCGATGTTCGTGCCGCTGGTGCTGCCGTTCAGCGTCAAGGCCTCGGCGACCGAGGACCGCCTGGCGGGGACCGGCCTCAGCTCGGGCACCGTCGTGCTGTCCTCCGCGATCTCCTTCTCGCTGCTGTTCGCGATCTACAGCGCCCTGGTCAGCGTGTACGCGGCGCGGCGCGAGGAACTCGTCCTCAAGCGGCTGCGCACCGGGGAGCTGCGCGACACCGAGATCCTGGCGGGCGCCGCGATGCCGTCCGTGCTGCTCGGCCTCGTACAGATCGTCGTCCTGGCGACGGCCTGCGCGTTCCTGCTCGACGCGGGCGCCCCCGAGGCGCCCCAACTCGCCCTGGCAGGGCTTGTGTTGGCGATTCCGCTGTGTGTCGCGCTCGCCGCGCTGACCACCGTGTTCAGCCGTAGCGTGGAGAGCGCGCAGGTCGCCGCGATGCCGCTGCTGCTCGTCACGATGCTCGGGTCGGGCACCATCGTGCCGCTGGAAGTGCTGCCGGACACGCTGGCCTCCGTGTGCGAGGCGCTGCCGCTGACGCCCGTGCTCACCCTGATCAGGGGCGGCTGGAGCGGCAACCTGTCCGGCGGCGACACGGCGCAGGCTCTGGTCACCGCGGTGGCCTGGCTGGTGCTCGCGGTGTTTGCTGTACGACGGTGGTTCCGCTGGGAGCCGCGGCGCTGAGAGGGGACGACGTGCGGGTTCGCTGGCGCGACCGGAGCAAGGTCGAGCGGGTCGAGTGGCAGACCCGGGTCACGCTGCGCGCCGTCAACTGGATGTTCTTCCTGGCCTGGTCGGTCTCCGGCCTGGCCGGGAGCCTGCTGCACAGCACCGTCCCGTACGTCCTCGGGGGCTCGCTGCTCGCCGTGAACCTGGTGCAGTGCCTGGTCGGCAACCGGCACGCGCTGAGCGCCCTCGACCAGTACCTGGGCCGCGGCCGGGTGCCCCGGAGCCTGACGGTCGCGAGCGGCGCGCTGGCCCTCGTCGCACTCGGGGTGCTCGCCCTGCTGACCGTCACCGACAGCGTGCGGGACGGGCTGATCGCGATGCCGCTGGTGTTCGCGCCGATGCCGTTCGGCTGCGCGTACGCGCTGACGGTGCCGCTGCGGGCGTTCGTGCGGCAGGCCGCCGTCGCGATCGTGGTCGCCGTCGCCGTCGCCGCGGCCGTCGGGACCTCGCCCGGTGGGCTCGTGGTGGTGGCGCTGCTCCTGACGCTGTCCACCGTGCTCGCGCTGCTGACCTTCCGTTGCTCCGCCTGGTCGCTCTCCGTCATGTGGGACTCCGAGCACTCCCGGGAGGTCGAGGCCCGGCTCGCCGTCGCCGAGGAGCGGCTGCGGTTCGGGCGCGACCTGCACGATGTGATGGGGCGCAACCTGTCCGTCGTCGCGCTCAAGAGCGAGCTCGCGGTGCAGCTGGCGCGGCGCGGGCGGACCGAGGACGCGGTGGCGCAGATGACGGAGGTACAGCGGATCGCGCAGGAGTCGCAGCGGGAGGTCCGGGAGGTCGTACGCGGATACCGGGAGGCCGACCTCGGCGCCGAACTCGCCGGGGCAAAGGGCGTGTTGGGCGCCGCCGGGATCGAGTGCACGGTCACCGGGTCCGCGGCCGGGCTTCCGGACGAGGCGCAGTCGGCGCTCGGCTGGGTGGTGCGGGAGGCCTCGACGAACGTGCTGCGGCACGGCGACGCGAAGGCCTGCCGGGTGGAGCTGGTGACCGGGGCGGAGGAGGTCGTACTGACGGTGGAGAACGACGGGGCGGGCGCCGGGACCGGCGGCGGGCAGGGCTCTGGCCTGACCGGGCTGCGGGAACGACTGGCCGCCGTGGCGGGGACGTTGGAGGCTGGAGAGGTGCGGGCGGGAGTGTTCCGGGTGGTGGCGAAGGTGCCGGTGGCGCCGGCGGACGTACGGGAGTCGGCGGAGGTCGTCCGGTGACCGTGCGCGTACTGCTCGCCGACGACGAGCACCTCATCCGTGGCGCGCTCGCCGCGCTGCTCGCGCTGGAGGACGATCTCGTGGTCGTCGCCGAGGCGGCGAGCGGGCCCGAGGCGCTGGCCATGGCGCGGGCGCACAAGCCGGACGTCGCCGTGCTCGACCTGCAGATGCCGGGCGCCGACGGTGTGAGTGTGGCCACATCGATCCGGGACGAACTGCCCGGCTGCCGCACCATGATCGTGACCAGTCACGGTCGCCCCGGGCACCTGAAACGGGCCCTCGCCGCGGGCGTGCGCGGCTTCGTACCGAAGACAGTGAGCGCGCAGCGGCTCGCCGAGATCATCCGCACCGTGCACGCCGGAAACCGTTATGTGGACCCGGAGTTGGCCGCCGACGCGATCTCCTCCGGGGACTCGCCGCTGACCGCGCGCGAGGCCGAGGTGCTCGAACTCGCGGCCGACGGCGCGCCCGTCGCGGAGATCGCCGAGCGGGCCGCGCTGTCCCAGGGCACGGTCCGGAACTATCTGTCGTCGGCCGTATCGAAGCTCGGCGCCGAGAACCGGCACACGGCGGTGCGTCTCGCGCGCGAACGAGGTTGGGTATAGTTGGCGTCGCGCCACGGCGCAGCGAGCACCGCGCAAGCGGCGCCCCGCGAACGTAGCTCAGTTGGTAGAGCGCAACCTTGCCAAGGTTGAGGTCGCGAGTTCGAACCTCGTCGTTCGCTCCAGAAGGAAAGGCCCCCGGTCCTCGGACCGGGGGCCTTTTCTCTTGCGGCTTCTCTTGCGGCTACGACCAGGGGGTGCCGGTCAGCAGTTCGTACGCCTCGATGTACTTGGCGCGGGTCGCGGCCACGACCTCCTCCGGGAGCGCCGGCGGCGGCTGCTCGCTCTTACGGTCCCAGCCGGAGGCAGGCGAGGTCAGCCAGTCCCGCACGTACTGCTTGTCGTACGACGGCTGGGCGCGGCCCGGCTGCCACTGTTCGGCCGGCCAGAAGCGCGAGGAGTCCGGGGTCAGGACCTCGTCAGCGAGGACCAGCGTGGGCTCACCGTCGCCCGCCTTGTCGAAGCCGAACTCGAACTTCGTGTCGGCCAGGATGATGCCGCGCTCGCGCGCGATGTCCCGGGCCCGGCTGTAGACGGCGAGGGTGGCCTGGCGCAGCTGGGCGGCCGTGTCGGCGCCGACCTGGCGGGCCATCTCCTCGTAGCTGACGTTCTCGTCATGCTCGCCGACCTCGGCCTTGGTGGCCGGGGTGAAGATGGGCGCCGGGAGCTCGGAGCCGTCCTCCAGGCCCTCGGGGAGGGCGAGGCCGCAGACCGTACGGGTCTCGTTGTACTCGACGAGTCCGGAGCCGGTGAGGTAGCCGCGGGCCACGGCCTCGACCGGGACCATGTCGAGGTTCTTGCAGACGAGGGTGCGGCCCGCCCAGTCGGCGGGGACGCCCTCGGGGAGGTCCTGGGAGATCACGTGGTTCGGGATCAGGTCCTGGAGCTGGTCGAACCACCACAGGGAGAGCTGTGTGAGGACCTTGCCCTTGTCCGGGATCGGCGTGGGCAGCACCCAGTCGTAGGCCGAGATGCGGTCGGTGGCGACCATGATCAGGTCCCCCGACTCACTGCGGTACAGGTCGCGCACCTTGCCTGTGTGCAGGTGCACCAGGCCCGGCACCTGCACCGGCTCGGGCTTTTCGACGAATCCGGACACGGTTCCTCCCCGTGGTTCTGTACGAGTACCTTCGATTCTCCCGTACATGGGGGCGGGTTTTCGCCACGGGTGTCGTACGCGGCTGTGTGCTCGGTCTCGTTGTCAGTCTCGTTTGCAGATGCGGTCGAGGAGGTTCGCCGTCGCGCGCTGGATGCGGGGGTCTACGTGGCCGGGGCGGTCCAGGGCCGGGGACCAGGCGAACGTCCCGGAAGCGAAGACCAGCGCTCCGGACGGGGAGCGGTACAGGGAGGTCTCCTGGTGGCGGCGGGTCTTGTCGCTGTCGCGGTACGGGGAGTGCGCGAGCAGGATGCGGTCCTGGTGCTCGGGCAGCGAGGTGCGTGGGAAGTAGCGGTCGGCCTCTCCGGCGACCAGCCCTTCTATCTCGTCCCCCTCGTGCGCCCCGGTCGCCTCCCACAGCCAGTGCTTCGCGTTCCGCACGATCAGGGGGTGCGGCTCGGGGACGCGGCCCGCGTACTGGATGCCCATGAGCTGCTGCTCCGGCTTGTCGATCTCCCGCCACAGCGTGGGCCTTCCGGGGCCTCTGCGCTTGCGGCAGGTCAGCAGCCGGTCCGGTACGCCGGAGGGGGCCGGGCCCAACTCCACTTGCCAGTACATGGTGTTGGCGGAGAGGAAGACGAGTGACGTCCCGTTCTCGCGCGCGAGCTCCGTCGTGCGGCGCATGTTCGCCGACCAGTACTCGTCGTGCCCGGGGAAGACGAGGCCCCGGTAGCGGGTCGGGTCGATGCGGCCGGCGTGCAGATCGCGGGCGTCGGCGTACGCGAGGTCGTAGCCGTACCGCTCCGCCCAGCGGATGAAGTCGTAGGCGTGGCCGACATGCAGGGGCAGGCCCGCGCCCGCGTACGGGCGGTCGAAGGAGACCGTGATCGCGGCCTCGCTCTCGCCGAGCAGCCGCCCGTCCTCGTCCCACGCGTGGTACAGGCTCGCGCCCGTCCGGCCGTCCTCCGGATACAGGTTGTACGCCTGCCAGGTGATGTCCGGGAGTAGGAGCAGCAGGTCGGCGGGCTCGGCGTCGCGGACCGTGAACGGGATGTGCGAGCGGTAGCCGTCGAGGGTGGTGAGCACGGCGACGTACGCGCCGACATTCCAGTACGAGGGGATCTGCAGCCGCCACGACAGCCACCAGTGGTGGCAGGAGACCGTGCGGTCCGCGGTCAGTGGGGGCGGCTGGACGATGCCGGAGAGGCGGGGGCTCGTGGTGATCTTGCTGGCGCCGTCGCCGCCGTAGTGGCCGATGCGGTAGACGTCCACGGTGAACTCCTGCGGCGGGTCCACCGTGATGTGGAAGTCGATCGCCTCGCCGGGCGCCGCCGCGCCGGTCGAGGTGAAGCCCTTGATCTGGCGGTGCACGTCGTCGGCGGTGCGGGGGCCGCCGGTGCGGGGCGCCGGGACCTCGGGGGCGCCGGGCCGCCGCTGTGCGTGGTCGACATGGTCGACGTACCAGGGAACGACGTGACCGGTGTCGTCGAAGTAGTGCTCACTTCCGCGCAGCCACGGGAGCGGACCTTGTCCGAACGGGTCCGTGACCGCGTGCGCCAACGCCCCCGATTCCCAGCGGGGCGTACGGGGACGGGGCGGGGGCAGGTCCTTGCGCGCCGGATCCTTCGGGTGCCCCGCCCTGTCCGGCCCCATGACTGCTCCCCTCCCTCGCTCCCCCGAGTCCACACGCGCGGCCTCTTGTCCGCGACCGGTCCAAGCACATCACATTACGCACGCACTCCGTCACCGTTCGTCGCGAATTGACGAGAGTGGAACGGTTCCCTCCGGGTGGTGCGGGTGTGCCCTACACGAGGCGGACGGGCTTCTCCGGGCGGACACCGCGGCGGCTCAGCCAGTCCTTGAGCGGGTCCCCGTCGCCGTCCTCCACGAGGCTCAGCACGCGGGGCGCCAGGTCGGCGGCCCGCTCGCCGCCGACCAGCAACGAGGGTCCGTCCAGCCAGTCGAGCCCCGGCGCGGCGCCCGCCGTGTCCACGGCGGCGCAGCACACCATCGCGGTGACGTGATCGGCCAGCAACTCCCGCCCACTGCGCGGCGGTTGCAACGGGAACAGCGGCAACGCGCCCTCGTCCCACAACGCCCCGTCCGGCCCCTGCCCCGCCACCGGAACATCCGCCACCGGCCGCGCACTCTCCTCCCGGGCGACTTCGGCGGCGAGCCCAGCGGAAAGCTCATCGAGGTGCCCCTCCGCCGGGTGAGCAAGATCAAGCCTCGCCGGCGATTGAGGCGCGGGGTCCGGGGCGGAGCCCCGAGACGTGGGCACGGACGACCGCTCCGATACGGACCCGGAGCCCGCCGGCACGGCCAAGTGCTCCAGCACCCGCGCCAACGTCGGCCCCTCCGCCCCCCGCGTGTGCCCGGGGACACCCAACGCGTCAAGCACCCGGTGCAACCGCGCCGCGTCCATCCGCCACTTCCGGTCCACCACCTCGTCCGGATACTCCTGCCAGTCCACCGGCGCCCAGTCAGGACCCCGCTCCGCGGGCCCCCCGTGGAACAGTCGCGCGGCGAGCAACGACGCCGCCTCGTCCACCGTCCCCGGCTCCTCCAGCAGATCGCACGCCGGCCGCTCGCCGAGCCGCGAGGCAAAGCTCCCGTCCTGCGCCGCGAGGCGATCGCGCCGGGACAGCTCGGTCAGCGCCGCGACCACGCCCGCGTCGAGCCGGGCCGGCCAGCGCCCCATCCGCCAGGCCGGCAGCGCGACCCTGGTGAGCAGCCGGTCCCAGCCCGCGTACGCGAGCCCGACCTGCTCCTGGGCGACGATCCGCAGTCCGTAGTCCACCGCCTGGGCCCGCTCGGCCGCCGCCGCGGCGACCCCGCGCTCCATCTCGGCGGCGTGCACCCGGCACCCGGTCAGCAGCAGCCGCGCCACCCGGCCGACCCCGCCGAGCACGGCGCGCGCCACCGGCCCCCGGCCACCGCCGGAGGACACCGCCACCGCCGCGTCGAGGCCGCGGACGAAGCGCCGGGCCGCCGCTATGTCGGGGTGCGCCGAAGGCCCCGTACCGGCGACGACCGGGGCGAGGACGGCGCGCAGCTCGGCGACCCGCATCCACCACAGGAACGGGGAGCCGATGACGAGGACGGGGGCGTCGGATGCGTCGGAGGCCTTGGGGTCGGCGGTCCCCTCCGGCCCGCCGGGTCGCCCTTGGCCCTTCTCGCGGCGCGCGGGCGGCGGGCCGTGCGCCGGATGCGTACGGTCCTCGAGCCAGCTGTCGCAGTCCGGGGTGAGCGCTATCGCCGAGGGCGCCGGAACGTCGAGCCGGTCCGCCAGGTCGCGCACCAGGCGGTACAGGTCGGGGGCGGTCTCCTCGGCGATCGGGACCGTCGGGCTGACGGCCGGGCGGGCGCGCGCCACGACGAGGGCGACGGCGGCGGCCGCGAGCAGCACGACGACGGCGATCGCGCTCACGACGCCGCGCGCGATGTCCCAACTCCCGCCCGTCAGATGGCCGGTGGTGCCGCCCGCGAGCAGCACCACGGAGGCGGCCGCGGGGAGCAGCGCGAGGGCCGTCGCCCTGCTGCGGATGCGCAGCACGGCGAGGGCTCGGGAGCGCGCGGTCTGCGCACCCATCTCCACACCCATACCGGACACGACCGATGTCACCCCCTGCTGCCCATGCCTCTTGCCCAACCAGGGGCCGAGGCCCGCGGCAGAGCTCTGGTGGCGTTGCTCACTCCCCCACAATGGCACCCGCCACTGACATCGCAATGCCGGTGGTCCGTCTGGTTCCGCACGGCTTACGCAGGTGCCGTAACTCCGTGCGCCGCACCCTAGTTGGGGGTTCCGGCCTCGTCAGCCGGATGGGCCATCGGTCACTCGATGGAATGGCTTTGGGTAGAGGTGGGTGACATCGGGCGCCGGGCAGGCGAGGGTGCCACCTGCCCGGCGTACGGCCTCCGTCAGTTCTCGGAGGCGGCCTCCGTCAGCTCTCGGACGCGGCCTTCGCGGCGATGTCCGTGCGGTGCTGCGAGCCGTCCAGGCCGATGCGGTCCACGGCGGCGTACGCGCGCTCGCGGGCCTGCGCCAGGTCGGTGCCTGTCGCCGTGACGGACAGCACGCGGCCGCCCGCGCTGAGCACGGCGCCGCTCTCGGCGTCCCGCTTGGTGCCGGCGTGCAGCACGTACGCGTGCGGGGCGTCCTGTGCGGCCACCTCGTCGAGGCCGGTGATCGGGTCGCCGGTGCGCGGGGTGCCGGGGTAGTTGTGCGAGGCGACGACGACGGTGACGGCCGCCTCCTCGCTCCAGCGCAGCGGTTCGAGGTCGGCGAGCGTGCCGTTCGCGGCGGCGAGCAGGACGCCGGTGAGCGGGGTCTTGAGGCGGGCGAGGACGACCTGGGTCTCGGGGTCGCCGAAGCGGGCGTTGAACTCGATGACGCGGACGCCGCGGCTTGTGATCGCCAGACCGGCGTAGAGCAGCCCGGAGAACGGGGTGCCGCGGCGCCGCATCTCGTCGACCGTCGGCTGGAGGACCGTGTCGAGGACTTCCTGGACCAGCTTCGGGTCGGCCCACGGGAGCGGCGAATAGGCGCCCATGCCACCGGTGTTGGGGCCCTGGTCGTCGTCGAGCGCGCGCTTGAAGTCCTGGGCGGGCCGCAGCGGGACGACGGTGGTGCCGTCGGTGATCGCGAAGAGGGAGACCTCGGGGCCGTCGAGGAACTCCTCGATGACGACGCGCTCGCAGGCGCCTGCGTGGGCGCGCGCCTGCTCGATGTCGTCGGTCACGACGACGCCCTTGCCGGCCGCGAGACCGTCGTCCTTCACGACGTACGGGGCGCCGAACGCGTCCAGCGCCTCGTCGATCTCGGCCGCGTTGGTGCAGACGTACGAGCGGGCGGTGGGGACTCCGGCGCCGGCCATGACGTCCTTGGCGAACGCCTTGGAGCCCTCCAGCTGGGCGGCCTCGCCGGACGGGCCGAAGACCGGGATGCCGGCGGCGCGGACCGCGTCGGCGACCCCGGCGACCAGGGGCGCCTCGGGGCCGACGACGACGAGCTCGGCGCCCAGCTCCTGGGCGAGGGCGGTGACCGCCGCGCCGTCGAGGGCGTCGACCGCGTGCAGCTCGGCGACGTCGGCGATGCCTGCGTTGCCGGGAGCGCAGTGCAGGGCGGTGACGTCGGGGTCGAGGGACATTGAGCGGCACAGGGCGTGTTCGCGGGCGCCGCTGCCGATGACGAGGACCTTCACGCCGGTCAGCCTATCCGTACGGGTGGGGTGGTCTTGTACGGGCCGCCCAAGGCGGGACGGGGGCGGGGTTGTGGGTTCCTCCAGCCCGCCCCGCCTCCTTCCGGCGCGGACGGCGAACCGCTACTCGTTCGTGAACTCCTCGACCACCGTCGCGCCCAGCTCGCGAACGATCAGGTCGTGGCCCGACAGCGCGTTCTCGTCCAGGTCCGGGTCGTCGTCCTCCGGGATGTCGTCCTCCACCGAGACCGAGCGGCGGGGCGGCTCCGCGGGCGCCGGGGCCGGCGCCGGGGCGGGCTCCGCGCTGGGCGGGGCGGACCGGGGGGCGGACGGCTGGGACTGGGCCGGGGGCGCGGGGGCCGGAGCGGGCGCCGGTGCCGGGGCGGGTGCGGGGGCGTAACCGCCGCCACCGCCGTAACCGCCGCCACCGCCTGCGCCGTAGCCACCGCCGCCGCCGTAACCGCCGGGGGCGGGCGGCGGGGGTGCGCCGCCTCCGCCCGAGGTGTCGACGACCGCGTCGATCTTCCAGTGCACGTTGAACTGCTCGGCCAGGGCCGCCTTCAGTACGTCCTCGCTGCCGCTGCTCGCGAAGTTGTCACGCGCTCCCGCGTTCACGAAGCCGAGCTGGAGGGTGGCGCCGTCGAAGCCCGTGACCTGCGCGTTCTGGCTGAGCAGGATCCACGTGAAGCGGCGCTTGTTCTTGACCGCCTCCAGGATGTTCGGCCAGAGCTGGCGGGGGTCCGGGCCGCCGACCGGGGCCGGTGCCGGGGCCGGGGCCGCGGGTGCCGGGGCGGGGGCCGACTGCTGGGGGGCGGGGCCGGGGGCCGGGGCCGTCGGGTTCGGGCTCGGGGTCTGTGGTGCGGCCGGGGCGGGGGCCGGGCCGGATCCGGCGGCCGCGGCCGTGGGCCATCCGCCGGGCCTGCGGGCGCCACCGCCACCGCCACCCGCCGGGGCGGCGGTGGGCCAGGAGCCGGGGGCGGCCGGGGTGGCCGGGGCGGGCTGGGCGGGCTGGGCCTCCGCGGGAGGAGCGGGTGCCGGGGCGGGGGTGGGAGCCGGTGCGGCCTCGGCCATGGGGGCGGCAGGAGCCTGCGCCGGGGCCGGGGCCTGGGGCGCCGCCGGACCGGCCCCCGGGCCCGCCCCACGAACCGCCGCCCGCGCCGCCGCCGGGCCGCCACCCGGCTCGACGGGCGCCTGCCCGGCGGGACCAGGACCGGGGCCGCCCGGGCCAGGACCGGGGCCGCCGGGGCCAGGACCATGGGCATCGGGCCCGGGAACGTACGCCATGGAAGGCGCGGCCCCCTGCCCACCCGGCGTGAAGACGCCACCGCGCTCGATGCGGTCGAGGCGGGCCATGACCGAACGTTCGTCGTCGTAGGCGGCGGGCAACAGCACGCGCGCGCAGATCAGTTCGAGCTGGAGTCGCGGCGCGTTGGCGCCGCGCATCTCGGTCAGGCCCTCGTTGACGAGGTCGGCGGCGCGGCTCAGCTCGGCCGCGCCGAAGGTCGACGCCTGCGCCTGCATCCGCTCCACGACATCGCCCGGAGCGTCGATGAGCCCCTTCTCGGCGGCATCCGGAACCGCCGCCAGGATCACCAGATCCCGGAGCCGCTCCAACAGGTCGGCGACGAAGCGCCGCGGATCGTTGCCCCCCTCGATGACCCGGTCCACGACTTCGAAGGCCGCGGCACCGTCGCCGGTCGCGAACGCCTCCACCACCGAGTCGAGCAGCGAACCGTCCGTGTATCCGAGCAGGCCGGTCGCCATGGCATACGTCACACCGTCCTCGCCGGCCCCGGCGAGCAGCTGGTCCATGACGGACATGGAGTCACGCACCGACCCGGCGCCCGCGCGCACGACGAGCGGCAGCACGCCCTCGTCGACGGCCATGTCCTCCTTGCCGCACACCTCGCCCAGGTAGTCGCGCAGCGTCCCCGGCGGCACGAGCCGGAACGGGTAGTGGTGCGTCCTGGACCGGATCGTCCCGATGACCTTCTCGGGCTCGGTGGTCGCGAAGATGAACTTGAGGTGCTCCGGCGGCTCCTCGACCACCTTCAGCAGGGCATTGAAGCCCGCCGAGGTGACCATGTGGGCCTCGTCGATGATGTAGATCTTGTAGCGGCTGCTCGCGGGCCCGAAGAAGGCCTTCTCGCGCAGGTCGCGCGCGTCGTCCACACCACCGTGCGAAGCGGCGTCGATCTCGATGACGTCGATCGAACCCGGACCGTTGCGCGCGAGGTCCTGGCAGGACTGGCACTCCCCGCACGGATTCGGGGTGGGACCTTGCTCACAGTTGAGACAGCGGGCCAGGATGCGCGCGCTGGTCGTCTTGCCGCAGCCGCGCGGACCCGAAAACAGGTAGGCGTGATTGACCCGGTTGTTCCGCAGCGCCTGCTGCAACGGGTCAGTCACATGTTCCTGCCCGATGACCTCGGCGAACGACTCCGGGCGATAACGGCGGTACAGCGCGAGAGACGACACGCATACGAGGTTATAGGCGCCCACTGACAACCGGACCCGCCCACGGGTATGCCGCCCCGGAACCTCGGAGACCGAGCGGGAAACCGACCGGCCCCCGGAAACGTAAACGCCCCCCACGCACCCGCCAGAGCCAACCTACCCTTGCTGCCTTCCGGCCCTGGGGGAGTTCAGTCAGATAGCGCCACGTGAGGGGCTGCGCAACAGAGTACATGCTCCGGACCGCCCGAAACCACCTGCTCGGACCGGCACCCCCGACCCCGATCCGCACCACCGGATCGAGTTCGCGAGCACTCCTTCCGGTCATGTAATGTCTCCAGCGGAGGATTCGCCTAGAGGCCTAGGGCGCACGCTTGGAAAGCGTGTTGGGGGCAACCCCTCACGAGTTCGAATCTCGTATCCTCCGCCTCAGCCCAGCAGGGCAGACGAAGGCCCCGACCGGTTCGCCGGTCGGGGCCTTCGGCGTTGGTGGTGTCGTCGGTGGTTACGCGGCGGCCCCGGTGGGCTTGGTGGCGCGGATGACGGCCGAGTGCATGCCGTCGGCGACGGGGTGGGTCGGGGTGAGGTCGATGTCCGTGAAGCCGGCCGCCGCCAGGCCCGCGCGGTACTCGGCGAAGGAGAGCGCGCCCGCGATGCAGCCTACGTAGTCACCGCGCTCCGCCCGCTGCGCCGGGGCGAGTACGTCGTCGGCGACGACGTCGGAGATGCCGATGCGGCCGCCCGGGGCCAGGACGCGGAACATCTCGGCGAACACGGCGGGCTTGTCCGTCGACAGGTTGACGACGCAGTTGGAGATCACGACGTCGATCGTGTTCGCGGGCAGCGGGACGGCCTCGATGGCGCCCTTGAGGAACTCGACGTTCGTGGCGCCGGCCTTCTTCTGGTTGGCCAGCGCGAGCGCGAGCATCTTCTCGGTCATGTCCAGGCCGTACGCCTTGCCGGTCGCCCCGACGCGGCGGGCGGAGAGCAGGACGTCGATGCCGCCGCCCGAGCCGAGGTCGAGCACGCGCTCGCCCTCGTGCAGATCGGCCACCGCGGTGGGGTTGCCGCAGCCGAGCGAGGCGGCGATCGCCTCGGCGGGCAGGGCCTCGCGCTCGTCGGCCGCGTACAGCGTGGAGCCGAAGTTGTCGTCGATCTCGATGGCCTGCGGGCCGCAACAGGCGGTGCCGCCCTCGGTGACCTGGACGGCGGCGGCCGCGTAGCGCTCGCGGACGGTCTCACGCAGGTCAGTGGACCGGTCACTCATGGAGTGCCTCCCGGAACGGGGTGTCTTGACGGGTGGGTGGTGTATCGATAGGTATCGATGGGTTTCGATGCAACCTTGCGCCCTGGATCGAAGTTCGTCAACATAGAGGGATGTCGAAACAAGAACTGGTGGTGCTCGGCCAGGACGGCGCCGACGGGTGCTGTCCGACGCTGCTGACGTCACCGCTGGGCGAGGAGCAGGCGGTCGAACTGGCCAAGGTGTTCAAGGCACTTGGCGATCCGGTGCGGCTCCGCCTGCTGTCGATGATCGCCTCGCGCGAGGGCGGCGAGATCTGCGTCTGCGACCTCACGCCCGCCTTCGACCTCTCCCAGCCGACGATCTCCCACCACCTCAAGCTGCTGCGGCAGGCCGGCCTGATCGACTGCGAGCGGCGCGGTACGTGGGTCTACTACTGGCTGCTGCCGGAGGCGACCGACAAGCTCGCCGGCGTCCTGAGCCGTCCCGGAGGGGACCGTCCCGGAGGGGCCCGTCCCGGACGGGCCACCCCCACGGAGGCGTCCTCGTGAGCGACGCCACCACCGCACCGGTCGCGGCGCGCCTCTCCTTCGTCGACCGCTACCTGGCGGTGTGGATCCTGGCCGCGATGGCTGCCGGGCTCGGCCTCGGCCGGCTCGTGCCCGGTCTCGGCGACGCGCTGGCCGAGGTCACCGTCACCGGGGTCTCGCTGCCGATCGCGCTCGGCCTGCTCGTGATGATGTACCCGGTCCTGGCCAAGGTCCGCTACGACCGCCTCGACACCGTCACCCGCGACCGCCGTCTGCTCGTCCCGTCCCTGGTGCTGAACTGGGTGCTCGGCCCGGCCCTGATGTTCGCCCTCGCCTGGATCTTCTTGCCGGACCTGCCCGCGTACCGCACCGGCCTGATCATCGTCGGCCTGGCCCGCTGCATCGCCATGGTCGTCATCTGGAACGACCTGGCCTGCGGCGACCGCGAGGCCGCCGCCGTGCTTGTCGCTCTCAACTCCGTGTTCCAGGTGCTGGCGTTCAGCCTGCTCGGCTGGTTCTACCTGTCCGTACTGCCGGGCTGGCTGGGCCTTGAGCAGACGACGCTTGACGTGTCGGTGTGGGAGATCGCCCGTAGCGTCCTGATCTTCCTCGGGATTCCGCTGCTTGCCGGGTTCCTCACGCGTCGCCTGGGCGAGCGGGCCAAGGGGCGTACCTGGTACGAGACGAAACTGATCCCGCGCATCGGCCCGTTCGCCCTGTACGGGCTGCTGTTCACGATCGTCGTGCTGTTCGCCCTCCAGGGCGACGCCATCACCTCGCGGCCCCTCGACGTCGCCCGTATCGCGCTGCCGCTGCTGGTGTACTTCGCCGTGATGTGGGCCGGGTCCATGGCGCTGGGCAGGGCGGTCGGGCTCGATTACCCGAAGGCGACGACGCTGGCGTTCACGGCCGCGGGCAACAACTTCGAGCTGGCCATCGCGGTCGCCATCGCCACCTTCGGCGCCACCAGTGGCCAGGCCCTCGCCGGAGTCGTCGGGCCGCTCATCGAGGTCCCGGCCCTCATCGGGCTCGTCTACGTGGCGCTCGCCGTCCGGCGTCACTTCCCCGGGTCCCCAAAGCAGGCGACCACGACCGGCGTGCCGGTGCCGCAGGACTCCGTCCAGAGCTGACGAGGGCCCCGCCGGTGACCGGCGGGGCCCTTCGTCGTGCGGTCGCTCGCGCGATCAGCCGCGCGGTCAGCCGCGCGCTCGGTCGTGCGCTCGGTCGTGCGCTCGGTCGTGCGTCAGAGGATGCGCTCGGGGGCGTCGAACTGGTCGACCGGCTCGTTCGTGCAGTTCGCGGACGGGCCGCCCAGCACGTTGCCGCCCACGCCCTGCGCACCCGGGACCGCGCAGCGCAGGTCCACGTCGACGAGCGGGGCGCCGTACGTGTTGAGGAGGCCGCCGGTGTCGCCGCCGATCGCGACGTCGCCGTTCTCGGTGGCGAACCGCGAGGTGCCGGTGCCCGACGTGGTCTCGTCGTAGCTGGCGCGGCCTGCCTCGTTGGCGTCGTGCGCGTTGGTCATCGTCTCGGCCTGCGGGCTGTCGGCCGCGGAGGCGACACCCGTCGCTCCTACCGTCGCTGCCGCCGCGGCAGAGGCGAGCGCGGCGCCGGTCAGAACCTTGCGGATCATGGCTGCTCCAAAGTGCGGGGGGAAATTACGCGAGCAGTTTGCAATCAGCCGGCCCTCATAAACCAATACCGGACAAGGAAACGCGCTTTCCGCCGTCCCAATAGAGCATTTGACCGCCCAATGGATGTAAGGCGGTCCGGGGGTTAACCCCACCCCCAAGACACCCCACAGCCCCATGTCCCCGCCGCCGCGAAAACGCGACGCTGGTTCCATGACCTCGACGACTGCCACGACCTCCGCGACGCTTCGCCACCCGGCGCCGACCCACATGGCCGGGCCCCGCTCGACCTGGCCCGGCTTCTGGCGCGCCCCCTTCGCCCGCGCCACCTACCGGGAGTTCCGGTACACGGTCACCTCGCTGCCCCTGGCCATCGCCGGGTTCGTGTTCGCCGTCGCGATGTTCAGCGTCGGCGTGAGCACGCTCGTGGTCTGGGTCGGGCTGCCCGTTCTCGTGGCCATGCTCGCGGGTGCGCGGGGGCTCGCGGCCGTGGAGCGGAGGCGGGCGGACGCGTTGCTCGGGGTGCGCGTCGAGGCGCCGGTCAGGCCGGAAAAGCCCGCGGCCGGAATGGTGAGGCGGCTCGCGGACGCCGCCGGCTGGAAGGCGCTGCTCTTCCATTTCCTGATGTTTCCCTGGCGGGTCGCGACTTTCTGTTTCTCGGTCACTTTTCTCGTGACCGGGTGGGTCGTCGCGCTCTTCCCGACGTATTCCTGGGTCTTCCACCGCTATCTGGACTGGCCCGGATACCGGCTCTACGACTTCACGACCGACGCCGGCGTGCACCACGCCTACTACGTGGAGTCGCCCGCCCAGATCGCCGGGGTGTCGGCGATCGGGTTCCTCCTCGTGTTCCTTACGCCGGTGCTTGTGCACGCCCTGACGAACGTCGACCGCGGCGCCGTGCGCGCGCTGCTCGGCCGCCGCACCGACGCCTGAGGTCAGGAGGGGCGGCGCCGCAGCACCGGCCGCAGCGCGTCGAGGACGGACACGTCGTCGACCGTCGACGGCACCGGCTCCTCGCGGCCGTCGGCGATGCCGCGCATCGTCTTGCGCAGGATCTTCCCGGACCGGGTCTTGGGCAGGGCCGCCACCACGGCGACGTCCTTCAGGGACGCGACCGCCCCGATCCGGTCCCGTACGAGCTGGACGAGTTCCGCCTCGACCACCGCGGGCTCCGACTCCACGCCCGCCTTCAACACCACGAAGCCGCGCGGCACTTGGCCCTTGAGCGGGTCCGCGACGCCGATGACCGCGCACTCCGCCACATCCGGATGCGCGGCCAGCACCTCCTCCATCCCGCCCGTCGACAGCCGGTGCCCGGCCACATTGATCACGTCGTCCGTGCGCCCCATCACGTACACATAGCCGTCCTCGTCCACATGCCCGCCGTCGCCGGTCAGGTAGTAGCCGTCGTACGCGGACAGGTACGAGGAGACGAAGCGCTCGTCGTCGTTCCAGAGGGTGGGCAGCGAGCCCGGCGGCATCGGGAGGCGGACGACGATCGCGCCGTCCTCGCCGGGCGGCACCGGCTTGCCGTCCCCGTCCACGACCCGCACGTCCCAGCCCGGCAGCGGGAACGTCGGGGAGCCCGCCTTGACCGGCGCGGCCTCGATCCCCACCGGGTTCGCGACGATCGGCCAGCCCGTCTCGGTCTGCCACCAGTGGTCGATCACCGGGATGCCGAGCAGCTCGCCCGCCCAGTGGTACGTCTCCGGGTCCAGCCGCTCCCCGGCGAGGAAGAGGTACTTCAGGCCGCTGAGGTCGTACGCGCGCGTGAACTCGCCCTCCGGGTCGACCTTCTTGATCGCGCGGAACGCCGTCGGCGCCGTGAACAGCGTCTTCACGCCGTACTGAGCCGCCACCCGCCAGAACTGGCCCGCGTCCGGGGTGCCGACCGGCTTCCCCTCGTAGAGGACGGTCGTGGCGCCGGCGAGCAGCGGCGCGTACACGATGTACGAGTGGCCGACGACCCAGCCCACGTCGGACGCGGTGAACATGGTCTCGCCGGGGCCGACGTCGTACACGGCCTCCATGGACCAGCGCAGCGCCACCGCGTAGCCGCCGCAGTCGCGCACAACTCCCTTGGGCCTGCCGGTCGTTCCCGACGTATAGAGGATGTAGAGGGGATCGGTGGCGCGGACGGAGACGCAGTCGGCGGGGCGGGCGTCGCGCATCGCGTCCGCCCAGGCGACGTCTCTTCCGGGCGTCAACTCGCCTGGCCCCTGCGGGCGTTGGAGGACCACGCAGGCGTCCGGCCGGTGCTTCGACAGCTCGACCGCCTCGTCGAGGAGCGGCTTGTACGGGACGACCCGCGCCCCCTCGATGCCGCAGGACGCCGAGACGACGACCTTCGGCGCCGCGTCGTCGATCCGCACCGCCAGCTCGTGCGCCGCGAAACCGCCGAAGACGACCGAGTGCACCGCCCCGATCCGCGCGCACGCGAGCATCGCGACGACGGCCTCCGGAACCATCGGCATATAGATGACCACCCGGTCGCCGCGCCCCACCCCGAGGCCTTTCAGCGCCCCCGCGAAGGTGGCGACCTCGTGCGTCAACTCCTCGTACGAGTACGTACGTCGGGTGTCGGTCACCGGTGAGTCGTACACCAGGGCGGGCTGCGCGCCGCGGCCCGCCGCGACGTGGCGGTCGAGGGCGTTGTGGCAGACGTTCAGCTCGCCGTCCGGGAACCAGCGGTGGAAGGGCGCCCGCGAGGAGTCCAGGGCGCGGGTCGGCGGCACGTCCCAGTCGATGGCGCCGTGCGCCGCCGAGAGCCAGAAGCCCTCGGGGTCGTCGGTGCTCGCTCGGAAGACTTCCTCGTACGACGGCATGCCCGCACCCCTTAGCGCAGTTCCCGCGGAAGCGACGGGAACACGATCAGGTCAGGCGGTGACCGCCGTCAACAGCACGGCGGCGTCCGTGAGCGCGACGAGGCCGTGCTTCTCCTGCGGGATCGGGTGCAACTGCCCCTGCGTGAGGACGACGTCCCCGGAGACCGCGGTGAGGCGGACCCGGCCGCGCAGCACCTGGAGGGTGGCCGCGGGCGGGGCGTTGTGCTCCTCCAGGTTGCTGCCCTCGGTGAGCGCGATGACGCTCTGCCGCAGCAGCGGGTCCTCCTTGATCAGGAGTTCGGCGCTGCGGCCGTGCTCGGCCTTGCGGGCGGCCGTCAGGTGGTCGTCGGCGAGGGCGGCGAGATCGTACGGGGCCGGTGTCGTGGAAGCCATGACGACAGGGTTACCTCGGACGGCGCGGCCATGCGACGCGGTGGCCGCCGATCGTGGCGGACGCGATGATCTACGCATGAGCCGTATGAACGTCACCCTCCACCTCGCCCAGGAACCCGCCGCCGACGAACTCCTCGGCCGCAGCCCGCTCGCCGCGCTCGTCGGGATGCTGCTCGACCAGCAGGTCCCCATGGAGTGGGCGTTCGCGGGCCCGCGCACCATCGCCACGCGCATGGGCGTCGACGACCTCGACGCGTACGAGATCGCCGCCCGGGACCCCGAGGCCTTCGCCGCGCTCCTCTCCGAGAAGCCGGCCGTGCACCGCTACCCCGGGTCCATGGCGAAGCGGGTGCAGCAGCTGTGCCAGTACCTCGTCGAGCACTACGAGGGGGACGCGACGGCCGTGTGGGAGGGCGTGGACACCGGCAAGGAGGTGCTGCGGCGCCTCAACGACCTGCCCGGCTTCGGCAAGCAGAAGGCCCAGATCTTCCTGGCCCTGCTCGGCAAGCAGCTCGGGGTGCGGCCGAGTGGGTGGCGGGAGGCGGCGGGGGCGTACGGGGAGCCGAAGGCGTATCGCTCGGTCGCCGACATCACCGGGCCCGAGTCCCTTACGAAGGTGCGGGCGCACAAGCAGGAGATGAAGGCGGCGGCGAAGGCGGCGAAGTAGCCGGGGGCTGGGCGGGCTGACTTCGGCGGAGCCGTGGTGGGCGTCGCGGGGCGCTGCCCCGGACCCCGCGCCTCAAGCGCCGGCGAGGCTGGATTTGCCGAACCGGCGTTACGGACACGGGGCTCCGCCCCGGACCCCGCGCCTCAAACGCCGGCGAGGCTGGATTTGCCGAACCGGCGTTACGGACACGGGGCGCTGCCCCGGACCCCGCGCCTCAAACGCCGGCGGGGCTGTCGTTGCCGGGCGGGGCTGAAAGGTGTGTCAGCCGGGTGCGGGGGCGGTAACCCGTGAGGGCGGATCTGGGGGTGTGTGGATCACGTCGTGGTCGGGGGTGGGCAGATGACGGGGCATGAGTGCCGCCGTGTCCGCCGCCGGGCCGGGACCCCGTGTCCGGGCCATGGCGCGTGCGCTCGTGCTGGTGGTCGCGCTGCTGCTCGCGCCGCTCGGCGTCGCCCCCGCCGAGGCATCGGCGCCGCCGCCCGCCGCCGTCGCCTCCTCCTGCGAGCCGGGCGAGGGCTCCCGGGACGCCTCCGATGAGGCGCTCCGGCTTCCCACGGGCCACCCGGTCCGGCTTCTCACGGCTCCGCCGCCGAGCGCCCCGCCGTGCCCCCTGCTCGTCTCGCGCCCCGACACCGCGGCGCACCCCGCACCGCCGTTCCACCGCGCCCTGCGCACCGTCGTCCTGCGCTGCTGACAGGTCCCGCCCCGGACCTGTTCGTACTCACGCACGACGTCGGAAGGACGGCACCCCCATGCCCAAGGACCCTTACGCGCTGCTGCGCGCCCTGATGCGCGCGGAGGCCGCGCGTGCCGCGAAGGAGCGGACGCCCCCGCCCGCCGCTCCTCAGGACCAGCCCCCGCGGCGTAAGAAGGACGCCCGCTGAAGTCGGCTCCCCGCGCCCTCGCACCGGGCGCGGGGAGCCGTCCGTCAACGCGGCGAGCGCCACTACCCCGGAAGTGCCGCCGACACGCCTCCTTTCGACCAACTCACGTGCGGCGCCACTCATTTCAGGCCCCTGTGAACGGCTCGACTGGACCTGGTTGGCACCGGTTAAGCACGTTATTTACCGACGTCGCACTGCGTCCCCAAGGCTGCGCCCGGAGAGCCTCGCCCGGTAGGCTTTCCGTGTGATCTTCAAGCGCATCGGAAACGGCCGGCCGTACCCCGACCACGGCCGGGAAAGCACCCGGCAGTGGGCGGACGTCGCGCCGCGCCCGGTCCGCCTCGATCAGCTGGTGACGACCAAGGGCCAGCTCGATCTGGAGACCCTGCTCGCCGAGGACTCGACGTTCTACGGCGATCTCTTCGCCCATGTCGTGAAGTGGCAGGGCGATCTGTACCTGGAGGACGGGCTGCACCGCGCCGTGCGCGCCGCGCTCCAGCAGCGCCAGGTGCTGCACGCCCGCGTCCTCGAACTCGGCTGATCCTCGGCTGAACCCCGGCCGATCTTCGTGCCCGGCTGACGGCGCCTCAAGTCCGTATTGGCCCTTTTGGGTTGGACTGAGCGACTGACCGTGATCATTTAATAGGCATCGTCGCCGCACAGCATTACGCTGCGCCCATGAGCATGCTCACTCCACCCGGCATGGGCGGCAAGTACCGCATCACAGGGGACAAGTACCCCCGCATGCGGCGCGGTCGCCCGCGCAGCAGGATCGTGCTCGCGGTCGTCGCGTCCGTCGCCGCGATCGCCCTGATCGGCTGGGGCTCGTTCCAGTTGGTCGACGTGTTCACGGGCGGCGACAAGGCCAGCGCCGCGGGGGCGAAGTCGGGCGCCTGCGAGAAGAAGCCGAGCGCCTCGCCCTCCCCGGGCAAGGCGGCGCAGAAGCTGCCGAAGCCCTCCGACATCACCGTGAACGTCCTGAACGCCACCGCCCGCGGCGGCCTCGCCAAGGACACCGCGGACGAGCTGAAGAAGCGCGGCTTCAAGATCGGCGACGTGGGCAACGCCACGAAGGCCTACGACAAGAAGGTCAAGGGGCCCGGCATACTGCTCGGCGCCTCCGCGGCCACCGACGCCGCGCTCCCGGTGCTCGGCACGCAGCTGACCGGCGCCGACCTGAAGACGGACAAGCGCACGAAGCCGACCGAGGTCGACCTGATCATCGGCTCCGGCTTCAAGAAGCTCACGAAGAAGCCGGCCGCCGACAAGGCGCTGACCGCGCTCAGCCACCCGAAGCCGGAGCCGAGCGCGTCCGCGGGCTGCCGGTAGGACGAAGAGAAGGGCCGGGTCCACGAACGCTCCGCGTTCGTGGACCCGGCCCTTCTCGTAGGAAAGTCTCTACTCGGCCGCGCCGTACATCCGGTCCCCCGCGTCGCCGAGGCCCGGGATGATGTACCCGTTCTCGTTGAGCCGCTCGTCGACCGAGGCCGTCACGACGGTGACCGGGGTGCCGGCCAGCTCGCGCTCCATGACCTCGACGCCCTCGGGGGCGGCGAGCAGCACCACGGCCGTGACGTCGTCGGCGCCGCGCTTGATGAGCTCCTGGATCGCCGCGACGAGCGTGCCGCCCGTGGCGAGCATCGGGTCCAGGACGTACACCTGGCGGCCGGAGAGGTCGTCCGGCATCCGCGTCGCGTACGTGGACGCCTGCAGCGTCTCCTCGTTGCGGACCATGCCGAGGAAGCCCACCTCGGCGGTCGGCAGGAGGCGCACCATGCCGTCGAGCATGCCGAGGCCGGCGCGCAGGATCGGCACCACCAGCGGGCGCGGGTAGGACAGCTTGACGCCGGTCGTCCGCGCGACGGGGGTGTCGAGGTCGACCTGGTCGGTGCGCACGTCCCGGGTCGCCTCGTACGCGAGCAGGGTGACCAGCTCGTCGGCGAGGCGCCGGAAGGTCGGGGAGTCGGTGCGCTTGTCGCGCAGAGTGGTGAGTTTGTGCGCCACCAGCGGGTGGTCGACGACGTGGATCCGCATGTCCTCAACAGTAACCGGGTCACGGAGCCGCCCGCTCCCCCGCGCGGTGGCATCAACGGCCGGTCCGGGGGGAAGGTGGAAAGGACTCGCCGAACAGGAGCCGACTGGGCGGACTGGGGTGGTGTGGCCGATGGCGGACGAGCAGCGTCGAGCACGGCCCGACCGGGGGTCGCGGGGGGCCGCAGCCGGACCGGAGCGGGAGCCGAAGGCAGTCGGTACGGGACCGGAGCGGGAGCCGAAGGCAGTCGGTACGGGACCGGAGCGGGAGCCGAAGGCGGCGGAGCCCGACCCGCCCCCGGACTCCGGGTCAGGCCCGGAGACCGACGCCGAGCGCAGGCGCAGGCGCGCCCTCTTCCTGCGCGAGCTGACGGAGGCGCGGGAGCTGCGCGCCCGGGTCCAGCCGCGCCGCGCCCGGGCGGCACGGATGCGACAGCAGATGCGCATGCGCACGTTTCGCTGGTGACGAGCCCCGTCGGTCGCCCCGCCGAAGGACCCCGCGAAGGACGCGCCACGAACACAGCGCGCGGAAGACCTCTCTTGGAGCCGGACTTTCTGCCACGATTCCGAGTGGGCGGGGCTTGAACTGCACTCCCCGCCTCCACAACCCCGCCGGGGGGAATCCCGACCGGCACACCTGAGACCAGTGGGAGAGTCACGGTGTACTTCGCCGCACTGCTCGCGCGCACCGAAGACGGGTGGGAAGCGAGCGACACAGAGCTCGACGACGTGGAGACCCTGTCGGACCTGTCCGACCTGGCCCGCGAGGCGGCGGCCGAGGCCGGCGCAGAGGACGACACGGTCCTCGTCTTCATCGAACAAGAGGACGCGTGGTTCGGCGTCGTCCGCGTGGACGGCGAGGAGGA
This sequence comes from Streptomyces sp. KL109B, assembly GCF_030766935.1. Classification (GTDB taxonomy): domain Bacteria; phylum Actinomycetota; class Actinomycetes; order Streptomycetales; family Streptomycetaceae; genus Streptomyces. Next base: position 602,901 of record NZ_JASERL010000003.1, on the reverse strand, counting down.
CCCTCGCATCTACATCTCCGACGCGGCCGCGGCCGCCCGCAGCAGCTACGGCGAGATCCTGCTCACCGACGAACTGCTCGGCAAGGCCCCGGACGGCTCGGACGCGGTCGACGACCTGGACGCCCTGAACCTGGACGGTACGGAGGACGGCGAACCGGACGACGAGGACGGGGCCGAGGAGGAGGAGGACGCGGGCGCCGAGGTGGTCCCGCCCGGCCCGCTCGGCGACAGCGAGGTCCTCGCCGACCTGGGCGTCCCCGAGAAGGAACTGCTCACCCTCGACGGGGCGGACGCGCTGGGCGAGATCGCCGACGCCCTGGGAGCGTCGGAGGTCCTCGAAACGGTGCGCTGACCGACGCGGCGATAGATTCCTCGCCGTGACACCCTCCGACCCCGTTCCCGGCCCCGCCCCCGACGCCGCCGCCGTCCCCGATCCCGTACGAGACCCGTGGTCGCCGTCCATGCGGCTCGCCCTGGCCGAGGCCGGGCTCGCCGCGGCGGGCGGCGATGTGCCCGTCGGCGCCGTCGTCCTGGCGCCGGACGGGACCACGGTGCTCGCCCGAGCGCACAACGAACGCGAGCTGACCGGCGATCCGACCGCGCACGCCGAGGTACTGGCGCTGCGCAGGGCCGCGCGGGAGGTGGGCGAGTGGCGGCTCACGGGGTGCACGCTCGTCGTCACCCTGGAGCCGTGCACGATGTGCGCGGGCGCCCTCGTGCAGTCCCGCGTCGACCGGGTCGTCTACGGAGCCCTCGACGAGAAGGCGGGCGCGGCCGGTTCGCTGTGGGACGTGATCCGCGATCGACGGCTCAACCACAGGCCCGAAGTGGTCTCCGGAGTACTCGCGCGGGAGTGCGCCGAGCCCCTCACCCGCTTCTTCAGGGATACGGATTTCGGACCACGGCCCACCATGGGCTAGAGTTCCTCTCGGTAGCGTGTCCGAGCGGCCGAAGGAGCTCGCCTCGAAAGCGAGTGAGGGGAAACTCTCCGAGGGTTCAAATCCCTCCGCTACCGCTCACAGACGAAGGGGCGGATCCGAAAAGGATCCGCCCCTTCGCGTTGCCCGGCCGCGTTCGGCCGCGCTCGACCGCTCGCTCAGCCGGCCTGCTGCGGGTACTGGTACTGCTGCTGCTCGCCTCCGAGGCGGACCTCGGACAGCGCCTTCTTCACCGGGACCTTGGCCAGGTAGCCGGAGCCGAAGCAGATGTTCTGCAGCACGTACCAGAACTTCTCGGCGCTGGTCATCTCGCAGAGCCCGTACTCGCTGAGGGCCTTCTTCGTGGGGACCTTCGCGAAGTAGGCGGCTCCGAACGAGATGCACCCGAGGATGTACCAGAAGCTCTCCGCACCTGTGGTGACGCCTCTTCCGAGGGCCTGGGTCTGGTTGGCCATGGGTTGTCTCTCCTCGCGCTCGTCCTGTAGGCGCGCCCATGATCCTGCGCCGGCACGGCGAGTGAAGACCGAAACACGGAAAAGCCCCGACACCCGTCGAAAGGTGCCGGAGCCTTCACGTCCCGTTCGGGACGGGGGGAGTGGTATCGGGGGGACAAACCACTCCCCCCGATGAGGACGGACTCCCGTAGCCCGCGCCGCTTCTGGGGGGAAGCCGCGGCGCGGACCCCGCAGTCGGGGTCACGTCCCAGCCCTTCGGATTCCTGCCAGACCCTCCGGGCTCATCACCAATCCTGCGCCTTTGCGGGGGCTCGGAGCGGCGGCAAAGGACCCATAACAGGAGGCCGTTGGTCCTTAAAAGTCACATGAGTGATCGCCCGCGTTAGACTCACCGCCGGCAAACAGGGGCCACAGGGGTTACGGACGCGGGCACGGGGAGGCCATCGTGGTGCAGTCGAAGAAGATCGCGCTCTTCGTGGGGGTGGTCTTCGTGCTCTACGTGATCATCACCGACCCCGCCAAGGCCGCCGACTACGTCCAGATAGGGTTCGAAGGCGTATCGTCCGCCGCCCAGTCCATAGGCGACTTCATGACCTGGGTCGTCAACGGTGGGAAGTAGCCCCAGGGAGCATCCGTGATCCGCCATCTGGTCCTCTTCAAGCTCAACGACGGCGTGAGCCGTGACGAACCGCGCGTGGCCGCCGGTGTCGAGGCCTTCCGCGCGCTGGGCGAGAAGATCCCGGAGCTGACGTTCTGGGAGTGCGACTGGAACATCACCGACCGGCCGATCGCCTACGACTTCGCGATCAACTCGGCCGTCGAGGACACCGAGGCCCTGAAGCGGTACATCGAGCACCCCGCGCACCAGGAGGGCGTCGCCATGTGGCGCGAGTTCGCCACGTGGGTGATCGCCGACTACGAGTTCTGAGCCGCCGCGGCCGAAGCCCCTCACCGGAACGGTGAGGGGCTTTCGTGCGTCTCGCACCCCAACCGACCCATCAACACGTAGTTATGCGGTGCTTGCACACAGTGCACATGTCTTGTGATGCTATGACCGCTTTTGACCGATGAGTTGACGGAAACAGAGGTGGAGTTGACCGTGCCGGCCAGTACTGCGCCTCAAGAAGCACCGCCCACGCCCGCGAAGAGCAGGGGCGCCGACGCCCGTGCTCTGACCCAGGTCCTCTTCGCCCAGCTCAAGGAGGTCCCGGCGGGCAGCCCCGAGCACTCCAGGCTGCGCGGCGCCCTGATCGAGGCGAACCTGCCGCTGGTGCGCTACGCCGCGGCCCGCTTCCGCAGCCGCAACGAACCGATGGAGGACGTCGTCCAGGTCGGCACCATCGGCCTGATCAACGCCATCGACCGCTTCGACCCGGACCGCGGCGTGCAGTTCCCGACCTTCGCGATGCCGACCGTCGTCGGCGAGATCAAGCGGTACTTCCGGGACAACGTCCGCACCGTCCACGTACCGCGCCGCCTCCACGAGCTGTGGGTGCAGGTCAACAGCGCGACCGAGGACCTGACGACCGCCTTCGGGCGCTCCCCGACGACCGCCGAGATCGCCGAGCGGCTGCGGATCGGCGAGGACGAGGTGCTCGCCTGCATCGAGGCGGGGCGCTCGTACCACGCGACGTCCCTGGAGGCGGCGCAGGAGGGCGACGGGATGCCGGGGCTCCTTGACCGGCTCGGCTACGAGGACCCGGAGCTGGACGGCGTCGAGCACCGCGACCTCGTCCGCCACCTCCTCGTACAGCTGCCCGAGCGCGAGCAGCGGATCCTTTTGCTGCGCTACTACAGCAATCTGACGCAATCTCAGATCAGCGCGGAACTGGGTGTCTCACAGATGCATGTGTCAAGGCTCCTCGCCCGCAGCTTCGCTCGACTTCGTTCCGCAAACAGGATCGATGCCTAGCTCGATCGGGTAGACAGCGCGCACGGCGCATTCGCGCCAGAATCCGCGCCACCTTCCGCCACACCCCCTGCTTCCTGCACCGATCCATCCCATACATGTCGACATGTCACTACAGCGTGTTGCCGACATGTGACATTCTGCTGGAACGGCGTTTGGCGCGGCCCCACGTCCGGTATTCAGGTGGAGGCTGCGCTCTTACCTGACGGGAGCGTCCGCCGCGACCGTCCGCGACCTCAAGGGGGTGGCATGTCCGCAGACCAGGGCAGCTCGAAGGTGCTCACGCTCACGCCCGGCGCGTCCGCCGCGACCGACGACATGAGCGAGCAGACGCCTGCCGCGCTGATCGACGCTCCTCTTCCCGCCTCGGTTCCGGCCCAGGCCGCCGAGAGCCCAGAGGTGCCCGGGACGCCTCGGACCTCAGGGGCCATCGACACCCGCACCCTGTCCCGCTCCCTGTTCCTGCGTCTTGCCACGCTCGACGAGCAATCGGCGACGAGCAACGAGCGGGCCTATGTCCGCGACACCCTGATCGAGCTGAACCTGCCGCTGGTGCGCTACGCGGCGGCCCGGTTCCGCAGTCGCAACGAACCGATGGAGGACATCGTCCAGGTCGGCACGATCGGTCTGATCAAGGCGATCGACCGTTTCGACTGCGAACGCGGCGTGGAGTTCCCGACCTTCGCGATGCCGACGGTCGTCGGTGAGATCAAGCGCTTCTTCCGGGACACCTCGTGGTCGGTGCGGGTGCCGCGCCGCCTCCAGGAGCTGCGCCTCGCCCTGACCAAGGCCAGCGACGAGCTCTCCCAGAAGCTGGACCGCTCGCCGACCGTCCCGGAGCTCGCCGCGGTGCTCGGCGTCTCCGAGGAGGACGTGGTCGACGGCCTCGCGGTGGGCAATGCCTACACGGCCTCGTCCCTGGACTCCCCCGCCCCCGAGGACGACGGCGGCGAGGGCTCCCTCGCGGACCGGCTCGGTTACGAGGACAGCGCCCTGGAGGGCGTCGAGTACCGGGAGTCGCTCAAGCCGCTGCTGGCCAAGCTGCCGCCGCGCGAGCGCCGCATCATCATGCTCCGGTTCTTCGCCAACATGACGCAGTCGCAGATCGGCGAGGAGGTCGGCATCTCGCAGATGCATGTGTCGCGGCTGCTCACGCGGACGCTGTCGCAGCTGCGGGACGGCCTGATCGCCGACTGAGCACCGACCGAGCCAACCGAAAGCTCTTTACGGGCTTCCGATTTGACGGAGCGTCAGACACACTGGCGCGATGCTGCGGACTTGGTTGCTCGGTCACAGGAAGGCCGCCGTGGGGGCCGCTTCGGTCGCCGTGGTGTGCGCGAGCGCGGGTGCCGTCGTCGCCCTCGACGGTGGCGACGGGCCCGATAAATACGTGGCCGTGGGCGCGGCGGGAGCGGCGCCCACGAAGCCGGGCGAGCGGGTCGCGCCCTCCGGCAAGGTGGAGCTCGTACCGCTGGACTCGCCGACGCCCGGCGCCCCGGGCTCGTCCGGCAAGGGCACGTCGGACAAGGGCGCCAAGGGCAGGGCCGGGGAAGACGCCCCGGGCGCGGGCGGCAGCGCCACCCCGCCGCTCGGCGACACTCCGGGCGAGAGCGGCACACCGTCCGCCACCGGGAAGCCCCCCAAGTCCACCGCCCCCGACGACGACACCGCCGGCTCGGGTGACTCAGGCAGCTCCGGCGGCTCAGGCGGATCCGGCGGCGGGGACACCGCCTCCTCGGGCCCCTCGGCCCCCTCAGGGCCCGCCGAGCTCAAGCTCGTCGGCGACCCCGACCTCAAGAAGGCGGACAAGCGCTGGTGTCAGGACGTGACGCTGACCCTGCGCAACTCCGGTGGCAGCGCCGTGCGTTCGGGCACCGCGAAGTTCGAGACGCACGTCATCGGCGCGCTGGGCATCGACTGGGCGACCATCGACGTCACCAAGAAGCTCCCCGTGCCCATCGGGGCCGGGGAGCAGAAGCGGAAGACGTGGACCGTGTGTGTCGACGACTGGCGCGTCCCGCTGGGGATGCGCCTGGAGACGAAGGACGTCGACGTCGACTGGGAGTGAACTCCAGTAGAAGAAGCCTTACTTGAGTTACTTGAACGCCAGCCAGGCCACTGCCGCGACCACGATGACCGCGAGCACGATGCCGATGATCAGGCCTGCGCCAGGTCCTGACTTCGCGGGGGCGGCCGCCGCCTGGCGGCGCCCCTGAGGCTGCTCGTCGACGAAGGCGCGGAACATCTGGGTGTTGCCCGCGGGGTCGGGGTTGCCCTGGGGGCCGGGGCCTTGGGGGTTGTTAGCCATGGGGCAGGACCCTAGCGAATTGCAGTGAACGGCGCCACAGTCCGGGCGCACACCAGCTGAGCTGCGACTTTACTGATTTGCACGCGATCTTTGCCGCGATTTTATCCGCGACCACCCCTTTTCGTTTGCCTGCGGCAACCAACCGCTTCTATGGTTGCCCTAAGCAACAAATAAAGATCTTTTGGTCAGGAGGTGCCGTGGCCGCACAACGTCACTACGACGAGCTGGCGCGACAGATGAGCGCCTTCGGAGCCGTCAAGAGGGACATGGCGCGGATCCTGCCGCACGACTGTCCGACCGGTTCGGCCGCGGTACTCACCCTGCTCAGGCGCTACGGCGACATGCGGATGAGCCGCATGGCCGAGCTGCTCGCCGTGGACGTGTCCGTGGCCAGCAGGCACGTGGCACACGTCGCGGACCGCGGTTGGATCGAGCGCCATCCCGACCCCGCCGACAAACGCTCGCGCATCCTCAGCCTCACCGAAAAAGGCTCGCAGCAGATGGACCTGCTCAATGAACGGAGCACCCAACTGCTCGCCGACCGGCTGAGCGACTGGTCCGACGACGAGGTCGATCAGTTGATCGTCCTCATGACGCGGTTGCGCGACAGCTTCGGCGACTGCCGTACGACGGGGTCCCGAGCAACGGTTCCGCAGGCCGCCACTGAGCCGACCCCCGGGTCGACCGCTCAGGCCACCACCCGTACACCCGCGTAAGAAGTAAGAAAAGGAATCCCATGGCAACAACCACACCGGCCGGTGTGCGGGGCAGCCATCCCAAGCACTCAGGGGCCGCCCCCGAAGGCGGGGCGGCGATGTCGCACCGACAGATCCTGGAGGCGCTGTCCGGGCTGATGCTCGGCCTGTTCGCCGCCATCATCTCGTCGACGATCGTCTCCAGCGCCCTGCCGAAGATCATCGGCGACCTGAACGGTGGCCAGTCGGCCTACACCTGGGTGGTCACGGCCTCCTTGCTCGCGATGACGGCGACGACGCCGCTCTGGGGCAAGATGGCCGACATATTCAGCAAGAAGGCCCTGGTCCAGACGGCCCTGCTGGTCTATGTCGTCGGTTCGGTCGTCGCCGGGTTCGCGCAGAACCCCGGGATGCTGATCACCGCCCGTGCCATCCAGGGCATAGGCGCCGGCGGTCTGTCGGCCCTGGCTCAGATCATCATGGCCGCCATGATCGCCCCGCGTGAGCGCGGTCGTTACTCCGGTTACCTCGGCGCCACGTTCGCCGTCGCGACCGTCGGCGGTCCGCTGCTCGGCGGCGTCATCACCGACACCGACTGGCTCGGCTGGCGCTACTGCCTGTTCGTCGGTGTGCCCTTCGCGCTGATCGCCCTGATCGTGCTGCAGAAGACCCTGCACCTGCCGGTGCTCAAGCGGAAGGTGAAGCCCGACTGGGCCGGCGCCTTCTTCATCACCGCCGCGGTCTGCCTGCTGCTCCTGTGGGTCACCTTCGCCGACGACAAGTACGAGTGGCTGTCGTGGCAGACGTACACGATGGTCGGCGGCGCGATCGTGCTCGCGCTGATCTTCCTGCTCATCGAGGCCAAGGCCAGCGAGCCGATCATCCCGCTGCGGCTCTTCAAGAACCGCACCATCACCCTCGCCTCGCTCGCCTCGCTGTTCGTCGGTGTCGCGATGTTCGCGGGCACCGTGTACTTCTCGCAGTACTTCCAGATGGCGCGCGGCAAGACGCCGACCATGTCCGGTGTCATGACGATCCCGATGATCGGTGGCCTGTTCGTCTCGTCCACCGTCTCCGGCCAGATCATCACGCGGACCGGCAAGTGGAAGGCGTGGCTGGTCGCCGGCGGTCTCTTCCTCACCGCGGGTCTGGGTCTGCTCGGCACCATGCGCTACGACACCGAGTACTGGCACATCGCGATCTTCATGGCGCTGATGGGCATCGGCGTCGGCATGATGATGCAGAACCTCGTGCTCTGCACACAGAACCAGGTCGCCCCCCAGGACCTCGGTTCCGCGTCCTCCACCGTGAGCTTCTTCCGGTCCCTCGGAGGTGCGGTCGGCGTCTCGGCGCTCGGCTCCGTCATGTCGACCCGGATCAGCCACTACGCCAAGGACTCGATCGGCGATCTCGACCCGCAGTCGCGGGCCGCGGCCGCCAAGTCCATGGGCGGCAGCTCGCTTCCGGACATGAACTCGCTGCCCGGCCCGATCCGCAACTGGCTGGAGGCCGCGTACGGGCACGGCATCGCCGACATCTTCCTGTACGTCGCCCCCATCGCGTTCCTGGCGGTCATCGCCACGATCTTCATCAAGGAGGTTCCCCTGCGTACCACCGGAGCCCTCGAGCAGGCCGCACAGGGCGATTCGACGCCCGCCGCCGCCCCGGCCCAGGCCGCTGCCCCCGCTCCCGCCCCCGCGCCGGAGCCGGTTCCGAGCCTGGTCGGTGCGGGTGAGCCCGCGGCCGACACCCAGACCCAGCGCCTGGCGGCCGTCGCCTCCGCCGGTGGCGACGCGCCCGTCGGCGGCGGCACCCCGGTCCGCGGGTTCGTCCGCGGCGCCGAGTCCGCCCCGGTGCCGCGCGCCGCGGTCACCCTGATCTCCCTCGGTGGCCGCCAGCTCGGCCGCGCCGTGGCCCAGGGCGACGGCTCGTACGGTGTCGACGCCCCCGGCGCCGGCTCCTACGTCCTGATCGCCTCGGCCGACGGCTACCAGCCGCAGGCCTCCACGGTCCTCGTGGGCGAGGACCCGGTCACGTACGACATCCTGCTCAGCGGGACCAGCGGCCTCACCGGTGTGGTGCGGGCCAGCGAGTCCAAGGCGCCGGTCGCCGGGGCGATGGTCATCGTCACCGACGTGCGCGGCGATGTGCTCGCCACGGGCCAGTCCGGCCAGGGCGGCGAGTTCACCTTCGCCGAGCTGGTTCCGGGCCCGGTCACCGTCGCGGTGAACGCGCCGGGTCACCGGCCGACCGCGCTGCCGGTCGAGGTCAATGGCACGGGCGTCACCCGCGTCGAGATCGACCTGCACTCCGGCTCCCAGGTCCAGGGCACCATCCGGGCCGCGGGCCGCGCGCTGAACGACGCGCGGGTCACGCTGGTGGACGCCGCGGGCAACGTGGTCGCGACCGCCACCACCGGCGAGGACGGCGCGTACGCCTTCACCGACCTGGACGGCGGCGAGTACACGGTCATCGCGACCGGTTACCCGCCGGTGGCCACCGGGCTGAGCGTGAACGGCAGTGGCGTCGACGGCCACGACATCGAACTCGCGCACCCCGGCGAGTAGTTGACCCCGGGCCTACCTGAACGTGTGGTTCGCGCTTTGAGCGGACGTGAAGCACACAGGCCCGGTTGTGAGAATGGGCCCCGGACCCGGCGGCGTCGCCAACGGCAGGGGACGGCCGAGACGCACGCCGACCGGGGCCCGTCCACGTAGAGGGAGCGATGACCAGCCCGCCTCTACGTACGTATGAACTTGAGCTAGGAGAGCAAAAGCATGGGACTGAGCGCGCGGATCCGCACGCGGGACGGGTGGGCCCTGCCGCACGCCGTCGTCACGGTGACCGACATGACCGGCTCGCAGGTGCTGCGGGCCGAGGCCGATGACGAGGGCGCCGTGCACGACCCGGCCCAGCTCGCCCCCGGTCCCTACACCGTGATCGTGACCGCCGTCGGCTATGCCCCCGCCGCGTCCACCGCGATGGTGACGGCGAGCGGGCGGGCCGACGTGGGCAGCATCGTGCTGCACCGACAGGGCGGGGCCGAACTGCCGCCGCCGGGACCGTGGATGGTCGACCCGGCGCACTCCTCGGTCGCCGCGACGGCGCAGCACCTCGGGATCACGTCCGTGCACGGGCGGTTCACCGACTTCACCGCCCGTATCGACATAGCGCAGGACCCGGAGAAGTCGCGGGTCGAGGCCGTCATCAAGTCGGCGTCCATCGACACCGGCAACGGCATGCGCGACGGCCACCTGAAGTCCCCGGACTTCCTGGACGTGGAGACGTACCCGGAGATCACCTACCGGTCCACCGCGATCGACCCGGCGGGCACCGACCGCTGGACCGTGCACGGCGAGCTGAGCCTGCACGGGGTGGCGCGCGAGGTCGACCTCGACCTCAGCTACCTCGGCACCGGCGCCGACCCGTGGGGCGGCACGCGTGCGGCGTTCAAGGCGACGGCCGAGCTGAAGCGCGAGGACTTCGCGATGAACTACAACCAGGTCGTGCAGGCCGGCATCGCCGCGATCGGCGCGACGCTGAAGGTCGAGCTCGACATCCAGGCCGTGCAGGGCGACGCGCTGCCGCAGATGTAGCGAAGGGCTCCTCTGTAAAGGGCTCCTCTGTAACGAAGAGCGCCTAGGGTGCGGGGCATGGCTCCGAACATCGCGACCAACACCCGTGTGTCCCTCGACGAGTTGCTCGACTTCGTACGTCCCCGGCACCGCGCCCTCCTCATCACCGCCCGCGCCGACGGCACCCCGCAGGCCTCACCTCTGACCTGCGGGGTCGACGGTGACGGGCGGATTGTTGTCTCTACGTACCCGGAGCGGGCGAAGACGCGGAACGCGAAGCGGGATCCGCGGGTCAGTCTCGTCGTGCTCAGCGACGAGTGGAACGGGCCGTGGGTGCAGGTCGACGGGGTGGCGGAGGTCATCGACTCGCCGGACTCCGTCGAGCCGCTCGTCGAGTACTTCCGGTGCATCTCGGGGGAGCATCCGGACTGGGACGAGTATCGCGAGGCGATGCGGAAGCAGGGGAAGTCGATTATCCGGGTGACGCCTCAGAAGTGGGGGCCCGTTGCCACGGGTGGGTTCCCGGCGCGGCTGGCGTAACCGGCAACGGCGTCGCGGCCTCGGGGCGCTGCCCCGGCCCCCGCGCCTCAAACGCCGGCGAGGCTTGATCTATCCGCGGGCCACCAAGGACTCGATGCCGGCGATCTGGAGGTCCAGGGCGACCTGGAAGTCCATGTCGCGCATCGTGTCGACGTCGCCGCCCTCCTCCACGGCCTCCATCATCCGCTCGGCGTGCTGGAAGTCGTCCGCCATTTCGGCCGGGACGCTGAACTGGGCCATCGCCTTGTGGAAGTACTCGTCCTGGGTGAGGCCCACCTCGGCGCAGCGCTGCCGGAAGTGGCCCTCGATGGTGCCGTAGCCGTACACGAACTGGAAGACGGAGGAGACCGCGCCGCGCTGCTGGGCCAGCGTGAGGCCGGTGCGGGCGATGACCCGCTGGACCGCGCGCGAGAACAGCAGCGACTTCGGGCCGATGTTGAGGTAGTTGCCGACGAGCGGCGAGATCCAGGGGTGGCGGACCAGCAACTTCCGGTACGTCGCCGCGAGTTCGCGCAGTTGGGTCTGCCAGTCCGGGAGATCCTCGGCGCCCGCGTCCGTGTCGGGGATGTCCAGCTCGCCGAAGACGTGGTCGAGGGCGAGTTCGAGGAGGTCGTCCTTGGTGTCGACGTACCAGTAGACGGACATCGCGGTGACGCCGAGCTCGTTCGCGAGGCGCCGCATCGAGAACTTGGCGAGGCCCTCCGCCCCCAGCAGCTTCACCGACGCCTCGGTGATCCGCTCCCGGTCGAGGCCGCTCGGCTGCTCGGCGCGGCGACCGCGCGACGCTCTGGGCCTCGGCTCCGCGGCGCCACCGTCCGTGTTGTCGGCGGCATCGAGCCAGACGCTCATCCGCGCTGCCTTCGCCATGGCGTTCCTTCCCGGGAGTTCCTCGTACGCGGGCGGGGTCGGGCCCGCGTAGGAGACCGCTCCCCGCCCGCAACGATGCTAAGCGGAAGTCGGTGCCACCGACTCCGCCCGTTCCGCCCTGCGCAGCAGCGCCGCCGCGAGCAGGCCGCCCGCGAGCACGGCGACCGCGCCGACCAGTTGGCTGCTCTCCAGACCGGAGGAGAAGGCGTCGCTGATCCGGGCCTTCTCCTCGGCGGAGTTCGCCGCCGCGAGCGCCGCGGGGAACGAGGCCGCGGAGACCGATACGAGCGCGGCGAAACGGGCGTTCAGGACCGCGCCGAGCACGGCCACCCCGAGCCCGTTGCCGAACTCCGCGAGGGTGCCGTTGACCCCGGCGCCGACGCCCGCCTTCTCCGGCGGGATCGCGCTCATGATGGCGTTGGCCATCGCCGGCATCGAGAGCGCCATGCCCGCGCCCATCACGATCAGGCCGGTCAGCAGCCCGCCGTACGAGTCCCCGCCGAGCAGCGCGATCACGGCGAGCCCCGCCGCCATGCACGTCATGCCGGTCGCGATGGTCAGCGGCGTGCCCATCTTGGGCAGCAGCTTGGCGCCGACGCCGGTGAGGTTGAGGGCGACGATGGTCAGGGCCAGCGGCGCCGTCCGCAGTCCCGCCTCCAACGGGCCGTAGCCCAGGACGAATTGGAGGTGCTGGGTGAGCAGGAACAGCGAGCCGCCCATGCCGAACGCGACGAGGATCGCGCCCGCGACCGCGCCCGTGAACTTCTGGTTGCGGAAGAAGTGCATGTCGAGCATCGGGTACGGGATGCGCAGCTCCCACGTCACGAAGGCCGCCAGGAAGACGACGCCGATCGCGGCCGATGCGAGGGTGGGCGTCGACGTCCAGCCGTCGTCGGGGCCCGAGATGATCGCGTAGACGACGCCGGTCATGCCGATCGTCGAGAGCAGCGCGCCGAGCAGGTCGGGGCGGTCGCCCTGCGGGTTCTTCGACTCGGGGACCAGGGTGATCACGGCGAACAGGCCGAGGACCGCGACCGGGATGTTGATGAGGAAGATCGACCCCCACCAGAAGTGGTCCAGCAGCACGCCGCCGAGCAGCGGGCCGACGGCGAAGCCGAGCGAGTTGACCGTGGCCCACAGGCCGATGGCCTTCACGCGCTCGGTGTCGGTGAAGACCTGCACCACGACCGCGAGCGTCGACGTCATCATCAGCGCCCCGCCGACACCCATCCCGGCGCGGGCGGCGATCAACTGCCCGGTGGATCCGGCGAACGCGGCGGTCAGCGAGCCGACGCCGAAGATCGCGAGACCCGCCGCGAGCATCTTCTTGCGGCCGTAGCGGTCGGACGCGCTGCCCGCGGTGAGCAGCAGCCCGGACTGGACGAGCGAGTAGGCGCTGATCATCCACTGGACGTCGGACGTCGAGGCGTGCAGCTCCCGGGTGAGGGAGGGGATCGCGACGTTCAGGACGGTGTTGTCGAGCAGCACGGTCAGCTGGGCGAGGCAGATGACGCCCAGGATGAGCCAGCGCTGCGGGTGGCCGCCGGGCGTGACCTGGGGTGCCTCGGTGGCCGGGTCGGCCGTGGGCGCCATGGGTACTCACTCCTCTACGGTGTACGGGAATGACGTTTCCCGTACACCGTAGAGGATGTGTTGTACGCCGTACAAGTGCCTTTCTCGGCCGGGCCCTCGGCCGGGCCCTCGGCCGGGCCCTCGGCCGGGCCTTCTACTTGGGCTGTGTGAGGTCGTAGAACGTGGCGCTGCCCACCGTCACCTTCTTGAAGTTGGCCTTGACCCACTTCGTGATCTTCGATGCGGAGCCGGAGTCGGAGCCGCCCATGCCGCCGCCGGAGTCGCCGCCGATGAAGTAGTGGATCTTGCCGTCCTCGACGTACTGCTTGAACTGGGCGAGGGTCGGGGACGGGTCGGTGCCGTTGAAGCCGCCGATCGCCATCACCGGGTCGCCGGTGGCGAGTTGGTAGCTCGACTGGTTCTGCGAGCCGATCGTGGCGGCGGCCCAGGTGTAGTCCTCGGCGTTCTGCTGGAGGAGCTTCTTGGCCTTGGTGCTGACCTGGGCGCCGTTGAGGAGGCCGCCCATGCCGCCGCCCTTGCCGCCGCCCTTGCCTCCGGCCTTTCCGCCGCCGGGCATGGCGCCGCGCTGCTTCTGGTTGCCGTTGCTCTTGCCGGTGCCGTTCGGGGGCTGGCCCATCCCGCCGCCCGGGCCGTTCTGGCCGCCTTGGCCGTTCTGGCCGCCTTGGCCGGTCTTGCCGTTCTGGCCCGGCATCCCGCCGCCAGGGAAGCCGCCCTTGCCGCCGGTCTTTCCGCCCGCCTTACCGGCACCGGGGAAGCCGCCCTTGCCGCCGCCACCGGGGCCACCACCCGGGCCGCCACCACCGGGGCCGCCCATCATGCTGGCGCCCGAGGGGCCCGCCGTCACGATCGACCCGGTGTGCCCGGTGTTCAGCGTCGAGATGGTGTACGCGGTGGGGGCGGCCAGCGAGGCCGCGAGGCCCAACCCGGCCGCGCCGAGCGCCAGTTGACGGTTCACGCGGCCCGCGAGGGCGAGGCCGAGGCCCGCCACGAGCCCGCCGACGAGCACCGCCCACCGCAGCCACGGCAGGTAGTCCGGGGTCCGGCCGAGCAGCACGTACCCCCACACCGCGGTCGCCGCCACGGCCGCGCCCAGCGTCACCGACCAGGCCACCCGCGCCCGCCGCTCCCACAGCGCCACCGCGCCCATGCCGATGACGGCCGCGAGGTACGGGGCCAGGGCCACCGTGTAGTACTGGTGGAAGATGCCGGCCATGAAGCTGAAGACCAGGCCGGTCATCAGCAAGCAGCTGCCCCACGCGAGGAACGCGGCGCGCGTCAGGTCCGTACGCCGTGCCTTCCACGTCAGGACGACGCCCGCGACGAACAGGATCAGCGCGGCGGGGATCAGCCACGAGATCTGGCTGCCGATCTCGGAGTTGAACATCCGGGTGAGCCCGGTCTCGCCCCACTGGCCACCGCCCGCGGCGCCACCACCGCCGCCTCCGACGGATCCGGCCTCCTCGCCGTTGATGCGGCCGAGGCCGTTGTAGCCGAAGGTCAGCTCAAGGAACGAGTTGTTCTGCGAGCCGCCGATGTACGGCCGCGAGGACGCGGGCCACAGCTCGACGATCGCCACCCACCAGCCGCCGGACACGATCATCGCGACCGCCGACAGGGCGAGTTGACCGAACCGCTTCCGGACCCGGACCGGCGCGAACACCGCGTAGAGGACCGCGAGCGGCGGCAGGATCAGGAAGGCCTGAAGCGTCTTGGTGAGGAAGGCGAGGCCGACGGCGACGCCCGCCCAGACCAGCCACTTCGTACGCCCCTGCTCCATGGCGCGCAGCACGCAGTAGACCGTGGCCGTCATCAGGAGCGCGAGCAGCGCGTCCGGGTTGTTGAAGCGGAACATCAGCGCGGCGACCGGCGTCGTCGCGAGCACCACCATGGCGATCAGTCCCGCCGCGGCGCTGAAGCGGCGGCGTACCGCCCCGTACAGCAGACCGGCGGTGGCGAGGGCCATCAGCACCTGAGGGGCGAGGATCGCCCACGAGTTGAGGCCGAAGAGGCGGACCGAAAGGCCCATCGGCCACAGCGCGGCGGGCGGCTTGTCGACGGTGATGGCGTTCGCCGCGTCGGACGAGCCGAAGAAGAACGCCTTCCAGCTCTCGCTGCCCGCCTGCGCCGCCGCCGAGTAGAAGGAGTTGGCGTAGCCGGAGGCGGAGAGGTTCCAGAAGTAGGCGGCCGCGATCACGAGGAGCAGGCCGAGGAAGGCCGGGCGGGCCCAGCGCGGGTCCTCGGGCCTGCCGCGCCACACGCGCTTGAGGAACGCGGGCCGGGGCCCGGGAGGGGACTCGGCGGGCGCCGCCTCGGCGGCGGTGTCGTACGACGGGTCGTACGAGGGTCGGAGGTCGGTGGTCATCGCTGGCTCCTCACCTGCGGAACCTGGGGTTCTTGTACGGGGGCCGGGGCAGCGCTGCCCCGGTCGGTCTGGTCGTTGAACACCCACGCCCTGAAGAGCAGGAAGCGCAGGATCGTCGCCGCGAGGTTGGCCGCGATGAGGACGATCAGCTCGGTGGAGTGCGAGGGGTTGCCGGAGGCGTTGTCGAGGGCGGCGAGCGAGCCGCTGGTCAGGGCCCAGCCGATGCCGAAGACGACGATGCCCTGGGCCTGGTGGCGCACGGCCTTGTCCCGGCCGCGCACCCCGAAGGTAAGGCGCCGGTTGGCGGCCGTGTTGGCGATGGCCGAGACGAAGAGGGCGAGCGCGTTGGCGATCTGCGCCCCCGAGAACGTACGGAAGCCGGAGTACAGCAGCAGGAACAGCAGCGTCGACAGGCCGCCGACGACACAGAAGCCGAGCAGCTGGCGGGCCAACCCCTTTGGTACGTCGGCGAGTTCGCGGTCGCGCGGGTCGTCGCCGAAGGGGCGGGCGAGCCGGTCGAGGGGGAGCGAGCCGGTGGCGAGGGCCTTGCCGACGCGCCACACGCCCTTGAGGTCGTCGGTCGCCGTCTTGACGATGTGCACGGTCGAGTTCGGGTCGTCGACCCAGTCGACGGGCACCTCGTGGATGCGAAGACCGGCCCGCTCGGCGAGCACCAGCATCTCGGTGTCGAAGAACCAGCCGGTGTCCTCGACCAGCGGCAGCAGCACCTGCGCGACATCGCGCCGGATCGCCTTGAACCCGCACTGTGCGTCGGAGAACCGGGCGTGCAGGGAGCCGCGCAGGATGAGGTTGTACGTACGGGAGATGAACTCGCGCTTCGTGCCGCGCACGACCCGGCTGGCGCGGGCGAGGCGGGAGCCGATCGCGAGGTCGGAGTGCCCGGAGATCAGGGGCGCCACGAGGGGGAGGAGGGCGTTCAGGTCGGTGGACAGATCCACGTCCATGTACGCGAGCACCGGCGCGTCGGACGCCGACCACACGGTGCGCAGGGCGCGTCCGCGGCCCTTCTGCTCGAGGCGGAAGTAGCTGGCCTCCGGCAGTTCGGCGGCGAGTTCGTGCGCCACCTGCGGGGTGCTGTCGTTCGACGCGTTGTCCGCGACGGTGATGCGGAAGGGGTAGGGGAAGGTGCGGACCAGGTGGTGGTGCAGCCTGCGCACGCACTCACCGAGGTCCTTCTCCTCGTTGTAGACGGGGATGACAACGTCCAGGACCGGCACATCGACTTCGCCGCTGCCGGCCGGGAGGTGCTCCCGCGCCGGCAGCGCCCCGAACCTCGCGGAGACGGTGCTCGCGGATGCGGTGGGGTCGATGCCCGGAGAAGAGTCGGTTTGCATGCCACCGACATTCGCCAACTGCCCTGTTAGGGCTGTGTGGTGAAGCTTTGCCCTGCCTGTGAGTGC
The DNA here is from genome assembly GCF_030766935.1 of Streptomyces sp. KL109B. GTDB lineage: Bacteria > Actinomycetota > Actinomycetes > Streptomycetales > Streptomycetaceae > Streptomyces. The sequence goes on along the minus strand of NZ_JASERL010000003.1, from coordinate 586,238 downwards.
ATTTTCAAAGCCCCGCCGGCGCTTGAGGCGCGGGGCCCGGGGCAGAGCCCCGATCCTCAAGCCCCGCCGGCGCTTGAGCAGCGGGGCCCGGGGCAGAGCCCCGACCCTCAAGCCCCTGCGGCGCTTGAGCAGCGGGGCCCGGGGCGGAGCCCCGCGACGTCGGCACGGGTGGCCGGCACGCCCGCGTGGGCCGGCAGATGCACGGTAAAAACGGTGCGGCCCGGCACGCTGTCCACCGTCACCGACCCTCCGTGCGCCGCCGCGACCGCCTGCACAATGGCAAGCCCGAGCCCCGTGGACCCCGCCTTCCTCGACCGCGAGGTATCACCGCGCGCGAACCGCTCGAAGACGCGCGGCAGCAGCTCCGGCGGGATGCCGGGCCCGTCGTCCTGTACGTCGAGGCAGACCCAGGGGCCGTGCCGGTGCACGCGGGCGGTGACGGTGGTGCCGGGAGGCGTGTGCGTACGCGCGTTGGCCAGCAGATTGACCAGCACCTGGTGCAGGCGCGCCGAGTCGGCGAGCACGGTGGCCGGCTCGTCGGGGAGGTCGAGGCGCCACACATGGCTCTGGTCGGCGGCGCGGGCGTCACTGAGCGCGTCGACGACGAGCGGCGACAGGTCCGTCGGCTCGTACGACAACGGCCGTCCGGCGTCGAGCCGGGCGAGCAGCAACAGGTCCTCCACAAGCCCCGTCATCCGGTCCGCCTCGGACTCGATGCGGCCGAGCGCGTGCCGGGTGTCGGGCCCGGTCTCCTCGCGTCCGCGCCTGGTCAGCTCGGCGTAGCCGCGGATGGAGGCGAGCGGCGTACGCAGCTCATGGCTGGCGTCGGCGACGAACTGCCGCACCCGTGTCTCGCTCTGCTGGCGCGATTCGAGCGCGCCGTGCACATGGTCGAGCATGCGGTTGAGCGCGGCGCCGACCTGGCCGACCTCGGTTCTCGGGTCGGCCTCGGACTCGGGGACGCGTTCGTAGAGGGTCACCTCGCCGCTGTGCAGCGGGAGTTCGGAGACGCGGGTCGCGGTCGCGGCGACGCGGCGCAGTGGCCGCAGATTGACGCCGACCATGATCGCCCCGGCGGCGCCGGCCGCGACGAGGGCCGCGGCGGCGACGAGCAGTTCGGTGACGATGAGCTTGTTGACGGTGGAGTCGACCTGGGCGGTGGGGCGGCCCACGTAGAAGTCGCCGTCGGCCGAGGAGACGTACTCGACGCGGTAGCTGCCGAGGCCCGGCAGGTCGACCGTGTGCTTGGAGTCGTCGTCGACCTGGGGGACGTCCTCCAGGGCGTCGAGCACGGATTGCGACAGCTCGTCGGTCCCCAGCTGCCGCTCGCCGGAGGTGTTCGTCGCCTCGACGCTCACCTTGCCGTCGGTGGCCTGCCCGCCGTCGACCTCGGCGCCGAGGGTCCCCTCGGGGGAGCCCAGGGTCACGAACCCGAGGCTGCCGAAGTCGTGCTGCCCCAGGGGCCCGCCACCGGGAAAGTCGCCCTTCGGCCCGCCCGCCCGCATCGCTATGCCGTGCACCTGCTTGTCGAGCTCGTCGTACAGGTACGAGTGCAGCGAGACGGCCGACACCACCCCGATCACCGCCGCCACCACGGCCATCAGCGCGACGGCCGTGACGACGAGCCGGGTCCGCAGCGTCTGCGGCCGTCCCCCGCGCTTCACGACGAGGCGGTGGCGGCCACGGCCGGCTTGATCAGGTAGCCGGCGCCGCGCCGGGTGTGGATCATCGGCTCGCGCCCGGCGTCGATCTTCCGCCGCAGGTACGAGATGTAGAGCTCGACGACGTTCGCCTGCCCGCCGAAGTCATAGCTCCACACCCGATCAAGGATCTGCGCCTTGCTGAGCACGCGCCGCGGGTTGCGCATGAGGAAGCGCAGCAGCTCGAACTCGGTGGCGGTGAGATGGATGTTGTCGCCGCCCCTCGACACCTCGTGGCTGTCCTCATCCAGCATCAGATCACCGACGACGAGGACGGACTCGCTGCGCCGGTCGGCGGCGCCGGTCCTGCGGATGAGCCCGCGCAGCCGCGCGACGACCTCTTCGAGGCTGAACGGCTTGGTCACGTAGTCGTCGCCACCCGCCGTGAGCCCCGCGATCCGGTCCTCCACGGCATCCTTCGCCGTCAGGAACAGCACGGGCACTTCGGGCAGCTCGCGGCGCATCCGCCCGAGCACGCTCAGCCCGTCCATGTCCGGCAGCATCATGTCGAGCACGACGGCGTCGGGCCGGAACTCGCGCGCGGTCTGCACGGCTCCGCTCCCGTCGCTCGCGGTGCGCAGCTGCCAGCCCTCGTAGCGCAGGGCCATGGACAACAGCTCGGTGATGGACTGCTCGTCGTCCACGACAAGCACCCGAACGGGACTCCCGTCCGGCCTCAGCAGTTCGGTACGCCCCTGGGGCGAGGTCGCGGTCATGGTGCAACGATGCGACGCGCCTCTGAGAGCGCCCTTTCCCGAACCTGTGAAAACTCTGAGAAACCGGTGAGCGACGGGGTTCAGCCGGAGCCGGGGTCGAGCCCGAACAACGCGGCGGCATTGTTCCGGCACACGCCCCGCACCCAGTCGTCCCCCAGCCCAAGGCCCTCGACGGCCTCCAGCTGATGCACGTACGGATACGGAATGTTCGGGAAGTCGCTCCCGAGCAGCACCCGGTCGCCGAGCTCGACGAGCCGCCCCAGCTCCCCCTTCGGGAACGGCGCCTGCCGCTCGACGAAGTCGGTGAACGCCATGGTCGTGTCCAGGCGCACCTCCCGGTACCGCTCGGCGAGCTCAAGGAAGTCCGTGTACTCGGGCATCCCCATGTGCGCGACGACGAGCGGCAGCCGCGGATGCCGGGCGAGCAGCCGCGCGATCGGCTCGGGCCCGGTGTGCTTGCCGGGCGCGGGCCCGGACCCGCAGTGCGTCACGATCGGCACGCCGGCCTCGGCGAGCATCCCCCACACGGGGTCGAGCAGCGGATCGTTCGGCTCGTACGCCCCCACCTGCACGTGCGCCTTGAACACCCGCGCCCCCGCCTCCAGCGCCTCGCGTACGTACGTCTCGACGCCCGGCTCGGGGAAGAAGGTGGCGGTGTGCAGGCAGTCGGGCGTACGGGCGGCGAAATCGGCGGCCCACTCGTTCAGCCACCGCGCCATCCCCGCCTTGTGCGGATACAGCATCGAGGTGAAGGCCTCCACCCCGAACTCCCGCAACCGGGCGAGCCGTTGGCCCTCCTCCTCCCGGTACGTGATCGGCCACTCGCTCCCGACGAGCGGCCCGGCCGAGTCGAAGTACGCCCACACCTTGCGGAGCACCCGCTCGGGCATGAAGTGGGTGTGCACGTCGACGAGGCCGGGCAGCCGGTACCGCTCGCGGAACGCGGCAACGCGCCCCGCCTCTTCGCCGCTACTCACGCACGAACCCGGTGCTGCGCTCGACCTTCGCCACGTGCACGGTGTACCGCTCGTACCACTCGGCGCGCCCCTGCTTCTGCACGGCGCGGTGCTCGCCGACGGACCGCCACTGCTCGATGGCGGCGGAGTCCCGGAAGTACGACACGGTGATCCCCAGCCCGCCGGGCGTCCGCGCGGACTCGTGCCCGAGGTACCCCGGGATCTCCTTGACCAGCTCGTCCATCCGGTCGGCTGCCTCCCCGTACCCGCGGTCCCCCTCGGTCCGCACGGAGCTGAACACTACGACGTAGTAAGGCGGTTCAAAAGCGGGCAACGGCTGGGGCGCCGCCGCCCCGTCAGCCACATCGGCGTGAACACTCATGTCCATACGATCTCCTGTTCCCGGGCGCGGGGAAAGGGATTTGGCCGAGGACCGACCGCCAACTGTCTAAAACAGCCCACCCTGCACCCCGGGAACCTCCCGCACCTCGGGCCCCACCCCACCGGCCCCCTCCGCCACGCGCTCCAACGGCCACCCGGCCAGCACCCGCGTATCGACGACGAGCCGCCGCCCGGCCTCCTCGACGAGATGCAGATCGGGCCCAGCGGCGGCAACCACCCGCCCCGCCACGACATCCCCCTCCCGCAACCCGCTCACCACGGCATCCACCCGGTCGATCGCCCCGAGCCCGAACGCCTCCCCGTGATCCACCGCCTCGCACGGCAGCCGCTCCAACGACTCGGGCCACCCCACGAGCCCCGCCACCACCGCATGCGCCCGCTCCAACTCAGCGCCCCGCTCCCCGGCCCCCGCCAACGAGCCCCGCACCGCGCGCTTCCTCTCGTACGGAATCCGGTCCGGCACCCCGAGCGCCACCCGCAGCAACTCCTCGGCCCGCCGCGCCGCCATCAACGGCCCCCGCCCCAGCCACGTAAACGCGACGGCCCCCTGCTCGAGCAACCGGTCACTCCCCCTCCGCACCCCCGTGATCCCCACCTTCACGAGCCCGTCCCCGAACCACGCCAAATACACGTGGTACGGCCGCGGATCATCGGCGATCGTGTCCGCCGCCACCGACCGCGCCCGGTCGATCGCGGCACACTCCGCACACTGCGCCCGCGTCCCCCGCACCGGCACGGAGTCCCGCCCCGGACACGCGGTCCACCGCCCCGCGCGCCACACCCCAAGGCACCGCCGCTCCCCGCCGACCCGAAACGCGACGTCGTCCCCGAACCGCAGCCCGCTTTCCCGCTCGCCCCCACCGTCACCCACCCACCCGAAAACCGGCCCGCCCCCACGCCACCGCATCCCGGTGCACCACCACGTCATACGAGCCAGGATGACGCACGCCACTGACATCCCCGGAAAACGCAAAAGGCCCCGGACTATTCGTCCGGGGCCTCTTACCTGTGTGCACTCGGCAGGATTCGAACCTGCAACCTTCTGATCCGTAGTCAGATGCTCTATCCGTTAAGCTACGAGTGCTTGTTTTTTCTTTTGTTGTTGTCTCCGCTCCCGGCCTTTCGGCCCGTCCCGGCGACAAGAAGAACATTACATGACTGCCGCCGCCATGTGAAATCCATTCGCCTCACCCTGCCTGACCTGCAAAAACGTGCCTGGAGGCGACTCGGTCGTCGGACCGTGCCGACCGCGGCGAGCGGGCCCGGGAGCCGGGGGCGGAGGGATTTGCAAAGGGGCTGTTCCGCCTCGGTGGCTCACGGCCAAGGGTGTGTGGGACCCGCAACGGGCCCCGTGATCAACTTTCCTCCCCCTGGCCCCGCCGTCTAGCGTCCCCCGGGCACGTCGACGTCCGGGGGGACGACTCAAGCGGAGCGAGACAGTGAAGCAGCGTCCACCCCTCCTGCGGCCGGAAGGCCCGAAGACACGTCCCGTGCAGGCGTCTGCGTCGGCGGCCTGGTGATCATGCGGATCGAGCCCCGGCCCATGAACATCGACGGGTGGGTCCGCTTCCAGCACTCCCGGCGCAAGGTCCACATCTTCGTAGGGGCCTTGTTCGTCCTCGGGGTCGTCGGCATCGCGCAGGGCTTCACGCCCGATGCCTGGTGGGTGCTCACCGGCTCCGTCGTGGCCGGCGTGGCCTTCGAGCTGTTCTGCCGCCGCGTCAAAGCCCGCCAGCCGGAGAGTTTCCGCCGATGAGGCCACGTGGGGACCGGTGGCGGACGTTCGTGGGCCTGCACACGGACCCGCCAAGGCAGTTCACCGCCCAGGAGATCGCGGTGAACACCGTCATCGCCGCCGTCGTCTTCGGCGCCATGGGGCTCGCCATCGGCTCCGGAGCACGAAGGCGAGGGCGAAGATGAGTAAGCCCACGCGACTCGTCCTTTATGCCTTGGTCGTGTTGGCCGTCATGGGCATCATCCGCGCCGGCACGGGAAAGTGGAGCGCCGTCATCAACGGCGGGTCCGTTTTCTCGGCTCCGTGAGCTGGAACTACATCCACGCCCGGCGCATCGAGCGGCGCGGGAACGACGATGATCGTTAACGTCTTGGTCCGGATCATGTACGCGCTGTTCTTCGGCGACTGGAACCTGCGCCGGGCCACAGCGCCCCGCGACCAGCAACTCGGCGGCTCCGGCACGCGCATCAGCCGGTTCACGGCCACTCGTACCGGCCTCGCCGGAAGGTGCCGCACACCCAGCCACATGAACTGGTAGCCAGGGCGGGCGTGCCGCTTCCACTCGAACCGGCGGGACGGCGGTCCGGCTCACCCCGGGGGCTGAGTGTGATCACCTGCGGGTGGCCCGGACGATCAAGGTTCCGATGTAACCCCGCTGCGGGGCGTCGAGCACGCCGGCCTGTGCCTCAGTGAATCCAGCGGTCCGAAGCAGCTCTTCCCAGGTCTCTGGGGTGTGGCTGTACCGGTACGTGAACAGGGCCGGCCCGGCGAAACCGCCCTTGTACATGCCCTGCGGCCCGTACGCGCCGGGGATCGCGGGAGGCTGCGAGAAGACGAAGAACACCCCGCCGGGGTTGAGGCGTTGAGTGACCAAGGGCACGAGGAGTTCGGGCCCGGGCCCGTGGCCACCAGGCCGCCCCACCTCGGTGGCTCGCGACCGAGGGTGGCTGTGCCAGTTGGTGCCATCACCGTGCCATCAAGAGGCACGTTGGCCCGGCGTGTGAGACCCGCAACGAACCCCATGATCGATTTCCATCGCGCTCGGCCCGCCGCCTAGCGTCCCCCGGACACACCGACAGCCGGGGGGCTAATCGAGCGGGAGCAAGAGCAGTGCCCAGGTGGATCGATGCATGGCGCGAGGCGTCCCTACCCAAGCGGGTCACCGCCGTCGCCGGAACCGTGGCCGTAGCCGCGACGTTCGCCCTGGACGCGTTCGGGGTGCGCCCCGTCTCCGAGTGGCTCTCGCGCCGTGACCACGGGCGCGGCTTCGCGGACGTCCACAGCCTCGTCGACTGGACGCTCATCGTCATCGTCGTAGCCGTCGCCACCCTCTGGCACATAGGACAGCGCCGCCTGAACGCCAAGGCCGCCGCCTGGGGCCGCCGCATGCGCGAGCGCCGCCGGACCGTCCGATGAGGGGCGGGGGCGGCGGGTACATCCCGACCGACCTGCCGCACGACCAAGGGATAGTCGTCGCGATCATCGCGTCCGCCATCGTGATCGGGGTCGTCGTCCACATGTTCCGGAGGCGCAAGTGAGGCGGCCCGTGCCCGGAGGCTTGTGGTCGTACGTCTCGCTCGCCGTGGGCGTCGCCCTCTACGCCGGAATGGTCATGAGCCACCACGGCTGGGCTCGCTGGTTCTGGGCGGCCGTCTGCGTCTGGGCCGTCAGCTACCAAGTGCGGACCATCCGCAGCGACCGGCAGGCGCCCGCCCGGCAGCGCCAGGCCGAGCTGGAGCGCCTCGACCTGCTCATGCGGCGCGAGGTACGGAGGCGGCGATGAAAGTACGTACGCAGCGACGGGTGTTCGTCAGTGGCATGTCCCTCGCAATCGTCGGGAACCTCATGCTTCTCGTGACCAGCCACGACTCGGTCTGGCCGACTGCGGTGTCGGCCGTCGCCGTGGCGTGCCAGTTCGCCGCAGTCGGCATCTCGCTGCGCGACTTCCGGCGCCGGGAGCAGTGGGACGAGGTCGGCGAATGAAACTGCGTGTGAAGCGGCGCCTACTGTTGATGGGTTCCCACACGGACCCGCCGAAGCAGCTCACCGTTCGTGAGGTCACGTTCATCGTCCTCGTGGCCGTCGTGCTCTTCGGCGCCATGGGGCTCATCATCGGCGACTGGCAGATGGCGATCGGCCTGGGGATCAGCGTCACGGGATCCCAGCTCATCCACCAGTGGTGGTGGCGCCGCACCGGCCAGCCCGAATACGAGGACGAGGAGACCGGCGAATGACGAGGCGGATGTCGTCCGAGACGATCGCGCGCATCGTGGCACTCGGGATCGGCCTGCCCGGTTACCTCGCGGTGCAGGTATGCGTGAGCGGGCGGACCTTCGGGGACGCGTGCCTGAGCCTCGGCATGCTGGTGGTCCTCCGTCTCCTGTTCCGACTGATCGGCGCCTACTGGAAGAAACGGCGACGACGGAAGGAGACTGACGGTGAGTCGCCCCATAGGGCCGATCAGGCCCTCCTCGACCGAAGACCGTGAGGAAGCCCGTGCGGAAGCCATGGGCTGCGTGAGCGGCTGCTTCATCTACGTCTTCGGCGTCGTTCTCGCGGTCGCCGCCGGGGCCGCCGTACAGGCCGTGTGGCACACGAACTGGCTGACGCTCGCGGTCGGGGCGCTCGTGCTGGCCGGTGGGTGCTGGCTCGGCTCCCGGCTCTGGCCGCGTGTGGAGCCGTGCATGGAGCGCTTCGTGCCCGACCCATACCCGGAGGAGGACGAAGATGATCAATAAAATCCTCGTCCGGATCATGTACGCGCTGTTCTTCGGCGGCATGGTTGCCTACGTCGCCCAGGGCCTGTTCCACGACGGCTGGGTGTCCGCAGGCTTCGGGGCCGCTACCGCCGCCGTCTTCGGCGCCTGGAACCTGCGCCGGGCCACCGTGCCCCGCGACCGGCAGCTCGGCGGCATCGGCAGGTTCCTGATCACACCCGCGGGCCTGGCCATCGGCCTTGGCCTGGTGGCGCTGGCCGGGGTGCTGGTCGCGCTCGGCCTGGGCGACTGCCCTCCGTCGGACGGCATGCCGACGACCTGCGATGTGCCCAGCCACATGAACTGGTAGCCACACACGAGGGGCCCCGACCGGGGCGAACGACCGGGGGCCTTTACTGGTTTGTCTTCACCCATGCCTTCGCGACGGCGCACCGTCGGGCGCCAGTGGTGGCGTATGCCACGACGAGTAGGTGAAGGGCTAGCGGGCGGCCTACACAGTTGCCCGGATCAGCATCGTTGCCGGGTTCTGGCCCGCTGGCGGTTCGATGATCTCGGCGTGGACGTCGGTGAAGCCGTGGCGGTGTAGGAACTTGGTCCACTCGTCGGGTGTGTGGTCGTGGCGCATGCCGACCTTGCCCGGCTTGAGCTCCTGACTGCCGGATGGGAGGTGGGAGGTGGGAGGTCCAGTTGAGCCACGTCGACTGGCCCCGCGCATTCACCGCACGGCGCGGGGCGCGCTCCTTGGCGAAGCGGTCCCAGGTCTCGGCGAGCGACATGCAGATGGTTCCTCTCACAGGGGGAAGGGGCCCGCCCCTGAATGTAGAGGGGCGGGCCCCAACTCTCGTGCCTTGCCGCCTACTTGTCCTTGCCCGTGTTGGGCGAGTCGGTGCACCCGGCGTGGCACTGTGTGCACTTCGCGCCCATGTTGGCTCCACGTCCTCCAGGCGCAGGCCGAGGACGAGTTGGACGATACGAAGTCCGAGGCCGGCTGGCGTCAGATCCCGCTCGACGACGAGACGATCCGCGTCCACAGGGCATGGCACAAGCGGAAGATCGAGGAGCGGCTTCAGTGGGGTGAGGCCTACCGGGACTCGGGGCGCGTCTACTGCTACGAGGACGGCTCGGAGTTGAAGTCCGAGTACCTGTCGAGCCGCTTCCGGATCTTGATCGAGCGGTACGGGAACATCCGCGCTCGGGCTGATGACGGTTGGACCGTCGAGCGGATCGCTCGGAAGTACCGCACGACCGAGGACGCGGTGCGCGTAGCTCTCCGGGCGCCGCTGCCACCGGTCCGGTTCCACGATCTACGCCACGGCGCGGCGACGATGCTCATCGCGGCCGGCGTCGACGACAAGTTCGTTTCCGAGGTGCTCGGCCACGCCTCCGTGGCATTCACGAAGGACGTGTACGCGGTCGTCGCCGAAGAAATGGCACAGGACGCGGCACGGAAAATCTCGGCGTTCATCCCCCGCATGGGACGCCCTGCGGCCGTTGGTGCCATCACCGTGCCATCCGGGCTGTGAATTCGCTCCGGAAACGACTCAGGGAGCCCATGCCTTACGACATGAACTCCCTGGTCAGAGTGCGGAGGCGGAGGGATTTGAACCCTCGATGGGGGGTAAACCCCAAACCGCATTAGCAGTGCGGCGCCATAGACCGGACTAGGCGACGCCTCCAGCACAGCCCGTCTCGCGCGGACGCGAGGTGGGTGCGTGCAGATGATGACACAGCGGAGCGCTGCGTCACCAATCGCCCCCCACGGTACTAGGAGGGCAGGCCAGAGGGCAAAGCCTGGGGTGTCGGGCGCAACCCCGGGGTGGGGGCGGGCGTTGGGCACGGCATGTTCACGTCTGTTTCTTCCCGGATTTCATCTCGGCTGCTCGCATCCGCCGCCACCCTCGCCGCCCCGCTCGCCGCCCCGCTCGCCGCCCTCGCCGCCACCCCCGTCGCCGCGCACGCGGACACCGGTGCCGGTGGGCTCGACCGGCTGACCGTCACCGTCGCCGATTCCGACAACGGCGGCGACGGGACGTACGAGCTGGAGTGCCGGCCCGCGGGTGGCACGCACGAGGATCCGGACGGGGCGTGCGGGCGGCTCGACGAGTTGGAGGCGGAGGGCGTGGATCCGTTCGCGCCCGTCGCGGACGACGCGCGCTGCACCATGCAGTACGGAGGCCCCGCCACCGCCCGTATTGAGGGGAATTGGCATGGTCGGGTGGTCGATTCCTCGTACGCGTTGAGCAACGGGTGCGAGATCGCGCGGTGGGAGCGGATGGTGCCCGTGCTGCCTGCGACCGGGCCGTGACCCTGAGTCCATCGGTCACAGGGTCGTGACTCGGCCCGCTCGGGATCAACACATCCTCTACGTGGGCTCCGTCGCATCCGGGACCTCTCGCGCAACCACTGCCCGTAGACTCCCTCCCGTGATACGCCGCGGACCGCGTCGAAGGATGGTCCGGGCGGTCGGCAAGTCGCAGTAATCAGGGAGGAACCGCAGTCGTGAGCAGCAGGCCATCCCGAGGCGCTGCTCGCCTCGCAGCCATACTTGACGCGCTCCCGGACGGGTTGTTGCTGGTCAACACCAACGGGACCGTGGTCAACGCCAACTCGATCGCCCTGGAGGCCTTCGAGGCACCCGGCACGGCACTCGTGGGGCGCGGACTCCTCGACCTCCTCCCCGAGTTCGACTCTCGGCTGATCCCCGGCTCCATGCGCCGGCCCGACACCGTGACCGACGAGCGCGGGCGGACCAAGCCGACGCGGATGACCGCGCGGCGCACCGACTCCAGCGAGTTCCCCGTCGAGGTGACCTCCGCGAATCTCGCCGACAGCGCGCGGGACGCCGTGGATCCGTACGCCACCGGCGCCGGCGGCGGCCCGGGGTACAGCGGGTCCGAACTGCTCATGCTCGTCGTGCGCGACCTGTCGGGAACCGTCGACACCGAGGCCGAACTGGCCCGTTCGCAGCGGCAGACCGAGATGATTCTGCGGGCCGCTTCGGAGGGTGTCGTCGGGACCGACACCGATGGGCGGATCGTGCTCGTCAACCCCGCCGCCGCGCAGATACTCGGCTTCCGGGCCAGTGATCTGGGTGGGCAGGAGCTGCATCCGCTGATCCTGCACTCGCGTCCGGACGGCGAGCCGTTCCCGTACGAGGAGTCCCCGCTCGCCGACACGCTGCGCTCCGGGCGCAAGCACCGGGTGCGCGGCCAGGTGCTGTGGGCCAAGAACGGCGACCGGGTTCCCGTCGACATGACGACGGCGCCGGTGCGCGACGGGGATCAACTGGTCGGCGCCGTCATGACCTTCGCCGACCGCCGCGCGCACGAGAAGCTGACCGTCGAGCACACCGAGGAACTCGCCCGGCGCGACGAGGCCGCCGAGAAGGAGCGCGAGGAGCGCGCCGAAGAACTGCGGCAGGTGCGCGAGGCGAGCGCCGCCGAGCTGGAGCGGGTGCGCGAGGAACTGGGCGCCGAGCTGACCTCCGTACGCGAGACGCTGACCGGTGAGCTCGCGAGCGTGCGCGAGCAGCACTCCGAGGACCTGTCCGCCGAGAAGGAGCGCGGCGCCGCGCTCGCCGAGCGCGAGAAGGACCGTTACGAGGCGCTGGCCGCGCGGCACACGCAGCTGCTCGCCGTGCTCGGGCAGTCGCTGCGCGGGCCGTTGGACGAGCTGCGGAGCGAGCTGAGCCAGCTCGCCGCCGACGACGCCGGGCAGTTGTGGCCCGAGGCCAACCAGGTGCTGCACCATCTGGCCGCCGGTTACTCGCGGATGACGACGCTCGTCGACAACGTGCTCGCCTACCAGACCCTGGACGAGGGCGGTTCCCTGCTCTCCCGTACGAACGTCATGTTCGACGCCGTCGTGGCCGCCGGTGTCGACGGGGCCGTCGAGCTGATCGGGCCGGGCCGCGTGCAGTTCGCCGTGCACGCGCCGCCGATCGAGGCCGAGGTGGACGCGGGGCGGCTCGCGACCGCGCTCGCGCACCTGATCGCCGACGTCGCCGGGATCGACGCCACCGGCAACGCCCGGACGCCCGCCACCACCGGGTACGTCGACTCGACCGTGGTCGTGGCCGCCGCACAGCGCGGGACGAACGTACGAATCGAGGTGCGCGGGCCGTACTCGGGCGGGGACCCGGTGCACGGGCCGATCGTGCACGGCATCGTGCGCGCGCACGGCGGCGTGCTGCAGACGCACGAGGTGCCGGGGATGAGCGGCAGCGCGTACGTCCTCGAAGTGCCGATCGGGACGGGGGCGGGGGCCGGGGTCGTCACCGGTCCGGGGCCGGGTCCGGGTCCGGGTCCGGTCGAGGAGACCGTCCCCGGTGGGGTCCCCGGTGATTCGTCCGGCGAGGTGCCCGCCGAGGCTCCCCTCGACGCTCCCGCCAATGTCTCCGTGGAGCGCGCCGAGTCCCAGGACGCTTCCCCCGAGGCGCACCCGAACCTTCCCGCGCAGGCCACCGGCGGTGGCGGGCGCCGCAGGGCGCGCCGTGCCGCCGGGCCCTCGGTCGACTCGTTCCTGGAGAGCGGCGTTTCCGGCGGCGGACAGTCGACCCCCTCCGGCGGTACGGGCCGCAGGCGCGGACGCCCCGCCCAGGAGGAGGCCGCCGCCGAGGGCGCCGTGGTGACCTCGGCCGAACACGGAACGGCCGCGCCCGCGTTGGGCGACACGGTGCCGCCGCAGGGCGTGCCCGCGCCGACCGGGCGCCGGGCCCGGCGTGCCGGAGGTCAGGAGCAGGCCGCGCTGCCCGCGCTGCCGTCCGGGTCCGCCCCCGACGGGGAGCAGGGCGCCGAACCCGCGCAGGGCGAGCTGGAGTTGGCCGGGGCCGCCTCCGCGCAGCCGACCGGGCGGCGGGCACGGCGTGCGCTCCGCACCGCGCAGGCGGCGCAAGAGGCGCAGGCCGCGCAGCAGCAGGCCGGGCCGCGCGAGGTGTTCGCGCTGCCGCCCGCCGAGGCCGACCGGGTACCGGAGGCCAAGCCCGAGGCGCAGACCGAGGCGCAGACCGCCCCCGGTGACGTACCGCAGGACGAGCCGGACGCCGCCGCCCCCGCGACGCAGGAGAGCGACGCCCGGCCCGCGCCGCAGCCGCAGCCCCTCCCGCTGCCGGACGAGGCGCAGCAGCACGACTCCGCCGAGGCGCACCCGGCCCAGGACCACACCCCGCCGCAGCCGCACCCGGCGCAGGCCACGCCCGCTCAGGGCACGCCCACGCCGCTGCAGGCCACCCCGGCCACGGGTACGGGTACGGGTACGGGTACGGGTACGGGCGCGGCGCTGCCGCCGGAGACGCAGCCCGAGGAGCAGCAGGCAGGCGACGGCCAAAAGGCCACGACCACGACCACGACCCCGGCACAGCCGCAGCCACAACCACAGGCACAGCCGCAGCCGGAACCGAAGCCGCAGCCTGAGCCGCAGACACAGCCGGAGCCGCAGAGCGCCCCGGCCGCCCCCGAAGGCACCTCGGCACCCGCGGAGTCCACGCCCGCACAGGAAACCGCGCCCGCCCCCGAAAGCCCCCCGCAGCCCCGCCCCGCTGCCGCCGCCCAACCGCTGCCCGCCGAGGCCCCGAAGCCCCAGGCCCCGGAGCAGTCCCCGGCCGGTGACACGAACTCGACGCAGGGACGGGCCTTCAGCGTGCGGACGTTGGGGCAGGGTGTGCCCTTCGGACGGCAGGTCGCCGCGCAGCAACCGCGTCGGCCGCAGCCCCCGGTTCCGCCGCAGGCTCCGCCGCGTCCGGGCGCCGCTCCACAGCCGCAGGCCCAGCCGCAGGCAGGGGCCGGTACGCAGGGCGGATCCGGTACGCAGGGCGGAACGCTCGGCGGGTCCGGTCGGCGCCGCAAGCTGTCCAAGCGCGAGGACACCCGGCAGGACCCCCGGCAGGCCACCCGCCAGGAGCAGCCGGACACGGGCAGCACCACGCCCGCCCCGCCACAAGGCACCCCCGCGCAGGGCACCGCCCAGGGCACGCCCCCGCAGGGAACCCAGGCCCGGCCGCACCCGCACCCGCACCCGCAGCCGCAGCCCCCGCTCCTCGCGCCGAACGCCAACGCCTCCGAGGGCAGCGGTCGCGCCTACGCGATCGGCGCCCCCGACCAGGACGGCGTCGAGGGCCCCGAGCCGCTGGACGGTCCCGGCGGAGCCGTCGAGGTCGCCAACCGGCCGCAGCCGATGCCGATGGACGACGAACTGCCGCCCGAGCCGCTCGACAACCCGCGCCGCCTCCTCGTCTGGCCCGCCCCCGACGTGGCGACGCAGCAGGCGCTGAGCGAGCGCGGCTACCGCCCGGTGACCGTGCACTCCCGTGAGGAGGTCGACGCGCAGATCGCGGCGTTCCCCGCCGCCCTGTTCGTGGACCCGCTGACCGGTCCGATCACGCGGACCGCGCTGCAGTCGCTGCGGCAGGCCGCCGTCGCGGCCGAGGTGCCGGTCCTGGTGACCGCGGGCCTCGGACAGGCGACGCGCGAGGCGGCGTACGGCGCCGACCCGGCCGTACTCCTGAAGGCGCTCGCCCCTCGGGACAGCGAACAGCACCCGCCGCGCGTCCTGTTGATCGAGGAGCACGAGGAGATCGCGCTCGCCCTGACCTCGACCCTCGAACGACGTGGGATGCAGGTCGAGCGGGCCTCGAACGACACGGACGCGGTGGCCATCGCGGCGGAACTGCGGCCGAACCTGGTGGTCATGGATCTGCTGCAGGTACGTCGCGGGCAGGCCGGGATCATCGACTGGCTGCGCGCGAACGGGCAGTTGAACCGCACCCCGCTCGTCGTCTACACCGCCGCCGTCGACCACGCCGACCTGCCGCGGCTCGCGGCGGGGGAGACGGTGCTGTTCCTCGCGGAGCGTTCGACGAGCGCCGAGGTGCAGGGCCGAATCGTGGACGTACTGGCGAAGATAGGGACGAATTAGTCGCCCATAGGCGCCCCGCAGGGGTCCCAATACGCGTACGGGGGCGGCCCTTTCGGGCCGCCCCCGTTTCACGTGAAACAGGCCGTCACGACGGACAGGACCTCACAACCGCGTGACGTCCAACTCCCCCTCGGCGTACTGCTTGCGCAGCACCTTCTTGTCGAACTTGCCGACGCTGGTCTTCGGCACCGTGGGGACGATCGTCCACCGCTCGGGCAGCTGCCACTTCGCGATCTTCTCCGCGAGGAACGACCGCAGCGACTCGAAGTCGGCGCTCGCGCCCTCCTTCAACACGACGGTGGCGA
The DNA here is from genome assembly GCF_030766935.1 of Streptomyces sp. KL109B. Lineage (GTDB taxonomy): Bacteria > Actinomycetota > Actinomycetes > Streptomycetales > Streptomycetaceae > Streptomyces. The sequence goes on along the minus strand of NZ_JASERL010000003.1, from coordinate 570,795 downwards.
GCGGCCGTTCGCCCCACTTGTCGTCGGGGACGGCAACGACCGCGGCCTCGACGACGTCCGGGTGGGACATCAGCGCGTTCTCCAGGTCGACGCTGGAGATCCACTCGCCGCCGGACTTGATGACGTCCTTGGCGCGGTCGGTGAGCGTGAGGTAGCCGTCGGGGCTGATGGTGCCGACGTCGCCGGTCTTCAGCCAGCCGTCCGCGCTGAACTTGTCCTCGGGGCGCATCGGTTCGCTGTCCGCGCCCGCGTAGTACGCGCCCGCGATCCACGGCCCGCGCACCTCCAGCTCACCGGCGGACTCCCCGTCCCAGGGCAGCTGCTCGCCGCCGGGCCCGGTGAGCCGCCCCTCGACTCCGGCCGGGAAGCGGCCCTGCGTGAGCCGGTACGCGAGCTCCTCCTCGCTGCCCGGTTCGGCATGGGCCGGGGGCTGGGCGACGGTGCCGAGCGGGGACGTCTCGGTCATGCCCCAGGCGTGGCAGACGCGCATGCCGAGGTCGTCGAAGGCCTTCATGAGCGAGGGCGGGCAGGCGGCGCCGCCGATGGTGACCTGCTTGAGCACGGAGACGTCGCGCGGCTTCGCGGTGAGCTCGGCGAGCAGGCCCTGCCAGATGGTGGGGACGGCCGCGGCGTGCGTGGGGCGCTCGGACTCGATCATCTCGGCGAGCGGGGCGGGCTGCAGGAAGCGGTCCGGCATCAGCATGTTCACGCCGGTCATGAACGCGGCGTGCGGCAGGCCCCAGGCGTTCACGTGGAACTGCGGGACGACGACGAGCGAGGTGTCGGCGTCCGTGAGGCCCATCGACTGCGTCATGTTGACCTGCATGGAGTGCAGGTAGATCGAGCGGTGCGAGTAGACGACGCCCTTGGGGTCGCCCGTGGTGCCGGAGGTGTAGCACATGGCGGCGGCCCGGCGTTCGTCCAGCTCGGGCCAGTCGTACGTGGTCGGCTTGCCCGCGATCAGCTCCTCGTACTCGTGCACGCGCGCGTGCGCGCCGTCGAGCACGGAGCGGTCGCCGGGCCCGGAGACGACGATGTGCTCGACCGTCGGCAGCTTCGGGAGCAGCGGGGCGATCATCGGGAGCAGCGAGCCGTTGACGATGACGACCTTGTCGGCGGCGTGGTTCACGATCCACACCAACTGCTCGGCCGGCAGGCGGAGGTTGAGCGTGTGCAGGACCGAGCCCATGCTGGGGACGGCGAAGTACGTCTCGACGTGCTCGGCGTTGTTCCACATGAGCGTCGCGACCCGGTCGTCCTCGCGGACGCCGAGGTCGTCGCGGAGCGCGTTCGCGAGCTGGATCGCGCGCACCGCGGCCTCGCGGAAGCTGCGGCGGTGCGGCTCGCCCTCGCCGGTCCACGTGGTGATCTGGGACGATCCGTGCACGAGCGCGCCGTGTACGAGAATGCGGGTCACGGTCAGCGGTACGTCCTGCATCGTGCTCAGCACGGCGTCCTCCCGGTGGGCGCTACGGAGCAGTAGGGGTCCGCTGATTCTCACTGCATACCAGGCGGTATGTCACTACTTCCGGGGATGATCGATCAAGGGATCACCCAAGATCAGCCGCTGGCCATGACGATCACAGCCGCTGGTCACGCCGTGTGCCGCAGCTCCGGGTCCTCGCGGAGCTTGCCGAGCGCCCGGGACACCGCGCTCTTCACCGTGCCGATGGAGACGCCGAGGACCTGCGCCGTCTGGGCCTCGCTCAGGTCCTCGTAGTAGCGCAGCACGACCATCGCCCGCTGCCGCGCCGGGAGTTTGGTGATGGCGCGCCACATCGCGTCGTGCAGCGCCTGCTGTTCGGCGGGGTCCCCGGCCGGCACCTCCGGGTGCTCGGGCAGCTCGTCGCAGACGAACTCGTCGACCTTGCGCTTGCGCCACTGCGAGGTCCGGGTGTTCAGCAGGGCCCTGCGTACGTAGCCGTCGAGCGCCCGGTGGTCCTCGATCCGGTCCCACGCGACGTACGTCTTCGTGAGCGCGGTCTGCAACAGGTCCTCGGCGTCGCACGGGTTCGACGTCAACGACCGGGCGGTGCGCAGCAGCACCGGCTGGCGCGCGCTGACATACGACGCGAACGACGGGTATGTCGTGGGTGCCGAGAGGGTTGCGGTCATGGCTCCACGCTATGAGCGCCCCCTACTTCCGGGGATCGGCCGGAGGTCCCGAAGCGGCGTCCGCCTCAGGTTGTACGAGGGGTGCTGGCCCCACCTCCTGAAGGTGGAGCCAGGGGCGAGGTCCCCTGGGGGTCGACCCTGACTGCTCTTGTCGTACGGGGCCGTGGGCGCGGGCGTGGCCGTGGGCGCGAGGCGCGCGAGGCGTGGCCGTGGGCTCGCCCGGCCGGGCCCCGGTCCGGAGCCCGCTCAGCCGATCCTGGCCACCGGCGCGTCCACCACGTTCCGGTCGATCACCAGCGTACGGCCGCCGTGCCGCTCCTTCACGTTCCCCGCGTACTGGTGGATCCTGCGCTGCGGGTGCCAGGCGCGCGCCTTGAGCACCGGCTCCCGGTAGAGGTGCGGCCGCGTGTGCCAGCGGGCGAACCACATCACCGCGGGCAGGTCGGGAACGCCCGCGCGGCGGGCCGCCTCCATGTGCCGCACCCCGGATCCCGCGCTGCTGTAGAAGCCGGGAACGTACCCCTGCCGGCTCGCCTCGCGGTCCCATGCGCGGACGAACGACAGCGTCGTCCGCGCGCAGCCCTTCTTCCGGTCGTTGTACGCCTCCATGTCGAGGTAGAGCGGGCTGCTCGACCGGATGCCGAGCGCCTTGGCGCGGCCCACCGCGTCCCGCGCCTCGCGCACGCCCTGCGACCACGGGTGGCGCCCGATGCGCACGTCCTTCTTGTGGTGCGCGGTGACGCAGGGCGCCTGCGAGCCCACATAGACCGGCAGGATCCGCCACCCCATGCGGGTCACGGAGCGCACCCAGGCCCGGTCGAGGTTCCGCTGGTGCGGGCAGGCCCTGGCGCGGCCCCCGTAATAGACGCCCACCGCCCGGTACTTCGAGTGCTGCCAGCGCCGCATGGTGTCGAGGGAGGGCGCCCTGCACGCGTCGAAGGCCCGGCCGCGGAAGGTCCGCACTCCGGAGCGCCAGGGCCCCGATGACTCGTCGGCCCCCGCTCTCACGGACGCCACGGCACGAGGCCCCTCCGCCGCGGCCGTCGGCACGAGTCCGACGCCCAGGAGCAGCCACCCGAGACCCAAGGTCAACCATTGCCATCGACATTGCCTGCGCATGGGCCGAGTGAAGCCCCCGTCCCCGCCCAGGAAGCGGGGACACACACCGCGTTCAGCCGTCCGACCCCAGAATCAGACCCGATGTAGGGACGCCGGTGCCCGCCGTGACCAGGGCGGTGGCCGCGCCGGGTATCTGGTTCACGGCCGTGCCGCGCACCTGTCGCACGCCCTCGGCTATGCCGTTCATACCGTGCAGATACGCCTCTCCCAACTGCCCTCCGTGGGTGTTCAACGGCAGCCTCTCCTCCGCCACGAACCCGGCCGCCTCGCCCGGCTTGCAGAACCCGAACTCCTCAAGCTGCATGAGCACGAACGGCGTGAAGTGGTCGTAGAGGATGCCCACGTCGATGTCGTCGGGGCCGAGTCCGGCCGAGCGCCACAGCTGCCGTGCCACGACGCTCATCTCGGGCAGCCCCGTGAGTTCGTCCCGGTAGAAGCTCGTCATCTGCTCCTGCGCGCGGCCCGCGCCCTGCGCCGCCGCCCGGATCACCGCGGGCGGGTTCGGCAGCTCGCGGGCCCGCTCCACGCTCGTGACGACGATCGCCTGCCCGCCGTCCGTCTCCTGACAGCAGTCGAGCAGCCGCAGCGGGTCGACGATCCAGCGCGAGGCGGCGTGGTCCTCCAGCGTGATCGGCTTCTCGTAGAAGTACGCCGCCGGGTTCGTCGCCGCGTATTTGCGGTCGGTGACCGCGACATGGCCGAAGGCCTCGGGGGTCAGCCCGTACGTGTGGAGATAGCGCTGCGCCGTCATCGCCACCCAGGACGCCGGAGTGAGCAGCCCGAACGGCAGGTTCCAGCCGAGCGCCACTCCTTCCACGGACGGCTCCCGGTGCTGCACTCCGGAGCCGAAGCGCCGGCCCGAGCGCTCGTTGAACGCCCGGTAGCAGACGACGACATCGGCCACTCCGCTCGCCACGGCGAGGGCCGCCTGCTGGACGGTGCCGCAGGCCGCGCCGCCCCCGTAGTGCACCCGGGAGAAGAAGGACAGCTCCCCGATGCCCGCGGCCTGCGCCACGGTGATCTCGGGGTTGGTGTCCATGGTGAAGGTGACCATGCCGTCGACATCGGCCGGGGTGAGGCCCGCGTCGTCGAGCGCCGTGTGCACCGCCTCCACGGCGAGCTTCAGCTCGCTGCGCCCCGAGTCCTTGGAGAACTCGGTGGCCCCGATGCCGACGATGGCCGCCTGCCCACCGAGCCGGTCCGCTCCGCGCACGCTCATGCCGCGCTCCCCTCGGGGACGGTGACCGTGACCGTGCCGGTCACGTGGTTGCCCAGGCCGTTCCTGCCGACGACCTTCACCTGCGCCGTGCCGCCGTCCACCTCGCTGATCGTTCCGCTCAACACCATCGTGTCGCCCGGGTAGTTCGGGGCCCCCAGGCGTATCGCGACCTTACGTAGAGTCGCGGCAGGCCCGAAGTGGTCGGTGATGTACCGCCCCACCAAGCCGTTCGTCGTCAGGATGTTCATGAAGATGTCGGGGGAGCCCTTCTTCGCCGCCAACTCGGCGTCGTGGTGCACGTCCTGGTAGTCACGGGACGCGATGGCCCCGGAGACGATCAGCGTCCGGGTGATCGGGATCGTCAGGTCCGGAAGCTCCTGTCCTGCCTTCATGCGGCCACACCTCCGTCGTCGACGCCCTCGCCGGCCTCGTCGCTCGCTCCGGTCTCTCCGGTCTCTGCGGTCTCTCCGGACTCTCCGGACTCTCCGGTCTCTCCCGAGGCGATCAATTCGCCCAGCTCCTCCAGGAGTTCGGGCCCGCACCCCAGGTATCCGTCCAGCTGCCTGCCCCACAGGAAGTGCCGGTGCACCGGATGGTCCAGGTCGGCGCCCATGCCGCCGTGCAGATGCTGGCCCGTGTGCACGACCCGCTTGCCGGCCTCCGCCGCCCACCAGGCCGCGGTCAGCGCATGACTCCCGTAAGGGAGTCCGACGTCGCGCCGCCAGGCCGCCTCGTACGTGGTGACCCGGATCGCCTCGATGTCCATGTACGCCTCCGCGGCGCGGAGTTGGACTCCCTGTTTCGCGGCGAGCGGCCTGCCGAACTGCTCCCGCTCGTTCGTGTACTCCACGGCCCTGGCAAGGGATCCCGCGCCGACCCCGGCCTGCAGCCCGGCGAACGCGGTCCGCGCGGCCGCGAGCACGTCCGCGTACGCACCGGGGCCACCGATCCGCTCCGCTTCCACGCCGTCGAGGACGAGCCGCCCCGCGGACCAGGGCGCGGTCAGCTCGACCGGCTCGCAGCCGGCGTCCCCGGCCCGCACCATCCACAGGCTGTGGACAGAGCTTCCGGTTTCACCCCGCACCGCCACCAGTACGTGCGTCGCGTCCCGCAGCCACGGCACCCAGGGCACGACCCCGGTCAGCCGCGCGCGCTCCGCCCCGTCCGACAGGGCGTCCACCACGATCCCACCGCGCGCGGGAAACGCCCCGGCCGCCACGGCCGAACCCTCCCGAAGCCCGGGCAGCAGCCGCTCCCGCTGCTCGTCCGTGCCGTGCGCCGCCACCGCGAGCAGTCCGTACACACAGCTCGCGGCGAACGGCACCTGCGCCGTCGTCCTGCCCTGCTCCTCCAGCATCAGGGCGAGCCCGAGCAGCCCGGTCTCCTCCACCGCGCCCACGAGGCCCGCCGCGCCCAGCTCCTTCCAGAGCTCGCCGTCCGTGCCGCCGCCGAGGCCCGCAAGCCGCTCCGGCGTGGACAGGTCGGCGAAGATCCGCGCGGCCAGCTCCCGCGCCGCCTCCTGCTCCTGGGTAGGGGTGAAGTCCACGTCAGACCTCCTCGACCACACGGAAGACGGGCAGCTCCAACTCGTCGTCCACAGCGAGGAATTCGAGCCGTACCGGCATCCCGATCCGCACCTTGTCGGACGGCACGCCCACCACGTTGCTCACGATGCGCACACCCTCCGCCAGCTCGATGAGCCCCACCGCGTACGGCGGATCGAAGGCGGGGAAGGGCGGGTGGTGCATGACCACGTAGCTGTAGACGGTGCCCTCGCCGCTCGCCGCCACGGTGTCCCACTCCTGCCCACCGCAGGTGTTGCACCCCGGCAGCCAGGGGAAGCGCAGCGTCTCGCACGCGCGGCAGCGCTGGATGAGCAGCCGGTGCTCGGCCACGCCCTCCCAGAACCCCGCGTTGTCCCGGTTGACGACGGGCCGCGGCCGCCGGCCCCGGTCCTTCTTGGCCGCCGCTTGCGACGAACTCCGCTTGGCGGGCGTGTACTTCAGGATCCGGAACAGATGCGTCCCGGCGACCTCCCCACCCACCCGTACGTTCATCCGCGTCGTGATGAAGTGCCCGGTGCCCAGCTTCGTCGTCTTCAGCGGCGAGACCGACTCGATCACCGAGTCGTACGTGATCGCGTCGCCCGGCCGCAGGGGCCGCAGATACTCCTGCTCGCAGTCCGTGGCGACGACCGAGGTGTACCCCGCGCCGTCGAGCAGCGCGAACAGCTCGTCGTGGGCGGGCGAGCGCCCCTCGTAACTGGTCAGGCCCGCCATCGTCCAGGCCTGCAGCATGGTCGGCGGCGCGATCGCGTCCGGCCCCTGGTACGCGGGGTTCGTATCGCCCATGGCCTCGCACCAGTGCCGGATCATCGGCGCGTTGACCGGGTCAAGGCCCGCGGCCTCGGTGGCCGCCACCCGCCCCTCGAAGGCCTTCAACTTCTCGTACGCCAGGGGCTCGTGGCCCATGAACTCCTGTCCCGCAACTCCCGCGCTCACCGCTTCCCCCTCCGCATCCCGAGCCGCATCGTCGCGACGATCTCGCGCTGCACCTCGCTCACCCCGCCGCCGAACGTATTGATCTGCGCCGCGCGGTTCATCCGCTCCAACCCGCCGTCGCCCACCCCCGCTTCATCGCCGAGCGAACCGGGCGAACCGGCCCGCACCCACCCGCTGTCACCCGCGATCTGCTGACATATTCGATACGTCTCGACCGCTGATTCCGTTCCCGCGAACTTCACGCCGCTGGCGTCCCCGGGGGCCAGCCGGCCCGCCCCGACATCCCCCACCAAACGCCAGTTGAGCAGGCGCGTTGCCGCCAACCTGGCATGCGCCTCGGCGAGCTGGGATCTCACCCATGAGGTGTCAACACGGCGCTCCCCGGTCACCGGATCGGGGGTGCGGGCGGCGGTGGCCACCCGCTCGTAGAAGTCCTCGGCCTGCATCCCGATCGCGGCGAGGGCGACCCGCTCGTGATTGAGCTGATTGGTGATCAGCCCCCAGCCCGCGTTCTCCTCACCGACCAGGTTCGAGCCGGGGACCCGGATGCCGTCGTAGTACGTGGCCGTCGTGGTCAGGCCTCCGACGGTCTCGATCGGGGTCCACGAGAAACCGGGCGCGTCGGTCGGCACGAGGATGATCGAGATGCCCTTGTGCTTGGGCGCCTCGGGGTCGGTGCGGCAGGCCAGCCAGATCCAGTCGGCGTTCTGCGCGTTCGACGTGAACACCTTCTGCCCGTCGATCACCCAGTCACCGGTGGCCGCGTCCCGCACCGCGCGTGTGCGCAGCGACGCGAGGTCGGTGCCCGCCGAAGGCTCGCTGTAACCGATCGCGAATACCAGGTCGCCCTTGAGGATCCGGGGCAGGAAGTAGGCCTTCTGCTCCTCGGTGCCGTACTTCATGAGCGTCGGGCCGACCGTGTTGAGCGTGACCATGGAGACCGGCGCACCGGCCCGGTAGGCCTCGTCGAAGAACACGAACTGCTCGTCCGCGCCGCGCCCCTGGCCGCCGTACTCGACGGGCCAGCCGAGGCCGAGGAGGCCCTCGGCGCCGATCCGGCGCAGCACCCGGCGCTGTTCGCCCGGGTCGTCGGCGGCCGGTGGGCCGCCCGGCATCAACGTACGGAATCTCTCACGCAGCTGGGCGCGCAGCTCGCGCTGGCGCTCGGTGGGGGCGAGGTGCACGGCGGCTGCCCTCCAGGACTGGCCTCGTACCGACAAGGGTTTCTGACTGTCCGTCAGATACCGTCGGGTGTCAAGAGATCGACCACGTCACGGCACGCGCGCGTACACATCACGGCACGCGCGCGGTCGCCGTCACCGCCACGCGCGCGTAGTCGCAGAACACGCCTGCGCGGCGGCACCGAAGCACCGCCGCGCAGACTGTCACGCACCCCACGGAAGACCCCCGCCGAGCAGGAGCCGGTGGGTTACCAGAGCTCGGTGAAGTTCACGGTCACGTTCTCGTTCGACTGGTCGATCGCCGTGAATCCGGAGCCGTTCGCCTGAGCCGTGTTGCTCTGGTTCGAGGCGCCGTCGCCGACGGCCTGCTGCTGCGTGGTGGACGAGTTGCCGCTGTTGTCGTCACCGACACCGCTGCCGTTGACCGACGCCACACCCGCGTTCGATCCGTCGTCCGCGAAGGAGCCGTTGTCCGCCATGGCCACCCCGGAGAAGAGGGCTGCGGCGAGGGGCAGTGCGGCGACGGCGGCGATGGCGCGGGCGGTACGGATGGAAGCCATGTCTATTCCTCCAGAACAGGAAGTACGCTCCGGGCGCTCGGACGGGGGTCCCGCCACCCGGTAAGTACGGGGATGTGCCCAGGTAGTTGGCCGACCACCTCGGCGAAGTTCACGACGTCGCGAATCCAGAGTTGCCCACCGAATCCCCGGCGAACCACCCCGGAAGCCGCTATTCGCTCTCAAGCGTGAGGACAAGTCGATAAACCCGCTTCACTACCGGAAAACCCCAGCTCAACCCTGATTACGCCACCTGGGGACCAGCCCTCCCCAAGCACCCCAAACGGCGAAGCGTTTCAGCACATTTTTGGTAAACGCTCCCCTCCGGAGGCCAGCCCCACTTCCCTTCTTCGAACACTCGTACGAAAATGGGGGCATGGCCACCATGGACCGGCACTCACTCTGCTCCCCACCGCACCCGCCCCTCGCGACCCTGGCCCTCGCGCACGCCCTGTCCGCCGCCGAACGCGGACTCGCCGTCATCCCTCTGGCCAGGACCAAACTCCCCGCGCTGCCCTCACCGCACCGCGACGACCCGCCCTCGACCCCGCGCTGCCACGGGGAATGCGGGCTGCCCGGACACGGCGTGTACGACGCGACGACCGATCCGCGCCGCATCCGCGCGCTCTTCGCGGCGGCGCCGAGGGCGACCGGCTACGGCATCGCCTGCGGCCTCGCCCCGCACCACCTGATCGGCGTCGACCTGGACACCAAGTCCGGTACGAACGCCTCCGCTTCGCTGCGTGAGCTGGCCTTACGGCATCTCTTCACGATCCCCGACACCGTGGTCGTGGCCACCCCCAGCGGCGGCCGGCACCTGTGGCTGTCCGGGCCGCCGGACGTCGTGGTGCCCAATTCCGCGGGGCGCCTCGCCCCCGGGATCGACATCCGGGGCGCGGGCGGCTATCTCGTGGGCCCCGGCTCACGCACGGAGCACGGCGTCTACAGCACGGTCCCCGGCACCGCCCATCTGCCGCCCGCGCCCTGCCCACCGGCGCTTTTGCGCCTGCTCACGCCCCCGCCACGCGCGCACCACCCCGCGCCGGGCCGTCCGGGTCAACACGGTCTGGGCCTCGTCCAGTTCGTTCTGAGCGCCCATGAGGGCCAGCGCAACACGCGCCTCTTCTGGGCGGCCTGCCGCGCGTACGAGAGCGGCATCGGGGACAGCCTCGTGGACGCCCTGACGGACGCGGCGGTCCGCACCGGCCTGACGGAACGCGAGGCCCGCTCCACGATCGCCTCGGCGGCCCGGCTCACGGCGGGGCCGTAGACCGCCCCGCCCTCGAACACGAGCGAGCCCCCGACCCGGCATCCGGATCGGGGGCTCGCTCAACTACGCGGTGGGTGTGGGATTTGAACCCACGGAGGCTCGCGCCTCGACGGTTTTCAAGACCGTTCCCTTAGGCCGCTCGGGCAACCCACCCCGCGCCGTAACGGCCTTGAAAACCGTCGTGGCGCGGGGACCAGGGTAGCGGGTCCGGTCGCGGGGTCGGTCAGCTGTCGCCCTTGCGCTCGCCCAGGGTCACGTCGACCGTGTGCTCCTTGCCGTCGCGCGTGTAGGTGAGCTTCACGGAGTCGCCCGGCTTGTGCGTCCAGATCTGGCCGATCAGCGTCGGGCCCGAGTCGATCGGCTGGTCGTCCAGCTTCGTGATGACGTCGCCGGGCTTGAGGCCCGCCTTGTCCGCCGGGCCGTTCGGCGTGACGGAGTCGGCTCCGCCCACACCCTGCTGCGTGATCTTCGCGCCGCCGGTGCCCTCCTCCAGGGAGACGGAGGCCCCGATCACCGGGTAGACCGGCTGCCCGGTCTTGATGAGCTGCTGGGCGACCATCTTCGCCTGGTTGATCGGAATGGCGAAGCCGAGACCGATCGAGCCGGACTGCCCCGAGCCGCCCATGCCGCCGCCGCTGGAGGCGGACTGAATGGCGGAGTTGATGCCGATCACGTTCCCGTTGCCGTCAAGCAGCGGGCCGCCGGAGTTGCCCGGGTTGATCGAGGCGTCGGTCTGCAGGGCGCTCATGTACGAGGCCTTGCTGGTGCCGGAGCCGTCGCTGGAGGCCACCGGGCGGTCCTTGGCGGAGACGATGCCCGTGGTCACCGTGTTCGACAGGCCGAAGGGCGCGCCGATCGCGATGGTCGAGTCGCCGACCGCGACCTGGTCGGAATTGCCGAGGGTGAGCGGCTTCAGGTCGTCCGGCGCGTTCTTGAGCTTGATGACCGCGACGTCGTAGCCCTGCGCCTTGCCGATCACCTCGGCGTCGTACTTCTTGCCGTTCGAGAACGTCGCCGACAGCTTGCCGCCGTCGGCGGCCTCCGCCACCACGTGGTTGTTGGTGAGGATGTGGCCTTGCTTGTCGTACACGAAGCCCGTGCCGGTGCCGCCCTCGCCGCTGTTGCCCTCGGCCTCGATGGTGACCGTGCTGGGCAGCGCCTTGGCGGCGATGCCCGCGACGGTGCCCTTGTCGCGCTTCAGGTCCGCCGGGTTGGAGGCGGAGACGGTGGTCGAGCCGGTGCTCGACCCGTCGCCCCGCTCGGCCGCCCAGTAGCCCACGCCGCCGCCGGCCGCGCCCGCGATCAGCGCCGCCGCGATGACACCGGCGAGCAGGCCGCCGCGACGGCCGCCCGGCTTGGGCTGCGGCGGCTGGTAGGAGGCGCCCCAGCCACCACCGCCACCGCCCGACCCGTAGGCGGGCATGGCGGGCGGCGGGGGCGGCCAGTCGCCGCCGTGGGCGGGGCCCGCCGCGCCCGGCACGCCGGAAGCGGGCCCGGAGGGCGCGGCGGACGCCGCGGGCGCTCCGGGCGCCCCGTGGTCGGCGGGCTGCGTCTGCTGGCTCGCAGGGTCATGTCCGGCCCCCTGGGGCGCCGGCGCGGGAGCAGCGGGAGCGTCCACCGGCACAGGAGGTGCGGACGGGGCCGGGGGTACCTCGGTGCCCTCGTTCTCGGTGCTCACAGCTTTCTCTCCTCGATCCACGGCTGTCGTCGCCGGTCCATCCTGTCTGGGCGCGCTCACGCGCCGTCCCGGCATGGTCCTGTCAGGGTCCACTTGTGCTGTTGTACGTCGTCAGCCTTTCCCACGGGACGTCAGGCCGCCGTAAGGCGATCCTGTGCGTCCCCTGCCATCCTTTACGTCCGGCAAAACGGACGCATCCGCAAGGCCGAACTTTTCTCGCGTACCCACCGCGCGGTGGCACCATGACGCGGTGACCCTCGCACGACAGCAGCGACGACAACAGCGCATCCAGGTCGTCGCCCACCGCGGTGCCTCTCAGGATGCCCCCGAGCACACACTGGCCGCCTACAAGAAGGCGATCGAGGACGGTGCGGACGCCCTTGAATGCGATGTGCGGCTCACGGCGGACGGTCACCTCGTATGCGTGCACGACCGTCGCGTCAACCGTACGTCGAACGGGCGCGGAGCCGTCTCCGCACTGGAACTCTCGGACCTCGCCGCCCTCGACTTCGGCTCCTGGAAGGACCACGAGGAGGGGCCCGACTGGACGGGCGGCGCGGCCGAGACCTCCGCCGAGACCTCCGCCGACACCTCCGTACTGACGCTGGAGCGCCTCCTGGAGCTGGTGACCGACGCGGAGCGCCCGGTGGAGCTGGCGATCGAGACCAAGCACCCCACGCGGTGGGCGGGGCAGGTCGAGGAGCGGCTGCTGCTCCTGCTCAAGCGGTTCGGCCTGGACGCCCCGCCGCCCGAAGGGCCCTCGCGCGTGCGCGTGATGAGCTTTTCCGCGCGCTCCTTGCTGCGCGTCCAGGAGGCGTCCCCGACGCTGCCGACGGTCTACCTGATGCAGTTCGTCTCGCCCCGCCACCGCGAAGGGCGCCTCCCCAAGGGCGTGCACATCGCGGCGCCCAGCATCCGGATCGTGCGGGGCCACCCCGCGTACGTCGAGAAGCTCGCGCGCGCGGGGCACGGGATCCACGTCTGGACGGTGGACGAACCCGAGGACATCGACCTCTGCGCGAGCCTGGGCGTCGACGCGATCATCACCAACCGGCCGGCGGCGGTGCTGAGCCGACTCGGCAGGTCCTGAGGCGGGCCCCGGCGCCAGAACTGCCCCAGGGACCGAATCCGGCCACTTTCCTCTCGTGTCGTCACAGGGTGTGCCCCGGCGCGTTCGGACCGTATTCGATCGTCACGAGTGCGTCACTGGAAGCGAAGTGGCCGGTTTCCGGTCCAGTCCATTGGGGCATTCACACGGTGGCGTGGGGCAAAGGAGGTCTCGGGGGTGGCGTTGGTGGTGGCACAGGAGGTGCCCGCGTCGTCGAGCATGGCCGTTCCCCATGGCCCTGCGGGCGTGGGTGCGGCAAGGCGTCGCATGCGTGAACAGCTGCGCATCAGTGGCGTACCGGAATCGGTCATCGACGATGCGGTACTCATCCTTTCGGAACTGCTCAGCAATGCGTGTCGGCACGGCAGGCCGCTCGGCGACGATCTGGCGGGCGACGGAGACGTACGCGCCGCGTGGCGCGTCGACGACCGGGGCTGTCTCACGGTCGAGGTGACGGACGGCGGCGGGCCCACCCGCCCGGTTCCGGCCACCCCGTCGGTCACGGCGCACGGCGGCCGCGGGCTCAACATCATCTCGGCGCTCGCCGACGACTGGGGCGTACGGGACGGGTTTCGCGGCGAGGTCACCGTCTGGGTGATCGTCCACAAGGACGTGCACGCGGAGGCCGCTGCGGAGCGCCGGGACGACTTCGTCTCGCGGGTGGCCGCGCCACCCGTCGCGGACCTGGCGGGCCTTGACTTCTCCGACGCGCTCGACGAGCTGCGCTGAAAGCCGCCCGGGCGCGGCCAGTTGGGCCGAATCCACTCGTTGTCAGTACGAGCGGCTAGGCTCGCGCCGTACGTACGAGAGCCGTATCCGGGAGACACCCAAGATGGCCAAGAAGCGCCCGCAGACCAAGGGCAAGCCGCACGTCACCGATGGCGCCCGCGCAGGAGGCGCTGAGGGGAACTTCCCGGTCGTCGGTGCCCGCGAACCCTGCCCCTGCGGCAGCGGTCGCCGCTACAAGGCGTGCCACGGCCGGGTCGCCGCGCACGCCGTGACCGAGCTGGTGCAGCGCCCCTTCGAGGGCCTGCCCGGCGAGGGCGACTGGGTGGCGCTGCGCGAGCTGGTGCCCGCCGCGACGGTCGAGCTGACCTTGAAGAACGGGCTGCCCGATGGCGTTCCCTCGGTGACGCTCGCCACCGTGCTGCCCATGGCCTGGCCCGCACTGCGCCGCGACGACGGCTCGGTCCTGCTCGGCCTGCAGAACGACACGCCGTCCGGGGACATCAGCCGCGATCTGGCCGACACCCTGCTGCGCGCGCTGGAGGCGGAGCCGGGCAATCCGGTGCAGACGCGCCGGGCGCCGGCCGACGGTCCGCGCCTTCAGGACGTACTCGCCTCCGACGGCGTTTTCGAGCCGGTCGTGCACACGGGCTTCGAATTCTGGGTTCCGGACTCGGAGAACGCGACGGGCGAGGTCGCCGCCTCCCTGGAGCGGGCCAACGCCGCGGCCATTCCCACGGTGAAGCTCACCGGCGTGGACAGCGCCTACTGGTGCGAGACGCCGGAGAAGAACCACCTCCGGTGGGTCATGCCGCACGCCGAGGAGAAGTTGCTCGACGCGCTGGCGCGGCTGCACGCGGCGGGCACGTCCTCGCTCGGCGAGGGCACCCGCCTGGTGGGCTCCTTCAGGGCGCACGGCCTGACCGTGCCGGTCTGGGACCTGCCCAGCGAGGTGCGGGCGGAGGACGTCGAGAAGCCGGCCGCCGAGTTCGCCGAGCGGCTCGCGGCCGCGCTGGCCACGGACGCCCCGCTGACCCCGGACGAGCGCCGCGCGCGCGGGGGCCTCACCAACCGCCAGGTGACGCTCAGCTGACGCACGGCTCTCCTCGGGCTGACCGACCGGTCAGCCCGAACCACAGGGTGAGCCGGGTCACAACTCCCGGTAGTTGCAGGTAAATCCATGTCCGAATAGAAGAGATCGAATTTGCTAACCGCCGATCTCTTGTTACCGTTCAAGTAGCCCGGTTGCTGGTGCATCCCCCGTCGCCAGCAACCGGGCGCTTCCATGTCCGCTCCGCGTTCGCCCCGTGCCCGCCGGGCTCAACCCCCGTGCGAGGGCGCCGAGTTGCTTCCGGAGCGCAGCAGCAGCGGGCCTTCCCCGCCCTTCGCGTACTCCGCCACCGCCGCGTACTCGCCGGGCTTTCCCCGCGTACGCTCCCGCGGTGTCTCGCACATCCCCGGCTCGTCCTCCGCGCCCACCGCACAGTGCAGCTGCACCGTGCGTCCGCCGGGTGCCATCAGGGTCAGTACGGCGTTCAGCACGGAGCCCGTCGCGTTGCGGTAGTAGGTGCGCGCCCAGGTGTCGCGCCCGTGGATCAGCACGCAGGTCTGCGCCTCGATGCCTTCCGGGGCGGCCAGTTGGGGGCCGCAGTGGGCCTCGGTGGTCAGGCCGAGACCGGTCAGCAGGGAGGGCTTTCCGGACTCCTGTCGCGACGTCTTGCCGTCCCGCTCGTCGCCCGTCTGCGACGGCTTGCCGTCCCGCTCGTCGCCCGCCTGCGACGGCTTGTCGTCCCGCTCGTCGCTCGCCCTGTCCGCGGTGTCGGCCTCGGCCTCCGTCCCGGGCGCTTCGGTGGGGCCGGCCCCGGCGGCCGCCGGGCGCGTCGGCCGCTCGTCGTCCACCGGCCCCGCGGACGCGCCAGCCAGCGGGAGCGCCGCTGTGAGAACCACCACGGCGATCAGGCCGTACAGACGGAGTCGGGAGGAAGGCGGCGCGGCAGGCATGCACCGAACATATCGGCGCACACCCCACCAACCGGCCCGCCGCGCGCCCGATTCCGCTACAACTCGGGCGCGCTCACACCCGTACGAGTGAGGGTGTCGACGAGCGTGCCGACCACGGCCTCCACGTCCGGCACCCACGGGGCGGCCGACCCCGGCAGCGGCGCGCGCTCCCAACGCACCTGTCCCGCGCCCGAGATCGACGGCGGCAACGCGAGATAGCCGCCGTCCCCGTGGAAGCGCAACGAGCCGGGCACGAAGTCCTGCGCGTAGAGGAGTTCGCCGAGTTGCTCCAGCGAGTACGGCGCCACGAGGATCGCGAGCCGCTCCGGCGTCGCGATCACCGGGCCGAGCCGGACGTCCCTGCGGTCGAGCGCCGCGAGTGCGCGGGCGCCCGCGACGGCCGGGAGGCTCACGGCGCAGGGCGCGCGCCCCGATGAGGTCCCGGCGGGGGCACCGGTGGCGAGCACGATCGGCGCTTGGGGACGGTTGGTCCACCACCAGCGGACCATGCGCTCATCGGTCGTCGCGGCGAGCAGTCCCGGGTCGAAGGGGTGCGCGCCGGGCACCGTGCACTCCGGGTCGGGGCAGGCGCAGCGGACGCCGTCGCGACGGCCGCCCGCCTCGAGCCCTATGCCCGGCAGGACCGGCCACTGCCACGCTGTCGCGAACGTGAGGGCCGCACTGATCAGGTCAGACTTCCCGTTGTCACGCCTGGACAGGAGCCTGCGTCGCCTTCCGAGGATCTCGCGCATGAGCGCTCGTTCCTTTCCGTAGACCGAAGAGAACGCTATGGGCCACATCACACCATGTGTCGATCAGTCACTGCGCGTACGTGTTGGAGCGCCACACCCCAGCCTGAACCGCCGGCCTGAGGCAGGGGGAACCCCTATAGTCCGAGCGCCTGCTGTGTCCTTTAAAAGCCTGGCGTGGGGTGGCGGCGCCTGGCGTTTGCCGTCCCGCGTATTTCTCGCCGCCTCCGCCACGGGAGGATGGGGCACGGTCGCCGATGGTTATGACGCCCGGCTCCGTCACCAGGTTCCGGGTGGATCCCAACTGCCCCTGGTCTTCACCGACTACGTACCCACCACGGCCGCTATGACGCTCTGTTGACCACAGCTGAACAATGCCAGTGGACTGCAATATGCCGTTCCCTCGGGCACTTTTTGGCCAACTTCGAACGAACGGGATCGGCTCGAGATCGGGAGGGGATCACGGATGGGATCACGTATGAGAACCGAGATCGTTTTACCGAACACGTCGCGTGACCACGGCGGACACCGGCAATCTCAACTGGACAATGCTGGACATCCCCTCACGAGTCCGTGTACATGTGGAGACATTGCTAGCGGCGCAGAATGACATGGGGGTTTGCGATGCTAATGAGCAATTTGCACCGGCCGGAAAGCCGGAAGCCATGACAACCCCACGCCTGCCGAAAGTGGCCGGAATCGATTCCCCTCCTGGACAGGTTCCCCCTCCCGCCCCCAATGCCGCGCCCGCTCCCTCCGTGTCGCAAGTCACTCCCGCCGCCCCGGCCCCCGGAGCCGTGATCCAGGACCGGCTCGCGGGCTGGGTCTCCGATCTCACGACCCTGCACGAACTCACGGAACGGCTGGCCCGCACGGCCGCACTCGAGGACGCACTGCACGAACTGCTGCGCGCCGGAGCCTCCCTGGTGGGCGCCCGGCGCGGACTCGTCGTCCTGGAACCGGGCGACGGGCGCGGCCCCGACACCACCGTCGGCCTCGGCCTGTCCCGCCCCGACCTCGGGCACATCGAGACGGTGCCGCGCGGCGCGACCTCGTACGGACGGATCCTCGACGGCCTGTCCGCCGAGCCCGAGGCGCGCGCCGACCTGCTCGCCGAGGACGGGCTCGACCCGCGCCACCGCGAGGTCGCCGCCCGCCTCGGCTACGCCGCGAGCTACGCGCTGCCGCTCGCCACTGAGGCGGCGGGGCGGCTCGGCGCCGCGGTCTGGCTCTACGACGAGCCGGCCGAGCCCGTGGAGCGCCAGCGCCACCTCATCGGCCTGTACACGGCCTACGCCACCGAACACCTGGCCCGCCTCCTGGAACTGGAGCGCACGCGCGCGTGGTCGCGCACCGTCGCCGACGAGCTGCTGCCGCCGCGCCTTCCCCGGGTCGCCGGGGTGCAGCTCGCCGCCCGGCACCACACCGGGCCGCGCGGCGGCGGCGACTGGTACGACGCGCTGCCGCTGCCCGAAGGGGCGCTCGGGCTCGCGGTCGGCTCGGTCAGCGGCTCCGGCGCGAGCGCGGTCGCCGCGATGGGCCGACTGCGCGCCTCCCTCCGGGCGTACGCGGTGATGGAGGGCGAGGACCCGGTGGCGGTCCTGTCCGACCTGGAGCTTCTGTTGCGCCTGACCGAGCCGGCGCGCAGCGCGACCGCCCTGTTCGCCTACTGCGAGCCCGCCCAGCGCAAGATCGTCCTCGCGGGCGCAGGGCACAGCCCGCCCCTGGTGATCGGCGAGCGGCGCACCGAGTACGCCGAGACGACGCTGTCCGCGCCCCTCGGGATGCTCGCCTGCTGGGAAGCCCCGAGCGTCGAGATCACCCCGGCACCCGGCGAGACCGTTCTGCTCTACACGGACGGCCTGCTGCGCCGCACCGGCGACCCCATGGACCGCGCCTTCGCGCGGCTGCACGCGGCCGCCGCGAGCGTGCCCAAGGCGCTGCGCGAGGACCCCGCGGCGATCTCCGACCACGTGCTGCGCGCGGTGCTCCCGGACGGGCTCGACACGGCCGACAGCGAGGAGGACGTGGTGCTGCTCGCGGCGCGCTTCGAGTGACCTCTGTGGCGCTGTGTGTAACAGGCACTCCGACCCTGGACCCCCTTCCGTACGCTCGTACGATGGAGGGGGTCCATCGCCGTATCCAGGGCATTTCACCGGACCCGCCGTGTCGAGGAGGAACCGTGTCGGAGGAGCTCAACCCGGAGACCCCGGAGACCCCGGAGGCCGCCGAGGCCGAGGAGCCCATCAAGCAGCGCAAGAACGGCCTCTACCCGGGCGTGTCCGACGAGCTCGCCGAGAACATGAAGTCCGGCTGGGCCGACACCGAGCTGCACGACCTGCGGCCGATCGCCCAGGCCGCCGAGACCGCCGCCCGCCGCGCCGCCCTCTCCGCCCGCTTCCCGGGCGAGCGCCTCGTGGTGCCCGCGGGCAACCTCAAGACCCGCTCGAACGACACGGAGTACGCCTTCCGTTCCTCGGTCGAGTACGCGTACCTGACCGGCAACCAGACGGAGGACGGCGTCCTCGTCATGGAGCCGCGCGCGGGTGGCCACGACGCGACGCTGTACCTGCTGCCGCGCTCCAACCGCGAGAACGGCGAGTTCTGGCTCGACGGCCAGGGCGAGCTGTGGGTCGGCCGCCGCCACTCGCTGACCGAGGCCGAGAAGCTGTACGGCATCCCCGCCTCCGACGTCCGCGCGCTCGCCGACGAGCTGGCCGAAGCGACCGGCCCGGTGCGCGTCGTGCGCGGCTACGACGCCGGCGTCGAGGCCGCCCTGACCGACAAGGTCACCGCCGAGCGCGACGACGAGCTGAAGGTCTTCCTCTCCGAGGCGCGCGTCGTGAAGGACGCGTTCGAGATCGGCGAGCTGCAGAAGGCCGTCGACTCGACCGTGCGCGGCTTCGAGGACGTCGTGAAGGTGCTCGACAAGGCCGAGGCCACCTCCGAGCGCTACATCGAGGGCACGTTCTTCCTTCGCGCGCGCGTGGAGGGCAACGACATCGGCTACGGCTCCATCTGCGCCGCGGGCCCGCACGCCTGCACCCTGCACTGGGTCCGCAACGACGGCCCGGTCAACTCCGGCGACCTGCTCCTGCTCGACGCCGGTGTGGAGACGCACACGTACTACACCGCCGACGTCACGCGCACGCTGCCGATCAACGGCACGTACAACGCGCTCCAGCGCAAGATCTACGACGCCGTGTACGAGGCCCAGGAGGCCGGTATCGCGGCCGTGAAGCCGGGCGGCAAGTTCCGGGACTTCCACGACGCCGCGCAGCGCGTGCTCGCCGAGAAGCTCGTCGAGTGGGGCCTCGTCGAGGGCCCGGTCGAGCGCGTCCTGGAGCTCGGCCTGCAGCGCCGCTGGACCCTGCACGGCACCGGTCACATGCTCGGCATGGACGTCCACGACTGCGCTGTCGCGCGCACCGAGGCGTACGTGAACGGCACGCTGGAGCCCGGCATGGTGCTCACGGTCGAGCCCGGCCTGTACTTCCAGGCCGACGACCTGACCGTGCCGGAGGAGTACCGCGGCATCGGCGTCCGCATCGAGGACGACATCCTCGTCACGGAGGACGGCAACAAGAACCTGTCGGCCGGGCTGCCCCGCAAGGCCGACGAGGTCGAGGCGTGGATGGCCCGCCTGAAGGGCTGAGCGCCTTAGAACGCAACAAGTAACGCAACAAGTAGGGCCGCACTTGGAAGTGCGGCCCTACTTGTTGCGCGAAACCCCGAGCCGTTGCCGCGCGGAACCCGCTCACGCGCTCCGCTGAAAATGGCCAGTTCGTACACACCGATCCCGGCTTACGCTCTTTGGTTTCGCGAGCCGGTTCCGTAGGCGGCCATGAACATGTCCAGGAGTCCGTCGACCACGTCCTCGCCGACAGGCCGGGTCGACAGCAGGTGGCGGTAGTACAGCGCGCCGCACAGCACCTCGGCGGCACATTCCAGGTTCGCCCCCGCGGCCAGTTCGCCGGCCCGCTGGGCGCGGGTGAGCCGCTCAAGCGTGCTCTGCTCGACGGTGGCCAGGAATCGTTCGTGCAGGGTCGCCCGCAGCCTGGAGTCGGCTTGCGCCTCGGCGATGACCGCGCGATAGACGGGGCCGATCGGCGGGGTGGACAGGCCGTGACCTGAACGCAGGAACTGCTCGCGCAGATCCGCGCGGACGTCCCCGGTGTCGCGGTAGTCCAGGTCGCTGGTCCATACGCGGTTGAGCGCGTCGAGCAGGAGCGCCGGCATGGACGGCCAGCGCCGGTAGATCGTGTGCTTTCCGACCCCGGCCCGCCGGCCGACCGCCTCGATGCTCAGCCCGGCGTAACCCACTTCCGCGGCCAGATCGAGAGTTGCCTGGAGCAGCTCTTCGGTGCGTGCGGCGCCCCGGCGCCTCGGCGTGGCAGGAGTGTCGGTCATGCCGCCACCCTAACGGCACTGTGCGTGCCGTTGACATCTCCCGCCGACTGAGCGCAGTATCCCGACACGATCGGCACGCAGCGTGTCGATACGGCGTGTGTCGGCACGCGGCCGTCCGCACGTCCAAGATCCTCAAGGGGGATGACTGTCATGCGCACCGATGAGAGCGCCAAGCACGAGGGATTCACGGCCGAGGAACGGGCCGCGATGAAAGAGCACGCTCAGGAGCAGAAGACGGCCAGGCGTCGCAGTTCACGTGCGGACAAGGCGGCGGAGGCGCAGCGGGACGTGCTCGCGAAGATCGCTGAGATGCAGGACTCGGACCGAATCATGGCCGAGCGCGTCCATGCCGTCATCACCGAAGGCGCCCCGGTCCTTGCGCCGAAGCTCTGGTACGGGATGCCTGCCTACGCGCTGGACGGCAAGGTCGTCTGCTTCTTCCAGAGCGCGGAGAAGTTCAAGGCGCGCTACGCGACGCTCGGGTTCAGCGACCAGGCAAAGCTGGACGAGGGCACGATGTGGGCGGCCGGTTTCGCCCTGACCGAGGTGACGGCCGAGGTGGAAGCGCGGATAGCCGCGCTCGTGAAACAGGCGGTGAGCTGAGGCACGCGCTCGGAGCGGCTCACACAGCACATCAGGTGAGGTGTAGCTCTTATGCGGTGAGACCGGTGATGCAGCGGCGCACGAAAAGGTTGTGGGTCACGAAGAGCGCGGTTTTGCCGGTGGCGAGTCGTTTGAACCGGCTGGCCCAGGTGGATGTTCTCGCGGAGGTTCACGGGCCAGCGGGTGTAGTGCTGCGGGACGAGGCCGACGCGGTGCCACACGCCGGCCGGGTCGGCGTCGGCGAGGTCGGTGTCGGCGAGATCGGTGTCGTCCCAGGTGACCTTTCCCCCGCGGTTGGCGATGCGCAGTCCGGTCAGGAGTGCGGCCAGGGTGGTCTTGCCGGAGCCGTTCTCGCCGACGAGGGCGGTGAGTTGGCCTCGGCGCAGGGTGAGGCTGACGCCGTCGAGGGCGGGCCGGTCGGAGCCGGGGCAGGCGTAGGCGACGTTGTCGGAGCGGATGATGTCCGGGGCGTCTTCGGGGAGTTGGGTGGTGCCGCGTTCGGCGCGCAGTGCGGTGGCCAGGCGCTGGATTCCCCACCAGCAGGTCACTGGCCAGCAGTCGATCACGAACGGTCCTGGGCATCACCAGATTCGGCCGAGGCGCGAATGTTGCGTGCAGCCCGGCGTGACTGCTCCGCGCGGCGCAGCAGATCCGCGGACTGCCCTGGCTCCTGCCGGGCAAGCTGCTCGTACTCGCCGGCAAGCGCGTCCTGAGCATCGGCCAATTGGCCTGCCGCCGCCGCAAACTGCGTCCACAGCCGCTGCACTCTGCTCTCCAGCAGCGGCAACGTCCTTGCGCGGCCCTGCTGAAGCTGTGCGGCAGCGGACGCCCGGTCGACCGCGCCCTGTTCCCGCTCGTCTCGCGCATCTGCTCGGTGCAAAGCCGCTTCGCTGCGATCCAGTCGGCTCCGGCTGCCGTCCAACAGCCTTCGGGACCGTTCGATCGCCTCGTGAGCCCGCTGACGACGCGCGGGAACAGCCTCGCGATGTGCGCGCCTCTGCTCGTCCAAATGGCGCTCCCACGCGGCGAGCCGGTCTTCCCTCGCATCCGCATCCGTCTCACGAGCATCCGCCGTAGCCTCACGAGCATCCGCATCCGCCTCGCGAGCGTCCGCCGTAGCCTCACGAGCATCCGCATCCGCCTCGCGAGCGTCCGCCGTAGCCTCACGAGCATCCGCATCCGCCTCGCGAGCGTCCGCATCCGCCTCGCGTTGCTCCTCGGCCGTGTATTGACTACCGGCCAGCGGTTCGTGCCGGCTCTCCCCACGCAGCGGGCTGACCGGCTCAGGCGGCCGAACTTCTGCTTCGTCTTCCACGTCGACCAGTGTGACCGGCAGGACACACCCCCCGGTACCCCGCGCCCGCCCCAGGGGAGCCATCAACTTCGATGTCCTCGTTGCCGACGGCGAGGTCGCCCGGGCCGCCCAGCCCTTCATCTCCGTCACCGCCCTGGGCGCCAACGCCGTGGACGACCGCATCGACCTCGACGCTCATAGCGGACCCCATGAAACCCCAGGTCCAGGCGGCCCGTACCCGTACCGAGTGCCTCGGCACACTCTCCCGGCTGACCCCTCACGTCCCCGTCGCCGGCTACCAGGGCGGCAAGGATCAGACCACGGCCACCCCCTCCACCACCAAGATGATGGTGGACCGCCTCTGCCGCCGCGGCGCGATCACCGAAGCGCAGCAGAGCACCGCCTTCGACGTGGCCCACCGGATGTTCTCCCGCACCGCCCGTCCTGAACAGCTGCGACCAAGTGGAGATCGGAGCGCCGGGCAGGCCGGCCGGGTGGCTTACGCCGGCGTGAGTTCTTCCAGATTCACGACCCCGAAGTCGGTGAGTTCGCGGACGAGTTGGGAAGCGAGGAACCGGCGCAGCCGCGGGTCTCGGTACGGGACCGGGATGTCGTTGCTCGCCGGCGCGCGCACTCCGTCGAGGGTTCGCTCGTGCGGGGTGCCGATGACACCGTAGAGGCCGTAGAGGCGGTAGCGGCGGGCCAGGAGGGCGACGTGGCCCTTGCGGCCCAGGGCCGGGCACCGCGTGACGGCCAATCGCGCATGTTCGACGCGGATGGGCGGCTGCCAGGTACGTACCGGCTGCGCCTGCGTCAGGTCGCTTCCGGCGGTGTGCAGGAACAGGACGCCGGGCCGGGCCGGTGCCTCGCGGCGGTGGTCCTCGGTATTCGCCCAGCACACCTGACAGCGCAGGCGGAGCCTGGTCTCCCGCTGCCGGGACGGGTGGACAAGACCCCACTGCGGGTCCCCGGACGGCAGCAGGTCGGGGCCGAGGGACTGGCAGACACGTGCCCAGAGCACACGGTGCAGGTCCCGGTCGTCGCGTTCCTCGTCCAGGTGGGCGAGCCGTGATCGGCCGTCGTCTTCCGTGCGCGCGCCGAGCATCAGGAAGCTCTCCGCCTGCTCGGTCCGGCGGATGGTGATGTACGGGACGACGGTGTGGGCCGTGGTGCTCATACGGCACCTCGTAGCGAGGGAAGGAGGTGGTGCGGGGCCTCAGCCGCAGGACATGGCGGGGCAGGCAGGCCACGGCCTCGTTGTTCTTGCCGGCTCCGGTGGCGATCGAGATGTTGGCGAGCCGGTCGAGGTGGCCGCGCGGATGATCCGGGTGCAACAGAGGGCCGGGGAAGGCGCTCCCTGTGCGGGCCGGAACCGGCTCAACCAGCTTGGTGGGCGCGCTAGTTGACATTCGAGGCAATGTGCGATCGAGCGCCAATGGGCAAGTGGCAGCTAGCGCGCTGGGGCTGTTGCGGAGAAGACGACGCGTGCCGGACTCCGGACCGCGCCCTCCTCCCGGCGGACAGACACCTCGTGCCGCAGGACAGAGGCTCCGATCTGACGGCCAGCGAACCGAAGTGAGGGGACAGGCCGCCGACGCACCGCGCGGAGCTGAGGGCGCGAAGGTGGATTCGTACACGGCGGAGGCGGTGTCGTCGAGGCTCGGCTTCTCGCGGGCCAAGCTGAGCCGCGTAGAGGCGGGCGAGATCCCGTTGCCGAAGCTGCGCGACCTCGAAGCGCTCCTGGACCTCTACGACGTCGACGAGCCCATAGACCGCGGCGTGCTCCTCCAGACGCACCGTGATTCACTCAAGAGCGACCCGTTGACCACGTTCCGGAACGTGCTGCCCTCCGGCATGCCGCGCTACCTCGGTCTGGAGCGCGAGTCCGTTCGCATCCGCGGCTTCGAGAACAACGTCGTACACGGCCTGCTCCAGGAACAGCAGTACGCGAGCGCCCTGATGGGGTCGGCCAAGATCGTGGAGGAGCGTACGACCGACGCGGTGGTACGCGGCGTCCAGGCACGCATGGAGCGCAAGCGACTCCTGGAGGGTGCCCGTGAGATCCACATCATCCTGACCGAGAGCACACTGCGCACGATGATCGGCAGCCCCGGGATCATGCTCGCCCAGTACGCGGAGATCATCCGCCTCTGCGAGCGGGACAACGTGGAGGTGGTCGAAGCCGTCCGACGTCGGGCAGTACCAGCGGCAGTTCGATGCCATGGTCAAGGCGGCTCCGGGCCCGTCCCGGACGCCGTCCATCCTGATGGAACTCGAAAAAGAAACTGTGGAAATGACTCATCACACCCAGCTCGTTCCTTCCACCGAGGTCGCACCGGAAGGCGCCTGGTTCAAGTCGACGTACAGCGACCAGGGCGGCGGCGACTGCGTGGAGGTCGCGGGCCTTTCCGACCAGATCGGCATCCGTGACTCGAAGGACAAGTGCGGCCCGGCGCTCGTCGTGCCGGCCGCGGCCTGGTCCTCATTCGTCGGCCGCGTACGTTCCGGAGATGTGGACTGACTGCGCACCGACGCTCATCTGTGGCGTTCGGCGGGGACGCGGCTGCTGTCCGGTTTCGTTCAGCGCGGAGCGTCCCCGGCGTCCCCGGCATCCCCGGCGTCCCCGGCGTCCCCGTCGAGATCAAGGCGCAGTCGGCGGGTGAGGACGTCCCGGGCGACCTCCAGGAGCGGGCGGCCGTGGCTGAAGGCGTGGCCGCGAAGGCGGACCAGGGCGTGGTCGCAGCCGGTGTCGAGCTGGGCGGCGAGCATCCCGGTGGCCTGGTGGACCTCGGCGAAGTGCAGGCCGGGCTCGTCGAGGAGCGTGGTGCCCGGCCGGTCGGCGTGCGCGGCGGTGGCGATGGTGAGCTGGGCGAGGGTGTCGGCCAGGTGGAAGGCGTCGGTCAGCTGGGCGATCGACATCTC
The DNA here is from genome assembly GCF_030766935.1 of Streptomyces sp. KL109B. Taxonomy (GTDB): domain Bacteria; phylum Actinomycetota; class Actinomycetes; order Streptomycetales; family Streptomycetaceae; genus Streptomyces. The sequence continues at coordinate 545,342 of NZ_JASERL010000003.1, read as the reverse complement.
TCCGGGGCGGCTGCGGTGACCGGTGAGGGCGCCCAGGCCGATGATCCCGACGCGTACGGGAAAGGCGAACACGGCGCGGACGTCGAGCGCCTCGACGGCGGCGAGCAGGCCCGGCCAGCGGTCGCCGGTGAGGACGCGGATGTCGGGGACGAGCAGCAGAGCCCCGTGCTTGGCCGCGTCCAGGCTGGGCCCCTGGCCCTGGACCTGCTGGAGGTCTTCGAGGGCCAGGGTGCGCTCACCGTAGGACTGCACCAGCTGAGCCGGTCCGCCGCTCGGTGACAGGAGCAGGCCAAGACCGTCCAGGCCCAGCATCCCGGCGAAGTCCGCGAGCGGCACGGGCGCCATCCCGGGTCCCGTGTGGGTACTGAGGGCCCGGTGGAAGGCGGCCAGGACCGGATGAGTCACCACCACCGCCCCCTTCCTGGCATGGTGCAGGCCGGTCGGAGGCCCGCCACGCCGCTCTCCCCGGAGTACGGGTCTCTCACTGGTCGGGCCGGTGGAGCAACTCCGGGTCGGCCGTGCCGCGCAGCACCTGCCGGGCCAGCTCCGTCAGCCGCAGATGACGGGTGCGGGCATGGCGGCGCATGAGGACGAAGGCGTCCTCGACTCCGGTGCCGAGCCGGTGGGCCAGGTACCCCTTGGCCTGCTCGACGACGATGCGGCTGTCGAGGGCCGCCTGCAGCTGCGCGGACATGATCATCTGCTCACTCACCGCCCGCTGCTGCAGCACACCGATGGTGGCGGTGTCCGCAAGCGCCTGCCCCAGCCTGAGTTGGGCGGCGTCCAGCGGTCCCGGCTCGGACCGGAACAGGTTCAACGCCCCGATCACCTGGTCGTGCAGCCGCAGCGGGCAGGCCACCACGGAAGTGAAGCCCGCCTCCACGGCCCGCGGGGAGAACCGGGGCCACCGCGCTCGTGCGGCGGAGGTGTCCAGCGGCACATCGGGGATCTGCCTCTTGAGCCGGTAGCAGTCCCGGCACGGGCCCTCGTCCCATTCGATGCTGGCGAGTTCCAGCTGCCGGGTGACTTCGTCGGATGCGGCCGCGTCCACGAGCTGCCTGCCGGGCGTGGCGAGCAGGACCCCGGCCGCCGTCAGGTCCAGGAGCCGTACGCAGTGTTCGGTCAGCATGTGCAGGAAGTTGATGACATCGAAGTCCTGCACCAGTGTGTCGGCGAGCTCGACGAAGGCGGCCGCCAACTGTTCCTCACGCGAGAGTTCGGCCATGTCCGCCCCCCATCAGGAGCGATCCGGGACGCGGCCCCGTACGGCGTGCCCAGCTCGATACCGAATCCAGTGTCCTCCTCCTGCCCGCGTCGCGGCCAGGACCGATGGCCTGCGCAGGCACCCGGCAAGCGCCCGGCGGGCTTGCCCGACGCCCGTACAGGCGCGGGAACCCCTCGCGAAGAAGCCGACACGGCCCGCCCTCGGAGTGAGCGAGCCACACTTTGCTCCGGTGTCACGAACTGGCCGCAGGCATAGGCCGGTTCGGCCATTGCGGGGGTACGTTCGAGGGTGCGCACTTGCAGTGGCCGGCGGCCCGCCGCCAGAGGTTGAGGCCGGCAGCGGGCCGTCTGCGCGGGGATGTCGCGGCCTGCTCCCCTTCCATGCCGCGTTCCTCGCGAGGGTCCGTCCTCGCCGGCGCCGGGGCGTGCGGGAGAGCTGCCCCGGGTTGGATCAGTCCGGGAGGACGGAGGGTCCAGGCCGTCTGATGTCGGCGAGGCGGCCTGGACCACCCGAAAAATGGTCCAGTTGGCCCGGGGGCTGGGGGCGTGTGACGGAGCGCTGTCCGCCCGTGAAGGCTTCCGTCCTCACCCACTGTAGGCGGTACGGGCACGGGGAGAGCCCCCGCGGTTCAGGTCCTCACCACGCTGGAGCCCCCACGCAATCCGCTCCGGCTCACCGGTCTCCTGGCCCCCGGCACTGCCCTCACCTCCACCGGTCGCCACCGACCCTACGAACGATCGGCGTGGGCCCGCGCCAGTACGCAGGGCAGGCTCAGCGTGAACGCCGCGGGCGCGACGTCACGGAGGCGTCCATGGCAGGTGTCCGTGCCGTGGTCTGTGGACCGGGCGGCGCGGGGGGCCGATACCCGCTGCGGGCTTGTGCGGCACGGGCCAGTGGGCTGGGTGCCGGGCGGGCCGCGAGGCGTTGGATACGCCAGGTGAGGACCCGGGCCGGATGCTCGGCGTCGGCCAGGGTGCCCCGTCCTACCGCTGTACGCAGGACCTGGCAGCGCGCGCTGCGCACCGTCCCTCTGCCGGACACACTCGCCGAGGCGCTCACGGCCCATATGAAGGACCACCCGCCGGTCGAGGTCTCGCTGCCGTGGGCCGAGCCCGACGGCGAGGAACGCACGTACCGCCTGCTCTTCACCGACGACCAGGGGCGCGCGTACCACCGCACGGTCTTCAACCAGTACGTCTGGAAGAAGGCGCTCGCCGACGCCGGAGTCATCCCGCCCCGCGAGAAGGGCTCCCCGCGCTGCGCGGCGGCCCCCGAGGACGGCATGCACACCTCCGAGCAGTGAGTCCCGTACGCGACGGGCGATCGACTCCGCCTTCACCGCCCGGTCAGGAGCATCTGTGATCATGTGCCCTGACCGTGCCCTCGCGGCCTGATCAAGCCCCCAGAGTGGCCCTCAGTGGCCCTCAGTGGCCCCGATAACCGCTCCACCGCAGGTCAGCGCAGCACAACACCCTCACACCGCCATCAGCGGCGCATCCTTCTTCCACTTGAGGATCTTGTCGAAGCTGACCACGGCGCCGCCGCTGCCCGGTCTGTTCACGAAGTGCACGTGGTCGGCGAGTTCCTGGATCAGGCACAGGCCGCGCCCGTGCTCCGCGTAGTCCGGCGCCGGGCGGACGGCCACCGCCGCGCGGCCGTTCGTGGCGGCGAACCCGGGGCCGGTGTCGGCCACTTCGATGCGGCACTTCTCGCCGTCCAGGTAGGCGGTGACGCGGAACGCGTCAGAGGCCTCGCTCGTCCCCGTGCCGCCGTGCTCCACGGCGTTCGCACACGCCTCGCTGAGCGCCACCGACAGGTCGTAGGAGATGTCGGGGTCGACGCCCGCGGTCTCCATGGTGCCCATGAGGAGGCGCCGGGCGAGCGGCACGCTCGCGGCATCGCGCCGCAGATGGAGGGACCACCAGATGCTCATGCTCCCGCCTCCCGGCCGCGACTCGACATACCGATACGTATTGCCACCACCGGCCCGGCGCAATCGCGGAGTTGACGTGATGACGCCCATACGGCCGACGCGCGTACCGGAGTCGGCGGTGTACGGGAGATTCGGGACCTTGCGGACCTGCCGTATGGAGCGTGTGAAGCCAGTGCGATGATGAGGCCGCCATGTCTGCCCCCCACCAGCGTCGGTCACGCAGCGCGGCCGATCTCCGGCTGCTTCGGGCCGCGGTGTTCGCCGCGGTCTGCGTCGTGCTGTCCGCTGGAGGGCACTGCCTCGGTTCGACGGCCACCGTCCCGTTGTGGACACTTTCGCTCGGCTTCCTCGGCGTCTTCTGCGCGGCCCTGCCGCTGGCCGGGCGCGAGCGGTCGCTGCCGGGCATCGCCGCCCTGCTGGGCGCCGGGCAGATCGCGCTGCACAGCGTCTTCGGCCTCGGCCAGCAGCACGCCATGGCCATGGCCCCCACCGCGGGCGAGCCCTCGGCGGTCGAGCGGGCCGCGCGGCTCATGTGCGGGGCGGGCGCGTCGACGCTCAGCCCGGCGCAGGCCCAGCGCATCCTCGACAACGCGCGCGTGCCGACCGGCGAGGCGCAGCACCACATGGCGGGCGCGGCCGACTCCACGATGTCGCTGCTGCCGTCCCTGCCGATGCTGCTCGGGCACCTGCTCGCCGCGGCCGGCGCCGGCTGGCTGCTGCGCCACGGCGACCTCGCGCTGAGCCGCATCGTGCGGCTCTCCGCGTACGCCGCCGTGGATGTGGCGCCCATCCGTTCGCTGCGGGCCGCCCTGGGGCTCGTACGGGCCCTCAAGGCCGGGTTGTGGGGTGCGCCGGCCCTGCCGCGTGCCGCTCGTGCGTCCTTCGCCGAACCACCGGCCCTGCGGGCGGCGGCACTTCAGCACTCCGTGAGGCGGCGCGGGCCACCCGCGGCCGACACGTTCCTTCTCGCTGCCTGAACGGCGCGCGTACTCCACCGCGTACTGCGGGGGATGAGCCGTGCCGTGGGCACGCGCGCGTACCCGCTTTTTCGCCGCCTACGTAGTGCGGTGTTACGCCGCCCATGTGGTGCGGTGCCGCGCGGTCGCGCCCTCTCACCCTTCGCTGGATCCCTCTGAACGTGGAGTTCACTCAGTCATGAAGCAGATGTCCCGCGCCGCACTCGTCGGCGGCGCCGCCGTCTCCTCCGTCGTCCTCCTGTCCGCCCCCGCCTTCGCGCACGTGAGCGTGCAGCCGGAGGGCGAGGCGGCCAAGGGCGACTACGCCGTCGTCGACTTCAAGGTGCCGAACGAGCGCGACGACTCCGCCACCACCAAGGTCGAGATCAACTTCCCGGCCGAGCACCCGCTCGCCTCGGTGATGCCCGAGCCGGTGCCCGGCTGGAAGGCCGACGTCACCAAGAAGAAGCTCGACAAGCCCATGGAGATGCACGGCGAGAAGATCACCGAGGCCGTCTCCAAGGTCACCTGGACCGCGACCGGTTCCGGCGACGACAAGGGCGTGCAGCCCGGCTACTTCCAGAAGTTCCCGGTGTCCATCGGCCAGCTGCCGACCGACACCGACCAGCTCGTCTTCAAGGCGCTCCAGACGTACGACAACAAGGAGGTCGTGCGCTGGATCGAGCCGCAGGTCAAGGGCCAGGAGGAGCCGGAGAACCCGGCGCCCGTCCTGGAGCTCTCGGCCGCCGCGGAGGACGGGCACGGTGCCTCGGGCGCCTCCGACGACAGCGCCAAGAAGGAGGCCGCGGCGGCCTCCACGGACGCGTCGTCCGACAGCTCCGGCAGCGACACCACCGCCCGCGTCCTCGGCGTCGTCGGCATCCTCGTCGGCATCGCCGGTGTGGCGTTCGGCGTCGTGGCGGGCCGTCGGCGTACCAACAGCTGAGCCACTCTCGGTGGGCGGCGGGGGCGCGGTGTGCGTCCCCGCCGCCCCCGCCGCCCACCGGCCACCTCACATCTGGGACATTTCTCTATGCGCAACCCCCGCAAGAACACGAAGTTCAACAGGAAGAGCCTGCTGGCCGCGGTCGGCCTCGTCACCGTGGCGACCTTCGCCCTGTCCGCCTGCGGAAGCGGCGACGACAGCGGCAAGCCGGTCGCCGAGGTGTCCTCCGACGCCGGCTCGAAGAAGGCGGCGACGGTCCTCGACAAGCCGTTCAAGAAGCCGGATCTGGTGCTCACCGACACCCACGGCAAGAAGTTCGACCTGCGCGAGCAGACCAAGGGCAAGCCGACGCTCATCTACTTCGGCTACACGCACTGCCCCGACGTCTGCCCGCTGACGATGAGCAACCTCGCCGTCGCCAAGAAGTCGCTGCCCAAGTCCGAGCAGGACAAGCTCCAGGTCGTCTTCATCACCTCCGACCCGGACCGCGACACCCCGTCCGTACTCGGCAAGTGGCTCAAGGCGCAGGACAAGGACTTCATCGGCCTGACCGGCGACTTCGCGACCATCCAGGGCGGCGCCCGCACCCTCGGCATCTCCCTCGAGCCGACGCAGAAGGACAAGAACGGCAAGCTCGTGTCGATGCACGGCACGCAGGTGATCGGCTTCTCGCCGAAGACCAACGCCGGGTACGTGATGTACGGCGAGGACGCCACGGTCGACGACTACACCAAGGACCTCCCCAAGATCGTCAAGGGGGAGAAGCCGTGAGGCGCACGCCCGTCACCCTCGGTGCCATAACGCTCGCGGCGGGGCTCGCCCTCACCGCCTGCGGCTCCGGCTCCGGCTCCGGCTCCGAGGACTCCGCCGACAAGCCCGACGTGAAGGTCGAGGGCGCGTTCATCCCCGCACCCGCCTCCGGCGACATGGCCGCCGGGTTCTTCACCGTGCACAACAAGGGGGCCGCCGACACCCTCACGTCCGTGAGCAGCGGCATCTCCCAGAAGGTCACCCTGCACAGCACCAAGGGCGGCGTGATGAAGGAGCAGAAGTCCTTCGCGGTCCCCGCGAACGGCGAGCTCGACTTCCAACGCGGCGGCAACCACCTCATGTTCGAGAACCTGAAGCAGAAGCCCAAGGAGGGCGACAAGGTGTCGGTGAAGCTGCGCTTCGCCAAGTCCGGCACCGTCACGGTCTCCTTCCCGGTGAAGGTCGCCACCTACAACCCGTCGCACGCTTCGCACTGAAGGGGCTGACTTGTACGTGAAGACCATCGCTCCCCGCACCTGGCAGCTGGTGCTGCTCTTCCTCGCCGTCACCGGCGCACTCCTGGCCGGCGCCGCCCCCGCGTCCGCGCACGCCGCGCTGACCGGGAGCGATCCCAAGCAGGGAGCGGTGGTCGACTCGGCGCCGAAGAAGGTGTCGCTCACCTTCTCCGAGGACGTCGCGATCTCCGACGGCGCGGTCCGCGTCCTCGACCCGGCCGGCAAGCGCGTCGACGACGGCAAGGTCACGCACCCCGGCGGCACGACCTACGCGGTGGGCCTGCACTCCGGCCTGCCCGACGGCACGTTCACCGTCGCCTACCAGGTCGTCTCCGCCGACAGCCACCCCGTGTCCGGCGCCTACACGTTCTCCATCGGCAAGCCCTCCAAGACGACCGCGGTGGTCGCCGACCAGAACGCCGGCGGAGGCGTCGTCGGCGGGCTGTACGGCTTCGCGCGCTACGTCGCGTACGCGGGGTTCGCGCTGCTCGTGGGCGGCGCCGCGTTCGTGCTCGGCTGCTGGCGGGGCGGGGCGAACAGCAAGCCCGTGCAGCGCCTCGTGGTCGGCGCCTGGACCGCGCTGACCGCCGCCACCCTCGCCATGCTGCTGATGCGCGGCTCGTACACCGGGTCCGGGAAGCTCGGCGACATCTTCGACATGTCGCTGCTCGGCCAGGTCCTCCAGACGAAGACCGGCGCCGCGCTCACGTCCCGGCTGCTGCTGCTCGCCGCGGCGGCCCTCTTCATCGCGGTGCTCTTCGGGGCGTACGCGAAGAAGAACGAGGCCGACGAGGGTGAGGGGGACGATGAGGGCGAGCGGGAGAAGGAGCGGGGCGACCTCACCTTCGGGCTCTCCATCGGCGGCGCCGTCGTCGCGGCCGGGCTCGCCGCCACCTGGGCCATGGCCGAGCACGCCTCGACCGGGATCCAGGCGGGCCTCGCGATGCCCGTCGACGTACTGCACCTGCTGGCCGTCGCCTCCTGGCTCGGCGGGCTCGCGACGCTGCTCGTCGCGCTGTACCGGGTGCCGACGATCGAGGGCTCGGCCGTGCGCCGCTTCTCGCGCGTGGCCTTCGGCAGCGTCCTCGTCCTCGTCGCGACCGGGCTCTACCAGTCGTGGCGGCAGGTCGGCTCCTGGTCGGCGCTGACCGGGACGTCGTACGGGCAGTTGCTGATGGTGAAGGTCGGGCTGGTCGTCGTGCTCGTCGGCGTCGCCTGGATCTCCCGGAAGTGGACGGGGCGGCTGTCCGAGTCCGTGGCCGCGGCGCCCGTGGTCGCACCGCGCGAGGCCGAAGCGGTGGAGGAGAAGTCGGAGGAGAAGGCGACGGTCTCCGTGGCCGCCGGGGCGAAGAACGCCGACCCCGAGCGCGCCGCCCAACTCGCCCGGCAGCGCGCCGCGATGGCCAGCGCCCGCGAGAAGCGGGTACGCGACTCCGACCCGCACCGCTTCGGCCTGCGCCGCTCGGTGCTCACCGAGGCGGGCATCGCGGTCGTCCTGCTCGCCGTCACCACCGTGCTCACGTCCACCGAACCGGGCCGCACCGAGGAGGAGGCCAAGTCCGCCACCTCGGCCGCGCAGACGCAGTCGGGCCCGGTCTCGCTGAAGATCCCGTTCGACACCGGCGGCGCGGACGGCAAGGGCACCGCCCTCCTGGAGATCGACCCCGGCCGCACCGGCAACAACGAAATGCACCTCTACGTAGAGCGGCCGAACGGCAAGGCCTTCGACGTCCCCGAGGTGAAGGTCGCCTTCACCCAGGAGGCGAAGAAGATCGGCCCGCTGCCCGTCGTGCCCGACCACATCGCCACCGGACACTGGACGGCGAGCGGCGTGCAGATCCCCGTGGCGGGAAACTGGAAGGTCGCGCTGACCGTGCGTACCTCGGACATCGACCAGATCACCATCGACAAGAACACGAAGATCGGCTGACCCGCCCCATGACTGACACGTCTGACACGCAGAGCCGGACCGAGACCTCCACCGGGACCTCCGCCGGGGCGACGGGCATCTCGCGACGGCGGCTGATCGGGACGGCGGGCGCCACCGGAGTCGCGCTCGGCGCCGTCGGTGCGGGCGCGGGGTACGCCGTGGCGTCCTCGAACTCCCCCGAGCAGCAAGCGGCGTTGACCTCGCTCGGGGCGGACGAGGTGATGTTTCACGGGAAACATCAGCCCGGCATCACCACCGCGATGCAGGCCCGCGGCCACCTCGTCGCGTTCGACCTGGCGGCGGGCGCGGGGCGCAGGGAGGCGGCGGCCCTGCTGCGCCGCTGGTCGGCGACGGCCGAGCGGCTGATGGCGGGCGAGCCGATGTCGTCCGACGACACCGATGTGGCGCGGGACGCCGGACCGTCCTCGCTGACGATCACCTTCGGCTTCGGCCACAGCTTCTTCTCCCGTACGGGACTGGAGAAGCAGCGCCCCGCCGCCCTCGACCCGCTGCCGGACTTCTACTCCGACCACCTCGACAAGGCGCGCAGCAATGGCGACCTGTGGGTGCAGATCGGCGCGAACGACCCGCTCGTCGCCTTCCACGCGCTGCGCGCGATCCAGAAGGAGGCGGGCGGCACGGCGAAGTTGCGCTGGCAGATGAACGGCTTCAACCGCTCGCCCGGCGCCACCGCCCACCCGATGACGGTCCGCAATCTGATGGGCCAGGTCGACGGCACGGGGAATCCGAAGCCGGCCGACAAGGACTTCAACGAGCGGATCTTCGTGCCGAGTTCGGGGTCGGGCTCGGGCTCGGGTTCGGGCTCCGTGCAGTCCCCCGCGTGGATGGCGAACGGCTCGTACGTCGTCGTACGCCGGATCCGGATGCTCCTCGACGACTGGGAGAAGCTGTCGACGGCGGCGCAGGAGCACGTCATCGGCCGCAAGAAGTCGAACGGCGCCCCGCTGACCGGTGGCAAGGAGACCACCGAGCCGGACCTGGAGAAGACGGACGCGAACGGCGACCTCGTCATCCCGCTCAACGCGCACGCCCGCATCACCCGGCCCGACCAGAACGGCGGATCCGCGCTGCTGCGCCGCCCGTTCTCGTACCACGACGGCTTCGACGAGGACGGCACCCCGGACGCGGGCCTGCTCTTCGTCTGCTGGCAGGCGGACCCGCTGCGCGGCTTCGTGCCGGTGCAGCGCAAGCTCGACCGGGGCGACGCCCTGTCGAAGTTCATCCGGCACGAGGCGAGCGGGCTCTTCGCGGTGCCGGGCGGCGCCGACAAGGGCGGGTATGTGGGGCAGGCGTTGCTGGAGGGGTAGGCGGGGCCCGTGCCGCCGGTCCGGGTGGCCCTCGACGCATCCGTGAACCCCGCACCGTACGGCCCATTAAGGTGAGCCCATGCCAGCCAGCTACGCGTATCTCGGTCCCGAGGGCACCTTCACCGAAGTCGCCCTGCGCACGCTCCCGGAGACGGCCACCCGGGAGCTCGTTCCCATGGTGTCCGTGCCCGCGGCGCTCGACGCCGTCCGCGGCGGGGAGGCCGAGGCCGCGTTCGTACCGATCGAGAACTCCGTGGAGGGCGGCATCACCACGACCCTCGACGAACTGGTCGCGGGCGAGCCGCTGATGATCTACCGCGAGGTGCTGCTCGACATCACCTTCGCGCTCCTTGTGCGCCCCGGCACCGAGATCGGCGACATCAAGACGGTCACCGCGCACCCGGCCGCCCAGCCGCAGGTCCGCAACTGGATGAAGGCCAACCTGGCCGACGACGTGACCTGGGAGTCCGCGGCCTCGAACGCCGACGGCGCGCGGCTCGTGCAGGAGGGGCGCTACGACGCCGCGTTCGCCGGCGAGTTCGCGGCCGAGAAGTACGGGCTCGTGCCGCTGGTCACGGGGATCCACGACGCGGAGAACGCGCAGACCCGCTTCGTCCTGGTCGGCAAGCCGGCCCGGCCCGCGGCGCCCACCGGCGCGGACAAGACCTCGGTCGTCATCTGGCAGCGCGAGGACCATCCCGGTGGGCTGATGGAGCTGCTCCAGGAGTTCGCGATCCGCGGGGTCAACCTGGTGCTGCTGCAGTCCCGGCCCACCGGCACGGGCATCGGCGACTACTGCTTCGCGATCGACGCGGAGGGCCACATCGCGGACCGCCGGGTGGCGGAGGCGCTGATGGGCCTGAAGCGGGCGTGCCCGGAGGTGCGCTTCCTCGGTTCGTATCCGCGGGCCGGGGTCGCCGTGGAGGATGTGCGGCCGCCGCGCTCGGGAACCTCGGACGGCGAGTTCGTGGCGGCATCGGACTGGCTGGCGCGCTGCCAGGACGGGCGGTTCTGAGGCCCCTGGCAGCAACGGGGCCGGATCCCAGGTGGTTTTCCACCGCCGGATCCGGCTTCTTTTTGCCCGCACACCCGGTCCTACCAGCGGATTTTCTTCATCCACAGAAGTTATCCACAGGGCACCTTCTCGACCTGGGGACAAGTCGACAGGAAGGTGGTGGATGGTCGACAAATCGCCCCACAGGCCCCAGAGGTGTCCACAGCCCGACAGGCCACCCTTCGTCCAGGCATTTCCCTTGATCGACTCTTTGGAGTGAAGCATTTCCACCCGAAAGTGAGCTTGCGAGCAGTTTGAGCGGGGAATTCTTCGTTACGCATGCGGCTTTCGGAATGATCTCTTCCGGTGTCCACAGATCATTCTCACAGCCTGTGGATAACCTTTCGGGGCTGTGTATCTCTGTGGACAACGGGCCCCAACTCCCGCCTCCAGCAAGGGGGTCGAGTCAAAGCGGAGTGCCGCTTCTGCCCCTTTCAAGGGAAAGTGGCGTTCTTTCCTTGACGTTCCTCGATACCCCTCGACGTCCCGCATTCCACTCTAAATTCACATTCCGGCAAATAGGGCATAAATGGGTGCAACGGATATCGGGTCGTCTGCCGGAACCGCGCGACGGTAGCCTTGAGGGGTGATTGACCTTCGCCTGCTCCGTGAGGACCCCGACCGTGTTCGCGCCTCCCAGCGCGCCCGTGGAGAGGACGTCGCGCTCGTCGACTCCGTCCTGTCCGCCGATGAGCGGCGCAGGTCGTCCGGGCTCCGCTTCGACGAACTCCGCTCCGAGCAGAAGTCGCTCGGCAAGCTGATCCCCAAAGCCTCGCCCGAGGAGAAGCAGGAGCTGCTCAAGAAGGCGGGCGAGCTCTCCACCGCGGTGAAGGCCGCCGAGGCTGAGCAGCGCGAGGCCGAGGAGGAGACGCAGCGCCTGGCCATGCAGCTGGGCAACATCGTGCACTCCGACGTCCCGACCGGCGGCGAGGAGGACTTCGTCGTCCTGGAGACGCACGGCACGATCCGCGACTTCGGCGCCGAGGGCTTCGAGCCCAAGGACCACCTGGAGCTCGGCGAGGCGCTCGGCGCCATCGACGTCGAGCGCGGCGCGAAGGTCTCCGGCTCGCGCTTCTACTACCTGACGGGGGTCGGCGCGCTCCTGGAGCTCGCGCTCGTCAACGCGGCGATCGCGCAGGCCACCGAGGCCGGCTTCACGCCGATGCTGACCCCGGCCCTGGTGCGCCCGCGCGCCATGGAGGGCACCGGCTTCCTCGGCCAGGCCGCGGAGAACGTGTACCACCTGGAGAAGGACGACTACTACCTGGTCGGCACCTCCGAGGTCCCGCTCGCCGCGTACCACATGGACGAGATCGTCGACGCGGACCAGCTGCCGCTGCGCTACGCCGGCTTCTCGCCGTGCTTCCGCCGCGAGGCCGGTACGTACGGCAAGGACACCCGCGGCATCTTCCGCGTGCACCAGTTCGACAAGGTCGAGATGTTCTCGTACGTCGACCCGGCGGACGCGGAGAACGAGCACAAGCGGCTCCTGGAGTGGGAGAAGCAGTGGCTGACCGGCCTGGAGCTGCCGTTCCAGGTGATCGACGTCGCGACCGGTGACCTCGGCTCCTCGGCCTCGCGCAAATTCGACTGCGAGGCGTGGATCCCGACCCAGGGCAAGTACCGCGAGCTGACCTCGGCCTCGAACTGCGACGGGTTCCAGGCGCGCCGGCTGTCCATCCGGATGCGCGAAGGCAAGAAGGTGCAGCCGCTGGCGACGCTGAACGGCACGCTGTGCGCCGTCCCGCGCACGATCGTGGCGATCCTGGAGAATCACCAGCAGGCCGACGGCTCGGTGCGGGTTCCGGAGATGCTGCGGCCGTACCTTGGGGGACGCACCACCCTGGACCCCAAGTAATCGCAGGTTGAGCGGCCCGTCGGGCCCGCGCGGCCTGAACAGCTGACCAGCCTGGAGCCGAACGCCAAGTGAGCCATCCCGCTCCCCTCGCCCCTGCCTTTCCGTACAAGCTCGTGGCGACCGACCTCGACGGAACGTTGCTGCGCTCCGACGACACGGTCTCCGAGCGCACGCGTGAGGCGCTCACCGCGGCCACCGCGGCGGGCGCCGCGCACATCATCGTGACCGGCAGGGCGGTGCCCTGGACCCGCCACATCCTCGACGACCTCGGCTACGAGGGGCTCGCGGTGTGCGGCCAGGGCGCGCAGGTGTACCACGCGGGGGAGCACCGGCTGCTGACCTCCGTGACGCTCGACCGGCAGCTGGCGGGCATCGCGCTCGCCAAGATCGAGGCCGAGGTGGGGCCGCTGGCGCTGGCCGCGAGCCGCGACGGCATCGAGGGCGAGGTCATCGTCGGGCCCGGCTACCAGGTGCAGGAGGGGCCGCTCCCCGTCGTTCCGTTCACGGAGCTCGCGGAGCTGTGGGCCGAGCCGCTGAACAAGGTGTACGTCCAGCATCCCGGGCTGACCGACGACCAGCTGGCGGAGGTCGCGCGGACCGCCGCGGGCGGGCTCGTGGGCGTCACGATGGCGGGCGAGGGCATCGTGGAGCTGCTGCCGCTCGGGCTCTCCAAGGCGACGGGGCTCTCGCTGGCGGCGCGGCGGCTCGGGGCGAAGGCCGCCGACACGATCGCCTTCGGCGATATGCCGAACGACATCCCGATGTTCGGGTGGGCCTCGCACGGGGTGGCGATGTCCAATGCGCACGACGAGCTCAAGGCCGTGGCCAGTGAGGTGACGTCGTCGAACGAGGACGATGGGATCGCCGTGGTGCTGGAGCGGATGCTCGGCTGAGGTCCGGGTCGTGTGGCGGTCGGCCGTCCCCATGTCTCGGGGCTCCGCCCCGGACCCCGCGCCTCAATCGCCGGCGGGGCTTGAGAATGCCCACCCGCCGCCGGGGCTTGATTTCACGTGCGTTGCGCAGCATCGAGGCCCGGCCCCGCTACGGCTGGGGACCGGGCCCGATGCAAAGGGTGGGCGGCCCGCGTGTCACGGAAGAAGGACACGCGCTCGAAGCGGCCGCCCCGGGCAACGCCCCAGGCGGGGCTCGACGGAGTGCAGTGACTACTCCGGAGCCTGCCTCGGGCCGCCCTGCCGGGAGCTCGACGTACCACTGATGGACATCGCCGGGCTCCTCTCCCGGTCCTTGGACGCCGACGCCACGGTCGGTGTGCTGACACAACTACTGTGCCGCGCCGCGAAGTTGCACGCCACCGAATTAATCGCCGACGCTCACCGGCGGCGCCACCTGCGGCGCCGCGCCTTGCTGAAGAACCACCCCGCGGGAGGCTCGTCCGAACGCCACGGCTGCGGCTCGGGACCGTCCTTCCGCCACCGCTCGGCGAGCATCCGGGCCCGCGCCGACGGCTCGCTCGTCTCGGCGGCACGTATGAAGTCGGCGTCCAGGACCACGTCGTCCCAAGCGTCCACGCGGTGCTCGCTGTCCTCGCCCTGACCGGGCCGGTCCCCCTCACGGTTCGGTTCGAATGTCATCGCGGGCCCTCCGGGTCTGCGTCGGGGCGGCCTGTGGAACGGCGCACCCTCCCACCAGTGTCCGGGTGGGAGGGTGAAATCGGCATCAAGAACAAACCCGGCGAAAGCAGCGGCCGGGTCGCCCACTCCTACTCCTCTACTCCTCCCCGGCCAGCTTCAGCGTGCGCAGCTTCTGCCCCGCGTACCAGGTCGCCAGCACCGTCACGACCACGAGGAACACGGTCGCGAGCGGCAGCCCCACGTCCGAGGTGACCAGGTCGCCGCCGGCCACCTTCTGGGCGACCGCGAGCGACCACTGCTGCACGCTGAGGGTGCGCGCCCCGGAGACCAGGGAGCCGAAGAGGGCCTCCCATACGAGGGCGTAGACGAGGCCGAAGACGACCGCGTGCCGGGTGACCGTACCGAGCAGCAGGAAGATCGCGGCGTACGCGATGGAGGCCACGAGGGCGGCGATCGTGTACGCGACGGCGATCTGCTGCCCGTTCCCGTTCAGGATGAAGCCCGCGATCAGCGTCGGGACGGCGGAGAACACCATGGTCACACCGATGGCCACGATGAGCTTGGTGAAGATGATCGTGGGCCGCTTGATCGGCTTGGAAAGGAGGTAGACGACGGAGCCGTCGTCGATCTCCGGGCCGATCGCTCCGGTGCCCGCGATGACACCGATCAGCGGCACCATCGTGGCGAGCGCGAACCCGCCGAGCAGGTCGGACGCGGTCTGGTCGTCGGCTCCCGTGAGCCCGCGCACGAGCGCGGAGATCACGACCAGGAGGACCGGAAGCGCGAAGAGGATGAGGGCCCGGCGCCTGCCGAGCAGGGCCCGGTAGGTGAGTCGGGCGACAGTGGGGTCGTACATCAGGGCCTCCTACGCCGCGACCAGATACGAGAAGACGGACTCGAGGGACTCGTCGGACGGCGAGACCGTGAGCAGCCGGATGCCGTGCGCCTGCGCCACCTTCGGAAGCAGCGTCGTGAAGCGGCCGAAGTCGACCGCCTGGATGTGCAACGCGCCCTCCTTGAGGTCGACTTCGATGCCCGCCGTCGACGGGTCCGCGATCAGTACGGCGGCCAGGGCGCGGTCGTCGCTGGAGCGGATCAGATAGCGGTGCGGGCGGTCGGTCATCAGGCGGCGGATCTTGCGGAAGTCACCACTGGCCGCGTGCCGGCCCGCGACGATCACCTCGATGTGGGAGGCGAGTTGCTCGACCTCTTCGAGGATGTGCGAGGAGAACAGGACGGTGCGGCCGTCGTCCCCCATGCGTCGCAGCAGGTCCATGAGCTGCATGCGCTGGCGCGGGTCCATGCCGTTGAACGGCTCGTCGAGCAGCAGCACCGACGGGGTGTGCACGAGCGCGGAGGCCATCTTCACGCGCTGCCGCATGCCCTTGGAGTACGTCGAGATCTTGCGGTCCTGCGCGTACTCCATCTCGACCGTGGCGAGGGCCTCTTGGGCGGCCTTC
This sequence comes from Streptomyces sp. KL109B, assembly GCF_030766935.1. Lineage (GTDB taxonomy): Bacteria > Actinomycetota > Actinomycetes > Streptomycetales > Streptomycetaceae > Streptomyces. Next base: position 529,795 of record NZ_JASERL010000003.1, on the reverse strand, counting down.
TTGCCGAGGCCGTGCAACTCGGCGTTGGCGACGACGAATTCGCGGCCCGTGAGGAAGTCGTACATGCCCTCGCGCTCGGGGACGATGCCGATGTGCCGGTAGATCTGTTCGTTGCGCCAGATCGGCTGGCCGTCGAGGGTCACCGAGCCGTTCGAGGGGGCGAGGAAGCCGCCCATCATGTTGATGAGCGTGGACTTCCCCGCGCCGTTCGGGCCGAGGAGGCCGGTGACGCCGGGGCCGATGTTCATGGTGACGTCGTTGACCGCGACGACGTTGCCGAACCAGCGCGAGACGTGGTCGATTTCGATGGCAGTCACAGTCCGACCTTCCGGTAGCGGCGCATCAGCAGCCCGTAGGAGCCGGCGATGAGCCCGAGGACGACGAGCAGGTAGACGAGGCCCTGGCCGGCCGAGGGGCCGTGCATCCCGGGGAAGGACGAGCTCGCCCCGAGGAAGGCGGTCTGCACGCCGTCGATGAGCGTGATCGGTGAGAAGAGCCCCAGCCAGGTCACCGCCCCGCCGTTGTCCTGCGCGTCGGCGATCGCCTGGACCGTGGACACGGCGCCGTAGGAGATGGTCAGTACGGCGATGACGGCGGCGATGCCGAAGCCGCGGCGCGGCGTGACGGCGGAGACGACGAGGCCGATCCCGGCGAAGAGCAGCGACAGCAGCGCCACGGATACCAGTCCCTGGGCGAATCCCTTGGTCTGCTCCGCGAAGTCCAGCTTGGCGAGCAGAGAGCCTACGTAGAGCACGATCAGCGGCGCGGCCGTGAGGATGAACAGGGCCGACGTCATGGCGGCGAACTTCGCGACTACGTAGTCGACCCGCTCGATGGGGCGGGAGAAGTAGAGCGGGATCGTCTTGAAGCGCAGGTCCAGGGAGACCGCGTTCGGCGCGGCGGACGCCACGTAGAGGCCGATCACCGCCTGGAGGATGACCGCGTAGCGCGTGTAGTCGACGGGCAGGTCGTTCGCCTTCGTGGCGACGGCCACCGCGACCATGATCAGCGCCGGGACGCACATGACGATGAAGAGCAGCATCGGCAGCACCTTGGACTTGGCCGAGCGGCCGAGTCCGTAGGCCCCGCGCAGGCTCTGCGAGAAGAGCGAGCGGCGGGCGTACGCACGGCCCAGGCGCGGGCCGTCGTAGTGGCGGTAGCCGATGTTGTGGATCTGGGTGGACGCACGGTCGGTGGGCATGGGCTCGGTGGTCATCGCGCCGCGCCTCCTGTCTGCTGCTGCGCCGCGGCGGTGGCCGCCCAGGCGGCGGCGCGCTCGGACTCCTGCTCCTGCTGGGCCTCGGCCTCGGGGCGGAAGACCTCCGCGATCTGGTGCCTGCGCTGTTCCATCCGGACCAGGCCGAGGCCGAGGTCCGCGACGACGTCGCGCACGACGTCGTACGTCTCCTCGCCCTGCGCCGTGATGAGGACCGTGTGTCCCGCGCCGGGCAGTTCGCCGCCGGTGCTGGTTTCGATGCCCCGCTGTGCGAAGGCCTCGCGGAGCGCCTTGGTGCCGTCCGGGTGTTCGTCGCTGTCGGTGACCTCGATCGCGAGCGTCGCCGTGGCCTGTGTGAAGTCCGTGGTGGAGCTGGAGCGCAGCAGCTTGCCGCCGTCGATGATGACGACGTGGTCGCAGGTGCGCTCCAGTTCGCCGAGCAGGTGCGAGGTGACGAGGACGGAGATGCCGAAGTCGGTGTGCACGCGGCGGATCAGGCCGAGCATGTCGTCGCGGCCGACCGGGTCCAGGCCGTTCGTCGGCTCGTCAAGGAACACCAACTGCGGGTCGTGGACGAGCGCTTGGGCCAGCTTCACGCGCTGCTTCATGCCCGTCGAGTAGCCGCCGATGGGGCGGTAGCGCTCCTCGTACAGGCCCACGTGCCGCAGCGTGTCCGCGGTGCGCTCGCGGGCGGCGGTGGGCGGCAGGCCCGACATGCGCGCCATGTGGACGACGAGCTCGGTGGCCGAGACGTCGGGCGGCAGGCAGTCGTGCTCGGGCATGTAGCCCACGCGCTCCCGGATCTCACCGCCCTTCGTCGCGACGTCGAGCCCGAGCACTTCGGCACGGCCCTCCGACGCGGGGGACAGACCAAGAAGAATCTTGATCATGGTGGACTTGCCGGCTCCATTGGCCCCGACGAGTCCGGTCACCCCGGGCCCGATGTCCATGGTCAGCCGGTCAAGCGCGGTCACCCTCGGGAACCGCTTGCTCAGGCTTTCGGTCGCGATCACAGTCACGGTTCGACCGTAGTGGCGCAGGCCACACCAATTCGTCAGACCGTGGGGTCGACCTCGTATAAGACCTGAGTATTACGGGTCCCTAGGGGTCCTCCCTGAGTAGCCCACACAGTCCGTGCACACCCCTTGACGCCGCCGCCAGGCATTGTCACATTCATCAGTGTCAAGTTACGAACGCGTACGGCGACGGGCGGACGGTGGCATGACCTCAGCAGTGGTGCGTGAACTCTCGGCGGAGCTGCGGGGGTTCAGAGAAGTGCAGAAGCTCGCGTACGCCTGCGCGGAAGCGGTCGCCGGGCAGCTCAAGCCCGGGGTGACCGAGCGCGAGGCGGCGCGGATGCAGCGGGAGTGGCTGCGCGAGCGCGGGGTGCGGGACTGGTTCCATCTGCCCTTCGCCTGGTTCGGGGACCGCACGGCGTTCGTCAACTTCCGCGTACCGCTGCAGTTCTTCCCGACGAACCGGAAGCTGGAGGCGGGGATGCCCTTCATCCTCGACATGGCTCCGGTCCACCAGGGCTACACCGCGGACATCGGCTACTCGGGCTGCCTCGGCCTCAATCCCGTGCACGACAAGCTGCTTTCGGACCTCGAGGCGCACCGCGAGCTGATCCTGCGCGAGGTGCGCGAGCGCCGCTCGCTGCGCGAGATCTACGAGGACGTCGAGCGGCTGATGGTCCGCCAGGGCTATGCGAACCGGCATCGCGCGTACCCCTTCGGCGTCATCGCGCACAAGGTCGACCGGGTCAAGGAGCGGCGGATCAACCCCACGCTGTTCGGCTTCGGCACCCAGTCCCTGAAGGGCCTGGCGAGCGACGCGCTGCACGGGCACCGGGACGGCTGGTCACCGCTGTGGTCCCCGTACAAGTTCTCCGACCACCCACCGACGCCGGGCCTGTGGGCGGTCGAACCGCACCTCGGATTCCGGGGCACGGGCGCCAAGTTCGAGGAGCTGCTCGTGGTCACGGACTCCAAGGACCCGCAGGAGAGCGCCTTTTGGCTGGACGACGATCTGCCGCACGTGCGGCGCTGGGCGGAGGGCATCTGATGACGGACCTGATGAAGATCCATGGCGCGCGCGAGCGCTCGGTGCACACGGGCGGCGTCGAGCTGTGCGTCGTCGAGCTGGGCGAACCCGGTGGGCCGGAGCGGCCGACGGTGGTCCTCGTGCACGGCTACCCGGACTCCAAGGAGGTGTGGTCCGAGGTCGCCGCGGGCCTCGCGGACCGCTTCCACGTGGTGCTCTACGACGTCCGGGGGCACGGCCGGTCCACCGCGCCGAAGCCGCTGCGCGGCGGCTTCACCCTGGAGAAGCTGACGGACGACTTCCTGGCGGTCGTGGACGCCGTGAGCCCGGACCGGCCGGTGCACCTGGTGGGGCACGACTGGGGTTCGGTGCAGTCGTGGGAGTTCACCACGACCGCGCGCACCCAGGGCCGCATCGCGTCCTTCACGTCGATGTCGGGCCCGTCCCTCGACCACTTCGGGCACTGGATCAAGCAGCGCGTGAAGCGGCCCACACCGGCGAAGGTGGGCCAGCTCCTCGGCCAGGGCGCCAAGTCCTGGTACGTGTACATGCTGCACACGCCGGTGCTGCCCGAGCTCGCCTGGCGCGGCCCGCTCGGCAAGCGCTGGCCGAAGATCCTGGAGCGCGTCGAGCGCGTCCCGGCGGGCGACTACCCCACGAAGTCGCTGCCCTCGGACGCCGCGCACGGCGCCTGGCTGTACCGGGACAACGTGAGGGCGCGACTGCGCCGCCCGCGCGAGGACGCGTACGCGCACGCGCCCGTGCAGCTCATCACGCCCCTCGGTGACGCCTTCCTCTCGCCGAAGCTGTACGACCAACTGGAGCTGTGGGCGCCGCAGTTGACCCGCCGCGTACTGCCCGCCAAGCACTGGGTCCCGCGCACCCGCCCCGATCAACTCACCTCGTGGATCACCGAGTTCGTCGACGCGAACGAGGAGCAGGGTCCCGATCTGCCCGCGCGGCGCCCTGCGGCCGACGGCAAGTACGCGGACCGGTTCGGCGGCCAGCTGGTCCTGGTGACCGGTGCGGGCAGCGGCATCGGGCGGGCCACCGCGTTCGCCTTCGCGGAGGCCGGCGCGCGGGTGATCGCCGTCGACCGGGACGCCGAGAGCGCCGCGCGGACCGCCGAGCTGGCCCGGCTCATCGGCGCCCCGGAGGCCTGGGGCGAGACCGTCGACGTCACCGACGAGCAGGCCATGGAGAAGCTCGCCGCGAAGGTCGCGGACGAGTACGGCGTGGTCGACGTCCTGGTGAACAACGCGGGGATCGGCCTGTCCGGCTCGTTCTTCGACACCACCCCGGAGGACTGGAAGAAGGTCCTCGACGTCAACCTGTGGGGCGTCATCCACGGCTGCCGCCTCTTCGGCAAGCAGATGGCCGAGCGCGGTCAGGGCGGGCACATCGTGAACACCGCGTCCGCGGCGGCGTACCAGCCCTCGAAGGCGCTCCCCGCGTACTCGACCTCCAAGGCCGCCGTCCTGATGCTCAGCGAGTGCCTGCGCGCCGAGCTGTCCGGGCAGGGCATCGGGGTCTCCGCGATCTGCCCCGGCCTCGTGAACACGAACATCACGGCGACGGCCCGCTTCGCCGGGGCCGACGCCGAGGAGGAGAAGCGCCTCCAGAAGAAGTCCTCGCGCCTGTACGGCCTGCGCAACTACCCGCCGGAGAAGGTCGCCGACGCGATCCTGACCGCCGTCGTGCACGACAAGGCGGTCGTCCCGGTCACCCCGGAGGCCCGCGGCGCCCACCTCATGTCCCGCTTCACACCCAAGGCCCTGCGCGCGGTCGCACGGATGGAGCCACCCCTGTGAGCACCGACGACACACCAGGCACGAAGAAGGGCGAGCACTACACGATCACTCCGCGCCGGGTCTCCTTCGACTGGGAGACGACGCCGCTGCACTGGATACCGGACGAGCCGACCGCCACGCACGTCATCAATGTGCTGCATCTGCTGCTGCCCGCGGGAGAGCGGTGGTTCGTACGCGTCTTCAAGGAGGGCCTCCCGCTGGTCGAGGACCCCGAACTCCTCCAGGACGTCAAGGGGTTCATGGGCCAGGAGGCCACGCACAGCGTCCAGCACGCCTACGTACTCGACCACCTGGCCGCCCAGAAGCTCGACACCGCGCACTACACGAAGTACGTCGACTTCCTCTTCGAGAAGCTGCTCGGCGAGACGCCGCCCCTGGGCGTGCCGATACCCGAGCGCGAGTGGCTGCGCTACCGGCTCTCGGTGATCGCCGCGATCGAACAGTTCACGGCGGTCCTGGGCAACTGGGTACTGGGCGCCGAGGCCCTCGACCGCGCGGGCTGCGACGAGGCCATGCTCGACCTGCTGCGCTGGCACGGCGCGGAGGAGGTCGAGCACCGCTCGGTCGCCTTCGACATGTACCAGCACTGCGGCGGCCGGGGCGCGCCCCGCTACGCGCGACGGGTGGCGGGGATGGCGGTCACCGCGCCCGTGATGCTCTACCTGTGGGCGTGGGGCGCCGCGTATCTCATCCGCCACGCCCCTTCCCCAAGCTCTTCGAGCAGGGGACACCCCATGCTAGCCGGGCGCCCGCGCTACTCGCTGGCCGAGCACAACAGGGCGGTGCGCAAGGGCCTGTTGCCGTCCTGGCGCGAGCTGGGTGCGGCCATACCGCGCTATCTGCGCCGGTCGTACCATCCCTCGCAGGAAGGTTCGCTGCGCAAGGCCGTCGACTATCTGTCGACCTCGCCGGCCGCGAGAGCCGCGGCGGGCGCGATCGGCCGCTCGGCCATCGCCTGACAGCGGCGATCACTGACGTGGTGGACCGCCGACGCGGTGGACCGCCGGCGTGGGTCGCGGGCGTGGATCGCGAGCCTTCCACAGGTACGACCTAGGGGCGTGAGGTGTGACGGAGCAGTCGGTCGCCGAGTACCGGATCGAGGACCTGGCCCACCACAGCGGTGCCACGGTCCGCACGATCCGCGCCTACCAGGACCGTGGGCTGCTGCCCCGGCCCGAGCGCCGCGGGCGGGCCAATGTGTACACGGACGCGCATCTGTCCCGGCTGCGCCAGATCGCCGACCTGTTGGAGCGCGGCTACACCCTGGCGTCCATCAAGGAGTTGCTGGAGGCCTGGGACGCGGGGCGCGGCCTGGGCGGCGTACTCGGTCTGGTCGCGGAGGTGGACGGACCGTGGACGGACGAGCGGGCGGGACGCATCACGCGCGCGGAGCTGGACGCGAGGTTCGGCGGCGAGCCCGATGAGGTCGCTGTGCGGGACGCGATCGAACTCGGTGTGCTGGAGCGCGTTCCGGGGACGGACGACGAGTTCCTCGTCCCGAGTCCTCAAGAGCTGGCGGTGGCAGCCGAGTTGCACGCGGCGGGCGTCCCGCTGTCCGCGATTTCCGGTCATCTACGGGAGTTGAGGGGGCACGTCGAGCATATAGCGGCGCGTTTCCTGGAGTTCACCACCGAGCACGTCTTCGCGCGCTATCTCGGCCCGCAGCCGCCGACGGACGCGGAAGCGGCCGAGGCCGCTTCGCTCGTGCGGCGTCTGCGGCCGCTCGCGCAGCAGTCGGTCGACGCCGAACTGGCCCGCGCAATGCGGCTGTTCGCCACCCAGCACCTCCGTCGGCACCTGTCCGAAGGACCGGCCGCCGAGTCGTCCGACGAGCCGCAATTCGTCGCCATACCGGCCGACACAATGCAGGCCGTAAGCAGGCTTGTTGGTCCCGAGCACGTCTCGGCGTTCGTCGCGGCGGCGGCCGAACGAGAGGTGCATACAAGGACATTGGACGCATTGACGTCAAGTTCCGGCAATATTCCCACTGTTGCCCAAAAGGGCTCTATCACTTGAGAGTTGTCCACAGAAACGCCAATTCCCTTGTGGATAACTTGAGTTGGCTGTGGATCAAACATGAGAGGCAAAATTTCTGGAAGAAATCTGAGGGAATCCGAGAGGGACTCGGGAGGAATCCGAGAGGCACGCGAGAAGAATCCGGGAGGCGCACGAAAGGGATTCGAGAGGGGGGCGACGGAGAGCCGAGACGGAGGCGGGGAAGGGCCGAGAGGCGCGAGGAGCGTCGCCGTTCCTCCACGCTACCCGCGGTTTCCCGGCCCGGCCTGCCGAGCGTCGGGCCTGCGCATACGCTCGCAGGCATGAACGAGAACGCTCCCGCCACGCCCCCTCGCCCGCTGCGCCTGAGCACCGTGATCCTGCCCTACCGCCGCTGGCACGAGGGCGCCCGCGAGGCATGGCTGCGCGCGGAGGAGCTGGGGTTCCACACCGCGTACACGTACGACCACCTGTCCTGGCGCGTGCCGTTCCGGGACGGGCCGTGGTTCGGGGCGGTCCCGACGCTGACGGCCGCGGCGACCGCCACCGAGCGGATCCGCCTGGGCACGCTCGTGACCTCGCCGAACTTCCGGCACCCCGTCACGCTCGCCAAGGAACTGCTCACGCTCGACGACATCTCCGGTGGCCGGATCACGCTCGGCATCGGCGCGGGCGGCACCGGCTTCGACGCGAGCGCCCTCGCGCACAGCGGGCAGGAGCCGTGGACGCCGCGCGAGCGGGCCGACCGCTTCGCGGAGTTCGTGCCGCTGCTCGACCGGCTGCTCACCGAGGACACCGTCTCGTACGACGGAACGTTCTACTCGGCGGGCGGCGACGTCGGCGCCCAGAACATTCCAGGCTGCGTGCAGCGCCCCCGGCTGCCGTTCGCCGTGGCCGCGACGGGCCCGCGCGGCCTGAAGCTCGCCGCGCGGCACGGGCAGGCGTGGGTGACCACCGGCGACCCGAAGCTGTACGAGAACGGCACGCCGGAGGAGTCGATTCAAGCCATTCGCGGGCAGGCGGCGAAGCTGGCCGCCGCGTGCGAGGCCATCGGCCGCGACGTGGACGAACTCGACAAGGTCCTGCTCACCGGCTTCACCCCGGACCGGACCCGCCCCCTTACCTCCGTCGACGCTTTCGTGGACTTCGCGGGCCGCCACCGCGAGCTGGGGTTCACCGAGATCGTCCTGCACTGGCCGATCCCGGACACCGCCTTCGCGGCCGACCAGAAGACCTTCGAGTCGATCGCCACGGAGGCCCTGACCCAACTCGACTGACCTCGACCACGCCGGAGCGAACTCGCCCGGAACCGAAGCCGTAACGCCACGAACCGGACGGGGCGCATGAGCCAGGCGCACACTCATATGTGCGCCCCGCAGCACGCCCGTGCACGCATATGCGCGACGATGGGGCGGTGACCTCACCGAATCCCGGGCCCCGGATTCCGGCCCCCACCGCCCCCACGCCCCGGCTGATCGCCACCGACCTCGACGGCACGCTGCTGCACGACGACAAGACCGTGTCCCCGCGCACGGTCGACGCGCTCGCCGCCGCCGAGGAAGCCGGCATAGAGGTCTTCTTCGTCACCGGTCGCCCGGCCCGCTGGATGGATGTCGTCAGCGACCATGTGCACGGCCACGGCCTGGCGATCTGCGGAAACGGCGCCGCCGTCGTGGACCTGCACGGCGACGCGGGCCGGCACCGCTTCGTCAAGATCCGCGAGCTGGCGGTCCCGGACGCGCTCGACGTCGTCCGCATCCTGCGCGCGGGCGCCCCCGGCACCACCTTCGCCGTCGAGCGCACCGGCGGACTGCACCACGAGCCGGCGTACCCGCCGCTGCACATGGAGGCCGGCGACACCGTCGCCCCCGCGGAGAAGCTGCTGGCCGCGGACTTCGAGGGCGCGGCCGTCGCGGACCAGCCGGTGCTCAAGCTCCTCGCGTACCACCCCGAGCTCGGCCCCGACGAGTTCCTGGCGCTGGCCCGGTCCGGCGTGGGCGACAGGGCGGCCGTCACCCGGTCCAGCCCGAGCGCGCTCCTGGAGATCAGCGGCCCGGGCGTCTCCAAGGCGAGCACCCTCGCCATGTGCTGCGCGGAACGCGGCATCGCGCCCGCCGAGGTGGTCGCCGTCGGGGACATGCCCAACGACATGGAGATGCTCGCCTGGGCGGGCACGTCCTACGCCATGGGGAACGCGCACCCCGAGGTCCTGGCCATGGCGAGCGCACGTACGGCGACGAACAACGAGGACGGCGTGGCCCGCGTCATCGAGGACATCCTGGCCGCGCACGCCCCCACGGGCTGAGCCCTGGTGCCTACAGCTTCACGTGGCGCTCGGCGAACCACTTCACCGGGTCCACCCCGGACCCCAGGTACGGCGTGAGCCGCACCTCGAAGTGGAGGTGCGGCCCCGTCGAATTCCCGGTGGTGCCCGACTGCCCGACCCACTGGCCCGCGCGGACCTGCTGCCCCTGGTCGACGGTGATCGCGGCCAGATGCGCGTACTGCGTGTAGTAGCCGCCGGGGTGCCGCACGACCACCTCGATACCGAAGGCACCGCCACAGGACACGCTCACCACGCGGCCCGCGCCCACGGACCGCACCGGTGTGCCGATGTCGACCGCGAAGTCCTGTCCTGTGTGCCGGTGCGACCACCGCGCGCCCGCGCTGTCGAAGCCGGCGGACAGCTCGTACGTCTCCACAGGAGGCACCCACGCGCGCGTAGTCGAGTTCTTCGGCTCCTTGAGGCGTACGGAGCCCCGGCACTTACCGGCGGCGACCGATTGGTCCGCCTCCCCCTGGAGCTGCCCCCGCGCCGCTTCGAGCTTGCTCTCGATGCCCTTCTTCAGGCGTACGAGCCGTGCGGTGCGCGCCTGTAGGGAGTGCCACGCGTCCGCCGCCGCACGCTGTCCCTCGGCGAGCCTGCGCTCGGCACGTCGGCTCTTGTCCACGGCGTTGTTCAAGGCCAGGTCGGCCTGCCAGACCGCCCGTTGACCGTGCATCAGCTTCTCGGGGTTCTCGGCGAGCAGCATCTGCGCCGTGATCGGGATGTCGCCCCCGCCGCGGTACTGGGCGCGGGCGATCCGGCCGAGGTCGCCGTGGAGCGCGTCGATCTGCCGCCGCTCCCGCGCGAGCAGCCGCTCCATCGTCCGCGCCTTCGCCTTCTGTACGGAGGCGGCCCTGCGCCCCGCTTCGTAGCGCTGCGAGGCCGTTGACGCCTCTTCGTAGAGGCGCGCCACCTCCGCGCTCGCCTCGGGGCCCTCCGCTCCCTGGGAGAGCGTGGGCGGGCCGCCGAGGGCCACGAGGGCGCAGAGCAGCGCCGGGAGGACGAGCGAGGTGCCGTTGCGGCTGCCGGTGCGGCGGGGTCCTTGACGCATGCATCGGATCGTTGACCGCCGCGCGCCGGGCCTCTCCTGGAGGTGGACCGGCCGAGGGAACGCCTGCCCCGTACGGCGCAGAAACGTACCGCCAAACCAGGGAGGGGCGGCTCCGGGGGCAAGGGTGCGCCCCGACTCAGTAGGGCGCCTGCCACACCACCGTCGTGCCGGCCCCGTCGAGCCCCGTCCCGTACCAACTGGCGCCGCCGAGCGACTCGGCCCGCTTCTGGAGGTTCTTCAGGCCGCTGCGCCGCCCGCCCTCCTTGATGCCGACACCGTCGTCCGCGACCGTCAGGCGGACGCCCTGCTGCCCGTCGGGGAGGATCACGGTGCCGTCCACGACGACGTCGATACGGGTGGCCTCCGCATGCCGGAACGCGTTGGAGAGGGCCTCGCGCAGCGCCGCGATGAGGTGCTTGCCGGTGAGTTCGCCGACGACCGTGTCGACGGGGCCGAGGAAGCGGTGCGAGGGCTTGAAGCCGAGCGGCACGGCGGCCATGTTGATCTCACGGAGCACCTTGGTGCGCAGCCCCGAAGGCGCCTCCGTGGGCTCCTGTTGGAGCGCGAAGATCGCGGTGCGGATCTCCTGGATCGTGGTGTCGAGCTCGTCGACCGCCTTGCCGACCCCGGTCTGCACCTCGGGCACCACGGAGCGGCGCTGGGCGGTCTCCAGCATCATCCCGGTCGCGAAGAGCCGCTGGATGACGAGGTCGTGCAGGTCGCGCGCGATCCGGTCGCGGTCCTCCAGGACGGCGAGGCGCTCCCGGTCGCGCTGCGCCTCCGCCGTCACCAGGGCGAGCGCCGCCTGGGACGCGAACTGGGTGGCCAGGGTGCGCTCCACCTCGGTGAAAGGACGTCCCCCGCGCGCGCGGGTCATCATCAGCGTCCCCAGGACCCGCCCACCGCTCTGGAGGGGCAGCATCATGGAAGGACCGTAGTCCCGCGCGAGGTCGGTCAGCATCCGCGGATCGGTGGCCGCGTCGTCGATGAACACGGCCTGTCCGTCGCCGAGTTCGGAGATGACCTCGCTCTCCGGAGGGACGATCACGCCGAGCGCGGCGGAGGGCTCGTCCGAGTCGACGGCGACGATCTCCATGCCGCCCTCCTCCGCGGGCAGCAGCACGATGCCGGCCGCCGAGTCGGAGAGGTGCCGGGCCTGTTCGGCGACCACCTGGAGCGCGTCGTCCGCGTCGCCGCCCGACAGGAGCGCGGTCGTCACCGCCACAGATCCGTCGATCCACCGCTCGCGCTGCTTGGCCGCTTCGTAGAGGCGCGCGTTGCCGATCGCGATGCCCGCTTCCGTGGCGAGCACCCGGACCACGTTCAGGTCGTCGTCGTCGAACTCGCCGCCGTCGTGCTTCTCCGTGAGGTAGAGGTTTCCGAAGATCTCGCCCTGTACGCGGATGGGGAGGCCGAGAAACGTGTGCATCGGCGGGTGGTTCGCGGGAAACCCGCAGGAGCGCGGGTCGTCCGCGAGGTTCGCGAGGCGCACCGGGCGGGGGTCGTGGATGAGCGCGCCGAGCAGCCCCCGGTGCCCGTCGGGAAGCCGCCCGATGAGCTGGGCGGTCTCGTCGTCGACCCCGTAGTAGACGAACTCCGAGAGCCCTTCGCCGTCCTCGGCGATGACCCCGATCGCCGCGTACTTGGCGTGCGCCAGCTCGGCGGCCGTCTCGCAGATCCGGTCGAGCGTGGAGTGCAGCTCGAGCCCGGTGCCCACGGAGCGCATCGCCTCCAGGAGCTGCGGCAGCCGTGCGGTCAGCTCCGCCGACAGACCGTGAAGGGTGCGGGTCGCCTCGGTAGCCGCCTCCAGGGAGGCCGCGGCGGGCTCGGCGGGGGACTGGGCGCCGGGGTCCGTGGGTGCTGCCATGCGACGAGCCTAATTAGTACCAATTGGCGGGGAAAGTCGAGCTTGCCTCAGGTACCCGCCGCGGCCAGCGCCTCCGCCGCGCCCTCCCGCTCCCGAAGCGTCCGAAGCGGCCCGTCGACCGCGGCGAGATCGGCGTACGGGCCGCGCTGCGCGATCCGCCCGCCGTCGAGCACGAGCACCTCGTCCACGGCCTCCAGGCCGGCGAGCCGGTGCGTGATCAGCACGGTCGTCCGCCCTCGCGTGGCGTCCAGGAGGTCCGCGGTGAGCGCGTCCGCCGTCTCCAGGTCGAGGTGTTCGGCGGGCTCGTCGAGTACGAGGACGGGGAAGTCGGCGAGCAGCGCGCGGGCCAGCGCGAGCCGCTGCCGCTGGCCGCCCGAGAGCCGCGCGGCGTGCTCGCCCACCAGGGTGTCGAGCCCGTCCGGCAGCGCCTGCGCCCACTCCTGGAGCCGTACGCGGCCGAGCACCGCCCACAGTTCGTCCTCGGTGGCGTCCTTCTTGGCGAGCAGCAGGTTCTCGCGGAGGCTGCTGTCGAAGAGGTGCGCGTCCTGGGCGCACAGCCCGACGAGCCGCCGGACCGCGTCGCCGTCCAGCGCGGACGCGTCGACGCCGCCGAGCGTGTACGTCCCGGAGTCCGCGTCGAGGAAGCGCAGGAGGACCTGCGCGAGGGTCGTCTTGCCGGATCCCGAGGGGCCGACGACGGCGACGCGGCGGCCGCGCTCCAGCGTCAGGTCGACGCCGGCGAGCGCGTCCCGGTCCTGGCCCTCGTAGCGGGCGGTGAGCCCGCGGACGACGAGCGGGAAGGGGGCCTGCGGCGCCTGTGCGGGCCGTTCGGGCTCTCGTACGGGTTCGGGGGCGTCCAGCACCTCGTAGACCCGCTCAGCGCTCTTGTGGACGCGCTGGCGGTGCTGCACGGCGAGCGGCAGGCCGAGCACCGCCTCGAACGCGGCGAGCGGCGTGAGCACGACGACCGCGAGCGAGACCCCGTGGAGCTGCCCGGTGCGCACGCCCTGGATGCCGACGAGCGCGGCGGCGGCCACGGTGAGCCCGGTGATCAGCGCGGTGAGCCCGTCGCCGAGCGCGGTCGCGGTGGCGGCGCGCGAGGCGATCCGCGTCAGCACGGAGTCGGCCTCGTCGGCTTCCTTCCTACGTCGCCCGAGAGCGCCCGCGACCGTCAGTTCGGCGGTGCCGGTGAGCAGTTCGGCCGCCTTCGTGGCGAGCACCCCGCGCGCGGGGGCAAGGCGTCGCTCGGCGCGCCGGGACACCGCTCCGGACAGCAACGGCACCCCGATCCCCGCGAGCAGCAGCCCCACGGCGAGCACGGCGCCCGCGGCGGGCAGCAGCCACGTGGTGAACGCCACGGATCCCACGCCGACGAGCGCGGCGACCGACGCGGGCAGCAGCCAGCGCAGCCAGTAGTCCTGCAGCGCGTCCACGTCGGCGACGAGCCGGGACAGCAGATCGCCGCGCCGCGTCGTGCGCAGCCCGGCAGGGGCGAGCCGCTCCAGGCGCCGGTACACGGCGACCCGGGTGTCGGCCAGCATGCGCAGCACCGCGTCGTGCGACACGAGCCGCTCCAGGTACCGGAAGATGGCCCGCCCGATGCCGAACGCGCGCGTGGCCGTCACCGCGACCATCAGGTAGAGCACCGGCGGCATCTGCGAGGCCCGCGAGATCAGCCACCCGGACGTCGCCATCAGGCCGACCGCGCTGCCGAGCGCGAGCGCCCCGAGCAGCAGGGCGAGCACGAGCCGCGAGCGGCGCGGCCGGGCGGCGTCGCGCAGCCGCGCGAGCACGTGCCGCCGGTCCGCGGCCGCGCCGTCGTCCCGCGCTGCCTGCGCGGGGGCGGCCTCGACCGCATCGGCGACGGCCTGCTCGGCCACGCCTCCCCGCGCCACGCCGCGCACCTGCGCCGGCACCGCGGCACCGGGCGCCTCGATCCGTACGACCCGGTCCGCGACGGCCAGCAGCGCCGGACGGTGCACGACGAGCAGCACGGTCCGCCCCACGGCGAGCCTGCGCACCGCGTCGACGATGCCCGCCTCGGTCTCACCGTCGAGCGCGGCCGTCGGCTCGTCGAGCAGCACGACAGGCCGGTCCGCGAGGAACGCCCGCGCGAGCGCGAGCCGTTGCCGCTGCCCGGCCGAGAGCCCGGCACCGTCCTCGCCGAGCACGGTCGCCACTCCCTGGGGCAGCGCCTCTACGAACTCCAGGGCCCCGGCCTCCCGCAGCGCGTCGAGCACCGCCGCGTCGTCGGCCTCCGGGCGGGCGAGCCGTACGTTGTCCGCGATCGACCCGGCGTACAGCTGCGGCCGCTGCGGAACCCACGCCACGCGCGCGTGCCACGCCTCGCGCGACACCTCCGCCAGGTCGACGCCGCCGACGCGGATCCGCCCACTACAGGGACGTACGAAACCCAACAGGGCGCTGATCAGCGTCGACTTGCCCGCTCCGCTCGGCCCCACCAGGGCCACAGTCTCGTTTTCGGCGACCTGGAAGGTGACGTCGGAGACGGCCTCCGAGGAGCGCTCTACGTAGCGAACAGAAACGCCTTCAAACGCGATTCCGCCGGCCGAAGGAACCTCCCGCGCACCGGACTCCGGCAGCGGCGCCTCCAGGACGGCGAAGATCTCCTCCGCCGCGGCGAGCCCCTCGGCCGCCGCGTGGTACTGCGCGCCCACCTGCCGCAGCGGGAGGTACGCCTCGGGCGCGAGCACCAGGATCACGAGCCCGATGTAGAGGTCCATCTCGCCGTGCACGAGCCGCATGCCGATGGTCACGGCGACGAGCGCGACCGACAGCGTGGCCAGCAACTCAAGGGCGAACGACGAGAGGAAGGCGATCCGCAGGGTGCGCATCGTCGCCCTGCGGTACTCGCCGGTGATCTTGCGGATGGACTCGGCCTGCGCCTTGGCGCGGCCGAACACCTTCAGCGTCGGCAGGCCCGCGACCACGTCCAGGAAGTGCCCCGAGAGCCGCGACAGCAGCCGCCACTGACGGTCCATCCGGGACTGGGTCGCCCAGCCGATCAGCATCATGAAGATCGGGATGAGGGGCAGCGTGCCGACGATGATCGCCGCCGACACCCAGTCCTCGGTGACGACGCGGGCGAGCACCGCCACCGGGACCACCACCGCGAGCCCCAACTGCGGCAGATAGCGCGAGAAGTAGTCGTCGAGGGCGTCCACGCCGCGCGTCGCGAGCGCCACGAGCGACCCCGTCCGCTGCCCGCTCAACCACCCCGGCCCGAGCCCCGCGGCCCGCTCCAGCAGCCGCCTGCGCAGCTCCGACTTGACCGCCGCGCTCGCCCGGTGCGCGGCCAGCTCGGTCAGCCAGGACACGAGCCCGCGCCCGGCCGCAACCGCCACCAACAGCAGTAGCGGCGTCCGCAGCCCGGCCACACCGAGACCGTGCTGGAACGCGCCCACCACGACCTCGGCGATGAGCATCGCCTGCGCGATGACCAGGCCCGCCCCGGCGGCGCCCAGGACCACCACCGCGATCAGGAAGAGGCGGGAGGCCCGGCCGTACCGGAACAGACGCTGGTCGATCGGTTTCACGTGAAACACACCCTCACGTAGGCGAGTTGAGCAAGACGCCGGACGACCGGCTCAGTGCGCTTCGGCAGGAATGTTCTTCGTGCCGAGCCGCTTGCGGAACACCCAGTAGGTCCAGCCCTGGTAGAGCAGGACCAGCGGCGTCATGATCCCGGCGACCCAGGTCATGACCTTCAGCGTGTACGAACCCGAGGACGTGTTGTCGATCGTCAGGTTCCACGCGTCGTTGAGCGAGGACGGCATGACGTTCGGCACCAGGGCCAGGAAGATCGCCGCCACCACGGCCGCGATCGCGACCCCGTTGAAGGTGAAGGCCCAGCCCTCGCGCCCCTTGGCGTTCATCGCGAGCGTCCCGAGCAGCCCGACGACCGCCACGGCGAACGCCACCGCGGTCCACGCCGTCCCGCGCTCGACCTGGATCCAGGCGAGGAACCCGCCGCCGAGCAGCACCGTGGCCACACCCGCCTTCGTCGCGAGCGCACGCGCCCGCACCCGGATGTCGCCCACCGTCTTCAGCGCGGTGAACACGGCCCCGTGCAGCGTGCACACGGCGGTGAAGGCGAGCCCGCCGAGCAGCCCCCACCAGGTCAGCAGGTCGGCGAACGAACCGGCGAAGTCCTGGTCGGAGTTGATCGGCACACCGTGCACCATGTCGGCGAACATCACGCCCCACAGGAACGGCAGCAGCAGCGAGCTGACGAAGAGCACCAGTTCCCAGTTGCGCTGCCAGCTCTCCTCCGGCCGCTTGTGCCGGTACTCGAAGGACAGCACACGCACGATCAGCAGCAGCAGCGCGAGCACGAGCAGCATGTAGAAGGCGCTGAAGAACGTCGCGTACCAGACGGGGAACGCGGCGAACATCGCTCCGGCCGCGGTGAGCAGCCAGACCTCGTTGCCGTCCCAGACCGGACCGATGATGTTGATCAGCACGCGCCGCTCGGTCCGGTCGCGCGCGAGCAGCCGCGTCAGGATGCCGACCCCGAAGTCGAAGCCTTCGAGGAAGAAGTAGCCGGTCCACAGCACGGCGATCAGAAGGAACCAGAAGTCGTTGAGTCCCATGGCGCTTCTCCTCTCAGTACGCGAAGGTCATTGGCTTGTCGGCGTCGTCGTCATCGGAGTCGTCCCCCGAGGGACCACGCAGCTTCGGGTCCTTGGTGGGCGGTTCCTCGTCCGTGTCCGGACCCTTGACGGCGTACTTCTTCATCAGCCGGATGTTGATCCAGAACAGCACCGCGTACAGCAGGGTCAGCGCGCTCAGCGAGAGCGCCATCTCGGTCTGGCTGACGCCGGGGGAGACCGAGTCGGCGGTCTTGAACAGTCCGAAGACGGCCCAGGGCTGACGGCCCATCTCGGTGAAGATCCAGCCGATGGAGTTGGCGATGAAGGGGAAGATCAGCGAGGCCATGCCGACCCGCCAGCCCCACTTGGTGACGGTCGGGCCGAGCTCACGCTTGTTGGTGAGCATCAGCTTCGGGATCTCGTCCTCACCCCTTCGATGCTCGGGCAACAGCCATCGCCTCTTCCGCGTCAGCCAGAACCCGGCACCCGCGGCGACGGCGGCGGTGAGGCCGATGCCGATCATCAGGCGGAAGCCCCAGAAGGTGACGAAGATGTTGGGGATGTAGTCCTCGGGCTGCCCGCCGTACTTCTCGGCCTCGGCCTTGGCGGTCTCGTGGATGCCCGGGACACAGCTGGTGAAGTTGCTGTCGGCCAGGAAGGACAGCAGGCCCGGAAGCTCTATCTCGACGGAGTTGTGACCCTTGGTCACGTCACCGACCGCGAAGATCGAGAAGGGCGCGGGGCATTCGGTGTCCCACAGGGCCTCGGCCGCCGCCATCTTCATCGGCTGCTGCTTGAACATCACCTTGGCCAGCTGGTCGCCGGAGAGAGCGACCAGGATGCCCGCGATCATCGTGGTGATCAGGCCGATCCGGAGCGAGCTGCGCAGCGTGATGGTCCGCTTCCGGTCGACCTGCTCGCCGGCGTCCTTCTGCTTCTTGATCTTCCAGAGCAGGAAGCTGGCGATGCCGATCATGAAGGCTCCGCCGGTCAGGAAGGCGGAGGACACCGTGTGCGCGAACTGGACGACCGCGGTGTTCTGGAAGAGGACGTGCCCGATGTCGTTGAGCCGGGCCACCCCGGTCTGCTTGTCGATCTCGTAGCCGACCGGGTGCTGCATCCAGGAGTTGGCGGCGAGGATGAAGTAGGCCGAGGCCAGCGTGCCGATCGACACCATCCACATGCAGGCGCAGTGGAGCTTCTTCGGCAGCTTGTCCCAGCCGAAGATCCACAGCCCGATGAAGGTGGACTCGAAGAAGAAGGCGATCAGCGCCTCCATCGCGAGCGGGGCACCGAAGACGTCACCGACGAACTTCGAGTAGTCCGACCAGTTCATGCCGAACTGGAACTCCTGCACGAGACCGGTCGCCACACCGATCGCGATATTGATCAGGAAAAGCTTTCCCCAGAACTTCGTCGCGTGGAAGTACTTCTCCTTGCCCGTGCGCACCCACGCCGTCTCCAGGCCCGCCGTGAGCGCGGCCAGGGAGATCGTCAGTGGGACGAACAGGAAGTGGTAGACGGTGGTGATGCCGAACTGCCATCGCGCCAGGGTTTCCGGCGCGAGGGCGATCGTTGTCGGGTCCACTGCGTCTTCTCCTTACATCGCCGTGGTCACAGCGGCAGTTTGCCCCTTTAATCCCACAAATCCCGGGAGGAACCAGGACACGCTTGTGAACGCGTTCACATTCACAAGCATTATGTCGTACTGGTTGTCGGCATACGAGAGGGGGTCCCCCGTAATTCCGGGAGACCCCCTGCGGCTACGATGCCCGGCCAACGCCCGGCGTTCAGGCGCCCGTTAGAGCTCCTTGCGGAACTCCGCGGCCGTCTGCAGGAAGATGTCGTTGGCCTCGGTCTCCGCGATCGTGGCCCGCATCCCGTCGCCCGCGAACGGCCGAACGACCACGCCCGCCCGCTCACAGGCCGCCGCGAAGTCCATCGTCCTGTCCCCCAGACGCAGCCATACGAAGTTGGCCTGCGACTCGGGCACCGTCCAGCCCTGCGCCCGCAGCCCCTCGAGGACCCGCGCCCGCTCGGTCACCAGGGAACCGACCCGGCCGAGCAGTTCGTCCTCGGCGCGCAGCGAGGCGACCGCCGCGTCCTGTGCGAGCTGGCTCACACCGAAGGGGACCGCCGTCTTGCGCAGCGCCGCAGCGACCGGCTCGTGCGCGATGGCGAAGCCCACCCGCAGCCCCGCGAGCCCGTACGCCTTGGAGAAGGTCCGCAGCACCGCCACGTTCGGCCGATCCCGGTAGATCTCCACGCCGTCCGGCACCTCGGCGTCCCGGATGAACTCCCGGTACGCCTCGTCGAGGACCACCAGCACATCGGAGGGCACCCGGTCGAGGAACCGCTCGAGCTCGGCCCGGCGGATGGCATTGCCCGTGGGGTTGTTGGGGTTGCATACGAAGATGAGGCGCGTGCGGTCGGTGATCGCGTCGACCATGGCGTCGAGGTCGTGGTCCTCGCTCGCCGTGAGCGGCACCTGCACCGACTTCGCGCCACTGATCTGCGTAATGATCGGGTACGCCTCGAAGGACCGCCACGCGTAGATGACCTCGTCGCCCGGCCCCGAGGTGGCCTGGAGCAGCTGCTGCGCGACGCCGACCGACCCGGTTCCCGTGGCCAGATGGGCGGCGGGCACACCGAAACGGTCGGACAGCTCGTTGATCAAGCCGGTGCACGCCATGTCGGGGTAGCGGTTGAAGGACCCGGCGGCCGCGATCGCCCGCTCCATCACCCCGGGCAGCGGAGGATACGGATTCTCGTTGGAGGACAGCTTGTACGCCACCGGCCCCCCGGCAGCGGCCGGCTTGCCCGGCTTGTAGGCGGGGATCCCCGCCAGCTCCGCACGCAGCTTCGGGTTGATCTCGCTCACCGCAGTCCTCCTCATGGGCACCGTTCCAATACTGCTCACCTTAAGAGGATTCGCCGCGCGCCCCAATGGTCGGGGCTCGGCCCTCCCGAAGGCGTACAGAGAGGGGGGAGCGCCCCTTACCCTGGCGCGCGCCGGTGGCTCGCGCCGTGGCGCGCATCCCTCGTGAAGGTGAGTTGAGACCTACTCGAAACATCGCCGACTTGGCAGGCCGGTGCGTGACGACAAGCGATGTACCACTGTCATACCCGCCAACTCCCATGTATTCCATGGTCGATGACTGTTCATCACCTTGCAGAAACGTGCCTGTCAACGCCTGCATATGCGCCCCCACCATGCAGCCGAATGAGCCCTACTATCGGCTCGCCATGACAGCAGCAGGGAAGCACCAGGTGAGCCGGGCAGAGACGACCCGCAGGGGCACCCGGCCGGGCCGGGCAGGCATCAGAGACGTTGCCGCAGCCGCCGGGGTCTCGATCACAACTGTCTCCGATGCGCTCAACGGTAAGGGCCGGCTCCCGGACGCCACCCGACGCCACGTCCGCGAGGTCGCCGAACGGTTGGGCTATCGCCCCTCCGCGGCCGCTCGCACGCTCCGTACCGGGAAATCGGGCCTCATCGGCCTGACCGTGACGACGTACGGGGATGAACCTTTCACCTTCACAGAATTCGCGTACTTCGCGGAGATGGCCCGAGCCGCCACCTCCGCCGCGCTCGCCCGCGGGTACGCCCTCGTCATCCTGCCCGCCACCTCACGCCGCAGCCCGGCCGACGTCTGGTCGAACGTCGCCCTGGACGGAACCGTCGTCGTCGACCCATCCGACCACGACCCCGTGGTCACCGAGCTGGTCCGCCAGGGCCTGCCCGTCGTCTCGGACGGACGTCCCGCGGCCACTTTGCCCGTGACCGCCTGGGTCGACAACGACCACGAGGCCGCCGTGATGGGCATCCTCGACCACCTCGCCGAGTCCGGCGCCCGCCGCATCGGGCTCCTGACCGGCACCACCACCGACACGTACACCCACCTCTCCACCTCCGCGTATCTGCGCTGGTGCGAGCGGATCGGACAGGAACCGGTCTACGAGTCGTACCCCGCGCACGATCCCTGCGCGGGCGCCGTCGCCGCCGACCGGCTGCTCGCCCGGCCCGACCGTCCCGACGCGGTCTACGGCCTCTTCGACCCCAACGGCACCGATCTGCTCGCCGCCGCCCGCCGCTACGGCCTGCGCGTCCCGGAGGACCTGCTGCTCGTGTGCTGCAGCGAGTCGAACGTCTACGCCAATACAGAGCCGCCCATCACTACCCTCTCGCTCAAACCGCGGCGGATCGGCACGTCCGTCGTACAGCTCCTCATCGACGCCATCGAAGGGGTCGACTCCGACCAGCCGGTCGAGCAGGTGATGCCGACCGAACTCATCGTGCGGACCTCGTCCCAGCGGCGCCCGCACCGCACCACGGTCAGCCCGCCCCGCTCCCCGGGGCCCGGCTGACCGGCCGCCGCCCACCCCTCCGACCCCTCCACCGGCAAGAAAAGTCCACACCAATTCGGGAGAAATGCACGGCGATCAGCCGCCCGTCACCGATTCACCACCCCTGGTGCATCACACAGCGCGAGCCGCATTCCTATGATGGGCGCACGACACCGCGGGCCGCTGCGACCAGGCAGTCCGATACGGTGCACAGGCGGCGCAATGGTGGTGGAGGGGTCGATGACTCAGGGGGCCGGTCTGGGACCCGCAGCGCGCACGGAGACGCTGCGTGACTTCCGTGTTCCCGCGTACGTCCATGACGTACCGGCGAACGTACTGCCGACGGACTCCGACAGTCCTGCCCCCGGCACCGAGGAACCCGAGGCGTATCCCGACGGCTACACCCCCACCGAGCGCGATCTGCCGGTCATCAACCGGGGCGACACCGTCCAGGTCGAGGCCGCGCAGCCCGCGCCGACGGGGGACGAGGGCCCGGGCCCGCTGTACGTCGTCGGCGATGTGCACGGCTACCTCGACGAGCTGGTCGCCGCGCTCCACGAGAAGGGCCTGATCGACGCCGAGGGCAATTGGGCGGCGGGCACCGCGCGCCTGTGGTTCCTCGGCGACTTCACCGACCGCGGGCCCGACGGGATCGGCGTCATCGACCTCGTGATGCGGCTCTCCGCCGAAGCGGCGGCCGCGGGCGGCTACTGCAAGGCGCTCATGGGCAACCACGAGCTGCTGCTGCTCGGCGCGAAGCGGTTCGGCGACACGCCCGTCAACTCCGGCGCCGGCACCGCCACCTTCCAGGCGGCCTGGTTGCTCAACGGCGGGCAGAAGGCCGACATGGACCGCCTCCAGGACGTACATCTGCAGTGGATGTCCCGGCTCGACGCGATCGAGATCGAGGACGACCACCTGCTGACGCACTCGGACACCACCGCGTACCTCGACTACGGCGACTCCATCGAGGCCGTCAACGACACGGTCCGCGAGACCCTCACGCGCAATGACGCGGACGAGTGCTGGGACCTGTTCCGCAAGTTCACCAAGCGCTTCGCGTTCAAGGACGAGGAGTCGGGGCCCGGCGCCGTTCGGCAGCTCCTCGACACGTACGGCGGCTCGCGCATCGTGCACGGCCACAGCCCGATCCCGTATCTGCTCGGCGAGGTGGGCGGCGAGGACGGCGAGGGCGAGGACAGCAGGCCCGCCGTCGAGGGGCCGCATGTGTACGCGAACGGCCTGGCCATCGCCATGGACGGCGGCGTGACCATGGCCGGAAAGCTCCTCGTACAGCAACTTCCCATGGATATCTGAGAGTTCGCGGGGCACACGCGAAAGCGGAGGATCCGGCTGGTCCGAGGGCCAATTTCCGGAAACCCCCTGTCACCGCGTGCCGTGACAGCTCTACCATCGGCTTATCCGTAGCAGGCTCCCCTCCGTTTCTGCCCGACGGCTCGCACCCATGCGGGCCACCAAGCCCTACGGAGCATCGGGGGATGCACATGAACAGCGCTCCGCATTTGCTGAACGAGGACCGCCCCGAGTTCGAGCGGCTCCTCGATGAGGCGCTGCGTACCGCACCAGACCGTCCTGATCTCGCCGCAGTGGGCCAGCGGCTCAACCCCGAACAACTGCGCACGATGGCGCTCGGCGCCGCGCCACTGATCAACACTGCGGCCGCCGCCGAGTACCAGCGCTACGTCAAGGTCCGCGAGGAACTGCGCTCCACGCCGCGGCTCCTGCGTCCGCTACGTGAAGGAGGCAACAGCAGCAGCGGGGAGAGCACGGGACCGGGCGTCGCCGCGGTCGCCGTCGTGCTCGCCCCTGTCCTCGCCGGTACCGCGGCCGCGATCTTCCTGATCGTCGGCTACCTCCTGCGCATGCTCCATCCGGCGCCGTCCTTCGCGCAGACCCTGCGCACCTTCGGCTGGGTGTTCGGCGCGATCACCGCGGCGAGCATGCTCGTCGCGGCGGTCTGCCTGCTGCTCGCGGCGCTGCGCAACGGGTCGACGTCGCTCCAGGCGAGTGCGCACGGCGAGGCGAGCGAGGAACTGAAGCAGGCCAGGGAAGCCTGGCGCACCGCGCTCCTGGACCGGGGCATCCTGCCGTTCCTGCGGGACGCCCTGGCGGATCCCTCGGCGGGCGGCGGCCGACGCCTCGGAGGGCGCGGCGGCTCCGCCGGGCGCATGCCGCACCTTGGTTACCACAAGCCGGGGTTCAGCAGCCCGGACGGCGGCGGCACGGCCACGGGCCAGCGCGCCGGATACTCGAGCCCGGACTTCTCGAGCCCGGAGTTCGGCGGCCCGGACCACCAGCCGGACTGACCCTCCGGCGGCCACCGGGCCGTGCCCGACGACAAGGCCCCTCGGTTCACGAGGGGCCCCACCGTCATTCGGTCATGCCGTCATGACGTCATGTGCGTCATGCCGTCATGTGCGTCAGTCGGCGATCGGCAGATACACGCGGTTGCCGGCCTGCGCGAACTCCTTCGACTTCTGCTCCATGCCCGCCTCGATCTCCGAGGGGGTGGTGCCGTGCTCGCGCCGGATGTCCTGCGAGATCTTCATCGAGCAGAACTTCGGCCCGCACATCGAGCAGAAGTGCGCCGTCTTCGCGGGCTCCGCCGGCAGCGTCTCGTCGTGGAACTCCCGCGCCGTGTCCGGGTCGAGGGCCAGGTTGAACTGGTCCTCCCACCGGAACTCGAACCGGGCGTCGGACAGCGCGTCGTCCCACGCCTGCGCGTCCGGGTGCCCCTTGGCGAGGTCCGCCGCGTGCGCCGCGATCTTGTACGTGATGACACCGGTCTTCACGTCGTCGCGGTTGGGCAGGCCCAGGTGCTCCTTGGGCGTGACGTAGCAGAGCATCGCCGTGCCCCACCAGGCGATCATCGCGGCGCCGATCCCGGACGTGATGTGGTCGTACGCCGGGGCGATGTCGGTGGTCAGCGGGCCGAGCGTGTAGAACGGCGCCTCCTCGCAGATCTCCTGCTGGAGGTCGATGTTCTCCTTGATCTTGTGCATCGGGACGTGTCCCGGGCCCTCGATCATCGTCTGTACGTTGTGGCGCTTGGCGATCGTGTTCAGCTCGCCGAGCGTCTTCAACTCAGCGAACTGCGCCTCGTCGTTGGCGTCCGCGATCGAGCCGGGACGCAGGCCGTCGCCGAGCGAGTACGTCACGTCGTACGACGCGAGGATCTCGCAGAGCTCCTCGAAGTTCTCGTAGAGGAAGCTCTCCTTGTGGTGCGCGAGACACCACGCGGCCATGATCGAGCCGCCGCGCGAGACGATGCCGGTCTTGCGGTCGGCGGTCAGCGGCACGAACGGGAGACGGACACCGGCGTGCACCGTCATGTAGTCCACGCCCTGCTCGGCCTGCTCGATGACCGTGTCCTTGTAGATCTCCCAGGTCAGTTCCTCGGCCTTGCCGTCGACCTTTTCGAGGGCCTGGTAGAGCGGCACGGTGCCGATCGGGACGGGGGAGTTGCGCAGCACCCACTCGCGCGTGGTGTGGATGTTGCGGCCGGTGGAGAGGTCCATGACGGTGTCGGCGCCCCAGCGGGTCGCCCATGTCATCTTCTCCACCTCCTCCTCGATCGACGAAGTCACCGCGGAGTTGCCGATGTTGGCGTTGACCTTCACCAGGAACCGCTTGCCGATGATCATCGGCTCGATCTCCGGGTGGTTGACGTTCGCGGGCAGCACGGCCCGGCCCGCCGCGATCTCCTCTCGTACGACTTCGGGCTCGACGTTCTCCCGGATGGCCACGTACTCCATCTCCGGGGTGATCTCGCCCCGTCGCGCGTACGCGAGTTGGGTCACGGCCTGGTCGGTCCTGCCACGGCGCGGCTGGCGCGGACGGCCGGGGAAGACCGCGTCGAGGTTGCGCAGGCCACCGCGCGGCGACGTGTGCTTGATGCCGTCGTCCTCGGGGCGTGCGGGGCGGCCCGCGTACTCCGCGGTGTCGCCGCGCGCGATGATCCAGTTCTCCCGCAGCGGCGCGAGGCCACGACGGACATCCGTGTCGACGGTCGGATCGGTGTACGGACCTGAGGTGTCGTACAGCGTCACCGACTGCCCATTGGTGAGGTGCACTTGACGGACCGGCACCTGGAGATCGGGGCGCGAGCCCCTGATGTACCCCTTGTGCCAGCCGATGGACTGGCCGACCTCCTCGGCCGAGCCCTGGGTCGAGCCCTGAGTCGAGCCCTCGGTCGAGTTGGAGGCAGGCGTGTGTGCGTCCGTTGTGGTCATGAGACCTACTCCCTACGCCGGCATTACCCGGTAACAGGTTCGGCGGTCGACGCAGCGTTTCGTCCTCAGTTCTTCTTGGCGTTCCACGCTGTTTCACGTGAAACGCGCTGAGGCGAAGGTCAGCGCCCTCTCAGCCCGGTGCTCCGAGCTCCCGCGATTGCAAAAGCGCCTCCACGCTAACGCCATGTCCGACGCGTTGAACAGAGGGCCCCTTCCGTTCTTGCGATGATCGGGCGGTGACCACCAGCCAGCAGCCCCCTGCTCCGCCGTCCCATCCGCCGCACGGGCACTCCCACAACCACGGCCCCGCGGCGCCCGTTTCGCGCCACCTGCGCAAGGTGATCGCGGCCGTCCTGATCCCGTTCTCGGTCGCGGTCGTCGTGGGCCTCGCCGTGTTCTGGCCGGGCGGCGCGCCCCCGCACGAGCGCAGCGGTGTCGGTTTCGACCGGCAGACGCAA
This sequence comes from Streptomyces sp. KL109B, assembly GCF_030766935.1. Lineage (GTDB taxonomy): Bacteria > Actinomycetota > Actinomycetes > Streptomycetales > Streptomycetaceae > Streptomyces. The sequence goes on along the minus strand of NZ_JASERL010000003.1, from coordinate 503,815 downwards.
CAGGCGACGGTGACCCAGGTCGACGAGGTCGACTGCAAGTCCGTGCACGCCCAGGGCCAGACCTCCCCCGGCGACCCCACCGCGCAACAGGGCACGGGCCAGAAGCAGACCGGCGGCACCTGCGAGAACGCGAAGATCCGGATCGACAGCGGCAAGGACAAGGGCCGTACGTTCACGGAGGTCGTCCAGCCGGATTCGCCGCGGCAGTTGCACGAGGGTCAGAAGGTGATCGTCGCCTATGCGCCGGACGCCCCGAAGAGCCTGCAGTACTCGGTCACCGATGTGAACCGCAAGGTTCCGATGGTGCTGCTGGCCGGGATCTTCGCCCTGGCCGTGGTCGTGGTGGGCCGGATGCGGGGCGTCATGGCACTGATCGCCCTTGCGATCAGCTTCCTGGTGCTGACGTTCTTCATCCTGCCCGCGATTCTGCAGGGGTCGAATCCCCTGGTCGTCGCGGTGATCGGGGCCAGCGCCATCATGTTGATCGCGCTCTATATGTGCCACGGGCTGACGGCGAGAACCTCCGTCGCCGTGCTCGGCACGCTGGTGTCACTGCTGCTGATCGGCCTGTTGGGCTCGCTGTTCATCGGCTGGGCGGCCCTGACGGGCAATACCGACGACAACACGGGGCTGATCCACGGCCTGTACCCGGACATCGACATGAGCGGTCTGCTGCTCGCCGGCGTCATCATCGGCTCGCTCGGCGTACTCGACGATGTGACCGTCACGCAGACCTCGGCCGTGTGGGAGCTGCACGAGGCGAACCCGACGATGGGCTGGCGCGCCCTGTACCGGGCGGCCATCCGCATCGGCCGGGACCACATCGCCTCCGTCGTCAACACGCTCGTCCTCGCGTACGCGGGCGCCGCGCTGCCGCTGCTGCTGCTCTTCTCGATCGCCCAGAGCAGCGTCGGCGACGTGGCCAACAGCGAGCTGGTGGCCGAGGAGATCGTGCGGACCCTGGTCGGCTCGATCGGCCTTGTCGCCTCGGTGCCGGTGACCACCGCGCTGGCAGCGCTCGTGGTCTCCGCCGACCGCCCGGAGGAGCAGGGGCCCGTGCGGACCGCTCCCGCTCCTGGACGGGGTGGCAGAGGCCGACGGCGTAAGCGCTGAACGCCGAGAGCGCGGAACTGCTCGGGTGCACCGCGCTGCTGAAGCGTTACGCCTGGTCCGGTGTCGTGCGCACCGGCTCGTGGTGAGCGGGCCGATGGGGAGTCAGCCCGCGCTCTGCTCCTCGGCGAGGATCCGGTCGAGCGCCTCGTCGAGGTCCGACTCGAAGTCCGCGCCCGTCTCCTCCTGGCCGAGCGGGACGAGCTTGTCCGTCCGGTCGAGGAACGCGATGAGCGGTGCGACCCCGGCCCGGAACAGCGCCTGATCCGCGCCGACCTGGAGCCTGATGTGCACTTCCCCCGGCATCTCGCCGACCGCCCCGCCGACCCGCTCCACCGGCGTGACCCGTACATCTCCGTCACCGCTCGCCCCGTTGACCCCGTCAACGAGGAGTTCCCGGCCGAACGCCCAGGTCACGGGTGCGTCTCCGGGGAGATGGAAGGTCAGCCGCACCGCGTACGGATCGGTGGCCTCGTACTTGAGCTCCACCGGAATGCGGAACGAGAGCTCCTCGGAAACGAGGAAGCTCATCATGACCTCTGCCTGAACTGCTTGTACCGACTCGCGCATCGCCTACCCCGTCAACTTGCCGTCGATTGGCCAGGAATTACCTTCCTGACACTCCTGGCATCTTGCTCAACGTGCACACAGGATCACAAGGAGTGAGTTTTCAAATGCTGATAGAGAAGGCGAGTGTTCCTACCAGCCTGCCGATCTCCTGCTGCAGCTGACGGGCTGTGGGCAGCAGTTTCTCCGCCTGATGGGAAGGGAGAGAAATGGCCAAAGTTGCCGCGGCCGACCCGATCGTGAGCGGGAACGCGGCACAGGCGGTGCCGAGCGCGTACTCCTGACGCTCGATGACCGGTTCCATGCGGCCCATCGCGCTCAACTTCCGCAGCAGCGTGTGGTCGTCCCGGACCGAGTACGGCGTGATGGACTGCGCGGGATAGCGGTCGAGGTGGTCCTTGCGGGCCTCGTCGTCGAGTTGGGACAGCAGGCACTGGCCAATGGCGTGGGCATGGCCGGTCTCGCGGAAGTCGGCCCACTCCTCGACGGCCGGGTTGTTCGGGGTGTCGGCGACGGCGACGACCTCGATCTCGCCCTCGCGGTAGACCGCGAAATAGACCGGGACACCGATGGTGTCGCGCCAGTGCCGCAGCGCGTCGGTGATCATGCTGCGACGATTCTGCTGCGCTCCGCTGCTGCTCAGACGCTCGGCGGCGTCGCCGAAGACGAAGACGCCGTTCTCCCGGCGGAGGTATCCCTCGTGAGCGAGCGTGCGCAGCAGGTGGTACGCCGTGGGAAGGGCGAGGCCCGCTTCCCTCGCGAGTTGCTTGGCCGGTGCCCCGTCGTCATGGGAAGCGACCGCCTCGAGCAGTCGCATGGCTCTCTGTACGGAGCCGATGAGGGTCTGCGGGGCGGCGGGTGCGGTATCGACCGTGGCCAAGGTTCACTCCCGATGCGCGTGGGGGGACCCCCGCGCGTTCGGGGCTCGCAGGGGACTAAAGCCATCGAATTCCGGACTCTAACCCTTGGCCACCGCTTGCCGCCCGCCGCGCAGGGAAACTTCCCCCGGTCGTGCGAAAGGTCGCGCGACGCAACGACCAGGATCCGCACACCAGTGCGCCCCGAGCTTCACCAGTCGCGGCTCCGCGCGGACGAGCCGGCCATGAACTTCCGTACAACGAAGATGAGTCCACCCACCAGGGCGGCGAAGACCAGCACCTTGAACAACAGGCCGATCACGAAGCCGACGACGCTCGCGATCAGACCGCCGAACACGACGATGGCGATGACCGGCACCGCGACCCACTTCACCCACCACGGCATGTCCGCGAATATCTCTCGCACTGCCATCGCTCCTTCGTAGTCTCTTCGAGGTTCCCTGTTGGGGGTTGCTACCTAAATGCTGGCACGTCGAAGACCCGCGCGGGCCCTTCCGATCCCTTGTCCTCCCCTGACCCGACCCTTAGGGAACCCCGAGCCATCACCCCTCAGGCGGCGAGAAGACGACGAGAACCCGCAGGTCCTCGCTGATGTGGTGGAACTTGTGGGCGACCCCGGCCGGCACGTACACCACGCTGCCCCGGCCGACCTGCGTGGTCTCCATGCCGACCGTGATCGAACCGCGGCCGCTGACCACGAGATAGACCTCGTCCTGGCCGTGCGGCTGCTGCGGGTCCTGCGTGCCCGCGTCGAGCGCGTACAGCCCGACCGACATATTGCGCTCCCGCAGAAACTGCAGATACGCCCCGTCATTGGCGGCTCTTTCCGCCTCGAGTTCATCCAGCCGGAACGCCTTCATCACCCTCGCCCACCCCTGTCACCAGTCATGTCTGCCACGATCAGACACATGAAGAATTTCCTCGTCAAGACGATCGCCAACGCGGGGGCCCTGGCCGTCGCGGTCTGGGTGCTCGACAAGATCACCCTGACCGGCGACAGCACCGGTAAAAAGGTCGGCACGCTGATCCTCGTCGCCCTCATCTTCGGCCTGGTCAACGTGATCGTGAAGCCGATCGTCAAACTGCTGACCTTCCCGTTGTTCGTTCTCACGCTCGGCCTGATCACGCTGATCGTGAACGCCCTGATGCTGCTGCTGACGTCGTGGCTGGCCGACCAGGTGGACCTGAGCTTCCACGTCGACGGCCTCTGGACCGCGATCCTCGGTGGCCTGATCGTGTCGGTCGTCTCCTGGGCGCTGAACGTCGTACTGCCCGACGGCAAGGACTGAGAGCGGCCGAGAGGAACCGGGAACACCTGAGATGACCTACCGCGTCTGCTTCGTCTGCACCGGCAACATCTGCCGCTCACCCATGGCCGAGCACGTCTTCCGCGCCGGCGTCGAGGAGGCGGGGTTCGGCGGCCTCGTCGAGGTCGACAGCGCCGGCACGGACGGCTGGCACGAGGGCGACGGCGCCGACCCGCGCACCGTCCACGTCCTCACGGAGGCGGGCTACGGCTCCGAGCACACGGCGCGCCGGTTCCACCCCGACTGGTTCGCCCGCCTCGACCTGGTCGTCGCCCTCGACTCCGGCCACCTGCGCACCCTGCGCCGCCTGGCCCCCACGCCCGAGGACGCCGAAAAGGTCCGCCTGCTGCGCTCCTACGATGCCGGGGCCCATGGCGATCTCGACGTTCCGGACCCGTACTACGGCGACCTGAGCGGCTTCGAGGAGTGCCTCAAGCTGGTCGAGGCGGCGTCCGAGGGGCTGCTCGAATCCGTGCGCGAGGCAGTGGAGGGACGAGAGGCATGACGGAACCCGCGGCGCGACAGCCGGGAGACGGTACACGGGCCGTACGGGCGGGTCTGCCGGACCCGGTCAAGAACGAACCGACCCTGCCGGGGCCGGTGTTCGCCGCACACTTCCATCTGCCCGGCGATGTGTCGGGGCCCTATGCGTACGGCCGCGACGAGAACCCGACGTGGACGCATCTGGAGCGTGCTGTCGCCGAGTTGGAGGCCCCGGGGCGTTCCGGCGTGGAGTCGCTGGCCTTCTCCTCCGGAATGGCCGCGATCTCCGCGGTGCTCTTCTCGCAGCTGCGCGCGGGCGACACGGTGGTCCTGCCGTCCGACGGCTACCAGGTCTTCCCGCTCGTCCGCGAGCAGCTCACGGCGTACGGGATCGAGGTGCGCACCGCGCCGACCGCCGGCTTCTCCGCACCGTCGGGGCTCGATGTGCTCGACGGGGCGCGCCTGCTGTGGCTGGAGACGCCGTCCAACCCCGGCCTCGACGTCTGCGACATCCGGCGCCTCGCCGACGCCGCGCACGCGCGCGGGGCGCTCGTCGCCGTAGACAACACGCTGGCCACGCCGCTCGGACAGCGCCCACTCGAACTCGGCGCGGACTTCGCGGTGGCCAGCGCCACCAAGCAGCTCACGGGCCACGGGGACCTGCTGCTCGGCTACGTCGCGTGCGCCGACGCCGAGTTACTGGCCCCGGTGCGACGCTGGCGCAAGATCGTCGGGGCGATTCCGGGGCCGATGGAGGCCTGGCTCGCGCACCGTTCCCTCGCCACGCTGGAGCTGCGCGCCGAGCGGCAGAGCGCCAACGCGCTGGCCGTGGCGCGGGCCCTGCTGGATCGCGCGGACGTCACCGGGGTGCGCCACCCCGGGCTGCCCGGCGACCCGTCCCATGCCGTCGCCGCCGGGCAGATGCGTCACTTCGGCTGTGTGGTGTCCTTCGAACTGCCCTCGCGCGAGCGGGCCGAGCGGTTCCTCGAGGCCCTGACGCTGGTGGACGACGCGACGAGCTTCGGCGGCGTACGGTCCACCGCCGAGCGGCGCGGGCGCTGGGGCGGGGACGCCGTCGCCGAGGGCTTCATCCGCTTCTCGGCGGGCGCCGAGAACACCGAGGACCTGGTGGCGGACGTGCTGCGGGCGCTGGATCGCACCGCGTAGCTCCCGCGTAGTACCGCGCTACGCACAACGGACGGTCCGAGCCTCCCCCCTCGTGGCTCGGACCGTCCCGGTTCTGCGCGCGAAGAACCGCGCGAACAAGGCTAGTTGACTCTGTGTCAGTGTCCAATCACGGTAGCGACAGAGACCTATCGACTTATTTATAGTTGGGCGCGGCCCGGGGGTTGGGGAGGGAGGCGTGCCGCGATGGATCTCGCGTTGCTGCGCACCTTTGTGACGGTGCATCGCGCCGGGTCGTTCACCCGCGCCGCCGCACTGCTCGGCCTGTCACAACCGGCGGTCACCTCCCAGATCCGCACGCTGGAGCGGCAGTTGGGGCGCCCGCTCTTCCTGCGCCAGGCGCGCGGAGTGACGCCCACGACGATCGGCGACGAGCTGGCCCACAAGGCGGCCCCGCATCTCGACGCCCTCGTGGAGATCGCCGAGACCGGGCTCGACGAGGAATCCGCCCTGCGCACGCTGCATCTGGCGGGGCCCCCGGAGTTCACCGCGGAACGTGCCCTGCCCGCGCTCACCGCGCTGACCCGCGACGACGGGCAGAACGTCGCGTTACGGGCGAGCTTCGGCACGGCCGAGGAGACCCTGGAAGGGCTCGCGGCGGGACACCACGATCTGGCCATCGCGACGGCCCGCCCGCGCGGCGCGCTGCTCACAGCGACTGCGCTCTGCGACGAGGAGCACGTGCTGACCGCCGCCCCGCGGTTCGCCGCCCGCATCGGCCCCGGCATGCTGCACCGCGACGCGGCACCGTCCCTGGAGAAGTTCCCCGTGGTCGAGGTGCACGAGTCGTTGCCGCTGGTCAGCCGCTACTGGGCGGCGGTCTTCGACTCCCGGCCCGCCGTCTCCGGCACCGTCGTCGTGCCGGATCTGCGTGCGGTACTGGCCTGCGTGATCGCGGGCGCCGGCCTCGCCGTCCTGCCGCGCTATCTGTGCGAGGAGAGCCTGGAGCGCGGGGAGGTCGTCGCCCTGCTCGACCCTCCGGTGCCGCCACTGCGTACGTACTTCCTGGTGGTGCGCACCGGCACGCTCGCCATGCCGCACATCGCGCGGGCGCACGAGTGGCTGCTGCGCGCTGCCGTCGACTGGTCGTGAGCGGGGCGCCGAGCGATACGGGATGTTTCACGTGGAACCAGCCGGGCCACATTTCTCCCATGACCGTCCGACCCGTGGTCAAGCGCACCGCACGCGCCGTCCTGCTGGACGGCGACGACCTGATTCTGATCAAGCGGACCAAGCCCGGTGTCGATCCCTACTGGGTAACTCCCGGGGGCGGGGTCGAGCCGGAGGACACGACCGTCGTGGACGCCCTCCATCGCGAGGTGCACGAGGAACTCGGCGCCAAGATCGTCGACGTGGTGCCCTGTTTCGTGGACACCGTCGAGCACATCGGCGAGGACGGCGGCGCGACCGGCGTGAAGGTCCAGCACTTCTTCGTCTGCCGGCTGGAGTCGATGGACACCGAGCAGCGGCACGGTCCCGAGGTCGAGGACCCGTGCGGCGGCTACGAGATCGTGCGGGTGCCGTTCACCCGCGTCGGGATCGCCTCGGTCCACCTGGTGCCGCTCTCGCTGCGCCATTACCTGGACGGCAACATCGAGGGCGTACGGGCGATGCACGCGCCCGATCTGGGCTGACGCCGCGGGCATTGGTGCTGCGGGCTTTGGTGTTGCGGGCTTTATTGCTGCGGGCTTTGGTGTTGCGGCGCGGCGCTCAGTCCGTCGCCGCGACCAGGTCCTCCACCGAGTCGTGCCGGATGCGGCTGCCGGGGATGCCGATGCGCCGCAGGGCGTCGATGCCACTGCGGATCATGCCGGGCGGACCGGAAAGATAGGCGTCGTACTCGTTCCAGGGGCCGTACTCCCGTACCGCGTCCGGCAGCTGGAGGTGGGCCTGCTGGTCGACGACGGGGCGCACCGAGAGCCACGGGTGGCTCTGTGCCAGGCGCAGCATCGTGTCGATGTCGTACAGGTCGTGACTGGTGCGGGCGCCGTAGAACACCTCGACCGGGCGCTGGTTCCCGTGCTCGGCCACGTCCTCGACGAGCGCCTTGATGGGCGCGATGCCGGTGCCGCCGCCGAGGCAGAGCAGCCCGCTGTCGCTGGTGTGGTCGACGGTCATGGAGCCGGCGGGCGGTCCGAGCCGCAGTACGTCGCCGGGGCGGGCGCGATGCACCAGGGCGCCCGAGACCCAGCCCGCGGGAACCGCCTTCACGTGGAACGAGAGCAGCCCGTCCGAGCGGGGCGCGGAGGCGAACGAGTAGTGCCGCCAGATCCGCGGCCACCACGGCGTCTCCAGCGTCGTGTACTGGCCGGCCAGGAACGGGTACGGCTGATCGGGCCGCACGGTCACCACGGCGACGTCGGACGTGCGCAGATCGTGCGAGACGACCTCGGCCATCCACCAGGCCGGGGCCTTCATCTCGTCCTCGGCCGCCGCGTCGATCATGATCTGGGAGATCGTCGTGTACGTGCGCACCCAGGCGGCCTCGGTCTCCGCGCTCCACGTGGTCGTGGCGTACTGGGTGAGGGCCGCGATCAGGCACTCGCCGACGGCCGGATAGTGCTCGGCCTGGGTGCCGTACTTGCGGTGGCCGCGCCCCAGGTTCTTCAGGTACGCCACCAGGACGTCCTTGTTGTCGATGTGCTCGGCGGCGGTCAGCAGCGCCCTGAGGAGCCGGTCGCGCTGGGTGTCCATCGCCGCCGGGAAGAGCGGGCGCAGTTCGGGGTGGCGCACGAAGAGGAGTGCGTAGAAGTACGAGGTGACCTTGTCCGCGACGGGGCTGATCTCCTCCATCGTGCGGCGGACGAGGATCGCGTCGGGCGAGGCGTGCGTGGGGGCGGGCCGCTGTGGGGGCTGGGTGTCCGACTGCGGGCGCGGCTCGGGTATTCGGTGCTCCTCCGCCGCCTCCTGGCCGGAACCGGGGGCGGGAGATTGCGGGTCCGGGGCCTTGCGCGGTGTGAACCAGCCGCCCCCGCCGTCCGAACCGGAATCGGCCGACGGCGTAGTGGTCGGAGCGTCCATGCTGTGCCTCGCCTCGAACATCTTTTGGTCGGTCAACGTACTCCCGAGCTGTTCCCCACTCGGAAACTGTGGGCTTTCCCCCGCGTGCCTCGACAACAATGCAGTCCACATTGAACACTGCATTCCGGACGGCTACTGACAAGTAAGGCAAGAGTGTGACATTGTCCGCAGTCCCCTCACGGCAGGATGCCACGCGATGTCATTGCACAGAACGCAAAGCGGAAAGTGCAGGTCTTCGATCTCTCCGTCCCGTTAGGCTGCGTCGGCCTGCGCGCATCACACGGGCTTCCCCCTGGGCCTTCTTCGGCCGCCCGACGCGATCTGAACCCGACGATACCGGCAGCCGCGAAGTCGACAACCCCCTACTGGCATAACTGCGGATTAAGTGAACCTCGGGCACTCCGTAAATTCCTCAATTACCGGTCTCCGCGCACCAATTCACGCCTCGCACCGCCGCGCGCCCGCCAGAGCCGACCCGGCGCCATGTTTCACGTGAAACTCCCGGCGTGGCCGAAAGCGCCGGGGTACTGCCGGCAAAGCGGTGGACGCCACGGGTCGAAGTCCGACAGCCTGACCTGCGTGTCGACACCTTCCCTCTCCGGCCTGCCCATCCGTCGTCTCACCCCGCGCGATGTCCTCGCGTGCGCCGACCTCTCCGAGAACCGGGGCTGGCCCCGTGAGGAACACAAGTGGCGCCTGCTGCTCTCCGCGGGCACCGGCCATGGCATCGACGACCCCGACGGTGGGCTCGTCAGCGCCTGCGTGGTGACCGAGTACGGCCCCCGAGAGCGGCCCGAACTCGCCGCGATCGGCATGGTCCTGGTCGCCGAACGGCATGCCCGCAAGGGCGTCGGCAGGCGCCTGATGCGCCATGTCGTCGAGCAGGCGGGCACGACCCCGCTCACGCTCCACGCGACGCCGTACGGGCAGCCGCTCTACGAGGAGTTGGGCTTCAAGCTCACGGGGCGGGCCGAGATGGTGCGCGGCGCCTTCGTCGCGGGCCAGGCCACCCTGCCCGAGGTCACCACCCGGGCGGCCACCGCGGAGGACCTCCCGGCGATCCTCCGCCTGGACGCGGAGGTCTTCGGCCCGGACCGTACGCATGTCATCACCCGGCTTCCGGCCTTCGCGGACCAACTGCGGGTGGCTGTGGACGACGAGACCGGCGGGCTCATCGGCTTCGCGGCCGCCTGGCCCAACGAGGACACCCACGTCGTCGGCCCTCTCATCGCCCGCGACACCGCGACCGCGCAGGCCCTCGTCGCCTCGCTCGCGGCAGGCACGGACCGGCCGCTGCGCACCGACATCGACGTACGGCACGAAGAGCTGCTGACGTGGCTCAAGGAGCGCGGTCTTGCGTCCATGGGCCTCAACGCGGTGATGAACTATGGCGCTTCGGAACTGCCCGGCGACTGGACCCGCCGCTTCGCACCGCTGACGGTGGCCGCGGGCTGAGAACAGGCCCTGGGCGCACGTCCGCCCCAAGTGCCACTGTGTTGCGGCGACTTGGGGCGGTTGCGCGATGTGTGTCCGGAGTTACGCGAGGGCCTCCACGGCCGCGGTGGCGAAGCCGTGGTCCTGCTCGGGGGCGCCGCCACCGACACCGATGGCGCCGATGAGGCGGCCGTCGCGGTGGATCGGCAGACCGCCGGCGATGAACAGCAGCGGCCGGTCGAGCGCGGTGGGCAGGCTGTGGAAGGGGCCCTCGGGCTTGACCAGGTCGACCAGGTCGGCGGTGGGGGCGTTCAACTGGAGCGCGGTGTACGCCTTGCGGGTGCTGGTCTCACCAGAGATGAGGACGGCGCGGTCGTCGCGGCGGAAGGCCAGGAGGTGGCCGCCCGCGTCGAGGACGGTGACGCTGACCGTGACTCCGGCCGCTTCGGCGGCGAGACGGGCTGCGGCGACGAGGGTCTCGGCGTCCTGCGTGGTGAGCGGGGTGACGGCGGTGGTGCTCATGAGGTGGTGCTCCTTGCGGGATGCGGCTCAGGGGTGCTGGTGAGAGGGGGTGTGGTGGAGCGGGGACGTCGTTGGCCCCGTCGGCCGGGGATTCGGGTCAGTGGTGGGCCGGCTCGGTGAGGGGCTGCTCGGCGGCCGCGACGATCCGGCTCGGTGCGGCCGCGCGGCGCTCCAAGGTCGCGGAGAGCACGGCCAGGACGAGGGCGGCCGCGGCGAGCACGGCGCCGACCCAGTTCGGGGAGGTGTAGCCGAAGCCCGCGGCGATCACCATGCCGCCGAGCCAGGCGGAGAGGGCGTTACCGAGGTTGAAGGCGCCGATGTTCACGGCCGAGGCGAGCGTCGGGGCTCCGGATGCCTGGTCGAGGACGCGCTTCTGGAGCGGCGGCACGGTCGCGAAGCCGAACGCGCCGATCAGCACGATGGAGATCGCGGACAGGACCTGGTTGTGCGCGGTGACCGTGAACAGGGCGAGCACGAGGGCGAGCGCGCCCAGCGCCACGTACAACATGGGCATCAGGGCACGGTCGGCGAACCTTCCGCCGGTGAGGTTGCCCGCGACCATGCCGAGGCCGAAGAGGACCATGAGCCAGGTGACGGAGCCGTCCGCGAAGCCGGCGACGTGCGTCATCATCGGCGCGATGTAGGTGATGGCCGCGAAGACGCCGCCGAAGCCGAGCACGGTCATCGCCATGGCGAGCACGACCTGCACGTTCTTGAATGCGGCCAGTTCGTGACGCAGCCGTACCCCTTCCGGCTTGGGCAGGTCCGGCACCAGCTTGGCGATACCGACGAGGCCGATGACACCGAGGGCGGCGACGACCGCGAAGGTCACGCGCCAGCCGACCGACTGACCGATGAACGTGCCGAGCGGGACGCCGACGACATTGGCGACGGTCAGGCCCGTGAACATCATGGCGATCGCTCCGGCCTTCTTCTCCGGGGCCACCAACTCGGCCGCGACGACCGAGCCGATGCCGAAGAACGCGCCGTGGGCGAGCGAGGCGACCACGCGGCCGATCAGCATGACGGCGAAGACGGGCGCGACGGCGGAGAGCAGGTTGCCGACGATGAAGAAGCCGAGGAGCAGCATCAGCATCCGCTTGCGCGGGATGCGCGTGCCCAGGGCGGTCATCAGCGGAGCACCGAACATCACGCCGAGCGCGTAGCCGGTCACCAGGTAGCCGGCCGTGGGGATGGAGACGCCGAAGTCACCCGCGACCTCTGGGAGCAATCCCATGATCACGAATTCCGTGGTTCCGATTCCGAACGCCCCGATCGCGAGGGCGAGAAGCGCGAGAGGCATGAGGGAGGATCCCTTCCAGACTGTTGCGGGTGCGCTTTACGAGACACCACAATAATTGCATGCGCGGGTTATTTGCAAACGCGGGCAACCTCGCACATCGACTATCCTGGGGTCAGCCGCTCCGGGACGGAGGAACCACGCGTCATGACCGCCACAGACCCAGCGCTGACCGCCCTCTCTCAGGGCTGGTGTGCACTCTCGCTGCTCCACGGGAAGATCGAGGCCCACATCGAGCGCGCCCTGCAGTCCCGGCACGGGCTGAGCGTGCGCGAGTACTCACTCCTCGACGTCCTGAGCCGTCAGCACGACGGGGAGGGCGGCCATCTACAGATGAAGCAGGTCGCCGACGCCGTCGTCCTCAGCCAGAGCGCGACCACGCGCCTGGTCACCCGCCTCGAGGAACGCGGCCTGCTCGCCCGCTATTTGTGCCCGACCGACCGACGGGGCATCTACACGAACGTCTCCGAGGAAGGGTTCAAGCTCCTCGAAGAGGCCCGCCCCACGAACACGGAGGCGCTGCGGGAAGCTCTCGACGCCGCTGCCGAGAACCCGGAACTCGCCCCGCTGGTCAAGGCGGTCGAAGGGCTGCACGCCGCCGCCTAGGCCCCTGAGCAGCCGTGCGGGAGGCGGCGCATAGGCTGCTGGCCATGGGAGATCTTGAGATCAGGCCGGCCGTGGCCGAGGACATTCCGGAGATGGTCGCCATGCTGGCGGACGACCCGCTGGGCGCCCAGCGCGAGTCGCCGGAGGACCTCACGCCGTATCGCGCCGCGCACGCGCGACTGGCAGCCGACCCGAATCAGCACCTCGTCGTCGCCGTACGCGAGGGCCGCGTCGTCGGCACGCTGCAACTGAGCATCATCCCCGGGCTCTCCCGGAAGGGCTCCACCCGCTCGATCATCGAGGGTGTACGCATCCACGCGGACGAGCGCGGCAGCGGTCTCGGCACGCGGCTCATCGAGTGGGCCGTCGATGAATCCCGGCGCCAGGGCTGCCAGTTGGTGCAGCTGACCTCCGATGTCACGCGCACCGACGCCCATCGCTTCTACGAGCGACTCGGTTTCGTCGGCTCGCATCTGGGCTTCAAGATGCAGCTCTGACAGGGCGAGCCGGGGCGTCTGAGACTCCTGGACAGGGAGAGCCGGTGCGTTGTTTCACGTGAAACGACGCACCGGCTCAACTGTCTCCGTGGGTCGCCCGTTTCACGTGAAACGGGCGACCCACAGCTCTGCTCATCCCCGCGGAATCCCCCGCCAGCCTCCCGGGTCCACCCCACCCGGCACCGGCCCGTCCGCGGGATACGGCTCCCGCGTGAAGACGAAGGACCCGAGGTCGAGGTGGCTGACCGATCCGTCGGCCCGCCGGACGGCCCGAAGTGGCTCCCCCGCGTAGTAGCCGTCGAGCCCGGTCCAAGTGCCGTCACTGTTGGACCGGAACCGGGAGCGTCGTCCGCCCTCGGCCGCCGGGCCCAGTTCGACGCCACCATCGGCCGCCAACCGGAGCACCACGGCTTGCGTCCCCCAGAACCATGGGCCTGTCAGTTCCAGTAGGGCCGGGTCGACTTCGGTGAGCGGCCGCCACGGCTCGGGCATCCGCGGCTCGGCTTCGGCGACGGTCGCCAACAGTTCGGCGGCCAGCGTCACCACGGGGACCCCCGACGTGCAGTTGGCGAGGGCGACCGCCACGAGCCCTTGTTCCTCGCACAGCCACAGCCCCGCAACGAACCCCGGCAGCGAGCCGCTGTGTCCGGCCAGGGTGAACCCGCCGCCCCGCACGACCTGCATGCCGAACCCGTACGACGCCTCCCAGTCGCCCGGCACGGTCGGCGCGGCGGGAGTCCGCATCTCCCGGACGGAGTCGGCGCTCAGTACCCGCTCGTCGCCGACCGCGAGGAAAGAGGCGAAGACCGCCAAGTCACGCGTCGTGGACCACAGTTGTCCGGCGGGGGCCATCAGGCCCAAGTCCTCGCTCGGCTCCGGAAGCAGCACGTCGGCGTACGGGTGCACGGCCCAGCCCCCGGCGTGCGGCTGCTGCGGTTGGACGCTGGTACGGGTCAGGCCCAGTGGTTCGAGGATCTCGGTGCGCAGGGCCTCCTCCCAGGGCACCCCGCGCACTGCCTCGACCAGCGAGCCCAGGAGCGTATAGCCGGGGTTCGAATAGTGGTGACGGCGGCCGACGGGGTGCCGGAAGGGCTGCTCGCCGAGGACGTCGGCGAGGGTCGGACGCAGGCTCGCGGGGCTGCGCTCCCACCACTCGCCCGGTGTCTCGGCGGCCAGCCCGCCGGTGTGGGCGAGGAGTTCGGCGATGGTGACGGTGCCGGCAGCGGTGCCGGGCAGATGCTTCTCCAGCGGGTCCGCCAGGTCGAGGAGCCCTTCGTCCCGCAGCCTCAGCACCAGCACGGCGGTGAAGGTCTTGGTGATCGAACCGATCCGGTACTGCACATGCTCGTCCGGCCCGTGTCCGTCCACCGAGGTACGCGACCCGGTCCACACCAGCTCCCCGTCCCGCGCGACCGCGGCCACGAGTGAGGGCGCCCGCCCTTCGCTCTGGGCAACGGCGATGCGGTGCAGGAGAGCGCGGCGCGTGCTGGGCAGCAGCTCTTCCGGGGATGTCGCTTCCGGGGATGTCGTCATGGCCCCAGTCCATCCCGCCCCACGACCCGCGTCGAGGGAATTTCACCGGAGGCTGATCATCACGCGCCGGTCGGGGGCGCACGGTCGTAGCGTGGACCGGGTGGAGCGAGACGAGAGCCGCGGGCCGAACCCGATGACCACGCAGCACACCCCGGACGCGCTGGCGCGGCACTTCGAGGAGCAGCGCGGCCAACTGCGGGGCCTCGCCTACCGCATGCTCGGCTCTCTCAACGACGCGGACGACGCGGTGCAGGAAGCCTGGCTCCGGCTGAGCCGCAGCGACGCCGACGGCATCGACAACCTTGCCGCCTGGCTGCGCACCGTCGTCTCGCGCATCTGCCTCGACATGCTGCGCTCGCGTACCGCACGCCGTGAGGAGTTCGTCGGCCACCTGCCCGAGCACGTCTGGGACGAGGGGGACGGCGCGAGCCCCGAGAGCGAGGCGGTGCTGGTCGAATCGGTGGGGCGCGCCCTGCTCGTCGTCCTCGGGACTTTGAGCCCCGCCGAGCGGGTCGCGTTCGTCCTGCACGACCTGTTCGCCGTGCCGTTCGGCGAGATCGCGCCCATCGTGGAGCGAACCGAGGCCACCACCAAGAAGCTCGCCAGTCGCGCTCGCCGCCGGATCCAGGGCGCACCGACGCTCCCCACCGAGGAACTCGACCACCAACGGCACGTCGTCGACGCCTTCCTCACCGCGGCCCGCGACGGAGACCTGAACGCGCTGCTCGCCGTCCTCGCCCCCGACGTCGTACGCCATGCCGACCCGATCACGCTCCCGGCCGGAGCCCCGGCACAGAGCCACGGCGCCGACACGGTGGCGCGGGAGACGGTCCTGCTGCGGCGCAATGCCCGGTTCGCGGCGACGGCGCTCCTCGACGGACGGGTCGGCCTCGTCGTCGCCCCGCGCGGTCGCCTGCTGCTCGCCCTGGCCGTCACGGTCGAGGGGGACAGGGTCGCCACGTACGAGGTGATCGCCGACCCCGAGCGCCTGGCGGAGCTGGAGGTCGCCGTCCTCGACAACGCGAGCTGATCAGGTCTGCGCCATGTCCACGAAGCGCGAGTAGTGGCCCTGGAAGGCGACCGTGATCGTGGCCGTCGGGCCGTTACGGTGCTTGCCGACGATGATGTCGGCCTCGCCCGCGCGCGGCGACTCCTTCTCGTACGCGTCCTCGCGGTGCAGCAGGATGACCATGTCGGCGTCCTGCTCGATGGAGCCGGACTCACGCAGGTCGGAGACCTGCGGCTTCTTGTCCGTGCGCTGCTCGGGACCACGGTTCAGCTGGGAGAGCGCGATCACCGGAAGCTCCAGCTCCTTGGCGAGCAGCTTGAGGTTTCGGGACATGTCCGAGACCTCCTGCTGACGGCTCTCGGAGCGCTTCGAGCCACCGGCCTGCATCAGCTGCAGATAGTCGATGATCACGAGCTTGATGTCGTTGCGCTGCTTGAGCCGACGGCACTTCGCGCGGATCTCCATCATCGACAGGTTCGGGGAGTCGTCGATGTACAGCGGCGCGGCCGAGACCTCGGGCATCCGGCGCGCGAGCCGCGTCCAGTCCTCGTCGGTCATCGTGCCGGAGCGCATGTGGTGCAGGGCCACGCGCGCCTCGGCCGACAGCAGACGCATCGCGATCTCGTTGCGCCCCATTTCGAGGGAGAAGATGACGCTTGGCAGGTTGTTCTTGATCGACGCGGCGCGCGCGAAGTCCAGTGCCAGCGTGGACTTACCCATGGCGGGGCGGGCCGCGATGACGATCATCTGGCCCGGGTGCAGACCGTTGGTGAGCGAGTCGAAGTCGGTGAAGCCGGTCGGCACACCGGTCATCTCGCCGCTGCGCGAGCCGATCGCCTCGATCTCGTCGAGCGCGCCCTCCATGATGTCGCCGAGCGGGAGGTAGTCCTCGCTGGTGCGCTGCTCGGTGACCGCGTAGACCTCGGCCTGCGCCTTGTTGACGATCTCGTCTACGTCGTCGTCGCCCGCGTATCCCATCTGCGTGATCCGCGTGCCGGCCTCGACGAGGCGGCGCAGCACGGCGCGCTCGTGGACGATCTCCGCGTAGTACTCGGCGTTCGCCGCGGTCGGGACCGTCTGTACGAGGGTGTGCAGATACGATGCGCCACCCACCTTGTTGATCTCGCCGCGCTTGGTCAGCTCCGCGGCGATGGTGATCGGGTCGGCGGGCTCGCCCTTGGCGTAGACGTCGAGGATCGCCTGGAAGATCGTTTCGTGGGCCGGCTTGTAGAAGTCGGGGCCCTTGATGACCTCCACGACGTCGGCGATCGCGTCCTTCGACAGGAGCATGCCGCCGAGCACGGACTGCTCCGCCTCCAGGTCCTGCGGCGGAACGCGCTCGAACGTGGCCGGTCCCTCGTCCCAGCCACCGTCCTCGCGGCCTCGCTCGTGCTGGTCGCCCTGGCCTCGGCCGCCACCCCGGAACGGCCGCGAAGGGGGGAGGCGATCGCTGGGACCTTCGTCGGCCCAGGGGTCGTCCAAAGGCTCGGAGATACTCACCGGGCCGCCTCCTCCCGTCCGCCGAGCGGACCTCGCCGTACCCCTCATTCCTACGGCACGACACTGACAAATAAGAGGCCCAACTCCGCTTCTGACGCGTCGGATTTGTGAGGTTTCCGAGGTCGGAAGACATGGTGGGCGCCGCACTACGGTAGGCGCGTGGGCACCGTCAGCCAATCTGGTTATCCACAGGCAGTGTGGACGACGGGCCCCTCGCTGTGGAGAACTCGGGAAATCCTGTGCACGACACGGTGGACAGGGCTGTGAACAAGCCCTCAGGCACTCACACACACAGTTCCTGACCTGCACTTTTCCCATCCACCGGCTGTGCAGAAGAAAAACTTCCCCAGTCGGCCCAAGATCGCCGACAGACCCGCCGCACGACACGCGGAGGACCTCCACAAGTAAGGGTCTCTATCGCATTGCATCTCTTACCTGTGGAAGATTAGATTGGTGCCCATGACACAGGCTCCCGCGGCATCCAAGGCCGCTCGACGTCGGCACGACCGAGAGATCGTCGCCCTCGCCGTTCCGGCCTTCGGCGCACTCGTCGCTGAGCCCCTCTTCCTCATGGCCGACAGCGCCATCGTCGGCCATCTCGGCACCTCACAGCTCGCCGGACTCGCCGTCGCCTCCGCCCTGCTGCAGACGGCGGTCAGCATCTTCGTCTTCCTCGCCTACGCGACCACTGCCGCGGTCGCCCGCCGCGTCGGATCCGGAGATCTGAAGTCCGCCATCCAGCAGGGCATGGACGGCATCTGGCTCGCCCTGCTCCTCGGCGTCGTGGTCGTCGCGATCACCCTGCCCACCGCCCCGGCCCTCGTCGACCTCTTCGGAGCCTCCGACACCGCGACGCCCTACGCGATCACGTATCTGCGCATCTCCTCGCTCGGCATTCCCCCGATGCTCATCGTCCTCGCCGCCACCGGCGTGCTGCGCGGACTGCAGAACACCAAAACCCCGCTCTACGTGGCAGTCGCTGGCTTCATCGCCAACGCCGCGCTGAACGCCGCTCTCGTCTATGGCGCCGGCCTCGGCATCGCGGGTTCTGCCTGGGGCACCGTCATCGCCCAGGTCGGCATGGCCGCCGTCTACCTCGTCGTGGTGGTCCGCGGCGCTCGCCGCCACGGCGCCTCGCTGCGCCCGGACGCCGCGGGCATCCGAGCCTGTGCCCAGGCGGGCGCGCCGCTCCTCGTCCGCACCATCTCGCTCCGGGCGATCCTGATGATCGCGACAGCCGTGGCCGCCCGTCTCGGCGACGCCGATGTGGCCGCACACCAGATCATTCTGTCCCTGTGGAGCCTGACGGCCTTCGCCCTCGACGCCATCGCCATCGCCGGACAGGCCATCATCGGCCGCTACCTCGGCGCGGACGACGCACCGGGTGCGCGGGCCGTGTGCCGTCGGATGCTGGAGTGGGGCGTCGCCGCGGGAGTCGTCCTCTGCGTACTGATCGTCGCCGCACGACCGCTGTTCGTCCCGCTGTTCTCGAGCGATCAGCTTGTCCAGGACGCCGCCCTGCCCGCGCTCATCGTCGTGGCCCTCGCGCAGCCCATCTGCGGAATCGTCTACGTACTCGACGGAGTCCTCATGGGCGCGGGCGACGGACCGTATCTGGCCTGGGCCATGCTGGTCACGCTTGCCGTCTTCACGCCGGTGGCGCTCCTCGTGCCGGTCTTCGGCGGCGGTCTCACCGCCGTGTGGGGTGCGATGGCGCTGATGATGACGGTACGGATGATCACGCTCTGGATGCGCTACCGCTCGGGACGCTGGGCCGTGACGGGCGCGACGCGCTGACACGCTCAGCGGGCTGTTTCACGTGAAACGGTGAGCCACCAAAGCAGGCCGTTCCACGGTTTCACGTGAAACGCGGCTGACAAGCATGTGGGGCCGCACCCCGAAGGGTGCGGCCCCACATTCGCTTCAGCGCTGCTCAGGGCAGTGCTCAGGCAGCGACGACCTCGATGTTGACCTTGGCGGCAACCTCGGGGTGCAGACGCACGGAGGCCTCGTGGCCACCGAGCGACTTGATCGGCGCGCCCAGCTCGACACGACGCTTGTCGACCTTCGGGCCACCGGCAGCCTCGATCGCCGAAGCGATGTCGGCCGGGGTGACGGAACCGAAGAGACGACCGGCGTCGCCGGAGCGGACGGCCAGGCGGACCGCGGTGCCCTCGAGCTTGGCCTTGATCTCGTTGGCCTGCTCGATGGTGGCGATCTCGTGGATCTTGCGGGCGCGGCGGATCTGCGCCACGTCCTGCTCACCACCCTTGGTCCAGCGGATAGCGAACTTCCGCGGGATCAGGTAGTTACGGGCGTACCCGTCCTTGACGTCGACGACCTCGCCGGCGGTGCCGAGGCCGGAGACCTCGTGGGTCAGGATGATCTTCATTAGTCGGTCACCCTTCCCTTATCGCGCGGTGGACGTGTAGGGCAGCAGCGCCATCTCACGGCTGTTCTTGACGGCCGTGGCGACGTCACGCTGGTGCTGCGTGCAGTTGCCGGTCACGCGGCGGGCACGGATCTTGCCGCGGTCGGAAATGAACTTCCGCAGCATGTTCGTGTCCTTGTAGTCCACGTACGTGACCTTGTCCTTGCAGAAAGCGCAGACCTTCTTCTTAGGCTTGCGCACAGGCGGCTTCGCCATGGTGTTTCTCCTGTGTGATCAAGAAGTGTGGGGTGCGAGCCCAGCCCCGTCAGGGAGTGATCCCTAGAAGGGGGGCTCGTCCGAGTAGCCGCCGCCGGAGCCGCCGGAGCTTCCGCCCCAGCCGCCACCGCCGCCGCCCTGCTGCCCGCCGCCGGCCGGCGCACCGGTCGCCCAGGGGTCGTTGGCCGGGGCTCCGCCCTGGCCACCCTGCTGACCGCCGGGGCCGCCGCCCCAGCCGCCGCCACCCTGCTGCTGACCGCCGCCGCCGAAGCCGCCGCCGCCACCCTGGCCGCCACGACCGGGGGTCTTGGTGACCTTGGCGGTGGCGTAGCGCAGCGAGGGGCCGATCTCGTCGACCTCGAGCTCCACGACCGTCCGCTTCTCGCCCTGCTGGGTCTCGTACGAACGCTGCCGCAGTCGTCCCTGAGCGACGACGCGCATGCCACGCGTCAGCGACTCGGCGACGTTCTCCGCGGCCTGACGCCAGATCGACGCGCGGAGGAACAGCGCGTCGCCGTCCTTCCACTCATTGGTCTGGCGGTCGAACATCCGGGGCGTCGACGCGATCGTGAAGTTCGCGACGGCCGCGCCGGACGGGGTGAAGCGCAGCTCGGGGTCGTCGGTCAGGTTTCCGACGACGGTGATAACGGTCTCGCCTGCCATGGGGGAACCTCTCGGCGGGTTTGCTGCTTGGCTGCTTGCTGCTACTCGAGTCCCGAGTGCCGCTGAACTAGGAAGTTCAGTGGGTCTCGGGGCGGAGGACCTTGGTCCGGAGGACCGACTCGTTCAGGTTCATCTGGCGGTCGAGCTCCTTGACGACCGCAGGCTCGGCCTGCAGGTCGATGACCGAGTAGATGCCCTCGGGCTTCTTCTTGATCTCGTACGAGAGACGACGACGGCCCCAGGTGTCGACCTTCTCCACCTTGCCGTTGCCCTCACGGACAACAGACATGAAGTTCTCGATCAGGGGGGCGACAGCGCGCTCCTCCAGATCGGGGTCGAGGATGACCATCACCTCGTAGTGACGCATGTGGAACCCACCTCCTTTGGACTCAGCGGCCACGGTCGTTCCGTGGCAGGAGGGTTGTTTATGCGTGAGCAACGGTATCGGTCCCCGGCCCCTGGTCGGGGGCGTGGACAGACACCGGTGCAGACGGTACAGAGTACCCGCACCTCCGCTTCCGGTTGAAATCCGGCTGCCAAGCGCCGCAATCTGTACACATCGGGTGTGTACGGCGCTACGATGCGCCGCTTCCGCAGGAGGTGCCCCATGGCACAAGCAATGCGTCCGAACAGCACCGCTTCCGCTCATTCATCGTCCCTCTTCGCCACGGACGGCAAGCCCCACCCGCTGCCGGACACCCTGCTCGGGGTGACCGTGGTGCTCGGAGCGATCGCGATCATCTCCTCGCTCTGGAGCGACCTTCATCTCCTCAGTTCCTGGGCCGGCCTGGTCGGCATCCTGACCGGGGCCTACGGCCAGTTCGTCTCGGAGACGACCCGGGAGCGCTTCGGGCTGATCCTGGGCCTGGGCGCGTCGGCCATCGGCTTCTTCATCGGCATGGCCCACGGCGGTCTCTTCGGCGGCGTCATCGGCTGAGGAAGCCCACCTCAGAAGCTGAGTCGGGGCAGCCTTCACAACCGACCTCCCATACGGCCGGTCGGGGCGCTCGCAGGGCGCAGTAGGCTTCGGCGCGAGAGCCGGAGCCCCTGTACCCATGGGGACACACCAGCCCGAGGAGCGCCCCGAATGAGCCTGACCCTGAGGACCATCAGCCGAGAGCAGCATCTGGCGTACATCCAGACCCTGCCGTCGGCGAGCCACATGCAGGTCCCTGCCTGGGCAGATGTGAAGGCGGAGTGGCGCTCCGAGCACCTCGGCTGGTTCGACGAGCGCACCGGCGACATGGTCGGTGCGGGCCTCGTGCTGTACCGGCAGCTCCCCAAGATCAAGCGCTACCTCGCGTACCTGCCCGAGGGCCCGGTCATCAACTGGTACGCCCCGAACCTCGAAGAGTGGCTGCGCCCGATGCTCGCGCATCTGAAGCAGCAGGGCGCCTTCTCCGTGAAGATGGGCCCGCCGGTCGTCATCCGCCGCTGGGACGCGCCCTCCATCAAGAAGGGCATCGCGGACGCCGATGTGAAGCGCCTGCGGGACATCGAGGCGGACCACATCGAGCCGCGCGCCTTCGAGGTCGCCGACAAGCTCCGCCGCATGGGCTGGCAGCAGGGCGAGGACGGCGGCGCCGGCTTCGGCGACGTACAGCCGCGCTACGTCTTCCAGGTGCCGCTCGCGAACCGCTCCCTGGAAGAGGTCCACAAGAACTTCAACCAGCTGTGGCGCCGCAACATCAAGAAGGCCGAGAAGGCCGGCGTCGAGGTCGTCCAGGGCGGCTACCAGGACCTCGCCGAGTGGCAGCGGCTGTACGAGATCACGGCCGTGCGCGACCACTTCCGGCCGCGCCCGCTGTCGTACTTCCAGCGCATGTGGACGGCCCTCAACACCGAGGACCCCAACCGGATGCGGCTCTACTTCGCGCGGCACAACGGCGTGAACCTCGCGGCGGCCACGATGCTCGTCGTCGGCGGGCACGTCTGGTACTCCTACGGCGCCTCCGACAACATCGGCCGCGAGGTGCGCCCGTCCAACGCCATGCAGTGGCGGATGCTGCGCGACGCCTACGCGCTCGGCGCCACCGTCTACGACCTGCGCGGCATCTCCGACTCGCTGGACGAGACCGACCACCTCTTCGGCCTGATCCAGTTCAAGGTCGGCACGGGTGGCCAGGCCGCCGAGTACCTGGGCGAATGGGACTTCCCGCTCAACAAGCTGCTGCACAAGGCGCTCGACATCTACATGTCGCGGCGCTGAGCGCCCGGCACAATTCACGTAGCTACGTAACTCCCCACGGAAAGGTTCCGGGACCGGCCATGGCGCTCACGCTCTACGTCGACACCGCGCGCTGGCGGGCACACCACAAGCAGGTGCTCGAACAGTTCCCGGGTCTCGTCCCCGTCTGCAAGGGCAACGGCTATGGCTTCGGCCATGAGCGGCTCGCGGAGGAGGCGACGCGCCTCGACTCCGACATCCTCGCGGTCGGGACCACGTACGAGGCCGCCCGGATCAAGGACTGGTTCGGCGGCGACCTGCTGGTCCTGACGCCGTTCCGGCGCGGTGAGGAGCCGGTGCCGCTGCCCGACCGCGTGATCCGCTCCGTCTCCTCCGTCGACGGCGTGCACGGCCTCGTCGGCGCCCGCGTCGTCGTCGAGGTGATGTCCTCGATGAAGCGGCACGGCGTCACCGAGCAGGACCTTCCGCAGCTGGCGCACGCCATACAGGACGTGCGCCTGGAGGGCTTCGCGATCCATCTGCCGCTCGACCGCACCGACGGCACGGACGCCGTCGAGGAGGTCATCGGCTGGATGGACCGGCTGCGCGCGGCCCGTCTTCCGCTGCACACCATGTTCGTCAGCCACCTGAAGGCCGAGGAACTGGCGCGCCTGCAGCAGCAGTTCCCGCAGACCCGCTTCCGCGCGCGCATCGGCACGCGGCTGTGGCTGGGCGACCACGAGGCGACCGAGTACCGCGGCTCCGTCCTGGACGTCACGCGCGTCGCCAAGGGCGACCGGTTCGGCTACCGCCAGCAGAAGGCCGCCTCGGACGGCTGGCTGGTGGTCGTGGCGGGCGGTACGTCGCACGGTGTGGGCCTGGAGGCCCCGAAGGCGGTGCACGGCGTCATGCCGCGCGCCAAGGGCGTCGCACGGGCCGGCCTGGCGACGGTGAACCGGAACCTGGCGCCGTTCGTCTGGGCGGGCAAGCAGCGCTGGTTCGCCGAGCCGCCGCACATGCAGGTGTCGATCCTCTTCGTACCCTCGGACGCCCCCGAACCGAAGGTCGGCGAGGAGCTGGTGGCCCATCTGCGGCACACCACGACGCAGTTCGACCGTCTCGTGGACCGCTGAGCGCGTTCGCTCAGAGCGAACCACCCGGTGCCCGCCCCCAGTCGACCGTGGGAGGCGGGCCCTCTGCGGCGTGCACGGCATGCGCGGCGTGCCGGTGCCGCCGCGGCCGGGCCGCCTGACCCAGTACGAAGACGTCCTCGGCGCCGTCCAGAGCGCCGCCCGTCGGGTCGTCCTCGCCGGAGCGGCGCACCACGTCCCGCTCGGGCAGCCAGATGTCCCGCACGATGACCGCGCACATGTAGAGCGTGCCCAACAGGTGTGCCGCAACGGCCAGTTGATAGCCGTCCTCGGGCAGGCCCTGGTGCTTGTCCCCGCTCGTCGTGTACGCGAGGTACAGCCAGATCCCCAGGAAGTACGCGACCTCGCACGCCTGCCAGACCAGGAAGTCCCGCCACTTGGGGCGCGCAAGCGCGGCGAGCGGGATCAGCCACAGGACGTACTGCGGTGAATAGACCTTGTTGGTCAGGATGAAGGCGGCGACCACCAGGAACGCGAGCTGCGAGAAGCGCGGCCGGCGCGGCGCGGTGAGCGTGAGCGCGGCGACGCCCAGGCAGGCGAGCAGCATCAGCGTCGTGGCCAGGGTGTTGACGACGTCGGTGTCGAGGGGAGTGTCCCGGTGCTGGGAGATGATCAGCCAGAAGGAGCCGAAGTCGACTCCGCGTTCCTGGCTGAACGTATAGAACTTCGACCAGCCCGCCGGGGCGAGGAGCATCACCGGCAAGTTCACGACCAGCCATGAGACGGCTGCGCCGAACATCGCCCTGCCGAACTCCCGCCACTTGCCCGCCCGCCAGCACAGCACGAAGAGCGGTCCGAGCAGCAGCACCGGGTACAGCTTCGCAGCCGTCGCGAGCCCGAGCAGCACGCCGAAGGTGATGGCCCGGCCCCGCGACCACATCAGCATCGCGGCCGCCGTGAGCGCCACCGCGAAGAGGTCCCAGTTGATGGTCGCGGTCAGTGCGAAGGCGGGCGCCAGGGCGACCAGCAGCGCGTCCCAGGGGCGCCTGCGGTGGGTGCGCGTGACGCACACCGCGATCACCGCGGCGCAGATCATCAGCATCCCGGCGTTGACCATCCAGTACACCTGCTCCTGGTGCTGGATGGAGCCGCTGCCGGGCGTCAGCCACGCGGCGACCTCCATGAACACACCGGTGAGGACCGGGTATTCGAGGTAGTCCATGTCGCCGGACAGCTTGTCGAAGTACGGCACGAGACCGTCGGCGAAGCCGCGCCCCTGGTAGAGGTGCGGGATGTCCGAGTAACACGCGTGCGTGTACTGGGAGCTGGCTCCGTAGAACCAGGCGCCGTCGTAGCAGGGGAACTTCTGGACCATGCCGAGCGCGAACATGCCGAGCATGACGAGCACGATCACCCGCGCGGGGGTCCATCGCGAGGCCCCGAGCAACACCCGCCGTCCGATCGGCCCACCGATGAACTCGGCCCCGGCAGCCGAGACCTCGTCCTCTCTGGTGGGCCGTACCTGTTCCGGCTCAGGCTGCTGCGGATTCGCGCGCGTCGTCTCTGCACTGGGCGTCTCTGCACTGGGCATGCGGCACATCCTGCCGTACGAGCCTGAGAACGCGGCGAGGGCCGCCACACCTGATCGGTGTGACGGCCCTCGACTGCCGTGGAACACGCAGCGTTTCACGTGAAACACGATGCGTTGTTGCCGGGAGCCAGGCGGCTAGCGACCGTCCGGGCCTCCGAAGAGGCCGCCTCCGTTCCCGTTGCCTTGTGGGTTCCCGCTGTCGTCGGTACTTCCGTCGGACGGCGAAGCCGACGTACCGCCGTCGGTGCCTCCGGTGTCCATACCGCCGTCGTTCCCGTTGTTGTTCTTGCAGGCGATGTCCCAGTCGCTGCACGTCTCGCTCGGCGACGGGGAGGGCGAGGAGCTCTCGCTGGTCGACGGGGACGGCGAGGCGGACTCGGTCGGCGACGTCGAGACGGACGGCGTCGGCGTGGGGCTCGGCGTCGAGCCCACGAGCTCACCGATGGGCTCGGGCGTCGGGAACGGCTGGTTCGGCTGCCCCTTCAGAGCCTGGGTCATGTAGTCGTGCCAGATCTCCGACGGGAACGACGCACCGTGGATCTTCTCCTGGCCACCGGTGCCGTACATCTCCAGGAACTTGCGGTTCTGGGACTTCTCGTTGTCGTCCATCCGGTACATCGTGATCGCGGTGGACAGCTGCTTGGTGTAGCCCACGAACCAGGCCGACTTGTTGCCGTCGGTGGTACCGGTCTTGCCGGCCACGTCGCGGCCCGGCAGCCGCGCCGCCGTACCCGTGCCGTCGTCGACGACGGTCTTGAGGACGTCGGTGACGTTGTCGGCGACCTTCGGGTCGAAGACGCGCTTCGACTGGGGATCGTGCCGGAAGACGTTCTCGCCCCCGTGGTCGACCGACTTCACCGAGTACGGGTCGTTCTGCTGGCCACTGGTCGCGAACGTCCCGTAGGCACCCGCCATACGGATCGCGCTCGGGTCGGAGGTACCGAGGGAGAACGAGGGGTAGTTGGAGGAGGCGAAGCTGTTGTCCAGGATGCCCGCGCTCTTGGCCGCCGCGCGCACCTTGTCCAGGCCGACGTCCATGCCCAGCTGCACATACGCCGAGTTCACGGACTCGCGCATGGCCTCGCGCAGATCGATCTGGTAGCTGGGGCGGTTGTAGGACTGCTTACCGTCGTTGGTCTGGTTCCACTGCTTGCCCTTCTCGTTCGTCCAGATGTCCCCCTTCCAGTCCTTGATCTTGAGCCCGTTCTTGCCGCTGTACAGGCTCTTGGGGGAGGCGATCGTGCGCATGTCCGGGCCCTGGTCCTCGGGGCCGTCCGGGTTCCTGACGCCGTACTTGAAGGCGGCCGCGAGCACGAAGGGCTTGAAGGTCGAGCCGACCTGGGCGCCGGTCACATCGGCGTTGTTGGTGAAGTGCTTGGTGGCGTCCTCACCGCCGTAGATGGCCTCGATCGCACCGGACTCCGGACTGACGGAGGCACCGCCGAACTGGACGTGCCGGTCCACGTACTTCCCGTTGACCTTGCGGTTCTTGTTGAGGTTCTCCTTGCGGACCTTCTTCACGGCGTTCTCGAGCTGGTTCACCTTGTTCTTCTTGAACGTGGTGTGGATCTCGTAGCCGCCCTTTTGCAGGTCGTCCTCGGTGATCTTGCCGTTGCTGTTCTTGATCGCGTTCGCCTTGGCGAGGTCGACGAGATAGCCGGTCTGGCCACCGAGCTGCGCGTTGGCGCGGGGGCTCTTCAGCTTGGGGAAGGTCTTGAACCCGGCCCGCTGGCTCTGGGTCAGCCGCCCGTCCTTCAGCTCCTCGTCGAGGATCCACTGCCAGCGCTTCGTGGCGCGCTCGCGGTTCTTCTCCGGAGTGGCGTTGACCGGGTCGATGCCGGGCGAGCCCGCCGGGTCGTAGTACGTCGAGCCCTTCAGCACGGCCGCGAGGAACGCGGTCTGGCTCGCGTTGAGCTTCGTGGCGTCCTCGTCGAAGTAGGCGCGGGCCGCGGCCTGGATGCCGTAGGCGCCGCGTCCGTAGTACGCCGAGTTCAGATAGCCGGCCATGACGTCGTCCTTGTCGACGGTCCGGCCGACCTTTATGGAGACGAACAGCTCCTTGAGCTTTCGGGTCACCGTCTGGGACTGGTCGTCCAGCATGGCGTTCTTCACGTACTGCTGGGTGATGGTCGAGCCGCCCTGGGTCTCGCCGCCCTTGGCCATGTTGAACACGGCACGGGCGATACCCATCGGGTCGACGCCCTTGTCCGTCTCGAACGTCTTGTTCTCCGCCGACATGACGGCGTAGCGCATGGACTTCGGGATGTCCTCGTACTTGATGATCTGCCGGTTGGTCTCACCACCGGTGGCGACCATCTGCGAACCGTCGGACCAGTAGTAGACGTTGTTCTGCGCCGTCGCCGTCTTCGCCGGGTCGGGCACTCCCACCAGCGCGTACGCGATGCCGGCCGCGACCATCATGCTGCCGAACAGGCCGACGCACATGCCGGTCACCAGGCGCCACGACGGCACCCAGCGACGCCAGCCGTGCTTGTACGCACGCGGGTAGTCGACGAACTTCTTCTTCTCCGGCCCACCACGACCGGCGCCGTAGGGGCCGCCACGGCCGCCACCACCGGGACCGCCGCCACCGCGGCGACCGCCACCGCCGCCGGCTCCACCGCCATCGGGTGACCTGCGTCGGCTCCCGCCGCGCTGAGCAGCTCTACGAGCCTCGGCGCGACCGCCCCACGGACGGTCTCCCTCGGGGCTCTCGTACGAGCCTGATGCACTCGGGGCGCCATAGGAAGCGGAGGCGGAGGACGATGCGGAACCTCCGCGGGGCGCCGCGCGGCGCCCCGATGGTGCTCCGAATGCTCCGCGACGGGCCGCGGCGCGCCCACCGCCTTGCGGCTGCGGCGGTTTGCGACGGTGCTCGCTCATCGAACGACTACTCC
This sequence comes from Streptomyces sp. KL109B, assembly GCF_030766935.1. Lineage (GTDB taxonomy): Bacteria > Actinomycetota > Actinomycetes > Streptomycetales > Streptomycetaceae > Streptomyces. The sequence continues at coordinate 475,807 of NZ_JASERL010000003.1, read as the reverse complement.
TCGGGCAGGCGCGGCATCGCGCGCCTGGAAACGGCGTCGGGTTTCCGGTCCCCCCGGAGTACGGGTGCGCCCCTCTCGGCACTCACCCGCACTACACCGGGGACGACGACGCTCACAGGCGTCACTTGGTTCCCGGTGGTCTGCATGGCGGACAGACTACGCACCGTCAAAACCCTCCTAGGGCCGAACTTCACCCCAAAACAGGCAACTCGATTCCTACGAATCGGTGATGTGACGCCGTTCACCGTGATCCCACTTGCCGCGGCCGAAGGGCAGTTCTATCGTCGGGATGTATCGAGTCGATACATCAGCTCGACATAAAGAGTCGCTACAGAGGGCCGCGGCAGAGAGGAGGCGACGATGAGCCGACGTTCCGGCATCTTGGAGTTCGCCGTCCTCGGACTGCTCCGCGAGTCCCCGATGCACGGCTACGAGCTGCGCAAGCGACTCAACACATCGCTCGGGATCTTCCGCGCCTTCAGCTACGGGACGCTGTACCCCTGCCTCAAGACGCTGGTCGCCAATGGCTGGCTGATCGAGGAGTCGGGTGCAGGACCCGCCGACACCACTGCGGCACCACTCGCAGGGCGTCGCGCCAAGATCGTCTATCGATTGACGGCGGAAGGTAAGGAGCACTTCGAGGACCTGCTCTCGCAGACCGGCCCCGACGCATACGAGGACGAACACTTCGCCGCGCGCTTCGCCTTCTTCGGGCAGACGTCGCGGGACGTGCGCATGCGCGTCCTCGAGGGTCGCCGCAGCCGGCTGGAGGAGCGCCTCGAGAAGATGCGCATCTCCTTCGCCCGCACCCGCGAGCGTCTGGACGACTACACGCTTGAGCTGCAGCGCCACGGCATGGAGTCCGTGGAGCGCGAGGTGCGCTGGCTGAACGAGCTCATCGAGAGCGAGCGCGCGGGCCGCGACCAACGGAGCTCCGGCCCGGGGGACGCGGCTCAGCAGGACACATCTGGAGAGACGGGCGGCCTGCCCCGGAACCGGGACAGCACCCGGCCGGATCCGTCCGACGACACCGCCACGTGAAGTCCGGTCAGGACTTCACCGAGTACACACAGGGAGCAACCGGAATGGGTTCGGTTCGCGTAGCCATCGTCGGCGTGGGCAACTGCGCCGCCTCGCTGGTGCAGGGCGTCGAGTTCTACAAGGACGCCGACCCGGAGACCAAGGTCCCGGGCCTGATGCACGTACAGTTCGGCGACTACCACGTCGGTGACGTCGAGTTCGTCGCCGCGTTCGACGTCGACGCGAAGAAGGTCGGCCTGGACCTCGCGGACGCCATCGGCGCCTCCGAGAACAACACCATCAAGATCTGTGACGTGCCGAACAAGGGCGTCCAGGTCCAGCGCGGTCACACCCTCGACGGCCTCGGCCGCTACTACCGCGAGACGATCGAGGAGTCCTCCGAGGCCCCCGTCGACGTCGTCAAGGTTCTCAAGGACCAGCAGGTCGACGTTCTCGTCTGCTACCTGCCCGTCGGCTCCGAGGACGCGGCGAAGTACTACGCCCAGTGCGCCATCGACGCCGGGGTCGCGTTCGTCAACGCCCTCCCGGTCTTCATCGCCGGCACCAAGGAGTGGGCTGACAAGTTCACCGAGGCCGGTGTCCCGATCGTCGGTGACGACATCAAGTCGCAGGTCGGCGCGACCATCACGCACCGTGTGATGGCGAAGCTCTTCGAGGACCGCGGTGTCCGCCTCGAGCGCACGATGCAGCTCAACGTCGGCGGCAACATGGACTTCAAGAACATGCTGGAGCGCGACCGCCTCGAGTCGAAGAAGATCTCGAAGACGCAGGCCGTCACCTCGCAGATCCGCGACCGCGAGCTGGGCGAGAACAACGTCCACATCGGCCCGTCCGACTACGTCGCGTGGCTCGACGACCGCAAGTGGGCGTACGTCCGCCTCGAGGGCCGCGCCTTCGGTGAGGTCCCGCTGAACCTGGAGTACAAGCTCGAGGTCTGGGACTCCCCGAACTCCGCGGGTGTCATCATCGACGCGCTGCGCGCCGCGAAGATCGCCAAGGACCGCGGCATCGGCGGCCCGATCCTCTCCGCGTCCTCGTACTTCATGAAGTCCCCGCCGGTGCAGTACTTCGACGACGAGGCCTTCGACAACGTCGAGAAGTTCATCAAGGGCGAGGTCGAGCGCTGACCGTCCCCTGAAGGCCGATGTGGGTGTTTCACGTGAAACGCCCGCCGCCTGAAGGCTGTTGAGGCCCTCGGCTCGTACATATTGTGCGGCCGGGGGCCTGCCTCGTATGTGAGGCTGTGCTCCATGGCTGTCGTCCGTGACCTGCGCGTACTCCTGCGCCTGCACGACTTTCGGCGTCTGCTGACGCTGCGGCTGCTCTCCCAGGGCGCGGACGGCGTGTACCAGGTGGGGCTCGCCACCTACGTGGTGTTCTCGCCGGAGAAGCAGACGTCTCCCGCCGCCATCGCGTCCGCGATGGCCGTACTGCTGCTGCCGTACTCCCTCGTGGGCCCGTTCGCGGGTGTCCTCCTCGACCGTTGGCGCCGCCGCCAGGTCTTTCTGTACGGCAATCTGCTGCGGGTCCTGCTCGCCTCCGCGACGGCCGCCCTCATGCTGAGCCACGCCCCGGACTGGCTCTTCTACGCGTCCGCGCTGTGCGTCACCGCGGTCAATCGCTTTGTACTGGCCGGACTTTCGGCCGCGCTGCCCCGTGTCGTCGACGCGGAGCGCCTCGTCATGGCCAACTCCGTCTCCCCGACGACGGGAACGCTCGCGGCGACCCTGGGCGGCGGCCTCGCCTTCGGCGTGCGTCTGATCGCCTCGGACTCGGACGCCGCGGTCGTCCTCATCGGGGCACTGCTCTACCTGTGCGCCGCGCTCGCCTCCCTGCGCATGGACGCACAACTCCTCGGCCCCGATCCGGAGTTGATCCAGCCGCGCCTGAGGGTCGCGGTCTCCGGAGCCGCCCGTGACATCGCCTCCGGGGTCCGGCACCTCGCCTCGCGGTCGTCCGCCGCGCGCACCCTCGCCGCGATGACGGTGATGCGGTTCTGCTACGGCGCCCTGCTCGTCATGATGCTCATGCTGTGCCGGTACGCATGGTCGTCCACGGAGTCCGAAGGGCTGGCCCTGCTCGGCCTCGCCGTAGGGGTCTCGGGAGCCGGCTTCTTCGTCGCGGCGGCCATCACCCCGGCGGCCGCGGGCCGCTTCGGCTCGACGGGGTGGGTCGTCATCTGTGCCGGTGCCGCGTCCATCCTGGAGCTCGCCCTGGGCCTCACCTTCGAACCCGCGCCGACCATAGTGGCCGCGTTCGTCCTGGGCCTGACCACACAGGCAGCGAAGATCGCCACGGACACGGTCGTACAGTCGTCCGTCGACGACGGGTTCCGCGGCCGGGTCTTCTCCGTCTACGACGTGCTGTTCAACGTCTCCTTCGTCGGTGCGGCCGGAGTGGCGGCGCTGATGCTTCCGCCGGACGGCCGCTCGATTCCCCTCGTCGTCCTGGTATCGGTCCTCTATGGAGCGACGGCCCTGGTTCTGCGCGCGAGGACCGTTTCACGTGAAACATCGCCCCCTTAAATACGCGTCGGGCTCCGTTTCACGTGAAACGGAGCCCGACGCGTCGCACAGTCTCAGCTCTGAGAGCTAGCGGCCCACCACTCCTTGAGCGCCGACACCGCGGCGTCGTACTCCATCGGGCCGTTCTCCAGGCGCAGTTCCAGCAGGAACTTGTACGCCTGCCCGATCACGGGGCCCGGGCCGACGCCCAGGATCTCCATGATCTGGTTCCCGTCGAGGTCGGGCCGGATCGAGTCCAGCTCCTCCTGCTCCTGGAGCCGCGCGATGCGCTCCTCAAGGCCGTCGTACGCGCGCGAGAGCGCATTGGCCTTCCGCTTGTTGCGCGTCGTGCAGTCGGAACGGGTCAGCTTGTGCAGCCGGTCGAGAAGCGGCCCTGCGTCGCGTACGTAGCGACGTACCGCGGAGTCCGTCCACTCGCCGGTCCCATAGCCGTGGAAGCGCAGGTGCAGCTCGACGAGGCGCGAGACGTCCTTCACCAAGTCGTTGGAGTACTTGAGCGCGGTCATGCGCTTCTTCGTCATCTTGGCGCCGACCACCTCGTGATGGTGGAACGAGACGCGGCCGTCCTTCTCGAAGCGGCGGGTGCGCGGCTTCCCGATGTCGTGGAGCAGCGCGGCGAGCCGCAGCGTCAGATCGGGGCCTTCGGTCTCCAGCGCCATCGCCTGCTCGAGGACGATCAGCGTGTGGTCGTAGACGTCCTTGTGCCTGTGGTGCTCGTCACGCTCCAGACGCAGAGCGGGCAGCTCGGGCAGCACGCTGTCGGCCAGGCCGGTCTCGACGAGCAGCGTGAGGCCCTTGCGCGGGTGCGCGGAGAGGATCAGCTTGTTGAGCTCGTCACGTACCCGCTCCGCGGAGACGATCTCGATGCGGCCGGCCATGGCCGTCATCGCGGCGACGACCTCGGGAGCGACCTCGAAGTCGAGCTGGGCGGCGAAGCGGGCGGCCCGCATCATCCGCAGCGGGTCGTCGGAGAAGGAGTCCTCCGGGGCGCCGGGCGTGCGCAACACCCGCTCGGACAGGTCCTTGATGCCACCGTGCGGATCGATGAACTCCTTCTCGGGAAGGGCCACCGCCATCGCGTTGACGGTGAAGTCCCGGCGGACCAGGTCCTCTTCGATGGAGTCGCCGTAGGACACCTCGGGCTTGCGCGAGGTCCGGTCGTACGCCTCCGACCGGTAGGTCGTGACCTCGACCTGAAAGCGATGATCAGCGTCTCCGACGCGGGCGTCCTTCTGGCAGCCGACGGTGCCGAACGCGATCCCGACCTCCCACACCGCGTCGGCCCACGGGCGGACGATCTTCAGTACGTCCTCGGGGCGGGCGTCAGTGGTGAAGTCCAGGTCGTTGCCGAGCCGGCCGAGCAGTGCGTCCCGCACCGAACCACCGACCAGGGCGAGGGAGAATCCGGCCTCCTGGAATCGACGGGCGAGATCGTCTGCGACGGGTGAGACCCGCAACAGTTCGCTGACCGCGCGGTGCTGCACCTGGCTCAGGGCGCTGGGGTTGTCTTCATTGGCGTTCGGCACAACAGGACAGGGTACGTGGCCCGAGCGGCCCGAACCGAACCGTTTCCCGGGCCCGTGGCCGGAGCACACCGGCGGTCCACCTACCCTTGCCCCACGATCCAGCCGGGCAGACCGTGGCACTCAGCCACAGTGCTCCTCGTTACCATGCGTGGACACATCTGCGACCACCGACGACGACGAGGGACGGACGACCACGTGGCCGAGGCGGCAGACATCCCAACGGTGAGTCCCTCACCGGCCCGGCGACTGCTACGGCGCACCGGAGCCTTGCTCGCGGCTGCGCCACTCCTGGCGTCGCTGCCGCTGCTGCCCGCCGCCGCTCCGGCCGGAGCGTCCACCCCGGCCACCGCCGCGGCGGACGCGACGGGGACCAGCACGGTCGACGTGGCCGTGAACTCGCTCTCGCCCAGCGCCCCGACGGACGGCGACACCGTCAAGGTCAGCGGCACGGTGACGAACAAGGCCAAGCGAACGGTCACCGACGCGCACGTGGGCCTGCGGGTCGGCGCGTCCTACAGCGGCCGCTCGGCCCTCGACAACGCCGCGAAGAACGGCACGGGCGGCGCCGCGGACGGCAACGAGGTGTCCCGTAAGTACGGACAGAAATTCGCCAAGTTGGCGCCCGGCGTCGCACAGGACTTCACGCTGTCCGTCCCCGTCAAGGCGCTGCACCTCGGTGCCGACGGTGTCTACCAGCTCAGCGTCGCCCTGATGGGACAGACCTCGGCCCTGCCGTACCAGCAGACGCTCGGCATCCAGCGCACCTTCCTTCCCTGGCAACCGGCGAGCGCAGACACGAGGACGAAGACGACGGCCCTGTGGCCGCTCATCTCCGACTCCCACCTCACCGCCGAGACGGGCGCGAACGAACAGCAGACTCCGGTCTTCGACGACAACGACCTGGCGAAGCAGATCGGTCCGGGCGGCCGTCTCCAGCAGATGCTGAGCCTCGGCAGCGACCTCGACGTGACCTGGGTGATCGACCCCGACCTGCTGGCCTCGGTCGACGCCATGACGGAGCCGTACAAGGTCAAGGGACCCGACGGAAAGCTCAGGGCGGGCAAGGACCAGGCGGCCGCCAAGCAGTGGCTGAGCGACCTGGAGACCGCCGTACAGGGCCAGAAGGTGGTCACGCTCCCGTTCGCCGACCCGGATCTCGCCTCGCTCGCCCACACGGGCACGAAGGTCACCGGCTCCCTCGGCCACCTCAAGGACGCCACGGACGCCGCCACGCTGACCGTGCAGACGATCCTGCACACGAAGCCGGACACGTCCTACGCCTGGCCCGCCGAAGGCGCCGTCGACCGCGACATCGTCAAGGTCGCCACGTCCGCGGGCGCCGACAAGATCATCGCGCGCAGCGACCACTTCCCGGAGACCGGCGGCCTCACGTACACGCCGTCCGCCGCACGGCCGATCGGCGGCGGCGCCACGGCCATGGTCGCCGACGGCCGCCTGTCGACCGCTTTCCAGGGCGACATGACGGGCGCCGAGAGCTCCACGCTCGCCGTGCAGAAGTTCCTCGCGCAGTCCCTGGTACTGAACCAGCAGACGCCCAAGCAGCGCAGCGTCGTCATGGCCCCGCAGCGCATGCCCACCGCCAGCCAGGCCCAGACCATGGCCACGGCGCTGCACGCGCTGCAGGACGGCACCTGGTCGCAGTCCCAGACCCTGTCGGCCGCCGCGAAGGCGAAGCCCGACGCCCGGGCGACCACGCGGGTTCCGAACGCGTACCCGTCGTCGCTGCGCAAGCAGGAGCTGCCGCAGTCGGCCTTCGAGCAGATCCGGGCGACCCAGCGCGACCTCGAGAACTTCAAGGTCGTCCTCACCGACCAGTCCCGCGTGGTGACGCCGTTCGGCCGCGCGATGGACCGGGAGATGTCCACGTCGTGGCGGAGCGACTCCGGCGCGTCGACGGGCTTCCGGGACGGTGTCTCCGGGTACCTGTCCGGCCTCACCGACCAGGTGACGCTGATCGACAAGTCCGAGGTGAAGCTCTCCGGGCGCAGCGCGACCATCCCGGTGTCGGTGCAGAACAACCTGTGGCAGGACGTCGACCATCTGACGCTCCGCCTCACCTCGGACAACGGCACGCGCCTCAAGATCGGCGACAAGAAGTTCCAAGACCAGGAAGTGAAGATCGCCAGCGGGCACAGCCAGTCCGTGAAGTTCACGACCACGGCCAAGGCCACGGGCCCGATCTGGGTGCGCGCCCAGCTGTACACCCAGGACGGCGAGCCCTACGGCGCCCCGCTCTCCTTCAAGGTCGACGTCACCGAGGTCACCCCGACCGTGATGCTCGTCATCGCCGGCGGTGTCCTGCTGCTCGTCCTCGCCGGCTACCGGATGTACCAGCAGCGCAAGCGCGCCGCCGCCACCACGCAGCCCGACGCGAACACCCCCCAGGGCGGCTCCGCGGCCGCGGAAGCCGAAACGGACGACGAGCCGGGCGCCGATCAGAGCGACGAGCCGGACAGCGACTCGGCCGCCGCCCCACGGGCAGACGTTCCGCAGCAGCCGAGTGACCCGACGGCTGACACCGCTTCGGAAAGCGCGGCCCCGTCGGGCCCGGGTGAGAGAGTGGACCGTTGAGCGAAGTCGGGGCCGCTGGGCCGGGGACGATGAGGTGGGGTAACCATGAACGCGCCGTACGACGGTGAACGTGGCCGCGGCTCGGGCGGCTCTGCCTCGGGCGATGGCCGGCCGTACGCCGGTTCACAGCAGCCCGAGGGGCAGGTGCCGCCGCCGCAGCCCGCTCCCGACACATATCCGCAGGACGCGTACCTCCAGGACGCGTACGAGCAGGATCCGTACCGGGCGCACGACCTGACCGCTCAGGACCCGGTGACCGAGGCGCTGTACGACCGCGCCGCGCACCCTCCGCCGCCCCCGGGCACGTACCAGGCGCAGCAGCCCCTGTACGCGCCGCCGCCCGCGCAGCAGTACCAGCCCGACCCGCGCGTGTGGGCGCAGACGCCCGCGCCTGAGCCGGCGGGCCCCACCCAGCATCTGCCGTACGGCGAAAACGCCCGCACGACGCAGTTCGTGGGCGTCGACGACCTGGTGACGCACTCCGCCGAGGAGAGCCACGAGCCGGACGCCTTCGCGCACCTGTACCGCGACCAGCAGCCCGGCCACAGCGGCGGCCGCCCGCCGGCCGAGCCCGTCGACAACCCGACCACACAGCTCGGCCCTCCGCAGCCACCGCCGCCACCGGTCGGCGCTCCCGCACCGGCGCCCGCGCCGAAGAAGAGCGGACGCGCCTCCGGCCTCCTTAAGTCGAGCGCGGTGATGGCGGCGGGCACGCTGGTCTCCCGTCTGACCGGCTTCGTCCGCACCATGGTGATCACCGCGGCGCTGGGCGCCGGACTGCTCGGTGACACGTGGACCGTCGCGTACACGCTGCCGACGATGATCTACATCCTGACCGTCGGCGGCGGCCTGAACTCCGTGTTCGTACCGCAGCTCGTGCGCGCCATGAAGGAGGACGACGACGGCGGCGAAGCCTTCGCCAACCGCCTGCTCACCCTCGTGATGGTGGCGCTCGCGGTCATCACGGCGGTTGTCGTCCTCGCGGCGCCCCTGCTGGTCCACGCGATGTCACCGACGATCGCCAACAACGAGGCCGCCAACAGCGTCGGCGTCGCCTTCGCCCGCTTCTGCCTGCCCACGATCTTCTTCATGGGCATCCACGTGGTCATGGGCCAGGTCCTTAACGCCCGCGGCAAGTTCGGCGCGATGATGTGGACCCCGGTCCTCAACAACATCGTCATGATCTGCACGTTCGGCCTGTTCATCTGGGTCTACGGGACCGCCTCCGAGTCCCACATGGGCGTGACGACCATCCCGGACGAGGGCATCCGCCTCCTCGGCATGGGAACCCTGCTCGGCCTCGTCGTGCAGTCCCTCGCGATGATCCCGTACCTGCGCGAGACCGGCTTCCGCTTCCGGCTGCGCTTCGACTGGAAGGGCCACGGCCTCGGCAAGGCCGTGAAGCTCGCCAAGTGGACCGTCCTGTTCGTGCTCGCCAACCAGGCGGGCGTCGTGGTCGTCACCCAGCTCGCCACGGCGGCCGGTGAGGCGTCCGGCAAGGCCGGCGCGGGCATCATGGGTTACTCGAACGCCCAGCTCATCTGGGGCATGCCGCAGGCCATCATCACCGTCTCCGTCATGGCCGCGCTGCTGCCGCGCATCTCGCGCGCCGCCCACGACAACGACCCGGGCGCGGTCCGCGACGACATCTCCTCCGGCCTGCGCACCTCGGCCGTGGCGATCGTCCCGATCTCGTTCATGTTCGTCGCGCTCGGCGTCCCGATGTGCACCCTGCTCTTCGGCACCAGCGGCACCGAGGCCGCCCAGTCCATGGGCTACATCCTCATGGCCTTCGGAATCGGCCTCATCCCGTACTCCGTGCAGTACGTCGTGCTGCGTGGCTTCTACGCGTACGAGGACACGCGCACGCCCTTCTACAACACGGTCATCGTCGCCGCGGTCAACGCCGCCGCCTCGGGCATCTGCTACCTGATCCTGCCCGCTCAGTGGGCGGTCGTCGGCATGGCACTGTCCTACGGCATCGCGTACGCGATCGGGGTCGGTGTCGCGTGGCGACGCCTGCGCAACCGGCTCGGCGGCGACCTGGACGGCGCGCATGTCGTCCGCACCTACGCCAGGCTCTGCCTCGCGTCCCTGCCGGCGACGGTCATCGGCGGCGGAATCGGGTACGCGGTCACGCAAGCACTGGGCCACGGCGTGCTCGGCTCGATCGCGGCGCTGGTCGTGGGCAGTGCGGCACTCCTCGGGGTCTTCTACGTGGCGGCCCGCAAGATGAGGATCGAAGAACTGAATTCGCTGGTCGGCATGGTCCGCGGCCGTCTCGGCCGCTGAGTCGTCCGGAACTGCGTGCAACCTTCGGCGGCCATCGCGTGTCGTGCATAGCGCCGGACTGTGGGCACAATTGGCTTTGGCGTCGGAGTGAGCGCAACGGATGGGGAGGCAGGAACGACGGTGGCGGAACGGAGCACGGCTGCCGTCGACGTGGCCGACAACAGCGGTGACGAACCGCTGACCGCCAAGGCGGACAAGGCGGAGCAGGCCACGGCCGACGGGGTGGCCGAGACCGGGGAGCAGGACGCGCCGGCGCGCGAGGAGAACGCGGACACCGCGGAAACGGGGACTCATCTGAGCCCCGGCGCCTCGTCGCCGCCCGAGCTGCACAGCGGCCACAAGCTCGCGAGGCGCTATCGCCTCGAGGAGTGCGTCACCCGTCTGGACGGTTTCAGCAGCTGGCGTGCGGTGGACGAGAAACTCCGCCGTGCCGTCGGCGTGCACATCCTCCCCGCCGACCACCCCAGGGGCCGTTCGGTGCTCGCCGCCGCCCGCTCCTCGGCCCTCCTCGGCGACCCCCGCTTCGTGCAGGTGCTTGACGCGGTCGAGGAGAACGACCTCGTCTACGTCGTCCACGAGTGGCTGCCCGACGCGACGGAGCTGACCGCCCTGCTCGCGCTCGGCCCCCTCGAGGCCCACGACGCGTACCAGATGGTCAGCCAGGTCTCCCACGCCATGGCCGCCGCCCATCGCGAGGGCCTCGCCCATCTGCGCCTCACGCCGAGCGCCGTCCTTCGCACCTCCACCGGGCAGTGGCGCATCCGCGGCCTCGCCGTGAACGCGGCGCTGCGCGGCATCACCTGCGACACCCCGCAGCGCGCCGACACCGAGGCGATCGGCGCCCTCCTGTACGCCTCCCTGACCCAGCGCTGGCCGTACGAGGAGGACGCCTACGGCCTGTCAGGGCTACCGAAGGACGTCGGGCTCATCGCCCCCGACCAGGTGCGCGCAGGCGTCCACCGCGGCCTCGCCGAGCTCGCCATGCGCGCGCTCGCCAACGACGGGGCGACCGCGTCCCGCCAGGAGCCCCCGTGCACCACGCCGGAGGACCTGGTGAAGGCCATCGGCGAGATGCCGAAGATCCGCCCGCCGGAGCCCGCCTTCACCGCGCCGCCGGAGTACCAGCGGACCACGTACCAGCAGGGGAGCTACGGCCGCTCGACCCCGCGCGCCACCCAGCCCGTCCCCACCCCGCCGCCACCCCTGCACAGCCGTACCGGCAAGGCTCTCAAGTGGGCCGTCTCCGCGCTGCTCATCGCGGCCCTCGGCCTCGGCAGCTGGCAGCTCGCGGACGCGCTCATGGACCGCAACAACACAGGCAGCTCCGGGTCCTCCGACAGCTCCGACGACAGCGGCAAGGACGGCAAGCCGGACGCGAAGCCGATCGCCATCCAGAGCGCCAAGGAGTACGTCGCCGAGGGCGACGCCCAGGCCGCGGACGACGTCGACAAGACCTACGACGACAGCAAGTCCACGTACTGGCGGACCAAGTCCTTCGTGGACGGCCCCAAGATGGTCATCAAGCCAGGCGTCGGCATCGTCTACGACCTCGGCTCCGAGAAGGACGTGTCGGCCGCGTCGATAGGGCTCCGGTACGGCGGCGACCACACCACGGTCTCCCTGTACGCCGCGCCCTCACTCAATCCGGGCTCGGTGTCCGGCCTGAAGCAGATCGGGTCCAAGACCGAGTCGACGAAGACCTCCGCCAAGATCACGGCCGATGACCCGGTCAAGACGCGCTATGTACTCGTCTGGCTGACCGCCCTGCCCCACGCGAGCCAGGATGGGTACAGCAGCGCGGGCTACAAGCAGGGCATCACCGACGTGGAGTTCACCGGCTGACGGGCGGGACTCACCACGGGGAGGGGGTTCGACAGTGGACGACGCCTACGGCGAAGCGAGCGACCAGGACCTCCTCACCCGCCATGTCGCGGGCGACAAGGATGCCTTCGGTGAGCTTGTACGGCGGCACCGGGACCGCCTCTGGGCCGTGGCCCTGCGGACGCTGGGGGACCGGGAAGAAGCCGCGGACGCGGTGCAGGACGCCCTCGTCTCGGCCTACCGGGCGGCCCACACCTTCCGCGGCCAGTCCGCGGTGACGACCTGGCTGCACCGCATCACGGTGAACGCCTGCCTGGACCGGGCCCGCAAGATGGCCTCCCGCAGGACCGCCCCCGTCGACGACGCCGACCGCCTGGACCAGCTTCTGGAGCCCCACGAATCCGCGGACGCCCCCGTGGAGCGGGACGATCTGCACCGCCAGCTCCTGGAGGCCCTCTCGGTCCTGCCGAGCGAGCAGCGGGCGGCCCTCGTCCTCGTCGACATGCAGGGGTACCCAGTGGCCGAAGCCGCCCGGATCCTCGACGTGCCCACAGGCACGGTCAAGAGTCGCTGCGCACGCGGCAGAGCCAAACTGCTCCCGCTCCTGACGCACCTCCGCACGGAGAACGGACGCGCGGAGAGTGGCGAGAACCCGCTCCCAGGAAGGAACCGGGCGCAGGGGACATCCGTCCCACCGGCAGCGGGGCCTCGTGACGAGGCAGGACCAAGCGATTCGGCTGCGGTGAAGGGCGGAGGTGGGCGAGCGTGACATCCACGACCGACACGGCAGAGCACCCGGAGGTCACCGAGATCTCCGACCTCGCCGAGGGCCTGCTGCCTCCCACCCGTACGTCGGACATACAGCAGCACCTCGACGGCTGCGCGCTCTGTGCCGACGTCCTCGCGTCCCTGGAGGAGATCCGGGGCACGCTCGGCACCGTGCCGGGTCCGCCGAGCATGCCCGAGGAGATCGCGAGCCGGATCGACGCGGCACTGGCCGCCGAGGTCGACCGTGAAACGGGGCCCGTTTCACGTGAAACATCGACCGCGGCCGTCGACCGTCCTGCCGGGCACCCGCACGCCGGTACCGGGCCGGGGCGCAAGCCACGCGGCACCCGAAGGCGCACCGGAGCCGTACTCGGAGCTGTCCTGACCGTCGCCGCGATCGGCGTGGGGGCCATGCTCATCCAGAACGACGAGGGCGGGACCCCGACCGCGCACAGGAGCACCGGAAGCGACAGCGGCACCACATCGACCTTCGCCAAGGACACCTTGGAGACCAGGGTCACGTCGCTGCTCGGCTCGCCGTCCCTCAGCACGGAGAACAACGGCCCCGCCACCCAGGGCACGAACGCGCCGATGCAGAAGCGCGCCCCCTCGGTGCCCCCGTGCGTCCAACTCGGCACCCACCGGAACGAGGACCCACTCGCCGCGGAGACAGGCACGTACGAGGGGAAGAATGCCTACCTCGTCGTGCTGCCCCACAAGACCGACCCTGCCCACCAGGTGACGGCCTTCGTCGTGGACTCCTCCTGCGTCGGCAAGCCCTCCTCCACGGGCACGCTGCTGTACCGGCACGATTACGACCGCGCCTCAGGAGCACCCAAGAGCACTCACTAGGTGTGCCCGGGCACGTCGGGAATGCATGCCCCGTAGGATCCGTTGGGTGGGGTGAGAGTCCTCCCAAGGGGCCTCCCCAGGCAGTACGCAGCAGTCCCGCAGAGACGAGGAATCAAGCCGTGAGCGACGTCCGTAACGTGATCATCATCGGCTCCGGGCCCGCCGGCTACACGGCGGCGCTCTACACCGCGCGCGCGTCGCTGAAGCCGCTCGTGTTCGAAGGTGCCGTCACCGCTGGTGGCGCGCTGATGAACACGACCGAGGTGGAGAACTTCCCCGGGTTCCAGGACGGCATCATGGGCCCCGAGCTCATGGACAACATGCGCGGACAGGCCGAGCGCTTCGGCGCCGAGCTCGTCCCCGACGACATCGTGTCCGTCGACCTGAGCGGCGAGATCAAGACCGTGACGGACACCGCGGGCACCGTGCACCGCGCGAAGACCGTCATCGTCACCACCGGCTCCCAGCACCGCAAGCTCGGCCTCCCCAACGAGGACGCGCTCTCCGGCCGCGGCGTCTCCTGGTGCGCGACCTGCGACGGCTTCTTCTTCAAGGACCAGGACATCGCCGTGATCGGCGGCGGCGACACCGCGATGGAGGAGGCCACCTTCCTGTCGCGCTTCGCCAAGTCCGTGACGATCGTGCACCGCCGCGACACCCTGCGTGCCTCCAAGGCGATGCAGGAGCGCGCCTTCGCCGACCCGAAGATCAAGTTCGTCTGGGACAGCGAGGTCGCCGAGGTCAAGGGCGAGCAGAAGCTCTCCGGTCTGACGCTGCGCAACCTCAAGACGGGCGAGACCTCCGAGCTTCCGGTGACGGGCCTGTTCATCGCGATCGGCCACGACCCGCGCACCGAGCTCTTCAAGGGTCAGCTGGAGCTGGACGACGAGGGCTACCTGAAGGTCGAGGCGCCGTCGACGCGCACAAACCTCTCCGGTGTCTTCGGCGCCGGTGACGTCGTGGACCACACCTACCGGCAGGCGATCACGGCGGCCGGCACCGGCTGCTCCGCCGCTCTCGACGCCGAGCGCTTCCTGGCCGCGCTCTCCGACGGCGAGGCCGCCGAGCCGGAGAAGACCCAGACCGCCGGCGTCTGACCCCCGAACACTCCCACCTACGTATCCCCCGAGAAATGAGGAGCCTGCTGTGGCCGGCAACCTGAAGAACGTTACGGACGACACCTTCGACGAGGCCGTCCTGAAGAGCGACAAGCCCGTCCTGGTCGACTTCTGGGCCGCCTGGTGCGGTCCGTGCCGCCAGATCGCGCCGTCGCTCGAGGCCATCGCCGCTGAGCACGGCGACAAGATCGAGGTCGTCAAGCTCAACATCGACGAGAACCCGGGCACGGCAGCCAAGTACGGCGTCATGTCGATCCCGACCCTGAACGTGTACCAGGGCGGCGAGGTCGCCAAGACCATCGTCGGTGCCAAGCCCAAGGCCGCCATCGTGCGCGACCTCGAGGACTTCATCGCCGAGTAATCAGGCGACGCCGTTCCATGGACGGCAGCCGTTGTTTCACGTGAAACACGAGAGAGGGCCAACCCCTTCGGGTTGGCCCTCTCTCGTTGCATGACCCATCACAGGGGCCGGAGCGCCGGTTCCTTCTGTACGGCTCCCAGAAGCCGATCCAGCGCCATCTCGACGTCTTCCTTCCAGGACAGCGTCGTCCGCAGTTCCAGGCGCAGCCGGGGGTACGAGGGGTGGGGTCGTACGGTCTTGAATCCAACCGCCAGTAGATGGTCAGCGGGAAGCAGACAGGCGGGCCCCTTCCATCGCGCGTCACCGAATGCCTCGATCGCCTTGAAGCCCCGACGCAGCAGGTCCTTCGCGACGGTCTGCACAATGACCCGGCCCAGGCCCTGCCCTTGATAGTCCGGCGAGATCCAGGCCGTCATGAGCTGAACGGCGTCCGGGGACACCGGACTCGTCGGGAAGGCCGTGGACCGAGGGACGTACGCGGGCGGCGCGTAGAGCACGAAGCCGACCGGGACGTCATCCACGTAGACGACGCGTCCGCAGGAACCCCACTCCAGCAGGACAGCGGAGATCCAGGACTCCTTCTCCAGTTCGGACGTGCCCGCCTTTACCGCGGCCTGGCCGCTGACCGGGTCCAGTTCCCAGAAGACGCATGAGCGGCATCGCTTGGGGAGGTCCGGGAGGTTGTCCAGCGTGAGCGGTACGAGCCGACGCCCCATGAAGGCAGTTCCTCGCTTCCTTCGCCCGCCGCTGCGCGGGCGGCTGTCAGAGCGCTCCGTTCCCTGAGCAGGCTGCCGACGAATCCGCCGACTGCTCCCAGGCCGAGACCTGCGGTCATCAGTCCGGTGCGACTCACCGATCGCATGACCCGCCTCCTGTATGAGGTGCCGCCGGGTGGATGCGCTCTTCCCGTCGCATCGTAACCACGATGGGATTGCGTCGATACCGTAGAAAAGCAAAGAGCGGGCCGTGTTCCGGTACACACCGGACACGGCCCGCTCCTGTTCACGACAGTGCGTTGGTCAGCCCTGCTCGTCCTCTTCGGTCTCCTCAGGGAGGCCGTTCTGGAGCACCGGTCCCTCGCCCGGAGCGAGGGAGCCGAGGATGCGCGACAGGTCGTCCATCGAGGCGAACTCGACGACGATCTTGCCCTTCTTCTGCCCCAGGTCGACCTTCACCCGAGTCTCGAACCGGTCGGACAGCCGCGTGGCCAGATCGCTCAACGCCGGGGAGACACGGGTACCGGCCCGCGGCCCCTTCGCCTTCGACGAGCTCTTGGGGTGCGAGCCCATGAGCGTCACGATCTCCTCGACGGCGCGCACCGAGAGCCCTTCGGCGACGATGCGGTGGGCCAGCCGGTCCTGCTCCTCCGAGTCCTCCACGGAGAGCAGGGCACGCGCGTGGCCCGCCGACAGCACACCCGCGGCCACTCGACGCTGAACGGCCGGCGAAAGCTTCAGCAGCCGCAGGGTGTTGGACACCTGCGGGCGGGACCGGCCGATCCGGTCCGCCAGCTGATCGTGCGTGCAGTTGAAGTCCTTGAGCAACTGGTCGTAAGCGGCGGCCTCTTCCAGCGGGTTCAGCTGCGCACGGTGCAGATTCTCGAGCAGCGCGTCGAGGAGGAGCTTCTCGTCGTCCGTGGCGCGCACGATGGCCGGGATGCGCTCGAGTCCCGCCTCACGGCAGGCCCTCCAGCGCCGCTCGCCCATGATGAGTTCGTAGTTGCCGGCGCCCACCTGTCGAACGACGACAGGCTGCAGCAGCCCGACTTCCTTGATGGACGTGATGAGTTCAGCGAGAGCGTCCTCGTCGAACACCTCACGCGGCTGGCGCGGGTTGGGCGTGATGGTGTCGAGCGGCAGCTCGGCGAAATGCGCTCCCGCGGGACGCTCGAAGTCGTCGGCCGCAGGGGCCGCCGGCTGCTCGGTTTCCCGTGAAACAGGCGGCTGCGACAACGCTGCCACCTTTGCGGCCGCCACGCCGCGCTCCGATGTCAGCACCGGCACAGAGGCGGGAGACGTCGACGCTCCGCCCGACTGCTGGGTCGTCGGAGCCGCCTTCTCAGGTGTGGGGGCAGCCGGAATCAGCGCGCCGAGTCCTCGGCCAAGGCCCCTCCGTCGCTCGCTCACTGAATCCCCTCCGCCGTACTCTGCTGGTCAAGTTGAGTGCCCGTGTGGGCGTTCTGGGCGTCGTAGTGAATCCCGACTCCACGCAGCGCCATCTCTCGCGCCGCTTCGAGGTAGGAGAGCGCACCGCTCGACCCTGGATCGTAGGTCAACACGGTCTGCCCATAACTCGGCGCCTCGGAGATGCGCACTGAACGCGGAATGCTCGTCCGAAGGACCTCGCCCGCGAAGTGGTTACGGACTTCATCTGCGACCTGGGAAGCCAGCCGAGTCCGTCCGTCGTACATCGTGAGGAGGATCGTGGATACGTGGAGAGCGGGGTTGAGGTGCCCGCGCACGAGATCCACATTCCGCAGAAGCTGGCCGAGCCCCTCCAGCGCGTAGTACTCGCACTGGATCGGGATCAGAACCTCCGCACCGGCGACCATGGCGTTGATCGTCAGGAGCCCGAGCGACGGCGGGCAGTCGATGAGGATGTAGTCCAGGGGCTGCTCGTACGCCTGGAGGGCGCGCTGCAGCCGGCTTTCCCGCGCGACCAGAGAGACCAGCTCGATCTCCGCACCGGCGAGATCGATGGTGGCCGGGGCGCAGAAGAGGCCTTCCACGTCAGGGACGGGCTGGACAACTTCGGAGAGCGGCTTGCTGTCGACCAACACGTCGTAGACGGAGGGCACTTCGGAGTGGTGGTCGACGCCCAGAGCCGTGGAGGCATTGCCCTGTGGGTCCAGGTCCACCACCAGTACGCGTGCTCCGTGCAGCGCAAGTGAGGCGGCGAGGTTGACCGTTGTCGTGGTCTTACCGACCCCGCCCTTCTGGTTGGCCACCACCATGACGCGGGTCTGCTCCGGACGCGGCAGGCCCTCGCCCGCGCGACCGAGAGCTTCTACCGCCAGTTGGGCAGCACGACCGATGGGTGTGTCGTCCATCGGGGGCGGCGTTTCACGTGAAACATCCTCCCCCAGCGACTCGGTACGGGGACCGGGGACCGGATCGGTCATCGGTCCCGCGATGTTGGCGTCGGACCGCAAGGATTCACTCTCCTCGACTTCAGGCTCGCAATGAACAGAGCCTCCCATGCCTTCGGGGTCAAGAACCAGCGAGGCCCGTGCTTCTGTGGACGAATCCCCCTCTGTGGACAACTCCGTGTCCGTATCGGGGGATCCGAGGCGTTTACGGTCGCGGGGAGCGGCCGCCGCGCGGCCGCGACTGATGATGCCTTGCAGCAGTGAGCGACGTTTCACGTGAAACACGATGCACCGCAGCGGGATACGCTCCCGCGCGACACCCCGAGATGGGTACGTTTGACAGCTTTTGTGGAGTACTGCTGGTCGTCAGCGCCTACGCCGGGCACGCCCCGTGCGGGCCGCCTTGGCGCGCTTCGCAGCGAAGCGCACACCGCCGGGACTCTCCCCGACCTCCACACGCACGACGGTCGACAGGGGGTCCACGACGCCCTCACCGACGTGCAGCACCGAAGTCTCCACCGCGCCCAGCTTGCTCAGGGCAGCGCCCGCACTCTTGAGCTCCTCCTCGGCCGTGTCACCCTTGAGCGCCAGCATCTCTCCGTACGGACGGAGCAGGGGGACGCCCCACGCGGCCAGCCGGTCCAGCGGGGCTACGGCGCGAGCGGTGACGACATGCACGGGCGGCAACTTGCCGAGGACCTCCTCGGCCCGCCCCCGCACCACGGTCACATGGTCGAGCCCGAGCAGCTCGACGACCTCGGTCAGGAAGGTCGTACGACGGAGCAGGGGCTCAAGGAGGGTGATCTTCAGGTCCGGGCGGACCAGGGCGAGCGGAATACCCGGAAGGCCCGCTCCCGAGCCGACGTCGCACACGGTGATGTCCTCGGGGACCACCTCGGAGAGCACGGCGCAGTTCAGAATGTGTCGCTCCCATAGGCGCGGCACCTCGCGAGGGCCGATGAGGCCACGCTGCACTCCCGCGTCAGCGAGGAGCTCCGCGTACCGGACCGCGTCCGAGAAGCGCTCGCCGAATACCGTCCGGGCCTGCTCCGGAGCCGGGGGGAGTTCTGCTGCCTCCGTCACGGGGACCGTCCTTCCGTACCGCGCTACCGCAGTAAGTGCTGACTATCAGGCTGACAAAGATCGGCCCCGCCTGCGAACAGACGGGGCCGGAAGACGACGTACTGCCGATCAGGCAGGAAGCACGACGACGAAGCGCTGCGGCTCCTCGCCCTCGGACTCGCTGCGCAGGCCGGCGGCCTTGATGGCGTCGTGGACGACCTTGCGCTCGAAGGGCGTCATCGGCTTCATCTTGACCGGCTCACCGGTGCTCTTCACCTCAGCCGCGGCCTTGGCGCCCTGCTCGGTGAGCTCGGCACGCTTCTTGGCGCGGTAGCCGGCGATGTCCAGCATCAGGCGGCTGCGGTCCCCGGTCTCCCGGTGCACCGCGAGACGGGTCAGCTCCTGGAGCGCCTCGAGGACCTCTCCGTCCCGGCCGACCAGCTTCTGCAGATCGCGGCTGCTCGAGTCGCTGACGATGGAAACGGCGGCCCGGTCGGCCTCCACGTCCATGTCGATGTCGCCGTCGAGGTCGGCGATGTCCAGCAGGCCTTCGAGGTAGTCCGCGGCGATCTCACCCTCCTGCTCGAGGCGGGTCAGGGTGTCGCCACCCTCGGCAGCGGCGGAGGTGGTGCCTTCCGTCACGGGATGGGCTCCTTCTTGCGTCAAGGCTTGCGCCAACGTCTTACGACGGGTGAGTCGAGGGATTACTTCTTGGACGAGGACTTGGGCCGCTGCGGGCCGCCCTTGCGCTGCCCGGACTTGGCCTTGCTGCGCTGCTGGGAGCCGCCCGCCGGCTTGGCGCCGCCGGACTGCTGCTTGCCCTTGGCCTGCGGCTTGGCGTCCTGCGGACCGTCGTCCTTGGACAGCGACGTCTTCTCCGCATCCGAGGGAACGGAGTCCTCCTTCGCCGCACCCTGGGCACCGGAGCCACCGGACTGACGCTGCGACTTGGACTGCCGCTTGGGCTGCTGGCGCTTCGGCGCGCCCTTCGGCAGACCGTCCTCGTCCAGCTCCTCGGTGGAGGCGCCCTTGGCCACAGTGCCGTCGGTCTGCGCCGCGAGGCCGGCCTTGCTCAGACCGTTGATGAACTTGCGCTCGTACTCGTTGCGGTCGCGGCCCTTGGCGACGATCGCCTTGACGATGTTCCGCTCGCGCTTGTTGCGCGTGGCGCTGTGCTCGACGACGTGCTTCTGCAGCCCCTCGAGCATCTTGGCCTGGGCCTTGGAGCCCGGAGTGGGGTTCCGGTTGATCACGTACATCTGCTGGCCCATGGTCCACACGTTGGTGGTCAGCCAGTAGACGAGGACACCGACGGGGAAGTTGATGCCCATGAAGAGGAAGATCAGCGGGAAGACGTACATCAGCATCTTCTGCTGCTGCATGAACGGCGTCTTCACCGTCAGGTCGACGTTCTTCGTCATCAGCTGGCGCTGCGTGTAGAACTGCGACGCCGACATCATGATGATCATGACCGCGGTGACCACGCGGACGTCGGTCAGCGAGGCCCCCATCGCCTGGACCGTGTCGGCGCTGTCCATGAACTTGGCGGCCAGCGGGGCACCGAAGATGTGCGCCTTCTGGGCGCTGTCCAGCAGGTCCTGGTTGATGACGCCGATGGTGTTGCCCTCGGCGATGGCCGCGAGCACGTGGTACAGGGCGAAGAAGAACGGCGACTGCACGAGAATCGGAAGGCACGAGGAGAGCGGGTTGGTACCCGTCTCCTTGTACAGCTTCATCATCTCTTCGGACTGACGCTGCTTGTCGTTCTTGTAGCGCTCCTGGATCGCCTTCATCTGAGGCTGGAGCAGCTGCATGTTCCGGGTCGACTTGATCTGCTTGACGAAGAGCGGGATCAGGCAGATCCGGATCAGGACCACCAGGGACACGATCGACAGGCCCCAGGCCCAGCCGGTATCAGGGCCGAAGATCGCCCCGTAGACCGTGTGGAACTGGACGATGACCCACGACACCGGGGTCGTGAGGAACGCGAAAACGCCTGAAACAGCGTTGGCGATATCGGAAATCATGTCCCTGATCAGGCTCCTTGGGCGTTGGGCGAAGTCGCTCCGGACTTATTGTCCTGTGCAGAGGGGCTGTCGCCCTCAACGGCGGGGGCCGTGTGTTTGTCCCCGCGCCATGCCGCACGCAGCATCTCGTGCCAGCGCGGACGCTTGCGTGGCGGAACATAGTCGACGCCGCCCAGCGACCACGGATTGCACCGAAGGATTCGCCAGGCGGTGAGTGCTGTTCCCTTGATTGCCCCGTGCCGGTCAATGGCGGTGAAGCCATAGTGGGAGCACGACGGGTAGTACTTGCACACCGGACCGAGCAGTGGACTGATGGTCCACTGGTAGATCTTGATCAAAGCGAGCAGTGGGTACTTCATCGCGCGCCCCCTCCCAGCAGCCGCTTGAGGGCGGCATCCAGGTCTCGGGCCAGCTGTGCGTGGGTCGCGTCGCCCGCTCCGGGCAACGCGCGTACGACTACCAGGCTACCTGGGGGCAACGAAGCCACCCGGTCGCGCATGAGGTGCCGAAGCCTGCGCTTCACCGCGTTGCGTACGACGGCGCCACCCACGGCCTTGCTCACGACGAAACCCGCACGCGGTGGGGAGAGAGTCTCCCCGGTCACGTGCGGGTCCGTTGAACCGCTGCGTAGATGGACGACGAGAAGCGGGCGTCCGGCCCGACGTCCCCGGCGTACCGCGGTCGCGAAGTCTTCGCGCCGCCTCAGCCGATACTCGGTAGGCAGCACGTCATGACCTGTTCCGCGATCAGGCGGACAGGCGGGCGCGACCCTTGCCACGGCGGGACGCGAGGATCGCGCGGCCGGCACGCGTGCGCATACGCAGGCGGAAGCCGTGGGTCTTGGCGCGGCGACGGTTGTTCGGCTGGAAGGTGCGCTTGCTCACTCGGGGGCTCCTGAAAAACGTGTGGTGGCGGGACATCGCCTGGCTGTCACCGTGCGCCCACGAGTAGCTCGCGAATACGCCCGAGTGCACCGCTACACGGCCCGCAAGAACTGTGGATCGTGACCTTGCCCATCGGAGGCAGGCGGCAGCAGCCATCGACAACTCGACCTGGTTACGGTACGCGCGGCTACGCCATCCGGTCAAACCGGCGTCATGCGGGGGACACTGTCCACAGGCTGGGGACAACAACTTGAACCGCAGCGGTCGCGCTGACTACCGTGGCTGAACTCCGATTCGTTCCCTTCTCACCGCCCCACCCGATTTTCTTCCCGACCCCTCCCAGGAATCACACGTTCGTGGGACCAGCGAGAGAGCGTGCCCTGTGGCTGACGTACCTGCCGATCTTGCCGCAGTGTGGCCACGAGTTCTGGAGCAACTCCTCGGGGAAGGTCGCGGGCAGGGCGTCGAGACGAAGGACGAGCACTGGATCCGGCGCTGTCAGCCGTTGGCACTCGTCGCCGACACCGCGCTGCTCGCCGTGCCGAACGAATTCGCCAAGGGCGTACTCGAGGGCCGCCTCGCCCCGGTCGTCAGCGAGACCCTCAGCCGCGAGTGCGGCCGCCCCATCCGGATCGCGATCACCGTCGACGACTCCGTGGGCGAGCCCCCCGCTCCCACGCCGCCGGCCCCGGCCCCCGCGGCCCCGCAGCACCGCTACGAGGACCCCGAGCCGCAGCCGTACGACGGCTACGAGCGCCGCGGCGCGGACGAGCACGGCCAGGGCCCGCGCGCCGAGCAGCCCCCGGCCCCCCGCCCCGACCCGCTGCCGACCGCCCGGCCCGCCTACCCGGACTACCAGCGCCCCGAGCCGGGCGCCTGGCCACGCCCGCAGCAGGACGACTACAACTGGCAGCAGCCCCGGCTCGGCTTCCCGGAGCGCGACCCGTACGCGACGCCCGCGCAGCAGCCGCAGCACGACTACCGGCAGCCGGAGCGGCCGCCCTACGAACAGCAGCAGCCGTACGAGCAGGAGCGCGGTCGCTACGACCAGCAGCCGGAGCGCCCCCCGTACGAACAGAAGGCCGACGGCCGCCCTCCGTACGAGGACCGACCTTCCTACGAGGACCGCCCCTCTTATGAAGAGCGGTCCTCATACGAGGACCGCCCCTCCTATGAGGACCGCTCTTCCTCTTACGAAGAACGTCCCTACGAGGACCGCTCCTACGAGGACCGCTCTTCTTATGAAGAGCGGTCGTCCTACGAAGAGCGCGGTTCGTACGAGCCGGGGCGCGAGCGGCCGCAGCGGCGTGAGCCCGGCAAGCCCGCGATGGGCGGTCGACCGGGCCTGGACGGCGGCCACGGCCCAGCAGGCCCGAGCGGTCCCGGAGGGCCCGGCAACCGTGGCGTGCCCAGTGGCGCCCCCGGCCCCCTGGCGGCGCAGCCCGCGCCGGCCACCGGGCCCGGTGAGCCGACGGCGCGCCTGAACCCCAAGTACCTCTTCGACACGTTCGTCATCGGCGCGTCGAACCGCTTCGCGCACGCGGCCGCGGTCGCCGTCGCCGAAGCACCCGCCAAGGCGTACAACCCCCTGTTCATCTATGGGGAGTCGGGCCTCGGCAAGACGCACCTGCTGCACGCGATCGGGCACTACGCCCGCAGCCTCTACCCGGGCACGCGCGTGCGCTACGTGAGCTCCGAGGAGTTCACCAACGAGTTCATCAACTCGATCCGCGACGGCAAGGGCGACTCCTTCCGGAAGCGGTACCGCGAGATGGACATCCTGCTGGTCGACGACATCCAGTTCCTCGCGGACAAGGAGTCGACGCAGGAGGAGTTCTTCCACACCTTCAACACGCTCCACAATGCCAACAAGCAGATCGTGCTCTCCAGCGACCGGCCGCCCAAGCAGCTGGTGACCCTGGAGGACCGGCTGCGCAACAGGTTCGAGTGGGGCCTGATCACGGACGTCCAGCCGCCCGAGCTGGAGACCCGTATCGCCATCCTTCGTAAGAAGGCGGTGCAGGAGCAGCTCAACGCGCCTCCGGAGGTGCTCGAGTTCATCGCGTCCCGCATCTCGCGCAACATCCGTGAGCTGGAAGGGGCGTTGATCCGGGTCACGGCGTTCGCGTCGCTCAACCGGCAGCCGGTGGACCTGGGGCTGACGGAGATCGTCCTCAAGGACCTGATCCCCGGCGGCGAGGACGCGGCTCCGGAGATCACGGCGTCGGCCATCATGGCGGCGACCGCGGACTACTTCGGCCTCACCGTCGAGGACCTGTGCGGATCCTCGCGCAGCCGCGTGCTGGTGACGGCCCGACAGATCGCCATGTACCTGTGCCGCGAGCTGACCGACCTGTCGCTGCCGAAGATCGGCGCGCAGTTCGGCGGCCGCGACCACACGACCGTGATGCACGCGGACCGCAAGATCCGCGCGCTGATGGCCGAGCGGCGCTCCATCTACAACCAGGTCACCGAGCTCACCAACCGCATCAAGAACGGCTGACAGCAGCCCAGTTGCGGCTCGCCAGGTGCTTGTAGGTCGCTCGCAGGGCGCTTCGGGAAGGACTCCCGGAGCGCCCTTCTTCATGTCCCCGTCCTGTCCATGTCCCCGTCCGCAGCCCTGTCCGCAGCCCTGCCCTTCGGGGCCGGTGTTCGATTCCCCGCCGCGTTACGGGTGTTCTCCACAGATCTGCCTGGTTTTTGCGGTCCACACCCTGGGGACTGGAAAGTTGTCCAGATGGCGTCCACAGAGCACCCCTCTGACATGACATCAGGCCAGGTCAGACGCCTGTGGATTCGTGGAAAGGTGATCTCCACAGACTGTGGAAAGATCTTTCCTCCACAGCCTGTGCGTAACGTTGTCCACCGGCAACCCACAGGCTCAGGATCGTTGTGCACAGTGATCGGCGGCTTCTCCACACGGCTGTCCACTGTTCGGCAATGCAACGCGCCATCTCACTCCGCCGAGTGAAAGGCGTCACACCAAGGTGCTTGGTTGGGCTGGGGAGAACTGGGGTAAAGCTGGGGACGGCGCTGGGGAGAAGTCGCCCCAGGCTGTGCATCGGGTGTGCAGAACTTTCCGCCGTCCACAGCGAGCGCCGGTTGTCCACCGTCTCGGCCCACAGCCGCAGTGGACAAAAAACCGCCTCTGACCTGCGATTTAGCGGTTATCCACGCTTTCCACAGCCCCTACTACTACCCCCAACTAGTAAGAGCTGGGAATTCGTTTCGAAGAGGGGGCTGTGCACAAGTCGGTCTCGGACCCTCGGCCGCGGTTCGACGCGACTTGACCGAGGCGGGCAACGACTGTCAGTGCCGTGCGTCAGACTGGTCCCCGTCGTTCTCCCCAGCTGTGGGCCGAGCGACACCACGTCTGCCGATGCAGACGGCAGACCGAAGACCAAGCAGGGCGAGAGCAGCCAGCAACAGCAGGAGGCGGCTTAAGTGAAGATCCGGGTGGAACGCGACGTACTCGCGGAGGCGGTGGCCTGGGCGGCGCGCAGCCTTCCGGCACGACCGCCTGCGCCCGTCCTCGCGGGCCTTCTGCTGAAGGCCGAGGAAGGCGCACTCAGCCTGTCGAGCTTCGACTACGAAGTCTCGGCACGCGTTTCGGTGGACGCGGAGGTCGACGAGGAGGGCACGGTGCTCGTCTCCGGCCGCCTGCTCGCCGACATCTGCCGCGCTCTGCCCAACCGTCCGGTGGAGATCTCCACAGACGGTGTACGAGCCACCGTCGTCTGCGGTTCCTCGCGATTCACACTCCACACGCTTCCTGTGGAGGAGTACCCGGCGCTGCCGCAGATGCCGACCGCCACGGGCACCGTCCCTGGCGAGGTCTTCGCCGCCGCCGCCTCCCAGGTGGCCATCGCGGCCGGCCGCGACGACACGCTGCCCGTCCTCACCGGTGTGCGCATCGAGATCGAGGGCGACACGGTGACGCTGGCCTCCACCGACCGCTACCGCTTCGCGGTCCGCGACTTCCTGTGGAAGCCCGAGGACCCGGAGGCGTCCGCCGTCGCCCTGGTGCCCGCCAAGACGCTCCTGGACACCGCGAAGGCGCTCACGAGCGGTGACACGGTGACGCTGGCGCTGTCCGGCTCCGGCGCGGGCGAGGGCCTCATCGGCTTCGAGGGCGCGGGCCGCCGCACCACCACCCGCCTCCTGGAAGGCGACCTGCCGAAGTACCGCACGCTGTTCCCGACGGAGTTCAACTCCGTGGCCGTCATCGAGACCGCCCCCTTCGTGGAGGCCGTCAAGCGTGTGGCCCTCGTCGCCGAGCGCAACACCCCGGTGCGGCTCAGCTTCGAGCAGGGCGTGCTCATCCTGGAGGCCGGCTCCAGCGACGACGCACAGGCTGTGGAAAGGGTGGACGCGAACCTGGAGGGCGACGACATCTCCATCGCCTTCAACCCGACCTTCCTGCTCGACGGCCTGAGCGCGATCGACTCCCCGGTCGCCCAGCTGTCGTTCACGACGTCGACCAAGCCAGCGCTGCTCTCCGGCAAGCCGGCCCTGGACGCCGAGGCGGACGACGCGTACAAGTACCTGATCATGCCGGTGCGGCTGTCCGGCTGAGGCTCCTGAGGGGCATAGCCGCTCGGGGTTCGCCTGAGCGGCTATGCCCACAGGTGTGCGGGAGCGTCCGGGTTTAGGCTCGGACCCAGGTACGAGGGCTACGAGCACGCCACGCGCGCGTGCGCTCGTACCGCCCCGCACCACCTCACGCGCCGTCGCAACGTAAGGAACCACTGATGGAGCTCGGTCTCGTCGGCCTCGGCAAGATGGGCGGCAACATGCGCGAGCGCATCCGCCGCGCGGGCCACACCGTCTTCGGCTACGACCGCAACCCGGACCTCGCGGACGTCCACAGCCTCGAAGAGCTTGTGGGCAAGCTCAAGGGCCCGCGTGTGGTGTGGGTGATGGTCCCGGCCGGCGCCGCGACCCAGTCCACCATCGACGAACTCGGCGAACTCCTCCAGCCCGGCGACGTCGTCGTCGACGGCGGCAACTCGCGCTGGACGGACGACGAGAAGCACGCCGAGGAGCTGGCGGCCAAGGGCATCGGCTTCGTCGACTGCGGCGTCTCAGGCGGCGTCTGGGGCCTCGAGAACGGCTACGCGCTGATGTACGGCGGCTCCGCCGAGGACGTCGCCAAGGTCCAGCCGGTCTTCGACGCCCTCAAGCCCGAGGGCGACTACGGTTCCGTGCACGCCGGCAAGGTCGGCGCGGGCCACTTCGCGAAGATGGTCCACAACGGCATCGAGTACGCGATGATGCAGGCCTACGCCGAGGGCTGGGAGCTCCTGGAGAAGGTCGACTCCGTGGACAACGTCCGCGAGGTCTTCCGCTCCTGGCAGGAGGGCACGGTCATCCGCTCCTGGCTCCTCGACCTCGCGGTCAACGCCCTCGACGAGGACCAGCACCTGGACAAGCTGCGCGGTTACGCCGCCGACTCCGGCGAGGGCCGCTGGACCGTGGAGGCCGCCATCGACAACGCCGTCCCGCTCCCGGCGATCACCGCGTCGCTCTTCGCGCGCTTCGCCTCGCGGCAGGAGGACTCGCCGCAGATGAAGATGATCGCGGCGCTGCGGAACCAGTTCGGCGGCCACGCCGTCGAGAAGAAGTAGCGCCCACAAACGCTCCACACCTGTAGAAAACCGCTGTTCAGAACGTTGGGGGAGGTCGGCCCACGACCATGCACGTCACGCATCTGTCGCTGGCCGACTTCCGCTCGTACGCCCGGGCCGAGGTCGCACTCGAACCGGGCGTCACCGCGTTCGTGGGCCCGAACGGGCAGGGCAAGACGAACCTCGTGGAGGCCGTCGGCTATCTGGCCAACCTCGGCAGCCACCGCGTCTCCTCGGACGCCCCGCTGGTCCGCATGGGCGCCGAGCGCTCCGTGATCCGGGCGCAGGTGCGCCAGGGCGACCGCCAGCAGCTCATCGAGCTCGAACTCAACCCCGGCAAGGCCAACCGCGCCCGCATCAACCGCTCCTCGCAGGTCAAGCCGCGTGACGTGCTGGGGATCGTACGCACGGTGCTGTTCGCGCCCGAGGACCTCGCGCTGGTCAAGGGGGACCCCGGGGAGCGGCGGCGCTTCCTCGACGAGCTGATCACCGCGCGCTCGCCGCGGATGGCCGGGGTGCGTTCCGATTACGACCGTGTCCTGAAGCAGCGCAATACGCTCCTGAAGTCCGCGGCGCTCGCGCGGCGGCACGGCGGGCGCTCCATGGACCTGTCCACGCTCGACGTGTGGGACCAGCACATCGCGCGCGCGGGCGCGGAGCTGCTCGCGCAGCGCCTCGACCTGATCGCGACGCTCCAGCCGCTGGCCGACAAGGCGTACGAGCAACTGGCGCCCGGCGGCGGACCGATCGCCCTGGAGTACAAGCCCTCGTCCCCCGAAATCGTCGGGCACGCGCGCGAGGAGCTGTACGAGCAGCTGATGGCGGCCCTTGAGGGTGCGCGCAAGCAGGAGATCGAGCGGGGCGTCACACTGGTCGGCCCGCACCGCGACGAACTGGTCCTCAAACTCGGCCAGCTGCCCGCCAAGGGCTACGCGAGCCACGGCGAGTCCTGGTCGTACGCGCTGGCGCTGCGCCTTGCCTCATACGACCTGCTGCGTGCCGAGGGGAACGAGCCGGTGCTCGTGCTCGACGACGTCTTCGCCGAGCTGGACGCGCGCCGCAGGGAGCGGCTGGCGGAGCTCGTGGCGCCGGGTGAGCAGGTCCTCGTCACGGCCGCCGTCGACGACGACGTACCGGACGTCCTGGCCGGCACCCGGTACGCGGTGTCGGACGGGACGGTGGAGCGGCTGTGAGCGGCGACGAATCCCCCGAAGGTGCGAAGGGCTCGCGGGAACCAAAACGCGAGCCCGAACCTTCAGGTGTCGACCTGGCCCGCGTCGCCCTACGGGCGGCGAAGGAAGCGGCACGCGCGCGTGGTGACTCCGCCCAGCAGAAGAAGCAGGCCCGGCGCGGTGGCGGACTGCGGTCCGGGGCGCGCTCCGACGGGCGGGACCCGATGGGCCTCGGCGCCGCCATCAACCGGCTGATCACCGAGCGCGGCTGGGAGACGCCCGCCGCCGTCGGCGGCGTCATGGGGCGCTGGCCGCAGATCGTCGGCGAGGACCTCGCCAAGCACTGCGTTCCGCAGACGTACGACGAGGACGAGCGCGTCCTGGTCGTGCAGTGCGATTCGACGGCCTGGGCGACGCAGGTACGGATGCTGGCTCCGCAGCTGGTCAGACGCCTGAACGAGGATCTTGGGCACGGCACCGTACGCCGTATCGACATCAAGAATCCCGGCGGCGGCCCCCGCCGCTACGGCCCCTTGCGAGCCCCCGGGAGCACGGGTCACGGCGACACCTACGGGTGAGTGATCGGCCGCCGTAGCTGGTGGTTCACACCTCGAAGCGCTGAGTGCCACTGTGAGCCTCTTGGGGGCCCGCTCCGCATGGGGGGAGTCGGCCGAGACCGGTTGAGGGCGGCACATGAGGACTCAGGCACCGCCAAACCCCCATCTATGTCCGGGCTACCGGTACACTGGGAGACAATCCCGCCCCACTTGTGGGACGCACCGAGCAACGCTGATCAGGGCCTACCGAACAAACACGCCGCAGCCGCTCCGGCCACCAACCGGGAGCTTGGTTTGTGCTGTGCCAGAAAGGGCGCTTCGTGGCCGATTCCGGCAACCCCAACGAGAACATCCCGTCCACCGACGCCGAAGAGCACGTCGAGGCCACAGAGGGCTCGTACGACGCCAGTGCGATCACCGTCCTCGAAGGGCTGGACGCGGTCCGCAAGCGACCCGGCATGTACATCGGCTCGACCGGTGAGCGTGGCCTTCACCACATGGTGCAGGAGGTCGTGGACAACTCCGTCGACGAGGCCCTGGCCGGGTACGCGGACACGATCGACGTCACGATCCTGCCCGACGGCGGCGTCCGCGTCGTCGACAACGGCCGCGGCATCCCCGTGGGCATGGTCGCCTCCGAGGGCAAGCCCGCCGTCGAGGTCGTGCTGACCGTCCTGCACGCGGGCGGCAAGTTCGGAGGCGGCGGCTACGCCGTCTCCGGTGGTCTGCACGGCGTCGGCGTCTCCGTCGTGAACGCGCTGTCCACGAAGGTCTCCGTCGAGATCAAGACCGAGGGCTACCGCTGGACGCAGGAGTACAAGGCCGGCGTCCCGACCGCCCCGCTCGCCCAGCACGAGGCCACCGAGGAGACCGGCACCTCGGTCACCTTCTGGGCCGACGGCGACATCTTCGAGACCACCGAGTACTCCTTCGAGACGCTGTCGCGGCGCTTCCAGGAGATGGCCTTCCTCAACAAGGGCCTGAAGATCAACCTCACGGACGAGCGCGACACGGCGAAGGCCACGGCGGGCGCGGACACGAACGAGGCGGGCGACGACACCGCCTTCGAGCCGCGCTCGGTGTCGTACCACTACGAAGGCGGCATCGTCGACTTCGTGAAGTACCTCAACTCCCGCAAGGGAGAGGTCGTACACCCCTCCGTGATCGACATCGAGGCCGAGGACAAGGACAAGCTCCTGTCCATCGAGGTCGCGATGCAGTGGAACTCCAGCTACAGCGAGGGCGTCTACTCCTTCGCGAACGTGATCCACACGCACGAGGGCGGCACCCACGAAGAGGGCTTCCGCGCCGCGATGACCTCGCTCATCAACAAGTACGCGCGCGAGAAGCGACTGCTGCGCGAGAAGGACGACAACCTCACGGGTGACGACATCCGCGAGGGTCTGACCGCGATCATCTCGATCAAGCTGAGCGAGCCGCAGTTCGAGGGCCAGACCAAGACCAAGCTGGGCAACACGGAGGCGAAGACCTTCGTCCAGAAGGTCGTCTACGAGCACCTCAACGACTGGCTGGACCGGAATCCGAACGAGGCCACGGACATCATCCGCAAGGCCATCCAGGCGGCCACCGCGCGCGTGGCGGCCCGCAAGGCCCGCGACCTGACCCGTCGCAAGGGCCTCCTGGAGACCGCGTCGCTGCCGGGCAAGCTCTCCGACTGCCAGTCGAACGACCCCACCAAGTGCGAGATCTTCATCGTCGAGGGCGACTCCGCCGGCGGTTCGGCGAAGTCCGGCCGTGACCCGATGTACCAGGCGATCCTGCCGATCCGAGGCAAGATCCTGAACGTCGAGAAGGCGCGCGTCGACAAGATCCTGCACAACCAGGAGATCCAGGCGCTGATCTCGGCCTTCGGCACCGGAGTCCACGAGGACTTCGACATCGAGAAGCTCCGCTACCACAAGATCATTCTGATGGCGGACGCCGACGTCGACGGCCAGCACATCAACACCCTGCTGCTGACGTTCCTGTTCCGCTTCATGCGCCCGCTGGTCGAGGCCGGTCACGTCTTCCTGTCGCGCCCGCCGCTCTACAAGATCAAGTGGGGTCGCGACGACTTCGAGTACGCGTACTCGGACCGCGAGCGCGACGCCCTGATCGAGATGGGCAGGCAGGCCGGCAAGCGCATCCGCGAGGACTCGGTCCAGCGCTTCAAGGGTCTCGGCGAGATGAACGCCGAGGAGCTGCGCGTCACGACCATGGACCAGGAGCACCGCGTGCTCGGCCAGGTCACGCTCGACGACGCCGCCCAGGCCGACGACCTGTTCTCGGTCCTCATGGGTGAGGACGTCGAGGCCCGCCGTTCGTTCATCCAGCGCAACGCCAAGGACGTCCGCTTCCTCGACATCTGAGTCGGTCTCAGCTGACCGCGCAGAAAGGATCTTGACCAGCAATGGCCGACGAGAACACCCCCACGCCGCCTGAAGAGAACGCGGACGGCAGCGCCATCGCGATGCGCATCGAGCCCGTCGGGCTCGAGACGGAGATGCAGCGCTCCTACCTGGACTACGCGATGTCCGTCATCGTGTCCCGCGCGCTGCCCGACGTACGCGACGGCCTCAAGCCCGTCCACCGCCGCGTCCTGTACGCCATGTACGACGGCGGCTACCGGCCCGAGAAGGGCTTCTACAAGTGCGCCCGCGTCGTCGGCGACGTCATGGGCAACTACCACCCGCACGGCGACTCCTCGATCTACGACGCCCTGGTGCGCCTCGCCCAGCCGTGGTCGATGCGGATGCCGCTGGTGGACTCCAACGGAAACTTCGGCTCTCCGGGCAACGACCCCGCGGCCGCCATGCGCTACACCGAGTGCAAGATGGCGCCGCTGTCCATGGAGATGGTCCGGGACATCGACGAGGAGACCGTCGACTTCACGGACAACTACGACGGCCGCTCCCAGGAGCCGACCGTCCTGCCGGCCCGCTTCCCGAACCTGCTGATCAACGGCTCGGCCGGCATCGCGGTCGGCATGGCGACCAACATCCCGCCGCACAACCTGCGCGAGGTCGCCGCCGGTGCCCAGTGGTGCCTGGAGAACCCGGAGGCCTCGCACGAGGAGCTCCTGGACGCGCTCGTCGAGCGCATCAAGGGCCCCGACTTCCCGACCGGCGCCCTCGTGGTGGGCCGCAAGGGCATCGAGGAGGCGTACCGCACCGGCCGCGGCTCCATCACGATGCGCGCGGTCGTCGCCGTCGAGGAGATCCAGAACCGCCAGTGCCTGGTCGTCACGGAGCTGCCCTACCAGGTCAACCCGGACAACCTCGCCCAGAAGATCGCCGACCTCGTGAAGGACGGCAGGGTCGGCGGCATCGCGGACGTCCGCGACGAGACGTCGTCCCGTACGGGCCAGCGCCTGGTCATCGTCCTCAAGCGGGACGCGGTCGCCAAGGTCGTCCTGAACAACCTCTACAAGCACACCGACCTGCAGACGAACTTCGGCGCCAACATGCTGGCGCTCGTCGACGGTGTGCCGCGCACGCTGTCCCTCGACGCGTTCATCCGGCACTGGGTGGCGCACCAGATCGAGGTCATCGTCCGGCGTACGAAGTTCCGCCTGCGCAAGGCCGAGGAGCGCGCACACATCCTGCGCGGCCTCCTGAAGGCCCTGGACGCCATCGACGAGGTCATCGCCCTCATCCGGCGCAGCGAGACCGTAGACGTCGCTCGAGAGGGCCTCATGGGCCTCCTGGAGATCGACGAGATCCAGGCGAACGCCATCCTCGAGATGCAGCTGCGCCGACTGGCCGCCCTGGAGCGCCAGAAGATCGTCCAGGAGCACGACGAGCTCCAGCAGAAGATCAACGAGTACAACGCGATCCTGGCCTCGCCGCAGCGCCAGCGCGAGATCGTCAGCGCGGAACTGCAGCAGATCGTCGACAAGTTCGGCGACGACCGCCGCACCAAGCTGGTGCCCTTCGAAGGCGACATGTCCATCGAGGACCTCATCGCCGAAGAGGACATCGTCGTCACCATCACGCGCGGCGGCTACATCAAGCGCACCAAGACCGACGACTACCGCTCCCAGAAGCGCGGCGGCAAGGGCGTACGCGGCACGAAGCTCAAGGAAGACGACATCGTCGACCACTTCTTCGTATCGACGACGCACCACTGGCTGCTCTTCTTCACCAACAAGGGACGCGTCTACAGGGCGAAGGCGTACGAACTCCCGGACGCCGGCAGGGACGCGCGCGGCCAGCACGTGGCGAACCTGCTCGCCTTCCAGCCGGACGAGTCGATCGCCGAGATCCTCGCGATCCGCGACTACGAAGCGGTGCCCTACCTGGTCCTCGCCACAAAGGCCGGCCTCGTAAAGAAGACGCCTCTCAAGGACTACGACTCGCCGCGCTCCGGCGGTGTCATCGCCATCAACCTCCGTGAGGCCGCGGACGGTTCGGACGACGAGCTGATCGGCGCCGAGCTGGTGTCCCCCGAGGACGACCTGCTGCTCATCAGTAAGAAGGCGCAGTCCATCCGGTTCACGGCCACCGACGACGCGCTGCGTCCGATGGGCCGTGCCACCTCCGGCGTGAAGGGCATGAGCTTCCGCGAGGGAGACGAACTGCTCTCGATGAATGTCGTCCGTGCCGGTACGTTCGTGTTCACCGCCACCGACGGTGGGTACGCAAAGCGGACCAACGTCGACGATTACCGCGTCCAGGGTCGCGGTGGCCTCGGTATCAAGGCCGCCAGGATCGTGGAGGACCGCGGCGAACTCGTCGGTGCCCTGGTGGTCGAGGAGACCGATGAGATCCTCGCCATCACGCTGTCCGGCGGTGTGATTCGTACGCGAGTCAACGAGGTCAGGGAGACGGGCCGTGACACCATGGGCGTCCAACTGATCAACCTGGGCAAGCGCGATGCCGTCGTCGGCATCGCACGTAACGCCGAGGCCGGTCGTGAGGCGGAGGAAGTCGACGGCGACATCGCGCAGGACGCGGACGGCGCCGAGAACGACGAATCCACCGCGGGCGAGACGGCCGTCGGAACGGACGAGGGCGGACAGTCCTCGGCCGAGTAGCGCGAGGAGTGAGTCATCGTGAGCGGAGCCACGGGCGCAGGCTCTACCGGTACATCCACCGGTACGGAAACCGAGAGCGGCCGTGGCTCCGCTCACGACATTGACGGCGTCGCCGACGCCAAAGGCTCTTCTGACTCGAACGAGTCTCATGGATCCCAGGGGGGAACTGTGACGGACACCCGAGGTCCGCAGACCCAGCAATACGCGGCCGGGGGCAGCGGTGCCCTGCCGGGCGAGCGGCCGCAGCAGCCGGCCCAGCCGTACCACCCGCCGCAGGCCTACCAGAACTCCCCGGACGGGGTTCGCAGGCCGCGCACCGGGGCGCGCACCACCCCGCGCACCCGCAAGGCCCGGCTGCGGGTCGCCAAGGCGGATCCGTGGTCGGTGATGAAGGTCAGCTTCCTGCTCTCCATCGCGCTCGGCATCTGCACGATCATCGCGGCCGCCGTGCTGTGGATGGTCATGGACGCCATGGGCGTCTTCTCGACCGTGGGCGGCACGATCTCCGAGGCCACGGGCTCGAACGAGTCCAACGGCTTCGACCTGCAGTCGTTCCTGTCGCTGCCGCGCGTCCTGATGTTCACGACGGTCATCGCCGTCATCGACGTCGTCCTGGCCACGGCCCTGGCGACGCTCGGCGCGTTCATCTACAACCTCTCCGCGGGCTTCGTCGGCGGCGTCGAGCTCACGCTCGCCGAGGACGAGTGACGTCTGAGAGATCCGCTGGTGGGCGGGCCGGGACTATCGATTTTGGGACTGGCCCCCCAGTGCGCTAATCTTCAGGAGTCAGCGCGCGGGACACACCCCGCAGAGCGCGGCGGGGCTATAGCTCAGTTGGTTAGAGCGCATCCCTGATAAGGATGAGGCCACAGGTTCAAATCCTGTTAGCCCCACATCATGAGGACCCTCAAGCGGAAACGCTTGGGGGTCTTCTGCTGTACGCGATCGTTCTGCTGTACGCGGTGGTTCTGTTGTATGTGGCGCGAGGGTGCGCGCGGACATGCCGATGGGCCCTCGCAGCCGTAGGGGATGGCTGGGGCCTCGTTCGACAGTCGTGCTCTTCTGTTGTGCGGTCTTGCTGTGTGCGGTCTTGCCTGGTCCGGGCGTTGTAGTGCGCCCGGCTGTTCCGTCTGTTCCGTCTGTTCCGTCTGTGCTGCTCGTGCTGCGCGTCTACTGCCTGGGGCGGCCTACTTCTGCGTGGTGAGGGCCTCGGACGCCAGGTTGCTGTCGGCGTTGCGCTGCTCAGTGTCGGCCGGCGGGCGGTGGCGGGCGCTGGGGGAGGAACCGTGGGCCTCGGCGCGGATGCGCTGCTTCATCGTCGGTGGCAGGGACCGCTTGAAGGCCCAGTACGGGCGGGCCGACTCGGTGGCAGGAGTGCTGGCCTGCGCGGTCTGCGTCTTCTCCGCCTGCTGGGCCGGAGCGGTCGTGGTGGCCGCGGTGGCCGGGGAGGTGAGTCCGAGCGCCGAGAAGAGCGCGATGAAGGCGGAGATGATGACGGTCCACAGCGTCATGACCCTGTTCTTGGTCATGGCCCCTCGCTTTCAGGTTGGGCGATTTGCGTACTTTCCTCATGATGTGGATGGAGAGACGCGAGGGTGGGACCGACGCTCGCGGGGCGTCGATATTCAGATGAACACCACTCGGATGGGCGCAAACGACCGTTTCTACCGCGGTTCGCAGGGGTCGAGTTGAGGTGGATCCAGGTCACCGATCGGTATCGATCGGTGTGTATAGTCGGGCGCCAGAAGTCCCCTACGTCAAGGAAAGACGAGGTCGCGCGGTGAAGAAGCTTCTCCTGGTCGCACTGGCCGCCATCGGCGGGCTCCTCGTGTACCGCCAGATCCAGGCGGATCGCGCCGAGCAGGATCTGTGGACGGAGGCGACTGACTCCGTGCCCACGGGTTCGTGAGTATCGACAACAGTCTCTTCATAGGGCCCCGGTCGCTGTAGCGGCCGGGGCCTTGTGCTGTCCGGGCCGCCTTCACGTATGCGACTCCGTGGGCCGCTGGATGGCGGGAAAGCATCGCACGGCGGACACCACGTGGTCCGGAACGGCAGGATGACCGTCCATGGGGAGACTCCTGAGGCGGCTGAGGACGGTCCGACGCGGCCGGGGCCTGGCGAGGGGCATGGCCGGGGCGGGCCTGGGCGCGGCGCTGGTGATGGTGGCGCCAGGGGCCGCGGTGGCGGTGGACAGCGGCGATCCATACGTCTACGCCGAGGGGGCCCGGACCGTCGGAGGGGCGCGCGGCAGTGCGACGGCGGCGCAGCTCAAGACCGGTGAGACCTACCGGAGTTCGCTCGCGGCGGGGGACGGCGCCGTCGCGTACTACCGCGTCGAACTGGACGGGGCGGCGACCGCGTACGCCTCGGTCGTCGCCGTGCCCCCGCTCGGTTCGGGGGTGAAGGCGGCGGCCTCGGACGGCATCGCGGTGTCGCTGCGGGACCTGCGGGGCAATGAGTGCGACGCGGGGCGCGCGACGTTCCGGTCCGGCTCCTCCCCGCAACCGATCGCGGTCGCGGTCGAGCGTTCCGTACGTCCGGGAGGGCTGCGGTGCCAGTCGGCGGGGACGTACTACGTAGTCGTGGAGCGCGAGGCGGCGGCCGGGTCGAGTGGTCGGGCCTGGGGGCTCGAACTGCGGGTGGCCACCGAGCCGGGTCTTGTGTCCGCGACGCCCAGCGAGGAGGCGCGCCCCTGGCCGTCGGAGACGGCTGCGCTGCCTTCGGGGGCGGGCGTGCGGCGCGTCGGTGGCACCGGGTTCAACGATGCCAAGGCGCTCACGTCCGGCGTCTGGAAGGACCGGATCCGGCCGGGGCAGAGCCACTTCTACCGGGTTCCGGTGGACTGGGGGCAACAGCTCTTCCTCGGCGCCGAGTTGGGCGGTGTGACGGGGGACGGCGCCCGGCGAGGTGCGGTGGCGGGGGCACTCGACATGGAGCTGTACAACCCCGCGCGGGCGCAGGTGGCGGTGAAGGGGGCCCCGTACTCGGGGGATTCGGCGTCGGCCGCGCTCGATCCGCTGCCGCCCGTCTCGTACG
Organism: Streptomyces sp. KL109B; assembly: GCF_030766935.1. Lineage (GTDB taxonomy): Bacteria > Actinomycetota > Actinomycetes > Streptomycetales > Streptomycetaceae > Streptomyces. Next base: position 438,420 of record NZ_JASERL010000003.1, on the reverse strand, counting down.
GGAACCGGCTGTTGTCGCGCAAGGACGAAGCGGCGATGCGGGTCGCCGGCTGGTACTGCCTCAAGGTCACGCTCGACCCGGCGCTGGCCGGGAAGTTCGGCGGCGGGGACTTCGGGGTGACCTTGAGGGTGACCGTCGATGGGGACGAGAAGCGGGCGCCCGACTACGTACGGGATCCGGGGGAGTTCCAGGTGACGTCGGCGGATCTGGCGGCTGCCGAGCGGGGGGAGGGCGGCGCCGAGTGGGGTGACGGTTCCTCCTCCGAGGCGGAGGGGAAGGGGGCGGAGGCGTCCCCGGGGGCCGGTTCCGGGTCTGGTGCCGGTTCGGGTGCGGACTCCGGGGCCGCGGGTGGGCGAGGTGGCGCTTCCGCCGGGGCGACGGCCTCCTCCGCTACGTCGCCGGGGGACGGCCTGATGACGCTGGTGGGGGTGACCGGGGTCGGGACCGGGAGCGCGTTGGTGCTGTGGCTGGGGGTGTGGCGGATGGTCGCGGTGCGGAGGTTTCGGAGGGTGCGGGGCTGAGTGGAGCGGTGGGTGTGTGCGGCGGGCCCGAGCCGGGGTGTGCGGGTGGCGAGTGCGGGTGTGGGTGCGGGTGGGGTGGGGTGGCTGGGGTCAGGGGTGGGTCAGGGCCCAGATGCCCACGGCGAAACAGATCACGGCCAGGAGCAATACCGGGATCGTCACCCTCGCGGGTGGTCCCGGTCGTGGGGGGCGGAGACGGGGAACTTCTGCGTCATCGTGTGCGTACAGAGAGTGACGGGCCTGGGGAGGGGCGAGCGGGGAGGGGGCGGCAGGGTGCGGGGTGAGAGGCGTGGGGGCGAGCGCTGGTTCGGGTACGGGGGCCGCGGGGTCGTGCGAGGGCGTGGTGCCGGCGGCGGGCTTGGGGCCGGGGCCGGAGTCGTGGCCGGGGCTGGGGCTGGGGTCGTGGCTCGGCGCGGGCGCGGGCGCGGGTGTCGGTTCGGCCGGTGGTCCTGGCCGGAGCGTGGGCGGCGGCGGTGTGACGTGTGGCGGGGTGAACTCGACGGGCAGCGGAGTGGGCGTGGGGGTGGCCGGTGGCTGGGTGGGCCTGGCCGGTGGTGGCGTGGACTCGGTGGGTGGTGCCGTGAGTTCGGCCGGCGGCGGGGTGGCTTCGGCGGGGGGTGCCGTGGGCTTGGCCGGTGGCGGGGTGTGCTGGACCGGTGGTGCCGGGGGCTTGGCCGGTGGCGGGGTGTGCTGGACCGGTGGTGCCGGGGGCAGCTCGGGGGCGGGAGGGATGTGGGCCGCCGGGGGCGTTGGTGGCGCGGGAGGTATCGCGGCCGCGGAAGGTACCGAGGCCGTGGGGGGTGCCGAAGGCCGTGGTGGGAGCGGGGAGTTGGTGGACGGCGGGGCGACTGCCCCATGTGCCGAAGGGGTCGCTCCGGGGCCTGCCGCGCCGGTTTCCGGCCCGGCCTCCGGCCCCGCCGCACTGCCTCCCGGACCAGCCGCGCCCATCCCCGGCCCCACCGTGCTCGCCTCATGGAGCGGCGGGGTGGCACCGCCCGTTGGTGTGCTCGCGGCGTCCAGTGGGCGGGCCCTGCGGCCGCGTACGGCTGGGCCGCCGGGGGCGAAGCCCGGGGGGAGGGGGCCGAGTTGGTCGAAGACCTCGATCAGCTCGTCGTCGGGACCCGGCTCCGGCAGGAGTTCGGAGGCGGAGAGGAGTGCCTTGCGGGCGCCGGTCGCGGTGCGGAAGCGGGTGTCGGGGTCCGGCTGCAGCAGACCCGCGAGGACGTCCCACAGCGGACCCGGCACGCCCCGGGGCGCCCGCGGCGTGCCGTGTTCCTCGAAGTGCTTGACCAGTGCCCTGGAGTCGGGCCGCGCGCCTTCGAGGAGGTAGAGGCCGACGAGACCCGTGGCGAACAGGTCGGCGGGGAAGTCGGGTTCCGCGCCCATCTCCTGCTCGGGCGCGAAGTACCCCGGCGTGCCCACCACATAGTCCGCCTCCGTCAGGCGCGGCTCGCCCTTGCGCATCGCGATGCCGAAGTCGGACACCCGCAGATGCGGAAGCCCGGTGCCGGTCGCCTCCAGGAGGAGGTTGGCGGGCTTGATGTCGCGGTGCACCACGCCCTCCGCGTGCACGGCGGAGAGCCCGGAGAGGAGCTGGTCGAGCAGGAGGCAGACGAACTGCGGCGGCAGCGGCCCGTAGTCCGCGACGAGATGGACCAGCGAGCCGCCGGCGACCAGGTCCATGGTGAACAGGACCTTGTCGTCGTCCGCGGCCCAACTGGCCGGGGCCAGCACATGCGGATGATCGATGCGCAGCGACTGCTCCCGCACGAAGCGCAGCAAGGTGTGGGCATCGGACTGCTGAAGCACTTTCGCCGCCACATAGCGGCGGCGCCGGTGGTCCCAGGCGCGCCAGACCGCGCCCACTCCCCCGCGGCCGATCGGATCGGCCAGTTCGTACCGGCCGGCGAAGACCTCACCCATGGTCGTGCGTCGCTCCCCCTTCGGAGCCGGACACGGCGGCGCGCCAGGCCGGGGTCAGTTCTGGTGCGACTGGTAGTGGGCGACCGCGTCGGAGGTGCGCCCCGCGCCGTACACCCGGAGGAACTCTGCCAGTTCGGGGTGGGTGGGGGCGAGGGAGTCCGCCGCGTCGATGATGTCGCCCGCGGCGGAGACGGAGCGCAGCAGCGACTGGATCTCGCGCACCACGCGCTTCACCGTCGGCGCGCCCGAACTGTTCGACTGCTGCCCGGTGTTGGTGAGTACGGAGCCGCCCTGAGACTTCTTGATCTCGTCCATCCGCTCGGTGGCCTCGGCCGCGCTGACGCTGCCGTCGGCGACCTGCCCCGAGAGCGCCTGCAGTTGCTGCACGCGCTGCACCACCGCGGGGTTTCCGATCTTCGCGCGCTGACCGCTCATCAGCTGCGACAGCATGGGGGCGGAGAGGCCGAGCACCCCCGCGAGGCGCGCCTGGTTGAGCCCCAGGTCCTCGATCAGCCGGCGGAAGAGCGCCCCCAGCGGCTCCCCGTACCAGTTCCGCTGGAGCTCCCGGGCTCTTGCGGTGGCTTCCTGCTGTGCGGCGTCCATTGCGTCTCCCCATCGCTTCCCCATGTACGGTCCTTCGCTGCCGCGAAGCACGTGGGGCATCTTACGGAGAGTGGTCGCCCGCCGGGACCCCCAATCTTTTTGCAGGATTCAGGGGGTGACCCGGTACTCTGGTCTGCGGTGCCGCACGGGAGCATGAACCTTCCGGTGGAACGCACCGTTTTCGGGGCCTTAGCTCAGTTGGTAGAGCGCTGTCTTTGCATGGCAGATGTCAGGGGTTCGACTCCCCTAGGCTCCACACCCATAGCCCCTCTGACCTGTGTAAACCCAGGTCAGAGGGGCTTTTTGCGCTATGGGGGGCGCGGTGAGCACGGTGGCGGCCAGGCGGAGGAGTTGAGGCCGAACAGGACCGGGGCCGAGGCGGGAGTAAAGCTGACCAGCCGGTACTGCTGGATGACCGAGGGGGCTCCGTCCGTGATGCCTCGGATCCCGGCCCAGATGATGACGACGGCGAGGTTGTCGACCGCGAGCGGGCTGATACCGAGCAGCAGCGTCGCGGCGGCGAGCGCCGTGACGACGCCGAGCGCGGTCACCGCCCAGAGCGTCAGCCGCCGGTCGACGCTGCCGATCATGTTGCCCAACAGCATGCCCAGCGCTGTCGAGACGGTGAGCCCGCCGATGACGAAGGCCATCGCACACCCGCGCCACCGTGTAAGCGGGACTCAGCGCGGTGACCGCGTTGCCCACGGCGAACACGAGCAGCGCCACCTGTAGCGCCGTAAGACGGTCGAACGAACTCAGCAGCCGGCTGAGAACCGGTGCGGCGATGACGAACGCGTCGGTGCCTACCGCGGTGGTCGCGAGGGCCTAGTCGGTGCCCGACACCGCGGCGTCCTCCGGTACGACCAGCGAGACCAGGATGGAGATCAGGCGCTCGCTGCTCTGCTCGCTGACGGGTGCGAGGAACCGCTTCGTCACTTTCTCCTCGACCGAGTCGAGCCCGTCGCGCAACTGACGCTCGCCGTACTCGGTGAGCGTCACGGCGTAGCGCCGACGGTCGTGCCGGTCGCGCAGCCTGACGACGTAGCCCATCTGCTCCAGCTCGTCGACCAGGGTCACCATCGTCGACCGGTCGATGCGCAGGCGCTCGCCGATGTACTGCTGGGAGCGGCTGCCGTGGGCATCGATAAACCGGAGGATTCCCCAGTTCCGCGCGCTGAGTCCGTACGGAGCGAGCTCGCTTTCGAACTAGGCCGGTCAGGAGCTGACCGGCCTTGTTCAGCAGAAACCCGATGGAGTTCGCGAAGTTCGGCGGCAGGGTCGGCGAGCCGTTCGGGTTGGTGTCCGTCGACGACCAAGTTCTGGGAGTCGTTGTTCGGGTGGGAGTTCAAGGAGGGGAACTTCCCGGGGTACTCGATGATTCACGGCCCGAACCCCATGGGCGGCTTCCCCCACGGAGACACGGCGAAGTTCCCGCGCGTCTCCTTCGGCGTCGACGACCTGGAGGCGGCCACCGCGCGGATCCGTGAACTCGGCGGGACTGCGGGCGAAGCGGTGACCATCCCGGCGGGAAGGTTCGCCAACTGCGTCGATGACCAGGGCGTGGGGTTCAGCATCTTCCAGGCGGCCGACGCGTAGGGCCGACCCCGGCCGGGAGTCAGGGGCGGGGGACCGTCAGAGCGGTGGCGATCAGGCCCTCGCGGACGGTCCACCGCCCCTCGAAGTGTCCCGCTCGGCGGGCAGCGCCACCGTACGCAGCACGCCACCCGGGCGCCACCCCGGCAAAAGCCCCTCCGCCCAGATTCTCCCGGGCGGAGGGGCTCGTGCCGTACTTCTGTGTTCTGCTGCCGCGTACTTCTTCGTACGTGGCAGAGGGCGCCGTCAGCGCTCGTCCTCCGCGGGCGAGGTGTCCGCCTCCGCCTGCTTCGCCTGGACCTCCGGGTCGAGGATGTCCTGGCCGCTGCCGTCGACGGAGGTCAGCGGTGCGCTGTCGGGGACCTCGGTGGCGGCCGGCGGCTCCACCAGCCAGTCCGGGTTGGCCTGCTTGTCCCACCACTTCCACGCGGCGAAGGCACCGCCCACGAGAATGCCGACGACGGCGAGACGCTTGGCGAGGCGGCCCGTGCGGGACCGGCGCTCGTGCTTGCGCACCAGCTTGCGGATCTCCTTCGGGGTCACCTCCCCGCGCAGCCCGGAGTACGCCGCGCTGCCGCGGGCCGCGGCCTCCTTGCGTACCGGCTCGGACGCCGCCACCGCCTGCTCGATACGCGGCTTCGAATACGCCGCCGCCTGCCGGGCGGCATCGCGGGTGCGGGTCGCCGCGTCGTGCGCGGCCTGGTCGAGCTTCGGCGGTACGTGCGTCCGCGCCTGCTCGAGGCGCGGCGCGAGGTGCGCGTCGTACTGGGCACGCGCCTGGAGCGCGGCCTGCGAAACCTTGGGCCCGAGCGCGACGCGCGCGTCGTGCGCGTACGTCGTGGCGCGGTCCCTTGCCGTCTCGGCGTAGGGCGCCACCACTTCCGCGGCATGCAGCACGCTGTCCTTCGCCGAGCCGGTCGCGGCACGCACGCTGTCGATGCGGGTCACGGGATCCTCCTCCTCGGTGGCGTACAGGTATTTCACCTTTCCACCCTTTTGCGGATCATGCCTGTGGGGAGCGTCAATGCGGTGGTAAGGCTTGGTACGGCTTGATAAAGGGGCTTGGCGACGACAATGCCACGGATCGCGGCGAGGCGCGCCTCTTCGACCGCGAGTAGACCGGTTTTCGGCGGCCGAAACCCCCGCACAACCCTGACAACTCCATCCGGCGTCGCCAAGGCCGCTCCGTGCGAGGATCGGGGTGCACAAAACTCGACGGAAGGCAGATCGTGGCCGAGCAGCTGTACGCCACTCTCAAGACCAACCAGGGGGACATCGAGGTCCGGCTGCTGCCGAACCACACGCCCAAGACGGTCAAGAACTTCGTGGAGCTCGCCAAGGGCGAGCGGGAGTGGACCAACCCGCGGACCGGGGAGAAGTCCACGGCCCCCCTCTACGACGGCACGATCTTCCACCGCGTCATCAACGGCTTCATGATCCAGGGCGGCGACCCGCTGGGAAACGGCACGGGCGACCCGGGCTACCAGTTCGCGGACGAGTTCCACCCCGACCTCGCCTTCGACAAGCCGTACCTGCTGGCCATGGCCAACGCGGGACCCGGCACGAACGGCTCGCAGTTCTTCATCACCGTCCAGACCACCAACTGGCTCACCCGCAAGCACACCATCTTCGGTGAGGTCGTCGACGAGGCCAGCCAGAAGGTCGTCGACGCGATCGCCGGTACGCGGACCAACCCCCGCACCGACCGGCCGGTCGACGACGTGGTCATCGAGACCGTCGTCGTAGAGACCCGGTAGTTCCGCAGGGAACCAATGCGCCCCGCCCGTCCGTAACAAGGATGGGCGGGGCGGTGCGTTGGGCGGCCGCGCGGCGCCGACGCACACCCACCGACCGCTCGACCCGAGACCCGAGGGGACGACCGCCATGGACCAGGCGCCCGGCAGCCCGCAGGAACCGAAGGACGCCCAGGGCCTGCCCGGCTGCTACCGGCACCCGGACCGCCCGACCGGCATCAGCTGCACCCGCTGCGAGCGGCCCATCTGCCCCGAGTGCATGGTCAGCGCCTCCGTCGGCTTCCAGTGTCCGGAGTGCGTGCGCACCGGCTCGGGCACCGGGCACGCGCCGAGCGCCAACCAGCCGCGCACCATGGCGGGCGGCACCCTCACCTCCGACCCGCGCCTGGTCACGAAGGTGCTGGTCGGGATCTGCGTGGTCGTGTACGTGCTGCAGATGGCGATCGGCGACCGGTTCACCGAGCGCTTCGAGATGATCGGCCTCGCCTGGGTACCCGGCCTCGGCGGACTCGAAGGCGTCGCGGAAGGGCAGTGGTACCGGCTGCTCACCGCGATGTTCCTGCACGGCTCCGTCGTGCACATCGCCTTCAACATGCTCAGCCTGTGGTGGATCGGCGGACCCCTGGAGGCGGCCCTCGGCCGGGCCCGCTACCTCGCGCTCTACTTCGTCTCCGGCCTGGCCGGCAGCGCGCTGACCTATCTGCTCGCCGCGCAGAACCAGCCCTCGCTCGGCGCCTCCGGAGCGATCTTCGGCCTGTTCGGCGCGACCGCCGTGCTGATGCGGCGGCTCAACTACGATCTGCGGCCGGTCATCGCGCTGCTCGTGATCAACCTGATCTTCACGTTCAGCCCGGGCTTCAACATCGCCTGGCAGGCCCACATCGGCGGCCTCGTCGGCGGCCTGATCGTCGGGTACGCGATGGTGCACGCCCCGCGCGAGCGCCGCGCGCTCATTCAGTACGGGACCTGCGCCGTGGTGCTGCTCGCCGTGATCGTCACCGTCGTCGTCAGGACCGCGCAGCTCACGTGAGCCCGGTTTTCCACCGAGGGTGACCGACGTTGTCCACAGCGAGTGGCGGATCTTGTGCATCCTGTGGGGAACAGCTGTGCCCCTTGTCATCAACACGGGTTTGACCAGGAAGGACAAGGGGCGAACAGGTGGTCGAGTGGAGTCGGACCGGTCACACCGGCGTCAACACTCGGTGGGTTATCCACAGATCATGCGACCTTTTCCACGGCTGTGGACAGTGGACGAAAGTCTGTGGATAACTCAGGGGATAGCTCAGGGCAGAGCTACGTCCACAGGGGAGGCGGAGGCTATTTCCACTGGGTGGAGACGCCGAAGCCGCCGGCGATGAAGCCGAAGCCCACGACGATGTTCCAGTTGCCGAGCGCCTTGATGGGCAGCGAGCCGTCGGCCACGTAGAAGACGACGATCCAGACCAGACCGATCAGGAACAGCGCCAGCATCACCGGCGCCACCCAGCCGCGGTTGGTCAGCTTGATGTTCGCCGCCTGCTTCGACGCCGGCGGCGGCGTGTAGTCGGCCTTCTTGCGGATACGTGACTTCGGCACGAGGGTCTCTCCTGTCGATGCGCTGCGTGGCCGCGCAGAGTACGTGGGCGGTGCTGGCTCCGGAGCAGCGTACAAGGGGAAGTTGTGGGGATTCCCAGTGCTCCTTCGGGCGTCCGTTAGCGTAGTGCTTCCGTGGCGTCGAAGGAGATAAGGGTACGTTGAGCAATTCCGCCGACTCTGCCAAGAGTTCCGCCCGTGGGCGTCTCAAGCCCGTGCGCTTGCTCACCGTTGGCGTGTTCGCTCTCGCCGGGCTCATCTTCTTCACCAGTTTCAATACGGCCAAGGGCACCAATATCCGGACGGACGGGTCGCTGCTGAAGCTCTCCGACCTCATCCAGGAGCGCAGCCGCAAGAACCAGGAACTGGACGCGGGCAACAGCGGAGTGCGCGCCGACGTCGAGCGCCTCGCCGAGCGGGACAACGGCTCCACCGAGGCCGACGACAAGAAGGTCGACGCCCTGGAGAAGGCCTCGGGCACGAAGAAGCTGAAGGGCGAGGCCGTCTCCGTCACGCTCGACGACGCCCCGCCGAACGCCGGCCCCAAGCTCCCCGGCTACCCCGAGCCGCAACCCAACGACCTGGTCATCCACCAGCAGGACCTCCAGGCCGTGGTGAACGCCCTGTGGCACGGCGGCGCCAAGGGCATCAAGGTCATGGACCAGCGCCTCATCTCCACCTCCGCCGTCCGCTGCGTCGGCAACACCCTGATCCTCCAGGGCCGCGTCTACTCGCCCCCGTACAAGATCACCGCGGTCGGTGACCCGGAGAAGCTGAAGCAGGCGGTCGCGGCCTCGCCGGAGATCCAGAACTACATGCTGTACGTCAACGCCTACGGGCTCGGCTGGAAAGTCGAGGACGACGGGGCAGTGACTCTTCCCGGTTACTCGGGCACAGTGGATCTCCATTACGCGAAGCCCGTGAGCTGAACCCGCGAGCTGAACGCGTGAGCCGAGCCGTGGAGTAGCCGCCGGTAGCCAGAGCCGTCTGGGGGGGGCCTGTGTCGGTACGTGTCGCCATCAGGACATTCAGCGAAGTCTGCATCACCGTCGGCGCGTTGATCGTGTTGTTCGTCGCCTACGTCCTGTTCTGGACCGGTGTGAAGGCCGACAGCGCGATGGGCGGTCAGATCGACGACCTCCAGGACCAGTGGGCGAAGCGGCCGGTGGCCAGCGCGGCGCCCGAAGGCGGCCAGACCAGTACGGCGCCGCCGAAGCCGAAGCCGTACAAGGACGGCGATCCCTTCGCCGTGATGTACATCCCACGGCTCGGTTTCACGTGGAACAAGCCCGTGCTGCAGAACACCGAGGTCGACACCCTCAAGAAGGGGCTCGGCCACTACGCGGGGACGGCCCAGCTCGGGCAGAAGGGGAACTTCGCGGTCGCCGGGCACCGGCGCACCTACGGCGACCCCTTCAAGGACTTTCCCAAGCTCACCCCCGGTGACCAGGTGATACTCACCGACGGGGACACCTGGTTCACGTACGTCATCGACACCAAGCCGTACAAGACGCTGCCCACCGACGTCGGGGTCATCGATCCGGTGCCGCGCAAGTCCGGGTACGACGAGCCGGGGCGCTATCTGACGCTGACGACGTGTGAGCCGGAGTGGGGCCACAGTCACCGTCTGATCGTCTGGGCGCATCTCGATGCCACTCAGCCTGTAGAGGCAGGCAAACCGAAAGCGTTGCGCCGTTAGTCTGGTGCCGTAATCGCTAAGCGGTGGAAGGGGAGCCCGGCATGTACGGCTGGATCTGGCGGCATCTGCCGGGGAACACCTGGGTGAGGGCGGGGATTTCGGTCCTGCTCGTCCTGGCGGTCGTCTACGTCCTCTTCCAGTACGTTTTCCCGTGGGCCGAGCCGCTGCTGCCCTTCAACGATGTGACGGTGAACGGCCAGTGAGCGCCAGCAAGACCCGCATTCTCGTCGTCGACAACTACGACAGCTTCGTCTTCAACCTCGTCCAGTACCTGTACCAGCTGGGTGCAGAGTGCGAGGTCGTGCGCAACGACGAGGTGACCACCTCGCACGCACAGGACGGGTTCGACGGCGTACTGCTCAGCCCCGGCCCCGGCGCCCCCGAACAGGCCGGGGTCTGCATCGACATGGTCCGGCACTGCGCGCAGACCGGGGTGCCGGTCTTCGGCGTCTGCCTGGGCATGCAGTCGATGCAGGTGGCGTACGGCGGCGTCGTGGACCGCGCGCCCGAGCTGCTGCACGGGAAGACCTCCCTCGTCCACCACGAGGGCAAGGGCGTCTTCGCGGGCCTCCCCGACCCCTTCACGGCCACCCGCTACCACTCGCTGGCCGCGCAGCCCGGCACCGTACCGGAGATCCTCGAGGTCACGGCGCGCACCGACGACGGCATCGTCATGGGGCTGCGCCACCGTGAACTGCCCGTCGAGGGCGTGCAGTTCCACCCCGAGTCGGTGCTGACCGAGCACGGGCACCTGATGCTCGCGAACTGGCTCGTCGAGTGCGGGGACCAGGGGGCGGTGGCCAGATCGGCCGGGCTCGCGCCGGTCGTGGGCAGGGCCTCGGCGTGACCGCGCTGCGCCCCGAACAGGACGGTGGGAGCAGTGGGTTCGAGGATGCCGTGCGCCGCCTCGACGACCCGCTGAACGATCCGTTGCCGGGGCAGCACCCGTCGCCGTGGTTCCGGCCGACGGGGGCGCAGGAACAGGAGCCGGACCAGGGGCAAGGGCAGGGCCAGGGACAGGCGCAGGGGCAGGCTGAGGAGGCGCGGCGCCGGCCCGAGCCGGAGCCCGAGTGGTACGACCCGCAGGGGTACGAGCAGGACTGGTACGGAGGCGCCCAGCCCGCCACTCAGCAACACGCCGCCCAGCAACAGGCCCCGGAACCGGCACCCGTAGCCGTACAGGAGCCCGAGCCGGCCCACGTCCCCGTACAGGAGCTACAGGAGCCCGAGGCCGAGCCCGGGCCCGTACAGGACGACGAGACCGTCGCGCTGCGCACCGCGGACACGCGGCGGGCGGCCGGGATCCCGCCGGCCGTCGGTGGCCGGGCCGCGCGCAGGAAGGCCGCCAAGAAGGGCGGCGGGCGGCACTCGGCGGCGGCCGCGCCGGAGAAGGACCCCGAGACGGAGGCGGCGGACGGCAAGCCGCTGACCCGGGTCGAGGCGCGGGCCGCGGCGCGCGCGGCGAAGCCCACCGCCGGGGTGATCGCGAGCCGGGCGGTCGGCGAAGTGTTCATCAGCATCGGGGTGTTGATGCTGCTGTTCGTCACCTACCAGCTGTGGTGGTCGAACATACGGGCCCACGATCTCGCGGGCAGCGCGCGCAGCAGCCTTGAGGACGACTGGGCGAACGGCAAGGGCAAGCCGGACGCCTTCGAGCCCGGTCAGGGTTTCGCGATCCTCTACATACCGAAGCTGGACGTCGTGGTGCCGATCGCGGAGGGCATCAGCAAGACGCAGGTGCTCGACAAGGGAATGGTCGGGCACTACGACAAGGACAGCATTCCGACCGCGATGCCGGACGCGAAGAAGGGCAACTTCGGGATCGCCGGCCACCGCAATACGCACGGCGAGCCGTTCCGCTTCATCAACCGCCTCGAACCCGGCGATCCGATCGTGGTCGAGACGCAGGACAAGTACTACGTGTACAAGATGGCGAACATCCTGCCGCAGACGGCGCCCTCGAACACCTCGGTGCTCGACCCGGTCCCGGCGGGCTCCGGATTCACCAAACCGGGCCGGTACCTCACTCTGACGACCTGTACGCCGGAATTCACCAGTACGTATCGAATGATCGTCTGGGGCAAGATGGTCGAGGAGCGTCCGCGCAGCAAGGGCAAGCCGGACGCGCTCGTCGAATAACCGGGGACCACCGGGCACAGGGCATCGGGCAGTACGGCGTACAGAGACGGGGCATGACGCAGTGGCAGCGACGACCGACCATGGGGAAGAGGCCGCACCGAAGGACCGCCCGCGTTCGCCCGCGCCCCGGCGGGGCCGGATCGCGACCGCCGTCAGTGTCTTCGGTGAACTGCTCATCACCGCGGGCGTGATCCTCGGTCTCTTCGTGGGCTATTCACTGTGGTGGACGAATGTCGTCGCCGATCGTGCGGCGGGCAAGCAGGGCGACAAGGTGCGCGACCAGTGGAAGGGCGACAGCGGGCCCGGCGCCCTGGACACCAAGAACGGCATCGGCTTCCTGCACGTCCCCACGATGAGCGGCGGCGAGGTACTGGTCGAGAAGAGCACCGACACGAAGATCCTCAACGACGGTGTCGCCGGCTACTACACGGACCCCGTGAAGGCGGCGCTGCCGACGAGCGGCAAGGACGGCAACTTCTCGCTGGCCGCGCACCGGGACGGGCACGGCGCCAAGTTCCACAACATCGACAAGATCGAGAAGGGCGACCCGATCGTCTTCGAGACGAAGGACGACTGGTACGTCTACAAGGTCTACGACATCCTCCCGGAGACCTCGAAGTACAACGTGGACGTCCTCGACAAGGTGCCCGAGGAGTCGGGGAAGAAGAAGGCCGGGAAGTACATCACGCTGACGACGTGCACGCCGGTCTACACGTCGAAGTACCGGTACGTGGTGTGGGGCGAGCTGGAGCGGGTCGACAAGGTGGACGCGGACCGTACGCCGCCGAAGGAACTGCGGTAGGGGCTGCCGTCCCGAAGGCCGGAGCCCCGGCCCCTCGCGTCGAGGGGTACCGGGGCTCCAGCCGTGAGCGGGGGCGGGTGGGCGTCAGCCGCCGAGGTTGCCTCCGAAGATGCCGCCGTTGTCGTTCCCGCCGTTGTTGTTGCCGTTCCCGCCGACCGTGGTCAGGGTGACCGTGGTGTTCTCCGGGTCGGAGGGGGTGTTGGCCGCCGGGTCCTGGGTGATGACGCGGGCGTCGTCGCCCTGGTCGGAGCCGTCGGCGAACTGGACGTTCTTGAAGCCCGCTTCGTTCAGCGTCTTCTTGGCGTCCTTGACGGTCTGGCCGACCACGCTCGGGACCGGGGTCTGCGCGCCGGCCTTGGCGACCTTGAGCGTGACCGTGGAGCCGGGCTCGGCCTGGGTGTTCGCGGCGAGGCTCTGGGCGAAGACCTTGCCGGGCTCGGCGGCGGTGCTCTCCTCCTCGGTGCAGCTGGCCTCCAGCTTGCTGTTCTTGAGCTGCTCGGTGGCCTGGTCGCAGGTGAGGTTGCCGCCGGCCACGTCCGGGACCGTGACGAGCGCCTTCTTCTTGGCGACGGTCAGGGTGATCTGGGTGCCCTTCTCGACCTTGCCGCCGTCCGGGGACGGGCTCTGCTTGGTGACCGTGCCCGGCGTCCGGTCGGACTCCTCGACCAGCTTCTCGACCTTGTCGAAGCCCTTGTTGTTCAGCTCGGCGACGGCATCGTCGTAGGAGAGGCCCTTGACGTCCGGGATGGCGACCTTGGGGGCGCCGGTGGAGACCGACACGGTGACCGTGTCGTTCTTCTCGACCTCGGTGCCGGACTTCGGGGTCTGCGAGCAGATCTGGCCCTTGGGGTAGTCCTCGCAGGGGCCCGACTTGCTGGAGTCCAGCTTGAGGTCGCGGTTCTGGGCCATCTTCTCGGCCTCGTCGACCGTCTTGCCGACGAAGTTCGGGGCCTTGAACGACTCGTTGCCCACGCCCCCGCTGCCGAAGATCTCCTTGCCGATGAGGATGGCTCCGACGAGCACCAGGATGCCCGCGAGGACCAGGAAGATCGTCGATGTGCGGTTCTTGCCCGAGCGGCGCCGGTCCGGCCGGTCGTCGTAGCCGTAGCCGCCGTCGTCGGGGTTGGTCGGCGGCAGCATCGACGTCTGGCCCGCGCCGTTCTGCGGGCGCAGCATCGCGGTCTGCTGGTCGTCGGCGTGACCGCCGCCGTAGCCGACCGCGCCGAGGGCGGCGGTGGCGGCGACGGGCTGGCCGTCGAGGCAGGCCTCGATGTCGGCGCGCATCTCGTCGGCCGACTGGTAGCGGTAGTCCGGGTCCTTGGTGAGGGCCTTGAGGACGATCGCGTCCATCTCGGGCGTGATCTCGCCGTCGAAGACGCTGGGCGCCTGCGGCTCCTCACGTACGTGCTGGTACGCGACGGCGACCGGGGAGTCGCCGACGAACGGCGGCCGCACGGTCAGGAGCTCGTACAGCAGGCAGCCCGTGGAGTACAGGTCGGAGCGGGCGTCGACCTGCTCGCCCTTGGCCTGCTCCGGGGAGAGGTACTGCGCGGTGCCGATGACGGCCGCGGTCTGCGTCATCGTCATGCCGGCGTCGCCCATCGCGCGGGCGATGCCGAAGTCCATGACCTTGACCTGACCGGTGCGGGTCAGCATCACGTTGGCCGGCTTGATGTCGCGGTGCACGATGCCGGCGCGGTGCGAGTACTCAAGCGCCTGCAGGATGCCGACGGTCATCTCCATGGCGCGCTCGGGCAGCAGCTTGCGGCCGGAGTGCAGCAGCTCACGGAGGGTGGATCCGTCGACGTACTCCATCACGATGTACGGGATGGAGACCTGGTCGACGTAGTCCTCGCCCGTGTCGTACACCGCCACGATCGCGGGATGGTTGAGCGAGGCGGCCGACTGGGCCTCCCGGCGGAACCGGGCCTGGAACGACGGGTCGCGCGCGAGGTCCACGCGCAGCGTCTTCACCGCCACGGTGCGGCCGAGCCGGGTGTCATGGGCGAGGTAGACCTCCGCCATGCCACCACGGCCGAGCACCTGGCCCAGCTCGTACCGGCCGCCGAGGCGACGCGGCTCTTCCATTACCTACCAGCCCTCTCCGTCGGTCCCGACCGCACCCGGCGTACGGGTCGGGCGGTGTGCTGTCCGGGCCTTACGGTACCCGGCTCGCTGGGCGTGACCTGGCCACCACCGTGACCCGTGACAGGACCGGTATCGCCACGTGCATCTATGTGAACAACGAGTGACCGGGCTCACAAGGAGTGGTGAAACCGGGGTCCGTCCGCTCACTTCTTGCTGGAAGCGCCGTCGACGACTGCCTTCATCACGTCGCGCGCGATGGGCGCCGCCAGACCGCCACCGGAGATGTCGTCACGGTTGGCGCTGCCGTCCTCGACGACCACGGCCACGGCGACCGGCGAACCGGAGTCGGTCTTGGCGTAGGAGACGAACCAGGCGTACGGCTTCTCGCTGTTGTCGACGCCGTGCTGGGCGGTACCGGTCTTGCCGCCGACGGTGACGCCGGGGATCTTGGCGTTGGAGCCGGTGCCGCCCGGGTCGTTGACGACGGTCTCCATCATCGACTGGAGCTTCGTCGCGTTCTCCGCGGAGAGCGGCTGGCTCATCTCCTTCGGGTCCGTCTTCTCGATGGTGTCGAGGTTCGGGGCCTTCAGTTCGTCGACCATGTACGGCTCCATGAGCTTGCCGTCGTTGGCGATCGCGGAGGCGACCATGGCCATCTGCAGCGGGGTCGTCGCGGTGTTGAACTGGCCGATCGAGGAGAGCGCGGTCTCCGACTTGTTCATGTCGTCGTCGAAGTTCGACGCGTTCGAGCGGACCGGGATGAACTGCTCCTTGTTGAAGCCGAACTTGTCCGCCTCCTCGCGCATCGCGTCGACGCCGAGGTCCGAGCCGATCTTGCCGAATACGGTGTTGCAGGACACCTTCAGGGCGTTGCGCAGCGTCGCGTTCTTACAAGGGATGTTGCCCTCGTTCTTCAGCGGCGTCGTGGTGCCCGGCATCGTCCACGGCAGCGGGGTGTCCGTCGCCTTGTCCGGGTCGTAGTTCCCGCTCTCCAGCGCGGCCGCGGCCGTCACCAGCTTGAACGTGGAACCCGGCGGGTACGTCTCGCGCAGCGCGCGGTTCAGGAGCGGCTTGTCCTTGTCCTTGTCGAGCCGCTGGAACGTCTTGCCGTCGTCGATGGAGTTCCCGGCGAAGGACGACGGGTCGTACGACGGCGTGGACGCGAGCGCGAGGATCTTGCCGGTGGACGGCTCGATGGCGGCGACGGCACCCTTGCCGCGGTTCTTCAGGCCGTCGTAGGCGGCCTTCTGCGCGTCGGCGTTGAGGGTGGTGACGACGTTGCCGCCCTCCTTCTGCTTGCCCGTGATCATGTCGAGGGTGTTGCGGAAGAAGAGGCGGTCGTCGTTGCCGCTGAGGATGCCGTCCTCGAGGTTCTCGATCTGGCTGGCGCCGACGACCTGCGAGGCGTAGCCGGTGACGGGCGACCACATGGGCCCGTCCTTCCAGGTCCGCTTGTACTTGAGGTCGGTGCCGGTGGTCGCCTTGGAGCCGGTGACGGACTTGCCGTCGACGATGATGTCGCCGCGCGGCGTGGAGTACCGCTCGATGGCGACGCGACGGTTCTCCTTGTCGGAGGCGAGCGAGTCGGCCTTCACGTACTGGAGCCAGTTGTCGCGGATCAGGAGGCCCAGGATGAGGAGGCCGCAGAAGATCGCGATGCGGCGCAGGGGCTTGTTCACGGTCGGACCACCTGGGTCATCTCGGCGTCGGGGCTTGGCGTGGGGCTGGGCGCGGGGCGCCGCGCGGTGTCGCTGATGCGGATCAGGATGCCGATGAGCGCCCAGTTCGCGATGACGGAGGAACCGCCGTAGGCGAGGAACGGCATCGTCATACCGGTCAGCGGGATGAGCCCCATCACGCCGCCCGCGACGACGAAGACCTGCAGCGCGAAGGCGCCGGACAGGCCGACGGCGAGCAGCTTGCCGAACGGGTCGCGGGCCGCGAGCGCCGTGCGCACACCGCGCTCCACGATCAGCGCGTAGATCAGCAGGATCGCCATCAGCCCCGCGAGGCCCAGCTCCTCGCCGTACGTGGCGAGGATGAAGTCGGAGTTCGCGGCGAAGCGGATCAGCTCGGAGTGGCCCTGGCCCCAGCCGGTGCCCAGCGTGCCGCCGGAGCCGAACGCCCACAGCGCCTGCATCGCCTGCTCGGAGTGGCCGGGCACGCCCTGCCGGCTGAGCATGTACTCCTTCATCGGGTCGAGCCAGGCGTCGACGCGCTGCTGGATGTGCGGCTCGAACGTGGCCACGCCGACGGCGCCGACCGCGGACATCATCAGGCCGAAGACGATCCAGCTGGTCCGCTCGGTGGCGACGTACAGCATGATCACGAACATGCCGAAGAAGAGCAGCGACGTACCGAGGTCGGTCTCGAAGATCAGGATGAGGATCGAGATCGCCCAGACGACGAGGATCGGACCGAGGTCGCGGCCGCGCGGAAGGTACATGCCCATGAAGCGGCGCGAGGCGAGCGCCAGCGCGTCCCGCTTCACCATCAGGTAGCCGGCGAAGAACACCGCGAGGACGATCTTCGCGAACTCACCGGGCTGGATGGAGAATCCGCCGACGTGGATCCAGATCTTGGCGCCGTTGATGTTCTGCCCGATGCCCGGCACCAGCGGCAGCAGCAGCAGCACGATCGCGCCGAGCATGGAGATGTAGGTGTAGCGCTGCAGAACGCGGTGGTCCTTGAGGAAGAACAGCACGGCGACGAACAGGCCGATGCCGATCGCCGAGTACATCAGCTGCTTCGGCGCCGCACTGCCCGACACATTGATCGACTGCAGCAGCTTCGACTGGTCGAGCCGCCAGATGACGACCAGACCGAGCCCGTTCAGCAGCGTGGCCAGCGGCAGCATCAGCGGGTCCGAGTACGCCGCGAACTTCCGTACGACGATGTGGGCGACGCCCGCGAGCAGGCCGAGGCCGAGGCCGTAGCCGAGCAGGCCCGCGGGGAGCTCGCCGTCGAGGGCGAGGCCCACGTTGGCGTACGCGAACACCGGGATGATCACGGCGAACACGAGCAGTGCCAGCTCGGTGTTGCGCCGGCTGGGTGCTCCGATCGCTCCAATGGTCGACGTATGGGTCGTGGAGTTACTACTCATGGCGTGCTGAGGCCCCCAACGGCTTCTACTGCTGTGCGCACGCCTTGGCCAGCTGCTGCTCTTCCTCGGAGAGACTGGGGCCAGGGGTGGGCGTGGGAGAGTTCTTCGACTGACCGGACTTGCCGGAAGAGGACGGGTTCGGCGTAGGGGTGACGGTGCGGTACGACGCCTTGGACGCCGTGCCACCTGTGGTGGTTCCGCCTGCTTCGCCCTCGCCGGTCTTCGCGTTCTTCTCGTTCTCGGCCTTGTCCCGCTCGGCCTGCTTCTCGCATGCGGTGGCCTGCGCTGACAGTTCCTGGATCTTGTCCTGGGCGGCGGCCAGGTCGCCTTCGGCGATGGTCGCCTCGACCTGCTTGCGCTGGTACGGCGGCAGGTACTTGAGCTGGATCTCCGGGTGGTCCTTGGCCACCTCGGACATGCTCACCCAGGCCAGGTCCTGGCTGATGCCGCGGTACAGCGCCACGTGCTCCTCGTTGGAGCCGACGTAGTACTGGGTCTGCGTCCAGCGGTAGCCGCCGTAGAGGCCGCCGCCGATGACGGCGAGCGCGAGCACCGTGTACAGGGATCTCTTCAGCCACTTGCGGCGCGGCCGCGGCTTCACGAAGTCCTCGTCCATGTACGCGCCGAAGCCCCCCTCGGGCGCGTAGCCGACGGTGTCGCCGCTGCCGGGCGGGCCGAACTCGCCGCCTCCGCCCGGGGCCGGGCGGCCGAGTCCGGCGGCGCGGCCCGCGGGGGTCTCCATGGCGGAGCCCTCGTGCAGCGCCTGCTGGTTCTCGGCGACCGCGCCGACGACGACCGGGGCGTCCGAGAGCTGACCGGCGAGGGTGTCCCCGCTGTCGATGTCGAGGACGTCCGCGACGATCACGGTGATGTTGTCGGGTCCGCCGCCGCGCAGCGCCAGCTGGATCAGGTCCTGGACCGTCTCCTGCGGGCCCTGGTAGCTGGCGAGTGTCTCCTCCATCGTCTGGTGGGAGACGACGCCGGACAGGCCGTCGGAGCAGATCAGATACCGGTCGCCGGCCCGCACCTCACGGATGGAGAGGTCGGGCTCGACGTGGTCGCCGCTGCCCAGCGCCCGCATGAGGAGCGAGCGCTGCGGGTGCGTGGTGGCTTCCTCTTCCGTGATGCGGCCCTCGTCGACGAGGCGCTGCACCCACGTGTGGTCCTGCGTGATCTGCGTAAGGACACCGTCGCGCAGCAAGTACGCGCGCGAGTCACCGACGTGTACGAGGCCGAGCCGCTGGCCCGTCCACAGCAGCGCGGTCAGGGTGGTCCCCATGCCCTCGAGCTGGGGGTCCTCCTCGACCATCACGCGCAGCTGGTCGTTGGCCCGCTGCACGGCGGTGCCGAGCGAGGTCAGGATGTCCGAGCCCGGTACGTCGTCGTCGAGCGCGACGATGGTGGAGATCACCTCGGACGAGGCGACCTCACCGGCGGCCTGACCGCCCATGCCGTCGGCGATCGCGAGAAGGCGGGGGCCGGCGTAACCGGAGTCCTCGTTGCCCTCGCGGATCATGCCTTTGTGTGATCCGGCGGCGAAGCGCAGTGACAGGCTCATGCGCACCTGCCCAGCTGGCTCAGACTCCGGGTACAGCCGGTCGTGTCGAACCACACTGCCCACCCTCCGCTCGGGAGCGCGCCGGTCGCCGGGGCAGCCTGGTCGTCCAGGACCCGGCCGACCGTGTCGGCTCGCTCGCTCCGCTCGCGCTCATTCATGACGTAGCACTACTTCCGCAGCTCGATGACGGTCTTGCCGATGCGGATCGGCGCGCCCAGCGGGATCGGCTGGGGCGTCGTGAGGCGGGTCCGGTCGAGATATGTGCCGTTGGTGGACCCGAGATCCTCGACGATCCACTGACCGTCCCGGTCCGGGTAGATCCTGGCATGCCGGCTCGACGCGTAGTCGTCGTCGAGCACGATCGTGCTGTCGTGCGCACGGCCGAGCGTGATCGTCTGCCCCTGCAGCGCCACCGTCGTACCGGTGAGGGTGCCTTCGGAGACGACCAGCTTGGTGGGGGCGCCGCGCCGTTGCCGGCCACCGCCGCCCTGTTGCCGCTGCTGCGGAGGCGCGGACTGGCGGGCGGCCTGCTGCGCCCGCCCGCTCTCCCGGCGCGCACCGCGCTGGGTGACGCGCGTACCGAACAGGTCGCTGCGGATGACCTGGACGGCCACGATCACGAACAGCCACAGAACGGCCAGGAAACCCAGCCGCATGACCGTCAGGGTCAGCTCTGACATTGCCCCCGCTTCACCCTTCGGCTTGCCGGTAAACGATGGTGGTTTGGCCCACGACGATCCGCGAACCGTCGCGGAGCGTAGCGCGGGTGGTGTGCTGCCCGTCCACCACGATGCCGTTGGTGGATCCGAGATCCTGGATCGTCGAGGGCGTTCCGGTCCGGATCTCGCAGTGCCGGCGCGATACGCCGGGGTCGTCGATCCGCACGTCGGCCTCGGTGGACCGGCCGAGCACGAGGGTGGGGCGGGAGATCTGGTGGCGTGTGCCATTGATCTCGATCCAGTGGCGCACGCGGGCGCCGGGCAGCGGTCCCGCGCCCGCCTGCTGCCCCTGCGCCGCCTGCTGTCCCTGAGCGGACTGCGGGGCCTGCGCCGGACGTCCCGGCGGCGGACCGGCGGGCATCGGCGGGGCCGCGGCGGGCTGCGGGTAGCCGTAGCCGCCGGGCGCCTGGTGGGGCCGGGCGGCCGGGGCCGGGCGCTGGGACTGCGGGCGCTCCTGGCTGGTGGACGACGCGAGGGTGCGGCTGCGTACCCGGTACAGACCTGTGTCCAGGTCGTCCGCCTTCTCCAGGTGCACCTTGATGGGGCCCATGAAGCTGTAGCGCTGCTGCTTCGCGTAGTCGCGCACCATGCCGGACAGTTCGTCGCCGAGCTGGCCCGAGTAGGGGCTCAGGCGCTCGTAGTCGGGCGCGCTGAGCTCCACGATGAAGTCATTGGGGACGACGGTCCGGTCGCGATTCCAGATCGTCGCGTTGTTGTCGCACTCGCGCTGCAGCGCTCCGGCGATCTCGACGGGCTGCACCTCGGACTTGAAGACCTTGGCGAAGGTGCCGTTGACCAGCCCCTCGAGGCGCTGTTCGAACTTCTTCAGGACTCCCATGAGGCACCTCCTCCTTCGTCGCTGCCTTCTTGGTACCGCTCTTGGTACTGCTTACTGATCGTATCCACGCGTCGGGAAATCGGCTGGTTCCCCCTGTCCGCCTGCTCGATGAGTGTCGACGCTCACAGCCCCTTGCCGGGCCCCTATGTAGGGATCGTAGAGGTGGCCTCCACACAGTGTCCCGTACGCGGCTGTGGACCGTGCGGGATCCGGTCCCGGTCAGGGTCCCGCACGCGTGCTCGGTCCGGGTGCCGGGCCCGCTCCCGGTGCCCGGTCAGTGCCCAGCAGAACGGATGTGAATCCACCCTCCGCAGCGTGCTAATGTTTTGTTCGTCGGAAGGCGCCGGGCCCGCAAGGGTGAAGGAGCCGGAAGACACACCCAATGCGCGGGTGGCGGAATAGGCAGACGCGCTGGATTCAGGTTCCAGTGCCCGCAAGGGCGTGGGGGTTCAACTCCCCCCTCGCGCACAGCGAAAAGCCCCGCAGATCTCAGGATCTGCGGGGCTTTTGCGTTGCCCGGAGACGGTGCGGTGGAGCCGCGTGGGCGGTGCGGCGGGGTGCATGAGTGAACCCACAGGGCCGGGGCCCTGTGGGTTATGTCACGTCCGCGTTCGAGGCGGGTTTCAGGCGGCGAAACGGGCGGCCAGCGTCTTGCCCTTCTCCTGGGCGTCGGCGAGAGCCTTGTCACGGGAGGCCTCGAACTTCGGGACCAGCTCGGACATCGCCGGGTTCTGCGGGGCCATGGTCAGCTCCGGGACGATGAAGTCCAGGTCGAGACCGAGGGTGTCGCGCAGGGCGGCGCCCAGGAAGTTCTGCACGTACTCGAAGTCCTCGCGCGGGGTGCCCGGCGCGTAGGAGCCGCCGCGGCTGGCGACGACGGTGACCGGGGTGCCCTTGGCGGACTGGGAGTCGGGGCCGCCCGAGGTGCGGCCCATCAGGATCACGTTGTCCAGCCACGCCTTCAGCGTGGAGGGGATCGAGAAGTTGTACATGGGGGCGCCGATCAGGATGGCGTCCGCCTGCTCCAGCTCCTCGATGAGCTTGACGCGCTCGGCGAAGACGGCGGCCTGCTCCGGGCTGTGCGCGTCGGCGGGGGTGAAGCCGGCCAGGTGGGAGGCGGCGGTGATGTGCGGCACCGGGTTCGCGGCCAGGTCGCGGTAGACGACGGTGCCCTCGGGGTGCTGCTCCTGCCAGGCCTTGCGGAAGGCGTCCGTGACGGGGCGCGAGGCGGAAGACTGGCCGTCGAAGACGGAGGAGTCGATGTGGAGCAGGGTGGCCATGGTTCTCTCCCGTGAGGGTTGAGGGCGCCCCGCGAGGGTTGAGGGCGCGGTAATTGAGTATGTAACTAGTAATAGCACAGGGGCTTACTTTTTTTCATCCCCATACAAGAACGCAGTACCCTGGAGGCATGGTGGGCAACGGGGAAGACATGAGCGGGGCGGGCGCGGGAGGCGTCGTGACCCACGAACCCCAAAGGTGTTCGACGGTCGACATCGGCATGACGCGCGTCTTCGGACTGCTCGGCAAGCGCTGGACGGGGCTGATCGTCTCCGTCCTGATGGCCGGCCCCAGGCACTTCGCGGACCTGCGCAGGGCCATCCCCGGCATCAGCGAGCGCATGCTCTCCGACCGGCTCACCGAACTCGGCGCCGCCGGACTCGTCGTACGACAGGTCGACGAAGGGCCACCCCTGCGGGTCTCGTACCGGCTGTCGGCAGCGGGCGAGGCACTGGGACCCGCGCTGCGGGAGCTCGGGGTGTGGGCCGAGAAGTACCTGGGCGCCGAGGGCGGGACGTGCCCGGAGGAGTTTCGGAAATGAGGCCCGGTGAGGCCCGGTGAGGCCCGGCGAGGCCCGGTGAGGCCTGTGGGGCGTTGCGCCGGGCCTGCGGAGTGAGCGAGTTGTGCACGTGCTGAGGGTTTTCCACAGGCGCTGACGACGCTTTCCGGGCGGCGGTACGGTCATGACCGATCACATACGACGTGCGGGACACGACGTGCGGGGACGGGCCCGTACGCGACGTCCGTACGGGACGTCCGTACGGGACGGGGGAGGCGGTCGGCATGCGCGGATCGGACGACGCGGCGGTGCCGCGACAGCGCGAGGCGCGGGGCGGGACACAAGGCGGGCCGCGAGGCGGGACACAGACGGTGTCGCGGGTGCCGAGGGTGCCCGGGTTCGCCGCGGCCACGGGAAGCGGCTCGGGAACCTCGCCCAAGGCCGAGGGCAAGGCACTGCGCGAGAAACTGGCCCGCACCGCACACCGCGACCTCACACCGGGGCCCGACCGGCCCGACGCGGTCGCCGCCGTCGAGGAATCCAACCGCGGCCGACTCCCCCACCTGACCCCGATACGCGTCGGACGCATGGCCGCCACCCCCTTCGCCTTCCTGCGCGGATCCGCCGGCCTCATGGCACACGACCTCGCACACACCCCCACGACCGGCATCGGCGCCCAGATATGCGGTGACGCCCACGCCGCCAACTTCGGCCTCTACGCCGACGCACGCGGCGGCCTCGTCATGGACCTCAACGACTTCGACGAGACCGTGCACGGCCCCTGGGAATGGGACGTCAAACGCCTCGCCACGTCGCTGGTCCTCGCCGGACGCGAAGCCGGAGCCGACGAGAACACCTGCCGCGAAGCCGCACACGACGCCGTCGGCGCCTACCGGCGCACCATGCGGCTGCTCGCCAAGCTGCCGGCCCTCGACGCGTGGAACGCCATCGCCGACGAGGAACTCGTCTCGCACACCGACGCCCAAGACCTGCTCGGCACCCTGGAACGCGTCTCCGAGAAAGCCAGCAGAAACACCAGCGGACGCTACGCCGCCAAATCCACGGTCGCCGCGGACGGCGGCGGACGACGCTTCGTCGACGCCCCACCCGTACTGCGGTCGATACCCGACGCGGAAGCCGAAGCCGTCGCGAGCGCCCTCGGCCCGTACCTCGACACCCTGTCCGAGGACCGACTGCCGCTGCTCGGCCGGTACGCGATCCACGACGTGGCGTTCCGCGTCGTCGGCACCGGCAGCGTGGGCACGCGCTCCTACGTGGTGCTGCTCCTCGACCACCGGGGCGAAGCACTCGTACTTCAGGTGAAGGAGGCACGGTCCTCGGTGCTGCTGCCGCATCTGCCGACGGCCGGGTTCGCGGCGGCGCCCGTCGAGCACGAGGGCCGGCGGGTGGTGCTCGGGCAGAAGCGGATGCAGGTCGTCAGCGACATCCTGCTCGGCTGGACCACGGTCGCCGAACGGCCCTTCCAGGTCCGGCAGTTCAGGAACCGCAAGGGCAGCGTCGACCCGGCCGCCCTCGCCGCCGACCAGATCGACGACTACGCCCGGATGACCGGCGCCCTCCTCGCCCGCGCCCACGCGCACAGCGCGGACCCGAGGCTCGTGGCCGGCTACTGCGGCAAGAACGAGGAACTGGACGAGGCCGTCGCCGCGTTCGCCGTGACGTACGCGGACCGGACGGAGGCGGACCACGGGGCACTGGTGCGCGCCGTGCGGGAGGGGAGGGTGGGGGCTGAGGTGGGGGTTTGAGGGGCTTTGAGGGGGTGGGGTGGGAGGGGAGGGAGGGGGGAGGGGCCCCCGGAGGCGTTGCGGTTCGTGGGGTGGATCCGCCCCGCCCTTCGCGGTCGATGCCGTGCCCTACGCTGGTCGGGTGACGACTTCGGATACCGACGATGTGGCAGGGCAGCAGCCTGAGGGGCAGCCTCGGCAGCGCCTCAAGGACCGCCTGAAGGAGCGCCTCGAGGAGCGGGCCGAAGAGCGGAGCGCGGAGCAGCCGGGAGGGCGCCCCGAGGGGCGGGCCGGGGAATCGGCTGAGCAGCCGGCCGGGGAGCGAGCCGAGGAGCGGCTCGAGCGGGCTGTGCGGGCGGCTGAGCAGGCGTTGATCGAGTTCGAGATCGCCGTCGAGACGTTCCGGGTCGAGGTGGAGAACTTCTCGCGTCTGCACCACCAGAAGCTCGGCCCGATGTACGCCCGGCTCGACGAGCTGGAGGCGTTGATCGCGGAGGCAACGGCGGCCCGCACCGGTGATCCGGAGGACCGCCGCAAGGCCGATGAGGCGCGGGCGCGGGTGTTGCCGATGCCGGGCGTCGAGGAGCTGTTCCACGGGTGGATGGACGGGGACGGGCTGTTCCCCGAGGCCTCCGCGATGCTGACCGAGCAGCCGGTGCGGCCGCCGCAGCGGGTGCGGCCCAGCGACGAGGCGCGCAAGCTCTACCGCGAGCTGGCCCGCAAGGCGCACCCGGATCTGGCGCAGGACGAGAAGGAGCGGGAGCGCCGCGACGAGTTCATCTCGCGGGTGAACGCGGCGTACGGGCGTGGCGACGAGGCGTTGCTGCGTGAGCTGGCCGAGGAGTGGGCCGCGGGGCCGAAGCCGCCCGAGCAGCAGCCGACCGAGAGCGAGGAGCTGTACGCGCGTCTGGAGTGGCTGGCGCAGCGCAAGGAGTTGCTCACGGCGGTGGCGCGGGAGCTGGAGGAGAGCGCGATCGGCGCGATGCTGCGGATGGCTCCCGAGGACCCGGACGCGTTGCTCGACCAGATCGCCGAGCAGTTGCTCGCGCAGGTCGCCGAGCAGGAGGCCGAGCTGGAGCGGTTGACCGCGTCCTGACCTACGTGGTGCCTGACCTTCATGGTGCCTGGCCTCCGTGGTGCCTGACCTACGTGACGCCTGACCTTCGTAGCGCCGGGGTCCGTGGTGCCTGACCTTCGTGGTGCTGGTGGAGGCCGTGGCCGGAGAGGGTAGCGTCGGGGGCATGGTTTTCGGTTCTGGTGTGCCCACGGTCGGTGTCGACGAGCTCAAGGAGCAGGACTTCCTGCTCGACGTCCGTGAGGACGACGAGTGGCAGGCAGGTCACGCCGCGGGTGCGCTGCACATTCCGATGAGCGAATTCGTCGCCCGTTACGGCGAGTTGACGGAGGCGGCGCCGCAGGACGGCCGTGTCAACGTGATCTGTCGCTCCGGCGGGCGTTCCGCCCAGGTGACGATGTATCTGACCCAGCAGGGTGTCGACGCGGCGAACGTCGCGGGTGGTATGCAGGCGTGGGAGGCGGCCGGCCGCCCCGTCGAGGCCGACAACGGGCAGCCGGGCGCTGTGATCTAGCTTTCGCCCATGGGCCGGCCGGGTCGGCCAGGCCGGGTCGGTCAGGCCGGCGGGGTCAGCCGAGTGGGTGCGCCGCGAGCAGGTCGCCGAGTGCCTCCTCGTGGGCGGCGGCCGGGCCGAGCGAGAGCTCCAGGTGCTTGGCCCACGCGTGGTAGCGGTGCAGTGGGTAGTCGGTGTCCGCGCCGAAGCCGCCGTGCAGGTGCTGTGCGGTCTGTACGACGCGTCGTACGCCGTCGGAGGCCCAGGTCTTGGCGACCGCCACGTCTCCCGCGACCGGTAGGGGGCCGCTCGCTCCGCTGCTGATGCGCCAGGCGGCCTGCCAGAGGGTGGCTTCCATGGCGCGCAGGTCGATGAAGCGGTCGGCGGCCTGCACGGCGACGGCCTGGAACGTGGCGATGGGATACCCGAACTGCTCGCGCTTGCCCGCGTAGTCGCTGGTCATCTTGAGTACGCCGTCGCCGAGGCCGAGCGCGAGCGCGCAGGTGCCGGTGACGAGCAGGTCGTGCAGGCGGGGCCAGGCGGCGGGGTCCTCGATGATGTGGTGTGCCTCGACGCGGGCGCCGTCGAGGCGGAGCTCGGCCTGGCGCTCGCCGGTCGTCGATATCTGTTCGGCGAGCGTGCATCCCGGCAGTTCGGCGAACGGTCCCGGGAGTACGGCGAGTACCGCCTCGCCCTCGCCGACGTGGGCCGGGACGAGGATCCGGTCGGCGCCGTAGGCCCAGGGCACTGCGGTCTGTACGCCGTCGAGCACCCAGGTCGTCCGGTCGCCGTCGGTCTCCTTGCGTGCGGTGACGGCGAGTTCGGCCGGGTCGTGTCCGGTGCGGCCCGCGGAGGCCACGGTCAGGGTGAGTTCGCCGCGTCCGGCGCGGGGGAGGATCTCCTGCTTCAACTCCTCGCTGCCATGGGCCTGTACGGCTGTCGCGGCCGCGCTGTGTTCCAGGAGCGGGAGCCTGGCGAGGGCCTTCGCCGATTCGCGCAGGACGAGGCAGAGCGCGATGGCGTCGAGTCCGGCTCCGCCGTGTTCCGGCGCGATCAGCAGGCTGAGCAGGTCGGCGTCGGCGGCCTTCGCCCACAGTGCCCGGTCGAAGTCCTCGGCGACCGCCCCGGAGGTGAGCGAGGGGCTGGGCACACTGTCGGGCGCGACCGGTCCGAACACCGCTTTTGCCGCCTCGGCTGCTGCCTGCTGCTCCTCGGAGAAGGTGAAGTCCACTGGCCTTTCCTCCCGTTCCTGCCGTACCGCGTCCGTGATCTGACGGGGCGTCAAGATAGAACAGGTTCTACGAGAAGGGAACAGTGGGCCCCACGGGCTTCGCTCGCGCTCAGCGGTCGAAGTCCACCTGTACCCCCTCCGTGGTGGGGTGCGACTGGCAGGCCAGCACATAGCCCGCGTCGGTCTCCTCGGCCTCCAGCGCGAAGTTCCGGTCCATGCGCACCGATCCGGTGACGAGGAAGGCGCGGCAGGTCCCGCAGACGCCGCCCTTGCAGGCGTACGGCGCGTCCGGCCGGTTGCGCAGCACCGTCTCCAGAACGGACTCGCCGCCTTGTACGGGCCAGGTTCCCGAACGGCCGTCGAGCTGCGCGGTCACCGTGCTGTGCGCGGGAGTCGGCGTGGCCGGGCGGTCCTTGGCGGCGGGCCCGTCGTCGACGTGGAATATCTCCTCGTGGACGCGCTCGCGCCGTACGCCGAGGGCGCGCAGGGCCCGCTCGGCTCCCTGGACCAGGCCGTACGGCCCGCACAGGTACCAGCCCGCCACTCGCTCCACCGGCAGCAGCGCGGGCAGGAGTGCGCCGAGTCGCTCCTGGTCGAGCCGGCCGGACGCGAGCCCCGCCTGCTGTTCCTCCCGGGAGAGCACGGTGACCAGCTGGAACCGGTCCGGGTACCGGTCCTTCAGGTCGGCGACCTCCTCCAGGAACATCGTCGACGCGGTGCTGCGGTCGCTGCGTATCAGGCAGAAGCGGGCCTCGGGCGCCCGCTCCAGGAGGGTGCCGGCGATGGACAGGACCGGTGTGATGCCGCTGCCGCCGACCACGGCCGCGTAGTGCCCGGAGACCGGGGCGGTGCCGGTGCCGGTGTTGGGGTCGGCTTCGGGGGTCGGGTCGAGGGTGAAGCGGCCCGCCGGTGTCATCACTTCCAGCTCGTCGCCGACGGCGATCTCCTTGTGGGCGTACGTGGAGAAGGCGCCGTCGTCGACCAGGCGTACGCCCACCCGGAGGCTGCGCGGTGCCTCGTCGGCCGGGGCGGTCGAGCAGATCGAGTACGTGCGCCGGATCTCCGCGCCGTCCGCGGTGCGGCGCAGTGCGAGGTGCTGGCCCGGGGTGAAGCGGTACGCCTCGCGCAGCTCCTGCGGCACGGCGAAGGTCAGCGCCACGGAGTCGTCGGTGAGCCGGTCGACCGCCGTGACGCGCAGCCGGTGGAAGCGGGCGCGTCCCCCTTCGTGCGCCATCACAACTCCTTGAAGTGGTCGAAGGGTTCGCGGCAGGACAGGCAGCGGCGCAGCGCCTTGCAGGCGGTGGAGGAGAACCGGCTCAGCAGCTCGGTCTCCGTCGATCCGCAGTGCGGGCAGGCGATCGCGTCCAGGGGCGCGGACGGTTCGGACGTGTGCCGGGTCGGGCCCAGCGGTACGGCCACCGGGCCCGCGCCCGCGGGTGCGCGCGTCGTGCGGGGTGGCGCTATGCCGAACTCCTGTAGCTTGCGGCGGCCTTCGGGTGTGATGTCGTCCGTCGTCCAGGCGGGGGAGAGTACCGGGCGGACGGTGACCTCGGGGATGCCGTGCTCGTGCAGCACCCGCTCTATGTCGGCCGACATGGTCTCGATCGCGGGGCATCCGGTGTAGGTGGGGCTGAGCTCGACCTCCACGGAGCCGGGTCCCCGCGCGTGCACGGCGCGCAGTACGCCCAGCTCCTCCAGACTCAGTACGGGCAGTTCGGGGTCGGGTACGGACCCGGCCAGGCTGCGCAGTTCGGCTTCGAGCGGGGTCTCGTGCCGGGTTTCGTGCCGGGTTTCGTGCCCGGTCCCTGGGGCCTTCGCGGTGCTCACCATGACGCCCCCGGGTGGCTGCGGTGCAGATGCTGCATCTCGGCGAGCATCCGGCCGAAGGGCTCGGTGTGGACGCCCTGCCGTCCGGCTCCGGCGCTCCAGGCGCCGAGCTGTGGCCCTTCGGGCACGGTCAGCGTCGCCTCGCGCAGGGTGTCGGTGACGGAAGCGGTCCAACTCGCCCGGAGCTCCTGCGGGTTGAGGTCCAGTCCGGGGACGGGCTGGAACAGCTCTCCGGTGTAGCGCCACAGCGCGTCGACCGCGCGCTGCATCCGCGTGTGGCTCTCCTGGGTGCCGTCT
This sequence comes from Streptomyces sp. KL109B, assembly GCF_030766935.1. GTDB lineage: Bacteria > Actinomycetota > Actinomycetes > Streptomycetales > Streptomycetaceae > Streptomyces. Next base: position 409,063 of record NZ_JASERL010000003.1, on the reverse strand, counting down.
CCGAGGCGGAGTGTCCACTGGCGGGCGTGGTCCTGGTGGTAGGCGACCTCTTTGGCCGCTTTGACGGCGAGGGGTGTGAACTCGGATTCCCGCTCGGCCAGTTGGGCGTAGAGGAACTGCTGGTAGGCCGAGAAGTAGAGCTGGCGGGCGATGGTGCGGGCGAAGTCTCCGTTGGGCTGCTCGACCAGTTGTACGTTGCGGAAGGCGCGTTCCTCGCGCAGGTACGCCAGTTCGTCCTCGTCGCCGACCATGCTCAGCAGGACGCGGGCCTGGCCGAGCAGGTCGAGGGCGATGTTCGCGAGGGCGACCTCCTCTTCGAGGACGGGGGCGTGGCCCGCCCACTCCCCCAGGCGGTGCGAGAGCACCAGGGCGTCGTCGCCGAGGGCCAGGGCGGCGGCGGACGCGGTGTCCGTCGTCTCGTGCGTACGAGGCTGCGTCACAGGTGTTTCCGAGGGGCGCGTCACAGGTGCTTCACCCCTTCCGGGATCTCGTAGAACGTCGGGTGCCGGTAGGGCTTGTCGGCGGCGGGCTCGAAGAAGGGGTCCTTCTCGTCCGGCGAGGAGGCGGTGATCGACGCGGACGGCACGACCCACAGGGAGATGCCTTCGCCGCGCCGGGTGTACAGGTCACGCGCGTTGCGCAGCGCCAGTTCGGCGTCCGGGGCGTGCAGGCTGCCGGCGTGCGTGTGGGAGAGGCCGCGGCGGGAGCGTACGAAGACCTCCCACAGGGGCCAGTCCGCGGCGCCGGTGGAGCTGGTGCCGGAGGCGCTGTCGGTGGCGCTGCTCGGGGTGTCGCTCATGCCGCCCTGCCTTCTCGGGTCGCCGTGGTGGATGTGGAGTGCTTGGCGGCGTGGGCCGCGGCGGCCTCGCGCACCCACGCGCCCTCTTCGTGGGCGTGCCTGCGCTGGGTGATGCGCTGTTCGTTGCACGGCCCGTTGCCCTTGAGGACCGCCTTGAACTCGGACCAGTCGATCGCCCCGAAGTCGTGCTGCCCGCGCTCCTCGTTCCACCTCAACTCCGGGTCGGGGAGCGTGAGTCCGAGGGATTCGGCCTGGGGGACGCAGATGTCGACGAAGCGCTGGCGCAGCTCGTCGTTCGAGTGCCGCTTGATCTTCCACTCCATGGACTGCGCGGAGTGCGCCGACTCGTCGTCGGGCGGGCCGAACATCATCAGGGACGGCCACCACCAGCGGTCCACGGCGTCCTGTGCCATCGCGTGCTGGGCCTCGGTGCCGCGGCTGAGCGCGAGCAGCAGCTCGTACCCCTGGCGCTGGTGGAAGGACTCCTCCTTGCAGATCCGCACCATCGCGCGGGCGTACGGCCCGTACGAGCAGCGGCACAGCGGTACCTGGTTGGTGATCGCGGCGCCGTCCACGAGCCAGCCGATCGCTCCGACGTCGGCCCAGGTCAGCGTGGGGTAGTTGAAGATCGAGGAGTACTTCTGGCGGCCGCTGTGCAGCTTGTCGAGGAGTTCGTCGCGGCCGGTGCCGAGGGTCTCCGCCGCGCTGTAGAGGTAGAGGCCGTGCCCCGCCTCGTCCTGGACCTTCGCCATCAGGATCGCCTTGCGGCGCAGCGAGGGGGCGCGCGTGATCCAGTTCGCCTCCGGCTGCATGCCGATGATTTCGGAGTGGGCGTGCTGGGCGATCTGGCGCACGAGCGTCGCGCGGTAGGCGTCGGGCATCCAGTCGCGGGGTTCGATGCGCTCGTCCGCCGCCACCGCCGCGTCGAACGCGGCCTGGAACGCCCCTGTCACCTCTGTCTTCGTCCGCCGCGGCGCTGCTGTCGCCATTCTCGGTCCCCCTCGACCCAGGCTCCCGACCGATCGTTCGGTCCGTCGGATTCAATGGTGGGTCCAGGCGCCGTAAGGTGTCAACCCTGTGCAGTCGGGCTGTGGATAACCTCGGACGCCTGTGCCGTGCGGGCGCTCCCCAGTACCGTTCCGATGCATCGTCCGGCGGGGCGGCGGCGCGGAAGCGGAATCGGTTCGGCGACGGGGCGTCGGGCAGCGGGTCGGACACGGGACCGTCAGAACCGGATCGGGATCGGGGAGCACCGATGGAGACAGAAGCAGGCGCCGCGGACGAGGGCGCCCGGCTCACGACGGACCCGTCGGCTCCGCCGCGCCCCCGCCTGCCGGACTCGACCGGGCCGACCGCCACGACCGGGCCGACCGCGGCCGCCACGACCGGGTCGGCCGTCGCGCCTGAGGCGACCGCGTCGGACGGCCCGCGCTCCGGCGCGGCTCCCGCCCGCAGGGGCCTCGCCGCGCTCTCCCCCGGCTATCGGATGACCGCCGGGTTCGCGCTCGCCGGTATCGCGCTCGTCACCTGCGTCCACATCCTGATGGTGTTCCTGCACGTCGCGCCGGCGAACACGGTCACCAAGCGGCACGGCGAGCTGGTCGGCGCGTGGATCTACCCGGAGTTCGAGCAGAACTGGAAGCTGTTCGCGCCCAACCCGCTGCAGCAGAACGTCGCGGTGCAGGCCCGTGCCGAGGTGCGTACGCCCGACGGGGAGCTGCGCTCGAGCCGCTGGTACGACCTGTCCGCGCAGGACGGCGCCGCCATCGACGGCAACCTGCTGCCCAGCCACACCCAGCAGAACGAGCTGCGCCGCGCCTGGGACATCTACACCGGGACCCACGACGAGCAGAACCGGCCGAGCGGGCTGCGCGGCACCCTGTCCGAGCAGTACCTGCGCCGCATCCTCGTGCTGCGCCTCGACCGGCTCGGGACCGCGGGCAAGGGCGAGACCGTCGAGCGCGTCCAGATCCGCTCCAAGACGACGATGGTCGATCCTCCGAAGTGGAGTGACGAGAAGGTGAACCAGAAGCCGGTGTACCGGCAGGTGCCGTGGTGGACGGTCACCTCCAGTGACGCGCCGCTCGACAGCGGTGCGCGCGTGCAGTCGCGGGCGGGCGGTGACCGATGAGCCACGTACCTCCGGTGAATACCGAGAACCCCGCGAACCCCGTGATCCGCCTCCAGCGGAAGCTGGCCGACGGCCTCCAGTGGATCTCCGCGTCCTCGCTCGCGCCCTACCAGAGCGCCGTGATCCGCATCGGGTTCTCCGCGACCTGGCTGCTGTTCCTGCTGCGCGAGTTCCCGCACCGGCAGGAGATGTACGGCCCCGACGGGCCGTGGAGCTGGGGCATGGCGCAGCAGCTCATCGAGGACAACCACGCGTTCAGCGCGCTCATGTGGTCCGACGGGCAGGGCTGGTTCGAGCTCGTCTACGTAGTGGCCGTGTTGTCGTCCGTGCTGCTGATGCTGGGCTGGCGCACCCGCACCATGTCGGTGCTCTTCATGGTCGGTGTGCTGTCCCTGCAGAACCGCAGCGTCTTCATGGGGGACGGCGGCGACAACGTCATCCACCTCATGTCGATCTACCTGATCTTCACGCGGTGCGGCCAGGTCTGGTCGCTGGACGCCCGCAGGGCGCGGCGGGGGGCCGAGGACCGGTTCGGGATCGTGCTGTGGTGGGCGATGGGGCTCGTCCTCGCCGCGATCACGTTCATGGGGCAGGTCGGTGGCGGCTGGCTGCTGTTCTTCTGGGCGCTGTGGGCAGGCCACGGGGTGTGGTGGGCCGTGAACCGCCGCGATCCGCACGGCGACTCCCGCCTGCTGTGCGACGTGATCGCCAATCTGATGCACAACGCCGGGTTGCTCGTGGTCATGGTCGAGGCGTGCCTGATCTACGCGACGGCCGGCTGGTACAAGATCCAGGGCAGCCGCTGGCAGGACGGCACCGCGGTCTACTACCCGCTCCACCTGGACTACTTCTCGCCCTGGCCCGCCCTGGGCGACCTGCTGAGCACGTTCGGCCCGATGGTGCTGCTCGTGACGTACGGGACGGTGGCCGTGCAGGTCGCCTTCCCGTTCACCGTCTTCAACCGGCGCCTGAAGAACGTCCTGTTGGTGTTCATGATGCTGGAGCACGCGGTCATCGCCGTCGTGCTGGGGCTGCCCTTCTTCTCGCTCGCGATGATCGCCGCGGACGCGGTGTTCCTGCCGACGTCCTTCCTGCGGCGCGTCGGCGGCTGGGCGGCACGCGCGCGTGGTCGCGTTCTTCCTTCTACGAAGGCTGCGAAGGGTGGCGCGGTGCCCGGCGCCCGCCCCGCGGAGGCGAGCGGCGAGACCGTGGCGGCGGAGCAGTCGGCCGTGCGCACGTAGGCTTCTTGCCGTGAAGGGTGTGAACGGCGTGAACAGGACGAGTGGGACGAGTGCGGCGGACGGCGGCATGCGCGAGGAGCGGGCCGAGGACGCCGTGCGCGCCTGGCAGCGGCGGGCCGACGCGGCGGTGCTGCTCGACGGCTTCCACGCCCTCAAGCACGCCGTACGCTTCGGCGCCGACGTCCCCGTCGCGCTCGCCGTCGACCGGGCGGCCGCGCTCGCCCTGGCCGAGGACCTCGCCCCCGATGTCGTACGGGACCTGGCGCGGCTCCTCGTGGAGGTGCCGGACGCCGTGCTGCGGGGGCTCGTGCCGCGCCTGCACCCGACCGGCGTCGCCGCGCTCGCCGGGCGGCCCGCGCGGGACGCCCATCTGGCCGCCCTGGGACGCGAGGCCCGCACCACGCCCGTCGTCGTGCTCGACAACCCGCGCAACCTCGGCAACGCGGGCGCCGTGATCCGCCTCGCCGCCGGCTACGGCGCCACCGGCGTCGTCACCACCGGCGACCTCGACCCCTGGCACCCCACCGTCGTACGGGGCGGGGCCGGGCTGCACTTCGCGACCGCCGTGGAGCGGCTGGACGTGGACGAGCTGCCGAGCGGGCCGCTGTACGCGCTCGACCCCGAGGGCGCGGACATCCGCGGCCTGAAGCTGCCCGACGACGCCCTGCTCGCCTTCGGGTCCGAGCGCAGCGGCCTGTCGGCGGAACTACGCGCGCGTGCCGACCAGTTGGTGTCGCTGCCGATGCGGCCCCAGGTCTCCAGCTACAACCTGGCCACCAGCGTCGGCATGACGCTCTTCCACTGGAGCGCACACAGCACGCACGCCCCGTAGAGCCTGGGCCCACGCCCCCTAGGGCCTTACGCGGCTGCCCGTCGCACCTCCACCACCCGGAAGCGGTTCGCCACGAACGCGCTGTCGCACAGCGCCGCGTTCGCCGCCGGGTTGCCGCCCGAGCCGTGGAAGTCGGAGAACGCCGCAGTCTGGTTCACGTACACCCCGCCCGTCAGGTTGAGCGAGAGCTGCGCGCACTCCTCCAGGCAGACCTCCTCCACGGCCTGCGCCACGTCCTCGGAGGTGGTGTAGGCGCCGACCGTCATGGCGCCCTTGTCGCGCACGGTGCGGCGCAGCAGCTCCACCGCGTCGCCGGTCGTGTCGACACAGACCGCGAAGGAGACGGGGCCGAAGCACTCGCTCATGTAGGCGGCCTCCGCGTCGGCCCCCTCCCAGTATTTCCGCGCGCCGTCCAGCTTCACGATCACCGGCGTACGCACGACGGCGTCCGGGAAGTCCGGGTTGGCGATCTCCCTTGAGGGCAGGGCGACTTCGCCGATTCCGCGGGCCGCGTCGAGGCGGGCCCGCACGTCCGGGTTGACCAGCGCGCCCAGCAGCCCGTTCGCCCGCGCGTCGTCGCCGAGCAGGCCGCCGACCGACGTCGCGAGGTCCGCCACCACCTCGTCGTACGCCTTGGGTCCCTCGTCCGTGGTGATGCCCTCGCGCGGCATCAGGAGGTTCTGCGGCGTCGTGCACATCTGGCCGCTGTAGAGGGACAGCGAGAAGGCGAGGTTCGCCAGCATGCCCTTGTAGTCGTCCGTGGAGTCGATGACGACGGTGTTGACGCCGGCCTTCTCCGTGTAGACCTGCGCCTGCCGGGCGTGCGTCTCCAGCCAGTCGCCGAAGGCCGTGGACCCCGTGTAGTCGATGATCTTCACCTCGGGGCGTACGGCGAGGGTCTTGGCGATGCCCTCTCCCGGACGCTCGACGGCCAGCGCCACCAGGTTCGGGTCGAAGCCCGCGTCGGCGAGGACCTCGCGGGCGATGCGCACCGTGAGCGCGAGCGGCAGCACCGCGCGCGGGTGCGGCTTCACGAGGACCGGGTTGCCGGTGGCCAGGGAGGCGAACAGGCCCGGATACCCGTTCCACGTGGGGAACGTGTTGCAGCCGACCAGCAGCGAGACGCCGCGCGCGACCGGCGTGAACTCCTTGTCCAGGACCAGGGGATCGCGCTTGCCCTGCGGCTTGGACCACTGCGCGGCGTCCGGGGTGCGCACCTGCTCCTCGTACGCGTACGCCACCGCCTCCAGGCCGCGGTCCTGCGCGTGCGGGCCGCCCGCCTGGAACGCCATCATGAAGGCCTGGCCGCTGGTGTGCATGACCGCGTGCGCGAACTCGTGCGTCCGCGCGCTGATCCGGGCCAGGATCTCCAGGCACGTCACCGCGCGCGCCTCGGCGCCCGCCTCGCGCCACGCGCGCATGCCCGCGCGCATGGCAGGCAGCAGCACGTCGATGTCGGCGTGCGGGTAGGTGACGCCCAACTCGATTCCGTACGGCGACACTTCGCCGCCCACGAAGTCGTCCGTGCCGGGCTGGCCCAGGTCGAGACGGGTGCCGAGCAGGGCGTCGAAGGCGGCCTTGCCCTCGGGCATGCTCAGGCTGCCGGTCTCGGCGTCTCCGTACGCCTTGGGGTGCTCGGGGTGCGGGGACCAGTACGCGCGCGTGCGGATCGCTTCCAGCGTCCGGTCGAGGGTCGGCCGGTGCTTGGCGATCAGATCGTGCGAGGTGAGTGCGGCGGCGGCCATGGCGGACCAACTCCTCCTGGACTGCGGCTCCTCGTCGAGCCGGCGAGCTGGGCGGGACTGGAACGGGACGGGGCTGGGCTGGGCGGGACTGGGCAGGAAAGGACCAACAGAGTTAGAGTAACCGAACGATCGGTCGGGGCAAGGGGCTGTGGAAAAGCCGAGGGAAAGCCAGGGAAAAGCGGTCCAAAAGCGATGGGCGGCCGGACCGACGAGCCCCGGAACCCCGCCGCGGGGACGGGTACGGGAGGATCACGTGCATGACAGCACTTGACCGCCTCGTCGGCGTGGTCGGAACCGGCACCATGGGCCAGGGCATCGCCCAGGTCGCCCTCGTCGCCGGGCATCCCGTCCGGCTGTACGACGCCGTGCCAGGCCGTGCGAGGAGCGCCGCCGAGTCGATCGCCGCGCGCCTCGACCGGCTCGTCGAGAAGGGCCGGATGGCCGCCGAGGAGCGCGCGGACGCCGTCGCCCGGCTCGAACCAGCGCAGAGCATCGGCGAGTTGGCGCCCGCCACGCTCGTCGTCGAGGCCGTCCTGGAGCGACTCGACGTCAAACAGGACCTGTTCCGCGAGCTGGAGGACGTCGTCGCGGACGACTGCCTGCTCGCCACCAACACCTCCTCCCTGTCCGTGACGGCGATCGGCGGGGCGCTGCGCCGGCCGGGCCGCTTCGTAGGGCTGCACTTCTTCAACCCGGCGCCCCTGCTGCCGCTCGTGGAGGTCGTCTCCGGCGCCGCCACCGACGTCACCGCGGCCACGCGCGCGTACGAGACCGCCCGCGCCTGGGGCAAGACCCCCGTGGCCTGCGCCGACACCCCCGGCTTCCTGGTCAACCGGATCGCGCGGCCCTTCTACGCCGAGGCGTTCGCGGTGTACGAGGAGCAGGGCGCGGACCCCGCCACCATCGACGCCGTGCTGCGCGAGTGCGGCGGCTTCAGGATGGGCGCCTTCGAGCTGACCGACCTGATCGGGCAGGACGTCAACGAGGCCGTGACGCGCTCCGTGTGGGAGGGCTTCTTCCAGGACGCGAAGTTCCGGCCCTCGCTGGCCCAGCGCCGCCTGGTGGAGGCCGGGCGCCTGGGGCGGAAGTCGGGGCAGGGCTGGTACGCGTACGGGGACGGCGAGGAACTTCCCGAACCGCACACGGCGCCACCGGCCCTGCCGCCCGCGCGCGTGACCGTGGAGGGCGACCTGGACTCCGCGGGCGCGCTGATCCCGATGATGCGCGAGGCGGGCATCGAGGTCGTCCAGGAGGACGAGGACAAGGGCACGCGGATCCTGCTGCCCAGCGGCGGCCAGCTCGTCCAGGCGGACGGCCAGACGTCCATCGAGTTCCGCGACGTCGTCTACTTCGACCTCGCCCACGACTACCGCGCGGCCACCCGCATCGCCCTCGCCGCATGCCAGGACGGCAACCCGCGCACCCTGGGCGAGGCCGTCGGACTCTTCCAGGCGCTCGGCAAGAAGGTCAGCGTCATCGGCGACGTGCCCGGCATGATCGTGGCCCGCACCGTCGCGCGGATCATCGACCTCGCGCACGACGCCCACGCGCGCGGGGTGGCCACCGAGGACGACATCGACACCGCGATGCGCCTGGGCGTCAACTACCCGCTCGGACCCCTGGAGTGGGACCGCGCGCTCGGCCGCGGCTGGGCCCGCGGCCTGCTGGAGGAGCTGCACGAGCGCGACCCCTCCGGGCGGCACGCGCCGTCACTGGCCCTCCTCAGGCACTCGTACACCCCCAAGAAGTGGGAGGGCTCCGCATGACCACCGCACGCCGGGACGCGGTCGCGCGCCGCGACACCTACACGCCCGACAGCCTGCTCGCCGTCGCCGTCACCGTCTTCAACGAGCGCGGCTACGACGGCACCTCCATGGAGCACCTCTCCAAGGCGGCCGGCATCTCCAAGTCGTCGATCTACCACCATGTGGCGGGCAAGGAGGAGCTGCTGCGCCGCGCCGTGAGCCGCGCGCTCGACGGCCTCTTCGGGATCCTCGACGAGCAACCCGCGCGCGCGGGACGCGCCATCGAGCGCCTGGAGTACGTCACCCGGCGCATGGTCGAGGTGCTCACCGGTGAACTGCCCTACGTCACCCTGCTGTTGCGGGTGCGCGGCAACACCGACACCGAGCGGTGGGCCATGGAGCGGCGCAGGGAGTTCGACCACCAGGTCGCCGAGCTGCTGAAGGCGGCCGCGGCCGACGGGGACGTACGCGGCGACATCGAGGTACGGCTCGCCACCCGGCTCGTCTTCGGGATGATCAACTCGCTGGTGGAGTGGTACCGGCCGGACGGCGGCGGGCTCGGCGACCGCGAAGTGGCGGACGCCGTGGTCGAGCTGGTCTTCCAGGGGCTGCGCAAGGAGGGCTGAGCCCCGGAGGATCAGGCTCTTAGGAGTCCGGTTCCAGGTCCTCCTCCTCGAAGACCAGCAGCGTGCGCGTGCTGAGCACCTCGGGGATGGACTGGAGCTTGGTGAGGACCAGTTCGCGCAGCGCCCTGTTGTCCTCGGTGTGCACCAGGATCAGGACGTCGAAGTCGCCGCTGACCAGGGCGATGTGCGAGGCCTCCGGCAGCCTGCGCAGCTGTTCGCGCACGGTCCGCCAGGTGTTCTGGACGATCTTGAGCGTGATGTAGGCGGAGGCGCCCTGGCCCGCCCGCTCGTGGTTGACGCGGGCGCCGAATCCGCGGATCACGCGGTCCTCGATGAGGCGGTTGATGCGCGCGTAGGCGTTCGCGCGGGACACGTGGACCTGTTCGGCGACGGACCGTATCGACGCGCGGCCGTCCCTCAGGAGCAGCTGAAGGATGTCCCGGTCGATGGCGTCCAGGGGGCGGGCCGCGGGGTCGGGAGCCGGGCCCCCGGGGCCTGTGGAGCCCTCGGCCATTTGTTCAGATGCCATCCGCCCCCGCCTCCTTACCATGGACGTACTGCTTTCATCTCAGGCTGTGGAGAACCGATTGTCCACAGCCTGAAGGTGCCTGTAGCCAAAATGTGCCGTCGACCGAACAATCGGTAGGTGAGGCGCATCACACCCGACGCGCCTTCCGAGCCGCTCCCACGAGGAGGTGCCGTCATGACGGTCATGGACCAGCGGGCCGCGCGCGAGGGCAGGCCCGTGCCGCCGCCCGCCTGGCAGCCCCGCACGGACCCCGCGCCGCTGCTGCCGGACGCCGAGCCCCACCGGGTCCTGGGCACCGAGGCCGCCGCCCACGTCGACTCCGAACTGCTGCGCCGCCTGTACGCGGAGGTGGTGCGCGGCCGCCGGTACAACGCGCAGGCGACCGCGCTGACCAAGCAGGGGTGCCTCGCCGTGTACCCCTCGTCGACCGGCCAGGAGGCCGCTCAGGTCGCCGCCGCGCTGGCCTTGGCGGAGCGGGACTGGCTCTTCCCCAGCTACCGCGACACCCTCGCCGCCGTCGCCCGCGGCCTCGACCCCGTACAGGCCCTGACCCTGCTGCGCGGCGACTGGCACACCGGCTACGACCCGCGCGAGCACCGGATCGCGCCGCTCAGCACCCCGCTCGCGACACAGCTCCCGCACGCCGTGGGCCTCGCACATGCCGCGCGCCTCAAGGGCGACGATGTGGTGGCGCTCGCCATGGTCGGCGACGGCGGCACCAGTGAGGGCGACTTCCACGAGGCGCTGAACTTCGCCGCCGTGTGGCGGGCCCCCGTCGTCTTCCTCGTGCAGAACAACGGGTTCGCGATCTCCGTGCCGCTCGCCAAGCAGACCGCCGCGCCGTCCCTGGCCCACAAGGCCGTCGGCTACGGCATGCCGGGCCGCCTGGTCGACGGGAACGACGCCGCCGCCCTGCACGAGGTGCTCACCGACGCGGTCTCCCGCGCGCGTGGGGGCGGCGGCCCGACGCTCGTCGAGGCCGTCACGTACCGCCTGGACGCGCACACCAACGCCGACGACGCGACCCGCTACCGCGGCGACGCCGAGGTCGAGATGTGGCGCGCCCACGACCCGGTCCGGCTCCTGGAACGGGAGTTGACCGGCCGGGGCCTCATCGACGAGGACGGCATCCGGGCCGTCCGCGACGACGCCGAACAGCGGGCCGCCGCACTGCGCGAGCACATGAACCGGGACCCGGCGCTCGACCCGATGGACCTGTTCGGCGACGTGTACGCCCAGCAGACGCCGCAACTGGCAGAGCAGGCAGCGCAGTTGCGCGCCGAGCTGGAAGCGGAGGCGGAGGCAGCGGCGGAAGGGGACCGGGAATGACCACTGTGGCCCGGCCGCCGAAGGCCAAGCCCGCCACCAAACCGGCCACCATGGCGCAGGCCCTCGGGCGCGCGCTGCGCGACTCCATGGCCGAGGACCCCGCCGTGCACGTCATGGGCGAGGACGTCGGCACCCTGGGCGGCGTCTTCCGGATCACCGACGGGCTCGCCAAGGAGTTCGGCGAGGACCGCTGCACGGACACCCCGCTCGCCGAGGCCGGCATCCTCGGCGCCGCCGTCGGCATGGCGATGTACGGGCTTCGGCCCGTCGTGGAGATGCAGTTCGACGCGTTCGCCTACCCCGCCTTCGAGCAGCTGATCTCGCACGTCGCGCGGATGCGCAACCGCACGCGCGGCGCCCTGCCGCTGCCCATCACCGTCCGGATTCCGTACGGCGGCGGGATCGGCGGCGTAGAACACCACAGCGACTCCTCCGAGGCGTACTACATGGCGACGCCGGGCCTGACCGTCGTCACTCCGGCCACCGTCGCGGACGCGTACGGGCTGCTGCGGCAGTCCATCGCCTCCGACGACCCGGTCGTCTTCCTGGAGCCCAAGCGCCTTTACTGGGCGAAGGATTCCTGGAACCCCGAGGCACCGGAAGACGTTCTTCCGATAGGCAGGGCAGTGGTCCGCAGGCCCGGCACCAGTGCCACGCTGCTCACGTACGGCCCGTCCGTCCCCGTCTGCCTGGAGGCGGCGGAGGCGGCCCGAGGGGAGGGGTGGGATCTTGAAGTGGTCGACCTGCGCTCGCTGGTGCCGTTCGACGACGCGACGGTCGCCGCGTCCGTCCGGCGCACGGGGCGCGCGGTCGTCGTGCACGAGTCGGGCGGCTTCGGCGGGCCCGGCGGGGAGATCGCCGCGCGCGTGACCGAGCGCTGCTTCCACCACCTGGAGGCGCCGGTGCTGCGGGTGGCCGGTTTCGACATTCCGTATCCGCCGCCCATGCTGGAGCGGCACCATCTGCCCGGAGTCGACCGGGTGTTGGACGCGGTGGCGCGGCTGCAATGGGATCAGTGAGGGACGGTGGGGTAATGGCGCAGGTGCTCGAGTTCAAGCTGCCCGACCTCGGGGAGGGTCTCACCGAGGCGGAGATCGTCCAGTGGCTGGTGAAGGTCGGTGACGTCGTCGACGTCGACCAGCCCGTCGTCGAGGTGGAGACCGCCAAGGCGATGGTCGAGGTGCCGTGCCCGTACGGGGGTGTGGTCACGGCCCGGTTCGGCGACGAGGGCAGCGAACTTCCGGTCGGGGCGCCGCTGTTGACGGTGGCCGTCGGCGCGCGGTCGCCTTCGGACGTTCCCCTGTCGGACGTTCCCGCGCCGTCGACGGCGGCCGAGGAGCCCGCACCGGCGCGGGAGCCCGTACAGGCGCGGCAAGAGGCGGGCCGGAAGGCACCGGAGAAGGCAGCCGAGGGCTCGGGGAACGTACTGGTGGGGTACGGGACCAGCACCGCGCCGACCCGGCGCAGGCGGATGCGGCCCGCGCCGCTGGACAGCGTGCCCGCCGCCCCGGAGAGCGCCCCGCGCGCCCAGGGCCCCGTCCCCGTGATCTCCCCGCTCGTCCGCAAGCTCGCCCGTGACCGCGGCGTGGACCTCAGAGCGCTGACCGGGTCCGGGCCCGACGGACTGATCCTCAGGGCGGATGTGGAAAACGCGGCGAACGCTGCGAACGCCGCCCCCGCGCAGGCCCCCGCGTCGGCCCCCGCCCAGGCGCCCGCCCCACAGGAGCACCGCACACCCCTGCGCGGCATCCGCGGCGCCGTGGCCGACAAGCTCTCCCGCAGCAGGCGCGAGATACCCGACGCGACCTGCTGGGTGGACGCCGACGCCACGGAACTCATGCACGCGCGCGTGGCGATGAACGCCGCGGCCAGCGCCGCCGCGGGCCCCAAGATCTCCGTCCTGGCCCTCCTGGCCCGCATCTGCACCGCGGCCCTGGCCCGTTACCCGGAGCTGAACGCCACGGTCGACACGGAGCGGCGCGAGATCGTCCGGCTCGACGAGGTGCACCTCGGGTTCGCCGCGCAGACCGAGCGGGGCCTGGTCGTGCCCGTCGTACGGGACGCCCACGCGCGCGGCGCCGAGTCGCTGAGCGCCGAGTTCGCCCGGCTCACCGAGGCGGCCCGCTCCGGAACCCTGTCGCCCTCGCAACTCACCGGCGGCACCTTCACGTTGAACAACTACGGGGTGTTCGGCGTCGACGGATCCACGCCGATCATCAACCACCCCGAGGCGGCCATGCTCGGCGTCGGCCGAATAGCCGCCAAGCCGTGGGTGCACGAAGGGGAGTTGGCGGTCCGCCAGGTCGTCCAGCTCTCGCTCACCTTCGACCACCGGGTGTGCGACGGCGGCACGGCGGGCGGCTTCCTGCGGTACGTCGCGGACTGCGTCGAGAACCCGGCGGTGCTGCTGCGCACGCTGTGACCGGGCCCGAGCCCGCCGTGCCCGACCGGGTGCGACGGGGCGCGACGGGGCCCGATGGGTGGCAATGATCGCCCCTGAGCCCATACTCGGGGGATGAACCCGTACGACGCCATCGTCCTCGCCGGAGGCGGCGCGCGCCGCCTCGGAGGCGCGGACAAGCCCGGAGTACGGGTCGGCGGTCGCGCGCTGCTCGACCGGGTCCTGCACGCGTGCGCCGGAGCCCGCGCCACCGTCGTGGTCGCCGATCCGCGCGACACCGCGCGCCCCGTCGTCTGGGCCCGCGAGGAGCCCCCGGGCGGCGGCCCGCTCGCCGCGCTGGAAGCGGGAGTTCGCGGACTCGAAACCCAAGACGGAACCCAAGACGGTCCGGCGGCGGAGAGCGTGCTCGTGCTCTCCGCCGATCTGCCGTTCCTGGGGGAGCCGACCGTACGACGCCTCCTGACCGCCCTTGAGGACGAGGACGGGGACGGGGACGTCGACGCCGCGCTGCTCACCGACGGCGACGGCCGCGACCAGCCCCTCGTAGCCGCCTACCGGTACGCGGCACTGCGCCGGGTGCTCGGCGAACTCGCGGCGGAGCACGGGGGACTCACCGGCCTGCCGCTGCGACTGCTCACCCGGAACCTCCGCCTCACCCGAATCACCGACCCGGTCGCGTCGTTCGACTGCGACACCTGGGACGACATCGCCGCCGCCCGGTCACGTATCAGGGAGCATGGACGAGTGCTTGACGAATGGATCACCGCAGCCAAGAACGAACTGGGCATCGACCTGGACGTCGACACGGGCGTCCTCCTCGACCTCGCCCGCGACGCCGCGCACGGTGTCGCACGCCCCGCGGCGCCGCTGACGACGTTCCTCGTCGGATACGCGGCGGCGCAGGCAGGAGGCGGCCCCGAAGCCGTGGCGTCCGCCGCGGCGAAGGCGGCCGAGCTCGCGAACCGCTGGGCGCAGGAGGCCGAAACCAAGCCGGACGCGGGATGAGCGCCCCCAACGGGCGGTCCGCGCAGGCCGACCCGATGGACGTCGACCCGATGGACGTCGACGTGGACGAGGCGCTCGCCCTGGCCAACGACAACCGGGGCCGGGGCCGGGGCCAGGGCCGTGGCTCCGGCAACTCCGGCAACACCGGCCGCACCGGCGACCAGAGCCACGCCCCGGACGCCCCCAGCGCCCCGCAGCCGCGGCACGCCCCCCGCCACTCCGCGAGCTCCTGGACCGCGGCCCGCCGCACCGCCGCCCGCGCCGAACGCGGCCCGCGCGGCTCGACCGGTCTCCCCCTCGACCGGGCCCTCGGCCTCGTCCTCGCGGCGCCGCTGACCGCCCTGACCGACCTGCCCTCCTTCGACACCTCGGCGATGGACGGCTGGGTCGTGGCGGGCCCGGGGCCCTGGACCGTGGTGGGCGAGGGCCTGCTCGCCGGGCACGAGGCGCCCGCCCCGCTGGCCGACGGCGAGGCCGCCGCGATCGCGACCGGCGCCCGCGTGCCCCCGGAGGCCACGGCCGTCATCCGCAGCGAGCACGGGCACCTCGACGCGGCCGGCCAGCTGCACCCGCTGCACGAGGTGGCCCACGGCCAGGACATCCGGCCGCGCGGCCAGGAGTGCCGGGGCGGCGACCTGCTGCTGCCCGAGGGCGCGCTCGTCACCCCGGCCGTCCTCGGCCTCGCCGCCGCGGCCGGCTACGACACCCTGACCGTCGTCCCGCGCCCGACCGTCGAAGTCCTGATCCTCGGCGACGAGTTGCTCACCTCGGGCCTGCCCCGCGAGGGCCTCATCAGGGACGCCCTCGGCCCGATGCTGCCGCACTGGCTGCGCGCCCTCGGCGTCGAGGTGACCGCCGTACGCAGGCTCGGCGACGATGCGAAGGCGCTGCTCAAGGCCGTACGAGAGGCCAGGACCGACCTCGTCGTGACCACCGGCGGCACCGCGTCCGGGCCCGTCGACCATGTGCACCCCACCCTGCGCGCCCTCGACGCCGAACTCCTCGTCGACGGGGTCGCCGTCCGCCCCGGCCACCCGATGCTGCTCGCCCGCCTCAAGGAGGGGCAGCACCTCGTCGGCCTCCCCGGCAACCCGCTGGCCGCCGTCTCCGGCCTCCTGACCCTCGCCGAACCGCTGCTGCGGGTGCTCTCGGGTCGCGCCCAGGACCCGACGCACAGCCCGGCGCAGCGCCAAGCACACGGTGAGCAGGGCGACTTGGGCAGCGGCCCGGACGCGTACACCGCCCCTCTGCACACCCCCGCCCCCGGCCATCCCCACGACACCCGCCTGATCCCCATCGTGCTGCGGCAGGACGACGGCAGCGGGCACGAGTGGGCGGTGCCGCTGCACTACAACGGCCCGGCCATGCTGCGCGGCATCGCGGCCGCCGATGGGCTCGCCGTCATCCCGCCCGGCGGCGCCAAGGAGGGGCAGGAGGTGGAGATCCTCGACCTGCCGTGGTCGTGGAACCCCGGCCTGCCCGGTCTCAACCCGGCGGGAAACGAAGGGTGTTTCACGTGAAACTGGCCGGCGATGACGCCATCGCACGCCAAGAGGACGAGCGGACCGCGACCTACCGGGTGACCCTGCCCCGCCGGATCGTCGAGCGTCCGCTGCTCCAAGTCGCCCGGCGCGTGCTGATAGCGCTCTCCGTGCTCGTCGTCACGGCACTGATCGTGTGGGTGGACCGGGACGGTTACACCGACAACTCAGACGGCGGCGTCGACCTTCTCGACGCGTTCTACTACGCGACCGTCACCCTCTCCACCACGGGATACGGCGACATCACGCCGGTCAGTGACGGGGCGCGGCTCACCAATATCTTCGTCATCACGCCGCTGCGTGTGCTCTTTCTGATCATCCTGGTCGGCACCACGCTCGAAGTCCTCACGGAACGGACGCGGGAGGAATGGCGCCTGAAACGCTGGAGGTCCACCTTGCGTGACCACACTGTCGTCGTCGGCTTCGGAACGAAGGGGCGCAGCGCGGTCGAGACCGTCTGCGCGACCGGCCTGAAGCCCGAGCAGGTGGTGGTCGTCGACCCCAGCCCCAAGGTCATCGAGACCGCGAACGCCCATGGCTACGCGGGCGTGACCGGCGATGCCACCCGTAGCTCGGTGTTGCTGCGGGCCGAGGTGCAGAAGGCCCGGAAGATCATTATCGCTACGCAGCGCGATGACACGGCGGTCCTGGTGACGCTCACCGCACGGCAGTTGAACCGCGGTGCGAAGATCGTCGCCGCGGTCCGCGAGGAGGAGAACGCGCCGCTGCTGCGCCAGTCCGGCGCCGACGCCGTCATCACGAGCGCCAGCGCGGCGGGGCGGCTGCTCGGCCTGTCCGTGCTCAGCCCGCACGCGGGCATGGTCATGGAGGACCTCATCCAGAAGGGCTCCGGCCTCGATCTGGTCGAACGGCCGGTCACCAAGGCCGAGGTGGGCCTGAAACCGAAGGAGACGGAGGACCTGGTCGTCAGTGTCGTCCGCGGGCACCGGGTGCTCGGCTACGACGATTCGGCGGTCGGCTCGCTCAAGCCGACGGACCGTCTCATCACGATCACCCGCGTCACGCCCAGGACCCCGCTGGCCCCGGACATGAAGCCGACTCCCCGCGACTGACCCCGGCCCGGGAACCGTACGAGCACATGCGGCACGGGACCGTACGAGACGCGTACGCGCGGCACGGGACCGTACGGGCACACGCGTGAGAGCACCTCCCCGCGGGTGATCCACGGGAGTAGCCTCGCGGCCATGCATGCGATCACGATCCCGGAACCCGGCGGACCCGAGGCGCTCGTCTGGACGGAGGTCCCCGACCCCGAACCCGGCGAGGGCGAGGTCCTGGTCGAGGTGGTCTCCAGCGCCGTCAACCGCGCCGATCTGCTCCAGCGGCAGGGCTTCTACAACCCGCCCGCCGGCACGTCCCCCTATCCAGGTCTCGAGTGCGCCGGCCGGATCGTCGCGCTCGGCGCGGGCGTCTCCGGCTGGTCGGTCGGCGACGAGGTGTGCGCGCTGCTCGTCGGCGGCGGCTACGCCGAGAAGGTCGCCGTCCCGGCCGGGCAGCTGCTGCCCGTGCCGAAGGGCCTCGACCTGGCCACGGCCGCCGCGCTGCCCGAGGTGACCTGCACCGTCTGGTCCAACGTCTTCATGATCGCCCACCTGCGCCCGGGCGAGACCTTCCTCGTGCACGGCGGCTCCAGCGGCATCGGCACCATGGCGATCCAGCTGGCGAAGGCCGTCGGCGCGAAGGTCGCGGTCACCGCCGGCACCAAGGAGAAGCTCGACTTCTGCGCGGAGCTCGGCGCGGACATCCTGATCAACTACCGCGAGCAGGACTTCGTCGAGGAGATCCGCGAGAACACGGCCGGGGCAGGCGCCGACGTCATCCTCGACAACATGGGCGCCAAGTACCTGAACCGCAACGTCGACGCCCTCGCCACCAGCGGCCGCCTCGCCATCATCGGCATGCAGGGCGGCGTGAAGGGCGAGCTGAACATCGCGACGCTGCTCGGCAAGCGCGGCGCCATCACCGCGACCACGCTGCGGGCCCGCCCGCTGGCCGAGAAGGCGGCGGTCGTCGCGGCCGTGCGCGAGCATGTGTGGCCGCTGGTCGAGGGCGGCCATGTGCGGCCGATCGTGGACCGCAAGCTGCCGATGAGCGACGCCGCGCAGGGCCACCGGGTCCTGGAGGAGTCGGGCCACATCGGCAAGGTCCTGCTCACCAACCAGTAGGCCACCTCGGCAGGCCACCTCGGCAGGTCTCCCCGGCAGGTCACCTCGGCAGGTCTCCCCGGCAGGTCACCTCAGTAGGCCACCTCGACAGGTCTCCCCGGCAGGTCACCTCGGCAGGTCACCTCGGCAGGTCTCCCCGGCAGGTCGCCCCGACAGGTCACCTACGTAGCCGCAGCGCCAGGAACCCGAGGCCGAGGCCCGTGAGCAGCAGCCCCGCTCCGAACGGCAGCACGTTCACCACGGGCCCCGTCCCGGGCTCGCCGACGGCCTGCCGCGCGGAGTCGGACGGCTTCGGTCGCGGCTCCGGCGTCAGGGTCGGCGCGGGCCCGGTGGGGCGCGGCGGCAGCTCCGCCTCGGTGGGGGTCGGCGTGGGCAGCGCACGCCCCGGCGGGGTCCTGCCCACCCCGGCCCCGCTGCCCGCGAGGGAACCGTGCGGCGCGGGCTCGGCGGCGTACGAGTCGGAGGATGCGGCGGCGGACGAGGCGGCGTACGAGAGGGCCGTCGGCACCGTCAGGAACACCGCGAGGGACAGCAGCACGGCGGCCAGAAGCCCGGTCGCCCACCGAAGTCGCCGAAGTGGCCGAAGTCGCCGAAGTGGCCGAAGTGGCCGAAGCCGCCGCATCCCTGCCCCCTTCCGCCGCCGGTTCTTCCCGATGCCTGCACTCAGCCTCACATAACGTAATAAAACGGGCACGCCGGATTTCCGTGCGCCGCCGTGCGGTGGATCAGGCCGCGCCGGGGGCACCACCGAGACGTGACAGTGGCGTACGAGAGAATGGCGGCATGGAGATGCCGAGGAACGAACAGTCGCCGGAGAACCCGCAGGTCCTGGTCGTGGGCCAGGACGGTATGGCGCTTGGCGGCGGCGGTGGCGACGAGAACCGCGAGATCCCGGTGACCGACATGGTGGAACAGCCCGCCAAGGTGATGCGCATCGGCAGCATGATCAAGCAGCTGCTGGAAGAAGTGCGCGCGGCTCCCCTCGACGAAGCGAGCCGGCAGCGCCTCAAGGAGATCCACGCCAGCTCGGTCAAGGAGCTCGAGGACGGCCTCGCGCCCGAGCTCGTCGAGGAACTGGAGCGGCTCTCCCTCCCCTTCACGGAGGAGACGACCCCGAGCGACGCCGAACTGCGCATCGCGCAGGCTCAGTTGGTGGGCTGGCTCGAGGGCCTCTTCCACGGAATCCAGACGACGCTCTTCGCCCAGCAGATGGCCGCCCGCGCCCAGCTGGAGCAGATGCGCCGCGCCCTGCCGCCCGGCGTCGGCGGCGGCGAGGAAGAGGGCGAGGACCCGCACTTGGGCGGCCGCGCCGGCGGCCCGTACCTCTAGGTCAACAGGCATACGGCCCAACAGACGTCGGGGCCCGTCCGGACAGGGGCGGGCCCCGACGCATGTGTGAACTCGGTCACCGAACGGCCCTCTCGTCCGACGCCACCGTCCGTCACCCGTCCTCACACGTTGACCAAAATGATCACGAAATCACCATGAAGGCGCCGGGAAAATCCCGCTCACGATTTGCAAGGGGTGCACGGCAACGGGTTGGATGTCCGGTCCATCTCGGAACGGCGAGGTGGCCGATGCCTGTAGCGTGGCCCGACGGAGTCGGTATTTCGCAACCGCGCGTACTCAAGGCGTACTCCGATGTATGGATCCGGCAGCACGGACAGAAACGACGGCGAGGACTGATGGCACAGCAGCAGCGCGCTCAGGGCCCGTCCGACCCCGAGGCGACTGGCGGCGGTATGTCAGATGCGCCGGAGAACTGGGGTAACGGCGGGCTCGTCGGGGATGGGCGTTATCGGCTCACCCGCAGACTCGGCCGGGGTGGCATGGCGGAGGTGTTCGCCGCCGAGGATGTACGCCTCGGGCGTCAGGTCGCCGTCAAGCTGCTCCGCTCGGACCTCGCCGAGGACCCGGTCTCCAAGGCCCGCTTCACCCGTGAGGCCCAGTCGGTCGCGGGGCTCAACCACCACGCGGTCGTCGCGGTCTACGACTCCGGCGAGGACGTCGTCGCCGGGAGCACCGTCCCGTACATCGTCATGGAGCTGGTCGAGGGCCGCACCATCCGCGACCTGCTGCTCAGCGCCGAGGCGCCGGGCGCCGAGCAGGCGCTGATCATCGTCTCGGGTGTCCTGGAGGCGCTCGCCTACTCGCACCAGCACGGCATCGTGCACCGCGACATCAAGCCCGCCAACGTGATCATCACCAACACCGGCGCGGTGAAGGTGATGGACTTCGGCATCGCGCGCGCCCTGCACGGCGTCCAGTCGACCATGACGCAGACCGGCATGGTCATGGGCACCCCCCAGTACCTCTCGCCCGAGCAGGCCCTCGGCAAGGCCGTCGACCACCGCTCCGACCTGTACGCGGTCGGCTGCCTGCTCTACGAACTCCTCGCGCTGCGCCCGCCGTTCACCGGCGAGACCCCGCTGTCCGTGGTCTACCAGCATGTCCAGGACACCCCCGTGCTGCCTTCCGAGGTCCTGGACGAGGTGCCGCCGGAGCTGAACGGGCTCGTGATGCGCTCGCTGGCCAAGGACCCGGACGACCGGTTCCAGACGGCCGAGGAGATGCGCGGCCTCGTCCAGTACGGCCTGCAGATGCTGTACGAGCAGGGTGGCCACACCGGCACCTGGAACACCGGCCCGCTCGACGCGCACGAGGGCGGCTCCACGCCCGCGATGGGCGTCGCCGCGACCACGGCGATGCAGCACCCGAGCGACTCCGGCACGGCCCAGCAGCCGATGCTGCGCCCGCCGGGCGGCGACGACGGCGGCTTCGAGGGCGGCGGGAACGGCAACGGCGGCGGCCGCGGCAAGCTGTGGATCATCGCGGCGATCGCCGTGATCGCGATCGCGGTGGGCGTCGCCTGGGCGCTCAGCGGCGGCGACGGCAAGGACAAGACCCCCACCGACAAGAAGTCGCCGACGGCCACCAAGTCCGAGAAGTCCTCCTCGCCCAGCGAGACGGCCACCGACGAGGACACGTCGGAGGCCACGGAGGAGCCGGGCACCAGCACGGGCGGCGACACCGGCTACACGCCGACGCAGCAGCCCACCACCACCAACCCGTCGCCGACGAAGTCGCAGGAGCCGACTCCGACGCCGACCCCGACGCCGACGAAGTCGACGGAGCCGTCCGACGACACGCCCTCGCCGCCCGACGACGGCGTCATCGGCGGCGGCGGTGATGACGGTGGCAACGGCGACACCACCGGCGGTGACACGGCGGGCGGCGACACCACCGGCGGCGACACCGCTGGCGACACGACCGGTGGGGACACCGCCGGCCAGTAGTCCCGCCCTACCCCCGCGCGGCCCCGCCCCGCAGTTCGTGCACCGTCATGAACTGCGGGGCGACGCGTAGGTAGACCGGGTCGAAGGGCTCGTCGTCCGCGTAGTGCGGGGTGGGCCCGAAGAGTTCCAGCTCGGCCGTGGTCGGCTCGATCTGCTCGCAGGTGCCGACGCACTGCACCGACCACTGGGCGTCGTCCTCGGGCGCCTCATGGCCGAGGTTGTCCGCTCCGTAGGCGACGACGCTGCCGATGCACGCCTCGTGGTAGCCGAAGCCGCGGTGCATGCGCAGCAGCAGCCGGCCGTCGGCCACGATGTGGCGGGCGGAGGCGAGGAAGGGCAGGGCGCGCATGCTGGTCGCGACGCGGCCGTAGCGCACGCGGGTGAGCAGCTCGAAGGCGCGGGCCTGGTCCCGCTGCGGATCTTTCCGCAGGTCTTTCCGCAGGTCTTTCTGCGCGTCGGTGGGCATGTCACCACTCTGCGCCGCGACCGCGGCGCCGGGACAGAGGAGCCCGCCCCCAAGGACGCGTGACGTAGGTCCTGTGCGGGCGGGCATCCGGTCGGGGGCCCGGAGGGGGCGTCAGTGCTTCTCGGCCTGCATACGGGCCACGTACGCGGCCGCCTGGGAGCGGCGCTCCATGCCCAGCTTCGACAGCAGGCTGGACACATAGTTCTTGATCGTCTTCTCGGCGAGGTGGAGCCGCTCGCCGATGGCCCGGTTGGTCAGGCCCTCGCCGATCAGGTCGAGGATCTTGCGCTCCTGCTCGGTGAGGCCGGAGAGCCGGTCGTCGTCCTTGCGGCCGCCGTCCCGCAGCCGCTCCAGGACGCGGGCCGTGGCGACCGGGTCGAGCAGCGACTTCCCGGAGGCCACGTCCCGTACGGCGGTGAGCAGTTCATTGCCGCGGATCGCCTTCAGCACGTAGCCGGAGGCCCCGGCCATGATCGCGTCGAAGAGCGCCTCGTCGTCCGCGAACGACGTCAGCATCAGGCACTTGATCGACTCGTCCTGGGAGCGGATCTCCCGGCACACCTCGACGCCGCTGCCGTCCGGAAGGCGTACGTCGAGCACCGCCACGTCGGGCCGGGTCGCGGGGATGCGCACCAGGGCGTCGGCGGCCGTGCCGGCCTCGCCGACCACCTCGATGTCGTCCTCGACCGACAGCAGCTCGTGAACGCCGCGGCGGACCACCTCGTGGTCGTCCAGCAGGAATACGTGGATTTTTCCGTCTTCGCGCACGGACTCAGTCTCACACACGAACCCTTCCCATGCCCTAGTGGACCGCGGGGTGACCGGGATAACGTGCCGGTGTTCCGGCCCCCTGCCAGGCTGAGATCCAGGACCCGTCGCACAGCTGTGACCTGCGGCGCTTCGTCTCCCTCGCGACTACTAGGAAATCCAACCAACGAACTACTTGGAAATCCAAGCAAAATCGCAGGTCAGATGGGGTTTCGCAGATGTGTGACCCACTGGGTAACGTGCTGGGTGAAGGGTGTTTGCCGGAGCACTTGTCACGCCTGTTTCCGGCGCCTCGCACCCACCCCGTGCGTGGACGGATCAGGCGAGCCGAGCCGACTGGCCATCCGGCAATCCCGGGGCCGGACCGACGGAGGAGCACACGTGACCGTAGACAGTGCCGACAGCACTGCCGCAGCGCAGAAGGCGAACCCGGCGCGGGGGCGGGCCGCTGCGAAGAAGTCTGCGAAGAAGTCCCCCGGCAAGACCGCCGCCGCCAAGGCACCCGCCAAGAAGGCGCCCGCCAAGGCTGCCGCCAAGACGCCCGCCAAGGCCGCCGCCGCGCAGAGCGATCTGGTGCAGCTGGTGACCCCGGACGGCAAGCGGGTCAAGAACCCCGAGTACGACCGGTACGTCGCCGACATCACCGACGACGAACTGCGCGGCCTGTACCGCGACATGGTCCTCACGCGCCGCTTCGACGCCGAGGCCACCGCCCTGCAGCGCCAGGGCGAGCTGGGCCTGTGGGCGTCGCTGCTCGGCCAGGAGGCGGCCCAGATCGGCTCCGGGCGGGCCACTCGCGAGGACGACTACGTCTTCCCGACCTACCGCGAGCACGGCGTCGCCTGGTGCCGCGGGGTCGACCCGACGAACCTGCTCGGCATGTTCCGCGGCGTGAACCACGGCGGCTGGGACCCGAACAGCAACAACTTCCACCTGTACACGATCGTCATCGGCTCGCAGGCCCTGCACGCCACCGGCTACGCGATGGGCGTCGCCAAGGACGGCGCGGACAGCGCGGTCATCGCGTACTTCGGCGACGGCGCGTCCAGCCAGGGCGATGTCCTGGAGGCCTTCAACTTCGGGGCCGTCTACAACGCCCCGGTCGTGTTCTTCTGCCAGAACAACCAGTGGGCGATCTCCGAGCCCACCGAGCGCCAGATGCGGGTGCCGCTGTACCAGCGCGCGCAGGGCTTCGGCTTCCCGGGCGTGCGCGTGGACGGCAACGACGTGCTGGCCTGCCTCGCCGTGACCCGCTGGGCCCTGGACCGGGCACGGCAGGGCGAGGGCCCGGCCCTGATCGAGGCGTTCACGTACCGCATGGGCGCGCACACCACGTCCGACGACCCGTCCAAGTACCGCTCGGACGACGAGCGCGTCTCCTGGGAGGCGAAGGACCCGATCCTGCGCCTGCGCGCGTACCTGGAGTCCCAGACCGACACCGACGAGGGATTCTTCGCGGAACTCGACGCCGAGAGCGAGTCGCTCGGCAAGCGGGTACGCGATGTCGTACGGGCCATGCCGGACCCGGACCTCATGGCGATCTTCGAGAACGTGTACGCGGACGGGCACGCGCTCGTCGACGAGGAGCGCGCTCAATTCGCCGCCTACCAGGCATCGTTCGCCGACGGGGAAGGGGCCTGAGGACCATGGCCGTACAGAAGCTTCCGATCGCCAAGGCGATCAACGAGTCGCTGCGCACGGCGCTCGACAACGACCCGAAGGTCCTCGTCATGGGCGAGGACGTCGGCAAGCTCGGCGGCGTCTTCCGCGTCACCGACGGACTGCAGAAGGACTTCGGCGAGGACCGGGTGATCGACACCCCGCTCGCCGAGTCCGGCATCGTCGGCACCGCCATCGGCCTGGCCCTGCGCGGCTACCGCCCGGTCGTGGAGATCCAGTTCGACGGTTTCGTCTTCCCCGCGTACGACCAGATCGTCACGCAGCTCGCGAAGATGCACGCCCGCGCGCTCGGCAAGGTCAAGACGCCCGTCGTCATCCGGATCCCGTACGGCGGCGGCATCGGCGCGGTCGAGCACCACAGCGAGTCGCCCGAGACGCTGTTCGCGCACGTGTCGGGCCTCAAGGTCGTCTCGCCCTCCAACGCGAGCGACGCCTACTGGATGCTCCAGCAGGCCATCCAGAGCGACGACCCGGTGATCTTCTTCGAGCCCAAGCGCCGCTACTGGGACAAGGGCGAGGTCGACACCGAGGCCGTGCCCGCGGACCTGCACAAGGCGACGGTCGCGCGCGAGGGCGGTGACCTCACGCTCGCCGCGTACGGGCCGATGGTGAAGGTCTGCCTGGAGGCGGCCGCGGCCGCCGAGGAGGAGGGCAAGTCGATCGAGGTCCTGGACCTGCGCTCGATCTCGCCGATGGACTTCGACGCCGTACAGAAGTCGGTGGAGAAGACGCGCCGCCTCGTCGTCGTGCACGAGGCGCCCGTCTTCCTCGGCTCCGGCGCCGAGCTGGCGGCCCGGATCACCGAGCGCTGCTTCTACCACCTGGAGGCGCCCGTGCTGCGGGTCGGCGGGTACCACGCGCCGTATCCGCCGGCGCGCCTGGAGGAGGAGTACCTGCCGGGTCTTGACCGGGTGCTCGATGCCGTCGACCGTTCGCTGGCGTACTGAGAGGGGGCTGTAGATCATGGCTCGTGAGTTCAAGATGCCCGACGTGGGTGAAGGCCTGACCGAGGCCGAGATCCTCAAGTGGTACGTGCGGCCGGGCGACTCCGTCACCGACGGGCAGGTCGTGTGCGAGGTCGAGACCGCGAAGGCGGCCGTCGAACTGCCCATCCCGTACGACGGGGTGGTGCGGGAGCTGCTGTTCCCGGAGGGGACGACGGTCGACGTCGGCCAGGTGATCATTTCGGTCGACGTGGCGGGGGACGCGCCCGCGCCTCCGGCGGCCGAGCCGGAGGTTGCCGAGGCCGAGGGTGAGGGCGAGGCCGAGGGCGAGGCCGAGGCGCCGCAGGGCCGCCAGCCGGTGCTCGTCGGGTACGGCGTCGCCGAATCCTCTACGAAGCGCAGGGCTCGCAAGGGCGCAGGGGACGAGGTGGCGGCCTCCAGCAACGGCACGGCCACCCTCACCCGGCCGCTCGCCAAGCCCCCCGTGCGCAAGCTCGCCAAGGACCTCGGCGTCGACCTCGCCACCGTGATCCCCTCCGGTTCCGACGGGATCATCACGCGGGAGGACGTGCACGCGGCTGTGGCGCCTGCCGCTCCCGAGGTGCCTGAGCCCGTCGCCGCCCCGGCGGCCCCGGCCACCGCCCCCGCCTCGTACGACTCCGTTCGCGAGACCCGGATCCCGATCAAGGGCGTCCGGAAGGCGACCGCGCAGGCGATGGTGCACTCGAAGTTCACGGCGCCGCACGTCACGGAGTTCGTGACGATCGACATCACGCGCACGATGAAGCTCGTCGAGGAGCTCAAGGGCGACAAGGACATGGCGGGGCTTCGGGTCAACCCGCTGCTGCTCATCTCCAAGGCGCTGCTCGTCGCGATCAAGCGCAATCCCGAGGTCAACGCGGCCTGGGACGAGGCCAATCAGGAGATCGTCCAGAAGCACTACGTGAACCTGGGCATCGCCGCGGCCACCCCGCGCGGGCTCATCGTGCCGAACATCAAGGACGCGCAGGCCAAGACCCTGCCCGAACTGGCGTCCGCGCTGGGTGAGTTGGTGTCCACGGCGCGGGAGGGCAAGACGTCGCCGGCCGCGATGCAGGGTGGGACGGTCACGATCACCAATGTGGGCGTGTTCGGTGTCGACACCGGTACGCCGATTCTCAATCCCGGTGAGTCGGCGATCCTCGCGGTCGGGGCGATCAAGCCGCAGCCGTGGGTCCACAAGGGCAAGGTCAAGCCCCGCCAGGTCACGACGCTGGCGCTGTCCTTCGATCACCGGTTGGTGGACGGGGAGCTGGGGTCCAAGGTGCTGGCGGACGTCGCCGCGATCTTGGAACGCCCGAAGCGGCTGATCACCTGGGCCTGACCCACTCAGGCCCCTCCGGCGACGGGGTTGCGGCCCGGGGCGCTGCCCCGGACCCCGCTCCTCAATCGCCGGAGGGGCTTGATGGTGTCCGCCGGAAGGGCTTGATGGTGTCCGCCGGAGGGGCTTCACATGGCTAGCGCTTGAAGCCGTAGTCCATCAGTTTCTTCGCGTCCGACGTCCGCGCGTCAACGGACGTCGACTTCAGCACCGTGCCGATCACGGTCTTCCCGCTCCGGGTCGCCGCGAAGACCAGGCAGTAGCCGGCCTCCGGGCCCGAACCGGTCTTGACGCCGATGGTGCCCGAGTACGTACCGAGAAGGTTGTTCGTGTTGGACCACGACATGTACCGGTAGCCGCCGGACTTGGTCGTGACCTTCTGCTTCGTCGACTTCGTCTTCACGACCGACCGGAACGTCGAGTTCTTCATCGCCGAGGACGCGATCTTCGTGATGTCGCGCGGCGTCGAGTAGTTCGAGCCCTTGCCGATGCCGTCGAACGAGTCGAAGTGGGTGTTCTTCAGGCCCATGTCGGTCGCGGTCTTGTTCATCTTGCCGATGAAGGACTTCACGCGCGCCGAACGGGTCGAGCCCGAGCCGAACTTGTCCGCGAGCGCGTACGCCGCGTCGCAGCCCGAGGGGAGCATCAGCCCGTACAGGAGCTGCCGCACGGTGACCTTGTCGCCGACGATCAGATGGGCCGACGACGCGGTGTTGTCGACGATGTAGTCGCTGTACGCCTTCTGGACCGTGACCTTGGAGTCCAGGTTCAGATTCTTCTGGGCGAGCACCACCTTGGCGGTCATGATCTTGGTGGTGGAGCCGGTTGATCTACGGGTGTCCGCGGCCTTCGTGTACAGGCTCGAACCGGTCCCGTCGTTCATTACGTAGCCGCCCGCGGCGGCGACGGTGGGCTTGGCCGGAGCCGTGGCGGCCTGCGCGGTGGTGGTCAGCGCGCCGCTGGTGATCACGGTTCCCGCGACGAGAACGGCTATGCCCGCTATGCCAGTTTTCAAGTCGAGCGCTCCAAATGTCCCTGAAATCGCGGCCCTTGGGGATGGGGTCGCTCTGTGTGAGACACGAGGAGCGGCTCGACGGTTGCGTCATGGGCGGTGTCCCGCATCATGGACGCCCATCGGCTTGCGTACGTGTTGTATCTATGATGTGCGCATGTCTGCCACCGCCACCGAAAAGCGCCCACCCGCCGCCGAGCGCGTCTACGACCACGTGAAGCGCGGCGTACTCGAGCGCCGCTACGAGGGCGGGACGCTGCTCACCGAGGGCGAGCTCGCCGAGGCCGTCGGGGTCTCGCGCACGCCCGTGCGCGAGGCGCTGCTCAAGCTGGAGGTCGAGGGGCTGCTCAAGCTCTACCCGAAGAAGGGCGCGCTGGTCCTGCCGGTCTCCGCGCAGGAGATCGCGGACGTCGTGGAGACCCGGCTGCTCGTCGAGGAGCACGCGGTGCGCAAGGCCGTACCGGCGCCGCCGGGCCTCGTCGAGCGCCTGACGGAACTCCTGGAGGAGCAGCGGACGCAGGCCGCCGCCGGGGAGTTCTCCGAGGCCGCGGCCACCGACCGCTGCTTCCACGCGGAGATCGTCCGCAGCGGCGGCAACGAGATCCTGTCCCGCCTTTACGACCAGCTGCGCGACCGGCAGTTGAGA
The DNA here is from genome assembly GCF_030766935.1 of Streptomyces sp. KL109B. Lineage (GTDB taxonomy): Bacteria > Actinomycetota > Actinomycetes > Streptomycetales > Streptomycetaceae > Streptomyces. The sequence goes on along the minus strand of NZ_JASERL010000003.1, from coordinate 380,781 downwards.
ATGGGAGTCGCCGTGATGCGCTCGCACCCGGACCGCATCGCGAAGACGCTCACCGAGCACAGCGAGATCCTCGAAGCACTGCGCGCCGGGGACGAGGGCGCGGCCGTCGACGTCGTGCGCCGGCACGTCAGCTGGGTCCAGGGCCTGGCGCGAGGTGACGAACGATGAGCTCGGCCACTTCGTCCTCGGTCACGATGCCGGGGGATCCGCCCGGTGGGCGGCGGGCCGTCGCCGTCTGGTCGATCGGCGTCGCCGTCTACTTCGTGGCGGTCATCTTCCGTACGTCGCTGGGCGTGGCCGGCCTCGACGCCGTGGAACGCTTCCACATCAACGCCTCGGCCCTCTCCACCTTCTCGATCCTCCAACTGCTCGTCTACGCGGGCATGCAGATACCCGTCGGCCTGATGGTCGACCGCCTCGGCACGAAGAAGGTCCTGACGCTCGGCGTCGTCCTGTTCACGGTCGGACAGCTGGGCTTCGCGTTCTCGGCCTCGTACCCGATGGCGCTCGTGTCGCGCGCGCTGCTCGGCTGCGGCGACGCCATGACGTTCATCAGCGTGCTGCGGCTCGGCACGCGCTGGTTCCCGGCGCGGCGCGGTCCGCTGGTCGCGCAGCTGGCCGGTCTGGTCGGCATGGCGGGCAATCTGGTCTCTACGTTGGTGATCGCGCGGCTGCTGCACGGGATCGGGTGGACGGCCGCGTTCGCGGGGAGCGCGCTCGCGGGTGTGCTGGTCCTGGTCCTGATGCTGCTGTTCCTCAAGGACCACCCCGAGGGGTACGAGCCCGCGCCCGCGCCGACGACGCACAAGGGCGCCGCGTACATACGCGGGCAGATCGCGGCGACCTGGCGGGAGCCGGGGACGAGGCTCGGGCTCTGGGTGCACTTCTCGACGCAGTTCCCGGCGATGGTGTTCCTGTTGCTGTGGGGGCTGCCGTTCCTTGTGGAGGCGCAGGGGTTGTCGCGGGGCACGGCCGGGGAGCTGCTGACCCTCGTCGTCCTCTCCAACATGATGGTCGGCCTTGTCTACGGGCAGATCGTGGCGCGGCACCACTCGGCGCGGTTGCCGCTCGCGCTCGGGACCGTGGGGGCGACCGCGGTGATGTGGGCGATGCCGGTGGTGTGGCCGGGGCAGGCGCCCATGTGGTTGCTCGTGGTGATGTGTGTGGTGCTGGGGGCATGCGGGCCGGCGTCGATGATCGGTTTCGACTTCGCGCGGCCGGCGAATCCGCCGGAGCGGCAGGGGACGGCGTCCGGGATCGTCAACATGGGCGGGTTCATCGCCTCGATGACGACGTTGCTGGCGGTGGGGGTGCTGCTCGACGCGACGGGTGACAACTACCGGGTGGCGTTCTCGGCGGTCTTCGTGCTGGAGGCGCTCGGCGTCAGCCAGATCCTCCGCCTGCGCCGTCGCGCGGCGCGCGCGGAACGCGACCGCGTGGTGGCCTCCCGGGTGGCATCGGTCCACGTCCCCGTGTGATCCGCGGGGCCCAGTTCAAGCCCCTGCGCCGGTTCGGCAATTCCAGCCCCTACGGCGGTTCGGCAATTCCAGCCCCGCCGGCGTTTGAGGCGCGGGGTCCGGGGCAGAGCCCCGCGGCCCCCACCCCGGGTGGGCGCGTCAGGGAGTCACGGTGAGGGACGCCAGAATCGCGGAGGCAAGCGCGGCGTCCCCCTCCGTCTTGACCCGATCCGCAACCGCCTCCAGCGCAACCCGCCCGCACGACAACCGCACGTACGCCTCCCAGTCCAACGCGATCGTCGCCGCCGGCCCAAGAGAAGGCGAACCGTCTATCGTCCCCTTGCCGTCCCCGTCCACCCGCACCGTACGCAGGAACTCCACGGGCCCGTGCACGTCGATCACGACCGCCGAGTTCGCCGGCGCCCCCGCGTCCTTCGTCACGATCTTCGGCAGGATGGACAGCAGCAGGTCACGGGTGACGTACGCCCCCGGAGAGTCGAGGTTGCCGGGCTTGCCGAGGGCCCAGCGCAGATCCTGCTCGTGCGCCCAGATGTCGAACGCCCGCCTGCGCATGGCGAATTCGAGGGTCTCCTCGATGCCGCGCGGCCCGCGCACGATGGTCGACGGATCCCGCGACTCGTTCCGCAGGTGCCGTGACCGCCGGATGATCGTGTACTCCAGCTCGGAGACCATTTCGGGTGCCGTGTGGTGCCGGCGGATGTCGACCTGGATCTCCTGGTAGCGCTGCGACTCGGTCTGCACGTGGTAGAGGTCGCGCGGCAGCGTGTGGATGGGACGCGGGTCGCCGAGCATCTCGCAGTCGACCCCGATCACGTGCGAGACGATGTCCCGCACCGACCAGCCAGGGCACGGTGTGGCCCGGTTCCACTCACCCTCGGCGAGCGGCGTGACCAGCTCGGATATCGCTTCCACGGAGTGGGTCCAGGCATCGGCGTAGGACTGAAGGCTGGGGTGGAGACTCACGGAAAGGGACCCCTCGAGCGGTTGGTGCGTGGGCGTTAGACAGGTGACGAGCGCGGGCGGTGGGCGTCTTGAGAGGCTAAGTTACGCTGCCCGTAGGCACCCCGGCAGTGCTTTGGTGTGACGAACGCAGGGCTGTTGTTGACGTAGAGCCGACGGCTCGAATGCCAGGACGGTGGTAGTGTGCGCGCCTCGCTCATCCAGGTCGCGGTAAATGACGACAAGACGGCGGAATCCGCCCCTGAATCCGTCAACGAGCGCCGTGAACGCGTGAGTTCACTGGTACGTGAAGAGGCCGCGGCCGGGTCCGCGGACCTCGTCGTACTCCCGGAGCTGTGGACCACCGGCGCCTTCGCCTACGAGCTGTTCTCCGAGGAGGCCGAGCCGCTGGAGGGCCCGACCTTCGAGACGATGGCCAAGGCGGCGCGGGACGCGGGGGTGTGGCTGCACGCCGGCTCGATCCCGGAGCGCGACCCGGACGGTCCCCTCTACAACACGTCCCTCGTCTTCTCCCCCGACGGTGAACTCGCCGCCGCGTACCGGAAGATCCACCGCTTCGGCTTCGACAAGGGCGAGGCCGTGCTGATGGGCGCGGGCGAGGAACTGGTGACGGTGCGCCTTCCGGAGACCGTGGCCGGCCTTTCCACCTGCTACGACCTGCGGTTCCCCGAGCTGTACCGGGGCCTGGTCGACCGGGGCGCGCAGACGCTGATCGTGTCGGCGGGGTGGCCCGAGCGCCGCCGCTCGCACTGGACGCTCCTTGCGCAGGCCCGCGCCGTGGAGAACCAGTCGTACGTCCTGGCCTGCGGAAGTGCCGGTACGCACGCGGGAGTTCCGCAGGCGGGGCACAGCATCGTGGTCGACCCGTGGGGCGAGGTGCTCGCGCAGGCGGGGGCCGGTGAAGAGGTACTGCGGGTGGAGTTCGACCCGTCCAAGGTCGACACCACCCGCGCCCAGTTCCCCGCCCTGAAGGACCGCCTCCTCGGCCTCGCCCCGCCCCAATAGAGCCCCTGCGCCGATTCGGGCATATCAAGCCCCGCCGGCGATTGAGGCGCGGGGTCCGGGGCAGAGCCCCGCGACGTAGGAACGGGTAGCCGCCCCAAGCCCCCCCACCCCGCGCCCCCGCAACCTCAATCCACCACCCCCCGCTCCTTCTCCGCCAAATGAATCACGCACACCGCCACCGCGATGAGAAGCGCGGGATCGGCGTCCTCCCGGACGACGTTCACGCCATACGTGTCCCGCACCCGCAACCACCTCCGCGAGATCTCCGCCAGCAACTCCCCCTCGTACTCGACGGCGAACTCCCGGTCGAGGATCTTCCCGCTGACGTCGAGTTCCGTGCTGCCGTCCGCGAGCGCGACGCGATAGTGGTTGCGCAGCAGTGAGAGCCGCTTGCGCTTGATGCGGGCCAGCTCCTCGTCGCCGCGCTCGATGACCATCGTGTCGCGCAGCGCGAACACCTTCTTGTGGATGTCGATGAGGACCCGCCCGTCGGGCCCCTTGAGCTCGAAGGTGTCGCGCAGCCGCATGGCCTTGCCGTCGACGAGGAACGCCTTGCGGCCCTGCTCGTCCTCGATCCAGTAGTCCTCGCCGATCCCGAAGATCCGCTCTCTCACTTCGTAGCGCATACGTCGATGAGTGCCCGCAACCGGCGCACCGGACCCCCGCCACGCCCACCCTCCGGGGCCGGATGGAGGAATCCGGCACCAAAAGATGTCTCAAAACACCAACAACGCACAAGAGTTCACTGGTGTGTGCAACCACCGGAGGGATTAATGGGTCGTACGAGATGGACGTGACCTTACGACCGAAGGAACCACATGTTGCGCGCACGACCCCACAGTGTCCGCAGGGTCCGGATCGGCATGGCGACCGCGGCCCTCGTCGCGGGCGGCCTGACCGCCGTGTCGCTGTCCCCGGCGCAGGCGGCCACCGCCACCGGGAACGCCACGGCGAAGTCCGCCACCGGAAAGGCCGCCCCTGCCGAGGACTTCAACGGCGACGGCTACGCGGACCTCGTCACGGCGGCGACCGGAGCCACCGTCTCCAGCCAGGCGGCCGCAGGCTATGTCGCGGTCACCTACGGCTCGGCGAACGGCCTCGACCCCGCGAACAAGAAGCTCATCTCCCGCTCCACCAGCGGCGTCCCGGGCTCGGCGGCGGCCAAGGAGGCGTTCGGCCAGTACGTCACCAAGGGCGACCTGGACGGCGACGGCTACGGCGACCTCGTGATCGGCTCGAAGAGCAAGGACGCGGGCAGCGTCATCCTCTGGGGCTCGGCCTCCGGCCTGACCGGCGGCACGAAGATCGCCACGTACGGCAGATCTCCCCAGATCGGCGACTTCGACGGCGACGGCAAGGCCGACCTCGCCCTCCTCGCCGACATGGGCAGCTACGGCGACGACCCCGAGCACCAGGACGCCGCCCTGTGGAAGGGCCCGGTCTCCCGCGCCGGCGCCCCGGCCCAGAAGCTGAACTTCATGGACAAGTCCGAGTGGTGGGGCTACGGCAAGGACGACGCGACCTGCGTCGACGACGAGTACGGCTGCGTGGACGGCCCCGACTCGACGACCGGGCCCGTGTCCTTCGAGGCCGTCGGCGACCTCAACGGCGACGGCAGCGACGACCTGGTCCTGAACTCGTACGCCGGTGACGGCATGTGGTCCAACAGCGTGCTGTACGGCAGCGGTTCGGGCTTCAAGCGGGGCTGGGCGCCGGACACCCAGGGGAAGCTGGCCTCCGGTGACGTGAACGGCGACGGCATCGACGACCTGGTCGTCGGCTCCGGCGACGGCAACGCGAAGGTCACCCTCGCGTTCGGCTCGAAGGACGGCCTGAGCGGCGACGCCACGCAGACCTTCGACCAGAGTCTGCCCGGCTTCTACGGCGCCCAGGAGAGCGGCGACCACCTCGGCTCCTGCGTCTCCGTGGCCGACGTCGACGGCGACGGCAAGGCCGAGGTCGCGCTCGGCATCTCCGGCGAGGACTTCAGCGGCCTCACCAACGCCGGCTCCTTCGCGCTGCTGCACGGCACCGCGGACGGCGTGACCGGCGAGGGCTCCCAGGTCCTCAACCAGAACTCGGCGGACGTGCCGGGTGTCGCCGAGTCGGGCGACGCGTTCGGCGCGGGCTGCCAGCTCGCCGACACCAACGGCGACGGCAAGCGCGACCTCGCGGTCACCTCGACCGCGGAGAACGACTCCGCCGGCGCGATCTGGTCCTTCCCCGGCACGGCCACCGGCATCACCGCGTCCGGCTCGGTCGCCTTCGGCCCGAAGGACCTGGCGGCCCCGTACACCAAGGCGCTGTTCGGCAACCCGGTGCGCTAGCACCTCCGTGCCACCCGGCGCGCCAACCCGGCGCGCCGGCACCTCCGCACCACAGCGACAACCCGGAGCCCGGCCCCCGCGGCCGGGCTCCGGCGTTCGTTCCCGGACCCCGGTCCGAGCTATCGGGGCACCGCTACCCCGCGGGCGCCCGGTCCCCGAACCGTTTCCGGTACGCCGACGGGCTCAGCCCCGTCGCCCGCTTCAGGCGCGCCCGCAGATTCGCGGCGCTGCCGAGCCCGCTCCTGGCCGCCACCACGTCGATGCGCTGCTCGCCGCGCTCGATGATCCGGCAGGCCAGCGCCACCCGCTCGGCCAGCAGCCAGGCCAGCGGCGTCGTCCCCAACTCGGCCCGGAACCGGCGGTGCAGGGTGGCGGGGCTGACGGCGGCGCGGGCGGCCAGGTCGGCGACGGTGAGCGGTTCGTCGAGCCGCTCCTGCGCCCATTCGAGTACGGGCGCGAGCGAACTGTCCGGGACGGCGGGCAGCGGACGCTCGATGAACTGCCGCTGCCCACCGTCCCGATGGGCCGCGAAGACGAGCCGCCGGGACACGGCGGCGGCGACCTCGGCACCGTGATCGCGCCGCACCAGATACAGCCCCAGGTCGAGTGCGGCCGCGCTCCCGGCGGCGGTCAGCACGTCCCCCTCGTCGACGTACAGCACATCGGGTTCGAGCCGCACCTTCGGATGCAGCTCCCGGAACTCCCCGGCCCACCGCCAGTGCGTGGTGGCGCGCCGCCCGTCGAGCAGCCCGGCCTCGGCGAGCGCGAAGGCCCCGGTGCAGAAGCTGACGATCCGCGCGCCGCGCGCGTGCGCCCGCCGGATCGCTTCGAGCACGGCCTCGGTGCGCGGCACCACGTTGTCGGGCCGCCCCGGTACGACGAGGGTGTCGGCGGAGTCGACGGCTTCGAGCCCCGCCGCCCCCGCCATCGTGAAGAACCCGTGGTTCATGCGGATGTCGGGCTCCGGGGTGCACAGCGTCAGCGCGTACAGCGGATCGAGTGCGCCGAGTTCGGGGCGCGGCAGCCCGAACACCTCGGTGGCGACGCCGACTTCGAAGGGGTTGATGCCCGCGTCGACGAGGACGACGACGCGATGCGGGCGGTGCTCGGCACGGTGCGAGGATCCTTTCGGCATGTGCGATTCCTAGCACTCGCGGGGGCCCGGCACCGCCCGGACCATGAGGGCCATGAAGCAGCCCGTGAACCTCGCCAAGGCCCTGACCACCTTCGACGCCCTGTGGAGCCCCCGCATCGTCACATCCGTCAACGACTACGACGTCCGCCTCGCGAAGGCCGAGGGGGAGCACGTCTGGCACGTGCACGAGGACACCGACGAGTTCTTCCTCGTCGTCGAGGGCGAACTCACGATCGCGCTGCGCGAGAAGGACACCGAACGCGAGGTGACGCTCCCCCGCGGCTCCGTCTTCACCGTCCCCCGCGGCACCTGGCACAAGCCCTCCGCGGCCCCCGGCACCGCGATCCTCCTCCTGGAGCCGACCGGCACCCCCACGACGGGCGACGCCCACGACCCCGTCCCGGACCACGTCGACTCGACGACCGGCCACGCGTGGCACGCTTGAACCATGAACGACCCCGCGCCCGACCGCCCCGCCCGCACCACCCGCCGAGCCCGTGTCCGCGCCCCCGAGCTGGTCGGCAAGGGCGGCTGGCTGAACACGGGCGGGACCGGGTACACCCTCGCCGACCTGCGCGGACGCATCGTCGTCCTGGATTTCTGGACCTTCTGCTGCATCAACTGCCTGCACGTACTCGACGAGCTGCGCGAGCTGGAGGAGAAGCACCGGGACACCGTCGTGATCATCGGCGTGCACTCGCCGAAGTTCGTGCACGAGGCCGAGCACGCGGCGGTCGTCGACGCCGTCGAGCGGTACGGGGTCGAGCACCCGGTCCTCGACGACCCGGAGCTCGCCACGTGGAAGCAGTACGCGGTCCGCGCCTGGCCCACGCTCGTCGTGATCGACCCCGAGGGGTACGTCGTCGCGCAGCACGCCGGTGAGGGGCACGCGCACGCGATCGAGAAGCTGGTCGAGGAGCTGGAGGCGGAGCACGCGGCGAAGGGCACGCTGCGCCGCGGTGACGGCCCGTACGTCGCGCCCGAACCGGTCGCCACCGACCTCCGCTTCCCCGGCAAGGCGCTCGTGCTGCCGACCGGGAACTTCCTGGTCAGCGACACGACGCGGCATCAGCTCGTGGAGCTGGCGGCCGACGGCGAGACGGTGGTGCGGCGGATCGGCAGCGGCGGGCGCGGCTTCGGCCCCGACTCCTCCAACGCGTCCTTCAACGAGCCGCAGGGCCTCGCCCTCCTCGACGACAACACGGTCGTCGTCGCCGACACGGTCAACCACGCGCTGCGCGCCCTCGACCTCACCACCGGCGCCGTCACCACCCTCGCGGGCACCGGAAAGCAGTGGTGGCAGGGGTCCCCGACCAGCGGCCCCGCCCTCGACGTCGACCTCTCCTCCCCGTGGGACGTGGCGGTCTTCGGCGGCAAGGTGTGGATCGCCATGGCGGGCGTCCACCAGCTGTGGACGTACGACCCCGAGGCGGGAACGGTGGCCGTCGCGGCGGGCACGACGAACGAGGGGCTGGTCGACGGCCCGGGTGACGAGGCCTGGTTCGCGCAGCCTTCCGGGCTCGCGGCGACCGAGGACCGGCTGTGGGTCGCCGACTCGGAGACGTCGGCCCTGCGTTACGTCGACACGGACGGCGCCGTGCACACGGCGGTCGGCACCGGCCTCTTCGACTTCGGGCACCGCGACGGGGACGCCGAACAGGCCCTGCTCCAGCACCCGTTGGGCGTCACCGCGCTGCCCGACGGCTCGGTCGCGGTCTCGGACACGTACAACCACGCCCTGCGCCGCTACGACCCGGCGAGCGGCCAAGTGTCCACTCTGGCAACGGACTTGCGGGAGCCGAGCGACGCGGTGCTGGTCGGGGACGACGTGGTCGTGGTCGAGTCGGCGCGGCACCGGCTGACCCGCCTGCGCCTGCCCGAGGAGGCCGTACGCGTCGAGTCCGTCGCCCACCGCACGCAGCGCGCGGCGACCGAAGTGGCGGGCGGCACGCTCCAGTTGGACGTCGTCTTCCAGGCCCCGGCGGGCCAGAAGCTCGACACCCGGTACGGCCCCTCGACCCGCCTGCTCGTCTCCTCGACCCCGCCCGAACTCCTCGCGTCCGGCGACGGCGCGGGCACGGACCTCGCCCGCGAACTGACCCTGAACCCGGCCGTCACCGAGGGCGTGCTGCACGTCTCGGCGATGGCGGCCTCCTGCGACGACGACCCTGCGAACGAGTACCCCGCCTGCCACGTCCACCAGCAGGACTGGGGCGTGCCGGTCGTGGTGGTGGACGAGGGCGGGGCCGAGCGGCTGCCGCTGGTGCTGGCGGGGATGGACGCGTAGGCCCCAAGCCCGGGGCCGGGCGCTCCGGTTACGGGTGATAGATCTCGGCGACCGTGGCGGCGACGCCCTCCGAGTCCTTGTTGACCCGCACCTTGACGGTGCCCATCTTGGCGGCCTGCACCAGCTGGTCGTACGTGCACGGGGTCGTGCCCGTGTTGTTGTCGTCGGTCGACACCGAGCCGTCCGACGGCCCGCAGATCGCCGCGGCGCCGAGGATCCTGGTGCTGTCGGCGACGTCGAAGGCCTGGTTGTCGACCATCATCTTGTGGTCGGCCAGATAGGACAGCTTTCCCTCGTAACAGCCGTCGGCGCCACCGGTGTTGACGCACTCGCCGTGGGCGCCGGTGTCCTCACCGGTGCCGGAGCCCTCGGCCGGGGCGGCGGAGTCCGAGCCGCCGGAGGTGTCCGAGCCGCCGGCGGAGCCGCTCTGGTTCTGGTCGCCCTCGGCGGCGGGCTTGCCCTCGGTGGAGTCGGCGCCGGGGCTGCTCTCGGCGCTCGCGCTGCTCGACGCGGACGCGGCGGCGCCGCTGTCCTCGGTGCCGGAGCCGTCGTTGCAGGCGGTCAGCGAGAACGCGAGCGCCGCGACGGCGGCAGCGGCGAACACGGACTTCTTACGCAGGGCGGTACGCATGGTGATGAATCCCCCGTGGCGGTGGTGCGGTCGGTGTACGCCTACGACCCTGCCGCCCGCCGCTGCCGTTCCGCTAACACCTGACTAACGCGCCGTTGTCGCAGGTGAGAGGGTATGTGCTGAGGGTGTGAGGGACTGGCGAAGCTGTTCCGCCCTGGCCCGGTACGCGGCCTCCGAGTCCGGTTCGTCGAGCACCGCGGCGACGTCCCCGAGCCGGGACAGCGTCCGCACCGTGCGCGCCGGGAGGTCCTCCTCCTCGTTGGCGGCCACGGCGGCGAGCAGCGCCTCGCGGGCCTCCTGGTGCAGTCCGCTGTAGTGCAGGGCGATGCCGTACGACTCCCAGATCAGCGGCCGCCAGCCGGCGATCTCGTTCTCCGGGACGGCGGCGAGGCAGCGGGTCGTGTGCTCGGCCGCCTTCGCGAAGTCGCCTTCGGCGAGGGCGACATGGGTGGCGTGGTAGTGGTCCAGGGTTTCGGCGATCGGATGGTGGGCGGTGCGGGCGTCGTGCGCCGCGTCGGCCAGCGCGTCGAGCATGCCGGCCGGGTCGCCGTGCCGGTGGCGGGCGACGGCGAGCATGACGAGGACCTGGCAGGAGACTTCGGGCGCGAAGGTGCGCAGCGGCGCCACCGCCCCGGCCAGCAGCGTCTCGGCCCGCGCGAACTGCCCGGTCTCCACGAACAGCATGCCGGTGACGGCCCGCAGCCAGCCGATGCCCTGGGTGGAGCCGATCCGTTCGGCCGCGGCGAGCGCCGTGCGCAGCGGCTGCTGCCAGCCGGGGTGCGGGTGCCAGTGGACGAGCGGCCACAGCAGGGCGGCGATCCGCCAGGTGCGGTCCTCGTCGCCGAGCCGGCCGGCGGCGGCGACGGCCCCCATCAGCGACTCCTGCTCCGCGAGGAACCAGCCGAACACGGCGTCGCGCTCGGCGAACGCGGGGACGGTCGCCTCCCCTCCGCACCCTTCGGGCAGCGCCACGGTCCGCGCACCGGTGGGGTCGAACACGTCGACGGCGGCGTGCTGGGCCCGCAGCCAGTGGTCGACCAGGCGCCGGGTGACCGCCTCGGGCGCTTCCTCGCGGGGCAGGCCGCGCGCGTAGAGCCGTACGAGATCGTGCAGTCCGTAGCGGCCGGGCGCGGCCTCCTGGACGAGGTGGGCGGCGGCGAGCCGGTCGAGTCCCGCGCGGGCCTCGGCGAGCGGGATTCCGGCGGCGGCCGCGGCGACGTACGCGTCGCTCTCCCGCGTGAACGCGTGCCCGAGCGCGCCGAGCAGCCCGACGTCGGCGGGCGCGAGCCGGGCGACGGAGGCACGCAGGGCGGCCTCGACCCCGGTGTCCTCGGCGGCCAACAATGTCAACCGGCCGTCTTCATCGGCGAGTTCCCCGGCCAGGTCGGCGACGGTCCAGTGCCGACGGCCCCGGAGCCGGGCGGCGGCGATGCGCAGCGCGAGCGGCAACCCGTCGCAGAGCCGCGCCACTTCCCTTACGGCCTCGTCGTCACCGGCGTCCGTGCCGAGCGTCGCGGCGAGCAGCCCCGCGGCGTCGTCCTCGCCGAGCACGTCGACGGGTACCGGGGTCGCCCAGTCCGAGGCCATGACGCCGTCGAGCCGGGTGCGGCTGGTGACGACGGTGACGCAGTCGGCTCCGCCCGGCAGCAACGGCCGCACCTGCGCCGAGTCCTTCGCGTTGTCGAGCACGACGAGCATCCGCCGCCCCTTCACGAGGGACCGGAACATGGCGGCCGCGGCATCCTCCGACCCGGGCACCGCCGCGGCCTCCACACCGAGCGCGAGCAGGAACTCCCGCAGTACGTCGACGGGCCGGACGCCCTGCTCGCCCGCACCGCCACTGTGCCCCCGCAGATCGGCGAAGAGCCGCCCACCCGGATACTCCTCGACGCACCCATGCGCCCAGTGCACAACAAGCGAGGTCTTCCCAACCCCGGCAGGCCCGGTAACCACCACAACGGGCGCCCCCACACCCCCAACAGCCCGCCCCAACGCCCCCAACTCCCCCCACCGCCCATAAAACCCACGCGGCACCCGCGGCAACAAATCGGGCCCCTGCGGTGCATGAGCGCCGGGCGCGGACACCTCAACCCCCTGCGGCGCGGGTGCCGGCATTTCAAGCCCTTGCGGTGCATGAGCGCCGGGCGCGGCCAAATCAAGCCCCTGCGGCGATTGAGCAGCGGGGTCCGGGGCAGAGCCCCGCGGCGTAGGCAACGGGGGCCGAGCCGAACCCCCGGCGGGCCCCGCCCCACCACCACCCGCCAACACCCCTTCGTACGCCTCCCGCAACACCGGCCCCGGATCAACCCCCATCGCCTCGGCCAGCTCCCTACGGGTGCGGTGATACTGGTCCAGGGCATCGGCCTGCCGCCCCGCCCCGTACAACGCCCGGATCAACGCGGATATCAGCGGCTCCCGCAACGGCTGCGCGACGGCCTCCCGGCTCAGCAGCGCCACGGCCCGCTCGTGCTCACCCAACACGGCGTACACGGCGGCGAGTTGCTCGACCGCGGCGAGCCTGCGCTCCTCAAGGGCACCCGCGGCGGCGAGCAGCGGCGCGGTACCGACGGTGCCGCCCAACGCCGGCCCCTGCCACAGCGCGAGCGCCTCCCGCAGCATCAGCGCCGCGTCCGCCGGGTCGCGCTGGCGCCCGGCCAGCGTCACCAGGTCCTCGAAGCGGCGCGTGTCGAGCAGCGTCTCCGGCAGCTGAACCGCGTACGCCCGCCCGTGCGTGGTCAGTTCCACCTCGTACGCGTCGAGTCCCGCCTCGGACATCAGCGCGCGCAGTCGGGACACATGCCCCTGGATGACGGTGCGCGCGTGCTGCGGCGGCTCGTCCTCCCACAGCGCCTCGGTGAGCGTGTCGACGGAGACCGCGGCGGGCGATCTGAGCAGCAGCGTCGCCAGCAGGCTGCGCCGCTTGGCGGGCCCGAGCGGCACGGGCCCCGCACCGCCGTTGATCGACACGGGACCGAGGAGCTGGAACTCCATGTACGTGCACTCTCCTGGCGGACCCGACCGACATCGCTGACGTTCGAGAATATCGCCGGGCGTGCGCTCAGATGTGCCGGTGGTCCCGCTCGTCCTCGATCACGGTGGTGCGGTTGGCCGGTGGCACAAGGCCCCGGCGCCGCCCGACGCTGCGGAACACGAACACCCCGATCAGGCCGACGATCATCAGGATCCAGCCGACCAGGTCGAGGTTGACGCTCTCCATGTGCCAGTCGGTCGCGAACGCGAGGATCGCGCCGACGGCGACCAGGATGATGCAACCTCCCAGACTCATGAGGCCCGCCTCCTGCGGTGTGTACGGAAAGGTGCGTACGGAAAGGTGCGTACGGAAATGCGTGAGGGGCCCGGGTACCCCCGAACCCCTCCGCATCACACCGCAGTTGGAGGCGGTACTCAGCCCTCCAGGAAGGCCGTCAGCGCGTTCGCCAGCAGGAACGGGTCGTCGGCGCCGCACAGTTCGCGCACGCTGTGCATGGACAGGATCGCGGCGCCGATGTCGACGGTCTTGATGCCGTGCCGGGCCGCGGTGATCGGGCCGATCGTGGTGCCGCACGGCATCGCGTTGTTCGACACGAACGACTGGAACGGCACGCCCGCCTTCTCGCACGCCGCCGCGAACACGGCCCGGCCGCTGCCGTCCGTGGCGTAGCGGTTGTTGACGTTCACCTTGAGGATGGGGCCGCCGTTCGCGCGCGGGTGGTGCGTCGGGTCGTGGCGCTCGCCGTAGTTGGGGTGCACGGCGTGCCCGGTGTCCGAGGAGAGGCAGATCGTGGCGGCGAAGGCGCGCGCCCGGTCCTCGTACGAGCCGCCGCGCGCGAACACGGAACGTTCCAGCACGCCGCCGAGCAGCGGGCCGTCGGCGCCGGTGTCGGACTGCGAGCCGTTCTCCTCGTGGTCGAAGGCGGCGAGCACGGGGATGTACGGGAGGTCCTCCCGCTTGGCGGCCTCGGCGAGGGCGGCGGCGCCCGCGTGCACGGACAGCAGGTTGTCCATGCGGGGCCCGGCGACGAGTTCCTTGTCGCGGCCCAGGTAGGAGGGCGCCTCGATCGCGTACGTCATGAGGTCCCAGCCGGTGATGTCACCGCGGCCGAGCCCGTACTCGTCCTCCAGGAACGCCATCAGGTCGCCCTCGTGCACGTCGCCGCCGAGCCCCCAGATGGGCTGCATGTGGCGCTGCTTGTCCAGCTTGAGGCCGTCCGTCGTGACGGAGCGGTCCAGGTGCACGGCGAGCTGCGGTACGCGCAGCAGGGCGCGGTCGACGTTGACGAGCCGCTCGGTGCCGTCGCGGAGGGAGACGCGACCCGCGAGCCCCAGATCCCGGTCCAGCCACGAGTTGAGCAGCGGACCGCCGTAGATCTCGACGGCGATCTGCCGCCAGCCGTTGCTCGCCATGTCGGGCTGCGGCTTCACGCGCAGGTTCGGGGAGTCGGTGTGCGCGCCGACGATCCGGAACGGGGTGTGGGCGGCGGCGCCCTCCGGCACGTACCAGGCGATGATCGCGCCGCCGCGGACGACGAACCTGCCCCCGCTGCTCCCGTCCCACGCGTCGGTCTCCGCGACCTGCTGGAAGCCCGCCTTCTCCAGGCGCGCGGCCACGTTGGCCACGGCGTGGTACGGCGTGGGGCTCGCCGCGAGGAAGGACATCAGGTCGTCGGTGTGCCCACGATCGAAGGGGCGGGAGGCGGTGTTCATGAGCAAAGGGTAGGCCAGGCGCGGAAAGGCCCGCCGTCCCGTGCGGGGGACGGCGGGCCTTCACCACGACAGGGTCTAGAAGGACGCCTCGTCGAGGTCCATCAGGTCGACGCCCGACTCGCTCGTCGTCTGCGCGAGCTTGCGCGCACCGGTGACGCCCGGCAGGACGTTCGCCGCGAAGAACTTCGCCGCGGCGATCTTGCCCTGGTAGAACGCGACATCCTTGCCCGCGGCGCCGGCCGCCAGCTTCTCGGCGGCGACGGCCGCGCCCTTGAGGAGCAGGTAGCCGACGACGACGTCGCCGGAGGCCATCAGCAGGCGGGTCGTGTTGAGGCCCACCTTGTAGATGGACTTCACGTCCTGCTCGGTGGCGACCAGGTCGTTGATCATGAGGCCGACGATGGCCTCCAGCTCGGACGCCGACTTGCCGAGCGCCTCGCGGGCCGCCGTCAGCTCCTCGCCACCGGTCTCCACGGCGAGGAACTTCTTGATCTCCTCGGAGAGCGTGTTCAGCGCGGCGCCCTGGTTGCGGACGATCTTCCGGAAGAAGAAGTCCTGGCCCTGGATGGCCGTCGTGCCCTCGTAGAGCGTGTCGATCTTCGAGTCACGGATGTACTGCTCGATCGGGTACTCCTGGAGGAACCCGGAGCCGCCGAACGTCTGCAGCGACTGCGCGAGCTGCTCGTAGCCCTTCTCGGAGCCGTAGCCCTTGACGATCGGCAGGAGCAGGTCGTTGAGCGCGTGCTCGGCGGCCGCGTCCTCGCCCGCCTCCTCCTTGACCTGGATCGCGTCCTGCACGGAGGCCGTGTAGAGCACCAGGGTCCGCATGCCCTCCGCGTACGCCTTCTGCGTCATCAGGGAGCGGCGTACGTCGGGGTGGTGCGTGATGGTGACCTTCGGCGCGGTCTTGTCCGTGCTCTTGGCGAGGTCGGCGCCCTGGACGCGCTCCTTGGCGTACTCGAGGGCGTTGAGGTAGCCCGTCGACAGCGTCGAGATCGCCTTCGTGCCGACCATCATGCGGGCGAACTCGATGATGCGGAACATCTGGCGGATGCCGTCGTGCTTGTCGCCGATCAGCCAGCCCTTGGCGGGGTGCTGGTCGCCGAAGGTCATCTCGCACGTGTTGGAGGCCTTGAGGCCCATCTTGTGCTCGACGTTGGTGGCGTAGACGCCGTTGCGCTCGCCCAGCTCGCCGGTCTCCCAGTCGAACTCGTACTTGGGCACCAGGAACAGCGAAAGCCCCTTCGTCCCCGGGCCGTGGCCCTCGGGGCGGGCGAGGACGTAGTGGAGGATGTTCTCCGACATGTCGTGCTCACCGGACGTGATGAAGCGCTTCACGCCCTCGATGTGCCAGGAGCCGTCCGCCTGCTCGACGGCCTTGGTGCGGCCGGCGCCGACGTCCGAACCGGCGTCCGGCTCGGTCAGCACCATCGTCGAGCCCCACTGCTTGTCGACGGCGATCTCGGCGGCCTTCTTCTGCCGCTCGTTGCCCTCCTCGAAGAGGATGCCGGCGAACGCCGGGCCCGAGGAGTACATCCAGATCGCCGGGTTGGCGCCCAGGATCAGCTCGGCGTGGGCCCAGATGAGGGAGCGCGGGGCGGTGGTGCCGCCGATCTCCTCGGGCAGGCCGAGGCGCCAGTACTCGGCGTCCATGAAGGCCTTGTACGACTTCTTGAAGGAGTCGGGGACCGGCGCCGTGTTGGTCTCCGGGTCGAAGACCGGCGGGTTGCGGTCGGCGTCCGCGAAGGACTCCGCCAGGTCGTTCTCGGAGAGGCGGGCGACCTCTTCGAGGATGCTCTTGGCGGTGTCGACATCCATGTCCCCGAACGGGCCGGTGCCGTACAGCTTGTCGCGGTCGAGCACCTCGAAGAGGTTGAACTCGATGTCGCGGAGATTCGACTTGTAGTGCCCCATGGCGACGGCTCCGTGTCCTCGTACGCATACCAACTAGTAACCACCAGGATGCTACCCGTCGGTAATAAGAATCAACCCCCAGTGGCCCATCTGTGACGAACGCGGCGCCTTGGTGCTCCCGCCCCGCAGCCCCACGGGCCTCGGTAGTCTTTCCCTCATGTACGGCTACGACCAGAGCCCGGGTGCCGGGCAGCAGTACGCGCCGCCGCAGGGCGGGTACGGGCAGCAGGCCGGCCCGCTCTACCCGGAGCCGTCGCCGCCCTCGCTCACGGACGCGGTCCGGGCCTTCACCACGGGCTCGATGTCCGCCGAGGACTTCCAGCAGATCTTCGCCTCGTCGAAGGTCTACTGCCCGCGCGGCGACAACCCCGGGTTCCTCGCGCTGCACAACACCCAGCAGCCGGTGATCCCGATGTTCAGCACGCTCAAGGAGCTGCGCAGATACGCGGGCAAGGAGTCCAAGTACTTCGTCATCACCGGCGCCGAGGTGATCGACCTGCTGCCCACCGGCTACGGCTTCGTCCTCGACATGGAGGGTGAGCACCGGATGGTCTTCGACGCGAAGGCGGTCGAGGAGATGGTCGACTTCGCGATGCGCCGCATGTACGGCTGACCCCCGCTCTTCAAAAGGCCTGGACGCGCTCTTCAAAAGGCCCGGACGCCCCACGGCGTCCGGGCCTTTCGCATGCCCGGGAATAGTCGGCGACTTGCTGAATGTTCACCGTTCAACTAAATTGGAGGCAGACCCCGAGGAGGCCGCCATGCCCGCTGTGACCGTCGAGAACCCGCTGACCCTGCCCCACGTGGCCGCGCCGGCGGACGCCGTGGCGCGCCCCGTGCTCGCTGTGACCACCGCGCCGAGCGGTTTCGAAGGCGAGGGATTCCCGGTTCGCCGCGCGTTCGCCGGGATCAACTACAAGTACCTCGACCCGTTCATCATGATGGACCAGATGGGCGAGGTGGAGTACGAGGCCGGGGAGCCCAAGGGCACGCCCTGGCACCCGCACCGCGGCTTCGAGACCGTCACGTACATCATCGACGGCACCTTCATCCACCAGGACTCGCACGGCGGTGGCGGCACCATCACCAACGGCGACACCCAGTGGATGACGGCGGGCTCAGGACTGCTGCACATCGAGACGCCGCCCGAGTCGCTCGTCATGTCCGGCGGCCTGTTCCACGGCCTCCAGCTGTGGGTCAACCTGCCCGCCAAGGACAAGATGAAGAACCCGCGGTACCAGGACATCCGCGGCGGCCAGGTCAAGCTGCTCACCACCGCCGACGGCGGCGCGCTGCTGCGCGTCATCGCCGGTGAGCTGGACGGCAACGAGGGCCCCGGCATCACGCACACGCCGATCACGATGGTGCACGCCACCGTCCGCCCCGGCGCCGAGGCGACGCTGCCCTGGCGCGAGGACTACAACGGGCTCGTGTACGTGCTCGCGGGCAAGGGCACCGTCGGCACCGACCGGCGCCCCGTGCACACAGGACAGACCGCCGTGTTCGGCGCGGGCTCGTCCCTGACCGTGCGCGCCGACGAGTCGCAGGACGGCAACACCCCCGACCTCGAAGTGGTCATCCTGGGCGGGCAGCCGATCCGCGAACCCATGGCGCACTACGGCCCGTTCGTGATGAACAGCAAGGCCGAACTGCAGCAGGCCTTCGACGACTTCCAGGCCGGACGCCTGGGCGTCATCCCCAGCAAGGAGCGCCTGCCGCACACCTGATGAGACATCACAGGTGACGCCCCGTCACCCGGCCGGACCCGGCCGGGAGGCGGGGCGCTTCCCGTACGTGATCAACTGTCCGGGTGCAGACCGGTAAGCCACTCCTCCCCGACCCCGCCCGCCGCCTCGCCGCCTGGTGCGCCGTCGTCCTGCTGGTCACCGCGGTCGCCGCCGTCGGGATCGCGCTGGTCATCATCTTCCAGTCGGCCGTCACACCCGTGCTGCTCGCGCTGCTCGGTGCCGCGCTGCTCGGCCCGGTCTTCGAGTGGCTCGTCAGGATGAAGCTGCCGCGCGCGCTGGCCGCGATCCTCACCTGCGTCGCGCTCATCGCCGTCGTCGGCGGCGCCGGCTACATCGTGGTCACCGCGCTGATCGACACCGGCGAGCAGATCGTCGACTCGCTCCAGCAGGCCGGGGACTGGCTCAGGGACCACGTCGGCATCGTCGGCGCCGACGACATCGGCGACGTCGCCGACAAGGCCAAGGACCAGGTCGGCAAGTGGGGCTCCAACCTCGCCAACGGCGTGATCGCCGGGCTCTCCGCGCTCGGCTCGCTGCTGGCCACCAGCGTGCTCGCGCTGCTGCTCACCTTCTTCTTCCTGAAGGACTCCAACCGCGCCAAGGGGCTCGCGCGCACCGTCGCCCCGCAGCACGGCGAGGTCGTCGAGGCCATGGGGCGGCGGGCCTTCGAGGCGATCTCCGGGTTCATGCGCGGCACGACGTTCATCGCGTTCATCGACGCCATCTGCATCACCATCGGGCTGCTGATCCTGCAAGTGCCGGGCGCGGTGGGCCTCGGCGCGCTGGTCTTCGTCGGCGCGTACATCCCCTACCTCGGCGCGACGCTGTCCGGGGCCGTCGCCGTGCTGGTCGCGCTCGCCGACCGGGGGCTGATCATCGCCCTGTGGACGCTCGGCATCATCCTCGCGGTGCAGCAGCTGGAGGGGCACATCCTCCAGCCGATGATCCAGTCGCGGACCGTGCAGATGCACCCCGCGATGGTGATGCTGGCGATCACGGCGGGCGCGGCGGTCGCGGGCATCCTCGGGATGCTGCTCGCGGTGCCGCTGGTGGCGGCGGTGTTCGGGATCCTCGGGGAGTTGAGAAGGCGTTACGCGCCCGAGGTCCCGGTCGACGAGCCCCCCGCACCCGCGTCACCCGTTTCACGTGAAACCGACGCCGACGGTTCGTAGAGCTCGAACCAGGTGCTCTTGCCCTCGCCCCGAGGGTCCACGCCCCACCGGTCGGCGAGCAGCTCCATGAGCACCAACCCCCGCCCCGAGGACGCCAGTTCCCCGGGGCGGCGCTTGTGCGGAAGATCGTCGGAGGCGTCCGCGACCTCCACGCGCAGGCGGCGCGGTTCACTGCCAGGCCGGGTCATCTCGGCGACCAGGAGCGCGTCGCCGTCGGTGTGCACCAGGACGTTGGTGACCATCTCGGAGACCAGCAGCACCGCCGAGTCGCGCTGGTCGTCATCGGCCCAGTCGTGCAGCAGCTCCCGCACCTGCTGGCGGGCGGCCGCGATCCGCTCCGGCTCGGCCTGCGCGATGGTCATCGCGGTGCGCCGGTCCAGCGTCGGCAGCGCCGAGGCGGTGCGGCGCAGCAGCAACAGCGCGATGTCGTCCTCGCGGCGGTCCGCGAGCGGTCCCGTGGTGTGGTGCGAGGACGGCCCGTGCACCGCCTGCACCAGGGCGTCGGCCAGCTCCTCCAGGCGCTCGGCGGGGCCGGACTCCAGGGCCGCGCGGACCCGCGACCAGCCGCTGTCCAGATCGTGCCCGCCCGTCTCAAGGAGGCCGTCCGTGCAGATCAGCAGCGTCTCGCCGGGTTCGAGGACGAGGCGGGTCGTCGGGTAGTCCGCGTCCGGGTCGATGCCGAGGGGCAGGCCGCCCGCGGTGGGGCGGGCGAGGACCGTGCCGTCGGCCATCCGGATCGCGGGGTCCGGGTGCCCGGCGCGGGCGATCTCCAGGACGCCGGTGGCCGGGTCGGCCTGCACGTACAGACAGGTCGCGAAGCGGGGGTCGGTGTCGTCCTCGCTGATGCCGTTGAGGAAGCGGGAGGCGCGGGAGAGCACGGCGTCCGGCCGGTGCCCCTCGGAGGCGTACGCGCGCAGGGCGACACGGAGCTGCCCCATCAGGCCCGCCGCGCGCACGTCATGGCCCTGTACGTCGCCGATGACCAGGGCGATGCCACCGCCCGGCAGCGGGATCATGTCGTACCAGTCGCCGCCGACCTGGAGGCCGCCGCCGGTCGGCACATAGCGGGCGGCGATGGTCATGCCGGGGATCTCCGGGCCGAGCGAGGGCAGCATCGTCTTCTGCAGCCCGTCCGTGAGCTCCCGCTCCGACTCGGCGGCCCCGGCCCTTGAGAGGGCCTGCGCCAGCATCCGCGCGACCGTGGTGAGGACCGAACGCTCGTCGGGCGTGAACGACACCGGGTACGTGAAGCCCGCCATCCACGCGCCGATCGTGTGCCCGGCGACGACCAGCGGCAAAAACGCCCACGACTTCCGTCCGAAGCGGGCGGCCAGCGGCCAGGCCGCCGGGTAGCGGGCCCGGTACTCGTCCGGCGACGACAGATAGACCGCGCGCCCGGTGCGTACGACCTCGGCGCCCGGATAGTCCGTGGCCAGGTCCATGTCGGTGAACGGCGCCTCGTCGCCCTCCTCCTGGCCGTGGTGCCCGATGACGGTGAGCCGGTCGCCCGCGACGCCGAACACCGCGAGGCCCTCCGGCGAGAACCCCGGCATGGAAAGACCCGCCGCGACCCGCAGCACCTCCTCCGTGGACCCGGCCTCCGCGAGCGCCCGCCCCGCGTCCAGCAGGAACGCCTCCCGCGAGCGCCGCCAGTCCCCGGTCACCGGGGTGCGGGACGCGGCCTCCGGCGGCGGCTCGGTCACCTCCTGGAGCGTGCCGATCAGCTCGTACGAGTCGGGGGAGTCGCCGTGCGCGATCGGCTTGGAGCGGCTGCGTACGGTGCGCAGCACGCGGCCGTGTCCGTCCATGACGCGCAGCCGGGCCTCGGCGAGGGTGCCCTCGGCGACGGCGAGCTGCACGATGCCGTCCATCTCGTTCCAGTCGACCGGGTGGAAACGGGCTCGGGCGGCGGCCTCCGTCAGGGCGACGGGCTCGCCGCCGGGGATGGTGGGCAGCCCGATCAGCCGGGCGGCCTCGGGGTCGAAGGTGACGAGTCCCGCCCGGTTGTCCCAGCGCCACAGGCCGGTCGCGAGAGCGGCGAGGACGGCCTCCACCGGAGGGAGGGGCTCACCAGTGCGCATGCGCCCACTGTATGAAGAGGTGATCGTCCCCGGCCACCAGAGGCTCCGCCGGAAGGCACCGGAGGCTCCGCCGGAAAGGGGGTGATGCGGCCGGTACCCTTGGGGAGATCCCGGTTGTCTCCCGGGGAACCCCGAAAAGCAAAGGCAGCTGAACGACGATGCATCGGTACAGGTCCCACACCTGCGGCGAGCTCCGCGCCACTGACGTCGAGACCGACGTCCGGCTGAGCGGCTGGCTGCACAATCGCCGAGACCTGGGCGGCATCCTCTTCATCGATCTGCGCGACCACTACGGCATCACGCAGCTCGTCGCCCGCCCTGGCACGGAAGCGGCCGAGGTCCTCGACAAGCTCACCAAGGAGACCGTCGTCCGCGTCGACGGCAAGGTCGTCTCCCGCGGCGCCGACAACGTCAACCCCGAGCTGCCCACCGGCGAGATCGAGATCGAGGTCTCGACGGTCGAGGTGCTCGGCGGGGCGCAGCAGCTGCCGTTCCAGATCAACCAGGACGACGGGGTCGGCGAGGAGCGCCGCCTCGAGTACCGCTTCCTGGACCTGCGCCGCGAGCGCATGCACCGCAACATCATGCTGCGCTCGTCCGTGATCGCCTCGATCCGCTCGAAGATGGTCGACCTCGGCTTCAACGAGATGGCGACGCCGATCCTCACCGCCACCTCCCCCGAGGGCGCGCGCGACTTCGTCGTCCCGTCCCGCCTGAACCCGGGCAAGTTCTACGCCCTGCCGCAGGCGCCGCAGCAGTTCAAGCAGCTGCTGATGATCTCGGGCTTCGACCGCTACTTCCAGATCGCGCCGTGCTTCCGCGACGAGGACGCGCGCGCGGACCGCTCGCCGGGCGAGTTCTACCAGCTCGACATCGAGATGAGCTTCGTCGAGCAGGAAGACGTCTTCCGCCCGATCGAGAAGCTCATGACGGAGATCTTCACGGAGTACGGCGGCGGCCGCGAGGTCACGAGCCCCTTCCCCCGCATCCCGTTCCGCGAGTCGATGCTGAAGTACGGCAACGACAAGCCGGACCTGCGCGCCAAGCTCGAACTCGTCGACATCACGGACGTGTTCGCGGACAGCGACTTCAAGGCATTCGCCGGCAAGCACGTCCGCGCGCTGCCCGTCCCGGACACCGCCTCGCAGTCCCGCAAGTTCTTCGACGGCCTCGGTGACTACGCGGTCGAGCAGGGCGCGAAGGGCCTCGCCTGGATCCGCGTCGGCGAGGACGGCACGTTCCAGGGCCCGATCGCGAAGTTCCTCACGGAGGAGAACGCGAAGGTCCTCACGGAGCGCCTCGGCCTGGTCGCCGGGCACGCCGTGTTCTTCGGCGCGGGCGAGTTCGACGAGGTCTCGAAGATCATGGGCGCGGTCCGCGTCGAGGCCGCGAAGCGCGCGGGCCACTTCGAGGAGGGCGTCTTCCGCTTCTGCTGGATCGTCGACTTCCCGATGTACGAGAAGGACGAGGAGACCGGCAAGATCGACTTCTCCCACAACCCGTTCTCCATGCCCCAGGGCGGCATGAAGGACCTGGAGGAGAAGGACCCGCTCGACATCCTGGCGTGGCAGTACGACATCGTCTGCAACGGCACGGAGCTGTCCTCCGGCGCGATCCGGAACCACGAGCCGGACATCATGCTCAAGGCCTTCGAGATCGCCGGCTACGACCGCGACACCGTCGAGCACGAGTTCGCGGGCATGCTCCGCGCGTTCCGCTTCGGCGCCCCGCCGCACGGCGGGATCGCCCCGGGCGTCGACCGCATCGTCATGCTCCTCGCCGACGAGCCGAACATCCGGGAGACCATCGCGTTCCCGCTGAACGGCAACGCGCAGGACCTGATGATGGGTGCGCCCACCGAGCTGGACGAGTCGCGCCTGCGCGAGCTCAACATCCAGCTGCGCAAGCCGGTCGAGAAGAAGTAACCGACGCCGCTTCCCCGCCGAGGCCCCCGCTCCGCACGCCGGAGCGGGGGCCTCGGCGTCTCTGTGCGATTCACAGCCCGCACTCATGCCCCTGACAGCTTCGGCCCTTAACGTCCTCGCCCATGACCGAACCCCAAGAACCCCAAGTGCCCCAAGTACCGGCACACAGACGAGACTTGACGCGCCGTAAGCTGATCGTCGCGGGCGGCGCGGCCGTCGCGGCGGCGGGCGTGGGCGGCACACTGGCCACGACGGGCGCCTCCGCCGAGGAAGCCACGACCGGTGCCACGGACGCCACGTCGGACGCCTGCTACAAGCTCACCACGGAAACCACCGAAGGCCCGTACTACATCGACGCGGACAAGCTCCGCCGCGACATCACCGAGGACCAGGAAGGCATCCCGCTCCTCCTCGGCCTCAAGGTGATCGACGCCGAGACCTGCGCCCCGCTGCGGAACGCCGCCGTCGACATCTGGCACTGCAACGCGGTGGGCGTGTACTCGGGCTACGAGTCGGTGGGCAGCGGCGGCGGCCCCGGCGGCCCCGGCGGCGGCACCCCGCCCACGGGCGCACCGACGGGAGAGCCCACCGGCGAGCCGCCGTCCGGCGACCCCTCCGGCCCACCACCCGGCGGCGGCCACCAGGACCCCACCGACGACGAGCGCTACCTGCGCGGCACCTGGAAGACCGACAAGCACGGCCACGTCGCCTTCCGCACGGTCTTCCCCGGCTGGTACGCGGGCCGCTGCGTGCACATCCACGTCAAGGTGCACGTCGACGGCGAGTGGACGGACGCAGGCTACGAGGGCGGCCACACCTGCCACACCGGCCAACTGTTCTTCTCCGAGGAATCGGTCCTCGCCTCGGCCGAGGTCACCCCGTACTCCACGAACACGACGACCCGCACGACCCTCGACGACGACACCATCTACCCCGGCAACGGCACGGAGGGCGGCCTGCTCCACCTCACGTACGCCAAGAAGCACATCGCGAAGGGGGTGGTGGCGTCCCTGACGATGGGGGTGGCGCCGGACGAGACGCACGACTCGACGGACACGATGCCGTCGCCGCCTGCGAGTGCCTCGGCCGGGTGACATTCGGGTCCATCGGCGGGCTGAGCGGAGCGAGGGGTCCGTCAGCCCGCCCCCGGCACCACCAGGCCCGACTCGTACGCCGCCACCACCGCCTGCGCCCGGTCGCGCACGCCCAGTTTGGCGAGGACGCGGCTGACGTGGGTCTTCACGGTTTCGGCGCCGACGACGAGGCGGGCCGCGATCTCCTGGTTGGACAGGCCCTCGGCGATCAGACGCAGCACCTCAGCCTCGCGCGGGGTCAACGCCCCGACGGCGCGGGCCTGTTCGGGCACTGCGCGCGGTCGCAGCCGGGTGAACTCGGCGATCAGGCGGCGGGTGACCGTCGGCGCGAGCAGCGCCTCGCCCGCCGCGACGATCCGGACCGCCTCGAAGAGCCGCTCGGCGAGCATGTCCTTGAGCAGGAAGCCGCTGGCCCCGGCCGCGAGGGCGTCGTACACGTACTCGTCGAGGTCGAAGGTCGTCAGCATCACGACGCGGGTGTCCGGTAGCTCGCGGCTGATGCGACGGGTGGCCTCGATGCCGTCCGTACCGGGCATCCGTACGTCCATCAGGACCAGGTCGGGGCGGGTCTCGCGGCAGACGTGGACCGCTTCGGCGCCGCCGCTCGCGCTGCCGACGACCGTGAAGTCCGGCTGGCTGTCGAGGAGGGCGCCGAAGCCGGCCCGTACGACGTCCTGGTCGTCGGCGACCACGATGCGGGTGGTGGCCATGGAGTTCGTGGCGTCCGTGAGGTTCATGAGGTGGGGTTCCGTACGGGCAGGGTGGCGTCCACCAAGAAGCCGCCCGCGGGGGCCGGGCCCGCGTGCAGGGTGCCGCCGGCCATCGCGATGCGTTCGCGCATGCCGAGCAGGCCGTGGCCCTGCGTGTCGGAGGCGTGCGCGGAGCCGGTACCGGGACCGGGGCCGCAGTCCCGTACGCGTATCGCCAACTCGCCCTCCCTGTAGTGCAGTTCCACGTCCACGGCGACGCCCGGCGCGTGCCGTCGCGCGTTGGTGAGGGACTCCTGGACGATCCGGTACGCGGTGAGCTCCAGGCCGGGGCCGAGGGCGGTGACGCGCCCCCGGACGATGAGGCGCACGGCGCCGCCGCCCGCCGCGCGCGCCTCGTCGACGAGGGCGACGAGCTGGTCGAGGCCGGGCTGCGGGGAACGCGGCGCGGGCGCGGCGGGTTCGGCGGGGGCGTCCTCGCGCAGCACGCCGAGCAGTCGGCGCATCTCGGTGAGCGCGAGGCGGGCGGTGTCGCCGATCGCGAGGAAACGCTCGGCGCCCTCCGGCGGCAGTCCGGGCGTCGTGTAGCGGGCGGTCTCCGCCTGCACCGAGATCGTCGAGATGTGGTGGGCCACGATGTCGTGCAACTCCCGTGCGATACGGGCCCGTTCACCGAGCGCGGCATGGGCGAGCGCCGTGTCCGCGTACGCCCAGTCGGCAGCGGTCCGGCGGGCCGACTCCGCCTTGGCGCGCCGGGCGTTGCCCGCGCCGACCGCGCCCGCCGCGCACGTGAGGAGGGCGACGCCGTACGGACCCGCCCCGTCCGTCAGTGCGTACGCCGTGAACGGCACGGTGAACAGGACGGCGGTGCGGCCCGGCCGCCGCCGCCCCACCGCGTACAGGGCTGCGGCGAGCGCCGGGATGCCCGCGTACAGCGGCCGGCCGTACGCGATCGGGGCGAGCAGGGCGGCCGTCGTCAGGGCCGTGGCGGTGAGCAGGAGTTGGGTGCGGACGAAGGCGAGGGGCACAGTCGCGCCGAGCGCCACGGCGAGGAGACCGGGCAGACCGGCGAGTTCGGAGGCCGGACCGTGGCCCCGGCCCGAGACCTCGCCGAGGGCGACGAAGGCCAGTGCCGCGGCGGTGAGCAAGGGGAGGTCGCGGGCGGCGGCGATGCGGTGCGCCCGTTCCCGCGCCCGCGCCCGTTCCAGCGCCCGCGCTGAGGTCCGGCCGTCGCCCCGGGTCCAGGTCATGGCGGTCATTATCGGCGGGGCGGGGGTTCGGGGCGTCACCCTGCGGGGGGAGCGGACCGTCGCAGGGCCGTGCCCGTCCCCCTGGCGGGGGACCCGCCGCCCCCGCGAACCACGCCCCGGCGGGACGCCCGCCCGCACTGCCCTTCCCTACCGTCAACTCCCATGACCGACATGACGATCGAAGCCCGCGGGCTGTGCAAGCGGTACGGGTCCACCGTGGCGGTGGACGGGCTCAGCTTCACCGTGGCGGCCGGGCGGGTCACCGGGTTCGTCGGACCCAACGGGGCAGGGAAGTCGACGACGCTGCGGATGCTGCTCGGGCTCGACACCCCCGACAGCGGCACCGCGCTCATCGGCGGGCGGCCGTACGTGCGGCTCGACGACCCGCTGTCGACCGTCGGCGCGCTGCTCGACTGCGAGGCCCTGCACCCCGGGCGCCGGGCCCGGGACCATCTGCTGTGGCTCGCCCACTACAACGGGCTGCCGAGCCGCCGCGTCGACCTCGTCCTCGACCAGGTCGGCCTCGCACCCGCCGCGCGGAAACGCGCGGGCGGCTTCTCCCTCGGCATGCGGCAGCGGCTCGGGATCGCGGCGGCGCTGCTCGGCGACCCGCCCGTGCTGATCCTCGACGAGCCGGTCAACGGACTCGACCCCGAGGGCGTCCAGTGGATCCGCCGCTTCCTCAAGTCCCTTGCCGCGGAGGGCCGTACGGTCCTCGTCTCCTCGCACCTGATGAGCGAACTCCAGGACACCGCGGACCATCTCGTCGTGATCGGTCGGGGACGGCTGCTCGCCGACACCGGCGTGGCCGCGCTGCTCGACGAGGCGTCCGGCGAGCGGATGGCGCTGCGCACCAGCCGCCGCGCCGAGGCCCTCGCGGTGCTCGCGGGCGCCGATGCCACCGTCGCCGTGACCGGGCCCGACGCGCTCACCGTCACCGGCCTGGCCGCCGAGGACGTCGTCGCCCGGCTCACCGCGCACGGCATCACGTTCTCCGAACTCGCCCGGCACCGTGCCACGTTGGAGGAGGCGTACATGGAACTCACGGGTGAGGCAGCCGAGTTCACAGCCAAGGAAGACCAAGGCCTCCAGGGGACCCAGGAGGTCTCCTCATGAAGGCGCCGATGGTGCGCGCCCTGCGCGCCGAGTGGACCAAACTGCGCAGCGTCCGCAGCACCCCCCTCGCCCTGTTCGCGCTGCTCGCCCTGAGCCTGCTGCTGACCCTTGCCTCGGCCAACGGCAGCCGCTTCGACTACGGCGGCCCGCGCGAGTACGACAGCTCCAGCTTCGTGCACCGCCCCGCCGCGGGCGACGGCACCTTCACCACCCGCGTCGCGGCGCAGAAGAACAGCGCCCCTTGGGCAAAGGCGGGCCTGCTCCTGAAGGACGGCACGGCGAGCGGATCCTCGTACGCCGCCCTGATGGTGACGCCGGAGCACGGCGTGCGGATGATGGCCGACGGCGAACACGAACGGACCGGGTCCGCGAGCGACGGCGCGCCGCGCTGGCTGCGGCTCGTACGCTCCGGCGACCGGGTCACCGGCTACGAATCCGCCGACGGCCGCGGCTGGCACAAGGTCGCCGCGCTCACTGTCACCGGGCTGCCCACGACGGCCGAGGCGGGCCTCTTCGTCACCTCGCCGACGCGTGGGAACGAGAGGCGGACCGGCCCGGGGCAGCTGAGCATGCACCCGGTGGCCACTGTCGGCCGGGCCGTCTTCGACCACGTCGCCTTCCCCGCCGCGGGCGCCGCCACCGGCGCCGACTGGCGGCAGGCGGACATCGTCCAGCCCGCGCACAAGGGCGAGATGCCCGACCGCACCGCCGCCCCCGCGCCCTTCCACGAGCGCGACGGCGTCTTCACGGTCACCGGCAGCGGCGACCTGGGCGGCCTCGGCATGGGCGGGGTGGGGCAGCTCGGCGGGCAGCCCGACCTGGTCAAGATGGCCGTCGACGACGGCGTCCAGATCGGGACGATCGCCGTGATCGCGCTCGGCGTCCTGTTCATCACCTCCGAGTACAAGACCGGGACCGCGCGCACCACGTTCACCGCGAGCCCGCGCCGCGGCCGTGTCCTCGCCGCGAAGGCGCTCGTGCTCGGCGCGACGGTGTTCGCCGTCGGCCTGGTCGCGAGCGTCGCCGACTTCTACCTGGCCCTGCCGATCCTGCGGGACAACGGCTTCGCCCCACCGCTCTTCCCGGACCCCTCCCTCACCGACCCTGCCACGGTGCGCGCGGTCGTCGGCGGCGCGGCCTTCCTCGCGCTGGCCGCCGTCCTGAGCCTGGGCGTCGGGGCGCTGCTGCGGCGCGCGGTGCCGGCCGTCGTCCTGATGATCGTGACGTTCGTCGTGCTGCCGATCGTCGCGCAGAGCACGTCCATCGGCTTCAGCGATTTCGTCGGCCGGGCCACCCCGGCCGCGGGACTCGCGATCCAGCAGACCCGGCAGCTCCTCGACACCGTCATGACACCGTGGGCCGGCTTCGGCGTGCTCTGCCTGTACGTGGCGGTGGTGTACGGCGCGGCACGGTGGCGGCTCACCGGGCGGGACGTATGACGGGCGCGGACACCCGGCGCGCGCTGCACGGCGAGTGGACCAAGCTGCGCACCGTTCCCGGCCAGTTGTGGACGGCGGCGGGCCTGGCGGGCGCGATGGTCGGCGGAACCGCGCTGATCGCGGCGAGCGCGGGCAGGGGCGAGGAGGGCGTCCTCGCCCCGACGGCCCTGTCCTTGTCCGGCGTCTATCTGGCGCAGACTGTGGCGGCCCTCGTCGCGGTCGCCGTGGTCTGTTCCGAGTACCCGCGCATGATCCGTACGACGCTGGCCGCGAATCCGCGGCGCTCCACGGTGTTCCTCGCGAAGGCGGCGGTGGTCGCGGCGGCGGTGCTGGCCGCCGCGCTCCCCGCGGTCGCCGGGTCCCTGGCCGCGGGACGGGCGGTCCTGTCGGGCGACCCGGAGGGCGCCCCCCAACTCCCGTACGAATCCCCTGAGTTGTGGCGGGCCGCGCTCGGCACGGTCGTCTATCTGCTGCTGGTCGCGCTGCTCGCGGTGGGGGTGGCGCTGACCGTGCGGCACGCGGCGTCGGCCGTCGGGGCGGTCATGGCGCTGCTGTACGGCCCGTACCTCGCGACGCTGATCATCACGATGCCGGAGCACGTCCTGCACCGGATACAACAGCTCTCCCCGATGACGGCGGGCCTCGCCGTGCAGACGACGACGGGACCCGGCACCGCGCCCCTCGCGCCCTGGACGGGCATCGCGGTCCTCGCGGCGTACGCGGCCGGGGCGCTGCTGGTGGGGTGGGGCGCGCTGCGGGTGCGGGACGCGTGAGGCGGTGCGGTTACGCCTCCGGCTCGCCGCCGAAGCGCTCCTTGTAGGACTCCAGGTCCTCGTCGGTGATCTTGGCGAAGAGGACCGGGGGGACCGTGAAGGGGGTGCCGGACGGGACCGTGGTCAGGGTCGTGGCTTCCTCGGCGGTGACCCACTTGGCGTCGTCGGCGGGGAGGTCGAAGGCGGCGCGCATGGCGGTGGCGGAGGCCGGGATGAAGGGCTCGGAGACCACCGCGTAGAGGCGGATGAGGTTCATCGCCGTGCGCAGCGTGAGGGCCGCGGCGTCCTTGTCGGTCTTGATCTCCAGCCAGGGGGCCTTCTCCTCCAGGTAGGAGTTGCCCGCCGACCACAGGGCGCGCAGCGCCGCCGCGGCCTTGCGGAACTGGAGGGCCTCCATCTGGGACTCGTACTCGGCGAGGAGGGTGGAGATCTCCTGGCCCAGCTTCGTCTCCGCCTCGCCGGGCTCGCCGCCCGCCGGGACCTCCTCGCCGAAGCGCTTCTTCGAGAAGGACAGGACGCGGTTGACGAAGTTGCCGAGGGTGTCGGCCAGGTCCTTGTTCACCGTCGCGGTGAAGTGCTCCCAGGTGAAGGACGAGTCGTCCGACTCCGGGGCGTTCGCGATGAGGAAGTAGCGCCAGTAGTCGGCCGGGAGGATCTCCAGGGCCTGGTCGGTGAAGACGCCGCGCTTCTGCGACGTGGAGAACTTGCCGCCGTAGTACGTAAGCCAGTTGAAGGCCTTCAGGTAGTCGACCTTCTTCCACGGCTCACGGATGCCCATCTCCGTGGCCGGGAACATGACGGAGTGGAACGGGACGTTGTCCTTCGCCATGAACTCCGTGTACCGGACGTCGGTGGCGCCGGCCGGCTCGTACCACCAGGACTTCCAGTCACGGTTCTCCGGGTCCTGGTCGGCCCACTCCTTCGTCGACCCGATGTACTCGATCGGGGCGTCGAACCATACGTAGAAGACCTTGCCTTCGGCCGCGAGCTCCGGCCAGGTGTCCTCGGGGACCGGGACGCCCCAGTCCAGGTCACGGGTGATCGAGCGGTCGTTGAGGCCCTCGGTCAGCCA
Source organism: Streptomyces sp. KL109B (assembly GCF_030766935.1). Lineage (GTDB taxonomy): Bacteria > Actinomycetota > Actinomycetes > Streptomycetales > Streptomycetaceae > Streptomyces. Next base: position 349,963 of record NZ_JASERL010000003.1, on the reverse strand, counting down.
CTTGCGGGCGATGGAGGACGCCAGGTGCGGCCACTCGTCGGCGACCTCGTCGATCCACGCCTCGACCTCGCCCTGCAGCTTCGACTGGAGGAGGAAGAGGTGCTTCGTCTCGCGGATCTCGAGTTCCGTGGAGCCGGAGATGGCGGAGCGCGGGTCGATCAGGTCGGTCGGGTCCAGGACGCGGGTGCAGTTCTCGCACTGGTCGCCGCGCGCCTTGTCGTAGCCGCAGTGCGGGCAGGTGCCCTCCACGTAGCGGTCCGGGAGGAAGCGGCCGTCGGCGGGCGAGTACACCTGCCGTACGGAGCGCTGCTCGATGAAGCCGTTCTCGTTCAGCTTCCGGGCGAAGTGCTGGGTGATCTCCGCGTTCTGCTGCGACGAGCTGCGGCCGAAGTGGTCGAAGGCGAGGTGGAAGCCGTCGTAGACCGCCTTCTGCGCGTCGTGCGCCTGCGCGCAGAACTCGGCGACCGGGACGCCCTGCTCCTTCGCGGCCAGCTCGGCCGGGGTGCCGTGCTCGTCCGTCGCGCAGATGTAGAGGACCTCGTGGTCGCGCTGGCGCAGGTAACGGGCGTACACGTCGGCCGGGAGCATGGACCCCACCATGTTGCCCAGGTGCTTGATCCCGTTGATGTACGGAAGGGCGCTGGTGATGAGGTGTCGAGCCATCGGGGGCTGCTCCCGGGTTGTGATGTGGGCGGTTCTACCGCGGGCGGAATCTAGAAATCGTAGCCGACATGGGGCGGCCGCCCGCGCGGTGTTTTACTGCGCGGACGGCCGTGGGGTGTCGGGGGCTGTCGGGGCTGTACGTGTACGGGTACGGGTACGTGTGCGGGTTACGGGCGCCAGGACTTCAGGAGGCCGTTGTAGAGCTCGGCGTCCGTGAGTTCCAGCGGGGTCTCGCCCGCGTGGAAGACCGCGGTGTTCTCCGCCTTCAGCTTGCGGAGGTAGTCGAAGCCCTTGGAGTCCGGGTCGCCGAACGTCACGAACTGGAAGAAGAGGGGGTGGGCGGCCGCCTTCGCCAGGGCCTCGTTCGCGGGGCGCTGGGTGTCCGGGGGGCCGTCCGTCTGGAAGACGACCAGGGCCGGGGCGGTCGGGTCGTCCGACTTCTCGTGGTGCGCGATCACCTCTTCGATCGCGCGGTGGTAGCTGGTGCGGCCCATGCGGCCCGCCTCCGCGTGCCAGGTGTCGACCTTGCCCTCGTACGCGTCCAGGGTGAGGTCGCCGGACGCGTCGATGTCCGTCGAGAAGATCACGGTGTGGACGGTGGGGGTGTCGCGGGCGTCCAGGTGCGCCGCGAGTGCGACGGTCTGTTCGGCCAGGGCGGCGGTCGAGCCGTTCTTGTAGTACGGGCGCATGGAGCCGGAGCGGTCCAGTACGAGGTAGACCGTGGCGCGGGTGCCGGTGAGGCCGCGCTTCTTCAGCGCGGCACCGGCGGCCTTGTGCGCTGCCGTGAGGCCGGGGGCGCGGGTCTTGACCTTGGCGGGGGTGTGGGCGGGTTTGCCGTTGGCCTGTACCGGGGCGGGGTCGACGTCTTCGGTCTTCGCGGCCTGCGCCGTGGGCTCCGCCGTGACCGGGTCGACGTCTTCCGTCTTCTCGGCCTGCGCCGGGGTGGGTGTCTTTGCCGCGACGGGGTCGGCGCCCTTGTCCTCCTCGGCCTGCGCCGGGGGCTGTGCCCCCCCGTCCCGCCCTGCGGGACGATTGCCCACAGCGGTGGCGGGAGCCGCGTCCTCGGCGTCGTCCTTGGCCTCGGTCTTCGTCTCGGCGTCGGCGTCGACCTCGGCGTCGGTCGTGACTGCGGCCTCGGTCTTCACCTCGTCCGCAGCCTCGACCTCACGCTCTGCCGGAGCCTCGACCGCGGGCTCGGCGTTTTCCTCGACGGGAGCCTCAGCCGAGGACTTGGCCTCCTGCTGGGCCGGAACCTTGGCCTCGGCCTCGGCCTCGCCCTCGCCCTCGGCCTCGGCCTGGGCCTCCGGCTCGGGCTCCCGCTCGGGCTCGGCCTCCTGCTGGGCCGGAACCTTGCCCTCGCCCTCCGGCTCGACCGCCGCCTCGCCCTCGGCGTCAGCCTCCGACGCCTCGGCCTCCGGCTCGGCCTCCGCATCCGCCTCCGCGGAAGCCGCGCCCCCGGTCGGCGTCTCGGAGGGCGCCTCCGTGTCCTCCGCGTCCGCAGCCGCACCCGCATCCGACACCCGCTCGCCCCCCACCGGCCGCGACGGATTCGGGACCGAGATGTTGTCGAAGGCGGCGGAGACGAGGTCGTCGGCTTCGCCCTTGGAGGGGGCGGGGACCGTCGGCGGTTCGCCGGAGGCCGGTGCCGGGACCGTGGCCGGCTCCGAGGTGGTGGAGGTCGGCGCTGGGTCGGGACCGGCAGCGGTGTCGTCCTTTTTGCGGGACCGCCCGAACGCGTTCCGCAGCAGATCCAGAATGCCCATGTGCGCAACCTTCCGCATGAGTTGTCCCCGACGTCCCTGGAACCCCTGGCCAGGGCGGACACGTAAGGTTAGCCGCCACGGACCGTGATCTTGGGCAGGGTCGGGCCCGTTCCACCGGACGGACAACTGCCGCCCTTTCCGTTCGGGTTCAGTCGATCACTTCCGTCTCCTCCAAGCGTGTCCGATACGCCGGTGCCTGGCGTGCCGCTTCCCAATAGGCCGCGCGCAGGTCCGGGAGGACCGTGTCGAGGACGGTGGGGGCGCGGGCCGCGAGGAGGAGGCGTACGGCGACGGGGTCGCCCTCCAGGGGGCGGATCGCCATGTCGGGGCGGGCCAGGGAGGTGGGTTGGCAGAGGGTCACCACCTCGCCGGTCGCGACGAGGTTCGCCGCGGTGAGGTAATCGCCGTGCAGGACGCGCGGGTTGAGGCCCGCGGAGCGGAACGCCCGGAGCAGGCCGTCCCATTCGCCGTCGACCGTGGGGTCGATCATCCAGCGGTCCGCGGCGAGGTCGGCGAGGCGGACGGTCGGGTGGTGGGCCGCCGGGTGGTCCGCGGGGAGCGAGACGTACTGGGGTTCGCGGGCCAGGAGCACCTTGCAGGTCAGTCCGGGCGGGATGCGCAGGGGGCAGCCCTCCACCTCGTGGACGAACGCCACGTCGAGCCGGTCCTCGGCGACGAGGCGGAGCAGTGCGTGCGCCGAGACGTCCATGCGCAGTGACGGTTCGCGTGGTGAACTCGCGCGCAGGCGGCGCAGCCAGCCCGGGAGCGCGCGGCTCGCCGTGGAGCCGATGCGCAGCAGGTCCCTCCCGGTGCCGGCGGACGCCGCCGTCGCGCGCGTCTCGTCGACCAGGGTGCGCAACCCGTCCACCAGGGGGCGGGCGCGCGTGAGGAGGGTGCGGCCGAGCGGGGTGGCGCGGCAGCCGGTGCGCTCACGGGTGAAGAGGCGGCCGCCGAGATGGTCCTCGATGCGGCGCAGTTGGGTGCTGAGCGCGGGCTGGGTCATGCCCAGGTGCCGGGCCGCCTTGTGCAGGCTGCCGGTGTCCTCGATCGCGCACAGGACGCGCAGGTGCCGCACTTCCAGCTCCATGGAAGGTGAGGGTAGAACTGTCGTCGGGTGTCGCACCAGACTCAAGTGGGGCCTGATAGCACGGAGTTATCGGTGAGTGACATCTGTGCCGGGCGCCCCGGCCGGCGCCACACTCTCTCGCATGAACATGACATCACCCCCCACGCCCAAGCGTCGTGTCTCCCGTCTCCTCGCCTGCGCCCTCGGCGCGGGCCTCACCGTCGCCGCGCTGGCCGCGAGCCCCGCGGCGGCCCAACAGCCCACGTACGAGCGGTACGCGGGCTCCGCCGAGGAGGCCGCCAACAACAAGGCCTTCTTCGAGGCCGTCATGAAGTCCGTCGCCGAGAAGCGGGCCGCGAACCCGGGCGCCGAGTCCGTCACCGTCTCGTACGACGCCTCGGGCGCGCCGACGTTCCAGCAGCAGATAGCGAGCAGCGCGTCGATCTGGAACTCGGCCGTGTCGAACGTGAAGCTCCAGGCCTCGTCCGGCGGCGGCGACTTCGCGTACTACGAGGGGAACGACTCGCGCGGCTCGTACGCGTCCACGGACGGGCACGGCGGCGGTTACGTCTTCCTCGACTACTCGCAGAACCAGCAGTACGACTCCACGCGCGTGACCACGCACGAGACGGGCCATGTCCTCGGGCTGCCCGACCACTACGAGGGGCCGTGCAGCGAGCTGATGTCGGGCGGCGGTCCCGGTCCCTCCTGCACCAACGCGAACCCGGACGCGAACGAGCGCGCGCAGGTGGAGTCCCTGTGGGCCAACGGCTTCGCGAAGGCCCTGCACAAGGCCGGAGTCGAACTCCGGTAGGCCCCTGGGGCCCTCTGAGCGAGGCGCGCGGTCCGACCCCACCTGCGCCCTGACAGCAGCGGGCCGTCGTCTCTCACACCGGGTCACCGTCCGCCTCCCCATGGACGGTGGCCCGGTGAAAGCCGTACAGAACACCCACCGTTCAGCCGTGCAGCGTCAGGTCCACCAGGAGCGCCCTGTGGTCCGTGTCCGCGAGGTCGAGGAAGCGGGACTTGTCCGCCGAGAAGTCGGGCGTGGCCAGTACGTGGTCGATCTGCGTGCCCAGCGGTCCCGGGGCGGTGGCCGGCCAGCTCGGGGTGCGGGCGTGGCCGGTGCGGCGGGCCGCGTCGCGCAGCGCTCCCGCGTCGAGGATCCGGCGGAACGCCGCGTGGTCCTGCGTCGCGTTGAAGTCCCCGGCCATGATCTGGGAGCCGCGGGTACCGCGCGCCGCGTCCGCGAGGCGGCCGAGTTCGGTGCGCCACACGCCGACCTGGTCGGCCAACGGCGGCATCGGGTGCGCGAGTTGGAGGCGCACCGGGTGTCCTCGTACGTCGGCGGTGGCGGCCGGCATGCCCATCGTCCCGGCCACCGTCGGGGCCGCCTTCAGCGGGAACGTACTGAGGATCGTCGAGCCCGCCGAGCCGTCCGCCGCCACCGCCCGCCGGTACGGGTAGCGGGTGCGCAGCGACTCGCGGTCGAGGGCGTCCCGGCAGGGGCGGCCGCACTCCTCGACGAAGACGATGTCGGGGCGGTGCCGGGTGACCGTGTCGATGAGCGCGTTCGTGCCGCGGCTGAACTGGACGTTCGACGCGAGCACCCGGATACCGGAGACGGGCGCGCCGTCCGGCTCGCCGCCGTCCTCCCCGTACGGCTGCAGGTACCAGGCGAGCGCGCCGAGCACGGCCACGCCCCAGACCAGTCCCGTACGCCAGCGGGAGAACAGCGCGAGCAGCAGCGCGGCGGCGGTCGGGACGGTCAACCAGGGGAGGAACGCGAGGAGTTGGGGGACCGGTGTCACCGCGTCGCGGTCCGCGGCCCGGCAGCCGACCACCACGCTGACGCCCGCGAGCAGCAGCGCCGCGGCCCACGCCCCGGCCCTGCCGACACGGCGGCGCCCGGCGCCCCGCGGTGCGTACCGCGCGGCGTCGGGCGCCTCGTCCGTGATGTGCGACTGTCCCTGGTCCAAGGCCCGGCCCCCGTTCTCCGTACGGCCCGTGCGGAGTTCTCCAGGTTAGCCGGGGTTCGGCACGGTCAGGCCGGTTTCGTGGTGGAGGGGCCGGGGGCGCGGGAGTGGTCGGTGGCCAGGGCCCAGATGACGAAGACGCCGATGCCGATGGAGATGACCGACCACACGGGCGCGTACGGCAGGAACAGGAAGTACTCGACGACGTAGAGCGCGCCGAAGCCGATGCCCGCGCCGCGCGCCCAGTCCTTGTCCTTGAGCACGCCCCAGCCGGTGACCGCGACGAGCGCGCCGATCACGAGGTGGATCCAGCCCCACGTGGTGAGGTCGAAGGCGTACACGTAGTCGCCGATCCGGCTGTAGACGTCGTCCTTGGCGATGGCGGCGATTCCGTTGAGGACGCCGAGGCAGCCGCTGACCAGCATCAGGACGCCGGCGAACAGGGTGCCGCCGGCGGCCCAGTCGTTGCGGGGGACTTCGCCGCGGGTGGGGTCAGGAGCGGGGGCGCGGTGGTCCTGGGACCAGGCTGCGGTCGTCGGCTCGGTTTCCGGGGGTGTGTGGGTCATGCGGTCGCCTCCTCGTGTCTCCGGAATGCTCGCGCCGCAGCCGGAGCACGGCATTCCGGACGCGGCCGAACGGGTCCCTGCCGCCCCACACGGCGAACGCCGCCACCGCGCCGACGCCCACGAACACCCACGACGCGGTGCCCAGCGGCGAGGTCAGCGCGTCGTACACCGCGGCGGCCGCCGCCTTGTTCGCGGCGCCGGTGATGTCGTCGAGGGTGAGGGCGCGGGCGATCGGCAGGGCGACGAGCAGCGCGGCGGCGGCCAGGGCGGCGCCGAGGGCCGTCGCGGCGAGCGCGCGGCGCCGGTTCGCGGCGAGCGCGAGCCCCGCGACGGCGCACGCCACGGCGGCCAACGGCAGCCACAGGCCCGCGAGTTGGAGGACGTGGAAGCCGCCGCGCAGCTCGGCCAGGTCGCCGGCCGACAGCAGGGTGACCTCGGTGTGGCTGACGGGGATCCGGCCGGCGAACGGCACCCCGTCCGCCTCCAGTTGCCGCTTGACCTGCTCGGTGACGGGGGCGAGGTCGAGCGTGACGGGTCCCGTGGTGCCCTCGTCGAGGGCCTGTTGTACGGCGTCGTGGGCGGCCCGGTTCGCGGTGTTCCAGGCGCCGCGGAAGGCGTCGGTGTCCGTGAACGAGACGACCGCGTCGTGCAGATAGCCCGTGAGGACGGTGTCGAGGGCGCCCACGTCGACGTTCTTCATGACCCCGGTGGTCACCGCGTCGGCGACCGCGTTCTGTACGCCCGGGTCGCCGGCCAGCGGCGCCATCGTGGACACGTACCGGTCGCTGTCGCCGATCTCGTACTTCGCCCAGGTGGAGAGCGTGCCGAGGGGGACGAGGAGGCAGGCGAGGACGAGCAGGACGGAGGAGACGGCCGCTTTGTGGGTCACCTTGCCAGGCAAGGGCCCACGCGCGCGGGGCGCGAGCGCTCCGGTGGAGCAGTGGGCCGAACGGGTGTTTCCTGGACGTGGGGAGACGTGGGGAAGTGGAGATCCGGGGGCTCACCCCAGGAGGCCGATCATGCGCCGAATCACGCGCCGAACCACTCCGGCCCTTGCCGCCGCCGGGCTCTTGGCGGGCGGGCTGCTCGCCGTCACCGCCGCGGCCCCGGCCGGCGCGGACAGCAGCGGGGGCGACGTCGTCTGGGGGACCGTCGTCTCCCGGTCCGACCTCAATCTGCGGTCGGGTCCCAGCACCTCGGCGTCCGTCGTGTACCGGCTCGCGCCGGGCAGCCAGGACCGTATCGAGTGCGCCGCGAACGGCTCGTCCGTGAACGGCACGTCGACCTGGTACTGGTTCACGGGCGCCCGCGGCTGGGCCAGCGCCGCGTACGTCGACACCGGCGGCCACGGCGTGCCGAGCTGTACGACCGACGGGCCGCGGTCCGATCACGACCGCGACCACGGCCCGAGCGGTTGGTGGTACCGGGAGACCGAGACCCGGGAGTTCGGCGTCTGGTACTAGAACGTACGTTCTAAACGGCCCTGGTTGCTACACCGGCGCGTACTCGCTCGCCGAGTAGTACCGGTAGTACGTCGCCACGAACGTCGACGCCCCGACGATCAGGCCGAGCATGATCGACCACAGGATCGCGGGATCCGACAGGCTGTGCAGGAAGCCGATCGCGATGCCCGCGAACGTGCCCCAGGCCGAGGCCCGCGCGAGGAAGTGCCGGCCGGACTGCCCCTTCGACCAGTGGTGGATGCCGAAGGTGAGCGCCGCGACGACGATCCCGGTGACGAAGCCGAGCGCGATGTTGCCGCCGGTGACCTCGCCGCCGAAGCGGTCGATCGCCGCCGCCCAGAATCCGTACGCGATGCCGGTCAGGACCGGGACGACGAAGGCCGCGCCGGTCGGGGAGAGCGCCGCGCCACCGGGGGCGGAGCGTCCGGGTGCGGGTGCCGCGTGCTGAGCCATGACGGGCTCCTTTCTGACAGGCCCCCCGCCCCTCCATTGACCGCTCGCGGCGCGTCCTTCGCAACATGCGCGGCGGCGCACACCGTGCTTCGCTGAGCGCATGAACATCCTGCTCCTCGGCGCCACCGGCATGGTCGGCAGCCGCATCGCCGCCGAGGCCCTGGGCCGCGGCCACAGCGTGACCGCCGTCAGCCGCTCGGGGAACTCGCCCGTCGACGGGGTCACGGCCGTCGCGGCGGACGTCGCCGACGCGCAGCAGCTGTCCGGACTCGCGGGCGGGCACGACGCCGTGGCCTCCGCCCTCGCGCCGCCGCGCGACGGCACGGACCCGGTCAAGCCGTTCCTCGCGCTCAACCAGTCCGTGGTCGCCGGGGTGCGCGGCTCCGGCGTCGCCCGGCTCGTGGTGGTGGGCGGGGCGGGCAGCCTGGAGGTGGCGCCCGGCGAGGCGCTCGTGGACCAGCCGGGCTTCCCCGACGCGTACCGCGGCGAGGCGCTCGCGCACCGGGACGTGCTCACGTATCTGCGGACGGTCGACGACCTGGACTGGACGTACATCTCGCCGGCCGCGGAGATCGGCCCGGGGGAGCGCACCGAGGAGTTCCGGGTCGGCGGCGACCGGCTGATGAAGGACGCGGACGGCGAGAGCCGGATCAGCGCCGAGGACTACGCGCTGGCCTTCGTCGACGAGCTGGAGCGCGACGCGCACTCCAGGAAGCGGATGTCGGTGGCGTACTGAGCCTCGGGCTCGGCCGCGGCCCCGGACTTCGGCCGGGGCTGGTACAGCTCGGCGTCCGCCTCGTCCAGGTACGGCGCGCGCTCCGCGGTCCTGCGGATCACGGTGATCGCGGCGTCGTCGCTCGGCGGCCCGTACCGGTGCTCGTGCAGGTCCGCCGCCAGGCGCCGCAGCAGCGCCTCGGGCGGCTCGTGCGCGGTGCGCTCGGTGACCAGGCGCGGCAGCCGCTCCCGTACGGGATAGAACGTGCCGCCCGCGTCGCGGCACTCGGTCACGCCGTCGGTGAAGAGGATCAGCGTGTCCCCGACGCCGAACGGCAGCCGGGCCACGCGGGGCGCCGCGCCACCCAGCATTCCCATGCCGAGCGGCAGCCCAGCCGGGAGGTCCGGGGTGCGCACCTCGCCGTCGGCGGTGACGACCAGCGGCGGCTCGTGCCCGAAGTTGACGACGTCCACGTACTCGGCGGACGTGGGCGGGAAGTTCAGCAGCAGCCCCGTGGAGAACGCGTCCGTGAGGCCCTCGTCGTGGGTGAGCCGGTTCCAGGCGCTGTAGCGCTCCATGGCGACTTCGAGGCGCCGCGCGACCTCCTCGATCCGCTCCTCGTGGAACGCCGCCTCCCGGAACGCGCCGAGCAGCCACGCCGACGCGGACACCGCGGGCAGGCCCTTGCCGCTGACGTCGCCGAGGACCGCGCGCACGCCGTACGGCGAGGGCTGGAAGTCGTACCAGTCGCCGCCGACGCGGGCCGCGCGGGCGGCGGGCTGGTAGAAGTCGGCGATGCGCAGGTCCTCCATGCGCTCGGGCAGGCTGCGCATCACCGCGCGCTGGGTGGCCTCCGCGATGTCCGTGATGGCCTGCACACGGGCCCGCTGCTCCTCCCTGCGGCGCGCGATCAGCACGCCGAGCAGCCCGCCCGTGCCGATCATCAGCGGCCCGAACACGGCCCAGTCGCCGCTGGTGGGCAGCGGCTCCACGGCCTGTAGCCCGATGTAGACGCAGATGAGCAGCCCGGTGGTGACGGCCGTGACCCCGACGGACGCGAAGACCGCCACGAGCACGGGCACCAGGCCGAGCAGGGCGCGGGCCCGGAAGTCGTCGGGGGTCGCCATGTCGAGCGTGACGATGATGAGCGCCATCACCGCGACGAGCAGTCCCACGGCACGCCAGCCGCCCGTGGGGCGTGAGACCGAGGGAATCGCGCCACGGATCGAGGACTGGTAGTGGCCGACAGAGCCACGGGCGTCGTGGGATGACATCACGTAAGAGCATGCGGGGCATTTGTCGCGGGCAGTAGGGACCAAGGTCCGTACGGGGGTGAGATGCGGGTCTCAGTGCACCGGCACGGTCACGAAGCGCGACGTCACGTGCAGGTCGGCCGCGATGCGCTGCGCGGTCTCCGTGAGCGCCTCCGTCCACGCGTCGTCGTCCCCGCGCCCCTGGTGTGCGGTGACGTCGAGCGCGGACACGACGCGGCCCGCCCGGTCCCGCACCGGCACCGCGATCGACCGCAGCCCGTCCTCGGGCCCGTCGGCCGCGGCCCGCTCGCCGCCCGCGCTCAGCAGCCGCCCGGCGGCCGTGTCCGCGGCGGGCAGCCGGGAGCCGACGCCGATGTCGACGCTCATGACCCGGCGCGGCGTCACCCGCGCCGTGCACCGCACCCGGTCCCCGTCCGGCACCGAAAGCCCCACGGACTCGCCGAGCCGCTCCGACAGGGCCGCGAGGTGCGGGGCGGCGATGCGGGGGAGCGTGGTGCGGGAGAGCGGGGCGCAGCCGAGGGCGAGGACGCGGGGGGTGAGCCGGTACGTGCCGTTGTCGCGGGTGACGTAGCCGAGGTGTTCGTACGTGATGAGGGCGCGGCGGGCGGTGGCGCGGGCGAGTCCCGTGCGGGTGGCGATCCGGGTGAGGGTCAGGGCGGGGGCGGCGGCGTCGTAGGCCGTCAGTACGCGGAGGCCTCTGGCGAGGGACTGGATCGTCGCGGGAGCGTCCTCCTGCGTCTCGGGGCGCTGCCCCGGATCCCGCTGCTCAATCGCCGCAGGGGCTTGAACGGGATGCGCCAGTGCCGCTTCCATCTCGCGTACGGATCGCTCCAAAGGCCCCCGTACCGCACCCGGCAACTCCTCCGCCGTATGCCGGCTCGTGTGGCTCACCACGCTCACCGCGCACACCACCGCCCCGTCCGGCCCCCGCACGGGAACCGCCACCGCCACGAGCCCCGGCTCCACCAACTGGTCGTCGACCGCCAGCGGCAACCCCTCCCGGAACACCAGCCCCGGCGCGCACCCGTCCCCCGGCAGGGCATCGCCCACCCGGAAGCTGATGGACAGCGCCCGCCTGCGCAGCACCTGGTGGACGAAGCGGATGTCGTCGCCGTCGGGGACCGCGATGGATACGGATTCGTCGAGCTCGTCCGCGAGCCGGTCGGCGAGCGGGCCAAGCAGCCCCGGCACCCGCAGCGCGTCCAGGCAGGCGTTGGCGACGGCCATCAGGGGCGGGGCGAGGGTGGCGTCGCGGCCGTCGAGGCGTACGAAGCCCAGGTGGGCGAGGGTCGCGCAGATCCGGTCGACCGTGGAGCGGGCCAGGCCCGTGGCGCGGGCGAGATCGGCCAGGGCGAGCGTGCCGGCCGGGTCCCCGGCGGTCCCCGCGGTCTCGGCGTCCGTGAGGATCCGCAGCACGTCGAGGCCGCGCATCAGCGGGGCGACGGCCTCGGCGGGCGGCTGCGGGGGCACGGGCGGGGACGGCACGGTCGGGACTTCGAGCACGGGGCCACGGTAGGCGACCGCGGCGACCGCGCGGCGACTATCGGCCCAGCAGTTCGATGATGCGGTCGAGGGTCGCGGGGGCGAGATGGCGACGGAGCGCCTCGACGACATCGTCCGGGGTGCCCCGGCTGTCGATCTTGATTACGCCGTAATCGCGGCCGCGCTTCTCCTTGCGGGCGGAGGGGACGGTCGCGGTGGCGTCCGGTTCGCCGGGGAGCAGCTGCTCGTCCTGCGGGAGGCGGGCGATGCGGCGGGCGTCCTCGATGGAGACCCGGCCGTCCGCGAGGGCCTCCTGGATGTCCTCGCGCAGCTTCATCAGTGACAGGCGCTGCGAGATGAAGCCCTGCGTCTTGCCGATCCGGGCGGCGACCTGGCGCTGCGAGTAGCCGTAGGAGCTGATCAGGCCCTGGATGGCCTGCGCCTGCTCCAGTTCCGTGAGGTCGTCGCGCTGCACGTTCTCGATCAGCGCGTCCTCGTCGGACCGCGTGGCGTCGTCCCTGACCAGGACCGGAACCTCGTCCAGGCCCGCCATTCTGGCCGCCGCGAGCCGCCGGTGGCCGTGCAGGACGACGTACGGGGCCTTGCCGACGGCCTCCTTGTGGTGCGGGCGGGCCGCGAGGAAGACGGGGGCGGGGACGACGCCGAGGGCCTGCAGGACGCCGCGTTCGCGGACCGTTTCGGCGAGTCCTTCGAGGTCGCGCAGTTCGTGGCGCGGGTTGTCCGGGTTCTCGGCGAGGTCGCCGATGGGGACGGTGAGCGGCTTGGTGTCGGGGCGTCTGCGCTGGGCGGGCGCCGCGGCCGCCCGCCCCTCGTCGGCCCCGTTCTCCGAGGTCCCGGACTTCTCGGAGGACAGCAGCGAGGAGAGGTCGGTACGGCGGCCCATCAGGCGTTCACCTTCTTCTTCGTGCGCTTCGTGGTCGTACGCGAGGACTTCTTCGACGCGCGGGTCGGTGCCGGGATCGCCGCGAGGCCGACCTCCAGGGCGAGCCGGAAGAAGTCCTCGCGGGCCTGGAGCGCGACCTTGTTGGCGCCGTACTGCGTGACGACGAGGCCGTCCGCGCTGGCCCGCGTGTGCAGCTTGTAGTGGCGTACGACGGTGCGCGCGAGCGGCCAGTCCTGGCCCTCGACGAACGCGCGGGTCTGCGCCAGGTCGGCCTTGCCGTCGCGCGGGTCCCAGTTGTTGATGACCACGCGGAAGGGCAGCCCGCGCGGCTTCACGACGCGCTCCACGGTGCGCTGCGTGGGCTGGAAGCCGAGCGGTTCCGGCTCGATGGGGACGATGACGTCGGTGGCGTTGGACAGCACGGCGCGCAGCGCGTCGGCCGCCGCGCCCTTGCCGAGGGGGTCGGCCCCGTCGTCGTCGGCGAGGTCGAGCCAGCCCGGCGTGTCCACGAAGACGTGCTCGGCGGACGGGATGCGGGACAGCGCGGCGAGCCCCGACAGGTCGTCGTGGGCCTGCACGAAGTCGAAGGGGAGGCCGTCGCCGACCCGCTCCGACCACCACACGGCCGAGCCCTGCGGGTCGATGGAGACGGCGACGACGGGCGGGCGTTCGGCGTCGGGGGCGCCCGCGCCGAGCACGTCGGCGGTGACGGCCGCGAGGTTCACGGCGAGCGTGGACTTACCCACGCCGCCTTTCTGATTGAGGATCACGTGTACGTGTGCCACGAAAGCTCCCTCACTCCATGAACCGGAAAATCCGGCTTATTTGGGGCGGTTTGTCCGTGTCACTCTGGCAGCGTGGGCGCCTCGGGGCGGGGTGTACACGCCGGGGAACGCAGGCCCCGCAGCAGCAACCAGGGCGTCGCGAGCGCCAGCACCCCGGCCAGCACGAGCGCCCCGCGCGTCCCGAGCAGCGCCGCGAAGCCGCCCCACACCAGCGTCAGCGCCGCCGTCACGGCCCGCTGGGTGACGGTCCAGGCGGACAGCACCCGCGCCACCCGGTCGTCGTCCGTGAGCCGCAGCCGCTCGGCCGCCATGACCGGGGCGAAGACCGCGCAGCACGTGATGAGCCCGAACTCCACGCCCACCACGACGAGCATCCCGCCCACCCCGGGCCCCACGAACGCGAGCCCGACCGGCCAGCACGCCCGCGCAACCCCGCTCACCAGGAGCACCCGCCGCTCCCCGTACCGCCGCACCAGCGGCGTCGTGAGCCGGGAGCCGACGAGCCCGCCCAGACACGGAACCCCGAAGACGAGCCCGTACTGCCAGGGGGCGAGGCCCAGTTCGTCGAGGAGCAGCACCGCCATGAGCGGGGAGCCCACCATGATGAGGGCGTTGACGAGGCTGTTGTTGAGGAAGAGGGCGCGCAGCCGCGGCTGCCGCCACAGGTGCCGCCAGCCCTCGGCGATCTCGGCGCCGCTGAACCGGCCGCGCGCACCGGCACGCGCGGGAGGCGGCTCGGGCGCGCGGATGGCCCGCACCCCGACCGCCGAAAGGACGTAACTGACGGAGTCGAGGAGCACGGTCGTCAGCGGCCCGAACGCCCCGATCAGCGCGCCGCCGAGCGGCGGCCCGAGGGCCGTGGCGGTCCACTGCGTCGTCTCGAAACGGGCGTTGGCGGGCAGCAGGCCCTCGCCCGGCACGAGCGCCTTGAGGTGCGCGCCGCTCGCCGCCCGGAACACGATGTCGGCGGCGGCCACGACGACGGAGACCACGACGAGTTGTACGAAGCTCAGCGCGTCCAGGGCGTACGCGAGCGGCAGTGTGAGCAGCGCGGCGCAGCGCACCAGGTCCGCGAGGATCATCACGGGCCGCTTGCGCCGGAACTCGATCCACGGCCCGAGCGGCACCGCGAGCAGCGCGCCGACCGCGAGCCCGGCCGCCGCGAGGAACGACACCTGCGCCGCACTGCTGTCCAGCGCCAGGACGGCGACGAGCTGGAAGGCGTCGAGCGCGAGCATCGACCCGGCGGTGCTCACCGCGAAGGCGGCCCACAGCCACCCGAAGTCCCGCCCGAGCCGCATGCCCGCCCTCCCGCTCCCGTGTCCGACCGGGCGATACAAGCGGTCGACGGCACGCCGCGGCAAACAACCGGCACCCATATCCGTACAACCAATGGTTGTATAGAGAGCGTGGACCAAGAAGCCGTACGCACCTTCCTCGCCGTCGCCGACGAGGGGCAGATCCAGATCGCCGCCGCCGAACTCGGCATCACGCAGCAGGCCGCCTCCAAGCGCGTCGCCGCCCTGGAGCGGGAGCTCGGCGTGCGGCTCTTCACGCGCACCCCGCGCGGGGCGCGGCTCACCCTCGACGGCGAGACCTTCCTGCCGCACGCGCGGGAGCTGCTGACGGCGGCGGGGCGGGCCGTCGACTCCGTGCGCGGCGGCCGGCGCCCGCTGCGCGTCGACGTGCTCGCCGCCAACGTGATCACCAACGGCGTCGTCCAGGACTTCCACCGGGCCCACCCGCACCTCCCGCTCGACGTCGTCGCCCTCGGCCGGAGCGGCAAGGACGCGCTCGCCGCCGTACGGGAGGGGCGCCTCGACGCCGCGTTCTGGACGCGGATCGTGCCCGAGGAGCGGCTGCCGCAGGAGGTGCGCAGCGCCCGCGTCATCGACGAGCCGGCCATCCTCGTCACCGGCACGGCACACCCCCTGGCCGACCGGACCGAGGTCACCCCCGCCGAGCTGGCCGGGCACCGGATCTGGATGCCGGGGATGCTGAAGGGCAGTGAATGGGCCGCGTATTACGAGGAGTTGGAGCGCGCCTTCGGTCTCACCATCGACGTCGGCGGTACCACCTTCGGCGGCGGGCATCTGCTGCGCACGGTCGCGGCGGCCGACGACGTGGCCACCATCATGGGCACCCGCACCCCCCTCACCCGGCCCACCGACATCGAGCTCCGCTTCGTCCCCGTACGCCGCCCGACCCCGCTCTACCCGCTGTCGCTGCTGTGGCGGGCCGACAGCCGGCACCCGGGGCTCGCGGCGCTCCTGGCGTATCTGACGGACCGGTACGAGGCGCCGGAGGGCGGCGACTTCTGGACGCCGCGGTGGGCGTGACAACGGCCGCGTAGCCCACACGGCTGGCCACCACATGCGTGAGGCGGCGGGGGCCCGCAGGCTCGGAGCATGCGCATCCGTACACCGCTCGTCGCCGCCACCGTCGCCAGCCTTCTGCTCCTGACCGCCTGCGGGGACGACAGCAAGCCGGACCCCATGCGGAGCGACCAGTGGGCGCTCGACGCGATCAAACTCCCGGACGCCTGGGACACGTCGAAGGGCGACGACACGACCATCGCCGTCGTCGACTCCGGCGTCGACCTCGACCACCCCGACCTCAAGGGCAGGCTCGTCGACGGACACGACTTCGTCGACGGCGACGACGAGCCCAAGGACCTCAACGGCCACGGCACCCACGTCTCCGGCATCGCCGCCGCCCACACCGACAACGGCGTCGGCATCGCGGGCGGCGCCCCCGGCGCCAAGATCATGCCGGTGCGGGTGCTCGGCGCGGACGGCTCCGGCTCCAACGGCAACATCACCAAGGGCATCGTCTGGGCCGCCGACCACGGCGCCGACGTCATCAACCTCTCCCTCGGCGAGGGCGTCCTGATGACGAAGCTGCTCCAGGGCGGCATCCTCAACCAGGCCATCCAGCACGCCCACGACAAGGGCGCCGTCGTCGTCGCCGCGGCCGGCAACGACGGCGCGGACACCCAGCCGTACAAGGTCGAGACGCCGGTCATCGTCGTCGGCGCCAGCACCGAGAAGGGGGTCCCGGCGAGCTACTCCAACTTCGGCGCGGAGCAGGCGGTCTCGGCCCCCGGCGACAAGATCCTTTCCACCCTCCCGACGTACAAGTCGAAGGAGACGCTGAAGGACCAGTCCGGCTACGGGGAGCTGTCCGGTACGTCGATGGCGGCGCCCTACGTGTCCGCGCTCGCGGCGCTCCTGCACGACGAGGACCTGGACCCGGACCAGATCATCTCCACGATCCGCGAGACGGCCACCAACCCCAAGAACAACGACAAGCTGGGCCTGGGAATCGTGGACGCGCAGGCGGCGGTGAAGAAGGCGGACGACAAGGACGACTAGGGACCCAGGGACCTAGCCCTTGTCGTCGGACGTGGCGGACTCCTCGCCCTGGCCGTTCCCGTTCCCGTTCCCGTTGCGCTTGCGTACGCGGCGCATGCGGAAGACCGCGGCGAGGACGATGAGTCCGACGCCCGTGGCGACGACGGCGATCGCCCCGGAGGACACCGACGTGACGTCGACCTCGAAGGTCATCTCGTCGCCCCACGGCTTGCCGTCGCTCGTCGTGTAGAGCCGCGCCGTCAGATGCGCCTTGCCGTTGGCCTTCGCGGTGACGTCGAGCTGGGAGGTGTGGCTCGCGGAGCCCTCGGCGGACACGGAGATCCTGCCGTCGTTGACCTTGAGGCGCTCCGAGTCGCTGGACGTGACCCGCAGTTCGAGCCCGGAGACCGGCTGCTGCAGCGCGTTGTCGACGGTTACGGGGATCGAGGCGTCGCCCGACGTGACGGTGACGGTGGTCTTCGGCACGAGCCGCAGCGAGGTCACGGACGTCGCCAGGAAGTCGCTCGTACGCTCCTGGAACGTCCGCTGCGCCGCGTCCTCCTCCGCCCGCCAGGCGGTGGCGAGGGCGCGCGCCATCGCCGCGTGCACGGACGCCGTGGTGTCCTTCGGGTCGGCGAGCACCTTGGACAGGGTGGCGAGACCGTCCAGATCGCTCGCGGCACCGGTCAGCGCGCTCTTGCCGAGCTCGCTGTCGCGCAGCCTCGACGGGTACGCGGACGGGGTCGCGGCCGTGCCCTTGACCGGGTCGTCGTCGGCCGTGCGGATGTCGTCCAGGTCCAGCCAGCCGTCGTCGGTGCCGTCGTCGATGGCGGCGCCGAGCGCGTTAGCCGCCGTGCCCGAGAGGTTGCGGGGCGGGACGACGACCGGGCGGGCGTTCGCCTTGAGGAGCGCGGCGATGTGGTCGACGGTGGCCTTGTCGGCGGCGTCGGGGCTGGTGGAGGCGCTGGGGGAGGGGGACGCGGTATCGCCGGAGGCGGACGGCGACGGCGACGCGGACGAGGAAGTGGAGGAAGTCGAGGGGGAGGGGGAGGTTTCCTGGTCCTTGACGCGGGCGAGCGCCGTCGTGAGGTCGGCCTCGTAGGGCAGCGCGGTCGCCTCGTCGTCCTCGCCGCCGTTCACGGTCACCGGGTCGGCGCCCGCGGGGGTCAGCCCCTGCCCGGAGGTGAGGACGCGGGTGACGCCGAGCTTCGCGCCGAGCGCGGTCACTTGGGAGTCGAGCGCGCCGTCGGCGGGCCAGCCGAGCCCGGAGCGGGTGCTCGTGTCGAGGATCCGCTCGACCCGTTTCTTCGCGTCGGCCGCGAGCCCGGACACCACCTCCGTGAGGTCGTCGGTGTCGGTGCCGGGGTGGTGGGCGAGCGAGGCGAGGTCCGTGTCGGCGTACGGCAGCAGCCACACCTCACGCCCCTCGACGGCCTCCTTGAGGTCGGCCAGCCAGGCGCGGGCCGCGCTCGCGCCGGTCCCCTCCGTGGTGTCCTGCGGATTGCTGGAGCCGGCGCTCTTCGCCACGCGGTACCCGGTGGACATCTCCTGCGCGGCGATCACCAGGTCCGGGTCGAGGACCCAGCTGACCTCGCGGCCCTTGCCGGCGTCGACGACCTCGCGGAGCCGGCCGCCGTGGGCGAAGAGGCCGGCGAGCGAGTCGTCGTCGAAGACGGCCTTCGCGGTGGGCCCGGAGCCGAGGGCTGCCGCCGTCATGTGCGGGGTGGCGGTCACCGGCCAGACGACGGCCGTCTGTACGGTGTCGCCGTCCGCGGCGGTTGCCTCCGGTGTAGTGCCGGGCAGGGCCGCCGCCCCGGCCACCATGGCGGTCACGACCCAGGCCCGTGCCGCTCCGTATCCCGCCATGTCGTCCTGCCTCCCGGAGTTGGTCAACCGTTCCTGAGCTAACACGGTGCCGCCACCACGAGCGGGAACCGCACCAGCCTGCGGCGCGTCGGAGCCCGTCGTGCCTTGCCCACCGTGCCGCCAAATCAAGCCTGCGGCGATTGGGCAGCGGGGCCCGGGGCAGAGCCCCGAGTCTTTTCCAGCCCCGCGGGCGCTTGAGGCGCGGGGTCCGGGGCGGAGCCCCGAGTCTTTTCCAGCCCCGCGGGCGCTTGAGGCGCGGGGTCCGGGGCGGAGCCCCGTGTCCGTAACGTCGGTTCGGCCATGACAGCCCCGCCGGCGCTTGAGGCGCGGGGTCCGGGGCGGAGCCCCGAGGCCGCAACCACGGTGCCGCGGCACCGGTCCGGCCAGGGCGGAGCCAATGTCGCCCGATAGAGTGCGGGGTCCGACCCCGACGCCCTTGACGCCCCGAGGTACCTGGCAGTGACCCCCACGAACCCGGCCCCACCGCGGGCGACCGTCGTAGGGATCGGCGCCGACGGCTGGCCGGGCCTGCCGGAGGCCTCGCGCGCGGCACTCCGCACCGCCGACGTCGTCATCGGCGCCCCCCGCCAACTCGCCCTCCTCCCCCCGGAGTGCAAGGCCGAACGCATCCCCTGGCCCACCCCCCTGCGCCCCGCCGTACCGACCCTCCTCGCCCGCCACGCAGGCCGCCGCATCGCGGTCCTGGCCAGCGGCGACCCGATGTTCTACGGCATCGGCCGCACCCTGACCGAGACGGTCGGCGCCGCCGCGATCCACGTCCTGCCGCACCCGTCCTCCCTCTCCTACGCCTGCGCCCGCCTCGGCTGGCCCGTCGAGGAGACCGAGGTGGTCACCCTGGTGGGCCGCCCGGCCGACCGGCTCACCGCCGCGCTGCACGACGGCCGCCGCGTCCTCGTCCTCTCGGCGGGCGCCGACACCCCCGCCGAGGTGGCGAAGCTGCTGGCCGAACGCGGCTTCGGCCCGAGCCGCCTGACCGTCCTCGAACGCCTCGGAACCGCGGAAGAGGCCACGTACGAGGGCACGGCCGAGACCTGGACGCACCCGGCCGCCGACCCGCTGAACGTGATCGCGGTCGACTGCCGCCGCGCCCCCGACACCCTCCGCCTCGGCGCGACGCCCGGCCTGCCCGACGCCGCGTACGAGAACGACGGCCAGCTCACCAAGCGCCACGTCCGCGCCGCGACCCTCGCCGCGCTCGCGCCCGCCCCCGGCGAACTGCTGTGGGACATCGGCGGCGGCTCCGGCTCGATCGGCATCGAGTGGCTGCGTACGCACCCGTCCTGCCGCGCGTACGCCGTGGAACGTGACGCGGAGCGCGCCGCCCGCATCGAACGGAACGCGGCCCGCCTCGGCGTCCCGGGCCTCACCGTCGTGACCGGCCCCGCCCCGGCCGCACTCACCGAACTCCCGCCCCCCGACGCCGTGTTCATCGGCGGCGGCCTCACCGCCCCCGGCCTGCTGGACGCCTGCTGGGCGGCGCTCGCGCCGGGCGGCCGGCTCGTCGCGAACACGGTCACCCTCGAATCCGAGGCGCTGCTCGCCGACCGGTACCGGCGCCACGGCGGCGAGTTGGTGAAGCTGTCCGTCGCGCACGCGGTGCCGGTCGGCGGCTTCACGGGGTGGCGGCAGGCGATGCCGGTCACGCAATGGTCCGTAACGAAGACGAACGAAGACAGCTGACAGGGGTTGAGGAACGATGACCGTCCACTTCATCGGGGCGGGCCCCGGCGCCGCCGACCTGATCACGGTGCGCGGCGCGCGCACGCTCGCGAACTGCCAGGTGTGCCTGTACGCGGGCTCCCTGGTCCCGGCCGAACTCCTCGCCGAATGCCCGCCGGACGCGAAGCTGATCGACACGGCGAACCTCGATCTCGACGCCATCGAGCGGGAGTTCGTGGCGGCGCACGAGGCCGGCCACGACGTCGCCCGCCTGCACTCCGGCGACCCGTCGGTCTTCAGCGCGGTCGCGGAGCAGATGCGCCGCCTGGACGCGCGCGGCATCCCGTACGAGATGGTGCCCGGCGTCCCCGCGTTCGCCGCGGCGGCAGCGGCCCTGAAGCGCGAACTGACGGTGCCGACGGTCGGCCAGACGGTCGTCCTCACGCGTATCGCGCAGCAGGCCACGCCGATGCCGCCCGGCGAGGACCTGGCGACGCTGGGCGCGAGCGGCGCGCTCCTCGTCCTGCACCTGGGCGCCCGCTACGTCGACCGGATCGTCGACGAACTGCTCCCGCACTACGGCGCGGACTGCCCGGCCGCCGTCGTCGCCTACGCCAGCCGCCCCGACGAACTGGTCCTGCGCGGCACCCTCGCCGACATCGCGGACCAGGTGAAGTCGGCGGGCGTGCTGCGCACCGCCGTGATCATCGTGGGCCGCACGCTGGGCGCCGCCCAGTTCCGCGACAGCCACCTGTACTCGACGGAACGCGAGCGGCACGCCTGCTGAGCGCCCGCGTGGTCACGGCGCGCACTTGACGGGCGAGTCGAAGTCGGCGCACGGCTGGAAGTCGTTATTGCTCAGGACGCCCGCGCCGAGCCCCTTCTTCAGGAAGAGCAGAAAGCCCGCGGCGGGCGACTGCGCGGGCGGATCGCCGTAGGAGTACGCGTACTCGGGATGCCAGTACGGATAGCCCTGCTGCGCCACGTCGTCGTCCTTCGCCGACCGGCCGTCGATCCGTACGAGGACGAGGCCGGGGTGGGCGAGCGCGGCGTTCAGCTCGCTGTGCCCGAGGGCGCCGGGCGTCTGCGCCATCGTCCGCAGCAGCGCCTCCGTGGACTTCACCTCGCAGCGTCCCGGCTTCGCGTCGGGCACGGCGGCGCAGTCGCTCTCGGTCACACCGGGCAGTTCCCGTCCGCCGAGCAGCTTCTGCTTCAGGACGATGCGCGTGCCCGAGTCCGAGTTGCGGCTGACGAGATGGACCGGCAGGTCGGCGCCGCCGACGTCCTTCCAGTTCGTGACGCGGCCCGCGTACAGGTCCCGTACCTGCTCGGGCGTGAGGTTCTGCACCTGCGCGTCCTTGGTCGCGACGAGCGTGAACACGGACAGCGCGACCGGCGTCGGCAGCAGGTTCGGGTGCTCGCCGCGGGCGGCCGGGGAGTCGGAGAAGGCGAGCCGGTTCGCGAGCCCGTGGCCCGGCGCCGACGCCCCCGCCTTCCCGGCCTGTTCGAGTTCGGCGAGCCCGGTGCCGCTGCCCACGAACTTCTCCTTGGGCGCCTCGACGCTGACCTGCCCCATGCACCGCTTCTCGTACGCGGCCGCGGCCTGGGCCACCGGCTTGTAGAACGCGGTGGACCCGGACAGCTCCAGGCGGCCCTTCGTGCAGTCGAGCGGCGGGGTGACCACGGTCGCGGTGCGCGGCTCGTTGACGGTGAGCACCAGCTGGGCGCCCGCGACGGCGACGAGGAACGCGACGAGCGCGGCGATCCGCGGCGAGGCGTAGGTGTGGCTCTCGGTCCAGCGGATGCGCCGTTCGCCGCCGCTCTTGATGGCGGCCTCCACGACGACCAGCTCGCGCAGCCGCTTCTCCGGCCAGTTGCGCATGGCGAGCCGCCGCCGGAACCAGTTGAGGCCGGTGGGCGGGGCGGCGGGCTCCGGCGCGTCGGGCTCGGCCTCCAGGGTCACCAGGACCTTGAAGTGCCAGCCCCGGTTGAGCTGCACCTTCGGCAGCCGGATGGCGTCCTCCGACGGCTCGATCCCGAACTGGGGCGTGTCCGGGGCGAAGAACGACCACTGCGTGTTGTGGCTGCACTCGGTGACCCGCATGTCCTTGACGCGCCGCTTCGGGAACTTCACGCGGATCCCGACGAGGCCGTTCTCCGGGGCGACGTAGTTGTCGGGGTCGATGCCGGCGAGCCCGTTGTTCTGGAAGCGCAGCAGCACGAACGAACGCCCGCCCCCCGTTCCCCCGCCCTCCGGAGGCGTCGCCGCGGTCTCCATCTGCACCCGGTAGCCGAGCCGCCGCAGCCCCGCGAAGACGAACTCCCAGGCCCCCGCCACGACCGGCACCGCGAAGCCGCCCAGGGCGAGCGCCGTGTCCAGGTCCATGCCCGACTCCCTTGAATCCAGGGCTGGTTGAGTGGGAGACGAATGTACGTGCGGGGGGTACGGGGAACGACGGACGGAAGGGAAACTTCAACGCCTGTTCGCCGCCGCGCCGCGCACGGTCATCGCGCGTTCACCAACCACTGGGGGAGCGGCTACCCGCGCCCCACCACATTCCCCGCCCGGTCGATGCAGATCACGTCGACCGCGACCGGCGCCCCGCGCAGCACCGCGAGCGCCTCGTCGCGGGCCGTCGCCGCGACCAGATCGCCGAGCGGCACCCCCGCCGCCGCGCACAACTGCAGTGCCGCGAGGCCGGTGTTGGCGTCCGCCACCTCGGCGGCGAGCGCCTCGGACGCCCCGCCGCGCCGGGCGAGTTCGGCGAGGAACCCCTTGTCGACCTGCGAACGCCCCGAGTGCAGATCCAGGTGCCCAGCCGCCAGCTTCGACAGCTTGGCGAAGCCGCCGCAGATGGTCAGCCGGTCCACGGGATGGCGCCGGATGTACTTCAGGACGGCGCCCGCGAAATCGCCCATGTCGAGCAACGCGTCCTCGGGCAGCCCGTGTTCGCGCACGACGGTCTTCTCGGACGTCGACCCGGTGCAGCCCGCGACATGCGTACGCCCCGCGGCGCGCGCCACGTCGACGCCCCGCCGGATGGAGTCGATCCACGCGGAGCACGAGTACGGCACGACGATCCCGGTCGTCCCCAGCACGGACAGCCCGCCGAGAATGCCGAGCCGCGGGTTCCACGTGGACCGGGCGATCTCCTCGCCGTGATCGATGGAGATCGTGACCTCTACGTCGCCGGGGACGCCCCGCGCCGCCGCCACCCGCTCGATGTGCGTACGGATCAGCTCGCGGGGGACGGGGTTGATCGCCGGTTCCCCGACGGGCAGGGGTAGCCCGGGGCGGGTGACCGTGCCGACGCCGGGCCCCGCCCTGAACACCACACCGGACCCCGGCGGGAGGCGCCGCACCGTGGACCGTACGAGCGCGCCGTGCGTGACGTCCGGGTCGTCGCCCGCGTCCTTGACGACCCCGGCGGTGGCGGTGACCCCGGCCAGCTCCTCGACCGCGAGCGCGAAGGCCGGCGTCTGCCCCTTCGGGAGCGTGATGGTCACCGGGTCGGGGAACTCGCCGGTCAGCAGCGCCGTGTACGCGGCCGTGGTCGCGGCCGTCGCACAGGCCCCGGTCGTCCATCCGGGCCGCAGCCCGGTGTGCTTGAGTTGGGCTCCGCGTCCACCCTTCGCCGCCGTCTCACCACTCATGGAGCTCCCCGATGCCGCAGCACGTGCTGATTCTCGGCGGGACGACCGAGGCCCGGCGGTTGGCCGAGGCGTTGCACCCGCGTGTGCGGGTGACGAGTTCGCTCGCGGGGCGCGTCGCGGAGCCCCGGCTGCCGGTCGGCGAGGTGCGGATCGGCGGGTTCGGCGGGGCGGCGGGGATGGCGGAGTGGGTGCGCGCGCACGCCGTGGACGCGATCATCGATGCCACCCATCCCTTCGCCGAGACGATCAGTTTCAACGCGGCCGAGGCCGCCGCCACCGTCCATGTTCCCCTGCTCGCGCTGCGGCGGCCCGGCTGGGTGCCGGGTGCGGGGGACGACTGGCGTGAGGTCGCCTCCCTCGCGGAGGCCGCGGGGGCGCTGCGCGGCTTCGACCGGGTCTTCCTCACGACCGGCCGCATGGGCCTGGCGGCGTTCGCGGACGTCGACGACGCGCACTTCCTCGTACGGTCCGTGGACGCGCCCGAGCCGCCGTTTCCGCCGCGCATGGAGGTGCTGCTGGACCGGGGGCCGTTCACCCTCGACGGCGAACGCGCGCTCCTCGCGGACCACGCCATCGACGTCCTCGTGACGAAGGACAGTGGTGGCGCGGCCACGGCCCCGAAACTGGTCGCCGCGCGGGAAGCGGGTATCCCGGTCGTGCTCGTCCGCCGCCCACCCGTCCCCTCCGGAATCCCGGTAGCGGCCACCGTCCCCGATGCGGCCACCTGGCTCCACGCCTCGGGGCTCCGCCCCGGACCCCGCTGCTCAAGCGCCGCAGGGGCTTGATTTACTCACCCACCGCTCGAAAACTCGCCACCGCAACCCCGGTTCGGCATTTCCAGCCCCTCCGGCGTTTGAGGAGCGGGGTCCGGGGCGGAGCCCCGGGGCCGTAACGGCGGGTCAGGTCTCCGGGTAGCGGCGCGGCGTCCACGCCACCGTGGTCCCGTCCGGCCGGACCACCGCCTGCGTCTGCGACGACCCGACGATCAGCAACGTACGCATGTCGACCACCTCCGGATCGAGCTCCGCCAGCCGCACGACCCGCACACTCTCCTCCGGCCCGCCCACATCCCGCGCCAGCACCACAGGCGTATCCGGCAACCGCAGCTCAAGAAGCAGCTCCCGCGCCTTCCCCACCTGCCAAGTACGGCTCCGCGACCCGGGGTTGTAGAGCGCGAGCACCAGATCCGCGGCGGCAGCCGTCCGCAACCGCTCCGCGATGACCTCCCACGGCTTGAGCCGGTCCGACAGCGAGATCGTCGCGTAGTCGTGCCCGAGCGGCGCCCCCGCCTTCGCCGCGGCGGCGTTCGCGGCGGTCACCCCGGGCAGCACCCGCACCGGTATCTCCGCGTACCGCTCCTCCGCGGCGACTTCCAGCACCGCCGTCGCCATCGCGAAGACACCCGGGTCGCCCCCGGACACCACCGCGACACGGCGCCCGCGCAGCGCCAGGGCGAGCGCCATCTCGGCGCGCTCCGACTCCACCTTGTTGTCCGAGCCGTGGCGGCGCTGCCAGGGCCGGGCGGGAACCCGGTCCAGGTACGTGGTGTAGCCGACCAGGTCGTCGGCGGCGGCCAGCGCGCCGCGCGACTCCGGCGTCAGCCAGGGCGCACCCGCGGGACCGGTCCCGACGACCACGACCCCGCCCCGGCCGGGCGCGACCGCCGGCTCCGCGTCGACCCGCGACGGCAGCACGGCGACGGAGAAGTACGGCACGGACGCCGGATCGACATCGGCCAGCGCGCCCGTCCGCTCACCCGCCATGAACGCCCGCTCGACGTACCGCGCGTCGTCGAGCCGCCCCGAACTCTCCAGCGCCGCCCGCACCTTGGTGAACGTACGCCCCAGTTTCATCACGACCGCCGAGTCCGCGGCGGCGATCCGCGCGGTCAGCTCGTCCTCGTCGAGGGTGCCGGGGATGACGGTCAGCGTCTCCTTGTCCTCGCACAGCGGCTGCCCGAGCCGGGCGGCCGCCGCGCTGATGGAGGTGACGCCGGGGATCACGGTGGCCTCGTAACGCTCCGCGAGCCGCTTGTGCATGTGCTGGTACGAGCCGTAGAACATCGGGTCGCCCTCGGCGAGCACGGCGACCGTGCGCCCCGCGTCGAGATGCGCGGCGAGCGTGGCGGCCGCCTCCTCGTAGAAGTCGTCGAGCGCACCGCGATAGCCGCCGGGATGATCCGTGGTCTCGACGGTCAGCGGATACATCAACCGCTCCTCGATCTGCTCCTCACGGATGTGCTCCGCGGCGATCGAGCGGGCGATGGAACGCCCGTGGCGCGCGCAGTGGTACGCGATGACGTCCGCGCCGGCGATCGCCTTCACGGCCGCGACGGTCATCAGATCCGGATCACCGGGCCCGAGCCCGACGCCATAGAGCTTTCCGGTGTCACTCATGCCTGGATCTCCACCTCGGTCGCGATCGCGTTCAGTGCGGCTGCGGTCATCGCGCTGCCGCCTCGACGGCCTCGTACGACCAGGTAGTCGAGGCCCGACTCGTTCGCGGCGAGGGCGTCCTTCGACTCGGCGGCGCCGACGAAGCCGACGGGGATGCCGAGCACGGCCGCGGGCTTGGGCGCGCCCTTCGCGATCATCTCCAGCAGGTGGAAGAGCGCGGTGGGCGCGTTCCCGATGGCGACGACCGCGCCGTCCAGCCGGTCCCGCCAGAGTTCGAGCGCGGCGGCGCTGCGCGTGGTCCCCAACTCCTCGGCGAGACCGGGTACTCGCGGCTCACGCAGCGTGCAGACGACGTCGTTGTCGACCGGCAGCCGCTTGCGCGTCACGCCGCTGGCGACCATGTGGGCGTCGCAGAGGATGGGCGCGCCGGCCCGCAGCGCGGCCCGCGCCTTCGCCACGACTCCGGTCGAGTAACCGATGTCCTGTACGAGATCCACCTGCCCACAGGCGTGGATCATGCGGACCGCCACCTGGGCGACGTCGGCGGGCAGCGCCGCGAGTCCGTCCGCGGCCTCCGCGCGGATCGTGGCAAAGGACTCGCGGTAGATCGCCGCGCCGTCCTTCTCGTAGTCGAACACGTTCGCTCTCAACTCTCGGTGTGGTGGGGGAAGTTGGTGGTGTAGCCGCCGTCGGGGCGGGCCACGATGTCGACGTAGTCGCCGGCGGGGTGGCCGCAGCGGCGTTCGCAGCCGGACCAGTAGGTGGGGAGTTCGGGGTGCGCTTCGTCGATCCGTGCGGCGGCCTCGGCCCGCACGTCGGCGTGCGCCTTCGCGCAGCCGGGCCGCCCGACGCAGGCCGCTACGCGGGTCCAGGGTGAGTCGGGGTCGGCCACGAGCCCGGTACGGGTCAGTTCCGCGGCGTGTGCGGGCCCGGCCCCCGGCACGACGACCCCGCGCCACGGGGTCAACCGCAGCTCCTGCTCCGGCAGCCGCCGCGCCACGTCGACCAGCGCACCCCACTGCTTGGGCCCGAGCACCCCGAGCGGCACCGTAAACACGGGGCCGGAGCCCCGAGTTCTTTCCAGCCCCGCCGGCGTTTGAGGCGCGGGGCTCGGGGCGGAGCCCCGAGACGTGTGCGAGCGGGTGGGCAAATCCAGCCCCGCCGGCGTTTGAGGCGCGGGGTCCGGGGCGGAGCCCCGAGACGTGTGCGAGCGGGTGGGCACATCAAGCCCCGCCGGCGTTTGAGGCGCGGGGTCC
Source organism: Streptomyces sp. KL109B (assembly GCF_030766935.1). GTDB lineage: Bacteria > Actinomycetota > Actinomycetes > Streptomycetales > Streptomycetaceae > Streptomyces. Next base: position 322,648 of record NZ_JASERL010000003.1, on the reverse strand, counting down.
GGGGCGGAGCCCCGCGGCCGCAACCCCGGGAGGCCGAGCACACGCTCCTCCAACTCCCGCCGCGCGGCACCCAGATCCGCAACCCGCCACACCCGCCCCCCAACCCCCCGGGCAACCGCAACAAACCCCTCCGCCGCGCCAACGGCAACCCGCACCCCCCACTCGTACGGCACCCGCACCCGCACCGCCCCGACACAAACCTCCGCCTCCCCCGAAGCCACCCCCCGCACCAACACATCCGCCCCGAGCCCGGCCACATCCCCCCGCCCGTCGTCGAGCGCGAACAAGAACCGCCCCGACAACCCCGGCGTGACGGAACTCGCACACAACGCCGCGTCAAGCCCGGTCAACCACTCCCGTACGTCCACGAACCCGCGCCCATCAAGCCCGGACATCGGCGAAGCCACCACGTTCCGCACCCGCTCGTGCGCCGCCGACGGCAGCAGCCCGGCCCCGCCGAGCACCTCCGCGAGCTCACTCCCGCACCCGTCCCGCAACCCTCGCAACTGCACATTCCCCCGCGACGTAAGGTGCAGCATCCCGTCCCCGAGCCGCCCCGCCGCATCACGAAGTGCTCGCGCCTGCCGAGCACTCAGCACCCCGCCGGGAATCCGCACGCGCGCGAGAAACCCGTCATCGGCGCTGTGCAGACGCAAAGCCCCGGGGCAGGCGTCGCCGGACGTGCCGGTACCGGGGGATATGGGGGAGGGGGACATGCCGGGGAGCATACCCATGGGCCAGTGACCGGCATCGCGTACCGGCCCGCTGCCAGGACCCGTACGATGAGCGTGCCATCGACGGCAATGGGGAGGAAGCCCGGTGTGAATCCGGCGCGGTCCCGCCACTGTGAACTCCGCAACACCGGAGTGAGCCAGGAACTCCCGCCGTCATTACGACCACCCGGGGCGCGGACACCCCGAGGAAGGCCAGACGCCGCATGCCCCAGCAGCTCCTGCTCCTGTCGACGTCGGACACCGACCTGCTCAGCGCCCGCGCGGCAAACGCCGCCGACGCCCCGGTCGCCTACCGCTTCGCGAACCCCTCCCGTATCGACGTGGAGACGGACCTGCCCGGCCTCCTCGACGGCGTCGAACTCGTCGTCGTACGCCTCCTCGGCGGCGTCCGCGCCTGGCAGGACGGCATCGACCGGCTGCTCGCCGCCGGGATCCCGCTGGTCGTCCTCACCGGCGAACAGGCCCCCGACGCCCAGCTGATGGCGACATCCACGGTGCCGGTCGGCATCGCCGCCGAGGCCCACAAGTACCTGGCGCACGGCGGCCCGACCAACCTCGACCACCTGGCCCGCTTCCTCTCCGACACGGTCCTCCTGACCGGCCACGGCTTCGAACCGCCGGAGGCGGCACCGACGTGGGGCCCACTCAATCGCGCGTCGCGAAATCCCGCCTCGGCAGATCAAGCCCCGCCGGCGATTGAGGCGCGGGGTCCGGGGCAGAGCCCCGAGTCGTCAACCACGGACGGCCACACCCCCACGGTCGCCGTCCTCTACTACCGCGCCCACCACATGAGCGGCAACACCGCCTTCGTCCACGCCCTCTGCGACGAGATCGAACGCGCCGGCGCCCACCCGCTCCCCCTCTACGTCGCATCGCTCCGCGCCCCCGAACCGGAACTGATCGACGCCCTGCGCCCGGTCGACGCCATCGTGACGACGGTCCTCGCCGCAGGCGGCACACGTCCCGCCGAGGCCGGCGCCGGCGGCGACGACGAGTCCTGGGACGCGGGCGCGCTCACCCAGCTCGACGTCCCGATCCTCCAGGCCCTGTGCCTGACCTCCTCGCGCGCCGACTGGGAGGAGAACGACGAGGGCGTCTCCCCGCTGGACGCCGCCAGCCAGATCGCGGTGCCGGAGTTCGACGGCCGCCTGATCACCGTCCCGTTCTCCTTCAAGGAGATCGACGAGGACGGGCTCCCGGCGTACGTCGCCGACCCCGAGCGGGCGGCCCGCGTGGCCGGGATCGCGGTGCGCCACGCACGCCTCAAGCACATTCCGGCGGCGGACAAGAAGCTGGCGCTCGTCCTGTCCGCGTACCCGACGAAGCACTCGCGGATCGGCAACGCGGTGGGCCTCGACACCCCGGCATCGGCGGTCTCGCTCCTTCGCCGACTCCTCGACGAGGGCTACGACTTCGGGGACCCCGCCGAGATCCCCGGCCTCGCCTCCGGCGACGGCGACGAACTGATCCGCGCGCTCATCGATGCGGGCGGCCACGACCAGGAGTGGCTGACGGAGGAGCAGCTCGCGAAGAACCCGGTGCGCATCCCGGCCGCCGACTACAAGCGCTGGTACGCGACGCTGCCGCAGGAGCTGCGCGACAGCGTGGAGCGGCACTGGGGCCCGCCGCCCGGCGAGATGTTCGTCGACCGCAGCCGCAACCCCGAGGGCGACATCGTCCTGGCCGCCCTGCGGCGCGGCAATCTCCTCATCCTCATCCAGCCGCCGCGCGGCTTCGGCGAGAACCCGATCGCGATCTACCACGACCCCGATCTGCCGCCGTCCCACCACTACTTGGCGGCGTACCGCTGGATCGCGGCCTCGACGAACGACGGCGGTTTCGGCGCCGACGCGATGATCCACCTCGGCAAGCACGGCAACCTGGAGTGGCTGCCGGGCAAGAACGCGGGCCTGTCGGCGGCGTGCGCCCCGGACGCGGCGCTCGGCGACCTCCCCCTGATCTACCCCTTCCTGGTGAACGACCCCGGCGAGGGCACGCAGGCCAAGCGCCGCGTCCACGCCACGCTCATCGACCACCTCGTCCCGCCGATGGCGCGCGCCGACTCCTACGGAGACATCGCCCGCCTGGAACAACTCCTCGACGAATACGCCCAGATCAGCAGCATGGACCCGGCGAAGCTGCCTGCCATCCGCGCCCAGATCTGGACGCTGATCCAGGCGGCCAAGCTCGACCACGACCTGGGCCTGGAGGCCCGCCCCGACGACGACGGCTTCGACGACTTCCTGTTGCACGTCGACGGGTGGCTCTGCGAGGTCAAGGACGCGCAGATCCGCGACGGTCTGCATGTGCTCGGTGCGGCTCCCGAGGGCGAGGCCCGGGTCAACCTGGTCCTCGCGATCCTCCGCGCCCGCCAGATCTGGGGCGGCTCCCAGGCGCTTCCCGGTCTGCGGGAGGCGCTGGGCCTGGACGAGTCGGCGGCGACGCGGACGTCTGCCGACGAGGCGGAGGGTGTGGCGCGGGCCCTCGTCGAGGCGATGGAGTCCGCGGGCTGGACTCCGTCGGCGGTACCGGAAGTGTTGGCGTCGTCCGCCCTCACGTCACGGGGCTCCGCCCCGGACCCCGCTGCTCAATCGCCGCAGGGGCTTGATTTGCCGGAACCGGCGCAGGGGCCTGATGGGATCGATCCCGTCGCCGCGATTCTCGACTTCGCCGCCCGTGAAGTCGTGCCACGGCTGGGTGCCACGACGGACGAACTCGCCAACGCCGTCCGCGCGTTGAACGGAAGCTTCGTCCAGGCAGGGCCGTCCGGCTCCCCGCTGCGCGGACTCGTCAACGTGCTGCCGACCGGCCGGAACTTCTACTCGGTCGACCCGAAGGCCGTCCCGTCCCGCCTCGCGTGGGAGACGGGCCAGGCCCTCGCGGACAGCCTCCTCACCCGCTACCAGCAGGACAACGACGGCGCGTACCCCACCTCCGTGGGCCTGAGCCTCTGGGGCACCAGCGCCATGCGCACCGCCGGCGACGACATCGCGGAGGCGTTGGCCCTCCTCGGCATCCGCCCGGTCTGGGACGACGCGTCCCGCCGCGTCACCGGCCTGGAACCGATCCCGTACGAGGAGCTGAACCGCCCCCGCGTCGACGTCACCCTCCGCATCTCCGGCTTCTTCCGCGACGCGTTCCCGCACACCATCGGCCTCCTCGACGACGCGGTCCGCCTCGCGGCCTCCCTCGACGAGCCGGCGGAGCACAACTACGTACGGGCCCACGCCCAGGCGGACCTCGCGGAACACGGCGACGAACGCCGCGCCACCACCCGCATCTTCGGCTCACGGCCGGGAACGTACGGAGCCGGTCTCCTCCAGCTCATCGACTCCAAGGACTGGCGCACGGACGCCGACCTCGCCGAGGTCTACACGGTGTGGGGCGGCTACGCGTACGGCCGCGGCCTGGAGGGCAAGGCGGCCCGCTCCGAAATGGAGACGGCCTACAAGCGCATCGCCGTCGCCGCCAAGAACACGGACACCCGCGAGCACGACATCGCGGACTCGGACGACTACTTCCAGTACCACGGCGGCATGGTCGCCACCGTGCGCGCCCTGCGGGGCCAGGCCCCCGAGGCGTACATCGGCGACTCGACCAGGCCCGAGACGGTCCGCACCCGCACCCTCGTCGAGGAGACCTCCCGCGTCTTCCGCGCCCGCGTGGTGAACCCCAAGTGGATCGAGGCGATGCGCCGCCACGGCTACAAGGGCGCCTTCGAACTCGCCGCGACCGTCGACTACCTCTTCGGCTACGACGCCACGACCGGCGTCATCGCCGACTGGATGTACGACAAGTTGACCGAGACGTACGTCCTCGACGAGACGAACCGCCAGTTCCTCTCCGAGGCCAACCCGTGGGCCCTGCACGGCATCGCGGAACGCCTCCTCGAAGCCGAGTCGCGCGGCATGTGGGAGAAGCCGGACCCGCAGACCCTTGAGGCCCTCCGCCAGGTGTACCTGGAGACGGAGGGCGACCTGGAGGCCGACGAGTAGGGCCGTCAGCGCACTGCCGCGTCCAGCCGCTCCGCGGCGGACTTCAGTAGCTTCTCCGTGAGCTTGTCGTCGGGCTCGACGTTCGCGTCGTCGTTGATGCTGAACGTCGAGATCGTCAGGTACGACAGGTTGGCGCCCTTGCGTACGAGGAGTGTGTCGATCGTCGACATGCCGTCGGAGGATTCCATGCGCACGGCGGAGCTGTCGTCACCGTACGAAGGGGTCGACAGCTTCGTGATCGCCAGGGTGCGGTCCATGTCGTCCTCCTTCAGCTCCTTGAGGTTGCACGCCTCCGCGTACTGCTTCCACTTCGCGGTGAGGTCCTCGGCCCGCTGGGCGTCCTTGAGCGGAAACACCATGTGGAAGACGGAGCGCGAGGCCTCGTCCGAGTAGGCGTCTCCCTTGGTGGCGCCCCACCAGGCCGCCGTCTTCGGGGGAGCGGCCCCGAGGTCGTCCTCCTTCGTTCCCTGGTACGCCGCCTGGCACTCGGCGTCGTCGGAGGTGACGGACGAGTCGTCGTCCTTCTTGTCCTTGCTCTGGTCCTCGACGTCGTCCTTCGGTGCGATCTTCCACCCGAACCCGACGTCCGCCTCCCCGATCAACGCCCGCTTCGCCCCGGCCCGGTCCAGCGGCCCGGCCGCCTGGGCGGCCGACTCCTTGGGTGTCTCCTCGGGAGCCTTGGATGCCGGGCCCCGGTCGCCGCCACCCCCGCCCGAGCCGCCGCACGCCGCCGTCGTGGCCGTCAGTACCACGGCACCGGCCACAGCCAGAATCATCCGTCTCGCCCGCATGTGTCAGAGCCCCCGCTCGTCATCTCCCGCATCAACTTCCGTGTCTGCTACAGAAGTTGATATCAGCCGTCCTCGCGCCCCCGCAGCGTGACCGTGAAGCTGCGGCCGTACGCGTGGTGGGTGTCCACGTCGAGCCGCGTCCCGCCCGGCACCGCACTCACCCGCACCGCCTCGTCCCCCGCGACCCGCGTCAGCCGCTGCCCCCGCAGCACGACGCCCACCGTGTCCCGCCCGGTCGTCGGGTCCGACACGGCGACCGTCACGTCCCCGCCCACCCGCCGTACGAGCACGGACGCAGGACCGTCCACATCGAGCCCGGCCACCCGGTGCGCGCCGCCGGTGAAGGTGTTCGCGGCGACGAGCCCGAGCCCGTCATGCCGCACGGCCTGCGTCCGCACCGTATTCGCGAGCACCCGCACACCGTCGTACGCGCGCACCGCCGCCTCCGACGCGTTAGGCAGCAACACATAAGCAAATGAAGCTGGTTGGGCCCCGGCCTCCTGTTCCACCACCAGCGAGAACACCTGCCGGGTCACGGCCGTGTCCGGGTTCGACGTACGCACCACGCGCCGACTCCGCGTCACCGTCTCAAGCCGCGCCTTCGCCTCCGGCCCGGCGAGCCGCACGTATCCGACGGCCGTGCCCCGCGTCCCGTCCGCCCACCGCACCCACCCGTCGCCCTCGGCCACGGTCACGGCATCCCCGGCAGGCGCGACCCGCGCGTCGACGGTCGTCGTCACCGCCCGCCCACCGCCGGGAGCGTCCCCCACGCCCGCCGCGAGCACCACGACTTCCTCATCCAGCAGGAACCACGACTTGGTGGCCCGCGCCGAGCGGTACGCCACGAAGTCGTCCGGCAGCAGCCCCGCCGCCTTGTCCCGCCACGGCACATCGTCGGAGGCGACCCACCCCACGGCCCCGTACACCCCACCGAGCACCGCCCCGCCCGAGTACGCCTGCGTGGCGGTCGGGAAGTACACGTACTTGTTCTGCGACTCGCTGGACGCGGTGAAGTTCAGCGGGTGGTCCGGGTTGTCGTAGAAGAGCTTGCCGCCGTACAACTCCGGTACCGTTCCCCGCCGTTCGACGGGCGCGGTGACCCCCGCGAGCCCATAGGGCGAGACAGTGGTGAAGTAATCGACCCCGTACGCGCCCGCCTGATCCTCCCCGGACAAATACAGATAGTGCGCCCCGTCCCCCTGGAACCACGGCATCAGATTCTCGCCACTCATGTACTCGTACTTGCTGATGCGCTGGGAACTCCGCGCGATCGCGAACGCGTACCCGGGCCGCCGATGCACCGTCCGGTCCATGGCATTGAACGCGACCGACCGCGCGGCCGGATTGAGATCGGCGGGACGGGCGTCGGAGTCCGCCAGCACATCCGCGTACCGCACGATGCTGAGCGGCGAGACGAACCCCGTCGGATCGAGCTCCGCCTTCGACGCCTCCCGCAGATGCTTCACGTACCCCTTCAACTCCCGCGCCGCGTCCCCCTCCGACAGGGACGCGAGATCGACGACGGCCTCGACGACCGTGGCGGTGTCCGCGTACCCGCTCCCCGTCCGGGACACGGCCCGCCCCTTCACGGCCTCCATCATCCAGCCCTCGAAGATCAGCGGCGCGAACCCGTCCCGCACCCACCGCCGCACGGTCGGCACCAGCTCGTCCCCGTACGCGAACCCGGTCCCGTCCAGCAGCTTCAGCGTCTGAATGACCCGCGTGAGCAGCCCCTTCCCGTACGAGCCCGTGTACGCGACGGAGGAGTGCTGGATGAAGGACCCGTCGGCGTAGTGCCCGTCCGTGACCCCGTGCCGCAGGTTGTACGGGTCGACGGTCGCGAAGACGGTCAGCTGATCGGTGAGCGCCTTACGGATGCGCCCCTCGTCACCCGTGAGCGCACCCTGGAGGATGCGGTTGGTCGTGATGTCGGCGAGGTTGGCCCCGGTGTGGAAGCGCGAGTCGAGGTCGACGTCGCCGTCCTTGCCGTTGCGCAGATACGCGTCCATGGAGTCGATGTACGTACGCACAAGGTCCGCTGACGCGGCGTCACCCAGCAGCACCAGCGTCCGGCTCACGGACTGCGAGATGCCTATCTCCCACGTGAACCAGTTCCCGTAGTACCCCTTGGACTGGTCCCCGTAGAACTTCTCGTGCAGCCACGTCAGCGCGTCGACCACCCGGTCACGGGGGATGCCCGACGCCGTCCGCGTCGCGAGCGCGATCTCGTAGACCTTCTGGAACGTGGTGTTGAGATTCGGGTCGCTGGTGCCGAGCGGCAGCCCCTTGAACAGCTCACCGTCCCCGCTCGCGGCATCCATCGCCGCGAGGTTCGCGCGCGCGGTCTTCTCGATCGCGGCGAGCTTGGCGGCGGTCTCCTTACGGGCGTTGGACTCGGCGGTGCCGGCGAACATGGCCACCGTATTGGCGAGCAACTGCCCGGTACCGGCGGCGAGTTCGGCGGCGCCCGCCCACCGCGTGGGAATCGCGGCCAGCACCCCGCTCGCGGCGAGCACACTCAGCAGACGTCTACGGGTGATTTCCATCGGTCGTCCGTCCCTCCGTCGTTCGCTCGCTCACGATCGGCACGCGCGCCGGAGTCAAGCAGACGGGTAGGTCGGCGACAAGGGTCGCTCAGGGTCGCTCAGGGTCGCTCAGAACGCGAGGTCCTCCCAGCTGACGCTGAGGGGGAAGGGTTCGGGGAACTCGATACCGGGGCCGTCCGCTTCCCACTCGCCGGCGAGTCCGTAGATCATGGGGCGCAGCAACTTGACCGCGAGATCGGCCTGGTCGACGGTGACCAGCTCGTACGCCCGCACCGATGTGATGTCCCAGGTCCCTCCGGAGTCCAGCTCGACCTCCCAGTACCAGGGGATGCCGGCCTCCGCGTACCGGTCCATCTTCCGTTCCCGGCGCTTGCCCCTGTCCGAGTCGGAGAGCACCTCGCCGACCAGCACGGTGTCGTCGGTGAAGGTGTCGGCGCCGCGCGGCAGGCAGCGGCGGACCAGGAAGTCGGGGGTGAGGAAGCTGGACTTGTCGCGCGTGAAGAAGGCGTTGGTCTCCACCTCGACCTGCCAGCACAGTCGTGCCGGGTCGTCGGTCTCCTCCCGCATGGCACGGCGGGCGCCGGTCTCGAACGCGTTGCACAGGCGCCGGGCCGCCCGCTGGTGCTCCATCGGGCCGCGCCTGTTCCACACGACCCGGCCCTGCCACAGCTCGACTCCCTCGGCGACGTCGTCCGGGAATTCCTGGAGTTCCTCCCAGGTCATGGTCTCGGGCAGATTGAAGTCGGACGCCTCGACCGGGTTCGCGGACATGCTGCCTCCATGGCTCGTGCTCGCCCCTCACGGTAGCCGCCTCGGGGGCTGTTCCGTCGGGTCCGGCTGAGCGCACTCGGCGCACTGCGGGCACGCGTACACGTTGAAGCCGGGCCCGGTGCCCTGGTGCACCTCGGCGACGAGCACGGGCTCGTGCGTGATCACCTCGCACCACACGCACATACGGACGGGGCGGTGGGGGACGGGCGCGTCGTTCACGTGGCTGCTCCTCGTACGTGCCGGTCGAGATCGATCCCGTAATCGGCGGCGAGAACGAGGGCGAGCCGCCTGCGGCGAAGCCGCGCCCACGTGTAGGCGCGGCGGATAAGGTCGGTCATGTCGGCGCTCCTGTGTTGGGCGTTGACCACGCCCCCGGACGTTGGCCCGTCGCGGGGGTCTTACGTTGCTGAAGGTAGCCGCGTCTTGATGCGGTAAGAAGCGGACGACCGCTACTGATCGATACTGATACTGCATGGCTGTGGTCGACCTATTACGGTCGCTTCCGTGACGGACAAGATTGACCCCGAGGGCATCGACTACCACTACGTGCAGCTCGCCAACATCATCGAGCGACGCATCCGTACAGGTACTTACGCGCCCGGGACCCGCTTGCCGGGAGAGATGAAGATGGCGCACGACTTCGGCGCGGGCACCATTACCGTGCGCCGCGCCCTGGCGATCCTGCGCGACAAGGGCCTCACGATCACCGTCCCCGCCCGCGGCACCTTCGTCGTCCGCGAACTCCCGGAGCCGACGGCCGACTGACTCCTGGCCTGGCGGCCATACGGGCTAAATGTCTGATAGATCGTCAATAATCCGGCATGCCATAACGTGCGCATAAGGGACCCCGCCCTACCGTCGCGCCCATGTCCAAGGTCGTCGTGTTGCTCAGGGGAAGCCCATCCCGCCCATCCCGCCTACGTGCACTGGTCGTCGTCACGGCGGTGCTGAGCCTGCTCTTCGGATCCACGGCGCTGGCCGCCCCCGCGGCCGTCGCCGACGACCCGATGAGTTCGGTCGGCATCACCAAGACCAATGATGCCGACGGGCCGTTGGAGCCCGGTGACGAGTTCATCTACACGCTCAACGGGCAGTGCTCCGGCCTGGACGTGGACTGCGTGAACTTCACGGTCACCGACACGCTCCCGGAAGGGCTGGAGGTGACCGACCTCCCGAAATCGGACAGCACCCGTGACGTCACCTACGACGAGTCGACGCGGCAGCTGACGATCGTCTACAAGCAGCCGCTGCAGAACCCTGAGGGCGAGACCGGCCTGCGGGCGGGCCAGGCGGGCTCGGTGGAGATCGGGATGCGGGTGCCGGCCGACACACAGTTGGAGGACGGCACCACCATCACCAACACCGCGAAGGCGGAAGCCGACAACGCGGACCCGAAGACCTCCGACTCGGACATCACGATCAACATCCCGCGCGTGGTCAAGCCGGTCACGACCAAGGACTGGGAGGACGGCTCGGCGGTCGCGCTGTCCGGCGAAGAGTCCACGATCAAGCTGAACGTGCGCAACAACTCCTCGTCGTCGGCCGAGGTCACCGAGCTGTCGGTGTCCGACGACACCGAGGAGACCTTCGAGTACTTCGACTTCACCGGCGCCACCGTCACCGCGTTCCCCAAGGGCGCCGACCAGGCGAAGCTGGTGGTCACCACCTCCGACGGGCAGACCCACACCGGCGACACCATCACCTCGCCCGGCGAACTGCCGATGCCGGACGGGGTGGACCCGGGCGATGTCGTCGGCTTCGAGGTCGTCTTCACCAACAGCAACGGCGACCCGCTGCCCTACGACGAGAACGGCGGCAGCGTCGACGTCGGCATGAAGCTGCGGGACACCAAGCGCTCGGACGGCTCGAAGCTGGAGCCCACCGACAAGATCACCGTCAACAACTGCGCGACCCCGGCCGCGAAGGAGACGACGGACGGCGACGTCAAGGGCGACCAGGCCTGCGACACGTACGACATCCTGCCGGACATCCTGGTCCTGGACTCGACGAAGAAGTACTACGCCGACACCAACGGCGACTTCTCCAAGGGCTCCAACGAGCACGCGGTCATCGGTGAGAACTCCCCGGTCAGCACGGGCGTCGACGTCACGAACAAGTCGCCGTTCAAGGTGAAGACGATGACGATCACCGAGCCGGACGCGGACGCGACCAGCGAGTTCGACAAGCTCGACGTCGACAAGGTGCGGCTGCGCTTCCCCGCGGGCGCCACCGAGGCGAAGCTGACCGTCACCTGCGCCGACGACACCACCCGCACGCAGACGTACACGGCGAACGCGACCTACGACGTCCCCGAGGACTGCAAGCAGGTCAAGAAGGTCGAGGTCGTCTACTCCGGCGTCGACGCGGACGGCAATCCGTCGATCGCCGAGGGCGCCACCGCAGGCCTCGACCTGCACGGCACGCTGACCGACGACGTCGACGCCGCGGACGTGGCCGACGGCGTCAGCAACTGCGCGGGCTACAAGGGCGACGCGGGCCGCTCCGACGGCAGCGGCACCGCCTCCGGCAGCGCGTGCGCGAACCTCATCGTCGAGGACCCGGACGGCAACGGCAGCGGCGTCAAGACCGTCAGCCAGACCGACGTGCCGCCGGGCCAACCCATCGACATGCAGCTGAAGTTCACCAACACCGGCAACCTGCCGCTGCACGACGTGGTCATCACCGACCCTTCGGCCGACGAGAACGGCAAGCCCGGCAGCGCCAGCCCCTTCGACAAGCTGGAGATCACGTCCGTCTCCGTCTCGCCGTCCGACGCACCGGTGAAGCTCCAGGTCTACGACCCGGACACGGACGCCTGGGTCGACTACGACGGCGTCTCCCCCGACGTGCTCGCCCGTGCCACCGGTGTACGCGGCGTCTACGACGGCGAGATGGCGCCGGGCGACAACGTCACCATCAACGTCACCGCCGAGCGCCGCGACGGCGTCGAGAACGGCGAGACGTTCCAGAACTGCTTCTCGGTCACGGCCAAGGACAGCCAGGGCGGCGACGTCAACGGCAGCGACTGCAAGACCATGGAGACCGGCCCCGCCAACGACGGCGCTTCTCTCAACAAGACCATCGCCCCCGGCCAGCTCCCCGAGCACGTGGACGGACTGCCGCGCCAGCACGCGGACATGACGCTCACCGTCCGCAACACCGGCAACATGTCGGCCAAGTACCTGAAGATCATCGACGAGGACGACGAATTCTTCGACGCCGTGGACCTCGTATCCATCAAGTCGAACCAGATGCCGGCCGGCGCCAACCGCGTACAGATCGACGCGTATGTGAACGGCCAGTGGGTCAACGGCACCCCGTCCGCCGACGCCGCCCTGCCGTCCGGAGTGAACGCCGCCGACGTCACCGGCATCCGCGCCACGTACTCGTCGACGAGCACCACCAACGACGGCTACGTGATCAAGCCCGAGTGCGGCGACGCCAGCTGCTCCGGCATCCTCGTCCTCGACGTCAGCCCGCGGCCCACGCTGCGCAGCAGCGGCGAGCCGGTTCCGGACCACCTGGTGGACCACGCCACCGGCCAGTTCCTCACCAAGGTCGAGGACGAGGACAAGCCCCGGGACATCGAAGAGGTCGAGGCCACCCTCGACCTCGTCAAGGGCGACCCCAAGCTCGACGTCGACAAGACCCCGGACACGGTGCTCTCCCCGGGCGAGGACGCCCCCTTCGATCTGAAGGTCACCAACACCGGTACGGCGAACGTCCCGAACCTCGTCGTCAAGGACGACCTCCCCGAGGGCATCGCGTTCGACGACACCTTCCAGGGCGACAACGGCGAGCCGTACAAGATCAACGACGAGAGGGAACCGGACGGGACCACCCCCATCCCAACCCCGAAGTTCAGTCAGACCACCGACGGCGAGCGGGTCTCCGGGCTCACCTGGGACTTCTCCAAGGACGACGACGGCAAGGACTGGAACTTCCCGCCCGGCGGCAGCTTCACCATCGAGATCCACGTGAAGCTGGAGGCCGGCATCCGCGCCGACGAGACCGTCACCAACACGATGGGCGCCACCTCGACCGACCCGGACCTGGCCTGCGAGGACGCGAGCGAGGCGGAGGAGAACGGCGCCATGTTCGGCTCCGGCCTGTACTGCGTCGACGACGCGAAGCTGACGGCCAAGACCGGCGCCGCGTTCACCGCCCGCAAGTGGGTCTCCGGCAACGACAGCCTCGGCTGGTACAACACCAAGACCGGGGAGACCGTCGACGTCGGCGACGACTCCTGCCTGATGACGACCGACTCCACCGGCCGCAAGTACACCGCCAACCCGTGCATCGCCCTGGTCAACCCCGGTGACCAGTACCACTACTTGATGCGCCTGCGGAACGCGGGCACCGAGGACGGCACCAACATGCGCATCGTCGACCGGTTCCCGGTCGCGGGCGACAAGGGCGTCATCCTCGACCAGGACCGCAAGACCGCCTGGGACAAGCGCCCCACCCTCGCCTCCGAGCCGAAGCTCGACGGCAGCAGCCCCGGCGAGATGACCACGAAGTACGAGAACGACGAGCCGCTGTGCACCGACGACCTGAACATGGGCGACGCCGGTTCGACCGCCGACCGGTGCGACTCCGGCACCTGGGACGACGCGTACAGCAACAAGGCACGCGGCGCCAATATGGACCTGAAGTTCCCGCAGCCGCTGGAGCCCGGCGGCACCGTCGACATCACGTACGCGATGGACACCCCGCTCGACGTCGCCCACAACGGCGACCCGACCATCGCCTGGAACTCCTACGCCCACAACGAGACCACCGACCGCGCCGGCTCCCCGCGCGTGCTCCAGGCCAATGAGCCGATCAAGGTCGGCGTCGCCCTCTCCTACGGCGAGCTGCGGCTGGTGAAGCGCCTCGGCGAACACCCGGACAAGGCGACGGACCTGCTCCGCAGGATCCCGTACCCGTACCACGTGACCTGCACCATCGACCCGCAGGGACGGCCGCCGGAGGTGGTCCTCAACGAGGACTACCGGGTGTCCGTGAACGACCCGGTCAACATCAAGGGCATCCCGGCGGGCGCCAAGTGCCGCATCTGGGAGACCTCGGCCCGCGGCGGCCAGTCCGACCACCCCAGAAGCAACCCCGTCGAAGTCACCATCCAGCCCAACATCGGCCCGGAGACCCCGCAGTTCGCCCGGATCTCCAACACCTACGAGTTCGGCGCCCTGACCCTGAACAAGTCGCTCGACGGCGACGCGGCGGGCTACGCCGACGACGGCCGCACGTACGGCGTCGACGTCTCCTGCACCCTGCCGAACGCGGCGGGCCAGCCGAGCGACCGCATCCTCCACAAGACGTACGAGGTGAAGGCCGGCGAACCCGTCACCATCAAACCCCTCCCGGTGAACACCCGTTGCTGGGCCGAGGAGGTGGACACCGGCGGCGCGGCGAAGGCCACGGTCGACCACGGCTCCGCCGACAACCCGACGGTGGTCACGACGTCCGACTCCGACGCCCAGGCGTCCATCAACATCACCAACACCTTCCCGGCGGCCGACCTCACGGTCCGCAAGCACGTGGTGAACGGGGGAGCGGGCCCGTACGACTTCGCCCTGTCCTGCACCACGGACCACGGCGACGTACCCCTCTCCCCGTCCGACAGCTCCTTCTCCCTCAAGGACGGCGAGGACCGCACGATCTCCGTCCCGGAGGGCGCCACCTGCACGGTTGAGGAGACGAACGTGCCGACCGGCGACACGGTCACGTACGAGGCGTCCTCCGACGACGGCACGGACGGCGAGGTCAAGGTCGACGGCTCGGCGACGGTCGACGTCACGAACACCTTCCCGGAGGAGGGCGGTTCCACCGGCGGCACCACGGGAGGCACCACGGGAGGCGACGGCGGCGGCCACCTCGCCGACACCGGCTTCCGCGACTGGACCCTCCTGGGCGCCCTGCTCACGGTCCTGACCCTCGCGACCGGCTTCACGATCCGCACCATGTCCCGCAAAAACCGCCCCTGACCCCCTGACCCCCTGCCCCCCTGACACCACCGCTCCCCGCACCCCTTCTTGGGGCGACGGGGAGCGGTGCGTTTTTTGGGAGGGGGCGCGGGGAACTGCGCATCTTTTGGTCACGGGGGCGCTGCGGTTACGAGGGTCCGTGGGGGAGTCGCAGGTTTTTTTGGGGGCGCGGGGAACTGCGCATCTTTTGGTCACGGGGACGCCGCGATTACCAGGGCCGCAGCGAACTCCACGTTCACAGGGGCGCGGGGAACTGCGCAAACCCGGCAACGACGCGACCGCACCCACCCCACTGACCCCACTTCACGCCTACGCTGCCCCGGTGGACGACACACCACCGGAGACCAGAACCCCGGCCCCCCGGCCCCACGCCAACGTGGCCGCCCTGACCCGCCGCCTCACGGAAACCCTGGAACCGCCCCCGGTCCACTGCGGCCCGGACGACGCCACCGTCCACGACATCGTCATCGCCGAACCGACCGACCCCCTCGACGACGTCACCGGCACCCTCGTACTCGCCATCGGCACCCGCGAACCGGAGGAAGCGGCGGCGATGGTGACGGCAGCCGCCCACGCGGGCGCGACCGCACTCGCCCTGCGCATCGACGACGACGCCAGCAACGGCGACGGCCTGCCGGAGGCAGTACGCACGGCCGCACAAACCACCGGCATCGCCGTCCTCGGCCTGCCACCCGCCCTGCGCTGGGACCGCGTAGAGGCCGAACTCCGCGCCGTACTCGCCGCCCCCGCAGGCGAGTTCACCCCTGGCCGCAACGGCGACCTCTACTCCCTCGCCCAGACCGTCGCGACGCTCACCCACGGCGTGGTCAGCCTGGAGGACGGCGCCCACCGCGTCCTCGCCTACGCGGGACCCGGCGAAGAGGCCGACGAACTGCGCCGCGCCACCATCCTCGGCCGCAGCTGCCCCGAACCGTATCTGGCACTGCTGCGCCACCTCGGCGTCCACCAACGGGTCCGCGCAAGCGACGAGGTGGTCACGGTCGACGAGCGGCCGGACATGGGCGCACGCCGCCGCGTCGTCATCGGCATCAACGCCGGACGCCGCCCGCTCGGCACCATCTGGGTGCAGGAGGGCGCCCGCCCGCTCGCCGAACGGACCCCACAACTCCTGCGCGGCGCGGCCCGAATAGCCGCGCTGCAACTCGTCGACCACTACTTCCAGGGCGACGCCGGCGCCCGGCTCGCCACCCGCGAGGACCTCAGCCACGGCCTCCTCACCGGCCGCTTCGACTCCGCCGCACTCGCCGCCCACCTGGGCATCGACCCGGCGGCCGGCGCCGACGTCGTCGCCGTGGACCTGCGCGACACCGCCGCCGCGACCGACGCCGTGCGGGCCGATGCCCGGCGCGCGGAGGCAGCGGGCATCGTCTCCGTGCACGTGGCGGCGCACCGGGAGAACGCCCTTGTGGCCCAGGCCTGCGGCCAGATCTACGCGATCCTGCCGACGCCCACGGGCGCGTACGAGGACGAGGGCCCCCTCGTCCGCTGGGCCGAGGACCTGGTCGCCACGCTGCGGCGGTTGACCGGCACCCCGGTCCAGGCCGTCCTCGCGGGCCGCGCCGAACGCCTCGCCGACGTCCCCGCCGTCAAGCTCCGCGGCCACCGCGCCCTGCAACTCCTCGCCCGCACCCCGGAGTCGACGGTCGGCACGCACACCCGCCTCGCCCCGGCCCTCCTCGTCCGCGACACCCTGGAACTCCTCGACCGCTCCCCGGAGCTCCGCTTCCCCGCGGTGGCGGCCCTCGTCACCCGCGACCGCGAGCAGGGCACAGAGCTGGCCCGCTCCCTCCTCCGCTACCTCGACGCGTTCGGCGACGTCGCGGCCGTGGCCAAGCGCCTCAACGTGCACCCCAACACGCTGCGCTACCGCGTCCGCAGGGCCGTGGCCCTGACCGGCCTCGACCTCGAAGACCCCGAACACCGCCTCGCCGCGACCCTCCAACTCCGCCTCGACCTGGCCGCGACGGATACCCCGGACACGGCGTTCCCCGGCGCCTGAACGGGACACCTGTCGGCGCGGACAGGACGCGGCGGCCAGCCCTGTCCGAGCGAACAAATCACGGGACCCACGCTCCGGCCTAGGTTCACACCACGCCGCACAAGGCGCCCCGTCCCCGCTCCACGCCCATCCCCGGAGGCCGCCCCATGCCCGAATCGCCCTCCCCCGCCCCGCCCGGCAGCACGCACGCCGCCACCACCACCGCCACCCCACCCGCCTCCGGCATGCGCCGCATCGCCACCGCGAGCTTCATCGGCACGGCCATCGAGTTCTACGACTACTACATCTACGGAACCGCGGCTGCCCTCGTCCTCAACGAGGCCTTCTTCCCCGAACTCTCGGACGCGGCAGGCACCTTGGCCACCCTGTCCACCTTCGCCGTCGGCTTCGCGGCCCGCCCCCTGGGCGCGGCGGTCTTCGGCCACTTCGGCGACCGGGTGGGCCGCAAGACGGTCCTGGTCGTATCGCTGCTCATGATGGGCCTGTCCACGGGCCTGATCGGCCTGCTCCCCGGCTACGACACCCTGGGCGTGGCGGCCCCGGTCCTCCTGGTCCTGCTCCGCGTGATCCAGGGCATCGGCCTCGGCGGCGAATGGGGCGGCGCGGCACTGCTCGCCGTGGAACACGCCCCGAAGCGCAAACGCGGCTTGTACGCCTCGGCGCCCCAAATGGGCTCCCCCGTCGGCTACTTCGCCGCCACCCTCACCTTCCTCCTGATGTCCTCGGCCCTGGACGACGCGTCCTTCGACAGCTGGGGCTGGCGCATCCCCTTCCTGCTGTCCTTCGTCCTGGTCGCGGTGGGCCTGGCCATCCGCCTCAAGATCTCCGAGACGCCCGCCTTCGCGAAGGTCACCGCACAGCGCGAAACGGCGAAGGCCCCCCTCGCCGACGCCTTCCGCGAGCACCCCAGGGAAATGCTGCTCGGCGCGGGCATGATCACCGTCGTCTACGTGATGTTCTACACGGCGGCCACGTACTGCATGACGTACACGACCGACGACCTCGGCATCCCCAAGAACGACATGCTGCTCCTGACCCTCGTCGCGGTCACCGTCCTGGGCATCTCCACGTACGCCGTCGCCCGCTGGTCGGACCGGGTGGGCCGCCGCAAACTCATCATCGGCGGCGCGGCGTTCGGCGTCGTCTGGGGCGCACTCCTCTTCCCCCTCCTCGACACCGGCAACTACGTTCTGATCGCCGTCGCCCTCAGCGGCGCCCTGCTCTGCATGGGCATCATCTACGGCCCGGCCGGCGCCTACCTCCCCGAACTCTTCGCCACCCGCCTGCGCTACTCCGGCGCCGGCTTCTCCTACAACCTCGGCGGCGTCCTCGGCGGCGCCGCCGCCCCCCTGGCCGTCACCGCCCTCGCCGAGACCTACAACGCCTCGGTCGGCGGCTGGTTCATGAGCGCCATGGCCCTCCTCTCCCTCCTCTGCGCCCTCGCCCTCCCGGAAACCCGCACCCGCGACCTCGACACCATCTGAGAACACATCTGAGAACACACAAGAACCCCAGGCCCTCGGCCTGGGGTTCTTGTGCGCCGTTGAGGCCTCCGCCTGGGGGTAAGGCGCCGAGCGCCCTCAGCCGTGATCATTCGGCCTGCACCGCCACACTAAGCGTGGCGGGTTTCTGTCGCATGTGCACGGACAGCAAAAAGCCCCGGGCCGCTGGCCTGGGGCTTCTTCATGGAGCGGGTGACGAGAATCGAACTCGCGCTCTAAGCTTGGGAAGCTTATGTTCTACCATTAAACTACACCCGCGCAGTACGGCCGTTGAACGATCCGTACTGGCGGACACTGTACCCCATGCCGGGCCCCGGGCGCTCCTGCCCCGGGGCCCTGCTGCGTTGTGCGGGGTGGAAGTGACTGCGGGTGAAGGGAGTTGAAGCGTACGGTGGGGGCTCCGGCCGTTGACGATTCTCTGCGGGGTGCCGCCTGGATTGGCGTCCCTTTCATCCCGTAATGTTGCTTTTCGTCGTCGGCCGGGAAACTGGCCAAATGGCTCCGTGGGGAAGGGACTCCGGGACTTGATGGACTCGATGGATCGCACCGTCGTCCGATGTGCCGAAGGGCACGTGTTCAGCACCGCTTCGTTCCCGATGCAGCAGGCCGACCGCCTTGGTCCGAGCCGGCTGATTCGGTGTCCGCGGTGCGCGCGACTTCGGCACGCCGTTCCTGTGGGACCGGACGAGCGGTAAGCGGCACCGCATCGCGGACACGGCGCGCGGGCCCGCCACGAACCCCGACCGAATGGCCGGATTGTGGCGGGCCCGCGCGCCTTGCGTATCCTCGCTACGTGCTTCTCTCAGACAAGGACATCCGGGCCGAGATCGACGCCGGACGGGTCCGCATCGATCCCTACGACGAGTCGATGGTGCAGCCGTCGAGTATTGATGTGCGTCTCGACCGGTACTTCCGGGTGTTCGAGAACCACAAGTACCCGCACATCGACCCGAGCGTCGAGCAGTCGGAGCTGACGCGAGAGGTGGTGCCGGAGGGCGACGAGCCGTTCATCCTGCACCCCGGCGAGTTCGTGCTCGCGTCGACGTACGAGGTCATCAGCCTTCCCGAGGATCTGGCCTCGCGGCTGGAAGGGAAGAGTTCGCTGGGGCGGCTCGGGCTCGTCACGCACTCCACCGCCGGCTTCATCGACCCCGGCTTCAGCGGGCACGTGACGCTCGAACTCTCGAATCTCGCGACGCTGCCGATCAAGCTGTGGCCGGGGATGAAGATCGGGCAGCTGTGCATGTTCCGGCTGTCGTCACCCGCCGAGTTCCCGTACGGCAGCGAGCGCTACGGTTCGCGTTACCAGGGACAGCGCGGCCCGACCGCCTCCCGTTCCTTCCTCAACTTCCATCGGACCCAGGTGTGAGCAGCAGCGACATGAGTGACGGCGTGAACCCCGAGCGCGAGAACCTTACGTACGAGAAGTTCGGCGTCGCCATGCGCGAGCTCGCGCAGACCATCGCCGACGACGGGTACCGGCCCGACATCATCCTGAGCATCGCGCGCGGCGGCGTCTTCGTCGCCGGTGGGCTCGGGTACGCGCTGGACGTGAAGAACATCCACCTCGTGAACGTGGAGTTCTACACCGGCGTCGGGACCACGCTCGAAATGCCGGTCATGCTCGCGCCCGTGCCGAACGCGATCGACTTCAGCGACAAGAAGGTGCTCATCACCGACGACGTCGCGGACACCGGCAAGACGCTGAAGCTCGTGCACGACTTCTGCCTCGACACCGTCGCCGAGGTGCGCTCGGCCGTCGTCTATGAGAAGTCCCACTCGCTCGTGAAGTGCGAGTACGTGTGGAAGCGTACGGACGAGTGGATCAACTTCCCGTGGAGCGTCGAGCCGCCCGTCGTACAGCGGGAGGGGCAAGTGCTCGACGCCTGAGCGGCGCGCGCCACGACCAACGGAATGAGGGGCCCCGCGGGGCCCCTCATTCCGTTGCACGGGCGGTTCTAGAACGTGCCCAGCTTGATGATCGAGAGCAGGGCGATCAGCTGGATCGCCGAGGCCGCGAGCGCCTTCGGCCAGGGCAGGTCGTGGGACTTGGAGATCATCGTGGTCAGCAGGGCGCCCGCCACGGCCCAGGTCGCCCAGCCGATGACCTGGACGAACATCTCGTTGCCGCCGAGGAACATGCCGAACAGCAGGCGCGGGGCGTCCGTGAGGGCGGCGATCAGCATGGACAGGCCGACCGTGGGCTGCCAGGCGCCGTTGCCGCCGAGCTGGCGGGCCAGGGTGTGGGTGACGATGCCGAGCACGAAGAAGCTGATCGTGATCGCGACGCCGGTCGTCAGGACGTAGGGGATCGCCGCGGACATCGTGGCGTTGATGACGTCCTCGCGGGCGCCGTCGAAGCCGAAGATCGCGAGGAGGCCGTACAGGAACGTGACGATGAGGGCCGGGCCCCACATCGCGTAGTCCCGCATCCGCATATACGTGTCGGCCGGGCGGAACACGACGCCGGACAGCAGCTGCTTCCAGTGCAGCCGCGGGCCGATCGGTCCGGCCGGGGCGGCGCCCGCCTGGTAGGTGGCGCCCTGGGTGTACGCGTACGGGTCCCCGCTGTCGGGGTTCACCGAGAACGCCTGGGTGTGACCGGGGTTGTTCGCCGCGTACGGGTCGTGACCGCTGCCGGGGGCGCGGGGCGCGTTCGGGTCGCCGAAGTACTCCGGCTCACCGTGCCCGCCGTGCCCGCTGTTTCCGCCGTGGGCCTGCGGCCACTGCTGTGGGTACTGCTGCTGAGGGGGCCCGTACGGAGGGTGCCCCTGCGGCGCTTCGCGGTTGTCCCGGCCGCGTCCGTTCCTGAATCCAGCCACGTACTCGAACGTACCTGGTTTTCGGCGGCCGATGCCGGGCCCGGGGGAATCGGGCCCGGCATTGCGGCTGACCTGTGACATCCCTTACGGGAAGGGCATTAGGGGACCGGTCAGTCCGCCATGTCGACGCCCAGGAGCGGGGTGCCGCTCGGGGAGATGCCGAGGGTGGAGGTGTAGATGCCGCCGGGGGAGGAGAGGGTGGCGTCGGCGCCCGAGTTCAGGGCGTAGACCGCGCCGTTGGAGCCGTTCTCGCCGGGGGCGCCCACGGTCACGTCGCCGCGGCCGTCGCCGTTGAGGTCGTCGACGTGCACCTCGGCGCCGAAGACGTCTTCGGCCTCATTGGAGTTGGGCACGCCGGGGGTGTTCTGGTGGAAGGACTTGGAGCCCGTCCCGGTGATGCCGGAGCCGTCCGCCGCGCCGTACAGGACGGTGATGGCGCCGGCGTTCTTGACGCCGTCGAGGTCCTCGCCGGGCACGCCGACGACCAGGTCGAGGTGGCCGTCGCCGTTGATGTCGCCGAGGTCGAGCTCGTTGCCGAAGCTGTCGCCCGTCTCGCCGGAGCCGGGGACGCCGGAGGTGTCCTGGTCGATGGTCTGGACGCCGGAGACGTCCGGGCCGTTCGCGGTGCCGTGGGCGATCAGGGCCGCGCCGCCGAGCTGGGAGCCGGGCACACCGGAGCTGTTGTCCCAGGCCACGCCGAAGACGATGTCTCCCTTGCCGTCGCTGTCGACGTCACCCACATCCGTGATGATGCCGGCGGGCAGCTTCACGGCGCCGGACGCCGTGACGCCCGAAGCGGAGCCGGGCAGGTAGAAGTTGGCGTTGTAGGAGTAGTCGTCGGTCTCGCTGTCGAGCGGCTCGAAGCCGTTCACGAGCAGGTCCTCGACGCCGTCGCCGTTGATGTCGCCGGAGTGCAGGTTGTTGATGCCGCCGCCCTGGGCGCTGCCGAGCGCGGGCGCGGTCACCGTGTACGCGCCGCCGTTGCCGCCGGTGCGGGTGAAGCCGCCGCGGACGACGTCGACGGTCGTCGAGTTGGGCGTGCCGACGGCGAGGTCGTCGTGGCCGTCGCCGTTGAGGTCGGCGGCCTCCAGGAACTCGCCGAAGCGGTCGTGCTTCGACGGGCGCGGGTCGGCGACGGTCTTTCCGCCGGTCAGGCCGTTCGCCGAGCCCCACAGGACGGCGGCGGTGCCGCCGTCCTTGTCGGTGCCGACGTCCTCGCCCGCCGCGCCGACCACCAGGTCGTCGAAGCCGTCGCCGTCGAAGTCGCCGTACGCGGAGCTGACGCCGAAGTGGTCGCCGGTCTCGGCGCTGCCGGGCACGCCGGTCGAGTTCTGGCTGAGGGTGACGCGCTTGCCCCCGCCGTACAGGACGCTGATCTGCCCGGCTTCGGCGTGCCCGCTCACGGAGGCGAACGGTGCGGCCACGGCGTTGTCGGCGACGCCGTCGCCGTTGAAGTCGGCGTCGGACTTCGCGACTTCGGGGGTGGCCGCGGTCGCGGACCCCGCCGTGGTGACGAAGAACCCGCCGGTCAGGGCGGCTGCCGTGGCGGTGGCCATGGCGAGGCGGAGGCGGGTCGGGGAAGGGGCGGGAGTGCGTCTGTGCTTGGCCATTCGGTTGGCTCCTGCGGGAAGGGGACGCCTGGCGGGTGTCCCGTCAACTGGGTGCCGTTTCAGGGGAGTTCGCCTGGGGTTGTCCCGGGAGTCGCCCTGCGGTCGGCTTACAGGAGACTGTTGATGGGGCAGGAGGGTTGTACGGGTTCGGCCTCGGGAGTGAGGAGAAAGGGGCGTCAGGGTGTGAAGGCGCGCGTGGAGAAGGTGGGCCGGGGGCGGGCACGGGTCAGGACCGTCACTACGTCCCCGTTCCCCGACACCCGCTGCACCACGAGGTCGTCGCCCCCGTCCCCGTCGAAATCCGCGACCGCGACCACGCGCCCCGCGGCCGGGGCCGACCGCGCCTTCCCGGCCCCCGAGGACTCCACGATCCGTACGCGGCCGGAGCCGTCCGCGTCGCCCGACGACACGGCCAACTCGACCTTCCCGTCCCCGTCGAAGTCCCCCGTATGGACCCGGTCGCCGCCCCCGGCAACCCGTACCGCCCCATCACCCTCGCCCTCGCCCCCGCTCCCGTACACCGTGACGCCCCCTGCCCCAAGGACGGCCGCCCCGAAGCGGCCGAACGCCGCGTCCGTGCCCGCCGGGTAGCTCGCGCCCGCGGTGAATCCGTTCCGCCCGCCGAGGGCGACGGTCGAGCGCGCGGTGCCCGTGTGGGCGCGGATCAGGAGGTCGTCGGCGCCGTCGCCGTTGACGTCCGCTGCGGGCCCCGTCGGGACGTCGCCGCCGACCTCCGCGAGGCGGGCCGTGCCGCGCGGCGCGCCCGCGCGGGTGAACGGTCCTGGCAGGACGCTCAGCCGGCCCCCGCTCGCGTGCACCACGAGGTCCTCGCGGCCGTCGCCGTCGAAGTCCCCGCACACCGGCCGGTCCGGCCACTCGTTGCCGAACCGGGCCCGCGCCGGGATCTTCAACGTGACGCCCTCGCCGGAGATCCCGCGCGGCGAGCCGAAGAGCACGCGCAGGGGGACGGGCGGCATGCCCCGGCCGTCGTACGGCGGGTCGGTCGAGACCACCAGGTCGGCGAAGCCGTCCCGGTCGAGATCGCAGCTGGCCTCGGACGACAGGGTCGACGCCTTGTACGTCGCCGGGGACAGCAACTGCCGGGTGTCCGGCACGGGTCCGTGGCCCTTCTTCCCGTAGACGACGCCGATGCCGGGGTCGTCGCCGAGCCCGTCGTGGGCGAGAGCGTCGAGTACGAGGTCGGGGGCGCCGTCCCCGTTGAAGTCGGTGGGAAGCTTGCTGCCGGTGCCGCGCGGGATCGGCAGCGGCGCGCTCTGCCGCTGCTTGCCCGCCACGGTCACGGGCCGCTGGGCGCCGCCCCCGTTGCCGCCGCCGCTGCCGCCCCCGCACCCGGTGAGTACGGCGGCGGCGAGCAGTACGGCACACAGCGCCCCGCCGCCCCGCGTACCGCCCCGCGTACCGCCTCGCGCACCACTCCTCGTATCAACCCGCGTACCGACCCGCGTATCGACCCGCGTATCGACCGGCATCAGCAACTCCCCCACCCGTCCCATGAGTTGACAACCGTCCCATGATGACAGGCGGCGGCTGACGCGGCGTCAGCGCAGCGACGTACCGAAGGAGATGCCGGCCCCCGGCAGCCCGAAGTCGGAGCCGTTGAAGGACGTGGCGCCCGTCGTCGTCAGGTACGGCGACGAGCCGCGCAGCACCGTCACGGCGCCCGCGTCCATGGTCGTGCCGATGGCCTCGCCGGACGCGGCGGCGGCGAGGTCCGCGCGGCCGCCTCCGTTGATGTCCTTCAGCCGTACGCTCGACCCGAAGTGGTCGCCAGGCTCGGCGGTGCCCGGCACCCCGCTGGTGGCCTGGTGGTAGGCGCGGCCCGCGCTGATCGTGCCCTTGCCGCCCTTGAGGAGGACGACCGAACCGGTGCCCTTCACACCGTCCACGGTCTCGCCGGGCGCGCCCACCGCGACCTCCGCGCAGCCGTCGCCGTCCACGTCGCCGACCGCGACCGACGCCCCGAAACGGTCCTCGGCCTCCGTCGCGCCCGGCACCCCTTCGCTGTTCTGGGTGACCTTGTCCATGCCCTCCATCTCGTCGGTGAAGATGGTGGATCCGCCGTAGAACACCCAGATCGAGTTGTCCTCGGCCTGGCCGGTGACCAGGTCCGGGTATCCGTCGCAGTTCACGTCGCCGGTGGCGGCGGCCTCGGTCGTGGAGCCGGCGAACTGTCCGTCGATCCGCCCGGAGTAGTAGCCGACGTCCCCGGGGCCACCTCTGACCCACCCCGTGTACGGGCTGCCGTCGGCGTGCTTTCCGTAGAGGACGTACGTGTAGATCTTCCCGGTGCCCGCGCCGTTGAACTGGTCGGCCGTGAGCCCTTCGAGGGTCACGTCGGACGGGACGAACTCGAACTCCGGCCCGTAGGCGTCCTCGGGCTTGTTGGATTCGGAGTACCACCACCACTTCTTGGCGCTGACGACGGCGAGCTGCGCGTGGTCGTCGCCGTCGAGGTCGACGAAGACGGCGCCCTCGCCGAAGCGTTCGTCGTCGGCGGAGGGCGCGTGGTAGACGGTGGCGCCCTTCGTGAAGCCGTTCGCGCCGCCCCAGACGACGTTCAGCGAGCCGCTCGCCCAGTCGGTGACCTGCTCGCCGGGGGCGCCGACGATCAGGTCCGCGTATCCGTCGCCGTTGACGTCTCCGCTGGTGACGTTCTCCCCGAACTCGTCCCCGCGCTCGCTGACTCCGGGCACGCCGGAGGTCTCCTGCGTGATCGTCACGGCCTTGCCGGTGCCCACGCCGGAGGACGAACCGAACGTCACCGTCACGGCGTTGGCGTTCGGTGTGCCGATGGCGAGGTCGCGGTAGCCGTCGCCGTTGAAGTCGTCCTTGAGCGTGCTCGCGGCGGACGCGGTCCCCGCGAGGGGGAGGGTGAGGCCGCCCGCGGTGAGGGCGACCACCCCTGCGGCGATGGCGAGTTTCTTCAGTCGCACGTCAACTCCAGTGAAAGTTAAGGCAGTTGATCCCGGCAGGCGCCGTTTCGAAGACATGACCTAGTCGTCGATCGCCTCGCCGAACCGCGCTTTCAGGGACGGCGCGGACAGCGACCCCGCCCCGTACGTCCACGAGCCGGTGGCCGTGATGCCGCCCGTGCCGGCCGAGAACACCCACACCACGCCGTCGCCGGCGTTCTCGCCGGGTGCCGCCGCGAGGAGGCCGAAGCGGCCGTCGTCGTTGGGGTCGGTGAAGGAGACCTGGCCGCCGAACTTGTCGCCCTTCTCGGCCGCGCCCGGCACGTCCGCCGACGCCTGGTTGAAGGCGCGTACGTCGGTGGTCCGCAGGCCGAGGGCCGTTCCCCGCATCACCGTCACGGAGCCCGCGTCGGCGACGGTGTCGATGTCCTCGCCGGGCGCGCCGATCGCGACGTCGGCGTACCCGTCGCCGTTCGTGTCGCCGACGGAGAGGTCGGCGCCCCAGCCGTCGCCCTTCTCGGCGGTGCCGGGTACGTCGTCGGTGTCCTGCGTCCACCACTGCGGTTCCGCGACCGGCCCGTCGGCGGAGCCGTAGTGGACGCCGATCATGCCGCCGGTCGTCCAAGGGCCGCCGTCGTCGGGGCTGTGCGGCTCGCCGGTGACGATGTCGTCCTTGCCGTCGCCGTTGATGTCACCGGAGGCGGCGACCGGGCCGCCGCGCAGCGTGAGCGTCGGCAGCGGGTCGGCGTCGGCGGCGGTGCCGGGGATGACGTACGACCAGCCGTCTCCCGACTCGTCGCCGACGGAGAGGCCGGAGACGACGAGGTCGGCGTAGCCGTTGGCGTCGTAGTCGCCCGTGGTCAGGGACTTGGGCTCGATGGCGGTCGGCGCGGCGAGGGTGGCGGCCCGCGCGGTGGCGGTCGGCGCCTTGCCCTTGGGTGCCTCGGCCTTCGGGGCCTTGGTCGCGAAGTCGGTGCGGGAGTCGCGGACCAGCTTCTTCGATGCGGCCGCGGTGGATCTGGCCGTGGCCGCGGCCTCGTAGCGGAAGATCGCGAGTCCGGCCGAGTCGAGGACGGCGAGCAGGTCGCCGTCGCCGCCGTCGGTGAACCGGGCGGCGGCGAGCGCGGAGCCGAACGTGCCGCCCGCGGCGGGCTCGTCGGCCTCGACTCCCGTGCTGACACCGCCGGTCAGACCCTGCGGCGTGCCCCACAGGACGACGCCGCCGCCCGAGTCGGTGACGGTGCCGAGGTCCTCGCCGGGCGAGCCGACGATCGCGTCGTCGTAGCCGTCGCCGTCGAGGTCTCCGGTGGCGACGGCCTGTCCGAACGCGTCGCCCGCCTCGGCGGCGCCGGGCACCCCGGTCGTGTTCTGGCTGAACACGGCGGAGCGGGACGTCCCGATCCCGCTCGCGGCGCCGTACTGGACGGTGACGACGCCGGCGCCGGCGTGCCCGCCGACGGTGGCCCCGGGGGCGCCGACGAGTACGTCGTCGTAACCGTCGCCGTTGAAGTCGGTGTTGCGGTCGTTCGCCCGGGTGGCGCCGGGTGTGCCCGCGTACGCGGACGGGGCGGCGGCGATGTACGTACCGGCGACGAGAAGGAACGAGGCCGCGGCGAGGGCGGCCGTACGGTTCTTGCGCACGAGCGGCTCCTTGGCTGAAGGAAGGCCGGGCAGCGCGGGGGGATGGCCGGAAAGGGCCCGTTCCTTGTCCGACGCACCGTTTGACACGGGATCAGCCGGAAGGGTTGTACGGGGCGCGACAAATGAAGAGGGCACCCCGTCGTGCCGGGGTGCCCTCAGGGACGTACGCGGACGTCAGGGACGTGCGCGGACGTCGGTTACTTCACCGGCTCCGGGTCCGGCTCGGGGGCGGTCTCGGTCTCAGCCTCGCCCGCCGGGTCGACCGGCGTCTTCACCGAGTCGAGCAGCAGCTGCGCGACGTCGACGACCGTGACGGACTCCTTCGCCTTGCCGTCGTTCTTCTTGCCGTTGACCGAGTCGGTCAGCATGACGAGGCAGAACGGGCAGGCGGTGGAGACGATGTCCGGGTTCAGACTCAGCGCCTCATCAACACGCTCGTTGTTGATGCGCTTGCCGATCCGCTCCTCCATCCACATCCGGGCACCACCGGCGCCGCAGCAGAAGCCGCGCTCCTTGTGGCGGTGCATCTCCTCGTTGCGGACGCCAGGGACGCTGGCGATGATCTCGCGCGGCGGCGTGTAGATCTTGTTGTGGCGGCCCAGGTAGCACGGGTCGTGGTACGTGATGATGCCCTCGACCGGGGTGACCGGGGTCAGCTTGCCCTCGTCGACGAGGTGCTGGAGCAGCTGCGTGTGGTGGATTACCTCGTAATCCCCGCCGATCTGCGGGTACTCCTTGCCGATCGTGTTGAGGCAGTGCGGACAGGTCGCGACGATCTTCTTGGCGGTACGCGGCTTCTTGGACTCGGCCGTGACGTTGCCCTCGTCGTCGTACTCCTCGCCGAACGCCATGTTGAGGGACATGACGTTCTCCTGGCCGAGCTGCTGGAACAGCGGCTCGTTGCCGAGGCGGCGGGCGGAGTCACCGGTGCACTTCTCGTCGCCGCCCATGATCGCGAACTTGACGCCCGCGATGTTGAGCAGCTCGGCGAAGGCCTTGGTGGTCTTCTTCGCCCGGTCCTCCAACGCGCCCGCGCAGCCGACCCAGTAGAGGTACTCGACCTCGGTGAGGTCCTCGATGTCCTTGCCGACGACCGGCACCTCGAAGTCGAGCTCCTTGAGCCACTCCAGGCGCTGCTTCTTGGCGAGGCCCCAGGGGTTGCCCTTCTTCTCCAGGTTCTTGAGCATCGTGCCCGCCTCGGACGGGAACGCGCTCTCGATCATCACCTGGTAGCGGCGCATGTCGACGATGTGGTCGACGTGCTCGATGTCGACGGGGCACTGCTCGACGCAGGCGCCGCAGGTGGTGCAGGACCACAGGACGTCCGGGTCGATGACGCCGTTCTCTTCGTGCGTGCCGATGAGCGGGCGCTCGGCTTCCGCGAGAGCCGCGGCCGGGACGTCCTTCAATGCCTCGGCCGAAGCCTGCTCCTCGCCCTCCATGTTCTTGCCGCCACCGGCGAGCAGGTACGGCGCCTTGGCGTGCGCGTGGTCGCGCAGCGACATGATGAGGAGCTTCGGGGAGAGCGGCTTGCCGGTGTTCCACGCGGGGCACTGCGACTGGCAACGACCGCACTCGGTGCAGGTGGAGAAGTCGAGCAGGCCCTTCCAGGAGAAGTGCTCGACCTGGGAGACGCCGTAGACGTCGTCCTCGCCCGGGTCCTCGAAGTCGATCGGCTCGCCCTTGGAGGTCATCGGCTGCAGCGCGCCGAGCGCGACGTCGCCGTCGGCCTCGCGCTTGAACCAGATGTTGGGGAAGGCCAGGAAGCGGTGCCAGGCGACACCCATGTCGGTCTTCAGGGCGACCGTGATCATCCAGATGAACGAGGTCGCGATCTTCACCATGGCGACGAAGTACACGATGTTCTGGAGCGCGCCGAGGCTGAGCCCCTTGAAGGCGAGGACCAGCGGGTACGAGGCGAAGAAGGACGCCTCGTAGTGGTCGAGCCCGTGCATCGTGGCCTCAAGGGCGTGCAGCACCATGATGCAGACGCCGATGATCAGGATGACGGCCTCGACGAAGTACGCCTGGCCGAAGTTCGAGCCGGCGAAGCGGGACTTGCGGCCCGCCTTGTTCGGCTTCGACAGCTGGCGGATCACGATGAGCGTGAGGATGCCGAGCGTCGTCATCAGGCCGATGAACTCGACGAAGATGTTGTACGGCGCCCACTCGCCGATGATCGGCAGCAGCCAGTCGGCCTGGAACAGCTGGCCGATGGCGTTCACGATCGTCAGCACGAGCGAGAAGAAGCCGACGGCGACGAACCAGTGCGCGAAGCCGACGATGCCCCACTTGTTCATGCGGGTGTGGCCGAGGAACTCCTTGACCACGGTGACGGTGCGCTGCACGGGTTCGTCGGTACGCGTCCCGGCGGGGACGTTCTGGCCGAGCCGCACGTAGCGGTAGATCTGCGCGATGGCTCGGACGAACAGAGCCACGCCGACCACGATCAGGGCCAGCGACACGATGATCGCGGCGAGTTGCATTTGGGGGCTCCTCGGGCCTGCGTTACTAAGCGGTAACTTAGGTTGTCTGTCCGAGACTACCCACTTACCAGTGCGCAATGTAGTCGCCGGGCTGGTGATCTGTGTCGCGCGCCCACCCCTATGGGCGGCGGTCAAGCGGATCGTGTTATTCACCCCATATTTGGACATAACGGAATAACTTATGGGGATGAGCGCACCGTTGACGACCACACCCTCCGCCCGCCCGGCCGCCCATCTGGTCATCGGAGGTGCCGGCTTCGTCGGCTCGCACCTCACCGACGCGCTGCTCGCTCAGGGACACACCGTCGTCGTCCTCGACGACCTGTCCACGGGCGAGCGCGCCAACCTCGCCGCCGCCTGGCCCGATCCACGGCTCCGCTTCGTGCGCGGCTCGGCCCTCGACGAGCGGCTCCTCGACGAACTCGTGAGCCGCTGCGAGGTGGTGGTCCACCTGGCCGCCGAGCGGGCGAGCCCCGCCGTCGTCGAGGCCGCGCACCGGCACGGGCGCCGACTGCTCCTCGTGACCGGAGACGCGGGGGCCGCCGAGGCTTCAGCCGGGGCTTGTGGCGGGGAGGCGTACGGCGGGGCTTGTGGCGGGGAGGCGTACGGCGGGGCCGTGACCGTGGCCCGGCTCGACCACACCGTCGGCCCGCGCCAGTCCTCCGCGCACGGCGCCCTCCTGCCGCGCCTCGCCGAACAGGCCGTCGCGGGCCTGCCGCTCACCATCCACGGCGACGGCAACCGGCGACTCCGCCTCACCCACGTCGCCGACACCGTCGACGCGCTGCTGCGGCTGCTCGCCAAGGCCGACGCGGTCGGTGGCGCCTTCGACGTCGGCGGGGAGTGGGAGACCGCCGTCGCCGACCTCGCGGGCGTCGTCGTGGAACGCTCCGGTTCCCCGTCGCCGCTGCGCTTCGTCCCGTACGAGTACGAGGGCGAGGGCGAGGAGGTGGGCGAGCCCGTGCCCGACACCCGCCGCCTGCGCGAACTCACCGGATGGCGGCCCCGGTTGGGCCTCGCCGACATCGTGGACGCGGCCCTCGTCGACGCCGGCGGCGCGTTCGGCGTCGTCACCACCGCGAAGGTCGGGGCCTGACATGAGGATCGCGGTCGTCCACGGTTTCGGAGCGCCGGGCGGCGAGGACGAGGCCGTGCTCGACCAGGTCGCCGCGCTCACCCGCGCGGGACACGAACTGCGCCTCGTCTCGGTGAACGGCCGCGGGCGCGGCCCCCTTGAGGCGCTGCGCGCGTTCGCCCCGGACGTGGTGCACGTCCACAACCTCTTCCCGGCCTTCGGGCGCGCCTGGATCACCGAGTGGACCGGGCCCGTCGTCGCCACCCTGCGCCACGGCCGCCAGCGCGGCTCCCGGTTCGCGGCGCTGCAGTTCGCGTGGGCCGCGCGTGGCGGGCTGCGGCAGGACCCGCTGCTGCGGCGGGCCGACCGGCTCGTGGTCCTCTCGGAGGCGAGCAGGGACGCCTACGCGCGCGCGGGGCTGCCCCGCGAACGCCTTGAGGTGGTCCCCGACTTCGTACCGACCGTGGAGGCCGCGGAGGTGGACGCGGGCGCGGACGTGGACCCGGAGGTCGAGGTCGCGGACGGCGGCGCCTGGGTGTGCGTCGGGCGGCTCGCGCCGGAGAAGGGCGTGCTCGAACTGGTCCGCCGCTGGCCCGAAGGCGAGCGGCTCGACGTCATCGGGGCGGGGCCGCTGGAAGGGCGGTGCCGGGCGGCGGCGCCCGCGTCGGTGCGGCTTCGCGGGGCCGTGGGGCGGGGGGTGTTGAGGCGGGCGCTTCCGGGGTACCGGGGGATCGTCCTTCCGGGGCGTGGGCCGCGGCGGGCGGTGCCGCTCGTGTACGCGGAGGCGCTCGCGGCGGGGCTGCCGGTGCTCGCCTTCGAGGGGGTGGAGGGGGCGGGGTCGTCGGCGCTGCCGCGTGCCGTACGGTCCGAGGGCACGGGTACGGTCACCACCCTCGACGCGCACCTCCCCGACGCGCTCGACGTGGCCGCCAAGATCTTCCCGACGCTGCGCGAGCACTGCCGCGCGGTGTACGCGAAGCGGTACGGGGAAGCGGTGTGGACCGAGCGTACCGAGCATGTCTACGCGGGCCTCGGGCCCTCGGCCACCGAATAAAACCCCAGGTCAGGGGCGGTCATCCAGCTGGCTGCGAATAAGGGCAGGATAAAACTTGAGTGCCTGTGACTCAGGTCTGTTGACGCCGAGGGGGGAGGTGTTGCAGTCTTGAGCCAGTTCCACTCAAGTAGTCAGCTGGAGGAATCGAAATGGCACGTGCGGTCGGCATCGACCTGGGCACGACTAACTCCGTCGTCAGCGTTCTGGAGGGCGGTGAGCCCACCGTCATCGCGAACGCCGAGGGCGCCAGGACCACGCCGTCCGTCGTCGCTTTCGCGAAGAACGGCGAGGTGCTGGTCGGCGAGGTCGCCAAGCGCCAGGCGGTCACGAACGTGGACCGGACGGTCCGCTCGGTCAAGCGCCACATGGGCACTGACTGGAAGATCGACCTGGACGGCAAGGACTTCAACCCGCAGCAGATGAGCGCCTTCATCCTGCAGAAGCTGAAGCGCGACGCGGAGTCCTACCTCGGTGAGAAGGTCACGGACGCGGTCATCACCGTGCCCGCCTACTTCAACGACTCCGAGCGTCAGGCGACGAAGGAAGCCGGCGAGATCGCGGGCATGAACGTCCTGCGTATTGTCAACGAGCCGACGTCCGCGGCCCTGGCCTACGGCCTGGACAAGGACGACCAGACCATTCTGGTCTTCGACCTCGGTGGCGGCACCTTCGACGTCTCGCTGCTCGAGATCGGCGACGGCGTCGTCGAGGTGAAGGCCACGAACGGCGACAACCAGCTCGGCGGTGACGACTGGGACCAGCGCGTCGTCGACTACCTGGTCAAGCAGTTCAACAACGGCCACGGCGTGGACCTGGGCAAGGACAAGATGGCGCTGCAGCGCCTGCGCGAGGCCGCCGAGAAGGCGAAGATCGAGCTGTCCTCCTCCACGGAGACCACGATCAACCTGCCGTACATCACGGCGTCCGCCGAGGGCCCGCTGCACCTGGACGAGAAGCTCACGCGCGCCCAGTTCCAGCAGCTCACGTCCGACCTGCTGGAGCGCTGCAAGACGCCGTTCCACAACGTCATCAAGGACGCGGGCATCCAGCTCTCCGAGATCGACCACGTCGTTCTCGTCGGTGGCTCCACCCGTATGCCGGCCGTCGCCGACCTGGTCAAGGAACTGACCGGCGGCAAGGAGGCCAACAAGGGTGTGAACCCGGACGAGGTCGTCGCCATCGGCGCCTCGCTCCAGGCCGGTGTCCTCAAGGGTGAGGTCAAGGACGTCCTGCTCCTCGACGTGACCCCGCTGTCCCTCGGTATCGAGACCAAGGGCGGCATCATGACCAAGCTCATCGAGCGGAACACCACGATTCCGACGAAGCGCTCCGAGATCTTCACGACGGCCGAGGACAACCAGCCGTCGGTGCAGATCCAGGTCTACCAGGGCGAGCGCGAGATCGCGGCGTACAACAAGAAGCTCGGAATGTTCGAGCTGACCGGTCTGCCGCCGGCCCCGCGCGGCGTCCCGCAGATCGAGGTCTCCTTCGACATCGACGCCAACGGCATCATGCACGTCACGGCCAAGGACCTCGGCACGGGCAAGGAGCAGAAGATGACCGTCACCGGCGGCTCCTCGCTGCCGAAGGACGAGGTCGACCGGATGCGCCAGGAGGCCGAGAAGTACGCGGACGAGGACCACGCACGCCGCGAGGCCGCCGAGTCCCGCAACCAGGGCGAGCAGCTCGTCTACCAGACGGAGAAGTTCCTCAAGGACAACGAGGACAAGGTCCCCGGCGAGGTGAAGACCGAGGTCGAGGAGGCCGTCACCGAGCTGAAGGAGAAGCTCAAGGGCGACGACTCCGCCGAGATCCGCACCGCCACCGAGAAGGTCGCCGCCGTCTCGCAGAAGCTGGGCCAGGCCATGTACGCCGACGCCCAGGCCGCCGGTGGCGCCGAGGCCCCGCAGGGCGACGACGCCCCGCAGGGTGACGCCAAGGCCGAGGACGACGTCGTGGACGCCGAGATCGTCGACGAGGACAAGGACCGCAAGGACGGTGCCGCGTGACGGAGGAGACCCCGGGCTTCGACGAGAACGAGAAGCCTGACGTCCCCTCCGGCGCCACTCCCGAAGACGCCGAGCCGCAGGCCGCTCCCTCCGACAAGGAGGGGGCGGCCCCGGCCGGGGACTCAGCTTCCGCAGCTCAGGATGTTGCCCTGACCGCGCAGCTGGACCAGGTGCGTATGGCGCTGGGCGAGCGCACGACGGACCTCCAGCGTCTGCAGGCCGAGTACCAGAACTACCGGCGTCGTGTGGAGCGGGACCGCGTCACGGTCAAGGAGATCGCCGTAGCGAACCTCCTGACCGAGTTGCTTCCCGTCCTCGACGACATCGGCCGCGCCCGTGAACACGGCGAGCTGGTCGGCGGCTTCAAGTCCGTCGCCGAATCGCTGGAGACGGTCGCCGCCAAGATGGGCCTTCAGCAGTTCGGCAAGGAGGGCGAGCCCTTCGACCCGACCGTGCACGAGGCCCTGATGCACAGCTACGCGCCGGATGTCACGGAGACGACCTGCGTGGCGATCCTGCAGCCGGGCTACCGGATCGGCGAGCGCACCATCCGCCCCGCGCGGGTGGCCGTGGCCGAGCCGCAGCCGGGCGCGCAGGCCGGCAAGTCCGACGAGGCAGCCGAGAAGGATGCCGAGAAGGAGTCCGGTGGCCCGGAAGAGGGCTGACACCGGATGCATGACAGGAACAGGTGAGGAGGGACGTCGAGGCCGATGAGTACCAAGGACTTCATCGAGAAGGACTACTACAAGGTCCTCGGCGTCCCCAAGGACGCCACCGACGCCGAGATCAAGAAGGCGTACCGCAAGCTCGCCCGTGAGAACCACCCCGACGCCAACAAGGGCAACGACCGGGCGGAGGAGCGCTTCAAGGAGATCTCCGAGGCGAACGACATCCTCGGCGACCCCAAGAAGCGCAAGGAGTACGACGAGGCGCGCGCCCTGTTCGGCAGCGGCGGGTTCCGTCCGGGACCCGGCGGTGCCGGAGGCGGCGGCTCGTTCAACTTCGACCTCGGCGACCTCTTCGGCGGCGGCGCCCAGGGCCAGGGCGGTCAGGGCGGCTTCGGCGGCGGCATCGGCGACGTGTTCGGTGGCCTGTTCAACCGGGGCGGCGCGGGCGCGGGCACGCGTACGCAGCCGCGCCGGGGCCAGGACATCGAGTCCGAGGTGACGCTCAGC
Source organism: Streptomyces sp. KL109B (assembly GCF_030766935.1). Taxonomy (GTDB): domain Bacteria; phylum Actinomycetota; class Actinomycetes; order Streptomycetales; family Streptomycetaceae; genus Streptomyces. Next base: position 287,497 of record NZ_JASERL010000003.1, on the reverse strand, counting down.
TTCACCGAGGCCGTCGACGGGGCCACGGTCCCGCTGCGCATGTCGTCGCAGGCCCCCTGCAAGGCGTGCTCCGGCACCGGCGACGCGAACGGCACACCGCGCGTGTGCCCCACCTGCGTCGGCACCGGGCAGGTCTCGCGCGGCGGCGGTGGCGGCTTCTCCCTCACCGACCCGTGCGTGGACTGCAAGGGCCGCGGCCTGATCGCCGAGACCCCCTGCGACACCTGCAAGGGCAGCGGCCGGGCCAAGTCGTCGCGCACCATGCAGGTCCGCATCCCGGCGGGCGTCTCCGACGGGCAGCGCATCCGCCTTCGCGGCAAGGGCGCTCCCGGTGAACGGGGCGGCCCGGCAGGCGACTTGTACGTCGTCGTGCACGTCGACGCCCACCCGGTCTTCGGCCGCAAGGGCGACAACCTCACGGTCACCGTCCCGGTGACCTTCACCGAGGCGTCGCTCGGCGGCGAGGTCAAGGTGCCCACGCTCGGCGGCCCCGCCGTCACCCTGAAGCTGCCCCCGGGCACGCCGAACGGGCGGACGATGCGGGCCCGCGGCAAGGGCGCGGTCCGCAAGGACGGCACGCGCGGGGACCTCCTTGTGACGGTCGAGGTGGCCGTCCCCAAGGAGCAGGACCTTTCGGAAGAAGCCCGTTCGGCCCTCGAGTCGCTGCGCAAGGCGACTGAGGACACCGACGTGCGGGCAGAACTGTTCAAGGCCGCGAAGGGAGCGTGAATGTGATGGACGGGCAGCCCGGCCGTCGGCGCCACAATCCGTACGAACTCACCGACGAGACGCCGGTGTACGTCATTTCGGTGGCGGCACAGCTGTCCGGCCTGCATCCGCAGACCCTGCGCCAGTACGACCGCCTCGGCCTGGTCTCCCCCGACCGCACGGCCGGGCGCGGCCGCCGTTACTCGGCGCGCGACATCGAACTGCTCCGCAAGGTGCAGCAGTTGTCGCAGACCGAAGGCATCAACCTGGCCGGCATCCAGCGCATCATCGAGCTGGAGAACCAGGTCGCCGCGCTCCAGTCGCGGGTCGCCGAACTCTCCGCAGCGGTGGAGAACGCGGCCACCGCGATCCAGCAGCGGGAGGCGGCGGTGCACGCCTCGTACCGCCGGGACCTGGTGCCGTACCAGGAGGTCCAGCAGACGGGGGCGTTGGTGGTGTGGCGGCCGAAGCGGTCGCAGGACTGACGTTCGCTCACCAGCTCCCGCTCGCACGCACGTGAAGGGCCCGGAGACCGTATTCGTACGGTCTCCGGGCCCTTCACGTTTCCACCCGCGTGCTTCAGCGTCCCGACGACTGCCACACCGCGATCACCAGCGCCGCGCACGAGGTCAGCGCGGCGAGGGACGGCAGTGGCCAGCGGGAGCGTTCGAGGGCGTCGAGGCGGTCCTCGTGCTCGCCCAGCGTCTTGTCCGTCTGGTCGGCGCGTTGCAGCACCAGCGCCAGATTGCCCTGGGTGGCGGCGAAGCCGACGTCGACGGAGCGCCGCAGCCGCTCCAACTCCAGGGCCACATCGACCTGTTCACCCACTTCCAGCTCTCCTCTCATGCGCGCGGTACGTGCAGCTTGTCCCAGCTGGTACGGCCGGGAACGCCGTCGGCGTCCGCGCCCGTATAGCCGAGCTTGCGCTGCCAGGCCGCGTACGAGGCCACGTCGGCCTCCGTCCAGGTCGGCCCGGGACCGACCTTGTAGCGCCCGCACCCCTCCGCGACGAGCCGCCGCCCGACCGCCGTGATCAGCGAGCTGCGGCGGCCCGGCACGAAAAAGGCGGCGCCGGGGAACTCCGCGTACGAGGAGGGGTGCGGGGTGGGCTGGGGGACGGGGCGGAGGCCGAGGCGGGCATCGACGCGGGTGCGCATGCCGCTCATCGAGAACGACGGGTCGATCTTGCGGCGGGTCCACTCCTTGTGGCCGATGACGCTCGCCGCCGTCCAGCCGTGGACGCGGCACAGGGCGGCACAGAGCCGTTCCACGGCGGTGAGTTGGGGCGAGGGATAGGGGTCGTGGCCGTTGCCGAGGTTCTCGATCTCGAAACCGTAGAAATGGATGTTGCCGTCGACGGAGTCGGGGCCCGGTGGGGAGGGCAGGGCGCGTTCGGCGCGGACGGCCGCGTAGGTGGCGGCGGAGCCTGAGCCGGCGTGGTTGGTGCGGCCGTAGCCGACCAGGTGGACGGTGCCGTCCTTCGCGACGAGGCCGATGCACAGCGGGCCCGGCAGGGTGGCGGTGCCGTCGCGGCAGAGGGTGAGGCTGTCGCGGCCGGCGGTGTGGTGCAGCATGACGCCGTTGACCGGACCCCATGCGCCCTTGTGGTTGCGGTTGTGCGTCTGCCAGTTGGTGTGTTCTCGGACCTGTACGCCCTCGTCGCGCAGGACGCGGGCGAAGGCGGACGCGGTCAGGGGTGTGGCCACCGGGGCTCCTCGGTCTGGGTCGTGTGGGCTTCCTCAGGGGGTGGCGTTCTTACGGGATGGGGTCGACGCGGATGAAGCGGGTGTCGAAGTACGAGGTGTTCGAGGCGTTTCCGGACCGGTAGGCGGGGGTCGCCGTGTGGGTCGTGCCGGCGGCGAGGCCCGTGATGAGGAACTGGGCGGACACCGAGCTGCGGGTGCTCGCCGACGACGCCGCCGAACGGTTGTCGTCCGCGGGGAGGACGACGGTGTTGGAGGAGTTGCGGATGTTGGCCGACATGTACGAGGAGTAGGAGGCGGTCGAGCGGATGTAGCTGCCCACCGTGACGATGATCTGGCCGGAGGCCGGGACGGTGAAGGTCGCCGCCATCGGGTCGCCGCCGGCGTTCGCGAGGGTCTCGACGTAGGTGGTCGACGTGGTGTCGCCGTCGTCGACGTTGACCCGGTAGACCGGGACCGGGGCGAGGGGCACCCAGGTGGTGCCGGTGTAGTACATCATCCGGCCCGGGGTGCCGATCCAGGCGATCATTCCGGCGACCGGGGCGGGGAGTTTGGCGTCGCGGGTCGCGGTGTCGGGGAAGCGCATGACGAGGCGGGCGTCGGCGGTGTCGGCGAGGGCCTTGAGGTGGGTGGGGAGGTCGGCCGGGTCGGTGGCCTGCGGGTAGGGGAGGGAGCTGATGGGGGTGTACTGGGTGCTCATGGGGTCTCCTCCGGAGCGGCGGCGGGTTCGACGGTGACGGTCAACAGGGCGTCGCCCAGGGGTTGTTGGTCGACGGGGGCGGGGTCTTCGTAGGGGTCGGCCTCGGCGGCCTGGGTGGCGGCGAGCTCCTGGAGGAGGGAGTCCGGGGGTTGTACGGGGGTGGGTTCATCGGAGGATTCCGTCACGGGGCACTCCGTGGGTAGATCGGTTGGGTGTGCTCGGCCGGAGCCGGAGCCGGAGCCGGAGCCGGAGCCGGAGCCGGAGCCGGGGTTGCGGTTGCGGGGCTCTGCCCCGGGCCCCGCGCCTCAAGCGCCGGCGGGGCTGGAAAAGATCGGGGCTCTGCCCCGGGTCCCGCGCCTCAAGCGCCGGCGGGGCTGGAAAAGGTCGGGGCTCGACGGTGCGGCGTAATGGTGGGCGAGGGCGTCGGGCGCGGGGTGGTCAGGCCACCGTCGGGCGCCGTACGTCCTCCCACGTCGGGTTCGCCGTGCGCATCGCCGCGAGCGTGGCGTAGGACGTGGCCACGGAGGCGTACGTTCGGGACGGGGACGGGGCCGGTGGGAGGGCCGGGGTGTCCGGGGTGAGGCCCGTGTCCGCCGGGACGCCGTTGGGGGCGACGCCGCGCAGGCTCAGGGTCTGTTGGACGCCGCCGCCCGCGGCCGCGGAGGCCGTGATGCCGACCACCCAGGCGAGGGTGTCCAGGGCGGCTCCCGATGTGTCCACCACCCGTACGACATCGCCCAGTTGGATACGGGGGTCGTACAGGACCTGGACGTCCTCCAGGACCGGAACCGGCAGCTCGCCGGCGGAGCGCATCGCCGCCGCCAGTTGTCGCGCCGCCGCCAGGTCCTGGACCCACTCCGACTGGTCGCCGTAGAACTCCTGGCGGCCGTACCACTTCTCGCTGTCGCTCTCCGCGACGTACGAGACCGCCTGCCGGTCCACCGGATCCGCGTTCGGCTGGATCGGCACGATCCGGATGGACGGCGCGCCGTTGATGTCGACCGTGTAGAGGCGGGACGACGTGCGGTTGTAGAGGCGCAGGACGATGACGCCGTTCTCGCGCCGCACCATCGCGTCGACCGCCCCCTTCACCGCCTTCGTACCCGCCGCGTTCTGCGTGGCGACGCGGAACGACGAACCGGGCGTACCGGTCGAGTCGTCGTCGGTGTCGGGCGGGCCGACGTCCAGCTCGTCCTCTCCGAAGGTGTAGCTGACGGTCAGCGAGCCGCCGGCGGGGATCTCCCGTACCACCGTGTCGACGATCGCGTCCGCTTCCTTGATGGAGACCGCGCTCCAGTCGGTGACGGGCTGCACGCAATAGTTGCGGCAGGCGTCGATCTCCTCGGTGACCGTGAGGGCGGCGATCGAGCGCACGGAGGTGAGGGTCAGGTCCGGGGTGCTCGGGGTCGTCGCGAACCGCGTGAAGTTGCGCCAGCGGAAGCGGCCGCGTTCGTCCAGCTCGGCCGTCGACATGCTGGCCTTCGCGATCTGGCCGATGGCCTCCCACTGGGAACCCGAGACCTTCGGGATGGTGCGCAGCGGGAGGATCGCCTCGTCGAGGTCGGCGGTCTTCTCCCACTGCCCGGCCATCGTGAAGGACGCGACGGTCGGCGGCCCCCCGAGACCACTCGTCACCTGCACCGCTTCCGTCGCCATCGACGTGATCAGGCGGACCTTGCGCAGCTCGGCGACGTTCTGCGCACCCGTCGGCGCCGTGAACGCGGCGGCGGTGCCGACCCATGTGACGCCGTCGGGACCCGTGAGCATCGGCGTGATCTTCGGCAGGGCCTGGCTGTTCGTCGAGGCGTACACATCGACGTAGAAACCGATGTGCCACACCCCGCGCTGCGCCTTCATCGCGGTGGCGTTCTGGTTCCAGGTGAATCCGCTGCCCGTCTGGCCGGTGCCGAGCGACCATCCCGTCACCGTGCCCGCGGTGAAGTCGACCGCGAGGGACAGGGTGCCGGTGGCCGAGCCCGTACGGTTCAGCTCCAGGTCGAGGCGGACGGTCGAGCCGATGCCGATCGCGTTGTTCACCCAGGCTTCCGCGAAGAGGCGGCTGCCCGGCACCGTGACGCGGCTGCGCGGGAACCAGGACACCGTGATGCCGCTCGCCCCGGCCGGCAGACCGCGCGGTACGAGGGCCATCTCGTGCGGCGCCCCGGTCCGCGCCCACGTGTAGTGGCGCGGGTCGGGCAGGTCCTCCGGCATGCCGTACGAGGTCGCGAACCCGCCGTGCAGCGTGGCGTGGGTGAGGGTCAGCGGCTCGTCCGCGACGAACAGCGGGGCCCGCGCCGGGGGGCTGGTCAGGAAACCGGCCTGGCGCAGCAGTTCGTCGACGCACCACGTGGCGGTGGCGACGGGGCGGCGCCAGTACAACCCCGTGTAGGGGCGCGGGAGTTCGGCGGGCGAGCGCAGCCGTTCGGCGCCGTCGAGCGCGGTGAGCTGCACGGTGTCGGTGCCGGACGCGGCGGACCGGGCGCGCAGGGTGCCGCGGAAGGAGGGGAGGGTGTCACCGGCTCCGACTCCGGTCTCGTGGACGACGCTCTGTCCGGGGCGGGCGAGGTCGCCCGTACCCCGGTCGGCCCACGCCGAGTACAGCTCGGGCGCCAAGTCGGCACCACTGCCGCCCAGTTGGAGTTGCAGCTGCGCCGACGAACTCCCCGAGAACGCGCGCATCGCGGCCGGCAGATCGGTCGCGTACGAGCGCTCCAGCTCCCAGGACTGCACCTGGTCGCTGACATCCTTGCCGCCGAGCCGGGTGGTGTGCGTGGCGGTGCGCTCGCCGGTGCCGAGCGCGGCCTCCGTGGCCGGATCAGCTTGTTGCACGGGACACCTCCACGAGTTCGAGGTTGATGCTGCGGTAGGGCAGCGGGAGGCCGGGGGTATCGGTGTACGTGGTCACGGCGAGCTGCGGGAGGCCGTCACCGGGGATGGTGGCTTCCGCCCCGTCGGCGTACGAGAGGCAGGCACCGGCGAGTGAGTACGTGCCGGCGGTGCCCGGCGTCGCGCACGGGGTGGCGAAGACGGCTCCGGCGGGCACGGTCGCGGCGACGTACGGGCCGGTCGTGGAAGGTCCGGACAGATAGCTGCCGTCCGCCTTCTTGAAGTCGATGTTGACCCCGACCGTCCCCAGCGTCGCCATCGCGCTCGGCGCGCGGAACGAGATCCGGGTGCCCGGCGCCACCGGGAAGTTGCCCTGCCACGGCACGCACCGCCAGCCGAGCTTGCTTGTCGCGTCGGCGGCCGTGAACGCGAACGTCCCCGGTGCGCCCGCGACTTCGACGACGGCGCCGGTCGCCGACACCTTGAACCACTGGTCGAGCCCGCTCACGTCCCCGGCCCCCGCCACCCCGCGGCCCGCGGCCTGCGCGGCGCCGAGCACGTTCCCGGCGACCGGGTCGATGAGGACCAGCGGGCCCGGACCGTCGATCCGCCGCGCGAGCCGGTCGAGCGCGCGGGCGTCGACGGGCGGCAGCCGGTCCCAACTCAGCTTCGTACGGCGGGTGGTGGAGCCGGTGCGGGTGACGGTGACGAGACCGCCGAGCGACTTGAACTCACTCACGCCGAGGTCGGCGCTGCGGTCGAAGGACGTGGTGGCCTGATCGATCTCGTACAGGGATCCGGGCTGCCCGATCCACAAATTACTGCCCACGATGCACACCCCTTTCGGTCTTCGGTGTAGTCGGCTTACCGGCGGGCGAGTTGGCGCTGCCCGAGGAATACGGCGCGCGCGATGGTCTGCGAGTCGACCTGAATGTGTACGGGCCGGTCGGCGAGCTTCTCGACGGCGGCGGCGAGCCGCTCGACGGCGGCACCGCCGCCCGGGTGGTGCCCGAGCATCGCGCTCAGCTTCGACAGCGGAATGACCGCCTCGTCCTCGCCGGCCTCGCCGACGACGGCGAGCCGTCCGCCGGTCCGTGCGCCGATGACGCCACCTTCGGCGAGTGTCGGAATGTTCGGAATCTTCGGAAGGTTGATTCCGAATTCCTTGCCGCCGACGACCGGCACCCAGCCCGGAATCTTCACGTGAATCTTGTTCAGGCCGCCGATCATGGCGTTCATGCCGCCGATGTAGGCGCGGGGGAGGGCGGTGAAGGCGTTGATGATGCCCTTCAGGATCGCCTTGATGGGCCCGGAGTGGGACCTGATGGCGCCGGTGATGGCGTTCCAGGCCCACTTCACGCCCTTGGCGAGGAGCTTGGAGACCTTGTCCATGTTGATGAACTGGCTGATGATCGGCGCGAGCAGGGTCATCACGAGCCCGAAGGCATTCGCCTTCATGGCGATGTTGAGCCCCTTCTGCGCCAGTGTCGCCCCCTTCAGCCCCTTGCCGAGCCCGGTCATCGACCGACCACTACCGGTGGCGGACTTGCCGGCCTTGCCGACGGACTTCTCTACGGCGTCGGATTGGCGCTTTACGTTGCGGAGGGCGGTGTTGGTCTTGCTGGAGGAGGACCTGAGACGGTCGAGCGAGGTTTTGAATTTGCCGGACGAGGTCGCGGACTTATTGAGAGACGCCTCGGCTTGCGCCGTTCTGGTCTTGATGGTGCCGACGGAGCTACCGGCCGAACCTGCGGCGGTGCGCAGTCGGTTGAGCGAGGTGATGGCGCGGTTGAGGGACGGAACGAGTGCCATGGGATCCTCCGATCGCCGGTGTCAGGCGCTGCCGACGGCCCGAGAGAGTTCCTGGAAGCGCTGGGTGAGGGTGTGCGTGTTGGCGGCGAGGCGGGCGACGTCGCCGTGTTTGCTCGCGGCGGAGCTCAGGCGTCCGGCGGAGTCGGCGAGCTGCTTCATGTTCCGAGGGGACGGCAGCGCCCGGGATTTGGTGCTGTAGATGTGTATCTCGCCGTTCAGCTTTCGTACTGCTTCCTTCAGGGCGGTGATTCGGCCTGCCGTGGGGAGCCGCATGTTCCGGGGTTCCTCTGGCGTGGCCACCGCGAACCGCCCACTGTCTGTCGTGGTGAGTTCCTTCCCCCCAGTAAGCTTTCGCGTGAGCGCCTGGATCCCTTTCTGGATATCGAAGATCTTGATGCCTATCGATGAAAGCCCTGCTTTGAGTGCCACGATTCCGAGCACGATGTAGGCAGGGCCGCCGCCCGCCTTGGCTACGGCCAGTATTTCTTTCAGGACGGGAAGTTCTGCGAGGGCCCCCTTGAGGTCCGTCTTTTTGTCGTCCGGGCCTTTGGCTATTGCTTTCTTCAGGTCCACGACCTTGTCGTAGACGTCATCCGTCGTGTGCTTGCTCATGTGTGATCCTCCGTTCCTTTCCTTGTGTCTTGACTCGTTGATCTGTCGTGACGAGGATGAGGCGCAACCACAGGCGAGATGGCCGAGTGAAGGGTGGGCGCATGTTCCGTCTTGCGGAGGCGACCGACATGCAAATCTTGGCCAGGTTGGCCGGGGTCGTTATGTCGGCATTTGGCGCGATCATGATTATTTTCGCGGCCATTATTTCCGGAGCGGTTAGGCAGGACCGGGAGGAGGGGAAATTTGAGGCTGCTGCAAAGGTCAAGAGGAACGTGCTGATCATCTTGGGCCTGGGGATTGTTGTACTCGGGGGCGGAGCTGCCCTCTATTTCACCGCCTGACGGGTCGACAGGGCCGGCCCCACTGTGACGGTGCTTCTTAAGCCAAGAACGTGCGAAGGTCCTGGTGTGCCGGGAGTGTGGTCGCGGAGTCGCTCGATGTGTCTTCCTCGACCGGTTCCGCCTGGCCCGGGCGCGGGATGGGCTTGGGAGTGTCGAGCGACTCGCTGTCCTCGTCGCGGTTGACCGTGGCGAACATCCAGTTGGCGTCCTGGAGCAGGTCCACCACATGAGCCAGTAGGTAGTCCGTCACGCCCCATTCGGCCACGTCGCCGTGGAGTTCACGGGTGAGCGCGCTGTCACGCGGCAGGTGCTCGACGAGCACCGAGAGCCGCCGCGAGGACAGCTCCCCGCGGTGCCAGTCCAGCAGATCCACGCCGTAGTGGCGCAGCAGGTCGGCCTCGATGGCCTCGGCGTGCTCTTCTATGAGCGCGACGAGGCTCAGCCTTCCCCCAGGCCGAGCCCGGTCTCCTTGCCGTAGGCCTCCAGGATCGCGGCGATGTCCTGCATGGTGATGTCGTGCCGCTCGAAGCGGGCGAACTGCTTGTCCCCGAGGAGGAGTCGGAACAGACCGTCGATGTCGTTGTCATCGAGGTCGCGCAGCTTACGGGCCGTGGCGCGGCCCAGCTCGGTGGGCAACTCGAAACGGTCGTCGTCCAGTTGGAAGGACCAGGCGTGGCCGAGCGCCTCCAGGCGCTGGGCGCGGGCGGCGTTGACGTCGAAACCGGGCATGCGGGGACTCCTTTGGTAGAGGTGGGGTGGAGGAGGCGGGGCGGGGCCGCGAACGGCCCCGCCCCGTGGGCTCGCTTACACGTACGCGTCGTCCTTCATCAGCCACGTCGCCAGCGGCGAGGACGTGTCGTCCTGGGCGAAGGCCGTGAAGGTGACACCCAGCTTCAGCGCACCGGTCCGCGTCATCGAGAGCTCCTCGGTCTCGGTGACCTGGCCGCGCGGCACGATCAGCCGGTAGATGACCGGCGTACCGCCCTTGCTGTCGGTGAACTCGAAGCCGAGCTGGCGCTCGTCCGGCGACGGGTTGGAGGTGAGGTCGTACTTGAAGGTGCCCGCCTCCGCGCCGGTCGTGGCCACCGCGGCGGTCGCCCCGCCACCCATGAAGAACGGCAGCGTCGTCTTGTTGAACTGCATCAGCTGGAACTTCAGCGTCAGCTCACGGTCGGAGTAGATGTAGCGCAGCGCGCTCACCGACTGCCAGCCGTCGACCTGGTCGATCTTGTCCTTCTTGGCCAGCTTCACGCCGTCGGTGGAGGTGTACCCGAGCTCGGTCCACCCGGTCGGCCAGGCCGCCTTGGTGTCGATGGGTCCGACGACGGCCGGACTGGCGCCGTACGGGGCGACGAGCACCTTGCCGGTGCCGGCGACGCGGATCTGTGAGCTGGTGTTGGGAGAAGGCATGCGAACTCCTGGTTCAGGAAGTGGTGTTGTGGGATGTGTCGGTCTACGCGGGGCTGATCGACAGCCGCAGCGTCGTGAGGTACCGGGCGCTCGCCGGACGGTTGTAGTCGGGCAGCCAGCGCGGCCCGTCCGCCTCGGCGACGTCGGTGACGAGCGCGGTGCCGTACGTCGTCCCCTCCAGCTCGACGGCACAGGCGCGGGCGGCGAGCGAGATGCCGTGCGCGACCGTCTTGTCGGCCGCGTACACCTCCAGGTCGACCAGCGGATGGTCGAGCGCGAGGTCGTCGACCCAGGCGCCGCCGGCCCGGGAGACCAGAACGGTCTTCTGGGTGCCGTCGAACCCGGCGGGCGGCCGGTTGTCGATGGTCACGCCCGACATCTCGGTGCGGTTCTTGAGGAAGTCGACGACGAGCATCTCGACGTCGGGAAAGTTCAGGACGGCCACATGGACGCTCCTTCGGATCATTGGACACGGGGGAGTCGCGCGGCGTTCGCGCCCGGATCGCGACCGCGACGAGGGAGTCCGGGCATGTCCGGGCAACACAAAGCGGCAGGACCGCCGCCCGGTTTCCGGGCGCAGCTCTGCCGCTGCTTCAAGTGTGATCCGGGGTGCCGAATCCCGCAACTGACGCTGGGACGGGGCCAGTTGATGGCACAAGAAAGGGCCCGTCGACGCAGGTCGACGGGCCCTTCTGGGTCGGGGTGACTCACTTGCCCCCGTACGCGCTCCTGCCGCGCGCGGCACGCTCGGCGGCGAACACGTCCTCCAGCCGGTACAGCGTCCGCCGCCCCTGTTTCCCGGCGGTCGGCAGATGCCCGAGCTGCACCCACTTACGGATGGTCGCGGGCGACACCCCGGCCTCGTTGGCGGCCAGCTCGCCGGTTACGTACGTCATCCGCCGTCCTCCTCTTCGAGTACGTGCCGGCAGGCCGGATTCACGCACATCACGACCGCACGCTCGGGCAGCGCCCGCAAGGAGACGGAGTCGCAGGCCGGGCAGCGGCCCGGGATGCGTACGAGCTGTTCGGGGTCACCGATGGCGCGGGCGCAGCGACCCGCCATCCGTCGGGCCTCGCTGGTCACGTGCGCGTACAGGTCGGGTACGGCGGCGACCTGGTCGAGGAGTTCGGCGAGGCGCCGAAGTCGTACGGGGACGGGGGCGGGGGACGGGCGCGCGGGGCGCAGCGCGAGCCGTTCGCGTACCGCCTCCTCCAGTTCGACGACGCCGTCGGTGACGTCGCGGAGGGTGTCGGAGACGTAGAGCTTGAGCGGTGGGCGGCCGCCGTCGCGATGGCCTCCGGAGGTGCCGGGGCGGGGGGTGCCGGAGGCGGGCGACGGGTTCAACTCGGCGAGCAGCAGCGGGAATCGCTCGGCGAGGGCGCGCAGCCAGCCGAGGGCTTCGCCGGTGTCGTTGTCGTGGCGCGCCTCGTGCTCGGCGTGTTCGGTACGAAGCGTCATCGGTGGGACTCGCTCTCCTCGCTCTGTTCCTGGTGCTGCTCCTCCGGGGCGTCGACCACGCGGCCGTTGCGCCACAGGCGTCCCGCGCAGACGCCGTCGAACCAGGTGTGGGCGGGATCGACCACGGCCTCGCACTCCAGCCGGATCGGACACTTGTTGCAGGCTCGCAACGTAAGGGCGGCCTCGGAGGGGCTCCGTGTAAAGACGTGGTGCTGGGGTAGTTCGGCACAGGCGGCGGATCTGCGCCAGTCGAGTTCATCGTCGTGCCGGGTGAATGCCCTGGTCAGCGAAGAGATGGAAAGAATCATCGGGCTTGACACGTGCAGCGCCTCCCCACGTATGGGAATATTTGTTCGACACATGCGAACGCGTGATGAGAGTGGCATGTTGCGCGTGCGTGCGCAAGTTGTTCCGGTACGTACGAGACAAGAGGGAGGAGGTGGTCGCCTGAGAGCACCCTGGGCCGTTCGGGCCGTTCGCCGTGTTCCCCAACCGGCCGTCCTCACCCGCCCGTTGTACACATCTCCATAACTGTGTGCGTGCGCGCGCAGCTTTGATGCGCGCGCGCTCGGTACGCTGTGCCCCGCGACGAGGGGAGATCAGCGTCATGAGCGGAAGCTCGTGGGCACGAGCCCACATCGAGCAGGGCCCTGACCAAGGCCCGGACCAGGGATCGGGCCGGCGCTCGGATCCGCGATCGGATCAGCGCTCGGACCAGGGGCGCGGCGGCGGACCACCCGTCCTGGACGCGTTCGCGGACTGGGTCGAAGGCCTGATGCGGGAGCGCGGCTACACCATCGACAGCCCGCGAGGTGGCGGAAAATCGCGGCTCGCGGACGACGCCGGTGTCCACCGGGCCGCTGTCAGCCGGTTGTTGAACCGGCAGAGCATGCCCGATCTGGAGACCATGCGGCGGCTCGCGGTGGCATTGGGGGTGCCGGTGCGGGACATGTTGATCAGGTCGGGGCGGCTCACCGAGTCGGACCTGCCGGTTGGCGACAGCCCGCAGGGGAATGGGGAGGCGGACGGGCCGCGTCTGTCACCTGAGGAGGCGGCCAGGCGCATGGGAGTGCCGCCGGAGTTGCGGGACACCTTCGTCCGAGTGGCGAAGCAGTTCCTGCCGGAAGGCGGCTGATGGACGGTCAGTGATCAGTCCCAGGGGGGACGAAGGGGCAGGGGCGTATGGGTGGCGAAGAGCCGGAGGCGCGGCGCCGCGCTGCTGAATTGGTCGTCGAACTCGGCCGGAAGATGGCGGAGTTCGGCCCCGCGGCGCTCCGCGTCGTCACTGTCGAGGAGGCCGAGCGGGAGCGGCTCGACTGGTTCCGTCTCGGCTGGGAAGAGCACGCGCGTCTGGTGTCGGGCGAATCCGCGCCCGCCGCGCCGTCCGGGCCGCGGCTGCGGGTCGCGGACAACGGTGACGCGCCGGACCGTGCCTCCGCGGACGCAGGCGTGGACGTGGACGTGGACGTGGACGTGGACGCGGACGAGTGCGAACGCGAGCACGACCGCGCCGACGACTTCCCGCGGTCCGACGACCGGGGCGGCCGGGCCGACGGCGAGCGCGCGGACGGCGAAGAGGGCGCCGGTCACGGCAGCCAGAACGGGAGCCGCGACGAATTCCCTTTACCGGTCGTCGGCGCCGCGGAGGCGGAGGTCCGTGAACTGATGCCGCACCGGCTCAGGTCACGGGGGCGGCATCGGCCGTAGGCGTGGGGCCGGGCGGCCTGCGCCTGCCGGATCCAGGCTTCCGGCGCACTGGACGCACTCGGCGCACTGGACGCACTCGGCGTACTGGGCGCACCCTTCACCCACGTCATGCACATGCCCTACGCTCCCCGCCGTGACGACCGAACAGGTGTTGCGCAGCCGCCTCACGACCGCTCGCCTGGGGCAGGGCGCCGTGCTGCTCGACCGGGCCGGCCCCCGCCACGTACAGCCTGCGCCCCAGCAGCCGTACCGCTGCCGAGGTGTTCGCCGACGCGGTCAACTCGGCGCTGCCGGTACGGGATCCTGACCAGCCGCGGCGCAGTGGCCGCAAGGAGGTGTCGTACGAGGTGAAAGCGCCGCGCGGACGACGGCCGCAGGGCGGCGGGATCCGATGGTACTGGTGGGCCTTCGGCGGGCTGTTCGTGCTGGGGGCCTGCGTGACGGCGGCCACGGGCGGTGTCTTACTCGTCACCTTGTGGGCGGTGTCCTACGCGCTGTTCTACATCGGATGCCTGATCACCCAGTCGTGTTGGTGGACGGCCGAGGACTGGTGGGTGCTGCGCCGGAACGGGGTCACCGTCGAGGCCACGTACGAGCAGACCGTCGAGTCCCGCGACAGCAGGGGCAATCTCACGTCGACCAAGGTGTACGTCTTCAGGGACATCGGGGGATCCGAGCGCGAGTGTTTCGGCGGGGGGCAGGATCATCGCCCGGGACCCGGAGCGGATCGAAGTGACCTACGACCCCCTCGACGAGCGCCGTATGAGGCCTCGGCGAGGTGTCACCGCCCGCCCGCCCGCCCGCTCGCTCCTCTTCCTCGTGTTCGTGCTGATCGGCCTGCCCGTCAGTGTGCTCACCGTGCTGTACCCGTTGGTCTTCTACGTGGTTGCCGCCACCGGGCTCCAGCTGTATTGAGCACGGTCGAGGTCGAGGTCGAGGCGGGCGAGGACGGGACGGGCTTCGTGCTGCTTTCCGTTGTCCCTAGAGGTCCTCGGGCAGGAGCCGGAACGCCCCGTGCCCGGTCAACGGTCGCAGTATGCGGAAATCCTTGTCCGTCGTGAACAGCGCATCGGTGCTGTACGCCTTGGCGAGGGCGACATTCATCGCGTCTGTCAGGCCGATGCCCTTGCCTCCGCGTGCATCGGTGTACCCCTCGGCAACGGCGATGGCGGTCGACAGGTGAGGGGCGAGGTCCGGGACGGTGAAGCGGTTCAAGGCGCGCTGCGTCTCGATGAACCGAGCCGCCGCCAGCGCGGGTGCGGGCCCGGAGCGGACGGTGACGATGTGGTCCAGCTCTGCGAGGACGAGCGGGGAGACGACGAGGTGGGCCATCTGCGCGAAGGCGTTCCTGTGCTCGGCGTGACCCTTCTCGCGAGGGGCGAGCAGTCGGATGAGGGCGTTGGTGTCCGCGATGGCGACGGGGATCGTCATTCCCCCATGCCTCGCAGGATCTCGTCCATGTCCTCGTTGGTCATAGGGTCGCCCAAGTCGATTTCCGGCAGGTCTATGGCCCCTATGGGGGTCGTCGGATGCGGTGGGATGTCGGTGTGACCGATCGGCACTATGCGGGCGACGGCGCGGCCGTTGCGCGTCACCGTGACTTCCTCGCCGCGCTCGACACGGTCGAGCAGTGCCGAGGACTGTTGATTGAGCTCGCGTGCCGTGGCTTCCATGTATTACAGCGTACTACCTGGCGCCTCGCTGCACCCTGGTCTCCGTACGTACAGGCAGGATGGGCCCATGACCGAGATCCGCACCCCCCGCCTCCTCCTGCGCCGCTGGAAGCCCGACGACGACCTCGCCCCGCTCGCCGACATCCAGACCGACCCCGCCGTCATGCGCCGCATCGGCGACGGCACGCCGCGCTCCCTCGACGAGACCGCCGAGGACATCGAGCGCTGGGAGGAGGAGTGGGACGACGAGGGTTTCGGCGTCTTCGCCGTGGAACTGCTCGGCTCCGGCGAGCTGGCGGGCGCCGTCGGCCTGTACGTACCGGACTCTCCGCCGCGAGTGGCCGGGCACATCGGCATCCAGTGGCGGCTCGGCCGGCAGTTCTGGGGCCAGGGTTACGCCTCCGAGGCGGCGCAGGCGAGCCTGGAGTACGCCCTCCAGGACCGCGGCATCGACCGGGTCGTCGCCGTCACGGTCGAGGGCGACGCCCCGTCGGCGAAGGTTCTCCACAAGCTGGGGATGACGGTGACCGGCGAGGAGGACGGTCGGCGCCTGTACGCGATCGACCTGAGCGAGTTCGAGGCGTGAGTCAGCGCGCTGCGGCGTACCTGATGAAGTCCGACCAGGCGGTGTCGCTCACGGCGAGCCGCGGGCCCTGGGCGTTCTTGGTGTCACGGACGTGGGTGGTGGCGGAGGTGTGGGCGACCTCGACGCAGTCGCCCTCACTGCCGTTGCTGCTGTAGCTGCTGTAGCTGCTGTAGCTGCTGTAGCTGCTGTAGCTGCTCTTGTGCCAGTGCAGTTCAGCGTTCATGTCTCTCCCAGCAGTTGCTCGGTGAAGGCCCGCGACTCCCTGGGGGTGAGACCCTGCGCCCGGATCATGCCTCACGCCATACCGCAGTTCGAGGATCCTGAGCTGCTTCGGATCGTCGACCGGTCGCCCTGCGCATCGAGGTCACGGACACCCGCGCGGACCGCACCCCGCCACCCCGCCACCCCGCAAAACGGTCTGGGCCGAACTCGACCTCGTACTGTGACCGGAAACCCCAAGCTGATGGGCATTTGCCGTCACAGACCACAGTCCACAGCCCACAGCCCACAGTCCAAGCGTCACGTGATGTCCGGGTCGGACTCCTCCCGTACCGTCCACTCCGCATCGGCGACCGTGCAGTCCAGGGTCGCCGACGTCCCGCGACTCACCCCGGTCAGCAGCGCCGCCCCGGCCAGTACGCACAGCGGCCAGGACAGGAACCCGGACAGGTCGTCCTTGTCGAGGAGCAGCACGGGTGCGCACAGGAGCGCCGCGAGGAGGGCGCCGCCGGCGATGGGGCCGTGGATCGGCGTCCGGAACTTGGTGGTGCGGGGCAGAGCGCGGGCCGTACGGTCGCGGCTGGTGGGGTGGGGGTCGCGGGCGCTCGCCGTGTCGGAGCGGTGGGTGACCTCCGACGGGGCGGTCAGGCCGAGGATCGTGGAGCCGTCGTGGTCGGCGACGAACGCCACCGGCTGCGCGTCCTCGATCAGCTTGTGGCGGCGGGGCCAGATGAGCCAGCCGTCGCGATCCGTCAACAGCGTTCCCGCGCGCGAGAGTTCGGCGACCCGGAGGCGGTCGACGGCGAGCGGGATCTCCTCGCCCTTCGCGTCGTGGAGCGTCAGGAAGTAGTCGTTGCTGACGGACACCGAGCCCGGACGGTCGCCGCGCTCGCTGTAGCGCAGGTGTTGCGGTTGTCCGGCGCGGACGCGTATCCCGTGCACCTCGCCCGCCGCGGCGTCCTCGATCAGGACCTTGAGCCTGGTCCGTTCCGTGTCCGAGACCATCGCCCGGCGCATGGCAGAGGTCAGCTTCAGCGTGATGGCCGCGACGATGCCGAAGAGGGCGGCGTCGAGGATCCCGGTGCTCCGGATGGCGAGCCAGGCCAGGGTGATGGGGGCGGCCGCGATCAGCGCGGTGCCCAGCGTGCGGCCCAAGTCACCGCGCAGGCCGGGTAATTGGGCCGGTATCGCGGGTATCGCGGGGGCCTTGGGGGCTTCGTAGGTCTCGTGGGTCTCGTGGGCTCCGTTGGTCTCGTGGGCTTCGTTGGTCTCGTGGGTTTCGGCGATGTCGGGTGGTGCCGGGCCGGCCGCCGCCAGTGGCGGAGCCGTTCGGCAGGTCAGTGCCCACGCGATCGTGAGCACGAGAGCCGCGGCGAGCGCCCCGAGGATGTCGAGACGCGGGGCGTCGGCGGGAACGTAGACCAGCACCTGAGCGGCGGCCGCCGCGATCAGCGCACCGGCGCCGAGGGCGCGAGTGAGCGAGGTGGAACGCCTCATGGCCGAACAGTGTCCTGCGGGGGCCGGGGCGCGTAAAGGGGTGCGTGGGGCGTGGGGAGACCCATAGGGCCATAGGGCCATAGGGCGCCACCTGTGAACCTTCTGTGGGCCTTGTGGAGGTGTCCGGTATTCGCCGTAACCGACTTCATGTCAGGAAGTAATGGACCCGGTTTCGTTGCGGTGTGGCTTCACCTCTTGACGGTCACAGGGCGGGCGAGTTGGCTTTCGAGCCACCTCGGCCGCATCGTCGCGGCCACGTCAGGGAGGTATCCGCACATGAACACGCGAATGCGGTGCGCCGCGACGGCCGGCGCCGCATCCGTTCTCTTGGTATCGCTCTCGGCCTGCGGTGGTGTGCTGCCGGGCGACGACGGTGAGCCCAGCGCGTCGACCACCAAGGGCAACGATGTCAGGATCGGCCTGCTGCTGCCGGAGAAGGAGACTGCGCGCTACGAGAAGTTCGACCACCCGATCTTCGAGCGTCAGGTGGCGAAGCTGACGGGCGGCAAGGGAGAGTTGGTCTACGCCAATGCCAAGCAGGATGCGAAGCTCCAGCGCGAGCAGATGGGGCAGATGATCGACGCGAAGGTCGACACGATCGTCGTCGACGCTGTCGACTCCAAGGACATCGCCGCCTCCGTGCGCAAGGCGAAGAAGGCCGGGATCCACGTCATCGCGTACGACCGGCTGGCCCAGGGTCCCGTGGACGCCTACGTCGGCTTCGACAACGAGCTGGTCGGGCAGACGCAGGGGAAGGCGCTGATCTCCGCGCTCGGCGGCACCAAGGCCACCAAGCGCGACAAGGTCGTGATGATCAACGGCTCCCCCACCGACCCGAACGCCGGGCAGTACAAGTCCGCCGCCCGCGCCGAACTGGCCACCTCCGTGAGCGTCGCGAAGTCGTACGACACGGCGGGCTGGAAGCCGTCCAACGCCAAGGCGAACATGGAGCAGGCCATCAACGCCGTGGGTGTGGACAACATCGCTGGGGTGTACGTCGCCAATGACGGGATGGCGGGGGGTGTTATCGCTGCCCTCAAGGGGGCCGGAGTCACCGACATGCCGCCCATCACCGGGCAGGACGCCGAACTCGCCGCCGTGCAGCGGATCTTGAGCGGTGAGCAGTACATGAGTGTGTACAAGCCCTATCCGGACGAGGCGCAGACCGCCGCCGAGATGGCGGTGCGGGCCTCGCAGGGGCGGGAGATCGAGTTCGAGGCGTTGGCGATGGACCGGACCGACAGCCCGACCGACAAGCAGATCAGGACGGCGAGCGTGAGCGTCGTCGCGCTCACGAAGGACAACATCGAGAGCACCGTCGTCGAGGACGGGATCTTCAAGCTCGCGCAGATCTGCACGCCGAAGTACCAGGAGGCGTGTGCGGAGGCCGGGTTGGTGAAGTGACCGGACGCCCGGTGCGGGGCGGTCAGTCCTCCAGGATGCCCGACTGGCCGATCAGATAGCCCAGTTGGGCCCGGCTCTCGCTGCCCAGCGTCGCCGCCAGCTTCGCGATGTGTACGCGCACCGTGCGGATGTTCATGCCGAGGCGTTCCGCGATCACCGCGTCCGTGTGGCCCTCGATGAGGAGGGTGGCGATGGTGCGTTGGCGGGTCGTGACGCCGTCGGCCGTCAGCTCCTCGGCCGCCGCCTGCGGGAACATCGGCGTGGCCAGCTGCCAGAGCCGGTCGAAGGTCGTGGCGAGGTAGCTGATCAGGGCCGGGTGGCGGACCTCCAGGGCGACCGTGCGGTCGGGGTTCGCGGGGATGAAGGCGACCGTGCGGTCGAGGAGGACGAGGCGTTCGGTGACCTCGTCGAGGGTGCGGACCTGGACGTCGCCCGTGAGCTGCTCGTAGTGGGCGGTGACGGCGGGCGAGTGCCGGGCCGTGTGCTGGTACAGGGTGCGCATCCGGCCGCCGGAGCTGAGGAGTTGCTGCTCGCGGGGGAGCGCGGCGGCGAGGCCCTGCGGGGGGCGGCGGCCGCCGGGCTGGATGGTGAGGAGTTCCTGGGAGGCCTCGCCCGCCGCCTCGTCGATCGCTTCGTTGATGCGGTGGAAGCCCATCAGGACGCGGAACATGGGGGTGCTCGGGATCGACGCGCGCTGCGATTCGAGGGCGATGAGCGGGGCGAACTGGTCCGCGAGGCGCGAGCTGCGGCGTCTCTGTCGGGCGATCTCCTCGTCGTACGTGCCGAGGAGGCGCGGCAGCGCGACCGCGGGGGCCACCGGTCTCAGCGTCGTCGAGTCGTCGTCGGCGGGGACGAGGAGGCCGAAGCGCAGGAGGCAGGGGGCGGGTTCGGCGTCGCGTTGCTCGACGCGGCCCTCGCGCAGGGCGCGGGCGTACAACTCCGTGCCCGGACGGCACAGTTCCTCCGCGCCGTGGGTGTGGGCTTGGGCGCTTTGCGCAGGAGAACCGTGCGTACCTTGCGTAGCCGAATCGGGCGAGTCGATCGTCACGAATCCTGCTCCAGCATCCCGGACTGGGCGATGAGATAGCCGAGCTGGGCCCGGCTGCCGCTGCCGAGGGCGGCAGCGATCTTGGCTATGTGGGCGCGGCAGGTGCGCACGTTCATGCCGAGCCGACGGGCGATCGCCTCGTCGACGTGCCCTTCGATGAGCAGTTTCGCGATGGAGCGCTGAACACCGGTGATTCCTTCGGGAGTCGACTCGTACGGGACGTCTTCCTGGAGCGGGGTGGCGCGCCGCCACATGTGGTCGAAGACATTGATCAGGTATTGAACGAGGCCTGGGTGGCGCAGTTCGAGGGCCATACTGTCGCCGGCCTCGGCGGGGATGAAGGCTACGGCGTGATCGCAGATGATGAGCCGCTCGATGAGTTCTTCGAGCGTCCTGATCTCTACCCTGGCACCCGCCATCTTGTCCATGTACGCGAAGGTGTTCTGGCTGTAGCGGACCGTGTGCTGGTACAGCGTGCGCATGGAGATGCCGCGTTCGATGAGGGGGCGGCTGCGTTCTAAGGCCTCGCTCAGCAGGTGTTCGCTACGGCCTCCTCCGGGCTGCACGGTCAGGACTTCCGTGCGGCTTTCGGCGATGGCCTTGTCGAGCGCCGCCTTGATCCTGGCGCCGCCCTCCAGGACGGTGATGGCGTGCGTCGTCGCGGGCATCTGCGCGCTGATGGCCATGAACGGCTCGAAAGCTGCGGTCAGTTCGCCGGACAGTTGCCGTCGGTCGTGGATTTCCCGCTCTATGGGTTGCAGTCGCTGGGAGAGTACGACCGAGGGCGGAACCGGGCGCAGCCAGTCCGCGTCGTCCGGATCCGGGTGCAGGAGCGCGAATTCCAGCAGGCAGGGAGCTGACTGGATCTCGGCGCGGGCGACACGTCCCGCGCTCAGTGCGATGGCGTAAAGGCGTTCCCCATCCGGGCACAGCTCAGTGACTGGATGAGGATGTGTCGCATTTGGGCTGCTCGTTGGCAAATCTCCACCCCCCAGGGTCCTGAACGTGCAGGAACATGATGCATCGCTCCTGTGGTTTCCACGTGCCCGAATGAGTCATCGTCTGTGGTGCGGGGGAGAAGAAGCCATCAAGTAAGGACGAAGCCGACATGAGTAAGAGAATGCTTCGCTCAGCGCTCGGTGCCGCGGTAGCGGCCGGCGCGCTTGCGCTGGTACTCGGCACCGCCGGCGCCGCTACGCCCGGTGACGTCGCCTGGGGCTCTGGTCAGGTCGGTACGCACAGCGTGACGACCGTGACCGGCACCGATGATGTCGCATGGGGAGTCGCACCGGTCACCGGAGGCGGCGGAGAATGATCACCCCGCCCGACGACCGGTCGTTACGTCGGGAGATGGCGATCGCCTATCGCTCCGGTTGGCACACCATCGACCTCGTGACCGCGGTTCCGAACGACGGTGACTCGCTCATGGTCACCCTCTTCGGAGAGCCCATCATCGTGGTTCGCGAAGGCGACGACATCCGGGCGTACCGGTGTCTTCGCCGGCCGCGCGGCGCCCCACAGCCGGTGCGTACGGTCGTCCGGTACGGGATGATCTTCGTCAACCTCGACCAGCGGGACCACCAACTGGTCGGCGAGGCAGCGCCCGACGCCTCGCAGTCCCCACCGCTCCACCAGCACCACCCACGAACCTCAGCCACCCCCCGCAGTGCCTGACGCGATGCCCCCGTCGTTGTAGTCGCGCAGGTGCTTCCCCCCTGCAGCGGCGTCACCGTGTACCTGACACGGTGGCGCCGCTGCGGTGTTTGTGGCGGCTACTGCGGCTGCGGCTGCGGCTGCTGTTGCTACTACTACTGCTGCTGCTCCCGCTCCTGCTCCTGCTCCTGCGGCAGGTTGCCGGTGGCGCGGCGGACCGCGATCTCTATGACCACCCGGTCCGGGTTCGGCCGCGGCGCCCGGTAGCGCTCGGTGTAGCGGCGCTCGGCGTCGGCGACCCGCTCCGGATCCGCGTGCACCGTCGCCCGGCCCTCAAGCGTGACCCAGCGCCGGCCGTCGACCTGGCACACCGCCGCGTGCCCCGCCCCCTCGACGGCATGGGCGACCTTCCGGCTCGACTTGCCGGTGATGACGCGGGCGATCCGGGTATCGGCGTCGTACGTCACCCCGACCGGGGTCACATGGGGCGTGCCGTTCGCGCGCAGCGTCGTCAGCGTGCACAGGTGCCGTTCGCGCCAGAAGCTGAGGAAGGCGGGATCGGGGGCGTCGAGGTCGATGCGCTTGGCCATGGACGGGAACCTATCCCAGGGGTTCACCGGGCTGTCTTCGGTGGCCTTGAGTGGAATAGACTCAACTTTGTGTACGTTGGATGAGTCAGAGTTTCAGGACACCCAGGCGTAGTCGTATGTGGAGGAGAACAGGCACGTGGACGCCGAGCTGACGAACCGGAGCCGCGACGCGATCAACGCGGCGAGCAGCCGGGCCGTGTCCGGGGGCAACCCGGATCTCACCCCGGCCCATCTGCTTCTGGCCCTGCTGGAGGGCCAGGACAACGAGAACATCACCGACCTCCTCGCCGCGGTCGACGCCGACCAGGCGCAGGTGCGGGCGGGCGCCGAGCGGGTACTCGGCTCGCTGCCCAGCGTGACCGGCTCCACGGTCGCGCCGCCGCAGCCCAACCGCGAACTGCTCGCCGTCATCGCCGACGCCACCGAGCGGGCCAAGGACCTCGGCGACGAGTACCTGTCCACGGAACACCTCCTCATCGGCATCGCGGACAAGGGCGGCGCCGCCGCCGACGTGCTGGCACAGAACGGGGCCGGCGCGAAGAAGCTGGTCGACGCATTCACGAAGAGCAGGGGAGGGCGCCGGGTGACGACACCCGACCCCGAAGGGTCCTACAAGGCTCTGGAGAAGTTCGGTACGGACTTCACGGCGGCCGCCCGCGAGGGCAAGCTCGACCCGGTCATCGGCCGGGACCAGGAGATCCGCCGGGTCGTCCAGGTCCTGTCCCGGCGTACGAAGAACAACCCGGTGCTCATCGGCGAGCCCGGCGTCGGCAAGACCGCCGTCGTCGAGGGCCTCGCGCAGCGCATCGTGAAGGGCGACGTACCGGAGTCCCTGAAGGACAAGCGGCTCGTCTCGCTCGACCTCGGCGCGATGGTGGCCGGGGCCAAGTACCGCGGCGAGTTCGAGGAGCGGCTGAAGACCGTCCTCTCCGAGATCAAGGAGAGCGACGGCCAGATCATCACGTTCATCGACGAGCTGCACACGGTCGTCGGCGCGGGCGCGGGCGGCGACTCGGCGATGGACGCGGGCAACATGCTCAAGCCGATGCTGGCCCGCGGCGAGCTCCGCATGGTCGGCGCGACGACGCTCGACGAGTACCGCGAGCGCATCGAGAAGGACCCGGCGCTCGAACGCCGCTTCCAGCAGGTGCTGGTCGCCGAGCCGTCCGTCGAGGACTCGATCGCGATCCTGCGTGGCCTGAAGGGCCGCTACGAGGCGCACCACAAGGTGCAGATCAACGACAGCGCCCTGGTGGCCGCCTCGACGCTCTCCGACCGGTACATCACCTCCCGTTTCCTGCCCGACAAGGCCATCGACCTCGTCGACGAGGCGGCTTCCCGGCTGCGTATGGAGATCGACTCGTCGCCGGTGGAGATCGATGAACTCCAGCGCTCCGTCGACCGGTTGAAGATGGAGGAGATGGCGCTCGCCAAGGAGACCGACCCGGCCTCGCGCGACCGCCTCGAAAAGCTCCGCCGCGACCTCGCCGACAAGGAGGAGGAGCTGCGCGGACTCACCGCGCGCTGGGAGAAGGAGAAGCAGTCCCTCAACCGCGTCGGCGAGCTGAAGGAGAAGCTCGACGAACTGCGTGGCCAGGCCGAACGCGCCCAGCGCGACGGCGACTTCGACACCGCGAGCAAGCTTCTCTACGGCGAGATCCCGACCCTCGAACGCGACCTTGAGGCCGCCTCCGAAGCGGAGGAAGAGGCCGCCAAGACCGATTCCGCCAAGAGCAGCATGGTCAAGGAGGAGGTCGGCCCCGACGACATCGCCGACGTGGTCGCCTCCTGGACCGGCATCCCGGCGGGCCGCCTCCTGGAGGGCGAGACACAGAAACTCCTCCGCATGGAGGACGAGTTGGGCAAGCGCCTCATCGGCCAGACCGAAGCCGTGCGCGCCGTCTCGGACGCGGTGCGCCGCACCCGCGCCGGCATCGCCGACCCGGACCGGCCGACCGGCTCCTTCCTCTTCCTGGGCCCCACCGGCGTAGGAAAGACCGAACTCGCCAAGGCACTCGCCGACTTCCTCTTCGACGACGAGCGGGCCATGATCCGCATCGACATGTCGGAGTACAGCGAGAAGCACAGCGTCGCCCGCCTGGTCGGCGCGCCTCCCGGCTATGTCGGCTACGAGGAGGGCGGCCAGCTCACGGAGTCCGTGCGCCGCCGCCCGTACAGCGTCGTCCTCCTCGACGAGGTGGAGAAGGCGCACCCCGAGGTCTTCGACATCCTGCTCCAGGTCCTCGACGACGGCCGCCTCACCGACGGCCAGGGCCGCACGGTCGACTTCCGGAACACGATCCTGATCCTGACGTCGAACCTGGGCAGCCAGTACCTGGTGGAGCCCATGACCTCGGCCGAGGAGAAGAAGCAGCAGGTCCTGGAGGTCGTCCGGGCTTCCTTCAAGCCCGAGTTCCTCAACCGCCTCGACGACCTCGTCGTCTTCTCCGCCCTCGACAAGGACGAGCTGAAGCGCATCGCGAAGCTCCAGCTGAACCGCCTCGCGCGCCGCCTCGCCGACCGCCGCCTCACCCTCGACGTCTCCGACGACGCCCTGGCCTGGCTCGCCGACGAGGGCAACGACCCGGCCTACGGCGCCCGCCCGCTGCGCCGCCTGATCCAGACGGCCATCGGCGACCGCCTCGCGAAGGAGATCCTCTCCGGCGAGGTGAAGGACGGCGACACGGTCCGCGTCGACGCCTTCGGCGACGGCCTGATCGTGGGACCGGCCACCGGCAAGACGCTGTAGGGCGGGCCCTTCCGGGCGCGGGCTTGCCCTTGGGGGGCCCGGGTGGGAGAGGATGGCGGCATCCGTACGAAGGGACCAAGCAAGTGAGCATCGACCCGTCCTCGATTCCCAATTTCGGGGGACAGCCCGACCCGCAGCAGGGGGCGGGACCGGCCGGTCCCGTCATCCCCGACCAGGACCTGGTCAAGCAGCTCCTGGAGCAGATGGAGCTCAAGTACGTCACCGACGAGGAGGGTGACCTCGCGGCGCCGTGGGAGGAGTTCCGTACGTACTTCATGTTCCGCGGCGAGGGCGACCAGCAGGTCTTCTCGGTGCGGACGTTCTACGACCGGCCGCACGCCATCGAGATCAAGCCGCAGCTCCTTGAGTCGATCGACGACTGGAACCGCCGCACCCTGTGGCCGAAGGTCTACAGCCACACCCACGACGACGGCACCGTCCGCCTCATCGGTGAGGCGCAGATGCTGATCGGCACCGGGGTCTCCCTGGAGCACTTCGTGTCGTCGACGGTCAGCTGGGTGCGCGCCGCGATCGAGTTCGACCGCTGGCTCGTGGAGCAGCTCGGCCTTGAGGCCGAGGTCGACTCCGCGGAGAAGCCGGAGGACGGCAACGACGCCGAGTGAGTCGTTGAGCCACGACGAGAGCCCGGCCCCACATGGGGCCGGGCTCTCGTCGTTCTACGATCCGGAACGCGGCGTCGGCTTCGGATCGATGCGGAACAGCGCGTCGCCGGTCTGGCCGATGAGGCCGTGCCGTCCCTCGGTCATGAGCTGCGGGAACACGCCGCCGAGCAACGGCTGCTCGGGCAGGTCGGCCTTTCCGCGCCAGCGCACCGTGCCGTTGTCGAGGTCGAGGCCGACCAGGTTCCCGGTCGGGTCGAGGAAGTAGGCGACCCGGTCGGGGAGGTTCACGGCGGCGGGGGAGGCCAGTTCGTACGTGTCGGGTCCGGTGGGGTCCTTGCGGAGTCGGAGGCCGGTCGGGCTCGCCCACAGCTGTTTCCCGTTGGTGGCCGACCACGCGAGCGCGGTGCCGTCGCTGCGGACCGTGAGCATGACGCCGTCCGCGATCACGCCTCCGCGCGGCCCGTCGGCGCGGTGCCGGGTCACTTTCCCGGTGCCGGTGTCGACGCGGATCAGGTCGACGGGTCCCGGCTCACCGACGTGGTCCTGCTTTCCGGCGAGGCGCGCGAGCAGCACGGTGTCGCCGTCCCGGCCGATGGCATACGTCATCCCCGCCACCGTCGCGACCGTGTGCGGGCGGCCGGTCCTCGGGTCGAGGCGGACGACGGTGCTGCGCTGCGGCGCCTTCTCGCTGTCCGGCGAACACGTCAGGTACGGGACGCCGCCGATCGCGACCGCCGAGCAGTCGGCGCGCTTCCACTTGTACGTCCACAGGGTGCGGCCGGTCTTCGGGTCGAGGGCGGCGGCGCTCTTGAACGTCGGGGTGTTGGCGAGGACGCCGCCGTCGAAGAGCACGGCCGAGTCCGCGTCGCGGCTGTCGTCGGCGAGCTTCTGCTTCCACAGCACCTTGTGGCTGTCGAGGTCGACGGCGACGAGGTCGGTGCGGGGGTTCGAGGTGCCCGGGGCGTGGTCGGCGTAGGAGTAGAGGATGCCGTCGCGGACGCCGGTGACCGAGCCCGCCGGGGTGCCGCCGTCGCCCTTGCGCTCGGCCTCCCGCTGCCATACGACCTTTCCGGTACGGGTGTCGACGCCGATGCCGTCGTATCCGGCGCCCCGGCAGTACACGGCGCCAGGACCCATGGCGCAGGCGTCCCACGTGGTCTTTCCCGGCAGCGTGGTCTGCCAGCGCAGCTTGCCCTCGCGGCTGACGTGGTGGGCGGGCGAGGGCTCCCCGCCACCCGGGTCGGTGACGAGGACCGTGCCGAAGGCGACGGCGGTGAGGCCGAGGGCGGCGCCGGCGACCCGGAGCGCGGTGCGGCGCCTGCGGCGGCGGACGAGACGGTCGGCGAGGCCCGCGGGGGCGGGGCCCGTGGCGTCGGGGGCCCAGGCCTGCAGGGTGTCCCGGAGTGTGCGGTCGAGCTGGTCGGTGTGCTGGTCGGCGTTCATGCGTGGGCCCCCTTCGGCGCGGTGCCGTTCGCGGTGTCGGGGGCCGTGGCGGGCCGCCGGGTGTCGAGCTCCGGCGCGAGCGTGCGCAGCCGGGCCAGGGAGCGGTGGGTGGTGCTGCGTACGGTGCCGATCGAGCAGCCGAGGGCGTTCGCCACCTCGCTCTCGGACAGGTCCTCGAAGTAGCGCAGGACGAGCATCGTGCGCTGCCGAGGGGTGAGCCGGGCCAGCGCTCCGGCCATGGTGATCCGCAGATCGGCGTCGGCGGTGCCGTCGGCCGTGCCCTCCTCGCGCCACACCGTGCGCGACGCGTCGAACGTCGGCTCGCGGTGCGGCCGGCGCAGCCGCCAGCGGCTGACTTGATGCCGGTACATCACCGTGCGGACGTACCCCTCCGGGTCGTCGATGTGCCGCCAGCGCCCCAGCGCCCTCATCAGCGCGGTCTGCACGAGATCCTCCGCCTCGTGCCGGTCGCCGCCGGTGAGCAGGTTCGCGAGCCGGAGCAGACTGCCCCATCTGGCGTCGACGAAGTCCCGGAATCTCAGCTGATCCTGCGGGTCCATGGCCCCTCCCGTTCTCTGACGCCCACAAGGACGCGAGGAGAACGGGAAAACTATGCCTGCAGTTTGGCGAGTCGCTCCGCCGCCTCGCTCAGCACCTCGTCCCGCTTGCAGAACGCGAACCGTACGAAGGGCGCTCCCGCGTCCCGGTCGTCGTAGAAGACGGCGTTCGGGACCGCGACGACGCCGCAGCGCTCGGGCAGCGCCCGGCAGAACTCGAAGCCGTCGTCGAAGCCGAGCGGCCGGATGTCGGTGGTGATGAAGTACGTGCCCTGCGGGCGGAAGACGGTGAAGCCCGCGTCCTCCAGGCCCGCCGCGAGGAGATCGCGCTTGGCGGTCATGGTGGCGCGGAAGTCGGAGAAGTAGCTGTCGGGGAGCGCGAGGGCCTCCGCGACCGCGTACTGGAACGGACCGGCCGACACGTACGTCAGGAACTGCTTCGCCGAGCGCACCGCGGTGACCAGCTCCGGCGTCGACGTCACCCAGCCGACCTTCCACCCGGTGAACGAGAACGTCTTCCCGGCGCTTCCGATGGTCACGGTCCGCTCGCGCATGCCGGGCAGCGAGGCCAGCGGAATGTGCTCGGCGTCGCCGTACGTCAGGTGCTCGTACACCTCGTCCGTGACCACCAACAGGTCGCGCTCGACGGCGAGTTCGGCGATCGCGGTCAGCTCGGCGCGGGTCAGGACGGTGCCGGTGGGGTTGTGCGGGGTGTTGACGAGGAGGAGGCGGGTGCGCGGGGTGATCGCGTCGCGCAGCTCGTCGAGGTCGAGGCGGAACGACGCACTCCCGTCGACGGTCGGGCGGAGCGTGACCGGCACCCTGGTGCCGCCCGCGAGCGCGATGCTCGCCGCGTACGAGTCGTAGTACGGCTCGAAGGCGACGACCTCGTCGCCCGGCTCGACGAGCGCGAGGAGGGAGGCGGCGATGGCTTCCGTGGCGCCCGCCGTGACCAGGACCTCGCGGTCGGGGTCGAACTCCATGCCGTAGCGGCGCAGCTGGTGGTCGGCGATCGCGGTGCGCAGCTCGGGGATGCCGGGGCCCGGCGGGTACTGGTTGCCGTGGCCCTCGCGCAGCGCCCTGACCGCCGCTTCCCGGATCTGCTCGGGGCCGTCGGTGTCGGGGAAGCCCTGGCCGAGGTTGATGGCGCCGGTCTTGACGGCGAGCGCGGACATCTCGGCGAAGATCGTCGTCCCGAACTCGGCGAGGCGGCGGTTGAGCAGGGGGCGCGGGCGGTGCTGGCTGGGCGAGCTGTTCGGGGTGGCGGTCATGGCGGCCATCCTGCGCCGAACCTCTGGATTAGCTCAACTCTGCTTTGACGCGCTCCTGGCAGGGGCATCCCCCTGTCACGCCCGCTCGGGGCGGCCCCTCGGGGGACCGCGGGGGTTCGGGGGAAGAGAAAGGAGGACCGGTGATGGGGACCTTCGTCATCGTGCTCTTCATCGCGCTGGTAGTCGCGATCGTGATCGGAACGGCCAAGGCGGGCGGCAGCGGCGCGCCCAGCACCTCGCTCAAGAAGAAGAACCGGGCCGGCCGGGGCAGCTGGTGGGCCGGCGGCGCCGCGGGTGGTGGCGGCGCGGGCGGTGGCGGCGGCTGCTCGTCCGGTGACTCCGGTGGACATCACGGCGGCTCGTCGTGCGGCGGCTCCTCCTGCGGAGGCGGCTCGTCGTGCGGTGGCGGCGGTGGCGGCTGCGGCGGCGGCGGAAGCTGACGCGCCGCGTCCGGGGGGTGCGGCCCGCGCGGAGGCGACTGACACGGGGCAGTCGGTCCGCGTGGGCCGCACGTTTGTCCGGTTGCGCCCCCGGAGGGTGTGCGCCGGGCGCGAAAGATGGTCGTGGAAGTTGAACAGTTGAGCTGAGCTGCCCTCGGGGGGATGGAAACCCTCCGAAGTTGGGTAAAAACGCTGTGGCGGCGCCACCCCCCATGATTCCCTTTAACCGTCAACGCAGCCCTCGTACTACGCAGTTACCGCGTTCGCGTGGGCCCGAGCCGGCCCTTCGACTCAGCCGGCCCCACCTCCCTTTGCGTGCTAGCGGAGCCGACCCATGCTCACGACCCTGAACACTGCCTACAGCGATACGAGTGCGGCCGATCTGGCCTGGGCCCTGGGCCGCGAGCCACTGCCCGCCCTCGCCGCCCTCGACCTCGAAATCAACGACGCGAAGCTCCAGTTGAGACTGCTCGGCGCCTCTCACCAGGTGCTGCTAGAGGAGGAGCGCGGCAGCTGTTCGGAGACCGTGGCGTGCATCCCCGGCAGCAGCACCCCGCTCCCGCTGGGCGTCGCCAAGCGCCTCGGCGACTGGGAGTACGAATTCGCGGCCCGCGTCGAACATTTGACGGCGGGTCAATTCGCGGGCCGCGCACAGGAATTGCTCGCCCTCGTCGCCGACCATCCGAACGGCCTCGCGGGCGTCTTCCCCGGCAGCCCGTACGCCTTCACCGCGATGCTCGCGCAGCGGCACGAGGGCCAGGTGCACTGGCGCACCTGGCACGCCTACCCGCAGGACGGCCAACTGGTCGCCACTCGTACGAGGGTGGGGGCGCGGATGCCGTTGGCGGCGGCGCTGTGAGTGGTGTGCCGGGGCCGGGGTCGAGGGTGGACAGCTCATCGTTGTGTTCGCGTTATGCCTGCGGGACCCGGGTTCCACACGTGTGGGTGACCGGTCGGAGTTGGACGGTGACGTAGCGTTCCAGGCGTGATCGAACCGCACCCGCCCGCACCGCCCGGAGGCCCCGAGGCTCCCCGGCCCTGGGGCGGCCCGGTCCGGACGCCGCTGCCGGTGAGACCGGGCACGGCCCGCTTCCTCGTCCTGGTCGGCGTCTTCATCTGCGCGGCCTGCGGGCTCGTCTACGAACTCGAACTGGTGGCGCTCGCCTCGTACTTGATGGGCGACTCCGTCACCCAGGCCTCCGTCGTGCTCTCCGTCATGGTCTTCGCGATGGGCCTCGGTTCGCTCGCCGCCAAGCGGCTGCGGCTGCGGGCCGCGGTCGGCTTCGGGATGATCGAATCGCTGCTCGCGCTCGTCGGCGGCTGCAGCGCGATAGCGCTGTACGCGGTGTTCGCGTGGACCGGGGACTGGGGCGGGGCCTGGGTGGACGGGCCGCGCTGGCTGCTCGTCGCGTTCTCGCTGGCCATCGGCGTCCTGATCGGCGCGGAAGTCCCCCTGCTCATGGTGCTGATCCAGCGGATCAGACGGCAGGACGCGGGCGGCGCGGTGGCGGACCTGTTCGCGGCGGACTACGTGGGCGCGCTGGTCGGCGGCCTCGCCTTCCCCTTCCTGCTCCTGCCGCTGCTCGGGCAACTGACGGGGGCGCTGCTCACGGGGGCGATCAACGCGGTGGCTGGCGCGGTCCTCGTCCTCGGACTGTTCCGCCGGGACCTGAGCCGCCGCGCCCGCTGGCTGCTGGTCGTCGCCAACGTCACGGTACTCGGCGTGCTCGCCACGTCCTGGGTGCTCGTCGACGACTTCGAACGGGCGGCGCGGCACGCCCTGTTCGGGGCGCATGTGCGGATCGCCGTGCAGAGCGGGGTGCAGGAGGTCGTGCTCACGGGCGGTGGGCGGCGCCCCGCGGCCCTGTACCTGGACGGCCGTTTGCGGGCGGACGGGCGGGAACCGGGCGGCGGGCAGGCGGAGTTCGCCGGGGCCGCGCTGCGCGGGGGGCCGCGGGCGCGGGTCCTCGTCCTCGGTGGGGGTGACGGGCTCGCGGCGCGGGAGGCGTTGCGGCACCGCGGGGTGCGGAGGGTCGACGTGGTCGACCCGGATCCGGAGGTGGTGCGGCTCGCGCGAACCGATCCGGGGCTGAGCGAGCTGAACGGGCGGGCGTTGTCGGATCCTCGGGTGCGGGTGGTGACGGCGGACGTGTTCGCCTGGCTCCGGGGCGCACCGCGGGCTCTTCCCTACGACGTGGTGGTGTGCGATCTGCCGGATCCCGGCAGCACGGCGAGCACGAAGCTGTACTCGCAGGAGTTCTACGGTTTGGTGGGCCGGGTCCTCGCGGAGCGGGGGCGAGTGGTGGTGCGGGTGGGTGGGGGTGATGCGTCGTTGCGGACGGCTGCGGTGACGGTGCGCTCCGCGGGGTTGCGGGAGGTGGCGTATCGCGGCGCCGATGCGGCGGGCTACGTCCTGGCGAGCTGGTCCCGCCCCCGCGTCCCACCGGGCGCCGCCGCGGTCCACCCTGCCTCCGGCACGGCCCCGTCGACGTTGGTGCATCCCCGCTTCGGCGACTAGCGGGTGCGCGGCACCGGGGTCTGGGACCGGGTGCCGTGGCCGACGCCTGCCGTTGACGCGCCCCGCACCGGGCGCCGCCTTGCCCACCCTGCCGCCCAAGGCGGCAGATTGCCCAAGGCGGTTGCGGTCCCCGTGGGGCCGACGCCCCTGGAGGGGGCGGGTGGGTGGGAGATGGGTGGTGCCCTACGCGGACGGGTTAGCACCTCAAGCCCCTGCGGCGCTTGAGCAGCGGGGTACGGGGCGGAGCCCCGGTCTTTTCCAGCCCCGCCGGCGTTTGAGGCGCGGGGTCCGGGGCGGAGCCCCGTGGCGTAGGGGGTCGGGGGGTGGTGGAAAGTGGAAAGGGGGGCCGCGAAGGGGGGACACGTGTGCGGCGGGGTCGCTAGGCTCGGCGACATGGAGCATGAGGTGTTCGTTCCGGTTCCGGCGGAGTCCCTGCGGGCGGTGCTCTGCGACCCCCAACGCGTCGACCGCGCCCTACCCGGCTACCAACGCGACGCCTCCGGCACCGGAGGCCGCCTGAAGGTACGCATCGGCGGACACACCATCACGTACCGCGGCAGCGTCACCGTCACCCAGTCCGCCGACGGCTCCTTCGCCATGACGGGCGACGCCACCGAGGCCCGCGGCAGCGGAGGCGTGAAGTTCGCCCTGACCGCCCGCGTCGCCGCGGCGGCCGGCGGCTCCGCCGTCACCTTCTCCGGCACCGGCTCCGCCGACGGCCGGGTCACGGAACTGCCGCGCGAGGCCGTGGAATCGGCCGCCCACCGCCTGCTGAACCGTTTCGCGGGGAACCTCGGAGCCACCGGCCAGGAACCGGGCTCGGACCCCGACGAGGCCTCCGGCGGTGACGCCGATGACACTGGTACGGCAGCCGCCGCCGACACGCCTCGGGGCTCTGCCCCGGACCCCGCTGCTCAATCGCCGCAGGGGCTTGATCTGCCGCCGCAGGGGCTTGATCTGCCTGGCTCCGACCTCCCGGCGGAGCCCGCCGCCGCGCACGCCCGCCGCACCATGATCGGCCGCAGCGCGGAAGAGGTCGACCACGCCCCGCCGCGCGGCCGCTACGCCCCCGTACCCGCCCCCGAAGGCGTCACGACCAGCGCCACACTCCGCTGGGCCGCCCCCGCCGCGGCCCTCGCCCTCGCCTCGGCGATCGTCGTCGGCCGGGCCCTGCGCAGGCGCCGATAGCCCCACCCCGCATAGGCTCGGGACCCGTGACGACACAGGAAACGACGCTGACCGCGGGCGACGCGGAAGTGACCGTGGCGCCGGGCAACGGCTGCCGTATCAGCAGCCTGAAGATCTCCGGCACCGAACTGCTCCGCCAGGGCGAGAAGTACGGCTGCTTCCCGATGGTGCCGTGGTGCGGCCGCATCAGGGACGGCCGGTTCCGGGACGGCGGCAACGTGCACCAGATGCCGCTGAACTCCCCGCCGCACGCCATCCACGGCTTCGGCCGGAACGCCGAGTGGACCACCGCCCGCGAGACCCGCACCGAGGCCGTCTTCACGTACGACCTCACCGACCCCTGGCCGTACAGCGGCCGCGTCACCCAGCTCGTCTCGCTCACCGAGGACTCGCTGACCCTCTCCCTCGGCATCGAGACGTACGGCGACTCGTTCCCCGCGCAGGCCGGCTGGCACCCCTGGTTCAACCGGACCATCACCGACGGCGGCAGCGGCGTACAGATCGCCTTCGACCCGGCCTGGCAGGAGGAGCGCGGCACCGACCACCTGCCGACCGGCAAGCGCGTCGAGGCCACCCCCGGCCCCTGGGACGACTGCTTCGGGATGCCCGACGGCGTCGACGTCACGCTGTCCTGGCCGGGCGCCCTCCGGGTCGAGGTGACCAGCCCCGAGCAGTGGGTCGTCGTGTACGACGAGCAGGACGCGGCCGTCTGCGTGGAACCGCAGACCGGGCCGCCGAACGGGCTCAACACCGCGCCCCGCCTGGTCACCCCGGTGGAACCGCTGGAGGCCCGCACCACGTGGACCTGGACCCACATCTAAGCTCGTAGGCATGACGACGAACGACGTGCGCGACGCGCTGCTGACGCAGATCAAGAACAAGGCCGTGGTGCACGGCAAGGTGACGCTCTCCTCCGGCATCGAGGCCGACTACTACGTCGACCTGCGCCGCGTCACCCTCGACGGCGAGGCCGCCCCGCTGGTCGGCGAGGTGCTCCTCGACCTGACCGCCGAGCACGGCCTCGACTTCGACGCGGTCGGCGGCCTCACCATGGGCGCCGACCCGGTCGCCGGCGCGATGCTGCACGCCGCCGCCGGGCGCGGGCAGCGCCTAGACGCGTTCGTCGTCCGCAAGGCCGCCAAGGCGCACGGCCTGCAGAAGCGCGTGGAGGGCCCGGACATCAAGGGGCGCCGCGTGCTCGTCGTCGAGGACACGTCCACCACCGGCGGTTCCCCGCTGGAGGCCGTGCAGGCGGTGCGCGAGGCCGGGGCCGAGGTCGTCGCCGTCGCGACCATCGTGGACCGGGCCACCGGCGCCGCCGAGAAGATCACCGAGGGTGCCGGGGTGCCGTACCTCTTCGCCTTCTCGAAGGACGAGCTCGGTCTGGACTAGAGCATTCGCGCAAGTCTGGAAAGATGGGGTCGACGATGATGTCACCCCTTTGACGCTTGGTGAGGGTCACCAGAACCACCGAGAACGACAACCCGAGCCCCGCAACCCGCGCTTTACGAGGAGACGGCAGATGGCCATCGCAACCCCGGACCAGTACAACGAGATGCTCGACCGGGCCAAGGCGGGGAAGTTCGCCTACCCGGCCATCAACGTCTCGTCGACGCAGACCCTGAACGCCGCGCTGCAGGGCTTCGCCGAGGCCGAGTCCGACGGCATCATCCAGATCTCCACCGGTGGCGCCGAGTACCTCTCGGGCCAGGGCGTCAAGGACATGGTCGTCGGCGCCGAAGCGCTCGCCGAGTTCGCGCACGTCGCGGCCGCCCGCTACGGCAACAAGATCGCGCTGCACACCGACCACTGCCCCAAGGGCAAGCTGGACGGCTACGTACGCCCGCTGCTCGCGATCTCGCAGAAGCGCGTCGAGGCCGGCGGCCTGCCGCTGTTCCAGTCCCACATGTGGGACGGCTCGGCGGAGACGCTCTCCGACAACCTCACGATCGCGCAGGAGCTGCTCGCCAAGGCCAAGGCCGCGAACATCATCCTCGAGATCGAGATCACCCCGACCGGCGGTGAGGAGGACGGCGTCTCGCACGAGATCAACGACAACCTCTACACGACCGTCGACGACGCGCTGCGCACCGCCGAGGCCCTCGGCCTGGGCGAGAAGGGCCGCTACCTGCTGGCCGCGTCCTTCGGCAACGTGCACGGCGTCTACAAGCCGGGCAACGTCGTGCTCCGCCCCGACCTGCTCAAGGAGCTGAACGAGGGCGTCGCCGCGAAGTACGGGCAGCCGGCCGGCTCGAAGCCGTTCGACTTCGTCTTCCACGGCGGCTCCGGCTCCACGGTCGAGGAGATCACCACCGCGCTTGAGAACGGCGTCGTGAAGATGAACCTCGACACCGACACCCAGTACGCCTTCACGCGGCCCATCGCCGGCCACATGTTCGAGAACTACGACGGCGTCCTGAAGGTCGACGGCGAGGTCGGCAACAAGAAGACGTACGACCCGCGCGTGTGGGGCAAGAAGGCCGAGGCGAGCATGACCGCCCGCATCGTCCAGGCCTGCGAGAACCTGCGCTCGACGGGTACGAAGATCAAGTAAGGCACTTCAGCACGTGTACGGGCCCGGTTCCCTTCGGGGAGCCGGGCCCGTCGAATGTGTCACCGGGGCACTCGACAGGTCGCCGGCCGGGCGCGGCACACTTGACCCCATGAACCTTCACGAGAACCTCCTCGGCGGTCCGCCCCCGACCGAGCTCCCGGACGACCCGGAGCCCCGCGAGCTGCTCGCGACCGGCACGGCCCCGGCGGACGTCGCCGCGAAGTACCCGACCTCCTCGCTCGCCTGGGCGCAGCTCGCCGACGACGCGTACCAGCGCGGCAGCGTCGTCGAGTCGTACGCCTACGCCCGCACCGGCTACCACCGCGGCCTCGACTCGCTGCGCCGCAGCGGCTGGAAGGGCCACGGCCCGGTGCCGTGGGAGCACGAGCCCAACCGCGGCTTCCTGCGCGCGCTGCACGCCCTCGCGCGGGCCGCGGGCGAGATCGGTGAGCAGGAGGAGTACGAGCGCTGCACGCAGTTCCTCAAGGACTCTTCGGAGACGGCGGCGCAGACGCTGACCTGAGACTTTCCGTCGCGGTGCGGCCCGCCGGTCATTGTGACCAGGCGGGCCTTGCCGTTTCCGGGGACGATTGCGGAGGATGCAGGCGGGGACCGGGGCCCCGTGCCGGTAACGGCAGGGCGGACCGCTACCCGGAGTACAAAACAGGAGACAGCGATGTCCCACGACGCGGATCACGACACGGATCACGACGCGGGTCGCGACACCGAGGCGCCTGCCACCCCGCATCTCGACTTCGCGGGCACCACGCCCTACGAGGACTACGTCCAGGCCGACGTCCTCACCCACCTCCAGCAGCCGCGCTCGGACGATCCCG
Source organism: Streptomyces sp. KL109B (assembly GCF_030766935.1). GTDB lineage: Bacteria > Actinomycetota > Actinomycetes > Streptomycetales > Streptomycetaceae > Streptomyces. Next base: position 251,370 of record NZ_JASERL010000003.1, on the reverse strand, counting down.
GCGAGATGGTCTTCCTCGTCACCACGCAGGTCATGGAGCTGTGGTTCACCGTCATCGTGCACGAGTGGGAGACGGCGGCCACCGCCCTCGGCAGCGACGACGTACCGACGGCGATCGCGGCGCTGAAACGGTCCGTCCACGAACTGGACGCGCTCAACGCCTCGTGGCGGCCGCTCGGCCGGCTCACCCCCGCCCAGTTCAACTCCTACCGCTCCGCGCTCGGCGACGGCTCCGGCTTCCAGTCGGCGATGTACCGGCGCATGGAGTTCCTGCTCGGCGAGAAGTCGGCGTCGATGCTGGTGCCGCACCGCGGCGCGCCCCGGGTGCACGCCGAGCTGAAGAAGGCGCTGCACGAGCCGAGCCTGTACGACGAGGTGCTGCGGCTGCTCTACCGGCGCGGACACCCGGTGCCGCGCGCCGTCCTCGACCGTGACGTGTCGAAGAAGTACGAGCCGTCGCCGGAGGTCGAGGCGGTGTGGACGCGCCTCTACGCGGGCGACGAGAACGACGAACTCGCGCGTCTGGGCGAGGCGTTGACGGACGTCGCCGAGCTGGTGTGGCGCTGGCGGAACGACCATCTGGTGGCCACGCGGCGCGCCATGGGCGCGAAGGCGGGCACGGGTGGCTCCGCCGGTGTGGCGTGGCTGGAGAAGCGGGCAGGCAAGAACGTGTTCCCCGAGCTGTGGACGGCGAGGTCCCATGTCTGATCTGTACGAGCGGGCGCGCGAGCTGGACGCGAAGGACGAACTCGCGGGCGTACGCGGCGACTTCGTCCTCGACGACGACGTCGTGTACCTCGACGGGAACTCGCTGGGCGCGCTGCCGGCGAACGTGCCGGGGCGGGTCGAGGACGTCGTACGGCGGCAGTGGGGCGAGCTGCGGATCCGGTCCTGGACGGAGTCCGGGTGGTGGACCGCGCCCGAGCGGATCGGCGATCTCATCGCGCCGCTGGTGGGTGCGGCGGCCGGGCAGGTCGTGGTCGGCGACTCCACAAGTGTCAATGTCTTCAAGGCACTTGTGGGTGCGGTGCGGCTCGCGGGGGAGGGGCGCGACGAGATCCTCGTCGATGCCGCGACGTTCCCCACGGACGGGTACATCGCCGCGTCGGCGGGCCGGATGACGGGGTGTTCGGTACGGGCCGTGGAACCGGGAGCGGTACCGGGGGAGGTCTCGTCGCGTACGGCGGCGGTGCTCCTCAACCACGTCGACTACCGGACCGGTCGGCTGCACGACCTGCTGGCGCTGACGGCGGCGGTCCGCGCCGCGGGGGCGGTCTCGGTGTGGGACCTGTGCCACAGCGCGGGGGCGTTGCCGGTCGGGCTCGACGAACACGGGGTCGACCTGGCGGTCGGCTGCACGTACAAGTTCCTGAACGGGGGGCCGGGTTCGCCCGCCTACCTGTACGTGCGGCGCGCGCACCAGGCGGCCTTCGACTCGCCGCTGCCCGGGTGGAACTCGCACGCCGAACCGTTCGGGATGCGTTCCGAGTACGAGGCCGCGGATGGGGTCGTACGGGGGCGGGTCGGGACGCCGGACATTCTGTCGATGCTGGCGTTGGAGGCGGCGCTGGAAGTGTGGGCGCGCCCTGACGTCTCCGTCGAGTCGGTCCGCGCCAAGTCCCTCGCCCTGACGGACTTCTTCCTCGAGTGTGTCGAGGCGTACGTTCCCGGGGGGCGGGTGGAGTCGGTGACGCCGGGGCCGCACGGGGAGCGGGGGAGTCAGGTGGCGTTGCGGTGCGTTGACGCGGATGACGTGATGCGGCGGCTGATCGCGGGCGGCGTCGTCGGTGACTTCCGCGCCCCCGACATCCTCCGCTTCGGCTTCACGCCGCTGTACCTCTCCTACGCGGACGTGGAACGCGCGGCGCGCTCCCTCTCCCACGAACTCCCGTAACACCGGGTCCGGGGTTACACCCACGGGCCTCCGCCCCGGCACCCGCGGGCTATCGTCCGACGGCGGGGCTTGAATTGCCCACCCGGGGCCGACGCGCATCAATCGCCGACGGGGCCTGAAGCGGGTCACCTCGACCGCCCCTTGGGGCGCCCCGCCCATCTCCCACCCACCCGCCCCCTCCGGGGGCGTCGGCCCCACGGTGAGCCGCACCGCCTTGGGCGATCTGCCGCCGAGCCCGGCTCCCGGCCCGTTGCGGCGGGCCGCACCGCCTTGGGCGATCTGCCGCCAAACCACGGCTCCCGGCCCGTTGCGGCGGGCCGCACCCGCCTCGGGCAATCTGCCCCCAAACCACGGCTCCCCACCCATTGCGGTCGGCCGCACCCGCCTCGGGCAATCTGCCGCCAAACCACGGCTCCCGGCCCGTTGCGGTGGGCCGCGCCCGCCTCGGGTGATCTGCCGCCAAACCACGGCTCCCCACCCATTGCGGTCGGCCGCACCCGCCTTGGGCAATCTGCCGCCTTGGGCGGCAGGGTGGGCAAGGCGGCCCCCGGTGCGGCGTGCCCTAAAGAGTGGGCGCCGACCCCGGGAAGCACCGCCCCCGGGGCAGCGCGCCCAGCACCACGAGCCCGCCCCGGCGCAGCCGGGAACTCCGGGGCAGCGCGCCCAGCACCAGAAGCGCCGCTCCCGGCGCAGCCGGGAACCCCGGGGCGCCGCGCCCAACACCACGAGCCCGCCCCGGCACCGGTTCACACCCCCCGGCACCGGTTCACCAACCCCGTCGCCGCGCTACGCGACGACGTACACCCCGGCCACGGCCGCCACCACCACCGCCTCCGCGGAGCGGCACGCGTCGGTGTCCGTGGGGGCGGTGCCGGTGGTGAGGAGGTGGTAGTAGAGGGGGGCCGAGACGGCGCGGATGACCTCGGAGGGGGACGTGCCGGGAGGCAATTCGCCGCGGGACACCGCCTGTTCCACGCAGGGGGCCCACTCCGCCACCCGCACCGCGTAGAAGCGCGCGAGCGCATCCGCCGCACGCGCGTCACACGCCGCCGCCGCGATCACCGCCCGGAACAGCGCCCCCTGCCGCCGATCCGCCAACGTACGTTGCACAAGACGCGCGTTGGCCACCAGATCCCCGCGGAGCGTCCCCGTCTCGGTGCGCGGAAGCGGCTCCCGCGCCATCTGGTCGAGGAGGTCCGCGACGAGCCCCGTGGGCGAACCCCACCGCCGGTACACCGTCGTCTTGCCGACGTCCGCGCGCCGCGCCACATCGGCGAGGTCGAGCCGGTCGAAGCCCTGTTCCGCGAGGACGTCGCCCGTCACGTCGAGCACCGCGGCCCGCACCCGCGCGGTGCGCCCACCGGGGCGCAGCGTGCCGGGTTCGGGCGGCCGCGCCGGGTCACTGGTCATGGCGGCCAGGGTAACGGAACAAAGGAACCGTTTGTGCCGTCACTGTGCGTGTTGACGCACGTCACGGGCCTGGTAGCGTCCGCATACCCGTAACCCGCAAGTTCCGCACGACGTCGAGAGGTTGGAGCATGCCAGACCCCGACAAGTCCGGCGCCGCCCGTGAGGAGGCGGAGGAGGCGTCGGCCTTCTCGCACCCCGCCGCGCCGCCGGACGTCAGCGCCGCGTACGGCGATCACCCCGATCAGATCGTCGACTTCTACGCCCCGAGGGACGGCTCCACCGCCGCCCCGCTGGTCGTGGTCCTGCACGGCGGCGCGTGGCGGGCGCCGTACGACAGGGCGTACCTGGGCCCGTTCTGCGACTTCCTGGCGCGACGTGGTTTCGCCGTCGCGAACGTCGAGTACCGGCGCGGTAGTTCGCTGCCCCACCAGGACGCCCAAGGCCCCATCGCCGGCCGCTGGCCGGAGACCTTCGACGACGTCGCGAACGCGCTCGACACCATGCCCGCCCTCGTCGCCGAGCACCTCCCCTCCGCCGACGCCCGCCGCACCGTCGTCACCGGGCACTCGGCCGGCGGCCACCTCGCGCTGTGGGCCGCCGCCCGGCACGTACTGCCGGAGGGCGCCCCCTGGCGCACCCCGGACTCGGCGGCGCTGCGCGGCGTCGTCGCCCTCGCCCCGCTCGCGGACTTCACGCTCGCCGAGGAACTCGGCGTGTGCGCGGGCGCCTGCGTCCAACTCCTGGGCGGTACGAAGGGTCTGTTCGACGAACGGCGCCCGTACACCGACCCCGTGGAACTCCTGCCGACCGGTGTCGCCACGACCGTCGTCCAGGGCCGCACGGACACCACCGTCCCCTTCGCCCTGACCGAGGCGTACGCGGACGCGGCGGCGAAGGCGGGCGAGGTCGTGGGCGTCACGTATCTGGAGGAGGTCGGCCACTTCCCGCCGATCGACCCGGCGGCGGACGCCTGCGCGGTGGTCGCGGAGGAGATCGCGCAACTGGCCTGGTGACCGCCCGGGGGCCGCTCCGTGGCCCCACGTAGTCCTTCCGACGGACCCCCGCAAACCCTCCTCCGTACGGACGCGCCGCCCCTCCGCCCGGTCCTACCGTGAACGCCATGACCGACACGACCACCATCTCCGGGGCGCCGCGCGAGCACAGCCCCGAGTTCAGTCTCGCCAAGTCGGCGCTGCGGGGGCTGCGCGAGGACCTGTTCCGCGGCGTGCTCGCGTACCGGCCGCTGCCCCGCGCGGGCACGGACGGGCCGTGGGCCCGGCAGTTCCCCGACGGGACGCGCAAGCACCTGGGGCTGCTGCCGCACGCCGTCGTCCTCGTACTCGCCGCGCTCACGCTGTTCGTGGGAGCGACGAGCTACGGCGCCATCGACGAAGGCCCCTTCGCCCTCGTCGCCGGGCTGATGGCGTCGGTCCCGGTGGCGCTCACCCTGATCCGCCCGGTGCTCGCCTGGTGGCTCTCGCTCCTGGTGGCCCCGGTCCTCGTGTGGGCGACCAGCGACGGCCTCTACCCGTGGTCGGGCGGCAGTCTCCTGGGCCACACGGTCGTGATGATGGTGGTCGCGGCCCGCACCCGGCCGCGTACGGCGGCGTGGATGTGGTCCCTGTCCACGCTGTACGCGCTGCTGTCCGCGGTGCTCTTCGGCGGCATCGACGGTGGCATCGCGGTCCCGATGGCGGTGCTGTCGGGGCTCGGGGTCGGGATCGTGGCGCTCGTCCAGGTCAACCGCGCCACCCGGCGCGAGGTCGTGCAGGAGCGCACGGTCACCGCCGTCGAGCGCGACAAGCGTACGCTCCTCGAAGAGCGCACGAACATCGCGCGCGAGCTGCACGACGTGGTGGCGCACCACATGTCGGTCGTCGCCATCCAGGCGGAGGCCGCCCCCTACCGTGTGGAGAACCCGCCCCCGGAGCTGGAACAGGCCTTCGTCACGATCCGCGAGAACGCGGTGGCGGCCCTCACCGAACTCCGCCGTGTCCTGGGCGTCGTACGCGCGGAGGATTACGAGGCCCCCGACGCCCCGCAGCCCACCCTCGCCGACCTCGACAAGCTCCTGGAGAACGTCCGGGACGCCGGCCTGACCGCCACGAAGACGCTGACCGGCGCGGCCCGCGAGCTCCCGCCCGGCGTCGAGCTGTCGGCGTACCGGATCGTGCAGGAGGCGCTCAGCAACACCCTGCGGCACGCGCCCGGTTCACAGGCCGCCGTCGAGGTGTCGTACGTCCTCGGGGGCCTCGGCCTGCGGATCGTGAACGGCCCGTGCACCGGCCTGGTCAAGCCCAGCCCCGGCGCCGGGCACGGCATCACCGGCATGCGCGAGCGCGTGTCCATGCTGGGCGGCGAGATGACGGCGGGGGAGACGGCCGACGGCGGCTACGAGGTCACCGTCTTCATCCCGGTCGGCGCGGCCACCACCCCCGAGCCCGAGGAGCAGGCGTGATCAGGGTCCTCGTCGCCGACGACCAGATGATGGTCCGCGAGGGCTTCTCGGTCCTCCTGAACGCGATGCCCGACATCGAGGTCGTCGGCGAGGCGGTCGACGGCGCCGAGGCCATCACCAAGGTCCACGAACTCCGCCCCGACGTCGTCCTGATGGACATCCGCATGCCGGAGCTGAACGGCATCGAGGCCACCCGCGAGATCGTCGCGACGGAACCGGCCGACGCGGGCACCAAGGTCCTCGTCCTGACCACCTTCGACCTCGACGAATACGTCTACCAGGCGCTGCGGGCCGGCGCCTCCGGCTTCCTCCTCAAGGACGCCTCCGCGCGCGAACTCGCCGACGGCGTACGCGTGGTGGCGAACGGCGAGGCCCTCCTCGCGCCCACCGTGACCCGCCGTCTGATCACCGAGTTCGCCAAGCTGTCCGAGGCGCCGCGACACCCGGCGGCCCGGCAGCCGGGCGCGCACGGGGAGCTGACCGAGCGCGAGACGGAGGTGCTCGTCCTCATCGCGCAGGGCCTGTCCAACGGCGAGATCGCCGAACGCCTCGTCGTCGCCGAGTCGACGATCAAGACGCATGTGAGCCGGGTCCTGGTGAAACTGGGCCTGCGCGACCGCACGCAGGCGGCGGTGTTCGCGTACGAGGCACGTCTGGTCACGCCGGGGTGACCCGGACTAACGTCCCGGCATGGATGTCGCCGCCTTCGACCCCTGGTCACCGGCCTTCGTCGCCGACCCGTACCCCGCCTACGCCGCCCTGCGCGAGGCGGGCCGGGTGCACTGGTACGAGCCCTCGAACCAGTACCTGATCCCGCACCACGCCGACGTATCGGCCCTCCTTCGCGACCGCCGCCTCGGCCGCACCTACCAACACCGGTACGCCCACGAGGACTTCGGCCGCACCGCCCCGCCGCCCGAGCACGAGCCGTTCCACACCCTCAACGACCACGGCATGCTCGACCTCGAACCCCCGGACCACACCCGCATCCGCCGCCTGGTCTCGAAGGCGTTCACGCCGGGCACGGTGCGCGGGCTCCAGCCGTACGTGGAGAAGTTGGCGAACGAACTGGTGGCGGGCCTCGTCGCGGACGGCGGCGGCGACCTGCTGACGGCGGTCGCCGAGCCGCTCCCCGTAGCGGTCATCGCGGAGATGCTCGGCATCCCCGAGTCCGACCGGGCGCCCCTTCGCCCCTGGTCGGCGGCGATCTGCGGAATGTACGAGCTGAACCCTTCGGAGGAGACGGCGCGCGCGGCGGTCGCCGCGTCCCGCGAATTCACCGATTTCCTACGGGAGTTGATCGCCGCCCGCCGTGTTCGTCCCGGTGACGACCTGATCTCGGGCCTGATCGCCGCCCACGATGACGAGGACGGCAGCCGTCTCACCGAGCAGGAAATGATCTCAACGTGCGTGCTGCTCCTCAACGCCGGTCACGAGGCCACGGTGAACGCGACCGTGAACGGCTGGTGGGCGCTGTTCCAGCACCCCGAGCAGCTGGCGGCGCTGCGCGCCGACCACGGCCTCGTACCGTCCGCCGTCGAGGAACTCATGCGCTACGACACCCCGCTCCAGCTCTTCGAACGCTGGGTGCTGGAAGAGACCGAGGTGGCGGGAGTGACCCTCCCCGTCGGCTCGGAGGTCGCCCTCCTCTTCGGCTCCGCGAACCACGACCCGACGGTGTTCGAGACACCCGACCGCCTCGACCTGACCCGCCCCGACAACCCCCACATCTCCTTCTCGGCCGGCATCCACTACTGTATCGGCGCCCCACTCGCCCGCGTCGAACTCGCGGCATCCATGCGGGCGTTGCTCACGCAGGCGCCTACGCTGCGCCTCGCGTCGAAGCCGGACCGCAAGCCGAACTTCGTGATCCGGGGGCTTGAGGGGCTCGACGTCGAGCTGTGACGTTACTGCGGCGCGCGCCCACCCGCCCGGTCACAGTGGTGCCCGCCTGGAAAGGAGGGCACGATGACGGTTATGGCAGAGCGCACCTCGCACGCGGCTCAGATGACGGTGGAGGAGTTCGAGGCGATCTCGGACTTCGCCGCCAAGGAGTCCGACACCGTCCGGCTGGAGTTCATCGGGGGACGGATCGGAGCCAAGAAGATGACCGACGGAAAGCACGGCGCGGCCATCATGTGGCTGATCCGGCAGTGCATGCAGGCGAGGCCGGAGCTCGATCTCAATCCGGTGCAGGGCATCAAGGCCGAGGCGTACCGCAAGGGGCGTGCACGGCCGGACGCCGTGCTCGCGCCGATCGGGCACTTCATCGACACTCTGAAGGACTGGGCGGAGGCCGAGGGCATCCTGATGGCGGTCGAGATCACGTCGTACGACTCCGACACTCATGCCCGTGACCGGGTGGAGAAGCCGCAGGCCTACGCGGAGGCCGGTATCCCGGTGTATTTGCTGATCGACCGGGACGACTCCTCGGTGACCGTGCACAGCGACCCGGATCCGGAGGGCGGCGGCTACCGGGACGCGCACCGGGTGCTGTTCGGCGTGCGGGTCCGGTTGCCCGATCCCGTCGGGTTCGATCTCGACACCGGGGAACTGAAGCGTTACGTGAGCTGACGCGCGGAGCCCCGCCGGATCCCGGCGGAGCCCCCGACGAACGCCGTACAACGCTCAGTTCGCCATGTCCCGCCTCCGCAGCCCCACAAGACCCACGCCCACGAACACCACCGCGAGCACCACCTCCACCAGAACCGGCCCCCACGCCATCTCCCCACCCGGCAGCTTCGGCAGATGTCCGAAGGGAGAGATGTCCATGACGGCCTGCGGCAGCTTGAGCGCCGGGCCGATCCAGCCGATGAGCAGCGCCGCGCCCGCCGCCGCCCACGCCGCCGCGGCGGCGCGCGGCAGCAGCCCGTACAGGAGGACGGCCACGCCGCCGAGCGTCCAGATCGCGGCGAGCTGGACCAGGCAGGCGGCGACGATCGCGCCGAACTCGTGGCCGTAGCCGACCGCGAGGCCGATGCCGCCGAGCAGCATGATGAGTGCCGCGCCCGCGAAGGCGATCACCAGGTGGCCGCCCGCCCAGGCGACGCGGCCGACCGCGTTCGCGAGGATCGGTTCGGCGCGCTGCGACGTCTCCTCGCCGCTGAGCCGGAGCACGGCCTGCACGATGTAGAGGGCCGCGACCATCCCCAGCATGCCGACCATCGTGGCGAGGAAGGCGTCGGTGATGCCGGACTGGCCGCCCATCCGCTCGATGATCTCCATGGTGTTCCGGCTGTCGCCGACCAGATCGGCCGCGCCCTCCGTCATCCCGCCGAAGACGACCCCGGCCGCGAGGAACCCGATCGACCAGCCGATCACGCTGCCCCGCTGCAGCCGCCAGGCCAGCGAACCGGCCGTGCCAAGGCGTCCGTCGGCCGGGCCTGGGCGGGTCGGCAGGAAGCTCATGCCGATGTCGCGCCGCCCGGCCAGCTCGTAGCCGATCACGCCCTGGAGCACGATGGCGGCGAGCAGCAGCCCGAGGACCCACCAGCGTTCGTCGGCGAAGGCCCGGGTGTTCTCCACCCAGCCGATCGGCGAGATCCACGTCAGCGGCGACGAGCCGTCGTTCGTACCGGAGTCGCCCGCCGCGCGCAGCACGAAGGCGATGCCGAGCACCGCCGACGTCGCGCCGCGCGCGAGCCGCGCGCTCTCCGTGAACTGGGCGACGATCGCCGCCATCGTCGCGAACACCATCCCGCAGCCGCCGATGGCCACGCCGAGCGCGAGCGCACCCGCCCCGCCCTGTCCTGCGAGCCCGCCCGCGACGATCAGCGCGAGCACGACGTTGGCGAGGAGGGCCGCGAGCAGCGCGGAGGTCAGCGGCGCGCGCCGCCCCACCATTGCCGACGACACCATCTCCTGGCGCCCGCTCTCCTCCTCGTCACGGGTGTGCCGTACGACGATGAGCAGGCTCATGATCGCCGCGAAGATCGCGGCGAACGTGCCCCCGCGCCACGCCGTGAGCGCGCCGAGCGAGTCCCCGAAGACCGGCCCGTACATGGCGCGCATCGAGCTGTTGGTGTTCATGGAGGCGGCGATGTCGGCCCGCTCGGCGGCCGTCGGCCACACGCTGTTCAGCGTGTTCGGCATCGACACGACCATCATGGCGGTGACGGCGATCCATACGGGCATCATCACGCGGTCGCGCCGCAGCGCGAGCCTCAGCAGCGTCCCGGTGCCCGCGAGGTGCCGCGCCCCGCCGGACCGCGACACGTAGCGTCCGTCGCTCACGAGGGTGGTCATCGCGACACCGCTTCCTTCTCGTCGCTGCGCACGTCCTCCTGGTAGTGCCGCATGAACAGCTCTTCCAGGGTGGGCGGAGTGCTGGTCAGCGAGCGCACGCCGGAGTCGGTGAGCGAGCGCAGCACGGCGTCGAGCTTGTCGGTGTCGACCTGGAGCCTGACCCGCTTCCCTTGTACGTCGAGGTCGTGCACGCCGGGAAGGTTCTCCAACTCACCTGGCACGCCCGCGAGTTCGGCGGTGACACTGGTCCGTGTCAGGTGCCGCAGCTCGGCCAGCGAACCGCTCTCCACGGTCACGCCCTTGCGGATGATGCTGACCCGGTCACACAGCTCCTCGACCTCGCTGAGGATGTGCGAGGACAGCAGCACCGTCTGACCGTGCTCGCGCACGGCGGCCTCGACGTACGACTGGAAGACGTCCTCCATCAGCGGATCGAGCCCGGACGTCGGCTCGTCGAGGATGAGGACGTCGATGTCGGTGGCGGCGAAGGCGGCGACGAGCGCGACCTTCTGCCGGTTCCCCTTGGAGTACGTGCGGCCCTTTTTGGTCGGGTCGAGTTCGAAGCGCTCGATGAGCTCGGCCTTGCGCTTCTTGTCGAGGCCGCCGCGAAGGCGGCCGTAGAGGTCGATGACCTCGCCGCCGCTGAGGTTGCGCCACAGCGTCACATCACCGGGTACGTACGCGACCTTGCGGTGCAGCTCCACGGCGTCGGCCCAGGGGTCGCGGCCGAGCAGCTGCACGGCGCCGGAGTCGGCGCGCAGCAGGCCGAGCAGGACGCGGATGGTGGTGGACTTCCCCGCTCCGTTCGGGCCGAGGAATCCGTGCACTTCTCCGGCCTCGACATCCAGGTCGAGACCGTCGAGCGCGTGGGTCCTGCCGAACGACTTGTGCAGTCCGGAGACCGTGATTGCCTTCGTCATGATTTTGAAGCTACGCGCACTTCACAAAGTTGTGAAGTTAAGGAAGCGTATAAACTGGCCTCGCAGGTCGGGCATGGGGAGATGATCGGGACATGAGCACGCAGGGCAGCAGCACGGACGAGGGCGGGGCGCAGGCGAGCGAGGACGCCCGCTCCCGTTTCGTCGAACGCTTCGCGGCCCAGCTCGTCGAGGCCGGCATGACCCGGATGCCCTCCCGCGTCTTCGCGGCGCTCCTCGCCTCCGACTCCGGCGCCCTCACCTCCGCCGAACTCGGCAAGCAGCTCCAGGTCAGCCCGGCGGCGATCTCCGGCGCGGTCCGCTACCTCACGCAGCAGCACATGGTCACCCGCGAACGCGAGCCCGGCACGCGGCGCGACCTCTTCCGGGTGCACAGCAATCAGTGGTACGAGGCGCTGGGCAGCCGCGACAACGTCCTGAAGCGCTGGGAGGACTCGCTGCGCGAGGGCGTCGAAAGCCTCGGCCCCGACACCCCGCCGGGCCGCCGCATCGCGGAAACCCTCGCGTTCTTCGAGTTCGTCCAGGTCGAACTGGCCGACCTCATCGAACGCTGGCGCGAACACCGCAAAACGCTGGGCCTTGACTAACCCTGGCCAGCCCGGTTCCGGCCCATCAAGCCCCGCCGTCGGACGAGAGCCGGCGGGGTCCGGGGCAGAGCCCCGAGACCGCAACCACGTCGCAGGTCAACGGGGCAGCACCAAGCCCCACGCAGTGGCCCGTACGGACCACGTCCTCCTCCGCACCGGCCCCCCGATCGCCACCTGATCCGCCCGATACCGGAAATCCGCCCCGGCCACCGTGACCGTATGCGCCCGCACGGACACCGGCGCCGCCGCGGTCCGCCGCACCTCCACCCGCGCGAGCCCGCCCTCCGGCGTCACCGTCACCCCCCGCACCACCTGGTCCAGATCGACGAGCGTCACCCCGTCCGCCTCGATCCGCAGCCGCGCCCCCACCGCCTCGTCGCCCCCTTCGGCCCCCCGCCCCGCGAGATTCCGTACGAGGGACCCGCACGTACGCCACCAGCCCCGCCCACCCTCCGCCGAGGCGGATGAGGCGGCCGCGGCCGGCGGAATGGACAGGCCGCCAAGCACCACGCCGTCGCTGTCGTCCACCAGCAGGTCCAGCCGCCGCGGCGCCCCGTCGAGCACCGCCCGCGCCGCGTCCACGGCCGAGCCCGGCACCCCCAGCGAGCGCGCCAGCGACACCGCCGCCCCCACCGGCACCACGGAGAACACCGCGTCCGACAGCTCCCGCTCCCGGTGCAGCAGCGACACCGTCCGCAGCAGCGCCCGGTCGTCGCCGACCACCACGGGCCGCCGCGCACCCCGTTTGGCCAGGGCTTTCGAAAATTCGGCGGGTCCTTCCGGCAGGCACACCTTCGCCGCAGAGCCCGCGCACAACACGTCCTTGGCGATGCGTACGGACTCCCCGTCGGCGCGCATCGCGACCGGATCGACGATCACCAACAGCTGCCGTGAAAGGCCTGAGCTCGCGTCGTCCGCACGGTCAGATGGATGGTCCAAAGCCGCCACCTCGGCCTTGCCTCGCTTCCTCGGGTAGCATCTTTGTGCAAGAGCCCCTTGCGCTATTGCGCCAGGGGCTTCGTCTATTCCGGGGCACCCCAAGGCTTACGAAGGCACGCCGCACCGCCGCGGCCACGGCCCCTGACCTTGGACATGCCCCGCCCGGAAGGGGTGTACGCCTGTGCCCGCACTTGTGCTGCTCGGTGCTCAGTGGGGTGACGAAGGCAAGGGAAAGGCCACCGACCTGCTCGGTGGATCCGTGGACTATGTAGTGCGCTACCAGGGCGGCAACAACGCCGGCCACACGGTTGTCGTGGGCGACCAGAAGTACGCGCTGCACCTCCTCCCTTCCGGAATCCTCTCCCCGGACTGCACGCCGGTCATTGGAAACGGTGTCGTCGTCGACCCGTCGGTCCTGCTCTCCGAGCTGAGCGGTCTGAACGAGCGCGGCGTCGACACGTCCAAGCTCCTGCTCAGCGGCAACGCGCACATCATCACGCCGTACAACGTGACCGTCGACAAGGTCACCGAGCGCTTCCTCGGCAAGCGCAAGATCGGCACGACAGGGCGCGGCATCGGCCCGACGTACGCGGACAAGATCAACCGCGTCGGCATCCGCGTCCAGGACCTCTACGACGAGTCGATCCTCACCCAGAAGGTCGAGGCGGCCCTCGAGGTCAAGAACCAGCTCCTCACGAAGCTCTACAACCGCCGCGCCATCGAGGCGCAGCAGGTCGTCGAGGAGCTGCTCGGCTACGCCGACAAGATCAAGGGTTACGTCGCCGACACCACCCTGGTCATCAACGACGCGCTCGACGACGACAAGGTCGTCCTGTTCGAGGGCGGCCAGGGCACGCTCCTGGACATCGACCACGGCACGTACCCCTTCGTCACCTCCTCGAACCCGACCGCGGGCGGCGCCTGCACGGGTGCGGGCGTGGGCCCGACGAAGATCAGCCGCGTCATCGGCATCCTCAAGGCCTACACGACGCGGGTCGGCGCGGGCCCGTTCCCGACCGAGCTGTTCGACGAGGACGGCGAGGCGCTGCGCACCATCGGCGGCGAGCGCGGTGTCACCACCGGCCGCGACCGCCGCTGCGGCTGGTTCGACGCCGTGATCGCCCGGTACGCGACGCGCGTCAACGGCCTCACGGACTTCTTCCTCACCAAGCTCGACGTGCTCACCGGCTGGGAGCAGATCCCGGTCTGCGTCGCGTACGAGATCGACGGCAAGCGCGTCGAGGAACTCCCGTACTCCCAGACCGACTTCCACCACGCGAAGCCGATCTACGAGTACCTGCCCGGCTGGTCGGAGGACATCACGAAGGCCAAGACCTTCGCGGACCTCCCGAAGAACGCGCAGGCGTACGTGAAGGCGCTGGAGGAGATGTCCGGCGCCCCGATCTCCGCCATCGGCGTCGGCCCGGGCCGCGACGAGACGATCGAGGTCAACTCCTTCCTGTAGGGAGCGAGTCCGGATCACGACCGGTGCCCCGGTCCGCTGCGGCGGGCCGGGGCACCGGTGTTCGCCTAGGTCAGGTCAGGTTGCAGTGGGAGCAGACGGCCGTTCCGGTGGTGCACGTGTGCAGGAGCCGGGCAAGCCGTGCGTTGTGGGCCTCCCGCTCGCCGCTGCCGGGGGTCAGTGCGAACGGCAGAGCCACCGCGAACATCAGCTGCGCCAGCGCTCCGAAATCCCTTGTCTCACGCGCCTGTTGAACAAGAGGGCCTCCGGTGATCCAGCTCAGGGCGATATTGTGCAGCGGCCCAGGTGCCTGGAGCAGCGCCGCGTGCAGCAGCCCAGGTTCTGTACGAGCGGTGGCCGCTGTCACCGGGTGCTCCCGTACGAGCCGTGCCGCCCGCACGATCTGCCGGACGGCCAAACATGCTGAGGGCGGCATGTCGGAGAAGTCGGCCAGTTCCGCCGCGACGCGCAGCAGGCGCTGCAACTCGCCCTTCACCGCCGCCAGGTGGAGCTTGTGCCGGTCGGGCCAGTTCCGGAGCAGGAACTGCCGGTCGGTCCCGGCCAGCCGGGCGACCTCGGTGCGCGGCACACGCAGCGGACCGTGGTCGCCCATGGCGGTCACCACGGCCCGATGAACGGCGGTGAGTGCGGGCGGATTCGGGATGTGCGGCCGTTTTTCCTTCATGCGGTGCAGCCTGGTGCGCCGGCTGCTCGGAAGGGGCGGGGGCCGGCGGCGACCGCCCGGAGGTGTGGTGTGGTAGCGGAAAAGTGTCGCACTGACACGTGAGAGTGCGACATGTTTCCGAGCAGGGGCCTGTCCGCGGGCGCGACTAGGCCCGCCCGACCCCTGCGATGAACGCGTCCCACGCCGCCCCCGCCACGGCGAACCCCGGCCGCGAGACGTCCTTGGAGTCGCGGACGTGGACCGCCTGCGGACAGCCGGCGACCTCGACACAGTCGCCGCCGCTGTCGTTGCTGTAGCTGGACTTGAACCACCGCAGGGTGCTGACGCCGTTCATCAGTGTTCTTCTCCTGCCAACCGCTCGATGAGGCTCAGGGAGTCGTCCGGGCTCAGAGCCTGTGAGCGGATCTTCGCATAGCGGTGCGCGAGCCGGGACGCCTTGGTGGGATCGGCTACCAGGAAGCTCTCGTCCTCGATCTCCATGTACACCACGTGCTGGTGCTCCTTGGTCTCTACGAGGATCATGTCGCCGCGCGCGCCCGCGTGACTGCCGCGCGTTCCCCGCGCCAACGGCATGACCTGGAGACTCACATTGTGCCGCTGAGCGTCCTCGGTGAGCGAGCGCAACTGCCCTTGCTGCACGGCCCAGTCACCGAAGGGGCGGCGCAGTACGGCCTCGTCGAGGATCAGCTCGATCATCGCGGTCGGCGTCCGGTCGAAGAGCTTGCGCCGGGCGATCCGCGCCTCGACCAGCTCCTCCACCTTCTCGTCCGACAGCTTCGGGAAGCCGCCGCCGATCAGCGCCCGCGCGTACTCCTGCGTCTGGAACAGCCCGTCGACCACGTACGTCTGGTACGAGGACAGGGTCAGCGCCTCCGCCTCCATCAGGGAGAAGTCCTGGAACTGCGGCGGGTACTTCTCCATCAGCACATATCGGCGTGCCTTGTCGAAGACCCCGAGCCCGGCCCCGATCGAACCCTCCAACTGCTCCAGCATCACGTCTCCACGGCGCTGATGGCCGCCCCGGTATAGCCGATGCGCTTTCCCAACTGGTCCGGGGACAGGCCTTGTTGTGTACGCAATGCCTTGGTGAGGTCGGCGACCATCTGGGTCACGCCACTCGCATTGTCAACCGCGCGCAACCGTGTACGTAGAGTCATGGACGACGGTAGCCACCAGCCGCTTCGCTGAAACCATGAACACCGAAAGTGACGGGATTACCGGCGTGATCCCGGAGTGGGTTCCCAGAGCCGGCTTTCAACTCCGCATGACAGGAGTCCAGTTCGATGCCGTACGGATCGACGGCGACCGGGGGCGTCGGATCGCCGACCGGCTCGCCGAACTGACCGGCGGCGACCCGGGCCCGGTCGTGGAGCAGGTGAACGGGGCGCGCGCCGTGTACTTCCTGGTCCCGGTCGGCAGCACGGCGTTCAAGCCCTGGCCGCCCGGCGTCACGCCACTCGCGGCGGGCCCGAACCTCGTCACGTACGTACCCGTGCCGGCGCTCAACGGGACGAGCTGGCCACTGAGTTGGCGATATGGGCCGTCCGGGAGCCTCGTACACGCCCGCCTGCTCTGCGCCGCGCTTCACTAGCCTGCCACTATCTGCGGTATGAGCTACGCATCCCGCCGCACCGTCCTGACCGCCGCCCTCGCCGTGACCGCCACAGGTGTCGGCGTACCGCTGGGGGCCGCCGCCCCCGCGCAGGCGGCGACCGACCTGTACGCCTCCAACACCGACCTCTACACACAGCTCGCCGGGCGCGAGGGCCTGGACTTCGCCCGCCGCTACAAGCGCCACGACCGCACGGACACCGACCAGTCCGCGACCACGTACCCCTTCACTCGTACCGCCGTCCTCGCCCTGCACGGCGGCGGCATCGAAGTCGGCACCTCCGAACTCGCCCTCGCCATCGCGGGTTACCACCCGGCGACGCTCACACCGAGATACGGTGCGGAGGCCCCGCTCCACGACTACTGGATGTTCGAGGGCCTCAAGTCCTCCGGTAACTCGGCCCTGCACGTCACGTCCACCCACTGCGACGACCACGTCGCCCTCTCGCTCGCCGCCGGCGCCCTGAACGTGATCAGCGTTCACGGCTGCACCGCAACCCAGGCGGGCGCCCCCGCGGCGCGCCCCGAGGCAGTGGTCATCGGCGGGCTCAACGCGACGCTGCGCGGCCACCTCCACGACACCCTGGACGCCGCCGGTTTCCAGACGATCGACGCTTCCCCGGACGGCGACATCGCGGGCGTGGACCCGAAGAACATCTGCAACCGCACCCTGCTCGGCCAAGGCGCCCAGCTGGAACTGACCACGGAACTGCGCGCCTCGATGTTCACCGTCAACACGCGCCAGGGCCGGCCCGGGTCGACCACCGACGTGTTCTGGAACTTCGCCGGGGCGGTCCGTGAGGCGATCGTACGGATGGAGGGAGAGGCGTCGCAGGTGATTCTCTGACGCTCTTGCATTTACGGGGATATGGCCTCCAACTCGCCCTGGTAGCCCCATACTTGGCGCTCGACAACCTCACGGCGCGAAGGGGCGAGGATGGGGTTTCCGAACGACGAGGGCGCGACGGAGTTCCTGCGGGCGTTCCGTGCCTCCGTGTATCCGCAGCGGTGGCGGGAGATGAGGGCGGCGTCGCCGCCGCTGCCCATGGTGGTGCTGGGCACCGGCGGCGACGCGGCACAGGCGCGGCAGCGCAGGAGGCGGGTCCTCGACGCCCTGGAGCGGGCGCTGGCGTCCAACGACGGCAGGCTCGTCTGCTACGCGCGCCCCCAGCACACGCCCGCAGACCGCCCCGGCGAGGAACTGCTCGCGCTGCGGGCGGGCCGTGAACTGTGCCTCCAACCCCCGCGGCACACCGGGCGGCTGCGGCTGCGCGACTTCCATTTCGTCGCGCGGATGGTGCAGCACGCGCTGCGGCTCGCGCGCGACACCGGCCCGGACGCGCTCACCGCGGCCCAGCTCAGCGACCGGCTCCAGGCCATCGAGCTGCGAAACGATCTGTACGAGCAGCGGGCCGCCGAACCGGACGGGCTGCCGCACCATTTGGCGAAGCTGGTACCGGCGCCTGACGGTGGAAACGTCCTGCTCGCCTACGTGTCCCGGCTGCTGTCCCAACCGCTCTTCCACAGCCTGCCCCGCAAGCTGTGGGACCGGCGCTGGGGGCGCCGCCTGCTCCGCTCGCGCCGCTACGGCTGGTACCGCTCCTGGATGCGTCTGGCGCACCCCGCGAGCTCGGTCTTCGACCAGGTGTCGGACATGATTGTCGCGCAGAGCCTGGCGCTGCGCGGCTCCGACCACGAGCGCGAGAACGCGCTGCTCGAACTGGAGAAGTTGCTGGTCCGCGCGCTCCTTTCGGACCTGGACCGGGCGCATCCCGCGCGCTTCGGGCCGTGGAAGCGCCGCCGCAGGACCCGTAGGGTCGTCCTGCTCGACATGCCGCCGCACGCCGAACCGGAGGGGCGGGACGCCGCGCGGTTCCTTCAGGCGTACCGGGAGGCCTACCGGGCGCGGGGATCCGCCTCGCTGTTCGTGGTCGGGGTGGGCGATCCGCAGGAGTACCCGGAGGTGCCGGGCCAGGAGTGGCGCTGGGAGCTCGCGGACAGCCTGCCCGTCATCTCGCAGCAGCTGACCGACCCGCCTCCGGAGCACACGGCGGTGGAGGCGGTGCCCTGGGTGCTCGACCGGCGCTTCGACGACGCCGCTTTCCAGGGCGAGGGCCTCCCGGTGTCCCGGCTGCAGGCGCCCAAGCACCGCGTGGGGCCGCGCACCGAGGCCACGGCCCTCGTCGTCGCGGCCATCGTGGCCGCGATCACGTCCTTGCTGATCATCCGCCCCGGAGGCCCCGGCTCCGGCGTCACCGCCCACTGCCTCGACGGCGCCCGGGTCGCGCACTCCACCGGCGCCTCCCAGCCCCTCACCGGCGTGGCCGCCGCCCGCGACGTACTGAGCGACGACGACCCGGCCGCCGCGTACCGCAAGGTCGTCGAGCAGATCCGGGCGAACAACGAGCTGGCGGAGAAGGACGAGCGGGACACCCGGAAGAAGCGCAGGCCGGAGGACCGCTATGTGGTCCGCGAGGTCGTCTACATCGGCCCTTCGCCCGCCGAGGGTTCGTACAAGGCGCTGGCGGAGCTGCGCGGCGTCTGGCTGGCGCAGGCGAGGCTCAATTCCGAGGCGCACCGCGACGACAGCCGCAGCCGGGTCCAGTTGCGGGTCGACATCAAGGACGCGGGCAAGCACTTCGAGCGCGCCGAGCGCATCGCGGACGACGTGGTGGACCGGGTCGAGAAGACCCGCGACTACCAGGACCACCGCACGGTCGTCGGCGTCATCGGCTTCGCCGAGAGCCGCAGGGAGACGAAGGCGGCGGCCCGGATCCTCAGCGACCACCAGGTGCCGACGATCAGCACGACGGCGTCGGCGGACGCCATGCAGACCGCGGGCCCCTACTACCGGCCGATGGCCCCCAGCGACAACCGGGAGAGCGAACTCGCCGTCCAACTCGCCCACAAGGGCGCCGTGATCGCCGAGGGCGACACCGAACAGGACCTCACCGGTTCCTGCGAGACCGCGGCCCGGGCCGTCGTGGTGAGCACCCCCGACGACCTCTACAGCAACGAGATCGGCCGCGAGTTCGCCACCAAGTTCAACAAGGAGGAGCCGGGCGGCGCCAAGCGCCTGCTCTACTCCGGCGAGTCCGGTGAGCTCCTGGAGATCGGCCGGCAGATCTGCGCCTACCGCGAGGAGAACCGCCGCACCGTCGTCTACTGGTCCTCGCGCGTCAACAGCTTCCGCAGCTTCCTGGACAGTTACGCGAACACGAAGTGCGCGGGCCGCACCCTCACCGTCATCGCGGGCAACGACATCACCAACGCCGAGCTCAACGGTGACTTCAAGTACAACGTGCCGTGGCTGCGGCTCTACCACACCGCCCATGTGCTGCCCGTGGGCCACGAGTTGGCGAGCAGCGAGGCGCGCCGGTACGCCGCCAACTACGCGTACTACGCGGGCGCGAAGGACAAGTGGCGCAACGACGGGCACGGCCCGATGGCCTTCGACGCCTTCCGTGTCCTGAGCCTCGCGGCCGACGACGCGAACGGCAGCAACCGCGAGGACGTCACGCCGTCCGCCGTGAAGTCCAAACTGGACTCGCCGATCGCACTGGAGGGCGCGAGCGGCGCCATCCGCTACCCGCAGAGCAACCCCGGCTCACGGCCGCCGCGCGAGAAGGCGATCGTGATAGAACGCGCCACCGCGGGCGACCCGAGCCTGGTGCTGTACTGCGGCGCGTTCGGCCTGAACGAGAAGACGGTGACCACGTGGAACCCGGGCCAGGAGCCGTGCCCGGCGGACGCCAGCTGACGCCGCGCCCCCCTGCCGGGGGGCTTCAGCCCGCCTTCTCGTACGTCAATGGGGCCTCGCCGCCCGACATGGCGCGCTTCAGCCCGCCGCCCGGGGTGAGCGTGATCGTGCTCGATTCACCTGGTGTGCAGGCCGAGGCCGGCTGCGCGGTGGTCGGGTCGGTGGGGCCGATGCGGAGTGCGGAGGCGGTCGCGGACTCCAACTGGCCCTGGAACACGCAGTGGTAGGGATCGCCGTTCTTCTGGTAGCCGTCCGCCGTGAGGGAGAAGACCGTGTCGCCGGACTCGCCCTGTTGGATCGTGATGCGGCGCGGGTGGTGGCCGTTGGCGTTGTCGATCGCGCCGTTCCACGTGCCGAGGAACTCGGTCGGGACGGTGCCCGCGGCGCCGGACCGCGGGGACTCCTCCTGCGGTGAGGACGCCTTCTCGTCGGGGGAGCCGGAGTCCGGGGCGGAGGACGGCGTTGTGGAGGTGGCGGCCGAGGACGAGCCCTTGTCGGCGGCCTTCTCGCTCGCCCTGCCGCCCGCCTTCCCGGAGGGGGTGTCCTCGCCGTTCATCAGCGCGTACACCGAACCGCCCGCCCCGAGCGCCACTATCACCGCGACCGCGACCAGCGCGGCGGTGGAGCGATTGCCGCGCCCCCGCTCCCGGGTCGGCGGCGGGCCGTAGGGCGGGGTCTGGCCCCACTGGCCGTGCGGATAGCCGTACTGCGGCGGAGGCGCGGGTACGGGCGCGGGCGGTGGCGGCTGCTCGTGGGAGACCACCGTCGGCAGGTGGTCCAGCGGGGCGGCGCCGGGCTGTCCGGGCGGCGGTGGCGCCGGGGCGGCCGGCGGCTCCTCGGGCGGCGTGCGCTCCGGCTCCTCCACGTCCAGCAACCGCACCGCGTGACGGCCCAGTTGTGCGACCAGCGCGCCCGGCAGCCACGGGTCGAGCATCCGGCCCCCGTCGCCGAGCGTCTCCTCGGCGCCCGTGAGCCCGATGATGGCGTCGAGCGTGGGACGGGCGGCGGGCTGCTTGCGCAGGCAGTCCCGTACGAGATCCTGCAGGCCCTCCGGCAGCTCCGTCAGGTCCGGCGGCTCCTCCGCGATGCGGTACATCAGGGCGTGCACCCCGCTGTGGGACGTGCGGAACGGCAGCTGCCCCGACGCCGCGTACGCGAGCACAGACCCCAGGCAGAACACGTCGCACGCGGGCGTGATCCGCTCGCCGCGCACCTGCTCGGGCGCCATGAAACCGGGCGAGCCGACGAGCGCCCCGGTGCGCGTGAGCCCGCCTTCGGTCACCGTCTCCAGGGCGCGCGCGATGCCGAAGTCGATGACGCGCGGCCCGTCGATGGTCAGCAGCACGTTCGACGGCTTGAGGTCGCGGTGCACGATGCCCGCCGCGTGAATGTCCTTCAGCGCGTTCGCGAGACCGGCCGCGAGGATGCGCACCGAACGCTCCGGCAGCGCGCCGTAGTCGTGCGAGACGACCTGCTGGAGGCTGGGCCCGGCCACGTACCCGGTAGCCACCCAGGGAATCTCCGCGTCCGTGTCCGCGTCGAGCACCGGGGCCGTCCACGCGCCGCCGACCCGCCGCGCGGCCGCGACCTCCTGCCGGAACCGGTTCCTGAACTCCTCCTGCTCCGCGAGCTCCTGGCGCACCACCTTCACGGCGACCGTGCGCCCGCGCTCCGAACGCGCGAGGTACACCTCGCCCATGCCGCCCGAGCCGAGCCGCCCGAGCAGCCGATACGCCCCGATGCTCCCCTGCATCCCGTCCATGTCGCGCCACCCTCCCCCGGTGTGTGTGCAACGAATCGAGAATAGTGCGGACCTCTGACAGAGAGTCCGTTCGCGGCGACGCCGGTTCCGTTCCGTAGCGGTTCGGTGACGCGGATCGTTAACTGTCGCCAAGCGCGGCGTTAACCTGCCCGTCCGTAGCGTCCTGGCCATGGACAACATCCCACCGGTCGCCGCACTGGGCGCCCATCTCGGGCTCGACCTGCTGGCGGTGACGCTGCTGACCTTCGGCATCTTCTATCCGCGGCACCGCAGGCGCGAGCTGGTGCCCGCCTATCTCGCGCTGAACGTCGCCCTGTTCGCGGTCGTCGCCGCGCTCGGCGAGGTCGGCAAGGGCGGCGGTCTCGCCCTCGGCTTCGGCCTGTTCGGGGTGCTGTCCATCGTGCGACTGCGCTCGGACGCGCTGCGGCACCAGGAAGTCGCGTACTACTTCGTGACGCTCGTCCTCGGACTGCTCTGCGGACTGCGCGCCCTCGGCCTCGGCGTGACGGCGGCGCTCGCCGCGCTGCTCCTGGTCGTCGTCTACGTCGCCGACCACCCCCGCCTGTACGCCCGCGACCGGCGGGCCGTCGTCACCCTCGACGCCGTGTACGTCGACGAGGACGAGCTGCGGGCCGAACTGGCGCGCCGCATGGGGCGACCGCATGGTTGGACTGTGCGGGAGATCGACTACGTACGCGACTTGATGGTCGTGGAAGTTCGTTTCCGCCAATCGGAAGCAGGGGAACGACCGGGGGAACGATCGGAGGCGCCCATACGTACCTCCCGTACCCACAGTGGCGCTCATGACGTGCATGAGCCTCGCAGTACGACGAAGACCGCAGCCGCCTATCACCAGGAGACCGTGTGATCCCCGCCGTACGCGCCATCGGGCGCGCCGCACTCGCCGCCAAGCCGTTGTCGCTCGACGAACTCAACAACAGGGCAGAGCTGTTGGCCCGCTACGACAACAGCTATCTGGTGCCGGTGGAGGTCTTCGACGACTTCGCCGCGCTGCTGACCGACCCGCGCCGGTCGGAGGGACCGTTCCGGGCGCTGTCGCTGAACGGCCGCCGCTGGTTCTCGTACAGATCCACCTACTACGACACCGCCGACCTGCGCACTTACCACGACCACCGGCAGGGGCGCCGGCTCCGGTACAAGATCCGGGAGCGGATCTACCAGGACTCCGGGGAGCGGCAGTTCGAGATCAAGCTCAAGAACGGGCGTGGCGAGACGGTCAAGCACCGCCGCCGCCTCGACGGCGACGAGCAGCCGCTCGACGCCGCGCAGCAGGGCTTCCTCTCCGGGGTGCTCGGCGGCGCGTACGGCATCGAGGCCCCCGAGGGCCTGACGCCCTCCCTGGTCACGGACTACCAGCGCGCCACGTTCGTCGCCGACGGGCAGCGGATCACGTGCGACGCGGGCCTCGTGGTCCGCGACCTCTCCGACGGCCGTACGGTCCGCTCGGACGGCGGCCTCGTCCTCGTCGAGACGAAGACCCGCGGCCACCTCACGGAGGCCGACCGGATGCTCCACCGCTTCGGCGTCCGCGCCGCCGAATTCACCAAGTACTGCGGCGGCTTCGCCGCCCTCCGCCCCGAACTCGGCATCAACCGCTGGTCCCGCTCGGTCCGCAAGGCCTTCCCCCGGGCAACGGCTCCGGCCAATTAAGCCCCTCCGGCGATTGAGGAGCGGGGTCTGGGGCGGAGCCCCAGGGGGCGGGAACCGGTTCCGGTGAGACGTGGCTCGGGGGCAGCCCCCCGGGCCGCACCCTCACGCACCGGAGACGCCCACCCCGGTCCACCGGAGGGTGACCGCCGCACCGGACCTCCCGCCCCCGAAGGAAACCTCCCCCCCGGACTCCTCCGCCGTCCGCCGCACGATCGACAACCCGAGCCCCGTGGACCCACCCCCACTGGCCCCCCGCTCCTCGGCCTCCGCCGGAATCCCGGGCCCGTCGTCCGCGACCACCAACTCCGTGGCCGCGCCGACGACCCGCACCGACACCCGGAAACCGACACCCTGCGGTGTGTGGTCCAGCACGTTCCCGATCAACGCGTCGAGCGCCGCGACCAGTTCGTCCTCCGGCACGGGAGCCGGCACCGCCACGTCGGGCACCGACACCTCCAGCTCCCGCCCCTGATCGGAGGCGAGCGGCTCCCAGAACTCCACCCGCTCCCGCGCGAGCGCCGCCAGATCCACCCCCGCCGCCTCCCGCAAGGGCTTGCGCGCCTTGCGGATGACGTCGTCCACGCCCCGCTCCAGCGAAGCGACACTCGCCGCGATCCGCTCCGCCTCCTCCGCGTCCCGCAACCCCTCCGCGTCAAGCCGCAACGCCGCGACAGGCGTACGCAGCCGGTGCGCGAGGTCCGCCGCGTTCTCCCGCTCGGCGGTGAGCAACTCGTCGATCCGACCGGCGAGATGGTTCAACTCCGCGGCGACGGAACGCAGCTCGGGCGGCCCCTGCGGCTCGGCCCGAGCCGTGAGATCGCCGCCCGCGAGCCGGTCCGCCGTCCCGGCGAGCGCCCGCGTCGCCCCGACCAGCCGCGCCCCGAGCCGGTCCGCGAGCAGCAGCCCGATGAGTACGAGCCCGAGCCCGATCCCGGCCAGTGTCAGCCACGACGAGAGCATCCCGTCGTACAGCTGCCGACCGGTGAGGCTCACCTGGACGACGGCCGTACCGCCCTCCGCGCCCTGCACCGGCACGAGCACCTGCCGCCCACCGCTCGGCGGCTCGTACGTGAACGCCCGCCCCGCCCGCGCGAGCCGCACCGCGTCGGTGACGGCGGCCGGCGCGCCGATGACCTTGCCGTCGGCGAAGATGAGCGAAGTGTCGGGCCGGGAGGTCGAGTTGACGCTCTCCACGGCCTGCTCGGCGCTCGCCCGCTCGTCCGCGCTGTGCAGCGTGGGCCCCATCGCGGCGGCCACCCACTGGGCGCGCGCGGTCGCCTCCGCGGTCGCCCGGTCCGCGGCGTGCGAGCGCGTGAGCAGGGTCAACGGGACGAGCAGCGCGGTCAGTACGAGGGCGGTGGTGGCGGCGGTGAGCAACAGCAACGTACGCCGCATTACGAAGCGCCCCCCACGCTCTCCCCGACCTCCGGCGCCATCAGCTTCACACCCACCGTACGTACGGTGTGCAGATAGCGCGGCGCCTGCGCCGACTCGCCCAACTTCCTTCGTATCCACGACAGATGGACGTCCACCGTCTTGTCCGCGCCGCCCAGCGGCTGCTGCCACACCTCGGCGAGCAGTTCGCGCCGCGACACGACCTGGCCGGGGCGGTGGGCGAGATACGCGAGCAGGTCGAACTCGCGCGGCGTCAGATCGAGCGGCTGCCCGTCGAGGGTGACCTCGCGGGACGCGGGCGTGATCACGAGCCCGCCGACCGTGAGCGGCTCGTCGACGTCACCGGGCAGCCCAAGGCGGCGCAGCACCGCCTTGATCCGGGCGTCCAACTGGGCCGCGCCGAACGGTTTCACGATGTAGTCGTCGGCCCCGTCCCCGAGCACCGCGACCATCTCGCCCTCCTCGTCGCGGGCCGTCGCCACGATCACCGGTACGTCGCTCACCGCACGCAGCATGCGAAGTATTCGGGCGCCGTCCACATCGGGAAGCCCCAGGTCGAGGACGACGAGATCGGGGCGGTCGGTGACGGCGGCGTCGAGTCCCGCCATGCCGGTGGCGGCGGTGGCGACGGCGTGGCCGCGGTCGCGCAGGGCGCGGACCAGGGCGTTCCGCAGGGCGGGATCATCTTCGACGACGAGGAGATGCGGCATTCGATCACCTAATCAAGCCTCTGCGGCGCTTGAGCAACGGGGTCCGGGGCAGCGCCCCGGGAGCGCGACGCCGGGGTGCCGCGGCCGTCAGTCGTCCTCGTCGTCAGGATCCGCGGTCTCCATGACCCGGGGAGTGCCGGAGGCGCCATCGCACCGGATCTCGTAGTGCCGGTCGGGGCCGTCCTCGTCGTCGGTGGGCTCCGCCTCCAGGCGGGCGGTGCGGCCGGGGCCGCGTGCGACGTCGTCGTCATCGATCTCGTAGCCGTCGGCGGGGCTCCACGACACCAGGTACACGCTGCCGTCCGTGCCGCACTCGACCGTCGCCGAACCGCCCGTGAAGCGGAGCGTGCGGCGCTGGTCGGCGGGGGCGGGAGCGTTGGAGTCGGGGCCTGAGGAGGACTGGGGGTCGGACGACTGGGGAGCGGACGACTGGGGAGCGGACCGCGCCGACGCCAGGGCGCGGTGCACGGCCGCGTCGTCGAGCGGCTTGCCGTGCGCGCGGGAACTCGCGTCCGCGTCCGTGCCCGCCAACTGCCAGGCGCCCAGGGCACCCGCGGTCGTTCCTACGGCGACCCATGCGGCGGTCACGGCCACGTTGCGCCAGCGCTGCGCGATCGGCTGTTTCATGCCGACCAGCGTGCCGCACAGTTCCCTAACGCCACGCTAAAAGCAGCCTCAGAGGGGGCGAGGGGGTACGGGCGACAGGTTGTCGGGTTCCTCCGCGTCCCACAGACAGGACGCCGATGGTGTGCCGCCGCACCGCCCCTTTACCCTCGGCCCCATGACCCCTCAGCCGAATCCCCAGGTCGGCGCCGCCGTGAAGGCCGCGGACCGCAAGCACGTGTTCCACTCCTGGTCCGCACAGGAGCTGATCGACCCGCTGGCCGTCGCCGGCGCCGAAGGCTCCTACTTCTGGGACTACGAAGGCAACCGCTACCTCGACTTCACCTCCGGCCTCGTCTACACGAACATCGGGTACCAGCACCCGAAGGTCGTCGCGGCGATCCAGGAGCAGGCCGGGAAGATGACGACCTTCGCCCCGGCCTTCGCCATCGAGGCGCGCTCCGAGGCCGCACGCCTCATCGCCGAGCGCACCCCCGGCGACCTCGACAAGATCTTCTTCACGAACGGTGGCGCGGACGCCGTCGAGCACGCCCTGCGGATGGCCCGCCTGCACACGGGCCGCCCCAAGGTGCTTTCGGCGTACCGCTCGTACCACGGCGGCACCCAGCAGGCCATCAACGTCACCGGTGACCCGCGCCGCTGGGCCAGCGACACCGGGACGGCGGGCGTGGCCCGCTTCTGGGCGCCGTTCCTCTACCGCTCCCGCTTCTACGCGGAGACGGAGGAGCAGGAGTGCGAGCGCGCCCTTGAACACCTCGAATCCACGATCCAGTTCGAGGGCCCGCAGACGATCGCCGCGATCATCCTGGAGACGATCCCGGGCACGGCGGGCATCATGCTCCCGCCGCCCGGCTACCTGGCGGGCGTCCGCGCCCTCTGCGACAAGTACGGCATCGTCTTCATCCTCGACGAGGTCATGGCGGGCTTCGGGCGTACGGGCAAGTGGTTCGCCGCCGACCTGTACGACGTGACGCCGGACCTCATGACCTTCGCGAAGGGCGTGAACTCGGGTTACGTCCCGCTGGGCGGCGTCGCGATTTCATCCGCCATCGCCGAGACGTTCGCGAAGCGCCCCTACCCCGGCGGCCTCACGTACTCCGGCCACCCGCTGGCCTGCGCCGCCGCCGTCGCCACGATCAACGTGATGGAGGAGGAGGGCATCGTCGACCACGCCGCGAAGCTGGGCTCGGAGGTCATCGAGCCGGCCCTGCGCGAGCTGGCCGAGCGCCACCCCTCGGTGGGCGAGGTGCGCGGCGTCGGCATGTTCTGGGCATTGGAACTGGTACGTGACCGTGCCACGCACGAACCGCTGGTCCCCTACAACGCGGCCGGCGAGGCGAACGCTCCAATGACGGCCTTCGCCACCGCCGCCAAGGCGGGCGGCCTCTGGCCCTTCATCAACATGAACCGCACCCACGTGGTTCCGGCCCTCAACATCACGGAACCGGAGGCCAAGGAAGGCCTCGCGGCCCTGGACGCGGCGCTCTCCGTCGCCGACACCCACGTGTCGT
The DNA here is from genome assembly GCF_030766935.1 of Streptomyces sp. KL109B. Classification (GTDB taxonomy): domain Bacteria; phylum Actinomycetota; class Actinomycetes; order Streptomycetales; family Streptomycetaceae; genus Streptomyces. The sequence continues at coordinate 223,709 of NZ_JASERL010000003.1, read as the reverse complement.
AACCCTCGGGGGCCCGGCCCCGGGGCTCCGCCGCAGGGCACCCGGGGCGGGTTCACTCGGCCGCCCCCGGGGTTACGGCCTCGGGGCTCCGCCCCGGACCCCGCTGCTCAATCGCCGCAGGGGCTTGATTTGACGCGCCGCACCGGGGCCTTTGGCCCAGACACGATCCACTCGCCCACCCACCCGCCCCCTCCGGGTGCGTCGGCCCGACGGGGTACCGCAGCGACGGCTCCCCACCCGTTGCGGCCAACTCCTCCTCGCCTTGGGGCTCCGCCCCAAACCCCGCTCCTCAATCGCCGGAGGGGCTTGATTCACCCCCACCGTCAGCCCGGCTCCCCACCCATTACGCCCGACGCCACCCGGCCCCGGGCGATCTACCGTCGGCCCGTTTTCCCACCCGTTAGGCCGGCGGCCCCCGGTGCAGGCCGCACCAACGGCAGGCACCACCCCGTCGCAGCCCCCCACCCCCGGCAGACCGAAAACCTGCGGGCAAAGGCCACGTACGCGCGCCGGTGCCGCGCAACAGAACGACACGGGCCAACCCCGACACCACGCACGGGGGGGGCCGACGCCCCCGGAGGGGGCGGGTGGGTGGGAGATGACCCGGCACCGGCGCAGCCGGGAAAGGGACCCGTGCCGCGCAACGGAGCACCGGACGCCGCCCCCGGTACGGCCAAGGCCCATGTGGCAGGCCGAACCAGTCACACACGCCACCCCCGGCCCAGCCCAAAGCCCCGGCGCTGGCCGAACCAGTCACACACGCCACCCCCGGCCCAGCCCAAAGCCCCGGCGCTGGCCGAACCAACCACACACGCCCCCCCACCCCGCAGGCGTAACCTAACCAGCCACACGAACCGACCCACACCAGCCGAACCGGGGGACCCACCCGTGCCCGCTCCAGACGGCCCCGCCGTCACCCGCTCCACCCTCCGCCAACAAATCGCCGACGCCCTGCGCGACGAGATCCTCGCGGGACGCCTCACGCCCGGCCAGGAATTCACGGTGAAGGAGATCGCCGAGGGATACGGGGTCTCGGCCACCCCGGTCCGCGAGGCCCTCGTCGACCTGTCCGCCCAGGGCCTCCTCGACTCCGCGCAGCACCGCGGCTTCCGCGTCCACGAGTACTCGCTCCCGGACTACCGCGCGATGATCGAGGCCCGCAGCCTCGTCGCCGACGGAATCTTCCGGGGCCTGGCGGCCGACCCCGACCGCACCCCCCGCACCCCGGAGGACCTCGCCGGCGTCCGCCGCCGCGGCGAGGAGGCGTCCCGCGCCGCGACGGCCGGCGACCTGAACGTCCTCATCGGCTACGACCTGCGTTTCTGGCGCGAGCTCTCGGCCCTCTTCGGCAACCCGTACCTCTCCGACTTCTTCCACCGCCTGCGCGTCCAGTCCTGGATGTGCGCGGTCCCGCACCTGCGCACCGCGGGCGACCTCAAGGGCCGCCTGTGGGCGGGCCACTGCGCACTCGTCGACGCCCTCGCGGACCGCGACCCGGACGCCGCGCACGCGCTCATCGCCTCGTACAACGACGACTCCCTCACCCTCATCGAGGAACTGACGGGCGGCTAGGGAGCAGGAACAACGGGTACGCGCAAGACAGGTCAACCCTGCCCCGCACCCCACTACCCTGACCTACGCCGATACTCCGGAGCACTGAGGAGCCCCCTTGGCCTGTGACCTGTGGCTCGTTCCCCTGGTCGACGTGCTGTGCCACAGCCCCGACAATCCGTTCGCCGAAGAACTCGCGCTCTACGACAAGGCGTTGAACGAGGCAGGACTGCCACCGGTGCCGGTCTACGCGTACATGCCGGGCCTCTCCGGTGACGTGGCGCCGATCGCGGGGTTCGACTACGACGCGCTGCACTTCCTGCGCCGCGCGTACCTCCTGCAGATCTGCGGCCTCGCCGTGACGCCCGTCGACGAACTGGGCGGCGACTACGAGCAACTCCTGGAGATGTTCGAGTCGACGGCCCAGAGCTCCCACCTGGTCTGGCATTACGACCACGCGGGCGCGTACGTCCCCGTGGACTTCCCGGAACCGCTCTCCAACGACGAACTCCTGGCGGGAGGCGGCCCGTTGGGCTCCTCGCACACGCTGCTGCGGGAGCTGGAGTTCGTGGCCCCGTCCATCGGCATCGACCCGGCCAACCCGCCCCGGCCACCGGCCCCGCCCGCCGCGCCGACGTCCCTGGAGGAACCGGCCGCGGCCGTCCCCCTGGACGACAACCCCTTCGCCCGCGAACGCCACGTATGGCTGGGCCTCCACCAGGCGGCGACCCGCAGCCTGGCACAAGGCTCCATGCTCATCTTCAGCTGACCGGCACCGGAGCCCCACGCCTCGGGGCTCCGCCCCGGACCCCGCTCCTCAATCGCCGGAGGGGCTCCCATTGACCCGAACCGCTACCTCGGCTCCGGCGGCCGCTGCCTCGGCATGTTCGGCCGCGCCCCCGGCGGCAACGGAAACCGACTGCTCGGCTGATCCGCGGGACGCGCGGCCCCCTGCCCCGCGGCCTGCATCGTGAGCGGCGCGGGGCCGGACTTGAACTCCACCATCCAGTCCGCCGTCTCGGCCCGCACCAGCTCCGTCACGTCGTCCGAGAACCTCCGCAGCACCCCCAGGCACCGCTCGGCCGCCTCACTGGCCGTCCCCTCGGTGGGGCCGAGGACCTCCCGTACGTTCTCCGACGCCCAGTCGAACTGGAGCACCTGGAGCCTGCGCTGCACGGCCTGCGCCGTCGCGACGTCCCTTATCCACCCGGACGTAAGCCCGAAGTACCGGTCACCCGCCACACACGCCACCGCGAGCAGCAGCGACAGATATCCCCAGGGGGCCGCGCCCCCGACCACACCCGTGAGGTCGAGCAGCGGAAGGACGCCTCCGCAGACCGCCCCGAGAACCGTGCCCGTACGCAGCGCCCGCGCGCACCGCCGCTTCCACACCCGGTCCGCGAGGTACCAGTCCGCGGTGCGCAGCGCGCCCTCCTCGACCCAGCGGTACAGCTCGTCGAGCCGCTCGGCGGGCTCGCCCCAGTCGCCGAGCGGGAACGTACGGCCGGTGAGATCGCCCTGCCGAGGGGACTTCCCGGCCTTCCCGGGCTTCCCGGATTTCTTGCCGTGGTTGCCCTGGGCGGCGCCGTTCTCACCCGGGCCCGCCCCCTCCTGGGGCGCTCCTTCGGGCTGCATCTCCGGCTGACTCACCCGGAACTCCCTACGACTGGTCACGGCTGGGGCTGAATGTGCAGCATCTTCCTACCGCCCAATGGGTGGCCGAACCCCAGTTTTCACCGGATCTCCGCCCGGACGTGGGCCTGCATCAGGTATAGAAAGCAACCCATCTCACTCGAAAGAGTGCAGACCGGAACGGAGCCCCCGTCCACCCCGGGAGGCTTCACGTCGCCGGGGCGGGTGGCCCCCCGACCACGTAGGCTCGGTTGTCCGAAGACGCGTAACGGACCGGAACAGGAGCTGATCGTGATCCCCGGTGGTGGCCAGCCCAATATGCAGCAGCTGCTCCAGCAGGCCCAGAAGATGCAGCAGGACCTCGCGCAGGCTCAGGAGGAGCTGGCGCAGACCGAGGTCGAGGGCCAGGCCGGCGGCGGTCTCGTCAAGGCGACGGTGACCGGGGGCGGCGAGCTGCGAGGTCTCGTCATCGACCCGAAGGCGGTCGACCCGGAGGACACCGAGACCCTCGCCGACCTGGTGGTCGCGGCGGTCGCGGCGGCCAACGAGAACGCGCAGACGCTCCAGCAGCAGAAGCTCGGCCCGCTCGCCCAGGGTCTCGGCGGCGGCAGCGGCATTCCGGGTCTCCCCTTCTGACCCCGCCGCCAACTACCGTACGTACCAAGCGACAACCGTAAGCAGCAGGGAAGGCAATCCGTGTACGAAGGCGTGGTCCAGGACCTCATCGACGAGTTGGGCAGGCTGCCCGGCGTCGGTCCCAAGAGCGCGCAGCGGATCGCCTTCCACGTCCTGCAGGCCGAGCCCACCGACGTACGGCGCCTCGCGCAGGCCCTGATGGAGGTCAAGGCGAAGGTCCGCTTCTGTGCGACGTGTGGCAACGTCGCGCAGGAGGAGCTGTGCAACATCTGCCGCGACCAGCGGCGGGACGGCTCCGTGATCTGTGTCGTGGAGGAGCCGAAGGACGTCGTCGCGATCGAGCGCACCCGTGAGTTCCGCGGGCGGTACCACGTGCTCGGCGGCGCGATCAGCCCGATCGAGGGCGTGGGCCCGGACGATCTGCGGATACGGGAGCTGCTCGCCCGCCTCGCGGACGGCACGGTCACCGAACTCATCCTCGCCACCGACCCGAACCTCGAGGGCGAGGCCACGGCGACGTACCTCGCCCGCATGATCAAGCCCATGGGCCTGAAGGTCACCCGCCTGGCCAGCGGCCTCCCCGTCGGGGGCGACCTGGAGTACGCGGACGAGGTGACCCTCGGCCGCGCCTTCGAGGGGAGAAGACTCCTAGATGTCTAAGACGCCAGCCACCCCGGCCACCGCCCAGGACCCGGACGACTTCGCCGTCCAGATCTCGGACCAGATCGAGTCGTTCATCGTGGCCGTGACCGAGGTCGCCAAGGGCGACGAGCCGGACTCGGCGGTGCCCTTCCTGCTCCTCGAGGTCTCCCAACTGCTGCTCGCGGGCGGCCGGTTGGGCGCGCACGAGGACATCCTCCCGGAGGAGCGCTACGAGCCCGATCTCGGCGCCGAGCAGGACGCGATGGACGCCGACGACCTGCGCGAGCGGCTCGCCGCGCTGCTCGACCCGGTCGACGTGTACTCGGAGGTCTTCGACCCGTACGAGCCGCGCAAGGCGCCGGTCGCCGCGCGGATCTCGGACGACCTCGCGGACGTCGTCTCCGACCTGCGCCACGGCATGGCCCACTACCGGGCGGGCCGGATCACCGAGGCGCTGTGGTGGTGGCAGTTCTCGTACTTCTCCAACTGGGGCTCGACCGCCTCGGCGACCCTGCGCGCCCTCCAGTCCCTGGTCGCCCACGTCCGCCTCAACCAGCCCCTCGACGACCTCGACGGCCTCGACACCGACGAGGACCTGACGACGACCGAGGACACGTTGGAGGAGGAGGCGGGCCAGGTCATGGCCGAGGAAATCGCCGGCCCACTGGGCCTACGCCCGGTGAAATGAGCGGGAGCGGAGCGCCCCGATAGGGGCGCGGGGAACTGCGCAACGCCAACCCCGGCTAACCGAGCGCCCGCGTGTGACCCACCCCACTATCCCGGTTGCGCCCGGCAGGGCTGGGCATGCGATTGTCCGAGCGGCCGGATGTCGGCAAACGGAAACCTGGTGATCAAGCCGTGGGCGGGACATCTCACGGAGTGATATGGCCGGGGCGGATTTCGGCCGCTCGTTAGACTGAGCCGACCGCAGTACGCATACGTACATGTGGTGACAGACGGACTGAGCGAGGAGCGCACGTGGGCCTTGTCGTGCAGAAGTACGGAGGCTCCTCCGTTGCAGATGCCGAGGGCATCAAGCGGGTCGCCAAGCGCATCGTCGACGCCAAGAAGAACGGCAACCAGGTTGTCGTTGTGGTGTCCGCGATGGGCGACACGACGGATGAGTTGATCGATCTCGCCGGGCAGGTATCCCCGATCCCTGCCGGGCGCGAATTCGACATGCTGCTGACCGCCGGAGAGCGGATCTCCATGGCCTTGCTGGCGATGGCGATCAAAAACCTGGGCCACGAGGCCCAGTCGTTCACGGGCAGTCAGGCCGGAGTCATCACGGACTCGGTCCACAACAAAGCGCGGATCATCGATGTCACGCCGGGCCGCATCCGGACCTCGATCGACGAGGGCAACATCGCCATCGTCGCCGGGTTCCAGGGCGTCAGCCAGGAGGGCAAGAACATCACGACCCTGGGTCGTGGTGGCTCCGACACCACCGCTGTCGCCCTCGCCGCGGCGCTCGACGCCGAGGTCTGCGAGATCTACACGGACGTCGACGGCGTGTTCACGGCCGACCCGCGCGTCGTGAAGAAGGCGCGGAAGATCGACTGGATCTCCTTCGAGGACATGCTGGAGCTGGCCAGCTCCGGGTCGAAGGTGCTGCTCCACCGCTGCGTGGAGTACGCCCGTCGGTACAACATCCCGATCCACGTCCGCTCCAGCTTCAGTGGGCTGCAGGGCACGTGGGTCAGCAACGAGCCGGTCGAGAAGAAGAACCAGCAAGGGGAAAAGGGCGTGGAGCAGGCCATCATCTCCGGTGTCGCGCACGACACCTCCGAGGCGAAGATCACCGTCGTCGGGGTACCGGACAAGCCGGGCGAGGCCGCGAAGATCTTCCGGGCTGTCGCGGACGCCCAGATCAACCTCGACATGATCGTGCAGAACGTGTCGGCGGCGTCGACCGGTCTGACCGACATCTCGTTCACGCTTCCCAAGACCGAGGGCCGCAAGGCCATCGACGCCCTGGAGAAGCAGCGGGCCACGGTCGGCTTCGACTCGCTGCGCTACGACGACCAGATCGCCAAGATCTCCCTCGTCGGCGCGGGCATGAAGACGAACCCGGGCGTCACGGCCGGCTTCTTCGAGGCGCTGACGGACGCGGGGGTCAACATCGAGCTGATCTCCACCTCCGAGATCCGCATCTCGGTCGTCACGCGCGCCGATGACGTGAACGAGGCCGTGCGCGCCGTGCACTCCGCCTTCGGGCTCGACTCGGACTCCGACGAGGCCGTGGTCTACGGAGGCACCGGCCGCTGATGGCCGAAGCACCTGAGCGGCGTCCGACGCTCGCGGTCGTGGGAGCGACCGGGAGCGTCGGCGCCGTTCTGCTGCAGATCCTTTCGCAGCACGCGGACATCTGGGGCGAGATCCGGCTCGTGGCCTCCGCGCGTTCGGCGGGGCGCAAGCTCACCGTGCGCGGCGAGGAGGTCGAGGTCGTCGCGCTTGAGGAGTCCGTCTTCGACGGGGTCGACGTCGCGATGTTCGACGTACCCGACGAGGTGGCCGCGCAGTGGGCGCCCATCGCCGCCGCCAAGGGCGTTGTGGTGGTGGACAATTCGCCAGCCTTCCGGATGGACCCGGACGTACCGCTGGTCGTTCCCGAGATCAATCCGCACGCCGCGCGCGTGCGGCCGCGCGGCATCATCGCCAACCCCAACTGCACGACGCTGTCGATGATCGTGGCGATCGGCGCGCTGCACGCCGAGTTCGGCCTGCACGAGCTGGTCGCGTCCAGCTATCAGGCGGTGAGCGGGGCGGGCCACGCCGGAGTCGAGACGCTGCGCGCGCAGCTGTCGCTCGTGGCGGGCTCCGAGCTCGGTACGAAGCCGGGGGATCTGCGGCGGGCCGTCGGCGACGAGACCGGGCCCTTCCTGGAGCCCGTCGCGCTGAATGTCGTGCCGTGGTCGGGCGCGCTCTGCGAGGACGGCTGGTCCTCGGAGGAGATGAAGGTGCGGGACGAGTCCCGCAAGATCCTCGGCCTGCCGGACCTCAGGGTCGCCGTCACCTGCGTACAGGTGCCCGTCGTCACCACGCACTCCCTCACCGTCCACGCCCGCTTCCAGCGCGAGGTCACCGTGGACCGCGCGCGCGAGATCCTCGCGACCGCCCCCGGCGTCGTCCTCTTCGACAATCCGGCCGCCGGTGAATTCCCCACGCCCGCCGACGCGGTGGGCACCGACCCGACATGGGTGGGGCGCGTGCGGCGCTCGCTCGACGATCCGGCCGGGCTCGAACTCTTCGTATGCGGGGACAATTTGCGCAAGGGCGCGGCCTTGAACACCGCGCAGATCGCCGAGTTGGTGGCGGCCGAACTCTCCACGATCTGAGCCGCGCGATGTGAGCTGCGGCTCTTTCGGTGCCCGGGATATGGGCAGCCCCTTCCCCTACGCGCGTTGACTCGTAAGATTCTGTGTGAGCTTTGTGTAGGTGGTTTTTCCTCCCCGTCCTGCAACCGACCGCAGGGCGGGGAGCGTCTTTGCGGTCGCCCCACGGAGGCGTCGACCCGCACCGGGCATACGGGGCATAGGGGAAGAGTGGTACGCATGTCGGCATTCGGGGCGGCGTCCTTGGTGGGGACGACGAGGTCTGTCGCAAAAGGGGCGTCGGACGCGTACAACCCTGACGGGGGGAAGCTTGTCCAACAGGCGTGGCAGAAGTACTGGACTTCACAGCGGTACGGGCGACGGGCGCGGCCCTTCGTCCCCCTCTCGCACCCCTCGGAACCCGTCGGGCCCGCGTGGCCGGCGGCATGCCGGTGATCGCCCCCATGCCAGCCGCGCGACCGGCACGCGTTCCGGCACAGGTCGAGGGCGCTGACGAGTCGATGACGCAGGCCGGTACCTCCGTCGACCATCTCACCGAGACGTATCGCGCCCACTACCGCTCCCTGTTGGGGCTCGCGGCGCTGCTTCTCGACGACACCGCTTCCTGCGAGGACGTCGTGCAGGAGGCGTTCATCCGCGTGCACTCGGCGCGGGGGCGGGTCCGGGACCCGCAGAAGACGCTCGCGTATCTGCGCCAGACCGTCGTGAACCTGTCGCGGTCCACGCTGCGCCGCCGCATCCTCGGCCTCAAGCTCCTCACCAAGCCGATGCCGGACATGGCGAGCGCGGAGGAGGGCGCGTACGACCTGCTTGAGCGGGACGCCCTGAAGAAGGCGCTGCGCGGGCTGCAGCGCCGCCAGCGCGAGGTCCTCGTGCTGCGCTACTTCGCGGACATGACGGAGGCGCAGGTCGCCGAGGCGCTCGGGATATCGCTCGGCTCGGTCAAGGCGTACGGGTCGCGCGGGATCGCGGCGCTGCGCGTCGCCATGGAGGAGCCGGCATGAACCACCATCTCGACGGCGGCCGAGGTCGGTCGGCCGACGAAGTGCGTGCGGCGACGGGTTCGGGGCCCCTCGAATCCGTCGACACCGCCGCCGAGCAGGGGGAGGGTCCGGAGCTCGACAAGGACGAGTTGGCGCTGCGCCGCATGATGCGGCAGGCCGTCTCGGAGATCGAGCCATCGGACCAGGCGCTCGACGAGTTGCAGCGCGCGGTTCCGGCCCGGCGCGCGCGCAAACGGCAGGCGGCGGTCGGGGCGATCGCCGTCGGAGTCTTCGCGGCGATGGCGGTGCCCGCCGTGCTGCACGTGACGAACCCCGACTCCTCCGGCGACCGGCCGACCATCGCGGGCAACAGCAGCGATGCCACGCGCGGCGGGGCCACGGCGGGGGCGGCGTCCGGCGGTACGGGGCAGGGGGACGCGGGGACGCCCTCGCACGCCAAGGGCAAGAGCAAGGACGGCAAGAAGGGCAAGAAGGGCGGCGGCCGCAAGGCGACGGGCGGCGCCACGGGGGGCGCCGATCCGGCGTCCACCGCGGCCGCGAGTTCGCCGGGGTGCGAGGCCGGTGAGCTGGGCAAGCCGTCCGCGACGGTCGGCGCGCCCGACGCGGACGGCAAGGTGTACGGCACGTTCCGCGTCGCGAACGTCTCGGGGTCCAACTGCACGGTGGACAACCCCGGTTCCGTGGTCACCGTCGCCCAGGGCGCGGCCGACCCCACCAAGGTGAGCGTCGTCGACCACACGTCCGGGGACGGCTCCGGGCTGCCCGACCCCTCGACCGAGCCGAGCCAGCTGATCCTCGAACCGGGCAAGGCGTACGAGGTGCGGTTCGCGTGGGTCCCCTCGGCGTCGTGCTCCGCCTCGGGCGGCGGCGACAGCGGCGGCGGCTCCGAGGACCCCTCGCCCTCGCCCTCGGCGAGCCAGGACACGGGCAACGGCGGCGACGCCACGACCGGCACCGACACCCAGACGACGACGCAACTCGGCTCCGACGGAGGCGGCGGCGACGAAGGCAGCGTCGCCGTCTCCCACACAGCCGAACCGGGCGCCCCCTCAACGGCCACCACCATCCCCGACGCCTGCGCAGGCACGCTCTACCGAACGGGTATCCTCCCGGCGTCCTGACCCACCCCGTGCCGTGGCCGACGCCCGTGGCTTTGCGTGCGCCGCACCGGGGGCCGCCTTGCCCACCCTGCCGCCCAAGCCGACGACGGCCGACCGCCAGGAGCAGGCGGGCCATTCAAGCCCCGCGGCCGTAACGGCATGATCAAGCCCCGCCGGCGCTTGAGGCGCGGGGTCCGGGGCCGAGCCCCGCGTCCGTAACGCCGGTTCGGCAAATCAAGCCTCGCCGGCGCTTGAGGCGCGGGGTCCGGGGCAGAGCCCCGCGTCCGTAACGCCGGTCCGGTAAATCAAGCCCGGCCGGCGCTTGAGGCGCGGGGTCCGGGGCAGAGCCCCGCGTCCGTAACGCCGGTTCGGCAAATCAAGCCTCGCCGGCGTTTGAGGCGCGGGGTCCGGGGCGGAGCCCCGTGGCGTGGGACCGGTCGGCCGGCGGAGCTAGACCGTGGCCGAGGGAGCCGGCTCCGAAGACGCCTCCGTGATCCCCAGTTCCGCATCCCGAAGGGCCTCCGCCTCGCGACGCACCAACCGGAACCACATGAAGACCACGAACCCCGCGAACACGAACCACTCACCCGTGTAGCCAAGGTTCTGGAACGCCTTGAGGTCGAGCCCGCTGCCCTCAGGCGCGGTGGCCGGCACCGCCGTCATCCCGGCATCCGCCTCGTCGAGCGTGACCCACGCGTCGTACACCCGGTACGGCACCAGGTTCACCAACGACGCCGCACTGATCACCCCGACCTGGTCGGAAGGCAGGCCCCCCGTGGCCGTCACCCCGTTCGACGTCGCGGACTCGGACGCCTGAAGCGCCCCGACGACCGTGACCTTCCCCTTCGGCGCGGCCGGCGCCTTCGCGGCGGACGCCTTCCCCGGCAGCCACCCCCGCACCACCGGCAACGCCTTCCCGGTCCCGTCGACCTTGAGCAGCGTCAGGACGTAGAACCCGCCGCGCTCGCCGAGGTCCCGCCCCGGCACGAGAAGCTGCTTGCCGTAGTGCCCGGTCGCGGTGGTCCGCTTCCCGGACGTCTTCTGGTCCACGGGCAGCACGGAGGCGAGCGGCTCGGGCGCCGCCGTCTTGTTCACCTTCGTCTGCTCGGACACCGTCTTGTGGTCCTGCACCCGGTCTTCGAAACGACTGAGCTGCCACGAGCCCATGAAGATGCACACGGGGATCGCGAGCAGGACGAAGATGTTGATCCCCCACCAGCGCGGGGTCAGGAGGAACCGGTACACACCCCCACGGTACGGGGTCCGAAATAAAGACCCGTGCACCGGCCCCTCCCTTGCCCCGCGGCGCCGGTCAGTTCGGCAAGTGGCGCTCCGCGAAGTCCAGTTCGAGCGCGACCTGCTTGATGCGCTCCTCGACGACGAGCGAACCGTGCCCCGCGTCGTACCGGTACACCTCGTGGACCGCGTCGCGCGCCGCGAGCCGGTCGACGTAGTTGTCGATCTGCTGGAGCGGGCACCGCGGGTCGTTGACCCCCGCCGAGATGTAGACCGGCGCCTTCACATCGTCGACGTACGTGATCGGGGAGGAGACGCGGAAGCGCTCGGGGACCTCCTCCGGAGACCCGCCGAACAGTGTGCGGTCGAGGGCCTTGAGCGCCTCCATCTCGTCCTCGTACGCCGTCACGTAGTCGGCGACCGGCACCGCCGCGAGCCCCACCGCCCACGCGCCCGGCTGCGTACCCAGGCCGAGCAGGGTCAGGAATCCGCCCCACGAGCCGCCCGCGAGGACGAGCCGCTCAGGGTCGGCGAGCCCGGAGGAGACGGCCCACTCGCGCACGGCCGCGATGTCCTCCAGCTCGATCAGGCCGACGCGGTGCTTGAGTGCGTCCGTCCACTCGCGCCCGTATCCGGTGGAGCCCCGGTAGTTGACCCGCACCACCGCGTACCCGTGGTCGACCCAGGCCGCCGGGCCCGCCGCGAACGCGTCGGAGTCGTGCCAGGTCGGCCCGCCGTGGATCTCGAACACGGTGGGCAGCGGCCCGGCGGGAGCGTCCGCCGGCTTCTGTACGAGGGCGTGGATGCGGCCGCCGGGGCCCTCCACCCACACGTCCTCGACGGGCACGGAGGCGGGAGCGCGCATCCCCGGCGGGTCGAGGACCACGTCACCCGTCGTCGAGCGCACGGCCGACGGCTCGGCGGCCGAGGACCACAGGTACTCGACGCTGCCGTCGGGCCGCGCGGTGGCGCCCGAGACCGAGCCGACCGGGGTGTCGACCTTCGTCAGCGCGCCCGTCGCGAACTCGTAGCGCCACAGCTCGCCGCGCGCCTCGAATTCGTGCACGACGAGGAGCGCCGAGCCGTCCGGGCACCACTCCGCGGACACGTCGCCCGGCAGGTCGAGGGCGAGGTCGGTCTCCTCGCCGGTGGTGACGTCCCAGACCATGGGCTCCCAGCGGCCGCGCCGCTGGTGCCCGACGAGCAGCCGGGTGTCGCCTGCCACGGGCGCGAAGCCGAGCACTTCGAGGCCGAGCTCTTCCTGGCCGCCCTTGGAGTCGTCGAGCTCGGCGACCGTCGAACCGTCGAGCCGGACCACGCGCAGCGCGCCGTGCATCGCGTCGCCGTGCTCGGTGTGCTCGATCGCGATCAGCGTCCCGTCGTGCGACAGGTCGCCGACGCCCGCCGACTCGTGGTGCCGGTAGATCTCGACGGGGGCCTCGGACCCCGGGCGTACGACGTGGATCGTCGTGCCGTCCTCGTCCGTGGAGCGGCCGACGACGGCGGTGCGGCCGTCGCGGCCGAGGGCGAGCCCGGCGGGGTACGAGGCCGCGAGTCCCGGCACCGCTTCGGTGTCGTCGCCGCCCTCGAAGGGCTGGCGCTTCCAGGTCCCGAACTCGTCCCCGTCCGTGTCGTCGAACCACCAGATCCACGCGCCGTCGGGGGAGAGCACGCCGTCCGTCGTCCCGTTCGCCCGGTCCGTCGCGCGGCGCTGCTCGCCCGTGGCCCTGTCCCACGCGTACAGCTCGTACGTCCCCGTCGCGTTCGACACGAACAGGGAGCGGTCCGGCGCGTCCTCCGCCCAGTCGGGCAGCGAGACGCGCGGCGCCCGGAACCGCTTCTCCCAGTCGGGCATGGTGGCGTCGGTGGGCGGCGTGACCCCGTTGCTCTCAGTCATGGCCCCAGTGTGCCTGCCCCCACCGACAATCCGCCGGGGAGCGGCTCGGCCCGACCGGAATGGTGCTTTCCGAGGGGAGCGGCCGGGCCGGCCTTCGCAGGTGCTCCCGCTGTGCTGCGCCTGCACTCCGTCCTGGGCAGTGCACGGGCTGGGGATGAACAGCACCGACGCAGTTCATCCGGTCGACCGTGCGTGCGTCGACGGTGTGGGGAATGTACGCCCGTGGGGGCCGGGCTGGAATAGCCCGCGCGCATATCCGTTGAAGCGGTTCCGGGTGCGGCGTCCAGCGCGTCCTCCTACGCCTCAAGAGATCGGGGCGCGAGTGTCAGGACAGGCCGTGGCGCCTCGCCACCATCCGTTCCGCCGCCGACCTCGGGAGCACCCTCCGCAGGGCGAACACGAGGGGCGCGCCGCTGCCCACCGCGTACAGGGGGCGCGGGCGGCCCGCCTCCACCGCGGTGACGACCTTCGCGGCGACCTTCTCGGCCGAGATCCCGCTCGCCTCATTGGCGTTGAGGGCGGCGAGCATCGTGTCGTAGGCGGTCCGGAAGGGCGAGTCCTCCGCGACGTACTGCGTCCTGCGCTCGCTGATACCGGTGGCGATGGAGCCCGGCTCCACCGTCGTGATGCCGACGCCGTACGGCGCGTACTCGCGCCGCGCCGCGCTCGCGAAGCCCTTGATCGCGGCCTTGGAGGCGACGTACGAGGACCGGTACGCGAGCGGGAAGCTGGCCAGCATGGAGCCGACCATCACCACCCGCCCGCGCCGCCGCTCCCGCATGCCCGGCAGCAGCAGCTGACTCAGCCGCACCGCCCCGAAGACGTTCAGCTGGAACAGCCGCCGCACCGCGTCCATCGGCAGTTCCTCGAACGGGCCGCTCTGCGATTCCCCGGCGTTGTTGACGAGGACGTCGATCTCGCCGACGGCGCGCACGAGGGTCGCGATGCTCTCCTCGTCGGCGAGGTCGAGCGGCAGGTACTCCACGCCCGGCACCGGCGAGGCCACCTTCCGGGGGTCGCGGCTGGTCCCGTACACCTGGTAGCCGCGCCGCACGAGCGCCGCCGCGACCGCCGCCCCGATGCCCGAAGAGGCCCCTGTCACGAGGGCCCTGCCCCGCGTACTCACGCCAGGCTCCTGGCCAGCGCGCGGCCCGCGGCACGCCCGGAGAAGATGCAGCCGCCGAGGAAGGTCCCTTCGAGCGCGTTGTAGCCGTGCACGCCGCCCCCGCCGAACCCGGCGACCTCCCCGGCCGCGTACAGCCCCTCGAAGACGGACTTGTCGGGGCGTACGACCTGTGAGTCGAGGTTGGTCTCCAGGCCGCCGAGCGTCTTGCGGGTGAGGACGTGCAGTCGTACGGCGATCAGGGGGCCCTGCGCCGGGTCGAGGAGGCGGTGCGGTTTGGCGACGCGGGTGATGCGGTCGGGGAGGTACGAGCGGGCGTTGCGGACCGCCATGAGCTGGAGGTCCTTGGAGTACCCGTTGTCGACCTCGCGGTCGCGGGCGACGATCTCGCGCTCGATCTGCTCGTACGTCACGGGGGTCGAGGGAGTGAGTTCGTTCATGCCCGCGACGAGGTCCTTCAGGTTCCGCCGCACGACGAAGTCCTCCCCGCGGTCGAGGAAGGCCTGGATCGGCCCGGGAGCGCCCTTCTTCACGCGCTGGAGAACGAGCTTCAGGTCCTTGCCCGTGATGTCGGGGTTCTGCTCGCTGCCGGACAGCGCGAACTCCTTCTCCACGATGGCGCGGGTCAGGATGAACCAGGTGTGGTCGTGCCCGGTCCCGGTGATGTGCTTGAGCGTGGCGAGGGTGTCGTGTCCTGGGAAGAGCGGCGCGGGCAGCCGCTTGCCTTCCGCGTCCAGCCACAGCGAGGACGGTCCTGGGATGATCCGGATGCCGTGTCCCGGCCAGATCGAGTCCCAGTTCTTGAGGCCCTCCGTGTAGTGCCACATGCGGTCGCGGTTCACGAGGGATGCGCCGGCGCCCTCGGTGATCTCCAGCATCCGGCCGTCCACGTAGGCGGGTACGCCGGTCACCATGGACTCGGGCGCGGGACCGCCCATCCGTTCAACGGGCCAGTTCTTCCTGACCAGTTCGTGGTTGCCGCCGATGCCGCCGGAGGTGACGACGACGGCACGCGCGCGTAGTTCGAAGTCGCCGACGATCTCGCGGGAGGAGGCGACGCCGCGCGCGGCGGCGGACGGTTCGAGCAGCGAGCCGCGTACGCCGACGGCGGCGCCGTCCTCGACGATCAACTCGTCGACCTGGTGCCGGTACTTGAAGTCGACGAGGCCGCGCTCTGCGGCGGCGAGCACCGGCTCCCGGAAGACGCGGACGACCTCGGGCCCGGTGCCCCACGTGATGTGGAAGCGGGGAACGGAGTTCCCGTGCCCGGTCGCCGTGCCCGAACCGCGCTCGGCCCACCCCACGTTCGGAGTGACCTTGAGCCCGAGCCCGTACAGGTAGTCCCGCTTCTCCCCGGCCGCGAACCGCACGTAGGCCTCGGCCCATTGGCGCGGCCAGTGGTCCTCGTCCTCGCGGTCGAACCCGGCGGAGCCGAGCCAGTCGGCGAGCGCCAGCTCGTAGCTGTCCTTGATCCCCATGCGCCGCTGCTCGGGGCTGTCGACGAGGAAGAGCCCCCCGAGCGACCAGTACGCCTGGCCGCCCAGATTCGCCTCGTTCTCCTGATCGACCAGCACAACGCGCTTGCCCGCGCGGGTCAGTTCGTACGTGGCCACGAGCCCGGCGAGCCCGGCCCCCACGACGATGACATCGGCGTCGGCGTCCCTGCTGCTCATGGCGATCTCCTCGAAAGTACGGTCGACGTAGAGCGCCACGTTCACGCATCCGTGCGGGTCAAGGCAAGGGGCGGCGGTCGCCCGCGTCCGGAATCGGCCCGGATCAGCCGGTGAACACCTCCACGAACGACCACACCGCCAGCGCCAGCATGCAGAAGCCGCCGACCCGCTGGACCGTCTTCAGCGGCACCCGCTTCGCGATGAAGCGGCCGGCGACCAGGGCGAGGGCCGAGACGGACATCAGGGCCGCCCACGAGCCGATGGCCGTGGACCAGGTGCCGTTCGTGGCGGCCAGGTTGGCCGTGGTGATCTGCGTGAGGTCGCCCCACTCGCTGATGAACACGGCCATGAACGCCGTGCCGAAGACCGGCCAGAAACCGGTGACGGTCCGCGCGCCAGCCGAGTCCTCGTCGTCCTCGTCGTCGCCGCCCTTGAGCAGCATGAACGCGCCGAAGAGGAACATCAGGCCGGAGACGACCTTCACGATCCAGCCGGGCAGGAGGCCGAGCAGGGAGCCCGCGCCGACGGCGATCGCGACGTGCACCAGGAACGCGGCCGACGTGCCGAACCAGACGTAGAGCGGCTTCATGCGCGTGCCCATGGCGAGCGACGCGAACATCGTCTTGTCCGGGAGTTCGGCGAGGAAGATCAGTCCGAAGGCGGTGACGATCGCCAGGGGATCGAGGTCCATGGGGGGCGCTTTCTGTGCGGGCCGGGTCAACGCGGTCCCCGCCCCGCTGCGTAGGGAGGACCACTCGACCCGGCAGCGGACACGCGTGTGCGGATTGCCTACGCGTGCTGTGTTCTGCCTGGTCGAAGGTCTCGCCCACCCACATCGGCGTCCGACGTGAGCCCGGCCACCGGGAACCCGGGGGTTCCAGTGTGTCGACGACCGGTTCGCGGGGCTACTCCCCTTCGCTTGCACGTCAAGGGTACACGCGGCCGGTGATGGCTGTCGGCGCCACTTTTCTTGGCCCGAACAGGTGGAACCACCCTCTTCGTCCATAAATGTGCCGTTAGTCACATAAGCGGTGTGTGAGCGTCGTGCCAGTTCCGACTACTTTCCGTTACGGAGGCGGGCTCGATGGACGGCGCAAGACACTGGTTCCGAAGGGCGGGTGTGGTGCTCGGCGCCGTGCTCGCCATGGTGGCGGGGCCGCTGCCGGTGGTGGGGGCGAGCGCGGCCCACGCCGCCGCTCCCGCCCCGCAGCGTGCGGCCGCCACCCCGGAGGAGCCGACGGAGGTCTACAAGGAGGGCTTCGAGAATCCGACCGGGGACCCGGTCCTGCTCTCGGACTACACCGGCGCCGCTCCGCGGAACATGACGTACACGGCCGACCCGGGCTGGCTCAAGGGCTGCAACGGCTGGGTGCTGAACAAGGCCGACTCGGCCGGGTACAAGCCCGGCACCGCCGACTGCGGCTCGTGGTGGGACCAGACCCGCGATCTGGCCAACGCGCTCGGCCAGTTGAACGGGTCTGCGAACCCCGACGCCAACCACGCGGTGGCCGCCTTCACCGTCACGGCGCCCAAGGCGAACTCGGTGCAGTTCGAGACGGAGCGGCCGATCGGCGTCACGCCGGGCCGCTTCTACACGTTCGGCGTCTCCTCGGCGGCCTTCAACTGCTATGCCTCCGACCCCCTGTTGAAGTTCTCCCTGATGGACGGGGAGACGGCGATCCCCGCGTCGGCGAAGCCCATCAACCCGTGCACCGACAGCGAGGCGCGGACCATCTCGGTCGGCGGCCGCAGCGCGAAGGCGGTGCACACGACCAGTGACGCCCCCGTGCTGTTCAAGGGCAGCACGCTGGGCGTGCGCATGGTGAACGGCAACGGGAGCAACGCGGGCAACGACGCCGCGTTCGACGACATCCAGGTCCTGGACGTCACCCCGCGTGTGGAGAAGTCGTTCAGCCCCGCGGTCGCGAAGTCGGACGGCACGTCGACGCTGAACTTCACCGTCACCAACACCTCGGACCTGCGGGCCAAGAAGGGCTGGTCGTTCAAGGACAGCCTGCCCGCGGGCCTGACCGTCGCCGACCCCGCGGCCACCGGGACGACCTGCGCCAACGGCTCGGTCGACGCGGCCTCGGGTGGCAACTCCGTTGCTTTGAAAGGTGATCTGACGGAGGGGCAGTCCTCCTGCACGCTGAGCGTCGACGTGACGGCGGCGAAGGGCGAGTACAAGAACTGCCCGGACAACGTCGGCGAGCTCTCGGGCATGAAGCCGCCCACCGAGTGCGCCACCGTGCGCTTCGCCGACCCCGGCTACAAGATCACCAAGACCTCCACCCCGGAATCCGGGAGCGAGGCCAAGCCGGGCGACAAGGTCGCGTACAAGGTGACCGTGGAGAACACGGGGCCCGTGTCCACGAAGACCCCGGTCACCGACGACCTCACGGACGTGCTCGACGACGCGACGTACAACGACGACGCCGAGGGCTCGGCCGGAACTCCCGACTACACGTCACCGGAGCTCAGTTGGTCGCCGACCCTGGACGCGGGCGAGAAGGCCACGCTCACCTACTCGGTGACGCTGAAGGACCCCGCCACCGGCGACGGCACGGCGAAGAACGTCGTCACCGGGTCGAGCGACTCGAACTGCGTGACCGGCGCGGAGGACGGCTGCACGACGAAGGTGACGGTGGACAAGCCCCCGCGCGGCGGCTACTGCTCCGACACCGGCTACCTCGTGCAGTGGGACGGCAGCGCGTACGTGCTGTCCCGGTTCGACCCCGCCACCGGCGACAAGACCCGCATCGGCTCGCTCGGCGACGACCGCAGCCGCAACGTCAGCATCGGCTACAGCCAGCTCGACGGCTATCTGTACGGCTATCGGGCGACCTCGGGCCAACTCCTGCGCATCGACCCGGACACCGGCACGTACACGAGCACGAAGATCGACGGGATCGACTCCGACGTCGCCGCCATGGCCGCCACCTCCTCGGACGGCACGAAGCTGTACGTCTTCGACCACAAGTCGTACGACCTGTACGTGATCGACACCGACCCGTACAGCGACACCTACTCGACGGTGCTGTCGAAGAAGAACATCGGCGCCGCGCACGGCTCCGGGGACTTCGACTTCCACCCCGGCGACGGGATGCTCTACACGGCCGCCGGTGACGGCACCCTGTGGCGCCTCGACCCGGACGCCGGGACCTGGACCGACCTGGGCACCCAGCTGCCATCGGACGAGCAGGGCACGGCCGCCGGGACGTACCAGACGTTCTCCGACGAGCACGGCGGTTACTACTTCTACGGCAACCGCAAGGGCGGCCTCTACAGCCTGGACCTGTCCGCCTCCACGCCCGGGAACCCGATCACCGCGGACCGGATCGGCGAGGCCACGCGGATCGGCTCCACCACGACCACCAGCAACGCGGACGCCGCCGGCTGTCTGCGCGCCTACGACTTCGGTGACGCGCCGGACTCGTACGGCACCGCCAAGGGCAGTGACGGGCCCGTCGCCGGCGCCGACGACCGGCTGCTCCTCGGCGACGAGGTGTCCTCGGAGCGGGACGCGCGGGCGCCCTCGATGGGGGAGCCGTACGACGCCACCGGCGACACCGTCGACGACGGCGTGACCGACTGGCCGCAGCTGAGCACGGACATGACCTCGTACCGGCTTCCGGTCACCCTCGCCAACACCACCGGCGCACCGGCCACCCTCGCCGGATGGATCGACCTCGACGGCGACGGAACCTTCGGCAAGGGCGAGTTGGCGAAGGCCGCCGTCCCGGCCGGGGCCACCTCCGCGACGCTCGACTGGTCGGGGCTCACGGGCGCTGAGGAGGGCGGCACGTACGCGCGGCTCTGGCTTCAGGAGGGCACGGTCGACGCGCCGGTCCCGAACACGAGCGGCGGCGCCAGTGGCGACGGGAAGCGGGCCGGTTCCGACGGGAGCCGGGCCGGTTCCGACCGGGCGCCGGTCGGGGAGATCGAGGACTACCCGGTCACCGTCGACCCCTACGCCCCGCTGGAGATCGCCAAGTCCGCCGACAAGGCCGACGCCAAGCCGGGGGAGAAGGTCACGTACACGGTGTCCGTCACCAACCCCGGGAAGGTGGCGCACAAGGACGTGGCGCTCGACGACGACCTGTCGGGTGTCGTCGACGACGCGACGTACAACAAGGACGCCGAGGCCACGGCTGGTGAGGTCTCCTACGACGCACCGAAGCTGTCCTGGAAGGGCGATGTCGGGGCCGGGCGGACCGTCACCCTCACGTACTCCGTGACCGTCGGCGCCCCGCCCGGCGGCGACAAGAAACTGACCAACGCCGTCGTCTCGGACGCCCCCGGCAGCAACTGCCAGGAAGGGTCCGACGACCCGGACTGCACCACGGACGTCGGCGTCCCCACCCTGAAGTTCAAGAAGACGGCCACGCCTGACGTCCCGAGGGAGGGCGACACCGTCAGCTACAAGGTCACCGTCACCAACACCGGTGAGGCCGACTACCGGGACGCCACGTTCACCGACGACCTCACCAGGGTCCTCGACGACGCGACGTACAACGAGGACGCCGCGGCCAGTTCCGGTGATGTCACCTACGCCGAGCCGGAGCTGACCTGGACCGGGGACCTGGCCAAGGGCGAGTCGGCGACCGTGACGTACACGTTCACCGTGACCGACGAGGGCGACGGCAAGTTCGTCAACGGCGTCGTCGGGCCGCCCGGCTCCAACTGCCCGGAGGACGGCACCGATCCGGACTGTACGACGGTGCTCCCGGCCCCTGACTACGACTTCGGGGACGCCCCCGACTCGTACAAGACGCGGCGGGCCAGCGGCGGCGCGTTCCACGAGGTCGTGCGCGGGCTGCACATGGGCCGCTCGGTCGAACCGGAGCGGGACGGGGTGCCGCACGCCAGGGCGGGCGACGACGGGGACGACGACGGCTTCAAGACCGTGACGCTCCAGCAGCACCAGGGGAGTTACACGGCGAAGGTGCCGGTCACCAACACCACCGGCCGGGGCGCCGTGCTCGCGGGCTGGATCGACAGCGACGGGGACGGCACCTTCGACGACGCCGAGATGGCCACCGCCGATGTACCGGACGGCGCCACCGAGGCCACGCTCAAGTGGGACGGGCTGCAGCGCATGAAGCCCGGCGAGACGTTCGTACGGCTGCGGCTGTTCGGCGACGAGTCGACCGCGGCCGCGAACCGGGCCGCCGCGAAGCGGTCCGCCGGACGGGCCGCCGCCCGCGCCGACACGCACGCCGTCACGGCGACCGGCTACGGCGGGCCCGGCGAGGTCGAGGACCACACGGTGCGCGTCGAACCGGCCCACCTGGTGCTCACCAAGTCCGCCTCCACCAGCGAGGCGAAGCCCGGCGACACCGTCACCTACACGGTGACCGTCGCCAGCAGCGGCGACGCGCGGTACATGGGCGCCGAGTTCACCGACGACCTCGGCCAGGTGCTCGACGACGCGACGTACAACGACGACGCCGAGGCCAGTGCCGGTGATGTCTCCTACGACGAGCCGAAGTTGAGCTGGTCCGGGAACGTCCCGGCCGGGGAGAAGGTGACCGTCACCTACTCGGTCACCGTCGACGACCCGGTCACCGGCGACCGGACGCTCGCCAACGCCGTCACCGGCCCGCCCGACGCCACCTGCGCGAACGCCTGCACCACGACGGTCACGGTGCCCCCGCCCCCGAAGACCCCGAAGACCCCGAAGCCCCCGACCCCCAGCACACCCACGACCCCCGACAACCCCGACACCCCGCCCGCCACACCCCCGGCCAAGCCCGGCAACCCCAGCGGCCACCTCTCCGACACCGGCGCCGACGACGACACGGTCGTCCTGGCCACGGCGGCGGCGCTGGTCCTCGGCCTCGGCGCGCTGCTCCTGCTCGCCGTCCGCCGGAGCCGCCGCCGCGACCTCTGACCAACTGTCCACCCACACAACGGCCGTGGGGCCGGTCCACCGGGACCGGCCCCACGGCCGTTCGATGGACCCTGAGCGGCCGACACGGCGACGCGCCACCGTCCGGCTTGCCCTTTTTGCGACATTCGGTCGATGCGATGTACACGACGGAACGGGCAAGGGCACGGGCACGGGCACGGAACCAAGAACGGTACGAAGCGCGCGACGAGGCGTACGACGGGGCGTACGACGAGGCGTACGAAGATGCGCGCGACGAGGGCCGCATGCGTGGCCGCCGTGGTCGCCGCGCTCCTCGGCTCCGCCGGGGCGGGCCAGGCGTCCGCGCACGACGACGGGCCCGGCCTCGGACAGCTCTCGGCCCGCGCCGAACACCTCATACAGCAGGCGTCGAAGGCCGTCGCCGCGCACGAGAAGGCACGGGCCGCCGCGCGCAAGGGCGAGCGCAGGCTCGCCGAGGTGACGAAGCGACAGGCCGCCGAGCAGCGCAGGCTCGACGCGCTCATGGCCACCCTCGGCCGCCAGGCGCGCAGTGAGTACCAGGGCGCTTCGGGGCTCGGCACGATGCTGCCGCTGCTCACCTCGTCCTCCCCGCGGCGCGCCCTCGACGCCGCCGTCCTCGCGGGCCGCGGCGACCGCGCCGCCCGCCAGCTCACCGACCGGGCGACGGAGTCCAGGGACCGGATCGCCGAGCGGCGCGCCGAGTCCGCCCGACTCGTGAAGGGGCTCAAGGCGCAGGAGAAGCGCAGGGCGGCGGCCCGCGACGACATCGAGGCGAAGCTCGACAAGGCCGAGGCGGAGGTGCGGCGGGCGCGGGCGCGGGCCCTCGCGGCGGGGCCGCCGATGCCGACCGGGGGAGGGGCGTGCGGGCGCGGTGACATCGGCGAGCACGACCGGGCGGGCAAGGGGCGGACCTGGGTGAAGCCGGTGAGCCCCGCGCCGCTGTCGGCGGGCTTCGGCTCCGGCGGCCGCCTGTGGGCGAACGCGCACACCGGCCAGGACTTCGCCGTTCCCACCGGGACGCCGGTGCGGGCGGTCGGCGCGGGCACCGTCGTCTACACGGGATGCGGCGACGGCTTCGGCAACCAGGTGGTCGTCCGGCACGCCGACGGCTACTACACGCAGTACGCCCACCTGTCCCGCATCGGCGTCAAGACCGGCGACCACCTCGACACGGGCGAAACCCTCGCCCTCTCCGGCGCCACCGGCAACGTCAGCGGCCCCCACCTCCACTTCGAGGTCCGCGTCACCCCCCAATTCGGCTCAGGCATCGACCCCTTGCCATGGCTCCGCGCGAGAGGCCTACGACTGTGACCCTCCAGGCTGCCTCGCCGGCGGACACATCAAGCCCCGCCGGCGATTGAGGCGCGGGGTCCGGGGCAGAGCCCCGATCTTTCAAGCCCCTGCGGCGATTGAGCAGCGGGGCCCGGGGCAGAGCCCCGCGACGCAGGACCGGACAACCGCAAACCCGCAAACCCGCACACCCGCCCCCACCAACCCCACTCACCGGCACAGTAATGGCGCAGTAACACCACCTACCTAGATTCCGGGCACCCCGTACCCTCCCCGAGGAGTGCCCGATGCCCCAGCCCCGACCACCCCGGCGGAGCCACACCGCTCGGGCGGCGGCCGCACTGACCGCGGCCGCCGCCCTGCTCACCTGCGCACTGCCCGCCCTCGCCGCCCCCGCCCAGGCGGCGGCCCCCGCCTCGGACAAGGTCGACTCCGCCCTCACGAAAGCCGTCTCCCAAAAGGACGACGACGCCACCTTCTTCGTCGTCCTCAAGGAAACCGCCGACCTGACCACGGCCAAGCGCCGGCCCTCGCACGCGAAGGCCGCCACGGCCACGTACAAGGCACTGAAGGCCACCGCCGCGGACAGCCAGAAGTCGCTCACGGCCTTCCTCGACAAGGAGAAGGTCGGGCACAAGGACTACTGGATCGCCAACGCGGTCCAGGTGACGGGCGACCGCGCCCTGGTGAACAAGCTCGCCGCCCGCTCCGACGTCCAACACCTCGTCAAGGCACGGAAGTACAAGCCGAGCACGATCGAGACGTCTGACACCGGCGCCGACGCCGAGGTCACCGGCTCACGCACCACCACCGCCACCACCCCCGACTGGGGCATCTCCGACATCAAGGCCGACCAGGTCTGGGACCAGTACCAGGACAAGGGCGAGGGCATCGTCGTCGCCAGCGTCGACTCGGGCGTGCAGTACGACCACCCGGACCTCGTCGCCAACTACCGCGGAAACAACGGCGACGGCACGTTCACCCACGACTACAACTTCTACGACCCCTCCGGCACCTGCCCCACCAGCACCACCCCCTGCGACAACAGCGGCCACGGCACCCACACCATGGGCACGATGGTCGGCAAGAACGGCATCGGGGTCGCGCCGAACGCCAAGTGGATCGCCGCCAAGGGCTGTGAGACGGCCGAGTACTGCACGGACGGCAGCCTCCTCGCCGCCGGGCAGTGGATCCTCGCCCCGACCGACCACAACGGGCAGAACCCGCGCCCGGACCTCGCCCCGAACATCGTCAACAACTCGTGGGGCGGCGGCGAGACGACGTTCTACGAGGACGTCGTGGAGGCGTGGAACTCCGCGGGCATCTTCGAGGCGTTCGCCGCGGGCAACGACGGCGACGGCAAGACGTGCTCGACCACGGCCGCGCCCGGCTCGCTGGACTCCACCTACGGCGTCGGCGCCTACGACTCCAGCGGCACGATCGCCAACTTCTCCGGCTTCGGCCCCTCCCCGGTGGACGGCTCGGCGAAGCCGAACATCTCGGCGCCGGGCGTCGACATCACGTCGGCGTGGCCGGGATCCGCGTACAACACGATCGACGGTACGTCGATGGCGACGCCGCACGTCGCGGGCGCGGTGGCCCTGCTGTGGGCGGCGGCCCCCGAGCTGATCGGCGACATCGACGAGACGCGCAGGCTGCTCGGCGAGGGCGCCCGCGACGTCGACGACACGCACTGCGGCGGCACCGCCGGCATGAACAACGTGTGGGGCGAGGGCAAGCTCGACGTCCTCGCCTCCGTCGACGCCGCCCCGCACTCCGCCGTCCACGTGTCCGGCACGGTCACCGACGAGGCCACCGGCAAGGCGCTGCCCCACATCACGGTCACGACCTCGAACGCCACCACCGGCACCCGCACGGTGGGCACCGGCTCCGACGGTACGTACCGGCTGACGCTGCCCCCGGGCACGTACGACGTCACGCTCTCCGGCTACGGCTACCGCCCGAAGACGCTCTCCGGCGTGCAGCTGACGACCGGTTCGCCGCTCACCCAGGACGTCGCCCTCACCCCCGCGCCCTCGCACGCCGTCAGCGGCACCGTCCTCGACCTCACCGGCAAGCCCCTCAAGGGCGCGACCGTCGAGCTGAACGGCTCCCCGCTCGCCCCGGTCACCTCCGGCTCCGACGGCACGTTCGCGCTGCCGAAGGTCGCCGAGGGCACGTACTCGCTGTACGTGAAGCCGGCCCAGCCGGTGCTGTGCAACGGCACGTCCACCGGTTCGCTGACCGTCGACGGCGCCGAGAGCCGTACGATCCGGCTCCCGGCCCGCACCGACGCCGCGGGCCACAGCTGCGCCCCGGCGACGTACTCCTGGATCCCCGGCTCCAGCAAGGTCGCGCTGAGCGGGGACGAGGACGCCAAGACCGTCGCGCTGCCCTTCCCGGTCCCGTTCTACGGCGTGAAGTACAGCAGCGCCGCCGTCACCACCGACGGCCTGATCAACTTCCTGTCGCCGCGCATCGGCGACTACGCCAACGAGGCGCTGCCGACCGAGGCGCAGCCGAACGGCATCGTCGCCCCGCTCTGGGACGACCTGACCCTCGACAAGAAGTCCAGCGTGCAGACGGCCACCACCGGGACGTCCGGCAGCCGGAAGTTCGCGGTCGTCTGGAACAACGTCCTGTTCGCGGGCGGCACCGACCGCGCCACCTTCGAGGCCGTCTTCGACGAGGCCACCGGCGCGATCACCTTCCAGTACAAGTCCGTTCCGGGCGCGGGCGCCTCCGCCACCGTCGGCATCGAGAACCAGGCGGGCACCGACGCCCTCCAGTACGCGCACGACCAGGCCGTCCTCACGGCCGGTTCGGCGATCCGCATCGCGCAGGGAGCCAAGTGATGAGAGCCCACAGAGCCCACAGAGCCCACAGAACGCACGGAACGCACGGAGCGCATTCCTCCCGGCGGGCCCTGACGCTCGCCTCCGCCCTCGTCGCGGCGGGCCTCGCCCTGACCTCGGCGCCGCCCGCCCTCGCCACAGACGCAACCACGACGGCGACGGCGACGGCGACGACGCTGACCAGCACCGAGTCCAAGAAGCTCGCCGACCACATGAACGTCGACGTGTACGGGGACGACAACGCGTCCGCGGCGAAGGCGGACGGCTCCGCCGAGCCCTCCGCCGACGCCTCCGGCACGTCCACGACCGCCGCCAACACCCCCGTCACCTTCACCAACAAGTCCACCCTGGAAGGCGCACGCGGGGTCGCCGCCACCGCCCCGGCCGGCTCCGACGGCAGCTACTTCACCGTCCACAGCCTGGGGAACGTCCAGCTGCACAAGGCCGACGGCTCCACCGCCTGGGCCCGCACCAACGCCTCGTACTACAAGGACTGGCAGGTCAAGCCGCTGCAACCGTGGCGGGCCGAGCCGTACCCGGCGCGCGTCCTGATGGGGTACAACGCCGTCAACCCGTTCGCGCCGTCCTCTGACCAGGGCTTCGACACCGCCGACCTGACCGGCGACGGCACGAAGGACATCGTCTTCTCGGCGGCCGTCGGCTCCACGCCGATGCCCCGGCCGTTCACCTCGCCCGGCTCCTCGCTGTCCACCGGCACCTTCGTGACGGTCCTCGACGGCAGGACCGGGAACACGGTGTGGTCGAAGCTGTACTCGTACGTCACCAACGTCAAGGTCGTCGACGGCACCCTGCTCCTCGCCAACTCGCCGCGCCTGAACTCCAACGCGCCCGCGACCGACACCGCCACCCTCACCGGCATCCGCTTCTCGTACGCCGACGGAAAGCTGACCCCGTCGTCGACGTGGACGTACGACACCAAGTCGACGGCGGACGTCAACTGGGGCGCCCTGGAGTCCGTCGGCGACGGCAGGGTCGCCGCCGTCTGGGACCTGCGAAAGACCGCCACGAACGCCTCGCGCGGGCGCACCCTCGTCCTGGACACCGCCGACGGAACCGTCAACTGGCAGACGGACAGCGCCCTTTACGGCCGCCAACTCCGCCTCGACGCCTCCCGGGGCAGGATCGTCGCCCTGGAACAGGCGGACAACTCCGACGCCGTGACGTACGAACTCGCCGCCTACGACCTGGCCGACGGCGCCCGCACCACCCTCGACACCCGCGTCAACGCCCTGCCCACCGCCCTGACGGTCGGCGACGCGGCCACGGGCGGCGGCGCCGAGATCGCGGTCAGCGAGTCGACGTTCACCTCGTCGCTCTTCATCAACGCCAGCACGATCCGGGTCCTGGACGGCTCGGACGGCGCGACGGTCAAGTGGGCGTACACGACGAAGCGTTCGGCGACCAACCCCGGCGACGGCGCCAGCACCTGGAACCTCGCCACCAAGGCCGGTTCGCTCTACGCCGCCGCGCAGGACGACCAGGACATGGGCGAGGCGCTCAACCCGGGCGGCCTGCGCTACGGCTCGCTGACCGCGTTCACCGGCGGCGGGAAGCTCAAGTGGCGCCGGCACACCCTTGAGGCCTCTCCGATGTACCAGCAGCTGTACTCGTCCGGGGGCGACGACTACGTACGCGTCGTCGACCAGCAGCAGAACATCCGCGAGTACAGCCTCGGCAACGGCGGGCAGAAGAAGCTGACTCCGCTCCAGGGCGACCTCAACTACGGCAAGGCCGCGGACTTCGACGGCGACGGCAAGAAGGATCTCGTCGTCGGCGGCTCCTCGCACGGCGTGTGGGCGTACTCGGGTACGTCGCTGGTCAGTGGCGCCCCGAAGAAGCTGTGGCAGGCCACCGTCCCCGGCGAGACCCACAACATCGCGACCGGCGACGTGAACGGCGACGGCACCCCCGACGTCGTCGTGGCCGCCGACAACGCCACCGCCGTGCTCGACGGCAGGACCGGCAAGGCCCTGACGACGATCGACGGCAAGGGCGGCTACGTCCGCACGGTGACCGTCGCCGACGTCAACGGCGACGGCAGGGCCGAGATCCTCGTCCCGACCGACGCCCTGCGCGTGTACGACGCGAGCGGCACCCAACTCTGGTCGTACGCCGCGCCGTCGGACGCCGGCGACGTGGTCTTCTCCGACACCGTCGTCTCCGACGGGCAGGTCTACACGCAGTACAGCAGCCTCGGCGCGCTGAACGCCCCCGACGCCGTCGTGAACGGCGTCGCCCTCGACGGCAAGGGCGCCGTCCGCTGGACCGCCGACCCCAAGGCGCCGGACCGCGCCGTCGACGGCAAACTGCACGGCGCGGTCCTGGTCAACGGCGTCTTCGCGTCCCCGAAGATCCCGTACGCGGACGGGCACGCGGTCGTCTACACCTGGATCGTCAAGGCCGACCCGACGACGGCGGGCGACCTCGCCACCGCCTCGCCGCGCGTCGTGACCGAGATCCGCGACGGCCGCACCGGCGAGGTGGTCCGGCAGATCCTCGGCGGCAGCCCCTGGTCCCACGGCAACTACTTCATCGACGGCCCCGGCGACCCGCTGTACCAGCTCAGCTTCGGCGTCATGAAGGGCTACCCCGGCGACGGCAAGGAGGACACCTACGCCTCGGTGATCGCCCCGCTGCGCACGGTCGGGTTCATCAACGGCCCCGGCGGCCGCAAGCTCCTCGCGGGCGGCACGGAGTCGGGCCTCGCGGCCTACGATCCGTCGCAGCTGACCAACGGCGGGGTCTTCCAGTCCAGCGTCGGCGGCGCGAACCTGATGGGCGGCCGCAACTATGTCGCCGCCGACCTCGACGGCGACGGCACCGACGAGATGGTCTCCCTCAACTTCGACGACTTCGGCATCAACCGCATGGCCGGGCAACTGGGCGGCGGCGTCCTGTCCTTGAACAACGGCATCCACCAGATGTCGACGTACAAACTCTCCTGACCCGGCCGACCATGGCAGGGCCCGCCGGTCGACGCCCGGCGGGCCCTCAGCGTGCTCCGTTACGCTGTCGCCCTGATGGATGCACTAGGCACGGACAACGGCCCCAACTCCGGTGCCCCGCGCCTGCGTCTGCACCTTTTCGATGGCTTCCGGGCGACTCGTGACGGCGGCCCCGAACCCGCCGCACGCTGGTCGCGGCCCAGCGCCCGCACCCTGGTGAAACTCCTCGCCGTGGTCCCCGGCCACCGCCTCCACCGCGAACAGGCCATGGACATCTGCTGGCCCGAGGCCGACCCGGCCTCCGCCGCCGGCAGCCTGCGCGTCGCCCTGCACGCCGCACGCCACGCCCTGGAACCCGAACTCGCGCCCCGCGCCACGTCGTCGTACCTCCGCTCCTCCGGCGGCATGCTCTCCCTCGACCCGACGACCGTACGGATCGACGCCGACGAGGCGGAGACGGCGGCGCGGACGGCGCTGGCCGACGGTGACTCGGCCGAACTGGCCGCCGCGCTCGCCCTGTTCACCGGCGAACTGCTCCCCGAGGACCGGTACGCGAGCTGGTCGCAGGAGCGGCGCGGGCAGCTCGCGCTGCTGCGGGAGCGCCTCCTGCTCGGCCTCGCGCAGGCACACCTCGCCGAGGGCGCGGCAGCGGAGGCGGCGACCGTCGCGGAGCAGCTCGTCGCCACCAGCCCCGCCGAGGAGCTGGCCCACCGCGTCCTCATCGACGCCTCGCTCCGCCAGGGCCTGCGGCGGCGCGCGCTGCACCAGTACCACGCGTGCCGCGAGGCGCTCGAAACCGAACTCGGCGTCCGCCCGGGCCCGCAGACGGAGGCGCTGCACCGGGCCGCCCTCGCCGCGGCGCCCGCCCCAGTGTCGGCCTCGACAACGTTGCCTTCGCTGCTGCGCGCGGGCCCCGCCACCCCGCTGCACGGCCGCGACGCGGTGCTCGACCGCCTCCTCGCCGCCGAAGGACCCCCGGTCACGCTGCTCACCGGCGAGGCGGGCGTGGGCAAGACGCGCCTGGTGGGCGAGGTGGCGCGGCGGGCGGCGGCGCGGGGCACGGCCGCCCTGTGGGGCGGCGGCCAGGACGCGGAGGGCCACACACCGTACGGGGCGTTCGCCGAGGCGCTGGACGGCTGGCTGGCCGAACACGATGCGGACCAGCGCGCGCGGATCGCCGCCGAATACCCCGAACTCGCCGCGTTCCTCCCCTCCTTGGGTCAGATCCGCATCCGCGCGGCGGGGGAGCGCAGCCCCGAGGAGGAACGCGACCGCCTGTTCCGCGCGGGCGCGGCGCTCCTCGCCGACCTGGCATCGGCGCACCCCGTCCTGACGGTCCTCGACGACCTGCACGCCGCCGACACCGGCTCGTACCAACTCATGAGCCACCTGGCCCGCCGCGCCGCCTCCGGCGGCACCCGCCTCCGCTTCCTGGTCACGTACCGCGAGGAAGAACTCCCGGAGGACGACCCCCGCCGCTCGATCCTGTCCTTCCTGCTGCGCCAACACCTGGCGGTACGCGAGGAGTTGCCACGCCTGGACCGAGAGGCGTGCCTTGCGGTGCTGCGTGGCATCGAGCCCCGCCGTCGGACGAGAGCCGGCGGGGTACGGGGCAGCGCCCCGATCCTTCCCCCGTCGCAGCGCTCCAGCGGCGAGGCCCAACGCATCTGGGAACTCTCCCTCGGCAACCCCCTGTTCGCCCTCGAACTCGCCCGCGACCTGGCCGCGAACCCGGTCACCGAACCGGGCGCGGCCGCCCCCGCCGGCATCCGGGACCTGGTCGCGGACCGCCTCATCCGCCTCGACCCGGACACCCGCCGCCTGGTGGAGGCCCTCTCCGTCGCCGGAGGCGAAGCCGCCCTCACCGAACTCCTCGACGTCGCCGCACACGCCCTGCGCCCCCCGGTGACCGGCGCCGCGGCGGCCGACGGCGTCGAACGCGCCATCACGGCCGCACTGGTGGAGGAACGCCAGGTCGTCGTCGCGGGCCGCCCCGAACCCGGCCTCGCCTTCCGCCACCCCCTGGTCCGCCTCACCTGCTACGAACGGCTGACGGCGGTCCGCCGCAGGCAGCTGCACGGCGCCTTCGCGCAGGCCGTCCTCGCCCGCCGCCCCGACGCGGTCGACGCGCTGGCCTCGCACTTCGCCCGCGCCGACGATCCGCGCGCCGCCGAGTACCTGCGCCGCGCCGCCGAACGCGCCGCCGCCCTCTACGCCAACGACACCGCCGACCGCTACTACCGCGACCTCGTCGCCCGCCTCGACGTCGACGCGGCGCGTGCCCGCCTCGCCCACAGCCAAGTCCTGTCCCGGATGGGCCACTTCGAGGAGGCGTCCGGGGCGCTGCGCGAGGCCCTCGCCGAGTTCGTCCGGCGCGGCGCCCACGAAGACGCGGTGCTCACGGCGGCCCGCCTCGCCGAGTCCCTGGTCCGCACCGGCGCCCTCGACGCCGCCGCCGAAGCGCTCCACGCCCACCCGCCGACCCCGGACACGGCCCCCGAACCCGTCGCCGCGCACCACTTGTCCCGCGCGGTCCTCGACGGCGTCCGCGGCCATTACGACGACGGCCACGCGGCGGCCCGTTCGGCACTGGAGGCCGCACGCCGGGTCCCGGGCCCGCACGGCCAGGGCCTCCTCGCCCGCTCCTACGCCCTCCAGGCCACCAACCTCGGCCTCTCGGGCCGCCTCACCGAGGCCCGCGAGGCCGGCGACCTGGCGCTCGCGCCCGCCGAGGCGTACGGCGACCCGACGCTGCTCGGCACGGTCCTGTCCACGCTCCGCGAGAACGCGCGCCGTCACGGCCGGCTGCGCGAGGCGGTGGCGAGCGGCGAACGCGCCCTCGACCTGGCCGACCGCTCGGGCAACCCGACGGCCGCCTCCTTCGAACGCCTCAACCTCGCCGAACTCCACCTCCTCCTGGACGAGTTCGACGAGGCCACATCCCTCGCCGAGGTCTCCGTGACCCTCGCGGAGGGCGACGGCGCCTGGTGCCTCCCGTACGCCCTGGCGACACTGGCCCGCGTCCGACTGCGCACAGGAGACATCCCGGCCGCGACCCGCCTCCTCGACCGTGCCACCCCCGCCGCCGACCACCTGGGCGACCGCCAGGCCCGCTTCGAAGTCAGCACGGCCCGCGCCGAACTGTCCCTCCGCACCGGCCACCCCGAAGCGGCCCTCCTCGCCCTCACCCCGTACCAACAGGACGCCCCCGTCCTCACCGCCTGGTCCCAACTCCTCTCAGGCAACCCGCGATTGGCCCTGAGAACAGCCACCACAGAAGCGGCCCGCGCCGCCCGAACCGGCGAACGCCTCACCGAAACCGAAGCCCACCTGGCCCGCGCCGCCGCCCTCTCCCACCTCTCCTCCCCCGAAGAGTCCACCGAAGCCCTCACCCACGCCACCACCCTGGCCACCTCCCTCCCCTACCCCTCCGCCCTCCACCGAGCCCACCTCCCGGGCCCCTGCCATTCATGCCCCTCCGGCGATTGAGGAGCGGGGTCCGGGGCAGCGCCCCGCGACGTGCACCCCTCCCACCGCGCCCCTTAGACCTGACGAGTGGGCCCACCCACCCCACCCGTATCCGCCCCCACACCCCACCCGTTACCCGAACATGACCTCAACTCGACGCACCCTCACCGCCCTCCTCCTCACCGTCGGCGCCGCCGCCCTCGCCACCCCGGCCGCCCAGGCCGCCGACGCCACCCCCGCCGCCGGCGGCGGCGCCATCTCCCCCACCGCAACCCTCGACTCGCTCTCCACCATGGCGATCCCGGAAGACCAGCAGGCGCAGCTCCCCAGCACCGCCGAGCAGCTCTCCGGCCTGAACCACCTCAACGACCTGCACCAGGCCACCGACCTCGTCGCCCCGGTCACCAACCTCCTCCCGGCGGTCCAGTAACCCGCGAACAGACACCACAAAGGCGGTGGACCGGAATCCGGTCCACCGCCTTCGTCATGCCGTGCCGTACGGAACTCCGTACGAGTCCGGGTCCGGTCAGCCGTTCCCGGTGCCGTTGCCGGCGAGGACCGGGATGTCGCTCAGGACGTGGGAGAGCGGCTCGTCGCCCTTGGCCTGGGTCGAGTTCTCGGTGCACTGCTGGTTCTGCGGGGCCGACAGGACCGGGATGTCCTGGACCGAGACCGGCACGAGCCCGACGAGCGAACCGGCGTTGGCCTTGGCCGGCAGGCCGATGCAGGGCTTGTTGAGCGAACCCTGGACGAGGCCGAGCTGCGGGCTCATGTCGCCGGCCGTCTCGGAGTTGCCGTACGTCTGCGAGGCACCGTTGCCGCTGGTGGACGTGGTGCCACCGTCGTCGGCGATGGCGAGCGCCTGCGGGGCGGCCACCGCGGACAGACCGGCGACGGAGGCGGCGATCGTGGCCGCTGCGAACAGCTTCTTCATGGGGGTTCCTTTCGATACGCGCGCTCCGGAAACGGAGCCACGGCTGGTCAACTTGATTGCATTCCGGGCAGTTGCGGACCGAAACCCGTTCGGACCATTTCCGCATCCGGAAGCGGCGGATCAAAGGCTCGTACAGTTACCGGAATTTCCGGCCTGTTACCGAGGGATTCTCAGTCGTTGCCGACACCGTTGCCCGCGAGAACCGGGATGTCGTCCAGGACGTGGGAGAGCGGCTCGTCGCCCTTGGCCTGGGTGGAGTTCTCGGTGCACTGCTGGTTCTGCGGGGCCGACAGGATCGGGATGTCCTGGACCGAGACCGGCACGACGCCGACGATCGAACCGGCGTTGACCTTGGCGGGCAGGCCGACGCAGGGCTTGTTCAGGGAGCCCTGGATCAGCGCCATCTGCGGGCTCATGTCGCCGTACGTCTCGGAGTTGCCGTACGTCTGCGAGGCGTTGTTGCCGCTCTCGGACGTGGTCCCACCGTCGTTGCCGACAGCCAGGGCCTGCGGGGCGGCGGCCGCCGCGACACCGACGAGCGACGCGGTGGCCGCGGCTGCGGCCATAGCCTTCTTCAGCATGAGGAATTCCCCTTCTTCTTCCGTATGGGAGCACTTGTATCAACTCCGTACCGCGCCATCGGTTGCTCAGGTTCACCCGGATGGGGACCGCTCGATTTCAACTCCCGGCAGGGTTCGATGAAATGAAGAACGACGGCTGTCCGATCGGGTGCACGTGCGGAACTATTTCCGCCTTCCGGAGTTGCCTCCTGTGCAGTTGTCGGTGCCTGTCAGAAAAGGAACAGAACCATGCTCAAGAAGGCCATGGCCGCGGCAGCGGTCGCCGTGTCCGTCGTCGGTGTCTCCGCCGCCGCAGCCCCGCAGGCGCTCGCCATCGGCGACGACGGCGGCACCACCTCGTCCAGCGGCAACAACGCGACGCAGAAGTACGGTGACTCGGTGGCGACCGGCGACCAGAGCCCCCAGCTCGGAGCCGTGCAGGGCTCCTTGAACAAGCTCTGCATCGGTCTGCCGGTCAAGGGCAACGCCGGTTCGATCGTCGGCGGCGTCCCGGTCGCGGCCCAGGACGTCCCGATCCTGTCGGCTCCGCAGAACCAGCAGTGCGCCGTGAACTCGACGCAGGCCAAGGGCGACGAGCCGCTGGCACACGTCCTCGGGGACATCCCGGTCCTGTCCGCGAACGGCGTCGGGAACGACTAGGCGCCCGAAGGCGCGCACGGCACGGGCCGGGAAGATCCGCGCGATCGCGCTTCCCGGCCCGGACCGCGGAGGATGCCGCGGATACGCGGCCGCCTCCCAACGGCGTGGAGCCGACGGCTGGCAGGGAAGGCGGCGCAGCCATTCTCATGACGGCCCCAGTGGACCACCGGCGCGCCGCCCCGGAACCACCGGTTCACCCGTACGCCCGTGACGTCACCCCAAAGGGGTGCGGGCCTTCCAGAGCCGTGACGGCCAGTCACCCGTTCGGAACCGAAACCCCTTGCCCCGCCTGCCCGTTGCACCACACGCCAGGCACCCGCACTGGCCGTTCAGAACGACCCCCCAAGGAGCATGCTTCATGTCGCGTACCGCGAAGGCTGTCGTCTTTTCCGCTGCGGCCGCCGCCGCCATGGCCGGTACGGCCGGTGTCGCCGCCGCCGACTCCGGCGCGCACGGCACCGCTGTCGAGTCCCCCGGTGTGGTCTCGGGCAACACCATCCAGGTTCCGGTGCACGTGCCGGTCAACTTCTGCGGCAACACCGTCGACGTCATCGGCGTGCTGAACCCGGCGTTCGGCAACACCTGCGTCAACGACTGACGGGCTTGGCCCGACTCTTTCGCAGCCGTCTCTCGATCTCGATGAGGGACGGCTGCTCCGTTGTAAAGAGAAGCGAGATTCCGAACCGATGACGCAAGTCATCGAGGGAAGGCAGAAAACATGAAGTCCCTGAAGGCCGCCGCCGTTGTCGCCGGATCCATCGCGATCGCCGGCGCCGCCGCTCCCGCGTTTGCCTCCGACCTCACTCCGATGAGCCTGAACGGCGCGGTGGACACGGTCACCAGCCAGTCCACGCTCGACGTCAGCCCGGTGGACAGCAACATGCTCGACCCGAAGAACGACGACGGCGCCGTCAGCACCGTCACGGGCGCCGTGAACGGCCTGAACAACGGCGGCTCGGACGCTCCCGGGAGCATGCTCGGCGGGCTCCCCGTCGGCCAGTAGCCGCCACTGGCGCCGCGCGGTCCACGCGTACGTACCGCTCATTCGAAGGCCGGTTCGGGAATTCGATTTCCCGGGTCGGCCTTCGGTATTTCGTCCGCGGAATACGTTGCGTCATACGAGTGAACGGCGGCCGGTGCGCGAACCGTATCTGGCTAGGCTTTCTCGGTGACTTCAACATTGAGCAGTGGCCCCGCGTTCAAGGCAGCCGATCTGGGAACTCTGGCGGTCATCGCCTGGAGTGGAGAACACGCCGACGGCGAGGGCGACATTCCCTTTCTCCTCGCGTACTCCATGGGCGATTCCCCGGCAGGACCCGAGGCCGCGGAAGCTGCCGTACGAGGCCTCCTGGAGACGAACGGCCTCACGGTGGGCGACACCGTCCACGACGCTTCGAGCCACCCCAGCTTCCCCGTGTCCCTGCTGGTCGAGGCGGGTCAGGCCGTCGTCACCAT
The DNA here is from genome assembly GCF_030766935.1 of Streptomyces sp. KL109B. Taxonomy (GTDB): domain Bacteria; phylum Actinomycetota; class Actinomycetes; order Streptomycetales; family Streptomycetaceae; genus Streptomyces. Next base: position 187,799 of record NZ_JASERL010000003.1, on the reverse strand, counting down.
GCCGCTCCTGAACGCCCAGTGCCCGGTGCCGCCCGAGTGGCTCGAGGCGGCGGAGGCCCGCAAGAGCGCCTACTTCGTCTTCACCACACGCGTCTGGCCCACCGCCACCCCCGGATCGCCGGTCACCGAGGGGGAGTTGAAGGAATTCGTGGGCGCCGAGGAGACCCTGACGGCTGCCGCGCACTGCCTGCTGCCCATCCGCCGCGTGCGCGCGTAGCCGCCGGGAGGACGGCCGGACACGCCCCCCGTTGGCCCAATTCCCCTTGTCCTGGGCGGAAGACGGTCTCATGGGCGGGTCCTATCCCCTCCATGCAACAGGGAGCAACGATGCGTCTTCGCGCATTCGCGGCCGCGGCCGCACTGGCCGCAACCGCCGTTATCGGGTCCGCTTCCATGGCCTCCGCGGCGGACGGCGCCGGCGCCAGTGCCACGGGCGCGGCCCAGAACAGCCCCGGCGTGCTGTCCGGGAACGTCATCCAGGTTCCGATCGGCATCCCGATCAACGCCTGCGGCAACTCGATCGACCTGATCGGCCTGCTCAACCCGTCGTCCGGCAACACCTGCGTCAACGGCTAGGCATCCGGTCTCAGGTTTCGCAGGGCGCGGTCGATGAGCCCTTCGAGCCGGCCCTCGCGTTCCGGCAGCATCCGCTCCGTACGGTCGAGGAAAAGCCTCAACGAGTCCTGTGACAGGACGAGTTGAGGCTCGCCGGGCGCGCTGCGCAGATCCACGACGACGAGCCGCTCGGCCCCGGGAGGGCTGTGCGGCTCGATGCGTACGTCGCCGTCACCCGCCGCCCGTTCGAGCCCGGTGAGCAGCAGCTCCCGGGACAGCGGCCACAGCACGGACCCCGGAACGCCCGCCTCCGGGCCACCCCACGCCGTCACCGTGACGGCCAGCGGATCCGTGAGCCGGAACCGCAGCTCCACCTCCGTCGGGTGGAACAGGTCCTCGCCCCAGCGCGCCAACGCCTGGACGACACCTACCAGTTCGTCCGGCCCACCGTCATCCGTGCGCATTGCGCGCCCCACCCCTCCTGGGCAACGCCGCGATTCTCACCGCGCCCGGTGGCCCCAACAACAGGGTCGTACGCGGAAGATCCCGGCGAGATTTCAGTCTCTGCAAACGTCCTGGCAGAAGGCGGCCGCCCCGGGGCCGATCCGATAGTGCCCGTCGACGTGTTCGAGCCAGCGTTCGTGCGTGAGCGTGCGCAGCACGTGGTACGCCGTCGCCAGCGGTACGTCGAGCACCCGCGCGATCCGCTTGGCGGTCAGGCCCCGCGGGTGCCCGGCCACCTCGGTCAGGACGCGCAGGGCGCGTTCCACCGACTGCAGCCGGGTGCCGCCCTGTTCCGCCATGGGAGTCCTCCTTCGGTGCCGCGTGGGCGTCAGGCGCCCCACCAGGGCGTCCGGCATGTCATCACTGATCTTTGAAGATCCGGTACGTCCGATCACCGGCCACTGGGCCGTGTGCTCGCGGCCACCCGGCTTCGGGGCGGTGCCCATCCGGCCCTGGACGGGCGGCCCGGCAATTGATAGGGGCACCCATGGGCGACGTATCGCTCACCTCCGCCGGGCAGCCGCCCGCGCCGACACCGGGCGCGGGGCGGGGCCTTTCTCGGCTGCTGACGTCACCGCTGCACGCGACGTTCCTGGTGCTGCTGGCCGTCGGCCTGGTGCGGACCGCGGCGGCGGGGGTGTCGGGGCATCCGTGGCGGATCGGCGTCGCGGCGGTGCTCGGCGCGGTGTACTGCCTCGCGCCGGTCGCGGAGCGCCGTTCGGGGGCCGACCCCGGGGCGCTCCGGCTCGCGCGCAGGGCCGACCCCTTCACACTCGGCTGGCTGACGGTCCTGTTCGGGCTCTGGCTCTGGCTCGACCTGACGGGGTCCCAGTTCCGGGTGCTGGTCGCCGCGCTCTACTTCGTCGTCCTGCTGTTCCTGCCCCGGTGGCGCACGCTCGGGGTCACGGTCGTCGCGATCGCCGCCGCCGCGGTCACCGCGCGCCGGGGTCCCGCGTCCGTCGTGGACCAGGAGATGACCGTCGTAGCGGCCTTCCTCGCCCTGCTCCTGGTCGTCCTGGCCTTCCGTAAAGAGGAGCGGCTGCGCGCTCCCGCCGAGGGCGTCATCCGTCAACTGCGGGAGAGCCGCGCCCAGTTGGCGTTCACTCAGCGGACCGCCGGGCAGGCGGACGAGCGGCGCAGGATGGCGGCCGAGGTCCATGACTCGATCGCCCAGTACCTGGCGGGCGTCAAGTTCCTCCTCGAAGGCGCGGAGCGCACCCTGACCACGGCTCCCGCCAGTGCCGGGGAGGCGACGCACGCCGCCCGCGAGCTCACCGACCTCGGCCTGCGCGAGGCGCGTGCCCTCATCGACTCGGCGCACACCCGGCAACCGGCGGGGCTCAGGGACGGCACACTCCCCGAGAACATCGAGTGCCACCTCGCGGCGGTGCGCCGGGCGCTCGCAGCGGGGTGGCGGGTGGAGGGGGCGGACGGGGCGGTGGAGGCGGGCGGGGCGGTGGAGGCGGACGGGGTGGCGGAGGCGGGCGGGCCACCCGCCCCGGACCACCTCTTCGCCGCCGCCGAGGAGCCCCCGAAGATCGCGTTCTACACTTCGGGCGAGCCCGGCCCGCTTCCGCCCGACGTGGAACACACCCTGCTGAGGCTCGCTCAGGAGGCGCTGTCCAACGCCCTGTGGCACGCGCGGCCGCGGCAGGTCACCGCCACCCTGACCTACGAGCCGCAGGAGGCGACCATGACCGTCAGGGACGACGGCCGGGGCTTCGACCCCGCCCAGGTGCCCGACGACCGGCACGGCCTGCGCTCCCTGCGCCACCGCGTCGAGGGCCTCGGCGGCACGTTCACGGTGACGTCACGGCCCGGCGAGGGCACGGAGGTACGCGCCCGGCTGCGGCGCAGGCCGGCGGTGGGGGACGTGGGCGAGCGACGTAGATGAGTGACGTAGATGAGTGACGTCCTGAACATGAACATGAGCGGCATACCAGCAGTGGCCTTCGACGGCACCCGCCCCACCCGCGTCCTCGTGGTCGACGACCACCCCGCGCTCAGGATCGGCCTGCGCACCCTGCTCGCCACCGTCGACGACCTGGCGCCCGCGGCGGAGGCGGCGAGCGCCGACGAGGCGTTGCGCGCGGCCCGCCGCCCCGAGGCCCCGGACGTCGCCCTCGTCGACCTCGACCTCGGCGAGGGGGTCGACGAAGGGCTCCGGCTCGTCGCCGACCTGTGCGCGCTGCGGCCCGCGCCGGCCGTCCTGGTCCTCAGCGCCTACGTCACTGCGCAGACGGTGACCTCCGCGCTGCGGGCGGGCGCCGCCGGATTCCTCGGCAAGGACGCGTCCGCCGAGTCGCTGCTCGCCGCGGTGCGCGCCGTCGCCCGCGGCGAGACCGTCCTCGGCCCCGGTGTCGCCCGGTACGCCCTGCCGGGACCGCAGGGCTGCGCCCCGGTGCTCACCCCACGCGAGGTCGACCTGGTCAGGCTCGTGGCGAACGGCCTGTCCAACCGTGAGATCGCGGTCCGCCAGGGCATCAGCCCGAGCACGGTCAAGAGCGCCCTCAGCGCCGTCTACACCAAGCTCGGCGCGGACAGCAGGGCGGCGGCGGTGGCGACGGCGGCGCGCCAGGGGCTGCTGGCCGGGCGCCCGCCGCACTCGGTGTGACCCGGGCACCTCTTTCCGGCGCAAGACCTGTCCCTCGTTAGGGGGCGAGAACGCCGCGCCGCCTTACGGGGAGCGCGGTGACGGTGAGGACAAGACACGTCACACGTCGCCGTCTTGCCGCATCCCGGAGGTACTCACCCGTGGTCATCGCCATCGTCGTCGCCGCGTTCGCCCTGATCGCCGGGCTCGTGGCCAACAGATACCTCCGGCCGAGGCTGCTGACCGAGGACGACGACAGCGGCATGGCCGTCAAGGACCTCGTCGCACCCCTGCTCACCCTGACCGTCCTCCTCCTGGCCTTCGTCCTGGTCACGGCCAACGGCTCGTACGGCAAGGCCGAGGTGGCCTCGCGCGGTGAGGCGCGCGCCCTTGACCAGCTCGTGGAGACCGCCGAGTACGCTCCGGCGGCGCAGCGGTCGGACGTCCAGGCGGACGCCATCTGCTACGCGCGAGCCGTCCGCGTCAAGGAGTGGCCCGCCATGTCCGAGGGCAAGGGTTCGACGGCGCCCAGCGTGTGGTCGACGGACCTCCGCCGCACCTTCCGAACGATGCAGGGCGACGAGGCGTTCGGCATGCTGGTCAGCGCCGACCACAAGCGCTCCGATGAGCGCGAGGAACGCCTCACCCAGGCGACCGCCAGCATCCCCAGCGCCATCTTCTGGTTCCTGCTCGCGGTGCTCGCCGTGACGGTGGCCGCCCTCGGCCTCTGCCTGCCGCGCAAGGACAACCGCGGCCAACTCGCCGCGCTCACCCTGGTCACCGTCCTCCTGACAGCCACCCTCTGCATCATCCGCGACGTCGACCGCCCCTTCGGCGGCATCGTCGACGTCGAACCCACGGCCATCTCCGACGTGGAACAGCAGGCCACCCGCGACTTCCTCGCCCACGCCAAGCTCTCCGACCTGCCGTGCGACAAGCAGGGCGACCGCACGACGAGCTGAAGCCCTGGGGCGTCAGTCCGCCGCTCGCGTACGCCTCGCGTACGTCTCGCGTACGCCTCTTGATACGTCGCGCAGCCCCGTGTTTCGTTCTGAGCCCGGTACACGGGGGCACGGGGGCACGGGGCTGGGGGGGGCAGGATGGATCAGCAACAGGGCGGGATACGGACACGGACACGGACACGGCCACGGACACAGACACGGACACGGACACACCGGACGGCCGGGCGGAGCCGCGCGCGGGCCAGGGCCCTCTGGGGCCTCGCGGGCGTCGTGACGCTCGGTTTCCTGGTGGCGCTGGAGCTCGCGTCCCGCCACTACGGAGAGCCCGGACCGCTCACCGCCTCCCTCCGCGAGACCGTCCTGCCACCCGACTCGGGCGGCATGCTGTACGCGGCGCTGGCCCTGACGATGCTGGTCCTCACCTGGCGCCGGCGGTGGCTCACCCTGGCCGCGGCGATCGGCATCGACCTGGCCCTGCTCCTCGTCCGCTGGGCGGCCGGTATCGGCACCCACGGCGGCCACCCCTTCGGCAACGGCGCGCTGTGGGCGATGCTCGGCTGGGCCGTGATCGCCGTACGGCGCCGTACGGGCAGCGAACGGGCCTTGCTCCTCAAGGGGGTTGGCCTCGGTCTGATCCTTCTCGCGGGCCGCAAGACCGGCGACACCTGGCTGTTCCTCACGGCCCGGACCCGCCCGACGGTGCTCGACCCGTACGTGGCCACCGCGGACCAGGCCCTGGGCAACCCGTCCTGGCTGGTCGGCAGACTCGTCACCGCGACGGGCCCGGTCGGCTTCAACGTCCTCGACACGGTCTACGGTCAACTCGCCGTCGCCGCGGTGGCGGTGGCGCTCTTCCAGCTCCGCCACGTCGCCAAGGAACGCCGCTTCCCACGCCACCACCTGATCCGCACATTCCTGGTGATCGGCGTCATCGGCCCGGCCTTCTACCTCCTCTTCCCGGTGGTCGGCCCCCTCTTCGCCTACGGCACCGGCACCGACCACTGGGCGCCCATCGCCCTCTGGGCGCCGGACAGCTACTCCGGTGGCACCTGGGCGATCGCCGACATCTGGCCGCACACCCCGCCCCCGCTCACCGGCCCGCACCCCATCCCCTTCGACGAGGTCACCCCGCGCAACTGCATGCCCAGCCTGCACACCGCCTGGGCCACCGCCATCTTCGTCCACTCCCGCCAGGGCCCGCGGGCGCTGCGCTGGGCCGGCACGTTCTGGCTGGTCGCGACCCTCACCGCGACCCTCGGCTTCGGCTACCACTACGGAGTCGACCTCATCGCGGGCGTCGTCCTCGTCCTCACGGTGGAGGCGGGCCTGCGGGCGTACGACGCGGGCCGGTCCGCCCGCCCGGCCCTGCTCGTGACGGCGTACGGGACGCTGGTCCTCGCCGCGCTCCTGCTCTCCTACCGCCTGCTCCCCCTGCCGATGGCCCACCACCCTTGGCTCTTCGGCCCGCTCCTGCTGCTGGCGATGCTGTCGGTGATCTATGCGTACGTGGGCGGGGTCGCCCGCCCGGCCCCCACGGACGACCCGTCAGCCCCGCGCCGCCCCCGCCACGAAGGCACGGAAGGCGGCGGGGGAGAGGGCCAGGCGGGGACCGTCGGGGTTCTTTGAGTCGCGGACGGCGATGGCGGTGGGGGTGAGGGGGGCGCATTCGACGCATTCGCCGCCGTCGTCCCCGCTGTAGCTGGACTTACGCCACTCAGTCGTGTCAGTCGTGGTCGTCGGGATGGTGCCCATACTGTTCCTCCAACACCCGGGTGATCAGTTCGGCCGACTGCCCGGGGGACAGCGCGGCAGCCCTGACCAGATCGTAACGAAGCCAACGTGCCTTGGTCTCCTGTGGGTTGGCGGTCGCCCACCCGTCCTCGTACCCCGGCTGGTACGCGATGTCGGCCTGCTCGGCGAAGGAGTAGAGGGTGAAGGAGCCCAACACCCCCGGATGCGCGCCCGCCGAGTTCGGCAGAATCTGGATCTGCACCTCATCGGTATCGCGCCAACTCAACAAACGCAGAAGTTGGGTTCGCATGGTTGCGGGGCCGCCCACCTCGCGGTGCAGTACCGCCTCGTCCATGACGACCCACAGGACCGGCGGGTCCTCCCGGTCCAGGATCGACTGACGGCTCAGCCGGGCGGCGACCTTCTCGTCCAGTCCGCTGTCGCTCATCACGCCGAGGACGGCCTCGGCGTACCCCGGCGTCTGAAGCAGCCCATGCACCAACTGGGCTTGATAGGTGTGAATCCGCTCCGCCTTCGCCTCCAACTCGGCCGTCTCCTGGAACCACTTCGGCAACCGCGTCCGAATCGCCATGTTCCACAGCCGCACCAGCCCACGGCGCGCCTCAAGTGCCGTGTCGATGCGCGGGATCAGGTCGTACTTCGGCACCTTCGTGGCCGTCTCGATCTGGCCGATCAGCGAACCGGACACGTACACCTTCGCTCCCAGCTGGTCGAGCGTCATGTCGTGTATCTCGCGCAAGCGGCGCACCTCGCAGCCGAAGAAGGCGAGCGGTGACGCGTTGGGGTCGAGTTCTCGTACGTTGACCATGCGGCGGCCCCTTTGCCGGCCGTGAACTCCACGTTCCCGGAGTCCAGTTGAACCAGTAGCGCAACGACAACACACATCCCCACTCTGGGTGCATGGAACCCAACAATCCGTCACCCATGCACTCGCCGCCCGCGTGGCCCCCGGACTCGTACACCCTGAACCTGACCGTCGGCGCCCACACGGCCCGCCACCTGCGCCGCATCCAGCGGGTGCTGCTGGACGAGTGGGGCCTCGCGGAGCTGGAGGCGGCGGCCGGGCTCGCCCTCACCGAACTCGTCACGAACGTGCTGCGTCACGTCCCGGACCGGAAGTGCACCGTGCGCATCGCACGGCAGGCCACCGGCCTGGAGGGCGAAGTGCGGGACGGCGTCCGGGAGTTGCCCCTGCCGGACGGACCGGCGGAGCCGCTGGCGGAGGGCGGGCGTGGGCTCGGGATAGTGGCGGTGATGACCGACGAGTGGGGCGCGGAGCCGGTGCCGGGCGGCGGGAAGCGGGTGTGGTTCCGGCTGAAGGGCGTCGGTCGGGAGCCGGCGGCGGGCTCAGTCGCCCGTCGCGGTGCTCGACAAGCTGCTGGAGAAGTGGCGATTGACGGCTGTCGCCTGGCTGTTGGGGCGATTGTCCGGCCAACTGCCGGTCGGAAATGAGGGGTTGACCCGACGGAGTCGCCTGCGTGGAGCTTACGCAGTTTCCTCCGGGGCGATCTCCGCGATCAGCCCTTCGACGAGCACCTTGATCTCGTCGCGGATCGGACGCACGGACTCGACCCCCTGACCGGCAGGGTCCTCAAGCTCCCAGTCGAGGTAGCGCTTGCCCGGGAAGACGGGGCAGGTGTCGCCGCAGCCCATCGTGATGCAGACGTCGGACTCCCTGACCGCGTCCACGGTCAGGATCTTCGGGGCCTCGGCGGAGATGTCGATGCCGACCTCGGCCATGGCCTCGACGGCGGCGGGGTTCACTTCCTCGCCCGGGTCCGAACCGGCCGAGCGGACCTCGACGCGGTCCCCGGCCAGCTGGGTCAGCCACGCGGCGGCCATCTGGGAGCGGCCCGCGTTGTGGACGCAGACGAACAGGACGGAGGGCTTCTCGGACATGGGCGGGGCCTCCCTGGTGACATCAGCGGCAACTGATGTGAAAGTATCAGCCCATGATGACGTCAGCCAAAACTGACCTGATCCGGGTCCTCGCCGACCCGCTCAGGCTTCGGATCGTGACCCTGCTCGCCCACGAGACGCTCTGTACGACGCACCTCGTGGAGGAGACGGGCGCGCGGCAGACGAATCTCTCCAACCACCTGCGCGTCCTGCGGGAAGCGGGCGTCGTGGACACCGAGCCGTGCGGCCGCTTCACCTACTACACGCTGCGCCCGGAGGTCCTCGACGCCGTCGCCGGCCTGTTCGCCGACCTGGCCGCGACCGCCCGTACGACCATCGAGAACGACACGAAGAGGGCCTGCCCGTGACCACCGAACAGAAGACCGGGGCCGCAGCCGACCCGGACGCGAGTCCTGACGACCCGGACGCGAGTCCTGACGACCCGGACGCGAGTCCTGACGACCCGGACGCGAGTCCTGACGACCCGGACGCGAGTCCGGACGCGTCGATCGTCGCGAAACTGTCGACCCTCGACCGGTTCCTGCCGGTGTGGATCCTGCTGGCCATGGCGATCGGCCTCGGCCTCGGCCGCCTGATCCCCGGCCTGAACGACGCGCTCGCGAAGGTCGAGATCGGCGGCATCTCCCTGCCCATCGCGCTCGGCCTGCTCGTGATGATGTACCCGGTACTCGCCAAGGTCCGCTACGACAGGCTCGACACGGTCACCCGCGACAAGAAGCTCATGGTCTCGTCGCTGGTCATCAACTGGATCGTCGGCCCTGCCGTGATGTTCGCGCTGGCCTGGATCTTCCTGCCGGACCTGCCCGAGTACCGCACCGGTCTCATCATCGTCGGCCTGGCCCGCTGTATCGCGATGGTGATCATCTGGAACGACCTCGCCTGCGGCGACCGCGAGGCCACCGCCGTCCTGGTGGCCCTCAACTCCGTCTTCCAGGTCATCGCGTTCAGCCTGCTCGGCTGGTTCTACCTGGACCTGCTGCCGCAGTGGCTGGGCCTCGGGAACGGCCAGGGCCTGGACGTCCCCGTCTGGCACATCGCCCTGAACGTGATCGTCTTCCTCGGCGTCCCGCTGCTGGCGGGCTTCCTCACCCGCCGCATCGGCGAGAAGAAGATGGGCCGCGAGAAGTACGAGTCCGACTTCCTTCCCAGGATCGGCCCGTGGGCGCTGTACGGCCTGCTGTTCACGATCGTCATCCTCTTCGCCCTGCAAGGCGACACGATCACCTCGCAGCCGGTCGACGTCATCCGCATCGCGCTGCCTCTGCTGGTCTACTTCGCGATCATGTTCTTCGGCTCGTTCCTGCTGGGCAAGGCGATCGGACTGGCCTACGACCGCACGACGACGCTCGCCTTCACCGCCGCCGGCAACAACTTCGAACTCGCCATCGCCGTCTGCATCGCCACCTTCGGAGTCACCTCCGGACAGGCCCTTGCCGGTGTGGTCGGCCCGCTGATCGAGGTGCCGGTCCTGGTGGCGCTGGTGTACGTGGCGCTGGCCTGGAGGAAGAAGTTCGCCCCCGCGGAGATCACGACATCCGCATGACGCGGGACGCCGACGGTCCTAGGCGCGCGCCCAGACGGCCCTAGGCGCGCGCCCAAGGGATATCGCTGCGCACGCCTTCATAGTGCCGGGCACCACTGACAACCCCGGTTCAGACTGCGGAACGCAGGGTCAGCAGCTGCCCCATGGCCGCGAGGACGGACGGCTCGACCCGGTAGTACACCCACGTCCCGCGCCGCTCGGAGACCAGCAGTCCCGCGTCCTTGAGCTTCTTCAGGTGGTGGGAGACGGTCGGCTGGGAGACGCCGACGTCGGAGATGTCGCAGACGCACGCCTCCCCGCCCTCGTGGGAGGCGACGAGCGAGAACAGCCGCAGGCGCACCGGATCACCGAGCGCCTTGAACATCCGGGCCGCCGTCTCCGCCTCGTCGGCGGTGAACGGCCGCTCCGTAAGCGGCGGACAGCAGGGCGCCACGGCGTCCTGGCCGTCGGCCTCGACGAGCGGCAGCACCTTCGTATTCGACATACGTCTATGTTGACATACGTCGAAGCAGTGGCCCGGGGGGAGCTATTTCGATGAACGTCTATGTTGACGCCCGTCGATGCAGGTGCAATGCTGGCCGCCCAAGCCATCGACAAACGTCGAATCAAAGGGAGCCGCCGTGAACGCCACCGCCACCGCCACCGACCACCTGCCCGTCGCCGTGATCGGCGCCGGCCCCATCGGCCTGGCCGCCGCCGCCCACCTGGTCGAGCAGGGCATCGAGCCGCTGGTCCTGGAGGCGGGACCGCAGGCGGGTGCGGCGGTGCGCGAGTGGTCCCACGTACGCCTCTTCTCCACCTGGGGCGAGGTGGTCGACCCGGCCGCCGAGAAGCTCCTCGCCCCCACCGGCTGGACCCGCCCCGACCCGGCGACGTACCCCTCCGGCGGCGACTGGGCGGACCTGTACCTCCAGCCGCTGGCCGACGCCCTTGGTGACAAGATCCGCACCGGCGCCAACGTCACCGGCGTCTCCCGCGCGGGCCGCGACCGCATCGTCGACGCCGACCGCGAGACCCAGCCCTTCACCCTCCACGTCGCCTACGCCGACGGCCGCGAGGAGCGCATCCTCGCCCGCGCCGTGATCGACGCCTCCGGCACCTGGTCCACCCCGTCCCCGGCCGGCGCCGACGGCCTCCCGGCCCTCGGCGAGAAGGCGGCCACCGACCGGATCGCCTACCAGGTCCCGAACCTCAACGACCCGTCCGTACGCGCCCGTTACGCGGGCAGGCGCACCGCCGTCATCGGCTCCGGCGCCTCCGCCTTCACGGCACTGGCCATGCTCGCCGACGTGGCCGAGGACGCCCCGGGCACCCACGCCGTGTGGATCCTGCGCCGCGGCATCTCCGGCTCCACCTTCGGCGGCGGCGAGGCCGACCAGCTCCCCGCCCGCGGCGCGCTCGGCCTGGCCGCGAAGGCCGCCGTGGACGAGGGCCACGCGGACGCGGTCACCGGCTTCCGCACCCAGGCCGTCGAACGCGACACCGACGGCCGTCTCGTCCTCACCGCCGAGGACGGCCGCCGCTCGGCCCCGGTCGACGAGATGATCGTCCTGACCGGCTTCCGCCCGAACCTGACCTTCCTCTCCGAGCTCCGCCTGCACCTCGACGAACGGCTCGAAGCCCCCGTCGAACTGGCCCCGCTGATCGACCCCAACCAGCACTCCTGCGGCACCGTCTACCCGCACGGCCACCGCGAGCTCTCCCACCCCGAACAGGGCGTCTACCTGGTCGGCATGAAGTCCTACGGCCGCGCCCCCACCTTCCTCGCCATGACCGGCTACGAGCAGGTCCGCTCGGTCGTCGCCGCCCTCGCCGGCGACAGGGAATCGGCCGACCGCGTCGAACTCACCCTCCCCGAGACCGGCGTCTGCGGCGGCGCGGGCCTCTTCGACACCCCCGAAGCCGAGCAGAGCGCGGGCGGCTGCTGCGCCACCCCTGAGCCGCAGCTCGTGCAGCTCGGGTCCCCGACCACCTCCGGAGGCTGCTGACCCGCGTCCGGCCCACCCGGCCCACCCACCCGCCAGGAGGCACGCCATGTCCCGCGTCCAACTCGCACTCCGCGTCCCGGACCTGCAAGCGTCCATCGCCAGCCCCTGTCGCACCCCGCAGGCCGCTACGGAGACGTCCGAGCCCGTCACCGCAGGCGGCAGGTGCTGCTGACCACCGATGGCCAACCTCCACCTCGGCGGGGCGCCGCCGATGCGGCCCTGTCACCCGCAGCAGGCGCACCCCGGTGCGCAGCCGCAGTTGTCGGCTTCGGCCGGTGCGGCCGTGGTGTGGGCGGGGGCGGCGCAGCAGCCCTTGCCCTGCCACGCGTCGCGCCCTTCCTTGACGGCGACGGCGGCGATGACGAGGGCGGCGATGGGATCGGCCCACGACCAGCCGAGTGTGGCGTTGAGGACGAGGCCGACCAGCAGCACGCCGGACAGGTACGTGCACAGCAGGGTCTGCTTGGAGTCGGCGACCGCGCTGGCGGAGCCGAGTTCCCGCCCGGCACGGCGCTGGGCGGCGGACAGGAACGGCATGATCGCCAGCGACAGGGCGGCGATGACAATGCCGGTGAGGGAGCGGTCGGCCGCGCCGGTGCCGGCCAGGGCGCGGGCCGCGTCGACCGCGACGTAGGCGGCGAGGGCGAAGAAGGAGACGGCGATGATCCGCAGCGTCGTCCGCTCGCGGGCCTCGCGCACCGCGTGCTCGCGGGCGGAGAACTGCCAGGCGACCGCCGCGGCGGAGGACACCTCGATGACGGAGTCGAGGCCGAACCCGATCAGGGCGGTGGAGGAGGCGGCCGCCCCGGCGGCGAGGGCGACGACGGCCTCAATGACGTTGTAGGTGATGGTGGCGGCGACCAGGAGCCGTATCAGCCGGGTCAGACGGTCCCGACGGGCGGGGCTCGGACCCAGGGATATCGGGGTCGGCGAAGCCATCAGCAGCACCCCTTCTCCGCGGCATCCGGACAAGTGCGGTCCGACTCGACGGCTACGACGGCGGTGCGCAGGTCGTCCAGGGCGTGGCCGAGGCGCGCGTCGGCCAGCTCGTACCGGGTGCGGCGGCCGTCCGGGATCGCCACGACGATGCCGCAGTCGCGCAGGCAGGCCAGGTGGTTGGAGAGCCGGGTGCGGGAGACGCCGAGGGTGTCGGCGAGGTCCGACGGGTAGGCCGGGGCCTCGCGCAGGGTGAGCAGGATGCGGCAGCGGACGGGGTCGGCGAGGGCCCGGCCGAAGCGGGTCAGGACGTCGATCTCCGGGGCGATGGTCAGCACACGGCGAGAGTACAGGAATCCCTGAATTCAGAGAACCGTGTATTCCCGTGCGCGAGGTGTCGTGGATCCCGGCGGAGCCGTGGCGTCCGACGAGGAGCGGCGCAATGCTGGGCGGCATGGGCGGCATGGGCGGCACAGGCGATACCGAGGGCAAGGCGCCGGACCCGGACGCGCGCAACCGCGAGATCTGGGAGCGCGACGCACCGAAGTACGACGGCTGGATGCGCACCTTCGACCGGCTCATGGTGCGCGACGGCCGGGCCTGGCTGACCTCGCGGGCCCGCGGGCGCATCCTGGAGGTCGCGGTCGGCACCGGCCTCAACCTCCCCTTCTACGCGAAGGGCAGCGACCTCACCGGCGTCGACCTGTCCCCGGCGATGCTGGAGCGCGCCCGCACCCGAGCCGCCGACCTCGGTACCGGCATCACCCTGTCCGAGGCGTCGGCCACCCAACTCCCGTTCCTCGACGCCTCGTTCGACACAGTCGTCTGCGCCCTCGCCCTGTGCTGCATCCCCGACGACCGCGCTGCCGTCGCCGAGATGAACCGGGTCCTGCGCCCCGGCGGCACCCTGCTCCTCCTCGACCACGTCATCGGCGGCAACTTCGCCGTGCGCACGGGTCAACGCCTGATCGAACCGCTGATGCTCAGCCTCGCCGCCGACCACCAGACGCGCCGCCCGCTGCGCCTGCTGCCGGAGGCCGGGTTCACGGTGTCCGAACGCGACCGCTACCGCCTCGGCGTGATCGAGCGCGTGGCCGCGGTCAAGGACGGCGGGCGCGCCCTCTGACGCCGCCGTACGCCACGCCGCCACCTTCCGCACGGCAGACGCCCGGGACGTCCTGGAACTCTGCGCGGGCCACGGCCGCGACACGCCGCACTTCGCCCGCGAGGTCTTCACCGTACGAGCCGCCGACTTCAGCGCCACGGGCCTGGAGCAACCGCGCGACCGCCGGCCAACAGGGCCTCGCCGACCGGGTGCGGACCGAGCTCCACGACGTACGCGACCCGCTGCCGCACGGTCCGGCACACCGGGGACGGCGCACGTCTTCGAGGAGGGCGATCTGCCACGCCGCCTGTGGCGCGTCACGCAGACGCTGCCCTCGTAGGCCGGCGTCGAAGGCTTGATGACGAGCCGCGACTGATTCCCGCACAGATACGGGAGTTGGCCCCTCGCAGCACGAATTTCACGGCCGCACAGAACCTCGGAAGCCCGGTGTCACGCGTCAAGACAGACTTCAGTTCACCGATCCGGGAGACCCCGCCCAAGATCTTCTCCCGGCTTCCTCCCAAACGATCACCGGAGACGCGGAAAGGGCCTGACCCGGAATCCGGATCAGGCCCTTGACCTGCTATTTCAGCTGTCGGGGTGGCGGGATTTGAACCCACGACCTCTTCGTCCCGAACGAAGCGCGCTGCCAAGCTGCGCCACACCCCGATGTCGTTGTTCCGCCTCCTGCGGTCCTGCAGGTCGCGGCGACGTCGTTAACTTTAGCGGACAGTGGGCCTGAGACGAAATCCGGTTATCGGGGCCCGCTGCGCCCGGGCCTCAGCGGGCCCCGGCGGGTCTCACGTGGTCGACGGGGCCAGTGTCAGGAGGGTCGCCTCAGGGGGGCAGGCGAAGCGGACCGGGGTGTAGCGGTTGGTGCCGCAGCCCGCGGAGACGTGGAGGTGGGACGTGTTGCCCGCCGCCTCGTGCGTGGAGAGGCCCTTCACGCGGTCCGTGTCCAGGTCGCAGTTGGTGACGAGGGCGCCGTAGAAGGGGATGCAGAGCTGGCCGCCGTGGGTGTGGCCCGCGAGGACCAGGGGGTAGCCGTCCGCGGTGAAGGCGTCCAGGGCGCGGAGGTACGGGGCGTGGACGATGCCCATGGAGAAGTCGGGGCCCGGCAGGGGGCCGCCGGCGACCTCGGCGTACCGGTCGCGCTTGATGTGGGGGTCGTCCACGCCCGTGAGGCCGATCTCGACGCCGGCCACCTTCAGGGAGCCCCGCGTGTTCGTGAGGTTCACCCAGCCCGCCTCGTCGAAGCCGTCGCGGAGGTCCTCCCACGGGTTGTGGATGGCGCCGACGATGGGTGCGTTGCCGTTCAGGCCGTGCTTGCCGGAGATCTGCTGCTTCAGGTAGCGGGCCGGGTTGAGGAGCTTGGGGCCGTAGTAGTCGTTGGAGCCGAAGACGTACGCGCCGGGGAACTCCATCAGGGGGCCGAGCGCGTCGAGGACCTCGGGGACGCCCTCCGTGTCGGAGAGGTTGTCGCCCGTGTTGATGACGAAGTCGGGGCGCAGACCGGCCAGCGACTGCAGCCAGCGGCGCTTCTTGTGCTGGCCGCTGACCATGTGGATGTCGGAGACCTGGAGGACCCGCAGCGGGCGCATTCCCGCGGGCAGGACCGGGACCGTGACCCGTCGCAGGCGGAAGGAGCGGGCTTCGAAGCCCGCCGAGTAGATCAGGCCGGCGGCGCCCGCCGCCGTGATGCCTGCCGTCACCTTGAGGGAGGTCTTCAGGGCATTCCCGTATCGCGCGCGCATGCTCCCCATCGTGTCAGACCCGCACCGCCCGGGAAATCGGCGGGCGTTGGGCCTCGGGCACCTGCGACAATCAAGTCATGACCACGCTCAAGTCGAAGCTGCAGGACGACCTCAACGCCGCGATCCGGGAGCGCGATGAGCTGCGCTCCTCGACGCTCCGGCTGACCCTTTCCGCGATCACCAACCAGGAGGTCGCGGGCAAGGAGAAGCGTGAGCTGACCGACGACGAGGTGCAGAAGGTGATCGCCAAGGAGGCGAAGAAGCGCCGCGAGGCGGCCGAGGCCTTCGAGAAGGGCGGGCGCGCGGAGTCCGCGGCCCGGGAGACGGCGGAGGGCGAGATCCTCGCCGTGTACCTGCCGCAGCCGCTGACCGACGCGGAGCTGGAGGAGATCGTGGGCCAGGCGGTCGACGAGGCGAAGGCGGCAGGTGCCGAGGGGCCGAAGGCCATGGGGCAGGTCATGAAGATCGTGAACCCGAAGATCGCGGGCCGCGCCGACGGCGGCCGGGTGGCCGCCACGGTCAAGCGGATCCTGGCGGGCTGACTGTCACCAACACCAAGGGCTCAGGACGAAGCGACGACCATGGCCACGAAGAGGGCCAGCGGTAGTCCGATGCAGCCCGCTGCCATGGCCCAGCCCGTTCTCGTCGACGTTTTCGCTCCGACCTTGACGCACAGCGGCGTCACCAGAAGGAGATAGAGGACGAGCGGGACGAGGATGAAGCCGAAACCCATGGTGATCCCTGTGTGAGGTGGAAGTGCGGGGCCCGCGACAAGCGGGTCCCGCACTTCCTTGATGCTACGTACGTCGACTACGCAGGTCGGCTACGTAGGTCGACTACGCAGGTCGGCTACGTAGGTCGGCTACGTAGGTCGGCTACGTACGTCGGCTACGGCGTCACATTGTCGAGGAAGCCCACAGAGGCCTCGTCGCAGTGCACCACCCCCGCCGGCCGGAATCCGGGACCGTCACCGATGATCGGCACCGGCGCGTCCACGCCCCAGGGGTTTCCGCCGCTGCCCCGGCCCACCACGTCGCATTTGCCGAACGCGTTGCCACCGATGCTGTTCGCTCCGGGGATGTTGGAGAAGTTCTTCCAGTCCCCGCCCTGGATGCGCTTGCTCGACGGGTTGCCCCGGTTGTCGGTCATCTTGTCGTCGATGTAGAGGTACAGGTCCGGCATGTAGCTCTGGAAGACGATGCCGTCCTCCGGGCTCGCGTCGCGGTTGTTGGCCTTGTGCGTCGGCTTGACGCTGCCGTCCGCGCAGAACGCGGCCGCGATGTCCTGCCAGATGGGCGGGGCGTTGCCGATCTGGCTGCCGAAGATGTTGTTGGTTCCGTCGTTCTTGAAGAACATCGAGTAGACGTCCCCGGCGAAATTCCGTACGCCGATGTTCGTCTTCGTACTGGACTTCACCTTGTCGACCCAGGCCTTGACGTTGTCGTTGATGTACTTGTGCGCGACCATCGGCCGGTATCCGTGGACGCCGCCTCCGATGGCCCGGAAGTCGACGCAGGTGTTGTCGGAGTTGAGGTGCGCTCCCCTGAAGTGCGGGAAGTACGCCTGCCCCGGGGTGTCTCCGGTGGTGTACGGCTGGACGAGCTGGTCCCGGCCGTATTCCAGCGCGTCCTGGGTGACGTAGTCGATATTGGGTTTCTCGATTCCGTAGTCCGTTTCGATGGCCTTCATGATGTCGGTCACGAAGTGCGGCAGGTGGGCGTTGCCGACGCGGACGCGGTAGTCGCCCGATTCGCTGCCGGAGACGATCTTTCCGGTGGAGGTGTCGACGATGAAGCTGACGTCGACATCGCTCTTGATCTTGTAGCTGTTGTCGTCGGACAGCGCGACGCTGGCCGGCTGCGACGGGTCGGGGCGTTCGTTCGCCATGGCCATCCAGCGGGGGATCGACATGCCGGGTACGGAGCCGTCGGACGTGGGCGTGTGCCCGCCTGCCTTGATGTCCTGGTACCACTTCTCGGCCGCGTCGTACGTCTTCTGCCCGCTGCACTCGCCCACCGGCGTCGCGGTCGGGCACCGGGCCGCGCCGGTGATGCCCATGGCGTCGGCGCCGTCCGGGTTCGACCACAGCGGGCCCTTGTAGGACAGGCCGATGGCCCAGTTGTAGAGCGTCGTCATGGTGCGCAGCGGCGTCTGGATCTCCGCCGGCATGTTCGAGTCGAGGTCCTGGTTCGGGTCGAAGATCGCGGCCGCGGTCAGGGAGCGTTCGACGAACTTCCCGTTGATCGGCTCGACGGCTACGGCGTCGTAGGCGATGTCCTTGTCCCCGGTGCCGTCCGGGGTGATCGTCGACAGGGAGACCTTGGGGCGGCCGTCGAACATGAAGGCCCCGATGGAGACCCATCTGTTCGTGCTGCCGTTCTGGTCGACGACGCGGGTCTTGACGCCCTTCGACGTGGTGATCTTGTACGCGGCGTACTTGGTCTGGGCGCCGTGGTCGGGCAGGTGCACCCAGATCTTCGCCGGGCCCGTGACCGTCTGGCCGAGGGTCCACGACCCCGTCGCCCTGAGCCGCTGTCCCTTGTCGTTGTCCGAGCGGGTGTGGCCGAAGTAGAAGTGGCCGCCGAAGCCCGCGCCGAGCTGGTGCAGGTCGACCTTGCCGGGCCACACCGTGGCGAGCGTCCCGTCGTGGGCCTCGCCCCACTCGCCGTCGCCGAAGTCGAGGCTGAACGTCCCTTCGTTGGTCCAGCCGCTGTTGCCGCACCCCGGTCTGACGCTCGGGGTGCCCTGCGGCACGTCGTCGATGATCTTCGCGCCCGAAGGCAGGCCGGAGCGTGAGCAGTTGGGCGGGTAGGCGGTGCCGTCGGCCTGTTCGGCGTCGTAGTCGGGCGAGGTGAAGCGGAAGAACTCGTTCCCGCAGGAGTAGGAGCAGTCCGTCTTCCACTGCACCGACTGGAACCACCAGCACTTGAAGTCGTCGCGGGTGCACGGGCCTTGGCCGGGTTCGTTGTCCGCGCCGTCACCGATCTTCGACGGCTCGCACCAGTTGTACGGTCCGCAGAACAGGTCCTCCGGCGGCTTCACGTGAGCGCGGTTGTACTTCGCCGAGCCCTTGACGGTGGCGTCCTCGCCGGTGCCGTTCCACCAGGCGGCGCGGAACGCGGGCACCATCGTGCCGGGCGATTCGAGGAACGCAGGCGGGTGCGCGGCGAATCCGAGCACCTTCTCGGGGTACGGCCAGTTCTGCGGGCGCGCGGCGGCCGAGGCGTCCTCGTTGCCGAGCCGGTCCTCCATGAACGGCGTACGACCGGCGTCCCATTCGGGGTTGGCGGGGTTGTTGGCCCAGCCCACGCCCCACGGCTCGTTGCCGTTGACGTTCTCGTAGAAGCCGCTGTTGTAGGCCCACAGCGCGAAGAACCAGTTCTCCAGCTTGGTCGGGTCCCCGTCGTGCACCTGGAGGCCCGCCTGCCTGGTCTGGTTCCACTTGGAGACCAGGATCTGCAGTCCTGCGGCGATGTTGGCCGCGTAGTCGAGGGCCACGGCGCGCTGCTTCTGGTAGTCCCAGGCGGTGCCGCCCTTGCCGTGCTCGCGGCCTGCCATCCGCATGTGGTCGGTGACCTGGGTGATGCCGTAACCGCAGTCGGCGTCGGACCAGTTGACGTCCCAGTCGTTGAGGTCGGTGCCGTCGTAGTAGTCGATGCCGTAGTAGTTGCCGATCAGCGGGTTGCCCGTCACGCCGGGCACCGCGGAGCGGGCGGCCTGCCACATGTTCGACTCCTGCGTGGTGATGCCGAGCATCACCTGGGCCGGTACCCGGCCGCCGCCGTCGAGGGTGGGGTAGTCGAAGAGGGTCTGCGGGGCGTACCCGGGCATGCCCAGGTTCTTCCAGTTCGCCGGGCGGGTGGCGCCGATGTTGAGCTTGTTGGTGATCGCCTTGTCGACGGCCCACTCGACCTGGCGCGGCTTGGGCTGCATGGCCTGGTTGCGGGGGTCGTTGCGCGGCACGGAGCAGGTGCGCTCCGACTCCACGATCTCCGAGGAGGAGCCGGTGACGTCGGCGGTCGCGGCCGAGGTCGCCGACAGGGTCTGGGTACGTGTCCCGCCCTCCCGGCTCGCCCGCGAAGACGCCTTCCGGCCGCCCGTGCCCAGGAGCGGCGACGGCGTACGCGACGTCTTCCACTGGGCGGACTTGGCCCGCAGCGGGGTGACGGTGAACCTGGCCCGCTCGCCGCTGTCGCGCACGGTCGCGGTGATGTTGACCGCCCGCGCGTCCGTCGCCTCGTCCGGGTGCAGATACGAGGGTGAGCCCTTGCCGTCCGCCCACGCCGTGTGCTGTACGAGGGTCGCGCCGTGCGTGGAGAGGGTGGCGTCCTTGTCCGCGCCGGCGAGCCGGGTCACGGTCTTCGGCAGGGCGCGCGAGGTCGTGACGTCGCCGGTTACGTAGACGTGGCCGCCGCGGCGCGTCAGACCGGTGGCGCCGAGCGGGCCCGAGCCCAGCTTCGCGAGCTTGCCGCCGGCCCAGCGGCGGACGAGGGCGGTCTCCTTCTCCTTGAGGCTGTCGCGCTGCTCGCGCTCCAGGAAGACGTAGCCGCCGTCGCTGTCCTTGCTGATGTGGGACGGGACGGTGCCGACCGTGGCCCGCGTCGCCTTGTGCCCCTCGGCGTCGATCTCGACGAGGCTGCGCCCGGAGGCCGCCGCGATCTTCGTGTCGGTGGCCGGGACGGCGGAGGTGATCTGGCCGTTCACCACGACGGGCTCGCTCACCTTGCCGGTGGCGGCGTTCACGCGGATCAGCCGGGTCTGCTTCTTGTCCTCGCCGGGGGACTGCGTCAGGACGGCCTCTTCGCCGGTGCCGCAGCCGGGGTCGTAGTAGGAGAGCGAGGCGTTGACCTTCAGCTTGGTCACCGCGCCGGTGGCCAGGTCGACCACCGCGGAGAATCCGCCGCGCGCCATCAGCTTGGGGTTGTTGGTGAACGTCCGCGGGGCGTACACGACCACGGCGCGCTTCCCGGACCCGGTCACACAGGCGTTGCCGATCCACTGGTCGGCGTCGAAGCCCGGTTCGGCGAGGGAGGCGAGCGTCTTCCACGCGTAGCCGCTCTGCTCGGTCGCGGTCAGCAGGTGGAAGCCCTGCGCGTCACCCGTGGTGGTCCAGGCGACGTCCTTGGACTTCTTGTAGTCCGCGCCCAGCACGGCGGCCCGGTCCCGCCCCGGCACCGAGTCCGGGGCCGGCTTCACGGCGGCGGTCCTGCTGGCGGCGGTCTTGCTGGTTGCGGTCCTGCCGGCTGCGGTCTTGTCGGCGGCGCTGCTCTGCGCGCCGTCGGCCCAGGCCAGGGAGGGGAGGAGGCCCGCTGCGAGCGCACCTGCCGTCGCTACGACCAGAGACGTCCGTAAACGTCTTCGTGTGTGTTTTTGTCTGCGGCTTCGCACTTTTTCTCCGGTACTCATGAGAAACCGCCGCATTCCGTCTGGGAGGACGGCGTGCGGACGGTTTGGTGTGGGTGTATCGGCGGAGCTTCGGTCGACCGATTCTCAGGTTTTCGTGACGTTTCCCGGGGGAATGCGAACGGTCTTCAGCCGGACCGGTTCCGCGGTCCGAAGAAGGCCGAGCTCCTGTGCACGCGCCCCCAGTGCGACGCGCCCCTTGGCGTTCAGGCGCAGCATGATTCTGTGGACACGGCGCTGCACAGTTCGATGCCCTATGCGTAATCTTCGCGCGATTGCCGCGTCATCCATTCCGCGATAGAGCATCTTGAGAATCGACAGGTCGAATTCGTCAACATGTGGGCTATGCATGGGCGGGTACCCCCTCCACGGGCCACAACCTGCAAACTCGATCACACATGATTTTGCAGTGCACGCATCCGCGGGGGCAAGCTCCCGATCCATCTCAATGCCTAACAATCCGGACATTCCGCTTGGCGGGAATACGTCATTCAGGAACCCGGAGAAAGATCAAATCGTCGCCCCCGGGTTGACGTAATTCAGCTGTCTGTACAGAAGCGCTGCTCAGGCGACCGGATACATGGTTATGCAGGTCTGCAGCTGCCCGGCGTTGGTCTGGCAGACCCTGATCGGCACGTTGGTTCCGTCCTGGAAGGCGGGGATATTGAACTCGGTGGACGTTCCGTAGCCGGCCGTCAGCCACTTTTCCGGCAAGGGGGTGGACCCCCACCTCAACTGCGCGTATATCCCCTTGCCGTCCGCCGCCTCGTCATACATGTACACGTGTTCTCCGTAGGCGATGAAATCGACCGAACTCGCCCTCGATCCATCACTGCCCCGGTAGTACACCGTGCAGTTCTCGCCCCCGGGGTCCTGGGATGAATTCGTGCACGACGTATAGCCCGTGTCCGCGTGCGCCGTACCCGTCCCCATCAGAACGAGAAAACTCGCGGCTACCGCACTGGTGGCGCCCCTCTTGGTGAATCGCATGAATGACCGTCCTTCGTGTCGAAGACTGACGGGAGTGCGTCGGTAATTCAAGGTCGGCGGTGCGGCGCCGAGGGGCAAGGCGCAATTTCGAATTGGCGTAATCGCGCCGCCGGGCGCAATTACGTCAGTTTGTCCTCAGGCGTTGCATTCACGTGGTGGAGCTAATTAACGTCCCCATCTGGGATTCGACAGGAGAGCGGAAGCCTTTTCACAAGGAGAGTCATGCGTACATACCAGCGGGCAGTGGGAGTCTTCGGCGCCGGAATGGCGCTCGTGTTCGCGATGAGTGGCAGCGCGTCGGCGGGTACGTCATCGATCGCGACGGACACGAGCCACTACGGGTCGATCGTGAACTTCATCCCGGATGACGAATGGGTCAGTGTGCGCGACGAGGTCTCCGACGGGCACTCCGCCGTCGGGCTGGTCGACTCCCATATCGGTGGGGAGCCCCGGAGCTGGACCCTGTGGAACGCCAAGGGCAGCGCCACGCAGCAGATTTACGACCTCAACATCGCCGAAGGGGAGCAGGTCGTCATCCAGGCATGCCTGGGCGAGTACGGGTCCAAGACCATTCTCTGGAGCACCTGCGGTGACCCGGACTTCAGCGGCAGGGCATGAGCGAACACGTGAAAGGGGCCCGCCGACCAGGCGGGCCCCTTTCACGTTCTCGGTGGGTCTAGGTCTAGGTCTAGGTCCAGGGTCTAGCGGCCCCAGCCGCCCCCGTGGCCGTTACCGTTCCCGTTTCCGCCGATCAGGTCCGGCGGGATCGAGATGTCGGGCAGGGGATCGGCGTCGCCGTTGCCGCCGTCGTCGGAGTCGTCGCCCCCGGGGTCCGCGGGCTTGTTCTCCTTTTCCTTCTTCTTCTTGTCCGGGTCCGGGATGTTCACCTTGTTGAAGGTGGGAGCCTCCCGGCCGGACAGCGCGCCGGTCATCGCGTCCCGCCAGATCGGCCCCGGCGTATCGGCGCCGAAGACCTTGTCGTGGGGCACGCCGCCGATGGTGATGTTGGTCATCTCGACGTTCTGCATCGGGCTGCCGACCCACACCGCCCCCGACAGGTTCGGCGTGTACCCCGCGAACCACGCGTTCTTGCGGCCGTCGGTGGTACCGGTCTTACCCGCGTTGTCCCGGCCGGAGAGGCCCGCCGTCTTGCCCGTACCGGAGTCGATCACGCCACTGAGCAGCGTATTGATCTTGTCGGCGGTCGACTCCGACATCGCCCGCGAGCACTTCGACTTCGGGACGGGGAGCGACTTGCCGTTGGCGTCGGTGATCGACTCGATCGCGACGGGCGTGCAGTACGTGCCGCGGTTGGCGAACGCCGCGTACGCGGAGGCCATCGTCAGCGGCGAGAGGCCCGTCGAGCCGAGGGTCATGGACGAGGGCACCTCGTCGACCTTCTTGCCGTTGCCCTGCACCACGCCCAGCTTGTCGGTCATCTTCACGACCGGGCACATGCCCATGTCGCCGATCATCTGCACGAAGTACGTGTTGATGGACTTGGCCATCGCCTCCTTGAGGCGATACGGGCCGACCTCCGACTCGTTCTCGTTCTCCAGCTTGTAGCCGCTGTCGTTCACCCACGGCTTGCCGCTGCACGACTGGACCCTGCTCGGGTACGGCATCGAGAACGGCGCCGGGTACTGCTTCGTGACCGACATGCCCTTCTCCAGGGCCGCCGCCGCCACGAACGGCTTGAACGTCGAACCGGTCGGGAAGCCGAGGTTGGAGCCGCCGTCCCGGTAGTTGACCGAGTAGTTGATCTCGGACTCGTCCTTGTTGACGTCGGAGCCGTACGGCTTGGACTGGCCCATGCCGAGGACCTTGCCGGTGCCCGGCTCGACGAACGCGCCCGCACCGGCGACCTTGTCCGTCTTGTAGACGTGCCGGTTGAGCGAGTCCTCGACCGACTGCTGGGTCTGCGGGTCGAGCGTGGTCTTGATGGTGAGGCCGCCGCGGTTCCAGACCTTGGCGCGCTCCTCCGGGGTGTCACCGAAGGCCGGGTCGTTCTTGAAGGCGTTCTCGACGTACTTGCAGAAGAACGCGGCGCCGTGCTCCGCCGTGATGCAGCCGTTCTGCGGCCTGCTGACGTTCAGTTCGATCGGCGTCTTCTGCGCCTTCTCGGCCTCGGCGCGCGTGATGTCGTGCGTCTCGGCCATCCGCTGCAGCACGATGTTGCGCCGCTTCTTCGCCTCGGTCTCGTCGTTGACCGGGTCGTAGCGGCTGGGGGACTGCACGATGCCGGCGAGCAGGGCCGACTCCTGGACGTTCAGGTCCTTGGCCGACTTGGAGAAGTACCGCTGGGCCGCGGCCTCGACGCCGTACGCCTGCTGCCCGAAGTACGTGATGTTCAGGTAGTTGGCGAGGATCTGCTTCTTGCCGATCTCGTCCTCGACCTGGATCGCGTACTTGAGCTCCTTGACCTTGCGGCCGATCGTCTGCTGCGTCGCCTGCGCCAGCTTGGTCGGGTCGTCGCCCGCCTCTTCCATGAAGACGTTCTTCACGTACTGCTGGGTGAGGGTCGAGGCGCCCTGCGAGACGCCGCCGTTCTGCGCGTTGGCGTTGATGGCGCGCAGGATGCCCTTGGCGTCGATGGCGCCGTGCTCGTAGAACCGCGAGTCCTCGATCGCGACGATCGCCTTCTGCATGTACGGCGAGATGTCGTCGAGCTTCACGACGGTGCGGTCACGCGAGTACGTCGTCGCGATCTTCCCGCCCTCGTTGTCGAGGATCGTGGTGCGCTGGCTCAGCGGCGGGGTCTTCAGCGTCGCCGGGATCTCGTCGAACCCCTCGACCGAGCCCTTCGCCGCGAGACCGAGCGCGCCTGCCGCGGGCAGGGCGATCCCGGCCAGCACGGCTCCCGCGAGCACACTGACTCCGAGGAACTTGGCGGCCTGTTGGGCCGGCGACATGCCGCCGCCACCGCCCGAGCGCTTCTTTCCCATACGGGGCAGCCTACGTGTCGATTCTCCGGACAGGCGTATATGCCTTGGCCTAAGCTGCACTCAACTGTCACAGCAGTGCGGTCTCGTATCAAGATGCGGGACGACCCCGAATCGTTCCCGGCACGTATGACGTGCCTCTTGTAGTCATTCCAGGGCCCTTTCGCGGAGCTTCGCGTAGGGCTCGGGGGGTGTCCGAATCCGCCTTGTGTGTCACTCGATGACCGTTGTGACTCAAGTGAACTGTCCTGGTTTGCCGGGGTTATTACGCATGTCCTCCGGTCACTCCGTCGGGTGATCTGCCGCTTACGCATAGTCCGTTCGGGCCATTCAAGATTGGGCCCGAAGGGGGTGTTGCGCTGTGCCCACCTTCCGTAACGTCCTCAACTGGCGGCGGTGAATATGCCGCTGCCGCCGTGGGGGAGCCTCGATTCGGGAGAGGACGGCGCCGGTATGGGCTGGGTAGTCGACTGGAGTGCGCAGGCGGCCTGCCGCACTACCGATCCGGACGAACTGTTCGTTCAAGGAGCAGCGCAGAACCGGGCGAAGGCGGTGTGCACGGGATGCCCCGTGCGGACCGAGTGCCTGGCGGACGCGCTGGACAATCGCGTCGAGTTCGGCGTGTGGGGTGGCATGACGGAGCGGGAGCGCCGCGCGTTGCTGCGCAGGCGTCCGACCGTCACCTCATGGCGCAGGCTGCTGGAGACGGCGCGTACGGAGTACGAGCGCGGCGCGGGCCTGCTGCCCGCGGAACTGGAGAACGACGAGACGTACGAGAGGTACGCGGCCGTCGGATAGCCGGCGCGCGCACCGCGGGTCACCTCACCTGCAACCGCAGGTCAGCTCACCCGCGTACGGCTCATGCTGCTCCGGCCGGAGTGCCACCGGCCGCGAGCCGTTCCCCGATGTCCCTGAGGCCCGTCAGGTCGTGTACGTCACCGGGCAGCGCCGCGACTTCGGTCACGGCGACCTCGGGATGGAGCGCGGTGAAGCGGTCACGCGTGCGCTGTTCGCGCGCGACCATCTGTATGCGCTCGGCGTGCAACCGCAGCAGTCCCGCGGTCAGTTGCTCAATGGTGGGATTCGCGGGCGCCGGGTCCGGCGGGGGAGCCGGTTCGGGAGTGGCACGACTCTCTTCCTTCCCGTCCGCCTGATCCACAATGCGGCGCTCGTCAAGATTTTCCGCGGCGGCGAGCGCGCGTTCGGCCGAAAGCCTGCCCGCACCGCTCGCGTGCACCCGGTTCAGTACGAGCCCGGCCAGCGGCATCTTCTCCGCGGCGAGCCGCTCCACGAAGTACGCCGCTTCGCGCAGCGCGTCCCGCTCGGGCGCCGCGACCACGAGGAACGCGGTGCCGGGCGCCTGAAGCAGCTTGTACGTGGCGTCCGCGCGGGTACGGAAACCACCGAAGGTGGTGTCCATCGCGGCCACGAACGTCTGGACGTCGCGCAGCAGTTGACCGCCGAGCAGCTTGCCGAGGGTGCCGGTCATCATCGACATCCCGACGTTCAGGAACTTCATCCCGGCCCGGCCGCCGACCTTCGCCGGCGCCATGAGCAGCCGGATCAGCTTTCCGTCGAGGAAGGAGCCGAGCCGCGTCGGCGCGTCCAGGAAGTCGAGCGCGGAGCGCGACGGCGGGGTGTCGACGACGATCAGGTCCCACTCGTCGCGGGACCTGAGCTGCCCCAGCTTCTCCATCGCCATGTACTCCTGCGTGCCCGCGAAGCCCGCAGAGAGCGACTGGTAGAAGGGGTTGGACAGGATCGCCTTCGCGCGCTCCTCGTCCGCGTGCGCCTCGACGATCTCGTCGAAGGTGCGCTTCATGTCGAGCATCATCGCGTGCAGCTCGCCGCCGGACCCGTTGTCGATGTCCTTGACCCGGCGCGGCGTGTTGTCCAGCGAGTCGATGCCCATGGACTGGGCGAGCCTGCGGGCCGGGTCGATGGTGAGGACGACGACCTTGCGGCCGCGCTCGGCGGCGCGCAGCCCGAGGGCGGCGGCCGTGGTGGTCTTGCCGACGCCGCCGCTGCCGCAGCACACCACGATGCGGGTGGCCGGGTCGTCGAGCAGCGGATCCACGTCGAGCGTGCCCGAAGGGTTCAGTGTCATGAAATCCCTTGCTGTCGCAGTTCCTCGGCGAGCGTGTACAGCCCGGAGAGGTCCAAGCCCTCGGTGAGCAGCGGCAGTTCGTGCAGCGTCAGCCCCGCGTCGGCGAGCTGCTCGCGCTGCTCGCGCTCCAGGGCGTACCGCTCGGCGTACTCGTCGGCCTGGGCGAGCAGCGGTCCGACGAGCCGCTTGGCGCTGCCGAGCCCGGCGGCCGTCAGCGCCTCCGTGACGGCCGGGCGGACCTCGCCGTCGCGGGCCAGCGCCAGGTCGGGTTCCCCGAGGAGCGCGGGCCGCACCATGTTCACCATGATCCGGCCCACTGGGAGCTTCGCTGAGCGCAGTTCGGCGACCCCGTCGAGGGTCTCCTGCACCGGCATCTCCTCGAGGAGCGTCACCAAGTGCACGGCCGTCTCACGGGACTTGAGGACCCGCATCACCGCCTGCGCCTGATTGTGTATCGGGCCCATCTTGGCGAGCCCGGCCACCTCGTCGTTCACGTTCAGGAACCGGGTGATGCGGCCGGTGGGCGGCGCGTCCATGACGACGTAGTCGTACGTATAACGTCCGCGCTTGTCTTTCCTGCGGACGGCCTCGCAGGCCTTGCCCGTCAGGAGTACGTCGCGCAGGCCCGGCGCGATGGTGGTCGCGAAGTCGATCGCGCCCAGCTTCTTCAGGGCGCGGCCCGCGCCGCCCAGCTTGTAGAACATCTGGAGGTAGTCGAGCAGCGCCAGTTCGGGATCGATGGCGAGCGCGAACACCTCGCCGCCCCCGGGCGCGACTGCGATCTTCCGCTCCTCATAAGGAAGCGCCTCCGTCTCGAAGAGCTGCGCGATCCCTTGCCTGCCCTCCACCTCCACGAGGAGAGTGCGCTTGCCCTCGGTCGCGAGGGCGAGCGCGAGCGCGGCGGCGACCGTGGTCTTTCCGGTCCCGCCCTTGCCGCTGACGACCTGGAGCCTGCTCACGTATTCGAGCCTAACCAGTAGGTCCGACATCCACGCAGCAGCCTCCGGAACGCTTCGGCCACGTGTGGCGGATACAGTCGGCCCCATGGCAAAGAAGTGGGAATACGCGACCGTGCCGCTCCTCGTGCACGCGACGAAGCAGATCCTGGACACCTGGGGCGAGGACGGCTGGGAGCTGGTCCAGGTCGTGCCGGGGCCGAACAACCCCGAGCAGCTGGTGGCGTACCTGAAGCGGGAGAAGGACGCATGACAGGGGCGGCGCGAAGCACCTCGGTTGAGGGTGGTGGCGGGCGACGGGCGGGAGGCGTCGTCGACGCGCGGCTCGCCGAGCTGGGCCTGACCCTGCCGCCCGTGGTGCCGCCGGTGGCCGCGTACCAGCCGGCCGTGCAGTCCGGCGTGTACGTGTACACGGCGGGGCAGCTGCCCATGGTCGACGGCAAGCTGCCGCTGACCGGCAAGGTCGGCGACGAGGTCACGGACGAGCAGGCCAAGGACCTGGCTCGCACGTGCGCGCTGAACGCGCTGGCCGCCGTGAAGTCGGTCGCCGGTGACCTGGACCGCATCGCGCGGGTCGTGAAGGTCGTCGGCTTCGTCGCCTCCGCCACGGACTTCACCGGCCAGCCCGGCGTCATCAACGGCGCGAGCGAGCTGCTCGGCGAGGTCCTCGGCGACAAGGGCGTGCACGCGCGCAGCGCGGTCGGCGTGGCGGTCCTGCCGCTGGACGCGCCGGTCGAGGTCGAGATCCAGGTGGAGCTCACCGAGGCGTAACCGCTCCGCGGAGTCCTGGGCGGGTGGTTCGCGGGGCTCTGCCCCGGACCCCTGCGCCTCGAACGCCGGCGGGGCTGGGCATGTGGAGCCCCTGCGGCGATTGAGCAGCGGGGTCCGGGGCAGAGCCCCGCGACCGCAACCCCGGGCGGGTGGCACCTCTCGAACATCCAGCCGCCACCCGTTAGCCTCCGGCCATGGCAAACGGGCAGTGGTATCCCCCCGAGTGGCCGGAACGTATCCGCGCCCTCGCCGCCGGCACGCTCACACCGGCGACTCCGCGCCGCGCGGCGACGGTGATGCTGCTCAGATCCGGCGAAGCCGCTTCGGGCGTCGAGGTGCACATGCTCCGCAGACGTACGTCGATGAAGTTCGCGGCCGGGGCCTACGCGTATCCGGGAGGCGGGGTCGACCCCCGCGACGACGACCGGCTCGTCCGCTGGGCGGGCCCCACGCGCGCGGAGTGGGCCGCGCGCCTCGGCGTACCGGAACGGGAGGCGCAGGCGATCGTCTGCGCCGCCGTACGGGAGACGTTCGAGGAGGCGGGTGTGCTGCTCGCGGGCCCCACTCCGGACACCGTTGTCGACGACACCACGGGCGAGCGCTGGCAGGCCGCCCGGCAGGCGCTGATCGACCGGGACCTGTCCTTCGCCGAGTTCCTGGACGACCGCGGTCTGGTGCTCCGCTCCGACCTGCTCGGCGCCTGGGCCCGCTGGATCACCCCCGAGTTCGAACCGCGCCGCTACGACACGTGGTTCTTCGTGGCCGCCCTCCCGGCGGGCCAGCGCACCAGCGACGACTCCTCCGAGGCCGACCGCACCGTGTGGATCAGGCCGGGGCGGGCCGCGGCGGCGTACGACCAGGGCGAGCTGTCGATGATGCCGCCGACGATCGCGACGCTGCGCACGCTTGCCGAGTACGCGCGCGTGGGCGACGCCCTCGAAGGGGCGGCGGGGCGCGACCTCACCCCCGTACTGGCCCAGGCGCGCCTGGAGGAGGGCGAGTTGGTGCTGTCCTGGCCGGGGCACGACGAGTTCACCAAGCACATCCCGACCGGCGGATCCGACCGGAACGGGCAGAACGGGGGAGCCTCCTGATGACCGAAGCCGCCGCACTGCCGGGGCAGCCGCGCGGCGGGGTCCTCTCGGGCCCCGCCACCGCCCGCGCGGTCAACGTCCTTGCGCCGAACCCGTCCGCGATGACCCTCGACGGCACCAACACCTGGATCGTCGCCGAACCGGACAGCGACCTCGCCGTCGTCGTCGATCCGGGCCCGCTGGACGACGACCACCTGCGCGCCGTCGTGGACGTCGCCGAGAAGGCGGGCAAGCGGGTCGCGCTCACCCTCCTCACGCACGGCCACCCGGACCACGCCGAAGGGGCGGGCCGGTTCGCCGAGTTGACCGGGACGAAGGTGCGGGCGCTCGACCCGGCGCTGCGGCTCGGCGACGAGGGCCTGGCGGCCGGTGACGTGATCACCACGGGCGGCCTGGAGATGCGCGTCGTGCCGACCCCCGGCCACACCGCGGACTCGCTGTGCTTCCATCTCCCGGCCGACCAGGCCGTCCTGACGGGCGACACCATCCTCGGCCGCGGCACGACCGTGGTCGCGCACCCGGACGGCCGCCTGGGCGACTATCTGGACTCGCTGCGCCGCCTGCGCTCGCTGACGGTCGACGACGGGGCGCACACGGTGCTGCCGGGCCACGGCCCCGTGCTCGAAGACGCCCAGGGCGCCGTCGAGTTCTACCTCGCGCACCGCGCGGGCCGCCTCGCCCAGGTGGAGACGGCCGTCGAGGACGGGTTCGTGTCCGCGCCGGACGTCGTGGCGCACGTGTACGCGGACGTGGACCGCTCCCTGTGGCCGGCGGCCGAGCTGAGCGTGCGGGCCCAGCTCGACTATCTGCGCGAACACGGGTTGATCTAGAACATCCTTAAGAAGACGCCCACTTGATGCCCAGGGCGGCGAGCCGCGGCGGGTCGGCGATGATGTCGACCCCGACCACCTTGCCGCCCCGGAACGTGAAGGCGAGCACCCCGACGACCTGGCCGCGGGGCGCCTGCACGATGCCGAGCGTGTCGCCGACGACCGCCGGGTACGCGGCCTGCGCCAACTTCCCGTAGAACGCGGCCTGCTTGGCGACGGCCAGGCTCCCGCGCAGCAGCCCGGACGCGGTGCCGCCGCCCGCGTCGACCCGCAGCAGGACGTCCGGGTCGAGGAGTTCCAGCAGCGCTTCGAAGTCCCCCACGCGCGTGGCGGCCAGCCAGGCGTCGACGACCTCGCGCTGCCGGGCCAGCGAGGTGTCGGGCGGCACCGTCGCGCCCTGTACGCGGCGCCGCGCGCGGCTCGCCAGCTGCCTGGTCGCCGCGGGCGTGCGCTCCACGACGGGCGCCAGCTCCTCGAAGGGCACCGCGAACATGTCGTGCAGCACGAAGGCGAGGCGCTCGGCGGGCGCGAGCGTGTCGAGCACGACGAGCAGCGCGAGCCCTACGGAGTCCGCGAGTTCGGCCTCCTGGACGGGGTCGGCGGGGCGCACCACCGGGTCCGGGACGCGGACCTCGACCAGGCCGTCCGAGCCGTCCGAGCCGTCCTCCAGGGGCTCCTCGCGGCGCGACGAGCGGGCCCGCAGCATGTCGAGGCAGATCCGCCCGACGACGGTCGTCAGCCAGCCGCTCAGATTCCGTACGTCGTCGCTGCCGTCGGATGAGACCCGCTGCAGCCGCAGCCAGCCCTCCTGCACGGCGTCCTCGGCCTCGCTCAGCGAACCGAGCATCCGGTACGCCACGGAGCGCAGCCGCCCGCGCTCGGCCTCGAAACGGGTGACGAGATCATCGGGCGGCTGGGTCATGAGCGGCTCCCCTTGTGTGGTTGTTCGTGGCTCTACGTAGAAGGGTCCCGCCACGGTTCGTGTGGCGGGACCCTTCTACGTAGAGGCGTGTGAGGCGCGTCGTGTCAGCGCGAGCGCTTCGCGAGGCGCTCCACGTCCAGGAGGATCACGGCGCGGGCCTCCAGGCGGAGCCAGCCGCGGCCCGCGAAGTCCGCGAGCGCCTTGTTGACCGTCTCGCGGGAGGCGCCGACCAGCTGGGCCAGCTCTTCCTGCGTCAGGTCGTGCACGACGTGGATGCCTTCCTCGGACTGCACGCCGAAGCGGCGCGACAGGTCGAGCAGGGCGCGGGCCACCCGGCCCGGCACGTCGGAGAAGACCAGGTCGGACATCTGGTCGTTGGTCTTGCGCAGGCGCCGTGCGACGGCGCGCAGCAGCGCGGTGGCCACCTCGGGCCGGGCGCTCAGCCAGGGCGTCAGGTCGCCGTGGCCGAGGCCGAGCAGCTTGACCTCGGTGAGGGCGCTGGCGGTGGCGGTGCGCGGTCCCGGGTCGAACAGCGACAGCTCGCCGATCAGCTCGCCGGGGCCGAGGACGGCGAGCATGTTCTCGCGCCCGTCGGGGGAAGTGCGGTGGAGCTTCACCTTGCCCTCGGTGACCACGTACAGGCGGTCTCCGGGGTCGCCCTCGTGGAACAGGGCGTCGCCGCGTGCGAGGGTCACCTCACTCATGGAGGCGCGGAGCTCCGCGGCCTGCTCGTCATCGAGCGCCGCGAAGAGCGGGGCGCGCCGCAGAACGTCGTCCACGAGTTTCTCTCCTATGTCGCCTGCATCGGGACTGGACCCGATCGAATCGACCGGATCGCCCCGGTTGTCGATCATTTCCACTGCCCATTTTGCCGGACGGTCCAAACAGTGTGATCAGTCACTCGTACACAAGTCTGCCGCACCCGCGCCACAACCCGAGGGGGAGGGGGCCAATCGTGGAGCGATCCGGCGGCTTCGGGGCGGATGTCAGTGCCGGGCTTTAGGCTGGCCGAGTGTTCAAAATGCCGGTGAGAGCGCAGGCGGAGGGGGTCGTGACGGTAATGGGAGACCGTGATTCCGCTGTGGGCGAACAGCCTTCGGAGGCTGCCTCCGCGCCCGTACTCAGGTCCGTGTTCGTACAGGGGAAGGCCGCCTAGCCGATGACTGCGCCCGCGAAGAAGACGAAGCCGGCCGCGGCGAAGACGACGGCCGCCGCGAAGAAGACGACGGCCCCGAAGAAGACGACGGCCGCGAAGAAGCCCGAGTCGCACACCGCGCTCGTCCGCCGCGCCCGGAAGATCAACCGGGAGCTCGCGGAGGTGTACCCGTACGCGCACCCGGAGCTGGACTTCGAGAACCCCTTCCAGCTCCTGGTGGCCACGGTCATGTCGGCCCAGACGACGGACCTGCGGGTCAACCAGACGACGCCCGCCCTGTTCGCGGCGTATCCGACCCCCGAGGACCTGGCCGCGGCCAATCCGGAGGAGGTCGAGGAGCTGATCCGGCCGACCGGCTTCTTCCGCGCCAAGACGCGCTCGATCATGGGCCTGGCCAAGGCGCTGAGCGAGGACTTCGGCGGCGAGGTGCCAGGCCGCCTCGAAGACCTGGTCAAGCTGCCCGGCGTGGGCCGCAAGACCGCCTTCGTCGTCCTCGGCAACGCCTTCGGCAGGCCCGGCATCACCGTCGACACGCACTTCGGCCGCCTGGTGCGCCGCTGGAAGTGGACCGAGGAGACGGACCCGGACAAGGTCGAGCAGGCGGTCGGCGCGCTCTTCCCGAAGAGCGAGTGGACCCAGCTGAGTCACAACGTGATCTTCCACGGCCGCCGCATCTGCCACTCCCGCAAACCGGCCTGCGGCGCCTGCCCGATCGCCCCGCTCTGCCCGGCGTACGGAGAGGGCGAGACGGACCCGGAGAAGGCCAAGAAGCTGCTCAAGTACGAGAAGGGCGGCTTCCCCGGCCAGCGCCTGAAGCCGCCGAAGTCGTATCTGGACGCGGGTGGGCTCCCGGCCCCGCCCCTGCCCGGCCGGGAGGCGTGACGGACCGTATCGGAGGGCAGTCGGGGGTTGGCCCAGCACACCGCGAGGGGGCGGCGATGAAGCACGTGAGCGAGATCGGCGAGTTGAGCGGCGAGGCGGAGGGGGCGGCGGGCCGGACCGGGTCGCACGGCCCGGGGCACGGCGGCCCCGGCACCCCGCCACCCTCCGACGTCACCCTCCGCACCGACGGCCTCCCCGACTGGCTTGACCCCGTCGCGCACGCCGCCGCCACCGTCCGCGGCGAGCAGCTCAGCCGCTTCCTGCCGCCCGAGAGCGGGGCCGGCCGGCAGTCCGCCGTGCTGATCCTGTTCGGCGAGGGCGAGCGCGGCCCCGAGCTGCTGCTCATGGAGCGCTCCGGCTCGCTCAGATCCCACGCGGGCCAGCCCTCGTTCCCCGGCGGCGCCCTCGACCCGGAGGACGGCGACCCGCTCGCCGAAGGACCGCTGCGGGCCGCGCTGCGGGAGGCGTGGGAGGAGACCGGGCTCGACCCGGGCGGCGTCCAGCTCTTCGGCGTGCTGCCGAAGCTGTACATCCCGGTGAGCGGTTTCGTCGTCACGCCCGTACTGGGGTGGTGGCGGGTGCCCTCACCCGTCGCCGCGGTCGACCCGGCGGAGACGGCGCGCGTCTTCACGGTCCCCGTGGCGGATCTCACCGACCCGGCGAACCGGGCGACGACGGTCCACCCGAGCGGCCACCAGGGCCCCGCCTTCCTGGTGGAATCGGCCCTCGTCTGGGGCTTCACCGCGGGCGTGATCGACCGGCTGCTGCACTACGCCGGGTGGGAGCGCCCCTGGGACCGATCAAAGACGGTCCCACTCGATTGGCGGTCGTGACAGGGTGGTCGCCGTGAACGAGGCGCAGGGGCCGGAAGACCAGGGGCCGGAAGGTATCGAGGAGCACGGCCGACAGTGCACGGGCCGACAGTGCACGGGCCGACAGTGCACGGGCCGACAGGGGCGGGGCGACATGCGAGGCGGGGCGTGAATCGGTGAACGTGCTGGATTTCCTGCTGCTCGCCGCCGCCGTGTGGTTCGCGATCGTCGGCTACCGCCAGGGCTTCGTCGTCGGCATCCTGTCGGTGATCGGCTTCCTCGGCGGCGGCCTCGTCGCGGTCTACGCGCTGCCCGTCCTGTGGGACGCGATCACCAGCGACGCGGAGGTCACCACGACCGCCGCGGTCGTCGCCGTGGTCGTCGTGATCGTCTGCGCCTCCGTGGGCCAGGCCTTCACCACGCACTTGGGCAACAAGCTGCGCCGGTACATCACGTGGTCCCCGGCCCGCGCGCTCGACGCGACGGGCGGCGCGGTGGTCAACGTGGCGGCGATGCTCCTGGTGGCATGGCTGATAGGTTCCGCGCTCGCCGGCACCACGCTGCCCACGCTCGGCAAGGAAGTACGCAATTCGAAGGTGCTGCTCGGCGTCGCGCAGGCGCTGCCCACGCAGGCCAACAGCTGGTTCGCCAACTTCTCCTCCACGCTCGCGCAGAACGGGTTCCCGCAGGTCTTCAGCCCGTTCGCGAACGAGCCGATCGCCGAGGTGAAGCCGCCGGACCCGGCCCTTGCGAACAGCAGGACGGCGCTCACCGCGAAGCGTTCCATCGTCAAGGTCGTGGGCCAGGCGCCCAGTTGCGGCAAGGTCCTCGAAGGCACCGGCTTCGTCTTCTCGGACCGCCGCGTGATGACGAACGCGCACGTGGTCGGCGGCGTCGACGAACCCACCGTCCAGATAGGCGGCGAGGGCGTGCGCTACGACGCGAAGGTCGTGCTCTACGACTGGAAGCGCGACATCGCGGTCCTGGACGTGCCGGCCCTGAAGGCGCCCCCGCTCCAGTTCACCGACGCCGACGCGCAGCGCGGCGGCGGCGCGATCGTCGCGGGCTTCCCGGAGAACGGCGCGTACGACGTCCGTCCCGCGCGCGTACGCGGCCGCATCACGGCGGACGGCCCGGACATCTACCACCGGGGCACCGTGCGGCGCGATGTGTACTCGCTGTTCGCGACGGTCCGCCAGGGCAACTCCGGCGGCCCGCTGCTCACTCCGGACGGCAAGGTGTACGGCGTGGTGTTCGCGAAGTCCCTCGACGACTCGCAGACCGGCTACGCGCTCTCCGGCGACGAGATCAGCGGAGACGTCGCGCTCGGCCGCCGGGCGAGCCAGCAGGTCGACACGGACGCCTGCGCGCTGTAGCCGGGGAACCCGCCGCGGAAGGGGAGTTCAGCCCCGCCCGCCGTGCCGGATCCGCGCGGAGACCCACCGGGCCCGGCGCCGCAGAATACGAGGAATGCCCAGCCGGGGATCGTGCGCCGACCAGCTGTCCGGCGCTCCCCTCTGGAGAGAGCCCAGCGTCATCGCTGGGCGGCGATTGCGTGCTGCGTCACCGTAGTCGTGCGTCCAGCCCATACCCCGACGTGTGCCCCTGCCCCATGGTCGGTAACCGCCCTCACGCTCCCCAAATTGGGTTATGCGCCGGGCAATTGGCCGTTCGAAGCACAGGCGTTCCCGCGCCGGTCCGAGCCGGGAGATCCGGGCTCACCGATCCGGTTCGGGATCCTTCAGCCAGTTGACGAGCTCCTTCGAGAATGCCACGGGATCCTCCTCGTGCGGGAAGTGCCCGAGCCCGTCGAACAGCCGCCAGCGGTACGGCGCTTCGACGTATTCGCCGGAGCCCGCCGCGCTGCGCGTGCGCATCACCGGGTCGAGGGAGCCGTGCAGGTGCAGCGTCGGCACGCGCACGGGGCGCTTCATCCGCCGGTTGAACTGGATCCCGTCGGGGCGCGCGAGGGAGCGCACCATCCACCGGTACGGCTCGATCGAGCAGTGCGCGGTCGACGGGATGCACATGGCCTGCCGGTACGTCCGCACGGTGTCGTCGTCGGGCTGGTGCGGCCCCGACCAGTCGCGTACCAGCTTGCCCACCAACTCGCCGTCGTTCGCGAGGAGTTGACGCTCGGGAAGCCACGGCCGCTGGAAGCCCCACACGTACGAACCCGAGCGCGACTGCCGGTAGTCCGCGATCATCGCCGAGCGCCAGCGGCGCGGATGCGGCATCGAGGAGACCGCGAGCCGGCGCACCAGCTTGGGCCGCATCACGGCCGCGGTCCAGGCGAGATATCCGCCGAGGTCATGGCCGACGAGCGCGGCGTCGGGCTCGCCCAGGGACCGGATCACGCCGGTGACGTCGAGCGCGAGGTTCGCCGGGTCGTAACCCCGCGGCGTACGGTCGCTGCCGCCCACCCCTCGCAGGTCCATCGCCACGGCCCGGAAGCCCGCGTCGGCGAGCGCGACGAGTTGGTGCCGCCACGTCCACCAGAACTGCGGGAAGCCGTGCAGCAGCAGCACCAGCGGCCCGTCGCCCAGCTCGGCGATGTGGAAGCGCGCGCCGTTCGCCGCGACGTCCCGGTGGGTCACCCGGTGACCGCCGGGGACGTCGAGGAGTACGAAGGATGGGGGCGGCTGGGCCGAAGGAGTGGCAGGGTCCGTCATGAAGACGAGCGTGCCACAGCCTCGATGGCCTTCGTGTCATGGCCGTCCGCGGTCACCTCACGGGGGTGCGGCTTGGCGTTCTGCAGTACGCCCGCCGTCTCCTTGAACGAGGCGGCGGTCTTCTGCGGGCCCTTGCCCTTCGCGGCCTTCTTGGCGAAGACGACGCCGATGAGCGCGAGCAGCAGCGCGATGACCACGCTCGCCGCGAACGACAGCAGGAAGCACCAGGCCATGTTCCAGCCGCCGTCGCCGTTGGACCCGCCGGTCCAGGCGTTGATCCCGTACGCGAGCGCGAAGCTGAGCATGGGCAGCGAGAAGGTGAGGACCACCCCCGCCGCCGCGAGCGCGCCGCCGCTGACGGCGCCCCGCTTCACGTCCCGCTTCAGCTGCGCCTTGGCCAGGGCGATCTCGTCGTGCACCAGCGCGGACATCTCGGCCGTCGCGGATGCGAACAGCTGGCCGATGCTGCGTTCGGCGCCGACCGGGCTGTCGTCGGGTGCGCTCATCGCGTACTCCCCTGTTCTTCTGTGGCTGCTTCGTATGCGCGTACTGCGCAAAGTCTCCGTCAGATCATGCCGGACGCTCGTCCTCGCCGCCTGCCCCGGCCGCCACTTGCGCAAGCCTGCGGTGTTCCGCGGCCTTGCGCTCGTGCATCTCGGCCATCCGGAGGTGGTACGCCGGGTCGCCCACCTCGTAGATGTCCGGCACCCCGGAGAGGTCCTCGTCGAGGTTCTCGGCCTCGTACAAGGTGCGGTACTTGGCGTTCCGTATCTTCAGCAGCACGCTGGACAGGACCGCCGCGATCAGCGAGCCCATCAGCACGGACGCCTTGATCTCGTCCGTCAGCAAGGGGTCGCCGGTGAAGGCGAGTTCGCCGATGAGCAGCGAGACCGTGAAGCCGATGCCGGCGAGCGAGGCCACCGCGAACACGTCCGGCCAGGCCAGCTCGTCGGAGAGCGAGGCCTTGGTGAACCGGGCGGTCAGCCACGTACCGCCGAAGATGCCGACCGCCTTGCCGACGACGAGTCCGAGCACCACGCCGAGCGTCTCCGGCTTGGTGAATACGTCGCCCAGGGCCCCGCCCGACACCGCGACACCGGCGCTGAACAGCGCGAACAGCGGCACCGCCAGCCCGGCGGAGAGCGGCCGCACCAGGTGTTCGATGTGCTCGCCGGGGGAGTGCTCCTCGCCCTCCTCGCGGTGGCAGCGCAGCATCAGGCCCATCGCGACACCGGCGATGGTGGCGTGGACGCCGCTGTTGTACATCAGCCCCCAGATGACCACGGCCAGCGGTACGTAGATGTACCAGCCGCGCACCCGCTTCTTCAGTAGCAGCCAGAAGACGGCGAGGCCGACGAAGGCGCCGCCGAGCGCCGCGAAGTTCAGGTCGTCGGTGAAGAAGATCGCGATGATCAGGATCGCGAAGAGGTCGTCGACGACGGCGAGGGTCAGCAGGAAGGCACGCAGCGCGCTCGGCAGCGACGTACCGATGACGGCGAGCACGGCGAGCGCGAAGGCGATGTCGGTGGCGGTCGGCACGGCCCAGCCGGACATCGAGCCGCCGCCGAACGCGTTGACGACGACGTACACGAGCGCCGGAGTCGCCATGCCGCACAGGGCCGCGACGACCGGCAGCGCGGCGGCCTTCGGGTCGCGCAGGTCGCCCGCGACGAGTTCGCGCTTGAGCTCGATGCCGGCGACGAAGAAGAAGATCGCGAGGAGTCCGTCGGCGGCCCAGTGCTCGATGGAGAGGTCGAGGCCGAGGGCGCCGGGGCCTATGTGCCATTCGCTGACGGCCTCGTAGCTGTGGTGCAGGGCCGGGATGTTGGACCAGACGAGCGCGGCGACCGCGGCCACGAGGAGCAGTACACCGCCGACGGTTTCCGTGCGCAGCGCCTCGGCGACGAAGTTCCGCTCGGGCAGGGAGAGCCGGCCGAGTGCCTTGCGGTCCTTGCGGTCGGGCTTGTTCGTGGGCGCGCTCACTGGTGAGACCTCCAGTCGGGTACGGCGGACTGCGTTGCCGACCAGACTTCCCGGCGCACCCTATGGATCTCTGTCGCGTTCCTGACGCGACCTTTACCCTACAGGGCGTTCCGGCGTGCTTGTTGATCATCACCTTACGTACGAAACGGGCATCCGGCGCGCTCGC
Source organism: Streptomyces sp. KL109B (assembly GCF_030766935.1). Classification (GTDB taxonomy): domain Bacteria; phylum Actinomycetota; class Actinomycetes; order Streptomycetales; family Streptomycetaceae; genus Streptomyces. The sequence goes on along the minus strand of NZ_JASERL010000003.1, from coordinate 148,501 downwards.
CGGATGCCCGTCTCTCGCGATCTGCGTGGATCAGTCCTCGCTGGACGCCGACGGCAGTTCCGCCTGGATCAGGTCCATCACGGAGGAGTCGGCGAGCGTCGTGACGTCGCCCACCGCCCGGTTCTCCGCGACATCGCGCAGGAGGCGGCGCATGATCTTGCCGGAGCGCGTCTTGGGCAATTCGGCGACCGGCAGGATCCGCTTCGGCTTGGCGATCGGGCCGAGGGTGGCGCCCACGTGGTTGCGGAGGTCCGCCACCAGCGACTCGTCGTCCGCGTCCGCGCTGCCGCGCAGGATCACGAAGGCGACGATCGCCTGCCCGGTCGTCTCGTCGGCGGCGCCGACCACGGCGGCCTCGGCGACGGCCTCGTGCGCGACGAGCGCCGACTCGACCTCGGTGGTCGAGATGTTGTGCCCGGAGACGAGCATGACGTCGTCGACCCGGCCGAGCAGCCAGATGTCGCCGTCCTCGTCCTTCTTGGCGCCGTCACCGGCGAAGTACGTGCCCTCGAAGCGCGACCAGTACGTGTCGATGAACCGCTGGTCGTCGCCCCAGATGGTGCGCAGCATGGACGGCCACGGCTCGGTGAGGGCGAGGTAGCCGCCCCCGCCGTTCGGCACCTCGTGGCCCTCGTCGTCGAGGACCGTCGCGGAGATGCCCGGCAGCGCGCGCTGCGCGGAGCCCGGCTTCGTCTCGGTGACGCCCGGCAGCGGCGAGATCATGATCGCGCCGGTCTCGGTCTGCCACCAGGTGTCCACGACGGGGCACTTGTCGGCGCCGAAGTTCTTCCGGTACCAGACCCAGGCCTCCGGGTTGATCGGCTCGCCCACGGACCCGAGCACCCGCAGGCTGCTCAGGTCGAACTTCGCGGGGATCTCGTCGCCCCACTTCATGAACGTACGGATCAGGGTGGGCGCCGTGTAGAGGATCGTGACGCCGTACTTCTGCACGATCTCGGAGACGCGGCCCTGGTGCGGGGTGTCCGGGGTGCCTTCGTAGATGACCTGCGTCGCGCCGTTCGAGAGCGGTCCGTACGTGATGTACGAGTGGCCCGTGACCCAGCCGATGTCGGCCGTGCACCAGTAGACGTCGGTCTCCGGCTTGAGGTCGAAGACGGCGTGGTGCGTGTAGCTGGCCTGCGTCAGGTAGCCGCCGGAGGTGTGCAGGATGCCCTTCGGCTTACCCGTCGTGCCCGACGTGTACAGGATGAAGAGCGGCTGCTCGGCCTCGAAGGCCTCCGGCGTGTGCTCGGCGGACTGCCGCCCGACGGTCTCGTGCCACCACAGGTCGCGGCCCTCGGTCCAGGCCACGTCCTGCTTGGTGCGCTGCACGACGAGGACCTTCTCGACGGATACGCGGGTCAGCGCCTCGTCGACCGCGGGCTTCAGCGCGGACGGCTTGCCGCGCCGGTAGCCGCCGTCGGAGGTGATGACGACCTTGGCGTCGGCGTCCTCGATGCGCTTGGCGATGGCGTCGGCGGAGAAGCCGCCGAAGACGACGGAGTGCGCGGCGCCGATGCGCGCGCAGGCGAGCATCGAGACGACCGCTTCCGGGATCATCGGCAGGTAGACGGCGACCCGGTCGCCCTTCTCGACACCCAGCTCGGTCAGGGCGTTCGCGGCCCTGCTGACCTCGTCCTTGAGCTCGGCGTAGGTGATCGCGCGGCTGTCGCCGGGCTCGCCCTCGAAGTGGATCGCGACGCGGTCGCCGTTCCCCGCTTCGACGTGCCGGTCGACGCAGTTGTACGCGACGTTGAGCTTGCCGTCCTTGAACCACTTGGCGAACGGCGGGTTCGACCAGTCGAGCGTCTCGGTCGGCTCGGTGTCCCAGGTGAGGCGGCGGGCCTGCTCGGCCCAGAAACCGAGCCGGTCAGCCTTGGCCTGTTCGTACGCCTCGGCCGTGACGTTGGCGTTCGCGGCCAGGTCAGCGGGCGGCGCGAAGCGTCGCTCCTCCTTAAGAAGGTTGGCCAGGCTTTCGTTGCTCACGACATCTCCCATGCATCTTTTGCGCCGGAGGCGACCGTTGTGTCCCAGGCCACAGCTCATCAGACGCCGACCCCCGGTGACAAGGGGGATCGGCGAACTGGTTTAGACCTGTGCGCACAGGGCTCCCGACCAGGTCGGGAGCCCTACGCTCTCACCTCACTGCACGGCTGTGGGGAGCGGTCGGTTCAGACCTGGGTGGCGGCCTCCACCTGCCCGAAGACCGGATCGGCCGCCCCGAGCAGATACGCCTGCGCCTCCCCGACGTGGAAGTACATGCCGTGCAGTTCGAGCGTGCCCCGCTCCAGGGCGCGCGCCACGCACTCGTGCTCCCGCAAGTGCTCCAACTGCTGTACGACATTGGTCAGGCAGAGCTGCTCGACCGCGTCGGCGGGCGAGCGCCCCGCGAGCCGCGCCCACGGCATCCCCGCGTCGGCCATCCGCTCCACGCTCGGCACCCCGTGCCGCAACCAGCGCTTGAGCGGCGTCAGCGCCCCGTGACCGCTCGGCGGACTGCTCAACAGCGCCTGCATCGCCCCGCATCCGGAGTGCCCGCACACGGTGATCGACTGCACCTTCAGCACGTCGACGGCGTACTCGATCGCGGCGGCCACCGAGTCGTCCGCGCTCTCGGCGCCGGGCAGGGGCACGAGGTTGCCCACATTCCGTACGACGAAGAGGTCACCGGGCCCGCTCGACGTGATCATCGACGTCACGAGCCGGGAGTCCGCGCAGGTCAAAAAGAGCTGCGTGGGCTTCTGCCCCTCGCGGGCGAGCCGCGCCAGCTCCTCGCGCACCAGCGGCGCCGTATTGCGCTGGAACGCGCTGATCCCGCTGGCCAGTTGGTGCGGACGGCCCTGGTCCGAAGGGGTGTGGTGCGGTCGGTCGCAGTGATGGTTGCGCCACGGCGTCCACGGCCTGCAGCACGAGTGCGCGTCGCCCGCGGGCGCCGCGATCCTGCCGCCGGAACGTCCTGTCATTTCCACGTGTCCCCCTTGGGATGTATGCGACTTCCGCCAGTCCTGCAGTGCCTCGTACGCGGCGTGGTCCATGAACGACCCGTCCAACTCCACGACGCAGCGCGCCCCTTGGGGCACCTGGTGCAGCGCGCGGCTCAGCCGGGGCACGGCCAGGAACGTCAACTGCCCTCGTACGCGCACGTGGTGGACGCCGCGCGCGTCCACCGCCTCGGTGATCCGGGTGTGCGCGACGCGGCGCAGCGCGACCCCGACGGCGACCGCGACCCCGAGCCCGACGCCTTCGAGGACGCCGAAGAGGACGACGCCGAGCGTGGTCACCACGTAGACGAGGACCTCGCGGTGGCGGGTGACCGTGCGGATGCGGTTCAGGGACACCATCTGGATGCCGACCGCCATCACCAGGGCGGCCAGCGAGGAGAGCGGGATCATCTCCAGGACGGGCACGAGCAGCAGGGAGGCCACGAGGACCCAGATGCCGTGCAGCATCGTCGAGTTGCGGCTCACCGCGCCCGCGCTCACGTTCATCGCGGAGCGCGTCGCGACGCCCGCCACGGGCAGCCCGCCGAGCGTGCCCGAGACGATGTTCGCCGCGCCCTGCCCGAGCAGTTCGCGGTCGAGGTTCGAGCGGCGCACCGTGGGCGGGATCTCCGGGTTCGCCGTGGCCAGCTTGTCCACGGCGACCGCCCCGAGCAGCGACTGCACGCTGCACACCAGGGTGGTCGTCAGCACGGCGGCGGCGATGCCGAGCACCGGCCCTTCCGGCAGCCCGGCCAGCGCGTGGCTGCTCCAGGACGGCAGGTCGACCTCGGGCAGCGTCAGGCCGAAGGTGGCGGTGGTGGCGGTCGCCAGGGTCACGGCGATCAGCGCGGCGGGCACCTTGCGCGCGGCCCGCCCGAACCGTCCGGGCAGCCTGGGCCAGCCGAACAGCACGACGAGGGTGAGCACGCTCATGGCGAGCGCGGCGGGGTGCGGGTGCGCCAACAGGGCGGGCAGCGAAGCCAGGTTGGCGACGACGGAGCTCTCCGGGTTGCCGCCCAGGACGATGTGCAGCTGGGCCACGGCGATGGTGATGCCGATCCCGGCGAGCATGCCGTGCACGACGGCGGGCGAGACGGCGAGCGCGGTGCGGGCCACGCGCAGACAGCCGAGCCCGAGCTGGGCGACGCCGGCCATCACGGTGATCGCGCAGGTGGTGCGCCACCCGTAGCGCTGGATCAGTTCGGCGGTGACCACGGTCAGGCCCGCGGCGGGCCCGCTGACCTGGAGCGGCGAGCCGCCGACGAAACCGGCGAGCAGGCCGCCGACGGCGGCGGCGACCAGGCCGGACTCCAGCGGGGCGCCGGTCGCCAGGGCGATGCCGAGGGACAGGGGGATGGCGATCAGGAAGACCGCGATGGATGCCGACACATCGACGCCGGCGAGGCGTGGACGGCGGCGGCGGGGCGGTGGACTGTGTGCCGTTCGGGCCGATCCTGCGGGGCCGTTGGGACGGCCCTCGTCGTCGGAGTCATGGGCACGTGTGGGTACGCAGGCTGACATGTTTCCCGTCTCCTCCGGGGTGCAGCGCGGTCGCGGAATGGGGGGTGACCCCGAGTGGTGGGTGGGGTCGATCGCGGCCGTGGTTCACGGCGTGCAGCGGCGGGATGAAATCAACGCTCGGTAAATGAATCGTAATGCAGGGTAAAGGTTGGGGTCGGACTTAAAGGGCAAATGGGTCTGCTGTTCACGCTCAGTAGTGAATAAGCATCCCGGTCGGCTTGTCGGACTAATTCGTTCCGGCTCTCGTGCCACGGTGGCGGCGGCGCCCGTACATATAGGTCAAGTGGGGCGTCTCTCTCTTTTCACCGCCATGCAAGCCGACTCCAGGAAGAAGGTGGGCGGAAGATGGCCGCCACCCACAGAACCGTCCCCAAACGGCTCGCCGCGGGCATCACCGCCGCCGCGGCGTGTGCCGCGGCGCTCGCGGGCTGCGCCGCCGGGGAGAGCGCGCACAGCCCCGAGAGGACCGAGCCCCGCAAGGGCGCCCCCGGCCCGAAGAAGGCCAAGGCCGCGGCCCCGGGCAGCGCGGTCCGGCTCATCGGCGACGGCTCGACCGCGTACACCGGACGGCAGCCGAACGTGCCCAGGGCCGAGCGCCTCAGACCGGGGCAGAAGCCGCCGCAGTTCGTGGTCTTCTCCTGGGACGGCGCGGGCGAGGACAGCCAGAAGCTGTTCTCGCACTTCCGCAAGGTCGCGAAGGAGAACAACGCGACCATGACGTACTTCCTCAGCGGCGTGTATCTGCTGCCGCGGGACAAGGCGGGCAAGTACCACGCGCCGCAGCACTCGGCCGGCCGCTCGGACATCGGCTTCAACGACTCCAAGGGAATCAAGGACACCGTCGAGCAACTGCGCGGCGCCTGGCTCGAGGGCAACGAGATCGGCACCCACTTCAACGGCCACTTCTGCGGCAAGAACGGCGGAGTGGGCCAGTGGTCGGTCGACGAGTGGAAGAGCGAGATCCGGCAGGCCAAGTCCTTCGTAAAGGCATGGAAGAGCAACGCGGGCCTCAACAGGTCGGCCCCGCTGCCCTTCGACTACGACAAGGAGCTCATCGGCGCCCGCACCCCCTGCCTCGAAGGCAAGGAAAACTTCCGGCGCGCCGCGAGCGACCTCGGCTTCCGCTACGACACCAGCGGCGTCAACGAACAGGTCTGGCCCAAGAAGAAGAACGGCCTGTGGGACCTGTCGATGCAGCTCGTCCCCTTCAAGGGCCACTCCTACGAGCAGCTGACCATGGACTACAACTTCATGGCCAACCAGTCCGGATCGGCCACCCAGGGCGACCCCGCCAAGCACGCCTACTGGGGCGACCAGATGCGCGACAGCCTGCTCGCGGGCTTCGACCGCGCCTACAAGGGCAACCGCGCCCCGCTCGTCATCGGCAACCACTTCGAGTCCTGGAACGGCGGCACCTACATGCGCGCCGTGGAGCAGACGGTCGAGCGGGTCTGCAAGAAGCCCGACGTCCGCTGCGTCTCCTTCAAGCAGGTCACCGACTGGCTCGACGCCCAGGACCCGAAGACCCTGAAGAAGCTCGGCCGCCTCGCGGTGAGCGAGGAGCCGAAGGAGGGCTGGGCGGCCTTCCTGGAACGCAAGGGCGTCAAGATCCCGAAGGGGGCACCGGGGGCCCCGGCCACCAAGTCGTAGCCCCCGCACATCCGTTGCTCAGGCGATTCGCCCGCTCACGCGATCTCCCGCTCAGGCGGTCGCCGCGACGCTCTCCCGTAGTACGAAGCCGGGGTCGATCTGGGACTCCAGGTCGGCCCCCGTCTTCTCGTTGCCCCAGCTCTGGGCGTTCTTCAGGTGGAAGTGCACCATCTGCCGCGTATAGCGCTCCCAGTCGCGCACCTCGTACGTGGCGTCGGCCGCGCCCTGGAGCGCCCGTAGAGCCTCCTTGTTGGGCGCCTCCAGGAGCTCGAAGCGCGGCGGGCGCCCCTTCTCCATGGCGCGCACCCAGTCCGAGTGCCCGACGGTGACGAGCAGGTCGTCGCCGACCTCGGCGCGCAGGAACTCCAGGTCGTCCGCGTCCCGCACCTTGTTGCCCACCACCTTGAGGTCGATCCCGAAGTCCCGCGCGTACTCCTTGTACTGGCGGTAGACCGAGACGCCCTTCCTGGTGGGCTCGGCCACCAGGAACGTCATGTCGAAGCGGGTGAACATGCCGGACGCGAAGGAGTCGGAGCCCGCGGTCATGTCGACCACCACGTACTCGCCGCGGCCGTCGACGAGGTGGTTCAGGCACAGCTCCACCGCTCCGGTCTTGGAGTGGTAGCAGGCGACACCGAGGTCGGCCTCGGTGAAGGGTCCGGTGACCATCAAACGCACGGCGCCGCCGTCGAGTTCCACGCCACGGGCGCACGCGTCGTACACCGGATTGTTCTCGCGCACCCGAAGGAGCCGCGAGCCCTCGCCGGGCGGCGTCGTCTTGATCATCGTGTCGGCCGAGGCGATCCGCGGGTTCGAGCCGCGCAGATAGTCCTTGATCAGGGGCAGCCGCGCCCCCAGGGCGGGCAGCTCGCCCGCCGCGCCCTCGTCGAGCCCGAGCGCGGCCCCGAGGTGCTGGTTGATGTCGGCGTCGACGGCGATGACCGGAGAGCCGGTGCCGGCGAGATGGCGGATGAACAGTGAGGACAGCGTGGTCTTGCCACTGCCGCCCTTCCCCACGAAAGCGATCTTCATGTTCACAAAGGGTATCGGTGTCATCGCTGTCCGTGTCGACGAGGCGTGAAGAAGACCACTCCTTCGTGGGGCGGCAGGCCGTGGCCCGTAGGGTCGTACTCATGAGTACGACAGCCGACCCCCTCGCCGCCCTGGCCGACCTGCCGGGCGTGGCCGATTCCGTGGACTCCGTGCGCAAGGCCGTGGACCGGGTCTACGGGCACCGGGTCATGCGGCGTCGCAGCAACGAGGTCACGTCCGAGGCCGCGCTGCGTGGCGCGCGGGGCAGTGCGGCGCTCTCCGGCGCCGACTGGCCGCTCGAAGAGGTGCGCAGGCGCACCGACTTCAGCGGGGCGGACGGCGACAAGGAGGCGCCCACGGTCGGCGCGGCCCTGCGCCTGACCGCCGAGGCGGGTCAACTCCTGTCCATCTGGCGGCAGTCACCCCTACGGGTGCTCGCGCGCCTGCACCTGGTCGCGGCGGCCGACCAGGGCGACGCGGTGGGGCGGCCGCGGCTCGCGGGCGAAGCCGTCGACGAGCCGCTCATCGAACTCCCGGTGCCGGACGCCGACGAGGTCGCGGGCCGCCTGGAGGGGCTCTCGCAGCTGGTCATCGCCGGAAGCGCGGCGCCGGCCCTGGTCAGCGCCGCCATCGTGGAGGGCGAACTGCTCGCCCTGCGCCCCTTCGCCTCGCACAACGGCCTGGTCGCCCGCGCGGCCGCGCGCATCGTCCTGGTGGGCAGCGGCCTCGACCCGAAGTCCATCTGCCCGGCCGAGCTGGGCCACGCCGAACTCGGCCGCGCCGCCTACGCGGCCGCCCTCGACGGCTACGTATCCGGTACGCCGGAGGGCATGGCTGCCTGGATCACCCACTGCGGCAAGGCGGTCGAGCTGGGCGTCAGGGAGTCGACGGCCGTCTGCGAGGCGCTGCAGCGGGGCGCCGCGTAGACCGCGTGGAACCAAAAGTGCGGCGGTACGAGAATTCGTACCGCCGCTGGCATGTCCACTGGGTTACCAAGCGTCCTCGAAGTGTTGCCCATCAGGTCGGGAACTTTGCCCGTCACCTGGTGCGGCTGGCCCGTAATCGACGGGTCGACGTCGCGTGGGTGCCCGGTGTTCATGCATCGGTCCGTGGGGCCTGATTGCGGTTAAAGGCGTTCCTCTCGGATGTCCTTGGTCTCGCGGGCCGTTGAATCCTTTGTACTCCTCCCCCGGAGCAAGCGGAAGCCCTGGCCGCACTTCTTTACTTTTAGGTTCAAACAGGACGAACCGGTGGCGCTTCAGAGCGCCCCTGACGTCGCACGACGCCGGCTCGCGTACCAGACGATGCCCGCCGTGACGGCCGCCGCGCCGACCCCGGCCGCGGCGAGCAGCGCGGGCCGTGAGGGCGCGGAGAGACGCGGCAGGCGCTGCTTGAGCCGGACCGGCTTGTGGAAATCGAGGATCGGCCACTCGCGCGCGAGCGCCTCGCGGCGCAGCGCCCGGTCCGGGTTGACGGCGTGCGGGTTCCCGACGGAGCTGAGCATCGGCAGATCCGTCGCCGAGTCGCTGTACGCGTAGCAGCGCGCGAGGTCGTATCCCTCGGTGCGGGCCAGCTCCTTGATGGCCTCCGCCTTCGTCGGCCCGTACGCGTAGTACTCCACCTCGCCCGTGAAGCAGCCGTCGTCGCCCACGACCATGCGGGTGGCGACCACCCGGTCCGCGCCGAGGAGTTCACCGATCGGCTCGACGACCTCGGCGCCGGATGTGGAGACGATCACGACGTCGCGCCCGGCGATGTGGTGCTCCTCGATGAGGGACGCCGCCTCGTCGTAGATGATCGGGTCGATCAGATCGTGCAGCGTCTCGGCGACGATCTCCTTCACCTGTCGCACGTTCCAGCCGCGGCACAGCGCCGAGAGGTACTCGCGCATCCGCTCCATCTGGTCGTGGTCGGCGCCGCCGGCGAGGAAGACGAACTGGGCGTACGCGGTGCGCAGTACGGCCCTCCGGTTGATCAGCCCGCCTTGGTAGAACGACTTGCTGAAGGTGAGTGTGCTCGACTTAGCGATGACCGTCTTGTCCAGGTCAAAGAACGCCGCTGTACGGGGCGTGGAGTGAGAGAAGGAGTGGTTTTCCACGAGGCCGAGCATAGGCGCCAACCATTCGGCGTAAGCTGGGGCGCGTGGGTTTGCTTGAGAAGGCTCTCGGGTACACCATGGAAGTCACGGATCGTTCGCGACCGTGCGTACCCGGTCTGGCTCCTCCCCCCCCGAGTCGGACCGTGGAGGACGACCCCCGCTCTCCCCCCCGGCGGGGGTCGTCGCATGTCCGGACCCGTTTTCGGGTCCTTTTTCATGTCCTTCCCAGGCCCGCCCCGCGGGATTCGCGGGCTCGTGTGCCGCAGCCGGTGCGCCGTCGATCCATCACGCTGCGTGACTGCCGGGCTGCTCTGTGGGCAGATTCATGCCGAGTTCAGGGTGTCACTGGTATGGGTGACCGGGATATTCACAAGCCTTCTCGCGTCCACAGTTATTGACCAAGATCCCCACGTTTTCCGGGATCGCTGCACGGTGATTCCGCACACGAAGTTCAGGTCCGTGTTCATGGCCGGTTTGTTATGGCCGAGCTGTGCCGGGCGGACGGTATTCGGCGCGTTCGCCACCGCCGACTTCGCGTGCGGAACGGATCGTCCGCAGGGGCGGGCGAGCGCGGCGAGAGGGGGATCGGACCATGGCGGAAGTCATCGCGTGCGACGCGCGGGACATGCGGAGCGCCCCGCTGATCGTGACGGAGGACGTGGAACTCCTCGATGACCTGCTGCGCCTGTGCGCGGCGGCGGGGGTGCGGCCCGAGGTCGGGCACGGGGCGCCGGCGTGCGCGGAGGGCTGGGGCGGCTGGGAATCGGCGCCTCTCGTCCTGGTCGGGGACGACGCGGCACGGCGCCTTTCCGGGGTGTCCCGACGCCGTGGAGTGATCTTGGTTGGTCGTGATCAAGACGATTCCGGGGTGTGGCGGCGGGCCGTGGAGATCGGCGCCGACCATGTCCTGGTCCTGCCGGACGGCGAGCAGTGGCTGATGGACCGGATCGCCGATGTCGCCGAAGGGGTGGGGCGGCCCGCCCTGACCGTCGGGGTGCTCGGTGGCCGCGGCGGGTCCGGGGCCTCCACGCTGGCCTGCGCGCTCGCGGTGGCGTCCGCGCGGGTGGGGCGGCGCACGCTTCTGGTCGACGCGGATCCGCTCGGCGGCGGCCTCGATGTGCTGCTCGGCGGCGAGGCGGCGGAAGGGCTGCGCTGGCCGGCCTTCGCGGAGTCGCGGGGCCGGCTCGGCAGCACGGCCCTGGAGGAGTCGCTGCCCCGGCTGCACGATCTGCGGGTGCTCAGCTGGGACCGCGGCGACCTCGCGGCGGTGCCGCCGGAGGCGGTGCGGGCCGTGCTCGCGGCGGGGCGGCGCAGGGGCGGGACCGTCGTGGTGGACCTGCCGCGCCGGGTGGACGCCGGATCCGTCGAGGCCCTGGCCCAGCTCGACCTCGGGCTGCTCGTGGTGCCACCGGAGCTGCGCGCCGTGGCGGCGGCGCGCCGGATGGCGGGGGCCGCCGCGATGGTGCTGCGGGACCTGCGGGTGGTGACGGCTCCCGCGCGCGGGGCGGGAGGCCTCGCGACGGAGGAGGTGGCGCGGCTGGTCGGGCTGCCGTTCGCCGGTGAACTGCCCGTGGACGCGGGGGTGTTGAACGGCGGTCCGTTGGGGCGGTTCTGCGGGGCGTTCTGGGAGCGGATGCCGGTGGCGGCGGTGGAGGGGGATGCGGCGTGAGTCGGGTGGGCGTGGCGTGAGTCGGGCGGAGGTGGTGGATGGCGTGGCGGCGGTGGACGCGATGGAGGCGGTTGACGTGATGGGGGCGGTGGACGTGATCGGGGAGATGGATGCGATGGACAGGGCGGACGGGGTGGGTGCGATGGACGGGGTGAATGGGGCGGCTGAGGTGTTCGAGGTGGCTGGGCGTGCGGGGGTGGCCGCGCGGCCTGGGCGGGGCGCGGTGGTCGGGGCGCGCATGCTGGACGGCGTACGGCAGTGGCTCGCCGAGAACGGGTCGGAGCCGACCCCCGCGCGCGTGGCCGAGGCGCTGCGGGCGCAGGGCCGGATCCTCGGCGACGCCGAAGTGCTCGGCGCGGCGGGCCGGTTGCGCTCGGAGCTGGTGGGCGCCGGGCCGCTGGAGCCGCTGCTCGCCGACCCCTCGGTGACGGATGTCCTGGTGTCGGCGCCGGACAAGGTGTGGGTCGACCGGGGCCACGGCCTGGAGCGGGCCGCCGTGTCCTTCGAAAGCGCCGCGGATGTACGGAGGTTGGCGCAGCGCCTCGCGGCCGTCGTGGGGCGGCGCCTGGACGACGCGCGGCCCTGGGTGGACGCCCGGTTGCCCGACGGGACCCGGCTGCACGCGGTGCTGCCACCGATCGCGGCGGCCTGTACGTGCCTGTCGCTGCGGGTCGTACGGCCCCGGGCTTTCACGCTGGCGGAGCTGGTGGCGGCGGGGACGGTGCCGCCGGGCGGTGACCGGGTGCTGCGGGCCCTGCTCGACGCGCGCCTGTCGTTCCTGATCAGCGGCGGTACGGGCAGCGGCAAGACGACGCTCCTGAGCGCGCTGCTCGGGCTCGTCGGGCCGCGGGAGCGGATCGTTCTGGCCGAGGACTCCGCCGAGTTGAGGCCGGACCATCCGCACGTCGTACGGCTCGAATCGCGTCCCGCCAACCAGGAGGGCGCGGGCGTCGTGGGCCTCGACGACCTGGTCAGGCAGGCGCTGCGGATGCGGCCCGACCGGCTCGTGGTGGGCGAGGTGCGCGGCGCGGAGGTCGTGTCGCTCCTCGCCGCCCTGAACACGGGGCACGAGGGCGGCTGCGGGACGGTGCACGCCAACGCGGCGAGCGATGTCCCGGTGCGGCTCGAGGCGCTGGGGACGGCGGCCGGGCTCGATCGGGCCGCGCTGCACAGCCAGTTGGCGGCGGCGGTTTCCGTGGTGCTGCATCTCGTACGGGGCCGGGGCGGGCGGCGGCGGATCGCGCAGGTCCAGGTGCTGGAGCGGGACCCGGAGGGCTGGGTGCGGGCGGTGCCGGCGCTGGAGTGGGGCGAGCGGGGATTTGTGGAGGGGGTGGGGTGGGCGCGGCTCGGGGGGTTTTTGGGAGTGCGCATGGGGTGAGGAGCGGTGGCTTTTCCCGTGCGCGAGGGCGGGGTTGCGGTTGCGGGGCGCTGCCCCGGGCCCCGCTGCTCAATCGCCGCAGGGGCTCGATCGGGAATCGGTGGAATCGGTGGAGAGGGGTGCGTGGGCGTGGATGGGGTTCTGGGCGGTGGCGGGTCCGGTGTGCTGGCTGCCTTTGGTGGTGTGGCGGCCATGTGGGCGGTGTGGGAGCGGGAGTTGGAGGTGCGGCGGGTTCGGAGGGTGCTCGGTGTCGGGCCGCGTGGCGGGGTGGTGTCGGGGTGTCTTGGTGTGGGCGAGCGGTGGTGGGGGCGGGTGCGGGCGCGGCCCGAATGGTGGTGTGCGGTCGTCGGGTTGGTGGTCGGGATCGCCGGCGCCTCGGTGCTGCCGGTCGTGCTCGGGGTGTGCGCCGTGCCCGGAGCGGGGCGGCTGCGCGGGGCCAGGGCGGCGCGGCGCGGAAAGGAGCGGCGCGAGGAGGCGGTGATCCGGCTGTGCGGGCTGGTGGCCGGTGAGGTGCGGGCCGGGCGCCAGCCGGGGGAGGCGCTGGTTGTCGCGGTGCGCGGGGCGGGGGCGTTGACCGGTGCGGGGAGCGCGGCGGTGGTGGCGGCCGCCCGGTTCGGCGGGGATGTGCCCGGGGCCCTGGGCGCGGCGGCGCGGGAGCCGGGCGCCGCGGGGCTGAACGGGCTCGCGGCGTGCTGGCGAGTGGCGGTGGACCGGGGCGCCGGACTCGCGGCGGGCCTCGAACGGCTGGGGGACGCCCTGCGGGCGGAGCGGGATCAACGGTCGGACTTCAGGGCCCAGTTGGCGGGCCCGTGGTCGACCACGGTGATGCTCGCGGGGCTGCCGGTGTTCGCGCTGCTGCTCGGGGCGGCGATGGGCGCACGGCCGCTGCGGGTGCTGCTGCACACCTGGCCGGGGGTCGGGTGCCTGGTCGTGGGCGGGGTGCTGGAGGCCGCCGGGATGTGGTGGGCGGCGCGGATCGTACGAAGGGCGGAGGGGTGAGAGGCGATGAACGTTGTCCACAGGCTGGGGGTAGTGCTGTGCGTCGCGGCGACGGTGGCGTGGCTGGTGCGGGAGATCGCGGCGCGGCGCGCCGAGCGGGTGGCGCGGCGGCGGGTGCGGCTTGTGCTGGGTGTGCCGGGAATCGCCGGTGAAGGGGCGGCGCGGCGGGCCGTGGGGCTGCCGGTCGTGGTGCGGCGGTGGGGGCCGGTCGCGGGGGCGGTAGGGGCCGGGTTCGTGTTGGTCGGTGGGGTGGGCGGGCTCGTGGTCGGGGCGGTGTGCGGGGCCGGGGTGTGGCACTGGTGGCGGCATCGGGAACCGGGAGCGGCGAGTGCGGGCGGAAGAGCGGACGCGGTCCGTCAACTCCCGTTGGCGTCGGATTTGTTGGCGTCGTGTCTCGCGGCGGGGGCCGGTCCTGTGGAGGCGGCGCGGGCCGTCGGCGAGGCGCTGGGCGGACCCGCCGGGCGGGGGCTCGAGCGAGGCGCCGCCCAGGTGCGGCTCGGGGGCGAACTGGGTGTGGCGTGGCGGGAGCTGGCGGCCGTACCCGGGGCCGGCGGGTTGGTGCGGCTGTTGGAGCGGGCGGGCGAGTCCGGGGCTCCGGCGGCGACACCCGTGGCGCGGTTCGCCGCGGAGTGCCGGGCCGAGCGCGGGCGGCAGGCGACGGCGGCGGCGCGCAGGGCGGCGGTGACGATCACGGCGCCGGTGGGGCTGTGCTTCCTGCCCGCGTTCCTGGTGGTCGGAGTGGTGCCGGTGGTGATCGGGCTCGGGAGTGGAGTGCTGGGAGGGAGGTGACCGGCACCCGTGCCGGTGGTGCGGTTGGCAAGCGAACAAGGGCTGTTCTCAAGGGAGTCGAAGGGAGTCGAAATGAACGGTATGCGTGTGGTGCGGACGTACGGGTGGCTGCGCGGAGGCGTCAGGAGGTGGGCGCGGGCGGTGCGGTCCGGGCGGCGGGACGCCGGGATGGTCAGCGCCGAGTACGCGGTGGGGCTGATCGCGGCGGTGGGCTTCGCCGGGGTGCTGTTCCAGGTGGTGACGAGCGACGTGGTGCAGTCGGCGCTGCGGTCCTTGGTGGCGAAGGCGCTCCATGGGTCGTTCTGAGTCCCGCCGCGATCGGGGCTTTGTGACGGCGGAGGCGGCCGTGGCGCTGCCGGTGCTCGTGGTGTTCACGATGGCGCTGATCTGGGCGGTGCTCGCGGCGTCGGCGCAGATCAGGTGCGTGGACGCCGCGCGCGCCGGGGCCAGGGCGGTGGCGCGGCAGGAGCCCACGGGGGCGGCGGTGGCCGTGGCCCGGGAGGCCGCGCCGAAGGGGGCGCGGATCGCGGTGGGCCGGGAGGGCGACCTGGTCCGGGTGACGGTGCGGTTCAGGTCCGTGGGGCCGGGGCCGCTCGGCGTGGACCTGGGGGCGCAGGCCGTGGCGGCGGCGGAGGAGGCGGTGGGGCGGACATGAGGAGACGCGTGGCGCGGTCGGACCGAGGGTCGGCGACAGTGTGGGTGGCCGTGGCGATGGCCGCGGTGGGCGTGGTGTTCGGCGCGGTGCTGGCCATGGGCCAGGCGGTGGAGGCACGCCACCGGGCGGGTGCGGCGGCGGACCTCGCGGCGCTCGCCGCGGCGGACCACTGGACGGAGGGGAGGACGCGGGCGTGCGCGCTGGCGGAGCGGGTGGCGCGGGCGCAGGGTGCGGGAGTGGTGCGGTGTGTGCTGCACGGGGAGGTGTCGGAGGTGACCGCGGCGGCGGGCGAGCCGGGCT
Organism: Streptomyces sp. KL109B; assembly: GCF_030766935.1. Lineage (GTDB taxonomy): Bacteria > Actinomycetota > Actinomycetes > Streptomycetales > Streptomycetaceae > Streptomyces. Next base: position 133,429 of record NZ_JASERL010000003.1, on the reverse strand, counting down.
TCCGGTCGGAGGTCCGGGCGCGAGCGGGTGCGCCATCTTTGAGCCTCTCCGGCGTTTGAGGAACGGGGTCCGGGGCGGAGCCCCGGGGCCCAGCCACGGTGCGGGCCGCCGGCACGGGCCCGCCCTGCGGCACGGGCCCGCCCTACCCCGCCGCCTCCTTCAACAACACCGAAAGCAACCGCACCGCCCCCCGCTTGTGCAACGGATCGTTGCCGTTGCCGCACTTGGGGGACTGGATGCAGGACGGACACCCGGCCTCGCACTCGCAGGAGGCGATCGCCTCACGCGTGGCGGCCAGCCACTCGCGGGCCGTGTGGAAGGCCCGTTCGGCGAAGCCCGCCCCGCCGGGGTGGCCGTCGTAGACGAAGACCGTGGGAAGGAGCGTGTCGGGATGGAGCGGGATCGAGACGCCACCGATGTCCCAGCGGTCGCACGTGGCGAAGAGGGGGAGCAGGCCGATGGAGGCGTGTTCGGCGGCGTGCAGGGCCCCGCCCAGAATCTCAGGACCGACCCGGGCCGCGTCCAACTGGTCCTCCGTGACCGTCCACCACACCGCCCGCGTCCGCAGCGTACGAGGAGGGAGGTCCAGCTTCGTCTCGCCCAGCACCTCACCCGTGATGAGGCGGCGCCGCAGATAGCCGACGACCTGGTTCGTGACCTCCACGGAGCCGTAGCACAACCGGCCTTCGCCCCAAGGGACTTCGACGTCGGTCTCCAGGATGGAGATGGCGGTCGTGTCGCGGGCGGTCGTGGAGTAGGTGGGGTTCGCGAGCTCGACGAGGGCGACGTTGTCGTCGAGGTCCAGCTTCTTCACCACGTACGTACGCCCCTGATGGAGGTGGACCGCGCCGTCGTGGATCGTCGTGTGGGCCGAGCCCGCGTCGACCGTTCCCAGCAACCGCCCCGTGCCCACCTCGACGACCTGCACGGGGGCGCCGCCCTCGCCCCGGATGTCGGCCAGGTCCGCGGCGGACTCGCGGCGCGTCCAGTGCCAGGCCTTCGTGGCGGTCCTGCGGCGCAGCAGCTTCGCGGCCTCCAGTTGCGGCAGCAGCTCGGCCGTCGCCGGGCCGAACAGCTCCAAGTCCGGCTCCTTGAGCGGTATTTCCGCCGCGGCGGCGCACAGGTGCGGAGCCAGCACGTACGGGTTGTCGGGGTCGAGGACCGTCGACTCGACCGGCTGGTCGAAGAGCGCCTCGGGGTGGTGGACCAGATAGGTGTCCAGGGGGTCGTCGCGGGCGACGAGGACCGCGAGCGCGCCCTCGCCGGAGCGGCCGGCCCGGCCCGCCTGCTGCCACAGCGACGCCCGCGTACCGGGATAGCCGGAGATCAGTACGGCGTCCAACCCCGAGACGTCGATGCCGAGTTCGAGGGCGGTGGTGGCGGCGAGGCCGAGGAGTTCGCCGGAGTGCAGGGCCGCTTCGAGGGCGCGGCGTTCCTCGGAGAGATAGCCGCCGCGGTAGGCCGCGACCCGCCGGGTGAGGGAGCGGTCGACCTCGGCGAGGCGCTCCTGGGCGATCACGGAGATCAGCTCGGCGCCACGCCGGGACCGTACGAAAGCCACCGAACGCACGCCCTGGACGGCCAGGTCGGTCAGGAGGTCCGCCGTCTCCGCGGTCGCGGTCCTGCGCACCGGCGCGCCCTTCTCGCCCTCCATCTCGGTCAGCGGCGGCTCCCAGAGCGCGAAGACCAGCTCGCCGCGCGGCGAGGCGTCGTCCGCGACCTCGACGACCGGCAGACCCGTCAACCGGCGGGCGGAGGCGGCCGGTTCGGCCGAGGTCGCGGAGGCGAGCAGGAAGACGGGATCGGAGCCGTAGCGGGCACATATGCGGCGCAGCCGGCGCACGATCTGTGCCACGTGCGAGCCGAAGACGCCGCGATATGTGTGGCACTCGTCGATCACGACGTACTTGAGCGCCTTGAGGAAGGAGGACCAGCGCGGGTGCGAGGGCAGGATGCCGCGGTGCAGCATGTCCGGGTTGGTGAGGACGTAGTTTCCGTACTGGCGGACCCATTCGCGTTCCTCGAACGGGGTGTCGCCGTCGTAGACCGCCGGGCGGATGGCCGTACCGAGCGGTTGTGAAAGTTCCTTCACCGATCGGCACTGGTCCGCCGCGAGCGCCTTCGTCGGGGAGAGGTAGAGCGTGGTCGCGCCGCGCCCGTTCGGCGCCTCGGATCCGTCGAGCAGTGTCGACAGGACCGGGACGAGATAGGCGAGGGACTTCCCGGAAGCCGTGCCGGTGGCGACGATCACCGAATCGCCGTCCAGGGCGTGCTCCGCCGCGCGTGCCTGATGGGCCCAGGGGTGCGCGATTCCGGCGGCCTGCACGGCCGCGATGACCTCGGCCCGGATCCGATCGGGCCAGACGGCATGACGGCCCGGGCGAGAGGGCAAGTGCTCCGTATGGGTGATGCGCGCAGCCCTGCTCGGACCCGAGGCGAGCCGGTCCAGGACCGCACCGGGCGAGGGGCGGTCTGCGGCGGGCGCCGAGGGTCGTTCGGATCGGTGATTCTTGGCCATCGGCACCGAGTGTGTCACTGGCGTGACGGACAATGCTCTCAAGGCGTCGTGCACGCCTGCCGGTAAGTGATTGAATGCCATCGCGGCTGGCGAACCGTCCCGGGGGATCAAGCCGAGGTGTCCCCGAGGGGCGACCGCTCGATAGCAAGGTGCTGGAGGATCCGTGGACCTGTCCCTGTCGACCCGTACCGTCGGCGATCGTACGGTCGTCGAGGTCGGTGGCGAAATCGATGTGTATACCGCGCCCAAGCTGCGCGAGCAGCTGGTCGAGCTGGTGAATGACGGCAGTTTCCACCTTGTCGTCGACATGGAGGGCGTGGACTTCCTCGACTCCACCGGGCTCGGCGTGCTGGTCGGCGGTCTCAAGCGTGTGAGGGCCCACGAGGGCTCGCTGCGCCTGGTGTGCAACCAGGAGCGCATTCTCAAGATCTTCCGTATCACCGGTCTGACCAAGGTGTTCCCGATCCACACCTCGGTCGAGGAAGCCGTCGCGGCGACCGACTGATCCGGGCGATGCCGGTGGCGACACCGGCACAGATCAGGGGATCGGGCGGCCGAGGCCGACCCGGTCCCCGGGCGCACGCCCGTACAACCGGAGCGCGCCGTACCACCGTGGGGCCCGTCTGTCCGAGGGGGATGCATGGCCACTGTCGAACTCCGCTTCAGCCCTCTGCCCGAGCACGTCCGCACGGCCCGCCTGGTGGCGGCCGCGGTGGCGCGCAGGGCGGGCGTGGACGAGGCCGTGCTCGACGAGGTCAGGCTCGCCGTCGGTGAGGCCTGCAGCCGCGCGGTCGGGCTGCACCAGAGCAGCGGCATCTCGGCGCCGGTGCGGGTCGCCCTGATCGAGGAGGAGAAGCAGTTCTCCATCGAGGTCGGGGACGAGGCGCCGCGCACGGTGCCTTCGTCGGCCGCGGCCGGCGGCGCAGGCGGAGCCGACGACCTGGAGGCCGAGGGTGAGGACGAGATGGGTCTCGCCGTCATCAGTGGCCTCGTGGACGATGTCGAGGTCACCGCGGACACGGACGGCGGTCTCATTCGGATGAGCTGGCCGACCCTGCCGGCGACGCTTCCCTAGCGCGACACGCTCCGCTCGGCGCAATCGGAGATCTTTTACGAGGCCCCGTTCACCCACTGGTGAACGGGGCCTCCGTTGTGTATCCCGAGGTCATCCCGGGTTTTTCGAGATCAATTCAGATCAGGGGGTCTCGTTAATGCATTCAATGCATTACGCATTCCCCTTCTTGTAGTTGATCTGTGTTCGCCGAACATTTGCTGGGTAGGAAACAATTCCGTTTGCCGCGCCCTGTTTTGATCAGGTCCCGCTCCCTACAATCCGTCCACATCTTGAGCTCAGCCCAAGCGTCAAGGAGGACGAATGGCGGAGCTGTCCACATCGAGTACCCCTTCTACGTTCGCAGCCGCAGTTCTGACCGACGACAACAGATTGATCGTCGTCGTGATCGCGGTCGTCGCGCTCGCGGCGCTCGCCGTCGCCGGGGTCCTGGTGCGCCAGGTGCTCGCGGCCGGTGAGGGAACGGACTCCATGAAGAAGATCGCGGGAGCGGTCCAGGAAGGCGCGAAAGCCTATCTGGGCCGGCAACTGCGAACTCTCGGCGTATTCGCCGTCGTGGTGTTCTTCCTGCTCATGCTGCTTCCGGCGGACGACTGGAATCAGCGCACGGGCCGGTCGATCTTCTTCTTGATCGGCGCGGTGTTCTCGGCCGTCACCGGCTATATCGGAATGTGGCTCGCGGTGCGCAGCAATGTGCGCGTCGCCGCCGCCGCGCGGGAAGCGACACCGGCGGAGGGCGAGCCGGAAAAGGATCTCACCACCGTCTCGCACCACGCCATGAAGATCGCTTTCCGTACGGGCGGCGTCGTCGGCATGTTCACGGTGGGACTCGGTCTGCTCGGCGCCTCCTGTGTCGTGCTCGTCTACGCGGCCGACGCGCCCAAGGTCCTCGAGGGCTTCGGGCTCGGCGCCGCGCTGATCGCGATGTTCATGCGTGTCGGAGGCGGCATCTTCACCAAGGCCGCCGACGTCGGCGCCGACCTGGTCGGAAAGGTCGAGCAGGGCATTCCGGAGGACGATCCGCGCAATGCCGCGACCATCGCCGACAACGTGGGCGACAACGTCGGAGACTGCGCGGGAATGGCCGCCGACCTCTTCGAGTCGTACGCCGTCACGCTGGTCGCCGCGCTGATCCTCGGCAAGGCGGCCTTCGGCGACGCCGGGCTCGCGTTCCCGCTGATCGTGCCCGCGATCGGTGTCGTCACGGCGATGATCGGCATCTTCGCCGTCGCGCCGCGCCGGGCGGACCGCAGCGGCATGAGCGCCATCAACCGCGGCTTCTTCATCTCCGCGGTGATCTCGATCGTGCTCGTGGCCATCGCCGTCTTCACCTATCTGCCGGGCTCGTACGCGGATCTGGACGGCGTCACGGACACGGCGATCAGCGGCAAGGACGGCGATCCGCGGATCCTCGCGGTGGTCGCCGTGGCGATCGGCATCGTGCTCGCGGCCCTCATCCAGCAGCTGACCGGGTACTTCACCGAGACGACCCGGCGTCCGGTCAAGGACATCGGCAAGACCTCGCTGACCGGCCCCGCGACCGTCGTGCTCGCCGGCATCTCCATCGGCCTCGAATCGGCCGTCTACACGGCGGTGCTGATCGGGCTCGGCGTGTACGGGGCGTTCCTGCTCGGCGGTACGTCGATCATGCTCGCCCTGTTCGCGGTCGCGCTGGCCGGTACCGGGCTGCTGACCACGGTCGGCGTCATCGTCGCCATGGACACCTTCGGGCCGGTCTCCGACAACGCTCAGGGCATCGCCGAGATGTCCGGCGACGTCGAGGGCGCGGGCGCGCAGGTGCTCACCGACCTGGACGCCGTCGGCAACACCACCAAGGCCATCACCAAGGGCATCGCCATCGCGACCGCCGTGCTCGCGGCTGCCGCGCTGTTCGGCTCGTACCGGGACGCGATCGTCACGGCGGCGCACGACGTCGGCGAGAAGGTCGGCTCCGGCGGGCCGATGAACCTGGTCATGGACATCTCCCAGCCGAACAACCTGGTGGGGCTCATCGCCGGAGCCGCGGTGGTGTTCCTCTTCTCCGGGCTCGCCATCAACGCCGTATCGCGGTCGGCGGGTTCGGTGGTCTACGAGGTGCGCAGGCAGTTCCGCGAGCACCCCGGGATCATGGACTACACGGAGAAGCCGGAGTACGGGCGCGTCGTCGACATCTGTACGAAGGACGCGCTGCGGGAGCTCGCCACGCCCGGCCTGCTCGCCGTGATGGCGCCCATCGCGGTCGGCTTCACGCTCGGCGTCGGCGCGCTCGGGGCGTATCTCGCGGGCGCGATCGGGACGGGCACGCTGATGGCCGTCTTCCTCGCCAACTCCGGCGGCGCGTGGGACAACGCCAAGAAGTTGGTGGAGGACGGGCACCACGGCGGCAAGGGCAGCGTGGCGCACGAGGCCACCGTCATCGGCGACACGGTCGGCGACCCGTTCAAGGACACCGCGGGCCCGGCCATCAACCCGCTGCTGAAGGTGATGAACCTCGTGGCGCTGCTCATCGCGCCCGCGATCGTGAAGTTCAGCTACGGCGACGACGCGAGCGTGGGCGTGCGGGTCGCGGCCGCCGTCGTGGCGCTCGCCGTGATCGTCGGTGCCGTGTACATGTCGAAGCGGCGCGGCATCGCGGTCGGCGGGGACGACGACGGTGACGCGGGCGGAGCCGGACGGGTGCCGGAGCAGGCGGATCCGGCTGTCGTGTCGACGTCTCGTACGTAACCTGAGAGCACCTCAACGAGTGGGCGGGCAGCGCCTCCTGACGGGCTGTCCGCCCACTGGTGTGTCCGGAGCGGTTCCGTGAGCCTTATCTCTCTTGGTGCAAATGGCTGTTAAAGGCCAATAAAGTGGTCGTATAGGACACCCTGCGTGAGACTGTCGTGTGCGTGGCGTGTAAGTTCCGGGGCCGAGAGCCATGGAAGGGACCAATCCGGTGAACAAGAAGCTTGCTGCCGCACTGTCCGGCGGTGCGGTACTGGTACTGGCGTTGTCGGGCTGCAGCGACGACAGCAGCGAAAAGCTGGACTCCTGGGCCAAGCAGGTCTGCGACAAGGTCCAGCCGCAGGCCAAGAAGATCGAGGCCGCGAACACCGCGATCCAGAAGGAGACCTCGGACAACAGCGAACCCGAGCAGGTCCAGAAGACCGACTCGAAGGCGTTCCAGGACATGTCCGACGCGTACAAGGCGATCGGCGACGCGGTCGACAAGGCGGGCGCCCCGCCCACCGACGGCGGCGAGAAGAAGCAGCAGAACGCCGTCAAGGAGCTCGACAAGATCTCGACGTCGTACGCCGACCTGAAGAAGAAGGTCGACAAGCTCGACACGGGCGACCAGGCGAAGTTCGCCGACGGTCTCAAGGACATCGCAGGACAGCTCGACACGCTGAGCCAGGACGGCAGCGACGCGCTCAAGAACCTCGAGGAGGGGGACGTGGGCAAGGCGATGGCGAAGCAGGAGAGCTGCAAGAGCGCTTCCGCTACGCCGTCGGGGTCCTAGGTCTCGGGTTTCGTTTCGCTGCCCCCGGGGTTGCGCTTTTTGCGCTACCCGGGGGCGGCGTTGTGTTTGCGGAGGCCTGCGCCGGGCGCTGTGCCCACCCGTTCCGCCGTGCGGAACGCCTGCCCACAGCAGGAGCGGGTCACAATGGTGGGGTGAGTGCTGAAGTCGCCCCCCTGCCTGTCGTAGACCGTTCCGACGTCGCTCAGTCTCTGCGTGACGCCCTGCTTGCCGCCGAGTTCACCGCCGATGGGCTGCTCGAACTGCTCGGGGCCTCCGCCTACGCGGCGCTCGCGCGCAGTGAGACCGTGCCCGCGCTGCGGGCCACTCGGGGGGAGCGGCCCCTGGAGACCCTCGTACGACTGTTCCTGTTGCAGCAGCCGGCGCCGCGGGAGCGGGCCGCCGAAGTGCTGCCGCTCGACGCGTGCCTGGAGAGCGGCTGGCTGCGGGCCGTCGGGGCGGACGAGGTCGCGGCCACCGTCGACGTACGGCCGTATGGCGGGCCCGAGGGCGAGGACTGGTTCATCGTGTCCGACCTCGGGTGCGCGGTCGGTGGCGCCGGAGGCATCGGAAGCGGCCAGGAGGGCGTCGTGCTCGGGGTCGGCGGGGCGTCCACGACGCTCGCCGGGATCACCGTGCGTACGCCCGTCGGCTCGGCCCTCGACCTCGGCACCGGATCCGGGATCCAGGCCCTGCACGCGGCGCGGCACGCCACCCGGGTCACCGCGACCGACCTCAACCCGCGCGCGCTGCGCATCACCGCGCTGACCCTTGCCCTGTCCGGCGTACAGGGCGCCGACCTGCGGGAAGGATCGCTGTACGAGCCCGTGGGCGACGAGACGTACGACCTGGTCGTCTCCAACCCGCCGTTCGTGATCTCGCCGGGGGCGCGGCTCACCTACCGGGACGGCGGGATGAGCGGGGACGATCTGTGCCGCTCGGTCGTTCAGGGGGCAGGGGAGCACCTGAACGACGGGGGGTACGCACAGTTTCTCGCCAACTGGCAGCACGTGGAGGGGGAGGAGTGGACCGAGCGGCTGCGCTCCTGGGTGCCGCGCGGCTGTGACGCCTGGATCGTGCAGCGCGAGGTGCAGGACGTCGCGCAGTACGCCGAGTTGTGGCTGCGGGACGCCGGTGACCACCGGGGCGATCCGGCCGAGTACGCGGCCCGGTACGACGCGTGGCTCGACGAGTTCGAGGCGCGCAAGGTGCGGGCCGTGGGCTTTGGGTGGATCACGCTGCGCAGGACCGGTTCCGCCGAGCCGTCGATCGTCGTCGAGGAGTGGCCGCACCCCGTCGAGCAGCCGCTCGGCGACGCCGTGCGCGCGCACTTCGAGCGCGTCGACTGGCTGCGCGCGCACGACGACGCGGCGCTGCTCGGCGCGCACTTCACGCTGGCCGGGGAGGTCGTGCAGGAGCAGGTCGGTCTTCCGGGCGCCGAGGACCCGGAGCACGTCGTGCTGCGGCAGGGGCGCGGCATGCGCCGGGCGACGAAGGTGGACACGGTCGGCGCCGGGTTCGCGGGCGTCTGCGACGGCTCGCTGAGCGCCGGGACGATCCTGGACGCCATCGCCCAACTCATGGGCGAGGACCCGGTGTCGCTGCGCGACCGGACGCCCGCGCAGATCCGCACGCTGGTCGAGCAGGGCTTCCTGGAGCCGGCCCCGGAGCCGGTCGTGGAGCCGGGCGCGGCTGTCGGCTGATCCGCCTTCGAACCGCCCTCGAACCGCCTTCGCCGACCGGGATTCTCCTTGTGGCGTACGGGAGTTCACCCCGGGTTCGGCCGCCCGTGTCAGCGTCACCCGCTGGGTATCGGAAGCGGTTCCGAAAGCGGGGAGGCGGAGCGATGGAGAGTGTTCCTGCGGCGTTCGCGGGCGCGGTGTTCGGGTTGTTCGGGGCGGGCCTGCTGACCTGGACCGGTGCGCGCGCCGCGCACCGGGAACCGGTCGCGTACAGCGAGCGCCCTGTGGTGGCGGCGGTGTTCGCGGGGGCGGCCGGGGCGGGGGCGCTGGCGCTCGCCGTGTGGTGTTTCGGCCAGATCTAGGCCAGATCTGGGCACTGTCGGGCCCTGGCGCCCGGGTTCAGACCAGGTTGCGCAGCACCGCCCACGCCACCGCCGCGGTGAGGATCGCGGTGGACCCGCGCCCACCGATCCGTGGCGCCCAACGGCGGCCGCGCAGCCCCTCGTACGCCCAACGCCCCAGCAGGGCAAGGGCGAAGGGGGCGGCGAGCAGCAGGGCGGCGTTGTCGTGCCAGGCGGTGACGTACTGGCCGTGCATCAGGTCGTAGACCATCCGCGTCCCGCCGCACGCCGGGCAGAGCAGCCCCGTGGCGAACCGGAACGGGCAGCCGGGCAGGAAGTGGCCCGGCTCGTGCGGATTCGTGCCGTACAGGTACGCCGCGGCCGCGGTGCCCCCGGCGAGCACCCCGAGCGGGGCCGCCGCCGGGGCGCCGAGCGCGGCCTTGAGGCGGGCCGTGGGGGACGCGGCGCGGGGCACGGGTCAGGAGTCCCGGAGAATGCGGCCCTGCGCGTCGGTGCCGTTGCCGGAGGCGAGCATCATGATGCCGTCGATCAGGCCCCAGACGCTGCCGAGTCCGCAGGTCACGATCGACACGATGAGCTGGGCGACGGCGATCCCGGTGTGCCCGGTGTAGAAGCGGCCCGCGCCGAAGAAGCCGAGGAAGATGCCGAGGAGGCCCGCGGCGAGCTTCGTCTTGTCCGAGTACGGGCGGCCGAACGGGTCGTAGCCGTAGGGCGCGGCCGGGTCGTAGGGCATGCCCATACCGGGAGCACCCATCCCCGGACCGCCCATCCCCGGACCGCCCATCCCCGGAGCGCCCATGCCGGGGCCCGGCGGAGGCGGGTAGGCGCCGCCGCCGGCCGGGGCGGAGCCGGGGTAGGGGTAGCCGTAGCTGGGCTGACCGGGCTGACCGGGCTGGCCCTGCGGCTGTCCGGGAGGCGGCGTGCCGTAGCCGGGCTGGTCCTGCGGCTGCCCCTGGCCCTGCGGCTGGCCGGGCTGGCCGGGCGGGCCGGGAGGCGGCGGAGGGGTGCCGTAGCCGGGCTGCGAGCCCTGCTGGGGGTAGCCGTACGGGCTGCCGGTGCCCGGCTGGGTCGGCTGGTCCGCGAGGGGCTGGTCGTACGGGTTCCCGCCCGACTGGTCCTTGGGGGGCTGGCCGTATGGATTGCTGTCGGACATTCGGGAAGCTCCTGGATCGGTGATGCTCTGGGGACGAGCCGGAGGCTCACCCGCAGGCTTCCCCCAGCCACTCGCCATCCTGTCAGGGGCCGATGGGTACGGGTGTCCGAGGGCACGGGACTGCTACGCGATGGGGACGTTTGCCACAGGAATCCGGCAGGAACCCGGTACGCAGGGTGAAGGCGCGGCCACCGCGCGGGTACGGGCCGGGTACCCGGAGGCCAGGCGTCCGCTCGCCGGTCCGGGGGCAGGATCACGAGGAGTCGGGTTACCGTTCCGAGTGGCTGCTGCGTGCTTTTCCCGTTTGACACACCGGCGGGAGGTACCGTCACACTCCGCAGCAGTGCCGCGAAACCGGCACGATCCCGCGGCAGCAAGCCAGCAGCGAACCATCAGAACGATCCCGAACCGCCGACCGGAGAGAAGAGCGAAGTTGTCCCCGACCAGCGAGACCGCACAGGGCGGCCGCCGACTCGTCATCGTCGAGTCGCCCGCCAAGGCGAAGACGATCAAGGGCTATCTCGGCCCTGGGTACGTCGTCGAAGCGAGCGTCGGGCACATCCGCGACCTCCCCAACGGCGCGGCCGAAGTTCCGGACAAGTACACCGGCGAGGTGCGCAGGCTCGGCGTCGACGTCGAGCACGACTTCCAGCCCATCTATGTCGTGAACAGCGACAAGAAGGCGCAGGTCAAGAAGCTCAAGGACCTCCTCAAGGAGTCCGACGAACTCTTCCTCGCCACCGATGAGGACCGCGAGGGCGAGGCCATCGCGTGGCACCTCCAGGAAGTGCTCAAGCCGAAGATCCCGGTCCACCGGATGGTCTTCCACGAGATCACCAAGGACGCGATCCGCTCCGCCGTCGCGAACCCGCGCGAGCTGAACAAGAAGCTGGTCGACGCCCAGGAGACCCGCCGCATCCTCGACCGTCTCTACGGCTACGAGGTCTCGCCCGTCCTGTGGAAGAAGGTCATGCCGCGCCTGTCGGCGGGCCGCGTCCAGTCCGTCGCCACCCGCCTTGTCGTCGAACGTGAGCGCGAGCGCATCGCCTTCCGCTCGGCCGAGTACTGGGACCTGACCGGTACGTTCGCGACGGGCCGCGCAGGCGACTCCTCCGACCCGTCCTCGCTGACCGCCCGCCTGTCGTCGGTCGACGGCAAGCGCATCGCGCAGGGCCGCGACTTCGACTCGCTCGGGCAGCTCAAGGCCGGTTCGGCGAACACGCTGCACCTGGACGAGGCCAACGCCCGCGCGCTCGCCGCCGCCCTTGAGGACACGCGGTTCTCCGTACGCTCCGTCGAGTCCAAGCCGTACCGCCGCTCGCCGTACGCCCCCTTCCGTACGACGACGATGCAGCAGGAGGCCTCGCGCAAGCTGGGCTTCGGCGCGAAGGCGACCATGCAGGTCGCCCAGAAGCTGTACGAGAACGGCTTCATCACCTATATGCGTACGGACTCCACGACCCTGTCGGACACGGCCGTCGCGGCCGCCCGTTCGCAGGTCACGCAGCTCTACGGCAGCGACTACCTGCCGGACAAGCCGCGTACGTACGCCGGCAAGGTCAAGAACGCGCAGGAGGCGCACGAGGCGATTCGTCCGTCGGGCGACCGCTTCCGCACGCCCGCCGAGACCGGCCTGACCGGCGACCAGTTCAAGCTGTACGAGCTGATCTGGAAGCGCACCGTCGCCTCCCAGATGAAGGACGCCGTCGGCAATTCCGTGACCGTCAAGATCGGCGGCACCTCCGCCGACGGCCGCGACGCCGAGTTCAGCGCGTCCGGCAAGACGATCACCTTCCACGGCTTCCTGAAGGCCTACGTAGAGGGCGCCGACGACCCGAACGCGGAGCTGGACGACCGTGAGCGCCGCCTTCCGCAGGTCGCCGAGGGGGACTCGCTGTCCGCCGAGGAGATCTCGGTCGACGGCCATGCCACGAAGCCGCCCGCCCGCTACACCGAGGCCTCGCTCGTCAAGGAGCTCGAAGAGCGCGAGATCGGCCGCCCGTCTACGTACGCGTCCATCATCGGGACCATCCTGGACCGCGGTTACGTCTTCAAGAAGGGGACGGCCCTGGTGCCCTCCTTCTTGTCGTTCGCCGTCGTCAACCTGCTGGAGAAGCACTTCGGCCGGCTCGTCGACTACAGCTTCACCGCCTCCATGGAGGACGACCTCGACCGCATCGCGCGCGGTGAGGCGCAGGCCGTGCCGTGGCTGCGGCGCTTCTACTTCGGTGAGGCCGTCGAGGGTGAGGCCGGCCAGGGCGGCGCCGCGGACGCCGGGAACGGCGACGGGGACCACCTCGGTGGCCTCAAGGAGCTCGTGACCGACCTGGGCGCGATCGACGCCCGCGAGGTCTCGTCCTTCCCCGTGGGCAACGACATCGTGCTGCGCGTCGGCCGCTACGGCCCGTACATCGAGCGCGGCGAGCGGGACTCCGAGAACCACCAGCGCGCCGACGTCCCCGAGGACCTGGCGCCCGACGAGCTGTCCGTGGAGTACGCGGAGGAGCTGCTCGCCAAGCCGAGCGGCGACTTCGAACTGGGCGCCGACCCGCAGACGGGGCGCCAGATCATCGCCAAGGACGGCCGCTACGGTCCGTACGTCACGGAGGTGCTCCCCGAGGGCACCCCGAAGACCGGCAAGAACGCGGTGAAGCCGCGGACGGCCTCGCTCTTCAAGTCCATGTCGCTCGACACGGTGACCCTGGCCGACGCCCTCAAGCTGATGTCGCTGCCGCGCGTCGTCGGCCAGGACGCCGAGGGCGTCGACATCACCGCGCAGAACGGCCGGTACGGCCCGTACCTGAAGAAGGGCACGGACTCGCGCTCCCTGGAGAGCGAGGACCAGATCTTCGGCATCACGCTGGAGCAGGCCCTGGAGATCTACTCCAAGCCGAAGCAGCGCGGCCGCGCGGCCGCCAAGCCGCCGCTGAAGGAGCTCGGCACCGACCCGGTCAGTGAGAAGCCCGTCGTGGTGAAGGACGGCCGCTTCGGCCCGTACGTCACCGATGGCGAGACCAACGCGACGCTGCGGTCCGCGGACTCCGTGGAGGAGATCACGGCGGAGCGCGGCTTCGAACTGCTCGCCGAGAAGCGGGCGAAGGGCCCCGCCAAGAAGAAGACCGCCAAGAAGGCGCCCGCCAAGAAGACCGCCGCGAAGAAGACGGCGGCGAAGAAGACGGCCGCCAAGAAGACGACCACGGCGAAGAAGACCGCGGCGAAGAAGACGACGACCGCGAAGAAGACGACGACCGCGAAGAAGACCGCTTCGGCGGAGTAGTTCACGCTCGTGCGGAATGTGTGCCTCCCCGTGATGCGTGCGGGGAGGTGTTCACACCGGGAACACACCTTCGGTGTGTCGGTGGGGCCCGATAGGCTGGACGAATGACCCGTGCCGAGCAGCCAACGGACCCCAACACGGCCCCAGACGACGCCCTGGTAGCGGACTCCCGAGAGCGTGCGGTGCGCGCCCTGTTGCGCGTACCGCAGTTGAAGCGACTGTGGTCGGCGCAGCTCGTCGGCGGAGTCGGCGACGTGATCGGGCTGCTCGTACTCGTGGTGCTCGCGGTGCAGGCCGCGATCCCCGAGGAGTCGTTCGGCGGTGGCTACCGCGGCGTGGCCTTCGCCGTCGCCGCAGTGTTCGGCGCGCGCATCCTTGCGACGCTGCTCTTCGGCGCGGTCCTGCTCGGACCGCTCACCTCACTGACGACGCCCGGTGGGCCGCTCGACCGGCGCTGGACCATGGTGGGCGCCGACGGACTGCGGGCCGCGCTGCTCATCGTCGCCCCGCTGTGGATCGACTGGGTGCCGGACAACGCGCTGGCGATGCTCCTCGTGACGGCGTTCGTCATCGGGGTCGCCGAGCGGTTCTGGACCGTCGCCAAGGAGAGCGCCGCGCCCTCGCTGCTGCCCCCGCCGCCGCCGGAGGGCGCGGCCGTGCGGCCGCTGCCCGACCACATGGACGCGCTGCGCCGGCTCTCGCTGCGCACCGGGTTCGCCGCCGTGCCGCTGGGCGCCGCCGCGCTCGTCTTCGTCACCCTGGTGCAGAACCTGATCGGCGCCGGCGTGGACTGGTTCGCCTCGCACCAGGTGGCGCTGTCGTCCTACGTAGGGGCGGGGCTGTTCGCCGCCTCCCTGTCGGTCGTGTTCTTCCTCGAACTGCCCGACCGGCAGACCCCGCGTGCGCGCTCGCCGCTGGAGGGGCTGCGCAGGCCCAGCACCGGCGCGGGTGTGGACAAGGGCCGTACGGGCGCCATCCGGCTGCTCGTGCTCGCCTGCTCCTGCGTCGCCGGGGCGATCTCGGCGGCCGTCGCGGTGTCCGTGCTGCACGCCAAGGACCTGGGCGGTGGCCCGGTCACGTTCGGCCTGCTCGTGCTCGGTGTGACCGGCGGCACCGTCGTCGGCATCCGTACGGCGCCCAAGGTGCTGCCGACGCTGTCGCGGCGCCGCCTCTTCGCGCTCGCCATCGCACTCACCGGGATCGCGCTGCTCGCGGCGGGCCTGGTGCCCGACGTGACGACCGTGATCCTCGTCCTGACGCTCTCCGGAGTCACCGCGGGCATCGCGGCGAACACCGGGCACACGCTGCTCGACCAGGAGACCGAGGACTTCCGCAGGGCCCGCACGACCGAGCACCTCCAGGCCGTCGTACGGCTGTGTGTCGCGCTCGGCGCGCTGCTCGCGCCGGTCCTGGCCGCGCTGATCGGGCCGCACCACCTGGAGAGCGGAAAGTTCGTCTTCGCGCACGGCGGCGCCGCGTTCACGCTGATGCTGGTGGGCGCGCTGCTGCTGCCCGTCGCCGCGCTCGTCCTCGCCAAGGCCGACGACCGCAGCGGGGTGCCGCTGCGGCACGACCTGCGGGACGCGCTGCTCGGCGGGAACGACCCGGTGCAGGCCCCGGCCGCGACCGGCTTCTTCATCGCCCTGGAGGGCGGCGACGGCGCGGGCAAGTCGACGCAGGCCGAGGCGCTCGCGGAGTGGATCCGCGGCAAGGGCCACGAGGTGGTCGTCACGCGCGAGCCGGGTGCCACGCCGGTCGGCAAGCGGCTGCGGTCCATCTTGTTGGACGTGTCTTCGGCCGGGCTTTCGCACCGGGCCGAGGCGCTGCTGTACGCCGCCGACCGCGCGGAGCACGTCGACACGGTCGTCCGGCCCGCGCTCGAACGCGGCGCCGTCGTCATCTCCGACCGGTACATCGACTCGTCCGTCGCCTACCAGGGCGCCGGCCGCGACCTGTCGCCGACCGAGGTCGCGCGCATCAACCGGTGGGCCACGAGCGGCCTCGTACCGAACCTGACCGTGCTGCTCGACGTCGACCCGGAGGCCGCGCGCGAGCGGTTCACGGAGGCGCCGGACCGGCTGGAGTCGGAGCCGATGGAGTTCCACGCGCGCGTGCGCTCCGGTTTCCTGACGCTGGCCGCGGGCGACCCCGGCCGCTACCTGGTGGTCGACGCGGGCCAGGAGCCGGAGGCCGTCACGACGGTCGTACGGCACCGGCTCGACGTACTCCTTCCGCTCTCCGAGGCCGAGGTCGAGGCGCAGGCGGAGGCCCGCAAGGCCGCCGAGGAAGAGGCGCGCCGCAAGGCCGAGGAAGAGGCCGCCCGCAAGGCGGAGGAGGAGCGCCTGGAGCGCGAGCGCCAGGAGCAGCTCGCCAAGCTGCGCGCCGAGGAGGAGGAGCGCAAGCGCCGCGAGCTGGAGGAGGCGCAGCGCCTGGAGGCCGAGCGGCAGGCCGAGGAGGCCCGGCAGCGCGCCGAGGAGGAGCGCCGCAGGGCCGAGGAGGAGCGGGCCCGCCTGAAGGCCGAGGAAGAGGCGCGCGCCGCCGAGCAGGAGCGCCTCCGTAAGCAGGCCGAGGAGGAGGCGCGGCTTCGGGCCGAGGCCGAGGAGCGGCGCCTGGAGAAGCAGCGCAAGGCCGAGGAGGCGCTGCTGCGCGCGGAGGAGGCGCGTCGCCTCGCGGCGCAGGCCGCCGAGCAGGCGCAGCGGAGTGCGGGCGCGCCGACCGCGAATCTGCGCAAGGTGGAGCTGCCGAGCGAGGCGCCGGACGGGGCGTCGGACCGGTCGTCGGGCCGGGCTTCGGACGAGGCGCCGGTGGACAACGAGACGACCGTGCCGACGCCGATCGTCGACTTCACGAAGGCGCCCGAGCCTTCGGACGCGTCTTCGGACGCGTCTTCGGGTGCCCCTTCGGATGCGCCTTCTGATGCGTCTTCGGGTGCGCCCGCGGATGCGTTTTCGGGTGGCTCCTCGGACGCCGAGGAGACGACCGTGCTGCCGCAGGCGAGCGACGCCGAGGAGACCACGGTGCTGCCGCAGGCGACGGATCCGCGGGACGCGGAGGAGACGACGGTGCTGCCGCAGGCCGCGCCGGGTGCGGCGGACGAGACGGCGGTCCTTCCGCAGGTCTCCGACCCGGCGGACCGGCTGCCGCGCGGCTACTTCCGCGACGAGCGGCCCGGGTCGGGCCCGGACGGTTCCAACGACCGTACGGCGGAGCTGCCGCAGGTCGACGAGAACGGCAGGCCGAAGCGGCCGCGCCCGGACTGGGCGGAGGAGACGCCGCTGGACGACCTGCCGTCGCTCGCGGACGAGTTGCTCGGTGGGCGTGAGGACGAGGACGACCGGGGCGGGCGGCGCCGCCGGTGACACCGTAGGTGGGCGGGGTTCAGGTCAGCCTGAGCTCCACCCAGTCCACGGTGTCCCCGTCCAGCCGGTAGCGGTCGACCTCCGCGGTGAACCCGGCGCGTTCCGCGAAGCGCAGGCCCGCCGTGTTCGAGGTCAGGACGACCGTCTCGATCTCGTCGGCGCCCAGGGCACGGGCCCGGTCGAGCCCGCGCTCGTACAGGGTCCGACCGAAGCCGCGGCCGCGGTGCTCGGGCAGCACGCGGGCGATCACCGTGGCCACCCCGTCGCGTCGGGGCGGGCGCAGGGTTGAGCAGCCCACCAGTACGTCGTCGGCGTAGGCCACTTCCATGACGTTGCGTCCGGCGCGTTCGCGTACGTCGTCGAGGGAGAGGTACGCCGAGTCGACCGGCACGATCGTGTTGTGGGCGTGCTGCCAGTCGGCGAGCGGCCCGTCGGGGGAGGCGCCGGTCAGGGGCTCGATGCGGAGGTCGGTCATCGCCGTATCAAACGTTGTCAGTGGGGCCCGGCACAATGGCTGCAGTTGGGCTCGGTAGGAGAATCGGTGGGAGAGAGGGGCGGTGCCGCGTGGCCGTATGGGACGACCTGGTCGGTCAGGAGCGTGTGATCGCGTCGCTGGACGCGGCCGCGCGGGACGCGGACGCCCTGGTGACGGCGGCGTCCTCCGACACCCCGCCGCCGGCCGCGTCGAAGATGACGCACGCGTGGCTGTTCACGGGCCCGCCGGGGGCCGGTCGGGAGACCGCCGCCCGCGCGTTCGCCGCCGCGCTGCAGTGCGTCAGCCCGGACCGGGCCCTCGGCGGAGCCCCCGGCTGCGGGTTCTGCGACGGCTGCCACACCGCGCTGCTCGGCACGCACGCCGACGTGTCGACGGTCGCCGCGGTCGGCACCCAGATCCGCGTCGACGACATGCGTGACACGGTCCGCAAGTCGTACACGTCACCGGCGGGCGGCCGCTGGCAGGTGATCCTCGTGGAGGACGCCGAGCGGCTCAACGAGAAGTCGGCGAACGCGGTCCTGAAGGCCGTGGAGGAACCGGCGGCGCGCACCGTGTGGCTGCTGTGCGCGCCCTCCGTGGAGGACGTGCTGCCGACCATCCGCTCCCGCTGCCGCCTGCTGACCCTGAGCACGCCCGCCGTCTCCGCCGTCGCCGACATGCTCGTACGACGCGACGGCATCGAGCCGGACGTCGCCGCCGCCGTCTCCCGCGCCACGCAGGGCCACATCGACCGGGCCCGCCGCCTGGCCACGGACCCGCGCGCGCGGGAGCGCAGGGCCGCCGTCCTGAAGGTGCCGCTGCGCGTCGAGGAGATCGGCGGCTGCCTCAAGGCGGCGCAGGAACTGGTGGACGCGGCCGCCGAGGACTCCAAGCAGCTCGCCGAGGAGGTCGACACGAAGGAGACCGAGGAGTTGAAGGCGGCGCTCGGCGCGCAGAACGGCGGGCGGATGCCGCGCGGCACGGCCGGTGTCATGAAGGACCTCGAGGACATGCAGAAGCGGCGCCGCACGCGCTCGCAGCGGGACAGCCTCGACCTGGCCCTCACCGAGCTGACCGGGGTCTACCGGGACGTGCTCGCGATGCAGCTCGGCTCGCGCGTGGACCTGGCCAATACGGAGATTCAGGACACGTTGGAGCGGTTGGCCCGTGGCACTTCTCCGGAGTCGACGTTGCGGCGGATCGAGGCGATCGGTGCGTGTCGGGTGGCGTTGGACGGGAATGTGGCGCCGCTGTTGGCGGTGGAGTCGATGACGGTGGCGCTCCGCGCGGGCTAGTCGACTGGGTTCACCCGGCACCGTTCCCACGTCTCGGGGCTCTGCCCCGGACCCCGCTGCTCAATCGCCGCAGGGGCTTGAAAATACCCGGCAGGGGCTTGAATGGGCCCCGTGGCGGTTGGTGTACGCAATGTGACCAGGTGCGCGCGGAGCGTTACGCTCGCTCGATGGACTTCAGGCGTCACCCCCTCGCCCCCCGCCGCCGCCCCGCCGCGCTCGCAGTCGCCGTCGGGCTTGCCCTTGCCGCCATCTCGGCCTGCGCGTCGGGCAGTTCGGGCACTACGGGTGCCTCGCTCGCCGCGCTGCCCCGTTCCACGCCGGCCGACCTGGCCCGGTATTACGACCAGAGCCCGAAGTGGCACAAGTGCGGAGTGCCCGGGTTCGAGTGCGCCACGCTGAAGGCGCCGCTCGACTACGACAAGCCGTCCGAGGGCGACGTCGACCTCGCGATCTCCCGCAAGAAGGCCACGGGCCCCGGCAAGCGCCTCGGCTCGCTCCTGGTCAACCCCGGCGGCCCCGGCGGCTCGGCCATCGGCTACCTCCAGTCGTACGCCGGCATCGGCTACCCGGAGAAGGTCCGCGCCCGCTACGACATGGTGGCCGTGGACCCGCGCGGTGTCGCCCGCAGCGAGCCGGTGACCTGCCTCGACGGCAAGCGCATGGACGCGTACACGCAGACCGACGTCACCCCGGACGACGGCGCCGAACGCACCCGCCTGGCCGCCGCCTACCAGCGTTTCGGCGCCGGCTGCGAGACGTCGAACCGCACGTCGGGCCGGGTCCTGCCGCACGTCTCCACGGTCGAGACGGCCCGCGACATGGACCTCGCGCGCGCGGCACTCGGCGACGAGAAGCTGAACTACGTAGGCGCCTCGTACGGGACGTACCTGGGCGCGACGTACGCGGGCCTCTATCCGGAACGGGTCGGCCGCCTCGTCCTCGACGGCGCGATGGACCCCTCGCTCCCCGCGCGCGAGCTCAACGAACAGCAGACCGCCGGTTTCGAGACCGCGTTCAAGTCCTTCGCGAAGGACTGTGCGAAGCGCTCCGGCTGCCCCCTCGGCAGCGGCGGCCCCGACGCGTCGGGCAAGCGCCTCAAGGCCTTCTTCACCACCCTCGACCGCACCCCCATCGGCACCGGCGACCCGAAGGGCCGCAAGCTCGGCGAATCCCTCGCCACGACCGGCGTGATCGCCGCGATGTACGACGAAGGGGCCTGGCCGCAGCTGCGCGAGGCCCTCACCGCCGCCATGAAGCACAAGGACGGCGCGGGTCTGCTCGCCCTCTCCGACAGCTACTACGAGCGCGACCCCGACGGCTCGTACTCGAACATGATGTTCGCCAACGCCGCCGTGAACTGCCTCGACCAGCCCCCGTCCTTCACCTCGCCCGAGGAGGTCGAGAAGGCGCTGCCCGACTTCGAGAAGGCGTCCCCGGTCTTCGGTGAGGGCCTCGCCTGGTCCTCCCTGAACTGCGGCTACTGGCCGGTGAAGGCGACGGGCGGACCCCAGCGCGTCACCGCCGACGGCGCCGCCCCCATCGTCGTCGTCGGCACCACCCGCGACCCGGCCACCCCCTACCGCTGGGCGAAGTCCCTCGCCGCCCAGCTCTCCTCCGGCCGCCTCCTCACCTACGACGGCGACGGCCACACGGCGTACGGCCGCGGCAGCGACTGCGTCGACGGCGCGATCGACGACTACCTCCTGACCGGCACCCCGCCCACCGACGGAAAGCGCTGCTCGTAGCGCGTGTCCCCCGGTGATCACGCGGTCATAAAGGCGGTTCGGAGCACCCCCGGGGAGCGTGTAGGATTGGCGACGTTGCTGACGCACTCCGGTGCGCGTGGCGGCGCCGCCTTAGCTCAGATGGCCAGAGCAACGCACTCGTAATGCGTAGGTCTCGGGTTCGAATCCCGAAGGCGGCTCAGTTGAAAGCCAGGTCAGATATCTTCTGACCTGGCTTTTCTCATGCCTGGGTCGTTCCGGTGCCGATACGTGATGCCTCCCTTCGTGCTGGCGAATCCAAGGGGAGCGCGAGCGGAACATCGGTTTTGTGGAGATGTTCCAAGCCGGGGACTGTCCTATAGATGGCACTCCCGATTGCTGCGGATCACGGCTCCGGTGAAGCCTCCTCCCCCTGCTTACGCGGGTGGAGCGAGCGTTTTTGGCAGTCGCCGCCTGGGGGCGGGCGACGTAAAAACCAGAGAGAAGTCGAAATGTGATGCACGCAATTCCAGCCGTGCGACGGAGAATCTTGCCTCTGGCAGGACCGTGCTGTCGATGGCGGCCTGCCGCCACCCCCGCTGCGTACACGGCGCCACATCGCAGAGAGTAAAGAATTCCAGAAGGTGGGCACGAAGAGTGGTCGGCGGTGTGTGTGTCGGGGTGCTCGGTGAAGTTGTTCCGGTGACACGCCGTTGAGTGATTTCGGCATATCAACGGCTCTCGTGCCGTTAGGGGAACACGCCCCGGTTGAGGGCGATTTGGGTACTCCCGCCGCTAGCGTGCCGTCCATGATCATTCGCAGATCGACGCGAACCATGTCCTGGTCCGCGCGCGCCCTCACCGTGTCCCTGTCCGCCGGAACCGCCCTGGCGGGCCTGCCGTTGGCGACCGCGGCCCCCGCCTGGGCGGTCAGCGGCTACACCTGTGCGTCGAGCAGCGTGCCCGGGGCCCCGGCCTCGGACAACGCCTGCTTCGAGGTGCGCAACGAGACCGTCTCCTACGTCGTGCCGAAGGGCGTGACGAGCATGCGGGTCAGCCTCGACGGGGCCGGTGGCGGTGCGCGCAACGGTGCCGCGGGCGGCCGGACCGTCGCCACCATCGACGTGACTCCCGGGGAGACGCTGAGTCTGACCGCTGGTGGTGCCGGGGTGCTCGGGGCCAAGCGGTGGAACGTCGGCGGTGGCGGTCCGGGCAGCAACGGCAGCCGCTACGGCGGCGGGCAAGGGGGTGGCGGCACCTGGATCAAGGAAGGCGCCACCTGGCTGGTGGCCGCGGGCGGCGGCGGTGGCGGCGCGGCGGGCGGGCTCCAGGGCGGCATGGGCGGCGGCACCACCGGCCAGAACAGCTGGTACCGGATCAATGCCGGTGCGCAGACCGCCGCCGGTGGCGGCACCCAGACCGCCGGCGGCCGGGCGGCCGCCGGCGTGCCCAACACCAACTGCAGCTACCAGCCCTCGGTCGGCCGGCAAGGCCGCGGCGGCTACGGCGGCGGAGGCGGCGCCGACGTGGGTGGCGGCGGTGGCGGCGGCTACTACGGCGGTGGCGGCGGCACCTGCCAGCGCGGCACGAGCGGGTACAACTCCGACTACGGCGGTGGCGGCGGCTCCGGCTACGTCAACGGCCCCGGCGTCACCGACGCCACCACCAGCCGTGGCAACGGCAGCGCGCGCGGGCAGCACGGCACCCTGAAGCTGTCGTTCGAACTGCCCGAGCCCGACATCCACCCGACCGGCGGGGACTACCTCCTCGGCCGGGGCGTTCCCGGCACCGACGTCACCATCCGCAAGCCGGACGGCACGGTCATGTGCACCACTCGGGTACCGGCCGGCGGCATCTGGACCTGTGACCTCGACGAGCGGGTGGACTCCCGTCCGTTCACCGTCCACACCCAGGACCCCGACAACCCGTCGGCCCCCTACCCCGTCGGCGTGGAGCAGCCGTATCGCGGCTGACCGCACGCGGCTCCTGTGACGGCGACGGTCCCGCGCCCAGGTGCGCGGGACCGTCGCCGCCAGCCCCTCCGGACATTGTGAGCCGATGAACGGCCAACGGCTGCGGCGTCTTTGCGCCTGTGCCCTGTACCTGCTGGTCGCGGCGGCCGCGGCCGCGGGGATCGCCATCGAGTGCGCGCACGCGCCTCGACCCTGGCGCGTCTTCACCTACTTCACCGTCCTCGTCAACGCCGCGGTCGCGGTCACGTCCGCGCTCTCCGCGCTCCGAACGGCCCGTCGCCGCCCGCCACTTCCCACCCTGGTGACCGGCGCGGTGCTGCTGAGCATCGTGGTGACCGGGCTGATCTACCACGCGGTGCTCGCCAACGACTCCAGCGGCTTCTCGCAGACCGAGGGGATCTCCGTACGAGGCGGCTGGCTGGCCCTGTCGAACCAGCTCCTGCACACGGTGACCCCGATCGCGGTGCCCGCCCTGTGGCTCCTCGCCGCGCCCCCTGGCCGATTCCGGTGGAGCTTCGCCCACCAGTGGCTGGCGGTCCCGCTGGCCTATTTCGTCTTCGCCCTGACCCGCGGTGCCGTGATCAGCCCGCCCGACCGCTACCCGTACCCCTTCCTCGACGTCGACCAGCACGGCTACGCGGGAGTCCTGGTCAGCGCCGTCGTCATCGGCGCCCTCTTCTACGGCCTGGGCCTGCTCCTCGTCGCCGCGGACCGGCACCGCCCCGCCGGACCGCTCGCTTCTCCATGAGGAGCTGCCGACCGGTGGCCCGTCACACTGGTGACCGCGCCGTCTGAAGCTCGTTTCCTGGTCATGAAGATCCAGACTGTGGCCGCCGCTGCGGCCGGCACGCTGCTGCTGTCACTCGGCGCCTTCGCCACTGCGACTCCGGCATCGGCCGCCGGTGATTACTCGTGCGGGAACGCCGAAGACGGCGCCTATTCGCATCCCAGGCGTGTGGACGCATACGTGCAGTGCGTGAACCATCTGGCGTACGTATTCGACTGCCATCCGTCCGGTCTGTTCTACAACCCGTATCCCCGGCCGTGGGGGAAGTGCGACTGGCCCGAAAACGTAGACGTCTATGCCCCGGTGTACCCGTAGGACTGCCAGCCGCGTCCCGCAGGACTTGCATGAGTCGACTCAGCGACGCAGATCAGGCCCAGTTCCCGCGTCAGTCGTGGTCACGCGGGTCAGGAAGGCGACGCAGGGGTGGGGTTGAGGGCGTGGGTGATGCCGGTGTCGAGGTCGATGGCGTAGCCGGCGTCGAAGGCGTGGTGGTAGGCGTGGTCGCCGAGAGTGGCGAGGGTCTGCTGTTCGCAGGCTTGGCGGGCGGCCATCAGCGAGGGGATGCCGGCCTGTGGCCGGCCGAGTGTCTCCCACAGTTGCGTGGCCAGGCCGAGCAGCCGGGCGGCGTCCCGGCCCCGGCCCAAGGTGGTGGCGGACCGGGCCAGCGTTTCGAGGGCATGACCGGTGCCCGCGTCGTCGCGCAGCCGGCGCGTGACGAACAGGGCGTCCCGGGCGTGCTCGTGCGCCTCCTGGATCCGGCCCAGGCCCAACTCGGCCTGGACACGTACGAATTGGCCCCAGGCGAGCATCCAGCGCTCGCCGCTGCGGTCGCAGACGGCGCTCAGCTCTTCCAGCCAGTCGACGGCCTCCTCGAAGCGGCCCATGGCGGCGTGCATGTGGGCGCCGACCACCAGGGACACCAGGGGGGACATGGTGAGCGGCTTCTCGCGCCAGTCCGTGGCGAGCAGGGCCTCGGCCAGGGACAACGTCTGCGCCCGGTCGCCGCGCAGGGCCGCCACCCGGAGCTCTGCGGCCCGCGCGTAGATCCGCTCCGTGTCGCCGAGTCGCGCGGCCAGGGCGGTGCACTCGGCCGCGCATTCTTCGAGGGCGGGCAGATCGCCCAGGTTGATCAGCAACGTACCGCAGGCGTCCAGGGCCTTCGCACGGGCCGGTGAGGGGGCGGTGTCGGCGGCCAGGGCCCGGTCCAGATAGTGGCGGCCCTCCTTGAGGAAACCGCAGGCACGCCAGAAGAACCACAGCGCTCCGGTCAGCTCCAGCGCCGTGTGGCCCTGGCCGGCCGGTTCGGCCAGGCTGTACTCCAGGGCGGCGCGGAGGTTGTCGTGCTCGGCGGTCATCCGGTCGTACCAGCCGAACTGGTCGGGCCCGAGCCAGGCGGCGTCGCCCCGGCGGGCCAGGGCCAGGTAGTGGTCCCGGTGCCGGCGGCGCAGCGTGTCGTCCTCGCCGAGGCCGCGCAGCCAGTCGGCCCCGTACTCGCGGATGGTGTCCAGCATCCGGTAGCGCTCCCCGCCCCCGGTGGGCTCCCAGGTCAGGATCGATTTCTCCGTCAGCGTGCCCAGGACGTCGGGGATCCGATGGTCCGGGAGATGGTCGTCGGCGCAGACCTGCCGGGCGGTTTCGGCGTCGAAGCTGCCGGCGAAGACCGAAAGCCGGGCCCACAGCAGCCGTTCGGCGGGGGTGCACAGCTCGTGGCTCCAGCCGATGGCGGTACGCAGGGCCTGGTGCCAGGGAGGATCGGCTTCGCGCGCGATGGCGTCGGTGTCGCCCAGGACGGCGAAGCGGTCGTCAAGGCGGGCGGTCAGCTCCCGTACCGGCAGATCACGCAGGCGGGCCGCGGCCAGCTCGATCGCCAGGGGCAGCCCGTCCAGGCGCCGGCACAGTCGCACCAGTTCCGCGCGGTCGGCGTCGGTGACCGAGAAACCGGGCACCGCCTCCGTGGCCCGCAGGGTCAGCAGGACCACCGCGTCCGCCGAACCCGCCAGCGCGTCGTCGGCCTCGGGCACGGGCAGCGGCGCGACCGTGAGCACCCGTTCGCCCACCACGCCCAGGACGCGGCGGCTGGTGGCCAGGATCCGCAGGCCGGGCGCGGCCCTCAGCAACGTCTCGGCGGCGACCGCGCAGGCATCGGCCAAGTGCTCGCAGGTGTCCAGGACCAGCAGCAGCTCCCGCTCGGCCAGATACTCCGCCACCACGTCGATCACCGGCCGGGTGGACTGGTCGGCCAACGGCAGTGTCTCGGCGATGACGTGCGCCAGCAGCCCCTCCTGGCGCAGCGGTGAGAGCTCCACCAGCCACGCACCGTCGCGAAAGCGGGGCTGGAGCTCGGCGGCGGCATCCAGCGCCACCCGGGTCTTCCCCACCCCGCCGACCCCGGTCAACGTCACCAGCCGCACCGGGTCCTCGGCCGACGGCCCCTTGAACAGCCGCCCGACCCCCGCCACCTCCGCACGGCGATCGACCGTCACCGTCCGCGGCCGGGGCAGATTCCCCACCCTCCGCCCTTCGCGCGGCTCTTCGCGCCGCCCCTTCGCCGCCACGACGATCCCCCTCCTCGGAGCCCGGCCCACGCTTCGCCACGTGTGCCGAGGACGGCAGCCTGCACCAACACGCCACGCTGCGTGACCGTTGACACCAAACTGCCCGCATGTGCCGCATGGCGGATCGCGGCGGACCGCAACAGACCACATCCCGGATCCGATTGACTGCCCCTCCGGCCCGCCCTCGGTCACACCGGGCAGCACACCTAGGGCCCTTCATATCGGGCGCCTTTTGGACGGCTGGTTATGCGCTGTCGCCCGGCGCTCCGGAAGGACCGATCCGCCGCTCGCGTATAGGTTCAACGGAAAGGTGCGTCCACCCGGAGTCGGTCGCCTCCGGTGGGCCCGTGTGTGCGGCGACAGGAGGTCAGGATGTCCAGCCCTGAGATCGTGACCCAGGACAACTTCGCCAAGGCGGAGACCGCGAAGTACTTCCTTGAGCAGCTCGAGAAGGCGCCCGTCAACGAGTTCCTCCACAACCGGACTCCGGTGAACATGGACAACCAGATGATCATCCGGTCGAACGTCGACCTCCTCTACTCCTACGCCGTGGTCGACGTCACGGAGCAGGCGACGTTCTCCGTCGCCGCGTCGGAGGAGTTCCAGGTCAGCGAGATCATCGACGAGAACCACTACGTCGCCGGTGTGGTGTATCCCGGCGAGTCGCTGACCCTGCGCAATGCCGACCTCACCACTGGCACCCACGTCTACATCCTCGCGCGGACCTCGCTCGCGAGCGGAGTCGAGCGTGCCTGCGAGCTCCAGGACCTGCGGCGCATCGAGGCCGCGACCGCCAACCCGTACGTGCCCACGGTCTACGACACCGAGAGCCTGGACAGCGTCCGGGCGGAGCTGGAGACGCACTCGGCGGAGGCCGACTTCAGCAAGGCGTTCGGCACCCCCGAGACCACCGACCCCTACCAGCACACGCTCGGCGCGGCCCTCGGCTGGGGCGGCCTGCCGCCGCAGGACGCGCAGTACTACCAGGCGATGGCCACGAGCACCGGCTGCGACGCGTGGACCTTCGACGTCCCGCCCCTCGACTACGAGCACAACGGCTATTTTTCCGTCATCAAGTACGACGAGAACGGCTGGCTCGACGTCGCGAAACCGGGGTTGACCGACAGCGAGATGGTGCGCGACGCGGACGGCCGCATCACCGTGTGGTTCGGCGACAAGCGCTGTGAGGGCAAGCCCAACGTCATCGAGGCCACCGAAGGCCAGCGGTTCTACCACGGCATCCGGCTGTACCGGCCGGTGAATGTCGACGAGACGCGTGCCTATATCGACGATCTCGGCGGCAATCCGCTCCGGCCGGTCACCTCGTAGTCGCTACGGCACGGCCTCGAAGTCGGGCAGCGCCCACGTCTTGTCGAAGAACGGCCGCGTCGGGGCGTACAGGCGGAAGTAGACGAACCAGCCGTCATCGGCGCAGGTCTTCATCCAGTTGGTCCCGGCGCCTGCCGGGGCCGACGGGCCGATGTACAGGTCGATGCTGCCGTCGGCGTTGTACGTGAGCCGGTCGTCGTGGCTGTCGAGGCTGACGCTGCGGATGTCCGTGCCGCCGTTGTCGTAGGGGCGGCGGGTGTCCTCGCTGTAGAGGGTGAGGGACCAGAACTGGGCGACGGGGACGTCCGCCGGGACGTGCAGGCGGTAGGTGCGGTCGGCGCGCAGGAGGCGGCCCCCGGCGTCGCGCTTCGACGTCATGTAGACCTGGCCGGCGCCGGGCGTGGGGTTGACCATGCCCTGGGTGCTGGTGACGGCCTCGTAGAACCAGGTGGCGCGCTGGTCGAGCTGGAGGAGCGTGTCGGTCTCCTGCTCGACGTCGAAGTCGAAGCTCTTGTACCAGCTGGTGCCGGGCCAGTAGGGCGTCGTGTAGCGGGGGTTGACCTGGAGGTTGCGGACGAGGAGTTCGCCGAGGGCGGCGCCTTCCTCCAGGATGCGGCGTTGGCGGTCGTCCGGTGCGAATGCCCGGCCCTTGGTGATGCCGAGGGGTTCGAGCATGGCCATCAGGGCCTTGTCGACCTCGCGGACGGGTTCCTCCTGGAGGACCGTCGCGAGGTCGCTCCAGTAGTCGAGGCCGCGGGCCGGGGTCGCGCTCCACTCGCGGTCCACGCCCTCGATGAAGCGGACGGGGGCCGGTTCCGAGCCCGCGCGCGACAGCTTGAGGCCGTTCTTGGCCGTGGCGGCCAGGGCCGGGTCCTTCGTGAGCAGCCGGAAGGCGATGAAGACGTTGACCGTCGCCGAGCGGACGACGTACCGGCCGGAGTTCTCGTACGGCGCGGCGTCGTCCTCGGGGCCGAGGACGACGTAGCTGCCGCCCTCGCCCGCGTCGGGTCCCGTCTGGCCGAGGTCCACGACGGGGCGCTGCCAGAAGTCCAGGACGCCGCCAGCCGTGGGGCCGGCCGGGTAGTCGATGAGGACGGGTCCTTCCGCGAGGCTCGTGAAGTTGATGATGTACGGGGTGGTGAGGTTCGCCGTGACGATGCCGCGCTTCTCGCGCAGCGAGTCGTAGACGACGAAGTCGCCGAAGCCCGTTGCGCCGAACGTGTCCGCCGCGCGCTCGCGCCACGTCAGGAATCCGACCAGCGGCAGGGACCACAGGTACGCCTGGGCGGCGCGCTGCGCGTCGAGCCGGTCGAAGAGGAGTTCCGCCGACTCGTCGGTCGGATAGGTGTGTTCGAGCTGGATCGGGCCGAACGGGGTGTCGATCTTCTCGTCGCCGGTCAGCGTCGCGTCGCGCAGTTCCGTCATCTGTGCTGATGCCTCCATGCTGGGAAACGTACGGGGTGCGGCTCAGGACCGCTCGATGGCGGGCGCCGGCCATTCGCCCCGGTGGATGGCGGGGTCGGTGGGGCCGTACGCGCGCAGGATGAGCTGGAACGGGCCGGGGACGGACGGCAGCCAGTTGGCGCGGCGGCCGGGGCCCGGGTCGTCGGCCTGGATGTGGATGTCGAGCGAGCCGTCGGGGGCGTAAGTCAGGTCCGGCTGAAGGCTGTTGACCGTCGTACGGCCGGAGGGGTGGTCCGGCAGGGCGCGGTCGGGCAGCGTGTAGAGGGTGATCGACCAGTACGAGTCGACCTTCGGCAGCTGGTCCGCTTCCATGTGGATCGTGTACGTCGCGTCGCCGTCCAGCGGGCGGCCCGCGGAGTCGAGGACGGCGGGCAGCGCCGCGTACTCCTCGGCGGTGTTGGCGTAGATGCCGCGGTGGGCGACGCCCGCGCGCTGCAAGTGGTCGTGGCCGTAGGAGCCGGTCTGCGCGATCGGGTCGGGCAGCACCCAGCCGTTGCGGAAGGTGGTGCGGGCGGTCGCGGAGCGGGCCTGGACCAGCTTCCAGCCGTCGGCGAGCGCGCGGGTGAGGCCCTCGCGGGTGGCGGAGTCCAGGGTGTCCGGGGCGAAGTCGAGGCCGGGGCCGACGCCGATGCGGGCGAACAGGTGGCGCAGGCCGTTCTCGTCAGGGCGCATGCCGCCCTCGGTGAGGGCGTGGTTCAGGACCGTGAAGTAGGCGAGGGACGTGGAGAGTTCGGCCTCGTCGCGCGGGACGTCGCGGCGCGGGTCGGCGGCGGGGATCGCGGCCGGCGCGTACGTGGTGCCTGCCAGGTAGTGCGTCAGCGGGGTGAGGGTGAAGCCCTGCTGGATCTTGCGGGTGGCCGGGAGGTCCGCCTCGGTCTCGAAGAGGGTGCGCAGCAGGATGAAGCAGGTGCGGGTGGGGACGCGGACCTCGGTGACGCCCGGCGGCAGTTCGCCGTCCCAGCCGGGGCCGACGAGCGCGTAGTCGCCGGGGCCGTTGCCCGCCGAGCGGCTTGAGATGTTGGCGGCGGTGTCGGTGAAGCCGTCGAGGATCTGGGCCGCCCAGTAGCGCATGCCGCCGGTGTCCGGCACGTGCAGCACGGTCGGCTCCCCGCGCAGGTCGCAGAATGCCTCGGAGTACAGCAGGTCGGCGTTCGGGGTGACGAAGAGGCGGTAGCGGTGGTCCGCCGGGACCGGCTCGTGCAGGAAGGTGCCGAGCGGGGCGTGCTGGGGGAAGTCCGGGTCGAGCAGGCAGGACCGGATGCGCCAGTTGTGCACCGCGGGCCAGCCGTAGACGTACGCCTGGACGCCGATCGTGTACGCGTCGAGGACCCGCGCCTCGTAGAGGGTGTCGTTCAGCGGCGAGGCGTCGCGCTCGACGCGGTCGGCGCGGATGAAGCGGGCGGGCGGGGTGGCGATGCTGCGGTCGGTGGACCAGGTGGATGCGGCGGGCATGGTGCGGGCCTTTCCTTGCGGTGCTGACCGGGCGTGCGGTGGTGTCAGTGGCGTACGGCCGTGCGGTGGCGTACGGGCGCCGGGGTGGTGTCAGTGGCGTACGGGCGCCGGGGTGCGGCCTGCGGACTCCAGGTGGGCCAGCGCCGATTCGGCCGCCCGCACCCCGCACATGCCGTGCACGCCGGCGCCGGGCGGGGTCGCGGCCGAGCACAGGTAGAGGCCGGGGGCGCCGAGGCTGTACGGGTCGGTGGCCGGGCGGGGCCGGAAGACCAGCTGGCGGGCGTGGTTGGCGCCGCCCGCGATGTCGCCGCCGACGTAGTTCGGGTTGTAGGCGGCCAGTTGGGGTGCGGTGCGCGAGTGCACAGCGAGGATGCGTGTCCGGAAACCGGGGGCGAAGCGCTCGATCTGGGCGGTCACCGCTTCGGTGGCGTCGCCGGTGTGGCCGTGCGGGACGTGCGCGTAGGCGTACAGCGGGTTGGCGCCGTTCGCGGAGCGGGAGGGGTCGGCGAGGTACTGCTGGCCGACGAGGACGAAGGGGCGTTCGGGCATGGTGCCGCGGGCGGCGGCGGCCTCGACCCGCGCGATCTCCCGGGCGCCGCCGCCGAGGTGGAGGGTGCTGGCGCGGCGGCAGTCGTCGTTGGTCCAGGGGACGTCGCCGTCGATGGCGTAGTCGACCTTGTGGGCGGCCGGGCCGTGCCGGTAGCGGGTCAGGGCGCGGCGCACGCGTGGGGGCAGGCGGTCGCCGGCGATGCGGGCGGCGGCGTGCGGGGCGGTGTCGAGCAGCACCAAGTCCGGTTCCGTACCCAGGAGTTCGGGCAGCTCGGCGAGCCCGGTGACCATGACGCCGGTGCGGACCGTGCCGCCCAGGCTCTCCAGGAGGCGGACCATCGCGGTGGTGATGGCGTACGTGCCGCCTTCGGCCACCGGCCAGCCGACCGCGTGTCCTGCCGCCGTGAGCATCATGCCGACCGAGCCGCTCAGCGGGGTGTCGAGCCGCCCGAAGACGTGCGCGGCGACGCCCGTGAACAGGGCGCGGGCCGGTTCGTCCCGCCACAGCCGCGCCGCCCAGGTCGCGGGCGGCAGGACTCCGGCGCCGAAGCGGGCGAACGCCACGGGGTGCCGGGGCAGGTGCAGGACCGGCCGGAACACGTCCTCGCCGATCTTGTCGAAGCGGTCGGCGAGCGGGCCGAAGACGCGGCGCCACCTCGCGCCGTCGCGGCCGAGGGAGGCCGTCGTCCGGCCCATGTCCCGCGAGAGGACACCGGCCCGCCCGTCGTCCAGCGGGTGCGCGAGGTCGACCTCGGGCCACAGCCAGCGCAGGCCGAAGCGGTCCAGGCCGAGGGAGTCGAGGAACGGTGAGGCGACGCCCGTCGGGTGGATCGCCGCGCAGTCGTCGTGCAGGAGCCCCGGCAGGGTCAGTTCGGAGGTATGGGTGCCGCCGCCGGGGCGGTCCGCCCGTTCTAGGACGGTGACGTCGAGCCCCTCCTGGGCCAGCCGGATCGCGGCGGCCAGGCCGTTGGGGCCGCTGCCCACGACTGCTGCTGTGGCCATGGTGTGTTCAGCCTTCCGTCACGAGTGCGTCGGATGCGGGGGTGCGGTCGGACCGTACCCACTCCACCTCGACGGGGACGGGCCCGAGCGGCTCCGGCAGCCAGGGCTGGCGCTCCACACAGTCCGCGACCTTCCAGGTGCCGCGCTCCACGACACCGAGGGCGGCGTCGATGATCTGGTACGCCTGCGTGTCCTTGTGGATCGGCTGCGACTCGACCCAGACGACGGTCAGTTCACCGGGTGCGAAGTTCAGGCGCTTCTGCACGGCGTTGATGAGGCGGATGTCGTGCAGGTGGCCGCAGCCGAAGTTCCAGCCGGTGAGCTGGTTGCAGATGAACTCGGCCTCGCGGACGGTGTAGTCGTCGACGTCGGGCAGGTGCCGGGTGAGGACGGAGTACAGGCCGCGGCCCTGGCTGTGCAGCGAGCGCCAGGCGAGCGGCATCTGCATCGCGACCTTGGCGGCCCCCTCGTCGTACGCCATGACCATCTTCTGCATCTGCTCGACCTGGATGCGCGCGGGCGTCCCCAGCTCGTTCAGGCGCTCCTCGCAGCCGGGGGCGAACGCCCAGGTGGCGGAGGCCCAGTTGCCCGCGTACTGGCGCATGGACGGCAGGAAGGAGACGAGGTCGGGCCGGAAGTTGCCGAGCACGGGGAAGAACGCGAGCGCGGCGAAGATCACCGGCAGCATCCACCACTGGGAGAAGTCCAGGACTCCGTAGCCGTCCTGCGCGGGGTAGCCGACGAACAGGAAGACGGCGCCGAACGCGAACAGCGCGTTCCACTCCAGCGGGACGGCGAGGGGGAACGTGGAGAGGATGAACAGGTGGAAGATCACCATCGAGGCGGCGGCGAGCAGGGTGATCGTGCGGTTCGGCGAGAACAGCAGGACCAGCGGCAGGCCGAGTTCGACGGCGGTGCCGAAGATGTGGCCCATGACCCAGGCGAGGCGCGAGGGGCGGACGTCGTTCGGGTAGTCGCGGTAGTGGGCGCGGCGCAGCCACTTCGACGGCATGAAGGGGCCGTTGGAGATCATCGGCGGGATGACGTTGGTGAAGTGCTTGCCGAACTTGGAGACGCCGGCGCCCATCCACACCACGACCATGAGCAGCTTCCAGGCGATGACCATGTCGGTGAAGCCGAGCGTCGCCGACAAGGCGACCGCGGGCAGGTACTGCTCGCCGCGTGAGCCCAGGAAGATCAGCCGGTCGCGCAGTCCGCACAGGACGAGGAGCACGGCGACCACGGCGTGCACGGCAGGTGTCACGAGACCCCCGGTGCTGCCGGGCACGGCCTCGGCGAGCGCGCTGTCGGCGGAACCCGGCAGCACAAGCCCGACGACGAGGCTCGCCAACAGGGCGACGTACAGCAGGACATCGCCCACCGTGCGCTCGTCACCGGCGGTCAGCGGGACCTTGCCGGGCCACGGCGGCAGCCGGATCGTGCCCGGCCGCAGCCAGTAGTGGGCGCCGCCCGTCATCGGCTTGAAGTGGCCGGCCAGCGGGCCCCAGGACCCGGCGAGGCCGAGCGCTTCGAGGAGCACCGTCCACAGGATGAGCTTCTGGTAGAGGACCGGCTCGCTCCACCACGACGTGAAGTCGGAGAACGAGCCGACGTCCGAGGTGTACCGCACGACCAGGAGGCCGCCCACGCAGTACAGCAGCGCCACCTTGAGTACGTAGATCCAGGACACGGCGCGCGGGGCGCCGAAGCCGTGCTCGACCCAGTGGGTGCTGAGGATTCTGATCCGCTCAAGGAAGGGGCGGGCGAGCAGGGTCTGCGGGTCTTCCTGTGGGGGGTCGGGCTGGAGGAATCCCATGGTCAGGCTCCCTGAGAGGTGGGGTCGGCGGCGACGCGGGCGCGCAGGGCGGGTTTGTCGAGCTTTCCGACGGCGTTCTTGGGCAGGGCGTCCAGGACGTGCACGGCCACCGGGTTCTTCACCTTGGTGAGCCGTTCGGCGCACAGCTCCCTCAACTCGGCGGCGTCCAGGGCCTGTTCGGGGTACGGGGCGACGTACGCGACCGGCACCTCTCCGTACACCGCGTGCGGGGCGCCGACGACGGCGGCCTCCTGTACGGCGGGGTGCTGGTGGAGGACGGCCTCGATCTCCTTGGGGTACAGGTTCTCGCCGCCGCGGATGATCATGTCCTTGATGCGGTCGACGATCCGGAGGTAACCGTCCTCGTCGAGGATCCCTACGTCGCCGGTGTGCAGCCAACCGCCGCGCAGGGTCTCGGCGTTGGCCTCGGGGCGGCCCAGGTAGCCGCGCATCACGTTGTCGCCCTGGATGACGATCTCGCCGCGCTCGCCGGGCGGCAGCAGGGTGCCGTCGGGCGCCATGATCTCCACCCGCTGGCCGGGGAGCGCGACGCCGACCGTGCCGGGGCGGCGCGGCGCGTGCAGCGGGGTGGAGGTGGAGGCGCAGCTGCCCTCCGTGAGGCCGTAGCCCTCGATGACCGGGAAGCCGAAGCGCTTCTCGACGGCGCTCAGCAGCTCCTCGGAAGCGGGCGCCGCGCCGCAGATCGCGACCCGCACCGAGGAGGTGTCGGCCGTCAACTCGGCCGGGAGGCCGACGAGATGGGCGTAGATGGTGGGTACGGCGGAGAAGTACGTCGGGCGCAGCCGCTCGACGGCGGCGAGGAAGTCCTTCGGGTGGAAGCGGCCGAGCACGGACAGCCGGCCGCCCGCCCGCATGGTGCTGAGGAAGCTGACGCAGATGGCGTTCACGTGGAACAGCGGCAGCACGAGCAGGCAGTGGTCGGCCTCGGTGACCTCCAGGTGGGCGGAGATCGAGCGGACCATCGCGGCGACGTTGGCGTGGTCGAGGATCACGCCCTTGGGGCGGCCGGTGGAACCGCTCGTGTAGATGAGCAGCGCGGCATCGCCCCCGGCGGTCACGGGGAGCGGGATCGCGCGCCGTCCCGTCGGCGTACGGCGCAGGTCGTCCACGGCGATCGCGGGCCTGCCGCCGTCCGGGGCGGCGGCGCCGGAGTTGACGACGAGCACCGCGCCCGAGTCGGCGATCTGGTAGTCGGCCTCGGCGGCGGTGAACACCGGGTTCACGGGGGTCGCCGCCGCCCCCACCCGCCAGGCAGCCATCAGGCTGATCAGCAGCTCGACCCGGTTCGGCAGCATGATCGCGACCACCGAGCCGAGGCCGACACCGGCCTCCGCGAACTGCTCGGCCACGGCTTCGACGCGGGCGCCGAACTCCGCGTAGCTGAGCTCCTGTTGCTCGTCGCCGACGCACGGCCGGGCGTCGAGGGCGGCCGGGCGGCGCCAGGGCAGGTAGGACTGGGGCATGGCGTGCGGGTGCCTTTCGGGGAGTGCCCTTGGGGTGGGGGTTGGCCGGGGGTGGGTGTCGGCCGACAGTGGCCGTCGGCCGGGCCGGGTTCAGAACAGTGACGCGTCCAGGCCGCCGTCCAGGAGGAGGCCCGTGCCGTTGCAGAAGGAGGCGCTGTCGCTCGCCAGGAAGAGCACCGCGTCGGCGACCTCCTCGACCGTGCCCAGGCGGCCCTGTTTCTGGTCCATGAGCGCCGCGAAGCCACCGGCCGGAACGCCCATCTGCTGCTCGAAGCTGTCGACCTGGCTGGTCACCAGGTTGGTGCCGACGAAGCCGGGAAGCACCGCGTTCACCCGTACGTTGTGGGCGCGCAGCTCGGTGGCGGCGGTCTTGGTGAGGTTGACGACGGCCGCCTTGGACGCGGCGTAGTGGCCGATGAGGGGGGTGCCGGCGAGTGCGGTGACGGAACCGAGGGTGACGATGCTGCCGCCGCCCGCGGCGATGATCGCGGGGGCCGCGTGGCGGATGGCGAGGAAGACGCCGTCGAGGTTGACGGAGGTGACGTGGCGCCAGTCGGCCAGGTCCATCTCGACGAGCGGCATCGCCTTGGCGACACCGGCGTTGGGCACCATGACGTGCAGCGCGCCGAACCGCTCGACCGCGCCCTCGACGAGCGCCTTGACCTGGTCCTCGTCCCGTACGTCGCAGGCGATGGCGGCGGAGCCGGGGATCTTCGCGGAGGCATCCTTGGCGGCGGCCTCGTCGATGTCGGAGACGACGACGTTCGCGCCGGCCTCGGCGAGCCGGGCCGCGATGGCGAAGCCGATGCCGTGCGCGGCACCCGTCACGATGGCCGTCCGGCCGTTCAGCTGCTGGGACACGGGAGTCCTCCTGCTCGGGGCTGTGTGGTGTGCCCCGAAGCTAGGCGGGCGGAAGGACGGGGTCCCTGTGCCGAGAACACAAAGCTCGGCGCCCTCTTCGTGCCCGGGAGGCCAAGGAGGGGGCGCGGGTGAAGAAGCGAGGGAGGGGAGGTGACGCCCCCAGGGGGGGGCGGCGGGTGCGACGGGGCGGCTCTGTGGCCAGGGCCGCCCCAGGACAGACCGGGTGGTGTCAGCCGTCAGGCCCCCGGAGGGCTCACTCGGCGTCGGTCGTGAGGACGTCCGCGCCCAGCCACTCGCAGGCGATGAGGGCGAGTTCGAGGTCGAGCCAGTCGCCGTCCAGGGGCCTGCCGCGCTCCTCGATCGCGCGGTCCACGCGGTACTTCACCGTGTTCTTGTGCAGATGGGTCCGCTCGGCGGTGGCGACGTAGCTGCCCTTCTCCGCGACGAAGGCCAGCAGCGTGCCGCGCAGCCGGGCCGCCGGTTCGGTGTCGGCGGCCAGCGCTCCCAGGGCGTCCCGCACGAGTTGGCGGGCCGCGTCCGGGTCGGCCGCGAGCAGCGCGGCCGCGCGCACGCCGGGCTCCGTGAACGAGGTGACCATGCGGGCGCGTTCGGCCGCGGCCATCGCCACCGTACGGGCCCGCAGCGCCTCGACATGGGTCTGCCGGAACCCTTCCACGCCCGCGGCGGGCGAGCCGATCGCCACCCGCAGCCCCGCGCCCGCGGACGCGACGATCTGCTCCATCCGTACGAGGTCGAGGGGCCGGGTGCCGTGGCCCAGCGGGATCCAGCCCCAGCTCCCGGAGCCGTCGTTGCGGCCGAGCAGCGGCTGCCCCTTGCCGCCCGCGGCGGTCGCGACCTCGGCGAGCAGCGCCTCGGCCAGGCGCAGTTCCTGCGTGGACGTACGGCGGTCCGCGCCCCACAGGACGACGCCCAGGTGCCGCTGGCCGAGCCCGTAGCCGAGCGCGGCCTCCGCGGCGGAGGTCCTGACCTGCTCACCGGCGAGCAGCGACGTGATCATGGCGGCGCGTACGGTGCCGCGGTTGGCCAGGTAGCGCTCGCGCTCGGCCTCGTAGACGCGCACCACCTGCTCGGAGACGCTGTCGATGTACCGGAAGGTCATGCCGGTGAACTCCCGGCAGGCGGCGTACGCGACGACCGGGTCCGGCTCCTCGGCCACGATCCAGGAGGAGGCCCAGTCGAGGACGTACTCGTGGGCCAGCCGGTAGGCCCGGGTCAGCGCGTTGGAGGAGATGCCGTGCCGGGCGAGCCGGCGGGCGTACTCCTCCGCGGCGGAGGGAGCGGTGAGGTCGTCGGCCGGGATGCCGTAGCGCACGACCTCGATGACGGTTTCCAGATTGCTCTCGGTACTGCCGTAGAGCAGATCGAGCAGCCGGGGATCGCCCTGCAGGTCGGTGACCTTCTCGGCCAGGACGGTCTGCACTCGGCGGGTCAGCTCGGGCAACCGCTCCCGCATGTGTGCCGCCAGGGCGGCGACGCGCGCCTCGGTGAGCCGACCGGCCTCGTCCGGGGCAGCCGACTGCAAGGCCACGGTGACCTCCTCGTCGCGGGCGTCTCCGCGCCGACCGCGCGGAGTGCGCTCATCCTGAC
This sequence comes from Streptomyces sp. KL109B, assembly GCF_030766935.1. GTDB lineage: Bacteria > Actinomycetota > Actinomycetes > Streptomycetales > Streptomycetaceae > Streptomyces. The sequence continues at coordinate 96,157 of NZ_JASERL010000003.1, read as the reverse complement.
ATCGCGCTCAGGCCCCCGGCAATGGTCGGACAGCGCTCCGCCCCGGGCATCGCCGCAGGTGACGGCGGCGGTATGGCCCGAGGCGGCACGGGTACGGCCGGAGGCGGCACGGGTACAGCCGGCCCGAGGCGGCACGGGTCAGAACAGGCTCGCGGTGAGCCCGCCGTCGATGGCGTAGTGCGCGCCGGTGACGAAGCGCGCCTCGTCCGACGCGAGGAACGCGACCAGGCCCGCGACCTCGTCGGGCGTGCCCGGCCGCCCCTGCCGCATCTTGATCAGCTCGTCGAAGGGGGCGGGCGACACGGCGTCGATCGGTGCGACGAGGCGGTCGGCCATCTCGGTGGACACGATGCCGGGGCACACCGCGTTCACGGTGATGCCGGCCTGGCGCAGCTCGATCGCGGCGGACTCGGTGAAGCGCAGGATGGCGCCCTTGGACGCGCAGTACGCGCTGAGCATCGCGCCGCCCGACATCCCGGCCACGGAGCCGAGGTTGACGATCGCCCCGTTGCCGGCGGCGGCCAGGGCCGGGACCGCGGCCTGGGTGACGCGGAAGGTACCGCCCGCGTTCACGTCCAGGACCCGCATGAACTCCTCGTCCGTCAGCTCGGTGACGGGCTTGGCGATCTCGATACCGGCGTTGTTCACCAGCACGTCGAGCCCGCCCAGGGCCTCGACGGCCTGCGCGACGGCGGCGCGCGCGTCGTCCGCGCTCGTGACGTCGCAGCGGATGCCGACGGTGTCCCCGCCGAGCTCCTTGGCCGTGAGCCGGGCGCCTTCCTCGTTCTTGTCGGCCAGTACGACGCGGGCTCCCGCGGCGACGAGACGCTGGGCGATGGCACGCCCGATGCCCTGGGCACCGCCCGTGACGAGTGCGCGGCGGCCGGTCAGATCTGTCATGGGGGGACCTCCTGGAGAGTCTGGCGAGTGCGGTGTCGGCGTACGGGGCGTCCGCGTACGGGGCGTCCGCGTACGGGTGTTGGCGTGCGGGTAATTGACGGCCGTACACGGGGGGTGTGGGTGTCGACGGCCGATCACGCTAGGCGCCGCCGGGCAGGAGGTCCCTGTGGCCCGGACACGAACCGGCGGCGGGGTTTCGTCCTCCCGTACCAGTCCCCGGCCCCGGCGCGTGGGCCTAACTTGCGCGGTGGCCGGCAATGACGCCGCACGACTCAACGGTTGGAGCCGCTCCCCGTGAACTCCCCCTTCATCTCGGCCTTCCTGCCCGCGGCCGTGGCACTCGTCATGGTCGGGCTCGGCCTCTCCCTCACCGTCCAGGACTTCCTCGACGTCAGGAACCACCGCAGGGCCGCAGCGGTCACCATGGCCCTCCAACTGGTCGTCCTTCCGGCGCTGTGCTTCGGCCTCATGCTCGCGCTCCAGGTCCCACCGGTCCTCGCCTCCGGGATGATGCTCCTCGCCGCGTCACCCGGCGGCACCATCTCCAGCCTGTTCAGCCACCTCTTCGGCGGCGACGTCGCCCTCAACGTCACGCTCACCGCGGTCAATTCGGTGATCGCGGTCGTCTCGATCCCGCTGGTGACCAACCTCGGCCTGGCGTACTTCCAGCCGGATCTGGGCGGCGGCGGTCAGGTCACGCTGCAGTTCGGGAAGATGCTCCAGGTCTTCGCGATCGTCCTGGTGCCGGTCGCGGTGGGCATGCTGCTGCGCCGCTACCGGCCGTCCCTCGCCACGGTCCTCGACCGCCCGGTGCGGATCGGCTCGTCCGTGGTCCTCGCCCTCGCCGTTCTCGCCTCGATCTTCTCCGAGCGGGCGAACCTGCCCGGCTACATCGCCGACGTGGGCCCGGCCGTGCTGCTGTTCTGCGCCCTCAACCTGGCCCTGGGGTTCGTGGTGCCGCGCGCGGTCCGGGTCGCACGCCCGCAGGCGATCGCCGCGTCCTTCGAGATCGGCGCGCACAACGCGACCCTGGCGATCACCATCGCCGTGAGCGTCCTGCACAGCAGCCAACTCGCCGTGCCCGCAGCGGTGTACGGGGTGTTCATGATCCCGGTGGCGGCGCTCTTCGGGAGGCTGCTGACGTGTGCGTCGAAGGAAACCCGGCAAGGCGGTCGAGCGAGTCGCCGGACGGCTCACTGACTGCTTCGGGGCGCAAGAGCATCCGGGCGCGGGTCCAAGCCCACCGCATCTCGGTCGGCGGTCCGCAGGTGCGACGGACAACCTGGGCGTCCGCTCGTCGCGTCCGGCCCGCCGGCCGCGTCACTGCGGCCACCGGCGGAGCCCATGGGACCGCGGCCCGGTGTCTGGGAGGCAACTGGGAGCCAACTGGGAGCCGAGCCGCTCCCCACCCCCAGCCCCTCCAAGCCCCATCGGGACCACCCCAAACCAGCGCTCTGACCAGGTAAAACAGTAGGGATCCTGGTGTCGGCGCGCCCCATCATGATCGCTGGCGTGCTCGTAATGCGTAGGTCTCGGGTTCGAATCCCGAAGGCGGCTCACTTCGAAGACCAGGTCGGAAACTTTCCGACCTGGTCTTTTCTTTTGGTTTCGGTGTGCGGGAGTTGTTTCTCCGGGTCGGTCGGATCGGCGGCGGGGGTGGCGCGGGGTCGGGCACATTGAGGGCATGAGCGGTTACGAGGACCGGGTGCCCGGCTATCTCACGTTTCGGGTCTCCGAGCAGGAGGGGCCGGTCGCGGCGCTGGCCGATCGGGAGGCGTGGCGGGCCAGGGAGTTGTATCCAGAGCTGATGGGGGTGCGGATTCCCGATTTCTTCCACGCCAGGGAGTGCGAGGCCGGCGGCTGGGAGCTGTCCGCGTACGGCGAGAGCGAGCCGCAGCACGCCAGGGACTCCTTGGGAAGTCACTTCCGGATGCGGGCCAAGGGCGCCGAGGACGCCGGGGACGCGGCGGCGCACGCCGAGTGGATGGCGGCCGCGCTGCGGATGGACCACGAGGTCGTCGACGAGGTCCGGGTGCGCGGGGAGCGGTTCCGTGTCGTGCGCGCGGCGAAGTTCATCCGCATGGGCAGGGGCGGGCCCGAGCCGCCGCGTCCCTCCGATCCGGACCCGGGCGAGGTCGGCGAGGCGTACCGGCTGCCGTCGCGGACCAAGGGGTTCGTCGTCGACCCGTACGTCGCGACGGGGATGTCCGACGGTCTGTTGAAGCTGGACCTCGCGCAGTTCGTCGGGGTGCCCTCGCCCGGTGTGCCGCCGGAGGTGGGCGAGGACGCCAGAGGGGCGGTGGCGCGGTACCCGGGAGGTGTGCTGCTGCCCGCGGTGTTCATGGTGTCCGAGCGGGTGGACGGTGCCTGGCAGGCGCTGAACCCCGGGGCCTCGGACGGCACTCCGCAGGGCGCCCGGGACGGCTTGGCGACGTGGCTGCGGGTGATGGCTCCCTTCGAGTTGGGGCTGTCCGGCGAGAAGCGGGCGGAGTACGCGCGGGCGGCCGACGCCCTCGACGCGAAGCGCGGAAACAGTCTGAGTGTGGACGGGCGGCGGTTCCGTGTTGTCCGGGTCGAGCGGCTGATGCGGATCGGTCCCGATGGGCCGGAGGGGCCCCGGCCCAGTGACTTCGACTCGCAGGTCCCCGTGGAGGTGCAGACCCGGCAGTTGAAGGAGCAGGGGCTGTGGCGGGAAGAGGGGGAAGGGGAAGAGGAAGGGGAACCTGTCGAGCTTGATGAGCGGGCTCTGGAGCTCAAGGCGTTGTGGGAGCAGGAGGAGGCGCGGCGGGCGGCCGCCAGAGAGCGCAGAGAGCGCAGGAAGCGCACTTGCTGAGACGCCGGACTCAGGCGCCGGACTCAGGCGCCGTGCTCGGGCGCCGTGCTCGGGCGCCGTACTGACTGCCGTACTGACTGCCGTACTGAGGTGCCTTACTGAGGCGTTGCAACATTTCCCGAGGGCTGCCGCATCTATCAGGTGTAGGTGACAGAGGGAGGGGGGAGCGGCGGGATGCGGCGGTCGCTTGAAGGGGCGTTTCGCGAGTTCGCTGAGGCGCGGGCGGGGCAACTGTTCCGGTCCGCATGCCTGTTGACAAGCGGTGACACTCATCTTGCCGAGGATCTTGTACAGGAGACCCTGGGGCGGATGTACGTCGTGTGGGGGCGGTCCGCGGCGCGGCTCGGGAACCCGGCGGCGTACGCGCAGACCGTGCTCGTACGGGCCTTTCTCGCGCACCAGCGACGTCGGTCCGCGGGGGAACGGCCCTCGGACGCGTTGCCGGAGAGCGCCATGGCCGGGGCCGCCGACGTCTCGTTGCGGCTGACGCTTCTCGACGCGCTGCGCCAACTGCCGCCCAAGGACCGGGCGGTGGTGGTGCTGCGCTACTGGGAGGACCGGTCCGTCGAGGAGACCGCGGACGCGCTGTATCTGAGCTCGGCCGCCGTGCGTACCCGCAGTTCCCGGGCGTTGGCCCGGATGCGTGAGCAACTCGGCGGCAGCATTGGTGAGTTCGTCTCCTCCTGAACGTACGTGAGTGGATCAGTCGGCGGGCCGGCAGGCCAGTAGGCAGAGGGAAGAGGGGCCAGGGTGGCGGAGAGCGGGAGTGGTGGCCGGGAGCGGTTCGAGGACGGGCTCGGGGATGCGCTGCGGCGTGCCGGGGCCGGGTTCGGGGCCGACGGGCGGACGTTGGTCGACGGCGGGGTGCTGCGCGGCAGGCGGCTGCTTCGGCGCAGGCGGGCCGGTGCGGTGACCGGGGGTGTGGCGGCCCTCGCGGTCGTCGGGCTCGGGGCGTCGTACGGGGTCGGGGCCTTCGGCGGCGGCGTCGAGACGGCCGCGCACAGCGGAGTCGCGGCCGGGCCGAGCGCGACGGCCCATGTGAGTGGCGAGAAGGTGCTGGGGATCCTTGAACGGCTGGTGCCGGAGGGGGAGTTCGGTCGGGCGGAGGGGCGGGGGGCCGGGGATCCGGGCGGGCCGCTCGCGCGCGTCGTGTACGACGACGGGAAGGGGAAGGCCGCCATCGGCGTGAGTCTGGGGGTGGCCGATCCGGGTGGGGCTCAGGTGGCGGAGCAGCTGAGGTGTCCGGACAGGAGGCTGACGGCGTACGACTCGTGCACGAGCGAGACGCTGTCCGGCGGGGCGCGGCTGTTGCTGCTGCGCGGCTACACGTACCCGGACAAGCGCGTGGACACGAAGTGGTGGCACGCCTACTACGTCACGGCCGAGGGGTACACCGTCGACGTCAGCGAGTGGAACGCGCCCGCCGAGAAGGGCGAGCCCGTGTCGCGGCCTCAACCGCCGCTGTCACTCGCCCAGTTGAGGGCCGTCGCCACATCGGACGAGTGGCGGCCCGTGATGAAGGCGCTCGGGAAGGCGCCCCGCGAGACGGCGGTGGAAGAGCCCGCGCCGGGGCCGGACAGGGCGGCGATCCTGAAGAACGTCAAGGCGCTGCTGCCGCAGCGGATGCGGGTGGTCTCCGAGGGCGGGCAGGACACGAGTTACGCGTACGTCGTCGTCGACGACGGCAAGGGCGCCTCCCTCGTACAGGTCAATGTGCAGCCGGACATGGGCGACGTCCGCGGCAGGCTGTTCGGCGGCGGGGCGCGGAAGCTCGCGGACGGCACCCTGGTCGAGACCCGCGAGGGCGACGGTGACGGCAAGGGCGGGGACGGCGTCGTGACCTGGACGGCCGACACCCTGCGCGAGGACGGATTCCGGGTCGTCGTCTCCGCGGTCAACTCCGGCTCGCAGGCCGCCGATGCCACGCGGGAGAAGCCGGCGCTGACCCTCGGCGAACTGGAGGAGCTGGCCCTGTCGGGCGCGTGGCACGCCAAGTAGCCGGAGAATCCGGTCACTTCGCGTCCGCGTAGCACTCCACCACCGCCGTCGTGAACGGGAAGCGCACCGGGGTCTCGCCGAAGGTGATGCGGGCCGCGAGGTCCGACGCCTCGCGGATCGCCTCGGTGACGCGGGGCGCCTCCTCCTCGGGGCAGTGCACGATCACCTCGTCGTGTTGGAAGAAGACGAGTTCGGCCGCCATGTCCGCCAGTTCGCGGCGGAGCGCGGCCAGGACGAGGAGGGCCCAGTCGGCGGCGCTGCCCTGGACGACGAAGTTGCGGGTGAAGCGGCCGCGCGCGCGGGAGTTCGAGGAGGCGTAGCCGTACGTCGATCCACCCGCGTCCGCCGCCTGTTCGGGCTCGTCCTGGGGGATGCCGGCCTCCTCGGGTTCGGCGGCGCCCGCGGCGGGCGGGCAGGTGCGGCCCAGCCACGTGCGGACCAGGCGGCCCTCCTCGCCCGCGCGGGCCGCCTCGTCCACGTAGGCCACCGCTTGCGGGAACCGGCGGCGCAGGAGAGCCAGGTTCTTCAGGCCGTCGCCCGAGGTCTGGCCGTATATCGCGCCGAGCACGGCCAGCTTGGCCTGGCCCCGGTCACCGGCGAACGCCCGGTCGGAGACCGCCTGGTAGAGGTCGGCGGCCTGGCCCGAGACCTCCATGAACGCGGGGTCGCGGGAGATCGCGGCGAGGACTCTGGGTTCCATCTGGTCGGCGTCCGCCACGACCAGCCGCCAGCCCGGGTCGGCGACGACCGCGCGGCGGATGACCTTGGGGATCTGGAGGGCGCCGCCGCCGTTCGTGGTCCACCGCCCGGACACCGTGCCGCCCGGCAGGTACTCGGGTCTGAAGCGGCCGTCCCTGACCCAGTCGTTCAGCCAGGTCCAGCCGTGCGCCGTGTAGATCCGGTACAGCTTCTTGTACTCGATCAGGGGCGGTACGGCCGGGTGGTCGATGTTCTCGATCTCCCAGCGGCGGGTCGACGTCAGCTTGATGCCGGCCTGGGCGAAGGCCTTGATGACGTCGGCGGGGAGGTCGGGGCGGACCGGTCTGCCGAAGGCCGCCGACACCTCGTCCGCCAGTTCGGCGAGGCGGCGGGGTTCGCCGCCGCCCCCGTAGCGCTCGCCGAGCAGTTCGGCGAGGACCGCGCGGTGCACGTCCGCCCGCCACGGCAGGCCCGCCGCGTGCATCTCGGCGGCCACCAGCATGCCCGCCGACTCGGACGCGGTGAGCAGCCGCATCCGGCCCGGGTGGGCGGTCGCGTCGTGGCGGCGCTGCTGCTCCGCGTATACGTCGACGAGGTCGGTGAGGGTGACCTCGACGGGTGGGCGGGGTTCGAAGAGGGCGTCCATCGACAGGTGGCCGGGGGCCACGATGCGGGGTGGCGGGTCGGGTGGGACCGGGGCGCCCTTGAGGCGGGCGAGGGCGGCAGCGGCGGAGCGGGGGTCGCCGTGGTGGCCCTCGTGGGCGAGGAGGAGGTTCTCGGCGGCCTCGATGTCGTAGCAGCGGTCCACGGGGACGCCGGCGGCGAGGAGGTGGGGGTAGACGGCGTGGGTGTCGCGCCAGACCCAGCGGGTGACCTCCGGTCGGGAGCGGATGGCCTTCGCCAGGTCGGGTTCGGTGGTGACGGGGGCCGTGGGGAGGGCGTCCGGGCCCAGCGGAACGAGTTGCGCTCCGCCGTGCTCGGTGGGGGTCAGGGCCCAGCGTTCTGTCACGGTGCCGAGTGTCACATCCGGCACTGACAATGTGCGGGCTGCGACGGGGTTGCGGTCGCGGGGCGCTGCCCCGGACCCCGCTGCTCAATCGCCGCAGGGGCTTGATTGCCGGGCCCGAAGGGCCCTAGCTGTCGCCGCCCTCGTCGATGAGGCGGCGGACCTCGCGGTCGATCAGGCCGAGGCGGGCCTCTGCCACCAAGGGGACCGCCCTGCGTTGGCGGCGGGCCTCGTGGATGTCGATGTCGACCGTGACGAGGGACGGTTCCCACTGGGGGGCCTGGGCGACCACCGTGCCGCGCGGGTCGACGACGCGGGAGCCGCCCCAGAAGGAGGCGCCGTTCTCGTTGCCGACGCGGTTCACGAAGACGACCCAGCACTGGAGCATCTTCGCCGTGTAGGAGAGGAGGGTGTCCCAGTAGAGGGTGGTGTCCATGGCCTGCGGGTCGAGCGTCGCCGCGCTGTTCGCGGGCACGAACAGGACCTCCGCGCCGTCCTGCACCGCGACCCACGGCAGCACCGGCTGCCACGCGTCGTTGCAGACCAGCGTCGCGGCCCGGCCGTGGTCCCCGGGCAGGTCGTACGCGCGCGCGTGCTGGCCGGGGCTGACGTGCTTGCGCTCCTCCCAGGCCAGGTAGTTCGGCAGGTACAGCTTGCGGTGGGCGTGCAGGAGGGCGCCGCCGGAGTAGTAGGCGGAGGTGTTGTACGCGCGCAGGCTGGTGTGTTCGTGCAGGCCCACCATGACGTCCGGGCCGTCCGGGGTCGTGAGGCCGAGCAGGCGCGGGTCGTTCGTGGCGATCGACGTGTCCGACTTCAGGCCGCCCAGGTGGTAGCCGTGCAGGCTCAGTTCGGGGAAGACGACCAGGTCCGCTCCCTGGGCCTCGGCCTGCGCGATCTGTTCGCGGGCCGTTTCCAGGTTGGCGTCCACGTCGCCGAGTTCGCAGTCGGTCTGCGCCAGTGCCACTCTCATGCCCCCGAGCCTCGCATGCCACGGCGGTCCCTGGCATCCCGGTGGCCCCTGGTGTCCCGGTGGGCCGCAACCATTTGGGTGGGCAAGATCGTCGTCGTACACGTACGGGTCGGAACGACCGTCATCGTCCTGAAGCCGCGTAGAAGGGACCACCCCCACCGTGTCCACCAGCCGCCGCGCCATACTGACGACCGCCACCGCCGCCCTCGGCGCCACCGCTCTCACCGGCCTGGGAACGGCCCCCGCACAAGCCGCCGCACAAGCTGCCGCACCCGCACCCGCCTCCGCCTCCGGCCGTTTCACCGCCCTGGAGCGCCGCCACGGCGCCCGCCTCGGCGTCTTCGCGCACGACCTCCGCACCGGGCGCACGGTGCGGCACCGGGCCGACGAGCGCTTCCCGATGTGCTCGACGTTCAAGACGTTCGTCGCCGCCGCCGTGCTGCGCGACCTCGACGAGGACGGGGAGTTCCTGGCCCGCCGCATCCACTACACGCAGGCCGACATCGACCGCGCGGTCGGCGCCCCGGTCACGGGGAAGCCGGAGAACCTCGCGAACGGCATGACCGTGGACGAGCTGTGCGGCGCCGCGATCTCGTACAGCGACAACACCGCGGCCAACCTCCTCATGGAACGCCTCGGCGGCCCCACCGCCGTCACCCGCTTCGTCCGCTCGGCCGGCGACCGCGTCACCCGCCTCGACCGCTGGGAGCCCGACCTGAACTCGGCCGAGCCGGGCCGCGTCACCGACACCAGCACGCCCCGCGCGCTCGGGAAGACGTACGCCCGCCTGGTCCTGGGCAACGCCCTCGAACCCGCCGACCGCGACCGCCTGACCCGCTGGCTGCTCGACAACACCACCAGCGGCGAACGCTTCCGCGCGGCGCTGCCCGCCGACTGGATCCTCGGCGACAAGACCGGCACCGGCCGGTACGGCACCGCCAACGACGTCGGCATCGCCTGGACGCCGGACGGGGCGCCGGTGATCCTCTCCGTCCTGTCGACGAAGCCGGACACGGACACGGCGGAGGAGGGCGACAGCGTGCTGGTCCGCAGGGCAGCCGAGCTGATCGTGGACTCGCTCGCCGCCTGAACCCCGTACCGAAGGGCTGGGATCATGGGCGTATGAGCGGCAGTGGCAGTGGTAGCGGTACGAGCGGGGACAGTGCTGTCGGGACTGTCGAGCGGGCCCTCGCCGCCGCGCTCCACGACGGCGGCGACCTCGACACCGGCGCCTCGCTGCTGGCCGCCGACCCTGCTGCCGACGCCGAACTCGCCCTGCGGGGGCGGGAGTTCGTCCGGCGGGCCTGGGAGCGCGGCTGGCAGCCGGCCGACGTGCTGCGGATGGTCGTACGGGAGGGCCTGGACGCGGCGCACGTACAGCTGACCGCGCGTCTCGTACGCGCCGAGACCGAGCGGTACGAGAACCTGCCGCCGCGCTGGGCCGCCCAGCTCGCCGAGCTGCCGGAGGAAGCGGCGGGGGCGGCCGGGCGCGCGGACCGGTTCTCGTACGCCACCACCGTCCTGGAGCTGTACCGGCTGCTTGCGCGACTGCCCGCGATCGAGCCGGTCGGGCCCGTGCCGGGGGAGTCGGTCGGCACGCCCGTCGCGGGGGAGCCGCGCGCCCTCGCCCGGATCCGGGCGCTGCTCGCCAAGGCGGAGCGCACCGGGTACCCGCCGGAGGCGGAGGCGCTGTCGGCGAAGGCGCAGGAGCTGATGGCCAGGCACTCGGTCGACGAGGCGCTGCTCGCCTCCCGTACGCACGCCAAGGACGCGCCCACCGCCTGCCGGATCGGCGTCGACGCGCCCTACGAGACGGCGAAGGCGGTGCTCCTCGACGCGGTGGCCGGGGCGAATCGCTGCCGCGCGGTGTGGAACTCGGCGTTCGGGTTCTCGACGGTCGTCGGCTTCGAGCCGGACCTGGAGGTCGTCGAAATGCTCTATACGTCGCTGCTCGTGCAGGCCACGGCCGCGATGACGCGTGCCGAGGCCGAGCAGCGGGCCGGCGGGCGCAAGCGTACGAAGACCTTCCGGCAGTCGTTCCTCGCCGCGTACGCGCACCGGATCGGGGACCGGCTCGCGCGGGCCACCGAAGAGGTGACGGCCGAGCGCGCCGACCTCCTCCCGGTGCTCGCCGCGCGGGACGCCGCCGTGACGACCCGGGCGGAGGAGCTGTTCCCGCGCACCGTGTCGACGCGGATGAGGGGGGTCACCGACGCCGCGGGCTGGGCGGAGGGCACGGCGGCGGCGCGGCGGGCCCGTCTTGAGGGCTGAGGCCCGGCGGCTGAGGCCCGACGGCTGCAGCACCGGCCGGTGAGGCCTTCTCAGGCAGCCGGGCGGTGTTGGATCGCCGCGCGCTCGATGCGGTCGAGCAGGCGGTGGTGCCGGGTCGCGTGCGCGAAGTCGGGCAGCACGGAGGTGCCGTCGGCGAGATCGCGGCGGAGCTGGGCGTAGGCGGCGCCGACGTTGTACGCGTTGGTGCCGCGCAGCGCCGCGAGCTCCGGCTCGAAGTACCGCTCGGGGACGGCGAGTTGGGCGAGTTCGGTGTCGTCGCCGCGTGCGCCCTTGATGACGTACTCGCCCATCTGAAGGTGTCCGTGGTCGCCGGTGACGACGAGGTCGCCCTCGGTCCCGTTGATCTCCCAGTGGAAGTTGGTGCCGCGTGACATGCCGCCCCTGAAGTGCACGGAGGCCACCGCTCCGGAGGCCAGTACGCCGCCGAACGCCACCTGGTCGGGGACGTCGGGGCGCACGACCGTGCCGGTGCCCGGGTCCGTCAGCTCCCGGCGGCGGGTGGCGGTGGCCGCGCCGACCGCCTCGACCTCGCCGAGCACCGCCGTCAGGCCGTCCAGCGTGTGTCCGAACGGGATGGTCAGCATGTTCGCCCCGGTCGACCGGTCCAGGAGATAGGCGGCGCCCTCGGGGACCTCGGCTCCCCAGCCGCGCCCGGACGCCACCATGCTGGTGGACAGCACCTCGCCCACGTACCCGTCCGCGATCAGGTCGCGCAGGTGACGGACGACCGGGGCGGAGCGTGCCTGGAGCCCGGTGAAGGTGCGCACGCCGCGCTCCGCCGCGAGCGCGGTCAGCTTCTCCGCCTCGGCGAGGCCGACGCCCAGCGGCCACTCGGAGAGCACCGCCTTCCCCGCGGCCAGGGCGGACTCGATGATCTCCCGGTGGTCCGGCACCTTGACCGTGACCACGACGAGGTCGACCTCGTCGGACGCGGCCAGCTCGGCGGCGCTGCCGAAGGCGTGCGGGACGCCGTGCTTCTCGGCGGCGGCGCGGGCCGACGCCGCGCTGCTCGCGGAGAGCGCGCGCACCTCGAATCCGGGCAGGGCGCGCAGCGCGGGCAGGTGGGCGGTGGAGGCCCAGCCGCGCCGGGCGGAGAGACCGACGATGCCTACGCGGACGGGGGACTGGGGCTGGTTCTCAAGCGAGGCCTGGTCCTGGGGGTCCTTAAGCGACGGCATGGGGGCTCCTCCCGTAAGGGCTAGAATGTTCGATGATCTACGAACACCTGGAGTGTACGCACGTCATCGAACACTCGGCAATGGCTTGACGAGGAGCGCGACATGGCCACACGAGCAGCGGCCGCGACGGGACACCGCGCGGCACCGGTCCACGCCGACCTGGCGGACGTCCCGCTGGAGGCGGCGCTGCTCGCGCTCGCCGACCCGGTGCGGCGCACCCTCGTGCGGGAGCTGGCCGGGTCCGCCGACTGGGAGCGGACCTGTGGCACCTTCCACGTGCCGGTCACCAAGGCGACGCTGAGCCGGCACTTCTCCGTGCTCCGTGAGGCGGGGCTGCTGGAGCAGCGGGACGCCGGGCCCAAGCGGCTCAACCGGCTGCGCCGCGCCGAGTTCGACGAGCGGTTCCCCGGCCTTCTGGACCTGGTGCTGCGCGAAGAGGCGTAACCGGTCCCGGTTCCGTAGGACTTTGCCCGTATTCTGGCGAAATGAGCTGGTTCCGGGCGTTGAAGGTGACCACGCGCTCGGGCCTGACCGTGGAGCGCAAACGCCTCGAACCGCTGATCGCGCTGCGCGGCGCCGCCGGGCTCGCGATCGTGATCGCGGTCAGCCTGTCGCTGTTCGGTCCCGCGGTGGCGGCGGGTTCCGCGTTCGGGGCGTTCCAGGCGGCGATCGCCACGTTTCAGCGGAGCTGGCGGCCGCGGCCCGAGCTCGCGCTCGCCTCCGGGGCGAGTCTCGGCATCTCCACCTTTCTCGGTTATCTCACCGGGTCCCACCTGTATCTGTTTCTGCCGCTGCTCGCGCTGTGGACGTATCTGGCGGGGCTCGCCTGGGCGGCGGGGCCGACGATCGGCATCATGGCGTCGTCGAACGTCGCGATGATGCTGGTGACGATCACGCTGCCGACGACGATCCTGGAGGCGGCCGGGCACGCCGCGATGATGGTGTTCGGCGGGCTCGTGCAGGCGACGCTGGTGGTGCTCTTTCCCGTACGTCGATGGGGAGCGCACCGCGACGCGCTCGCCGACGCGCTCGCGGCGGAGGCCGATTACGCGCGGCGGTTGCGGCACGATCCGGTGGCCGCGTTCGACCCGGAGCCGTTGATGCTGGCGCGCAACGCGGCGGCGCTCACGCCGCGGCAGGCGCGGACGCGGCCGGCGCAGTTGCACGGGGCGCGGGGGCTCGCGGAGCGGATTCGGCCGGTGCTGGCTTCTTTGGCGGATCCGGCGGTGGGGGTGCCGGAGGAGGGGGTCGAGCGGGATCGGGTGCGGGAGTTGTTGGCCGCGGCGGGGGCGATTCTCGATGCGGCGGCGAGGGCGATTCGGCGGGGGGCGCCGGTACGGGTTCCTCCGGAGGCGATTGCGGTGTTCCGGACGCCGGATACCGGGGCGATTCTGTCGGGGCCTTCGCAGCGGGCGGCGAGTCGGCTGGGGTCGTTGCTCAAGGATGTGCTGGAGACGGCGGGTGGGGTGCGGCCCTCCGACTCCGCGGGCGGCGCCGCCCCTACGCCTCGGGGCTCCGCCCCGGACCCCGCGCCTCAAACGCCGGCGGGGCTGGAAAAGACTCGGGGCTCCGCCCCGGACCCCGCGCCTCAAACGCCGGCGGGGCTGGAAAAGACTCGGGGCTCCGCCCCGGACCCCGCTGCTCAATCGCCGCAGGGGCTTGAGAGTGGTCAGCCGGCGGCGACGGGTGCGCAGGGGCTTGAGGAGAAGTCGGAAGGTGGTCGCTCGGCGGAGGCGGTCGAGGGTGGTCGGTCGGCGGAGGGGCCCAAGGCGGAGGTGGTCGCGCAGTCGTTGCGGCGGCCGAGTGTGTTTCATTTGTTGCCTGTTGTGGTGCGGGCCGTGCGGCGGGAGGCGCGGCCGGGGTCGCCGATTCTGCGGCATGCGAATCGGGTGGCGGCGGTGGCCGTGGCCGGTTACCTCATCGGGGACGTGCTGCCGTTCGGGCACGGCTACTGGGCGCCGATGTCGGCCGTGATGGTCATGCGGCCCGACTTCTCGCAGACGTATTCGCGGGCGGTGGCACGGTTCGGCGGGACGTTGGTCGGGGTCACCCTGGCGACCGCGATCCTGCAGCTCGCGCATCCCGGAACGTATCTCTCCGCCGTGCTCGCCGTGGTGTGCGCGGCGCTGATGTATCTGCTGATGCGTACGGGGCAGCTCGCGGCCCAGGGCTGCGTCGCCATGTACGTCGTGTTCCTGCTGGGGATGGGCGGGCAGGAGTGGAGCCAGACCGTGCCCGAGCGGGTCGTGCTGACGCTCGTCGGCGGCGTGCTGGCGATGCTGGCGTACGCGCTCTACCCGGCGTGGGAGACGCCCCGGCTGCGGACCCGGCTCGCCGACTGGCTGGTCGCGCTCGGGGAGTACGCCGCCGCGGTCGTCGGCCACTACGCGAGCCCCGCGGGCAAGAGCTGCCCGGACGTGCGCGAGGCGCTGCTCAAGGCCCGTGACGCGCACATCGCCTGGGAGCAGGCCGCGGCCCGCGCCAAGACCGAACCCGTACGCCACCGCGGCCTGTCCAACGCCGCCGCCGAAGAGGCCGCGCACGCGCTGCACCACATCGGCCGCGTCGTGATGCTGATGGAGGCGCACCTGCCGGAGCGCGGCGCGACCCCCGTACCCGCCGCGGACGCGCTCGCCGACGCGCTGCGCGCCGCGACCCGCGACGGCGCCCAGGCCATCCGCGAGCGCCGGATCCCGCGCTGGAAACCGGTCCGTGAGGCCCTCGACGCGTGGGACGGCGAGGGCGTACCGGACCGCGTGGTGCGCCGCGGGGCGGGGCTGTTCCTCGAAACGCTGGAGGAGCTCTCCGACGCGCTCGACACCGACGTACCGCCGATGACGAGGGAGTCCACCGCCGACCAGCGGTGACCTCGGTGCGGCAGTGCGGCAGTGCGGCAGTGCGGCAGCGCGTCAGTGCGTCGACGTCGGCAGCACGTCGGGGAGTTTGCCGTTCTCCGACTTCTTGAACGTGTCCTTCTTGCCCGCGTCCCAGGTCACCCGCATGGTGCTGCCGTCGTTGGACTCGACCACGCCCGCCGTGCGCTCGGTGTTCCCGTCCGCGCACTTCAGGCTGAACTCCGGCTTGCCGCCGCCGTCCACGACCCCGGTGCACAGGTGCCCCTCGCCGGTGCTCAGCGAGGCCTGCTTGCCGCCGACGGCCAGGACGACGGCCTTGGTCCCGGTGCGCGCGCTCCAGACACCCTCGGCGTCCCGCGCGGAACCGGCCGCAGCGGCAGCGCCGGAAGCAGCGCCCGATGCGGCGTCCGACGAAGTGGCCTTCTGATCCGCCGACTTGGTGCCGCACCCGCCCACGGCGAGCACCGCCACGACGGCCGCGACACCCGCGACGACCCGTACGTTCCTGTTGCGCACGACTACTCCTTCCAGGAAAGCCCTCAGACCAGGAAAGCCCTCAGACCAGGAAAGTCCTCAGACCAGGAAAGTCCTCAGAACGGGAACCGCGACCGCCCCCGCTGCACCGATATCCACTTCTGCGTGGTGAACGCCTCCACCGTCGCCTCGCCGTTGAGCCGGCCGATCCCCGACTGCTTCTGCCCGCCGAAGGCGACGAGCGGCTCGTCGTGCACGGTTCCGTCGTTCACGTGGAACATGCCGGTGTCGATCCGCTGGGCGAAGGCCACCCCGCGCTCCACGTCGCCGGTGTGCACGGCGCCGCTCAGCCCGTACGGGGTGTCGTTCGCGATCCGCACCGCCTCCTCGTCCCCGTCGAACGGGATGAGGAGCGCGACAGGACCGAATATCTCCTGCCGAAGGACCGGGGAGTCGGCGGGCAGGCCGGTGAGGACGACCGGCTCCACCATGTTCCCGTCCACCTTCCCGCGTACGAGAGCCGTGGCGCCCTCCGCGACCGCGGTGTCGATGACGTTCGAAACGGCGTCCGCCTGCGTGGAGTTGATGATCGGTCCGATGACCGTGTCGGGGTCGCGCGGGTCGCCCACCTTCAAGGAGGCGACCTTCGCCACGAACTTCTCCGTGAACTCCCGCTCCACCGCGCGGTCCACGAGGATCCGGTTCGCGGCCATGCAGACCTGGCCCTGATGGACGTACCGGCTGAAGACCGCGGCGTCCACCGCGTAGTCGATGTCGGCGTCGTCGAGCACGGTCAGCGCGCTGTTGCCGCCGAGTTCGAGGATGGACTGCTTGAACTGCGCGGCGCAGACCGTCGCGACGTGCCGGCCGACCTTGTCGGAGCCGGTGAAGGAGATGACCTTGGGCACGGGGTGGGTCAGGAACGCGTCGCCGATCTCGGCGATGTCGGTGATGACGACGTTGAGCAGGCCGGCCGGCAGGCCCGCGTCCTCGAAGAGTTTCGCGATCAGCGAACCGCCGGTGACCGGGGTGTTCTGGTGCGGCTTCAGGACCACGCCGTTGCCGAGCGCCAGGGCAGGGGCCACGGACTTCAGCGACAGCAGGAACGGGAAGTTGAAGGGGGAGATGACCCCGACGACGCCGACCGGCACCCGGTACAGGCGGTTCTCCTTGCCGTCCACGGGGGAGGGAATCACGCTGCACCGCGGTCGCAGCGTCAGCTGGACGGACTCGCGCAGGAACTCCTTGGCGAGGTGCAGCTCGAAGCCGGCCTTGACCCGCGTACCACCGAGCTCGTCGATGATCGCCTCGGTGATCTCCGCCTCGCGCTCCTCCAGGAGGCGCAGGGTGCGCTCGAAGACGGCGCGGCGCGCGTACGCGTTGGTGTCCGCCCAGTCCTTCTGGGCCCGCTCGGCCGCGCGGTAGGCCTCGTCGATCTCCTCGACGGAGGCGACGGTTATCGAGGCGAGCTTGTCCCCGCTGTAGGGATTGAAGTCGATGATGTCCCACGCCCCGCGCCCGGGACGCCACGAGCCGTCGATGTATTGCCGGTCCAGATCCGTGAAGTAGGACATGTAATCCCTTGCTGCAGGGCGGGCACCTTTGACGCACGTCATCGTACGACCGGGCACCGACAGTTACAGCAGGAGTTGCCGCAAGGGATTCCTCAACTCACCGCTCACTCAAGCCAATTCCGACAATGCGTCACGCAGCAGTCGCACACTGTCCTCGGGTGACGGGCACTGCGTGGAGAGATCCGTCATCGCCTTCTCGTACTGCGTCACGTCCTCGCGCTTGTCCAAATACAGGGCGCTGGTGAGCTGTTCGAGGAAAACGACGTCCGAGAGGTCGGACTCCGGGAAGGTGAGAATGGTGAACGTGCCGGACTCGCCGGGGTGCCAGCCGTGGCTGAACGGCATGATCTGAAGGGTCAGATGGGGGAGTGCGGACAGCTCGATGAGGTGCTCCAACTGTCCGCGCATCACCTCGCGGCCGCCCTGCACGCGCCGCACCGCGGCCTCGTCGAGGACGATGTGCACCTCGGGCGCCCGCTCGTCGACCAGCAGCTTCTGCCGTTCTATGCGCAGCGCGACCCGGCGCTCGATGTCCTCGCGCGAGGAGCCCTTCATGCCCTGCTCGACGACCGCGTGGGCGTACCCCTCGGTCTGCAGCAGGCCGTGCACGAACTGGGCTTCGTAGCCACGGATCTGCGTCGCGGCGCCCTCGAGCCCGAGGTACGTGGGGAACCATCCGGGCAGTACGTCGCTGTAACTGTGCCACCAGCCCGCGACGTTGGCCTCCTTCGCGAGCGAGAGCAGCGCGGAGCGTTCGGCCTCGTCGTCCACTCCGTACAGCGTCAGCAGGTCGGCCACGTCGCGCGTCTTGAAGCTCACCCGTCCCAACTCCATGCGGCTGATCTTCGATTCGGAGGCGCGAATCGAGTAGCCGGCGGCCTCGCGGGTGATCCCGTGCGATTCCCGCAGGCGCCTCAGCTGCGAGCCCAGCAGGATGCGTCGCACCACCGAGCCCCCACCAGAGTTCAGCGCCTGGGGTGACCCCCATGCCTCCCCAGCGGTCACGTCTCTTCATCCTCCCCATTGGTCCACGGCCGAAGTCTGCCATCAAAACGCTCCACCCTGTACTCGTACGGTTACAGAAACGGAAAGATCACGAACCACATGCGCAAGAAGTCGTAGGAAGAAAACAGCGAGAAGCGGTACGAGGTCTCCCAAGTCGGGCGCGTGCACGTGCATCTGCCCTTGCATCCGCTGTACGCATTCGGAACGATGGCGCCACCACCGCTCGCTGCGTACTGCGAAACTGGGGAGTGCCTCGCATGGGGACGAATGGATCGACCATGCTCGAGTCGCTGGATGCGTTAAGGCAGAGCCTGCCTCCGGTCGACCCCTCGGCCGTCTCCAGCACCGCGTCCTGCGCTTTGCCGGCCCGCTATGAAGCGGTGCGCTCCGCACGTGAGTTCAGTCGCAGGACGCTCGCGGACTGGGAAGCCATGGAGCGTTTCGACGACATCTGTCTCGTCGTCTCCGAACTGGTCACCAACGCCCTGCGGCACGGCCTCCCCGCGGATACGCCACACGGCCAGGATCCGCCCGTACGTCTGCATCTGATGCACTGGTCTTCGCGCGTAGTGTGCGCGGTCCGCGATCCCAGCGACGACAGTCCGGTCGCCCGCGAGGTCGACGTCGACGCCGATTTCTCGGCGGAATCGGGGCGCGGCCTGTTCCTCGTCGACTCCTTCGCCGACAGCTGGGGCTGGCATCCGCTGGCCGGCGCGCCGAGCGGCAAGGTCGTCTGGGCGCTGTTCAGGACCTGAGGCGCCGTTCAGGAACTGAGGCGCCGTTCAGGAGCTGAAGTTACGTCAGGCCCCGGCCACCAAGTGGTCGAACTCCCCGTCCTTCACGCCGAGAAGCATCGCTTCTATCTCCGCCGGCGTATAGACGAGCGCGGGCCCCTCGGGAAAGTTCGAGTTGCGCACGGCGACTCTTCCACCGGGCAACTTGGCGAACTCCACACAGGAACCTTGTGAGTTGCTGTGCCTGCTCTTCTGCCAGACCACTCCGTGCAACTCCGTGGCCGCCATGCCGTTGTACACGTGGTGCACGGTTCGCTCCCCGGTGGTGCTGTCAGTGCTGTAACAGTGAATGATTCTGTGGTCAATGTGAAAGCCGGGACACCAGTGATCAACTGCCCCAACTGTCCAGGATCATAGCTGCGTTCATATGCCCATGCATGGGCAGATGCACGTGCACGCGGGGTGTTCTCGCAGTTACAGCATGGAAAGCGCCTGCCCAAATGCCCGCATTACATGCGAACGCCAGCCACTGTCCATGATCTTTCGAGCCATTGCCTGCGCGGGGTCGTCCGGATCGAATCCCTCGTGCACCAAAAAGAGACGTGTGCCACGTCCTTCCGGGCGCAGGGTCCAAGTGATGGTCCAGTCCGCGGAATTGGCAGGGTCCCGGTCCGCCCATCGGACGCTCAGCATCCGCTCGTCCTCGTACGCGAGGACCTCCGCCTCGACCGTCCCGGAGAAATTGGTGCCCGGGCGCGGAATCGCCGTCATCGTGTACCGGTGCCCGACGACGAGCCTGAACCGTTCGCCGCCCGGCATCATCCAACGCTTGATCAGTTCCGGTTCGGTCAGCGCGCGCCAGACCTTCGCGGGCGGGTGCGGGAAGAACTGGTCGACGGTGATGGTGGTGGGGTCGGGCTCGTGGCTGCCATCGATGCTCATGAGGCGTCATCGTCGGGCATGGCGTCCAGTACGTCGCTGAGGGCACTCAGCTTCTTCCGCCAGAACCGCTCGTAGGGATGCAGCCAGTCCTGTACGTCGGCGAGCGGCGCGGCCTCAAGACGGTAGATCCGCTGCCGCCCCGAACGCTCCTCGGAGACGAGCCCCGCGTCGCGCAGCACCTTCAGGTGCTCGGAGAGGCTGGGGCGGGCCATGTCGAACCGGTCGGCTATGGCGCCGGCCGGCTGCGGCCCGTGCTCCCGCAGCAGGCGCAGCACTTCGCGGCGGGTGCCGTTGGCGAGCGCGCCGAAGATCCGGTCCGGGTCCTGGTCGTGGACCTGGCCGGGGGCGGTGCGCGCGCTCGCGGGACTCATGGCGGTCAGAAACTCCCTGCTGTGTTCTCGGTGTTCTCGGTGTTCTCGGTGATCAGCATCAGGCCGTTGCCGTCCGGGTCGCTGAAGCCGGCCATCCGGCCCCACGGCATCTCGTCCGGCCCGCTGACCTCGGCGCCCGCGGCCCTGAGCCGCTCGCAGTCGGCGTCGACGTCGGTCGTGACCAACATGATCCCGCGCGTGGAGCCGGGCACGAAATCCCCCATCCCCGGCCCGGAGAGCGTGAACACGGTCTGCGCCCCGGCGGGCGCGACCTGTAGCCACCGGCCGGGCGGCATCTGTCGGTCGACGACGACCTCGAAGCCGAGCACGTCTACGTAGAAGCGCAGCGCGCGGTCCTGGTCGGTGACGGGGAGGGTGATGAAGGAGGCGTGGGTGATGTTCCGCATGCCCTCGACATTACGTAGGGAAATACCTACGCGTCAAACGTAGGGAATTTCCTACGCGTCTTCGCTTGACCTCCGACGAGCCCCTGTGCCTTCACGTCCTAGGCTGGGGCCCATGTCAGCGATCCGCCTCCTGGTCCTCGGAGCCGTGCGGCAGCACGGGCGCGCGCATGGCTACATGGTGCGCAACGACCTGGAGTACTGGGGCGCCCACGAGTGGTCGAACGCCAAGCCCGGGTCGATCTACCACGCGTTGAAACAGATGGCGAAGCAAGGGTTGTTGCGGGCCCATGAGATCGCGCCGTCCACGGCCGGGGGCCCGCCGCGCACCGAGTACGAGCTCACGGAGCGGGGGCAGGAGGAGTACCTCGCCCTGGTCCGTTCGTCCCTGACCTCGTACGACCAGCGGCCCGACATCCTCACGGCGGCGCTCGGCTGCATGGTCGACCTGCCGCGCGACGAGGTCGTCGCCCTGCTCAAGGAGCGGGTGCGCGCCATGGAGGAGTGGCGGCGCTCCGTCACGGAGTACTACACGCCCGAGGACGGCCCCGAACAGCTGGGCCACATCGGCGAGATCATGAACCACTGGGTCCACTCGGCCGACACCGGCGCTCAGTGGACCAAGGGCCTGATCACCCGCATCGAGGCCGGCGCCTACACCTTCGCGGGCGAGGGCGAACCGTTCGTGGGCGTACTGGCGAAGGGCGAGGAGAACCCGTACGCGGCACGATCAAGCCCTGGTGACGATCGCGACGGGCCTGCAATCAGGCCGTGGTGACGATCGCGACGGGCCTGCAATCAGGCCCTGGTGACGATTGCGACGGGCCTACATTCAAGCCCTGGCGATGGTCGCGACGGGCCTACATTCAAGCCTTCGTGGCGATCGCGACGGGCCCACATTCAGGCCGTGGTGACGATTGCGACGGGCCCACAATCAGGCCGTGGTGACGATTGCGACGGGCCTGCAATCAGGCCCTGGTGGCGATCGCGACGGGCCCACAATCAAAGCCTCGTGACGATCGCGACGGGACCATAATCAAGCCCCTGCGGCGATTGAGCAGCGGGGTCCGGGGCGGAGCCCCGTGGCGTTCAGTGATGGAACCCGGTGGCAGCGCCCCGGTCACGCGTAAACGGGTGCGGCTGACTGCGCAGCTCCGGCAGCAACCGCCCCAGATCCTCCACCAACAACTCCGCCAGATCCGACGAGAACCCATTGCGGCACACCACCCGCAACACCGCCAAGTCCTCCCGGTGCGCCGGAAACGTGTACGCCGGCACCAACCACCCCCGCTCCCGCAACCGCCGCGACACATCGAACACGTCGTACGCCTTCACGTCCTCCGCCGTGGTGAACGCGAACACCGGCAACTCGTCGCCGCGCGTGAGGAGCCGGAAGTCGCCGAGCGCCTCGATCCGGTCGGCGAGCCCGCGCGCCACCTGCCGCGTCGCCTGCTGAACGGCCCGGTAGCCGTCCCGCCCGAGCCGCAGGAACGTGTAGTACTGCGCCACCACCTGCGCCCCGGGCCGCGAGAAGTTGAGCGCGAAGGTCGGCATGTCGCCGCCCAAGTAGTTGACCCGGAAGACCAGTTCCTCCGGAAGGGCCTGCGCGTCCCGCCACAGCGCCCACCCGACCCCCGGGTACACGAGCCCGTACTTGTGCCCCGACGTATTGATCGACGCCACCCGCGGCAGCCTGAAGTCCCACTCCAGGTCGGGGTCGAGGAACGGCGCGACCATGGCGCCGGAGGCCCCGTCGACGTGCACGGGGATGTCCAGGCCGGTCCGCTCCTGCAACTGGTCGAGCGCCGCGCACAGTTCGGCGATCGGCTCGTACGAACCGTCGAAGGTCGACCCCAGGATCCCGACGACGCCGATCGTGTTCTCGTCGCACAGCTCCGCCGCCGCGGCCGGATCGAGGTGGAACCGGTCGCCCTCCATGGGCACCTGCCGCGCCTCCACCTCCCAGAAATTGCAGAACTTCTCCCAGCACACCTGCACGTTCACGCCCATGACCAGATTGGGCCGGGCCTCGCGCGAGGGGTACCGGTCCGCGTTCCGCGCCGCCCAGCGCCGCTTGAGCGCCATCCCGGCGAGCATGCACGCCTCGCTCGACCCGGTGGTCGAACAGCCCACGGCGGCCGAGGGATCGGGCGCGTGCCACAGGTCGGCGAGCATGGCGACGCAGCGCCGCTCCAGCTCCGCCGTCCGCGGGTACTCGTCCTTGTCGATCATGTTCTTGTCCCGGCACTCGCCCATGAGGACGCCCGCCTGCGGCTCCATCCACGTAGTGACGAAGGTGGCGAGGTTGAGGCGCGCGTTGCCGTCCAGCATCAGTTCGTCGCGGACGAGTTGATACGCCGTCATGGGGGCGAGCGGGCCCTCCGGAAGGCGGTGCTTGGGCGGGGCGTCCGTCATCCCGGCCGTCGGATTCGCCTCTCCGTAGAAGGGGTTGACGGCGATCGGGCGCTCGTCTGGCTTCCCGTACCGGTCGGCAGGGCTCTGGTGCAGCGGTGACATCGGTGCAACTCCTTTACGTAAAAGGGCAGTTGAGTCTGTGTGTCAGCGGATCGCCGAACCGTCCTCCGACAGTTGCATCTGCGGCCGCCCCGTCACCAGTAGCCAGGCGGGCAGCGACGCGACGCACATCAGGGCGATGATCGCGGGGGAGGCGACCAGGACGGCCGCCGTGAACAGGCTGACCCAGCCCTGCCGGGTGATCGCGAGCAGCACGCCGAGCACGCCCGCCGCGATGCCGACCGACGGGTTCACGCCGGGCACCACCGCGTGCGCGAACAGGCCGAACGCCGCGCCCACGAAGACGGCGGGGAAGATCCGCCCGCCCCGGAAGCCGCACGTCGCGGCGATCAGCAGCGCCGCCAGCTTCACCACGGTCAGCAGCGCGAACTCCCCGGCCGACCGGCCGTCCGGCGCCGCGGCGATCTCCTTGACCTCGGCGAGCCCCTTGAACAGCGTCAGTTCGCCGCCCAGCGCCCCGAGCAGGCCGAGGACGAGCCCGCCGAGCGGAAGCGTCAGCATCGGGTGGCCGAGGCGGGAGAAGGCGCGGTGCACGTAGGGGAAGGCGTACACGGCGGTCATCGCGAAGACCGCGGCGGCGCACGCGACGACGATCGCCGCCAGGACGTCCCGCCAGCCCGGGTCGCCGAACGGCGGCAGGCCGAGGTCGAAGGAGGGGGAGGCGAGCAGCGAGGTGGTCATGGAGCCCGCGGCCGCCGCGAGCAGCGGCCCGAACATGTTGTCCCACAGCGAGCCCTTCATCGGCAGCGCCTTCCCGGCCAGCGTCTCCGAGACGAGCAGCGCGGCCGCGATCGGCGTACCGAACAGGGCGCCGATGGTCCCCGCGGTCGCCAGGCTCACCCACATCGTCGCGGCCGACCGCGGCAGCAGCTTCTTGCCGAGCCAGAACGAGAGCCCCACGTTCACCGCGATGATCGGGTTCTCCGGGCCCAGGCTCGGCCCGCCGGCCAGCATCAGCGCCGCCGCGAGCGCGAGCCCCGGCAGCACGTACGGCGGCAGCGGCGCCTCGCCGCCGAGCCCCATCGTGGCCGGGTCGGGGCCCGCGTTCCCCGGCGCCTTCCAGACGACGAGCCCGACGAGGACACCCGTGAGCGTGAGCATCACGATGATCCACAGCGCGGAGTAGCCGCCGATGCCGAGCGCGTCCGGCAGGTCCTCCCACACCAGCCCCGCCAGCTCCTCCGCGACCCAGTCGAGCGCGAGGAAGAGCACGCTGCACGCGACGCCGACGACGAGCGCGGGCAGCACGAACGGCAGCAGCGTGCGAGCGGACACGGCGGGCGTGGGCGCGGGTGCGGGCGGGGGCGGCGGTCCGGTCTCGGTATGGGTACTCACGGCGCCACCTTAAGCGGACAAATGCGCCATAACACCCCGGTAACACCCGGAAAATCGCCGCCGGAACCGACTTGCACCTCACGTCACGTGAGGCTCCAAGCTGAATGACGTACGAGGAAGGAGGTGCGGCGGATGAGCTACTCCGTGGGCCAGGTCGCCCAGTTCGCCGGGGTCACGGTGCGCACCCTGCACCACTACGACGAGATCGGCCTGCTCGCCCCGAGCGAGCGCAGCACGGCGGGCCACCGCCGGTACAGCGAGGCCGACCTCGACCGCCTCCAACAGGTCCTCTTCTACCGGGAACTCGGCTTCCCGCTGGACGAGATCCAGGCCCTGCTGGACGACCCGGACACCGACCCCCGCGAACACCTGCGGCGCCAGCACGAACTGCTGACCGTCCGCATCGAGAAACTGCAGAAGATGGCCGAGGCCGTCGAACACGCCATGGAGGCACAGAAGATGGGCATCCAGCTCACCCCCGAGGAGCGCTTCGAGGTCTTCGGGGACAAGGACCCCGAGCAGTACCAGGAGGAGGCCGAACAGCGCTGGGGCGGCACGGACGCGTACGCCGAGTCGCAGCGCCGGGCCGCGACGTACACCAAGGAGGACTGGAAGCGGATCCAGGCCGAGGTCGACGACTGGAGCGCGCGCTACGCGGCCCTGGTCGCGGCGGGCGAGCCGGCGGTCGGCGAGCGCGCCATGGACCTGGCCGAGGAGCACCGCGCGCACGTTTCGCGCTGGTACTTCGAGGTCTCGTACGAGATGCACATCTGCTTCGGCGACATGTACGTCGACGACGAGCGCTTCAAGGCGTACTACGACGCCATGGGCGAGGGCGTCGCGGAGCACCTGCGCGACGCGATCCACGCGAACGCCGTCCGGAACGCCTGAGCCCCTGAGTGCGCCTGAAACGGCTGACCGACAGGTTTGCCACAGTTTCCGCACAGTGCATCCTGAGGGGGCCACTGGAACCTGGCAGGGAAAACCGGCGTTGATAACTTTGCATCGCCATTGCAGTGCCTTGCCTCTGTCACCCAATCCCCTCAGGAGTCCGGACCCGTGATGACGCTTGCTCTAGGACCAAGCTGGCTGGACCCGGACTACCTGCTGAACACGTTCGGCATCTGGGGCCTGCTGCTGATCGTGTTCGCCGAGTCGGGACTGCTGATCGGCTTCTTCCTGCCGGGCGACTCGCTGCTGTTCACGACGGGCCTGCTGATCACGGCGGGCACCATGGACTTCCCGCTGTGGGGGGCCATCGGCCTGATCTGCCTCGCCGCGGTCCTCGGTGACCAGGCGGGCTACATGTTCGGCAAGAAGGTCGGCCCGTCCCTCTTCAGGCGCCCGGACTCCCGCCTCTTCAAGCAGGAGAACGTGCAGAAGGCGCACGAGTTCTTCGAGAAGTACGGCCCGAAGTCCCTGGTCCTGGCCCGCTTCGTGCCCATCGTCCGGACGTTCACGCCGATCATCGCGGGCGTCTCCGGCATGCGGTACCGCTCGTTCGTCACGTTCAACGTGATCGGCGGCGTGCTCTGGGGCGCGGGCGTGACGCTGCTCGGCTCCTGGCTCGGCAACATCGACTTCGTGCACAAGAACATCGAGGCGATCCTGATCCTGATCGTCCTGATCTCGGTGGTGCCGATCGCGATCGAGTTCCTGCGGGCCCGCGGCAAGGCGAAGAAGGCGGCGGCCGGCACGCCCGGAGAGGCCCCGGCCGCACAGCCGCAGCGCCGCCGCCACGCGAAGCGCTGACCCCCCCCTTCGTACGAGCTGACACCCCTTCGTACGAAGGGCCCTTAGAAGCCCCTCGTACGCTTCGCCGCGCGGCGCCCCGCCGCCCCCGGCCCCTGCAGGAACAGGCGGGAGACCTCGCCACCGAGGTTCACGCCGATCGCGATGGCGAGGGCCAGCGCCGCCGCCTTGGACAGCGACTGGACCCCGCCGTTCACATCGCTGTGGGCGATCGCGAGCAGCCCGAAGTACGTCGCCGAACCCGGCAGCAGCGGGCCGATCGCGGCCGTCACGTACGGCAGCGCGGACGCGAACTGGTAGCGCGAGAAGAGCTGCCCGAACAGGCCCACGAGCCCCGCCGCCGCGGCCGTCGCGGCCACCGGCGAGATCCCGCCCTGGTAGTGCAGCGCCCCGAAGATCGCGCCCGCCACGCCGCCGTTGAGCGTCACGGCGATCACCGTCGTCCGCTCCTGCTGCAACAGCACGGCGAACGCGAGCGACAGCGTCATCGACGCGACGATCTGCCACACGGGCCGGTTGTTGGACCCCAGCGCCTCTTCCGGGTCGAGCTGCGCGTTCAACTGCACGCCTACGTAGAGCATCAGCAGGACGCCGATGACGATGCCCGTGAAGAAGTACATGACTTCCAGGAGGCGTGCCGCGGCCGTGATGTAGAAGCCGGTCAGACCGTCCTGCACCCCGGCCACCAGCGCCCGCCCCGGCAGCAGCGCGAACAGCCCACCGGTGATCACCGCGGACGCCTTCACGTCTACGTAGTTGTGCGCGAGCGTCAGCGCGATGCCCATCGCGGCGGGCGGCATGGCGGCCACCGTGAACTGGTAGAACTCCGGGAACCCGCGCCCCGCGCACAGCCACGCGAGCCGGTCGCCGAGCATCGAGCCGATCGCGGCCACGAGGAACACCAGCCAGTCACCGCCGACCAGGATCGCGGCGGACCCGGAGAGCAGCCCGCTCGCCCCGGTGAGCGCCCAGCCCGGGTAGGGGTGCCGGTTGCGGCGGATCTCCGCGAGGCGCCGGTAGGCGTCCTCCAGGGAGACCTCGGTCTCCTCGTCGCTGAGGTCGTCGACGAGCCGGTACACGGCCGCGAGGCGCGTGTAGTCGGTGCCGCGGCGGCGCACGGTGCGCGAGGCCGTCACCGGGTCGTCCACCAGGGACGGCTGGAAGCTGATCGAGAGCAGAGTGAACGTTACTGTCGGCTCGCAGCGGTCGAGCCCGTAGGACCGGGACACGGCGAACATCGCCGCCTCCACGTCCTCGGCGCCCTCACCACCGGCCAGCAGCAGCTCCCCGATACGCAGCGTCAGGTCGAGCACGCGCGGCACGGCGGGCCCGTGCTCCTCGTCGTGCTTCTGCACCAGCTCGGGCGCGGGCCGCTCGGCGACCGGCATCCGCAGCATGGTGCGCATCCGGTCCTGCCAGGGCGCTTCCTTGGCCAGCCTGACCATGGGGATGCCCTGCGGCGGCGTGAACGCGGGCGGCGACTCGCGGGCGCTGTACGTCTTGGGCCGCGTGAACGCCGAGCCCTCCGTGTCCACCGGCTCCGGTGCCTGCACGCTCAGCCCGTCGGGGACCGCGAACTCCGACGTGGTCGACGACTCGTCGTCGACCACCGGCTGCTGCGTGATGATCCCGATGGGCTGCGTGAACGCGCTGCGGGCCTCGTCGGACTGCGGCTTGCGGTCCTCTGGGGCCTCGGACTCCCGCTCCGTCACCTCTGCCGATCCTCGCCCTTCGCGTCGCTGCGTATCCGTCTACCGCTCGTACGCCTCAGTATGCGCACAGATACGCGAACGGGCCGCCCCAGGGGGGCGGCCCGTTCATGAACGCTGGAGACTCAGTGGCCGCCGTTGTCCTGCGCGCGCTTGTACGAGCGCTCGATCTCGGCCTCGGCCTCGGTACGGCCGACCCAGTCGGCGCCCTCGACGGACTTGCCCGGCTCCAGGTCCTTGTAGACCTCGAAGAAGTGCTGGATCTCCAGGCGGTCGAACTCCGACACGTGGTGGATGTCGCGCAGGTGCTCCATCCGCGGGTCCGTCGCCGGGACGCACAGCAGCTTGTCGTCGCCGCCGGCCTCGTCCGTCATCCGGAACATGCCGATCGCGCGGCACTTGATGAGGCAGCCCGGGAACGTCGGCTCGTCCAGGATGACCAGCGCGTCCAGCGGGTCGCCGTCCTCGCCGAGGGTGTTCTCGACGTAGCCGTAGTCCGTCGGGTAGGCGGTCGACGTGAACAGGCGACGGTCGAGGCGAATGCGACCGGTCTCGTGGTCGACCTCGTACTTGTTCCGCGATCCCTTAGGAATCTCGATCAGAACGTCGAACTCCACCGGTGGCTCCTCAATGATCAACACAAACGTCTGGTGGTTAAGTGTCCCCTACGCAGATGTGTGATCGCGAAAGGGGCTGGTCCGCGGTGCCGGAGCCGAAGGCTTCGCAGCTCGTGAAGAGTGCGGCGAAGACCGTTGCCGGATCCAAGACCAAGCACGTCACCGTGGGTGCGACGGCCGTGGGCCTCGCCCTCGCGGCCGTCGTGGCGCTCGCGGCCGGTCCCTGGGACGCTTCCGGTCAGCGTAAGGCCGAGGCCGACCGGGCCGCCTCCTCGGAGGTCGGAGGTGGCGCAGATCACGGCCGGGGGCCGAGCGCGGCGCCGAGCGCGCCCGCGGTGCTCGCCGCCCCCGGAGCGTCCGTCCCCGGCCCCACGAAGAGCGCCCTCGCGGACGTCCTCGACCCGCTCTTCAAGGCCCCCGCGCTCGGCGGCCACCGCACCGCCGCGGTCGTCGACGCCGTCACCGGAAAGAGGCTCTACGGAAGAGCACCGGGTGACACCCTCACCCCCGCCTCCACGACGAAGCTGGCCACGGCCGTCGCGGCCCTCTCGGCGGCGGGACCCGACCACCGCATCGCCACCCGCACGGCCCTGGAGAAGGACTCCAAGGAACTGATCCTGATCGGCGGCGGCGACCCCACCCTCACCGCCCGCGAGAAGAATCCTTACGGTGCCGCCAGCCTGCGCACCCTCGCCGATGACACCGCCAAGGACCTCAAGAAGCGCGGCATCGACAAGGTCACCCTCACGTACGACACCTCGCTGTACTCCGGGCCCGACACCCACCCCATCGGCCCCAACGAGAACCTCGCCCAGGTCACCCCCCTCATGGCCGACGAGGCCCGCACCGACGACTCCGACAGCGGCCCGGCCACGCGCGAGGGCGACCCGGCGGCGGCCGCCGCGAAGAAGTTCGCCGGCCTGCTCGACGACCACGGCATCGAGACCAAGGGCGGCGACCCGGGCCCCGGCAAGGAGTCCGGCCGGACGGAGCAGCTCGCGAAGGTGTCGTCGCCGCCGCTGTCCGCCCTGGTCGAGCGGATGCTGACGCACAGCGACAACGACATCGCCGAGGCGCTCGCCCGGCAGACCGCGATCGCCACGGGAGAGAGCCACGACTTCGACGGCGGCGGCAAGGCCGTCGAGAAGCAGCTCAAGAAGCTCCGCCTCCCCCTCAAGGACACCCACTTCGCCGACGGCAGCGGCCTCGACCGCGCCGACAAGGTCTCCGCGAACCTGCTCACCGGCCTGCTCGCCGACGCCGCCGACCCCTCACGCCCCGAACTGCGCTCCGTCCTCACGGGCCTCCCCGTCGCGGGCTTCACCGGCACCCTCGCCGGCCGCTACGAAGACGCGGCCGACGCCTCAGGAACGGGCCTGGTCCGTGCCAAGACCGGCACCCTCACCGGCGTCAACACGCTCGCGGGAACGGTCGTCGACGCCGACGGCCGCCTCCTCGTCTTCGCGTTCATGACGGAGGGCGCCACCGACCCCAAGGCCGCCCAGTCCGGCCTCGACCGCCTCGCCTCCTCCGTCGCCAACTGCGGCTGCAGGTGAACCCCTAAGGGTTCCGAGGGACCGAAGTGGGGCGCCGCTCCGGGGCCGAGCCCTCTTCCGGTACGCGGGGGGTCACGTACCGTTGACGCATGACGAGCCTCGGCGGTGCTGCATCTTCGGGAATGGTCGACTGGAACCTCGCGGTGGCGACCGCGACGCGACTCGTACGACCAGGCCCAGAGGTCAGTCGGGACGAGGCGCGGGCCGTCGTCGCGGAGCTGCGCCGGCACGCCAAGGCCTCCGAGGAACACGTCCGCGCGTACACACGCATGGCCACCGACGCCGACCACGACACCCCGGTCCTCGTGGTCGACCGCCCCGGCTGGGTGAAGGCCAACGTCGCGGGCTTCCGCGCGGTCCTCAAGCCCCTGCTCGACAAGATGCAGGAGCGGCGCGGCTCGGGCGCGGGCCCGGCGGTGCTCGGCGCCGTCGGCGGCAAGGTCACGGGCGTCGAACTCGGCATGCTGCTCTCGTTCCTGTCCTCCCGCGTCCTCGGCCAGTACGAGACCTTCGCCCCCGCCACCCGCGAACTGCCGGCCGCGCCCGACGGCGGCGGCCGACTCCTCCTCGTAGCGCCGAACATCGTGCACGTGGAGCGCGAACTCGACGTGGAGCCGCACGACTTCAGGCTCTGGGTCTGTCTGCACGAGGAGACGCACCGCACCCAGTTCACGGCCGTGCCCTGGCTGCGCGACCACCTGGAGGGCGAGATCCAGTCATTCCTGGAGGAGACCGAGGTCGACCCCGGGACGTTCCTTGAGCGCGTCCGGGAGGCCGCCCAGTCCCTCGCCGGAGGGCGCCCCGAGGGCGAGGAGGACGACGGCGGGCGCTCGCTCGTCGAGCTCGTGCAGACCCCGGCGCAGCGCGAGATCCTCGGCCGCCTCACGGCCGTCATGTCCCTCCTCGAAGGGCACGCGGACTTCGTGATGGACGGGGTGGGCCCGGCCGTCGTGCCGTCCGTCGAGGAGATCCGCGAGAAGTTCCAACAGCGCAGGCAGAAGGGCGCCTCAAGGCTCGACCTGGCGCTGCGCAAGCTCCTCGGCCTCGACGCCAAACTGCGCCAGTACCGCGACGGCGAGAAGTTCGTCCGGGCCGTCGTCGACGAGGTGGGAATGGACGGCTTCAACCGCGTGTGGACCTCTCCCAACACGCTGCCGACCAAGGCGGAGATCGCGAAACCGGCGGACTGGGTCGCGCGGGTGCACAACAAGTCGGACGGCGCTCACGAAGCCCCGTAAGGCACGCCCAAAATTGCTCAGGATCACCCATCCGAGGGACCGTAGGCCGTGGGCAGGCGTGCAATGCTCGGGGAACGGCTCGGCTCTGTCACCATCGACACACTCTGCGTGACCGATCTCACCGAGTCACCGTTGAGCGAATGAGCCGAGTCGGACGGTTGCTGGTTCCCGTTCGATCCGGTCTCCAGTAGCGCCCACCCCCCAGACAACGGAATGAAGGGAACCGGACATGGGTCCCCATCCTGCGGTCGCGGCGATACGCCTGGCGGTCCGCCGCGTCCTCCACGACATCCTCAACGACTCCCCGCCGGGCACCGACGCGGACCCCGGGCCCGTGGTGCTCGCCGCCTGCTCGGGAGGAGCCGATTCCACGGCCCTCGCCTCGGCGCTCGCCTTCGAGGCCCCCAAACTCGGCATCCGCGCCGGTGGCATCACCGTCGACCACGGCCTGCAGCCCGGCTCCGACGCCCGAGCCGAGGACGTCGCGGCGCGCCTGACCGCCCTCGGCCTGAACCCCGTCGAGTCCGTCCCCGTCGACGTCGGCCGTGACGGCGGACCCGAGGCCGCCGCCCGCGACGCCCGCTACGCCGCCCTCGACGCCGCCGCCGAACGCCACGGCGCCGCCGCCGTCCTGCTCGGCCACACCCGCGACGACCAGGCCGAAACCGTCCTGCTCGGCCTCGCCCGCGGCTCCGGCATCCGCTCCCTGTCCGGCATGGCCGCGATCTCCGGCACCGCGGGCCGCTACCGACGCCCCTTCCTCACGCTCGACCGGCAGACCGCCCGCAAGGCCTGCCTCGTCCAGCACCTGCCCGTCTGGGACGACCCGCACAACACCGACCCGGCGTACACCAGGTCCAGGCTCCGCCACGAGGGCCTGCCCGCCCTGGAGAAGTCGCTCGGCAAGGGCGTCGTCGAGGCCCTCGCCCGTACGGCCCAGCTGTCCCGCGACGACGCCGACGCGCTGGACACCTGGGCCCGCGAGGCCACCGAGTCCGTACGGGACGCGGCCGGACTCCTCGAATGCGCCAAGCTGTACGCCCTGCCGCCCGCCGTACGCCGCCGGATCCTGCGGAAGTCGGCCATCGAGGCCGGCGCCCCGGCCGGGGCGCTGTTCGCCCGGCACATCGAGGAGATCGACCGCCTGATCACGGGCTGGCGGGGCCAGGGAGGGATCAATCTGCCGGGCAAAGTCGTGGCTCAGCGGCAGGGTGGCAGACTGGTCATCCGGCAAGGCTGACTCGACGGGTCACGTCGCGGCGGCCGGTGGGACGACCGAAAGTGATGCGGGTGGACGCGAAAGACATGGGCACCGACCTTCAGTCGGTGCTCATCACCAAGGAAGAGATCGACGCGAAGCTGGCCGAGCTGGCCGCGAAGGTCGACGCGGAGTACGCGGGCAAGGACCTGCTGATCGTCGGGGTCCTCAAGGGCGCCGTGATGGTCATGGCGGATCTGGCTCGCGCCCTGTCCACCCCGCTCACCATGGACTGGATGGCGGTGTCCTCGTACGGCTCGGGCACCCAGTCCTCCGGTGTCGTGCGGATCCTCAAGGACCTGGACACCGACATCAAGGACAAGCACGTCCTGATCGTCGAGGACATCATCGACTCCGGTCTGACGCTGTCCTGGCTGCTCACCAACCTCGGCTCGCGCGAGCCCGCCTCCCTCGAGGTGTGCACGCTGCTGCGCAAGCCCGAGGCGGCCAAGGTCGACATCGACGTGAAGTGGGTCGGCTTCGACATCCCGAACGAGTTCGTGGTCGGCTACGGCCTGGACTACGCGGAGAAGTACCGGAACCTGCCGTTCGTCGGCACCCTCGCACCGCACGTCTACGGCGGCTGAGTCGCCGTCAGACCCGCACGCGGGGACGGGAACCCTCGCGGCGTTCCCGCCGTTGGAGCATGCGAAGGGCAGATTCTGGGCCGTCCCCTGCGGCTTCGGGTGACAATGCTGGGGTACCGTCCGAAGAACAGTTCTTCAAATAGCTGCAGCAGCACCAAGAGCAGCACCGAGAACAGCACCAGAAGCTCCAAACAGCCTTATCAAACTCACTATGGCAGGAGGGACGGGGCGGCACCGCTCCGTATGGATGGACGTGAAGCGATACTTCCGTGGGCCGGTCATGTGGATCGTGCTGGCCGTCCTTGCCGTGGTCGTGTTGATGCAGGTCGTCGGTTCGTCCGGCGGCTACAAGACGGTGGACACCGGCCAGGTAATTCAGGCCATCGACGACAACAAGGTGCAGTCGGCCAAGCTGACCACCGGCGATGAAGACACCATCAAGGTCGAGCTCAAGGACGGCCAGAAGGTCGACGGCTCGAGCAAGATCCAGGCCAGCTACATCGGCGACCAGGGCGTCGAGGTGGCCAAGGATCTCCAGGCCAAGTTCGAGGACAAGCAGATCCCCGACGGGTACACCGTTTCCCCGTCGAAGCAGAACCCGTTCGTGGGCATCCTGCTGTCCCTGCTGCCCTTCGTGCTCATCGTCGTCGTCTTCCTGTTCCTGATGAACCAGATGCAGGGCGGCGGCTCCCGAGTCATGAACTTCGGGAAGTCCAAGGCCAAGCTCATCACCAAGGACACCCCCAAGACGACGTTCGCCGACGTGGCGGGCTCGGACGAGGCTGTCGAGGAACTCCACGAGATCAAGGAATTCCTCCAGGAGCCCGCCAAGTTCCAGGCCGTCGGCGCCAAGATTCCCAAGGGCGTGCTGCTGTACGGCCCGCCCGGTACGGGCAAGACCCTGCTCGCGCGCGCCGTCGCGGGCGAGGCGGGCGTGCCCTTCTACTCGATCTCCGGTTCCGACTTCGTCGAGATGTTCGTCGGTGTCGGTGCCTCCCGTGTCCGCGACCTCTTCGAGCAGGCCAAGGCGAACGCTCCGGCGATCGTCTTCGTCGACGAGATCGACGCGGTCGGCCGCCACCGCGGCGCCGGCCTCGGCGGCGGTCACGACGAGCGCGAGCAGACGCTCAACCAGCTGCTCGTCGAGATGGACGGCTTCGACGTGAAGGGCGGCGTCATCCTGATCGCCGCCACGAACCGGCCCGACATCCTCGACCCGGCCCTCCTGCGCCCCGGCCGCTTCGACCGCCAGATCGCGGTCGACCGCCCGGACATGCAGGGCCGCCTGGAGATCCTCAAGGTTCACCAGAAGGGCAAGCCGGTCGCCCCGGACGTCGACCTGTCGGCCGTCGCCCGCCGTACGCCGGGCTTCACCGGTGCCGATCTCTCCAACGTGCTGAACGAGGCCGCGCTCCTGACGGCCCGCTCGGACCGGAAGCTGATCGACAACCAGATGCTCGACGAGGCGATCGACCGTGTGGTCGCGGGCCCGCAGAAGCGGACCCGGATCATGTCGGACAAGGAAAAGAAGATCACCGCGTACCACGAGGGCGGTCACGCCCTGGTCGCGGCGGCCTCACCGAACTCCGACCCGGTCCACAAGATCACGATCCTCAGCCGCGGCCGGGCCCTCGGTTACACGATGGTCCTGCCCGACGAGGACAAGTACTCGACCACGCGCAACGAGATGCTCGACCAGCTCGCCTACATGCTGGGCGGACGCGCGGCCGAGGAGCTCGTCTTCCACGACCCGACGACGGGTGCCGCGAACGACATCGAGAAGGCCACCGGCACGGCCCGCGCGATGGTCACGCAGTACGGCATGACCGAGCGGCTCGGCGCGATCAAGTTCGGCGGCGACAACTCCGAGCCCTTCCTGGGCCGCGAGATGGGGCACCAGCGCGACTACTCGGAAGAGGTCGCGGCGCTCGTCGACGAAGAGGTCAAGAAGCTCATCGAGACCGCGCACAACGAGGCCTGGGAGATCCTTGTCGAGAACCGCGACGTTCTCGACAACCTGGTCCTCGCGCTGCTTGAGAAGGAGACGCTGAACAAGGAGCAGATCGCCGAGATCTTCGCCCCGATCGTGAAGCGCCCGGCCCGCCCCGCGTGGACCGGCTCCAACCGTCGCACCCCCTCGACCCGCCCGCCGGTGCTCTCCCCCAAGGAGCTGTCGCTGACGAACGGGGCGAACGGAGCGACGCCCGCCATCGAGACCACCACCCCGGTGGACACGGTGAAGGAAGAGCGCCCCGAGAGCTGACCCGCCCCTCTCAGGGCAGGCCAGACCCGGAATGCAGGCCGCGTCCCCCACGCTTTACGGTGTGGGGGACGCGGCCTTTGCGCTGCCGCGCGGGGATGTACGTAGAGAAAGAGGCACCAGATGACCGACCCGGTGACGCTGGACGGCGAGGGCTCGATCGGCGAGTTCGACGAGAAGCGGGCCGAGAACGCCGTGCGCGAACTCCTCATCGCGGTCGGCGAGGACCCGGATCGGGAGGGCCTGAGGGAGACCCCGGAGCGGGTCGCCCGCGCGTACAAGGAGATATTCGCGGGCCTGTGGCAGAAGCCCGAGGACGTGCTGACGACGACGTTCGACCTGGGGCACGACGAGATGGTCCTGGTGAAGGACATCGAGATCACTTCGTGCTGTGAACATCATCTTGTACCGTTCGTCGGGGTTGCCCACGTGGGCTACATTCCGTCGAGCGACGGCAAGATCACCGGCCTCTCCAAACTCGCGCGCCTGGCAGATGTCTACGCCCGTCGCCCGCAGGTGCAGGAACGTCTGACCACACAGATCGCGGACTCCTTGATGGAGATCCTGGAGCCGCGCGGCGTGATCGTCGTCGTGGAGTGCGAGCACATGTGCATGTCGATGCGCGGGGTGCGCAAGCCCGGCGCGAAGACGATCACGTCGGCCGTGCGTGGCCAGCTGCGGGATCCGGCGACTCGTGGCGAGGCGATGAGCCTGATCATCGGGCGTTGAGGCGTTGAGGCGTTGAGGCGTGACGCGGGGCTTTTTGGGGGCTGCGGAGGCCTCAGGCGGTCGAGGCCGTCTCCTCCGGGTCCTCGTCGTCCGGGAGTTTGCAGGTGCGTTCCAGGAAGATCGCGGCCGCGACGACGGCGGCGCCGGTGAGGACCGAGAAGCCCGCGTAGATGGCCTGGTCGCGGCGGGCCGGCATGTCGAGGAGTTCGAGCAGGAAGACGCCGGTGCCGCCGTACATGCCGGCGACGAGGGCGGCGACCAGCGCGCTGGCCTGGCCGAAGACGACTGCCCGCGCGGCCATCATCGGTTCGACGCCCTTGGCCTCCGGGCGGCGCTCCCGCTGCGCGCGCAGGCGGGAGCGGATGGAAAGGGCCGTCGCGAGCAGGACGACGGCGATCACGGCGAGCACGATGGGCGCCGCCAAGGGCACGCTCGGCAGCGTGCCCAGGGAGTTCCACAGGCGGGCGCCCGCCCAGGACAGCACTCCGGCGACGACGAAGAGGCCGACCAGTGTCCTGATGCGCAGTTGCTTCATCCCGGTTGGTCGCCCCTCGTCGTCATGGCCCCGCCGCTCTGCTGTTTGGTGTCCGGGCCGTTTAGCGTGCTCGGTAGACCCTAACGACTACTAACGACTACTCGGGGAGCCGGAGTTCCAGGTCGGCGCGTGCCGCGACGCCCTCGCGGGTCACGGCGTCGAGCAGCTGGGCGACCGTGCCGTGACCGGGGAGTTGGGCCTCCGGTTCCACGTCGTTCCAGGGGGCGAGCACGAAGGCCCGCTCGTGGGCCCGGGGGTGCGGCAGCGTGAGGTACGGGTCGTCCGAGACCACGTCGGCGTACGCGACGATGTCCACGTCGATGGTGCGGGCGCCCCAGCGCTCGTCCCGTACCCGGTGGAAGGCCTCCTCGACCGCGTGCGCGCGCTCCAGGAGCGAGGAGGGCGGGAGCGTCGTCTTCAGGACGACGACCGCGTTGAAGTACGAAGGCTGGCTGTCCGGATCGACACCCCAGGGCTCCGTCTCGTAGACCGGCGAGACGGCCTTGACGCGGACTCCGGGGGTGTCCTCCAGCGCGTCCACGGCGCCCTGGAGGGTCTCCAGGCGGTTGCCCAGGTTCGCGCCGAGGGAGATCACGGCGCGCTTGGGGTTGGACAGCGTGGTGTCGGCGGCATCGACCTGTTCCACCACGGAGGTCGGCACCGGCTGGACGGTCGGGTCGAACGGAGTTTTGTTCATACTCGGCTCCGGGTGATGGTGACGGTCACGTCGTCGAAGGGCACGGTGATCGGGGCGTCCGGCTTGTGGACGCAGACCTCGACCTCCTGGACGACTTCGTGCTTCAGGCATGTCTGGGCGATGCGCTCGGCGAGCGTCTCGATGAGATCCACGGGCTCGCCCGTGACCACGGCCACGACCTCCTCCGCCACGACGCCGTAGTGCACGGTCTTCGTCAGGTCGTCGTCGGCCGCCGCCGCTCGGGTGTCCAGGCCGAGCACCAGGTCCACGGTGAAGGTCTGGCCTTCCTCGCGTTCCTCGGGAAAAACACCGTGGTGCCCGCGGGCCTTGAGGCCGCGCAGCGCGACACGATCCACGCGAATCACTCCTGCAGTCGTCGGTGAGGGCGGGTGCCATCGATGTGCGGTCGATGTTCCAGCCTCGATCGAATCTACCTGCGAGCACTGACAGCACCGGCCCGCGGGGGCTATGACTGATCCCACCCGGCACACCCGCCCCACGGTGCGCTCTCGGCTGGTAGCCGCCCATACCCAGGCGGTCGAGAGCCCAACCTCGCATCCGGATTTCGGGCTCTGTTCGGGTTCTACGGGGGGCGGGTACCCACTCAGGCGGGTGAGCCGCCGTCGTCCCCGTTGCCGATTTCATCGGATTCGTCATCCGATTCGGCCAGCACGGGGGAGGCGTGGTGCGACCACATCTTCCAGCCGTCGCGCGTGCGCCGGAACACGTTGGTGGCGACGACGCGCTGTCCGACGAGCGGGCCGAGTTCGTCGCTGTCCTCGGGGGCGGGGCCGCCGCTGAGGATGTTCTCCGTGCACGTCACCAGGGCGGTGTCGGCGACGACGCTGATGTGCACGTCGGTCAGGAAGAACTGGATGTACTCGGTGTTCGCCATGATCAGCGCGTAGCTGCGGAGCACCTCGCCGCGGCCCGTGAGGACCGGCCAGCCGGGGTGGACGCAGCTGACGGAGGTGTCCTCGGCCTCGTCCGGGTCGCTGTCCTCGGCGTAGTCGACGTCCTCGGGGGCGAGCCACAGGGAGGTGAGTTCCTCGAACGCGCCGCGTTCGACGGCTTCGTAGTAGGTGCGGTTGGCGGTGTCGACGGCTTGGACGTCGGCCTCGGTCACTGGGCTCCTTCGACCGCGCGTGCCACGCGGACGGCGTCGGCGGTGGCCCGTACCTCGTGCACGCGCACGGCCCAGGCGCCCGCCTGCGCGGCGAGCGCGGAGACGGCGGCGGTGGCGGCGTCGCGCTCGCGCGCGGGCGGCGGAGCGCCCTGCTCGCCGGCCAGGACGTGGCCGAGGAACCGCTTGCGGGAGGCGGCGACGAGGACCGGGTGACCGAGTGCGTGCAGCCGGTCCAGGTGGGCGAGCAGGGAGAGGTCGTGCTCGGCGTTCTTGGAGAAGCCGAGGCCCGGGTCGAGGACGATGCGGTCCGGGGCGATGCCGCCCTCGATGGCGGCCTCCACGCGCGCGTGCAGTTCGTTCACGACTTCGGAGACGACGTCCTGGTACGTGCCGGGCACGTTGGTGCCCTCCAGGAGGCCGCGCCAGTGCATCACTACGAAGGGGGCTCCGGAGGCGGCGACGACCGGGACCATCTGCGGGTCGGAGAGGCCGCCGCTCACGTCGTTGACCAGGGAGGCGCCCGCGGCGAGGGACTGCTCGGCCACGGAGGCGCGCATGGTGTCGACCGAGACCGTCACGCCTTCGGAGGAGAGTCCTCGTACGACGGGGATGACGCGCCGCAGCTCCTCGTCCTCGTCGACGCGGGTGGCGCCGGGGCGGGTGGACTCGCCGCCGACGTCCACGAGGTCGGCGCCCTGGGAGACCAGGTCGAGGCCGTGCTTGATCGCGGCGGTCGTGTCGAACCAGCGGCCGCCGTCCGAGAACGAATCGGGGGTCACATTGACGACCCCCATGACCGCGCAGCGGTCCCAAACGGGGAGGTTGGCTACGTGGCCCCGGCGGACCTGCGACGTGCTCATGGCCTCAAGCCTAGGCCCTTCGGGACGGGCGGGATCTCGCGGCTTTGGCGGTCTCCGCGACGGTCTCCGTGGCGCTCTTCGCGGCGGCCCGCGCGGCGGCTTCCGTGCGGACTTCCGTGCGGACTTCCGTGCGGACTTCCGGGAGAGGCGTCGGCGCTGCCGTGGCGGGGGCGTGCGGTGAGGCCGGTCTCGCGGGTCCAGATCGCGCAACCGGCCTCGGAGCAGTCCGTGACGGCCGGCGTCCAGGAGTGCGTCCGCGCCTCGTCCATGAAGCGCTCCATGGCTCCGGGCCACGCCTCTACGTCGCCCACGGGGTCGCCCTTGGCGAGCATCACGCCCGACACCACCCGGTAGCGGACCGCCGCCTTGCCGCTGGGCGAGAACACGATGCCCTTGTCGCGGACGGTCCGGCCCTCGGGGCAGAACGCTATGTAGAGCGTGGTCAGCGCCGTGACCAGGCCCAGGGCGCCGAGGGAGAGGGCGACCGTGTCCGCCGTGCGGCCCGCGTAGTGGAGCGGCCCCGCCATGCCGAGCAGGCCGTACAGGACGTGTTCCAGGCGGTCCACCAGGCTCGGGGCGTCGGCGAGGCGCTGGGGGTGCGCGCTGACGACGGCGAGGCCGATCAGCAGCGAACCGGCGCCCACGAGCACGAAGTTGGCCAGGGCCCGCCAGCGGCCGCGCGGGTCGGGCGGCGCGTCGAGCCGCCCCCGGTGACGTATCAGGAGCCACAGCGGCACCAGGGAGACGGCGACGCCGATGCCGCCCACGAGCGAGGGCCGGTACGCGAGTTGTCCGCAGGCGCCGAGCGGCAGCAGCGCGAGCGCCGTCCAGCGCGCCCGCCGGTTGCGGCGCCGCAGCATGCGCGCGAGCAGGACGAGCAGCACGCCGGTGCCGAGCAGGAGGGCCGCGGCGTACGGGCCGAGGGGGCCCGGCAGCGCCTCCGTGACGCCGCCCGTGCGCGTGCGCGTGAACCGGGGCAGGACGCCGGCCGCGATGTCCACGCCGCCGGCCAGGAGGCAGGCGCCCGCGATCCGCCTCATCCGCGCCTCCTTCTGCCGCTCGCTCGGCGAGACTTGTGAACACGGCGCGAATGCCGCATCCGTGACGTACGCCCTGTAGGACGGAAGCGGAGCGACCCGGGTTCACTCGTGAAGGGGCTCAGAAGGGCCTGGAAGGTCCTGTACGGGCTGAGAAGGGGTAGGGCCTCTCGTTTGGATCAGGCTCTAGGGCAGGAGCTGTTCCACCGTCTCCAGGTCGACCTCCGCGCGCGTGATGTCGCGCGCGTCCGCCGCCGTGGAGCGGCGCAGCGCCTCGTGCAGCCGGGCCGGGGTGAGTACGCCGAGGAAGCGGCCCTCGCTCTGTTCGTCGATGACGGCGATCCAGCCCGCGTCGTGCTGGAGCATCGTCGCGAACGCCTGCTTGAGCGGGGCGCCGACCGGCAGCCAGGCCTCCATGCGGCGCGCGTGCTCACGTACGGAGCCGGTGCCCACGCGCGCGTGCTCGGCGGAGATCCAGCCGTGCAGGTTGTTGTCGTGGTCCAGGACGACGGCCCAGCGGGCGTCGAGTTCCTTGGGCAGCGGGTCGTCGAGGTGCACGACGGGCGGCTGCTCCAGGTCGCCCTCCTCGATGGGGGTCACGGAGAGCCGCTTGAGGCCGCGGTCGGCGCCCACGAAGTCGGCCACGTAGTCGGTGGCGGGCGTGCCGAGGACCGCGGACGGGGTGTCGTACTGCTCGATGCGCCCCTCTCCGTAGACGGCGATACGGTCTCCGAGCCGGACGGCCTCCTCCATGTCGTGCGTGACGAAGAGGACGGTCTTGCCGAGCGTCTGCTGCAGGCGCAGGAACTCGGTCTGCAGGTGCTCGCGCACCACGGGGTCGACCGCGCCGAACGGCTCGTCCATCAGCAGGACGGGCGGGTCGGCCGCCAATGCCCTTGCGACGCCCACCCTTTGGCGCTGTCCGCCGGAGAGCTGCTCCGGGTAGCGCTCCCCGAACACCTTCGGGTCGAGGCCCACCAGGTCGAGCAACTCGGCGGCGCGCTCGCGGGCCTTGGCGCGCTTGACGCCCAACAGGTGCGGGACGGTCGCGGTGTTGTCCAGGACCGACTTGTGCGGGAACAGGCCGACCTGCTGGATGACATAGCCGATGCGGCGCCGCAGTTGGACCGGGTCGACGCCGGATATGTCGTCGCCGTCGAGGAGTATCCGGCCCGCGGTGGGTTCGATGAGCCGGTTCACCATCTTCATCGTGGTGGTCTTGCCGCAGCCCGACGGGCCGACGAGCGTGACCAGTTCGCCCTCGTTCACCTCGAAGGACAGATCGTCGACGGCGGTGGTGCCGTCCGCGTATCGCTTGCTGACGTGCTCGAACCGGATCATGGGACCCCATTCTGCCGGGACGCGGCCCGGTTGGGGATGCCCCGGCGAGACGGTCGCGTGAAGGCCGTGTTGCGTCCGGATTGCGTCCGGCGGCCGGGGGCGGCCGTTGTCAGTGGTCGGGGCTAGGGTCGTTGGCAGTCGGAATGCTGTGCGTGTGCCGGGTGTGTGTGCCGGGTGGGAAAAGGCGCGTGCGTGGGCGTGGCCGGCTGACATACGTTCGGGGAATCGGGGGAGGTGGCCGGCGTGAGCGAGCAGAGCTGCTTGGTGGCCAATGACTGGGTGTGCGGCGAGTATGTGCGCACCCGCGGCCAGGAGTTGGTCGACGCGACGGTCCAACACCTCGGCATCACGGTGGCGTCGGTGGTCATCGGCGTCCTCATTTCCCTCCCGCTCGCGCTGCTCGCGCGGCGTGCGCGCGTCTTCGCGGGGCCCGTGCTCGGCGTGACCACCGTGCTCTATTCGATCCCCTCGCTCGCGATGTTCTCGCTGCTCCTGCCCCTCTTCGGGCTCTCCGTCTCGCTGGTGGTCACGGGGCTCGTGCTGTACTCCCTGACGATTCTGGTGCGCAACATATTGGCCGGGTTGCAGGCGGTGCCGCAGGAGGCGAGAGAGGCCGCGCGCGGGATGGGGTACGGGCCGCTGCGGCTGCTGTGGGAGGTCGAACTGCCGCTGGCGCTGCCCGCGTTGCTCGTCGGCGTGCGGATCGCGACGGTGTCCACGGTGGCGCTGACGACGGTCGGCTCGATAGTGGACTACGGCGGGCTCGGCACGCTGATCGTCGGCGGCCTGCAGAGCGACTTCAAGGCGCAGGTGCTCACCGCGTCCGTGCTGTGCGTCCTGCTCGCGGTCCTGGCCGACCTGCTGCTGCTCGGCGTGCAGCGGTGGCTGACGCCGTGGACGCGGGTGGCGGGGCCGGCGAAGCGGGCGCGCGGATTCCGAATACGGGGGCCGCGCGGCCGTGCCGACGCGGCGCGCGTCGAGCCGGAGAAGCCGGGACAGCCGGATGAGCCGGAGAAGGCGGCAGCATGAACGCGATATCGGGGGCCTACGACTGGCTGGCCACGGGTGCCAACTGGCAAGGGGAGAAGGGGGTGTGGCACCGGCTCGCCGAGCACCTGTACTTCTGCGGGGTCGCGCTCGCCGTCGCCTGCCTGATCGCCCTGCCGCTGGCGCTGTGGCTCGGCCACATCGGCAAGGGCGGCGCCCTCGCCGTCAACGTCTCGAACGTGGGGCGCGCGGTGCCGACGCTGGCCGTCCTCGTGCTGCTCACGCTCACCCCGCTCGGCCGGCACGGCGATGTGCCGACGCTGATCGCGCTGGTGCTGTTCGCGGTGCCGCCGCTGCTCACCAACGCGTACGTGGGGATGCGCGAGGTCGACCGTGCCGTGGTGGAGGCCGCGCGGGGGATGGGCATGGGCGGCCGGCAGGTCTTCGCCCGCGTCGAACTGCCGCTGGCGTACCCGCTGGTGATGACCGGGCTGCGGTCGGCGACGGTGCAGGTGATCGCGACGGCGACGTTGGCGGCGATGGCCGGTGAGGGCGGGCTCGGGCGGATCATCACGGCCGGGTTCAACCTCCAGGACACGCCGCAGGTGGTCGCGGGGGCGGTGCTCGTGGCCGCGCTCGCGCTGATCGCGGAGGGCCTGTTCGTCGCGCTGGGGTGGGCCTTCGACCCCATGAGGAGGCGGGCGTGACCAAGAGGTCCCGGGGAGCCAAGGACTTGAGTTTGTTCGTTGTCGGTACCGGCAGTGCGACGAGGAGAACGATGAACAGCAGAACGCGTCGGGTGGCCCTGGCGGCCGTGGCCGTGGGTGCGCTGACCGCAGGGCTCACCGCGTGCGGTGGCGACAGCCTGGAGGGCAAGGACGACTCGGGTGGGTCGGGCGGCGGGAAGGGCAAGGTCGTCATCGGCGCCGCGCGTTTCACCGAGGCCAAGGTGCTCGGCGAGCTGTATCGGCAGATATTGGACGACGCCGGGTACGACGCGTCGGTCAAGACGGTGGAGAACCGGGAGATCTACGAACCGCAGCTCGCCAAGGGCGCCATCGACGTGGTGCCCGAATACGCGGCGACCCTCGCCGAATTCCTCAACCTGAAGGAGAACGGCGCCAAGGCGAAGCCCGTCGCGTCGAGCGATGTCGACGACACGGTGGCCGCGCTGCGCAAGCTGGCCGAGCCGAAGGGGTTGAAGGTTCTGGACGCCGGAGAGGCCGTCGACCAGAACGCGTTCGCGGTGAGCAAGGACTTCGCCAAGAAGCACAAGCTCAAGACCCTCTCGGATCTCGGCAAGTCGGGCGAGAAGGTGAAGATCGCGGCCGGTGACGAATGCGAGACGCGGCCGTTCTGCGCGCCGGGCCTCAAGAAGTCGTACGGGATCGATGTCACGGGAATCGACCCCAAGGGCGTCGGCACCACACAGGCCAAGCAAGCGGTGAAGAACGGCACGGACCAGTTGGTCCTGACGACCACGACCGACGCGACGCTGGAGAACTTCGGACTCGTTCTTCTTGAGGACGACAAGAAGCTGCAGAACGCGGACAACATCGTTCCGGTTGTGAACGCCAAGGACGCGGGCGACAAGAAGATTGCCGACGTCCTGGGGAAGTTGACGAAGACGCTCACGACGGACGATCTCATCGAGCTGAACCGGAAGGTCGACGCCGAGCGCCAGAAGGAAGCCGATGTCGCGAAGGAGTATCTGGAGACCAAGGGTCTCGTCTCGAAATGATCTTGAAAATTGATCTGCGGCGCGTCGGTATCGACCGCCGTAAGTGACCTTGCCGGTACGGGGGTTAGGTGGTTTCTGTGACAGGTGTGTCCGAATTTTGCCGGGCGGGGCTTCGTGATTCGCCTACGCGCGGTAAGTTTCTGGCCATGCCACGTGGACGTCACCGCCATTCCCCGCCCCTGCACCGCCTGCTGCCT
The DNA here is from genome assembly GCF_030766935.1 of Streptomyces sp. KL109B. Classification (GTDB taxonomy): domain Bacteria; phylum Actinomycetota; class Actinomycetes; order Streptomycetales; family Streptomycetaceae; genus Streptomyces. Next base: position 51,825 of record NZ_JASERL010000003.1, on the reverse strand, counting down.
CCCACGGTGATCGCCGGTGCGCCTCTCGTCTGCGCGGGGGGCGCCTGGCTGTCCGACGATCCGCTCGTCCTGAGGAGCATCGCCGCCGCGGCCGCCGCTGCCGCGGTGATCGGCGCCGTCGTGATGCGCCGCTGGGACCGGCTCGCCGGGAAGCGGGTCGCCGAGCTGACACGCGGCGCCGCGAGCGAGCGGTGGCGGCACGAGGAGGCCGTGGCGGAGCTGGAGGGCGACCTCGACGAGTCGCGCGAGCTGCGCACCCGCCTGGAGGGCAAGCTGCGCTCGAAGCGCGCCGAACTGGCGGCGCTGCGCAACGAGCACGCGGCGCTGCTGCGGCGGTACGCGAACGCGGAGACGGAGCGGGCCAGCGCGCTCGAAGGCCGCCGCCGGCTCGCGATAGAGGCCACCGCCCCGGCGAAGGCGCTGCCGCCCGTGCCCCCGGCGGTGCCGGGCCGGCCGACGCCGGAGATGTACCGGCGGGCCAGCGCCGCGCTCGACCGTCTCGCCCGGCCCGCCGCCGAGGAGGTCGATCCCCGGGGGAAGTCCCGTGCGGCGGCCGGCCACTTCACGGTGCCGACCGCCGCGATGGTCGCTCCCGCGGCGCCCGCGCGGAAGATCCCCGAGGGCGGGTTCGACTTCTTCGGAGCGGGCACGAGCGCAGGCGCGGATGCGGGGCGCTCCGTGCGGCGTGAGGAAGACCTGGCGGATGTCGTGGGGGAGGAGCTGGCGGCGGAGGTCGCGGCCCACACCGAGGCCGCGGCGGAGCCTCAGGCCGAGGCGGACCACGTGGACGAGCCCAAGGCCGACGCCGACGCCGCCCCCGAGGCCACCGACAAGGCCGACGCCTCCGAGGACGACGCCTCCGAGGACGCCGAGCGCGAGCAGCAGGTCATCGACCTCACCGCGCACGACGAGACGGAGCAGATCGACATGGGCGAGCTGAGGTCGGCACTTCAGGCGTGACGCCTCAGGCGCCCGGTCGACGAACCCTTACGCCCCCGCCATCCACCGGTCCGGCCGCGCGTCCCGCCGCCCCGTGCGGGACCGGTCGGCCTGCGCGCGCAGGAGCTCGGACGCTTCGTGCACGTCCCTCAGGCGGGCCGGCACCGTCTTGTTGGCGCCCGTGTCGAGGTGCAGGTCGGCGACCCGCCAGTACCGCTCCCAGGGCCCCTGAGTGAGCCGCACGCTCTGCACCTTGGCGTGCGGGACGAGCGAGAGGTGGCGTTGCAGCAGCCCGCCCCGCGCGGCGAACACCGTTTCCGTGACGGCCACTCCGTAGCCCCGCCACCACACCGGCACGCACCAGCGCCCGCGCCGCGGCGCCCCCGCGAAGTCGGCCGGCTTCGGCACCGTGACGCCGGGCAGGATGCGCGCGACGACGTCCTCGGCGTGCCCGCGCGGCGCCACGGGGACGAGCACGGTGTTCGATGACCCGGCGACGTGCAGCTCGACGCGGACCCAGCCGCGCCGCCGCCACAGCAGCGGTTCGACGATCCGCACGGTCTGCACCCGCCCCGGCGGCACCGTCTCGTGCACGCGGTCGAGCAGCCCGTGGTCGATGCGCAGCCCGTCCTGGGAGTCGCCGACCGTCCAGTCGTACTCCTTGATGAACCGGCCCGCGCTGTTGGTGAACGCCCCGCCGGTCAGCGGAATCGCGACCGCGAGCACTGTCCACAGGTTGTGGGTGGCGAACCACAGGAGCACCGGTACGACGACGGCGGCGAGCAGCATCGCCCAGGGCGCGCCGGTGAGGAGCAGCGCCACCGCGAGCATCCTCGGGGGTGTGTGCAGGATCGGCCGGGCCGGTGCCTCGCCCACGTCCTGCGCCGACTCGGGTGCGAACCCGGCCGCGCGGGCGAGGAGTTCGGCCCGTAGGGCGCTCGCTTCGCGCTCTCCCAGGAAGGCGAGTTCGTCCTTCTTGTTGGTGCCTACTACGTCGAGTTTCAGTTTTGCCACGCCTACGAAGCGGGCCAGGAGCGGCTGCGTGACATCCACCGCCTGGAGGCGGTCGAGCCGGATGTGGGCGGTGCGGCGGAACAACAGGCCCGTACGGATGCGCAGTTCGGTGTCCGTCACGGCGAAGTGCGTGAACCACCAGGTGAGGAACCCGTACAGGGCGGCCGCGGGCACCAGCACGCCGAGGCCGATCAGGAGGGTGGCGGTGGTGAGTTGGGACAGCTGGCGCTGCGCCTGGTCCATGTCGTGGACGGCCCAGCCGAGCAGGATCGCGATCGGCGCCCACGCGCGGCGCAGCGGCGTGACGGGGTGCAGGCGCCGCTCTCGCACGTTCTCGGCGGGCTCCTGTCCCTGGACGTCCTCGGGGACGCGGGCGGCCGTCACAGGCCCGCCGATCGGGCCTCGCCGAGTTCGGTGAGGCGGTCGCGAAGCCGTTCGGCCTCGGCGGGCGCGAGGCCGGGGATCGTCGCGTCGGTCGCCGCGGCGGCGGTGTGCAGCTGGAGGCTGGCGAGGCCGAACTTCCGCTCCAGCGGGCCTGATGTCACTTCGACCAGCTGCATCCGTCCGTACGGCACGATCGTCTCCTCGTGCCACAGGACGCCGCGCGAGATCAGCAGGTCGTCGGCCCGCTCCGCGTACCGCCACGAGCGCCAGTTGCGGCCGAGCAGCACCCAGCCCCACACCAGGACCGCCAGCGGCAGCACGGCGAACGCCGCCCAGCCGGGGCCCGCGAACATGCCGAGCAGCACCGCGAGCGCCACGGTGATCGGCACCAGCCACACGAGCAGCAATAGGCGGCGCAGTTTCAGCAGCCCGGACGGCAGCCCGGTCCAGTCGGGCCCTGTGGCGCCTGTCGCGGTCGCCGGCCCTGTCGCCCCTGTCTCCATGGATTCACCCTACGTACGAGAGACTGTGTCCATGACGCCCACGACTCAGGCCACGGTCGGCATCGGTGGTGCCGCGGAGAGCACCGACATGGTGCTCAACATCGGTCCGCAGCATCCGTCCACCCACGGTGTGCTGCGCCTGCGTCTCGTGCTCGACGGCGAGCGGATCCAGCGCGCGGAGCCGGTCATCGGCTACATGCACCGCGGCGCGGAGAAGCTCTTCGAGGCGCGCGACTACCGGCAGATCGTGATGCTCGCCAACCGCCACGACTGGCTGTCCGCGTTCTCGAACGAGCTGGGCGTCGTGCTCGCCGTCGAGCGGATGCTGGGCATGGAGGTACCGGAGCGCGCCGTGTGGCTGCGGACGCTGCTCGCCGAGCTGAACCGGGTGCTCAACCACCTGATGTTCCTGGGTTCGTACCCGCTCGAACTGGGCGGAATCACACCGGTCTTCCATGCTTTCCGGGAGCGCGAGGAACTCCAGAACGTCATGGAGGAGGTCTCCGGTGGGCGCATGCACTACATGTTCAACCGGGTCGGCGGCCTCAAGGAGGACCTGCCGCTCGGCTGGACGACCCGCGCGCGCGAGGCCGTCGCGTCCGTGCGCTCCCGCATGGACGTCTACGACAACCTCGTCCTCGGCAACGAGATCTTCCGGGGCCGCACGCGCGGGGTGGGCGTGCTGTCCGCCGAGGCCGCGCACGCCTACGGAGTGAGCGGTCCGATCGCCCGCGCCTCCGGCGTCGACTTCGACCTCCGGCGCGACGAGCCGTACCTCGCCTACGGAGAGTTGCAGGACACCCTGAAGGTCGTCACGCGACAAGAAGGCGACTGTCTGGCCCGGTTCGAGTGCCTCCTGGGGCAGGCCCACAACGCGCTCGACCTCGCCGACGCCTGCCTCGACCGGCTCGCGGACCTCCCGCAGGGCCCGGTCAACCAGCGCCTCCCGAAGGTCCTCAAGGCGCCCGAGGGCCACACGTACGCGTGGACGGAGAACCCGCTCGGCATCAACGGCTACTACCTCGTCTCCAAGGGCGAGAAGACGCCGTACCGGCTCAAGCTGCGCTCCGCGTCGTACAACAACATCCAGGCGCTGACGGAGCTGCTTCCGGGGACGCTGGTCGCCGACATGGTGGCGATCCTCGGGTCACTGTTCTTCGTGGTCGGGGACATCGACAAGTAGGGCGTTCGCACGGAGGCCGTCCGCGTCGATGCCGATGGGCTCGACGAGCCACCCGAAGTCGCCGAGCCCGCCGCGCGCCGTCAGCTCCGCGGCCTCACCCGCGCCCGCGAGCGCCCGTACGTACGCCGCCGGGTCCCGCGTCGCCAGGGCCAGTGGCGGACGGCCTCCCGTCACCCCCAGGGCGCCCAGGGCGGCGCGCTGCGTGAGCAGCCGGGCCCCCGGCGTCGCGGCGCACGCGTCGAGTGCCACGTGCGCCGTGATGTCGCAGGAGCCGTCGGGCACGGGCGTCGTCTCGCGTCCTTCGCGGAAGCCGGTGAGGGTGCCGAAGGGCGGCCGGGACGCGCGCGTGTGCGCGTAGTCGACCGCGACGGCGAGGCCGCGCTCCAGGGTGCGTACAGCCGCCGCCCAGGCCTCGTCGCGGGGCGTGCCGACCTCGGCGCGCAGGCCCGGCTCGGGGGCCAGCGGCCACCACTGGTGGAGCCAGCCCGCCGACGCCTCGTCCAGGGGCGCCGCGTCGAGGGATTCCGTGCCGTCGTCGCGTACGAGGACCAGCCGGGCCGTGCCGTCCGTGTCCGTCTCGACGACGTCCAGGGGCACGTTGTCGAGCCACTCGTTCGCGAAGAGGAGGCCCGTGACACCGGTGGGCGGTTCGGCCCGCCACTCGATCCGGTGGTCGAGTTCCGCGGGGCGCTCCGCCTTCTCCACCGCACAGGCACGCACGCGTACCGCCACTTTTTCCGGCAGTACCTGTAGGAGGCGGGAAACCAGCTCGCCGCGCCCCGCCGCCATGTCGACGAACGTCAGCTCCGCGGGCTCGCCCAGGGCCGCGTCCACCCGGCACAGCAGCTCGGCCACGGCCCCCGCGAACAGCGGCGAGGCATGTACCGACGTGCGGAAATGCCCGGCCGGGCCCTCCGGCCTCCGGTAGAAGCCGGCCGGTCCGTACAGCGCCTCTTCGGTGGCCGCGCGCCACCCGCGCGGTGCCGCAGGCGCCCTCTGTTGTCCGTTTTCCACGCCTGAAGGCTATGCGCGCCCGGCGCGTGCGCCGTGGGGTGCCTCCACCTTCAGGAGTACGCGCGCCGGGTCCGGATCGGCCCTCCGGTTGACCCCTGCACGCTGCACGCTTCCCTACTCTGGGTTACGTGCAGCGCGTCTACGACTTCATCCGCAGACACCCGACATGGGTCGACGGCTTCTGGGCCGTGATTCTTTTCGGCATGTCCGTGGTGAGCTCGAGCGGCACGGTCGGTGCGACGGACGGGAGCGAGGCGGCGCTGTTCGTCAGCTCCGCCCTGATGTCCCTGGTGGTCCTGCTGCGCCGCCGGATGCCGGACAAGATGCTGCTGCTCGCCGTGGCGACGGGTCTCGGCCAGTTGGTGTTCGACGCGCGGGTCAACCCGTCGGACTTCGCGATGCTGGTCATCATCTACACGTGTGCGGTGAGCGGTCCGCGCTGGGCGTCCCGGCTCGGCCTGATCGGCGGGCTGCTCGCGGCGCCGCTCTCCCAGCTGCGCTGGCCCACCGTCGCCGACAGCAGCACCACGGCGCAGCACATCCTCGTCACCGTCTTCCAGATGGTGCCGTTCGCCCTCGCCTGGGTGCTCGGCGACTCGCTGCGCACCAGGCGCGCGTACCTGGCACAGCTGGAGGAGCGCGCCGACCGCCTGGAGAAGGAGCGCGAGGCGCAGTCGAAGGTCGCGGTGGCGGCCGAACGGGCGCGCATCGCGCGCGAGTTGCACGACGTCGTCGCGCACAACGTGTCGGTGATGGTCGTGCAGGCCGACGGCGCCGCGTACGTCCTCGACCAGGCGCCCGACCAGGCCAAGAAGGCCCTGGAGACGATCTCCGGCACCGGGCGGCAGGCGCTCGCGGAGATGCGCAGGCTGCTCGGCGTGCTGCGCACCGGGGAGCACGAGGAGGCCGGCGAGTACGTTCCGCAGCCCGACGTCGAGCAGATAGAGGAGCTCGTCGAGCAGGTCCGCACCTCCGGCCTCCCGGTCGACTTCAAGGTTGAGGGCACCCCGCGCCCGCTGCCCAGCGGCGTCGAGCTGACCGCCTACCGCATCGTCCAGGAAGCCCTCACCAACACCCGTAAGCACGGCGGTCCGAACGCGGGCGCAAGCGTCCGCCTCGTCTACTTCGACGACGGCCTCGGCCTGCTCGTCGAGGACGACGGCAAGGGCGCCCCGCACGAGCTGTACGAGGACGGGGGCGCGGACGGCCGCGGCCACGGCCTCATCGGGATGCGCGAGCGCGTCGGTATGGTCGGCGGCACGCTGGACGCGGGCCCGCGGCCCGGCGGCGGCTTCCGCATCAGCGCGCTGCTGCCGCTCAAGCCCGCCCACTGACACGTACAAGTCCCGTCCACTGACACGTACAAGGTGAGGACCGCCCGATGTCGATCAAGGTCATGCTCGTCGACGACCAGGTGCTGCTGCGCACCGGCTTCCGGATGGTGCTCGCCGCGCAGCCGGACATGGAGGTCGTCGCCGAGGCGGGCGACGGCGTCGAGTCGCTGGAGGTACTACGTACAACGTCCGTGGACGTGGTGCTCATGGACGTACGCATGCCGAAGCTCGACGGCGTCGAGACGACGCGGCGGATCTGTGCCGATCCCGACTCGCCCAAGGTCCTCATCCTGACCACGTTCGACCTCGACGAGTACGCCTTCTCGGGGCTGCGCGCGGGCGCCTCCGGCTTCATGCTCAAGGACGTGCCGCCGGGCGAGCTGCTCACCGCGATCCGGGCCGTGCACAGCGGCGACGCGGTGGTCGCCCCGTCCACGACCAGGCGGCTGCTCGACCGCTTCGCCCCGATGCTGCCGAGCGGCCCCGACCAGCCGCAGCTGGGCCGCCTCGAACGGCTCACCGAGCGGGAGCGCGAGGTCATGGTCCTGGTCGCCCAGGGCCACTCGAACGGCGAGATCGCCGCGCGCCTGGTCCTGTCCGAGGCCACGGTGAAGACCCACGTGGGCCGCATCCTGACCAAGCTCGATCTACGTGACCGGGTCCAGGTCGTCGTCCTCGCCTACGAGACGGGCCTCGTCCGGGCGGGCGGCGCGGGGGCCTGAGCCCCGGCCCCGGCCCTAGCGCAGCACCCCCTCGATGAAGTCCCCGCCGAGGCGCGAGACGATGCTCAGGTCCAGTTGGTGCTGTACGTAGCGGCCGCGCCGCCGCGTCGTGATCAGGCCGGCCTTCTTCAGGACCGACACGTGCCGGGATATCTCAGGCGCCGTCATCCCGTGCGAGTCGGCCAGTTCGCTCGTCGTGTACGGGCCGCGGGCGAGGTGCCGGCACAGGCGCATCCGGACCGGGTGGGCGAGCGCCGCCATCCTTTGCGTCAACTGCTCGACGGAGGGCGGCGAGGCGAGCCCCGGTGAGGCCACGGGGTAGTGGATCACCGGCTGCCAGCCGTGCCGGTGCAGCACCACCAGGTGGGGCCAGCCGAGGCTCGTCGGCATCAGGGTGAGGCCGTCCCGCGCGGACGCCGTGCGCGCGTCGAAGACCTTGTCGACGGTGACGAGGCTCCCCGACTCGTCCACCGAGACCGACGTGGACACGGACGACAGCCCCTCCCGTGTCCCCTTGCGGCGCAGCAGCTCCTTCTTGTGCCGCGCGTCCGCCGTCAGCTGGTGCCGCAGGCGCGCCCACACGTCCGCGAAGAACGCTTCGTCGCAGTCCTCCATCAGCTTGCGGAACCAGGCCCGTACCGTCGGCGGGTCCTCCAGGAGCCGCTTGGTGAACCGCACTTGGTGCGCTCCGCGCGCGGCCGCGAGGTCGAGGGCGCGGTCCCGGGTGTGCGGGTCCGACAGGCGGCCGTGGCCGGGGCTCCCGTAGGAGAGCTGGCAGGTGAACTCCAGGGCGGCGTCCACGAATTGCTCGTCGGAGAGCTCGTCGAGCAGGTCGAGGTCCTCGGCGAGCGTGGCACCCGGCAGCGTCCGCTTCCCCGGAATCCCGGCGAACGGCATGAAGACGTCGGAGAACGTCGTCCGCCACAGGAAGTCCGCCTCGCAGAGCCGGTCCGCGAGGCACGCGTCCAGGCGCGTGGACACGCTGGTCGTCCAGCCCTGCAGCCCCGGATGGTGCGCGGGCTCCGACAGCGCGTGCAGCGCCGTGCCGAGCTCGGCCAGGGGCGAGGGCACGACGTCGATGCGCTCGGGCGCCAGGCCCGTGATGTCGATGCTCACGCTCATGACCCCATGGTGCCCGCCACCACTGACAGCCGGGTCGTCGATTGACGGCTCCCGTCAATCGACGTGACCGGGCGACGGCGCCGGGCGCAATCTCGTAGTCATCGGCCCCGAAGCGCAGCAAACAGGCTGATTACGGGGCGCGGCGCGACAATAGAGACGATGAGCGAGGTAATCGACATGAGCGTCACCCAGCAGTACGCACTTGACCTCTACCGAGCCGCGAAGCGCGGCGAAGCGGCCCCGCCGGCCCCCGGTCGGCACGATGTGGCCGCCCTGCGTGAACTGCGCGACTACCGCCGGTTCCAGGCGGTCGTGGCGGAGCGCCCGGCCCGCGGCCGGATCCGCGCGGCCCTGGCCCGCCGCCTGTCGGCGCGCCGCCTGTCCGGCCGCCGCTTCTCGGGCCGCCGCAGCCACCCGGCCGGCTGCTGACCCCGGTCCGGCCCGTTACCGGTCCCCGTGACCGGCGAGCGGCCTACGAAGGGACGCGTCGTACGAAGTCCGCGACGGCCGCGCGGACGTCGTCGGGGCCCCACTCCAGGCCCGCCGAGTCGACCGTGACCTCCGCCGTCGCGAACCCCGGCACCGCGCCCTCGTCCGACCAGCGCCCGAACAACGCCGTCCGCGTCTCCTGGGCCTGCGCGATCCCGGCCTCCGTGAGTGCCTCGGCGTCGTAGGGCAGCCAGATCCGGAACTGGTGCGTGTGCGGCACCTCCGGCAGGAGACGCGCCCCCGTGACACCGGCCTCGGCGAAGCCCTCCCGCAGCGCCCGCGCGACCACGCGCGCGTGAGCGACGTATTCGGGCAGCCGCGGCAACTCCCGCTCAAGACCCACCAGCGCCGCGATCGCCTGCGGGAACTGCTGGAAGAGCCGGCCCCCGTAGCGGTGCCGCCACGCCTTCGCCTCGCCGACGAGCGAGCGCGGGCCCGCGAGCACCGCGCCGCCGAGGCCGCCGAGCGACTTGTAGAACGACACGTACACGCTGTCCGCGAGCTCCGCGATCTCCTCCAGTGGGCGCCCGAAGTGCGTCGTGGCCTCCCACAGACGCGCCCCGTCGAAGTGGATCACGGCGTCACGCGCGCGTGCCGCCTCGCAGACCTCCGTGAGCTCCTCCCAGGTGGGGAGCAGGAACCCGGGCTCCCTGAGCGGCAGTTCGAGCATCAGCGTCCCGAACGGCTCGGCCAGGTCGTGCACGTCGTCCGCGCCGATCTGCCGTGCCGCGGTCGTGGGGTGCACCGTGCGCAGCCCCGACACCGTGGTCAGCGCCTCGCGCTCGTGCACCTCGGGGTGGGCCAGCGGGTGCAGGGCCACCGTGGAGTTGCCGGTGCGGCCCGCCCAGCAGCGCAGCGCGATCTGCTGGGCCATGGTGCCGGTGGGGAAGAACGCGGCGGCCTCCTTGCCGAGCAGCGCGGCGACCCGCGCCTCCAGGTCGGCCACGACGCCGTCGCCGTAGACGTCGACGCCGTCGGACAGGTCGACGACCTCCGCCGCGGCGCTGGAGAGGCCTTCCAACCGCTCGCCCAACGTAGCCTCGTTCGGCCTGCGGGCCAGCGTGCGCTTGGCGCCCCGCAGGGCCGTGAGCAGCCGTTCCGCCTGCGTCTTCGCGGATTCCTCGGCGGCCTCGGCGGTCGCGGTGTCTTCGGCGGGCTCGGCGGTGTCGGCGGTGTCGTCCATTCGACGATCATGGCGCACCGGCGTGCGCTTGCCCACAGCCTGTGGACAGCCGGGCCTCGCGCAGACAGATAGCGTTAACATGACGAGAAATCGTCCGGTACCCCGAGCGGACTGGAACGGAAGGCCATCGCCTCGTGACAACACCCCCTCCGAACCCGCGATCCGACCCCAACGAGCCCACTGCCCCCAAGGACCGCCCCGCCCGCCTCACCGTGGGCGTCGTCGGCGCGGGCCGCGTCGGCCCCGCGCTCGCCGCGTCCCTGCAACTGGCCGGGCACCGCCCCGTCGCCGCCTCCGGAGTCTCCGACGCCTCCGTGCGCAGGGCCGCGACGCTGCTGCCCGACGTGCCCCTGGTGCCGCCCGCCGAGGTCCTCGCGCAGGCCGACCTGGTGCTGCTCACCGTCCCCGACGACGTACTGCCCGGCCTGGTCGAGGGCTTCGCCGAGACCGGCGCCGTACGCCCTGGACAGCTGCTCGTGCACACCTCGGGACGGTACGGCACGAAGGTCCTCGAACCGGCGCTGCGCGCGGGCGCGCTGCCGCTCGCGCTGCACCCCGCGATGACGTTCACCGGCACCGCCGTGGACGTCCAGCGCCTGGCGGGCTGCTCGTTCGGTGTGACCGCGCCCGAGGAGCTGCGGCTCGCCGCGGAGGCCCTGGTCATCGAGATGGGCGGCGAGCCCGAGTGGATCGCCGAGGAGAACCGCGCGCTCTACCACGCGGCCCTCGCGCTCGGCGCGAACCACCTGGTGACCCTGATCGCGGAGTCCATGGAACTGCTCCGTGAGGCGGGCGTCGGCGCCCCCGACCGGATGCTCGGCCCGCTGCTCGGCGCGGCGCTCGACAACGCCCTCAGGTCCGGCGACGCGGCCCTCACGGGCCCGGTGGCGCGCGGCGACGCGGGCACCGTCGCCGCCCACGTCGCGGAGTTGCGCAAGCACGCCCCGCAGACCGTCGCCGGCTATCTCGCGATGGCCCGCGCGACCGCCGACCGCGCGCTCGCGCACGGCCTGCTGAAGCCGGAGCTCGCCGAGGACCTGCTGGGCGTCCTCGCGACCGGTACGGAGGAGACCTGATGAGCCCGATGAGCCCGGTGGGCCCCGTAAGCCCCGCCGAGACCCCGGCCGACGCCACGCTGACCTCCCGTACGCGGCTCCTCCACAAGGGCGAGGACATGCGGCCACGCACGCGTACCGGGCAGCGCGTCGTCGTCATGACCATGGGCGCCCTGCACGAAGGGCACGCCACCCTGATCCGCTCCGCCAGGGCGCGCGCGGGCGCGGACGGCGAAGTGGTCGTCACCGTCTTCGTGAATCCGCTGCAGTTCGGCGCGGGCGAGGACCTCGACCGCTATCCGCGCACCCTGGACGCCGACGTCAAGGTCGCCGAACAGGCGGGCGCGGACGCCGTGTTCGCGCCCTCAGTGGACGAGGTCTATCCGGGCGGGCAGCCCGAGATCCGCATCACGGCCGGCCCCATGGGGGAGCGCCTCGAAGGCGCCTCGCGGCCCGGCCACTTCGACGGCATGCTCACCGTGGTCGCGAAGCTGCTGCATCTCACGCGCGCGGACGTGGCCCTCTTCGGCCAGAAGGACGCGCAGCAACTCGCCCTGGTGCGGCGCATGGTGCGCGATCTCAACTTCGACGTGGAGATCGTCGCCGTGCCCACGGTCCGGGAGGAGGACGGGCTCGCGCTGTCCTCCCGCAACCGCTACCTGTCCCCGGCCGAGCGCCGCACCGCGCTGGCCCTCTCCGAGGCCCTGTTCACCGGCCGCGACCGGCACGCCGCGCAGGAGGCCCTTCGCGCGCGTGCCGCCGAGAGCCCGACCCCGCGCGCGCGGGCCAAGGCCCTCGGCAAGATAGGCGAGGCCCGGGCCGCCGCCGACGCGCACGCCGTCGCCACGGCGTCCCCGGGCTGTCCCTCGGCCGTCCTCGCGGCGGCCCGCCAGGTCCTCGACGAGGCGAAGCGCCTCCAGCCACCCGTGCAGCTCGACTACGTGGCCCTCGTCGACCCGCGCGACTTCACCGACGTGACCGACGGCTTCGAGGGCGAGGCAGTGCTCGCGGTCGCCGCGCGCGTGGGCGCCACCCGCCTCATCGACAACCTGCCCCTCACGTTCGGAGGCCAACAGTGAGCAGTACCGGCATACGGCTCCACGCCCCCGCCCCCGGCTGGAACGTCGAGGCCGACGTCGTGGTCGTCGGCTCCGGCGTCGCGGGCCTCACCGCGGCGCTGCGCTGCCAGGCCGCGGGCCTGCGCACGGTCGTCGTCACCAAGGCCAGCCTCGACGAAGGCTCCACGCGCTGGGCGCAGGGCGGCGTCGCGGCGGCGCTCGGCGAGGGCGACACCCCCGAGCAGCACCTGGAAGACACCCTGGTCGCCGGCGTCGGACTGTGCGACGAGGCGGCCGTACGCACCCTCGTCACCGAGGGCCCCGGCGCCGTACGCCGCCTCATCGAGACCGGCGCGCACTTCGACGCGTCCGAGGACGGCGACCTCCAACTGACCCGCGAGGGCGGCCACCACCGCCGCCGCATCGTGCACGCGGGCGGCGACGCGACCGGAGCCGAGATCTCCCGCGCGCTCGTCGAGGCGGTACGCGCGCGTGGACTGCGCACAGTCGAAAACGCCCTGGTCCTCGACCTGTTGACGGACACCGAAGGCCGTACGGCCGGCGTCTCCCTGCACGTCATGGGCGAGGGCCAGCACGACGGTGTCGGCGCCGTCCTGGCGCCCGCCGTGGTCCTCGCGACCGGCGGCATGGGCCAGGTCTTCTCCGCCACCACGAACCCGCACGTGTCCACCGGCGACGGCGTCGCGCTCGCCCTGCGCGCGGGAGCCGAGGTCAGCGACCTGGAATTCGTCCAGTTCCACCCCACCGTGCTGTTCCTTGGCGCGGACGCCGAGGGCCAGCAGCCGCTCGTCTCCGAAGCCGTACGCGGCGAGGGCGCGCACCTGGTGGACGCGGACGGCGTGCGCTTCATGGTGGGCCAGCACGAACTCGCCGAACTGGCGCCCCGCGACATCGTCGCCAAGGGCATCACGCGCCGCATGCAGGAGCTCGGCGCCGAGCACATGTACCTGGACGCGCGGCACTTCGGCGCCGACATGTGGGAGAACCGGTTCCCCACGATCCTCGCCGCCTGCCGCGCCCACGGCATCGACCCGGTCACCGAGCCGATCCCGATCGCCCCCGCCGCGCACTACGCCTCCGGAGGCGTCCGCACCGACCTGCACGGGCGGACCACGGTGCCGGGCCTCTACGCGTGCGGCGAGGTCGCCTGCACGGGCGTCCACGGCGCGAACCGCCTGGCCTCCAATTCCCTTCTGGAGGGCCTGGTCTACGCCGAGCGCATCGCGGACGACATCACCACGCGGCACACGGAAGACCGCCTCCACGCGCGCGTACCCGCACCCGTGGACCACCCGCGGACCCCGGCGCACCCCCTCCTCCCCCCGGAGGCGCGTTTCGCCATCCAGCGCGTGATGACGGCGGGCGCGGGCGTCCTGCGCTCCGCGGACTCCCTCGCCGAGGCCGCCGCCCAGCTCGGCCGCGTCCACGCAGAGGCCGTCAACTCCCTTACGGAGAACGGCAAGACGGCCGAGCCGGGAGTCGACACCTGGGAGGCCACGAACCTCCTGTGCGTCGCCCGCGTCCTGGTCGCCGCCGCGCGCCGCCGGGAGGAGACCCGCGGCTGCCACTGGCGTGAGGACCACGCGGACCGGGACGATGCCATGTGGCGCCGCCACATCGTCGTACGCCTGAATCCGGACCGGACTCTGGCCACGTACACCACACCCACAGCAGATTTCCCGGCAATGCCAGAGAACCCCCAGGAGCAGTGACCGACGTGAGCGACACCCCCGACCTCCCCCTCGCCGACGACGGCGGCTGCGGCGACAACTGCGGTTGCGCGCAGGGAATCGACGACAACGGCACCGACGTCATGGAGTGCGGCCTCGACCCCTCGCTCGCCCAGTTGCTGCTCGACGCGGACCTGCACCCGGTCGAGATCGAGGACATCGCCCACATGGCGATCACCGAGGACCTGGACGGCGGCGTGGACGTCACGACCGTCGCCACGATCCCCGAAGAGGCCGTCGCCACCGCCGACTTCACGGCCCGCGAGGCGGGCGTCGTGGCGGGCCTGCGGGTCGCCGAGGCGGTCATCTCCGTAGTGGCCACGGACGAGTTCGAGGTCGAGCGGCACGCGGAGGACGGCGACCGGATCGAGGCGGGCCAGAAGCTGCTCTCCGTCACCACCCGCACCCGCGACCTGCTCACGGCCGAGCGCACCGCGCTCAACATCGTGTGCCGCCTCTCCGGCATCGCGACCGCCACGCGCGCGTGGGCGGACGTCCTGGACGGCACCAAGGCGAAGGTCCGCGACACCCGTAAGACGACGCCCGGCCTGCGCTCCCTGGAGAAGTACGCGGTCCGCATGGGCGGCGGCGTCAACCACCGCATGTCCCTGTCGGACGCGGCCCTGGTGAAGGACAACCACGTAGTCGCCGCCGGAGGCGTGGCGCAGGCCTTCCAGGCCGTACGCGACCGCTTCCCCGGCCTGCCGATCGAGGTCGAGGTCGACACCCTGCACCAGCTGCGCGAGGTCCTTGACGCGGGCGCCGACCTGATCCTCCTGGACAACTTCACGCCGGGCGAGACCGAGGAGGCCGTCGCGATCACGGACGGCCGCGCGCTCCTGGAGTCCTCCGGCCGTCTCACCCTCGAAAACGCCGCTACGTATGCGAAGACCGGCGTCGACTACCTCGCCGTAGGCGCGCTCACCCACTCCTCACCGATCCTGGACGTCGGCCTCGACCTCCGTGAGGCGGACGCCTGATGCTGCTCACCATCGACGTCGGCAACACCCATACCGTCCTCGGCCTGTTCGACGGCGAGGAGATCATCGAGCACTGGCGCATCTCCACGGACGCGCGCAGGACCGCCGACGAACTCGCCGTCCTCCTCCAGGGCCTGATGGGCATGCACCCGCTGCTCGGCGACGAGCTCGGCGACGGCATCGACGGCATCGCCATCTGCTCGACCGTCCCCTCGGTCCTGCACGAGCTGCGCGAGGTCACCCGCCGCTACTACGGAGACGTACCGGCCGTCCTCGTGGAGCCCGGCATCAAGACCGGCGTGCCGATCCTCATGGACAACCCCAAGGAGGTCGGCGCCGACCGCATCATCAACGCGGTCGCGGCCGTCGAGATGTTCGGCGGCCCGGCGATCGTCGTGGACTTCGGCACGGCGACGACCTTCGACGCGGTGTCCGCGCGCGGCGAGTACACGGGCGGCGTGATCGCGCCCGGCATCGAGATCTCGGTCGAGGCGCTCGGCATGCGCGGCGCCCAGCTCCGCAAGATCGAGCTGGCCAGGCCGCGCAGCGTCATCGGCAAGAACACCGTCGAGGCCATGCAGTCGGGCATCGTGTACGGCTTCGCGGGCCAGGTCGACGGCGTCGTGAACCGGATGGCGCGCGAGCTCGCGGACGACCCGGACGACGTGACCGTCATCGCGACGGGCGGGCTCGCGCCGATGGTCCTCGGCGAGGCCACCGTCATCGACGAGCACGAGCCGTGGCTGACGCTGATCGGCCTGCGCCTGGTGTACGAGCGGAACGTGTCGCGGCTCTGAGGCCCTGTGCGAGGGCGCACCGCCTCCGCGCGAGTGCGTACCGCCCCCACGCGAGGGCGCGCCGGGAAATTGCCGGTTAAGCCGATTTGTCCGTAATAGGCCGTACCGTCCTTCCATGCCCACGCCCTACGGAAACCGCGGCGGCATGGCGTTCGGTGCAGAAGAGCTGCGTGTGCTCCGACGCGCCCTCGCCCTCGCCCTCCACCCAAGCCCCGCCTCGGACGAGGACGTCCGGGACTGTCTCCGACTCGCGGAGTCGGTCGACGAGGCGAACCGGGAAGGCGCCCGTCTACGGGCCTTCCTGAGCTCCGACCTCGACCGCTACCGGGCCGCCCTGCCCGGCTCCGCCACCGGCTATCTGAGCCTGCTCCAGGAGGCCCTGGCGGCGGGCCACAAGCCCGGCGCCGACGACCTCTCTGCGCTGCGCGCGCTGTCCGGGAACCCGGCCGCGGCGGCCCTCTTCGACCGCTGCCGCGACCTGGCGGAACAGGCCGTACGGGACAAGTTCGACGCCCGGTACCGGCCCCGCGTCCCGGCCTCCCGCACGCACCTGCTCGCCCTCCCGGGCGGCCTCGCGTCGACGGACGGCGCCAAGCCCGCCAAGCCGGCGCCCGAGACCCCGCAGCGTCCCGTCCCCACCCCGGCCGAGGTCTTCCCGCCCAAGCGCCGCCCCGCCCAGCCACCGGCCCCGTCGCGGCGGCTGGCCGCGGGATAGCTACTCTGGGGGCATGGACTACGTCTCCGCGCTCGTGCCCCCGGTAGTGATGGCCGCGTTCTTCATCGGTCTGATCGTGACCATCGTGAAGTCTCAGGGCGGCGACAAGAAGGCCAAGGAGGACGCGGCCGTCGACGCAGCCATCGCGCGCGCCGAGGCCGCCAAGCAGGGCGGCGGCGCGCAGCCGGGCGCCAGCGCCTGAGTCGCACCGCAGACCAGCGCGCGCGGTACCGCGGCCCTGTCGAGGGGCGCCCACGAGGCGCCCCTTTTGTCATTGATTGACGTCCGTCGCCACGTCCCGCGTTGAATTACCGACTTCTCCCACTATTGTGCTTCTCGTGCCGCGCCCATTGGGAGAACTTGAAGACGCAGTGATGACACGGGTGTGGAAGTGGAACCGCCCGGTCACGGTCAGGGAAGTCCTGGAGGACCTGCAACAGGAACGGTCCATCGCCTATACGACCGTCATGACCGTATTGGACAATCTCCATCAGAAGGGCTGGGTGCGCCGCGAAGCGGAAGGCCGGGCCTATCGATATGAGGCGGTCTCCACGCGGGCCGCGTACTCGGCCGCGCTGATGAACGAGGCCTGGGGGCAGAGCGACAACCCCGCCGCCGCGCTCGTCGCGTTCTTCGGGATGATGTCGCCGCAGCAGCGCGAGGCGCTCAGGGATGCCATGCGGATCGTATCGCCCGAACTGCCGAGTGAAGTTCCGGCCGAAGTACCGCGCGAAGAGGTGGCCGAAGTGCCGTCCGAAGTGCCGTCCGAAGTGCCGTCGGGCCCCGCGGAAGCGGACGGCGGGCCCGGGCGATAGCGTCCGGACATGCCAGCAGAGCTCCCCGAAGTCGCGTCAACCGTCGAATCGACCACTAAAGCGGTCACCGTGCGCAGGGCGAGGACGGCCGATGTGCCGGAGGTGCGCCGCCTGCTCGACGCGTACAGCCGACAGGGGATCCTGCTCGACAAAGCCACCGTGACGCTTTACGAGGACATCCAGGAGTTCTGGGTCGCGGAACGCGACGACAACGCGGTGCTCGTCGGCTGCGGCGCTCTGCACGTCATGTGGGAAGACCTCGCGGAAGTCCGCACACTCGCGGTGGACCCGCAGGTCAAGGGGTCGGGCGTCGGGCATCTGCTGCTCGAGAAGCTGTTGCAGACCGCGCGCTGGATCGGTGTTCGGCGGGTTTTCTGCCTCACCTTCGAAGTCGAGTTCTTCGCGAAGCACGGCTTCGTGGAGATCGGTGAGACGCCCGTCGATACGGTTGACACCGATGTCTACAGCGAGCTGCTGCGTTCCTATGACGAGGGCGTAGCAGAGTTCCTCGGACTCGAACGAGTGAAACCGAACACCTTGGGCAACAGCCGGATGCTTCTGCATCTGTGATCGCCGCCGTTCGGTATTCCGGCATGCGTGCTTGGGCCGGTTCCCTATGTCCGAATCGCGCATGTTTTTGGTCCCGGCGGGCAGTGTTCAACTCCGGGATCTCTCCCGGATCTCAGCCAGGGGTTTGTGTTTTTCGGGCAAAAGCGGTTTGCTTTCCGACGTACTGCAGTACTGCATATAACAAGGGGACGGCGAAACAGCGGCCGTGGTCGCGGGGCCGCCCTTCAGATTTCGATGAAAGGAAATCCGGTGGCACAGAAGGTTCAGGTCCTTCTTGTCGATGACCTCGACGGTGGCGAGGCGGACGAGACGGTGACGTTCGCGCTCGACGGGAAGTCGTACGAGATCGACCTCTCCACCGCCAATGCGGACAAGCTCCGGGGTGCCTTCGAGCAGTTCGTCAAGGCGGGCCGTCGCACCGGTGGCCGCGCCAGCGGTCGCAAGGCGCGCGCCGCGGCCAGTGGCGGCAACCAGGACACCGCGCAGATCCGCGCGTGGGCGAAGGAGAACGGCTACGAGGTCAACGACCGCGGCCGGGTTCCCCAGTCGATCCGTGAGGCCTACGAGAAGGCCAACGGCTGACGGGACGGCCGCATTGGTCGCTTTGTTGACGGGGACGTCGTCGCGGCCGCACCGCGACGCAGCCGGGCCCGGTGGCAGTGAGTCGCCGCCGTGTCCACGAGGCGTACGAGATCGGGGGCGCCCCCACCGCCCCCCACGACCGACCAGGTCGAGACGGCCGTCAGGGTCGTCAGGGCCGGTAGCACCGGTTCCACCTCGCAGCCGGGCTCGGGAGGCCGCACCCACACGGCGGCCTCCTGCGAGCCGGACCATCCCGGAGGCGTCGGCGCGTCCATGAGACCGCCCGCTCCGACGGCGACGAGATCCAGGGGCAGCGCCCCCCACTCCAGCCAGTCGAGCAGTCCCGGCAGCTCCTCCGCGCTGCCCGCAGCGACGAGGAGGCGCATCGTTTCCCCGCACACGGCCACCGGTGACCGGGGATCGAGTCTGCGCAGCATCGCGAAGCCGGCGTCGGCCGGCACCTCCAGGACGTCGAAGCGCAGCCCGGTACGCAGCAGTACGCCGTCGGGGCCGGGCGCCGTCGCCCAGCCGAGCTCGTCCTCGTACCACCGCCGGACCGGATCGCGTCCGGTCTCGGGCAGAGGGGTCCGGGGGGCGGGAACGGTCGTGCCGGAGGTGGGGACCATGCCAGGAGCAACAGCCGCCGGGGCTTCAGAGTTACGCGCTGTCGCCGTACGCTTGCGGAGTGTGTCCAGAATGGGGGCGTACGGGCGCGTTGGGCGGCGCAAAGATGTTCGCCCGTAGCGGAGGGAACCGGCGCGCGCCGCATGGAGTGTCAGTCCGTGCGGGTAAGACATTCCCTAGTGGGAGGGGCGACACGTGCGGGACGGGCAGCCTGCGTTCGCCATCGGCGTACTGATGGTGAGGGTATCTGCCTGGCCTGCGGGAACATCGTCTCGCACCATCGGGTTGGAGCAGTTGTCGGCGTTCGGGGCAGGAGGCCAAGAACGGGTGTCGGCAGATGGAATGAGCGGTCCCCGCTTGCGGGACTAAGCTGCGGAAGGACAGGGAGGGGACCGACCCCTAACTGCCTGACCGCTCTGAGGAGCGATTAACGATGTTCGAGAGGTTCACCGACCGCGCGCGGCGGGTTGTCGTCCTGGCTCAGGAAGAAGCCCGGATGCTCAACCACAACTACATCGGCACCGAGCACATCCTCCTGGGCTTGATCCACGAGGGCGAGGGTGTCGCCGCTAAGGCCCTGGAGAGCCTCGGGATTTCGCTCGAGGCGGTCCGCCAGCAGGTGGAGGAGATCATCGGGCAGGGCCAGCAGGCCCCGTCCGGCCACATCCCCTTCACCCCCCGTGCCAAGAAGGTCCTGGAGCTGTCGCTCCGCGAGGCCCTTCAGCTGGGCCACAACTACATCGGCACGGAGCACATCCTGCTCGGCCTGATCCGTGAGGGCGAGGGCGTCGCCGCCCAGGTCCTGGTCAAGCTGGGCGCAGACCTCAACCGGGTGCGGCAGCAGGTCATCCAGCTGCTCTCCGGTTACCAGGGCAAGGAGACCGCCACCGCCGGCGGTCCTGCCGAGGGCACGCCCTCCACGTCCCTGGTGCTCGACCAGTTCGGCCGCAACCTGACGCAGGCCGCTCGTGAGTCCAAGCTCGACCCGGTCATCGGGCGCGAGAAGGAGATCGAGCGCGTCATGCAGGTCCTGTCGCGCCGGACCAAGAACAACCCGGTCCTGATCGGTGAGCCCGGCGTCGGCAAGACCGCCGTCGTCGAGGGCCTCGCCCAGGCCATCGTCAAGGGCGAGGTGCCCGAGACCCTCAAGGACAAGCACCTCTACACCCTCGACCTCGGCGCGCTCGTCGCCGGATCCCGCTACCGCGGTGACTTCGAGGAGCGCCTGAAGAAGGTCCTCAAGGAGATCCGCACCCGCGGCGACATCATCCTGTTCATCGACGAGCTGCACACGCTGGTCGGTGCGGGTGCCGCCGAGGGCGCCATCGACGCCGCGAGCATCCTCAAGCCGATGCTGGCGCGTGGCGAGCTGCAGACCATCGGTGCGACGACGCTCGACGAGTACCGCAAGCACCTGGAGAAGGACGCGGCCCTTGAGCGCCGCTTCCAGCCGATCCAGGTCGCGGAGCCGTCGCTGCCGCACACGATCGAGATCCTCAAGGGTCTGCGCGACCGCTACGAGGCCCACCACCGTGTCTCCATCACGGACGAGGCCCTCGTCCAGGCCGCGACGCTGGCCGACCGGTACATCTCGGACCGCTTCCTGCCGGACAAGGCGATCGACCTGATCGACGAGGCCGGTTCCCGGATGCGCATCCGCCGGATGACCGCGCCGCCGGACCTCCGCGAGTTCGACGAGAAGATCGCGGGCGTGCGCCGCGACAAGGAGTCGGCCATCGACTCCCAGGACTTCGAGAAGGCGGCCTCTCTCCGCGACAAGGAGAAGCAGCTGCTCGCCGCGAAGGCCAAGCGCGAGAAGGAGTGGAAGGCCGGCGACATGGACGTCGTCGCCGAGGTCGACGGCGAGCTGATCGCCGAGGTCCTCGCGACCGCCACCGGCATTCCGGTCTTCAAGCTGACCGAGGAGGAGTCCTCGCGTCTGCTGCGCATGGAGGACGAGCTCCACAAGCGGGTCATCGGCCAGAAGGACGCCGTCAAGGCGCTCTCCCGGGCGATCCGTCGTACGCGGGCCGGTCTGAAGGACCCGAAGCGCCCCGGTGGTTCGTTCATCTTCGCGGGCCCGTCCGGTGTCGGTAAGACGGAGCTCAGCAAGGCCCTTGCCGAGTTCCTCTTCGGCGACGAGGACGCGCTGATCTCCCTCGACATGTCGGAGTTCAGCGAGAAGCACACGGTTTCCCGGCTCTTCGGTTCTCCCCCCGGTTACGTGGGTTACGAAGAGGGCGGCCAGCTGACGGAGAAGGTGCGGCGCAAGCCGTTCTCGGTGGTTCTCTTCGACGAGGTCGAAAAGGCCCACCCGGACATCTTCAACTCGCTTCTGCAGATCCTTGAAGACGGTCGACTGACCGACTCCCAGGGTCGTGTCGTGGACTTCAAGAACACGGTCATCATCATGACGACCAACCTTGGAACCCGTGACATCTCGAAGGGCTTCAACCTCGGCTTCGCGGCCCAGGGCGACTCGAAGTCCAACTACGAGCGCATGAAGAACAAGGTGTCGGACGAGCTGAAGCAGCACTTCCGTCCCGAGTTCCTCAACCGTGTCGACGACGTCGTCGTCTTCCCGCAGCTCAGCCAGGGCGACATCCTGGAGATCGTCGACCTGATGATCTCGAAGGTGGACGAGCGCCTGAAGGACCGCGACATGGGCATCGAGCTCTCGCAGTCCGCCAAGGAGCTGCTGTCCAAGAAGGGCTACGACCCCGTGCTCGGCGCGCGTCCGCTGCGTCGCACGATCCAGCGCGAGGTCGAGGACAGCCTGTCGGAGAAGATCCTCTTCGGCGAGCTGCGCCCGGGCCACATCGTGGTCGTGGACACGGAGGGCGAGGGCGAGAACAAGACCTTCACCTTCCGCGGCGAGGAGAAGTCGGCGCTGCCGGACGCTCCGCCGATCGAGGACGCGGCTGCCGGCGGCGGCCCGAACCTGAGCAAGGAGGCGTAACCCCTCCGGGGCGAGCCTGATACGGGTGGGCCCGGACCGTTCCCCTGACGGGGCGGTTCGGGCCCACCCGTTTTTGTGCGTCAGCGCTGGTCGACGGTGACCCACGCCTGCGGGAACAGCCGGGCGTACCGCTCGCGCGGGAAGGTCGCGCCGGGGGCCGTCTGCAGGGTCAGCTCCCGTACGCCGGGCAGGCGGTGGGGGAGCGGGCCCAGGTCCTCGGTGCCGTGCAGGGACGCGAGGCGGAGCACCTCGATGCCGGGGAGTTCGGGCAGGGCCGCGATCGACTCCGGGTGGTCGGTGAAGAGCACCGAGCTCAGGTAGAGGTGGGTCAGGGCGGGGAGTTCGGCGACGTGGCGCCAGTCCTCGGCGGTCGGGGCGGTTGTGAGGCGGCCGAGGCTCAGGATGGTCAGCGTGGGCCAGGCGTCCAGGCCCCGCAGGCCGGTGTCGCGGATGGTGTCGCCGCCGAGGAACAGGAATTCCAGCGGGGCCCGCGTCGGCAGCGCCTCGGCGAGCGAGCCGGCCGGGAGCTCCCCGTTGAGGGACAGCCGGTGCAGCGAGTTCAGGGCGGCCAGGCCCGTGTGGTCGCTGTGCCCGTACGTGAGGTCGGTCAGCGGCAGTCCGGACAGCGCGCCGAGACCGTGCAGGGACGGGCAGCCCGCCACCCACAGCCCGGACAGGGCGGGGAAGGCCGTGAGCGCACCGAGGTCCCCTGCCAGCGGGTTGTCCTGGAAGTAGAGGAGGCGCACGGCGTCCGGGGCCGGGGCCGCGGCGACCACGTCGGGCACCGTGTGCGGGCCGCGGAACTCCAGCTGGTGCCAGGGCCGCATTCCGGCCAGGGCGGCGCGCTGCTCGGCGGTCTCGCAGGTGATGAACAGGTCCTCACGCCCCACGTGGTCGAGCACCTCGGCCGCGTACTCCCGGGTGGGGAACCGGCGCCAAGTGCCCGCCAGTTGACGCCGTACGTCCAATGAGGGGTGCGCGCGGAAGCGGCGCAGCACCCCTTGCGCGCCCGCCGGTTCGGTGCTTCCGAGGCGGGAGGCCGTGATCACCACCCCGTACGCCTCCGCGTCCGTGAGCCCGTCGGGGCCCGGCAGCAGTTCCAGGGCCAAGGGACCCGCTTCGGCCACCTCGTGGGCGGCTTCGGGGTTGGTCGGCGGGATCATGGAGGCCGCCGCCCGCTCCACCTCGGTGCGGACCGCGGGGTCGAGGGCCGTCGTGTGTTCCAGGCAGGCGAGCGCGAGGAGGGTCAGGCGTACGGAGCCGGGGTCGAGCAACTCCCGCAACAACTGCGCCCGTTCACCGGGACGGGCATGCGCGACCGCCATCCGGATCGCGTCCTCGCCCTGCGGGTCGTCCGCGAGGCGCTGCACGAAGGGGAGCGCGTGGCCCTCCTCCACGGCGTACCGCGCGGCCAGGTAGTCCTGGAAGGTGCGGTGCGTGAAGTCGACCGTGTCGGCGGCCGGTTCGCGGAGCAGGCCGCTGCGGAGCAGCAGCGTGCGCAGGACGTCCCGCGCGTCGCCGACCGCCGCCGCGGAGGCCACCGCGGGCAGCCGGCGCTCCAGCGCGCCGATGGCGGCCTCGCGGCTCATCTCGGTGCGGCCGCTGAGGACGAGCGCGTACGCGAGGTGCTGGAGGAGGTCGAGTTGGGCCTCCTCGCCCAGCTCGGGCACGGTCATGCCGCGTTCGCGGTCGCGGCGGGCCAGCAGCATTGTCAGTGCCGCGTCGTAGAGTTCTTTGCGTCCGGTGGGGAGATAGCCGCGGCGTTCGCGGTGCAGGGCGCAAATGAGGCCGCACATAAGGGGGTTGGTGGCGAGTCGGGCCAGATCGCGTTTGGTGCGCAGTGAGTCCAGGAGGGGGGCTTCGTAGGGGAGGGCGTCGGCGGCCGTGTGCCAGCGGTGCACGAACGTGGCGACGTCGGCGGGCCGCATCGGCGGCAGCAGCACCTCGCGGAAGTCGCTGTCGGCGAGCCAGCCGGGGCGTACGGCGGTGGGGCGCGAGGTCAGCAGCCAGCGGTTGCCGGGGTACGCGGCGACGAGGCCGAGCAGCCAGTCGCGGACCCGGTTCCGCTCGGCCGTGGGGATCTCGTCGAGGCCGTCCACCAGGACCAGGCCGCGGGAGGCGGTGAGCACGCGCCGCGCCCACCCGTCGGGCGCGGCCAGTGGGCAGGACACCGCCGTCAGGAACGCCCCGGGGTCCGGCAGCGTGCCCGCAGACGCCAGCGTGCGCAGCGGCAGTACGAACGGCACCCGCTCCCCGTCGGCCGCCGCCCGCGTCGCCAGCCACTGGATCAGCGTCGTCTTGCCGGAACCGGCGTCGCCGCGCAGCAGTACGCGGTCGTGGCCGGAGGCGAACGCGTCATCGGCGCGGATCCGGACCGTCGCGGCGGGCGCCTCCGTGACCCCGTCGAGGACGCCGGTCGGCGCGGCCGTCGCCTCCAGGCTCAGATACGCCACGTCCAGGGGCCAGCGTTCGGGGGCCTCGCGCAGGTCGATGCCGTAGATGGTCAGGTGCCGGTGGCGCTCGGCGACGTACCGGGCGTAGCGCTCCTCGAAGGCGGTGTCGGCCGCGTCGGCGGGCGGGGTGCGGGCGATCAACTGGTCCGTTTTGGCGAGGAGTTCGTCCTGGCCGCGGCTCTGCTCCACCAGTGTCCGCGCCACGAACGTGGACCGCTGCGTGAAGAAGTGCAGGATCTGTTCGCAGGCCCACTGGGTGAGCGAGTCGAGGAAGTGCGTCGCGTCGGCCGGGAGCTCGGGGGTGGGGGCGGCGCGGCGCAGGGCGTCGGCCAGGGCGCGCGGGCCGAGGCGGACCGCCTGGACGTCGTCCATGGTCAGGTCGCCGAGCGCGTGCAGGGTGCGGGTGAGGGCGAGGACGACCGGCTCCTGATCCTCGTACGGGATCGGGGACTCGCCAGGGCCGCCCGCGGCGGCGTCGACCAGCTTGCGGGCCAGGCGTTCGAGGTCCCGCTCCGTGAGGGTGCGCTTCTCGCCGCGGAAGGAGACGAGCCCTGAGATGCGGACCGGCCGGTCGGTGAGACCGGCCCCCGGGCCTTCCTGGACGAGGAGTTTGCGGAGCGCGGGGGCGATCGCGCTCGTTGCCAGACGGGTGCCGAGGGCAGCGGGATCCATGGCTCGGGAGCGTAGCCCCGGTCACATTCGGATGGGGTTGGATCTTGCCGGTCGGTGACTTGCCGCACAGGACGTGTGTCACGTACTAGCGGAAATAGTGGAGCGGGGGCGCTTTGGGCGGGCTGTTACGAGGTCGATGGGTTCCGGTGATTTGTCCGTACGGGTGTCGGAGTGTGTCCGCAGCTCGCGTGCGGCCTGGGCGTACATCGATGAAGTGGAGTTAAACCCAGGATGAGGCCATAAATCGGACGACTTCCGTCCAGGTCGGACGGTCGGTCGCCCGGGACCATTTCCGGAGCGGGCCTACGAGGGGGTGTCGTAGATGGGCGTTTTGGGCGGCGATGGGCGGTCGGGTTACCAAGGGATGGCCGACCCGGCAGCACGAGTGTGTGCGCCGGGTCCGTTCATGTCCCAGAGCCAGAACCAGAGCCTCCCAGGCTCCGGAAGCCCGAGAGGTCCCCCGAATGTCGAAGCGCACCAAGTCCCACCATTCCGGCACGTCCATGCTCCGCAAGCGCGCCGCCGTGGTGGCCGCCGGGTTCGGAGTGTCGGCGCTGCTCGGGACCGGGGCCGCGGTCGCCGACTCGGCGGAGGCCACCGCCCTGCCCGGGATCACCACGACGACCTCCGTCGAGGCCCAGGCCACCGCTCAGGCCAAGGCCGCCGACAACGCCGCGAAGGCCAAGAAGAAGGCCGACGAGAAGAAGAAGGCGGCCGAGGAGAAGAAGGCCAAGTCCTGGATCGACCCGGTCAAGGACTACGAGCTCTCCGCCGGCTACTCGCAGGGCGGCGCCATGTGGGCCAGCGGCCACCACTCCGGCCAGGACTTCGCGGTGCCGGTCGGCACCGACGTGATGGCCGTGCACGGCGGCACCGTCGTCAAGGCCGGCGGCAACGGCGCCGGTGACGGCTCCGCGTACGGCAACGCCATCGTCATCAAGCACAGCGACGGCACGTACTCGCAGTACGCGCACCTGTCGAAGATCGACGTGAAGGTCGGCGACAAGGTCGAGACCGGCGACCACATCGCGCTGTCCGGCGACACCGGCAACTCCAGCGGCCCGCACCTGCACTTCGAGATCCGCACGACGGCGGACTACGGCTCGGCGATCAACCCCGTCTCCTTCCTGGAGAAGGAGGGCGTGAGCGTCTGAGGCGCTGCCGCCCGAGTAGTTCTCAGTAGTTCTTGTGGGCCTGGGTGACCAGGTCCGAGGCGACCTCGAGGATGGCCTTGCGCTTCTCCTCGGGGTCGCCTTCGACGTCCTTGAGGACGAACATTCCGGCGTGCATCGAGAACAGCGCGCTGAAGCAGCGGACCCGGTCGGTCAGCGTGACGTTCTCCGGCAGGAGATGGTCGAGCAGGGACGTCATGCGTTCCTTGAAGTTCTCGCCGATGCTCAGCTCGCGCATCGTCGCCTGGTTCTCCTGCATGAAGCGGAAGAGCGGGGCCGCGTCGGCGAGCGCGTTCGAGTAGTGGCTCAGGATCTGGAGCTTGGCCTCCAGCGTCGACGGCTGCTCGGCGGCCCACGCGATCACGTCGTCGATCGGCTTCATCAGGTCCGTGAAGAGGCTGACGACGATGTCTTCCTTGGTCTTGAAGTGGTAGTAGAGAGCGGCCTTCGTCACACCGAGGCGCTCGGAGATCTCCCGCAGCGAGGTCTTCTCGTACCCCTGCTCGGCGATGAGCTCCAAGGTCACGTCCTGAATGCGCTGGCGGGTGTCCCCGCGGCGCTGCTGCGGCTTGCTGCTGCCCGTGACCATCGGCTGGCTGCCTTTCGTGCCCTTGTCGTGCTTTGGAAAAAACTTACTTGACGCCCGGCTAGTTGGCGCTCTACTTTCCCCATTGTAGGTAACTAGCCGGGCGGCAAGTAAGTCCCGGGGGGTACAGGGGAGTGGGGACCATGGCACAGGCAGCGGCACAGCCCGCCATATCGGATCAAGGACCGGATCAGGAACCACAGGCGAAACAGCCACGCAGCGTGCGCGTCGTGCTGCTCGCGCTGATGCTCGCGATGCTGCTCGCCATGCTCGACAACATGATCATTGGCACCGCGATGCCCACCATCGTCGGCGAGTTGGGCGGGCTCGAGCATCTGTCGTGGGTCGTCACCGCGTACACGCTCGCGACCGCCGCCTCCACCCCGATCTGGGGCAAGATCGGTGACATGTACGGCAGGAAGGGCGCCTTCCTGACCTCCATCGTGATCTTCCTGCTCGGCTCCGTGCTCAGCGGAATGGCCCAGGACATGGGCCAGTTGATCGGGTTCAGGGCCGTGCAGGGGCTCGGCGCCGGCGGGCTGATGGTCGGTGTCATGGCCATCATCGGCGACCTCATTCCGCCGCGGGAGCGGGGCAAGTACCAGGGCATGATGGCCGGCGTGATGGCGCTCGCCATGATCGGCGGACCGCTCGTCGGCGGCACCCTCACCGACCACCTCGGCTGGCGCTGGGCCTTCTACATCAACGTGCCGCTCGGCATCGTCGCCCTCGTCGCGATCACCGCCGTGCTGCACCTGCCGAAGAAGCGGGCCGCGCACTCCATCGACTACTTCGGGGCCGGGCTGCTCACCGTCGGCATCACCTCGATCGTCCTCGTGACCACGTGGGGCGGGACCGAGTACGCCTGGGACTCCGCCGTGATCATGGAGTTGATCGGGATCGGTGTCGCCGCGCTCGTCGGCTTCGTGTTCTGGCAGACCAAGGCCGCAGAGCCGATCGTGCCGCTGCACATCTTCCGCAACCTCAACTTCACGCTGATGTCCGTGATCGGCTTCATCACCGGCTTCGTGATGTTCGGCGCGGTGCTCTTCCTGCCGCTGTACCAGCAGTCCGTGCAGGGTGCGTCCGCGACCAACTCCGGTCTGCTGCTGCTTCCGATGCTGCTCTCGATGATGGTCGTCTCGCTGATCGCGGGCCGGGTCACCACCAACACCGGTAAGTACAAGGTGTTTCCGGTGGTGGGCAGCGTGCTGATGATCGTCGGGCTGTTCCTGCTCGCGCAGATGGACACCGG
Source organism: Streptomyces sp. KL109B (assembly GCF_030766935.1). Classification (GTDB taxonomy): domain Bacteria; phylum Actinomycetota; class Actinomycetes; order Streptomycetales; family Streptomycetaceae; genus Streptomyces. The sequence continues at coordinate 23,894 of NZ_JASERL010000003.1, read as the reverse complement.
GACCTCGCGGTTCACGTCCGGGCTCTACATGGCCGTGCTCGGCGCCGGGATGGGCTGTCTGATGCAGATCACGATGCTGGTCGCGCAGAACAGCGTGGAGATGAAGGACATGGGCGTCGCGTCCTCGTCGACGACCCTGTTCCGTACGTTGGGTTCGTCGTTCGGCGTCGCCATCATGGGCGCGCTGTTCAACAACCGGGTGCAGGACGTCATGGCGGAGAAGGCCGGGGCGCTCGGCGGGAAGTTCACCGAGCAGTCGGCGCAGTTGAACGCGGACGCGATCGCGAAGCTGCCGGCGCAGGTGCGGGACGCCTACCAGTTCGCGGTCTCCTCCGGCACGCACTCCGCGTTCCTGCTGGGCTCCGCCGTCGCGCTCGTCGCACTCATCGCGGCGGTCTTCGTCAAGGAGGTCGTGCTGCGGGGGTCGGACAACCTGAACCCCGCCGCCGACGATTGAGGCGCGGGGCTGGGTGAATCGAGCCCTTGCGGTGGTGGAGGCGTGGGGCCGGGTAAATCAAGCCCTTGCGGTGGTGGAGGCGTGGGGCCGGGTAAATCAAGCCCTTGCGGTGGTGGAGGCGTGGGGCCGGGTAAATCAAGCCCCGCCGGCGATTGAGGCGCGGGGTCCGGGGCGGAGCCCCGTGGCGTGGCCCCGGGTGAGCGGGGAACTCACCGGTCGCCGCCGCCAGGCAACCGCACCATCGGAAAGCTCCCCGTGTTCGTCGGAGCGTGCTCCGGCAGCCACAGCACCGCCACGGCCCCCTCGGAGGGGGCATCGTGCTCCGCGTTCTGCGGCCGGATGTTGCGGAACGTGAGCCGGGCGCCGAGCACCCGCGCCTGGCCCGCCGCGATCGTCAGCCCCAGACCGTGCCCGTGCCCCGCACGGTCGGCGGCGCCAGTGCGGAACCGGCTCGGCCCCTCCTCCAGCAACTCCTCCGGGAAACCGGGCCCATGGTCCCGCACCCGAAGCACCCGCCCCTCGACGCTGACCTCGATGGGCGGGCTCGCGTGCTTCGCGGCGTTCGCCAGCAGGTTGAAGAGGATGCGCTCCAGGCGGCGCGGGTCCGTCGTCACCTCGGACTCGTGTATCACTCGCACGGTGACCCCGTCGGCGGCGCGGGCCGCCACCCGGCGCTCCACGAACTCGCCCAGCATGATGTCCTGCAGCTCCGCCCGCTCGGCGGCGCTGTCGAGCCGGGCCACTTCCAGCACGTCCTCGACGAGCGTACGCATCGCCTGCGCACGGTCCTTGACGAGTTCGCTGGGGCGGCCCGGCGGCAGCAGTTCGGCGGCGGTGAGCAGGCCGGTGACCGGGGTGCGCAGCTCGTGCGCGATGTCGGCGGTGACCCGGCGCTCGGCCTCCAGGCGCTGCTTCAGGGCATCCGCCATCGCGTCGACGGCCTGCGCCAGATCGTCCGTCTCGTCCCGTACGACACCGCCGATAGCGCGGCGTACGCGGACGTCGCTCTGGCCCGCGGCGACATCGCGGGCGGCGCTCGCCGCCTTGCGAAGGCGGCGGGAGAGCTGGCCGCCGATGAGGACGCCGAGCGCGCTGCCGCCGAGCACGACGGAGATCGAGCCGATGAGCAGCGCCTTGTCGAGGTCCTTCATCACGGCGCTGCTGCGGTCGGCGAACCGGGTGTGCACCGAGAGGATCTCGCCGCTGCTGAGCGGCACCGCGGCCCAGATGTCCGGTACGCCGCTGGGCGACTCCGACACGTAGGTGACACGGCGGCCCTCGCGCGCCTTCGCGCGCAGGTCCTGCGGGAGCGCCGGATCGTCCACCTTGAAGCCGACCGGGAGATTGCCGCCGCGCGCCTCGTACTGCCGCTGCACGAACTGGATCCGCTCGTCCTGCACGTCCCGCGCGCTGTCCAGCATCGAGACGCGGGCCGCGTTGTGCACGACGAGGCTGAGTGCCACGGCGACGAGCGCGCCCACGCAGGCGATGGCGACACTGATCTTCCAGCGCACGCCGCTGCGCAGGCCGTAGGGGAGCCAGGAGCGGGCCGTCCTCCGGGCGCCGGGCGATCGCCGGGCGGCGGCGGTGGCGCGCGGCGCGGGGACGTCGGCCGTCGAGAGAGCGGCCCCCGCGGCCTTCGTGGTCCGCGTCGCCCCCGTGGTCTCCGTAGTCCCCCGGCTCATATGCGCTGTTCCATCCGCCGCTCAGGCCTTGAGCTTGTAGCCGAAGCCGCGGACCGTCTCGATCCGGTCCTGGCCGATCTTCGTACGCAGCCGCTGCACATGGACGTCGACGACGCGGGTGTCGCCGCCCCAGCCGTAGTCCCAGACCCGCTCAAGGAGCTTGTCGCGGGAGAGTACGGTGCCGGGCGCCGAGGAGAATTCGAGCAGCAGGCGCATCTCGGTGGGCGTCAGGGCCACCGGCTGCCCGGCCTTCCTGACCTCCATGCCGTCCGTGTCGATCTCCAGGTCGCCGAAGCGCAGCGCGCCGTGCTCGGGCGCGGGCGCCTCATCGGCCGCGCCGGAGGCGGCCGCCGCCGCGATGCCCGCGTGCCCGAAGCGGCGCAGGACGGCGCGGATCCGGGCCACGAGCACCGCCCCGTCGAAGGGCTTCGTCACGTAGTCGTCCGCCCCGGCCTCCAGGCCGAGCACGACGTCGATGGAGTCCGCGCGCGCGGAGAGCATGATCACCGGGACCGTCGAGTCGTCGCGGATGCGCCGGCACAGGGAGACCCCGTCGAGCCCCGGCACCATCACGTCGAGCAGCGCGATGTCCGGCCGGTTCGACCGGAACGCCTCCAGGCCCTTGAGCCCGTCCGGCATCGCGGTCACCACGAAACCGTCGCGCTCCAGGGCGAGCTGGGTGGCCTCGCGGATGACGTCGTCGTCCTCGACGAACAGGACGTGCGTCGGCTCGCCCTTGCGCTCACCGCCCATGACAGCCATCCGTTCTCTCCTCCACCGTGTAGGCCTTCATCACGTAAGCCTTCTCACGCGGGCCTTGGTCACACTGTTCAACCGTCGTCGTTCAGCCGTCGTTGTTCAGCCGTCGTCGTCCGAAGGCGCGGGGCTCTCCCCGTCCACCGCTTTGCTGTAGTCGTTGTGCGTGCGGCTCTCCTGGGCGAAGTGGTCCCCGTTCCACCGGTACGTGAGGACCTCCTCGCCCGAGGGCGAGGCGACCGAGTCGCCCTTCTCGTACACCTGCTTGGTGACCACGAGATCACCCCGGTCGATCTCCCCGTACACCGGGGGCTCCTCGTCCCGGAACACATTCTTGTACGTGCCGCCCACGTCGCGATACACGTACGTGCCGATGGAGACCGCGTCTCCGCAGGTCATCACGTTGACCACGACGTCGCTGCGGGAGCTGCCGGTCAGCGTTCCGTAGCTCACGTCGACCGGGTACTCGTCCTCCACGCACGGCTTGAGGTCGCGCTTGATGTCGGCGCTGACCTTCGGATCCTTCTTCACGATCCGGACCGCCTCGGAGGAGGACGGGGGGCTCGGCGAGGCGGAGGGCGAGGGGCTCGCGCCGTCCGCGGCCGCCGTCGATCCGACCGGGTCCGTGCGGGCCGGGCCCTCGTCGCGGGGGCCGGTGCCTCCCGTCGAGCACGCCGCGAGAACTCCGGCGAAAAGCCCGAGGGCGGCGAGCGCGGCGATCGCCGCACCCCCCGCCTTCGCCCCCCGCAACAGGAACGCACGCCCCCGTGTCAGGGACGTACGAATCCCGGCGGCACCTATCCCTAGGCCGCGCAACGCTCCCGCTCCTCACGTTCGAGCGCGCGGGCCACCAGGTCCTCGCTCTCCCGCTTCTCCAGCTCCTCACGGAGCCGGGCGAGGGCCCGGTGCAGCGTGCTCTTCACGGTTCCGGCCGACATTCCGAGGGCGGCGGCCGTCTCCTCTGTGGACATCTGCTCCCAGTGTCGCAGCACGACGACGCTGCGCTGCTTCGGAGCCAGCACCTTCATGACGTCCATCAGCAGGGCGCGGTCCGCGTGCTGCTCCGTCGAGTCGTCGACCGAGGACTCCGGAAGCTGCTCGGTGGGCACTTCCTCCAGCTTGCGCGCCCGCCACCACTCCGTCCGCGTATTGATCATGACGCGGCGCAGATAGGCGTCGGCAAGCCGCTTGTCCGCTATGCCGTCCCACCGGCCGTACGTCCGCACGAGCGCGGTCTGCAGCAGGTCCTGGGCGTCGACCGGGTCGGGAACCAGACGCCGGGCGCTGCGCAACAGGGCGTCCTGTCGCGTCCGCACGTACTCCTCGAACTCGAGCACCTCACCGCCGTGCGCCATGATCAACTGCCTCCCGAATCCCGCTCATCCCCGTGGCCCGCACAGATCCTGTGCGGTTACGAGGAAGAAGTTACGGAGGAGTTGTCACGGCGCTGTCCGTACCGGCCAGCGGCGACCGCACGACTACCCGTCGATTGTGTAACGGATGTAAGGGCGGCCTAAGGACGGCCTGCGGGCGGCCTACGGGCCACCCTACGGACGGCCCGACGGCAGCCGGTACAAGCCGCCCGCGAGCGGCTCCACCAAACCGTCGTCGACCAGCCCGTCCAAGGCCCTGGCCCGCTGCACCGGCTCGTCCCACACCCGGTCGAGTACGGCCTGCGGCACCGGCGCGACGGCCTCCCGCAGCACCGCGAGCAGCTTGCCGCGCACCTGGCGGTCGGTGCCCGCGTACGTCTGCCCGCGCCGCGGCGGGCCCTCGTGCGCGGGCTTGCCCGCGAGACGCCACGTACACATCGCGGCGATCGGGCAGCGGTGGCACTCCTCGTTCTTGGCCGTGCACACCAGGGCGCCCAACTCCATGGAGGCGGCGGCCCACTTCGCGGCGGTGTCGTCCTCCTCGGGCAGCAGCGCGCGGGCCAGCTTCCGCTCGGCGGCGGTCGTGGCGTTCGGCGGGTACTGCACGCCGCCGACGGCGCGGGCGAACACCCGCCGCACGTTCGTGTCGAGCACCGCGTGCCGCTGCCCGTACGCGAACGAGGCGACGGCGGCCGCCGTGTACTCGCCGATACCGGGCAGCGCGAGGAGCTGCGCGTGCCGCGCCGGTACGTCGCCGCCGTGCCGCTCCGTTATGGCGACGGCGGCGCCGTGCAGGCGCAGGGCGCGGCGCGGATAGCCGAGCCTGCCCCAGGCGCGGACGGCCTCACCGGGCGCCTCCTCGGCGAGGTCGGCGGGGCGCGGCCAGCGCGCGAGCCACTGCTCGTACACCGGGAGCACCCGGTTCACGGGCGTCTGCTGGAGCATGAACTCGCTGACCATCACGCCCCACGGACCGGCGTCGGGGCGGCGCCAGGGCAGGTCGCGGGCGTGCTCGGTGAACCAGTCGATGACCGGTGAGTGGAGGTCGGCTGGAAGATCGGCGTTCTCGGGGGTCTTCGTGAGCGCAGTCATGGCACCTCCGATCCTGCCACGTGATCATGCGGGCTCCGGGTGGGCGCCACCGGAGCTGTCACCCGCGGGGCGTCAGCGCCGGTGCGAGCCGCGCCGCGAACGGCCCTCGCGCGCCGCCCCGTAACCGGCCCCCGCGGGCCCAGGACCGGCGAACCAGTGCACCAGACCGTTCCCCGATCCGCGCATCGCCTCGGCCACCCGCGCCCCCGGCCGCGCGCACAGGCGTACGACGAGCAGGGCGACGGCGGTGCCGAGCAGCAGGCCCACGGCGACGTCGTGCGGGTAGTGCACGCCTACGAAGACGCGCGAGAACGCCATGAGGATCGCCATCGGCACGGTCAGCCAGCCGATCTTCGGCCAGGCGAGGGCGAGGCCCACGGCGGCCGCTGCGGCGATGGTGGCGTGGTTGCTGGGGAAGGACCAGTCGCCGTAGGCGGGGCAGTCGATCAGCGGGGCCATCGCTCCGGAGACGGCCCGGCAGGGACGGTCCTCGTCGATCCCGGACTTGACCAACTCACTGATCACATACGCCACCGCGGTGCCCAGCGGAGCGAGCACGGCGACGGCGAGGGCCTTCGGGTCGCCGTGCCGCGCCCGCCACCAGGCGACGACGAAGAGCACGGCGAACAGCAGCAGCCCGACTTCCGTCCACACCTCCATGAGGTGCTGGACCCACGAAGGAGTGTCGTGGGCGAAGTCGAGGATGCCGCGATACAGGTCGGAGTCGATGGTTCCCATGGTGACGGACAGTATGCATGACCCTGATTCCGTCCCGTCGGGCCACATCCGGCGACCGTCGAACCACGCGCGCGTGACGGTGCGAACCATGCGCGCGTGATGATGATCCGGAAAACTTGGGGTGCGAGGCGGCGGGTGGCACCGGACAACGGCCCGATCTCTCGTAAGGTTTGAGCCGTGGGATCTCTGCGCAATCCGATCGGGCCGCTTCCCTCCTCCATCTATTGGCGACGGAGGGTTGTTCTGCTGTCCATCGTGGCGCTGCTCGCGCTGCTGATCGTATGGATCGTCAACTTGGGCGGCGGGGGCGGGAAGAATGGCGCCGGCGGCTCGGGCGGCGACCACCCGACCGCGTCCATCACGCCCGGACCGTCCGGAACGGGGCCCGCGATCAGCGAACACCCCGGCGGGCGCGACGAGTCGGGCGGATCTGGCGGTGGGTCAGGTTCGGGCGGCGGCGGGACGGGGTCCGGCGGTGGCTCGGATTCCGGTGCCGGGTCCGGTGGTTCGGACGACGCCGCGGGCGGCGACTCCGGCGACTCCGGGGGCGGCAGCGGCGGTACGTCGTCCGGGGATCAGGTGCCGGCCGGCTCCAGCCTTCCGGACTGCACGGCGGGCAGCGTGTCCCTGAAGGTGCGCAGCGTCCACAATTCGTACGCGCCCGGGGACAAGCCGAAGCTTCAACTCGTCGCCAAGAACTCGACGGACAAGTCCTGCAAGGTCGATCTCGGGCCGAAGACCGCCGTGGTCACGATCACCAAGGCGGAGGAGGACAAGCCGTTCTGGTCGTCCGACGACTGTCCCGCCGGGGCGGGGAGCATGGTGCTGCGGGCCCCGGCAGGGGGCACGGTGCAGCGTGACTTCACGTGGGACCTGAGGCCGAGCGCGGCGCGGTGTGCGACGCCGCCGGCGGGGACCGCGGGGCCGGGGACGTATCTGGTCGAGGTGAAGGCGGCGCAACTCCCCGAGGCGCAAGCTTCGTTCGTCCTCAAGGAAGACTGAGCAAAATCAAGCCCGCTTTTCGAACGAGAGCCAGCGGGAGCCGGGGCAGAGCCCCGAGGCCGCGCGCCGGGTGACGTTATACGTAACGCTCCAGGATCGACGACTCCGCCAACCTCGACAGGCCCTCCCGCACGCTGCGCGCACGCGCCTCGCCGACGCCGTCGACCGTCTGGAGGTCGTCCACGCTCGCGGCCAGGAGCTTCTGCAGGCCGCCGAAGTGTTCGACGAGGCGGTCGATGATGGCGCCGGGCAGGCGCGGCACCTTGGCGAGGAGGCGGAAGCCGCGCGGCGAGACCGCGGAGTCCAGCGCCTCCGGGGAGCCGGTGTAGCCCAAGGCCCGTGCCACTATCGGCAGTTCGAGGAGCTCCGCGTGGCTGAGGGAGTCGAGCTCGGTGAGGGCCTCGGCGACCGTGCGGGAGCGCTTGGCGGTGGGCTCGGGGACGTAGTCCCGCGCGACCAGCTCGCGCTCCGGCTCGACGCCCGCGATCAACTCGTCGAGCTGCAGCGCCAGAAGACGCCCGTCCGTGCCCAACTCGACGACGTACTCGGCGATTTCCGTGGCGATGCGGCGCACCATCTCCAGGCGCTGCGCGACCGCCGTGACGTCCCGGACCGTGACCAGGTCCTCGATCTCCAGGGCGGAGAGCGTGCCCGCCACCTCGTCGAGCCGGAGTTTGTAGCGCTCCAGGGTGGCCAGCGCCTGGTTGGCGCGGGACAGGATCGCGGCCGAGTCCTCCAGGACGCGGCGCTGCCCGTCTACGTAGAGGGCGATCAGGCGCATCGACTGGGAGACCGAGACGACGGGGTAGCCGACCTGCTTGGAGACCCGGTCCGCCGTGCGGTGCCGGGTGCCGGTCTCCTCCGTGGGGATCGTCGGGTCCGGCACCAACTGGACGCCGGCCCGCAGGATCTTGTCGAGGTTCGAGGAGACCACGATGCCACCGTCGAGCTTGCACAGCTCGCGCAGGCGCGTGGCCGTGAACTCGACGTCGAGGATGAAGCCGCCGGTGCACATCGACTCGACCGTCTTGTCGGAGCCGAGGACGATGAGCCCTCCGGTGTTGCCGCGGAGGATGCGCTCCAGGCCGTCGCGCAGGCCCGTTCCGGGCGCGACGGCACTGAGCGCGGCGCGCATCAGACTGTCCGCGCCGGAGCTTCCGCCGGACTTGCCGGGAGTTGCCGCCCGGTCGTTGGCTGCCACTGCACTCCTCCGGATCGCAGACTTTGGGGTGCCCTGGGGCTCGTCGACCACCCCCGTTACGTTCGTACGCACGGGCGAGACCAGGGCAAAGTCTACCGGCGCTGCTCCGGCTCCTGTGGGGCCTCTCGGCGACGGCCTCTCGGCAGCACCCGCAGCGCGTCCCCTATATCGGCGACTTCCAGGACCTTCATACCGGGTGGCACCTTTCCGGGGTCGGCCGGGACCAGGGCGTGCGTGAACCCGAGCCGGCTCGCCTCGGCGAGCCTGCGCTGCACGCCCGTGACCCGTCTGACCTCGCCCGCAAGGCCCACTTCTCCGATCGCCACCAGGTTCTTGGGGAGCGGGGTGTCGCTCGCGGCGGAGGCCAGGGCGAGCGCCACGGCCAGGTCGGCGGCCGGCTCGGAGAGCTTCACTCCGCCCACCGTCGCCGAATAGATGTCCCTTTTGCCCAACGCGCTGATCCGCCCGCGCTGTTCGAGCACGGCCAGCATCATGGAGACGCGGGAGGTCTCCAGGCCGGACGTCGTACGGCGCGGGGAGGGGATCTGCGAGTCGACCGTGAGCGCCTGGACCTCGGCGACCAGCGGGCGGCGGCCCTCCAGGGTGACGGTCAGGCAGGTGCCGGGCACCGGCTCGTCCCGCCGGGTCAGGAACAGGCCGCTGGGGTCGGCCAGGCCCGTGATGCCCTCGTCGTGCAGCTCGAAGCAGCCGACCTCGTCCGTCGTCCCGTAGCGGTTCTTGACGCCTCGTACGAGACGCAGGCGCGCGTGCCGGTCGCCCTCGAAGTTCAGGACGACGTCCACCAGGTGCTCCAACAGGCGCGGGCCCGCGATGGCGCCCTCCTTGGTGACGTGGCCGACCAGAAGCGTGGACATGCCGCGCTCCTTGGAGGCGCGGATGAGCGCCCCGGCCACCTCGCGGACCTGGGCCATGCCGCCGGGCGCGCCCTCGATCTCCCCGGACGCGACGGTCTGTACGGAGTCCAGGATCAGCAGCGAGGGCTTCACCGCGTCCAAGTGGCCGAGGACGGAGGCCAGATCGGTCTCTGCCGCCAGGTACAGGTGGTCGTCGATCGCGTGGATCCGGTCGGCGCGCAGGCGGACCTGGGAGGCCGACTCCTCGCCCGTCACGTAGAGGGTCTTGTGCTCGTCGCTCGCCGACTTGGCCGCCACGTCGAGCAGCAGCGTGGACTTGCCGACGCCGGGCTCGCCCGCGAGCAGCACCACCGCGCCGGGCACCAGGCCGCCCCCGAGGACCCGGTCGAGCTCGGGCACGCCGGTGGAGCGGGCCGTCGCCTGCCTGCCGTCGACCTGGCCGATGGGCACCGCCGACGTCGTGACACGGCCCGGCGCCGTGGTGCGCACGGCGGGCGCGCCGTACTCGTCGATCGTCCCCCACGCCTGGCACTCGGGGCAGCGGCCCAGCCACTTGGCCGTCTGCCAGCCGCATTCGGTGCAGCGGTAGGACGGACGGTCCTTGGATTTGGTACGCGCAGCCATGAACGAAACCGTAGCGGGCAGCACTGACAACGACGGCGTCGGACGGGTGCGGCGATCGCCCCGCGTAGCCGTGCTGGCCACGGAATGAGCGGTTCCTGTCCCCTTTTGAGGGATCGTTTCACCCGTAAGGATTAAATGTGCTCAAGGGGGAGGAAGGCCCCGCGCGCTGGCCCTACGGTCGCACGGTGATGAGCAGCAGGCCGGAAACTCCCACACAGACCACCGGCGCACACCGGGCGCACCGCCCCGGGGCGAGGCGGCAAGGGCCGCGCACCGCCCCGCAGCGTCCGCCCGCCCGCTACGAGTCCTGTCTGGACGGCCTGTTCACCTACTGCCTCTCCGTGCTCTGCGACCACGACGACGCGACCGCCGCGCTCGGCGACGCCCTCGCGCTCGCCGAGCGGCGCGGCTCCCGCACCCCGTCGGGCGACTCCCCGGCCGAGCGCAGGGCCTGGCTCTACGCGCTGGCCCGCTGGTCCTGCCTGCGCCGCCTCGCGGAGGCCAACCGGCGGCGCGCCAGCGACCGCCAGGAGGGCGGCCGGGAAGGGCAGGCGCAGGACGCCCTCCTCCAGGAGGAGCGCAGGCGCCAACTGGCCCAGCTCGCCTGGCCGGAGGCCGCGGGCACCACCCCCGAGCAGCGCGAGGCCCTGGAGCTGGCCGTGCGCCACCAGCTGTCCCCGCGCGAGGTCGCCGCCGTCCTCGGTACCGACCCCACCGCCACCCGCGAGCTGCTGTCGGCCGCGGCCTGCGAGGTCGAGCGCACCCGCGCCGCCCTCGCCGTCGTCGAGACCGGCACCTGCCCCAGCGTCGCCCGCCTCACCGGGGACAACCAGGTGCTCCTCTCGGCCGCCCTGCGCCGCGAACTGGTCCGGCACGTGGACGACTGCCCGCGCTGCCGCCGCACCGCCGAGCGCGCCGCCCCCCGCGCCTGGCCCGGCACCTCGGTGACGCCCGCCGCGCTGCCCCTCGTGACGGCCCCCCGGCCGGCCCTGCACTTCGCGATGCACGGCCGGCACCCCGGCGCCCCGCGCTTCGACCGGCGCGGCTACCCGATGGACCCCAAGGACCGCGCCGCCCGCCGCGACCGGCTACGCGCGCGTGCCGTGACGACGACCGTGGTCGCCACCGTGGTCGCCGCCCCGGTGCTCGCCCTGTGGGCTGCCTACCGGGGCGCGCCGCTGACCGGTGAGGCCGCCGACGGCCGCTCCGTGACGGCCAGCGAGGAGGGCGGCGCCGACAGCCTCGACGGCGAGCGCACCTCAGACGCGTACGAGAACGCGGGGAACGCGCGCACGAGCCCCGACCCGGGCTTCACCGCGGGCAGCCGCTCGCCGGACGTCTCCGTAGAGGTCACATCGCCGCCCTCGCACGCGGGCCGCGGCCCCGGCCGCATCACCGTGGAGGCGCAGCCCAGCGGGGGCACGACGCTCATCACGCTGACCGCTTCGGGGCGCTCGCCCGTGGACTGGACCGCCTCCACGGACGCCTCCTGGCTGTACCTGAGCCAGGCCTCCGGAACGTTGCGCCCTGGTGAGTCGCTCACGATCCGCGTCTACGTAGATGAGTACCGGGAGCCGCACGGGCATTGGACCGCGCACGTCGGAATCGACCCCTCCGGAGCGATCATCTCGCTTGAGGGCTACGGGAATTCGGCTCCCGGCGGCGGTAGTGGCGGTGGCGGTGGCGGCGGCACCTCGCGCCCCACGCCGTCGCACTCGTCCACCCCGACGCCGTCCCCCTCGGACCCCACGCCGTCGCCGACGGACTCCTCGCCCGCCCCGTCGGACCCGCCCGAGAGTCCCTCGCCGACGGAGAGCCCGAGCGACCCGGGCGGTTCCCAGCCGTCCGATCCCTCCGACTCGCCCTCGCCGTCCGGGACCGGGGGGTCCGCGACGGGTGCGCCGTCACAGACCCCCTGACGGGCCGCCTGAAGGGCCCCTCACGGACCCTCCGATGTCACGCCGGGTCGGCCGGATGCGGGGCGATCAGCGGGAGCCCCTTGGGCGCTGCCGCGAGGCGCTCCTCGCACAGCTCGACCAGCTTGTCGTAGCCGGCCTTGCCCATCAGCTCGGTCAGCTCGGGACCGTACGAGACGTACACGGGGTCGCCCGCGCCGTGCGCCGAGGTCGCCGACGTGCACCACCAGTGCAGGTCGTGGCCGCCCGGACCCCAGCCACGGCGGTCGTACTCGCCGATCGAGACCTGGAGCACCTTGGTGTCGTCGGGCCGCTCGATCCACTCGTACGTACGGCGCACCGGGAGCTGCCAGCAGACGTCCGGCTTCGTCTCCAGGGGCTCGCGGCCCTCCTTGAGCGCCAGGATGTGCAGCGAGCAGCCCGCGCCGCCCTTGAACCCCGGCCGGTTCTGGAAGATGCACGAGCCGTTGTACGGGCGGGTCTGGCGCTCCCCGTCCTCGTCCTCGGACACCCAGCCGGTCTCGACGCCCACGTCGTGGTTCTGCCAGATGTCCGGCGTGAGACGCCCCACGAACCCCGCGACCCGCTTCTCGTCGTCCTCGTCGGAGAAGTGGGCGCCGAGCGTGCAGCAGCCGTCGTCGGCGCGGCCCGCCTGGATGCCCTGGCAGCCGCTGCCGAAGATGCAGGTCCAACGAGAGGTCAGCCATGTCAGGTCACAGCGGAAGACCTGCTCGTCGTCCGCCGGATCAGGAAACTCGACCCACGCGCGCGGGAAGTCGATGGACTTCTCGTCCTGCTTACGGGAGGCCTCCTCGGCCTTCTGGAGTGCTTTCTGCTTCTTCAGCTCCTGCTTTGCCGACTTCGTCTTCTTGTCGCTCTTGTCGGCCTTGGCCTTTTTCGTCTTTGGCACCGTTCCAGAGTAAGGGCGTTGAGGGGTTCGGTCGGACCTTCCCGAACGGGCAAGCCGCGCGGAGCAGTAGCGTTCCCTATATGAGACTCGGTGTTCTCGACGTGGGTTCGAATACGGTCCACCTGCTGGTGGTGGACGCGCACCCGGGCGCCCGCCCGCTGCCCGCGCACTCGCACAAGACGGAGCTGCGGCTCGCCCAACTCATCGACGAACGCGGGGCGATCGGGCCCGACGGCGTCGACCAGCTGATCGGGACGGTCAGAGAGGCCCTGGAGGCCGCGGAGGACAAGGGCGTCGAGGACCTGCTGCCGTTCGCGACCTCGGCGGTGCGCGAGGCCAGCAACGCCGACGACGTCCTCGCGCGCGTGAAGGACGCCACAGGCGTCGAACTGCGGGTGCTCAGCGGCGAGGAAGAGGCACGGCTCACGTTCCTCGCCGCGCGTCGCTGGTTCGGCTGGTCCGCGGGCCGACTCCTGGTGCTCGACATCGGCGGCGGCTCGCTGGAGATCGCGTACGGCATCGACGAGGAGCCCGACGCGGCGGTGTCGCTGCCGCTGGGGGCCGGGCGGCTGACCGCCGGGTGGCTGCCAGGGGATCCGGCGGATCCGGACGACGTGAAGGCGCTGCGGCGGCACGTGCGGGCGCAGATCGCGCGCACGGTGGGCGAGTTCAGCCGCTTCGGGGCGCCGGACCACGTGGTGGCGACGTCCAAGACGTTCAAGCAGCTGGCACGGCTGGCCGGGGCGGCACGGACGGCCGAAGGCCTCTACGTACAACGTGAGTTGAAGCGGAAGTCCCTGGAGGACTGGGTGCCGCAGCTCGCCGCGATGACCGTGGACGAGCGCTCCGAGCTCCCCGGCGTCTCCGAGGGCCGCGCGGGACAGCTCCTGGCCGGCGCCCTGGTGGCGGAGGGCGCGATGGACCTCTTCGGCGTGGAAACCCTGGAGATCTGCCCCTGGGCCCTCCGCGAGGGCGTCATCCTCCGCCGCCTGGACCACCTGCCTTGATCCGGGCCCCTGCGGGGACACGATCAAGCCCTTGCGGTGCTTGAGCGGCGGGCCGGGGCCGGGCGCGCAGCCAGATCAAGCCCCTGCGGCGATTGAGCAGCGGGGTCCGGGGCAGAGCCCCGAGGCGTGGGCGCGGACGGGGGCCGTACCCTGTCCCCGTGGCAGAACCAGTGGTGCGCATCCCGGATGCGAAGGTCGCGCTCTCCACGGCCTCCGTGTATCCGGAGTCGACGGCGACGGCCTTCGAGATCGCCGCGCGCCTGGGCTACGACGGTGTCGAGGTCATGGTCTGGACCGACCCCGTCAGCCAGGACATAGAGGCTTTGCGCCGCCTCTCCGACTACCACCGCATCCCGATCCTGGCCGTACACGCTCCATGTCTGCTGATCACGCAGCGCGTATGGTCCACGGACCCGTGGGTGAAACTCCAGCGCGCACGCGCGGCCGCAGAGAAGCTGGGGGCGTCGACCGTGGTCGTACACCCGCCCTTTCGCTGGCAGCGCCAGTACGCCCGCGATTTCGTCACCGGGGTGTGGCGGATGGCGGGCGAGACCGATGTGCGGTTCGCCGTCGAAAACATGTACCCGTGGCGCTACCGGGACCGCGAGATGCTCGCGTACGCCCCCGACTGGGACGTGACGAAGGACGACTACCGGCACTTCACGGTCGACCTGAGCCACACCGCGACCGCCAGAACCGACGCGATGCAGATGATCGACCGGATGGGAGACCGGCTCGGGCATGTGCACCTCGCCGACGGCGCGGGATCCGGCAAGGACGAGCACCTGGTGCCGGGCCGCGGCACCCAGCCCTGCGCCGAACTCCTGGAGCGCCTCGCCACCAACGGCTTCGACGGCCACATCGTCGTAGAGGTCAATACGCGGCGCGCCATGTCCAGCGCCGAACGCGAGGCGGACCTGGCAGAGGCCCTCGCCTTCGCCCGACTGCACCTGGCGTCGGCCGCGCAGGTGCCGCGTTCATGACCGCGCAGCCGGTACGCCGCCGGGGCCGGCCCTCCCGTACGGAGAGCGGCGACACCCGCACCCGCATCCTCGACGTCGCCCGCGAGGAGTTCGCCGCCCGCGGCTACGACAAGGCTTCGGTGCGCGGCATCGCCAAGGCCGCCGGGGTGGACTCGGCGCTTGTGCACCACTACTTCGGCACCAAGGAGCAGGTGTTCGCCGCGTCGGTCGAGATGGTGCTCGCCCCGGCGTTGCAGGTCCCCGACGCCATGGAGGAGGGCCCGCTGGAGGAGGCCGGGGAGCGCATGACCCGGTTCTTCTTCGGCGTCTGGGAGTCCCCGGCGACCCGCGTCCCGCTGCTCGCCATCCTGCGCTCCGCCGTGAACAACGACGTGGCCGCGGGCGTCCTGCGCAGGCTCGTCGCGAGCCGGATGCTCGCGCGGATCGCCGAGCGGGTCGACCTGCCGGAGGGCGAGGCCGAGCTGCGGGTCACGCTGGCCGCGGCGCAGCTCGTGGGCGTCGCGATGATCCGTTACGTGATGCGGGTGGAGCCGCTGGCCTCCACGGACGTGGAGCGGGTCATCGAGCGGATCGCGCCCGTGGTGCAGCTGCACCTGACCGCTCCCTGAGCCCTCAGCAGGGCCACATGTGAGACGGGTGTCCCGGTATGCGGACGCCCCTGCCGGGATGTCAGTGGTGCGGCGTAGTCTCGGCAGACAGTCTTGATACGCGAAGGAGCGAGCGACGATGCCCGAGCTGAGGTCCCGCACAGTCACCCACGGCCGCAACATGGCGGGCGCCCGCGCCCTTATGCGTGCCTCCGGTGTACCCGGTGCGGACATCGGCCGGAAGCCGATCGTCGCGGTCGCCAACTCGTTCACCGAGTTCGTGCCCGGTCACACGCACCTGGCGCCCGTCGGCCGGATCGTCAGCGAGGCGATCCGGGAGGCCGGCGGCATCGCCCGCGAGTTCAACACGATCGCCGTCGACGACGGCATCGCGATGGGCCACGGCGGCATGCTGTACTCCCTGCCGTCCCGCGACCTGATCGCGGACTCGGTCGAGTACATGGTCGAGGCGCACTGCGCGGACGCGCTGATCTGCATCTCGAACTGCGACAAGATCACGCCCGGCATGCTGATGGCGGCGCTCCGCCTCAACATCCCGACGATCTTCGTCTCCGGCGGCCCGATGGAGGCGGGCAAGGCCACCCTCGTCGACGGCACGGTCCGCTCGCTCGACCTGGTCGACGCGATGTCCGAGGCCGTGAACGAGAAGGTCTCGGACGAGGACATGCTCCGCATCGAGGAGAACGCCTGCCCGACCTGCGGCTCCTGCTCCGGCATGTTCACCGCCAACTCGATGAACTGCCTGACCGAGGCCATCGGCCTGAGCCTCCCGGGCAACGGCTCGGTGCTCGCCACCCACACCGCCCGCAAGGCCCTGTACGAGCGGGCCGGCGCGACGGTCGTCGAGATCGCCAAGCGGTACTACGACGAGGACGACGCGAGCGTCCTGCCGCGCAACGTCGCGACCCACGCCGCCTTCGAGAACGCCATGGCGCTCGACATCGCGATGGGCGGATCCACGAACACGATCCTGCACCTCCTGGCCGCCGCCAAGGAGGCCGAGGTCGACTACAACCTCGACCACATCAACGAGGTCTCGCGCCGCGTCCCGTGCCTCGCCAAGGTCGCCCCGAACGCCGCGCCCACCACCACGTACTACATGGAGGACGTGCACCGGGCCGGCGGCATCCCCGCGATCCTCGGCGAGCTGTACCGCGGCGGCCTGCTCAACGAGGACGTGCACACGGTGCACTCCGCCTCCGTGAAGGAGTGGCTGGACGCCTGGGACATCCGCAGCGGCTCGGCCACCGACGAGGCGAGCGAGCTGTGGTACGCGGCCCCCGGCTGCAAGCGCTCCGCCGAGGCCTTCTCGCAGTCCGAGCGCTGGGACAGCCTCGACACGGACGCGGCGAACGGCTGCATCCGCGACGTCGCGCACGCGTACTCGAAGGACGGCGGCCTCGCCGTCCTGAAGGGCAACCTCGCCGAGGACGGCTGCGTCGTGAAGACGGCGGGCGTCGACGAGTCGATCTGGACCTTCGAGGGCCCGGCCGTCGTCTGCGAGTCGCAGGAAGAAGCGGTGGAGAAGATCCTGCTCAAGCAGGTCAAGGAGGGCGACGTCGTCGTCATCCGCTACGAGGGCCCCAAGGGCGGCCCCGGCATGCAGGAGATGCTCTACCCGACCTCGTACCTGAAGGGCCGCGGCCTGGGCAAGGCCTGCGCGCTCGTCACGGACGGCCGGTTCTCCGGCGGTACGTCGGGCCTGTCCATCGGCCAC
The DNA here is from genome assembly GCF_030766935.1 of Streptomyces sp. KL109B. Lineage (GTDB taxonomy): Bacteria > Actinomycetota > Actinomycetes > Streptomycetales > Streptomycetaceae > Streptomyces. The sequence goes on along the minus strand of NZ_JASERL010000003.1, from coordinate 6,950 downwards.
GCCTCGCCCGAGGCCGCCGCCGGTGGCACCATCGCGCTCGTCCAGGACGGCGACCGCGTGCGCATCGACATCCCGAACCGCGGCATCGAACTCCTCGTCGACGAGGAGGAGTTGGCCGCACGCCGCGAGGCCCTCGGGGGCGTCTACGCTCCCAAGGCCCGCGAGCGCAAGGTCTCGGCCGCCCTGCGCGCGTACGCCGCGATGGCGACCAGCGCGGACAAGGGCGCGGTGCGCGACGTGTCGAAGCTCGGCTGACGCCTGACGCCTGACGCCTGACGCCTGACGCCTGACGGCTGGTGGCTGGTGGCTTGATGGCTGATGGTTGAGGGCTAGCGGCTACCGGCTACCGGCTAAGGGCTAGCGGCTTTCTTCGAGCGCGCCGGTCGCGGCACCGAACACGGTGCCGTCCGGCGCGCTTCCGTATACACGGCCCCCGTTCACGACCGGCGCCGGAATCTCGGCCACCACCCGGTCGGCGCGGCCCTCCGGGCGGGGCCCGCTCTGGCCGACCGGCCGGCCCGTACGCCGGTCCACGGCGAGCAGCCGCCCGTCCGGCGCCGTCACGTACACCCGCCCCGAAGCGGCGTCGACGGCGGGCGCCGAGCCCCGGCTCACGGAGGTCTCCGAGCGCCACAACTGCTTGCCGGACACCAGGTCCTGCGCCACCAGCGCGCCGCCCGCCGCGAGCAGATACGCCGTGTCGCCGTGCAGCGCCGCCGTCGCCGCCGGCAGCGGCAGCTTCAGCGGTACGCGGCGTGCCACGGACCCGTCCGTGAGCCGATGGCCGACGAGCGCGACGGTCTCGCCCGACGGATCGCGCTCCGTGCACCAGACGACGCCGTCGGACACCCCGACCGGGGCCGCGGTGCCGGGCGATGCGTGCCGCCAGCGAAGCGCGCCCGTCTCCGTATCCACCGCGCTCACCAGCGTGTTCGCCCTGTCGGGCGACGGCGTCGTCGCATAGGCGAGCTCCCCGCCGACGTACGAGAGGGTGGGCTGCCGCCCGAGGACATGGCGGCGCCACAGCTGCTTCCCGGTCGCACCGTCGACCGCGCTCAGCGTGCCGTCCGGCGCCGCGAGCAGCACCCGGCCCGCCGCCTGGCGCACCTGCCCGTGGAACCGCGAAACATCCATCGACCACCGCGACTTGCCCGTATCGGGCGCCATGGCGACGAGCCGGGACCCGTCCGGGGTCAACGCGTGCACCAGCCCACCCGACACCACCGGCGCAGCCACGCCGACGTCCCCCGCCGTACCGGACGCCTCCCGCTTCCACCGCACGGACCCGTCCCTCGGGTCGAGCGACACGGCCAGCGCACCGGGCGCGGCACAGTTCAGGCTCCCGGCCCCGTACGAGCACGCGGGCGCGGCGCCGGAGCCGAGCTCGCGCTGCCACGGGTGGAACGTGTCGGGGGAGCCGGCGGGGGCGGTGCGGGTGCCGGTGCCGTCGCCGCTCTCCCAGAGCAGCGGCACCGCGAGCGCGCCGCTGAGGGCAAGGGCGCCGACGAGGGTGAGGAGGGTGCGGGGGGTGCGGGGGCGCTTCCGTGAGGTGGGTGAACTCGGCTTGTCGGCGCGGGGGTTGATGGCAGGTGGGTTGACGGAGGCCGCCTGCATCGGCTCGACCGGCTCGATGAGGTCGACCGGCTCGACCGGTTCGATGAGGTCGACCGGCCCGACGCGGCCACCCGACCCGACCGGCCCCCGCTGCGCCGGGATGAACGCCTGCGTGTCGTACCGCGCCGAAATCACCCGCAGCCGCGCCATCAACTCGTCCGGCGTCGGCCGGTCCTCCGGCTCCTTCGCCAGGCAGGCGAGGACGAGCGGCGCCAGGTCCTCGGGCACGCCGGACACATCCGGTTCGTCGTGCACCACCTGGTACGCCACCAGATAGGGGCTGTCCGAGTCGAACGGGCCGCGCCCCGTCGCCGCGTGCACGAGCAGCGAACCGAGCGCGAACACATCGGCGGCCGGGCCGACTTCGCGCGGGCTGCGGAACTGCTCGGGCGCCATGAACGGCGGCGTACCGATCAACTTGCCCGTCTCCGTGCGCAGTTCGCTGTCCTTCGGCCGCGAGATGCCGAAGTCGATGACCTTGGGGCTGTCCTCGGCGAGGAGTACGTTGCTTGGCTTGAGGTCGCGGTGCACGACGCCGGCACGGTGGATGTCGCGCAGCGCCTCCGCGAGCCCGGCCGTCAGGTGCCGCAGCTGCGCGGGACACAGCGGCCCGTTCCGCTTGACGTGCTCGGCGAGGGTCGGGCCGGGGATGAACAACGTAGCCATCCACGGCAGTTCGGCCTCCGGGTCGGCGTCGACGACCGGCGCCGTGAACGCCCCGCTGACCCGCCGCGCTGCCGCCACCTCCTGCCGGAACCGCCCCCTGAACTCGGGGTCCTCCGCGAACTCGGCGTGCACCACCTTCACCGCGAGCGGCAGCCCCGCCGTCGACCGTGCCAGATGCACGACGCCCATGCCGCCGGACCCCAGGCGCTCTTCGAGCCGGTAGTGCCCGGCGTACTCCGGGAGTTCCGCTTCTGCTCCGGTCCCGATGCTGTTGTGTGACGGCATGTCCACCCCCGTGGATGACGTCGCGATCTCCGTGCAGGCGCGACGCACGGAGCCTAGTCGATGGTTCGTACGAGACGAACGGGCCTTGCTAGCCTGCGTGTTCGACAGTTCAACACGTACGTTTCAACGGGCCCTCAATGAACGTTGAACGAGGCCCGTCCGACGGGGGAGGCACAGAGAAATGGCAGTGGAAGGACAGCAGGGACAGCAGGGACAGCAGGGGGACCAGGCCCAGCAGGGCGAGCAGCCCGCCCCGACCGCGGAAGAGGCGGTCGCGCTCATGTACTACCCGGTGGCCCCGGGCTACAACGTGAACGTCCGCAGCGGCCCCGGCACCCGCTACCGCGTCGTGCGCACGCTGCCGTTGGGCGCGAAGGTGCCGATCTTCTGCCAGCGGCCGGGCGAGACGATCGCGGGCCCGTACGGCACGACGAAGATCTGGGACAACGTCGGCGTCGGTGAGTACGTGTCCGATGCCTACGTGAAGACGGGCAGCGACGGGTACGTGGCGCCGCGCTGCGCCTGAGTGCATGAGTGCATGAGCGCTTGAGCCGCTCGAACCGGACCGGGCTGCGGGATCCGCGGCCCGGTTTGGCGATAATCGGGTGTGTGAGCGACGAAACCGGCACCCCCAGCACCTCCCCGGCCCCGGCCCCGGCACCGGGCCCCCGGCCCGAGGAGATCCGCTTCTTCGGCACGACCTGGGTCGACCACAGCGGCAACTACGGCCTGCGCCGAGCCGCGGTCGGCGTGGGCGCGCTCGTCCTCGCCGTCGCCGGCTGCTTCGTACTGCGTTTCGCGTACGAGGGGTTGGCGATCGCCGACGTCGGTTCGCTCGTGAACCTGCTGCTCGTGGTGATGTTCGCGGTCTGCAGCGCGCTCGCCTTCGCCCGCACCCGCACCGGTTTCACCGAGCGCCACGACCCCGAGAAGCAGGCGTCGCTGCGCGGCTTCATGGCGATCGGGTTCGTCGGCGTGCTGCTGGCGTACGCGCTGCGCTGCCTGGTCGAGGCACCGGGCGAGAAGCTGCGCCGCCAGGAGTACGAGACCGCCCGCGACCAGTACGAACGCCGTACGTCCCGCCGCACCGGCAACCCATCCAAAAAGAAGCGCAAGAGCTGACCCCGCCCCGAACCCCGCTGCTCAATCGCCGCAGGGGCTGAAAACAGGTCCCGCCCGCCCCGCACGCCTCCCGGCCTTGGGGCTCCGCCCCAAACCCCGCTCCTCAATCGCCGGAGGGGCTCGATTCACCCCCACCCGCCCCGAGGCGGTTCACCCACCACAGTCCCCGGCTCCCCACCCGCTGCGGCCGACCGCCACCGCCTTGGGCAATCTGCCGCCTAGGGCGGCAGGGTGGGCAAGGCGGCCCCCGGTGCGGCGCACCCATCACTACAGGCGCCGCCCCCCCCGGCACAGCGCGGAAACCCCCGGTGCGGCGCGCACAGAACCACCGGCAAAGCCCCGCCCACCCCCCCCCGGCGCAGCCCCACACACCTTGACGCCCCACTCCCACCCGAGGATTATTCATCACGTGATGAATAAATCCGTACCCCCAGCCGTGGACGCCAAGGACCTCACCGTCGTCCGAGGCCCCCACCCCGTCCTGCACAACCTGACCTTCACCGTCCCCCGCGGCCAGATCACCGGCCTCCTCGGCCCCTCCGGCTGCGGAAAATCCACCCTCATGCGCGCCACCGTCGGCACCCAGGCCAAGGTCACCGGCGCCCTCACGGTCCTCGACCACCCGGCCGGCCACCCCGCCCTCCGCTCCCGCGTCGGCTACGTGACCCAGGCCCCCTCCGTCTACCTCGACCTGTCCATCCGCCAGAACCTCGACTACTTCGCCTCCGTCCTCCTCCCCGGCAGGTCCGCCGCCGCCCACCGCCGGACCGAGGTCGACCGCGTCCTCACCGACGTAGACCTCACCTCCCACGCCGACGCCCTCGCCGGAAACCTCTCCGGCGGCCAGCTCAGCCGCGTCTCCCTGGCCGTCGCCCTCCTCGGCACCCCCGAACTCCTCGTCCTCGACGAACCGACGGTCGGCCTCGACCCGGTCCTGCGCCGCGACCTCTGGAACCTCTTCGACGACCTCGCGGCCGACCGCGGCACCACGATCCTCGTCTCCTCGCACGTCATGGACGAGGCCGAGCGCTGTCACCGCCTCCTCCTCATGCGCCAGGGCGAACTCCTCGCCGACGACAGCCCCGACGCCCTCCGCGAGCGCACCGCCACCGCCACCGTCGAAGACGCCTTCCTCCGCCTCGTCGACGAGGCGAACGCGAACAACACCACCCGCACCGCCACCCGCCCCACCACCCACTGACGCCCCGGGAACCCGCCATGAACACGTACCGCACCACCGCCACCGCGCTCCGCGTCCTGCGCCAGCTCCGCCACGACCCGCGCTCGATCGCTCTGATGCTGCTCGTCCCGTGCGTGATGCTCTTCCTGCTCCGCTACGTGTTCGACGGCAGCCAGGCCACCTTCAACTCCATCGGCGCCTCGCTCCTCGGCATCTTCCCGCTGATCACGATGTTCCTGGTGACCTCCATCGCCACTCTCCGCGAACGCACGAGCGGCACCCTGGAACGCCTCCTGTCCATGCCCCTCGGCAAGGCGGACCTGATCGGCGGCTACGCCCTGGCCTTCGGCACGGTCGCGATCGTCCAGTCGCTCCTCGCCACGGGCCTCGCCCTCTGGGTCCTCGACCTCGACGTCACCGGATCGGCCTGGCTCCTCCTCCTGGTCGCCCTCCTCGACGCCCTGCTCGGCACGGCCCTCGGCCTCTTCGTATCGGCGTTCGCGGCATCGGAGTTCCAGGCGGTCCAGTTCATGCCGGCGGTGATCTTCCCCCAGCTCCTCCTCTGCGGCCTGTTCACCGCCCGCGCCAACATGCAGCCCGTCCTGGAGGCGATCTCCGACGTCCTCCCCATGTCGTACGCCGTCGACGGCATGAACGAGGTCCTCAAGCACACCGACCTCACCGCCACCTACATCCGCGATGTCGTGATCGTGGCCGGCTGCGCCGTCCTGGTCCTGGGCCTCGGCGCGGCGACCCTGCGCCGCCGTACGGCCTGACCCGCGGCGCCGCACCGTCCCGTTCCGCCCACCGGACACCCCACGAACCCCGGACTCACCCGATGCGAGGATGCCCGGGACGGACGGACGACGCACACGGAAGGTCCCGCTCATGAGCCAGCACCCCCGCCACAAGGTCGCCGTACTCGGCACGGGCAAGATCGGCGAAGCCCTGCTCAGCGGAATGATCCGCGGCGGCTGGGCACCGAGCGACCTCATGGTCACGGCCCGCCGCCCCGAACGCGCCGAGGAACTCCGCACCCGCTACGGCGTCACCCCGGTCACCAACCAGGAAGCCGCCAAGCAGGCCGACACCCTGATCCTCACGGTCAAGCCCCAGGACATGGGCACCCTGCTCGCGGAGCTGGCCCCGCACGTCCCCTCCGACCGCCTGGTCATCAGCGGCGCGGCCGGCATCCCCACCACCTTCTTCGAGGAACGCCTCCCCGAGGGCACCCCGGTGGTCCGCGTCATGACGAACACCCCGGCCCTCGTCGACGAAGCGATGTCCGTCATCTCCGCCGGCACCCACGCGACGCCCGCCCACCTCACCCACGCCGAGGAACTCTTCGGCTCGGTGGGCCAGACCCTCCGCGTCCCGGAATCCCAGCAGGACGCCTGCACGGCCCTCTCCGGCTCGGGCCCGGCCTACTTCTTCTACCTCGTCGAAGCCATGACCGACGCGGGCATCCTCCTCGGCCTCCCGCGCGACAAGGCCCACGACCTCATCGTCCAGTCCGCCATCGGCGCGGCGACGATGCTCCGCGACAGCGGCGAACACCCGGTCCGGCTCCGCGAGAACGTCACGTCCCCCGCCGGCACCACCATCAACGCGATCCGCGAACTCGAGAGCCACGGCGTACGAGCCGCCCTCATCGCCGCCCTCGAAGCCGCCCGCGACCGCAGCCGCGAACTGGCCTCCGGCAACAACAGCTGACCGCCCTACGCTCCCGGGGCGCGAAGTTGACACGCCCCGGGCCCATCCGTAGTGTTCTCCGAGTTGTCCGCCGTGAGCGCCGACTCCGGTCGGTCCCCGGACAACCATTCCGCAAGACCTCTTAAACGCACGACGACTGACTTCTGTTCGGTCGTCGTCTGTGTTTCCGTGCGCTTTTGCGAAATGAGGAATCCACGTTCGAAAGGACGGGACCCCGATTCGCTCGGGGGCCAGGAATCCGCTAATGTCTCACTCGTCGGAACGGCCCAACAGCCGCGAAGACAAACCCCCCTGACTGGGAATCAGGCCCGAAAGGATCTGATAGAGTCGGACTCGCCGGAAAGCCGAAAGGCCGGAAAGCGAAGCGGGG
>NZ_JASERL010000002.1 GCF_030766935.1 Streptomyces sp. KL109B | reverse complement strand
ATTCGGCACGGGGCTTTTCTGCGTTCAGCCCTCGTTCACGTTGCGTGGACACGATCTCTGACATGGGCACAGTTGAAATGCTGCGAGCCGCAGGTGTCGGTACCGGAGACGAAGTCATCGTGCCGGCCTTCGGGAACACCGAGGTGGCCGAGGGTGTCGTGCAGGTGGGGGCCGAGCCGGTCTTCGCCGACATCCACCCGGAGACGTACTGCATCGATCCCTCCCACGTAGCCGCAGGTGTGAGCGCACGGACCGCGGCGGTCGTGGCCGTGCACCGCTTCGGGTACCGGGCGGACGTCGCCAGGCTGCGGGAGCTGGGGCGACGCCACGGGCTGTTGGTCCTGGAGGAGCCGGGCGAGTCCGAGAAGTCGTACGACGAAGTGGCGCAACGTCGGGTGCACGCGGCCTATTTGACCGCGAGGCTCAGCGGCGTACGGACTCCCGCCGTGCAGGAAGGGCACACATATCAGCAGTACGTGGTGCGGGTTCCCGGTAATGGGAGGCCGGATCGGGATGCCTTTGCTCAGGTGTTGCGGCGGAAGGGCGTCGAGTGCCGGGTGCCGGTGAAGACGCCTGTGCACCGGATGCCGGGATTTCGATGCGAGATCGGGCTTCCGGAGACCGAGCGCGCCGCCGATGAGACCCTCGCTCTGCCGGTCGACGCGGCAATGACGCGGCGGCAGTTGCAGCGGGTCGTGCACGCCTGCAATGCGCTCGGCGGATTGCTGCAGCCGGCCTTCTAGAGCCCGGCCGAATGGTGGTTCGGAGGGGCCTCAACATCAGGTACGCTTTTACCTGTTGCCGAGCGGGAAACCGCGAAAGCGACAGGCCCCTATAGCTCAGTCGGTAGAGCGTCTCCATGGTAAGGAGAAGGTCAGCGGTTCGATTCCGCTTGGGGGCTCAGGAATTGAGGCCCCCGCCCTGACTCAGGGCGGGGGCCTTTCTCGTTTCCCCCGCCCTGAGTCAGGGCGTCAGTCGTGGTGCAGGCCCGGCACACGCATCGCGAGGATCGCCATGTCGTCCGACGGGGCGTCAGCGGCGAAGCGCTCGACCGCGCGCATGATGCGGGCGGCCACGGCGCCGGCCGTCAGGCCCGTACACGTGGAGAGGACGTCGGCCAAGCCGTCGTCGCCGAGCATCCGGCTGCCCTCGCGGCGCTCCGTGATGCCGTCCGTGACGCAGAGCAGGACGTCGCCCGGGTCGAGCGTCACCGTCTGCTCGTACAGCTCCAGGTCGTCCATGACGCCGAGCAGCGGCTGCGGCTCCGCGTACGGCTCGACCGTGCCGTCCTGGCGCAGGCGGAGGGGGAGCGGGTGTCCGGCGCAGACCATCTTCAGGATCGCCGAACCGTCCTCCTGCGGCCACAACTCCCCGTAGAGCAGCGTCAGGAAGCGGCTGCGGGCGCCCTCGTCGAGGATCGCCGCGTTCAGGCGCTCCAGGACCGCGGGGCCGCCGAAGCCCTCGCGCGCGAGCAGGCGCAGGGCGTGGCGGGCCAGGCCCGTGACGGCCGCGGCCTCCGGGCCCGTGCCGCAGACGTCGCCGATGGCGAAGCCGTACGCGCCGTCCCGGATGGGGAACAAGTCGTAGAAGTCGCCGCCCACTTCGTTGCCCTCGCCGGCCGCGCGGTAGATGACCTCCACCTCAACGCCCGGGACATCGGGGAGTTCCGGCGGCAGGAGGCTGCGCTGGAGGGACTGGCTGATCGCCATGCGCTCCGAGTAGAGGCGCGCGTTGTCGAGCGCCAGGGCGGCCCTGCGGCTCAAGTCCTCGGCCAGCTCCAGGATTTCCTGGCGGAAGTGTTCGTCCGTCGGCTTGCCGAGGGTGAGCATGCCGATGACGCGGTTGCGCGCCACCAGGGGGAGCACGACGGTCTCGCCGCCGACCGCGGAGGCCGTCTGGAGCGTCGTGCCGATGCCGGAGCTGACGCTGACGCTCTCCTGTTCCCCAAGTCCCAGGCTCCTCATGGACGTACGCAGAGCGGCCTGGTGGGCGGCTTCGGCGGGGGCCGCCCAGACGCGGGCGCCCGGGGTCGGGACCGGGTCCGGAGGGGCGATCCTGGAGAGGAGGGCCTTGAGGCCGTCGATGCGTTCCTCGTCCTCGTGCAGCACATAGGAGAGGTACGGCTCCGAGGCCTGGTCGGCGATCGTGTAGACCGCGCACCACGTAGCGAGGGTCGGGACCGTCATCTGCGCCATGAGCGCCAGGGTCTGGTCCCGGTCGAGCGTGCCCGCCAGGAGGTCGGAGGCCTCTACAAGGAAGCTGAGCGAGCCGCGGCGGAGCTTTTCGAGCTCTCCAAGGCGGGCCGATTCCACGGCGAGCGCGATACGGTCCGCGGCGAACTGTAGGCGCAGCGCTTCTTCGTTCGAGTAGCGGTCGGGGGACTCCGCCGCGACTCCAAGGGAGCCCGTGAGGCGGCCCTCGACCTTGAGGGGCACCGTGACGACCGAGCGCATGCCCGTGCCGTTCAAGAGTGGTACGGCGCCGGGGACTTGGGTCAGGTCCTCGTGTACGGCCGGCATCCGGGCCGAGCCGTAGCGGTTGGGGCCGACTTCGACGGGCACGCGCGCGAAGCGCTGACGTGCGGACGGGAGGCCGGTGGAGGCGCGGACCTCCAACTCCGTCTCGTCGTCCGTCGCCAGGAGCAGGAACGCGGAGTCGCCGTCGAGCATGTCGCGGGCGCGCTCGACCGTGCGCTGGAGCAGGCCGTCGAGGTCGTCGGGGGCCGGCGAGCCGATGAAGACCTCGAACGGGTCGGAGCCCTGGCTCTCGCCGTGCGCCGCGGAATCCGGCGCCGGGACGCGCAGCGGGGTCTGGAGGACGGCCCGCTCGTGATCGCGTACGAGGAGGCACACGGTCGACGGTTCGCCGTCGGTGTCGCGGACGCGCAGGTGCGAGGCGTAGACGGGCGTCACGCGGCCGTTCGCGCTGCGGATGCCGTAACTGCCCTCCCAGCGCGAGAGTTGGAGCGCGTCGGCGATGCCCGTGCTCGTGCCCGGGGTGTGCGGCCAGGCCGCGAAGTCCGTGAGGGGCTTGCCGATGACCTGCTCGGAGACGTACCCGAAGAGCTCCTCCGCGTCCTCGTTCCACCCGGTGATCGCGCCGACCCGGTCGATCTGGACGACGGCCACGCGGACCCGGTCGTCGGCGAGCGGGAGGAGGTCCGTGGGGAGGTTGGGGCCGGCCGCGCGGGTGCCCACCGCGCGCTCGGGCAGGTCGAGTTGGAACCAGACCCGTTTGTGCGTGGCCGAATAGTCGACGCCCCAGCGGCCGGCGAGCGCCGCGCAGAGCTGGAGGCCGCGGCCGCCCTCGCGGTCCGGGCTCCCCATGTTCATGGCGGAGGACTGCAGCGGGATCTCGCGTTCCGGATAGCGGTCCGAGACCTCGATCCGAACGTGATCCTCACTTCGTAGGCACAGGACCTCCGCGGATGTGCCCGCGTGAACCACGGCATTTGTCACGAGTTCGCTGGTGAGGACGACGGCATCGTCGATGATGTCCGTATGCCCCCAGCCTTGGAGGGTGTCGCGTACGAAGGAGCGGGCGGTCGCGACGGAGCGTCCGACCGGCTCGAAAGTGGCAGCCGCGCGCGCGGTGATCACAGAACTCCCTGTACGAGTTGTACTCGTTGTCCGAGTGTCGAGGCCCAGGTCTCCCGTACCCATGTCTCGGCCGCCCCTCCGATGCCCGCTCGTTTTCCGCCACCGCCCAGGCCGGGCAGACCGGGGTGGGTGGACAGCCGCATGCAAGGTTACTTACCTTCGCCGTCACTGCGGATGCCGGTCGTCTGTGTTTCCGCCCGGAGGGTGTGCGGACGGTGTGCGAAGCTGCCGAACTGTTATGGCCTGGTTCAGCCATGGTGAAACACTGGGCAAGCTTCCATAGAAGAACGCATTGAAGTGTCGATGCGGCGGTAGAAGCGAATCCGAGAAACACCCGAGCAACCCGAGCAGTACAGGTCGATCCCTGCGGGAGGGACACAGTGGAGTCTGGCGCAGCGACGCGAAGCAAGAAGGCGCGCGCAGAAGGCGGACAGTCCCTGACAAAACAGCGCAAAGCGCGCGGTGGCAGCGGTACGACGACCGTGGATACCGCGGCTCTGAACCGCTTGCTCGCAGGTCTGGTCGCGATGAGAGACGGCAATTTCCGCAAGCGGTTGACCGTCAGCGGTGACGGGGTGATGTCGGAGATCGCGGCCGTCTTCAACGAGGTGGCCGACCGAAATCTGCACCTTACGGGCGAGATGTCCCGGGTGCGGCGCATGGTCGGCCGCGAGGGCAAGCTCACTGAGCGGCTCGAGGCGGGCGCCTGCGAGGGTTCCTGGGCCGCCGCGATCAACGCCTCTAACGCGCTCGTGGACGACCTCGTACGGCCCGTCTCGGAGGTCGGGAGGGTGCTCTCGGCGGTCGCGGAGGGCGACCTGTCGCCACGGATGGAGCTGCGGGCCCAGACGCCGGAAGGGAAGCCTGAGGGGAACGGGCATCCGCTGCGCGGCGAGTTCCTGAAGGTCGGCCGGACCGTCAACAATCTGGTCGACCAGCTGTCCACGTTCACCGACGAGGTCACGCGGGTGGCCAGCGAGGTGGGGACCGAGGGCAAGCTGGGTGGTCAGGCGCGCGTACGCGGAATGTCCGGTTCGTGGAAGGACCTCACGGATTCCGTCAACACGATGGCGTACCGGCTCACCGCCCAGGTGCGTGACATTGCTCTCGTCACGACCGCGGTGGCCAAGGGTGACCTGTCCCGAAAGGTCACGGTTCACGTCGCGGGCGAGATGCTCGAGCTGAAGAACACCGTGAACACGATGGTGGACCAGCTGTCGTCGTTCTCCTCCGAGGTCACACGGGTGGCCCGGGAAGTGGGCACGGAGGGTGAGCTCGGCGGGCAGGCGCAGGTGCCCGGTGTGGCCGGGGTGTGGAAGGACCTCACCGATTCGGTGAACCTCATGGCCGGCAACCTGACCGCTCAGGTGCGTGGGATCGCGCAGGTCACCACGGCCGTGGCCAATGGTGATCTGTCGCAGAAGGTCACGGTGTCGGCGCGCGGCGAGGTCGCGCAGCTCGCCGAGACCATCAACCAGATGACGGAGACGCTGCGTACGTTCGCGGACGAGGTCACGCGCGTCGCCAATGAGGTCGGTGCCGAGGGGCAACTCGGTGGCCAGGCCAATGTGCCGGGGGCAGCCGGTACGTGGAAGGACCTCACCGATTCGGTGAACACGGTTTTCCGGAACCTCACAACTCAGGTGCGGGACATTGCGACCGTCACGACGGCGGTGGCGAACGGTGATCTGTCGCAGAAGGTCACCGTCGATGTCGCCGGTGAGATGCTCGAGTTGAAGAACACCGTGAACACGATGGTGGACCAGCTGTCCGCTTTCGGTTCCGAAGTGACGCGCGTGGCACGGGAGATCGGTGTCGAGGGTGAGCTGGGCGGTCAGGCCCTCGTGCCCGGCGCCGCCGGTACGTGGAAGGATCTGACCGACTCCGTCAACACCGCGTTCCGGAACCTCACCGGACAGGTGCGCAACATCGCTCAGGTGACGACGGCGGTGGCGAACGGTGATCTGTCGCAGAAGGTCACCGTCGACGTCTCCGGCGAGATGCTCCAGCTGAAGAACACCGTGAACACGATGGTGGACCAGCTGTCGAGCTTCGCCGACCAGGTGACGCGGATGGCGCGGGACGTGGGCACGGAGGGTCGCCTCGGTGGTCAGGCCCGCGTGGACGGCGTGAGCGGTACGTGGAAGGAACTGACCGACTCCGTCAACTTCATGGCCGGGAACCTGACTTCACAGGTACGGCAGATCGCTCAGGTCACGACGGCCGTGGCGCGCGGTGATCTCTCCCAGAAGATCGATGTCGACGCGCGCGGCGAGATCCTGGAGCTGAAGAACACCATCAACACGATGGTCGACCAGCTCTCCGCCTTCGCCGACCAGGTGACCCGCGTCGCGCGCGAGGTGGGCACGGAGGGCCGGCTGGGAGGCCAGGCGCAGGTGCCCGGCGTGGCCGGTGTGTGGCGCGATCTGACGGACTCCGTGAACGGCATGGCCGGCAACCTCACGGCCCAGGTGCGCAACATCGCTCAGGTCGCCACCGCGGTGGCGCGCGGTGACCTGTCGCAGAAGATCGACGTGGACGCGCGCGGCGAGATCCTGGAGCTGAAGAACACCCTCAACACGATGGTGGACCAGCTGTCGGCCTTCGCCGAGCAGGTGACGCGGGTGGCCCGCGAGGTGGGTACGGACGGCATCCTGGGCGGTCAGGCCGAGGTGCAGGGCGTGTCGGGTACGTGGAAGGACCTGACGCAGTCCGTGAACGGCATGGCCAACAACCTGACGCTTCAGGTGCGGAACATCGCCGAAGTGACGACGGCCGTGGCGCGCGGCGACCTCTCCAAGAAGATCACCGTCGACGCCAAGGGCGAGATCCTCGAACTCGTCACGACGGTGAACACGATGGTGGACCAGCTGTCGTCGTTCGCCGAGCAGGTGACCCGGGTGGCCCGTGAGGTGGGTACCGAGGGTCAACTGGGCGGCCAGGCACGGGTTCCGGGTGTCACCGGAATCTGGAAGGACCTGAGCGACAACGTAAACCTGATGGCCAACAACCTGACCATGCAGGTGCGGAACATCTCCCAGGTCGCCAACGCGGTGGCCAACGGTGACCTGACCCGTCAGGTGACCATCGAGGCGCGCGGCGAGGTCGCGCAGCTCGCCGACACGTTCAACACGATGGTGCGGACGCTGAGTTCGTTCGCCGACCAGGTCACCAAGGTGGCCCGCGAGGTGGGCACGGACGGCATCCTCGGCGGCCAGGCCCGCGTACCCGGAGTGTCCGGTACGTGGAAGGACCTGACCGAGTCCGTGAACGGAATGGCCTCGAACCTGACCGGACAGGTGCGCAACATCGCGATGGTGACGACCGCCATCGCCAAGGGCGACCTGACCAAGAAGATCGACATCGACGCGCGCGGCGAGATCCTCGAGCTGAAGACCACGATCAACACGATGGTCGACCAGCTGTCGTCGTTCGCCGAGCAGGTGACCCGGGTGGCCCGTGAGGTGGGCACCGAGGGCCAGCTGGGCGGCCAGGCACGCGTGCGTGACGTCGACGGCACGTGGCGCGACCTCACCGAGTCCGTGAACGAGATGGCCGGGAACCTGACCCGTCAGGTGCGCGCCATCGCGGCCGTCGCCACCGCGGTGACCCGTGGCGACCTCAACCTCAAGATCGATGTGGACGCCGCGGGCGAGATCCAGGTCCTCCAGGACAACATCAACAAGATGATCTCGAACCTGCGCGACACCACGATCGCCAACGAGGAGCAGGACTGGCTCAAGGGCAACCTGGCCCGTATCTCGGGTCTGATGCAGGGCCGCCGCGACCTCGACGACGTGGCCGGGCTCATCATGAGCGAGCTGACGCCGGTCGTCTCCGCGCAGCACGGCGCGTTCTTCCTCGCGCTGCCCCTGGACGACAGCGCCGACGCGGCGATCGCCGACCAGGACGCGTACGAACTGCGCATGTGCGGGAGCTACGGCTACTCCATGGGCGCCATGCCGACGGCCTTCAGGCCCGGCGAGACGCTCATCGGGACGGCCGCCCAGGAGAAGCGCACGATCCTCGTGGACAACGCGCCCAGCGGCTACCTGAAGATCGCCTCCGGTCTCGGAGAGGCGCCTCCGGCTCAGGTCATCGTGATCCCTGTCCTCTTCGAGGACACGGTGCTCGGCGTGATCGAGCTGGCGTCCTTCACGCCCTTCACGCAGATCCAGAAGGACTTCCTGAACCAGATCGCCGAGATGATCGCGACGAGCGTCAACACGATCTCCGTCAACACCAAGACGGAGGTCCTGCTGAAGCAGTCGCAGGAGCTGACCGAGCAACTCCGTGAGCGCTCGGCCGAGTTGGAGAACCGGCAGAAGGCCCTCCAGGCGTCCAACGCCGAACTGGAGGAGAAGGCCGAACTGCTCGCCCAGCAGAACCGTGACATCGAGGTGAAGAACACCGAGATCGAAGAGGCGAGGCAGGTCCTTGAGGAGCGCGCCGAGCAACTCGCGGTCTCCATGCGCTACAAGAGCGAGTTCCTCGCCAACATGTCGCACGAGCTGCGCACGCCGCTCAACTCGCTGCTCATCCTCGCCAAACTGCTGGCCGACAACGCGGACGCGAATCTCACCCCGAAGCAGGTCGAGTTCGCCGAGACGATCCACGGAGCGGGCTCCGACCTGCTCCAGCTGATCAACGACATCCTCGACCTGTCGAAGGTCGAGGCGGGCAAGATGGACGTCTCGCCGACGCGTATCGCCCTGGTGCAACTCGTCGACTACGTAGAGGCCACGTTCCGGCCGCTGACCGCGGAGAAGCAACTGGACTTCTCCGTAAGGGTGTCGCCGGAACTGCCCACTACGTTGCACACCGACGAACAGCGCCTCCTTCAGGTGCTGCGCAACCTGCTCTCCAACGCGGTGAAGTTCACCGACTCCGGCGCCGTCGAACTGGTCATCAGGCCGGCGGGCGCCGACGTACCGAACGCGATCCGTGAACAGCTCCTGGAAGCGGGCTCGTTGACCGACGCCGACGGTGATGTCATCGCCTTCTCGGTGACCGACACCGGCATCGGCATCGCGGCCAGCAAGATGCGCGTCATCTTCGAGGCGTTCAAGCAGGCCGACGGCACGACGAGCCGCAAGTACGGCGGTACGGGCCTCGGCCTGTCCATCAGCCGCGAGATCGCCCGCCTCCTGGGCGGCGAGATCCACGCGCAGAGCGAGCCCGGACGCGGCTCGACGTTCACGCTGTACCTCCCGATGCACCCGAGCGAACTGCCGCCCCAGGGCTACGCACAGCTCGCGCCGACCATCGAACCGGGTGAGCGGCTCGCCCTCGACGCGGCGCCCGAGCCCGCCGAGGTGGAGACCCCGGCCGAGGTGAAGTCCTACCAGGACACCCAGAGCGGCCCCGCGGCCCTCTTCCGGCGCCGCCGCAGGCCGGCCTCGACGCCGCCCGAGCGGACGGCGCTGCCGGGCCCCCAGCCGACGCCCGCCCAGGAGCGCGCGGAGGAGCACTGGGACGGCACGGCGGGCGCGACGACGAGTGCGACGGGCGCGGCCGAGCAGAGCGTGCCCACAGGCGGGCACGGGCTCCTGTTCGGCGGCGAGAAGGTGCTCATCGTCGACGACGACATCCGTAACGTCTTCGCGCTGACCAGCGTCCTGGAGCAGCAGGGCCTCTCGGTCCTGTACGCGGAGAACGGGCGCGAGGGTATCGAGGTCCTCGAACAGCACGACGATGTGACAGTCGTGCTCATGGACATCATGATGCCGGAGATGGACGGTTACGCGACGACGACGGCGATCCGCAGGATGCCGCAGTTCGCCGGGCTGCCGATCATCGCGCTCACCGCGAAGGCGATGAAGGGCGACCGGGAGAAGGCCATCGAGTCGGGCGCGTCCGACTACGTTACGAAGCCGGTCGACCCGGATCATCTGCTCTCTGTGATGGAGCGGTGGATGCATGGTGAGTGACCGGAAACCGGAATGTTCAAGATGAGTTGCTGACTGAGTGTGGTCGAAGCCGTGTAGAAGCGCGGGATTCGGGGAACCTTCTGGTCTCCCACCGCGTTTCTGCTACGTGCACGGTGACATCGCGGTGACAGGGTGTGGCGACAGGCGGGGTGCGGCTACCATGACCGGCACAAGGACGGACGACGCAAGGGAGTCGTCCCCTGGGGTGGCGAAAGGAGCCTCCCCGAGTCCTGCGGACAGGGGCGGCCCCATGCCGGGGCGAGGAGGGCGGGCCATGGTTCAGAAGGCCAAGATCCTCCTGGTCGATGACCGGCCGGAGAATCTGCTGGCGCTGGAGGCCATCCTCTCCGCGCTCGATCAGACACTGGTACGGGCATCGTCCGGGGAGGAAGCGCTGAAGGCGCTGCTCACGGACGATTTCGCGGTCATTCTGCTGGACGTTCAGATGCCGGGAATGGACGGTTTCGAAACCGCCGCGCACATCAAGCGCCGCGAGCGGACACGGGACATCCCGATCATCTTCCTCACCGCGATCAACCACGGACCGCATCACACGTTCCGTGGCTACGCGGCGGGGGCGGTTGACTACATCTCCAAGCCGTTCGACCCCTGGGTGCTGCGCGCCAAGGTCTCGGTGTTCGTCGAGCTGTACATGAAGAACTGCCAGCTGAGGGAGCAGGCGGCGCTGCTGCGGCTCCAGCTGGAGGGCAGCGGCGGCGGCAAGGCCATCGGGGACTCCAAGGAGCCCGCGGGGCTGCTCGCCGAACTGTCGGCGCGGCTCGCCGCCGTCGAGGAGCAGGCCGAGGCGCTGTCGAAGCAGCTGGACGACGAGTCCGCGGACGCGGCCGCCGTGGCCACCGCCGCGCACCTGGAGCGCAAACTCACCGGGCTGCGCAGGGCACTTGACGCCCTGGAGCCCGGCACGGGGAGCGGCGCGCCTTCGGTGCCGTCCCAGAACTGAGGCCGCGGCCCCCGGATCCGGGGGCGCCGCTCGGGCTTTGAGGACGCGTCAGTTTTCGCCCCGTCAGTTCGCGACACGAACGGGTGAAGCGGTGGGCACACGTGTCCAAGGTCGTCTGCCCCGGTAACCTCACACCTATGGCCTCACGTCCCGCAGCCAAGAAGACGCCCGCGAAGAAGACGGCGGCGCCGACCAAGGCTCCGGCGAAGAAGGCCGCTGCCAAAAAAGCCCCCGCCAAGAAACCGGCCCCCAAGAAGGCCCCCGCCAAGAAGGCCGCGGCGAAGAAGCCCGCCCCGAAGGCGGCACCCAATCCCACGGGCGGCCTCTACAAGCTCGTACGCGCCCTGTGGCTCGGCGTCGCGCACAGCGTGGGAGCGATGTTCCGCGGGATAGGGCGTGGCGCGAAGGGGCTCGACCCGGCGCACCGCAAGGACGGGCTCGCGCTGCTGCTGCTCGGCGTCGCCCTGATCTGCGCGGCCGGCACCTGGTCCAACCTGCAGGGACCGGTCGGCGACCTCGTCGACATGCTGGTGACCGGCGCCTTCGGCCGCCTCGACCTGCTGGTGCCGATCCTGCTCGGGATCATCGCCGTACGGCTCATCAGGCACCCCGAGAAGCCGGAGGCCAACGGGCGGATCGTGATCGGTCTGTCCGCGCTCGTCATCGGCGTGCTCGGGCAGGTCCACATCGCGTGCGGCTCACCCGCGCGCGGGGACGGCATGCGCGCCATAAGGGACGCGGGCGGGCTCATCGGCTGGGCCGCCGCGACGCCGCTGAGCTTCACGATGACCCAGGTGCTCGCGGTCCCGCTGCTCGTCCTGCTCACCGTCTTCGGGCTGCTCGTGGTCACCGCGACGCCCGTCAACGCGATCCCGCAGCGCCTGCACCAGCTCGGCGTGAAGCTCGGCGTCGTGCACGAGGAAGCGGCCTACGCCGACGCGCCCTCGGACGAGTACGACGACGAGTGGCGCGAGGCCACGCCCGCGCGCTCCCGCAAGCGCCCCACCGCCCCGGCCCCGGACTCGTACGACCCGGACCGGGCCGAGGATGAGGCGTTCGCCAAGCGGCGCAAGTCGCGGCGGTCCGTGCAGCCCGCCATGGAGCGGCCGATGGACGCGGTCGACGTGGCCGCCGCCGCGGCAGCCGCGCTCGACGGGGCCGTGCTGAACGGCATGCCGCCCTCGCCGCTCGTCGCGGACCTCACGCAGGGCGTCTCCGGTGAGGGCACCGGCGAGAACAGCGGTGAGGGGGCCACAGGCGACCGCTCGGCGGCCGTGCCGACGGCCAGGGCCAAGAAGGCCTCGAAGGCCGCTCAGCAGGATCCTGAGCCCACGCCCACGTCGCTGGGAGTACCGGACCTCACCAAGGCCGCGCCCGAGTCGAGGGGAGACCTGCCGCCGCGCGCCGAGCAGCTCCAGCTCGCCGGTGACATCACGTACGCGCTGCCCTCGCTCGACCTGCTGACGCGCGGTGGCCCGGGGAAGTCGCGCAGCGCCGCCAACGACAGCGTCGTCGAATCACTGTCGACCGTCTTCACCGAGTTCAAGGTCGACGCGTCCGTCACGGGCTTCACGCGCGGCCCCACGGTCACGCGCTACGAGATCGAGCTCGGCCCCGCCGTGAAGGTCGAGAAGATCACGGCTCTGGCGAAGAACATCGCGTACGCCGTCGCGTCCCCGGACGTCCGGATCATCTCGCCCATCCCCGGCAAGTCCGCGGTCGGCATCGAGATCCCGAACACCGACCGCGAGATGGTCAACGTCGGAGACGTGCTGCGCCTCGCGGACGCGGCCGAGGACGAGCACCCCATGCTGGTCGCGCTCGGCAAGGACGTCGAAGGCGGCTACGTGATGGCGAACATCGCGAAGATGCCGCACGTCCTGGTCGCCGGTGCCACGGGTTCCGGTAAGTCCTCGTGCATCAACTGCCTGATCACGTCGATCATGATGCGGGCGACCCCCGAGGACGTACGGATGGTCCTCGTCGACCCCAAGCGCGTGGAACTGACCGCCTACGAAGGCATCCCGCACCTCATCACGCCGATCATCACCAACCCCAAGAAGGCCGCCGAGGCGCTTCAGTGGGTCGTACGGGAGATGGATCTGCGCTACGACGACCTCGCGGCCTTCGGCTACCGGCACATCGACGACTTCAACCAGGCCGTCAGGGACGGCAAGCTCACCACGCCCGAGGGCAGCGAGCGGGAGCTGAAGCCGTATCCGTATCTGCTGGTGATCGTCGACGAGCTCGCCGACCTGATGATGGTCGCCCCCAGGGACGTCGAGGACGCGATCGTCCGGATCACGCAGCTCGCGCGCGCGGCCGGCATCCACCTGGTGCTCGCCACGCAGCGTCCCTCCGTAGACGTCGTCACCGGCCTCATCAAGGCCAACGTTCCCTCGCGTCTCGCCTTCGCGACCTCCTCGCTCGCCGACAGCCGCGTCATCCTCGACCAGCCGGGCGCCGAGAAGCTCATCGGCAAGGGCGACGGCCTGTTCCTCCCCATGGGGGCGAACAAGCCGACCCGTATGCAGGGCGCCTTCGTCACCGAGGACGAGATCCACGCCGTCGTGCAGCACTGCAAGGACCAGATGGCGCCCGTCTTCAGGGACGACGTCACGGTGGGCACCAAGCAGAAGAAGGAGATCGACGAGGACATCGGCGACGACCTGGAGCTGCTGTGCGCCGCGGCCGAACTCGTCGTGTCCACGCAGTTCGGCTCGACCTCCATGTTGCAGCGCAAGCTGCGTGTGGGCTTCGCCAAGGCCGGACGCCTCATGGACCTCATGGAGTCCAGGAACATCGTGGGTCCCAGTGAGGGATCGAAGGCTCGTGACGTTCTTGTGAAAGCCGATGAGCTGGAGGGAGTGCTCGCGGTGATCCGCGGGGAGGCTCAACCTTAAGAAGAACCCCCTCGAACCGACGTCACCCGTAAGGGCACCGGAGCAACCGTTTCCCCGTCGGCTACGTCAAGTTGAGGAGGGAGGCAGCCAGGTACGTCGGCGTCAGGATGGTGGGCCATTCTGATGGCGTACAAAGTCCGACCGCCCGGTTGCCTCACCCATTCACACCCCCCCTACACTGAACCTCCAGCAGGTGGCTACACGCTCGAAAGGCGCCCCCGTGTCCATCGGCAACTCCCCTGAAGACGACCGCCCTTCGGAAGACCGCAACCAGCACGCGGACGACGACCGGCCGTCGATCGGTCGTGTCCTCCAGCAGGCACGCATCGACGCGGGTCTGACCGTCGACGAGGTCAGCCAGTCGACCCGGGTGCGCATCCCGATCGTGCACGCCATCGAGCAGGACGACTTCTCGCGCTGCGGCGGTGACGTCTACGCACGAGGCCACATCCGCACGCTCGCGCGTGCCGTGGGCCTCGACCCCGGACCGCTGCTCGCGCAGTTCGGCGACGAGCACGGCGGAAGCACCGCGCCGACGCCGGCCACGCCGCTGTTCGAGGCCGAGCGGATCCGCTCCGAGCCGCGCAGGCCCAACTGGACGGCCGCCATGGTCGCGGCGATCGTCGCGGTCGTCGCCTTCGTCGGCTACACCGCCTTCAGCGGCGGCGACAGCGACGGCGGCCAGCAGCAGGCCGCCGAAGGCTCCACCCCGGCGACCAGCAAGCCGAACAGTCCGAAGCCGAGCCCCAGCACCAAGAAGCCGACCGATCCGAAGCCGGAGCCGAGCGACAGCGCGATCGCCGCTGCCCCCGCGGACAAGGTCACGGTCAAGGTCAGCGCGGCGGACGGGCGCAGCTGGATCTCCGCCAAGGACCACAACGGCCGGATCATGTTCGACGGGCTGCTGCAGAACGGCCAGACGAAGACCTTCCAGGACAACCAGAAGATCGACCTCGTTCTCGGTGACGCGGGCAACATCAAGCTGTTCGTGAACGGCAAGCAGATCGAGGACGAGTTCAAGGCGGGCCAGGTCGAGCGGCTGTCGTACACGAAGGGTGACCCGGAGGTCGGCTGAGGCCTGCTGAGGCGGGCGATCTTGCGGTAACCCCTCGCGGCTAGGGCTGTCAGTGGGACGAAGTAGTCTTGATTCCATGCCCGAACGCCGTACCGTCGCACTTGTCACCCTTGGCTGCGCCCGTAACGAGGTGGACTCGGAGGAGCTCGCAGGCCGCTTGGAGGCGGACGGCTGGGAGCTCGTCGAGGACGCCGACGCAGCCGATGTCGCCGTCGTGAACACCTGTGGCTTCGTGGAGGCCGCGAAGAAGGACTCCGTCGACGCCCTCCTGGAAGCCAATGACCTCAAGGGCCATGGCAGAACGCAGGCGGTGGTCGCCGTCGGATGCATGGCCGAGCGCTACGGCAAGGACCTTGCCGAGGCGCTGCCCGAGGCCGACGGCGTACTCGGTTTCGACGACTACGAGGACATCTCCGGCCGCCTCCAGACGATCCTGTCCGGGGGCAACGTGGAGGCGCACGCCCCGCGCGACCGCCGCAAGCTGCTGCCGATCAGCCCGGCCGAGCGCCAGGAGGCCGGCGCCGGGATCGCGCTGCCGGGGCACGCTCCGGCGGACCTTCCCGAGGGCCTCGCGCCCGCTTCCGGCCCGCGCGCGCCGCTGCGCCGCCGGCTCGACGGCAACCCCGTGGCGTCCGTGAAGCTGGCCTCCGGGTGCGACCGGCGCTGCTCGTTCTGCGCCATCCCGTCGTTCCGCGGCTCCTTCATCTCGCGCCGCCCCAGCGACGTACTGAACGAGACGCGCTGGCTCGCTGAGCAGGGCGTCAAGGAGATCATGCTGGTCTCCGAGAACAACACGTCCTACGGCAAGGACCTCGGCGACATCCGGCTCTTGGAGTCGCTGCTGCCCGAGCTGGCCGGGGTCGACGGGATCGAGCGCGTCCGCGTCAGCTACCTGCAGCCCGCCGAGATGCGGCCCGGCCTGATCGACGTACTGACGGGCACCGAGAAGGTCGCCCCGTACTTCGACCTCTCCTTCCAGCACTCCGCGCCCGGCGTGCTGCGCGCGATGCGGCGCTTCGGTGACACCGACCGCTTCCTGGAGCTGCTCGACACCATTCGGACCAAGGCGCCGCAGGCCGGTGTCCGGTCGAACTTCATCGTGGGCTTCCCCGGTGAGTCCGAGGCCGACTACGCGGAGCTGGAGCGCTTCCTGAACGGCGCGCGGCTCGACGCCATCGGTGTGTTCGGCTACTCCGACGAGGAGGGCACGGAAGCGGCGACGTACGAGGACAAGCTCGACGAGGACGTCGTCGCGCAGCGCCTCGCGCGGCTGTCCCGGCTCGCCGAGCAGCTGGTGTCGCAGCGGGCCGAGGAGCGCGTGGGCGAGACCGTGCGGGTGCTCGTCGAGTCCGTCGACGAGGAGGACGGCGTCGTCGGCCGCGGCGCGCACCAGGCGCCCGAGACCGACGGGCAGGTGCGCCTCACGAGCGGCGCCGGTCTGACGATCGGCCGTATGGTCGAGGCAAAGGTGGTCGGCACCGAAGGCGTCGACCTCGTGGCCGAGCCGCTGGAGATCGCTGAGGAGGCGGACAGATGACCGGAGTCCCGGCGTCCGCCACGGGCGGGACCGGCAGGCCCTCGCCCGGGGGCAAGCTGGGGTCTGCGGCCGTCAATCAGGCGAGCCTGTGGAACATCGCGAACATCCTGACCATGATCCGGCTCCTTCTGGTGCCGGGCTTCGTGGTGCTCATGCTGGCCGGCGGCGGGTACGACCCGGCGTGGCGGGCCTGGGCGTGGGCGGCGTTCGCGGTTGCCATGATCACGGATGTTTTCGACGGGCATTTGGCGCGTTCGTACAACCTGGTCACCGATTTCGGAAAGATCGCCGACCCCATCGCCGACAAAGCGATCATGGGTGCCGCGCTGATCTGTCTGTCCTCGCTCGGTGATCTTCCGTGGTGGGTGACCGGAGTCATTCTCGGGCGCGAGCTCGGGATCACGCTGCTGAGATTCATCGTCATTCGGTACGGCGTCATTCCGGCCAGCCGCGGCGGCAAGATGAAAACGCTCGCGCAGGGCACCGCCGTAGGCATGTACATCCTGGCGTTGACCGGGCCGCTCGCGACGCTGCGCTGGTGGGTGATGGCCGTGGCCGTCGCGCTCACCGTGCTGACCGGGCTCGACTATGTGCGGCAGGCCGTCGTGCTGCGCCGCGCGGGGATCGCCGAGTCGAAGGCGGCGGCGCAGGCGTCGGCGGGGGCTGCCGAGAAGTGACGTACGAGGCTGTCGAGGCGCTGCGGCTGCTGACCGAGCGGGGCGAGACCCTCGCCGTCGCGGAGTCGCTCACCGGGGGCCTGGTGGCCGCGGAGCTCGTGGCGGTGCCGGGGGCCTCGAAGGCCTTCCGCGGCTCCGTCACGGCGTACGCGACCGAGCTCAAGCACACGCTGCTCGGCGTCGACGCGGATCTGCTCGCCGCGCACGGGCCCGTGCACCCCGAGGTCGCGCTGGCCATGGCGGCCGGGGTGCGGGACGCGCTGGGCGCGGACTGGGGCGTCGCGACGACCGGCGTCGCGGGGCCCGAGCCGCAGGACGGACAGCCGGTCGGGACGGTCTATGTGGCCGCTGTCGGACCGGGAACTGATCGTTCCGACGGTGTGGGCAATTTCGCTGGTAGCCACAAAGTGGCCGGGCTGCGGTTGAACGGCGTTCGGACGGAAATCCGTATGGAGAGTGTACGGAGCGTGCTCGGACTGCTCGTCGAAGAGCTGGTCGGAGGGCATTCCGGTGAACGTACTGGGAAAGCGCGGGCACAGGATACGGAACAGAACGGGGGGTTTTGATGTTTGCAGCCCTGAGTGAACACGACATCGCTCCCCGCACGGCCGCGGCACGAGGCGGTACGGTGGGGCGAGAAGGATGCGGCTACGCGGTCCGAGGAGGGAGCCACCGATGATTCTGCTCCGTCGCCTGCTGGGTGACGTGCTGCGTCGGCAGCGCCAGCGCCAGGGCCGTACTCTGCGCGAAGTCTCCTCGTCCGCCCGAGTCTCGCTCGGCTATCTCTCCGAGGTGGAGCGGGGGCAGAAGGAGGCTTCCTCCGAGCTGCTCTCCGCGATCTGCGACGCGCTTGACGTACGGATGTCCGAGCTGATGCGCGAGGTGAGCGACGAGCTCGCCCTCGCGGAGCTGGCAGAGTCGGCAGCAGCCGTCCCGTCGGAGCCGGTGCCCACACCGGTACGTCCGATGCTCAATTCCGTCTCCGTGGCCGGTGTCCCACCGGAACGCGTGACGATCAAGGCGCCTGCGGAGGCCGTGGACGTCGTAGCGGCGTAGCGCCTGCGCTCAGTGCGCTGAGCCCAGCTTGAACCTGTGAAAGCCCCGACCGGGAGACCGGTCGGGGCTTTCTGCTGTGCCGGTGGGCGGAAGTTGGACCCGATGTGTCCGGAATAGTTCGCGTGTGCCATTGTTGGTGGTGGTTTCGAGATGGAGGTGGCGTATGTACGTCGTCAAGAGCCCGCTGCCCGATGCAGATCTGAAGACTGTGGCCGAGGCCCTACAGGGTGCCCTGGTGGACCTGGTGGACCTGTCCCTGGTGGCGAAGCAGGTGCACTGGAACGTGGTCGGTCCGCGGTTCCGGTCGGTGCATCTGCAGCTGGACGAGGTCGTGGACACCGCGCGGCAGCACTCCGACACGGTGGCCGAGCGGGCGTCGACGCTGGGTGTCCCGCCGGACGGCCGTGCGAAGACGGTGGCGGACACCAGTGGCGTGGGTGTGGCCCCCGACGGCTGGGTGAAGGACACGGACGCGGTGGGGACGCTCGTGGACGCGCTCGGCGCGGTCATCGCGCGGATGCGGGCGCGAGTGGACGCGACCGGTGAGGCGGACCCCGTGAGCCAGGACATCTTCATCGGGATCACGGCCGACCTGGAGAAGCATCACTGGATGTTCCAGGCGGAGAACCGGGGCTGAGCCGAGCGCGCTTGGCCGGGCGCCCCGCTTCGGTGGGGCGCCCGCCGGTTCTGGCGGGCGAGGTGCGGGGCAGATAGTCCCGAAGGTCGTCGGGCGGAGGTGAGCGGTCGGTGGCGTGGGCTGGGTGGCGGGTCCTGCGGTGGGCGCCGGCGGTCGTGTGCGGGGCGCTGTGGTGGTGGGGCGCCCTGCGGCTCGTCCTCGTGCCGGGCGCCGGGGTGTTCGAAGGGGCGCTGGTCGCCGGGGGCTGGGGGTTGAGCCTGCTGCCGGTGCACGCGCTGCCGAAGTCGCGGGCGGCAGGCGTCGCGGGGGTGCCCGGCCATCATGGCGCGCGGCGGGTGCGGGCGCGGGCGGTGCGCGCCGGGCGCGAGGGTGCGGTGGGGGTGTGGCGCGAGGTCACCAGGGCATGGCGACGCCTCCGTTCGGGCGGAGGATCTGGCCCGTCGTGAACGACGCGGCGTCCGAGGCGAGATGCAGCACCGCGTGCGCGATGTCCTCGGCCTCGCCGACCCGGCCGAGCGGTGACATCCGTACCATCAGGGCCTCGGTGTGGGCCTGGGCGCTCTCGTCGTGGCGGGTCGTCATCGGCGTACGGATCCAGCCCGGCGCCACCGCGTTGACGCGGATGCCGTGCGAGCCGACCTCTGTGGCGAGCGTCTTGGTGAGCTGGACGACGGCGGCCTTCGCCGCGCCGTAGCAGAGCAGGCCGGGGCCGCCGGTGTCGACGGCGCCGGAGGCCATCGTGACGATGCTGCCGCGGGTGCCGGCCGCGATCATGGTGCGGGCCGCCTCCTGGCACGCGTACAGCACGCCCTTGAAGTTGATCGCGAGGACGCGGTCCAGGTCCTCGTCGCGGGTCTCCAGGACCGGGCTGTTGTGCATGATGCCGGCGATCGCGGCCATGATGTCGAGGCCGCCGGAGGTGGCGGTCGCGGTCGCGACGGCCTCGGCGACCTGAGTGCGGTCGGAGACGTCGACGGTGTGGGTGTGGGCCGTGCCGCCGTTCTCCTTGATGAGGGCCGCCGTTTCGTGCAGGCCCTGTGGGTCGAGGTCGGCGCAGTGGACGGTGGCTCCCGCCTGTGCGAGGAGCGCCGCCGACGCGCGGCCGATGCCGCTCGCCGCGCCGGTGACGAATGCGGTGCGTCCGGTGAGGTCGTACGCGCTGAGAGGCATGCAGGGACGGTACGAGGTTTTCTGACGGGGCGTCAATTATTGTGCGGGGGTGAGGGGGAGGGGTGGGGGTGCGTTACGGCGTCGGGGAGGGGCCCCGTTGGCAGTGCGGGCACCAGTAGGTGGGGCGTTCGCGGGAGCCGTCGCCCTGGTCGGCCGTGCGGATGGGGGTGCGGCAGCGCAGGCAGGGGCGGCGGGTGCGGCCGTAGACGTAGAGGCGTTCGTCGGGGCGGGGGCGGCCGGTGGTGACGCGGGCCGGGCGGTCGCGGTTGGCCTCCAGCAGTTTCTTCGCGAGGAGGGGGAGGCGGTCGGCGGTCTCGGTGGGCAGTTCGCCGACGGGCAGCCAGGGGGTGGCGCGCAGGAGGAAGCAGAGCTCGGACTTGTAGATGTTGCCGATGCCCGCGAGGTTGCGCTGGTCGAGGAGTGCTTCGCCGAGGGGGCGGGTGGGGTCGACGAGGAGGTTCCGCAGGGCCGTTTCGGGGTTCCAGTCCGGGCCGAGGAGGTCGGGGCCCAGGTGGCCGACGGCCTTGGACTCGTCGGTGGTGCGCAGGAGTTCGAGGACCGGGAGTCGGTAGCCGACCGCCGTGTGTTTCTCGTTCGCGAGGATCGCGCGGATCTGGTGGGTCGGGCCGCCGCGCCAGCGCTCGCCGGGGGCGTAGACCTTCCAGGAGCCGTCCATCCGTAGGTGCGAGTGGAGGGTGAGGCCGCCCTCGATGCGGGTCAGGAGGTGTTTTCCGCGGGGGGTGACGTCCAGGACGGTGCGGCCGGTGAGGTCGGCGGTGGCGTGGCGGGGGACGCGGAGGTCGGAGCGGGTGAGGGGGTGGCCTGCGAGGGCGTTGTGCAGGCGTTTTGCCGTCTGCGCGACCGTGTCTCCTTCGGGCATGGGGTCAGGGTAGGCCGGGTGGTGGCTGGGAGCGTCTGCCTACGTCGCGGGGCTCTGCCCCGGGCCCCGCTGGCTCTCGTACGAAAGGCGGGGCTTGATAGGTCATGCGCGGAGGCGGAGGCCGCGGGGGGTTGCGTGGAAGCCGGAGGCTTCGAGGAGGGGGGCGTAGGGGGAGGTGAGGGCGGGTTCGGTGTTGATGCGTTCGACCGTGATGGTGCCGAGGGCGCCGGAGCGGGCGGCCTCGGCGAGTGCCTGGGTGGCCGGGGGCATGCGGGGGTCCTGGGCCAGTTGGGCGGGGCTCGGTGCGGTGGTGTCGGTCGGCTCGGGTGTGGGCCAGGCCAGGAGGGTCTTGCCGCCGCGCTCCATGTAGAGCGTCAGTTCACCGTCGACCAGGACGACGAGGGAGCCCGCTTTGCGTCCCGGTTTGTGGCCCGGCTTCTGGCCCGTGCCGGTGGGGGGATCGGGCCAGGGCAGCGCCGCCCCGTAGGCGTTGGCCGGGTCGGCTGCCGCCAGGACGAGGGCGCGGGGGGCGGTTCCCTTGTTTCTGGCCGTGGGGGTGTCGGTCGGGGCGTACGGGTCCTGGGGCGCGGCGCCGCGTTCCTGGGCGTTCGCCGCTGCGCGCAGGCGGTCCACGGCGCCGTCCATCGCGAACTGGGCCGCGCCGAGGCCCTCCACCACGTAGCCACGTCGTGCCTGACCGCTCTCCTCGAAGGCGGACAGGATTCGGTACGTCGCCGAGAAGCCGCCCTCGACGCCTTCGGCGGCGACCGCCCCACGGGTGACCACTCCGTGGCGGTCGAGGAGGGTGCGGGCCAGGGCGTGGGCGCGCACCGTGGCGTCGGGTTCCTGGGTGGGGAGCAGGGACCAGCGTCCGGCGACCGTGGGCGGGCCCGTACGGGATGTGGTGGGGCGGGCGCCTGCCGTGAGGCCTCCGTAGCGGCCGCGTGGCACGGCCCTGCGGGCTCGATGCGCGGTGGAGCCCGCGGTGCGGCCCGAGCCGAGGAGGGAGCGCATCGGGGCCAGCGTGTCGTTCGTGAGC
Organism: Streptomyces sp. KL109B; assembly: GCF_030766935.1. Taxonomy (GTDB): domain Bacteria; phylum Actinomycetota; class Actinomycetes; order Streptomycetales; family Streptomycetaceae; genus Streptomyces. The sequence continues at coordinate 1,243,776 of NZ_JASERL010000002.1, read as the reverse complement.
CGGCCCGACCAGGCCAGCTCCCAGAGCGCGTCGGCCAGTTGGGGGTCGGTGGCCTCGGGGTGCGTGGCGGCCCGGACCTGGTCGGCGATCTGGCGGAAGAACAGTCCGTAGCCGCCGGAGAGGGCGTCCAGGATGGCCTGGTGGAGTGGGGTGAGCTCCAAGGGGTGTGCGGGCGGCAGGAGGAGCGGGGCCGTGTCGGCGAGGTAGAGGCTGACCCAGCCGTCCTTGCCGGGCAGCGAACCCGCTCCGGCCCACAACACCTCACCGGATGCCGTGAGTTCGTCGAGGAGCGCCGGCGCGTAGCCGGAGACGCGGGAGGGCAGGACGAGCTTCTCCAGGGCGGAGGCCGGTACCGAGGCGCCCTGGAGTTGCTCGACCGCCCGGACCAGGCCGTCGATGCCGCGCAGGCCGTGGCCGCCCACGTGCTGCCACTGGGGCAGGAACTGGGCGAGCGCCGCGGGCGGTACTGGTTCCAGCTCGTGGCGCAGCGCGGCGAGCGAGCGGCGGCGCAGGCGGCGCAGGACCGTGGCGTCGCACCACTCCTGGCCGATGCCCGCCGGGTGGAACTCGCCCTGGACGACACGGCCGCCCGCCGCCAGGCGGTGCAGCGCGCCGTCCGTGACCGCCGCGCCGAGGCCGAAGCGGGCCGCCGCCTGGGTGGAGGTGAACGGTCCGTGCGTGCGGGCGTAGCGGGCCAGGAGGTCGCCGAGCGGGTCCTTGACCGGCTCCGTGAAGGCTTCGGGGACGCCGACCGGAAGCGCTGTGCCGAGGGCGTCGCGCAGCCGGCCCGCGTCCTCGATCGCCGCCCAGTGGTCGGTGCCCGCGATCCGTACGCGGATGGCGCGCCGGGAGGCCGCGAGGTCTTCGGCCCAGCCGGGCTCGGCGCCCCGCTCGGTCAACTCGGCGTCCGTGAGCGGCCCGAGGAGGCGCAGCCGGTCCGCGACGCCTTCGGCGTCCTTGACACGACGGTCCTCCGTGCGCCACTGCAGCTCCTGCTCCAGGTCGGCGAGGACATCCGCGTCGAGCAGCTCGCGCAGTTCGGCCTGGCCGAGGAGTTCGGCGAGCAGCCGGGAGTCCAGGGAGAGCGCGGCCGCGCGGCGCTCGGCCAGCGGGGAATCGCCCTCGTACAGGAACTGCGCCACGTAGCCGAACAGCAGCGAGCGGGCGAAGGGGGAGGCCTCCGGGGTGGTGACCTCGACGAGGCGGACCTTGCGGGACTCGATGTCGCCCATCAGCTCGGCGAGGCCCGGCACGTCGAAGACGTCCTGGAGGCACTCCCGCACCGCCTCCAGGACGATGGGGAAGGAGCCGAACTCGCTCGCCACCTCCAGCAGTTGGGACGCGCGCTGGCGCTGCTGCCACAGCGGGGTGCGCTTGCCGGGGTTGCGGCGCGGCAGCAGCAGCGCGCGGGCGGCGCACTCGCGGAAGCGTGAGGCGAACAGGGCGGAGCCGCCCACCTGGTCGGTGACGATCTGGTCCACGTCGCCCTTGTCGAAGGCGACGTCGGACGCTCCGATGGGCGCCTGCTCGTCGTCGTACTCCATGCCCGGCTTGGTGGGTTCCTGGTCGAGGAGGTCCAGGCCCATCAGGTCGGCGTCGGGCAGGCGCAGCACGATGCCGTCGTCGGCGTGCATCACCTGGGCGTCCATGCCGTACTTCTCGTTGAGCCGGGCCCCCAGCGCGAGCGCCCATGGGGCGTGCACCTGGGCCCCGAACGGGGAGTGGACGACGACCCGCCAGTCGCCCAGCTCGTCCCGGAACCGCTCGACCACGATCGTGCGGTCGTCCGGGATGTGGCCGCAGGCCTCACGCTGCTCGGCGAGGTACGACAGGACGTTGTTCGCGGCCCACTCGTCGAGTCCCGCCGCCGTCAGGCGCACGCGCGCGTCGTCGGGCTTCTGGGAGCCGACCTCGCGCAGGAACGCGCCCAGCGCCCGGCCCAGTTCGAGCGGGCGGCCCAGCTGGTCGCCCTTCCAGAAGGGGAGGCGTCCCGGCACTCCGGGGGCGGGCGAGACGAGGACGCGGTCGCGGGTGATGTCCTCGATGCGCCAGGAGCTGGTGCCGAGCGTGAACACGTCCCCGACACGGGACTCGTAGACCATCTCCTCGTCGAGCTCGCCGACCCGGCCGCCGCCCTTCTTGGGGTCGGCGCCCGCGAGGAAGACCCCGAAGAGGCCGCGGTCGGGGATCGTGCCTCCGGAGGTGACGGCGAGGCGCTGTGCTCCGGGGCGGCCCTGGACCGTGCCTGCGACGCGGTCCCACACGACGCGTGGGCGCAGTTCGGCGAAGGCGTCCGAGGGGTAGCGGCCCGCCAACATGTCGAGCACGCCCGTGAACGCCGACTCGGGCAGCGAGGCGAAGGGGGCGGCGCGGCGGACCAGGGCCAGCAGGTCGTCGACCTGCCAGGTGTCGAGGGCGGTCATCGCGACGAGCTGCTGGGCGAGCACGTCCAAAGGGTTCGCCGGGAGGCGCAGGGACTCGATGGCGCCGGAGCGCATGCGCTCGGTCACGACGGCCGACTGCACCAGGTCGCCGCGGTACTTCGGGAACACCACTCCCGTGGACACCGCGCCCACTTGGTGGCCCGCGCGGCCCACGCGCTGCAGCCCGGACGCGACGGACGGGGGCGACTCGACCTGGACGACGAGGTCGACCGCGCCCATGTCGATGCCCAGCTCCAGGCTCGACGTCGCGACGACGGCGGGGAGCCGGCCCGCCTTCAGGTCCTCCTCGACCAGCGCGCGCTGCTCCTTGGACACCGAGCCGTGGTGGGCGCGCGCGATCACCGGGGGAGCGCCCTTCGCGGCGCCCGCCTCAGCCATCAGCTCCGCGGGGGAGTGGTCCTCGGGCAGTGGCTCGCCGGTGGCGCGTTCGTACGCGATCTCGTTCAGGCGGTTGCACAATCGCTCGGCCAGGCGGCGCGAGTTGGCGAACACGATCGTCGAGCGATGGGCCTCGATCAGGTCCGTGATCCGCTCCTCCACGGAGGGCCAGATCGAGGGGCGGTCGGCTCCCTCGCCATTGGCGTCGGCGACCGGTGATCCGCCCAGCTCGCCCAGGTCCTCGACCGGGACGACCACCGACAGGTCGAACTCCTTGCCGGACGGCGGCTGGACGACCTCCACCTTGCGCTGCGGCGACAGGTAGCGCGCCACCTCGTCGACCGGCCGGACCGTCGCGGACAGGCCGATGCGGCGGGCCGGGCGGGGCAGCAGCTCGTCCAGGCGCTCCAGGGAGAGCGCCAGGTGGGCGCCGCGCTTGGTGCCGGCCACGGCGTGCACTTCGTCGAGGATCACGGTCTCGATGCCGGTGAGCGCGTCGCGCGTGGCCGACGTCAGCATCAGGAACAGCGACTCGGGTGTCGTGATCAGGATGTCCGGCGGGCGCGTGGCCAGCGCGCGGCGCTCGGCGGGCGGGGTGTCGCCGGAGCGGATGCCGACCTTCACCTCGGGCTCCGGAAGGCCGAGCCGCACCGCCTCCTGGCGGATGCCGGTCAGCGGGCTGCGCAGATTGCGCTCCACGTCCACCGCGAGGGCCTTCAGCGGGGACACGTACAGGACGCGGCAGCGCTTCTTCGGGTCGGCCGGCGGCGGCGTCGACGCGAGCTGGTCCAGCGCGGCGAGGAACGCGGCGAGCGTCTTGCCCGAGCCGGTCGGCGCGACGACCAGCACGTCCGAACCCTCGCCGATCGCCTGCCACGCCCCCGCCTGCGCGGACGTGGGCGCGGAGAATGCCCCCTCGAACCAACCGCGGGTCGCGGGGGAGAAGCCGCTGAGGGCCTGCGAGGCGCTTGGGCCCCCTTGCCTGGACCTGACCATGCCCCCCATCCTGCACCCCACCACTGACAATGGCGGTGACCTGCACAAACGGGTGGTTCGTCGAGGGTGGCCTGACGCAGAATGGGGCCATGGCACGGTCGGCGGGGAAGAGCGAATGGGCGCGGCACTGGCGGTACGAGCAGTTGCCGGGGCTCGACCTGCTTCGGGCCCGCTACGTCCGGCACACCTTCCCCCGCCACAGCCACGACGGCTTCGTGTTCGGCGCGGTCACGCGGGGTGTCGAGGCGGTCGGCCTGCCCGACGGGACCCTGCACGCGGGCCCCGGAAGCGTCGTGATGCTCAATCCGGAAGTGGCGCACACGGCGCGCGCCGCCGGACCCGACGGCTGGGCGTACGCCACGCTCTACCCGTCCGCCGAGGTCGTCGCCGAGATCGCCGCGGAGACCGGCACGGTGCGCGGCACCGCGGTGTTCGGCGAACCGATCGTCAGCGATCCACAGGCCTCGCGGATGATCAACGACGTGCACCGGGCCGCCGAGCAGGGCAACGCGCTGGCCGCCGACAGCCTCCTGCGGGTCGTGCTCGCCCGGCTGCTGCGCGCCCATGGGACCTCCCTCGCGGCGCGGCCCTCGCGGTCCGCGGGGGCCACGGCAGCCGCACGCGCGCGTGAGTTCCTCGAGGAGCGCTTGGCGGACCCGCCCTCCCTGGAGGCCCTCGCGGCCGAGTTCGGCACCAGCCCCTTCGCGCTGCTGCGCGCCTTTCGTGACGCGTACGGGATGCCGCCGCACACCTGGCTCACCAACGCGCGGGTGCGGGTGGCCCGGCGGCTCCTGGAGGCGGGGACGGCGCCCGCCGAAGCCGCGGTGGCCGTCGGCTTCACCGACCAGCCGCACCTGAACCGGCACTTCACCCGGATCGTCGGGGTACCTCCGGGCGCCTACCAGCGCGAGCGCAAGAACGTACAAGAACAGGACGCGCCCCTCCTCGTACCGTGCGAGGCGTGGCAGACAAGACAGCATCCCCAGACATACGTAGAGCCGAGGCCGGCCCTCCCGGCCCCGGGCACACGGACGAGACAGGCAAGCCCGACGCGGCGGTCGTCCGTGACGCGCTCGGCGTCGGAGTCGCGGTAGGCCTTTCCGGATTCGCCTTCGGAGTGACCTCGGCGGGCAGCGGCCTCAGCGTGCTGCAGTCCTGCGCGCTCAGCCTTCTTGTCTTCACGGGGGCTTCGCAGTTCGCGCTCGTCGGGGCACTCGCGGCCGGCGGGAATCCGCTCACCGCCGCCGCGGGAGCGTTCTTCCTGGGCGTGCGCAACGCGTTCTACGGGCTGCGGCTCTCCCAGCTGCTGGCCCTCCCGCGCGCGGTGCGGCCGTTCGCCGCGCACTGGGTCATCGACGAGACGTCGGCCGTCGCGCTCGCGCAGCCGACGCGGCGCGGCGTGCGGCTCGGGTTCACCGTCACCGGACTGACCCTGTACGTGCTGTGGAACCTCACCACGCTGCTCGGCGCCCTGGGCGCCGAGGCCATCGGTGACACCGACGCCTGGGGGCTCGACGCGGCCGGGCCCGCGGTGTTCCTGGCGCTGCTCGCGCCCATGGTGAAGACCACCACCGAGCGTGCCGTCGCCGGAACCGCCGTCGTGCTGATGCTCGGACTGCTGCCCGTACTGCCGGCCGGGGTGCCCGTGCTCGTGGCCGCCCTCGCGGCTCCGGCGGCGCTCTACGTAGAGGGGCGCCGCCGTGCCGCGGGGTCCAACGCACCACAAGGAGAAGACCGTTGAACGTCTGGATCGCCATCGCGGTCACCGCGGTCGGCTGCTACGCCGTGAAACTGATCGGCCTGCTGGTGCCCGCGGGCGCCCTGGAACGGCCCATGGTGAAGCGGCTCTCGGCGCTGCTCCCGGTGGCCCTGCTGGCCGCGCTCACGGCCCAGCAGACCTTCGCGGACGAGCGGGTGCTGGTCCTCGACGCCAGGGCGGCCGGGCTCGCCGCGGCCGCCCTCGCGCTCGTGCTGCGGGCACCGTTCCTCGTTGTGGTCGCGGCGGCCGTAGTGGTCACCGCGGGGGTGCGAGCCCTTACGGGGTGACGTGTTGCGCGGGGGCGGCGGCCGGTGTCTCCGGTACGCCGAGCCGCTCCGCCGTGCGCTCAGGGCGGCAGAACACGGCCGCGAGGATGCCGCCCGTCACCAGGAGCCCCGAGGTCAGCAGCCAGCCGTGCTCGTAGCCCGCGGGCACGGTGGCCGCGCTGTCCACCATGCCGCCGAGTACGAGTGGCGACAGGATGCCCCCGAGGGCGTACACGCACGTCAACACGCCCAGGACGACGCCCCGTTGAGAGGGCGGCGCGATGCGGGCACAGGCTGTCGAAGCGAACGTGAGCATCACCATGGCGAGCGCCATCGGCCCCAGCATCATGGGCACCTTCACGGCCAGCGAGTCGGACAGGCCGTACGCGGCGCTCGCACAGCCCGCGAGCACGACAAGGAGGCCCGCCCCCATGCCTACGGGGAGGCGCGGTGGGGTGCCCCGCAGGGCCGAGCGGCGCGTGACGAAACCGTGCACCAGAAGGACGGCGCCGTTGGCGAGGGCTCCGAGGCCGACCATGGTGCTCGCCTGGTGCAGGTCCCAGCCGACGACGCTCTCCAAGTAGTCCGGCGCCCAGGTGAGCAGCGTGCTCATTGACCAGTAGGCGGCGAACGAGGCGTACGCCGCGGTCAGGAACGTGGGCGACAGCAGGATGCGGCGCAGCGGCACCGTGAGCATGTCCTGCTGGGACTGCGGCATGCCCTTGCCGACGGCGGGTGCCAACGGCCCCTCCGCGCCCCACAGGCGCCACACCAGCGCCCATACGAGGCCCACCAGGCCCACCGCGCCGAACGACCAGCGCCAGCCCCAGTGCGTGATCACCCAGCTCAGGGCCGGCGCGGCCACCGCGACCCCGGCCGCGGCGCCGACGAGCAGCAGCGCCGTCGGCAACGCCCGCTCGCGCTGCGGGAACCAGCCGTGCACGTGATGCATCGCGACCGGGGCCGCAGGGCCCTCGGCGGCGCCCAGCAGGACGCGGGTGGCCACCAGCGTGCCGAACCCGGCCGCGCCCCACAGCATCGGCAGCTGCGCCGCCGACCACAGCAGGGCGAGCCCCAGGAGCAACGGCGTCGTACGCACCCGCTTCGTGAGGGCCGAGACCCCCAGGGCGGCGACCGAGAACAGCGCGAAGAACGCCGACTGCGCGGTGCCGAACTCCTGGCGGGTGATGCCGAAGTCCGCCCGGATCTCGGGACCCGCGAGCCCCAGCACCGCCTTGTCCGCGAAGTTCACCACCATGAAGGCGAGCAGCAGCCATGTGGTGCGCCAGGCCCCGCGCATCAGCAGCACCCGTCCGCGTCGTCGACCACGCCCACGCTGATCGCGCCCTGGGCCCGCTTGCGGCCCTCGGGTGAGCGCGTCAACTCCGTGGCCACGTCCGTGCCTTCGGCCACCGCGGCGGACTCGGCCGCCGCCCAGGAGAAGACGCCGCGCGCCATGGTCGACGTCTCCTTGCGGGCGCGGTGCGCGAACACCTCCGCACGCGCGCGTGCCACTTCGGGATCTATGGGCGCCGCCAGGGCCGCAGTCTCCGCGAGGTGCGAGGCGAGCCGTGTCTCGCCCGCGGCGAGCAACTCCCGCGCCCGCTTCGCCAGGGCCGCGGCGCCGCCCGCCGCGCGCGCGTACTCGGCCGCGACGTCCGCCTCCGGGGCCGGCTTCAGGTGGGCCGGATTCTGGTCGTACCAGCCGCCCCACAGGCGCCACAGGTTGCGGACGACGAACTCCGGCTCGTCGTAGGCGGGGTGGAGGTACGGGAGGGACAGCAGTTCCTCGGGGACCTTCACCTCGTGGATCACCGTGTCGAGCCGGTGGCCCGCGTTCATCAGGTCCCTGGTCTGCTCGCACAGCGACTCCAGGAAGCGCGCCGTGTCGTCCAGGGCGCGGTTCACGCGTTCGACGCCCATGATGGGCACGCCGTGGCCGGGCAGCAGCAGCTCCGCGCCCAGCTCCTGCATGGAGCGCAGGGCCCGCGCCCAGTCCTCGGGATAGCGCTGCACCTTCTGCGGGTTGCCCGCGTTCGGCGTGTTCCAGATGAACAGGTCGCCCGTGCACAGGGTCTTGAGCTCCGGCACCCACACATAGGTGTGGTCGTCGGTCTCCCCGCGCGCGTGGACGAGTTCGAAGGTGAGCTCGCCGCGGCGGAACGTCGTCCGGTCCCGGTAGGTGGTGTCCGGGTAGCGGTACGTGGTGGGCCACTCCAGGGAGGGCACGCCGAACTGCCGCCGGTTGATCCACGAGTTGTAGCCGGACGTCTGGATGTAGCGGTCGAAGCGGGCGGACACCGCCTCGTGGGCGACCACTTCGGGGCGTGCGGTCCCGTTCTGCTCCGCCTCCTTGTCGAAGGGAAACACCCCGAAGACGTGATCCACGTGCCCGTGCGTGAACACCACGGAGCGCACCGGACCTGCCCCGAACCCCTTCACCGCCGCGTGCAGTTGCTCCGCCGTACGGAAGTCGCCCGAGTCCACGAGCACCGCGCCGTCGCCGGTGTCGAAGACGCTCACGTTGGAGAAGGCGGGGAAGAAGCCCACCTGCGGGCTCAGCCGGACCAGCTCGTCCCCCGTGTAGGCGCCCGTCAGGTGCGGCAGCAGTGTCTGTGTCCCCTGCCAGACGCCGTCCGCGTAGGCGGCGTAGTCCAACGGCTCTCGTGATGCCGTGGCGGATGGTGTGTTGTGCTCGGTCATGGGCGCGGCTCCAGCTGGTGGCGGCGGTCCTTCGGCTCTCTCCGAGTCAAGGCGCCCCGCGCGTCGTGGACCAGCGTTTTACGTCACACCTTGGTCGTCGTGCCGATGTGACGCGTCACAATGGGCGCTCTGCAGCCGATTTCGCGGGAGGATCCGTGCCGTTGTCACCGGAGGCGCGCTCCCTTGCCGCGCGCTGCGAACCGCGCGTGAACGAACTGGCGCGTCGCATGGCCAGGGAGGCCTTCGAGGAACTGCCCGGCTACGGGGATCTGCCGGACGACGTGAAGGACCTGGAGATCGCGGCGACCGCGCGCTACGGCGTACGGCTGTTCCTCCGGCACGTCGGTGACCCCGACGCGGAGCGGCCCGGAAGCCACCGGCTGTTCCGCGAGAGGGCCGCTCAGCGCGCCGAGGAGGGCATGCCGCTGCACCTCCTGCTGCGTACTCACGCCCTCGGCGCGTACGTCCTGTGGCGGGCGCTGTGCGAGGCGGCACAGCCGGGCGACGAGGCCGCCCTCGTCGAACTCGTCGATGTCCTGCTGCGGACCCACCCCGCCATCGTCGGAGCGGTCGCCGAGACGTACCTGGACGAGCGCTCCGCCCTGGAGGCCGAGCAGCACGCGCAGCAGCGGTCGTTGGTGCGTGGGCTGCTGGACGGGATGGTCCCGCCCGGACACGTGCTCCTCGACCAGCTCCAGCTCGCGGGCCCCGCGTACGTGCTGGCGCTCGGGATGGACGTGGCGCCTTCGGAGGGGCCCGTCGCGGTGCGCCGCCGGCTGCGGCGTCTGCAGAGCGTTCTGGACCACACCTTCGGTGTGGCAGCGCTCGCCCTTCTGGACGGCGCCGGCGGGCGGGTCATCGTCCCGAAGGACTGCCCGCCACCCGCCGACCTGCCGCGACACCTGAGCCGGGCGAGCGGCCTGCACGTACGGGTGGCCACGGTGCGGGCGGAGGGCCCGGAGCACATACCCGACGCGGCCCGCACCGCGACGGAGGTCCTGCGCATCGCGCGCGTCTGCGGCCTGCCGCCGGGCCTGCACCGCCTCGACGACGTCCTGCTCGAGTACCACCTCTCCCGGCGCAACGAGAGCAGCCACCTCATCGCCGCCCTCCTCGACCCGGTCGCCGAGCGGCCCGAGCTCCTGGAGACGCTCCGCACGCACCTGGCCCACCAACAGGACCGCAGGGCCACCGCCGAAACGCTCGGCCTGCACCCCAACACGGTCGACAACCGGCTCGCGAAGATCGCCGAGTCGACCGGCATCGAACTGTCCTCACCGCGTGGAACGGCCCTGGCCATCGCGGCGCTGCTGCTGCGCGACGCGGACCAGTGAGTGGCGGACCGGTGGGCGGACGCTGCGCGGACGCTGCGCGGACGCCGCGCGGACGTCGCGCGGACGTCGCGCTACAAGGGGCGTCCGTAGGCGCGCAGTGTGCGCAGGGCCTCGATGGTCACCATGGGGCGCGCCTCCACAGCCGTCGTCGGCGCCCACTGCCGCCAATTGATCGGCCAGCCGCCGTCCTCCTGCTGCTCGCTCACCAGGTGGTCGAGTGAGCGGGCCATCTCCTCGTCGGTGAACCAGGAGCGCGCCAGGGACTCGGGCGCCTTCGCGAAGTCGTACGGGAAGTGGTGCTCATTCGGCGCGTAACCGGGCGCGACCGGGTAGTTCTCCCTGCGCTCCGGATCGAGCACCGCGAGCCGCTGCTCGCGCACGAGGCGGCCGAGCCGGTCGGCGGCCACTCGCGCGCGCGGGCGGTCGGGTGCGCTGTCCAGGAAGGCGACCGCGGCCTGGACCTCGTACGGGTGGGACGTCTTCAGGGACTCGACGGCGGCCCAGCAGAAGTCGGTGGCCCGGAACAGCCAGGCGTGCCACACCTCGTTGCGGTGCAGCAGGCCGACGACGGGCCCGGTGGCCAGCAGCTCGCTCGGCGGGTCGTCCACGATCGGCACGAACGGGGCGCAGGGATAGCCGCGTTGGCTGGGGTGCACCGCGGGAAGCGCGCCTTCCTGGGTGGAGACGGCGGTCAGATAGCGACACACATGCTCCACGCGCTGACCCGAGCAGCGCCCGATCGAGTCCAGGACGCGCAGCGCGTGCCCGGTGTGCAGGGGCTGGCTGACCGGGCCGCGCAGATCCGGCTCCAGGGCGTGTCCGAAGCCCTCGTCCTCGTTGCGGTACGCGGTCAGTGCCGTCTCCACGGCGTCCGCCGCCGCGGTCGAGCCGTCCAGGAAGTGGTAGGCGAAGCGGCGCTGCTCCAGGACGCGTGCGGTCAGCCAGATGAATGTCTCGGCACGGGAGAGCGGGGAGCGTGCCGGGGGCGACGGGGGGAGTGGGGAAGCTCCGGTTTCGGCCATGCGTCGACCGTAGGACGGAAAGCGTTCTCGGCAAGCCTCCCGGGCACGGCTGCACTCTCAGGGGCGGGATACTGGACGTATGCGGTTGACGGTCTTCTGGCAGAGAATGGCGGATCACTTCGGATCCGGTTACGCCGACACGTTCGCGCGTGACCATGTGATGGCGGGACTTGGTGGGCGGACGGTCCACCAGGCGCTCGATTCCGGCTGGGAGGCCAAGGACGTCTGGCGCGTCGTGTGCACCACGATGGACGTACCGGACGAGAAGCGCTGAAGAGTGACGGAACGGGGGCGGCCGACGATTGTCGGCGGCGTGGGCGAGACTGGCAGCGTGGCACCGACAGACGAGACTTTCCAGGTGGCGGACGACGCCGCGCCGCCCGGCACCACGCCGCCCGAGCGGCCGCCGGGCGCGGCGCCGTCCCCACGCGCGGGGATGCCGCGCTGGCTGCCGCGCGCCATGGTGCTCGCTCTGGCCCTCATCGCCTGCTTTCAACTGGGCTACTGGGCCTTCCACCAGTTGATCGGCCTGCTGATCAACGTGCTGATCGCGTTCTTCCTGGCGCTCGCCGTGGAGCCGGCGGTCAGCCGGATGTCGGCGCGCGGGCTACGCCGCGGCTTCGCCACGTTCCTGGTGTTCCTCGCCGTGACGATCGTGAGCCTGGGCTTCGTCGTGCTCCTCGGGTCGATGCTCGCGGGCCAGATCGTGGACATGTTCGACGACTTCCCGAAGTACCTCGACCAGCTCATCAGCTGGGTCAACGACACGTTCCACACGGAGCTCAACAGGGTCGAGGTGCAGGACAGCCTGCTGCACTCGGACTGGCTCCAGAAGTACGTCCAGAACAGCGCCACGGGCGTTCTGGACGTCTCCGCGCAGGTGCTCGGTGGGCTGTTCCAGCTCCTGACGGTCCTGCTGTTCTCGTTCTACTTCGCCGCCGACGGCCCGCGCCTGCGGCGTGCGCTGTGCTCGGTCCTGCCGCCCGCCAAGCAGGCCGAGGTGCTGCGCGCCTGGGAGATCGCCGTCGACAAGACCGGCGGGTATCTCTACTCGCGCGGCCTCATGGCGCTGATCTCCGGGATCGCGCACTACATCCTGCTCGCGGTGCTCGACGTCCCGTACGCGCCCGTGCTCGCCGTGTGGGTGGGCCTCGTCTCGCAGTTCATCCCGACCATCGGCACGTATCTGGCGGGCGCGCTGCCGATGCTGATCGCCTTCACCGTGGACCCCTGGTACGCGCTGTGGGTGTTCGTCTTCGTCGTCGTGTACCAGCAGTTCGAGAACTATGTGCTGCAGCCGAAGCTGACCGCGAAGACCGTGGACATCCACCCGGCCGTCGCCTTCGGCTCGGTGATCGCGGGGACCGCGCTGCTGGGGGCCGTGGGCGCCCTGATCTCGATCCCGGCCGTCGCGACGCTGCAGGCGTTCCTGGGGGCGTACGTGAAGCGCTACGACGTGACCGACGACCCGCGCGTGCATGGGCACCGCATACGGGGAGCGTCCCTTCTCGCGCGGATGCGGCGCATCGTGAAGGACCCGGAGTCCAGGGAGCCGGGCCCCAAGGACTCGAATTCCGGGGACCTGTAGGCGAGAACCCGGGCCGCGGTGCGACTCAGTACGCGCGGTGCCTCAGCTCAGTACGTGAAGGCTGCCCAGAGCGCGGACGCGAGGACCGCCGCTACGTAGCAGCCGACCGCCACGTACGTGACGCGCAGCTTGAGGCGGTCGCTCCAGGCCGTGCGGGACATCAGCCAGGCCAGGGCGGGGAGCACGAGGACGGCGTGCAGGCTGACACCGTGCAGCGGCTTGAGGGCGGCCGTCGAGTGGTACGCCGCCTCCTGGTGCCCGGTCCGCGTCAGGACGACACCGCGCGCGATCATCGCCGCCCCTGAGGCGAGGGCCACCAGAAGGACGGTGAACCCGGTGCGCACGGCGAGGGGCATCCCTGTGGGGCCGCTCGGCCGGTTCCTGAAGGACGCGACGGCGAACGACGTCAGGAGCGCCACCAGTACGCCGCCGCCGACCGCGAGGGACATGGAGACGACGCTGTCGAAGGTGGTCTCCATGTCGAGGTGCGACGGCACCTTGCGCCACGCCTGAAGGGTGATCCCGGCGACCTCCAGGACGCAGTCCGCCGCGAACACCACGAGCAGGGCGCCGCGCAGCCGGGCACCGATCCTGAGATACGAGGTCACCCAGGTGAGGGCCATGAGCGTCAGGCCGAAGGAGAGCCCGAAGGTAATGGGCTTGCGCCAGGAGACCGGTCCGTACCAGGGGCCGCCGTCGATCCCGAAGACGACGACGTGGACGAGGCCGGACACGACCAGGAGGGAGCCGACCAGGTAGCACAGGCGCTCTGCGGGGCGGGCCGCGCGCCACAGGCCCCGGCCGTGGGGTGTGGCGGGCGAGGCCGCCACGCGTGCGGTGATCACCCGCGCACCTCCTTGCGGCGGGGCGAGGGGCGGTTCGGGCAGGTGTCCATGGGGACAAGGCTCGTCACACGCGCGCGTGCGGTCGTCGTCCGGCTGAAGACACTCTTCGTACGACGCGGGGAGTACGGACGCGTCGGTGGAGGACGCGTGTGTCAGTGGGAGGCCGTTGCGAGGAGGCGGCGCAGTGCGGTGTGGCCGGGCGGGCCCCAGGTGGGCTTGCCGCCGGGCCGGCCGTGGTCGCCGGCGTGCCCGATGAGGATGCAGACGACGGCTTTCATCAGGGCCCAGCCGCGGGCACGGCGCAGGGTGGCTGCGTCGGCGGCCGGCCCATAGGCGGCGTGGAAGCGCTCGATGGCGGCTTCCGGCAGCAGCAGCCAAGGGGCGGCGAGATCGCAGGCCGGATCGCCCGCGCAGAGGTCGCCGAAGTCGACCACACCGCAGAACGTGCCGTCCGCGGTCAGGACGTTGGCCGGGTGCAGGTCGGCGTGGAGCCAGAGCGGCGGGCCCGACCACACGGGTGCACCGGCGGCGTCCTCCCAGACGGCGCGGGCGGCGTCCGGGTCGGGGATCAACCCCAGTCCGACGGCCTCGGCGAGCAGCTCGGCGAAGCCGTCGGCGTGCTCGGCCAGCGGCCCGCCCCGGTCGCGGCCGTCGGGCGCCCCTTCGGGTGCGGGCTGGTGGAGAGCGCTCAGGAAGGCGGCCAAGGTGTCGGCCGACTCGGCCGCGGTGGCGGGGGCGTGGTCGGCGGGCGTTCCCGGCACCCACGTGGTGACGATCCAGGGGCGGGGGAACCGCTCGGAGGGCTCGCCGAGGCGCTGCGGAACGGGGACCGGCAACGGGAGACGCGGGGCGAGACCGGGGATCCAGGCGTGCTCCTTGCGCAGCAGCGTGTCCGCGGATTCGGTGGCCCAGGGCAGCCGGACGGCGAGGTCGTCGCCGAGCCGCCACAACTGGTTGTCCCAGCCGCGCGCGCCGAGCCGCACGGGGTGGTCGGCCAGGTCGGGATGCTGTTCGTGGAGCAGTTCCCGGACGAACTCGGCGGTGATCTCGATCGCGGTGTGGGTCATGCGGAGCCACGGTAGCCGGAGGTGACGCACGCGCCCGTAGCGTCGGGCGATCCACTGCGGACCTGTGACATCGAAGGGCGGTCCGGCCGTGCGTCCCACGAGCCGAGCCGTCAGTCCCACGAGTTGAAGAGCACCGCGCCGACGGTCTCCGGCTTCCAGTACCTGATCTGCTGCCACTCATCGGCGGACAGGTCAGAGGTGTCCGACTCCGAGAGCGGCGACAGGAGTTGCGACGCGTTCAGGACGGTGTACCCGTGGGCGTCGAGGGTGGCCGCCCAGGCCGGGGGGTCCCGGAACTCGTCGGTGTACCAGTGGTGTTGTCCGCTCACGAAGGCGACCAGCGGACAGGAGGCGTGGAACAGCGCGAAGTGCGTACCGCCCCGGTCGTCGATCGTGGCGGTGTGGAAGTTCCGCGGGTACCGCCGCTCCGCGAAGTCCCCGACCTGCCCGTGGGCGGCACGGGCCGCCGCGTACCAGGCGGTGCGGCATGCCCTGGGACCGGTGCCCGGCGCCGGCGGGGCGCCGAGGTGATGGAACCCGGTCGAGCCCCGTCGCAGGCGGAAGGTGTCGCTCCGTGAGTCGTCCATCGCATCTCCCCCGAACCGCGTGGTGCGCTTGACACCAAAATCGAACATCCATTCTTATGGAGTGTCCAGAGCCATTCTCCCCAGTGTTTCCAAGGGATTCGGGGAAGGTGGCCAGGCGAAGGGCCTCGAGTTATCCACAGGCGAGACAGGCGTCGAGGCCGATTGTCAGTGGCAGGCGTTAGCGTCTTTGGCGTGAAGCGATCGACTCAAGCAAACCGGGTGGAACCCATGGCAGGAACCGACCGCGAGAAGGCGCTCGACGCCGCGCTCGCGCAGATTGAACGGCAATTCGGCAAGGGCGCGGTCATGCGCATGGGCGACCGAACCCAGGAGCCCATCGAGGTCATCTCGACCGGCTCGACGGCGCTCGATGTGGCCCTCGGCGTCGGCGGCATCCCGCGCGGCCGTGTGGTGGAGGTGTACGGCCCGGAGTCCTCCGGTAAGACGACCCTGACCCTGCACGCCGTGGCCAACGCACAGAAGGCCGGCGGCCAGGTGGCCTTCGTGGACGCCGAGCACGCCCTGGACCCCGAGTACGCGAAGAAGCTCGGCGTCGACGTCGACAACCTGATCCTGTCCCAGCCGGACAACGGCGAGCAGGCTCTCGAGATCGTCGACATGCTGGTCCGCTCCGGCGCCCTCGACCTGATCGTCATCGACTCCGTCGCCGCGCTCGTGCCGCGCGCGGAGATCGAGGGCGAGATGGGCGACTCGCACGTGGGTCTGCAGGCCCGACTGATGAGCCAGGCGCTCCGGAAGATCACCAGCGCGCTCAACCAGTCCAAGACCACCGCGATCTTCATCAACCAGCTGCGCGAGAAGATCGGCGTCATGTTCGGCTCGCCCGAGACCACGACCGGTGGCCGCGCGCTGAAGTTCTACGCCTCGGTGCGTATCGACATCCGGCGTATCGAGACCCTGAAGGACGGCACGGACGCGGTCGGCAACCGCACCCGCTGCAAGGTCGTCAAGAACAAGGTCGCGCCGCCCTTCAAGCAGGCCGAGTTCGACATCCTCTACGGGCAGGGCATCTCCCGCGAGGGCGGCCTGATCGACATGGGCGTGGAGCACGGCTTCGTCCGCAAGGCCGGCGCCTGGTACACGTACGAGGGCGACCAGCTCGGCCAGGGCAAGGAGAACGCGCGCAACTTCCTGAAGGACAACCCCGACCTGGCCAACGAGATCGAGAAGAAGATCAAGGAGAAGCTGGGCGTAGGCGTCCACCCGGAGGAGCCGGGCAGCGAGCCGGGCACGGACGCGGTGGAGGCCGCTCCCGCCGAGGAGGCGGCCAAGACGGTGCCCGCGCCCAAGGCCGCCAAGTCCAAGGCCGCGGCGGCCAAGAGCTAGTCCGCCGTGACACGACGAACCGACTGGGCCGATGACGACGTGCGCTTCGCCGTCCCCGAGGGCCGGGGGAGCGGGGACGGCGGGGCGTACGACGACATGGCGTACGGCGAGGCCGGGGATGACGTAGAAGCGGGGCACGGAGCGGCGGACGGGGCGCGCCGCGGAGGACGACGTTCGCGGGGCGGGGCCGGTCCGCGTGGACGTCGGCGCCGGGGCGGATTCGGGGATCCGTCCGGCGCCGCACAGGACGACGGCCCCCCTGACTCGTCGAGGGCCGAGCAGGGGGCGCCGTCAGGAGACCCGGCTGAGCGGGCGCGGAACATCTGTCTGCGTCTGCTCACCGGGACTCCGCGCACGCGCAAGCAGTTGGCCGACGCGCTGCGCAAGCGGGAGATTCCCGAGGACGTGGCGGAGGAGGTGCTGACCCGGTTCGAAGAGGTGGGGCTCATCAACGACAGCGCCTTCGCGGATGCCTGGGTCGAGTCGCGGCACCACGGCCGGGGGCTTGCCCGTCGGGCGCTCGCGCGTGAACTGCGCACCAAGGGCGTGGAGTCGACGGTGATCGACGAGGCGGTCGGGCAGTTGGACTCCGACCGGGAGGAGGAGACCGCGCGCGAGCTCGTCGCGCGCAAGCTTCGTTCCACGCGGGGGCTTGAGCGGGACAAGCGGTTGCGGAGGCTTGCGGGGATGCTGGCGCGGAAGGGGTATTCGGAGGGGATGGCGTTGCGGGTGGTGCGGCGGGCCTTGGAGGAAGAGGGGGAAGAGACCGGAGACTTGGGGTTCGGGGAGTAGCGCTCCGCGGGGGGCCGGGGGTTGTTGCGGGTGCCGTGGTTGCGGGGGGCCGGGGCGTTCCCCACGGTGGCCGTTCCCCACGGTTGCCATGGAGGCGCCCATCGTGGGGTGCGCCCCCCGGGGCTCTGCCCCGGACCCCGCTCCTCAATCGCCGGAGGGGCTTAAGTGGTGGCGCCGGAGGGGCTTGAATGGCGGGGCCGGAGGGGCTCAACGGGGGGCAGTGGAAGCGCTTAGCGGGTGGTGCCAGGCCTACCGGGTCACCGGCAACCCCGCCGTGCGCCACGCCTGGAAGCCGCCTACCAAGTCCGTGGCGTGGTGCAGGCCCAGTTGGTGTAGGGAGGCGGCGGCGAGGGTTGAGGCGTAGCCCTCGTTGCAGATGACGACGACGCGCAGGTCGTGGTCGGTGGCCTCAGGGGCGCGGTGGCTGCCCCAGGGGTCGAGGCGCCACTCGAGTTCGTTGCGCTCCACCACCAGGGCTCCCGGGATCAGGCCGTCGCGCTCCCGCAGCGCCGCGTACCGGATGTCGACAAGGAGTGCCTCGCCACGCGACGCCGCGTCGAACGCGTCCCGTGCCTCGACCCGGTCGAGCCCGGACCGCACCCGCTCCAGGTGTTCGTCGATGCCCACCGGACGTGGTCGGGGATCGCTCATTGCCAGTCCTCCGGGCGCTCCACCGACTCCAGGCGCAGCACCGGACCTGTGCGGCTGTAGCGCCGGATCCGCGGGAGCGGCGGGTAGTAGGCGTGCACCGAGACGGCGTGCTCGGTGGGGGATTCGTTCAGCACCTCGTGCACATGGTGGCGGCCGAAGGCGCGCCCCTCGCCGGCCGTCAACTGCCGCTGCCTGTCGACGTCTTCGGACAGCTCCAGGGTCTTCCAGCCGTCGGTGGGCAGACGGGCGGCGAGCGAGTTCTCCTTGAGCGCGCCGCGCGCGGTCAGGAAGGCGCCGACGGACTCGGCGTGGTCGTGCCAGCCGGTGCCGGTGCGCGGCGGCCAGCCGATCAGCCAGGCCTCGCTGCCGTCGGGGCCTTCGAGCCGCACCCATGTGCGGCCCTCCGGATCGAGCGGGAGTGAGGCGATCAGGTCGTGGTCCGCAGCGACGCGGCGGACGAAAGCGAGGAGGTCGGCCTGCGTGGGCGCGGCCGACGACGTACGAGAAGACGACGTACGGGAAGCAGAAACCAGAGAAGAAGACACCGGAACCGTCCTGGGAGTTCGCGAGCAGCACGCGCGCACCGCACGCCGTACGGCGTGCGCGCGGAAGGAAGGATGCGAATTCAGCAGGACGAGTGACACACGCAGCCCGCGTAGCGGACCAGGTCCATATGGACCCTCCGCCACAGGCGCACATCGCTGTCGACCGTCACGCTCCGGAGTACACCACGGGGTCAGGGGCCGGTCAACTCACCTTCGGCCCCCGCCCACTCACCGCCCCGCGCCGCTCTTCACCGGACCGCTCTCCTCCGCGGGCCTGGCGAGGGCCGCGCGCGCCGCCTCGTAGAGCTCCGCGGGGCGTACGCCGCTCAGGGCCGTGACCAGATGGCCGTCGGGCCTGATCAGCAGCACCGTGTGCGCCGCGGCCCGCGGGTAGCTCTCCGCGACGAGCAGCTCGGCCTCGTGGGGGAGCGCGGCGACGGCCGCCGCGAGCCGGGGCATCAGGCCCGCCGACATCCAGTGCTTGCGCTCCCACACGCCCGTCCCGGGGGCGACGAGGACGACGAGCAGCGGTCCCTGGCCGAGCCGGTCCCGGAGCCGTACGAACGAGCCGTCGGGAGCCGTCACTTCGACGTCGGTGACCGGTGCGCCGGGCGCCGTCCCCACCTCCACCTGCGACACGGAGTGCGGGGGCGCGAGCGGCGAGTCGGCGTACGACCCCGGCGCGCCGAGCGGGCCGTGCCCCAAGTGACCGTCCGTGAGCAGCGCGTCGTGCCCGCGCGCGGCCCCGGGAACGTACGCGCGCAGCCCGCCACCGCCGCGCAGTATCGGCAGCGCCTGATCCGCGGCGCGCAGCCGCCCGGCGACCACCGCGCGGCGCTCGGTCTGATAGCTGTCGAGCAGCGCTTCGGGGGCGGCGTGCGAGCCGTTGTGCCAGGCCAGGGCCAGTTTCCAGGCGAGGTTGTCGGCGTCGCGCAGCCCTTCGTCCAGGCCCTGGGTGCCGAGCGCGCCGAGCAGGTGCGCGGAGTCCCCGGCGAGGAAGACCCGGCCCACGCGCCAGCGGCGGGCGAGCCGGTGGTGGACCGTGTGCACTCCGGTGTCGAGCAGTTCGTACGGCGGGGTGGAGCCTCCGCACCAGCCCGCGAGGGTCTCCCGGATGCGCGTCACCAGGGCATCCGGGGTCACCAGGTCGCTGCGGGGCGGCAGCAGCCAGTCCAGGCGCCAGACGCCGTCGGCCAGGGGGCGGCCGACGACCTCCGAGCCCGATCGACCCGAGGTCCGCCACGGAGGGCTCCGATGGAGCAACGCCTCACCGGGCCACGGAAGTTCCGCGCGCAGCGCGGCGACCGCGTGCCGTTCGACGGCGGTGCGGCCGGGGAAGCGGATGTCGAGGAGCTTGCGGACCGTGGAGCGCGGTCCGTCGCAGCCCACGAGGTAACTGCCGCGCCACCACGTGCCCTTGGGGCCGCGTGTGTGGGCGGTCAGGCCGCTCTTCTCCTCCTCGACCGAGTCGAGGCGGCTGTCGACGGCGACCTTGATGAGCCGCTCGGCGGCGACGGCCTTGCGCAGGGCGCCGGTCAGGTCGTGCTGGGCGATGTGCAGCGGGGCGGGCAGCGGATCCCCGGCCGTACCCGACGCGCCGGGCCGGCCGGGTCGACCGGGCTCACCGAAGGTGAGCACACCCATTTCCTGTTTGCGGCGCATGGAGCGCCAGCCGGTCCAGCGGGCCCCCACGCCGTCGAACGACTGCCCCGCGAGGCGCTCGGCGAGGGCCGCGGTGTCCTCGCGCAGCACCACCGTGCGGGCGGGGCGCGGTTCGTCCTTGCCGGGCCCTTCGTCGAGGATCACGGACGGTACGTCATGGCGGGCGAGAGCGAGGGACAGCGCGAGCCCGACGGGGCCGGCGCCGACGACGATCACCGGGTCCACGGCGCGGCCCCTCCTGCCCCGGAGGGCCGCACGGACGGCGTACTGGTCATACAAGGACGGGCAGTTGGAGCGGGGTGCGCGTTCACAGAGCGTATGCAACCCACTGCCGGTGCTTGCGTCAAGTGACGGCGGCAGTAGCGTGATCGCCACTGCCGCCGTACCGCTCGACCCTACGGCCGAGGCCGGGTCAACTCTTCGTGGTACCGGGTCCTTCGGACCGGTCATCGCTCGCCGGCTGCTCGGCGTCCCCGTCGACGGCGCCCGCGCCGTGGCCCGCTCCGCCCGGCAGGTCCGCGGCGTCCATCAGGCCGCCCTCGCCGACGGGTTCGGCGGCCGCGGCCACCTTGATGCCCGTCTTGGCGCGACGGCCGCGCCGCTCGATCCAGTTGGCGAGCCCGGACAGCGCCAGACACATCAGGATGTAGATCGCGCCGGTCACGATGAGTACGGGAACGTACGGGTACACGCCGTCGACCAGCGTGTTGTTGGCCAGCTTGCGGGCCGCGTACAGGAGCTCCGCGTACGTGATGATGTAGCCGAGCGAGGTGTCCTTGAGGGTGACCACCAACTGGCTGATGATCGTCGGCAGCATCGACCGGATGGCCTGCGGCAGCAGCAGCGTGGTCATCACCTGGTACTTGCGCAGACCCAGCGCGTACGCCGCCTCGACCTGCCCGCGCGGCACGGCCTGGAAGCCGGCGCGCAACACCTCCGCCTGCACCGAGCTGTTGTAGACGGTCAGGCCGATCACGAGCGCCCAGAAGGCGTTGTTCTGGCCGATGACGCCCAAGTCGCTCTTGTAGGTGAGGAAAAGAACCCACAGGGCGTAAATGGTGATCAGCAGTGGGACGGCGCGGAACAGCTCGATGAAGCCCGTGGCGAGCCAGCGGATCGGCCGGTGTTCCGAGGAGCGGGCGACCGCCAGGACGACGCCGAAGATCAGCGAGAGCGCGCCCGCGGCGGCGAACACCTTGAGGGTGGTCAGGATGCCGTCGCGGATCGCCGTGCGGACGTTCGCGTAGTTGAAGATGTCCCACTTGGCGGCGGTGAACTGGTCCTTGGACGCGAGCTGCGCGACCACGAAGGCGATGAGGCCGAGGACCGCGAGCGTACCGACGACGGTGTAGATCCGGTTGCGCGTACGGGCCTTGGGGCCCGGGGCGTCGTAGAGAACGCTGGCACTCATCGGGCGACCTCCAGGGTCCTCTCGAGCACCCGGAACAAGATGCTGATGGCGAAGGTGATGACCAGGTAGCCGAGCGCCACCCACAGGAAGACCCAGGCGATCGGGTAGCCCTGGTCGCTCAACAGCTTCTGCCAGCCGAACAGTTCGGTGACGCTGAAGGCACCGGCGATGGCCGAGTTCTTGGTCAGCGCGATGAAGATGGAGCTCAGCGGCGGCAGCACGGTCCGCACCGCCTGCGGAAGGATGATCAGGCCGAGCGTCTGGAAGAACGTCATGCCGATCGAGCGCGCCGCTTCGGCCTGCCCGAGCGGCACCGTGCTGATGCCGGAGCGCACCGCTTCACAGACGAACGACGAGGTGTAGAAGCTCAGCACGATCAGGGCCTTGACCCACGGGCTGAAGCCGAAGTCGAGGACCTGCGGCACCGCGAACCAGATGACGAGGAACAGCAGCGTCAGCGGGGTGTTGCGGAACAGCGTGACCCAGACGGTGCCGAAGTACCGCAGGGGCGGTACCGGCGAGACCCGGAAACCGGCGAGGATCGTGCCGAGCAGCATCGCGAGCAGGCCACTGGCCAGGGTCAGGCCGATGGTCCCGAGGAATCCCTCGCGGAATTCCGAAAGGTGGTCGAGCAGTACATTCACGGGGAGTTCCTCGTGGGGCGGCAGCGGTCGGGCAGAGGGAGCCGCCCCCTGTACGCCGACGCGGAAACCGACATCGGCACCGCGCGGACCGGCGTACAGGGAACGGTCAACTCACTGCCTGCGGAACAGGCGACAGGCGGCTGAACGCGCGGAGGCTCAGTAGCGCTCCAGGGCCGGCGGCTCGGTGTACTCGGCGCCGGAGAGGCCGAGCGTCGCGTCGTACGCCTTCTTGTAGTCGCCGTTCTTCTCGTGCGCCTCCAGGGCGTCGGCGACCGCGTCGCGCAGGGCCTTGTCGTCCTTGCCCATGCCCACGCCGTACGGCTCCTTGGTGAAGGGCTTGCCGACGACCTCGAGCTTCTTCGGGTTCTGCGCCGCGTAGCCCTTCAGGATCGCGTCGTCGGTGGTGACGGCGTCGACCTCGTTGTTGAGCAGCTGCTGCACGCACTCCGAGTACTTCGCCAACTCGACGGTCTCGGCCTTGTACTTGGGCTTCTTGATCTCCTGGAGCGGGGTCGAGCCCTTGATGGAGCAGACCTTCTTGCCCTTCAGGGAGGTCGGCCCGGTGATGTCCTTCTCGCCCTTGCGGACGAGGAGGTCGGCGCCGGCCATCATGTACGGGCCCGCGAAGCCGACCTGCTTCTTGCGCTCGTCGTTGATCGTGTACGTGCCTACGTAGAGGTCGACATCGCCCTTGGAGATGGTGGTCTCGCGGACGCCGGAGTCGATCGTCTTGAACGTGATCTGGTCGGCCTTGAAGCCGAGGTCGGCCGCGACCATCTTGGCGATCTCGATGTCGAAGCCGGTGCGCTTGCCGCTGGAGTCCTGGAAGCCGAGGAACGGCTGGTCGTCCTTGGAACCAATGACGATCTTGCCGGCCTTCTGGGCCTTCTTCAGGGTCGCCGAGTCGACCTTCACGTCGCTCTTCACCGCGTACGTGGGCAGCTTCGGCTGGTTCTTGCCACCCGAGGCCCCGGCGGGCTTGTCTCCGGCGTTGCCGGACTCGCCGCCACAGGCGGTGGCGGTCAGCGCGAGCGCGGCGACGGCGGCGGCCGCTGCGGCGGACTTACGGAGCTTCATGGTGAACATCCTTCGTGTCGGCAGATACGGCAGTGGGAAAAAGGCAACACGCGCGCGTATGACGGCTGTTTGGGCCCCCGCGCGGGCGCGTGTCTAGTGGTGCAGGATCTTCGACAGGAAGTCCTTGGCCCGATCGCTGCGCGGATTGCTGAAGAACTGGTCGGGGACGGCCTCCTCGACGATGCGGCCGTCGGACATGAAGACGACACGGTTCGCGGCGGAACGGGCGAAGCCCATCTCGTGCGTGACCACGACCATCGTCATGCCGTCCCGGGCGAGCTGCTGCATCACTTCCAGGACCTCGTTGATCATCTCCGGGTCGAGCGCCGACGTCGGCTCGTCGAAGAGCATCACCTTGGGGTCCATCGCCAACGCCCGTGCGATGGCGACGCGTTGCTGCTGGCCTCCGGAGAGCTGTGCGGGGTACTTCTCGGCCTGGGCGGCGACACCGACCCGGTCGAGCAGCGCGCGAGCCTTCTCCTCGGCCGCCTTCTTGTCCGTCTTGCGGACCTTGACCTGGCCCAGCGTCACGTTTTCGAGCACCGTCTTGTGCGCGAAGAGATTGAAGGACTGGAAAACCATCCCCACGTCGGCGCGCAGGCGGGCCAGTTCCTTGCCCTCCTGGGGCAGCGGCTTGCCGTCGATCGCGATGTCGCCGGAGTCGACGGTCTCCAGGCGGTTGATCGTGCGGCACAGCGTGGACTTGCCGGAGCCCGACGGGCCGATGACGACCACGACCTCGCCTCGCGCGATGGTCAGGTCGATGTCCTGGAGCACGTGCAGTGCGCCGAAGTGCTTGTTGACTCGACTCAGCGCGACCAGTGCGTCGCCCGCAGGGGGAGTGGCGTCCTTGGTCACCGAAACTTCGGTCATCGGGGTCTTGCTCCGTCCTCCTCGGTTGGGAGGACAGTAGTAACCCCATACGACCAGCGTCATTACATCTGAGGGGAAATTGAGCATAACGATCCGGCCGCAACCGGACACTATGCGTGAAGGGGACGCGGGGGTGCGGATACCGGCTGCGTAACGGAACACGGCCGTAACCAGAAGGCTCTTGACGTCGTCCTTACTTATCGGCGTGGATGCCTTGGTGAACCGTGCGGGAGAGGTGAGGGGGCCGAAATGAGACTGCTTCTCGTCGAGGACGACGACCACGTGGCGGGCGCCCTCTCGGCGGTCCTCTCCCGGCACGGCTTCGAGGTCCAGCACGCGCGTGGCGGCGAAGAGGCCCTCCAGGCGCTGGTGCCCGAGGCGGACGCCTTCGGTGTCGTGCTGCTCGATCTGGGCCTGCCCGACCTGGACGGCTACGAGGTGTGCGGCAAGATCCGCAAGCGCACCGCGACGCCCGTGATCATGGTGACGGCGCGTGCGGACGTACGTTCGCGCATCCATGGGCTCAACCTCGGCGCGGACGACTACGTAGTGAAGCCGTACGACATTGGGGAGTTGCTCGCCCGTATCCACGCGGTGAGCCGCCGCACGGCGCAGGAGGAGCCCGTCGCGGTCGTCGACCACGAGGTGCGGTTCGGGGCCGTGGGCATCGAACTGCCCACCCGTAAGGTCACGGTCGCGGGCGAGGTCGTTCAACTCACCCGTAAGGAGTTCGACCTGCTCGCCCTCCTGGCGCAGCGGCCGGGCGTCGTCTTCCGTAGGGAGAAGATCATCAGCGAGGTGTGGCAGACCAGTTGGGAAGGCACGGGGCGCACCCTGGAGGTGCATGTCGCCTCGCTGCGCTCCAAGCTGCGGATGCCCACGCTCATCGAGACCGTGCGGGGGGTCGGTTACCGGCTCGTCGCCCCGGCCGCGTAACAGAAGCCGTAGAGTCCTGGCGTGCGCGCCCGCCTGCTTCCCCTGCTCATCGTCCTCATGGCGGGTGTGCTGCTCGCGCTCGGCTTCCCGCTGGCCGTGAGCGTGGCCTCCGCCCAGCAGCAGAAGGTCGTCGTCGACCGCATCGACGACACCGCGCGGTTCGCCTCCCTGGCGCAGTTCGTGACCACGCGCCCGGACAAGGCGGGCAAGGGGGCCACCGGCGCGACGGGCGCCAAGGGCTCCGCGGGGTCCAACGGCTCCGCAGGCGCCAAGGGCTCCGCGGGGTCCAAGGGGACGGCGCTGGTGAGCGACGAGCGGCAGCAGACGCTGCGGGCCGAACTCGCCCGCTACCACGAGGTGTACGACATCAAGGCGGGCGTCTTCTACCGGGACGAGCAGCCCATGGGGCGCGCGCCCCTCGACTTCCGGGTGCCGCCGGCGGGCTCCGGCGGAGACCTGCGCGCCGCGTTCGACGAGGCGCTGTACTCGCGCGGCAGCCACGACCCGCCACAGGTGTGGCCCTGGCAGCGGGGCACGCTCGTGGTCGCGTCCCCCGTCATCCGGGACGGTGACGTCGTCGCCGTCGTGGTCACCGAGTCGCCGACCGGCGCGATGCGCAGCAAGACGTTGCGCGGCTGGCTGGTCATCGGGGCCGGAGAGGTGGCCGCGATGCTGCTCGCCGTGGGCGCGGCGCTGCGGCTGACCGGCTGGGTGCTGCGGCCGGTACGGATCCTGGACGCGACGACCCACGACATCGCCACGGGCCGCCTGAAGTCACGGGTCGCGGCGGCCGGCGGCCCGCCGGAACTCCAGCGCCTGGCTCGGTCGTTCAACGAGATGGCGGACAACGTCGAAGACGTCCTGGAGCAGCAGCGCGCCTTCGTCGCCGACGCCTCGCACCAACTGCGCAACCCGCTCGCCGCCCTGCTGCTGCGCATCGACGTACTGGCACTCGAACTACCGGAGGGGAACGAGGAGATCTCGTCCGTGAAGGCCGAGGGCAAGCGCCTCGGCCGGGTCCTCGACGACCTGCTCGACCTGGCCCTCGCCGAACACGCCGCCGCCGACCTGCAGTTGACCGACATCGGGGAGCTGGCCGCCGAGCGGGTGGAGGCCTGGCGCCCGACCGCGGACGACAAGGGCGTCCGGCTCGTGGCCGACTGCCCCGCGGTGACGGGCTGGGCCGATCCGGTCGCGCTGTCCAGCGCCCTGGACGCCGTGGTCGACAACGCCCTGAAGTTCACCCCCGAGGGCGAGCGGGTCACCGTCTCCGCCCGGGCCACCGGCGACGCGACGGTGATCGAGGTCGCGGACGGCGGGCCCGGCCTGAGCGAGGAGGAACTCGCCCGGATCGGCGACCGGTTCTGGCGCAGCGGACGGCACCAGAACATCAAGGGCTCCGGGCTCGGCCTGTCCATCTCGCGGGCCCTGCTCACCGCGGGCGGCGGCGCCATCGGCTACGCGCGCCGGGAACCGCACGGGCTCGCGGTCACGCTGCGTGTTCCCAGGACGGCTCCTGTGCCGTCGCAGGCGGCCGCGGAGGACGGCCGCGGCGCGGAGGACGAGGAGAACGGTTCGGGGCAGGAGACGGCCGCTCAGGGCTCGACCGAGCGGTAGTCGGAGCCGGGCCGGCTGATCGTCAGGGCTTGACCGAGCGGTAGTCGGAGCCGGGCCGGCTGATCGTCAGGGCTTGACCGAGCGGTAGTCGGAGCCGGGCCGGCTGATCGTCAGGGCTTGACCGAGCGGTAGTAGCGGCGCGCGCCCTCGTGCAGGGTGAGCGGGTCCGTGTAGACGGCCGTTCTGAGGTCGACGAGTTGGGCCGCGTGCACCTGCGCCCCGATGTGGTCGCGGCTGTCGATGACGGTACGGGTGACCGCCTCGGTCAGCTCCGGATCCACCCGGTCGGTCGTGACCAGGAGGTTGGCCACGGCCAACGTATCGACGGGATCGCCCTGTTGAGCCGCGGGATAGGCGTCGGCGGGCATCACGGCGGCCCGGTAGTAGCGCGAGTACCCGCCCATGGCGTGCAACTTGTCGACCAGCGAGCCGAGTTCCACGAGCCGGATCGGCGCGTCCTCGGACAGCTCCCGTACGTGGTTGGTGGGCAGGCCCCCGGACCAGAAGAACGCGTCGATGTCGCCGGACTCCAGGGCGCGCGGCATGGCGTCTATGCCGATGCCGACCTCCGTGACGTCCTTGGCGACGTCGAGCCCCGCCGCCTTCAGGATCCGCTCGGCGATCAGCCGCACCCCCGAACTCCGCCCGCCCACGGCCACCTTCATGCCGCGCAGGTCGGCGGCCTTCTCCACGGGGGAGTCCCGCTTGACCACGAGCTGCATGTAGTCGTCGTAGAGGCGGGCGCAGCCGCGCAGGCGGTCCGCGCCGGTCTGCTTCTCGGACCGGTACTTGGCGACCGCGTCCGCTGCCGCGATGGTGAAGTCGGCGCGGCCGGTGGCGACGCGCCGCACGTTCTCCCATGAGCCCTGGCTGCCGTTGAGGGTGACGCCGACGTCCGGCAGGTCGCGGTCCATGGCCCGCTTCAGGAGATTGCCGTACTTCTCGTAGACGCCGGTCCGCGCGCCCGTACTGAAGGTCACCCGGCCCTGCGGGGACTGCTCGCCGAGCGGCAGCAGCCACCACAGCAGCAGCCCGCACACCACGAACGCCGCCGCCGACCCCATGAGGGCGCGGCTGCGGGTGACCCGGAAGGGTGGCTGCGGCATGGCGCGATCCTGCCAGTTGGGGTGCGCGGTGACCAGGTTCGGAGGGTCCCGGTGTCGTCACGCTCCGTAGAGCCTGTCCGGGTGTCGGGCCGGGTTCAGTCCTCGCCCATCTGGTCCTCGGCCGACAGGTGCTCCACCGTCCTCCCGGTCTCCGTGAACGTCCGGGTCACGTACCCGGAGCGGATCATGCCCAAGTCCAACACCCGGGTGGTCCTGATGACCCGCGGGAACTTCGATCTGCACTTCACCCCGGTCGAGGAGATGGAGCGCATGGCGCCCTACCACTTCGCCGTGGAGGTCGACGACTGGGACGAGTTCCTCGGCCACCTCAAGGAGCCGGGGATCCGGCACACCCGGCCCGTCCAGCGCCCCGAGAACCAGTCGAAGTTCTGCTACATCCACGATCCCGACCACACCATGATCGAACTCGTGCACCACGCCAAGCGTCCCAACTGACCCGGCTGACTCGACCGACTCGGCTGACCCGACCGACCGGGCTGACCCGACCGACCTGCTGTGTTGTTTCCAGGAGTGCCGGGCCGCCGATCCTGTTCGTGCACGGCTCCGGCTGCCACCACGCCGCCTGGTGGCAGCAAGTCGCGGCACTCCGCGAGGAGTTCACCGTCCCCACGGTGGACCTGCGCGGCTTCGGCGGGTCCGATTCGTCCATGGCCGAGTCCGACGGCCAGGACTTCCCCGGCGACGTCGTCGCCGTCCTCGACCAGGAGGACGTCCACGACGCCATGCTGGTGGGCCAGTCCATCGGCTCCGTCGCCGCGCTGCGCGCCGGGCTCGCACGGGCGCTGAAGGCGGTCGCGTCCGGCACCACGGCCGTGGTGGACGTGCTCGTCAGCCGCTGAGCCAAGGACCGCTCAGGATCTCTCCCCAGGCCCCCTAAGGATGCGCCCCATGCCAGAAAGGACCTTGGTCGCCCCCGACGACCTCCGCGCCTTCGCCGCCGCCCTCCTGGAGAAGGGCGGACTGAGCGCCGAGCACGCCGCCACCACGGCCGACGTCTTCGTCTGGGCTGCCCGGCGCGGCGTCGAATCGCACGGCATCGCGCGCGTGCCCCCGTATCTCGGCCTGCTCGCCAAGGGCGTCGCCAACGCCGCCCCGACATGAAGATCACCTCGACCACCCCGGCCGCCGCCGTCCTCGACGCCGCCCGGGCGCCGGGCCCCGTCGCCATGACCGCCGCGGCCGAGGAGGCGGCCACGCGCGCGAAGACGTACGGCATCGCCTCCGTAGGCGTGCGCACCACCGTGCACACCGGGGCCATCGGCTACTACGTGGCGAAGATCGCCGAGGCGGGTCTGGTCGGCATCGGCTTCGTCGCCGGCATGCCGAACATGGGCTACACCGGCGCCAAGGGCCGGGCCGTCGCCACCAGTCCGCTCGCCGTCGCCGTCCCCGCGCGGGAGCACGCGCCGCTGCTCCTCGACATGGCCACGGCGACCATCGCCCTGGGGAAGATCCGCCAGGCGAAGGCCGCCGGGACGCCGCTGCCCGAGGTCGCCGCCGCCACCGCGGACGGCACCCCGACCACCGACCCGGAGCGGGCGGCGCTGCCGCTCCCGCTGGGCGGCGCCAAGGGTTCGGGCATGTCCCTGGCCTTCGAGCTCCTCACCAGCGTCATGGTCGGCGCCCCGATCCTCACGGCCTTCCACTGGGACGACCCGGCGGGCCGCGAGCACCGCCAGAGCGCCCTCCTCATCGCCGTGGACCCGGCGGCCTTCGGCGGCGCCACGGACGGCTTCCTGGCGGACGTGGACGCCACCCTGAGCACCCTCAAGGGCCTCCCCGCCGCGGACGGCGCGCACTACCCCGGCGAGCGCGGCGCGGCGACGGCACGGGAGCGCGCCGAGCACGGGATACCGCTCGCCCCCAAGGTGTGGCAGCGGCTGACCGAGGCGGCGGGGGAGCGGGGGGTGGCGCTGCCGCCGACGGTGGGGACGAGCACGGCGGAGCGGGCGTAGTCCCGAAGGCGGCACATGACCACTCCGCGAACCCCATACCCTTGATGGTTATGAGCAGCAGCGACCCGCGTCCGGCCGTGGACGACCGTTCACCCAAGACATACGAAGTACGCACCTACGGGTGCCAGATGAACGTCCACGACTCCGAGCGCTTGTCGGGTCTCCTGGAGGGCGCGGGTTACGTGCGCGCCCCCGAAGGCTCCGACGGCGACGCCGACGTCGTGGTCTTCAACACGTGCGCGGTACGGGAGAACGCTGACAACAAGCTCTACGGCAACCTCGGCCACCTCGCCCCCAAGAAGGCGGCGCGTCCGGGCATGCAGATCGCCGTGGGCGGCTGCCTCGCCCAGAAGGACCGCGACACCATCGTGAAGAAGGCGCCCTGGGTGGACGTCGTCTTCGGCACGCACAACATCGGCAAGCTGCCCGTCCTCCTGGAGCGCGCCCGCGTCCAGGAGGAGGCGCAGGTCGAGATCGCCGAGTCCCTGGAGGCCTTCCCCTCCACGCTCCCCACCCGCCGCGAGAGCGCGTACGCGGCCTGGGTGTCGATCTCGGTCGGCTGCAACAACACCTGCACCTTCTGCATCGTCCCGGCGCTGCGCGGCAAGGAGAAGGACCGCAGGACCGGCGACATCCTCGCCGAGATCGAGGCCCTGGTCGGCGAGGGCGTCTCCGAGATCACGCTGCTCGGCCAGAACGTGAACGCCTACGGGAGCGACATCGGCGACCGCGAGGCCTTCAGCAAGCTGCTGCGCGCCTGCGGCGACATCGACGGCCTGGAGCGCGTCCGCTTCACGTCCCCGCACCCGCGCGACTTCACGGACGACGTGATCGCCGCCATGGCCGAGACGCCGAACGTGATGCCGCAGCTCCACATGCCGCTGCAGTCCGGTTCGGACACGGTCCTGAAGGCGATGCGCCGCTCGTACCGTCAGGAGCGGTTCCTGGGCATCATCAAGAAGGTCCGCGAGGCCATGCCGCACGCGGCCATCACGACCGACATCATCGTGGGCTTCCCCGGCGAGACCGAGGAGGACTTCGAGCAGACGATGCACGTCGTGCGCGAGGCCCGCTTCGCGCAGGCCTTCACCTTCCAGTACTCCAAGCGCCCCGGAACCCCGGCCGCGACCATGGAGGGCCAGATCCCCAAGGAGGTCGTGCAGGCCCGCTACGAGCGCCTCGTCGCCCTCCAGGAGGAGATCTCCTGGGAGGAGAACAAGAAGCAGATCGGCCGCACCGTGGACCTCATGGTCGCCGAGGGCGAGGGCCGCAAGAACGGCTCCACCCACCGCCTCTCCGGCCGCGCCCCCGACAACCGCCTCGTGCACTTCACCAAGCCCGAGGCCGAGGTGCGCCCCGGCGACGTCGTGACCGTCGAGATCACGTACGCCGCCCCGCACCACCTGCTCGCCGAGGGCGAGGTCCGGGACGTGCGCCGCACGCGCGCGGGCGACGCCTGGGAGAAGCGCAACCAGGAGGAGCAGGACAAGAAGCAGGGCGTGCTCCTCGGCCTCCCGCAGGTCGGCGTCCCCGAACCGCTGCCCGCGGTCACCGGCGGCTGCGCCGTCGACTGACCTACGGGGCGGTTCACGGGCCGGCCGACCGGTTAGGCTGTCGATCATGCTTGTCGCCGCTGCCGCCTGCCCGTGCCCGCCCCTGCTCGTGCCCGAGGTCGCCGCGGGCGCGGCGCCCGAACTGGACGCCGCGCGCGCGGCCTGCGACGAGGCGCTCGCGGCGCTGCTCGCGGCGGAGCCCGACCTGGTGTGCGTCATCGGCGAGGGCCCGCGTGCGACCGTCCACGAGCCGGGCGCCCGCGGCACCTTCCGCCCCTTCGGCGTCGACCTCGACGTGCACCTGGGCGCCCCGTCCGACGCCACTGAGGCGACGCTGCCGCCGTCCCTCTCCGTAGGCGCGTGGCTGCTCGCGCGCGCCGGATGGACCGGCGACGTACGCGGCTACGAGGTGACGGGCGACGGCCCGGCGTTCGACCCGTCCGAGGGGGGAGCGGAGCGCGTGGCGCTCCTCGTCATGGGCGACGGCACGGCCTGCCGCACGCTCAAGGCCCCCGGCTATCTGGACGAGCGCGCAGCGGGCGTGGACGCCGCCATCGGCGCCGCCCTGCGCGACCTCGACGCCGACGGCACGCTCGCGAACCTCGACGCCGACCTCGCCCGCGAACTGAAGATCTCCGGCCGCGCCCCCTGGCAACTCCTCAGCGCCGCCTGGGACAAGCGTGACGGCACGGGCCGCCTCCTGTACGAGGACGCGCCCTACGGAGTGGGCTACTTCGTGGCTTCTTGGACGTAACGCGGCACACACGGCGACGGTGGGGTGTCCCCGCCGTCGCTGTCCTTGGGACTCTTGCCGTCCGACGCGGACATCCGGTCGACGGCGTCCTTCGCCTTGTCCGTGCCCATCTGGATCTTGTCGCTGTACTTGCCCTTGGTCTTCTCGTCGACCATCTTGCCGGCCTTGTCCAAGCCCTGGTCGATCTTGTCCCCGTGCTGCTGCGCGAGGTCGGAGACCTTGCCCTTGGCGGGGCCGAGCTTGGCTTTCAAAGAGTCCAGGAAGCCCATGACTGCACCTTCTGTTGCCCAGAGCTCCCGTGGGAGCTACTTGCGGACGCCCTCGCCGGCCTCGTTGTCGGCGGCCTGCTCCGCGGACTGCTGCTTCGGGATCTCCACGCTCTCCGCCTCCGGGGCGGCGGCCTCCGCCGTCGCGCCCTCGGCAGCGGCCTCCGTGGCCTCCTGCTCCGCCGTGGCGGCCTCGGTGGCCTCACCGGAACCCTCGGCGTCCTCCGTCTCCGGAGCGGCCGTCAGAGTGGAGCCCTGTGCCTCGGTGGTTGACACCTCGCCCGCTTCGCTGGCCTTCCGACGAAACCTGGAAAACACGCCCATTTCAACTCCATACGTTACTCGTGTGGGCGAAATCCCGCCCTACCCGGTGCGTCTCATTGCGGCGACCGGGGCGCCGGTCCTTGAATCCGGCGGCTGGAACCTCGCAACAGGCAACGAACCCGAACCTGTGGCGTCACGTAGCTCATTCGTGAACAGGCGTCCGGGTTTGCGAGACTGGGGCGGTGAGTAGCGCAGCTCCCGCCCCGCGGGTCATCGCCGTCGTCGGGCCGACCGCGGCAGGAAAGTCAGATCTCGGCGTCTTCCTCGCCAAGGAACTCGGCGGCGAGGTGGTCAACGCCGACTCGATGCAGTTGTACCGGGGGATGGACATCGGCACCGCGAAACTGACGCCCGAGGAGCGCGACGGCGTGCCGCACCACCTCCTGGACATCTGGGACGTCACCGAGGCCGCCAGCGTCGCCGAGTACCAGCGCCTCGCCCGCGCGGAGATCGACCGGCTGCTCGCGGCAGGCCGCTGGCCCGTCCTCGTCGGCGGATCGGGGCTCTACGTAAGGGGCGCCGTCGACAAGATGGAGTTCCCCGGCACCGACCCCGAGGTCCGGGCCCGCCTGGAGGACGAGCTCCGGCTGCGCGGCTCCGGCGCCCTGCACGCGCGCCTCGCCGCCGCCGACCCGGAGGCGGGCGCGGCGATCCTGCCGAGCAACGGGCGGCGCGTCGTCCGCGCCCTCGAAGTCATCGAGATCACCGGCAAACCGTTCACCGCCAACCTGCCGGGACACGACTCCGTCTACGACACCGTCCAGATCGGCGTGGACGTGGCGCGGCCCGAACTCGACGAACGCATCGCCACGCGCGTGGACCGCATGTGGGAGGCCGGACTCGTCGACGAAGTGCGCGCGCTGGAGGGCCAGGGCCTGCGCGAGGGGCGCACGGCGTCCCGGGCCCTCGGCTACCAGCAGGTCCTCTCGGCCCTCGCCGACGAGTGCACGATGGACGAGGCGCGCGCGGAGACCGTCCGCGCCACCAAGCGCTTCGCGCGCCGCCAGGACTCGTGGTTCAGGCGCGACCCGCGGGTGCATTGGCTCAGTGGGGCCGCGGCGGAACGCGGGGAACTCCCGGCTCGCGCAATGTCGTTGGTCGAACGACCGGTTACAGCCTGATCACGTGATGGCATCGGGACGCTCCGCTCGTCATCCCGGCCTCTGTGGGCGTGCCATCATCGACCATCGATCGACCAGTGGAGTCCGGAGTGGGAGGGCGCGTGGCGATGGAGGCCGGCCCTCGTGACACCGCACCAGGCGGAGAGCAGCTCAGCACCGACGGCCCGGAGGCGACCGCCGACGGCGTGATCGCCGACGGTCCGAGCGTGGACGAGCTCGCCGCGCAGGACGAGGCCCAGGAGGTCGAGGTCGAGCTGCGCCCGCAGCGCAGGCTCCGCATCTGGCAGCTGGCACCCATCGTGATGCTGGCCGCGATCGGCTCCCTGATGTTCGCGTTCCCGCTGTTCTTCGAGTTCGGCGACGGCGGCGCGGTCGTGGCCATGCTCGGCCTCCTGATCAGCTCCTGCGCCGCGGGCTGGGGCATGATGGCGGCCCGCAAGGTGGGCTACACGCTGCCCGGCCTCCCGCCGCGCGGCTCGGGCAGCTGGCCGGACTGGCGGGTCGTGGGCGCGTACGTCGTCGTGGTCGCGGCCGTCGCCGTGCTCGCGGTGTGGCGCGTCGCACGGTTGCGCTGACCACACCGGCGGCCGGGATGTCCGACCCATCTCGTACGATCGAGAAATGACGACCTTCCTCAAGGGTCACGGGACCGAGAACGACTTCGTGATCATCCCGGATCCGGAGAACGCCATCGCGCTCTCGCCGACCGCCGTCGCCGCCCTGTGCGACCGCCGGGCCGGCATCGGGGCCGACGGTGTGCTCCATGTCGTGCGCGCCGCCGCCCACCCCGAGGCGCGGCACATGGCCGACGAGGCGGAGTGGTTCATGGACTACCGCAACGGCGACGGCTCGGTGGCCGAGATGTGCGGCAACGGAGTGCGGGTCTTCGCCCGCTACCTCCAGCACGCCGGACACATCGGCGAGGGCGACCTCGCCGTGGCCACCCGAGGCGGCGTCAAGACGGTGCACATCGACAAGGAAGGCCTGATCACGGTCGGCATGGGCAAGGCGGCGCTCCCCGAGGGCGACGTCACGGTCACCGTCGACGAGCGGACCTGGCCCGCGACGAACGTGAACATGGGGAACCCGCACGCGGTCGCCTTCGTGGCCGACCTCGCGCACGCGGGCACCCTGTACGCCGCACCCGCCTTCGCTCCGGCGAACGCGTACCCGGAGGGTGTGAACGTCGAGTTCGTCATCGACCGCGGCCCGAAGCACGTCGCCATGCGCGTGCACGAGCGCGGCTCGGGCGAGACCCGCTCCTGCGGCACCGGCGCCTGCGCCGTGGCCGTCGCGGCCGCCCGCAGGGACGGCCTGGACCCGGCCGTGACCGGGTCTTCTGTCACGTACGAGATCGATCTGCCCGGTGGCAGGCTGACGATCACCGAGCGTCCGGACGGCGAGATCGAGATGACGGGACCGGCGGTGATCGTCGCTGAGGGTGACATCGACGCCGACTGGTTCTCTGCGATCGAAACCGTAAACCAGTGAACCTTCGCTCGAATGGGTGATCCGTTTCACGCTCGGCGAGAGCGGGACTGCGCCACGTGATGGGCTCGGTAGCATCAAGCACCGGTCCGGACGGGTGCCGCCGCCAGCCCGCCGCCGGTCGACAAAGCCGGAGGTGCTCATGAGTGCGGAGGCGACCAACCCCGCGAATACGGGGCCGATCACGCCCGGATCGCATCGTCGACGTGGCCGCCCCCGGATCGACCTGCGCCGTCTCGGCCGCGCCGCACTCCTGGGCGCCCCCGCCCGCGGCCGCCTCCCCGACGCGATCGGTCACGTGGCGGAGGCCCACCGCGCGCACTACCCCGACGCCGCTCTGGACCCGCTGCACCGCGCCTACGTACTGGCCGAGTCCTCGCACCGGGGCCAGATGCGCAAGAGCGGCGAGCCGTACATCACGCACCCGCTCGCCGTGACGCTGATCCTGGCCGAGCTGGGCGCCGAGACCACGACGCTGACGGCCTCCCTGCTGCACGACACCGTCGAGGACACCGAGGTCACGCTCGACCAGGTGCGCGAGGAGTTCGGCGAGGAGGTCGCCTACCTCGTCGACGGCGTCACCAAGCTGGAGAAGGTCGACTACGGAGCGGCGGCCGAGCCGGAGACGTTCCGGAAGATGCTGGTGGCGACCGGAAACGACGTGCGCGTCATGTCGATCAAACTCGCCGACCGCCTGCACAACATGCGCACCCTCGGCGTCATGCGCCAGGAGAAGCAGGAACGGATCGCCAGGGTCACCCGCGACGTCCTGATCCCGCTCGCCGAGCGCCTCGGCGTGCAGGCCCTGAAGACCGAGCTCGAAGACCTCGTGTTCGCGATCCTGCGCCCCGAGGAGCACACGCAGACCCGCGAGCTCATGACGGCCTACGCGCAGCGCACCGAGGACTCCCTCGCCGGATTCGCGACCGAGGTGCGCGGCGTCCTGCGCGATGCCGGACTGAGTGCCGAAGTCCTCATCAGGCCGCGGCACTTCGTCTCCGTCCACCGGGTGCGCCGCAAGCGCGGCGAGCTGCGCGGCGCCGACTTCGGACGCCTCCTGGTCCTCGTGAACGAGGACGCGGACTGCTACGGAGTCCTCGGTGAACTGCACACCTGTTTCACGCCGGTGGTCTCGGAGTTCAAGGACTTCATCGCCGTACCGAAGTTCAACCTGTACCAGTCGCTGCACACCGCCGTGGCCCGCGGCGACGGCGAGGTCGCCGAAGTCCTCATCCGTACGCACCAGATGCACAAGGTCGCGGAGGCGGGCGTGGTGGCGCTCGGCAATCCGTACGCGCCCTCCGCAGAGGAACACCTGGACACCGTGGGCGAGCGCTCCGACCCCACGCGCCCCGGCTGGCTGAACCGGCTGCTCGACTGGCAGCAGTCCGCGCCGGACACCGACACCTTCTGGTCGACGCTGCGCGAGGACCTCGCCCAGGACCGCGAGATCACCGTCTTCCGGCCCGACGGCGGCTCCATCGGCCTCCCCGCGGGCGCCAGTTGCGTAGACGCCGCCTACGCGCAGTACGGCGAGGACGCGCACGCCTGCATCGGCGCGCGTGTCAACGGCCGCCTGGCGACGCTCAGTACGGTCCTCGGCGACGGCGACACGGTGCAGCTGCTCATGGCGGGGGCCGAGGGCGCCGCCGCCTCCGAGCCGTCCGTCGCCTGGCTCGACCACGCCCGTACGCCCGCCGCGCGCATCGCCATCCGCCGCTGGCTCGCCACCCACCCGGAGGGGCCGAGCGCGCCCGCCTCGGCGCCCAGAGCCCCGTACAACGGCCCCTCGGCGCGCCCCTCGACGGCGAACGCCGTGGTCGACCAGCCGGGCGCCACGGTGCGGCTCGCGGGCTGTTGTACGCCCGTACCGCCGGACGAGGTCACCGGGTTCTCCGTACGCGGCGGAGTCGTCACCGTGCACCGCGTCGCCTGCTCCGGAGTGGCGCGCATGAAGGACGCAGGACGCGCCGAGGTGGGTGTGCGCTGGGCGGACGCCGAGGCCGCCGAGTACCGGGTGACCCTCATCGCCGAGTCCTTCAGCCGCCCGCACCTGCTCGCCGACCTGACCGAGGCCATAGCGCTGGAGGGCGTCGCCATCATCTCGGCGACCGTCGACCCGCCCGACCAGGGCCGCGTCCGGCACACGTACACGCTCCAACTCCCGGACGCAGGACACCTCCAGGGCCTCATGCGGGCCATGCGCAATGTGCCGGGCGTGTACGACGTCGGGCGCACGCGGCACGCGGCGGCGGGCGCCCTGTAGGTCCAACCGCCCACCCAGAACCCTCGTTCGGGTGGTGCGGCGCGCCCCGCACCACGTACAAGGGCGGGCGCTGATAGCGGTAAGTCATGCTGCCCAGTTCCCGAAGGTCCCGAAGTTCCCGAACGCCCCGCGCGGCCGCGCTGCTCGCCGCCGGCGCCTCGCTCGCCCTCGTCGCCGCGGCCGCGCCAGGACCCGCCGAGCCGCTCGGCATCGGCGACCGGCTCTTCCCGCACCTGGGCAACCCGGGCTACGACGTCACCGACTACGACATCTCCTTCACGTACCACGGTGACAACAGCAAGCCCCTCAGCGCCATCACGAAGATCGACGCGCGGGCGACCTCCCGGCTCGACCGGATCAACCTCGACTTCTCGCACGGCACCGTGAGTTCGGTGCTGGTCAACGGGGCGTCGGCGCACTTCACCAGCAGCGGCGAGGACCTCATCGTCACGCCCGACCGGCCCGTGGCCGCGGGGAAGTCGCTCGACGTCACCGTGCGGCACACCAGTGACCCGCGGCCGGGCAAGAAGGAGAACGGCTGGGTGCGCACCAAGGACGGGCTCGCGATGGCCAACCAGGCCGACGCCGGGCACCGCGTGTTCCCGTCCAACGACCACCCCTCCGACAAGGCCTACTTCACCTTCCGTATCACCGCCCCCAAGGGGTACACGGCCGTCGCCAACGGCCTTCCTGTCGCGAAGACGCGACAAGGAGGCGCCACGCAGTGGGCCTACCGCACCGCCCACCCCATGGCCACGGAACTCGCCCAGGTCTCCATCGGGCGCTCCGCCGTGCTGCACCAGGAGGGGCCGCACGGACTTCCCGTACGCGATGTCGTACCGGCCAAGGACGCCAAGGCGCTGCGGCCGTGGCTCAAGAAGACGCCGGGCCAGATCTCCTGGATGGAGGGGAAGGTCGGGCGCTACCCCTTCGAGAACTACGGGCTGCTGATGGCCCACGCGTCCACCGGCTTCGAGCTCGAGACGCAAACGCTCTCTCTCTTCGAGAGAGACCTGTTCCTGCGGGACGGCTACCCGAAGTGGTACATCGAATCGATCATGGTGCATGAGCTGGCGCACCAGTGGTTCGGCGACAGCGTCAGCCCCCGCACCTGGTCCGACCTGTGGCTCAACGAAGGCCACGCCACCTGGTACGAGTCCCTGTATGCCGAGGAGAAGGCCGACCAGCCCATGGAGAAGCGGATGCGCTCCGCCTACCGCGCCTCCGACGCCTGGCGCGCCGAGGGCGGACCGCCCGCCAGGCCCAAGGCACCCTCCGGCGGCAAGATCAGCATCTTCAGGCCCGTCGTCTACGACGGCAGCGCCCTCGTCCTCTACGCCCTGCGCCAGGAGATCGGCAAGGACGCCTTCCAGCGCCTGGAGCGCGCGTGGGTGGGTACGCACCGTGACTCCACCGCCACGACCGCGGACTTCACCAGGCTCGCCTCCCAGATCGCCGGGCAGGACCTGAGCGGCTTCTTCGACGCCTGGCTGTACGGGAAGAAGACCCCGCCCATGCCGGGGCACCCGAAGTGGACGTCCGACCCGGTGCCGAAATAGCCGCGAGCGCGGGGCGTCGACCCGGTCACAGCGGGAAAAATCCGAGTGACGAGACGCCCCGTACCGTGCGAACATCGACGATGTCGACGGCGCGGGCCCCGCGGATCGGCCCTCGCGGGAATCGCGGGAATCCCCCGAGTGGTCCGCGCGTTGTGAAAGATGACGGGCGAGGCGCCCGTCACGTATCCCGAATCCCACAGACGTAAGGATCCAATGACCTCCTCTTCTTCCCCTTCCCAGGACGCGCAGCACATGGCGCAGAACAACCCCGAGAGTCTTCGGGCCGATGCCCTGATGGAAGAGGACGTCGCCTGGAGCCACGAGATCGACGGAGAGCGGGACGGCGAGCAGTTCGACCGCTCCGAGCGCGCGGCTCTGCGCCGCGTCGCGGGCCTCTCCACCGAACTCGAGGACGTCACCGAGGTCGAGTACCGACAGCTCCGCCTGGAGCGCGTGGTCCTCGTCGGCGTGTGGACGTCGGGAACGGTTCATGACGCGGAGAACTCTCTCGCGGAGCTCGCCGCCCTCGCCGAGACGGCGGGCGCGCTCGTGCTCGACGGCGTCATCCAGCGCCGCGACAAGCCCGACGCGGCGACGTACATCGGCTCCGGCAAGGCCATGGAGCTGCGCGACATCGTGCTCGAGACCGGAGCGGACACCGTCGTGTGCGACGGTGAGCTCAGCCCCGGCCAGCTCATCCACCTCGAAGACGTCGTCAAGGTCAAGGTGGTCGACCGCACCGCCCTGATCCTCGACATCTTCGCCCAGCACGCCAAGTCCCGAGAGGGCAAGGCGCAGGTCGCGCTCGCGCAGATGCAGTACATGCTGCCGCGCCTGCGTGGTTGGGGTCAGTCGCTGTCCCGGCAGATGGGTGGCGGTGGCTCCGGCTCCTCGGGCGGCGGCATGGCCACCCGTGGTCCCGGCGAGACCAAGATCGAGACGGACCGGCGCCGGATCC
Source organism: Streptomyces sp. KL109B (assembly GCF_030766935.1). Taxonomy (GTDB): domain Bacteria; phylum Actinomycetota; class Actinomycetes; order Streptomycetales; family Streptomycetaceae; genus Streptomyces. Next base: position 1,203,861 of record NZ_JASERL010000002.1, on the reverse strand, counting down.
GCGAGAAGATGGCGAAGATGCGCCGTGAGATCGCGGAGATGAAGACCGGCCGCGACATCAAGCGCCAGGAGCGCCGCAGGCACAAGGTGCCCTCGGTGGCCATCGCCGGGTACACGAACGCCGGCAAGTCCTCGCTCCTCAACCGCCTCACGGGCGCGGGCGTGCTGGTGGAGAACGCGCTGTTCGCCACCCTCGACCCGACCGTGCGCCGGGCCGAGACCCCGAGCGGCCGGCTGTACACGCTGGCCGACACGGTCGGCTTCGTACGACACCTGCCGCACCACCTCGTCGAGGCGTTCCGCTCCACCATGGAGGAGGTCGGCGACTCCGACCTGATCCTGCACGTGGTCGACGGTTCGCACCCGGCGCCGGAGGAGCAGCTCGCCTCCGTACGCGAGGTCATCCGCGACGTCGGCGCGACGAACGTGCCCGAGATCGTGGTGGTCAACAAGGCGGACGCGGCCGACCCGTTGGTGCTGCAGCGGCTGCTGCGCGTGGAGAAGCGCGCGATCGCCGTCTCGGCCCGCTCGGGCCAGGGCATCGAGGAGCTGCTCCAGCTCATCGACGACGAACTGCCGCGCCCCGCGGTCGAGATCGAGGCCCTCGTGCCGTACACGCACGGCCAGCTGGTCGCGCGGGCGCACGCCGACGGCGAGGTGATCTCCGAGGAGCACACCCCGGAGGGCACGCTCCTGAAGGCACGCGTCCACGAGGAACTCGCGGCGGAACTCGCGCCGTACGTTCCGGCGTCCGTCGCGGGTTGAGAACTCGCGCCGCGGGCTGACGGGCTCGTACGTACAAAGGCTGAGCCCCTCTCCGGTCCACCGGAGAGGGGCTCGGTCGTGCGTGCGGTCGTGGCCTACTGACCGGCGAACTTCCTGCTCACCGAGTCATAGATCCCCTTGGCCTCCTTGCCGAGCCGCGGGCCCGCGAGCCAGCCCGCCGTCACCGGGCCGATCGAGGTGTTGGACACCAGGGCGGGCTTGCCGTCCGAGCCCGTGCCGATCCAGCCACCGCCGGAGGAACCGCCGGTCATGGTGCAGCCGACGCGGTACATCGTCGGGTCCGTGTCGTTCAGCGACAGCCGGCCCGGCCGGTCCGCGCACTGGTACAGCTTCTGCCCGTCGAACGGCGCGGCGGCAGGGTAGCCCTTCGCCGTCAGCCGCGAGATCTTCGGCACCGCCGGTGCGTTGAAGTCAACCGGAAGCGCCGCACCCACCGTCTCCTCCAGGGACTTGGTGGTGCCGCCCTTCTCCGGCGTCACATGGATGACCGCGAAGTCGTACGGCGCGCCCGCGCCGCCGCTCGGCCCGCCCTGCGCGATCCACTGGTCCGAGGTCAGCGCCGCGTCGCCCCACCACACGCCGTACGGAGCGACCTCGCTCCTGGGCGCGCCCTGCAGCTCCTGCGCGGACTTTCCACCGTTGTTGTACGAGGGTACGAACGCGATGTTGCGGTACCAGCCGCCGTTCTTGCCCGCGTGCACGCAGTGGCCCGCCGTCCAGAGCATGTTGGACTTGCCGGGGTGCGCGGGATCGGTGACCACGGTCGCCGAGCAGACCATCGAACCCTTGGGCCCGTCGAAGAACAGCTTGCCCGCGTACGGAGCGTTCGCGTGGTACGGGGTGCCGACGCCCGCCGCCGACACCGGCCTCGGCTCCGGGTCCGTCACACCCTGGTCGCCGGAGAGGTCGTTCTCGTCGACCTCGCCACCGGGGTTCTTGTCCGCGTCCCGCATTCGGGCCGAGTCCCACAGGCCGGCGATGATCGGGTTGACGAAGTCCTGCGCCTCACGCAGCCACTTGTCCTTGTCCCAGTTCTTCCACTCGCCGTCCTTCCACTTGTCCGGATCGATCCCGTGCTCCTTGAGCCGGTCCTTGATGTCGTCCGGAATCTTGAACGTGCCGCCGCCGCCCGCGGTCGCCGAGGCGGTCGGCTTGTCGTTCGCGTTGTCCTCGCCCGGACCGCACGCCGTGGCGGTCAGGGCGAGTACCGCACCGAGCGCAACCGCCGCCGCCACGGGGGACGTTCTGCTGCGCACGCCCCGAGAACGGCGTGCGGCGAACTGCGGGCGTATGGGTCGCATGTCGTGAATCCCCCTGGGTTTCGAAATGGTGGAACTGCCTGCGTGTGCGGTGGACGCGAGGCACTGCCTCTCCCCCCGAACGGCACACCACCCTATGCCGGTGCCGTAGGCGACGACCGACAAAGCCGCAACGGTTCCGTCACGGAGGGATCTTCCTGCCTGTACGGATCGTTGAAGCGCGGCGCGTGGGGGCCCACGAGGCGCCGGGCGCGGACACCGGGCAAAGGTCTGCTCATGAGTCCCGTACGAGCCGTGTTCCTCCGCTCGCCCCGTCGTTGGTACGTACGGGGGAACCGCAGTCGACGTTCAGCCCCGGACCGTCCTGGCCCACCGGCAGGACGGTCCACGGCTGCGCGCACGCCAACTCGCCGTACGGATCGGTGAGTCGAGGAACCTTTTCGGCCGTATATCCAGCGGGAGGACCAACAGCCGTGGCGGTGACCGATCCTGTGCCTGTGACCGATCCTGAGACCGTGGCGGTGCCCGACCCGCACGTCGGCGGGGCACCCGGCACCGCGGCCCACGACACCACTGAGTCGACTCACACGACTCATACCACTCAGCACGAAGGCATCCTGCGCCGGCAGTGCGCGCGGGAGTCCGCGGCGCGCACCTATGCGCGCGCCCTGCCGATCGTGCCGGTGCGGGCGCGCGGGCTCACCATCGAGGGCGCCGACGGCCGCCGCTATCTGGACTGCCTGTCCGGCGCCGGGACCCTCGCGCTCGGCCACAACCACCCGGTGGTGCTCGAAGCCATCCGCAAGGTGCTCGACTCGGGGGCGCCGCTGCACGTCCTCGACCTGGCCACCCCGGTCAAGGACGCCTTCACCACGGAGCTGTTCAGCACGCTGCCGCCCGGCCTCGCCGACCGCGCCCGCATCCAGTTCTGCGGCCCCGCGGGCACCGACGCCGTCGAGGCCGCGCTGAAACTGGTCCGCACCGCCACCGGGCGCTCGGGCCTGCTCGCCTTCACCGGCGCGTATCACGGGATGACCGCGGGGGCGCTCGAAGCCTCGGGCGGGGCGCAGGACGTCCGCGTGACGCGCCTGCCGTATCCGCAGGACTACCGCTGCCCCTTCGGCATCGGCGGCCCGCGCGGAGCCGAACTCGCCGCCCGGTGGACCGAGTCGCTGCTCGACGACACCAAGTCCGGGGTGCCGGACCCGGCCGGCATGATCCTCGAACCGGTGCAGGGGGAGGGCGGTGTCATCCCCGCCCCCGACACCTGGATGCGCAGGATGCGAGCCGTCACCGAGCGCCGCTCGATCCCCCTGGTCGTCGACGAGGTGCAGACCGGCGTCGGCCGCACCGGCGCCTTCTGGGCCGTGGAACACAGCGGCGTCGTGCCCGACGTGATGGTCCTGTCCAAGGCCATCGGCGGCAGCCTGCCGCTCGCCGTGCTCGTCTACCGCGACGACCTCGACGTCTGGCCGCCGGGCGCGCACGCCGGCACCTTCCGCGGCAACCAGCTGGCCATGGCCGCGGGCGCGGCCACCCTCGCGTACGTCCGCGAGAACGCCCTCGCCGACCGCGCCGCCGCCCTGGGCGGCCGCATGCTCGGCCAACTCCGGCGGCTTTCCGACGAGTTCGCGTGCGTCGGCGAGGTCCGTGGGCGCGGCCTCATGATCGGCGTGGAACTCGTCGACCCGGACGGCGCCACCCCTGCCGCCGCCGAACCCCTCGACGACCCGCTGCTCACGGGCGCCGCAGCCCCGCTCCCCGCCGCACCCCGACTCGCCGCCGCCGTGCGCGACGCCTGCCTGCACCGCGGTCTGATCGTCGAACTCGGCGGCCGGCACTCCAGCGTCGTACGCCTGCTGCCTCCCCTCACCATCACCGACGAGCAGGCCGCGGCCGTCGTGGACCGGCTCGCGGACGCCCTGGCAGCCGTCGCCCGCGAGCACCGCCACGAGGCGTAGGAGCACCCGACGACCCATCCCCACCAGCGACGGCGGTGACCCGCCGGACCGGCCGGCCCACCGCGCCATGGAGCCCAACACCCCCACGCAAGGAAACGTCTTGAACGCCACCCCCGCTTCCGACGGCCGTCCCCGTCCCACCGCCGGCGGATCCTGTGACACGCAAGCCCCGCACCCCCAGGAGCGCGACTCGATCCCGCGGCAGAAGGGCGGCGACCAGCAGACCGAGCGTCCGCACACCCCCACCGTGGACCTCCTGGAGCACCCGGACCCCGCAACCGCCGCCCAGGCCGCGGCAGTCGAGAATCTGCTGCGCTGCTGGGTACGCGAGAACAACATCGCTCCTCCTTCCTTCGGCGCCCTCCGCATCCCGCTGCCCGCGAGCGGCACCGCCCTCCTCGTCCCCGTCCACTACTGGTCACCCTCCGGCTGGCACCGCTTCGGCCTGCCCTGCCTGGAGAACGCCCCGCACCACGCCCCACGCGTGGACGCAGTCACCCTCGCGGCCCTCCTGAGCAGGGAATCCGCCCGCGGCGAGGCCGAGTCCACCCGGGGTGAGGCCGAGCCCTCCCGGGACGAAGCCGAAGCCGAGTCCGCTCGCGGTGCGGCCGAGTCCGCGCGAGGTGAAGCCGACGCCCCCGTTCCCACGGGCAGTGCCCCCGACGTCGCCCCCGACCTCGACCACGGCCCCGACGCCACCCCCGTCGGCGACGACGGTGAACTGGTGGTCCGCGTCGCCGACTCGATGCGCCGCACCATCGAGTTCATCGCGGACCGCCGACGCCGTCCCACCGACGCGGCCGACCCCTTCCTCGCCGCCGAACAGGCGCTCGTCCTCGGGCACCCGCTGCACCCGACACCGAAGAGCCGCGAAGGGCTCTCCGAGGCCGAAGCCGGCCGCTATTCACCGGAGTTGCGTGGCTCCTTCCCGCTGCACTGGATCTCCGTCGCCCCCGACGTCCTCGCCCAGGACTCCGCCTGGACCGACGGCGGCCGGGCCCGCACCGCCGCCGACCTCACCTCCCAACTGGCAGGCTCCAACCTTCCGTTGCCGCACGGGCACGCCGCCCTGCCCGTGCACCCGTGGCAGCTGCGCGAGCTACGGCAGCGCCCCGCCACCGCCGCCCTCCTGGACGCCGGTCTGCTGCGCGACCTCGGCCCGCACGGCGAGCCCTGGTTCCCCACCTCCTCCGTCCGCACGCTGTACCAGCCCGGCGCGCCCGCCATGCTCAAGCTCTCCCTCGGCCTGCGCATCACCAACTCCCGCCGGGAGAACCTCCGCAAGGAACTCCACCGGGGCGTCGAGGCGCACCGGCTCCTCGGCACCGGTCTCGCCGAGGAGTGGCACGCCGCGCACCCCGGCTTCGACATCGTCCGCGACCCGGCCTGGCTCGCGGTCGACGACCCGGACGGCGCGCCGGTGCCGGGCCTGGATGTGATGATCCGCGCCAACCCCTTCCGCTCCCACGACGACGCGTCCTGCGTCGCCGGCTTCGTCTCGCCCCGGCCGACCACCGCCCCGGCCGACGGTGCGGGCCGCACCCACGACAGAGCCGATGACCGCGCTGATCGCGCCGATCGCGCCGATCGCACCGGCCACCCGGCCATCAGCTCCCGCCTCGCCGACACCGTGACCCGGCTCGCGGCCCGCAGCGGACGCCCTCACGGGGCCGTGGCGGCCGAGTGGTTCCTGCGGTATCTGGAGCACGTCGTCCGCCCCGTGCTCTGGCTCGACGGCGAGGCCGGTGTCGCCCTGGAGGCCCACCAGCAGAACACCGTGCTGCTCCTGGACGCCGACGGTTGGCCCGCCGGCGGCCGCTACCGGGACAACCAGGGCTACTACTTCCGCGAGTCCCGCCGCGCCGAACTCGACCGACGACTGCCCGGCATCGGCACCCACAGCGACACCTTCGTCGACGACGACGTCACAGACGAGCGATTCGCCTACTACCTCGCCATCAACAACGTCCTCGGCCTGATCGGAGCCTTCGGCTCCCAACGACTCGCCGACGAAGCGCTGTTGCTCGCCGCGTTCCGCCGCTTCCTCGGCGAGGCCGCCGCCGGCCCGACCCGGCTGCGCAGCACGCTGCCGAGCCTGCTGCTCGACTCGCCCACGCTGCGCTGCAAGGCGAACATGCTCACCCGGCTGCACGGCCTCGACGAACTCGTCGGCCCCGTCGACACCCAGTCCGTCTACGTCACCATCGCCAACCCCTTTCATTCCCGCCGTACCTGAGAATCCTGAGAGAGGAGTGTCGCCGTGCCTCCCACCGATGCGAGCACCGACGCCGACACCACTCCCGCCACCGACCCCAACGACACGTCGCCAGCCGCGAAGAGCACGAAGGGCGCCGACGCCGCCGACGCCGCCGACGCCGCGGACGTCCAGGACACCCTGGACCTGCGCCTCCCCGACGAGCTGCTCGCGCTCATCGCGGAGCGGGACGCCGACTACCAGCACACCGCCGACCACCGCACCGACCACCAGCACACCGCGGACCTCGACGCCCTGGCCGAGCGAGACCTGCTGGACGACGTGGGGGAGTGGGGACCGGTCACCACTCCCTCAGGCGTGTTCCAGCTCGTCCCGGTGCGCATCGAGCGGGACCTGGCACTCGTCAGCCGCTGGATGAACGACCCCGCCGTGGCCGCCTTCTGGGAACTCGCGGGTCCCGATGCCGTCACCGCGGACCACATGCGTTCCCAGCTCGACGGCGACGGACGCAGCGTTCCGTGCCTCGGCGTCCTCGACGGCACGCCCATGAGCTACTGGGAGATCTACCGCGCCGACCTCGACCCGCTGGCCCGCCATTACCCCGCCCGCCCGCACGACACCGGAATCCACCTCCTCATCGGTGGCGTCGCCGACCGTGGACGAGGGCTCGGCACCACGCTGCTCGCAGCCGTCGCCGACCTCGTACTGGATCATCGCCCGCGCTGTGCGCGGGTCATCGCGGAACCCGACCTTCGCAACACCCCCTCCGTCTCCGCCTTCCTGGGCGCGGGATTCCGCTTCTCCGCCGAGGTGGAACTCCCCGACAAGCGGGCCGCGCTCATGGTCCGTGACCGCGCCCTGCGCACCGTGCTCCAGGCCGGTCACTCTCAGTAACGAACCTCGACCCGCTCCAGTTCCCGTCCGAGGAGTTTCCGTGCCGAATTCGTCCGCCGCCCCGAGTTCCGAAGAGCCGACCGAGCTGTACGACCCGCCCGAGCTCACGTCCGAGAACTGGGACAGGGCGGGGGCCCGACTGCTGGCCAAGCTGATCGGCGAGTTCGCCTACGAGGACATCCTGCGGCCAAAGCCGCTCGCCCCGGCCGCCCCCGGCCCCCACCTGTCCGACCCGTCCCACCCGTACTCCCTGCACCTCCCCGCCGACCCGGCCGACGGCGACGGCGGGGACGGAGGGGACGGTGGCGGGGCCGGCGACGGCGGTGGCACCTTCCACTTCCGCGCCCGCCGCGGCGCGTACGGCAGTTGGCGCGTGGACCCCGAAAGCATGGAATGGGAACCCGGGACGACCGGCCACGAGGGAGAACCGGCCCCCGTCCCCCGCGGACGCGAACCCCTCACCGACCCGCTCGCCTTCCTCCTCCGCGCCAAGCACGCCCTCGGCCTCGACGGCAGCACCCTCGGCCACCTCATCCGCGAACTCACCGTCACCCTCGCCGCCGACGCCCGCCTCGACCACACCGCGCTCACCGCGGCGCAGCTGGCCGACCTGGGATACGCCGAGCTGGAGGGGCATCAGACCGGCCACCCCTGGCTCGTACTGAACAAGGGCCGTCTCGGATTCACGGCGACCGACGCCTCCCGCTGGGCGCCCGAGGCGCGTCGCCCCACCCGCCTCCCGTGGATCGCCGTGCACACCGGCCTCGCCACCTACCGGGGCGTGGCGGGCCTCGCCGACCCCGCCTCCCTCTACGCCCGTGAACTCGACGAACCGACACGGGCGTTGTTCGCGCAGGCACTCCGTTCCCGTGGCCTGGACCCGGCGGCTTACCTCTACCTCCCCGTACATCCCTGGCAGTGGAGCGACATCGTGCTGCCGCTCTTCGCGCCGTCCATCGCCACGAACGACATCGTTCCCCTCCCCACGGACGGCGACCTGCGACTGCCCCAGCAGTCCATCCGTACGTTCCTGAACACGGCGCATCCGGAACGGCACACGGTGAAGCTGCCGCTGTCCATCTTCAACACCCTTGTATGGCGCGGCCTTCCGACCGAGCGCACCTGGGCCGCCCCCGCCGTCACCGCATGGGTGCACGCGCTGCGCGACGGCGACTCCTTCCTGCGCGACGAATGCGGCGTCATCCTCCTGGGCGAGGTCGCCTCGGTGACCGTGGAACACCCGCTCTACGACGGGCTCGACGAAGTGCCCTACCAGTACAAGGAATTGCTGGGCGCCATCTGGCGCGAGCCCGTCTCCCGGCATCTCGCCCCCGGAGAGCGGGCCCGAACGCTCGCCTCCTTGTTGCACACCGACTCCGAAGGACGCGCGTTCGTCGCGGAACTCGTCGCCCGCTCGGGGCTCGCCCCGAAGGCATGGCTCCAGAGGCTCTTCGCCGCACTGCTGCCCCCACTGCTGCGCTTCCTCTACCGCTACGGAACCGTGTTCTCTCCTCACGGAGAGAACGCCATCGTCGTCTTCGACGACCAGGACGTGCCCGCCCGGCTCGCGGTCAAGGACTTCGTGGACGACGTCAACATCAGCTCGGAAGCGCTGCCCGAGCACGGCTCCATGCCCGACGACGTACGTGAGGTCCTGCTCACGGAGGAGCCCGCGTTCCTGACCCAGTTCATCCACTCGGGACTCTTCGTGGGCGTCTTCCGCTATCTGGCGCCGCTGTACGAGGAGCAACTCGGGGTCGCCGAAGCCGAGTTCTGGTCCATGGTGCGCGCCGAGATCCTCCGCCACCACGCGCGCTTCCCCGAGTGCAAGGAGCGGTACGAGACGTTCGACCTGCTCACGCCGGAGATCGAGCGCCTGTGCCTCAACCGCAACCGGCTGCACCTCGACGGCTACCGCGACCGCGCCGACCGCCCGCACGCCGCCGTGCACGGCAGCGTCGCCAATCCGCTGCACCAGCCGTGATCGCCGGATTGTCAGTGGGTCCGTTTAGGGTGGTCGAGCTATGACGAAGCCCTCACTCCCCGAGCTCCTGCACGCCGCCGTCACCGCAGTCGGCGGCACGGAGCGCCCTGGCCAGGTGACCATGGCCGAGACCGTCGCCGAGGCGATCGACGACGGTTCCCATCTGCTCGTCCAGGCGGGCACCGGCACAGGCAAGTCGCTCGGCTACCTCGTGCCGGCCCTGGCTCACGGGGAGCGCGTCGTCGTGGCGACCGCCACGTTGGCGCTGCAGCGACAGCTCGTGGAGCGGGACCTGCCGCGCACGGTGGAGTCGCTGCACCCGCTGCTGCGCCGCCGCCCCAATTTCGCCATGCTCAAGGGCCGGTCGAACTACCTGTGCCTGCACCGGCTGCACGAGGGCGCGCCGCAGGAGGAGGAAGAAGGCCTCTTCGACCAGTTCGAGGCGGCCGCGCCCACCAGCAAGCTGGGCCAGGACCTGCTCCGCATGCGCGACTGGGCGGACGAGACGGAGACGGGCGACCGGGACGACCTCACGCCCGGCGTCTCCGACAAGGCCTGGTCCCAGGTATCGGTCTCCTCGCGCGAGTGCCTGGGCGCGTCCAAGTGCGCGTACGGCCAGGAGTGCTTCGCCGAGATGTCCCGCGAGCGCGCCAAGCTCGCGGACGTCATCGTCACCAACCACGCGCTGCTGGCGATCGACGCCATCGAAGGCGCGCCCATCCTTCCCCAGCACGAAGTGCTGATCGTGGACGAGGCGCACGAACTCGTCTCGCGGGTGACCGGCGTGGCCACCGGCGAGCTGACCCCAGGCCAGGTCAACCGCGCGGTGAAGCGCGCGTCCAAGCTCGTCAACGAGAAGGCGGCGGACCAGCTGCAGACCGCCTCCGAAGGCTTTGAGCGAGTGATGGAGCTGGCCCTGCCCGGCCGCCTCGAAGAGGTCCCGGAGGACCTCGGCTACGCGCTCATGGCCCTGCGCGACGCGGCCCGTACGGTGATCACCGCACTCGGCAACACCCGCGACAAGTCCGTCCAGGACGAGGACGCCGTGCGCAAGCAGGCCCAGGCCTCCGTGGAGAACATCCACGATGTCGCGGAGCGGATCACGAACGGCTCGGAGTGGGACGTCGTCTGGTACGAACGCCACGACCGCTTCGGCGCCTCCGTGCGCGTGGCCCCCATGTCCGTGTCCGGCCTCCTGCGCGAGAAGCTCTTCAGCGAGCGCTCCGTCGTCCTGACCTCGGCGACGCTGAAGCTGGGCGGCGACTTCAACGGCGTGGGCGCCTCCCTGGGGCTCGCCCCCGAGGGCACGGAGGGCGAGGACCTTCCCGTATGGAAGGGCGTCGACGTCGGATCGCCCTTCGAGTACCGCAAGCAGGGCATCCTGTACGTCGCCAAGCACCTGGCGAAGCCGACGCGTGACGGCACGCGCACGGACATGACGGACGAGCTGACCGAGCTCATCCAGGCGGCCGGCGGGCGCACACTCGGCCTCTTCTCCTCGATGCGCGCGGCCCAGGCCGCGGCCGAGGAGCTGCGGGGGCGCATCCCGGAGTTCCCGATCCTGCTGCAGGGCGAGGACACCCTGGGCGAGTTGATCAAGAACTTCTCGGCGGACCCGGAGACCTGTCTGTTCGGCACCCTGTCGCTGTGGCAGGGCGTGGACGTACCGGGCCCGAACTGTCAGCTGGTCGTGATGGACAAGATCCCGTTCCCCCGCCCCGACGACCCGCTGATGAGCGCGCGCCAGAAGGCGGTCGAGGAGGCGGGAGGCAATGGCTTCATGGCCGTGGCCGCGACGCACGCGGCGCTCCTGATGGCGCAGGGCGCGGGCCGTCTCGTCCGGGCGACGGGCGATCGCGGCGTGGTCGCCGTCCTGGACCCCCGCCTCGCGACGGCACGCTACGGAAGCTATCTGAAGGCCTCGATGCCGGACTTCTGGCTCACCACGGACCGGAACCAGGTGCGGCGCTCGCTCTCGGCGATCGACGCGGCGGCGAAGAAGGCGGACGCGGAGAAGGCGGACGAGGAGAAGGCGGCTGCGGAGTAGGACCCGGCCTGTGCGGATGGAGCCCTGGCGCGGACAGCGCAGGGCCCCGGAACCGGCGCAGTAGGTTCCGGGGCCCGGTCAGGGAAGAGCCTCACACGCGCCGCAGAACGGCTACCACCTTGCCGAGGATCGTCGCCTCGTCGCCGGGAATCGGCTGGTACGCGGAGTTGTGCGGGAGGAGCCAGACATGGCCGTCCTCGCGCTTGAAGCGCTTGACCGTGGCCTCGCCGTCCAGCATCGCGGCGACGATGTCACCGTTCTCCGCGACGGGCTGGCGGCGGACCGTGACCCAGTCCCCGTCGCAGATCGCGGCCTCGATCATGGAGTCACCGACGACCTTCAGGACGAACAGCTCACCGTCACCGACGAGCTGCCGGGGGAGCGGGAAGACATCCTCGACCGACTCCTCGGCCAGGATCGGCCCACCGGCGGCGATCCGGCCCACCAGCGGCACGTACGACGCGGCGGGCTTGCCCGCGGTGTCCGTGGGCTGCGCGCTGGGCTGGTCCGAGCCACGTACCTCGTACGCGCGCGGGCGGTGCGGGTCACGGCGCAGGAAGCCCTTGCGCTCGAGTGCCATTAGCTGGTGCGCGACCGACGACGTGCTGGACAGGCCGACCGCCTGGCCGATCTCCCGCATGGACGGCGGGTACCCCCGACGCTGCACCGAGTCCCGGATGACCTCGATCACGCGGCGCTGCCGGTCCGTGAGGCCCGAGCTGTCGGCCCGGATGCCTGGAGGTCGGCCGGGCAGGGAGCGCCCGGGCTTGGGCCCCTCCTGGCTCATGGCTGCGTCATTCATGGCATGCACCGGCTCGAGTCGGCCCTGGGAGCGGCCCTGGGCAGTGATGGTGGCACTGTCTGCGGTCGTGGTCACGTCGGTCGGCCCCTCTCGAGAATGTCTCCCTAGCTAGCCAACGGTAGTTCCTTTCGAAAGGTTGCGCCAAACACACGTTCGAGTGAAAAATCGTAGATTGCTTGTCGTGATCATGTGCCCGGGTGTATGGCCGCCTCGAAGTGGACGTGAAGTGGAGTGGCAATTCAGCTCAATCCGGTACGCTTCAGCGCTGGAGTCGAGGCTCGGCCCGTGGGTCCCCCAGTCTGCCACTCGTCCCTCCGTCAACCAGGCACCGCCCTCGGACTTTCTTGCGCCGTGCCGGTTTCCGCGCGCGACACGCGCTAGGGCTCAATACGCAGCCAAACCCCAGATGTAGTGGTTGGATTGGATCCGCAGCCCAGAAGTTGTGGTCCCCGGTCCATCTCGGCCGTGGCCATCGCCTATGCTTGGGGCTGCTTCGAGAGGCGTGACCAGCCCCTCGGAGCTATCGAGTCGTGCCGTGAAGGAGGGTTGGGAGTTCATGCACTGCCCCTTCTGTAGGCATCCCGACAGTCGTGTCGTCGACAGCCGCACCACCGACGACGGCACGTCGATCCGCCGGCGCCGTCAGTGTCCGGACTGCTCCCGTCGTTTCACGACGGTGGAGACGTGCTCGCTGATGGTGGTGAAGCGGAGCGGGGTGACCGAACCCTTCAGCCGCACCAAGGTCATCAACGGCGTACGCAAGGCGTGTCAGGGGCGTCCGGTCACCGAGGACGCCCTCGCCCAGCTCGGCCAGCGGGTCGAGGAGGCGGTGCGCGCCACCGGAAGCGCCGAACTGACCACGCACGACGTGGGCCTGGCCATACTCGGCCCGCTTCAGCAGCTGGACCTCGTCGCCTACCTGCGGTTCGCGTCCGTGTACCGGGCGTTCGACTCGCTGGAGGACTTCGAGTCGGCGATCGCGGAACTGAGGGAACAAACGCCTGACGCGGAAGCGGACCGCGCGGGCGCAGAGCGCGCTGAGACCGAGAGCGGGCCCGGAGGGACTGTAGAAGTCCCCGTGCCCGCCCACGCCGCCGACTGACGGCCACGGGCCGGGCGGGCGGCGACCCAAAGACCTGTTGCGGGCGGCAAGAGCGGCGGCCGCAACATCAAGACACACACCGTGCACGGGAAGATCCGGGCACTTTAGGGCGTTTTAGCCCGATATATGGGAGGCGGCATGACAGAGACGGCGAGCGGCCCGGCACGAGGCTCCCGAGCCAAGGGAGCCAAGGCCAGCAAGGGTCTGCGTATCGAGCGCATCCACACCACCCCCGGCGTGCACCCGTACGACGAGGTGGAGTGGGCGCATCGTGACGTCGTCATGACCAATTGGCGCGACGGCTCGGTCAATTTCGAGCAGCGTGGCGTCGAGTTCCCCGAGTTCTGGTCGGTGAACGCGGTCAACATCGTCACCAGCAAGTACTTCCGGGGCGCGGTCGGCACCCCGCAGCGCGAGGTGAGCCTCAAGCAGCTCATCGACCGCATCGTGAAGACGTACCGGAAGGCCGGTGAGGAGAACAAGTACTTCGCCTCGCCCGCCGACGCCGAGATCTTCGAGCACGAGCTGGCCTACGCCCTCCTGCACCAGATCTTCAGCTTCAACTCGCCGGTGTGGTTCAACGTCGGCACCCCGCAGCCCCAGCAGGTCTCGGCCTGCTTCATCCTGTCCGTCGACGACTCCATGGAGTCGATCCTCGACTGGTACAAGGAAGAGGGCATGATCTTCAAGGGCGGCTCCGGCGCCGGCCTGAACCTCTCCCGGATCCGCTCCTCCAAGGAGCTGCTCTCCTCCGGCGGCAACGCCTCGGGCCCCGTCTCCTTCATGCGCGGTGCCGACGCCTCTGCAGGAACGATCAAGTCGGGTGGCGCCACGCGCCGCGCGGCCAAGATGGTCATCCTCGACGTCGACCACCCCGACATCGAGGGCTTCATCGAGACCAAGGTGAAGGAAGAGGAGAAGATCCGCGCCCTGCGTGACGCGGGCTTCGACATGGACCTGGGCGGCGACGACATCACGTCCGTCCAGTACCAGAACGCCAACAACTCGGTCCGTGTGAACGACGAGTTCATGAAGGCCGTCGAGTCCGGCTCGAAGTTCGGCCTGCGCGGCCGCATGGACGGCGAGGTCATCGAGGAGGTCGAGGCCAAGTCCCTCTTCCGCAAGATGGCCGAGGCCGCCTGGGCGTGTGCCGACCCCGGCATCCAGTACGACGACACCATCAACCACTGGCACACGTGCCCGGAGTCCGGCCGCATCAACGGCTCGAACCCGTGCAGCGAGTACATGCACCTGGACAACACGTCCTGCAACCTCGCCTCGCTGAACCTGATGAAGTTCCTGAAGGACGACGGCCTGGGCAACCAGTCCTTCGACGTCGAGCGCTTCTCGAAGATCGTCGAGCTGGTCATCACCGCGATGGACATCTCCATCTGCTTCGCGGACTTCCCGACGCAGAAGATCGGCGAGAACACCCGCGCCTTCCGTCAGCTCGGCATCGGTTACGCGAACCTGGGCGCCCTGCTCATGGCGACCGGCCACGCCTACGACTCGGACGGCGGCCGCGCCCTCGCCGGCGCCATCACCTCGCTGATGACGGGTACGTCCTACAAGCGCTCGGCCGAGCTCGCCGCGGTCGTCGGCCCGTACGACGGCTACGCGAAGAACGCGACCCCGCACAACCGCGTCATGAAGCAGCACGCCGACGCCAACACCGAGGCCGTCCGCATGGACGACCTGGACACCCCGATCTGGGCCGCCGCCACGGAGGCCTGGCAGGACGTGGTCCGGCTCGGCGAGAAGAACGGTTTCCGTAACGCCCAGGCGTCGGTCATCGCCCCGACCGGCACCATCGGTCTCGCGATGTCCTGCGACACCACCGGCCTTGAGCCCGACCTCGCCCTGGTCAAGTTCAAGAAGCTGGTCGGCGGCGGCTCGATGCAGATCGTCAACGGCACCGTGCCGCAGGCCCTGCGTCGCCTGGGCTACCAGGAGGAGCAGATCGAGGCGATCGTCGCCCACATCGCCGAGCACGGCAATGTGGTGGACGCTCCCGGCCTCAAGCTCGAGCACTACGAGGTGTTCGACTGCGCCATGGGCGAGCGTTCCATCTCCGCGATGGGCCACGTCCGCATGATGGCCGCCATCCAGCCGTGGATCTCCGGCGCCCTCTCCAAGACCGTCAACCTGCCGGAGACGGCGACGGTCGAGGACGTCGAGGAGGTCTACTTCGAGGCCTGGAAGATGGGCGTCAAGGCGCTCGCCATCTACCGCGACAACTGCAAGGTCGGCCAGCCCCTCTCCGCCAAGAAGAAGGAGAAGGAGGCCGAGCAGGTCGCCGAGAAGACCGAGGGCGAGATCCGTACGGCCATCGAGAAGGTCGTCGAGTACCGCCCGGTCCGCAAGCGCCTCCCCAAGGGCCGTCCCGGCATCACCACCTCCTTCACGGTGGGCGGCGCCGAGGGCTACATGACCGCCAATTCCTACCCGGACGACGGTCTCGGCGAGGTCTTCCTGAAGATGTCCAAGCAGGGCTCCACCCTCGCGGGCATGATGGACGCCTTCTCCATCGCCGTCTCGGTCGGCCTCCAGTACGGCGTGCCGCTGGAGACCTACGTCTCGAAGTTCACCAACATGCGCTTCGAGCCGGCCGGCATGACGGACGACCCGGACGTGCGGATGGCGCAGTCGATCGTCGACTACATCTTCCGCCGCCTGGCGCTCGACTTCCTGCCCTTCGAGACGCGCTCCGCGCTCGGCATCCACTCCGCCGAGGAGCGCCAGCGTCACCTGGAGACGGGCTCCTACGAGCCGTCCGTCGACGATGCCGAGGTCGACGTCGAGGGCCTGTCCCAGTCGGCGCCGCGCGCCCAGGAGTTGAAGGCCGTCGAGGCGTCGAAGGCCGGGGACGACTCCGCGCAGTCCGTGCCGCAGCAGGCGCACACCAGCGCCGAGCTCGTGGAAATGCAGCTGGGCATCCAGGCCGACGCCCCGCTCTGCTTCTCCTGCGGCACGAAGATGCAGCGGGCCGGCTCCTGCTACATCTGCGAGGGCTGCGGCTCGACGAGCGGTTGCAGCTGATCCGGGCCTTGCCTGACCAGGCTTGACGCCTGACCCGAAGGGCGGCGGAACCACTACGGTTCCGCCGCCCTTCGGCGTGGGCGAACCGGATGCGCCTACAGGGCGCCCATCACAGCCGCGAACCCGTTCAGATCCCCGTCGCCGAAGCCCCGCACCGCCTCGCGGAACTGCCACTCGCCGTCGGCGTCCCGGGTGAACTCCGCGATGGTGGCTGCCGAGGAGCCGGAGACCACTGACAGGTCGTGTTGCGACAGGTCGGTGTAGCCCTCTCGTATGCGTACGGCGGTGTTCGGGATGTCCGCGAACACCTTGGCGCCGCCGGGCTCCTGCTCGCTCTGCTGGATGGCCACGCCCACGACCACGCGCGCGTACTGGGGCGCGAGCCGCTCCAGTTCGAGCGTCATGACCTCGTCGAAGCCGAAGCCCTGGCCGGTTCTGCTGTCGCGGTTGAGCGTGATGGTCCCGTCGGGCGAACGGCTGTCGAAGTGAACGATGTACGCGGGGCTGCCGTGCGGGGCGTCGCTCGTGTACGTCGCGGCGATCAGGTCCAGGTCATGGGGAGGAGAACCCATCGGACTCGGGTCCCACTTCAGACCGACCTCGATCTTCTCGATCCCCTTGCGGAGGCTGCTCACCGAACTCCCCCTCCTCGGTGCGATGTTGATTGCACTGGATACGCTACGTGGTCCCACTGACAACAACACGGCCATCTCCCTCAGAGAGTGCTCGACCGTGGGTTCGGGACCACCACGACAGGCGGCACGCGCGCCGTACGATGGCGCGGTGCTGGTCAAGTGGATTCGTTGCACTGTGGTGGACCGTCGGGGTTTCGAGCGGGGACAGCGGAAATGGGCGGGGCTACTGGGAGAGCCGGGATTCCGAGGGCAGGGTGGCGGCTGGAGCAGGCAACGCCCCGAAGTGGCCCACGTCTTCGGCTTCTGGGAGAGCCGTGCCTTCTACGACTCCTTCATGGCGCGCTCCCATGACCGGCTTGCGGCCGCGCAGTCGGGAACGTACAAGAACATCCAGGCCAAGCTGTTCGACCATCGCTTCGATGTGAAGACCGGGTTCGAGCCGCGGTTCACGGACGCGGACGTCGTGCGGGTGGCGCACTGCAAGGTGCACGCCGAGCGGGCCGAGCACTTCACGCTGATGCAGCAGAAGGTGTGGAACCCGGCGATGGCCGGCTCGCCCGGCATGGTCCGGGGGCTGTTCGGCGACGCCCCGGGCGACGAATTCCTCGTCCTGTCCATGTGGAGCTCGGCGGCCGAGCACGGCAAGTACCAGGTCGACCGGGTGGAGCGGCTGTCGGCGCGGGCCCAGACGGACGTCGACATCGCGGCCATCACCGGGGACATCGTGCAACTGGAGTCGACCTGGACGGTGTAAACGCCCGAGGCGATCTAGGGTCGTGTGCATGGCACGACCGCGGCGCATCGTTCTTGTCCGGCACGGCGAATCCGAAGGCAACGCCGACGACACCATCTACGAGCGCGAGCCCGATCACGCCCTGACGCTCACCGACAAGGGGTGGCGGCAGGCCGAGACCACCGGCGAGGACCTCCGGCGGCTCTTCGGACGCGAGCGGGTGAGCGTGTACGTCTCGCCGTACCGGCGCACCCACGAGACCTTCCGCGCCTTCCGGCTCGACCCCGATCTCGTACGGGTACGGGAGGAGCCCCGGCTCAGGGAGCAGGACTGGGGCAACTGGCAGGACCGCGAGGACGTACGGCTGCAGAAGGCGTACCGCGACGCCTACGGGCACTTCTTCTACCGGTTCGCCCAGGGCGAGTCGGGGGCGGACGTGTACGACCGGGTGGGCGCCTTCCTGGAGAGCCTGCACCGCAGCTTCGAGGCCCCGGACCACCCGCCGAACGTCCTGCTCGTGACGCACGGACTGACCATGCGGCTGTTCTGCATGCGCTGGTTCCACTGGACCGTCGGGGATTTCGAGTCGCTGTCGAACCCGGGGAACGCGGAGAGCCGGCTGCTCGTTCTCGGGGAGAACGGCAAGTACACCCTGGACCGTCCCTTCGACCGCTGGCGCGAACCGGAATCGTACGGGGTCACCGGATAGAGTGGCAGGGCGATGACCGCTGACTCCTCTCCCGACGGGCGCCTGCACCGCGCCCTGTCCAGCCTGCGCGGACTCTCCGTGGGGGACGCGCTGGGATCCCAATTCTTCGTTCCCGCGAACTATCCGCTGCTCAAGCGCCGCGCCCTGCCGGACGGTACGTGGCAGTGGACCGACGACACCGAGATGGCCTGCTCCGTCGTGTCCGTCCTGGCCGCTCACGAGCGTGTCGACCAGGACGAGCTGGCGCGTATGTTCGCGGAGCACCACGACGACGGGCGTGGATACGGCCCCGCCGTGACCAAGGTGCTGCGGCAGGTCCGCGAGGGCGGCGACTGGAGGTCCCTGGCCTCCGCGCTGTTCAACGGGCGGGGGTCGTGGGGCAACGGCGCGGCGATGCGGATCGCGCCGCTCGGCGCCTACTACGCCGACGATCCCGAGCAGGCCACGCACCAGGCCGAGATCTCCGCGTACCCGACGCACCAGCACCGGGAGGCCGTCGTGGGCGCGATGGCGGTGGCCGCCGCCACCGCCCTGGTCGCGGACCCCTCGGGGCCTCCGACGCCGCGGGAGCTGCTGGACGGCGTGATCGCGCTCGTGCCGCGCAGCGCGGTGGGCGCGGGGCTGCGCCGGGCCAAGGACATGCTCGACTACGGGGACCCGTCCACCGTGGCGGCCGTCCTCGGCTGTGGCCGCAGGACGACCGCGCACGACACCGTCCCCTTCGCCCTCTGGTCGGCGGCGCGCGGCCTCGGCGACTTCGAGCGGGCCTTCTGGGACACGGCCCAGGTCGGCGGCGACATGGACACGACCTGCGCGATCGTGGGCGGCGTCGTCGCCTCCGGCAAGGACGGGGCGCCCTCGGCCGAGTGGCTCGGGCGGACCGAGCCACTGCCGGCCTGGGCGCCGACCGCGTAGACCGGGGTGTCCTCAGACCGAGGCCCCCGAGGTGCCCGACCGCCCGCTCAGCGCCTCCAGGTCGCTCTTGCGCACCTGGATGACGAACAGGGCGATGAGCGCCGCGGCCACTGCCAGCGTGGCGGCGGCTACGAAGGCGTTGCCGATGCCGTGGGCGAGCACCGTGTCGTTCCACGGGGCGGGCAGCCGGTGGGTCCTGGCGAACTCCGCCTTCTGCTCCGGTGAGCCTTCGGCGAGGAACTTCGGAACCTGCTTCTTGGCCTCGTCCGTGCTGGCGCTGCTGAAGATCGTGGTGAGGACCGAGAGCCCGAGGGCGCCGCCGACCTGCTGCGTGGTGTTGAGCATGCCGGATGCCGCGCCGGACTCGCTGTCGGCTATGCCGGAGACGGCGGTCAGGGTGAGCGTGACGAAGTTCAGGCCCATGCCGAAGCCGAACAGGAGCATCGGGCCGAGAATCCCGCCGAGGTAGGAGCTGCCGGGGTCGATGAGCGTCAGCCAGCCCATGCCGGTGGCGGTCAGCAGGGAGCCGACGACCATGAAGGGCTTGGGGCCGAGCCGGGGCAGCAGGTTCGTGGCGATCCCGGCGCCGAGCACGATGGCGGCCGTCACCGGAAGGAAGGCGAGGCCGGCCTTGACCGGGCTGTAGTGCAGCACGTTCTGCACGAAGAGCACGATGAAGAAGAACATGCCGAACATCGCCGCGGCGAGGCTGAGCATCATCGCGTAGGTGCCCGACCGGTTGCGGTCCTTGAACAGCCGCAGCGGCGTGATCGGTTGACTGGTGCGCCTCTCGATGGCGATGAAGGAGAGCAGCAGCAGGGCGGCCGCACCGAAGGACGTGATGGAGAGGGTGTCGCTCCAGCCTTCGGAGGCGGCACGGATGAATCCGTACACCAGGGCGGCCATGCCGAGGGTCGAGGTGAGGGCGCCCGGGAGGTCGAACCGGCCGGGATGGCGCTGCGATTCGTTGATGTAGCGAGGGGCGAGGAGGGCGATCAGTACGCCTATGGGGACGTTGACGAAGAGCACCCATCGCCAGTCCAGCCAGTCGGTGAGCATGCCGCCCGCGAGCAGCCCGACGGCGCCGCCACCGGCCGAAACGGAGGCGAAGACCCCGAACGCCCGGTTCCGCTCGGGCCCTTCGGGGAACGTGGTGGCGATGAGGGCCAGCGAGGTGGGCGAGGCGATCGCGCCGCCGACCCCTTGAAGGGCGCGGGCCGCGAGCAACTGCCAGGGTTCCTGGGCGAATCCGCCTAAGAGCGAGGCCAGGCTGAACAGGCCGATTCCGGTGATGAACATGCGGCGGCGCCCGAGCAGGTCCCCGGCCCGGCCGCCCAGGAGCAGCAGTCCGCCGAAGGTGAGCGCGTAGGCATTGATCACCCAGGTCAGGTTGTTGGTGGAGAAGCCCAGAGCCGTCTGGATGTGCGGCAGGGCGATGTTCACGATGGTCGCGTCGAGCACGACCATCAGCTGGCACGCGGCGATCACCGTGAGGGCGATGGCGGGGCGCGCGGGGCGCGAAGTGCGTACCGGCGCGCTGGGTGAGGTCGGATGGACCTGTATCTGATCTTGCGTCACGGGAAGTCCCCCGGGGCAGATTAGTGAACGGTTCCGTTCTCTATGGGGAGACTAGCGGGCCGTCGCAAGTGAACACAAGCGTTCTCTAAGGGAGTTGACGCCGCGCCGCCGCGTGAGGTTGAGGCTCGGTCAGCGGGAATCCGTCTGCGGCGTGGCAGGGGCGGGTGTGGCCGGGGCCGGCGTGCCAGGGGTCGGTGTGCGGGACCGTGTCCGCAGCAGCTCCGCGGCCCACTCGCACCACTGCTCCGTATCGACCTCGTGCCACAGGGGGGAAGATCATCCATGGGCGCTCTCAAGGGCAGGACAGCGCTGGTCACCGGGGCGAGTCGGGGGATAGGCCGGGGGTGGCCGAGCGACTGGCCGCTGATGGGGCGGTCGTCGCCGTCCACTACGGCAGCGACGAGGCGGCGGCGCACGGCACCGTAGACGCGATACGGCGGGCGGGCGGTACCGCCTTCCCGGTCGGCGCGGACCTGCGCGCCCCGGACGCCGCCCCGGTGCTCTACGCGGAGTTCGACGCCGCACTCGCGGAGCTCGGGCTCGACGCCGGCCTCGACATCCTCGTCAACAATGCGGCGATCGGCCCGCTCGGCGACATCGAGGCGGCCACCGAGGAGCATTTCGACGAGGTGTTCACGGTCAATACGCGGGGCCCCTTCTTCCTCGCCAAGTACGGGCTCGCGCGGATGCGCAAGGGGGGCCGCATCGTCAATGTCTCCTCGGCGGTGACCCGAAGCGCCTTCCCGGAGTCGATCGCGTACTCCATGTCCAAGGGCGCGGTCGATGTCCTCACGCTGGCGCTCGCCAAGCATGTGGGGGACCGCGACATCACGGTCAACACCGTTGCTCCCGGCTTCACGGAGACGGAGATGAACGCCGAACTGAGGCAGACTCCCGAGGCCGCGGCGGGGCTTGCGGCGTTCTCGGTCTTCAACCGGATGGGGCGTCCCTCGGACATCGCCGACGCGGTCGCCTTCCTGGTCTCCGACGACGCGCGCTGGATCACCGGGCAGTGGATCAGCGTGAGTGGCGGCTCAGCGCTCTGACGCACCGAGCGGACTCCCCGTCGTCGGCCGGCTCACGGCCCCAACCAGTGAGGGTAAGTGACAGTCCCATGCGCGCTGTTCGGTTCGACCGCTTCGGCGGCCCTGAGGTCCTCACCGTCGTCGAGGTGCCCACCCCTGTCCCGAAGTCCGGTGAGACCCTGCTCAGGGTCGAAGCCGCGGGGATCAATTTCGCCGAGACCCACCAGGTCGACGGCTCCTACCTCGATGCCGGCGCCCTGCCGTACATCCCGGGCAGTGAGGTCGTCGGCCGCACCCCGACCGGCCGGCGCGTCCTCGCCCGGGTCTCGCAGGGGTACGCGGAGTACGCCGTCGCCAAGGACTCCGCGCTCGTCGACGTCCCCGAGGGTCTTGCTCCGGCGTCGGCCCTCGCCCTGCTGATGCAGGGCCTGACCGCCTGGCATCTGCTGCGGACGGCCGCGCGACTGCGGGCGGGCGAGAGCGTCCTGGTGCATGCGGCGGCCGGCGGAGTGGGAAGCCTCGCCGTGCAACTCGCCAAGGAGTTCGGGGCGGGGCGGGTGCTGGCCCAGGCGTTCACGCCCGACAAGGAGGCGCTCGCCCTGGAGCTGGGCGCGGATGCCGTCGCCCGCTATCCGCTCGACGAGAGGCCGGACGTGATTCTCGATGCCACGGGCGGCGAGCTCTTCGCTTCGGCAGGATCGTCTCGTACGGCAATGCCTCGCGCGGCCCGGTCGCGCGTGTCGATCCGATGGCGCTCGGCCGACGCAACGCCGCGGTGATCGGCTTCTGGCTGCGGCCGGTGCTGGCAGGTCCGGGCGCGGTCGGCGGTCCGCTCAAGGAGATGATCGCGCTGACCCGGCAGGGGCGGTTGCGGCCCCTGGCGGGCGGCAGCTATCCACTGGCCGATGCCGGGCGCGCCCATGAGGATCTGCTGGCGCGGCGCTCCGTGGGCAAGCTCGTGCTCGTGCCGTGACCGCGCGGGCCGCCGTCCGGTCGAGCGCGTCGCGAACACGGGCGTTCCTCGCCGGAATTGGCCGCGTCGCGAAAGGTCCTCGTGGCCGAACCGTCGAAAGGACGGGGCACGCCTGACATGCTCGGTAGTGGCTCCCCATCGGCGGACGCCGTTGTCCGCCGAAGCCCGCTGCCGCGCGTTCGAACCGCTCTCGGACCGCTCAACGGAGAGATGAAGATGGTTAGTTCACGTCGGACGGCCGCCCCCGCTCAGGCGGCCGCCGTCCTTCGCAGGCGTGGCCCCGTGCTCGAACGGGCCATCCTGGAGGCGACGTTGGATCAGCTCAGTACGGTCGGCTGGAACGGTCTGACCATGGAAGGCGTCGCCGCGGGCGCGCAGACCGGCAAGGCCGCGGTGTACCGGCGCTGGCCCTCCAAGGAGGACCTCGTCGTCGACGCGCTCCAGGCGGGGCTGCCCGCCCTCGACTCGGCGCCGGAGTGCGGAAACGTACGGGAGGACCTGCTGGAGCTGTGCCGCCGCATGCGGTCGGCCATGTACTCCCGGTCCGGCTACGCGCTGCGTTCGGTGCTTCACGAATGCGACACCCTGACCGCCGAGCGCTTCCACAGTGTGATCACCGAAGGGGTCGTCGAGCCCAGCGTCGAACTGATCAAGAAAGTCGTACGTCGTGGTGTTGAGCGGGGAGAGGTGCGTCCCGACGTCGACGAGGCCAGCGTGTGTGACGTGATTCCGGCGTTGATGATGTACCGCTCGAAGGTGTGCGGAAGCGAATGGGAAGAGGGGGATCTGGTGGAGATGATCGACCGCGTGATGGTCCCGTTGTTGCGTCGGCACACGGATTGAGGCGAGCCGGGTGTCGCGGCGGTACCCGGGCGGCGTACGCTGTCTGCCGCCATGCCGTACGAAGCACCCACCCACACCGTCGAGCGCTCACTGCGCGCAACCACCGGTGCCAAGATCATTGCCGGTGTCGACGAGGTTGGCCGCGGTGCCTGGGCCGGTCCGGTCACCGTCTGCGCCGCCGTCACCGGGCTGCGCCGTCCGCCGGAGGGCCTCACCGACTCCAAGCTGATCAGCCCCAAGCGCCGCGAGTCCCTCGCGGACCAGCTGGAGAGCTGGGTGACGGCGCACGCCCTCGGGCACGCCTCGCCCGAGGAGATCGATGACCTGGGAATGACCGCCGCCCTGCGGCTCGCCGCCGTGCGCGCCCTCGAAGGGCTGCCGGTGCGGCCGGAGGCGGTCATCCTCGACGGGAAGCACGACTACCTGGGTGCCCCCTGGCAGGTTCGTACGGTGATCAAGGGGGACCGTTCCTGCATCGCCGTCGCCGCGGCGTCGGTGATCGCCAAGGTCCGCCGCGACAAAATGATGGCCGAACTGGGCATCGACCATGCAGACTTCGGGTTTGCGGCCAATGCCGGATACCCGTCGCCGGTGCATCGCGCCGCGCTGGAGGAGCGGGGGCCCACCCCGATCCACCGGCTTTCGTGGGCGTATCTTGATGCGCTGCCCCAGTGGCGACACCTCAAGAAGGCCCGCAGCTGGGCGGATGTCGGCGTTCCGGAGATCGAGGGCCAGCTCGGCTTCGACTTCTGACCACCGCGTTCGCACTGACGTGCCACCCGCTGACGCGAGTCGCACCTGCGTTTGATAGATATCAGCTCATGCCTCTCAGTCCCGAGGAGCCTCAGATTCACGAGAGTGCCCAGGGTCCCCGCGCCACGCCCGCCAGCGGCCGTACCGCGCCGACCCCCCGCCCCGTACCCGGCCCGCGTCCCGCGGCGCCCCCGCGACCCGGACGTCCGGGTCCCTCAAGGCCCACGCCGTCCGCGCAGCGACCTCCGCGCGAGTCGGCGGGTGTCCCCAAGCCGGGGCCGAACGCCCCCGCTGCCACGCCGACTTCGGACACTCAGCCGCAGATCCAGCTCATCCCGGCCTCGGCCGACGGTGCGCTGGACGCCGCGGAGGAGGCCCTCGACCTGCTGCTCGACTCGGGTCGCGGGCCCGGCGACGTCCTGGTGATCACCACCGGTGACCCGCACCCGTGGGCGGCCCACGAGCTGTCCTTCGGCGAGGACTCCTACTGGGCGCAGCACGACGCCCGCGACGACGTCTTCTACGCCGACGCCTCCGCCCTGGACCGCGCCGCGGCCCGCCCGGTGGTCGTCGTCGCCGTGAACGGCGGAGCCGACGAGGTCGCCACCGCGGCGCTGCCGCTCGCGCTCGGCCGGGCCGGTGCCCTGCTGATCGTGTGCGGTGACCCGCAGCGCATCAACTCGGCGCTGGGCGCCGGGGTCTGACGCGCCGCTTGCCGGCTGCCCGCACCGCGAAGCGGTGTCAGGGGAGTCCGGCAGGCGGGCGCGCGGCCGCGGTGGCGCGGTTCAGCGTGCCGCGGCGCGGCGGAGCACTTCCGTTGCGGCGCCGCCGGTGCGTGGCGCCGCCGACGCTTCGCCCCGGCCCAGGGCCTCGGCCACGGAGCCCACGCTCGGGCGGCGGCCCGCCCTGCCTTCGCCGAGCACCTGCCAGCCGTCCCGCGTCATCGTGATGTACGCCCCGCAGCGCAGGCCGTGCAGCGTGCACGCGTCGCGCAGCCCCCACATCCAGGCCCCGTCCTCCTCCGTCCAACGGGTGTCCCCCTCGCGGCAGTACAGCAGCACCGCGGTGCGGACCGGGGTGCGGCGGCGCAGGTCGTGCGGGATGACCCGGCGCAGCTGGGACAGCAGGGCGTTGCGGAACGTCCAGCCGTCGGTGGCGCTCTCACGGCGCACGAACGAGGCGCTGGCCCGCAGCCGCTCCTCGGGGTCGAGCACGGCTACGACGGCGGTCCGGGGGATCGGTCGGTGGCGGGTGTGCAGCCCGCTGACGACCTCGCGCGGATTGCGCAGCAGCGGGATGCCGGCGGCTGCCCACTCCGCGGGTTCGAGCAGCCTCGTCGGTCGGTTGACGGAATCGGCGGACCTCTCGGTACGCATCGAGGACGCGGACATTGACGCCGCCGAGTACGGAGCGAATCCGAAGGCCACGGTCCTCCCTTCGGCTACACGCCCACACGGAGGGCGGGGTCGGACTGAGGGTGGGGGCGCACCGCGGCAGAGCTCTACGGGGCCACGGGGAGCCGCGCGGGGAGCGATTCCAATTCTTCCCGTCGTCGTGGCAGACGGCAACGAGCAATTGGGACCGCGTTCCCGTATCTGGCGATGCGTCGTCAATATCCCTGCCCAAAGGTCGCTCGCCCGACGCGTGCTTCAGCCCTGTACCGCCAGGACCAGTGGCAACACCCCCTCGGCGCCCGCCCGGCGCAGCAGCCGCGCGGCCATCGCCAGCGTCCAGCCGGTCTCCGTGTAGTCGTCGACGAGCAGCACCGGGCCGCCCGCGCGTGCGAGCGCCTCGGACAGTTCGGGCGGGAGCGTCAACGTGCCGTCGAGGGCGCGCAGTCGCTGTGCGCTGTTGCTGCGCGAGATGTGCGCGGTGTCACTGCCCGGAGCGTACGAGAGGCTGCCCAGCAGCGGCATGCGGCCGACCTGCGCGATGCCCGCGCCCAAGGAGTGGATCAGCTGCGGGCGGGTGTGCGACGCCATCGTCACCACGCCCACGGGGCGCGGTGACGCGTCGGGGGACCCGGACGCCCAGCCGCCCGGACCCTTGGCCCAGTCGGCGAGCACGTCGACGACGGCACCCGCCACGTCGTCCGGCACCGGCCCGTCCTGGGCCTGCGGCGTGAACATCGGGCGCAGCCGGTTGCCCCAGCCGATGTCCGAGAGGCGGCCGAGCGCCCGCCCCGCCGACGCCTGCTCGCCCGCGGGGATGCGGCCCTTGAGGTCGATGCCCACCGCCGCGAGGCCGGTCGGCCACATCTTCCGGGGCTCCACCTCGACGCCGGGGCGGCCGAGTTCACCGCGCGCCGAGTTCAGCGCCTCGGGCGAGACGGCGTCCGAGAACCGCGGCGCCGCGCAGTTGTCGCACCGGCCGCAGGGAGCCGCCTCCTCGTCGTCCAGCTGACGGCGCAGGAACTCCATACGGCAGCCGGTCGTCGTCGCGTAGTCCCGCATCGCCTGCTGCTCGGTCTCGCGCTGCTTGGCCACCCACGCGTACCGCTCGGTGTCGTACGCCCAGGGCTGTCCGGTGGCGATCCAGCCGCCCTTCACCCGGTGCACGGCGCCGTCCACGTCGAGGACCTTGAGCATGGTCTCCAGGCGGGAGCGGCGCAGCTCCACGAGTGGTTCGAGCGCGGGCAGGGAGAGCGGCCGCTCGGACCGCGCGAGCACATCCAGGGTGCGCCGCACCTGATCCTCCGGAGGGAAGGCGAGCGAGGCGAAGTAGCGCCAGATCGCCTCGTCCTCCTTGCCGGGAAGCAGCAGCACCTCCGCGTGGTCCACGCCACGCCCGGCGCGACCCACCTGCTGGTAGTAGGCGATCGGCGAGGACGGGGAGCCCAGGTGGACGACGAAGCCGAGGTCCGGCTTGTCGAAGCCCATCCCCAGCGCGGACGTGGCGACCAGGGCCTTCACCCGGTTCGCCAGCAGGTCCTCCTCGGCCTGCTGGCGGTCCGCGTTCTCCGTCTTCCCCGTGTACGAGGACACGGTGTGGCCGCACTGTCGCAGATAGGCCGTGACCTCCTCCGCCGCGGCGACGGTGAGGGTGTAGATGATCCCGGAGCCCGGCAGCTCGTCCAGGTGGTCGGCGAGCCAGGCCAAACGGTGCGCGGCGTCCGGCAGTTGCAGCACGCCGAGGCTGAGGCTCTCGCGGTCGAGCGGGCCACGCAGCACCAGGGCGTCGTCCGAACCGGAACCGGTGCCGAGCTGGTCCGCGACGTCCGCCGTCACGCGCGCGTTGGCCGTCGCCGTCGTCGCCAGCACGGGCACGCCCTGCGGCAGCTCGGCCAGCATCGTGCGCAGGCGGCGGTAGTCGGGGCGGAAGTCATGCCCCCAGTCCGAGATGCAGTGCGCCTCGTCGACGACGAGCAGGCCCGTGGCGGCGGCGAGTTGGGGCAGTACGTTGTCCCGGAAGTCCGGGTTGTTGAGCCGCTCGGGGCTGACCAGCAGAACGTCGACGTCACCGGCCGCCACATCGGCCCGCACGGCGTCCCACTCCTCGGTGTTCGACGAGTTGATGGTGCGGGCGCGGATGCCCGCACGCTCCGCCGCCTCCACCTGATTGCGCATGAGCGCCAGCAGCGGGGAGACGATCACGGTCGGCCCGCCCCCGCGCCGGCGGATCAGCGCGGTCGCGACGAAGTACACCGCGGACTTGCCCCAGCCGGTGCGCTGCACGACGAGGGCCCGCCGGTGCTCGGCGACCAGGGCCTCGATGGCCCGCCACTGGTCCTCGCGCAGTCTGGCCCCGCCGCTCGGATCGCCGACGAGGCGGGCGAGGACGGCATCGGCGGCTGTCCGCAGCTCTTCGTTGCTCATGCCCCCATGCAACCCGATGGCACTGACATCGCGCGAACGACCCCGCCGACCTGTGGACAACTCCTGTCGTGTCCCTGCTCGGGGTTATCCACAGGCAAAACCGGAGCATCGCGTTCCGCGGCATGGTCGGCGTATGACGAATCACAGCGAACCCGCCGGGACGGCCGGCGAAGCGAAGATCACCCTCCGCACGGCAGGCGAACTCGCCGAGGCGCTCCCGTACTTGCTCGGGTTCCGGCCCGAGGACAGCGTCGTCCTGGTCGCCCTGCACAAAGGGCGGTTCGGCGGTCGCGTGCGCCTCGGGATTCCCGAGCGCACCGAGGACTGGGCGGCCGTGGCGCGACAGATGGCCCAGTGCCTGATCGGCGAGTGCGAGCGCAGGGACGGACACCCCGACAGCATCGTCGCGTTCCTCTGCCAGGACGCCACGACTCCGGGCCCCGATGCGGGACAGCGGCTCATGGAACGCCTCAGGCCGCTCGCCCAACTCCTGCGTACCGAGTGCGGCAGCCTCGACGTGCCGGTGACGGAAGCCCTGTGTCTCTCGGAAGGCAGGTACTGGTCCTACTGCTGCCCGCGCGCCGAGTGCTGCCCCGCGGAGGGCAACGTCATCGCGAGCGAGGGCACCTCGGTGATGGCCGCCACGGCCGCCTTCGCCGGCATTCGAGTACGGGATTCCCTGGGGAGGATGAGGGCGCGCCTCGCTCCCCTGGAAACGGCGCTGGTCGCGGACCAGACGCGGGCCCTCGACGCGGCGGCGATGGACCTCGTGCCGAGGATCCTTGCCGGGACTCCTCGCGAGGAGGTGGAGGCGGCGACGCTGGATCTCGCCCGCCTGCTCATGCGGCGCCTCGCGGATGCTTCGGGAGCGGACGACGCGCTTTCGGCGGACCTCAAGGACGACGAGCTGCTGGCGCACGACGAGGCCGCGTCGCTGATTCTCGGCCTCCAGGACCGGGTGACCAGGGATCGGGCCGCGGAGTGGATGGAGGGCGAGGAGGCGGCCCACGCACTGCGCCTTTGGCGGGCACTGGCGCGTCGGTGCGTCGGCTCGTACCGGGAGTACGCCGCCGCGCCGCTGGCACTCGCGGGCTGGGTGGCCTGGTCGCTCGGCGACACCGTAGAGGCCGACCAGGCGCTGGAGATGGCCTTGGGCGTGGACCCGAGCTACGTGTTCGCCCGGTTGCTCAACGAAGCACGGGCCGACGGGCTCGACCCCGAACCCATTCGGCACTCCCTGAGGGCGAGCCGAACAGCCCCTGAACCGGGACCGGACGCACTCGACGTGTCCGCCGGGTCGGTGGACAGCGACCCCACCGGCGCGGGCGCGCCTCGACCTTCGGCGGCGGTCGTCCCCGGAGGCGCCGCCGACCCGGGAATGTCCCGTGCGGCTCGCGGCCTGGAGGCGGCCCTGCGCCGACGGGGCGAGCGGCGTCCCGGAGCAGGGACACGACCTGCGCGTGCGGGCGCGCGTGCACCTCGGCGCCCCACGGAGCAGCGCCGCCCGAGGCGGCAGCGGAGCAGGGGCGACGGATGAGGCCCGACCACCGCGCGGCCCCGCTGCCCCGCTTCGCCGCCCTGCGGCGTTACTTGGGGTGGGTGCGCCCCGTTCATCTCAGTGGACGGTGGCGACGGCCGGGCCGCGCCGCCGAGGTGCACAGCAGTCCGGCGCAATGCCGTACGCGCAGGGGGAGGGGAGCGAGGATGACGTCCAACGCTTCGCGACAGTACGCACCTACGGTGCCTGATGCCGATGTGCCCTGTACCTCCATAGCGGTACGTGAGGCGCCGGGAGCGCCACCCCCGAACAGCGGCCCCGGTGTCGGGCCGCCAGAGCCTTCGCCGGGACGACCGCGTACGCCTCTGGGACACCCCGGCCTCCAGGCACCGGCCACGGGACCCGCCCGCACGCTGCCGAGGGACGTGGAACTCCCTTCGGTCCACCAGGCGTTGATCTGCGTCGCGCTGCCCGGCCTCGCGATCTCCTCGGCCCAGGGGCAGCTCACCGGCCAAGGACTCGACGGCTTCTACCACGGAGGCAGGCGTCTGCTGTCGCGCTGTCAGATCCGGGTGGCGGGACGCGAACCGCTCGCAGTGCAGGCGCGCATGATCTCGGCGGACCGGGCCTGCTTCATGGCGACGGTACGGGCGTCCGCCACCGCCGGACCCGACCCGGACGTCGTGGTCGAGCGGACCCGGAGCGCGGACGGTACGGAAAGCATCACGCTGCACAGTTCCGCGCAGCGTCCCCTGCGGCTGCCGCTCGAGCTCGCCCTCGGCACCGACCTCGCCGAGCTCGGCGCCGTGTCGGCGGGGCGCGGCGGGCGCGAACTGCCCGCCATGGTCCACGACTCCGGGCTTCGCTGGTCGTCGCCGGCCGGTGGTGGACCGACTGTCCTGGTCACGGTGACACCGCCGCCCACGGACGCCCTCGCGTCCGCCGGCCTGCTGCGCTGGGAGCTCGACGTGCCGCCGGGCGGCAGGTGCACGGTGCGGTTGCGCGTGCGGACGGGCGACGGGGGCGACGGCAGATCGGCGGGACACGGTTCGCTACGGCCGATGGCCCCCGCCGTCGCGCAGGGGGACGACCCGCGCGTGGGACCGCTGCTGCGCGGCAGCATCGCCGACCTCCAGGCGCTCCTGGTGCGTGACCCCTCGCATCCCTCGGACGTCTCAGTGGCCGCGGGCGCACCGTGGCGCTGCGGTCCGGCACCGGCCGAGGCGCTGGCGGCCGCCCGGATGGCCCTGCCCTTGGGGACGCGGCTGGCCCAGGGCACCCTGCGCGCCCTCGCGCGTACCCAACTGCGGGAGCCGGGAGCGGAGTTCGGGAAGCTGCCCGGGCCGCGACGGCAGGCGGGCGCGCAACTGCCGCCCCACTGCACCGGAATCGAGGCCACGCTCCTGTTCCCGGTCGTGCTCGCCGAGGCCAGACGGTGGGGCCTCGCCGAGCACGAAGTGGCGGAGCTGCTGCCCGCCGCCGAGCGCTGCCTGCGGTGGCTGCGGACCACCGCGCGCGAAGGCCCGTACATCCCGGACCCCGGCCCCGGAGGCGTCCAGCGGTGCGAGACCCAGGCACACGCGTACCGCGCGGCCCTGCTCGGCGCCGAACTGCTCGACGCCCACGACCGGCCCGGCGGCGGTGAACTGCGCCAATGGGCCGAGGAACTGCGGCGGCGCTTCCGGGAGGACTTCTGGGTGGAGGACCGCGGCGGGGGCAGGCCGGCGGCCGTACGCACGGCGGACGGGAGGCGGGCCGCGCGGCTGGGCAGCGGCGCCGCCCACCTTCTGGACACCGGATTGCTCGGCGCGGGCGTGTGCGCACCGGGCCTGCTCGACAAGGTGCAGACCGAGCAGCTCGCGAGACTGCTCGGCGGGCCGGGGCTCGACTCCGGATGGGGGCTCAGAAGCCTGGGGGTGAAGGAGGCGTCGTACAACCCGTTCGGGCACCGCTCGGGAGCCGTGCGGGTGCACGACACCGCGATCGCCGCCTCGGGCCTGACCGCCGCTGGGTACGAGAAGGAGGCCGCGTCCCTGATCAGGGGCCTCCTGGCCGCGGCGGACGCCTTCGACAGCAGGCTTCCCGAGATGTACGCGGGGCTGCAGCGGGTCGAGGGAGGTGCTCCGTTGCCGCACCCCGCCGCGTGCAGACCCGCCGCCGTCGCGGCCGCCTCCGGAGTGCACATCCTGGCCACTCTCGCGGGCGTCCGACCCGACGTACCGGCCCGCACCGTGACGCTGACGCCGATGCGCGGCGCTCCGCTGGGGGAGATCGGGCTGACCGGACTGCGGGTCGCGGGTCAGGCATTCTCGGTACGCGTCAGCAGGCTCGGCCTCGCCATGGTGGAGGAGGCCGCGGAGGAACTGCAGTTGGGGGTGTGACGGGAGCGGCTCACGACACAACAGGACTGGTACGGGCCGCCTGGAGCGGGGCGGAGCAGACGAGCGAAGGGAGTGTTTATCGTCAGGCAGACGACTATGATCGTTCCATGTCGCGATACGACCCGTCGGCCTTTCCGCCCTTCGCAGTCACCGTCGATCTGGTCGTGTTGACCGTGCGCCGTCACGCGCTGTGCGCATTGGCGGTACGCCGTGGTGAACCGCCGTTCCAAGGGCGTTGGGCCCTGCCCGGTGGATTCGTGCGGGACGACGAGGACCTGACGGCGGCGGCCGCGCGCGAGCTGATCGAGGAAACAGGGCTGTGCGCCCACGACCCGATGGCGCCGGCTCAGGACAACGGCGCGCACCTGGAACAGCTGGCCACATACGGCGAGCCGAAGCGGGATCCACGGATGCGTGTGGTCAGCGTCGCCCATCTCGCACTCGCTCCCGACCTGCCCGCGCCCCGCCCGGGCGGCGACGCGCACAGTGCGCGGTGGGCCCCGGTCGAGGCGCTGCTGAATCGTGGTGGCTACGGGCGCGAGGGCGAACAGGCGGCACCGCTGGCCTTCGACCACGCGCAGATCCTGGCCGACGGGGTGGAGCGGGCGCGCTCCAAGATCGAGTACTCCTCGCTCGCCACGGCGTTCTGCCCGCCGGAGTTCACCGTCGGAGAGCTGCGCCGCGTCTACGAAGCCGTGTGGGGCGTCGCCCTCGACCCGCGCAACTTCCACCGCAAGGTGACGGGCACGCCGGGTTTCCTGGTGCCGACCGGCGGCACCACCACCCGCCAGGGAGGCCGCCCGGCCCAGCTCTTCCGGGCCGGTGGCGCGACGCTGCTCAATCCGCCGATGCTGCGCCCGGAGGCCTGATCAACTCGCCGATGCCGCGGCCGTGGCGTGCGGGTGTCGCGGGTGGCGCTCGTTGAGCCGCCATGGGCCCGAACGGGGCGTGGAATCGCGGGCACTCACGTAAGCACGGTGCCCGAAATGCGTTAAATATCGCGTTATCTTGCTGGAGTACCCGAGGGATTCGCCCGTCGCCCGGCCGGCGGACGGGTCCCGGCCGCCGAGCGGTCGCCCGTCCTGCGAGGGAAGCGATGATCCAGGCCATCGGACTGACCAGTAACGCACGTAAGGGGAACCCGCCCGCGGTCGACGACGTGTCCTTCGACGTGCCCGTCGGCCGTGTCACCGCCCTGCTGGGCACACGCCGGTCGGGCAAGACGACCGCCGTACGTCTGATGCTCGAACTGCAACAGGGCCGTGGCATCACCTACTTCAGAGGCCGTCCGCTGCACCGCATCGCCCACCCCGCGCGAGAAGTCGGCGTGCTGCTCGGCGATGTGCCCGGCCACCCGGCACGTACGGTCCGTGGTCATCTGCGCATGCTGTGCTCCGCGGCCGGCGTGCCCGTACGACGCGCGGACGAAGTGCTGGAAGTGGTGGGCCTGGTGAGCCTGCGCGACGAACGCCTGGGCACCTTGTCGCGCGGCATGGACCGGCGGCTCGGGCTGGCCTGCGCGCTGCTCGCCGATCCGCACACGCTGGTGCTCGACGGGCCCGCTGCCGGCCTCTCGGGCCGGGAGAGCCGGTGGCTGCACGACATCCTGAGGGCGCGCGCCGAGCTCGGCGGCACGGTCCTGTTCACCACCGACGACGCCAAGGAGGCCGCGCGGGTCGCAGACCGCGTCGTCACGCTCGACGCGGGCAAGGTGGTCGCGGACCAGGACGTCGCCGACTTCGCGCGCACGCGGCTGCGCCCTCGGGTCGCGGTCCGCACCCCGCACGCCGCGCGGTTCGGCGTCCTCCTCGCGAAGGAGGCGCGCACGGCCAGGCGCTCCGTCGAAGTGGTCACGGAGGACGGCAGCCGACTGTCGGTGTACGGCAGCACCTGTGCGGATGTGGGAGAGATCGCGTTCCGGCACGGCATCCTCGTTCACCAACTCGCCGACGAGATCGGCGACGCGGGCCCTTCAAAGGCGGCACCCCGCGCTGCCGCTGACGACGATGCCCGTGCCGCCGAACCTGCGGCCGACGCCGACGCCGACGCCGACGCCGACGGTCGTACGAGTGTTCCAGCGTGCCCCGCGCCCCTCGACGACTCCGCCCCCACAAGCACGTTCGTGCCGCTCACGGACCCGACGTCGTCGATCCGGGCAGCGCATACCGGCTCCGCGTCGCAGGGCCGTCCGGAACCCCACACCCGTGCCGCCGCGTCGAACGGCCGTGCTCCGGGCGCCGACTCAGCGCGTCGGCCCTCCACCGCGCTGCCGCCGCTGCCACCCCCCATCGTCACGCGGACCGCCCGCGGACCGCTGCGTCCGGTGCGCTACGAACTGCGTCGCGCGACCGGCATCGCCACCGGTTACGTCACCGTCGCACTGGTTCTCGCCGTCTCCGCGCTTCTTGCCGTGCTGCTCGCCCGCTCCGGACACACGCCGCAGCCGCGCCTGCTCGCCGCCTGGCCGCGGGAACTCCCCCTGCCGCCGGCCGCCCTGGGCGCGGGGCTGCTCGGCGCCTTCGCCTTCGGCGAGGAGTTCCGTCACCCCGCGCTCGCCGCGGACCGCGGAACCGTCCCCCGCCGCTTGGGACTTCTCGCCGCGAAACTGCTGGTCGGCGCGGCGACCGCGCTCCTCGTGGGCCTGCTCGCCGTCGCCGCCGATGCCGTGTCGCTCTACCTCGTATACGGATCGGAGCTCACGCAAGTTCCCGCCGACTGGCCTTCCTTGACCGCGAGTTGGTTCGCGCTGGTCGTCGGGTGCTCCTGGGCGGGCGTTCTCGCGGCGGGGCTGTTCCGGTCGACGGCCGCGGGACTGGCCGCGGTGGTGGCTGTTCCGATCATCATCGTGCCGCTCGTACAGAAGGCCCTTGAGGGACCATCTGTGCGAACGGCGGCGGGACTTCCGGTGCGGCTGCGTGATCTTGCCCTGGTGGACTGGCCGTTCGGGGCCGATCGGTTCGCGGCCGCCGGAGTGCGGCTGATCGCTCAACCTGTGGGTGGTGCGCTGGTGTTGTCGTTGAGCGCTCTGCTCTGCGCGTATCTGCTCACAGCGCTGCGTACGCGGGTGCGGTGACGACCGCCCGACGCCTTCCGATCCCTCGCTGCGCACAACTCCCCGTGGAACGCCCATTTCTTTCCGATAAGGCGTCAAGTGCGGCGAGGAGGGAGATCACCCTTTCGTGTGCTTTTCACCAAAGACCTCAAGGGAGTTGGGGACGGCGCCGACAACAGATTCCGTGACTACCCTTGCGCACACCATGATGACCGCCGCCCGCTCCGCCGACTCCGGCCTCGCAGGACCGGGCGAACTCGATCGCTACCCCTATGCGGAGTCGCCCGCCGAGCGCGTCGGCAGCCCCGCATGGGAGAGCGCGGACCCGGATCTCGGCCGGGTGGGCCGCCGTCCCACGGGCAGCCGCGGGCGCGGCCTGCACGGCCAACTCGTACAGCAGTTGGGGCAGATGATCGTCTCCGGCGACCTCGGCGCCGACCGCCCGCTGGTTCCGGAGGAGATCGGCCAGCGATTCGAGGTGTCCCGCACCGTCGTCCGCGAGTCCTTGCGCGTACTGGAGGCCAAGGGCCTGGTCAGCGCCCGGCCGAACGTCGGCACGCGCGTGCGGCCGGTCAGTGACTGGAACCTGCTGGACCCGGACATCATCGAATGGCGCGCCTTCGGGCCGCAGCGCGACGACCAGCGGCGCGAGCTGAGCGAGCTGCGCTGGACGATCGAGCCGCTCGCCGCGCGGCTCGCCGCCGGACACGGCAGGGAGGACGCCCAGCAGCGCCTTGCCGACATGGTGGAGATCATGCGGCACGCCCTGGGGCAGGGGGACCCGATCACCTTCGCGCGCGCGGATGCGGAGTTCCACTCGCTGCTCATCCAGCTCGCGGGCAACAGGATGCTCGAGCACCTCTCCGGCATCGTGTCCGCCGCCCTTCAGGTGTCCGGCGGTCCGGTCACCGGATGTGACCGGCCCAACGAGGCGGCCGTCTCCCACCACGCGCGCATTGTCGACGCGCTCGCCGCCGGCGACGGCTCGGGCGCCGAGGCGGCCATGCGGCAGCTGCTCACCGTCCACCCCGAGGTGGAGCGCGTGGTGCCGGCACCACGCGAGCACTGACCGCGCCAGGGGTGCGGCGGGGCCGGGGAGGGCGGATCGGACGTCGCCGGACGGTTCCTCATGTGCGCGTGGACGCGAAGCATGTGGACGCGAACCATGTGTAGGAAGGCGCCATCCGGCGACTCGGGCGTAGGCGGACGGCCCTTTCCCCGGTAGGGGATTCGCGCAGGGATCCGCTCCTCGAAGGTCGTTGCTTGCCCGGATGAAATCAGCTGCGTGACCGATTCTGTCCGTGTCGGTCCGTCTTTGACCGATAACGGGGTGTGACTCGGGCCACGCGGATTGGGCGTAACGCTCCTCAGGGCAGCGCGATGACCTAAGAGGTAACAGCCGAGGAAGGAATACAGCGGCCGCTTGTGGCGCTGTGCATCTCCCAGGCTCCTGCCCGCGCCGTCGGCCCATCCCCAAGTCGGCGGACGTCGGCTCCGGTCCACACAGGACGGGGCCGGAAGCCGTTTTCCAACGTTCCGAGAGGTTGTTCGTGTCGGCCAGCACATCCCGTACGCTCCCGCCGGAGATCGCCGAGTCCGTCTCTGTCATGGCGCTCATTGAGCGGGGAAAGGCTGATGGCCAGATCGCCGGCGACGACGTGCGCCGTGCGTTCGAAGCCGACCAGATTCCGGCCACTCAGTGGAAGAACGTTCTGCGCAGCCTCAACCAGATCCTCGAGGAAGAGGGTGTGACGCTGATGGTCAGTGCCGCTGAGCCCAAGCGTCCCCGAAAGAGCAGCGTCGCAGCCAAGAGTCCGGTCAAGCGCACCGCGACCAAGACCGTCGCGGCCAAGACGGTCACCGCCAAGAAGGTCGCCGCCACCACCACTCCCGAGCCGCCGGTCGTCGAGGCCGTCGACGAGGAGGTCGAGCCGGTCAAGAAGGCCGTGGCGAAGAAGGCGCCGGCCAAGAAGGCCGCCGCGAAGAAGACGGTCGCCAAGAAGACCGCCGCGAAGAAGACCGCCGCCAAGAAGGACGACGACCTCCTCGAGGACGAGGCGACCGAGGAGACCCCGGCCGCCGCTCCGGCCAAGGAGGGCGAGGAGACCCCCGAGGGGCAGGGCTTCGTCCTGTCCGACGACGACGAGGACGACGCGCCGGCCCAGCAGGTCGCCGCCGCCGGTGCCACCGCCGACCCGGTCAAGGACTACCTCAAGCAGATCGGTAAGGTCCCGCTGCTCAACGCCGAGCAGGAGGTCGAGCTCGCCAAGCGCATCGAGGCCGGGCTGTTCGCCGAGGACAAGCTGGCCAACGCCGACAAGCTCGCCCCCAAGCTCAAGCGCGAGCTGGAGATCATCGCCGAGGACGGCCGCCGCGCCAAGAACCACCTCCTGGAGGCCAACCTCCGTCTGGTGGTCTCCCTGGCAAAGCGCTACACCGGCCGCGGCATGCTCTTCCTGGACCTCATCCAGGAGGGCAACCTCGGTCTGATCCGCGCGGTCGAGAAGTTCGACTACACCAAGGGCTACAAGTTCTCGACGTATGCCACCTGGTGGATCCGTCAGGCGATCACCCGCGCCATGGCCGACCAGGCCCGCACCATCCGTATCCCGGTGCACATGGTCGAGGTCATCAACAAGCTCGCGCGCGTGCAGCGCCAGATGCTCCAGGACCTGGGCCGCGAGCCCACCCCGGAGGAGCTGGCCAAGGAACTCGACATGACCCCCGAGAAGGTCATCGAGGTCCAGAAGTACGGCCGCGAGCCCATCTCCCTGCACACCCCGCTGGGCGAGGACGGCGACAGCGAGTTCGGTGACCTCATCGAGGACTCCGAGGCCGTCGTCCCGGCCGACGCCGTCAGCTTCACGCTCCTCCAGGAGCAGCTGCACTCCGTGCTCGACACCCTGTCCGAGCGCGAGGCGGGCGTCGTCTCCATGCGCTTCGGTCTCACCGACGGTCAGCCGAAGACCCTCGACGAGATCGGCAAGGTGTACGGCGTGACGCGCGAGCGCATCCGCCAGATCGAGTCCAAGACGATGTCGAAGCTGCGCCACCCGTCGCGCTCCCAGGTCCTGCGCGACTACCTCGACTAGTCACAGGCGCTGTACGCCGCTCAGAAGGCCCGGCACGACCCGCCCCGCGGGTGGTGCCGGGCCTTCGTCGTGGGTGCCCATGGGCAAAACCTCGCGGTGCGTGGGGTGTCGTGCTGGACCACTCTGGGTCTGCCGTTGCAACCCAGAGTGAGGAGCCCGTATGCGTCGTCCTTTCGTGAGAGCGCTGACCGCTCCATTGGCCGTGCTGGCCGCGGCCGCGGTGCTGCCCTTGGCTTCGCCGCAGTCCGCGGTCGCCGACGAGGGAATCGTCGGCGGGCATCAGGTCGATGCGTCCAAGAGCCCCTGGGCGGTGGCGCTCGGGAGCCGTGACCGGTTCGGCGGTACCCGTGCCGGGCAGTTCTGCGGGGGCGTGGTCGTCGGACGCTCGACGGTCGTCACCGCGGCGCACTGTCTGAGCGAGGCCGTGCTCGGTGTGCCGCGCGACCAGGTGCACGATCTGAAGGCGATCGTCGGCCGCGGCGACCTCGGCGAGACGGCCGGAGCCGAAGTGTCCATCAGCGGTGAGTGGGTCAACCCGGCCTACGACGGCCGGACCAACGCAGGTGATGTGGCGGTCCTCACACTGTCCGCACCGCTACCCGAGGGATACGTGATCCCTATGGCCGACACGGGGGACCCGGCCTATCGGTCCGGCACCGGAGCGGCCGTCTACGGGTGGGGCGACACGACGGGAGCGGGTGACTACGCGCGTACGTTGCATGCCGCTCAGGTGCGGGTGCTCGCCGACTCCGAGTGCGAGCGCGCGTACCCGCAGGGCGGCACCGACGGGACGTACGAGTCGTCGTCGATGCTGTGCGCGGGGGAGCCGGGTGGCGGCAAGGACGCCTGTCAGGGGGACAGCGGTGGCCCGCTGGTCGCCAAGGGCAAGCTCATCGGTCTCGTGTCCTGGGGGAGCGGCTGTGGGCGCGCGGGAAGCCCGGGCGTCTACACGCGCGCGTCGGAGGTGCTGCGGGTCCTGCGGCAGCACGCCTGACGCGTCGTACGGATACGAGGACGGGCGGCTGCCCCTGGGGTCAGGGGCAGCCGCCCGATCACCGGCCTGATGCCGGAGCTGGCTCGTCGTGTGTGCGAGGTGTCAGCGTTCCTCGGTCTCGGCGCTTGCCGGAACGGCGGTCAGCCGCTCCGTCTCGTCCTGTATCTCAGCGGCGATCTTCTTGAGTTCCGGCTCGAACTTGCGACCGTGGTGGGCGCAGAAGAGCAGTTCACCACCGCTGATCAGGACGACGCGCAGATATGCCTGGGCGCCGCAACGGTCGCAGCGGTCAGCGGCCGTCAACGGGCTCGCGGGGGTCAGAACAGTAGTCACGTCGCCTCTTCTCTAGCTCGACGAGCTGTCGTACCAGGGTCAACATCCAACCAGGCCGAAAACGTTCCCGCTCGCGGCTTTTCCTCGAAAAAATTTCTCCGAGGCCGGCTGTCTGTCGCCGGGTGGCGGCGAATGTGCCGTATTGCGTCTCTAACGTCTTACGGGTTCGCGCGTTCTGTCAGGTCGGTCCTCCCCCGGCTGGGTTGCCGGTTTGTTCATGAGGACGTGCCCGGAGCCTAAATGGTTCATGCCTGGAAGGGAACGTGATGTGGGCTTCACTCCATCGAGGGATCGAACATTCA
Source organism: Streptomyces sp. KL109B (assembly GCF_030766935.1). Lineage (GTDB taxonomy): Bacteria > Actinomycetota > Actinomycetes > Streptomycetales > Streptomycetaceae > Streptomyces. The sequence continues at coordinate 1,164,142 of NZ_JASERL010000002.1, read as the reverse complement.
TACGATCCTGGACTAGTCTGGGCTGAGGTGAGGGTGGCGTGACAAAGGCTCTACCAGGCCTCGGTACCCTCTGAACGGCGACCGACGCCGGCCCTTCATTCAAGAGGGCCCCATCTGAAATTCAGCGAGGAGCGAACCGCGTGACCGCCGATACGTCCGTGCCGTCCACAGCGCTGCTGACCGGAGCAGACCGGGACGGTTCCAACTACACCGCGCGGCACTTGCTCGTCCTTGAGGGGCTCGAAGCCGTACGCAAGCGTCCGGGCATGTACATCGGCTCGACCGACAGCCGTGGCCTGATGCACTGCCTCTGGGAGATCATCGACAACTCCGTCGACGAGGCCCTCGGTGGCTACTGCGACCGCATCGAGGTGATCCTGCACGACGACGCCTCCGTGGAGGTGCGGGACAACGGCCGCGGCATCCCCGTGGACGTGGAGCCCAAGACCGGCCTCTCCGGAGTCGAGGTCGTCATGACCAAGCTCCACGCGGGCGGCAAGTTCGGCGGCGGCGCGTACGCGGCCTCCGGCGGCCTGCACGGCGTGGGCGCCTCCGTGGTGAACGCGCTGTCGGCGCGCCTCGACGTGGAGGTGGACCTCGGCGGGCACACGCACGCCATCAGCTTCCGGCGCGGCGTCCCCGGCGCCTTCGCCAAGCCCGGTCCCGACGCGTCGTTCGACCCCTCCGCACGACTGAGCAAGGTCAAGAAGGTCCCGAAGTCGCGGCACGGCACGCGCGTGCGCTACTGGGCGGACCGGCAGATCTTCCTGAAGGACGCCAAGCTCTCCCTGGGAGAGCTGCACCAGCGCGCGCGGCAGACCGCCTTCCTGGTGCCGGGCCTCACCATCGTCGTCCGCGACGAGTTCGGCCTCGGCGAGGGCGGCAGCAAGGGTGAGGAATCCTTCCGCTTCGACGGCGGCATCAGTGAGTTCTGCGAGTACCTGGCGCAGGACAAGCCGGTCTGTGACGTCCTCCGCTTCACCGGACAGGGCACCTTCAAGGAGACCGTCCCGGTGCTCGACGAGCACGGCCAGATGACGCCCACCGAGGTCCAGCGCGAGCTCGGCGTGGACATCGCGCTGCGCTGGGGCACCGGCTACGACGCGACGATCAAGTCGTTCGTGAACATCATCGCCACGCCCAAGGGCGGCACCCATGTGACGGGCTTCGAGCGCTCGCTCACGAAGACGATGAACGAGGTGCTGCGCGCCCAGAAGGTGCTGCGCGTCGCCGAGGACGACATCGTCAAGGACGACGCCCTGGAAGGCCTCACGGCCGTCGTCACGGTGCGTCTGGCGGAGCCGCAGTTCGAGGGCCAGACCAAGGAGGTCCTCGGTACCTCGGCGGCCAACAGGGTCGTCGCCAACGTGGTGGCCAAGGAACTCAAGGCGTTCCTGTCGTCCACGAAGCGTGACGCCAAGGCGCAGGCCCGCGCCGTCATGGAGAAGGCCGTCGCCGCGGCCCGTACGCGCATCGCCGCGCGTCAGCACAAGGACGCGCAGCGCCGCAAGACGGCCCTGGAGTCCTCGTCGCTGCCCGCCAAGCTCGCGGACTGCCGCAGCGACGACGTGGAGCGCAGCGAGCTGTTCATCGTCGAGGGCGACTCCGCGCTCGGCACCGCCAAGCTCGCCCGGAACTCCGAGTTCCAGGCCCTCCTTCCGATCCGCGGCAAGATCCTCAACGTTCAGAAGTCGTCCGTCTCGGACATGCTGAAGAACGTCGAGTGCGGCGCGATCATCCAGGTCATAGGAGCCGGGTCCGGCCGGACCTTCGACATCGACACGGCGCGCTACGGCAAGATCATCCTGCTCGTCGACGCCGATGTGGACGGCGCGCACATCCGGACGCTGCTGCTGACGCTGTTCCAGCGCTACATGCGGCCGATGATCGAGGCGGGCCGCGTCTTCGCCGCCGTGCCGCCGCTGCACCGCATCGAACTGGTCCAGCCGAAGAAGGGCCAGGACAAGTACATCTACACGTACTCGGACCGCGAACTGCGCGAGACGCTGCTGGAACTCCAGCGCAAGGGCGTGCGGTACAAGGACTCGATCCAGCGGTACAAGGGTCTCGGTGAGATGGACGCCGACCAGCTCGCGGAGACCACGATGGACCCGCGCCACCGCACGCTGCGCCGGATCAACATCGGCGAGCTGGAGGCGGCGGAGCAGGTGTTCGACCTGCTGATGGGCAACGACGTGGCGCCGCGCAAGGAGTTCATCAGCAGCTCCGCCTCGACCCTCGACCGGTCGCGCATCGACACCTGAGCGTGGGTGCGGGGGAGGGCGGGGTCTCGCGCCCCCGCACTCGTGACTCTGTCTTCGCGGTCCTGGCTTCTCGGCGCACGTCATGCGGCTCCACCCACGGGTGGAGCCGCATGATCCACCCGCGATCCACCCCGGCTCCGATTTCCTGACCTGCTGCTTTCCGTAGCGTCGAGGGCGTTGAAACACCTCGCTCCCGACCGCTCACGGAGGCAGTCATGTCCGGGTTCCCCACCGTCCTGGTGATCGTCGCCGTCGTCGCGCTCGTCCTCGTGCGCCAGTTCAGGACGGAGCGCCTGGCCGGCGACCGGAAGTGGTGGCTGCTGCCCGCGATCCTCGCGGTCCTCGCCGTGCGGGACGGCGCGGTGACGGACCCGCACCACGTGACGGGGTCGGTGGTGCTGCTCGCCGTCCAGCTGGTGGTGAGCGCTGGCATAGGCGTCGGGTGGGCGTTCACGACACGCGTCTGGACGGATGAGCGGGGCGACGCGTGGACCAAGGGCACCGTCGCGACGGCCGGGGCCTGGCTCGGTGGGGTCGCGGCCCGCGCGTGCGTGGTCGGTATCGGCCTGGCGATGGGTATCCACCTCGGCAGTTCCAGCCTCATGCTCGGCTTCGCCGTCTCGCTGCTGGTCCGCTCCGGCCTGCTGATGCTGCGGGCCGACCGTGAGCGCTCGGCGTACGTTGGTCCCATCGCGCAGCCGGCGTGGGAGGACCGCAGGTGAACCGCGGACACTGGATGGCCTGGCCCTCACGGGAGGCGCTCTCCCGCGAGGGAGTCACCCGTGCCCGACGGATGCTCGCCCGCGCCGTGCGGGTGGTCGTGATCGCGGTCCTGGTGTGGACCGCCGTCACACAGCGTGATGTCGGGCACTGGGCGCTGATCCTCGCCCCTGTGCTGCTGGTCGCGTGCGCGGCGGCTGCCTGGGCCTTCTTCCGCACCACGCTCGACCACCGGCTGTGGCCCTCTCTCGGGCTGCTGGCGTTTCTGGTCGCGGTGGCGGTGCTGGCCCAGTGGGCGGGATTCATCGGGCCGGCCATCGTGCTGTGGTGCGGCTGCGCGGTCTCCGCCCTCGAGCGACTGCCGCTGGCCGCCTCGGTGCCCGCCACCGCCGTGGCGCTCACCGGGTTCGCGGTGGTCAACGACGACGCCTGGCTGACCACCGCGGTCGTCGCCATCGGCCTGAGCCTTTCCGGGTACGTGCTGCGGCTGGACGCCGAGGCGCGGGGCAGCGCGCAGCGGGCCCTGGCGCAGGAGCGTGCCGCGCGTGCCGCCGAGGCCGAGTCGGCGGCGCTCGCCGAGCGCTCGCGGATCGCCCGCGAGATCCACGACGTCCTCGCGCACAGCCTCTCCGCCCAGCTCGTGCACCTGGAGGCCGCCCGGCTCCTCATCGAGCGCGGGGCGGACCGGGAGCAGATCCTGGAGCGCGTCGTGGCGGCCCGCGGCATGGCAAGGGACGGACTCGACGAGACCCGGCAGGCATTGTCGGCGCTGCGGGGCGAGATGACGCCGCTGGAGGACTTTCTGCGGGAGCTGGTCGCGTCCTCGGACGGAGCCACGCTCACGGTGGGAGGCGAGCGCCGGCCGCTGCCCGCCGAGGCGTCCCAGACCGTGCGCAGAGTCGCGCAGGAGGCGCTGACGAACGTACGCAAGCACGCTCCGGGGGCGAAGGCGGATCTGCGGCTCGAGTACGGTCCGAGCGAAGTGGCCCTGGAAATACGCGATTCGGGTGCGGCCAGGGCGCATGACGAGCTCACTGTCAGTGGCTCCGGTTACGGTCTGTTGGGGATGAAGGAGCGCGCCGAGCTGCTGGGCGGCACGTTCGAGGCGGGGCCGTGCGAGGAGGGTTTCGTGGTCAGGTTGAAGGTTCCGGTATGAGCGGGGTCGAGGCGGGGGCGAGCGCGGGGAGGCCACCGGCCCGCGTGGTGGTGGTCGACGACCAGACGGTGGTGCGCGAAGGCATCGTGATGCTGCTCGGGCTGCTGCCCGGGATCGAGGTCGTCGGCTCCGGGGGAGACGGTGACGAGGCGGTCGCACTCGTGGCCGAACTGGCCCCGGACGTCGTCCTGATGGATCTGCGGATGCCGCGTTGCGACGGTGCGGAGGCGACCAGACGGATTCGGCAGGAGTACCCCGGCACCCAGGTCGTCGTCCTGACCACGTACGCCGACGACGACTCGCTCTTTCCGGCCCTCAAGGCGGGAGCGCGCGGCTATCTCACGAAGGACGCGGGAGGGGAGGAGATCGTCCGGGCGGTGGAGGATGTGCTGTCCGGTGACGCGGGACTCTCGCCGAAGATCCAGCGGCGGCTGCTGGAGAGACTCTCGCAGCCCGAGGCCACCGTGCCGGAGCCCCAGGAGCCGCCGGACGGACTCACGGTGCGGGAGGCCGAGGTCCTGGTGCTGATCGCGGACGGCCTGACGAACCAGGAGATCGCCCGGTCCCTGCACGTCTCCACGGCCACGGTGAAGACCCATATCAACAACCTGTTCGCGAAGGCCGGGCTCAAGGACCGCGCCCAGGCGGTCCGTTACGCGTACCGGCACGGGCTCGCGAAGCCGCCGGGGACGGCCATCACCTAATGGGGTGAAGGGTCTGCGAGGAGAGTCCGGGATCTTCCCGGTCTGTCCATCCTTGGCACGCGGCCGAAGTGGGCCGCGGACAAGGAGAGTTCGGTGGACAAGCACGACGGGCGCGCGACCGCGCGGCCCAGGGCCGGTGCCGCGGCGGGCACCGGCGACCCTTGGTACGACCCGCTGGACTCGGCGTGGGGCGAGCGGCGAGCGCCTGACGGGCGGACGCGGACGTCCGCCGCGCCGGCCCGCGCCGTGGCCGCCGAGCGGAGCACCGCGGGGGTCTATCTGGAGGTGCAGCGCAGCGCGGCGTTCCAGGAAGTGCGCGGGCGCTACCGGCGGTTCGTCGTCCCGGCTGCTGTGATCTTCTTCGTCTGGTACGTCGCGTACGTCGTCACCGCCACAACGGCGCCCGGCCTGATGGCCGAACCGGTCGCGGGCGCCGTGAACGTGGCGATGCTGGCGGGGCTCGGGCAGTTCGCCAGTACGTTCCTGCTGACCTGGCTGTACGTACGCCATGCGAGGCTGCGCCGCGACCGGGCGGCGCTCGAACTGCGGTGGGACACGCAGGAGATGACGCGCGGTATCGGCGAGCAGGCACGCACGAGCGGAAACGGTGCTGCACGCGGCGAGGGCGGCCAGCGGTGACGGGGACGCATCAGACCCTGGCCCTGGTCCTGTTCAGCGTGTTCGTGGCGGTGACGCTCGCCATCACGACCTGGGCGAGCCGCAAGCGGCACGGTTCGGCGGAGGAGTTCTACGCGGGCGGCCGACTGTTCTCGCCCATGGAGAACGGATTCGCCATCGCGGGCGACTACATGTCGGCCGCGTCCTTCCTCGGCATCTCCGGCCTCATCGCACTGTTCGGCTACGACGGGCTGCTGTACTCGGTCGGCTTCCTCGTGGCCTGGCTCGTCGTGCTCTTCCTCGTCGCCGAACTGGTGCGCAACTGCGGCCGGTTCACGCTCGCCGACGTCGTCGCGGCCCGGATGCGGGAGCGGCCCGTGCGGATCGCCGCGGGAACTTCCTCGGTGACCGTGTCCGTTCTCTATCTGGTGGCGCAGATGGTGGGCGCGGGAAGCCTGGTCGCGCTGCTGCTGGGGGAGGCGAGTGGCGCCGCGCAGGCATGGACCGTCGTCGGCGTGGGCGCGCTCATGGTCATCTATGTGTCGTTGGGAGGGATGCGGGCCACCACGTGGATCCAGATCGTGAAGGCCGTCCTGCTCATGGGCGGGGCGATCGCCCTGACGGTGCTCGTCCTGGCGCGCTTCCACGGCGACTTCGACCAGCTGCTGCGCACCGCCGCCGCACGCAGCGGGCACGGCTCGGACTTCCTCGTGCCCGGTCTGAAGTACGGCGGAAGCTGGACCGCGCGATTCGACTTCATCAGCCTGGGCCTCGCGCTCGTGCTCGGCACGGCGGGCCTTCCGCACATCCTGTCGCGCTTCTACACCGTGCCGACCGCACGGGCCGCGCGCCGCTCGGTCGTGTGGTCCATCGGGCTCATCGGCAGCTTCTACCTGATGACGATCGTGCTCGGGTTCGGTGCCGCGGCCGTCGTGGGGTCCGATGCCGTACGGGGGTCGAACGCCGCGGGGAACACGGCGGTTCCGCTGCTCGCCCTCGACCTGGGCGGCGGCGCGGACTCCACGGGCGGGACGGCGCTGTTCGCGATCGTCGCCGCGGTCGCCTTCGCCACGATCCTCGCCGTCGTCGCCGGGATCACGCTGGCGTCCTCGGCGTCCGTGGCGCACGACCTGTACGCCTCGCTCCGCAGGGGCGGCCGGGGCGGCGGATCGAAGTACAGCGAGGTCGCGGTGGCGCGGGTCGCCGCGGCCGGTGTCGGCGCGCTCGCGATCGGTCTTGGGCTGCTCGCGCGGGATCTGAACGTGGCGTTCCTGGTCGGTCTCGCGTTCGCCGTCGCCGCGTCGGCCAATCTGCCGGTGCTGCTCTACTCGCTGTTCTGGCGCGGCTTCACGACGCGGGGCGCCGTGTGGTCGGTGTACGGCGGTCTGGTGCCCGCGCTGGTGCTCGTGGTGCTGTCGCCGGTGGTCTCCGGGAGCCCCGCCTCGCTGTTCCCCGGAGTGGACTTCCAGTTCTTCCCGCTGGAGAACCCCGGTCTCGTCTCGATTCCGCTCGGCTTCCTCGCGGGCTGGCTGGGCACCGTGACGTCCCCGGAGGAGCCGGACGAGGCCAAGCACGCGGAGACCGAGGTAAGGGCGCTCACCGGCGCCGGGGCGGTCTGACGCGGCCCTTTCGGGGCGCGGGCGGCCCCTCCCGGGCCATGGGCAGCCCCTCCCGGGCATCGTCAGAGGCTGGCCGCCCACTCGTAGCGGTGCTCGGGCCGCCCGGTGTCGCCGTACTTCAGGCTGAGCCGCACCCGCCCGGTCCGCTCCAGGAGCTTCAGATAGCGCTGGGCGGTCTGCCGGCTCAGCCCGGTGACGTCGGCCAACTCCTGCGCCGAGAGCGGGCCTTCGGCGGTCATCATCGCCCTGCGTACCAGGTCGGCGGTGGTGGGGGAGTGTCCCTTGGGCAGCTCAGGCGCGGGCCCGGAGGAGAGCGCGCCGAAGATCCGGTCGACCTCCGCCTGCTCCGCCTCGCCACCGCCGTCCAGGGTGCGCCGCAGCGTCGCGTACGCCTCCAACTTGCCCCGCAGGCCCGCGAACGAGAACGGCTTGACCAGGTACTGCAGCGCCCCATGGCGCATCGCGGCCTGTACGGTCCCCACGTCCCGCGCCGCGGTCACCATGATCACGTCGATCTGGTGGCCGCGTTCGCGCACCGTCCGGGCGAGTGCGAGGCCCGTCCGGTCCGGCAGATAGTGGTCGAGCAGCACCAGGTCGACATGGCGATCCTCGATCCGGTCGAGCGCCTCCGCCGCGCTGTGCGCGGTGGCCGCGACGCGGAAGCCGGGAACCTTCGCCACATAGGCGGCGTTGACGTCGGCCACGCGGGTGTCGTCGTCCACGACCAGTACGTCGATTACGTCGATCATCGGGCCTCCCCGGTCGCTTCCGGCACTTCTTCGGCTTCCGGCACCTCGTCGGTGAGGGCCTCGGGCAGTACGACGACGAACTCGGCGCCGCCGATGGGCGATTGCGCCACCTCGGCCGCGCCGCCCTGCCGCTCGGCGAACCTGCGCACCAGGGCGAGCCCGATGCCGCGCTTGCCGTGGGCAGGCGGTTCCTTGGTGGACCAGCCTTCCACGAAGACCGTTTCCCGCTGGTCGGCGGGGACGCCAGGACCCGAATCACGTACCCGTAGGACCGCGCTACGGCCCTCCGCCCGCAAAACCACCTCCACGCGCGCGTGCCGGTCCGAACCGGTGGTCGCGTCCAGGGCGTTGTCCACCAGGTTGCCGACGATCGTGACGAGACCGCGCGGATCGACGAGCCGGTCCGGCAGCCAGGTGTCACCGGAGATGCCGAACGCGACACCGCGCTCCGCGGCGACCGTCGCCTTGCCCACCAACAGGGCGGACAGCAGCGGGTCCTGGATCCGCTCGGTGATCTGCTCCGCGGTCACCCGACGCGACCCGGCCACCTCGCCGACGAACTCCACGGCCTCCTCGTACATCTCCAGCTCCAGCAGCCCCAGCAACGTATGCATGCGGTTGGCGTGTTCGTGGTCCTGCGCGCGCAGGGCGTCGATCAGGCCGCGCGTGGAGTCGAGTTCGCGGCCGAGCTGCTCCAGTTCGGTGCGGTCGCGCAGAGTGGCGACCGCGCCGCCGTCGTCGGTGGGCATCCGGTTGGCGACCAGGACGCGCTGCCCGCGGACGGTCAGCAGGTCGGTCCCGGTCACGTGCCCCGCGAGCACATCCGTTGTGCGGCCCGTGCCGAGCGCCTCGTCCAGTGGCTGTCCGATGGCCTTCGCGTCGACGCCGAGCAACCGCTGCGCCTCGTCGTTGAGCAGCCGGATCCGCCCGCCGCGGTCCAGCGCGACGACGCCCTCGCGGATGCCGTGCAGCATGGCCTCGCGCTCGGCCAGGAGCGCCGAGATATCGGAGAAGGCCAGGTCACGGGTCTGCCGCTGGACTCGGCGCGAGATCAGATAGGCGGCGAGCGCCCCGACGGCCAGGGCCCCTCCGGCGTACGCGAACAGTCCGGGGATGGCGTGGACGAGGCGCGCGCGGACGCTGTCGTACTCGATGCCGACCGAGACGGCCCCCACGATGGCCCCGTCCGAGGCCCTGAGCGGCACTTTGCCGCGCGCGGAGCGGCCGAGGGTCCCCTCGTCGATCTCCATGACCGCGTGGCCCGCCAGCGCCGCGCTGGGGTCCGTCGACACGACGTGCCCGATCCGGCCGCGGTCGGTGTGCGACCAGCGCACGCCTTCCCTGTTCATGATCACGACGTACTCGGCGCCACTCGCCCGCCGGATCCGCTCAGCCGCGGCCTGCACGGGACCGTCCGGGCTGGGACGGGAGGACCGCAGCTCGGCGGCGATCCGGGGCTCCGCGGCCGTGGTCTGGGCGATGGCCAGGGCCCGGCGCATCGCCTGGTCGTCGAGCTGGTCGCTGAGCGGCGCCAGGAAGAGCCCGGTGGCCAGCACCGCCACTCCCGCGGCGATCGCCACCTGCATCAGCAGCACCTGGGCGAACACCCTTTTGGGCAGGCCGAAGCGGAGTCGGCGGGCAGGGGGAGTCGAGCTCATGGCTCAGCACCGTACGGGCCCGTCGGCCCAGGTCGAAGGCCTTGTGGCGCGGATCTCCCCGGCCGCTTCGACGGGGCCGCGCGGCCTCAGCCGTGAGCGGCGGAAACCTCACGCACAGCGACGACGTCCATGCGGGCCGGCGAGCCAAGGGCGGCGTCACAGCTCTCCGGACGGGGTGGGAGCGAGGACCCTTGGGCGACGGTGACCGTCCAGCGACGGCCGTCCACGTGGGCGACCGTCACCTCCCAGTGCGGGGCATCGGGGGAGCCGGTGGAATTCGGGGCACCGAAGGAGTCCGTCGACTTCGTGTGTACGACGCTCAGGACGCCGGCGGCGTACGCCCCGGTCGCCCGGCGCACGGCCAGTTCGGCAGCCTGCCCAGGGCGGTCCCAGGCGGAGTTGCCGCGGCACCCGTACGTCACGATCCGGTCGGAGCGCACCGCCTCCAGGATCTCCTTGACGTCGGCGGCCGAGGACCTTCCGTAGGCGTAGCCATGGGGCAGCACAAGGAGGGTGGGGGAGAAGCGGTGGCCCCCGAGGTGGGTGACCTCCCAGACGCCTTCCGCTTCGGAGGCGGCGAGTTCGGAGGCGAGGGGCCGGCCCAGGAGCGCGCAGCACCGGTCGCGCTTCCCGTTGGTGCACACGAACGCGAGTGGCGTGCCTTCGTAGGGCTCGCCGAAGTCGCCGTGCCGACCCGCTCCCAAGGAGACGAAGTCGAGGCGCAGAAGCTCTTCAGGGGCGTCGACCGTCGTGCTGCGCAGCCACGCGTTTCCCGGAGTCGTGTGGGCCGCGTACACCCGTCGGCGTTGCGCGGCATGGCGGTCCGCGTGCCGCCCCGGACGACGGATGAGCGCGACGCGGACCCCCGTCCCGTCGGCCGCCGCCTCCAGGGCGCGTCCCACTTCCGGGTCGAGGTGGCTGGAGACCAGGGCCTTCGCGCCCCACGGCCCCGGCTGCTCGATCAGCAGCCAGGTGCGGGCGGTGGCCGCGGTCCCGGCGAGGGGCTCCTGAAGATCCCGCGAGGCGGTCGTGCACGTACTCACGCGGGTGACCCTAACCCGGCCGCCCCGGTCACTCCGCCGCGGACACCGGTGGCAGGGGCTGCGGCGGACGCAGCCCTACGTAGTGTCCTGTTGGCCGCATACGGAGCGGGCGTTCGTCGTACTCCTCCAGGGCGTGCGCGATCCAGCCCGCCGTGCGAGCGACGGCGAAGATCGTCTCGCCCGCCTCCGCAGCCATCCCGAACGAGGCGGTGAACGCGGCCAGGGCCAGGTCCACATTGGCGTGCAGGTCGGTGTGGCGGGCGGTGGTCGCCACGATGTCACGGGCGGCCAGCAGCGCCGGTTCCGCCTCCGGCAGGTCCTCCAGGGCCGTGAACAGCGCCTGCGCGCGCGGGTCTTCACGCGGGTAGAGGCGGTGGCCGAGGCCGGGAACGCGGCGGCCCGCGCGCAGCTCATCGGCGACCACGGCTCCCGCGCTGCCCCGGTCCAGGACCTCCAGGAGCATCCGGTGGGCCAGACCGCTCGCCGCCCCGTGCAACGGCCCCTCCAGGACGCCAAGGCCCGCCGAGACGGCGGCGTACGCGTGCGCCCGCGCGGACGCGGCGACCCGCACCGCGAGCGTCGAGGCCGCCAGATCGTGGTCGACGAGCAGGCCAAGTGCCAGGTCCAGGACGCGCAGTGACGCCTCGTCGGGCTTCTTGTAGGTGAGCCGCCCCCACAGCCGCTGCGCGATCGGCGCGCCGTCCGCATAGGTCGTCCGTACGAGAGGCAGGGCCGCCGCGAGCGTCGGGATGAGGGACCGGGCGGTGCCCAGTACGGAGTCCTCGGACAGGTCGTAGCGCAACGGGTCCGCGGTCGCCGCGGCGACGGCCGCCACCCGCAACCGGTCGATGGGGCTGCTGAGTTCGGGCAGGGCGGCCACGGCCTCGCGGGCGGCGCCGAGCGACTCCTTGGGCGCGGTGAACCGGACGCCGGGGCGCAGCCGGCCGGTCCACAGCCACTCCGCGACTTCCTCGTACGAGTGGCGGTTCGCGAGCTCCACCGCGTCGACCCCCCGGAAGAAGTACCGGTCGTCCTCGATGAGGGTGATCCGTGTGCGTACCGAGAGCTCGCCCGTGCCCGAACCGGTCGTGGGCTCCCGCCTGTTGCGGCGGGCGAGGGCCTCGACCTCGGCGGCGTCGAAGGTGCTGCCACGCCTACTCTCCGCGCGCCTGCTGGTGAGCTGTCCGCGGCTCACGTACGCGTACACCGTCTCGGGCTTCACGCCGAGGAGTTCGGCGGTCTCCTTGGTCGTCAGGCGGCGGGCCTGCTGCGCGGGCGCGGGTTCTTGATCCCTCATGCGCGTCACCGTATCCGGATGGAAGTGCATTGACTCAATCAATATTGACAGCAGATGAGTCAAGCATGGACAGTCAAATCAAGTCCAGGGAGGAAACATGTCGATCAATGGGACCGCGTCCACCCCCGTCGCCGACGTGCCGCGAGGGCTCGCGGGCGTCGTCGTCACCGACACCGAACTCGGGGACGTCAGGGGGCGCGAGGGCTTCTACCACTACCGCCAGTACTCCGCCGTCGAACTCGCGGGTGCCCGCGGCTTCGAGGACGTGTGGCACCTGATGGTGCACGGTGAACTGCCCGACGCGGAGCGGTCGGCCGCCTTCGCGCGGGAGGCGGCGGGGCTGCGCGGGCTGCCCGCGGACGTGCGGGACGCGCTGCCGGCGATCGCGCGGGCCGGTGCGGTCTCCGGGCCGCTCGCCGGGCTGCGTACGGCGCTCTCGCTGTTCGGTGCCGCCCGCGGTTTCCGGCCGGTGTACGACATCGACCCGGACCGGCGTCGCGCGGACGCCGTCGCGGCCACGGCGGTGGTCCCCACGATGCTCACCGCGCTGCACCGGCTCGGCGAGGGGCTCGACCCCGTGGAACCGCGCGAGGACCTCTCGTACGCGGCCAACTACCTGTACATGTTGACCGGTTCGGAACCGGACCCCGCGCATGCGCGGGCCATCGAGCAATACCTGATCTCAACCATTGATCATGGATTCAATGCGTCAACGTTCACGGGGCGCGTCATCGCGTCGACCGGGGCCGATGTCGCGGCCTCCCTGGTCGGTGCGGTCGGGGCGCTGTCCGGGCCGCTGCACGGAGGGGCGCCCAGCCGGGCACTCGACACCCTGGACGCGATCGGCACCCCGGACCGCATCGACCCCTGGATCCGTGAACGGGTGCTCGCGGGCGAGCGGATCATGGGCTTCGGTCACCCCGTCTACCGCACCGAGGACCCGCGCTCGCGCATGCTGCGCGGCATCGCGCAGCAGTTCGGCGGCCCGCTCGTGGACTTCGCGGTCGAGGTCGAGCGCCGGGTTGAGGCGATCCTCGCGGAGCTCAAGCCGGGCCGTGAACTGCACACGAACGTGGAGTTCTACGCGGGCGTGGTCATGGAGCTGTGCGGACTGCCGCGCACCATGTTCACGCCGACGTTCGCGGCGGCCCGAGTCGTCGGCTGGAGCGCCAACATCCTGGAACAGGCCGAGGACTCGAAGATCATTCGCCCGGCGGCGCGGTATGTGGGGGTGGAGCCGCCGGTGGCGGTGCCGCCCGCGCCGGTGCCGCGCGTGTCGTGACGGGGTACGGCCGAGGCCCGGCAGGTGATCCTGCCGGGCCTCGAAAGGGTGTGGGGGCGGAAGCCGCCACTGGCTCTCAGCTGTCCGGGATGTCCCCCTTGGCGCGCACCAGCGTCTCCCGGTTCACAATGACGATGCGCTCGTAGTCGGCGACCCCGGCGTCTGAGGGGAGTTCGTCCTTCAGGTCCGCGGTGGCCTCCGTGCCGATCACGGCGAAGTTCCCATCGCTGAGTTCGAAGACATCGGGGCAGGTGGCGCCGGAGGCGCTGCCGCGGGCGCTCGGGGGTACTCCGATGCGGCGTACGATCTTCAAGGGAACCGGTTCCTTCGCGGCGTGGTGATGTTACGCCGCAACATTAGTGCGCCGAATGGGGTCCGGGGGCACCGATTCGCCTTCTACTGAGGCCAGTTGTGGGCCAACTTCACTACGACGGGTGTACGGTTCGCTGCGGCTGACTGCCGTCGGGCTTACAGCCACTCGAGCGCGCCGGCCACCATGAGCGTGAGCGTCATGGTCACCACGAACGCTCCGCCGCCGTACTGAAACGCCGAAATGAGATCGTGCTCGGAGGCGTACTGGAGGATTCCGGCGACTCCTCCCGCGATGATCGAGATCAGGGCGCAAATGAGCGTGATCAGCAGCCGCTTCGGGTTGGGGGTCATCGGTCTGCCCCCCTCTCCGGCGCCCGGCGGGGTGGCAGCGGGACGCTGCCGCGGGCGCTCGGGGGTACTCCGGTGCGGCGTGCGATCTTCAAGGGACCGGTTCCTTCTCAGCGGGCGACGTGGCGCCGTCACAGTAATGCGCCAATCGGGGCGTGAGGGTACCGATTACCCTGTTGTCAGCGGGAGTTGGTGCGCAACTTCATCGCTACGGGGGAACCGCCGCACCGCATGCGCGTCAGTCCGACGGCGGCTCGCCGACCACCCACCACTCCTCCGTGTCGGAGGCGGCCTGTATCTCGTTGAAGAGCTCTTCGGCCATCCGACCGATCTCCGCCTCGGTGGACGTCGGGTCCAGGGCTGCCCGGTGGGGGCGGGTGATTTCCCAGTACTCGCAGATGTAGGGGCTCTGGAAGAGCTCTCGCAGGTGTCCGAAGACACCTTTCCGGTCCAGCAGGCCGGATTCGTAGAGGTGGAAGGCGTTGATGTACCAGAGGTTGGCGTACAGCATCTGGCGGCGCTTCGCCGGAGACAGATCCACGTCGAACGTATCGATCACGGCCGCGAGGTCGGGGTCGTCGATGGCCTTGCTCAGCAGCTCCCAGTGCATGCGCTGTTGATGGGCGCGGGCCAGGCGGCGGCGCTCCTCCGAGACCCGCTTCGGCCCTGGGCCGAAGCGGTGCCACAGATGCGTCGCGGTGCTGCCCGCGAGTCCGCCTACGGTGGCGGCGACTACCGTCTGGCAAATCCCTTTACTCTGTGTGGCCATGTCAACCCCCGATTCAGGCGACCGTGCGCCGGTCGTCGGGTGCGGGGCGACAGGTGTGGACCGGCGGCGGTGGGCGGCGCGCTTGCCACCCCCCAGGATGCCGAGCGGCTCTGATCGGCGGGAGGCGGAGAGGAGGCGCACGGAAACATGCTCAGTTCGCGAAAACCGGCGCCATGTCCAACGTGTGCCCATCGGGCACCGTTAGCAATCGTTCACTTCGCGGCCTTTCCGCCCGCTCGTATCCTGGGGCGGCATTCATTCTTCGTACGAGAGCCGGTTCCTGGGCCGGCGCACGCCGCGGCGTGTGACCCGGTGTGTTTCGGTGTGAGAGAGGTCGCGTTGAGCAAGGCCAGCCCGCAGCAGATCCCCGTCGTCGTCCTCGCGGGCTTCCTTGGGTCGGGGAAGACCACGCTGCTCAACCACCTGTTGCACCGCAGCGGGGGGACGCGGATCGGGGCGATCGTCAACGACTTCGGGTCGATCGAGATCGACGCCATGGCGGTCGCCGGGCAACTGGGCGACTCGACCGTCTCGCTGGGCAACGGGTGCCTGTGCTGTGCCGTGGATGCCAGTGAACTTGACGTGTATCTGGACAAGTTGACCCGGCCCGTCAATGACGTCCATGCCATTGACGTCATCGTGATCGAGGCGAGCGGCATCGCGGAGCCTCAAGAGCTCGTGCGCATGGTGCTCGCCAGTGAGAACCCGCGGATCGTGTACGGAGGGCTGGTCGAGGTCGTCGACTCCGCCGAGTTCGACGCCACGCGCGCGAAGCACCCCGAGGTGGAGCGGCACTTGGGCATCGCGGACCTGGTCGTGGTGAACAAGGGCGACCGCGTGGGGCCGGCCGAGCGTGAGCGCGTCCTGGGCGTCGTACGGGCCGCGGCCGACCGGGCCGCCGTCGTGTCGGCGTCGTACGGGCGGATCGACCCGGAGCTGCTCTTCGACTGCCGCCCCACGGAGGAGCGGATCGGCCAGCTGTCCTTCGACGACCTGCACCGGCACGACGGCGATCATGACGACCACGCGGCACACGACGGGCATCTGCACGCCGCCTACGACAGCGTCGCGTTCACCTCCGACGTGCCCATGGACCCCCGCCGACTGATCGCCTTCCTCGACAGCCGGCCCGACGGGCTCTTCCGCATCAAGGGATACGTCGACTTCGGCGCGGACGACCCGGGCAACCGGTACGCCGTGCACGCCGTGGGCCGCTTCCTGCGCTTCTACCCGGAGCCGTGGCCGAGCGGCCAGGAGCGCCTCACGCAGCTCGTACTCATCGGATCCGACATCGGCGCCGCCGGCCTCGGCCGACAGCTCGACGCCGCCAAGAGCGACGCCCCCCACACCGCCGACGAGCAGGGCATGTGGGGCGTTCTCCGCTACGTACAGGACAAGGGCGAGGCCGCGGAGGTCGCGGACTACGTAGATCCCGTAGGGGCCTAGGCGGGGCCCGCCGTCGCCGACACCGTCTTCGGCAGGGAGACGCCCGAGCCGTCGCGGCGCGGGTCCATCTCGGGCAGTTCGGCCGGCGCACCGTTCTTCTGCGCCGCACGCGCGGGTGCCGGACCCGCCCAGCCCAGGCTCAGACAGTCCTCGCCCTTGAGGAAGCGCTGGCAGCGGACGCCGCCCGTGGCGCGCCCCTTCCTCGGGTACTGGTCGAACGGCGTGAGCTTGGCCGTCGTCTGCACGGAGTCGTCCAGCGTGCCGCGCGAACCGGCCACCGTGAAGACCACCGCGTCGACCGCCGGGTCGACCGCGGTGAAGGAGATGACCTTCGCGCCCGTCGCCAGCTTCACGCCCGCCATGCCGCCCGCTGCGCGGCCCTGCGGACGCACGATGGAGGCCTGGAAACGCAGCAGTTGGGCGTCGTCCGTGATGAAGACCAGGTCCTCCTCGCCGGTGCGCAGCTCGGCGGCGCCCACTACGCGGTCGCCGTCCTTGAGGGTGATGACCTCCAACTCCTCCTTGTTGGACGGATAGTCGGGCACCACGCGCTTCACGATGCCCTGTTCCGTGCCGACCGCCAGGCCGGGTGAGGACTCGTCGAGGGTCATGAGGCAGACGACCGTCTCGTCCGGCTCCAGGGAGGACAGGAACTCGGAGATCGGGGCTCCTCCGGAGAGGTTCGGCGTGGCCGCCGTCTCCGGGAGCTGCGGCAGATCGATCACGTTCAGGCGCAGCAGGCGGCCCTCGGACGTGACGACGCCGACCTCGCCGCGCGCCGTCGCGGGGACGGCGGAGACGATCACGTCGTGCTTCACGCGCTTGGTGCCTTCACCTTCGGTGAAGGGATCGCCGTTCGCCGTACGGGCGAGCAGCCCGGTCGAGGAGAGCAGCACGCGGCACGGGTCGTCGGCTACCTGGAGCGGGACGGCCGACACCGGGGCGCCCGCAGACTCCAGGAGCACCGTGCGCCGGTCCGTGCCGAACTTCTTCGCCACGGCGGCCAGCTCGGAGGAGACCAGCTTGCGCAGCTCGGCGTCCGACTCCAGGATCCCGGTCAGCTCGTCGATCTCGCCCATGAGCTTGTCGCGCTCCGCGTCCAGCTCGATGCGGTCGAACTTGGTGAGGCGGCGCAGCGGCGTGTCCAGGATGTACTGCGTCTGGATCTCGCTCAGCGAGAAGCGCTCGATGAGGCGCTCCTTGGCCTGCGCGCTGTTCTCGCTGGAGCGGATGATCCGGATGACCTCGTCGATGTCCACCAGGGCGACGAGGAGGCCCTCCACCAGGTGCAGCCGGTCCTGCTTCTTGCTGCGGCGGAACTCGCTGCGGCGACGCACCACGTCGAAGCGGTGGTCCAGGTAGACCTCGAGGAGTTCCTTGAGGCCGAGGGTGAGCGGCTGGCCGTCCACCAGGGCCACGTTGTTGATCCCGAAGGACTCCTCCATGGCCGTCAGCTTGTAGAGCTGCTCCAGGACGGCCTCCGGCACGAAGCCGTTCTTGATCTCGATGACGAGGCGCAGGCCGTGCTCGCGGTCCGTGAGGTCCTTGACGTCGGCGATGCCCTGGAGCTTCTTGGAACCGACCAGTTCCTTGATCTTCGTGATGACCTTCTCGGGGCCGACCGCGAAGGGCAGCTCGGTGACGACGAGGCCCTTGCGGCGCGCCGTCACGTTCTCCACGGAGACAGTCGAGCGGATCTTGAACGTGCCGCGGCCCGTCTCGTAGGCGTCCCTGATGCCGGACAGGCCGACGATCTTGCCGCCCGTCGGCAGGTCGGGACCCGGCACGTACTTCATGAGCGTGTCGAGGTCGGCGCCCGGGTGCCGGATCAAGTGCCGGGCGGCGGCGATCACTTCGCCCAGGTTGTGCGGCGCCATGTTGGTCGCCATGCCGACCGCGATGCCCGACGCGCCGTTCACCAGCAGGTTCGGGTACGCCGCCGGGAGAACCAGCGGTTCCTGCTCCTGGCCGTCGTAGTTCGCGACGAAGTCGACCGTGTTCTCTTCGATCGACTCGGTCATCAGGGACGCCGCGGCGTCCGGGCGGCACTCCGTGTACCGCATGGCGGCCGGGCGGTCGTCGTTGCCGAGGGAACCGAAGTTGCCGTGGCCGTCGACCAGCGGGACGCGCATCGAGAAGGGCTGGGCGAGGCGCACCAGGGCGTCGTAGATCGACGCGTCGCCATGGGGGTGCAACTTACCCATGACCTCGCCGACGACGCGGGCGCACTTCACGTAGCCGCGCTCGGGGCGCAGCCCCATCTCGTTCATCTGGTAGACGATGCGACGGTGCACGGGCTTCATCCCGTCGCGGGCGTCGGGCAGGGCGCGCGAGTAGATGACCGAGTACGCGTACTCCAGGTAGGAGCCCTGCATTTCGTCCACCACATCGATGTCGAGGATCTTCTCCTCGAAGTCGTCGGGCGGCGGCGTCTTCGTGCTGCGGCGGGCCATCGCTGCTGCGGCTCCTTCACCTACAAGAACGGGTACATGAACGGGAACTGTCGCGGACCATTGTGGACCGCCCCACTGACAACGCCGCTCGCGGCCCGTCAGTACCGGGTGTCGCGCGGCCCCGGGAAGGCGGCCCGCTCGCTCACGGCGTAGCCCCGGCGGGAACTTCGCCAGGTGCCAGCACGCTTGCATACAGTGTCAGGACTCGCAGCAGTTCAGTGTTCCAGGACCTGCCGCAGTCCAGAGCTCACCGCGTATTCGCGTTGCACCGCGATCGAAGGGACGTACATGCCCATGGGTCACACGGCCACCGCCGAGGCCGGCTCCGGCGGCCTGAAAGCGACCGAGCACCGGCTGGCCAACGGCCTGCGCGTGGTGCTCTCCGAGGATCACCTGACCCCGGTCGCGGCGGTCTGCCTCTGGTACGACGTCGGCTCGCGCCACGAGGTCAAGGGCCGTACGGGGCTGGCTCACCTTTTCGAGCACCTGATGTTCCAGGGTTCCAAGCAGGTGCACGGCAACGGGCACTTCGAGTTCGTCCAGGGCGCGGGCGGCTCGCTCAACGGTACGACGAGCTTCGAGCGCACCAACTACTTCGAGACCATGCCCGCCCACCAGCTGGAGCTCGCGCTGTGGCTGGAGGCCGACCGCATGGGCTCGCTCCTGACGGCCCTCGACGACGAGTCGATGGAGAACCAGCGGGACGTCGTGAAGAACGAGCGCCGCCAGCGCTACGACAACGTCCCCTACGGCACCGCGTTCGAGAAGCTGACCGCCCTCATGTACCCCGAGGGCCACCCGTACCACCACACGCCCATCGGCTCCATGGCCGACCTGGACGCGGCCACCCTCGAAGACGCGCGGAACTTCTTCCGCACCTACTACGCGCCCAACAACGCGGTCCTGTCGATCGTCGGGGACATCGACCCCGAGGAGACGCTCGCCTGGGTCGAGCGGTACTTCGGCTCCATCCCCGGCCACGACGGCAAGCCCGCCCCGCGCGACGGCGTTCTCCCGGGCAACCTCGGCGGGCAGCTGCGCGAGGTCGTCGAGGAGGAGGTCCCGGCGCGCGCCCTGATGTCGGCCTACCGCCTCCCGCAGGACGGCACGCGCGCGTGCGACGCCGCCGACCTCGCCCTGACCGTGCTCGGCGGCGGCGAGTCGTCCCGGCTCTACAACCGCCTCGTACGCCGTGACCGCACCGCCGTGGCGGCCGGTTTCGGTCTGCTGCGCCTCGCCGGAGCGCCCTCCCTGGGCTGGCTCGACGTGAAGACCTCCGGAGACGTCGAGGTCCCGGTCATCGAGGCCGCCGTCGACGAGGAGCTCGCCCGGTTCGCCGAGGAGGGCCCGAGCCCCGAGGAAATGGAGCGCGCCCAGGCCCAGTTGGAGCGCGAGTGGCTGGACCGCCTCGGCACGGTCGCGGGCCGCGCCGACGAGCTGTGCCGCTACGCCGTCCTGTTCGGCGACCCGCAGCTCGCCCTGACGGCCGTGGGGCGCGTCCTGGACGTGACCGCCGAGGAGGTCCAGGAGGTCGCCAAGGCGTGCCTGCGGCCCGACAACCGCGCGGTGCTCGTGTACGAGCCCACCGCGCCCGCCGACCCCGAAGACGAGAACGACGCGAGCCACGAGGAGGCGGGCCAGTGACCGAGCAGCTCGCGAGCATGGACTTCCACCCCCGGCCGCAGGCCGGCGAGCCCAAGCCCTGGGCGTTCCCGGCCCCGGAGCGCGGCGCGCTCCCCAACGGCCTGACGGTGCTGCGCTGCCACCGGCCCGGCCAGCAGGTCGTCGCCGTGGAGGTGCACCTGGACGCTCCGCTGGACGCCGAGCCCAAGGGCCTCGACGGCGTCGCCACGATCATGGCGCGCGCCTTCAACGAGGGCACCGACAAGCACTCCGCCGAGGAGTTCGCCGCCGAACTGGAGCGCTGCGGCGCCACCATGGACGCGCACGCCGACCACCCCGGCGTACGCGCCTCCCTCGAAGTGCCCGCCTCCCGCCTCGCCAAGGGCCTCGCCCTGCTGGCGGACGCCCTGCGCGCCCCCGCCTTCGACGACAGCGAGATCGAGCGCCTCGTACGCAACCGCCTGGACGAGATCCCGCACGAGAGCGCCAACCCGGCCCGGCGCGGCGCCAAGGAGCTCTCCAAGCAGCTCTTCCCGGCCGACGCGCGCGTGTCCCGCCCGCGCCAGGGCACCGAGGAGACCGTCGCGGCCATCGACGCCGCGGCCGTGCGCGCCTTCTACGACCGGCACGTCCGCCCCGCCACCGCCACGGCCGTCGTCGTCGGCGACCTGACGGGCATCGACCTGGACGCCCTCCTCGCCGACACGCTGGGCGCCTGGACCGGCGGCGCCGGCGAGCCGCGCCCCGTGCCGCCGGTGGTCGCCGACGACACCGGCCGTGTGGTCATCGTGGACCGCCCCGGCGCCGTGCAGACGCAGCTCCTCATCGGCCGCGTCGGACCCGACAAGCACGACCGGGTGTGGCCCGCGCAGATCCTCGGCACGTACTGCCTGGGCGGCACCCTCACGTCGCGCCTGGACCGCGTCCTGCGCGAGGAGAAGGGCTACACCTACGGTGTGCGCTCCTTCGCCCAGGTGCTGCGTTCGGCGCCCGACGGCAGCGGCGCCGCGATGCTCGCCATCAGCGGCTCCGTGGACACGCCCAACACCGGTCCGGCGCTCGACGACCTCTGGAAGGTGCTCCGTACGCTGGCGGCCGAGGGCCTCACGGACGCCGAACGGGACACCGCCGTACAGAACTTGGTGGGCGTCGCCCCGCTGAAGTTCGAGACCGCCGCGGCCGTCGCGAGCACCCTCGCCGACCAGGTCGAGCAGCACCTGCCGGACGACTTCCAGGCGCGGCTCTACCAGCAACTCGCCTCCACCGGAACGGTGGAGGCGACGGCCGCCGTCGTGAACGCGTTCCCGGCGGACCGTCTGGTGACGATCCTGGTGGGCGACGCCGCGCAGATCGAGGAGCCGGTCAAGGCGCTCGGCATCGGCGAAGTCACGGTGGTCGCGGGCTGAGGCCGCCTCTACGTAGCACGCCACGAAGCCCCGGAGCCGACCCCTGGCATCCGGGGCTTCGTGGCGTGCGTCACGACCGTCAACGATCACGACAGAGTCGTAAATGTCCGAATTAGCATAGAGGTTGCCTCTCTGGGCTGTGGCGTGCGCTACAAACGGCGAGTTCTGTTTGTTGATTCAAAGACGGCCCGCTTAGCGTTCCCCCCGGCTGTTCGGCCAGACGTACGTCGCGCCCGCGACACCGGACAGTCATCGCCGAGTCCCCATGGTGTGAGCCAGGGGAGCCGGGGACCCACCGAAGTCCCTGGGGTGAATCGGGCGCTCTTCCCGTAAGGGGAGGGGGCCTGTAGGAGACCTTCCTGCTCCGAACCCGTCAGCTAACCCGGTAGGCGAGAAGGAAGGAAAGGACCAGCCACTTCATGGGGTTCACCCGTGCCACCGGGAAGCACCGCCGTCCCGGCCGACTGACGCGTACCACCGCACAGGTCGCCGGCGTCGCCGCGATCACCACGACGGGTGTGGTGGGTGGCCTCGCCGCTCCCGCGCTCGCCGCCGACACCTCGATGGCCGAACACGACGGCCTCACGCAGGCCGTGGCCATCGGCGACTCGCTCGCCGACCAGATCGACGCGCAGGCCTCCGCGCAGCAGAAGGCCGCCGCCAAGGCGAAGGCCGAGGCCGAGGCCAAGAAGAAGGCCGAGGAGGCCAAGCGCAAGGCCGAGGCCGAGGCCAAGAAGCGGGCCGCCGAGAAGGCCAAGAAGGAGCGCGAGGCCAAGGAGCGCGCCGCCCGTGAGGCCGAGCGCAAGCGCCTGAACAGCTTCGTGGCGCCGATCTCCGGCTCGTACGTCTCCACCGGCTACCAGGCCGGCAGCGGCCTGTGGTCCTCCGGCAGCCACACCGGCATCGACTTCCACGCCTCCACCGGCACCTCGGTGCACTCGGTCGGCATGGGCACCGTCGTCGAGGCCGGCTGGGGCGGCTCGTACGGCAACAACGTCGTGATCAAGATGAAGGACGGTACGTACACCCAGTACGGCCACATGTCGTCGATCAGCGTCTCCGTCGGCCAGGACGTCACGCCCGGCCAGCAGCTCGGCCTCTCCGGCGCGACCGGCAACGTCACGGGCCCGCACCTCCACTTCGAGGCCAGGACCGGCCCGGACTACGGCTCGGACATCGACCCCGTCGCGTACCTGCGCCAGCACGGCGTGAACGTCTGACCCACCCGGTCGACCCACCCGGCACACGCAGTGAAAGCCCCGGCTCACCGAGCCGGGGCTTTCGCGTGCGCGGGTCCGCGGTGTCCAAAAAATATCCCCGGATTCAGTTCTCTCGTCGGAAATTCGAGGGCGGTGGAATAGAGTCACTGAGCAAGCCCTCCGGCCGCGTGTCATTCGCGCTTGCAGGGGAGTCAATCGACCGCGTTTCGCGGGGATTAAGGCGGAGGTCGGCTCATGCGCATTCCCGCACACTCGGTATGCACGGCGATCCGCGACGACATCGTCGCGGGGGTCTACGGACGTGGCGGCAGGCTCACCGAGGAGCTGCTCGCGCGCCGCTACGGGGTCTCGCGCGTCCCCGTCCGCGAGGCGCTGCGCACCCTGGAGGCGGAGGGTTTCGTCGTCACGCGCAGGCACGCGGGCGCGTGCGTCGCCGAACCCACCGAGCAGGAGGCCGCCGACCTCCTGGAGATCCGCATGCTGCTCGAACCCATGGGCGCCGCCCGCGCCGCGCAGCGCCGCACCGAGGCCCACCTCAAGGTCCTGCGCGGCCTGGTCAGGCTCGGCCAGGAGCGCTCCAGGCGAGGTCAGAGCGAGGATCTGCGCTCCCTGGGCAGCTGGTTCCACGAGACGCTCGCGCAGGCCTCCGGCAGCCCTGGCCTGATCACCCTGCTCACCCAGCTCCGGCACAAGATTGCCTGGATGTACGCCGTGGAGAGCCCCGCCCAGCCGGCCGAGTCCTGGGCCGAGCACGGCGCCATCGTCGATGCCGTGGCGCGCGGCGACGCGGAGCGGGCCCGCGCCCTGGCGACCCTGCACACGGAGCGCGCGACGGCCGCCCACAAGCTGCGCGTGCCCCGCGCGGGCGAGCGTGTGAGGACTTCGCAACATTCAGTCAACACGGTGGGGCACCAGGTTTAACAGCGAGGCCGTATACAAAGAAGTGCGCTATTCGTCGAATGGGTCGCGGATCGATTTCCGCTGCCCAATTCACTCCGAATTGAAGGCGCCTTGCAAGGGTGCGCGGAAATTCCGTCCCGCGCAAACGAAAAAGCCGTGCGCCCCGAAAAGGGAACGCACGGCTTCAACGCACGGCTTCAACGTACGGCTTCCACGCACGGCTTCGCCGTACTGCGGTACGTCTGTGTGTCAGACGGTCTCCGGAAGCTCCTCGAGCCCCTCGGCGACCAGCTTCGCCAGGCGGTCGAGCGCGGCGTCCGCGCCCTCGGCCTCGGAGGCCAGCACGATCTCCTCGCCGCCCTGGGCGCCGAGCCCGAGCACGGCCAGCATGGAGGCGGCGTTGACGGGGTTGCCGTCCGCCTTCGCGATCGTCACGGGAACGCCGGCCGCCGTGGCCGCGCGGACGAAGATGGAAGCGGGGCGGGCGTGGAGGCCCTCGGCCCAGCCGACGTTGACGCGGCGCTCAGCCATGTGATGCTGCCCTTCAGGTGTCTCACGGTTGTCTAGACCAGTGTTCCATACCGGGAGGCGTGCGTGACGCGGACCCAGGTCCTCACCGGCACGGCCCTTCGGTCCTCCATAGCGTGCCCTCCGTACGCACGGGCCGCGACCTGTACGACGGAGCACCGTCTGTCAGTGCCCGGCCCTACGCTTGCGACATGGAGACTCCGCCGGACCGCCATGCCTACCCCGCCCACTGGGAGGCCGACGTGGTGCTGCGCGACGGCGGCACCGCGCGGATCAGGCCGATCACGACCGCGGACGCCGAGCACCTGACCAGTTTCTACGAGCAGGTCTCGGACGAGTCGAAGTACTACCGCTTCTTCGCGCCCTACCCCCGGCTCTCCGCCAAGGACGTGCACCGCTTCACCCATCACGACTACGTGGACCGGGTCGGCCTCGCGGTGACCGTGGGCGGCGAGTTCATCGCGACGGTGCGCTACGACCGGATCAACGCCCACGACATGCCCGCCAAGGCGCCCGCCGACGAGGCGGAGGTCGCCTTCCTCGTGCAGGACGCCCACCAGGGCCGCGGCGTCGCCTCCGCCCTGTTGGAGCACATCGCGGCCGTCGCGCGCGAGCGCGGCATCCGCCGGTTCGCCGCCGAGGTGCTGCCCGCCAACACCAAGATGATCAAGGTGTTCCGGGACGCCGGATACACGCAGAAGCGCAGCTTCGAGGACGGCGTGGTCCGTCTGGAGTTCGACATCGAGCCCACTGAGGCCTCGCTCGCGGTGCAGCACGCGCGCGAGCAGCGCGCCGAGGCCCGCTCAGTGCAGCGCCTGCTCGCCCCCGGCTCCGTCGCCGTGATCGGTGTGGGGCGCGCGGCCGGAGGAGTGGGCCGCAGCGTGCTCGACAACCTGAAGGACGCGGGGTTCACCGGCCGCCTGTACGCCGTGAACCAGGCCTTCGGGGACGACGTCACCGAGATCGACGGCGTGCCCGCCCACCGCTCCGTACGCGACATCGACCCGGCCGACCACGTCGACCTGGCCGTTGTCGCCGTGCCCGCCCCGGACGTCCCCGAGGTCGTCGCCGAGTGCGGCGAGCGCGGCGTACAGGGCCTCGTCGTGCTCTCCGCCGGCTACGCGGAGAGCGGGGACGAGGGCCGCGAGCGCCAGCGCGCCCTGGTCCGCCAGGCCCGCACCTACGGGATGCGCATCGTCGGGCCGAACGCCTTCGGGATCGTCAACACGTCACCGGAGGTGCGGCTCAACGCCTCGCTCGCCCCCGAGATGCCGCGCCCCGGCCGCATCGGCCTGTTCGCCCAGTCCGGCGCCATCGGCATCGCCCTCCTGTCCCGGCTGCACCGCAGGGGCGGGGGAGTCACCGGCGCCAGCGGGGTCTCCACGTTCGTCTCCGCGGGCAACCGCGCGGACGTCTCCGGGAACGACGTCCTTCAGTACTGGTACGACGACGCGGACACCGACGTCGCCCTCATGTACCTCGAATCGATCGGCAACCCCCGCAAGTTCACCCGCCTCGCCCGCCGCACCGCCGCCGCCAAGCCCCTGGTGGTCGTGCAGGGCGCCCGGCACAGCGGCATCGCACCCACCGGGCACGCGGTGCGGGCCACCCGCCTCCCGTACGCCACCGTCTCCGCGCTGCTGCGCCAGGCCGGCGTCATCCGGGTCGACACGATCACCGAACTCGTGGACACCGGCCTCCTGTTGGCCCGCCAGCCGCTGCCCGCCGGGCCGCGCGTCGCCATCCTGGGAAACTCGGAGTCGCTCGGCCTCCTTACGTACGACGTGTGCCTCTCCGAAGGGCTGCGCCCCAAGACGCCCCTGGACCTGACGACCGCCGCCTCCGCCGCCGACTTCCGGGCCGCGCTCGAACAGGCCCTGGCCGACGACGGGACGGACGCCGTCGTGGTCACCGCGATCCCCGCCGTGGGGGAGGGCCCCTCGGAGGACGCGGAACTCGCGGCCGCCCTGAGCGCGGCCGCCGCCACCGGACCCACCAAGCCGGTGCTCGTCGTCCACGTCGAACTCGGCGGCCTCGCCGAAGCGCTCTCCGCCGCGGCCAGCACGGGACCGAACGCGCCGGACACCCCGACGCAGCGCACCGCCCCCGAACCCCACTCCGAAGGCGCGCCCCCAGCCGCGGACACGGCCACCACCCCGCGCCTCATCCCCGCCTACCCGGCCGCCGAGCGCGCCGTCCACGCCCTCTCCCAAGTGGCCAAGTACGCCCAGTGGCGGCGCGACGCGGCAGAGCCCGGCAAGGTCCCCGAATACGACGCCATCGACGAACAGGCGGCCGCCGGGCTCATCACGGAACTGCTCGCCAAGGACAGCGATCCGCACGGCACCGACCTCGCCCCGGAGGACGCCCGCGCGCTGCTGTCCCACTACGGCATCGACGTCCGCCGCACCCTCCCCGCGCCAGGACCGGACGAGGCCGCCGAGGCCGCGCGCACCCTCGGCTACCCCGTGGCCCTGAAGACGACGGCCCCGCACCTGCGGCACCGCCCCGACCTCGGCGGCGTACGCCTGGACATCTCCAGCGAGGAAGAGCTGCGGCGCGCCTACGAAGACCTGACCCGGCGGCTCGGCCGCCCCGCCGAACTGCGGCCGGTCGTGCAGTCGATGGCGCCGCGTGGGGTCGACACCGTCGTACGCGCCGTCATAGACCCGGCCGCGGGCGCCGTGCTCTCCTTCGGGCTCGCCGGAGCCGCGTCCGAACTGCTCGGCGACACCGCGCACCGGCTGATCCCGGTGACCGACAAGGACGCGCAGGCGGTCGTGCGGTCGATCAAGACGTCCCCGATCCTGTTCGGCTGGCGCGGCGCGGCCCCGGTGGACACACCCGCGCTCGAAGAGCTGCTGCAGCGGGTGTCGCGCCTGGTCGACGACCACCCCGAGGTCGTCGGCGTCGCCCTCGAACCGGTCGTCGTCGCCGAGCGCGGACTGACCGTCCTCGGCGTCTCCGTCCGGCTCGCGCCGCCACCCGCCCGCGACGATCTCGGCCCGCGCACACTGCCCGCCGCGTACTGAACGAGGTACGGAACGACCTCGTACGAACCCCTCACGGAGAGTTATCCACAGGCGCAACGACAGTCTCAATCAGGGCCTTAGGATGGACCCCATGGCCAAGACCAGTACGACGACCCAAGGGCTGCGAACCGCGATCGAGCGCAGCGGCTACTACCCGGCTCTCGTGGCCGAGGCGGTGGAGGCCGCGGTCGGCGGCGAGCCGATCTCGTCGTATCTGGTGCACCAGGAGACCACGTTCGACGCGAACGAGGTCCGCAGGCACGTCACGGTCCTGGTCCTGACCGACAGCCGCTTCATCGTCAGCCACACCGACGAGCAGGCCGCCGACAGCACGTCCCCGACGCCGTACGCGACGACGTCCACGGAGTCCGTGCAGATCGGCCGGATCTCCTCGGTCGTGCTCAGCCGCGTCGTCGCCAACCCCGAGAAGTACGTCCCCGGGTCGCTGCCCCGCGAGGTCGTCCTCACCATCGGCTGGGGCGCCGTCTCCCGCATCGACCTGGAGCCCGCGACCTGCGGCGACCCCAACTGCGAGGCGGACCACGGCTACACGGGCAACACGACGGCCGACGACCTGAGCCTGCGCGTCAGCGAGGCCGGGGACGGCCCGGAGACCGTGCGCCAGGCCCTGACCTTCTCCCAGTCCCTCTCCGAGGCCATCGCGGACGCGGGCCGCCGATGACGCAGGCCGCCTGGGACGACGTAGAGCCGCTGCCCGTCCACACCGCTCCCGTCCCGGCGTACGGCACCGGATCCCTCGCCGATCTGCTGCCCACCCTCGGCACCCACCTGGGCGTGCCCGGCTGCACCGCCGGCATCCCGGAACTCAAGGCGGTCGACCGCGCCTGCGTGTTCCTCATCGACGGCCTGGGCTGGGAGCAGCTCAGGGCGCATCCGGACGAGGCCCCGTTCCTCAGCTCGCTCATACCGTCCTCGCGCGGCGGCACAGGACGCCCGATCACCGCGGGCTACCCGGCGACCACCGCGACCTCCCTCGCCTCCGTCGGCACGGGACTGCCGCCCGGCGCGCACGGACTGCCCGGCTACACGGTGCGCAACCCCGACACTGGCGAGCTGATGAACCAGCTCCGCTGGAACCCGTGGACGAAACCGCAGGTCTGGCAGCCGTACCCGACGATCTTCCAGCGCGCCCACGAGGCGGGTGTGCACACGGCGCAGGTGTCCGCGCCGCACTTCGAGACGACCCCCCTCACCAAGATCGCGCTCAGCGGCGGCACCTTCTACGGCCGCCTCTCCGGCGAGGACCGCATGGACCTGGCCGCCGAGCAACTGGCCGCGGGCGACCGCTCGTTGGTCTACACGTACTACAGCGAGGTCGACGGCAAGGGCCACCGCTTCGGCGTCGACTCCGACGCCTGGCGCGGACAGCTCATGTACGTCGACCGGCTCGCGCAGCGCCTCGCCGAGCAACTGCCGCCGCGCAGCGCCCTGTACGTCACCGCCGACCACGGCATGATCGACATCCCCTTCGACGAGCAGTCCCGCATCGACTTCGACGAGGACTGGGAACTGGGCGCGGGCGTCGCCCTGCTGGGCGGCGAGGGCCGCGCGCGCCATGTGTACGCGGTGCCGGGCGCGGCGGGCGACGTGCTCGCGGTCTGGCGCGAGGTGCTCGGCGAGCAGTTCTGGATCGCTTCGCGCGACGAGGCGATCGCGGCCGGCTGGTTCGGTCCACAGGTTGATCAACGGGTGTACGACCGGCTCGGCGACGTCATCGCCGCGGCCCGCGACGACGTCCTCATCACCGCGTCGCGGACCGAGCCGAAGGAGTCCCTGATGGTCGGCAACCACGGCTCGATGACCCCGGTGGAGCAGCTCGTACCGCTGCTGGAAGTCCGCTCCTGACCCCGAAGCCCCGCCGCCCTGCCCTCCTTCCCCTCGCGTAATCACGTAACCCGAAAGGTGCTCAACTCCCCATGCCCGAGCTGGTGTTCTTCTCCGGAACGATGGACTGTGGGAAGTCGACCCTCGCTCTGCAGATCGAGCACAACCGCTCGGCGCGCGGCCTCCAGGGCCTCATCTTCACCCGCGACGACCGGGCGGGGGAGGGCAAGCTCTCCTCCCGCCTCGGCCTGGTCACGGACGCCGTGGAGGTCGCGGACGACCTGGATGTGTACGCGTACGTGGTCGAGCACCTGTCGACCGGCGGCAAGGTGGACTACGTGATCGCCGACGAGGCGCAGTTCCTCGCGCCCGGTCAGATCGACCAGCTCGCCCGCGTCGTCGACGAGCTGGAACTCGACGTCTTCGCCTTCGGCATCACGACCGACTTCCGCTCCAAGCTCTTCCCCGGCTCGCAGCGCCTCGTCGAACTCGCCGACCGCGTCGAGGTGTTGCAGGTCGAGGCGCTGTGCTGGTGCGGCGCCCGCGCCACCCACAACGCCCGCACCGTCAACGGCGCGATGGTCGTCGAGGGCGCCCAGGTCGTCGTCGGCGACGTGACCGGCACGGCGGACGAGGTCGGCTACGAGGTGCTGTGCCGACGGCATCACCGCAGGCGGATGACGAGCACCTCGGCCCACGCGGCGGCCCTGTCTCCGGACGTACTGCCGGTGACCTCGGCCTGAGACCGACGCCCCCGGCGTCCGGCCGGGCTCGGTGGCGCGGCGGTTCGGTTCCGTGCCGACTCGGGGCCGCTCTCGCCCGGTACCCGAGGGCAGCCGGGCGAGAGCGGTGTGCCCGCTCCCAAACTGCTCGGCACAGGAGCAAGCCCTTCCGGATGGAAGGCCGACGCCGATGGCGTCCGCTTCCATTTGACGGGTGCGGCACGGCCAAGTGCAAGAAAAACCCGGAACCTTCACCCGGCGGTGCCGCGGCGTGCCCGTAATCGGACGGGTCCGCCCGCCCTGTGAGCGTCGAGTGACTCCCATTGTTCCGTGAATTCATGACTGAGTGGCGTGCAACTCCCCGCCCTAGCAAGCTGGTTGACCTCTCCGGAGGGCGGCCGGCACCCGACTCCCGGGGACTCCCCGCGGCTTCCGGATGGGCCGCGGGGCCTCATCGCAGGCCGACCCGATGGAGTCGATATGGAACGTAAACAGTTAGGGCTGATCGCGGCCACGGCGGCCGTGCTGACCTGGAGCATCGTCCTGGTCGCGCTGGGGCAGCAGGCGGCTGTCGCCACGCTCGCGCCGGTGCTCGGGCTGACCATTCAACAGATCGTGCAGGCATCCCGTGGCGACCGCGCCAGGGGCCGGGCCGACGCCGGGGTGGCGCTCCAGGACAAGGAGGGCCACGCCCCGTGACGAGCCCCATGACTCCGACCCCGCCGATCCCGCCCGGAAGACCGGGCGGCACCCGCCCCGGACGCAAGCTCGGGCCGATCGCGGACAGTGTCGGCGGCGCACACCGGGCGTGGCTGGAACCGGTCCGCGAGGCCCATCTCGCCAGCGGCCGGACCCTGGGCGACCTCAGCGTGAGCGTCCGGCTCGCCAAGTCCAAGCTCTCCGAACTGCTGCGGGGCACCGGTCTTTACCCCCGCTGGGAGATAGTTCTGAGCCTGGCCGCCGAATTCGGGCTCCCCGACTGCCCGTTGTACCGGCTGTGGCGCCGGGCGGCGCTGGACGCGCACAAGAGCCGCGACTGGGTCGAGCGGTCCGGCGAAAAGGCGTCGCTGACCACCTCGCACACCGCCCCGCCGATGGATCACCTCGCCTTCCGTCAGCTCGTCGAGGAGCACTACCTGCGATACGCCCAGTGCTTCCTCGACGATCAGATCTGCGAATCCACCGTCGCGGACTGCTTCGACGTCCTGTGGCTGTGCTGGAACGACGCCCTCGCCAGCCCCGACACCAGGCGCTTTTGCTGGCAGGTGGTACGAGCCACCGTCATGTCCCGCACTCCCCACCTCAACGGCCGGCCCGAACTGGCCGTGGCGGCCTTCGACACGGTCGCGCTGTGGGAAGCGGGCACCCAGGAAGCCGGCGAGTGCCAGTTCGACGAGAGCGTGCGGCTGTTCAGGACGATCAGCCGGCTGCCCGCCCAGCAGCAGGACGTCGTCGTCCTGCGCCATCTGTGCGGTCTGTCGCCCCGGCAGACCTCCGCGCTCCTGGGCGTCTCGCCGGCCGCGGTGCGGTCGGACGAGCGCCACGCCCGCAGATTCCTGGAGATCCACTGCCCGCCGACCATCGAAGGGAACCCCTCGGTATGAGCTACATCGACGACCTGCTCTCCAGGGCTCTACTCGTCCGGGTCCGGACCGTGCCCCGTGACGTGGTTCCGCCCCGCCAGAGCAACTCCCGGCCCGCCCCGCAGGAAGGGAAGGCGGAAGCGGCCGTCTCGGCCGCCGAGGACCTGCGTGCCCTCTGCGAGACGTTCGTGACGCATACGCCGGCCTCCGCCGTCGCCGACTTCGTCACCGAGCAGGTGCCGCAACCGCGCAGCGCCCTGGTGCTGGCCTGCGTGCTCCAGTTGACCGATACCAACGACGGGGCCCGCTCCTGGTGGGAGTACGCCGCCGGTGCCGGGATGCCCGCCGCTGCCTACTGCCTCTACCTCCACCACCTCGCGCTCGGTGAACGGGACACCGCCGCCTGGTGGCACACCCAGTCCGAGGACGTCCGGCCCGCGCCACGGCAGGACTGTCAGTCCTCCACGGGCACGCTCCTGCGTGTGCTGCGGCAGCTCACGCGCTCGACCCACCGACCGCGCTCCGCGGTCGTGCGTGATCTCATGAACTACATCCCCACGGCCGTCGCGTCGGGATACCTGCGGGAGCCGGACGTCGATCTGCCCATGCCAGGACCGCAGTTCGCCGCACGGGTCAACACCCTGGTCGACTGCGCGGCCCGGCGGCCCGTGAAGCCGGGCCCGAACGATCTCCCCGCCCGTCCTCGCGCGGAGGACTCCCCGCAGGGCCACGGCAACAGCCCGCGATCGGAGAGCGGTTCCTCGGAGCAGCCGTCGTATCCCCCCTGCGGAGAACCCGCGAACAGATGAGGAGAGGTGACGCGCCCCTCGAAGGCCTCGCCTACGCAGCCCGCGACGTCACCACGGAGAACTCCGCCCCCTCCAAGTCGGCCACCGTCGCCACCCGTCCATGCGCACCCTCACGCGCGGGGGACACCACATGCCCGCCCAGGTCGGCCACCCGCTCCACGGCCTCGTCCACGTCCGCGACCTCGAAGTACGTCATCCAGTGCGGCCCCTGGTCGCGCGGCAGGGCGTGCCCTACGCCGTGTACGGAGGCCACCGGGTGGCCCGCCAGGTGGAGGGTCACGAAGTCGAAGTCGGCGGAGACGACGGCCTCTTCGGCGTACCCGAAGACCGCCTGGTAGAACTTCGCGACGCTCGCGGTCTCCCGCGTCACCAGCTCGTTCCACGCCATCGCGCCCGGCACCCCGGTCACCGCCGTACCCCGGTGCCCGGCGGCCTGCCACAGGCCGAACACCGCGCCCGCCGGGTCGGAGCCGATCGCCATCCGGCCGGCTTCCCCGGCGTCCAGCGGACCCACGCCCACCGTGCCTCCGCAGTGCCGCACCGTCTCGGCCGTGGCGTCCACGTCGTCCGAGGCCAGATAGGGGGTCCAGGCGACCGGCAGCCGGCGGTCGGGCGGCAGCTGGCCGATCCCGGCGACCTCCTTGCCGTCGAGGAGAGCCCGCACATACGGGCCGAGCTGCTGTGGCCCTGGCCTGAACTCCCAGCCGAACAGCGCCCCGTAGAACTCCTGGGTCGCCGCCATGCCGTGCACCATCAGGCTCACCCAGCAAGGTGTGCCCGGTGCACGCCGGGCTGCTGCCTCGGTCATCGTCACTCTCTCCTCGGAAACGGAACCCCCGGGGCCCTCGGCTCGGGATCCCATGTGTCGCTGACGCCCGTGCTGATGGTGGCACTCGGTGCCGCGCTGCGCTCCTCGGCCGCGCCGAAACCACCGGACTCCCCGCTGAGGATGCCCGGAACGGTGTTTCGCATACGTTGCGGCGCCGTGCCCCGGACCTGTCCGGTCACGCGACGCTCGGTAGTCGATCGAGCACGCTATACGACCATGGGCGCGCGGGCCAGAGCATGAGCAAGGATGGGCCCATGAATGCCATCATCTCCGCATCCGAACTTGCGAGCGAGTTGGCGGGGGAGCGTCCTCCCGTACTGCTCGACGTCCGCTGGCAGCTCAGCGCCGCCAAGGCCGCGGGAGTACCCGCCTTCGACGGCCGGGCCGAATACGCGGCGGGCCACCTGCCGGGCGCGGTCTACATCGACCTGGACACGGAACTCGCCGGTCACGCGGGACCGGGCGACGGCCGCCACCCCCTGCCCGAGCCGTCGGAATTCGGCGCGGCCATGCGGGCGGCCGGCGTCTCGGCGGACCGTGACGTCATTGTGTACGACGGCGGGCAGGGCTGGGCCGCCGCGCGCGCCTGGTGGCTGCTGCGCTGGACGGGTCACCCGTCCGTGCGGGTCCTCGACGGCGGGCTCGCCGCGTGGGACGGCCCCCTGGAGACCACGGTTCCGGCACCGGAGCCGGGCACCTTCGAACCTGCACCCGGTGCCACCGGCCTGCTGGACGCGGACGCCGCCGCGGCCCTGGCCCGCTCCGGGCTCCTCCTGGACGCCCGCGCGGCCGAGCGCTACCGGGGCGACGTGGAGCCCATCGACCGGGTCGGCGGCCACATCCCCGGCGCCGTGTCCGCCCCGACCACGGAGAACGTCGGCGCGGACGGCCGCTTCCGCCCGGCCGCCGAGCTCGCCGAGCGCTTCAAGTCCCTTGGCGCGAACGGCGATCCGGCCAAGCTGGGCGTCTACTGCGGCTCGGGCGTCTCCGCCGCGCACGAGATCCTGGCGCTCGCGGTGGCGGGCTACGAAGCGCAGCTCTACGTAGGGTCCTGGTCCCAGTGGTCCGCGGACGAGTCCCGCCCGGTGGCGACCGGCCCGGACCCGCAGTAGTCCTTCGTACGTAGGTACGCAGTGGGGCCCGCGCCGACTGAACTGCGCGGGCCCCATTCACGTACAAGAGAGGGCTACTCCTGCTTCAGGGCTACTCCTGCTTCTTGCGACGCGTACCGAAGACGATCTCGTCCCAACTCGGCACGGCGGCACGGCGACCGGGGCGCACCCCGTCGGCCTCCGCCTGGCGGTCGGTGGTGCCGGTCAGGCGGTCGCGGTGACCGGCCACGGCGCGCGGCATCAGGATGTCCGCGTACGCCGATCCGGCACCGGCCGACGCGGCGGGTGCCGGCGGCTCCTCCACCTCGGCGGCCGCGGGCGGCTCGGGCTCCTCCTCCGGCGGCTCGGGGGCCACCGCGGGGCGCTCGGGCACCGCGAGGTCGCCGCGGTAGCTGGGCACGGCCTCCAGGAGGCTGGTCAGCGAGTCGCGCTCCGGCGCCGCGGACGAGGCGATCGCCGGCAGGTCGCTCTCCTCGGGCTCCGGCTCCGGAGGCGGCGTCGGCCGCTCCAACTGCCGGTCCAGGGCGCGGTCCAGCGGACGGTCCCTGGGCAGCCGGGCGATGCGCGGCACGAACGGGAACGTGGGCTCGGGCGCGGCGATGTCGTCGGACTCGCCGATCAGCGAGCGCGCCTCGTCGTCCACGGCCTGGACCAGCCTGCGCGGCGGGTCGTACGTCCAGCTCGCAGAGTGCGGTTCGCTCGCGACCCGGTAGACGAGCAGGACCTCCCAGGTGCCGTCGTCGCGGCGCCAGGAGTCCCATTGGACGGTGTCCTTGTCGACGCCGCGCAGCAGGAGTCGCTCCTGCACCGCCTCGCCGAGCTGGGGGCCGGTGTTCTCGCCGGGACGGCGCACGGGGGTCTTCCTGGCGCGCTCGGCCATGAAGGCGCGCTCCGCGAGCACGGGGCCTTCGAAGCGGCGCACCCGGTCGACCGGGATGCCGGCGAACTGGGCGACCTCTTCCGCGGTCGCGCCTGCCCGTATACGCGCTTGGATGTCGCGCGGGCGGAGGTGGCTCTCCACCTCGATCTCGATCTGGCCGAGGCGCGGACGGTCGCCGCGCACGGCGGCCCGGAGGCGCTCGTCGATCGGCAGCGTGTACTCCGTGCTGTCCGCAGCCTTCAGCACCAGCCGTGTGCCGTCGTTAGAGACGGCCACGACACGCAGTTCGGGCATGGGGACCTCCCGGGTGGTGCCTGCCGACGTCACGTGCGTCGCTGCTTCCGCTAGTCGAGTGTGGCCTGCCCGGGTGCAGCCTGCCACAACCTTGCCTAATTGCCCGGCGTGTCGGGCATGGGCCCTGGAGCGCCGTTATGGCACGGTTACCTATTCGCAACGCTAAGTGACGGACTCCGTCACCCTGTGCAGCGAACCCCCTCCCCACGGTCCTGGCAGGACCCGAGCACCCTGGCGGGAGACCGGACCCAGGGCTCGCAACAGTACTCCATTCGGGCCACGCGCGTGGATCGGCGCGCCGCCGAAGTTCTCTCCGGGGGCGGGAGTTGGGGCCGCGGGCCCTTGATCTTCGCCTGGAATGTGTGGGCTTCGCGTGTCGTGCTTCACGAAATCTGCGGAACTGGAACTGATCCCTCCCGCGATACGTCCTTTCTCTTGCATCCCGAGGAGTTCGCTTACGCTTGAGAGCTTCGCGGGGGCGTGGGTGGTTATGTCGAGAAAGGCAGGCAAGGTCCGACTATGGGCAAGAAGCCGGAATCCTCCGGGGACATAGAGGAGAAGCCCAAGGAGAAGCGGCTGGACCTGAGCGTGCCGCAGGTCGCGGGCAGTGCGGTCGCCGCCGTCGTGGCCGCGAAGCTCGCCTCCGGCCTCGGCGTCTACGGGACGATCCTCGGTGCCGGCGTGGTCAGCGCCCTCGCCACCTGCGGAGGCACGCTCTTCCAGCACTTCTTCAGGCGCACCGGTGAGCAGATACGCGACGTCCGACCGAAGACGAAGGGGCGGCAGGTGCCGGTGACGGCGCAGGGCACGCCCGTGCCCCGTACGTTCCGCTCGGACTCCTCGATGGACGCCACGAGTTCCATGGTCACGGGCGACGAGCCGCCCGCGGCGCCGCCCGCGGTGACGGCCCTGCCCGCCGTGCCGGCGCTGCCGACCACCACGACCTGGGGGATGCCGAAGACCCCGCCCGCGGACGCCGACGAGACGACGGCGCTGCCGCAGGTCTCCGCGACCGAGGGCACGCAGCTCCTCGACACGGGCGCGGTGGCGGACCTGTGGCCCGACGAGGACACCGACAAGACGCGACTGCTCGGCGCCGCGGCCGCGAACGCCGCGGCCGACCCCGAGAAGACCCAGCTGATCAGGCCCGAGGCGGTCGACGAGGCCACGCGCGTGCTGCGCTCCTCGGACGTGGCAGAAGAAGTGGCCGCGGGCGAGGGCCTCGACGACGAGTTCACCGAGGGCACCGTGCACCGCTCGCGGATCAAGAGCTGGAAGCGGCCGCTGATCGCCGCGGCGCTCGTCTTCGGCGTCACCATGTGCGGCATCACGACGTACGAACTGGTGTCGGGCCACGCCTTCGGTGGCGGCGGCGGGACCACCATCGGCGACGCCTTCAAGGGCAAGAACCACTCGTCGTCCGACAACGACGACACCACGCCCACCGACACCACGCAGACGCCGTCCGGCGACAGCGACACCGGCTCGGACACCGGTACGCAGCAGAACGACGACACCGGCAGCACCGTGCCGAACCCGAGCGCCACGCCGACGACCGGCGACACCGGTGGCACGGGCACGGACTCCGGTTCGGACAGCGGGTCCTCCGACTCCGGTTCGGACTCGGGTTCCGACTCCGGCTCGGACAGCGGCTCGGACAGCGGTTCCGACTCGGGCTCGGACTCCGGCTCCGACAGCGGCTCGGACTCCGGTTCCGACGACGGCGGTACGAACCCGACCCCCGCGCCCACGCAGGGATCGGACACGCAGCAGCAGCCGCAGTGACCCGCCTCCCCTTCGGGGAGGCGTCGGTCAGTCGCCGAGGACCCGCCGCAAGTAGGCGTTGCCGAACACGCGGTCCGGGTCCAGGCGGTCGCGCAGCGCCGTGAACTCACCGAAGCGCGGGTACGCGCGCGCGAAGTACTCGGCGTCGCGCGTGTGCATCTTGCCCCAGTGCGGCCGGCCCTCATGGGCGGTGAAGATCTGCTCCGCCTCGGTGAAGTACCGGTGGTACGGCGTCCCCTTGTACATGTGCACGGCTACGTAGGCGGTGTCGCGGTCGGACGCCGTGGACAGCGCGATGTCGTCGGCCGGGGCGGTGCGGACCTCCACGGGGAAGCTGATCCGCAGCCTTGAGCGGTCAACCATGGACTTCACCTCGCGCAACGTGTCCACGAGGGCCGCGCGGGGAACCGCGTACTCCATCTCCACGAAGCGCACGCGGCGCGGCGATGTGAAGACCTTGTAGGGGATGTCGGTGTACGTCCGGGCCGACAGCGCCTTGCTGGAGATCTTGGCGATCGTCGGGATCGTGCCGGGCACGGCGCGGCCGATCGAATTGACCACCTGGAACAGGCCGTTGGAGAGCAGCTCGTCCTCGACGAAACCGCTGACCCTGGAGACCGGCGCCTCGGGGCCCGCGCTGCGGTTGTTGCGCTTGGTGTTGCAGCTGCCCGTGTGCGGGAACCAGTAGAACTCGAAGTGCTCGTTCTCGGCGTGCAGCGCGTCGAAGTCCGTGAGCACCCGGTCGAGGCTCATCGGCTCCTCGCGCGCGGCGAGCAGGAAGATCGGCTCCACGGCGAAGGTGATCGCCGTGACGATGCCGAGGGCGCCGAGGCCGATCCGGGCGGCGGCGAAGACCTCGGGATTCTCCTTCTCGGAGCAGGTGAGGAGTTCGCCGCTCGCGGTGACCAGCTCAAGTCCCGTGATCTGCGCGGCGATCGAGGCGGAGTCGCGGCCGGTGCCGTGGGTGCCGGTGCTGGTGGCGCCGGAGACCGTCTGCTCCATGATGTCGCCCATGTTCGTGAGCGACAGGCCCTCGCGGGCCAGGGCCATGTTGAGTCGCTTGAGCGGGGTACCGGCCTCTACCGTGACGGTCCCGTTCTCCCGGTCAATATTGCGGATTCCGGTCAACAGTTGAGGGCGTATCAATACCCCGTCGGTCGCGGCCGCCGCCGTGAACGAGTGGCCCGAGCCGACGGCCTTCACCTTCAGACCGTCCTGCGCGGCGCCCCGCACCGTCGCGGTCAGCTCCTCCACGGACGCCGGTGTCACCTCGCGCACGGGGCGTGAGGTGACGTTCCCCGCCCAGTTACGCCAGGCTTCGCTGCTCTTCCGGCCGCCCGTCAGTGCCGTGCCCATCCGTGCTTCCTCCCCGCTGCGTGACCGGCCGCTTCAGCCGGCGGTAGCCCAGGAGCCCGACGAGGACCGCGACGGCGCCGGAGACTCCCGGCACCGCGTACCCGACGTCCGCCCCGGCCGCGTCGATCACCCAGCCGGCCACGGAGGAGCCGAGCGCGACGCCGACCGAGAGTCCGGTGCTCACCCAGGTCATGCCCTCGGTCAGCTTCGCGCGAGGTACGTGCTGCTCGACGAGGGCCATCGTCGTGATCATCGTCGGTGCGACGGACAGGCCCGCGACGAAGAGCGCCACGGCCAGGAGTGGCAGGTTCCCGACCAGTTGGAGGGGGATCATACTCACGGCCATCGTGACGACACCCACCAGCCACCTGGGAGCGGGTGCGCCCTTGAAGTGCAACAGGCCGAACAGGGCGCCCGCGAGACACGATCCCGCCGCGTACACGGCGAGCACGACGCTGGCCATCGACTTGTGCCCGAGCTCCTCCGCGTACGCCACCGTGACCACGTCGATCGATCCGAAGATCGCCCCTGTGGCGACGAAGGTGGCGACCAGAACCTGCAACCCGCGCGCGCGGAGCGCCGATCCGCGGCTGTGCTGCTCACGGGGGTGCGGCACCGGTTCCGTGGCCCGCTGCGAGGTCAGCCAGAAGACGCCGGCCGCGAGGAAACAGCCCGCGAGGAGGGGCCCCGCTTCCGGGAACCACACCGTGGACAGGCCGATCGAGATGATCGGCCCGAAGACGAAGCACACCTCGTCGAGCACGGACTCGAAGGAGTACGCGGTGTGCAACTGGCGCGGCACGTTCCGGTACAGGGCCGCCCACCGCGCCCGGATCATCGACCCCACGCTCGGCACCGAACCGATGAGCGCAGCGCACACGAAGAGCGTCCAGTCCGGCGCCGCGTACTTCGCGCACAACAGGAGCGCGGTCACGGCGGTGAGCGAGACCAGTGCGGCGGGCCGCAGCACCCGGCGCTGCCCGTGCCGGTCGACGAGCCGGGAGATCTGCGGCCCGATCAGCGCCGTGGACAGCGCCACGGTCGCGGACAGGGCGCCCGCGAGGCCGTAGCGCCCGGTCAGCTGGGAGACCATGGTGACGATGCCGATGCCCATCATGGACAGGGGCATCCGCCCGAGGAGCCCGGCCATGGAGAAGCTCTTGGTTCCGGGCAGGGCGAAGATGGCGCGGTAGGGGCTGGGCAACGGGACTCCGGTAACCGGTAAGGCGTGAAAGCGGTCGATACAGCTTACGTTCCCCGCGACCCGCGCACATGGCGGTTTCCCGCCTGTCAGTGGCGAGTGGCAGGATCGAACGCATGCCAGAAGCGCACGCTGCCAGCCCAGATGCCCGCCCCTACGACGCCCTGCTGCTGCTCTCGTTCGGAGGCCCGGAGGGCCCCGACGACGTCGTCCCGTTCCTGGAGAACGTGACGCGCGGCCGAGGCATCCCCAAGGAGCGGCTCAAGGAGGTCGGGCAGCACTACTTCCTGTTCGGCGGGGTCAGCCCCATCAACGACCAGAACAGGGCCCTGCTCGACGCCCTCCGCAAGGACTTCGCCGACCACGGCCTGGACCTGCCGGTCTATTGGGGCAACCGGAACTGGGCGCCGTACCTGACGGACACGCTGCGCGAAATGGTCACCGACGGGCGTCGCCGCGTCCTCGTCCTCGCCACCAGCGCGTACGCCTCGTACTCGGGCTGCCGCCAGTACCGCGAGAATCTCGCGGAGTCGCTCGCGGCCCTGGAGGCCGAGGGCCTGGAACCGCCGAAGATCGACAAGCTGAGGCACTACTTCAACCACCCCGGCTTCGTACGCTCCATGATCGACGGCGTTCTGAAGTCCCTCGCCGACCTCCCCGATGACGTCCGCGCCGGCGCCCACCTCGCCTTCACCACGCACTCCATTCCGACTGCGGCGGCCGACACCTCCGGGCGCACCGAGGAGCACGGCGACGGCGGCGCGTACGTGAAGCAGCACCTGGACGTGGCCCGGCTCATCGCCGACGCCGTGCGAGAGGAGACCGGCGTCGCCCACCCCTGGCAGCTCGTCTACCAGTCGCGCTCCGGCGCCCCGCACATCCCGTGGCTGGAGCCCGACATCTGCGACCACCTGGAGGAGCGCCACGCGGCGGGCGTCCCGGCCGTCGTCATGGTGCCCATCGGCTTCGTCTCCGACCACATGGAGGTCCTCTACGACCTCGACACCGAGGCCGAGGCGAAGGCGGCGGAACTCGGCCTTCCGGTGCGCCGCTCCGCCACCGTGGGCGCCGACCCGCGCTTCGCCGCCGCCGTACGGGAGTTGGTCCTGGAGCGGGCCGCGACCGAGAGCGGCAGGAACGTCACACCCTGCGCTCTTGGCGCCCTCGGCGCGAGCCACGACCTGTGCCCCGTGGGCTGCTGCCCCGCCCGCGCTTCCAAGCCGGCCGCCGCCGGCGCCGACAGCCCGTACGTATAAGGAAAGTCACGTGACCGACTCCCAGGCCGCCAAGGCCGCCAAGGCGACCCCCGCCGCCGACGACCTCACGGCCCTCAAGGCCGAACTGCTGGAGATAGCCCTGGAGGTGGCCGGCCGCGCCGGTGTCTTCCTGCGTGACGGCCGGCCCGCGGACCTCGGCGTCGCCGCCACGAAGACGAGCGCCGTCGACGTCGTCACCGAAATGGACATCGCCTCCGAGAAGCTGATCACGGACCACCTGGCCGAGCGCCGCCCCGACGACGGGGTGCTCGGCGAGGAGGGCGCGTCCAAGGAAGGCACCAGCGGCGTCCAGTGGGTGATCGACCCCATCGACGGGACCGTCAACTACCTCTACGGGCGCCCCGAATGGTGCGTCTCCATCGCGGCCCGCAAGGACGGCGAGACCCTCGTGGGCGTCGTCGCCGCCCCGATGCGCGCCGAGACCTACCGCGCCGTCCTCGGCGAGGGCGCCTTCGTGAACGACCGCCCCGCCCACGCGCGCGTGGCGCCGCCCATGGACCAGGCCCTCGTAGGCACCGGCTTCGGCTACTTGGAGGCGCGCCGCGCCCGCCAGGCCGAGGTGGTGGGGCAGCTCGTGCCGCGCGTGCGCGACATCCGGCGCGGTGGTTCGGCCGCCATCGACCTGTGCGACGTGGCGGTGGGCCGCATGGACGCCTACTACGAACGCGGCCTGAATCCCTGGGACTTCGCGGCCGGTGACCTCATCGCGCGCGAGGCGGGCGCGCTCACCGGCGGCCGCCCCGGAGAGCCCCTCTCGCCCGAACTGACGATCGCGGCGCCTCCCGGAGTCTTCGAGCCGCTCCAGAACTGGCTGGAAGAACTCGGCGCCTGGCACGACTGAGCGTTCCGGCACCCGTCGCCACAGCACACGGAAGGGCCCCGGCGCCTGCCTGGATCGACCAGGCGCCGGGGCCCTTCCGTGTGCTGTGCGGTCTGTGTGCGATCAGACGCTGGAGACGCTCGAGGCGTGAACCTCCACGCCGTGCTCGGCGGCGAGGCGGCGGAGGTCTTCCAGCTCGCCCTGCTCGACCTCGGCAAGGAAGTCGTCGCCGGTCTCGCGCGCCCGCGTCAGGTCGGACTCGGCCGCCCTAATGCGCTGCAGCAGTCCTGCGGTGAATGCGTCCATGGTTGCGCCCCCTCGTCCTGGGTCGTGGGTCGATGGCACGGGGGTGTGCCCTAGGAAGGGTCGATCACGTCCCGAGTGGCCTCTGACGGATGTGCGGGTCTCGACAGCGGCTCGTGGCATGCCACATACAAAGCGTGATCGCGGGTGTACAGCCGTCCTCCCCAAGGTCCCTTCCGCAGAAACCTCAACCCACGCAGAAAATCCCGCATTCCCCGGACGCCCGGCCGTCTTACAGCCGGTTTATGGCCGAAAGGGGCAGGATGGGGAGCACACCCCAAGACCGGACCCGCCCGTGCGCCCGAGAAACGCGCCGGCGGGTGACCAGAGGAAGGAAAGCGACGTGCGCGTACTCGTCGTCGAGGACGAGCAACTGCTCGCCGATGCGGTGGCCACCGGACTCCGCCGGGAGGCCATGGCCGTCGACGTCGTGTACGACGGTGCGGCCGCCCTGGAGCGCATCGGCGTCAACGACTACGACGTGGTCGTTCTCGACCGCGACCTCCCGCTCGTGCACGGCGACGACGTCGCCCGCAAGCTCGTCGAGCTGGGCATGCCCACCCGCATCCTGATGCTGACCGCCTCCGGCGACGTCAGCGACCGCGTGGAGGGCCTGGAGATCGGGGCCGACGACTACCTCCCCAAGCCCTTCGCGTTCAGCGAGCTGACGGCCCGCGTACGGGCTCTGGGGCGGCGTACCAGCATGCCGCTGCCGCCCGTACTGGAGCGCGCCGGGATCAAGCTCGACCCGAACCGCCGTGAGGTGTTCCGGGACGGCAAGGAGATCCAGCTCGCCCCCAAGGAGTTCGCCGTCCTCGAGGTGCTGCTGCGCAGCGAGGGCGCCGTCGTCTCGGCCGAGCAGCTCCTGGAGAAGGCCTGGGACGAGAACACGGACCCGTTCACGAACGTCGTGCGGGTCACCGTGATGACCCTGCGCCGCAAGCTGGGCGAGCCCGCCGTCATCGTCACCGTGCCCGGCTCGGGCTACCGGATCTGATCCCTCGATGGCCGCCGCACCCGCGCCCCCCTCTCCGGCGCCACCGAAACCGACATGGAAGCCAGGGGCGAAGACCGAGCCGCCCTTCCCCTGGCTCCGCCCGACCATCCGGATAAGGCTCACGCTGCTCTACGGCGGCATGTTCCTCATCGCGGGCATCCTGCTGCTGTCGATCATCTACCTCCTGGCGGCGCAGG
This sequence comes from Streptomyces sp. KL109B, assembly GCF_030766935.1. Taxonomy (GTDB): domain Bacteria; phylum Actinomycetota; class Actinomycetes; order Streptomycetales; family Streptomycetaceae; genus Streptomyces. The sequence continues at coordinate 1,120,985 of NZ_JASERL010000002.1, read as the reverse complement.
CCCTCGACGTGGGCGGCACGCTTCCGTTCAAGGTCACCGACGGGCACGTCATCAGCACCAGCTGCAACTTCCCGACGGGGAACATCTCGGCGAGCGAGCTGAACGACCTGATGAACGACTGCGTGAACCAGCAGCGTCAGCACGCCCTCGACACGCTCCTCAGCCGCAGCTTGATGGCGCTGATGGGGCTCGCCGTGATCGCCTTCGCCTTCGGTTACGCCATGGCGGGCCGCGTCCTTTCCCCGCTCGGCCGGATCACGCGCACCGCCCGCCGGGTCGCCGGCACGGACCTGACGCGCCGCATCGAGCTGGACGGCCCGGACGACGAGCTCAAGGAGCTCTCCGACACCTTCGACGAGATGCTGGACCGCCTGGAGCGCGCCTTCACGGCCCAGCAGCGCTTCGTCGGCAACGCCTCCCATGAGCTGCGTACGCCGCTCGCCATCAACCGCACCCTCCTGGAGGTGCACCTCTCCGATCCGGGCGCCCCTGTGGAGCTGCAGCAGCTCGGCAAGACGCTGCTGGCCACCAACGAGCGCAGTGAGCAGCTCGTGGAGGGCCTGCTGCTGCTCGCCCGCAGCGACAACCAGATCGTCGAGCGCAAGCCCGTGGACCTGGCGGAGGTCGCCTCGCAGGCGATCGACCAGGCCAGGACGGAGGCCGACGAGAAGGGCGTGGAGATCCGCGGTGAGCGCAAGGAAGCGGTGATCCAGGGCAACGGCGTGCTCCTGGAGCGCATCGCCCTGAACCTCGTACAGAACGCCGTCCGCTACAACATCCCCGAAGGGGGATGGGTGGAGGTCGACACGGAGGCCCAGCACGGCCAGGCGGTCCTGGTGGTGGTGAACACGGGCCCGGTGGTCCCGGCGTACGAGATCGACAACCTCTTCGAACCGTTCAGGCGGCTGCGTACCGAGCGCACCGGCAGCGACAAGGGCGTGGGCCTCGGGCTCTCCATCGCCCGGTCCGTCGCCCGCGCGCACGGCGGGCGCATCACCGCCGAGCCGCGTGAGGGTGGTGGGCTCGTGATGCGAGTCACCCTGCCGATCTAGGTCGGTTCGACGTGCGTGCCGTCCACGGATCTGACATGCTGCCGCCGACGCGCTGGGGGAAGTTCGCTTTTGGCTGAATTTTCCGGACCTGCGCCGGAGGCTGTCGTGTGTGATCGATCACATGGGCGGTTTTTCGGCCGTCCACTCTCCGTGATCGCGAAAGCCGTGTGAAAGCCCGGAAAATCCGGGTTTTCGGGCGCCTTGATCACGGGAAGTACACGGGGTGGCGCCCGTGCGGTGCGGCAATCGGACCGTGTACGGTCCCGTTCGCCACCCAAGATGATCACTCGTGAGGGGTCCGGTTGGGTGTCGATTGAGTAACAGACCTTGATGTGAGGCAAAATCTCCGCCTCAGGTCGGGCACAAGTCCGGCCTCTCATGCGTTACGGCGCTTGAGACACCGCAGACACCCAGAGGGGGAGAGCGACATGGCAACGGATTACGACACCCCACGCAAGACCGATGACGACCTCAACGAGGACAGCATCGAAGAACTGAAGTCCCGGAGGAACGACAAGTCCGCGTCGAACGTCGACGTGGACGAGTTCGAGGCCGCCGAGGGCCTGGAGCTTCCGGGCGCCGACCTCTCGAACGAGGAGTTGGCCGTCCGCGTCCTGCCCAAGCAGCAGGACGAGTTCACCTGCATGAGCTGCTTCCTGGTTCACCACAGGAGCCAGCTCGCGCGGGAGAAGAACGGGCAGCCCATCTGCCGCGACTGCGACTAGGGCAGGGTCGGGCATGACCAGCTCGACCCCGCCCTGGAAGCGCCGGTCCCGCAAGAAGCTCCGCGGGGCGGCACAAGGCCCGTCAGAGGCCGTGCGTGACGACGAGCGAGGCTCTTTCCCCGGTGCACCTGGTGAGCCCGGTGCCCCCGGAGAAGAGGCCTCGCTCGAATCGGCGGACGCCCTCGAAGTGGCCGGCAAGGACGGTGCGCGCAGCGGCGGCACCGTCGCGAGAGGCGCCAGAACGGCCAGAGCGGGGCTGGCCAAGAGTGGCGCCGCCGCCAAGGCCGGCGTCGGCTACATCGCCGACCGGATCATCGAGAACGCGCCGCGCGTCCCCGTGCGGGACCTGGCGACCCTCCGCAAGCAGTTCCCCGGCCTCGGGCCCGAGCGGCTCGCGGACAAGCTCGTCACGGGCGCCAGCGCCGCCACATCGACCGTGGGCGCGGGAGTCGGTGCCGCCGCGATGCTGCCCGTGCCACCCGCGATGCCGGCCGAGCTGGCCGCCGAGGTGACCGGCGTCGCCGCGATCGAGCTCAAGCTGATCGCCGAACTGCACGAGGTCTACGGGCTGCGGCCGCCCGGGAACCTGAAGACCCGCAGCACCGCCTATCTGACCGCGTGGACGGAAGAGCGCGGGATCGACGTGGCCAAGCCCGTGACGATCAACGCGGCGCTCGGCGGGCAGATGAAGCGCGAGCTGCGGCAGCAGATCATGAAGCGGACGGTACGGAACCTGCCGAGCCTGACGCCGTTCATGATCGGCGCGGCCGTGGGGGCGTTCATGAACCGGCGCGACACCAAGAAGCTCGCCGACCGGGTCCGTCAGGACCTGCGGGGGCAGCAGGTGCCCTGGGAGGCGCTGCCCGAACTGCCGCCCCTGGAAGAGCCGCCGGACGCGCTGGACATCGGGGCCTGACGGCCTCGCCCGCTCGGCGTTTTTGCCTTCCTTCAGGCGCGGCTCAGAGCCTTTGCCAAAGCTTCAGGGTCGCGCGTCGACACGTACACGTACGGGGTCGGGTCCGAGGGATCGGTGATCTCCGCCCGGACCGCCGTGCGGACGTAGCTGCGCAGCAGCATGAAGGCGCGGGGGTCGGCCTTGTAGGTGCGCCAGGCGACGGCCTCCTCCGCGTCCAGGACCTCCACCTCGCCGAGCGCGGAGAGCGGGATCTTCGCGTCGCCCGCGACCAGCGAGTCGGCCACGACACGCACCCGCGCCGAGCCGTACGAGCTGGTGATCACGGCCGCGATGAGCAGACCGCCGACGAAGCCGCCGAGCAGCGGCAACGTGCCGAAGGGCAGCAGGATGATGGCTCCGACGACGCCGACCATGAAGGTGATGAGCCACCACGAACGGGGCGCGGTGAGTCGTTCGTCGTAAGGCGTCGTCGAGAGCTCCATGGGGTCAAGCTTGGCATGATGCGTGGACTGATAGGACGCGCGGGTAAGGTCTGCGCCTGTGAGTGGTACTTCAGCAGCTCTGACGCCCCCCGCCGACGCCATAGCCCCGGTGCGGCACCCCGACGCTCCCGCACCGGGCGAGCTTCTCGGCGCGCACTACGGACACTGTTTCGGCTGCGGCGGCGAGCAACCGCACGGGCTGCACCTGGAGACACGGGCCGGTGAAGGCGTCACCGTCACCGCCGAGTTCACCGTGCGCCCCGCCCATCAGGGCGCGCCGGGGCTCGCGCACGGCGGGATCCTCGCGACCGCGCTCGACGAGACGCTCGGCTCCTTGAACTGGCTGCTCCAGGCCATCGCCGTGACCGGTCGCCTGGAGACCGACTTCGTGCGGCCCGTCCCCGTGGACACGCTGCTGTTCCTGTCCGCCGAGGTGACGGCCGTCGCCGGGCGCAAGATCTACTCGACCGCGACCGGCCGGATCGGCGGCCCCGACGGGCCCGTCGCGGTGCGCGCCGACGCCCTCTTCATCGAGGTCAAGGTCGACCACTTCATCGAGAACGGCCGCGAGGAAGAGATCCAGGCGGCCATGAGCGACCCCGATCAGGTCAGGCGCGCCCGCGCCTTCGAGGTGAACCCGTGAGCATTGTCCATGGCGGCCCCGGCAGCGAACTCGGCGTGCTCGTACGGCGCGTCGACCCCGACGTGCCGCTGCCTTCGTACGAGCACCCCGGTGACGCCGGAGCGGATCTGCGGACCACCGAGGCGTGCGAACTCGCGCCCGGCGAGCGGGTCGTTCTGCCCACTGGAGTGTCGATCGCCCTGCCCGAGGGGTACGCGGCCTTCGTGCACCCCAGATCCGGCCTCGCAGCGCGCTGCGGCGTGGCTCTGGTGAATGCCCCAGGGACGGTGGATGCCGGGTACCGTGGGGAGATCAAGGTGATCGTGGTGAATCTCGACCCGCGCGACAGCGTGCGGTTCGAGCGTTTCGACCGGATTGCCCAACTGGTCGTCCAGCAGGTCGAGAGGGTCCGCTTCCAGGAGGTCGCGGAACTTCCCGAATCGGTGCGGGCCGAGGGGGGCTTCGGGTCCACCGGCGGGCACTCTTCCGTAGGTGGTCCGACCGTTGCCGACAGCGGCGCGGACGGTCAAATGGGTGGGAATCGATACGCTTCGGTCGTATCCGACCGGGAAGGACAGTGACGTGTTCGGACGTCGTAACAAGGACGGCGCCGCCGAGGATGCGGCCGGCGAGACCGAGCAGTTCGCTGAGGACGCTGCCAGCGCCGACACGGACGCCGAGGAGTCGGAGCGCGTCCGGCTCGAGCCGGAGCCCCGTCCCGACGGCCCTTGGGACGCCTCCGAGGCCCGGGAGCCCGGCGAGGGCCGGGTCGACCTGGGCGGGGTCTTCGTCCCCGGCGTGGAGGGCATGGAGCTGCGCGTGGAGGTTGCGGGCGACGCGATCGTCGCCGCGACCGTCGTCCTCCAGGACAGCGCGATCCAGCTGCAGGCCTTCGCCGCGCCCAAGAAGGAGGGCATCTGGGGCGAGGTCCGCGAGGAGATCGCCTCGGGCATCACTCAACAGGGCGGCGTGATCGACGAGGTCGAGGGCCCGCTCGGCTGGGAGCTGCGGGCCCAGGTGCCGGTCCAACTGCCGGACGGCACGGGCGGTTTCCAGGTCGTACGGTTCATCGGAGTCGACGGCCCGCGCTGGTTCCTGCGCGGCGTGATCTCCGGCCAGGGCGCCGTGCAGCCGCAGGCGGCCGGTCTCCTGGAGCAGATCTTCCGCGACACCGTCGTGGTGCGCGGCGAGGGCCCGATGGCCCCGCGCGACCCGATCGTCCTCAAGCTCCCGGACGACGCGCAGATGGTCGCCGAGAGCGCCCAGGGCGAGTCCCAGGAAGCCTCGCGCTTCTCCGGAGGCATGGGCCAGCTGGCCCGCGGCCCGGAGATCACCGAGGTCCGCTGAGCCGCCTCAGCTGTTGTACGAAGGCCGGTGCCGCGCATCCGTAGGGGTGCGCGGCACCGGCCTTCGTCATGGGGCACAAGCCGCCCACCCGCCCCGACCGTTGCCCGGCCCCGAGCCGCGCGGCCATACTGACGGCCGACCGGGAACGTACGTGCGGGGGAGCGGGCGCGATGACCGAGAGCACCGAGGCGGGGACCGCCGTCCTGGAGCAGGGCGGCAGCGGGCCGATGGTCCGGGTGGACGGCCTGCACCGCTCGTACGGGACCGGCGCCGCCGCCGTGCACGCCCTGCGCGGAGTCTCCTTCGAGGTGCCGCGCGGCGAACTCGTCGCCCTCAAGGGGCGGTCGGGATCCGGCAAGACCACGCTGCTCAACCTCGTCGGCGGGCTCGACCGGCCGGACCGGGGGCGGGTCGTCGTGGACGGGCTCGACCTCTCCGAGCTGGGCGAGGACGGGCTGCTCGCGCTGCGCCGCGACAGGGTCGGCTTCATCTTCCAGTCCTTCGGGCTGATCCCGATCCTGTCCGCCGCCGAGAACGTCGGCGTACCGATGCGGCTGCGCAAGGAGCGGCCACGCGCGCGTGAGGAGCGGGTCGAGCTGCTGCTCTCCCTGGTGGGCCTCGCGGGGCACGCCGCGCAGCGGCCCGGCGAGCTGTCCGGCGGGCAGCAGCAGCGCGTGGCCATCGCCCGCGCGCTCGCCAACAAGCCGGCCCTGCTGATCGCCGACGAGCCCACCGGACAGCTCGACGCGGAGACCGGGCTCGCCGTGATGGAACTGCTGCGGGCGGTCGTGCGCAGCGAGCACGTCACCGCGCTCGTGGCCACGCACGACGCCGCGCTCCTCGACCTCGCCGACCGCGTCCTGGAGCTGCGCGACGGGGAGATCGCCGAACACTGAGCCGAGCACTGAGACGCATCAGGGTTGTGTCAAAGCCGCCCGCCCAGCCGCCCTCCGCCCCATTTGCCCAGTTCGGCGGCCGTAGGCTCGACGCTGCGCAGAGCAGTCACAGGAAGACAATGGGGCCATGGGACGCGGCAAGCTTCGGATATACCTCGGTTCCGCACCGGGCGTCGGCAAGACGTACGCGATGCTGTCCGAGGCGCACCGCCGGGTGGAGCGGGGCACGGACTGCGTGGTGGCGTTCGTCGAGCACCACGACCGGCCGCGTACCGAGGTGATGCTGCACGGCCTGGAGCAGCTGCCCCGCAAGGAACTCACGTACCGGGGCACCGTCTTCCAGGAGATGGACGTGGACGCCGTGCTGCGCCGCGCCCCCGCCGTCGCCCTCGTCGACGAACTGGCCCACACGAACGTGCCGGGCTCGCGCAACGCCAAGCGCTGGCAGGACGTGGAGGAACTGCTTGGTGCGGGCATCGATGTCGTATCGACCGTCAACATTCAACATCTTGAGTCGTTGGGTGACGTGGTTGATTCGATCACTGGTGTACGTCAACGGGAGACGGTTCCCGACGAAGTCGTCCGCCGTGCCGACCAGATCGAGCTCGTCGACATGTCGCCCCAGGCGCTGCGCCGCCGCATGGCGCACGGCAACATCTACAAGCCGGACCGGATCGACGCCTCGCTCTCCAACTACTTCCGCCCCGGCAACCTCACCGCCCTGCGTGAGCTGGCCCTCCTCTGGGTCGCCGACCGGGCCGACGAGTACCTCCAGGAGTACCGGGGCGAGCACAACATCCGCTCCACGTGGCAGGCCCGCGAGCGCATCGTCGTAGGACTCACCGGCGGGCCCGAGGGCCGTACGTTGATCAGGCGCGCGGCGCGGCTCGCCGAGAAGGGCGCCGGCGGCGAGGTGCTCGCCGTGTACATCGCCCGCAGCGACGGCCTCACCGCCGCCTCGCCCAAGGAGCTCGCGGTTCAGCGCACCCTGGTCGAAGACCTCGGCGGAACGTTCCATCACGTCATCGGCGACGACATCCCCGCGGCCCTCCTGGAGTTCGCCCGCGGCGTCAACGCCACCCAGATCGTCCTGGGCTCCTCGCGCCGCAAGACCTGGCAGTACATGTTCGGCCCCGGCGTCGGCGCCACCGTCGCCCGCGAGTCCGGGCCCGACCTCGACGTGCACATCGTCACGCACGACGAGGTCGCCAAGGGGCGCGGGCTGCCTGTGGCACGCGGCGCCCGGTTCGGCCGCTCCCGGGTCGTGTGGGGCTGGCTCATCGGCGTCGGCGGCCCCGCGCTGCTCTCGCTGATCCTCACGCACGCCGAGAGCGACCTCGGCCTCGCCAACGACATGCTGCTGTTCCTGTCCCTGACGGTCGCCGCGGCGCTCGTCGGCGGGCTGCTCCCGGCGCTGGCCTCGGCGGCGTTCGGCTCGCTGCTCCTGAACTACTTCTTCACGCCGCCGCTGCACCTGTGGACCATCGCCGACCCACGCAACATCGTCGCCATCGTGATCTTCGTGGGCGTCGCGGTGTCCGTGGCCTCGGTCGTCGACATCGCGGCGCGCCGCACCCACCAGGCGGCCCGGCTGCGCGCGGAGTCCGAGATCCTGTCGTTCCTGGCGGGCAGCGTGCTGCGCGGCGACACGAGCCTGGAGGCGCTCCTGGAACGCGTACGGGAGACCTTCGCGATGGAGTCCGTGGCGCTGCTGGAGCGGGAGCGCGACACGGCGCCCTGGACCTGCGCGGGGAGCGTCGGGCCGCGACCCCTGGGCCGGCCCGAGGACGCCGACGTCGACATGCCGGTCGGCGACCACATGGCGCTCGCCCTGTCCGGCCGTGTGCTGCCCGCGGAGGACCGGCGCGTGCTCGCCGCCTTCGCCGCGCAGGCCGCCGTCGTACTCGACCGCCAGCGCCTCCAGTCCGAGGCCGACCAGGCCCGCACCCTGGCCGAGGGCAACCGCATCCGTACGGCGCTGCTCGCGGCCGTCTCGCACGACCTGCGCACCCCGCTCGCGGGCATCAAGGCGTCGGTGTCCTCGCTGCGCTCCGAGGACGTCGACTGGTCGCCCGAGGACCAGGCGGAGCTCCTCGCCGGGATCGAGGAGGGCGCCGACCGGCTCGACCACCTCGTGGGCAACCTGCTCGACATGTCGCGCCTCCAGACCGGCACCGTCACCCCGCTCATCCGCGAGATCGACCTCGACGAGGTCGTGCCGATGGCGCTGGTCGGCGTGCCGGACCCGGACCTCAGCGTCGACCTCGACGTCCCCGAGACGCTGCCCATGGTGAGCGTCGACAAGGGCCTCCTGGAGCGGGCCGTCGCCAACATCGTCGAGAACGCCGTCAAGTACAGCCCGCCCGACGAACCCGTGCTCGTGTCCGCGAGCGCGCTCGGCGACCGCGTGGAACTACGTGTGGTGGACCGCGGGCCCGGCGTCCCCGACGACGCCAAGGACCGGATATTCGCGCCCTTCCAGCGCTACGGTGACGCTCCGCGCGGCGCCGGTGTGGGCCTCGGGCTCGCCGTGGCGCGCGGCTTCGTAGAGGCGATGGGGGGCACGCTCAGTGCGGAGGACACTCCAGGAGGCGGGCTCACCATGGTCCTGACCCTGCGGGCCGCCCACACCGCCGTAGAACCCGTAGAACCCGCAGAACCCGCCGTACAGACAGCCGCACCGGCGGCCGCACCCCAGAGAGGCAGGAACGTATGACCCGGGTGCTCGTGGTCGACGACGAGCCGCAGATCGTCCGCGCCCTCGTCATCAACCTGAAGGCGCGCAAGTACGAGGTGGACGCCGCCGTGGACGGGGCGCAGGCGCTGCAACTCGCCGCCGCCCGCCACCCCGACGTGGTCGTACTCGACCTGGGCCTGCCCGACATGGACGGCGTCGAGGTGATCAAGGGACTGCGCGGCTGGACCCGCGTACCGATCCTCGTGCTGTCCGCGCGGCACTCGTCCGACGAGAAGGTCGAGGCGCTCGACGCGGGCGCCGACGACTACGTGACCAAGCCCTTCGGCATGGACGAACTCCTCGCCCGGCTGCGGGCCGCCGTGCGCCGCGCCGAGCCCACGGGCACCGCCGAGGACGAGGGGATCGTCGAGACCTCGGACTTCACCGTCGACATGGCCGCGAAGAAGGTCAACCGGGGCGGGCACGACGTACGCCTGACCCCCACGGAGTGGCACCTGCTGGAAGTCCTGGTGCGCAATACGGGCCGCCTCGTCAGCCAGAAGCAGCTGCTTCAGGAGGTGTGGGGGCCCTCGTACGGGACCGAGACCAACTATCTGCGGGTGTACATGGCGCAGCTGCGCCGCAAGTTGGAGACCGACCCCTCGCATCCGCGGCACTTCGTGACCGAACCGGGGATGGGCTACCGCTTCGAGCGATGAAGGGCGATGAAGGGCGATGAAGGGCGACAAGGGGCGGTGAGAGCGGGCGAAAGCGGGGTACACCAGCGGGTACGACGCTGTCACAGGGCCCAGGTACGCTTCCAGTATGAGTGCTGTTCCGCGTTCCGACAGGGCGACCGAGAAGCCGGCGGGCCGATTCCGGCGCATGCTCGACAGGCTGTCCAGTTCCCAGGAGGACCTGGAGTCGGAGGAGCTGCGCGAGGACTCGGAGACCACCGGCTGCACGCGCATCGGTGACTGCACGGACCGACAAATAGTCACCGTTACTGGTACGTTGCGCACGGTCACCCTCCGGCCACGCGCCGGAGTCTCGGCTCTGGAAGCCGAGTTGTTCGACGGCTCGGCCGCGCTGGACGTGGTGTGGCTCGGCCGGCGTTCGATCGTCGGGATCGAGCCGGGCCGCAAGCTCATAGCTTCCGGCCGGGTCTCGATGAGCCGGGGCCGTAGGGTGCTGTTCAATCCGAAGTACGAACTCAGACCGCTTGGACGGGAGTAGCCGGTGACGTCCCTCGACAAGCCGACCGACCGCGACATCACGGGCCAGGACGGCCAGGAGGGCCAGGACGTCACGGACAAGTCCGTGACCGAGGCCGCGCTCTTCGAGGCCTTCGGCGGCGTGCGGGGCATGGTGGAGACGGTCCTGCCGGGCCTGCTCTTCGTGAGCATCTTCACGGTCAACAAGGACCTGCACATGTCGGCCATCGCGGCGCTCGCGGTGTCCCTGGTCCTCGTCGCCGTGCGGCTGGTCATGAAGGACACCGTCAAGCACGCCTTCAGTGGCGTCTTCGGCGTCGCCTTCGGTGTCGTCTTCGCGATGATGACCGGCAACGCCAAGGACTTCTATCTGCCGGGCATGCTCTACACGTTGGGGCTCGCGCTCGCGTACATCGTGACGACCTTGTGCGGCGTTCCGTTGATCGGGCTCATCCTCGGGCCGGTCTTCAAGGAGAACCTGTCCTGGCGGACGCGTAACCCCGGGCGCAAGAAGGCGTACGCGAAGGCGAGTTGGGCCTGGGGGCTCATCCTGCTGGCCAAGTGCGCGATTCTGTTCCCGCTGTACTGGTGGGCGGACACGACCCAATTCGGGTGGGTGCTCGTCGCGTTGAAGATCCCGCCGTTCCTGCTGGCCGTGTGGCTCACTTGGGTATTCCTCGCGAAGGCGCCCGCGCCGATCGATGTGTTCGCGGAGATGGAGCAGGCCGAGCGGGAACGTGAGGCCGACCGTGAGCGGGCGGAGGCGTCCCGTTCCGAGGGCGGCGCCCGCCATCGCCGCGAGGTGTGAGACCGGGGTGCGGGTTCGGCGTCGGCCGTGGCTGGGGTTGCGCAGTTCCCCGCGCCCCTGAAAGCAAAAAAGCGGGAAGCGCCCCCACGAGCTCTGCTCGTGGGGGCGCTTCCCGCTTTTTATGCGTCTTCGCGGCGGACCGAAAGGAGGTCCTCCAACTGCTCCTCGCGCGCCTGCGCCGCGACGAACAGCAGCTCGTCGCCCGCCTCCAGCGAGTCCTCCGGGCTGGGGGCCAGGACGCGGGTGCCGCGGATGATGGTCACCAGGGACGTGTCCTGGGGCCACTGGACGTCGCCCACGCGCGTGCCGGCCAGGGCCGACTCCTCGGGGAGCGTCAGCTCGACCAGGTTCGCGTCGCCGTGGCTGAAGCGGAGCAGGCGGACCAGATCGCCCACGCTGACCGCCTCTTCGACGAGGGCCGACATGAGGCGCGGGGTGGAGACGGCGACGTCCACGCCCCACGACTCGTTGAACAGCCATTCGTTCTTGGGGTTGTTGACGCGGGCGACGACCCGCGGGACCCCGTACTCGGTCTTCGCGAGCAGCGAGACGACCAGGTTGACCTTGTCGTCGCCGGTGGCCGCGATGACCACGTTGCAGCGCTGCAGCGCCGCCTCGTCCAGGGACGTGATCTCGCAGGCGTCGGCGAGCAGCCACTCCGCCTGCGGCACGCGCTCGACCGAGATGGCCGTCGGGGCCTTGTCGACGAGGAGGACCTCGTGACCGTTCTCAAGGAGCTCGCCCGCGATCGAACGACCGACGGCGCCGGCTCCGGCAATGGCGACCCTCATCAGTGACCGCCCTCCTCAGGGCCCTCGGCGAACGCCGCCTCGACCTTCTCGACGTCGTCCGTACGCATCATCACGTGTACGAGGTCGCCTTCTTGCAGCACCGTCTGCGACGTCGGCAGGATCGCCTCGCCGAGCCGCGTCAGGAACGCGACGCGCACGCCGGTCTCCTCCTGGAGGCGGCTGATCTTCTGGCCGATCCAGGACTCCGACGCGTGTACCTCGGCGAGCTGTACGCCCCCGGTGGGGTCGCGCCACAGCGGCTCGGCGCCGGACGGCAGCAGGCGCCGCAGCATCTGGTCGGCGGTCCAGCGGACCGTGGCGACCGTCGGGATGCCCAGGCGCTGGTAGACCTCCGCGCGGCGGGGGTCGTAGATGCGCGCCGCCACGTTCTCTATGCCGAACATCTCGCGCGCGACCCGCGCGGCGATGATGTTCGAGTTGTCACCACTGGAGACGGCGGCGAAGGCGCCCGCCTCCTCGATACCCGCTTCGCGCAAGGTGTCCTGGTCGAAACCGACGCCGGTGACGCGACGGCCGCCGAAACCCGAACCCAGTCGACGGAACGCCGTCGGGTCCTGATCGACCACGGCGACCGTGTGCCCCTGCTGCTCCAGGGTCTGGGCGAGTTGGGACCCTACTCGGCCACAGCCCATGATCACGATATGCACGGCCCTACCCCGCACTCCTCATAGGCCTATTGACCTGCGTAAACGTCCTGCTCATGGCTCTCTCTCGCGGCGTGGTCCAGCCGGTGCGGCTCGATCTCGGGCACGGTGCGGGCTGCAGTGCGGCTCGCGCTCTGGAACACCGTATCGGCAATGTCGGAGATCTCGTCCTCCGCGTCCACGGCGAGATCGCCGGGGGCGTGGCGCAGAGCACGAAGCCGAATGGGGGTGGTGGGTGGGCGGCCCCGCGTTCGAACGCTTACGATCCTCTCCGTGTCCAAACTGACCGACGTGCCCAAACGGATCTTGATCGGGCGCGCTCTGCGCAGTGATCGGCTCGGAGAAACGCTCCTGCCGAAGCGCATCGCCCTCCCCGTTTTCGCCTCCGACCCGCTGTCCTCCGTGGCGTATGCGCCCGGCGAGGTCCTGCTGGTCCTCTCCATCGCGGGCGTGTCGGCGTACCACTTCAGCCCATGGATCGCGGTCGCGGTCGTCGTGCTGATGTTCACGGTCGTCGCCTCCTACCGCCAGAACGTGCACGCCTACCCGAGCGGTGGCGGCGACTACGAGGTGGCGAACACCAACCTCGGCCCGAAGGCCGGGCTCACCGTCGCCAGCGCGCTCCTCGTCGACTACGTGCTGACCGTGGCCGTGTCGATCTCCTCCGGCATCGAGAACCTCGGCTCCGCGATCCCCTTCGTGGTCGAGCACAAGGTGCTGTGCGCGGTCGCCGTGATCGTGCTGCTGACGCTGATGAACCTGCGCGGTGTGAAGGAGTCGGGGAAGCTTTTCGCGATTCCCACGTACGTCTTCGTGGCCGGCGTCTTCATCATGATCGCCTGGGGCGCCTTCCGGGGCCTCGTCCTCGGCGACACCATGGAGTCCCCGACCGCCGACTTCCACATCAAGGCCGAGCACCAGGGGCTCGCGGGCTTCGCGCTCGTCTTCCTGCTGCTGCGCGCCTTCTCCTCCGGCTGTGCGGCGCTCACCGGCGTCGAGGCGATCTCCAACGGCGTCCCCGCGTTCCGCAAGCCCAAGTCGAAGAACGCGGCGAGCACGCTGGCGCTGATGGGCGCCCTCGCCGTCACCATGTTCTGCGGCATCATCGGGCTCGCCCTCGCGACCGATGTGCGGATGGCGGAGAACCCGGCCAAGGACCTGATCCACAACGGCGTCGCGGTCGGCTCCGGCTTTGTGCAGGACCCGGTGATCGCACAGGTCGCCGAGGCCGTGTTCGGCGGCGGCAGCTTCATGTTCCTGATCCTGTCGGCGGCCACCGCGCTCGTCCTCTTCCTGGCCGCCAACACCGCGTACAACGGCTTCCCGCTGCTCGGCTCGATCCTCGCGCAGGACCGTTACCTCCCGCGCCAGCTGCACACCCGCGGCGACCGCCTCGCGTTCTCCAACGGCATCGTGCTGCTCGCGGGCGCCGCGGCCCTCCTGGTCGTCATCTACGGCGCCGACTCGACCCGCCTGATCCAGCTCTACATCGTCGGCGTCTTCGTGTCGTTCACGCTCAGCCAGACCGGCATGGTCCGGCACTGGAACCGGCACCTGAGGACGGAGCGCGACCCGGCCGAGCGCCGCCGCATGATCCGGTCCCGCGCGATCAACGCGTTCGGCGCGTTCTTCACCGGCCTCGTCCTCGTGGTCGTCCTTCTTACGAAGTTCACGCACGGCGCCTGGGTCGCCCTGCTCGGCATGGTCATCTTCTTCGTGACGATGACCGCGATCCGCAAGCACTACGACCGCGTCGCCGACGAGATCGCCGCCCCCGAGGTCCCCTCCGACGACAGCGTGCGCCCCTCCCGGGTCCATTCGCTGGTCCTCGTGTCGAAGATCCACCGGCCGACGCTGCGCGCGATCGCGTACGCCAAGTTGATGCGTACGGACACCCTTGAGGCATTGAGCGTCAATGTTGATCCAGCGGAGACGAAGGCATTGAGGGAGGAGTGGGAGCGTCGAGGTATTGACGTACCGCTCAAGGTTCTTGATTCGCCGTACCGGGAAATCACCCGGCCCGTCATCGAGTACGTCAAGAACCTCCGCAAGGAGTCGCCGCGCGACGCGGTCAGCGTGATCATCCCCGAGTACGTCGTGGGCCACTGGTACGAGCACCTGCTGCACAACCAGAGCGCGCTGAGGCTCAAGGGCCGGCTGCTGTTCACGCCGGGCATCATGGTGACGTCCGTCCCGTACCAGCTGGAGTCCTCCGAGGTCGCGAAGAAGCGGGCCCGCAGGCGCTCCGAGTGGAACGCGCCGGGTGCCGTGCGGCGCGGACCGGTCGAGAAGCGCCCGAAGGAGCCCAGCTCGAAGTAGGCGGGGGAGCTACGTGCCGTGGTGAGCGGCCGGACGATGGCGACGTAAACTGGTCGGCTGTTGTCCGGCCGCTCTTCCGTGGCCGCGACGGCCGACGATCTTCCCCTTACGTACTGGAGCCCCGCCATGCAGGCAGAACCGACGAAGTCACTGGTGGGGGAGGAGTACGAGGTCGAGGTCGGGCCCGTCGCGCACGGCGGCCACTGCATCGCGCGCACCGCCGAGGGCCAGGTCCTCTTCGTGCGGCACACGCTGCCCGGCGAGCGCGTCGTGGCGCGGGTGACCGAGGGCGAGGAGGGCGCGCGCTTCCTGCGCGCCGACGCGGTGCAGGTCCTCGAAGCGGCGAAGGACCGCGTCGAGGCCCCCTGCCCCTACTCGGGACCCGGCCGCTGCGGCGGCTGCGACTGGCAGCACGCCAAGCCCGGCGCCCAGCGCCGCCTCAAGGGCGAGGTCATCGCCGAGCAGCTGCTGCGCCTCGCGGGTCTCACGCCCGAAGAGGCCGGCTGGGACGGCACGGTCATGCCGGCCGAGGGCGACAAGCTCCCGGCGGGCGAGGTCCCGCAGTGGCGCACCCGCGTCCAGTACGCGATCGACGCCGACGGCAACGCGGGCCTGCGCCGCCACCGCTCGCACGAGGTCGAGCCGATCGAGCACTGCATGATCGCGGCCGAGGGCGTCAGCGAGCTCGGCATCGAGCAGCGCGACTGGTCCGGCATGGAGTCCGTCGAGGCGATCGCGGCGAGCGGCTCGCAGGACCGCCAGGTGATCCTCACGCCTCGGGCCGGCGCCCGCCTCCCCATCGTCGAGCTCGACAAGCCGGTCTCCGTGATGCGCGTCGGCGAGAAGGACGGCGGCGTGCACCGCGTCCACGGCCGCCCCTTCGTACGCGAGCGCGCCGACGACCGTACGTACCGGGTCGGCAGCGGTGGCTTCTGGCAGGTGCACCCGAAGGCGGCGGACACGCTGATGCGCGCCGTCATGCAGGGTCTGCTGCCGCGCAAGGGCGACATGGCGCTCGACCTGTACTGCGGCGTCGGCCTGTTCGCGGGCGCGCTCGCGGACCGGATCGGCGACAAGGGCGCGGTCCTCGGCATCGAGTCCGGCAAGCGCGCCGTCGAGGACGCGCGGCACAACCTCGAATCCTTCGACCGGGTCCGCATCGAACAGGGCAAGGTCGAATCGGTCCTCCCGCGCACCGGCATCTCCGAGGTCGACCTCATCGTCCTGGACCCGCCGCGCGCCGGCGCCGGCAAGAAGACGGTCAGCCATCTGACGACGCTGGGCGCGCGTCGGATCGCGTACGTGGCGTGCGATCCGGCGGCGCTGGCGCGGGACTTGGGGTACTTCCGGGAGGGTGGGTACCGGGTGCGGACGTTGCGGGCGTTCGACTTGTTCCCGATGACGCATCATGTGGAGTGTGTCGCGATCCTTGAGCCGGTGGACAAGGGGCGCTGACCCGCTCCCGGCGGAGCGCTACGCCGGGTCGCCCTGGGGGTAGAACTGGTGCGCCCACTGGCGGTACGCGCCGATGGGGCCGTCGCCCTTCGCGATCCGGGGCGGGCTGAGGTAGCGCTTGCGGTGCCAGACGGGGAAGTCGGCGGCGAAGGCCGCGAAGACCGCGCGTTCGCCTACGTGGGTCACGGCGCGGGCCGCGGCCGCCAGTGCTGGTTTGAGGGTGTGGTGCAGCGGCCCGTCGGGGGGAGCCAGAAGGACGCTGGTTCCGATTTGTACGTAGGTCCGCCATGGAGCCACGGGCCGCGGCGCGACCAGGCTGGTCAGCGTCATCCCCACCTTGGGGGCGCGGAGTTCGACGTGGAGGAAACCCAGGCCGAACATCGTGAGCTTCATATTCTGTCCGATGGTGCCAATGGCCGGAATGCGGCGACTGAGTCTGAGGTCGATCGTGTAGCTGTGTTCGTCGGCTACGGGGGGTCGAAGCAGTTCCGCGTGGGGGAGTTTGTGCAGGGCGAAGAGATGCCCGACGTCGACGATGTTCTCGAAGACTTCTTGTGGGTGGGTGTCCAGGGCCACCGAACGAAAGCGCATGGGTGAGCTCCTGGGGTCCAGCATTTGGGGAATCCGCCAGTGGGGCTGGTCGGTACGCGGGCCGGACCAGGCGAAAACGGCGCCGTTGACCTCCTGGCTGGGGACGACACCGAGCGTGCTCTGGACGGGCTGCCCGGAGTAACCGGGGCCGACCTGTGCGACCTGTCCGTCCGGGTCGAATGCGAATTGGTGAAAGGGGCAGACGATGTTCTCTCCCTCCACCCAGCTACCGCATCCCAGATGTGCCCCCAAGTGCGGGCAGTTGGGGCGGACCACTCTGAGGCGACCGGAGGACGTGCGGTAGACGACCACGTCACCGCCCATGAGATGCCTGGTGGCGACGGTGCCCGGCGGGATTTCCTTCGAGGTGGCGAGCATGAACCAACCCGTCGGATAAGGCAGGGGGGCGTCAATTCCAGAATATGCCGGACGCGGCAGTTCCTGCCCTACCAGGTCGACGTGACGCTTCTGCATGGCGCGCTCCGTTCCCAGGGTGCAGATCGCATTTGGTGACTTGTTCGAAACGCTACATGTTCTGTATTTCACCGCGACTTGACTTCCTTGATGGGTGTGAACGGCATCGCGTGAGAGTGCGTAGTACCGGTTGGTGATCCTGCGTGGATGCGGGGGGTCGGGGCGGGAGGTCGGGGGCGAATTTCTGTACCATTCCGGAATTTCTCCGGGGGGTACCGCTCGACCGCGGTAAATGATTCGCGTCCTCTTGGTCGTCGACGCGGCGCGCTGATTTTCTGCACATGTCCATTCGACGGAAGGTCATCGCATGCCGTCCCACGTGGTTCCGCAGGATCCGCCCCCTGCCGTACCGCCTCCCCAAGTCATCGAGAGTTCCTACGAGTTCGCCTCCGAGATGCTGCTCAGGCTCGGGGGCGGGAACTTCCATCGCGGCTGGTGGGACTCGCCCGAGGACCCCAGGACGCTCACCGAGGCCCAGGAGCACCTGACGGACCAGGTCGTCGCGCGGCTCGGCGCCGGGCCGGGGGCCAAGGTGCTCGACCTCGGCTGCGGCACGGGGCTGCCGGCGCTGCGGATCGCGCGGGCGACCGGGGCGCGGGTGCTCGGTGTGTCCGTCATCGAGCGCCACGTCGAGGAGGCCAACGAGCAGGCCGACCGCGAAGGGCTCGGGCAGCAGGTGCGGTTCGAGGTGGCCGACGCCCACCACCTCACGTATCCCGAGGAGTCCTTCGACGAGATCGTCGCCATCGAGTCGCTGGGGCACATGAACCGCGCCACGGTCCTGCCTCGGCTCCGTTTCCTGCTGAAGCCGGGGGCCGGCCGGTGGTGCACGACTACTTCCTGCGCGACTCCGTCGACGAGGCCCAGAAGGCGGTCGCGGCGGCGTTCCGGGGCATCGCGCTGCTCAGCGAGTACCCCGGGCCCGCGCGGATCGCCCGGCAGGTCGGCGACGCGGGCCTCGACCTGCTGGAGTTCCGCGACCTGACGGAGCAGACGTCGACGCCGACCTACGCGCGCTTCGGGGAGATCTTCAGGGAAAAGGTCGCCCCGGCCCTCGCGGAGGTGTACAGCGAGGAGTTCCTTCAGGGGGTCCTCGGGTTCTTCGACAGCTCCGACGCCTGCGGAGGCCCGCACCACTACACCCAGTGGATCGCCCGCCGCCCCATGGACGACCGCGGCGGCCGCTCCTGCCTCCTGCCTCCTGCCTCCTGTCTCCTGTCTCCTGCTGAAAGGCGGAACCCCGCCATGTCCGTCGCCACGACGGCCGATCCCCGGCGATGGAAGGCCCTGGTGTTCCTCTGCCTGGCCGAGTTGATGGTCGTGCTCGACGGGACGATCGTGAACATCGCCCTGCCCGCGGCCCAGCGGGACCTGAACTTCTCCGACGCCGACCGGCAATGGGTCGTCACCGCCTACGCCCTGGCCTTCGGCGGCCTGCTCCTGCTCGGTGGCCGCATCGCCGACCTGTGGGACCGCAAGCGGGCCTTCGTCACGGGCGCGGTCGGATTCGCCGCCGCGTCCGCGCTGGGCGGCGCGGCCGTGAACACCTCCACGCTGCTGACGGCCCGCGCCCTGCAGGGCGCCTTCGGCGCGCTGCTCGCCCCGGCCGCGCTGTCCCTGTTGTCGTTGTTGTTCACCGAGGCCAGGGAACGCGCCAGGGCGTACGGCGTCTACGGGGCCATCGCCGGTGCGGGCGCGGCGATCGGCCTGCTGCTCGGCGGCGTGCTGACGGAGTATCTGGACTGGCGCTGGACCCTGTTGGTCAACATCGGGTTCGCGGCCGTCGCGGCGGCCGGTGTCCTGTCGCTCGTCGAGGGCCGGCCCCCGGGCCGCCGCCGCGGGTTCCGGTCCCGAGCCCGCGGCCTCGACCTCCCCGGCGCCGTGCTCGCGTGCGGCGGGGCGGTGTGCCTGGTGTACGGGCTCGCCCGCGCGGAGTCCGACGGGTGGGCATCGGCGCCGACCCTGGGGCTGCTCGGCGGCGCGGCGCTGCTCGTGACGGCGTTCGTGGTGCTGGAGAGCCGGGTGCCGCGGCCGCTGCTGCCGATGCGCGTCGTCCTGGACCGCAACCGCGGCGGGGCGTATCTCTGCCTGGCGATCACCTTCGTCAGCATGTTCGGGCTGTTTCTCTTCCTGACCTACTACCTCCAGGCCGTCCTCGGCTTCGGCCCGCTGCGGTGCGGCCTGGCGTTCATGCCGCTGACGGCCGGCATCATGATCGGCGCGACGCGGATCAGCGCCCCGCTGGTGCCCCGCGTGCCCGCCCGCGTGCTGATGGTGCCCGGCTTCCTCACCGGCGCCGCGGGCCTCGCGATCCTCGCCCAGATCGGCCCTGACGGTTCGTACGCCCGGATCGTGCTGCCCGGCACGTTCGTCATGGGCCTCGGTCTCGGAGCGGTCCTGATGCCGGTGATGAGCCTGGCGACGCTCGGGGTGGACGCGCGGGACACCGGCGTCGCCTCCGCCATGGTCACCGCGTCCCAGCAGTTGGGCGGGGCCATCGGTACCGCGCTGCTCAACACGGTCGCCACCACCGCCACCGGGTCCTATCTCCGGCACCACCTGCCCGCCCTCCCCGCGGCGGCGGCCGGGGTGCGGGTCAGGGGCGTGGTGCACGGCTTCTCCGTCGCGATCTGGTGCGCCGCGGGCTTCCTCGTCCTCGCCGCCGCGGTCGCCGCCCTCCTGATCAACCACAGGCCGCGGGCCGCCGTACGGCGCGGCGGGGCGGCGGCGGTCACGGCCGGGCCCTGACCGCCTCCGGGCGGCGGGCGACGACGGCGTCGGCGACCTCGTGCGTACGGGACGCCAACTCCTCGATCTGGGCGTCCGTGTACCAGGCGTGACTGAACGTCAGGTCGGTGTGGAGCTCTCCGTCGAACCGGGTGACGACCGCGAACACCGTGGGGATGTGCGCCATCGGCAGCACCCGTACGCCGGTGACGGCGAGGTTCCCGGGGAGGGGCGGGGCGGGGATCGTGCCCAGGTTGGTGACGAAGAAGGTCGGGGGGCACTGCTGCGCCATGTAGGAGAAGGCCGCCAGTTCGCGCTCGGCGGTCCCCGCGTCCAGGTTCTCGCGTACGGACGCCGCCAGTTCCCTGCCCAGCTCGACGGGGTCGGCGCCGGTGTCGACCGTGACCCGCACCGGGAATCCGGACGCCGCCGACTGCAGGACATCCTCGGCGATCGGCGGCGCCACCCTCCTGCGCATGTCGACCGCGACGCCGCAGCACACCCGGACCGGGCCGGTGTCGGGCCGCAGGCAGGGGCGTACGGCGGCGAGCAGCAGTCCGCACACGAGGGAGTTGACGGACAGTTCGTTGTGGTGTGCGAGGTCGGCGAGTGCGGCGGTCCTCGCGGCGTCCAGGCCGACGCGGACGGCGCCGAAGGTCGGGTCGGGACCCGGGGCCCCGCCCGTCGCCGCCAGGGCGGGCAGGGCGACGGAGGGCATCCGGGCATCGGTCCGGGCGCGCTCGTCTACGTAGGCCCGCAGATCGTCCGGCGTGTACTTGTCCGCGAAGCGCTCCTCGATCGCCGGCGCGAGAACGGGCTGGACCGGCCGCACTGGTTCGGCCGGTCGTGCCGGGTGCTGCCGGTTCTCGTACGCCTCCGCGTAGAACGACCAGAACGCCCGCTGCAGGGAGAGGAGGCTGGTGCCGTCCACGCAGGCGCGCGGCAGCGTCGTCACGAGGTGGTGGTGGCCGGGCTCCCCGGGGACGAGGGCCATCCGCAGCAGCGGCCCCGCGGACCAGTCGCTCCCGGCGGCGAGTTCCGGGCCCAGTTCCGTGGCGTGCTGGAGCCGCGGCACTGCGGTCCGCCCCTGCTCCGGCATCCGCAGATACGCGCGTCCGTCCTGGCAGGAGAGGCTCCCGCCGAGTACGGGACAGCGTTCGGCGAGCCGCTCCAGCGCGCGGTCGAGGGCAGGTTCGTCCAGGTCGCCCCGGAGTTCCCAGACGGTCACCACGCGCATGTCGCCGGCGACCATCATGCTTTCGTGGGCGGACAAGAGGCGTTCCATGTTCGGCGTTCTGCCTTTCCGTCTATCCGTGTTTCCGTCTATCCGGGTTTCCGGGTTTCCGGGTTTCCGTGATGGGCCGGGTGCCGTCGGCACCCGGCCCATGCCACGTGGTCGCGTAGATCTCTGTCCGCCGCGGCCGACGCTGCTCCGGCCGCGTCCGCCGCGAGTCCACGATGGGTGCCGTTCCGCCGTCAAAGAGTGGCGCGTAGAAGGGAATCGCAATGGCACAGGACCCGACGGACATCACGATCGACAAGGAGAGCGTCGACTACGACGCGTTCTACCGGGGCCGGCCCCTCACGGCGGAGACGGACGTGGCCTATCCGCAGGTGCCCTGGGACATCGGTGAGGCGCAGCCGGCGGTGGTCGAGCTGGTCGAGGCCGCGGACTTCCGCGGCCCGGTCCTGGACGCCGGCTGCGGTCCTGGCGACAACGCCGTCCTGCTGGCCCGGCGCGGTCACGAGGTCACGGCGTTCGACAGCTCGACCGCCGCGCTGCGGGAGGCCAGGGAGCGCGCCGCCGCGCTCGGGGCGCGGGTGGACTTCGTGGAGGCGGACGCCACGCACCTGACGGAGTTGGAGGGGCGGCGCTTCGCGACCGTGCTGGACAGCGCGCTGTACCACTGCCTGGACGACGCGCAGCGGCGCGAGTACGTCGCGGCGCTGCACCGTGTCACCGAGCCCGGCGCGGAGCTGCACCTGATCTGCTGGGCCGAGGGAACGGCCGGGGTGCGCCAGCCGATGGTGGTGAGCGAGGAGAATCTGCGTACCGTCATCGGCACTTGCTGGGACATCACCGCCGTTCGGCTCACCAGCCTCACCACCGCCGTGGTCCCCAGCAGCCTCACCGACGCGGACCTCGACCGGTTCCGGCGGCTTGGCGTGACGATCGACAGGGAGCGGGTGCGGGTCGACGGCGAGGGCAGGATCGTCGGGCCGGCCTGGTACCTGCACGCCGTCCGCCGCTGAGCGGACACGTCGGCGCCGCCCCGGCGCGCTCCTCACGCCGCCCGTTCCCTGCGGGCGACCGCGAAGACCCGGCGGAACGGGAAGACCGTGCCGTACGGGGCGGCGGGATACGTCTCGCGGAGGCGGGCGCGGTATTCGGCGAGGAACTCCTCGGCGTCCCCGGGGTCATCGGCCAGGGCGTCGAGGAGCGGGCGCATCCCGGTGCCCGTGACCCAGCCCGCGAACGGGTCGTCGGCGGGCAGGACATGGCCGTACGTCGTCTCCCAGGCGTCCACCGCGAGGCCGAGGCCAGCGAGCCGGTCCAGGTAGTCGGCCGGGTCGTGGACCGTGTGCTCGGGCAGGACGCCGGTGCCAAGACGCTCGCGCCAGCGGGGGCTCGCGCACAGCGCGCGGAGCGCGGCGTGCCCGGCGGAAGCGGCGTTGTCGGGGACCTGGAAGGCGAGGACGCCGCCGGGGCGCAGGGCCCGCGTCCAGTCCTTGAAGCGCTCGGCGTGGTCGGTGATCCACTGCAGCGCGGCGCTGGAGACGATCAGGTCGTAGGGCTCCTCGGGGCTCCAGTCGCCGATGTCGGCGCGCTGGAACTCCAGGCGTCCGCCCGCGGCCGTCTCGCCCGCCCGCGCCTCTGCCGCGCGCAGGCTCTCGGCGCAGCTGTCGAGTCCGGTGATGTGCGCGTCGGGCCAGCGTTCGGCGAGTACGGCGGTGACGACGCCGGTCCCGCAGCCGAGGTCGGCGATGCGGGCGGGGCGGCCGGGCAGTTCGGGGATGCGGCCGAGGAGATCGTGGAAGGGACGGGTGCGCGGATCCGGACTGTCGAGGTACCGCTGCGGGTCCCAGGCGCGGGTGGTGTGCATGGCGGGGCTCCAGGAGGACGGGGGGGCGAGGGAGGGGCGGGGCGGGGATGACGGGGCGACAGGCCGGTGGGGGTACGGACGCCTCGCGGACCGGCGGCGGACCCGGCGGCGGACCGGTGGCGGGTCGGGCGGTGGGCCGGTGGCGGGTCGGCGGTGGATCGGTGGCGGGCTGGCGGTGGAGCAGCGGAGGGGCGGCTGTGGACCGGCGGTGGATCGGTGGCGGGGCGGCGGCGCATCTACGGTGGGTCGGCGGTGGACGGCGGGGGCAACTGCGGGGGATCGGGAGGGTGTTCAGGGTTTGTGGCCGACCCCGCCCACGACATCGGCCACGAGTGCGGCCCATTCGGCGGACGCGGGTGACTCGGCGTCCGGGCGCCAGTCGGTCAGCGGGACCACTCCCGGGTCGACGAGCCGCAGCCCGTCGAAGTAGCCGGCGATCTGCCGCGGGGTGCGCAGGTGGTACGCGACGGGGGCGTCGGCGTTGTGGCGGGCCTGGACGGCGCGCCAGTCGCTCTCGGTGTCGCTGATGTCGTGCGCCAACAGGTGGCTGCCGGAGGGAAGTTGGGCCATCAGCGTCCGGACCGTGGCGCGGGCCTCCTCGTAGGTGGGTACGTGGCCGAGGATGCCGCTGAGGACGAGCGCGACGGGCCGGTTCAGGTCCAGCGTTCCGGAGACGGCCTCCAGGAGAGCTTCGGGGGAGCGCAGATCGGCCTGGAGGTAGGTGACGGCGCCGGGGGGCGACGGGGCGAGGATCGTGCGGGCGTGGCCCACGGTCACCGGGTCGTTGTCGGCGTAGACGACGCGCGCGTCGGGCGCCGCCCGCTGGGCGATCTGGTGCGTGCTGCCGGCCGCGGGCAGGCCGGGGCCGATGTCCAGGAACTGCCGGACGCCCGCCTCGTGCGCCAGGTGGCGTACGGCGCGGTCGAGGAAGTGGCGGGTGGTGCGGACCCGTTCCACGAGGCCGGGGTTGGCGGCGGCAAGCCGGTCGCCGGCCGCGCGATCCACGGCGTAGTTGTGCGTGCCGCCCAGCCAGTGGTTCCACATGCGTGCGGCGCTGGGCTGGGAGGGGGCGAGGTCCGCCGCCGGCGTGCGGCCGGGCGGTGCGGTGGCGGGTACGGCCTGGTTTGTCACGTCCTGTATGCAAGCAACCGGTTCCGGCGGGGAACAAGGGCGGCTCCGTCGGTCAGCGCGGTTGCGTAGGGTCGGCCGCCCGGGGCGGCGCCCGGGGAGCGGACGCGGGCCCCGGATCCGGGGTGCGACCCGCCGTGACGCGCGGGCTGGCGGCACCCGGGCGGGCCGTCACTCGGTATGGGAGGGGCCGCCGCCCGGTGTATGGGAGGGGCCGTCACCGGTAGGGGAGGGGCCGCCGCCCGGTATGGAAGGGGCCGTCACCCGTTACGGGGAGGGGCGCCGCCGGTGCCGGGATGCGTCCGGGCCAGGTCGATGCGGGACTGCAGTCCGAGCTTCCGGAAGATCTGGCGCAGATGGAATCCGACGGTGTGCGGGGACAGGAACATCTGCGCGGCGGCCTGACGGTTCGTCAGCCCTTGGGCGACGAGGTCCGCGACCCGGCGCTCGGTCTCGGTCAGGCTGCCCCATCCCGACGTGGGCCGGTCCTCGTGCGACCAGTGCCGCCGCCGGACCCCGAGCCGACGCAGTCGACTCCGCACCCGTGCCTCGTCCTGCACGGCGCCGAGCCGCGCGTACTCGGCCATCGCCCGCTCCAGTTCCGGTACGGCGGCCGGGCGGTCGGCCCCGTACAACGAGCCCAGGTCCTCGGCCGCGGAGGCCCGGCTCCACGGGTCGCGGTGGGTGCGTGCGGCGCGCCGCAGTGCCTCGGGGTCCTGCGCGTGCAGCCCTTCCGCGTGCGCGGCGGCGGCCGTCGGCGACGGCAGGCTCGGACTGTCGTCGCCGAGCTGCCGCGCGACGCGCACCGTCGTCCCGGCGAGTTCCGTGTCGCCCCGCCCGATGGCGGTGCGCGTCAACCAGGCGGCGGCCGCGGGTTCCTCGGTCAGCAGGACGCGCAGCGCGGTCCGGTCCGCGCGGAACACGGCCAGCGCGGAGCCGACGCCGTCCGGGTCGTGGCGCGCCGCCGCGAGCCGTCCCGCCGTCCATACGGAGAGCGCCTCCGCGGCGACGTTCGTGCCCGGCCCCCGGCGCGCCGCCGTCCGCGCCAGCCGTTCGGCGTGCCCGTCCGCAGCGGCCAGGTCGCCGCGGCGCAGCGCGATGTCGGCGAGCACCTGCCGGCCGAGCGGCGCGTACCGGTGCAGTCCGGCCTCCTCGCCCGCCCGGAGCCCGGCGGTGGCCCGCTCGGCGGCCGTCTCCACGTCGCCGCGGGTGAGGGCGAGGGAGGCTTCGAGGAGGGTGACGGCGCCCCGGAGCACCGGCCATCCCGCCGCCTCGATGTCGGCGTGGAGGGTGCGCAGCAGGGCCTCGGCCTCCGCCGTCTCGCGCAGCCGGGTGAGCATGGCGGCCAGGGCGAGGCGTGGCGGGAACGGCCAACAGGCGCTGTGCTCCTCGTCGCCCGGACGGTCCGGGTCCGCCGCCGTGCGGGCGAGCCGCAGCGCTTCGCCGATCTGACCGGTACGCCAGTGGCAGCGGGCCAGTACGCACAGCAGCCCCGCCGTCGGGGTGCCGCGGCGCTCCGCCTGCCACCACGCCTCCTTCTCGGCGGCCTCCGGGTACAGGTCGGCGAGGCTGTGCAGCCGCATGAGGGAGATCCGCTCCGCCGGACCGCCCGTCGAGCAGGCGTCCAGGGGACGCGGCGACTGGTCCGTGACGGCGATGGCCTGTGCGGGCCGGCCGGCGAGCAGCAGCGCCGAGGTCAGCCGGCAGCGCAGGACGGCCGCGTTCTCCCGGGGCAGGCTCCTGGCCAGGGCCTCCTCCGCCAGGGTGATGGCCCGTGGCAGCGGGCCGGAGCGGGACAGCGCCTCGACGGCGATCCGGACCAGTTCGGGCCGCGCGGGATCCGCCGGGCCGGTGATGTCGAGGGCGCGCAGGGCGAGTTGCGCCGCCGTATCGGGTTCCGTCGCGGTGACGGAGGTCGCGGCCGAGCACAGCACGGTCACCGCGTCGGCGTCGCCCCGCCGGGCGCCGTGCACCAGGTGCGCGGCGGCGGGCAGCACGCCACCGTCCCGGGTAATGATCATCTTGGCGGCCTGCCGGTGCAGCGCCCCGCGCAGCGGTCCGGGGAGCGTCGTGAACAGCGCCAGCCGGACGAGTTCGTGGCAGAACGCGAGGTCGTCGCCCTCGCACACCATGATCCGCGCGTCCAGTGCCTCCCGGAGCGCGGGCAGTGCGGAGGCCGTCGTCTCACCCAGTATCTCCGCCACGTCCTCGGGCGGGACGGCCCGCCCCAAGATGCTTGCCACGTCCAGCAGTTGGCGGGTTTCCGGCCGGAAGGCGGCCACCCGCTGGCGGATGAGCGCGCCGAACCGCCGCGGGACGTAGCCGCCGACGCCTTCCCCGGCCAGCCGGGCCCGGCCGTCGGCTACCCGCAGCCGGTGTTCCTCGGCCAGTCCGTCCAGGAGCGCCGCGAGCGCGGCCGGGTTGCCGTCGGCGCCCTCGGCGTAGGCCAGCAACTCCGGGGTGGGCTCGGCCGCGAGCCGGTCGGCGACCAGGTCGCGTACGGCCGCGGCGTCGAGCGGGGGAAGGAGGATCCGTTCCGCCCGCTCCCCGCTGCCCAGCAGGGTGAACAGGCGGTCGAGCGCCGGGTTCGCCCTCCCGGTGCGGCGGGAGAACAGCCACACGACGGGGCGGGCCGCGAAGCGTGCCGCAAGGGTGCGCAGCGCGGCGAGCGTGAGCTGGTCCGCCCAGTGCAGGTCGTCCACCACGACGAGCATCGGGCCGTCGCACAGCTGCTTCTCCAGGGAGGTCTGTAACCGGTCGATCTGCCAGGTGTGCCGGGCAGCCCCGGCAGGGTCCTGCTCGGGGTCAGGTGCCGCGAGCCGGGCTCCCGGGCCGTGGTGCAGCGCGTCGATCAGCGGCGCCAGGGGAAGGGCGTGGCGGACCTCGTCGGCGGTCGCGTGCACCACCGAGAAACCGCACTGGCGCGCCACGGCCCCGGCGTCGCCCAGCAGCCTGCTGCGGCCGCTGCCCGCGACCCCCTCGACCAGCGCGACGCCCCCGCGCCGGGGAGCGCCGCGGGCGGTGTCGAGGAGGCGCAGCAGCCGCGCCCACTGCTGCTCCCGGCCGCGCAGGCGGGGGGCCGCGGATTCCGGCGGGGTGCGATTGGCCTGCGTACGGGAGGAACTACGGGAGGAGCGGGGGGAGACGGGCGCGGGGACGCCGTGCGGGAGATGGCGGGGGGACGGCAAGCGCACTTCCTCTGGGGGGTACGTGAGGTCAACGGGAGCAAGATCGTCTGAGGGCGCGCGGACGCCCGTCAAGGCGACGCGGCAATTTCGGTGTACGCAGGTTGACGCCCGGCAGGCCCCTACGGCGTGTCCCGCTCACGGGGCTTGCGCCCCGGCCTTCTCGAAGTCCTCGGCGAAGGAGCGCGCGAGGTCGGCGACCCGTGCGGGCAGGCCGGACAACCCGGCGGCGCGGTCGGCGAGTTCGGCGAACCGGCGGCCGAGCACCCGCGCCGCCACGTCCTGGCGGGGGATGACGACCGCGTCCTCCGGGAGCTCGAAGGCGGGGCCCGCCGTCCGCCCCGGCCGGCCTGCGGGCAGCGTCACGAGGTGCTCGGCGAGCGGCCGCATGATGCCGGTCATGACGTCGATCGCCCCGTTCATCAGCCGGGAGCGCCGCAGGCTGGCGTCGGCCGCCGCGCCGAAGTGCTGGACCATGAGCTGGTTCATCAGGAGGCACGCCTCGTCGAACACGGCCATCGCCGCGCGGGCCCGCGGGTCGGTCACCAACTCCCGTGCGGGGTCGCCCGCGTGGCGCGTGGGGTTGCGCGGCACGGGATAGGCCGGGGTCCAGGGCGGGCGCCGGGGGCCCGCTTCGCGGTGCGGGCCGTGCCCGTGGTGCTCGGCGATCAGCAGGTCCGAGATCCGCAGGAAGGTCTCGTAGTGGGAGTCCTCGTCGTGCTCGGCGCCGCGCAGGACATCGCCCTCGCCGTGCTCGGTGACGAAGTCGACGGCGAACAGCGCGCTCGCGACGTCGTCCACCTCCAACTGGTAGTCCGGATGGGCCCAGTTGACCGACTCGCGCATGAACAGGTGGTGTTCACCGCCGCCCCGTCCGCGCCGCACAGGGAAGAGGTCGGGCACGGTGGCGATGCCCTCGCGGATCGCGGCGTACAGATCGCTGAGCGACTGGTACGCGTACGGCTGCCGCCCGTCGTTCCGTACGGGGGCGGTGCCGTCGTCGGCGAGGTCGGGGCCGAGGCCGTGCGGCTGCTCCAGGGCGATGAACCGCTGCACGCTGCCCAGGCCGAACCCCTCCAGGCTGAGGTCGAGCGGTACCCGCAGCCGGTGGTTGACGGTTCCGAAGTCGATCCGCGGCAGATGGAAGGGGAGCCCCATCGCGGTGATGATGTTGTTGATCACCAGGAAGTGCGTCATCTCCTCCCGGGCCACGTTCAGCAGGCTGCCCCGCATGCCGTTGCTGAGGGTCTCCCCGCCGTCGCCGCACGCCAGGCGGAGCTGGCGCGGGCTCCACTCGCCGCGCCTGACCAGTTCGCGGCCCGCGCCGTACAGGGGGATCGACCACGCGGCGTACAAGTACTGCTGCATGACGGCGAGTTCGACGGTGGCGGCCTCGCGCAGCGCCTCGTGGAGCTGGGCGCGGGTGGTGAGGGCGCCGGGGCGGGCGCGCCGGGGCACCGTACGGGGCGGTGGCCTGCGGCCCGCCTCGTCCTGCCGCAAATAGGCGAGCAGCAGCCTGACCTGAGGAGCCGTCATGTCGCGGGAGGACGGCATGTAGTACGTCTTGTCCTTGTTGGCCGGATCGCACATCAGCCAGATCAGCCGGGCGTACGTGGCCACCCGGGAGGCGTCGGCCAGGCTGAAGATCTCGTCCTTCATGAACGAGTACAGCAGTTCGTAGGGGGCGAACACCTCGCGGTGGAGCAGGTCGAAGGTGACCTCGGCGCGGGGGACGGAGTCCAGGTGCCGGGTGTCGGGCAGGACGCGGACGTCCACGGCGCACACCGCCGGCCAGTACCCGAGGCGGTCGTCACCGTCGTACGCGCGGGCGGCGGAGCCGGGCTCGGCCGGATCGCACGGCAGGTCGTCCCCGGCCGGCAGGACCAGCAGCCGGGCGGCGCCGGGGGACGCGCACCGGACGGCGAAGGACGCGCGTCCGTCCGCGTCGGTCGTCACGGCGCACGCCGCGGCCCACCCGCCGTCGTCGGCCCCCTCGTGCGGCGGCGCACCGGGACGGAGGTCCACCGTGCGTACGTCGCCGGACTTCGCGCCGCCGCCCGCTCGCGGATCGGCGGGCAGGGCGCGGGGGTTGAAGAACTGCGCGACCCGCAGTTCGGTCGCCGGCGCGGGGCGGCCCAGACGGTAGGCGCGCAGGCGCACGCAGGTGCCGTGGTCGCCGTCGGCCGGGGTGTGCCGGGGCCCCAGGCGATTCGGGGCGTGCGGCGGCTCCCGGAGAACCGAGGCGTGCCGCGGGTCCAGGAAATCCGGGGCATCCGTTGGCTCCAGGAAGAGCGCGCAGTCGTCGGTTCTGATCACCACTTCCTCTTCCGTCAGCAGCACCCCGGCCGGCTCTCCCGGGGTGGCGGCGATCAGGACGAGGGGCTCGTCCGGCCCCGCGTCTTCCGCGAGTTGGGCCGCGAGGACGGGGTCGGTGGGGACGGTGACCAGGCCGCCGGTGGGATCGGTGTCGGCGAGGTAGGCGGCGGCCGGTACGCGGGCGACCAGCCGGCCGGAGTCACGGGTGCGCAGCTCCAGGTCCCCGACGTCCAGGCGCGGACCGAGCCGGTGCACGGGTCCTGGCCCGGCCGCGGGCGCCCGGTGGGTGACCGGGACGGCGGTGACGAGGTCGAACGTGGTGTGCCCGGGGGTGACATGCACCGCGGCGTTGTGCAGCGGGGTCGCGGCGCCCGACCGGCGCGGCCCGCGGGCGCTGAGCAGGCGGCCCGCCGGCCAGGTCCGCTCCTCCTCGCGGCGCCACGGCGCGATGGTGCCCCGCACCTGCCACACGTCGGGGGCGTCGTTGGCCCGAGGGGTGGCCATGTTGGTGAGCGCGTAGCGCACCACGAGGCCCGCGAAGTCGTCCCCGGTGACGCGTGCTCGCAGTAGTCCGGCCGCTTCGGAGGTCTCCGTACCGGCGAACCATTCGAGACCGTCGTCGGCGTCGACGGCGAACTGGTGGACCACCGAGCGCCGGAAACGGTCGGCCAGCGGGTGCTCGCCGACGTCGAGGACGTACCGGGAGTTGTGCCAGCGGGGCGGCTGCGGCCCGGTCACCGCGCCCATCGCCAGATAGCCGGTCTCGTGCGAGCGGTCCCGCCGGCCGAAGCCGAACTGTCCGGCCAGCACCGTGGTCGTCCAGTCGGACGCCGGGTCGACGTCGAAGACGCGGGCGCGGTTGTGCGTGGTCGCCAGGTGGTCGTTGTAGTGGCCCCAGACGTCCACGTGCCGGCCGACCACCGGGTCGCCGGTGTCGACGTCGCCCGCGGCGCGCTCCCAGCCGGTGATCCGGGCGTCCAGCCAGAAGTGGCCGTTGCCGCCGAAGTTCCAGCCCTTGACGGTGCCGAACCGGCCGTCGGGCGCGCTCCGTCCGTCCGGCTCGAAGCGGTCGCCGAGCCCGTCGAGATGGCGGTGGTACTCCTCGGCCGGGCGGTCCACGGGGAAGGGCCGGCCGTCGCCGGTCAGGGCGCGGTGGCGCGCGAGGTCGTACAGCCCGCCGCGCGGTCCGGTGGGGAGCCGGGTGACCGCGTGACCGGCGAAGTGCAGCCGGGGAAGGTCGAAGACGCTCACCGCGCTCCCTTCAGCGTCGACCCGATCCCGGCCACCGCGGCGAGCGCGGACTCGATGGCGCCGTTGATCCACGCCGGGGTCGTCGAGCAGTGCTCCCCGGCGAAGAACAGCCGCCCTTGTGGACGGGAAGCGCGCCGCACCTCCCGCGCGCACCCGTCGGCGTCGTTGCCCCAGCGCCAGCGGCGTGCGGTGCACCCCTTGCTCCACGGGTGCCCGGCCCAGGCGATGCTCGCCGCGCCCAGGACCGCGCCCGGCTCCTTGAGTTGGGGGTACAGCGGGGCGAGCTCCTCGACGGTGGCGGCGTGCCGGGCTTCGGCGGGCAGCAGCCCGAGCAGGTCGGCGTCCTCGGCGATGGCGTACGAGCCGAGCAGCACCGCTCCCTCGGCCGGATCGCCCTCCCGGGGCGGGTAGTAGGTCTGCCGGGTGCGTCCGCCCGTCGCCGACGCCCCGCCGCGGATGCCGTCCCGTTCCCAGAAGGCGTCCCGGCAGTGCAGCGCCACCTTCGTCGCCGCCCCGTACTCGACGCCGGCGACGATGTCGCGCTTGTCCTCGTCGAAACCGGTCAGCGTCAGGCCGCGCAGTACGGAGAACGGCAGGGTGCACAGGACGGCCGGATACCGCAGGGTCTCGGTCCGGCCGCCCGTGCGCAGTTCGACGCCGGCCGCGTCGCCGCCGGCGTGCACTCCGGTCACCTCGTGGCCGAGGAGGATCGGGCCGCGGATCCGGGCGACGAGGCGGTCGACGATCCGGCTCATGCCTCCCGCGAGGTGGAACAGGTCGGTGTCGGTCTCCAGCAGCAGGTCGTCGAGGAAGCCGTAGAGCCGCGGGCTGCAGGCCGCCCGCAGCTCGGGATGGTCGCGGAAGACGGGCCCGAGCCGGATCCGGTCGGCCTCGTCGCCGTACACGTACGGCGTCAGATCGATGCTGTCGGCGAGCGGGAGCAGTGCCGTCAGGTCGGAGACGAGATTGTCGCGCAGCTCGGCCGGGGCGACCGCGCGGACCATGGCCGCCAGCCACGCCCCGAACAGCACGGTGGCCGTCCGGTAGGACTCCGTGGGGATCTCGCGCCTGAGGTCCGCGAGCAGCGGACCGGAGGCGTCCTTCACTCGTACGTGGCCCTCTTTGGTGGCGAGGTAATTGTTCTCGTCGCTGAGGATGGTGCGGAACGGGTGCAGATCCGGTTCGAGGCCGAGTTCCTTGACGTAGCGCAGAGTCAGTTCGTGGGTGGCGGGAATGCGCATCGCGCCGAGTTCCGCGTAGGGGGCGCCGGGCGTGGTTCCGAAACGGTGCGTGTAGATCCGGCCGCCGATCCGTTCGCTGCCTTCCAGGATCGTCACGCGATATCCGAGCGACTCCAGTTCGCAGGCCGCCACCAGACCCGCGATGCCCGCACCGAGAACCGCGATGTGCGCACGGGGATCCGTCGGCGGTGCCGATTCGGACGCATTCCGTTCCGCTGGAGTTGTTGTCCACATGGCAGACGACTGTGCGCCATTCCCCGGCCCGCCACATCCCTTGGACGAGTGTGCCGGAGAAAGGCGTCCGGACGTCCCGAAGACGCGTGTTCACGCAGGCCGGAAGGCATCCCGCGCGTTCAAGTAGGTTGCGGGGGCGACTGCGTCCAGGCCCCGTGACCCGTGCCTACGCTGGTTCGCGTCCAGCCGCACAGGTTTCCATCGAGCGGCTATCCGGAAGACGACGAGTCGCGATTCGAGAGGTTCTGTCATGGGCCAGACCAGCGGGGACCAGGAAAACCAGGACCGGCGGATCAGAAAGATCGTCATTCTGGGCGGCGGAACGGCGGGCTGGATGTCCGCCGCCTATCTCGCCAAATCATTCGCAGGGACCGTGGACATCACGGTCCTTGAGGCGCCTTCCATTCCGAAGATCGGCGTCGGCGAAGCCACCGTGCCGAACCTCCAAAGGGTGTTCTTCGACCACCTCGGACTTTCCGAGGAGGAGTGGATGCCCGAATGCAACGCGGCCTACAAAGTGGCCGTCAAATTCGTCAACTGGACCACTCCGGGGCCGGGCGAGGCGACCGCCCGCGACAGGGACGGCCGCCCGGACCACTTCCACCACCCCTTCGGTCTGCTGCCCGAGCACGACGGTCTTCCGCTCTCGCACTACTGGGTCCACAACCGCAAGCACGGCGTCACGGACCTCCCGTTCGACTACTCCTGCTTCCCCGGCGTGGCGATCATGGACGAGCGCAGGTCGCCGCGCGACCACGAGGGAAAGCCCGTCACCCGCTACGCCTGGCACTTCGACGCCCACCTGGTGGCCGACTTCCTGCGCCGGTACGCCACCGACAAGCAGGGCGTCGTCCACGTCGAGGACGAGATGACGGAGGCGCTGCGCGACGAGCGCGGGCACGTCACGGCGCTGCGCACCAAGTCAGGGGCGGTCCTCGACGGCGACCTGTTCATCGACTGCTCGGGCTTCCGCGGGCTGCTGATCAACAAGGCCCTGGCCGAACCCTTCGTCGACATGAGCGACCACCTGCTGTGCGACAGGGCGGTGGCGTACGCGCTGCCGCACGACGACGAGGCGCACGGCGTGGAGCCGTACACCTCGGCGATCGCCATGGAGGCCGGCTGGACCTGGAAGATCCCGATGCTGGGGCGCTTCGGCACCGGCTATGTCTACTCCGACGCCTTCGCCACCCAGGACCAGGCCGCCCTGGACTTCTGCCGGTTGTGGGGGCTGAGCCCGGACGAGGTGGGCGACCGGCTCAACCATGTGCGGTTCCGGGTCGGCCGCAACCGCCGCGCCTGGGTGGACAACGTCGTCAGCGTCGGCCTGGCGTCCTGCTTCCTGGAGCCGCTGGAGTCGACCGGCATCTACTTCATCACCGCGGCCCTCTACAACCTCGCGAAGCACTTCCCGGACAAGGGCTTCGACCCCGTTCTCGCCGACCGCTTCAACGCGGAGATCGAGACGATGTTCGACGACACCCGGGACTTCATCCAGGCGCACTTCGCGCTGTCCCCGCGCACCGACACCGAGTTCTGGAAGGCCAACAAGGATCTCCGCCTGGCCGACGGGATCCAGGAGAAGATCGCCATGTACCGGGCCGGCCTGCCGGTCAACCCTCCGACCAGTACGGAGGGTTCGTACTACGACAACTTCGACGTCGAGTTCCGCAACTTCTGGACCAACGGCAGCTACTACAGCGTCTTCGCCGGTCTCGGCCTCGAACCGGACCATCCGCTGCCCGCCCTCGCGCACCGCCCGGAGTCGGTCGCGGGCGCCCAGTACCTGTTCGACCGCGTGGCCGAGGAACAGCGGTCCCTGGCCGCCACGCTGCCCTCGAACCTGGAGCACCTGCGCCGGCTCCACGGCGAGTGACCGTGGGCCGACCCGCCGAGGACGCCGAGGCGTTCCGCACCCTGATGAGCGCGTTCCCCACGGGTGTGGCCGTCGTGACCAGCCTGGACGACGGTGCGGGGCCGCGCGGAGCCACCTGCTCCTCCCTGTGCAGCGTCACCCTCAGCCCGCCCACGCTGCTGGTGTGCCTGACCAGTACCAGCAGCACCCTGGCGGCGATCCGCGAGCGCGGTGGATTCGCGGTGAACCTGCTGCACTCCGGCGCCCGCGACACCGCCCGGACCTTCGCCACCCCGGTGGCCGACCGGTTCGCGACGGTGCCGTGGGAGCCGTTCGGATCCCGCGGGCTGCCCTGGCTGGTACGGGACGCCTTCGCGGTCGCCGAGTGCCGCGCCGACGAACTGACCGTGGTCGGCAGCCACGCCGTCCTGCTCGGCGCCGTGCTCGGCAGCCGGTTCACCGAGGGAGTCCCCCTGCTCTACGGGCTGCACCAGTTCGTCGAGTGGCAACCCGAGTACGAGGACGGGCACTTCACCCCCGAGCCGGCGGCGCCGTCGACCCCCTCGGTGTCAGCGACGGCGTCGGCACGGGGCCCGGGGTCGCCGGGTTGCCCGCGATGAGGTCGAACAGGACGCGCGCCACCTGCGCCCCGAAGCTGTGCACGTCGTGGCTCATCGCGGAGAGCGTGGGGTGGGTGAGGCGGCAGAGCTGGGAGTCGTCCCAGGCGAGCAGGGAGAGGTCGTCGGGGACCGGCACCCCCATCTCCGCGGCGACGCCGAGTCCTGCCACCGCCATGATGTCGTTGTCGTAGACGATCGCCGTCGGCCGGTCGGGGCGGAGCAACAGCGAGCGCGTGGCCCGTGCCCCCTCCTCGTCCGCGAAGCCGGTGTTGAGGTGCAGGCTCGCGTCCAGGCCGAGCCCGCTCAGCGTCGACTGGAACGCCTCCTCGCGGATCGCGCTGTGGCCGAGGTCGGCCGGGCCGCCGACCCGCGCGATCCTGCGGTGGCCGAGCGCCGCGAGATAGCGCACGGCCTCCGTCATCGCCGTACCGTCGTCCGTCCACACGGAGGGCAGGCCGCCCGTGAGGTCCGGGTGGCCGACCGCGACGGCCGGGAGGCCGAGGCGGGAGAGCGGCTCCACGCGCGGGTCGTTCCGGTGGAAGTCGACCAACACGCTGCCGCCGACCTGCCGTTCGCGCCACCACGTCTGCTGGAGGTCGATCTCCTCCTCCAGGCTGGAGACCAGGCGCAGGAGGAGTGAGCAGGAGTGTTCGGCCAGGACGCTCTCGATGCCGGAGATGAACTCCATGTAGAAGGGTTCGAGGCCGAGCAGGCGGGCCGGGCGGCACAGGGCGAGGCCGATGGTGTCCGTGGTGCGGCGCGAGAGGCTGCGGGCCGAGGAGTTGGGGGCCCAGCCCAGTTCCCGCGCCGCCGCGAAGATCCGTTCGCGGGTGGCCTCGGAAAGGCCCGGTTTCTGGTTGAAGGCGATGGAGACCGCGCCCTTGGACACTCCGGCGGCCGCCGCCACGTCCTTGATGGTGACGTTGCGGATCGGGGTGCTCATGCCGGTTCCACGCAGAAGAGGGCCGCGCGGATCGTGTTGGCGCCCGCGCCGTGCGCGCCGGTCAGGCGGATCCGGGCCCGCTCGCCGGGCAGCAGGGTGACCGGGCCGCGGTCGGCGCGGGCGTGCGGGGCGACGCGGTCGGGCTGCAGCAGCAGGTCGCGTACGAGGGTCTGGGCGGTCACCACGACGTCGACTGTATCCGGGTCCCCGCCGACGGTCTCGGTCACGACCGTGAAGCGGGGCTCGGGGTAGCCGAACTCCCGGTCCCGTACGGGAAAGTGGAGCGCGCGCAGGCCGTCCGCGTCCGCCACCAGGAACTCCTTCGTCGAGCCCGGCGCGGGCACCAGCGAGCGCGGTACGGGCAGCCGCGTCACCTCCCGGGCGCCCGCCTTCGCCTCCAGGACCGTCTGCCCGGCGACCGTCCCGTCGGCGCGCACCAGGCGCAGGGTGACCGCGGTGGTCCACGGCTCGCCGCCGAGGTTCGACAGGATCAACTCCGTTACGTCACCGGCCGGTTGGAGTGTAAGGAGCCGGTCCGCGTACACCCGCCGCAGTTCGTGGTGGAGCGGCTTGAGGTGGCCGTCGCCGTCGACCGCGGACCAGGAGCTGACCGGCCAGCAGTCGTTGAGCTGCCATACGACGGTGCCCGCGCAGCGCGGCCAGTGGGCGCGCCAGTGCTCGATGCCGGTGGCGACGGCCCGCGCCTGGACGAGCTGCGTCAGGTAGTGCCAGCGGTCGAAGTCGCCCTGGGGCGGGGCGAAGTGGTGTTCCAGGCCGCGTTGGAGCTTGCCGTTCCCGTCCTCCGCCTTCTGGTGGTGCAGCATGCCGGGGGAGTCCGCGGCGAGCCGTTCACCGGGCAGGGCGCGGCGCAGCGTCGCCATCGCGGGCGGCGCCTGCCAGCCGAACTCGGCGACGAAGCGCGGGACTTCGGACCGGTACGCGGTGTAGTCGCGGCGGTTCCACGCCTCCCACGAGTGGTACGTGCCGTGGTCGGGGTCGTTGGGGTGGTGGTCCCAGGAGCCGGACCAGGGGCTGCCCGCCGTGTAGGGGCGGGTGGGGTCCAACTCGGCGACGACGCGCGGCAAAAGGCCCAGGTAGTAGCCCTCGCCCCAGGAGTCGCCCGCGAGTTCGCCCTCCCAGCCCCAGTCGCGAAAGCCCCACAGGTTCTCGTTGTTGCCGTTCCATACGACGAGGCTGGGGTGCGGCATCAGGCGGCACACGTTCTCGCGGGCCTCGGCCTCCACCTCGCCGCGCAGCGGCTGTTCCTCCGGGTAGGCGGAGCAGGCGAAGGGGAAGTCCTGCCAGACCATGAGGCCGAGCTCGTCGCAGGCGTCGTAGAAGGCGTCGTCCTCGTAGATGCCGCCGCCCCACACGCGGACGAGGTCGACGTTCGCGTCGGCGGCCAGGGCGAGGCGGGTGCGGTAGCGCTCGGGGGTGATGCGGGAGGGCAGGACGTCGTCGGGGATCCAGTTGACGCCGCGTGCGAAGACGCGGACGCCGTTGACGACGAAGGTGAAGCCGGTGCCGTGCTCGTCGGGGCGCTGGTCGATCTCGACCGTGCGGAAGCCCACGCGGCGCCGCCAGGTGTCGAGTTCCGTCGAGCCGTCGAACAGCGTCAACTCGACCTCGTACAGGGGCTGTTCGCCGTATCCGCGCGGCCACCACAGGCGTACGTCGGGGGCGTTCAGGGTGAGTGTCACCGAGTCCCCGTCGAAGGACTCGCGCGCCTCCACCCCAGCCATCGACGCCCCAGCCATCGACGCCCCTGCCACCGAAGCCCGCGCCGTCAGTCGCCGCCCGGCCCCGCTCGCCGTGCGCTCCACCTCAACTCGCAGCTCTACGCGGCCCGTTGAGCCGTCCACCGTCACCAGCGGCCTGATCCGGGCGAGCCGCGCCGTCGACCAGCGTTCCAGGCGGACCGGGCGCCACATGCCCGCCGTCACCACGGTCGGGCCCCAGTCCCAGCCGAAGGAGCAGGCCATCTTGCGGATGTACTGGGAAGGGGCGGGGTAGACGTTGGGTCGCTCACCGGTCAACTCCCGTACCGCTGACGCCTCTTCGTAGGCGGAGGCGAAGTCGACGCGCAGTTCGCCGGAGCGTCCCGTGACGTCGAAGCGGTACGAGCGGTGCATATTGCGGGTGTGGCCGAGCGGCTTCCCGTCGAGGGTGAGGCGGGCCGCCGTGTCGAGGCCGTCGAAGACCAAGTCCACGCGCTCGTACGGGGATTGAGTCGCGTCCACGGAGCGTGCGTATGTCCAGGAGCGGCGGCCCACCCACTCGACCTCGTGCTCGTTCGTGCCGATGAACGGGTCCGGGATCAGGCCCGCGGCCAGCAGGTCGGTGTGGACACATCCGGGGACTCGGGCGGGCACCTCGGTCCCGTCGTGGTCGAGGCTCCAGCCCTCGCCGAGCTGGACGGTGTCCTTCATAGTGCGGCTCCCATCGGACGTACGGCAGGCCTGAGTTGGCGATCCGCGCCAACCTAACCCCGGATTTGTAAACCGGTCTAGTCCCTTCCCCGTCGCGATTGTCGGAAGACTTCGGGCAAGAGGCTTTACCGGTTCATGGATCGCTGCCATAGTGCCGTCAGCCCGCTGGGCCGGAGCCGTCAAACCCTCTGAGGAGTGGGGCACATGAGGAAGAAGCCGAGTAAGCCGCTGGGTGTGGCGTTGCTCGCCACCGCGATGCTGGCGACAGTGACAGCGACAGCAGGATGCAGTGGAGGAGGCGGCGGGACGGGCGGTGAGGCCAAGGCGCCCGCCGACCCCAAGGACGTGTCGGGCACCATCACCGTGCTCACCCACCGCACCGACCTCGTCCAGAGCGGCGCGATGAAGAAGTACGCCGCCGAGTTCAACAAGACGTACCCCGAGGTGAAGGTGAAGTTCGAGGGCATCACCGACTACGAGGGCGAAGTCAAGATCCGCATGAACACCGAGAACTACGGTGACGTGCTGATGATCCCCGGCGTCATCGCCAAGAACGACTACCCCAAGTTCTTCGCCCCGCTCGGCAGCACCGCCGACCTGGAGAAGAAGTACCGCTTCACCGGGAAGACGGACGTGAAGGGCAAGACGTACGGCGTCGCCAGCTTCGGCACCGCCAACGGCTTCGTCTACAACAAGGCCGTGTGGAAGAAGGCCGGCGTCACCAAGTGGCCCACCACACCACAGGAGTTGCTCGACGACCTCAAGGCCGTCAAGGCGAAGACGGACTCCGTGCCGTACTACACCAACTTCAAGGACGGCTGGCCGCTGAGCAGCCCCTGGTCCAACTCCATCGGCTCCGTCAGCTGCGACAAGCTGGCCAACGACAAGCTCGCCGACGACAAGAAGCCGTGGGCCGCGGGCAGCGACCTCAACGTCATCGACACGCTGCTCTACGACATCGTCCACGACAAGTACGCCGAGCAGGACCCGACCACCACCAACTGGGAGAACTCCAAGAACCTGCTGGCCAAGGGGAAGATATCGAGCATGCTGCTCGGCTCCTGGGCCATCACGCAGATGCAGGACGCCGCGAAGAAGGCGGGCGAGAACCCGGACGACATCGGGTTCATGCCGTTCCCCGTACAGAAGGACGGGAAGTTCTGCGCCACGCTGCTCTCCGACTACCAGCAGGCCGTGAACATCCACTCCGAGCACAAGGCCGCCGCCCGGGCCTGGATCGACTGGTTCACCGAGAAGTCGGGGTACGCCGCCAAGGAGGGCGCCGTCTCCGCGCTGCGGGCGGCGCCGATGCCGGCGACGCTCAAGCCGTACGAGGACAACGATGTCAAGTACATCGAGCGGTCGGAGGCCAAGACCGGTGACGTGAACGCGATCGACAACGCGTCCGAGATCGGGCTGGGGAAGCCGGATTATCGGCAGAAGCTTGTCGATATCGCGCGGGGGGCGCAGAAGGGGTCCTTGGCGGACTACTTCGCGGAGCTCGACAAGCGGTGGGGTGGCGCTGCCGCGGGTGCGGGTGGGTGAGGGATGGGTTCCGACGCGAAGTCTGGGTTGAGGTCGGACGTTCCTACGTCGCGGGGCTCTGCCCCGGACCCCGCTGCTCAATCGCCGCAGGGGCTTGATTTTGCTCACCCGGCGCGGGGGCAAGATGTTGGTCGGTCGGCGCGGGGGCAAGGAGTTGGTCGGTCGGCGCGGGGGCGAGGAGTTGGTCGATCCACGCGGGGGCGAGGAGTGGTGCGGCGGGTCACGCCGTGGCTCTTTCTGCTCGTGCCGCTCGGGTTGCTGATCACGTTCACGTACGTGCCTGTCGGCAACATCATCTATTACAGCTTCACCGACTGGGACGGCGTGAGCCCCGAGCGGAGCTTCATCGGGGTCGACAACTACACCCAACTCTTCACGCGGCCCGAGCTGTTCAGGGTGTTCTTCGTCAGCTTCTACTATCTCGCCGCGTCCGCCGTGCAGATCGTGATCGCGCTGTACTTCGCGACCGTGCTCAGCTTCGACCTGCGGTTCCGGAATCTGTTCAAGGGCATCCTGTTCTTCCCGTACCTGATCAATGGCGTCGCCATCGGCTTCGTCTTTCTGTACTTCTTCCAGGACGGCGGCACCCTCGACTCGGTCCTCTCGTGGTTCGGGGTGGGCGGCGGCCACGCGTGGCTCGGGGACGCGGAGTCGGCGAACACCTCGCTGGCGGGGGTGTCGGTGTGGCGGTTCACCGGGCTCAACTTCGTGCTGTTCCTCGGGGCGATCCAGTCGATTCCGGGGGAGTTGTACGAGGCCGCGCAGCTCGACGGGGCCAGTCGCTGGCAGCAGTTCCGGCACATCATCGCGCCCGGCATCAAGCCGGTGATCGGGCTGAGTGTGATTCTCGCGATTTCGGGATCGCTCTCCGTTTTCGAGATTCCGTACATCATGACGGGCGGCGCGACCGGCACGCAGACCTTCGTGATCCAGACGGTGAAGCTCGCCTTCCAGTTCAACAAGACGGGGCTCGCCTCGGCCTGCGCCGTGGTGCTGCTTCTGATCATTCTGCTGATCACGTGGATTCAGCGGCGGCTTGTGCCCGACGACAAGGTGGATCTCGTATGACCGTGCTCCCTGCTGTACTGGACCGGGCCCGTAGGCGGCCGCGCGTCGGGACGGTCCTCACGTATCTGTCGCTGGTCGTCGCCGCGCTCGTGGTGCTGGTGCCACTCGTCGTCGTGTTCCTGACGTCGTTGAAGTCGTCCCGTGAACTCACCGAGGGCGGTGGGGCGTTCAGCCTTCCCGACGACTGGCTGAACCTGTCCAACTACGTCACCGCGTTCAGTGACGGCCACATGCTCACCGCGTTCGGGAACACGGCGTTCATCCTGCTCTTCTCGATCACGGGCACCGTGCTCATCGGCTCGATGACGGCGTACGCCATCGACCGCTTCGAGTTCCGGCTGAAGAAGACGGTCATGGCGCTGTTCCTCGTCGCCACGCTCGTGCCGGCGGTGACGACGCAGGTCGCCACCTTCCAAGTGGTCAACAGCTTCGGCCTGTTCGACACGCGGTGGGCGCCGATCCTGCTCTACATGGGCACGGACATCGTCTCGATCTACATCTTCCTGCAGTTCATCCGGTCCATCCCGAGGTCGCTCGACGAGGCCGCGCGGATCGACGGCGCGAACACCTTCACCATCTACTGGAAGATCATCCTGCCGCTGCTCAAGCCGGCCATCGCCACCGTCGTCATCGTCAAGGGCATCACGACGTACAACGACTTCTACATCCCGTTCCTCTACATGCCGTCCGAGGAGCACGGCACGATCTCCACCGCCCTGTTCCGCTTCAAGGGGCCGTTCGGCGCGCACTGGGAGAACATCTCCGCCGGGGCGATCCTCGTGATCCTGCCGACGCTGCTCGTCTTCCTCTTCCTGCAGCGCTACATCTACAACGGCTTCGCGTCCGGTGCCACCAAATGACCGGCCGCGACGGCGAACGGCGCGTCACCATCACCGATGTCGCGGCCCGCGCCGGGGTGTCGCGGGGCGCGGTCTCCCTCGCGTACAACAACCGCCCCGGCGTCTCAGACGCCACCCGCACCCGCATCATGGCGGCGGTCGCCGAACTGGGCTGGTCGCCGCACCAGCCGCCCGGCAAGCTGTCCGGGTCGGCGACCGGCGCCGCGGACACCGTCGGCCTCGTCCTGGCGCGGCCGGCGCGGCAGCTCCAACTGGAGCCGTTCTACGTGGAGTTCATCGCCGGCGCCGAGTCGGTCCTGGAGGAGCACGGCTGCTCGCTGCT
The DNA here is from genome assembly GCF_030766935.1 of Streptomyces sp. KL109B. GTDB lineage: Bacteria > Actinomycetota > Actinomycetes > Streptomycetales > Streptomycetaceae > Streptomyces. Next base: position 1,079,123 of record NZ_JASERL010000002.1, on the reverse strand, counting down.
GCTGCGCCTGGTGCGGGACACCGCGCGGGAGGTCGTCGTGCACCGGGACTGGTGGTGTGCCCGCCGGATCGCCGGGTCCATCCTGGTCGACCTCCAGCACGACGACCCGCGGATCGCCGCCCTGCGGTCCATCGGCCTCCCGGCCGTCGCCGTCGGCCACCCGTCGCTGACCGGCGGCTACACCTCGGTGTGGACCGACGACGAGACGGCCGTACGGGAGGTGGTGCGGCATCTCGCGGGGCTCGGGCACCGGCGGATCGCCCGGGTCGGCGGGCACCCGGCGCTCGGCCACACCATCCTGCGTACCGTCGCCCTGAACCGGGCCGTCGCCGACCTCGGCCTCGAACCGGCCCTCAGCGTCACCACCGACTTCTCCGCCGAGCAGGGTGCCCGCGCCACCCGCGGGCTGCTCGGCCGCGCTCCGCGGCCCACGGCGATCGTCTACGACAACGACATCATGGCGGTCGCCGGGCTCGCGGCAGCCGCCGAACTGGGCCTGGCCGTACCGGCGGACGTCAGCCTGATCGCCTGGGACGACTCGCAGCTGTGCCGCCTCACGTACCCGCCGCTGTCCGCGATGAGCCACGACGTCTTCGCCTTCGGCGCGGACGTCACGCGCCGCCTCTTCGATGTGGTCCACCGCCGCAACCCTTCCTCGGAGTCCGTCGCGCCGCCCGTGCTCGTGCCCCGCGGCAGCAGCGCGCCGCCGCGGGGGACGAGGCAGGGGCAGGAGGTCAGAGGGTGAGTTCACCCTGGTTCAGTACGCGGGGGTGGAAGTACGTCGACTGGATCTCGGCGTTGGTGTTGTTGCCGCGCAACTGCTCGGACCACATCATGAACCAGGCCCATTGCGGCTGGCTCGTCAGCAGGGCGTCGTTCGGCATCTTGCCCATTTCCGCGATGGCGATCGGCTTGCCGCCGGCGATGCCGCGTATCTGCTGATAGTCGGCGGAGCTCGGGTAATTCTTGTACCAGGCGTCGAGGGACGCCACATCGACGTAGGAACTACCGGGGTAGTAATTGCTCCAGCCGCCCGCCGGATTGTCCTGCACGTTCCACACCCAGATCAGATTGTCGAGCCCTTTGGTGTTGGCCAGGTAATCGTGGGTGATCTGGTAGAGGCGCGCGCTGCCGTTCGAGCCCGGCCGGTGGCCCCACCAGTTCCACGACTCGTTCATTTCGTGCAGCGGCCGGAAGAGAACGGGCACGCCCGCGTCCTTCAACTGCTTGAGATAGGGCACGACTTCGTCGAGCCGCTTCTTCCACGCCGTATTGAGCGCGCTGCCGTCGGTGACGAGCTGGGAGAACTGCGCGTCCGGGATGTTCGACTTCACGCCGCCCTCGAACGCGCAGCTGCTGCCCATGGTCGGCGGGCAGACATGCCAGGTCAGGGCCACGAGCGAGCCGTTCTTCCACTCGGTCTTGGCCTGGTCGATCACGCGCTGCCGGTTGGCGACGTCCGTCGCGTTGAACATCAGGTCGCCGCCCCACAGGCCGGGGTACTGGCCGGAGACGTCCTTGACCTGCTGCGTGTACTGGCCGGGGGAGGTGGCGGGTTCCTTGTTGTGCTGGCCGGAGACGATGTGGTTTCCGGAGATGCTCTTCAAGTAGTTCAGGACGGTCTGCTTCGAACTCGGCGGGAATGCTTGCGCCGATTCCGTCGCGGGCCAGGTGATGAGGCCCGCGGCGACGGCAGCGGCCGCGACGAAGAAGGCGAGGCAGTGTTTGATTCTTCTTTTCATGGGGGTGACGGTGGCGGTAGTTCCGGCGGGCGTCAATGGATTGCGCCGCATTCCGGGAGGCGCCGACCGAATTGTTTACTGAACGTTTTGTAAACGGCGTGGGCCGAGCGCTGTGAAATCGATTCAATCCACGCTGTAGCAGCGGATCACGATGGCGACGCCGTCCCGCGGGTTCCCCTCGTCGTGCGCGTGGCCGACGAAGACCGTGCGCGCGAGCCAGAGGTGGGCGGGGGAGTCGGTGCGGAACACCGGCGCGGTGCGGAAGTAGCCCGAACTCTCCACGTAGTAGCCCCGGTTGACGATGTCGATCACGGCGCCGTCGTCCGCGCGCAGCAGATAGCGGGCCTCCAGTTCGCAGACGTCGCCGCGCGTGCTGGACCAGTCGCCGCCGCCGGGCAGCACGGTGCCGCTCAGGCGGGGGCCGCGTACGGTGCCGCCGGTGATCGGGGTGAACTCGGTGCGCTCGCCGGTCGTGCCGTGCCCGATGTGCAGCGGCTTGTCGACCTCGGCGCGGATCTCGAAGGCGTAGGAGAGGGCGGGGGTGTCGGGCGTCATGGGTGAGGTCAACTCCTTGTCAGTGGGCGGGTGTTGCAAGGGTCGTCCGGCTGCGGCGGGGCTTCCAGCCGGGGCGCGGCACCGAGTCGAGCAGCGTGCGGGTGTACGCGTCCCGGGGTTCGGTCAGCACGGTGCGTACGGCGCCGCGTTCGACGATGCGGCCGTGGCGCATGACCACGATGTCCTCGCAGACGTGCTGGACGATGCCGAGGTCGTGGGTGATGAACAGGTAGGCCACCGGCGTCCGTTCACGGATCTCGCGCAGCAGCGTGAGGATCTGCGCCTGTACGGACACGTCGAGCGCGGCCACCGCCTCGTCGAGGACCAGAAGCTGTGGCGCGACGGCCAACGCCCTTGCGATGGCGACGCGTTGGCGCTGGCCGCCGGAGAGCGCGCGGGGCAGCGCCGCGGCCTGTCGCTCGTCGAGGCCCACCTGGTCGAGGAGTTCGGCGACCCGCCGGTCCAGGGCCGTGCCGCGCAGCTCGGTGTGGAGGGCGACGGCCTCGGCGACGCAGTCGCGTACGCGCTGGCGGCGGTCGAGGGAGGCGTACGGGTCCTGGAACACCATCTGCACCTCGCGGGCCGCGCGCCGCCGTTCGGCCGTGCGGCGAGGAGGGCGCGTACGCTCCCGGCCGGCCAGACGCACGACCCCGGCCGTCGGCCGCTCCAGGCCCGCGATCATCCGGGCGGTGGTCGTCTTCCCCGACCCGGACTCGCCGACGACCGCGAGGGAGCCGCCGGGCGCGAGCGCCAGGTCGACGTCGTCGACGGCCACGACACCGGCGAACTCCTTGCGGAGCGCGGTCACTTCGAGCACGTACGGGCGGTCGCCCGGTTCAGGCGTCGGCGTCATCTGCGGGCTCCTCGGGGTAGTGGCAGGCGGCGATGCCGTCGCCGACCGGGCGCGGCCGCGGGGTCTCGGTGCGGCACCGGGCGCGGGCCGCAGGGCAGCGCGGCGCGAACGCGCAACCGGCGCCCGCCTCGAACGCGGACAGCGGTCGGCCGGGGATGGCGCGCAGTTCCCGCGCGTCCGCGCCCGGCGCGGGCCGGGAGGCGAGCAGCGCCCGGGTGTACGGGTGGCGGGCCGCCTTGTGGAGCCGGTCGGCGGGGAGTTCCTCCACCACGGAACCCGCGTACATCACGGCGATCCGGTCGCACACGGCCGCCGCCAGCGCCAGGTCGTGCGTGATGAAGAGGAGGGCGAGGCCGCGGTCGGCCCGTGCCTCGTCGATGATCGCCATGACCTCGGCCTGCGTCGTCACGTCGAGCGCCGTCGTCGGCTCGTCGGCGAGCAGCAGCCGGGGCCCGCCCGCGAGCGCCGCCGCGATCATGACGCGCTGGAGCAGCCCCCCGGACAGCTCCGGCGGCCGTTGCCGCAGCCTGCGTTCGGCGTCCGGGATGCCGACGTCGCGCAGCAGCCCGGTGACGGTGGCGGTGGCCGCGCGGGCCCGGGTGCCGCGCGCGATCAGGCCCTCGGTGAGGAAGTCGCCAACCGTGCGGACGGGGTTGATGTGGGCGCGCGGATCCTGATGGACCATCGCGACGTCCGTCGCCCGCAGCGCGCGCAGGGCGCCAGGCCCCATCGCGGGCACGGACGCGCCGTCGACCAGTACGTCACCTTCGACGCGGGCCCCGGCCGGCAGCAGCCGCAGCACCGAACGCGCCGTCAGCGACTTCCCGGAACCGGACTCGCCGACGAGCCCGAGCGCCCCGCCCGCCGGTACGGACAGATCCGCCCGGTGGATGACCGTACGGTCGCCCCCGCCCACGGGCAGGGTGACGCGCAGCCCACGTATGTCCAGGAGCGTCATCGCGCGTCCTCCCCCGTCAGTCGTCGGGACAGGCCGTTGCCGAGCAGCGTGCACGCGATGACGAACACGACGATCACGAGGCCCGCGTACAGGGACTGTTCGGCCCGCCCCGCGAGCACGCCCGACGCGCCCTGGGCCACCATCAGGCCCCACTCGGCGGTCGGCGGCTGCGCGCCGAGCCCGATGAACGAGAACGCCGCGACGTCGAGCAGCGTGTACCCGAAGGACACCGTCACCTGCACAAGGACGAGCGGCAGCAGCGCGGGCACCAGGTGCCGCAGGCAGATCCGCCGGCCCGGCACCCCGAGCATCCGCAGCGCGGACACGTACGGCAGATGCACTTCGCGCAGCGCCGCGCCGCGCACGGTCCGCGCCACGTACGGCAGATACGCGACGGACAGCGTCACGACCGCGACCTGGAGGCCCGCCCCGAAGACGGCCGCGCCGACGACGGCGAGGATCAGACCCGGGAAGCCGAACACGACGTTCAGCGCCGACGACACGCCCCGGTCGTACCAGCCGCCGAGCCACGCCGCCGAGACGGCGAGCGCCGTGCCCACCACGGACGCGGCGAGCGTCACCACGGCGGGCGCGAGGAGGCTGAGCCGGGCCCCGTACAGGATCCGGGAGAGGATGTCGCGCCCGGTGTCGTCGGTGCCCAGCCAGTGCGCGCCGCTACTGCCCTGGTACACGGCCATCGGGTCGACGGTCTCGGGATCGTACGGCGCGAGCAGTGGCGCGCACACGGCGGCGAGGACGACGAGCGCGACGACGACGCCCGCGCCGATCAGCACACCGTTGCCCCGCGCGACGGCCCGCCCTCGCCCCAACGCCCCCGCTTTCGCGGCGAGTTCGAGAGTGGTCATGCCGATGCCTCCAAGGGTGTACGCCGGTCGAGCAGCGCGGAGACCACATCGACCACGGTGTTCACGCCGACGAACAGGACGACGCTGATGAGCGCGAGCGCCTGCACCACCGCCAGGTCCTGTTTCGCGGCGCTCTGCACGAGCAGCGCCCCGATGCCGTTGATGCCGAAGGCCTGCTCGACGACCGCGCAGCCCGCGATCAGGCCCGCGACGGCGACACCGGAGACGGAGAAGACGGGCGCGGACGCGTTGCGCAGCACGTGCTTGCGCACCACGAGCCGCTCCGGCAGGCCGCGCCCGCGCGCCGTCTGCACATGCTCAGAGGCCAGTTCGGCGCGCACCGCAGAGCGCGTCACCTGCGCGACGTACGCAAGCCAGGTCGCGGCCAACGCGAGCGCCGGCAACGTCAGATGCTCAAGCCGCCCGCCGAACCCGGACCCGCTCCCGTACGCGGGAAACAGCCCCCAGCGCACCGAGAAGCACCAGATCAGCACCACCGACATCACGAACGTCGGCACCGCCATCAGCGTCGTCGTCACGACGGTCACCGCCGTGTCGCCCCAGCCGCCGCGCAGCGCGGCCAGCGTGCCGAGGGCCACGCCCGCGCCGATGATGAGCAGGGCGGCGAGGGCGACGAGGAAGAGGGTGTTGCCGAGCCGGTCGCCGACGAGGTGCGCGACGGAGTCCCGGTAGCTGAGCGACTCGCCGAGATCGCCGCGCAGCAGTCCGCTCAGCCAGCGCCAATAGCCGCGCACGAACGGGTCGTCGAGGTGGTACTGGCGGTGGATCTCGGCGAGCAGCCGCTCGCTCGGCGGCTTCCCGCCGCCGACGAGGAGCGTCGCCGGATCGCCCGGCGACACGAACAGCGCCCCGTACACGGCGACGCTCGCGACCAGCGCCGTCGCGGCGAGCATGGCGGCCCGCCGGGCCACGAACCGCCAGATCACGACTCCCGCCCGGTCCCGCCGAGGCGCGCCGCCCACGGCATGTTGATGTACGCGAACGACGCGGGGATCCCGCTGAGCCGCTTGTTCAGGAACATCCGCTCGTACGGGCAGGCGATCGGCACGATCGGGAAGTCCTTCGCGTACAGCGCCTGCGCCTTCGTGAACTCGCGCGCGGCGTCCTGCGGATCGGTCGTCGCCTTCGCCGCCCGAATGTGTGAAGTCACGGCGCTGTTGCGGTAGTTGGTCCAGTTCATCGGCGACTTCGGGTCGGTCAGCATGTCCGCGTACGACAGTGGGTCGGGGATCTCGACGTAGCCGAGGGCCATCGTGGCGTCGAGGCCCTTGCGCAGCGCCGGGTTGAAGAAAAGGCCTGACATCTGCGTCGGCTGGAGCTGCCGGATGACGACCTTGAGGCCGATCCCCTTGGCGGCGGCCTGGAGGAACGTCAGGGTCTGCAACGACTGTTGGTCCCCGGCGGCCGTGGCGACGACGAGCGTCCGCCGCTTCGGCGCGGCCTTCGCCACGAGCCTCTTCGCCTTGGCGACATCGGGCCCTGGGGCGGCGGGCAGCGCCGCGTACCCCTTCGCGTACACGTCCTTGGCCTCGCTGTTCTTCCAGACGAGGGACGGGATGAAGGTCTTCTGGCGCTGCGCGGCGCCGTCGAAGACGTTCTTGACGAGCGCGTCGCGGTCGAGGACGAGGGAGAGCGCGTCGGCGACGCGCCGGTCCGCCATCGGCGAGGTCGGAGAGGTCGCCGCGAGGAACACGGTCTGAGCGGAAGGACCGTAGTGCAGGCTCCCCTCCTCCGAGCCGCGCAGCGCCTTCGCGGACGTCGAGGGAATCTCGTAACTCCCGTCGATCTGACCGGACATGAGGGCGCTGGTGAGCGTCCCGTTGTCGGTGATGAAGCGGAACGTGAGCTTCTTGACCTTGGGGCGCAGCGAGCGGTCCCAGTACGCGGTGTTGCGCACAGCGGTGATCGAATCGCCGGAGTGCCACTCCTTCAGCTCGAAAGGACCGGTGCACATGAGCCCGCCGCGCGCGGTCCCGTACGAGGTGCCCGCCTTCTTCATGTACGCGGCCTTGCCGACGGCGCCGAAGCCGTTGACGAGGTACTTCAGGAACAGCGAGTCGGGGGCGCGGAAGCGGACGGTGACCTGGTGGTCGCTCGTGGCCCTGATGGTGGTGACGTTGGCGAGGACCTGCACGTTCACGCTCTGCGTGGCCGGTACGCGCTGCCGCTCCAGGCTCGCCACGACGTCCTTCGCGGTCATCGGGCTGCCGTCCCAGAAGCGCACGCCGTGGCGGAGGTTCAGGACCAGCGTCTTCGGGTCGGGTCGGTGCCAGGAGGTGGCGAGGCCGGGGGCCGTCGAGTAGTCGGGCTTGAGGCGGATCAGCGGGTCGCAGAGGTTGGAGGCGACGGTGCTGGGGGAGTAGTCGCCGACCTTCGCCGGGTCGAGCGTGGTGGGCTCGCCCATCGGCAGGTTCCAGGTGACGTGGTCGACGGTGCCGTGGGCGGCGGGGGTCGTGGTGGTGAGCTTGGGCGCGCCGGCGTTCGCGTTCCCGTTCGCCGAGGGGGAGTTGCCGGAGGAACAGGAGGCCAGGGCCAGCGCGCAGGCCAGTGCGGCGATGGATACGAGGGTGGGTCGGGGAGCGTGCATGTGGGTGCTCCTGAGGGAAGGGGTGCCGGGTCAGTCGCGGCCGGGCAGCACCGAGACCGTGAGGCGTGAGGGGCGGGCGGCGCCGGTGCGCAGGGTCTGCGCGGAGGGCTTGGCGGCGGGGGTGGTCCAGGGGTTGTCCTCGCTGCCGGACGACGGCAGGAAGAGCGGGTAGTCGCTGGAGGCGAGGAGGACGGCGAGGCGATGGCCCGCGCGCACCCGGTAGCCGGTGTGCCCGAGGTCGACGGGGACCTCGTCCGGCGCGAGTTCGCCGCGTACGGACACCTCGCCGCGCGCGATCTGATGGGCGCGCCCGTCGGGCCCGACGTCCAGGAGCTTCACGAACACGTCGAAGGTGGGGGCGCTGCCGGAGACATGGAGGCGCAGGCCGAGCGGCCCGGCCAGGTCGAGCGGTTCGGTGAGCGCCGCCCCGGAGAACACGAGCACGTCGTCACGTGCGGCCGTCCGCGCCAGATCCGGGTAACTGTGCAGATACGCGAAGGAGTTGGGGACGTCCGAGGGCACCAGGTCGTCCGGGTCGTACGCCCACCGCGCCGAACTCTCCGATTCCGGCGTTTCTGGCGGTGAGTCGACGAGCGCTCCGCCGGGGAGCGGACCCGCCGCGTCCTCCGGGCGGGCCAGCCAGAAGGTGCGCTCGACGGCCTCCGGCGGCGGCCAGGCGCTCGACGTGCGCCACGCGCCGCCGTCCTCCGCCCTCCCCAACTCCCAGCGCACTTTGGCCAGTTCGGTCACCGGCCGGGCCCCCTTGAGGAACACGTCGAAGAACCCGAGCGCCGGGTCCACGTACTGCGGCAGCATCCGGTCGAGGGCCGCCGGGTTCACCGCGTGGTCGGTTCCGGCGGTCGCGGGAGCGTCGGCGAGCCGGTAGTTCTCGTGGTCGACCGCGCCCGCCCACAGGTACTGCACGGCGTCCCAGCCGGGCCGCGCCGCGAGGGCCAGATAGTCCCGCAGATGCGGGAGCAGGATGTTGTCGAACCAGCCGACGCAGTGCAGCACCGGCACCGGCCGCGCGTCGTAGGGGTGCCGGCCGCGCGCCGGGAACAAGTCCGTGAAGTGCGGTACGAGCGTGTCGAACCAGGCCGAGCGGGCTCCGATCGCCCGGAACGCCTCCTCGTACTGCTCGACGACCGGGCGGATCGAGCGGTCCGGCTCGTACTCGTAGAGCCCCTGGTCGACCCAGTAGTGGGCGTAGTAGTCGATGCCCTCCAGCCAGACCGGGCGGCCGACGCCCGGCGGCGCGTCCGGGCAGCCCTGCGTCGTCGCGTTGAAGTCGACCGTCGTCACCCGGGGCACGATCGCCCGCAGCGCCGGATGCTCGGACGCGACCGCGGCCCACTGGGTGAAGCCGTAGTACGAGTCGCCGAACATCCCAACGACCCCGTCGGACCAGGCCTGTTGGACGATCCAGTCGAGCGTGTCGTACCCGTCGTCGCCCTCCCGCAGGAACGGCAGCGTCTGCCCTTCCGAGCGGAATTTGCCGCGCACGTCCTGGACGACGACGGCGTAGCCGCGGGCCGTGAAGCGGGCCGCGATCTCGTCGAAGTACACGTAGCGGCTGTTCTTGTCGTACGGGAGGCGCACGAGGACGGTCGGGACTCGTACGTCGTCCGGTGGCGCGGGCAGGTACACGTCGGTGGCGAGCCGGATGCCGTCGCGCATCCGCACCCAGTGCTGCTCGGCGCGCTCGGACACCGGGGCCGGGCCGACGCGCGTGAAATGAAGACTCATGGCGGGGGTCCCCCAAAATCTCCTGGAAACAGGGCTGGTGAGGACGCGGAAGAGAATGCGGTAGAGAACGCGGAAACGAAGAACGACACCGTGATGCAACGGCGTTGTACAACAACATTGCAGCTCCGTGTGAACGCGGTCAACCCATTGGGTAGGGTCGGCGGCATGCCGATCGAGGTAGACGAGGCCAGGCGGCTCGACGAGATCGCGGCCGCCACCATCCAGGTCGCCCGCGACCGGGGCGTGCGCTCCGTGACCATCCGGGCCGTGGCCGGGCAACTCGGCGGCTCCACCGCGATGGTGACCAACTACGTCTCCAGCCGCGCCGCGTTGATGATCAACGCGCTGCGCCGCGCCGGGGCCGACTGGAGCCGCGAGCTGGAGCGGGCCATCGAGGGCGCCGAGGGCGAGGAGCGGCTGCGCGCCGCGATCCGCTGGATGTGCACCACGGAGCAGGACGACGAGGTGGTGCGCCGCCTGATGATGGAGATCGCGAGCGCGGCCCCCGGCGCCGAGGTCGACGAGACCCGGCGGTCCAACGCCCGCGGCGACTACGAGGGCCTCGCCGAGTTGATCGCCGAAGCGGGCCTGCCCGAACCGGAGTTGAGCGGCGACATCCTCCACCTGATCCTGCGCGGCTACTGGCTCGCCACGCTGGAGGACGCCGAGAGCTGGCCGGCCGAGCGCGGCGAGCGGGCGATCCTGGCCGTGGTCGACAGGTTGCGCGGGCAAGCGGGCTGAATGCCGGGGCGGGCGCGCTGAACTGCCCTTTCATCGGCGGCTGTTGACATCGGCCGACACCGAACCGCACTCTGTCCACGAAATAAAACGCCGTTGTATTACGCGGCTGTGCAGCTGGACCCGCACGCGACCGAAAGAGGTGCGCCATGGAAAGTCCCGCCCGGAACACGGAGCTGTGGCAACGCCCGGCGACCGAACTCGCCGCCGCCGTACGCGCTCGCGAGGTGTCGTCCTACGAGATCGTCACCTCCTGCCTCGACCGCATCGAGGCGACGAACCCGAAGGTCAACGCGCTCGTCGAGGTCCGCCCCGAAGAGACGCTCGCGGCGGCGCGGGCGGCCGACGCCGCCGTCGCGGCGGGAGGCGCCGACGCCGAACTCGGGCCGCTGCACGGCGTCCCCGTCTCCATCAAGGTCAACACCGAGCAGCGCGGCCACGCCACCACGAACGGCGTGCGCGCCCTCGCCGACAACATCGCCGCAGAGGACGCGGCCTGCGTCACCGCCCTGCGTACGGCGGGTGCGATCCCGCTCGGCCGCAGCAACGTCCCCGCCTTCTCGCTGCGCTGGTTCTCCGCGAACGACCTGCACGGGCGGACCCTCAACCCGTGGGACGCCGCGCGCACCCCCGGAGGCTCCAGCGGAGGCGCCGCCGCCGGGATCGCGGCCGGCATGACACCGCTGGCGCAGGGCAACGACATCGGCGGCTCCATCCGGTACCCCGCGGCCTGCTGCGGCGTCGTCGGGCTGCGGCCCACCGTGGGACGGGTCTCCGACTGGGCGCCGCCCGCGTACGCCGACACCCCCGAGGGCCGGGTCCCGCTCGACTTCCCGCCCACGGTGCAGGCCTGCGCGGTGCAGGGGCCGCTCGGCAGGACCGTCGCCGACACCCGCCTGGCCCTGCACGCCATGAGCGCACCCGACCTGCGCGACCCCTACGGCGTCCCCGCGCTGCCAGGACCGCGGCCCGGCCGGGACCATCGGAACCCGGCACGCGTCACCCTCGTCCGAGGCGACGACGGCGCGCAGAACCACCCGGCCGTCGACGCGGCCCTCGACGCCGCCGCCGCGCACCTCGCCGACGCGGGGTACGAGGTCGACGAGGTGGCGACGCAGCCACTGCTCGCCGAGGCCGCCCGGCTCTGGCTGCTCCTGCTCACCGAGGACACCCGGCCGCTGCTCCGCGTCGTCGACCGGATCGGCGACGACGCGATCCGCACCGCCCTCGCCCGGCACTTCGCCGCGTCGGCCGCCGTATGGGGCGAGCGCCCCGACCTGGAGACGTACATCAACGGCTGGGCCCGCCGCGGCGCACTCGTCACCCGCCTCCAGCAACTCCTCGGCGCCGACCACCTCTTGCTCACCCCGGTGTCCGCGCAACCGCCCTTCGAGCAGGACGCCGACCTCGGGCCCGAGGCAAGCGCCCTGGAACTCTGGCCCGCCATGTGGCCGATGGCCTCGATCCCCATCCTCGGCTTCCCCGCCGTCACGGTGCCGGTGACCGCGCACGAAGGACTGCCCATCGGGGTGCAACTGGTGGGCGGCCGGTTCACGGAAGACGGGCTGCTCGACGCGGCGCAGGCCGTCGAGGACCGCTCACCGACGAGGAGAACGTGGACGTAACACCCGCCCGCGTCCAAGAAATGGACACCCACCGGGATAAATGCAGCACACAGCTACCCTCTGAGTCCTACGCGACGAGGCAGGAGGCGCCGTGAACGAGAACCAAGGCCGTACCGTGGCAGCCCTCGACGGCGTCAGCATGCGCCGCTACACCACGGGCCAGGTCATCCTCGACGACATCGACTGGACGGTCGGCTCCGGCGAACACTGGGCGCTGCTCGGCCCGAACGGCGCGGGCAAGACCAGCATCCTCCGCCTCATCGGCGCCACGAACTTCCCCACCACCGGCACCGTCGAGGTCCTCGGCCACCGCCTCGGCCGCGTCGACGTCCGCGAACTGCGCGCCCTCATCGGCCACGTCTCCACCTCGCAGCGCGTCCCGCAGGACATGCCAGGCAACACCGTCGTCCTCACGGGCCACAGCGGCACCGTCCAACCGCTCTGGAAGTCGTACGACGACGAGGTACGCGCGCGTGCCGACGCGCTCCTCGCCGAACTCCAGATCAAGGAACTCGCCGACCGCCCCTACGGCGTCTGCTCCGGCGGTCAGCGCGCCCGCCTCCTCATCGCCCGCGCCCTCATGGCCGACCCGGCCCTGCTCCTCCTCGACGAGCCCTTCAACGCGCTCGACCTCCCCTCCCGCGAGGACCTGATCGACACGATGCGCCAACTCGCGGACACTCGCCCGGAGTTGGCGACCGTCACGGTCACCCACCACCTCGAAGAACTCTCCCCGGCCATCAGCCACGCCCTCCTGCTGCGCGAGGGCCGCGTCCTCGCCCGCGGCACCGTCGACGAGGTGCTGACGAAGGATCTGATGACGTCCTGCTTCGGCCGCCCCGTCGAGGTCACCCGGCACGCCGGACGGTGGCTCGCGCGCTCCGGCGACCAGGTGTGACCGGACGCACGGACTCCGCACCGTGTCGGTGTTGGGCCGAACGGGTTACATGACGTAAGAATTGGGCGGTGCAGACAACAGTGCGAGCCCAAACGGGGTGGGGGCAGTGAACGGCCACGACGTCACGGACGAACAGTGGGAAGGGCTCGCCCAGGTCGTGCCGCTCCGCAACCGCAACGAGTGGCCGTCCGCGGTCGACCACCGGGCGATGCCGGAAGCGGACACCGAGCCCCGCCGCCGCTTCGTCGTCCTACGGATCAACGTCTTCGGTGACGCCCGCGAGGTCGCCGAGACCGTCATGTCCGGCATCCCGGTCCTCCTCGACCTCACCGGCGCCGAAACCGAAGTCGCCAAGCGCGTCCTCGACTTCAGCAGCGGCGTCGTCATGGGCCTCGGCTGCGGCATGCACCGCGTCGACCGCAACGTCTTCCTCCTGGCCCCTCCCGGCACGGAGGTCCAGGGCCTGGTGGCGGGCGCGGTCTCGTAACCACATCAAGCCCGTGCGGCCGGCAAATCAAGCCCCGCCGTCGGACGAGAGCCAGCGGGGTCCGGGGCAGAGCCCCGAGGCCGCAACCCCGGCCGACCGCACACCGAACACCCGGGCAAGCCCGACAGGCATAGTCCCCCGATCGTAGGAAGCCGACCGCGCGCAAACGGTTCTGCGCCCCAGGCCCCACCTACGTTCACCCCATGACCGTGCTCCGCCGGGACGCCCCGCGCGTCACCCGCCTCCGGCTCTCCGCCTACGCCCGGCACCGCGGCATCACCATCCCCCTCGCCCCCTTCACCGCCCTCTCCGGCCCCAGCGGCAGCGGCAAGAGCAGCGCACTGCACGCCCTGACCGCCCTCGCCGGACTCGGCGGCGGCGCCCACCTCGCCGACGTGTTCCCCGACCCCCGCGCCTACGTCCCCGAACGCGCGCGCCCCGACGCCGAACGCCGCCGCGGCTTCCGCATCGGCTGCACCGTCGAGGGCCCCGCGGGCCCCGTCCGCCTCGACCTCGCCGTCCAGGCGGAACCCGAACTCCGCGTCGTGGGCGAGCGATTGACCGGCCCCGACGTCACGTACCTGGAAACCGCCCTGCGCGACCCCGGCCGACGCGACGTCCAGGCCGCCTGGCACACGGCCGGCTCCGTGCCCGTGACCCGCGGACCGCTCCCCGACGACCTGCTCGGTACGGCGATGCTCCCGCTGCGCGTCGCGGGCCGCACGGAGGGGCAGCGCAAGGTGCTCGCCGCGGCGGAGCAGGTCGTCGTCGGCCTGCGCTCCACCTTCGCCTGCGACCCGGACCCCCGCCGGATGCGCGTCCCGGCCCCCGCTGCCGCCGACCGGCTGCACGGCGGCTGCGGCAACCTCGCCTCCGTACTGCGCCGCACCGGCGCCGAGTGCGGCAACCGGCACACCCTCCTCGTCACCGCGGCCCGCGCGGGACTCGCGGGCCCGGTGGCCGACGTACGCGCCGAGGCCGCGCCCGACGGGTCCGTGCGCGCCGTCGTGGACCGCGGGGCCGGCGTGACCAGCCCCGTCGAGCGGCTCGCGGACGGCGAGTTGAGGTACCTCGCCCTCGCGCTCGTCCTGCTCACCGGACCCCGCGTGCTCGCCGTCGACGCGGCGGCCGAGGTACCGGAGGCGTTCCAGAGCCTGACCGTCCTCGCCGACGGCTTCGACCGCGCCCTCGACCCCACCCAGTGCGCCGAACTCACCGCGCTCGCCGCCCGCATGTGCGCCCGCGGCCACATCCGGCTCGTCGCCGCGCTCGGCGAGGACTCGGCGGCGACGTGGGGAGCGCGGGCGGAGGGGGCGACGATGGTAGACCTGGGCCGATGAGCGAAGAACGCACCGAAGACGGTCCCCTCGACGTGGCAACCCTCCAGGCCCGCCTGGCCCGGTTCGCGGCCGCCCGCGACTGGCAGCCCTTCCACACCCCGAAGAATCTGGCGGCCGCGCTCAGCGTCGAGGCCTCCGAACTGGTCGAGATCTTCCAGTGGTTGACCCCCGAGCAGTCGGCCCGCGTGATGACGGACCCGGAATCGGCCCACCGGGTCGAGGACGAGGTCGCCGACGTCCTCGCGTATCTCCTGCAATTCTGCGAGGTATTGGGCATCGACGCGCTCGCCGCGCTGTCGGCGAAGATCGACCGCAACGAGCGGCGGTTCCCGGTCCCCGGCAAGGAAGTTGGGTAATCCGGGACCGAATGTCACTCTCCGGAGTCAAAGTCTTATTCAGATCGCACTTTCTGTCCACAGATTTCGGGCACCCCCTAGCTTTTCGTCGCGCATGCCTTCACTCTGGGTAGTGGCCGAAGGAGTTCGGGCGGGAGACGATCGGGGACGCGATGGATGCGGTACGACTCATCGGGGTCGGCCGACGGGCCCTGGCGGAGAGTCAGGAACCGCCGGACATCATGAGGGAGGCATGGCAGGCACAGGCCCTGGCGCAGGCGATAGGGAGCCGCCTCGCCCTGCAGGGGCCACCGGAGTTACGGGTAGACGCGCTGGGGCTGGGCGAGGCGGGGGCTCGCGGCAGCGGCGGCTCGGCGACACCGGTCGTGGGCGCCGGGGGCATACGGGCGGCCCAGCTGACCGAACTGGGCGATGTGCACCAGGCGTTGATCGACCTCGGCGCGCTGCTCGGCGACGTGGGCATCGCCCTCGTCGGGGTGGCGAGCGAATCGTTCGAGGAGGGGGCCTACTGGCAGTGCATGGAAGCGATCGACGCGGCGGACGAGTCGAGGGACAGAATCCTCGACATACTGCAGCGGCTTCCGCGAGGCGGTCGCGCCCTGCCCCTGGCCGACCGGGAGCCCGAGCCGGAACCGGACTCGGACTCGGCGGCGTGAGAGCGGGCGGTGGTGCCCTGCTCAGGCGTCCTCACCGGTGGGGCGCGAGGCCCCGGGCGGCTGTTGGAGGTCGGCGTCGAGCTGCGACAGGTCGGCGTTGAGCGCGGCCATCAGCTCTTCCATCTGCTGCAGCAGACCCTTGGGGGCGCCTTGCTGCTCCGGCACGGATGTGTCCGGCCCGGCCTGATCCGGCACGGATTCCTGGGACATGGCGGCCTCCTCGGCCCTCGCCCTCCCGCGCGGGGAAGGGGAGTTGACGCAATGTGGCGCCCGGCAGCGACCGCCGGCGCGGGTGCCGGGCGGTCCGGCTCCGCCCGAGTCAACGATCACGACGGGGACCGAGTCACTGCGCGACGCCCGTCACCACGCACCGGGTTGACGAGTTTCACCCGACCGTGGTGACGGGGCCGAAGAGGCGGACGGCGAGGTCGACGCGTGTGCGAACGCTTCCGTCGGCTCAGGTCAACTGCGGAGCCACCTCGGAAGCGATCAGTTCCAGCTGGTCCAGGTCGTCGAGGTCGAGCATCTGGAGGTACATGCGTTGGGAACCGACGGCCTGGTAGGCGGAGATGCGGTCGACGACTTCGGCGGGGGAGCCGGCGAGACCGTTCGCCTTGAGTTCGTCGACGTCGCGGCCGATGGCGTCGGCGCGGCGCTTCACCTCGGCGTCGTCGCGGCCGACGCAGGCGATGAGGGCGTTGGAGTAGGTGAGCGCGTCCTGGGCGCGGCCGTGCTCCCCGGCCGCCGCCTTCACGCGCTTGAACTGCTGCTCGGTGTCGGCGATCGAGGCGAAGGGGATGTTGAACTCGGTGGCGTACTTCGCGGCGAGCGCGGGCGTCTTCTTGGCGCCGTGGCCGCCGACGAGGATCGGTACGCGCGGCTGGGCGGGCTTGGGAAGGGCCGGGGAGTCCGTCAACTGGTAGTACGTGCCGTCGTAGTTGAAGCGCTGGCCGACCGGCGTCTCCCACAGGCCCGTCACGATGGCGAGCTGCTCCTCCAGGCGCCCGAACTTCTCCTTGGGGAACGGGATGCCGTACGCGGAGTGCTCCTCCTCGTACCAGCCGGAGCCGAGCCCCAGCTCGACGCGGCCGCCGGACATCTGGTCGACCTGGGCGACCTGGATGGCGAGCACGCCCGGAAGGCGGAAGGTGCCGGCCGTCATCAGGGTGCCGAGCCGGATCCGGCTCGTCTCGCGGGCCAGCCCGGCGAGCGTGGTCCAGGCGTCCGTGGGGCCCGGCAGGCCGTCGACGGGTCCCATGTGGAGGTAGTGGTCGGACCGGAAAAAGGCTCCATAGTTCAAGTCCTCGGCGGCCTTGGCGACGCGGAGCAGCGTCTCGTAGGTGGCGCCCTGCTGCGGTTCGGTGAAAACGCGAAGATCCATGCACCCATCATGCAGGTCAGGGGCGTGCGCTTCGATGAAGTGGGCGGCGGCGTCGGCGGCTTCGCGCGGGCGAAAACCCATGGTGGCCAGGGCGCGGCGGCGGTCATACTCGGGCGTGTGTTCATGACGATCTCTACCACGGGCAATGCCGCGAATCCGGCCACCGACCTGGGCTTTCTGCTGCACAAGCACCCTGATAGGGCGCAGGTCTTCAGCACGGCGCACGGCACCGCGCACGTCCTCTACCCCGAGGCCGGCGACGAGCGGTGCACGGCCGCGCTGCTGCTGGAAGTGGATCCCGTGGCGCTGGCGCGGCGGGGCCGGGGCAAGGGCCGGGGCGGCGCGCCCGACGCGTCGCTCGCGCAGTATGTGAACGACCGGCCGTACGCCGCGTCTTCGCTGCTCGCGGTGGCGCTGAGCAGCGTCTTCTCCAGTGCGCTGCGCGGCGTGTGCAGGGCGCGTCCGGAGCGGGCCGAGCAGCCGTTGCCGCTGCGCATCGAGGTGCCCGCACTGCCCGCGCGGGGTGGGTCCGATCTCGTACGCAAGCTGTTCGAGCCGCTCGGGTGGGCGGTCGAGGCGACGGCCGTGCCGCTGGACGAGCGGTTCCCGGAGTGGGGCGACTCGCGGTACGTACGTCTGGTCCTGGAGGGCGAGCTGCGGCTCGCGCACGCGCTGCGCCACCTGTACGTGCTGCTGCCGGTGCTCGACGACGCGAAGCACTACTGGGTCTCGGCCGACGAGGTCGACAAGTTGCTGCGCGCCGGGGAGGGGTGGCTGGCGGAGCACCCCGAACAGAGGCTGATCGTGGGCCGGTATCTGTCGCGGCGGTGGTCGCTGACGCGGGAGGCGATGGAGCGCCTTGAGCTCATTCGGCTCGCGGACGCCGATGACACGGATGTCGACGAGATCGACAACGCCGTGGACGAGGAGAGCGACACCGAGGAGCGTCCCGTGCCGCTGGCCGTGCGGCGCCGGGAGGCGATCCTCGAAGCGCTCCGCGAGACCGGTGCCGGGCGGGTGCTCGATCTGGGCTGCGGGCAGGGCCAGTTGGTGCGGGAGCTGCTCAAGGACGTGCGGTTCACCGAGATCGTGGGCGTCGACGTGTCCGTGCGGGCGCTCACCGTTGCCTCGCGCCGGCTGAAGCTGGACCGGCTGGGGGAGCGGCAGGCGGCGCGCGTACGGCTGACGCAGGGTTCGCTCGCGTACACCGACAAGCGGCTCAAGGGGTACGACGCCGCGGTGCTCAGCGAGGTGATCGAGCACCTCGACCTGCCACGCCTTCCCGCCCTGGAGTACGCGGTGTTCGGCTCGGCGCGGCCCCGTACGGTCGTCGTGACCACGCCGAACGTCGAGTACAACGTCCGCTGGGAGACGCTGCCCGCCGGGCACGTCCGGCACGGCGACCACCGGTTCGAGTGGACGCGCGCCGAGTTCCGCGCGTGGGCGGAGCGGGTCGGCGAGCGGCACGGATACGCGGTGCGGTACGTGCCGGTGGGGGACGAGGACCCCGAGGTGGGGCCGCCGACGCAGATGGCGGTCTTCACGACGACCGGAACCGAAACGGATGAGAAGGAGGCGAAGGCCGTATGAGCGCCGCCGGCACCACAAGTTCCACCGACCACGACGACACCACCGAGGGCGGGCGTGTGCTGCCCGTCACCGACCTCTCGCTGGTCGTGCTGGTCGGGGCGTCCGGATCGGGCAAGTCCACGTTCGCGCGGGCGCACTTCAAGCCGACCGAGGTGATCTCCAGCGACTTCTGCCGGGGCCTCGTGGCCGACGACGAGAACGACCAGGGCGCCAGCCGCGACGCCTTCGACGTACTGCACTACATCGCGGGCAAACGGCTCGCGGCGGGCCGCCGCACCGTCGTCGACGCGACCAACGTCCAGCAGGACGCCCGCCGTCAACTGGTCGACCTGGCACGCAAGCACGACGTGCTGCCCATCGCCATCGTGCTCGACGTCCCCGAGGACGTGTGCGCGGAGCGGAACGCGGGGCGCACCGACCGCGCCGACATGCCGCGCCGCGTCATCTCCCGGCACACCCGCGAACTGCGGCGCTCCCTCAAGCACTTGGAGCGCGAGGGCTTCCGCAAGGTGCACGTGCTGCGCGGCGTCGCGGACGTGGCGGGCGCGAGTGTCGTGACCGAGAAGCGGTACAACGACCTGACCCACCTCACCGGACCGTTCGACATCATCGGCGACATCCACGGATGCGCGAGCGAACTCGACACTCTGCTCGGCAAGTTGGGTTACGTGGACGGGGCGCACCCCGAGGGGCGGACCGCCGTCTTCGTGGGCGACCTCGTCGACCGGGGCCCCGACACACCCGGCGTGCTGCGCCGCGTGATGGGGATGGTGAAGGCCGGTACGGCGCTGTGCGTGCCCGGCAACCACGAGAACAAGCTGGGGCGTTGGTTCAAGGGCCGCAATGTGCGGCACACGCACGGGCTCGCCGAGACCATCGCGCAGCTGGAGGGGGAGAGCGAGGAGTTCCGCGCCGAGGTGCGCGCGTTCGTCGATGGCCTCGTCAGCCACTACGTGCTGGACGGCGGGCGGCTCGTCGTGTGCCACGCCGGGCTGCCCGAGCAGTACCACGGCCGCACGTCCGGGCGGGTGCGCTCGCACGCCCTGTACGGCGACACGACGGGGGAGACCGACGAGTTCGGGCTTCCGGTGCGCTACCCGTGGGCGGAGGACTACCGGGGCCGGGCGGCCGTGGTGTACGGACACACTCCGGTGCCCACCGCCACGTGGCTCAACAACACCATCTGCCTCGACACGGGTGCCGTGTTCGGCGGGAAGCTCACCGCGCTGCGCTGGCCGGAGCGCGAGCTCGTCGACGTACCGGCCGAGCAGGTCTGGTACGAGCCGACCAGGCCGCTGGCGACCGAGGCGCCGGGCGGGCACGAGGGGCGGCCGCTCGACCTCGCCGATGTGTACGGGCGGCGCAGCGTCGAGACCCGGCACAGCGGGCGCGTCACCGTGCGCGAGGAGAACGCGGCGGCGGCCCTTGAGGTCATGAGCCGGTTCGCCGTCGCGCCGCAGCTCGTGCCGTACCTGCCGCCGACGATGGCGCCCACCGCCACGTCGAAGGTGGAGGGCTACCTGGAGCACCCGGCGGAGGCGTTCGCGCAGTACGCCGCCGATGGCGTGGAGCGCGTCGTGTGCGAGGAGAAGCACATGGGGTCGCGGGCCGTGGTGCTGGTGTGCCGGGACGCTGAGGCCGCGAAGGAGCGGTTCGGGGCCGCGGGAGACGTCACCGGTTCGGTCTACACGCGTACCGGGCGGCCGTTCTTCGACGACGCCGGGACGACGGAGGCGGTGCTCGCGCGGGTGCGGGACGCCGTCACGGCGGCCGGGCTCTGGGAGGAGCTCGACACCGACTGGGTGCTGTTCGACGCCGAGTTGATGCCGTGGTCGCTCAAGGCGTCCGGGCTGCTGCGCGCCCAGTACGCGGCGGTGGGCGCGGCCTCCGGTGCCGTGTTCCCGGGGGCGCTCGGGGCGTTGGAGGAGGCGGCCGGGCGGGGCGTCGACGTGGGCGAGTTGCTGGACCGGCAGCGGGGCCGGGCGGCCGACGCGGCGGCGTTCACGGAGGCGTACCGGCGCTACTGCTGGACCACGGACGGGCTCGACGGTGTGCGGCTCGCGCCGTTCCAGATCCTCGCGGTGCGGGGGCGTTCGCTCGCGGCGGTGCCGCACGACGAGCAGCTCGCGCTGATCGACCGGGTCGTCGCGCACGACACGACGGGGCTGCTGCAGACGACGCGGCGGCTGTACGTCGACACGGGGGACGCCGGGTCGGTGCGGGCCGGGGTCGACTGGTGGCTGGAGATGACCGGGCGGGGCGGCGAGGGCATGGTCGTGAAGCCGGTCGGGGCGTTGGTGCGGGACGAGAAGGGGAGGTTGGTGCAGCCCGGTGTGAAGTGCCGTGGGCGGGAGTACCTCCGGATCATTTACGGGCCGGAGTACACGAGGCCGGGGAATCTCGTGAAGTTGCGGCAGCGGTTTCTTGGGCACAAGAGGTCGTTGGCGGTTCGGGAGTACGGGTTGGGCCTGGAGGCCCTGGACCGGGTGGCGGAGGGGGAGCCGTTGTGGCGGGTGCACGAGGCCGTGTTCGCGGTTCTGGCGCTTGAGTCGGAGCCGGTCGATCCTCGGCTCTGACGTTTGTCCCGGTCACCCGCGGTTGCGGCCTCGGGGCTCTGCCCCGGCCCCCGCGCCTCAATCGCCGGCGAGGCTTGACACACCAAGCCCCGCCGGCGATTGAGCCCCAGGGCGCAATCACGGTGGGGCGGGTAAGGATGTGGCCATGGGATTCCACGTCGACTCCGAGGCCGGTCGCCTACGCCGAGTAGTTCTGCATCGGCCCGACCTGGAGCTGAAGCGGCTCACGCCCAGCAATAAGGACCAGTTGCTCTTCGACGACGTGCTGTGGGTACGCCGCGCCCGCGCGGAGCACGACGGATTCGCCGACGTGCTCCGCGACCGCGGCGTCAGCGTGCACCTGTTCGGGGACCTGCTCACCGAGGCCCTCGACGTCGACGCCGCCCGCGGCCTCGTCCTGGACCGCGTCTTCGACGAGAAGGAGTACGGGCCGCTGGCCACGGACCACCTGCGGGAGGCGTTCGAGACGCTGCCGTCGCCGGAGCTCGCCGAGGCGCTGATCGGCGGGATGACGAAGCGGGAGTTCCTCGCCGCGCACCCGGAGCCGACCTCCGTGCGCTTCCACGTCATGGAGCTCGACGACTTCCTGCTCGGCCCGCTGCCCAACCACCTGTTCACGCGCGACACCTCGGCGTGGATCTACGACGGCGTATCCATCAACGCGATGCGCTGGCCTGCCCGGCAGCGCGAGACCGTGCACTTCGAGGCGATCTACCGGCATCATCCGCTGTTCCGGGACGCCCCCGAACCGTTCCACGTCTGGTCCGAGGGGCAGGCCGACTTCCCGTCGACCATCGAGGGCGGCGACGTCCTCGTCATCGGGCAGGGCGCCGTGCTCATCGGGATGAGCGAGCGGACCACGCCGCAGGCCGTGGAGATGCTCGCGCACAAGCTGTTCGCGGCGGGGTCCGCCCGGACGATCGTCGCGCTCGACATGCCGAAGCGGCGCGCGTTCATGCACCTCGACACGGTCATGACGATGGTCGACGGGGATACGTTCACCCAGTACGCGGGGCTCGGCATGCTCCGCTCGTACACCATCGAACCGGGCACGTCGGGCGCCGAGTTGAAGGTCACCGACCATCCGCCCGAGCACATGCACCGCGCCATCGCCGCCGCCCTCGGGCTCTCCGGGATCCGGGTCCTCACCGCGACGCAGGACGTGCACGCCGCCGAGCGCGAGCAGTGGGACGACGGCTGCAATGTGCTCGCCGTCGAGCCGGGCGTCGTCGTCGCGTACGAGCGGAACGCGACGACGAACACGTTTCTGCGCAAGCAGGGCATCGAGGTCATCGAGATCCCGGGCAGCGAGCTGGGCCGGGGCCGGGGCGGGCCGCGGTGCATGAGCTGCCCGGTGGAACGGGACGCCGTGCACCACTGAACAGGGGTGCCGTGCATCACTGAATAGAAATGTGGGACATCGTATAGACTTCCACTGTCCCGATCTCGTCCCCGAGCCATGTCCAGGAGCACTCCCATGAACCTCACCGGCCGCCACTTCCTCAAGGAGCTGGACTTCACCGCCGAGGAGTTCCGAGGCCTGGTCGACCTCGCCGCCGAGCTGAAGGCGGCCAAGAAGGCGGGGACGGAGCCGCAGCACCTCAAGGGCAAGAACGTCGCGCTGATCTTCGAGAAGGCGTCCACGCGCACCCGCTGTTCCTTCGAGGTCGCCGCCGCCGACCAGGGCGCGTCGACGACGTACATCGACCCGGCCGGTTCGCACATCGGCAAGAAGGAGTCCAGCAAGGACACCGCCCGCGTACTTGGCCGGATGTTCGACGCCATCGAGTTCCGCGGCGACGAGCAGGCCATCGTGGAGACGCTCGCCGAGTACGCGGGCGTGCCGGTCTACAACGGCCTGACCGACGACTGGCACCCCACGCAGATGCTGGCCGACGTGCTGACGATGACCGAGCACAGCGCGAAGCCGCTCGGCGGGATCTCCTTCTCGTACCTCGGCGACGCCCGCTTCAACATGGGCAACTCGTACCTCGTCACCGGCGCCCTGCTCGGCATGGACGTCCGGATCGTCGCGCCGAAGGCGTACTGGCCGGCCGACGGCATCGTCGCGAAGGCCCGCGAGCTGGCCGCCGCCAGCGGCGCGCGCATCACGCTCACCGAGTCCGTCGAGGAGGGCGTCGCCGGATCCGACTTCGTCGTCACCGACGTATGGGTGTCGATGGGCGAGCCGGAGGAGATCTGGGACGAGCGCATCAAGGCCCTCGCCCCGTACGCCGTGACCATGGACGTGCTGCGCGCGACCGGGAACGCGGACGTGAAGTTCCTGCACTGCCTGCCCGCCTTCCACGACCTCGGCACGAAGGTCGGCCGCGAGATCCACGCCAAGTACGGCCTGGAGTCCCTCGAAGTCACCGACGAGGTCTTCGAGTCGGCGCACTCCGTCGTCTTCGACGAGGCCGAGAACCGGATGCACACCATCAAGGCCGTCATGGTCGCCACGCTCGGCCAGTAGCCACAAACAGCACATTCAACGAATAACCGTTCAAACTGGTGGAGCCGGACCACCCCATACCGGCCCCACCAGCACGCGGCCTACCCCGCCGCCCCGCGCACCACCAGAAAAGAGCACCACCCCATGTCGCCGACCCCGTCCGGCCTGCGCATCAAGTCGCCCGAATCCCTCATCGCCGAATCGGGCGCCGACCTCGAAGGCCACGGCCTCAAGCGCACCATGGGGCTCTTCCAGCTCGTGTGCTTCGGCGTCGGCGCGATCGTCGGCACCGGCATCTTCGTCGGCCTGTCCGACACGGTCGCCGAGGCCGGGCCCGCCGTCATCGTCTCCTTCATCCTCGCCGCGATCACCTGCATCTTCACGGCGTTCTCCTTCGCCGAGCTGGGCAGCGCGATCCCGGTCTCCGGATCCTCGTACTCCTTCGCCTACGCGACCCTCGGCGAGCGCGTCGCGTTCCTCGTCGGCTGGTGCCTGCTCCTGGAGTACGGGGTGTCCGTCTCGGCCGTGGCCGTCGGCTGGAGCCAGTACCTCAACGAACTGCTCGACAGCGTCTTCGGCTGGCAGCTGCCCGAGGCGCTGTCCGCAGGGCCCGCCGACGGCGGCGTGATCAACCTGCCCGCCGTGCTCGTGATGCTGATGGCGGCGACACTCCTGGTGCGCGGCATCCGGGAGAGCGCGCGGGCGACGGCCGCGATGGCCGTGCTCAAGATCGGCATCCTGATCGTGTTCTGCGCGATCGCGTACTCCGCGTTCCAGGCCGGGAACCTGACGCCGTTCCTCAAGGACGGCATGGCCGGTGTCACCTCCGGCGCCTCGCTCGCCTTCTTCTCGTACATCGGCTTCGACGCGGTCACCACGGCGGGCGAAGAGGTCAAGAACCCGCGCCGCAACATCCCGCTCGCGATCATGATCTGCATCGGCATCGTCACGCTGCTGTACGTCGCCGTGGCCGTCGCCGCGATCGGCGCGCTCGGCGCGGACGCCGTCGGGAACAAGCCCGCCGCGCTCTCCCTCGTCGTCGACCAGGTCACCGGCTCGTCCATCGGCGGCGGCATCATCGCGTTCGGCGCGGTCGTCGCCATCGCCTCCGTCGTGCTCGCCGTGATGTACGGACAGACGCGGATCCTGATGTCGATGTCCCGTGACGGGCTGATCCCGCGGGTCTTCGAGCGGGTCTCCCCGAAGACGCACACGCCGGTCGGCGGCACCTGGATCGTCGCGGTCGTCTTCGCGATCCCCGCCGCGTTCTCCTCGCTGGACGCCGTCGTGAACCTGACGACCATCGGCACCCTCGCCACCATGGTCGTCGTGAACATCGCGGTGATCGCGCTGCGCCGCTCGCACCCGCACCTGAAGCGCTCGTTCCGGCTGCCGCTGTACCCGGTCAGCCCGATCCTCGGCGTCGGCTTCTGCCTGTACCTGATCTGGGGCACCGGCTGGACGACGATGCTGCAGTTCCTGGTGTTCCTCGCCGTGGGCGCGGTGATCTACGCGGTGTACGGCCGCCGCAACTCGCGGCTCGGGGACGGCGCTACTCCGAAGCCGGACGCGGCGCAGGCACCGTAGCCGGAAGCGTGAACCACACCGCCTTGCCGGAATCGGTGGGGCGGTGCCCGCACGAAGAGCTGAGCGTGCGGATGAGGAGCAGGCCGCGGCCGTGCTCCTGCCAGGGGTCGGGCGCCCCGGGGTCCTCCGGGTTGGTGAGCTCGGTCGGCGGCGCCGGGTCCGCGTCGTGCACCTCGACCTGACAGCCCGAGTCGAGCAGCTCCACGACCAGCTCGATCGGCGCGTCCCCCGCGGTGTGCTCCACCGCGTTCGCCACCAGCTCCGCCGTGAGCAGCTCCGCCGTGTCCGTGTCCGCCCCCGGTGAGTCGATCTCGGACAGCGCGGTCCGCACGAGGGCGCGCGCCACCGGCACGGCCGCGGCCGTGTGCGGCAGGGCGATGCGCCACGACGTGGGCGTGGGGGGACCGGAGAAGGGGGTCACTGCGGAGTCCTGGGGGTCAACGGGCTCATGGGTGTCAACGGGCTCAAGGGGGACTGTCCTGCGTTCAACCTTATGAATGGTACGGCGTGGGGCGAAAGAGGCTCCTGTCGGTGCAGGTCGGGACGTCCGGCCTCTTTTCGCCTGCCGCCTTCCGCCACCCCCGCTCTATCGCGCACTCATGACGACAGTCACAAGTCGGTGATACCTTCGACGGGTCGAGCCGTCACGTATGCCGGAGGCCCGCATGAGCCCCTTCACCGGTTCCGCCGCCCGCACCGACTCCTGGCACCACCTGACGTACGCCGTGGACGAGCACGGCGTCGCCACGGTCACCCTCGCCCGCCCCGAGAAACTCAACGCGCTCACCTTCGGCGCCTACGCCGACCTGCGCGACCTCCTCGCCGAGCTGTCCCGCGAGAAGACGGTCCGCGCGCTCGTCCTCGCCGGCGAGGGCCGCGGCTTCTGCTCCGGCGGCGACGTCGACGACATCATCGGCGCCACCCTCGCCATGGACACCGCGCAGATCCTCGACTTCAACCGGATGACCGGGCAGGTCGTACGGGCCGTGCGCGAGGCCCCGTTCCCGGTGATCGCCGCCGTGCACGGGGTCGCGGCAGGGGCGGGCGCGGTCCTCGCCCTCGCCGCCGACTTCCGGATCGCCGACCCGAGCGCCCGCTTCGCGTTCCTGTTCACGAAGGTCGGCCTGTCCGGCGGCGACATGGGCGCGGCCTATCTGCTGCCCCGCGTCGTCGGCCTCGGCCACGCCACCCGCCTCCTCATGCTCGGCGAACCGGTGCGCGCACCGGAGGCCGAGCGCATCGGCCTGCTCAGCGAGCTGACCGACGACGGCAGGGCCGACGAGGCGGCGCTCGCCCTCGCCCACCGCCTCGCCGAAGGCCCGGCGCTCGCCTACGCCCAGACGAAGGCGCTGCTCACGGCGGAACTGGACATGCCGATGTCCGCGGCCATCGAAATGGACGCGGCCACCCAGGCACTCCTCATGCACGGCGAGGACTACGCCGAGTTCCACGCCGCGTTCACCGACAAGCGCCCGCCGAAGTGGCAGGGGAGGTGACCATGGTCAGGGCCCGGAAGATCGCCGTCGTCGGCGGCGGCCCCGGCGGCCTGTACGCCGCCGCGCTCCTCAAGCGCCTCGACCCGGAGCGGGAGATCACGGTCTGGGAGCGGAACGCCCCGTACGACACGTTCGGCTTCGGCGTCGTCCTGTCCGACGAGACCCTCGGCGGCATCGAGCACGCCGACCCGGTGGTCTACAGCGCGCTCCAGGACGAGTTCGTGCGCTGGGACGACATCGACATCGCGCACCGGGGCCGCCGCCACACCTCGACGGGCCACGGCTTCGCGGCACTCGGCCGCCGCCGTCTCCTCGACGTCCTGCACGGCCGCTGCCGCGGGCTCGGCGTGGACCTGCGCTTCCAGGAGGAGGCACCGGACGTGGCCCGGCTGCGCGCGGAGTACGACCTGGTGATCGCGGCCGACGGAGTGCACAGCAAGACCCGCGACACCTACGCCGACGCGTTCCGCCCGCACATCGAGGAGCACCGCAACCGCTACATCTGGCTCGCCGCCGACTTCGCCTTCGACGCCTTCCGCTTCGACATCGCGGAGACGGAGCACGGCGTGATGCAACTGCACGGATACCCGTTCAGCGAGGGCGAGTCGACGGTCATCGTCGAGATGCGCGAGGAGGTGTGGCGGGCGGCCGGTTTCGCGGACACGGACGTCCGCGACTCGATCGACACCTGCGCGAAGATCTTCAAGAACGCACTGGGCGGAAGCCCCCTGAAGGCCAACAACTCCTCCTGGCTCACCTTCCGCACTGTCGTCAACGACCGCTGGTCGCACGGCAATTGCGTGCTCATCGGCGACGCCGCGCACACCGCGCACTTCTCCATCGGCTCCGGTACGAAGCTGGCGGTCGAGGACGCGCTGGCCCTGGCGGCCTGTCTCACCGAACAGCCCACGATCGGGGCGGCATTGAGCGCGTACGAGGAGGAGCGCAGGCCCGTCGTGGCGTCGACGCAGCGCGCGGCGCGGGCGAGCCTGGAGTGGTTCGAGGAACTGGACCGCTACCTCGACCAGCCGCCACTCCAGTTCGCCTTCAACCTGCTCACGCGCTCGCGCCGGGTGACGCACGACAACCTGCGGATGCGGGACGCGGGCTTCACGGAGGCGGTGGAGCGGGAGTTCGGCTGCCCGGAGGGTACGCCCCCGATGTTCACGCCGTACCGGCTGGGCGGTCTTGAGCTGCGCAACCGCGTCGTGGTGTCACCGATGGACATGTACTCGGCGGTGGACGGGGTTCCCGGCGACTTCCACCTCGTCCACCTCGGGGCGCGGGCCCTCGGCGGCGCCGGCCTCGTCATGACGGAAATGGTGTGCGTGAGCCCGGAGGGCCGCATTACGCCGGGGTGTGCGGGCCTTTACACGCCGGAACAGGCAGTCGCCTGGCGGCGAGTGACGGAATTCGTCCACACGCAGGCCCCCGGAACGGCGATCGGCGTCCAACTCGGCCACTCGGGCCGCAAGGGTTCCACGCGCCTGATGTGGGAGGGCATGGACGAACCGCTGCCGCGGCCGGAGGACAACTGGCCGCTGGTCGCGCCGTCGGCACTCCGCTACCGCCCCGACAGTCAACTCCCGCGCGAGCTGTCGACCGCCGAACTCACCGACGTACGCGAACAGTTCACCTCAGCGGCCTGGCGGGCGGCACGCTCCGGATTCGACCTGCTGGAACTGCACTGCGCCCACGGCTACCTCCTCTCCGGCTTCCTCTCCCCCCTCACGAACCGCCGCACGGACGCCTACGGGGGTTCGCTGGAGGCCCGCCTCAAGTTCCCCCTTGAGGTCTTCGACGCGGTACGCGACGTGTGGCCGGACGACCGGCCGATGACGGTCCGCATCTCCGCCACGGACTGGGCGGAGGGCGGCACGAGCGGCGACGAGGCCGTGGCGATCGCCCGCGCCTTCGCCGCGCACGGCGCCGCCGCGATCGACGTGTCCACGGGCCAGGTGGTCTCCGAGGAACGCCCCGCGTTCGGCCGCTCCTACCAGGTCCCGTACGCGGACCGGATCCGGGCGGAGGCCGGGATCCCGGTCATCGCGGTCGGCGCGATCTCGTCGTGGGACGACGTCAACTCCCTCGTCCTCGCGGGCCGCACCGACCTGTGCGCCCTGGCCCGCCCCCACCTGTACGACCCCAACTGGACGCTCCACGCCGCAGCCGAACAGGGCTACACGGGCCCGGCCGTCACCTGGCCCCAGCAGTACGCCGCCGGCAGCCGCCGCCCCCAAACAGGCCGCCTGGACGCCCCAAAACCGAGGCTCGTGCTCCCCGGGTGAACCGGGTGTCTTTTAAGCCCCGCCTTCAAGCCCCGCCTTTCGAACGAGAGCCCGCGGGGTCCGGGGCGGAGCCTCGCGACGTCGACACCGTTTCGGCCATCCCCGCGGTCAACGTCATCCCATCCGCCGGGTCGACCAACAGAAACGCCCCGGTCC
The DNA here is from genome assembly GCF_030766935.1 of Streptomyces sp. KL109B. Lineage (GTDB taxonomy): Bacteria > Actinomycetota > Actinomycetes > Streptomycetales > Streptomycetaceae > Streptomyces. The sequence goes on along the minus strand of NZ_JASERL010000002.1, from coordinate 1,050,169 downwards.
GCCGTACCTCGGCATACCCGTCAAGCGGCAACGGCTCAGCCGTGCGCAGCACCACCACGCCCAAGTCATTCACCGCCAACTCCCCGGCCCCGCCAAGGGACTTGACGACACCACGCACCGTCCGCGTGCCATGCCGCACCAACACTCGCTCACCCACCCGCAACACCCGGTCCGCCAAATGGCACACCGCCCCCCGCACATCCCGCGTCACCGTCGGCCCCCGCCCGCCCGACGGCGCGATCACGTCACCGCGCGCCACGTCGAGTTCATCGGCGAGCCGCACCGTGATCGAGGCCCCGGCGTGCGCCTCCTCGACCCGCGTGCCCAGCACATCAAGCGCCGCGATCGTCGACGTACGCCCCGAAGGATGCACGGTCACGGCGTCGCCGACCCGCAGCGCACCCGACACCAACTGGCCCGCGTAGTACCGGAATTCACCGTGCCGAATGACGTACTGCACCGGGAACCGCGCGGGAGCCGACGGCGATTCGCCCGTCACCGGGACCGATTCCAGGTGCTCCAGGACGGTCGGGCCGCCGTACCAGCCCATGCGGGCGGACGGCTCCACGACGTTGTCGCCCGCGAGCGCCGAGATCGGAATCGCGGTGATGTGGTGCTCCGGAATCCCCAACTCGCCCGCGTGCGCCGCGAATTCACCCTTGATCCGCGCGAACACCGCCTCCTCGTACCCGACGAGGTCCATCTTGTTCACCGCCAGAACAACCCGCGGCACCCGCAGCATCGCCGCGATCGCCGCATGCCGCCGGGTCTGCTCGACGACCCCGTTCCTGGCGTCGACGAGGACCACGGCGAGGTCGGCGGTGGACGCGCCGGTCACCATGTTCCGCGTGTACTGCACATGCCCCGGCGTGTCCGCGAGGATGAAGCGGCGGCGCGGGGTCGCGAAGTAGCGGTAGGCGACGTCGATGGTGATGCCCTGCTCGCGTTCGGCGCGCAGGCCGTCCGTGAGCAGCGCCAGATCGGGCGTGCCGGTGCGGGAGATCGACTCCAGCTGGTCGGCGAGGACCGACTTGGAGTCGTGCAGAAGGCGGCCCACGAGCGTGGACTTGCCGTCGTCGACGGATCCGGCGGTGGCCAGACGCAACGTACCGGCCTCAACGGTCTCAGCAGGAGCAGACATCTCTAGAAGTACCCTTCACGCTTGCGGTCTTCCATGGCCGCCTCGGAAAGCCTGTCGTCGGCGCGGGTGGCGCCGCGCTCGGTGAGCCGGGAGGCCGCGATCTCCGCGATGACCTGGTCGAGGGTCTCCGCGTCGGAGTCGACGGCGCCGGTGCAGGACATGTCGCCGACGGTGCGGTAGCGGACCTGCCGCTTCTCGACCCGTTCGCCGTCCTTCGGGCCGCCCCACGCCCCGGCCGTCAGCCACATGCCGCCGCGGTCGAACACCTCCCGCTGGTGGGCGAAGTAGATGCCCGGCAGCTCGACGCGCTCCCGCGCGATGTACTGCCACACGTCCAGTTCCGTCCAGTTGGACAGCGGGAACACGCGGACGTGCTCGCCCGGCGCGTGCCGGCCGTTGTAGAGCTGCCACAGCTCGGGGCGCTGGCGCCGCGGGTCCCACTGCGAGAACTCGTCGCGCAGCGAGAACACCCGCTCCTTGGCCCGCGCCTTCTCCTCGTCGCGCCGCCCGCCGCCGAAGACGGCGTCGAAACGCTCGTGCTGGATGGCCTCGGTCAACGGCACCGTCTGGAGCGGATTGCGGGTCCCGTCGGGGCGTTCGCGGAGCACACCCCGGTCGATGTAGTCCTGTACGGACGCCACATGGAGGCTGAGCCCATGTGCGGCGACCACACGGTCCCGGTAGGCGATCACCTCGGGGAAGTTGTGCCCTGTGTCGACGTGAAGGAGCGGGAACGGCACCGGCGCCGGCGCGAACGCCTTCAGCGCCAGATGCAGCATCACGATGGAGTCCTTGCCGCCGGAGAACAGGATCACCGGCCGCTCGAACTCGCCCGCCACCTCACGGAAGATGTGCACGGCCTCGGATTCGAGGGTGTCCAAGTGGCTCATGGTCTGCGTCGTCGAGTCGCTCACACCAGCCCCCTCGCCGCCAGCACCGCCCGCACCGACCCCGCCGACTGCGGCGGCGTCTGGTGCTGCGTCTCCAGCGCCAGGTCGGGCTCGACCGGCGGCTCGTACGGATCGTCGACCCCGGTCAGCCCCTTCAACTGCCCCGCCGCCTGCCGCGCGTACAGACCCTTCACATCACGCTCGCTGCACACCTCCACCGGCGTCGCGACATGCACCTCGATGTACGGGGTGTCACTGGCGGCGTGCCGCTTGCGCACGGCCTCCCTGCTGTCCGCGTACGGCGCGATGACGGGCACGACGGCGAAGATGCCGTTGCGCGCCAGGATCTCGGCGACGAGGCCGATGCGCTGCACGTTCGTGTGGCGGTCCGCGCGGCTGAAGCCGAGGCCCGCCGAGAGGAAGCGGCGGATCTCGTCGCCGTCGAGCACCTCGACGCGGTGGCCCTCCGCGCGCAACTGCCCGGCGAGGGCGCGCGCCACGGTCGTTTTCCCGGAACTTGGCAGCCCCGTCAGCCAGACCGTTGCGCCGCGGGCGCGTTCCTTCGTGGCCGTCGTCATACGTGCAGTCCTTCCGCGGCGCCGCGCACGGCCCGCTTGGCGTCGGGGGTGGTCAGTTCGGTGAAGAGGGCCTCCCAGCGCGGGTGCACCGCGTCGGGCCCGTAGGCCGCCGCCGTGAGCAGCGCCGCCGTACCCATCTCCGTACGGAGTTCGCGGTCGCCCATCAGGCGGGCCAGCGCGTCGGCGAGGGCGTCGGGGTCCTGTTCCGGCACGAGCAGCCCGTCGACGCCGTGCGTGAGCACGTCGGCGGGGCCGGTCGGGCAGTCGAAGGAGACGACGGGCAGCGCGTGCGCCATCGCCTCGATCATCACCATCGGCAGCCCCTCGAAGCGTGAACTCAGCACGTACAGCGAGGACTTGGCGAGTTCGTCGTCGAGCCGGTCGGTGTGGCCCATCAGGAGGACGTGGTTGTAGAGGTGGTGTTCCTCGATCAGGCGACGCAGCTGCGCCTTCTTCTCACCGCTGCCGTAGATCCGCAGCTGCCAGTCGGGGAACTCCTCCACGAGCTTCGCCCACGCGGGGATCAGCAGGTCGAAGCCCTTCTGCGGGAAGAGCCTGCCGGCCGCGGCCACGATCTTGGAGCCGTGGTTGGCCGGGACCTGGTCGAGGGAGTGCACCGCGTTGGGGATGCGCACGACCCGCGCGGCGGGCAGCAGGCGCGCGTACTCGGCCCGGTCCCGCTCCGTCAGCACGGCGACCGCCTCGAACCGCTCGTACGTCTCGACGATGCGGCGCTGCACGTCGGGGCGGTGCGTGCCGTGGTTCATGTGCTCCTGCGCCACCCGCACCACGCCGCTCGTGGCGTGCGTGGCGGCGAGGAAGTTCAGGGCGGGCCGCGTCGTGACGAGCACGCCGTCGGCGAGCGAGCGCAGGTACGCGCCGAGGGCCAGTTCGAGGCGCCGGTCGAAGTACCGGTGGCCGAACTCGCCGCGCGGGATCTCTCGGGCCGGAGACGCGGCCAGCTTGTCGCGCCGGCGCGCACGCCACCAGCCGCCGAGCCCCGGCTCCGCGGCCTCGGGGGCGGCGCTCTCCCGTAGATCGACGACCGTCGTGACCGGCACCCGCTCGTCCAGCGGGAACTGCAGGGCCTCGCGGCGCCGCACGGCGCTGACGATCTCGACGTCCCAGCCCGCCGCGGCAAGGGAGTTGGCCTGGTTGAAGACGGTGCGGATGGTGCCGCCGCGCCCGTAGGCGTGCAGCAGCAGGTACCGGATCCGGGTGTTGCTCATGCGCGGCACTCCAGCGACAGGTTGTCCTCGACGGTGAAGTACGGCCGCACGCCGAACCCCGCCCCTGGCACGGGCTGCACCGGATACACGTAGATCGCCTTCTTGCCGCGGATGTCGTCGAGCCGGCGCCCGACGCGCAGCCTCAGGCCCCCGTCGCTGAGATGCAGGTCCCACTGGTCGGCGCCGCCGAACCCGTCGTCGTACGCGGCGAGATCGGCCACGTCCCACGCACAGGAGAACCGCTCACCGTCCAACTCGACGTCGTACGCGAGGACATGACCGGTGTGCGAACGCCGCGTCAGCAGCAGCCGCCACCCGTCCCCGACCCCCGCGTGCAGCCCGTACAGCCGCCCGACGACGCCGATCCGCCCGTCCCTCGGCCACACTTCCTCGACCTCGGCGCGCGGCTTCACTTGGCGTACCCCCACGCCTCGCACATGGGCCGCAGCACCTCGGGGATCTCGTCGTCCTGCGGCAGTTCGCGCCCCGCCTGCACGCTGCCGCTGCGGATCTTGTCCCGCCAGTCGCCGAGCCCCTTCTGGACCTGCGTCTCGTCGCGGGCGCCGTACTCCAGCATCGACGGCTCGAAGTCGACGCCGAGGAAGGTGCACAGTCCGCGCAGCCGCCCTTCCGGATCGGCGGTGAGCTCCTCGTAGCGGACGGTGTGCCCGCCGGTGATGCCCTTGCGGGCGTTGTCGACGGCCATCATGTAGCGCAGCGCGTCCGCGCAGGCCTCGTCGTACGTACGCTTCTCCGGATCGCCCTCGTGCCAGGACTGGGCGATGGAGACGGGGTGGCGCAGCAGGAAGACGAAGCGGGCGTCGGGCCAGCAGTCGCGGATCCGCTGGTAGACGAAGGCGTTGCTGGGCGTCTTCTCGACGACGAAGTCCTTGCCGGACTTCACGAGTTCGCGGTGCAGCACGCGGTCCCACAGCAGATGCTCCAGGTCGCCCCGCCCCAAGTCCAGCGCGTCCATGGCGCGTTGGGACAACTTGCTGCCGTACCCGACCTCCAGGCGGCGGATGTGCAACTCGTGCGGGGCGTGCAGCCGCGGATGCGCGTCGAGCAGCATCCGCAACAGCGTCGAGCCCGAGCGCACCGGCGACATGATGAACACGGGTCGGCGGAGCAGCCGGTCGGTCGCCGGGTCGTCGGTACATCGGTACGTCGCGGCGCCCCGCTTCACGGACGACGACTTGGGCGACGGCTCGGCGGGAGCCACGGCCCGCTCCTTGGGCGCGCGGCGCACCTGAAGGCCGGTGGTGGCGGTCAGCGCCCGGTTCATGTTGCGCATCAGACTCATGCGAAACGACGCTAAGCAGGCATTCTGAGAGCAGGCGCGGAGGAACCTGAGGGTTCCCTTAGGGCTACGCGCCCACGAACTCCGCCCCCGCCCCCCGCAACCTCCCGTCCAACGCCCGGAACACCCCCGCCGCCCGCACCCCCGGCCACCCGTCCGGCAGCAGCTCGGGCGGCAGGCCCGGGTCGGCGTACGGGAGGTGGCGCCACGAGTCGAGGGCCAGCAGGTAGTCCCGGTAGGCCTCGCGGGGTGGGGTGTCCTCGCGGGACTGCCAGGCGCGCAGCACCGGCTCGTGCTCGTCGAGGAACGCCTCGTGGAGCTTGGCGAGGGCGGAGAGGTCCCACCAGCGGGCCACGGCGTCGGCGGTCGCCGCGAAACCGAGGTGCTCGCCCCGGAACAGCTCCACGTACCCGGCGCAGCCGATGCGCTCCAGGGTGTGCCGGGTCTCCTCGTACACGCCGATGGGCGCGAGCCACACGCCGGGCGCCGCCGTGCCGAAGCCGAGTCCGGCGAGTGTGGAGCGCAGCACGTGCCGCTTGGCGCGCTCGGACTCCGGCACGGAGAACACGGCGAGCACCCAGCCTGTGCCTCCCGAAGCGCCCTCCGCGTAGATGCGGCGGTCGCCGTCGTCGAGGAGCTGGCGGGCGTCGTCGGAGAGCGCGTAGCCCGCCGCGCCGGTCGCGGTGCGGGCCGGGAGGAGCAGGCCGCGCCGCTTCAGCCGGGACACCGCCGAGCGTACGGACGGTGCGTCGACGCCCACCGCGTCGAGCAGCCGGATCAGCTCGGCGACCGGCACAGGACCCGGCAGGCCGCGGCCGTAGGCGCCGTACAGGGTGACGATGAGGGAACGCGGCGTATGAGGCGCGGTGGACTGCTGAGGGGTGGGGGACTGGTGAGGAGCGGTGGACTGCTGAGGGGTGGGGGACTGGTGAGGCGCGGTGGGCCGGTGAGGGGCGCTGGGCTGGGGCTGCTCGGGCACGCGGTCACTCTACGGTTTTGGGCTCGCGGAGCCGGAACCGCTGGAGCTTTCCCGTGGCCGTGCGCGGCAGCGCGTCCAGGAACTCGACCGCGCGCGGGCACTTGTACGGGACGAGCTCCGCCTTCACGAACTCCCGCAGCGCCTCCGCGTCCTGGCGCGCCCCCGCCCGCAGCACCACATACGCGACCGCGACCTGCCCGCGCTCCTCGTCGGCCCGCCCGACCACGGCCGCCTCCACCACGTCCGGGTGGCGGAGCAGCGCGTCCTCCACCTCCGGGCCCGCGATGTTGTACCCGGCGGAAATGATCATGTCGTCGGCCCGTGCCACGTACCGGAAGTAGCCGTCGGCCTCGCGGATGTACGTGTCCCCGGTGACGTTCCATCCGTGCTGTACGTACCCGGTCTGCCGCTCGTCGGCGAGGTAGCGGCAGCCGACGGGTCCGCGTACGGCGAGCAACCCCGGTTCGCCGTCCGGGAGTTGGTGGCCTTCGGTGTCGATGATGCGCGCCTGCCAGCCCGGTACGGGGAGCCCGGTCGTGCCCGGCCGGATCGCGTCGTCGGCGGCGGAGATGAAGATGTGCAGGAGTTCGGTGGCGCCGATGCCGTTGATGATGCGCAGGCCCGTCGCCTCCTGCCAGGCCTGCCAGGTCGCGGCGGGCAGGTTCTCGCCCGCGGACACGCAGCGGCGCAGCGCGGAGATGTCGTACGCCGCGAGCTCCGGCAGCATCGCCCGGTACGCGGTCGGCGCGGTGAACAGCACCGACACCCGGTGCTCGGCCATCGCGGGCAACAGCTTCTGCGGACCCGCCTGTTCGAGCAGCAGGGCGGACGCGCCCGCCCGCAGCGGAAAGAGCACCAGGCCGCCGAGCCCGAACGTGAAGCCCAGCGGCGGGCTGCCCGCGAACACGTCGTCCGGGGTCGGCCTCAGAACGTGCCGGGAGAAGGTGTCCGCGACCGCGAGCACATCCCGGTGGAAGTGCATGCACCCCTTGGGCCGCCCGGTGGTCCCCGAGGTGAAGGCGATCAGCGCGACGTCGTCGGCGGCCGTCTCCACGGCCTCGTACGCCGCCGGTTTCCCGGCCGCCAGGTGCAGCAGGTCGTCGGGCCCGTCCCCGCCGAACGTGGCGATGCGCAGCCCCGGCACCTCGGCCTTCGCCAGGTCGTCCACCGACCGTACGTCGCACAGCGCGTGCCCGACCTCGGCGATCCCGCACACCGTGGCCAGCTCGCTCGCCCGCTGCTGCGCCAGCACGGTCACGGCGACGGCCCCCGCCTTCATCACGGCGAGCCAACAGGCCGCGAGATGGCGGGTGGTGGGGCCGCGCAGCAGCACCCGGTTGCCGGGCACGACGCCCAGGTCGTCGGTGAGTACGTGCGCGATCCGGTCGACGTACGTCTTCAACTCGCCGTACGACCAAGGCCGTTGACCGGGGGAGTGGAAGGCGGGCCGGTCCGTGCCGTGCCGCCGCACGGTGGCGTCGAGCAGCTCGGCGCCGCAGTTCAGGCGCTGCGGGTAGCGCAGCTCCGGCAGGTCGAAGGCGAGCGAAGGCCACAGCGCGGCGGGCGGCAGATGGTCCCGCGCGAACGTGTCCAGATGGGCCGACGGGGACAACGGCTGAGACGGGGTGGTGGTCATGTCCGGGCGCCCCTTTGTTGGGATCGGTGACCGCCCATCGAGCGTATCGTGATGGTGACGACAGTCAACGGGGCGCGATACGGTTCCTGTGTGCGACCGCGAGGCAGCCGTGAGAGGAGCACCACGTATGGGGACATTCTCGCTCGAACCGGAGCAGCTCGCGTGGTGCGCGGAGCTGCGCGCCCTCGCCGCCGAGCGCCTCGCCCCGCTCGCCGAGAAGGGCGAACCGGGCCGCGTCAACCGCCCCCTCGTCGCCGAACTCGGCCAACTCGGTCTCCTGGACCGTCTGTTCACCTCCGGCGCCCTCGACCTCTGCCTGCTCCGTGAGTCCCTGGCCCAGGTCAGCACGGAGGCCGAGACGGCGCTCGCGCTGCAAGGGCTCGGCGCGCACCCGATCCACGCGCACGGCGGCCCGGCGGTGCGCGAGCGCTGGATCCCGGAGGTGCGCGCGGGCCGCGCCGTCGCGGCGTTCGCGCTGAGCGAGCCGGGCGCCGGCTCGGACGCGGCGGCGCTGTCCCTCGCGGCGGAGGGGGACGCCGACGGCTGGCGCCTGACCGGCGAGAAGTGCTGGATCTCGAACGCCCCCGAGGCCGACGTGTACACCGTCTTCGCCCGCACCACCCCCGACGCGGGCGCCCGCGGCGTCACCGCCTTCGCGGTCCCCGCCGACCGCCCCGGCCTGACGGGGGAGCCGCTCGACATGCTCTCCCCGCACCCCATCGGCGCCCTGGCCTTCGACGGCGTCCCGGTCACCCGCGACGACGTGCTCGGCGAGGTCGACGCCGGGTTCCGCGTCGCGATGGGCACGCTGAACCTGTTCCGCCCCAGCGTCGGCGCGTTCGCCGTCGGCATGGCGCAGGCCGCCCTCGACGCGACGCTCACGCACACGTCCCAACGGGAGGCGTTCGGCGCCCCCTTGAAGAACCTCCAAACGGTCGCCCACCAGGTCGCCGACATGTCGGTCCGCGTCGAGTCCGCGCGCCTCATGGTCTACGCGGCGGCGTCCGCGTACGACGAGGGCGCCACGGACGTCCCGCGCCGAGCTGCAGCCGCGAAACTCCTCGCCACCGAGACCGCCCAGCAAGTCGTCGACACCGCGGTGCAGTTGCACGGCGCGCGGGCGCTGCGCCGCGGCCACGTACTGGAGCACCTGTACCGCGAGGTCCGGGCGCCCCGCATCTACGAAGGCGCGACCGAGGTCCAACAGGCCATCATCGCCCGCGAGTTGTACAAGGAGGCGGCGCAATGAGCGCGGACAGTGCGGACAGTGCGGACGTCGAACGGGTCAACCCGCCCGAACTCTCCCCACCCACCGGCTTCTCCCACGCCGTCGTCGCCACCGGCACCCGCCTGGTGATGCTCGCGGGCCAGACCTCCCTCGACGCCGACGGCAAGGTCACCGGCGCCACCCTCCCCGCCCAGTTCACCCGCGCCCTCACCAACCTGCTCACCGCCCTGCGCGCGTCCGGCGGCACGCCCGAGCACCTCACCCGCGTCACGGTCTACGCCACCGACATCGCGGACTACCGGACGCACGCCCGCGAACTCGGCCGAATCTGGCGCGAGTTGGCGGGCCGCGACTACCCGGCGATGGCGGTCGTCGGCGTCACCCGCCTCTGGGACGAGGACGCCATGGTGGAACTCGACGGAATCGCGGTCCTGCCCTGAGCCCGCCCGGCGCCTAGTGTCGACGGTATGACGCAGCAGCCGGAACCGACGGTCGTGGACCTCTCCGTGGGGCCGATCGCGTACGAGGACTCGGGAGGCGACGGCACACCCGTCGTCCTCCTCCACGGGCTCGCCCAGAACGGCTCGGTGTGGCGGCACGTCGTCGAGGAACTGGGCGCGTCGTTCCGGTGCATCGTGCCCCACCTCCCGTACGGCAGCCAGCACACGCCCCTGAACCCCGGCGCCCAGGTCACCCCGCACTCGGTCGCCCTGCTCATCGGCGAGTTCGCCGACACCCTCAAGCTCGGCGACGACACGGTGTTCGTCGAGAACGACGCGGGCCGCCTCCAGCAACTCGCCGCCGAGCGCCCCGACCGCGTGGGCCGCATGGTGATCGCGGGCTGCGAGGCCTTCGACAACTACCCGCCGGGCTCGCCCGGCAAGATGCTCACCGTCCTGTCCCGCGTCCCCGGCGGCATCCCGTTCCTGATCCGCACCCTCTCCGTACGCCCCCTGCGCCGCATGCCCGGCACGGGGTACGCGGTGATGTCGCGCCGCCCCGTCCCGCACGAACTGATCGACGACTGGATCGCACCGCTCCGCGAGAACCCGGCGCCCCGCGCCCTCTTCCTCCACTACCTCCGCTCCGGCGTGAAGACCGAAATGCTGGAGGCGGCCGACGCCCTGCGCGCCTACGACCACCCGGCCCTGGTCGTCTGGGGCAAACAGGACCGCATGATGCCCCTCGCCCACGCCCACCGCCTCGCCCAACTCCTCCCACAGGGCCGCCTGGTGGAACTGGACGACTGCGGCACGCTGATCCCGCTGGACCAGCCGAGGGCCTTGGCGACAGCGATCCGCGACTTCACCACGTCGACTCAATAGGGCCTCGGCTCAATAGGGCCTCGGCGGCGATTGAGCCATTCAAGCCCCTGCGGCGACTGAGCAGCGGGGCGTCGGCCGCGCACTACTGGCTCAGGGCGTCGTGCCAGACCGTGAGGTCGATCGTGGCGAACTGGCTCGCCGTGCCCTCCGTGTTCTCCGGTGAGTCCGACCGGAACGTGACGAGCCCGAGGTCCCCGTCCTTCGTGCGTACGCAGAACTGGTCTCCCGCGGAGAGGTCGGCCACTTTGATCTTCGTGATGTAGCGGGCCGCTGACCTACAGGTTTCGAGGGATCCCCGCTTGCCTTCGGCGAACAGGGCGAGTTGGTTCTCCGGGGCCGCGCGGAAGGCGTCGAGATTCCAGCCCGCATAGTCGAAGTCACCGCTGTACTGGCCTGTTCCATCGACAGGCCGCGGCGGATTGTCGGAGAGGTTCAGGCCGTGGTCGACCGGCAGGTCGAGCGCCTTGTACTGCTCGGCCTTCGGGGGCGCTTCCTGCTGCGCGGGAGCCGAGGACTCCTTCGTCGGCGTCACGCCCGTCGGTGTCGTAGCTGTCGGTGTCGTAGCTGTGGGTGTCGTGCCGCCGCGCGCCTGCCCGGACGTGCCGCCGGAGCCGCCGCTCTTGTCGTTCCCCTGGTTCCCCTGGCTCCCCTGATCCCCCTGGTCGAAGAGCGTGGCTGCCAGCACGCCGCCGCCGAAGAGCACGAGCGCGGCGGCCGCCGCCGCGACGGCGGTCCTGGCGCGCCGTCGGCCTCCCGGGACCGACGCCGCCGGCCGCGTCGTCGGCCCGCCGTACGGCGTCGCGTACGCGGTCTGCGTCGGCGCCGCGTGCGGACCGGCGGGACGGGTCGGCGGATGCGGCGCGTAGGCCGGCGCCGGCGGCGCCGCCGGAGTGCGGGCCGTGATCGCCGCGGTGAGGGCGCCCGGCAGCCAGCTGTCGCCCAGCCGGAGCCGGCCCTCCGGCGTGGCCCGTTCGCACGCGGCGATGACGTCCGCCGGCGTTCCCCGTTCCTCGGGGGCCTTGGCCAGGCACAACTCGGCGAGCGGCCGCAGCGCGGCGGGCACGTCGGAGAGGTCGGGCTCCTCGTGCACGATGCGGTACAGCAGCGCGTGCGAGGGGCCGTCGCCGTACGCGGGGCGCCCGGTCGCGGCGTAGACGGCGATCTGGCCGAGGGCGAAGACATCGCTCGCGGGCGTCAGCGCGCCGCCGGTCGCCTGCTCGGGCGACATGAACGCCGGTGTGCCGATCACCGATCCGGTGCCGGTCAGCGCGGTGGCGTCGGCGGCGCGGGCGATTCCGAAGTCGATGACGCGCGGGCCGTCCGAGGCCAGGAGCACGTTGGAGGGCTTGAGGTCCCGGTGCAGGACGTCCGCGCCGTGGATGGCGGTCAGCGCCTCGGCGACCCCCGCCACGAGAAGGGGCACGGTCCCGGCGGGCAGCGGCCCCTGCCCGGACACCGCGTCCGCGAGGGAGGGACCGGCCACATACGTGGTGGCGAGCCAGGGCCGCGGCCCCTCGGTGTCGAAGTCGACGACGGAGGCGGTGTAGAGCCCTTGGACCCGCTGCGCCGCGCCGACTTCCTGGCGGAACCGGCGCCGGAACTCAGGGTCGCCCGCGAACTCGGGTCTGATCACCTTGATCGCCACCGGGCGGCCGCCCGGCGTGTACGACAGATAGACACTGCCCATGCCCCCGGCCCCGAGCCTCGCGGCCAGCCGGTAACCGGCCACGCTCGCCGGATCGTCCGCACCGAGCGCCCGGAACCCCGCTCCGAGTCCGCCGCCCCCGTCCCCGCTCCCGTCCCCCATGTCCGACAACTCCCTCGTCCTGATCAGGTGTTGAATCGAACATCACCATATGGCGATGTCGCCGCGGCCCGGCTGCCGTTACCGGACTGCGACGACACGCGTACCTCAGATGTCCCGGAACGTCTCGATCTGCGCGCCAACGGAGTTGAGCCGCTCCGCCAGATCCTCGTACCCGCGGTTGATCACGTACACATTGCGCAGCACCGACGTGCCCTCGGCCGCCATCATCGCGAGCAGCACGACCACGGCGGGCCGCAGCGCCGGCGGGCACATCATTTCGGCGTGCCGCCAGCGGGTGGGCCCCTCGACCAACACCCGGTGGGGGTCGAGGAGTTGGAGGCGGCCGCCCAGCCGATTCAGATCGGTCAGGTAGATCGCCCGGTTGTCGTAGACCCAGTCGTGGATGAGGGTCTTGCCCTGGGCGGATGCCGCGATGGCCGCGAAGAACGGGACGTTGTCGATGTTCAGGCCGGGGAACGGCATCGGGTGGATCTTGTCGATCGGCGCTTCGAGTTTCGAGGGGCGGACCGTCAGGTCGATGAGGCGGGTGCGGCCGTTGTCGGCGGGGTACTCCGCCGAGCGGTCGTGGTCGAGGCCCATCTCCTCAAGGACCGCCAGCTCGATCTCCAGGAACTCGATCGGCACGCGCTTGACCGTGAGTTCGGACTGGGTGACGACGGCCGCGGTCAGCAGGCTCATCGCCTCGACCGGGTCCTCGGACGGCGAGTAGTCCACGTCGACGTCGATGTGCGGCACACCGTGCACGGTGAGCGTCGTCGTGCCGATGCCCTCGACCCGTACGCCCAGCGCCTCAAGGAAGAAGCACAGGTCCTGGACCATGTAGTTGGAGGAGGCGTTGCGGATGATCGTCGTGCCGGCGGCGCGGGCGGCGGCGAGCAGCGCGTTCTCCGTCACGGTGTCGCCGCGCTCGGTCAGCACGATGGGGCGGTCCGGCGCGACGTCCGGGTGGACCTCCGCGTGGTAGAGCCCGTCGGTCGCCGTGATGTCGAGGCCGAAGCGGCGCAGCGCGATCATGTGCGGCTCGATGGTGCGGGTGCCGAGGTCGCAGCCGCCCGCGTACGGCAGCTTGAAGTGGTCCATGCGGTGCAGCAGCGGGCCGAGGAACATGATGATCGAGCGGGTGCGGCGCGCGGCGTCCGCGTCGATGGCGTTCATGTCGAGCTCGGCGGGCGGCACGATCTCCAGGTCGGCGCCTTCGTTGATCCAGCGGGCGCGGACGCCGATCGAGCCGAGCACCTCAAGGAGGCGGTAGACCTCCTCGATGCGGGCGACGCGGCGCAGCACGGTGCGGCCCTTGTTGAGCAGCGAGGCGCACAGCAGAGCCACGCACGCGTTCTTGCTCGTCTTCACTTCGATCGAGCCCGAGAGCCGGCGTCCGCCGACCACGCGCAGATGCATCGGTCCCGCGTACCCGAGGGAGACGATTTCACTGTCGAGGGCTTCGCCAATTCGGGCGATCATCTCAAGGCTGATGTTCTGGTTGCCGCGCTCGATGCGGTTGACCGCGCTCTGGCTGGTGTTGAGCGCCTCCGCAAGCTGCGACTGGGTCCAGCCCCGGTGCTGACGGGCGTCGCGGATGAGCTTGCCGATGCGTTCGAGGTAGTCGTCTGCCATGGCGGCAGGTTATCTCAGATATGAGATGTCGCATCTTGGGGGGCGAGTGCGTACGCGATGCCGGTGTCGAGGTCGGTGTCGTAGCCGGAGGCGAAGACGGCCGCGTATCTCTCGTCGCCGAGGCGGCGGCGGGCCCGCGCCTCGCAGTCCCGGCGGGCGGCGACGAGCGGCGGGATGCCCATCTGGGGGGTGCCGAGGGTGTGCCAGGTCTGCTCGGCGACACCGAGGAGCCGGGCGGCGGCCTCCGCGTGCCCGGCGTGCATGGCCGCGCAGGCGAGCACGTCGACCGCCATGGCGATGCCGACGCCGTTGTTGAAGCGGCGCTTGCCGTCGAGGGCGGCGCGGGCCAGGGCCGCGGCCTCCGCCGTCCTGCCAAGGGCCAGCGCCGCGACGGCGAGCACGTAGTCGCCCCAGGCCCGGCCCCATGTCTCGCCGCGCCTGGCGCCCTCGTGGCGCAGCTCGTCGGCGAGCGCGGCCGCCTCGGCGAACTCGCCCTGGCAGACGTGGACGAAACCGCGGATGGTCCGCGTCGCGAACCAGGCGGCGATGTACTTGCCGGTGCCGGGGCGGCCGGGCGGCGCCGCGTCCAGTGCGGCGGCGGCCTCGTCGAGGCGGCCGAGCAGTGTGAGGCTGAGCCCCGCCACGGCGGCGGTGACGAACCCGGCGTCCTCGTCGCCCTCCGCGGCCACGGCCTCCCGGAACCCGGCGGCGAACCTGAGCCCGCTCTCCGCCTCGCCCAGGATGACGGCGACGTGGCCGCCCGCCCACAGGGCCTTGGCCCGGTGCGGGCCCGGTGCCGGGCCCAGTGCCGGGTCCGGCGTCACGGCCCGGTCCAGCAGCAGGGCCCTGGCCAGATAGTGCCGGCCCTCCTTGGCGAAACCGCAGGCCGTCCAGAAGAAGTACAGCGACCCGCTGAGCTTCAGCGCGGCCGGCCCGTCCCCTTCGGCCAGACAGAATTCGAGCGCGGCGCGGAGGTTGGCGTGCTCGGCGACGAGACGCTCGTACCAGTCGAGTTGCTCGGGCCCCATCCACGCGGCGTCCGCCCGGTCGGCGAGCGCCTGGCAGCACTCCCGGTGCCGGACGCGCAGCTCGTGTTCCTCGCCGAGGCCGCGCAGCCAGTGGGCGCCGTACTCGCGGATGGTGTCGAGCATCCGGTAGCGCTCCCCGGACCCGCTGGGCTGCCAGCCGAGGATGGACTTCTCCACCAGGGCGGCGAGCAGTTCGGGGACCTGCCCGGCGGGCAGCCGTTCATCGGTGAGCACCCAGCGGGCCGCGTCGGCGTCGAAGCTTCCGGCGAACACCGAGAGGCGGGCCCAGGCCAACCGCTCGGCGGGGGTGCACAGTTGATGGCTCCAGCCGATCGCGGTGCGCAGCGCCTGGTGCCAGGGCGGGTCCGCGTCGAAGTCCTCGTGCTCGGTGTCGCCGAGGATCGCGAAGCGGTCGTCGAGGCGCCGGTTCAGCTCGGCGACCGGCAGCTCCCGGAGCCGCGCCGCGGCCAACTCCAGGGCCAGCGGCAGCCCTTCGAGGCGGCGGCACAGCCGGGCCGCCTCGACGCGCTCGGCGGCGGTGAGGGTGCGGCCGGGCACCGCCTCGGCGGCCCGTTCGGTCAGCAGCACGAGGGAGTCCGCCGCGTCGTCGTCGGCCTCCGGCACGGGCAGCGGATCGAGGGCGAGCACCTCCTCGATGTGCAGGCCGAGCGGGCGGCGGCTGGTGGCAAGGACCCGCAGCCCCGGTGCGGCCTGGAGCAGTACGGCGGCGACCGCCCGGCACTCCTCGACCAGGTGCTCGCAGGTGTCGAGGACCAGCAGCAGTCGGCGTTCCGTCAGGTACTCGGTCAGTACGTCGAGCATGGGGCGGCTGGTCTGGTCGGCCAGCGGCAGCGCCTCGGCGATGACGTGCGCCAGGACGCCGCCCTCCCGCAGCGGGGACAGGTCCACCCACCACACCCCGTCGGGGAACCCGGGCCGGAGCCCGGCCGCGGCCTCCCGCGCGAGCCGGGTCTTGCCGACTCCGCCCACCCCGGTCACCGTCACCAGGCGGGAGCGCCCGCACCACCGTGTCACCTCGTCGAGCTCCGCCTGCCGCCCGACCAGCCGGACGGTCTCCTCCGGCAGATTTCCCGGCTGTCGCTTCTCCGGCATGTCCGGCCCGTCCCCTTCCGGATCAACAGTTGGTCACCCGGTGTTACCAGGCGGCCACCGTCGCGCGCGGGGTTTCGCCCGCATCGGTCACGGGGCGTCGCCCGGGATGGGAAAGTGCCGCGCCGAACGGCGGAAGGGCGCGAGGACGGCGAGGATGGAGACAGGCATGGAGACAGATGAAGACACCCGTCGTGGGTACGCGCCCCGTGGCACGCGCACGACGATGCCCCCTGGTACGCGCAGGGCGATGCCCCTGGGTGACGCGGACGACGGTGCCCCTCGGTACGCGGACGACGATGCCCCTTGGTGGTTCCGCCGAGCGATGTACTAGGGTTATCTCGACATCGAGATATCCGCGCGAAGGCGCGCCAAGGCCGCCCGGAGGGGCGAGGTAAGGGTTACCTTACCTCACTCGTTCCCGCGGTCCGGTACTGAATGCACTGAAGGAGACTGTCGTGTCGGCGAACAGCTTCGACGCCCGCAGCACGCTGAGCGTGGGCGACGAGTCGTACGAGATCTTCAGGCTGGACAAGGTCGAGGGCTCGGCCCGCCTTCCCTACAGCCTCAAGGTCCTTCTGGAGAACCTGCTCCGCACCGAGGACGGCGCGAACATCACCGCCGACCACATCCGTGCGCTCGGCAACTGGGACTCCCAGGCCCAGCCCGACAAGGAGATCCAGTTCACGCCGGCCCGCGTGATCATGCAGGACTTCACCGGCGTGCCCTGCGTCGTGGACCTCGCCACGATGCGTGAGGCCGTGAAGGCCCTCGGCGGCGACCCGGCGAAGATCAACCCGCTGTCCCCGGCCGAGATGGTCATCGACCACTCCGTCATCGCCGACAAGTTCGGCACCTCGGACGCGTTCAAGCAGAACGTGGACCTGGAGTACGGCCGCAACAAGGAGCGTTACCAGTTCCTGCGCTGGGGCCAGACCGCGTTCGACGACTTCAAGGTCGTCCCGCCCGGCACCGGCATCGTGCACCAGGTCAACATCGAGAAGCTGGCCCGTACGGTCATGGTCCGTAACGGCCAGGCCTACCCCGACACCCTGGTCGGCACGGACTCGCACACCACGATGGTCAACGGCCTTGGCGTCCTGGGCTGGGGCGTCGGCGGCATCGAGGCCGAGGCCGCGATGCTCGGCCAGCCGGTCTCGATGCTGATCCCGCGCGTCGTCGGCTTCAAGCTGACCGGCGAGCTGCCGGCCGGCACCACCGCCACCGACCTCGTGCTCACGATCACCGAGATGCTGCGCAAGCACGGCGTCGTCGGCAAGTTCGTCGAGTTCTACGGCGAGGGTGTGGCGGCGACCTCGCTCGCCAACCGCGCCACCATCGGCAACATGTCGCCGGAGTTCGGCTCCACCGCCGCGATCTTCCCGATCGACGACGAGACCCTGAACTACCTGCGCCTCACCGGCCGTGACGCCCAGCAGGTCGCGCTCGTCGAGGCGTACGCCAAGGAGCAGGGCCTCTGGCTGGACCCGGCCGCCGAGCCGGACTTCTCCGAGAAGCTGGAGCTCGACCTCTCCACGGTCGTTCCGTCGATCGCCGGTCCGAAGCGCCCGCAGGACCGCATCGTCCTCGCGAACGCCGCGCAGCAGTTCTCGCAGGACGTGCGCAACTACGTCGCCGACGACTCCGAGGCGGGCAAGGAGTCCTTCCCGGCCTCCGACGCCCCGGCCGTCTCCAATGGCACCCCGTCGAACCCGGTCACCGTGACCGCCCCCGACGGCTCGACGTACGAGCTGGACCACGGCGCGGTGACGGTCGCGGCCATCACCTCCTGCACCAACACCTCGAACCCGTACGTGATGGTGGCCGCCGCCCTCGTCGCGAAGAAGGCCGTCGAGAAGGGCCTGACCCGCAAGCCGTGGGTCAAGACGACGCTCGCCCCGGGCTCGAAGGTCGTCACGGACTACTTCGACAAGTCGGGTCTGACCCCGTACCTCGACAAGGTCGGCTTCAACCTCGTCGGCTACGGCTGCACCACCTGCATCGGCAACTCGGGCCCGCTGCCCGACGAGGTCTCGAAGGCCGTCAACGACCACGACCTGGCCGTGACGTCCGTCCTCTCCGGCAACCGGAACTTCGAGGGCCGCATCAACCCCGACGTCAAGATGAACTACCTGGCGTCCCCGCCGCTGGTCGTCGCGTACGCCATCGCGGGTTCGATGAAGGTCAACATCACGAAGGACGCCCTGGGCACCGACCAGGACGGCAACCCGGTCTTCCTCAAGGACATCTGGCCGTCGGAGGCCGAGGTCAACGACGTCGTCGCCAACGCCATCGGCGAGGACATGTTCTCGAAGTCGTACGAGGACGTGTTCGCGGGCGACGCCCAGTGGCAGGCCCTCTCGGTCCCGACCGGCAACACCTTCGAGTGGGACAGCGAGTCGACGTACGTCCGTAAGCCCCCGTACTTCGAGGGCATGCAGATGAAGCCGGCCCCGGTCGAGGACATCTCCGGCGCCCGCGTCCTCGCGAAGCTCGGCGACTCGGTCACGACGGACCACATCTCGCCCGCCGGTGCGATCAAGGCCGACACCCCGGCCGGCAAGTACCTGTCGGAGCACGGCGTCGAGCGCCGCGACTTCAACTCGTACGGCTCGCGCCGCGGCAACCACGAGATCATGATCCGTGGCACGTTCGCCAACATCCGCCTGCGCAACCAGATCGCGCCGGGCACCGAGGGCGGCTACACCCGCGACTTCACGCAGGCCGACGGCCCGGTGTCGTTCATCTACGACGCCTCGCAGAACTACCAGGCGCAGGGCACCCCGCTCGTCATCCTGGGCGGCAAGGAGTACGGCTCCGGCTCGTCCCGCGACTGGGCCGCCAAGGGCACCGCGCTCCTCGGCGTCAAGGCCGTCATCACCGAGTCGTACGAGCGCATCCACCGCTCGAACCTCATCGGCATGGGCGTCCTGCCGCTGCAGTTCCCGGAGGGCCAGTCCGCGGACTCCCTCGGCCTGACCGGCGAGGAGACCATCTCGATCTCCGGCGTCACCGAGCTCAACAACGGCACCACGCCGTCCACGGTGAAGGTCACCACCGACACCGGCGTCGAGTTCGACGCGGTCGTCCGCATCGACACCCCCGGTGAGGCGGACTACTACCGCAACGGCGGCATCCTGCAGTACGTGCTGCGCGAGCTCGCCGGTTCCTGACCTGATGTGAGCCAGTGCGCAGCCCCGTGAGCGGGGCCGCGCGACCTGGAACGACGAAGAACCCCGCACCCGGTACCGGGTGCGGGGTTCTTCTGTGCTTGCGGGGCGCCTGCCGCCCGAGTCCGGCGGGGGTCAGGCGCGGGTGTCCGCTCCGTGGAGTTGGAGGAAGGCGTCGACGCCTGAGCCGACCAGCGCGTCGACCTCCTTCCCCGGCAGGGGGAGGGCGCCGTGGAAGGAGCGCTCGTACGGCTCCGACGTGACGAGCTGGGTGAAGTGGGCCGCGGCCGCCCGGGGGTCGGGCGCGTGCAGCCGCCCGTCCCCGGAGAGCGCGGTGAACCGTTCCGTCAGCCGCTCCTGTGTGCGCTGTGGCCCGTCCCTGCGCCAGCTGTCGGTCACTTCGGCCGGCAGCCTGGACGCTTCGGCGAAGATGACCCGAACCAGCGCGAAGTGCTCGTCGAAGCCGCTCTGCGGGGTGGCCAGGGCGCGGCCGAGGGCCACGAGCGCGGACCGCAGGTCGTCCGGGGCGTCCAAGTGCCGGTCGATGACCTCTTCATGATGCGCGGCCAGTTCGTGCGTGCTCTCGCTGAGCACGTCCAGGAGCAGGTGCTCCTTGTCCCGGTAGTGGTTGTAGATGGTGCGCTTGGAGACGCACGCCTCGGCGGCGATGCTCTCCACGCTGGCCCGGGTGTAGCCCTCGCGGCTGAAGACGACCCGCGCGGCGCGACCGATCGCCACGCGCTTGGTGGGCCTGCCCATCTGCGGGGGCCGGGTTGCGGCGGCCGTCATGGCGCCTCGCTTTCGCGCTCGTCTCGTACGTCCTGCTGATCGGACCTGCTGATCGGACCTGCCGGTCGGACCTGCCGGTCGGACCTGCCGGTCGGAACTGTACCGCCTGGTTTACCCGCCGTACCCGGTCGCGCCGGGAGCGCGGCCGCCGACTAAATGCACGCTCCGGTTTACTTATTGCCCTACACCGTGTAGTTTACTTTCTGTCACGACAGAGAGGACGGACGCCATGTTCGGCAAGCTCACGGTGATCAAGGTCTACTGCCAGGACCTCGACGCGATGACCGCCTTCTACCGCGACCGGCTGGGTCTCGAAGTCCGCGAGGAGTACCCGGGCGTGAGCGTGGTGTTCGACACCGGCCACGGCGGTGAACTGATCGTGCAGCAGGGCGCGGAGCCCACGGCCATCGCCTTCACGCAGGTCGACATTCCCGCGGCCCATCGGGCCCTGGAGGACCTCGGCACCACGGAGGTCTTCCCGCACAAGACCGGCGAGCGCTTCGAGGCCGCCGACCCGGAGGGCAACCGGCTCATCTTCGTCAACGCCTGACGGCCCTCCCTCCTGAACGCCCCTTCCCGCTTCCCGGAGTTCCGCATGTCTGCTTCGCGTACCACTCATGCGCCGGCCCAGGGCCTCAGCGCCTGGACCCGCCGCGACAACCTCGCGCGCTACGCCCTCTATCTGGCCGGCTGCGTCGTCTTCGCCGCCGGTGCCACGCTGTTCATCCACTCCGACCTCGGGGTGGACCCCCTGGACGTCCTCTCCCTCGGGATGCTGGAGCACGTCTCGCTCACGATCGGGGTGGCGCAGGCGCTCATCGCGGCCGTGTGCATCGCCATCTGGTCCCTGTGGAACCGGCGGCGGCCTGTGGTGATGCCCTTCGTCACCTTCCTGCTCTGCGGCAGCCTCATCGACCTGATGCTCCTGGCGGAGCTGGGCTGGATGGCGTCCGTGCCCTCGCTGGTCGTCGCCGTGCTGTTCTGCGCGTACGGCTCCTCCCTGATCATCATGAGCGGCACCGGCATCCGTGCCATGGACCTGATCGTGATCTCCCTCAACCAGCGCTGGAAGGTGCCCTTCTGGGCCGCGAAGGTCGGCGTCGAGACCGTCCTGCTCACGCTCGGCTGGCTGCTGGGCGGCCCGGTCGGCGTCGGCACCCTGGCCTTCCTGGTCTTCGTCGACGGGCTCATCCAGCCCTTTATGTCCTTCAACGGCAGCGTGCTCCACCTGGCCAACCACGGTCTGAACCGACCCGGCGGGGCCGGTGGTCCGGTGCTCGAGAGCGCGGGGGCGCGGTGAGCGCCGCGGTGCGGGCGCCCGAGGCCGCGCCCACCCGCCCGGCGACGCTGCCCCTGCTGCTCTTCGCGTCGACCCTGGCGGTGATGGCGGGCTCCATCCTCGCGCCCGTCATCCAGGTCATCAGGGGCGACCTCGGGGTCGGCGGCACCGCCGCAGGACTCATCATCACCACGCACAGTCTCGCCATCGCCGTCGCCAGCCCGCTGGTCGGATGGATGATCGACCGCTGGGGCGTACGCATGCCGCTGGCGGCCGGACTGATCCTGTACGGGCTGGCCGGCGGCACCGGGCTGATCGTCGACAGCTATGCCGCGCTCATCGCCACGCGCGCCGTCTTCGGCATCGGAGCGGCTTTCGTGTTCTCGGGCACCACCGTGGCCGTGCTGAACCTCTACCAAGGGGCCGCCCGGGACCGGGTGATGGGCCTGCGGGGCACCGCCACCAGCCTGGGCGGTGTGCTCTGGCCGCTGCTGGCCGGAGTCCTCGGCGGGGTGTCGTGGCATCTGCCCTTCGGGATCTACCTGGTGGGCGTGCCCCTCGGCATCGCCACGGCGCTGCTGCTGCCCGCCACGAAGCCCGCGCGTGCGGGCGGCGGGGCCGGGCCGCGGCTCGGGGCGTGGGGCATGCTGCGCGCGTATCCCCGGCTGATCGTCTGGTACGCGCTGCAGTTCTGCTCGTCCATCCTGATGTATGCCCTGGTGGTCTTCGTCCCCGACCGGCTGTCCGCGTTCGGCGTGGAGGATCCGCTGCTGGTCTCGCTCTACACCGTCGGCATGTCCGGCGCGATGAGCCTGATAGGCCTCGCGTACGCGTCGTTGCGCGCGCGGCTGGCCTACCGGCAGTTGCTGCGAGGGGTGCTGGCCCTGTGGGCGGTGGCCTTCCTGCTGCTCGCCGTCGCGCCCAACGCCCCGGTGCTGTTCCTGGCGCCGATGCTGTTCGGACTCGCCAGCGGCGTCTTCCTCCCGGTGACCACCGTCCTCATCGGCGACGGCGCGCCGGGCGAGGCGCAGGGGAAGGCCACCGCCCTGTCGGGAACGGCCATATTCGCGGGGCAGTTCGCCTCTCCGCTGCTGATCGGCCCGCTGATCGAGGCGACTTCGCCGATGACGGGATTTCTGCTGGCGGCGGCCGTGCCGGTAGCGGCGCTTGGCTTCCTGGCGGCCACCCGCCTGGACACGGTGCGGTCCGAGGGCGGCGGCGACCGGCCGGTCCCGGACAACGAGCCGGTGGCACAGGCCCGTTCACACTGATTCGAGGGAGCGTACGACCATGAAGGCTGACAGCTCTGTATCCCTGCGGGTCGAGATCGCGCTCGACCTCACCTGTGTCCATTCCTACCTCGGGTTCACCCGCTTCGAGCGGGTCGCCGACGGCCACCTGTCGGCGGGCGGCCGGCTCGAGGTGGCCTTCCTGCCCTTCCAGGTCTCCCCGGACGCGCCGCCGGAGGGGCGGCCGCTGAGCGAGGTGCACCGCGAGTTCTTCGGCGGCAGCGCCGAGGCGGAGCGCGCCGCCGCGGAGATGGCGGCCATCGGCGCCCGGGACGGCCTGCAGTTCAACTTCGACCGTGCCGTGCACGTCAACACCTTCGAAGCGCACCGCCTGCTGGCGGCCGCGGCCCGCCGCGGGCGCGGCGAGCCGGTGGCCGAGCGGCTCTTCAGGGCGTACCTGACGGAGGGCCGCAACATCGGGGACCGGGCGACCCTCGACGTCCTCGCCGCGGAGGCCGGCGTCGAGCGGAGCGCTGTCGGCGCCGGGGAACTGCGCGCCGAACTCGCCCGCGTGCGCGCCCTGGGCATCCGCTCCGTACCGCTCTTCGACTTCGGCGGCGGCCTCCGGCTGCGGGGGGCGCAGCCGGAGGCGGCGTTCCGGCGGGCGTTCGCGGACGCGAGGGAGGCGGGCCGTATCAACGGCCGGTAGCGCCGGTCCGCTTGCGGGCGAGGGTCAGACCGTCGGCGATGGGGAGCATGACGGACTCCGTCCGGGGGTCGGCGCGGACCTTGGCGTTGAAGCGGCGGATGGCGGCGGCGTCGTGGGTGCAGTCGGGGTCGGCCGCCTGGCCCGCGTACAGAACGTTGTCCGCGAGCAGCAGCCCGCCGGGGCGAAGGCGGGGGACGAGCAGGTCCCAGTACGTTTCGTACCCGTCCTTGTTGGCGTCGATGAAGGCCAGGTCGATCACCGCCTCCTCGGGAAGTGCGCGCAGTGAGTCCTCGGCCGGGCCCAGGCGCAGCTCGACGCGGTCGTCGACGCCCGCGGCCTCCCATGCCTTGCGGGCGATGGCGGCCCACTCCGCCGACAGGTCCATGGTGGTCACCGTGCCGTCCGGGGGCAGCCCCAGCGCGAAGGCGAGGGTCGAGCAGCCGGTGAAGGTGCCGACCTCGACGACCCGCGTGGCGCCGGTGATCCGGGTGAGCAGGGTCAGGAAGGCGCTCTGCTCGTGCGGGATCTGCATCACCGCCCATTCGGTCAGCGCATGCGTCTGTTCGGTCAGTTCCCGCTGGGCGGAGGTCGGCGGTTCCGCCTGGTCGACGAGATAGCGGTAGATCTCCGGGGTCATGGAAACGGTCTTGTGGTCACTGGCGATGTGCGTGCTCATGCCGGAGCTCCTTTGGTCGGATGCCGAACTAGGGCTTTTCCGCGAGGAATCGGTCATAGGGTGTGCTTCTGCCGTATTTGTCCCGGGACAGTTCGAGATAGCGGGCGCCGCGCTGCTCGATCTCCAGGTACATGGCGCGGCCGAGCGTGGACTCGTACGGCGGGATCCGTTCCTGGGCCGCGTAGGCGGCCGCGGCATAGCGCGGGTCGGGGCGCAGCGCGTGCTCGCGCAGGCAGGCCTCGGCCACCTTGATGACGTGGTCGTCGCCGTGCTCGACGGCGCGGGCGGCCAGTTCGGCAAGGCCCGGGGTGCGCGCCGCGTCCGCGTCCGCGAGCGCGGTGTCCTCGCCGTTCCGGTCGTTGGTCAGGTCGATCAGGAAGAGCGCCTGCACCTGCCACACCGCGGCGACCGTCGGGCCGTGCAGCGCCTCGGGCAGGTGCGGCAGCACCAGGCGGGCGGCCGCCGGCGCGGTGATCCCATGGATCGGCGGTACGGGCAGCGCCTCCGGATGCGCCAGGTAGACGCCCGCGAACTCCGCGGTCATCTCGCTGATCAGCCACTGGGCGTGCTGCGGCCGCAGGGCGCGCAGCGCCTCGTGGTAGCCCGCGTACGTGTCGAGTGCCGAGGTGTCGTCGGTGCGGCCCCGGCCGCCGCGGAAGCGTGAGTGCCGCAGCTCGTCGCGGGGGAGGGCGGCCATCGCCTGGGCGAGGGTCTTGTCGCCCTCGAACCTGACCCGGCCGGGCAGGCGGGTCCAGCGCGCGGCCCAGAAGGCCAGCCCCCGGGTCAGCTCGGTGAGCTGCGCCCGGGTGGGCCGCGGGGTGGCCGCCAGCGACCGCACGGCGTGGGCGGTGCGGATCAGCCCGTGCGTGGTGCCGGCGACGACGCCCGGCAGCAGTCGGGGCCACCACCGCACCAGCACCTCCTGCCAGGGCGCTTCGGCCAACTCCCGTGCGAAGAGGACCTCCCAGTCGCCGACCCGGGGGAAGTCGCCGAGCGCCTCGCGCCAGTCGTCGGGGTCCAGGGCGAAGCGCGGCTCGGGGCGGTCGTGGTGGGCGAGTCCGCTGCGGTAGCCGTCGATGTAGCCGGGGATGCGTTCGGGATAGCCGAGGGTCGCCAGCGCTTCGGCGCACATGGTGCCGTGCGCGACGAACCCCTCGGGCTCGGGGCCGCGTTCGTAGCCCAGGTCGTCGAGTCGTTCCAGGGCGTCGTTGACGGCGTCGGAGTACTTGGTCATGCCGCGATGTCCTCCTTGTTCTCCGGCTTGTCCTCCGGCGGGTTCACCGATGGCCGGGTGCGGGCGGGTGGAGCCGCGGCCGGCTCCGCCGGGAGCGGGGGAGCCGCCGACTTCAGCCACAGGAGCGCGGCCAGCGCCGCGGCCAGGGAGATCAGCCCGCCGGCGGACAGGCCCGCGCGGGCGCCGAAGCGGTCGATGAGCAGGCCGGTGAGCAGGGCGCCGACCGGAGTGCTGCCTTGCGTGATGAGCGTGTACATCGCCAGCACCCGGCCCCGGTACTCGGGGGGCGTGCCGAGCTGGATCCGGTGGTTGGCCGCCTGCGAGAAGTACAGCATCGCGAAGCCGGTGAGCCCCAGCGCGACGGCCGCGGAGGGCAGCCCGGGGGCGAACCCCGCCAGCAGCTCCAGGGCCCCGAACGCCACCGCCGCCACGACGACGGTACGCGCCGCGGGACGGCCCCTGCGGGCGGTGGTGACGAGCGCCGCCGCCAGTGAGCCGACGGCCAGGGCGGTCGTGAGCAGCCCGAAGGTGGCGGCCTCGGTGTGGAAGGTGGTCTTCGCCAGGAGTGGCAGGGTGAGTTGGAAGTTGAAGCCTGCGAGGCAGACGACGGCCGTCAGCAGCAGCGGCATGACGAGGTCGGAGCGGGCGGCGACGTATCGCAGCCCGTCCGCGACCCGCGCCTTGCCCGGGAGGCTCGCGCGGTGCCGCAGCTCGGCCGGGCGGATGAGCGCGAGCCCCGCGAGGGTGGCGAGGTAGCTGACCGCGTTGAGGAGCATGACCGCCGGGGTGCCGACGGTGCTGAGGAGCAGCCCGGCGAGCGCGGGGCCCAGCACCCGCGCGGTGTTGAAGTACGCGGCGCTCAGCGCCGAGGCGTTCGGCAGCAGCCGGGGGCCGACGAGTTCGCCGACGAAGGACATCCGGGTCGGGATCTCCACCGCGTTGACCGTGCCGAGCGCCGCTGCCGCCGCCGCGACGTGCCACAGGCGGACGACGCCGGTGGCCACGGACACGGTCAGCAGCAGGGCGAAGGCCGCCGACACGGCGTTCGCGGCCATCAGCAGCTTCCGCTTGTCGCAGCGGTCCGCCAGCCGCCCGCCCAGCATCGTCAGCAGCATCACGGGAGCGAACTGCAGCGCCGTGACGAGGCCGAGCGCGCCGGCCGAGTCGTCCGTCAGCCGCAGCACGAGCCAGTCCTGGGCGGTGACCATCATCCAGGTGCCGGTGACGGAGGCGACCTGGCCGAGCGCGAAGAGCCGGAAGTTGCGTACGCGCAGGGAGCGGAAGGTGCCGCGTGGCCGGGTGCCGGGGCCGTGCGTCACGTCGCCTCCCCGGCGGCGGCCGCGGGTACGGGGGCGGGCGCACCGTCGGCGCCGGTGGCCAGACACTCCTCCAGGAACCCAAGGAGCCGCAGGTGGTAGGCGCGGGCGGTGCGGCCCAGGCTGATGTTGTGTCCGGCGCCTGGCTGGCGGTCGAGCCGCACGGTGCGGCTGCCGAGGCGGGCGGCCATGTCGCCCAGCGTGGCCTCGTCGTGGCGCCACCAGCGCTCGTGCTCCGCGAAGGTCAGTCGCAGCGGCAGCCGCACCTGTGGAGCGAGCGCGTCGAAGGTCCGGGGCCAGTGGGGGAGTTCAGCGGCCTCCCGCGCGGGCATGGGACCGGCGAGCTGTGCGGCGTGCCGGAAGGCCGCGGGCTCGTAGCAGCGCAGCGGGCCCCAGTGCAGGCCGGGGCTCTGCCGCCCGGACGCTCCCGGAGCCGAGGGGTCGACGGCCCAGCGGTGGCCGAGGCCGGAGATGTCCGCGCCGAGCAGCGGGAGTCCGTCGCCATCGGCGGCGGCCGCCGTGGTCAGGGCGAGCTTTCCGCCGTAGGAGTGCGCGGCGATGAAGTAGCCCGCGCCGACCGGGTGTTGACGCGCGTACCGCCGCAGGGCGGTGCGCAACATGGCGGCCTGTTCCGCCAGCGGCAGGCCATCGGGCAGCCGGTCGGCCGAGCCGCCGTATCCCGGGCGGTCGGGTGCGAGCACGGTCCAGCCGAGGCCGGCGGCCAGCGTCAGCAGCGATGTCGGGGGCCGGCCGGGGCCGTCGAAGTACCCGGCGCGCATCCCGCCGCCGTGCAGCGCGACCATCACCGCGCGCGGCGGCTCGGCGGCCGCCGCGGCCGGCTCGGCCAGCAGCGCGGACAGGGCGATGCCACCGCCCGCGTCCAGCGTGATCCGCCGGACGCGGGCGGTGGCCCGGTGGTCGTCAGTCATTGACGAAGCAGACCGAGTTGCCCTCCGGGTCCTGCACACGGAAGCCCCGGCTCTCCTCGCCCGGCATGCGCACCGGGTCGAGGGCGGCCAGATCCTGGACGGCGGTCTCCACGTCCACGCCGATGAAGATCGTCTCGGCCTCGCGGGTCGGGCGGTCCGGCCGCGCCTGCAGCAGCAGCGCGTGGCTGTTCCCGTCGAGTACGTACTCGCCCTCCTTCTCGGCGATCACTTTCAGGCCGAGGGTGTCCCGGTAGAAGGCCGCCATCGGCTCCAGGTCGGCGCAGTAGATGACGGTGAGGGCAAAGCGTCCGTGCATGGCTCTCCTCCAGCTTTCGTAAGTGGATAAATCCTGCTAAACCAGTACAACTTGAAGTGTCGGCCAGGTCAACTCCCCGCCGCTCGGGCGATGTTGTCGAGCAGTTCGAGCTGCCGCACGGTCTCCTCCGCCCCCGGCGCCGCCCCCGCCCGCACCGCGGCGGCGAAGGCCGCGACCGAGGCCGCCACTTGGTCCTCCGGTTCGAGGACCAGTTCCTCATCACCCCAGGCCCGCTCCAGTCGCAGCCGCGGCGCATGGTCGGCGCGCGGAGTGAAGGCGTGGTCGAGGGTGATCCGGCCGTGCTCGCCGGTCAGTTCGTAGGCGGACCGGTAGCCGTGGTCCAGGCCGAAGGCGAGGTGCGCGGTCACCCCCTCCGGGGTGCGCAGCAGGGCGGCGCCCGCGGTGTCCACGCCGTACCGCTCGTCGAGGCCGAGGTGGGCGCCGACGACGGACAGCCGCGGGCCGAGCAGGTGCAGCGCGGCGCGTACGGGATAGACGCCGGTGTCCCGCAGCGCGCCCCCGCCCAGCTGGGGGCGCAGGCGGATGTCCCCGGGGGGCCTCGCGGGCACGGTGAACTCGGCGCGGAAGGCGCGCAGTTGCCCGATCGCCGCGTCCGCCACGGCCTTGCGGACGGCCTCGTGCTGGCCGTGCCGGAGGAACATCACGTTCTCCATCAGGGCCAGGCCCAGCTTCCCGGCGCGGGCGAAGAGCCGCCGGGCGCCGCTCGCGTCCAGGGCGAGGGGCTTCTCGCCCAGGACGTGCTTGCCCGCGTCGAGCGCCGCCGCCACCCACCGCTCGTGCAGCGCGGCAGGCAGCGGGACATAGACCGCCTCGACCTCGGCGTCGGCGAGCAGGGCCTCGTATCCGTGGACCGCGCGGCAGCCGTACGGCGCCGCCGTGCGCTCCGCCCGCCGGGCGTCCCGGGAGGCCACCGCGACGAGCGTGGTGTCCGGGCCTGCGGCGATGGCAGGCAGCAACCTGCGGCGGGCGATCTCCGCGCAGCCGAGCACCCCGATCCGGACCGGCCCGCGCCCCGCGCCGCTCACAGCCGCACCGCGCCGGTGGTCAGGCAGGCGAGCAGGGTCCTCGCCTGGACGTTGACGTAGTGCCCGTGCCGGGCCAGTGCGGACAGCTGGCCCGGGGTCACCCAGCGGTAGCCGGCGGGCGGGTCCGCGGCGGCGCCGGTGTCCTCGGCGTCCACGAACAGATAGCGGCTCACCGCGTTCAGGAAGCGCCCGCCCTCCTCCGAGTGCACGGCGTCGTAGCGGATGCGCCGGCGGTCGGCGCACAGGACGTCGTCGAGGAAGGGCGGCCTGTCGGGCCCGGACAGGTGGGCGTAGTTGTCCGGCGTGTACTGCACCGTGGGCCCGAGCTCCACGGTGTCGAGGAAGCCGCCCTCGACCCGGGCGTGCGCCAGGACGTGCGGGACGCCCGCGATGCGGCGGCACAGGAAGGCGGTGACGCCCTGGCCGACGGGCTCGAACAGGGGCTGGCTCCAGCTGGTCACCTCCCGGTTCCCGGCCTGTACGGCGAGCCCGACCACCCGGAAGTACCGGCCGGCCGCGTGGCTGACCGTCCACGCGTCCCGGTGCCAGCCGACGGCGTCACGCAGCGGGGTCCGCTCGGCGCGCACCTCGTGCCGGGAGCGCTCGCCGGTGAACCACGACAGCAGCTCGGTGTCCGGGTGCCGGGCCCACGGCTCCGCGGGCAGGCCCGGCAGACAGCCGAGCACGGTGCGGGAGTCCATGTTGACCACGGTGTCCTGGCGCAGCAGCTCGCCCAGCTGCCCGAGCGTGAGCCAGCAGAAGTCCTCGTCCACGGCCACGTCCTCGTCGGTGAGGACGAGCATGTTCCGGTTGGCCTTGCGGTAGAACCAGGACCCGTGCTCGGACTGCAGCACATCGGCGAGCGGCCGGCCCCGGCCCGGGGTGGTGAAGTACTCGATGTACTTCACGTCCGAACCCCGGTGCACCTTGGTGTAGTTGCTGCGCGTGGCCTGCACGGTCGGCGACAGCTGGAGCAGATTGGGGTTGCCCGGCTCCATCTTGGCCTGCATCAGAAAGTGCAGCACCCCGTCGAACTCCTTGGCGAGGATGCCGAGGATGCCGGTCTCCGGCTGATGGATGACGGGCTGGTGCCACTCGGGGAAGGGCGGCGCGCCGGTGGTCACGTGCAGCCCCTCGACGCTGAAGAAGCGCCCGCTGCGGTGCGTCAGGTTCCCGGTGCCGGCGTCGAACGACCAGCCGTCGAGCTCCGCGAGCGGGATGCGCTCCACGGCGAAGCGGTGCGCCCGCTCCCGCGCGGCCAGCCACGCGGCGAAGTCCGGCGTGCTCGGGCCCACGCCGCCGGTGCGCTCGGTCGCCGAGTGGGCCAGCCGCCCCGGCAGCCGGGTGTCCACGCGCGCCCGCAGCGGCGCCGGCGCGCTCACCCGTGCCTCCCGACGAACTCCCGCACCGAGGCGACGACGTAGTCGATCATCTCGTCGGTCAGCCCCGGATATACGCCGGTCCAGAAGGTGTGCTCGGTGACGAAGTCGCTGTTGCGCAGGGATCCGGCCACCCGGTGCGGCACCTCGGCGTACGCGGGCTGCCGGGTGAGGTTCCCCGCGAACAGCCGCCGGGTACCGATCTTCCGGCTCTCCAGGAAGTCGACCAGCGCGGCCCGGGTGAACGGGGCCCCGGGGTCCACGGAGATGACGAAGCCGAACCAGCTGGGCTCGCTGCCGGGCGTCGGCTCAGGCAGCCGCAGGTGCGGCACGCCGTCGAGGCCCTCGCGCATCCGCCGCCAGTTCCTGCGCCGGGCCGCGACGAAGCCCTCCAGCTTGTCGAGCTGCGTCAGGCCGAGCGCGGCCTGCAGGTCGGTGGCCTTCAGGTTGTAACCGACGTGGGAGAAAATGTACTTGTGGTCGTAGCCCTCGGGCAGCGACCCCATCTGGTGGTCGAAGCGCTTGAGGCAGGTGTTGCTCCTGCCCGGCTCGCACCAGCAGTCGCGGCCCCAGTCGCGCAGCGATTCCACCACGCGGTGCAGCTTCAGGTTCGAGGTGAGGACGCAGCCGCCCTCGCCCATCGTGATGTGGTGCGCCGGATAGAAGCTGACCGTGGTGAGGTCGCCGAAGGTGCCGGTGAGGCGGTCGCCGTAGGTGGCGCCCACCGCGTCACAGTTGTCCTCCACGAAGAACAGGCCGTGGTCCTTGGCGAGTTGGGCGATCTCCGCGACCTCGAAGGGGTTGCCGAGCGCGTGCGCGATCATGATGGCGCGGGTCTTCGGCCCGATCGCCGCGGCCACCCGCTCCGCCGTGGTGTTGTAGATCCCCAGCTCGATGTCGACGAACACCGGGACGAGCCCGTTCTGCACGATGGGGTTGACCGTGGTCGGAAACCCCGCCGCGACCGTGATCACCTCGTCCCCGGGGCGCAGCCGCCGGTCCTCGAGCACATGCGAGGTGAGCGCGGTCAGCGCGAGCAGATTGGCCGAGGAACCGGAGTTGGTCAGGTGCGCCTTGCGCCGTTTCAGCAGCTTCGCGAAACGGGACTCGAAGCGCTGGGAGCGGGCGCCCGCCGCGATCTTCAGCTCCAGCGCGGCCTCGACCAGCGCCGCCCGGTCGTCCGCGTCCAGCACCGCGCCGGACGGCCAGATCTCCGTCACGCCGGGCACGAACGGGCCGCTCTGGTGCTCGATGTGGTATTTGCGGGTCTCGTCGAGAACCAGGGCCTTGTGATCAGTCATGGCTTCCACCAGTAGGGGTTGTCGCGGTACCAGGTGACGGCGTCGGCGAGCCCCTGTTCCAGGGGAACCCGCGGCCGGTAGCCGAGCTCGTCGCGGATCTTGCTGTCGTCCAGGGCGTAGCGCAGGTCGTGGCCCTTGCGGTCCGGGACCCGGCGCACCATGGACCAGTCGGCGCCGGAGAGCCTCAGCAGCCGCTCGGTGAGCTCGACGTTCGTCAGCGCGTTGCCGCCGCCGACGTTGTAGATCTCGCCCGCCCGTCCCTTGGCGAGCACCAACTGCACCGCCGCGCAGTGGTCGTCGACGTGCAGCCACTCGCGCACGTTGCGGCCGTCGCCGTACAGCGGCACCCGCTCTCCGCGCAGGAGCCGGGTGACGAAGAGCGGGATCACCTTCTCCGGGTGCTGGTACGGGCCGTAGTTGTTGGAGCAGCGGGTGATCGAGAGGTCCAGGCCGTGCGTACGCCAGTAGGCGCGGGCCATCAGGTCGGAGGCCGCCTTCGACGCCGCGTACGGGGAGTTGGGCGCCAGCGGCCACGACTCGGTCCACGCCCCCTCGTCGATGGAGCCGTACACCTCGTCCGTCGAGATGTGCACCATGCGCTGGACGCCCGCCGCCAGGCAGGCGTCCAGCACGGACTGAGTGCCGCCGACGTTGGTCCGCACGAACTCCGCGGCCGACTCCACCGAGCGGTCCACATGCGACTCGGCCGCGAAGTGCACGACGGCGTCGTGCCCGGGGATGACCTCCCTCAGCATGTCGAGATCGCAGATGTCGCCGCGTACGAAGTCCATCCGCGGGTGCGACAGCGGCAGGTTGTCGCGGTTGCCGGCGTAGCTGAGCTTGTCGAGGACCGTGACCCGGGCGTCCTCGAAGCCCGGATAGCCGCCCCCCAGCAGGGTGCGCACGTAGTGGGAGCCGATGAACCCGGCCCCTCCGGTGACCAGCAGCCTCATGCGACCTCGATCCAGGTGTCGTCGCCCACCACGATCCGGTGGTGGGCCGCCCGCGGCTCGGACGGGCCGACCTGCGAGCCGCGGCCGATCAGCGAGCCGTGCAGCCCGGGTACGCCGCGAATCCGGGCGCCTTCCAGGACGATGGAGCCGGTGAGCCGGGTGCCGCGCAGCTCGCAGTCCGCGCCGATACAGGTGTCGGGGCCGACGTAGGAGTCCTCGATCACGGCTCCGGCGCCGATGATGGCCGGGCCCTCGATACGGGACGCGAGGACGCGGGCGCCCGCCTCGATCACGACGTTGCCTTCGACCGTGCTGTCCGCGTCGATGTGGCCGGCGATGCGCGGGGAAAGGCCCTCCAGCAGCCGCTGGTTGCACTCCAGCACGTCCTCGACCCTGCCGGTGTCCTTCCAGTAGCCGTCGTACACGCTGGCCCGCACGTCATGGCCGTGGGCGACGAGCCACTGGACGGCGTCGGTGATCTCCAGCTCGCCGCGGGCGCTGGGCCGGATCGCGGCGACCGCGCGGTGAATGGCGGGTGTGAAGAAGTAGACGCCGACCAGGGCGAGGTCGCTGCGCGGCTGTCGGGGCTTTTCCACCAGCCGCTCGACCCTGCCGTCCGCGGCGAGCTCCGCCACGCCGAACGCCCGGGGGTCGTCGACCTTGTGCACCACGACCTGCGCGTCGGGACGGCGGGCGGTGAACTCCGCGGCGATGTCCGCGACTCCGTCCGGCAGCATGTTGTCGCCGAGATACATCACGAAGTCGTCCGCGCCGAGGAAGGGCCGGGCGAGCGAGACGCAGTGGGCCAGGCCGAGCGGCTTCTCCTGGGGGATGTAGGTAATGCCCATGCCCAGGCCGGAGCCGTCGCCCACGGCCTGTTCTATGTGCTGCGCCCGGTCGCCGACGATGATGCCGGCCTCCCGTACGCCGAGATCGCGGAGGTTCTCCAGAACGTGCGTCAGCACGGGCTTGTTGGCGATCGGGATGAGTTGCTTGGGCATGGAGTGGCTGAACGGGCGCAGGCGGGTACCGGACCCGCCTGCGAGCACCAGAGCCTTCATCGGGTTCTCTCCTCACGTGGAGTAATGCGGGCCGGGTCGTCCCAGCGGGCGAGCAGCCCGGCGGCGACGGCCCCGGCGAGAGACGGGGCCCGGGCGTCCTTGTCGGACATCAGCGGTGGCCGGGTGAATCCCCAGGGAAGAGCGAGCTGACGGTCCAGCGGATCGATGTCGATCTGGGTGCCCGGCACATAGGTGGTGGACAGCACGTAGCAGACGCAGGTGTCGTCGGTGAGGGTCAGAAAGCCGTGGCCCACGCCCTCGGGGACGTAGACGCTCCGGCCGGAGTGCGCGTCGAGCTCAGTGACCTGGTGGCGGCCGAAGGCGGGCGAACCGATGCGCAGGTCCACGACGATGTCGCGCAGCGCCCCGCGCACACAGCTCACGTACTTGGCCTGGCCGGGCGGCGTCGCCACCCCGTGCAGGCCGCGCAGCGTATTGCCGCGGGACGCCGAGTAGTTGATCTGGCGGGGGACGAAGGGGTGGCCGATGACCTCTTCGAGCGCGTCGGCGCGCAGGCCCTCGAAGAAGTCGCCCCGCCGGTCGCCGTGCCGGTGCGGGGTGACGACGTAGGCGCCGGGCACGGCGGTCGGTTCGATCAGCATCGCCAGTCCTCTCTGCGTGGGCACGGCCGAGGCCCCGACGCATGCGTCGGGGCCTCGGGCGGTTTCCGGATCAGCCGTTCGGGAGGCGGTTCGCCACCGCCTTGCGCAGTTCGGCGGCGACCGTACGCACGTCCTCCTCCCGCAGGGCCTGGTGCAGGGGCAGCAGCAGTGTCGCCTCGGCGGCCTCGTCGGAGCCGGGGAGGGCGGGGATCTCGCTGCCGTAGGCGGGCACCCGGTGCAAGGTGGGGTAGCGGAAGGTGGTGTAGATGCCGCGGTCCAGCAGGTCGGCGGCGACCTGGTCGCGGATGGCCGGGTCCAGCTGTACCCAGTAGAAGTAGTACGAGCTGGTGTGGCCCCGGGGAAGCGGTGGCGGTGTCCGGATGCCGTCCGCGTCCGCGAGGAGCCGGTCGTAGGAGTCGAAGGCCGCGCGCCGGCGGGCCAGGAACCCGGGGAGCCTGCGCAGTTGGACGCTGCCGATCGAGGCGGTCACGTCGTTTCCGACGATGCGGTGGCCGAAGGCCCGTACATTCAGCTCCCACCATCGGTGGGAGACCCGCGCCGTGAACCCGCTCGGCTGCTCCAGGCCGTGGTAGGCCAGCGTGCGAGCCCGTGCCGCCAGTTCCGGGTCGCGGACCCACATCGCGCCGCCGTCGCCGGTGACCAGGACCTTCATGGCGTCGAAGCTCCATACCGCGATGTCGCCGAAGGTTCCGCAGGCCTGCCCGTCCGCCGTCGAGGCGACCGCGCAGGCGGCGTCCTCGACGAGCGGGATGCCGTGCCGCCTGCACAGCTCGGCGATGGCCGCGATCTCGCCCGGCCGGCCGCCGTAGTGCAGGACGATGACGGCCTTGGTACGGGGGGTGAGCGCCGCCTCGATGTCCATGGCCGTCGGGTTCAGCGTGCGTGGGTCGCAGTCGCTGAAGACGGGGCGCGCCCCGGTCGCCGCGACCGCGTTGGCCGCGGCGACGAAGCTCACCGAGGGGAGGACGACGTCGTCACCCGGGCCGAGTTCGAGCAGTTCGGCGGCGAGGAAGAGCCCCGCGGTGCAGGAGTTGATGAAGAGCACGTTCTCGGCACCTGTGCCCAGGTGCGCGGCGAATTCGGCCTCGAACGCCTTGGTGCGCGGGCCGTGCCCGAGCCAGTTGCCCGCGAACACCTCGGCCACGGCGGCGGCTTCCTCCTCGCCGAGGCTGGGCTGGAATACGTTGATCATTCCGTGCCTCCGACGCCGCTCTGTGTCGGATGCTCCGCGGCGGGCCGTGCCATTGGCTCCTCCGTCGGCTCCTCCGTGCCGCTCTCGCTGTCGGTGGCCGGCGCGGGCACCTTCCGCAGCAGGTATGCCACGGCCGTGCCGACGAGGGCCATGCCGACGGCGCCGACGATCGCGTCCACCCGCAGACCCGTGACGAGGGCCTGGCTCGCGGCGGAGAACAGGTCGTCGCCGAGGCGTCCCGAAAGCCGCTCCGCCTCGGTGAGGGCGGCCCCGATGGAGTTCGCGGCCGTGTCCAGGGAGGCCCCGGACAGTCCGGACGGGGCCAGTTCGCGGATCTGGTCGCGGTAGACGTACGTCCCCAGGCTGCCGAGGAAGGCGATGCCCAGGGACATCCCGAGCTCGCTGCTGGTCTCCGAGGCCGCGGAGGCGGCACCGGACTTCTCCGAGGGGATGGAGCCCAGGGCCAGCGCGGTGGACAGCGCCATCGCGGGGCCGAAGCCGACGGACATCACCACGGTGCCGCCCACCGCGAGGAAGACGCTGGAGTCCGTGTCCACCGTGGTGATGATGAGGAAACCGATGGCGGTGAGCAGGTAGGCGGGGCCGATCACGAAGCCGGGCCGCACGTGCCGGGTCAGCTTGGGAGCCAGCATCGAGCCCGCCATGTTGATGACGGTGGGCGGCAGCGTGCACAGCCCGGCCTGCAGCGGCGACAGGCCGAGCACCGTCTGCAGGTACTGCATCATGAAGAAGTTGAGGCCACCGTTCATGATCATGGCGATGGCCACGCCTGCGATCGGCGTGGAGTAGGCGCGTATCCGGAAGATGCTCAGGTCGAGCAGGGGCCGCTCCAAACGGCCCTGCCTGCGCAGGAACGCGGCGCACAGGACGACACCGGCCACCATGAACGCCACCGGGACCACCCCGAAGCCGTGCCCCGCCACCTGCTTGAGCCCGTAGACGCTGCTGAGAATGCCCGCCAGCGACAGCGCCACGCTGACGAGGTCGATCGGTCCGGTGTCCGAGGTCTTGCTCTCCGGCAGCAGGAACGGCCCCGTCAGCACGAGCAGCACCATCACCGGCGCGCCCATCAGAAAGACCGAGCCCCACCAGAAGTGGTCGAGCAGCGCACCGCCGGCCAGCGGGCCGACGGCCATGCCGCCCATGAACACCGACATCCACACCGAAATGGCGAAGGCCTGCTGCGTCTTGTCCTTGAACATGGTGCTCAGCAGCGACAGCGTGGACGGCATCAGCGTCGCTCCGGCGAGCCCCAGCACCGCCCGCATCACGATGAGCATGCCCGGACTGGTGGAGAACGCGCCCACCACGGACGCCGTGGCGAAGAAGACCGATCCGATCAGCAGCAGCCTGCGCCGCCCGAAGCGGTCACCCAGCGAGCCCATGGTGATCAGGGTCCCGGCGATCAGGAACCCGTAGATGTCGATGATCCACAGCAGTTGTGTGCCGCTGGGGTTCAGGTCCGCGCTGATGTGCGGGATGGCCAGGTTCAGCGACGTCATCGTCAGCGCGAGCATCAGCGTCGGCAGCGCGAGAATGGCCAGGCCCAGCCACTCTCGCCGTCCGGCGCGGGGTGGCGCTTGTTCAGCCATGGGTCTCTCTCCGTTGGTTGTTGGGTGGCCCGGGAGGGCCGGGTCACGCCGGGTGCAGTGAGCGTGTGGGCAGGCGTCTGGACACGTCGGTGCCGGACAGCCCCGCTCGCGCGGCGACCTCGTCCATGAGCTCGGCGAGCCGCAGGCTCCGGTCGGTGCAGTCGCGGATGTCCGTGCCGCGCACCGCCTCGGCGAAGGCGTGGAGCACGTTGGCGAACTGATCGTCCGGCGGCAGCGTGATCCGCTCCTGGCGGCCCTGCGTCTCGACCCTGACGACCGGGGAGTGCGACGGCGGCGGGGTGTAGGCCCACTCGACGACGATCCGCCCGGCGGTTCCCCACAGTTCGTAGGAGGACCGGTAGCCGTGCTCCATGCCCCAGGTGAGGTGCGCGGGTACGCCCCGCGGGTCGGCCAGCAGCGCGGCCCCCGACAGATCCACGCCGTACGGCCCGTCGTGGCGCAGCACGGCGCCCAGGACCTCGAGGTCTTCGCCGAGCCGCAGCAGAGCCGTGGACAGCGGGTAGACCCCGATCTCGACGAGCGCGCCGCCGCCGACCGGCAGATAGCGCATGTCGCCCGGCGGCTTCGGAGGAAAGGCGAACTCCGCGGTCAGGCTGCGCAGTTCGCCGATCCGGCCGGCGTCGAGCAGCTCCCGGACCGTCTCGTGCTGGGAGTGGTGCGGGAACATGAGGTTCTCCATCACCGTCAGCCCTCGCTCGCGGGCCAGGTTCAGCAGCCGGGCGGTGCCGTGCCGGTCGCTCGTCATCGGCTTTTCGCACAGCACGTGCAGCCCGGCGCGCAGCGCCCGCGCGGCCCACTCGGCGTGCAGGGTGGCGGGGAGCGGGATGTAGACGGCGTCGAGGTCGTCGCGGGCCAGCAGCCGTTCGTATCCCTCGACCGCCACGCCGCCGAACCGGTCCGCGAAGCGCTGCGCCTTCTCCCGCCGCCGGCTCGCCGTCGCCACCAGCTCCATGCCGGGCACCGCGGCCATCGCGGGCAGCACGCGCCGCCAGGCGATCGAGGCGGTGCCCAGCACCCCCATGCGTATCGGGTCGGCGGGCTCGACGGGCCGCCGCCGCAGGTGCGGGCTCACCGCGGCGGCGCGGCGTGGCCGCGGTGGCACGAGGTGAGTCCTTCGAGTACGGGGACGACATCGGCCGGGCTCGGCACGGCCAGCATGTCCCGGTACAGCGCCTCGGTGCCCGTACGGAACGCGGGTTCGTCCAGCACCCGGGCGAGCTGCTTTCTGACGACGTCGTAGGAGGCCCGGTTGCGGTCCACGGCCAGTCCGGCGCCGCTGCGCTCCACGTACCCGGCGATGTCGTCGTAGTACTGGCTCCGCTCCGGCCACACCAGCTGCGGGACCCGGTGGGCGACCGCGGCCCCGAAGGTCCCGCCGCCGCCGTGGTGGACGAGTGCGGAACAGGTCGGCAGCAGCAGATTGAGCGGCAGGTAGTCGACGGTGCGCACGTGCTCGGGCAGGCGCTTCACCGAGCGGAGCTGGGCCTCGTCGAGTGTCGCGACCACCTCGACGTCCAGCTCCTCGGCCGCCGCGAAGAGAGTGTCGAGCCCGACGACGCTGCTGTCCGGGAAGAAACTGCGGATGCCGGCCCCGAGCGACAGCGCCACGCGCCGGCGGCCGGGGTCGCGGTGCAGCCACTCGGGCACGACGGCGGCGCCGTTGAAGGGCACGGGGCGGACGTGGAGGCTGCGCAGGCCGAGCGGGAGCCGCAGGCCGATGGCCGGGAAGTTGTCCAGCACCCACTGGCCCAGCAGCAGTTCGTCGTCGTACTCGAGGCCGAAGTGTGCCAGCACCGGCCGCAGCATCCGGGCCATCGGGTCCGGCTGCTGCCGCGCGGCCAGCCGCAGCCGGGCCCAGCCGAAGTCGTCCTTGCCCCACACCATGCGTGCGTGGGCGGCCCCGCAGGCGCGCGCCGCGATGGCACCCGGGAAGGACACCGTGTCCCACAGGACGAGGTCCGGCTGCCAGGAGCGGGCGAATTCGACGAGGTCGACAACCATCGCTCGACCGCCGGGAGTGAGCGGTTCAAGAGAGCAGTAGTACGCGAAGGCATGGAGAACGGGTTGCGCGGGAATTCGCCCGACGGTGTCCGGCCCTTCGATTTCGGGAGCGAGCGCCGCCATTACCTCGGAATAAAGCTGTTGCTGGCCGGGCGCGGCGACCCGGCCAAATCCCTCGGTGCCCACGGAGACCGCCGAGAAGCCGAGTTGACGCACCGTTTCCACCCTCTCCGGATGGGTGGCGACGCGCACCTCGTGGCCCGCCCCTTGCAGGGCTCCGGCGAGCGGAATTACCGGGTTGATATGCGCGAACGCAGGAGGAACCGTTATCAGGATCTTCACCGGAAACCACCTTTCTCTTACGGTGCGCGGATGGTTTCCGGAACGCTCTCCGAGCACATCAACAATCGTCTTCGGCCCACGTCGGGGGAGCAAGGCACTTAACAAAGACTTGCAGGAGCGGGCGAGTTCGCGGCCGTATCAGAGTTCGACGAGAACCGAGCCCGTGTGGATGCCGGCGAGCAACTCCCGCAGTGCCAACGGGGCGTTCTCGATTCCCGTGTAGCGAACGTGCGGGAAGGCGAGGGAGCCGTCCCGCAGCCCGGCCCCGAACGCCGCCTCGTACTCCGGCACGACGTCGGTGTGATCGTGGACCAGCGTTCCCCGCAGCGTGATGCCCTTGCCGATGAGCGCCGCGGTGTCGATCCCTGTGAGCGCCGCGCCCCCGGCCTGCTCGGCCAGGGTGCCGAACACCGAGACGCGGGCGCCGCGCCGGGCAAGCGACAGCGCCGCCCTGAGCTGATCGCCACCCACGCTGTCCACCGTCGCGTCGATCCCCTCGGGCAGCTGTGCGCTCAGCCGCTCCTCGAAGGTGCCTTCGCCCTCGCCCCTGAGCACCACGGCGTCGTACCCCAGCTCCTTGACCAGGAAGTCCGCCTTCTGCCGCGAGCCCGCGCTGCCGACGACCCGGGTCGCGCCGCGCAGCCGGGCGAACTGGCCGGCCAGGACGCCGACTCCGCCTGCCGCGCCGGCGATGAACACCTGGTCCCCGGCACGCACCTGCGCGCCGCGCGTCACGGCGACCCAGGCCGCGAACGCCTGGGAGAGGTGCGCGGCCGGGTCGGGCAGGTCCGCCACGTTCAGCGGCGTCGCCTCGCCCGGCTCCAGCACGGCGAACTCGCGCCACCCCGCACGGTGCTTGACGAGCCCGCCCGGCTGCAGGCCGGTGTCACCGGGATCGACGATCTCGCCGACGGTGGGGGAGCGCATCGTCTCGCCGACGGCGAAGCCGGGCATCGGCAGCGGGCAGTCCTCCGCCATGAGGCTGCGCATCGCGGCCGTGACCGCCATCATCCGGTTGCGCACCAGTAGGCGGCCAGGACCGGGGACGGGGACCGGGCCTTCCACGAGCTCGAAGTGCTCGGGCCCCAGCGCCTTGTCGGGCCGGGCGGCGAGCCGGACGCTGTGGCAGGTGGTGGGTAGTTCGGCCCGCATGGCCTCAGACCACCTCAATGATCTTGTAGTGGCCCTTCTTCAGCAGCATCACGGCGTCGTTGGCGTCCCGGAACCAGTCGATGACGATGTGCCGGCCCGGCTGCAGGGGGAGGTCGACGACCTGCGCCTGACCCGGGGTCAGCGGCAGCGCGCCCGGCCCGTAGCCGAGCGGGTCCTCGCCGGGCGGGAACTCGCCGTGGTCGCCGAACTTGTCGAACCACGCGACGAGTTCCTCCTCGGTCACCCCGTCCTCCAGCTTGAAGACGATCGCCTCGGCGGGCTGCCGGGCCGGCATGGAGTTCACGAACCGCAGCGGCTGCCCCGCGCGCACGGGGGCCGACAGCTCGTACACGGGCTCGTCGCCGTCCATCGTGGCCGTCAGCGTGGTCTCCGCCTGCGGCAGGGCGCCGGCCGGCTCGCCGCTGACCTGCAAAGTCTGGTAACGCGGCGTCGCATCGTGGATGTGGCTGAAGTCGAAGAGGAAGTAGCTGCCGGTCTCCAGCTTCTGGCTGAACGAGGCTTTCATGCCCGGGTAGATGACCGTGCCGCCGAGCAGGTCCGCGGTGCTCTCCAGCTCCCTGCTGCCCGCGATGATGTCGTCCGGGTCGTTCTGGATGACCTTCCGCAGCACGGTACGGAACTCGTCCCAGCCGACGCCCGGGTGCGGGCGGGCGAGCCCGACCGTGCCCGAGCCCTGGGCGTCGGTCGTGGTACGGAACGTCGCCGCTCCGGGCCGCGCCGTGCTCGGCGCCCGCAAGGCGTCGGCCGTCGAGTGGATGTCGAATATCTGCTCCTCCGCCGCGGGCGCGACCGCGGACGCGACGGCAGGGCCGGGCGCGGGGGTCCCGGCGAGGGACGGGGAGATGCCCACCCCGATGGCCAGCGCGCCGCCGGCCAGTCCGACAGCGGTGATACGGAACGCTCTGCGCATGTCTTCTCCAGTTGTCCAGTTGTCCAGTTGTCCAGTTGTGTCAGGGGTGCCTGGGATGCCGGGGATGCCAGGGATGCCTGGGGTGCCTGGGGTGCCGCACCCGCTTCAGCGGCCGGCGAGCCTTTCGAGTTCGCCGACGAACTCGGCGGGCGGCGGCAGTTGGGCGATCTCGCGGCTCAGCGCCTGGGCGCCCTGCCGGTAGCCGGGGTCCTCGATCAGCCGCCGGCAGGCCCGTACCAGCTCGGCGTCGTCGGCCTCCTGCGGACTGCGGGCCAGCGCGGCGCCGAGCTTCTCCAGGAGCCTGGCCTGGGCCATGAAGCCCACCGACTCGGGAATGATCAGCTGGGGCACGCCCGCGTTCAGCGCCGTCATGGTGGTGGCCCCGCCCGCGTGGTGCACGAACACGTCGCAGGTGGGGGCGAGTACGTCGAGCGGAATCCAGCCCGTACGCACCGCGGGCAGCCGCCGTCCGAGCTCCGCGGCCAGCTCCTCGGGGGCGGGGACGACCACTTCGGCGTCCAGCTGTTGCAGCCGCTCGGCCAGCCACACCAGGCGTTCCAGGCTGTGTTCCTTGTTCGCGCGGCTGCCCGCCGTCAGGCAGATGCGCGGCCGGTCCGGCCGGGCGTACATCCAAGGCTCCAGATCGCGCTGCAGGTTGCCGGGGGTCCAGCGCATGAGCCGCACGTCGCCGGGGCGGGGGACGGCCATGCTGGGCGGCGTCACCTCGATGCGCAGCCGGGGCGCGGGAATGTCGTCGAGACCCAGCTCGTCCAGCTCGGGCCGGAGCGTGCGGCGTGCGCCCTCGTCGGTCCACTCCCACTCGCTGGCGTCCCAGGCCTGAAGGACGTGGGGCACGCCCAGGCGGGCCGCGGTCAGGGGAGCGGCGTAGCACATCGTGCCGCCGACCACGACGTCCGGGCGCCACCGCGCGGTGACGTCCTTGAGTTCGGCGTACGCGACGGCGGAGACCTGGGCGAACCAGGAGCCCGTGTACTCCATCAGCGGCCGGTGCTCCGTCGGCACCGTCGTGGGGTTGCCCGCCCTGTCCCGCCCCAGGTAGTGCCAGAAGTCGTGCGGGGTGACGGTCAGCGCGGGCAGTCCACTGCCGGAGATCACCGAAGCCATCCCCTTGGGTGCCGCCATGAAGACCTGGTGGCCCGCGTTGCGCACGGCGGTGGCGAAGGGGACGAGCCCGAATATGGTGGCGGGGCTGCCGCCGCCGACGAACAGGACCTTCATGACTCCTCCGGCCGGCGGCCCCAGGCGGAGACGAGCAGGGTCGTCATGTCCCGCCCCTGCGGTGTCCCGAGCGCGTCGAGGAACACGGTGAGCTCTTCCCTGGTCACCAGACCGCTGTTCACGAGCGTGTGGCCTTCCTGCCGCATCCGGGTGCCGATCAGTTCGTCGTCGGCGGGCGACTGGCCCGGCCCCGCGGGCGTCACCGAGGAGCCGATTCCGGTGAGCCCGGCGCGCCCCAGCGCCGCGGGCAGGTGCCGGCCCCAGCTGAGATCGGCGCCCTGCTCCTGCATGCGCCGCACATAGCCGGCGACCAGCGCCCTGGTCACGGGGGAGGCCGCGTGCTCGCTCGGCAGGTAGTAGAAGTCCTGCACGACGAGCCGGCCCCCGGGCGCCAGCCATCGCACGGCCCGGTCGAGCATCTCCTGCGGCCGGTCGAGGTGTTCCAGGACGGCGCGGGCCAGGACGAGGTCGTACGCGGCGTCGCCGAACTCCGCCTCGGTGATGTCGGCCTCGCGCACCGTCAGGTTCGGGGCGTCGGAGCCGGTCAGGTGCCGCGGATCGGTGTCGACCGCCAGGACGCTGCCGCTGGTGGCGCGTTCGGCCAGCCAGCGGGCCATCGAGCCGGCGCCTGCCCCGAGTTCGAGGCAGCGCCAGGTCGGCCGAGGCGAAAGGGAATCGATGACGGACCGGGTCGTCGGGTCGTATTTGCGCTCGAAGAGCCGAAGTTGATCGAGCGGGGACAGCTGCCCCCGCGTCAGCGAGCCGGTGCTCGTACCTGACGTTGACGTCATTTCGTACCTCGCGTCGGTGTTCTGGCGATGACCTCGTCAAGGACGGTGCACATCACGATCTCGGGCGGTGCCACCTCCAGCTCGGCGATGCCCGGCTGACCCGCCGCGTTGCGGGGGTCTCTCATGTAGGCGTCGAAGGCGGCCGCGTCCGTCCACTGCGGGTAGTTGACGTAGGTGCCTTCGTCGCCGATGTAGGG
Organism: Streptomyces sp. KL109B; assembly: GCF_030766935.1. Classification (GTDB taxonomy): domain Bacteria; phylum Actinomycetota; class Actinomycetes; order Streptomycetales; family Streptomycetaceae; genus Streptomyces. The sequence continues at coordinate 1,006,794 of NZ_JASERL010000002.1, read as the reverse complement.
CGTGGCCGAGATGAAGCCGGGGAAGTGCCGCTTCCAGTCGCCTTCGCGCAGCAGCCCGGCCAGGCGCCGGGCGTTCGTGGGCGAGCCGAGGTGGCGCGTGGCGACGCAGACGAGCCCCGGCGGGGCGCTCGGGTACGGGCCCGCGATGCCCTCCTCCGGTACGCCGCCGAACACGCTGGTCTCCCGTACGCCTGGGCCGGTGAGCAGAGCGCGCAGCGCCGCGCCCGCGGCGTCCTCCCCGGCCGCGCGGTGGGACGCCCGCGACCGCCACTCCTCGCGGACGACGACGGCGGCGGCCGTGTCCACGCCGGTGTGGATCCGGGCCGATACGAACCCCTCGCGATGCCGCAGCCACCGCCGCGTCTCGTGTGCGAGCGCGCGCGCCAGTTCGGCCGCCGCGGTGCGGTCGTCGGCCCGCAGGGTGGAGAAGGTGACGTATCCGGGTGTCGGCGGTCCGGCGCCGTCCGCCGGCCGCGGTGCGTGCTGCGTCATGGCGTACTCCCTGTGCCGCCCGGTCACCGGAAGTCGCCGGCGTGCTCTTCGGCCCACTCCCGGAAGGTGCGTGGCGGGCGGCCGAGGACGCCGGCGACGTGGTCGGTGAGCGTCTCCGGCTGGTCCACGAGCGTCTCGAAGTAGTCCAGCGCGCCCGCGGCGTACGCCTCCGGCCAACCGGCCTCGACCATCGCCGCCCTGGCGGCGTGCCCCGGCACGTCCTCCCAGCGCAGGTCGCGCCCGGCGACCTCGCCGATGATGCGCAGCTGCTCGATCTGCGTCAGGGCCTGGGGCCCGGTGGTCACGTACCGCTTGCCCGCGTGTCCGTCCTCGGTCAGCGCGCGCACGGCCACGGCGGCGACGTCGGCCTCGTGGACGGGGGTGCGGGCGGCCTCGCCGTACGGGGACCGCACGACGTCGCCCGCCTGGAGCTGCGCGGCCCAGCTGAGCCTGGCGTTGCAGTCGAATCCGGTGGTCTGCAGGAAGGTCCACTCGAGACCGGCCTTCTCGATCTGCTGCTCCAGGTAGGCGTGGCAGTTGTTGTCGACGGGCTCCAGGCCGATGTGCACGCCGATGGACGACACGAACACCACCCGGCAGTCGTGCTCGCGCAGCTTGTCCAGCACGGCGGGCACCGTGGCGACGTCCAGGGTGAAGAAGGGCCACATGAGGAAGACCGCGTCGACCCCCTCCAGGCAGGCGTCGAGGCCGGCGGGATCCGCGAGGTCGCCGTGGCAGACCTCCGCGGCAGCGGGGACGCGGTCGGCGTGCGGGTCGTCCGGCAGCAGAAGCGCGCGGGTCGGCACCCCCGCCCGCAGCAACTGGGCGACCGCGTGCGGGCCCACGTTCCCGGTCGCGCCGGTGACCAGGACGCGTCGTGTCGTATCCATGCGGGCTTCTCCTTCGCTCGCTTGCTTCTGGGTCTTCTGGGTCTTCTGGGTCTGCTGGGTCGTCTCGCTACGGGCCGCACGCGAAGCGGGCACGGCCCGGGAGTGCTTCCCGGTGTCCGTGCCCGCTCAGGGGTGGTGCGGCAGTTGGTGGGTTCAGCCCTGGTACGGGACCTTCTCCCGCGCGTCGCGCAGCGCGCGGCCGAACCAGACCAGCTGGTCGAGCAGGCCCTTCGCCGCGGCGTCGCTGCCCTCGGGGCACACCCGCTTCCCGCCCTGCTCGAAGGCGTTCCAGGCGTTGTGGAAGCTGATCATGTCGCGCACCGTGACCGCGTGTACCTCGGCGAAGATCTGGCGGAGGTGCTCGGACGCCCGCAGGCCGCCGCCCATGCCGCCGTACGAGATCAGTCCGACCGGCTTGGCCTTCCACTCGTCGAGGTACCAGTCGATGACGTTCTTCAGCGACGCCGGCACCGAGTGGTTGTACTCGGGGGTGACGACGGCAAAGGCATCGGCCGCGGAGAGCCTGGCGGCGAGCGCGTCGAGGACCTTCTGGGTGGCGGCGGGCGGCTCCGCACCGACCGCGATGTCGGGCAGGACGGTGGGCAGCGGGTAGTCCGCGAGGTCGATCGCCTCGACGGCCACGCCGCCGTGCTGCCGCGCCTGGTCCGCGAACCAATCGGCCACGGTCGGACCGAACCGGCCGTCCCGGGTGCTGCCGGTGATCACTGCGACGCGGATGGGCTCTCCGGACATGGGGATCCTCCTGAATCTGGGGTGCTGAAGGTGACTCGCGGTACTGGGACGACCAGGGCGAATTCACCTGGTTTCCACTGTTGGTGATCGCGATGGCCCCGGGCAAGGCAGTTAACGAAGGCTTGTATTCCACGTCGCCACGGTGGCCGGTCCGCTCTCCTGCGGCGGGCTCAGCCGGGTTCGTCCTGCCAGCTGCGGGCGCCGCTGAAGCCAGGGGCGCGCTCCAGGCGCGACCAGCGGGCCACGGCGCGCTCCCTGCGGGAGATGTCGTCGGGTTCGGCGCCGGGGGCCGCCGCCGACAGCAGCACCGCCGTGAGCGCGGCCAGCTCCTCCGCGTCCGGACGGCCGCGCACCACCCGCAGCAGGGGCGTCGGCTCGCCCACCGGGCCCGTCACTGCGGCGGGTTGCCGTGCTTGCGGCGCGGCAGGTCGGCGTGTTTCGAGCGGAGCATCGCCAGCGAGCGGGCCAGCACCTCCCGGGTCTCCCGGGGGTCGATGACGTCCTCGACGAGGCCGCGCTCGGCCGCGTAATACGGGTGCATCAGCTCGGCCTTGTACTCCTTGACGCGGGCCAGGCGCGCCTCTTCGGGGTCCGCCGCCGCGGCGATCTCGCGGCGGAAGATGACGTTCGCCGCGCCCTCGGCGCCCATCACGGCGATCTCGTTGGTGGGCCAGGCATACGCCAGGTCGGCCCCGATGGACTGCGAGTCCATGACGATGTACGCCCCGCCATAGGCCTTCCGCAGCACGACCGAGATACGCGGCACGGTGGCATTGCAGTACGCGTACAGCAGCTTCGCCCCACGCCGGATGATGCCCTCGTGCTCCTGGCTGACGCCGGGCAGGAAGCCGGGCACGTCCACCAGGGTCACCAGGGGGATGTTGAAGGCGTCGCAGAACTGCACGAACCGCGCGCCCTTTTCGCTCGCGTGGATGTCGACGACCCCCGCGAGGACGGCCGGCTGGTTGGCGACGATGCCCACCGCCTGCCCGTCGACGCGGGCGAACGCGCACACCAGGTTGCGCGCCCAGTCCGCGTGCACCTCCAGGTACTCGCCGTCGTCGACCAGCTCCGCGATCACCGCGGTGACGTCGTAGCTGCGGTTGCCGTCCGCGGGCACCAGGTCCAGCAGCGCCGTGCCCTCGCGGTCGACGGGGTCCTCGCCGCGCTCGGCCGGCGGGAGGTCCCGGTTGTTCAGCGGCAGCAGGGAGAGCAGATACCGGACGTCGGCGAGGCAGGACTCCTCGTCGTCGTGGACGAAGTGCGCCACCCCGGACGTCGCCCCGTGCACATCGGCGCCGCCGAGGCCGTCCAGCGAGACCTTCTCGCCGGTCACCGTCTCCACGACGTCGGGCCCGGTGATGAACATCTGCGAGCTGCCGCGCACCGCGAAGACGAAGTCCGTCAGCGCCGGCGAGTACGCCGCGCCGCCGGCGCACGGGCCGAGCATGACGCTGATCTGCGGGATCACCCCGGAGGCCCGGGTGTTGCGGCGGAAGATCCCGCCGTACCCGGCGAGCGCCGCCACCCCCTCCTGAATGCGGGCGCCCGCACCGTCGTTGAGCGAAACCAGCGGGGCGCCGGCCGCCAGGGCCATGTCCATCAGCTTGTGGATCTTCTGCGCATGCGCCTCGCCGAGGGCGCCGCCGAAGATGCGGAAGTCGTGGGCGTACACGAAGACCGTCCGGCCCTCGACCGTGCCCCAGCCGGTGACCACCCCGTCGGTGAAAGGACGCTTGTGCTCGAGGCCGAAGCCGGTGGCGCGGTGCCGCCGCATCGGCTCCACCTCGGTGAAGCTCCCCTTGTCCATGAGGAGTTCGATGCGCTCGCGCGCGGTCAGCTTGCCCTTCGCGTGCTGCCGCTCGGTGGCGCGGGGGTCCGGGCCCTGATGGGCCTCCCGTTTGCGTTCGGCCAGCTCGGTGAGCCGTTCGGCGGCGCCGGTGGGCGCGTCCGTAGTCAGCATGCCTGGTTCAACTCCCTCTCGGCTGTGCGGAATCGGGGCGATCGGATCAATCGGGGTGACCGGGTCAGCGGACGGCTGCGGCATCCGTGGACGTCCGGTCCGCCAGGCCGGCGAGCGCGGCGACGAGGCCGAACGCTCCGGCGGCCGTGATGAAGGCCAGCGCGGGGACGGTGCCCGCAGCGCTGCTCAGCAGCGCGGCCGTGGCGGTGAGGGCGACCACCGCGCCCAGCTGGACACCGGTCTGGTAGAGCGGGACGGCCAGGCCGCGGTCCGCCGCCGGAATCCCGGCGGTGGCCTGCATGTTGAGCGCGCCGAAGGCCAGCACGAAGGCGGTCCCGGTCAGCAGCAGCGTGGGCAGCAGCCCCGTGGCGTACGCGCCGGGTCCTGGCCCGGCCAGCTGCCAGCCGTAGCCGAGGACCGAGGCGAGGGCGCCGAGCGCCACCAGCCGTGCGGTGCCGAAGCGTTCGACCATGCGGCCGGAGAACAGCGCCGCGCCCACGAGGGGAACACAGGCGGGCAGGAAGGCCACGGCGGTCAGCCAGGGCGGCCAGCCCCGCTCCGTACGAAGGGTGAAGACCGCCGTCAGGAGCAGGGCCAGGTGGGAGCCGTTGAGCGAGGCCGCACCGGCGGCCGCGCGCAGCAGCGGGCGGTGGCCCAGCAGCGCACGCGGCACGACAGGGTGCCTCTGCTCCCCGCTCTGCTCCCCGCTCTGCTCCGGGACGAGCCGCCAGGCGAACGGCAGCAGCACCAGTGCGGCGGCGGCCGGGGCGAGCAGGGTCAGGCGCCAGCTGAACGCGGTGAGCAGCCCGGAGAGCAGCAGCCCGACGGTGAACCCGGCGGCGCCGAAGAGCGAGTAGACGGACACGGCGCGCCGCTGGCGCGGCCCGTCGGGGAAGACGGTGGCGATGATGGCAAGACCGACGGGGGCGGTGAGGGCGGCGCAGCCGCCCTTGACCACGCGGGTCGCGACGAGCAGCGCCCCGCTGTCGGTCGCCCCGCCGGCCAGGGAGGCGAGCACGAACACCACCAGCGCCGCGAGGTAGACGCGGCGGCGGCCGAACCGGGCGGTCAGCCGCGGGCCGATGAGCAGCAGCGCCGCGAAGCCGAGCGCGAAGCCGCTCATCACCCACTGCACCTCGTTCAGGGACAGCCCGAGCCCCTCGGCGGTGGCGGGCAGCGCGGGCAGGACGACCGACACCTCCAGCGCGTCGATCAGCATGTTCCCCGCGAGTACGAACAGCAGCGCCCCCAGCCGGGCGCCCGCCGCGGCGCCCCCGCGCGGGGGCGCCTGCGGTCCGGTCCGGGGGATCACAGCAGCGTGCCGCCGCTGGCGTCGAGGTAGGAACCCGTGATCCAGCGGGAGTCGTCGCTCGCGAGGAAGCCCACGACGTCCGCGATGTCCGTGGTGTCGCCGACCCGGTTGAACGCCGAGAGCGCCGCCATCTGTTCGACGGCCTCGGGGATGTCGAAGACGGGGGTGCCGTTGTTCGTGATGCCGGGGCCGACGCTGTTCACGGTGATGTTCCGCGGCGCCAGGTGCTTTGCGTAGTGCAGGGTCAGCTGGTCGACGGCGCCCTTGGTCATCGCGTACGCCACCTCGTCGGGGTTGGCGAAGCGGGTGAGGCCGGAGGAGATGTTCACGATCCGGCCGCCGTCCGGCATGTTGCCGACCGCGCGCTGCACCAGGAAGAAGGGTGCCCGCGCGTTGACGGCGTACAGCTTGTCGAAGAGCTCCGTCGTGACCTCGTCCGGGGCCACCCCGCCCATCACCCCCGCGTTGTTGACGAGGATGTCGAGGGTGGTGCCGCCGGTGCGCTCCTTGAGCCCGCGCTCCAGCTGGACGAACAGGTCGTGCACGGCGGACGGTTCGGCCAGGTCCGCCTGGACGGCGAAGGCGCGGCCGCCGTCGCCCTCGATCGAGGCGACGACGTCGTCCGCCGCCTCCCGGTTGCCGGCGCAGTGCACCGCGACCAGCGCGCCGTCGCGCGCGAGCCGTTCGGCCACGGCCCGGCCGATGCCGCGGCTGGAGCCGGTGACGAGCGCTGCCTTGCCGTTGAGCGTTCCCATGGAGGTCCTCCTGTGCGTGCCGTTGTCCGTGCCGTGGTGCGGGGTCGGTCCTGGCCGGTCCGCCGCGAGTTGTTGGCCGCTGCGCGGCGGCCCCGGGTAGGGGGCGTCGAGGCCGCTGATCATGGCGGCGAGGTGGCGGCGGGCCGGGGCGAGGGCGAGCAGCTCGCCCGTCACCGTGCGCAGCGCGTCCACCTCGGGCCCGCCGAGCAGCAGTTGGGCCTGCGCCTCGATGTTGGCGAGCGTCCGCCGCCCGACCGGGTGACGGACCTCGTGGTACGAGTGGAGCAGCGCCGGGTCGGCCCCTGGGCGGCACTGCGCGGCGAGCTTCCAGCCGAGGTCGGCGGCGTCCTGGAGGCCGAGGTTGAGGGCCTGGCCGCCGACGGGCAGCTGGGCGTGGGCCGCGTCCCCGGCGAGCAGCACCCGCCCTCGGCGGTACCGGTCCGCCTGGCGCCGCGCGTTGCCGAAGGCGTTCACCCACAGCGGGGTGCCGCCGCCGATGTCCTCGCCGGTGATCCGCCGCCAGGCCGCGGCCACCTCGCCGAACTCCGGGTCCCCGGCGCGCGGTTCGGGCGCGCGGCCGTACTCGTGCAGCATCACCCTGGTCGTACCGTCCGGCCAGCGGGAGGCGATGGCGAGCCCGCCGGGGTGCCGCTCGAAGCGGCGGCCGGGAATGTCGATCCCGGCGACGTCGGCCCGCAGCAGCTCCTTGGTGGCGTCGCTGCCGGGGAAGCCGAATCCCGCCAGGCGGCGCACGGTGCTGTGCTCGCCGTCGCAGCCGACGACGTAGCGGGCCTCCAGGGTGTACGCCGCCCCGCCGGGCCCCGTGGCCTCGACGGTGACGGAGCCGGCGTGCTCCGCGAGCCCCGTCACCCGCGTGCCGCGCCGCACCTCGGCGCCGCGGGCGGTGGCGCGGCGGGCCAGCACGGCCTCGATGCGGGTCTGCGGCGCCTTCCACTGGCCCGCGAAGCGGTGCCCGGGGTCGGCCGCGGTGAGGTCGAGCGGAAGGCCGCCGAAGTGGCCAGGACCGCCGGCCGGGGGCGGGCCGAGCTCCGGCAGCAGCCCGCGCTCCTCGAACAGCTCCATGGTGCGGGTGTGCAGGGTGGAGGCCCGGGATTCGGTGGTCGGCGCGGTCAGCTGCTCCAGCACGGTGACCCGGGCCCCGCCGTCCCGCAGCTCGCAGGCGAGCAGCAGTCCGACGGGGCCCGCGCCGACCACGATCACGTCGGTGTCCGGTGCGCCCACGGTCAACTCCGCGCTTCCGCGTACTCCTTGGCGTGGCCGAGCGTGGCGCGGCTGTTGCCGCCGAGTGCGTTACGGATGAACTCCCTGGCCTGCGGCACCCCGGCGTCGGGGCCGAGCACGGCGGCGATGTTCTCCGTGTTCAGCACGACGGTGTGCTGCGAGGTCGCCGTGGTCACCCCGCGCTCGTCCTCGGCCAGTTGCCAGTAGCCGGTGTGCAGCGTCATCAGGGCGGGCAGGGTGGTCTGCTTGTAGACGATGCGCTCGTGCGGGAAGCAGACGCGCACCGACTCGGTGGTGTGCGTGGAGCCGTCCTTGGTACGGGTGTCCATGCGCAGCACCTGCAGCCCGGGTACGTCCTCGCGCAGGTCCACCTCGGCGACGTGCGGCAGCCGCTCCTTCCACTCCCCGGCCTCGTTGAGGAAGTCGTAGACGTCCTTGGCGGAGCCGCCGATCTCCACGGAGTCCTCAAAGGACAGGGTCAGTTCGGAGCGGTGCGTGGCCTGTTCGACGTTCGCCTTCAGCGACGCCAGCTCGGAGCGGCTGTTGCGGTCGACGGCGCGGTCGATCCACTCCAGGTCGTCCGGGTCGTCGTCGACCGCGCGGTAGTCGTGCAGCAGCCGCACCCGGCAGGCGGCGGCGCCGTCCGGCTCCACGATCCAGGTGCCGCCCATCGCCGCGACGGGGTGCGCGGAGACCTCCTGCCGGAAGGAGATGCGCAGCCGCTCGGGGTCGAGCGTGCGGCGGGACGTCCAGGACTTCGCCGTGCCGTTGGCGGTGGCCCAGATCCGGATGCGCTCCTGCGCCCCGTCCTGTGACACCTGCTCGACGAGCACGGAGGGCGGGAAGATCCGCGGCCAGTTGCCGACCTCGGCCAGCAGCCGGTAGATCTCGGCCGCCGGCGCCTCGACGGATATCTCGTGCTCGACCTCGCGCGTGGTCATGCGCGCTCCTTTCTCGGGTGTGGTTCGCGGGTGCTCCGGCCGGCGGACGGGCTCAGAAGTTGCCGAGGCCGCCGCAGACGTTGAGGGCCTGCGCGGTGATCGAGGCGGCCGTGTCGGTGACGAGGTAGCCGACGAGTCCCGCGACCTCCTCGGGTGTGGAGTAGCGGCCGAGCGGGATCTTCGCCTGGAACTTCTTGAGGATCTCCTCCTCGGTGGCGTCGTAGGCGGCCGCGTACCCCTGCCGCACCCGCTCGGCCATCGGGGTCTCGACGTAACCCGGGCAGACGGCGTTCACGGTGATGCCCGTCGGCGCCAACTCGTTGCCCAGGGACTTGGTGAAGCCGACGACGCCGTGCTTGGTCGCGGAGTACGGCGCGCCCAGCACGACGCCCTGCTTGCCCGCCGTGGAGGCGATGTTGACGACGCGGCCGCTGTCCTTGGCGCTCATGCCGCCCGCGTTCAGCACCTCCCGGGTCATCCGGAAGACGCTGGTGAGGTTGGTGGCCACGACGTCTTCCCACAGGTCGTCGGCGATGCCGGCGGTGGGCCCGCCGCCGGAGCGGCCGGCGTTGTTGACGAGCACGTCCACCGGGCCGTAGCGGTCGACCGCGGAGCGCACGAAGCGGGTGATGTCGTCGGAGGAGCGCACATCGCATGCCGTCCCGTCCACTTCGAGGCCCTCGCCGCGGAGTTCCTTGACGGTGCGGTCGACGGTGTCCTGCGTACGGGCGCACAGGTACACGCGGTGCCCCCGCTCGGCCAGCAGTCGGGTCACGGCGAGCCCGATGCCGCTGGTCGCTCCCGTGACGAGGGCGACGGGCTTGTGCTGCTCGGTCATGGTGTCTCCTGGGTCGGTGATGCGGGTCGTCTCGCGGCGTCAGGCCGGCTGGTCCGTCGGCAGCAGGCTGTTGACCAGGTCGATGAAGGCCCGGGGCGTGCTCGCCTTGGGCAGCACGGCCTCGTCGAGGACGACCCCGTAGGCGAGTTCGATGCGGCTGCCCGTCTCGAGGAGCGCGAGCGAGTCGTAGCCGAGCAGCTCGAACTCGGTGTCGAGGATGTCCGCGTCGAGGTCGGTCTCCTCGTCGGCGCCCGCGCCTTCGCGCAGGATCCGCTTGAGGTCGTCGAGGGTGAAGCGGCTGTCGGACATACAGGTCTGCCTTCCTGGGTTGCTGGGTGGTGGTGCGGTACGAGGGCCGGTCAGCGGCCGTGCTTGCGTACGACGACGGCGGAGTTGAAGCCGCCGTGGCCGCGCGCGATCACCAGCGCGGTACGGATGTCGGCCGTGCGGCCGCGGCCCGTGACGAGGTCGATGCCGTAGCCGTCGGAGAGGGCCACGTGCGGCGTCGCGGGGATGATCCCGTCCCGGATCGCCAGCAGCGCGGTGGCCACATCCAGCGGCGCGGCGCCGGAGTTGAGCCGTCCCGTCAGGACCTTCGGCACGGTGACGGGCACCCCGCGGGGGCCGAAGATCTCCACGAGGGCGTCGGCCTCGTCCCGGTCCGGCTCCGGCAGCCCGGCGGCATCGGCGAAGACGACGTCGACGTCCCCGGGTTCGAGCTCCGCGTCCGCCAGCGCCACCTCGACGGCCTTGCCCAGGCGGGAGCCGCGGCCGCTGCCCGGCCGGGGGTCGAAGGTAGCCCCGTACCCGGCGATCTCCCCGTAAACGCGGGGCACGCCGCGGCGACGGGCCCGCTCCAGGTCCTCCAGGACGAGCAGGGCGCCGCCCTCGCCCGGAACGTGCCCGCGGGCGGCCGCGTCGAAGGGCAGGTAGGCGCGCTCGGGGTCCTCGCTGGTGCTCATCCGGTCGCCGGTGAGCTGGGCGACCCAGCCCCAGGGGCAGATCGAGGCGTCGATGCCGCCGGAGAGCATCAGCGGCGTGCCCCGGCGGATCTGCCGGCGGGCCTGCGCGAGCGCGTCGAGCCCGCCCGCCTGGTCGCTGACGAGGACTCCGCTGGGACCCTTCAGACCGTTCCGGATGGAGATCTGGCCGCTGTTGACGGCGTAGAACCAGGCGAAGGACTGGTACGCGCTGACGTGCCGGCCGCCCTTGCTCCACAGCTTCCGCAGCTCGTTCTGCCCGAACTCGAAGCCGCCGGAGGAGCTGGAGGTGACCACGCCCATGTCGTACGCGGGCAGTTCGCCGGGCGTCACACCGGCGTCCGCGAAGGCCCAGTCGGCGCCGGCCAGGGCGATCCGCGTCATCCTGTCGGTCTGCGGGAGCAGCCGTCCCGGCAGGTGGTCCTCCGCGACGAAGTCGTCGATCTCCCCTGCGAGTCGGGTTGGGTAGGAGGACGGGTCGAACCGCTGGACGCGGCCGATCCCGTGCCGGCCCGCGAGGACGGCGGACCAGTAGCTCTCCGTGCCCAGGCCGTTGGGCGCGGCGATGCCGAGGCCGGTGACCACGACCCGGGCGGTGGCCGGCCGTGCGTCCGCGGGGGCGGCGGCCGGGGCGGTGGCGGTCTCGGTCACCGGGCACTCCTGTCGGGACGGGCCAGCACCATGGCGCTCTGGAAGCCGCCGAACCCGCTGCCGACGGAGAGCACGGTGTCGGTGCGCTGCTCGCGAGCGGTGCGCGGCACATAGTCCAGGTCGCACTCGGGGTCGGGGCTGTGCAGGTTGGCGGTGGGCGGCACCACGCCGTGCTCCATGGCCAGGGTGCTGGCGGCGATCTCGATGGAGCCGATGGCGCCGAGCGAGTGCCCGACCATCGACTTGATGGAGGAGACGGGCGTGCGGTACGCGTGCTCGCCCAGGCTCCGCTTGAACGCGGCGGTCTCGTGCCGGTCGTTCTGCTTGGTGCCGGAGCCGTGCGCGTTGATGTAGTCGATGGCCTCGGCGGGGATCCGGGCCTCGTCCAGCGCCGCCGTGATGGCCTCGGCCATCTCGGCGCCGTCCGGCCGCAGCCCCGTCATGTGGTACGCGTTGCAGCGCGAGGCGAAGCCCGCGATCTCCGCGTAGACGTGGGCGCCGCGGCGGCGGGCGCTCTCCAGCTCCTCCAGTACGAAGACGGCCGAACCCTCGCCGAGCACAAAGCCGTTGCGGGAGGCGTCGAACGGACGGGAGGCGTGCTCGGGATCGTCGTTGCGCGGCGTGGTCGCCTTGATCGCGTCGAAGCAGGCCACGGTGATGGGGGAGATCGGCGCGTCGGTGGCCCCGGCGACCATCACGTCCACCGACCCCTCGCGCACCAACTCGACGGCGTGGCCCACCGCGTCGAGGCCCGAGGTGCAGCCGGTGGACACGACCGTGGCCGGCCCCTCGGCGCCCACCGCCCAGGCGGTCTCGGCCGCGAAGGAGCTGGGCACGAAGTAGTCGTACAGGTGCGGCACCGCGTAGGTGTGGTCGACGAGGTCGAGCCGGCCGCCGTCGCTGACGGTGCGGTACTCCTGGTCGAGCCCCATCGTCGCGCCGACGGCGCTGCCGATGCTCACGCCGATGCGGTGCGGGGCCGTCGTGGCGAACTCGAGACCGCTGTCGGCCACCGCCTCGCGCGCGGTGACCACCGCGAACTGGGCGGCGCGGTCCATCCGCCGCGTCTCCTGCGGCGTCAGCCCGTGCAACTCGGCGTCGAAGTCGGCCTCGGCCGCCACCTGCGAGCGGAAGGGCGACGGGTCGAAGAAGCTGATCCGGCGGGTGGCGGTGCGCCCGTCGGTCAGCAGCTTCCAGAAGGACTTGGTGCCCACGCCGCCGGGGGCCGTGACGCCCATGCCGGTGATCACGACACGGCGCCCGCTCACCGCGCGCTCCAGTGGTAGAAGCGCCGGGCCATGGCGTCGGCGGGCGAGCGCCAGGTCGCCGGGTCGTACGCCTCGACGTACGGCTTCAGATCGTCGCTGATCCGCACGAAGCGGGGGTCGGTCTTCGCGTCCTCGATCCGCTCGCCGCCGTTCGCCGAGTCGAAGTCCTGCAGGTGGAAGTAGAGGCCGCGGTACGCGAAGAGCTCCCGGCGGCGGGTGCCCATGCGGTGCGGCATCTCGGTGTCGTCGAACGCGCGGAAGAGGTCCGCCACGTCGGTGGCCGCGTGTTCGGCCATCCGGGCCACGATCAACGTGCTGTGCATGTACGTGCCTCCTTGTCGGGAAGGTCGGGGTCCGGTCAGCGCCTGGCGGGACCGAACCAGCGCTCCAGGGCCATCGGCAGGTCGTGGTGGCTGCCGGGGGCCGCCCAGGCGACGTGGCCGTCGGGACGTACCAGCAGCGCGGACGTACCGGACAGCCCGGTGGGTATCGGCCCGGCGTCGGCGTCGGGCGCGGCGGTGACCACATCGATGCGGTCGGTCCACGGCGCGGCCCGCTCGCGCAGCCGCGGATTGTCCGCGAGGTCGAACAGGACGCCCCGCGCCGCGTGCAGGGCGGTCGTGGTGTCACTGGTCCTGGCCCCGCCCGCGGCCGGGCGCAGGGCGAGCCGGGGCATGCGCCTGCCGAGCAGCGGATGACCGCCGCCGCCCACGTCGTAGGTGATCTCGAGCCCGCTGACCATCGCCGCGAGGTGGCGGCTGACGTCCTCGTAGCCCACCAGCTCGCCCAACACCTCCCGCAGCGGCTGGACTTCGGGGCCGCCGAGGAAGATCAGCCCCTGTGCCCGGGTGTTCATCAGGAGCCGGCGCCCCACCGCGTGCCGCTCGGTGTGATAGCTGTCCAGCAGGTCCGCCGGGGCGGTGCCGTGCACGGTGGCGGCCAGCTTCCAGCCGAGGTTGACCGAGTCCTGGATGCTGGTGTTCATGCCCTGGCCACCGGCCGGGAGATGGATGTGCGCGGAGTCCCCGGCCAGCAGGACGCGGCCGCGCCGGTACTCGGTCGCCTGCCGGGTGGCGTCGCCGAAGGCGCTGACCCAGACGGGCTCGGCGTGCGAGATGTCCACCCCCGTCAGCCGCTTCCAGGCGTCCGCGACCTCCTGGAACGGCGGGGGCCCTGTGCGGCGTTGCGGGGGCGTGCCGCGCTCGCAGACGATGATGCGCGTGATCCCGCCGGGCAGCGGGCCCACCATGACCATCCCGCCGGGCAGGTTCTCGCCGATCATGCGGGGTTCGAGGTCCACGCCGCGCAGGTCGGCGAGGTACATCTCCATCGATGCGGCGGTGCCGGGGAAGTCGAAGCCGCACGCCTTGCGCACGGAGCTGCGGCCGCCGTCGCAGCCGACGAGCCAGTCGCAGCGCAGCGTCTGCTCGCCCTCGGGGCCGCGCACCCTTACGTCGACGCCGTCGCCGTCGTCGTCGACCGAGAGCACCTCGTGGTCCCGGCGCAGGTCCGCGCCCAGGTCAAGGACCCACCTCTCGAGGATGGCCTCGGTCGTGGACTGCGGCACCGTCTTGGCCGCCTGCTGGGCGCCGTCGAGCACCCCGAAATCCACTGGAATTCCGCCGAAGTGGCCCTGGTCACTCGTCTCCACCTCGCCGAAACGCGGAAGAATTCCGCGCTGACTGAAAACCTCCATCGTGCGCGCGGTGAACCCCAGGCCGCGGGATTCTCCGGTGCGTTCGGGGAGTTTTTCCAGGATGGTGACTTCGACGCCGGAAATCCGAAGTTCTGCCGCGAGCATGAGCCCGGCGGGGCCGGCACCCACGACAATGACTGGAACATTCATCAACCTCTCCTCAAAGGAGCGGGAATGAGCGGGCGCAGGTCTCAGCACAGAGCGGCTGACCTGGCCGGATGACTTGGTGAGGCTTCGGGCTGTCCGGTCTGCGCCGGCGCTCGGCCGCGGGGTCGATTCCCGTCGGGCACATGCCTGCTGAAGCTAGACAACAGCTTCTTCGCCGCTGCTCGCCGCGTCAAGGTCGAACTTTTAAGGGAGTGACAAGTCCCTGTGTGTCAACTGAAAGCCACCCGGTCGCTAAAGAAGGGGTTACGGGGCTGATAACCCTGCGGAGAACTTCTTGAAGATTTCTGCGTCAGGCCCGTACCTTCTGTTTCGGAATGGATGCGTCCGAACGCAAGGGGAGGGAATTTTCATGAAGACTCTGGCGCTCTGCAGCGGCTACGGCTGCCGCGGCCGGGGAAGGGCCGCACGGGGCCACGGCATCGCGGACGGCGGCCGCAGGCTCTGCGCGGCCTGCCTGCGCCGGCTCGTCGTCGACCTGCAGTCGCTGCCGCGGCTGTTCGTCGCCTGCGAGCAGATACTGGGGGGCGGCCGCTCCGCGGATCCGGCGGCTCGTACCGGGGGCTCGCCTGCCACCGGCATGCCGTTCAACGACGCCGCGGCGGACGTGCGTTCGTCGCTGCTGGCCACGCTCGGCTCCTGGGCGGCCACGGTGGCCGACGAGCGGGGGCTGCGCCGGCCGCGGCGGAGCGTGGCGGACCTGGCCGGCTATCTGGAGCGGCATCACGACTGGCTCGGCCGCCACCCCGCCGCGGGGGAGTTCAGCGAGGAGGTGACCCGGCTCGCCCGCCGGGCCCGCCGGGTGACCGATCCCGAGCCGCGGCGCCGCATACCGGTGGGCGCGTGCGTCGAGCCGGGGTGTGCCGGTGAACTCACCGCGTACGTACGCCCGGAGCGGGCCGGCGGGTCGGCCGAGATCCGGTGCTCGGCGGACGCCGGCCACCGCTGGGCCGGGGAGGAGTGGACCCGTCTCGGGCGGCTGGTGGCCGGCGGCAGGATCGCGGGCGGAGGTGCGGGCGCGAGTGGGAGTGCGGGCGCGAGCGGGAGTGCGGCCGGCCGGCGCGGCGCGTCCTGGCTGACGGCCGCGGACATCTCACGGCTGTGGCGCATCCCCACCGGCAGCGTGTACCGGATCGCCGGCGAGCACGGCTGGCGGCGACAGTGCCGCGCCCGGCGCACGTACTACCACGGCGGCGATGTGGCGGCGAGCATGCGGCAGCGCGAGGGCCGGGTCGGCTAGCAACGGGGCGGGCGGCGGTCCGGTGTCCTGTGACACCGGGCCGCCGCCCGTCATGCGTGTGGTGCGACGGTGCCCGGGGCTACCGCGCCGCGGCCGGTGACTGGACGCCGCCACCGAGGAGGCTGGTGAATATGGTCTCGCCGGCCTGGACGCCGGTGACCCGCACGCTGCCGGTGGGGCCGGGCGCACCGTGCCACCGCGCCTCCACGACGCACGGCGCGTGCAGCTCCGCATAGCGGTCGAAGGTGGCGGACGCGGAGATCGGACGGCCGCCTTCGGGGGCCAGAAGAATGTGCGCCGCCTGGCGAGCGGCCTCAAGGAGCACCATGCCGGGCAGGTGGTCACCGCCGTGATCGAACAGGACCGCGTTGCACGGATCCGGGCCGACCGTCCAGCGGCCGGGCGTGCTCGTCGCGGCGAGTACCACGTCCTGGGGCCGGCTCCGGCCGACGAGGGCCGGGGGCACGGCGTGCTTCCGGGGAAGGTCCGCGGTGCGGACGTCGAGCCCCGCGTACGGTCCGCGCACACGGCGGTAGACCGCCGGCGAGAGGGAGGTGAACTCCCCGCCGCCGGTGGCCGCTGTGCGACCGCCGCGGCGAATGGTGAAGCCCAGCTCCACCACGGTGGAGGTGCGGCTCTGCCGCACCTTTCCGGCCTTAGCGTCAAGAGTGATGTCGGTGGGTTCGGTGCCGATGGCGAGCTGGTCCTCGACGGCGTTTAGTTCCATACGGCGCATCAGAAAGACGTGATTGTCCGGAACATCGAACTCCGTATGTGCCAGATACAGTCCGGCCTGACGGATTGTTTCCGCGGCGATCAAGGGGTCGTGCCGAGGGCCGGCGCTGGTGTCCTCGGTGAAGAACGAGTGCGCGCGCGGCCATTGGCCGGTGAGCGTGAAGCGGCCGTCGGAAAGCTTCGCACTCCCGGTGAGCAGCACTTCCGCAAGGGCACTGCGGTGGACGAGCTCTCGTGGCACCGTCGTGGTGAGGCATGGTGGCGCAGTGGATCTCTGTGCGGGCAACGCCTCTGGCTCAGGTGAGAGGGTTGTTCCAGGCAAGGTCATCTCCCTCGACAAAGGTGGATGGCGACATGGAAACTGAGTAAAACAGTACCGATAAGACGGTTTTTTTCAAGTAAAATCTGCTCTCCTTGGCTGGACGCCGCGGCCACCCGCGGCGTACCTGCTGCCCGCAGTGACGAGGGGAGAACAGATCATGAGTTCGCAGTCCTGCCCGATACGCCTCGACCCCGACGGCGGTGACCTGCACGGCGAACAGGACCGGCTGCGCGAGCGCGGCCCACTGGCCCGGGTCGAACTTCCCGGGGGCGTGCGGGCCTGGGCGGTCACCAGCCACGCCCTCGTCAAGCAACTGCTGCTCGATCCCCGTGTCTCCAAGGACGCCTACCAGCACTGGCCCGCCTGGATCAGCGGTGAGGTCGACGAGCAGTGGCCGCTGGCCTTCTGGGTGTCGGTCCGCAACATGCTCACCGCTTACGGAGACGACCACGTCCGGCTGCGGCGCCTGGTGGCCAAGGCCTTCACCGCGCGCCGGACCGCCGCGCTGCGTCCTCGGATCGAGGCGTCCACCGAGGAGTTGCTGGACGGGCTGGCCAAGCTGCCACCGGACGAAGCGGTGGACCTGCGGCGGGAGTTCGCCTACCCGCTGCCCGTGAAGATGATCTGCGACCTGCTCGGCGTCCCGCCGGAGTTCCAGCCGGCGCTGCGGCGGCACGTCGACGTCATGTTCTCCACCAACATTTCCGCCGACGAAGCGCGGGCCAACCAGGGCGAGTTGTACGAGCTGGTCCACCGCCTGGTCTCCCATCGCCGCGCCACCCCCGCCGACGACCTGATGAGCGCCCTGATCGCGGCCCGTGAAGAGGACGGCTCCCGGCTGTCGGAGCGGGAGCTCGTCGACACCGTGCTGCTCATCATCGGGGCCGGCCACGAGACCACCGTGAACCTGCTGGACCAGGCGGTGTGCGCGCTGCTGCGGAACCCGGACCAGCGCGCCCTCGTCGAGTCGGGGGAGGTCGGCTGGGACGCCGTCATCGACGAGACCCTGCGCGCCGAGGGGCCGGTCGCCAACATCCCGCTGCGCTACGCCGTCGAGGACATCGAGGTGCCGGGCGGGGTGATAGCCAAGGGCGAGCCGATCCTGGTGGCGCTCGGTGCGGCCGGGCGTGATCCGGCCGTGCACGGCGCGGACGCGGGGGAGTTCGACCTCACCCGCAAGACCCGTGACGAGCACCTGGCGTTCGGGCACGGGGTGCACTTCTGTCTGGGCCAGCCCCTGGCGCGGCTGGAGGCGGAGATCGCGTTGTCCGCTCTCTTCGCCCGTTTTCCCTCGATGCGGCCGGCCCGCGAGGCCGGCGGGCTCCAGCCGCTGGAGTCGTTCATCTCGCACGGCCACCGCGCATTGCCCGTATTGCTGGGGCGGACGACGGGTACGTCCGCTCCTGACGGCATGTAAAGTGCAACCTGTTCGGTTTGTTTTCCGGGGAACGTGAGGCCGCGACAACGCCGGGACCCGGGTGATGACGCAGGAGGGATGGCCGGTGGCACAGCAGGAGCGGGCGCTGCGGACCCGTCGCCAGATCATTGAGGCGGCAGCCGAGGTCTTCGCGGAGGCGGGGTACGGCGCGAGCACCATCACCGAGATCCTCAAGCGGGCGGACGTGACCAGGGGCGCGCTCTACTTCCACTTCGACTCGAAGGAGGAGCTCCTCCAGGCCGTCCTCGACGAGCAGATCCTGGAGGTGCGGGTGCCGGAACGCGCCTGCAAGCTCCAGGAGTGGACGGACCTGGGCATGCTGCTGGCCTACCGGACATTCCGCGATCCGGTGCTGCGGGCCGGGGTCCGGCTGAGTGCCGATGGGGCGCTGCGGGAGCGGATGGCCCGGGGGCCGTGGGGCTCGTGGATCGAGCGGTCGACCCGGCTGCTCGATGAGGCCGGCCGCAGGGGCGAGTTGCTGCCGCAGGTCGTCCCCGCGGAGACGGCCACCTTCGCGCTCCAGTCGTGGGTCGGTATCCAGCTGGTGGTACAGGCCAGCGAAGCTCCGGAGGCGATGGAGCCGCGGGTCGCCACGCTGTTCCGGCACGTGCTGCCCGCCATCGCCGTGCCGGCCATGCTGATCACCCTCGACGTGGGCGCGGACCGGGGCACCCGGGTGGCTGCCGAACTCGCTCGGCAGCAGGAGCAGGAGCAGGAGCAGGAGCAGGAGCAGGAGCAGCGGCACCTGGCCGTGTGAGCCTGTCCCCGCGTGCGCGGGGGCGGAAAAGGGGAGGAGCGCAATGATCCTGGTGACCGGTGCCGGCGGCACGATCGGCGGGTACACCGCCCGCATCCTGGCGGGGGAGGGCCACGCCGTACGACTGCTGACCCGCGACCGCGCCCGCCTCGGTCCGCCTCCGGGCGGCTGCGAGGTGGCGGTGGGCGACTACGCCGACGCGGACTCGCTGCGCAAGGCGGTGGTCGGCGTCGACGCCGTCCTGGCGGTGACCAACGACCCCAGGAGCGCCGCCGACGACGAGCGCCTGGCCGGCGCCGCGCGGGAGGCCGGAGTGCGGCGGCTGGTGAAGCTCTCCGGGCTCGGCGTCACCGATGCCGGGGCGCAGGACCGGATCACCGCCTGGCAGCGGGAGACCGAGGAGGTCGTACGGGCCTCGGGCCTGGAGTGGACGCTGCTGCGGCCGCGTGCCTTCATGTCCAACACCCTGTCCTGGGCGGCCTCCGTCCGGGAGTCGGCCACAGTGCGGACCTGGCCGGCCGACGTCCCGGCGGCCTGCGTCGACCCGCGTGACGTGGCGGCCGTCGCGGCCGCCGCGCTCACCGGCGCCGGGCACGCCGGAGCCGCGTACGCGCTGACCGGCCCCGAGCCGCTGACGGCGCGGGAGCGGACGGACATCGTCGCGAGGGTGCTCGACCGGCCGCTGCGCTTCGAGGAGGAGCCGGCCGATCGGGTGCGCGCCGGGCACGCACGCCGCTACGGCGGCGAGTTGGCGGATGCGCTGCTCGCGGTCGCCGCCCGGCGCAGCGAGGTCGACCCGACGCTGCCCGGGCTGCTCGGCCGTCCCGCGGGCGGTTTCGCAGACTGGGTGCGCGACCACGCGCACCACTTCGGGCCGGGGGAGTAGGGGCGTCATGCCGGATCGATGTCGCCCGGCGCGAGCGTGAGTCGGTCCTCCAGCGGCATGCCCCCGAGCCGGTCCTGGAGTTCGGCCGGGCCTGCGAGCATCAGGTTCCAAATGCCGCAGACGGTGTCCTCGGCCCACCACGTGCAGTCGTCACGCCCCAGCTCGGCCAGGCCGATCGTGACGACCGAGATCAGTTCGGCCAGCTCCCCCTCGCCCCCCTTTCCCCGGGAGAAGTGGCGGCGCAGGTAGGCGGTCCACTCCTGGCGCAGGGTGGGCGGCTCCCCCTCGCCGTCGCTCTCCAGGCGCAGCCCCGCGCGCAGGACCACGTTCTGGCGCAGCTCGCGGGCGAACGCCGCGGTGAACCGTCCCAAGTCGCCCGGATGCGGGGCGGATTCGCCGAGGTAGCGCCGGACCAGGGCGTGCGCGTGCTCCCGGGCCTCGCGCAGGATCGTGGCCACGAGCTCCTCCTTCGAGGAGAAGTGGAAGTACAGCGCCCCCTTGCTCACCCCCGCCTCCCGGCTGATCTCGACGAGTCCGGTGGACCTCGTTCCCCGGGCGTAGAAATGCGATGCCGCGACATCGATCAGGGCGCTGCGGGTTTGCTCGGCACGTAGCTGCACAGGGGCACTTCCCTTGCTCTCCGACGGAGGCGGTGGTGCGTCCGTCTCGGAAAAAACCAACTCATCTGTTTTTTGGTCACCTGCCACCGCGGGGCGGGTCCCCTCAGGGAGTGCCCTCGCAGGCGCCCCCGCAAGCCTGACCCGTTATGTGTACTTGTACCTTGCCGAGCAGCGGTGATGTGCGGACGGGGCAGAAGTTGACGTCACCTTGAAAAACAATCAGGTTGGTTTGTTATGCTGGGTGGCGTACGGTCCTGTACTCACGGTTGGGGAGCGCACGATGCATGTACTGCTGGTCGGAGACGAGCTCGGCATCTCGGATTGCCTGCTCCGTGGGTTGCGGCAGCAGGGGTACGGCGTGGCCCAGGCGCGCACCGGGGCGCAGGCGCTGAAGGTGCACGAGCAGATGGATCTGGTCCTGCTCGATCTACAGCTCCCGGACATCGACGGCCTGGAGGTGTGCCGCAGTATCCGTGCCGTGTCGGACACACCGATCATCTCGTTCACGAGCGAGCCTTCCGAGCTCGTCAGGGTCCTCGGCCTCCAGGCCGGCTCGGACGACTGCCTGGACAAGCCCTACGGATTCCGGGAACTGGTGGCCCGTATAGACGCCGTCATGAGGCGTGCCGGGGGGATCGCGGAGCGGATGAAGATGGTCGAGCACGGTGCGCTGCGCATCAACGCCGCCACCCGTGAGGTGCAGCTCGCCGGCCGGACGATCGAAACCAGCCGCAAGGAGTTCGAGCTGCTGTACTACCTCGCCAGCAACCCGGGAGTGGTGGTGTCGCGCAGGCGGCTGATGGCCGAGATCTGGGGCGACCCGATGCGCAACTACCCCGCGGGTTCGGCCGTCAGCCGCACGATCGACACCCATGTGAGCATCCTCCGGCGCAAGTTGGGCTCCAGCGCCTGGATTCGTACGGTCAGGGGCGTGGGATTCACCTTCACCGGGGAGATCGCCGCGAGCCCGGCGTGACCGGGTCCGGGGCTCAGCCGTCTCCGGATTGGTGGCCGCTCTGGGGTCAGCCGCGCCGGCCGACGAACAGGCCGCGTCCGTTCGGCCCGCCCTCCAGGAACTCCACCGCCGCACCGGCCCGCCGGAAGGCGGTGGTGTAGGCGTCGTGGGGGAACAGCGAGTAGGTCTCGTACTCGGTGAACTCGTGGATGCCGTCGCCGTCGGCCACGGTGTAGCGGACCGTCATCCGGCTGAGGCCGCCGTCCCGCACCGAGTGCGAGAGGCGGCTGACGGCGCGGCCCGGCTCCTCGGCGAGCGCGGCGGAGACGAAGCCGTCCAGGAACTTCTCGGGGAACCACCACGGTTCCGCGACGACCACGCCGCCGGGAGCCAGATGCCGTACCAGCGCTCCGGCCGCGGCGTCGAGCTCGGCCTGTGAGGTCATGTAACCCAGCGAGAAGCACATGCACAGCACGGCGTCGTACGTCCTGCCGAGGTCAAAGTCCCGCATGTCACCCGGGTGTATGACGGTGTCCGGCGCGCTGCGCCGCGCGATCTCCCGCATGGCCGAGGACAGTTCGAGGCCCGCGGTCTCCTCGAAGTGGGGGGCAAGGGCGGCCAGATGGGCGCCGGTGCCGCAGGCCACGTCGAGCAGCGACCGCGCCCCGGGGTTCCGCTCGCGGACGAGGGCGGCCAAGTCGTCCGCCTCCGCGGCCCAGTTCCGGCCGCGGGCGGCGTGGATCAGGTCGTAGATGGCTGCGTGTTCCGCGCTGTAGGCGGTTCCTGCGTCCTTCGGCGGTGCGGTGGCCATGGCGAGGTGGGCCCCTTCTCGATGGAGGATTCACGAAGGAAGAGCGAGGTGCTGTTCCAGGCTCTGCTTCGGCCGCCGCGAGAGGCAATCCAGTTGACGAGGAGTTGTAGGTGGCCAGGGGCCCTTCCCCGTTCTCTACGTCGACGCGTCGGGCCCCCGCGCCCGCACCCGCCGCACCTGCTCAAGGGACTCGCTCAACTCGCCCAGCCAGTCGTCCGCATGGCGCTGCACCAGCCGCACGCACCACCCCAGCGCGTCGCTGCGGCTGCGCGCCACGCCGCCCGCGACCAGCGTGTCGAGGACCTGGCGTTCGGGCTGTCGAAGGCGGGTCATCACCGGCGCCGACACGTGCGTGAACAGAACGTGCTCCGTGCCGCAGCGCACGCCCCACGACACCTTCTTGCCGAAGCGGTGCTCGGCCTCCCGGGCGACGCCGACGCGGTCTTCGCGCGTGCGCTCCCGGAACTCCTGGATGCGGCCTTCGGTGGCGGCGGCACGCTCCGCGTCGGAGGCGTCCTCGGCGAGCTGTGGCTCCGCGATCGGGCCGACGACGGTGATCTCCTCGCGGTCCACGGTGATGTCGACGGGCCCCTCGAAGAGCCCGTCCGGCAGACGGCCGGCGAACCAGCCGCGCAACTTCTCGTGCTGTTCGGCTGTAAGCATGTAATCAACGTTGCACCAACGGGAGTTGGCGGCAAGCCCTCGCGTACGTCAAGCTCCGCTGCCGCGCCGTGGCCGTGCCCCACTCCCAGTCGCCCTCCGGCACCCGGCCCAGGTGGTCGACCGTGCCGCGCTCCGCCCTCGGCACCAGCGCGTCGCCGCGCAGCGCCCACCCCGAGCAGGCGTCCGTGACATCGCCAAGCGCCTCGGTCCCGGTGGCCTCGCGCCAGGACGCGCGGTCCGCGCCAGGCGCGTCAGCAGTTCCGCCAACTCGGCTCGTACGCCTGGTGGTTCGGGTACGCCGAGGGTGGCGGCGAGCCGCAGGAACGCCTCGACGTCGTCCCCGGTCGGCCCCGACCAGGCCGGCAGAGGAGGCGGGGCACCACGGGTGGGTCGTGGGGTGCCCGTCCTCGTCCGGCATGGCGCTCCGCCTCCCGTCGTATACGCCTGAGGGGCGTGTCGTTTTCCTAGTCGCACAGTTATTAGAAACGTAGAACTAGGAAATGAACGAGGAAATCGGCGACCTCCTGGAGTGCCATGCCCCGCCCCCGGACGAAACATCTGCCCCGGCCCCCGGCCATGTTCGACCGTGAGGTGGAGTGGAGCGACCTCGTCGCCTTCGGTACCCAGGACGCCCCCGGAGCCACGCTCGGGGTGGTCTCCGGGCGCAGGCGGCAGGGGAAGACGTTCCTGCTCGACTCGCTCTGTCAGGCGGCAGGGGGCTTCTACTTCCAGGCGCTCGAATCGACCGAGGCCGTGTCGCTGCACGAACTCGGTGCCGCGTTGGGGCGCTTTCGAGGCACCAGCCCGCTCCGCCTTGAGTCATGGCAGGAGGCGGTCGACGAACTGCTCCTGCTGGGGGCGGAGCGGCCGGTGCCGGTCGTCATCGACGAATTCCCTTATCTGGCACGGCAGAGCGGTGCCCTGCCCTCGGTCATCCAGGCCGCGTACGGCCCGCGCCGCAAGGAACGTCTCCACTCGCGCACCCGGCTGCTGCTGTGCGGCAGCGCGATCTCGTTCATGGGAAGGCTCCTCTCCGGAGCCGCGCCCCTGCGCGGCCGGGCCTCGCTCGACATGGTGGTGCACTCGCTGGACTTCCGGCAGGCGGCCGAGTTCTGGGGGATCACGGACCGGCGCCTCGCCGCCCTCGTCCACGCGGTGGTGGGCGGCACGCCCGCCTACCGGGACTACGCGCAAGGCGACAGCCCCGACTCCCCGGCGGACTTCGAGCCGTGGCTGATGCGCACCGTGATGAACCCCAACAACGCGCTCTTCCGGGAGGCCCGCTACCTCCTCGCCGAGGAACCCGACATGCGGGAACGGTCCCTGTACGCCGCCGTGGTGACGGCCATCGCGAGCGGCAACCACACGCGTGGCGGGATCACCAACTACGTAGGACGGTCGGCCACCGATCTGACCCACGTACTGAAGGTTCTCCAGGGCTGCGGCCTGGTCCGCGCCGAACCCGACGCCTTCCGCGCGAACCGCAATACGTACCGCATCGCCGAACCGCTGCTCACCTTCCACCACGCGGTGATGCAGCCCGCTCTCACCCACATCGAACGGCATCGCCCCGAGACGGCGTGGCTCCAGCACAAGGAGCGCTTCGCGAGCGCGGTCCTCGGACCGCACTTCGAGGAGCTGTGCCGTCAGTGGGCGGTGTCGTTCGCCGCGCCGGAGACCTTCGGCGGACTGCCGGCCGAGGTGCGCAGCGGGGTGGTCTCCGACCCGGGCGGGCGCACCGCGCACGAGGTCGATGTCGCGGTGCACGGCATCGTCGGCCAGGACACCGGCATCCTGCTCTCCATCGGCGAGGCCAAGTGGCACCGCGAGATGAGCGGCCGCGACCTGCACCGGCTCCGTCGCATCCTGGAACTCCTCGCAGCGCGCGGAGTGGACACCAGCCGTACGCGGCCCGCCTGTTACAGCGGGGCCGGGTTCACGCCGGAGTTGCGCGAGGCCGAGCGGCGCGGCGAAGTGATCCTCGTGGACCTGGAGCGGCTCTACGAGGGGGAGTGACCGGGGTTCAGGCGCGGCGCGTGACGAACGCGGTCCACGCCTCCGGCGTGACCGTGAAGTGCGGGCCGCCGTCGGCGTTCTTGGAGTCGCGGACGTGGACGGCGGTGGGGTGGGCGGCGACCTCGACGCAGGCGCCGCCCTCGTCGCTGCTGTAGCTGGACTTCCGCCAGTCGTAGGCGACTTCGAGGCAGGCGCCGCCCTCGCTGCTGCTGTAGCTCGACTTGAACCAGTGAAGCGCGATGGTCATGACTCTCCTAGCAAGCGATCCAGCAGGCCCTTGGTCTCCTTGGGAGTGAGGGACTGTGATCGCAGCATCGCATACTTGCGCTCCAGGATGGACACTTCGTTCGGGTCGGAAACCCACTGGCTGCCGCGCTGCGACTCGGTGTACGCGAGGTGTTGGTGGTCCGGAGTCTCCAGGAGGATGAAGGACCCGGCGTCTCCAGCGTTCTCGGGGGCATCCAGCGGCAGTACCTGCACCGACATCCCGGGGAGATCCGCGCACTCGCGCAGGAACCTCAACTGTGCCTTGCGTACGGCGGGTTCGGCGAAGGCCATCTTCAGCGCGGGCTCCCAGATGACGAAGCTCGTGGTCGGCGGGTCCTTGCGGTGCAGGATCTCCCGGCGTTCGACACGGGCGGCCACCTTCGTCTCGATCTCGTCCTCGTCGTACGCGGGCACGCGCTGCTGGAGCAACACCCTTGCGTAGTCGGCGGTTTGGAGGAGGCCGGGGATGACCAGCGCGTCGTACCAGGCCAGGGTGATGGCCTCCCGCTCGTGCTGGATGTACTGCTCGGCGAAGAGCGGGAACTGGTCGATCTCCGGCATCGCCGCGACGGCCGTCGCCAACGCCCCTTTCGTTACGAGGAGTTGGTCCATCGCCTCCGCCATCTTCGGGACCAGCGGGCGCCGCGCCTGCTCGATCGCCGCGATGGTCGACTCGGCCACTATCAGCCGTTCCGCGAGCGTCGCCTGGGTGTAACCGGCGGCCTTGCGGAAGAGGGCGACGAGGTCGGCGACCAACCGCATCGCCGACGGGTTCTTCGGCTGATGTTGCGCAGGGCTCATGACGGGCAATCTCCCCGCCCCCGTTCCTTCTTGACCCCACTCGAACCCCGACAAAAAATCTGTCGGGGTGGATCGACTGCCGCCAGTCAATCACCCTCCGTAACCATGCGGTGCATGAACAGCGAAACCCGCGAGCACTTCTACCGCCGCGAACGCCAATCGATCCCCGCCGCCCGGGAGTTCGCCCGCGCCGCGCTCACCGACTGGCACGTGGCGCCCGACCGCGCGCACGACGTCCTCCTCTGCGTCAGCGAACTCACCACCAACGCCCTCCTGTACGGCGTCCCGCCCGGCCGCGGCTACCTCCTGCGCCTCCTGCCCCACGAACAAGGTCTCCGCGTAGAGGTGCACGACAGCGGCGACGGCGTACCGCGCCAGGTGCGCACCGGGGAGGGCGGCCGCGGCCTGGTCCTCGTAGCGGAGATCGCGGACGCGTGGGGAGTGGGGGAGCGGGACCCGGGCAAGGTGGTGTGGTGTGAGTTCGGCCTCCTGTCGCCGTGTGCCCGTGCTCGTATGGTGTGAGGACACATGGGTGACGGGGGTGGGCCATGGAACTGGGCACAGTGGGCTTGAAGGTGGCGTCCTCGGTGGTGAAGCCGCTGCTTGAGCGGTTCGTGCTGCCGCCGAAGAAGGCGCCGGGCGCCGAGTATCCCGGTGAAAAGCCCGTCCGCGTACGGTCGTTGCTGGCCTTCGTCGGCGACCGTCCCGCCCTCAGCCGCGACGACATGCACCGGCTGTCCCTGGAACTCGTGCGTCGCGCCGTGCGTGCCTCCGACTCCTCGTTCGAAGGCACGCTGTCCGACGACGAGCAGATCGCCGTGGGGCATGCGCTCACCGAGACGCTCAGTGCCCTCGGCGACTTCGACATGAACGACATCGATGTGCTGTTGCTCGGTCCGGAGGCGCTGGCCGACAAGCTCAGGAAGGCGGCGGAGCGGCACATCAAGGGGCTGCTCACTCCTGAAGCCGCCGACTTCTACAACGGACTGCTCGTCACCGCCTGTACGCACCTCGTGCGAATCTTCACCGAGCGGCCGGGGTTCGCCGCCCGCGCCCAACTCTCGATCGCCGGTCAACTGAACGAACACACCGCACTGTTGGAGCAGCTGTTGCGGATCGTGTCCGGGGAGGAGCACCTGGCCGCCGACATCCGTTTCGAGGAGGACTACTCGCGATACGTGATCGACCGGCACAGGCGGATCACCATCTACGGGGTCGACCTGCGCGACCCCGGCGGCCTGGAATGGCCCCTGGAGACCGCCTATTTGGGCCAGCGCGCCATCGCGGCTCCGGTCTCCGGCGCCACCGACACCTCCGAGGAGTCCGGCGGTGAGCCGGAGGCCGGTGTGGAGGAGCGCGTCGAGGACGCGCTCGCCACGCACAGCCGCGTCCTGCTGCACGGTCTCGCGGGCACCGGCAAGACGACCCTCGTGCAGTGGCTCGCGGTCACCACCGCACGGCAGGACACCGTGCCGGGACATCTGCCACAGCTCGTGGGGCGGGTCCCGTTCGTGCTGCCGCTGCGCAACCTCGCCCGCGAGGGCGGCAAACTGCCCATGCCCCAGGACTTCTTGAGGTGGATGAGGTGCCCGCTCGTCGGCACGGAACCCGACGGCTGGGCGCCGCGCGTGCTGAAGAACGGCCGTGGCGTGGTCCTCATCGACGGACTCGACGAGATCCCCGAGGACGACCGCAATCGCACCCGCGAGTGGCTGGTCGGGCTCCTGCGCACGCTCCCCGGCAACCTGTGGCTCGCCACCACCCGGCCCGCCGCCCTCGGCCCCGACTGGCTGCGCGGCGAGGACTTCCACGAGTGCACGCTGGACGCGCTGCGCCCCGCCGAACTGCGGCACTTCATCCGCCGCTGGCACGAGGCGGTCGGCGCGCGTGCGGGGCTCGACGACGAACTGACGCAGGCGCTGCGCGCGAACCACGGGCTGAGCAGGCTCGCCACCAACCCGCTGATGTGCAGCCTGATCTGCGCCCTGCACCGGGAACGCCGCGGTTTCCTGCCGCGCGGACGCGCCGCCCTCTACAAGGCGGCCCTGTCCATGCTGCTCGAACGGCGCGACACGCAAAAGGAGTTGTACGAGCGTGGCCCCCTGCTCGACGAGGAGGCCGCCACCGAGCCCCTCAAACGCCTCGCGTACTGGCTGATCCGCAATGAGCGCGCCCAGATCGAGCGGAGCGTCGCCGTCGACGTGGTGCGCCGGCTCCAGTCCCAGGTTCCCGGCCTCGACGCCTTCGGGAAGGCCGAAGGCGCCCTCCAGTACCTACTCGAACGCTCCGGTCTGCTCCGTGAACCTTCCGTGGGCGCCATCGACTTCATCCACCGCACGTTTCAGGACTACCTGGGAGCCAAGGCTGTATTGGAGGAGCGGGACTTCGGCATGCTGGTGAAGCACGCCCACCTCGACCAGTGGGAGGATGTGGTCCAGATGGCCGTCGCACAGGGCGACCACAGGGAACGCGCCGAACTGCTGCGGCAGTTGAGCGACCGCGGCAACCGGGAGCACGACACCACCGTCCGGGCCCGCATCCGGCTGCTCGCCCTCGCCTCCCTGGAACAGGCGACCCGCCTGGAGCCGACCGTACGGCAGACCATCGAGGCCGAAGCGGCCCGCATGCTGCCGCCGCGCAGCCTGCGCCAGGCCAAGGACCTCGCCCGCACCGGCCCCCTCCTGCTCGGGCTGCTGCCGCGCGCCGAGGACCTGCACGGCGACGAGGAACTCGCCACCGTGCACGCCCTCTGCCAGATCGGCGGCGACGCCGCCATCCCGCGCCTGCGCGAGTTCCTCGGCACCACCCAACCCGCCGTACGGGGCCAACTCCTCGGCCACTGGGACCGGTTCGACACCGACGTGTACGCCGAAGAGATCATCCGGCCGCTCCTCGCCGAGCCCCGCGGGGACACCGTCACCGTGCGTTCGCCGGCCGAGCTCGCGGTCCTCGCCGAGCTGCCCGGCTGCGAACGCGTCGGCATCCACGGCGACTTCGACCCCGCCGCCGTACGCGCCGCACTCGACCCGGAGGTGCTGCGCGGACTGCGGCTGCGCGGCGCCCTGCGCGTGTCCGACCTGGCCCTCCTCGACGGCTTCGACGCCCTGGAGGAGCTGACCCTGCAGAGCTGCCGCAACCTCACCGAATCGGCGCCGCTCACCCGGCTGCCGCGGCTGCGCGGCCTCACCCTCGCCGACCTTCCGCAGTTCGAGCCGCTGTCGGGCCTCGCGGGCTGCCGCGGCCTCGAAGCCCTGCACCTGGGACCCGGCGTGCCCTGGCGCGGCCTCGCCGAACTGCCCTACCTCGACCGGCTGCACACTCTCGCGCTGCCCCCGGGCGCCATCGACCTCTCCGCGACCACCCGCTGCACCCGGCTGCGGGAACTGCGGCTGCACGAAGCCGGGGACAAGCTGCTGCCCGAGGACTGGGGCAGGCCCCTCGCCGAAGTCGCCGAACTGCGCACCCTGACCCTGTCGCCGGAACAGCTGAGCCTGCTGCTGTTCGACGCGCAGGTCCGGATGCCCCAGGTCACCCACCTCTACGTGTACGCGAAACCGGGAAAGCCCGTGCCCCTGGGGCGTATCGCCCTCAGGCTGCCCGGCCTGGTGGAGCTGCACCTCATCCAGGTCGACGACATCGACCTGTCCCACCTGAATCCGCTTGCGGCGCTGCGCCGCGTACGGCTCGCCTACCCCGGGAACGTACGGGCCGCCGAAGAGCTGCGGGACGGCGTCGAGCTGGAAATGTACCCCCGTTCCTGATCCGTCACGGACATCCCCGGCCCGGTTCCGACCTGCCGCGACCACCTTGCTGATCCCCTGGTGGGCGATCGGCCGTCCCGGTAAATTCGTGGGCTCGAAGGGGAGTTGAGCACGCCGAGGGGAAGCGGGACGCTTCTGATGGGCAGGTCGCAGGTGCCGCCACTGTACGCGCGCGACCCCGTGGTGCACGCTCTGGTACCGGCCCTCGTCGGCCTCGCCTACGAGCAACGGGCCCGCAGGAAGAAGACGTTCGGCGACGATCTGCCCGTCGTCCTGCTCACCGGCCGGCACGGGACGGGCCGCAGCGCCGTCCTCGACGCGCTCGACGAGCACTACCGCGGGCGGCTGCCGCTCGCCCACGTCAGCGTGGTGCCGTCGGGCCGCGCCGCACAGCCGGGCGAGGCGCGGCCCGACGGGGTCGGGCCCGCCGCCGACCTGGTGGAGATCCTGGAGCGCCTGGTGTGCGCGTTCGCCCCCGGGCTCAGCCGGTTTCCCGTCCTGGTGCCCAGCCTGTTCGCCGTGTCCGGCTGGCGCGAGGGGAACGCCGAGGAACGCGACGCCGTCTGCGCCCGCCACGCCCGCATGCTCCTCGCCTGCGGACTGATGCGCGGCGACGAACGCGCGGTGGCCCGCGAATGGGCCGCGAAGGTGGAGGCGTCCCTGGCCGGGAACGCGCAGGAGGACCCGGAGACGGAGCCGGGCGCCGACGGCGGGGAGGCACCGGATGCGCCGCGCGTCACACGGGCCGTCCTGCGGGAACTGGCCTCGCTGGGCGGCATCGGCTCCGCCGTCCGCAAGTGGTACGCCCAGCGCCGACCACCAGGGCACCCGCCCGACGCGGGGCACGAAGCCCTCGTCCGGCTCGGCGGGAACTTCCGCTACGGCGGCGACTTCCGGCGGGCCGGTGAGACCGAACTGATGGCGGCCTTCCTCGACGAGATCGGCTCCGCCTACGCGACCGTACGCCGCTGGAACCGCGAGGCGTGGCCGCTGATCCTGCTCGACGAGGCACACACCCCGCCGGGGCGGCGCTTCCTGGAGCTGCTGCTCGACCACCGCGCCGCACCCCAGCGGCCGGGCCGCGACCGGATCACCGTCGTCGCCACCCACCTCGGCGACCTGACCGAGGACGAGGCGCCGTACGCCGTGCGCTGCGAACTCGCCGACCTGCTGCCCCCGGCCGGCACCGCGCAGCGCGAGCACGCGCCACCCGTATGGGAACGCGTCGGGCACCACGCGTCCGCCGGACTGCTCGTCGTGCCGCTCACCCCGCTCGGCCGCGACGACATACTGAACCTGCTCGACCCGACCGCCTCGCTGCTGCTCCACCCCCATCTGGCGTCCGCCCTGCACGCGTTGACCGACGGGCACCCGCTCTCCGCGAGCCTGCTGTGCGACGCCGTGGTGCACGCGGTGGGGCAAGGCCGCGCCGTCACGCCCAAGGACCTGCTCCACCTGAAGACCGAAGGCGGGCGACCCGTCACCGAAGTGCTGCTCGAACAGCTGCTGCCCGAGCGCCGCCAGCGCGACCGGCTGATCACGTTCTGCCTGGCCAGGAATCACGCGGCCGCCGAGGAACTCGCCAAGGAACATCTGCACCTCGACGGCCCGGAGCTGCCGGTGAACTCCGCCGCCCAGTACCTCGTCGAGCGGCAGTGGCAGCCGCCCGTCCCCCTCGAACAGCCCCTGGTGGCCGACCCGTTGCTGCAACGGCTGCTCGTGCACGAGGCGCGCCGCACGCTGCCGCCCACCGAAGGGGCGCACAGCTGGCACGGGATCCACAACTTCCTGCACAAGTACCACGTACCGCGTGCCGACACGGAAGAGGCCGAGGCGCTGTGGCACAAGCTCGCCACCGGGGACGCGCGGAAGGTCGTGGACCGGCTCTACGAGGGGTTCAGCAGCCCCGCGGTCCAGGAGAGCGTCGAACACTGGATGGCGTGCCTGCGCAGCTGCGCCACCGCGCCGACACCGCCTGCGGGCAGCGCTCCGGAGGGCGTCGAGCCCTGGACCGACCAGCGGGTACGGCTCGCGCGGGAGGAGCACCAGGGCCGCTCCGCCCCGCGTGACGAGACGGACCGCGCCATCAACCGGCTGCTGCACGCCCTGTGGTACCTGTCCGAGCCGTACGCCGACGCGGACATCGATGAGGACGCCGGAGAAATGTGCCAGGCCGTCGGTACCGAACTCGGCTTTCTCGCCCGCCGCCACGACACGTGGCACGGGGCGCTCGGCCGGGCCGCCCGCGACTGGCCGCCCGCCGCCCGCAAGCGGCTTCCCCTGCCCATCCCAGCCAGCGAAGGATCCTGATGTTCCGTGGTCGACCCAAGGAATGGGGCCCGCTGGACTGGGGCGTCGCCCTCCTGGCGGTGCTCGCACTCGTCGGCGGCGTCATCTGGTTCGTGCAGTCCCGCCCCGGCGACTGCGGCGACGACCTCGAACCGCGCGGCAAGGACTGCGTCGGGGTCACCGCGCACGCCTTCGAGACGGGGGACACCGCCATCGACGGCCTGATCCGGAAGGTGGCCGACGAGAACGCGCGCGTCCAGCGCGAGCGGGACGACCCGGAGGGCCGGCAGGCTCCCGTCCCGTACGCGCGGATCGCGTTGATGATGCCGTTCACCGCCGACGCCACCAGCGCGATGACCCACGACACGATCCGCCGCGGTCTGGCCGGCGCCCTCGCCGCCCAGCAGGAGGCGAACCGGGCCGGCGGCGGCCCGCACTACCAGCTGCTGCTCGCCCCCGACGGCCGCGGCCTCGACCAGTGGGAGGACGTCGTCGACCGGCTCGACGAGCTGGCCCAGGACAAGAAGACGCCGCTGATCGGCGTGACCGGCATCCCGAACAGCACCGCCGAGACCCGCAGCGCGGTCGCCGACCTGTCCGGGCGCTCCATCCCCACCGTGGGCCCGGTGATCAGCGCGACCTCGCTGAACTACCAGTACCTCTTCAAGACCTCACCCAACAACGAGGAGTTCGTCCGCGCCCTCGACGCGTATCTGCGCGAGCACCGGGGCGAGGGCAGCGGCTTCCTCGTCTGGGACACCCGCGAGGGCGACGTCTACACGAAGGACCTGCGCAAGGTCATCAAGGAGCGCTTCGACGACAAGTACGACCTGGACAACCGCAACGCCCACTTCGTCGGCTCGTCCGGCGACGACCAGGGCATGACGCGCCGGTTCTCCGACGCCGCCACGAAGATCTGCGGCAAGAAGGCGGACACCGTCTTCTACGCGGGCCGGGACCAGGACCTGCCCTATCTCATCAACCGCCTGGCGGGAGAAGGCAGTTGCGACCACCGCCACAAGCTGCGGATCCTGAAGGTCGGCACCGGCCTCGACCCCGCCCTCACCACCGAGGACGTCAAGGGCGACCTCACCACGATCAACGCGACCATCGTGGACGCCTCGGGCTACGACCCCGCCTGGGTGAAGAACCGGAACACGCCGCCCCGGGGCTCCGCCGCGTTCGTGGCCCGCTTCCAGAAGCTGGCGAAGACGTACAAGCTGGGCGGCAAGGCGCTGGACGACGGCTACGCGGCGATGTACTACGACGGCTTCACGCTGCTCGCCGGCGCCGTGGACCGCACGTACAGCGAGGTCCACGACACCGGCGACCAGAAGTCCGACCCCATGCTGCTGCCGTCCGCGAAGGACATCTACGGCACGCTCACCACGGCGACCCTCGACGGCAGCCACTGCGACCGCTGCTTGCAGGGCGCGAGCGGCACCTACGGCTTCATGGGGCCCGGCGAGAACGACCAGTGGGCGGTCTGCAAGCCCGTCCCGATCGTGGAGTTCCCGCCGGGCACCGGAAAGCCCCAGCCGGTGTACCGCACCTACCGCGGCGGCAAGGCGGGCGCCTGCCCCTCGTGAGGGCGGGCAGGGCCGATGCCGGGGCGGGTGGTGCGGGTCACGACAGCAGCTCCACCTCCGCCACCGTCGCCGCCCCACCGGAGAACACCAGCCGGTAGTGCTTGTGGGCGGCCGGGTCCGGCACGGAGAACGCCCGCGTCTGCTGGTCCCAGGCGAAGGACTCGCCGGAGCGTTCGTCGACGGTCTGCCACTTCCGACCGTCGTCCGACGCCTCCAGCTTCCAGCCCGTCGGCGCCTTCGCCCGGTCGTCCGACGACGTCAGCGTGTACTGGACCGCCTTCGCGCCGTCCGCGCCGACCGGCAGCTCCACGGACTCCGAACTGGCCGACGTAGCAGAGGAGTTGTCGAAGAGCGCGCCGGACCCGGTGATCGCGTCGGAGCGCGGCGACGGCACCTTGTCGTCGTTCGTGATCGAGGTCGGGGCCGCGCCCGCCCCCGTACCCCACTTCGACGGCTTGTCGCCCATCGCGAACTCGATGACGCCGCCCTTGGCGATCGCCTCGTGCGGCAGCGACGTCTTGTTCCACGTACGGCCGTTGACCTTCACGCCCTGCACGTAGACGTTCTTCGCGCTGTTCTTCGGCGCCTTGACAACGAGGTCCTTGCCGTTCTCCAGATGGACCGTCATCTTCGTGAACTGCGGGGAACCGATGGCGTATTCACCGCTGCCCATCACCAGCGGGTAGAAGCCGAGCGAGGAGAACAGGTACCAGGCGCTCTGCTCGCCGTTGTCCTCGTCGCCGTGGTAGCCCTGGCCGATCTCGTTGCCGGTGTAGAGCCGCGACAGGACCTCGCGCACCTTCTCCTGCGTCTTCCACGGCTGACTGGCCGCGTCGTACATGTACGTGACGTGGTGGGCGACCTGGTTCGAGTGGCCGTACATGCCCATCCGTACGTCGCGCGCCTCGGTCATCTCGTGGATGACACCGCCGTACGATCCGGCGACGTCCTTCGAGCCCGTCTCCGGAGTGTCGAAGTACGTGTCGAGCTTCTTGGCGAGCCCGGCCCTGCCGCCGTACAGGTTGGCGAGGCCGCGGCTGTCCTGGACGGCGGTGAAGGCGTAGCCCCAGGCGTTGGTCTCGGTGTAGTCGTAGCCCCAGATCGCCGGGTCGAAGTCCTCCGACTTCACCCGCCAGTCGCCGGCCTTGTCCTTGCCCTGGAAGAATCCCGGGCTCGAACTGCCGCTCGCCGCCTTGTCGTCGAACATGTTGACGTAGTCGCGGGCCCGGTTCAGGAAGTACTCGGACTCCTCCTTGTAGTGCTTGTCGCCCGTCTTCTTGTAGAGCTTGCGGCCCATCTCCGCGATGCCGAAGTCATTGAGGTATCCCTCAAGAGCCCACGACATGCCCTCGTGCGTGTCCGACGGGGTGTAGCCGAGAAACGGGGACGTCTCCATGCCCTTGCGGCCGACACCCGCCTGCGGAGGCACCACCGTCGCGTTCTTCACGGCCGCCTTGTACGCCGACTCCACGTCGAAGTCGTCGACGCCCTTCACGTACGCGTCCGCGAACGCGACGTCGGAGGAGGTGCCGGTCATCAGGTCGGCGTACCCGGGCGAGGACCAGCGCGAGGTCCAGCCGCCGTCCCGGTACTGCTGCACGAACCCGTCGACCAACTCGCCCGCCTTCTTGGGCGTGAGCAGCGAGTACGCGGGCCATGTCGTGCGATACGTGTCCCAGAAGCCGTTGTTGACGTACGGCTTGCCCTCGACGATCTTCGCGCCGGTGTGGGTGGGGGAGTCGGGGCCCGGCATGGGCGAGAAGGGCGAGGCGTACTTGTACGTGGCCGTGCCGGATCCGCCCTCCGAACGGACCTTCTCGAACGCCGAGTTGGGGTACAGGTACAGCCGGTAGAGCGAGGAGTAGAGGCTCGTGCGCTGGTCGTCCGTCGCGCCCTCGACCTCCACCTTCTTCATCAGCGTGTCCCACTGGGCGCGCGCCGCGTCCCGTACGTCGCCGAAGGAGCGGCTCTCCGGGAGCTCCTGCGCCAGGTTGTCCTTGGCCTGGTCGACGCCGATGAGGGAGGTCGCGAGGCGCAGGGTGACGGTCCTGTCCTTGCCCGCGTCGAACGTGAAGTGCCCCTTCACGCCCGCCGATTCGGCGTCCTTCACCGGCTTGTCGAAGACCCCGTACACGAACAGGCGCGTCGCACCCGCCGACAGCCCGGACTTCACGTCCGAGTAGCCGGTCACGACCCCGTTCTCCTTGTCGAGCGTGAGGCCGCCCTTGTCGGAGACGTTGTCGAAGACCACGCTCGCGTCGTCGTCGGGGTAGCTGAAGCGGAGCGCGGCGGCGTGGTCGGTGGGCGTCATCTCCGCGCGCACGCCGTTCTGGAACTTCACGCCGTAGTACGAGGGGGTGGCCGTCTCGTCGTCGTGCTTGAACGGCAGGGCCCGGCCCGAGCGCGAGGTGTCGAGCGCGTCGCCCGCCTTCGCCGACGGCATCACCTGGAACGTCTGCCGGTCACCCATCCACGGGCTCGGCTCGTGGCTCGCCGAGAACGCTTCGAGGGTCGGCAGATTGTCCGCGTTGTTGTCGCGCGCGTAGTCGTACAGCCAGCTCAGCGAGCCCGCGTTGGTCACCGGCGTCCAGAAGTTGAAGCCGTGCGGGACGGCGGTCGCCGGGAACGTGTTGCCGCGCGAGAAGTCGCCGGTGGAGTTCGTGCCGCGGGTCGTGGACGCGTAGTCGCTCAAGTGCGCCTTGGGCGGGGCGGGTTGAGCCTTCGCGATGCTGAGGTCGTCGAGCCAGCCGCGGAACTTCGCGGGCCCCTTCGGGGAGTCGTACGCGACGAGCACCCGGTCGACGGTCTTCCCGGCGGCGACGGAACCGATCGACGCCTTCACGGCGTTCCACTGATTCACGTACAGCCGCTTGGCCGCGCCCTGCCCCTGCGGAGTGAGCGCCCCGCCGTACGAGTCGACGGCCTTGAGGTCGCTGAGGTACGTGCCGTCGGTGAAGGCCAGGTCGACGGAGACGTTCGTGGCGTCGTAGTCGCGGTCGTCGTCCGCCATCGACGGGAAGATCTTGTAGGCGAGCTCGGTGTCCTTGGCCACCGCCACGTCGACGTCGAAGACCTTGTTGTACGAGTAGGCGCGGCCGTCTCCCTTGTGCGTGCCCGCGTAGCGCAGCGCGCGCGTCCCGGTGAAGCCGACGCCGGCCTTCGCGGTGGGGGAGGCGGTCGGGCCGCGGTCCACGAGCGAGAGCATGTCCTCGGGGGCGGGTGTGGAGTCCTCGCCGGTGGAGAGCTGGAAGTCGGCCAGCTGGGTGGCGTCGCTCGCGCCGTTGTTCTTCGTGAATTCGACGCGGTAGTGCGCGTAGGCGGTGGCCGGGTCCTGGATGTCGTACGTCTTGAGCTGGTGGCGCTTGTCGAACGTCTCGCCGGAGCGGGAGTCGAGCGTTTTCCAGTCCTTGCCGTCCGTCGAACCCTTCAGGGTCCAGTCCTTCGGGTCGCGCTCGTCGTGGTCGTTGGCCGACGTGAGCGCGTACTTGGAGATCTTGACCGGCTCGTCGAGGTCGTACTCCACCCACGCCGTCGGCGTGAACGCCAGCCACTTGGTCGTCGCCTCGCCGTCGACGAGGTTCTCCTTGGTCTCGCCGCCGCTGGTGTTCTCGCCACTGGCCCGGATGTCGGTGACGTGGCCGTTCACATTGCCCGGCATGCCGCTGCTGTACGCGCCGTCCACGCCGCTCGACCGCTTGCTGCCGTCCGGGGCGGTGTCGACGGTGTTCAGCCAGTCGGGGGCCGGCTGCCCGGCCTCGAAGGACGAGCGGAATTCCGGCCGGGGCTCGGCGGCCCGGGCGGGTGTCGCGGTGGTGAGGCCCTGGCCGGCGGCCGTGAGCACGAGTGCGGCCGCGCCGAGCGCGGCCGTGGCACCGAATCTGTGTCTGCGTCTCATCAAAAGTGTGCCCTTCGGCTAATGGACAACGTTGTCAGTTAGCTGAGCAAGGTCCAGTAGTGGCCCAAGTGCACAGTGGTGTCAAGGGTGTTGGGTGCTTATGGACGGAATGGGCGACGGAGTTGTCACACACGGCGCGTGCGGAAGCCCTCACGCGGGGTGAGCGAAGGTCGGCTGTGTGAATTGCCCATGTACAGTGGCAAATCTTGGCAAAAGATCCAGTCTCGTCGTCTTTGCTTCCGGCGTCAGGAAACGTCATGCGTGTTCCCGCATCCCCCTCGTGGCCCGCCGCCCTCTGTCCCGGCCTCGTCTTCGCGGCCGGCGTCGCGGTCTTCGACGTGGTGCTCGGCGCGGACGTCGGGCTGCTCCCGCTCTTCGCCGTCTGCCCCGCGCTCACCGCCTGCTGCTCCCCGCCCCGCAAGGTCGTGACCTGCGGCTTCGTCGCGCTCCTGCTGTGTGCGGCGGTGGCCGCGTACGACGACCTGTTCTTCACGCGGCGCGGCGCGGTGGCCCTGATCAGCGTGGCCCTGGTGACCGGGGCCTCCGCCGTCGCCGCGCAGGCGCGTGTGCGGCACGAGCGGCGGGCCACCCGGCACCGGATGATCTCCGAGTTCGTCCAGAGCGTGATCCTCGCCCCGGTGCCCCAGGACACCGCCCCCGCCCGGATCGCCGCCTCCTACCTCTCGGCGACCGAGGACGCCCGGATCGGCGGCGACTTCTACGAGGTGGTCCCGGCGCCCGGCGGCGTCCGCGTCGTCATCGGCGACGTACAGGGCAAGGGGCTGAGCGCCGTGCGCACCGCCACCGTGATGCTCAGCGCCTTCCGGATGAGCGCGCACGACTCCGCGGACCTGGGCGAGGTCGCCGCCAAGATGGCGGACGCGCTCCAACGCCGGGGCGTGGACGAGCAGTTCGTCACCGCGGTGCTCGCCGAACTCGCTCCGTCGGGACGGCTCACGCTGCTCTCCTTCGGGCATCCGCCGCCGCTCGTCGTGCGGGCCGACGGTGGCCACGAACTCGCCCAACCACCAAGCCACGCCCTGCCGTTCGGCCTGGAGTGGCTGGAGGCGGAGCCGCCGGAGCCGAGCCATGTCGAGCTGGCGGACGGCGACCGCGTGCTGCTCTACACCGACGGCCTCGCCGAGGCGCGGAACGCGGAGGACGCCTTCTATCCGCTGGTGCGGCGCGTCCGGTTGCTGCGCGGGGAGTCCCTCGACGACTGCCTCGTGCATGTGCGCTCCGATGTGCACGCGCACACGGAATCGGGTGTCGACGACGATTCCGCGCTGCTGCTGATGGAATTCCGCGCGGCGGGGTAAGCCCGTCTCCGCAAGCGGTCCGAGGGATTCCGCTACACCCTTTGTAGGCAAGGGAGTTGGAAAGATCCGTTCGTCGCTCGTGCGACGTATTTCCGTGAGGTCTCAACTCGGAAAAGACCGACACCCAAACCTGCATCGATCTTGCTCCCCCCGCTGTGAGTGGACTATACCTGTCGCCACCGCTCCGGCCGTGCGTCCTGCCGGGCGGGCACCACCCAGCTCCACCTGCGTTACGCAGCACATCACCGCGGTGCCGGGGAGGATCCGGTTCACCGCCTGAGTCCTGTTAGAAGGCGAGGACTTGAGCATGGGATCCACC
This sequence comes from Streptomyces sp. KL109B, assembly GCF_030766935.1. Taxonomy (GTDB): domain Bacteria; phylum Actinomycetota; class Actinomycetes; order Streptomycetales; family Streptomycetaceae; genus Streptomyces. The sequence continues at coordinate 968,165 of NZ_JASERL010000002.1, read as the reverse complement.
CTCGGTGCAGGCCTTTTCCGACATCGCTCAGCTGATCACCATCGGTGCCGCTGAGCGGCACCGTCATCAGGACGCGTTCACAGAGAACTGCGGCAAGCGCATGGCCATTCCGGCCCGGCAGCCGACCAATCAGCACATCGGTAGAGATCCAGTCGATCAGTGAGGATGCAGAGATGACCATTCGTGCCGGCTCTCTTGACAGGCGCACGCTCCTGCGTGGAGCGATAGCAACAGCGGCCATGGGTTCGTTCGCCGTCGCGTGTGGCTCCCCCTCCAGCGACGACGACAACAACGGTGGCGCGAAGAACAAGGGCAGCAGCAAGAACCCGTTCGGCGTCGAAAAGAACTCCAAGGTCGAGGCGGCCATCTTCGACGGCGGCTACGGCACCGACTACGTCGATTACGTCAACAAGGTCATCGGCGCTCAGGTCGCCGGTACCAAGGTGCAGGTCAAGCCGGTCGTCGACATCGCCCCTGAGCTCCAGCCCCGGTTCGTCGGCGGCAACCCGCCGGACCTCATCGACAACTCCGGTGAGGACCAGATCGGGTTCCTCGGCATCCTCGACCAGCTGGAGGAGCTGGACGACCTCTTCGAGGCGAAGACGTACGAGGGCAAGAAGATCGCCGACATCGTCTACCCCGGCGTCAAGGAACCCGGGACGTACAACGACAAGTTCGTCGCGCTCCGCTACGTGATGACGGTGTACGGCGTCTGGTACTCGAAGACGCTGTTCGAGGAGAACAACTGGACCCCGCCCAAGACGTGGGACGAGGCGCTCGACCTCGGCCAGAAGGCGAAGAAGAAGGGCAAGTACCTCTTCGTCCACGGCAAGGAAGCAGCAACGTACTACCAGACGATGCTGTTCGCCTCGGCGATCAAGGAGGGTGGCAACGAGGTCCGGCTCGCTCTGGGAAATCTGGAGAAGAACGCCTGGTCGCACCCGGCCATCCAGGGCGTCCTCAAGGTCATGGAGACCATGGTCAAGGAGAAGATGTTCGTCCCCGGTGGCTCCGGCACCCAGTTCCAGAAGGCGCAGGCGATCTGGAGCAACGACCAGAAGGCGATTCTCTACCCGTCCGGTGGCTGGATCGAGAACGAGATGAAGGACGCCACCAAGAAGGACTTCCAGATGACCGGCTTCCCGGAGATGACGCTCACGGACAAGCCGAAGCTGCCCTACGAGACGCTGCACGCGGCCTCGGGCGAGCCGTTCATCGTTCCCAAGCAGGGCAAGAACCCGGCCGGTGGCAAAGAGGTGCTGCGGGCGATGCTGTCCGAGAAGGCGGCTGCCAACTTCTCGAAGACGAAGCTGGCCCCGACGGTCGTCAAGGGCACCGTGCCGGCGGACGGCTTCGGATCATCGGCCCTTGTCTCCCAGACGAAGCTGCTCAACGCCGCGGGCGACAACATCTACGACATGCGGCGGTTCGTCGAGGCCTACGGGATGAACACCGACCAGCTGGTGCCGTGGAACTCGTTCCTCTCCGGTGACCTCGACGCCAAGGGGCTGACGAGGGCTCTGCAGAAGATCTCCGACAAGGTCAGGGATGACGACTCCGTCGACAAGATCAAGATCAGCTAGCACTGCCATGAGTGACACGATCACCAAATCCGAAGCCGCGGGCGGCCGGCCGACACCGGCCGCCCGTGGCGGGCGGCCCCGCCGCCGCAAGCTCACGTTCGACCGGGTGACGTTCTTCCTCGCGTTCCTCGGCATCCCGCTGACCATCTTCGTGCTCTTCGTCCTGTACCCGTTCGCCCAGGCGATCTTCTGGGGGATGACGAACTGGCGCGGCTTCAGCCCGGACTACGACTTCGTCGGGCTCGACAACTTCACCAAGATGTTCCAGGACGAGGTCTTCCTGAAGGCGTTGACCAACGTCGCGCTGCTGGCGGCCGTCGTGCCGTTCGTGACGTTGACGCTCGCCCTGGGGGTCGCGGTGGCCGTCACCCTGGGCGGGCCCAGCATCGGCCCCGTCCGGGGCATCGGCGCCGCCTCCTTCTACCGGATCATCTCGTTCTTCCCCTACGTCGTTCCGGCGATCATCGTCGGCCTGATCTGGGCCCAGATGTTCGACCCGAACGCGGGTCTGGTCAACGGCGTCCTGACCTCGCTCGGCCTCGACCACTTCAAGGAGTTCGCCTGGCTCGGCGAGACGTCGACGGCGATGCCGGCCCTGATGTTCGTCATCGTCTGGGGGCTCGTCGGGTTCTACGCGGTGCTCTTCATCGCCGCGATCAAGGGAGTCCCCGCCGAGCTGTACGAGGCGGCCAGGATCGACGGGGCCGGCCGGTTCCGGATGACGATCTCGATCACCCTGCCGGCGATCCGGGACAGCGTGCAGACGGCGTACATCTACCTGGGCATCGCCGCCCTCGACGCGTTCGTCTACGTACAGGCGATGCTGCCGAACGGCGGTCCCGCCAACTCGACCCTGACGATCAGTCAGCGGCTGTACCACATGGCCTTCACCAAGCAGCAGTTCGGCCTCGCCACCGCGATGGGCGTCGTCCTCGCCGTCGTCACCCTGGTGTTCGCGGCGCTCGTCTTCACCGTCAACCGCCTGACCGGCGGCGGCGAGAACGAGGGCAAAGAGAAGGCGCGTGGCTGGAAGGCCCGGCGTGCCGGTTCCGAGGGAGGTAGCCGGTGAGCGCCATAGCCGCCGACCGCAAGGTGAAGAGCGACCGGAAGCTGACGCGCGTCGCCGTGAGCAGCGACCGCAGGTTCGCGGTGCTCTCGCACACCCTGCTGATCCTGTGGTCCGTGATCGTGGCCGTGCCCATGCTGTGGGTGCTGATGTCCTCGTTCAAGTCGACCGGCGAGATCCTGTCGTCGCCGTTCGAGCTGCCGGGCCACTGGCGGGTCGAGAACTACGTGAACGCGTGGACCGACGCGAACATCGGGAAGTTCTTCCTGAACTCGGTGATCGTCGTGGTCTCCGCGCTGTTCCTGGTGATGCTGCTGGGCGCGATGTGCGCGTACATCCTGGCCAGGTTCCAGTTCCCCGGCCGCCGGCTGATCTATTACGTGATGCTGGCCGGACTCACCTTCCCGGTCTTCCTGGCCATCGTCCCGCTCTTCTTCCAGCTCCAGAACTTCGGCCTCCTCAACACCCGGCCGGGACTGATCCTCACCTACGTCGCGTTCGCGCTGCCGTTCACGGTGTTCTTCCTCTACGCGTTCTTCCGGTCGCTGCCGCACGACGTGTACGAGGCCGCGCTGATCGACGGCGCCGGGGACTGGAGGGCGTTCTTCCAGGTGATGCTGCCGATGGCCCGTCCTGGCATGGCCGCGGTGGCGATCTTCAACTTCCTGGGTCTGTGGAACCAGTTCCTGCTGCCGGTCGCGCTCAACACCGACCAGGACAAATGGGTGCTGACCCAGGGCATGGCCGCGTACGCGTCTTCGCAGGTTTACAACATCGACTACGGTGCGCTGTTCGCGGCGATCGTCGTCACGGTGGTGCCCGTACTGATCGTGTACATCTTCTTCCAGCGCCGGATCGCCGGCTCGGTGTCGCAAGGCACCTTCCGCTGACGGCGATTCGTCGCCCAACAAGCCGCGCGACAGGGGTCGGGCCCCGGAGGATCTCCTCTCCGGGGCCCGACCCCTGCGTACGGTGTAAAGCACCGATTTCTGTCAAGGGCTTGACGGCGGAGACACCTTCAGCGGAGCTTGGAGTTCATAACTTGTACAGGCGCCGGTCACGCTGGGTGACGCGGGCCACGGGATAAGGGTGGGTCAATGGAGACTCCGGGGTCGCAGTCCTCGCTGCACCGGGCCAATCTCGAGCGGGTCGTGCGCGCCGTACGGCTTGCGGGGTCGCTCACGCAGGCGGAGATCGCGCGGACGACGGGCCTGTCCGCCGCGACGGTCTCCAACATCGTCCGGGAGCTCAAGGACGGCGGAACCGTCGAGGTCACCCCCACGTCCGCCGGTGGCCGCAGGGCCCGCAGCGTCTCGCTGAGCGGCGACGCGGGCATCGTCATCGGCGTCGACTTCGGCCACACCCACCTGCGCGTGGCCGTCGGCAACCTCGCCCACCAGGTGCTCGCCGAGGAGTCCGAGCCGCTCGACGTGGACGCCTCCGCCGCGCAGGGCTTCGACCGGGCCGAGGAGCTGGTCGAGCGGCTCATCGTGGCGACCGGCGTGGACCGGGCGAAGGTCGCGGGCGTCGGGCTCGGCGTGCCGGGCCCCATCGACGTGGAGAGCGGCACGCTCGGCTCCACCTCGATCCTGCCGGGCTGGTCCGGCACCAAGCCGGCCGAGGAGCTGGCCCGGCGCCTCGGCGTGCCGGTGCACGTCGACAACGACGCGAACCTGGGCGCGCTCGGCGAGCTGGTGTGGGGCAGCGGCCGGGGCGTGAAGGACCTCGCGTACATCAAGGTCGCCAGCGGAGTCGGCGCGGGCCTGGTCATCAGCGGGAAGATCTACCGCGGCCCCGGCGGCACGGCGGGGGAGATCGGGCACATCACGCTCGACGAGTCGGGCCCGGTGTGCCGCTGCGGCAACCGCGGCTGCCTGGAGACCTTCGCCGCCGCCCGCTACGTACTGCCGCTGCTCCAGTCCAGCCACGGGACCGACCTCACCATGGAGGGCGTCGTCCGGCTCGCGCGCGACGGGGACCCGGGCTGCCGCCGGGTCGTCGCGGACGTGGGGCGGCACATCGGCTCCGGCGTCGCGAACCTGTGCAACCTCCTCAACCCCAGCCGGGTCGTCCTCGGCGGCGATCTCGCGGAGGCCGGTGAGCTGGTCCTCGGCCCCATCAGGGAGTCCGTCGGGCGGTACGCGATCCCCAGCGCCGGGCGCCAACTCTCGGTGCTTCCGGGGGCGTTGGGCGGCCGGGCCGAGGTACTCGGAGCCCTGGCGCTGGCCCTCAGCGAGATGGGCGATTCGATGCTTTTGGACGGCTCCGGTGCGGGCTCTGTGCCCGCAGCTACACCTGCCTTCACTTAGAGAACGCATGACACCGTTGCCAACCCGTTAAGGATTTACTCCTTGACGCTGCCGTTGGGGCCGAGTTGACTTCCAGCCACCTCGGCCGCAACGACGCGGCCTCGTCAGGGAGGTTTCTGAAGTGAACACGCGTATGCGTCGTGCCGCCGTTGCTGTCTGCGCCACCGCCATGGCCGTTTCGCTGGCCGCCTGTGGCAGCGCCAAGGAGTCCAAGGACGAAGGCGACAAGGCCGCGGGCAAGAAGACCGACGCGCTGAAGATAGGTCTGCTCCTTCCGGAGAACCAGACGGCGCGTTACGAGAAGTTCGACAAGCCCATCATCGAGCAGCAGGTCAAGAAGCTGACGAACGGCAAGGGCACGATCAAGTACCTCAACGCCAAGCAGGACGCCTCCGTCCAGTCGCAGCAGATCGACACGATGATCACCAACAAGGTGGACGTGCTGATCCTCGACGCGGTCGACTCCAAGGCCGTCGCCGGCGGTGTGAAGAAGGCGAAGGACGCGGACATCCCCGTCGTCGCCTACGACCGCCTGGCCGAGGGCCCCATCTCCGCCTACACCTCCTTCGACAACCAGGAGGTCGGCAAGGAGCAGGGCAAGGCGCTCCTGAAGGCCCTGGGCGACAAGGCCAAGCCGAGCAACAGCATCGTCATGATGAACGGCGCCGCCACGGACCCGAACGCCGGTGACTTCAAGAAGGGCGCCCACTCCGTCCTCGACGGCAAGGTGAAGGTCGCCAAGGAGTACGACACCAAGGAGTGGAAGCCGGAGAACGCCAACACCAACATGGAGGGCGCGATCTCCGCGATCGGCAAGGACAAGATCGTCGGCGTCTACTCCGCCAACGACGGCCTCGCCGGCGGCATCATCACCGCGCTCAAGGGCGCGGGCGTCTCCAAGCTTCCCCCGGTCACCGGCCAGGACGCCGAACTCGCGGGCGTGCAGCGGATCGTGACGGGCGATCAGTACATGTCGGTCTTCAAGTCCTACCCGCAGGAGGCCGAGACCGTCGCCAAGATGGCCGTCTCGATCGCCAAGACGGGCAAGCTCGACAGCTCGCTGCAGACCACGAAGGTCGACAGCGGCACCGAGAAGGGCATCCCCTCCGTGATCGTCCCGATCGTCTCGTTGACGCAGGACAACATCAAGGACACGGTCATCAAGGAGGGTTACTACACGGTCAACGACATCTGCACGCCGAAGTACAAGAAGGCGTGCGACAAGATCGGCCTGAAGTAACCCGAAGCACCCGGGGGCGCGCCTCGACGTAGCCCGCAGCCCCCGGCCACGGCCCTCACGGGCCCCTGATGCACGTCCGGCGCCCCGCCGCCAACAGCCCCGCAAGCTCAACGGCGGGGCGCCGGACGGAACTCCAACACCCCCCTCATTCTTCTGAGTTCAACCTCCCGCCGGGCCAGGCCCGTGACGGTGAAGGAGATGGTTCACGTGTCCGCTACGCCCGTGCTGGCGTTGCGCGGGGTCTCCAAGCGATTCGGTGCCGTCCAGGCGCTCACCGACGTAGAGCTTGAAGTCCACGCCGGTGAAGTGATCGCCCTGGTCGGCGACAACGGCGCCGGAAAGTCCACCCTGGTCAAGACGATCGCCGGCGTGCACCCCATCGATGACGGTGTCATCGAGTGGGACGGCAGGGCCGTGGCGGTCAACCGGCCGCACGACGCCCAGGACCTCGGCATCGCGACGGTCTACCAGGACCTCGCGCTCTGCGACAACATCGACGTCGTCGGCAACCTCTTCCTGGGCCGCGAGATCAAGAAGCGCGGCGTCCTCGACGAGGTCGAAATGGAGCGCCGCGCCCAGGAGTTGCTGGAGACGCTGTCGATCCGGATACCCAGCGTGCGGATCCCGGTCGCCTCGCTCTCCGGCGGTCAGCGCCAGGTCGTCGCCATCGCCCGCTCCATGCTCGGCGAGCCCAAGCTGGTGATCCTCGACGAGCCCACCGCCGCCCTCGGCGTCGAGCAGACCGCGCAGGTCCTCGACCTCGTCGAGCGGCTGCGCGAGCGCGGTCACGCGGTCATCCTCATCAGCCACAACATGGCCGACGTACAGGCCGTCGCCGACAAGGTCGCGGTCCTGCGACTCGGCCGCAACAACGGCGTGTTCGAGGTCAAGAGCACGTCCCAGGAAGAAGTCATCTCCGCCATCACCGGCGCCACGGACAACGCCGTGACTCGTCGTGCGGCCCGCGCGAACGGGGGGCTCCAGAAGTGAGCATCGAAAAGACCAACGTCACCAAGACGAAGTCTCCCGTGGACGCCCCCGGCGTGGCCGCCGGCGCCGCCGTCACCGCCGTCGACCCCCGACTCCTCGTGCGCGAGCAGGGCTTCGCCGGGTACCTCAGCGAGTTCAAGCGCAAGGTCAAGGGCGGCGACCTGGGCGCCATCCCGGTCGTCATCGGCCTGATCGTCATCTGCGCGATCTTCCAGAGCCTGAACTCGGCGTTCCTCGGCGCGGAGAACATCAACAACATCCTCGTCGCGATGGTCGCCACCGGCATGATGTCGGTCGGCATCGTCTTCGTGCTGATGCTCGGCGAGATCGACCTCTCGGTCGGCTCCGTCTCCGGCGTCTCCTCCGCGATCACCGCGGTGCTGAGTGTCACGCACGGCGTGAACGAGTGGCTCGCCGTCCTGATCTCGCTCGCCGCGGGCGCGGTCATCGGCGCCCTGCACGGCTTCTTCTTCGCACGGCTCGGCGCCCCCGCCTTCGCCGTCACCCTCGCCGGGCTGCTGTTCTGGAACGGCTTCATGCTCCAGATCCTCGGCTCCAACGGCACCATCAACATCGACGGCGACGGCGTGGTCGGCAAGCTCACCACGTACTACTTCTCCGATGTCGCGGCCGCCTACGGCCTCGCCCTCATCGCGGTCCTCGCCTACTTCGTGCCGACCTTCCTCGGCAACCGGCGTCGCGAGGCCGCGGGCATCCCGTCCCGGCCGCTCAGCGACATCATCATGCGCACGGTGCTGCTCGCGATCGCCATGTTCGGCGTCGCGATCATCTTCAACCAGTACAAGGGCCTGCCGCTGGCGGTGCTGCTCTTCGGCATCGTCCTGGTCGGTACGGACTTCCTGCTGCGCCGCACCTCGTACGGCCGCAAGGTCAACGCGCTCGGCGGCAGCGTCGAGGCCTCCCGCCGTGCCGGTATCAACGTCACGGCGATCCGCATCTCCGTGTTCTCCATCGCGGGCCTGTTCGCGGCGGTCGGCGGCCTCTTCTGGGCCTCCAAGATCGCGGCGGCCAACCAGAGCGCCGGCGCGGGCGACCTCCTGATGAACGTCATCGCCGCGGCCGTCATCGGCGGCACCAGCCTCTTCGGTGGCCGGGGCCGCACCTGGAACGCGCTGCTCGGTGTGCTGGTCATCACGTCGATCCAGTACGGCCTCGCCCTTCAGGGCATCGCCACCCCGATCCAGTACATGATCACCGGCGGTGTGCTCCTCGCCACGGTCGTCATCGACTCGATCACCCGTAAGACCCAGAAGACGGCCGGCCGCGCCTGACGGCAGCCGCGCCCCTTCTGGCCTGGACTGACTGTGCCCGGCGTCAATGGCGACGCCGGGCACAGTCACGCACGGCACCCGGCGGGGCGGGTGCCATTTTGTGACGAGGGCGTGACGAGGAAGGCACAGCCCGGACGCCGCTTTCAGCGGCGGAACATTAGACTCGACTGGCCCGACAAGCTCGACGCTCAACCAGCTGCTACTGACAGCTCATACAGCTCTATCGCAAGGAGGCACGGGTGCCGCTGCTGACCCGCATCACGGGACCGCGCGATCTGGACCGGCTCAGCCTGGAGCAGCTGGACCAGCTGGCAGGCGAGATCCGGACCTTCCTCGTCGACGCGGTTTCCAAGACCGGCGGCCACCTCGGCCCGAACCTGGGCGTCGTCGAGCTGACGATCGCCCTGCACCGCGTCTTCGAGTCCCCCCAGGACAAGGTCCTGTGGGACACCGGCCACCAGAGTTACGTGCACAAGCTGCTCACCGGCCGCAACGACTTCTCCAAGCTGAAGCAGAAGGGCGGCCTCTCCGGCTACCCCTCGCAGGCCGAGTCCGAGCACGACGTGATCGAGAACAGCCACGCCTCCACCGTCCTCGGCTGGGCCGACGGCCTGGCGAAGGCGAACGAGATCCAGGAGCGCGACGACCACGTCGTCGCGGTCATCGGCGACGGCGCGCTCACCGGCGGCATGGCGTGGGAGGCCCTGAACAACATCGCGGCCGCCAAGGACCGCCCGCTGGTGATCGTCGTGAACGACAACGAGCGCTCCTACGCCCCGACGATCGGCGGCCTCGCGAACCACCTGGCGACGCTCAGGACCACCGACGGCTACGAGCGCTTCCTGGCCCGCGGCAAGGACCTCCTGGAGCGCACCCCGGTCGTCGGCAAGCCGCTGTACGAGACGCTGCACGGCGCCAAGAAGGGCCTCAAGGACTTCATCGCCCCGCAGGGCATGTTCGAGGACCTCGGCCTCAAGTACGTCGGCCCCATCGACGGCCACGACATCGAGGCCCTGGAGTCCGCCCTCACCCGCGCCAAGCGCTTCGGCGGCCCCGTCATCGTGCACTGCCTCACCGAGAAGGGCCGCGGCTACACCCCCGCCCTCCAGGACGAGGCCGACCGCTTCCACGGCATCGGCCCCATCCACCCCGACACCGGCCTCCCCATCAAGGCCTCCGGCGCGGACTGGACCTCCGTCTTCGGCGACGAGATGGTCAAGCTCGGCCGCGAGCGCGAGGACATCGTGGCGATCACCGCGGCGATGCTCCAGCCGGTCGGCCTGAAGAAGTTCGCCGAGGAATTCCCCGAGCGGGTCTACGACGTCGGCATCGCCGAGCAGCACGCGGCCACCAGCGCGGCGGGCCTCGCGACGGGCGGCCTGCACCCGGTCTTCGCGGTGTACGCCACGTTCCTCAACCGCGCCTTCGACCAGCTCCTCATGGACGTCGCCCTGCACAAGTGCGGGGTCACCTTCGTCCTGGACCGGGCCGGCATCACCGGCACCGACGGCGCCTCCCACAACGGCATGTGGGACATGTCCCTGCTCCAGGTCGTCCCCGGCGTCCGCATCGCCGCGCCGCGCGACGCCGACCAGGTGCGTGCGCAGCTCCGCGAAGCGGTCCAGGTCAAGGATGCTCCGACCGTCGTCCGCTACTCGAAGGGCGCGGTCGGCCCCGCCGTCGAGGCGGTCGGCAAGGTGGGCGGCATGGACGTGCTGCGCGAGCCGTCCTCCGACCGCCCGGACGTCCTCCTGGTCTCCGTCGGCGCGCTCGCCCCGATGTGCCTGGAGATCGCCGACCTCCTCGACAAGCAGGGCATCACGACGACCGTCGTCGACCCGCGCTGGGTCAAGCCGGTCGACGAGGCGATGGCGCCGCTGGCGGAGCGCCACCGGGTCGTGGTCACGGTCGAGGACAACTCCCGGGTGGGCGGCGTCGGTTCGGCCGTCGCGCAGGCGCTGCGCGACGCGGGCGTGGACGTTCCACTCCGGGACTTCGGTATCCCGCCGCGCTTCCTCGACCACGCCTCCCGCAAGGAGATCATGGCCGAGATCGGCCTCACGGCCCCGGACATCGCCCGCCAGGTCACGGGTCTCGTGTCCAAGCTCGACGGCCGCTACACCGGCTCCGCCGCGGATACGGTCGAGGCGGCGCGGGACTGAGCGCCCTCCGGCCCTGGCGACCGGGCGGGCAACGCGTGCCTCTGCGGCGGCTCGGGCCAATCAAGCCCCTGCGGCGATTGAGCAGCGGGGTCCGGGGCAGCGCCCCGGGAGCGCAACCCCGTCCGGCGTTACGGCCTCGGGGCTCCGCCCCGGACCCCGCGCCTCAATCGCCGGCGGGGCTTGAGGTGGCCCGCCGCGCCCACAGTGGCCCGCGGGGCTTGATTTGGGCGCGGATCCAGGGATGGGGCCGGCCCATCGCCCAGACGGGGGCCCGGTTGGCCCCATTCGCATGAACCCGGAGGAACCACCCGCGCGCCGAAGGCAACTCGTCTCGATCATGTCGGAGACGACGAAGCCACGGAGGTAGCCGGTGACCACCCAGCCAGACAGAGGCGCGGAGCGAACCCGTAACGGGCTGTTCCGGACGAAGTCCATCGAGCAGTCCATCCAGGACACCGAGGAGCCCGAGCACAAGCTCAAGAAATCCCTCTCGGCCCTCGACCTCACGGTCTTCGGCGTCGGCGTCGTCATCGGCTCCGGCATCTTCGTCATCACCGGCACCGCCGCCACCGACTACGCGGGCCCCGCCGTCACCATCTCCTTCGTCGTCGCCGCCGTGGTCTGCGCCCTCGCGGCCCTCTGCTACGCCGAGTTCGCCTCGACCGTCCCGGTCGCCGGATCCGCGTACACCTTCGCCTTCGCCTCGCTCGGCGAATTCCCCGCGTGGATCATCGGCTGGGACCTGATCCTCGAACTCGCCCTCGGCTGCGCCACGGTCTCGGTCGGCTGGTCGGGGTACGTACAGTCGCTGCTCGACAGTTGGGGCATCCCGCTGCCCGCCGCCCTCCAGGGCCCGGGCTCGGGCCACGACGGGTTCAGCTTCAACATCGCCGCGTTCCTGCTGGTCCTGGCCGTGATGACGGTCGTAGTCATCGGAATGAAGCTGTCGGCGTGGGTGACCTCGGTGGTCGTCGCCATCAAGGTGACGGTGGTCCTGATCGTGATCGCGGTCGGCGCCTTCTTCATCAACGCCGACAACTACAGCCCGTACATCCCGCCCGCCCAGGAGAACAAGGGCGGCTCCGGCCTCAACGCCACCCTCCTCGAAGGCATCGCGGGCTTCACCCCGTCCAGCTTCGGCGTGATGGGCATCTTCACCGCCGCGGCCGTCGTCTTCTTCGCGTTCATCGGCTTCGACGTCGTCGCGACGGCCGCCGAGGAGACCCGTAAGCCGCAGAAGGACGTCCCGCTCGGCATCCTCGGCTCCCTCGCCATCTGCACGGTCCTGTACGTGGGCGTGGCCGCGGTCGTCACCGGCATGCAGAACTACCAGGACCTCGACCCGGGCGCCCCGCTCGCGGAGGCGTTCAAGTCGGTCGGCCACCCGTTCTGGGCGGGCCTGATCTCCTTCGGCGCGGTCGTCGGCCTCACCGTCGTCTGCATGATCCTGCTCCTCGGCCAGAGCCGCGTCTTCTTCGCGATGAGCCGCGACGGCCTGCTGCCGCCGGTGTTCCGAGCGGTGCACCCCAAGTTCCGTACGCCGTACCGCTCGACGATCATCCTGGGCGTCCTGACGGCCCTCGTCGCGGGCCTCATCTCCCTCGAAGAACTCTCCAAGCTGGTCAACATCGGCACGCTGTTCGCCTTCGTCGTCGTCGCGCTCGGCGTCCTCATCCTGCGCCGCACCCGCCCCGACCTGCCGCGCGCCTTCAAGGCCCCGTGGGTCCCGGTGCTGCCGATCGCGTCGGTGGCGTGCTCGGTGTGGCTGATGCTGAACCTGTCGGTGGAGACGTGGCTGCGGTTCGCCGTGTGGATGGTGGTCGGCGTGATCATCTACTTCGCGTACGGCCGCAGGCACAGCCGCGCGGCGAGGACCAGCGCCGACGCCCAGTAACGACGACCGGATCACAGCTTGACGCACCTGCTCACCGGGGCGCCGCCGTCCCGGCCGCACGTATCCGTACCGGAGGGCGGCGGCGCTCCGCACGCGAGCCCCGCCCTCCGCTACTGGACCCGCCTGCTCCCCGCCCTCGTGGCCCTCGTCTGCGTCACCCGCGCCCCGTCCTTCACCCGCCCCCTGTGGAACCCGGACGAGGGCTATCTCGCGGTCCAGGCCCGCATGCTGGCGCACGGCGGCACGCTCTACGAAACCGTTGTCGACCGCAAACCCCCGCTCGTGCCCTGGCTCTACGAGGGGGTGTTCGCGCTCTTCGGCTCGGACTCGCTGACACCGGTGCGGGTCTGCGCACTGGCGGCACACGTGGTGACGGCGGCACTCCTGGCCTCCCTCGCCCGCCGCCGCTGGGGCGACACGGCGGGTCGCACGGCGGGCATCCTGTACGTCCTGCTCTCCATCGGCCTGAACCCGGAGGACACGCAGGCCGCGACCTTCGAGGTGTTCATGCTGCCGTGGACCGCGGCGGCGATGTGGTGCGCGGACCGGCGCAGGTGGGGGTGGTGCGGGCTCGCGATCGCGGGGGCGTTCCTGGCGAAGCAGACCGGGGCGGCGGTGCTGCTGCCGGTGGTGTGGATGTGGTGGCGGTCGGGCCGTCCGCGACGTGGCGCGCTGTGCCTGCCGCTCGGGCTCGCGGCCCCCGTCCTCGCCGCCGCCCTCGCCACGCACCCGGCCGGCTTCGTCTTCTGGACCGTGACCGGCTCGGGCGCCTACGCCGCCGTCACCGGCTCCGAACTCCACGTACTCGTACGGGGATTGACGAACGCGGCGATCCTCGCGGTGGCCTGCGCGGGCGTGCTGCCGCCGCTCGCCCGGATGCTGCGGGTCGCGCGAACAGGCTGCGCCGACCTGTACCTGTGGCTCGCCTCATCGACCGCCGCGGTCGTCTTCGGCTTCCACTTCTTCGGCCACTACTACCTCCAACTCGTCCCGCCGTTGGCCCTGTTGGGCGCGCTGGCGTTGCGTATTCTCTCTCGCGAACACCGGACGCGCGCGCTGCTCGTGTCGGCGTGCTGCGGGGCCCTGTTCGTGTCCTGGGGCCTGCTGGCACCCCGTACGGAGCTGGACCACGCGGAACGCGTCGCGGCGGCCCTCCACGAGCGCACCTCCCCGGACGACCGGGTCCTGATCTGGGGCATGCACCCGGAAACGTACTGGCTGACAAACCGCACCCCGGCGAGCCGCTACCTGACGGCGGGACTGCTGACGAACTTCAGTGGGGGGCGGGACGGGGGTGGGGTGGGGGAGCGGTTCGCGGTGGCGGGGAGCTGGGACACGTTCCGGGCGGAGGTACGGGGCCGCCCCCCGACGGTGATCGTCGACGACTCGCGGGGCGCGCCGTACGGGCCGGGACGGGTGCGGTCGTTGCGGGACGTCCTCGGCGCGTACCGCGAAGTGGCGCGGGTGGACGGCGCGGTGGTGTACGAGCGCGCCCAGCCGGGGGCGGCAGGCCCTAGGAGCCGCCCTGCGCCGGGGACTTCTTCGCCGACTCCGGGATCTCGCGGTCGCCCCTGATCGCCTTCCACAACGTGTCGGCCTGCGGCTGCGCGGCCACCACGCGGTTGCGGTCCACCTTGTCGTACGCGACCGGAAGCATGATCGTCTCCATGCTCGCCGGGTCGACGCCCCGCATGCTCCGCCCGAACTTGGCGAGCTTGGTGAGCGAGGCGAGCCCGTCGTCGGTCGTCATCGACTCGGTGAGACTGTTCGCGATCTTGTACGTCTTGGTGGGGCTGCCCAGCAGGTCCTGCTGCTTGATCTCGCTCAACAGGGCGATCATGAACTGCTGCTGGAGCCCGATGCGGCCGAGGTCGGAGCCGTCGCCGATGCCGTGCCGGGTCCGTACGAACGCCAGCGACTGGGTGCCGTCCAACTTGTGCGTACCGGCGGCGAGGTCGAGCCCGCTGGACGTGTCGTGGATCGGCTTGTCGACGGTGACGCTCACGCCGCCGATCGCGTCGACCAGCCCCTTGAACCCGGCGAAGTCGATCTCCACGAAGTGGTCCATGCGGACCCCCGACATCGCCTCGACGGTCTTCACGACACAGGCAGGACCGGCCAGCGAATACACGGAGTTGAACATCACCCGCCGCGCCTCCGGCGTGCTCGTGCCGTCCGCCTTCGTGCACGTCGGCCGGGTCACGAGGGTGTCGCGCGGAATGCTCACGGCGGTCGCCCGGGAGCGGCCCTCGGGTACGTGAAGCACCATCGCGGTGTCGGACCGGGCACCGGCGACCTTGCCGGTGCCGAGCGAGGCGTTGGCGCCGGAGCGGGAGTCGGAGCCGAGCACGAGGATGTTCTGCCCGGACGTCGGCAGCTTCTCGGGGCGGTCCCCGCCAATGGCCTTGTCGAGGTCGACGCCGTCGATGTTGCTGTTGAGGTTGTCGTAGAGCCAGTAGCCGGTGCCGCCTGCGGCGAGGACGAGGACCAACAGCCCGTACAGGAACCACCGCAGCGCACGGCGTCTGCGGCGTGGCTTCGTCGCGCGCCGGCGCCCGTTGGCGCGGCGATGGGACGGGGGTGCTGCGGTGTCGGAGCTCATCTCGCTCAATCCTCTGTATGCCAAGGGTCCTGACGGCGTGACGCGCGTCGCGCGCCGCGTGGGGGGACCGGCGAGGGAACCACGAACTATAGACGGAAGTTGCCGGATTGATGCCATCTTTGATCACTGACAGTGTCGATGTGATGTAAAAAGCGAGAGCAATTGGGGCGTTGGCCGTCATATGCCCCGAAGGGCTCTGGACAAGAGATGAGCGAAGTGTGAACATCCCGTGCAGCAGTTCTGCGTGCAACTGTTGCGCTGAATACGCCTGGGGGGGCGGTGGGGTTCAACAAGGACAGTGTTGTCGTGTACGGCTTCGCTGCTCACGTTGCACATTCGCCGACCGGACGCGCTCCGGTCGGCCCTGAGACACCGGATTCGAGGCACAACTGATGAAGCTCTCCGTCATCGTGCCCATGTACAACGTGCGCGACTACTGCGTCACGACGCTCAAGTCCCTTGCCTTCAACGCCCGTCAGGACTTCGAGTTCATCGTCGTCGACGACTGCTCCACCGACGGCACTTGGGAACTTCTGCAGCGGGAGATCCGCAAGGTGCCCGGCGGGGTGCTCTACCGGAACCCGCAGAACTCCGGCATCTCCACGACGCGCAACACCGGTCTGCGCCTGGCCAAGGGCCAGTACGTGGCCTTCCTCGACGGCGACGACTGGTTCGCGCCCGGCTACCTCGCCCGACTGGTCGCGGCCATCGACCACTTCGGCTGTCACTTCGTCCGCACCGACCACGTCCGCGTCGTCGGCAAGAAGCGCGAGGTCGTCCGCTCGCCCCAGGCCGTGCGCAACACCCTGCTGTCGCCGATCGATTCGATCATGCCTGTGGACGCGTCCACCATGGTCGACTACCCCTTGGTGTGGGCCGGGATCTTCAACCGTGAGGTCCTCGCGAGCCGCGACCTGCTCTTCTTCGACGAGACGCTGCGCACGGCCGAGGACCGCATGTGGACCTGGCGGCTGCACCTCAACACCGACACCTACGTCGCCGTAGACCTGGCGGGCATCTTCTACCGCCGCGACGTCACCACCTCGCTCACCCGCATCCCGGACGAGCGCCAACTCGACTTCATCCCCTGCTTCGACCGGGTGGTCCAGGAAGTGGCCGCCCACCCGTGGGGACAGCAGATCATGCCCAAGGTGATCCGGACCTACTGCGCGATGATGGCGATCCACCTGGACCGGGCCGACACCTACGAGGACGACGTACGGGCGCTGCTCAAGGGCCGGACGGCCCATGCGCTGCACCGGCTGCCGCAGGCACTGCTGGAGCAGACACTGGAGGACATGGGCGAGCGCCGCGCCCAACTCATCAACGCCGTGCGCGACATGTCGTTCGAGGCCGAGTCGGCCGTGTCCGCCGCCCCCGCCCCGCGGCGCGGCGCGCGGCGTCCGTCCCGCCGGGAGCGTCGTGCCGCCCCGGACGCGCGCGGCATGCGCAGGCCCGTAGAGGCGACGGCATGAGGGGCAGCCAGATATTCGTCGCCTCCACCCTGTACGGGGCCCTGACGCTCTCGGCCGCCATCGACGCCGGGCAGTTCGGGCCCGCCCAGGGGGTGCGCCGCATCCTCGTGGTGTGCACGAACACGGAGATCCCGGAGGTCACCACTCCGCTGCACGCCATGCGCGGATTCGAGGCGCTGCGGCCCCGGTTCGACCTGGTGGTCTCATGGAACGACGTGATCTTCCCGTACCACCCGAGCCTGTGGGACCCGCGCGTCGAGGACGTGGCCATGTGGCGTGAACTCCTCGGTGTGCGCTGGCAGTTGCTCCAGGCTCCGATGGAGCTGGTCGTCGAGTCGATCCAGGTGAAGCCGGCCCTGTCCTTCTGCAAGATCTTCCGAAACGCGCAGATCACGGTCTACGCCGACGGCCTCATGACCTACGGCCCCACGCGCAACGCGCTGCCCCGCGACGTGTACACGCGCATCCGGCGCACCCTCTACCTCGACCTCATCCCCGGCCTGCGGCCGCTGCTCCTGAGCGAGTACGGGATCCCAGGCGAGCCGGT
Organism: Streptomyces sp. KL109B; assembly: GCF_030766935.1. Classification (GTDB taxonomy): domain Bacteria; phylum Actinomycetota; class Actinomycetes; order Streptomycetales; family Streptomycetaceae; genus Streptomyces. The sequence goes on along the minus strand of NZ_JASERL010000002.1, from coordinate 951,005 downwards.
CGACCCCGGTGCGGTGCAGCGCGTCTTCGGAGAGTTCGGGCAGGCCTGCGGGCGGGTCCTCGCCGGGCTGATCCCCGCGGGTTTCCCGGCAGGGCGGTCCGGATCGGCCATGCTGCTCGGCCAGTACCTGTCGAGCATCGGGCTGCTGACCGAGGAGGAGGAAGAGCAGCTGCACCTGCGGATGTTCGAGGCCGCGGTGAACCTGGGCTTCACCTCCGTGGTGTTCAAGCCGCACCCGAGCGCGCCGCAGAGCTTCAGCGACTCCCTCGTACTGCGGGCCGGCGAACTCGACGTACGGATCGTGGTCCTGGACACCCCGCTGCTCGCGGAGGCGGTCTTCGGGTATCTGCGGCCCAGCGTGGTGATCGGCTGCTTCTCCACGGCCCTGTTCACCGCCCGCGCGGTCTACGGCATCCCGGCCGCCGCGGTCGGCACCCGTGAGGTGCTGCGCAAGATGCGGCCCTACCCGAACAGCAACCGCGTCCCCGTGACGATCTGCGAGGTGGCGCTGCCCGACCTGGAGGGCAGCGGCTTCGCGGCCACCGACCTGCTGAGCGATCCCCAGTGGGTGCAGCGGGAGTTGGCCGAGTACATCGCCGCCGTCGGGTACTGCATGCAGCCGGAGCGGAACCCGCACCTTCGGGAGCGCGCCGTCGCCTACGTGGCCCGCGTCCTGCCGCAGCTGGAGGTCCGCCCGGTCCTCGGCATGCACTTCAAGCCCGATCTGCTGTACAAGCTGTCCCTGCCGGGAGCGCCGTCCGAGGCCGAATGGCAGGCGATGGAGGGGGAGAAGGGCCGCAAGGGCAAGAAGAGCGGGCCGAAGGTCAAGCCGTCCCAGGAGACACTCACGGTCGACTCCTTCCTCGAACACCTGGAAGCCGACGAGACCGACGCCGCACGGCGCATCGGCGAGGCGATCCTCAAGGACCGCAAGCCCATGGACGTCCTCATCGGGATGGCGCGCATCCACGTCATGGAAGACGACTACGAGCAGGCCAAGCGGATGCTCTCGCTCGCCGCCATGTCGGGCGACGACCGGGCGATGACCTGGATCAAGATCGCTGAAGTGGCCTCCCTGATCGGCCGGGAAGGCAAGTCGCTGCGCGTCTTCGCCGCCCAGGAGGCGCTGCGGATCAACCCCGAATCCGCCGCCGCGGCCCGGCTCGTCACGGCACGGGGGGCGCGCAAGGCGGCCAAGGCGATGGCCCCCGGATGAGCGGGGAGCCGGTCCGGGCCGCTCCCGGCACGATCACCGCAGACACCACCTGACCCAGCCCGGTCCTCGGTCCCGCCCGCCGGGACACCCCCGCGACCCGAAGGAACACCACAGGCGATGCGTATCCACGTACTCGCCGACTCCGACACCCGATGGAAGTGGGGTGGCGAGTTGGCGCAGCGGCTCCACCCCCACCCCTGGGTGCACGCCCACATGCTCAACGGCCGGGCCACGCCCACCGCGAGGCAGATGGCCGAGGTGGGCATCGAACCCGCCGCGGTGACCCAGTCGTCGGTCGCGGAGTTCGTCACGAGCGGCGAACTGCACCGCGCCGACGTGCTCATCGTGGGCTCCGTCGGCGGTACCACCCAGGCCGTCCTGCACGGCCTCGGCCGCGCCTTCGAGGAATCCGCGCACCGCCCCGTCCTGGTCACCGGATACGTGGGCGTCGTCTACGAGAACCTGACGGACGGGCTGCTGCTGCGGGCCGGCGCCGACGTGGTCCTGGCCAACAGCCCCTTCGACGCCCGCCGGTTCCGGGAGATCTACCGGGGCCTGGGCATCGACGACCGGTGCGTGGTGCAGACGGCGCTGCCCTTCTTCGCCGATGAGCGCTACGACCCGCTGCGCACCGGCGCCACCCACCCGTTCACCGTCACCTTCGCCGTGCAGCCCTCCGTGCCCGAGGACCGCGACGGACGCGTCTACATCCTGCGCCGCGCCATCCAGCACGCCCGCCTCCGCCCCGGCCGCGAGGTGCTGATCAAGCTGCGCTCGCGGCCGGGCGAGCAGACCACGCACATCGAGCCGTACCACTACGAGTCGCTCGCCGAACAGCTCGGCGAGCCGCTGCCGCCCAACCTGCGGTTCGTGTACGGAAACATGGCCGAGGTGCTCGACCGCACCGACCTGCTGGTCACGGTCAGCTCCACCGCCGCCCTCGAATCGATGCACCGAGGCATCCCCACGGTGATCCTCAGCGATCTGGGCGTGCGCGAACCGCACGGAAACCACTACTTCACCGGCTCCGGCTGCGTCGCCTCCTGGAACGAGATCGACGAGGGCGCCCAGCCCTACGCCGAGCCGGGCTGGCTGGAGGAACAGGGCATCCTCGCCCACGACCCCTACGCCCAACTGCGGGACCGTGTCCTGCGGTTGAGCCGGAGCCCGCTGCCGCGGATCCGGCCGTACTACACGATGCAGAACGCCGCGGGCTATCTGCCACGGCTCCTGGCCAGGCGCGGACTGGCCCCCGACGGAACGCCGCTGCCCCACTCAGCGGGCTCCGCCGGTCAACGCCCCGGTCTGATGGCCCGAACCTCACGGAAGGCGCTGCGCCGCGCCTACCGGTTCGGCGTCCAGAACGTGGCGCCGAAGATCCAACGGTGGGGCGGCCTCTAGACCCCGGGCCACCCGCCCCTCCCGCCACCCCGCCCCCCCCTCACGCGGTTCCCCCCCCACCTCGTCCCACGCGCACGGCCCCACGCCGTGCGTGCCCCGTTCGGCTACCCGTACCACCACGAGGTATGACATGTCACCATCTCCAGCTCCTGTCGTCGTCGCCGTGATCCCGGCGCGCGGCGGCTCCAAGGGCATCCCCGGAAAGAACCTCGCCCCCGTGGCCGGGGTCTCCCTCGTGGGCCGTGCCGTGCGGGTCTGCCGCGAGGCGCGCGCGGTGACACGCGTCGTCGTGAGCACGGACTGCGCGGACATCGCCGCTGAGGCCCGCCGCCACGGGGCCGAGGTCGTGACACGCCCCGCCGAACTGGCCACCGACACAGCCACCAGCGAGTCGGCGCTGCTGCACGCCCTGGACACCATCGAGGAACGGCACGGCGAGCCCACCGACGTCCTGCTGTTCGTCCAGGCCACCAGCCCGTTCCTGGCGCGGCAGGACGTCGAGGGCGTCGTCTCGGCCGTCCTGGAGGGCGGCGCCGACAGCGCGCTCACCGCCTCCGCGTTCCACGGGTTCGTATGGCGGGGCGTGCGCGAGGAGGGCAAGCGGGCGCTGATGGTGGCCGAAGGGGTCAACCACGACAGCGCCGAGCGGCTGCGCCGCCAGGACCGGCCTGAGGAACTCCTTGAGACGGGCGCCGCCTACGCGATGCGCGCGCAGGGCTTCCGGGACAAGAACCACCGGTTCTTCGGGAACATCGCCCTGGTGCCCGTCGACGCCGCCCGCACCCTTGAGATCGACGAGCCCGCCGACCTCGAACGGGCCCACGCCCTCGCGCAGTTCACGGACGAGCGGCACTTCCCGACCCGCGCCGACGTCGACGCCGTCGTCCTCGACTTCGACGGCACCCAGACCGACGACCGCGTCTGGGTCGACGCGGACGGCCACGAGACCGTGGTCGTGCACCGCGGCGACGGCATGGGCATCGCGCGCCTGCGCAAGGCCGGCGTGCCCGTACTGATCCTCTCCAGCGAGACCAACCCCGTGGTCTCCGCACGGGCGGCCAAGCTCGGCCTGCCCGTGATCCAGGGCGTCGACAGCAAGGACGTCGAACTGCGCAAGTGGTACGAGGCCGAGGGCATCGACCCCGGCCGGATCCTCTACGCGGGCAACGACGTCAACGACCTGCCCTGCTTCGAACTCGTCGGCTGGCCCGTGGCCGTGGCCGACGCCCACGACATCGTCCGTGAACGAGCACGCGCCGTGACCACGTCACGCGGGGGCCACGGCGCTGTCCGCGAAATCGCAACGCACCTTCTCGGAAAGGCACTTTGAACCATGCAGCACCGCCCTGTCCGCACCATCGGCTCCCGTCCGGTCGGCCATGGGTCGCCCGTCTACGTGATCGCCGAAATCGGCATCAACCACAACGGTGACCTGGAGAACGCCCTCGCCCTCATCGACGCCGCGGTCGAAGCAGGCTGCGACGCCGTCAAGTTCCAGAAGCGCACCCCGGAGATCTGCACGCCGCGCGACCAGTGGGACATCGAGCGCGACACCCCCTGGGGCCGCATGACGTACATCGACTACCGGCACCGCGTCGAGTTCGGCGAGGACGAGTACCGGGCCATCGACGAGCACTGCGAGAAGAAGGGCATCGACTGGTTCGCCTCCCCGTGGGACACCGAGGCCGTCGCCTTCCTGGAGAAGTTCGACGTCCCCGCCCACAAGGTCGCCTCCGCGTCCCTGACGGACGACGAACTGCTCCGCGCCCTGCGCGCCACCGGCAAGACGATCATCCTGTCCACCGGCATGTCGACCCCGGCCCAGATCCGGCACGCCGTCGAGGTCCTCGGCAGCGCGAACATCCTCCTGCTGCACGCCACGTCGACGTACCCGGCCAAGGCCGAGGAGCTCAACCTCAACGTGATCAACACGCTGCGGGCCGAGTACCCCAACGTCCCGATCGGCTACTCAGGACACGAGATCGGCCTGCAGACCACGCTCGCCGCCGTCGCCCTCGGCGCCTGCGTGGTCGAGCGCCACATCACGCTCGACCGCGCCATGTGGGGCTCCGACCAGGCCGCCTCGGTCGAGCCGCAGGGCCTCACGCGGCTCGTCCGTGACATCCGCACCATCGAGCAGTCCCTCGGTGACGGCGTCAAGAAGGTCTACGAGTCCGAGCTCGGCCCGATGAAGAAGCTGCGCCGCGTCACCGGTGTGGTGGCCGGATCGGTGGCCCCGGTCGCATGATGAGCACCCTCGCCCTGGTGGAGAGCCCCGCCCAGCTGCTCAACGTGGCGGAATGGGCACACGCGGGCGACCAGGGCGAGGGGGCCCCGCTCCACGTGGCCGTACTGCTGCCCCTGGACCCGTGGTCGCGGGTGCAGCTCGCCCGGGTCACCGAACTGGCCGTGGCGTCCGGGCTCTCGGTCACGTGCTTCGAGGTGCGCTCCGGCACCGTGCGCCGGATGCGGCAGTTCGCCGCGGTGCGCCGCCTGGTGGCCGACGCCGAACGGCTCGTGGTGGGGGACCTGTTCTCCGGCATGGTCCAGACGCTGGTGCCCGCGGCCACGGCCCGTGAACTCGTGATCGTCGACGACGGCACGGCGACCACCGAGTTCGTCCGCGTCGTCACGGAGGGCCGCCGCCTCACCCGCTGGCACCAGCAGACGCAGGGCTCGGGCCGCGGCGGCCGCGCCCTCGACTGGCTGTCCGAACCCACCCTGAGCCGTACGTTGTTCACCTGCATGGAAGTCGCCGCGCCCAACGGCATCGAGGTCGCGGCCAACGCGTACGCCTGGACCCGCACCCGCTTCCCGAGACCCGCCACCCGGGGCGGGGCCGATCTGCTGGGCACCTCGCTGGTGGAGACCGGCATCGTGGGGGAGGAGCACTACCTGCGGGCGGTGGAGGACATCGTGCGCAGACGCGGGGTCGACCGGTATCTGGCCCACCGCAGGGAGAGCCGGGAGAAACTGCGCCGGATCGCCGAGGCCACCGGAGCGCGGGTGCTGCGCCCCGACCTCCCGCTCGAACTACTCGCGGCGCAGGGGCCGGTGGGGCACACGGTGCTGACGTTCCCCTCCACGGTGGCGCACACGCTGCCCATCGTGCTGCGCGGCCTCGGTGTCCGGATCGAACTCTGCGAGATCGACGAGGAGTGGTTCACGCCTCTGGCGGACGATCACGCGGTGGGGTTCCTGCGTGCGATGGCGGAGTCGGCGCGACGCAGACACGGACTCCCGAGCATGCGGACCGCGGTCGGCGGCTGACCGGCCGACCTCGGGTCACACGCGCCGCCACTGGCCCAACTGCAGTCCGTCGGGGGATGACTGACGTGTCGTCTGCGGCATCCCGTCGGTGTCGATGATGGCCAGCACGATCCGGCCGTAGGCGTCGAGCGCCACCGCCGGGTCGCCGATGCAGGGGCGGTCGACCTCGGCCCACTGCACCCCCCATTCCTCGGCGTTGGTGACGAACGCGCCGAAGATCGGGCTGTCGTTCATGCCCCGATGCACGAGCACGGTGCAGTCCTGCCCGGCTATCAGGGTGCGCAGGGCGCAGACGGCGCCGCCGCCCGGGGCGCCCCCGATCTGCATGATCGTCCCGTTGGGGCGAATGGCCAGCAGTCCGTGTGCGTAGGCATCGCCGACGTAGAAGGTCAGCTGGTCCTCGGAGGTCTCCAGGGCCGTTCCGGTGCCCGGCACCATGGTCACGTGGATGTCGTCCCGCCGCTCGAACGGGCCGCCCGCCGAGGCCTGCTGCCAGTGGTGCACCGGCTTGTCGGACGGCGCCAGCACGCCGATGCGTCCCTTCGCGGTGACACCGACGGCCACGCCGTCGTGCAGGGCGCTGCCCCGCAGGTCCTGCCAGGCCTTCCAGTTGCCGCCCTTGTCCTCGTGCCGAAGGTGCAGTCCCCGGCCCGCGTTGCGGGCGAGGACGTGCAGGGTGCCGGCGGAGTCGACGGCACCGACGGGACGGCCGAGACGCGGGTGGCGCTGGTCGGTCTCCTTGTACGGATTGGACAGCGCCCGCCACTCGTTGAGGGGCCGCCCCGACTGGTACTGCATGGAGTACATGAGGTCGGTCACGGCGCGGCCGTCGCCGCGCTCACGTACGCGATGGGCGAGGAAGTGCAGATACCCGTTGGCGCCCTGGGTGATCGACAGGTGGTTCAGGCCGGGCGGCACGGGAAACACCTGCGGCCCCTGCCAGTCGGGCCCGCCGGGCCGGGTCTCCGTCCAGCGCAGCAGGCCTTCGGGCGACAGCGCGAACAGGGTGAGCCGGCCGTCCGTGCCGCGCGTGAGCCACTTGCCGCCGACCGGCCCCGAGGCCCGACGCGCCGGGGGGGTCGACCGGCCGGAACCGAGGTCGGGCGCGCTCTGCGCGGCCTTCGTCCGTCGCCCCATCAGGCGCCCCCTTACGCTTTCCCAGAAGGGCCTCCCCCCACGGTGGCCACAATCTCCACATTATACGGCGCTGTGTTGACACTTCCTTCACTGTGGCGCCCAACTCCGGTCATGGAGCGCCAGGGGCACGGATGGACGGACCGTTCCTGGGGAGCCGGGCTCACGGGCAGACGGTCCGCGGCTCACGGGTAGACGGTCCGCGGCCCCACGCACCGTGCCCCCGACGCGGCCACCCGGTCCCGCAGCTCGCGGTCCGCCGTCACCACCACGCACGCCCCCTCGGCCCCCGCCGCCACCGCCACGATGTGGTCGTCCCCCTCGCCGGGCGCCTCCTCCACCCGCACCCCGGGCACCGGCTCGACCCCGCGGGCCCGGCCCTCCAGGACCAGCACCACATCCTCGTCGGGGTGTTCGCGTGCGTACTCGGCGAGCCGGTCCCGCAGCCGCTCCGCCGCGGCCCGCCGGTCGCGCCACCATCCGTCGGGCACGGAACCGACCACGTTCGCGCCGTCCACCACCAAGAGCGTCGTCATGTGCGGAAACGGTACGTGGTCCTCCGCACCTAAACTGAACGCGTGAACGGCGACTGGCTGATCAGCGGACGCGACGGCGCCCTGTCCGCATACGCGTACGCCCCCGAAGAAGACGCGGTCGTATGCCGCGCCGAGCGCTACCCCGAAGGCCCCTGGTCCCCACCCCACACGGTCGGCGGCGACCAACGCGTCCACCCGGACCTCGCCCTCGCCCGCAGCGCCGAGGGCTACGCCCACCTCGTCACCTGGCGCCCCACCGTCCCCGGCGAATCGGGACTGGTCCACTCGACGCACTACCAACCGCGCCTCTCCGCCCTCGACTGGACCCCCATCGGCCACCCGAACAAGAAGGGCGACCGCACGGGCCCGCCCGCCGTCGCCGTCGACGCGCAGGGCCGCGCCCACGTCTTCGTACGCAACAACGGCGGCGGGGTCAGCCTGCGCATGCAGGAGGAGTTGGGTGGCTGGGGGCCGTGGCGGGACCTCAAGGGGGCGGGCGTACAGGGCGAACTCGCCGCGGTGACCGGGGAGTCGGGCCTGATCACCCTCTACGCCGCGACCGCGGACGGCATCCTGCGCTGGCGCCAGCAGAAGCCCGGCGCGCCGTTGACCCGGGACGAGAAGCCGCAACCGGCGTCCCCCCTCCCGCACACCCTCCGCGCCCTGGCCACCTCCCCGGACCACACGACCCTCCTCTACGTCGACGAGGACGGCGGCCTGTACGCGTGGCGCGGCGACGCCGGCCCGGTCTGCCTCGTCGCGGCGGCGGGCGACGGCCCCCTGACGGCGCTGCGCTGTCAACTGGACGACGTGGACTGTACGTTGATCGCCCAGCGCGATGCCGACGGCCGCGTCGCCTTCGCCGCGTACCCCACGGAGCTGGAGAGCGCGGGCGCCGGGTGGACCCGGTCCGGCGACCCGCTCCCACCGGACGCCCGCATCGGCCTGGCCGAGGACGCCGCGGGCCGCGTCGTCGCGGCGGCCCACGTCCCCGGCACCCCCGACCACATGCTCCTCGCGCGCCGAAAGGGCGAGCCGGGCCTGGCACTTGAGGCGTGGAGCCGGGTGTTCTAGTGGTAGCCCCCGCTCCCTCCGTTCACCACGAACCGAGGAGCAGGGTGCGCGGGGCGAAGCCGTCCGTGGTGGCGATCGTGCCGTCCGCCGCCCAGAACCACAGCTCGTCGGTGGCGCGGGCGCGGCCGACGAGGTCGTCCCGGCCGTCACCGTTCAGGTCGGTCGCGGCGAGGTCGGTGAAGTTCCCCCACCCGGAGCCGACGAGCTCCGGCGTCCCGAACAGGGCGGGCGCGGCGGAGCCGAGGCCGGGCCAGTACCGCAGCTGATCGGTGCGGGTGTCACGGGCGACCAGGTCGGCCGTGCCGTTCCCGTCGAGGTCGCCTGCGGCCAGGTCGCCGAGGTCCGTCCAGTCCCCGGCCACCTCCACAGGGGCGGCGAACCCGGACGTCGTGGCGCTCGTCGTGCCGCTGCCGGCCCAGAAGAACAGCTTGCCGGTGGCCGTCTCCCGTGCGAGGAGGTCGTCGTGCCCGTCGCCGTCGAAGTCGCCGCCGACGGTGTCGCCGAACCGCTGCCAGTCGGCGGCGACCTGGGTGTGCGCGGCGAGCCCGTCCCCCGCGCCTGCCGCCCCCGAGGTGCCTTCGCCGGCCCAGAACTCCAAGGACCCGGTGGCGACACCGCGTCCGACGACGTCCGTGCGACCGTCGTCGTCGAAGTCGCCGGTCGCGAAGTCCGTGTAGTTCTCCCAGGCGTTGCCCAGCACCGTGGGCGCGGCGAGCCCGGAGTCGCCGACGGTCGTGGTGCCGTCGCCGGCCCAGTAGGTGAGGTCGCCGCCCTGCGCGGTGCGGGCCAGGACGTCGTGGTGGCCGTCGTGGTTGAAGTCGCCCGTGAAGCCGTCGACGTACCGCGCGGGGATCAGGCCGAGGGACGCCTTCAGCATGGCGTGGTCGGACTCCGCGAACGCCGTGGTCGTCAGGGAGGGCGCGGTGAAATGCCTGCGGTCGGCGAAGACGTAGTCGATCTTGCGGGCGTCCGACGTCGTCGGCGCACCGTTGCGGCAGCGCACCACTCCCGGCGCGGTGCAGGTCACTCCGCCGGTACTGCCCTGCGTGAACCAGGCGGGGTTCGACTCGTCCGCCTCCAGGAAACGGCCCGTGGGCTGCGCCGAGCCGTCCTTGCCGCTGTGCGTGTGGTCGTAGAGGTGCGCGAGGGCGGCCTCGTTCGGCTGCAGATTCAGATCGGCGCCCAGTACGACGGGCGTGTTCACGGGGAACAGAGCCGGGTCGGCCACCCACCCCGCGATCTCCTGAAGCTGCCTCGGTTCCTTCGCGTAGGTGTGCGCGGTGCACGCCTTCAACGGCCGGTCGGCGAACGAGGTGTTGGCGCAGAGCATGCCCCGCTTCACCTGCACGGTGCGCCCGTCGTTGGTGTAGGTCTCGCCTCCCGTGTTGACGAAGGCGTGGTACTCCTGGATGTCGTCGGGAACGTTCTGCCGGCTCAACACGGCCGAACCGAAACGCTTGTCCGAGCCGCAGTTGACGACGTTGTCCTGGGAGGACGCGTACGTCCCGTCCATGGTCCACCCTGCCTGCGTCAACTGCGCCTTGAGGGCCGCGTATTGGGACAGGCAGATCTCATCGATGGTGAGGACGTCGGCCCGGTACGCCGCCGCTTCCCCGACCAGGCGGGCGACGGAGGTGCCCGCGCCCGTTCCTCCCTGGTTGTTCGCGCAGGAGTAGGACGCTCCGCACAAGTTGTAGTGGATGACCTTGAGTTGGGGCGCCGGGGTGCCTGCCTGGGCGGTGCCTGAACAGGTCAGGGCGGCGACGAGGGCCAGCGCCGACACGGCGGCGCGGGCGATCAATTTCTTCACGGGTCGAAGTATGTGTCGATCTCGTGGACGCAATGCAAGATGATGCCCACATGTTCTCCACATCCACATCCACATCGACACCCACATCGACACCCACACCCACACCCACACCCGCACCCGCATCTCGCGCATGTCGCGGCGCGAGAGCCGCGCTGGCCGTCCTCGCCCTGCTGCTGTGCGCGTCCCTCACGCCCGCCACAACCGCTGCGGCGGCGCCGACGGCGCTCGCCACGGGACCGGTCTTCAACGACCCGACGGGCGACACCGCCGCGCAGAACGCGATCCTGAAGAAGATGGGAGCCCTGGTCGACGGGGCTCCCGCGGGCGCGGACATCCGGATGTCCATGTACCTCATGTGGTCGCAGTGGCTGGCGGACAAGCTGGTCGCCGCCGAACAGCGTGGCGTGTCGGTCCAGTTGATCGGTGACTCGGACAGCGTCAGCACGGGCTACAGCTCGCTGCGCGGCGCGCTGGGAACGGACACCGGCGCCGACTCCTGGGTGCTCACCTGCCCCCAGGACTCGGCGTGCCTGTCCGCCGACCCGACCCCGGACGACGCGAACGCCACCGTCAACCACAACAAGTACCTGCTGGTGAGCGAGACCACCGGCGGCACGGACACCCTCGCCCACGACGTCGTGCTGCAGACGTCGGCCAACCTCACGGCCGACGACCTCCAAGTCGCCTGGAACGACGCCCTGGTGGTCGTGGGGAACAGCGCCCTGTACCAGGCGTACGCCGACTACTTCGAGGACCAGCGCGCCGCGGGCAGCGGCGAGAAGCCCCAGGTCGCCGACTACCCCGTGGCCACGCAGGCGGGCGCCGCCAAGCTGTACCTGTTCCCGCGGGCGACCGCGGACCCGGTCCTCGACATCCTCAACACCGTGGACAACCCGGTCGGCACGAACGCGGTCTGCCACGGCAACTCCTCCGGCTACGGCACCACCGACGGCCGCACCGTGATCCGCCTGGCCATGCACCAGATCACCCGCCCCGCCGTCGCCAGGAAACTGTGGGAGCTGGACAACGCGGGCTGCTACGTCGACATCGTGTACCACTACCTCGACGAGATGTTCTCCGGCGAGGTGGCCGCGCAACTGACCGCCCCGACCGCGTACGGCGGCATCACGCTCCACCGGTCGGACGAGGCCACCGACGGAACGTACACGCACAGCAAGTACCTCCTGGTGGAGGGCACTTACCTGGGCCGGGCCGACCAGAAGCTCGTCTGGACCGGCAGCCACACGTACACGCGGAGCGCCCTCCAGGGCAACGACGAGGCGCTCCTCAAGTACGACGACGCCACGATCCACGACGCCTACCGCCTCAACTTCTGGCACCAGCGCGCCGCGGCCGACACGGTCGCCTGAGGAGAACCTTCATGAATTCGTCCCCCAGACCCCGACGCATCGCCCGCGCACTCGCCGCCCTCCCGCTGTTCCTGGCCGCCTCTTTGCTGGCCGGCTCCACGCCCGGCACCGCGCTCGCGGCCGACGACGGCCGGATGCCGTTGGGCCCGGACAACCTCGTGACCCAGGCCGGCGCGGTCCGCACGCTCGCCTCCGGTGTCACCTACCAGACGTACACGCAGGGTTCGGCTTCCGACCGTTGGACGGTGTGGGCCCGGCAGCAGGGCGGGCCCGAGACCTACGGCAGCAAGGCCGCCGCCGAAGAGTTCGCGGCGCGGCTGGCTGACGAAGGCTTCAGCGGATCCGTCGATACGTTCACCGCCCCGGCCGCCGCCGACACGCCGGGCGGAGTGTTCGGGTACGGGGTACGCGTGGGTTCCTTCGCCGCCGACGGCGAGGCGTCTGCCGAGCGCCTGGCGGGCTGGTTGAAGACGGCGGGCTTCGAATCTCGCGTCATCTATAAGGCCCAGGACGGCAACCCCAGCACCGGCCCCTGGAAGGTTCATGTCGTCCGTGTCGCCCCGACCGCGGACGTGACCTTCAAGGCCGTGCACGGCACCGACGTCTCCACTTCTGAGACCGTGCGGAGCATGGCCGCGGCGCGCGGCGCCCTCGCAGCCGTCAACGGCAGCGAGTTCGACATCCACACGCTTTCCGGGTCCAGATACGAAGGCGTCCCCCAGGGGCTCTACGTTCAGGACAACGTCCTGCTCGGCTCCGCCAACAACGGGCGTACGGCGCTCCTTCTGGAAGGCGCCGGTACCCGGGCGCGGATCGCCGAAGTCACGTCGACCGTGCAGGTCACGGCGCCCAGCGGGGAGGCGCGGGTGCTCGACGGCGTCAACCGGGTGCCCGGCCGGATCCTCGGTTGCGGCGGCGTGGGCGGCGACACGCTCTCCATGAACGGGGTCCTGACGCAGACGGACCGACCGTGGCGCAACCACGTCTGCGGCGACGACAGCGAGATCGTCGTCTTCCGTCCTGAGTGGGGGAGTTCGACCCCGGCTCCCAGCAGTGGCGTGACCAACAGCGTCGACGTCGTCATGAACGGCAACTGGGTCGTCCAGCAGATCCGTCGACCGGCGGGCGGTGCCATTCCGGCCGGCGGGCGCATCCTCCAGGGCATTGGGGAGGGCGCCGACTGGCTGCTCGAACACGCGGAGGTCGGCGCGGTGTTCAAACCGGGCGCCTCGATCAAGGACAGTGCGGGTGTGCCGGTGACGAGCCCGACGCTGTCCGCGGTCGCGGGAGGTGGACCGGCCCTCGTGCGCGACGGCGAGATCTTCCTCAACACCAAGGCGAACGGCATGACGAACTTCTCCTACGGCCCCAACAACACCCTCGCGCAGCGCCACCCGCGCTCAATGGCCGGAGTCACCGCCTCAGGAGACCTACTGCTGGTCACCGTCGATGGCCGCAACCCTGCCGTGAGCGTCGGCGTCTCCTGGCCGGAGGCCGCCGACGTCATGAAGTGGCTGGGCGCCACCGACGCCGTGGGGCTGGGCAGTGGCGGGGACGCGACGATGGTCGTCAACGGTGCACTCGCCAACAGCCCCATGGACGACTGGGGTGCACAGCCTGTCGAGCGCAAGGTCAGCAATGCCGTGGTGATCGTCCCGAAGAGCTGAGCACCGCGCTTTCGAGTTCCCTCTCTTCCACAAGAATGGCTGAACAGCATGCACCTACGAAGATTTGCCAGAGCCGCTCTCGGAGCGCTCGTCCTCGTTCTGGGCCTCACCGCTTCCGCCGATGCCTCGACGACGGCGACGCGCCGACTTCGTCGCAAGATCGACCTCATGTTCGTCCGAGAGGACCGGATCGTCGGTGCCTACTCCGCGGACTCGCTGGCCATCTCCACCGCGTGCACCGGCGTGTCCGCCTGCTCCGATCACCGCATCGTGGTCGGCGCGGTGACGGTTCAGCAGCAGGTCTGACGACGCACGACGAGGGGCCCCCGCCACACGGCGAAGGCCCCTCATGTCTGTCGGCGACAGTGGTTACGCGGGCACGCTCGCCACGCCCGCCTCCAGGAACTTCTTCCCGGTCACCCGCTCCGAGACGCCCTCGCGGTCCAGGTACGGCGTGATACCGCCCAGGTGGAAGGGCCAGCCGGCGCCGGTGATGAGGCAGAGGTCGATGTCCTGGGCCTCGGCGACGACGTTCTCGTCGAGCATCAGGCCGATCTCCTGGGCCACCGCGTCGAGGACGCGGTCGCGGACCTGGTCCTCCGTCAGGACGACGTCGCCCTGCTTCAGCAGCGCCGCGACCTCCGGGTCCAGCTCCGGCTTGCCGGAGTCGTAGACGTAGAAGCCGCGCTTGCCGGCCTTGACGACGGCCGCCAGGTTCGGGGAGACCGTGAAGCGGTCGGGGAACGCGGCGTTCAGGGTCTCGGAGACGTGCAGGCCGATGGCCGGGCCGACCAGTTCGAGCAGGACCAGCGGGGACATCGGGAGGCCGAGGGGCTCGACGGCCTTCTCGGCCACCGCGACAGGGGTGCCCTCGTCGATGACGTTCTGGATCTCGCCCATGAAGCGGGTCAGGATGCGGTTCACGACGAACGCGGGCGCGTCCTTGACCAGGACGGCCGTCTTCTTGAGCTTCTTCGCGACACCGAACGCCGTCGCCAGCGCCGCGTCGTCCGTCTGCTCGCCGCGCACGATCTCCAGGAGCGGGAGGATCGCGACCGGGTTGAAGAAGTGGAAGCCGACCACGCGCTCCGGGTGCTGGAGCTTCGAGGCCATCTCGGAGACCGAGAGCGAGGAGGTGTTCGTGGCGAGGATCGCGTGCGCGGGGGCCACGGCCTCCACCTCGGCGAACACCTGCTGCTTGACGCCGATCTCCTCGAAGACGGCCTCGATGATGAAGTCGGCGTCCGAGAAGCCCTCCGCCTTGTTCAGGACGCCCGAGACGAGGCCCTTCAGGCGGTTGGCCTTGTCCTGGTTGATGCGGCCCTTGCCGAGGAGCTTGTCGATCTCGGCGTGGACGTAGCCGACACCCTTGTCGACGCGCTCCTGGTCGATGTCCGTGAGGACGACCGGGACCTCCAGGCGGCGCAGGAAGAGCAGGGCCAGCTGCGAGGCCATCAGGCCCGCGCCGACGACGCCGACCTTCGTGACCGGGCGGGCCAGGTTCTTGTCGGGCGCGCCCGCCGGGCGCTTCGCGCGCTTCTGCACCAGGTTGAACGCGTAGATCCCGGACCGCAGTTCGCCGCCCATGATCAGGTCGGCGAGCGCCTGGTCCTCGGCGTCGAAACCGGCCTGCAGGTCACCGGACTTGGCGTTCGCGATGATGTCGAGGGCGCGGTACGCGGCCGGGGCGGCGCCGTGCACCTTGCCGTCGGCGATGAACCTGCCGCGCGCGACGGCCTGGTCCCAGGCCTCGCCGCGGTCCACGTCCGGGCGCTCGACCTTGACGTTCCCGCGCAGCACGTCGGCCGTCCAGATGAGCGACTGCTCCAGGAAGTCGGCGCCCTCGAAGAGCGCGTCGGCGATGCCCAGCTCGTAGACCTGCGCGCCCTTGAGCTGCTTGTTCTGGTTGAGGCTGTTCTCGATGATGACCGAGACGGCCTTGTCCGCGCCGATCAGGTTCGGGAGCAGCGCGCAGCCGCCCCAGCCCGGCACCAGGCCGAGGAAGACCTCGGGGAGCGAGAACGCAGGAAGGGCCTTCGAGACCGTCCGGTACGTGCAGTGGAGACCGACCTCTACGCCGCCGCCCATGGCCGCGCCGTTGTAGTACGCGAAGGTCGGGACCGCGAGGGCCGACAGGCGCTTGAAGACCTCGTGGCCGCCCTTGCCGATGGCCAGCGCGTCCTCGTGCCGCTTCAGCAGCTCTACGCCCTTGAGGTCGGCGCCGACCGCGAAGATGAACGGCTTGCCGGTGACGCCGACACCGACGATGTCGCCCTCGGCGGCCTCCTTCTCGACCTGGTCGATCGCCGCGTTCAGGTTGGCGAGGGAGGCCGGGCCGAAGGTGGTCGGCTTCGTGTGGTCCAGGCCGTTGTCCAGCGTGATGAGGGCGAACTTGCCCGCGCCGTACGGGAGATCGAGGTGGCGTACGTGCGCCGACGTCACGACCTCGTCCTCGAAGAGGGCCGACGCGCCCTTCAGGAGCTCAGCGGTGGTGGTGGTGCTCACTTGTCGCCTCCGGCGTCCTTGTGGTGCGGGTTCTCCCAGATGACCGTGGCGCCCATGCCGAAGCCGACACACATGGTCGTGAGGCCGTAGCGGACCTCCGGCTGCTCCTCGAACTGGCGGGCCAGCTGCGTCATCAGGCGGACGCCGGAGGAGGCGAGCGGGTGGCCGTACGCGATGGCGCCGCCGTACTGGTTGACGCGCGCGTCGTCGTCGGCGATGCCGTAGTGGTCGAGGAAGGCGAGGACCTGGATGGCGAAGGCCTCGTTGATCTCGAAGAGGTTGATGTCCTCGATGCCGAGGCCGGCCTTGGCGAGGGCCTTCTCCGTGGCCGGGATCGGACCGTAGCCCATGACCTCCGGCTCCACGCCCGCGAAGGCGTACGACACGAGGCGCATCTTCACCGGGAGGTTGTTCTCCCGGGCGAAGTCCTCGCTCGCGATGATCGAGGCGGTGGCGCCGTCGTTGAGACCGGCGGCGTTGCCCGCGGTGACGCGGCCGTGCGTACGGAAGGGGGTCTTGAGACCGGAGAGGTTCTCAAGCGTGGTCCCCGGACGCATCGGCTCGTCGGCGGTGACGAGACCCCAACCGGTCTCGCCCACCTCGGAGTTGGTGTTGCGCACGGAGATCGGCACCAGATCCTGCTGGATCTTCCCGTTCGCGTACGCCTTCGCCGCCTTCTCCTGGGAGGCGACGGCGTACTTGTCCGTGCGCTCCTTGGTGATGTGCGGGTAGCGGTCGTGCAGGTTCTCGGCGGTCATGCCCATGAACAGGGCGGACTCGTCGACCAGCTTCTCCGATACGAAGCGGGGGTTGGGGTCGACCGCCTCGCCCATGGGGTGGCGGCCCATGTGCTCGACACCGCCCGCGATGACGGCGTCGTACGCGCCGAAGGCGATGGAGCCGGCCGTCGTGGTCACGGCCGTGAGGGCGCCCGCACACATGCGGTCGATCGAGTAGCCGGGGACCGACTGCGGCAGACCGGCGAGGATGCCGGCCGTCCGCCCGAGGGTCAGACCCTGGTCACCGATCTGCGTGGTCGCGGCGATGGCGACCTCGTCGATGGTGGCCGGGTCCAGGTTCGGGTTGCGGCGCAGCAGCTCCCGGATGGACTTGACGACCAGGTCGTCGGCGCGGGTCTCGTGGTAGATGCCCTTCGGGCCCGCCTTGCCGAACGGGGTGCGGACGCCGTCGACGAAGACGACGTCCCTGACGGTACGAGGCACGATGGCTCTCCTCCAGGTGCGGGAATGCGCTGCCGCGCGGCGCGGGCGTCCGGTACGGGTCCGTTTTCGGGTACGCGGACGGCGCGCTGCGAATACCGCCATGCTACTTGCGGGTAACCAAGTCTTGAAGCCCCCCTGGCGGGAGCGGCGAAGGTCACATTTGTGGGGGCGGGTGGGGTGGGTCGGCGGTGAGCCGGGGCGCGCCCGCTGCCGGGGCCGGGTGCGGGGGTGCAGGGGTGCCGGGGTGGGAGTGCCGGGGTGTGGCGGGCTGTGTGGGGCGGGCCTCTGCCGGGGTGCGGTGGGGTGGGGCGGTGTGGGTGTTGGCCGCACGCCCGAGTGGCCGCGCCGGCTCCCCCGCCCACCTCCCACCCACCCGCCCCCTCCGGGGGCGTCGGACCCCGGGCGTGGCGGACCGCCGGAGGCTAGTGAGGGTGGTCGTCGCGGTGGGCAGCGCCCCCTCCGGGGAGGCGGATCACGCAGGGGGTGGGTGCGTCCACTGTGGGGTGGCTGGCGACGGGTTCCGGTGGTGGTTGCGAGAGGCGCCAGCGATGTCGGCCCGCAAGGGGAACCGTTCCCGGTGGTGGGCCGGTCTCGGTGTGAGCAGCGCCGGGGCGGCCGGTCCCAGTGGGGCACCGTCCTCGGTGTGAGCAGTGCTGGGGAGGTCGACGGCCCCGTCCGGGCGGCACCACTTCGGGCCGAAGCCCCTGGAGGGGGTGGGAGCGGCGGCGCCCCTCAGTACCGAACCGAGGGGCGCCGCCCCACCCAGAAAGCCCCGGCCCCGCCCCCGCAACCACACACGGCCTCCGCAACCACACCGCCCGCCCCGCCCGGAGGGCTCAGGCGCCGCTGGACATCGCCGGCACCAGCACCGGCGTGACCTGTTCCACCTGCCAGCGCCGCGCCCCGTGCGCGGTCAAGGCGTCCGCCACGGACTCCGTGTCGATGGACGCCGGAGGCTCCCAGCACACCCGGCGCACGGTGTCCGGCGTGATCAGGTTCTCCTGGGGCATGGACAGCGTCTCGGCCAGCGCCGAGACCGCCGCCCGCGCCGCGGAGAGGCGGGCCGCGGCGGCCGGGTCCTTGTCGGCCCAGGCGCGTGGCGGCGGCGGACCGGTAGTGGGCTGGCCGGGCTGGGGCAGTTCGGAGTCCGGGAGGGCCTTGGCCCGGTCGACCGCCGCCTGCCACTGTTCGAGCTGGCGCCGCCCCATGCGGTGGCCGAAGCCGGGGAGGCCGGACAGCGCGTGCACGTTGGGCGGCAGCGCGAGCGCGGCCTCGACGATCGCCGCGTCACCGAGCACCTTGCCCGGCGACACGTCCCGCCGCTGCGCGACCTGGTCGCGGGCCGTCCACAGCTCGCGTACGACAGCCATCTGGCGACGACGGCGCACCTTGTGCATGCCGGAGGTGCGGCGCCACGGATCCTTGCGTGGCGGCGCGGGCGGGGCCGAGGCGATCGCGTCGAACTCCTGCTGCGCCCAGTCGAGCTTGCCCTGGCGGTCGAGCTCCTTCTCAAGCGCGTCGCGCAGGTCCACCAGCAGTTCGACGTCGAGCGCGGCGTAGCGCAGCCAGGGCTCGGGCAGTGGCCGCGTCGACCAGTCGACGGCGGAGTGCCCCTTCTCCAGTACGTAGCCGAGCACGTTCTCGACCATCGCGCCGAGGCCGACCCGCGGGAAGCCCGCGAGCCGCCCGGCCAGCTCGGTGTCGAAGAGCCGCGCGGGCCGCATGCCTATGTCGCGCAGGCACGGCAGGTCCTGGGTCGCCGCGTGCAGGTCCCATTCGGCGTCGGCGAGCACGTCGCCGAGCGCGGAGAGGTCAGGGCAGGCGACCGGGTCGATGAGCGCGGTGCCCGCGCCCTCGCGGCGCAGCTGCACCAGATAGGCGCGCTGCCCGTAGCGGTAGCCGGACGCGCGCTCGGCGTCGACGGCGACGGGGCCCGTGCCGGAGGCGAAGGCGGCGACGACATCGGCGAGCGAGGCCTCGTCGGCGATCACCGGCGGGATGCCCTCGCGCGGTTCGAGGAGAGGGGTGGGCGGGGTGGGCGCACCGTTGACTGAACCAACAGATCCTTCAGCAGAAGATCCGCCGTCGTCCGGAGGGGCGCCTCCGGTGGTGCGCAGTGAACTGTCTGCTGCGGTCTCTTGGGCGTCGGTCACCTGTCAAGAGTATCTGTGAACGCACGGCGCCCGTCGACGGAACGTTCCGTCGACGGGCGCCGTGCCGGAGTAAACCGGTTGATTCCGGCCACTGGCCGATCACTGGATGGGCATCAGCCGTGGACGCCGGTCAGTGAATGATGCCGGTGCGCAGCGCCACCGCCACCATCCCGGCCCGGTCGCCCGTGCCGAGCTTGCGCGCGATGCGGGCGAGGTGGCTCTTGACGGTCAGCGCGGACAGGCCCATGGAGACGCCGATCGCCTTGTTCGACTGGCCTTCGGCGACGAGCCGGAGCACCTCCACTTCACGGCCTGACAGTTCGCGGTAGCCGCCCGGGTGGCTCGGGGCGCCCGGGGGGCGGCGGTGCATACGGGCGGCCGCGGCGCCGATGGGGGCGGCGCCGGGGCGGGTGGGCAGGCCGACGTTCGTACGGGTGCCGGTGACGACGTAGCCCTTGACGCCGCCCGCGAGGGCGTTGCGTACGGCGCCGATGTCGTCGGCGGCGGAGAGGGCGAGCCCGTTGGGCCAGCCCGCGGCGCGGGTCTCGGAGAGGAGCGTGAGCCCCGAGCCGTCGGGGAGATGGACGTCGGCGACACAGATGTCGCGGGGGTTGCCGATGCGGGGACGAGCCTCCGCGACGGACGAGGCCTCGATCACGTCACGTACACCGAGGGCCCACAGGTGGCGGGTCACGGTGGAACGGACGCGGGGGTCGGCCACGACCACCATCGCGGTCGGCTTGTTCGGGCGGTAGGCGACCAGGCTTGAGGGCTGCTCGAGGAGAACGGACACCAGGCCTCCTGGGGTGCGGGACGGAGCCGGCTCGGGGATGAAGCCGGGAGGAACCGTGCTTTCAAGGTCACAGCAACCTTCGGCAGCAAACCCGCCCGCCTTTAGAGAATGATCACGATCTGGTGAGTAACAATCAGCGCAATTCGGACACGGTAGCGATCATTCGAAAGGGTGCCGAATAGTCACGAGCCGACTCCAAGCGAACCGATTCGAAACGACCCGAAACCCGGGACGCGAATCGGCCGCGCCGGAGGCACTCCGACGCGGCCGAAAACAGACGTGTTCAGGGACGTATTCAGGAAGGTTGCGGACCCCGCCGCTGCGGCAGCGTCACCACCGCGCCGTCCGGACCCTGCGGCCCCGCCGCCACCGGCGGCAGACCCGCGATCTGGCACAGCACCTCGCACCACGCCGCGAGATGCGCGGCCGTGTCCGGTACGCCGCCCAGGCCTTCGCGCGGCGTCCACGACGCCCGGATCTCGATCTGTGAGGCGGGCGCCCGGTCGCCGAGCCCGCCGAAGTAGTGCGAACTCGCGCGCGTGACCGTGCCCGAAGGCTCTCCGTAGGACAGGCCCCGGGCCTGCAGCGCGCCCGTCAGCCACGACCAGGAGACGTCGGGGAGGAGGGGGTCGGCCGCCATCTCCGGTTCGAGTTCGGCCCGTACGAGGGTGACGAGGCGGAACGTGCCGTGCCACGCGTCGTGGCCCGCCGGATCGTGCAGCAGGACGAGCCGGCCGTCGGCCAGGTCCTCTTCGCCGTCGACGACCGCGGCCTCAAGCGCGTACGAGAAGGGTGCCAGGCGCTGTGGCGGCCGGGTCGGATCGATCTCGATCTCCGGGCGGAGCCGCGCGGACCGCAGGGCGTCGACCGCCGTGCGGAAGGCGGGCGGGGTGGGGTCGTGCTCCTGTGCAGCGTTCATGTCCCGAGCGTTCTGCCCCTCCCGCACCGATTCACTCATCCCGCCTGTCTCGTTGTGGTCGTCGCGCCCGTCGTCCGACCGTCGTCCCTGAGCCGCAGCCATGCCGGGAAGGTTAAGGGGAAGGAGCCCCGCGCGCGGGGAAGGACACCCCTCGGGGACACCCCTTCCCCATGTACTTCACAGGCGGCCTCGCGGGCGTGCGAGACTTTTGGGCGTGAGTGCCAACACCGAGGCCACGGGCCAGCAGCCGTCAGCGACGTACGAACCCATGAAGGCGACGCGGGATTCCGCCTTTCTCAAGGCGTGCAGGCGCGAGCCCGTGCCGCACACGCCGGTGTGGTTCATGCGCCAGGCGGGTCGCTCGCTGCCCGAGTACCGCAAGGTGCGCGAGGGCATCGCGATGCTGGACTCCTGCATGCGGCCCGATCTCGTCGCCGAGATCACGATGCAGCCGGTGCGCCGCCACAATGTGGACGCCGCCATCTACTTCAGCGACATCGTCGTCCCGCTGAAGGCCATCGGCATCGACCTCGACATCAAGCCCGGTGTGGGCCCCGTCGTCGCGAACCCGATCCGCTCGCGCGCCGACCTCGCGCAGCTGCGGGACCTCACTCCCGAGGACGTCTGGTACGTCACCGAGGCCATGGGGCTGCTCACCGCCGAGCTCGGCGAGAAGCCGCTGATCGGCTTCGCGGGTGCCCCGTTCACGCTCGCCAGCTACCTCATCGAGGGCGGCCCGTCCCGCAACCACGAGCACACCAAGGCGCTCATGTACGGCGACCCGCAGCTGTGGGCCGACCTGCTGGACCGGCTCGCCGAGATCACTTCGGCGTTTCTGAAGGTGCAGATCGAGGCCGGCGCGAGCGCGGTGCAGCTGTTCGACTCTTGGGTGGGGGCGCTCGCGCCCGCCGACTACCGGCGCTCCGTCATGCCCGCCTCGGAGAAGGTCTTCCGGGCCGTCGAGGGGTACGGGGTGCCGCGTATCCACTTCGGTGTGGGTACGGGTGAGCTGCTCGGGCTCATGGGTGAGGCGGGCGCGGACGTCGTCGGCGTCGACTGGCGGGTGCCGCTCGACGAGGCCGTGCGCCGCGTCGGCCCCGGCAAGGCGCTCCAGGGCAACCTCGACCCGGCCACCCTCTTCTCCACGCGCGAGGCCGTCGAGACGAAGGCCCGCGAGGTGCTCGACGCCGCCTCCGGCCTTGAGGGCCACGTCTTCAACCTCGGGCACGGCGTGCCGCCGAACACCGACCCGGACGCGCTGACCCGCCTTGTCGAGTACGTGCACACGCAGACCGCCAAGTAGTCCGCCGCGGTGCATTGATGCGGGCCGCGTCCGCACGGCGTCTTCGGAATCGCCGAAGGGGCCCTGTGGAAAGCGGCCATTGTTCGCGCCCGTCACCTCCGATTGCCTGAGCGGTGCGCCACCGGGACCGGTGGCGCGGGACCGTGGAGGTGGACGTGACCGCGCATGCAGCGTCGCAGGCGGCGGCCGGAACCGGAACCGGGGACGGGGACGGGGACGGGGCGGCGAACGCGAAGGCGAAGGTGTCCGCGAAGGACTGGTGGATCATCGGCCTGCTGCTGGCCTTCTTCACCCTCAACTTCGCCGACAAGGCGGCCATCGGGCTCGCCGCCCCCGACCTCGAGAAGGATCTCGGGCTCACCGCCGCCCAGTACGGCCTGATGTCGAGCGCCTTCTTCTGGCTGTTCGCGGCCGGCGCGGTCGTCCTCGCGCTGTTCTTCCGGCGGATCGGCTGGCGCTGGTCGGCGGCCGGGCTGATGGTCGCGTGGGTGGCCAGCATGGCGCCGCTGACCGTGCCCACCACGGTCGGCGTGGTGATCGCGTCGCGGATGGTGCTCGGGTTCTTCGAAGGTCCGGCGCACGCGCTGTGCCAGTCCGTCGTGGCGGACCGGTTTCCGTCCGAGCGGCGGGCGTTCGCGGGCGCGGTTGTCAACGCCGGTTCGTCCGTGGGGCCGTTGGTCGCCACGCCGGTGCTTACGTGGGTCATCGTCACGTGGACGTGGCATGCGGCGTTCGTGGTGCTGGTTGTGGTCGGGGCCGTGTGGGCCGTGCTGTGGCTGGTCGTGACACGGCGGGAGCCGGGGACGAGGTCGCGGGGCTCTGCCCCCGACCCCGCGCCTCAAGCGCCGGCGGGGCTTGATCGGGACATCGACGTACCGCTCACCTCGCTCCTGCGCACCGGGAGCTTCTGGGGCCTGGCCCTGCTCTCCTTCGCCGGGTACCTCATCTCCTCGCTCAAGGTGTCCTGGCTGCCGTCGTTCCTGCACGACGGGATGGGTTACTCGCGCGGCACCGTAGGGCTGCTCGCGACGCTGCCGTACGGGCTCGCGATCGTCGTGCTGCTCACGGCCGGACTGGTCTCGGGGCGGATGCTGAAGGCCGGGCGGTCGGCGTGGGCCGCGCGCGGGCTGCTCACCATGGGGTATCTGTGCTTCGCCGGTGTCGCCATGATCGCGTTCACGCAGGTGCCGCCGGGCGGGCTCCAACTGGCGCTCGTGGTCGCCGCGTTCTCCATCAACAGCGTGGCGTTCTCCGTCGCCTTCGCGGGCGCCGCGGACTTCCTGCCGCGCCGGCACCGGCCCGGTTTCTTCGGGTGCGTCATCGCCGCGTACAGCGTCGCGGGGATCGTGGCGCCGTGGCTGCTCGGCGTGATCGTGGACGCCGCCGACACCGTTTCGCAGGGGTACGCCGACGGGTTCCTGGTCGTCGGGATCACCATCTGCGTCTTCGCCGTGGCCGGTGGGCTGCTCCTGAACCCGGCGCGCTCGCGCGCGGCGCTGCTGGCCGAGACCGCGCGACGCGGGGCGGCGGCCGTGGAGGTGACCCGATGAGCGCGGGACGCCGTCCGCTGGACGGGCTGCGGGTGCTCGACTTCGGGCAGTACATCGCCGCGCCCGGCGCCGGACAGAACCTCGCCGATCTCGGCGCCGACGTCATCAAGGTGGAGCCGCTCGCGGGCGATCAGGCGCGGCGCATCGGGCCGTTCGGGGCGGCGATGGTGCGCGCCAACAACCGGGGCAAGCGGAGCGTCGCGATCGATCTGCGCGCCGCCGAGGGGCAGGCGGTGATCCGTGAGCTGGTGGGCACGGCCGACGTGCTGCTGCACAACTTCCGGCACGGCGTGAGCGAACGCCTCGGACTCGACGCCGATACGTTGCGGGGGCGCCACCCGCGCCTCGTGTACGGGTTCGTCACCGGGTTCGGTACGCGGGGGCCCTCGGCGTACCGGGTGGGCCTTGACATCGCGGCGCAGGCGGAGTTCGCCGTCATGGACCTCACCGGGGCGGCGGACGGGGATCCGCAGCGGGTGGGGTTCGCGGTGGCGGACGTGCTGGCGGCGCAGGCGCTCACGTCGGGGGTGCTGGCGGCGCTGCTCCAGCGTGCGAGTGCGGGGCGCGGGGATGTGGTGGAGACCTCCCTCATGGAGGCTGTGGTGCACGCGCAGGCGTCCACGTGGGCCGAGTACGAGGTGAGCGGGAGCGTGCCGCGGCGGCGGGGGAACGGGCAGGCGCTGGCCGCGCCCGCGGCCGACCTCGTGCGGACGCGGGACGGTGGGGCGCTGGTGCTGTCCGCGTACACGCGGGAGAAGTTCGCGGCGCTGTGCGAGGTGATCGGGCGGCCGGAGCTGGTGGACGATCCGCGGTTCGGGGCGAACGCGGAGCGGGTGGCGCACCGGGGGGAGTTGCTCGGGGTGCTGGGGGAGACGCTGGGGCGGCTCGACCGGGGGGAGGCGTTGGAGCGGTTGCGCTCCGCGGGGATCGTGTGCGGGGCGGTGCGGCGGTTCGACGAGGTGGTCGACGACGCCGATGTGCTGGCGTCCGGGATCGTGGCCCGGTGCGGCGACGGGGGCGCGCCCACCACGGCCTTCTCGCTGGCCGGTGGGCGTCCTACGCGGACGCCGCCCGCGCCCCGCGTGGGGGAGCACACCCTCGACGTCCTCACGGAACTCGGCCGCGGTGAGCGGGAGATCCGCGCCCTGCTCGACGCCTCCGTCATCGCGTCCGCTGCACCGGGGGCCGCCTTGCCCACCCTGCCGCCCAAGGCGGCAGATTGCCCAAGGCGGGGCGGGGCGGGGCGGGGCCGGGCGGGGTGCGGTGGTGCCGGTCGGTGAATCAAGCCCCTCCGGCGATTGAGGAGCGGGGTCTGGGGCGGAGCCCCAGGGGCGGGGAGACGTCCAGCCCGCGTTCACCTCGTCCGCAGCACACCCAACCCACCCCCAGAAAGGAACCCCACATGATCGACAACGGAGTGTTCGCGCTCGGGTTCGAGGAGTACCTGAAGCGCGTCGCGACGCTGACCGACGACATCCTCGTACCCGCCGAGAACGAGATGGTCGACACGGGCGAGGTACCCGCACACGTCGTACGGGCGCTCGCCGAGAACGGCCTGTTCGCCGTGTCGATTCCGCGGCGCTTCGGAGGGCTCGAATGGTCCATGACGCAACAGGTCCGGCTGACCATGGAGTTCACCCGCGCCTCCTGCGTGTACCGGTCGAGGTTCTCCACCGTCATCGGGCTGTGCTCGCAGGCGATCCTCGACCACGGCACCGACGCCCAACGCGAGGCGCTGCTGCCGAAGATGGCCGCCGGGGAACACGTCACCGCGTTCGCGCTCACCGAACCCGGCGCCGGTTCCGACGCCGGCGCGCTCACCACCACCGCCCGGCGCGTGGACGGCGGCTGGATCATCGATGGACGTAAGAGGTACATCACCAACGCCCACTGGGCCGACGAACTGGTCGTGTTCGCGCGCACCGGCTCGGCCGAGGACGGCGCCAAGGGCGTGTCCGCGTTTCTCGTGCCGCGCGGCAGCGAAGGCGTCACCACCCGCCTGCCCACTCGCATGAACGGCCACGCCGAGGCCCCGGTCGCCGAGATCGACCTGGTCGGCGTCCGGGTCGACGACTCCGCGCTGCTGGGCGGCGAGCTCGGCGCCGGGTTCAGGGCGGCGCTGCGCGGCATCAACCATGCCCGGCTGCACGTCGCCGCCACCTGCGTCGGACAGGCGACCCGGATGCTGGAGGAGACCGCGCGGCACATGACCGAGCGGGAGCAGTTCGGGGCGGCGCTCGCGGATCTGGGGGCCGTGCAGGCCGACCTCGGACGCTGTTTCGCCGATCTGGAGGCCGCCCGCGCCCTCACCTTGGAGGCGGCCCGCGCCTTCGACAGCGGCACCGTGCCCCGGCACCGTATCGCCGCCGCCAAACTGTTCGCGTCCGAGATGGCGAGCCGGGTCGCGGACCGCTGCGTCCAACTCCTCGGCGGCGAGGGCATCGTCGGCGACCACCCGGTGCCGCGCATGTGGCGCGACGTACGGGCACTGCGTATCTACGAAGGGTCGTCGCCGGTCCACGAGCGCAACCTCGGCCGGGCCGTGACCAGGCAGGTCGGCGTGGACGGAACCCTTCCGGATACCTACCGTGTCACCCGCACAGCGGCAGCGGGGGCGTAGCACCAGGTCAGCAGGTAGGTAGAGGTAGAGGGAGAGCCAGGTCAGCTGCGCCCGGGCCGTCGCGTCGGACGACATCGAGGGAGAGGCCCCGTGGAGCTGAGGCAGCTGGAGCAGTTTCTGGCCGTGGTGGAGCACGGCGGTCTTGGGCGCGCCGCCGAGCGGTTGTATCTGTCGCAGCCCACCCTCTCGGGCTCGATCCGCGCCCTGGAGCGTGAACTCAAGGTCGAGTTGTTCCACCGCACCGCGCGCCGCCTCGTCCCCACCTCCGCGGGGCTGCAACTGGTGCCGCTGGCCCGGCGCGTACTCGACGACGTCGTCTGCGTCCAGGACGCGATGCGCAGCGCCCGCGAGGTCGGCGGCGGCGTGCTCACCGTGATGTGCACGCCCGACATGTCGGCGGACGCGGTCGCCTCCTGGGCGGGCGGCTTCACCCGCGCCTATCCCGCGGTCCGCCTCGACATCAGCGAGGTCGGCTCCCGGCACGAACTGGTGGCGGCGGTCGCCGACGGGCGCGCCGAACTGGGCTTCACGCTCGCGCCCGACGAGCTCCGCGGCGACCTCGACTTCATCGAACTGGGCGTACAGCGACTGCTGTTGGTACGTCCACCGGGGCACGCCCCCGAGCCGCACGCGCCGCGCGTGCCCCTCGCGGCCATCGGCGACCTTCCGCTCGCCCGCCGCCAGATCACCCGTAACGAGGAGGACGCGGTGCAGGCGGCGCTGGCCGCGCACGGGGTCGACACGACGACGGGGGCGACCGTGCCCAGCAGGAACGCCCAGTTGACGTTCGTGCTCCGGTCCGGGTTCCAGGCGTTCCTGCCGCTGCGGATGTGCGCGGCCGCCCGTGCGGCGGGAGCGGAGGTCGTCGAGACGGACCCGCTGATCGAGTCGCCGTTCGGCGTCGTGCACCGCGCCGGTGAACTCGCCCCCGCCGCCCAGCAGTTCGTCGCCGATGTGCGGGCCGAGCTGCGCGGATGGTTCGACGCCATCGCGGACCACCGGGCCGCCGGGCTCGGGCTGGCGGACGCCGTGGTGCGCGCATCACAGGACAGGACACATTTTTAACACGAGGGGTGTTGTGTTTGATGGGTTCGCTGTTAGCTTGACGCTCAGTGGTCAGGAAGGAAGCACTGTGAGCCCCGACGAACTCCCCGGCGGAACAGCAGAGTCGCTGAGTCCGCAGGCGCGCCAGGAGCGCATCCGCGACCGGGTGCTCGAACTGGGTTCGGCCCGGATCGAGGATCTGGCGCGGGAGCTCGGGGTCAGCGTGATGACGATCCACCGCGACCTGGACCGCCTCGCCGAGGAGGGCTGGCTCCGCAAGACCCGCGGGGCGGCCACGGCGCAGCAGTCCGTGCTCTTCGAGAGCAACGTCCGGTACCGGGAGACCCAACAGGGCGACGCCAAGAAGGCGTTGGCGACCGCGGCCCTTGAGCACATCGACCGGGGGCAGGCGATCCTGCTGGACGACAGCACCACGTCCCTCGCCCTCGCCCGGGCGCTCCCGGAGAGCGGCCCGCTCACCGTCATCAGCAACTTCCTCGCCATCGTCAACGCGCTGGCGGGCCGGACCGGCATCGAGCTGATCTCGCTGGGCGGCAGTTACGACCCGCACTACGACGCCTTCCAGGGCATGGCGACCTGCGACCACATCAAGCCGCTGCACGCCGACACCGTGTTCATCTCGACGTCGGCGGTCACGGACGGTTACTGCTACCACCAGTCGCAGGAGGCGATCCTCGTCAAGCGGGCCCTCCTGGAGGCCGCCCAGCGCAGGATCCTGCTGGTCGACCACACCAAGTTCCAGAAACGGGCGCTGCACCGGGTCGCCCCGCTGTCGGACTTCGATCTCGTGATCGTCGACGACCGGATATCCCGGGCCGAGTTGGAGGAGCTGCGCGACGACGGCGTCAGCGTGCAGGTCGCCGCCCTACAAGCCTCCTCCTGACCCTGGCGCCCCACCCCACACGTGCCACCCCCCCACCGTGCCCCCCCACCGTGCCACCCCCCCCCTCAACACCCCCAACGCATCCCCATCCGCGCAAGAGCCGACTGCCAACGGAGGTAGTAGTGATCAGTGTGCCGAAGCGAATGCAGGCCGTGGTCGTCCACGGGCCCGAGGACTACCGCCTCGAGGAAGTGGACGTCCCCACTCCCGGCAAGGGCGAACTCCTGTTGCGGACCGAAGCGGTGGGGGTCTGCGCGAGCGACCTGAAGTGCTACCACGGCGCTCCCAAGTTCTGGGGCGACGAGAACCGGCCCGCCTGGGCGCAGCGCGGCATCATCCCCGGTCACGAGTTCGTCGGCGTCGTCGTCGGCGGTGACGACGCCGCGCTGGCGTCCCACGAGGTGAGCGTCGGCGACCGCATCGCCTGCGAGCAGATCGTGCCCTGCGAGGAGTGCCGGTACTGCCGGCGCGGCCAGTACTGGATGTGCGGCCCGCACGACATGTTCGGCTTCCGCAACCACCACGGCGCCATGGCGCAGTACATGGTGGTGCCGCCGAACGCCCGCGCCCACAAGGTCTCGCACGACCTCAAGCCGCACCACGCCGCGTACGCGGAGCCGCTGTCCTGCGCCCTGCACGCCGTGGAGCGCGCCGACATCCACTTCGAGGACGTCGTCGTGGTCGCCGGCTGCGGGCCCATCGGGCTCGGCCTCATCGCGGGCGCCCGGCAGAAGAACCCGCTGAAGATCATCGCGCTTGACCTGGACGACAACAAGCTCGAACTGGGCCGCCGCACCGGCGCCGACATCGTCCTCAACCCCGGCAAGGAGGACGTCGTCGCCCGCGTCAAGGAGTTGACCGGCGGCTACGGCGCCGACGTGTACCTCGAAGGCACCGGCGCCACGCCCGCCGTCGCGCAGGGCCTCAACCTGCTGCGCAAGCTCGGCACGTACGTCGAGTACTCGGTGTTCGGCTCGGACGTCACGGTCGACTGGTCGATCATCTCCGACGACAAGGAACTCGACGTACGGGGCGCCCACTTGGGCCCGCACTGCTGGCCTGCCGCGATCCGCCTCCTCGAAGAGGGCAAGGTGCCGGTCGAGGAGATCTGCACCCACCAGTTCGGCCTGCGCGACTTCCAGAAGGCGCTCGACCTGGTCGCCGACACCTCGGGCGCGTCCGTGAAGGTGTCCATCCTGCCGAACGCCGAGGCCGACGCCGACGCGGTGGTCGCATGACCACGGCGACCGAGACCAAGCTCGACCGCATGGGCATACCCCACTCGCTGCGCTGGGGCTTCCTCGCCGTCCTGGTCTTCATGACCGGCAACGGCACCGAGTCCAACTTCATCGCCCCGCACATCGAGCACGTGCTCGGCAGCAGCACCGCCACGGCCAGCACCATCATCTCCATGTACGGCGTGTCCGTGCTGGTCGGCAGCTATCTGTCCGGCGCCCTGACCGACCTGTGGGGCCCGCGCCGCGTCATGCTGCTCGGCACCGTCGTCTGGGTCGTCTTCGAGCTGCTGTTCCTGGCGGGCCTCGCCGCGGGCAGCATGCCCATGGTCTTCCTGACGTACTTCCTGCGCGGCTTCGGCTACCCGCTGTTCGCCTTCGCCTTCCTGGTGTGGGTGAACCTCGTGACGCCGAAGGAGCGCAACGGCGCGGCCGTCGGCTGGTTCTACGTCATGTTCACCGGCGGACTGCCCACGCTGGGCTCCCTCTTCGCCCTCGGCATGATCCCCGCGTTCGGCGGCTCCACCGGCGGCGAGACCGGCGCCATGGCGGCCTCCACGGCCCTCGTGATCATCGGCTTCCTGATCGCCCGGTTCGCCGTCAAGGACCCGCACGGCAACGGCCGGGTGGCCCCCGCCGACAAGTCCTCGTTCGAAGTCATGTCCGCGGGCATCCGACTGACGGCACGTCAGCCGAAGGTGCTCATGGGCTTCCTGGTGCGGCTCATCAACACCGCGCCCCAGTACGGCATGTTCATCATCCTGCCCGGCGTCATCGCCGACGACCGGGGCTGGGGACAGAGCCGCTGGCTCACCATGACCGTCCTCGTCTACGCGACGAACATCCTCGTCAACGCCCTCTTCGGCGTCATCGGCGACCGCTGGGGCTGGCGCCGCACCGTGCAGTGGTTCGGCGTGTTCGGCTCCTCCGTCGGGCTGCTCGCCTGGTGGTACGTGCCGCAGCTCGTGCCCGCCGGGTCCACCTGGGGCTTCTGGGTGTCGGTCGTGGCGGGCTGTGTGTTCGGCTGCCTGCTCGCCGGGTTCGTGCCGATGGGCGCGATCATGCCGGCGCTGGTCCCGGCCGAGTTCAAGGGCGCGGCCATGGCCATGTACACCACGGCGGCGGGCGGCGCCTCGTTCCTCGGCTCGGCGGTCGTCACCGTCGTGCTCTCGGTCGGCCTCGGCAACGCCGGAGTGGTGTGGGCGTTCGTCGTGCTCTACGGAGCGGCCTTCGTGATGGTCTCGTTCCTCAACGTGCGGCAGAGCGACACCGGTTCGCAGGAGGAACAGGCCGGGGCGCCGGTCGCGGCGCGCTGAGAGCACGTACGGCCGCAGGGACACACGCACGTACCGCTGTTGTTTTGGGAGGTTCCCCCGTGACCCGAATCTTCGACGACCCGGCGACCTTCGCCGAGGACCAACTGGCCGGATTCCTCGACCTGTACGCCGACCGGTTGCGCGGCGTCCCGGGAGGCGTGGTCGCGCACCGCGGGGAGCGGCCGGAGGTGGCCGTCGTCATCGGCGGCGGCTCCGGCCACTACCCGGCCTTCTGCGGAACGGTCGGACCCGGCATGGCCGCGGGCGCCGTGGTCGGCAACATCTTCACCTCACCCTCCGCCGCCCAGGTCTACTCCGTGGCGAAGGCCGCCGACCAGGGCAGAGGCGTCGTCCTCAGCTTCGGCAACTACGCCGGGGACGTGCTGAACTTCCAGATCGCCGCGGACCGGCTGTGCGCCGAGGGGATCGACACCCGCGTCGTGATCGTCACCGACGACGTGGCGTCTGCCGAGGAGGAGGGCAAGCGCCGCGGCATCGCGGGCGACTTCACGGTCTTCAAGGTGATGGGCGCGGCCGCCGCCGAGGGCCTCGACCTCGACGAGGTGGAACGCCTCGGCCGCGCCGCCAACGCCGCGACCCGCAGCCTCGGCGTCGCCTTCTCCGGCTGTACGTTGCCGGGGGCGGGGGAGCCGCTGTTCCAGGTCCCCGAGGGGCACTTGGGCCTCGGCCTCGGCATCCACGGCGAGCCCGGCATCGAGGACGTACCGATGCTGAAGGCCGACGAACTGGCGGCGCTCCTGGTGGAGCGGATCCTCCAGGAGGCGCCCGCCGGTTCGGGGCAGCGGGTCGGCGCGATCCTCAACGGGCTCGGCGCCACCAAGTACGAGGAGCTGTTCCTGCTGTGGGGCCGGGTGTCCGCGCGGCTGCGCGAGCGCGGCGTCGAGATCGTCGACCCCGAGGTGGGGGAGCTGGTGACCAGCCTCGACATGGGCGGCTGTTCCCTGACGCTGATGTGGCTCGACGAGGAGTTGGAGCCGCGCTGGCGCGCCGACGCCTACACCCCGGCCTACCGCAAGGCGCGCGCACCGCTGTCGGGGCTGCGGGCCGCGGGCGGCGAGGGAGGTGCGGCGGTTGCCGCCGACATCCCTCAATCGTCCCCGGCCGCACGGGAGTTGGCGGACGGCGTGCGCGCGGCTCTCGCGACCGTGCACCGCACGATGGTCGACCACGAGGACGAGCTGGGCCGCATCGACGCCGTCGCCGGAGACGGGGACCACGGCCGCGGCATGGTCCGCGGCGCCCGGTACGCCGCCGAACGCGCCGAGGAAACGAGCCGCGACGCGGGCCCCGGATGGCTGCTGCGGCAGGCGGGCCAGTCCTGGGCCGAGTACGCGGGCGGCACATCGGGCGTGCTCTGGGGAGCGGCGCTGGAGGCGTTCGGGCGGTCGCTCGACGACGGCGCCGAGGAGTTCGGCGCCGCGGAACTCGCCACCGGAGTACGGGCGTTCGCCGACGCGATAGGCGACCTCGGGCGGGCGGCGCCGGGCGACAAGACGATGCTCGACGCGCTCCTCCCGTTCGCCGACACGCTGCAACGCGCCACGGAGGCAGGCACCGAACCCGCCGAGGCGTGGCGCTCGGCGGCCGAGGCGGCGACGCGGGCCGCCGAGGCGACGAAGGACCTGCGTCCCAAGATCGGCCGGGCCCGGCCGCTCGCGGACCGCAGCGTCGGCACCCCGGACGCGGGCGCGACCTCGCTGGCCCTGATCGTGACCGCGCTCGGCGCCGCGTCGAACGAACACAAGCAAGCAGAAGGAGTGGCAACGGCATGACGGACCGGCTGCGTCTCGTCGTCGGCTGTGACGACGCCGGATTCGAGTACAAGGAACGCATCAAGGCGGACTTCGAGGCCGACGAGCGGGTGGCCGAGGTGATCGACGTCGGGGTGGCCGCCGACGGCACGACCGCGTACCCGCACATCGGGGTGTCCGCCGCGCGCCTCGTCGCCGAGGGCCGCGCCGACCGTGCGCTGCTCGTCTGCGGCACGGGGCTCGGTGTGGCGATCTCGGCGAACAAGGTGCCGGGGATCCGTGCGGTGACCGCGCACGACGCGTACTCCGTGGAGCGGTCGGTCAAGAGCAACAACGCGCAGGTGTTGTGCATGGGGCAGCGGGTGGTGGGGCTCGAACTCGCCCGTAAGCTCGCGTCCGAGTGGCTCGAGCATCGCTTCGACCCGGGGAGTTCGTCGGCGGAGAAGGTGGCGGTGCTCAACCGTTATGAGGCGGAGCCTCATTCAAGCCCCTGCGGCGATTGAGCAGGCGGCTCCCGTGGCTGAGGTCTCGGGGCTCTGCCCCGGACCCCGCTCCTCAATCGCCGGAGGGGCTTAAAAGGAAGCGCCGGAGGGGCTTAAAAGGAAGCGCCGCCGGGGCTTAAGAGGAAGCGTCGGAGGAGTTTGAGGTGAGGGCCCGGACCGCCTTGCGGGCCGCTACCAGGACCGGGTCCCACACGGGGGAGAACGGTGGCGCGTAGCCGAGGTCGAGGGCCGTCATCTGCTCGACCGTCATCCCCGCGGTGAGCGCAACCGCCGCCACATCGACCCGCTTCGCCGCCCCCTCCCGCCCCACGATCTGCACGCCGAGCAGCCGCCCGGTCCGCCGCTCGGCCAGCATCTTCACCGTCATCATCGCCGCCCCTGGGTAGTAACCCGCCCTGCTGGTCGACTCGATGGTGACGGTCACGTACTGGAGGCCCGCCCGCCGCGCGTCCTTCTCGCGCAGCCCCGTACGCGCGATCTCCAGGTCGCACACCTTGCTGACGGCCGTACCGACGACGCCGGGGAAGGTGGCGTAGCCCCCGCCGACGTTCGAGCCGATGACCTGGCCGTGCTTGTTGGCGTGGGTGCCGAGGGCGATGTGGCGTTCGGCGCCGGACACCAGGTCCAGGACCTCCACGCAGTCGCCGCCCGCCCAGATGTCCTCGTACCCGCGCACCCGCATCGCCCGGTCCGTGAGCAGTCCGCCGGACGCGCCGAGCGGCAGCCCTGCCGCCCGCGCGAGGGTCGTCTCCGGGCGCACCCCGATGCCCAACACCACGACGTCCGCCGGGAATTCGGCGTTCTCCGTGGCCACCGCGCGGGCCCGCCCGTCGTCCCCGGTGAGGATCTTCGTGACCTCGGCGTCGTCGACCATCGTGATGCCCATGCCGGTCATCGCCTCGTGCACGAGCCGCCCCATGTCCGCGTCGAGCGTCGACATCGGTTCGGCGCCGCGGTTCACGACCGTCACCTCGTACCCGCGGTTGATCAGCGCCTCCGCCATCTCCACGCCGATGTACCCGGCGCCGACGACCACGGCGCGCCGCCCCTCGGTGGCCCGGAGCGTGTCCAGCAGGGCCTGCCCGTCGTCGAGTGTCTGCACGCCGTGCACGCCGGGGGCGTCGATGCCGGGGAGTTCGGGGCGGACGGGGCGGGCGCCGGTCGCGATCACGAGTCTGTCGTACGAGGTCCAGGACTCGCCCCCGCCGTCGAGCTCGCGGGAGCGTACCCGGCGCCCCGCGACGTCGATCTCCGTGACCTCGGTGCGGGTACGGAGGTCGATGTCGCGGGCGCGGTGCTCCTCCGGGGTGCGGGCGATCAGCGCGTCGCGCTCCGTGACCTGGCCGCCGACCCAGTACGGGATGCCGCAGGCCGAGTACGAGGTGAAGTTCCCGCGTTCGAAGGCGATGATCTCCAGGTCGGCGGGGCCTTGCAGGCGGCGGGCCTGGGAGGCGGCGGACATGCCGGTGGCGTCGGCGCCGATCACCACGAGGCGCTCGCGCTTGGCGTTCTCGGTGCTCATTCGTTCACGCTACCCGTGGTTGACGACTCGGGGCGCTGCCCCGGCCCCCGCTCCTCAATCGCC
This sequence comes from Streptomyces sp. KL109B, assembly GCF_030766935.1. GTDB lineage: Bacteria > Actinomycetota > Actinomycetes > Streptomycetales > Streptomycetaceae > Streptomyces. The sequence continues at coordinate 916,102 of NZ_JASERL010000002.1, read as the reverse complement.
GGAGGGGCTTGAATTGGCCGGGTCTCGCTCGTCAGTCGCCCCGGAGCTTGAATGGGACGGGGGGCGCTCGTCGGTTGTTTGCCGGGCGCGGGGGCGTACAAAGCGCATGACAAGGAACAGCACCAGTGCCAGCAGTGCCGCGAACGGGAGGATGGCGGCGAGGGTGATGCCGAGCCACTTGAATGCCGTGGCGAAGGCGTTCCAGCCGCCCGAGAGGGCGTCGAGGAGGCCGGGGTCGTCGTCTTCCGTGCCGGTCGATGAGGACTCGGTGAGGCGGAGGGTGATGGTGGCCAGGGTCGTGCGGTCCTTCAGGGAGTCCTGGCGCGCCAGCAGCGACTCCAGCTCCGCCTGACGCGTACTCAGCTCACCCTCCAGGGTCACCACGTCGCTCAACTTCGTTGCCCGGTCCATGAGTTCGCGTACGCGTGCCACGCTCGCCCGCTGCGACTTGATGCGGCTGTCGACGTCGACGACCTGGTCCGTGACGTCCTTCGCCGTCGTGTTCCGCTCCAGGAGCCGACCGCTGCCCGCGAGTTCGTCGAGGACCTCCTCGTACGAGTCCTGCGGGACACGCAGGGTGACGCGGGTGCGCTCGTGGCCGTGGCCGTCGCGGTCCGTGGTCTCGTCGCCGACCATGCCGCCCGCGTTCTCGGCGGTGGTGCGCGCCTTGTCGAGCGCGTCCGGGACGTCCTTGACGCGTACGGAGAGGTGGGCGGTGCGGATGATGTGGACGCCGGTGACCTTCGAGGGCTTCTTGGGCTGCTGCTTGGAGGAGTCGGACTTGCCGCCGGCGGCGAGGCCCTGGCTCTGGTCCGCGGCGCCCTTGGCGGCGCTCTTGTCGGATCCGCCGCCCGCCCCCGAACAGCCGGTCAGCGCGAGTGCCAGCGCGAACAGCGCCGCGAGGAGCAGGGCGCGTGTGTGGTGTACGGAGTGCGTGGGGCGCATCGGTGTAACCCCCGAAGGTCGTGGCGGTCGTCGGACGTCCCTTCGACGTGCGGGCCGTCCGGGACGGTGGTTGCCGGGCGGTTCCGAAGCGGTCACGGTCGGGACACGCACACACCCGCCCACACGCGCCCGCGCGCGTCAATCTGGCGCTGACGTTCTGACAAAGTGGGGGTATGCGTGAAGCGGACACTGTGACGAAAACGGGCCGGGACCGGCGAGGCCATCGGGACAGGAAGGTCCTTGTCGTCGGCGGCGGGATCGCCGGCCTCGCGGCCGCCCACCGGCTGCTCGACGGGGGCGAGCGGGTTCAGGTGACCGTCCTGGAGGCCGACGAACGGCTCGGCGGCAAACTGCGCGCGGGCGAGATCGCCGGGGCGCGCGTCGACCTGGGCGCCGAGTCGATGCTGGCCCGCCGCCCCGAAGCGGTCGGCCTCGCCCGCGAGGTGGGCCTCGGAGACCGCTTGCAGCCGCCGTCCACGGCGACCGCCTCGATCTGGACCCGCGGCGCCCTGCGCCCCATGCCGAAGGGCCACGTCATGGGCGTGCCCGGCACCGCCGACGCGCTCGCAGGGGTGCTGTCCGACGAGGGCCTGCGCCGCATCCGCCGGGACGACCACCTGCCGCCCACCCACCTCGGCGAGGACGTCGCCGTCGGCAAGTACGTCACCGCGCGCCTCGGCCGCGAGGTCGTCGACCGGCTCGTCGAACCGCTCCTCGGCGGCGTCTACGCGGGCGACGCCAACCTCATCTCCATGCGCAGCGCCGTGCCGCAGCTGTTCGACGAGGCGGCGAAGCACGTCTCGCTGACGGAGGCCGTCCGCGCCATCCAGGAGCGGGCCGCCGCCAACCAGCAGGTCGGGCCCGTCTTCATGGGCATCGAGGGCGGCATCGGTACGTTGCCGGGGGCGGTCGCCGACGCCGTGCGCGCCAAGGGCGGCGAGATCCTGCTCGGCGAGCGCGCCACCTCCCTCACCATGCGCGGCCACACCGAGGGCGCCGCCCAGTGGCGCCTCGGCACCGAGTCGGGCCGCACCTTCGAGGCCGACCAGGTCGTCGTCGCGCTCCCCGCCCGCGCCGCCGCGAGTCTGCTGCGCACCGCGTCCCCGATGGCCTCCCAGGAACTGCGCCGCATCGAGTACGCCTCCATGGCGCTGATCACGATGGCGTTCCGGGCATCGGAGGCGGACCTCCCCGACGGCAGCGGCTTCCTCGTCCCACCGGTCGACGGCCACACCATCAAGGCCGCCACCTTCGCCTCCCGCAAGTGGGGCTGGATCGCCGAGCAGAACCCGGAGCTGATGGTCGTGCGCACCTCCGTCGGCCGGTACGGCGACGAGAAGGACCTCGCCCGCGACGACAACGACCTCGTCGACCTCTCCCGCCAGGACCTGCGCGAGGCCACCGGACTGAACGCCGCGCCCGTCGACGCGCACGTCACGCGCTGGAAGGACGGGCTGCCCCAGTACCCCGTCGGGCACGCCGCCCGCGTCGACCGGATCCGCGGGCACATCGCCCAGATCCCCGGCCTCGCCGTGTGCGGAGCCGCGTACGACGGCGTCGGCATCCCGGCGTGCATCGCCAGCGCGTACGCCGCCGTGGACACGCTCCGCGGCGACAGCGGCGCGCTCGACGAGCTGAAGGCCGACCCGGTGCAGAGCATGCACGGCGGAGCAGGAGAATGAGGACATGAGCGACGACACCCCCAACACCGACGCCGCGCGCGTACCCAACAAGGGCAAGCTGGCCAAGGATCTCAACGAGACCATCCGCTACACCCTGTGGTCCGTCTTCAAGCTGAAGGACGTGCTCCCCGAGGACCGCGCCGGTTACGCCGACGAGGTCCAGGAGCTGTTCGACCAACTCGCCGCGAAGGACGTCACGATCCGCGGCACGTACGACGTGTCCGGGCTGCGCGCCGACGCCGACCTCATGATCTGGTGGCACGCCGAGACGGCCGACCAGCTGCAGGAGGCCTACAACCTCTTCCGCCGCACGAAGCTGGGCCGCGCCATGGAGCCGGTGTGGTCGAACATGGCGCTGCACCGGCCCGCCGAGTTCAACCGCTCGCACATCCCGGCGTTCCTCGCCGACGAGACGCCGCGCGACTACGTGTCCGTGTACCCGTTCGTCCGGTCCTACGACTGGTACCTGCTGCCGGACGACGAGCGGCGCAAGATGCTCGCCGACCACGGGAAGATGGCGCGCGGTTACCCGGACGTGCGGGCCAACACCGTGGCGTCGTTCTCGCTCGGGGACTACGAGTGGATTCTGGCGTTCGAGGCGGATGAGCTGTACCGGATTGTGGATCTGATGCGGTTGCTGCGGGGGTCCGAGGCGCGGCGTCACGTCCGTGAGGAGGTTCCGTTCTTCACGGGGCGCCGTAAGTCCGTTGCGGATCTTGTGGCTGGGCTGGCCTGATCGGTGCGGCCCACCGTGGCTGGGGCCTCGGGGCTCTGCCCCGGACCCCGCTCCTCAATCGCCGGAGGGGCTTGATTGTGGTCGCCAGAGTGGCTTGATGTGGGGTCACTTGGCGGGCAGGGGCTTTGGTTCCTTGTGCGGGGCGCATGAGGTCGCCGTCTCCTCCGGGAGGCGGCCCTCCAGGAGATACGCGTCCATGTGGCCGTTCACGCACGCGTTGGGGCCCGCCCCGATGCCGTGCGTGCCCGCCTTCCGTTCGGTCACGAGGGACGAACCCGCGAGGCGGCGGTTGAGTTCCTCGGCGCCCTTGTACGGGGTGGCCGCGTCGCGTTCCGCCGCGAGGATCAAGGTCGGGGGGAGTTCGCCGGGGAGGGTGTGGACGTCGACCGGTTGTTGGCGGGGGGACGGCCAGTAGGCGCACGGCAGGTTCATCCAGGCGTTGTCCCAGGTCTCGAACGGGGCGTGCTGCGCGAGGGCTGAATTGTCGCGGTCCCACGTGGTGAAGTCCGTCGGCCAGGGCGCGTCGTTGCACTGGACGGCCGTGTAGACGGCGTTGCTGTTCTCGTCCTCCTTCGCGGCCGCGGGGATGGGCGCGGCCTGCTCGACGAGGGGCTTCGGGTCGCCCTTCGCGTAGGCGGACAGCGCGTACGCGCGCAGCGGCCAGTAGTCGTCGTAGTACCCGGCCTGGAGGAACGCCGACTGGAGTTCGCCGGGGCCGACCTTGCCGCCGGCCGGTTTCCGGGCGACCGCCGCGCGCGCCTTCTCGTACGAGGCCAGCACGGCCTGCGGCGTCTTCCCCAGGTGGTACGTGTCGTCGTGGCGGGCGACCCAGGCCCGGAAGTCGGCCCAGCGGCGCTCGAACGCGGCGGACTGGCCGAGGTTGTTGCGGTACCAGACCTGACCCGGGTCCGGGTCGACCGCCGAGTCGAAGACCATCCGCCGCACGTGCGAGGGGAACAGCTCCGCGTACACGGCCCCGAGGTACGTGCCGTACGAGGCGCCCATGAACGTCAGCTTCCGCTCGCCGAGCGCGGCCCGCAGCACGTCCAGGTCACGGGCGTTGTTCAGGGTGGTGAAGTGCTCGATGCCGGGGTTCTTCGCCACGCAGTCGCGTGCGTACGCCTTCGCGCGCTCGACGCGCTTCTCCTTGTACGCGGCCGTGGGGTGCGTCGGCGACTGCGTCGGGGCCTTCTGGAACTTCTCCGGGTCCTCGCAGGACAGCGGCGCCGACCGGCCCACGCCGCGCGGGGCGTAGCCGACGAGGTCGTACGCGGCGCCGATGCGCTTCCATTCCGGCGACGTACCGGCCATCGGGAAGTGCATGCCGTTGCCGCCGGGCCCGCCGGGGTTGAAGACGAGTGAACCCTGGCGCTCGGCGTCGTCCTTGCCGGTGGCCTTGGCGCGGCTGACCGTCAGCTCGATCTGCTTGCCCAGGGGGTTCGCGTAGTCGAGCGGGACCGAGACGGTGCCGCACTGGACCGGCTTCGGCAGCTCCTCCGCCTCGGGGCAGTCCGCCCAGTGGATCCCCGCGGACTCGGCGCGCGCCGCGGCGAGGGCGGCGCCCGCGTTCTCGATGGGGTTCGGGCCGACGGAGCCGCTCGCGGGGGCGGCGGCCAGGGCCGAGAGGATCAGGGAGCCGGCGGCGGCGTGGAGGGCGGGGGCTGCGCGCATCGTGGGGACGCGTCCCTTTCGTCGAAGCGGTTCGCGAACAAAAGGGATCCTCGGGACGGCAGTTGACGAAGTAAAGGACCAGGTCACGGATGTCGGAACGATGACCCTGATGCGTGGTGTCCGGCGTCGTCCGCTCGCCGGGCGGCTCACTCGGTGGTATGCCGCCCCGTGTCCGAGAGCGCCGCGCGCAGTTGCGGGTCGTCGACCGCGCGGACCCCGCGCACCGCGACGGCGAGCAGCCCGCCGGCGCCCGCGGGCCGCTTTGCGAGCAGCCGCTGCCCGGCGGGCGAGGCCCAGCGCGTGTACGGGTGGATCTCTATGCGGGCGAGCGTTAGACAGCTCAGCGTCAGCAGCAGCGGCAGCCCGAACCACACCGCCACCGGGCCGCCCCGCTGCACGCCCTCGCCCGGCAGCAGGACCGCGCACACGCCGAGCACCACGACGACGGCCGCCGCCTGCCGGACCTGCCGCACCGCGCCCGTGAGCGTCGTCCGCTCCCGGTCGGGCACCGCGAGTCCGGCCGCGACGAGCCGCTCCGCGAGCGCCCGCACCGCGTCCCCCGCCGCGGCGGCGGCCCGCAGCGGGGCGATCCGCGCCTGCCCGTCGGGCCCGATCGCGCCGAGCACCGAACGCTCCATGGCGTCCCCGGCGACCGGGTCGACGACCGTCGCCCAGCCGGTGTGCGCGAGCAACAGGCGGTGGCTGCGGGCCATCGACACGAGCGTCACGTCCGCGACCCGGTCCGGGCCGCCCGACAGGAACGCGGTCTCGTACAGGGACAGTTCGTGCCCGTGCCGCGGGTCGTGCCGCACGCCGTCGGCGCGCTCGCTCTCGGCGGCGCGCACGGCCGCGAGGCACAGCCGCCCACAGGAGACCCCCGCGGCGGCACAGGCGGCGAGGAGGAACAGGACCCACAACATGCGCAGGTTTCTACGGCAGTTGCCCGGGCGCCGCTACGCCTCGCCCACGATGTGGACGCCCTGTTATGGGCTCGTGACGTTTCGGGCCGTTACGGGACGCGTCGGGTCCCGGCTTCGGGCGGGACACGGCGGGTGGCAGCGAGAACGACGGGGTGGGCGAGGGCGAGACCGGCGTCGGGGAGTCGGGGGCCGGGGTCGGTCCGGGTGGGGCGGGGGAGCGGGTGGCCGGTGGCGGGCTCGCGGTGGCGCCGTCGCGGGCGAGCGCGTCGAAGTCGACGAGTCCGGTGGCTTCGAGCACCTTGATGTGGTCGAGGACGGTGGTGTTGGCGTCGTCGGCGAGTTCGCGTACGAGTGCGTTGCGGGTGGATGCGCGTACCTGGGCGACGAGCGAGAACACCTGGCCGTGGGCGCGGCGCAGGACATTCGCGAACCTCCGCTCGTAGTCCTCGCCGCGCGCGGCCGTCAACTCCCGCAGCCAGCCCTGCTGTTGGGCGTTGGGCTGATTGGGCAGCTCCAGGTTCAGCCGGGCCGCGACCTCGCGCACCCGCGCGTCCAGGAACGTGTGCCCCTCGACGAGGTGCGCCCCCGCCGTCTCGACCGCCTTGCTCGGCGCGCGCTCCTGCGCCTGTTGCCCCGCGGGCAGCTCCCACAGGCCGGCGAGCCGCACCTTCGTGATGAAGAGGCGGTCCGTGGCGGACAGGGGGCCGAACCTGGTGGACACGGACCGGGCGTTGAGGTCGTCGAGTCCGGTGCCGGAGCGGTCGGCGTACGACCAGATCGGGAAGACGAGGGCGGCGAGGGTGGCGACGAGGCCGGTGACGATGAGGGTGGTGCCGGGTGGGGTGCGGCGTGGGAACGGGCGCATGGTGCCTCCTGGTGCGGCCCCGCACGCTAGTCCCTGCCGGGTGCCGTGCGGCGGCCTTCACCCCGGACTACGCCACGTTCGGTATGCCGCACCCACATCAAGCCCCTGCGGCGATTGAGCAGCGGGGTCCGGGGCGGAACCCCGAGGTCCAAGGCACGGGAGCCGTCTGCTCAATCGCCGCAGGGGCTTACATGGAGGGGCTTGATGTGGCTCACCCGCGCCGGAAGGCGAACGCCGCCGTGTGGAGGGCGCGGGTGAGGGGCCGGCCGGCCAAGGGTTTGGGGCCGGAGCGGTCGAGCCACCAACGGGTCAGCTCACGCCGCGGTCGCGGCTCCCGCACCCGCTGCGCCAGCAGCAGCTCCTCCGCGAAGTCGAGCGCGTCACGCCGGTACCCGCCCGTCATGGGCCGCCGCCGCGCGTACCCGAGGAAGTGGCTCCGGTACTCCGACTCGCCCAGAATCAGGGGCAGTTCGGGTGCCACCTTCGCCACCACGTCCGCCCGCTTCCCCGCGAGCGCCCGGCTCTGCACCGCGAGCCGCCCCCGGTCGAACCCCTCGGGGGCGGGCGTGCCGGCGACCAGCGCGGAGAGCAACGCCGCCTGGTCGAGGGCGAGTCGTTGACGGGCGGAGTCGTCGACGGTGGTGGTGGGGCGGGTGGGCGTCGGCGCGGCGGGGGAGGCAGGGGCTCCCGACCCCGCCGTGACCGTCGCCCGGACGGTCTCGATCTCGCGCTCCAACTCCCTAAGGTCCTCCGGGAAGTTGTCGTCCCGTTCAAGGAGTACCCCGGGCGGCGCCACCCGGGAGACGAGCTCCGCCAGCACGTCGAGCACGGCCCGCGGTACCGGGTGGGCGTGGCTGTCGTGCCAGACGCCGTCCCGTTCGAAGCCGCCCGCGACATGTACGTACGCGATGGCCTCGACCGGCAGCTCGGCGAGCGCCTTCGCCGGGTCCTCGCCGCGGTTGACGTGGTTGGTGTGCAGGTTGGCCACGTCGATGAGGAGTCGTACGCCGGTCCGCTCCACCAGCTCGTACAGGAACTGCCCCTCCGTCAGCTCCTCGCCCGGCCACCCGAACAGCGCCGCGATGTTCTCCACCGCGAGCGGCACCGGCAGCGCGTCCTGGGCGATGCGTACGTTCTCGCACAGCACGTCGAGGGCGTCACGGGTGCGCGGCACGGGCAGCAGGTGGCCCGCCTCCAGCGGCGGCGACGCGGTGCGCTCGCCCCCGGCGCGTACGAACGCGATGTGCTCGGTGACCAGCGGCGAGCCCAACGCCTCGGCTCGGGCCGCGAGTTCGGCGAGGCGTCCCTCGTCGGGGCGGTCGGCGTCGCCGAGGCCGAGCGAGACGCCGTGCGGCACGACGGTGACTCCGCGTTCGCGCAGCCGCAGCAGGGAGTCCGGCAGATGGCCCGGACACAGGTTCTCGGCGACGGCCTCGACCCAGTCGATGCCCGGCATCGCCTCCACCGCCTCCGCGATCTCGGGCCGCCAGCCGATCCCGGTCCCCAGTTTCAGCTCCATGGAACTCCCCCTCCTCCGCGTTCCTGGTGTCATGACCGCGGCGGCGCGGCCCGAACCCCTGACGGTGGACGTTCAGAGCAACATTTGAGGTTTCACCGATGAGGTTTCACCGAGGGGATGTGGCGTCATACGACGCTGTACGTGCGCACCACCTTCGGGGTGAGGGGCAGAAGCGCGAGGGTGTGGTCGGGGATCTCCGGGGCGTCCGGGGCCAGTTGGAGGGTGAGGGTGCGCAGGCCGGGGAAGAGGGTGGGGAGTTCCGCGAGGCCCTCCTCGTGTCCCGTGAATCTGTTGAGCCACAGGCTGGTGACGCCGGGCAGCGGCGGCCCCGACCAGTCCACGGCCTGCCAGTCGAGCCGTACCTCCTTGAGCTCGGGCAGGCGGGCGATCTCCTCGTGGTCGGCGGCGCTGAGCCCGGTGCGCAGTTCGGTCAGGCTCAGGGTGGTCAGCGACGCGAACCGGTGCAGTCCGCGCAGGCCGGTGTGCCAGAGCGTGTCCTTGGCGAAACCCAGGTGGCGCAGCGGCATGCCCTGGGGCAGCGCCTCGTCGAGGCGGTCGGCCTTCAGGCGCAGGCAGAGGTCGACCGAGCGCAGCGCGGCCGAACCGGCGAGCGCGTCGAGGGCGCCCGGCCGCTCAAGACCGGACGTACGGTTCAACGACAGGGACTTCAGGGGTAGTTGGGCCACCGGGGTGAGGCTCTCCACGTACGGGCATTTGATCAGGTCGAGGTGGGTGAGCCGGTGCAGTGACGACAGGCAGGTCAGGTCCCGGAGTTCCCGGTTGTCGCGTACGCAGAGCCGGGTGACCTTGTCGGGGGTGAGTTCGGTGCGGATGGCCCAGCGGCCGATGTCGCCGACGAGTTGCAGCCAGGGGCGGCCGCCGAAGGAGCGCAGGAGGCGCAGGTGCTCTCCCGAGTACGCCCAGAAGTGCAGGTCGTCCGGGAGCAGCTGGGCGATGAAGTCCTCGCCGTAGCGCTGGGCGTCGAACCGGTCCCAGTTCCAGGCGAGTTGGGAGCGGAGGGTGAGGTCCGGGTGGGTACGGAACCGGCTCAGGACCGGCAGCGCCGCGTCCGTGCCGATCAGGGACGCGGTCGCCACCACGGCGCGCGCCTCCGCCTCGGTGAGCCCTTCGGGTCCGGGCAGCAGTTCCAGGGCGAGCGGGCCGACGGAGGCCAGGGCGCGGGCCTCCTCCGTGCTGCCCGGCGGGATGAGGGTGGCGGCGCGCTCCTCGACGAACGCCCTGACGTCCGCGTCGAGTTCCGTGGCGTGTTCGAGCGAGGCCAGCGCGAGCAGCCGGACGCGGGTGGCCGCGGCGCCTTCGAGGTGTTCCGCCGAACCGCTCAAGTTCCGTAGGAAATCGGCCCGTTCGCGGGGGCGGGCGTGCGCCACGGCCATCCGGATCACGTCCGCCCACTGCTCGTCGGCGGCGTTGCGGACAAGCAGCCCGAAGTCGCCGTCCTCGACCGCGGCCCTTGCGCCCAGATAGTCCTGGAAGGTGCGGTGCACGAACTCCAGCGTCCCGAGGGTCGGTTCGCGCAGCAGACCGCTTCGTACGAGGAGGTGGCCGAGGATACGGTGCGCGTCGCCCTGCGCCGCGGCCAGCGGGAGCGACGGCAGGGCCTCGGCGACGATCTGCTGGGCGCGCTCGCGGTCCATCTCGGACTGGCTGTTGCGGATCAGCCAGTAGGCGAGCCGCTGCAGCAGCTGGATCTGCGGGAGTTCGGTGAGCTGGATGCTGCTGGTGCTGCGCTCGCCCTCCGGGAACATGTCCCGCTGGGTGTCCCTGCGGGACAGCAGCATGGACAGCGCGTCCTGGTACAACTCCTGTTTGCCGTGCGGGAGATAGCCGCGCCGGTCGCGGTGCAGGGCGCAGATGAGGCCGCACATCAGGGGGTTGGTGGCGAGGCGGCCGAGGTCGCGCTTGGTCTGGACGGCCTCCAGGAGGGTGCGCTCGTAGCCGTCGAGGCGGTCGGGATCGGGCGCGTCGATGCGGGCCGCAGTGTGCCAGCGGCTGATGAACGCGGCCACGTCGTCCCTGCTCATCGGGGTGAGCGCCAGCTCAGTGAAGCCGTCGGGGGCGAGCCAGTCCTCGCGGATCGCGGAGGGGCGGGAGGTGACGAGCCACTGGTTGCCGGGATACACGTCGAAGAGGTCGCGCAGCCAGCGCCGGGTGCGTTCCCGCTCCGCCTCGGGGACCTCGTCGATGCCGTCGACGAGCAGCAGCCCGCGGCGGGCGGTCAGTACCCGGTCCGCCCAGTTGTGCGGCTGGGCGGCCTGGAAGGGGACCTTCACGGCGTCGAGGAAGGTGTCCGGCGCGGGCAGGCCGCTCGGGCGCCGGATCAGGGTGCGCAGCGGGAGCACGAAGGGGATGCGGTCGCCTCGCTCGCCCCTGGCCGCCGTCACGGCGAGCCACTGCACGAGCGTCGTCTTGCCGGATCCCGCGACGCCGCGCAGCAGCACCCGGTCCTGCTCGCTGAGCGCCTGTTCCGCGGGCACGGCGCCGGCGGCGGCGATGCTCGTGCCGTCGGCGCCGGTCGCCTCGCCGTTCGCGCCGGGGCGCAGCGCCTCCAGGCTGAAGTAGGCGGCGTCGAGCGGCCAGCGCTCCGGCGAGTTGACCAGGTCGATGCCGTAGATGGTGAGGTGGCTGTGTTTCGTGGCGACGTACCGGAGATAGCGGTTCTCGAAGCCGGGGTCGTTGTCCCCGCTGGAGGGCGTCCGGCGGATCAACTCGTCGATCCGCTTGATGATTTCGCCCTGCCGGCGGCTCTGCTCGACCAGGGTGTGGGCGACGAAGGTCGACCGCTGCGTGAAGAAGTGCAGGATGTGCAGGCACGCCGTGACGAGCGTCCGCTCGTAGAACAGGACGGCGTCCGCCGAGAGCCCCGGGTCGGGGTTGCCGCTGGCCCGCCGCAGCCGTTCGGCGAGCGCCTCGTGGCCGAGCTCCACGGCCTGTACGTCGGTCATGTCGAGGTCGCCGAGGACGAACAGGGTGTCCGCGAGGGCGTGGGTGACGGCCAGCTCCTCCTCGGCGGGCAGCGGCGGCTCGTCGCTCTTGAGGGCGCGCCGGACCAGCTCGGCGGCGAGCTTGTGCAGGTCCGGCAGGGTGAGCGTGCGCTTCTCCCCCTTGAAGGACAGGAACCCCGATATCCGCACCGGCTGGTCCACGAGCCCCGCGCCCGGCCCCTCGGCCACGAACAGCTTCTTGACGAGCGGCGCGACCGCGCTCGACGCCAACTTGACGCCTACGGTTGCTGGTTCCATGTCGTTCCCCCGGGAGCATGACGGTGGACCACTCGCCTCAGCCTAGGGCGACGACCGGGTCGACGGGGGTGTCGCGGGGGAGGCGGTCTCGTGGTCGGCGCCGGAGTGGGGTAGCCTCCGGGGCAGGCCCCGGCCGTCCGTCATCCCCCGTGCGGACGGGCGGGGCCGTTTTCCTGTCGTGGGCCGTGGGCCGTGGACCGTGTTCCTGTCCGGGACCGTGTGTCTGCCCGGGACCGTCAGAGGTGGCCGAGTCCTGGCAGGAAGTCGCCGGTCCGTGCGCCCTCGGACACCACCGTGTCGCTGGGCGGAATCTCCGTGAACCCCGCGTCCCGTACGACGGGCAGCCCGCTCGACGTCAGGGCCGGCCAGCGCTCCGGGGCCGCGGTCCGCACCGACAGCGGGAAACCCGCCTCGCGCCACTCCTTGCGCTCCGCGTCGGACAGCTCCCACCAGGCGAGCTGGGCGCCGTGCCCGGCCTGCGCCATGGACTTGCCGGCCGTCATGCCGACGTCGGGGCTGAGCCACATCACCGGGTACGCGGGGTCGGGCGCGGGCGGCTCCTCCGGGTCGTCGAGGTCCGTGCCGGAGACCTGGAGGCGGGCCAGGTCCTTGGGCCAGCCGTCGAGGGGGATCGGCGGGAACACCCGCACCTCGGCGGAGCCCGCGGTGACCGTGATCCCGTCGAGTGCCTCGGCGCGCCGCCACTCCGCGCCCCTGGCCCGCCGCACCACCTTGCGGATCCGGGCGTCCTGCCAGTTCCGCATCGCTCGCGCCCACTCGCCGTCGCCGACCGACCGCTCGTCCGAGAGGATCACCAGCACGGCGCGCGCGGCGGCCTCCAGGGCGTCCGTACGCGTCGGGGGCGCGGCCCGCTCCAGGCGAACGACGAGCGGCAGCACGAACTGCGGCGCCTCGTCGCGGGAGGTCGGCTCGGTGCGGAACGGGCTGTCGGTGCCGTCGGTTCCGTCGGCGTGATCGGTGCTGTCGGTGCCGTCGGTGCCGTCGGTGCCGTCGGGGCGGCCGGTGTCGTCGGTACGGGAGTCGTCGCTGGTCACGCCTTCCAGTTTGCCAGCACCCCGGGTACCTCCCGCCCCGGCCGTGGGGCAGCATGACCCCATGCACGTCACGCTGCGCGGCGCGGGCCGCCGCTACGGACTCGGTGGCCCCTGGGTGCTGCGCGGCGTGGACCTGGACGTTCCCGAGGGCGCCGTGCTCCGGGTGCGGGGCCCCAACGGCACCGGAAAGTCCACCCTCCTCCGCCTGGTCGCCGGGATCGACGCCCCGTCCGAGGGCCGCGTCATCGGCCGCCCGCGCACCGCCTACGTCCCCGAACGCTTCCCGCCCGCCCTGCCGTTCACCGCCCGCGCCTACCTCACGCACATGGGCCGCATCCACGGCCTCGGCCGCGCGACGGCCGCGCGGCGGGCGGCGCACTGGCTGGAACGCTTCGGCGCCGGGCCCTCCGCGCACGCGCCCCTCGCCGAACTCTCCAAGGGCAGCAGCCAGAAGGTCGCCGTGGCCGCGGCCCTGCTCGCCGAACCGGACCTCCTCGTCCTCGACGAAGCCTGGACCGGCCTCGACACCGCGGCCCGCGACACCCTCGACACCGCCGTCTCCGAACGCGCCGCGTCCGGCGCCGCCGTCCTCTTCGTCGACCACGACCCGCACCGCCTGACCGCCGCCACCGACATCGCGTACGAGGTGGTGGGCGCGGCCGTCGAACCGGTCGGGGGAGCCGAGGCCCGCGTTCCAACCGCCGCGCCCGACACGCCAGTTGATCGCGCGACCGTGCTCATAGACGCCTCGGGACCCGCCGGGGCCGAGCCACCGTTGGAGTCGCCGGACACCGCCGTCACCCGCCTCGACCCCCGCACCGTACGGATCACGGCGGACGCCGCGCGCTCCGACGCCGTACTGCGCGCCCTGCTCGGGGCGGACCCCGCCTGGCACATCGTCGCCGTCCGCCCCCTCGAACCCACGGACCCCACGGGCCCCACGGAGCGCCGCGCATGACCACGGCCACGGCCCTGCTCGCCTACCAGTCGGCCCTGTTGCTGCGCTCCCAGCGCTGGCTCGCGCCGGTCGTCCTGTACGCCGCGTTCGCCGCCGTCGGCGTACAGGTGGGGCAGCCCGTGCTCGACTCGCTCGGGTACGTCGCCGCCGCGCTGCTGCCCGTGGGGGCCTGGCTGGTGCGGATCTGTGTCACCAACGAGCCGCCCGCCGCGCGCAGTTGCACCGCCGCCGCGACCGCGCCGTGGCGCGCCCACCTGGCGAGCCTGGCCGCCGGGTTCCTCGCCACGGTGGCCGTCGGCGCCGTGGCGACCACCGTCGTCGTGCTGATCAGCGACGGGGTCAGCACCGACCGCCAGGTGCCGGTGGCCACGGGGTCGGCCGCGGTGGCGGGGCTGCTCGCGGTGCTGGTGTGCGCGCTCGTCGGGGCCGCCGTCGGGGCCGTCACCACGTGGCCCGTGGTGCGCGGCAGGGGGTTCGGCCTTGCCGCCCTGGTGCTGTGCGCGCTCGTCGCGCTGATCGCCCCCGGCTCACCGGCGAAGTCGACGGTGAGCGGCCTGGTGACCGGGTCGCAGGACGGGGCGGTCCCGGTCCTGCTGCTGCCGCTCGCGGGCGCCGTGCTGCTGGCCGGGGCCTGCGCGTCGGCCGCCTGCGCCCTCGCGTCCCGCCGCTGACCGCCGCTCGCGCCCGCTACCCCGTCAGCTCCTCATCAGCTGCGACACCCGTACGAACCGGTACCCCTTCGCCCGCAGCTTCGGCACCACCGACCGCACCGCGCGCTCCGTCGCAGGCGCCGCGCTGCGCGTGCAGTGCATGACGACGACCGAACCGGGGCGCACCCCGTCGAGCACCTGCCGGGCCACGGCGTCCGCGTCCGTGGCGAACGCGTCCCCGCTCACCACGTCCCACTGCACCGCCGTCACCCCGGTCGGCCGCAGGGCCCGCAGCGCCGCCCTGTCGTGGCAGCCGCCGGGGAACCGGAAGTACGGCACGACATGCTCGACGCCCGCCTTCCGGAACGCGGCGAAGGCGCGATCGACGTCCGCCCGCATCCCCCGCGCCGGGACACGCGGCAGGCCGTAGCAGTCGTCCGTGAACGCGTAGTGGCTGTACGAGTGGTTGGCGACCTCGAACAGCGGGTCCCGGCCGATGTCCTTGGCCTGGGCGGGGTACTCCTCGGCCCAGCGCCCGGTCATGAAGAGAGTGGCCGGAACCTTCAACTGCCTCAGGGTGCGCATCAGTTGGGGATTGTCGAAACGCTCCCCGGCGCGCGCCCGCGCTCCCTGGTCGGCCGTCATGTCGGCGTCGAAGGTCAGCGCGACGACCTTCTCCTTCGCGGCGCCGCCCCGCTCGAAGACGGGCGTCGTGCCGCCGGGGCCGGGCGCGAGGGTGGGAGTGGGAGTGGGAGTGGGAGTGGGGGTGGGGGTGGGCGCGGGCTTCGGGGTCGCCTTCGGGGAACCGGCGGCTGACCTCGCGGCGCCCGAGACCCCCGAGGGGGCGGGGTCCGCGCACCCGGCGAGGCCGAGAGCGAGCGCGCCGAGCGCGCAGGTCGCCGTGACGCGACGTACATGGCTGATCACGCGCCGACGATAGCCGCGCATTCTTCGCAAACAGCGCAAATCGCTCGCTGGGGGAGCGTGAGATCGTGCCGTGGGGTACTCGGCCCCCATGAGCACACACATCGCCTTCCCCGACCCCACGACCTCGATCGCCCCGTTCGCCGCGGGCCTGGTCATCGCGGTGGCCCTGGTCTGGGCGGTCTGGCTCGGCATCAGGATCCGCCGCCGGGAGCCGGGCCCACCCGACCCGGCCGACCAGCCGAAACTCCCGGCCACCGGCCCGGTGCGCGAGATCCGTGAGATGCGGGAGCCCGACGAGATTCCGCGGACGGACGACGGCGGCGCCCGCCTCACCCCGCACCAGCTGCACGGTTTCGGCAACGCGGGCACCCGGCGCAGCGAGGACCAGCGGCCCCGGCGCTGGAGCCGCGGAGCGTTCGGCGGCGGGTGACCTCAGCGCGCGGCTTCGGTGGCCCGCGCCCGGACGCGGCGCCGTTCGGCCCGCAGCAGCCCGGCCCGCTCGGTCTCCGACGTGCCGCCCCACACCCCCGTCGTCTGCCCCGTGGTGACGGCCCACCGCAGGCACTCCACGATCACGGGGCAGCGGCGGCAGACCTCCTTGGCCGCCTCCACGTCGTCCACGGCGGGTCCGGTCGTGCCGACAGGGAAGAACAGGTCAGGGTCCTCGTCGACACACGCCGCCCCGTCGAGCCACTCCATCTCCGTCTTCCTCACTGGCAACGGCATGCGGCGGCGGGTGCCCACAACGCCCGCGCGGAAACGCGGGTTTGTGGGGTGCGGGTGGGGTTCCTGGCCCTGGCCGCGTGCGGCCGGAGCCGCTCCAACGCCTCGGGGCTCTGCCCCGGCCCCCGCTCCTCAATCGCCGGAGGGGCTCGATATGCCCGCCGACCCGGCCCCCCAGGCCTCGCCGGGACCTCTCCAGCCCCGCCGGCGTTTGAGGCGCGGGGTCCGGGGCGGAGCCCCGATCTTTTCAGCCCCGCCGGCGTTTGAGGCGCGGGGTGCGGGGCGGAGCCCCGATCTTTTCAGCCTCGCCGGCGTTTGAGGCGCGGGGTCCGGGGCGGAGCCCCGTGGCGTCACGCACCGTGCGGGTCACCGGAGCGCAACCGACACCTGGTCGAAGAATCGCGCATGCGCACACGCACTCGCCGCAATCTCCGGATTCCACCCCACCACCACGGCCCGCCCCACCTCACCCCGCGCCCCCGCATTCACCCGCGCGTCCACCAACACCATGTCCGGCGCGAGTTCGGCGACATCCCGCCACGTCCCGGTGAACCAGTTCGCCCCCGGCCCCTCCGGCGGCGCCACCATGCCCACCCCGAGCCCGCCGAGCGCGCTCAGGTCCGGCCACTTGGTGGGCCGGGCGAGGTGCACGGCATCCGCCCCGGCGGGCGAGAGGGCCAGCACCCTGACGCCGCGCGCCGCACGCGCGGCGACCCCCAACTCCCGCTCGGCCCGCGCCAGTTCATCCAACGCCCGCGCCGATTCCCCGCCCCCGAGCGACCGCCCCAACTCCGCGAAGCGCTCCCGCACCCCACCCAACGTACGGCCCTGCCCGACATCGATCACGACGATGGGGACGTGCTCCTCCAGGTGTTTCGCCGTATCGGGCTCGATGCCGTAGACCTGCCCGCCGCCGTACGTGAGCGCCACGACGAGGTCGGGCCGCGCCGCGAGCACGTCGTCGAGCCCGAGCCCCGCCCCGGCTCCCAGATACGCGATCTCGTCGAGCGGCAGCGCGCCCGACTTGGCGGCGTCGGGCCGCTCCCCGTCGTGGAACGAGCCGAAGATCCCCACGGGGCGTATGCCCAGATCCCACAGGCTCGCCCCGGCCTGTATGTACGCGACGACGCGCTCCGGCGTCGTACTCGCGGACGCGCGGTGCCCGCGGTCGTCGGTGAACTCCCAAGCGGTGGTTGACGGTTCTCCCATGGAGGGGACCCTGCCCAGGGCTCCCGCACGGCACGCGGCGCGCCGCCGTTGAAAACCGGCCATGCGCGCCGCGTCACGTCAGCCGGCCACTACCGCCAGGGCCCCGTCACCGCGAACGTCGTGCCCGGCGTATAGCAGTTCACGTACATCGTGTCGCCGTCCGGCGAGAACGTGACCCCGGCGAACTCGCCCCACTCGGGCTCCTCCGGCGTACCGATGTTCTGCCGGCCGCGCGCCATGGCGTACACCTCGCCCTTGCGCGTCACACCGAACACGTGCTGCGCGCCCTCGCCGTCCTCGCACACCATCAGTCCGCCGCTGGGCGCCAGCGTGATGTTGTCCGGTTCCTCGCCCGGCAGTTGGACGTCCGTGTCGGGGCCGAACACGATCACCAGCGTGAGGCGTCGCTTGGCCGGGTCGTAGCGCCAGATCTGCCCGAAGTGATCGGCGGCCGAGCCCTCCCGGCTGCGCGCGTACGAGGACACGAAGTAGACGCTGGAGCCGCCCCAGTAGCAGCCTTCGAGCTTCTGCGCGTGCGTGATGCCCTTGGGGCCGAAGTCCTGGTTGCGGATGGGAGTTTGGGCGGCCAGCGGGTCCGGTACGTCGACCCATTCGATGCCGCTGAAGGTGGCGCCGGTCTCCTGGACCGCCGACAGGTCCGGAACTCCGGGTACGCGCATCGCTTGCAACCGCCCGCCCGCGCGCAGTGAACCGAGCCCGCCCAGCGGCTTCTTGGGCAGGAAGCGGTAGAAGAGGCCGAAGGGGGACTGGAACGCGTCCTCCGTCTCGTAGACGACGCCGTTGCGCGGATCCACGGCGATCGCCTCGTGCTGGTAGCGGCCCATCGCGGTGAGCGGCACGGCGCCCGAGCGGTGCGGGTCGACGGGGTCGACCTCGAAGATGAAGCCGTGGTCCTTGGTGTAGCCGTTCGTGCCGGCCTTGTCCTCGGTCTCCTCGCAGGTGAGCCAGGTGCCCCAAGGCGTGGGCCCGCCCGCGCAGTTGACCGCCGTACCGGCGATGCCGACCCGCTCGGACACCACATCGTTCCTCCGGTCCACGGAGAGCACGGTGCAGCCGCCCTTGCCCATCGGGTCGTACGTCAGGCCCTCGACGGTCGGCACCGCGATCTTCCCGGTGACCCGGTTCTCGTGGTTGCGCACCAGGTGTACGCCGCCGTGTCTGCCGGCGAACGCCGCCATCCCGTCGTGGTTGGAGGGCACCTTCCCCTCGCCGGAGCGGAGTGGATCCCCCTCCTTCGAAAGGACCTTGTAGCGGAATCCCTTCGGGAGGTCGAGCAGCCCGTTCGGATCGGTCACCAACGGGCCGTATCCGGACCGCCCTTGGGCTGCGGCGGACCCGGCGAACAGTTCGGAGAGGCTCCCGGCGAAGGCGATGCCCACTCCCAGGGCGCCGGAGCGGGCGAGAACCTGACGTCGTGTCGCGGACGCGGACTGCCGTGCGTCCGCGGTGCCTGAGGTGTCTGCTGTACCTGCTGTGCTCGCTGTACCTGCGGTGCTCGCTGTACCTGCTGTACCTGCGGTGCGTGACATGGGTGCAACCTCCTGCTGGCGGACAGGAACTGTGACCCGGCTGTGTTTATCACGTGCCTTTCGGCTCGGGAACCACGCGCGTAGCGCACACAATCCGTGCACCGCCCACGTAACCCCTCACCTGCGAGAGGCCGGTGGTTACTCGTGTACGAGGCCCTTCGCGTCGCGCGCGAGCGCGGTCAGCCGGGATATCGCCCGGAAGTACTTCTTCTTGTACCCGCCGTTCAACATCTCCTCACTGAAGAGCCCGTCGAACGGCAGGCCCGAAGCGAGCACGGGAATCTCCCGGTCGTAGAGCCGGTCCGCGAGGACGACGAGGCGCAGCGCGGTCGACTGGTCGGGCACCGGCGCCACATCGGTGAGGCACACGGCCTTCAGGTCGTCGGTCAGCGCCCCGTACCGGCTCGGGTGCACGCGCGCGAGGTGCTCCAGAAGGTGCGGGAAGTCGTCCAGCGAGGCGCCCTCGGTGGCGTACGCCGCCTTGGTGACCTGCTCGTCGGTGAACGGCTTGGGGGCCTCCGGAAGACCGCGGTGCCGGTAGTCGTCGCCGTCGATGCGCAGCGGCCTGAAGTGCGCCGACAGGCCCTGGATCTCGCGCAGGAAGTCGGCGGCCGCGAACCGGCCCTCGCCGAGCTTGCCCGGCAGCGTGTTCGAGGTCGCGGCGAGCGCGACACCCGCCTCGACCAGCTTCCCGAGGAGCGAGGACACCAGCACCGTGTCGCCCGGGTCGTCCAGCTCGAACTCGTCGATGCACAGCAGCCGGTGCCCGCTGAGCGTCTTCACGGTCTGCTGGAAGCCGAGCGCGCCGACCAGGTTCGTCAGCTCTACGAAGGTGCCGAACGCCTTGTACTGCGGCTCGGCCGGGGTCGCGTGCCAGAGGGAGGCCAGGAGGTGGGTCTTGCCGACGCCGTAGCCGCCGTCGAGGTAGACGCCGCGCGGCCCGGTGGGGGCGGCGGGCTTCTTGCCGAAGCCGAACAGGCCGCGCTTCTTGCCGCCGCCGGCCCCGGACGCGTGCGCCCCGCCGAGCCCGGCCGCGAAGGAGCCCAGGACCCGGACGGCCTCGGTCTGGCTGGGCTGCTTCGGGTCCGGGATGTACGTGTCGAAGCGTACGGAGTCGAAGCGGGGCGGCGGCACCATCTCGGCGACCAGGCGCTCCGCGGGCACGCGCGGCTCGCGCGCGCACAGGGACAGCGGCGAGGCGTCGGGTACGGGGCTGGTGCCGGTGGCTTCGAGGGATGACGTCACGGTCCCCCAGCTTAGTGGGCATGTCAGACTGCACGACATGCGACGCCTGTTCCCTGTGACGTACGAAACAGCAGATGGTGAGGGGTACGAGGGGAGGGTGGCGGGCCCTGCGGGGCGCGAGTGGAGCCTCGACGAGCTTGCCGACGCCTACGCCTATCCGCCCGAAGCCGAGCACGCCCCGTGGCTGCGCGCCAACATGGTCTCCACGCTCGACGGCGCGGCCCAGCACGACGGCCGCTCCCAGCCCATCTCCTGCGCCACCGACATGCGGATCTTCGGCACGCTGCGGGCGCTCGCCGACGTCGTCGTGGTCGGCGCGGAGACCGTCCGCCTGGAGGGCTACCGCCCGGCACGCGCGCGTGAGGCCTTCGCCGCGCGCCGCGAGGCGGCCGGACAGGGGCCCGCCCCGCGGATCGCCGTGATCAGCGCGAGCCTCGACCTCGACTTCGGCCTGCCGCTGTTCACCGAGCCGCTGCTGCCGACCCTGCTGCTGACCGGGGCGGGCGCCCCGGCGGACCGGATCGAGGCGGCGCGCAAGGCGGGCGCCGAGGTGCTGATCGCGGGCGAGGGCGCGGCGGTCGAGCCGGACCGCGCGGTGGCGGCGCTCGCCGAACGGGGTCTGCGGCGGCTGCTCACCGAGGGCGGGCCGAGGATGCTCGGTCAATTCGTGGCGGGGCGGGTACTCGACGAGCTGTGTCTGACCGTGTCCCCGATGCTCACGGCCGGCGACGCGCAACGGATCGCGGGCGGCTCGACCCTGGCCGTACCGGAGCGCTTCGAGCTGGCGTCCCTGCTGGAGGAGGACGGATTCCTCTTCAGCCGGTACCGCCGACGTTACCGCCGACATTCGGCGGAATGAGTAGTTCCGTTTAGCTTTGGCTGGGCACACTAAATGTCGCAGTCCCCGTGCGAATACGGGGCAGGATGGTTTCCGCAGGTCCGTGGATCCGTAGAAGGGCGCCCGTCGTGTTCACGAGCGTATTGATGATCGAGAAGGCTCTGACCTCCGCCGACGTGGAGTTCGTCACCACATTGCACGGCGAGGAGGAGGTCTCCTTCCACGTGCTGCTCCAGCCCCGCGGCGACCAGGCGGACCGCCTGCTGCGGGCCATCGACGACGTAGCGATGGGCGAGCTGGACGAGGCGGGCAAGGAGGGCGAGGTGCCCGAGGGCGACGAGGCCAGGGGCCCGGCGGAGAAGGCCCTCGCGGTCTCCCTCACCGCGCTGCACCAGGCGGGCAGCGAGGCGGTGGGCCGACTCATCGAGGACCACCCGCTGGACGCCCTCAAGGCCCTCGTCGACGAGGTGAAGGCGGACGAGGTCATCGTGCTGACCGATCCGCACTACGTAGAGGAGTTCTTCCACCGCGACTGGGCCTCGCGCGCCCGCCACCAGGTCGGCGTACCGGTCCTGAAGCTGTTCTCGCACAGCAAGGCGTAGCCGTGGGTGCGGGGCCCGGCGGGCCGAGGCAATAGGCTGGGCCCCTGCCGTGACCACGTCGGTCGCGGCCCCGCACATCCAGGAACCCCAGGGGAGAGACACGTATGGCACCCGGCCTGCCCACCGCCATGAATCGACCGCACTTCATCGGCATCGGCGGCGCCGGCATGTCGGGCATCGCCAAGATCCTCGCCCAGCGCGGCGCCCAGGTGGCGGGCAGCGACGCCCGTGAGTCCCCGACGGCCCAGGCCCTGCGCGAGCTCGGCGTCACCGTGCACATCGGCCACGACGCCGCGCACCTCGCCTCCGACGCGAGCTGCGTCGTCGTCTCCTCCGCGATCCGCGAGGACAACCCGGAGCTGGCGCGCGCCGCCGAGCTCGGCATCCCGACGGTCCACCGCTCGGACGCCCTCGCTTCCCTGATGGACGGCCTGCGCCCGATCGCGGTCGCCGGCACGCACGGCAAGACCACCACGACGTCGATGCTCGCGGTGTCCCTGAAGTCCCTCGGCCTGAACCCCTCGTACGCGATCGGCGGCGACCTGGACGCCCCCGGCTCCAACGCCGAGCACGGCGAGGGCGAGATCTTCGTCGCCGAGGCCGACGAATCGGACCGCAGCTTCCACAAGTACAAGCCAGAGGTCGCGATCGTCCTCAACGTCGAACTCGACCACCACGCCAACTACGCGTCGATGGACGAGATCTACGAGTCCTTCGAGACGTTCGCGCAGAAGATCGTCCCCGGTGGCACCCTCGTCATCGCCGCCGACCAGTCGGGCGCGGCCGAACTGACCCGCCGGGTCCGCGACACGACGTCCCTCAAGGTCGTCACGTATGGAGAGTCGGAAACGGCCGACATCCGCATCCACAAGATCACCCCGCGCGGACTGACCAGCGAGGTCACCGTTCTCCTCGACGGCAAGCTGCTGACCTTCACGGTCTCGGTCCCCGGCCGCCACTACGCGCACAACGCGGTGGCCGCGCTCGCGGCCGGCGTCGCGATGGGCATCCCGGCGCGGAACCTGGCCTCCGCCCTCAAGACGTACACGGGCGTCAAGCGCCGCCTCCAGCTCAAGGGCGAGGAGAACGGCGTGCAGGTCATCGACTCCTACGCCCACCACCCCACGGAGATGACCGCGGACCTGGAGGCCATGCGCTCCGCGGCCGCCGGTGACGCCCGCATCATCGCCCTCTTCCAGCCCCACCTCTTCTCCCGCACCCAGGAGCTGGGCAAGGAGATGGGCCAGGCCCTCGCCCTCACGGACGCCTCGGTCGTCCTCGACATCTACCCGGCCCGCGAGGACCCGATCCCCGGCATCACCAGCGCCCTCATCATCGACGCCGCGCGCGCGGCGGGCGCCGAGGTGCAGGCGGCCGACGACAAGGACGCGGCGGTCGCCGCGATCGCGGGAATGGCCAAGCCCGGCGATCTCGTTCTCACCATGGGCGCGGGCGACGTCACGGAGCTCGGCCCGCGCATTCTGGACCAGCTGAAGGGTTGAGACACATGTCGTACGACGTCGAGAAGCCGGACGAGCAGTGGCGCTCGGAGCTGACCCCGGCGGAGTACGCGGTGCTCCGCCAGGCCGGCACCGAGCCCGCGTTCGTCGGCGAGTACACCGACACCAAGACCAAGGGCGTCTACTCCTGCCGCGCCTGCGGCGCCGAGCTCTTCACGTCGACGGAGAAGTTCGAGTCGCACTGCGGCTGGCCGTCCTTCTACGACCCGAAGAACTCCGACGCCGTCGAACTCATCGAGGACCGCTCCCACGGAATGGTCCGCACCGAGGTGCGCTGCTCGCGCTGCGGCTCGCACCTCGGCCACGTCTTCGAGGGGGAGGGCTACCCGACCCCGACGGATCAGCGGTACTGCATCAACTCGATCTCGTTGCGGCTTGAGCCGGAGGCGGACGCGGGCTGATCTGGGCAGGGCTGACAGGCTTCACTGCCGCTTGCCGGTCTCTTCGAATCGACCGGATTCGACCGGCGGACGGTGCCGCTTGAACGGGCGTAATACGCGTCATACGCTATGGGTATGGCGAAGACGCGGATCAGTATCAGCCTCGATCAGGCCCAGGCCGAGCGCATCAGGCAGCATGCCGAGCGAGCGGGCATGGACGTCTCGGCGTATCTGGTGCATGCCGCGACACGGCAGATGGCCGAGAGCGACGCCATAGAGGAGCAGTTCGCCGCGGTGGACGCGTTGATTGCTCAGGCGGAGCAGGAGGCCGGTGCGCTTCCCGAAGAGGCCGCCGGGGTGTCCGCGGACCTCACGGAGCAGGAGCGCCGCGAGGTCGCGGAGGCCCTCGGTCTCGTGCACGGCCGCGACCGGCAGGGGCATCGCCCCGGGCATGCAGCGTGAGCGCTCGGGTGCCGGTGTACGACACCGGCATGCTCATCGCGCTCGCGGACCGCAAGGCGAAGGCGACGGCGCTTCACGAAGGGGTGAGGGCGGCTCCGCACCGGGCGCTGGTGCTCGGCCCGGTCCTCGCCCAGGTGTGGCGGCCGCGTCCCGCATTGGTGCACGCCCTGTCCGGAGTGCTCAGGGACTGCGCCGTCCCGCAGGCTCGTACGTCCGAGCCTCCGATGCGCGAGACGAAGGCGGGCCGCCCGGAGTGCCTGGCCTGCGCGACGGGCCCTGACCTGGCCGACTGGCGGCGCATCGGTACGGCTCTGGGGCAGGCGGCACTCCCGACGAAGAAGCGGCCGGACGCGGTCGACGCGTGGGTGGCGCTGGCGGCGGTTCGGCACGGCAGTGCGGTGATCTTCACCAGTGACCCGGATGACATTCACGCATACCTGGAGGTGCTGCAGCCGCCGGACGTTCACGTCGTTCCGGTGTGAGTGTGGAGGAAGTGAACTCCTGTGGCTGCTGGGACCTAATGAGCCACGGCTGGCCGTCCTTCTACGACCCGAAGAACTCCGACGCCGTCGAACTCATCGAGGACCGCTCCCACGGAATGGTCCGCACCGAGGTGCGCTGCTCGCGCTGCGGCTCGCACCTCGGCCACGTCTTCGAGGGGGAGGGCTACCCGACCCCGACGGATCAGCGGTACTGCATCAACTCGATCTCGCTCACGCTGAGCCCCGAGGGCGAGTGAGCCGGCCGGTCCCGGCGGCGGTGCTCACTCCGCCGCCGTCACCGGCCGGAAGTTCGGGTTGCTCTCGCAGGCCGACATGATCTCGGTGTTGGTCGCCTTGTCGATCGGGCAGGCGCCGATGACGAAGCGTGAGGCGACGCCGCCGGGGAAGGCGACCTCGACCTGGTCGGCGTACTTGTGGGTGTCGCCGATCGTCTCGTTCACGTCGATGCCGTTCGGGGCGTCGATGTAGTAGTTGTACGCGCCGCCCTTCATCCACTTCGTCCACTTCTTGAAGAGGTCGTGGTCGCGGGTGGTGGAGACGAACGGCGACGGCTGGTTCTTGAGGACGTACTTCTCCAGGTCGTACTGGCCGTACTTGACGTCCTTCGCCGCGAAGCCCTCCTTGAAGATGACCGACGGCGCGCGGCCGTCCGCCCGGTACAGCGTCTGGCAGTCGTCGCGGAACTCCGGGTCCGGCGAGATCCGGTCGAGGGGGACGCGGTCGACCGCCGCGTAGAGGCGGTCCGGGACGACCGGGCAGGAGGCGGGGGCGGACTTCGCCACCGTGGCGGGGGACTTGGCGGTGTCGGAGTCCGGGGCGCTCGCGGTGGCCGAGGGCGCGGAGGCGAGCGCGAGGACGGAGACCGCGGCCGCGGGCAGGGTCGCGAGGCGGCGTGCGGTGCGGGGAAGCTTGTTGATCATCACGGGATGAACCTTCGGCGGGCCGCGGCCGCGATTCCCGCAACTCACCGGATCGTGGGCGTGTACGGGTGTACCCGTAGCTCCTTGATTCCGTTGATGAAGTTCGAGACGAGGCGCTTCGGCGGCGCCGCGAGCGTCAGGGACGGGAGCGCCCGGCCCACTTCCTCGTACAGCACCTGGAGTTGGAGGCGCGCGAAGTGGGCGCCGAGGCAGACGTGCGGGCCGTCTCCGAAGGAGACGTGGGGGTTGGGGGTGCGGGACGGGTTCAGGGTGAAGGGGTCCGGGAACGCGCGTTCGTCGTGGTTGGCCGAGGCGTGGAAGACGACCACCTTGGCGCCGCGTGCGATGCGGGTGCCCGCCAGCGTCGTGTCCTCGGTCGCCGTGCGGCGGAAGGTGAGGACCGGCGGATGGCGGCGCAGCAGTTCGTGGACGGTGGGCGTCAACTCTGCTGCTCCCGTGCGGAGTTGTTCGTACGTGGGTGGGGACGCGGCCAGCAGTGCCAGGCCGCCGGGCGCCGCGCTGCGGACCGTGTCGTTGCCCGCGACAGTGAGGAGGAAGAAGAACATCTGGCGTTCGGGCGGGGTGAGATCGGGGTCCAGCGCGAGCGTCGTCATGATGTCGTCGGCCGGGTGGGCGCGCTTGTGGGCGGTCAGTTCGTCGGCGTACGCGAACATGTCGGCCAGGGCGGAGGGGGAGCGGGGGTTGACCGGTGGGCCGGTGGTCGTCGCCGCCGCCTCGTCCGGGTCCTGGTAGCCGATGACGCGGCGCGTCCAGTGCAGGAGCAGCGCGCGGTCGGACTCCGGGACGCCCAGGAGGTCGGTGAGGTTGAGGAGCGCGTAGTCGTCGGTGACGGTGGCGACGAGGTCGACCGGGTGCGCGCCCGACTCGTGAAATGCCTTGCGCAGCAAGGACGTTGCCCGGGCCCGTGCCGATTCCTCGAACGCCTCCACGCGGCGTGGCGTGAACGCCCGCGCCACCAGGCGGCGCAGCCTTCCGTGGGCCGGCGGGTCCTGGTTGAGCATCATGCCGCGGATGAACGGGAGGTCCGCCGGGTCGGGGTCGCGGATCTGCGTCGCGCCCAGGTACGAGGAGTACGTCGACGCGTCCTTGAGGACCCGGACCACGTCCGCGTGCCGGGTGACCGCCCAGAAGCCGGGGCCCTCCGGCCAGCCGAGGACCGCGGGCTCCGGCTGCCAGGCCACCGGGTGGTGGTCGCGCAGCGTCCGGTAGCGGTCGTGGGGGATGCCGGTGGCGTACAGACGGGGGTCGAAGACGTCCGGTACGGCGGGCGGTACGTCGGGAGGTACGGCGGGCGGCGGCACGTCGGGAGGTACGGCGGGCGGCGGCACGGCGGGCGTCACGCGCGCGTACCCGTGCCGTCCGCCCGAAGGAAGTCCTCCATGACGCGGATCAGCGCGAGCGGCGCCTCGTCCATCGCGTAGTGCCCGCACACGGGGAGGTCGACGAGCTCGCCGCGGGTGAACCAGGTCAGCCACGTCGAGCGCATCAGGGGCGCGGCCAGGGCCGGGTCGAGCTGTCCGGTGACCGCGAGCGCGGGGACTGTACACGGTTGCAGGTCCGCGTGGAAGTCGTCGCCGGTCCACGAGTCGAGCCAGGCCCGGAACGCCTTCGCGTCGCTGCACGCGAGCGAGCGCTCCACCATGCGGTCGAGCCACGCGCCGGGGCGCACGCCGCCCGTCGTGACGTCGATGATCGCGCGGCGGTTGGCGGGGGAGGCGTCGGCCGTCGAGAACAGCTCCCACTGCTCGGGCGGCATCGGCAACCCGGACGCGGGCACCGGCGACACACCCACGATGCGGCGCACCCGCTCCGGCGCCGTCGCCACCACGCGCTGCGCCACGCTGCCGCCCATGGAGTGCCCGATCAGCGAGAACCGCTCCCAGCCGAGCCGGTCCGCGAGGTCGAGGACGTCCCCGGCGCCCTCGGCCGTCGTATAGGCCCCCGGCGTCTGTTTCGCCTCCCCGTAGCCGCGCAGGTCCACGAGCGCGTACTGGAAGGAGGCGCGGTCGAGGTCGGGCACGATCGGCGCGTAGGCGGCGCGGTCGGCGAACCAGCCGTGCACCGCGATCACCTTGTGCGGGCCGTCACCGTGCAGTGCGTACGGCAGGGCGAAGGAGGAGGCCACGTCGACTCCCGAGGGTGTGGGACTTCCGGCGGTGCGGGACGCATCCACGGTGGCGCGGGGCCCGGCCCGGCCACAAGAGGGCGCACGCGCGCGTGGCGGCGTGCACCGTGCCTGATCGGCGACAATGTGCGGGTGACCGCCCCGGAAGCCCCTCTCGACCGCCCCGAACTGCGCGCCGACTGCGCGGACTGCTTCGGCCTGTGCTGCGTCGCCCTCCCCTTCGCCAAGTCCCACGACTTCGCCCACGACAAGAACGCGGGCACGCCCTGCCGCAACCTTCAAAGCGACTTCCGCTGCGGCATCCACTCCAGGCTGCGCGACGAGGGCTACCCCGGCTGCACCGTCTTCGACTGCTTCGGCGCCGGGCAGAAGGTCTCCCAGGTCACCTTCGAGGGAGTCGGCTGGCGGGAGCGGCCGGAGACCGCGAGGGCCATGTACGAGGCGTTCCCCGTCATGCGGCAACTGCACGAGCTGCTCTGGTACTTGAGCGACGTACTGGAACTGGCCGCCGCCCGCCCCGTGCACCGCGACGCCCGCCGCGCCCTCGACGGCATCGAGCGGCTGACCCGCGCGCGCGGCGACGAACTCGTCGCCGCCGACGTACCGGCCATCCGTAGTGACGTGAACGCCCTTCTACTGAAGGCGAGCGAACTGGTGCGCGCCGATGTGCCGGGCGCCCTGGGCCGCAAGAAGAACCACCGCGGCGCCGACCTCGTGGGCGCGCGTTTCAAGAAGGCCGATCTACGGGGCGCCAATTTCCGCGGCGCTCTCCTTGTGGCCGCGGATCTGACGGGCGCCGACCTCCGTACGGCCGACCTCATCGGCGCGGACCTGCGCGACGCCCGGCTCGCGGGCGCCGATCTCACCGGAGCGCTGTTCCTCACCCAGGCGCAGGTGAACGCGGCACGCGGGGACGCAGCGACCCGGATTCCGGTGGGGCTGCGGCGGCCGGCGCACTGGACCGCGTAGGCCTGTACCTCTGTACTTCTGTAGCCCTCTAGGACGCGCACACCGAAGGCAGCGCCCGCGCAAGGCCCTTGAGGTGCAGGGCGTCGAACCCGCGCGCGTGGGCGTCGCGCAGCGCCGCCGCCGTGAGCAGGGGCTCGCAGGCGGGCGAGGTGCGCGTGGGGGCCACCTCCCGCAGCGCGTCCAGGAGCTGCGTGGTGATGCGGTCGAGCTGCGGCCGCACCTCCTTCGCCAGGTCGGGGCGCTCGGTCGGGCGCTGCTCGGGGTGGACGTCCCAGCGGGCGTACAGGCCGCGCTGCACGACCTTGTTGGCCTCGATCTGGTCGCGGAACACGGACTGCGCGAACGCCGGGTCGATGCCGAGCGCCGTCGAGCGCTGTGCGACGTCGTCGAGGATCTGCCGCTCGCGCGCCGGGTCGTCGATCGGCGCGTCCGTGCCGTACTTCGCCGCCGCGACCTTGTCCGCGAGGGCGAGCCGCTGCGTGGCGAGCGCGGTGATCGCGGCGAGGGCGTGCGGGTTCGCGTGCGTCGTATGCGGAGTGTGCGATGCGGCGGCGGGCGCGGCCTGTGCCGCTGACGCGCTCGCCGGGAGGGCCGCGCCGCCGAGGGCGAGCGCGACGGCGGCGCCGAGCGTGACGAGGCTGCGGGCGGTGGTCGACGTGGTCCGGATGCGCAACGTGGGTCCTTCACTTCGTACGGGCAAGATCCGTACGAGCAAGATTCGCACGCCTACGGAGCGCGGGCGCGCCTTTCCCCGAACAAGCGTCGCCCACTCCCGGGTTCACGCGATAGTGCGATCATGTTCCGCCCCGAGGATGCCGGTTGACGGCCCCGGGTAGGGCGGCGCTCATGACACACGAGTCCTCGCAACCCTTCCACCTGCCGCGCTTCTACATGCCGTACCAGGCGCGGCTCAATCCCCACCTGGACGAGGCGCGGGCCCACTCCACCGTGTGGGCCCGTGAGATGGGAATGCTGGAGGGCAGCGGCGTCTGGGAGCAGCGCGACCTCGACGCGCACGACTACGGGCTGTTGTGCGCGTACACGCACCCCGACTGCGACGGCCCGGCGCTCTCTTTGATCACCGACTGGTACGTGTGGGTCTTCTTCTTCGACGACCACTTCCTGGACATGTTCAAGCGCACGAACGACCGCGAGGCGGGCAAGGCGCACCTGGAGCGGCTGCCGCTCTTCATGCCCATGGAGCTCGACCAGCCCGTGCCGGAGCCGGAGAACCCGGTGGAGGCGGGCCTCATCGACCTGTGGCGGCGCACCGTGCCCGCCATGTCGATGGACTGGCGGCGGCGCTTCGCGGAGTCCACGGAGCACCTCCTGAACGAGTCGATGTGGGAGCTGTCCAACATCAACGAGGGGCGGATCGCCAACCCCGTCGAGTACATCGAGATGCGCCGCAAGGTGGGCGGCGCCCCCTGGTCGGCGGGGCTCGTGGAGTACGCGACCGCCGAGGTCCCGGCCGCCGTGGCCGGGTCGAGGCCGCTGCGCGTCCTCATGGAGACGTTCGCCGACGCCGTGCATCTACGTAACGACCTGTTCTCCTACGAGAGGGAGGTCATGGACGAGGGCGAACTCTCCAACGGCGTCCTGGTGTTGGAGACCTTCTTCGGCTGTACGACACAGGAGGCGGCCGAGGCCGTCAACAACGTGCTGACCTCGCGGCTGCACCAGTTCGAGCACACCGCGCTCACCGAGGTGCCCGCGCTCTCCCTGGAGAAGGGGCTCACCCCGGACCAGGTCGCCGCCGTCGCCGCGTACGCGCGCGGCCTCCAGGACTGGCAGTCCGGCGGCCACGAGTGGCACCTGCGCTCCAGCCGCTACATGAACAAGGAGGCCGCCGCGCAGGCCGCCCCGCCCCTGGGCGGGCCGCGCGGCATCGGGGCCGGCGTCATGGACGTACGGGCACTCCTCGACGGGGTCGGCGCCGAGCGCCTGCGCGCGTACCGGCACGTGCCGTTCCAGAAGGTCGGCCCCTCGCTGATCCCCGACATCCGCATGCCGTTCGCCCTCACCCTCAACCCGGAGCTCGACGGGGCCCGCGCGCGGCTGACCCCGTGGATGCACCAGATGGGCATGCTCTCGGAGGGCGTCTGGGACGAGGACAAACTCCGCGCCTACGACCTGCCGTTGTGCGCGGCCGGTCTCGACCCCGACGGGTCGAAGGAGGCGCTCGACCTCAGCTCCCAGTGGCTCGCGTGGGGCACCTACGGAGACGACTACTACCCGCTGGTCTTCGGGCACCGCCGCGACCTGGCCGCCGCCAAACTGTGCACCGCGCGGCTCTCCGACTGCATGCCTGTGAACGGCGAGCAGGCCCCGCCGCCCGCCAACGGCATGGAGCGCGGCCTCGTCGACCTGTGGCGGCGCACGACCGCCGACATGACGCCCGAGCAGCGGCGCACGCTGAAGGACGCCGTCGACGTCATGACGGAGAGCTGGGTGTGGGAGGCCGCCAATCAGCTCCAGCACCGCGTCCCCGACCCGGTCGACTACCTGGAGATGCGCCGCGCCACCTTCGGCTCCGACCTCACCCTGAGCCTGTGCCGCATGGGCCACGGGCCCGCCGTGCCGCCCGAGGTCTACCGCGCGGGCCCGGTGCGCGCCCTGGAGAACTCGGCCGTCGACTACGCGATGCTGCTCAACGACGTGTTCTCGTACCAGAAGGAGATCGAGTACGAGGGCGAGATCCACAACGCGGTCCTTGTCGTGCAGAACTTCTTCGGCGCCGACTACCCGACGGCCGTCGGCATCGTGGGCGACCTCATGGCGCAGCGCATGCGGCAGTTCGAGCACATCGTCGAACACGAACTTCCCGTGCTCTACGAGGACTTCGGCCTGGGCCGCGAGGCGCGCACGGCCCTCGACGGCTACGTGGACGAACTGCGGAACTGGATGGCGGGCATCCTCAACTGGCACCAGCAGGTGGACCGCTACCGCGAGGAATGGCTCGCGAGCCGCGCCCACGGCTTCGTACCCGATCGCGTACCGGCGCCGCCGGTTCCGTTTGGTTTCAAGAACTGCACGTCCGGATTGGGCAGTTCAGGGAACTTTGCTGGGGCGCCAGCCGTCTTGTGAGGTGAGACGGCCTTCATGGCCGCGAAGGACGACCGCTTGAGGACGACCACCTCGAACGGTCGTGACACGGGGACGATGTGAGAACACACGGGGGTGTTCTTTTCATGACCGAAATCTTCGAGCGCATCACGGACAAACTCACCGGAGTCGAGGACGCCGCGAGCGAGATCGCCGCGGCGGCCGTCGGGGAACTGGCGCCGTACGTGGCGCCTTTGACGGTGCCGCCGGTCCTGCGGCCCGAATCCGGTGACGTCCGGCAGGAGACCGAGATCGCGCTGCGGCCCACCTGGCAGCGGCTGCACCCGCAGCTCCCACCGACACTGATGTGGGGCTACGAGGGGTCCGTGCCGGGCCCGACGATCGAGGTGCGGCGCGGCGAGCGCGTCCGCATCGCCTGGACCAACCGCATTCCCAAGGGCAGCGAATTCCCGGTGAGCGCGGTGGAGGTGCCCACTCCGCCGACCCAGCCGGGCCAGGACCCGCCGCCCCCGCCGACCACGCTGCCCGGCCGCGGCGGCGTCGCGGCGAACAAGGACGTGGCCGCGCTGCCCGCCTGGACCGTGACACACCTGCACGGCGCGCAGACGGGCGGCGGCAACGACGGCTGGGCGGACAACGCGGTGGGCTTCGGCGACGCCCAGCTCGCCGAGTACCCGAACGACCACCAGGCGGTGCAGTGGTGGTACCACGACCACGCCATGAACATCACCAGGTGGAACGTGCACACCGGCCTCTACGGCACGTACCTGATCCGTGACGACGAGGAGGACGCCCTCGGGCTCCCCTCCGGGGAGCGGGAGATCCCGCTGCTGCTCGCCGACCGGAACCTGGACACGGACGAGGACGGCAGGCTCAACGGCAAGCTGCTGCACAAGACCGTGATCGTCGACCCGGCGAACGAAGAGACCGGCAAGCCCGTCAGCATCCCGTTCACCGGCCCGTACACGACGGTCAACGGACAGATCTGGCCGTACGCGCGCGTGGCCGCGGGCTGGTACCGCTTCCGGCTGCTGAACGCGTCGAACGCGCGGATCTACAACCTGGTGCTCGTCGACGAGGACGGCGACCCGGTGTCCGGCGCCATGCACCAGATCGGCAGCGACGGCGGACTCCTTCCGCGGCCCGTCCCGGTCGACTTCGACGACACGCTGCCGACGCTGACCGTCGCGCCCGCCGAGCGCATGGACCTGCTCATCGACTTCGCGGCCCTGGAGGGCAAGCGGGTGTGCCTGGTCGACAAGGGGGCCGAAGAGGCGCCGGGCGTGCCGGACGTGCCGAACGACGTGCGCTACCCGCACGTCATGGAGTTCCGCGTCGACGACCGCGCGGAGCCCGACTCGTTCGTGCTGCCCGAGGTGCTGTCCGGGTCCTTCAAGAAGCTCACCCACGACATCGAGCACGGACACCGGCTGATCGTCCTCACCCCGCCCGCGACCAAGGGCGGCGGCGGACACCCGGAGATCTGGGAGATGCAGGAGGTCACCGACGAGGAGCTGGACGCGGGCGACGTCCAGGTGCCCAGCGACGGCGTCATCCAACTCGTCGACGACAAGGGCGAGTCGAAGACGTACCGGCGCATCTCCCGGACCTTCAACGACGGGCTCGGCTTCACCCTCGCCGAGGGCACCTACGAACAGTGGAGCTTCCTCAACCTCGCGGTGAACCCGCCGGTCGTGCACCCCATGCACATCCACCTCGCCGACTTCCAGATCCTCGGCCGCGACGTGTACGACGCGTCCGGGTTCGACACCGAGGTGGGCGGCACGGTCAAGCCGGTCGCGTTCGACGCGAACCAGGTGGTCCCGCTGCCGCCCAACGAGGCGGGCCACAAGGACGTGTTCCGCGCCCTGCCCGGCCAGATGCTGCGCGTCATGGGCAAGTTCGACGGGGCGTACGGCCGGTTCATGTACCACTGCCACCTTCTGGAGCACGAGGACATGGGCATGATGCGGCCCTTCGTGGTGATGCCCAAGGAGGCCCTGAAGTTCGACCACGGGGCCGGGCACGGCGGCGGTGACCACGGAGGTCACACGGGCTGACCCACCGCGTGCGCGACGGCCGCCCGCGCCAGGGCCCGCACGATCGGATGCGGGCGGCCGCCGTCGCCGGACAGCTCCGGCTGGAACAGCGTCGCGAGGAAGAACGGATGCTGTTCCACCGGGAGTTCGGCGACGCGGACCTGCCCCTCCTCGTCGGTGCCCGTGAAGCGCAGGCCGTGGGCGCGGAGGGTGTCCAGGTGCCGGGCGGGGCCGTACGAGCAGTGGTAGCGCTCGACGGTCCGCTCCGCGCCGAGCACCGACTCGGCGAGCGAGCCGGCGGTCAGCGTCACCGTGCCCTCGTGCCCGACGAGTGAGCAGGACAGCGGGGCGATGAGCGGGTCCCGGGCGTCGGGGTCGTTCTCGGCGTGGCGGGCGTCGCCGAGACCGCACACATCGCGCGCGTACTCCAGCAGCGTGTGCTGGAAGCCGCCGCACGTGCCGAGGAACGGGACGCGCTCCTCGCGCGCGGTGCGGATCGCCGCCAGGGCGCCCGCCTCGCTGCGGTACGGGCTGCCGGGCAGCACCCACACGGCGTCGAAGCCGCGGACGGCGCCCGGCGCCTCGGCGTCCTCGGTGGGGATCCAGTAGGCGTCCAGGACGAGGCCCTCGCGGGCGGTGAGCGCGTCGAGCAGCAGCGGGACGCGGGTGTGCGAGACGACGTGCGGGGAGCGGTCGCCGACCAGGGCGATCCGAGCGGGTGCGGTCATGCCCACCAGCCTGCGCGGGGCCGCCGGTTCACGTCCAACGATGAAAACCGCACCCTCCATAAGCGTTCCTGATGCACGTCGGCGATGCTGGCGCGATGGATCCGCACCTGCTCCGTACGTACGTCGCCGTGGCCCGGCTCGCTTCCTTCTCGGCGGCGGCCGACGAGCTCGGCTACACGCAGTCCGCCGTCTCGCAGCACATCGCGGCCCTGGAGCAGGACCTCGGGGCCCCGCTCCTGACCCGCCGCCCCGTCGCGCCCACCCCTGCGGGCGAGCGCCTTCTGGAGCACGCGGCGCCGCTGCTGCTGCGCCTCGACGCCGCCCGCGCCGACGTGCGCCGCACGGCGGCGGCGCCCGCGCGCGGACTTGCCCTCGCCGTCACTGCGACCGCGCTGCGCGGGCACATGGCCGCGCAGCTGCCGCACGCCGGGGTGGCCGTGCGGGTGCTGCCGCGCGAGGCGATACCCGCGGAGGTGGCGACGGGCGCGGCGGACGTGGGGCTCGTCGACGGCGTGGCCGCGCCGAGCGACCCGCTGCGGCTGCCCGACGTCGCCCCGCTCACCACGCGCGGCGTCGCGGAGGAACCGGTCCACGTCGTCCTCCCGACCGGCCACCCGCTGGCCCACCGCGCGGGCCTGCGCC
Organism: Streptomyces sp. KL109B; assembly: GCF_030766935.1. Taxonomy (GTDB): domain Bacteria; phylum Actinomycetota; class Actinomycetes; order Streptomycetales; family Streptomycetaceae; genus Streptomyces. The sequence goes on along the minus strand of NZ_JASERL010000002.1, from coordinate 881,372 downwards.
TCGCCGACCTCGCCGACGCCCGATGGCTCGACGCCCCGGGGGCCGGCCTCCCCCTCGACCAGCTGCGCGCGGCTCACGTGGGCGGGGGCTTCCGCCCGGCGCTGCGCTACGACGGCACGGACCTGCGCACCCTGCTCACGCTCGCCGCGGCGGGCCACGGCCTGACCGCGCTGCCCGCCTCCCTCGCCTCCGCCGTGCCCGGCGCCGAAGGCACGGTCGCCGTGCCGCTCACGGCGCCGCGCGTGGTGCACCGTACGGAGCTCGTCCATGCCGGGGCGCCGGTCGGCGCGGCGGCGGACTTCGTGGCCGCGCTGGTCGACTGAGACGTGGCCGCGCTGGTCGGCTGAGTCCGGGGCCGGGCGCGGGAGTTCGAGCGGGCCCGGCACTCTCACTCGTTCGTGGATCGTGGCGCGCGTGCGCGGAGGGTAGGGCTCTGGCCGTGGCCGAGTGAGTTGTGGCCGAGTGAGCTGTGGCCGAGCGAGCCAGGGACCGGAGGCGGGCGACCCATGGAACAGACTGCGTTGCGTCCCAAGCCGATGCCCGGGTCCGGCGGCGGGCCGGGGCCGGGCCCCGGCCGTCCGACGCGGTCGGAGCCGCCCAGGAAGCGGGCGAGGCCCTACGGGAGGCGGCTGTGCGGCGCGCTGTGCGGGCTGCTGTGCGCCGTCCTGCTGGTGCTCGCCGGCATCGGCCTCGGCACCGTCGGCGCCACCGTCATCGGCATGAGCAAGCTCGCCGAACTGAAGAAACAGGCGCCGCCCGCGGCGAAGCCGGCGCCCGCGCGCCCGAGCGCGGCGCCCTTGCCCGGGATGCCGCCCGCCCTGCCGTCCCTGGCGAGGGGCGGGCTCGGCGTGGAGGTCGTCGACGCGCCCAAGGGGGCGGGCGCGCTCGTCGTCGCCGTGCACATCCCGGGCCCCGGCCACACCGGCGGCCTGGTCCGAGGCGACGTCCTGGTGGCCCTCGGCACCCAGCGCGTCGGCTCCGCCCTCGACCTCGCCGCGACCGTCGCCGACACGGCGGACGCGCGACCGGGACGCCAGGTCGTCGTCACGGTCCGGCACGCCGACGGAGAGCTCCAGAAGCTGGCGGTCACACCAGGGGTGGCCACCTGACGGAGGGGTGGTCACCAGACAGAGGGGTGGTCACCAGACAGAGGGGGCACCGGACGCCCACGCGCGCGTACCCGCTCACCGGGTTCGGCGCGCGCCCCGCGCGGGGCGCCTGAAATCATGGGCAGAGGTCGGTCTCGCGCCGCCCCGCGCCGCCGGGCAGGATGACTGCTCGTACGACGCCCGCCCCTGTACGCCCCGTACGAAAGGCCAGGACATGACGACCGGTACCCCCGCGCCCTTCACCGCCGCCGACTACAAGGCCCGCATGGACCGTGCCGCGCAGTCCGCCGCCGACGCGGGGCTCGCCGGGGTGCTGGTCGCGCCGGGCCCCGACCTCGTATGGCTCACCGGCTACCACGTACCGGCCGACACCGAGCGGCTCACCCTCCTCGTGCTCGCGGCCGGCCAGGAGCCCACGCTCGTCGTGCCGACCCTGGAGGCGCCCGACGCCGCCAAGGCCGCGGGCGCCGACGCCATGACGCTGCGCGACTGGACCGACGGCAAGAACCCCTACGACGTCACGGCCCCGCTGCTCGACATGGCGGGCCGCTTCGGGGTGAGCGACAACGCCTGGGCGATGCATCTGCTCGGCCTGCAGAAGACGCTCCCGGAGACGTCATACGTATCACTCACCGAGGCCCTGCCCATGCTGCGCGCCGTGAAGGACGCCGCCGAGCTGGAGCGCCTCGCCGCCGCGGGGGCCGCGGCCGACGCGACGTACGAGGAGATCAAGAAGGTCGCCTTCGCGGGCCGCGAGGAGAACGACATCGCGCGCGAGCTCTCCGACCTGCTCAAGCGGCACGGGCACTCCCAAGTCGACTTCACCGTCGTGGGATCGGGCCCGAACGGCGCCAATCCGCACCACGAGGCGGGCGACCGCGTCATCCAGGACGGCGACATGGTGGTGCTCGACTTCGGCGGCCTCAAGCACGGCTACGGCTCCGACACCACGCGTACCGTGCACGTCGGCGAGCCGACGGACGAGGAGCGCAAGGTCCACGACATCGTCCGGGAGGCGCAGACCGCCGCCTGTGACGCGGTGCGGCCGGGGATCGCCTGCCAGGACGTCGACCGGGTCGCCCGCAAGGTCATCACGGACGCCGGATACGGCGAGTACTTCATCCACCGCACCGGCCACGGCATCGGCGTCACCACGCACGAACCGCCCTACATGATCGAGGGCGAGGAGCAGGAGCTGGTGCCCGGCATGTGCTTCTCCGTAGAGCCGGGGATCTACCTGCCGGGCCGGTTCGGGGTCCGCGTCGAGGACATCGTGACCGTCACCGACGACGGCGGCCGACGCCTCAACGCGACGGCGCGCGAGATGGCGATCGTGGGCTGAGCGGCCGTGCCGTCCACACCGGAGCAGCCGACCGCCGAGACGGTCCGCCGCGTGCTGGGGGCGAGGCTCCCGGACGGCGCGAGCGTCCGGCCCGCGGACGAACCGCCGTTCACGTGGTGGGTCGGCGACAAGTACGTGCTGCGGCTCGCGCACGACAAAGCCGCCTCCACGCGGCGTCGGCGGGAATTGCGGCTGCGTGAACTCGTACGCCCCCACGTGTCGGTCGCCGTGCCGACCGGCGTTGCCACGGGGGAGTGGGCGCCGGGGCTCGCGTACGCGCTCGACACCCGGCTGCCCGGCGCGAGCGCGCAGGAGCGCGAGGTCACCGCCGCGGGCGAGGAGGATCTGGCGGGGCTGCTCGCCGCGCTACGGGCGGTGCCCGTGGCCCGCGCCGCGCAGTTCGGCGTTCCGAAGGTCGCGCCGCGCTCCCTGGAACGGCTGCGGCAGCAGGCCGGGCCCGCCGCCCAGAAGCTCGACGACAAGGGCGAGTTCGACGCGGAGCGGCTGCGGCAGCTGACCGCGCAGGCGGTGGCGCAGCTCGGCCCGCAGGGCGAGCCGGTGCTCGTCCACCACGGGCTGTCCGGCGAGCACCTGATCGTGACGCCGGACGGCCATGTGGCGGGCGCGCTCGGCTGGGGCGACGCGCTCATCGGCGACCCCGCCGAGGACATCGCGTGCCTCGCGGCGGCCGTGGGCGCGCGGGCCGCGGTGCGCTCCGCGACGCTCGCCGGCTACGGGCCGCGCGCGTGCCTGCGGGGCCTGTGGCTGGGGCGCTGCGACGCGGTGGTCCGGCTCGCCGAGGGACTCCTCGGCGGGGCCCCGGCGGAGCCGACCGCGCTGCTGCGGGTGCGGCTTGAGCGGGTGTGGGAGCCGATCCTGCTGGAGCTGGTGTCGGAGGGCTGAGCGGCTCCCCGCGCGGCTTCCTACGGCGCCACAGCGATCACGCAGGACTGGGCCGGAACCGTCAACACGCCATCCGCGCCCGGCAGTTCCACCGGCTCCCACGCCGCGAGCAGCCGCGCCACCGGCCGGCCCAGCGGAATCGACACCGGCACGTCCGACAGGTTCACCGCCACCCGAAGGTCACCGCGCCGATAAGCGATCCACCGCGCCCCCTCGTCGTACGCGACCTTGACCGCCGCCAGATCCGGGTCCTGGAGGTCGGGCCGGGCGCGGCGCAGGGCGATGAGTTCGCGGTACCAGGCGAGCACGCGCGCGTGGTGGCCCGTTTCGCGCTCGTCCCAGTCCAGGCAGGAGCGCTCGCGGGTGGCCGGGTCCTGCGGATCGGGCACGTCCTCCTCGGCCCAGCCGTGCGCCGCGAACTCCCGCCGCCTGCCCTTGCGTACGGCGTCGGCGAGGGCGGCGTCGGTGTGGTCGGTGAAGAACTGCCAGGGCGTGCTCGCCGCCCACTCCTCGCCCATGAACAGCATCGGCGTGAACGGTCCCGTGAGCACGAGCGTCGCCGCGCACGCGAGAAGCCCGGGGGAGACGAGCGCGCCGAGGCGCTCGCCCTGCGCGCGGTTGCCGACCTGGTCGTGGGTCTGCGCGTACGCGAGGAGCCGGTGCGCGGGCGTGGTGGCGCGGTCCAGCGGGCGGCCGTGGCGACGGCCCCGGAACGTCGAGTACGTGCCGTCGTGGAAGAAGCCGCGCGTGAGCGTCTTCGCGAGCGCCGCCATCGGCTGCCGCGCGAAGTCCCCGTAGTAGCCCTGCCGTTCACCGGTGACGGCCGCGTGCACCGCGTGGTGCGTGTCGTCGTTCCACTGCGCGTGCAGGCCGAAGCCGCCCTCCGTACGAGGGGTGATGACGCGCGGGTCGCCGAGGTCGGACTCGCCGATCAGGAACAGCGGCCGGCCGAGCTCGTCGGCGAGCGCGTCCACGGCCGCCGACAGCTCCTCCAGGAACGGCAGGGCGCGCCGGTCGTGCAGCTCGTGGATCGCGTCGAGCCGCAGCCCGTCGATCCGGTAGTCGCGCAGCCAGGCGAGCGCGCTGCCGGTCAGATACGCCCGCACCTCGTCGGAACCGGCCGCGTCCAGGTTCACCGCGCTGCCCCACGGAGTGTGGTGCGTATCCGTGAAGTACGGGCCGAACGCGGGCAGATGGTTGCCGGAGGGCCCCAGGTGGTTGTGGACGACGTCGAGCACGACACCGAGGCCGTGCTCGTGCGCCGAGTCGACAAAACGCTTCAGCGCCTCGGGCCCGCCGTACGGCTCGTGCACCGCCCATGGGGAGACTCCGTCGTACCCCCAGCCGTGCCGTCCCGGCATCGGGCAGACCGGCATCAACTCCACGTGCGTGACGCCCAGTTCCGCGAGGTGGCCGAGCCGGCGCGCGGCGGCGTCGAGCGTGCCCTCGCGCGTGTACGTGCCCACATGCAGCTCGTACAGGAGCGCCCCGGTCAGCCCGCGCCCCGCCCAGGAGCCGCGCCACGCGTACCGCCTGTGGTCGACGACGGCGCTCGGGCCGTCCGGCCCGTCGGGCTGTCTGCGCGAGCGCGGGTCGGGCAGCACGGGTCCGCCGTCCACCGCGAACCCGTACCGGGTGCCGTCGGCCGCCTCGGCCTGCCCGGACCACCACCCGGTTCCGCGGTACGGGTCGCGCGACAACGCGCGCGTGGCGCCCTGTTCGTCCTCAACACCCCCTATGTGGAGCGTTACTTGCTCGGCCTGTGGTGCCCATACCTCGAACTGCACGGACCGTTCCCCCTCGTGACCGGATGCCCGCCGACAGTGACAACAGGTCCCCATGGTGCGTCACGTGTGATCGCCACGGGGCCGTTTCGGAAGGCTGGGGCCCGGATCACACGAACTCGGCCCCGCTTCCCGGTCTTCTGGACACTCCGGCCTCCGCTGCCCGACAATTCGCTGTGTGACGTCCTCTTTTGAACACCACACGTACCCGGCTCGGCTCTCCGACGCCGAGCGGGACCGTGCCCTGAAGGTGCTCAGGGACGGCGTCGCCCTCGGCCGGCTCTCGCACGACACGTTCGTGCGCCGCATGGAACTCGCGCTCACTGCCCGCAGGCCCGAGGAACTCGACCGGCTCACCGCCGATCTGCACCAGGAGAACCGCTGGTCGCGGGCGCTGTTCGGCACCGTGGGAGCGGTCTCCGGGTTCACCGTCCGGCTGCGCAGGGCGTGGACCGTGGAGCGGCTGCCGAAGCTGCTCCTGCCTCCGGTCGCCGCCCCGTACCCGCTGCGCATCGGCCGCGACCCGGTCAACGGGCTGCGGCTCAGCCACGACACGGTCTCGCGGGTGCACGCCGAGCTGAGCAGGCAGGGCGGCGTGTGGGTGCTGCGCGACCTCGGCTCCACCAACGGCACGACGGTGAACGGGCGCAGGGTGATCGGCGCGGCCGTCGTCCAGGACGGCGATCAGGTCGCCTTCGGGCGGATGTCGTTCCGGCTGTCGGCCGACTGACGCGCGGGGCGCGTGCTCAACGGGGCGCTCAGAAACACGCTCACCCGCGCGCGTGCCGCACCGCCGCCAGCGTCGTCCGCGCCTGGTGCTCGATCTGGTGGGCCACCGGTACCCAACGCGCCCCGAACCGCTCGGCGTACGCCTCGCACCAGCGCGTGACGAGCGCGTCGAGCCGGGGCGCCGCCAGGTCGCCGGCCTCCTCCAGGACCCGCAGGAGCATCGCCGCCGCCCGCAGCGGAAGCCGCCGGGCGAAGGCGTCGATGCTGCCGATGTACGCCATCGTGGCGTCCGGTGGCGGCGGCTGCACCCAGTCGTCCGCGAGGCCCGGCACCAGGCCGAGCGCCCAGCGCGCCGCACCCAGGAGCGGGCCCCCGGTGTCCGGGAGCCGGGGCATGGCCTCCACGAGGATCTCCTCCACGAGCCGGGTGTCGCGGCTGAGCCGGGCCGACAGGCGCCGCAGCGCCCGCTCCGGCGCCGGATGCGGGGCCGGGTCGTCCACGAGGTCGCTGGCCCACATCGGGACCTCCACGATCGCCGTGGAGCCGCCGTAGCGGTGCGCGTGGTGCCACGTCGAGAGCCGCGCGTCGTCCGGCAGGCTCGGGAACGCGGCCCGCGCGTCCAGGTCCGGCATCACATGGACGCCGCGCCCCGACGCCGGCCAGCCCGCCGCGTCCGACGCCCCCGTCTCCACCGGTATGTGCAGCTCGGCGGCCGACTTGGCGAAGGGCTCTGCGAGCCCCGGTATGTCCCGCGTCAACTGCACCCAGCTGCCGCCCAGTTCGGTGCCGTGCAGCGACACCTGGAGGTACGGCCGCACCTCGTCGATCACACCCACCAGGGTCTTCGTCTCCGGAGGCAGCCGGTCGGGCGGCAGCACCGAAGGCGACCACTCCGGCTGCTCGGCGCCCGTGGGCCGGAAGAAGCCGCGGTGGTAGTCGAGCAGCGAACGCGGCTCCGGAGCGTTGTGCAGGGCCGCGCCGTCCGGATCCGCGCACAACAGGAAGTGCCACGACCTGTCGGTCCGCAACACCCGGTCGAACAGGGCCCTTTCGGCCAGATGCAGCGCCGTGGAGCCGCCCGTGGGCTCGTTGGCGTGCGCCCCCGCGACGACGAGGACGGCGCGCCGGTCGTGCCCTACGGACAGCAGATGCAGGGGGCGCCCGCCGCGCGAAGTCCCGACCTGTCGTAGGCGACACAGGTCAGGTCGGTGAGACGCCAGCTCCCGCGCTGACTGGACCAACTCGGCCGAGGTGGGGTATCGCTGCTCCGTCAGGTGACTCACCCCCGTTGGTGCTCCCGGCGTCAGCAATCCGCAGTACCCCATGCTCCGCTCCATGTGTCAAGAAGGCCCATACAGCGGCCCGCGGCCGCCCGGCAGGACATGAATCGCGCCACCGCGGCCCCGCGCAGGTCAGGCCCATCCGTCACCCTGCGTCACCCCTGTCACTCGTTCGGTGGCACGGGGCCTGCGTGACGAAGGCCTCGGTGGTGCGCTGGGAAGAGCCGCGCGCAGCGACCGGTGCGCGCCCCGGTACAGAGTGGAGTCCCGCTGTGCTGTGCCCTTCCGGACCGGTCTCGTATCCCGACGCACCGGGCTCCTACCCGCGCACGGCGTCCATGACGCCGCCTCCGAGCCTCGCCGCGCCAGGGACCGCCGGTGACCCGTTCCCGCTGTACCGCACGCTGCGCGCCGCGCACCCCCTGCACTACGACGCCCCCTTCGGGGCCTGGCTGCTCAGCCGCTACGAGGATGTGCGCGCGGCACTCGCGGACCCCCGGCTCGTCGCGCCACCGCCCGGCCGCACCTTCGCGCACCTGGAGGCGGCCACGCACGCCGCCCACCGCGCGCTCCTGAACCCGGCCCTCCAAGGGCGCGCGCTGGCCGCCCTGAAGGCGAGCGTCGAACGCACCGCCTACGTACTTGCCCGCCGCCTCACCCGACGCCACGAGGCCGACCTGGTCGAGGAGTTCTGCCACTGGCTGCCCGCCGCGGCCGTCGTCCGCGCGCTCGGCCTGCCCTACGAGGACACCGCCCACGTCACCGCCCTGTGCCGGGCGGGCCTGACCCACCTGGGCGGCGCCCCGGACGCCCTCGACGCCTTCCTGCGCCCGCAGCTCGCCCGCCGCCGCGCGCACCCCACGGACGACCTCCTGGGGGCTCTGTGCGCCGCGCGGGCGGCCGGTGGGCGTCCGCTGTCCGACGAGGCCGTCCACGGGCTCGTGGCGACGCTCCTCGGGGCGGGCGGGGACGCCACCGACCGAGCGCTCGCGGCGCTCCTCGCCAACCTCCTCGACCATCCTGAGCAGTTGGCGCTGGTGCGGGCCCGGCCCGAGCTCGGCGCCGCCGCGTGGGCGGAGTCGTTGCGCCGTGATCCAGCCGCGCACGTCGTGCTGCGGCGGGCGCTCGCGCCGGTGCCGGTGAGCGGCGGCACGATACCGGCGGGGGCCACGGTGGCGTGTCTGGTGGGGGCGGCGGGGCGCGATGCGGAGCGGTTCGCCGATCCCGACCGGTACGACCTGTTCCGGGTGGCGCCGGGGCAGTTGGCGTTCGGCGCGGGGCGTCATCGGTGTCCGGGGGTGCAGCTCGCGCGGCTCACCGCGGATGCGGGGGTGCGGGCGTTGTTGGCGGTGTTGCCCGGGATGGGGTGGGCGCCGGGGTTCAGGCCCACGTATGAGGGGGTGTTGAACCGGTCGCCGGTGGAGCTGGTGGTGCGGGTCCGTTGACCGGAACCGTGGTTGCGGACTCGGGGCGCTGCCCCGGACCCCGCTGCTCAATCGCCGCAGGGGCTCTATTTGTGGTCCGTGCGGATGAGGAGGGCCACCGGGAGGTGGGTGAAGAGGTCCGCCACGCGTGCGTGACCGGTGAAGTGGCGCTCTGCGGTGAGGAGTTCGAGCCATTCGCCCTCGGGGAGGGGGAGTGTCGTCGAGTGCCAGCCGCCCGCTTCGGCGAGGCGCAGGGAGAGGCGGGTCGCCGCCACCACGACGCGGCCCGCGCGGGCGTACGCGACGCAGTGGGCCTCGCCGGGGCCCTCGGCGGGGAGCGGGGTGTAGGTGGCGGCGCCGCCGAACCATTCGGGGTGCTCGCGGCGCAGGCGGAGTGTCAGGCCGGTGAGCGTCGACTTGGTGCTGTGCGCGTCCGGGGAGAAGGCGGCGGGGGACCGGTTGTCCGGGTCGACCAGGGCGCGGTACTCGTGTTCGGTGCCCTGGTAGAGGTCCGGCACCCCGGGCATCGTGAGGTGGACGAGGGCCGCGCCCAGGATGTTCGCGCGCACATGGGGTTCGAGGGTCGCCATGAAGCGCAGCACCTCGTTGCCGGGCGGGCCGCAGGGGCCGGACGCCACGAAGTCCTCCAGCGCGCGTTCGTAGTCAGCGTTCTGCTCCGTCCACGTGGTGAACAGGCCCGCCTCGCGCGCGTGCTTGAGCAGCGCGCGCCGCAGCCGGGCCGGTTCGGCGGGGCCAAGCCCGGCCACGGTCTGCCAGGCGGCCCACGCCAGTTGGGGGTCGGGCGCGCTCGCGCCGCCGCCCCGCGCGGTCAGCTCGGTGACCTCCGCGAGCAGCGCCTCCCAGCGGTCGGGGCACTGCGTCAGGACGGCGACACCGGCCCGCACGTCGGCGCTGCGCTTCGTGTCGTGCGTCGAGAGGACCGTCGACGTATAGGGCCAGTCGCGCTGCACGCGCGCGCAGTGCGCGTGGAACGCCGCCACGGAGACCGCGGGCCCGCCCGGTGAGCCGCCCACCTCAAGGGCCGACAGGAGTGGTGTGAACCGGTAGAACGCCGTGTCCTCCACCGACTTGGCGCGCAGCGCCGACGCCGTCTGCGCGAACCGGGCACGGAACGCCGTGTGCGCGGGGCTCGTGCCGCGCCGCCCCAGCGCCAACTCCCGTACGGCGTCGACCGCGCGGGCCTCATCGGGCACCGCGAACGCGGCCTTCGCCTCCCGCGCCGCGGACGCCGCCAGAACCGTCTCAGGGGCGTCGCCACCGGTCGCGTACGGCCGGTACACCGGAACCCGCACCAGAAGCTCGCACAGCGCCGTACGCAGCGCCCAGGGGGCGTGGTCGCGCAGCTCCGGCTCCTCGGCGCACAGCGTGGCGGCCTCGCGGGTCAGCCGGTCGACCTCGGCGGCCAGTTCGTGCGTGACGACGCGGTGCGCCGCGCGCCGCACCGTCGCGGGCCAGTGCCCGCCCCGGTCCGCCGCGACGCCCGTGAACCGGCGGAACAGGCCGAGGAGTTGATCGGATCCCGCCGGGTCCGTGAACAGCCCGTCGACGTGCCGCAGCGCGTCGTAGCCGGTGGTGCCGGCCACCGGCCACGCGGCGGGCAGCCGCTCGCCGTCCTCCAGGATCTTCTCGACGACGGTCCACCGGCCGCCCGTCGCCTCGCTCAGCCGCTGCAAGTAGGCGCCGGGGTCGGCGAGCCCGTCGGGGTGGTCGATCCGCAGCCCGTCGACAACGCCCTCACGCAGCAGTGACAGGAGCTTGCCGTGCGTCGCCTCGAAGACCTCCGGGTCCTCCACCCGTACGCCGATCAGGTCCGAAATCGTGAAGAAGCGCCGGTAGTTGAGCTCGGTGCGGGCCAGCCGCCACCACGCGAGGCGGTACCACTGGGCGTCGAGCAGCTGGAGGAGCGGCAGCGTCGCCGTGCCCGCGCGCAGCGGAAACGCGTGCTCGTAGTAGCGCAGTACGTCGCCCTCCACCTTCAAGTGCGGTAGTTCCTCGGCCATATGGCGGGCCAGGACCGGCAGCAGCACCCGCCCGCCCTGCGCCTCCCAGTCGATGTCGAACCAGCGCGCGTACGGCGACGACGGCCCGTCCCGCAGTACCTCCTGGAGCGGCCGATTGTGGGACACCGCCGCCGCCATGTGGTTGGGCACGAGGTCCACGACCAGGCGCAGGCCGTGCCCGCGCGCCGTGCGGGCGAGCTCCCGCAGCCCCTCCTCGCCGCCCAATTCGGCGCGTACGCGCGCGTGGTCCACCACGTCGTAGCCGTGCGTCGAACCCGGCACCGCCTCAAGGACCGGCGACAGATGCAGATGGGAGACCCCCAAGGAGGCCAGATACGGGACCGCGGCCGCCGCGTCGGCGAACCCGAAGTCCGGTCGCAGCTGGAGCCGGTACGTCGCCGTGGGCGTCGTCGGGAGCTGAGGCGTCATGCGAATCTACGTACCCGCCCCGCCGCCTTTCGTGTCATCACCGCATGCGGGTACGCGCGCGTGCCTCGTTAACGTCGGACGATGCCTGGTACATCCAACAAGGCCGCGACACCGGACAAGGCCGCGACACCGGACAAGGCCGCGACACCGGACAAAGCCGCGACATCCGACAAGCCCGCCGGAACGCTCGACTCGTACCGCCGCGTGCTCGCGGCGACGGGGCGCCCGCTGCCCGTCGTGTCGTTCCTCGGGCGGCTGCCGGTCGCGGTGATCCAGTTCGGCAGCGTCCTCCTGGTGACCCGCACCAGCGGCTCGCTCGCCACCGGGGGCGTCGTCGCCTGCGCCCTCGCGCTCGGCCAGGTCGCCATGGGGCCCTTCGTCGGGCGGCTCGCGGACCGGCGCGGGCAGCGGCCCGTCGTCCTCGCCTTCGCGCTGCTCAACGGGCTCGCCATCGCCGCCTACACGCTGGGCGCCCTCGCGGGCCTGCCGACGCCCGCCCTGATCGCGCTCGGCGTCCTCGCGGGCGCCACCGTCCCGGGCATCGGCCCGCTCGCGCGCGCCCGCGGCGTCGCCCTCGTGCGCCGCGAGGGCGCCGACGAGCGAGTGGTGAACGCGGTGCTGTCGCTGGAGTCCACCATGGACGAGCTGAGCTTCGTCCTCGGCCCCGCGCTCATCGGGATCGCCTCCGTAGTGGCGCACCCCGCCTACGCGTTCGGTGCGGCGGCCCTCCTCGTCGCCGTCTGCGGCGCCGCGTTCGCGCTGCACCCGACCGCCACGGCGGTGCCGCCCGCCCCGGCCGACGCGCGGCCACGCGCGCGTGCGGACCGGCCACGGCTGCCGCGCCAGGTGCACGTGGTGCGCGCCGGACTCGTCCTCCTCGGCATCCTGCTCGGCGGCTGCGGCGCCGGGATCACCGCGCTCACCGAGGAGTTGGGCCACGGCGACCAGGCGGGGCTGGTGTACGCCGCGATGGGCGTCATGAGCGCCGTCGTCGGCCTGTCCATGGCGGCGGTGCCCGCCCGCTTCACGCTGCGGGCCCGCTGGCGCGTCGCCACCGCCGCCGCGGCCCTCCTGTCGCTGCCGCTGCTCGTCGCCCACTCCATGCCGCTGCTGTACGTCCTGGTGACCGTGTTCGGCGCCCTGTTCGCGCCGAACCTGATCACCGGGTTCGGGCTCACCGAGCAGGCCGTGCCGCGCGAACGGCTCGGCGAGGGCATGACGGTCGCCGTGAGCGCGTTCGTCGGCGGACAGGCCGTCACGCTCGCCGTCGCGGGCCGTCTCGCGCAGTCCCACGGGTCCGCTGCCGCGTTCGCGGTGGGCAGCGTGGCCGCCGCCCTCGCCTTCCTCGTCGCACTGCGCGTACGGCCCCTCCAGGCGTCCGGCGAGGCGGCTACGCCGGCCGTCGCAACACCGTGAGGCTGCGGCCCTGGACCTGGAGCCGGTCGCCCGCCTGCACCTTCTGGCCCTCGCCCGCCGAAAGCCCTTCGGGCAGCGCCGTGTCGACGACGGCCCGCCACTGGCGCCCGTGGTCGACCGGGACCACGAACTCCTGCGCCTGCGGCGAGGCGTTGAACATCAGCAGGAACGAGTCGTCCTGGATGCGCTCGCCGCGCGCGCCCGGCTCCGAGATCGCGTTGCCGTTGAGGAACACGGACAGGGCGCGGGCCTGCGCGACGCCCCAGTCCGTCTGCGTCATCTCCTCGCCCTCGGGGGTGAACCACGCGATGTCCGACAGGTCGTCGTGCGTGCCCTCCACGGGGCGGCCGTGGAAGAAGCGCCGCCTGCGGAACACCGGATGGTCGCGGCGCAGCCGCACCATCGCGCGCGTGAACTCCAGGAACGGCGGCGGCGCGCCGGGGTCGGCCCAGCGCACCCACGTCACCTCGTTGTCCTGGCAGTAGGCGTTGTTGTTGCCGCCCTGACTGCGGCCGAACTCGTCGCCGTGGCTGAGCATCGGGACGCCCTGCGACAGCATCAACGTAGCGACGAAATTGCGCATTTGACGGTCCCGCAGATCGAGCACCGCCGCGTCGTCGTTCTCGCCCTCGGCGCCGCAGTTCCACGAACGGTTGTGGCTCTCGCCGTCGCGATTGCCCTCTCCGTTGGCGTCGTTGTGCTTGTCGTTGTACGACACCAGGTCGCGGAGCGTGAAGCCGTCGTGGCAGGTCACGAAGTTTATCGAGGCGAGAGGGCGGCGGCCGTCGTCCTGGTAGAGGTCCGACGAACCGGTCAGCCGGCCCGCGAACTCGGCGAGCGTGCGCGGCTCACCGCGCCACAAGTCCCGTACGGTGTCGCGGTACTTGCCGTTCCACTCCGTCCACAGGGGCGGGAAATTGCCCACCTGGTAGCCGCCCTCGCCGACGTCCCAGGGCTCCGCGATCAGCTTCACACGGGAGACCACCGGGTCCTGCTGCACCAGGTCGAAGAACGACGACAGCCGGTCCACCTCGTGGAACTGCCGCGCCAGGGTGGCCGCGAGGTCGAAGCGGAACCCGTCGACGTGCATCTCCTCGACCCAGTAGCGCAGCGAATCCATGATCATCTGGAGTACGTGCGGGGACCGCATCAGGAGCGAATTGCCGGTCCCCGTCGTGTCCATGTAGTAGCGCGGGTCCTCGGTCAGCCGGTAGTACGACTGATTGTCGAGCCCCTTGAAGGACAGCGTCGGACCCAGGTGATTGCCTTCGGCCGTGTGGTTGTAGACCACGTCCAGGATGACCTCGATGCCCGCCTGGTGCAGCGCCCGCACCGCCGACTTGAACTCCAGGACCTGCTCTCCGCGATCGCCCCACGACGCGTACTTGTTGTGCGGGGCGAAGAACCCGATCGTGTTGTAGCCCCAGTAGTTGCTCAGGCCCATCTCGACCAGCCGGTGGTCGTTGACGAACTGGTGCACCGGCATCAACTCAAGGGCGGTGACGCCCAGTTTGGTGAGGTGCTCGATGATCGCCGGATGCGCGAGCGCCGCGTACGTGCCACGCAGCTCGTCCGGCAGCGAAGGGTGCCGCATCGTCAGGCCCTTCACATGCGCCTCGTAGATCACCGTCTCGTGGTACTCCGTGCGCGGCAGCCGGTCGTCCGCCCAGTCGAAGTACGGGTTGACCACCACGGAGGCCATCGCGTGCGGCGCCGAATCCAGGTCGTTGCGCTCGTCCGGGGAGCCGAACGGATAGCCGTACACCGACTCGTGCCAGTCGACCTGACCGCTGATGGCGCGCGCGTACGGGTCGAGCAGCAGCTTCGCCGAATTGCAGCGCAGACCGCGCGCCGGCTCGTACGGCCCGTGCACCCGGTACCCGTAGCGCTGCCCCGGCATGATCCCCGGCAAGTAGGCGTGCCGCACGAACGCGTCGGCCTCCCGCAGCTCCACGGCGGTCTCCGAGCCGTCGTCGTGCAACAGGCACAGCTCGATACGGTCGGCGGCCTCCGAGAAGACCGCGAAGTTCGTTCCGGCGCCGTCGTACGAGGCACCCAGCGGATACGCCTGTCCAGGCCAGACCTGCATGCTGACGACTCTTCCACTTCTGGCCCGGCGGCCTTGGCGACATCCGACACTTCTCTCTGCCCGAAAGGGAGGCAACCACACGGGAGTTGAAGCCCTCTTACCTCTCGACCAGTCGGACCGGCACGCCCTTGACCGGGGCTGCCGGGGAAGTTGGGGGAAGATGTGCGCACTACTGCAAGACGCCATCTCGGGAAGCTGATGGCGGTGACGGCGCTCGCGGTCGCGGGCGCCGCCGTCGCACTCGGCGTGACCCTGCCGGACGCCGGCGGGACCGACATGACCAGGGCGGGAACCGCGCGGCAGGACGCGGTGGCACCGGAGGGGACCGTGCAGCCCGCGCCCGCCGACGAAGCGAAGGGAGTGGGCCGCGACCCGCTCACGGACGCCGAGACCGAGCGCGCCGAGAAACTGGCGACGGCGGGCAACGCGCTGCGGATGGACGCGCGGGACGTGGAGGGCGACCGCGGCCCCCAGCACCTGTCGACGAACCTCACGGAGGTCGACCCCGGCCTCAGCGGCGCCGCCGCCGACCAGCGGCGCGCCGACGTCGTGTACTACGACTACAAGAGCGACTCCGTCGTCACGAAGACCGTGAACCTCGACACGGGGAAGGTCGAGGACAGCCGGACCGACCAGGGCGTGCAGCCACCGCCCAACCAGGAGGAACTCGCCGAGGGCGCCCGCCTGTTGATCGCCGACCCGCTCGGCGCCGACCTCAAGGGCGACTACAAGGACGCCACCGGCAAGCAGCTCACCGAGCCGGACCAACTCCGGCTCAGCGGCATGGTGTTCCGCGAGAAGACCGTCGCGAACGTCCCCGCCGGCCTCAAGGAGTGCGGCGAGCACCGCTGCCTGCGCGTCATCACGAAGGTCGTCAACGGACCGTGGATAGACACCCGGGACCTCGTCGTCGACCTGAGCGCCCGCACCGTCGCCCGCCTCGGCTGACAGCCCGGACGCCACCGACCTTCTCCCGCACCTCCTCCGTGAATCCGTGAAGGAGCACTTCCGTATGCACGTCAACAGAGTCACGCGCGCCCGCACCCGGCCCGCGGCGCTGCTCGCCGGGCTCGCGGTCACCGCGCTGCTCGCAGGCACCCTCGTCACCGCACCCGCCGCCACCGCGGCCCCGCCCCGGGAGCCCGCGGCCGCCGCGCCCGCCTGCTCGGACGCGTACCGCATCGAGCAGACCCTCGACGGCGGCACCACCTGGCGCATGTGCTGGCACTACAACACGCTGGCCGGACTCGTCCTCGACGACGTCAGCTACCAGCCCAAGGGCGAGGCCCAGCCCATCCGCGTCCTCGCCAGCGCCCGGCTCGCCCAGGTCCACGTCCCCTACGACGACGGGGAGGCCGAGTACGACGACGTCACCGGCACCGACTTCGGGCAGGCCCTCCAGGACCTGAAGCCCGCCGAGTGCCCCGGCGGCACCATCAAGACCGTCAAGGTCCCCGACATGGGCAACGTGAAGGGGCTGTGCACCACCACGCGTGCGCGCGGGCACGCGTACCGGCTCAGCGACGACGAGTCGACCGGCGGCAGCGGCAAGGTCTACCAGGCGCAGGGCAAGGACCTCCTCGTCTACACGGTCAACAAGGCGTCCTGGTACGAGTACATCACCGAGTGGCGCTTCGCCTCCGACGGCACCATCACCTCGAACGTCGGCGCCACCGGCAGCCTCTCCCCGTACGACTACGACGGTACCGACGGCAAGGGCTGGCCCATCGGCAAGGGCGCGAGCGCCTACGCCGAGAGCCACAGCCACAACGTCTTCTGGCGGCTCAACTTCGGCCTCGACGGCTCGCCCAAGGCCAAGGTCGAGCAGTACGACTCCAAGGTGACCCCGCCCAGCGGCAACGGATCACCCACCACGAAGACGACCCGCACCCCCGTCACCAAGGAACTCGCGGGCGACGTCAAGGACATGCGCTGGTGGCGCGTCGTCTCCACCGCGGGCAAGAACAAGGACAACCACCCCAGGTCGTACGAGTTCGTGCCCGGCCGCTCCAACCGGTTCCCCGGACGTGCCTTCACCAAGCACGACGTCTACTTCACCGAGTACAAGAAGTGCGAGCAGTACGCCAGCGACAACCCGGCGGCCAACTGCGGCGGCACGAGCGTCAACAAGTGGGTGAACGGGCAGCCGCTCACACACCCGATCACCTGGGTCAACATCGGGTTCCACCACATCGCCCGGGATGAGGACCAGCAGCCCATGCCGGTGCACTGGCAGGGCTTCTCCCTGGCCCCCAGGGACGTGACCGCTATGAATCCGCTCACTCCGGGGGACCTGGCGGGACAGAACGGCGTTCCCCCGAACGGCAGTTGAGAAACTAGCGGCCTCATCCGGCTGCACCGCCACCCGCTCCCGGAGTACCCTTCCTTGATCGTTGCTGGGGCTGTGCTCTACAGGTTCGAGCTCGACAGGTTCGGGGAGCGGAAGGCGGTGCGGAGCGGGTGAGCTCGGGAGGGCTGGAGCTGCCCCCTGGTGACGACGGTCACGAGGGACAGGACAGCCAGGAGGCAGCCTCCGCGGACATCCCGCCCCAAGCGGTGTCGCTGGCCAGGCCCATGGACGTGGCGTCGCAGATCGGACCCGAACTGGACTGGGGCGCCGACGCCTGGCGCGAGGTCCGTACGCGCGCCCAACGGGCCGGGCGGGCCTACATCTGGCTGAACCTGGTCGAGCAGCGGCTGCGCGCCGTCGTCGCCGCCGTACTGCGCCCCGTCTACGCGCCCGTGCACGGCGAGGACTGGGTGGTCGCGGCGGCGGGGCCGGCCGGCCAGGAGTGGGTGCAGCGGGCCGTCGCCGTGCGCGAGGTCAGCCGCCGCAAGGGCTACCTCCTCGACCCGGCCGACGACAACGTCCTGTCGTTCCTGACCCTGCCGCAGCTGCGCGAGCTGATGGTGCAGCACTGGCCGTGCTTCGAGCCGTACTTCGACGACCGCCGCGACGTCGAGCTCGCCCTGGACGAGCTGGAGGTCACCCGCAACGTCGTCTCCCGCAACCGCGCCCTCTCGGAGGCGGTTCTCGCCCAGGCCGAGCGCGCCTCCGCCCGCCTCCTGGAGATACTCGGCGCCGGCTCCGACGTCCCCTCGGCCCGCCGCCTTCCCGTCGACGCCGTCGAGGACATGGTCGGCGACCGCTACGCCGACGTGGTGGGCGTGCACCCGGACCGGGTCAGGCTGCTGCGCCAGTTCCCGGCCGAGGACCTCTTCGGCGGGGCCCGGCGCCTGGACGCCATCGGCATAGGGCTCAACCTGCTCGTCCAGAACTTCTCCGGCCGCCGCCTGGTCCGGCTCGCCGAGTCCGGCTGCCGCGTACGACTCCTCTTCATCAACCCGGCGTCCAGCGCGGTCAAACGGCGCGAACGGGAACTGGGGCTCAAGCGCGGCGAGCTGAGCCGCTCCGTCGAGATGAACATCCTGCACATGCGCCGGGTCAGGGCCCGCCTCAGGGACCCCGGCGCCTTCGAGATCCGGGTCTTCGACGAGACGCCGCGCTTCACCGCCTACCTCGTCGACGGCGACGGCTCGGACGGCGTCGCCGTCGTCCAGACGTATCTGCGCAGGACGCGGGGGATGGAGGCGCCGGTGCTCGTGCTGCGCGGCGGCGGCCGGATCGTCAAGGCCGGCGCCTCGACGGAGACCGGCGAGAACGGGCTGTTCGTGACGTACCGCGACGAATTCGAGCAGGCGTGGGCGGACGCGCGGCCCGTGTCGTAGCGGGCCAAAAGCCGGGCGGGACGGGGGATGGGACGGGCGCCAGGACGGATTGTCAGTGGGGCGTGCGAAGGTGGTGGTCACTGGGGGAACGCACCACGAGAAGGGGGCTGCCATGGGCTGGCACCGCGAGCTGCTGATCGGCTTCGACCTGGAGACGACCGGGACCGATCCGGGCCAGGCGCGCATCGTCACCGCCGCCGTCATAGAGGTCAAGGACGGCGCGGTCCTCGGCCACCGGCAGTGGCTGGCGAACCCCGGGGTGCCGATCCCCGACGAGGCGATCGCGGTGCACGGTGTCAGCAACGAGCGGGCGGCCGCCGAGGGCGAGCCCGCGGACCGCGTCGCCGACGCCATTGCCGAGGTCCTCGTCGGCTACTGGCGCGCGGGCGTCCCCGTCGTCGCCTACAACGCGACGTTCGACCTCACCCTGCTCTCCGCCGAGCTGGCCCGGCACGGGCTGCCGTCGCTGCGCGAGCGCCTCGCGGGCGTCGACCCGGCCCCGGTCGTCGACCCGTACACCATCGACCGCAGCGTCGACCGCTACCGAAAGGGCAAGCGCAACCTCGAAGCGGTCTGCACCGAATACGGCGTCACCCTCGCCGCCGCCCACGACGCCTCGGCGGACGCCCTCGCCGCGGCCCTCCTCGCCCGCGCGATAGGCGAGCGCCACGCGAAGGTGGCGCAGCTCGGGGTGGCCGAGCTGCATCGCAGACAGGTCGAGTGGTACGCCGAGTCGGCCCTCGACTTCCAGAACTTCCTCCGCAGGAAGGGCAATCCGGACGCGGTGGTGGACACGGTGTGGCCCATGCGCCAGGTGCCGACTCCGTCGGGCACCTGACGCGGTCTTGCACGTCGGGGGCGAAGCCCCCGGGCCGGAACCACGGCAACCTCAGAAGGGGTACCACCGCACCGCGGGGTCACCGTCCCGCAACGACCCCACCCGCCTCCGAAACTCGGCCAACGCCTTCGGGTTGGACGGCGCATGCTGCGACACCCACGCACACGACGCCGTCTCCCGCGCCCCGCGCAACACCGCACACCCCTCCCACTCCCGCACATCCCACCCATACGTAGACACGAACCCGTCGTACGCCTCGGCCGGCAACCCGTACCGGTCCCGGGACAGCGCCATGACGACGAGGTCGTGCTCCCGCAGATCGGAGGAGAACGTCTCGAGGTCGACAAGAACCGGCCCCTCGGGCCCGACGTGCACATTGCGCGGCAGCGCGTCCCCGTGGATCGGCCCCACCGGCAGCCGCGGCGTCAGCGCCGCCGCGGCCGCCGCGAACCCGTCCCGCCGCTCCCGCAGATAGTCCGCGTCCGCCGGGTCGATCGCGTCGCCCGCGAGCCGCAGCCAGCGCTCGACCCCGCCGAGCAGCTCCCGCCGCGGCAGCTCGAACCCGGTCGGCGCGGGCAGCGCGTGCACCAGCTTGAGCAGCTCCGCCAGATCGCGCGGCTCGGCCGGGCGTACGGCCGCCGGGATCCGGTGCCACACGGTCACCGGGTGCCCGTCCACGACGAGCGCCTCGTCCTTCGCGGGGCGCACGGCGGGGACGTCGTGCCGGGCGAGGTAGGAGGCGATGGCCACCTCGCGGCGGGCCCGGTCGAGGAGTGCGGCGCCGCCGTGTTCGGTGCTGCGGCCGACCTTGACGACTACGTCGCCGGCGGCGAACACGGCGTTCTCGCCGAGGGCGAGCAGTTCCGCCGAGCCTGCGGCGCCGTTCACCACGTCCGCCTGTGCCAGCACGTCCCGTGCCCGTGCCTCGTCCATCGTGCGCCTCCTGCGTTTCGCCTGGTACGGGGGTCAGTGTCGCACTCGCTCGCGCCCGGAAATTCGGTGGACGGGGTGGGCGGGGGCCGAGCAGCATGTGGGGCATGTGCAGCGCAGCGATGATGGCCGTTTCGGTGACCCGTCAGGTGCTGGGCTGCGCGCACGCGGTTCGCTTGCGCGTGGCCCAGGTGCTCTGACCGTCGACGCATCGTTGCGGCCACCCGGCGCCCGGTCGCGGGGCTCCGCCCCGGACCCCGCCGGCTCTCGTCCAACGGCGGGGCTTGACTGTGCCCACCCGGCAATCGCCGCAAGGGCTTGGTATTGCTTCGCGTCGCTGACGCCCCGGTTTCCGACGGTCAGGGCCCTCATCCGCCCTCTTTCCGTACGGATGACAAGGACCGCAGGCCATGGCTGCCCGCTCCACCCGCCGTTCCACCCGCACGCCGCGTTCACGTTCGCGTGCGCTTTCGCAGAATTTCCTCGCCGACCGCGCCACCGCGCACCGTTTCGCGCGACTCGCCGTCCCGGACCCCGGGGACGCCCCCATCCTCCTCGAAGTCGGCGCCGGCAAGGGCGCGTTGACCGGGCCGCTCGCCCGGAGGGCCCCCGCCGTCGTCGCGTACGAGATCGACGGGCGGCTCGTCGACGGGCTGCGGGAGCGGTTCGCCGGGGAGGGGCACGTCCGCGTGCGGCACGCGGACTTTCTCGGTGTGCGGCCGCCGCGGACGCCGTTCGCCGTCGCCGGGAACGTGCCGTTCTCCCGCACGTCCGCCGTCGTCGACTGGTGTCTGCGCGCCGACCGGCTCACCGCCGCGACCTTCCTCACTCAGCTCGAATACGCCCGCAAACGCACGGGTGACTACGGGAGTTGGACCCGCCTCACCGTCCTGACCTGGCCGCACGTCGAGTGGCGGCTGCTGGGGCGGGTGGCGCGCACCGCGTTCCGGCCGGCGCCACGGGTCGACGCGGGGGTGTTGCGGATCGAGCGGAGGGAAGCGCCGTTGGTCCCGCCCGCCGCGTACTCCTCGTACCGGCGGCTCGTCGAGCTCGGGTTCACCGGGGTGGGCGGCAGTCTGCGGGCCTCGCTGGGGCGTGAGCATTCGCGGCGCGCGGTCGACCGGGCGCTGCGCGTCGCCCGCGTCGCGCCGAACGCGTTGGTCGGCGAGGTGGCACCGGCGCAGTGGCTGACGCTGCACGAGGTGCTGAGGGCGTAGGCCGCCGCCACCGTAGGCCGCCGCCACGAAATGAGTTGCACGAGACGGTTCGTCTCGCTTATGTTTGCGGCATGACGAACCCGAATCACGGCAAACGTGCCCATATCGCCATGTTCTCCATCGCCGCCCACGGGCACGTGAACCCGAGCCTGGAAGTGATCCGGGAGCTCGTCGCCCGTGGGCACCGCGTCACGTACGCGATCCCGCACCTCTTCGAGGAGAAGATCGCCGAGACCGGCGCCGAGCCGGTCCTCTACCGCACCACGCTCCCGGGCCCCGACGACGACCCGGAGGCGTGGGGGTCCACGCTGCTCGACAACGTGGAGCCGTTCCTGGACGACGCGATCAGCGCCCTCCCGCAGCTCATCGACGCCTACGAGGGGGAGGGCGGCGTGGGCGTGCCCGATCTCGTCATCCACGACATCACCTCGTACCCGGCGGGCGTCCTCGCTCATCGCTGGGGCGTGCCCGCGGTCACGCTCTCGCCGAACCTCGTCGCCTGGGAGGGGTACGAGGAGGAGGTCGCGAAGCCGATGTGGGAGGAGCCCCGCAAGACGCCGCGCGGCCAGGCGTACTACGCGAAATTCAATGGCTGGCTCAAGGA
The DNA here is from genome assembly GCF_030766935.1 of Streptomyces sp. KL109B. GTDB lineage: Bacteria > Actinomycetota > Actinomycetes > Streptomycetales > Streptomycetaceae > Streptomyces. The sequence continues at coordinate 859,528 of NZ_JASERL010000002.1, read as the reverse complement.
GAACGGGTATCCGAAGGACGCCGACGACTTCTGGGGCGTCTACGACCGCACCCTCGTCCTCATCCCCAAGGCTCTCCAGCCGAACGCCGACCGGGTCGACGAGCGGAAGAACACCTTCGTCGGCGCCTGCCAGGGCGACCGGTCCGCGCAGGGGGACTGGGAGCGCCCTGCCGACGCCGAGCGTGTGCTGCTCGTGTCGCTCGGGTCCTCGTTCACCAAGCAGCCCGACTTCTACCGGGAGTGCGTGAAGGCGTTCGGCGATCTGCCGGGCTGGCACGTCGTGCTCCAGGTCGGCCGGCATGTCACCGCGGAGGATCTCGGGGAGGTCCCCGGGAACGTAGAAGTGCGGCAGTGGGTACCGCAGTTGGCGATTCTGAAGAAGGCCGACGCGTTCATCACGCACGCCGGGGCCGGTGGCAGCCAGGAGGGCATGGCCACCGCCACGCCGATGGTCGCCGTGCCGCAGGCCGTCGACCAGTTCGGCAACGCCGACATGCTGCAGGCGCTCGGCGTCGCCCGGCACGTACCGATGGCGGAGGCGGACGCCGAGACGCTCCGCGAGGCCGTCCTCGGCCTTGTCGACGACCCGGAGGTGGCGCGCCGCCTCGCCGTCCTTCAGCGGGACATGGCCGAGGAGGGCGGAACGCCGCGCGCGGCCGACCTCATCGAGGCCGAACTGCCCGCCTGACGCGAATTCTTACGGAACGGTTCCACCGTTCCGTAAAAAGGCTGTGCGTAATAGGTAACAAGATTGATTCATGCGCCACGTACGACTGTTGGCTATCGGAAAAGGTTGCGTTCGTTGGTCCTTGAACTTGGTAAGAATTGATTCTTACCTTGAGGTGAACCCACTTTTGAAGAAGGAAAGTTGGCGCGCCTCATGCACCAGGACATACCGTCGCTGCCCGAAGTTCGGCGTATCACGCAGAAGAAACGCGACGCGTGGTGGACCGTGCTGCTCGTCGACCCGCTCGCCACGCCGCTCGTGCGGCTCACGGCGCGCTGGACGCGCATCACCCCGAACCAGATCACCTGGGGCGCCCTGATCCTCGGCCTCGGCGCGGCCGGCTGTTTCGCGATGGGGGGCTGGCCCTGGCTGATCGCGGGCGCCCTCGTCTACCACCTGAGCTTCGTGCTCGACTGCATGGACGGCAAGGTCGCCCGACTCACCGGGCAGGGCTCCGTGTTCGGCGCCTGGCTCGACTACATCTTCGACCGCGTGCGCGTCATGGCCTGCGCCGTGGCGCTGATGGGCGGGCAATTCCACCGCACCGGCGATCTGGTCTACATCTGGCTCGCCGTGGCCGTCGTCTTCCTCGACGGGCTGCGCTACATCAATTCACTGGAGATCTTCAAGACCCGGCACACGATGCGCAAGCAGATCAAGTCCCGGGTGCGCGCGGCCCGGCGGGCGCAGAACGCGGAGCGCGTCGCGTTCATGGAGGACCTGCTGCGGGCGAATCCGTCCGCGGACATCGAGCAGGACCTGCGCGCGGCGGGCGCCTCCGCCACCCCCGAGGACGAGGCCACCGAGACCACCGAGGCCACCGAGGCCACCGAGGCCGCCGAGGAAGCGGCCGCACAGCCGGAGGCGCCCCGCCCCAGCGTCGTCGACCTGCACCAGGAATTCCGCAGCCGCTTCCCCGTCTACCTGCGCTTCCGGTCCTTCCTCCTGCGCCACCGGATCCGTACGCACCTGGTGAGCGGCATCGAGTTCCAGATGGCCGTCTTCGTGGTCGGGCCGCTGCTCGACCAGGTGATCGGGGCGACCGTCGTGGCGGGCGCGCTGCTGCTCGTCTTCGAACTCGCCATCGTCTACAAGCTGTTGCTGTCGACGCGCGACTTCGGCCGCACGCTGGAGGCATTCGAAGCAGACGCCTCGGACGCCTCGGACACCGCGGACGCCTCGGACACCGCCGTCCCCGAAAAGGACCTGTCCGCCGTCGCGTGACGCGACGACGGACAGGTCGTACGACGGGGAGCGCGGCGTCGTCAGACGCGCAGCTCCTCACCCCCCTTGCGCGCCCTTGGGGCGGGCTCCACGCCCGCCTCGTCGTGCGTCAGGTCGGGCATCCGCCGCAGCCACCTCGGCAGATACCAGTTGCGCTCCCCGAGCAGCGCCATCACGGCCGGCAGCAGCACGCCGCGGATGACGGTCGCGTCGATCAGGATGGCCGCCGCGAGGCCCACGCCCATCTGCTTCATGGACTGCATGGACAGCGTCCCGAAGATGCTGAACACGGCGACCATGATGACGGCGGCGCTGGTGACCACGCCCGCGGTCGTGACGACGCCGTGCCGGATCGCGGCCTCGTTCGTACGTCCCTGGGCGCGCGCCTCCTTGATCCGGGACACCACGAACACGTGGTAGTCCATCGACAGGCCGAACAGGATCACGAAGAGGAACAGCGGCAGCCACGTGACGATGGCGCCGACCCCCTCCGCGCCGACCAGCGAGGCACCCCAGCCGTGCTGGAACACGGCGACGAGAATGCCGTAAGCGGCGCCTACGGACAGCAGGTTGAGCACGATCGACGTGATCGCGACCGTCAGCGAGCGGAACGACAGCAGCATCAGCAGGAACGCGAACACGACGACGAACGCGAAGACGGGAACCACCGACCCGACGATCTGGTCGTTGAAGTCCTTCGAGCCGGCGACCTGCCCGGTGATCGGCGCCTCGACCCCGTCGACCTTGCCGAACGTGTCCGGTCGCACCTCGTCGCGCAGCAGCGCCAGGCTCTTCTCCGCCTTGTCCTGATCGGATCCGCCCACCAGTGGTACGTCGATGATCGCCACGTTCTCGTCGTGGTGAACGGTGATCTCGACCGGCCCGCGCGAGGCCCCCGAACTCACCGACTGCGCACGGAAGTCGGCGATGGCGGCGCGCACCTCACCGGAGTCGATGTCGTCGGCCTTCACGACCACCTCGGCCGGGTCCGAGCCGCCCGGGAACGCCGCGTTGACCCGGTCGTACGTCGCCACGATCGGCAGCGAGTCGCCGAACTCCTGGTCCAGGGTGAGGTTCTGGGTCTTCATGCCGAGCGCGGGCGCGGCGATCGCGAGCAGCGCGCCGACCGCGACGACGACGGAGACGGCGGGCCGGGCGAGTACGAGAGACAGCACCCGGCTCCAGAACCGGCTGCCCGAAACGGCGTCCCCGTTGCCGCCGCCCCGCCGCTTCGTCGGGTGCAGGAACGGGATCCGCCCCTTCTCCACCCGCTCCCCGAGCAGCGAGAGCAGCGCCGGGAGCACGGTCACGGACCCCACCATCGCGACCGCCACCACCATCAGCGACGCGAGCCCCATCGCCTGGAACTCGGCGAGCCCGGTGAACATCATGCCCGCCATCGCCACGCACACCGTGACCCCGGAGACGATGATCGCCCGGCCACTGGTGGCAGCCGCCACGCGCAGCGCGGTCCCCGGGTCGCGGCCCTTCATCCGCTCCTCGCGCTCGCGCCGCAGATAGAACAGGCAGTAGTCGACGCCGACCGCCAGACCGACGAGCAGCATCACCGAGTTGGCGGTCTCGCTCATCGGCTGGAGGTGGCTGACGACGCCCATCAGGCCCATCGTCGCCATGATCGCCGTGATGGCGAGCGCCACCGGGAGCAGCGCCGCGACGAGCGCGCCGAACGCGATCAGCAGAATGCCGAGCGCCACCGGCACCGCCGAGTACTCGGCCTTCTGGAAGTCGTCGCCGAACGCGTCGTCGAAGGTCTTGTTCATGCTCGCGGCGCCGATCTCCTCGACCCGAAGCGCGTCGTGCTTGTCGGCGACGCCCGCGACGGCCTTCTGCACCGGCTCGACCCGGTCCGCCGCCGTCTCGGGGTCGCCCCGCATGTCGAACTGGACGAGCGCGGTGCGGCCGTCCTTCGAGATCGTCCGGGTCTCGGCGGCGTACGGCGAACGCACGTCGGTCACCGCTCCCGTGCCCTGCACGGCCGCCACCACATCGGCCACGGCCCGCTTGAACTCCGGTGCGGTGGCCCGTAGTTCACCGTTCTTGCTCTGTACGAGCACGGTCTCGCCGGCCGGTTCGTCGACGCCCGCGTCGTCGACGATCCGCGCGGCCTGGCTCGTCTCGCCCTTGAGCTGGTCGTCCTCCGACACGTCGACGCGTCCCGCGACGGAGCCCAGGCCCATCGCCACCACGACGAACAGCACCCAGATCCCCACCGCCGCCCACCGGTGCCGCGCGCTCCATCCCCCGGCTCGCGCCGCGAACCCGCGCACCCGGCGCTCCCGCTGTTCCCCGTCCCTGGCCATCAGGTCACCTCCGGAGTCGAAGGTATGGGCGGGATAAGGCCGGTTCGTCGTGCTGGTCGGTGATGTGCGGGAGGCGGCGCTCCGCGCGGAGGATGACCCAAGTCCCTTACATCTATCGGGGGTTGAGCCGCGTGGGGATGAACATCCGGAACCGCCCCTTTTGTTATTACGAAACCTTGTTGAGCGTGTCACAGGTGGATGAAGGTCTTGATCTGATCGCGTCAATCGGTCAGGGTTTCGTCTCAACCCCCGGACATCTTCCGGAGTTTGACAACCTTCACGAAGGTTCGTCCTGGGGCGCTGGCAATCCCCCCACACACCACGAGGAGATCCCTCTTCATGGCTACACACCAGCGTGCGCGCTTCGGCGCCATCAAGCTCACCGCGGCGATAGCCACCGCTGCCACCGCGGTCGGCGTCACCCTTCTGACCGGCTCGTTCGCCAACGCGGCCCCGGCCGAGGGCAAGGTCTACGGGCAGGACGCCAAGGGCGCCGTGTCCGGCAGCTACATCGTGCTGCTCGACCAGAAGGCGGGTGCCACCGCCAAGAAGGACCTCGCCAAGGAGTACGGCGGCACCCTCAAGCGGAACTACAGCTCCGCCGTCAACGGCTTCTCGGCGAACGGCCTCTCCGACACCGAGGCCAAGCGGCTCGCCGCCGACGGCTCCGTCGCGAAGGTCGTCCAGAACAAGAAGTTCCACATCGACGCCACCCAGGACAACCCGCCGTCGTGGGGCCTTGACCGCATCGACCAGGCCGAGACCGCGGGCGACAGCAAGTACACGTACCCGGACAGCGCAGGCGAGGGCGCCACCGCGTACGTCATCGACACCGGAGTCCGCACCACCCACAAGGACTTCGGCGGCCGGGCCTCCTCCGGCTTCGACGCGGTCGACGGCGACGACAACGCCGACGACGGCAACGGGCACGGCACGCACGTCGCCGGCACCATCGCCGGTGAGGCGCACGGCGTCGCCAAGAAGGCGAAGATCGTCGCCGTCCGCGTCCTCGACGACCAGGGCTCCGGCACCACCGAGCAGGTCGTCGCGGGCATCGACTGGGTCACCGAGAACCACGAGGGCCCCTCCGTCGCCAACATGTCGCTCGGCGGCGGCGTGGACGAAGCGCTCGACGCGGCCGTCAAGAAGTCCATCGACTCCGGTGTCACCTACGCGGTGGCGGCGGGCAACGAGTCGACGGACGCCTCCCAGTCCAGCCCGGCCCGCGTCCCGGAGGCCATCACCGTCGCCTCCTCCACCAAGGACGACGAGCAGTCGGACTTCTCCAACTACGGCTCCGTCGTGGACATCTACGCGCCTGGATCGGACATCACGTCCGACTGGAACACCGGCGACGACGCCACCAACACCATCTCCGGTACGTCCATGGCGACGCCGCACGTCGTCGGCGCCGCCGCCGTCTACCTGGCCGGACACAAGGACGCCACCCCGGCCGACGTCTCGAAGGCGCTCACCGACGGTGCCACCCCCGACGCCATCAAGAACGCGTCGGACGGGACCGCGAACAAGCTCCTGAAGGTCGTCGAGTAACTCCGGCACCCCCGGCACACCGAGAGGACCGGCGGTCGTCGTGCCCACCCCCACGGGGCACGGCGGCCGCCCTATCGTGTGCGCATGACGATCACCCGGTACGCGGCCCTGCTGCGCGGCATCAACGTGGGCGGGGCGAAGAAGGTCCCGATGGCCCAACTCCGGCCCCTCTTCGCCGACTTGGGGTACGAGGACGTGACGACGTACCTGCAGAGCGGCAACGTCACCTTCGCGGCCGCCGACGGCGACGAAGCGCGGCACGCCGCCGCCGTCGAGCGGGCCGTTGCCGACACGTTCGGCTTCGCCGTCGACGTTCTCGTACGCGACCACGCCTACCTGAAGTCCGTCAGGGACGCCTGCCCCTTCCCGGCCGCCGACCTTGAGGCCAAGCAGCTGCACGTCACGTACTTCTCGGAGCCGGTGACGGCGGACCGGTTCGCCGCCGTGGACCCGGCCGCGTACGCCCCCGAGGACTTCCGGCTCGGCGACCGCGCCCTCTATCTCTACGCCCCGAAGGGCCTGGGGGTTTCGAAGCTGGGTGTGCAGTTGTCCCGGCCGGGGATCGTCAAGGGCCTCGTCGCGACGAGCCGCAACTGGAACACGGTGACCAAACTCGTGGAGCTCACCGCCCCACGGTGAACGCGACCGTGAAAAGGTCGGTGCATGCGCTACATCATCATCGGAGCAGGAGCGGTCGGCGGCGTCATCGGAGGGCGGCTCGCCCAGGCCGGGCACGGTGACGTCGTGCTCGTCGCGCGCGGCAGGCAGTACGAGGCGCTGCGCGACAAGGGGCTGCGCGTCGAGACACCGGACGGGCCGCACACCCACCAACTCCCGGTCGTGGACGGGCCGGAGGCGCTTGGTCCGCTGCGCGCCGACGACGTGCTGATCCTCGCCGTGAAGACCCAGGACAGCGCCGCCGCGCTCGCCGCGTGGGGACCCCGGCCCGTCGAGGGCGGCGGCACGGCGGCCGGGCGGCTGCCGCTGGTCTGCGCGCAGAACGGGGTGGAGAGCGAGCGGCTCGCGCTGCGCACGTTCCAGCGGGTCTACGGGATGTGCGTATGGCTGCCCGCCACGTTCGTGGAGCCGGGCGTGGTGCGGGCCCAGGGGGCGCCGCTCTCCGGGATGCTGCACATCGGCCGGTACCCGTCCGGGAGCGACGAGACCGCGCGGGCGGTCGCCGCCGACCTGGAGAAGGGGCTGCTGGCGGCGCCGGTGGTCGACGACGTCATGCGCTGGAAGTACGCGAAGCTCCTCGCCAATCTGGCCAACGCGATCGAGGCGGTCTCCGGGGTGCTCGCGGGCGACGAGGCGCTCGCCCTCGTCGGGCGGGCGCGGGCCGAGGGGGAGGCGGTGCTGGCCGCCGCCGGGATCGCGTACGCGAGTCAGGACGAGGAGAAGGCCGCGCGCGCCGACAAGATCCGCTTCGAGCCGTTCGACGGGGCGCCGCGCGGTGGCGGCTCCTCGTGGCAGTCGCTTCAGCGCGGCGCCGGGAGCATCGAGGCGGACTACCTCAACGGTGAGATCGCGCTTCTCGGGCGGTTGTACGGGGTGGCGACGCCGGTCAATGACGTGTTGCAGGAGCTCGCCAACGAGGCGGTACGGGAGGGCCGTCCGGCCGGGGCGATGAGTGTGGGTGAGCTGGTGGCGAGGGTGGATGGCGGTCACCCGGGGTGACGGCCGCGGGGCTCTGCCCCGGACCCCGCTGCTCAATCGCCGCAGGGGCTTGAAAGGCCAAAGCCTGCTCAATCGTCGCAGGGGCTTGGAGGAGCCGCAGGGGCTTGGTCGTGCGGCTCATTCGCCGCGCCAGGTCGCGTCCCGCCGGGCCCACCGCACGGCGGGCCCCACGCCGAGGCCCGCCACCACGAACAGCGCCCCGAGCACGGCCCAGCCCGCCGTGCCGTGCTGGATCGCGGTGACCGTGACCAGGGCGGGGGCCGCCATCGTGGCCGCGGCCTGACCGGAGTTGAAGACGCCCTGGTAGACGCCCTGTGCGCGGGAGTCGGCCAGGCCGTAGCCGACGGTCCAGCCGCCCGCCGCCTGCAACACCTCGGCCAGCACCTGCACCACCGCGCCCACCACCAGGACCCCCAGGGCCCACAGCGGCGAGAGCCCGGCCGAGTACGCGAAGAACGCGCAGGACAGGGCCAGGAGGAGGCCCGAGCGGCGCATGGCACGTACCGCGCCCGGCAGGTTCTCCACGCCGCGCGTCGCCCGCACCTGGAGCAGCGCCACGAGCACACAGTTGAGGATCGCGACGAGGGCCGCCGTCCAGCGCGGCGCCTGAGTGTGCTGGGCGATCCACAGCGGCAGGCCCACCTCCAACAGGCTGTACTGCAGGGCCAGTACGGCGTTCAGGAACGTCACCGCCAGGAAGGGAAGGTCGCGGACGGCGCGCCAGCGGCTCTCCGGCGGGATGTCGGCCGCCGGTCGTCGCCCCGCGCCGCCCGGCAGCCGGTGCACCATCAGCGCCGAGCCGACGAACGCCGCCGCGTCGACGAGGATCAGCGTCGTGTACCCGGCCCGGGTGTCGAGTTGCAGCGCCAGCGCGCCGAAACCGCCGCCCACGCCCATGCCCACGTTCGTCACCATCCGCAGATGCGCCCGCCCCTCCACCCGCTGGTGAGCCGGCAGCACATCCGCGTACAGCGCGTTGCGCACCCCCGTGCCGCCCTGGCTCAACGTGGCGTAGCAGATCGCCGTGACGAGGAACGAGGCGTACGAGCCGATCAGCGTGTAGGCCGCCAGCGCCGCACCGCACCCGATCCACAGGCCGGTCAGCACGGGCCGCCGCCCCCACCGGTCCGAGGCCCGCCCCGTCGGCACCCCCGCCGCGAGCCCGAACACCCCGGCCACCGTCAGGCCGACACCCACCGACGTGGCGCTCAGGCCCACGAACCGCGTGAAGTACAGGACGCTCACCGGGAAGAACAGGCCGCGCCCGAACGCGTTCAGCAGCGTGAGGAGCGAGAGGCCGCGCAGCACCGGCACCGTGGGCAGCATCCCGCCGAAGCGGGTCGAGGGAGGTGTCGGGCGGGGTGGTGAAGTGGTCATGGCCATAGCGAAGCGGGGTTCCGGGGGCCGGGGTATTCCTTTAGCCTCCGGCTAAACCATGGGGAGGGTGGAGTGATCGAGTTCCGGTTCGGCGTCGGTGACCTGGCGCGTACGTCCTTCGCGTACTCGCCGCTCCAGGAAGCCGTCTACTCGCTGCGCTGCTGGCGGCAGCCCGCCCGCTACCCGCACCAGCGGCCCTGGCTGCGCCGCCTCGCCCCCGCCTACGAGCGCCTCGACACCGAACTCCTCGGCGCGCTCGTCGCACCCCACCTGTGGGTCCCCGACTACCTCACCCCGCGCCCTGACCGCCCGCGCCCGAGCCTCGACGCGCAGTTCGCCGAGATCCGCGCCGTCCCGCCGGAGCGCCTCGCGGCCGAGTTCACGGGTGCGTACGACACGACCTTCGATCGGCTGCCGTCCGTGCTGCGCAAGGGACTTGACGACCCCGGCGGCTTCCGGCAGCGCATCGCCGACGCGTTGGAGGCGTACTGGCGCGAGTGCCTCGCCCCGGACTGGTGGCCGCGCGTCCAGTCCGTTCTGGAGGCCGACCTCACGTACCGCGGCAAGGTGCTCGCGGACGCGGGCGTGGACGGCCTGTTCACCGGCCTCGACCAGCGCCTGTCGTGGCACGGCGACGTGCTGACCCTGGTGCCGCGCGACAGCCTGTACGCCTGGCCGAAGGCCGACATCCGCATCGAGGGCCGCGGGCTCGTCCTCGTCCCCACGCTCTTCTGCCACGGCGCCCACACCATGATCGACCCTCGACTGCCGCCGCTGCTCAGCTATCCGGCCCGGGGCCGGGCCACCATCTCCGAGACCCCGCCCCCGGCGACCGGCGAGGCCCTGACCCGGCTGCTCGGCGCCGCCCGCGCCCGCATCCTGCGCCTCCTCGACGAACCCGCGTCGACGACGGAGCTGGCCCACCGCCTCGCCGTCACCCCCGGCGCCGTCAGCCAGCACCTGTCGGTCCTCTACGACGCCGGGCTGCTGCTGCGGACGCGCAGCGGGCGGAGCGTGCGGTACGGGCGCAGTGAGTTGGGGGAGCGGTTGTGCGGGTGAGCGGCGGGTGGCTGTGCGGGCTTCAGGCGCCGATGGCCAGCAACTCCCGCACGGCGGCCGCCTCGTAACGCTCGATCAGGACCTGCGCCACCTCGGGCGCCGGTCCCAGTACGTCCGCGAGCACGTCGGCCCGCGCGGCGTCCGCGCCCGCCGCGATCCGGTCCGGCAGGCGCCCCGGCGCGAGGACGTACGGCGCGACCGCCACCCGCTCGCAGCCCAGCGCCCGCAGTTCGCGCACCGCGTCCTCGGTGCGCGGGAGGGATGCGGAGGCGAACGCAGGCCGCACGGCGCACCAACCGGTGTGCCGCCACTCCCGCGCGATTTCAGCGATCACTGCGATCGCCTCCGGGTCGGATGAGCCCGCCGAGGCCAGGACGACCCCGGTCGTGGGCTTGTCTGCGGGGCTCAACCCCGCCTCGTACAGGCGCCGTTCGAGGGCCGAGACGAGGAGTGGGTCGGGGCCGAGGACCTCCGCCTGGCGGATCCGCAGGCCGCGCGGCGCCTCGCGCAGCACCGCCGGGATGTCCGCCTTCGCGTGGAAGGCGCGGGTGAGGAGGAGGGGAAGCGCCACGACGTCGCGCACCCCCTCCGCCGCCAGTGACTCCAACACCCCTTGAACGGACGGCACGTTGAAGTCCAGGAACGCCGTCTCCACCCGCACGTCGGGCCGCTGCGCGCGCACCTCGCCCACCAGGGCGTGCACGGTCGCGGCATGGCGCGGGTCGCGGCTGCCGTGGGCTATGACGAGGAGTACGGGGGAGGGGCGCATGGGTCAGTCGCTCAGTTCCAGTTCTTCGCGGTTTCGCTTCACGGGACGGTTTCGCTTCGCGAGGCCGGTTCGCTTCGCGAGTGGGGTGAAGAGCAGCAGGTCGACGGCGATGCCGACGGTCAGGACCAGGAGGGCGGCGAGGAGGACCGTCGGCAGGGTGTCAGGGGAGGAGTCCCATGAGGCGATGAGTTCCGCCGCCAGTAGTGCGCGCCAGGAGAACGCCCAGCCCTGCTTGAGCCCGGACACGTAGTCGGCGCCCACGCCGCCCGCTACGGCCGGGGCCGCCCCCAGCACGAACACGGCGTACATCACCGCGTCGTCCAGGCCGAGCCACAGCACCGCCACCGGCACCCACACGACCGCCGGCAGCGACCGGAGCCCGGTCAGGACCGGGCCGATCGCCGACCGGAGGAACGCCACCCGGGCCATGGCGAACCCGAGCAGCGTGCCGATCGTCACGGCGAGCGGATAGCCGAGCAGTGCCGCGTGCGTCGTCGCCATGGTCATCAGGGCCGGGACTCAGAAGTCCCAACCCTCCTCGTCCACAAGGGACTTGGGGTCCTCCGCCGAGGCGAAGGACTCGCCCGCCATGCCCGCCGCGAGCGTCGTGCCGTCCGACGGGTCGATGAGGAGGAAGGAGCCCGTGCGCCGCGAGTCCGCGTAGGAGTCGACGGCGAGCGCCTCGGCGATCCGCACCTTGACCCGGCCGATGTCGTTGGCGACCAGCTGGCCAGGGGAGGGGTGCTGGGAGAGGTCGTCGAGCGTGAGCCGCGACGGGATCTCCTTGACGATCGCCTTGACCGTACGGGTGGTGTGCTTGAGCAGCACGCGCTGGCCGACGGTGAGCGGGGTGTCCGCCACGTGGCACACCGTCGCCGTGATGTCCTGCGAGGTCGCGGGCGCGTCGTGGCTCGGCACGATCAGGTCGCCGCGCGAGATGTCGATGTCGTCCTCCAGGAGGAGCGTCACCGACTGCGGCGTCCACGCCACGTCAACGGCCTTGCCCAGCAGGTCGATTCCGGCGACCTTCGACGTCTTGCCGGAGGGCAGTACGGTCACCGACTCGCCGACGCGGAACGTTCCTGCCGCGATCTGACCCGCGTAGCCCCGGTAGTCGGGGTTCTCGGCGGTCTGCGGGCGGATCACGTACTGGACGGGGAGGCGGGCGTGGCAGCTCGTGAGGTCGTGGCTGACCGGGATGGTCTCCAGGTGCTCCAGGACCGTCGGGCCGCCGTACCAGTCCATGTTCGCGGACGGCTCCACGACGTTGTCGCCCGCGAGCGCCGAGATCGGGATGGCGGTGATCTCCGGGACGCCCAACTTCCCGGCGTACGCGGTGAATTCCTCGGCGATCTTCGCGAAGACCTGCTCCTCGTAGTCGACGAGGTCCATCTTGTTGACGGCCAGCACCACATGGGGCACCCGCAGCAGCGCGGCCACCGCGGCGTGCCTGCGGGTCTGCTCGATGACGCCGTTGCGGGCGTCGACGAGGACCACGGCGAGGTCGGCCGTCGAGGCGCCGGTCACCATGTTCCGCGTGTACTGCACGTGGCCCGGCGTGTCCGCGAGGATGAAGCGGCGACGGGGCGTGGCGAAGTAGCGGTAGGCGACGTCGATGGTGATGCCCTGCTCGCGTTCGGCGCGCAGGCCGTCCGTGAGCAGCGCCAGGTCGGGTTCGGCGGCGCCGCGCGAACGCGAGGCCAGCTCGACGGCCTCCAACTGGTCCGTCAGGACCGACTTGGAGTCGTGCAGCAGGCGGCCGACCAGCGTGGACTTGCCGTCGTCGACCGAACCGGCCGTGGCGAACCGCAGCAGCGTCGTCGCCGAAAGCCCGGCCAGCTCTTCGGCGGCGGAGGTGGGGGTGGTCATGTCTAGAAGTACCCTTCGCGCTTGCGGTCTTCCATCGCGGCCTCGGACATCTTGTCGTCGGCGCGGGTGGCGCCCCGCTCGGTGAGCCGGGAGACGGCGATCTCGGCGATCACCTTGTCGATGGTGGTGGCGTCGGAGTCGACGGCGCCGGTGCAGGACATGTCGCCGACGGTGCGGTAGCGGACCTGCCGCGTCTCCACCGTCTCGTCGTCCTTCGGGCCGCCCCAGTCGCCGGCCGTCAGCCACATGCCGCTGCGCTTGAAGACCGGGCGCTCGTGCGCGTAGTAGATCTCCGGCAGCTCGATGTTCTCGCGGGCGATGTACTGCCACACGTCCAGCTCGGTCCAGTTGGACAGCGGGAAGACGCGGACGTGCTCGCCGGGGGCGTGCTTGCCGTTGTACAGCTGCCACAGCTCGGGGCGCTGGCGGCGCGGGTCCCACTGCGAGAACTCGTCACGGAGGCTGAACACGCGCTCCTTGGCGCGCGCCTTCTCCTCGTCGCGGCGCCCGCCGCCGAAGACGGCGTCGAACTTCTCGCTCTGGATCTTCTCGGTCAGCGGCACCGTCTGGAGCGGGTTGCGCGTCCCGTCCGGGCGCTCGCGCAGCTTGCCCGCGTCGATGTACTCCTGCACGGACGCCACGTGCAGGCGCAGGCCGTGCTCGGCCACCGTGCGGTCGCGGTAGTCGATGACCTCGGGGAAGTTGTGCCCGGTGTCGACGTGCAGGAGGGAGAAGGGGATCGCGGCAGGGGCGAAGGCCTTCAGCGCCAGATGCAGCATGACGATGGAGTCCTTGCCGCCGGAGAAGAGGATCACCGGCCGCTCGAACTCGCCCGCCACCTCGCGGAAGATGTGCACCGCCTCGGACTCAAGCGCGTCCAGGTGGCTGAGCGCGTACGGGGAATCGGTGTCCTCGGTCACTGTGGCTACGGTCGTCATGCGGCGAGACCCCTCTCGGTGAGCAGCGCACGGAGCGCTGCCGCGGACTCCTGCACGGTCTGGTTCTGCGACTCGATGCGCAGGTCGGGCGATTCGGGGGCCTCGTACGGGTCGTCGACGCCGGTCAGGCCGGTCAGCTCGCCGGCCGCCTGCTTGGCGTACAGGCCCTTCACATCGCGGTCGGAGCACACGTCCACGGGCGTCGCGACGTGCACCTCCAGGTATCCGGTGCCGCCGGCCTGGTGCCGCTTGCGGACGGCCTCGCGGCTGTCGGCGTACGGGGCGATGACCGGGACGAGCGCCAACACGCCGTTGCGGGCGAGGAGTTCGGCGAGGTACCCGATGCGCTGCACGTTCGTGTGCCGGTCCTCGCGGCTGAAGCCGAGGCCCGCCGAGAGGTACTCGCGGATCTCGTCGCCGTCCAGCACCTCGACCTTGCGGCCCTCGGCGCGCAGCGTGTTCGCCAGCTCGTACGCGATGGTGGTCTTGCCGGCGGACGGCAGACCCGTGAGCCAGATCGTGGCTCCGGTCACTTGGTTCTCCAAAGTCTGTGTCTGTTCCATGAGTTCGGGCCGCCTCAGCCGTGCAGTCCGCACTCGGTCTTTGCGCTGCCCGCCCACCGTCCGGCGCGCGCGTCCTCGCCCTCCAGGAGGCGGCGGGTGCACGGGGCGCAGCCCACGGAGCCGTAACCGTCCATCAGGAGCGGGTTGGTGAGGACGCCGTGCTCGGCGACGTACGCGTCGACGTCGTCCTGCGTCCAGCGGGCGATCGGCGAGACCTTGACCTTCCGGCGCTTCTCGTCCCAGCCGACGACCGGGGTGTCGGCGCGGGTCGGGGACTCGTCGCGGCGCAGGCCCGTGGCCCAGGCGGCGTACTTGGTGAGCCCTTCCTCCAGCGGCTTCACCTTGCGCATCGCGCAGCACAGGTCCGGGTCGCGGTCGTGCAGTTTGGGGCCGAACTCGGCGTCCTGCTCGGCGACGGTCTGCCGGGGCGTGAGCGTGATGACGTTGACGTCCATCACGGCCTCGACGGCGTCCCGGGTGCCGATGGTCTCCTCGAAGTGGTAGCCGGTGTCGAGGAACACGACGTCCACGCCGGGCATCGCGCGGGAGGCGAGGTGGGCGACGACCGCGTCCTCCATGGACGAGGTCACGCAGAACTTCTTGCCGAAGGTGTCCACGGCCCACTGGAGGATCTCCAGCGGCGAGGCGTCCTCCAGGTCGCGCCCTGCCTGTTCGGCGAGCGCCTTCAACTCGTCCGTGTCCGTAGGGGCTTGAGCCGTCGTCATATCTGTTCCCCTCCACCGTCGTTGCGCTGAAGTCCCTTGGTCTGGAGACCGCTGGTCAGCAGGCCGCGGAACTTCAACGTGAAGGCTCGATTGCAGGCCGCGCATTCCCAGGCGCCGTGACCTTCTTCGCTGGGCCGAAGGTCCTCGTCGCCGCAGTACGGGCAGTAGAACGGGGCGGCGCGCTCACTCACGACAAGGCCTCCGCACTGGCGCGCGCGGCCCAGGTGGCGAAGCGTTCGCCGGTCTCGCGGCCCGCCTCGTAGTTCTTCAGCACCCGCTCGATGTAGTCCGGCAGTTCGGCCGACGTGACCTTCAGGCCGCGCACCTTGCGGCCGAAGCCGGCCTCCAGGCCGAGCGCGCCGCCGAGGTGCACCTGGTAGCCCTCGACCTGCTCGCCGTTGTCGTCGAGGACCAGCTGGCCCTTGAGACCGATGTCCGCGACCTGGATACGGGCGCAGGCGTTCGGGCAGCCGTTGAGGTTGATGGTGATCGGCTCGTCGAACTCCGGGAGGCGGCGCTCCAGTTCGTCGATGAGCTGCGAGCCGCGCGCCTTCGTCTCGACGATGGCCAGCTTGCAGAACTCGATGCCGGTGCAGGCCATCGTGCCGCGCCGGAACGGCGAGGGCTTCACCTGGAAGTCCAGCGCCTCCAGGCCCGCGACGAGCGAGTCGACCTGGTCCTCGGCGACATCGAGGATGATCATCTTCTGCTCGACGGTGGTGCGCAGCCGGTCCGAGCCGTGCGCGCCCGCCAGTTCGGCGATCTTCGTGAGCGTGGTGCCGTCGACGCGGCCGACGCGCGGCGCGAACCCGACGTAGAACCGGCCGTCCTGCTGCTGGTGCACGCCGATGTGGTCGCGCCACTTCTGCGAGGGCTCGGCGGGCGCCGGGCCGTCGAGGAGCTTCCGCTCCAGGTACTCGTCCTCCAGGATCTGCCGGAACTTCTCCGCGCCCCAGTCCGCCATCAGGAACTTCAGGCGGGCCCGGTTGCGCAGGCGCCGGTAGCCGTAGTCACGGAAGATGCCGACGACACCGGCCCAGACGTCCGCCACCTCGTCGAGCGGCACCCACGTGCCGAGCCGCTGCGCGAGCTTGGGGTTGGTGGACAGGCCGCCGCCGACCCACAGGTCGAAGCCGGGCCCGTGCTCGGGGTGCTCGACACCCACGAACGCCACGTCGTTGATCTCGTGGACCACATCCTGGACAGGCGAGCCCGAGATCGCGGTCTTGAACTTGCGCGGCAGGTTGGAGAACTCCTTGCTGCCGATGTACCGCTCGTGGATCTCGTCCACGGCCGGAGTGCCGTCGATGATCTCGTCGGCGGCGATCCCGGCGACCGGGGAACCGATGATCACGCGCGGGCAGTCGCCGCAGGCCTCGGTCGTGGACAGGCCCACGGCCTCCAACTTGTCCCAGATCGCGGGCACATCCTCGATCCGGATCCAGTGCAGCTGGATGTTCTGCCGGTCGGTGATGTCGGCGGTGCCCCGCGCGTACTGCTCGGAGACCTCGCCGATCGCGCGCAGCTGCGCGACGGTCAGCCGGCCGCCGTCGACGCGCACGCGCAGCATGAAGTACCGGTCGTCCAGCTCCTCCGGCTCCAGGACGGCCGTCTTGCCGCCGTCGATGCCGGGCTTGCGCTGGGTGTAAAGGCCCCACCAGCGCATGCGTCCGCGCAGGTCCTGGGGGTCGATCGAGTCGAAACCGCGCTTGGAGTAGATCGTCTCAATACGTGTCCGTACATTGAGACCGTCGTCGTCCTTCTTGAACTGCTCGTTGCCGTTGAGCGGAGTGAAGTGGCCCACGGCCCACTGGCCCTCGCCACGGTGACGGCTCACCTTGCGGCGGGGCGTGACGGGGGTAGGTGTCTCTGGGGAGGCAGCCATGGAGAATCGTCCTTCAGGCAGGCAAAAAGGTGGGGCGGCGCGCAGCGCCTCGTTGAGGGGCGGCGGTCGGGTGACGGGCGGGAGGCTCTGACCTGCACACTTCGCGCGGGGGCGCGGCGGTGCGCAGGGAATCAGGTGTGGCGAGAGATCGGCGGTGCTGGAGGGATCAGCGCGCCGGACAGATGGCGCTGGACATGCGGCCGAAGTCGACGTGGCGTCGACTCACCAAGGCGGTTCCAGCTGTAGACATGACGGAAGCGTGTCACGGGACTTTGGGCCCGGTCCAGCATTGTCCGGGATGCGGACGGAATGGTCTCGAAATGTGAAACAGCGTGTCGTGGGTCACATGACAGGCGCAGGACCGTGGCGGGGCGGCGACGAGCGGCTCTATTCTGGCGCCCGGGCCAACGGGGGGCGACATGTGGCAGGACATGCAGACCTGGGCGCTGATCGTGGGCACCATCGCGATCACGGTCGTCGTCGGCAAGCTCAAGGACTCACTGCGCAAGCTCCTCGACCACCTCGGCGGACTCCTCTTCGGCTGGATCGTCGGCCGCGGCCTCCTCGCCCGCAAGGCGCTGCGCCGCTACATCGCGAAGGTCTACGAGGAGCACCGCGAGGTCGACGTCTCCTTCCGCGCCGAGACGTCCCAGAAGATGGACATGGAGTCGGTGTACGTTCCGCTCTCCGTCAGCGACGACCAGCACGGCGAGCGTCCGGCCGGCGCCTCCCTCGGCGACGCCCGCCGCACCCTCGTCCTCGGCGTACCGGGCGCCGGCAAGACAATGCTGCTCAAGCACGCCGTCCTGACCTGGGCCCGCGAGCGCCACAACCCGGACGCGCGCAGCCGCCGCACCTGGTACGGCCGCCGCGTCCCCGCCCGCGCCCCGCTCGGCGAACTGGACCGCATCCCCGTCCTCATCAAGCTGCACCAGGTCAACCTCGACGGCGAGATCGACCTGCGCCGCCACATCGTCGACCACTTCGCGGCCAACGCCTTCCCCAAGGCCGACCGCTGGCTCGACCGGCGCCTCGCGGACGGCGACATGGTGCTCTACTTCGACGGCCTCGACGAGGTCGCGGGCGCCAAGCGGCGCCGCCAGGTCGCCGACGCCATCCGGGAGTTCGCCAAGGACCACGACGGCTGCCGCACCGTCGTCACCTGCCGCGCCGCCGTCTACAAAGGGGAACTCAAGGAAGGCCTCGACCAGGTGCTGCGCGTCGAGGACTTCGACGAACACCTCATCCGCCGCTTCCTGCGCGGCTGGCCCTGGCCCGAGACCCTGGAGGGCGACACCGTCGACCGGCTCCTCGGCGCGCTGCGCGACACCCCGCAGCTGATGCCGCTGGCCCGCAACCCGCTGCTGCTCACCATGATCGCCTACCTGTACTCGACGGTGTACGCGGCCACCGGCGACACCCTCCCGCACACCCGCGCCGACTTCTACAAAGAGGTCATCGGCAGCCTCCTCGACGACCGGCAGCGCATCCCGCGGTTCTCGTCCCCGGTGAAATGGGGCGTCCTGCAGCGCCTCGCCCTGGCGGCGCAGGACGTACCGATCGGCGTCCACGACCGCCTCGCCCTGGCCGAGAGCCGGGTACTGGAAGTGCTGGAGGAGGCGCTGGTCGATCAGCGGCGCCCGGGCGAGCAGGCGCAGGCCGTGCTGGAGGAGATCGTCGAGCGCACCGGCCTGCTGCTGCCCATCGACGGCGGCGTCCGCTACCAGTTCGCGCACCTCACGCTGCAGGAGTACCTGGCGGCCAACGAACTCGCCGCCACTCCCGAGGGGCTGCTGCGCCGCTACCGGAGCGACCCGGCCACCTGGCGGGAGACGGTGCGCCTCTGGTGCGGCGTCGCGGCCCGCGACTGCACCGACGTGGTGCGCGAAGTCCTCGACCACGAACCGGTGTTGGCGTTCCAGTGCCTCGCCGACGCGTACGTCGTGGACCCGCGGCTCGCCGACCGCATCATCGACGCCTTCCAGGCCGGGCTCGGCACGGAGGACACCGACGCCGACCGCAGGGCCGTGGCGTCCGCGTTCGGCGTCGTCGCCGCGGACCGGCGGGAGCCGGGGCCCCGCGTCTTCGGGATCCTGGAGTTCATCGCCCGCGGGGACGTGAGCGGCATCGGCGCCGAAAGGGTGGAGGCGGCGCTCCGCGCGCTCGCCGCGACCAACGTGCCGCAGGCCGCGGAGGTCCTCGCGACCCGCCTCGGCGCGACCCCGGTGGCGCTCTCCGCGCTCACGTCGATGGGCGACCTGGCGGTCCCCGCCCTCACCGGCGCCATGCGGGACGGGCTGCCCGGAGCGGCCCGCGGCCTGTGGCTGATCCGCACACCGGCCGCGGCGCTGGCGTTGTGCGAGGCGCTGTTCCAGGGCCCGCCCCCGGCGGACGAGTCGGCTGCCGCGGCCTACCTCGGCCACCTGCTCGCCGACGGCGAGATCGAACAGGAGCTGGCCCAGCACGCCCCGGCCGTGCCGCGGCGGGTGATCTCGGACTCCGCCTGGGTGTGGCAGCCCTTCGCCACCCGCGAGGACGACCCGCTGATCGGGGTGGCCGCGAGGATCGCGCAGGTCCTCACGCGCGCGACGCGGCAGACGCTGCCCGAAGGCGTCGTACTCGATCCGCGGCTCGCGACGGCCCTTGCGATGGTGACCCCGGAGGGGGAGGAGCCGCCGAGGACGGCCGTCACCGACCTCGATCCCGTTGCCGCGGGGGAGTTGTCGGACGTCGCCGCACGGCTGGCGTCCTACCCGGGCATCCGGTTCGACCTCGACGACCCCGCGGGCGTCAAGACGTGGGAAGTGAGCAACGTGCTGTACTGGGCCGACCGGGGCCCCCGCGCCGGCGCCGGCGGCGCACGCAGCTACTCCTCGGAGTACCTGGCCGACCTGGGCCTCAAGGTACTGCGTTCGGTGGGCATCTCCGCGTTCCGCGCCGACCTGCTCCGCTCGCTTCCGGTCGAACGGCGCTTCACGGCGGTGTGGACGCTCCTGATGGGACCCCAGGTCAGCGTCGCGGAGTGGCAGCGCAGCGGCGGTCCTTCGCCGGCGCTCGACCGCCAGTACCGATACGAGTTCGACCGGAGCTGGCACTACCGCCTGGTGCTCGCCGTGTGCTTCGCCGTCTCCGGATACGCGGCCTGGCGGGCCGGCGCCGCGGCGTTCGGCGGGCAGCCCTGGGGCCCCGGCTGGCTGGCCTGGCTCGCGCTCGCGCAACTCGCCGTCGGCTGGCTGGTGCTGCTGGTGCGCGGGGCCCTGACCGACGCCGACGAGCTGGCCGAGTACGGGGTCCTGACGCCGTTCACGCTGGTGTCCGAGTTCGCCTACATGGACATCGACTTCTGGATGGCCCTGGCCAATCTGGGCCTGCTGCCCGCGGCGGTCACGTACGCCTGGGTCGGCCTGCACGAGGCGGTCGGCACGGTCGGCGCGGTGTGGACCGCGGGCGCGGCGGTCCTGCTCATCACGCTGGCCACGTGGCGCGGACTCCGCCTGAACTCCCGCGCGCGGGAACTCAGGCGGCGCTTCAACACCCCACTGCGCGGCCTCGTCGACCTCCTCAGGGGCCCGGCCGACACCGCCGTCACCGGCAACGTCGCGGTCTCGGCTACGGCGGGCTAGCCCGCCACCACCCCGGCCCCCGGCCAAGGACCCGGCGTCGGTACGTCCGGTTCGACCTCGACCTTCGTGTCGAAGACCTTGAACCCGCGCCGCTCGTAGTTCGCCATGGCGTGCTCGCCGTCCTTGCTGCACGTGTGCAGCCACACCCGCCGCGTCGGCTCCCGGTCCGGCCACCGCTCCGCCAGGTCCCAGGCCCGCGCGACCGCGTACGACAGCAGATGCCCGCCGATCCGCCGCCCCCGGAACGCCGGAATGAGGCCGAAGTAGACGACCTCCACCACCCCGTCGTCCTGCGCGTCCAGCTCCACGTACCCGGCAGGCGTGCCCTTGTCGTACGCGACCCAGGTCTCGGCCCCCGGACGCGACAGCTGCTCCTGCCACCGCGCGTAGCTCCAGCCGAGCCGGTCGATCCAGCGGATGTCGCCGCCCACGGACGCGTACAGGAACCGGCTGAACTCAGGGGAGGGGACCTCGGCGCGCACGACGCGCACGTCGTCGCCCTCCGGCGGCGTCGCGGGGCGCAGGTCGGCGGGCGAGGTCTGTTCGAGGGACCAGGTGGTGACGCTGATGGTGTCGCTGCTGCTCATGCGGCTCATCGGATCACGCCCGACGGGCTATGGCCAAGGCTGCCCAGGATGCGGGAAGATCCGGCAGCGCCCAGCCGCACCACCCCCCACATCCGTCCCAGCTCGTCCCAGCCCAGCCGGAGGATGTACCGATGTCACGTCGTCGCCTGCCCCGCGCCACGCTCGCCGCGGCCACCCTCACCGTGGCCCTCGCCACCCTCGCGTCCCCCGCCCTCGCCGCGCCCGCGAAGGACCAGGCCGCCCGGATCTTCATGGTCAACCCGGTCCAGTCGTCGGGCGACCAGTCCCTCACCGACGCCAAGGACTCCGCGACGGCGGTCCCGGACGCGCAGTACGCGACGGCCGCGCTGCGCAATCTCGACGGCAGCGGCGGCCTGTCCGGGAAGTGGGCCTACGTCAGATCCGAGACCGGCGCCGCCGCGAAGCTCGCGGACGCCGGTACGTACACCCGCCAGGACGACCAGTTCGAGCAGGTGATGGCCTACTTCTGGGTCAACGAGGCGCAGGAGTACCTGCAATCACTCGGCTTCGGCAGCGAACTCCCCGGCGCCAACGACCGCGCCCAGCCCGTCCGCATCAACCAGTGGGGCGCCGACAATTCCTTCTTCACCGACAAGAAGGCCGAGATCCGCTTCGGCAAGGGCGGCGTCGACGACGCGGAGGACGCGGAGGTCGTCGTCCACGAGTACGGGCACGCGGTCCACAACGCCCAAGTCCCGGGATTCGGTACGTCGTTGGAGGCCGGATCGATCGGCGAGGCGTTCGGCGACTACCTCGCCGTCGAGGTCGGCGCCGCCGCCGACGCCCGGTACGGCTGGCCGCGCAGGACCGACCTGGCGTGCGTCGCCGACTGGGACTCCGTCTCGTACACGTCATCAACTCCCCACTGCTTGCGGCGTGTTGACACCGACAAGACGTACGCGGACCGGGTCGGCGAAGTGCACGCGGACGGTGAGATCTGGTCGCGGGGCCTGTACGACATCCGGCGCGCGCTCGGCGCCCGTACGGCCGACCGGATCATCGTGAACGCCCAGTTCGACTTCGCGCCGGACACGAGTTTCGAGGCGGCGGCGAAGGCGACGATCGCGAAGGCGAAGGAGATGTACGGGGCCGGGGCCGAGGCGGCGGTGCGCAAGGCCTTCGCCGACCGGGGGATCCCGGGCGTCTGAGGCCCCGCGCACCGTAGCCCGAGCACTGTGGGTCCGGGTTGCCTCAGTCCGCGTCGCCGCCGCGGCCGAGGCGCCCGGGCCACCAGGACCTCGGGCCGATGTCCCGGACCAGCGCGGGGACCAGGAGCGAGCGCACGACGAGGGTGTCGAGCAGGACGCCGAAGGCCACGATGAACGCGATCTGCACCAGGAAGGCGAGCGGGATCACGCCGAGCGCGGCGAACGTCGCGGCCAGCACCACACCGGCCGACGTGATCACGCCGCCCGTCGCGACGAGCGCCCGCAGGATGCCCTCCCGCACCCCGTGCCGCAGGGACTCCTCGCGGGCCCTCGACATCAGGAAGATGTTGTAGTCCACGCCGAGCGCGACCAGGAACACGAACCCGTACAGCGGCACGGACGCGTCGGTGCCGGTGAAGCCGAACACGTGCTCAAAGACGAGCGAGGAAATGCCCAGCGTCGCCACGAAGTTGAGCGCGACCGTCGCCACCAGGAGCAGCGGCATCATCAGGGACCGCAGCAGCCCGACGAGGATCACCAGGATGATGGCGAGGACCACGGGAACGATCAGCGTGCGGTCGCGTTCGGCGGTGTGCTGGGTGTCGTACTGCTGCGCGGTGTAGCCGCCGACGAGGGCGTCGGCGCCGTCGACGGAGTGCAGCGCCGTCCGGAGCCGGACGACCGTCTCCTTGGCCGCGTCGCTGTCGGCCGGATCCTTCAGCGTCACATCGACGCGCACCTTGCCGTCCACGACGCGGGCCGGGCCGCCGCCGGGCCGCCCCTGCTCGGTGAGGACCGTCGCGCTCGCGACACCGTCGACCTTCTCGGCCCGCGAGACGACCGCGTCCCGGTGCCCGGCGTCCGCGATCACCACGGCCGGGTTGCCGGAGCCGCCGGGGAAGTGCTCGGCGAGCGTGGCCTGCGCGGCGACCGAGGGCGCGTCGTTGACGAAGATCTCGTCGAGCGGCACGCCCTTGGAGTCGAGGGTGGGGGCGAAGGCGGCGCAGGCCAGCAGGCCGGCGAGGGCGATCGCCCAGATCCTGCGCGGCGCCCGCTCGACCGCCCGCGCGACGCGCCGCCACACCCCGTGCCCCGCGCCCGAACCGTCGTCGGCGCGCACCTTCGCGGGCCAGTACGCGGCGCGGCCGAGCAGCACCAGGGCGGCGGGCAGGAACGTGAGGGTGCTGAGGACGGCGCAGACGATGCCGATGGCGCCGACCGGGCCGAGCGCCCGGTTGTTGGTGAGGTCGCTGAGCAGCAGGGCGAGCAGGCCGAGGGCGACGGTCGCGGCGCTCGCCACGATCGCCCCGGACGAGCGGCGCAGCGCGGCCCGCATCGCGGCGAACCGGTCGGCGCCCGAGGCGAGTTCCTCGCGGTAGCGGGCGGTGAGCAACAGCGCGTAGTCGGTCGCGGCGCCGATGACCAGGATCGACAGGATGCCCTGCACCTGTCCGTCGACGCGTACGACGTCGTGGTCGGCGAGCGCGTAGACGACGGCGCAGGCGGCGCCCAGCGCGAACACCGCGCTGATGATGATCACGAAGGGGAGCAGCACGCTGCGGTAGACCAGGATCAGGATCACCAGGACCGCCGCGAGCGCGACCGACAGGAGCAGCCCGTCGATCCCGGCGAAGGCGTCGGACAGATCGGCCTGACTCGCCGCGGGCCCCGCGACCTCGGCCGTCGCACCCGGCACCTTCGACGCCGCGGACTCGATCTCGTCGAGCGTCGGCGCGAGTCGGTCCCCCAGGTCGGGGCGCAGTTGTACGACACCCTCCAGGGCCTCGCCGTCCTTCGACGGCAGGGCGGGCGACACCTGGCCGACGATGCCGGGCTCGCCCTTGAGCGAGGCCAACGCGCCGGTGGCGGCGGCCCGTTGGTCACCGTCCACCCTGCCCCCGCCGTCGGCGGTCCATACGACGATCGCCGGGAGCGTCTCGTCCTCGCTGAAGGCGCGCTGCGCCTCGATCACGCGGGTGGACTCCGCGTTCCGCGGCAGGAAGGCCGCCTGGTCGTTCGTGGCGACCTCGCCGAGTTTTCCCGCGTACGGGCCGAGCGTGCCGCCGATGGCGAGCCAGCCGAAGAGCAGGACGATCGGCACGAGCCAGCGGGCGCGCCGGTGGGTGCGGGGCATGGTTCTCCCAAGGAAGGCAGCCGGGCGGTCTTGAGCGGAAAGCCTCAATCAAAAAGTATCTCGATGATTGAGTTATCTGTTGTCCGGGATGGTGGCACACGTCGTGTCTTCCGTCGCGCCCGCCCCCGCGGATGCGGTCTCCGCCCGTGCCGTGTCCGGCGGCGCGCTACGTGCGGGGGCTCTCGACCTCGGAGAGCTGCTCGTTGAGCGAGCCCAGGAACCGCACCACCACGTCCAGTTCCGCCGCGCTGAAGTCGCCGCGCACCCGGTCGGCCGCCTCGGCGAGCGGGCCGAAGTACTTCCGCGCCCGCGCCTGCGCGCCCGGCACGTACTGCAGGTGCACCACCCGCCGGTCCCGGCTCTCCCGCACCCGCCGCAGATGACCGGCGCGTTCGAGCCGGTCCACGCAGGCGCTCACCGCGCCGGACGTCAGGCCGAGGCGGCGGCGCAGCACGCTCGGGGTGACGGGCTCCGCGGAGTCCAGGACGACGGCGAGCGCCTGCACGTCAGTGGGGTGCAGGTCCTGTCCGGTGGCGAAGCCGTGCACCACCCGCGTGAGTTCGCCGTTGAGGCGGCGCAGCTCCACCGCGAGCTGCCGCAGGTCCGATGGCGCGGACGCGGCGGCCCCTTCGTCGGCTTTCCCGGCCCGTCCACCCACGCCCACCACGGCATTCCCTTCGCGTGGGACGGCGCCCGCCCGGCGCCGTCCGCTCGATCCTGTACGAGGGTGCGCCAGCTTACTCGGGCTGCCTCGGCGCGCCTGACGTGCGGCTTCGGTCGGTGGGCCGGTCGGGGCGGTCGGGGCGGCGGGGCACCCGGGGCAGGGCGGTCCTGATGGCTTCGACGGGGTCGGGGGCGTCGAGGCCGAGGGCGGTGAGCCAGCCGTGCACCCGGGCGACCGGCTCGTGCATGGCGCGGGACTTGCGGACGAGCATCTCGAAGTCGATGTCGTCGTCGGTGGTGAGCAGTTCGTCGGCGTCGTCCGTCAGAAGCATCAAAGCGTTGGGTTCGGAGAGCCCCCGCGGCAGCTTGGTGCACGACAGGGGGACGCCCCAGGCGCGCAGCCGTGCCGCGATCTCGGCGGGCGACCGCAGCAGGGCGCGGGCGGCGCCCAGGACGTGGGCATAGGGGAGGGCTTTGCCCGGACTCGTCTCGCCCCAGTACAGCGGCCCTTCCCACCGGAACAGCTCGTCGTCCAGCTCGTGCGTCCCGGCGGAACGGGTGGGGCCGGTCCGTGGAACCTTGAGCCCGAAGGCGCGCAGCTGCCGCGCGACCTCGCCCAGCGGCTCCTCCAGGCGTGCGGCCACCGTGAACAGATGGACGTAGGGGACGGGGGTGCCGGGGCGCAGCGCGGGGCCCACGTCGCCGAATTCGTCCTCGTCGACCGCCAGGAGATCGATGGCCCGGGAGACGTCGTCGGGGTGGATGTCGGGGAAGGGGGCGGGCAGCGGGAAGCCCATCCCGGCGAACCAGTCCATGGCCTCGGCCGGGGTGATCTCCAGGCTCTCGGCGGCGGTCAGGATGTCCAGGGCGGGCACGGGTTCGTCCAGCGGGAGCCACGTGTTCATGGCCAGTGGCCACTGCTTGAGCAGGGCGGGCAGCTCCTCCCACGGCTCCTCGGGCAGCCCCGTGCCGTCCGCCTCCAGGTCGCACCGGACGAGCCGCGCACACACGTCGGACACGGTCGTGTCCAGGTCGAAGGAGAGCTCCGCCAGGACTCCCGGATGCACGCGCCGGTCGGTCCGGAGCCAGTCCCCGCCGTGCTCCGCCAGGTGGGCGAACAACTCCTCGTCCGCCTCCGCCGCACGGGCGCACTCCAGGGCCTCGGGCGGGATGACGGCGCCCTCGGCCGCACGCAGCCGGGCCACTTCCGCGACGGTGGTCCCGGAAACGTCCGCCTCCCGGACGAGTCCGGTCGCGGTGAGCGGGCGGCGCCGCTCGATCACGGCGGCCGCCCGCTTCGAGGCGGTCGTCCCCTCCGCCGAACTCCGCGGGACTTCGTGGGGAAAGGCATCCGGGGGAAGGCCGTGGAGTCCCAACAGGGCCGCCCGCTCGGCTATTTGGCGCGGCGACGCCGCCAGCGCCACGGCGAGGTCCAGGAGCGTGTCGCAGGTCGAGGCCGTGCCGAGACGGTAGCTGTACGAGGGCTTGTCCACGAGAAGCTGGTCCGAGGGGAGGGCGGGCAACAGGTCCACGGGGGCGGCCAGTTCCGGGCAGAGTCGCTTCAGCTCCGGCAGGGACGGGTGCGTGTCGTGCGCCAGCAGCCGCCACAGGAAGATGTGATCGGGAACGGAAGGGTGGTCGTCGGCCATCGAATTGGGGCCCGACGCCTCGTAATAGGTCAGCGCCGGACGGACCAGGGCGGCGTCCATGGGGAGGCAGCCGGCCCGTGCGGTGTCGACCCGCCGGTCGCGGACCCCGATCGTCCGGTGCTGCCGTACGCACTCCTCGGCGATCAGGTCGGCGGTCACGACGCTTCCGTCGGCGGCCCTGCACAGCCACGCGAAGCCGAGGAACTCGGGGCCGGCCGACACCAGGTGCACGGCCGCCTCCCGCACCAGGTCCGCCAGGAACGGGCGCAGGTCGTCGAGGACCTGAAGGCGGTCTGCGGACAGCCGGCGCGGGGCGCTGGGACCCGTCAGGTTCACGATCAATCCGGTGAGGCCGTTCGGCCGCTGGGAGACGGCGCCGCCGCGCACCGACGGCTGTACGACCAGCCCGTCGACCAGCAGGTCCCCGCCTCGTTCGCACCAGAACAGCTGGACCCCCTCCGGGGCGCCGGGCCACGGCAGCAGATCGCCACGACCGGTGGTGCCGAGCCCGCCGCCCTGCGGGCCGTCCATGGGCTCGGCCGCCGCCTTGAACTCGCCCGGCGCCCACTCCTCCTCGTACTCGCCGTCCCGCGCACTCGTCGCGAACTCGGCCACACCGAGCAGCCTGCGCAGCACCCGAGGGCAGGACGGCGCCGGGGCGCCCTCGGACGGCGCGTGCAGATAGAGCCGGACCGTCGTGCCCGGCTCCGCCCCGCAGTCGGCCGGCCGCGCGATCCGGAACAGATGGCCAGGACCGAAGATCGACGCCTCAAGGAGCGGGCCCACCGCGCCCGTGGGTCCCATCCGGCACGTCGTCACCCGGATCTCGTCGGCCAGCATGAAGTAGCTCAACACCCCGATGCCGAAACGGCTGTTGGGGTAGAGCCGCACCGGCGGTTCGACCGACTCCCAGGCGGCCTGCTCGTCCAGGAAGTCCGGCTGCTCGGCGAACCGCGCGCCCGCGTTCGAGAACACCCCGCGCAACTCCGCCTCGCCCATGCCGACGCCGTTGTCCCGGCACTCGACGAAGGCCCGCCCGTCGTCGTCCACGCCCTGCTCGAACGTGATGCGGCCCGCGTAGTCGTACGTCGCGCCCGGCGTGACCCGGTCCAGGTACTCGGTGCGCGCCCGGCGGTAGCGGCAGGCGTCCAGGGCGTTCTGGTACAGCTCCCGCAGCGCGAGATCACGGTCCTTGTAGAGCTGCTCGCCCATCAGCAGATCGCGCACCCGCCGTTCGTCGAGCCGGAAGCTCGCCCAGCTCGTGAACGCGTCCTCGGCGGGCACCACGCCGTCCGACGACAGGTGGCTGGGCAGCGCGGGGAACGGCAGGGCGACCCGCTCCTCGGCGGTCCGCCGCACCGCGCGCAGCAGTTCGTCGACCCGGCCCGCGTACGCGTGCAGCGCCTCGATCACGGCCTCGTGATGGCATTCGGCGCGCAGCACGGGCAGATCGCGCGAGCCGCCGAGCGCGCTGCGCGCCAGCGTGTCCCGCAGCTGGTCGAGGCGGACCGGGTGCGGGATGCCCAGGTGCTCGGCGACGACGTCCGGCAGCGCGGTCGGCTCGGCGGCGAGCGCGAAGCCCACGGCCGCGATGAGCGCCAACCGCTGCTCACGCACGCGCTGTTGGCCGGGCCCGCGCAGCCCCTCGTCGGTCGGCAGCGCGGCGAGGAAGTCCGGGTTGCACACGTCGGGGCCGCGCCGGATGCCGTGCAGCAGCCGGGCGACGCGGGCCGGGTCGAGCGCGTCGCCGAGCGCATCGGCCGGTGCGCCGATCGCGGCCAGGGTGTTCCGTACGTGGGTGGGGGACACGTCCTCGCCGTGGTGCACGAGCCAGCGGTGGGCGAGCCACCAGCCGAGCGGCGGCGCCGCCCGCGGACGCAGCCGGGCGCGCTGCACGAGCAGCCGGTAGCGGGCCGCGTACGCCTCGAACGAGGCGCGCCGGGGCTCGGCGGCGGGACGGCTCTCCAGCTCCCACGGCTCGACGTCGCGCGCCGCGACCAGCGCCTCGAGCGTGTGCACGCGGTAGAGGAACGGCAGCAGCGCGGCCAGGGCCGCCTCCGCCGGGTACAGGTCGAGACCGGCGCCGCCCGCGGGCCCCGGCTCACCGAGCAGCCACTCCATCCGCTCGGCGAACCGGCCCGCGAATCCCGGGTCCTGCCACGGGTCGTCGGCAAGGCGTGCCTCGCCCGCGTCCCGCAGCGTGGCGAGCCGCTCGGCGACGGCCACGGCGCCGTCCCGCCAGGGGTCGAGGTCGCGGTGGTGCGGCACGTGCCGCCACACGCCCGCGTCGCGGACCGCGGCCGCCCACGCGTCGGCCGGTTCCGCGGACTCCGGTGCGCCGGTGCCCGTGTGCACCGTCAGCTGCCCGACCGATCCGCCGACCTGTACGAGCGCCCCGTCGACCTGTGTGCCGGTCACGGAGTTGTGGGTGTTGTGATGCCGCATGCCGCCCCCTGTGCTTTCCAGGGACAGCTTAGGCACCAGGGGCCGCGGCCCGGAGTCGGTCCGGCCGCCGGATGGTGTCCCAAGGCGCCCGGTTCCAGGGGCTCTTGCGGTTGCCCGGATCGAGCATCCCCTTCACATGCGCGTCCGCGACGTCCTGCGGAGCGAGCAACTCCTCGAACGGCGTGCCCCGCACACCCTCGCGCCAGACCGAGAGGCCGAGCAGGTAGTGGTCGCCGTACTCCCGCCATGTGTCGTACGTGCCCGCCACCTTCGGCACCACGTTCTTCAACAGGGTCCACGCGTCCGCCTCGGAGAGCAGACCGCAGCCGAACCCGCACCGTACGGCGTCCGCGTACAGGGCGATGTCCCACGCCAGCGGCTCCACGCCGACCCGGGCGCGGGCCTGCTCCCGGAACCCGGACCGCGCCAGCACACCGAGCCGCCCGATCAACTCGTCCCGCGTCCCCACCTCCCACTGCCCCACCAGCCGCCGCCGCGCCTTCTCCTCGTCGATGCGGGTGAACGGGTAGAGCGCGGTGCGCGAAGCACCCTTCTCCGGGCGCACGGGTGCGCTCAGGGACACCATCCAGAGCTGGTGCGGGGTGAGAGGCGTCCGGTATGCGCGTCGTGTCCTCGGCTTGATGAGTGTGAAGAACATGGGCGTGGACAGTACCGAAACCGTGCCCGAACAAATCAAGCCCCTGCCCCGGTCCGAGCAATTCGACCCCTGCGCCGGTTCGGGCAATTCAAGCCCCTGCGGCGATTGAGCAGCGGGGTCCGGGGCGGAGCCCCGCGGCGTGGGCACCGTCGACCGCCACAGCTAGCGCCGCGCCAACCGCACCGCCAGGTCAAACGCGTTGCGCACCGACCCCGTGCTCGCAGCCCCCCGACCGACCAGGTCGAACGCGGTACCGTGCGCCGGCGTGCAGATCGGAATCGGCAGCCCGCCCGCGATGGTCACACCGCCGTCGAAGCCCATCAGCTTCATCGCGATCTGCCCCTGGTCGTGGTACATCGTCAGCACCCCGTCGAACTCCCCGGCACGCGCCTTCAGGAAGATCGTGTCGGAGGGGAAGGGGCCGCTCGCGTCGAGGCCCGCCGCGCGCAGCCCGGTGATCGCGGGCGTGATGATGTCGAGTTCGTGGCGGCCGAAGTGACCGTTCTCGCCCGCGTGCGGGTTCAGCGCGCACACCCCGATGCGCGGCGCCTCGACGCCCGCGCCCCGCAGCACCCGGTCCAGGAGCCGGCCCGCCGCCGTCACCCGCTCGTACGTGATCCCGGCGGCGACGTCCGCGAGGGAGACGTGCGAGGTGACCCGCGCGGTCCACAGGCCGGGCACCACGTTCAGCTCAGACGTGAAGGAGTCGACGCCCAACTCCTCCTCGAACCAGCGCAGTTCATCGGCCTGCGCCATCCCCGCCAGGTGCAGGGAGGACTTGTTGAGCGGGGCGAACAGCATCGCGCCGACCTCGCCCGCGCGCGCCAGATCGAGCCCGGTCCTGAGTCGGCCGAGCGCCCAGCGCCCGCCCTCGGCCGTCGCAACCTTGCGCTGGAAGCCGCCGTCCGGGCGCTCGGGCGCGGGCCCGGGGTGCAGCAACTCCCGTGCCCAGCCCAGGTCCACGCCCGCGTCCTCGCCCGCCGAGCGCAGCTCCTCCTCGTCGGCGAGGAGGACGAGGTCGGCGGCTTCGCGGGTCTTCGGGTCGGCGAGGAGGCGGGCGACCAGCTCGGGTCCGATCCCGGCAGGGTCGCCGAACGTGACGGCGATGCGGGGCAGTTCAGCGGTGTGCCGCGTACTCATGGGGTCTTCTCCGGGGTCTTGGGTTCGGGGGCCGGCTCGGCCTCGGGGGTGGCGGGGGAGCGGCGCAGCCTGCGGGCCACCGGCGGTCCCGCCACCAGCGCCACCGCGAGCAGCAGGATCGTGACCGCGGCCGGGCTGTGCAGGAGGAGCAGCGAGTCGTCGCCCGTGGACAGCGCCGACGTCTGCACCAGCGACTTCTCGAACAGCGGGCCGATGACCAGGCCGAGGACGAGCGGCGCCACGGGGAAGTTGAGCCGCTTCATCGCGTAGCCGACGAGCCCGAAGAACAGCACGATCCAGATGCTGAACATGCTGTTCTTCACCGAGTACGCGCCGATCAGCGAGGTCACGATGATCAGCGGGTACAGGAACGCGTAGCGCACGCGCAGGAGTTGGGCGAAGACCGGCGCGAGCGGCAGGTTGAGGATCAGCAGCAGAAGGTTGCCGATGAAGAAGGAGACCAGCAGGCCCCACACCAGCTCCGGCTGGTTCTCGAAGAGCAGCGGGCCCGGCTGGATCCCGTACACGAGGAATGCGCCGAGCAGCACCGCCGTCGTCGCGCCGCCGGGGACACCGAGGACGAGGGTCGGCACGAAGTTCGCGTTGGAGGCGGAGTTCGTGGCCGCGTCCGGGGCGACGACGCCCTCGATGGCGCCCTTGCCGAGCTCCCGCCGGTTGCGGGAGAACCGCTTCTCCGACCCGTACGCCATGAACGAGGCGAGCGTCGTGCCCGCGCCCGGCAGACAGCCGAGCAGGAAGCCGAGGACGGTGCCGCGCGCGGTGGGCGCGGCGGCCCGCTTGAGGTCCTCCTTGGTGAGGAGCAGATCGCGGAAGCGGGCGCGGATCGGCTCGGCCATGCCGATGTGCAGCTGGTTGAGCAGCTCACCGATCGCGAACAGGCCGATCATGACCTCGACGAACGGGATGCCGCCGAAGAGGTCGATCTGCCCGAACGTGTAGCGGGGCGTGCCGCTGCCGCCGTCCACGCCGACGCAGCCGATGAGCACGCCGGTCAGGCCGAGCGCCATGCCGAGCAGCAGATTGCGGCCTGAGAAGACGACGATCGTGCACAGGCCGAGGATCATCACGGCGAGCATCTCGGGCGGCCCGAAGTCCAGCGCGAGGTTCGCGAAGAACGGGGCCACCGCCATCAGCGCGACCAGCGACACCATCGCCGAGACGAACGCGCCGAGCGCCGAGATCGCGAGCGCGGGACCGGCTCTCCCGGCCCGTGCCATGCGATAGCCGTCGAGGGTGGAGACCACGGACGACGCCTCGCCGGGCGTCGCGATGAGGATCGCGGTGATCGTCGCCCCGAACTGGGCGCCGTGGTAGATCCCGGCCAGCATGATCAGCGCGGTGAGCGGCGAGAAGGTGAGTGTGACCGGGATCAGGATGGCGACGCCGGTCGCCGAGCCGAGGCCCGGCAGAATGCCGATGACGGTGCCGAGGAGCACGCCGACGAAGCACCACAGCACGTTCTCGGGGCTGAGCGCGGCGCCGAATCCGGTGACGAGATGGTCGATCACAGCTGGCTCCAGACGGCGGGGTCGAAGAGACCGAACGGCAGCGGAATGCTGAGGACCGTGATGAACAGCAGGTAGGAGAGCGCGAACACGAGCGCCGCGACGAGCACGCTGCGCGCGAGCGGCTGACGCTCCACGACCGCCGTGAGGAACAGCGTCATCAGCGTCAGCGCGGGCAGCAGCCCGAGGAACGGCACGAGCAGCGCGGTGACCACCATCGTCACCACGACCACGATCAGCTTCGTGCGAACCCGCCGCGCCTCCTCGGCGCCGCCATCGGCCGCCGCCTCCTCGACGTGTCCGTCGCCCTCCAACACAGAGCCCGTACGCAGTTCCTGACGCACCAACAGCAGGCCGAGGACGGTGAGCAGCAGGCCCGCCGTGCGCGGCATCACGCCGGCGCCGATGGTGCCGTCCTCCGGCTGGGTCCACGGGTAGGCGAAGGAGCCCGCGAAGAACAGGGCGCCGAGCGCGGTCAGGGCGCCGTACGCGACGAGGACCGGGCGGCGTGCCCGCGAAGGAGCGTTGGTGGTCACGTGAGGTCCTCCTTCACCCGGGCGTCGTACTGCTTGAGATACGCGGCGAACTCCGCGCCGCTGCGGTGTGCGGGCGTGAGCATGTCGGCCTTCAGGTACTCCTGGTACGCCTTCGACTTCATGGCCCGCTCCAGCGACCTGATCCAGTACCCGCGCTGTACGTCGTCGATCCCGGCGGGCGCGAACACCCCGCGCCACAAGGTGACTTCGGCGTCGAGGCCCTGCTCCTTGGCGGTCGGCACCTTGCCGAGGACCGGGTCGTCGTAGCGCTTCGCGGTCATGGTGCACAGCGCCTTCATGTCACCGCTCTGCAGATACGGCTTCGCCGACGAGGCGCTGGAGGGCGCGATGTCGATCTGCTTGCCGAGCAGCCCGGTCAGCACCTCGCCCGTCGAGCCGTAGGGCACGACCCCGAACTTCCCGCCCTCCTTCTTGAACTTGCCGATCACCAGCGCGTCCGCGCCCGTCTTGCCGCTGGACCCGGTGACGACCCGCTTCTCGCGCGCGGCCCGCACCACGTCCGGGCACGTCTTGTACGGGGAGTCCTTGCGGGCCACGACGATGCGGGAGTCCGAGGCGAACATCACCAGCGGCGTGAACGACTTGTACGTGAACGGCACGTCGTAGACGAGCGGGAGCGTGTTGAGGGCGCCCTCCGCGACGAGCAGCGCGTTGCCGTTGCCCTTCTCCGCGAGGAAGCCCGCCCAGCCGACGGCGCCCGAACCACCTTCCTTGTTCTCGACGTTGACGTGGTAGCCGCCGTCGAGCTCGTTGAGCCCCTGGGCCATCACGCGCGCCGAGCGGTCGCTGCCGCCGCCCGGCGCGAACGCGACGAGCGCCGAGACCGAACCGCGCGGATGCCAGTCCTTCGGCACTTCGGGAGTGGCGTTGAGCAAGGTGCACGAGGTGAGTGCGGTGGCCAATGCGGCCAGTGCCGTGGCTCCGGCGAGACGGCGTACCGCACGCAGTGGTGACGTCATCGTCGACCTTCCTGCGGATCCGAGATCCTATGGGATATGGCCGTGACCGTAGGTGCGCCGAAGGAGCCATGACAAGAGGTGTGCGTGAATTGCCGCCACGCGGCGGGAGGTTGATTCCCCTGGGGCCTCGCGCCGCTACGCGTCGTCGAGCGAGCGCCGCTCGACACCCTCCAGATGCGTGCGCATCGCGCGGGCCGGCGCCTCGGGGTCGCCCGACTCGAACGCGGCGAGGATCGCGGTGTGTTCGGCGATGGCCTGGTCGATGTCGAAGGTGCCGTGGTCGACGGTCTGCCGCATCCGGTGCACATGCGCGCTCAGCGACTCGGCCATCGCCGCCATGAACCGGTTCCGCGCCGCCTGGATGATCAGCAGGTGGAACTCCCAGTCGGCGGCGAAGTATTCGCGCAGGTCGGAGTTGTCGGTGGCGGTCGCGTCACCGCCGCGCAGCTTGCGCACGCGGTGCGCCGCGAGCACATGTCGGGCGTGCGCGGCCCGCAGCTCCGGCACCAGGTCCTCGCGGTGCGCGACGGCCCGCTCCACGGCGCCGAGCTCCAGCATGATGCGGGCGTCGAAGAGTTCGGTGACCTGCTCGGGGGAGAGCGGCGGCGCCACCTTGTACCCCTTGAGCGCGACCCGGTTGACCAGGCCCGTGTGCTCCATCTGAACGAGGGCCTCGCGCACGGGAGTCGGCGAGACGCCGAGCTCGCGGGCGAGCGAGTCGATGCCGAGCGAGGAGCCGGGCGGCGTCGAGCCGTCGAGCAGCTTCTCCAGGATCGCGTCGTACACCCCGTCGCGCAGCGCGCGGCGTGCCACGAGCGGGGAGTTGGGGCTCTGCGGGTGCGTGCTCTTCGGGCTCATCTCGCCGTCCAGGTTATCCGAGGTGTCCGAGGGGGAGGTGCGGACAGTCTGTCGCAGACCGAATAGATCCTATAGGGTCTACGATTCCAAGGGATTGTCAGCGTGAGTTCCCACGCTCCGCAGCGTGAATCGTCCGGCCGACGAGGGAGTCGCCCATGACCCGCACCACCTCCGCACCCACGGCCCGTGACTGGCCCATCGGGGCCGCCCTCCTCCAGTTCCCCGACGCCCACAACGCGCCCGTACGGGAATGGAGTTCGGTGCTCGCCGAAGTCGCGGGCGAGGGCTTCGACCACGTCGACCTCACCGACAGCTGGCTGCGCCCCGGCGACCTCGACACCGACCGCAGGGCCGAACTCACCCGCGTACTCAAGGAGTCGGGCCTCGGCGTCACCGCGATCTCCGCGATCCGCCGCAGCGTCATCGACCCCGACGAGGACGCGGCCCGCGCCCACCTCGCGTACCTCCTGCGCACCGTCGACGCTGCGGCCGAGCTCGGCATCGGCGTCGTATCGGTGGGCCTGCACCGGGAGTTGACGGCCCAGCAGCAGGAAGCCCTGTGGTTCTGGCACGAGCCCGGCGCCACCGACCCGATCGGCGACTTCCGCACCTGGGAACTCGCGGTGACCCGGCTGCGCGCACTCGGCGAACGCGCGGCCCACCACGGCATACGCCTGTCCCTGGAGATGTACGAGGACACCTACCTCGGCACCGCCGACAGCGCGGTGTCCCTGTGCACCGACATCGGTCTCCCGAACGTCGGCCTCAACCCCGACATCGGCAACCTCGTCCGGCTGCACCGCCCGGTCGAGGACTGGCGGTCGATGCTGCGCAAGACCCTCCCGCACACCAACTACTGGCACATCAAGAACTACTACCGCGATCACGACCCGGCCACCGGCACCTACTTCACCCACCCCGCGCCCTGCGAGGGCGGCGTGATCGACTACCGCGGCGCCCTCGCCACGGCCCTGGAGTGCGGATTCGACGGACCGATCTGCGTCGAGCACTACGGCGGCGACGGCCTGGGCGTCTCGGCCGCCAACCGCGACTACCTGCGACGTGTGCTGCGCGCCCGCCTCGGGAAGTGACCCGGATGGCACCGCCGACCGGCGCCGCCCGGAAGGGCGCCGTCGGCACCACGGACGAGCAGGAGGACAGCGCGTGACACGCTGGATCGGGACCAGCTTCAAGATGACCAAGACCCGCTCAGAGGCGGGGAGTTACGCGGCGCGCGTGCGGGCCGCCGTCGGCGACGGCATCGACGGTGTGCAGCCCTTCCTGATCCCGTCGGCGACCGCCGTCTCCGTCGTCTCCGACACCCTCGGCCCCCGCTCGCCCGTCCTGACCGGCGTACAGAACGCCCACTGGGAGGACGCGGGCGCCTGGACAGGGGAGCTCTCCGTGCCGCAGGCCGCCGACGCGGGCGCCCGGCTCGTCGAGATCGGCCACTCGGAGCGCCGCGCCCACTTCGGCGAGACCGACGACACCGTCCGCCTCAAGACGGCCGCCGCCCTGCGGCACGGCCTCACCCCGCTGGTGTGCGTCGGCGAGTCGGCGGAGGCCAGGGACGCGGGGCGCGGCGCCGCCGTCGTACGGGCGCAGGCCGAGGCGGCGCTCGAAGGGCAGTCGGACCCGGGGGCGGTGCTGCTCGCCTACGAACCGGTCTGGGCGATCGGCGAACACGGCAGGCCGCCCCGCCCCGAGGAGATCGCCCCCGCCCTCGCGGCGCTCGCCGAACTCCCGGTGCGGGCCGTGCTGTACGGCGGCTCGGTCGACCTCGCGAACGCGCCGTGGCTGCTCGAACTACCCGGTGTGCGGGGCCTGTTCGTGGGGCGCGCCGCCTGGGACGTGGACACCTATCTGAAGCTCCTCGCGCTGTGAGCGCGTAAACGCGTAAACGCGTGATCGCACGGGTGCGGTGACGGTGTCCGACGTGGCTGTCGTGCCTGACGTGGCTCAGGGCTCGGTCTCGGTCTCGGTCCCGGCCTGCCGGGCCACCGCCACCGCCGGCGCCGTCGAGTGCGGCAGCAGATCCCGCGGGTCGTCCGGGAGCACCACCGCCACCTCCGCGTCGTCCGCGAAGCGGTACGGGCGGTGCGCGAGGAGGCTGCCCAGATAGCGGCGGACGCGGGACATCTCCGCGCGCACCGTCACCGTACGGGCCCGGTCGCCGAACAGGTCATCGGCCAGCTCGGAGGCGCTGCGGCCGGCCGGGCGCAGCGCCAGCACGTACAGCAACTCGGCGTGCCGCGGGCTCAGTTCGTGGGTCCAGGAGGCGGCCGCCCCCGACACCTCCAAGGACCACCGGCGCGGGCGGCTCACGTCGAGGGCGATGCGGGTCGCGTCGAGCGGGCGCGGCTCCTCGTCGACCATCAGCAGCCAGCCGCCGGGCATCGCCGTCACCCGGCAGGCGCCGAGCGAGGGGACCCAACAGGAGCCCTCCGTGACGGACTTGGGCAGCGCGACCCGGTCGACCGGCGGCATCCCGGTGACCGCCGCCGTCCAGCCGAGCGGGTCGACGGCGAGCGCCCGCCCGGTCAGCCGGGCGAGCACCGGCGCCGCGACCGTGCGCAGCCGCTCAAGACCGGCCTGCAACTGCTCGCGCAGCCGCGCCTCGGCGAGCTGTGCCACCGAGTGCACCCACGACAGCGTCGCCGGATGCATCGTGTCCAGCGGGCCGCTGATGTCCACGACGCCGAGCAGCCGCCCGTCGCGCGGGTCGGTCACCGGGGCGCCCGTGCAGATCCACGGGTGCTGCGACTGCACGAAGTGCTCGGCGGAGAAGACCTGCACGGGGCGGCGGGCCACCAGCGGGGTGCCGATCCCGTTCGTGCCGACGACGTCCTCCGCCCAGTGCGCGCCGAGTTCGAAGCCGATCCGGTCGGCCATCCGCAGCACCCCGGGGTGTCCCTCGCGCCACAGGATCCGGCCGTCCGCGTCGCTGATCACCATGATGTGCTGCGCCGCGTCGGCGACCGTCACCAGCGCCTCGCGCAACATCGGGATCAGCGGGAACAGCGGCGAGGCCTGTCGCCGCTCCTCCAGCGCGTCCGCCGTGAGCAGTCCGGCGCGGACGTCGTGGTCGGGGTCGACGCCGCCCTCCAGCATCCGCCGCCAGGAGTCGCCGATCACCGGCCGCGGCCGGACGCGTGGCCGCTGGCCCGAGAGCGTCGCCTCGCGCACCCCCTTGAGGAGTTGGGACGAGTGCGCCACGTCCATGGCGGAAAGGCGTGCGAGGTCGATCGTCGAGTCCTTGTTCATGGGGGAACCTCGGTTTGTGGGGAGATGCGCCCATCCTGCCCTGAGATCCCTGGCCGGGGTGTGCGTTCCCGGGGAACGTTGCAACCCCCTGCAACCCTGGTGAACAACCGTGCGGGGTTTGAAACTGGGAGCAACACCGCAGCTGCGGTGTTGAAGCTCCTCTAGGGGCCTGTTGAGCGGGGATGGTGCCGTGTCGGCGCAGCACCATCCCCGCGTCAGCGTGTGGGGCGGGACGGATTTGTGCAGTATCTGAAATCCGCTTCAGAATCCGGGATTCGGCCTCAGAGCATCGGCCTCAGAGCATCGGCCGTGCCCGCTCCGCCAGCGCCGCCAGATCCAGCGTGTGCGGCAGCGTTCCGAAGCCCGAACCCCGCTCGCCCCCGAACCGCCCCGCGCAGAACGCGTCCGCGACGTCGTCCGGCGCGAACCGCACCAGCAGCGAACCCTGGAGCACCAGCGCGATCCGCTCCACGAGCCGCCGCGCCCGCGCCTCGATGCCCTCCAGATCGCCGAGTTCGGTCAGCAGCCCCTTCACGGCGGCGTCGAGCCGGTGATCGGCCCCGCGCGCCTTCCCGATCTCGACGAGGAACGCGTTCAGCGCCCCCGGCTCCCGCTGCAACGCCCGCAGGACATCCAGGGCCTGTACGTTCCCCGCGCCCTCCCAGACCGAGTTCAGCGGCGACTCGCGCAACAGCCGCGGCAGCCCCGACTCCTCCACGTACCCATTGCCGCCGAGGCACTCCAGGGCCTCCGCGACCAGCGGCGTACAACGCTTCGTCACCCAGTACTTGGCCGCGGGCACCGCGATCCGCAGGAACGCCCGCTCCTGCTCGCCCCCGTCGTCGTACGCGGCGGCGAGCCGCAGCGCGAGCGTCGTCGCGGCCTCCGACTCCAGCGCCAGATCCGCCAGTACGTTGCTCATCAGCGGCTTGTCGATCAGCTTGGCGCCGAACGCCTCGCGGTGGGCGCAGTGGTGGGTCGCCTGCGCCACCGCCTGCCGCATCAGGGCGGCGGAGCCGAGCACGCAGTCGAGCCGGGTCGCCGCCACCATCTCGATGATGGTGCGCACCCCGCGCCCCTCCTCGCCGACCCGGCGCCCCCACGTCCCGTCGAACTCGACCTCGGCGGAGGCGTTCGACCGGTTGCCGAGCTTGTCCTTGAGGCGCTGGAGGGCGAAGGGGTTGCGGGTCCCGTCGTCGAGGACACGCGGCACGAGGAAGCACGTGGGTCCCGCCTCACCCGCCTGCGCGAGCACGAGGAAACCGTCGGACATCGGGGCGCTGCAGAACCACTTGTGCCCGGTGAGTGCGTACGTTCCGTCCTCCGCGAGCGGTACGGCGCGCGTCGTATTCGCCCGTACGTCGCTGCCGCCCTGCTTCTCCGTCATCCCCATGCCGAACAGGACCCCGGCCTTCCGGGCGGCGGGGCGCAGCCCGAAGTCGTAGACCGTGGACGTGAGTCGGGGCTCCCACTCGGCGGCGAGCTCCGGCTCGGCGCGCAGCGCGGGCACCGCCGCGTGCGTCATCGACAGCGGGCAGAGGTGCCCCGCCTCCACCTGCGACCACACCAGGAACGCGGCGGCGCGCCGCAGATGACCTCCGGGGCGGGTCCACGCGGACGTCAGCCCCGCCGCCACACCCTTGCCGAGCAGCCGGTGCCACGCCGGGTGGAACTCGACCTCGTCGATCCGGTGGCCGTAGCGGTCGTGGGTGCGCAGGCGCGGCGGACTCTCGTTGGCGAGCCGGCCCCACTCCTGGGCCTGGACCGAGCCCGCGGTGCGACCGAGAAGTGTGAGTTCCGCGAGGGTTTCCTTCAGGAGCGCGGGATCCAGGTGCCGTTCCAGACCCCGCGTCAGGGCGTGGTCGGCGGAGAAGACGTCGTAACCGACGAGGGGAGGGGGCTGATTGGTGACGGTATGCGTGCTGCCTGCCATGTCTGCCGAACCTACCCGCGCCATCGGAAACCCCACCACAGGCCGGGCCTGACGTCGGACGCGGCCACCCTCGACGGATACCGTTGAGGCGTGCAGCCAGCAAGTGAATCCCCCGAACCGCCGTCCGGACGACTCCACCGGGCGCGTGTCCTGTATCACAACGTCTCGAAACGGAAGACGGCCTGGCTGCTCCTCAAGGACACCGTCAACTCCTGCATGGAGTACCGCATCCTGGGCCTCGCCGCCGAGGCCGCCTTCTTCACCCTCCTCTCGGTGCCGCCGCTGCTGTTGTCCCTGGTGGGACTGCTCGCGTACGTCGATACGTGGACCGGGGCCGACACGATCGCGGGCGTCCGCGACAACATCCTTGAGGCATCCCGCACGGTTCTGACCGATCAGGGCGTGAAGGAGATCGCAGAACCGATCCTGGACGATGTCATCAAGGGCGGCAGGCCCGATGTCATCTCCATCGGCTTCCTGCTGTCGCTGTGGTCGGGCTCGCGCGCGGTGTCGACGTTCGTGGACACGGTGA
The DNA here is from genome assembly GCF_030766935.1 of Streptomyces sp. KL109B. Taxonomy (GTDB): domain Bacteria; phylum Actinomycetota; class Actinomycetes; order Streptomycetales; family Streptomycetaceae; genus Streptomyces. The sequence continues at coordinate 819,146 of NZ_JASERL010000002.1, read as the reverse complement.
CCGTGATGTACGGCCTCGACGGCGTACGCGGCATCGTGAAGACGCGGCTGCTCGCGTTTCTGCTCTTCCTGGTGGCCCTGGTCGTCGGCGCGATAGCGCTGCCGCTGATGATCGCGGGCCCGGACGCGGTGATCGGCCTCGTCCCGTGGTCCCAGTCCCTCGTCCAGATCCTCTACTGGCCGATCGTCCTCGTCCTGTCCATCGCGTTCCTGACGACGCTTTACCACGTGTCCGTTCCGGTGCGCTCGCCGTGGATCGAGGACGTGCCCGGTGCCCTCGTGGCGCTCGCGATGTGGATCCCCGGCAGCTTCCTGTTGCGGCTCTACATCACCAACACCATCGAGGGCCCGACCATCTACGGCTCGCTCGCCGCGCCGGTCGCCGTGCTGCTGTGGATCGGCGTCTCCGCATTCGCGGTGCTCGTCGGCGCCGCCGTGAACGCCGCGATCGACCGGGTGTGGCCCTCGGTCGCCACGGCCGCGGCGCGCGCCGCGAACGAGCGGATCCGTACGGCGGCCGCGGCCGAGCAGGTGGCACGGGCGGCCGCGCTCGACTTCCCCGACGACGAGGACGAACTGGACGACGGCGACGACCCGGGCATGCCCTCCGAGTTTCCCGAACGCTGGTCGAAGTTCCTGCCCCCGGAGGACGTCACGTCCCGGCTGCGCACGCACGCGCGCAAGAACGGCGACGGTTCGGGCGACGAAGAGGCCTGACGAGGAGGACCGCGGTGTGCGGGCGACCGGGGCATGTCACCTCGGCCCCGGTCGCCCGCTCCCGTCCCCCGTCCCCCGTCCCCCGTCCCCCGTCCCCCGTCGCTCGTCCCCCGTCGCTCGCCCCCGGTCACTTCCAGGCGCCGGCCGCCGCCTCCCGCTCCGCGAACTCCGCGAACGTGCGCGGCCCGCGCCCGAGCACCCGCTCCACGCCGCCGCTGACCGAGGCGTTGCGCCCGTCGAGCAGCGTCTCGAACAGGTCCACCAGGAACGCCGCTTCCTCCTCCGGCATCCCGAACTCGCCCAGCACGGCCCCGTACTCCCGCACCGGCACCGGCACATACCGCTTCACGGTGCCGGTGGCCGCCGCGACCGCCGCCACCGCCTCGCCCCACGTCAGCAGCTCGGGCCCGGTCAGATCCAGCACCTCACCCGCGTACCGCCCCGGGGCCCCGCCCAGCACCGCCACCGCCACGTCCGCGATGTCCGCCGCGTCGATGAACGGTTCGCGCAGCTCCTGCGGCGCCGCGAACGCCAGCTCGCCCTCCCGCACCTGATCCGCGAGCGGGCCCTCGCTGAAGTTCTGCTGGAACCAGGCGCACCGCAGGATCGTCCACTCGGCCCCCGACGCCCGCAGCGCCTCCTCCGCGGGCAACGCCTGGTCCTGACCGCGCGCCGACAGCAGTACGAGCCGCCGCACCCCCAGCTCCACCGCCCGCCGCGCCACCGCGCCCACCAGATCCGCGGCGTCCGGCGCCCCGATGTCCGTGGGGAAGGCGAGGTACGCGCCGTCGGCGCCGCGCAGCGCCTCGTCCCAGGTCCCCGACCGCTCCCAGTCGAACCGCACCGCTCCCGACCGGGACGCCGCCCGCACCTCGAACCCGGCGGCGCGCGCCGCGTCCACGACCCTGCGCCCCGTACGACCGGTCGCCCCGGTCACCAGCACCGTCCGCGTGTTCCGCTCCGTCTGTGTCATGCCTCCACTCAACCGCCGCCCGCGGCACCGCGACATCGCCGAGCCGCTCACCGCCATACGCGTCCGTCTACGCTGCCCCCATGGACGTACTCGCAGGGCTCCTGGAGGGGCCGAGGGCGCGTGGGGCCTTCATGATCCGGGCCTGTTTCGAGCCGCCGTGGTCCGTGCGGATCGCCGACGAGGCGCCGCTCTCCGTAATGATCATGGTGTCGGGGGAGGCGTGGATCCTGCCCGAGACCGGCGAGACCGGCGAGACCGGCGAGACCGGCGACACCGGCGACACCGGCGACACCGGCGACAGCGGCGGGGGCGGTGACACCGGCGCCGACAAGCCCCGCCACCTGCGCCCCGGCGACATCTCCATCGCCCGCGGCACCACCTCCTACGTCTGCGCCGACGACCCGGCCACCCCACCGCGCGCCGAGATCGGCCCCGGCCAGGTGTGCCGCCCGCTGGGCCCCGAACACGTCGGCCGCTACCAGGAGTTCGGCGTACGGGAGTGGGGCGAGTCACCGGACGCCCCGGTCAAGATGCTCATCGGCACGTACCAGCTGCGCGGCGAACTGACGGCACGTCTGCTGGACGCGCTGCCGACGCTGCTCGTACTGCCCACCGAGGTATGGCGCTGCCCGCTCACCCCCCTGCTCGACGACGAGATCAGCCGCGAGGGCCCCGCCCAGGACGTCGTCCTCGACCGCCTCCTCGACCTCCTCCTGATCTCCTCCCTACGCGCCTGGTTCTCCCGCCCCGAGGCCGACGCGCCCGCCTGGTACCGGGCCATGGGCGACCCGGTCGTCGGCCAGGCACTGCGACTGATCCAGGACACCCCGGCCCACCCCTGGACGGTCACTGAACTCGCCGACCGCTCCGGCGTCTCACGCGCCGCCCTCGCCCGCCGCTTCACGGACCTCGTGGGCGAGCCCCCCATGACCTACCTGACCCGCTGGCGCCTCGCCCTCGCCGCGGACCTCCTCCGCGAGGCCGATTCCACGGTCGCGTCCATCGCCCGCCGCGTCGGCTACGGCAGCGCCTTCGCCCTGTCGACGGCCTTCAAACGCGAATACGGCCTGAGCCCTCAGGACTACCGCTCATGACCGATCAAGCCCCTTCCGGGAATTCGAGGCCGAGCAGACGGTAGAAGACCGGCGCGGCCCGCAGGCCGGCGGTGGCGACGCCGATGGCGTCCACGAAACGGACACCGTCCGTCTCCTTGCGGGCGGCCCGAAACCGCCGTACACGAGGCATATGACCGTTAACGAGACTCTCGTAGCGACCGCGCGACCGGCGAGCCCGGTCACCCTGGAAGCGGATTACGACGCCGCCGTCTCCCGATGGCTGTGGCTGGTCAAGTGGCTGCTGGCGCTGCCGCACTACCTCGTCCTCGTCCTCCTCCTCGTCGGCTCGGGCCTCACCACCCTCGTCGCCCTGTTCGCGATCCTGTTCACGGCGCGCTATCCGCGCCTCCTCTTCGACTTCAACGTGGGGGTGATGCGCTGGGTCTGGCGCGTCGGCTACTACTCGTACGGAAGCCTCGGCACCGACCGCTACCCGCCGTTCACGCTCGGCCCGGCCCCCGACTATCCGGCCCGCCTCGACGTCGCCTACCCCGAGCGGCTCTCGCGCGGCCTGGTCCTGGTGAAGTGGTGGCTGCTGGTGCTGCCGCAGTGGCTGATCGTGTCGCTGCTCGTGGGCGGCTCCAGCACGGCGGGCGGCGTCGCGGGCCTGCTCACGTTCTACGCCGCCGTCGCCGTCCTGTTCACCGGTACGTACCCGCGCGGCATGTACGACCTCAACATCGGCCTGCACCGCTGGGCGGCGCGGGTGTCGGCGTACGCGGGCCTGATGACGGACACGTACCCGCCGTTCCGCCTCGACCAGGGGGAGCGGGAGCCCACCTCCTAGCGGCTTAGCGGCCGAGCGCCCCCGCGATCCCCGCGACCGCCCCAGGGCCGACCCGGCAGCAGCCGCCGATCAGCCGCGCCCCGGCGTCCCGCCACGCGGTCACCTGTTCCGGCGCGAACGTGGCCCGCCCGGTCCAGGCGCGCGCCTCGGCGTCCCACGCCTCGCCGCTGTTGGGGTAGACGACGACCGGCTTCCCGGTCACGCGGGCGGCGAGCCGCACGGCGGGCTCGACGTCGCGCGGGGCGCAGCAGTTGACGCCCACCGCGACGACCTCCTCGGCGTCGGCGGCCACCGCGAACGCCTCCTCCAACGGCTGCCCGGCACGGGTCCTGTCCCCGTCGACGCTGTACGAGAGCCAGCCCGGCACCCCGAGCCCCCGCGCCGCCCGCACCAGCGCCCGCGCCTCGTCCACGTCCGGCACGGTCTCCAGGGCGAACGCGTCGGGCCCGGCCGCCGCCAGCACCTCAAGGCGTGGCCGGTGGAAGGCGTACAACTCCTCCTCGCTCAGCCCGTACCGACCCCGGTACTCCGAGCCGTCGGCGAGCATCGCCCCGTAAGGACCCGCGGACGCGGCCACCCACAGCGGCCGCCCGGCCGCCGCCTCCCGGCCCGCCCGCCGTGCCAACTCCACGCTCAGGCCCATGAGTTCGGCCGCCCGCGCGCGCCCGATGCCGCGCCGCCAGAACCCCTCGAAGGTGGCCTGATAGCTCGCCGTGATCGCCACGTCGGCCCCGGCCTCGTAGTACGCGCGGTGCGCCGCGACGATCGCCTCCGGCTCCTCGGCGAGCAGCCGCGCCGACCACAACTCGTCGCTCAGGTCGTGCCCGGCGGCCTCCAGTTGATTGGACAGGCCGCCGTCGAGGACGAGGGTGCGGTCGGCGGGGGCGGCTGCGCTGCTGAACATGGGGCCGACGGTAGCCGACGACGCCCGGCGGGCGTGCGCCCTGCCGTTCTGGAGCGGTCGCTCCAGAACGTGCTAGCGTCTCGCCCGGCGTTCGTTATGGAGCGTCCGCTCCAAAACGTGGGAGCGCGCGCCCACAACTTGAGGGAGGGAACCCGTGCCACTCGCCGTCTACGTCCTGGGCCTCGGCATCTTCACGCAGGGCACATCCGAGTTCATGCTCTCCGGGCTGCTCCCGGGCATGGCCGCCGACCTGGGCGTCTCCATCCCCGACGCGGGACTGCTCATCTCGGCGTTCGCGCTCGGCATGGTCGTCGGGGCGCCGCTGCTCGCCGTGGCGACGCTGCGACTGCCGCGCCGCACCACGCTCGTCGGCCTGCAAGCCGTCTTCGTCGCCGCGCACATCGTGGGCGCGCTCGCCCCCGGCTACGGCCTGCTCTTCGCGACCCGGGTGATCGGCGCCCTCGCGTACGCCGGGTTCTGGGCCGTCGCCGTGGCCACCGCCGTCGCCCTCGTCCCCGCGAGCGCCAAGAGCCGCGCGGTCGCCGTCGTCGCGGGCGGCCTCACCCTCGCCACGATCGTGGGCGTCCCCGCCGGAACCGTCCTCAGCCAGCACGCCGACTGGCGCGCCGCGTTCTGGGCGGTGGCCGCCGCGACCGTCGTCAGCCTGATCTGCACGCTGCTCACGGTCCCGGTCGACGGCGGCGCACAGGACACAGACGGCGACCGCTCCGTCCGGGCCGAGCTGCGCGCCATGGCCCGCCCCGCCCTCTGGCTCTCCTACGCCATCACCGCCCTCACCTTCGGCGCGGTCATCGTGACCTTCAGCTACCTGGCTTCCCTGCTCACCGACGTCACCGGAATCCGCGACGCCTGGGTGCCCGCGCTGCTCGCCCTCTTCGGCGCGGGCGGACTGCTCGGCCTCGTCATCGGCGGCCGCACCGCGCACGCCGCCCCGCTGGCCACGCTCGGCTGGGGGCTCGCCGGGCTCGCCGCGGTCTCGGCGCTGCTCGCGGTGGCCGCGCACACGGCGGCCGTGGTCGTCGTCCTCGTCTTCGCGCTCGGCGTCGCCGGATACGTCACCAACCCGGCCCTCCAGTCCCGCGTGTTCACGCTCGCGCCCGCCGCGCCCACCCTCGTCGGCGCCACCAACACCTCGGCGTTCAACGTCGGCAACACCCTCGCCCCGCTGCTCGGCGGGCTCGCGATCGACGCGGGCCTCGGGTACGCGTCCGTGGCGTGGGTGGGCGCGGCGCTCGCGGTGGCGGGCCTGGTGGGCGTGGTGTGGGCGGCCCGCATGGAGCGGCGCGAGCGTCGCGCCGAGAGTTTTGTACCAGCACTCCAAAACTCGTAGTGTGACGACCATGGCGAGGCCACGGCAGTTCGACGAGGAGCGGGTCATCGGCGCGGCGATGGACACGTTCTGGCGGCACGGGTACGAGGGCACGTCCACGCGCGACCTGTGCGACAGCACCGGCCTCGGCCCGTCCAGCCTCTACAACTCCTTCGGCGGCAAACGGCAGTTGTACCTGCGCGCCCTGGAGCGCTACCACGCGACCGCCACCGCCGAACAGATGGAGATCCTCGCCGGACCGGGCCCTGCCGCCAAGCGGCTGCGCGCCCTGATGGTGCACGCCGTCGACACCGACCTCGCGGCCACGGAGGCGGACCGGCACGGCTGCTTCGCCATCAACGCCGCGATCGAGGCGGCGGCCCACGACCCCGACGTCAGGCAGGTGGTGCGCCGCACCTTCGAACGGGTCGAGGGCGCGATCCGCGAGGTCGTGGCGGCGGGCCAGGACGCGGGCGAGTTCCGCACGGACATCGACACGCGCGCCCTGGCCCGCCAGGCGCAGAGCGCGTACTACGGCCTGCGGGTCCTGAGCCGCGTCCAGGACCGCCGCACCCTCCTCGCGACCATCCGCGCGACGCTGACGGTGCTGGGCGCGCCCCCGGAGAATGCCCCGGCTACGGCCGCACCGTGAGCACCAGCTTCCCCGTCACCCGCCCCGTGTCGCCCTCCGCGTGCGCCTTCGCGGCCTCGGCCAGCGGATACGTACCCGACACATGCACCGCGAGCTTCCCGGACCGGACGAGATCGGCGACCGCCCGCATCCCCGCCTGATCGTGCTCGACGAGCATCGCGACGGCCTGCACCCCCAACTCCCGCGCACGCGCCGTGACTTCGTCGAACTCCACGGGCAGCAGCGAGACGAGCACACCACCCGGCTTCAGCACCTCAAGCGAGCGCAGCCGCTCCTGCCCGCCGAGCGTGTCGAGCACGACGTCGACATCACGTACCTCCGCCGCGACATCGACGGCGCGGTAGTCGACGACCTCGTCGGCGCCCAGACCCCGGACGAACTCGTGCTTGGCGGCCGACGCCGTCCCGATGACGTACGCGCCGCGCGCCTTGGCGATCTGCACCGCCACATGTCCCACGCCACCCGCCGCAGCCTGCACCAACACCCGCTGCCCCGGCTCCAGTCGGGCGGTGTCGATCAGCGCCTGCCAGGCGGTGAGCCCGACTAGCGGCAGCGCGCCCGCCTCGACGTGCCCGAGGCCCTCCGGCCTCGGCACGAAGGCGCGGGCGGGTCCGGCCACGTACTCCGCGTGCGAACCGGCCCCGTGCGGATACGGCAGCATGCCGAACACCTCGTCGCCCGGCTCGAAGAGCGAGACGCCGAGCCCCACCGCCTCGACGACCCCGGACACGTCCCAGCCCAGCACGAACGGCGGCCGACCGAGGAAGAGCCCGAAGGCGCGGTGCTTGTAGTCGGTCGGGTTCAGGCCCGCCGCGTGCACGGCGACCACGATCTGCCCGATGCCCGGCTTCGGCCGCGCCACCTCGACCTCCTGGAGCACTTCCGGCCCCCCGAGGGTGTCCTGCCGGATGGCTTTCATGGTGGTGGCAGCGGTCGCGGTGCTGGTGCTGGTGGTGGTGCTGGTGTCGTCACTCATGGCATCAGCCTGCTTCAGGGGCCCCAGCAGGGGCAATGGCGCCCCGTCCGCCGGTCCGCCACCGCTCGGCGCCTACACCCCCTCGGGCCACTCCCACCGCTCCAGGTCCCGCAGCCACACCCGCGCGTTGCTGTCCGACGGGGCGCGCCAGTCGCCGCGCGGCGACAGCGAACCGCCGGCCGACACCTTCGGCCCGTTCGGCATCGCGGACCGCTTGAACTGGGCGAACTGGAAGAACCGCCGGCAGAAGTACTCCAGCCAGTGCCTGATCTCCGCCAGGTCGTAGGCCTTCCGCTCCGCCTCCGGGAAGCCGGGCGGCCAGGCCCCCGACTCCACGTCGCGCCACGCGTGCCACGCCAGGAACGCGATCTTCGAGGGGCGGAAGCCGTGCCGCAGCACGTGGAAGAGCGTGAAGTCGTGCAGCGCGTACGGGCCGATCTTCGACTCCGTCGACTGCAACTCCTCGCCCGGGACCAGCTCCGGGCTGATCTCCGTGTCGAGGATCGCGGTGAGGATCTTCCCGGCCTCGTCCCCGAACTGATCACTGCTCACCACCCACCGGATCAGGTGCTGGATGAGCGTCTTCGGCACGCCGCCGTTGACGTTGTAGTGGCTCATCTGGTCGCCGACGCCGTACGTGCACCAGCCGAGCGCCAGCTCGGACAGGTCACCGGTGCCGAGGACGATGCCGCCGCGCTGGTTGGCGAGGCGGAACAGGTAGTCGGTGCGCAGGCCCGCCTGGACGTTCTCGAAGGTGACGTCGTAGACCGGCTCGCCCTCCCCGAAGGGGTGCCCCATCTCCTTCAGCATCAGGCGCGCGGTGTCGGTGATGTCCAGCTCGGCGGCGGTGACACCGAGCGCCTTCATCAGCGCGTGGGCGTTGCCCTTGGTGTGCTCACCGGTCGCGAAGCCCGGCATGGTGAACGCGAGGATGTCGCTGCGCGGCCGCCCCGCCCGGTCCATCGCCCGCGCGGCGACGATCAAGGCGTGCGTCGAGTCCAGGCCGCCGGAGACACCGATGACGATCTTCGGGCCGCCGATCGCTCCGAGCCGCTGTACGAGCCCCGACACCTGGATGTTGTACGCCTCGTAGCAGTCCTGGGCGAGCCGCTCGGCGTCCGCCGGAACGAACGGAAAACGCTCGACACGACGCCGAAGTCCCAGGTCGGAGGCGGTGGGCGGGTTGAGGGTGAACCCGACCCGCCGGAACTCGCCGGTCCGCGCGGCATGCGTACGCCGGTTGTCGTCGAACGTGCCCATGCGCTGGCGCTCCTGGCGCAGCAGGTCGAGGTCGACGTCGGCGACGGCGTACTGGTCGCCCAACGGGAAGCGCTCGGTCTCGGCGAGCAGCGCCCCGTTCTCGTAGATCATGGTCTGACCGTCCCAGGAGAGGTCGGTCGTCGACTCTCCCGCTCCGGCCGCCGCGTACACATAGGCGGCCAGGCAGCGGGCGGACGCCGAACGGCACAGCAGCTTGCGGTCCTCGGCGCGACCGACGGTGATGGGGCTGCCGGAGAGGTTGAGGAGGACGGTCGCGCCCGCGAGGGCCGCCTCCGCGCTCGGCGGCACCGGCACCCACATGTCCTCGCACACCTCGGTGTGCAGGACGAGCCCGGGCACGTCCTCGGCGGCGAAGAGGAGGTCCGTGCCGAAGGGGATGTCGGCGCCGGCGATCCGGATGGTTCCCCCGCGCTCGTCGTCGCCCGCCGCGATCTGCCGCTTCTCGTAGAACTCCCGGTAGGTGGGGAGGTACGACTTCGGGGCCACGCCGAGGATCCGGCCGCGGTGCACGGTCACGGCGCAGTTGTAGATGCGGTTGCGGTGCCGCAGCGGGGCGCCGACGACGAGGACCGTGAGCAGGTCGTTCGACCCGGTGACGATGTCGGCGAGCGCCTCCTCCACCTCGTCGAGCACCGGGTCCTGGAGGACGAGGTCCTCGATGGAGTAGCCGCACAGCCCCATCTCGGGGAAGAGCGCGACGGCGACTCCGTCCTCGGCGCAGCTCCGTCCCTGTCGCAGGACGGCCTCCGCGTTGGCGCGCGGGTCGGCGATGGCGGCGTGGCCGGTGCACGCGGCGATCCGCGCGAAACCGTGACTGTAGATCGACCGGAAGTTCACGTACTCCATGATGTCAAGCGGGGCGGGGTGGTGCGCGCGGGGGCCCTGAGCTTTTTCCGGGCGGGCGGCAACCTTTCGGTTTCCGGCGGCGACTCCCGCACACGACGACCGTTTCGCCCCTCGCCCCAAAGCGGTCGTCGAGTCGGCCGGGGCGGCGATGGGACCGTTGCCCCGGCCGCCCTGAGTAGGGGAATGGGCCGACTGCTTGGGTCGATACCCGGACCGCGAGCGGCACCTGTGTGAGGCTGGAGGGGGCGTCGACGTTCGTCGATGTTCGTCGAAGGCCGTCGATTGGGATGGGTGGGCCGAAATGGGCGTAGAGATCGGCGAGTTGGTGCAGCAGGCCGGGCCGTATGTGGCGACCGCGGCGACGGCCTACGGCACCGCGTTCCTCACCCGCGTCGAGGGCATCGCCGTGGATGCCACCGCCAACGCCACCGCGGGGCTTGGCCGCCGGGTGCTCCAGCGGATCTGGCATCGACGGGACGCCGAAGGCCGGGCGGCTCTGGAGGCGGCCGTACGGGACGTCGCCGAGGGCGACGGGGACGAGGACGCGCTCGCGGCGCTGCGCCAGCAGCTGAAGCGCGCCCTGCGCGAGGACGCCGACCTCGCCCGCGAAGTCGCCGCGATGCTGTCGGCGGCGCCGGTCGCGGTCACGGCTTCGGGCCCCCGGTCGATCGCCGCGCAGTCGATCGGTACGGCTGTGACGGGAGACGGCAACACGGTTGAGGGGCAGGCGGGTTGAGCGCATCCGGCGTCGGCGTCGGCGCCGGTGGCGCGTGCGGCGCCGGATGTCCGTGCGGAGTCAGCGGCGTCTGCCGCGGCGGCGCTGCTTGGGGCGGCGGTTCTCCTTGGGCAGGGCGGCTGGTGCCGTCGGTGCCCCCGGGTGGAGGGATTCGATGTCCATGGCGTCCATGACGTCCATGGCGGCCAGCGCGGGGTAGAACCCGGGGTCCCGGGTGAAGGTGACCAGGCTCTCCATCGAACGCACGAGTGGGGCCAGCGAGGCTTCCCCCGCGAAGGGCCTGAGGATCGACCAGCCGGCGTTCGCGAGGAGCCGCGCCTCGTGACGCTGCGCCGAGGCGAGCTCGACGGTGGCCAGTCCCAGGGCTCCCGCGACGGTGGTGAGCAGCGGAAGCGAGGTGGTGAGGGCGCCGGAGCGGACCACCGCGGCGGTCTCACCGGCCCGGTCCGCCGCCGCGTCGGCCCGGCCGAGACGGCACAGGCAGATCACGAGGCGGGCGAGGGCGCCGGTGTGCATCGTGCGGTGTGCGGGGGAGTACTCCACCGACTCTCCGGCCAGCGCGGAGACGGCCTCAAGGGCCGCGTCGTGCCCCTGCGCGAAGCGCTCGGCCTCCATGTGGAATGCACCCAGGTTCAGCAATGACTGCACGTAGTAGAGCGAGTAGGCCGCCGGGTTGGTCTCGTTCAGCCGGCGGTACATCTCCACGGACTCGTCAAGGATTCTTGATGCCTGCTCGGATCTTCCGGCATTCCGGAGGTCGTCCGCGTTGTTGCCCAGGGCTCGGGCCAGATCGGGGAGGTACAGATGCGGCCACTTCTCCGTGAGTTCGTGGAAGATCGAGACGCTCTCCTGAGTGGCCTTCATGGCCTTGGCGCTGCCAGGCCTGTCGGCCGCGTACCGATTGCCGAGGTTCAGCAGCGCACGGCCGAGCCCGGCGCGCGCCTCGTGACTGTCGCCCATGCGGCGCCACGCCTCGACCGACTTCCGTGAGCCGTCCAGCGCTTCCCGTGGGCGGCCCAGGTGGGCGAGGGCGATCGACATCCGGTCGAGGGCGGTGGCCAGGCCGGTGGGGAGGCCGGGGAGGAGTGCGGTGTCCGGTGAGATCAGCTCCTGCCACATCCTGATCGCCTTCAGGAGTGTGGGCGCGGCCAGTGCGTACGAGCCCTGGTGCAGGTGCGCGATGCCCAGGTTGAGGAGGGCCCAGGCGTGGCTGTTGCGCGTCTCACGACGGTGCGGAGCGGGTAGCTCCTGGTAGCTGTCCACGGCGTGTTGGAGCGTTTCCACGCTCTGCGTGTGCAGGCCCGCGTGGCCTTGGCGGGTGCCGAGGTCCGTGTGCAGGTCGGCCCGTTCCTCGGCGCCGCTGGTGGCCACTCTGTGGTCGGTCAGCAGCTTCGACCAGACCGCGGACGCGGTCGCGAGACCTACGTCGGCCGGGACGAACTGCTCCGCCACGGCCTCGATCACCCGTGGGTCGAGGCCGGGGAATCCGGCGAGATGGAGCAGGGCGGCGCTGCCGGCCCGCAGGGCGAGGTGCGGGTGCTCGCGCAGGAGCGGGTACAGCTGGCGCGTGGCGACGTGCTCCCAGCGGGCCGCGGTCTCGATCAGGACCGTGACCGCGTGCGGACCGTACGGGTCGTGCGGGGCGCCGTCCGGTTCGGGGGTCAGCAGGCGCAGTGGCACCGCGTCCGCCCAGGCGTCGGCGGGGTGTTCCTGCCCGTGCCCCGGCAGTTGCAGGGCGACGAAGTCCTCGGCCAGACGGTCCGGGTAGAGCGGTTCGAGCACCGTGGCCCGGTCCTCCGGCGGGTAGCAGTGCGCGTGGGCGTCGAGGATCCGGGAGGCGGACGCGGGCTCTTGCGCGAGACGCACTCGGCCGAGCGCGTCCGTGGCCCGGTCGTGGCTCAGCGGTCCGGTGAGCGCCGCGGTGAACACCGTACGGGCCATCGTCGGGGCGTCGACGACCGTCAACTGGCCGCCAAGAGAGGACAGTTGCTGCCAGTGGGCCTGTTCGCGCCGCAGCAGGTACTGCGAGAGCAGGCCCGGGTCCTGTGGTGCGGTCTCCCCGTCGAGCTGTGCCAGGAGTCCGGCGAGCGCCGACATGTGGATGGTGAGCGCGCCGCCGTAGGCGTCGTGATCCGCCAGGGGTTCGGGAGGGGGCAGCTCGGCCGCGGCCGGTTCCGGTATGTCCAGGGCGGCGGCGAAGGAGTCGCGGGCCTGTACGAAGGCGTCCCGGCGGTCGTCCGTCGACACGGCGAGCGGGGGCAGCGGCATCGACCGCGCGTCGACGTCGAAGTCGTCCTCCAGGCGGTGCGCGAGCCCCTGCCACCACAGGCCGACGGGCCTGGCCAGGAACAGCAGCCGCGCCCGCTGCCAGCCGTCGCGCGTCACGCCGCCCACCAGCGCGAGGAGTTCGTCGACGGCCCACCGCTCGGCGTAGTCCACGACGACGAGCAGCCGGTCCGCGTCGTCCCGGGGCTGCGGCCCGGGCCCGTCCTCCACGGTCGTGGGGCCGGTGCGGCGGGCGAACCGCACCTGCCAGCCGGCGTCCGCCGACAGCCGGGCGAAGTGTTCGGCGAGCCGGGTCTTGCCCTGCCCGCCGGGACCGCTGACGAGCCGCGCCGAGGCGCCGTCCGCGCCCTCCCGCCACGCTTCAAGTTCCGCCAACTCCTGCGTACGGCCAGTGAATTGGACCACTTGTCTGTGTGCCGAGAGGAGCTGGCTCGGTCTGCTTCTCGCCCGCTCCGGTGACAGCGGCGCCGACGCGGTGGGGGCCGAGGTCAGGAGGTGTCCGGGCGGGGGCCCGGTGGCGACGTAGGTGATCTTGTTGCCGTCCCCGGTGACCGCCACACCGATGCTCTTGGCGGCCATCGCGCCGGGACCCGACGCCTCGTACCGTTCCCCCGCTTCCGACATGGCCTCCCTCTCGTCCTCAGCGCGCGGCGAACTCCACGAACTCCCGCCAGGCGGCGGGCGACAGTGCGAGTCGGGCGTGTTCGGCGCGCTTCGAGTCCCGTACGTGGATGGTGGCGGGGCAGGCGGCGATCTCCACGCAGTCGCCGGAGTCTCCGCTGCTGTAGCTGGATTTGCGCCAGGCCAGGGCGACTTCGACGCAATCGTCGCCGGAGTCGCCGCTGTAACTGCTCTTGAACCAGGCCAGTGCGTCGGTGCTCATAGCGCTCCTCGCAGTCGCTTCAGCAGACCCACGGAGTCACCGGGGGTGAGGGCCTGCGTCCGCAGTTTCGCATACCGCATCTGGAGCACACTGATCGTTTTGGGATCGGAGATGAGCTGCCCGCTCTCCTGCCCCTCGCTGTAGGCGAACCACTGGTTCGTCGGCGTCTCAAGCAGCTGAATCGGTCCGTTCATTCCCGCATGCACCCCCCGACCCAATGGCATGACCTGTACCTCTACATTACGCGCCCCTTCCGCCAACTCCACCACATGGTCCAGGAGTTCGGCCGTCGCCTCCGGCCCGCCCGTCCCGCGCAGGAACACATGCTCGTCGACGATGAAGCTGAACGCCGTGGTCACGCGCTCCCGCATCTTCCGCTGCCGGTCCTGCCGCGCGAGGAGTTGGGCCTCGATCTGCTCGTCGGTGAGGAGGGGGATGCGGTGCTCGAAGAGGGTGCGGGCGTACGCGGCCGTCTGCAACAGGCCCGGCACGACCCGGCATTCGTACGTGTAGAGGCTGACGGCGTTCTCCTCCAGGCCCGCCCACTTGCGGAACCAGGCCGCGAGGCCGGGCTGGCGGCACAGCCGCCGGGCGGCCTTGACCAGGATGCCGTGCGCGTCGAGCGCCTTGTCGGCGCGGCACACGAAGTCCTCCGGTGGCAGGCGTCTGCCCTGTTCCACGGAGGCGACGAACGACGGCGAATAGCGTACGAGCGGTGCCAGCGCCTCTTGCGTGAGGCCCGCACGTTCGCGGAATCCCTGAAGGACCGCGCCGTAGGTCTGGAGGCTGTCGTTCGGGTCGGGTTCGTTGGTGTGGGCGCTGCCCGCCATGTCGGTACCCCCGGTGGGTGTGAGTGCGGCCCTGCCGAACCACCCATGGTCACGGTGGGTGACCGTTACTGTCCAGAGCGCGGACTCGTACGCTGGGTGCGCGTACGAGTCGACGACGTGGATACGCAGGGGAGTTGGCGCCACCGTGGAGTCATGCCAGCGAACGCCATGCCGGGGCTCCCGGTCACCGTACGTATGTTCACGCAGCGCCTCAGCTCCACCCCGCGCGGAGCCCGCCTCGCCCGCCGCCTAGTCGCCCAGGAACTCGACATGTGGGGGTACGCGTACGCGGGCGAGGTGAACGACACCGTCGCACTCGTCGCCGCCGAACTCGCCTCCAATGCCGTGCGGCACGGCCGGGTGCCGGGGCGGGACTTCCGGGTGCGGCTCACCGAGGACGAGCGGGGCGTCCTGCGGGTGGCCGTGTCGGACCAGCGCGGCGACCGGTTGCCCAGGGGCGGTGGGTACGGCCTGCTCCTGGTCGGCGCGCTCGCGGCGCGCTGGGGCGTTGAGTCGGCCGCGCCCGGCAAGACGGTCTGGGCCGAGGTCGCCGGGAACCGCGCACTCGCGGCTCCCGGCGACGACAGCTCACCTGCGTGACAGGCGGCTCACCCGCGTGACAGGCGACTCACTCGCGTGACAGGCGGCTCGCCCGCGTGACAGGCGGCTCGCCCGCCTGGCCGACGGCTCACCTGCCTGGCCGACGGCTCACCTGCCTGACAGCTGCTCGAAGGTGAACGAGAACTCCGCCGGACCAGGCGTCAGCCGGTACTGCGGCAGTACACCCGGGCCGCAGGACTGGGTGCCGATGCCCTGGTGGGCGTGGTCCAGGTGGATCCACAGGGTGTCGCCGGGGGTGAGGTCCGTGCGGTGGGTGGCCGAGTCGAGGTGTTCGGTCGTCCAGCGGCGGGCCGTGAGGGCGTACGTGGGGGTGCCCTCGATGCGCAGGCCGCCGAGTTCGGCCCAGCGGACGTCTACGCGCGCGCCGTTCTCCTGCGGGCGGACGTACGGGGTGTGGAGCGCGGCCACGTCCGTCTCCCAGCGGCCGAGGCGCGCCGCCTCGCGGGTGTCCGGGTACGCCTCGCCGGGTCCGGCGCCGAACCAGTGGACGCCCAAGTCGCCCACGGGGACGCCGAGTCGGACGCCGAGGCGGGGGAGGGGGAGGTGCCAGTCGCCCTCGGGGGTGACGGAGACGGTCAGGTGCAGGCGGCCCTCGTCGGCCGTCCAGCGGTAGCTGGTGCGCAGGCCGATGTCGCGGCTGGCGGGGGCGACCCGGGTGTGGACCGTGAGGGCGTCGGCGCCGACGTCGACCGCGTCCACGCGGTGTTGCATGCGGTGCAGGCCGAACTCGCGCCAGCGCAGGCCGAGTCGCTCGTCGTCCTGCCAGCTCGCGCCGTCGTCGTTGTCGGTGGGGGCCCGCCACACGTCGAGGCGGGGAGCGGCGGTGAGGCGTGTGTCGCCGATGGTGAGGAGGGTGCCGGTGCGGGCGTCGAAGGTGGCAGGGCCGAGGGTGACGGTCGCTTCGGAGGCGGCGGGGCGGGCGCCAAGTGCGGGCGAGGGAACGGGAGTTGAGGTGGGCGGGGCGCTCTGGCCCCACGCCACCTCGTTGCCGCCGTCGGTGTCCACGGCGCGGACCGTCCAGTATCCGTCGCCCTCCGGAGGTGCCGGGAGCTTCACGTCCGCCGACTCGCCGGGGGAGAGCGGGGGCACGGTGAGGGAGCCGTTCGCCACGGCGTCGCCCTCCACCTCGTACGTCCAGTCGAAGGACAGGTGGGAGAGGTCGCGGAAGTCGTGGCGGTTGGTGACGTGGGCCGAGCCCGAGTCCGCGTCGACCGTGATCCGCACGGGCTCGACGACCTTCTTGAATTCGAGGAGGCCGGGGGACGGGGTGCGGTCCGGGAAGAGGAGGCCGTCGCAGACGAAGTTGCCGTCGTGCAGCTCCTCGCCGAAGTCGCCGCCGTACGCGTACCCGTAGCGCTCGTCCGCGACGCCGTGGTCGATCCACTCCCAGACGAACGCGCCCTGGAGGCGGTCGTACTTCTCGAAGAGGCGTTGGTAGTCGGCGAGTCCGCCGGGGCCGTTGCCCATGGCGTGGGCGTACTCGCACTGGATGAAGGGGAGGGCGCGGCGGCGTTCCGTGCCGCCGTCGAGGCGGCGGCCGATCCGGTCGACCTCGGCGTGCGACGCGTACATCCGTGAATACACGTCCGTGTCACGGCAGTTGATGTCGCCCTCGTAGTGGATGAGGCGCTCGGGGTCGCGGGCGCGGATCCACTCCGCCATCGCCGTCAGGCCGCGGCCCGTGCCCGCCTCGTTGCCGAGCGACCACAGGACGATGGAGGGGTGGTTCTTGTCGCGTTCCACCATGCGGGCGGCGCGGTCGAGCAGCGCCGGGGTCCAGCGGTCGTCGTCGACCGGGTTGTCCCGCCAGCCCTGCTCGACGAAGCCGTGGGTTTCGAGGTCGCACTCGTCGATGACCCACAGGCCGTACTCGTCGCAGAGGGCGAGGAAGGCGGGGTGCGGAGGGTAGTGGGAGGTGCGGACGGCGTTGATGTTGTGGGACTTCATCAACTCGACGTCGCGGCGCATCGTTTCGAGGTCGAGCGCGCGGCCGCGCTCCGGGTGCCACTCGTGCCGGTTGACGCCCTTGAAGAGGATCGGCGTGCCGTTGACCGTGATCAGGCCGTCCGCCGACAGTTCCACGGTCCGGAAGCCGATGCGGAGGGGGACGCGTTCACCGCCCGTCGCCAGCTCACCGTCGTACAGGCGCGGCGTCTCGGCCGTCCACGGCTCGACGGCGACGGTCACCGACTCCCCGGTCGCGACGTCGACCCCCAGCTCGGGCACGGTGACCCGGCCCGGCACGTCACTCTCGACGCGGAGCGTGCCGTGGCCGGTGGTGTGGTCGTACGAGGCGTGCGTGAAGAAGTCGCCGACGCAGCCCGCCGGGCGGTGCAGCAGGGTCACGTCACGGAAGACGCCGGGCAGCCACCACTGGTCCTGGTCCTCCAGGTACGACCCGGCCGACCACTGGTGGACGCGGACGGCGAGTACGTTGCCGGTGGGCGCGAGGAGTTCGCCGACCTCGAACTCGTGCGGCAGCCGGCTGCCCTTGAACTCGCCCAGCTCCGTACCGTTCAGCCACACCTTCGCGCAGGACTCCACGCCGTCGAACCGCAACACCGCTGAGCCGTCGGCGGGCCAGTCGGCCGGGAGGTCGAAGGTGCGCAGGTGGTCGCCGGTGGGGTTCTCGTTCGGGACGTGCGGCGGGTCGACGGGGAAGGGGTAGAGCACGTTCGTGTAGACCGGCGCCCCGAAAGCCCCGTCGCCCTGCATCACCCAGTGCCCCGGGACCGCCAACTCCGCCCAGTCCCCGGCGTCGTACCCGCCGGTGGCGAAGGACGTGTCGTGGGCGTCGGCGGTCTCCGACAGCCGGAATTTCCAACTCCCGTTGAGGGAAAGGCGCTTCGCGGACGACTCCGCGTACCAGGCGCGGGGCGGCAGAGCGCCGGTGCCGGGGGAGGGGTCGGTTACGTAAGCAATGGACATGAGTCTCCTTAGATTGATCAAGCCCCGCCAGCGATTGAGGCGCGGGGTCCGGGGCGGAGCCCCGCGGCGTCAACCCCGTCGCCGCGCAACACGCCCTCCAACGCGAACGTCGCCGCCCCCAGACTCACCGGATCCGTGGGAATCGGCGAAAGAACAACCTCCGTCGCGGCGAACGGCCCCGCCAACGCGTGCCGCGCGACGGCCTCACGGACCTCACCCAACAGGGGCCCGCCCAACGCCGCCGCCACCCAACTCGTGAGCACCACCACCTCGGGATTGAGCAGATTCACGAGGTCGGCCACGGCAGGACCGAGATGACGCGCGGTCTCCCGCACGACATCGAGGGCCTCCACCACACCCTCCCCGGCGGCCCGCCCGACCGCCCCGATGGTCGCGGTCTGGTCACCGGCATGAAGAAGCGCCGAACCGGGGTGCAGCTCCCGCAAGTTGCGCATGATCCCGGGCGCACCCACATACGCCTCCACACACCCCCGGTCCCCGCAGTGGCACGGCCGCCCGTCGAGCACGAGCGTGGTGTGCCCCCACTCACCGGCGCTGTTGGTGACACCCCGGTGCAGCGCCCCGCCCAGCGCGAGCCCCGCGCCGACGCCGGTGCCGAGGTTGACCACGACCGCGTCGTCCCGCCCGCGCGCCGCGCCGAACCACAGCTCGGCGACGGTGGCCGCGCGCAGCGGATTGTCCAGGTACAGGGGTACGTCGAGGTGTTCGGCGAGCAGTTCGCGCAGCGGCACCGCGTCCCGCCAGCCCCAGTTCGGGGCGTACACGCTGATGCCGCCCTCGCGGTCGACGAGCCCCGGCATGCAGACGCCCGCGCCGAGCACCGGGCCACCGGGGTTGGCGTCGAGCACGGCGCGGACCGCGTCGGCGATGACGGCGGCCACGTGCCCGGGCTCGTGCGCACCGGGCCGCAGCTCGCGGTCGGCGCGCCCCACCACCCGCAGGTTCAGGTCGAACAACTCGGCGTGCACATACGTCTCCGCGACGTCCACGCCGACGAGCGAACCGTGCCCCGCGTCGACGGAGACGAGCCCGCGGGGCCGCCCGCCCGCCGAGTCCTGGAAGCCGACCGGGCTCAGTATTCCCAGGTCGGCCAGTTCCCCGACGAGCGTGGCCACGGTCGCCGAGCTGAGGCCCGTCTCGGCGGCCAACTCCTGCCGGGAGACAGCGGATCGGCCGAGGCAGCGGCGCAGCACCTCGTACCGGTTCGCCGTCCGTATGTCGCGGGACGTGCGCTTCATGCCGTCAGGCTAGGAGCGGCCAGCGGACTTCGACAAGGGGTTGGAGAAAGGGCTTTCAAAAGTGTCGTCACGTACGACGCGGCAACAGTCCCCGCACGAACCCATTACTGAACTTCCCCTCCGGGTCGAGCCGTTCGGCCAGCGCCACGAAGTCCGCGGCACGTGGATACCGCTCGGCGACCTGCGCCGGATCGGCCGTGAACACCTTCCCCCAGTGCGGCCTCGGCCCGAACTCCCGCAGCCGGTCCTCGACCAGCGACACGACCGGCAGCACCTGCTCCGCGTCCGCCACCCACGTGAAGTGGAACGCGACGGTGTCCCGCCCGTACGCCGGGCTCAGCCACTGCGTATCGGCAGCGACGGTCCGCACCTCACAAACCTGCACCACAGGCGCGATCCGCTCCCGCACCGCGTCCAGCGCGGCCAGCGCCGCGACCGCGTGCTCGCGCGGCAGCAGATACTCCGACTGCAACTCGTCCCCGCTGCTCGGCGTGAACTCGGCCCGGAAGTGCGGCAGTCGCTCGTGCCAGGGGCCCGCCACGCCGAACTGCTCGGTGCAGTGCACGGCGGACATGCCCGGCACCGGATGCCGCGCCTCGCCGACGGGCTCGGCCCACGGAAAGTCCACGGCCTCCGGCACCCGCCGCTTGACCCACACCTGCTCGAAGCGCGGCCCCCGCCAGTCCGTGAACAGGCTCACGCTGTACGCCGCCGAAGACACGGCCGCGAAGTCCAGCCCGGCGAAGGGCAGTTCACCGAAGACGTGCTGCGCGACCTCGAAGGTCGGCTCCACGTCCAGGGTCAGCGACAGCACGACTCCCAGCGCGCCGAGCGACACGACCGCGCCCTCGAAGCCGACGTCGCCCCGCGCGAGCGTGACGATCTCCCCGTCCCCGGTCAGGAGCTCCACGGCCCGCACGGACTCGGCGAGCGACCGGTTCCCATTGCCCGAGCCGTGCGTACCGGTGGCCACCGAACCGGCCACCGAAATATGAGGCAGCGACGCCATGTTGGGCAGGGCCAGGCCCTGCGCGTGCAGGGCGGCGGCCAACTCCGCGTAGCGCACACCGCCGCCGACCGTGACGGTGCGCTCCGCGCGGTCCACGTCGATACGGCTCGGCAGCGCGGCCAGCGACACGAGCGTGCCGCCGCGCTCCGGGTCCACGTCGGCGATCCGGTTGAACGAGTGGCCGCTGCCGAGTACGCGTATGTGCGCGCTTCCGGCGACGACCGCCCGCAACTCGTCGACGGTGTCCGGCCGGTGCAGCCGGTCTGCGGCGAAGGTGATGTTGCGGGCCCAGTTGGTGATGGTCGGCACGTGATGCCCTTCTGCGAGTGCGGCGTGCGGAAATTGGACCACGCCCCGCAACCCCCTGCGCCGGGCGGGCCGTTCAAGCCCCGCCGGCGCTTGAGGCGCGGGGTCCGGGGCAGAGCCCCGCGACGCAGGCCCGGCCGACCTCACCGAACTCCCCGCCACACCCCCGGAGTACCGTGCCTGCGCATGACCAACACCGACCTGCCCCGCACCCTCCCGCAAACCCCCCGCACCACCCACCACCGCCTGCGGGAGCAGGCCCGCACCGACCGCGCCGACCTTGAGGCGATCCTCGACGCGGGCTTCGTGTGCCACCTCGGCGTACTGGTCGACGGCGCCCCCGTCGTCGTACCGACCGTGTACGGGCGTGACGAGCGGTCGCTGTACGTGCACGGGTCCGTGGCCAGCCGCAGTCTCGCCGCCCACCCGGACGCGGCGATATGCGTGACGGTGACGCACGTCGACGGGCTCGTCCTCGCCCGCTCCGTCTTCGAGCACGGCGTGAACTACCGCAGCGCCATGATCCACGGCGTGCCGCGCGTGCTCACGGACCCGGACGAGAAGCTCGAAGGGCTGCGCCGCCTCACCGAGCACGCCACCCCGGGACAGTGGGCGTACGCCCGGCAGCCGAACCGCAAGGAACTCGCGGCGACCTCTCTCCTCGCGCTCTCCCTCGAAGAGGCCTCCGTAAAGATCCGCTCGGGCGCGCCCGACGACGGCGAGTCCGCCGACGCCGGGCTCGGCCTGTGGGCCGGGACGCTGCCGCTGACCGCCCGCTGGGGCGCCCCCACCGCCGACCCGCTGCTGCCCACGGGCATCACCGCACCGGCCCACATCGTGGCCCGAGCGGGGACCCGGCAGGGCTGACCGGCGGCCAAGGCGTACCGTGAGGGTGCGAACCGTAGAACAGCAGAGGGTCGGAGGAAGAACGGGATGCAGAGCCGTACGGCGCTGGTAGAGGACCTGATGGAGCGCTTCCCGCACGTTCCGAAGGAAGCGGTCTTCAAGGAGGACCTGCTGAGGGGCGGCGTGGCCTTTGACGCGTCGGCGCTCAGCGACAACGAGGACGGCGAGGTCAAGCCGAAGTCGTACTTCATCTTCTCCTTCGACCACGGCACGCTCCCCGAGCTGGGCGAGGCCGCGCTGCGCCGCCCGCCCGAGGAGATCGTCCTCACCGGCGGCCCCTACGACCTGCGCCGCACGGTCGTCTCGGTCCGCGTGAACCCCTCGTCGCCGTACCGCGTGGCCGCGAACGAGGACGGCATGCTCGGCCTGTACCTCGACGGCAAGCGGATCTCCGACGTCGGCGTGCCGCCGATGCCGGAGTACTACCGGCACAAGCTCTCCAACGGGAAGTCGGTCATGGAGGTGGCCCCCACGATCCAGTGGGGCTACCTGATCTACCTGACGGCCTTCCGGGTCTGCCAGTACTTCGGCGCCAAGGAGGAGTGCCAGTACTGCGACATCAACCACAACTGGCGCCAGCACAAGGCGGCCGGCCGGCCGTACACGGGCGTCAAGGACGTCGACGAGGTCCTCGAAGCCCTCGACATCATCAACCAGTACGACACCGCCAAGGCGTCCACCGCGTACACCCTCACCGGCGGCGCCATCACGTCGAAGGTGCAGGGCCTGGACGAGGCCGACTTCTACGGGCGCTACGCCAAGGCCATCGAGGAGCACTTCCCGGGCCGCTGGATCGGCAAGGTCGTCGCCCAGGCGCTGCCCAAGGACGACGTGCAGCGCTTCAAGGACTACGGCGTCCAGATCTACCACCCGAACTTCGAGGTGTGGGACGAGTACCTGTTCAAGATGTACTGCCCGGGCAAGGAGCGGTACGTCGGCCGCGACGAGTGGCACAAGCGGATCCTCGAATCGCGCGACGTCTTCGGCGCCCGCAACGTGATCCCGAACTTCGTCGCCGGTGTCGAGATGGCCGAGCCCTTCGGCTTCAAGACCGTCGACGAGGCCATCGCCTCCACCACCGAGGGCCTGAACTTCTTCATGTCGAACGGCATCACGCCGCGCTTCACCACGTGGTGCCCCGAGCCGACGACCCCGCTCGGCAAGGAGAACCCGAACGGCGCGCCGCTGGAGTACCACATCCGGCTGCTCGACGCGTACCGCAACGCCATGGACGAGCACGGCCTCTCCTCGCCCCCCGGCTACGGTCCGGCGGGCGCGGGCCGCGCCGTCTTCTCGGTCAGCTCCTTCATGGACAGCCTCGCCCCGAACGAGGAGGCCGTGGAGACGCCGGGCGTCGTCCCGCAGTCGTAGCCCCGACCAGGGATCACCAGGGATCCACTCGTCCAGGGTCCTAGTCGTAACCCTGTGACTTGATGCGCACCCCGCCCACCGGCTCGGCCGGACCGGCGGGGTGTGCCGCTTCCTCCGGCTCGACGGCGGGGGCGGCGGCGACCGGCTCCGGGGCCGCCTCAAGCACCCCGTGCGCCTCGCCGAGCAGCGCCGCGAGGTCCCGCACGAGCCCGAGCTGGAACGTCTGCCAGGCCGCCGTGTCCGACTCGTCCGGGTCGTAGCTGCCGGTGTGCCGCACGATGATCTCGCCCGCCCTGCGGTTCTGCTCGCTGCGCTGCTCCACGTCCCGGTCGTGGTGGTAGAAGTTCCGCAGCTCGTGCAGCTGGGACATCCGGCCGTCCCAGAACGGCCCGGCCAGCTGCGGCAGTTCGAGCACCGACGGGTCCTTCTTCGGGTACCGCAGCGGCGCGTGCAGCCGTTCGTTGAAGACCTGGTACGTCACCGAGATCCACGACGTGAACTCGGCCCGGTTCGCGCACTGTTGGCGCAGCCGTCCAAAGTCCGCGGGCGACGACGACCGCAGCAGCTGGAAGCCGAGGCGCGCCCGGGAGGCCTCGCAGACCCGGCTGTAGGCGGCGACGGCCTCCTCCACGGCGGCTTCCCACGCGCGCCGCTGCCGCGGGTCGGCGGCCGGGCGCCGGGCGGGCCCTGCCATCAACTCCTCGGCGGAGAGCTGGAGTTGGGGAAGGCGGGGCGGCATCGGCGGGCCGACCGTGCGGACGACGCCGCTGCCCAGCTCGGCGAAGTACTCCTCCAGGACATCGAGCCCGCCGATGCGCTGCCGGTCGCCGCCCGCGACCGTCACCAGCTCGCCCAGCATCTGATGGTCGGGGACCATGCTCGGGTGGGCCTGCGGCGTCCAGCCCTCGCGGGACCAGCGCTGCCCCTGCCACCAGCGGCCGAACAGGGTCTCGTCGCTGATGCCGACCGCGTGCAGCCGGATGCCGAGCCCCGCGTGCAGGTCCTCCATCAGGGAGACCGGGTCCTGCGTCGCCGCCACCGACTCGCCGCTGCGCTCCTCGGGCACCGGCGCCCAGTTCGCGCCGTCGCTGACGAGGACCACGAGCCGTTCGTTGCCCGGCGCGCCGTAGCGGTGCAGCAGCTCGCCCGCCTTGTGCAGCGCCTTGCCGATGTCGGTGCCGGAGGTGCGGTGGTTCAACAGGGTGATGGCGCCCCGGAGTTGGGCGATGCTCGCCGCGTCGGACACCTCCGCCATGCCGTCGCCCGAGGGGAACAGGGTGGCGTTCTCGTGGTCGAACTTCACCAGGGCGAAGCGCGCGCCCACCCCCGCGTACCGCACCCGGGTGTCGACCATCGACAGGAGCGCGTCGCGCAGCGCGTCCATCCGGGAGATCGTCGCGTTGCCGCGCAGCCGGCTCAGCCAGCGGCCCTCCACCTGCGCCGGAATGTCCTGGATGCTCATCGAGCCGCTGCAGTCGGCGAGCACCACGACGTCCACGCCGCCCCGGTCGCCCGGCGCGAACAGCGCGAGCGTCGTGTCCCCGCCCACCCGCAGCAGCCCCCGCAGCTGCTGCCCGGCGTGGTCGAGGGCCCGGCGGACCCGGAAGAGGGTGCCCGACACGTCGATCCACACATCGGCGGCCCCGTCGTACCCGTGCACGAAGACATGCCCGCACAGCAGCGGCGCCCCGCGCACCATCAGCGCCGCCTCGTCGAGCGAGGGCCCCGACGGCAGCTCCAGCTCCAGGACGGCCGGGGCCGGCGCGTCGGCGGCCATCAGGTCCCAGCCCTCGTCGGCCCTGATCCGGTGCTCCTGTACGAGGCCGGTGGGCGCCACGACGACATCGGAGGGCACGCCGGGCGCCGGGACGATCCGGACCGCGACGGAGCGGCGCGCGCCAAGGCCGTCGACCTGAAGCACCCCGGCCGACTCGGCGGCGAGCCGGGCGTCGGACACCGCGATCCGGTTGTCGCCGACCAGTCCTGGGCCGCCCGCCGTGACCAGACGGGTGTCCTGCGCCGTGCACCTGAGGGCCGTCATCCGCGCTCCAATTTGATGTCCACACCCACGCGTCGCTCCAGGTCCTTCACCGTCGCCCCGCCGGGACCGAGGAAGGCGCTCCGCAGCCGTCCCGGCACGCGTACGAACAGGATCCGGCTGCGCGGCCGGTAGTCCGAGAAGGTCACGGCGCCCGCGAGCTCCCGCTGACCGCCGCGCCGCAGCTGCTGCACCATGCGGTCGAAGTGGCCGCGCCCCTCGACGTGCTGCTCCCGGAACCGCTCGATGTCCTCGCGGCGCGACGCGGCGTGCCGGTCGATGAGGCGGACCGCGGCGGCGGCCGTGTCGTCCTTCGCGTTCTTGTCGGCGGCGCGGGCGCGCAGGGTGCGCTGGAGGTCCGTGAAGAGCCGGTCGATGGACTCCATGTCGAGGACGGTGCGGCGGGTGTTGATCAGGATGTGCCGGACGATGCTGATGCGCGGCAGCTCCACCCTTCGGCGACTCGCCGACCTGCCGCGATGGCCGCCGCCGCGGGCCACGGTCCCGGCGAGCACGATGTCGATCAGACCCTCGGGCGAGGTGGAGCGCAGGCGTTGATGGTGCCGCGAGCAGAGGGCGAGGCCGCGGCTGTACGGGCCGTAGACCTGCCAGCGCTGGGCGTGCTCGGCGCAGATCTGCCGGCCGCACGGGCTCATCGACGCGAGGGTGCGGTGCTCGCAGCGGATGTACCCGGTGCCCTCGCACTGCCCGCGCTCGCACACCGGGAAGCGGTCGGCGTAGCAGTCGTGGCAGTACACCACCGTGGCATCGCCGGGGTGGCGGCGCAGATGCGTCGCGCACCACGCCTTGCGGGTGCGGCAGCGGGTGCCGCCGCACCAGGCCACGGCCCGCGTCCCGCACCGGCAGTGCGGCGCGTGCGCCCCGCAGGAGGCGCGCAGGCCGCCCTCGATGAACAGCGCGTGGGCCTCGCACACCCGGCCCGGCCGCCGTTCCTGGTCGCATCCGGAGCAGCGATAGGGCGCGTACGTGGTGGTGCCCGCCGCCCGGCAGGTCGTGCAGGCGTGCCGCACCTCGGGCGGTTCGAGCACGCCGCGCACCGCGAAGCGGGTGGCGGGCGCGAGCGGCAGGGGCGCCGCCGCCGGGTCCAGGAACCAGACCCCGACCTCGCCCTCCTCGCCCAGGTCGAACAGGACCCGCGGCCCGACCCGAGGGTCGACCGTCAGGACGGCGGGCTCGATGCGCTGCCACAGCGCGGCGCACTCGTCGGTGGAGCGCGGGATCCGCCGGAAGCCGCGCAGGTCGAGGGTGACCGGCACGGGGGCGGATACGGCTGTGGGCGCGGTCATCCGGCGTTCGCCTCCTTGCGCGGGGCGACGAGCAGCACCTCGACCTTGCCGCGCCGCTCGCCCTCGCCCGCCGTGTACGTCGTGTCGGTCAGGAGCACGTGCCGGATGCCGCCCGGCGGCCGCCCCACGGAGCGCAGCCCGGCCCGCACCCGCGCCACGTCCTGCGCCGCGACGTCCCACTCCAGGAGCGCCACCCCGCGTTCGCCCGCGCCCCGTACGGCGCGCGGCGCCGCCTCGTCGTCCCAGGAGAAGATGGGCGCCGCGCACCGCACCCGCTGCGCGGCACGCGGCCGCAGCAGCCGGCGCAGCGCGCGGGCGTCCTCACGGCTGCGGGAGCGCAGCGGCCGGGTCAGGTCCAGCTCGCCCTCGCCGAGGCAGTAGGCGCGCAGTGCGTCGACGGCCTCGCGCGGGCGCACATCGGGCTCGCCGAGCCGGGCGAGCAGCCCGTCGGCGTCGATGGCTGTCAACTCCCGTTGCGGCGCCGCCTTTTGGCGCGGCTTGTCGGATCGGGCCGAGGTCGCGGAGGCCGCCGCGGACGATTCCCCGGACAGCCGCTCCGCCAGCCACAGCCGCGCCGCCGACGAACTGCCTGGCGCCAGTGCGGAGTTGACGGCGCCCAGGTGGTCCGTGGTCAGCCAGTCGGGCATGCCGAGGCCCTGGGTGAGGCGCTCGGGGGCGAGGGCCGTCGCGTCGTGGGCCTGCCAGTGGGCCAGCAGGTCGTTCTCGTTGCGTACGAAGTCGGACGCGGCGGCGGTCGAGTCGGCGAGTTCGAGGCCGGTGAGCAGCGGGCCCAACTCCTCGGCGGTGGCGTCCAACTGCCGTAAGAACGGCATCAGTTCCTCCAGCATGCCGAGCGCGGCGCGGACGGCGGGCACGGTGGCCGGCGGCCCGCCGTCGCCCCGGCCCGCCTTCGCGTTCTTGTCGCCGTTCCCCGGCTTGTCGTTCCCCGGCTTCTCGTCCCCCGGCTTGTCGTTCCTCGGCTTGTCGTTCCTTGGTTTGTCGTTCCTCGGTTTGTTGTTCTTCGGCGGCCCCTGGTCGACCCGGAACTCGGCGGCGAGGCCGTGGGCGACGGCCCTCGACCGGTTCTGCTCGATCACCTGCTGCGGTATCAGGCGGGCCCGCCGCCCCGTGCGCTCCATGTCCCGCGCCGCCATCGACAGCGCCTGCACGAGCAGCGCGTGGGCCATCGCCGACGCGACGGTGACCTGCGCGTCGAGCAGCCGCACCGTCACATCGCCGGCCGCGCCCGCCCCGCTCTCGCCCAGTGGGTTGACGTCCATGGCATCGAGCCCGCTGAGCCGCTCCTCCTGGCGCAGCCGGACCCGCACCCGCTCCAGGTGCTCCGGCGAGCAGGAGTCCAGGTAGCGGGTGCCGACCTGGTCGAAGCGGCGCGACAGCCGGGCCGAACCACCCGCCGACACCCCTGCGGGACCGTACAGTTGACGTCCCGTCAGCGCCGCGAGGGCGGCCGTGTGCTCGCGCACCAGGTTGGCCGTGAGTTCCCGCTGCACCGGGCCGAGCACCTCCACCGAGTGCAGATCGGCGCAGAGCCCCGCGGCGGCCTCCGGGTGATGCTGCCAGCCGGACGGGATGAGCATTCCGCCCTGCTGCCGCACGATCCCGGCGACGTGCGCGACGGCCGCCGCGAGCGCGCCCGCCGCGTACGCGCGCGCCGCCGGATCGTGCAGTGACACCCGCCCCGTGTCCACCCACAGCGCGCCCGGCGTCCGCGGATCCCCGTGCACCCCGCACCCCTGCGCCCCCGGCGCGGCGCCGGGCAGCAGCGGCGGGTTGGCGCACAGCGCCGCGACCAGTTCGGCGGCGCCCCTGCCGGGCCCGGCATCGGGGACGTACACGCTGTAGCCCTTGGCGAGCCGCTGCCGCAGCGGCCCCGAACGGTAGAGCGCGACAAGCACCACGGCGATCAGTCCCCCGTCCCGTGCCAGGTCGTGTCCGACAACAGCCCGCGCAGCGGCGGCAGCAGCACGAACAGCAGCACCGTGACCACCAGCGCCGCCGCCGTGCTGGCCAGCAGCGCCCAGCCGCCGGGGCTGCCCCACACGGCGGCCGCCGAGTACGCCATCCCGAAGGGGAGCCCCACCGCCGACAGCAGGCTGAGCGCGAGCGAGGTGCGGCGGGAGCGGCCCGCCTCCACGAAGCGGGCCGTGTCGGCGAGCCCCGAGCCGGTGTGGGAGAGCAACTGGTCGAGGCGGCGCTGCCGCTGGAACCGCTCCAGGAGTTCATTGGACTTGTCGTGCGAGGTGATGTGCGTGGACCACAGGGCGTGGCGCAGCTCGACGAGGCGCTTCTCCAGTCGCATCAGCCGGGCCGCGTCCGACTCGCGGGCGCGCACCTCGGACAGCTCGTTCGCCAGCGCGTTGGCGCCGAGGAACTGCAGCCGGGCCAGCAGGAAGACGTCCAGGTAGAGGGTGTGGACGTGGTGGGCGGCGGTGGCGTGGAAGGTGTCGTCGCCGCCCGGGTCGGGGCTCGTGCCGACGAACGCGGCGCCGTCGCGCAGCACCAGCGCCTGCCAGTCGGCCGAGAACCGCACCCGCCCCGCGAACAGCTCCGTGTCCTCGGGGTCCGGCGCGAACCGGTCGAGCGGGGTCTTCGAGGCGAGCAGCCACAGCCACTGGTCCCGGCCGCGCCACTCCGCGTACGAGTCGGGCATCACCTGCGGCGGTTCCCCCTCGGCGAAGGTGGCGTGCGCCACCGTCCAGGCGCGCGAGGCGTCCTCTTCGATCCGTACGCCGTCGGGCAACAGGCCCTGGAACCGGGTGCGTTGGCGCTCCAGGTCGGCCAGTGCGGTCAGCTCGGCGAGTGGGTCGGTGGCCAGGCGTACGTGGAGGACGGCGAGCCCGTGCCGGTCGGAGCCGAGGCCCGCCGCCTCCGGCACGCGGAGCAGCTCAAGGGCGGCGATCTCCGGGTCGGGGCCCGTCGGCGGGCGGCGCAGGTGCCAGCGCGCGGGCCGCTCATCGGTGCCGAACAGGGAGGCGCCGACGCGTGGTTCGAAGTAGGTCAGGCGCCAGTCCCGGTCGGCCGCCGCGTCGGCGAGCACGGCGGGCAACGGCCCCGGACTCCAGTCGCGCGGCTCCCCGGGCGGCAGCTCGACATCGAACACCAGGCACGCCGAACCCCGCTGCACCGGACCGCCCCCTTGGCCACCGTCGCCGTTGTCCTCCTCAAAAGTTAACAGGAGAAGGGCAGTTGGAGATCAGGGCGGGGAGAAAACGCTTAAGCGGCGGCCTGTTCGTCGCCGAGCGCCCCGGCTCCGGAACCGGCGTCCGGGGTGTGCGGGTCCGGCGCGTCGATGAGGCGGCGCAGCAGGTCGGGGCGGGCGGCGGGGGAGACGTCCGCGAGGAGGGCGGCCAGGACGGCGATCCGGGTCTGGCCCGCGCGCAGTGTGCCGCTGAGCACGGCGCCCGCGGCGACCAGGTCCACGGCGCCGCCGCCCGTGTAGATCTCGGCGAGCGGCCCGGCGGGCACGCGGGTGGAGACGGCGACCAGGATCCCGCGGCGTACGGCGGCGTCGACCGCGTCGACCAGCTCGGGCGTGGCGTTCCCGGCGCCGGTGGCGACGAGCACAATGCCGCGCGCGCCCGCCTCGACGGCGGCATTGAAGAGCGTGGCGTCGGCGTCGGAGTGGTGCATCACGATGTCGACGCGGGGTATCGCCGCGCCCGCCTCCGCCTCCGGTCGCGGCAGCGGCGTCGGGCGGCTCGGCTTGTGGCGCAGGTCGACGCGGCCGAAGCCGAGGCGGCCGAGCGGCCGGGCCGACGGGTCGGCGAAGGCGTCCGCGGCGAGGGTCTGCGTCTTCACGGTGCCGCGCGCTGCGTGCACCTTCCCGTCGAAGGCGACGAGCACGCCCAAGTCCCGTACGTTCGCGGCGACTTGGAGCGCGTCGTACATGTTCCCCGGGCCGTCGCCCTCGGCGTCGCCGAGCGGCTTCTGGGCGCCGGTGAGGACGACCGGGCGCGGGTCGTCGTGGTACAGGTCGAGCAGGAACGCGGACTCCTCCAGGGTGTCCGTGCCGTGCGTGACCACGATGCCGTCGACCTCCGGGTCGGCGAGCACCTCGCGCACGGCGCGCAGCAGGGTCAGCTGCAGCTCGGTCGTCATCCGCGAGCTGTTCACGTTGAACAGGTCGACGACGCTCACCTCGACACCCTCCGGCAGTGCGGCCGTGGCCAGCACCGTGTCGCCGCCGGCGTCGGCGGCGTAACCGCTGCCCTGCCAGCGGCTGGCGATGGTGCCTCCGGTGCTGATGAGGGTGATGCGTGCCAAGGTGACCTGCCTGCCTTGTGGGAGTGTTTGTTCGATCTCCAGCAAGGATAAATCGTGATCTACGCAATTGGATTGCGAATCATCGCCGATGATCGCGGTCGGCGTGGTGCATGATTGCGTCATGGACCGGATCGATCTGCATATCTTGCGTGAGCTCCAGCGGGACGGGCGACTGAGCAATCAGGACCTGGCCGCGCGGGTGGGCCTGAGCCCGTCCCCGTGCATGCGCCGGGTGCGGCAGCTGGAGAAGGACGGCGTCATCCAGGGGTACCGCGCGATCGTCGACCCGGACGCCGTCGGCCGCGGCTTCGAGGTCCTCGTCTCCATCGAGGTGCGCCGCGACCGCGCCTCCGTCGAGGCCTTCGAGCACGCCCTCCAGGACATCCCCGACGTCATCGAGGCCTACCGCCTGTTCGGCAGCCCCGGCTGCCTGCTGCGGATCGCGGTCGCCGACCTCGCCGCGTACGAGCGGCTGTGGATCGAGGAGCTGACCGCGCTCGACGGGGTCACCGAGGTGAACTCGCAGATCATCATGAAGCGGGTGAAGGAGCCGAAGGGGCTGCCGGTGTAGCGGTCCGGGCAGCCCCTCCGCGGTCACTGCTCCCGCAGGTTCAGCACCAGCTCGCGCGGCAGCCCGTGGGTGTCGTGCAGATAGCGCAGGTCGTCCTCGGTCAGCGGCCCCCGGAACCGCGGCCGCGACAGCACCTTCCCGCCCCGCTCCAGGAGCCGGTCGAAGCGCTCCTCCTCGTCGAGCAGCATCCGGCGTACGTCGCTCGGGTCGACGGAGTCCTGCCGGAAGTGGTCCAGGGTGTGCAGGACCAGCTCGTCCGGCAGATCGCCGAGCGTGCGGTGCGGGTCCTCGCGGCGCAGCACGGTGAGCACCCGTCGCAGCAGGCGCCGCAGCACGTACCCCTGACCGGTGTTCGACGGCCGCACCCCGTCGCCGAGGATCACGACGGACGAGCGGAGGTGGTCGCTCACCACCCGGAACGGCGACTCCTCCAGTGGCCACAGCCCCGGCAGCAGCCGCCGCCACGGATCGAAGACGTCGCACTCGAAGACCGACGTCCCGCCCCGCAGCAGCGTGGAGAGGCGTTCCAGGCCGAGCCCGGTGTCGACGTTGCGCTGCGGCAGCGGCTCCAACGAGCCGTCGTCCAGGCGCCGGTGACGCATCGTCACGTGATTCCACACCTCCACCCAGCGCTCGTCCTTCGTCGGCGAGGACTCCGGCGGGGTGTCCTCGCCCCCGGTCCACAGGAAGATCTCCGAGTCGGGTCCGCACGGCCCGGTCGACGACCTGTTGGGCCACCAGTTGTCCTCCACGGTCTCCTCGACCGGCACCCCGCGCCGCTCCCACACCTCCCGCGAGCGGAGATCGGGCCCGGTCTGCTCGTCGCCGCCGAACACGGTCACGTACAGCATCCGCGGATCGATCCCGAACCCCTCGGTGAGCAGCTCGTACCCCCACTCCAAACTCCGCGGCCCCTCGTAGTCGCCGAGCGACCACGAGCCGAGCATCTCGAAGACCGTCAGATGCGTGGGATCGCCGACCTCTTCGAGGTCCGTGGTGCGCAGACACCGCTGTACGTTGACGAGCCGCCGGCCCAGCGGATGGGGGCGGCCCTCCAGGTACGGGATGAGCGGATGCATCCCGGAGGTGGTGAACAGGACCGGGTCGCCGGGCGGCGGCAGCAGCGTCGAACCGGTGATCCGGCGGTGCTCGCGGTCCTCGTAGAACTCGATGAAGGTACGGACGACGTCCTCGGTACGCATGGGGTGACTCCTTCGCGTGGAACGCGTGGAAAGGGCGGAGGCACCGAAAACGGCCGGGCGGGGCGTGTCGGGACAGCAAAAAACCGGCGGCCGTTTCCGGTCGCCGGTGGGAAGGGGTGAGACGTCAGGCGGCGGCAACCGGCGAGCTGGTCGCTCGCGCGGCTGCGGTGGTGAGATGGCGCCCCATGACGTTCATACGTCGACGATAACGCGGCCCGTACGGCCGCGGCCAGGCAAATTTTCCGCGAGCGCTCAGTAGCGGCGCACAGCGCCCCTGGCCACCGAGGACAGCAGCGAACCGATCGCGATGCCGATGACGAGATACACGCCCGCGGTGCCCAGCTTCGCCTGCCACGTCAGATCGGTCGTGAACGGCAGCAGCACCATGACCGCCGTCGCGAGCCCGATGATCCAGGCGAAGAAGCGCTCGGGGCGCGGGGTCGCCACGATCAGCAGGTTCAGGAGTGCGGTCGCGGCGAGCGCCGCGACGGCCGCGCCGCCCGCGAGCGCCCCGGTGGTCGCGTTGCCCATCAGGCCGTCGCCCTCCGGTGCGAACACCGGAACGTCCAGCACACCCCGTACGAGGAGCAGGGCGACCACCGCCGTGAGCGCGGCGATGACGGCGGTCATCAGCCCGCCCGCCCACAGCTTCCCGGCGTCGAGGCGGGGCCGCGGCTCGGGGGCATAGCCGGGTTCGGGTGGGCCGTAGGACTGGTCGTAGGAGTGCTGCTGCCCATACGACTGCTGCTGTCCGTACGACTGCTGCTGTCCGTACGACTGCTGTTGTCCGTACGACTGTTGCTGGCTGTAGGGCGAGTTCTGTGGTTCCACGATGAGGCTCTCCGGTCGGGGGTCCGGGGGCGGCCTGCCTGGCCCGTTGCTGTCGGTGCAGTATCACCCGCCCTCCCACCTCCCGCATTTCGTCAATTCGTCACCCGTCTGGCACGGCCCGTCTCGCCCTCGGGCGGCGCAGCGGTTCCCCTGGCATTCAAAACAGCGCGCGCTCGCGCGTCGAAAAGGAGGCAGCGGTGGCGGAGGAAACGGCGCCGATGGGGCCCGCCGAACAGGCCGAACTCGCCCGGCTGCGCGGCCGGGTGGCCGAACTGGAGGCCGCGAGCGGCCCCGCGCGGCACCGGGGCAGGTCCTTCCTCGCCGTCGTCCTCATCGTGATCGGCTGCGTCCTCGCGCCGCTCGGCATCGTCGCCTCCTGGGCGGCCGACGAGGTCGGCGACACCGACCGCTACGTCGACACCGTCGGCCCGCTCGCCTCGAACCCCGACACCCAGAAGGCGGTCGCGGGCCGGGCCACGGACGCGATCATGCAGCGGATCGACCTTCAGTCCCTCCTCTCCGAAGTCGACACGAACGACCGGCCACTGGTGGAGAAGTCGCTCGGCAAACTGGGTGACTCCCTGGAAAGCGCGGTCCGCAGCTTCGTCCAGGACAAGGCGCAGGCCGTCGTCGCGTCCGACGCCTTCGAGAACATCTGGGAGCAGACCAACCGCAAGGCTCACAGCGCCCTCGACAAGGCACTCACCGGCAGCGGCGGCGGAGCGGTCAAGCTGGAGGGCGGCGACACCGTCACCCTCGACCTCGGCCCGGTCGTCGACCAGGTCAAACAGCGCCTCGTCGACTCAGGACTCACCGTCGCGGGCAAGATCCCCGAGGTCCACACGGACTACACGCTCGTCACGAACGAGAACATCGGCAAGGTCAAGACGTACATGAGGCTGCTCCAGGTGATGGGCAACTGGCTGCCGATCATCGCGCTCGTCCTCGTCGCCGGTGGTGTGCTGCTCGCCGTACGCCGCCGCAGGGCGCTCGTGACGGCGGCCCTCGCGGCCGCCGTGAGCTGCGGTCTGCTCGCCATCGGCCTGCGCGTCTTCCGCGTGATCTACCTCGACCGGCTGCCCGCGAGCGTCTCGCAGGACGCGGCCGCCGCGGTCTACGACACGATGACGCACTTCCTGTTCACGATGGTCCGCATGGTGGTGGCGCTCGGCGTCGTCGTCGCGATCGCGGCGTGGCTCACGGGGCGCGGAAAGCGGGCGGGCCTTGTGCGCGGGCTGTGGATCTCCGGCATCGACGGGGCGCGGCTCACCGCGGACCGGGCCGGATTCCGCACGGGGCCGGTCGGCCCGTTCGTGCGCCGCCACCGCAAGTGGATCGTCGCGGCCCTGATCGTGCTCGCGCTCCTCGTGTATCTGCTGTGGTCCTATCCGACCGGGTGGGTGGTCGTGGGCATCGCGCTGTCGTTGCTGTTCCTGCTGGCGGTGGTGGAGTTCGTGGGGGCGGAGGACGATGCCGGGGGAGGATCGCCGGGGGCGCCCCCGTCCGCGCCGACGGCCGTCTGAAGCGGGCGGGCGAGGTACACCATGAAACCCATGACATTGGGGTCGGTCGACGCTGCCACGGTGCACCGTATGACGGACACGCTGTTCATCGAACGCGGCGTCAAGAGCCCCAGTTCCACCCGCTTTTGGGGACTGCTCGTGCTCGCCTCCGTGATCGCGGGCGCGGGAGTCGTGGGCGACTCCACGGCCACGGTCATCGGGGCGATGATCGTGGCCCCGCTGATGACACCGATCCTCGGCAGCGCGCTCGCGCTGGTGCTGGCGGACCGTTCGCAGGTCGTACGGTGCGTGCTGCTGGTGCTCGGCGGGGCGCTCGCGGTGGTGGCGATCGGGATGCTGCTCGGGTGGATCGCGGCGCCGCCCGACGACTTCGCGTCCAACTCGCAGGTGTCTTCGCGGATCAGCCCGCGCCTCATCGACCTGCTCGCGGCGCTCGCCACGGGGACGGTGGGCGCGTTCGCCCTCGTCCGGGCCGACATCTCCGACACGCTGCCGGGGGTCGCGATCGCGATCTCGCTGGTGCCGCCGCTGGCCGTCACGGGGCTGCTGATCACGGTGGGCCGCTTCCACGACGCGTTCGAGTCGGGGCTGCTGTTCGCCACGAACGTCGCGGCGATCGTGGCCACGGGAACCGTCATCTTCCTCGTGTACGGGGTCCGGGGCGCGGCGCTGGAGTCCGGGCTGCGGGTGGGGGAGTTCCACGGCCGTACGTTGGTGGCGGTGACCGGGGTGCTGGTACTGATCGCGGTGCCGTTGGCCACGGGCACGGCTTCGGTGTGGCGGGACCGGGCGCTCGCCGCGGACGCGAAGCCGGTGGCGGAGAAGTGGGCGGCGGGCCGCAACTGGCAGATCGCGTCGGTGGAGGCGCGGCAGGGCGTGGTGGTGATCGGCGTCCTCGGCCTCCCACCCCAACCGGCCCCCACGGCCCTGCGCTCCGCCCTCGACCAGGCCGGCATGTCCACGGCCGACCTCGAACTCCACCTGGTGGGCGGGCGTACGCACTGGTGCGCGGCGGGCGGCACAACCTGCGAGGTCGCGTCCGGCGGGTGACCGGGGGCGGTGCGTTCCGCGGGTTACCCGGGGGCGGTGCGTCCCGCGGGTTACCCGGGGGGCGGGTGACGTCGGCGCGGCCTCGGACACGGGTCCGCGCCGCCCCGCGTCCGCGCCGCCCCATGGCCGCGCCGCCTCACGCCGCGCCGCCCCCCCGACCACGCCGCCCCAGCAACAACGTCCACCTCGGGCTCACCCGCCCATCTCCACCCGCCCGCCCCCTCCGGGGGCTTCGGCCCCCGTCCCCCTGCCTCCGGCACACCGTGGCCGGGGCCACCCCCTTCATCACGCGGCACCGTGCGCCGCCTTGCCCACCCTGCCGCCCCAGGCGGCAGACTGCCCAAGGCGCGTGACGCCGACCGCCAGGGGTGGGGAGTTGTGGGTGGCGTGGGCTGGTCAGGGCGTGTGACGTCGACCGCTAAGCGGGTCCGGTGAAGTTGGTTGCGTTGGGAAGTTACGCCACGAGGGGTGGGTATCTCGGTTGAGGCTGCCGACGAGGTGCTGCGCCTGGCGGGCCTGCCCGCGTCGGCATGCGCCATTGCTCATGCGGCCCCGTGACTTACAGCAACTACGCCGGTTGACGGATGTACAGCTCACTGTGGACAGGAAGATCGTGGCTGTCGGTGTTCCACGGGCCACGAGGAGCACAGCGGAGCGCACGCACGGCAGCGGCGGATCGTCGCGACGAAGGGAGGGCGCTCCGCCGGAGCTGAGCGTGTGCCGCGGCGAACCGTCCTCGTTCCGCCACCGGTACTTCCACGCCACCCGACAGGAGCCTCCACATGGCGCACCATGTTTCCGGCCTGGGTATCAGCCCCACCAGTACGGACCCCAGGAGCCACATCACCGATCTCTACGCGTTTCAGAAGCCGGGCGACGCGAGCAAGACCATCCTGGTGGTCAATATCAATCCGACCTCGCCGTTCACCGAGGACGCCGTCGATCACGAGTCGGTGTACGAGCTCGGCGTGGACGCCGACGGCGATGCGGTCACCGATATCGCCTTCCGCATCCGCTTCTCCCCGGTACGAGATCACACACAGACCGCCAGCCTGCAACGGGCGACCGGGCGGGAGGGCGCAGCCAATCCCGGCGCGGGAGACACGATCCTCGCCGACGCACCCGTGACCTTCGGCTCCGAACCGCAGATCACCGAGGCCAACGGCTACAGGTTTTTCGCGGGGCTCCGCAGCGACCCGTTCTTCGCCGACCCTGTCGGCGCCAGTGACAAGTTCCAGTGGACCGGTACGGACTTCTTCGCTGACAAGAACGTGTTCGCCATCGTGCTGGAAGTACCCAACAGCGCGCTCGGCCCCAACCCGCACGTCGGGGTCTGGGCCCGGGTCCTGGTGCCGCACGACGGCCGCCTGGTCCAGGGCGACCGGGCCGGGCGACCCGGAATCGACGCCAACTTCAACCAGAGCGACGACGACAAACGCGTCTGGAACCAGCAGGAACCCTCCCGAGACCGCGAACGCTTCCTCGACAAGTTCACCCACGTTTTCGAGCACGCAGGCCATCCCAAGGACCAGGCAGCCACTCTCGCGGAGAGCCTGCTCCCCGACCTCCTGACCTACGACTACACCAGCGCCGAAGGATTCCCCAACGGCCGAAACCTCATCGACGACGTCATCAACATGGGCATCGCCCAGCTGACCCGGGGCGCCGCGCCGCACGACGGGCTGCGCCCACACACCGACCTTCGCCCCGACTTCCCCTTCCTGGGGAATCCGCACTAGGAGGTCTGGCCGACGCTCCTTGCGGAGAGCCGGACTTGGTCTCGTTGCCGTGCCATGGCCCGGTCGACGGCCTGACCGATGGCATCGACGCTGGTCTGGACGCGCTGCGGATAGTCCTGGTACTTCGCCTGGCGCCAGATCAGCTCGATACCGTTCAACTCCGGGCTGCGCGGCGGCAGATAAAACAAATCGATCCCGATCTTCGCCAGCTGACGGCGTCGGCCCTGAACGCCCTGGCCACGTGCGCGGATGCGTTGTCCAGCACGATCGTGCACGGCCGGCGCCGCTCCCAGACCGGTGGGGCATCGATACCGACGCCATCGGCGGCCAGGTCCAGCACGGCCGCCCCGCCGCCCAGGCCCGCCAGACGAACCAGGACGAACTCCAGCAGCATCCCGGCGTCGACCCTGCCGCTGGTGCACTGCCAGATTAGGTCCGGCTCGATGCCGATGACCTGCGCGCCGAGCACGTTCACCCGCCGGTCCTTGGTGTCCTCCTTCGGCACCACCGCCCGCTGTCCGACCCGCGACCATGTGTAACCGGTGGGCATCGTCGGGGCGAACCCGGACTCATCCAGGAAGATCAGATCCCGCCCGCCCGCGTGCGCCTCCATCCGTAAGTCCGTAAGTCCGTAAGTCCGTAAGTCCCCCAGCGCCGCCTTGCGGCCTGCTGGAGGACGGGGTCGGCCTTGTGCCGCAAGCTGTCGCGGGTGCGTTTCCAGCGGAAGCCGTCGCGGCGCGACAGCTCCCACAGCCAGTCGGCGGAAATCTCCACTCCGCGCTGCTCGCGCAGCCAGTCGCGCAGGGCCGGAACCGTCCAGGTGACCCGGTCACGGCGGAGTGGTCCAACAGCTCGGCCAGCGCGGCGCGGTCGTTATCGCCCAGCACCTTCGCCGGGCGGCCTGCACGCGGAGCGTCGGGCAGCGCCTCGATTCCGCCGTCGTTGACGCGGTGGACCGCCGCACGAACGGTGACGGGATTGCATTCGAGCAGGTCAGCGACCTCGGGCGGTCCCTCCCACACGACGCCTCCCCAACCCGCAGCCGACTTCACCAGATCCGCTTAGGGGTGGGGAGCCGTAGTTGGTGGTGGGCGGGCCGAAGCGTGTGACGTTGGCCGTCAGGGCGCGCGGAGGGTCCCGGTGACCGGGTGTGTTTGCGTCATGGACGTGGGGCTCACGTGCCCCTTCGGTACCGGCTGTCACACACGGCTCACCGCTCAGAAGTGTCACTCCACTTATCGGTACTGGTGAGAGCGGTCGCAGGTCCCCCACATCGGCTAATACGACGCAAGTTAGGAGTAGTTGGGCGAAATACCTGCTATCGGTCCATGCCTCGTTCCCGGAAGGATCGAAGACGCGCCACGCCCACCCCCACATTCGGGCGCTCGCGGAAAGAGCCTGCAATGAACGCTGCCCCTGCCGCTCTGCACGTCGTTGTCCTCCAACGCCGCTCGCCATCTCAATCTCAATCTCAACCTCAGCCTCTTGAGACGTCCGCCGCGCCCCCTGGCCAGTACCGGGAACTCGCCCGACTCCCCACGGTCAGCCGTGTCCACAGCCTGCGTCTCACCAGGTCCACCGCCCGGTCGGACCTGCACCTTCTTGCCGGCGCGTTCCACAACGGAGCCGGGCGGATCCTGCTCGCGGACGATCGGGCGGAATCCCTCCTCGACAGCGCCCGGCTCCTCGCCGCCTACCCCCACACCGCGGTGCTCGTACGCCGGGACGCCCCCGCCGGCCAGGACGTGGTTCGCGCCCGTCTGCGCGCGACGCAGAAGAACGGATATCAACTGACCTCCCTTGACCAGGACTTGCTGTCCGAGTACGTCTTCGGCGGCATGGCCCTGCTCGCCGCCGACGACGCGGCGGCCTTCGCCAGTCGGCTGTCCGCCATGGAAGCGGACTCCCTGGCGGCGACGGCGGACCTCCACTCCAGTCCCACCGCCGCGATCCTGAACGCCACCAACTCCATACGCGCGTTGCGGCCACGAGCCCTGCGCCTCGTTCCCTCGGCCGACGACGGACGCCCCGCCGGGCTCGATGTCGCGCCCATGGGCGGCGGCTCCCACGCCACGACGTACAAGCTGCTGCCCGCCGGTGGCGGCGCACCGCGGCTGCGCAAGCAGGCCGGCGGGGCGGGCCGGGCCAAACTCGCGGACGAAGTCGCCTGGTTGCGCTCGCTGGATCCCGCGGCGCGCCGCCTCTTCCCGCAGATCCTGAGCGAGGACGAAGGCTCGGTCGACCTCTCGTACCACGACCTGCCCACGCTCCGGACCCTTCTGCTCGACGGCCGCATCACCCCGGAGGCCGCCGTGTCGGTCCTGGTCGAGGTGGTGCGGACGCTGGACGACCGCGTGTACCGGCGCGTCCCCGGCCCCCGCGAGGACTACGCCCGCCGCATCCATCTGGACCGGGTGACCGGCCGCGTCGCGGAGACCGCACGCCGGCTGCCCCAGTACCAGCGCCTGTGGCGCAGCCCGACCGTCGTCGTCAACAACCGCGAAAGGGAGAACCTTTGGCCGCTGGCGAATCGCCTCGCCCACCACCCAAAGCTGGCCGTGCTGGAGCCGCCGCGTCTCTTGCGCATCCACGGCGACCTGCACTTCGACAACATCCTCGTCCGCCCCGCCCGCCCCGGATTCCTGCTCGTCGACCCGCGAGGAGCCGAGAACTACGACATCGCCTACGACGTGGGAAAGCTCTTCCACTCGTGCCACTCGCTCTACGACCTGCTGCACGCCGGTCACTACCGGCTGCGGCACGAGGACACCCGGCTCGCTCTGACCTTCACAGCCCCTCGACTCGCCGTCGCCTACCAGCGGGTCCACCAAGAACTGCTCGCCGCCCTGGACGCCTGGGAGCCACTGCGCCAGGAACCCCACTGGCAGCTACGGGCCCTGTTCGCCGAGGCCTGCCACATGGCCAGCGTCATGCCCTTCCACCTGCGTCAGGACGGAACCGAAAGCCTGGCCCTGGCCTTGTACGCGCGCGGGGTCGAGCTCCTCAACGACGTCGCCGACCGCCTCGACGCACTCTGACCTCCGCGTCCCGCCTCCGCGTCCCGCCTCCGCGTCCCACAGCTTCGTACCAGTGAAAGGACTGCCATGCGTGTTGTCCGCGCAGCCGAAGTTCCCCTCGAGCACCGCCCCAACGGGCGCGCCGTCCTCACCCTGAACGACCTCGACCTGCCCGTCCCCGCCGACCGGACGGCGATCCTGCTCGCCCGTCACCCCGCTCACTTCACCGAGGACCGGCACTTCCACCGCCACATGTGGGAGATCTTCTACTTCCTCCACGACGCCGACTACTGGATCTGCGGAGCCGAGCATCACGTCCGCGCGGGGGACCTCGTCGTGCTGGCCCCCGGCGACCCGCACGGGGCGCTCCCCGTGGACCACCCCGTGGACATCGTGGTGTACCAACTCCCGAAGGTCGACGGGGACAAGCACCCCTGGCATCCACAGAGCACGACCAGCACGACCAGCACGACCAGCACCACCGGCACCACCGGCTGAACCCGTCCCGTTCCATCGCAAGGAGCACGCCCATGTCCGCAGCCGTGCCCGACAGTCCGACGCCCCGCAGCCTCCCGACGGCCAGGGAGATGCTCACCACCACCCGTTCCGTGCGCAAGCGGCTCGACTGGGACAGGGCCGTCGACACCGCCTCCGTCGAACGTGCCCTGGACACAGCTCTCCAGGCGCCGAACGGGTCCAACAACCAGTTGTGGCAGTGGATCCTCGTCACCGACCCCGCACTCCGCGCGGCGCTCGCCGACTGCTACCGCGAGGCGGCCGGCCCCTACTTGACGGCCATGCGGGAAGCGGCCGACGGCGACGCGCGCCGCCGCCGGCTGTGGGAGGCGTCGGCCCATCTCGCCGACAACCTGCACCGCGCACCCGTCCTCGTCGTGCCCTGCCTGGCAGTCGGACCAGAGGACTTCGAGGCCCGGTTCACCGATCTGGGCTTCCCCGACCCTGTCGGCCACGCCGCGCACAGCGTGTACTACGGCTCCATCTGGCCCGCCATATGGAGCCTCATGCTGGCCCTGCGGCTGGAGAACCTGGTCAGCGCCGTGACCACGCTTCACCTCGGAAGGGAGGCCGACGCCGCCCGCGTCCTGGGGCTTCCCGACACGGTCCGGCAGGCCGGGCTGCTCGCAGTCGCCCACCCGACAGGGCACGGCTTCCGCCCGGCACCACGCCGTCCCGCCGCCGAGGTCACGCACCACGACACCTGGCGATCCTGAGCCGCGAACCGGGGCGACCCCGCTGCCCGGCGTGGAGCGGGGTCAGGCCGGGAGGCGGCCCAGAAGCGCGTCGAAGTCGGTTCCGGCGGGAAGCGTTCCGTAGGCCAACCCGCCCCCGCCGGCCAGGCGACTCGCGCAGAACGCGTCCGCCACCGGCCCCGGCGCGTGCCGCACCAGCAGCGCCCCCTGAAGCACCAGCGCCGCCCGCTCGATGACCCGCCGCGCCCGCACCTGCGCGTCCTCCGCCGACGCCAACTCGCCCTGAAGCTCCCGCCACGCCGCGTCCAGCCGCGCATCCGCCCCGGCCGCCGCCTCGACCTCCGCCCGGAACGCCTCCAAGGACTCCGGCTCCCGCGCCAACGCCCGCAACATGTCGAGCGCGTTGACGTTCCCCGAGCCCTCCCAGATCCCGTTCAGCGGCGCCTCCCGGTACAGGCGCGGCATGCCTGACGCCTCGTCATAACCGTTGCCGCCCAGGCACTCAAGCGCCTCGGCGACCGCCCCCGGCTGCCGCTTGCACACCCAGTACTTGCCCACGGCCGTGGCGAGCCGCAGAAACGCCCGCTCACCCGCGTCCCCGCGCTGCGCACGGTCCGCCGCGCCCGCGAGCCGCAAGCCCAGCGTCGTCGCCGCCTCCGACTCCAACGCCAGGTCCGCGAGGACGTTCCGCATCAGCGGCTGGTCGATCAACTTCGCCCCGAACACCGACCGGTGGCGGGCGTGGTGCGCCGCCTGCGCCAGCGATTCCCGTACGTGCGCCGCCGAGCCCAGCACGCAGTCGAGGCGCGTCATCGTCACCATGTCGATGATGGTGCGCACCCCCTTGCCCTCGTCTCCGACGAGCCACGCCACCGTGTCGTCGAACTCCGGCTCACTGGACGCGTTGGAACGGTTGCCGAGCTTGTCCTTGAGCCGCTGGATCCGGAACGTATTGCGCGAGCCGTCCGGCAGCACACGCGGCACGAGAAAGCACGAAAGCCCACCCGGCGCCTGCGCAAGCACCAGGAACACGTCGTTCATCGGCGCCGACGTGAACCACTTGTGGCCCCGCAGCCGCCACGTCCCGTCCGCCTGCTCCACCGCCACCGTCGTGTTCGCGCGGACGTCCGTCCCGCCCTGCTTCTCCGTCATGCCCATCCCGGCGAGCAGCCCGCGCTTCTCCAACGGCGCCCGCAGGCCCGGCTCGTAGACCGTGCTGGTCAGCAACGGCTCGTAGACCTTGGCGAGTTCGGGGGTGCGGCGCAGCGCGGGCACCACCGCGTACGTCATGGACACCGGGCACATGTGGCCCTGCTCCAGCATCGTGGCGAGCATGAAGGTGCCGGCCCGCGCCACGTGCGCGCCCGGCCGCTCGTCCGCCCACGCCGAACCCGCCGCGCCCGCCGCGACCGTCGCGCTCATCAGCGAGTGGTACGAGGGGTGGAAGTCGACCTCGTCGACCCGGTTGCCGTACCGGTCGTGGGTGCGCAGTTCGGGCTCGTGGCGGTTGGCCTGCTCGGCCCAGAGGCGGGCCTCATCGCTGCCGACGTAACGGCCGAAGCGGTGCAGTTCGTCGATGTGCCACTCGGCGCCCTCGCGGCGGAC
The DNA here is from genome assembly GCF_030766935.1 of Streptomyces sp. KL109B. Taxonomy (GTDB): domain Bacteria; phylum Actinomycetota; class Actinomycetes; order Streptomycetales; family Streptomycetaceae; genus Streptomyces. Next base: position 776,053 of record NZ_JASERL010000002.1, on the reverse strand, counting down.
GCCTTCGAGGAGTACGGGGTCGTCGGCGGCGTCGTGACCGGTCAACGGCGGTGCCTGGTTGGTCACTTCGTGCGTCACCGAGGGGTTCGATTGCATGGTGCGTACCTCCGTGGACGTGAGAAACGTAAAAGGTGTCAGGCGGTCGGCGCGCCCGCGCAGCGCAGCGCCATGGCGGTGAGTTCGGCGATCAGGTCGCCGGTGGCGGTCTCGTCGCGGGCGCCGCCGAGCGGGTCGACGAGCACCTCGCCGATCGCGCCGGTGAGCGCCGCCGCCGTGAGCTCGCCGTTCTGCTTCGGGAACACGCCCGCCGCCATGCCCTCGTGGACGACTTCGGCGAACAGGGTGTGGTAGCGGCGCCGGTAGTCGATGCGCTCGGCGGCGACCTTGGGGTCGGCGGGGGCGGCGAGCAGGGCGTGGGCGAGGCCGCGGTTCTCCAGCGCGCGGCGGGCGAAGACCTCCACCCCGCGCCGCAGCCGCAGCACCGGGTCGCCGTCCCCGCGCAGCACCTCGCCGACCACGGCCACCTCGCGCGCGGCGGCGCGCCGGAACACCTCCACCGCGAGCGCGGCCTTCGACGGAAAGTGCTGGTAGACGGAGCCCGCCGCGATCCCGGCCGCGTCGGCGACCGCCGTGACGGACGCCTGCGCCCAGCCGACCTCCGCGACGACGGAGGTGGCGCACGCGACGAGGTGTTCCCGTGCGGCTTCGAGCCGCTGAATTTCGGCTGGGGTCTTGCGGTAGGCCATGCAAGCAGTGAACCATCATTCAGAGTTTCACGCCATGGTCGGTTCCGGGCCCCTCGGGCTCGTCAGGAGAATGCGATGCACCTCAGCGCCCTGCTGGACAGCGCCGTTCGCTCGGGCAGTAACAAGGAAGCCGTCGTCTACCGCGAACAGCGGTGGAGCTACCGGGAGTTCGGGGACGCCGCGCGCCGCGCCGCGACCGTGCTGCGCGAGGCGGGGCTCGGTCCGGGCGACCGGCTCGCGGTGATGACCCACAACACCCCGGCCTTCCTCTTCGCCGCCTTCGGCGCCTGGAGCCTCGGGGCCACCCTCGTACCGTTCAACCACAAGCTCCAGGCGGCCGAGGTGGCGCGCCAGTTGAAGCACTGCGGCGCGCGGCTCGCGGTCGTCGACGCGGAGCTCGGCGGGCGCGCCACCGCCGCGGACCCGGGCGTGGACGTGCGCTGGCTGGTCAGCCACCCCGACACCCCGGCGGGCGAGCTGCCTGCCGACGCCTTCGAGGCGCTCGTCGCGGCGGCCGAGCCGTACGCGGCCGATGACCGCCCCGACGGCGAGATCGCGGAGATCCTCTATACGTCCGGCACCTCAGGCACCCCCAAGGGCTGCGTCCACTCGCACCGTACGGCCGCGCTCACGGCCGCGTACTCGGCGGCGACGATGTCGATGCGCGGCGACGAGCGCTTCCTGATCTGCATGCCGATCTGGCACGCGGCGCCGCTCAACAACATGACGCTCGGCACCCTGTTCGCGGGCGGCACGGTCGTCCTGCAGCGCGAGTACGAGCCCCGGGGCATGCTCGAAACCATCCAGCGCGAGCGGATCACGGCCCTCTTCGGCGCGCCCATCGCGCTCATCGCCCCGACCCAGGCGGTCCCCGACTACGCGACGTACGACGTGTCGTCCGTACGCGCGTGGCTCTACGGCGCGGGGCCGCTCGACGCCGACACCGTGCGCCGCCTCATGAAGGCGTACGGCACCGAGAACTTCCAGCAGGTGTACGGGATGAGCGAGACCGGGCCCGCGGGTGCCTCGCTGCTCCCGGCCGAGCACGCGGACAAGGCGGGCTCGATCGGGCGCGGCGGCATGCCGGGCGTGGACCTGCGCGTCGTACGCCCCGACGGGAGCGACGCCGGAGCCGGTGAGAGCGGCGAGATCTGGCTGCGCACCGACACCCGCATGCTCGGCTACCTGGACGACGAGGTGGCCACCGCCGAGGTCTTCGCCGGGGACTGGTACCGCAGCGGTGACCTGGGGCGGATCGACGAGGACGGCTATGTCACGCTCGTCGACCGGATGAAGGACGTGATCATCACCGGCGGCGAGAACGTCGCGTCGCAGGAGGTCGAGGGCGCGCTGCGCGGGCACCCGGACGTGCTCGACGTCGCCGTCGTCGGCCGCCCGCACCCGCAGTGGGGCGAGACGGTGGTCGCGTTCGTCGTGCCGCGCGAGGGCGCGGGCCTGGAACTGGCCGGGGTGCGGGCGTGGCTGGAGGAGCGGATCGCCCGCTACAAGGTGCCGCGCGAACTGATCCTGCGCGACGCCCTTCCCCGTACGCCCTCCGGGAAGATCACCAAGCACGTGCTGCGGGCAGAACTGGCCTGAGCCGCACGCCTGTAGGGTCTCCGTATGGCCGATGAGCAGGTACAGCGTGCGCGCAGGGGGCCCGGGCGGCCGCGTCAGGAGCACGTGACGCAGGCGGTGCTCGAAGCCGTCGTCGAGCTGGTCGCCGAGCAGGGCATGGACGCGCTGACCATGGACGCCGTGGCGAGCCGCGCGGGCGTGAGCAAACCGGCCATGTACCGGCGCTGGCCCACCAAGCAGGACCTGATCATCGCCGCGGCCGAGTCCCGCGTCGGGGCGCTCGCGGTGCCCGACATGGGGGACTTCAGGGCCGAGCTGCGCGCCGTACTGACGGAGCGCGTGCGCGCGTACCGGCAGCCCGGCGTCGGCCGCCTGCTCGCCGGAGTGATCAGCGCTGCGGCGGAGGCGGGTGCGGGGCGCGAGGCGTTCCAGGCGTACGTGACGCGCGTGACGAGCGAGACGCGGCACGTGCTGGAGCGCGGCATGGCGCGCGGCGACGTGCGCGCAGACGCGCCGATCGTCGACGTCACGACCCTCATCGCCTCGTCGCTGATCTTCCGGCTCGTCGCCGAGATGCGGACGCCGGACAAGGAGCTGGTCGACTCCGTGGTCGACCTCATCGGCAGGGCGGTCGACGTCAGGCCGTAGCCCGTAACCGGCCGCGGACCGGGCGTCACCTTCCGATCTCCCTTGCGCGCCGGGCGAGTTGACGCCCCCGGCGCGACTTTCGCGCTGCCCGCGCGCTGCCCGCACGGCGCCCCGCGGCGCCCCATCGGCACCCGCGAGCACTTTCCTGAAATCCATCACCCCAGACCCCTTGCCCCGCCGCATCTCAATATCGATACTGCCGGTTACGTAATAGCGTTCGCTGTTGGGAGGACCCCCATGCACGACGTCGCGACGGCCCCCGTCGAGAACCCCAAGCCCGTACTGGACAAGCCCCTGATGCGCTACGGGCGACGCACGCTCGACCGGCTCGCGCCGGGCGCGGAGCAGGTGGACTACAAGCTGTTCGAGGTCAACCCGCTCACCCCGCACTTCGGAGCCGTGCTCAGCGGCGTCGACCTGACGAAGCCGATCACCGACGAACTCGCCGAGGAGCTCCGCCAGGCCCTCCTCGAATGGAAGGTGATCTTCTTCCGCGGCCAGAGCGGCTTCAACTCCGAGAACCACCTGGACCTTTCGGCCGTCTGGGGCCCGCCCGAGCCCAACCCGTTCTTCCCGAAGACCGAGACCGTGGGCCTGTCCCGGCTCGCCAAGGACGCCAAGGCCGCCGGCAACAAGAACATCTGGCACAGCGACCACTCCTTCATGGTCAACCCCTCGCTCGGCGCCGTCCTTCGCGCCATCGAGGTGCCCGCCGCGGGCGGCGACACGATGTGGTGCGACATGGGCGCCGCGTACGACAACCTGCCCGACGACCTCAAGGAGCGGATCGAGAACCTCGTCGCGGTCCACGACTGGGAGGCCAGCTGGGGCGCGCTCATGAACGACGAGCAGAAGGCCGCCTTCCGCGCCAACTGGCCGCAGGTCGAGCACCCCGTCGTCGTCCGCCACCCGCGCAGCGGCCGCAAGACCCTGTACGTGAACGAGCCGTTCACCCGCTACATCAAGGGCCTGTCCGAGGAGGAGAACCGCGAACTCCTCGACATCCTCGTGCTCCAGGCGCGCATCCCCGAGTTCCAGATCCGCTTCCACTGGGAGCCCGACTCGATCGCGATCTGGGACAACATCGCCGTCCAGCACTACGCGGTCAACGACTACTTCCCCGCCAAGCGCGTCATGGAGCGCATCGCGATCGCCGGGGTACCGCTGTCGTGACCACCGCACCCGCCGTGCGCGACACGGGAGTCGACCCGGCCCCGCGCGAGAGCCGCCGCGCATGGACGGTGACCGCGCTCCTCGTGGTCTTCATGATGGTCAACTTCGCGGACAAGTCCGTGCTCGGGCTCGCCGCCGACGAGATCCGCGCCGATCTGCACCTGAGCGCCACCCAGTTCGGGCTCGCCAACAGCGCGTTCTTCCTGCTGTTCTCCGTCGCCGCGATCGTCGTGGGGATGGCGGCCGACCGGGTCTCGCCCAAGCTGCTGCTCCTGGTGATGGCCGTGCTCTGGTCGGTGGCGCAGGTGCCCGCGGCCATCGGCGGGGGCCTTGCCGTGCTCATCGGCTCGCGGATCTTCCTCGGCGCGGCCGAGGGCCCGGCCTTCCCGGTCGCGCAGCAGGCCACGCTGTCCTGGTTCCCCAACCACAAGCGGAACCTGCCCGCGGCGCTGCTCACCATCGGCATCACGCTCGGCGTGATCATCTCCTCGCCGAGCCTGTCCTGGGTGATCCAGAACCACGGCTGGCGCTCGGCCCTGTGGGTGCTCGCCGCGATCGGCGTGGTGTGGGCGGTGCTGTGGTCGGTGTTCGGCAAGGACAGCCCGCGCGGGCACACCACGGACGGCGCGAAGGCGGTGGCCGACAAGGCGGTGGCCGACGAGGCCGCTGCCGCGCCCAAGGTCCCGTACCGGAAGATCTTCGCCAGCCGTACGTGGATCGGCTCCACCCTCGCGTACTTCATGAGCTACTGGTCCGTGGCGCTCATGCTGGTGTGGATGCCGTCCTACCTGCGCAACGCCCTCGACTACTCGGCGGCCACCGCGGGCAAGCTGGTCGTCCTGCCCTGGGCCGTCGGCGCCGTCGTCCTGCTCGGGCAGGCCGCGCTGACCGGGCGGCTCATGCGGCGCGGCGTCGGCAGCCGGAAGGCCCGCGGCTGGGTCGGCGGGTTCATGCTCGCGATCGGCGCCGTGTGCTGTGTGCTGGTGCCGTTCGTCGGCTCGGTGCCCGCGCAGACCGTGCTCGTCTCCCTCGGCTTCGGCTTCGCCGGTTCGTACGCGACCGTGGCCGCGACCACCGTTGCCGAACTCGCCCCGGCCGCCCGCAGCGGCGGCGCACTCGGCCTCATGAACGCGCTGGTCACGGTCTCCGGGCTGCTCGCGCCCGCCGCCGTCGGCGCCCTCGTCGACGCGCAGGGCGACGCCGGGTACCAGTACGCCGTGCTCGTGACCGGGGTGCTGGTCGCGATCGGCGCCGTGCTCGCGTTCGCCCTGATCGACCCGGAGCGCGACCGTGCACGGTTGACCGCCTGAGCCTCCGTCACGCAACCTGCCCTTACCCGGGGTTACCTCGGATGGCATGATCGTCGGAACGATCCCCCTCAGTCCCCCCCCCTCAGTCCCCCTCAGTCCCTCCCTCAGTCCCCCCTCATCGCACCCGCGTTCCCAAGGAGTTGACCGTGAGCGCCGCAGCAGCACTCGACACCTCACCGCTGGACCAGGCCGTCCGCGACCTGCGCGAGCACGCACCGTCCTGGACCGTGACCCCGCTGGAGGAGCGCATCGCACTCCTGGAGCGGACGCTGCCGCGGATCGCCGATGGCGCCGCCGCGATGGTCGCCGACGCGGCCGCCGCCAAGGGGTACTCCGAGACCTCCGAGTGGGCCGCCGAGGACTGGATCACCGCGCCCTGGGCCCTCGCCCAGCCGATCAGCGCCTACCTGCACGTGCTGCGCCGGATCGCCGCGGGCAAGGACCCGGTCGACCCCAAGTCCGTGCGCAGCCACGAGGGCCGCACCGTCGTCGACGTCTTCCCCACCCTCGCCTCCGACCGGCTGCTGCTCAACGGCTTCTCGGCGCAGGTGTGGACGCTGCCCGGCACCACCCGTGAACAGGTCGTCGCCCGCGCGGCGGGGGAGTACCGGGGCCGCTCCGCCGAGCCGACGGTCTCGCTCGTCCTCGGCGCCGGCAACGTCGCCGCGATCACCCCGCTCGACATCCTCCAGAAGCTGTACGCGGAGGGCGAGGTCGTCATCGCCAAGATGAACCCGGTCAACGCCTATCTGCGCCCGCACTTCGAGAAGGTCTTCGCCGAGTACGTGGACCGGGGCTGGGTCCGCTTCGTCGACGGCGGCGCCGCCGAGGGCGCCTACCTCACGCAGCACGAGGACATCGACACCATCCACGTCACGGGCAGCGACCGCACCCACGACGCGATCGTGTGGGGCACGGACGAGCAGGCCGCGCAGCGCCGCGAGGCGGACACCCCGCTCAACGACAAGCCGTTCACCAGCGAGCTGGGCGGCGTCAGCCCCTGCATCGTGGCGCCGGGCCCGTGGAGCGACGCCGACTTCCGCTTCCAGGCCGAGCACATCGTCACCAGCAAGCTCAACAACTCCGGCCACAACTGCATCGCCACGCAGGTGTTGGTGGTCCCGCGCGAGTGGGACGGCACGGAGAAGCTCCTGACGGAGATCCGTCGCGTCCTGCGCGAACTGCCGCCCCGCCCCGACTACTACCCGGGCGCCGCCGACCGCGTCGCGAAGGTCACGGACGCCCACCCGGCGGCGGAGCGGCTCGGCGCCGACGACTCGTGCCGGGTCCTGGTCCCCGAGATCGAGGGCATGGAAGACGTCCTCATCACGGACGAGGTGTTCGCGAGCACCCTCGGCGTCGTCCGCCTCCCCGGCACCGACGCGCCCCACTTCCTCGCCGCGGCCACGGAGTTCGCCAACGACAAGCTCCCCGGCACGCTCGGCGCCACCCTGATCGTCCACCCGAAGACGGAGCGCACCCACTCCGGCGCGGTCGCCGACGCCATCGCCGGGCTGCGCTACGGCACGCTCGGCGTCAACGTCTGGTCCGCCTTCGGCTTCCTGCTCGGCTACACGCCGTGGGGCGCCTTCCCGGGCAACACCCGCCAGGACATCGGCAGCGGCATCGGCTTCGTGCACAACGCGTTCATGCTCGAGGACATCGAGAAGACGGTGGTCCGCGCCCCCTTCGCCCCGTCCCCCCGCGGCCTCTTCACCGGCTCCCCCTCCCTGTCCCCCCGCCCCCCGTTCTACGTCACGAACCGCACGGGCCTGACGACGATGCAGCGCCTGACGTCCTACACGACGTCCCCGTCCCCGACGAAGCTCCCGGCCATCTTCGCGTCAGCGCTGCGCGGCTGACCGGCCACTTCCCCCCCGGCCTGCCAATCAAGCCTCTGCGTTGCGGGTGGCGCGGGGTTCCGTCTTTCAAGCCCCGCCGTCGGACGATAGCCCGCGGGGTCCGGGGCGGAGCCCCGAGACGTAGGACCGGCCCACCGCAACAAGACTCCGGCCGGCTCACCGTGTGGGGCGGTGGGCCGGCCGGTACGCCGTGGGGGCACGCTCAGTTGCCCAGGACACGTGCCTTCTCGCGCGCGAACTCCTCGTCGGTCAGGAGCCCTTGGGCCCTGAGATCGGCGAGCGCGGTGAGCTGCGACACCCGGTCGGTGCCGCCCGGCGCCGACGCGGCCTGCGGCGCGGGCTGCTGATAGGCCGTCGGTTCCTGGTAGGGCTGCTGCTGGTAGGCCTGCGCCTCCATGTCGCGCCGCATCGCGCGGTCCGCCTGCCTGCGCCTGACGCCGCCCGACACGGCGGTGTGGGTGGCGGAGATCGCCGCGGTGCGTACCACGGTGCCCAGGAGTCCGGGCCGTCCGAATCGTTGCGGCATGCTGACCGTCCTCTGTGATGTCGTACGTAGGTGTGGGTACAGGCGTGTCAGGCCGTGGCGAGGGCTTCGATGGCCTCGTCGACGGTCTCTCTCGGGATGCGCTCCAGGAACAGCACCTGCCCGTTCGAGTCCCGGACCGCCGCGCCGAGGCGCGCGGCCCAGGTGTTCTCCCAGGCCACGACGAGCGCGGAGGACTCGGCCGGAAGGTTGTCGGAGACCGTCTTCAGGTCCTCGTCGCTGAGCAGGTCGAACCGTACGTCGGCGACCTGCTGGAACAACTCGGTGACCTCGGGGTCGCCGAGCTCGACGACATCGACGGAGCCGTCGGCCGCCTTACGGATGAAGCACAGGTCGAGGACGCGCACGGTCCCGTCCTTCTGGAGGTCCCGCAGTGCGGGCGCGATGTCGCCGTTGAACCGGTTGCCTTCGAAGGCGAGCACGGCGACGTCCACCGGACCGACGGTGTCGGCGTTGAGGCCACTGGCCACGGGCGAGCACCTTCCCTAAGTTCCGCATAAGTGCAAAACGGTCGAAACGGACAGTAGGGCGAGGGTACAGCGTCAGCGGCGTCAGTGGGCCGACAGTGGGCCCGACGGCCCCCGGCTCACTGCCGGGACGTATCCGCGGAGGCCGCCGACGGCGCGGTCTGCGTGCCCAGGAGCTCGGCGAGACCCCGCCGGGTCGCGGCGAGAACGACGCGGTCGGTGGGGCGCAGCACGTATTCCGGACGCGGCTCCCAGTTGAGAGCGGGCCCCCGGTCCTCCTTCGTGGCGGCCCCCGGATCGGACTCGCGCTCCTCCGGCGCCGTGGAGTCGATCGCCAGCACCCGCCAGGCGCCGGGCCGGAACGACTCGGCGACCGTACGGCCCTCCAGGTGCGCGTGCCCCGCCACGTCGAGCGCCGCGAACAGCAGCACCTTCCGCTCCACCGGGATCGCGCCGAGCACGTGCCGGCCCATCATCGCCCCGGCGAAGGCCGGCGCCGCGAGCGTCGTGACGCTGCGGCTGCGGGTGAGGGCACGCGGGTGGGCGGCGCGCAGCGTGCGGTAGACGGCGGTCGCGAAGGCGTCGTCGTACAGACGCAGGCTCACCTGGAGGTCCGCCTTTATCGAGCGGGCGTACAGGGCGGACTCCAGGTTGGTGGTGTCGAGGCTGGTGAGGGCGAGCAGGGCGCGCGCCCGGTGCACCTTGGCGGCCTCCAGGACCCCCTCGTCCCGTACGTCGCCGATGACGGTCGGCACCCGCAGGCGGCGGGCGAGCGGGATGCCGCGGGCCTCCGGGTTCTCCTCCACGCACACCACGGGGACGCCGAGTTCGTGCAGCCGGGCGAGGACCCGGGTGCCGATCTTGCCGAGGCCGAGCAGCACGACGTGCCCCGAAAGGCCGCGCGGCGGTCGGCGCAGAGCGGACGCGCTGCGGAAGGTGCCAAGCGCCTCCAGTACCGCCGCCATCAGCACCGGCAGCAGCAGCAACCCGGCGAATCCGGTGAGGAGTTGGATGACCTGACGGGCCGGCGGCTGGCCCATCGCCGGATCGTCGATGGCGAGCAGGTCGAGCAGCGTGAGATAACCGGCGCCCAGCGGATGCGACTCGGTCGTCGCCCACGTGGCGAGCGCCAGACCGAACACGCACACCGCGAGCCCGGCCAGCGTCCAGCGCACCCGGCGCGAGAACAGCTGGCCGAACGGCAGCGTCCGCGCGGCGAGCCGGTGCGGCGGCGCCGCGGACTCCTCCGGCGTGACCGTGTCCAGGATCAGGCTGCCGCGCCCCGTCGTCGTACGGACCGCCTCGTCGTCAGGCAGCAGCAGCGGCTCCTCCTGGCCCGCCCCCGAGGAGTCCGAACCCGCCGTGTCCGTGGGGTCGTTGTTCGACGACGAGAGCAGCGCGAGCGTGCAAAGCCCCGAGGTCGCGAGGCGCCCCCGGACCCGGCCGTCGGGCCCGCGCTCGACCGCGCGCAACAGCAGCCCGTCGGCCTGCACGACCTTGCCGGTCCCCGCCACGGCGGTCGCGGCGAGCGCGGGGGCGGCCGTGTCCGCGTCCGACAGGATGGTCGTGGTGTTGTCGAGGGCCTCCGGATCGAGGCCCGGCTGCGCCAACAGGGCTGCTTGGTCGAGGAGTTGGGCGAGGTGCTGGCCGAGCTTGCGGTCGAAGAGCCGGATGACGAGACGCAGCCGGGGATTGAGGCGGCGGGCCGCGAGCGCGGCGCGGATATTGGTCTCGTCGTCGTCGTGCACCAGGGCCAGCGCGTCCGCCCGCGCCACCCCCGCGTCCGTCAACGCGTCCTCGCCGAGCACCGCGGCCTCCATGACGCGCGGCGTCTGCCCGGCGAGCGAGTCGCCCTCGGACGGCGAGAGCCTGCTCATCGCCGCCTGTACGCGGTTCAGGAGCGCGGCGGCCCGCATCCGGCCGCCGCCTTCCTGGGCGAACTCGCCCGCGGCGCGCGCCGACGGTACGACGATGGTGACCTGGGCGCGGTACAGCTCGCGCAGCTCCGCGGCGAGCCGTTCGGCGAGCGCGTCGTCGCCGCACACGACCATGTGGCGGGGCAGCGGCGTCTGTTGGGCCGCTTGGGGCTGATGTGGTTGATGTGGCTGATGGGGAAGTGACACCGTGTCATGGTGCGTGTTCACGGTGTGTGGCGTCCACCGACTCCGGGGGGCACCTCGTGAAAAACCGGTGGCGGGTGGGTGGTGCCGGTGAGTAGCGTCGTCGGCGTCGTCCACGTCTGCGTGGACGTCGACGTGTGAGTGATCCACGAGCCGTGTGATTCACGAGCTGTGTGATCCACGAGCCGTGTGATTCACGAGCCGTGTGATCCATGAGTCGTGTGATCCATGAGCGGTGTGATCCGCGATCAAGGAGGTGTCGACCGATGGCTGTCGTCGCGACGGGCGCTGCCCGCATCCCGAAGTTCGTCAAGTCCACCTCCGTGGCCACCGGCTGACCTGACCTTTCCGCTTTCGCCGGGGCCACCCTTCGAAGGGTCACCCCTTGTCTTCTCCTGGGTTCACCAGTGCTGCCCTCGTCCCGTACGGCTGGGACGATCACTGGGCGACCGAGTTCGCCCCCTACGCCGAGCGCGGCCTCGTGCCCGGCCGTGTGCTGCGCGTCGACCGCGGGCAGTGCGACCTCGCCACGCCGGAAGGGGTGGTGCGGGCCGACACCGAGTACGTCGTGCCGCGCGACCCCATGAAGGTCATCTGCACCGGCGACTGGGCCGCCGTCGATCCGGACGGCCGCGATCCCCGCTACGTACAGGCATATCTGCCGCGCCGCACCGCCTTCGTGCGGTCCACGTCCTCCAAGCGGTCCGAGGGGCAGATCCTCGCCGCGAACGTGGACCACGCGATCATCGCGGTGTCCCTCGCGGCGGAGCTCGACCTCGGCCGCGTCGAACGGTTCCTGGCGCTTGCCTGGGAATCGGGCGCGCTGCCGTTGGTCGCCCTGACGAAGGCCGACCTCGTGCCCGATCCGGTCGGCCTTTCGTACCTCGTCGCCGATGTCGAGACGGCCGCGCCCGGGGTGCAGGTGCTGCCCGTCAGCGCGCTCGACGGGGGCGGGACGGAGGTGCTGCGGGCGGTGGTCGCCGGTGGTACGTCCGTGCTGCTCGGGCAGTCGGGGGCGGGGAAGTCGACGTTGGCGAACGCGCTGATCGGCGCGGATGTCATGGACGTCAACGCCGTCCGTGACATGGACGGCAAGGGCCGACACACCACGACCACCCGGAACCTGTTCGTGCTGCCGGAGGGTGGCGTGCTCATTGATACGCCGGGGCTGCGTGGGGTTGGGCTGTACGACGCCGAGGGTGGCGTCGGGCAGGTCTTCGCGGAGATCGCGGAGCTGGCGGAGGAGTGCCGGTTCCACGACTGTGCGCACACGGTTGAGCCGGGGTGTGCGGTGCTCGCGGCGTTGGAGGACGGGGCGTTGCACCAGCGGCGGCTGGACAGTTACCGGAAGTTGTCGCGGGAGAACGAGCGGCTTGCGGCGCGGACGGATGCGAGGTTGCGGGCTGATTTGCGGAAGGTGTGGAAGCGGCGCGGGGTCGAGGGGCGGGCCGCCCTCCAAGCCAAACGTGGCCACCTCCCCTAACCCCGGGACTCCGCTGAGAGGCTCGATGAACTCACCCGGCCCTCGTCCTCCTACGCCTCGGGGCTCTGCCCCGGCCCCCGCTGCTCAATCGCCGCAGGGGCTCGATGTGCCCACCGGGCCCTCGTCCTCCTACGCCTCGGGGCTCCGCCCCGGACCCCGCTGCTCAATCGCCGCAGGGGCTCGATGTGCCCACCCGTGGCAATCGGGCCCGGATGATGGCCCGACCGTGGCGGGTGATCGGGCCCGGATGGGCTGCTCGCGGCGATCGGGACCGGATGGCCCGACCGTGGCAATCGGGACCGGATGGGCCGCTCGCGGTGGTTGGGCCCGGAGTGCTCACTTGTGGTGATCGGCGCCCGCGGGCCTCGGGGCCGCCGCCCGCCCATCTCCCACCCACCCGCCCCCTCCGGGGGCGTCGGACCGACGGGGCGCCGCGCCCCAACCTCGGCCAGCCGCCCCCGCCCACGGCTCCCGACCCGTCGCGGTCGACGCCACCCGCCTTGGGCAATCTGCCGCCTGGGGCGGCAGGGTGGGCAAGGCGGCGCACGGTGCCGCGTGCACAGGACGGCCGGCGCCGACCCCGGTACGGGTGGGGCAAGGACCCCGTTACCGGCCGCACCGGTGGCAGGCGTCGCCCCGGTACGGGACGAGGCCCCCGGTACCGGCCGCACCCGCGGCACGCGCCGACCCCGGCACAGGTCAAAGACCCCGGCGCAGGCCGCACCCGCGGCACACCTCGACCCCGGCACAGGCCAAAGACCCCGGCGCAGGCCGCACCCGCGGCACACCTCGCCCCCGGCACAGGTCAAAGACCCCGGCGCAGGCCGCCCCCGCCGCACACCTCGACCCCGGCACAAGGTAAAGGCGGAGCCGTAACACCGGGTCCGATTTCCGCCAGCCCGGTGGCGTGGCCCGGGGGACACTGGGGGCGTGACCATGACCGAGGAAGACACGCGTTACGAGGCCGTACGCAGCCGGGACGCACGTTTCGACGGGGAGTTCTTCTTCGCCGTCGAGACGACCGGGATCTACTGTCGGCCGAGCTGCCCCGCGGTCACCCCGAAGCGGAGCAACGTTCGCTACTACGCCACGGCCGCCGCCGCCCAGGGCTCCGGCTTCCGCGCCTGCCGACGGTGCAGGCCGGACGCCGTGCCCGGATCAGCCGAGTGGAACGTCCGCGCCGACATCGTGGGCCGCGCGATGCGCCTCATCGGCGACGGGATCGTCGACCGGGAGGGCGTCGGCGGGCTCGCCACCCGGCTCGGCTACAGCCCGCGCCAGGTGCAGCGCCAGCTCACCGCCGAACTGGGCGCGGGCCCGGTCGCACTCGCCCGCGCCCAGCGCGCCCACACCGCCCGCATCCTGCTCCAGACGACCCCACTCCCGGTCACGGAGATCGTCTTCGCCGCGGGCTTCGCCAGCGTCCGGCAGTTCAACGACACCATCCGCGAGGTGTACGCCCGCACCCCCACCCAACTGCGCGCCGACGCCCCCGACAAGCACCGCGCCACCGCCCCCGCCGCCGGCATCCCGCTGCGCCTCGCCCACCGCGGCGCCTATCGCGCGGGCCCCGTATTCGACCAGCTCGGACGCGAACTCCTGCCCGGAGTCGAGGAGTTGACCGGCGCCCCCGGCCGGCGTGGCTTCCGGCGCGCGCTGCGACTGCCGTACGGCACCGGCGTCGTACACGTCGACGAAGTCACCCACGACCAGCCCGGCGCACGCGCCGAGCACCGCGGCGGCTGGCTCGACGCCCGCATACAGCTCACCGATCTGCGCGATCTGACCACGGCCGTCGGCCGCCTGCGCCGACTCTTCGACCTCGACGCCGACCCGTACGCCATCGACGAACGCCTCGGCCTCGACCCCCGGCTCGCCCCGCTCGTCGCCGCCCGCCCGGGACTGCGCTCGCCCGGCGCCGCCGACCCCGACGAACTCGCCCTGCGCCTCGTCGCCGGGCCCGCGGAGTCCGCACGCCTCGTCGAGCGGTACGGAAAGCGGCTCGACGCGCCCAGCGGCACCGTCGACCGGCTGTTCCCCGTCCCGGGCGAGCTCGTCGACGAGCCGGGCACGCTCGGCGCGCTCGCCCACGCGCTGCACACCGGCGCGCTCCGCCTCGACCCGGGCGCCGACCGCGACGACGCCGACGCGACGCTGCGCGCGCTGCCCGGCATGCCCCCGCGCACCGCCGCCCTGATCCGGCTGCGCGCCCTGGGCGACCCCGACGTGGGCGTGCCCGGCGAGCATCTCGCCACCGAAGACGCGTGGCGCCCCTGGCGCTCGTACGCGCGTCAACACCTCATCGTAGAAGGACAGTTGTGAGTACCGACGTCATTTACTGCACGACCCTGAACAGTCCGCTCGGGGAGCTGCTGCTCACCTGCGACTCCTCCGGCGCCCTCACCTCCCTCTCCGTCCCCGGCCAGAAGGGCGGCCGGGTCATCGGTGCGGGAGGCAGCGAGTGGGTGCGTGATCCCGGGCGGTTCGTCGAGGCCGAGCGGCAGCTCGACGCCTACTTCGCCGGTGAACTCAAGGAGTTCGAGCTTGAGTTGAGGCCCGAAGGCGGCACCGAGTTCCGGCGGCGGGTCTGGGGCGCGCTCGACGACGTGCCGTACGGGGCCACCACCACGTACGGCGAAGTGGCCGCCCGGATCGGCGCCTCGCGCGCCGCCGTACGGGCCGTCGGCGGCGCGGTCGGCGCCAACCCGCTGCTCATCGTGCGGCCCTGCCACCGGGTGATCGGCGCCGACGGCTCGCTCACCGGGTACGCGGGCGGCATGGAGCGGAAGGTGGAGTTGCTCAAGCTGGAGGGGGCTGTTCGATCCCGGGGCTGAGCGCCACCGCCGCCGCGTACCCCTCCGGCACCCGCACGTCGTGCAGCGTCCAGCCGTCCGGAGCGCCGGGGGAGTCCGCCCGTACGCCCACGTAGTCGCGGTCGGTGCCGCGTGCCAGGCCCGTGCCGAGGCCCTTCAGGTAGGCCTCCTTGCGGACCCAGGCGCGGGCCATCGCGCGCCTGAGCTCCTCCGGTGTGCCGAGGGCCGCCAGTTCGTCGCGCTCGCGCGGGTGCAGCACCGTCGTGAGGTCCGCCGCGACCTCGGCCGAAGGCAGCTCCTCCACATCGGCGCCGACCGGCGCGGAGGCCACCGCCACGAGGGCCAGGTCACCGCTGTGGGAGAGGGAGAAGTGCAGGTCGGGGGCGTCCGCGAGCGCCGGGCGGCCGTGCGGGCCGCCGCAGCCGGGGCAGTCGAGGCGCGTGAACCGTACGTCGCCGGGGGAGCGGCCGAGCCGTTCGCCCAGGACGTCGCGGAGCGCGAGATGCGCGGCGATGTAGCGCACCCGGTGCCGGTCGAGGTGGAAGGCGGCGGCGCGCCGGGTCTCCTCGGCGTCGAGTACCCCGGCCGTGTCCGTGACGTGCGCGTCCCCGGCCGTCGTGACCAGCCACAGCCGCACGGGACCGGCAGCCGGCAACTCCCTCACAGCGTCCATCTGTTCCCCTGCCCCTGCCCCTGCCCCTGTCCCTGCACCTGTGCCGCTCGGGTCTCCTCGACTCGACCGGAAGATCCTACGCGCGGTGCTTCGCCTTCGTCTTCGTCTTCGCCTTCGTCTTCGTCCGCCCGCGCCAGCGCACCACCACGTACGCCACCACCGCGACCACCGCCGCCCCGAGCACCACCTTCGAGAGCACCCCGACGTACTCCTCCACGAGGTCCCACTGATCGCCCAGCCAGTACCCGGTGAGGACGAGTGCCGCGTTCCAGGCCAGTGAGCCGACCGCGGTCAGCGCGAGGAACACCGGGAGCCGCATCCGTTCCACGCCCGCCGGGATCGAGATGAGGCTGCGGAAGATCGGCACCATCCGGCCCAGCAGCACCGCCTTCGTGCCGTGCCGCTGGAACCACGCCTCCGTGCGCTCCAGGTCGGAGACCTTCACCAGCGGGATCCGCGCCCACAGCGCGTACATCCGCTCGCGGCCGATGACCCGGCCGATCCAGTAGAGGACCGCCGCGCCGACGACCGAGCCGAGCGTCGTCCAGGCGATGGCCGAGATCAGCGTGATCGTGCCCATGCTGGCGGCGAAGCCGGTCAGCGGCAGGACGACCTCGCTGGGCAGTGGCGGGAACAGGTTCTCCAGGGCGATCAGGAGTCCGGCCCCCGGGCCGCCGAGGCTGCCGATGAGGTCGGCGGCCCAGCCCGCCAGGCCGCCGGTGGGCTCCGCGGACGCGGCCAGGGTCAGAGAGTGCATGCGAGGTCTGTCTCCAGCGTGGACGATCTCCCAAGAGTAAACGTTCGGCAAAGTCGGCCGACCGGCGCCCTCCGATCGACGCCGCTCAGCCCCAGATCACCGCTCCCAGCCAGGCCCCCACGATCAGCAGGCACGTGAACAGCTCCGCCAGCACGTTCGAGCCGCCCGCCCGCATCGCCGTCCGCGTCGACGCCACCGCGTTCTCGTGGCCCCCGAGCCGCAGCCGCTCCGATACGTAGATCCCGCCGATGAACCCCGGAATCGCCCCGATCACCGGCAGCACGCAGAACCCGACGAGCGCCCCGGCCCCCGCCCAGACCTCCAGGCGCCGGGTCGCGCCCGCCTGCCGGAGCCGGCGCGGCGGCAGTTGCCAGCGCAGCACCTGCGAGGCGAGCAGCACGACGGTGGCGCCGACCAGCACCCCCCAGGCGAGGCCGTTCGGATCCCGCAGCGCCCACACGGCGACCGCGGCCCACACCAGCCATGACCCGGGCACGCCCGGCACCATCACCCCGCACAGGCCGAGCGCCATCACGGAGCCGACCAGCAGGAGTTCCCACGCTCCCATGTCCACAGGGTCCCCCAGCCGCGGCGAAAGCGCAGGTCATCAACGCCTCAATGAGAACTCAGCGGGCGCCTTGGAATCAGTGGATTCAGCGGACTCGGTGGACTCGGTGGACTCGGTGGGCTCAGTGGACTCGGAGGGCTCGGAGGGCTCGGTGGGCTCAGCGGGCTCAGTGGGCTCAGTGGACTCGGTGGGCTCAGCGGGCCACCCAGTCCCGTTCGTACGCGTGCCATCCCAGCTGCAGCCGCGTCGTCACGCCCGCCAGTTCCATCAGCCGCTTCACCCGCCGCTGCACCGTCCGAAGGCCAAGGTCGAGTTGTTTCGCCACGCTGGCGTCGGTGAGGCCCGCGAGGAGCAAGGAGAGGATCTCCAGGTCCAGGCCGTCCGGGCCGTCCGCGTCCGCCTCCGCCACCTCGCCCGCCGCCCCGAGCCGCAGCGGCAGCGCCTGCCGCCACACCGCCTCGAACAGGCCGCTGAGCGTTTCGAGCAGCCCGCTCGCGTGCACCACGAGCGCCGCCGGCTCGGCGGAGCGGCGGGCCAGCGGAACCATGGCGAGCGTCCCGTCGGCGATCACCAGCTTCGTCGGCACCCGGTCCACGACCCGCACCCGCTCGTCCCGGCCGATCGCCGCCGCCAGTTCGGAGAGTCCGGACGGCGTGGCGAGCACCTCGCGTTCGATGACGACGCGGTAGTCGACGCCCCGGCTGACGGCCTGCAGCTCCGCGTCGTTCTCCCCGGCGGTCACCGCGATCGGGTTGCCGGTGACGAGCGCGCACACCTCCTCGGTCGCGCCCAGCTGGATCTGCAGGAACCGCTGCGCCGTGGCCGCCGCCCCGGTCACCACCTCGACCAGGTCGTGCGCCGCGGGCTCGGTGGCCTGCGCCCTGAACTCCTCGGCGAGCAGCGCCGCCGCCAGCTCCGCCTTGTCCAGCTCGTGCCGCCGCTGGGTGAGCAGCGCGCCGAGCGCGACCCCGGGCGGCGCCGCCACCCAGCGGCCGGGTCGGGCCGAGGACTGGGCGGCGAGCCCGTGCTGCTCCAGGCGGCGCAGCGCCCGCTCGGTGTCGTGCTCGGCACGGGTGAGCCGCCGCGCCAGGTCGCGGATGTCGGCCGCGCCCACCGCGACGAGCGCGCGGTACGCCGCCTCGTGCCCCTCGTCCAGACCGATCGCGTCCAGCATGCGCCGATTCCCTCCCCAGTGAACCGCCCGTGTGAACCGCCCGTGCGCTGTTCCAACGCCCCCCGTGGCGGGAAGCGGCCACGGCACATTCCCGCCTCTCCCATCTTCCCTTTACCGGTCGGCACTCTGCCAATGTGGCGCCACCACAGCATCAACACCCGCTGGTAATGCGCCCTTTGGGCCACCTTCTACTTGGGGAGAGCGATCCACTTGGGGAGAGCGATGCGCCCGATATCGCGTGCGGCCCTGGGCACGGCGGTCGCCGTCGCCCTCGCCGTCGGCGCGGCCGTCCCGTCCGGGGCCGCGCAGGGGAGGGCCCCGGACGCCGACCACCGGCCGCTCGTCGGCGGCCCCGCGACGGCCGCCAAGAACTCCGCGGTCACGGTCACCCTGGTCACCGGCGACCGCGTCGCCGTCACCACCGACGCCGAAGGACGGCCCACCGCCACGGCCCTGTCCGCCCCGGACGGGAGCACTCCGCTGCTCCAGACCCGGCAGGCCGGCAAGGACCTGTATGTGTACCCGGACGGCGCCGCGCGGGCGCTCGCCGCAGGCCGCGTCGACGAGGAACTCTTCAACGTCACCGGCCTGATCCGGCAGGGCTACGACGACCAGCACAGCGCGAAGCTGCCGCTCATCGCCACGTACGACACGTCCGTGGACGTCGCCCGCGCCGTGCCCGCCACTCCGCGCGGCGCCGAGCGCGGCCCCGTCCTCGCCCCGGTCGACGGCGTCGCCCTGAAGGCCGACAAGAAGCAGGCCGCCGACTTCTGGGCGGACGTCTCGGCTCCCCGCTCCCGCGCGGCCGGTGACCTGAAGAAGCTGTGGCTCGACGCCAAGGTGACGTCGCTGCTCGCCGACTCCACGAAGCAGGTGCGCGCCGACGAGGCGTGGGCCGCGGGCTACGACGGCAAGGGCACCAAGGTCGCCGTCCTCGACACCGGCGCCGACACCGAACACCCCGACCTCAAGGGGCGGGTGGCCGAGTCGAAGAACTTCACCGACTCCGACACCGCCGAGGACCGCGACGGCCACGGCACCCACACCGCGTCCACCGTCGGCGGCTCCGGCGCCGCGAGCGACGGCAAGGAGAAGGGCGTCGCCCCGGGCGCCACCCTGCTCAACGGCAAGGTCCTCAACGACGGTGGCTCCGGCGCCACTTCATGGATCATCGCCGGGATGCAGTGGGCCGTCGACCAGGACGCCGACGTCGTCTCCATGTCGCTGGGCAACCCCGCCGAACTCGACTGCTCCGACCCCATGGCCCAGGCCACCCAGGAACTCGCCCGCTCGTCGAAGAACACCCTCTTCGTCATCGCGGCCGGCAACTCCGGCCCGCGCACGAACACGGTGTCCTCGCCCGGCTGCGTCCCCGAAGTGCTCACCGTCGGCGCCGTCGACAGCGCCGACGCGACCGCGAGTTTCGCCAGCCGGGGCCCCGTCCAGCGCACCCACACCCTCAAGCCGGAGATCGCCGCGCCCGGCGTCGCCATCAAGGCGGCGGCAGCGGGCGGCCGGGGCGTCTACGCGTACCGGTCCATGAGCGGTACGTCGATGGCGACACCGCACGTCGCGGGCGCCGCCGCCCTCGTCAAGCAGCGCCACCCCGACTGGGACGCGGCCCGGCTCAAGCAGGCGCTCGTCGCGTCCGCCGACGCCGACATCCCCGGCGACGTACGCGAGACAGGCGGCGGCCGACTCGACGCGAAGGCCGCCGTCGACCAGCAGGTCCTCGGCGCGGACGCCGTGCAGGGCGGCGCCTTCGACTGGCCGCAGAGCCGCGACGACCGCACCACGGTCCAGGTTCCGTACACCAACACCACTGACAAGGCGGTGCAGTTGGGGCTTGCCGTCGACGCGGTGACGGGCAACGACGGCTCCGCCGTGAAGTCGCCCGTCGCCCGGCTCGGCGCCCGCACGGTCACCGTCCCCGCGGGCGGCACCGCCCAGGTCCCGCTGACCGTCGACCCGTCGGCGTACCTCAAGCAGGCCCAGTACGGCGACGTCACGGGCCGCGTCCTCGCCACGGGACCCGGCGGCACCCACCTCACCACCCCCTTCTCCCTCTACGTCCAGCCGGAGACGGTCACCCTCCGCGTCAAGGTCGTCGACCGCCGGGGCGAACCGGCCACCGGAGCCTCCTCGATCGACCTCGTCGGCACCGACGACGCGTCCGGCGAGCGGCGCGTGAACGACGCGGCTGCTGAGCAGACGTACCAGGTCAGGCGCGGTGCGTACGCCCTGTCCGCGTTCGTCGCGACCCCGGCCGCCGAGGGCACGCTCGTCGACTCGGCGACCTTCATGGCCCGCCCGCAGCTGAACCTCACCAAGGACACCACCGTCGTCCTCGACGCCCGCGAGGCCCACAAGTTGAGCGTGCGGACGACCGACCGGGACAGCGAGATCCGCGGCGCCACCCTCGGATTCGCCCGCACCTTCGGAAAGGACAACTGGCTGCACGCCGCCAGCATCCAGGGCTCGCGCACCGTGCGCGGCTACTACGCCGACGTGCGCGGCCAAGTCCGCGACGGAGACTTCGAGTTCGCCAGCTTCTGGCGTGCCGCCGCGCCGCAGATCAGCGAGTTCGGCGTGGTGGGCGGCGGCCCTGAGCTGCACCCGGTGACCGGCTCCACGAACTCCTCGAACCTCGACGGCGCGGGTACCGCCGAGATCGTCTCGGCCGGATCCGGTACGGCGGCCGAACTCGGCGCGGCCAAGGGCAGGTTGGCGCTGGTGAAGCTGCCCGAGGGCGGATCCGCGAGCGCGGTCGCGCAGGCCGCGGTCAAAGCGGGCGTCAAGGCGGTCGTGCTGTACCGGGAGGCCGCGGGCCGCTGGTACCCGGCGGTCGGCTTCGTCGGCGCGCCGATACCGGTGCTGGCCCTGGAGGCGGCCGAGGGAGGGGAGTTGGCGGCGCGGATCGCGGCGGGCACGACCACGACGCTGCGCTGGAAGGCCACGGCCAAGAGCCCGTACGTCTACACGCTCGCCTTCCCCGAGACCGGCCAACTCCGCGCCGAGCGCACCTACCGGGTCGCGGACCGGTCCCTCGCCACGAACACGGCCACGTACCGGGCGATGGGCGCCGCGACCGACTACGTCGACCTGCCGTCGGTGACCCGCCCCAGCGGCCTGACCACCTCCTTCGGGGACATCGCCCTCGTCGCCGCGCCGTCCACCCGCACCGAGCTGTACTCGCCCGGCGCCACCGGCTACGGCCACCAGGTGTCCAGCAGTTTCCCCTGGGGCGAGTTCATGATCGACCCCGTGCGGACGTACGAGAAGGGGGAGACCCGCGCCGAGAAGTGGTACGGCGGCGCGATGGCGCCCACGGCGCCGCTCGACAGCGCGGGCGGGCAGGCACTCGCCGCGGAACGCCAGGGCAACCTGATCGGCGTCGCGCCCGGATTCTGGGGTGACGGCCAACACCTGGGCGTCCAGGGCTCGTTCGGAGACATCGGCAACGTGGAGCTGAAGCGGAACGGTGAGACCGTCGGGCGCAACGGCTGGCCGTACGGCGTCTTTACGGTCCCGCCCGCCGACGCGACGTACGAACTCACCCTGAACACGGCCAAGTTGAACAGCTCCAAGACCTGGCTGCGCTCCCCGTCGACCTCCACCACGTGGTCGTTCCGCTCGCACCTGGACGAGTCCGTCCACTCCCAGGGCATCCCGCTCCTCTTCCCGCGCATGACGTTCCCCGAGGACGACATGAAGACCCTCGCGGCGCGCGACGGCCAGCGGATCGCCCTGACGGCGACGGGCCACGCGGGCTACGAGCCGGGCGCCCTGACGGAGGCCGCGCTCTCCTACTCGTACGACGGCGGCGAGACCTGGACCGAGGCGGTGACCTCGCGTACGGGCGGGACGTGGACGGCGACCGTCGACCACGCGGGCGCCTCCGGCAAGCCGGTCACCCTCAAGGTCCGCCTGACCGACAGCAAGGGCAACGCGGTCACGCAGACCGTGACCCGGGCGTACGACGTGCGCTAGTTCGGACCCTCACCCGATCCGGTTCGCCGGGGCTTCCGGTGGACCGGATCGGGTGACGGATTTTCCCGATGCGCCATTTTCGTACGGCCCGAGACGTGGACAATAAGGGCATGAGTCAACAGGGGGAGAGGCACACCGGCCGCCAGGACCAAGAGGACGACTGGTGGGGGAAGTTGTACGAGGACGAGGCCGCCGCCAAGGACACCGGCCCCACCCCGGCACCGGACACCCTGGACGACCGCTTCAGCTCGGCCGGAGCGGTGGCCTCCGGCCTCCACCGGGACGCGTCCCCGCCCGCGCCCGGGGCCGCGCCGGACGGGGCGCCGGCACCGGATGCGTCCCCACCCGCACCGGAGCCGTCTGCGGTGTCGCCACCCCGCCCGGAGGCGCCACCGCCCCCGTCCGAACCCGCTCCACTTGCCGCGCAGGTGCCCCCGCCCCGGGAAGCGCCGCCCGTGCCCGAACCCCGGCGGGAAGCGGTGCCGCCCCTGTCGGAGGTGTCGGTGCCTTCACCGGACGCGCCCCTGCCGGAGGTGCCGCCGGACGTGCCGCGGCGTGAAGCCGAGCCGCAGGTGTTGTCGCGTCCCGCGTACGTCGGGGACGGGCCGCCCACCTACGATCCCGAGCCGAGTGCGCTGCCGGCCGCGGATCCGGAGGGGTTGGAGGGGCTGGTCGCGGACACCGTGTTGGATGGGGCGCGGTGCGGGGCGTCGACGTTGCGGGCGGTGTCCGTGCGGGGAGACTCCGCGCGGTACCGGGGGGAGGCGCGGCGGGACAGTCTGATCGTCGCGCGGTTCGGCAGCGGGCCGAGCGCGCTGATCCTCGTGGCGATGGCCACCGGCGCCCGCGCGGTGCCCGGCGCGCACCGGGCCGCCGCCGAGGCCTGCGAGTGGATCGGCCGGGCCGTGGGGCTCAGCCACAAGCGGCTCGCGGAGGACGTGCGGGCGGGGCGCCGGGGCGATCTGAAGTCCGGGCTGCACCGGCTCACCGACCGCAGCCTCGGCAAGCTGCGGGCCGGCGCCACCGAACAGGGCCTCGACCCGGAGGAGTACGCGGCGACGCTCCGGTGCCTGCTGCTGCCCGCCGACCCGGCCTGCCGCACCCGCGTGTTCTTCGGCGTCGGCGGTGGCGGCCTGTTCCGGCTGCGGGACGGCGAGTGGCGGGACATAGAGCCGAGCGTGCCGGAGCGGAGCGCGGGCGCTCCCGTCGTCGGGTTCGGGTCCTCGGCGCCGGCGGAGGAGGAGGCCCCGGATGTCGACCAGCTCACCATGGACCTCAACATCACCACCCCGCCGAGCCCGTACGAGCCCGCGCCCCCGCCACCCCGCGACGCCTTCCGGTTCCGCGCCTCGGTCGCCCGACCGGGGGACACGCTGCTGCTCTGCTCACCGGGCCTCGCCGAACCGCTGCGCGGCGAGCCGGCCCTCGCCGCGCACCTGGCCACCAGGTGGGCGGACGCCGATCCACCGGGCCTCGCCGACTTCCTCGCGGACGCCCAGGTCCGCGTGAAGGGATACGCCGACGACAGAACCGCCGCGGCCGTCTGGGAGGCGTGAGCACGCCCCGTATGAATTCATGGAACCCGGAAGAAACACGCAAAAACGCGAAGAAGCGCGAAGCAAGCGCGAAGCAACGCAGAGACCGGGTTCCGAAGGGCGCGTGAGTCATGGCCAAGCAGAACGTCGCCGAGCAGTTCGTCGACATCCTCGTCCGCGCGGGCGTCGAGCGCATGTACGGAGTCGTGGGCGACAGCCTCAACCCGGTCGTCGACGCGATCCGGCGCAACGACGCGATCGACTGGGTGCACGTCCGGCACGAGGAGACCGCCGCCTTCGCCGCGGGCGCGGAGGCGCAGGTCACCGGCAAGATGACGGCCTGCGCCGGCTCCTGCGGGCCCGGCAATCTGCACCTCATCAACGGGCTCTACGACGCCCACCGCTCCATGGCCCCGGTCCTCGCCCTCGCCTCGCACATCCCCTCCAGCGAGATCGGCCTCGGCTTCTTCCAGGAGACCCACCCCGACCGGCTGTTCTCCGAGTGCTCGCACTACAGCGAGATGATCTCCAGCCCGAAGCAGATGCCGCGCGTCCTGCAGACCGCCATCCAGAACGCCGTAGGACAGTCCGGCGTCAGCGTCGTGACACTGCCCGGCGACGTCGCCGACGAGCCCGCCCCCGAGGGCTCCACGGAGACCGCGATCGTCACGTCCCGGCCCAGCATCCGCCCCGGCGACGCCGAGATCGAGAAGCTGGTGGAGCTGATCGACGAGGCCGGCAAGGTCACCCTGTTCTGCGGCAGCGGCACCGCCGGCGCGCACGCCGAGGTCATGGAGTTCGCCGAGAAGATCAAGTCCCCGGTCGGCCACGCGCTGCGCGGCAAGGAGTGGATCCAGTACGACAACCCGTACGACGTCGGCATGAGCGGCCTGCTCGGGTACGGGGCCGCGTACGAGGCCACCCACGAGTGCGACCTGCTGATCCTCCTCGGCACCGACTTCCCGTACAACGCGTTCCTGCCGCAGAAGGACGTGAAGATCGTCCAGGTCGACGTGCGGCCCGAACACCTCGGCAGGCGCTCGAAGTTGGACCTCGCGGTGTGGGGCGACGTACGCGAGACGCTGCGCTGCCTCACCCCGCGCGTGAAGCCGAAGTCGAACCGCAAGTTCCTCGACCGGATGCTGAAGAAGCACGCCGACGCGCTCGAAGGCGTCGTGAAGGCGTACACGAGGAAAGTCGAGAAGCACACGCCGATCCATCCCGAGTACGTCGCGTCCGTCCTCGACGAACTCGCCGCCGACGACGCCGTGTTCACGGTCGACACCGGCATGTGCAATGTGTGGGCCGCCCGCTACATCTCGCCCAACGGACGGCGCCGCGTCATCGGCTCGTTCTCGCACGGCTCCATGGCGAACGCGCTGCCGATGGCCATCGGCGCCCAGTTCACCGACCGCGAGCGGCAGGTCGTCTCCATGTCGGGGGACGGCGGGTTCTCGATGCTGATGGGCGACTTCCTCACCCTCGTCCAGTACGACCTGCCGGTGAAGGTCGTCCTCTTCAACAACTCCTCTTTGGGAATGGTCGAGTTGGAGATGCTGGTGGCCGGCCTCCCCTCGTACGGCACCACCAACAAGAACCCCGACTTCGCCTCGATCGCGCGCGCCGCGGGTGCCTACGGAGTCCGCGTCGAGAAGCCGAAGCAGCTCGCGGGCGCGCTGAAGGACGCCTTCAAGCACAAGGGCCCGGCGCTCGTCGACGTCGTCACCGACCCCAACGCGCTGTCCATCCCGCCGAAGATCAGCGCCGAGATGGTCACGGGCTTCGCCCTGTCCGCCTCGAAGATCGTCCTCGACGGCGGCGTGGGCCGCATGGTGCAGATGGCCCGCTCCAACCTGCGCAACATGCCGCGGCCTTAACATCCGGCCCCGCCGGACGCGTGGAGGCGCGCCGGTCGGCCGTCCGGGTGGACTGGCCTTCCGCACCGATCGGAGGCATGGCCGGCGCGGAAGTGATCTGGGGTGACCCTCACACCGTTTCCCCAGAAAGGTCCGTGACCCGCATGACCGCTTACCGTCGCGCCACCACCGTGGCCGTCGCCGTCCTGCTCACCTCCGGCCTCACCGCCCCCGTGGCGCTCGCGGCCACTCCCGAGCGTGCCCCCGCCGCCAGCACCCAGGCGCCGGCGGACACCACTGTCGTCAGCGACGGTCTGCTGCGTCTGGACCTGGCCGCGGCTCTCGACCTCGACGCCCACGGCGTGAGCGTCGCCGCCGTCGGCGGAGCGGCCGCCGCCGCGGACGTGTCCAGCATCGACGCCGACGCCGGGGTGGTTCTCAGCGTCGCCTCCGGCAGCAACATCCAGCACGACCACGGCAGGCTCACCGGCGGCACGATCAACCTCGCCGGCGGTCTTCAGCTCAGAAAGGCCGACCGGACGGTCGCGATCACCAATCTGAGGGTCGACGTCCGTACGGGCGTGGTCCACGCCAGGGTCGGCGCCCAAGGGAACGTCGCGATCGGCTCCGTGGACCTCAGTGACGCCGAGGTCGTCCAGTCGCACGAGGGCTCGACGCGCGCCGTCCTCAACCTCGGCGGCGGCTCGATGCGGCTCAACAGCGCCGTGGTCTCCCGGATCGACGCGGACCTCGGCACCTCCCTGGCCGCCGATGTCGACCTCGACGCGGGGGTCGACGTCGACGCCGACCTCGCTGCCGAGGTGAACGTCGACGCCGGCCTGGCCGCCGTCCTCGACATCGACCTGGACGCCCTCCTCGACCTCGACGTGGGTCTGGGGATTCACCTGCTGTAGGCGCGGTACGCGCCGCCGGTGCCCGGTCCCGCCTTCCGCGGGGCCGGGCATCCGCGCGTACGGGACCGGATCACACCGGCCGCAGCCGCAGCGTCAGGATCTGGAACGGGCGCAGCGACAGGGCGAGTCCGGCGGCGGAGGTGTCGGCGGCGCGCAGCGGGCGCTCCAGGAGATCCGTCTCGTCGGCGCCCGCCACCGGGAACGCCGCCGTGAGCGTGGCCTTCGCGCGCCCGCCCCGCGACTCGTACAGCCGCACCACGACATCCCCGCTCCGGTCCTCCGCGAGCTTCACGGACTCCACCGTCACCGCCGGGTTGTCGACCGTGACCAGCGGCGTCACGGCGGCCGGAGCGGGAGCGATCCGCAGCGGCAGGTTCAGTGCGAGGCCCTCCGCCACCGCGTCACCGGTGCTCGCGCCCGGGAGCAGCGCGTACGTGAAGCGGTGCGTGCCCAGGTCCGTCTCCGGGTCGGGGGAGTGCGGGGCGCGAAGGAGGGTCAACCGGACGTTCGTACCGAGGACTTCGCCGTTCCCGGTTACGTGCTCGGTGCGGGTCACGTCGTGGCCGTACGTGGAGTCGTTGAGCAGCGCGACCCCGTAGCCGTCCTCCGCGACACGCAGCCAGCGGTGGGCGCAGATCTCGTAACGGGCCGCGTCCCAGCCGGTGTTGGCGTGCGTAGGCCGGTTCACGTGGCCGAACTGGATCTCGGCGGAGGACCGCTCGGCGTGCACGTCCAGCGGGAACGCCGCCTTGAGGACCTTCTCCGACTCCTGCCAGTCGACGTCCGTGACCACCTCAAGGCGCCTGCTGCCCGCCGCGAGCCGGTACTCCTGCGTGATTCGGGACTTCCCGAAGGAGCGGGTGACGCGGACGGAGACGCGCAGCGGGCCCTCCTCGACCAGCTCCACCGACTCGGCCCCGGTGAGGTCGGTGCGGGTGTGCCGGTAGTGGGCGTCCAGGTCCCAGGCGTCGTACTGGGTGGGGTGGTCGGGGTGCAGCTGGAGCAGGTTCCCGCGGGTTCCGGGGGCGAGGGTCTCGCGGCCGCCGTGCGCCAAGTCCCGTACGGAGGTGAGGAGTCCGTCGCTGTCGACGGTGACGGTGAGGTGTTCATTCGCGAGGACGATGGAGTCCGTCTCGCGGGTCGCCGCCGCGTGCGCCCCCGGTCCGCGCGTGTGCCCGGCGGCCTCGGCGAGGGAGCGGGCGCCGAGCCCGTCGACGTTCACATGCACCAACCGGACGTCGTGCGCGACGACTTCACTGCGCGGGTACGGGGAGGCGTTGAGGGCGGACGGCTCCGTGCCACCCAGGCGGCGTACGGCATCGGACGTGATCTCGTCGAGTTCCGCGAGGACCTGGGCGTACGTCTCGCGGGCCTCGCGGTGTACCCAGGCGATCGAGGAGCCCGGCAGGATGTCGTGGAACTGGTGCAGCAGCACCGTCTTCCAGATCCGGTCCAGGGCGTCGTACGGGTAGGCGTACGACGGGTCGTGCAGGGCGGCGGCCGTGCACCACAACTCGGCCTCGCGCAGGGCGTGTTCGCAGCGGCGGTTGCCCTGCTTCGTCTTCGCCTGCGTGGTGTACGTGGCGCGGTGCATCTCCAGGTACAGCTCGCCGGACCAGACCGGGGCCCGCTCGCCGTACTCCTCGTACGCCGCCTCGAAGAACGCGGCCGGCTTCTCGATGTCGACCCTGGGGGAGCCCTCAAGGGACCTGAGGCGGCGCGCCTTCTCCAGCATCTCGCGGGTCGGACCGCCCCCGCCGTCGCCCCAGCCGAACGGCACGAGGGAGCGGTTCGATGCGCCCTTCTCCGCGAAGTTCCGCTCCGCGCGGGCCAGTTCGGCGGCGTGGAACTGTGCGTTGTACGTGTCCACGGGCGGGAAGTGGGTGAAGACGCGGGTGCCGTCGATGCCCTCCCACCAGAACGTGTGGTGCGGCATCTTGTTCGTCTGGTTCCAGCTCAGCTTCTGCGTCAGGAACCACTTCGCGCCCGCGAGCTTCGCCAACTGCGGGAACGCGGCGGTGTATCCGAAGGAGTCCGGCAGCCAGATCTCCTCCGTCTCCACGCCCAGCTCGTCCATGAAGAACCGCTTGCCGTGGACGAGTTGCCGGGCCAGCGCCTCGCCGCCCGGCATATTGGCGTCCGATTCCACCCACATCGAGCCGACCGGCGCCCAATTCCCGTCCGCCACGGCCTTCTTGATGCGCTCCCAGATGTGCGGCTGGTGCTCCTTCACCCAGGCGTACTGCTGCGCCTGCGAGCACGCGAAGACCAGCTCCGGATAGTCGCGGGCGAGCGCCGTGACGTTCGCGAAGGTCCTGGACGCCTTGCGGACCGTCTCGCGCAGCGGCCACAGCCACGCCGAGTCGATGTGCGCGTGCCCGGCCGCCGACACCCGGTGCGCGCTCGCGTGCGCGGGCCGGGCGAGGGCCTCGGCCAGCTCGGCGCGGCCCGCCGACGCCGTACCGGACACGTCGTGCAGATCGAGCGCGTCCAGCATCCGCTCAAGGGCGCGCAGGATGTCGTGCCGCCTGCCCCGGTCGCCCTCCAGCTCGCCCATCAACTCCGAGAGCACCTCGACGTCGAGCACGAGGTGCCAGACCTCCTCGTCGAGTACGGCCAAGTCGGCAGCGCGGAATCGGTAGTTGGGGCGATCCCCTGCGGTCAGTACGTCACCGAGAAGGGTCGGTTCGAAGTCCCGCAGCACCGTCGGATTGGCCGCCGCTTCGAGCAGCAGACTCACCGGCTCCCCACCGGTGGCACGCGCGGCGACCGTCAGATGCCGGTTGCGCGGATGGATGCCCTTGAGGGGGACACCGGACGCGTCGTACAGCAGCCCCTCCGCCTGGAACCCGGGACCCTGCCCACTGAACCCGGGGTCGACGACCACCTCGACGTGCCGCCCCGCCCACTCCTCGGGCACCCGTCCCTGAAGGCGGAACCAGCTGGTGGACCACGGCTTTCCCCACGCGGTGCCGGGTTCGAACGGCTCGTACGTGCCCTCCAGGGCCTCGGCCACGGGCACCGGTTCGCCCGGCGCGTGCCACACGCTCATGCTCAGCGGCACCCGCGCCCCGTACTGCGCGGGCCGCACGAACTGGCGCATCGCCCGGTCGAGTCGGCCTTCCACGAGGTGTCGGTCGTCGTGCACGGCGGCTCCTCCAGTGCTTGTCCCCGGCGTCGTCCCCACGCTTCCTTCCCCGACACGATGCCGGGCACCCCCAGTAAATGGTGGAGCAATCAACAAGCGTGTCGATCAGGCAGCGGGGCATCCATCCCCGTGTACGCGTTCGAAGAACAGGCCGAGTGGCAAGCAGGGGTCAAGCCAGGAAGGCATCGGAGATCGGCGTGTGGGCGGGGGTCATGAAGCGGCAGTCACGAGGGGGCGCCCGAATGGGCGACAGGGGCTCAATGACGTACGAGGAGGGGGCGGCGGCAGAGAGAGCGGATCCGGCGGACGGGCCGCCGCGACAACTCAAGCGCAAGCTGGGCAAGGCGGACCTGCGGGCCGTCCCGGAGGTCAGGCGCGCGCTGCGCGAACTCCTCCATCACTGGGGCAGGCCGGGCAGATCGGAGGTTGCGGAGCTGCTCACCAGCGAACTCGTGACGAACGCGCTGGTGCACACGGACTGCGAGGCGGAGCTCACGGCGACCGTGGGGCCGCGGTCGCTGAGGGTCGAGGTCCGTGACTTCGTCTCCCGCAGGCCGACGCCCCGCGTACCGCACGCCGACGACGGTACGCACGGCACCAGTGGGCGCGGACTGATCCTGGTGCAGTCGCTCGCGGACGCCTGGGGCGTCGCGGCCCTCGGACCGGACGCCACGGGGAAGGTCGTCTGGTTCGAACTGGACGGCGGCGCCGTGTGAGGACGCGGCGCCGCCGTACCACGGACGGGCTCAACCGAGCTGCTGCTCAAGGTCCTTGAGCTTCTGCTCCAGAGAGTCGAGCCGGGGCAGCGCCTGCGTGTCGTCCTCCGCCGTCAGATCGACGGTGACGGGCGCCTGCTGATCACGGGAGTCACGGGACCTGCGGATCCCTTTGACGGCCTGGAGCGAGGGCCGGGCGCGCACCGGAAGCTGCTCCGGTGCCGGTGCCCCCTGCGGCAGTTCCGAAGGCGGGGTCGCCGACGATATGGCGGACTCCGCGCCGCCCTGCCCGGAACCGGCGGCCGAGGACCCGGCCTCCACCTCCACCTGGCGGCCGCCGCGCGGCGCGAAACCCCGGCTCAGCGCCTTCAGTTGGGCCCGCTCCAGCTTCTGGTGCTCGCGCTGCCGCATCCGGTCCTGCGCCTTGACCCGCTTGTCCTCGCGGACCTCGTCCACCGCCTCGTCCAGCGTGCGCACGCCTTCGAGCAGCATCAACGACCAGGCGTTGTACGTCTCCAGGGGCGCGCGCAGCCACCGTACGATCCGGATCTGCGGCAACGGCCGTGGCACCAGGCCCTGTTCGCGCAGCGCCGCGCGGCGCGTCTGCTTCAGGGCGCGGTCGAAGAGGACGGCGGCCGAGAGGGACATCCCCGCGAAGAAGTGCGGGGCGCCCGCGTGGCCCAATCCCCTCGGCGCGTGCACCCAGTTGAACCAGGCGGCGGCGCCGGCGAACGTCCACACGAGTATCCGGGAGCCGAGGGCGGCGTCGCCGTGGCTGGCCTCGCGCACCGCGAGCACCGAGCAGAACATCGCGGCGCCGTCGAGCCCGAACGGGACGAGGTACTCCCAGCCCCCGGACAGGTTCAGGTTCTGCTTGCCGAAGCCGACGAGCCCGTGGAAGGAGAGTGCGGCGGCGACCGCCGCGCAGCAGAACAGCAGCACGTACGAGGCGGTGCCGTAGACGGCCTCCTTGCGCCTGCGGCGCTCCTCGCTGCGCTCCCAGGATTCGTCGGAGAACGACGATCCCGCGGCCTTCTTGGCGCCCCCGGCGCGCCTGCCGCGCGCGAGCACTGCGACCGCCGCCAGCATGCCCAGGAGCAGTACGGCGCCCGGAAGCAGCCAGTCCAGCGATATGTCGGTCAGTCTCATCTGGGGTCCCTTGCATCGCGATACGGCGAACGGGCGCAATATTGGCCCAGTCGTCCGGTCCCGCAGGGGGTTTCGGGGCAAGAGAACGCCATTGGAGTGGGCGGGGGCGCGCGAAGCGGCCGTACGCTCGAACTCCCGCTGGAAAAGCGGGAGTTGAGTTCGAATTACCTCACCCGAAAGGGTGGTTCAGGCCGCGGTGGTCGCGGTGAGCTTCGCGATGCGGTCCGCGTCGCAGGTGCGCGGGCAGGTCACGCAGGTGTCCTCGGGGCGCAGCGTGTAGAACATGCAGCAGCTCGCGCGGTCGCGCGTGGGCAGCGACTCCCCGTCGGGGCCGGTCAGTTCGCGGAACGCGGCCTTCCCGACGTACGGCTTCGTGGACCCGGGGAGCAGTGCCTCCAGGTCGGTCATGGCGCGGCGCTCGTCGCCGAGCAGATGGCCCAGGTACCAGAGGCCCTCGACGATCTCGTCCGTCGCCATGCCCCACAGGGCGCGCGGGCCGCGCCGCATCCGCGGGCCGAAACCGGTCAGGACCGGCTGGAGGTGTTCGGCGACGGCCGCGCGGACCTCGGCGCGCAGGGCCTCCTCGTCGGGGACGACGCGGGCGCCGGGGCGCCCCGCCGCCGGGTCGCCGGGGAGGCAGGCGAACTCGGTGACGTGGACCGCGAGGCGGCCGAGCGTGCGCTGGAAGGCGACGCCGGAGGACGGGAAGCGGGGCACGCGGCGGTGCAGGAACCAGGGGATCGTGATGAGCAGGCAGGCGGGCCAGGCGTAGCGGTGCAGGCCGAAGCTGGCGATGACGTCGGGGCGGGCGTGGGTGCCGTAGTCCTTCAGGATCTGTGCGTTGTCCCACGCGAGGAAGGCGTCGAGCGCGGCGCCGCCCTCGGCGAGCTGCTCCGTGCGCACCCATCCGGCGCCCTCGGGCAGCGCCTCGCCCGCGGGCACCTCGATGACGCGCAGGCCCGGGAACACCTCGTTGAGGCGGGCGTACGCGGCCGAGACCGCGCTGGGAGGCGCGCCGAGCGCCGACGTGGTGAGGGGCATGCGGGGGCCGCCGATTCACGATCGTTTACAGGTAAGCCTTACCTTACCCGAACGAGGTGGGGTTTGAACTGTCGGCGTGGCCCTCTATCGTTCGTCGTTGAGCTTCGGACAAACGGCAAGGAACGGCGGCGAACGGGATGACCGGGGTGGAGCGGACGAGACCACGCGAGGCGCGCGGTTCCTCCGTCGGAGTGCCGGAGCAGCGGACGGCGTCGGCGTGGGTGCCGCGGTCCGGTGTTCCCGGGGCCGGGGTCGGGGCCGTTCCCGAGCAGAGCCGCGGCGAGCACACCCATAGTGAACCGCCCGCACCGCGGGTCGCCGCGCGGGGGGCCGTCGAGCGGACGTCGGTGCGGGGGCAGGTCCTTGACGCGTTGCGCGCCGCGCTGGTCTCCGGGGAGCTGGTGCCCGGTGAGGTGTACTCCGGGCCGGTGCTCGGGGAGCGGTTCGGGGTGTCGGCGACGCCGGTGCGCGAGGCGATGCAGCAGCTCGCGCGGGAGGGCGCGGTCGAGGTCGTACCCAACCGGGGGTTCCGGGTGACGCGGCGCTCCGAGCGGGAGCTCGCGGAGCTCGCGGAGGTGCGGGCGTTGGTGGAGGTGCCGGTGGTGACGCGGCTCGCGCGGACGGTGGCGCCGGCGCGGTGGGCCGAGTTGCGGCCGTTGGTGCGGGCGACGGCCGCGGCTGCCGCCGCGGGGGACCGGGCCGGGTACGCGGAGGCGGATCGTGCCTTCCACCGGGCCGTTCTGGCGTTCGCCGGCAATGACCAGGTGATACGTGTCGCGGACGATCTGCACCGGCAGGTGGGGTGGGCGATGGCTGATCTCGCGGTGGATGCGGTGCAGCACGGGGCGTTGCTGGATGCGTTGGAGGCGCAGGACTGTGGTGCGGTGAGCCTCTTGGTGCAGGAGCACATCGCGGGTTGACGGCCGCCCGTCCCCACGCCCCGGGGCTCCGCCCCGGACCCCGCGCCTCAAACGCCGGCGGGGCTGGAAGGATCGGGGCTCCGCCCCGGACCCCGCGCCTCAAGCGCCGGCGGGGCTTGATTGGCCCACCCGTGGTGACCGAGCGCCACCGCCA
Source organism: Streptomyces sp. KL109B (assembly GCF_030766935.1). Lineage (GTDB taxonomy): Bacteria > Actinomycetota > Actinomycetes > Streptomycetales > Streptomycetaceae > Streptomyces. The sequence continues at coordinate 742,714 of NZ_JASERL010000002.1, read as the reverse complement.
AGGGCTGTCACCCCGCCCCTCTCCCACCACCCGCCCCCTCCGGGGGGCGTCGGCCTCACGGGGTGCCGCAACCGCCTTGGGCAATCTGCCGCCTTGGGCGGCAGGGTGGGCAAGGCGGCGCACGGTGCCGCGCAACGGGAAGTAGAGGGTTACGCCGCCGCTGGTAGGACACCGGCCAACCACACCGGCACACCGTCGAGGAGCCGGAACAGGCGGCCCGCCTCCGCTCGCAGGCGCGACTTCGTGTCGGGGTCGGGTTCGGCCTCGGCGAGGGAGGCGAGGGCGGGGGCCGTGCCGACGAGGTAGCCGAGTTCTTCGCGCAGGCGCAGGGACTCGGAGAAGCCGTGCCGGGCCTCCGTCAACTCGCCCTCGCGCAGGGCGAGTCCGGCGAGGTGGCGCCAGGTGAAGGACAAGAGGAGCGGGTCGGCGTGGGCGGTGGCGCCCGCGTGGGCCCGCCGGTAGGCCGCGCGGGCCGCTTGTGGCGAGTCGGCCAGGTTCTCCGACATCAGGCCGCGGCGGAAGTCGAGCAGCGCGCGCGCCGAGGCCCCCGGGGCGATCAGCGCCGCCGCGCGGCCGAAGGCCGAGCGGGCCTCGTCGGAGCGGTCGCGGACCTTCAACAAAGTTGCCGCGTAGGCGAGTTGGCCGCGTTCGCAGGCCGCCGCGCCGCGTTCCTCGTCCGTATGGGCGAGCGCTTCCGCCGCGCGCAGCGCGTCTTCCGCCTCCGCCCAGCCCCGCTCCGTGTACAAGCAGCGCTCCACAAGCAGTGCCGCCCGCTGCAACGCCGCTCCCGCGTCCGCCTCCGCATGATGGTCGAGCAGCGCCGCCGCGTCGGCCCAGCAGCCGCGCGAACGCAGCCGCCATACCGCGGTCTGGAGTGGATCGTCCCCTGCGTTCGTTCCGGTACCAGACATGGCGGTATGCGCCACATTGCCCTCCCGAGCACGCCATCGAGCCGAGTTTGCCGTGGGGCATCTCAGCACGGATCAAGGTGCCCGGCCAAGGGGGTGGGTGAAAGATTTCACAAAGGGTTGGGGTTCCCAAGCGCTCCCAAGATCGCTAAGGGCTCGGCTCGTGCGCTCGGCTCATGCGCTCAGCTCATGCGCAACGCCAGGAAGAAGTCCAACTTGTCTTCCAGGCGCGAGAGATCACGCCCCGTCAGCTGCTCGATCCGGCCGACGCGGTACCGCAACGTGTTCACGTGCAGGTGCAGCCGGGACGCGCACCGGGTCCACGAACCGTCGCAGTCGAGGAACGCCTCAAGCGTCGCGATCAGCTCCGCGCGGTGCTTGTGGTCGTAATCACGAAGCGGGTCGAGGAGGCGGGCCGTGAAGGCGCGGCGTACGTCGTCGGGGACGAACGGGAGGAGCAGGACGTGCGAGGCCAGTTCCTGGTGGCCCGCAGCGCAGACCGTGCCCGTCCGGGCCGCCGCCACGCGCCGCGCGTGCCGCGCCTCCTCCAGGGCGCCGCGCAGCCCCTCCGCCGAGTGCACGGCCGCGCTCACGCCGATCGTCAGGCGCCCGTCGTCGGCGAGGCCGGCCGCGAGGGGTTCGCGTACGGCCGTGAGGAGCGTGTCCGCGAGCAGGCCCTGTTCCGAGCCGTCGTGTTCCGCGGCCACCGCGGGCAGCGGGACCAGTGCGATCGCCTCGTCGCCCGTGTGCGCCACGGCGATCCGGTCGGAGGGCTCGGCGGCGTCCGGGCGGGCGCCGGACTCCGGGTCGATGAGGATTTCCTCCAGGAGGGACTGGGCCAGCGCGCCGCCCTCGCCCTTCGCGCCGCCGCCCTCGGCCTTCGCGCCGCTCTCGCCCTTGGTGGCGTTCGTGCCCTCCCACTCGACGCGCGCCACGACCACCTGCCAGTGCGGCGCCGCGCCGAGCCCCGGCAGCAGCACAGGCGCCGCGACCCGAAGGCGCGCCGCGATCTCCGCGGGGGCCGCGCCCGCCTGCACCAGCTCCAGGACCTCCTGCGCGAGCCGCCGCCGCACCGTGCGCGCCGCGTCCCGCCGCTCCCGCTCCACCGAGATCAGCTGCGTGACGCCCTGCAGCAGGTCGAGCCGCTCCTCCGGCCAGTCGCCCGCGTCCGCCTCGACGGCGAGCAGCCAGTCCGCGAGCACGCTCTCCCGGGTGTCCGACGCGGCGGCGGGCGCCGTCTCCTTCGGCGCCGACGCGATCGGGAAGAGGGAGTACGTGACGCCCTCCACCGTCACCCGGTGCGGGGCGCGCCGCCCCGTGCGCAGCGCCGCCAGATGCTCGGCCGCCAGCCGCGTACGGATCTCGGCGGAGGGCTCCGGCCCGGCCGCCGCCGAACCGGCGATCGCCCGCCCGGTCGGGGACAGCACCCATGCCCGCAGGTCGAGGTCGCTGCCCAGCAGGTCGAGGACGACGTCCGGGCCGCCGCCCGCGGGCCCCGAGGTCATCAGGCGCCGGTGCCTGTCGACGACCGCCGCGAGGTCCCCGGCGCGCTCGCCGGACACCTGACGTACGACATGCTCGGTGATCGTCCCGAACGCCACCGACTGCGCCACCGAGAACAGCGGGACGCGGTGCCGCGCGCACGCCTCGACGAAGTCCTCGGGGACGTAGCCGAACTCGGCGGTGCCCGCGGCGACCGCCGCGACGCCCGCCGCCGCCATCAGCCGGGCGAACGGCTCCGAGTCGGCCGGCTCGCGGTGCCAGGCCAGGCCCGTGAGGACCAGTTCGCCGCCGGACAGATAGCGGCTGGGGTCCCGCAGGTCCGTCGTCATCACGCCGCGGACCGTGCGGTCGAGCTCCTCCTCGCCGCCGAGGAGCCTGAGGCCCAGCGCGTCCGTGTCCAGCAATGCGCGCAGCCGCATGTGTTCGTCGCCGCCGATCTGTCTCGAAGTCGTGCCTAAGTGGAAGCCCATGGACCTGTGGCCTGGGGTTCCCGGGGAAAACGGTGAGGTCACTGATGCCGCCCGTTCATACGAATCTACAAGACACCCATGCGGGCCAGCCAACGCGTTCATGTTTTCCGTGACTGACACTGCCGGAGCACAGGGGGTGTACTGGCATCACTCCGCGTGAACAGAAGCGTGAACAGCACATGAACGAGCCCCTGTGATCCGCACGTCCCGTGGCTCGAACGTCTCGCATCGACCCCGCACGACACGACGCACGAACCACGTACGCACCACGCACGATCCCTGCCCGATCACGAACCTCACGGAGAAGAGAGCCGTCATGGACTTCCTTCGCCCCGGCAGCTGGGAGGAGGCGCTCGCCGCGAAGGCCGAGCACCCCACAGCAGTGCCGATCGCAGGTGGCACCGATGTCATGGTCGAGATCAACTTCGACCACCGGCGCCCCGAGTACCTGCTCGACCTCAACCGCATCGGTGAGCTGAGCGAGTGGGAGGCGAGCGAGGGCGGCATCCGGCTCGGCGCCTCCGTCCCGTACAGCCAGATCATGGAGCACCTGCGCGGCGAACTGCCGGGCCTCGCGCTCGCCTCGCACACCGTCGCGTCCCCGCAGATCCGCAACCGCGGCGGCGTCGGCGGCAACCTCGGCACCGCCTCCCCGGCCGGCGACGCCCACCCGGCGCTGCTCGCCTCCGGCGCCGAGGTCGAGGTGGCTTCGGTGCGTGGCGAACGCCGCATCCCCATCGACGAGTTCTATACGGGGGTCAAGCGCAACGCTCTCGCCGAGGACGAGCTGATCCGCGCCGTGCACCTGCCCAAGGCGACCGGGCCGCAGCAGTTCTCCAAGGTCGGCACGCGCAACGCGATGGTGATCGCCGTGTGCGCCTTCGGCCTCGCCCTGCACCCCGAGACCCGCACCGTGCGCACCGGAATCGGCTCGGCGGCGCCCACCCCGATCCGCGCCAAGGAGGCCGAGGAATTCCTCAACTCCGCTTTGGAAGAAGGCGGGTTCTGGGACAACGGCAAGATCATCGCCCCGTCGGTGGCCAAGCAGTTCGCCGCGCTGTGCTCCGGCGCCTGCAACCCGATCGACGACGTGCGGGGCACCGCCTCGTACCGCCGGCACGCGGTGGGTGTCATGGCGCGCCGCACGCTGACCTGGGCCTGGGAGTCGTACCGGGGCACCGGCATTCGTACGGAGGGAGTCGCGTAATGCGCGTCAATTTCACGGTCAACGGCCGTAAGCAGGAAGCCGACGACGTGTGGGAGGGCGAGTCCCTGCTGTACGTGCTGCGCGAGCGGATGGGGCTTCCGGGTTCGAAGAACGCGTGCGAGCAGGGCGAGTGCGGATCCTGCACCGTCCGGCTCGACGGGGTCCCGGTGTGTTCGTGTCTCGTCGCCGCCGGGCAGGTCGAGGGCCGCGAGGTCGTCACCGTCGAGGGGCTCGCCGACCACGCCAAGTCCCGTAGCTGTAGCGGCGGTTCACAAGGTACGACGCTTCAGGACGCGCAGGGCTGGTCGGCGAAGGGCACCGACTCGCAGACCGGCGAGGGCGGCGAACTCGCCCCGATCCAGCAGGCGTTCATCGACGCGGGCGCCGTCCAGTGCGGCTTCTGCACGCCCGGACTGCTCGTCGCGGCCGACGAGATGCTGGAGCAGAACCCGACGCCGTCCGACGCGGACATCCGCGAGGCGCTGTCCGGGAACCTCTGCCGCTGCACCGGCTACGAGAAGATCATGGACGCCGTACGGCTCGCCGCCGCGCGGCAGTCGACGCCCGAGGGAGTCTGAGCAACATGGGTACGACAGGAATCCCCGGAAAGGTCACCCAGGGGTCGCAGACCAAGGGCGGCATCGGCGAGTCCACGCTCCGCCCCGACGGCACCCTCAAGGTCACCGGCGAGTTCGCGTACTCGTCCGACATGTGGCACGAGGACATGCTGTGGGGCCACATCCTGCGCTCCACCGTCGCGCACGCCGAGATCGTGTCCATCGACACGGCCGAGGCGATCGCAACTCCCGGTGTCTACGCGGTACTTACGTACGACGACCTCCCCGCCGCGATGAAGAACTACGGGCTCGAAATCAAGGACACGCCCGTCCTCGCGCACGGCAAGGTCCGCCACCACGGCGAGCCCGTCGCCTGTATCGCGGCCGACCACCCGGAGACCGCGCGCCGCGCCGCCGCGAAGATCAAGGTGGAGTACCGCGAGCTGCCCGTCGTCACCGACGAGGCCTCCGCGACCGCGCCCGACGCCGTCCTCGTCCACGAGGGCCGCACCGACCACCACGCGGGCCACGTCCCGCACCCGAACATCGTGCACCGCCAGCCGATCATCCGCGGAAACGCCGAAGAGGCCGCCAAGAAGGCCGACTTCGTCGTCAAGGGCGAGTACACCTTCGGCATGCAGGACCAGGCCTTCCTCGGCCCCGAGTCCGGCCTCGCCGTGCCCGCCGAGGACGGCGGCGTCGACCTCTACGTCGCCACCCAGTGGCTGCACTCCGACCTCGGGCAGATCGCCCCGGTCCTCGGCCTGCCCGAGGACAAGGTGCGGATGACGCTCTCCGGCGTCGGCGGCGCCTTCGGCGGCCGCGAGGACCTGTCGATGCAGATCCACGCGTGCCTGCTCGCGCTGCGCACCGGTAAGCCCGTCAAGATCGTCTACAACCGCTTCGAGTCCTTCTTCGGCCACGTCCACCGCCACCCCGCGAAGCTTTACTACGAGCACGGGGCGACGAAGGACGGCAAGCTCACGCACATGAAGTGCCGCATCGTCCTGGACGGCGGCGCCTACGCCTCGGCCTCCCCGGCCGTCGTCGGCAACGCCTCGTCCCTCGCCGTCGGCCCGTACGTGCTCGACGACGTCGACATCGAGGCCATCGCGCTCTACTCCAACAACCCGCCCTGCGGCGCCATGCGCGGCTTCGGCGCGGTCCAGGCGTGCTTCGCGTACGAGGCCCAAATGGACAAGCTGGCCGACAAGTTGGGCATGGACCGGGTCGAGTTCCGGCAGCTCAACGCCATGGAGCAGGGCACGATCATGCCGACGGGCCAGCCCGTCGACTCCCCGGCCCCGGTCGCCGAACTGCTGCGCCGCGTCAAGGCGATGCCGATGCCGCTGGAGCGCCAGTGGGAGTCGAGCGAGGGCGCCGACGTGCGAGCCCTGCCCGGCGGCCTGTCCAACACCACGCACGGCGAGGGCGTCGTACGAGGCGTCGGCTACGCGGTCGGCATCAAGAACGTCGGCTTCTCCGAAGGCTTCGACGACTACTCAACTGCCCGTGTGCGTATGGAAGTTGTCGGCGGCGAGCCGGTCGCGACCGTGCACACCGCGATGGCCGAGGTCGGCCAGGGCGGCGTCACCGTGCACGCGCAGATCGCGCGCACCGAGCTGGGTGTCACGCAGGTGACCATCCACCCGGCCGACACGCAGGTGGGCTCGGCCGGTTCGACGTCCGCGTCCCGCCAGACGTACGTCACCGGGGGCGCCGTCAAGAACGCCTGCGAGCTCGTCCGCGAGAAGGTCCTCGACATCGGCCGCCGCAAGATGGGCACGTACCACCCGGCGTGGGCCACCGCCGAACTCCTCCTGGAGGGCGGCAAGGTCGTCACCGACGGCGGCGAGGTCCTGGCCGACCTGGCCGAGGTGCTCGAAGGCGAGACGGTCGAGGTCGAGGAGGAGTGGCGGCACCGCCCCACCGAGGCCTTCGACCTGCGCACAGGCCAGGGCAACGGCCACGTCCAGTACTCCTTCGCCGCGCACCGCGCCGTCGTCGAGGTCGACACCGAACTCGGCCTGGTCAAGGTCGTCGAGCTGGCCTGCGCGCAGGACGTCGGCAAGGCGCTCAACCCGCTGTCCGTGATCGGCCAGATCCAGGGCGGCACCACGCAGGGACTCGGCGTCGCCGTGATGGAGGAGATCGTCGTCGACCCGAAGACGGCGAAGGTCAGGAACCCCTCCTTCACCGACTACCTGATCCCCACGATTCTCGACACGCCGACCATCCCGGTCGACGTGCTCGAACTCGCCGACGACCACGCCCCGTACGGGCTGCGCGGCATCGGTGAGGCACCGACCCTGTCGTCGACTCCGGCCGTTCTCGCGGCCATTCGGAACGCGACGGGTCTGGAGCTCGACCGCACCCCGGTGCGGCCCGAGCACCTCACGGGAACGGCCCCTCAGGCCTAGTCCCGCCTCCCCGCGGGGTGCCGGCTGGTCCCTTGGGAGTGGCCGGCACCCCGCCCCGTACCAACTGCGTCTCGGGCCGTCCCCCGGGTCGTGCAGCTCCGTCCCAAAACCCGTGCGTCGCCGACGAGTTCACGGGTGCCCCTATGAACCTTGGGAAACGAGGCACCATGGCCCAGCAGTCCGTGGAGCCGAAGACCACCGCCGACGACGCGGGCGAGGGCTCGCGTCAGCCGGCCGGCAGGTCTTGGCTCGACCGTTACTTCCACATATCCGACAGAGGATCGACGTTCGCGCGCGAGGTGCGCGGCGGCATCACCACCTTCATGGCGATGTGTTACATCCTCCTGCTCAACCCCCTGCTGCTCGGCGGCCCCGACGCCGCGGGCAACAAGCTCAGCCACGCGGGCCTGATCACCGCGACCGCGCTCGCCGCCGCCGTCTGCACCCTCCTTATGGGCTTCCTCGGCAAGGTGCCGCTGGCGCTCGCCGCGGGCCTGTCCGTGTCCGGCGTGCTCGCCACGCAGGTCGCGCCCAACATGACGTGGCCGCAGGCCATGGGCATGTGTGTGATGTACGGCGTGGTGATCGTGCTGCTCGTCGTCACCGGGCTGCGCGAGATCATCATGAACGCGATCCCGCTGGCCCTGAAGCACGGCATCACCATCGGCATCGGCATGTTCATCGCGCTGATCGGCCTGGTCAACGCCGGGTTCGTCGGCAAGGGCGACCCGGTGACGCTGGGCACGGGCGGACAGCTGAAGGGCTGGCCGGTCCTGCTCTTCGCCGTCACCCTCCTCCTGATCTTCATGCTCCAGGCCCGCAACATCCCCGGCGCGATCCTCATCGGCATCGTCGTCGGCACGATCCTCGCGGTCATCGTCAACGCGGTCTTCGACCTCAGCCCGAAGGTGTGGGGCGGCAGCCCGCCCGAGCTGACCGGCAGCGCGGTGTCGATGCCCGACTTCTCGCTCTTCGGCCATGTCGAGTTCGGCGGCTGGGACTCCATCGGCGGGATGACGGTCGGCATGATCGTCTTCACGCTCGTCCTGGCGGGCTTCTTCGACGCGATGGCCACGATCATCGGTGTCGGCACGGAAGCCAAGCTGGCCGACGACAAGGGCCGCATGCCAGGCCTGTCCAAGGCGCTGTTCATCGACGGCGCGGGCGGCGCGATCGGCGGTGTGGCGGGCGCGTCGGGCCAGACCGTCTTCATCGAGTCCGCGACGGGCGTCGGCGAGGGGGCGCGCACGGGCCTCTCGTCGGTGGTGACCGGCTTCCTCTTCGCCCTCGGCCTGTTCTTCACGCCGCTCGCGCAGATCGTGCCGGGGCAGGTGGCGGCCGCCGCGCTCGTCGTCATCGGCGCGATGATGATGCAGAACGCGCGGCACGTCGACTGGTCCGACCGGGCCGTGGCGGTGCCGGTGTTCCTGACCGTGGCGCTGATGCCGTTCACGTACTCGATCACGGCCGGTGTCGGCGCGGGCGTCATCGCCTACGCGGCGATCAAGGCGGCGCAGGGGAAGTTCCGCGAGGTCGGCGCGTTCATGTGGGTGCTGACGCTGGTGTTCCTCGTGTACTTCGGCCTGCACCCGATCGAGAGCTGGATGGGCGTCAAGTAGCCCTGCCGGCCGGACCGTTCCCTGAACCGTTAAGGAGACCGAGACATGCTGGACATCGCCGAAGAGTTGCACCGGTGGGTCGAGCAGGGACGCGACTTCGCCGTGGCCACCGTGGTGGCCGTCGGCGGCAGCGCGCCCCGGCAGCCGGGCGCGGCGCTCGCCGTCGACCGCGAGGGCGTCGCGATCGGCTCGGTCTCCGGCGGATGTGTGGAGGGCGCGGTCTACGAACTGTGCGGGCAGGCCCTGGAATCCGGGGAGTCCGTGCTGGAGCGCTTTGGGTACAGCGACGACGACGCCTTCGCCGTGGGCCTCACGTGCGGCGGCGTCATCGACATCCTGGTCACTCCTGTACGGGCGTCTGATACGGCTGTACGCAGCGTGCTCGCGACCGCGCTCGGCGCCGCCGCGACGGGGGAGGCGGCGGCGCTGGCGCGGATCGTGTCCGGGCCCGCGGACCTGATGGGGCGGGCGGTGCTCGTGCGCCCCGACGGCTCGTACGAAGGCGGGTTCGGGGGCCACCCGGAGCTGGACCGCACCGTGGCGGGGGAGGCGGCGGCCTTCCTCGACGCGGGGCGTACGGGGACGTTGGAGATCGGAGAGGCGGGCTCGCGCTGCGGCGCGCCGCTCACGGTGCTGGTCGAGTCGTCGGTCCCGCCGCCGCGGATGATCGTATTCGGCGCGATCGACTTCGCGTCGGCGCTGGTACGGATGGGCAAATTCCTCGGCTACCGGGTCACGGTGTGCGACGCGCGGCCGGTGTTCGCGACGGCGGCGCGGTTCCCCGAGGCGGACGAGGTGCTGGTCGAGTGGCCGCACAAGTACCTGGAGCGCGTGGAGCCCGAGCTCGACGGCCGCACGGTCCTGTGCGTCCTCACCCACGACGCCAAGTTCGACGTGCCATTGCTCCAGCTCGCGCTGCGCCTCCCGGTCGCCTACGTGGGCGCCATGGGCTCACGCCGCACCCACCTGGACCGTAACGAGCGCCTGCGCGAAGTCGGCGTAACAGACCTGGAGTTGGCCCGCCTCCGCTCCCCGATCGGCCTCGACCTGGGCGCCCGTACGCCGGAGGAGGTGGCGCTCTCCATCGCCTCGGAGATCGTGGCGAACCGGCGGGGCGGCACGGGGGTGTCCCTGACGGGCGCGCACACGCCGATCCACCATGAGCCGGGGGTGGCGCGGCGGATCGGGGTGGTGGCGTGAGGCGATCAAGCCCTTGCGGAGGGTGAGCCAGTCGAGCTCCAGCGACGGGTGACCAGATCAAGCCCCGCCGTCGGACGATAGCCCGCGGGGTATGGGGCAGAGCCCCATATCTTTTGGAGCCCCGCCGACATTTGAGGCGCGGGGCCCGGGGCGGAGCCCCATGTCTTTTCCAGCCCCGCCGGCGCTTGAGGCGCGGGGTCCGGGGCGGAGCCCCGCGGCGTGGGAACGGACACCGGTCGATGAGTTCGCCGCTCTCAGCCGGTCCAAGCTCATGACACCCCACGGAAAGGCCACCGCCATGCCAGAGCTTCTCGTCGACTTCATCACCTCCCTCGACGGCTACGCCTCGGGCGAGGGCTGGCCCGGCTTCTGGGGCCTCGAAGGCCCGGAGTACCTCGCATGGCTCGAAGAGCAGCCCGCGGCCACCCACCTGATGGGAGCGAACACCTACCGCCTGATGTCGAGCTTCGCCGCAGGCGAGGTCCCGCCTGGCCAGGACGAGTTCAGGCCCGAGGAAGAGGCGTCCGTCGACGGACTCACGCAAGCGCCCAAGGTGGTGTTCTCCTCCTCGCTCAAGGACCCGCTGACGTGGCCCAACTCCACGCTCGTCCGCGACGACGCCGTCGAGACGGTCCGCGCCATGAAGTCGAGCGGCGGCTCGGGGCTCCTCAGCACGATCGGCAGCCTCAGCCTGTGCCGGTCCCTGCTGCGGGCCGGACTCGTCGACCGCTTCCGGGTCGTGATGTTCCCGGTGATCACCGGGGCCACGGGCGAGGAGCGCATCTACGACGGCTATCCGGACGTCGCCCTCGAAATGACCGACCACCGCACCTTCGACGGCCGCATCCAACTGGTCGAGTACAAGCCCCGCGTACCCGACCACCCACCGCTCGGCGCCCCTGCGTGACCGTCACCCCGTCCGCCGAGCGCCACCTCAAGCGGAGCGCACCGCCGGTGCCCGCAGGCCGAGCCACTGGTCGGCGTCCCAGGCCCGGAACCGCTCCACTTCCACGAATCCCAGCTTCGCCGCGAGGCGCATCGAACCGACGTTGGCGGTCTGTGTGGCGAGCACCACCGGCTCACCGGGAAGGACGCCGTCGAGCCAGTCCAGTGCCGCCGCGCACGATTCGGCGGCATACCCGAATCCCCACGCCCGCGGCAGGAACAGGTAGCCGAGATCGGCCTTTCCCGCGGCAGCCGGGCGATGGTGCTCCGATGCTCTCCTCAGCAGAATGTGACCGATCATCGCCCCGTCGAGTTCGACGACGAAGCTTCCGGGCCACCGCTCGGGCACTTCGGGCAGCCCGCGCTCAAGTTCGTTACGCGGGCGCGGTCCACCGAGGTAGCGGTGCACATCCGGCGATGCCAGCAACTCGATGAACGTCGCACGGTCCCGGGCCTCTGGCCCGCGGAGCACGAGCCTCGCGGTCCTGATCGGTGCGGGCGGCCAGGCGACGGGGCCGAGGTCAGTCATGCGGACCAGCCAATCAGCGGGCTCGGCAGGCATCAAGACTTGCGCGGCCGCTCAGCCGCTCGGCTGCCCACCAACATCAACACCAGCATCAACATCAATACCAACACCAACAAGAGGCGCGTGCACCGTACTTGACGGCGCGGGGGAGGCCCCCGAGGCTGTGGGAGCGCTCCCGCGCCGTTGTGTGGGGGCGCTCCGCAAGGCCGATCCGCCGCCCCTGTCCGACCGACCGGACCCCCGGGAGTCACCGTGCGAAGACCTTTCAGACGCGCTCCACAGCCCCGTACAGCGATCGCCGCACTCGCCCTCGTGTGCGCCGGGATGCTCACCGGCGCGCCGCACGCCATCGGTGCCGAGCACGAGAAGCCGACGGGTGCCGTCGCAGCGACAGAAACCGCCGGGCGCGGGCCCAGGCTCTACACCCCCGAGCCCAATCCCGACGCCGTCCGCCAGGTCGCGGGGCTCGTCAAGGGGGGCCAGTACCGGGACGCCGCCCGCGTCGCCGCGATGGTCGCCACGCCGCAGGCCGTCTGGTTCGGTGACCAGACGCCGGCGGAGGTGGAGAAGCTCACGCGGGACGTCGTGGTGGACGCCGACCGCCGCGACGCCGTCCCCGTGTTCGCGCTCTACAACATCCCAGGCCGCGACTGCTCCAACTACTCGGCAGGCGGCGCCGCCAACACCGCCGAGTACCAGGCCTGGATCGACGCCGTCGCCCGCGGCATCGGCGCCCGCGACGTCGACGCCATGGTCGTCCTCGAACCCGACGCGCTCGCCCTGCTCCCGGCCGACTGCGGTCAGGACGACGCCGAGGGGACGAAGACCGCCGCCCGGTACGACGAGGTCAATTACGCCGTCGACCACCTTGAGCCGCTGTCCGGCGTCCGCGTCTACCTCGACACCGGCCACCCCGCCTGGCACAGCGTCAACTCCATCGTGCCGCGCCTCATCAAGGGCGGCGTCGACAAGGCCGCCGGGTTCTACACCAACGCCTCCAACTATCAGACCGACGACGCCAACTCCTGGTACGGCAAGCTCATTTCGTCGTGCATCGCGTACGTGGAGGAGTCCCACGGCGACGTCGGCGACTGCCCGAACCAGTCGACGCCGCGCGCCGACGCCCAGGCCTGGATCGAGGCGAACGTGCACACCCCGGCCGACCGCATGGCGCACTTCGTGACCGACTCCAGCCGCAACGGTCAGGGCCCCTGGACCCCGCCCCCGGGCAAGTACACCGACGCCCAGGACTGGTGCAATCCGCCGGACCGCGGCCTCGGCGCCCGCCCCACCCTGCGCACCGGTGACCCCCTCCAGGACGCCCGCCTGTGGATCAAGACGCCGGGGGAGTCGGACGGGCTGTGCCTGCGCGGCACCGAGGGCCCGCAGGACCCGGAGCGCGGCACGGTCGACCCGAAGGCGGGCGACTGGTTCCCGCAGCAGGCGCTGGAACTGGCCAGATACGCCAACCCGCCGCTACTGCCCGGGAACTGACCCGCTCGGCCGCTCCTCATCGGTGACCGGATCCGCGGTATCGGCATCGGCATCGGCATCGGTATCGGTATCGGCGTCGGCATCCGCCAACAACCCGTCCACCGCCCGCCCGAACACCCACCGCCCCGCCGCCGCGACCACCCGGTCCGCGGCGCGGGGCACCCCGCGTACCCGGAGTTCCTCGCGCCACTCGACGCGCGAGCCCCCGCCGCCGAGCCCCCGCACCTCGAACTCGGCCCAGCCGGTGACGACCCGGCCCCGCTTCTCCATCCGGCAGCGCCGCGGCGGCTGCCAGGCGACGACCTCCATCGGGTCGTCGAAACCGCACCGGCCGACACCGGTGCGCGCCACGAACACCGTCCCCGCCGCGTCCGGCGGCGGAGTCGACACCGTGACGCGCGTGAGCGGCACGGTGTCACCGTGCCGCTCCCAGTCGGTCAGCCGCCGCCACGCCTCGGGGGCGCGCAGAGGTGTGTCACGGACGATGTGGATATGGGCGGCCATGTCGCGATGGTAGGCACACGTTCGGGTGAGGTGGGCCGCCACGGGGTGGACGGCGTGTCGCGCGGGCCCGTCCGTCGCAAACCGACGCCAATACCCGGACCCGCGCGACCAGTTGACTCACCTCCGAAGACGCGTCATGCCGCCTTGTACGCCGCCGCCAGCTTCTTCAGCGCCCCCTTGTAGTCCCCGGTGAGGGCCAGGTGCTCGGCCTCGGCGAAGGGCTTCGCCCACGCCGCCGTCACCTTGCCGCCCGCCTTCGACTGGACCTTGAGCCGCGCCTCCGTCACCGCGGCCCGCTCCCCGGCCCCGGCCCCGCTCGCGCTTGCCTTCGTCGTGAGCCCATAGCCGTACGGGAACTGCGGATCGTACGACGCGTCGCCCACGTTGATGGGCAGCTGGGCCTCCGACTTCGGCCAGGTGACCGGGAGTTGGCCGGTGAAGGGGCGCTTGCCGTAGAGGACGTCGGCGACGCCGTCGCCCTCCGTGCCGGGCAGCCAGGACGCGACGAGCGCGTCGATGTCGCCGAGCTGGTCACCGATGAGCTGGGGCCGTCCCGACACCACGAGGACCGCGCACTTCATCGCGGAACACACCTTGTCCACCGCGGCCTTGTCGGCGGCCGAGAGGGACAGGTCGTGTCCGTTGCCGACGTCGCCGACGCCCTCCGCGTACGGGGTCTCGCCGACGACCACGACACCGACGTCGTACCCGGAGGTGGGCGCCGAGGCGTCCTTCGAGTAGTCGACCTTCGCGCCGGGCGCCGCCTTCTTCATCGCCTGGAGGACGGTCGTGCCGGGCACGATGTTCCCGGACGAGCCCTGCCAGGAGACGGTCCAGCCGCCGGTCTGGTTGCCGATGTCGTCGGCGTTGGACCCGGCGACGTACACCTTCTGGGACGGCTTGAGCGGGAGCACGTCGCCGTCGTTCTTCAGGAGCACCTGCGACTTCGCCGCGGCCTCGCGCGCCACCGCGCGGTGTTCGGCGCTGCCGATCCGGTCGCTGTTGGCCGTGTCGGCGTACGGCTTCTCGAAGAGGCCGAGCTTGAACTTCTGCGTGAGGATGCGGGAGACCGCGTCGTCCACGCGCGCCTCAGTGACCCGGCCCGAGGTCGTCTCGGCGAGCAGGGTCTTCACGAAGTCCGGGTAGGCGTTCGGCACCATGATCATGTCGAGGCCCGCGTTGATCGACGTACGGACGTCGGAGGCGTAGTCGCCGGGGATCTGGTCGATGCCCGCGTAGTCACTGATCACGAAGCCGTCGAAGCCGAGCTTGTCCTTCAACTCCCCATTGATCATTGCCGCGTTGGCGTGCATCTTCACCGGGCCCTCGTCGTCACCGATGATGTCGAGGGAGGAGTAGGACGGCATGACCGTGCCGACGCCGCGGTCCACGGCCTCGCCGAAGGGCGCCAGGTGCACGGCCTCCAGCTCCTGCTTCGTCACCTTCGTGATTCCCTGGTCGATGGTGTACGAGCCGGTGGTCGAGGAGCCGTACTCGGTGCCGCCGTCGCCGACGAAGTGCTTCGCCGTGGCCAGCACCTTGTCGTTACGGTCCAGGTCGGAGCCGTTCGCGCGGCCCTGGAAGCCCTTGATGACGGTCTCCATGGACTCGACGAGGGCGGGGTCCTCGCCGAACGCCTCGTACGAACGTCCCCACCGCTCGTCGCGCGACACGCACAGGCAAGGGGCGAAGTCCCAGGGAATGCCGGTCGCGCGGACCTCGGAGGCCGTCACCGCCCCTGTCCGCTCGGCGAGTTGGGGGTCGCGGGTCGCGCCGATGCCGATGTTGTGCGGCATGATCGTGGCGCCGACGACGTTGTTGTGGCCGTGCACCGCGTCCACGCCGTAGAGCAGCGGGATCTGGAACCGCGTTGCCTGCGCCCGCAGTTGATAGCCGTCGATCATCTTGGCCCAGGCCTCGGGCGTGTTCGGTGTCGGCACCGAGCCGCCGCCGGAGAGCAGCGAGCCGAGGCTGTAACTGGCGATGTCTCCGGGGGACTTGAGGGCAGCGCGCTCGGCCTGGGTCATCTGGCCGACCTTCTCCTCAAGGGACATGCGCGAGACGAGGTCGGCGACCCGCTTCTTCACCGGGAGCTTCGCGTCGAGATACGGCAGCCCGTGCGCGTCGATGACGACCTGCGGGGGCTCGGCGGGCGCCTTGGCGCCGGTGACGGTCAGCTTCAGCGGGACCGTCTCGGCGGGCTCGGCCTTCACGGAATCCCTGGTCGTGGCGACCGTGACCGTCTTGGACGCGCCGGAGGCCGTGCCCGCGGGGAAGGTGAGCGTGCCGCTGGCCGGGGTGTAGTCCTTGCCGGCGTCGGCGGTGCCGCCCTGCGTCGCGTACTCGATGGTGACGGGGTCCTCGATCGGTACGTTGCCGGTGGTGGTGACGGAGAGCTTCACCGCCGCCGAACCGCCCTCCTTCACCGGGTACACGGCCGCGTCCGTCGACACCTGCGCGCGCAGCGACTGGTCGGCCTTGCCGTACAACTCCACGCCATCCATGGCGAATTGGTCGGTCTTGCCGCCGCCGGCCGGGAGCGTGAAGGCGTAGCCCCACATCTTGTCGAGGCCGAGGACGTGGTCGATGCCGCCGACCGGCTGGTAGTCCGTGCGGTACTCGAACTGTGTGAACGGGATCTCGACCTGCTTCCAGCCCGTCCAGCCGTCCGTGAACGACGTCGTCCACAGCTCGGACGCCTCGCCGTGCGCGCCGCCGTCCTTGAGCTCGAAGTTCAGCTTGCGGCCGCTGTTGTCGCCGTACCACCAGAAGCGGATGCCCTTGTGCGCCGACCAGTCGTGGGCGGGCTTGTCGGCGGCGTAGTCGTGGCTGAAGCCGCCGTAGCCGCTGATGTCGTAGGCGCCTTCGAGGACCTTGGCGCCCTCGGGGGCGTCCGCGCGCTCCTTGAGTTCGAGCTTCGGGTGGTCGTCCGTGTCGCCGCCCCAGGTGAAGATGCCCTCGGCGGGCTGATTCGCGAAGGGCACCTCGCCCTCGAAGCGGTCCACGGGCGTGGGGGCGGGGTCGTCGGCGGCGGAGGCCGTCGCGGTGCCGGTCAGCGGCAGCAGGCCGGCGGCGAGCGCGGACACGGCGAGTAACGCCGCGCGTCTCCTACGGCTTCTGCGGCCCGATCTGGTGGTGGAGTCGATGTGACGCAAGGTTCCCTCCCGGTGGTCCCGTTGCGGGTGCTTGTGGTGCGTCGTGCCGTGCCGGCGGTTCTAAATTCAAGGCTTGAGTTAAAGGGGGACGGGTGGGGGCGTCAAGGGTTCGGAATGTAAAGGGAGTTGGGGCCGACTTGGCCACCAGTAACCGATTGACAGGCGGGGCCCCGCCCCCGATCGTTTGCTTCGGGGTGTGACACCTGACGGTTGGGGGACCGCGATGAGGTGGCAGGGGGGCGCGTCGTCCGGCGACGCGGAACAGCAGGGGAGCGGCGGGTTCGGCCCGCCACCGGAGATGGCGCCGGGCGTCCCGCCGGAGCTGCCATCGGGGGTTCCGCCGGAGGTGCCATCGGGGGTTCCGCCGGAAGTCCCACCGGGCGTCCCGTCGGAGATGCCACCGGGGGTTCCGCCCGAGGTGCCATCGGGGCTCCCATCGGGGGTCCCGCCGGAGATGCCGCCGGAGGTGCCGCCGTGGATGTCGCCGGAGGCGCGTCCGGGGATGCCACCGGAGGCGCGTGCGGGTATGTCGCCGGAAGTCCCGCCGGAGGTCCCGCCGGGGATGTCGCCGGAAGTTCCGCCGGGGATGTCGCCGGAAGTCCCGCCGGAGGTCCCGCCGGGGATGTCGCCGGAAGTTCCGCCGGGGATGTCGCCGGAAGTCCGGCCGGGGGGCCCGCCGGAGGTACCGCCGGAAGTCCCGCCGGAGGTACCGCCGATGCCGGTCGCTCCGCCCGCCTTCGGGCCCGCGCAAGAACTTGGCTTCGGGCCGCCGCCCCGGCCCGCCCGGCCGCCCGCCGGGCCCGCCGACCCGGTGCGCGCCGTCGCCGCGGGGCTGCTCAACCTCAGCGGGCTCGGCCTGGGTTACGTCCTCGTACGCCGCCGGCTGCTCGCCCTGCTGTGCGTCGCCGCGACGGCCGCGCTGCTCACGGTCGCGCTGCCCGCCGACCCGGACGGAGTGCCCGCCTGGGCGCTCGTCGGGTACGGGGTGCTGCTGCTCGCCGCGGCGGCGGACGGCGCGCGCCGCGGGCTGCGTACGACAACAACTGCCGCGCACATCAGGCCAGTTGTGGCCATCGGCCTCGCCGTCGCGCTGCTCGCCGTGCCCGCCGCGGGCGCCGTCGGGTACGACAGGCTGCGCGACGACGCCGTGGAGGACATGCTCCTCGACCGGCTCGACCGCGCCGACGCCCTCGTCGAGAAGGCCTCGGGCCGCGACTTCGCCGCGGCGCGCGCCGACTACCGCGACGCGCTGCGCCGGTACCGCGCCCTCACCGAGGACCACCCGGACTCCAAGGCGGCCCACCGGGTGCACGACAGCCTCGACGCCTACTACAAGGCGGTGTCCGCCCCGTACGCCGACGGCGAGCACTGCGCCGCACTCGCGCCGCTCGAACATCTGCGGGCCGTGCCGCACACCATCGACCGCGCCGTCCTCGGCTCCCTCGCCACGTGGCCCGACAAGCCGCTCGCCGCGTCGCTGCTGAAGTGCGGCACGGGCAGGCTCGGCACCGCCGAGTCCGACGGCAAGGGCGGCGAACTGGGTCAACTCCTGCGTACGTTCCCCGAGTCGGCGCAGGCGGACCGGGTGGAGCCCGCCGTGCGCGCGGCCGTCGACCGGCGCGCGGGCGAGCTCAAGGGCGCCGCCCCGTGCCCGGCCACCCAGGCGCTGCGGCGCATCGGTGACACCGCGAAGCAGCTGCCCGCGCCGGTGCCCGAGCATGTGCGCGGCGCGGTCGCGACCGCCGTGGCGGACGGCGCGTACGCCTGTGGCATCGACCAGTTCAAGGACAAGAAGTTCAGCGCCGCGCGCAAGTCGCTGGCGTCGTTCGCGGGCACGTACAAGCACGACAAGCGGCGGGCCCGCGCCCAGCAGGTCGCCATCGCCGCCGAGATCGCGCAGCTGCGTCCGGCGGCCGGTGACCGGCTGCCGCCGAGCGGCGGGGCGGGCGGCTCCGGCATGGAGATGGTGATCAGCAACGACGGGCCCGACCCCGTCGACGTCCTCTACACCGGCCCCGTCACCGGCCGGATCACCATCGCCGCCTGCGGCTCCTGCAAGACGTACCCCACCGAGGCGGCGGGCCGCGCCAAGGCGTGCAAGGCGAGCGGCAAGAGCTACCCGAAGAAGACGCTGCGGCTGCCCGCGGGCACGTACCACTTCCTGCACAAGCCCGGCGGTTCGAGCGCGACGGCGACCGGGCGCGCGGCGGGCGGCCGGATCCAGCCCGGATACACGTACACGCAGTGCAGTTACGTCGTCAGGAGCGATCTGGGCGCGGAGCTGTGAGGGAGGCGGCGGCGCGTCAGAGGGTGTTCGTGAACGGGGTCGGGTCGACCGCCATCAGGCCGCCGAACGGGCCGTCGAGCTGGTAGATCAGCAGCACGGTGAACGCGATCAGCGCCGACAGGCCCATCACCATCACGACGTGCGTGAAGCTGCGCTCCACGCCGAACATGAACATGAACGCGACCGTGAGCAGCCCGCCGACGATCAGGCCGAACCAGATCATCGGCGACAGCCGCTCGCCCGCGTCGGCCTCCCGGCCCCTGCGCGCCTCGTCGAGGACGCTCAGCTGGGCCAACGTCTCCTGGACCGTGGCCTGTTGGGAGGGCGTGGCATCGGCGGGCACCTGGCTCGCCGCGCGCACCCGGCCGAGCAGCCGCCAGCCCGTGGAGCCCAGCGGACGCCCTTCCGTCATGGCCGGCCACTCCGTGTCGGACACGTGCGACACGTACGCCTCGATGTCGGCGCGCACCCGCTCGCCCTGGGCCGGAGCGAGACCGGCCGACAGCAGATGGATCTGGTGCGCGGCGCTCGCCTCCGCGGCCGTGTGGTCCTCGGCCCCCGAGTGGGTGTCCCAGACCGACACGAGGGCGAGGCCGAGCACCAGCGCGTACAGCACGCCGACCATCATCGAGATGTACTCGGCGACGTCCTCACGCGGCTCCTCGTCCGGGCCCAGCGGCCAGAAGCGGTGCTTGACGAGGACGACGGCGGCGGCGAGCAGCGCGACGCCGAGGACGATGGCCAGGCTCAGGATCATTCGGGAGTCCGCTTCGGTTCGGTCGGTCTCGGTTCGGTCGGTCTCGGTTCGGTCGGTTCCGGTTCGGTCGGTTCCGGCGTTGGGCGGTTCCGGTTCGGTCAGTGCCTGCGGGAGCCGAGTACGGCGGCCGCGATCGCGGCGGGCAGCAGTACGAGGAACAGCGCCGCCATGACACCGAGCCCGGTGGGCCGGCCGTCGTTGCGCACGAACCGCCCCAGAATCGGGGCCCGTTGGGCCTCGCGCTTCTCGGCCTGTTCCTGGGCCTTCCGCTCCGCCTGCTCTCGCGCGTCGGGTTGTTGCCGGGGCTGCCCCGGCGGGCGTACGGGGACTCGACGCGGCCCGGACGGCCGGTCCGGTGGGGCGATGCCCGGCGGTGGCGGTACGAGGGCCAGCACGGCGGCGGGCACCGGCGGCTCCACCGGCGGGGCGGCGGGCGGCTCCGCCGGTGGCTGCGGGGACGCGGGGGCGGTGCTCGGCCGGGGCGCGGGCGCCGCCGGGATAGCGAACCGCGCCGTGGCGCGCGCCGAGAGCCGGGGCGCCGCGACCTCCTCGCCGCCCGCGCCGATCGTACGGATCCCGTCGCTGCCCTCGGCGAGCCCACGACCGGTGTACGTGCCCGGGCCGCGCCGCACCTCCGCCGTGCACTCGGCGGTGGCGCCGGGCGCGAGCCGCGGCACCACCGGGCGGCCGTCGGCGCAGTCGACGCGGTCGGGGGCGAGCCCCGGGTCGGTGACGCGGATGTCGCGCAGCGGCCGGTTGCCGGGGTTGGCGACGGTGTACGTGACGCGGGCCCGCTCCGGGCCCGCCACCCGCGCCGACTGATCGAGCGTCAGACCTGCGCCCACCCCCGCGTACCCGGAGCGAGCCGTCGCCCGCACGTCGGCCCGCAGATACGGCTGCCGCCCGGTGGCCCGCACCTCGCCGACCCACGTACCGGTCCTGGCGGTGCCGGTCGCCGTGCAGCGCGCCGAACGCAGGCCGGTGAGCAGCGGCACGTGGTCGGCTCCGCCGGGGCAGCGGATCCGGGCGCCCGGCATCGAGGGGTCCCGCACCCGTACGTCGCGGAGGTCGGCGCTGCCCTTGTTCGTCAGCCGGTACGAGACGACGACCTCGTCGCCGCTGCGGATGCCCGGGCGCGTCGCGCCGGTGCCGGGCCGGGTGTTCACGGTGACGTCGAGCGCCAGCCCGTGCGTCCCGGCCCCGTCGGCGACCGCCGTCCCGGCCGCGGGCCAGCAGCACATCACAAGACCCGCCACGAACGCTCCCTTCGCCATCCGTGCGAGCGTGCCCGCTTCGAGCCCGTCCGGCGATCGAGGACCGAGGTCCGGGGCAGAGCCCCGCGACGTGGACCCCGACCGACGCACAACATTCCCGGCAAACCTCCCGATGATCACACCGAAATGCTGGTCACGGCGCCCGCCCCACGAAACCCCCGGCACGCGCACACGCTCCGTGGTTCACCCGAGTGGTGGCCGCGGCCCTGCCGGGGACCGCCCGGTCCGGGTCTACTGCTGATGAGCGGCGGGCCGGCCCCGCCGACACCGTTTCCAGGGACGAGGTGGCCGGGATGGCAGTCCAGACAGCCCACACGCGCGAGCCGCGCGCCACGGGGGACACCGCGCGGCCGGAGCCGACACCACCGCCGGAGGCCGACCGCACCGACGCCGACCTCCTGATCGAGGCATCCGTGCTGCTCGCCGACGCCGCGCTCGCCGCCCGCCGCACCGGCGCGGAGCTGACCGCCGCCGCGTCCAGCTGGCGGGTCGGCATCCAGGCGCTGCGCCGCCCCGCCTGGGCCCTCGGCGCCGCCACCACGGCGGCCCGCGCCCTGACGAACCCGGCCGGGCTCGGCTTCTCCTTCAACGGCGGCGTCCTCGGCGAGACCGTCCGCTCCCTCGGCACCCTCGCCCGCCGCAGACCCGCCGCCGTGGCGATGGCCGTCGACGCCTTCGCGCTGCGCATCGAGGCGGCGGCCCAGGAGCACCCGAGCCTGACCGAGCCGCTCGCCAAGCGCCTCACCGACGCGGTGATCGCGGGCCGCAGGCTCGAAGCGCTGCGCGCCGCACGGGAGTTGGTCGACCTGCTCGGCCTCACCCGCACCCTCACCACGTTCAGCCCCGTCATCATGGAGCTGCTCGCGCTGCAGGGCCTCCTCGACGAGAACCCGACCAACGACGCCTTCTCCTGGGTCACCCTGGCGGGCGGCGTCCCCACCACCGACCCGGTCCTCGGCCTGCCCGCCGGACTCATCCGGCACCTGAACCCGGGCCCCGGCCGCGCCGAACGCGTCGAGCCCGACGCGATGCTCGCCCGCGTCCTGACCCGCTCCGGCAACGACATCGTCCGCTACATCGACGACATCTCCGCCCTCGGCAACCACGGCCTCGCCCTGCTGCGCCGCATCGACTGCGCCGACGGCGAGCGGCGGCACGTCCTGATGCTGCCCGGCACCAGCTTCGCCCGGCTGCGCAACAGCACCCCGCAGGACGTCGTCGGCGCCTTCGACGGCGCGCTGCGCACCGACACCACGTACACCCGCGCGGTGAAGGACCTGCTGGTACGCGCGGGGGTGCCGATCGGCTCCGAGGTGATGGTCGTCGGCCACAGCCTCGGCGGAATCACCGCGATGAACCTCGCCTGCGACCTCGACATCGTGTCGACGTACAAGCTCACGCACGTGATCACCGTCGGCTCGCCCATCGACAACAAGCGCCCGCTCGACCCCGCGGTCCAGGTGATCAGCCTCGTCAACAAGCACGACGTGATCCCCGGGCTCGACGGCCGCGGCCCCGCCTCCGCCTACGACGTCCCCGACACCTGGCTCGAACTCGCCTGGCTCGACGAGACGTACGACTACCCGCTCTCGCACGCCCCACAGGCGTACGCCGACACCCTCAGCGGCGCGGACCTGCCGCACCGCGCCCGCGTCAACGAGCTGATCACCGCGTACGACGGTGAGATCGCCGGCAACCAGCCGTACCAGCTGCTCGACAAGTGACCACGACGACGACCACGACGACGACCACGACGACGACCACGACGACGACCACGACGAGGAGTCCGGCGATGAACGCCATGAAGACAGTCGACGCCGGGCCCGCCACGGCCTGGTTCCCGGAGAACGTTCTGGTCAGCGCCGCGCTCGCGGCCCAACGCGTCCCGTGGATCGACGCTCCGGCCCGGGCCCTCGGCCTCAAGCCGTTCACCCGGCGGGAGTTGACCCGGCAGGCGCTCGCCCAGGTGCGGCGGACGCGGTCGGGGCGGCCCGCGCGGATGGCCACGGCCTTCGGCGCGTTCCTCATGCCGTTCTCCGGGGCGGACGCCGATTCCCTGGTGCGGCGGGCGGCCGAGGCCGGCGTCCTCGGCGCCGTCACCGCCCTCGACGCGGAGGGCCGCCGCACGATCCTGACCCCGCACGCCGCGCCACCGCCGTCCGTCGACCCGGTGGCCGTGCGCTCCGCCGCCACCGGGGCGGCCACGGGGCTGCTCGCCGCGCGGCTGCCGGACGGCACCTTCGGCCGCGACGCGTGGCGCGCCGCCGCCCGACGGCTCGCCCGGCGCCTCGTCCTCGGCGTCGAAGCCGCGGACGACACCCTCGTCAGCGAGATCCTCGACGCCACGGCGCGCTCCGCCGACCCGGCCGAACACGAGGCGCGCGGCGCGGCGTTGCGGCGCCGCGTCGAACCGTACGTACGGGACCGCGAGGGCGCGGCGGCGGAAGCGGCCTACCTGGAGCACGCGCTGGACGTCGTCACGCTCGCGCTCACCGAGACCGCGCCGCACGCCCTCGAACTGCTCACCGCCGACGAGACCGAGAACCCGGAGCAGTGTGTGGCCGAGGCGCTGCGCCGCCGACCGCCGCTGCCCGCCACCGTCCACGCGGTCCTCGCGCCGTTCCAGTGGGAGGACATGACGGTCGGGGCGGACACCGAGATCCTGTGCGCGACGGCGTGGCTGCGGGACCTGGACGAGGACGGGGATCAGGGCGGGGATCAGGACGGGGATCAGGACGGGGTCCAGGACGGGGCAGCCCCCTCGGACGACCTGTACGACACCCGGTTCGACGACCCGCACCCGCACCCGCACCCGCACCCGGATACGTCGACGGATCGCCCGGACGACGCCCTCGCGGCGGAGCTCTGCGCCGCCCGCGTCCCCTGCGCCGCCGCCGACCTCGCCGTCCTCGCCGCCACCGAACTCGTCCGCGCCCTCGCCGCCGCGGACGCCCCCACGGACACCCGCGAGGCGCCGGACACCTCGGGTACCGCCATGGGCGCGGACCCCGCCCACTACGCCGCGCTCGCCTCCGCCGGCGCCCGCCGCCTGGAGGAGCACGCGCGCCGCCTCGCCGACTGCGCGCGGCGGCCCGGCTGGGACCACGACGCCTTCGGCGAGCGCTGCCGGATGACCCTGCTCGCGCACGCGGAGCGCTGCGCCGCGGCGGCGGCCGACGCCCGTAAGGCCGCTGACTGGCTCGCCAACTAGCAGTACTTATACGGAAGTTGACCTACCAGGCCTACCAGAACGGCGTCTTCCTGCGTCCCCTGTCCCGGTCCACCATCGCCTGCACCGTGAACCACGCCTCGTCGCTCAGCCGCCGCGCCGCGGCCGAGCGCCGCGCGTACGAGGGGTCGGCGGCCGGGGCCGGTATCGGCTCGCCGAACGTGACGAGCCATTTGGCCGGGAGCGGCAGCGGCGTCGTCACGGGGAAGTACGGCAGCTCGAACCGGCGGGCGAGCGCCCCGATCTCGCCGAGCTTCGGGAACGTCTCCTCCGCCCCCACGATCGACACCGGCACGACCGGCGCCCCGGTGAGCAGCGCGGTGGCGGCGAAGCCCGGGTTGAAGGGACGTAGCCGATAGCGCTGCGAGAAGTCCTTGCCGACGCCCGCCATGCCCTCGGGGAACACCGCGACGAGCCCGCCCTCCACGAGCCGGTCGCGGCCCAGCGTCGGGTCGTCGCAGAAGATGCCGAGCCGGCGCGCGTACGCGGCGACCGCGGGCAGCCGGAAGACGAGCTTGTCGGCGTAGAGGTGGACGGGGCGGGCCAGCTCGCGGCGCAGCACCGTGTTGAGGACGAGGCCGTCGAAGCCCCAGGCGCCGGAGTGGTTGGCGGTCAGGATCGCGGGGCCCGTTGCCGGGATGTGTTCGAGCCCCGATATCTCGACGCGCAGGTAGTCGTCCGTCAGCCAGTCCAGCGCGTCGCCCACATTGGTCTCAAGGTTGCCCACAAGGTCCCACTTTGTGCTGAAAATGAGCGCCCGCAAGGCTAAGGGTCCCAATGGGGTGGTCTGTTTCACGCCATGGACAACGCCATGGACACCCCCGCATCCCCCCAGAGCCCCCGCACCGCATCCCCCCAGGCCCCCGGCACCTCCGACCTGATCACCGGCATGCTCGTCGACAAGTTCGAGGTCGACCGCGCCGCCGTCACCCCGGACGCCCTGATGACCGATCTGCTCGTCGACTCGCTGATGGCCGTGGAGCTGGCGGTCACGCTGAAGGACGAGCTCAAGGTCGTCGTCACGGAGGACGAGCTGCGGGAGCTGCCGTTCGCCGAGTTCGCCTCCCGCGTCGACGGCCGGCGTGGCCGGTGAGCGCCGTTCTCGTGACCGGGCTCGGCCTGGTCACCGCGGCGGGCCCGGACGCCGAGAGCACCTGGGCCGCCGTCCGCGCGGGGCGTGCCACCGCGCGCCCCGACCCGACGCTCGCGGCCGCCGGGCTCCCGGTCACCCTGAGCTGCCGCGTCGAGGGCGCCGACGAGCTGCCCGCGCGGCCGCGCGGCGTCGCGCACATCGACCCCGCCGCGCGGATGGCGCTGACCGCCGTAGGTGAGGCGCTCGACCGGGCCAAGCTCGACCCCGCCGAGTGGGACGGCTCGCGGGTCGCCGTCGTCACCGGCAGCTCCACGGGCGGCGAGCACACCCGGCAGCAGGCCGCCGAGCGGCTCGCTGACGGCGGGGCGAGCAGCGTCTCCGCGTACTTCCTCACCGGCTATCTGCCGAACATGGTGTGCGCCACGATCGCGCTGCACATCGGGGCGAGAGGGCCGACCCTGCCCGTCGTGACGGCGTGCGCCGCGGGCGCCACCGCGCTCGGCGCCGCGCGGCAGCTGCTGACGTCCGGGCAGTGCGACATCGCCGTGGTGTGCGGCGTCGACGCGAACGTGTTGCCGCTGTACGTCGCCGGGTTCAGCCAGCTCGGCGCGCTGTCGGACCGGCGCTCCTGCCCGTTCGACGTGGACCGCGACGGCTTCGTCATGGGGGAGGGCGCGGGCGCGCTCGTCCTTGAGCGGGCGGAGCACGCGGCGGCCCGCTCGGCGCCCCGCCTCGCGCACTTCGCCGGCTACGGCACCAGCACCGACGCCCACCACCTCGTAGCGCCGCACCCCGAGGGCCGCGAGGCGGAGCGGGCGGTGCGGGCCGCGCTCGCGGAGGCGGGCGCCGCGCCCGGTGATGTCGACCACATCAACGCGCACGGCACCTCGACCCCGCGCGGCGACGCCATGGAGGCCGCGCTGTTCTCCCGGCTCTTCCCGCACCGGCCGCCCGTCACGTCCTCGAAGGGCACCATCGGGCACACGCTCGGGGCGGCGGGCGCGATCGAGGCGGCGCTCACGGTTCTCGCACTGCGCCTGGACGTCGTACCGCCCACGGCGGGGCTCACCGAACCGGACCCCGCCTTCGACCTCGACCTCGTCTCGGGCACCGCCCGACAGCACCCCACGACCCTCGCCCTCAGCACCTCCTTCGGCTTCGGAGGGCACAACGCCGCCGTGCTCTTGACCCCCGCTTGACCTGCGTAAAACCCGTCGTAGACCGGCCCTAGACCCGCCGTGTACCCGCCCCGCGACCCCTGGCCGAGGCGCTTAAAAAAGGCGGTTACACTCACTTGCTCGATACAAGCAACTGAAGCGAATACGGGAGGCGGTCATGGACAAGGGGACGGTCCATGACCGTGCGGCAGCGGACGGCGACCCGGCGAAGGGAAGCGTGAGCGCCGAGCGGGCGGCAGCCGGGCTCGGCATCCAACTGGTGCGGTTCTCAAGGCTGTTGACTGCCTACCGGCAGCGGGCCACGTTCGAGAGCCGGTCCGGCGAACGGGTACTCCTGGCCAAGCTGGTGCGCGACGGCGAACGCCGTGCCACCGACCTGGCCGCCGCGACCTTTCTCGATCTGTCGACGGTCAGTCGGCAGATTCGGGCCATGGTCGACCGGGGACTCGTCGAACGGCGCCAGGACCCGGAGGACCGGCGGGGCACGCTGCTGCGGGCCACCGACGCCGGCCGGGCCAGGTTCGAGGAGTACCGGCGCCAGCGCGACGCGGGCTTCGAGAAGCTGCTCGAACCCTGGTCGGCGGAGGACCGCTACCAGCTGATCCGGCTGCTCTCCCGCCTCAATGACGATCTGGAAGAGTTTGAATACGCGCGTCCCGAGTCCGGGGAAGCCCCCGGGCACGGTGGCGAGCAGGGAGCAACGCAAGAATGACTGAGGCCGTGTCCGCGTCCCGCGGAGACACCGCTACCCGAGCAATATCCACCCCACAACCGACCCCCACGTCCGGCGGCGGCCTGAGCCACCGGCAGATCCTGACCATCCTCAGCGGCCTGATGCTGGGCATGTTCCTGGCCGCGCTCGACCAGACCATCGTCTCCACCTCGATCCGCACCATCGCGGACGACCTCGACGGGCTCAGCCAGCAGGCCTGGGCCACCACGGCGTACCTGATCACCTCGACGATCTGTACGCCGCTCTACGGCAAGCTGTCCGACCTGCACGGCCGCAAGCCGTACTTCCTGACGGCGATCAGCATCTTCATCGTCGGCTCGGCGCTGTGCACGTTCTCGACGTCGATGCCCGAACTCGCCGCGTTCCGCGCGGTGCAGGGCATCGGTGCCGGTGGTCTGATGTCGCTGGCGCTCGCGATCATCGGCGACATCGTGCCGCCGCGCGAACGCGCCCGCTACCAGGGCTACATGCTCGCCACCTTCGCCACGTCCAGCGTCGCGGGCCCGCTCATCGGCGGCGCCCTCGCCGGGCAGGACAGCATCTTCGGTGTCACCGGATGGCGTTGGGTGTTCCTGGTCAACGTGCCGATCGGCATCATCGCGCTGTTCGTCGTCGCGAAGGTGCTGAACATCCCGCACGTGCGCCGTGACCGGCGCATCGACTGGTGGGGCGCGCTCACCATCGCCATCGGTGTCGTGCCGCTGCTGCTCGTCGCCGAACAGGGCCGCGAGTGGGGCTGGGGCTCCACGGGCTCGATCGTCTGTTACGTCGTCGGCGCGGTCGGCATCGTCGCGTGGATCTTCGTGGAGAGGGCGGTCGGCGACGACGCGCTCATCCCGATGCGGCTGTTCCGCAACCCCATCTTCAGCAAGACCAGTTTCCTGTCCGTGCTGATCGGCGCGGGCATGTTCGGCGGGATGCTGATGATCCCGCAGTACCTCCAGATCGTGAAGGGCGCGAGCCCCACCAGGTCCGGTCTCGAGATGCTGCCGCTGATGGCGGGCATGATGATCGCCTCGATCATCTCCGGCCAGATCACCGGGAAGACCGGGCGCTACAAGATCTTCCCGACCCTCGGCACCCTCTTCATGGTGGCGGCGCTGCTCTGCTTCCACTTCCAGGTCCAGTGGGACACCCCGCTGTGGGAAACCATGCTCTACATGGGCCTGTTCGGGCTCGGCCTTGGCTGCTGCATGCAGACGCTGGTGCTCGCGGTGCAGAACGCGGTGCCGCCGCAGGACATGGGCGTGGCGACCGCTTCGTCCACGTTCTTCCGGCAGATGGGCGCCACCGCCGGTACGGCGATCTTCCTGTCCGTGCTCTTCTCGAACGTCGGCGACAAGATCTCCGATGCGTTCAGGTCGGCCGCGAAGACGCAGGACTTCCAGGCCGCGCTGCACGACCCGTCGGTCGTCTCCGACCCCGCCAACAAGCCGGTCCTCGACATGGTCAAGGGCAACGGCGGAGGCGGCGGCGACGTACTGTCCGACTCCTCGTTCATCCAGCACCTCGACCCGCGCCTCGCGGAGCCGTTCAAGCAGGGTTTCTCCGACGCCATGCACGTGGTGTTCCTGATCGCGGCGGGCGTCATCGTCGTCGCGTTCCTGATGGTCCTGTGGACCAAGGAGGTGCCGCTGCGCAAGCTGTCGGGCCTGCAGGCGCGCGAGGCCGCCGAGAACGGCGACGACGCCCCGCCCGCCGAGCCCATGGCCCCCGCCGACGACCCGGCCCCCGTACCGGCGCAGGCCGCACCGGTGGACACGGCCGTCGGCGCGAGCGCCGGCATCCAGGGGTACGTCCGCGAACGCGACGGCTCCCCGCTCGCGGGCGCCGTCGTCACCCTGATCGACCTGAGGGGCGGTCAGCTCGGCCGTACGACGACGGGGGCCGACGGCGCGTACCGGCTCGGCGCCCCGGCCGGCGGGACGTACGTCCTGATCGGTTCCGGCGGCTCCCGGCAGCCGCAGGCGCAGACCCTGACGGTCGGCGAGGACTTCCTCGACTTCGACCTGATGCTGGCCGGTTCGACGGGCCTGACCGGCACCGTCGTCACGGCGGCCGGTGACCTGCCGGTGCCCGGCGCCCTGGTCATCGCCACCGATGTGCGCGGTGAGGTGATCGCCTCCGGCGCCGCCGACGCCACGGGCGCCTTCGCCTTCGGCGACCTGGCCACCGGCGCCTACACCCTCGCCGTCAGCGCGGAGGGCCACCGGCCCACGGCGCTCCCGGTCGAGGTGGCCGAGGGCGGCCCGAACCGCTGCGAGGTCCGGCTCGTGCCCGGCGCCCGCGTCCACGGCGTGGTCCGCGGCACGTCCGGCGAGCCGCTGAACGACGCCCGCGTCACGCTGCTCGACGCCGCGGGCAACACGGTCGGCACGTCCGTCACGGGAGTCGACGGCGCGTACGCCTTCGACGACCTGGACGCCGGCCAGTACACCGTCGTCGCCAGCGGCTACGCCCCGCAGGCGCTGCCGCTGAGCCTCAACGGCAGCGGCCGCAACGACGTCGACGTGGAGCTGAGCCACTGAGGCGCCGAACCGGCGAGTGACACGGCGAAGGCCGTGGTGCGACACCTCCGGGTGCCGGGCCACGGCCTTCGTCCTTCAGCGGGCGTACTCAGCCTTCAGCGGGCATGCTCAGCAGGCGCCGAGGTCCTGCCACACGCCCCACTCACCGGTGGTGCCGGGCTCCTCGCCCGTCGTCCACCACTTGGCCTTCCAGGTGTGGCCCTTGTGCGAGACCTGCTGGCCGCCGGTGTAGATCGCGGTGGCGGACCAGGCGGGGGCCGTGCACTGGTTGCCGCTGCC
Organism: Streptomyces sp. KL109B; assembly: GCF_030766935.1. GTDB lineage: Bacteria > Actinomycetota > Actinomycetes > Streptomycetales > Streptomycetaceae > Streptomyces. The sequence goes on along the minus strand of NZ_JASERL010000002.1, from coordinate 712,848 downwards.
GCCGGTCACGGTCAGGGTGTACGTCGCCGAGTGGGCGGCGGACGGGCTCGCGCCGCTCACCGTGAGGGTGTACGTGCCGTTGACCGCGGCCGAGGTCGTGGAGATCTTCAGCGTCGAACTGCCGCCCGCCGTCACCGAGTTGGGGCTGAGGGTGGCGGTGACGCCGGCGGGCGCGCCGCTGACGGTGAGGTTCACGGTCTGGGCGGAGCCCGCGGTGACGGCGGTCTTGACGGTGGCCTCGGTGGAGCCACCCGCGGTGACCGAGCCGGAGGCGGGGCTCGCCGTCAGCGAGAAGTCGTTGCTGGGCGCCGTGTTGCCGCTGGTAAAGGGCGCGAAGATGTGCGAGAAGTCCCAGGTGTTCTGCGCGATGCCGGAGCAGTTGTCGGCGGCGGCGCCGCCGGGGCAGCCGCCGTTGTCGCGCTGGAGCGCCCAGAAGGAGATCATGTTGATCCCCTTGGCGACGGCCCAGTCGTACACGGTCTTCGCGTTGGCGAGCGTGAAGGTCTCGGCGGGTCCGAAGTCGTCGACGCCGGGCATCTCGGTGACGCCGATCATGCCCCACAGCTGGGCGGGCGTCTTGCTCGGGTAGAGCGCGGCGAGCTGGTTGTACAGGCCCTGCGCCGCGGTCTGGGTGTCCTTCGCCATGTCATGTGCGGCGTTGTCGTAGTAGTCGAACGTCATGATGTTCGCGACGTCGACCTTCGCGCCGTTGGCCACCGCGTTCTTGAGCACGGCGAGGCCGCTGGCGGCGAGGCCGTGGGTGGTGGTCGGCAGGGTGTACGAGATCTCCAGCTTGCGGCCGCCCGCGGCGGCCCAGTCCTGCACCTTCTTGATCGCCTTGTTGCGCCGGTCGATGCCCGCGCTGTTGTCGAGCGAGTCGACCTCGATGTCCATGTCGAGCCGCGGGATGTCGTACGTCGTGACGACCTTCTCGTAGACCGCGGCGATCTGGTCGACGTCCGTGCAGCTGTCGGCGATCTCGGTCCCTGTGGTGTCCGCCGTGTAGCCGCCGAAGGACGGGATGACGTCGCCGCCGCGGCCCTGCATCGTCTTGATGTCGGCGCCGAACGACGACGCGGCGATCGGCAGCGAGGTGTCGCCGTTCCAGTACGCGGTGCACGACCCCTTCTGCGCGGTCTGCAGGAACGCCATCGTCAGGTGCTTGGCACCGGACTTGGCGCTGAGGTCGGCGGGGCTCTCGCCGGTCCACGACTCGAAGTACGGGGCGAAGACATGGGCGGGCAGCGGGGTCGCGGCCTGGGCGGGGGCGCCCGCGACCGCGGTCAGGCCCAGGGCGGCCGCCGTGGTGGCGACCGCGGTGAGAGCGGCTCGGAGCGAACGGATACGTCTCATGGCCATCCAAGAGGTGAGGTTGCGTCAACGGGGTTGTGACGCACTCGAGTTGCCTTACGGATAGCCCTGTGATCATGCCTTGGTCAATGGTCCGGACCAAACGAGGACTAGACCAATATCCCGCGCCCCGGTCAGATCGGCGCGTCCATGCAGGCCGCGCGGTCGATCCCCTTGAAGTGGACGCAGACCCGCGCGCCCTCGTAGTTCGCTCCCCGCCCCCACGAGTGGCTGATCGTCTCCCCGGCCCGCGTCGCCGTCTCGACCTCGGTGGTCCGGCTCCCGTCCGAAGTGAGCCACGTCTTGCGTGACTTCACGGACTTCGGAGGATTCGACCAGAACCCGGTGACGCGGGTGTACATGGCGTCGCCCGACATCCGGATGCACACCTGGGGGCCCGAGAAGTCGTGCGTGCACGCGGACTTGTCGGCCTTGACGAGGGGCTTCGCGCCAGGGGACGCACCGGCGGGCGCCGCCGTCGGGATCGCCGCGGCGACGGCGAGCGCGAGCACGGAAACCATCATGTTGATCTTTCTCATGATCAAGGGAACGTCACTCCCCGCGATGGGTAACGGCTCGTCACCCGAGGCGGCGCCGAACCACTCCTACGGAGGCACGGACTCCGGCTACAGCCAGTCGCGGCGCTTGAAGATGAAGTACAGGCTGACGCACACGGTTGCCATCAGGGCGATCGAGAGGGGGTAGCCGAGGCCCCAGTGCAGCTCCGGCATGTGGTCGAAGTTCATGCCGTAGACGGTGCCGACGAGGGTCGGGGCGAAGAGGATGGCCGCCCACGAGGAGATCTTCTTAATCTCCTCGTTCTGCTCGAAGCCCGCCTCCGCGAGGGCCCGCATCTCCGCGTTCTGCTGCTGCGTCACCAGCGTCGCGTTCACCGTGAGGATGTCGGCGAGGGCCTGGCGGAAGGAGTCGACGCGTTCGCTGGTGTGGGTGACGTGGTCGGCGACGTCGCGGAGGTAGCGCTGGAGTTCCTCGTCCGTGCCGTATTTCGCGAAGCCCGCCATCAGGCCGTGCAGCATGCCGACCAGGGGGCGGGTCGCGCGCTGGAACTCGACCATTTCGCGGGAGAGTTCGTAGATGCGGCGGGACACCTCGGGGGCGCCGGAGAAGACCTCCGTCTCGATCTCGTCGATGTCGTTCTGGACGCCCGCGACGACCGGCGCGTAACCGTCGACGACCGCGTCCAGGATCGCGTACAGGACGGCTTCAGGGCCCAGGCGCAGCAGGCCAGGGGTCGACTCCATGCGGCCGCGGACCTTCGAGAGGTCGGGGGCCGCGCCGTGCCGGACCGTGATGACGAAGTCGGGGCCCACGAAGACGTGCAGCTCGCCGAAGTCGACCTCCTCCGGCGCGTCCAGATAGCGGGCCGCGCGCAGGACGACGAAGAGGGTCTCGCCGTAGCGCTCCAGCTTCGGGCGCTGGTGCGCCTCCATCGCGTCCTCGACGGCGAGCTCGTGCAGGTCGAACTCGGCCGCCAGCGACTTGAGTTCGGAGTCGGATGGGCGGGCCAGGCCGATCCACGCCATCGTGTCCGGCTTCTCGCGCAGTTGGCGGTACGTGTCCGTGAGGGTCTCCGGGGTCGCGACCCGCAGGCCGTCCCGGTACAGCGCCGCGTTCACCACACTGCCCTGCTCCTGCGGGGCCGGGGCGGTGGCGGGCTCGGCGGGTGGTTCGGGCGCCGGAGGGGGCGGGGTGGTGGCCCGGCGCCAGGAGTAGCGGCGCGGCCCTCCGTGTCCGTTCCGGTCCGGTCGTCCCTGCCGTCGCGGCATCGGCGCCTCCTTCCGTTCCGTACTGCGGTCCTCGGCAGCGTAACCAGGCGAGGTGACGGAGGGGCGCAGCGCATTGCGGACGGCGTGTGACCTGGTTTCCGGTTAGCGTCCGGGTATGACGACGAAGGTGATGAGCGCGCGGGCCCTGGGGCGGGCCACTCTGGAGCGCCAACTACTCCTTGAGAGGCGTCCGTTGAGTGCGGAGGACGCGGTCCAGCGGTTGCTCGGGCTGCAGGCGCAGGAGGTCAGGCCGCCGTATCTCGCGCTCGCCGCGCGCCTCGCCGGCTTCGCCCCCGCCGAACTGTCCGAGGCCCTGGAACGGCGCCGTGTCGCCCGGCTCGTCACCATGCGCTCCACCATCCACCTGCACACCGCCGAGGACTGCCTTGCGCTGCGGCCGCTCATGCAGCCCGCCCTCGACCGGGAGCTGCGGATGTTCCGCAAGGGGCTCGTCGGCGTCGATGCGGACCGGGTGCGGGAAGTGACGCGGGCGTACGTCGAGGAGGAGCCGCGTACCCCGAAGGAGATCCGGGAGCGGCTCCTGCGGGACTGGCCGGACGCCGATCCGCAGGCCCTCACCATCGCCGCGCGGGCCTCCCTGCCGCTCGTCCAGGTCACGCCGCGCGGGCTGTGGCGGAGGAGTGGTGGGGTGCGGTTGACGACGGTGGAGCGCTGGTTCGGCCGGCCCATCGAGCCGGCTCCCGCCCCCGACGACACCGTCCTGCGGTACCTCGGCGCCTTCGGGCCCGCCTCGGTCAAGGACTTCCAGCAGTGGGCCGGCATCACGCGCAGCAAGGAGGCCTTCGAGCGACTGCGGCCCCGGCTCGTGACCTTTCGCGACGAGCGCGGGGTCGAGGTCTTCGACCTGCCGGACGCACCCCGGCCCGACGAGGACACCCCCGCCCCGCCGCGGCTGCTCGCCGAGTTCGACAACCTGCTGCTGTCCCACGCCGACCGCACTCGCGTGATCCATGAGGTCGACCGGGGGCGCAACTGGCAGGTGAACACCTCCTATCTGACGTTCCTGGTCGATGGGTTCCTGGGTGGGTTGTGGTCGTTGAAGGAGCGTGGCGAGGCGGGGAGCGCGCTCACGCTCGAGCCGTTCAGGACGCTCACGTCCGCCCAGCGGGACGAACTTGTCGCCGAGGCGGAGCGCACCGCCGTGGTGCTGGAGGCGCCTGGGCCGGTTGTCGTGGACTTCGGTGCCGTGCGCACCTGAGACCGCCCGCCGTTGTCAGTCCGCGCGGCCCGTCGCCGCCACCGTCACGCCCAGGCCGATCAGCGCGAAGCCGCCCGTCCCGCCGATCATCGAAAGGCGTCGGTCCGAGCGCGCGAACCAGCCGCGCGCCGCCGACGCCGTGAGTCCCCACAGCGTGTCCGTGACCAGGCCTATGGAGATCGGGACCAGGCCCAACAGCAGCATCTGCGCCGTGACATGACCCGCTTCCTGGTGCACGAACTGCGGGAGCACCGCCGCGAAGAACACGATGCCCTTCGGGTTCGTGATCCCCACGAGTACGCCGTCGGCCACGGTGCGCAGGTCGCCGCGTGCGGGGCCCGCCGGGCCGCGGATGTCCGACGCCGTCATGTCGCGTCGGTGGCGGAATGCCTGTACGCCCAGGTGGACGAGGTAGGCCGCGCCTGCGAGTTTCACTGCCGTGAAGAGTGCCGCGGAGCGTTCCACGAGGGTGCCGATGCCGAGTGCTACCGCTACGACCAGCAGGTATGAGCCGATGACGTTGCCGAGTGCCGTTGCCACGGCGGTGCGTCTGCCGTGGGCGAGGGCTCGTCCGATGACGAACAGGACGCTTGGGCCCGGGATCACGATCACCAGTAGTGACATCGCCGCGAACGCGAGGTATCGGTCCATCGACACCATGTCCTTCGCCACCTCTCCTTCTGCCTACGTCGCGGGGCTTGAACGTGGTTACGGCAACAGCCCGGCCCGCCGCGCCGCCACCACCGCCTCGCCCCGCGTATGCGTGCCCAACTTGCGCATCGCGGAGCGGAGGTAGCCCTTTACGGTTTCCGGGCGGAGGCCGAGGCGGTCGGCCGCCGTGGCGTTCGTGGCGCCCGCCGCCACGCACGCGAGTACGTCCACCTCGCGCGGCGTGAGCGTCACCGGGGGCTCCGCGGGGCGTACCGGGTCCGCCGCGAGGGCCAGTTTGCCGCAGACCGCGAGGAGTTCGGAGCGGAGCTGCGGGTCGAGGAGTTTCGGGGCGAGGGCGCGCAGCGCCCCGTGTGCCTCCCGGACCTCCTCCCAGGCGCCGCCGCCGTCCTCGCACGCCGCTGCCGAAGCCGCTGCCGCTGCCGCTGCCGCTGCCGCTGCTGAAGCCGAAGCCGATGCCGGCGCCCGCGTCACGTCCAGTAGGGACCGGACCTCGTCGCGGACCGCCAGCGCCTGTTCCACGTCCCGCGCCGCCGCCATCGCCGCGTCCAGCGCCCGGTCGCCGAGTGGTTGGGGTGTGCGCAGCGCCCCGTACAGGACGCCCCGCACCCGGCGTCGTACGACGACCGGCACCGCCAGGACCGAGTGCAGGCCCTCCGCCGCGACCGCCGCGTCGTACTCGTGGCTGATGTGCCGCGAGCCGTGGTAGTCGGTGACGGCGCACGCCCTGGCGAGGCTGAGGGCCTTGCCGCCGAGGCCGTTGCCCGCGGTGATGCCGAGGCCGCGCAGCGCGTTCGTCGCCGCGCCGCTCAACTCGGCGATCCGTACCTGTCCCGCGCCCGCGGTCAACCCGCCGAACGCCACGGGAAGCCCCGTGCCCCGGCGCAACCGCACCAGAGCTCCGCGCATCTCGACCGCGTCCGTGGCCGTCGCGCTCACCGTTCATCACCTCACCGCGCACCGTTCACCCCCGTACGGGGGTGGTGAGACCTGCGTCACGCACTACACGATGTCAGACACGGCCCGCGACGGAGCGGGACATGAGGCGGAACCCGGGCCACGGACGGACTTCCCGGACCGCCCACGGACCTACGGAGCGCACATGACGACGGCGAACGGACCCACGGCGCAGTTCCGCACGGCCCGCGACTTCCTGTTGCGGCACGCACGGGACTACGAGGCGGCGTACGAGGGTTTCTCCTGGCCCCGCCCCGAGCGTTTCAACTGGGCCCTCGACTGGTTCGACGCCATCGCCGACGGCAATGAGAAGACCGCCCTGCACATCGTCGAGGAGGACGACAGCGAGGCCGTCTTCTCCTTCGACACCCTGCGGCGCCGCTCCAACCAGGTCGCCAACTGGCTGCGCGGGCACGGCGTCGGCGCGGGCGACCGGGTGCTGCTGATGCTCGGCAACCAGGTCGAGCTGTGGGAGGTGATGCTCGCCGCGATGAAGCTGCGGGCCGTCGTCATCCCCGCCACCCCGCTGCTCGGCCCCGCCGACCTCACCGACCGCGTCGAACGCGGCCGCGCCAGGCACGTCGTCGTACGCCCCGAGGACATCGCCAAGTTCGGTGAGGTGCCGGGGGAGTACACGCGCATCGTCGTCGGTGCGGGCGGCGAGGCTTCGGCGGAGGGCTGGCTGTCGTACGAGGACGCGGACGGCGCCGACGAGACGTATCAGCCGGACGGGGAGACCCGCGCAGAGGATCCGCTGCTGCTGTACTTCACGTCCGGGACCACCGCCCGGCCGAAGCTCGTCGAGCACACCCATGTCTCGTACCCCATCGGGCACTTGGCGACCATGTACTGGATCGGGCTTCGCCCCGGCGACGTGCACCTCAACATCTCCTCGCCGGGCTGGGCCAAGCACGCCTGGTCGAACTTCTTCGCTCCGTGGAACGCCGAGGCGACCGTCTTCCTCTACAACTACTCGCGCTTCGACGCGGCCCGGCTGATGGCGACCATGGACCGGGCGGGGGTGACCTCCTTCTGCGCGCCGCCGACCGTGTGGCGGATGCTCATCCAGGCCGACCTCACCCAACTCCGCACTCCGCCAAGGGAAGTCGTCGCCGCGGGTGAGCCGCTCAACCCGGAGGTCATCGAGCAGGTCGAGCGGGCCTGGGGGATCACCATCCGCGACGGGTTCGGGCAGACCGAGACGTCCGTACAGGTGTCCAACAGTCCTGGCCAGCGCCTCAAGTCCGGTTCCATGGGGCGCCCGAGCCCCGGTTTCAAGGTCGAGCTGCTCGATCCGGTGACCGGGCGTCCCGGTGCCGACGAGGGCGAGATCAGCCTCGACCTCGCCGCCCGTCCCGTCGGCCTGATGGTCGGCTACCACGGCGACCCGGAGCGGACCGCCGAGGCGATGGCGGGCGGCTACTACCGCACCGGCGACATCGGTTCGCGCGACGCGGACGGGTACCTCACCTACGTGGGGCGTAGCGACGACGTGTTCAAGGCCAGCGACTACAAGATCAGCCCCTTCGAGCTGGAGAGCGCCCTCCTCGAACACGAGGCGGTCGCCGAGGCCGCCGTCGTGCCCGCCCCCGACGAGCTGCGGCTCGCCGTCCCGAAGGCGTACGTCGTGCTCGCCGAGGGGTACGAACCGGGCGCCGACGCCGCCAAGTTGCTCTTCGAGCACTCGCGCGCGGTCCTCGCCCCGTACAAGCGCGTGCGCCGCATCGAGTTCGGCGAGCTGCCCAAGACGGTCTCCGGGAAGATCCGCCGTATCGAGCTGCGCGAGGCCACCGCCAAGGGCTCGGCCGCCGAGTACCGCGAGGAGGACTTCAAGTGACCAGCCCGGCAAAGGAGTTGTCGTACACCCACGGGACCAGCGAGGTGCCGCTCCTCGGCGACACCATCGGCGCCAACCTGCGGCGGGTCGCCGAGGCGTGGCCGGAGCGCGAGGCGCTCGTCGACGTGCCGAGCGGGCGCCGTTGGACGTACGCCCAATTCGACCATGACGTCGATGAGTTGGCGCGCGGGCTGCTCGCCCGGGGCATCGCCAAGGGGGACCGCGTCGGCATCTGGGCGGTCAACTGCGCCGAGTGGGTGCTCGTGCAGTACGCGACCGCGCGCATCGGTGCGGTCCTGGTGAACATCAATCCGGCGTACCGGGCCCATGAGTTGGCGTTCGTGCTGAAGCAGTCGGGTGTCTCGCTGCTCGTCGCCTCGACCGAGCACAAGGGTACCGACTACCGGGAACTCGTACGTCAAGTGGCCCATGAATGCCCCTCGTTGCGCGAGCGGGTGTTCATCGGGACGGACAGCTGGGACGCGCTCGTGGCGGCGGCGAGCTCCGTCGGGGCCGGGCAACTGGCGGCCAGGGAAGCCGAGTTGTCCTGCGACGACCCGGTCAACCTGCAGTACACCTCCGGCACGACCGGCTTCCCGAAGGGCGCCACGCTCTCCCACCACAACATCCTCAACAACGGGTACTGGGTGGGGGAGACGGTCGGCTACAGCGAGCAGGACCGGGTGTGTCTGCCGGTGCCCTTCTACCACTGCTTCGGCATGGTGATGGGGAATCTGGGGGCCACCTCGCACGGTGCCTGCATCGTCGTCCCCGGGCCGTCCTTCGAGCCCGTCGCCACCCTGAGCGCCGTACAGCAGGAGCGGTGCACCTCGTTGTACGGCGTACCGACCATGTTCATCGCGGAGTTGAACCTGCCGGACTTCGCGACGTACGACCTGAGCAGCCTGCGTACGGGGATCATGGCGGGCTCGCCGTGCCCGGTCGAGGTGATGAAGCGGGTCGTCGCCGAGATGCACATGGCGGAGGTGTCGATCTGTTACGGGATGACCGAGACGTCGCCGGTGTCCACGCAGACGCGGCGCGACGACGACCTGGAGCGGCGCACCGGCACCGTCGGCCGCGTCCTGCCGCACATCGAGGTCAAGGTGATCGACCCGGTCACCGGCGTCACGCTGCCGCGCGGCGAACCCGGGGAGCTGTGCACGCGCGGGTACAGCGTGATGCTCGGCTACTGGGACGAGCCGGAGAAGACCGCCGAGGTCATCGACGCGGGGCGGTGGATGCACACCGGCGACCTCGCCGTCGTCCGCGAGGACGGGTACGCGCAGATCGTCGGGCGCATCAAGGACATGATCATCCGGGGTGGCGAGAACATCTCGCCGCGCGAGATCGAGGAGTTCCTGTACGGGCACCCGAAGATCGCGGATGTGCAGGTCGTGGGCGTGCCGCACGAGAAGTACGGCGAGGAGGTGCTCGCGTGTGTCATCCTGCGCGACCCCGCGGACACGCTCTCCCTCGACGACGTGCGCGCCTTCTGCCGCGACCGGCTCGCGCACTACAAGATCCCGAGCCGGCTGCGCCTTCTCGAACGGTTCCCGATGACCGTCAGTGGGAAGGTCCGGAAGGTGGAACTCCGCGAGGGGTACGGGGAGTTGTAGAACCGACAACCAAGGTACTGATAACCAAGGCACCGACAACCAGAGGCAGGGGGCCGGCCTACAGCTCCCTCCGCATGCACACCCTGGGCCACCGGTCCAGGCCGTGCTCCGCCTCCGCCGCGCGGATCGCGCGCAGGCCCGGCGTGAGTTCGGCCCCGGTGAGCCGGCGGAAGCCGAGGCGCTCGTAGTACGGGGCGTTCCACGGCACGTCGGTGAACGTGGTCAGGGTGAGACCGGGCAGGCCCTGGTCGCGCGCGCAGTCGGCGGCGCACGCGAGCAGGGCCTGACCCACGCCGCGGCGGGCGGCGTCCGGGTGCACGGTGACCTGCTCGATGTGGAAGGCGCCGTCCACCACCTCCGCGACCAGGTACGCGACGACGGTTCCGGTGTCCTCGACGGCGACCCAGGCGTGCCCCGCCCGCCGGTAGCGCTCCAGCTCGGCGATCGTGGGCGGCGCGTCGTCGGCGACGGCGGCCATGTCGAGCGTACGGAAGATCTCTCCGGCCGCCGTCTCGATCGCTTGGAGGCGGGGCAGGTCGGCGGGTTCGGCGGGGCGAATGATCACGTATCAAGTATGTCGGCGCCGGAGCGCCCGCTCACCCGTATTACGCCGCCACGAGCCCACGCCAGGCCCGGTTACGCCCCGCCCGCGATCAGCTCGTCCGCCGGGCTGTTCACCGGTTGCGGCACCCCGGCCAGGTCGAGCACGAAGAGCGGGACGCCGAGCGCGTCGGCGCGGGTGCGGCCCTCGTCCGTGTATCCGGCCAGCGAGAAATAGGCGCAGGTCGCGGACTCCGTCATCGCCTGGAGCCACAGGCACTCCACGTCGCGCAGCGTCGCCGGCCGCACCGAAGGCTCGACCTGCGCGAGCACCCCGCGCGCCGCGAGGCCGATGCCGGAGGGTGGGCGCTGGTCGGCCCTGCGTACGTCGTCGTAGCCGAGCCAGCGCAGGTACAGCGCCACGGCGGTCACGGCGTCGCGGGCGGTGCGGATGGCGACGGGCTGGAACGCGGGACGCGGCGGCGCGGCCGTGCGCGGCAGCGGTATGTGGGTGGGCGCCGGGGCCTGGTCGTCGTGGACCGGGACGCGCAGCACCGTGCCGCAGGCGCAGCCCAGTTCGGGCCGGGGCCAGCGGTCGTGGCGGCCGCACAGCGGGCAGCGCAGCGTGACCCAGTCGTCGTCCCAGGTGCGGTCGGAGACCGGTACGGGGACGGCGTCGCGGACCATCGGGGGCGCGACGGGCGCGCCGCAGGCGCAGGGCAGGGCCGGGGGAGCGTACAGGTGCTCGCGGCGGCAGGTGGGACAGCGCAGTCGTACGGGCTCGGCCATGGCAACTCCCCCCTCGCTCCCGCCCCGGAAACGGATCGACTCGACGTCCGTCTCATCATCCACCCTTGACGGCCTCCAAAGCCCCCCTCTACATTGCTTCCATATAGCAGAACCTAGTTTCCACATCATGGAAGTTGATCGTGGGGCTGGGGAGACGGAATTCAGAGCTCGCCGCGGGGCGCGACGGGAGCGCGAATCCGACAGCCACAGCCGTAGCCGTAGACGTACAGCCAGGCGCACAGGCGCACTGGCGTACGCAGTCACAGCAGGAGTCGGGAGCACTCATGGCTCGAATGACCGCCGCCCGCGCGGCCGTTGAGATCCTCAAGCGCGAGGGCGTCACGAACGCGTTCGGCGTGCCCGGTGCCGCCATCAACCCCTTCTACAAGGACCTCAAGGCCAGCGGTGGCATCGACCACACGCTCGCCCGCCACGTCGAGGGCGCCTCGCACATGGCCGAGGGCTACACCCGGGCCAACCCGGGCAACATCGGTGTCTGCATCGGCACTTCGGGTCCCGCCGGGACCGACATGATCACCGGCCTGTACTCCGCGACCGGGGACTCCATCCCGATCCTGTGCATCACGGGCCAGGCGCCGACGCACCTGCTCCACAAGGAGGACTTCCAGGCCGTCGACATCGCGACGATCGCCAAGCCGGTCTCGAAGATGGCGGTCACGGTCCTGGAGGCCGCGCAGGTCCCGGGCATCTTCCAGCAGGCCTTCCACCTGATGCGCTCGGGCCGTCCGGGCCCGGTCCTGATCGACCTCCCCATCGACGTCCAGCAGACGGAGATCGAGTTCGACCCGGAGACGTACGAGCCGCTGCCGGTCTACAAGCCGGCCGCGAGCCGGGCGCAGATCGAGAAGGCGATCAAGCTCCTCGTCGAGTCCGAGCGCCCGGTCGTGATCGCGGGCGGCGGCATCATCAACGCGGACGCGAGCGACCTGCTCGTCGAGTTCGCCGAGATCACCAACACCCCTGTCATTCCTACGCTGATGGGCTGGGGCACGATCCCCGACGACCACGACCTGAACGCGGGCATGGTGGGCCAGCAGACCGGTCACCGGTACGGCAACGCCACGTTCCTGGAGTCGGACTTCGTCCTCGGCATCGGCAACCGGTGGGCCAACCGTCACACCGGTTACAAGCTCGACGTGTACCGCGAGGGGCGGAAGTTCGTGCACGTCGACATCGAGCCGACGCAGATCGGCAAGATCTTCGCGCCGGACTACGGGATCGCCTCCGACGCCAAGTCGGCCCTTGAGCTGTTCGTCGAGGTGGCGAAGGAGCTGAAGGCGGCCGGGAAGCTGCCGGACCGCTCCGTGTGGGTCGCCTCGCACCTGGAGCGCAAGGAGACCCTCCTGCGCCGTACGCACTTCGACGACATCCCCATGAAGCCGCAGCGCGTCTACGAGGAGATGAACAAGGCGTTCGGCAAGGACACGCGGTACGTGACGACCATCGGTCTGTCGCAGATCGCGGGTGCGCAGATGCTGCACGTCTACAAGCCGCGGCACTGGATCAACTGCGGCCAGGCGGGCCCGCTCGGCTGGACGATCCCGGCCGCGCTCGGCGTCTCGAAGGCCGACCCGGACACGCAGGTCGTCGCCCTTTCCGGTGACTACGACTTCCAGTTCATGATCGAGGAGCTGGCGGTCGGCGCCCAGCACCGCATCCCGTACGTCCATGTCCTGGTGAACAACGCCTACTTGGGCCTGATCCGCCAGGCCCAGATCGGCCTCGACATCAACTTCCAGGTCAACCTGGAGTTCGAGAACCAGAACAGCCCCGAGCTGGGCGTCTACGGCGTCGACCACGTCAAGGTCGCCGAGGGCCTCGGCTGCAAGGCGATCCGCGTGACCGACCCGAACGAGCTGGGCACCGCCTTCGAGCAGGCCAAGAAGATGGCCCAGGAGTTCCAGGTCCCGGTCGTCGTCGAGGCGATCCTGGAGCGCATCACGAACATCTCCATGAGCCCGACGGCCGACATCAGCGCGGTCAAGGAGTTCGAGGAGCTCGCCACGGAACCGGGCCACGCGCCCACGTCCGTGCGCCCGCTGAAGGTCTGACACTCGCACCACGTCTCAGGGCGGGCCCCCGGTTCCACGCGAACCGGGGGCCCGCCTTTTGCCGCGCCGTGGGGGCGTGGGTGGCGTGGGCGGTTCAGCTCGCGCGGCGTCGGGCCGTCAACGGGTGGCCGTGGTCTCCTCGACGGGATCCAGCCGCAGCACGGCCGTCGCGTGGACGTGTTGGGCGATCTCGTCGACCGGGGCGTCCGGCTCGAACGGCAGTCGTGGGTCGCGGTATCCGGTCTGTGGCAGATAGACCGCGAGGGCTGTGGCGGCCTCCTGTCCCTCGGCCAGGACGGGGCGGCGCTCGGTATCGGCGCCGTCGGGCGCGTCGCGCTCGACGCGGCAGTGGCCGGCCGCCAGCAGGTTGCGGACCCAATCCCGTGAGCGCGTCGAGGAGCACACGTACAAGTGCCCGTCGATGGCGGTGACGTTGACGCCGAACGGCCGCGGCAGGCCGCTGCGGCGCCCGACGACGTCGATGACGCGTGGCACGGGCCGGCGGTCCGCGTAGGGCTCGGGCGGCCGGGAGCGAAGGTCATCGATCATCGCCTGGGCGGCTTCCTGTTGGGCCCTGGCCTGTTCGGCGGCGTCCTCGGAAGCGTCCTGGTTCATGCCCCACCTCGAATCGGTCCGTCGGTCCGTTTTGGTTCGGGATACGGTACGGACCAACGGACCGTTTCAGCAAGGGAGTTGGTGGGAGTGGTCGAGCGGGCGGACGTCACCCGCAATCGCGCCGCGGTGCTGCGCGCCGCCGACGTGCTGTTCCGCGAGGAGGACGGCGGCCGCGTGACGCTCGCGCGGATCGCGGAGTCCGCCGGCGTCGGCAAGGCCACGGTCCTGCGCCACTTCGGCAGCCTCACGGGGACGGTCGAAGCGGTGCTCGCGCCCCGGGTGAGCGCCCTGCGTGACGCCGCCGTTGACGGCCCTGCGCCCCTCGGCCCCGGAGGCCCGCCCGAGGACGCCCTGCACTGCTTCATCGACGCCCTGTTCGACTTCGTCCTCGCCAACCGCACCCTCATCCGGGCGCTGGAGCACCGCGGCCCCGACGCCTACTACGCCAACCCGGCGAGCCAATGGTGGATCCAGGAGCTGCGCCGGAGGATCCGCGCCGCCCGTCCCGCCGCGGACAGCGACTACCTGGCCCACATCGTCTTCACCGCGATGCGCGCCGACGTCGTCGACCACCTCCGTACCGACCGGGACATGGAGCCCGAACGGCTGCGGAAGGGACTCCACTCCCTCCTCCCGCGCGACTGAGTTCGGGTGACGGGGTGCTCGGGGCAGCGCCCTCGCGCACGCCGAAGAGCCCCGGGTACGGACCGTCGTACCCGGGGCTCTGGTTCGGTGGGAGGGAGTTGTTGCCGTCCGACGGCGCGCGACTGGCGGAACATGCATGCGCGCCACCGGACGGAGAGCAGGAGTTGGCTGGGACCGCGGCGGCTGTCGTACGACGGTTCTCCGTTCGCCCTTCCTCAGGTCGAAAGGGGAGCGGTGAACCTTCACCACCGCACTGGCTCGTACGCTGCACAAGCCGCCGCGGTCCTCGTCCGCCCACAGCCGTTCTCGTGACCACCCCTCATCCGGGTCACGAAAACGCTGCGGGGCCTTGCGTACGGGGCGACCTCCCGCCGTCCCCGTACGCAGTCCAGCGGGAGGCTCAGTCCTCGCGCAGGGCGCGGACCGCCTCCTCCACGCGCTTGCCGTAGTCGGCGTCGGCGGCGTGGAAGTGGGCCAGGTTCTTCTCGACGATGTCGTCGCGCGAGACCTGGGAGAGGCCGCCCGCGATGTTCGCGACCAGGCGTCCCTTCTCGTCCTCCGACATCAGGCGGTAGAGCTCACCGGCCTGGAAGAAGTCGTCGTCCTTCGTGTGGGCCGGGGCCTCGTGCGTGCCCGTGTGGCCGTTGATGGCGAGCGGGGCGGCCAGCGGGCGGCCGGTCTCGGTCGGGCCGTCGAAGGAGTTCGGCTCGTAGTTCTTGTGGGCGCGGGCGTAGGCGTTCGTGGCCATGGCGCCGTCGCGGCCGTAGTTGTTCGCCTGCGTCGCCTTCGGGGCGTTCACCGCGAGCTGCGTGTGGTTGACGCCGAGGCGGTAGCGGTGCGCGTCCGCGTAGGCGAACAGGCGGCCCTGCAGCATCTTGTCGGGGGAGGGGCCGATGCCCGGAACGAAGTTGTTCGGGGAGAACGCGGCCTGCTCGACCTCGGCGAAGACGTTGTCGGGGTTGCGGTCGAGGACCAGGCGGCCGACGCGCTGCAGCGGGTAGTCCTTGTGCGGCCACACCTTGGTGAGGTCGAACGGGTTGAAGCGGTAGTCCGCGGCCTCGGCGGCCGGCATCAGCTGGACGTAGACCGTCCAGGACGGGTTCACGCCGCGCTCGATGGCCTGGAGGAGGTCCGTCTGGTGCGAGTTGGCGTCCTTGCCGGCGATCTCCGCGGCCTGCTCGGACGAGAGCGAGCGGATGCCCTGGTTCGTCTTGAAGTGGTACTTGACGAAGAAGGCCTCGCCCTTGTCGTTCGTCCACTGGTAGGTGTGCGAACCGTAGCCGTTCATGTGGCGGTAGGACGCCGGGATGCCGCGGTCGCCCATCAGCCAGGTCACCTGGTGCGTGGCCTCGGGGGCGTGCGCCCAGAAGTCCCAGACGTTCTCCGGCTCCTGCTTGCCCGTGAACGGGTCGCGCTTCTGGGAGTGGATGAAGTCGGGGAACTTCAGCGGGTCCTTGATGAAGAAGACCGGGGTGTTGTTGCCGACGAGGTCGTAATTGCCCTCTTCGGTGTAGAACTTCAGGGCGAAGCCGCGCGGGTCGCGGACGGCGTCCGCGCCACCGAGGTTGTCGGCGACGGTCGAGAAGCGCAGGAAGACCTCGGTGCGCTTGCCGACCGTGTTCAGGAAGTCGGCGTACGTGTAGTCGGTGACGTCGTCCGTCACCTCGAAGTAGCCGTACGCGCCGGAACCGCGGGCGTGCACCACGCGCTCCGGGATGCGCTCGCGGTTGAAGCGGGCGAGCTTCTCCAGGAGGTGCTGGTCCTGAAGGAGGATCGGGCCGCCGACGCCTGCGGTGGCGGAGTTCTGGTTGTCGGCGACTGGGGCGCCGGACTCGGTGGTGAGCACACGCTTCGGCATGGGTTCGAGGCGACCTTCCGTGCAGTTGCTGCTGACGATGGAGCTGTCGATGTCAGGGAGCGTAAGGACCCCTGAACTGCTACGTCAACAGTTTGTTGAAGTTATGGGTACGCGAATACTGGTTCCGGGCCGCGGCGACGCCTGGGCGCGACAGGACAGGTGTCAGCGCCGCCACGGCCCGGAAGTCTGGGGGGACTTACTTGGGCTGGTCGCCGGAGAGGCGCTCGACCGAGCGCAGCAGCGCCGAGTGGTCCAGGCCGCCGTCGCCCTGGGCGCGCAGCGACGCGACCAGCTGGGCGACGGTGGCGCCGACCGG
The DNA here is from genome assembly GCF_030766935.1 of Streptomyces sp. KL109B. Lineage (GTDB taxonomy): Bacteria > Actinomycetota > Actinomycetes > Streptomycetales > Streptomycetaceae > Streptomyces. Next base: position 696,575 of record NZ_JASERL010000002.1, on the reverse strand, counting down.
CAGCGCGGCACCGACATTGCGGGCGGCGTCGGTGACGATGCCCATGTCCTTGTGGTGCAGGTCGATGCGGAAGCCCGGCTTGAAGTCCCGGTTGAGGAAGTTGTCCTTCTTGCGGGTCAGCACGGTGGAGCCGGCCAGGCCGCCGTTGAGGACGTCCAGGGCCGCCTTCAGGTCGACGCCGGACTTCTCCAGGAAGACCACGGCCTCGGCGCACGCCTGGATGTTCACGGCGACGATCAGCTGGTTGGCGGCCTTCACGGTCTGGCCCGAGCCGTGCGGGCCGCACAGCACGATGGTCTTGCCGAGCGCGTCGAGCAGCGGCTTGGCCTCGTCGAACTCGGCCTGCTCACCGCCGACCATGATGGACAGGACGGCCTCGATCGCGCCGGCCTCGCCACCGGAGACGGGGGCGTCGAGGACGCGAATTCCCTTGTCCTTGGCGGCCTTTGCCAGGTCGACCGAGGTCTGCGGGGTGATCGACGACATGTCGACGAGCAGGGCGCCCGACTTCGCGTTCTCCAGGATGCCGTCCGGGCCGTAGGCGATGGCCTCGACCTGCGGGGAGGCCGGAACCATCGTCACGACGACGTCGGCGTCCTTGACGGCCTCGGCGATCGACTTCGCGGCGGTGCCGCCGGCGGCCGTGAGGCGGTCCAGCTTGTCCTGCTCCAGCGTGAAGCCCGTGACGTCGTAGCCGGCCTTGATCAGGTTCTCCGACATGGGGGAGCCCATGATGCCGAGACCGATCCACGCGACCTTGGGGAGGTTGTTGCTCATGAGGGTGACTCCAAAAGCTCAGATAAGGCTTGTACGTCGATGAGTTGGCGCCCGTCGAGGTGCTCGCCGAGGCGTCGGGCGACGGCTCAGGCGGCGCGGTGCTCGTGCGGCAGCCAGGCGAAGGACTCGGCGCTCGGGGCGTCGCCCGGCTTGTACTCCAGGCCGACGTAGCCCTCGTAGCCGGCCTTCTTCAGCTGGTCGAGCAGCTCCTCGAGCGGCAGCGAACCGGTGCCGGGGGCGCCGCGGCCCGGGTTGTCGGCGATCTGCACGTGCGCCGTCTTGTCGGTGTAGGCGCTGATGACCGCCGTGAGGTCCTCGCCGTTCATGGACAGGTGGTACAGGTCCATCAGGAACTTGGCGTTGCCGAGGCCGGTCGCCGCGTTCACCTTGTCCACGATCTCGATCGCCTTGGGGGCGCTCACGATCGGGCACTTCGGCGACTCCGGCGCGTTCAGCGCCTCGATGAGGAGTACGGCGCCGACGCGGTCGGCGGCGCGGGCCGCCAGCACCAGGTTCTCCAGGGCGAGCTCGTCCTGCTCCTGCTCCGTGGCGCCGTCGACACGGTTGCCGTAGAGCGCGTTGAGCGCCGTGCAGCCGAGGGACTGGGCGAAGTCCGCCGCGACGTCGATGTTCGCGCGGAACTTCTCGCTCTCCTCGCCGGGGATCGACAGGGCGCCCCGGTCCGGGCCCGGCAGCTGACCCGCGTAGAAGTTCAGGCCGGTGAGCTGGACGCCGGCGTCCTTGATCGCGGCGCGCAGGGCGTCGAGCTCGGACTGCTCGGGGGTGGGCGCGTCGACCCAGGGCCACCACAGCTCGACCGCCGTGAAGCCCGCCGCGGCCGCCGCCGCGGGGCGCTCCAGGAGCGGGAGCTCCGTGAAGAGGATCGACAGGTTGACGTTGAAGCGCTGGTCTGCGAATCCCATGGGGGTCGGCGCTCCCTTCATCTTCGAAGTCGTCGAACTCCGTTAATTTCGTATTGCGGAAGTTCGTTTCTACTTGATGGAAGATTGCCTGTAAGGGCTCGTGGCTGTCAAGAGGGTCCGTCGAAATTCGCCCCGTTCACGCGGGTGTTTGAGGTTCAAGAAACCGGCGTATGACACGTGTTTGGCCTCGAAGTTCGGGGAAGGTGAACGCCCGTTGCCGGTCACGGGAGTTGGGGGAGATGGGCGGATCGAGGTCGGTTCCGACGAATGGTCTGTCACCGGTCTACGACGAGGCGGGGGCCGCGTCCGCGCGATTCCTGCGCTGGCTCGTCGAGCGGACCGGCACGGGCGGGGCGAGCCGGGTGGCAAGCGCCGAGTTCGCGGCGCACGAGCGGTGCACGGTGGACCTGGTCGCCGATGTGGTGGAGCGCCTCGCCGCGCTCGGCTGGCTCACCGAGCACAACGACTCCGGCGCCGACCCGCCCCTCGTCTCCCCGACCGCCGCAGGCCTCGCGGAGGTCGCCGTCTGGGACGAGGCGTACGCCGACCGGGAGGCCAGGCGGCGCTACGCCAAGGCGGCCCTGTTCGCGTACTGGGACCGGGCCGGTAAGCACCGCAGCGGCGACGGGTCCAACCCCGAGGACTTCCTGTGGGCCAGCGAGGCCTTCTACTGCGGGCGCCAACTCCCCATGGAGGACCTGGAGTACGCGGGCGCCCACCTGGAACTGCCCACACCCGTGCGGGTCAGCCCGGCGGAGCAGGGGGCCGGGGTGGTGATCTCGTACGAGGAGCTGGCCCAGCTCGTCCAGGCGTCCCGCCCCGACCTGTCCGCGAGCGACGGCGAACTGCGTCAGGTCGTCGAACTCGCCGGTGAGCTGACCGACGTGAGCCGCAGCGGTGGCCGGCCGGACGACAGCGCGGTGCGCGGCTTCTTCGAGCGCGCGGGCAACCTTCTGCAGTCCGAGGGCCGGGACATGGCGACCAGCCTCGCGGCCGAACTCATCCGGCAGATACTGAGGCTGCCGTGACCGACCACGGGGGACACGGGGGACACGGCGGCGGGGGGCTCGTCACCGAAACCGACGACCAGATACCCGAGGTGTACGCGCGCCAGCCCCTGCTGCGCCAGCTCGTGCCCCGCCTCATCGGCCTGGAGCGCGAGCGCCACCGCAGGCGCCGCCACCAGGAGTTCGCCGACGACCTGCCCGTCGTGCTGCTCAGCGGGCGGCACGGCACCGGCAAGAGCGCCATGCTCAACGACCTCCAGCGGGCCTACGCCCCCGACACCGGCCCCTACCCAGGACCGCGCGTCCCCTTCGCCCGCATCAACTGCACCGACCTGGAGGAGCGGGCCAGGGTGGGGCCCGAGATCGCCAACAACTCGTACACGGTCGAGATGCTGGTCGAGCTGGTCCGCCAACTGTCGCTCCCCGTCGCCGGGTTCGGCCGCCTGCGCTTCCCCAGGACCACCGCGGGACTGCTCGCCGTGATCTCCGCCCGGCGCCCCGGCATCGACGACGAACTCGACGTCGCCGACCGGCACGCCGCCGCCCTCATGGGCCCCTGGCCGACCGGCGAACCCCCGCCCACCTGGGACGCCCTGTTCCGCCCCGCGCTGCCCGCGCCCCCGGAGGGCGGCTCGCCCGACCCGGCCGACTTCCCCGAGGCGGCCGTGCGCACCTACCTCGGCCGCCAGTACCGCCGCCGCACCCGCAGGCTCGGCCCCCGCGAGCTGGTCAGCTGGTACGAGACCCACCGCAGCGAGAGCGACAACCGGCTGCGCGGCATGCCGCCCGACGCGCACACCGAACCGCCCCGCGTCCCCTCCGCGCAGCGCGCGCGAGCCGTGGCCCGGCTCTGCCAGGAGTTCCACCAGGGCCGGGGCTTCCGGCGCGGCGTCGAGCGCATGCTGATGGCCGCGTTCCTCCGGGACGTGCGCTACGGCAGGCTGCGGCGCGGCAACCGCGCCCCAAGGCCGCTGATCCTGCTCGACAACGTGCACACCGACCCCGGCCGCGACTTCCTCGAACTCCTCCTGGAACAGCGGGCGTTGCAGGTCAAGGGCGCCCGCGACCCCGTCGTCGTACTCGCCACGGAGCTGCGCGGGGACGCCGACGACGATGACGAGACGCCCGAGGACGAGCAGGAGACCGCGCCGTACACACAGGCCACCCGCCAGCCCCTCCAGGAGGTCGGCGCGCGCACCCGCTGGAGCCGCGACAGCGAGGAGCCGTCCGAGGGCGTGCTGATGCTGCCGCTGCCGCCGCTCGACACCCAGCACCTGGAGCGCATGCTCAGGAGCGACGAGCGCGTCACCTTCGACCCGTACATCGCGACCGCGCTGCACGACCTGACCCGCGGCCACCCCATGGGTGCCCGCCGCATGTGCGACGCCGTCGTGCACAAGGCGCGCGGCGAGGAGTGGGTGGCCGCCGAGGAACTGCTCGACCTGGACCAGCCCGGCGGCGCCGGCGAGTCCGTCATCTGGCGGCTGCTCAACACCCTCGTCGGCAGCGAGAACCACGACGAGCTGTGCCTGTTCTCGCTGGCCTGGGACCGGGAGGCGGCCGAGCAGCTCGCCGAGCGGTGGGTGCCGCGGCGGATCGACGACCTGGCAGCCGCCGACGGCGTCGCCGCCCAGCTGGAACGCGAGCGCTGGTCGCGCGGGCCCGGCAGCCGGCCGTTCATCACGGACCGCTTCCTGCGCGCCCTGCTCGTGCACCAGATGCGCAGCGGGCGCGGCGCGGGCGGCGTCGGCTGGAGCGACGCCCACGGGCTGCTCGCCCAGCACCACAGGCGCCGCGCCGAGAGCCGTACGGGGCGGGCCGGGCGCGACGAGTGGGCCCGCTTCCTGTGGCACCGGCTGTCCGGCGGCGAGACCCAGGAGGTCGTCGACCGGCTGCACACGGAGTTCGTACGCTCCGACGGCGACGCCCTGGGGTGGCTGCGCACGCTGCGGACCGTGGCGCACGCGCCGCGCCCGCCCGGCGACCTGTGGTTCGAGCAGTGCCAGGAGGTCGGCAAGGGGCGCAGGGACCGGCAGCAGCTCCAGGCCGACCCGGAGGCGGGCCTGGAGAAGCAGGCGATCCACCGCCTCCTGCACGCCCTGTGGTACTCCGCCGACGAACTCGCCGAGGCGGACCGGGTGTTGACCGCGCGGATCGGCCAGGACCTGTCGTTCCTCTCCGCCCAGCACCTGACCGGGCGTGCGGTCCTCGCCCAGGCCGCGGTCCGCTGGCCGCGGGCCCTGCGGGACGGCGAGGACTGGCCGCTTGAGCGCAGCTGGCAGGGCGATCAGCCGCGGACGGGAGGATGACGTGAGGCGCTGGACGGACCGCAGGACCTGGCGCTGGCTGCCCCGGCGGCTGCGGTTCCGGGTGCTCGGCCTGATCGACGTGATCGCGCTGTGGGTGCTGGTGGGGGCGCTCGTCGGCGGCGGGGCCTGGTGGGGTGTCGGCGCGTACCTGGACAGCCGGACCTACTGCACCGCGGACCACGAGCTGCGGCGCGTGGGGGAGGCCGGGGAGTGCGTCGGCGTCACCGCGCGGCCGTACGCGTTCGAACCGGAGCTGAAGGGCGTCCTGGACCGCATCGCGCGCGAGAACGCGAAGGCGCGGGCGAGCGCGTCGCCGCACCGCAAGGTGGTGAGCGTCGCCGTCGTCATGCCGTACAGCCAGAAGACCGAAGGCGCGGCCATGTCCAAGTCGCTGATCCTGCACGCGCTGCAGGGCGCGTACGTCGCGCAGTACGAGCACAACAAGGGTTCGACGACCAGGCGCAGCGCGATCCAGCTCCTCTTCGCCAACGTGGGCGAGTACCTCGGCTACTGGCCGGACGTGGTCAAGGAGTTGAGCGCCCGGAGCCGGGACGGCGTGGCCGCTCCCGTCGTCGCCGCCGTCGGCTTCCCCAACAGCGACAGCAGGACCCTCGCCTCCGTGCGCGGCCTCGAAAAGGCCGGGATCCCGTCCGTCAGCGCCGCGCTGAGCGCCACCGACATGGAGAACCCGTACCTGTTCAAGGTGTCGCCCTCCAACGCCCAGCTCGTCGACGCCCTGAAGCAGTACGCGGAGCGGACCGACGTCGACCGCGAGAAGGCGTTCATGATCGCGGACGAGCGGGACGACAAGTACGTCTCCGACCTGCGCGGAGTCATGCTGAAGAAGTTCGGCGCGGACTACGGCCTCACCAACAACGCGGTGCGCCGGACGATCGAGACGTACCAGGGCAAAAAGGGTCCGGAGCGGGGTGACAAGCAGGACTTCAAGGAGTCGGTGGAGGCGATGTGCGAAGTCGGCACCAGGACGGTGTTCCTGGCCGGCCGCGACGCGGACCTGCAGCCCTTCGTGGACGCCATCGACCACACGGGCTCCTGCCGGTACGGGCCCGACGACCCGCTGCGCATCCTGCGCGTCAGCACGGCCCGCGACCCGGTCACCGAGAGCCCGGCCATCCGCGAGAAGGCGGACCGGCTGCACATCCGGATCGTGACGGCGGCGGCCGTGGACGCGCCCCGCTGGGAGCGTGGCGAAGGAGAGACGCCCCGGCACTTCGGACGCTTCGCGAGCGCCTACGAACGCTCCTTCACGGACGCCGGGAAGCGGGCCCTCAACGACGGCTACGCCGTGATGTACCACGACGCCCTCGCCGCGGTGAGCAACGCCGTGAAGCAGTCCAGCGAGAGCGGCGACCGCGAGGTCAGCGACGACGACATCCAGGGCCAGCTGCGCAAGGGCAGCCCGCAGGACGACTGCGCCATGTGCGTGCAGGCCGCGGGCGGCGACTTCACGTTCGTCGACGCAGACGAGAACGCGGACAACGCCGGAGTCGGACAGTGGCCCGTGTGCAAACCGGTACCGATCGTGACCTTCCCGGAGAAGAACCGGAGCGGCGCCCCGCTCTACCGGACCTACGAGCGCCCGCACAGCAAGTGCCCCGCACTTTGATCGTCACGGTGGCTCCCGGTAATCGCCGCGCACACGTTAGGTTGAACGCGTGCGATTGAGAGTGGAGTTCACGACGGAGCCGTTCGACCTGGAGGAGGCGCCCGAGCACGCGCTCGCGGCCCGCCGGGTCATCGAGGCGGCGGATCTCGACGAGGTCGACGTGGGGCCGTTCGGCAATACGGCGGAGGGTGGCGCGGACGAGGTCCTCACCGCGGTCGACGCCCTGCTGCGCCGCAGTCTCGCGAGCGGCGCGACACGGATTTCGTTGCAGGTCAACGTGGTGGGCGACGCGACGGTGACGGGGAAGGGTGACGACGCGTGAACGACACCGGGGACGCCACCGGGGACACCACGGGTGACGCCTTCATCACAGCGGTGAAGCCGCTGGTCGACGCCATGGGCGGGGAGATGGTGCCGCCCGCGGGCGCGAGCCCCGACGACGTCGTCCTGGCGTGGCAGGGGGCCGATGTCGTGGCCGTGCGACTGCCCCAGTTGGCGGACTCGCTCGACCACATCCTGGCCGCGATGGAGCGCACCAAGGGGCAGCCGCTGTCCGCGCTCGACCGCAAGCAGAAGCAGGAGGTCGTACGGCTTCTGGAGGCACGGGGCGCGTTCTCCGTGCGGCACGGTGTGGAGACCGTGGCCGGAGCCCTTGGCGTATCCCGCTTCACCGTCTACAACTACCTCAACAGGGACAAGACCTCCTGACCTGGGACGTCTCAGCCTCTGGAGCAGCCTCCGGAACACGTCTCCGCACCGCCGTCCGATATCCGGACGGCGGTTTTTTGTAACTCCGAGTTTTCAACAAACTGTTGACGTGGTGTTTCCGGGGGCGTTAGCTATCTGCAGCCCGTCCAGCACAAGGCCACGGAGGCACCCCGTGACTTCAGGTTCGACGCCGGGTCTGACCCGGTTCAACGCCTCGGACGAGAGCGCGGCCCAGGCCGAGCTCCACGAGGTGTGTGCTTCATCGGCGTGGGGGAGCAAGCTCCTCGCCCAGCGCCCCTTCACCTCAGCAGAGTCCCTCTTCACCGCCAGTGACGACGCCATGGCGGAGCTGACCGCGGACGACCTCGCGGAGGCGATGGCGGGGCACCCGCCGATCGGCCGCCCGAAGCCCGGCGACCCGACGTCGTCGCGCGAACAGCGCGGCATGTCGGGCGCCTCCGAGGAACTCAAGAAGGAGATGCTCGAACTCAACCTGGCCTACCAGGACAAGTTCGGCCACGTCTTCCTCATCTGCGCCACCGGCGCCACCGGGGAGCAGATGCTCGATGCGCTCAAGGACCGGATCGGCCACACCGCCGAGCAGGAGCGGGAGATCGTCCGCACCGAACTCGGCAAGATCAACCGCATCCGCCTCACCCGCATCGTAGAAGCGCCGTAAGAACAGGAAACGAACGCCTGATGAGCACCGAGACCACCGCATCGGTGTCCACGCACATTCTGGACACCAGCATCGGACGCCCCGCCGAGGGCGTCGCCATCTCCCTTGCGGCACGCGCCGGTTCGGCCGCCGAGTGGCAGGCGCTCGGCGGCAGCGCCACCGACGCGGACGGGCGCTGCAAGGACCTGCCGGCGCTGCCGGAGGGCACCACCCACGTACGCCTCGACTTCGAGACCGAGGCGTACTTCGACAAGAAGTCCGCCAACGCGCGGATCCAGCAAGCCGATGCGCAGCAGGACGCCCCCGCGAATCGGGACAGCGACACGACCGGAGCGTTCTTCCCGGAGGTGGCGATCACGTTCGCCGTCAAGCCGGGCGAGCACTACCACGTGCCGCTGCTGCTCAACCCGTTCGGCTACTCCGTTTACCGAGGGAGCTAGCAGACATGCCCACGATTCTGGGATCCAACCAGTACGGCAAGGCCGAGAACCGAGTCGTAAAGATCACGCGGGACGGCGACACCCACCACATCAAGGACCTGAACGTCTCGGTCGCCCTCAGCGGTGACCTCGACGACGTCCACCTCACCGGGTCGAACGCCAACTGCCTGCCGACGGACACGACGAAGAACACCTGCTTCGCGTTCGCCAAGGAGCACGGCATCGAGTCCGCGGAGGGCTACGGCATCGAGCTCGCCCGGCACTTCGTCGACAGCCAGCCGTCCATCCACCGGGCGCGCATCCGCATCGAGGAGTACTCCTGGGAGCGGATCGCCGGCTCGGACGCGGGCTCCAAGTTCATCGGGGCCGACGAGGTCAAGCACTCCTTCGTCCGCAAGGGCCAGGAGACGCGCCTCGTTCAGGTCACCTATGACGGCGAGAAGTTCGAAGTCCTGTCCGGGCTCAAGGACTTGACCGTGATGAACACCACGAACTCCGAGTTCTGGGGCTACATCAAGGACAAGTACACGACGCTCCAGGAGGACTACGACCGCATCCTCGCCACGTCTCTTTCGACGTGGTGGCGGCACAGCTGGACGGGCGAGAACGACGAGCGCACGCCCAACTGGAACAAGTCGTACGAGCAGTCGAAGAAGCACATCCTCCAGGCCTTCGTCGAGACGTACTCGCTGTCGCTGCAGCAGACCCTCTTCCAGATGGGTTCGCGCGTCATCAACAACCGCAGCGAGATCGACGAGATCCGCTTCTCCGCGCCGAACAAGCACCACTTCCGGCAGGACCTGTCGAAGTTCGGCCTGGAGAACGAGGCGAAGGACGGCGCGGTGTACTGGGCGGCCGACCGCCCCTACGGCCTGATCGAGGCCACCATCCTGCGGGACGGCGCGGACCAGCGCATCCCGGTCGACATGACCAACCTCTGACGCCAAAGGCGTAGTTGACGCGGCAGCGCGCCCCCGTCCACCCGCAGTCGACGGGGGCGCGCCTGCACCCGGAGGGAACATAAAGCAATGGCAGTGCCAGCAAAGGGGCCGGCTGAAGCCGAGGGCCCGTGTTCCACCCCATCGGAGAGCGCCGAATCGGAGACCACCGATTCGCAGGTGCACCCGGTGGACGAAAAGCTCCACCCGTCGCGGCTCGTCCCCGCCGCACTCCAGCACATCGCCGCCATGTACGCCGGCGTCGTCACTCCGCCGCTCATCATCGGCCAGGCCGTCCACCTCGACACCGCGGGCCAGACCCGGCTGATCGCCGCGTCGCTGCTCATCGCGGGCGTGGCCACCCTGCTCCAGACGCTCGGCGTCAAGGGCTTCGTCGGCAACCGGCTGCCCTTCGTCAACGCCGCGTCCTCCGCGGGCATCGCGCCGATGCTCGCCATCGCCGAGACCAACGCCAAAGGCGACCAACTCCCCGCCATCTACGGGGCGGTCATGGTGGCCGGCGTCTTCTGTCTCGCCATCGGCCCGTTCTTCGGCCGCCTGCTGAGATTCTTCCCGCCGCTCGTCACCGGCGTCGTCATCACCCTCATCGGTGTGACCCTGATGCCCGTGCCCGTCGGCTGGGCGCAGGGCGGCGACAAGACCGCCTCCGACTACGGCGACATGCGCTACCTCGCCCTCGCCGCGTTCACCCTCGTCGTCATCCTCCTGATCCAGCGCTTCGGCAAGGGCTTCGTCAAGCAAGTCGCGCTGCTCTTCGGCCTGTTGATCGGCACGCTCGCCGCGATCCCGTTCGGCATGGCGGACTTCTCCTCGTTGAAGTCGGCGCCCGTGGCCGCGCTCCCGACGCCGTTCGCCTTCGGCGCCCCCGAGTTCCAGCCCGCCGCCATCATCTCGCTCTGCCTCGTCATGCTCGTCCTGATGACCGAGTCCAGCGCCGGCATGCTCGCCATCGGCGAGATCTGCGACCGCGAGACCAACGGGAAGACCATCACCAAGGGCCTGCGCACCGACGGCATCGCCACCTTCGTCGGACCGATCTTCGGCGGCTTCCCGACCTCCGCGTTCGCGCAGAACGTCGGCGTCGTCTCGCTCACCAAGGTACGCAGCCGGTACGTCGTCGCCGTCGCGGGCGGCACCCTGCTGATCCTCGGCATCTTCCCGATGCTCGGCGCGGTCGTCTCCCTGGTCCCCATGCCGGTCCTGGGCGGCGCGGGCATCGTGCTGTTCGGCTCGATCGCCGTCAGCGGCATCCGTACGCTCTCCGAGGCGGGCCTCGACGACAGCTCCAACATCATCCTGGTGGCTGTCTCGCTCGGCGCGGGCATCATCCCGCTCGCCGCGCCCACCTTCTACGCCGACTTCCCGGCCTGGGCACAGACCGTGCTCGGTTCCGGCATCAGCGCCGGCGCGCTCGTCGCCGTCACGCTCAACCTGTTCTTCCACCATCTCGGCACCCGCGGCAGCGCCAGCGCCACCGCGGCACTCAAATCTTCCTAGGGTCCTGCCGTGCCCACACGTCACCACGACTGAAGGAAGCACCATGGCACCTGCCACGGCAAACCGCATCGTCATCGAGAACGTCGCCATCGCGACGGTCGACGCGCACGACACCGAGTACGCCTCGGGCCACATCGTCGTCGCGGACAACCGGATCGAGTCCATCGGCGCGGGCAACGCGCCCGAGGGCCTCGCCAACGTCGTCCGCCGCATCGACGGCACCGGCCACCTGGCCACACCCGGCCTCGTCAACACGCACCACCACTTCTACCAGTGGATCACCCGTGGCCTGGCGACGGACCACAACCTGTTCAACTGGCTGGTGGCGCTGTACCCGACGTGGGCGCGCATCGACGAGCAGATGACGTACGCGGCGGCGCAGGGCTCCCTCGCGATGATGGCCCGCGGCGGTGTCACCACCGCCATGGACCACCACTACGTGTTCCCGCGGGGCTCCGGTGACCTGTCCGGATCGATCATCCGGGCCGCCTCCGAGATGGGCGTGCGCTTCACCCTGGCGCGCGGCTCCATGGACCGCAGTGAGAAGGACGGCGGACTGCCGCCCGACTTCGCCGTCGAGACCCTCGAAGGCGCGCTCGCCGCGACCGAGGAGACGGTGAACAAGCACCACGACTCCTCCTTCGACGCGATGACGCAGGTGGCGGTCGCCCCCTGCTCGCCCTTCTCCGTCTCCACGGAACTCCTCAAGCAGGGCGCCGAGTTGGCGCGCCGCCTCGGCGTACGGCTGCACACCCACGGCAGCGAGACCGTCGAGGAGGAGAAGTTCTGCCACGAGCTGTTCGGCATGGGCCCGACCGACTACTTCGAGTCGACGGGCTGGCTCGGCGAGGACGTGTGGATGGCGCACAGCGTCCACATGAACGACTCCGACATCGCCGCGTTCGGCCGTACGAAGACGGGCGTCGCGCACTGCCCGTCCTCCAACGCCCGCCTCGCGGCCGGGATCGCCCGCGTACCCGACATGCTCGCCGCCGGAGTGCCGGTCGGTCTCGGCGTCGACGGCACCGCCTCCAACGAGTCGGGCGAACTCCACACCGAACTGCGCAACGCCCTCCTCATCAACCGCCTCGGCGCGCACCGCGAGGCGGCCCTGAACGCCCGTCAGGCGCTGCGCCTCGGGACGTACGGAGGAGCCCAAGTCCTCGGCAGGGCCACCCAGATCGGGTCGCTCGAAGCCGGCAAGCTGGCCGACCTGGTGCTGTGGAAGATGGACACCCTCGCCCACGCGTCGATCGCCGATCCGGTCACCGCGCTCGTCTTCGGCGCGGCCGCACCGGTCACCCTCTCCCTCGTGAACGGCAAGCCGGTGGTCGAGGACAGCCGCCTGCTGCACGTCGACGAGGACGCCATCGCCCGCTCCACGCGGGAGGAGGCGCAGCGACTCGCGCGGATCGCCGCCGAGAGCTGAGTTGTTGAGACTCCGGTCAGGGGGGACGGCCCCTGGCCGGGGACTCGATCGAGCTGCCGAGCGGGCTGCTCGACCGAGTGCCGCCCCGGAACGTGGCCCAAAGCTTCACGTTCCCGGGGCGGCCAGCACTACCTGGGCGCACAACAACTGAATACGCGTACGTAGAGCACGACCTTGCACCACCTCCCAGAAGCGAAAAGCGCCGGCGGCCTGCCGGTGCTGGAAAACAACCGGAGGAGCCGCAGTGGCGACGAAGCCCAGGTTCACCAAGCAAGGCAACACCCCCGACGAGCCGGCCGTGGACGCGGCAGCGAGTGCGGGACATACCAAACACCCGGTCGACGAGAAGTTGCCACCACTGAAGATGGCGACTACGGGCCTGCAGCACGTGGCCGCGATGTACGCGGGCGTGGTCGCGCCCCCGCTCATCGTCGGCGCGGCGATCGGCCTCAGCCCGAAGGACCTCACGTTCCTGACCGGCGCCTGCCTCTTCACGGCGGGACTCGCGACCTTCCTCCAGACGCTCGGCATCTGGAAGATCGGCGCCCGGCTTCCGTTCGTCAACGGTGTGACCTTCGCGGGCGTCGCCCCGATGCTCGCCGTCGTCGGCTCGACGAAGGACAAGGACGACGCGCTGCCGATCATCTTCGGAGCAGTGATCGTCGCGGGTGTGCTCGGCTTCATAGCCGCGCCCTTCTTCTCCAAGCTGGTCCGGTTCTTCCCACCGGTCGTCACCGGCACGGTCATCACGCTCATCGGTGTCTCGCTGATGCCCGTCGCGTTCGGCTGGGCTCAAGGTCCTGACACGAAGGCGCCGGACTACGGCTCGATGAAGAACCTGGCGCTGGCCGGCGTCACTCTCGTGATCGTGCTGGTCATCCGCCGCTTCACCTCGGGCTTCGTCAAGCAGATCGCCGTACTGCTCGGCCTGGTGATCGGCACGCTGATCGCGATCCCGTTCGGCGCCACGGACTTCTCGCCGGTCGGCGAAGCGGACATCATCGGCTTCCCGACCCCGTTCCACTTCGGAGCCCCGCAGTTCGCCGGCGCGGCCATCGTCTCGCTGTGCGTCGTCATGGTCGTCTCGATGACCGAGTCGACCGCCGACATGCTCGCCCTCGGTGAGATCGTCGACCGCCCGGCCGACGAGAAGACCATCGCGGCCGGCCTGCGCGCCGACACCCTCGGCACCGCCGTCAGCCCGCTGTTCAACGGCTTCATGTGCAGCGCCTTCGCCCAGAACATCGGCCTCGTCGCCATGACGAAGATCCGCAGCCGGTACGTCGTCGCCGCCGGCGGTGGCTTCCTCGTCCTGATGGGCCTGTGCCCGATGGCGGCCTCGCTGATCGCCGTCGTGCCGCGCCCGGTGCTCGGCGGCGCGGGCGTCGTACTCTTCGGCTCGGTCGCGGCCAGCGGCATCCAGACCCTGGTCAAGGCCAACATGGACAAGGACAACAACGTCCTCATCGTGGCCGTCTCGCTCGCCGTCGGCCTGATCCCGATCGCGGTCCCGGACTTCTACCACGCGTTCCCGGAGAACGCGAAGATCATCCTGGACTCGGGCATCTCCACCGGCTGCGTCGCGGCGGTCGTCCTCAACCTGCTGTTCAACCACATCGGCAAGGGACGCGACGCCGACGACGTCACGTCACCGATGGAGTCGGGCGGCGACATCGCGGAACAGCGCGGCACGCCTTCGGCAGCGGGCGCGCACTGACCGGCACGGCCCGTTGACGGCGTCGCCCTACGGACGCTGTTGGCGAACCCGGTGGGGGAGGTGTGGGCGCGGAAAGGTGTCGCAGTTGTACGTATAACTGCGACACTTTTCCGAGCAGGGGCCGTGTCCCCCTGGCCCAGGACCCGAATTCGCCAACGGTGCCCTCTGTGTCCTGTCGACCCTCATCGCGTCGCGTGTTGACTCCTGCATACGCGAGCCAACGTGACGTAGCCGCCCAGGTTCTCGTCATCCGTGCCGAGCAGCGCCGGGCCGTCCGTGCCGGTGCCGGGCAGGCACTCGACGCCCTCGATCTTGCGGCCGTCGAACTTCTTCGTCGCGGTACGGGGCGGGGTGCCGATCCGCAGCGTCGCCTTCGTGCCCGACGCGTTCAGCGCCACCCGCCCCGCCTCGCTCACGGCCGAGGCGAAGGGGCCGTCGTCGCCGGAGTCGGCGGCCGAACTCACCATCACCCGGCCGGACTTGGTGACGGAGATGTCACTGACGTGCCGCACGTCCCCCTTCGGGTAGGCCGCGCGGAACTCCGCCTCTCGTACGTTCCCGAACTCGGCCTCCCCGTACTCGTTGAACGAGAACGGCGCCGCGAACACCGTCGCGGGACGGTCCGCTCCCGCGCCCCGGTCCGCCCATACGGCGACCGTCCGCCCGTGCGACGTACCGAGCGCGAAGCCCTCGAAGTCCGCGCCCTCGGGGATGGCGGGCAGCGGCGCCAGGTCGAGAACCTTCGCCGTGTCCCCGTCGACGTGCAGCCGGTATATGAGCCCCCGGCTGGCGAGCGCCATGAACTCGCCCGGCCTGCCCGGCACCGCCTCGATCGCCTCCAGGTCCTTGGGCGCCATGCCGTCCCACGCGACGGGCGCCACCTTCGTGTCCTTCGGCGCGGCGGGGTGGAAGGTGACGCGGCTGAGCCGCTGCTCGCCGGGCTTCTTGTTGTCGTGTACGACGAGGGCCTCTACGGAGCCGTCGGCCGAGCCCGCGCCGGTGTCGGTGAGGGCGAGTCCGCTGACCCCGGACTTGGCGTCGTCGCCGACCTGCTGCCAGCCGCCGGGTTCGGGGGCGGGCTCCGGGGCGCCCGCGCGGGCGGGGGCGGCGAGGGCCAGGGTGACGAAGGCGGCGGAGAGCAGGGACTTGTGGCGCAACTGCATGGAGCGGGGCCTCTCGGTTGACGCGCGTAGAAAGCGAGGTCGAACCGGACCGTAGCGATCTTCGGGGGAGGGGGCAAGGGGGTGAATCGTTCGCGTGGGCGGCGGGCATTGGCGTCCGCGTAGGGCTCAAGTACGGTCAGAACAGGGCGAGTTGGACTCGGGGTGGGGGGAGAGCATGAAGGAACAGGAGAGCAGTGACTCGGGACGCCTGGAGGCCTTCAGCGACGGCGTGTTCGCCATCGCCATCACGCTCCTGATCCTTGAGGTCAAGGTCCCGCACGTCGAGCACGGCGAAAGCCTGTGGAGCGCGCTCGGTCACCAGTGGCCCTCGTACGCGGCGTACGTCGTCAGCTTCCTGGTGATTGGCATCATCTGGGTCAACCACCACCAGGTGTTCAGCCACGTGGTCCGCGTCGACCGCACGCTGCTCTTCCTCAACCTGCTGGTCCTCATGATCGTCGCGGCGCTGCCGTGGCCCACGGCGCTGCTCGCCGAGTACCTGCGCGAGGGCGACGACGCCGCGCACACGGCGGCCGCCGTCTACAGCCTCACCATGGTCGCCATGTCGCTGGCCTTCCAGGCCCTTTGGTGGCACCTCACCCGCAGCGGTCGTCTCCTCCACCCGCGCGTCGACCCGGTGGGCGCCCGCGCCACCCGGGCCCGCTTCGCCCTCGGCTCCCTCGGCTACCCGGCGACCGTCGCCCTCGCCTTCGTCTCGGCGCCGGGGACGCTCGCCGCGCACGGGGTCCTCGCGGTGTACTACGGGTTCAACCAGGTGCAGGTGCCGATCCGTCAGGCATCCGACCAGTGAGGGGCTTGGCGTAGAACCTGCTGTCGTCGTAGGCGCGGAACGGGCCGAACGGCGGGGTCGGGCGGTAGCCGCTGGACTCGTACAGGCGGATCGCCTCGGGCAGGTGCACGCCCGTCTCCAGGACCATGCGGGTACGCCCCGCGTCCCGCGCGCTGTCCTCAAGCGCGGCCAGGATCCGGCGGGCCAGGCCCCGGCCGCGCGCCCGCTCCACGACGAACATCCGCTTCAGCTCGGCGTCGCCGTCCGCGTAGCCCGCGCCGTCGCGCTCCTGCGCCCGCCAGCCCCCGGAGGCCACCGGCTCCCCGGTGTCGTACGCGACGAGGAACAGGCCGTGGGGCGGGTCGAAGTGCGTGGGGTGCAGATCGGTGAAGTCGTCGTAACCGAAGCGCTTTCGGTACTCGGCCTGCACCTGGTCGCTGAGCGCGACGGCGTCGGGGTGGCCGTAGGAGCGGGGGTGGAAGTCCATGGCGGGTCGCCGGTCAGAGGCCGAAGACGGCCGGGGACGTGGCCAGTTCCTTGAAGACCCGCCCCGGGTCCTTCACCAGCTTGCGCTCGGTGAGGTCCATGACGCCGCTCACCGCGGACACCTCGGCGGCCACCGTGCCGTCGGCCCTGGTGATCGTCTGGTGGACGCGGAACACCTTGCCGTCGCCGAACTCGAAGGCGCAGCTCACGTCGACGACATCGCCCGCGCGCAGCTCCCGCAGATAGCGGATGTTGGTCTCCAGGACGACGGGGCCCACCCCGCTGCCGAGCAGCAGGCTCTCGTCGAGGCCGGCGTGGCGCAGGAACGACCAGCGGGCGTGCTCCGCGTACTGGAGGTAGACGGCCTGGTTGAGGTGGCCGTTGACGTCGATCTCGTATCCGCGGACTTCGACCGGCACGGAGAACTGCTCTGCCACGACGTTCCTCTCGATGGGGGGAGTTTCGGTGCTGGGGTGTTGTGCCGATCATGCCAACAGGTGGGCGGGGGAGGGCATTCCGGGGTGGTCGAAGGCGTGCTACGTCCGTCGTGGCGACGCCAGGAGGTAGCGGGGGCCGCCGCGCGTCCCGGCGTGCTCGCTGACCTGCCAGCCCGCGTCGCGCAGCGCCGCCGAGCACGCCGCGAGCCCATCCGGTTCCGGATGATGGACGGCGACGGCCTCCGGCTGCGGGCTGTCGCGCACGAGGTAACCGGGGGTCTCCTCGCCCGCGGGCGCGCAGCCCGCCGCCTCCAGGGCGAGTGCGGCGGAGGGGGCGAGGCGGCTCCGTTCCCAGGCGCACGGCCGGTCCGTGGCGCCGTCGGGGTTGGTCATCCGGCGTATCTCCAACAGGCCCTGCCACGCCGTCCGTACCTCACGTGCCCGCGCGGGTCCGCCGTCGGTGTCCGGCTCCCCGCCGAGCCGCGCGGCGAACAGGCCGTCGGGGGCGGGCTGTTCGGTACGTGACCCAGCGCGTGACGCGGCGGCCGGTGGCTCCTCCTCGGCCTCGCGCACGCGGTGGCCCGCCGGGGTGAGGAAGTGGTCGTGCGGCGGTCGTGGGTGCCGGAACGCCAGCTTCAGGACGACGAGGCGGGCGAGCTGGGCCGGGGCGCCGGAGATCCGGCCGGTCTCCGGATCGGCGGCCTCGATGATGCGGCGCTGCGCGGCAGTCGGCGGTCTGGTCACGGCGTGCCTCCCGTCCGGGTCGACGACCGGGCTTCCCGGCCTTGTCCGGGTTTCCCGGTCTCGTGTCGATGGTGCACGACGGCTCTGACAACGGGCCGTCCCGGCCGGGGGAGCGCAGTCGGCGTCAGCGGTTGGGGCGCAGGTTCCAGCCGGAGATCACCGGTCTGCCGTGCTCGAAGGTGAGGCGGCTGACCGTGCCCGTCGCCAGCAGGAAGTGCGAGCCGCCCGACGGCGGCAGGCCGAGACGGCGCGCGGTCAGGACGCGCAGGAAGTGGCCGTGCGAGACGAGGACGACGCTGCCCTCGTTGTTGGAGAGCGCCGCGTCGACCTTGGACAGCATCCGGTCGGCCCGCTCGCCGACCTGCTCCGGCGTCTCGCCGGGGTGCTCCGGCGGGCCCGGCGGCACCCCGTCGTCGAAGAGGTACCAGTCGGGGCGGGTGCGCTGGATCTCCCGAGTGGTGATGCCCTCGTACGCGCCGTAGTCCCACTCATGCAGGTCGTCGTCGACGGTGTAGCGGGTGAGGCCCGCGAGCTCGGCGGTCTCGCGGGTGCGCTGGAGGGGGCTCACGAAGACGGCCCCGATGTGATAGCTGCCGACGAGCGGCGCGACGCGGCGCGCCTCCTCCCGGCCGTTCTCGGTGAGCGGGATGTCGGTGAGGCCGGTGTGCTGCCCGGTCAGGGCCCATTCGGTCTCGCCGTGCCGGACGAGGAGCAGATCACCCACGGTTTTGCGCCTGTTCGTTTGAGGTTGTACGGGGTCGTTCCCATTGTCCCTGGTAGGAGCCGTCCCGACCGCTCGGGGGCAGGCCCATTGGAGCCCCTGCGGCGATTGAGCGGCGGGGTCCGGGGCGGAGCCCCGGGGGCGGGTGGAGGCGCCGGGCACGGATTGTCAGACCTGGCCCGTAAGGTCATAGGGGTCATCGAGGGCCGAGTGGAGAGTGCGAAGGGAGGGGGCGTGAGCATGCCGGAGCATCCCGCGGTACCGGTGGGCGCCGCCGCCGTCTTCCTGCCCGATCCGCTGCCGCGCGCGGGCCGCGTCGCGTTCTGGTCACCGGACGGCACCGCCCTTCCGGGGGCCGACGCGGAGATCACGGTCGTGCGGCCGCACGGCACAGGCGTACGCAGCCGCAAGGTTCCGGCCCTCGTGCTGCCGGTCCTGGACGCGCTGCCCCTGCTCGTCCGCGCCCGCAGGACCCGCGGGGCGAACCCCGCCGCGGCCGCCTGGGGCGCCGCCGCGGCGCACGCCCTGCACCTGATGGCGCGGGGCCGGCTGCTGCCGGGGCTCACCGTGTCCGACCACGACGCGTGGCGCGCGGGCCCGCTCGACGAGGACGACGTGGCGCAGGTGCGGGGCATCGCCGCCGCCCTGCCGCCCGAGGGGTACGCGACGCCGGTGCCGGGGAGCAGGCCGCTGCGGGTTCCGGAGCCGGAGGCGCTGGTCCGCGCGTTCCTTGACGCGGTGGCCGACGCGCTGCCGCGCACCCCGGCCGCTGCGCACGCGGCGGGCGCCCCGTTCGCCGCTGCCGCCGCCCAGCACATTCCGCGGGCCCGCCCATGGGCGGTCGAGGCGGCGGCCGGGCTCGACGCGGGCGTGAAGGTGTCGCTGCGGCTCGACCTGTCGCAGTACGCGTTGTTCGACGGGGGCGAGGAAGGCGAGGAAGCGGCGGGGGCCGGGGCCGACCAGGACACCGGCGCGCGGCGCGCGGGTGCCGCCATCGTGCAGGTGCACAGCCTCGCCGACCCCACGCGCGTGGTCGACGCCGCCGGGCTGTGGGCCGGGGAAGGCGGCGAGCACTTCGGGCCGCGCGCCCGGATCGACGCGGTGCTCGCGGTGCGCCGCGCCGCGCTCGCCTGGCCGCCGCTCGGCCGCCTCCTGGAGCAGGACGTGCCGGACGTGCTGGCCCTCTCCGAGAGCGAGCTCACCGATCTGCTCGGGCCCGGCGCGGCCCGCCTCGCCAAGGCCGGTGTCACCCTGCACTGGCCGCGCGACATCGCCCGCTCGCTCACCGCGACCGCCGTGGTCCGCGCGCAGGCCGCGCCCGGCTCCGCCACCGACGGCACGGCGTTCTTCGACAGCGAGGAACTGCTCAAGTTCAACTGGCAGCTGGCGCTCGACGGCGACCCGCTGACCGAGCGCGAGATGGACCTGCTCGCCGAGTCGCACCGCGCGGTGGTACGCCTGCGCGACCAGTGGGTGGTCGTCGACCCCGACCTCGTACGCAAGGCCCGCAAGCGGGAGTTGGGGCTCCTGGAACCCGTCGACGCGCTCGCGGTCGCGCTCACCGGCGAGGCCGAGATCGACGGCGAGCGGGTCACCGCCGTCCCCGCGGGCCGCCTCGCCGAACTGCGCGACCGGCTCACGCGCGGCATCGACACCGTCGAGCCGCCCGAGGGCCTGCACGCGACGCTGCGCGACTACCAACTGCGCGGACTGGCCTGGCTCGACCTCATGACCTCGCTCGGCCTCGGCGGCTGCCTCGCCGACGACATGGGGCTCGGCAAGACCGTCACGCTCATCGCGCTGCACCTGCGGCGCGACCGCCCGCAGCCCACCCTCGTCGTCTGCCCGGCTTCGCTGCTCGGCAACTGGCAGCGGGAGATCGAGCGGTTCGCGCCCGGCACCCCGGTGCGCCGCTTCCACGGCGCGGACCGCACCCTGACCGGCGTAGCGGGCGGCTTCGTCCTCACCACGTACGGCACCCTGCGCACCCGCGCCGGCGAACTCGCGGGATACACCTGGGGCATGGTCGTGGCCGACGAGGCGCAGCACGTGAAGAACCCCAACTCGGCGACGGCGAAGGCACTGCGCACGATCGACGCCCCCGCGCGCGTGGCGCTCACCGGCACCCCCGTGGAGAACGACCTGTCCGAGCTGTGGGCCCTGCTCGACTGGACGACCCCCGGACTGCTCGGCCCGCTCAAGGCGTTCCGCGCCCGGCACGCGCGCGTGGTCGAGGGCGAAGTGCCGCTGCAAGGGCACGGCGGGACGAACCCGGAGGCGATCGAGCGGCTCGCCCGCCTGGTGCGCCCGTTCATCCTGCGGCGCAGGAAGTCCGACCCCGGCATCGTCCCCGAACTGCCCCCGAAGACCGAGTCCGACCACCCCGCGCCGCTCACCCGCGAGCAGGTCTCGCTCTACGAGGCCGTGGTGCGCGAGTCGATGGCGCAGATCGAGGAGGCCGAGGGCATCGGCCGCCGCGGCCTCATCATGAAGCTGCTGACGTCGCTCAAGCAGATCTGCAACCACCCGGCGCAGTACCTCAAGGAGGGCGACGGCGACACGTCCCGTCCGCGCCTGGCGGGCCGCTCCGGGAAACTCGCGCTCCTCGACGAGCTGTTGGACACGATCGTGGCGGAATTCAACGAGGGCGGGTCGGGCGGTTCGGGAGGTTCGGGCGGGTCCGTTCTCGTCTTTACCCAGTACGTGTCCATGGCCCGGCTCCTTGCCACGCACCTCACCACACGCGGCATCCCCAGCCAGCTGCTCCACGGCGGCACGACCATCGTCGAGCGCGAGCGCATGGTGGACCGCTTCCAGTCCGGCGAAGTGCCCGTCTTCCTGCTGTCGTTGAAGGCGGCGGGCACCGGGCTCAACCTCACGCGCGCGGGGCACGTCATCCACTTCGACCGCTGGTGGAACCCGGCCGTCGAGGAGCAGGCCACCGACCGCGCGTACCGCATCGGGCAGACCCAGCCCGTGCAGGTCCACCGGCTGATCACCGAGGGCACCGTGGAGGACCGGATCGCCGAACTCCTCGCCGGCAAGCGGGCGTTGGCGGACGCCGTGCTCGGCTCCGGCGAGGCGGCGCTCACCGAGCTGACCGACCGGGAGCTCACGGACCTCGTGACCCTGCGCAGGGAGGCGACGAGCCGATGAACCGACCCCTGGGGCGGTCGCGCAGGCCGCATGTTCCGGGCCGTGCGGGCGCCGACGAGCAGGCGCGGGCCCGGCACCTCGACACGCGCCGCACATTCCCGCCGCTGCCGCCCCGCGCCGAGCCCGGCGGCGGCTTCGCCCTGACGTGGTGGGGCAACGCGTGGGTGGACGCGCTGGAGGACAGCGCCCTCGATCAGGGCCGCCTCGCGCGCGGCCGCGCGTACGCGGACCGTGGCCACGTCGACGCGATCACCGTCACTCCGGGGCGCGTCGTCGCCTACGTACACGGCTCGCGCCCCCGCCCGTACCGGGCCGAACTGCGGCTGCGCACCCTGTCGGAGGAGGCGTGGGACCGTTTCCTCGACACGGCCGCGAGCCGCCCCGAACACCTGGCGTCGCTGCTCGACAAGGACGTGCCGCACGCGCTGGCCGCGGCGGCCGACCTGCTGCCCACGGTCGACGACCTCACCCCCGAGTGCACCTGCCCGGACCGCGGCGACCCCTGCAAGCACGCGGCGGCGCTCTGCTATCAGACGGCGCGGCTGCTCGACGAGGACCCGTTCGTGCTTTTCCTGTTGCGCGGGCGGGGCGAGCAGGAGTTGCTGAGCGCGTTGACGCGGCGCGGTTCGGTGCGGGAGGCGGAGGAGCGGTCGAAGGCGGCCGCCGCTCCCGAGATGGACTCGGTTCCGGCCAAGGACGTGTCCGGGTGGGTGCCGGAAGGGCGTCAACTGCCGCCGCTTCCACCGGAGTTCCCGGCGCCGACGCACCCGGAGCGGCCGCCGTCGTACCCGCAGGCGCCGGATGCGCCGGACCCGTTGGCGCTCGACCTCCTCGCCACGGAGGCCGGGGTGCGGGCGCATGCGCTGCTCACCAGTGGCGTCGATCCGATCGCCGGGCTCACGCCGTGGCAGGACGCGGTTCGGCTGGCCGCCGCGCATCCGGGGTCGGGGCTTACGGCGGCGACGCGGGCGCTGTACGCGTCGCTGTCGCGGGGGACCGGGCGGACGCCGAACGATCTGGCGCGGGCCGTCGCGGCGTGGCGGCAAGGTGGGCTGGAGGGGCTTTCGGTGCTGGAGGAGGAGTGGGATCCGCCGGCGGGGCCGTTCGACCGGGCCCGGCCGGCGCTTCTTGCCGTGGGGCATCCGGAGTTCCGGCCGTACCGGAACCGGTTGTCGACGCCGTCGCTTCAGTTGCGGCTGGGGCGGGACGGGTGGTGGTACGGGTACGAGTCCGATGTGGGGCGGGAGGACTGGTGGCCGAGGGGGGAGCCGGGGCGGGATCCGGTGTCGACGCTTGGCGCGGTGCTGGGGGCGGGATGAGTTCGGCGTGGGCCGGGGTTGCGGTCGCGGGGCGCTGCCCCGGACCCCGCTGGCTCTCGTACGAAAGGCGGGGCTTGACTTGCCGAACCGGCCAACGAGAAGGCGTTGCGCGAGTGGGCTCGTTGGGCGGCCGAAGAGCCGTTGCGGGTGGGGGAGTCGCGGGTCGACGAACACTACGTACCGCGACCTGAGTGGTCCGAAGACCGGCGTCGCGGCGCCGCCGCGGCCGGGGGCCGGTTCGTGGGGGCGGCGGATCGCGTAGTGGACGGAGGCGATGACGAGGCGGCCCGCGTCGAGGAGTTCGCCGATCTCCGTCACGCGCAGTGTGCGGTGGACTGTCGCGTCGAGACCGTGCACCTCTCGTACGTACTCCGCCGCGGGCGCGTACACCATGCCGTGGATCTCGCCCTCGGCGTCCACCCGGTACGCGCCGAACTTCAGGGCCGCGTCGCGCAGTTCGAAGAGCGAAGGGGCGGTCGAAGTCGCCGGACACGATGGGGTCGACCAGCTCGGGCGAGGCGAACTGGGTGTGGCTCGGATACGTACACGTAGGGCACCACGAGGTGGAAGCGGAGGTCATGTCACTGACGGTAGCCGCTGAGGAAGCGGCCGATCCGGCTGATCGCGGCGTCGAGGTCGTCGGCGTGCGGGAGGGTGAGGATGCGGAAGTGGTCCGGGGACGGCCAGTTGAAGCCGGTGCCCTGGACGACCTGGATCTTCTCGCGCAGCAGGAGGTCGAGGACGAACTTCTCGTCGTCGACGATCTTGTGGACCTTGGGGTCGATGCGCGGAAAGGCGTACAGGGCGCCCTTGGGCTTCACGCAGCTGACGCCGGGGATCTCGTTCAGCTTCTCCCACGCCTTGTCACGCTGTTCGAGGAGGCGGCCGCCGGGCCGGGTGAGTTCCTGGATCGACTGGCGGCCGCCGAGCGCGGCCTGGATCGCGTACTGGGCGGGCGCGTTCGGGCACAGGCGCATGGAGGCGAGCATCGTCAGGCCCTCCAGATAGTTGCGCGCCTGCTGCCGCGGGCCCGTCACCACCATCCAGCCACTGCGGAAGCCCGCCACGCGGTACGTCTTCGAGAGACCGGAGAACGTGAGGACGACGAGGTCCGGGGCGAGGGTCGCGGCGGTGTGGTGCACCGCGTCGTCGTAGAGGATCTGGTCGTAGATCTCGTCGGCGAAGACCATCAGGCCGTGGCGGCGGGCGAGGTCGAGGATGCCCTCGACGATCTGCTTCGGGTAGACCGCGCCGGTCGGGTTGTTGGGGTTGATGATGACGACCGCCTTCGTGCGGTCCGTGATCTTCGACTCCATGTCGGCGAGGTCCGGGTACCAGTCCGACTGCTCGTCGCAGAGGTAGTGGACGGCCTTGCCGCCGGAGAGGGTCGTGACCGCCGTCCAGAGTGGGAAGTCGGGGGCCGGGACGAGGACTTCGTCGCCGTCCTCCAGGAGTGCCTGGACCGCCATCGAGACCAGCTCGGAGACGCCGTTGCCGAGGAAGACGTCGTCGACCCCGACGTCCAGGCCGAGCGCCTGGTAGCGCTGGGCGACGGCGCGGCGCGCGGAGAGGATGCCGCGCGAGTCCGTGTAGCCGTGCGCCTGCGGGAGCATCCGGATCATGTCCTGGACGATCTCCTCCGGGGCCTCGAAGCCGAACAGGGCCGGGTTGCCGGTGTTCAGGCGCAGCACGCTGTGGCCCGCCTCCTCAAGGGCGTTGGCGTGCTCGATGACCGGGCCGCGGATCTCGTAGCAGACCTCGCTCAGCTTGCTCGACTGCCGGAACTCCATGGGTGCCCTCCAGGCGCGCCAGTGACTCGTGTTGCACGTGCTGCTTGGTTTTACCAAGTGGCCGCTTGGAAAGTCCAACAAGTTGCATAGACTGCGCGCCATGCCACGCCGAAGCTACGACCAGTACTGCGCCGTCGCCCGCGCGCTCGACGTCGTCGGGGACCGCTGGACGCTCCTCATCGCGCGCGAACTCCTCGCCGGCCCGCGCCGCTACACCGATCTGCACGCCGACCTGCCCGGCGTCAGCACGGACATGCTGGCCACGCGGCTCAAGGACATGGAGCGCGACGGCGTCGCCGAGCGCCGCCGGCTGCCCGCGCCCGCGTCGGCGTACGTGTACGAACTCACCGAGCGGGGGCGGGGGTTGCTGCCCGTGCTGCGGGCGCTGGGGGAGTGGGGCGCGCCGGGCCTCGCCGAGCGGCGGCCCACCGACGCGGTGCGGGCGCACTGGCTGGCGCTGCCCCTGTCGAGACAGTTGGAGGCGTTGGGGGAGCCGGGCGTCGTCGAGGTCCGGGTCGACGAAGGGGTCTTCCATGTCCGGGTGGGGGAGGTCCCGGTGGGCGGGCAGGGGCCCGTGTACGGGGACGGGGCGTACCCGGACGGGGAGCCGGGGGTGCGGCTGAACCTGGAGGGCGAGGTGTGCGGCGAGGTCGCGCGCGGCGCGGTCGGTCTCGTGGCGGCGGTGCGCGGCGGGCGCGTCGCCGTGACCGGAGAGGGCGCGCTGGCGAAAGCGCTGCGTGGCGGTTCGGCCTCCTGACGACCGCGGTCGGCAATGTCCGGACCGTCCCGAGGCGCGGCGTGACAAGAGTCGCACCGCCCCGCACGGTTACACGTCGCCCCATTTTGTGAAGGCCCCATGAACTCGGGCCTACCGGCCGGTATGCCCTCTGGATCGCGTCAATTTCCGCTCTGATCAAGCCAACACGTGCGTGTTAGCGTCCCGGTCGACCGGGGGCCGAATGTGAAGAGTGAGAGGGACCCGTAGAAGACATGGGGCACATGCACCACATGACAGGTGGCTGGATCACTCCGCTCCTGTCGTACGTGATGGCGGTCGTGGGATCCGCGCTGGGCCTGCGCTGCACGGCGCGTGCCCAGGCCGCCGGACGGCGGTCCAAGCGGAACTGGCTGCTGACCGCGTCCGTCGCGATCGGCGCCGGCATCTGGACAATGCACTTCATCGCGATGCTCGGCTACGCCGTCGACGGCACCGCGATCCGCTACGACATCCCCCTGACCCTGCTGAGCCTCGTCGTGGCGATCGTGGTGGTCGGCGCGGGCATGTTCGTCGCCGGGTACGGAAAGTCCCGCGCCCTGTCCGTACTGCTCGGCGGGCTCGGCACCGGGTTCGGCGTCGCCGCGATGCACTACATCGGCATGTCGGCGGTGCGGCTCAACGGGTCGCTCTCCTACGACCCCGTGCTCGTGATCGCCTCCGTGGTGATCGCCGTCGTCGCCGCGTCCGCCGCGCTGTGGGCCGCGCTGTCCGTGCGCGGGCCCGTCGTCGCGGCCGTCGCCGCGCTCGTGATGGGGCTCGCGGTGAGCAGCATGCACTACACCGGCATGGCCGCCGCGAAGGTCACCGTGCACGCGGGCACCGCGCCGCTGTCCGGCGCCACCGCGACCGCGTTCATCCTGCCGCTCGCCGTGGTGCTCGGCTCGTTCCTCTTCCTGACCTGCGCGTTCGTCGCGCTGTCGCCGACGGCGGACGAGCGGGCGCAGAGCGAGGCGGCGGCGCGTCCGCTGCATGAGGTCGAGCTGCCGGCGACCTGAGCGCCCGCCCTTCCCCCCACCATCAGGCTTCCCCCACCAGGCCCCGCCGAGGAGCTGCCCCATGCCCGCGCGCTTTCCGCTGCCCGAACGGCTGCGCTCCAAATCGATCAGAGCCAAGGTCGTCACCCTGCTCACGGTCCCCGTCGTCTCCGTGATGGCGCTGTGGGGGCATGCCGCGGTGACCACGGCCTCCCAGATATCCGACAAGGAGCAGCTGAAAGAGGTGAACTCGGCGCTCGTCACGCCGATCTCACGGTTCACCGTCGCCGTGCAGGACGAGCGCACGGCCGCCATGAAGTACCGGGCCGGCCACGACGCCGCCGCGCGCCAGGACTTCACCGCGGCCACCGGCCGCACGGACAAGGCGGTCGACGACCTCACCGCGGGGCTGCGCTCCATCAGCACCGACCTCGCCGACCTCGACGCCGCGCTGCCCGACCGCATCCAGAAGCTGAGGTTCAGCGCCGACTCGCTGTCCGGACCGCGCCAGAAGGCACAGGCCACCACGGGCGGCGCCGGCGCCATCGACGGATACGACACGGCGGTCCAGCGGGCGCTTTCCGTACGGGCCGGGCTCGCGGCGGCCGACGGCGACACCGCGCGTACGCTCCTTCAACTCGCCCGCGCCCGCGAGGCGTTGAGCCGTCAGGACGCGCTGCTCGGGGCCGCGCAGGCCGACGGGAAAATGACCGCCGCCCAGTACCGCGACTTCGTCGGCGACGTGGCCGTGCAGCGCGACCTCACCGAGGCCGCGCTGCCCGAACTGCCGGACAGCGACGCCGACGCGTACCGCGCCGCGCTCGGCACCGCGAGCGCGAAGGACCTGAGCCACGTTCAGGACATGGTCCTGGCCGCCGGGGCCACGCACGCCGCCGACGCGGTGCCCGCCGGACGCTGGCAGGCGGACGCGCGAGGCACCCTCACCGCGCTCGACAAGGCCGAGTCGGGCGCCATCGACAGGGCCGCGGGCGCCGAGCCGTACTCCCTTTCCTCGCTTGGCAGTTCCGGCATCGCCGTGATCCTCGGTCTGCTCGGTGTGATCGTGTCGCTGCTGCTGTCCGTACGGATCGGGCGCGGCCTGGTCGCCGATCTCACGGGGCTGCGCAACGCGGCGCTCGACATGGCGGCGACCCGGCTGCCCGCCTCCATGCGGCGCATCCACAACGGGGAGGACGTCGACCTCGACAAGGAGGCGCCGCTCGACGAGACGCCGCACCACGACGAGGTCGGGCAGGTCGGCGCGGCGCTCACGACGGTGCAGCGGGCGGCGCTGCGGGCGGTCGCGGACCGGGCGGCGGTACTCACCGGTGTCTCCGGTGTGTACGTTTCGCTGGCGCGGCGCAGCCAGGTGCTGTTGCACCGCCAACTCGACCTCCTCGACGCGATGGAGCGCCGTACGGAGGACCCCACCGACCTCGAAGACCTGTTCCGCGTGGACCACTTGACGACGCGGATGCGGCGGCACGCCGAGTCGCTGCTGATCCTTTCCGGGTCTGCGCCGGGGCGGGCGTGGCGCAATCCGGTGCCGTTGATCGACGCCGTGCGGGCGGGGGTCGCCGAGACGGCCGACTTCGACCGGGTGCAGCTCCAGGACATCCCCGACCTGTCGCTCGCGGGGTCCGCCGTCGCGGACGTCGTCCATCTCGTGGCCGAACTCGCCGAGAACGCCTCGACGTTCTCGCCGCCGCACACGCCTGTGGTGGTGCGCGGCGAGCCCGTGGGGGCGGGGGCGTACCTGGAGATCGAGGACCGTGGGCTCGGGATGAGCGACGAGGCGCTCGCCGACGCCAACGCGCGGATCAACGCCACCGACATCGACCTGCTCGACTCGCGCAAGCTGGGCCTCTTCGTGGTGAACCGGCTCGCCGACCGTCAGCGCCTCGACGTCACGCTGCGGCGCTCCATCTACGGAGGCATCACCGCGGTCGTCTTCATCCCACAGAACCTGCTGGAGACGCCGCACCTTCCCACGCCTCGGGGCTCCGCCCCGGACCCCGCTGCTCAATCGCCGCAGGGGCTCGAAGTTCCGGAGCCCTTGCCGCAGCGCAACCCCCGGGGCTCGGCCCCGGACCCCGCTCCTCAAACGGCGGAGAGGCTTGAAATGCCGGCACCTCGGCACATGCCGGCACCCCGGCACCGCTCGCCCGATGCGGCGGAACCCGCGGCCACGGAGGACCTCCCGCGGCGCGTACGGCAGGCCAACATGAACCCCGAGTTGCGCGAGACCGAACCCGAGGTCGACAAGCCCGGCCCCACCGGACGTTCGCCGGAGGCGGCCCGCGCCACCATGACATCGCTCAGCTCGGGCCGCCGCCGCGCCCGCGCCGCCCGCGAGGACGGCGGCCCGGCGGCCCCGACCGACGGAGGACCCCGATGACCCCGACGTACAACGTCACCGGCCTCGGCGGCGACGGCGAACACAGCAACAGCATGGGCATCGACTGGCTGCTCGACGAGCTCGCCGCCCGCGTCTCCGAAGTCCGGTACGTGGTCATGCTCTCCGGCGACGGCCTCTGCGTCGGCGCCTCCACCGGCCTCGGCCGCGACGAGTCCGAACGCTTCTGCGCCATCGCCTCCGGCTTCCACTCCCTCGCCAAGGGCGCGGGCCGCCACTTCGCCGCCGGCGGCGTCGTCCAGACGATGGTCGAACTCGAAGGCGGCTTCCTGTTCGTGGTCGCCGCGGGCGAGGGCTCCTGCCTCGCCGTGTTCACCGACGGGTTCGCCGACATCGGCCTCGTCGCGTACGAGATGGCCCTGCTCGTGGACCGCGTCCGCGAACACCTCGGCGTACCCACCCGCTCGGACGGCGATGCCCCGTGAAGGACAAGGACGACGCCTGGTCCGACCGCTACGACGAGGACGCCGGGCCCCTGGTCCGGCTCTACGCCATGACCTCGGGCCGCGCCCGCACCGGCAACGGAGCGGAACGCATGGACCTCATGGCCATCGTCCGCCCCACCCGCACCAGACCGGACGGCCCGCTCCCGCCCGAGCAGCGCGAACTCCTCGCCCTGTGCCTGCGCGGCCCCCGCCCCCTCGCCGACCTGGCCTCCGACTCCGGCCTGCCGCTGGGCGTCGTACGCGTCCTGCTCGGCGACCTGTCGGCGAAGTCCCTCGTCACGGTCACCCCGCCCGAGTCGGCCGCGGCCTCCGACCCCGTCACCGGCGAGCCCGCCGGCTACGCCCGCCCCGACGCCCACCTCCTCAGAGAAGTGATCAATGGCCTTCGCGCACTCTGACCCCACCCCTCGCGCCGATTTCACGGCCCTCAAGGTGCTGATCGCGGGCGGCTTCGGCGTCGGCAAGACCACGCTCGTGGAGTCGGTCAGCGAGATCCGCCCGCTGCGCACAGAGGAGGACCTCACGGTCGCCTCGCGCGGCGTGGACCACCTCGACGGCGTCACCACCAAGTCGACGACGACCGTGGCGATGGACTTCGGCCGCATCACGCTCCGCGACGACCTCGCCCTGTACCTGTTCGGCACGCCGGGGCAGGACCGGTTCTGGTTCCTGTGGGACGAGTTGGCCACGGGGTGCCTGGGCGCGGTCGTCCTCGCGGACACCCGCCGGCTCGCCGACTCCTTCCCGGCCGTCGACTACTTCGAGAGCCGCGGCATCCCGTTCGTCGTCGCGGTGAACTGCTTCGACGGCGTACGTTCCCACACCCCCGAAGCGGTCTCGCGCGCGCTCGACCTCGGCCCCGGAACCACGGTGCTGCTGTGCGACGCGCGTGACCGGGAGTCGGGGAAGGAGACGCTGATCTCGCTCCTCGAACAGGTGCTGCGCCAGGACGCGTGAGCCGGGGCGGCGCACCGGGGGCATTAACCTGAACCGGTGCTCAGAGAAATCACCGCCACCCGCTATGTGAACCCGCTGCGCACCGGCGGCTCCGTCCCCGGTGTGGTCGAGGCCGACGACCTGGGCACGTACGTGCTGAAGTTCACCGGGTCCGCGCAGGGCGTCAAGGCGCTCGTCGCGGAGATCGTGGTGGGCGAGCTGGCGCGCGCGTTCGGCCTGCGCTTCCCGGAGCTGGTCCTGGCCCACTTCGACCCGGCGCTGGGCGCGACCGAACCGCACCAGGAGGTCAAGGAGCTGCTCGACGCCAGCGCCGGCCTCAACCTCGGCATGGACTTCCTGCCGGGCGCGGTCGACTTCACACCGGAGCTCGCGGAGACGTTCCCCGTGGACCCGGTGGAGGCGGGCCGGATCGTCTGGCTCGACGCGCTCACGGTCAACGTCGACCGCACGGTGCACAGTTCGAACCTGATGGTCTGGCCGACGCTCGGCGTGGCCCCGCCGCGCCTCTGGCTCATCGACCACGGCGCGGCCCTCGTCTTCCACCACCGCTGGGACGGAGCGGACCCGACGAAGTCCTACGACTTCCGCCACCACGCCCTCGGCGGCTACGGCCCCGACGTCCACACGGCCGACGCCGAACTCGCCCCCCAGGTCACGGAACCCCTCCTCCGCGACATCCTCTCCCTCGTCCCCGACGCCTGGCTCACAACGGACTTCCCGACGGCGGAGGAGGCCCGGAACGCGTACGTCACGTATCTGCTGACCCGCGCCCGCTCCTCGGCCTCTTGGCTCCCGGCGGACTTCCCGTCCCGGGCGGAGCTGGCGGAGGCCGATGCGCAGCGGGCCGCGGCGACGGAGCGAGGGCGTCCCGCCTGGCTGAAGCGCGTCCCCGACCTCCACGGCAAGCCTCCGGCGGAACAGGACTGGTCCCGCCACGTGGGCTGACCCGCCGCACCTCCCCGGCCCCCGGTGCCGCGCAATGAGAACCAGGGGCGGCGACCCGGGAACGCGAAGGGCCCGGCGCCACCCCGGCGCCGGGCCCCGAAAACCGCGGGTACGTCAGCGGAGCTGCTCGTACGCGGGCAGCGTCAGGAAGTCCGCGTAGTCCGCGTCCAGGGAGACCTGGAGGAGGAGGTCGTGGGCCTGCTGCCACTTGCCGGCCGCGAAGGCGTCGTCGCCGATCTCGGACTTGATGGCGGACAGCTCCTCCGCCGCGACCTTGCGGGCCAGTTCGGCGGTGACCGTCTGCCCGTCGTCGAAGACGACGCCCGCGTTGATCCACTGCCAGATCTGGGAGCGGGAGATCTCGGCGGTGGCCGCGTCCTCCATGAGGTTGAAGATCGCGACGGCGCCGAGGCCGCGCAGCCAGGCCTCGATGTAGCGGATGCCGACCTGGACGGCGTTGACGAGGCCGTCGTAGGTGGGCTTGGCGTCGAGGGAGTCGATGGCGATCAGGTCGCCGGCCGCGACCGAGACGTCCTCGCGGAGGCGGTCCTTCTGGTTCGGGTTGGTGCCCAGGACCTTGTCGAAGGACTCCATGGCGATCGGGACCAGGTCCGGGTGCGCGACCCAGGAGCCGTCGAAGCCGTCGCCGGCCTCGCGGTCCTTGTCGTCGCGGACCTTCGCGAACGCGACCTTGTTGACCTCGGCGTCGCGCCGCGACGGGATGAAGGCCGCCATGCCGCCGATCGCGTGCGCGCCGCGCTTGTGGCAGGTGCGGACGAGGAGTTCGGTGTACGCCCGCATGAACGGTGCCGTCATCGTCACCAGGTTGCGGTCCGGCAGGACGAACTTCGAGCCGCCGTCACGGAAGTTCTTGACGATGGAGAAGAGGTAGTCCCAGCGGCCGGCGTTGAGGCCGCTCGCGTGGTCCCGGAGTTCGTACAGGATCTCTTCCATCTCGTACGCGGCCGTGATCGTCTCGATCAGGACCGTGGCGCGGACGGTGCCCTGCGGGATGCCGACGTAGTCCTGCGCGAACACGAAGATCTCGTTCCAGAGGCGGGCCTCCAGGTGCGACTCCGTCTTCGGGAGGTAGAAGTACGGGCCCTTGCCGAGCTCGATCAGCTTCTTCGCGTTGTGGAAGAAGTAGAGGCCGAAGTCGACGAGCGCGCCGGGGACCGGCTTGCCGGACTCGTCGACGAGGTGGCGCTCGTCGAGGTGCCAGCCGCGCGGGCGCATGACGACCGTGGCGAGCTCCTCGGCCGGCTTCAGCGCGTACGACTTGCCGGTGCGCTCGTCCGTGAAGTCGATCGCGCCGTTGTAGGCGTTGGTGAGGTTGAGCTGGCCGCCGATGACGTTCTCCCACGTGGGGGCGGAGGCGTCCTCGAAGTCGGCGAGCCAGATCTTCGCGCCGGAGTTGAGCGCGTTGATCGTCATCTTGCGGTCGGTCGGACCCGTGATCTCGACGCGGCGGTCGTTCAGGGCGGCCGGGGCCTCGGCGACCTTCCAGGTGTCGTCCGCGCGGATCGCGGCGGTCTCCGGGAGGAAGTCGAGCGTGGAGGTGCGGGCGATCTCGGCGCGGCGACCGGCGCGGCGGGCGAGGAGCTCGTCACGCCGCGGCGTGAAAAGGCGGTGCAGCTCGGCCACGAAGGCGAGGGCCGCTTCGGTGAGCACCTCGTCCTGCTTCGGCAGGGGCTCGGCGTCGACGATGGCCAGCGGGGACGGCGCTGGTGCGGACATGTGGCTGTCACTTCCTTCAGCGAGCGAACGGCGCGCACGGCACGGGGTGCCGGGGCCGCTTGGGTATGACTGCTGGCCCCGTTTCCGGGGGCCGGCCCTTCTCAACAGTGGATATTAGTTTCCTCATTGTGGAAGTTCAATGGTTTGTTGACGTCGAGATTCTCAGAGTCGACAGAACGTGGCTCTGCGTGCCATGCCCCGTTGCGCTGTGTTACTCAAGGTGCTTGAGATCGGCTTCGGTGTCGATGTCGTACGCCTCGGCGATGTCCCCGCAGTCGACGAGTTCCAGCCCCGCCGCGTGCTCCTTCAGGTACGCGCGGGCGCCCCGGTCTCCCGTCGCGCTCGCCGCGATCCCCGCCCAGTGGTCCCGACCGAACAGCACCGGATGCCCGCGCCGCCCGTCGTACGCGGCCGCCGCGAGCGAGGCGGGGGAGTCGTACGCCGCGAGGACCCGGGTCACCGCCGCCGCGCCGATTCCCGGCTGGTCCACCAGGAGGACGAGCGCCGCGGACGCCTCCGTCGCCGCGAGCGAGTCGAGGCCCGCCCGCAGCGAGGAACCCATGCCCGCCTCCCAGTCCGGATTCACGGTCACCTCGCATCCATCGAGCACGGCCCGTTCCCGTACGTCGTCGGCCGCCGCCCCGAGTACCACGTGCACCGGATCGCATCCCCCGGCACGCAGGGTCCGCACCGCGTGCTCCACGAGCGGCCGCCCGCGGTGGGGGAGCAGGGCCTTCGGGCGACCCCCGAGCCGCCGGCCGCCGCCCGCCGCGAGCAGCAGCCCCGCGACCGTCTCTGTCTGCCTCGTCGTCATGCCCCTTGCATATCGCACGCGGGTCGCGATCGAAGTAGTTCGGATTTTCACAGTTGCCTTGCGCAACGGACTGGCGCAACGCCTGTGTGTGGCGTTAACTGGGCGGCCACAAACCCGAGTTGGCGCCCGACCGACGCTCAGGTCGGGTGGCACGGAGTAGGACAACACACGCACAAAGACGTGCGAGGGGGAGAGAGCTGTGTTGCGGAGCGTGGAGCAGAGGCTTGTGACCGGCAGCGACGAGGACCCGCGAGTGGCCGAGCTGCGCACCGCCGTGTCCCGATTGCGCCGCGAACTCGCCGCGCACCCGGCCGAGTTCCCGGACCGGGGCATCGCCGAGGACGAGCTCGCGGCGCTCGACGCGATGGCCGGCGGGGGCCGGCCCGAAGTGCCGAGACTGCGCCGTTCGCTGCTGCTCGTGGCAGGGGCGGTCGGCTCGGTGAGCGCGCTGTCCGGGGCGTTGTCGCAGGTCAGGGGTGCCGTTGAATTGTTCGGGGGGCCGCCGCAGCGCTGACCCGCACTGGGCGGGGCGTCGGGCTACGCCACCCAGTGCGGCCGCCCCGGCTCCTCACCCGCCCCGCCGAACCCGCCGAACCCACCGAGCCCCCCACCCGCGTCGGCCGCCTTGTCGACGGACGCCGCGATCCGCCGCACCGCCTCCTCGGCCACGTCGACCGGCTGGACGTACGGCACCCGCAGCCGGTGCTCGAACGTCCCGGGGTCCGCGCCGAACCGCGAACCGCCCTCGATCCGCACCCCGTGCCGCAGCGCCGCCCGCCCCAGCGCGGAGGCGATCGGCCGCCCCAGGTCCACCCAGAGGGAGAGCCCGCCGGGCGGCAACTGCCAGCGCCAGTCCGGGAATTCGCGGCGAAGCGCCTCGGTGAGCCGGTCGCGGCGCTCGCGCAGCACGGGGATCCGCCCGGCGAGAATGCTCTCCTCCCGGTCCAGCAGCCGCCCCGCCACCAGCTGATCGAGCACCGAACCCGACATGTCGGCGGTGACGCGCAGCGTCGTCAGCTCGGTGATCAGGCGGGTGCCCGCCCGCACCCAGCCGACCCGAAGCCCGCTCCAGTGCCCCTTGCTCAACGAGCCGACGGTGACGATCTGTTCACCCCCGCCGGGCGGCGCGAGCGAGGCGAACGGCGGCTCCCGCACCCCGTCGAGCGCGATGTCCGCGATCGTCTCGTCGATGACCAGCCACGTGCCGGTGGCCCGCGCGGC
Source organism: Streptomyces sp. KL109B (assembly GCF_030766935.1). Taxonomy (GTDB): domain Bacteria; phylum Actinomycetota; class Actinomycetes; order Streptomycetales; family Streptomycetaceae; genus Streptomyces. The sequence goes on along the minus strand of NZ_JASERL010000002.1, from coordinate 661,609 downwards.
GGCGATGATCCGCCGCCGCTGCTCGCCCGGCATCAGCCGGCCCGTCGGGTTCTGGAAGTCGGGGATCAGATACGCGAGCCGGGGCGCGGACTGCCGCAGCGTCGCCCCGATCAGCTCCACGTCCCAGCCGTCCTCCGTGACCGGAACCGGCGCCGTACGCATCCCCAACTGCCGGATGACCGACAGGGCGTTGGCGTACGAGGGGTTCTCGACGAGGATCCGGTCGCCGGGCCGCCCGAGGAGGGTGAGGGTGAGCGAGACGGCCTGTTGCGCGCCCGTCGTGACCAGGATCTGCTCGGGCAGCGTGGGAAGCCCGCGCCGCGTGTACCGCTCGGCGATCCGGGCGCGCAGCTCCGGCAGGCCGTACGGGTGGTAGCCGTTGGTCAGCGCGTGCCGGGCCACGTCCGGGGCCGCGGCGGCGTACGCGGCCGACATCTCGTCCTCCAGGAACCCCGGCGCCGCGACCGCCAGATCGATCACGTCGTCCCCGGCGGCGGGCGTCGCCACGGCGGTCGGCCGGGCGCCCTCCGGCAGCTCGGTCCACGTCCCGGCGCCGCGCCTGCTGTGCGCGTACCCGCTCTCGCGCAGCAGGTCGTACGCGGCCGTGACCGTGGCCCGGCTGACGCCGAGGGAGGCCGCGAACTCGCGCTCCGCGGGCAGCCGCGTGTGCAGCGGGATCCGCCCGTCGAGCAGCAGTGTCCGCACGCCCTGCGCGAGCGCGCGGTACCCGGGCCGCTCCCCGGCCACCCCGGTCACGAGCGCCCCGAGCCGCCGCCCGCCGAGTCCGCGCCCGCCGCCGCTGTCCACGCTGCGGACCACTGGCCGTTCACCCATGCCACCACTCCGTAATTGGCCCTGCTGTCCAGGCCAATCAGCGTACAGAGTGGGGCTCGATCGACGAGGAATGGCCTGGGACCGGCCGTCCCTGGGCGCGTACGAAGAGGGGTGCAGCGAGATGGCGATGGTGGACGACGAGCGGGGCGGCGGACGTGTGGTGGTCGGGGTCGGCGGCTCCCCGGCGAGCCTCGCCGCCGTGCGCTCCGCCGTCGCCGAGGCCCGGCGGTCGGGGCGGCCGCTGGTCGCGGTGACCGCGTGGGAGCCGCCGGAGGGCGAGGCGCTGTACCGGCGGTGGCCGGACTCCGGCTGGGCCCGGCACTGGCACGCCGAGGCGCGCGCCCGCCTCGCCGGGGCGTTCGAGGAGGCGCTCGGCGGCCTGCCCGCGGACCTCGACGTGACGCTGCGCGTGGTGCGCGACCGCCCGGGGCCCGCCCTGGTCGAACTCGCCGACCGCCCCGACGATCTGCTGGTCGTCGGCGTACGTCCGCGGAGCCTGGTCCGGGCCGCCCACCGCCACGTACGACGGCACGCGGTGTGCCCGGTGCTGAGCGTGCCGGTGCGGCCGTTGCAGCGGGCGGAGCTGCGGGCGCTGCGCAGGGTGCGGCCGACGGACTTCGGCGTGATCCGCTAACGGCGCCGCAGCAACCCGTCCCGCGTCGCCCGCGCCACCGCCGACGTACGCGAGTCGACGCCCAACTTGGCGTAGATGTGCACCAGATGGGACTTCACGGTGGCCTGGCTGAGGAACAGCTCGCGCGCGACCTCGGCGTTGGAGAGCCCGTCCCGGACGAGCCGCAGCACCTCGAGCTCGCGTCGGCTGAGCGCTTCTCCGGGCGCCCGCATCCGGTCCATCAGCCGGTCGGCGACGGCGGGCGCGAGCGCGGACCGCCCGGAGGCCGCCGTACGCACCGCCGCCGCGAGCTCCTCCGGAGGCGCGTCCTTGAGCAGATAGCCGGAGGCCCCCGCCTCCACCGCCGCGAGGATGTCCGCCTCGGTGTCGTACGTGGTGAGCACGAGGACGCGCGGCCCGCCGTCGAGCGCGGCGATCCGCGCGGTGGCCTCGGCGCCGTGCAGCTGCCCGGCCCCGAACTGCAGGTCCATGAGGACGACGTCCACGCCGCCGCCCCCGGCCAGCTCCACCGCCCGCTCGGCCGTCGCCGCCTCCGCGACGATCTCGAAGTCCGCCTCCGCGTCGAGCACGGCCCGCAGCCCGGCCCGTACGACGGGGTGGTCGTCGGCGAGCAGCAGCCGGATCACGACGCGTCCCCGTTCGGCAGCGGCAGCGGCAGCGGCAGTGTCACCGCGACCGCCGTGCCGCGACCGGGCGCGGACTCCACGGTGAACGTGCCGCCCAGTTCGCTCACCCGGGAGCGCATCGCGGCGAGCCCGAATCCGCCGTCCCCCTCCCCGTCGCCGCCGGGCGCCCGTTCCGGGGCGAAGCCGACGCCGTCGTCCACCACGTCCAGGGCCACCGAGGTCTCCATGAAGCTGAGGGTGATCTCGGCGCGGCGCGCGTCCGCGTGCCGCACCGTGTTGGCGAGCGCCGACTGGGCGACGCGCAACAGCGCCACCTCGTACGGCGTGGGCAGTTCCAGCGGTGTGCCGCTCACCGAGAAGCGCGCGTCGAGTCCGGGTCCCGGAGCCGTGGCGCACAGCCGGTCGAGGGCCCCGGCCAGGGAGCCGCCGTCGAGGTCGGGCGGGGCGAGGGCGCGCACGAAGCGGCGGGCCTCCGCGAGGTTGCCCTGGGCCGCGGCCCTGGCCTGTTCGACGTGGCCGGCGGCGGGGGAGCCGACGGGCAGCTCGCGCCCGGCCGCGACCAGCAGCAGCTGGATCGAGGACAGGCCCTGCGCCAGCGTGTCGTGGATCTCGCGGGCGAGCCGCTCCCGCTCGGCGAGCGTCCCGGCGGTGCGCTCCGCCTCGGCGAGCTCGGCGCGCGCGGCGATCAGCTCCTCGATCAACTCCCGCCTGCGCTCGCTCTCCCGGTACAGCGCCTGGTACCCGAGCACCGTCGCCACGGCGACCGCCGCGCCCAGCAGCGGCCCTATGAACGCCCCCGGATTCACCGCCCCGTCATGACCGACGTACGAGCAGATCGCCGCGCCCGCCGCGAGCGCCACCGCGGGGACGCCCCAGCGCGAGGGCAGCAGATGCAGCAGCAGGAAGTACAGCGGGAACGCCAGCCACAGCGCGTCCGGCGAGAGCACGAGCAGCACCGCCCATACGCACCCCAGCGCGGCGAGCCACCACGCGGCGCCCGCGCGCGTGGACCGTACGACGGGCAGCGCGGCGCCCACTCCGTAGACGACACCCATCGCGAGGGCCACGGTCACCACCGCCGCGACCGGTTCCTCGGAGCGCCCGCCCAGGGCCCGTACGAGAACGAGCGCGAGCAGGCCCGCGAGGAGCAGGTGCAGACAGAGGCGCAGCGCGCGCAGGGCGGGGGTGAGCGAACGTGGATCCATACCGCTCACCAGCGTACGGAGCGGGGACACGGAACCGGTCAACCGAAAGTTTGAAAGGCGCGTCCCCCCTTCGATTCGGGTGAAGCGTGCTGTGGCGCGATGCCCGGGCGGGGGCCGTGGCAGCAGGCTGGTCGGCATGTTCGTCGCATGGAGAGATCTACGGTTCGCCCGGGGCAGGTTCGCCCTGATGGGAACCGTGATCGTACTGATCACGCTGCTGGTGGGACTGCTGTCGGGACTGACGGCGGGCCTCGCCCGGGACAACACGTCAGCGCTCACAGGACTGCCCGCCGACCACCTCGCCTTTGCCCGGCCCGCCGACGGCCAGTCCGTGTCGTTCACGGCGTCCACGGTCCGCCCGCGGCAGTGGCAGGAGCTCGGCGCGCAGGACGGCGTCGAGAGCGCGGAGCCGATCGGCATCGGCACGGTGAACGCCGAGGCGGGCCGCCAGACGGCCGCGGTCTCCGCGTTCGGCGTCCGCCCCGACTCCGGCCTCGCGCCCGACGCGACGCCGCCCGGCTCGGCGATCCTCTCCACGAAGGCGGCGCGGGAACTGGGCGCGTCCACGGGCGACACCGTCACCCTCGGCGGCACCCGCCTCACCGTCTCCGACATCTCCGGCGACGCCTCGTACAGCCACACGCCCGTCGTCTGGACGAACCTCGACGACTGGCAGCACATCACGCCCACCGGCGGTGGCGGCGGCGAGCGCGCGACCGTCGTCGCGCTGCGCACGGACGCGGACGCGGACCTGTCGGCCGCCGACAAGAAGGCCGGCACCGACACCACCACCATCGACGGCGCCCTCTCCGCCATAGGTTCCTACCAGGCCGAGAACGGCTCGCTGCAACTGATGCGCGGCTTCCTGTTCGTCATCTCGGCGCTGGTCGTGGGTGCGTTCTTCACGGTGTGGACGATCCAGCGCAGCGCGGACATCGCGGTCCTGAAGGCCCTCGGCTCCTCGACCCGCTACCTCCTGCGGGACGCGCTCGGCCAGGCGGTCCTGATGCTGGTCGCCGGTACGGCGGTCGGCACCGGCCTCGCCGCCCTCATCGGCGCCTTCGTCCCGGACACGGTCCCGTTCGTCATGGCACCCCTGACGGCGCTCGGCCCGGCCGCCGTCATGACCGTCCTCGGCCTCGCGGGCGCCGCCCTCTCCATCCGGCGGATCACCGCCGTCGACCCCCTCACCGCCCTCGGGAGCGCCCGATGACCCTGCTGCTCGACGACATCACCCTGACCTACGCCGACGGGGACGGCCGCCTCACGGCCCTCGACCGAGTGGACCTCGAAGTCCCGGCAGGCACCCTCACGGCGGTCGTCGGCCCGTCCGGCTCCGGCAAGTCCAGCCTCCTCGCGGTCGCGGCGACCCTCGTCACCCCCGACAGCGGCCGCGTACTCGTCGACGGCACGGAGGCCACGGCCCTGCCCCGCTCGGCCGCCGCGGAGCTGCGGCGCCGCGCGATCGGCATCGTCTTCCAGCAGCCGAACCTGCTGCCGTCCCTGACCGCCCTGGAACAACTCCAGGTCATGGCCCACCTGGAGGGCCGCAAACCCCGCGAAGTACGTGACAGGGCAATGGAGTTGCTGTCGGCGGTCGGCCTGTCCGCCCAGTCCCACCGCCGCCCCCACCAACTCTCCGGCGGCCAGCGCCAACGCGTGAACATCGCCCGCGCCCTCATCAACGAGCCCCGCGTCCTCCTGGTCGACGAACCCACCAGCGCCCTCGACCACGAACGCGGCGCGGCGATCCTGGACCTGCTCCGCACCCTGACCCGAGACCGCGCCACGGCAACGGTCCTGGTCACCCACGACCACGCCCACCTGACGGTGGCGGACGAGGTGCGAGAGATGCGCGACGGCGCTATCGGCTCAACCAGCTCAACTCAAGCCGTCGGCGGCGGCTGACCAAAATCCAGCCCTCGATGGAGGCTGAGCAACTCAAGCTCTCGGCGGCAGGTGACCGAAAATCAAGCCCCTGCGGCGATTGAGCAGCGGGGTCCGGGGCGGAGCCCCGAGGCGTCAACCACTCTGCCCGGAACTCGCAAGCGCCTCGGAGAGCTCCCGCGCCACCTGCTGCAACACCGGCACGATCTTCTCGGTCGCGGCCTCCGTCACCCGCCCCGCCGGCCCAGAAATAGAGATCGCCGCCGCCGTGGGCGAATCCGGCACGGACACCGCGAGGCACCGCACCCCGATCTCCTGCTCGTTGTCGTCCACGGCATACCCGGCCCGCCGCACATCCTCCAGCGCGTCGAGAAACCCCTCGGGCGTGGTGAGCGTCTTCTCCGTCGCCGCCGGCATCCCGGTCCGCCCGAGCAACGCCCGCACCTCGTCCGCGGGCGTGTACGCGAGCAGCGCCTTGCCCACACCGGTCGAGTGCGGCAGCACCCGCCGCCCCACCTCGGTGAACATCCGCATGGAGTGCTTCGACGGCACCTGAGCGACGTACACGACCTCGTCCCCGTCGAGCAGCGCCATGTTCGCGGTCTCACCCGTCTCCTCGACGAGCCGCGCGAGATACGGCCGCGCCCACGTCCCGAGCAGCCGGGACGCCGACTCCCCGAGCCGGATGAGGCGGGGGCCGAGCGCATAGCGCCGGTTGGGCTGCTGGCGTACGTACCCGCACGCGACGAGCGTGCGCATCAGGCGGTGGATCGTCGGCAGCGGCAGCCCGCTGCTCGCGGAGAGCTCGCTCAGGCCGACCTCACCGCCCGCGTCGGCCATCCGCTCGAGCAGGTCGAAGGCGCGCTCAAGGGACTGGACGCCGCCGGTGGGTGCGGACTTGGCGACATCAGTGGTGCTGGCGTTGGACGTCGGCACAGCGCGTTCCTTTCAGGTGGCAGGCAGAGAAGCAGCCTACCGGCGGGTTCCCCGCCAGTGATCCCTTGACCCACAAGTTCGTCGGTAGCTACGTTCTGCGTACCGGAATATTAATTTCACTTTGTGGAAACGTCTAGGGCTCGGGGGTCTTGACGGTTCCCGAAGTCTGCGTGAAAGTCCTTCAACAGAACGTTGAAGCTTGAGGAGGCCCACGTGTCGGACCCGGACGTCCAGATCGAACTCGTGCTGCGCTCGACGCGCGTCATCACCCCCGAAGGTACGCGCCCCGCCTCGGTCGCCGTCGCCCAGGGGAAGATCGTCGCGGTGCTCGCGCACGACGCGGAGGTCCCCGCCGGGGCCCGCCTCGAGGACTTCGGGGACGACGCGCTGCTGCCCGGCATCGTCGACACGCACGTGCACGTCAACGACCCGGGGCGCACCGAGTGGGAGGGCTTCTGGACCGCCACCCGCGCCGCGGCGGCCGGAGGCATCACGACCCTCGTCGACATGCCTCTCAACTCGCTGCCGCCGACCACGTCCGTCGACAACCTTCGTACGAAGAAGGACGTCGCCGCCTCCAAGGCGCACATCGACGTCGGCTTCTGGGGCGGCGCGCTGCCCGACAACGTCAAGGACCTGCGCCCGCTGCACGACGCCGGTGTCTTCGGCTTCAAGTGCTTCCTGTCGCCGTCCGGCGTCGACGAGTTCCCGCACCTGGACCGGGACCAGCTGACCGCCTCCATGGCCGAGATCGCCGGCTTCGGCGGACTGCTCATCGTGCACGCCGAGGACCCGCACGAGCTGGAGACGGCGCCGCACAACTCCGGCCCCAAGTACGACGACTACCTCGCCACCCGCCCCCGGGTCTCCGAGGACGTCGCCATCAAGGGCCTCATCGACACCGCCAAGCGGATCGGCGCCCGCATCCACATCCTGCACCTGTCCTCCTCCGACGCGCTGCCGCTGATCGCCGCCGCGAAGGCCGAGGGCGTCGAGGTGACCGTCGAGACCTGTCCGCACTACCTCACCCTCACCGCCGAGGAAGTCCCGGACGGGGCGAGCGAGTTCAAGTGCTGCCCGCCGATCCGCGAGTCCGCCAACCAGGACCTGCTGTGGCAGGCGCTCGCCGACGGCACCATCGACTGCATCGTGACCGACCACTCGCCGTCGACCGCCGACCTGAAGACCGACGACTTCGCGACCGCGTGGGGCGGTATCTCCGGCCTCCAGCTCAGCCTCTCCGCCATCTGGACGGCGGCCCGGGCCCGCGGCTACTCCCTTGAGGACGTGGTCCGCTGGATGTCCGAGCGCACCTCGAAGCTGGTCGGCCTCGACGACCGCAAGGGCGCCATCGCCGCGGGCCACGACGCGGACTTCGCCGTCCTCGCCCCCGAGGCCACCTTCACCGTCGACCCGGCCGCGCTCCAGCACCGCAACCGCGTCACCGCGTACGCGGGCAAGACGCTGCACGGCGTCGTGAAGTCGACCTGGCTGCGCGGCGAACGCATCGTCGCCGACGGCGAGTTCACCGACCCGCAGGGGCAGCTGCTCGTGCGTGCTGAAAGGAACAAGTAACACCATGTCCGCGACCAACGGGACCTCCGGCATACCCCACTTCACCGGCGACGCGAGCCCCTACGGCGGGGGTGACCCGTACGCCGACTACCGCACCGCGGACTTTCCGTTCACGCAGTACGCGAACCTCGCCGCGCGCCAGCTCGGCGCCGGTGTGATCGCCGCGAACGACGAGTTCTTCGCCCAGCGCGAGAACCTTCTCGTGCCCGAGCGCGCCGAGTTCGACCCGGAGCACTTCGGCCACAAGGGCAAGATCATGGACGGCTGGGAGACCCGCCGCCGGCGCGGCGCGTCCGCCGAGCACCCGTGGCCCACGGAGGAGGACCACGACTGGGCCCTCGTCCGCCTCGGCGCCCCCGGCGTGATCGCCGGAGTCGTCGTCGACACCGCCCACTTCCGCGGCAACTACCCGCAGGCCGTCTCCGTCGAGGCCACCTCCGTCGAGGGCGCGCCCACGCCCGAGGAACTGCTCGCCGACGACGTGAAGTGGACGACGATCGTCCCGTGCACGGCAGTCGGCGGCCACGCCGCGAACGGCTTCGTCGTCGAATCGCCGCAGCGCTTCACGCACCTGCGCGTCAACCAGCACCCCGACGGCGGCATCGCCCGCCTCCGGGTCTACGGCGAGGTCCTCCCGGACCCGAAGTGGCTCGCCACGCTCGGCACCTTCGACGTCGTCGCGCTGGAGAACGGCGGCCGCGCCGAGGACGCCTCGAACCTCTTCTACTCGCCCGCCTCGAACACCATCCAGCCGGGCCGCTCCCGCAAGATGGACGACGGCTGGGAGACTCGGCGCCGCCGCGACACCGGCAACGACTGGATCCGCTACCAGCTCGTCGCCCAGTCGCAGATCCGCGCCCTGGAGATCGACACGGCGTACCTGAAGGGCAACAGCGCGGGCTGGGCGTCGCTTTCCGTGCGCGACGGTGAGGAAGGCGAGTGGGTCGAGGTCCTGCCCCGCACCCGCCTCCAGCCCGACACCAACCACCGCTTCGTCCTCGACACCCCGGCCGTCGGTACGCACGCGCGCATCGACATCTTCCCGGACGGCGGCATCTCGCGGCTGCGCCTGTTCGGCTCGCTCACCGACCAGGGCGCGTCTCAACTGGCGTCCCGCCACGCGGAGTTGGGCTCCTAGCCCGTACTCTGTTCGACTTGCGGGGCACACCGGCCTGACAGCACCGGTGTGCCCCGCATTCTTCTGTGCCGCCTTACGCGGCGTGCCCGCTTACGCGGCGTGCCCGCCGTCCACCGCGAACTCGGCGCCCGTCACGTACGAGGCGCCCTCGCCCGCCAGGTACGCGACCGTCGACGCCACCTCCTCCGCCGTGCCGTACCGGCCGAGCGCGGTGTCCGCGGCCTGGGCCTCGGCGTACGGCCCGTCGGCCGGGTTCATGTCGGTGTCCGTCGGACCCGGGTGCACGATGTTCGCGGTGATGCCGCGCCCGCCGAGCTCCCGCGCGAGCGCCTTCGTCAGACCGATCAGGGCCGACTTGCTCGTCGCGTAGAGCGTGCCGCCCGGACCCGGCACGTGCTGGGCCATGCACGAGCCGACGGTGACGATCCGGCCGCCTTCGGGGAGTCTGGCCGCCGCGGCCTGCGTGGTGAGGAAGACGCCGCGTACGTTCACGGCGAGCGCCCGGTCCACGTCCGCGAGGGAGAAGCCGTCCAGCGGCCCGAGCGCTCCGACGCCCACGTTGTTGACCAGCACGTCGATCCGGCCCAGCCCCGCCACCGTCCGCTCCACCGCCTCCGCCGCCTCGCCCGCGTCCGCCGAATCGGCCCGCACGGCGAGCCCGCGCCGCCCCAGCGCCTCGATCCGCCGCACCACCTCCTCGGCGGCGTCCTTGCCCTGTACGTAGGTGAGTGCCACGTCGAAGCCGTCGCGGGCGAGCCGCAGCGCCGTCGCCGCGCCGATGCCGCGGGAGCCGCCGGTTACGAGAGCCACCTCGCCGTTCATGTCGCCTCCTGTAGAGAGCGGATGTTGTGGCTTCAAGTACAGCGATCTACGGAGACGATGACTGGCGGCAAATGGACGTCGATGTCGGGACTCGTCGTATCGCTGTGGGAACCGCGGCGGAACCTTTTCGTCCGCCCCCGTCGTTGAACGGGACGTGACACTTCAGCAAGAGATCGTCGGCAACGCGATGCAGATGGCCGTGGTGACCCTCCGGCCCGGCCAGACCGTCTACTGCGAGGCGGGAAAGTTCCTGTTCAAGACGGCGAACGTGACGATGGAGACCCGGCTCTCCGGCCCCTCCCAGGGCGGCGGACAGCAGGCCCAGGGCGGCGGGGGCGGAGGCGGCGGCGCCGCGGGCATGCTGCGCCAGGCCATGGGCACCGCCATGCAGGTCGGCCAGCGCGCCCTCGCGGGCGAGTCGCTCGCCTTCCAGTACTTCACGTCGCAGGGCGGCGAGGGCACCGTGGGCTTCGCCGGGGTGCTGCCGGGGGAGATGCGCGCGCTCGAACTCGACGGTACGCGCGCGTGGTTCGCCGAGAAGGACGCCTTCGTGGCCGCCGAGTCGAGCGTCGACTTCGGCATCGCCTGGCAGGGCGGGCAGACCGGACGCAAGGGCGGCGAGGGCTTCGTCCTGGAGAAGTTCACCGGGCGCGGCACTGTGATCATCGCCGGCTCCGGCAACTTCATCGACCTGAACCCGGCGGACTTCGGCGGCCGCATCGAGGTCGACACCGGCTGCATCGTCGCCTTCGAGGAGGGCATCCAGTACGGCATCCAGCGCATCGGCGGCCTCAACCGCCAGGGCCTGATGAACGCGGTGTTCGGCGGCGAGGGCCTCAGCCTCGCGACGCTGGAGGGCAACGGCCGCGTCATCCTCCAGTCCATGACCATCGAGGGCCTGGCCAACGCCCTGAAGAAGGCGCAGGGCGGCGACAAGGAGGGCATGACGGGCGGCCTGTTCTCGACCCGGCAGGGCTGACGGGCACGCGCGCGGCTGACGGGCACGCGCGCGTGAGCCGAGTGCGCGATGAGTTCCGGGCGGTCCCGGGGTCGTCATGGGTGAAGCGTCCGCATCCGGCGTTCGCACCCACTGGCGCACCCACCGACGGAGCCCGCCATGAAGCTCACCCTCACCCAGCAGATCACCCTCGACGGCGTCATCCAGGCGCCGGGCGGCCCGGAGGAGGACCCCTCCGACGGGTTCCCGCACGGCGGCTGGTCGTTCCCGTTCTTCGACGAGGAGCTCGGCGCGTACAACGCCGAGCTCCTCGGCCGCGCCGACGCGTACCTCCTCGGCCGCCGCACGTACGACATCTTCGCCGCCTACTGGCCGCTCAGGACCGACCCCGCCGACACCATCGCGGGGCCCCTGAACAGCCGCCCCAAGTACGTCGCCAGCCGGACCCTGAAGAGCGCCGACTGGGCCGGTACGCAGATCATCGGCGGCTCCGACCTCGTCAAGGACGTCACCGCGCTCAAGGAGCGCCCCGGCGGCGAACTGCAGATCCACGGCAGCGCCGCACTCGCCGCGTTCCTGCTCGGCCACGGGCTCATCGACACCGTCCGCCTCCTGACCTGCCCGGTCGTCCTCGGCACCGGCAAGCGCCTGTTCACGGACCGCGTGCTGCCCGCGACCTTCCGCCTCGCCGAATCGCGCGCCTTCGCCAAGGGCGTGGTCTTCTCCACGTACGAACTGGCGGGCCGCCCCACGTACGGCACCTTCGAGTGAACTGGCGGAAAACAAGAGGGAGTTGGTGTTGACATGCGCACCTCTACGCGCGTCACACTGAGGGCATGAAGATTCCCCCACGCTTCATCGCCGCCTCAGCCGTCGCCGCCGCCCTCCTCCTGGGCGGCGGCTCCACCGCGATCGCCGCCCCGGCCCCGGCCCCGGCCGTCGCCTCCCACGCCGCCGTATCGGCCGCCGCCGTCGGCGACATCTGCTACTCCGCGCTGCCCGGCGAGGCGCACGACACCCTGGACCTCATCGAGCAGGGCGGACCGTACCCGTACGAGCAGGACGGCACGGTCTTCTCCAACCGGGAGGGCATCCTGCCCGACCAGTCGTCCGGCTACTACCACGAGTACACGGTGATCACGCCGGGCTCGGACGACCGCGGCGCCCGCCGCATCGTCACGGGAGAGTCGAACCAGGAGGACTACTACACGGCGGACCACTACGCCTCCTTCGACCTGGTCGACTACGACTGCTGACCGCCCCCCGGAGGGATCAGCCCTTCTTCTGGGCCTCGACGGCCGCGAACAGGGCGATCGCGAGCACGATCAGCGCGATGCTGCCGTAGACCTCGTGGCCGTCGAGGAACCCGACGCGCTCGATCAGACCCCAGCCGAGCAGGCCGGTGAGCGCGTGGAGGACGCCGACCGCGCCCTGGATCAGGGCGAAGGCCCCGACGACCTCGACGATCTGCAACCACTGCTTCTTGTTCATGCACAGGACTCTCGCCCCGCGGACCCCCCACGCACATCGGCCGCGGGGCGAGCCATGGGCGACGCCGGTCGCGCGTGGTGGCCGCGCGGTGCGACCAAAGTCGAGGGGCTCGGGACTTTGGTCGCGGAAACGGCGCTCGGTGCGGTGTGCGGCGCCCGGGGTGCGTAGATTTGTCGACCATGGAGGCAGTGCGGCAGTCCGGGACCCCGCAGCCGGCGGGCGGGCCCGCGCGGCGATGGCGCCGATGGCTGCTGCCCTCGGCCGTCGCCGACGAACTCGACCTGGACCCCGAGGGACGTCCCGGCCGCAGGCGGCGCACCGCACGTGACTGGATCGTCGACTTCAGCTGCTTCGGGATCGCCGTCTTCCTCGGCCTGATCTTCGCCGAGCAGGTCTGGGACGAACCGCACCTCGCGCCCGCCTTCGCCGTCCTCGACCAGGTGCTCGGCGCCGCCGCCTGCGCCGCGGTCTGGCTGCGCAGGCGCTGGCCGCTGGGGTACGCCGTCGCGATGATCCCGGTCGGCTTCCTGTCCAACACCGCGGGCGGCGCCGCCATGATCGCGGTGTTCACGCTCGCCGTGCACCGGCCGTTCCGCTACGTCGGCTGGGTGGCGGGCAGCTCCATCGCGCTCATCCCGGTGTTCTTCTGGCTGCGCCCCGACCCCGAGTCCTCGTACCTGCTCTCCGTCTCGTTCACCGTCATCATCACGATCACGGTCGTCGGCTGGGGCATGTTCGTACGCTCCCGGCGCCAGCTCCTGATGTCGCTGCGGGACCGCGCGCGGCGCGCCGAGACCGAGTCCGCGCTCCGCGCCGAGCAGGCGCAGCGGCTCGCCCGCGAGGACATCGCGCGCGAGATGCACGACGTGCTCGCCCACCGGCTGACGCTGCTGAGCGTGCACGCGGGCGCCCTGGAGTTCCGCCCCGACGCGCCCCGAGAAGAGATCGCGCGGGCCGCGGGCGTGATCCGCGAGAGCGCCCACGAAGCGCTTCAGGACCTGCGCGAGATCATCGGCGTGCTGCGCGCGGCCGACCACGGCGCGGAGTCCGGGCGGCCGCAGCCCACCCTCGCCGCCCTCGACACCCTGATCGCCGAGTCCCGCGAGGCCGGCATGAAGGTCGCCGTCGACACCCGCGTCCCCGATCCCAAGGCCGTGCCCGCCTCCACCGGACGCACCGCCTACCGCATCGCCCAGGAGGGCCTCACCAACGCCCGTAAGCACGCCCCCGGAGCCGAGGTCGCGGTCACCTTGGAGGGCGACGCGGGCGACGGGCTCACGATCACCGTCCGCAACCCGCCGCCACCCGGCGCGGTGCCGCACGTCCCCGGCTCGGGACAAGGCCTCATCGGCCTCACCGAACGCGCCACCCTCGCGGGCGGCCGGCTCACCCACGGCGCGGAACCGGACGGCGGCTTCGCGGTGCGGGCGTGGCTGCCGTGGCCGGAGTGACGGGTGGGCGTGGGACGTGATCGCCGCTCGCTACCGGGATTCATTCGCAGTGCTCCGGCCTTCAGGACTCTGCTGAGAATTCCGCGAATTGGGCTGTCAGGCCGCGAGTATGAGGGCTTCGAGGTGGGAGGTGCGGGTGCCGCCGAGCGGGGTGCCGGTCAGCCACCGGTCGATGCGGATGATGTTGATCGCGATGGCGGCGAAGACGTGACCGAGGCGGGTCGCGGGGAGGTTGCGGTAGCGGGTGCGGCGGAGGCCGGTGACGCGGACGGCCTGGGAGATCGTGCCTTCGACCCCGGCCCGAATCGCGTAACGGTCCTTCCACTCATCGGTCTCCTGGGCCTGGCGGACGGCTTCGAGGGCGGCCTCGTGCCGCTCGCGTGGCAGGATCGTGATGCCCCTGCCCCGACGGCCGGACGGGGGCTCGGTGCACGACGTCTGCTTCGGGCAAGGGCGGCAGTGCTCGGCAGAGAAGAACACCTTGAGGACCGGAGTGCCGTTGCGGTGGTGTTTCTGTTCCCACCACTCGAAACTTCGGTGCCCGCCTGGGCAGACGGCGCTCTCGTCATCCCAGTCGATGGTGAAGTCGGCGCGGGAGAAGCCCTGAGCCTCTCGGGACTGGCGACTGCTGTCGTGCGGGGCCGGGCCGAGCAGTTCCATGCCCCGCCCGGTCGCGGCCAGGAACAAGGCGGCAGTGGTGTAGCCGGCATCCACGACATGCACGTCCGGGAGCAACTCCCGCTCCGCGAGCGCCTGGTGGACCGGTTCGGTCATCTCCGTGTCGGCCACCACGGCGTCGGTGGTGGCCACCTGCGTGATCACGTGCGGCGCGTCCGGCTCACAAGTCTCGGTCAGATGCGCCTTGTAGCCGGTCCAGCCCGAGCCGCGCTTGATCCCGTAGCGGGCATCGGTGTCATAGGGCGAGCACAACCGGTGATGAACGGGCGGGAGATCCTTGCTCTCCCGCCAGCGCACCCCCTTTCCGTCGCGGTGGTACTGCTGGATCCAGGAGACCCGTAGGACCTGCACCGCCCCGATCTCGCGCAGCCAGTCGGGAGCCATGGGGGCGTAAGCCGCCTCCAGCAGGACGAATCCGTCTCGTCCGACCTGCTCAGACCACTGTTCACGGACCCCTTCGCCCTTGGGGAAGCGGTAGTCGTCCACGCGCGGCCCGTAGCGCTCGGCCCACTCGGCTGTGACCAGACCGGACAGCCATGCCGGGGCCGCGACCGCCAGCGCTTCCAGTGCAGCTCGCAGCGTCTCACCGACGAACTCCATCCGGTTCAGCGTCCGCACCGCCGCGAGCACGTGCGTGGAATCAGTCCGCTGCCGGCCACCGGCCTTGAGCAGGTCCAGTCCGCGCAGGCGTTCCAGCACCAGCTCCAGCGTCGTCTGTTCCAGTCCGTGCTCGATGAGACGCGAACGGAACAGGCTCAGTACGGAAGCGTCGAACCCGGGATCACCCAGTTCCAGGCCGAGCAGGAACTTCCAGTCAATCCGGGCCCGCACCTGGTCAGCGGCCTGCCGGTCGGTCAGCCCCTCCGCGTACTGCAACACCGACACCAAGGCCAACGCCCCTGGCGAGACAGCCGGGCGGCCCCGGACGGCGAACGCGCCGGCGAACGCCTCGTCCTCAAACAGAGCGCCCAACGCCTCCCGGATCCGCACCGCGAGCGTTCCCTTCGGGAACGCTGCCCGAACCACCCGGGCTGTCAGCTCCGGCACCCCCTGATCCGCCCGTGGCTCCAGCGACATCTCTCGGCCCTCCCGCCCACGACCACAACAACCATGGGGGCCAACGACCCAGCCCCGCTCGAATCACGCATTCCTCAGCAGAGTCCTTCAGGGCGGAGGTGAGGCGCATCCTTGGATTCCGGCGCGGAGCCCGGAGCGATGTGCCGCGCAGCGGCAAGGCTCACACCGGTCGCTGTTGATTCTCGATGTACTGACGTACGACGGTCAGTGGCGCGCCCCCGCAGCTTGATGCGAAGTAGGAGCCGGACCAGAAATGTCCACCCCATAGGTATCGGCGCACATGCGCGTCGTACTCCTTGCGCAGGTAGCGGGAGGAGACGCCCTTGAGGGAGTTGACCAGCTTGGACAGCTGGACCTTCGGTGGGTAGTGCACGAGGAGATGGACGTGGTCCTCCTCGCCGTTGAACTGCCTCAGCTCGGCCTCGAAGTCCTCGCAGACCTCCCGCATGACCTCCTCGCACCGCGTCAGCATCTCGTCCGTGAAGGCTCTGCGCCGGTATTTGGTGACGAAGACCAAATGGACATGAAGGTTGTGGACCACGTGACGTCCCGTACGCACGTCCGGATTCGGAGTCCATCGTGGTGACATAAACCGAATGCTAACGTAGCCGCATGAGCGATGAATTGGTGGGTGTGAAGCGGCAGTTCGGGCACCGCGCCCGACTGGCGCTGACCCCTGGCCAGGTCGCGCTCATGGACGGTCAGGCGCACGCGGCCCGCACCATGTGGAACTGCCTGCACGACTTCTGGACGATGCTCCCCAAGGCCAAGCGCACCCTGGTGGCGGCCGACACCGCGATCCGCGAGGCCCGCCAGGAAATCGACTGGATGGGCGTTCTGCCCGCGCAGGCCGCGCAGGCGGTGTTGAAGGACTACTTCGCCGCGTGGAAGAACTGCTGGCAGGGCCGGGCCCAGGCACCCACCTTCAAGGCCCGCCACCGCACGGTCATGAGTGTGGACATCCCTCAGGGCCGGGACCTTCAGATCCAGCGGGTCCACCGCCGGTGGGGCATGGTCAACATCCCCAAGCTCGGCCGGGTGAAGTTCCGCTGGACCAAGGACCTGCCCGTCGGCAAACGCGCCGACAAGCACCACCGGATAACCGGAGCCCGCCTGATCAAGGACGCCCTGGGCTGGCACATCGCCTTCCGCATCCAGACCATCGAGCCCGCACCGGACCCGCACCCCGGTGCAGAGGTCGGCATCGATGCCGGGGTCAACCTGCCCCTGGCCCTGTCCGACGGCAACCACCAGGACCACGGCCGCCCGCCCCGCCTCGCCGACGGCAGCGCGGACCGCGACAAGTGGCTCAATCCTGATGAGAAGGTCAGGCTCCTGGCCCTGGAACGGAAGGCGGCCCGGCAAAAGCAGCACCGCAAACGCGGCGAGAAGACCTCCCAGCGTCTGCACCGCACCTACGACCAGATCCGACAGCTCCGCGCTACAGCCACGCGCCGCGCTGTGGACTGGCAGCACAAGGCCACCACCGCCCTCGCGAGCGCGTACGGCACCCTCGTGGTCGAACACCTCAACATCCCGAACATGACCCGCTCCGCCCGCGGCACCGTCACCGAACCGGGCACGGGTGTCGCGCAGAAGTCCGGCCTCAACCGCTCCATCGCCCAAGAGGCCTGGGGACGGACCGTGCGACAGCTGGAGTACAAGACCACCCGCCTGGGCGGGCGCCTGTACAAGGTCCCCGCCCCCGGCACCTCGCTGCGCTGCCATCGGTGCGGGACGACCACGCCGGGCAGCCGGGAGTCGCAGGCCGTGTTCGCGTGCAACAACCCCGAGTGCGGATGGACCGGGAACGCCGATCTGAATGCGGCGCGGAACATCCTGCACCGGTATCGGATGGGCCACGTGCTTGTCCCGGCTGCCGGGAGGGCAGTCGCAAGACGCGCATCACGAGGCGTCAAGCCCGCCACCGCAAGGTAGGCAGGAATCTCCCTCGTTCACGAGGGAGAGCACTTCAAATGAGCCTCCCCACGGTCAAGGCCCACGTCTCCCGCATCATGACCAGACTCGACCTCAACAACCGCGTCCAACTCGCCCTCCTCACCCACGACGCGGGCCTACTGGACGACTGAGCGCGCACAATGAAGCCCCAGCTACGGGTACGCGACTATCAAGCCTGTGGGGCGACTGAGGGCGCACGATTAAGCTCCGGTGGCGGGTGCGCAACCATCAAGCCCGCGGGGCGGGTGAGCACAATCAAGCCCCAGCGACGGGTGAGCAAAATCAAGCCCGCGGGGCGAGTGAGTGTCTGCAAGCCCCTGCGGCGGGTGAGCAAATTCAAGCTCGCGGGGCGAGTGAGTATCTGCAAGCCCCAGCGGCGGGTGAGCAATATCAAGCCCCTGCGGCGATTGAGCAGCGGGGTCCGGGGCAGAGCCCCGAGACGTGAGGAACGGGAGGCCGGACGACTCCGGCGACGGGAGGCACGGTATGACCGACACCAACGACATCGTCGACCTAGGAGAACTCGCAGGCGGCGCCGCAAACTTCTACGCCAACCCCTACCAGGTCTACGACCAGTTGCGCACCCACGGCCCGGTCCACCACATCCGCACACCCGGCCCCGGCCCCACCGAAGACGTCTGGCTCATCGTCGGCCACGAGGCCGCCCGCACCGCGTTCACCGACCCCCGCCTCGTCAAGAGCCCACCGTGGGGCCTGGACGACGACCTGATCGGCCTGCACCTCCTCTTCGCCGACCCACCGGAGCACGGCCGCCTCCGCTCCCTGGTCACACGGGAGTTCACCCCGCGCCGCGTCGCGGCCCTCGCCCCACGCATCCAGAAGCTCACGGACGGGCTGCTCGACGACATGGCGCCGCGCGGCAGCGCCGACCTGATCGCCGCCCTCGCCTTCCCGCTCCCCTTCGCGGTGATCTGCGAACTGCTCGGCGTCCCCGACATCGACCGCGAGCGCTTCCGCCGCATGTCGACCCAGGTCGTGGCGCCGACCAGCGCCGAAGCGTCCTACGACGTACACGTCGAACTCCGCTCCTTCCTCGACGAGTTGATCGCCGACAAGCGCGACACGGCCGGCGGCGCGGACGACCTCCTGAGCGCGCTCATCCGGACGACGGCCGAGGGCGGCGACCGCCTCTCGCCCAGCGAACTGCGCGCCATGGCTTACCTCCTCCTCGTCGCCGGCCACGAAACCACCGTCAACCTGATCGGCAGCGGCGTCCGCGCCCTCCTCCAGCACCCGGACCAACTCGCCGCCCTGCGCGCCGACATGGGCCTCCTGGATGGCGCCGTCGAGGAGATGCTGCGCTACGACGGCCCGATCGAGAACGCCACCCACCGCTTCGCCGCGGAACCGGTCGACATCGACGGCACGGTCATCCCGGCGGGCGAACCGGTGCTCATCGGCATCGCCTCCGCGAGCCACGACCCGCAGCGCGTCCCGGCCCCCGACACCTTCGACATCCGCCGCGACTCCCGCGGCCACATGGCCTTCGGCCACGGCATCCACTTCTGCCTCGGCGCCCCGCTCGCCCGCCTGGAGGGCCGCATCGCGATCCGCTCCCTCCTGGAGCGCTGCCCCGGCCTGACCCTCGACGAGGAGCCGGACACCTGGATGCCGGGCCTCCTCATCCGCGGCACTCGCACCCTGCCCGTACGCTGGTGATCGATTTCGCCGGACCGGACACCGCGCCGACCGGACCACCGCCCCGTGCGCGCAGGAGAGCCGCCATGACCGAGTCGACCCCGCCCGCCTTCGACCTCGGTATGGCCCAAAAGGCCCTGGAGTCACAGCCGTTCAGCAGGCTCCTGCAAGCGCGGATCACCCGGTTCGACGCCGGCGTGGCCACCCTTGAGCTGGACATACGCCCCGAACTGCAGCAGCAGAACGGGTTCGTGCACGGCGGCGTCCTCTCCTACGCCGCCGACAACGCGCTGACGTTCGCGGCGGGCTCCGCCCTCGGCCCGTCCGTCCTCACGTCGGGCTTCTCCATCCAGTACGTCCGCCCCGCCCGGGGCGCGACCCTGGTGGCCAGCGCCGAGGTGGTGAACGCGGGCCGCCGCCAGGCGGTGGTGCGCGTCGACCTGACGACGACGGACGGCGAGGGCGGCGAGCCGACGCTGTGCGCGGTGGCGCAGGGCACGGTCCTCACGGTGTGACGCGGGGCCGGGCCCACCCGCCGTACGACAGGCCGGGCCCACCCGCCGTACAAGAAGCCGGGCTCCCCGCCGTACGGCAGGCCAGTCCTACGCCCGCCGCTCGCCTCCGGCGATCTCCGCCATCCGCACCACCCGCCGCTCGGCCCGCGACACCTCGCACGCCTCCGCGACCCGCAGTGCCCGCAGGGCCTCCCAGCCGTCGCACGGGTTCTCCCGCTCGCCGCGGACGACATCCACGAAGGCCTTCAGCTCGGCCTCGTACGCGGGGGAGAACCGTTCAAGGAAGCCGGGCCACGGCTTCGTGGCGGCGGGTGGGCCCGCCGGTTCCGTGGAGGTGACCGGGGTCCGGTCGTCGAGGCCGACGACGACCGTGTCCCGGTCCCCGGAGAGCTCCATGCGCACGTCGTAGCCGGCGCCGTTGCAGCGCGTCGAGGTGGCGGTGACCAGCGTCCCGTCGTCGAGGGTCAGCAGCGCCGCCGCGGTGTCCACGTCCCCGGCCTCCCGGAACATGGCAGGTCCGGCGTCGGACCCGGTCGCGTACACGTCGACGACCTCGCGCCCGGTCACCCACCGAACCATGTCGAAGTCGTGGATCAGGCAGTCCCGGTAGAGCCCGCCGGACAGCGGCAGATACGCGGCCGGGGGCGGCGCCGGGTCGGACGTCGTCGCCCGCACCGTGTGCACCCGGCCGAGCCGCCCCTCCCGCAGCGCCGCCCGCGCGGCCGTGTACCCGGCGTCGAAGCGGCGCTGGAAGCCGAGCTGGAGCACCGTGCCCGCCGCCTCGACCTCCGCGAGCGCGGCGAGTGTGCCCGGCAGGTCGAGGGCGATCGGCTTCTCGCAGAAGACCGGGAGCCCGGCGCGTGCGGCGCGGCCGATCAGTTCGGCGTGGGCCGAGGTGGCGGCGGTGATGACGAGGGCGTCCACGCCCCACTTGAAGATCTCGTCGACGCTGGGCGCGGCCGTCGCGCCGATGCGGTCGGCGAGCTCCGCCGCGCGCGAGGGCTCCGCGTCGGTGACGAGGAGCGAGCCGACCTCTCGGTAGCGCTCGAGTACGCCTGCGTGGAACGTGCCGATGCGGCCGGTGCCGATGAGTCCGATGCGCATGGTGTCCCACGGTGCCGGGGGACGGGGTGGGTGTCAATCGTTTGTCCTGACAAAGGCCGTGGGTGTCACGTCGCGGGGCGCTGCCCCGGACCCCGCGCCTCAAGCGCCGGCGGGGCTGGAAAGACCGGGGCGCTGCCCCGGACCCCGCTGCTCAATCGCCGCAGGGGCTTGAATGGGTCACCCGGCCGCAGGGGCTTGATGTGCACCGTAGCTTTCATGTCCGGACAACCGGACCTCTGGACTTCCGGACTTCCGGACTTCCCGTCATCATCTCCCGCCGCTAACCTCACCACCGTGGCCAAACCCCTCGCCGACCCGACCGTCGACCTCGCGCTCAGCGTCGACCGCAGCAGTCCGGTCCCGCTGTATTTCCAGCTGGCCCAGCAGTTGGAGGCGGCGATCGAGCGCGGGGCGTTGACGCCGGGGAGTCTGCTGGGGAACGAGATCGAGTTGGCGGGGCGGCTCGGGCTCTCCCGGCCCACCGTGCGGCAGGCCATCCAGTCGCTCGTCGACAAGGGGCTGCTCGTGCGGCGTCGCGGCGTCGGCACGCAGGTCGTGCACAGCCAGGTCAAGCGGCCCCTCGAACTGTCCAGCCTGTACGACGACTTGGAGGCCGCCGGGCAGCGGCCCGAGACCCGCGTCGTCGCCAACACGCTCGTCCCCGCCTCCGCAGAGGTGGCCGCCGCGCTCGGTGTCGCGGAGGGCGAGGAGGTGCACCGCGTCGAGCGGCTGCGGCTCGCGCACGGCGAACCGGTGGCGTACCTGTGCAACCACCTGCCCACCGGGCTGCTCGCCCTGGAGGACGAGCGGCTCACGGCGACCGGCCTCTACCGGCTGATGCGGGCCGCGGGCATCAGCCTGCACAGCGCCCGCCAGTCCGTCGGCGCCCGCGCCGCCACCGCCGTCGAGGCCGAACGCCTGGGGGAGAAGGAGGGCGCGCCGCTGCTCACCATGCAGCGCACGACGTACGACGACACGGGCCGCGCGGTCGAGTTCGGCTCGCACACGTACCGGGCCTCGCGCTACTCCTTCGAGTTCCAACTCCTCGTACGCTCCTGAGAGTTGAGACCCGTACGTGGTCCGAATGTTCTGACAAATTCATTGACGCTGCCGTGGGACCCCGCTACAAACTCCTCCAGCCGCACCGGGCGGCCGGAGGAGAGGTGGCTCCACCATGCTCAGGACCCGCACAGCCCGCATGGCCAAGACCCGCACGGCCGCGGGCGGCGTCGCTCTCATGACCGTGCTCGCGCTCGCCGCCGGATGCAGCGGCTCGGGCGGCAAGGGCTCGGAGGACAAGGCCGACGAGACCGGTGGCGGTGGCGGCAAGGCCGTCAATACGCCGCGTATGAAGATCGCGATGGTCACGCACTCCGGCGAGGGCGACACCTTCTGGGACATCGTCCGCAAGGGCGCCCAGCAGGCCGCTGCCAAGGACAACGTGCAGTTCCTCTACTCCAACGACAAGGAGGCCAAGGGGCAGGCCGAGCTGGTGCAGGCCGCGATCGACAAGAAGGTCGACGGGATCGTCGTCACGCTCGCCAAGCCGCAGGCCATGGAGGCCGTGCTCGGGAAGGCGAAGGCCGCGGGCATCCCGGTCGTCTCGATCAACTCGGGATCGCAGTTCTCGGCGAAGTTCGGCGCGCTCAGCCACATCGGCCAGGAGGAGGGCGTGGCCGGTGAGGCGGTAGGCACCGAGCTGACGAAGCAGGGCAAGAAGAAGGCCATTTGCGTCATCCACGAGCAGGGCAACGTATCGCTCGAGCAGCGCTGCGACGGCGTCCGCAAGACGTTCAAGGGCGACGTCGAGAACCTCAACGTAGAGGGCACGAACGCGCCCTCCTCCGAGGCCAGCATCGAGGCGAAGCTCCAGGCCGACAAGGACATCGACGCGATCGTGGCGCTCGGCGCCCCCATCGCGGCGCTCGCCGTGAAGGCCAAGGACGGCGCGGGCAGCAAGGCGGAGATCTCCACATTCGACCTGAACGCCGAGGTCGTACGCCGTCTCAAGGCGAAGGAGGTCGCCTTCGCCGTCGATCAGCAGCCCTACCTCCAGGGCTATCTGGCGGTGGACGAACTGTGGCTCTACAAGACGAACGCGAACGTGCTCGGCGGCGGCAAGCCGGTCTTCACGGGCCCCGCGCTCGTCACCGAGAAGGACGTGCCGCGCCTGGAGAAGTACACCGCGCGCGGTACCCGGTGAATGGATGCATGATCCCCGTGACCCATACTTGTGCGTTTGGGACCGGAATGGGGTCCTCTAGGACCGGATCGATCCGATCCTTCAGGGCCGGATTGATCCGATCCTTCAGGACCGGATCACGGTCCGCCGGGATCGGTCCGCCGGTCCCGGTCGACGACGCAGCAGACCAAGAAGGGCACGGCCTCGTGGCACGGTTTCGGACCTGGGTGAGCATCGCGGTTGCGGGGGCTCTCGGCCTCTCGCTCGCGGGGTGCAGCAGCACCGGCGGCAAGCGGGCGGAGGACGCCAGGAAGTCCCAGGCCGCCCAGGGCAAGGCGGCGGTGAACACGCCCCGCTGGACCTTCGCGATGATCACCCATTCGGGGGATGGCGACACCTTCTGGGACATCGTGCAGAACGGTGCCAGGCAGGCGGCCACCAAGGACAACATCAACTTCCTCTACTCGCACAACGAGGAGGCGCAGCAGCAGGCGCAGCTCGTCGACGCCGCCATCGACAAGAAGGTCGACGGAATCATCGTCACGCTCGCCAAGCCGGACGCCATGAAGTCCTCCCTCGCCCGCGCCAAGAAGGCCGGCATCCCCGTCATCACGGTGAACTCGGGCTCCGAGATCTACAAGAAGTACGGCGCGATCACGCACATCGGCCAGGACGAGACGATCGCAGGCGAGGCCGTCGGCAAGGAGCTCAACAAGCGCGGCAAGAAGAGGGCCCTGTGCGTGCTGCACGAGCAGGGCAACGTCGGCCACGAGCAGCGCTGCGCCGGAGCCGAGGACACCTTCGACGGCAAGATGACGAACCTCTACGTAGAGGGCACCAACATGCCCGACGTGCAGTCGTCCATCGAGGCCAAGCTGCAGTCCGACAAGTCCATCGACTCGGTCGTCACGCTGGGCGCCCCGTTCGCCGCCACCGCCGTGAAGGCGAAGGAGGACGCGAGCAGCAAGGCCGAGATCGACACGTTCGACCTCAACGACAAGGTCGCGCAGGGCCTCAAGGACGGCGACCTCGGCTTCGCCGTCGACCAGCAGCCCTACCTCCAGGGCTACGAGGCCGTGGACCTGCTCTGGCTCTACCGCTACAACGCCGATGTGCTCGGCGGCGGCAAGCCGGTCCTCACCGGACCGGAGGTCGTCACCAAGGACCAGGCCGACAAGCTCCAGGAGTACGCGAAGCGGGGGACCCGATGAGTACGACGACTCCTCAGGATGCGGCGCGGGCCGACGAACGGCTCGTGAAGACCTCGCCCTGGAAGAAGCTGATGGGCCGCCCGGAGCTGGGCTCGGTCATCGGCGCCGTCGCCGTCTTCCTCTTCTTCGTGATCTTCGCGGACAGCTTTCTGCGGGCGACCAGCCTCGCGACGGTCCTGTACGCGTCGTCGGTGCTCGGCATCATGGCCGTGCCGGTGGCGCTGCTGATGATCGGCGGCGAGTTCGACCTGTCGACGGGCGTCATGGTGACGTCGTCGGCGCTGATCTCGTCGATGTTCAGCTACCAGATGACGGCGAACACGTGGGTGGGTGTCGGCGTCTCGTTGCTGGCGACGCTCGCCATCGGTGTCTTCAACGGCGTCATGCTGACCCGCACCAAACTCCCCAGCTTCATCATCACGCTCGGCACGTTCCTGATGCTGACGGGCATGAACCTGGGCTTCACGAAGATGATCAGCGGCACCGTCTCGACGAAGTCGATCGCCGACATGGAGGGCTTCGATTCGGCCAAGTCCGTCTTCGCCTCCACGTTCAGCATCGGCGGCGTCGACTTCAAGATCACGATCATCTGGTGGCTCGCCCTCGTCGTCGTCGCGACCTGGATCCTGCTCCGTACCCGCATCGGCAACTGGATCTTCGCGGTCGGCGGCGATCTCAACGCGGCCCGCGCGGTCGGTGTCCCGGTCAACAAGACGAAGATCGGCCTCTACATGGGCGTCGCCTTCGGCGCCTGGATCTCCGGCCAGCACCTGCTGTTCAGTTACGACGTCGTGCAGTCCGGCGAGGGCGTCGGCAACGAGCTGATCTACATCGTCGCGGCCGTCATCGGCGGCTGCCTGATCACCGGCGGCTACGGCTCGGCGGTCGGCGCGGCGATCGGCGCGCTGATCTTCGGCATGACCAGCAAGGGCATCGTGTTCGCCGAGTGGAACTCGGACTGGTTCAAGTTCTTCCTGGGGGCGATGCTGCTCCTCGCGACCCTGCTGAACGCGTGGGTCCGCAAGCGCGCGGAGGCGAGCAAATGACGACCGATACGCGTACGCCGCTGGTGGAGCTGGCCGGCGTCAGCAAGTTCTACGGCAACATCCGCGCGCTCGACGACGTGTCGCTCGTGGTCAACGCGGGCGAGATCTCCTGCGTTCTCGGCGACAACGGCGCGGGCAAGTCGACGCTGATCAAGATCATCGCGGGTCTGCACCAGCACGACGGTGGCCGCTTCGCGATCGAGGGCGAGGAAACCCGCCTGAGCAACCCGCGCGACGCGCTGAACCGGGGCATCGCCACGGTCTACCAGGACCTGGCCGTCGTTCCGCTGATGCCGGTGTGGCGCAACTTCTTCCTCGGCTCCGAGCCCACGAAGGGCACCGGCCCCTTCAAGCGGCTCGACGTCGAGCTGATGCGGCGGACGACGCACGAGGAACTGGCCCGCATGGGTATCGACCTGCGCGACGTCGACCAGCCGATCGGCACGCTGTCCGGCGGTGAGCGCCAGTGCGTCGCCATCGCCCGCGCCGTGTACTTCGGCGCGAAGGTCCTCGTCCTGGACGAGCCGACGGCGGCGCTCGGCGTGAAGCAGTCGGGGGTCGTCCTGAAGTACGTCGCGGCGGCGCGTGACGCGGGTCTCGGCGTGGTCCTGATCACTCACAACCCGCACCACGCGTACCTCGTGGGGGACCGGTTCGTGCTCCTGAAGCGCGGCGCGATGTTCGGCAGCCACACCCGCGACGAGATCACGCTCGACGAGCTGACCCGGCAGATGGCGGGCGGCTCCGAGCTGGACGACCTCCGCCATGAGCTGGAGCGGGCACCGGTGCCGACGCACTTGGGCGGGCATACGCCCGACGGCACCGAAAAGTAGCGCCCCCGCGACGCGCCGCCGCCGTGCGCGTCCCGCGTGTGCCTGGCGGCCGCGGGTCGCGTCGTTGGTCGCGTTCGCGTGGTTCGGCGTGTGGTTCTTGGGCGCGGGCGGCCGCGCGTCGCGTCGCTGGTCACCATTCGCGCAGTTCCCCGCGCCCCTGAAAGGGGCGCGGGGAACTGCGCGGAGCGTGCGCCGAGTGGGTGTCACCCGGGATGGGGCCCCACCCCGACGCGGCGCAAAACCCGGTATGCGGCGGAGCCGATGCGTGAGGCAGAATCGCCGCAATGAGCACCTACCGCGACCTCGCCCACCGTGGCAGCGCCCGGGCCACCGTCCTGAGGACGGTCGGCACCCGCGAGCGCCGTTCGCACACGACCGCCCCGCGGGTCCCCACCGTCGGCATCGACATCGGCGGCACGAAGGTGATGGCCGGCGTGGTCGACGCGGACGGGACCATCCTGGAGACGCTCCGCACGGAGACCCCGGACAAGTCCAAGAGCCCCAAGGTCGTCGAGGACACCATCACGGAGCTGGTGCTCGACCTCTCCGACCGCCACGACGTGCACGCGGTCGGCATCGGCGCGGCCGGCTGGGTCGACGCGGACCGCAACCGCGTCCTGTTCGCGCCCCACCTGTCGTGGCGCAACGAACCCCTCCGGGACCGCCTCAGCGGCCGCCTCTCCGTCCCCGTACTCGTCGACAACGACGCCAACACCGCCGCCTGGGCGGAGTGGCGCTTCGGCGCGGGCCGCGGCGAGGACCACCTCGTCATGATCACGCTCGGCACCGGCATCGGCGGCGCGATCCTCGAAGACGGCCAGGTCAAGCGCGGCAAGTACGGCGTCGCCGGCGAGTTCGGCCACATGCAGGTCGTCCCCGGAGGGCACCGCTGCCCGTGCGGAAACCGCGGCTGCTGGGAGCAGTACAGCTCCGGCAACGCCCTGGTCCGCGAGGCCCGCGAACTCGCGGCGGCCGACTCCCCGGTCGCGTACAACATCATCGAGCGCGTCCAGGGCCACATCCCCGACATCACAGGACCGCTCATCACCGAGCTGGCCCGCGAGGGCGACGCCATGTGCGTCGAGCTGCTGCAGGACATCGGCCAGTGGCTGGGCGTCGGCATAGCGAACCTCGCCGCGGCCCTCGACCCCTCGTGCTTCGTCATCGGCGGCGGTGTCAGCGCGGCCGACGACCTGCTGATCGCGCCCGCCCGCGACGCCTTCAAGCGCCAGCTCACCGGCCGCGGCTACCGCCCCGAGGCCCGCATCGCCCGCGCCCAGCTCGGCCCCGAGGCCGGCATGGTCGGCGCCGCGGACCTGGCCCGCCTCGTCGCCCGCCGCTTCCGCCGCGCCAAGCGCCGCCGCGTGGAGCGCCACGAGCGGTACGAGCGCTACGCCCGCACCCGCACCTCGACGGCCCCGCCCGTCGACGGCCTGGAACAACAGGGCTGACCAGGGCCGCAGATGCCGCAGAAAGTGACAGGAAAGCCAGCCATGACCGTGCCCCGCCAGCCCCCGCCCGCGGACCAGCAGCCGCGCCCGGCCGAGGACCGCGGCCATGTGATCCGCCGCCGCGTCCTCACGCTCCTGACCATCGTGCTGCTGATCGGGATCCCCGCCGGCTACCTGGTGATCTCCGCGGGCCAGAGCCGGGACAGCGGCAAGGACAAGGAGGCCAAGTACTCGGCGACGGGCCTCACCGTCGGCTGGCCGTCCAAGGTGCAGCGCCGCCTCTACGAGATCCCGATCCCGCCGCACTCGCGCAACGTCGCCTACTACGAGACGAACAACTACAAGGTGAGCCGCCTCTACGCGCAGTTCCTCACCAGCAACGACGGCCTCGACAAGTTCCTGGAGCAGGTCGACGCCGGCTACACGGTGGGCGACCTGGCGACGGACGACATCGCGATCAGCGAGCGCGACCAGAGGATCGCGGGCTGGAACTTCACGGGCCCCGGCCCCTGGTACGGCCTCACCCACCACCAGGACGACCCGTCCCCGACCCAGACCATCGTGGTGAACCGCTCCAACCCCGACCACCCCATGATCTACGTCGTCTCGATGACCCACCCCTGACCAGACGAAGCGGGACAAGGGTCGCAGGCCGCTACCCCGACGGTGTGACATCGCGTGACAGATGAGAGAGTCGGGCGGGTGAGTGACACGCCGAAGAACACCCTGCAGTACCGCTTTGACGGGCCGGAAGACCTTCCTGTCCTGATCCTGGGTCCCTCACTGAGGTCTTTTCATCCTGACGTCGTCGCGAGGTGAAGGGTGAGGACGGCCTTCACGATGGCGGTAATGCGGTGGGTGCTGCAGCGCAGCTTGCGCAGCAGGCGCCAGCCCTTGAGGGTGGCCATGGCCTGCTCGCCGACGCAGCGGATCTTCGCGTGGGTGGTGTTGTGGCGGCGCTGCCACCGCTTGAGGCGGCGCCCCTTGAATGGCACTCGGACCGGGTGTCCCGCACCCTGGTATCCCTTGTCCGCCCAGCAGTTGAGTCCGGCCTCGGTGAGGGCGTCGAGGATGCCGTGTTCGCGTGCCGCCGTCAGGTCGTGCGTCGCGCCGGGCAGTGCGGGCGAGGCCCACAGGAGCCGGCCGAAGGGGTCGGTCAGGACCTGCACGTTCATGCCGTGATGGCGCTTCTTGCCGGAGTAGTAGGGGCGGTCGGCGGCGATCCGGTCGATCGGCAGCACGTGAGGTCGGCCCGGGGCGCCCTGCCGACGTCGCCGCCGGTGGGTTTCCCCGAGCCGCCTCCCGCACCCGCCGTGCGCGTTTCCGCGCAACGGGCGCTCCACAAGTCCCTCTGGTTCAGCGGTTTCTCTTCATGCGGTGCTCGGCCATGGCGAGGGAATCTTCGTTCCTCGGTAGGAGTAGTAGATAATCTTCACTCCCGCCGGGTTGAACAAGGTCACCTCGCTGGTGGCAGGCCACCATCCGTCGCAGGTGTTCTTGCGGCGGAGTGTCTTCCAGTTGGCTCGTCGATACTTGCGGCGGAGCCACCCAAATACCTGCCTCCAGGTGTAGGCCCGCAGGTAGTTGAAGGTCGCCTTTGATGAGCCATGCTTGAAATAGGCAGTCCACCCCCGCAGCACCTGATTTAGCTGGTGCAGCAGAGCATCGAGCGGCAGGTTCACGTCCTGCCAGCACAACTTCTTCACCTTGGCCGTGATGGAGCGAAGCGCCTTCTTGGCCGGATACAGGTAAACGAAGTGCTTGCTGGTGCCTCGCTTCCGGTGGCGCTGGATGCGCCAGCCGAGAAAGTCGAGGCCGTCCTCGATATGGGTGACCAGCGTTTTCTCCATCGACAGGCGCAAACCCATCGTGGAGAGCACGACCGCGATCTCCTCGCGCAATGCCTCCGCGTCAGCGCGGGAACCCGACACCACCAGGCACCAGTCGTCCGCGTACCGGATCAACCGGTAGTTGGGCAGACCATGTCGGCGACGCTTGGCCCGCTGATGCGGCCGGGCTCGTGGCCCGCCCGGCGCCTGGTCGATGTACGCGTCCAGGACGGACAGGGCCACATTGCTCAGCAACGGCGAGAGGATCGAGCCCTGCGGAGTACCGGCATCCGTCGCCCTCAGGGCCTTGTCCTCACCGAGGATGCCTGCCTTGAGGAACGCCTTCACCAAGGCCAGGACGCGTTTGTCCCCGACACGCTCTCGCACCCTGTCCATCAGGGCCGAGTGCGAGATTTCGTCGAAGCAGGCGGCAATGTCACCTTCCACGATCCACTCATAAGAGCGGGATGCTAGGTGACGCACTTCCACCACCGCGTCATGAGCTCGGCGCCTCGGACGGAACCCGTAACTCTGCGGGTGGAAATCCGCCTCGAAGATCGGCTCCAGTACCAGCTTCAAGGATGCTTGGACCACCCGATCGGTAACGGTCGCGATCCCGAGACGACGCAATTTTCCGTTCGCCTTGGGGATGAGCCGCTCACGCACCGGCAGCGGAAGGAAACTGCGGTCCTTTAACGCAGACCGCAACTCGCCGAGGAAAACCTCAACTCCTCGCACGGCCTCCACATAGTGGGCGGTGTTGCCGTCCACTCCGGCAGTGCGAGCACCCTTGTTGCCCCGCACCCGAGCCCACGCGACCAACAGGAAAGCGGGATCGGTAACGAGGTTGAACAGATCGTCGAACCTGCGATGAGAGTCACCGCTGGCCCACTGGTGCAGTTTGGTCTGAATCCCCAGTACCCGGCGCTCGGCCCTCAACAAGGCCCACTCCAGCTCGTTGGTATTCACCAGCGACATCCTCCTGGCATTCCAGTCCCCTCCCTGCTGACTTGCTGGTCCCCTTCGCCATGTGCACGCCTCTCGCGTGCTCGAACTACTACGGGACCTCCGCCCCACCCCACGGCCTTCAGCCGGCGACGGGCTTGCCCTGGAACAGGCTGGCGGCCTGCCCCAGAGGGCAACCGGGGATGGTTCCCACGTTCACTCGATGACCGGTCGACGAGGGAGGTGCCCAGCTCTTGCCCCGGCAACATCGCCACGGCTACGCCGCAGTTCTTCACCATGGCCTCCTCACCGACGGCACTACGCGGCTTCGGAGTTGGCCACCGAAGTGGCCACGCGCTGCATCCCGGCCCATATCCACCAGGTTGGAGCCGGTTCGCTCGCTTACGGGGCTTTACCACTGGTTCCTCTCGTACACCTTCTCGTCTCGCTTGCCGGACCCGCACCGTCTGGCAGTGCCGATGCGTCCCGGCGTTGTCAGGGCCGCTTCCCACCCTCACCGACGTCCCCCGGATCAGGCTGCCCTCAGCTTCAGCCGGACTGCTGCGACAGCCCAGCGGCGGGGTCCTTTCACCCCCGCCCGATCATCAAGCGCCTCGTGGCGCACCGTGCCGTCCAGGATCACGAAGGCCTTCGTGCGGGCGGTCTGCATCGCCACGTCCAGTGTCGGTGCGAGCGCGGCCAGGACGTCGATGGCCTCGCGGATGTAGCGGTAGGCGGTTGCGATGCCGATGCCGAATCCGGCGGCGAGCTGGGCGTATGTGTCGCCACACCGCAGATGGGTCAGGGCGAGCAGGGCCTGCCGGCCGGGGATCAGTCGCCTCCACCGGGTGCCGATCTCGCGGCGTCGAGCCGCCAGGTGCCGGCCCAGGTGACGCAGGTGCGCGGTGGACAGATCGATCGCGGACGGGTAGACAAGCACGCGGAGCTCCTGGCACGACGGTTGATCTTGGTCGACAACTCGTCTACCAGGAGCTTCGTCATGTTGCAGGCACGTCCAACTGGCGGGCTCCGCCGCCAGGTTGGTACGGGCTCAGTCGAGTCCGGGTGCGTCCCTGCCGGCCCTGCAGCCGGGCATTGCAAGTCGTGGAGCCTGCTTGAGTGGCTGGTCGCCCCTTGCGGAGTGAAGTCTCATGCGCGACAGGAGTGATCCCTCGACCGGCCGTCGAGGGGTGTCGACGGTGGGCGCCCAGTTGCCAGGAGACCTCGTCCTCTGCCCGGACGTCGCGCCAGGAGGACAAGAAGCGTGATCGGACCAGCTGGCCGAGCAGGCCGCCCAGTTGTTGGGGTGTCTGCCCGCACAGGTGCGTGAGCAGGTCCATCTCGACTGCGCCGGTGCCGTCGGAGCGGGTGTGCGAGGTCAGGACGAGAGCGGCGAACCGGGCGGCGCAGGGCAGCGCGTGGGGAACGGGGTGGAGGGGGAGCGGGTGGAATGCCCAGCGCGCGGCCCGGGCGCGCTGCGCGCGGTGGTCCTGAGACTGCATCGCTGCGTCGAGCAGCCGGGCCCGTACCGGGCGCCGGGAGAGCAGTGCCAGGGCTATGGCCGCAGTCGAGACTGCTTGCGCGATGGGTCTGAGGTGCACGTTATCTCCGTTGCTGCGACTGGTTTGTGATGGAACGTCACAGACGTGTTCATGGAGAGTGCCGCGCAAGCAACGCGGGTCTCGGCCATCCCGGCTCAACCGGAACGGTTTGCCCACGTCGGCGCATCGGCCGCCCGGCCCTTGCGCGCAGTGTGCCCGCGCCCGGTGGGGAGGACCATGGCCCTCCCCACCGGGCGCATGGGTTACTGATGGGTGAGGAAGTGCGTGACGGAGTCCTGGCGGTGGATTGCCCGGATGGCTCCGGCGATCAGTGGTGCCACGGAGCGCACGGCGACCCGTTCTTGGCCGAGGGCGCCGGGCACCGGGAGGGTGTCGGTGAACACGAACTCGGTGACCTTGGACGCGGCCAGCCGTTCGGCGGCGGGTCCGGACAGGACACCATGGGTGGCGGCCACGATCACTTCCTCCGCGCCCTGTTCGAAGAGCGCATCCGCTGCGGCGCAGATGGTGCCGCCCGTGTCGATCATGTCGTCGACGAGGACGCAGACCCGGCCGCGGACCTCGCCGACGACCTCGTGCGCGGACACCCTGTGGGCGACGTCCTTGTCGCGGCGCTTGTGCACGATGGCCAAAGGTGCCCCGAGCCGCTCGCCCCAGGCGTCCGCGACACGGACCCGGCCGGCGTCGGGGGAGACGACGGTGAGCTTCTCGCGCGCATACTGCCCGCTGATGTGGTCGGCGAGGACCGGCATGGCCGACAGATGATCCACCGGGCCGTCGAAGAAGCCCTGGATCTGGTCGGCGTGCAGGTCGAGCGTGAGGATGCGGTCGGCCCCGGCCGCTTTGAACAGGTCCGCCATCAGGCGCGCCGAGACCGGCTCGCGGCCGCTGTGCTTGCGGTCCTGCCGGGCGTACCCGTAGAAGGGGGCCACGACGGTGATGGACCGTGCCGAGGCCCGCTTCAACGCGTCGATCATGATGAGCTGTTCCATGATCGCGTTGTTGATGGGGGCGGTGTGGCTCTGCAGCACGAAGCAGTCTGCGCCGCGCACGGACTGCTGGTAGCGGACGTAGATCTCACCGTTGGCGAAATCGATGGCCCGGGTCTCGACCAGGGACGTGCCGAGCTGCGCGGCGACCTCGCGTGCCAGGGCGGGATGGGAACGTCCGGAAAAGAGCAACAGTGCGCTGCGGCCGGTGTGTTGCACGGTCACCGGACAGCCCCCTGACCCTGCCGTGCCGTGCGCGAGCGGTAGCGGGCGTGGGCCGCCGCCAGGGTGCCGGCTGCCTGGGCGCAGGACTCCAGGACGGCCATGTTCGCCCTCGCCGAGCGCCCGCCAGTGGCGGCGTCGACGGCGTGCATCAGGTACTTGGTGAGCCCCTGACCGCTGACGCCCTCGCGCTGGGCGGCGGCAACGGCGTCGCGGATGGCGCCATCGACCTCATCGAAATCGATGGCGTCCTCTTCACGGACGGGGGCGGTGATCAGGAAGGAGCTGCGGTTACCGAGCGCCCAGTGCGTCTCGGCCGCGGCAGCGATGTGCTCCGCCTCGTCGAGGCGTTGGGGGGAACGGTGGCCGCTGCTGCGGCAGTAGAAGGCGGGAAAGTCATCGCTGCCGTAGGAGACGACCGGCACGCAGTGCGTCTCCAGGTACTCCAGGGTGAGTCCCAGATCGAGGATCATCTTCGCGCCGGCACACACGACAGCCACCTTGGAGCGGGTGAACTGAATGAGGTCGGAGGAGATGTCGAAGGTCTCCTGGGCTCCACGGTGGACCCCGCCGATGCCCGCCGAGGAGAAGAAGGCAATCCCGGCGAGTTCCGCGGCGATCAAGGAGGAGGCGACGGTGGTGGCCCCCATGCCGCCCTGGGCGAGGACGACGGGCAGATCCCGGCTGGAGACCTTGGGAATGCCGGGGGTGGAGGCAAAACGCTCGATGTCCTCGTCGGTCATGCCGATGCGCAGCGCGCCGTGGTCGATGCCGATGGTGGCAGGGACGGCACCGCCCGCCCGCACGGCGGCCTCGACCTTGCGGGCGGTCGCGGCGTTGTCGGGGTAGGGGAGTCCGTGGGTGATGACGTTGCTCTCCAGCGCGACGACGGGGGTGCCGTCGTGGAGGGCCTGGCGCACCTCGTCGGTGTAGCGCAGGGGGACGCCCTGATGCGAGATGGTCATGGTGGTCATCCCTTCCGCCAGTAGGTCGGTTCCTTGATGAGCTGCTGCTGTTTGTGGCGCGCCACGATCGAGGGCAGCACGGTGTCGTTCCACTCCGGTTTGGCGACGGGTTCGAGGGAGATGGACACCGCGCCGTGGGTGGTGTCGAAGGTGTCGAGGATGGCCGCGGTGAGCGCGCTGCTCAGCCGCTCGGTCTCCGCCGCGGTCAGGTCCCGGGGGAAATGCTGGACATGCAGGTGGGGCATGACGGTGTTCTCTCTTTGCAGAAGTCGGGTCACGGGCCGGTGGTCAGGGCGCGGATCGTGGCGGCCAGTTCCTGCACACCGGGCCGGCGCAGCACCTGGTAGTGGTCGGCTGCGAGGGCGGTGACCGTGGGCGGCGTCGCGGAGAAGCCCGAGGCTCCTTCGATGAAGGAGTAGTCGTCCCCGGCCGCCTTGATGATGTGCACCGGAGCCTCGATCTGTCGGTCGAGGAGCTCGTCGAAGGTGTACTCGAAGGCGTAGGTCGTGGCGACGATCTGTGTGATCCGGCGGACCAGATCCTCCTCAAGGCCGGGGAAGGTGCGGGTGATGAAGGCGGTGAAGGTGTCCTCGTCGCGGGCCTCGTGCAGGCAGGCGTCGAGCTCGGGCCCGGTGACGGTGCCAGCGAACACGGAGAAGAGGATGGTGAGATAGGCGGGGTTGTCCCAGGAAGCCTCGCGGCCGTGACGGTCGGCGTCCTGGCTTCGCACCGTAGGGTTGCCGGGGCAGATCAACAGGATCTCCTCAACCTTCTCCCCGGCCTGCTCAAGCTGCCAGGCGGTCTCGAAGGCGACGCGGGAGCCGAAGGAGTAGCCCCACAGCCGGTAGGGGCCGGCCGGCTGGATGCGGCGGATCTCGGCAATGTCGGCGGCCGCCATGGCCGCGATGTCGGAGTGCGGCTCTTCCTCCGGGTTGATGCCGCAGGACTGGATCCCGTAGAAGGCGCCCCCGGCATCCGCGTGCTGCGCCAGCAGGCGCAGGTTCATCGGATAGCCGCCGAGCCCGGGCCAGCAGAAGACGGGGTTGGCACCGTGCTGCTCGTGCAGGAGAACGGCACGTGCCGACGGGGCGGGTGCGTCGGCCTGGATGTGGTCGGCGAGATCGCCGAGCCGGGGGTGCTCGAAGAGGGTCTGCAGGGGCAGGGAGAGCCCCAGCTCGCGGTTGATGCGGTGGGTCAGCGTCACCGCGATCAGAGAGTTCCCTCCGGCGTGGAAGAAGGTGTCGGCCATCGACACGTCGGAGTACTTCAGGGCCTCGCCCCACAACTGGGCCAACAGGCGTTCCGTCGCGGTGGCGGGCGCGACGAAGGGGACGGCATCCGCGGCAGCATGCTCCTGAACAGTGTCGGAGGCGGCCAGCGCCCGGCAGTCGATCTTTCCGTTGGCGGTCAGGGGCAGCGCGTCCAGGACGACGACGCGGTTGGGGACCATGTAGTCCGGCAGAGCCCGGACCAGGTCATCCCGGATGATCTCGGTCGGGCCGCGCATGTGGACGGCGTCCTCGCGCATGTCATCGGCCTGGATCTGCTCGTCGCTCACCTTGCCGCCGAGGAAGAAGTACGAGGCGCCCGAGGTGATGCGGGCCTGGGCGAGGAGATCATCCATCTGCCGTGCGGCCGGCAGCGGATGGCCGGACTTGGAGGAGTACCCGGAAGACATCAGACCCAGGCGCAGGGTGTTGCGCTGCAGCCGGTGCAAAGCCGTGCCGAGCACCAGGTACTCCAGCCACCCCTGCTCGGCCCGGCTGACCGCGGTGATCCCGAAACTCGCGCTGGTGTAGACACTCTGATTGATGGCGATGACGTGCCGCTTCTCCACCAGCTCGCCGGAGATGAGCTCCAGGCTCTCGCCGGTCCAGCGGTAGGTGCCGGCCGCCAGGCCGGGCACCTTCTCGGGGTGGACCTGGACGAACAGTTCGGCGTCCGCCGAGAAGGTGGAGCCGTCGTCGGGGACGATCTCGAACGTTCCCAGGTAGTGGTCCTCCGCCCTGGCGTCCAGCGCGCTCTTCACCGCGGCGCGGTACCCGGCCTCCCGGATCGTGAGCCCGTACCCGGGCAGGACTTCTTCGAAGACCCCGATCATGTGCCCGGCCTCGAACTCCAGGACCTCGCGGATGTTGTTGCGGTACACCGGCTCGATCGCGCCGGTGTTCCCCAAAAAGTGCACCTGCAGGGTGCCGGGCCGGCGCAGGCAGGCGGGGCCGATCCGGACCAGTGCATGGTCGACGGGGTGGAAGTAGTACAGGCCGGCATCTAGCCCGGCGATTCCGCCGGTCTCCAGGTAGAGCTGGGTCGCGTACAGCGCCCCGGGGGAGGCGTAGGCGTACTTGGGCAGCAACCGCTGCTCACTGGCGAACGGGCCGAACCAGCGCAGGAGTTCGCCGAGTTCCTCGGCCCCGAGGCCGGAGACGTCCCGGGGCGTTGCGGCAAGACCGCCGCGCCGGTGAGAACCGGCCAGCAGCCCGAGCAGATCGTCGGGGGTGACGGTGCCGCCCTCGTGCAGCCGGTAGGTCTTACGGGCGAAGACCTCCCGCCGCTGCTTCTCCGTTCCGCGGGCGCCGGGAAGCCTGAGGGACTGCCGCCCCTGCAACTGCTCGGCCGTGCGCACTCCGGGGTTGGCCAGTTGGGCCTTGACCTGCAGTTTGCTCTGCTTCGACTGGTGGTGGGAACCGTGGTTCCCCTGGTCCATCAGCGCGGCTTCCTTGGGGTTCAGCTCGACGCAGGCCACCAGGTTCTGCATCCCGGTGCGCGCATCGTCGACGACGACGGCCGCGGCGCGCCTGACCCAGGTGTGCTCCTCGACGGCGGAGGCGATCTCCTCCAGCTCGACCCGGTATCCGCGCAGCTTGATCTGGGAGTCGGTGCGCCCGGAGAACTGGATCGTGCCGTCCGGGTTCCAGGAGGCGAGATCCCCCGTCCGGTACAGGCGCTCGCACGGAATGAAGGGATGCGCGACGAACCGCTCGGCGGTCTGCTCCGGAAGGTTCAGGTAACCGCGGGCCAGTTGAGCGCCCCCGATGTACAGCTCGCCCTGCTCGCCGATCTCCACCGGCTGCAGGTTCTCGTCGAGGATGAAGCAGGTGGTGTTGTCCACCGGAGTGCCGATGGGGACAGTCGTCGCCCCGGCCGGCCAGGGGACGCCGGCGGGGTGGACCACGTGCGCGGTGGCATTGATGGTGCACTCCGTCGGCCCGTACAAGTTGATCAGCCAGCTGTCCGGCATCACCTCGTGGAACTGCCGTGCGAGCTTCACCGTGAGCGCCTCGCCGCCGGAGAACACCCGGCTCAGCCAGGCACACGACGACAGCTTCTCGGTGTCCAGCAGAGCCTGCAGCAGGGTGGGCACGCACTGCAGCGTGGTCACCCGGTAACGGACCGAGGCATCGATGATCGCCTCAGGATCCCGGTAGATCCCCGGAGTCCCCATGACGACCCGGCCCCCGGCCGCCGGAGCGAGGATCTCCCACTGGGCCGCATCGAAGCTCATCGGTGTCTTCTGCAGCACCGCGGTCTCCGGGCCCAGGTATCCCCGGCTCTGCATCCAGCGCAGCTGGGACATCACGCTGTGCTGCTCCACCATGACGCCCTTGGGCCGCCCGGTGGACCCCGACGTATAGATCACGTAGGCGAGATGGGACGGATCGCCGTCGGCCTCCTCCGCGATGTCCTCGGTCTGGGGGAGCGGGCCGGCGGCGCCGGACTGCTCGGGCACCACGATCCTGGTGCCCGGCGGGGCCAGGCGCTCGGCACGCTCGCGCAGGTGGCCCTGGGTGACGACGAGGCGGACCCCGGAGTCCTCCAGCATGTAGCGCAGACGGTCCTCGGGATAGTCCGGGGACAGCGGCAGGTAGGCGCCGCCGGAGGCCAGGATGCCCCAGGCCCCGGTCATCAGCTGCACAGAAGGTTCGACGAACAGCCCGATGGGCTCGTCGCTGCGCGCCCCGTACGCACGCAGCCGGCGGCCGAGGAGCTCCGCAGCGGTGTACAACTCGGCGTAGGTGAGGACCTGGTCCCCGCTGTGGACGGCCACCGCCCGCGGCTGGCGGCCGACCTGCTGGGCCAGCAGATCGGTCAGCGCACTGTGGCTGGCGGCGGAGTGTCTGTAGGACGGCGATATGGCCGTGGTCATCGAATATCCCCCCCAAGGGACGCGACGGAATCGGCAGTGGTGGTCTCTTCGGTACGGCGCGGTGCCCCGGTGGTGGCGGGCCGGGATGGGCGTGGCTGCGCCAGGGCGACGGCGGCGACGATGACGGCCGCCCCGGCCAGCTGCGGCAGGGAGAGGTCCTCGCCGACGACGAGCCAGCCGAGCACGGTGGCAGCCAGCGGCGAGGCCAGGGACAGGAAGGAGACGGTCAGGGCCGGCAGCCGGGAGATCCCGCGGAACCAGACCGCATAGGCGATCAGGGCACCGACGATGCTCAGATAGCCGAAGCCCAGCAGGTTGCCGGCGCTGACGGTGTCCGGCAGGCCCTCGTCCAGCAGAGCGACCGGCAGCAGGACCAGACCGCCCGCGGTCAGCTGCCAGCCGGTAAAGGTCAGCAGACCCACCCCGTCGGGCCTGC
Source organism: Streptomyces sp. KL109B (assembly GCF_030766935.1). GTDB lineage: Bacteria > Actinomycetota > Actinomycetes > Streptomycetales > Streptomycetaceae > Streptomyces. Next base: position 623,242 of record NZ_JASERL010000002.1, on the reverse strand, counting down.
CCCAGCGCTTGGTGAACACCACGCCCGCCCCCATGCAGGCGGCGCCCAACAGCCCGGCACTGACCCCCACGGCATCCAGAGCGGCATCGGAGCGGAGCACGAGCAGGGCCACGCCGCCGAGCCCGAGCAGACAGGCCAGGACCTGCAGCAGCCGGATGCGGCTTCCCAGCACGGCGGCGGACAGCAGCAGCACGAACACCGGCTGCACCGCCCCCACCAGCGCCGCCACCCCGCCCGGCAGGTGATAGGCGGCAACGAACAGCAGGTAGAAGAAGGCCCCGATGTTCAGCACACCGAGGGCCAGGGCGCGCCACCACCAGATGCCCCGCGGCAGCTCGCGGCCGACGAGCAACAGGATCAGACCGGCCGGCAGCGCCCGGACCAGGGAAGCGAGCAGCGGACGGTCCGGCGGCAGCAGTTCGGTGGTCACCAGGTAGGTGGTGCCCCACACCGCCGGCACACAGGCGGTCAGCAGGGTGGTCCCCACCTGCCCGCCTGCCGGGGCCGGGGAATCGCGGTTCACAACGAGACCGCCGCGTCCGCGGTGCCGAAGAAGCGGTCCCCGAAGTCCCCGATACCCGGGATCATGAACGCATCCGGGTTCAGCCGCTCCTCCACCGCCGAGGTCACGATCTGGACGTGCGGGTAGGCGGCGGTCAGAGCCTCGATCCCCTCGGGAGAGGCGATGAAGTTCACGAAGACGATGTGTTCCTCGCGCACCCCGGCCTTGAGCAGCACATCGATCGCGGCCTTGGCGCTGCCTCCGGTGGCCAGCATGGGCTCCAGCAGCAGCACGTGCCGCTCGGCGATGTCCTCGGGCAGGTGCGAGTAGTACAGGTGCGGCAGCTTGGTCTGCTTGTCCCGCTGGATGAGGATCTTCCCGATCCGGATCCCCGGCAGCAGGTCGCGCAGCTCCGCCTCCATGGACTCGCCGGCGCGGATCACCGGGACCGCGCAGAGCTTTCCGGTGAAGGCCAGCCCCTGATACGAGGCACCGACCGGGGTCGTGACCTGCCGCTCTTCGAAGGGGAGCCGGTCAAGGGAGGATTCGAGCAGCAGCCGGATGACGCGGCGGGCGCCGTGGACGAAGTCCTCCCGGCTCGCCACCCGGTTCCGGATGAGGGTGTGCAGGGCCCGCAGCTGCTGCGTCTGGGGCAGAACGTGAACCTGGTCGCCAGTGGACATGAGATCCTTCTGTCGTTTGATTGCGGGCCCTGGAGGCGGTCGGCCGATGCTTGGAGGCTGGGCCGGGGTGCTTCCAGGGCCCCGTTTTGTAAGAGGTGGCGCGGCCGGTCAGGAGATCTCGGAGAAGGCCCGGCGGGACTCGGCGACGAAACGGGCGACCTTGGCACGGTCCTTGCGGCCGTCCGCCCCCTCCAGCTGGGAGTGCGCGTCCACCGCCGCGGGCCGGACCGCGCGGATGGCATCGGCAACGTTGTCCGCAGTGAGCCCGCCCGCCATCATCAGCGGCTTGGGCGAGCGCCTGACCAGCTCGGCACTGACGTTCCAGTCGTGGGTGAGCCCGGTGGCGCCCTTGGCCCCGGTCGCGGGGTTGAACGTGTCGGTGATGAACATGTCGACCGACTCGGCGACCTCGTCGACGAGCGTCAGCAGTTCCTCGGCGTTGTCCTCACGGACCACCAGGCTCTTGAGGACGTACAGGTCAGGACGGATCTCCTTGAGCTTGCGCAGCTGCTCCGCTCGCACGTCGCCGTGCAGCTGGACCGCCGTCACGCCCAGCTGCCGGGTGAAGGCGCTCACCTCGTCCGCGTCGGTGAGGTAGCTGATCAGAACCCCGGCGTGGGGAGCGGAAAGACCGCCGATGATGTCCGTAGCGTCCTGCTCGGAGATGTCGTCCTTGCCGGAGGGCAGACGCAGCGGGAAACCGAGCCAGTCGACACCCTCCTCGACGAGCAGGGACGCCTCCTTCGCGTCGATGATCCCGGCGACCTGGACGAGGTTGGCAAATGCAGACATGAGAATTCCTAGGGTTGTGGTGCGGGTGGAAGCAGCCCGGACCCCGGTGGGCCCGGATATTGCTGGGCCGGAGTGGGGCAGCGAGAAGTGCCCGGACGGCGGTGCCTACGCGGAGGCGGGGCGGGTGTAGCCGTACCCGTGGCGGTCACGGAAGGCGTGGCGGGGCAGCGGGCGGCGCCCGGGGTGGATCCGGGTCTCGGCCGGGTAGCCGACCGGCAGCAGCAGCGCGATGTGCAACTCATCCCGGTCGGCGATACCGAGAACCTTCTTGACCTCGGCCTCGTCCCAGCCGTTCATCGGAGAGCTGGCCAGGCCCAGTGAGGCGGCGCTGAGCATCGCGTAGGTGGCCGCGATCATGGCGTCCTTGACCGCGTACTCGCGCAGCAGGCCGCGCTGCTCCAGGTCCTTGTGGAACTCCAGGCTGGCCTGGGAGAAACCGGCCACGAACTGCTCGTTCCACGCCCCCGATTCCTGGCCGCGGTTCCAGATGTCGTCGAGGTCCCCGCTCCATGCCCGGCTGTCCGCGACGAACACCAGGGTGACCGGCGCCTCCGTCGGGTGCGGCTGACCGCCGGTGGCACGGGACAGGCCCTGGCGGCCGGCTTCGTCGGTGACCGCGACCACCGAACGGGCCTGCACGTTCCAGCTGGAGGGAGCCTCCACCGTGAGGCTGAGCAGCTCCTCGAGCACGTCCTCGGGCAGCGGCGTGGAGTCGTAGTGACGGATGCTCCGCCGGGCCCGGATGGCCGAAGGAACGGAAAGTGGCTGGATCTGTGTGGTCATGGCGAGGACACTAGAACGTGCTTAGCGCTAAGGCAAGTAGGTACCTTAGGGCTAAGTAAGAACGTGTGCTTATGGCTAAGTAAAAACTGCTAGAGTGCAGACCATGAGCGATCACGTGGATCACGTCATGGAGCAGTGGGCGCTGCAAGGTGTTGGCCTAGACGTTTCACCTATGGCCGTGGTCGGGCGCATCAAACGCCTGGCCCAGATCATCGAGTCCGAGCTGCGCGTGACGTACAACCAACACGCCATCGACGCCGCCGCATTCGACGTCCTGGCCACCCTGCGCCGCAGCCCACCGCCCCACCAGCTGACCCCTGCGGAGCTGATGCGCGCCGCCATGGTGACCTCCGGGGCCATCACCCAGCGCCTCGACCGCCTGGAGGGGCGAGGCCTGATCTCCCGGGACAGACGCCACGGCGACGGACGCAGCATCCGCGTATCCCTCACCCCCGAAGGGCGCGAACTCATCGAGGGCGCCCTGAAAGACAACTTCGCCACCCAGGAACGCATCCTCGCCGGCCTCACGCCGGCCCAGCGCGAACGCCTCGGCAAGGACCTCCGCCGCCTCCTGCAGACCCTCGGCGACGCCTGACGGTCACCTGCCAGACGAGAGTCATCAGCGAATCCCGGTACGGACGGTGCGAACGGCGCGGGCGGCGTGTCCGAAGGGGACCCCGGCCATGCTCATCCGGGACCGGTTGGATGTCCTGTTCGAGGACGAGGAGTTCGCCGATCTGTATCCGGACGACGGCAGGCCGGGGCTGTCGCCGGGACGGCTCGCACTGGTGTCGGTGCTGCAGTTCGCGGAGAACCTGTCCGACCGGGCGGCGGCGGACGCGGTCCGCACCCGGATCGACTGGAAGTACGCCATCGGCCTTGAGCTGGAGGATCCCGGCTTCGACCACTCCGTGCTGTGCGAGTTCCGGGCCCGGCTGGCCGAACAGGACGGTGCCGCCGACCGGTTGCTGCAGCTGATGCTGGACCGCCTGGTGGCGGCCGGCCTCCTCAAAGCCGGGGGCCGACAACGTACCGACGCCACCCATGTACTGGCCGCGGTCCGGACTCTCAGCCGCCTGGAACTGGTCGGGGAGACGTTGCGGGCGGCGCTGGAGGAGTTGGCCGAGGCCGCTCCCGCCTGGCTGGCACCGCTGATCGAACCGGAGTGGGCCAAGCGGTACGGACGGACGCCGGGTGGAGATCGGCAAGCTGCCGGGCGGTAAGGCGGCCGTGACCGCACGGGCCGAGGAGTTCGGCCGGGACGGGCAGAAGGTCCTCGCCGCCGCCTGGGCCGCCGGCACCCCGCCCCGTCTGCGGTTACTGCCGCAAGTGGAGATCCTGCGCCAGGTCTGGGTCCACCACTACTTCTGGGACGCGGACGGATGTCTGCGCTGGCGGGATGGCCACACCCTGCCGCCTGCCTCGCTGCGGTTCGACTCCCCCTACGACACCGACGCGCACTACTGCGTCAAACGGGACACCGCCTGGAGCGGCTACCGGACACATTTCACGGAAAGCTGCGACGAAGAACGCCCTGAGCTGGTGGTGCATGTCGCCACGACCATCTCCACCGTGCAGGACATCGACCTGACCGACACCATCCACGACGAGCTCGCCGAGCGGCAGTTGCTGCCCGCTGAGCACGTCGTCGATTCCGGCTACATCTCCCCGGCACGGATCGAGCGGGCGCAGCGGGTGCACGGCATCACGCTGCTCGGCCCGGTCGTCGCCGACCACAGTGCCCAGGCCAAGGCCGCTTCGGGCTTCGGCAAGGCGGCCTTCACCATCGACTGGGACAACGAGCAGGCGATCTGCCCACGCGGGAACACGAGTGTGTCCTGGACCGAGCTGAGGATGAAGGCGAACACCTATCTGCAGGCCCGGTTCGCCGAGGCGGACTGCCGGGTATGCCCGGACCGCACACGGTGCACGTCCTCCGCGATCCGGCCCCGCTCCATCGCCGTGCTGCCCCAGCCGCTGCACGAGATCCAGACACGAAACCGGCTCGACCAGCACACCGAGCAATGGCAGGACCGATACGCGATCCGCGCCGGCATCGAGGCCACCCTCTCGCAGAACGTCCGGGCCCACGGGCTTCGACGTTCCCGCTACCGCGGCCTGGCCCGCACCCACGTCCAGCACGTCCTCACCGCGATGGCCTGCAACGTCGCCAGCCTCGCCGACTGGATCGACACAGCACCCAGAACACGACGCCGGGGCACCCACTTCCGCACTCTGTGCTCAGCCACCGCATGACCTACCCAACATCACCAGCAGAGTCACTGCCGTGCCTTAAAACGGGGTTCGACCCGGGTGAACCGGCCCGCGATCCGACCCATCAGGCCCTCGAACACATCCCGCCAGCCAGCAGGGACTACGCTGTTACCTGCGGCCACCACATGATCTTCTGTCTTCACACACCGATGATCAGCAGTGGCCGCAGCCGTCTCCTCACCAGGCGCTGACCAGCCAACCTCACGATCTGTGGCTGGAGTAGGCGGCAACCGAAGGGGCGACGCAGGCGCGCCGTCCCGTGCCAGGAGGACATATGCGACGTGGCGAAGTCTGGTGGGCAGATTTCGACGAGCGCAGGGCAGTTGTACTGCTGTCCGGAGAAGAGGCGTCCGGTTTCCTGGCGATGCAGGTCGTCGCTCCCGCGGGCACCGATCTCAGCGGCGTGGCCGTTGAGGTGACAGTAGGCGCCCCCGAAGGACTGCCCCTCGAAGGCGTCCTCAGAGTCGCACTTCCACGTCCCGGCCTCATCCCTTGCACTTGGCTGGTCACCCTGACCAGGGAAGACCTGATCGGGCAGGTGGGCGTCCTGCCGTCCGCGAAGCTCGGCGAGATCGAGGACGCCCTTCGCCTCGGTGGACTTGAGTAGGCGAAGAACGACGGACGCCACCGATGGCGCGGCCGATCTCGTCCAGATGGCCAACGGTGGCCACGCCCATATCAGCGGTGCCCCACCCGCAAGGTCACGATCTACGGCTGGAGTACTAGGGAATATCCGCCTTCAGGACCTTACCGAAGAGCATGTGGAAGAGTGGAGGGACTGGGCGCTCACACGCGGGCGTGTACGTGGCAAAAGAGCTGGAACGCCGCTGACTGTTACGAGTGTGGAAATGAGTCTGGGGCGGCTGAAGGAAGCGCTAGGGCGGGCTGTCACTCGGCGATTGGTGTATCTGAATGTCGCTGCGAACGTGCATGTGCCGCGCAGGGCGCGAAAGTAAGAGAGGAGAACGAAAGACGAGGTGCGGCCCTGGAACGTTCAGGAGGTCCAGGCGTTCCTCCGAGGTATTGAAGGTGAGCGTCTGTATGCCGCACTCCTCCTTTCGTTGATGGGGCTGCGCCCAGCAGAAGTCTGCGGCCTCCGCTGGGAGGACGTTGACTTGGAGAACGCCACGATCATCATTGCCAACACCCGCACGATGATGGGTAATCGGTACGTGGTAGAGAAAGACACCAAGTCGCTGGCGGGGGAGCGGGAGCTACCGCTGCCAAATTTGGTGCTGGGCGCACTCCGAGCGCTCCGGAGCCTTCAGGTACAGGAGCGGCGCTCTCTGGGCGAGGCGTACACGGTGTCCGGCTACGTCGTCGTGCATGAGTCGGGGGAAGCCTTCACGGTCAAGCAGCTTCGTCGGCTTGCGTACCGGCTGATGGAACTGCTTGGTCTCCGCCGCGTCAGGCTTTACAATGCCCGCGCGTCGTGCTTCACCTACCTGGCAAACAGGGGTGTTCCCGACCACATCCTCGCGCGATGGGCTGGGCACACCAACGTCAAGACTACGAAGCGGTGGTACGTCAAGCCGGACGTAGAGGATCTCCGCGGCGCTGCCGTTGCTTGAGATGGTCTGCGTGGGGAGGCGGCTGAGGAGTAGGTGTGGGTCCTAGCGGACCTGCCCGGTTGTATGGGCAGCTGGAGGCGGACTCGTGGAGCCACTGTCGACATGGGCACCGACTTGCCCTGAGCGGTCTATACCTGGACTGTCGGAGCGCCGGAGTCGGCCGAGGCCCGCTAGGACGACCCCGGCGATGTGATTTTTTGTGACTGATGAGAGGGTCGGGCGGGTGAGTGAGACACCGAAGAACACCCTGCAGTACCGCTTTGACGGGCAAGAAGACGCTCCCGTCCTGATCTTGGGTCCCTCACTGGGTACCACATGGCACATGTGGGATCGCCAGGTCCCCGAACTGGCCAAGCACTGGCGGGTGTTCCGCTTCGACCTGCCGGGGCACGGCGGCGCGCCCGCGCATCCCGTCGGGTCCGTCACGGAGCTCGCGGACCGGCTGCTCGCCACCCTCGACGAGCTGGGCATCCAGCGATTCGGCTACGCGGGCTGCGCGCTCGGCGGCGCCATCGGTACGGAGCTGGCGCTGCGGCACCCGGAGCGGGTCGCCTCGCTCGCGCTGATCGCCTCATCGCCGCGCTTCGGCACGGCCGACGAGTTCCGGCAGCGCGGCGTCATCGTGCGCAGCAACGGCCTCGACCCCATCGCCCGCCACTCGCCCGAGCGCTGGTTCACGCCCGGCTTCGCCTCGGCGCAGCCCGCGATCACGGACTGGGCGGTGCAGATGGTCCGTACGACGGACCCCGGCTGCTACATCGCCGCGTGCGAGGCGCTCGCGTCCTTCGACGTTCGCGAGGAACTGGGCGAGATCGGCGTGCCGACGCTCGTCCTCGTCGGCTCGGAGGACCAGGTCACAGGACCCGCCGAGGCCCGCACGCTGGTCGCCGGGATACCGGACGCCCGGCTCGCGGTGGTGCCCGGCGCCTCCCACCTGGCCCCGGTCGAGCAGCCGGCCGCCGTCACCGACCTCCTCGTACGGCACTTCACCTCGGCCTGGCCCGCCGCGCACGAGACCGGGCAGACCGCCATCCAGGCCGCCCCGGTCAAGCCGGTCCTCGCGCCGCCGCCCCCGTCCGTCCCGCCGCGCGCGGAGATAGCGGCCGCCCAGCAACCGGAGGCCGCGACCCGGCCCGACCCGCACGACGCGGGTCTGAAGACGCGCCGCGAGGTCCTCGGCGACGCCCACGTCGACCGGGCCCTCGCCACCGCGGACGACTTCTCCGGCGACTTCCAGGAGTTCCTGACCCGGTACGCGTGGGGCGAGATCTGGTCGCGTCCCGGGCTCGACCGCCGTACCCGCTCCTCGGTGACGCTCGCGACCCTGGTCGCGGGCGGCCACCTCGACGAGCTGGCCTTCCACACCCGCGCCGCCCTGCGCAACGGCCTCACGGCCGCCGAGATCAAGGAAGTCCTGCTGCAGACCGCCGTCTACTGCGGCGTCCCGGCCGCGAACGCCGCCTTCAAGGTGGCGCAGCAGGTGATACGGGAAGAAACCACGCCCCAGGAGTGAAGCGGGAGCCCGACGGGCGCAGGATGGGACGTATGAAGCTGACGAAGAAGAGCCATTCCTGCGTCCGCCTCCAGAAGGACGGGCAGACGCTCGTCATCGACCCGGGCGGCTTCTCGGAGGAGGACGCGGCCGTCGGCGCCGACGCGATCCTCGTGACGCACGAGCACCCCGACCACTTCAACGAGGAACGGCTGCGCGCCGGGATGGAAGCCAATCCCGGCGCGCACATCTGGACCCTCAAGTCGGTCGCGGAGCAGGTCGCGGCGGCGTTCCCCGGCCGCGTCCACACGGTCGGCCACGGCGACACGTTCACGGCCGCCGGGTTCGACGTCCAGGTGCACGGCGAGCTGCACGCCGTGATCCACCCCGACATCCCGCGCATCACGAACGTCGGCTATCTCGTCGAGGGAGGCGACGGCGGCACGGTCTTCCACCCCGGCGACGCCCTCACCGTCCCCGACCACCCGGTCGAGACGCTGATGCTGCCCGTCATGGCGCCCTGGAACAAGATCGCCGAAGTCATCGACTACGTACGAGAGGTCAAGCCGCGCCGCGCGTACGACATCCACGACGCGCTGCTCACGGACCTGGCGCGGCCGATCTACGACAACCAGATCGGCGCGCTCGGCGGCACGGAGCATCTGCGCCTGGTGCCGGGTGGACACGCCGATCTGTGAGCTGCCTTGAGCTGCCTGGAGCTGCCTTGAACCGTCTTACGTAGACGGCTACTTCGCGAGGAGTTCGACGACCTCGTCCGTGGAGCCGATCTCCGCGATGCGCGGGAAGATCTTGCCGAAGCTGTGCTCGTGGGACGCGGCGTCCGTGTCGGTCGTCGCGTCGTCGACCAGTACGAGGTGGTAGCTCTGCTCCCACGCGGAGCGGGCGGTCGACTCGACGCCGATGGACGTCGAGATGCCGCACAGCACGATCTGCGTGACGCCGCGGCGGCGCAGCTGGAGGTCGAGCTCGGTGCCGGTGAAGGCGCCCCAGTGCCGCTTGGTGATCACGATGTCGTCGCCCAGCGGGCCGAGCTCGGCGGGGAACTCGGAGAACGCGGGTGGCGGCGCCTGCGTCATGGCGCCGGCCTCGGCGCGCCCCGTCGGGAGGTCGCCGCCGTCCTGCGACCAGGCGACCTTCACGCGTACGACCGGCAGGCCCTTGGCGCGGAAGGCCTCGGCGAGCTTCGCCCCGTTCTTGAGGACGTCGGCGGAGGGGTGCACCGTCGGGAGGCCGAGGATGCCGTTCTGGAGGTCGATGAGGACGAGGGCGGGGCGCTCGTCGAGGGGGGAGTTGATCGTCATGTTCGGCAGGCTAACTTTCTGACAGAAAAACTTGCAAGTTTGCCTGTCTATCCGGTGGGGCGCCGGGAGCGGCGCCGCTGTCAGTGGTGACCGGTAGGTTGTGGGACATGCGCATTGCTACCTGGAACGTGAACTCGATCACCGCGCGGCTGCCGCGCCTCCTCGCCTGGCTGGAGAGCAGCGGCACGGACGTGCTGTGCATCCAGGAGACCAAGTGCTCCGAGGAGCAGTTCCCCGCGGCCGAGCTGCGGGAGCTGGGGTACGAGTCGGCGGTGAACGCGACGGGCAGGTGGAACGGCGTGGCGCTGCTGTCCCGCGTCGGCCTGGAGGACGTCGTCAAGGGCCTGCCCGGCGACCCCGGTTACGACGGTGCCGAGGAGCCCCGCGCCGTCTCCGCGACCTGCGGCGGCGTCCGCGTCTGGTCGGTGTACGTGCCGAACGGCCGGGAGGTCGACCACGCGCACTACGCGTACAAGCTCCAGTGGTTCGAGGCCCTGAAGGCGGCGGTCGCGGGCGACGCGGCGGGCTCCCGGCCGTTCGCGGTGATGGGCGACTACAACGTGGCGCCGACGGACGACGACGTCTGGGACATCTCCCTCTTCGAGGGCGCCACGCATGTGACCCCGGCCGAGCGGGCGGCCCTCGCGTCGCTGCGCGAGACGGGCCTGTCGGATGTGATGCCGCGCCCCCTCAAGTACGACCACCCCTTCACGTACTGGGACTACCGCGCCCTCGGCTTCCCGAAGAACAAGGGCATGCGCATCGACCTGGTCTACGGGAACGCGGCGTTCGCCGGCGCCGTGAAGGACTCCTACGTGGACCGCGAGGAGCGCAAGGGCAAGGGGGCGTCGGACCACGCGCCGGTCGTGGTCGATCTCGACGTCTGATGATCCGCTCGACCGGGTCCGTTGTCAGTGGCGGGCGCTAGCGTCCGTCCTCGTGACAGATCTGACGACGAAGACGACGAAGACGCTGACGAAGACGACTATGACGATGACGACGTACCTGACCTCGACCCGACTGGCCTACGACACCGCGGCCGGCTCCTACGCCGAGATCGTGCCCCCGCTGCACGGCCGCGACCCGTACGGCATCGCGATACTGCGCGCCTTCGCCGACACGGTGCGGGCCGAGGAGGCCGCCGGGCCCGTGGCTGACCTCGGCTGCGGACCCGGCCATGTCACCGCGCAGCTGCGGGAGTTGGGCCTGGACGCCTTCGGTGTCGACCTGTCGCCGAAGATGGTCGCTGAGGCTCGCCGCGCCCACCCGGACCTCAGGTTCGAGGAGGGCTCGATGACGGGCCTCGACCTGGCCGACGGCTCCCTCGCCGGGATCGTCGCCTGGTACTCGACGGTGCACACGCCGCCCGAGGTGCTGCCGGTGATGTTCGCCGAGTTCCGCCGCGTCCTGGCCCTCGGCGGCCGCGCGCTCGTCGCGTTCAAGGTGGGGGACCTGCTCCGGCACCTCGACCACGCGTACGGCCACGACCTCGACCTGGACGTGTACTGGCGCTCGGCGGACGAGGTAGCCGGACACCTCGAAGGCGCCGGGCTCGCGATCGAGGCGCGCCTCGTCCACGAGCCCGACGCCTTCTGGCGGGCCAACGGCCAGGGTCAACAGGGATTCCTGGTGGCCCAGAAGCCGAACATGCCGACCGCGTAGGGCAGTTGTCGGTTACGGGGTGCCGGTTACGGCTCCAGGATCCTCAGGTCGATGGAGTCGGCCAGCGCCGCGAGACCCGGGTCGCCCGGATGCAGATGGTCCCCGCTGTCGTACGCGGGGAGCATCCGCGCCGGGTGCGCCGGATCGCGTACGACGGCGTCGAAGTCCAGGAAGCCGTCGAAGCCCGAACCGGGGTCACGGACAAAGGAGTTGATGGCCTCACGCTGCTCGTTCGCGGCCGCCGTGCACAGCGCCTCGCCCTCGCACGGCGTGATCGTCGCCCCGATCACCTTCAGGCCGCGCGCGTGCGCCCGCGACACGATCTCCCGCAGCCCCGCCTCGACCTGCGCGGCGCTCGCACCCCAGCGCACATCGTTCACGCCCTGGAAGACGACGACGGTCTTCGCCGAGGTCTGCGCGAAGACGTCGCGGTCGAGCCGGTGCAGCGCGCTCACGCCGCCCGTGTCGGTGGAGACGCCGTCGCCGGTGTAGCGGTCGCCGGTGACCCGGTTCGCGGAGATGCCTTCGTTGAGGACGCCGTAGTGCGGCACGTCGGACTGCGCGAGGAGCCGCGTGGCGAGCACGTTCGGCCAGCGGTGGTTCGCGTCGAGCGTCGACTTCACGCCGTCCGTGATGGAGTCGCCGAGCAGCACCACGGAACCAGGACCGCCCCCGACGTCGACGCCCGTGAGCAGCGGCCAGTACGAGATGGTGGAGGAGTACGCGGAGCCGTCCGCCTCCGTGGCGTGGTCGCCCGTCGTGCTCACGTACGAGCGCTGAATGGCCTGGCTGTGCACGGGTGCGGCAGTGACCGGCTCGGGCAGGTGGAAGCTCACGAGCAGGTTGGAGTTCTCCGGCACGTCGAAGTCCACCGGGTCACTGAACGCCTGCCCGCCCGCCGGGAGCCGGGTGCCGGACGAGCCGCGGAACGTCAGCGGCACCGGATTCCCGCGCGCCGTCGCCCCCTCCCGCTGCACCGCCACCGACGCGCTCCCGATCCGCACCGGGGTCGCGGCGAAGGTGTTCTCCATACGGATACGGACCTTCGGCCCGCCGGTACTCGTGTGCACGACGAGCCGCACCGTGCGGTCGACCCACGGCCCCACCGCCGTATAACCGGCCGGGGAAGCGGACCAGGTGCCGGTCCAGCCGTTCGTCGCCGCGCGCACGGACATGCCGAAGACGTGCAGCGCGCCGCCGCTCGCCTTCGGAAGGTCGACGGAGGAGATCTGGCGGCCCTTGCGGACCGGCACCGTCACCGCGTAGAGCCGTGTCTTCTCGGCGACTTGGCCGTCCGGCGTGTTCCGGTGCGGCAGCGCCACCGACTTCGTGGCGAGCGGCCCGGTGCGCCAGTCCGGGGCGGTGAGCGCGTACGAGGAGCGGGAGCCGTCCGCGTACCGGACGGTGCCTGAGCCGCTCGCGTCGCCGCCGGTCCCGGCGACGAGGAAGGCGAGCGCGTCCCCGCGCCCGGTCACCCGCACCGACTGCCCGTTCGCCGTCACGTTGTCGGGCCCGGATCCGGCCGATTTCGGCCAGGTGAGCCGGGTCCTGTCGACCTCCATCGTGCGGCCCGGAGTCCAGCCCGCCGCGCTGAGGTCCTGCGCGGACAGTGAGCCGCCCGCGCCGTCGAAGTCCGCTGCGCCGGGCGCCCGGTCGTCGCTGACCGCCCGGTTGTCGAAGAGCCGCTCCAAGGGGAGCGGCCCGGGTCTGGCGGGGGCGGCGTGGGCCGTGGTGACGGGGGTGATCCCCGCGCAGGCGGCCAGTATGAAGGCGGCACCCCAAATACGTCTGCGCAAGACCGGCTCCCTCCGTTTGTGCGTCTACTGTGCGTCTGCCGTGCTGGTTGCGCCATGAAGCTAAGGATGGGGTGATGGCCCGTCAATGTGTCGCGCGGTAAACGCGGGTAAACAGGGGAACAACAAGGAGCAAGGCCCGGTGTCCGGTTCCCGAACTCCGCGCGCGCCCGCATCCGCGCGCCTGTGGTGCGGGCCGCTGCGGTAGTGCCAATCTGGGCGATATGAAGATCCCTTTCGCGGCAAATTGGCGCAAGAAGCCCGGTCCCGCCCATGGTGTCGCCGTGTTCCCGACCGACGGTGACGGTGACGGCGACGAGGCCGAGACCGGCCTCGTCGAACTCCTCTCCGAATGCGAGCTGTTGCGCTCCCGGGCCGACGACGCGGGGGTCGAACTCGACGAATCGGTGGGCTCGTTGGCGGCCCTGGACCAGATCGAGCCGGACTGGCGGGGCGACGAGGACGAACTGCACTGGCTGGGCAACGACGCGGGCCTCTACCTCGGTTCGGTCATGGTGCGGCACGTGCCGGGCGCCTCCTGGGTGATCTGGGACAACGGCCAGCCCGTGGTGCGCCTGACCTCCGGCCGCGAGATCGACGTCGTGGAGACGGGCCACGACTGGGCGGCGACCGGGGCCCCCGAGCTCTCCCAGTTCTATGCGGAGGCCGCCGAGTCGTAGGAGCCTCGCGGGCCGGCGAGGCGGTGCCACGTAGCTGAGCCTCAAATACGGTTAATGTCCATAAGTGCGTGTCGTCTGTTAAGTCCCATGTAAGCGTGGATAGTTTGCGCGGACCGATGCACTGCTGAGAACCGACACAGCGTTAACCGACACAGCTTTAAGTGGGCAAGGACCGCCGATGGCCGTCGATCCGTTGATCGAGCTGCGTGACGTGAACAAGTACTACGGGGAGTTGCATGTCCTCCAGGACATCGATCTCACCGTCGGCAAGGGGGAGGTGGTGGTGGTCATCGGCCCTTCGGGGTCGGGAAAGTCGACGCTCTGCCGGACGATCAACCGTCTGGAGACCATCGAGTCGGGCACGATCCGGCTCGACGGGCAGCCGCTCCCCTCGGAGGGCAAGGCACTCGCGCAACTGCGGGCCGAAGTCGGCATGGTCTTCCAGTCGTTCAACCTCTTCGCGCACAAGACGGTCCTGCAGAACGTCTCGCTGGCCCAGCTCAAGGTCAGAAAGCGCAAGAAGGACGAGGCGGACAAGCGCTCCCGCGAACTCCTGGAGCGGGTCGGACTCGCCGCGCACGCCGAGAAGTTCCCCGCACAGCTCTCCGGCGGACAGCAGCAGCGCGTGGCCATCGCCCGCGCCCTCGCCATGGACCCCAAGGCACTCCTCTTCGACGAGCCGACCTCGGCCCTCGACCCGGAGATGATCAACGAGGTCCTTGAAGTCATGCAGCAACTCGCCCGCGAGGGCATGACGATGGTCGTGGTCACCCACGAGATGGGCTTCGCCCGCACCGCCGCCGACCGCGTCGTCTTCATGGCGGACGGCAGGATCGTCGAGGACCGCAACCCCGAGGAGTTCTTCACCCACCCGGAGAGCGAGCGCGCCCGCGACTTCCTCTCCAAGATCCTGAAGCACTGACCGGGGGAGCGCAGCACCACATGATCGCCAAGTCGCTACGGGCGCTCGCCGCGCTGGCGGCAGTGGCCCTCGCCGCCACCGCCACCGGCTGCGGCAAGGAGGGCGCGCCGCCGGTCAAGGGCCCATCGGCCGCCGAGCTGCCCAAGTACCAGATCGCGCAGGGCTTCTCGCTGCCCGACTCCTCGACGTGGAAGCGGGCGCAGAAGCGCGGCCACTTCGTCGTAGGAGCCAAGGAGGACCAGCCCTATCTCGGCGAGAAGAACCCCGCGAACGGCACGTACTCGGGCTTCGACATCGAGATCGCCAAGATGGTCTCCGCCTCCCTCGGCCTCGACCCGAAGAAGATCCGCTTCAAGACCATCGCCTCGGCCAACCGCGAGACGGCCGTGCAGAACGGCCAGATCGACTACTACGTCGGCACGTACACCATCAACGACCTCCGCAAGAAGACGGTCGGCTTCGGTGGCCCGTACTACATGGCGGGCCAGTCCCTCCTCGTCCGCTCCGACGAGGACGACATCAAGGGCCCGAAGGACCTCGACGGCAAACGCGTCTGCTCGGCCGCGGGTTCCACTCCGTACCAGCGGATCAAGGCCGACTACCCGAAGGCCGACCTCGTCGCCTACGACACGTACTCGATCTGCGTCGACAACCTGCTGACGTACCAGGTCGACGCGGTCACCACCGACGACGCGATCCTGCTCGGCTACGCGGCGAAGGTCCCGGAGGAGATGAAGCTCGTCGGCAAGCCGTTCTCCGAGGAGCCGTACGGCATCGGCGTACCCAAGAAGGACAACGCGCTGCGCTTCGCCGTCGACGACGCCCTGGAGAAGGCGGAGAAGAACGGCGACTGGGAGAAGGCCTACGACGCGACGCTCGGCCTCTCCGGCGAGCCCGCCCCGAAGCCGCCCGCCATCGACCGCTACCCGGCGAACTGAGGAGGCGCCCCATGAATGTCCTGACCGACAACATCGAGCTCTACTGGAAGGGCTTCCTCGGCACCGTCGAGCTGACCGTCTTCGCCTCGGTCCTCGCCCTGGTGCTCGGCTTCGTCATGGCCTCGTTCCGGGTCGCGCCCGTCGGCTCCTTCCGGGTCTTCGGCACCGCCTGGGTCACGGTCCTGCGCAACACCCCGCTGACGCTGCTGTTCTTCGCGGTGCTGCTCGGCCTGCCGCGCTTCGGACTCGTGCTCCCCTTCACCGTCTTCGCGGTGCTCGCGCTCGGCTGCTACACCTCGGCGTTCATCTGTGAGGCCCTGCGCTCCGGCATCAACACGGTGCCCAAGGGGCAGGGCGAGGCGGCCCGCAGCCTCGGTATGACGTTCGGTCAGACGCTGACCCACGTCATCCTGCCGCAGGCCTTCAGATCGGTGATCCCGCCGATCGGCTCCACGCTCATCGCGCTCGCCAAGAACTCCGCGATCGCGGGCGCGTTCAGCGTCGTCGAACTGCTCGGCACGTACAAGACACTCAGCGAGCTCGGCTACAACATCATCTGGACCTTCGTCTGGATCGCGGTCGGCTACCTGATCATCACGCTCGCCATCAGCGCCCTGTTCAACCTCCTCGAAAAGCGCTGGGGGTTCGCCCGATGAGCCGGATCAAAGCCCTGCGGCACGACGCCACCGCCCTCTACGACATCCCGGGACCGAAGACCGAGCGCCGGCACAAGCTCTACGGCGTCCTGTCGACGCTCATCGTGCTCGCCCTGGTCTCCTGGATCCTCTACCTGCTCTTCGACACCGACCAGTTCACGTACACGAAGTGGATGCCCTTCGAGTACACGGGCATCCAGGAACTGCTGCTTCGCGGGCTCGGCAACACGCTCAAGGCCTTCGCCATGGCGGCCGTCCTGTCCCTCGCGCTCGGTGCGATCCTCGCCGTGGGACGGCTCTCCGACCACAAGCCGGTGCGCTGGCTCGCGACGCTGTTCGTCGAGTTCTTCCGCGCCATGCCGGTGCTTGTGATGATCTTCTTCATCTACGTGGCACTGAAGATGGAGCCGCTGGCCGCGCTCGTCGCCGGCCTGACGCTCTACAACGGCTCCGTGCTCGCCGAGGTGTTCAGATCGGGCATCAACGCGGTGGAGCGCGGGCAGCGCGAGGCGGCCTACGCGCTGGGCATGCGCAAGACACAAGTCATGACGCATGTGCTGGTCCCTCAGGCGGTGCGGGCCATGCTGCCCGCCATCATCAGCCAGTTGGTGGTGGCCCTGAAGGACACATCGCTCGGGTATCTCATCACCTACGAGGAGTTCCTCCACGCCGGAAAACTGATCGCTTCCAACCTCGACTACGATTTGCCCTTCATCCCTGTGGTGATGGTGATCTCGCCGATCTACATCGGGATGTGCATGGTGCTTTCCTGGTTCGCCCAGTGGGTGGCCAAGCGCCAGCGGCGCAACCCCAAGACGGAGGCGGCTGATGTCGCCCCGGCCGAGCCAGGAACGCTGCTGCCCGGTACGCAGTAGCCGACACGAAAGCATCGGCCCGTCACCGCCCAGCGGCAGCCGGAGATCACTGCTTCACGAAGTTCGTGTGTTCGTGTGGGAGAAGGTCAGCTGCAGCGTGCCGGTCGGGACGTGCCTGCTTGCCGAGGATGAGCGGGCCCTTGTCGCATTCGTACGCGACGGGGGTGCCGCTCTCCTTGGTTTTCGGTCCTTGCTCCGCCGGTTTGCGCTTTCAGTCCTTCTTGGCGCGGTGCGCGGCCCGGCCGCCGTTGGTCGGCGCGGCGGGCAGCGGGGCCTGCGCCGTCTTCGTGACATCGGCCACCACCTCGACGACATCGGGCCCGTACGCCCCCGAGTTCACGACCTTCAGCAGCAGCACGAACGACGTATTGCCGTGCTTGCGGGCGAGCCGCTCGTGGTGCCGGGCGAGATAGCGGGTGGCGGCCTGATTGGTGATGGGCAACTGCCCGCAGAACAGGAACACCGGCCTCGCCTCGGGATTGGCGGGACCGGCGGTCAGGCGGGCCAGGAGCACGTACTCGGATCTGCCGGGCTCCACGCGGTAGCGCTCGGAGCCGATCTGGAAGGCGCCGCGGTCCGGGCCGGGCTCGGGGTCGGTGTTCACGCGGATGCCGGGGAGGAGGGACACCATGTGGGCCGCCATGCGTCTGTTGGAGGCGGGTCCGCCGACGCAGAATTCCGTACGTTCCCCAAAGCCCTGCTGCGCCGTGTCGTGGGCGACGACCTGGGAGTGCGCGTTGCAGTCCTTGACGATCGCGGAGAGTTCGAGGAGGGCGAAGACGTCGTGCCGCTTCACCGTCAGCTCGGGGCCGCCCGCGTCGCGGTTCACGACGAGCAGCGACTCGGAGTTGTCGGGCAGCCCGAAGAAGGCCTGCTTGCGGCGGAGCTTGCGCCGCCACAGATAGGTGCGGGCGAGCCAGCCCAGCGAGGCGCTGATGCCCGCCGCGATCAGGCCGAGGACGATATTGCGCACGTCGTCAGTCATGGGGGCGCACTCTAGCGGTCTGTTCGACCGGGGTTCGAGGGGCCCGGTCGGGGTCCTGACGGGGCGGGCTCGTCAAGTTACGCTGCGCTGACGGTTGTTGACTGGAGGTACGGATGAGACGTTCGGTTGTCCGGAAACTGTCGGTCTTCGCTGCTCTGGGCAGCATGGTGGCCGTTGGGGCGGCGGCCCCACCTTCGTCCGGTTCGAGTACGTCGAGTGCGCCTGGTACGTCGAGTACGCCTGGTACGTCGAGTACGCCGGCGAAGACGCCGGTCGCCGTCGGTTCCGGAGGTGCCGTGGCGAGTGTCGACGCGGATGCCTCGGCGGCCGGCATCGAGGTGCTGAAGCACGGGGGCAACGCGGTGGACGCCGCCGTCGCCACCGCCGCTGCGCTCGGGGTGACCGAGCCGTACTCGTCCGGGGTCGGTGGCGGCGGCTACTTCGTCTACTACGACGCCAAGACGCGCAAGGTGCACACCATCGACGGCCGCGAGACGGCGCCGCTGACGGCCGACAAGGACCTGTTCCTGGAGAACGGCAAGCCGCTCCCCTTCAACGACGCGGTCACCAGCGGGCTGAGCGTCGGTACGCCGGGGACGCCCGCGACGTGGCAGTCGGCGCTGGACGCGTGGGGGAGCCGGGGGCTTGGCTCGGTGCTGGGGCCCGCGACGAAGCTGGCGCGCGACGGGTTCACCGTCGACGACACGTTCCGCTCGCAGACCGCGTCGAACGAGGCCAGGTTCCGCAACTTCCCCGACACGGCGAAGCTGTTCCTGCCGGGCGGGAAGCTGCCGGAGGTCGGGTCGACGTTCAAGAACGCCGATCTGGCGCGTACGTATGAGGAGTTGGGGCGGGAGGGGGTGGGGGCGGTGTATCGCGGGGGCATTGGACGCGATGTGGTGAAGACCGTCAATGAGCCTCCGGTGGACCCTGGTTCCGGGTACCGCGCGCGGCCGGGGGAGCTCTCGGCGAAGGATCTGGCGGCGTACGGCACCAAGTTCCGGGCGCCGAGCCGGACTTCGTACCGGGGGCTGGGTGTCTATTCGATGGCGCCGTCGTCCTCGGGCGGGACGAGTGTGGGTGAGGCGCTGAATGTCCTGGAGAGGACCGATCTCTCGAAGGCGTCCGAGGCCCGGTATCTGCACCGGTTCATCGAGGCGAGCCGGGTGGCGTTCGCCGACCGGGGCCGGTGGGTCGGCGACCCCGCCTTCGAGGACGTGCCGACGAAGGGGTTGCTGTCGCAGCGGTTCGCCGATTCGCGTGAGTGCCTCATCAAGGACGACGCGGTGCTGAAGAGCCCGCTCGCGCCGGGGGATCCGAGGCATCCGGGCACGTGCGGGAAGGCCGGGGACAAGGCGGCGCCGACGACGTACGAG
This sequence comes from Streptomyces sp. KL109B, assembly GCF_030766935.1. Classification (GTDB taxonomy): domain Bacteria; phylum Actinomycetota; class Actinomycetes; order Streptomycetales; family Streptomycetaceae; genus Streptomyces. The sequence continues at coordinate 603,936 of NZ_JASERL010000002.1, read as the reverse complement.
GGTGAGAACACGACGCACCTCACGGCCGCGGACAAGTGGGGCAACGTCGTCGCCTACACCTTGACGATCGAGTCGACCGGTGGCAGTGGCATCACCGTGCCGGGGCGCGGCTTCCTCCTCAACAACGAGCTCACGGACTTCTCCTTCGCGCCGGCGAGCGCGGACGTGCACGATCCGAACCTTCCCGGGCCCGGGAAGCGGCCGAGGTCGTCGATCGCGCCGACGATCGTGCTCGACAAGTCGGGCAAGCCGGTGGTGGCGGTCGGGTCGCCGGGTGGCGCGACGATCATTACGACGGTGCTGCAGACGTTGACCGGGTTCCTCGACCGGGGGCTGCCGTTGGTCGACGCGATCGCGGCGCCGCGGGCGAGTCAGCGGAACGCGGCGCAGACGGAGCTCGAGCCGGGTCTTTACGGGAGTCCGCTCCGCTCGGAGCTGGAGGGGATCGGGCACGTCTTCAAGGAGAATCCGGAGATTGGGGCGGCGACGGGGGTGCAGAGGTTGTCTGGTGGGGAGTGGTTGGCGGCGGCGGAGAAGGTACGTAGGGGTGGTGGTTCGGCGATGGTGGTGTCACCGGCGAAGTAACCCACGCCACGGGGGGCACCGGGTGGTGGGTGGCGGTTGACCGTCCTACGCCGCGGGGCTCCGCCCCGGACCCCGCTGCTCAATCGCCGCAGGGGCTCTATTTGGCCCACCCGTGGATCGCCGCCCATCTCCCACCCACCCGCCCCCTCCGGGGGCGTCGGTCCGACGTGGGGCCGTAAGCGCCTTGGGCAATCTGCCGCCTGGGGCGGCAGGGTGGGCAAGGCGGGCCCCGGTGCCGCGCGACGGAGGCCACCGCCCGGGCACGGTGCGGCGACCGGGTCCCCGGTGTCGCGCGACGCGGGGCTAGCGTGCAGTCAGGATCCGTGGGCCGGCCTCCGTGACCGCCACGGAGTGCTCCGCGTGGGCGGCGCGGGAGGCGTCGTTGGTGCGGAGCGTCCAGCCGTCCGCCGCCTCGTGGTAGCCGTCCCGGCCGCCCCCGATCAGCATCGGCTCGATGGCCAGGGCCATGCCGGGACGCAGACGCATGCCACGACCCGGCCGGCCCTCGTTCGGCACCGCCGGATCCTCGTGCATCCGGCGCCCGATGCCATGACCGCCGAACCCCTCCGGGATCCCGTACCCGGCCTCCCGGCACACGCTCCCGATCGCGTGCGCGATGTCCCCGATCCGGTTCCCGACGACCGCCGCCGCGATCCCCGCCGCCAGCGCCCGCTCCGCCGTCTCGACGAGCCGTACGTCCTCGGGGCGCGGCGTACCCACCGTAAAGCTGATCGCGGAGTCACCCGCCCAACCACCCAGTTCCGCCCCGCAGTCGATCGACACGAGGTCGCCGTCCCGCAACCGGTACCCGGTCGGAATCCCGTGCACGATCGCGTCGTTCACGGACGCGCAGATCACCGCCGGGAAGGGGGTCGGCGCGAAGCTCGGCCGATAGCCGAGGAAGGGTGACGTCGCGCCCGCCCCGCGCAGCACCTCACGTGCCACCTCGTCCAGCTCCAGCAGGCTCACGCCCACGTCCGCCCGCTCCCGGACGGCGGCCAGCGCGTCGGCCACGACCCGCCCCGCCTCCCGCATCGCGTCGATCGATGTATCCGTCTTCAGTTCCACCATGCCAATAACTATACCGGTATTTAAATCCGGTACGAGAATACGGGCTCGGGTAGCATGGCGGCATGGTCCGAACCCCCTTGACCCCCGAAGAGCGCGAACGCGGCGAACGCCTCGGCCGCCTGCTGCGCGAGGCGCGGCTCGGGCGCAGCATGACGGAGGTGGCCGCGGGCGCGGGCGTCTCCGTCGAGACGCTGCGCAAGATCGAGACGGGGCGGGCGCCCACCCCGGCCTTCTTCACCGTCGCCGCGCTCGCCCGCGAGCTGGGCCTCTCCATGGACGAGCTGGTGGCGCACTGCGCGCTGACGCCCGCGTGACGCCCGCATGACGCCCGCATGACGCCCGTATGGCGCCCGTATGGCGCCTGCCTCGGTGTTCGCCCTGAAAAGCGTGCGTAGCGCGCCCGTAACACGCGAGGTGTTTGCTTCCGGAGCGTAAGGCTCCAGGACGCGACGATCGGCGGACGTGTGGCGGACGTGGGACAACTCCCGGACCGGGTACGGGACTTCGCGACCTATCTGCAAGGGCTCAACGCCCGCCTCGATCAACGCGCGGGCTGGTGCGGCGTCTTCTGGCAGCGGGACTCCGACGGCATGCGGGCCTGCCTCGACGGCGTCGAGGTGCCGCCCTGGGACGTGGTGGAGTCGCTGCTGAAGGACCTCGCGGCCGCCGTGGGCGCCGGACACGCCGAACGTGAGGCGGCCCGCGCCCGTGCCCTGCACCGCGCGTCCGCGCACGCCCACGACGCAGGCCCCGGCGGGCGCGAACGGCTCGCCGACCGGCTCGACGTAATGGCGCGCGAACGGCGGTACGCGGCGCGCCGCCTCCATGAACTCGGCGCGCGCCTGGACGCCGCCACCGGCGAGACGGAGGCCGACGAGGTCCGCCTCGGTCTCGCATGGGCCCACGACGACCACGAGCGCGCGACGGCACGAATCGCTGAACTCGGGGCACGGCTGGCCGAGTTGACACCGACCCCCGCCCCTACCCCTACCCCTACCCCTACCCCTACCCCTACCCCTACCCCTACCCCCGATCCCGCTCCGGCTGTCGCGCCCGCCCCGTCCTCCAAGGGACGCAAACGCCGCCCCCGGGTCAGCGCCCGTTTCGCCGGAATGCCGTCGCAGGCCCCGGCCCCGGCCCCGGAGCCGTATCCGGGATCGGTACCAAACCCGAACCCGAACCCGAACCCGAATCCGGTAGCCGTAGCCCCACCGGAGCCCACCGCCCCGCCGGCATCAGCCCCCACCACCCCACCACCCCCCACCGGCGCACGATTCGCCGGCGCCGCGCCGGGGTCGGGCGAAGGGGCGGAGCCCGCCGCGGAGCCACCCCGGATCGACGCCACCGCCCGCATTCACGTCGCGGCGACGGTCGCCCTCCTCGCGCGGCACCGCGCCGCGGGCCGCAGTGGTGAGGCGCACGTGGTGCTCGTAGGGGCGGCCTCCGGGCCGAGTGCGCAACTTCCGTTGCTGGCCGATGAGTTGCAGCATGCCGGGCTCGGTACCGACTGGGCCACCCTGTTGTGGGAGGCCGCGTCGCTGCCGCCCGACCGCCTGGTCGAGGCCGCCGACGCGCTGGCCGCCGCGGGCCGCGCCACCGACGGACGGCAGCTGCTGCGCCAGGGCATGGGCAGGCCCCCGGGCGAGTTCGGTGACGCCGTGGGCCGGCTCGACGCGGAGGGCCGGCACCGCGAGGTCCGCACACTCCTCGACGCGTACGTCCGCGGCCGTACCCCCGAAGAGGCCGCCGACAGCGCGCGCGGCGCCCCGGACCGCCTGGTCCCACTGCTCCTCGACGCGGCCCGCCGGATCTCCGACGAGCGCTACTGGGACGTGGTGCACGCCCTGCGCGTCGCGGGACTCGCGCACTGAACCGCGCTGGACTGCACTGGACCGCACTGAAGAGCACTGAGCCGCACTGAGCCGCACTGAGCCGAACCGAACCGCACTGAACCGTCACCCGCACGGGTGCCGGGCGCCCGTCGATCCAGCGGGTTGCCGACGATGCCCTTGGCAAGCCCTTCCAGGAGGCTTACGTTCGATCGACCTTCTACGTGCGTAGAGATGTAAGGAAAAGGAGTGTTGTCGATGACCGCCGCCCCCTCCCGAGCCTCTCTGCACGACCGCCACCGCGACGTCCTGCCGGACTGGCTCGCCCTGTACTACGACGCCCCGATCGAGCTGACGCACGGCGAGGGCCGGCACGTCTGGGACGCCGAGGGGAACAAGTACCTCGACTTCTTCGGCGGCATCCTCACCACCATGACGGCGCACGCGCTGCCCGAGGTCGCCAAGGCGGTGAGCGAGCAGGCCGGCCGCATCATCCACTCCTCGACGCTCTACCTGAACCGGCCGATGGTCGAACTCGCCGAGCGCGTCGCCCAGTTGTCCGGAATCCCGGACGCCCGCGTCTTCTTCACGACGTCCGGCACCGAGGCCAACGACACGGCCCTGCTGCTCGCCACCGCGTACCGCCGCTCCAACCAGATCCTGGCGATGCGCAACAGCTATCACGGGCGTTCCTTCTCCGCGGTCGGCATCACGGGCAACACGGGCTGGTCGCCCACCAGCCTCTCCCCGCTCCAGACGCTGTACGTGCACGGGGGCGTGCGCGGCCGCGGGCCCTACGCCCGTCTCTCCGACGCCGAGTTCATCGACGCCTGCGTCGCCGACCTGCGCGACATGCTCGGCCAGACCCGCGGCGATGTGGCCGCCCTCATCGCCGAACCCATCCAGGGCGTCGGCGGCTTCACTTCCCCGCCCGACGGGCTGTACGCGGCGTTCCGCGACGTCCTGAACGAGCACGGCATCCTGTGGATCACGGACGAGGTGCAGACGGGCTGGGGCCGCACCGGCGAGCACTTCTGGGGCTGGCAGGCGCACGGCCAGTCCGGGCCGCCGGACATCCTCACCTTCGCCAAGGGCATCGGCAACGGCATGTCCATCGGCGGCGTCGTCGCCCGCGCCGACGTCATGAACTGCCTTGACGCCAACTCCATTTCGACGTTCGGCGGCTCCCCGATCACCATGGCCGCGGGCCTCGCCAACCTCTCGTACCTGCTGGAGCACGACCTCCAGGGCAATGCCCGACGGGTGGGCGGGCTGCTCATCGAGCGGCTGCGGGCGATCGCCGCGAACGCGCCCGGTGTGCGGGAGGTACGAGGCCGTGGCCTGATGATCGGCGTGGAGCTGGAGGAGTCGGGGGCGGGGCCCGGCGCGGCCGACGTTCTCGAATCCTGCCGCGCGCAGGGGCTGTTGATCGGGAAGGGTGGCGGGCACGATTCGAGTGTGCTGCGGATCGCACCGCCGATGTCGTTGACGGTGGCGGAGGCGGAGGAGGGGGCGGGGGTGTTGGAGCGGGCGTTGCGCGGTATCAGCCCCTCCGGCGATTGAGGAGCGGGAGCCGGGGCAGAGCCCCGAGACCGCTCACCGGGTAGCCGCTCCACACGAGGGAGCCCCGCACATGTCCACGCACACCCTCTCCGTCCGCCAGATACTCGCCCTCGACCGCATCGCCGCGGGCGACCCCGAGGTGGTGGCCGCGGCACACCACCTCGACCGCCCCGTGCGCTGGGTGCACGTCGCCGAGGCCGCCGACGTCGGCGTCATGCTCAGCGGCGGCGAACTCGTCCTCACCACGGGCGTGCTGCTCGCGGGCGACGAGCGGCGGCAGGCCGAGTACATCGACTCCCTGCACCGCGCCGAGGCCGCCGCCCTCGTCCTTGGCCTCGGCCGCGCCTTCCCGTCCTCCCCGGAGTGCATGCGCCGCGCCGCGGAACGGCACGGTCTGCCCATGGTGGTGCTGCACCGCCCGTTCCCCTTCGCCGAGCTGACGGAAGAGGTCCAATCCCGGCTCGTACGAAGGAAGTTCGCAGCCGTCAGCCTCTCCGAAGGCGTCCGCACCGCGCTCACCGCGCTCATCACGTCCGGCGCCCCGCTACAGGCCCTCCTCGACGAGATCGCCGCCCACGGCGGCTGCCCGGTCGTCCTCACCAACCTCGCCCACCGCGTCCTCGCCACGGCCGGTGAACGCCCCGCCGTCGACGACGTGTTGCGCGACTGGAACCGCATCGCGCGCCAGCCCGGCGGCGTCGACGGCGAGGGCTGGATCCGCGCCGAACTCGGCGGCCGCGGCGAACGCTGGGGCTCCGTCGTCCTGTGCGGACACCGCGGCGATGGCGCGTCGGGGCGGCTGCTCGCGGACCGGGCGGCGGAGGCGCTGGTGCTGCACCACATGCTGACCGGGACCTGCGGCCCGAGCTGGGAGGAGCAGTCGGCGCGCAGCCTGCTCACCGACCTGCTCTCCGGTGCCGTGCCACCCCGCAGCCTGCTGCCCCGCGCCCGCGCGGCGGGCCTCCCGGTGAACCGCCGCACTTTCCTCCCCCTCGCCGTACGCGACTCCTCACCACCCCAACTCACCCGCCTCCTACGTCTGTTGGGCCTACCTGGCCTCGTAGCCGAACTGGCCGACGGCGCCACCGCCACCGCCACCGCCACCGCCACCGCCGTCCTCCTCGGCCTCGCCCGCGACCAGGACCCCGACGCCCTCGCCGCCCACTTCGCGGACCGACTGCGCGCCGAGACCGGCGACGCGCGCGCCGTGGTCGCGGCCGGCCCCGCCCGCACCACCTGGGAAGACGTGCCGGAGGCGCTGCGCGAGGCGCTGCACGTCGCCGACGCCGTCGCCGGGACGCCGCCCGGCCTCCCGCCGGTGGTCAGGAACGGCGACGTACGACTCCGGGGCCTGGTCCGGCAGTTGCGTGACGACCCCCGCGTACAGGCCTTCTCAGAACGGGAGTTGGCCCCCATCCTGGCACCCGACAGCAACGGCGAGGCCGAATGCCTCCTCCCCGTCCTGCGCGCCTACTTCTCCACCGGCCGCAACAAGTCCCGCACCGCCCGCCCACCTCACCCACATGAGCCGCCCCGCCCTCTACCGCCGCCTTGAGTCCATAGAGACCCTGCTCGGCATCGACCTCGACGACTTCGAACAGGCCGCGTCCGTCCACCTGGCCCTGCTCGCCCACGACGCGCAGGCGGACCCATGACCCCACGCCCCCCATGCCTGCGTGACACCGTGCAACGCGACGCGCGCCCACACGTGACACGCTGCGCCTCGGCCACCGGGCCCCGACCCTCTACCGTCTGACCCACCACCGAACCCCGGGAGGTCCCGATGAGCCCCGTGATCCGCGCCGCCATCTTCCAGACCGCATGGACCGGCGACAAGGAATCCATGATCAAGGTGCACGAGCAGGCGGTCCGCGACGCCGCCGCCCAGGGCGCCCAAGTCCTCTGCTTCCAGGAGCTGTTCTACGGCCCGTACTTCTGCCAGGTGCAGGACGCCAAGTTCTACGAGTACGCCGAGTCCGTCCCGGAAGGCCCGGTCGTCCAGCGCTTCCAGGCCCTCGCCCGCGAACACGGCATCGTCCTCGTCCTGCCCGTCTACGAGGAGGAGCAGCCGGGCGTCCTCTACAACACGGCCGCCGTGATCGACGCCGACGGCAGCTACATCGGCAAGTACCGCAAGACCCACATCCCGCAGGTCAAGGGCTTCTGGGAGAAGTTCTACTTCCGCGGCGGCAACAGCGGCTGGCCCGTCTTCGACACCGCCGTCGGCAAGATCGGCGTCTACATCTGCTACGACCGCCACTTCCCGGAGGGCTGGCGCGCCCTCGGCCTCGAAGGCGCCCAGATCGTCTTCAACCCCTCGGCCACGTCCCGCGGCCTCTCCCGCTACCTCTGGCAACTGGAACAGCCGGCGGCCGCGGTGGCGAACGAGTACTTCGTCGGCGCCATCAACCGCGTAGGAGTCGAGGAGTACGGCGACAACGACTTCTACGGCACGTCCTACTTCGTCGACCCCGAGGGCCAGTTCGTGGGCGAGGTCGCCGACGACAAGGCGCCCGAACTCGTCGTCCGCGAGCTCGACATGGCGAAGCTGCGCGAGGTCCGCGACCGCTGGCAGTTCTACCGCGACCGGGCCCCGCAGGCGTACGAGCCGCTGACCCGCCCCTGACGCACCGTCACCCCTGGAGGAGAACATGAGCGCCGTCCGTACAGTGATCCGCGGCGGACTCGTCGTCACCGCCGCCGACGAGACGCACGCCGACGTCCTCATCGAGGACGGCCGCGTCGTCGCCCTCGCGGCCACCGGCAGCAGCGCCGCCGCGTCCTGGACGGACGCGCGCACCATCGACGCCTCGCAGAAGTACGTCATCCCGGGCGGCGTCGACGGCCACACCCACATGGAGATGCCGTTCGGTGGCACGTACGCCTCGGACACGTTCGAGACGGGGACGCGGGCGGCGGCGTGGGGCGGCACGACGACGATCGTGGACTTCGCCATCCAGCCGCGCGGCGGCGCGCTGCGCGAGGGCCTGGACGCGTGGCACGCGAAGGCGGACGGCCAGTGCGCGATCGACTACGGCTTCCACATGATCATGTCGGACGTGAACGAGTCGTCGCTGAAGGAGATGGACGGCCTCCTGGCGGAAGGCGTCTCCTCGTTCAAACTGTTCACTGCCTATCCGGGGGTGTTCCTGTCCGACGACGGTCAGATCCTGCGAGCGATGCAACAGGCCGAGCACAACGGTGGCTTGGTGATGATGCACGCGGAGAACGGTCTGGCGATCGACGTCCTGGTGGAGCAGGCGCTGGCGCGCGGCGAGACCGATCCCCGCTACCACGGCGAGGTGCGCAAGGCGCTGCTGGAGGCGGAGGCGACGCACCGGGTGATCAAGCTGGCGCAGGTGGCGGGGGCGCCGGTGTATGTGGTGCATGTGTCGGCGCAGGAGGCGGTGGAGGAGCTGGCGCGGGCGCGGCATGAGGGATTGCCGGTGTTCGGGGAGACGTGTCCGCAGTATCTGTTCCTGTCGACGGACAACCTGGCGGAGCCGGAGTTCGAGGGCGCAAAGTATGTGTGCTCGACGCCGCTGCGGCCGAAGGAGCATCAGGCGGCGCTGTGGCGGGGGTTGCGGACGAATGAGTTGCAGGTGGTGTCCACCGATCATTGTCCGTTCTGCTTCAGCGGGCAGAAGGAGCTGGGCCGCGGCGACTTCTCGAAGATTCCGAACGGGATGCCGGGGGTGGAGAACCGCATGGACCTGCTGCACCAGGCTGTCGTCGACGGGCACATCTCGCGGCGGCGCTGGATCGAGATCGCGTGCGCCTCGCCTGCGCGGATGTTCGGCCTTTACCCGAAGAAGGGGACCATCGCGCCGGGCACGGACGCCGACATCGTGATCTACGACCCGCACGCCGAACAGACGATCTCCGCGGAGACGCATCACATGAACGTGGACTACTCGGCGTACGAGGGGAAGCGGATCGTGGGGCGGGTGGAGACGGTGCTGTCACGTGGTGAACTCGTCGTCAGCGAGCGGGAGTTCATGGGGCGTGCAGGGCACGGCGCGTATCTGGCGCGGTCTGCAACGCAGTACCTGAACTGAGCCTCATGCACAAATGAGTCGGGCTGTACTCGGCGTACAGCCCGACTCATCTGCTGTTGCGGCCCTGACCGGGACTGTCCTAAAGATGACACTCCCCGACGATTGGGTTGTTGGAACTGGTGGCGATGTCGATGCCGGCACGGACGTCGTCCCGTATCCGCTCTTCCCGATCACTCGATGGGAGATGAACGACCAGCCCACGCATCCGGCACACAACACCGCGGCAATCACGACTCCCGCGAACACCTTCCCCAATCGCTCGTCCATGGTGCGCCGTTGTCGCTCCGTACCGAACAGCACGGCATCGCGGAGCCGCCGACGACGTACGGCGACCGGTTCGAGGAGCTGACTGTCGTAATCCTGGGCTGAGATGAGGGTGATCTACTCGCGGGCTCTGAGGCTAGTTGGGTGATCCGGCTTGGAGCTCTCCGGTGACGTCGGAAATGAAACGATTGGCCTCTTCCTCGGAGATTTCCACGTGTTCGCCGTCGGTACTTCCCATCTCATAGCGGCGGAGGTATTCAGTGGATTCCCAGCGAAGGTTGCGGGTGAATGCCTCGTCTCGTGTGACGGTCCCTGCCCGGCGGCGCCGTACGACCCCCATCGGATGAGCACGGGGGAACTCGTCGTTGATGCGGGCGTAATAAGTGGTGGCAGTGGGAGGTGAGTTCAGGACTTGCACGTTGGCGCCGCGATCGTTCAGCCACAATTCGAGTTCAAGCCCCGCAAGTTCACGCGTAGAACCGTTCTCAGAGAGGTGCGCCGGTCCACGGACCGTTCCTGAAAGACCGACGACGACGGTTCCATCGTCGAGTGTGACGTCAAGTGTCGTGTTCTGTACTGATGCTCCCGTGAGGTCGGCTCCTTCCAAGGCAACGTTCAGGAGCGAGGATCCATCCAGGGTTGAGTAGCGGAAAGATGCCATCCGTGCGTCTACCTGCCAAAATTCTGCACTACCCAAATTGGCGCGTGTGAGGTCAGCGGAACGCATCGACGTATCGCGCAGGTCGGTCTTCACCAAGGATGCTTCGGTGAGATCCGCGTGGTCGAGAACGGCATCCGCGCTCTGTGCTCGATACAGGTCTGCTCCAACGAGTTTCGCACCCGTGAGGTTCGCGTCGAAGAATGTTGCCAGTGCGAGATCGCTGCCGGACAAGTCGGCGTTGGAAAGGTCGAGTCGTGAAGCATCCAGGGTTGTCTGGTCGTCTGCCGCGTCGCACCAGGCCTGCAGGGTCGATACAGCGTCTGGGCTCGCAGGCATCACGCGTACAGTCCTGCTCACGTCACGGGTACCAGACAACGTGCTCACTCCATCCGTTCTGATCGATGATTTCTGTCAGGTCGTCGATCGCGGCCTGGTTCGCATTGCGCACGTCGAGGATAACCTTGTGCTGACTGGCGATCTGCTCCTGAATCTTCCTTACCCAGCCCTCGTTGTGCGCCGGATCGTAGGCCTGCTTATACAGAAGTGACTTGTCGCGCACGTTGTTGTACGGAGGCCAGTCGGAGTGCACGCCCTTGATGTCGTAGTACTGCTGCGTGCTCGGTGAGTAGAGGTCGCCCCTGTTCGCGGCTGGGGGCGCTGGATGTCAGAAGGGAGCGTGCCGTTCTCGCGCAGATCGAGTGCGACTCGGGCTTCTTCCATCTCCGAGGGCTTGACCTTGCCCTTGTGGTCAGGGTCCTGCTTCAGTTGGTCGAAGTCGTCGGAGTAGCGCTCGGCCAGTTCGTGCAACCGTGCGCTGTTCGAGGCCCGTTCGGCAGAGGAGAGCGCAACTGGCGGGGCATTGCCTTGAACGGCTCCGGGCCCGTGGTGGACGGCCCCCCGCCCCGACGTACTGTTGGTCCGTGCCGGGCTGCTCGTCGGCGCCGACATCCTGCACGCAGGAGAGACGATCACCGCACGTTGGCGTCCGGCACAGGTGTGGGGGCATGAGCCCCTTCGGCGGCAGCACGGCGGAGCCGGTGTGCTCCCGCTTCGATCCGCGGCTCTTCCTGCGAACCTCTCACGCGTGCAATCCGCCGCAGGCCGCCTTCCTGGCCGCCTGTCACCTCCTGAACGTGAACGCGATCGCGGTGAGCACCAACAGCACAGTTCCCCTACGGGAGTTGACCGACTCTCTGGAGTACGAAGTGGACGCGTCGGCGATGGCCCGATACCGGCGCCTGCTGGCTGAGGCGGCTGGCGTCAGTCGGACCGGAGCTCGCTGAGGAGCTGAGCGGCTTCCTTGCGGGCCGGTTCGAGGCGCGGGTCCGCCTCGTGGGCGTAGGGGCCTGCGACCTTCGCGCAGAAGAACAGTGCCATCAGGCGGCCGGACTTACTCTCCAGGTCCGGCCGCCGCTCGCGCCATACGCGCTCCGCGAGGGCGGGCACCGCGAGCGCGTTGCCCCACAAGGTCGCCGCGTCGAGTCCGCGCGGCGCCGTCCCCCAGTCCTCCCAGTCGATGATGCAGAAGTCGGGCCCGGTGACGTTGGCCCAGGTCAAGTCGGCGTGAGCCGGGGCCCATTCATGGATGGTGAGGTCGGTCGCCTCCGGGAAGGCCGACCGGATCGTCGCGTCCACGAGGCCCTGTGTGATCGATTCGGTGTCCGGTGTCGCGATGCGAGGGGTGTCCTGCGCGGCGAGCGCGTCCAACGACGTATTCAGTCCGGACCACCACGCCTCGGGCAGCTGTGGATCCTCCACGACCAGGGCCGCCTGCCCGACCGGCGGCGCGGTGACCAGCTCCGTCTCGTCGGCCCGCCACATCACCGGCTCGTCCTCGTCGCGCCAGGTCAACCCCGTGCACCAGCGCGGCATCGCAACGCCCTGGAGGGCAGCTGCGGCCTCCGGCCCGTTGCCTCCCTGTGCGGCCACCCGCTGAAGCGAGCGCCGCTCCACTCGCACCCAAGTACCCCGGTCCGTACGGCCCCCGACCGACCGCCGCTTCCGGATCACGGACTCCCGCTCGAAACGAACCCGCAGCGACCGCTCTACCCGGTCGAGCACGGCATCCACCGGCTCAATTCGCAGATCAACCGCACGCGAAGGGCGCGCTGACAGCAGCATGCCCGGACCGTAGCAAGGAGGCGGAGGGGGAGCTGGGCGATTCGGCCGGAGTCGTACTCTGCCCTGCGACGAGGCTCCTGATGTGCGAACGGAGCACCACCCGACCATCGGAGTGGGCCCTGTTCACCGCGAACACCCCGCACACCGAGGCCATCCCGGCGGGGCCAGCGCGCTACTCGTTGCTGACGCCGTTCGAGGAGAGAACCGGGATGTCGTCGAGGATGTGGGAGATCGGTTCGTCGCCCTTGGCCTGTGTGGAGTTGTCCGCGCACTGCTGATTCTGCGGTGCGGACAGGATGGGGATGTCCTGGATGGCGACGATGTTGACCAGGCCGATGAGCTGCTGGATGTTGGCCTTGATCGGGATGCCCAGGCACAACTTGTTCAGCGACTCGCTGACCAGGCCCACCGGGGCGTCCTCGCCATCCACGCGAGCGGCCTGAGCGGAGCGGGTGGCGTGTTTGTCCAGGCCGAGCGGGAGGTCGACGCCCGCGGGAGACAGCTTGTCGAGCATGGCCTTGATGGGGTTGTCCGGGGCGGTGGCGGCGTTGGCGAAGCACTGACGGCCCGCTTCGGTACGCAGCTTGGGCAGGTCCTGGACGGTGAGGGTGGTCAGCTCGGGCAGGTTCTTCATCGGCTGGCGCTCGGGCAGGCCCAGACACGCGCCGGTGGTTTGGGCGATCACCGCCACTTCGGCGTCCGGGACCCGCTCGGTAGCGGTGGATGGTGCGGCCGCGGTGGCCAGAATGCCGGCAGTGGCCAGGCCAAGGGTGGTGACGGTGGTGCGCATGCGCATGGCCCCTCCAAGGGGTCGAAGGCGGTTTGTATCACCGTCAGCAACACCATTCCGGTCCGCCAGGCGAGGCGTCTGATCGGGTGCGATCTTCGCCGGGCCGGGGTGAGGCCAGTGGAGCGAGCAGTGCGGACGCTTCCTCATCGCACAGGGGGCAGGCCCTCCGCTGCGGGCCATTGACCACGACGTGAGGAGGAACCCGTAGTCGGGCCGACCAATGGGCGAATCCGAGCCGCGTACGGCGTCGAACAGGGAGGAACTTCGGAGAGCATCACGCATCACTCCGACAATCGCGATCAACTCTCTGACCAGGGCTTCCGCTCTTGCCGCGGCAGGATGAAAACCCTCACTGCTCCCTGCCCAACAGGCTACTTACCGTGTCGAATTCACCGCGCGACACCTGCATGAGGACATCCACCACGGCGTCCCAGGCCGGCAGCGTGACTTGCTGAGGTTCGATGTCGGGGTCTTCGACGTTCTCCCACAGCACTGTCTTGTCGCCGTAGACGCTCAGTGTCCATCCGGATTCATGGCCAAGTGAAACGTCCGGGTGTTCCTCGTCCGCCTTTTCAAGGCCGGACAGGATCCCTCGGATCTGTGATTCTGTCGGTTCGTCAACTGACGCCCCCATGACGTCGTTCATGTAGAAAGACACGTGTTACCTCCTGCTGTTCGGCGGCGCGCCGTTGGGTATGCCCCACTGAGCGTATCCTCCGGAGTTTCCTGGGTGGAGGACGTCCCACCAGGGGCTGCCTGGCGTGTGCTGGTACGTGGGGACGAGCCTCATGACGCCCTGTTCGCCACCCGCGTTGGCCGATGGTTCGTGCTGCCAGGTGAAGCCCAGCGGGGTACGTCGTCCGCCGCTGGAGCTGACCCTGTCGGCGATCCCGGGGGAGAATTGATCCAGGAACCTGCCCAGGGCCGGATCATTCGATATAGCCGAATCAAGCGAGGCATTGGCGCGGTTGAAATGCACGGCTCTACTGCGGCCGAAGTCGGACGGGTCGAGCTTCATTTCGAATATCGAGGTGTAGCCGCGCGGATTGATCCGCATGCCGGTTTTCGGGCACTCGCCGGGTGCGAGTCCGAGGATGTCGGTCCACGTGTGGGGATTGTGGACGTAGGTGACGGGGTTCGGGGCAGGCGCCAGGCCCAGGGGGTCGGGGGTGAGATAGCGGGCGGTGGCGGGGTCGTAGTAGCGGTGGTGGTTGTAGTGGAGGCCTGTCTCCGGGTCCAGGTATTGGCCGGGGAAGCCGAGGGGCGTGTAGGCGGTGCTCTTCGCGGACCAGGTCGTGGTGCCCCACACGGTGGTGCGGGTGTGCCAGGCCAGGTTGCCGCCGGAGTCGATGAGTTCGGTCGGTGTGCCGACGAGGTCGGTGGCGATGGCGAAGAAGCGGGCGTCGATCTCGTGTTGGGTCGCCGTGTCCAGGCGGCGTTCGGTCTGGCCTACCGGGTGGAGGCCGTCGTGGTCCCAGGTGAGGGTGACGGGGTGGGGGAGTTGCCTGGGAGCGGTGGTGGTCTGTTCGACGAGGGTGGGGCCGTCCCAGGTGAACTCCACTCGTTCCGCGACGGTGCCGTCGGAGGCCAGGCGGAGCTTGGCGCTGCGGCGGCCGAGGGGGTCGTAGGTGTAGCGCCAGCGGGTGCCGTCAGGGGTGGTGACCTCGGTGAGCTGGTCTTCGGCGTTCCAGGTGTAGTGCCAGCTGGCGGGTTTGCGGGACAGACGTGTCTGTTGCCGCAGGGTGGGGCGTCCGGCGGCGTCATGTTCGAAGCGGATGCTGCCTGCGGTGTGGATGCGGGTACCGGTGTAGGTCCGCTCGCCCCGGGCCTCGGGGGCGATGTAGCGGTCGGGCCAGGTGGCCGAGGTCTGGTTGCCGGCGTCGTCGTAGGCGTACGTCTCGGTCCAGTCGCGGGCGCTGACGCCGGTGACGCGACCGGCGGCGTCGAGGGTGTAGCGGCTTTCCCCGGTGCGGCTGTCGCCGACGGATGTGAGGTGGCCGTCGGGTCGGTAGCGGTAGTCGCGGGTGCGCACGGCGTCGGTGCCGGAGGCCAGGTGCTGGCGGGCCAGGCGTCCGTTCGGGGCCCAGGTGTACGCGATCGAGAAGGCGCCGGAGGCGAGGGTGCGCAGCAGCTCGCGACCGAGGGGGTCGTGGCTGGAGGCGAGGGTGTGGCCGGTCGCGGTGATCAGCTCGGTGCGGTTGCCCGCGACATCGTAGGAGTACCGGGTGGTGGCGCCGGTGGGGGTGGTGCGCTGGAGCGGGCGGCCGAGGATGTCGTAGGTGTGGGTGACCGTGCGTCCGTCGATCGTTTCGTGGGTCGTACGGCCGGCGGGGTCGTAGCGGCGGGACAGTTCGTGGTCGGCGCTGACGGCCCGTTGGAGGCGGCCGGCGGGATCGTAGGCGTACCGCGTGAGTGTGCCTGCCGCGTCCTTGGTGGCGACGTTGCCCAGGCGATCGTGGGTGTAGCGGATGACGTCGCCGAGGGGAGTGGTGCGCGTGGTGGTGCGGCCCGCGGCGTCGTGTTCGTAGGTGATGGTTCGGTCGTCGAAGTCGGTCTCCGCTGTCAGGCGGCCCACCGGATCGTAGGTGTAACTCCAGGTCAGGCCCTGGGGGTTGGTGACTTCCCGCAGGCGCAGATCGTGGCCGTGGGTGAAGGCGTGGCGGGTGCCGTCGGGGTCGGTGCGGGCGGCTACGAGGCCGAAGTGGGTGTACTCGTAGGTGGTGACCTGACCGAGGGCGTCGGTGTGGGTGAGGCAGTTGCCCTCGCCGTCGTAGGTCCACGACTCCGCCGACCCGTCGGGGTTCTGCCGACGAGCCGGCTTGCCCTCGGGCGTCCATGTCAGCCGGGTGACCGCCCCCAGCGGGTCGGTGATCTTGGTGGGGCGGCCGGAGGCGTCTCGCCGGTAGCGGGTGGTGGCGCCCAACGGGTCGGTGACGGTCAGCGGGAGGCCGGCCGGATCGCACTGCACGATGGTGGTGTTGCCCAGCGCGTCGGTGACGGCGCTGAGGTGCCCCTGCGCGGTGTAGGTGTGGCGAGTGGTGGCGCCCAGGGGGTCGGTCAGGGCGGTGAGGTTGCCGCGGTCGTCGTAGGAGCGGCGCCATGTCGTGCCGTCCGCGTCGACCGTCTCGACGGGGAGCCCAAGGTGATTGTGGGCGACGGTGAGGGAGAGACCGTCGGGGCGGGTGACTTCCGTCGGCCGACCTTGATCGTCGTAGCTGTACCGGGTGGTGTGTCCGATGGGGTCGGTGACCGAGACCAGGCGGTTTGCGTCGTCCCACTCCTGGACGGTGACGTTGCCCAGGGGGTCCGTTTCGCGGATCAGGCGGTAGGCGTCGTTGTGCTCGTACCGGCGTACGTGGCCGAGGGAGTTGGTGGCCTCGGTGGTGCGGGTGGCGTCGTCGTAGGTGAGGGTGCCGGTCAGGTATCCGGCGCTGCCCTCGGTACGGGTGACGCGGCCGCGCTCGTCGTAGGTGTAGGAGTACGAGGAGTCGTTGCGGTCGGTCCAGGAGGTGACGCGGCCTGCCTCGTCGTAGGTGAAACGCAGCGGCAGGCCGGAGGAGTTGGTCACTGCGGTGAGGTGGCCGGAGGAGTCGTAGTCGTAGGACGCGATCGTGGTGGACGCGGCGGCGTCCGGGTCGCGCGGGTCGAGGAGGCGGACGGCGGTGATGCGTGGCTGGGTGGGATGGTGGTCCAGGGCCAGGCGGTAGCCGCCGGAGTGGGATATCCCGGACGGGCTGCCGTCGACGGTGTAGTCGATGGTGATGCGGTTGCCGTTGGGGTCGATGACCGTCTGGAGGGGCAGGTCGACGCCGCTGTCGTCGTCGAGCGGGCACGGGGAGTGGAAGACGTAGGCCAGGCCTCCGTCCGGCTCGGTCAGGCGCAGGCCGCCGTCGACCTCGTCGTCCCACGTCAGGGCGGGGCCACGGCCGGTGAGCGGGTACAGGGCTTCGGCGGTCTGCGCTTCCGGGGCGGGGTAGACCAGGCGGGCGCCGTCGGCGGCGGCGAAGGTGATGGCCTCGTCGTCGACCTGGAGGCGCTGGTCGAGGGTCGAGGCCCACGTGGTGCCGAACCAGCCGCCCCACCGGCACGAGGACAGGTGGGTGCGCTCCACGATGAGCGACAGGGTGCCCGGCAGCGAGACATCGACCTCGTGCAGCAGCATGTCGCCGGTGGCGACATCGATCGGGTCGAACTCGCACTTCTTCTCCAGGCTGGTGACCGAGGTCGCCTGCCGCTCCGCCGCGGAGGGGCGGAGCGCCGGCCGTGCCGGGCCGCCGCCCAGCTTCATCGCCTTGCCGAGCCGACTCAGCTCGCTCGGCCTCATCGCCTTCAGCCCCTTGCCCAGGCCCTTGCCCAGGGCACCGAAGCCCACCCCGAGTACGGCGCCGGCCCCCAGCACCCCCGCCAGCTTCTCCGGATCCTTGAACGCCCCCGGATCGTGCAGGAGGGTGTCGAAGGCGGCATCCCGCATGCCGACGCCTGCCACCCGGGAGGCCGAGGCAACTCCCTTGACCTCCTTCAGCGTTCGCAGGGTCCGCTGCAGGGTCTTGATGATCTCCGCCACGCCGCGGATCACCCGGGCCAGCGCGCTGCCGGATTCCTCGATCTTCGCGACCAGTTCGACGATCCGGGCCACCCGCGCCCCGGAGGCGATGGTCGTGGCCGCGGCCGACACTCCGGCGGTGAGCACGGACAGCGCCAGGCCGGCCGCTTCCATCTCGACGATCTCCACGCAGATCACCCCGATCTCGGTGATCATCTCGTGGGCCTGGTCCGCGAACTGATCCAGCGCCCGGGCGCCGTCGCGCAGCGCCTCGGCCATGTCCTCGGCCTGACCGCGCGCCTTGGTCGCCCGCTTGTGGAAGGACTTGGCGGCCTGTCCTTCCCAGTCCACGTCCTTCAGCGCGGTGCCGGCGTCCTGATGGGCCCGGTCCAGTGCGTCAGCCAGCGCCCGCCACTTCTTGGCGATCTCCCGTACGCCGTCCGGGTCGACGGCCGGGTCGGTGACGCCGACGAACTCCAGGACGTCCGCCATGGATTCGCCCATGGCGTGATTGACGTTGTTGATCAGGTGGATCGGATTCAGGTCCGTCACAGCGCTGTTGACGCTCCCCCGTCTTGTGGTGCTCGTACTCGGCCGGTCCGCGCGGGTTCAGCGCTTGTCGTCGCCGCTCAGCAGTGCGTCCAAGTGGTCGAAGGCGTCGGAGACCTCCGTCATCGCCGTCGCCTGCTCGTCCCACTCCTCGTTCAGCTGTCGGGCCATCTTGCCCAGGGTGTCCATGGCGTCGGCGATGTCGTCGGTGGCACTCATCAGCGAGCCCAGGGCGCCGAGCGCGGACAGGTCGTGGG
Organism: Streptomyces sp. KL109B; assembly: GCF_030766935.1. Classification (GTDB taxonomy): domain Bacteria; phylum Actinomycetota; class Actinomycetes; order Streptomycetales; family Streptomycetaceae; genus Streptomyces. Next base: position 585,645 of record NZ_JASERL010000002.1, on the reverse strand, counting down.
ACTGCTCCACGAACGCCTGCAGCGGTCGTTCGGTGTGCTGTCCAACCCGGCGCAACGCGCTCGCCGCGCTTCGGATGCTCTCCGAATCCTTCGCCAGATCTGACATCTCGCCCCCGAGTACCCGCATCGCTCTTCATGTCCGCCTTTTCGGGCGCCAGTTGAGGCGTACCGGGCGGATGATGATCCAACTTGAGCCGATCATTGTGCTCTTGGGGTTCGGCAACGGTCAAGATCGATCAATGGGCAGCGGTGAAGCCTGTCGAGGAGAGCGTTGCCGTACGGGCTGCGGGGGATGTCGCGCCCGGCGGCTACATGCGCCCGGCAGCGTCACTCGACTCGGTGCAGAGCCTTCCCACCCCAGAACGTGAGCCCGAAGTACCGGTCTCTCCGGGGACCGGAAACCGTCGAATCGAGCCATCCCGCGGGCAGGCGGATCCCCGTGGGGTCGCAGTCCACTTCCTTGGCGACCCTGACAATGCTGGAGTCGATCAACTGCACGCACAGGGCGGTGACTCCCCGGGCGTGCCCATTCTGAATCGTCGGCGCGATCGCGTCGTTCGTCCAGTAGTACTGTGCCTGCGCCGTTTCCACGGCCGTGGCGGACCCGTCGGGCACCCCTGCCGGGCGGTGCGCCTCCGGCACGACCACGGTTGCGGGGAGTGCCATGTGCGCCGCCCCGTTGCGTACGTTCTGTGCGCTCTTGAGGGCCGCGCGAAAGGCGTCGGGGTCCTGGACGTACTCGGCGAAGCGCCACGCCTTCGGTGTCGCGCCGGTCCACGAACCGGCCAGCTGCGCTGCCCAGCCGTCGGTGAGGTTGCCCTTGAGGATGCCCTGGTTGCGGAGGTACCCGTTCAGTTGCTCCGGTTCGTATGCGGCGCCGCGAGGGAGGGAGAAGTGTCCCGGTCCCCTTTTGGTCTCGGCCGGCTCGTCGTCCTGTCCCGCGTCGTCTCCGTCGGGGTAGCCCTTGTCGTGCCACTCTGCGTCCGTGAACGTAGCGGCCCCGACCAGGTCCGCCAAGAAGCGCTCCCATGCCGCGACCGCTGCGATGGCTATGAACGGGTTGAGGCTCGCCCGCGGTACGCGTCCGCGTACTTCACGCTCGGCGTGGATGGATATCAGGTCCAGGGCGACTTTCACGTTCGATCGAGAAGCTGAGCAAACGGCGCCGAGGCGATCCTTTGTCATCATGGGCGATCAACGTAGTCGCGCCTGGAGCTCTTCGGACGTCAGGCGGCGAAACTCGACCAGTCGACACGGAACGCTCGCAAGTGGCACAAGCCGTGTGTACGGGTGACTGTACGGGTGACCCTCAACTATCAGACCCGGCCAAGGAGTTCGTCCTTCTTGGTCTGGAACTCGGTGCCGTCAAGGATCCCGGCGGTGTGGAGCTCCGACAGCCTGGTGATCTGGGCGAAGACGTCAGAGTCGGGAGCCTGGGTCGCCGGTGCCGGTGCCGGTGCCGGTGCCGGTGCCGGTGCCGGTGTTGGGGTGGCCTCGGGCTCGGGCGTGGACCCGTCACCGTTCAACTCCCGCAGTACGTCGTCCTGTCACCGCCCAGAACCCGCCATCACCGTCACCTCCACCTCACGCGAAGGTGCCGAGCAGCCGCCCGTACACCCCGAACACCCCGAGCACCAACGGGGAACAGAGCCATCACCCCGACCGACTCCACCACGTCCCCGAACTTCCGCAGCCGCACCCGCACATGTTCGGCGGGCTCCACGGCGAGCACTCCCAACGGCACCAGGGCCAGCACCACCGGCGCCGCGAGCGGACCCGCCGCCGTCCCGGACCGCTCCAGCCACAACCAGGCAAGCCGCACCGCGACCACACCAGCCGCCATGAGGAGCGCCATCACCTGGGCCACCAGCGGGTAGGCGCGCGCCCGCAACGCCAGCACCAGGGAGGCCACCACGGCCAGCGACACCGTCCAGATCGTGACCGTACGCATCGCGAGCACACCGGCGACCGCGGCCGGCGCCGCCGTGACGAGCGCGGCGAGGACCAGCCCCCGATGCGTGGCGGCCAGCGCCGTCGCCACCTCGAAACGGCTCACCGACGTCCCCGTCGAGCGCCGGTCGTCAAGACCGGAGAGCCCCGACCCCATGAGCGCGAGCCGCGGCAGCACCCCCAGCGCGACGACAGACACCGCGACGAGCAGGGCCGCGGCCCGCGCCGAGCCGACGGCATCCGTCCCCCAGGACTGGAAAGCGAGCGCGACCTCCCAGCACACACCGAGCACGGCCAGCGCTCCCGCGCCGACCACGGCTCCCCGGCCCAACGGAGAGAACCAGCCCAGCAGCAACAACGCCACCACCACGACACCGGCCACCGCCGCCAACTGCGCGGCCCCCGACCAGCCTTGGGCGCCGGCGCACGACCTCACGCCCAGCACCCCCACCCCGGCACCCGCAACGATCAACGCGGCGGCAAGCCCCTTGCGCCCGGCCCGCCCCACCAACGCACCAGCCTCCCCTCCAACGGCTGCGCGGCGGCGGTCAGTTGCTGGATCAGCGCGCCCAGATCGTCACTGGACCCGCTCGTGCTCTTCGTCAGCGTCGACAGCGTCGTCGAGCCCATGTCGAACTTCATGCACAACCCCCGTCATGCCACTCGTTCGGACCGTTGGAGTGCGGTGGCGCAACGCGATACGGGAGAAGTGGCCGGATCCATGCCACGGACACGCTCCCTCCGCTCCCGCATCCGGGCGAGGTCCCACTCTCACTAGACTTCGAACGCCCGAGGCGCCTCTCTTGCGTGGCCGCGACCCCGTGGTGTCGAGCGGTCGGCGTCCGGCAACGCGTGCTCGTGCGGGAGGAGTTGGGAGTCCGGTGATGGAAGCGGCATGGCCTGATGAGTGGAACAGTCAGGGTTTCGGCGATTCCGGAAGTACCCGGCTGGTTCGGTTCGGGGAGGAGTGGTACCGGCTCTTTCCGTCGGAGGGCGAGGTGATCTGCCCGGTCTCGGGTTCCACCCTGCACCACCGGAAGGACTGCCCCCACCTCACCCCGTCCGACGAGCCGCGCTGGACCAAACGCTCAGATCCTGAAGGCGACCTGTGGCAGCGGCTGTTGGAGGCGGGGACGGACGAGCGGGATCCGGCACGGGAAGAGTTCTCCCGGGCGAACGGCCTGCTGAACGCGGCCGGCCGACCGGTCACCGTGCCGTGCGGCACCTGCGCCCTGGCGCCCGTGGCAGTAGGCGATACGCGGGTTCGTCGTTCCCTGCCGCTCCACGAAGCGGTGGCCGCCGCGGACGGTGCGCTATGGGCAGCGAGCGTCGCCGCTGCCCATGAGCAGGCGGTTGCCGTACGGGAGGCGTTTCCGCTGGCGGGCTGGCCCGAGTTGCCGCTGGAGCGCTATGCCCTCGGTCATGCGCAGTCCCGTGGTTCGTTCTGCCATCTCGCGGAGTTCCAGACCCCGGACCTCGGCAGTATCGCCGGAGGCAACGCGGGCAAGCACATCATCTATATGCGCAACACCGGCGAGTGGCACTTCGACCCGCGCTACGCCGACGTGGACGAGGCATGGGCCGCCGTCCGCGCCGGATTCCAGGAGGCTTTCAGGGCGGCGAGTGAAGGAAGAGTCGCCGACATCGACGAGATCGAAGCGCTGCGCTCCGGTCCCGCGCTCGTGGCGAAGGCCGTCCACGTCTACTACCCGGACCTCACTCTGCCCATCTACAGCCGCGACCACGTACGGCACTTCATCCGTCTGCTCAGTGGCGAAGCGCCGCCCCGACTTGAGCCGTTCGCGGCCCATGCCCGGCTGAAGGACCTGGTGGACGACGAACCGCTCTTCAACAACTGGCAGCCGCTGGAGATCGCCTCGTTCCTGTACTGGTGGGCCGACCCGCGTCCGTCCCAGGCCATCGTCAAGGTCGCCACGGGAGAGGCCGGGCGCCATTGGCCGGACTGCCTGGACGGCGGCTACATCTGCCTCGGCTGGGACGACATTGGGGACGCCACGCGTTTCGCCGACGAGAAGGAACTGCGCGGCGCCTTCCAGGCCGCCTATGCCGACGAATACCGCGGCCACCAGACCACCGTCACCAGGAAGGCGGGCGAAGTCTGGAAGTTCAGTCGCCTGCAGCCGGGCGACCGGGTGGTGGCGAACCGCGGAACCCGGGAGATCCTCGGCGTCGGGACCGTCACCAGCGCCGGTTACCAGTGGCGGCCGGAGCGCGCGGAGTTCCGGCACACCGTCTCCGTGGACTGGGACCAGTCCTACGCCCAGGAACTCGCGGAGCCGGAGAAGCGCTGGGCCGTGGTCACCGTCGCCGATGTCCCCCAGCGCTTGTGGAAGGCCATCCGCCAGGGCAGGGCCGGGGCCACAGGGCAGGAGCGGCATCAGGGGTCCGGAGCCGCCGCATCCGCCGAGATCGACTCCACTCCCACCGACACCCCCACCGACCCGGTCCTTCTCGACGTCGCCGATGCCCTGGCCCGCAAGGGGCAAGCCGTCCTCTTCGGGCCGCCCGGTACCGGCAAGACCTACACCGCCCTGCGCTTCGCGCACTGGTGGCTGACCGAGCGACTCGGTCACCTCCATCCGGCCCATCCGGCCCATCCGGCACCGCACGCCGAGTACGGCAGTGACGAATTCCGCGCCGCGATCAACGCACTCTCGGACCCGGGAGACCGCGCGGCCGCTCACCTCACGCAGCTCACCTTCCACCCGTCCTACGGTTACGAGGACTTCATCGAGGGGTTCAGGCCACGGCACGGCGGCTCCGGGCTCGACCTGGTCATGACGGCCGGCGCGTTCAAGAAGGTCTGCCTCGCGGCAGCGGACGACCCCGACAACCCGTACCTGCTGCTCATCGACGAGATCAACCGCGGCGATCTCCCCAAGATCCTCGGCGAGTTGATCACCTTGCTCGAACGGGACAAGCGGGGCCTTGAGGTGGTGCTCCCGCAGAGCGGCGAACCCTTCACGGTCCCTCCGAACGTGGCCGTCCTCGGCACCATGAACACCGCCGACCGCAGCATCCGGCTCCTGGACTCCGCCTTGCGCCGCCGCTTCGCCTTCCTCGAACTCATGCCGGACCCGACGGTCCTGGAGGGCTACCACGTAGGTGAACTCCACCTCGCCGACCTGCTGACCGAGCTCAACTCCCGTATCCGCGGCCAGGTCGGACGCGAACAGCAGATAGGCCACGCCTTCTTCCTCGATCGCGGAGCGCCACTGGCCACCGAGTCACACCTGGCCACCGTGATGCGCAACGACCTCATGCCGCTGCTCCAGGAGTTCGCCTACGACGACTACAGCGTCCTGGCCGGATTCCTGGGAACGGCCGTCGTCGACGTGGACCACCACACCCTGCACGACCTCGACGACGACGAACTGGTCGCCGCGCTCTACGCGGAACTCCAGGTGGGAACGGGCGAGCCCGTATGACCACGGGACGTCGTCGTGTCATCGTGCTCAGCGAGTACGAATCCCGCATCGTCGAGGACGCACGGCTCACCGCGCGGGACCGGGAGCTGACGGAAGACCCCGCGCTCAACCGTCTGATCACGCTCCGCTCCCTCGACCGGGACCGGCTGGAGATCCGAGCCGGCTGGTACGTGGGAGTTCTGGAACTCGACGCCATGGACATCCGTGTCGTGCCGAAACTCGTGGGCGGGAACCTGAATGTCCTCCGCATGCTGGAATACACGACAGCCACGACCGCGGTGCACCACCTCGACGTCCGCCGCACCTTCGACACCGGCGATCCTCACCTGCGGGACCTGATCTGCGACCTCCTCAACCGCACCACCGCGGCCCTGCTCCACCACGGCCCCCGCCAGGACTACCTGACCCGCACGGAGTCCCTGCCCGTGCTCCGCGGCCGTCTGCTCCCCACCCGACAGCTCCTGCGCCGGCACGGACGTCTCGACCGCTTGGAGTGCCGCTACGACGAACGCTCCACCGACATCCCGGACAACCAACTGTGCGCAGAGGCCCTCTCCCTCGCCGCCCGCACCGCGGCCGACGCGTCGATCCGGGCCCGGTCCCGGCGCTTGGCGACGGACTTCGCGGCGCTGTGCACGCCGTCCCGCTACCCGCACGGCCACGATCACGGCTACGGCCGCCACAACGAGCACTACCGGCCGGCCCACCAGTGGGCCCGGCTCCTCCTGGCCGGTGCGGGCATCCACGGCCTCTTCACCACCGGCCCCGCCGACTCCCGGGTCTTCCTCCTCGACATGAACACCCTCTTCGAGGACTTCGTCACCCGCCTGGTCTCCCGCACCCTGGCCCCGCACCAGGTCACGGTCCGCGCCCAGTCCGTGCACCCGGGCATCGTGGTCCACGAGGCCACCGGCGCCACGCACACCGAACTCCGCCCCGACCTGCTCCTCACCCGGGGGCACGGGCCGACGGCCCGCCGCCACCCCGTCGACGTCAAGTACAAGCTCTACGACCGGCGAAAACTCTCCTCGGACGACGTGTATCAGGCATTCGTCTACGCCCATACGCTCGCGGGTACGCACGCCGACGCGTCACCGACCGCCTCGTGCACCCTCCTCTACCCGACGGAGGCCCCGGCCGACCCCCGGAGCGTGGTCGTGCGCACCGCCGCCGGTACCCGATCGGCACGGATCACCGCGTACCCGCTGGATGTTCCCGCCCTGCTCGACGACCTGGCGACAGGCGACGAGCCCAGCGCCCGCAGGGAACTCGCCTCGGCCCTGCTGCAACCCCTGGCCGTCGAAGTCGCCGACTCCCACTGACCCGTGGGGCACCGTGCTCATTTTGGCTGGAAGTGGGGCCCGGGCCCGTGCTGTGCTCGGCCCATTTCGAGGTGTCCGCCGAGTGTTCGGCGGCAACTGGCCTGAACACGGCCTTAGTTGAGCGGTCATGTGCCCTGGGGTTTCGGTGCGTCGTGTAGCTTGCCGCCCCGGGGCGATCGATCGTCCGGCTGGGGGGGGACTGATGGGGACGCAGGGCGAGCTTGCGCGGGTCATGATCTGTCCCGCGCCATCGAGTTGCCGATGGTCATGGACTGGACGGCCGTGTCCACGTAGCAGTCGCCCGCTTCACTTACGGGGAGCGGCACCGGAATCTGCAGGAGATCCACGAGGTGAGTCTGTCGGGCTCCGTCTGAGATTCGCTCGCCGCAGGCACCGCCTTCAGGTCTTGACATGTCCGTAGGGAGAACCGTGGACCATTTCGACCTCGTCGTCATCGGGGCCGGCCCCGCAGGGCTCGCCGCCGCGCAGCGGCTGGCGGGGGTGCGGCACAGGGTCGCGCTCATCGACGGTGGCAAGCCGGTCGACCGGCGCGACCGGTACGCGGCCGCCGACATGACGCGTGGGCACGGCGGGGCGGGACTGTTCTCGGACGGCAAGTTCTCGTTCTTTCCCTCCGCCAGTGCGGCGAAGGCGACGCCTTCCGGCTGGCGCTGTGTGATGCGAAGGGGCAGACCTCCGAACTCGCGGCCAGGCGGCTGATCGTGGCGAGCGGACGGTTCGGACCGCTCGGGCTTCAGGCGCTCACGGAGCGGCGCTCCTTCCGGCGCCTGGAGGTCGGGTTCCGGATCGAACAGCCCGCCGACAGGGCGTTCTTCAGGGACATGAAGCAGCTCGACCCCAAGCTCCGGTTCCGCGAGGGGGACGGCGGCGTGGAGTGGAGGACGTTCTGCGCCTGTCGGCAAGGGGAGGCGGCGCTCACCGAGACACAAGGGCTGTGGACGGTCTCCGGCCGCTCCGACTGCCCGCCGACGGGGCGCTCCAACGTCGGTTTCAACACGCGGATCCTGGACGAGTCGGTGGCCCGCGAGGCGATGGCGCCCGCGCTCGCCGCGATGACGTACGAGGAGTCCGGCTTCACGGTGTCCCTGCGGGAGCTCATGTCGGGGGACGCGGCGGCCGTCGGGATCTTCGAGCGGGTCTACGGGCGTGAGTTGCGTGAGATCATGCTGCGCGGTCTCGGCCGCCTCGCCGCCGCCTACCCCGAGGTCGACGACAGTGAGACCCGGCTGGTGGGGCCCACCCTCGAAGGGGTCGGCTGGTACCCCGACGTGGACGGCGACCTGCGCCTGATCGATGTTCCCGCCTGGGTCGCGGGTGACGCGTGCGGACTGTTCCGTGGCATCGTGGCCGCGATGATCAGCGGACACTACGCCGCCGACTCGGCGCTGCGGGGGATGGAGGCACTGCGATGACGTCGGGGATGACGTCGGGGGCGCCTGTGGTGGGTGTCGGGGCGTTGTTGTTGCGGCCGGACGGGTGCGTTCTGATCGGTCTGCGCGTCAAGCGGGGTGAGGACGCCTCGTGGTGTCTGCCGGGCGGGCACGTCGAACCGGGGGAGAGCTTCGAGGCCGCCGCCGTGCGGGAGATCGCCGAGGAGAGCGGGATCCGGGAGGCGGCGGCGAACGCGCGCGTGTTCGCGTTCGGGTTGGAGACGGGCGGCCGGGAGCGGACCCATCTGACCGCCGGTGTTCTGGTTCGTACCGTCGCGGACGACCCCGTGGCCACCGTCACGGAACCGGACGTCTTCGAGCGGTGGATCTGGGCGGCGCCGAGCGATCTGCCCACCCCGCTGTTCCCGGCGAGCTCCGCGCTGGTCGCCGCCCACCACGGACAACCGGCCCCGCCCGGATGGGAGTTGTACCCGGCCGCCGCCCCGGTGGCGGAGGTCCGGCGGTGACCCGGCTGCACGTCTTCGACATGGACGGCACGCTGCTGCGGAACACGACGGCGAGCCTGGAGATCGCGAGCCGGGCCCGCTGCTTACCCGAACTGATGGCCCTGGAGGCCGACGTCGCGGCGGGCCGCACGGACACCCGCGCCTTCGCCGCCGAACTCGGCCGACTGTGGCGGGGGTTGCGAGAGGACGTGGTCGCCCGTGCGTTTGCCGGGGCCCCCTGGATCGGTGGGCTCGCGGACGTCGCCGCCGACATCCGTGCCCGCGGTGAACGCTCGATGGTCATCACGATGTCGCCCGACTTCTTCGCCGCCCGGCTCACGGAGTTCGGCGTCGACGAGGTCGTCGCCTCCCGCTTCCCGCCGCTGCCCCTGACCGCCGCCCCCGGCCCCGCCGGGATCCTCACCCCGCAGGACAAGGTCACCGTCGTGGACCGCGTCCGCGCCCGCTTCGGACTCGACCGCGACTCCTGTGTCGCGTACGGGGATTCGGGCTCGGACATCCCGCTGTTCCGGGAACTGCGCCACACCGTGGCGGTCAACGCGAGCCCCGCCGTACGCGCACTCGCCCGCTGCCGCTACGACGGCGACGATCTGCGCGAGGCCCACCGCCTCGTGGGCGACGGGCCGCAACCCCCGCTCCGGTAGGAACAGAGGTCTCCATGAGTTCAGCGAGGGACGGCGACGTCTTCCGGTTCGACCGTCGGGCCTGGACCAGACTCCTTGTGCTGTGCACCGCCGTGCTCTTCGAGGGCATGAGCCTCTCCAGCATCAACGTACAACTCGCCGGCATCCAGGAGGGCCTCGAACTCCGCCCGGACCAGCTGCAGTTGGTGGCCGGCGCGTTCCTGACCACATACGCGGGCCTCCTCCTGGTCGGCGGCACGTGCGCGGACCGCTGGGGGCGGCGGCGGATGTTCCTGAGCGGCGTCGCGGTGTTCGGTATCGGCTCGCTCGCCGCGACCCTGGCGCAGGAGCCGGTGCTGCTCATCGGCGCGCGCGCCGTCCAGGGCGTCGGCGCGGCCGTCACGGCGCCCGCCGCCGTCGCCCTGATCGTCGCGGGGTTCCCCGAGGGCGCGGCCCGCAACAAGGCGCTCGGCGTCTTCAGCGCCATGGGCGCGGCGGGCTTCTCCCTCGGTGTCGTCATCGGTGGTCTGCTCACCCAGGGCTTCGGCTGGCGCGGGGCGTTCTTCCTCTACGTACCCCTGGCCACCCTGGTCCTCGCCCTCGGCCCCCGTGTGCTGGCGGCCGGGACGCCGGAGGCGGCGGGCGGGGCGGGCCGCGGGGGACTGATGCCGTGGCTGCCGCCGCTGCTGATCACCGGAGGGCTCGTCGCCGTGGTGTACGCGGTCGGCCGGGTCGGCACCGGGTCCGGCGCGGAGGTGACCGTGGTGGCGGCCGTCGGTCTCGCGGCGATCGTGGTCTTCCTGGTGACACAGGCCAGGGCGCGCGTGCCGCTGCTGCCGCCCGCGCTGCTGGCCGACCGCCGGATGCTGGCCGCGTGCCTCGCGCTGGGCGGGGCGTTCGCCGGGATCACGGGGGCGATGTTCCTCGTCGCGACCGAACTACAGGAAAAACAGGGGTACTCGGCGCTGCTGACCGGGCTCGCGTTCCTGCCCCAGGGGCTCGCCGTCGGGCTGCTGTCCACCCCGGCGTCCCGGCTGGCCAACCGCGCGCCGGTGACGCGGCTGCTGCTCGCCGGGCTCGCCGTCATCACCGTGGGGCAACTCCTCTACACCACCGTCGAACAGCACGCCTACGTCACTCATCTGCTGCCCGCGGCGATCCTGGTGGGCGCCGGCATCGCCGTCGCCTATCCGGCCGCCACCCTGCTGGCCAGTGCCGCCGCCGACATGAGCGAACAGGGCACCGCGTCGGGGACGCTGGTCACCTGGCAGCAGGCGGGCGGTGCGCTGGGCGTCGCCGCGGTGACCGCGATCGACAGCAGCGTCACGGGCGATCTGTGGGGCGGGTCCTACAGCCTGTGGGGGTGCTTCGCCTTCGCGTTCCTGACGCTGTGCGGGTGCGCCGCGCTGCTGTTGTCCCCGTCCCGGGTACGGCGGGGCGCCCGGGACGTCGAGGCGGGCACGGCCGCGCCCACGGGGCGTACGGGTCGGGCGTCGTCGAAGCCGGCGAAGTAGCCCGCGGCCCTGTCCTTGGGCTGTTGGGGAATCGGCTGCGGCCGGACGGGCAGGCGTACCCTTTCCGGGAGTTGGGGGAGACAGGGGAGTCGGAAGGGGCGGGAGGAGAGCCATGAGGGCAGCCACGAGGGCAGCCACGAGGGGAGCCGTGCGGGCAGTCGTGCGGGTCGTGTCCGTGTCCCTCGCCGTGGCCGCCGGGGCGCTGCTCGCGGCGGGTTGCAGCAGCGGAGACGGGACGCAGCCCCACACGAAGTCGTCCTCGGCGTCGGAGGCGAAGGACCCGTCGCACGACGGCCTGGCCGACGCCATCGGCAAGGCCATCCGGGCGGACAAGGGGTACAGCATCAGGGACGCCACCGACCTGAACCGCGACGCCGGCCACAGCGAACCCCGTTATTGGAAGGTCTGTTTCCAGGAGAAGAACGCGGAGTTGGACGCCGTCGACTTCGCCGTCGTACTGAAGGGCGAGTCCTGTCCGGCCGAGGAGGGCGGGCACGTACGCGTCCCCAAGGCGCCGCGGCTGGTGGGGGCCGACTTCTCGGACGCGTACCAGAAGGTGCTGCGGATGGGGTACCCCGCGTACCGGATCCAGGTCTTCTACGGAAGCGGCGGCGTGCTGGACGACGCCGACCTCGACCGCGTACGAGGCGAGGTCTGTACGCAGTCCCCGCGCGCCGGGGCCGCCTTCGGGGACCCCGACCACGTGAAGCTGTACGTGGCCGAAGGCCGTTGTCCGTCTTGATCCTTGACGGCCGTCGTACGAAGGTGGGGCTGGGCCCGGGTGTATCCGGGGACACGGCTCCCAGGGAGGACCAGCGTGCGGCGCGACCACTGGACCCGGCGGATCCGCCGGCTCGACCCCGATACGGACTACCACGAGATCTACAGCATCAGCTCGTCGTACGAGTTCCCCTGGGACACCATGCAGGCCCTCGGGTTCGCCCTGTACCGGACGTACGCCGTCCCCAGCATCGGTGAACTCCTCGGTCGCACCGGCGAGTTCACCGAGCGGACGCAGAAGCGGTACGACGACACGGCGCTCATCCTCGACGCCGTCGGCGAGCACGGCATGGACGAGGGGGAAGGGCGCGAGGCGATCCGCCGGATGAACCGGATGCACGGCGCGTACGACATCTCCAACGACGACTTCCGGTACGTCCTGTCGACGTTCGTCGTCGTGCCCAAGCGCTGGATGGACGCGTACGCGTGGCGGCCGTACTCGCCGCACGAGGTGCGCGCCTCGACGAACTACTACCGGGCGCTCGGCCGGCGCATGAACATCAAGGACATCCCCGAGACGTACGAGGAGTTCGAGCGCCTCATGGACGACTACGAGGCGCGGCACTTCGCCTACGACCCGGGCGGGTACGCGGTGTCGGAGGCGACGCTCGACCTCATGGCGTCCTGGTATCCGGGGCCGCTCGGGCCCGCCACGCGGCGGGCGTCGGTGTGCCTGATGGACCAGCCGTTGCGCGCCGCGTTCGGGTACCGGGACCCGAATCCGGCGCTTGAGCGCGTGGTGCGGGGCGGGCTGCGGATGCGCGGCCGGTTCGTCCGGCTGCTCCCGGCGCGGCGCACCCCGCAGTACGGCCGGGACAGCCGCAACATCCGCGGCTATCCGAACGGGTACCGGGTCGCCGATCTCGGTACGTTCCCCGAGCGCCGGCCGACGTCCGACACGCGCTCCGGACGCGCGTAGAGCCCTCTTGCCAAGGCCCCGCCGACGGTCCACGATTGTGCCTCTTCGAGCGACGTGAGGGGCTCCCCATGGATTTCGGACTCGTCCTCCAGACCGACCCGCCCGCCGCCACGGTCGTGGACCTCATGAAACGCGCGGAGGACGCCGGGTTCACGTACGGCTGGACCTTCGACTCGTGCGTGCTGTGGCAGGAGCCGTTCGTCATCTACAGCCGGATCCTCGCGGAGACGAGCACGCTCACCGTCGGCCCAATGGTCACCAACCCCGGCACCCGCACCTGGGAGGTCACCGCCTCCACCTTCGCGACGCTCAACGACATGTACGGCAACCGCACCGTGTGCGGCATTGGGCGCGGCGACTCCGCGATGCGGGTGGCGGGGCGCAAGCCGAACACGCTCGCCCGGATCAGCGACGCGATGAAGGTGATCCGGGCGCTCGGGCGCGGCGACGAGGCGGACCTCGGCGGCGGCTCGGTCGTCCGGTTCCCGTGGGTGCGCGAGGGCGCCCAACTCCCCGTCTGGATGGCGGCGTACGGGCCCAAGGCGCTGAAGATGGCGGGGGAGGAGGCCGACGGGTTTATCCTCCAGCTCGCCGACCCGTTCCTCACGGAGTGGATGGTGAAGGCGGTGCGGGACGCGGCGGTCGCCGCGGGCCGCTCGGCGGACGAGGTGAAGATCTGCGTCGCCGCGCCCGCGTACGTCACCGCCGACGATTCGCCGCAGGCACTCGCCCACGCCCGCGAGCAGTGCCGCTGGTTCGGCGGCATGGTCGGCAACCACGTCGCCGACCTGGTCGCCAAGTACGGCGCGCACTCCGGCATGGTCCCGGACGAGCTGACCGAGTACATCAAGGCGCGCGAGGGGTACGACTACGCGCACCACGGCCGTTCGGGGAATCCGGACACGGCCTTCGTGCCGGACGAGATCGTGGACCGGTTCTGTCTGATCGGGCCGACCGCCGCCCACCTCGAAAAGCTGCGTGCGCTGAGGGACTTGGGCGTCGACCAGTTCGCCGTGTACGACATGCACGACGCGAAGGAAGCGGTCATCGACGCGTACGGCAGGGACGTGATCCCCGCGGTCAACGCCTGACGCCGCCGGAGCGGGAGCCGGAGTGGGAGCCGGAGTGGGGGGGGGCGGGAGCCGGAGCGGGAGCGGCCGGAACAGTTCTTGATGTCTTCTTCAACGGTTCTTCACAGGTGAAGGACACACTCCCGTCCCATGAAGACGAGAGCGCGCGCGGGGTTCGCGACGGCATCACTGGTGCTGGCCCTGGCCCTCACCGGCTGCGGCGGTGACGGCGGGGACGACGGCGGCGAGGTCGCCTCGGTGGGCAAGGGCGGACCGGACGGCGGCGCCACCGCCACGGCGGGGGCGTCGAGCGAGCTGACCGAGTACGTCGAGGCCAGGCGGAAGTGGGTCGGCTGCCTGCGGGAGAACGGCCTCGACGCCCCCGACCCCGACGCCAAGGGCAACGTCGACCTGGGCGATGCCCGGAAGGCGAAGAGCGACCCGAAGTTCCTCGACGCCCAGGAGAAGTGCAAGGACCTCTCGGTCGCCGTACCGGAGGGCCTGGAGCGCGAGATGCAGCCCGAACTCTCCGCGAAGGAGATCGCGAAGAAGAAGCGGTACGCGAAGTGCATGCAGGAGAACGGGGCGCCGGACTTCCCCGACACCGACGACAAGGGCTTCTCCGAGGAAGTCACCTGGGACTCCACCTCCGCCGGCGCCAAGAAGGCCCAGCGCGCCTGCGGTGAGATCGTCGGCATCCCGGACGACACGTCCACGGCCAAGGGCTGATGCACGCGATGAACGACGACGCACACGCACCGAACACCGGTGAGCCGCCGAGGCGTTCGCGTCGACGGGTGCCCGTCCCCCTCCTCGTAGGCGCCGGAATCGTCCTGGTCGCCGGGGTCGGCACGGTCGGCGCGCTCGGACTCGGGGGCGACGACGCGGACGGGGCGGGGCAGGGCGTGCCCCGAAAGGGCCAGACCGTCCGGGTCGAACGGGGCACCCTGACCGAGCAGAAGGAGATCGACGGCGCCCTCGGCCACGGCACCGAGGTGCCGTTCCGGGTCCGCGCCGAGGGCACCGTCACCTGGCTGCCGAAGACGGGCGCGCAGGTCCGGCGCGGCGGCGCGGTGCTGCGCGTCGATGACCGGCCGGTCACCCTGCTGTACGGGAGTCTGCCGATGTACCGCCAACTGGCGGTGCGGGAGCCGGAGTCGGAGTCGGAGCCGGATTCCCGGTCGGATGCGGAATCCGCGACCGGGCCGGCGCGAACCGTCACGCCCCTGCGCGGCATGGACGTCAAGCAGTTCGAGAGCAATCTCAGCGCGCTCGGCTACACCGGCTTCACCGTGGACGAGGAGTTCACGGAGCTGACCGCCGCCGCAGTCAAGCACTGGCAGCGGGACCTCGGGCTCCCGCAGACCGGCAAGGTCGCCGTCGGGGACGTCGTCTACGCCCCCGGCGCCGTACGGATCGCGACCACCGGGGTCCAGGTCGGCGCCGAGGCCACCGGGAACCCGGTGACGTACACCAGCACCTCCCGCATGGTGACCGTGCAGGCGCCCGCCGACGACCTGGAATGGGCCCGGCGCGGCACGCGGGTCACCGTGGAACTCCCGGACGGCAAGGCGGTCGAGGCCCAGGTCGCCCAGGTCGGCAAGGACGCCGCCGCGCCGGACGGCGAGGGGGAGGACGGGGCGACGGAGGGCAAGGACGGCGGCGGGGCCGCGACCGGCGGGGCGACCGTGACCGTGGTCGTCGCCTTCGACGACCAGCAGGCGGTGGGGCGGCTGGAGAGCGGTCCGGTCACCGTGCGCCACGTGGTGAAGCAGCGCAAGGAGGTGCTGAACGTGCCGGTGGCGGCGCTCGTGGCACTGGCCGAAGGCGGCTACGCGCTGGAACCCGCGGGCCGCAGCGGCGAAAGCGGCGGCGGGGCGGCGGACTTCGTCCCCGTCCGCACCGGACTCTTCGCGGACGGCCTCGTCGAGGTGAGCGGATCCGGGGTCCGTGCGGGCATGAAGGTGAGGATCCCCGAGTGACCCGAGTGACCCGAGTGACCCGAGTGACCCGAGTGGCCCGAGTGCCCCGAGTGACCGCGAGCTCCCTTGCCCCGGTCGTCCTGTTCGAAGGTGTGACCAAGACGTATCCGGGGGGCGTCACCGCCGTCGGCGGGGTCGACCTGGCCATCGACTACCGCGAACTCACCTGTGTCGTGGGCCAGTCGGGCTCCGGCAAGTCGACCATGCTCCATCTCATGGGCACCCTCGACCGCCCGACGACCGGCCGGATATCCGTGGACGGATACGCCGTCGACGCCCTGTCCGACCGCGAACTGTCCGCGCTGCGGGCCCAGCGCATCGGGTTTGTCTTCCAGCAGTTCCACCTCGCCGTGGGCGTACCGGTCCTCGACACCGTCGCCGACGGACTGCTCTACGCGGGGGTCCCGTTGCGGGAGCGCCGCCGCCGGGCCGCGGCCGCGCTCGACCGGGTCGGGCTCGGCCACCGCACCGGCCACCTCCCGCACCAGCTCTCCGGCGGCGAACGCCAACGCGCCGCCGTGGCCCGCGCCGTGATCGGCGAACCGGCGCTGCTGCTCGCCGACGAGCCGACCGGCAACCTCGACTCGGCGTCCGGCGCCGCCGTCCTCGCGCTCCTTCGGGAACTCCACGACGCGGGCACGACGGTGGTGGTGATCACCCATGACCGGGAGATGGCCGAGGTCTTCGACCGCAAGGTGGAGATGCGGGACGGCCGGATCGTCGCGGACACCGTCCGGACGGAGGCGCTGAGATGACCGGGCGCGCACGGCACTCGGGCCCCGGGGCGCTGCGTCCGGCCCGGCTGGGCCCGGCCGACCTCGTACGTCTCGGCGGCACCGGTCTGCGGACCCGTCCGCTGCGGGTGTTCCTGTCGGCGCTGGGGATCGCCATCGGGGTCGCCGCGATGGTGGCCGTCGTCGGGATCTCCAGCTCCAGCCGGGCCGAGGTCGACCGCCGGCTCGACAGCCTGGGCACCAACCTGTTGCGGGTCGCGCCCGGCAAGGACGCCGCCGGGGAGAACGTACGACTGCCGGAACAGGTCGTGCCGATGGTCGGCCGGATCGGGCCGGTGGCGGAGGCCGCCGCCACCGGAACGCTGCCGGACGCCGCGGTCTACCGCAACGAGCACATCCCGGTCGGCCGCACCAGCAGCATCGAGGTCGCCGCCGCCGACAGTGGCCTGCTGCCCGCGGTCGGCGGCCGGATCCGGTCCGGCCGCTGGCTCTCCGCCGCCACCGAGGAGTACCCGGCGGTGGTCCTCGGCGCGAAGGCCGCCCAGCGCCTGGACGTGCGCGCGCCCGGCACCCGGCTGTGGCTCGGCGGCTCCTGGTTCTCCCTGGTCGGCGTGCTCGACCCGGTGCCGCTGGCACCGGAGATCGACAGCTCGGCGCTGGTCGGCCGCGCGACCGCCCGCACCTACCTCGGCTACGACGGCCACCCCACCACCGTCTACGTCCGGGCCCGCGAGGACCGGGTCACCGCCGTACGCGACGTCCTCGCGGCCACCGCCAACCCGCAGCGCCCGAGCGCCGTCCTGGTGTCCCGCCCCTCCGACGCCCTCGCCGCCCGCGAGGCCACGGAGTCCGCGCTGACCGGGCTCCTCCTCGGCCTCGGCGGAGTGGCGCTCCTGGTGGGCGGCGTCGGCGTCGGCAACACCATGGTGATCTCGGTGCTCGAACGCCGCCCGGAGATCGGCCTGCGACGGGCGCTCGGCGCCACCAGCGGCCAGATCCGCGGCCAGTTCGTCGCCGAGTCACTCCTCCTCTCGGCCCTCGGCGGCCTCGCCGGCACGGTCCTCGGCACGTTGATCACCGGCGGCTACGCCTACGCCCGCGACTGGCCGACATCGGTCCCGTTCTGGGCCACAGCCGCCGGCATCGCCACCACCCTCCTGATCGGCGCACTGGCCGGCCTCTACCCGGCGGTCCGGGCGGGTCGACTGGCTCCGACGGAGGCGTTGGCGGGGACGTGAACGGCGGGGCCGGAGGGGCGGGTTGGGTTACCCCGGACTCGGCCCGACATCCCCGGGCGGAGCCCCGACCGCCGGAAGCCGCACGGTGAACACCGTGCCCGCCCCCACCGTGCTCGCCACCTCCACCGAGCCGCCGTGATCGGTCACGATCTGGTGGACGATGGCCAGGCCGAGACCGCTCCCGCCCGTGTCGCGGCCGCGCGCCGCGTCCGCCCGCCAGAAGCGGTCGAAGACGTGGTCGAGGTCTTCGGGGGGCATGCCGGTCCCGGTGTCCCTGACCTCGATGGCCGCGTCCGGGCCGAGGCGCCGCGCCACCAGGTTGACCGAGCCGCCGGCCGCCGTGGCCCGCAGCGCGTTGGACACCAGGTTGCCCACCACTTGCCGGAGCCGGTGCGGGTCGGCGTCCACGTACACCTCGGTGTCGGTGTCGGTGTCGGTGTCGGTGACCGCGACCAGCGCGACTCCCGCGGTCTCCGCCTGCGCGCGCAGCGTGGTGCGGCAGCCGCGCAGCAGTTCGCCGAGACCGGTGGTCGAGCGGTGGTAGGTGAGGGCGCCCGCCTCCGCGAGGGCCAGGTCCTGGAGGTCGTCCACGATGCGCTGCTGGAGCAGGGCCTCCTCGTGCAGCGAGCCGAGGAGGTCGGGGGTCGGCTCGACCACGCCGTCCTGGAGGGCTTCCAGGTAGCCGCGCAGGTTGGCGAGCGGGGTGCGCAGTTCGTGGGCGATGTCCCCGGTCAGCCGCCGCTGGCGTTCCTCGGCGGCCTGGAGCGAGTCGGCCATCCGGTTGAAGGCGCGGCCCAGTTCACCGATCTCGTCCCGGCCGGACAGCGGCACCCGGCGCGCCATGTCGCCTTCGCCGAGCCCACGGGCGGCCGAGGTCAGGGCCCGGATCGGACGCAGCACGGTCCTGCTGAGGAGGAGCGCCCCGAGCGTCACCACGAGCGCCACACCGCCCGCGACCGCGGCCACCGGCATGGCCCGCAGCGCGGGCGGCGCCTCGTCCAGGGTGCCGAGCCTGACCTGAAGCCGCGGCGGCGTGACGTCCGCCGTACGGTCCGCGAACACCTTCCGCAGGCAGGACCGCAGGCCCGCCCCGCCCTCCCGCTCCTGGCAGGCCGCCGCGTCCCGCTGATCGCGTACGGCCGAGGTGTCCGCGGTGCGCGCGGTCTCCTCGCACTGCGGCGCCGCGCGGTCCGCGCTCACCCGGGGCAGCCCCAAGTCGTCCTTGCGCGCGGTCACCACCGCACCCGCGCCCGTCAGACAGGCCGCGCGGGTCGCCTCGACCCGGTACCGGCCCATCGCGGTGACGGTCCGCTTCACCGCGGCACGCTCGTCCAACTGCCCCGCGGGCAACCGCAGTTCGGGGCGGGGGTCGACGAGGACGGGAGGCTGGCTGCTCACCGGCCGCGGCTCCCGGCCCGCCAGCGCGTCGGAGTCCGCGAGCAGCACGTCGTCCTCCGTGACGACCCGGATCCGCTGACCGGTGTCCTCGGCCAGCGACCGCACGGTGTCCGGAACCTCGTCCCACGTCCCGTGCGCGAACCCGTACGCGTACAACTCCCCGGTGATCCGCGACACTTCGGCCCGCCCGGCGGTGACGGACTCCCGCACCTGTCCTGCCGCGAGGCTGAGCGTCAGCCACGCGGTCGCGGCGGTCGCCACGACGGCGACGAGCAGCAACAGGCCGAGCGCACGCAGCCGGAACGTCATTCCGCCGCGCCGTGCCGTCGCGCGCCCCGGTCGGCGCCCCGGTCGGCGAGCCGGTACCCCCGGCCGTACACGGTCTCCACGTACCGCGCCCCGGAAGGACCGGAAGGATGGGAAGGACCGGAAGGATGGGAAGGACCGGAAGGACCGCAGGGCCCGCGCCCCTGCTCCAGCTTCCGCCGCAGGTTCATCACATGCGCGTCGACGGTCCGCTCCAGCACGCCCCGGTCGAAGCCGAAGACCCGGTCGATGATCTGCGCCCGGGTGAACACCCGCCCCGGCTCCGCCGCGAGCAGCTCCAGGATGGCGAACTCCTTGCCGGTGAGCGCCACCGGCTCCCCGGCCACCCGCACCTCGAACCGCGCGGTGTCGACCTCCAGGTCCCCCACGGTGAGCAGCGCGGTCACCGCGTCCCGTCCGGCCGCTCCGGACCGCCGCAGCAGCGCTCGCACCCGGGCGGTCAACTCCCTCGGGCTGTACGGCTTCGTCAGGTAGTCGTCGGCGCCCAGGTCGAGCCCGAGCAGCATGTTCTCCTCGGTGCTGCGCGCGGTGAGCATCAGGATCGGCACCTGGGACGTGGCCCGCAGAATCCGGCAGACGTCGAGCCCGTCGACCTCCGGCATCATCACGTCGAGCACGACGAGGTCCGGCCGTCCGCTGCCGGCCCGTTCGATCGCCGCCCGCCCGTCGCCGACGACCTGGACCTCGTTCCCCTCCCGCTCCAGATACAGCTTGATGAGCCGGGCCTGTTTCACATCGTCCTCGGCCACCAGAATCCGCGCCCCCACGACGCCCCCTCTCCTCCAAAGGAGGCGGCCCCTTGGCAGGGACCGCCTCCTCACTGCCTCCCTCATGGGCGGCAGTCACATCACATCACCTGGCGGCACGGATCAGAAGCCGCAGTAGTCCAGGCTTCCGCCGTCACTCAGAAGGTCGTCACGGACCCAGCCGGTGACTCCGGTCGTGTCGTTTCTGAGGTACGTCCAGGTGTAGTCCCCGGCCCGGGTGTAGCAGTGGTAGTCCAGGGTGTGGCTGGAGTAGGCGATCCCCTTGCTGGTGCAGCTGGTGCTCGACCCGGTGCGCTCGTTCGCCCCGTTCGCTGTCTTCCCCCATGAGCTCGAGTCCTTGTCCGATGCGGTCTTGCCGCATGCGGCGGCCGCGGCGGCCGAACCGGACATCGCGATCGGGAAGGACACCGCCACCATGGCGATGGCGGGCAGGACTGCGGCTATACGACGCTTCACTGATGTTCCTCCATGGAAGCCGTTCAGGGCACCGCCCTCAATCGCCTGAGCATCACGGCGAGAGCAGTGACCACGGCGGCGCACGAGGCCCGCGTGGCGCCCTCACATTTGCTTCATAGTGCGGAGGAAGACAGAATTCCCCCTCCAACTGGCCACATAGCGACCGTGACTGGCCGGTTCCGGGCAGTTGGTGCGGATCGCCACCGTCGTGCCGAATCAGGCCGGATCGAGCCGCCATTGCTGGCAGTTGTTGCCGAGCCACGACCACTGCCGTACGTCGGCGCCGTTCGCGGTGGAGCAGTCCGCGACGTCGGCGACCTTCCCCGTCGCCTGGTTCACGACGCGGACGTACGCGCTGTCGGTCACCACGAACCGGTAGCGCTGGCACGTGTTGTTCAGCCACGACCACTGGCGCAGGTCGGCGCCGTCGGCCGCGGAGCAGTCGGCCGTGTCGAGGACCTTGCCGGATGCGGCGTTGACCAGGCGGCTGGTGTCGTCGCCCTGGTCCTCGATCCGCCACTTCTGGCCGGCGCTTCCGTTGCAGGTGTACTGCTGGACGTTCGCGCCCTCCGCCGTCGAACTACCCGCCACCTCAAGGCACTTGCCGCTGTTGCGGTTGGTGAGCGTGTACGTCGTGGTGGTCGAGGACGGTTCGCCGGACGGGCCCGTGATGGAGGCGCCCAGCTTGTTCGGGGTGCCCAGGTTCGGGCTGCCGTCACTGTTCCAGCCGAAGCCCTGCGCGCGCGTCGTGCGGCCGTTGTCGCAGCCGTCGGTGGACGCGTCGTTGGCGTGGTAGACGATCCAACTCTGTTGTCCGTCGGGCGAGTTGAAGAATCCGTTGTGGCCGGGTCCGTACACCCCGTTCGTCGTGCTCGTCTTGAAGATCGCCGTCGACTTCTTCGTCCAGGAGGAGGCGGCGAGCGGGTTCGAGCCGGTGAGCTTGAGCTGGCCGAGGGAGTAGTCCGGCGTCCAGCAGCCGCTCGCCGAGTACACGAGGTACGTGGCGCCGCCGTGCTGGAGGAGCTCGGGCCCCTCGTTCACCGCCGCGCCCGACTTCTCCCAGCTGTACGTGGGCGTGGACACCGTCGAGAACGAACCGCTCACCGTGTACGGGTTCGACATCGGCGCCGCCACGATGTTCTGCGTGCCACCGCCGCTCGCGCTGCCGAACAGATACAGCTTCCCGTTGATCGTGCCCACGGTCGGGTCCAGCATCCAGGACCCGTTGAGCGTCGACTTGTACGTGTACGGGCCCATCGGGTCGCCGCCCGCGCTCACCGCGACGTGCGTGCGCTGCGTCGGGTTGTAGTCGGCGACGTTCTGACCGGCCACGTAGTACAGGTACCAGCGGCCGGAGGCGTCGTCGTAGTGGATCTCCGGCGCCCAGATGTTGCAGCAGCGCGAGGCCGCGTCGCCCTTGAAGACCTGCACGCTGGGCGCGGTCGCAAGGCCGCCGAGCGTGGGCGACCTGCGCATCGTGATGAGGTCCGTCCAACTCGTCGTCACCATGTAGTAGTTGCCGTTGTGGTACGAGATCCAGGGGTCGGCGCCCTTCTGCGCCTTGACCGGGTTCGCGAAGGAGGCGGCGCTCGCCGAGGACTGGCCGAGCGAGAACGCGAGGACGAGCGCCGCCAGCAGGGTCAGTAGGCGACGGGCCATCCGGTGCTCCAGTTCAGGAGGTTGATGCCGAGCTTCGGGGTGCCGTTGTCCTGGCCGTCGTAGTAGTGGTAGACGATCAGGTCGCCGTCGGTGTCGCTCATGATGGACTGGCCGCCGGGCCCGATGTAGCGGCCGTGCGACTCCAGGACCGGGGTGCCGCCGTTGTTCGTCATGGCGACGCCGTTCTTGTCGTAGTACGGCCCGGTGACGCTGGTGGCGCGGCCGACCTTCACCTTGTACGTGGAGCTGGTGCCGGCGCAGCACGTGTCGTACGAGGCGAACAGGTAGTAGTAGCCGTTCCGCTTGACGATGTACGGGGCCTCGACGGCCTTGGTGCCGCTCGGGCGCGCGGCGAGCGAGTAGCGCTTCGTGTCGCCCGCGTACTGCTTCCCCGACGACGGGTCGATCCGGATCATCTTGATGCCGGTCCACCAACTCCCGAACGACAACCACCACTTGCCGTCGCTGTCGACGAACAGATTCGGGTCGATCGCGTTGTAGTCGCTCGAAGTCGTCGACGTGTAGACCGTGCCGTAGTCCGTCCAGGAACCCGGCTCGCCGGTCGTCGAACCGGCAAGGCCGATCGCGGACTTGTTGGAGCCGAAGGTCGAAACGGCGTAGTACATCAGGTACTTGCCGCCGTGGTACGAGATGTCGGGGGCCCAGGCCTCCGACGCGTACGAGGACCACCAGGAGGGCTTGGTGGTGAAGGCGTCGCGGCCCGCGGCGAAGGCGATCCGGTCGGTCGACGAGCGTTCGGCGAGGCCGCCGCCGGTCGCGTACAGCAGGTACTTGCCCGCCGAGGTGCGGATCATGGTGGGGTCGTGGACGACGGTGGCGCCGCTGACGGTGCCCGGATTCGGGTACGCCGACGCGGTCGAGGGAATCAGCGCCAGGAGGGTGGCGGCGGGGAGGGCGAGTAACGCGGTTCTTCGTGCGGTGCGGGGCATGGGGGTGCTCCTTCGCAAGAGGGGAATGCCTCAACCTCGTCCGAAATACCGGACAGTGGTCGTGTGGTCGCACGGCAACGTAGAGTCGAAGTCTTTGCGCGTCAATGAATCGCGCGCGAACGTACACGGATTTCTCTCCCCCGAACCATTGACGGGCCCACCCCTGGTCGTGTTTGGTATACCAAAATTGCGGACAACCAGGAGCGCGTCATGACTGCCGTGCACGAGAACACCCCCGCCGCCGGTGTCGACGGGCCCGCCCGCACCAGTCCCGGTCTCTACAGTCCGGATCTGGCCCCCACCAAGAAGGAAGGGCGCCGCTGGGGCGCGTACAACGTCTTCACGTTGTGGGGCAACGACGTGCACAGCCTGGGCAACTACGCCTTCGCCGTAGGCCTGTTCGCGCTCGGACTCAGCGTCTGGCAGATCCTCATCGCCTTCGCCGTCGCCTCCGCTCTGCTCTTCGGACTCCTCACGCTCTCCGGCTACATGGGGCAGAAGACGGGCGTGCCGTTCCCCGTGATGAGCCGGATCGCCTTCGGCATCCGGGGTGCGCAGATCCCGGCGGCGGTGCGCGGCGCCGTCGCCATCGCCTGGTTCGGCATCCAGACGTATCTCGCCGCCGTCGTGCTCGGCGCCGTGATCAAGAAGCTGGCGCCCGGCGCCGCCACGCTCGACCACAACTCGATCCTGGGCCTGTCCACGCTCGGCTGGATCACCTTCCTGGCGCTCTGGGTCGTCCAGGTCGTGATCGTCAGCTACGGCATGGAGCTGATCCGCAAGTACATGGCGTTCGCCGCGCCCACCATCCTCATCACGATGTGCGCGCTCGCCGTCTGGATCTTCGTCAAGGCGGACCTGTCGATCGCGGTCTCCACCGGCTCGGCGCCCACCGGGTTCGACGCGTGGCGGCAGATCTTCGAGTCGGCGGCGCTGTGGGTCGTCATCTACGGCACGTTCGTCCTGAACTTCTGCGACTTCACCCGCTCCGCGAAGAGCCGCCGCGCCATCGTCGCGGGCAACCTGGTCGGCATCCCGATCAACATGCTGTTCTTCGCCGGCATCGTCGTCGTCCTGTCCGGCGGGCAGTTCGCCATCAACGGGAAGGTCATCGCGGGCCCGGAGGACATCGTCGCGACCATCCCGAGCACCCCGCTGATGGTCCTCGCCTCGCTTGCCTTCATCGTCCTGACCATCGCCGTCAACCTGCTCGCGAACTTCGTCGCCCCGGTCTACACGCTGGTCAACCTGTTCCCGCGCAAGCTGAACTTCCGCAAGGCCGGCATCGTCAGCGCCGTCATCGGGCTCGTCATCCTGCCCTGGAACCTCTACAACAGCCCGACCGTCGTCAACTACTTCCTCGGCGGACTCGGCGCCCTCCTCGGCCCGGCCTTCGGCGTCGTCATGGCCGACTACTGGCTCGTCCGCAAGACCCGCGTCAACGTCCCCGACCTCTACACCGACGCCGCCGACGGCGACTACCACTACCGCTCCGGGTTCCACCTGCGCGCCGTCGGCGCCTTCGCCCCGGCCGCCGCCGTCGCCGTCGTGATCGCCCTCGTGCCCGCCTTCAAGTCGATCTCAGGGTTCTCCTGGTTCATCGGTGCGGGGCTCGCCGCGCTGCTCTACGTTGTCGTCGCGGACCGCAGCCGCACCGCGCGCGACGTGGACGGCGAGGAGATCGCCGTCCCCGCCGCCTGAGCCGTACCGCTCACCCCGCACCACCTCGTAACAAGAAGAAAGCTGTCGCCCGCCATGCGCATTCTCGTCTGCAACGTCAACACCACCGAGGACATGACCGAGAGCATCGGCGCGCAGGCGCGGGCGGTGGCCTCGCCCGGCACCGAGATCGTGCCGCTCACCCCGGCATTCGGCCCCGACTCCTGCGAGGGCAACTACGAGAGCTACCTCGCCGCGATCGCCGTCATGGAGACCGTGCGCGCCTACGAGGAGCCGTACGACGCCGTGATCCAGGCCGGCTACGGCGAGCACGGCCGCGAGGGCCTCCAGGAACTCCTCGACGTACCCGTCGTCGACATCACGGAGGCCGCGGCCAGCACGGCGATGTACCTCGGCCACAAGTACTCCGTGGTCACCACGCTCGACCGGGCCGTGCCCCTCATCGAGGACCGCCTCAAGCTCGCCGGGCTCACCGACCGGCTCGCCTCCGTACGCGCCAGTGGCCTCGCCGTCCTCGACCTCGAACGGGACCCGGACGCCGCCGTGAAGGCCATCGTCGAGCAGTCGGCGCGGGCCGTCGAGGACGACCGCGCCGAGGTGATCTGCCTGGGCTGCGGCGGCATGGCGGGCCTCACGGACGAGGTAAAGGCGCGTACGGGGGTGCCCGTCGTGGACGGGGTGGCGGCGGCGGTCACCGTCGCCGAGTCGCTGGTCCGCATGGGGCTGACCACGTCGAAGACGCGCACCTACGCGCCGCCGCGCCCGAAGCGGTTCAAGAACTGGCCGCCGCGCCTGGACGGCTGACGCCGCGCCGCCTCACGCCGCCCCGCGCAACAGTTGCCGGGCCGCGGGATGCCTGCCGTAAGGCCGCAGCGCCGACCGCATCCGCGTGTGCGCCGCCGTGACCGAATGCGAGTGCAGTCCGTCGCTGGCCCCCAGGAACCGGTCCCATGTGGCGCAGGCCTCCTCCAAGTGGCCGCAGGTCATGAGGAGTTCGGCGCGGCGCGACAGGGTCAGGGCAAGGCCCCGGCGGTCCAGGGGATCGCGGGCGTCCGCCGAGCGGTGCAGCTCGCGCACCGCCGCGACCTGCCTGCCGAGGCGGCTGTGCGCCTCGGCGGACTGGAACGCCAGCGCGCCCACCGGGTACGCGTCGAACGGCCCCTCGCTCTCGCCCAAGGCCGCTTCGGCCAGGGCCAGTTCGGCGTGGGCCAGCGCCTCGTCCGCGGCCCGCGCGTCCCGCACCGCGGCCCGCGCCACCGCCAACTGGGCGTACAAATAAGCGCGTACGGCACCCGGGGCGCCCTCGCCGCCGACCGATACGGCCGCCTCCGCGCACTGCAGGGCCGGAAGCGTGTGGCCGAGCTGGAGGGCCTGCGCGGAGACGGCGCGCAGCGTGGTGGCCCACATCCCCTTGTGCCGCGCCTCGTTGGCGAGCGACAGCGACAGGGTGAGATAGCGCTGGGCGAGGCCGTGCGCGTCCATGTCCGCGTGCATCCGCGCCAGCAGGAACGTCAACCGGGAGGCCGCCATGCATAAGTGGCGGTGCACCTCCTCGGAGCCCGGCGCGCGCAGCCAGGTCGCGGCGGTGTCGGCGACGTAGACGGCGAGCGCGCTGCGCGCGTGGGCGCCGCCGTGCGCGTCCATCGCCGCCGCGAAGTGCCGTACCGCGCCGTGCAGCAGGGCCACCTCGCTCGCGCCGACGCGCATGAGGCCGGGCTTCTCCGAGGCCACGCGGGGCTGCTCCGACCAGCCCGGCACCCGGCCGAGCACCTGGTAGGGCGTGCGGGCCAGCCGTGCGTGGCACAGCGGGTCGGCGTCCTGGCGGGGCAACTCCGTGAGTTCGTCCACCGGTTCCTCGGTGCGCGCCGCGTGGGACGCGTGGCTGAATCCCGCCGCCGCGGGGGTGAGCCGCCGGCCGACGCGCCGCGAGAACACCTCCGCGATCAGGCGCGGCACCGGATCCCGCGGTTCCGACCCCGCCAGCCAGTGGGACACGGTGGTGCGGTCGTACCCGAGCCGTACGCCTATCTCGGCGCCCGCCACGTTCACGGCGCGTGCGAAGGCCTCCTGGGTCCAGCCGGACTCCCGCAGGAGCGAGCGAAGTCGTTCGTTCGGGATGCGCTGCGCCGCCACGATTCCCCCTCTGGAAAACATGCCGAATACGTTCCACCGTGCGTACCGATACACACTGTTGACGGTGATACGGCCGAATTCATGCGGTCAGGGCCTGCCTGATGAGTGAGGCGACCTCCGTGACGGTCAATTGCGCGTGCAGCAGGTCGTCGTGGACCTCCGCGTGGAACTCCTCCTCGCACACCAACGACAGCTCTATGTAGGACAGCGAGTCGAAGTCCAGGTCGCCGAGCCGGGTGGCGGGGGTGACACGGGCCGGGTCCAGGTCGAAGCGGCGGGCTATCGCGGTGGACAGGTGGGCACCCAGGTCGTGGGCTGTATCGGGCACGGCGACGTCCTTCTCGGGAAGCGGGTCACTGTCTGAGGGGCACAGGCCGAGCCACCACGCCCACAGCGCGGGGCGCACGGCCTGGGTGACGGGGGAGCGGTGCCGGGCGTCGGGGTTGGTCGACCGGGTCATCGGACCGGGTCGAAATCGGTCTCGGTGGTGGCTATGACACGGTCGCCGACGCGGGCTGCGCAGCGCGCCCTGCGCCCGGCCGAAGGGGAGTCCGCCAGGTGCCCCGACACCGTCAACGTCTCGCCGGGCCAGACGAGTTCGTGTGCCTCCAGTTCGGTGCCGACCGGCCGCCAGCGGGTGCCCGCCGGGTACGCGTCGGCGACCAGGTGGTCGACGACCGAGGCCATCACGGTGGCGACGACCGCGACGGGAAACGCGGGGAACCCGTCGAAGTGACCAGGGCACATCTCGGGGGTGACGGTGATCCGGCCTTCGGCCTCGGCGCCGCGCATCGTTGGTCCGGACAGCCGGGGCGGTGTGACGTACGGGTTGTGCGGGGTGGGCGGGGTGGACACGGCCCGCTGGGCGAACATGCGCCGGAAGACCGGCGCCGACACGACGTCGTACTCGACGGCGAGGCGCGAGACCAGGCCGCCGTCGCGGTCGCGCAGCTCCGTGTCGGCCTCGGCCCGGCGCGGGCTCGGCAGCCTGGCGTGCGCGGTGCCGATCAGCTTCGGGTCGCCGTCGCGGTCACCGGCCGCGGCCACCCGGGCACTGGCCTTGCGGGCCAGGTAATAGTGCTGTCCGGTCCGGGGGTTGAGGGTGGCCGCCGCGCACAGGCCGAGGATCGCCAGGTGCCGGCCCATCTCCCCGAGGCCGATCACCGCGGCCTGCAGCCCGGGGTCGGTCTGCACGGTGACTCCGGCGGTGACGCTGCCCGGAGCCGTCTCGGTGAGGTCGTCGAGCGCGTAGTAGGGCGAGGTGACACAGATGCGGCCCGTCGGATCGAGGGGCACCCGGGACATGGTCATATGTCACTCCTTAAGCCTCGAAAACAGGTCTTTACGGCCTGTTTAGGGTTCCCTCCCATGAGACGTCAGGAGCGGGGAGCCGATCAACGCGTTGTGGATCAAGGGATGTTGAACGAGTTGAACGAGGGGAGCGCGTTACGCCGGGTTGGGCCGCACGGGTGTAGTAGGTGAGGGCGCGGAGCGAGCGCGGCGTGCCCCGGGTAGGTGTCCGGGCATGCAAGATCCATTCGCCTTAGAGGCGCCCCTGATTCCTTGTACGCCTACTCGCCGGCCGTGGAGTCGAGCGCGCCGACCGCGCTCTTGGCGGCGCGCACTGCGCCCTCGCTCACGGTGGCAGCCGAGGGCGCGCCCTTGGACTCGAAGTCGCTGCCGTTGTAGGTGACGGTCACGAGCGCGTTGCCCTTGCGGACCGTCAGAACGGCCTCGCGGGTCTGCTGCTTGTCCTTGGTGGTGACGTCGCTCGACAGGGCGGCCTCGTCGCCGAGGTCCTGCTTGGCGCCCTTCGCGGCGTCCCCGGACGCGAACGCCTTCTTCGCCAGCTCGTCGGAGTCCTTCACCTCGAAGGAGACATCGAGCCAGCGGTAGTCGTACCCCTTCAGGGCGCTCCACGAGCAGCCGCGGCGGACCGATTCGTCCGTGGCGGACAGCTCCTTGCCGGCCGTCTTGGCGTCCGGCACCAGGGCCTTGATCGTCGAGGACGGCAGCGAGGTGCAGGGGGCCGGCGGCTTCGCGTACGTCTTCGCGGCCACGGCCTCGCCGGGCTCCTCGGAGCTGTCCGGCGCCGAGGACGACCGCGGCGCCGCCTCGGGGCGGTCCTCGTCCGCGGACGGCGCCATGGGCCCGGACGAGTAGGCCCAGCCCGCGCAGGCGAGCACGGCGACGGGCAGGAGGCGGGCGGTCAGGGTGACCGGGAGCGGGAGAGAACGCACCGCGTACGTCCCTTACGTCAGGGTGGGTCGGTCGGGTACGCCAGTGTCACATGAGTTGCTGTGCGCGGATACCGCCACTTCCGTCACCGTGACATCACGCTGGGGCGTCGTCCGGGGAGGGTCCGCGAGTTCCTCGGTGCGGACCGGTAGGATCCGGAAAAGTTGTTGGAGGCCGCGAGCAATGGGCTCGCTGAGGTGGTTGGGGGTCGGCGTGGCTGCTGGTCGTGTGGTGCGCTTCGACGGGGCGCGTGGTTATGGATTCATCGCGCCGGACGACGGCGGGGAGGACGTCTTTCTGCATGTGAACGACCTCCTGATCCCGGAGTCGTATCTGCGCACCGGGCTCAAGGTCGAGTTCGACATCGAGGAGGGCGACCGCGGCCCGAAGGCCTCGTCCGTGCAGCTCGCCGAGGGCGCCTCCGCGCCCTCGCCCGGCCGGCACGCGGCGGCCGAAGGGGACGACGTGCTGTGCGACGTGCTGCGCGTCGACGAGTTCACGAACGAGGTCACCGAGATGCTGCTGCGCTCGGCGCCCTCGCTCACCGGCGAGCAGATCCTGGCGATCCGCCGGGAGCTGGTGCAGAGCGGCCGCAAGCACGGCTGGGTGGACAGCTGAGGTTCATGACGCCGGCCGGGGTCCACGGACTTCGGCCGGAGTTCACCACCGTACGGGCGTGACCTGCGCGGTGAGCACCGCGACCCCGGCGTCGATGAGGTCGGCGGCGAGCAGCCGCTGATCCGCGACGTCGGGCGCGCCCGACGCCTGGAGCGTCCGCTCGCGCTGCGCCAGCGTGTGCAGCAGCAGGCCGATGAAGAAGTCCCACCTGTTCTCCCGGACCCGCGCCGGGAGCTTTGGCATGCACCGCGAGATCCGCGTGTGCAGCGTCAGCAGGCCGCGCGTCCACGGGTGCGCGCGCAGATCCGTCGGGGCGATGCCCTCGACGTACATCGCGTTGACGACGAACCGCAGGAACCAGCTCGGCCGCTCCGGGTGTTCGAGGCGCTCCACCATCGGGCGCACCAACACCTGCGTCAGCGCGCGCAGTTCGGTCCCGCGCCCCCGCGCGTCCAGCTCTTCGAGGAGTTCCAGCTGGCGTGCCGTGGTGACGGTGAGCCGCTCCTCGTAGATCGCGTCGACCAGGCCCCGCTTCGTACCGAAGTGATAGGCCACCGCGGACGTGTTGCGCTGGTCGGCCGCCGCGGCGATCTCCCGAAGTGACGTGGCGTGGATGCCCTGTTCGGCGAAGAGCCGCTCGGCCACGTCGATGAGGCGGCGCCGGGTGTCGGTCGAAGTGCCCATGGCGTGGAGTGTGCGATGCCTTGTTTGTTTAACGCAAGTGCGTTAACAAGGGCGGCGGGAGGTCGCCATGACCCAGACCACGCCCCGGAACCCGCCCCGGCTCGCCGAGCGCTCCACCGCCGCGTACGTCCTGCGCCTCGTCCCGCTGATCCTGCTCACCGAGGTCGTCGCCCTCGAACTCTCCCTCGTCTACCCGGCGTTGCAGCACATGGCGGCCGAGTTCCGCACCGAGTCGATCGGCTGGACGCTCACCGTCGTCAGCCTCGTCGGGGTGGTGGCGCAGCCGCTGCTCGGCAAGGTCGCCGACGGGCACGGCAAGAAGCGGGTGATCGTGTACGCGGCCGGTGTCTTCGCGGTCGGCTCGCTGGTGTGCGCCCTCGCGCCGAACTTCCCCGTGTTCCTCGTCGGCCGGGCGGCCCAGGGTGTCGCCATGGTCATCGCCCCGGCCGCGTACGGGCTGATCCGTGATGTGTTCCCGGTGCGGGTGGTGCCGGTGGCGATGGGCGCGATCACGACCGGCATCGGCTTCAGCGTCATCCTGGGCCCGGTCGTCGGCGGGGCGCTCGTGCAGTCCTTCGGGTTCCGGGCGATCTTCTGGTTCTGCCTGCTGTACGCGGTGGTGCTCGCGCCGCTGGTGAGCGCCACGTTCCCGGAGTCGGGGGTGCGCCTTCGGCGGCCCGTGGACGTGGCCGGGGGACTGCTCTTCGGGTGCGGGGCGGCCGGTGTGCTGCTCGCCGTGGGGCAGGGGAGCAAGTGGGGGTGGGGCTCGGGGCGGCTGCTCGCGGTGGCCGTCGGGGCGTGCGTACTGCTCGCCCTGTTCGTGGTGTGCGAGCTGCGCGCCGCGGATCCGCTGATCGACCTGCGGCTGCTCACCGGGCCCGCGCTGCGCTGGACGCTGCTCGCCGCGCTCGGCGGGTCCGTGGCGATCGGCGGGGTCGCGCTGACGCTGCCGCAGCTCGTGCAGACGCCGGAGAACACCGGGTTCGGGCTCGGCATGGCGCCGATCGGCGTGGCCGTATTCCTGGTGCCGCAAGGGCTGTTGAGCGCGGCGGGCGGTCCGCTCGGCGGGCTGCTCGCGCGGCGCCGCGCCCCGCGCACGGGGCTGCTCATCGCCCTCGGCTGCCTCGCCACCGCCGCGACGCTGCTGTCCGTGCTGCACACGCGGGTGTGGCACATCCTCCTCGCGGCCCTGTTCATGGGCATCGGATTCGGCTTCTTCTTCGTGTCCGTGTCGAACCTCGTCGTCGAGGCGGTGCCCGCGACCCATACGGGCGTCGGCGCCGGAATGATGGGCGTCGCCAACAACCTCGGCAACGCCACGGGGGTCACCGTCCTCGGCGCCGTGCTCGCCCAGCACGTCCTCGACACCCCCGGTGACGAGGTGCTGTACGGCGAGGCGGGCTATGTGTCCGCGTTCCTGGTGGCGGCGGGCTTCGCCGCCATGGCCCTGCTCGTCGCCGCGTTCATGCGGCACGGGCGAACCCCGGCGACCGGCGGCGTGGGGGCGGTCCCGCGCGAGAACGGCCGCGCAGAAGCCACGTCATGACATGAACTCCCTGGGAAAGAAGGCTGGTTGACATGGCAGAGCCGCACCGTCCCAATATCCTCCTCGTCGTCTCCGACCAGGAACGCCAGCGCGGCTGGCTGCCGCCCACGGTCGAACTCCCGTGGCGTGAGCGGCTGTTGGCCGAGGGCCTGGAGTTCACCAACTACTGGACGCACTCCTCGCCCTGCTCGCCCTCCCGCGCCACGATGATGACCGGCCAGTACGTCACCCAGCACCAGGTCGCCGAGAACGTCATCTTCCCGTGGCAGCCCGAGCTCGACCCGGCCACCACCACCATCGGCGGCGCCCTGCGGCAGGCCGGGTACCGGTCCTCGTACATCGGAAAGTGGCACCTGTCCCGCTCGGCCCAGCCCGACATGGAGGCGTACGGCTACGGCGACTGGGACGGCAACGACCACCACTTCATGGGGCTCGCCGGCACCGGAGTGCACTTCGACCCGGTCATCGCGAACAACGCCGCGCACTGGCTGCGCCGCAACGCCGACGCGCGGGACCCCTGGTTCCTCACCGTCGCGCTCGTCAACCCGCACGACGTGATGTGGTACCCGATCGACCAGCCCGAGTACCAGCGCTCGCACCCCAAGGCGATGGAGTTCATCCGCCAGTTCCTCGACGGCGACTGGGGCGGCGGCCAGGCCATCCCGCCCTACGAGCAGCCGTACGACGAGGTGTTCAGCGAACTGCCCGACAACTTCGACGACGACCTGCACACCAAGCCCGACACCCACCGGCAGTGGCGGCACGACCAGCAGCACAGCCTGTACGGCCGCATCGACCCGGCCGACAAGGGCGCGTGGCTGCGCCAGCTCGACTACTACGCCCAACTGCACCGGCTCGCCGACGAATCGCTCGGCAAGGTGCTCGGCGCGCTTGAGGAGTCCGGCGGCTGGGACGACACCGTCGTCATCTTCACGTCCGACCACGGCGACATGTGCGGCGGCCACGGCCTGCGCTCCAAGGGGCCGTTCGTCTACGACGAGATCATGCGCGTGCCCTGCTACGTGAAGGTGCCCGGCACGACCCGCCCCGGCACGGTCACCGACTCCCTCGCCTCGCACGTCGACCTCGCCTCGACGATCTGCGCGCTCGCCGGGGTGCCGGCGCCGGACTCGTTCCGAGGGGTGGACCTCACGCCCGTGTTCCGGGACCCGCGGGCGTCGGTGCGCGACTACGTGCTGTTCGCGCACGAGGCCACGCACACCCGCCGTATCCAGCAGACCCGGTACGCGGTGCGCGGCATGTTCGACGGCCGGTTCAAGTACGCCCGCTACTTCGGCGTCGGCGGCGGACTCCCCGCCGACCAGGGAGCGAAGCCGGAGCCCTCCCGGATGCTGTACGGGCCGGACGCCGACTTCGACGACAACGACCACGAGCTGTACGACCTCCAGGAGGATCCCGGCGAGTTGGTGAATCTCGCCATGGACCGGGCGCGGCGGGCCGAGGTCAGGGAGCGGTTCGGGAAGCTGCGGGAGGTGGAGGCGAGGGACTTCGCGCGCTGACCGATCTGGGGTGGGCGCCCCGTTTTGCCGCTCGTGTTTATCCAATCTTCACCGAGGGTTGTCCGGGATCCGGACAACCCTCTTGTGTGCGGACTGTATGCGAAATACGTTCTTCCGTATTCCTTGATCGCTCACCGATCGCCCACCCCTCATTCCTGGCGGAGGTAAGCCCTCGTGCGCCGAACAGCGGTTGCCCTGACGGCAGTTGTCCTGGCGATGTCCACTCTGGCGGGCTGCGGCTCCCTGCAGTCCACGGCCACGGAGGTGGGCGGGGAGCGGATGACCGACGACCGCCCGGTCCGGGACGGCGGAACGCTGACCGTGGCCCTCAACGCCGATCCCGACAAGCTCGACCCGACCCTCGCCCAGACCCTCGTGGGCCGCACCGTCTTCGCGGGCATGTGCGAGAAGCTCTACGACGTCGACCAGCAGGGCAAGGTGATACCCCAACTCGCCACCCACGAGCCCGACGTCTCGAAGGACGGCCGCACCGTCACCTTCGACGTACGCAAGGACGCCAAGTTCAGCGACGGCACCAAGCTGACCGCCGACGCCGTCGTCACCTCCCTGCTGCGCCACCGCGACCTCTCCGGCTCCGCCCGCGCCACCGAACTCGCCCCGCTCAAGTCGGCGAAGGCCACCGGCCCGTACAGCGTGAAGCTCACCCTCAAGCAGCCGTACGTGCCGCTGCCCGCCGTGCTCGCCGACCGGGCCGGCATGGTGATGTCGCCGAAGGCACTCAAGAAGTACGGCAAGAACTTCACCAACCACCCTTCCTGCGTGGGGCCGTATCGGTTCGTGGAGCGGGTCGGCGGTGACCGCATCGTGGTCGCCAAGGACCCCAACTACTACGACGCCAAGGACGTCCACCTCGACAAGGTGATCTACAAGCCGATCCCCGACGGCAGCGTCCGCCTCGCCAACGTGCGCTCCGGCGATGTCCAGGTCGGTGACCAGATGGTGCCCGTCGATGTGAAGAGCGCGCTCACCGACGACAAGCTGCAACTGCTCAACTCGCCCTCGCAGGGCTACCAGGGCATCGGCATCAACGTCGGCAACGTCAAGGGACTCGGCCAGGCCCCCGGGAAGATCGACACCCCGATGGCGAAGGACGTCCGGGTCCGCGAGGCCTTCGAGCTGGCCATTGATCGCAAGCTCATCAACAAGGTCGCCTTCCAGGGCATGTACGAGCCCGCCTGCGGCCCCATGTCCCCGAAGTCCGCGGTCGCGCCCGGCGTCAAGGCGTCCGAGTGCCCCGGACGCGACGTCCCCAAGGCGAAGAGGCTGCTCAAGGAGGCCGGGGTCAAGACGCCCGTGCGCGTCGAGCTGAAGATCCCCACGACACCCGAGTGGAGCCGCATCGGCCAGGTCATCCAGGCCATGGTCAAGGACGCGGGCTTCGCCCTGTCCCTGCGACCCACCGAGTACGCCACCATGCTCGAAGAGACCGACGACGGCCACTACGAGGCCTTCCAGAGCGGCTGGTCGGGACGGCTCGACCCAGACGGCAACATCGCCAGCTTCCTCCAGACCAAGGGCGCCATGAACGCCTACGGCCTGTCGAACCCGAAGATCGACGAGCTGATCAAGCGCGGCCGCGCCGAGTCCGACACCGCCGAACGCAACAAGATCTACGCGGAGTTGATCCGCGAGGTGAACGCCGAGCACACCCTGATCTACCTCTACCGCCAGAAGAACTACGTCGTCGCCGGGAAGGACGTCTCGGGCCTGCGCGTCTACGGCGACGGCCTCGTCCGGGTCAAGGATGCGGGGTACGTGAAGTGACGACCGCTCAGATACCGGCGGAGAAGGCTTCCTCGAAGAAGCCGGGCGCCGAGAAGAAGCCCGGGGCCGGACCGCTCGCCGGGCACCCCATGGCCGCGTACGTCCTGACCCGTATCCGGCAGTCCATCGTGACGATGTTCCTCGTGTCGGTCGTCGTGTTCGCCGGCATTCGCGCGCTGCCCGGCGACCCGGCGCTCGCCCTCGCCGGCGAGGAGCGCAGCCCGAAGGCGCTGGCCGCGATCCGCGCCGCGTACGGGCTCGACGACAACATCGTGGTCCAGTACGGGCGGTTCATCGGGCACGCCCTCCAGGGCGACCTCGGCAACTCCTCGCGCACCGGCCTCCCGGTCGCGGACGCCATCGCGCAGGCGCTGCCCGTCACCCTCGAACTCGCCGCGCTCTCCCTGCTGTTGGCGATCGTGCTCGGTGTCGGCGCCGGTGTGGTCGCGGCCGTGCGGCGCGGCAAGCCCGCCGAGTGGATCGCCAACGCCCTTGCCCTGCTCGGACTTTCGGTGCCGACCTTCTGGCTCGGCATCGTGCTCGTGCTCGCCTTCGCGATCGCCGTGCCGGTCTTCGCGGCTTCCGGATTCGTGCCCTTCGGCACCGACCCGATCGACAACCTGCGCCGCATGGTGCTGCCCGCGATCGTCCTCGGCTCCGGGCTCGCCGCCGTCGTCATGCGGCAGACCCGCGCCGCGATGCTCGACTCGCTCTCCGCGGACTACGTGCGCACGGCCCGCGCCAAGGGGCTCTCGCGCCGCGAGGTGGTCGGCGGGCACGCGCTGCGCAACTCGCTCGTCACCGTCGTCACCGTGCTCGGCCTGCAACTCGGCCACCTGATCTCCGGCGCCGTCGTCACCGAGCAGATCTTCGTGCTCCCCGGCTTCGGCAAGCTCACCATCGACGCCGTCTTCACCCGCGACTACGCGACGCTGCAAGGCGTGGTGCTGTGCACGTCGTTCGCGTACATCTTCATCAACCTGCTGGTCGACGTGGCGTACTCGGTCATCGACCCGCGCATCCGGCTCGGAGGTGCCCGGTGACCACGCTCACCCTCACAACGGTCCGCGCCCGGGTCGCGGGCAACGGCAAACTGCGCGCCCTGCGCAGGAACAAGCTCGCCATGACCGGCGCCGTCATCGCCGCGATCTTCGTGCTC
This sequence comes from Streptomyces sp. KL109B, assembly GCF_030766935.1. Lineage (GTDB taxonomy): Bacteria > Actinomycetota > Actinomycetes > Streptomycetales > Streptomycetaceae > Streptomyces. The sequence continues at coordinate 549,226 of NZ_JASERL010000002.1, read as the reverse complement.
GCCGCGCTGTTCGCGCCGCTCGTCGCCCCGTACGACCCCGCGCGCGCGGACTTCGGACACGTGCTCGCCGCCCCGAGCTGGGCGCACTGGCTGGGCACCGACGACCTGGGGCGCGACCAGTTGTCCCGGGTCGTGTTCGGGGCGCGGGCCTCGATGCAGGTCGGGGTGCTGGCCGTCGTGCTCGCCTTCGTGATCGGCGTACCGCTCGGGCTGCTCGCCGGGTACTACGGCAAGGTCGCCGACAGCGTCGTCTCCCGCGTCACCGACACGATGCTCGCGTTCCCGTTCCTGGTCCTTGCCGTCGGCCTCGCCGCCGTCCTCGGCCCCTCGCTCGGCAACGCGACGATCGCCATCGGCATCTCCCAGATCCCCGCCGTCATACGTATAACCCGAGCCGAGACGCTCCGCCTCAAGCACGTCGACTACGTGGCCGCCGCCGTCGCCAACGGAGGCGGGGACGGCACCATCCTGTTCCGGCACATCCTGCCCAACGCCACCTCCGCCCTGACCGTGCAGGCCACCGTCGGCATCCCCGCCGCCATCATCGGCGAGGCCCTGCTCAGCTTCCTCGGCCTCGGGGTGCAGCCGCCCGAGCCGTCCCTCGGCGTGATGCTCTCCTCCGCCCAGTCCTTCCTCGCGCCCGCGCCCTGGATGGCGGTCTTCCCTGGCCTCGCCGTGGTCGCCGCGACCCTGGCGTTCAACCTGCTCGGCGACGGCCTGCGCGACGTCCTCGACCCCCGTGGAGCGACCCGATGAGCGACCAGTTTTCTACAGAGGCCGCCACTGAACCCGTACTCAGCGTGCGCGACCTCTCCGTCTCGTTCCGCTCCGACACCCGCACCGTGCACGCCGTCGACCAGGTCTCCTTCGACCTGCGCGCCGGTGAAGTGCTCGCCGTGGTCGGGGAGTCGGGCTGCGGCAAGTCCGTCACCTCCATGGCCGTCATGGGGCTGCTGCCGCCCACCGCGCACATCACCGGCTCCGTGCGGATCGGCGAGCGGGAACTCGCGGGCGCCGACGACAAGGCGTACGGGAAGATCCGCGGCAACGACATCGCCATGATCTTCCAGGAGCCGATGACCTCCCTGAACCCGGTGCTCACCATCGGCCGGCAGATCGGTGAAGTGCTCCGCCGCCACCAGGGGTTGAGCAAGAAGGCGGCACGCGCGCGTGCCGTCGAACTCCTCGACCTCGTCGGCATCCCCGCGCCCGCCCAGCGCATCGACGAATACCCGCACCAGCTCTCCGGCGGCATGCGGCAACGCGTCATGATCGCCATCGCGGTCGCCTGCGACCCCGCCGTCCTCATCGCCGACGAGCCGACGACGGCGCTCGACGTCACCGTGCAGGCGGGCATCCTTGAGGTGCTCCAGTCGCTGCGCGAACGGCTCGGCACCGCCATCGTCCTCATCACGCACGACCTCGGCGTCGTCGCCGACACCGCCGACCGGGTGCTCGTCATGTACGCGGGCCGCCCCGTCGAACAGGCGCCGGTGCACGAGCTGTTCGCCGACCCCAAGCACCCGTACACGCGCGGACTGCTCTCCGCCGTGCTGCGCCCCGGCGGCGAGGGCAAGCGGCGGCTCCCCGAGATCCCCGGCCTCGTGCCGAGCCTCGACGCGCAGCCCGACGCCTGCACCTTCGCGCCGCGCTGCGCCCGCGCCGACGACACCTGTACGTCGAGCCGCCCCGGCCTCAAGGCCGTCTCGGCGGACGCCGGGGCCGACGCCCCGCACCGCGCCGCCTGCTGGCACCCGCACACCCTCCAGGAGACCGCGTCATGAGTGCCGATAACGTCCTTGAAGGCGACAACGTCCTTGAACTTGAAGCCGACAACGTCCTTGAACTCGTCGACCTGGAACGCCACTTCGCGGGCTCCGGCGGCACCGTGCGCGCCGCCGACGGCGTCACCCTGACCGTCGGGCGCGGCGAGGTCGTCGGCCTCGTCGGCGAGTCCGGCAGCGGCAAGTCGACCGTGGGGCGCTGCGCCGTCCGCCTCGACGAGCCCACCGGCGGCACCGTCCGCATCAACGGCACCGACGTGACGTCCATGTCGCGGCGCGCCCTGCGGCCGCTGCGCAAGGACTTCCACCTCGTCTTCCAGGACCCCTCGTCCTCCCTCGACCCGCGCATGACGGTCGGCGAGATCATCGCGGAGCCGCTGCGGCTGCACCGCATCGTGCGCGGCAAGGAGGAGGCGCGCGCGCGTGTGGCCGAACTCCTCGGCCACGTAGGGCTGCGCCCCGAGCACGCCGACCGGCACCCGCACGAACTCTCCGGCGGCCAGCGCCAACGCATCTCCATCGCGCGCGCGTTGTGCGTCGACCCGGACCTCCTGATCGCCGACGAGCCGACCTCCGCGCTCGACGTCTCCGTACAGGCCTCCGTCCTCAACCTCCTCGCCGACCTGCAACGCGACCGGGGCTTCGGCTGCCTGTTCATCACGCACGACCTGGCGGCCGTCGAGTACCTCGCCGACCGGATCGCCGTCATGTACCTCGGCCAGATCGTCGAACAGGCCCCCACGCGCGAGCTGTTCGCCGACCCGAAGCACCCCTACACGCAGGCGCTGCTCTCGGCCGCGCCCGTCCCCGACCCGGCGACGCAGCGCGGCCGCGAACGCATCGTCCTCAGCGGCGAGTTGCCCAGCCCGCTCGATCCGCCGCCCGGCTGCCGCTTCCACACCCGCTGCCCGCTCGCCGTCGACCGCTGCCGCACCGAAGTCCCGGAGCTGCGGGTGCTGGAGGGCGGCCGTGAGGTCTCCTGCCACCTCGTCGCCGACGACGGCACCGCGCCGGACGCCGCCGCACCCCCGGAGGCGCTGTCAGCAGCGTCTCGTACGATCCCGAACAGCCGCACCGCCACCAGCTAGGAGCCTCCTTGTTCACCACCCGCCCGACCCTCCAGGGCACCTTCGGCATGGTGTCCTCGACGCACTACCTCGCCTCCCAGTCCGCCATGGCGGTCCTGGAGGACGGCGGCAACGCCTACGACGCCGCCGTCGCCGCCGGCTTCGTGCTGCACGTCGTGGAGCCGCACCTCAACGGCCCGGCCGGCGAGGTGCCGATCATCCTGGCGCCGACCGGGGGAGAGGTGCGGGTGCTGTGCGGGCAGGGCGTGGCCCCGGCGGGCGCGACCGTCGCGCACTACAAGTCCCTCGGCCTCGACCTCGTCCCCGGTACGGGGCCGCTCGCGTCCGCCGTGCCCGGCGCGTTCGACGCCTGGATGCTCCTGCTCAAGGACCACGGCACCAAGACCCTCGCCGAGGTCCTCAAGTACGCCATCGGGTACGCCGAGGACGGGCACGCGCCCGTGGAGCGCGTCGGCGAGACCGTCGAGACCGTACGCGAGCTCTTCGAGACCGAGTGGCCGTCCTCCGCCGAGGTCTACCTGACCGACGGCGCGTCCCCGAAGCCGGGCGAACTGCTGCGCAACAAGCAGCTCGCCGCCACCTGGAAGCGCCTCATAGCCGAGTCCGAGGAGGCGGGCGGCACCGACCGCGCCGCGCAGATCGAGGCCGCGCGGAAGGTGTGGCGCGAGGGCTTCATCGCCGAGGCCCTGGTACGCCAGTCCCAGCGGCCCACCAAGGACACCAGCGGCGAGCGGCACACCGGCACGCTGACCCTCGACGACCTCAAGGGCTGGTCGGCGACGTACGAGGCCCCGGCGACGTACGACTGGAACGGCTGGACGCTGTGCAAGGCCGGCGGCTGGAGCCAGGGCCCCGCCTTCCTCCAGCAGCTCGCGCTGCTCCCGCCCGAACTGCCCGCCTACGGGTCCGCCGACTACGTGCACCTGCTGATCGAGGGCTGCAAGCTCGCGATGGCGGACCGCGAGGCCTGGTACGGCGACGCATCGGAGGTGCCGGTCGAGGCGCTGCTCTCGGACGAGTACAACACCGCGCGGCGGGCCCTCATCGACCCGGAGAAGGCCTCGGTGGAGCTGCGCCCCGGCAGCCCGCTGGGCGCCGAGCCGCGCCTGAGCGCGCACGCGCACGCGGTCGCCTCCGGGGAGGAGGGCTTCGACGCGATGGGCGTCGCGGGCGCGGGCGAGCCGACGGTGCAGAAGTCGACCTCGGACGCGTCGGCCGCGTCGGCCGCGTCGGACGAGGAGGTCGCCGAGAACGGCGCCACCCGCGGCGACACCTGCCACATCGACATCGTCGACCGCTGGGGCAACATGGTCGCCGCGACGCCCTCCGGCGGCTGGCTCCAGTCCAACCCGGTCGTGCCCGAACTCGGCTTCCCGCTCGGCACCCGCCTCCAGATGGCGTGGCTCGACGAGGACCTGCCGAACTCCCTCACGCCCGGCAAGCGCCCCCGTACGACGCTGACGCCGTCGCTCGCCCTGAAGGACGGCGTCCCGGTCATGGCCTTCGGCACCCCCGGCGGCGACCAGCAGGACCAGTGGCAGGTGCACTTCCTCCTGGCGGTGGCGCTGCGCGGCTCGGTGCGCGGCGGCCTCGACCTCCAGGGCGCGATCGACGCCCCGAACTGGCACAACGACTCGTTCCCTGGCTCCTTCTTCCCGCGCGGTATGCGACCTGGCTCGGTCACCGTCGAGGCGCGCATGGACGCGGAGGTCGTCGCCGAGCTGCGCCGCCGCGGCCACGACGTGACCGTCGGCGAGCCCTGGTCCGAGGGCCGCCTGTGCGCCGTCGCCCGCGACCCGCGCACCGGCGTCCTGTCGGCGGCGGCGAACCCGCGCGGCATGCAGGGATACGCGGTCGGCCGCTGACGGATCACGCTCCGCCTGGCCCGGATCACGCTCCGCCCGGCCCGGATCACGCTGCGTGTGGCCCCTGGAAATCATCCGGGGGCCACCTGCCGTTCACCTGCCGTGCGGGCGTTGTCAGTGGGCCGTGTTCTCATAGAGGCATGATCGAAACGAAGACGGAAAGCATCGAAGACTTTCTGACCAGCAAGGTGACCAGCGACCTCGTCCGCGACGTGGAGCGCGTCGTCCGCGCCGCCGCGGCGGCCGAGATCAGCCCCCGCTTCCGGCAGCTCGACGCCCACGAGATCGAGGAGAAGAGCGCGCCGCACGACCTCGTGACGGTCGCCGACAAGCGCGCCGAGGAGTACCTCACGCGCGAGCTGCCCGCCCTCCTTCCCGGCTCCGTCGTGGTCGGCGAGGAAGCCGTCGCGGCCGACCCCACCACGTACGAGGCGATAGCCGGCACGGCTCCGGTCTGGATCGTCGACCCGGTCGACGGCACCCGCCAGTTCGTCCACGGCGACCCCGGCTTCTGCACCCTCGTCGCCCTCGCGCTCGACGGCGTCGTGCTCGCCTCCTGGACGTACGCGCCCGCGCTCGACGAGATGGCCGTGGCGGTCCGCGGCCGCGGCGCCCGCCTCAACGGCGAGGTGCTGCACGCCGGACCCCCGGCGCCCGGCACCGACCTGCGGGTCGCCACCTCCCACCCCGACTTCACGACCGACGAGCAGAAGCGGGCCCTGCTGGGGCTGCGTACGGATGGTGTGGCGCCGCGGCCGTGCGGTTCGGCGGGGCTTGAATATCTGGGCATCGCGCGCGGCGCCGTCGACGCGATCGCCTTCAGCTGGGAGCTGGCCTGGGACCACGCGGCCGGGGTTCTCCTGGTCGAAGAGGCGGGCGGCGCGCACCTCACGCGCGAGGGTGTCCCGTTCTCGATCCGCGGCGGCAACGCGTTGCCGTTCACGGCGGCGCGGGACGTGTCCACCGCGCGGCGGGTGGCGGGATTGCTGGCGGCCTCGTAGCGCCGCCTCTGCGGCGCTTGAGCAGCGGGGTCCGGGGCGGAGCCCCGAGTCCGCAACGCCGGTTCGGCCATTCAAGCCCCGCCGGCGATTGAGGCGCGGGGTCCGGGGCAGAGCCCCGTGGCGTGGGATGACGGGGGCCCGCACCCGGGAACCGGTGTTGTCGGTGGCCCGGCATATCCTGGGCTCGCAGTGGCCATCGGCTGACGAAGGAGTCCGAAGGTGCCGTCGATGCTCGATGCCGTCGTCGTGGGTGCGGGGCCGAACGGCCTGACCGCGGCCGTTGAACTGGCCAGGCGCGGCTTCAACGTCGCCGTGTTCGAGGCCAAGGACACCGTGGGCGGCGGCGCCCGCACCGAGGAGCTCACCCTCCCCGGCTTCCGCCACGACCCGTGCTCGGCGGCCCACCCCCTCGGCATCAACTCCCCGGCGTTCAGGGACCTCCCGCTGCACCGCTACGGCCTCGACTGGGTGCAGCACGAGCTGCCGATGGCGCACCCGTTCCCCGACGGCTCGGCGGCGATCCTGTCCCGCTCCGTCGCCGAGACCGCCGCGTCGTTCGGCCCGCGCGACGCGGGAACGTACCGCCGCCTGGTCGAGCCACTGCTCCCGCACTGGGACACCCTCGTACGGGACTTCATGTCGCTGCCGCTCACCGCGCTGCCGCGCGACCCGGTGACGCTCGCCCGCTTCGGCCTCGTCGGCCTGCCGCCGTCGACGTGGCTGATGCGCCGCTTCCGCGACGAGAAGGCGCCCGCCCTGTTCGCGGGCCTCGTCGCCCACGTCATCGCGCCGCTCGGCGGTTTCGCGACGTCGGCGATCGGCCTGGTCTTCGCGCTGGCCGCGCACGCGCGCGGGTGGCCCGTGGCGCGCGGCGGCTCCCAGGCGATCTGCGACGCGCTCACGGCGTACCTGAAGGACCTCGGCGGCGCCGTGCACACCGACTACGAGGTGAAGCGGCTCGACGACCTGCCGCCCGCCCGCGCCTACATCTTCGACACGTCGCCCAAGGCCGTCGCCAGGATCGCCGGCCTCGGCCGCTATTACGACCGGTTCCGGTACGGGGCCGGCGTCTTCAAGGTCGACTACGCGCTGGACGGGCCGGTGCCGTGGACCGCGAAGGAGGCGAGGACGGCGGGCACGGTGCAGGTCGGCCCGTACCGCAAGGACATCGGCAAGGCGCTCAACGCCGTCTCGCACGAGGGCCGCGGCCCCGACGCCCCGTTCCTCATCACCGTGCAGCCGACCGTCGCCGACCCCACGCGCGCCCCCGAGGGCAAGCACACCTTCTGGGCGTACGGCCACGTCCCGAACGGCTGGGACGGCGACCTCACCGACGCCATCGAACGCCAACTGGAGCGCTTCGCCCCGGGGTTCAGGGACCGGGTCCTCGCGCGCGCGACGGCGGGCCCGCCGCAGATGGCGGCCCGCAACGCCAACTACGTAGGCGGAGACATCGCCTCGGGAGCCGCGAGCGGCCTCCAACTCCTCCTGCGCCCCAAGCTCTCCCTCTCCCCGTACACCACCCCGCACCCCGCCGTGTACATCTGCTCATCGGCGTCCCCGCCGGGCCCCGGCGTCCACGGCATGTCCGGGCACAACGCCGCGAAAGCGGTGTGGCGCAGACTGCGAACGGAGGCGTAGACGTCATGAGCGTGCGCACGGTCGTCGTCCAGGGCGACATCACCGAGCAGGAGGTGGACGCCGTGGTGAACGCGGCGAACTCCTCGCTCCTGGGCGGCGGGGGAGTGGACGGCGCGATCCACCGCCGCGGCGGCCCCGAGATCCTGGCCGCCTGCCGCGCACTGCGGGCCGGGCACTACGGCAAGGGCCTGCCCACCGGCCAGGCGGTCGCGACGACGGCGGGCCGCCTCCCGGCCCGTTACGTCATCCACACGGTGGGCCCCCGCTGGTCCACGACCGAGGACCGCTCGGCCCTCCTCGCCTCCTGCTACCGCGAGTCCCTCCGGGTGGCGGACGAGCTCCACGCGCGCGTGGTCGCCTTCCCGGCGATCTCCACGGGAATCTACGGGTGGCCCTTGGAGGACGGGGCCCGCATCGCGGTGGAAACGGTCCGCGACACGGCGACCTCCGTGGAGGAGGTCCGCTTCGTGGTCTTCGACGACCACGCGAAGACCGCGTTCGAGCGGGCGAAATCAAGCCTCTGCGGCGATTGAGCAGCCGGGTCCGGGGCAGCGCCCCGAGTCCGCGACGACGGCGCCGACGTACATGTCGAATTTCCGCCAGCCAAGCCCCTCACCATGCGGGACGCTTAACGCATGCACACCGACCGAGACCGCTGCGTACGCGCCGTACAGGCCAAGGACACCCGTTTCGACGGAGTCTTCTACACCGCCGTGGTGACCACCAGGATCTACTGCCGCCCCGGCTGCCCGGTCGTGCCGCCCAAGCCCCGCAACATGCGCTTCTACCCCAGCGCCGCCGCCTGCCAGCAGGCCGGATTCCGCGCGTGCAAGCGGTGCCGCCCCGACGCGAGCCCCGGCTCCCCGGAGTGGAACCAGCGCGCCGACCTCACGGCCCGCGCGATGCGCCTCATCGGCGACGGCGTCGTGGACCGCGAAGGCGTGCCGGGCCTCGCCCGCCGCCTCGGCTACAGCGCCCGCCAGATCGAACGGCAACTCCTCGCGGAACTCGGCGCGGGACCCCTCGCCCTGGCCCGCGCACAGCGCGCCCAGACGGCCCGCCTCCTCATCGAGACCACCGAACTCCCGCTCGTGGACGTCGCGTTCGCGTCCGGCTTCGCCTCGGTCCGCACCTTCAACGAGACGGTCCGCGAGGTCTACGCACTGTCGCCGACGGACCTGCGCACCCGCGCGCCCCAAGGCCGTACGGGCACTGCCGGAGTCCTCACGCTCCGCCTCCCGTTCCGCACACCCCTCAACCCCGACAACCTCTTCGGCCACCTCGCCGCGACCGCCGTGCCCGGCGTGGAGGAGTGGCGCGACGGCGCGTACCGGCGCACCCTCCGCCTCCCGTACGGCCACGGCATCGTGAGCCTCACACCCGGCGCCGAGTACATCGGCTGCCGCCTGATCCTCTCCGACCACCGCGACCTGACCGTCGCGATCAGCCGCTGCCGCCACATGCTCGACCTGGACGCGGACCCGGTGGCGGTGGACGACCAGCTCCGCACCGACCCCCTCCTCGCCCCGCTCGTCGACAAGGCCCCAGGACGCCGTGTCCCGCGCACCGTCGACGAGGCCGAGTTCGCGGTGCGCGCGGTGCTCGGCCAGCAGGTGTCGACGGCCGCCGCCCGCACCCACGCCGCCCGCCTCGTCCTCGCCCACGGCGAACCGGTCGAGGACCCCGAGGGCGGCCTCACCCACCTCTTCCCGTCCCCGACGGCCCTCGCCTCTCTCGACCCGGAATCCCTCGCGCTGCCCCGCAGCCGCCGCACCACCCTCACCACTCTCGTACGCCAACTGGCCGACGGAGAACTGACGTTGGGCCCGGAGTCCGACTGGGACGAGGCCCGCGCCCGGCTCGCCGAACTGCCCGGCTTCGGCCCCTGGACCATCGAGGCCATCGCCATGCGCGCCCTCGGCGACCCGGACGCCTTCCTCCCCACCGACCTCGGAATGCGCCGCGCCGCACAGGAGTTGGGCCTGCCCCACACTCCGGCGGCCCTCACCGCACGGGCGGCGGCCTGGCGCCCCTGGCGCGCGTACGCGACCCAGTACCTGTGGGCGACCGACAGCCACCCGATCAACTTCCTTCCTACGTAAGGAACACCAGCCATGCCGCACGACACGCACGACACGCACGACACGCACCACTCCCGCCACACCCGCCACACAGTGATCGACAGCCCCTACGGCCCCCTGACCCTGGTCTCCACCGACGGCACCCTCTCCGGCCTCTACATGACCGACCAGCGCCACCGCCCACCAGAGGACACCTTCGGCCCCCGCGACGACCGCCCCTTCGGCCCGGCCATCGACCAGCTGAACGCCTACTTCCAGGGCGAGTTGACGAACTTCGACCTCCCCCTGCACCTGCACGGCACCGAGTTCCAACGCCGCGTCTGGGCGCAGCTCCAACGGATCCCGTACGGCGAGACGCGCACCTACGGAGAACTCGCCGAAACCCTCGGCAACCCGAACGCCTCCCGCGCCGTCGGCCTCGCCAACGGCAAGAACCCCATCGGCGTCATCGTCCCCTGCCACCGCGTCATCGGCGCCAACGGCGACCTGACCGGCTACGGCGGCGGCCTCGACCGCAAACGCCGCCTCCTGGACTTCGAGCGCGGCACGGCGCTGTTCTAGGGGCACCCCGGCTAGGGAGCCACCTCCGCCAACAGCCTCGGCACCGCCGTCCCGATCGGCTCCCGTACGACCTCGTCGGCGATGTCGTCGTACGGGGTCGGTTCGGCGTTGACGATGGTCAGACGGGCGCCGTGGTCGGCGGCGAGGGACGCGAGGCCGGCGGCCGGGTGGACCTGGAGGGAGGAGCCGATGGCGAAGAAGAGCTCGCAGGCCTTGGTGATCTCGACGGCCTTGCCGAGGACGAGGGGGTCGAGCTGTTCGCCGAACATGATCGTCGTCGACTTCAGGATGCCGCCGCACAGCAGGCACAGCGGATCGTCCTCACCGGCGTCCAGGCGGGCGAGCGCCTCCGCCATGGGGCCGCGGGTGTCGCACTGTGTGCACATGAACTGTCGGGCTGATCCGTGCAGTTCGAGGACCTTGCCGGGCGGCGTGCCCGCGAGCTGGTGCAGGCCGTCGACGTTCTGCGTGATGACGCGGGTGGCGACGCCGGAGTGTTCGGAGAGGTCCGCGATGGCGCGGTGCGCGGGGTTCGGTTCGGCGGTGAGCGTGACCGCCCGGCGCCGCACCTGCCAGGCGCGGCGCCGGATCTCCGGGTCGTTCATGTAGTACTCGTACGTGACGAGCTTCTCGGCGTCGGGGTCCTTGGTCCAGACGCCGTCCGGGCCGCGGTAGTCCGGGATCCCGGAGTCCGTGCTGATACCGGCGCCGGTGAGGATCGCAACCAAGGTCATGACACCGAGCGTAGGACAGCACCTGACCTTCGGTCAGTCCGTCTCCTCCGCGTGCACCGGCTTCGGGATCAGCAGCGAAGTGAACAGGGCCGCCACGATGAGGACGAGGCCCGCCACGACCCCCGCGCTGTAGCCGCCCACCGAGGTGCCGTCGGCGGGGGCGACCGCGTCCATCGCCGCGTACAGGACCACGAAGCTGAGGCCCGCGCCGAGGTTGAAGCAGCCCGCGTTGAGGCCCGGCAGGAAGCCGGGGTTCTCGCGCGGGGAGAGCACGATGCCGAGGCCGTTCAGCATGATGTTGGCCATGCCCGCGTAGGTGACGCCGAGGAGGATCGAGACCGCGAGCAGCAGGCCCGAGGAGTCCGTCTGGAGGGTCAGCAGCGCGAGGATCGTGGAGACCGCCGTGGCGATCAGGCCCGTGCGCAGGATGCGACCGTAGCCGTACGTCGCCGCGAGGCGGCCCGAGATCGGGCCCATGGCGAGGCCCGCGAGCGCGTACGGGGTGAGCGTCCACCAGGTGGCGCCCTCGGCGCCGAGGCCGAGGCCTACCGAGGTGTCCTGGGCGAAGCCGGGCAGCAGGCCATTCATGATGGCGAAGACGCCGGTCATGGTGAGCATCGTGGAGAGGAGAAGCGACCACGTCGCGCGGCGCTTCAGGAGGTGTGTGGTGACCAGCGGGTGCGAGGAGCGGTTCTCCATCCGCCAGAACGCCCAGAACGCGACGGCGGCCACGATCAGCAGGCCGATCGCCAGCGGCCAGTTCGCGGCGGCCAGCTTGCCCGCCTCGTTGAAGGCGATGAGCAGCGCGCCGACGGAGATCACCAGGAGCAGCACGCCCGGCCAGTCCATGGCGGGCCGCTCGTCCGCGCGGGACTCCGGGGCGAAGAGCCGTACGAGCACGGCCGAGAGGACCGCGAAGGCGGTCATGACCCAGAAGATCGAGGCGTAGCCGTAGTGCTCGGCGAGCGAGCCGCCCGCGAAGGAGTCGACGCCCGCGATGCCGCCGTTGACGGCGGTGACGACGCCCATGAGGGTGCCGTACCGCTTGGGGTCGGGGACCTCGACGCGCAGCATGATGAGCGCGAGGGGGATGGTGGGGCCCGACGCGCCCTGGATGACGCGGCCGACGGCGAGCATCCCGACGGAGGTCGCGAGCGCGGAGATCACGCACCCGACGGCCATCAGGACCATCATCCCGGTCAGCACCTTGCGGCGGCCGATCAGGTCGCCGAGGCGCGGCAGGAACAGCGAGAAGAGGGCCGCGGCCGTGAAGAACGCGGTCTGCGTGACGCCGATCGCGGACGCGGTCGTGTCCAGTTCGTCGGCCATCGTGGCGAGCGCGGGGCTGAGCATCGAGGCGTTGAGCTGGAAGGCGAAGCTGGCCGCGAGCAGCGCGACCATGAGCGCGCCGATCCGGACCGGGCGGCGTGCGTCGGGGCCGCCGGGCGCGGAGTGGGGGGAGGAGGCGGCGACGTTCATGCGGAGGGCGCCCCGTTCTCGCCGCCGTTCCCGTCGCCGGGCTCGCCGATGCGGGCCAGGGCGTCGACGACGAGGTTCCAGAACCGCTCGTGGTCGAGGTCGACGGCGACCTGGGTGTGGCAGTCGTCGGGAGCGGGCGCGCGCAGGTCGGTGACCGTCATGCCGAGGGTCAGCGAGCCGCGCAGCTCGATGTCGACGGGGGCCTTGCGGACGGTCATGACACTCGGGTCGATGACGTACGCGACGGCGCACGGGTCGTGCACCGGCGGGTGCTCGAAGCCCTGGTTCTCGCGGTAGGCCTCGCGGAAGAAGTCGAGCAGTTCGAGGACGAAGCGGGCCGGCTTCGTGCCGACGGCGGCGATCTTCTTCTCGACCTCGGGGGTGGCGAGCGCCTGGTGGGTGAGGTCGAGGCCGACCATCGTCACCGGCCACTCCTCGTTGAAGACGATGTGCGCGGCCTCGGGGTCGATCACGATGTTGAACTCGGCGACCGGGCTCCAGTTGCCCTCGTGGTAGCCGCCGCCCATCAGGACGACCTCGCGCACCCGCTCGACGATGCGCGGCTCCTTGCGCGCGGCGAGCGCGATGTTCGTGAGACCGGCGGTCGGCACGATGGTGATCTCGCCGGGCTCGTGCGCCATGACCGTGTCGATGATCAGGTCCACCGCGTGCCGCTCGTCGAGCGCGAAGGCGGGGGCGGGGAGGTCGGGGCCGTCGAGGCCCGTGTCGCCGTGGATCTCGGGCGCGGTCTCGATCGTACGGATCAGTGGCCGCGGGCAGCCCGCCGCGAACGGCACCCCGGTGATCCCGGCGATCGCCGCCACGGAGAGGGCGTTGCGGGTCACCTTCTCAAGGGTCTGGTTGCCGACGACGGTGGTCACGGCGACCAGCTCGATGTCGGGATTGCCGTGCGCGAGCAACATCGCGACCGCGTCGTCATGACCCGGGTCGCAGTCGAGGATGATCTTCCTGGCCACCGGTTCGAGCCCCTTTGCTCTCGTTTACAGAAAAACTGTCCACGGAAACATGCCGCGTCGCCACAGGAGATGTCAACGCGCGTAGATGTGCGGGGGCCCGGACGGCGGCGCGGGGCGGCTCAGAGTTGCGCCAACGCCGCCGTCCGCTCGGCCAGTTCACTGAGGCGTACACCGTCGAAGCCGAAGACGGCGCTGCGGATCCGGTCCTCCAGGGGGTCGGTCCACTGCGGCGGGATGGCCGCGGCGCCGCACAGGACGCCCGCGAAGCAACCGGCCGTCGCGCCGTTGGAGTCGGTGTCGAGGCCGCCGCGGACGGTGAGGGCGACGGTGCGGGTGAAGTCCCCGTCGCCGTAGAGCAGGCCGGCGGTGAGTACGGCGGCGTTCGGGACGGTGTGGATCCAGCCCAGGCCGGCCGTCTCCGCGGTGACCGTCGCGAGGGTCTCCTCCCAGGTGAGGCGCGAGTCGTGGAGGGACGCGGTGCGGCGTACGACGCGGGCGAGGCGGCTGCTCGCGGGGATCACGGCGAGCGCGGCGTCGAGGGCGGCGCGCGGGGTCGGCGCGGTGAAGGCGGCGGAGATCAGGGCGGCGGCCCACATCGCGCCGTAGACGCCGTTGCCGGTGTGCGAGAGGACGGCGTCGCGGCGGGCCAGGGCGGCGGCGCGACGCGGGGCGCCGGGGTTGGTCAGGGCGAAGATGTCCGCGCGGATCAGGGCGCCGATCCACTCCTGGTGGGGGTTGTCGTACGTCGCCGTGAGCGGCGGCTTCAGGCCGTTCGCGAGATTCCGGTACGCGGCGCGCTCCGCGGTGTACGTCTGGAGGTACGGGAGGCGGAGCAGCCACAGCTCGCCGACCTGCTCCGTGGTGAACGCGAAGCCGTGCGTCTCCAGGAGGTGCAGGCCGAGCACCGTGTAGTCCACGTCGTCGTCGCGGCAACTGCCGTGGATGCGGCCGCGTACGCAGTGGCGCCACTCGGGGCGCAGGGCGAGGGCGATGTCCTGCGAAGGGGGTTCGGGGAGGTAGTCGGTCAGGGGCAGCGCCTCGGCCTGCCGCAGATAGCGGTCGATGCGCTCGCGCGTCCACACCTCGCCCTGTTCGACCGGTTTGCCGAGCATGTTGCCCGCGACGCGGCCGAGCCAGCCGCCGAGTACGCGGTCGGAGAGGTCGCGTTCGGGGAGGTTGCGTTCGGGGAGGTCGCTGAGCCCGGGGCTCGATGGCGTCATGACACCGGTGTACCCGCTTTTGAAGATCAACGGTGTATCGGCGGTCGCCCTGGTTTGCACATCGTTGTGCGGATATTTCGGCGGCGGTGGCCGGTCCGCAGGCCGGACGGCCATGGGCAGCGGCCCCCTCCTGCGGTTAAGGTCGCAGCGGCGCGACTGCCTTGAGGTGATCAGCGATCGACGCGATCGGCATCGACGATCGACGCGATCGAGACGCGATCAAGGCGTGAACAGCAAGGGGAGAGCAAGGTGGCGGACGCTGCACAGGCCGCGCGGCACGTGTTGATCGCGGCGGACAAGTTCAAGGGCTCGCTCACCGCGGTGCAGGTCGCACAGCGTGTGACGGCGGGCCTGCACCGGATCGCGCCGGAGGTCACGGTGGAGTCCGTGCCGGTCGCGGACGGCGGGGACGGCACGGTGGCGGCGGCGGTCGCGGCCGGGTTCGAGCGCCGTGAGGTCCGGGTGACGGGGCCGATCGGGGAGCCGGTGACGGCGGCGTACGCGCTGCGGGACGGCACGGCGGTCGTGGAGATGGCGGAGGCGTCCGGCCTCCAGCTGCTGCCCGAGGGCGAGTTCGCGCCGCTCACGTCGACGACGTACGGATCCGGTGAGGTGATCACGGCGGCGCTGGACGCCGGGGCGCGCACGATCGTGTTCGGCGTCGGTGGCAGCGCCACGACGGACGGTGGCGCGGGCATGCTGGCCGCGTTGGGCGCGCGGCTGCTCGACGCGGAGGGCGCGCCCGTCGGGCCCGGTGGGGGCGCGCTCGCGGGTCTTGCCTCGGCCGACCTCTCCGGGCTCGATCCACGCCTCGCCGACATCGAGTTCGTGCTCGCCAGCGACGTCGACAATCCGCTGACCGGGCCGAAGGGCGCGCCCGCGATCTACGGTCCGCAGAAGGGCGCGTCCCCGGAGGACGTCGCCGAACTGGACGCAGCGCTCGGCCACTTCGCGAAGGTGCTGTCGCAGGCGGTGGGGCCGAAGGCGCTGGAGTACGCGGAGTCGCCGGGGGCCGGTGCGGCGGGTGGGATCGGGTACGGGGCGCTGGTCGGCCTGGGTGCGAGCTTCCGGCCCGGCATCGAGGTCATGCTCGACGTCCTCGGCTTCGCGCCGGCGCTTGAGCGGGCCGAGCTCGTGATCACGGGTGAGGGTTCGCTGGACGAGCAGACGCTGCACGGCAAGGCACCGGCGGGCGTCGCGGCGGCGGCGCGGGCGGCGGGCATCGAGGTCGTCGCCGTGTGCGGGCGGCTCGCGCTGCCGGCGGAGTCCCTGGGCCGCGCCGGTATCCGCCGCGCGTACGCCCTCACGGACGTGGAGCCGGACGTGTCCCGCTGCATCGCCGAGGCGGGGCCCATCCTGGAGGACGTCGCGGCACGCATCGGGTCGGACTTCCTGCGCTGAGCGTGCGCCTCCGGCGGTTTCGGGGCCCCGTTGCGCGGCGCCGTGCCCGGCCCCGCACGTGGCTGGGCCCCTTCGGCCCTGTGCCCCGGCCCGGGGGCCGACGCCCCCGTCCGCGCCGGCCTTGTGCCCCGGCGCCGAGGCCGACGCCTCCGGCTGCGCCGCCCCTCGCTCATCTCCCACCCACCCGCCCCCTCCGGGGGCTTCGGCCCCGCGTGGGCGGGCTGGGGCGGCGCCCGTCGTGACCGCCGCGCCGCGTCACGACGGCGGGGAAACCGTGCTCAGCGCGGTACCGCGCGGGAACCGTCTCCGCGCGCACCCGTCAACGCCGACCCGCCCCAGCCTCGCCCCCTTGTGCGGCCTGTCCCTGCGTGCGAACCCGCCCGGCACCGCCACCTGCACCGCGCGCCGCCCGCGATGGTCAATCCGTCGGCGTGCCGATCCGCAGCCGGTTGCCGTCAGGGTCGCGCAGCTCAATCTCACGCGCCCACGGAGCGTCCTCCGCCCGCACACCGAACTCGGAGGCGATGGCCTCGACATCACGGACGCGGAGGTAGACCAAGGTGTCGGGGCGGGCATCGCCCGTGTGCTCCGACAAGAACAATCGCACCGCGCCCCGGACGACCTCGACGAACGCGGGAAGTCCCGGCTCGAAACGGTGTTCCCACTGCTTGGCGAAGCCCAGCCGCTCGTACCAAGCGACTGCTGCCGCGGCGTCCTCGACGCGAAGAATGGGGATGACTTCCTCGTCCATGGAACCATGGTGGCAGGCTGGCCAACGGCAGCAGACCGACCAATGGCGGCAGACCGCCCAGCGGGAACCTCGCCGGATGCGGCGCTAGCCTGCCCACAGGCCAACTCGACGGCGGAGGCGACGCGTTGAAGCGGTACATGCGCACCACGGACGACGTCATGGAGATGCTCGACCGTGTCTTCTCCTGTACCGGCGGAGCCGACTGGTGGGACCGGTTCTACGCCGACCGGGGGCGTGACGTGCCGTTCTTCGTCGACGCGGCCGACGAGAATCTGGCCGCCCACCTCGACACCGGTCTGATCCGCCCGAGGGGCCGCGCGCTCGACCTCGGCTGCGGGCCCGGCCGCAACGCCGTCCACCTCGCCGCCCGCGGCTTCGACGTCGACGCGGTCGACCTGTCGGGAACGGCCGTGGCGTGGGGGAGGGAGCGGGCCGCAGCCGCGGGCGTGGCCGTCCGGTTCCATGAGGGGAGCATCTTCGGTGTGCAACTCCCGCACGCCACCTACGACCTGGTGTACGACTCGGGCTGCCTGCATCACCTCCCACCGCACCGCCGCGTCGGCTATCTCGCCCTCCTCGACCGCGTGCTCGCGCCCGGTGGGTGCTTCGGGCTCACCTGTTTCGCGGCCGGTGCGATGGGGTCGGAGGTGTCCGACGATGAGCTGTACCGAAGCGGCGACCTCGGCGGCGGGCTGGCCTTCGCGCCCGACGAACTCCGCCATCTCTTCGCCGAGTTGGAGGAGGTCGAGATTCGGCTCATGGCCGACCACGGGAAGGGCGCCGCCACCTACGGCCTCCCCTTCCTTCTCGCCGCCCTCTTCCGCCGCCCCAGGCCCACCCCGCACCCCGATTCACCCCGCTGACAACCGATACGCGTCCAACGCCAACGTCATCTCCATCAGATCCCGCGGCCGCGACAACGACCGCGACGTCAACTGCTCAAGCCGTCTCAACCGGTTGAACACCGTGTTGCGGTGGCAGTACAGGCGGCCCGCCGCACGGCCCGCCGAGCCCTCGCACGCGAGCCACGCGTCCAGGGTCTCCAACAGGACCGCGCGGTCGGCCGGTTCGAGGTCGAGGAGTTCGCCGAAGACGCCCGACACCAGGCGCCGCGCCAGGTCGGGCTGGCTGACGACGAGGGCCGTCGGCATGCGCTCGTCGAGGCGGACCACGCCCGTCGTGTCCGGAGGACAGGTGCGCAGGGCGAGTTCGGCGAGGCGGCGGGCGTGGCCCAGTTCGGCGAGGCCCGTGACGATGGGGCTCACGCCACCCGGGCCCGGACAGCGGCCGTTCAGCAACGTCGTGAGGTCGTCCAGCGTGCGGTCGGGGCCCAGCGCCGCGACTCCCACCTCGCAGTCCGCCCGCATCCGCCACACGAACCGGAACGTCGGATCCTGCACACGCCGGTGGAACGCCTCGCGGCCGTCCCGCCGTTCCACGCGGAGGACGACCACCGCGTACGGGCCGTGCTCGGGGAGGTCGAGGCCCGCCGCCGCGCGGGCGGCCAGGCCCGGTGTCGGGCGGCCGTCGAGGAGCGCGTCGAGCAGTGCCTGGGTCTGCTCGTCGGTGCGGCGCCGCAGCTCCAACTCCGTTGCCCGGTACGCCTCGGAGGCCGCCTCGGCCTGCGCGTCCACCGCAGCCCACACCATCGTCGCCGAACGCATCAGCGCCTTCAGGCGGGCCGGTTCGCCGCCCGCGCGCTCCATCAGGGCGTCCCAGACGAGATAGCCCGCGTTGCGGTAGGCGTGCACGAGGAGTTCCAGCGGCAGGCCCTGGGCCGCCTGGCGCCGGCCCGCGTCCTCCGCGTACTCCAGGTCCCTGCGCGGCGATTCGGGCGGCGCCGAGATCGTCTCGATGCCGATCCGTATCGCTTCCTCCGCGTCCCGCCACTGAGCGTCGTACGGCAGCACGCGCGCGTAGACGTCCGAGTGCGCGAAGAGTCGCCGCAGGTGCTCGTCGACGAGTTCCGGTACCCGCTCCAACAGCGCGGCGCACGCCTCCTTCAGGAGTTTCCAGTCCTGCCCCGTGCGCTGCTTGCGTGCGCCCATCGCCCCTCCCGAACGAGCCGTACGAGTCCCCAAGCGGCGGCGGGGCCAGCCGTAAAGCAACGGCAAAGAACTCACCCGCTGTGCGGAGGATGCCACCCGCCACGCCTTCCCGGCAGGCCCCTGACACGCGGTCTTGTGCGCGGGCACAACGGGGGCGGGCGGGCGCTGGTCCCGCGCAGCGATTCGCGGGCCGCCCGTGGACGGGCCGTCCGCGCGGTGCTGTGGTGAGCGCCACCGGTCCAGGGCCACCGGGCCAGGGGAGGGACGTACGCAGTGAGCAAAGCAATCGCAGGAACAGAACCAGTGAACGACGCGGGCGGGGACGGGCTCGTCGTCGATGAGGTGTCCGTCGGGTACGGGCCCGTACGCGCGCTGCGCGGCGTGACCCTGGAGGTGCCGCCGCGCTCCGTCGTCGCCGTGCTCGGCGGCAACGGCGCCGGCAAGTCGACGCTGCTGCGCGCCGTGTCGCGCACCCTCGGCTTCCACGGCGGGGCGGTGACGTCCGGCACGGTGCGCTTCGGCGGGCGGCGGATCGACGGGCTCTCCGCCGACCGGGTGGTGGCCGCCGGGGTGTGCCAAGTCCCGGAGGGGCGACGGGTGTTCGCGCGGATGACCGTCGCGGACAATCTGCGGGCCGGGGCCCTCGGCTCGCACGGTTCGCGCGCCCAGAAGGGCGCGGCGCTGCGGCGCGTGCACGAGCTGTTCCCCGTGCTCGCCGACCGGGCGCAGCAGCGGGCCGGGCTGCTGTCCGGCGGCGAGCAGCAGATGCTCGCCGTGGGGCGCGCCCTGATGGCCGAGCCGAAGCTCCTCCTCCTCGACGAACCGTCCCTCGGGCTCGCCCCGTTGATGGCGGCCCGCATCGCCGACACCATCCGCGAGATCAACGAGCGGGGCGACCGCTCGGTCTCCGTGCTCCTCGTCGAGCAGAACGCGGCGCTCGCGCTGCGGCTCGCCTCGTACGCGTACGTCCTGGAGGTCGGCGAGATCACCCTGCACGGGCCCGCCGACGAACTCGCGGGCTCCGACGAGGTGCGCCGCCGCTACCTGGGCGTCGTCGACGAGACGGCCGCGGCGGACGCCTCCGGCGGGGCGGCGCACGCGCCGACGCTGAGCCGTTGGGGAGGCGCGCGATGACCGGCGTACCGCACAGGAACGAAGACGTACCGCACAGGAACGAAGGCGTACCGCACAGGAACGAAGGCGTACCACCGCTGTACGTACGGGACTTGACGGTCCGCTTCGCCGGGCTCACCGCCCTCGACGGCATCGGCCTCACCGTCGAACCCGGCACCGTGCACGCCGTCATCGGCCCCAACGGCGCGGGCAAGTCCACCACCTTCAACGTCCTCTCCGGCGTCTACCGGGCCACTTCCGGCACCGTCCACCTCGGCGAGCGTGAACTCACCGGCCTGCCCCCGCACCGCATCGCCGAACTCGGCGTCGCCCGCACCTTCCAGAACCTCGCCCTGCCACCGCGCGCCACCGTCGCCGACAGCCTCCTCCTCGGCCGGCACCGGCTGACCCGCGCGGGCTTCGTCGCGGCGGGCCTGCGACTGCCGTCGGCGATACGCGAGGAGCGCGCCCACCGCGAACGGGTGCGTGAGATCGCCGAGTTCGTTGGGATCGCCGAGCAACTGGGCACGCCCACAGGATCGTTGCCGTACGGCGCGCAGAAGCTCGCCGAGCTGGCCCGCGCCCTGTGCATGGAGCCGGACGTCCTGCTCCTCGACGAGCCCGTCGCCGGGATGACCGCCGACGAGCGCCGCCGCACCGCCGCCGTCATCGCGGGTGTCCGCGACAGCCTCGGCATCTCCATCGTCCTCGTCGAACACGACATGGGTGTCGTCATGCGGCTCGCGGACGAGGTCACGGTCCTCGACTTCGGCCGCCGCATCGCGGGCGGCGCCCCGGACCGCGTACAGAACGACCCGGCGGTGATCCAGGCGTACTTGGGCGCCCCCGACGAACCCCAGGAACACGCCGGAGAGGCCTCCGTATAGTCATGACCACCTTCCTCGAACTCCTCCTCAACGGCGTCTCGTTGGGCTCCGTGTACGCCCTCATCGCCCTCGGCTTCGTCGTCATCTTCCGGGCCACCGAGGTCGTCAACTTCGCCCACGCGTCGCTGCTGCTCGCCGGGGGCTACGTCACCGCGTCGCTCCACGACGACATCGGCTTCTGGCCCGCGCTCGGCGTCGGCATCGCGGCGGCGGCCGTGGTCGGCGCGGCCGTCGAGTTCTTCGTGATGCGGCGCTACCGGGGGCGCGACCACAGCGTGCTCGCCATCGTCACCATCGGCGTCGACATCCTCCTCACCACCGAACTCACCCGCCGCCTCGGCACGGACGTGCTCGCCATGGGCGACCCGTGGGGCGACGCCGTCCTCACCATCGGGGGTGTGTCGATCGCGCACACCCGGATCGCCGCGTTCGTCGCCGCCGCGCTGCTCATCGGCACGTTCCTGCTCACGTTCCGGTACACCTCGTGGGGCGTCGCGATGCGCGCCGCCGCCGAGAGCGGGGAGACCGCCGCGCTGATGGGCGTACGGCTTGGGCGTGTGTCGCTCGGGGCGTGGGCCGTGGCGGGCGGGCTCGCCGCCGTCGCCGCGCTGTTCCTGTGCGTGTTCCCGACGCCTGGGCTCGAACGGGCCACGTCGCTCGCCGCGTTGAAGGCGTTCCCCGCCGCCATCCTCGGCGGCCTCGACTCCACGACCGGCGCGCTCGTCGGCGGCCTCGTCGTCGGCGTCACCGAGTCCCTCGCCGCCGGGTACCAGAGCGAACTCGCCTTCATGGGACGGGGACTCGGTGACCTCGCGCCGTATCTCGTGATGACCCTGATCCTGCTGCTGCGGCCCTCCGGCCTCTTCGGGACGAAGGAGCTCGCCCGTGTCTGACGTCCTCGCGTCCAAGGCCGACGCCACCAAGACCCGTACAGAGAGCAGCAGTTCGCGTCGGCGAGGGCTCCTCACCCGGCGCCGTACGTACCTCGTCGCGGCCTGCGCCGCCCTCCTCCTCGCCCTCCCCTTCTACCTGGACCGCTTCTGGCTGCAGGCGGGCCTCTTCGCGATGGCCGCCGCCATCGGCGCCATCGGCCTCAACCTCCTCACCGGAGCCACCGGCCAACTCTCCATGGGCCACGCCTTCTTCCTCGCCATCGGCGCCTACGGGTACTGCGTGTTCGCGGGAGAGCGGGGGCAGACGCTCAACGGGCTCGGGTTGCCCTCCTGGCTCGCCGCCGTGCTCGCGGTGCTGCTCGCGGGTGTCGCGGGCGGCCTGTTCAGCCCCATCGCGGGCCGCCTCAAGGGCGCGTACCTCGGCATCGCCACCATCGCGTTGATCTTCATCGGGCAGCATGTGCTGTTCAACGCCGAGGACCTCACCGGCGGCGCCAACGGCCGCGACGTACCCGCCATGAGCCTGTTCGGCCTCACCTTCGACGAGAGCGAACTCACCATCGCGGGCGTGCCGTTCGGGGCGGCGGAGAAGCTCTGGTACCTGGGGCTGCTGCTCGCGCTCGGCTGCGGGCTCTTCGCGCGCGGCGTGCTGCGCGGGCGGCCGGGGCGCGCCCTGAACGCCATCCGCGACCACCGGATCGCGGCCGGGGTCCTCGGCGTGCCGGTCGCCCGCTACCGGGGCTTCGTCTTCGTCCTGTCGTCGATGTACGCGGGCCTCGCCGGTGTGCTGCTCGCGCTCGTCTTCCAGCGCACCGTGCCCGACTACTTCGGCATCACGCTCTCCCTCGAATACCTCGCCATGATCGTCATCGGCGGCCTCGGCTCCGTGTCGGGCGCCGTCGTCGGCGCGGCCTTCGTCTCGCTGCTGCCGCAACTGCTCACCCGGTACAGCGACGCCCTGCCCCTCGTCTCCGCCCCCGGCACCGGCGGCGTCGCTCCCGGCGAGGCGTCCCGCTATCTGTACGGCGCCGCGGTCGTGGCGGTCGTGCTCTTTCTCCCCGGCGGACTGGTGCGGCTGACCGCCCCGCGCGCCCGGCAAAACCCTCAGGAGGACTCCCGATGAACCCAATAACCCGCCGCCGCACCCGGGCGCTCACGGTGACCGCCATGGCGACCCTGCTCGCGCTCACCGCCGCGTGCAGCTCCAAGGCCAAGGACGACGGTGACGGCGACAAGCAGAGCGCCGGCGGCATCAAGACCGACAAGGGTGTCACCGGCAAGACGATCACCCTCGGCGCCCTCACCGACATGACCGGCGTGTACGCGACGCTCGGCAAGAGCATCACGCAGTCCCAGCAGCTGTACGTCAAGCAGTTCAACGACGCGGGCGGCGCCTGCGGCTACAAGGCCAAGCTGACCGTCCGCGACCACGGCTACGACCCGCAGAAGGCCGTCGCCGCCTACACGGAACTCGCGCCGGAGGTGCTCGGCTTCCCGCAGTTCCTCGGCTCGCCGTTCGTGGCCGCCGTCAAGCAGCGCATCGAGGGCCAGGACAAGGCGCTCGTCCTTCCGCAGGCGTGGTCGGCGCATCTGCTCGGCAGCAAGTACGTGCGCGTCATCGGCTCCACGTACGACATCGAGACGATCAACGCGATCGACTTCCTGATGAAGGAGAAGGGCCTCAAGAAGGGCGACAAGCTCGGCCACGTCTACTTCGAGGGCGACTACGGCGAGAACGCCCTCCAGGGCTCCAAGTACATGGCGAAGGAAGCCGGGTTGACCATCGTCGAGCAGAAGATCAAGCCGACCGACAACGACATGACCGCGCAGGTCTCCGCCCTGAAGAAGGCCGGCGTCAAGGGCGTCGTCATCAGCGCGGGCCCGCGTCAGGCGGCCTCCCTCGTCGGCGTCGCCGCCGCGGCCAAGCTGAACGCCCCGATCATCGGCAACAACTCGGCGTACTCGCCCCAGCTGCTCGGCACCCAGGCGGCCCCGGCCCTCCTCAAGAACTACTGGATCGCCTCGCCCTCGCTGCCCATCGGCGCCGACTCCCCGGACGCGAAGAAGCTCGTCGCCGACTACAAGAAGGCGTACCCGAAGGACGCCCTCGACAACGGCGTCGTCGCCGGTTGGACCGCCGCGTCCGTGTTCGGCGAGGCCATGAAGAAGGCGTGCAAGGAGGACAAGGACCTGACGCGCGAGGGCGTCGACAAGGCGCTGCTCTCCCTCAGCGACTTCGAGAACGGCTTCGGCGTGACCCAGGACTTCTCCGACCCCAAGGCCCCGTCCTCGCACGCCTCGACGATCCTGCGGCCCGACAAGTCGGCCGTCGGCGGCATGTCGGTCGTGCGTCAGCCGTCCGAGTCCGAGGAGGCCAAGGGCTTCATCCCCACAGTGAGTTGACGCCAGTACGTGTCGGCGGGCGCCCGCAGCGCCCGCCACGCGTCGACGAACAGCCGGGTCGCCTCGCGGCCCGGCCAGTCGCGTGGCAGCAGCGCGTCGGGCAGCCGCGGATCCCGCTCGAAGGTGCCCCGCCAGGCGTGCACGAGCCGCGTCCGCGCGACAAAGGCGCCCTCCGGATCCCGCGCCTCCCTGACGCCCCGCCCGCCGAACCGCGCCAGAAACTCCTCATGCGCGCGCCGTACGTCATCCAACTCCCACGTCCGGGAGACGAGTTCGGCATCGTCCTCGGCCCGGCACGTCAGCCACAGCGCGTGCGACGCGAGCCCCTGCTCCCGGAACAACCCCTTCAGGGCGGGTACGCCGCCGGGGTCGGCCGCACACCACAGCCCGGGGCTCAGCGCGCCGAACCCCTCGAACGCCAACTGCTGCTCCAGTAGCGCCCGTTCGCGCCACACCCCGCCCGGCGGCCGCAGCACAAGCTGCTGCCACTCGCCGCTCCACGGCGTCGTGTCCACGGCCCGCTCCAGGCGGTGCGTCCACGCGGTGAGCAGCCGTACGAGCCGGGGTTCGAGCACGAGCCGCGTACGCCGCCCGACCGGCTCCGAGCGCAGCCACCCCTCCTGCCCGAGCCGCCCGAGCGCGCGCCGCGCCGCCGCGTCCCCGATCCCGCACGCGCCGAGCGCCCCCACGACGGCCCCCGCCGCCACCCGCTCGTCGCCCGCGTACCGCACGTACTCGCCGAGCACGGTCAGCGCGAGGGTGCGCGCGCTCGGCGAACCGTCACCGTGCCGCCGCGTCCTCGGACTCTCCAACTCCCTCGCGCCTCCCCGTGTGTTGACCTCTCGGCCGCACCGATATAGGACGTAAGAAGTGTAAGCCTCGACTTTATGTCCTACGTCCGGCACGGCGAAAGGCGTACGAGTGCAGCAGTCGCGGGAACCCCAACTCCCCTCCAGGTTCGGCGCGTTCCTCGCGCCGTACCACGGGCTCGACGGCAGCCCCTCCCTCCGGATCCGCCGGGACCTCGACCTGGTCGGCGCCCTCGACACGTTCGGCTACGACGAGGCGTGGATCGGCGAGCACCACTCCGCCGGCTACGAGACGATCGCCTCGCCGGAGGTCTTCATCGCGGCGGCGGCGGAACGCACGCACCACATCCGCCTCGGTACGGGCGTCAACTCCCTCCCGTACCACCACCCGCTCATGCTCGCGGACCGCCTGCTCCAGCTCGACCACCAGACGCGGGGCCGCGTGATGCTCGGCGCGGGCCCCGGCCAGCTCGCCTCCGACGCGTTCATGATGGGTATCGACCCGATGAAGCAGCGCGCCATGATGGCCGAGGCGCTCGACGCGATCGTCCGCCTGGTGCGCGGCGAGACGGTGACGGAGAAGACCGACTGGTACGAACTGGCCGAGGCTCGCTGCCAGTTGGGCCCGTACCGGCCGTCCACCGGCCTGGAGATGGCGGTCGCGTCGACGGTCTCGCCCTCCGGCTCGGTCCAGGCCGGGCGGCACGGCATCGGCCTGCTCTCCCTCGCGGCAGGCGACCCCGCGGGCTTCGCGGCGCTGCGCGGCAACTGGGAGGCGTACGAGAAGTCCTGCGCGCGGCACGGCCACGCGGCGGACCGGGCCGCCTGGCGCCTCGTCGTCCCGATGCACCTGGCCGAGTCCCGGGAGCAGGCCCGCGAGGAGGCCGCCCACGGGGTCCGGCACCTCGTCCGTTACATCGAGGGCCTGTCCGGCGCGACGCTGCCGTGGGGGCGCCAACCCGCCGACGCCGTCGAGCAGTTCACCACCGAAGGCTTCCCGGTCTTCGGCGTCGCCACGATCGGCACACCGGACGACGCGATCGCCCGCGTCGAGGCGCTCGCGGAGGCCTCCGGCGGCTTCGGCACACTCCTCGTCCTCGACCTGCCGCTCGCCACCCCCGAGGCCAAGCGCCGCTCGTACGAACTCTTCGCGGACCACGTGGTGCCGCACTGCACCGGGGCGAACGCGCGGCGCGCGGCGTCGATGGAGTGGGCGCACGCCAACAGCGAGCGGTTCGTGGGGGCGATGCGGGCGGCGGTGCAGGCGGCGGTGGAGAGGGGCGCGTCGTGACGCGGGGCGCCGGGGACACCGTGATGCGGGCCGCCGTGCTGCGCGCCGGGAGCTTCCATGTCGCGGACGACGTACCCGAACCCGTACCGGGCCCCGGCCAGGTCCTCGCCGAGCCGATCGCCACCGGCATCTGCGGCTCCGACCTGTCGGCGGCCCGGCACACGGACGACTTCCTGACGGCCTCCCGCGACTCCGGCATGGAGAGCTTCCTCTTCGACCCGGACGCCGACCTCGTCCTCGGCCACGAACTGTGCGCGCGGGTACTGAGCCCGGGGGAGTGGCAGGGCCGGACCGTGGTCGGCCTGCCGTGGGCCGTCGACACGGGCGGCACGATGCGCACGGTCGGCTACGCCACCGACTTCCCCGGCGGCTTCGGCGAACGCGTCGTCCTGTCGCAGGCCGCGCTGATCCCCGTACCGGAGCATGTGCCACCACACGTCGCCGCGCTCACCGAACCCCTCGCCGTCGGCTACGGCAACGTCGCGCGCGCCGACCCCCGGCCGGGCACGGGCGCCGTCGTGATCGGCGCGGGCCCCATCGGCCTCGGCGCACTCGCGGCCCTCGTGGAACGCGGAGTGTCTCCGGTCGTCGTCTCCGAACCCTCCCCTCGCAGACGGGAGTTGGCCCACCGCTTCGGAGCACACGTGGTGGTCGACCCGACGGTCACGGACCCCTTCGACGCATGGCGCGAGGCATCGGAGAAGGGGCAGCCCCTCAGGGTCCTTGAGTGCTCGGGCCGCCCCGGAATGCTCAACGGGATCCTCCACCGGGCACCCCGCGAGACACACGTCCTCCTGATCGGCGCGTGCATGACGGAGGACGCCTTCCGGCCGGTGGTCGGCATCTACAAGGACATCACGGTCACGATGTGCATGGTGTACCCGCCGAAGGAGTTCGCCCGCACCCTGGACCGGATCGCCGACGGCTCGGTGGACGCCGCCGCGCTCATCACCGGCGAGGTCGGCCTGGCCGGCGTCCCCACCGCCCTCGCCACCCTCTCCGCCCCCGACGACCACGTAAAGGTCCTGGTCCGCCCGTACCTCCCCGGCACGGGCCTGCACACCGCCTGACGCGGTCATCACGAAAACACGTGGACCGACCACCCTCCGTTACGGGACACTCCGATGCCCGGCCCCACCACACGGCCGGAAGTCCATACCCTCCAACACCCAAGGGACGGGATCGGATTGACCTCATTGCGCGAAGTGCCGCCGAGCCGCGGTTCGGTGCTGCTCGCACTCCGCTACTACGGACGGGAACTGGCCAGGGCGCGCCGGTTCGCGATCCCCGCGATGCTGCTGCCCGCGCTCGGCAACATCGGCATCTTCTACCTCGCTCCGCTCGTCGTCGCCAAGCTCGTCGGCCACCTCGCCGACGGCGGCGAGCGCGGCGTCCGCGCGCTGCTGCCGTACGTCCTCGGCTTCGCCGGTGTGCTCCTCGCCGCCGAGGCCCTGTGGCGCATCGGGTTCCACTGCATCAACCGCCTTGAGGCGCGTGCCATCTCGCGCCTCTACGTGATCGGCATGGACGAGCTGTACGCGAAGGACGCCACGTTCTTCCACAACAACTTCGCGGGGGCGCTCACCAAGCGCGTCCTCAGCTTCGCCTCCCGCTTCGAGGAGTTCGCCGACGTCCTCATCTTCAACGTGATGGCGAGCTTCGTACCGATCATCTTCGGATCGGTGGTGCTGTGGCGCTACGAGCCGTGGCTCGTCGTCGTGCTCCTCGCGATGATCGCCATCACCGGCCTGTGCGTCCGCCCCCTGATCCGCCGCCGCCAGAAACTGGTCAACGCGCGCGAGGCGGCGTTCACGCACATGTCGGGCCATGTCGCCGACAGCCTGATGAACATGGAGACGGTCCGCGCCTTCGCCGCCGAGGAGCGCGAGGCCGCCGAACACCGGGAGCGCGTCGCCGAGGCCCGCGGCCACATCCTGCGCGCCTGGGACTACGGCAACCTCCGCGTGGACACCCTCGTCGCCCCGCTCTCCGTGCTGACCAACGCGCTCGGACTGCTGCTCGCGGTGGCTTTCGTGGGAAGCGGACACGGGGTGGAGGCGATCGTGGTCGCCTTCACCTACTTCAGCAACGCGACGCGCATCATGTTCGAGTTCAACCAGATCTACCGCCGTCTGGAGCGGGCGATGACGGAGGCGGCGCAGTTCACCGAGCTGCTGGGCGACAAGCCCAAGGTCCTGGACCCGCCGCGCCCCGAACCGCTGGAGACGTCATCGGCGGCCGTCCGCTTCGAACGGGTCGCGTACACGCACGCGGGCGCTGAGCCCCTGTTCACCGACCTCGACCTGACGGTGCCCGGCGGCACCCGCCTCGGCCTGGTCGGCCGCTCCGGCGGCGGCAAGACGACCCTCACCCGCCTCCTCCTGCGGATGATGGACATCGACGCCGGCCGCATCCTCATCGACGGCCAGGACATCTCGAAGCTGCGCCAGACCGACCTCCGCTCCCTGATCGCGTACGTCCCCCAGGACCCGGCCATGTTCCACCGCAGCCTGCGCGAGAACATCGCGTTCGCCCGGCCGGGCGCGAGCGAGGCGGAGATCCGGCGGGCGGCGGAGGCGGCACACGTGACGGAGTTCGCCGACGCGCTCCCCGACGGCTTCGACACGATGGTCGGCGAACGAGGCATCAAGCTCTCCGGCGGCCAACGCCAGCGTGTGGCCCTGGCCCGCGCGATCCTCCGCGACGCCCCGATCCTCCTCCTCGACGAGGCGACGAGCGCGCTCGACTCCGAGAGCGAGATCCTGGTCCAGGAGGCGCTGTGGCGCCTCATGGAGGGCCGCACGGCCCTGGTGGTGGCCCACCGCCTGAGCACGGTCGCAGGCATGGACCACCTCGTCGTCCTCGACCACGGCCACATCGTCGAACAAGGCACCCACACCGAACTCCTGGCCGCCCAAGGCCCCTACGCCAAACTCTGGCAACACCAATCGGGCGGCTTCCTCCAAGAAGCCGCCTGAGCCGACCAGATAGAGCCCCGGTGCCGCCCAATCAAGCCCCGCCGGCGATTGAGGCGCGGGGTCCGGGGCAGCGCCCCGCGACCGCAACCACGCCACCGGTGACACACGAAAAAGCGGTGGGCCCGAGCCAGAAGTGGCTCGGGCCCACCGCCCACACGCTCAGCCGGGCTACGGCAATTGCGCACGCGCCTCACGCCGATTGTCCCGGAAGTTGTTCACCCGCCGCGCCGTCGCGAACAACGGAATGACCGCACCGAGCACGACCTGCAACGTGCACCCGGTCGCCAGCAGCAACTGCCCACCCGGCGCATCGAACGCCCACGCCGCCAGCAGCCCCATGCTCGCCACGATCCACGCCAGCATCGCGACGGCCAGTCGCCCCCGCGGCTTCGGGTACTCGACCCGGCTCACCATGAGCCACGCCGTCCCGATGATCGCCAGCAGCGTCGCCACGAACGGCAGCTCGAGCAGCACGATCGACACCACGGTCAGCGCCCCGAACGGCGACGGCATCCCCTGGAACGTGCCGTCCTTCACGGTCACGCACGAGAACCGCGCAAGCCGCAGCACCACCGCCAACAGCACGACAATGGCACCGACCGCCGCGACTCTCTGATGCGCGTCGTCGGCGACCATGCCGTACACGAGCACGAAGTACGCCGGCGCGAGCCCGAAGCTGATCAGGTCCGACAGGTTGTCGAGCTCCGCCCCCATCGGCGAAGAGCGCAGCTTGCGCGCCACGAGCCCGTCGAACAGGTCGAAGATCGCCGCGGCCAGCATCAGGATCACGGCGGTCGCGGCGGAGTGCCGCGCCATGCCGGAGTCGGCGCTGCCCTGGATGTGCGGGATCAGAATCCCGGTCGTCGTGAAGTAGACGGCCATGAAGCCGCACGTGGCGTTGCCGAGCGTCAGGGTGTCCGCTATCGACAGCCGCAGCGAAAGAGGCATCTCCTCCGCGTCGTCCGCCATGTCGGAGTCGTCCGCCCAGGCGGACGTTTCGGGATGGTCAGTCACGGTCAATTCGAGTCACCCCAGCCACCGTCTGCTGCCCGACCTCGACGTCGACCTCGACGCCCTCGGGCAGGTAGATGTCGACACGCGAGCCGAACCGGATCAGGCCGATGCGCTCGCCCTGCTCGACCTTCGTGCCCTGGGGGAGGTACGGCACGATGCGGCGGGCGACGGCGCCGGCGATCTGGACCATCTCGATGTCACCGAGCTCGGTGTCGAAGTGCCACACCACCCGCTCGTTGTTCTCGCTCTCCTTGTTGAAGGCGGGAACGAAGCCACCGGGGATGTGCTCGACCGACGTGACCGTGCCCGCGAGGGGCGCGCGGTTCACGTGGACGTTCAGCGGGCTCATGAAGATCGCGACACGGGTGCGACCGTCCTTCCACGGCATGATGCTCTGCACCACACCGTCGGCCGGGGAGATGACCCGGCCCTGGGCGATCTCGCGCTCGGGGTCGCGGAAGAACCACAGCATGCCGGCCGCCAGAGCGGTGGTCGGGACGGCGAGTGCTGCTGCCTTCTTGGAGCGGCGCGAGCGCGCCAGGCTGAGGGCAGCCGTGGCGACGGTCGGGAGAAGCCACGGCGAGGCTCCGCGCGCAAGACGTCCCTTGAGGACGCCGTCGCGTGGTGCAGAGATTTGGCTGTGGGGCATGGATGACCTTCGTAGCGGATGAGGCCGCGCAGTTTACGGGGGACGGCGGCTTTTCCGGGGATGCTATCGGTTGCGAGCCACAACTGGGCAAGCCAGGAAGCCACATCGGACGGTAGGCCGGCCCCGGAGCGCGCCTACGGGGTGTGATCTTCTTCGCGAAGAAACACCCCGTAAACGGACATCTTGCCCAGGTTCAGCCTTGGGATCGGTACTCCTCGAGGAGCCGACGACCAATGATCATTTTCTGGATCTCGGCGGTACCTTCGCCGATCAGCAGCATCGGCGCCTCGCGGTAGAGGCGCTCGATCTCGTACTCCTTGGAGAAGCCGTAGCCGCCGTGGATCCGGAACGCGTCCTCGACGACTTCCTTGCAGTATTCGGAGGCCAGGTACTTGGCCATCCCTGCTTCGAGGTCGTTTCGTTCCCCGGAGTCCTTTTTGCGTGCTGCATTGACCATCATCGCATGGGCGGCCTCGACCTTGGTGGCCATCTCGGCCAACTTGAACTGGATCGCCTGGTGCTGCGCGATGGGCTTTCCGAATGTGTGCCGTTGCTGCGCGTAATCGACACCCAGCTCAAATGCACGCTGTGCGACGCCGCAGCCACGCGCGGCGACATTCACCCGCCCGACTTCTACGCCGTCCATCATTTGGTAAAAGCCCCGGCCGGTCTCTCCACCCAGTACGCGATTGGCCGGAATCCGCAGGTCATCCATGATGAGTTCGGTCGTATCGACGCCCTTGTACCCCATCTTGTCGATCTTTCCGGGGATGGTCAGGCCCGGACGGACTTCACCGAAGCCCGGTTCCTTCTCCACGAGGAACGTCGTCATCGATTTGTGTGGCGCGGAACCCTCGGGGTGACCTTCATCACTACGCGTGAGAACCGCCACAAGCGTTGACGAACCGCCGTTCGTCAGCCACATCTTTTGGCCGTTCAGACGGTAACTGTCGCCGTCCTTAACCGCCTTTGACGTGATGGCCGACACGTCGGACCCAAGTCCCGGTTCCGACATGGAGAATGCGCCGCGCACCTCGCCGAGCGCCATGCGCGGAAGGAAGTGCTCCTTCTGCTCCCGCGTGCCGTGCTGCTTGAGCATGTAGGCCACGATGAAGTGGGTGTTGATGATGCCGGAGACCGACATCCAGCCGCGCGCTATCTCCTCCACGCACAGCGCATACGTGAGCAGCGACTCGCCCAGGCCCCCGTACTCCTCGGGAATCATCAGCCCGAACAGGCCCAACTCCTTGAGCCCGTCGACGATCTGCTGCGGGTACTCGTCGCGGTGCTCCAGTTCGGTCGCGACCGGAAGGATCTCCTTGTCGACGAAGTCCCTGACCGTGGCGAGGATTTCCCGCTGCACATCGGTCAGGCCGTGGGTCTGGGCGAGTCGGCTCATGGTTACTTCTTCTCCTGCGCCTTGAGAGTGGGGCGGCCCGGCTGCTCGCCGCCGCGCTCCTTGATGTACGTCTCGGTGGGCACCATCACCTTGCGGCGAAAGACGCACACGAGCGTGCCGTCCTGCTTGTAACCCTTGGTCTCTACGTAGACGATTCCCCGGTCCGATTTCGACTTGGACGGAGTCTTGTCCAGGACGGCGGTCTCTCCGTAGATGGTGTCGCCATGGAAGGTCGGAGCCACGTGCTTGAGGGACTCGATCTCCAGGTTGGCGATCGCCTTGCCCGACACATCCGGCACGGACATCCCGAGGAGAAGCGAGTAGATGTAGTTCCCGACGACGACGTTCTTGCCGAAGTCCGTCGTCTCCTCCGCATAGTTCGTGTCCATGTGGAGCGGGTGGTGGTTCATCGTCAGGAGGCAGAAGAGGTGGTCGTCGTACTCGGTGACCGTCTTTCCCGGCCAGTGCTTGTAGACGTCCCCGACGGTGAACTCTTCGTAAGTGCGGCCGAACTGCATGGTGTCGCTACGCCTCCGGGATCTCGAACTTCGACGTACGCGTCATACCGGCCGCACGCCCCTTCCCGGAGATGACCAGCGCCATCTTCCGGCTGGCCTCGTCGATCATCTCGTCGCCGAGCATCGCCGAGCCCTTCTTGCCGCCGGCCTCGGACGTGCAGTAGTCGTACGCGTCGAGGATCAGCTCGGCGTGGTCGAAGTCCTCCTGGGACGGCGAGAACACCTCGTTGGCGGCCTCCACCTGACCCGGGTGCAGCACCCACTTGCCGTCGAAGCCGAGCGCCGCGGCGCGCCCCGCGACCTCGCGGTAGCCGTCGACGTTCTTGATCTGGAGGTACGGGCCGTCGATCGCCTGGAGGTCGTTGGCGCGGGCCGCCATCAGGATCTTCATCAGGATGTAGTGGTACGCGTCGGCGCCGTAGCCGGGCGGCTGCTCGCCGACGACGAGGGACTTCATGTTGATGGACGCCATGAAGTCGGCCGGGCCGAAGATGATGGTCTCGGTGCGCGGCGAGGCCTCGGCGATGGCGTTCACATTGTTGAGGCCCGCCGCGTTCTCGATCTGCGCCTCGATGCCGATCTTCCCGACCTCGAAGCCCATCGTCTTCTCGATCTGCGTAAGCAGCAGATCAAGGGCGACGACCTGCTCGGCGCTCTGCACCTTCGGCAGCATGATGCAGTCGATGTTCTGGCCCGCGCCCTCGACGACGGTCACGACGTCCCGGTACGTCCACTCGGTCGTCCAGTCGTTGACCCGCACGACGCGCGTCTTGCCCGTCCAGTCGCCCTCGTTGAGGAACTTGACGATGGTGTGCCGGGCCTCCGGCTTGGCGAGCGGCGCGCAGGCGTCCTCCAGGTCGAGGAAGACCTGGTCGGCGGCGAGCCCCTGGGCCTTCTCCAGGAAGCGGGGGTTGCTTCCCGGCACCGCGAGGCAGGAGCGGCGCGGCCGAAGGCGGTTGACAGGGCTGGTCATGCGGGGACCTCCAGGGGGTCGAGGTGGTTCGCTGTGCGGATCTCGTCGACGATACGGCCGATGATCTCCGTGATGCCGAAGTCCTTGGGGGTGAAGACGGCGGCCACACCCGCCCGCTTCAGTTCCTCGGCATCGGCGTTGGGGATGATGCCGCCGACGATCACGGGGATGTCGGTGGCGCCCGCCTCGCGCAGCCGGGCGAGTACGTCGGGCACCAGCTCGGCGTGCGACCCGGACAGGATCGACAGGCCGACGCAGGAGACGTCCTCGGCGAGCGCGGCGGACACGATCTGCTCCGGGGTGAGCCGGATGCCCTGGTAGACCACCTCGAACCCGGCGTCACGGGCCCGTACGGCGATCTGCTCGGCGCCGTTGGAGTGCCCGTCAAGGCCCGGCTTGCCGACCAGCAGGCGGAGCTTGCCGCCCAGTTCGTCACCGGTGCGGCGGACCTTCTCGCGGACCTCGGCGAGCGGCGTGCCCTCCTCGGCGGCGACCGCGACGGGCGCCGACGAGACACCCGTGGGCGCCCGGAACTCGCCGAACACCTCGCGCAGCGCCGCCGCCCACTCGCCGGTCGTGACACCGGCGCGGGCGCATTCGAGGGTGGCCTCCATGAGGTTCTCCGTACCCGCCGCGGCCTCCTTGAGACGGTCGACGGCCTGCCGGGCGGTCGGGTACAGGAACGGATCGCCCATGCCCTGCCGGTCGGTGGACTCCTCACGCGTCGTACGCCAGTCGCCGATGGCCCGCACGACGCGCGCCTCGACGTCGTGGTCGACCGTCATGATGGCGGTGTCCAGGTCGGCGGTGAGCGGGTTCGGCTCGGTGCCCTCGTAGCAGTTGACGCCGACGATCTTCTCCTGGCCGGCCTCGATCCGGGCCCGCCGCTCGGCGTGCGACGACACGAGCTGCGACTTCAGATAGCCCGACTCGACGGCGGCCATGGCGCCGCCCATCTCCTGGATCCGCTCGATCTCGGCGAAGGCGTCGTTGACGAGCTCGTCGACCTTCTTCTCGATGACGTGCGAGCCCGCGAAGATGTCCTCGTACTCCAACAGGTCGCTCTCGTGGGCGAGCACCTGCTGGATACGGAGCGACCACTGCTGGTCCCAGGGCCGCGGCAGCCCCAACGCCTCGTTCCAGGCGGGAAGTTGCACGGCACGCGCGCGTGCGTCCTTGCTCAGCGTCACGGCCAGCATCTCAAGGACGATCCGCTGGACGTTGTTCTCCGGCTGCGCCTCCGTAAGGCCAAGGGAGTTGACCTGCACCCCGTACCGGAAGCGGCGCTGCTTCGCGTTCTCGATGCCGTACCGCTCGCGCGTGATCTGGTCCCAGATCCGCCCGAACGCCCGCATCTTGCACATCTCCTCGATGAACCGGACACCCGCGTTCACGAAGAAGGAGATGCGGGCCACGACGTCCCCGAACTTCTCCTCGGGGACCTGCCCTGAGTCGCGTACGGCATCGAGAACAGCGATGGCGGTGGACATCGCGTACGCGATCTCCTGGACCGGTGTGGCCCCCGCCTCCTGGAGGTGGTACGAGCAGATGTTGATCGGGTTCCACTTCGGCATGTTCGCGACGGTGTACGTGATCATGTCGGTGGTCAGGCGGAGGGAGGGCCCCGGCGGGAACACATGGGTGCCCCGCGACAGGTACTCCTTGACGATGTCGTTCTGCGTCGTGCCCTGGAGCGCGGCGAGGTCCGCGCCCTGCTCCTCCGCGACGACCTGGTAGAGCGCCAGGGTCCACATGGCGGTGGCGTTGATGGTCATCGAGGTGTTCATCCGCTCCAGGGGGATGTCCTGGAACAGCCGCCGCATGTCACCGAGGTGGGACACCGGGACGCCCACGCGGCCGACCTCACCCCGCGCGAGGATGTGATCGGGGTCGTACCCGGTCTGGGTCGGCAGGTCGAAGGCGACCGACAGACCCGTCTGCCCCTTGGCGAGGTTGCGCCGGTAC
The DNA here is from genome assembly GCF_030766935.1 of Streptomyces sp. KL109B. Lineage (GTDB taxonomy): Bacteria > Actinomycetota > Actinomycetes > Streptomycetales > Streptomycetaceae > Streptomyces. Next base: position 513,703 of record NZ_JASERL010000002.1, on the reverse strand, counting down.
AGCTCGTTGGACGCCTCGGCCGTGGAGTGACCGGCGTACGTGCGCATGAGCCACGGCCGGTCCTTCTGGCGCTCAGTCATCATCAGCCTCTCTGAAAGGACTTCAGACGTTCCGGAACCGGTTGATGGCGTCGATGTGCTGCGCCCGCTTCTCGTGGTCGCGCACGCCGAGGCCCTCCTTCGGAGAGAGTGCGAGGACGCCGACCTTGCCCTGGTGGGCGTTGCGGTGCACGTCGTGCGCGGCCTGGCCGGTCTCCTCCAGCGAGTAGACCTTCGACAGGGTCGGGTGGATCTTGCCCTTGGCGATGAGCCGGTTGGCCTCCCACGCCTCGCGGTAGTTGGCGAAGTGCGAGCCGATGATGCGCTTCAGGGACATCCACAGGTAGCGGTTGTCGTACTCGTGGTGGTAGCCCGACGTGGACGCGCAGGTGACGATGGTGCCGCCCTTGCGCGTGACGTAGACGGAGGCGCCGAAGGTCTCGCGGCCTGGGTGCTCGAAGACGATGTCGACGTCCTCGCCGCCGGTGAGTTCCCGGATCCGCTTCCCGAACCGCTTCCACTCGCGCGGGTCCTGGCTGTGCTCGTCCTTCCAGAACTTGTACCCCTCGGCGCTGCGGTCGATGATCGCCTCGGCGCCCATGGCCCGGCAGATGTCGGCCTTCTGCTCGCTGCTGACGACACAGATGGGGTTGGCGCCGCCGGCGATCGCGAACTGCGTGGCGTACGAGCCGAGTCCACCGCTCGCGCCCCAGATGAGCACGTTGTCGCCCTGCTTCATGCCGGCGCCGTTCCGGGACACCAACTGCCGGTACGCGGTGGAGTTCACGAGCCCGGGCGCCGCGGCCTCCTCCCAGCTGAGGTGGTCCGGCTTCGGCATCAGCTGGTTGGACTTCACGAGGGCGATCTCGGCGAGGCCGCCGAAGTTCGTCTCGAAGCCCCAGATGCGCTGCTCGGGGTCGAGCATCGTGTCGTTGTGCCCGTCGGAGGACTCCAGTTCGACGGAGAGGCAGTGCGCGACGACCTCGTCGCCCGGGTTCCAGGCGTTGACCCCGGGGCCGGTGCGCAGCACGACGCCCGCGAGGTCGGAGCCGATGATGTGGTACGGCAGGTCGTGACGCTTCGTCAGCTCGCTCAACTTGCCGTAGCGCTCCAGGAATCCGAAGGTCGCCATCGGCTCGAAGATCGAGGTCCAGACCGAGTTGTAGTTGACCGAGGAGGCCATCACGGCGACGAGGGCCTCGCCGGGGCCGAGCTCGGGGACCGGCACGTCGTCGAGGTGGATCGACTTGCGGGGGTCCTTGTCGCGGGTCTCGAGCCCCGCGAACATGTCCGTCTCGTCCTTGTGCACGGTGATCGCGCGGTACGAGTCGGGGAGCGGCAGGGCGGCGAAGTCGGCAGACGTGGCGGTCTGCGACTGAATCGCGTCCAGGATGTCCTTCACGGTGGTGCCTCCGGCAATTCGCGTTTGAGGGGAACGCTGAGTCGGGTGTGGCTGATGGCTGCGGTGGTGCGATGAGGGTGTGCCGTCGGTTCGGCGGGTGGTGCTGTTGGCAGCGCTTGGTGTGGCGCGGAAGGTTGCCTGTGACGCAGGCGTCCGGGCGCGCGAATCACGGTCGTTCGTGCCTCGCGGGGACAGCCGGCGCGCGGAAGTTCTCTGCGCTCCGGCCGCCCGGACACCTTCAACGTATGGCACGCCGTGACGCCTGACAAGGCACTGCGTGCCATCAATTTCGCTCAGGTGTCATTTTCGCCGTTCAGGTGAGCGATGATCGATCAGGCGAGGTCAGGGCCGGTTATCGGGCGCTGGAAGAGATCGATGATCGATCACTGATGCGTTGGCGGGGGCTCGGAGGTTACCGAAAGGGAGTCTGACGTGGCACGGGGTGCCACCTGGGGTTCCGGGTGGGAGGTGCCGCTCGATGCACCGATTCCCGCCCGGCTGTCGCGCCGCGACCTCGGCGCGTTCGTGATGCGCCGCCTCGCCGACCGGGCGTGCGAAGAGGGGGGGCCGCGTACGGGGTGTTGGGCGCGGCCCCCGAGGGGCGGGCGCCGTACGAGACGCTGGGGTGGAAGCGCCACGCGACGCTGGCGGAGTGCGTGTTCAGGGGCTGAACCCCCGTGCGTACAAGGGCTGAAGGGGCTGGACCCGGACGCACCCGCCGGCTGCTGCCTACCGGTTCTTCAGCGCCTCCTCGATCGTCCGCATGACCTCCGGCAGCGGCGCGTCCGTGCGCGCCACCGTCACCAGGACCTCGCCGTTGCTGGAGACCTGGGCCGGGGCCTCGGGCGTCGCGGGGGTGCGGCCCGCGCCGATGCCGGTGCCGAAGGTGCGGCGGACGATCGCGAAGGCGTGGTCGAGCTGGGTCTCCACGTCGCCCTGGCCGCCGGCGCGCAGCCAGCGGCGCAGCACGTGGTTGTGGGCCGTGACGACGGCGGAGGCGGCGACCTCGGCGAGCAGCGGGTCGTCGTTGCCGTCGTGGTGGGCCTGCTCGTCGAAGTGGCCGAGGAGGTAGCGCGTGAAGAGGCGCTCGTAGCGGGCCACCGAGGCGATCTCGCGCTCGCGCAGCGTCGGCACCTTGCGGGTGAGGCGGTAGCGCTCCACGGAGACCGCGGGCTGGGCCGCGTACATCTTCATGACTTCCTTGATGCCGCGGCAGACCGTGTCGAGCGGGTGCTCCATGGCGGGCGCCGCGTTGAGCACGGCCTCGGCGCGCACGAGCGTGTCGTCGTGGTCGGGGAAGATCGCCTCTTCCTTGGAGCGGAAGTGGCGGAAGAAGGTGCGCCGGGCGACGCCCGCGGTCGCGGCGATCTCGTCGACCGTCGTCGCCTCGTACCCCTTCGTGGCGAAGAGCTCCATCGCCGCGGCCGCGAGTTCGCGGCGCATCTTGAGCCGCTGAGCGGCGGCTCGATTGCCCGCGGCGCTCTCCGGAGCGTCGGGCGTGGCGGAGGTACGAGAGGACTGGTCGGCCTTGGACATGAACCGAACGTACTGCATGTACGTTCCCCCTTGCGCCCCGGTCAGCGGGCCGCCCGGCTCTCCGAGCAGCCCGCCCCAACCGGTTTCGGCCTCCCCGGCCGAATCAGCGCTTGGCATACTCGCGGAAACCACGGCCCGTCTTGCGGCCGAGGCAGCCCGCGGCCACCAGGTGCTCCAGGAGCGGTGCGGGCGCGAGGCCAGGGTCGCGGAACTCGCGGTGCAGCACCTGCTCGATGGCGAGGGAGACGTCGAGGCCGACCACGTCGAGGAGTTCGAAGGGGCCCATCGGGTAGCCGCCGCCGAGCTTCATCGCGGCGTCGATGTCGTCGAGCGAGGCGTAGTGCTCCTGGACCATCTTGATCGCGTTGTTCAGGTACGGAAACAGCAGCGCGTTCACGATGAAACCGGCGCGGTCGCCGCAGTCCACGGGGTGCTTGCGGACCTTGAGGGTCAGCTCGCGGACTGTGGCGTGCACGTCGTCCGAGGTGAGGACCGTGCGCACGACCTCCACCAGCTTCATCGCGGGCGCCGGGTTGAAGAAGTGCATCCCGATGACGTCCTGCGGGCGCGAGGTGGCGCGGGCGCAGGCGACGACGGGCAGCGAGGAGGTCGTGGTCGCGAGGATCGCGCCCGGCTTGCAGACCTTGTCGAACGCCGCGAACAGCTGCCGCTTCACGTCCAGGTCCTCGGCGACGGCCTCAAGCGCCAGGTCGACCTCGGCGAACGCGTCGTAGGAACCGGCGGGGGAGATCCGCGCGAGGGTGGCCGAAGCGGCCTCCTCGGTCATCCGCCCCTTGTCGACGGATCGCTTCAGCGACTTGCCGATACGGGACTTGGCGGCCTCCGCCTTCTCCTCGCTGCGGGCCGCGAGCACCACCTTGTACCCGGCCTTGGCGAACACCTCGGCGATCCCGGACGCCATCGTCCCGGAGCCCGCGACACCGACGGAGCGGATTGCCCGCGTCGGCCCGGCGAGCGCGTCGCTCAGCGGCGTCAGCGCGTCCCGGACGACGACGGAACTGCCCGCCTCCTCGTACGTGTAGAAGCCACGGCCCGCCTTCCGCCCGGTCAGACCCGCCTCGCTGAGCTGCTTGAGGATCGGGGCGGGGGCGTGCAGCCGGTCGTGCGACTCGGCGTACATGGCGTCGAGGACGGTACGCGCGGTGTCCACGCCGATCAGGTCGAGCAGCGCCAGCGGGCCCATCGGGAGGCCGCAGCCGAGCTTCATCGCGGCGTCGATGTCCTCGCGCGAGGCGTACTTGGCCTCGTACATCGCGGCGGCCTGGTTGAGGTAGCCGAACAGCAGCCCGTCGGCGACGAATCCGGGCCGGTCGCCGACCGCCACCGGGTCCTTGCCCAGTTCGAGGGCGAGATCGGTGACGGCGGCCACGGCGGCCGGCGCGGTCAGCACGGACGAGACGACCTCGACCAGCTTCATCGCCGGGGCGGGGTTGAAGAAGTGCAGGCCGATGACGCGTTCGGGCCGCGCCGAATCGGCGGCGAGCCGGGTCACCGACAGCGCGTTGGTGCCGGTCGCGAGGACCGTGTCGGGGCGCACGATGCCGTCGAGGTCGCGGAAGATCTGCTGCTTGATCTCGTACGACTCCGGGGCCACCTCGATGACGAGATCGGCCTCCGCGGCGGCCCGCAGATCCGTGAACGTACGGAAGCGCGCGAGCAGCTCGGCCCGCTGCCGCTCGTCGAGGTGCTCGCGGCGCACCGCACGCGCCGTAGAGGCTTCCAGGGCCGCCACGGCCTGGGCGGTGGCGGCCTCGCTGATGTCGATGCCGATGACCTCGCGCCCGGCACGGGCGAGGACTTCGGCGATGCCGGTGCCCATCGTGCCGAGGCCGACGACGGCCACAGTCGAGATACGGGACAGGGGAGCGTCCATCCGGGAACTCCAGGAATGAGGGGTGACGACCTGAGGGTGAGCGCAAGAAGCCGCGCACGGCGGGCGTTGAAAGACGCTCTAAGCACTCGGAGCACTCGGAGCGCTCTGAGCACTCGAAGCGCTCAATACGCCTGCGCCGTACGGGAGTTGCGTAGAACCGGCGGCCCTGTCCCGGGGCCGAGCCGTACTGCGGTACACACAGGTACCGAACCGACCGACACTCACGACGGCTGCGTCACCAGGCCGCCGCGAGCGGTGCTGCGGGAAGTATGCCCCGCTCACCTGAGCTTAACCAGCGAGTAACGAGCGCGCCAGTGTTCGCCGTTGAAAGGTCGGTGTGATCTACGTCGCCGCAGGCCGTGCGCGTCTACCCTCGACGTCATGGACGAAGAGTCGCGAACGGTCACGGAACGCATCCGGAGGGAATCCGGCGGCACGCCCGTCTTCGAGCAGCTGGCGGCCACCCACGACAGGGACGAGCTTGCGGGTGTGCTGATCGCGCCCGAACAGCCGCTGTGGGCGCGTGAATTGGCGGCGTACCGGCTCGGCATGGCGGGCGACGGCCGCGCCTTCGAATCCCTCGTCCTGCTGCTCAACCACCGTGACCCGCAGCGCTGCGCCGCCGCCGCGCAGGCCCTCGCCGCGCTCGGCGACCCGCGCACCGCGCGTGCGGCGGCGGCCCTGGCGACGAACGAACTGCGCGTCGCCTACGCCCTGCACCCCGTCCGCCTCCTCACCCAGCTCCGCGCCCCGGAGTCGGCCCCGGCCCTGATCGCCACGCTCCGTCGCCGTCTCGTCCCGCACGACCCGTACCGGAAGGTGGCGCTCGCCTGCGTGGAGGGCCTGGGCAGCCTGGCCGATCCGCGGGCCCGCGAGGTTCTCAAGGAGGCGGCGGCGCATCCGCGCCTGGCGATGGCGGCGGAGGCGGCGCTGGCGCGGCTGCAGCAGGGCTGAGGGGCGCGGCGGAGGTTGGCCGTCACTCCGGTGCGACGGCGAACGCCTCGATCTCCATCAGGAAGTCGGGGCCGACCAGCCCGGCGACCCGCACCGCCGAGGCCGCGGGCAGCCGCGCCGGGTCGAGGAACTCGTCGCGGGCCTGCCGCACCGCGGGCATATGGGTCATGTCCGTCACGAAGTACGTCATCTTCACCACGTCGTCGAAGGACGCCCCCGCCGCAGCGAGGCACCGCCGGAGGTTCTCGAACACCTGCCGCGCCTGCGCCAACGGATCGCCCGCGCCGACGAGTTCCCCCTTCTCGTCGAGCGCGAGCTGACCGGCCACGGCGATGAACCGGCCGCTGCCCATGACCACGTGGCTGTAGGCAGGGGAGGGGGCGACGCCGTCGGGGCCGGGGATGTGAGTGAGGTGTGTCATGCATCCATCATCACAGCCCCACGATCACAGCTCACAGCCCCACGATCACAGCTCACAGCTCACAGCTCGCAGCCTCACCGTCACAGCAGGGTGAGCTGGGTCGGCGCCTCGGCCGCCGGCTCCTCCTCCCGTACGGGAACGCGCCGCGCCACGGCCGCGCGGCTCGGCCCGATGCCGAACTCCTCGGCGAGCTCGTGGACCTGGCGGGTCACTCGGCGCTGGTACCACTTCGGGGCGTAGGCCCCCTCCGCGTACAGCCGCTCGTAACGTCGCACCAGGTGCGGGTGGTGCTGGGCCAGCCACCCCATGAACCACTCGCGGGCGCCGGGCCGCAGATGCAGTACGAGCGGGGTCACGGATGTCGCGCCCGCGCGGGCGATGGCGCGGACCGTGGCCCGCAGTTGGTCGGGGTGGTCGCCGAGGAAGGGGATCACCGGGGCCATGAGCACGCCGCACCCGATCCCCGCGTCGGTGAGGGCGCGTACGACGTCGAGGCGGCGCTCGGGCGCGGGCGTGCCCGGCTCGACGGTGCGCCACAACTCCTGGTCGACGAAGCCGACGGACACCGAGATCCCGACGTCGGTCACCTCGGCCGCCTGCCGGAGCAGCGGCAGGTCACGCAGGATCAGCGTGCCTTTCGTAAGGATGCTGAACGGGTTCGCGTGGTCGCGCAGCGCCTCGATGATGCCGGGCATCAACCGGTAACGCCCCTCGGCCCGTTGATAGCAGTCGACGTTCGTGCCCATGGCGATGTGCTCGCCGTGCCAGCGCCGCGAGGCGAGGTGGTGGCGCAGCAGCCGCGGCGCGTTCACCTTCACCACGATCTGGCTGTCGAAGCCGAGTCCGGTGTCGAGGTCGAGATAGCGGTGCGTGTTGCGGGCGAAACAGTAGACGCACGCGTGAGTGCAGCCGCGATACGGGTTGACGGTCCACTCGAACGGCATCCGGGACGCCCCAGGGACCCGGTTCACGATCGACCGGGCCCGGATCTCGTGGAACGTCACTCCCGCGAATTCAGGGGTGTCGAACGTGCGGCTCACCACCGCTTCCGCGCCGAACAGCGCGGCATCCCGGGCCCGCCCGTGGTCGGCGGGCTCGTCCGTGAGGTTCTCCCAGCGCATGACGCCTCCTCGGTAGCACTGACCACAGAATAGAACACATGTTCCCTTGATCGTGCGAACCCCGTGCGAACCCCGTGCGAACCCCACCCGTCCCGGATTTGGTGGCCGCTACGGCGGGTGGTTGGCTTGGGCGAGCCCCTGAGGAACCAAGTGCTGGAGGAAGAGCCATGGCGCAGGTCGAGGCCACCACGGAGCGGGTCGTCGCAGCCAAGCCGGACGATGTGTTCGACGCCCTCGCCGACTACAGCGGCACGCGCGCGAAGGTGCTGCCGGAGCACTTCAGCGAGTACGAGGTGCGCGAGGGCGGCGACGGCGAGGGCACGCTCGTGCACTGGAAGCTCCAGGCCACCAGCAAGCGCGTGCGCGACTGCCTGCTCGACGTGACCGAGCCGACCGACGGCGAACTCGTCGAGAAGGACCGCAACTCGTCGATGGTCACGACGTGGCGCGTGACGCCCGCCGGCGAAGGCCAGTCGCGCGTCGTCGTCTCGACGGTCTGGAACGGCGCGGGCGGCATCGGCGGCTTCTTCGAGAAGACCTTCGCCCCCAAGGGACTTGGCCGCATCTACGACGCCGTACTCGCCAAGCTGGCCGCCGAAGTCGAGAAGTGACGAAGCGTCACCACCGCACCGCTCACCGTTTCGAGTGGTTCTCGTTCCGGCGTCGTTGTACGCCGTAGGGCTCCTACCGGCCAATACGTCGATCAAGCCCACCTGAGAGGCGCCTCGTCCCGCTTGCCCCCTGTTGTCGCGTAATGCGAGAAATGTGCGGCGCAAGGGTGACGAGGGGAGCTGCAGGTGGGCACGACGACGCTGGTGACCGAGTCGGTCAGGTCGATCGAGTCGGTCGAGTCGGTCGAGTCGGACGAGGGGCCGGTGCAGGCCCCCGCGCCGGACCCCGACTCCGCGCCCGAACCCCAACAGGCCGCCGAGCCACCCCCGTTGCCCGACCACGGGCTCAGCCCGCGCCGCGTCCGCATGGTCTTCCTCGGCCTGATGCTGGCGCTGCTGCTCGCCGCGCTCGAGCAGATGATCGTCGCCACCGCGCTCCCGAAGATCGTCGGTGAGCTGCACGGACTCGACAAGATGTCCTGGGCGATCACCGCCTACCTGCTGACCTCCACCGTCGGCCTGCCGATCTACGGAAAGCTCGGTGACCTCTTCGGCCGCAAGGGCGTCTTCCAGTTCGCCATCGTCGTCTTCGTCATCGGCTCCGCGCTCGCGGGCCGCGCGCAGACGATGGACCAACTCATCGCGTTCCGCGCCCTCCAGGGCGTCGGCGCGGGCGGCCTCATGATCGGCGTACAGGCCATCATCGGCGACATCGTGCCGCCGCGCGAACGAGGCCGCTACATGGGCCTGATCGGCGCCGCGTTCGGCCTCGCCTCGGTCGCGGGCCCGCTGCTCGGCGGCTACTTCACCGACCACCTGTCGTGGCGCTGGTGCTTCTACTTCAACGTCCCGTTCGGCCTGGTGACGCTGGCCGTGACGGCGGTCGTCCTCAAACTCCCCAAGCCGACGCGCAAGCCCCGACTCGACGTCCTGGGCGCCCTGTTGCTGACGGCGGCCTCAACCTGCCTGGTCCTGCTGACCAGTTGGGGCGGCACCGAATACGAATGGAACGACCGCGTCATCATCGCCCTCGGCGCGGGCGCCCTCGCCTCGACCCTCCTCTTCCTCCTCGCGGAACGCTTCGCCGCCGAACCCCTCATCCCGCTGCGCCTGTTCCGCGACTCCGTCTTCAACGTCAGCGGGCTCGTCGGCATGGTCGTGGGTGTGGCGCTGTTCGGCGCGGCGAGCTATCTGCCGACGTTCCTCCAGATGGTCGACGGCGCGTCGGCCACGGAATCGGGCCTGCTGATGCTGCCCATGATGGGCGGCGTCGTCGGAGCGTCGATCGTCTCCGGCCAACTCATCAGCCACACAGGCAAGTACAAGATCTACCCGATCCTCGGCGGCGCGCTCTCGACGGCAGGCATGTACTTGCTCTCCCGCCTCGAAGCAGACACTCCGCGCCTCGAATACAGCGTCTACATGGCGGTGTTGGGCGCGGGCATCGGCCTCATCATGCCGGTCCTCGTCCTCGCCGTGCAGAACTCCGTACGCGCATCCGACCTCGGCACCGCCACCAGCGCCAACAACTACTTCCGGCAGATCGGCGGCAGCGTCGGCGCCGCGATCTTCGGCACGCTCTTCGCGAACCGCCTCACGGACGCGCTCGCCGACCGGGTTCCGACCGGTGCGGACGTACCGGACGCCGAATCCATCACCCCGCAGCTCGTGCACGCGATGCCACAGGCGCTGCGCACCCCGTACATCGAGGCGTACGCCGACGCGATGCCCCGGATCTTCCTCTACCTGGTGCCGGTCCTCGTCCTCGGCCTGCTCCTCGCCTTCTTCCTCAAGGAGACACCCCTCTTGTCCAGTTCCGCCGCCTCCGAGACCCACGCCATCCCGTCCCAGGAGCGCCCCGGCACCGCCGCGTACGGCGCCGGGGTCCCGGTCTGCGGGACCGTACGGCACTCCGACGGCACGCCGGTGCCGCGCGCGGCCCTCACCCTCATCGATGTCGGCGGCTCCCAGATCGGCCGGGGCGCGAGCGGCGACGACGGGCGGTACGCGCTCGCGACGCCCGGCACCGGCTCGTACGTCCTGATCGCGGCGGCGGGCGGCCACCAGCCGCAGGCCGTGACGGTCACGGTGGGCGAGCGCCCGGTCGACCTCGACGTGGTGCTCGGCGGCGCGGGCCGCCTGGCCGGTTCGGTCGTCACGGCGGACGGAACACCCGTACGCGAAGCGATCGTCACGCTCACGAACGTGCACGGCGAAGTCGTCGCGACGACCCGCAGCGGCCGCGAAGGCACGTACGTCATCACGGAGTTGGTGGCCGGCGAGTACACCCTCGCCGCCAGCGCCCCGGCGTTCCGGCCCGCCGCGCTCCCGGTCACGGTGATGGCCTCCCGTGAGACCCGCCAGGACGTGGAGCTCGCGGGCGGCGCGGTGCTGCGCGGCACGGTGCGGGCGGGTGGCGGCCGCCCGGTCGAGGACGCACGCGTCACCCTCCTCGACGTAGCGGGCAATGTCGTCGACACCCTGACCACAGGCCCCGACGGCACCTTCCGCTTCGTCGACCTGGCCTCCGGCGAATACACGGTGATCGCGGCGGGCTACCCTCCGGTGGCCACCGTCCTCCAGGTCGCCGGAGGCGGCCGCACCGAACGCGACCTCCAACTCGGCCACGAGGACTGACCCCCGATTCATTGAGCCCCTCCGGCGATTGAGGAGCGGGGTCCGGGGCGGAGCCCCGAGGCGTAGGAACGGTGGACGTCAAGGGGCGCACGCCAATTCACCGTAAGCCGCCACCCGCAATCCGGCGGAGCCGTACCGTGGAGAGAGGCGGCGCACACCCCCGGTCGCGCCGGAGGAAAGGAACGCGGCGATGCACGGCACCGGTCAAGCCCCGCAGGGCCGCGTCCCGCTCGCGGTCGTGGTGGTCGACCACACCGGCCGCGTCTCGCACTGGAGCAGCGGCGCCCGCCGCCTCTTCGGCCCGCCCAAGGAAGACGCGGTGGGCCGCCCCGCCGCCGACCTGCTCCCCGTAACCGGCGCCCTGCCCGAAGAGGACCCCGCCCCGCACGACTTGGAGGAGTCGCTCGACGGCCGGCTCTCCTACCCGGCCTCGGGCCGCGCCCGCCTCGACACCAGTGCGGGCCCCCGCGACCGCATCGACGTGCTCTGGTGGGCGTACCCCCTCGTAGGACCGGGCCCGGAACGCCTGCTCGTACTGGCGGCAGACGCCCGCAAGCTGACCAGCGGCACCGACACCGACACCGGCATGGACAGCGGCAGCGACGGGGAATCGCCGGAAACGGAGCGCATCACCCCCGCCTTCGCCCTGCACACGGACTTCCCGGCCGCCGAGGAACTCGCCCACCGGCTCCCCGAGATCCTGCCGAGCATGAGCGTCGCCGAAAGTGCCCGCATCGTCTCTCAGGTGCTCGAACTCGGCTACCCGGTCCTGGAGTTCAGCCAGCACGACCGCGTCCCCGTCACCGCCGACTGGGGCGTGTCCCGGCGTACGGAACGCAAGGCCCGCCGCGCCGAGGCCGCCCGCGCCACCGCGCTCGGCGTACCGTCCCCACGCGCACCCCTCGACGACTCGGACGCCGCCGCCATCACCGACACCGTCGACACCGTCGACACCGGCGACACCGGCGACACCGCAGAGGACCTCGAATACGCCGCCGTCCGTGACCGCCTCGAATTCCTCAACGAGGTGAGCGGCCGCATCGGTTCGTCCCTCGACCTCTCCCGCACCATCGTCGAGGTGAGCCGCGCCGTCGTCCCCCGCTTCACCGACGTGGCGGGCACGTATCTGCGCGAGCAGGTCGTCGCGGGCGAGGGTTTCCCGGAGGGCGCCCCCGACGCCACCACCATGTGGCACCGCGTCGCGCTGGAGCACACCGACGAACCGGGCCGCTGGGACGATGTCGTACCGGTCGGCGAGTCCATGCCGTTCCCGGTGCACACCCCGTTCTTCCAGTGCATGACCAGCGGCGACCCGGTCCTCGTGCCGTACATCTCGGAGGAGATGGGGAACGCGATCGCCTCGCAGTTCGAGAAGCGCGACATCCGCCCGCTGATCAACCACCGCTCGATGCTGGTCGTGCCCCTCAAGGCACGGAACGTTGTCCTCGGCTTCATGATCCTGCTCCGCCACCAGGAGCGCCCCGTCTTCAACGACATGGACCGCGCGACCGGCGCCGAACTCGCGGCGCGCGCAGGCCTCGTACTCGACAACGCGCGCATGTACACGTACCAGGAGGCCGTCGCGGAGACGCTCCAGGACAGCATGCTGCCGCAGATCGAGCCGCACATGCCGGGCTGCGACATCGCCACCCGGTACCTGCCGGGGACCTTGCTGGGGCGGGTCGGCGGCGACTGGTTCGACTCCATCAAGCTGCCCGGCGCGCGTACGGCGCTCGTCGTCGGCGACGTCATGGGGCACGGCCTCAACTCGGCGGCGATGATGGGCCAGTTGCGCACCGCCGTCCAGACGATGGCGGCCCTCGATCTGCCCCCGGCCCAACTCCTGCGCAATCTGGACGACTTGGCGCAGCGCCTCGGCGACAACTACCTCGCCACCTGCCTCTACGCGGTCTACGACCCCATCGAGGGCGAACTGCACCTCGCCAACGCCGGACACATCCCGCCGGTGCTCGTACGGGCCGCCGACGGCGGCAGCGAACTCCTCGAACTGCCCACGGGCGCCCCCATCGGAGTCGGCGGCGTGCCCTTCGAGTCCGTACGGATCCCGGTCGCGCCCGGCGACCGCCTGGTGATGTGCACGGACGGCCTCGTCGAGGTGCGCGGCGAGGACATCGGCGTGGGCCTCGCGACGCTCTGCGAGTCCGCCGCCCACCCGGCCGCCTCCATGGACGACGCCTGCGACACCATCATCCGCTCCCTCGCGACCCGCGGCGGCCGCAAGGACGACGTGGCGCTGCTGCTGGCCCGGCTCAACGGATTCGAGAGCGACGACGTCGCCCACTGGACGCTCGCCCCGGAGCCCACCGAGGTGCCACGCGCGCGTGCCCTCGTCCGCGAACAGCTGGGCCGGTGGGGCCTGTTGGGTATCGCGGACACCGCCGAGCTGATCGTGAGCGAACTCGTCGGCAATGCCGTACGGCATGCGAGTGGCGGCCCCGTACAGCTGCGCCTGGTGCGCTCAGGGACGCTGCTGTGCGAGGTCGAGGACACCGAGCACGCGCTGCCGACGCTGCTCAACGCGGGGCCGGGCGACGAGTTCGGGCGCGGTCTGCGCGTCGTGGCGCGCCTCGCGCGCGCGTGGGGGACGAGCCGCACCGCGACGGGCAAGACGGTCTGGTTCGAACTGAGCGCGTCGCCCCGGTGAAGGTGTGGGCGGCGTGCTTGTGGGGCACACCCTGGCGCGGTAGACCGATCTGACATCTCGGTCGCCGCACCCTGGGGAGGGTTCCATGAGCGTCAGCGAACGCTACAAAGAAGCGTGGGAGAGCTTCTGGGAGGACGCCTCGACGGAGCAGGGCGGAGTCTTCTGGGACTCCGAGCCCGCGCTCACCGCGGGGCTCCACCTCGCCCTGTACGAACCGGAGTTGGCGGCGCCGGGGCTGCCGGTCGTCGACCTGGGCTGCGGCAACGGCACACAGACCCGCTTCATCGCCGACCGCTACCCGAGAGTCGTCGGCGCCGACCTGTCGGCCGCCGCCATCGGCCGGGCCCGCGCGGCCGACCTCGCCGGGCAGGCCGACTACCGGGAGCTCGACGCCACCGACAAGGACCAAATGGGTTCGCTGCACGCCGAGTTGGGTGACGTGAACGTCTATATGCGGGGCGTGCTGCACCAGTGCGAGCCCGTCGACCGGCAGTCGCTCCTCGACGCGATAGCGGTCCTCGTCGGCGAGCGCGGCCGGGGCTTCGTCGTCGAACTGTCGGAGCGGGCGCGCCCCATCCTGGAAGAACTCGCGACGGCCCCGGCCGGACCGCCACCCAAACTGGGCGAGGTCTTCTCGCACGGCATCGCCCCCGGCGAGGTCTCCGACGAGGCGATCCCCGAGTACGCGGCGACGGCCGGCCTCACCGTCCTCGCGTCCGGCGAGCTCCCCCTGGTGACGACGGACTTCTCCCCGGACGGCATGCGTATCGAGCTGCCGTCGAGGTGGCTGGTGGTGGGACGGGCATCTGAGGATGTGCGGGCATATTGAGCCCCTGCGGCGATTGAGCAGCGGGGTCCGGGGCAGAGCCCCGAGGCGTCAACCCCGGCGCCGGTGACACCAATCTCCGGTTGACTTAGCTTAGGCTAAGCTAAGTCAACCGTAAGCCGAGCGCGACGTAGGGAAGTGGTGGGCGATGCAGGCCCCAACGGTGTCGTCCGACCTGTCCTGGGTGTCGGAGGCCGTCCGCCCACACCCCACCACCGGCCCCCGCGTCACCCGCCTCCTCGCCGACCTGGCAGACGCGGACGCACCCCACCGCGAGGCGCTGGTCAACGCGTTCTGGGCGGACGCCACCCGCCTCGGAGCCCCCCTCGTCGAACCCGTCGAGGACGCCCCCGGCTACCACACGCTCACCTTCCTCTACCGCGGCCACCGCACCACCCGCCACGTCCTCCTCTTCTCCAACCGCCTCACCGACCGCGCCCGCCTCGCCGACGCCCTCCTGCGCCACATCCCCGGCACCGACATCTGGCACCTCGGCTTCCGGCTGCGCGCCGACCACCGCGGCGCGTACCGCATCGCCGCCGACATCTCCACCGGTGAACCCCCGGCGGACCCCGCCCGGCTCCAGGAATTCCTGCGCACCCTCCAGCGGTACGCCGCACCCGACCCGCTCAACTCCCGCACCATACCCACCCGTTGGGGCGGCCCCGACTGCTCGGTGTTCGCGCTCCCGGACGCGCCCCCGCAGCCCTGGGAAGGGCGCACCGCCGAGGCACCCCACGGCCGAGTGGAACGCCATCGCGTGGACAGCCCCGCCCTCGGCACGGCACGCGACGTCTGGGTGTACCTCCCCCCGGGAACGGCCGCGGGCCACCGCGACCTGCCCGTCCTCGTCCTCGGCGACGGCGACATGTGGCTCGGCGGCATGGGTCTCCAGGACACCCTGGACGCGCTGATCGCCGACGGGACGCTCCCGCCGCTGATCGTGCTCGCCCCCGACTCCGTCGACAACGCCACCCGCTGGCGCGAGATGGGCGCCCGCGACTCCTACGTCTCGTTCCTCGCGGACGACGTACTGCCGTGGGCCGCGGGTCGCTGGCCGCTCACCACCGACCCGCGCCGCACGGTCGTCGCCGGTCAGAGCCTCGGCGGGCTCACCGCGCTGTACGCGGGCCTGGTGCGGGCCGAGCGGTTCGGCAACGTACTCGCGCAGTCGCCTTCCCTGTGGTGGCACCCCGGACTGCCTGTGGGCGGCGTGCCGCAGACCCCGGTCGTCGGCGAGCCCTGGCTGGTCGGGCGGTACGCGCAGGCCGGGCCGCGCGAGCTGAACGTGCATCTCGACGTGGGGCTCCACGAGGGCCCGATGGTCGGCTACAGCCGCGCCATGCACGAGACGCTGCGCGCCGCCGGACACCCGGTGACCCTGCGGGAGTTCAACGGCGGCCACGACTACGCGTGCTGGCACGGCGCGCTGCTCGACGCGCTCGCGGCCATGCTGGCTCCGGTCATACCGGCTCCGGAGGCCGCCGCAACGCGCTGACGAGCGAGAACTCGCCCAGCCGGGTGTGAAATTGGTCTACGCCACTGGGAGTTATCCACAGCTCTGGTGCCGCGTGGCCGGATCCGCGTACGGTTCTGGCCATGAAGATCCTCATCAGCGCCGACATGGAAGGCGCGACCGGTGTCACCTGGCCCGCGGACGTCCTTCCCGGCACCCCGCAGTGGGAGCGCTGCCGTTCCATGTTCACGTCGGACGTGAACGCGGCGGCGCTCGGCTTCTTCGACGGCGGCGCCGACGAGGTGCTGATCAACGAGGCGCACTGGACGATGCGCAACCTCCTGCTCGAACAGCTCGACGAGCGGGTGGAGATGCTCACCGGACGCCATAAGTCGCTGTCCATGGTGGAGGGCGTCCAGCACGGCGACGTCGACGGCATAGCGTTCATCGGCTATCACGCGGGCGCCGGAATGGAGGGTGTACTCGCGCACACCTACCTGGCGAACCAGATCACGGGCGTCTGGATCAACGATGTGCGCGCGAGCGAGGGCCTTCTGAACGCGCACGTGGTGGCGGAGTACGGCGTCCCCGTCGTCCTCGTCACCGGCGACGACCACGCGTGCGACGACGCGCTCGGGTACGCGCCCGAGGCCCGCAAGGTCGCCGTCAAGGACCACGTCTCGCGGTACGCGGCCGTGTGCCGCACCCCCGCGCGCACCGCCGCCGAC
The DNA here is from genome assembly GCF_030766935.1 of Streptomyces sp. KL109B. Taxonomy (GTDB): domain Bacteria; phylum Actinomycetota; class Actinomycetes; order Streptomycetales; family Streptomycetaceae; genus Streptomyces. The sequence continues at coordinate 497,414 of NZ_JASERL010000002.1, read as the reverse complement.
ATCCGGGCCGCCGCCAAGGACGCCGCGTCGATCGCGGTGCGGCACGAGCCGGTGCAGGCGGGCCCGTTCACGGTCCAGGTGGAGTTCGACGCCGAGCACCTCGCCATGGCGTCGACCGTCGTGCCGGGCGTGACCAGGATCGGCGAGCGCAGGATCGCGTACACGCACGAAACCATGTACGAGGGCATCCGCACCTTCAAGGCGGTCACCACGATCGCCTCGGCCGCGGTGGAGGAACAGTATGGCTGAGCAGACCGTGGGTCCCCTCGGGACCGTCGACCAGCAGGCGCTCGACGAGGTCGTGACCTTCACCTCCGAGCTGATCCGCATCGACACCACCAACCGCGGCGGCGGCGACTGCAAGGAGCGGCCCGCCGCCGAGTACGCGGCGGAGAAGCTGTCCGAGGCGGGCCTGAAGCCGACGATCCTGGAGCGCACCCCGGGCCGCGGCAATGTCGTCGCCCGCATCGAGGGCACCGACCCCACCGCCGACGCCCTGCTCGTCCACGGACACCTGGACGTCGTGCCGGCCGAGGCCGCCGACTGGAGCGTGCACCCGTTCTCCGGCGAGGTGCGCGACGGCGTCGTATGGGGGCGCGGCGCGGTCGACATGAAGAACATGGACGCGATGATCCTCGCGACCGTACGCCAGTGGGCGCGCGTCGGATTCCGGCCGCGGCGCGACATCGTCATCGCCTTCACCGCCGACGAGGAGGCCAGCGCCGAGGACGGTTCCGGTTTCCTCGCCGACGAGCACCCCGGCCTCTTCGAGGGCTGCACGGAGGGCATCAGCGAGTCGGGCGCCTTCACCTTCCACGACGGCGGCGGCAGGCAGCTGTACCCGATCGCGGCGGGGGAGCGCGGCACCGGCTGGCTGAAGCTCACCGCGCGCGGCAGGGCCGGCCACGGCTCGAAGGTCAACAAGGCCAACGCGGTCGGCAGGCTCGCCGCCGCCGTCGCCCGCATCGACGCGCACGAGTGGCCGGTGCGGCTCACCCCGACCGTGCGCGCCGCGCTCACCGAGATGGCCGCGCTGTACGGGATCCCGGCGGACGTGGACGCGCCGGACTTCGACGTCGACGCGCTGCTCGCGGCCCTCGGCCCGGCCGCCGCCCTGGTCGAGCCGACGGTCAGGGGCAGCGCCAACCCGACGATGCTGTCCGCCGGTTACAAGATCAACGTGATTCCGGGGGAGGCCGTCGCGTACGTCGACGGCCGCTATCTGCCGGGCGGCGAGGACGAGTTCAAGACCACCCTCGACAGGCTCACCGGGCCCGACGTGGCGTGGGAGTACCACCACCGCGAGGTCGCCCTCCAGGCCCCGGTCGACTCGCCCACGTACGCGCGGATGCGGGCGGCCGTCGAGGAGTTCGCGCCGGAAGGGCACGTCGTCCCGTACTGCATGTCGGGCGGCACCGACGCCAAGCAGTTCTCCCGGCTCGGCATCACCGGCTACGGCTTCGCCCCGCTCAAGCTCCCCGAGGGCTTCGACTACCAGGCGCTGTTCCACGGCGTGGACGAGCGGGTTCCGGTGGAAGCGCTGCACTTCGGCGTGCGAGTGCTCGACAGATTCCTGCGCACGGCCTGAACAAGCACCCGTAGGACACGGACTAGGAAAAGATGGCGGACGCGAAGAACATGGGGGGCACCGGACAAATGCGGGGCGGGGACGACATGCTGCACACGCGAGAGTACGGATCCTGGCCGTCGCCGATCGACGCCGAACTGGCCGCCGCGCACGACGGCAGGCCCGAGTACGTCGGCTTCGTCGGCGCCGAGGCCTGGTGGACCGAGCCGCGGCCCACCGAGGCGGGCCGCCGCGCCCTGGTGCGCCGCCTCGCCGACGGCACGGAGCGTTCGGTGCTGCCCGCGCCGTGGAACGTACGCAGCCGCGTCATCGAGTACGGCGGCCGCCCCTGGGCGGGCGCCGAGCGCCCCGAAGACCCGCGCGGCCCCCTCGTCGTCTTCGTGAACTTCACCGACCAGCGCCTGTACGCGTACGAACCCGACGCCCCCGGGGCCGAGCCGCGCCCGCTCACGCCCATGTTGGAGACCGGCGGCGGACTGCGCTGGGTCGACCCGCAGTTGCACGTCGAGCGCGGCGAAGTGTGGTGCGTCCTCGAAGAGTTCACCGGCGACGGCGCGGGCGAGCTGCGGCGCCTGGTCGCCGCGGTCCCGCTCGACGGTTCGGCCGCCGAGGACCGGGCCGCGGTGCGCGAACTCAGCGACGACGCCCACCGGTTCGTCACGGCCGCCCGGCTCTCGCCCGACGGGCGGCGCGCCGCGTGGATCGCCTGGGACCACCCGCGGATGCCGTGGGACGGCACGGAGCTGCTGCTCGCGGAGGTCGCCGAGGACGGCACGTTCGGACCGGCGCAGACCGTGGCGGGCGGCGCCGAGGAATCCGTCTGCCAGGTCGAGTGGGCCCCGGACGGCGGGCTGCTGTTCTCCAGCGACCGCAGCGGCTGGTGGAACCTGTACCGGCTCGACGCGCGCGGCGGCTGGGAGGTCCCGCCCACCACGGGACAGCCGGCCGCCCGGGGCGCCGACCTCCGCGGCGCCCCCGCCCTCTCCGTCCCCACCACCCCGCAGCAGCCCTTCGCCCGGCCGACGCTCGCCGTCGCGCGGCCCCTGTGCGACCGCGAGGAGGAGTTCGGCGGGCCGATGTGGAAGGTGGGGCTCAGCTGGTTCAAGCCCCTGGAGGGCGGGCTCATCGCCGTCGTGCACGGCGTCGGCGCCACCGCGCTCGGCATCCTCGACCCGGAGACCGGCGAGGTCGTCGACACGGCCGGGCCGTGGACGGAGTGGTCGTCCACGCTCGCCGTGCACGGCAGCCGCGTCGTCGGCGTCGCCGCGAGCCCCCGCACCGCGCACGAGGTCGTCGAACTCGACACCGGCACCGGGCACACCCGCGTGATCGGCGCCGCGCACGACGACCCGGTCGACCCCGCGTACTACCCCGAACCGCAGATCCGCACCTTCAGCGGCCCCGACGGCCGGGACATCCACGCCCACATCTACCCGCCGCACAGCCCCACCCACATCGCCCCCGACGACGAGCTCCCGCCCTACGTCGTGTGGGCACACGGCGGCCCCACCGGCCACGCACCCCTCGTACTCGACCTGGAGATCGCCTACTTCACCTCGCGCGGCATCGGCGTCGCCGAGGTCAACTACGGCGGCTCCACCGGATACGGCCGCGAGTACCGGGGCCGGCTGCGCGAGCAGTGGGGCGTGGTCGACGTCGAGGACTGCGCGGCCGTCGCCCTCGCGCTCGCCGACGAGGGCACCGCCGACCGCGAGCGGCTCGCCATCCGCGGCGGCAGCGCCGGAGGCTGGACCAGCGCGGCATCCCTGACCAGCACGGACGTCTACGCGTGCGGAACCATCATCTACCCCATCCTCGACCTCTCCGGCTGGGCCGAGGGCGAGACCCACGACTTCGAGTCCCAGTACCTGGAGTCGCTCGTCGGCCCGCTCGCCGAGGTGCCCGCGCGCTACGCGGAGCGCTCACCGGCCGAGCACGCCGACCGGCTCTCGGCGCCGTTCCTGCTCCTCCAGGGACTGGACGACGTGATCTGCCCGCCCGTGCAGTGCGAGCGGTTCCTCGAACGGGTGGAGAGCGAGGGGCGGCGCGTGCCGCACGCGTACATCGCCTTCGAGGGTGAGGGCCACGGCTTCCGCCGGGCGGACACGATGATCCGCGCCCTGGAGGCGGAACTCTCCCTGTACGCCCAGGTGTTCGGCCTCCAGGCCACCGGCATCCCCACCCTGGAGCTGACCAAGTGACGTCAGGGGCGGAGCCGACGCGCAGGCCGCGACGGCTCGCGCCGGGCGCCAGGGTCGCCGTCGTCGCGCCCAGCGGACCGGTCCCCGATGACCGCCTCCAGGCCGGCCTCGACATCCTGCGCGGCTGGGACCTGGACCCGGTCGTGGCACCCCATGTCCTGGACGTACACCGGGAGTTCGACTACCTCGCGGGCACCGACGCCGACCGCGCCGCCGACCTCCAGCGGGCCTGGTGCGACCCGGACGTCGACGCCGTGCTGTGCGCCCGGGGCGGCTACGGCGCGCAGCGGATGGTCGACCTCCTCGACTGGGACGCGATGCGCGCGGCGCCGCCGAAGGCGTTCGTCGGGTACAGCGACATCACCGCGCTGCACGAGGCGTTCGCGGTGCGGCTCGGGGTGAGCACGCTGCACGGGCCGATGGTCGCCACGGCCGACTTCCTCAAGAACCCGCGGGCCCAGGACCATCTGCGGGCGACGCTCTTCGAGCCGGAGACGGTACGGGTGATCGAGGCCGTCGGGGAGAGCTCCGGCGCGCTGGTCCCCGGCACCGCGCGCGGTGTCACCCTCGGCGGCTGCCTGTCGCTGCTCGCGGCGGACCTCGGCGCGGTGGGGGCGCGGGGGTCGGCACGGGGTGGGCTGCTCTGCCTCGAGGACGTCGGCGAGGAGGCGTACCGGATCGACCGCTACCTGACCCAACTCCTGCGCGGCGGCTGGCTGGACGGAGTCTCCGGCATTCTGCTCGGCTCCTGGTCGGAATGCGACCCGCTCCGCGACCTGCTCCTGGACCGCCTCGGCGGGCTCGGCGTTCCGGTAGCCGAGGATTTCGGCTTCGGCCACTGCGCCGGAGCGCTGACGCTGCCGCTCGGGGTACCGGGTGAACTGGACGCGGACGCGGGCACGTTGACGCTGGCCGCTCCCGCGCTGACCTAACCCGTGGCCGGGGCCCGTATCACTGTGCACGCGGCACCGTGCGCCGCCTTGCCCACCCTGCCGCCCAAGGCGAGGGCAGCCAAGCCCCTGCGGCGATTGAGCAGCGGGGTCCGGGGCAGAGCCCCGATCCTTTGGAGTTTCGGCGGCGGATGACCACAATCAAGCCCCGCCGGCGTTTGAGGCGCGGGGTCCGGGGCGGAGCCCCGAGGCGTCGGGCACGGCGGGGTGCGACGCGAAATCCCCCGGCACGGTCATTGCCACCTGATGACACGTGCCACACGATGACTCCGCGCTCACCGTGGAGGTCACCGTGCCCAGATCCCGCCTCGCACTCGCCGCCGCCCTACCCGCCCTCGCGGCCGCCACCCTCACCGCCCCCGCCCACGCCGCAGACACCACCCCCCAAGTCACCCCCACCCCCCTGAAAATCACCGTCCACACCGCAGAGCGAACCTGCACCGTGGACGCCGACCTCTACCGCCCCGCCGGCGTCGACGCCGCCCACCCCGCCCCCGCCGTCCTCACCACGAACGGCTTCGGCGGCAGCAAGGCCGACGGCTCCACCGACGCCACCGCGCGGGCCTTCGCACAGCGCGGCTACGTCGCCCTCGCCTACTCCGGCCTCGGCTTCGGCCGCTCCGGCTGCCTGATCTCCCTCGACGACCCCCGCATCGACGGCAAGGCCGCCTCCGCCCTCGTCGACCTCCTCGCCGGCACCCGCGCCGCCGACGACGGCACCACGATCGACTACGTCACCGCCGACAAGAAGGGCGATCCACGCGTCGGCATGATCGGCGGCTCGTACGGCGGGGCCATCCAACTGGCGACGGCCGCCGTCGACGACCGCGTCGACGCGCTCGTCCCGCTGATCACCTGGAACGACCTCGCGTACTCCCTCGACCCGCAGAACGCACGCGGCCCCGAGGCCGCCGACGTCCCCGGCGCCTTCAAGTGGCAGTGGACGAACGGCTTCTACCTCATGGGAGAGGGCCAGCCCCTGCTCTCCCCGTCCCTCGACCCGTCCCGCATCAACAAGCTCAGCTGCCTGCACTTCGTCGACGACGCCTGCGCCACCGTCCGCACACTCAACTCGGGCCGCTACCCGGCCGCCGAGACCAAGCGCCTCCTCGACTACGCCCGCGGCGTGTCCCCGGTGTCGTACCTGAAGCAGGTGAAGGCGCCGACGCTGCTCGTGCAGGGGCAGGCCGACTCGCTGTTCAACCTGAACGAGGCGCAGGCGACGTACGAGACGCTCACCGCGCAGGGCACGCCCGCCAAGATGATCTGGCAGTCGTGGGGCCACAGCGGCGGCCTCACCGACCCGGCGTCCGGAGAACTCGACCTGTCCAAGGGCAACTTGGAGACCAGCTACGTAGGGCAGCGGATCCTGTCCTGGTTCGACCGCTACCTGCACAAGCAGGACGGCACCGACACCGGCCCCGCCTTCGCCTACTACCGCGACTGGACCACCGATCCCAACCGGACGTACGCGACCGCGCCCGCCGTCCCCGCCCTCAACCGCACCCTGTACCTGTCCGGTGACGGGAAGCTCGTCGACAACCGGAAGAAGGTGGCCCGGGGCAGCCGTGAGTACCGGAACTGGCCCGTCCCGACCAGCCACTCCGAGTCCTCGCTCGCGGGCCTGATCGGAATCCCCGACCCCGCCCCGTACGACACGAAGGGCACGTATCTCGACTGGACCACCGAGCCGCTGACCGCCGCCACCGACGTCGTCGGCGCCCCGAAGGCGACGCTCAAGGTGGTCTCGCCGAAGGCGGAGCGCACCCAGGGCTCCGGCGACGCCGCCGACAAGCTGGTGCTCTTCGCGAAGCTGTACGACGTGGCGCCCGACGGTACGAAGACGCTGGTGCACCGGCTCGTCGCCCCGGTCCGCGTGCCCGATGTCACCCGCCCCTTCACGGTCTCGCTCCCCGGCATCGTGCACCGCTACGAGAAGGGCCACCGGATCCGCTTCGTGATCGCCGCGAGCGACGACGCGTACGGCGGCAACAAGGGGGTCAAACCGGTCACCGTCACCAGCTCCCCGGCCGACACCGGCACCGTACAGCTGCCCGTGGTGCCCTAGGGCCCTTCTGACGGATCTTGCCGGAGTCGCGGGCCCTGGTGCGCGCATCTGCGGCGTTGTCGTCGGTTGCCAACGCTCCGCGTTGACGCCCTCCTCCGCCTTGCAGCTGCACGCACCAGCCCCCGCTCGCGGAGCCGAATGGAACGGCCTCCCGCCGTCCAGCCTGATCCGTCAGAAGGGCCCTAGCGCCCCCGCAGGCGTCACCCGTACGGGCCCCTGACCTGTGCGTTCGTGCCGCCTCCCCGGACATGCTGAGCGGGGAGGCGGCAATGGCCTCCGGGGGACCGACGGAAGGGTCCATCGATGAGCCCCAAGGACAGTGCGAGCTCCTCGAAGAACGGCGGCTACGGCACGTTCACGCCGGCCAGGATCGGCGTGCTCGTCCTGGCCGTGCTCGGCCTGATCTTCATCTTCGAGAACACCCGACACGTGAAGATCCGGCTGCTGATCCCCGAGGTCACCGTGCCGCTGTACCTGGCGCTGCTGGCCACGGCGGTCATCGGCGCGATCTGCGGGGGCTACTTCGTGGCGAGGAGACGCAAATGAGGCAAGCGAGACGATACGCAAGGCGAGACACGAGGCGACTGGCGACAGTCACGGCAGGGGCGCTGCTCGCCCTGACGGCGTCGATGGGATCGGCGACATCGGCGGTCGCCGCCGGGGCGGCCGGTGGCGCCGGGGTCGCCGACGGGCCGAAGATGCCGGACTTCCGGGGACGCGGACTGATCCACGTGTTCTCCGGGGTCGACTACCGCACCAAGGTCGAGGTGCGCGACGTCGGCGGCGACCACCGCAATGTGCTGTGGCCGCTGAGCTGGAAGGTGTGTGCCCAGTCCCCGGACGAGGGCAAGGAGATCGGCGACAGGACCGTGCGCATCGGTGTCGTCAAGAACAACGAGAAGTGCCCCAAGGGAGCGTCCGTCTAGCCACTGCCACGTGCCATTCGCGCGGCTCTTAGGCTGGCCCGATGGCCGACGACTACCTCTCCACGGGCGCCCGGGTGGGCCTTCGCCCCTACTCCCTCGACGAGGCCGACATCGGCGAGTTCACCGCGCGGGCGCGCGAGAGCGTCGAGCTGCACCGGCCCTGGCTGTTCCCGCCGACCACGGCCAGGGCCTACGCGCGGTACGCGGGGCGGCTCATCGAGGACCCGACCCGGCACGGCTTCCTGGTGTACGAACGGGATGGCGGCGCGGCCGAAGGCGCGGCCCTCGCCGGATTCATCAACATCAACAACGTGGTGCTCGGCGCGTTCCGCTGCGGCGTCCTCGGCTACGGCGCCTTCGCGCACGCCGCCGGGCGCGGGCTGATGTCCGAGGCGCTCGGCCTCGTCGTACGGCAGGCGTTCGGGCCGCTCGGGCTGCACCGCCTGGAGATCAATGTGCAGCCCGGCAACGCGGCGTCGATCGCGCTCGCCCGCCGCGCCGGATTCCGCCGCGAAGGGTTCTCGCCGGACTTCCTCTTCATCGACGGGGCCTGGCGCGATCACGAACGCTGGGCGCTCACCGCTTCCGATTGATCTTCATGGTGTCCATGTCGGTGACGGTCGAGCGCAGCTCCCCGTGCCCGTACCCGCGCTCCTTCAGATACGCCTCCGCCTTCTCCTCGGCGAGCGCGCCCGCCATCTCGTCGCCGTCGTCCGGGTCGGACTCGACGACGTAACGCATGGAGAAGTGCTTGAGCGTGCGGTCGTACGCGAGCGAACCCTCCGGGCCGAACCTCATGCCCGCGATGCCCTCGTGCTCGGCGACCTCGGCGAGCAGCCGCTCCCGCGCCGCGTCGGTGAGGTCCTCGAAGGTGGCGCGGACGATGACTCGGTAGGTGTGGGTCGTCTGGCTCTCGGCCATGGTGGTGCTCGCTCCTTGTACGGACGTCATGCGCGCAGTGCGACGCGCAGTGCGCTGAAGGCGTCAGCGTACGTGGGGTGTGCCGCGAGCGCCTTTGCTTAATTCTGACCGGAGGCCACCCTGGTCAGCTCCCTCGGGACCCTGTTCCATGGTCATCGGGGCGGGCCGCGCCCCGTGGCGACGGGAGGCACACGTGACCGAGATCCGCCGTGCGGTACTGACTCTGCCGGGCGTGCCCCTGGGCCCCGACAATCCGCTGCCGCCGCTGCGGCCCCTCGACGAGATGCACGAGGTCGACGAGCGCGCCAAGGACGACATGCCGCTCGACATGGCCCGACAGGTCGGCTACCGGCCGCTGCGCAGCGTGCTGCCCGAGCGGATCCGCGACGGTTACGGGCGCGAGCGCGAGCCGGTCGACCTCGACACGATCGTGATCGAGAACGACCGCCTCCGGGCGACGGTCCTTCCGGGCCTCGGCGGCCGCGTCGCGTCCCTGTTCCACAAGCCGACGGAACGCGAACTCCTCTACCGCAACCCGGTGTTCCAGCCCGCCGACTTCGCGCTCAACGGCGCCTGGTTCTCCGGCGGCATCGAGTGGAACATCGGCGCGACCGGCCACACCGCGCTGTCCTGCGCGCCCCTGCACGCCGCGCGCGTGACGGCGCCCGACGGCGGGCAGATGCTGCGCCTGTGGGAGTGGGAACGGCTGCGCGACCTGCCGTTCCAGGTCGACCTGTGGCTCCCGGACGGCTCCGACTTCCTGTACGTAGGAGTACGCGTCCGCAATCCGCACGAGAGGCCGGCGCCCGCCTACTGGTGGTCGAACATCGCGGTGCCGGAGGAGCGGCGGGTGCTGGCGCCGGCCGAGGAGGCGTGGCACTTCGGGTACGAGCGCAAGCTGAGCCGCGTACCGGTGCCAGAGGCGGCGGGGGTCGACCGTACGTACCCGCTCAACAGCGAGTTCCCCGCCGACTACTTCTACGAGGTCGAGGACGGGCGGCGGCGCTGGGTCGCGGCGCTCGACGACGCCGGGCGGGGCCTCGTGCAGACGTCGACCGATCTGCCGCGCGGCCGGAAGCTGTTCCTGTGGGGTTCGGGGACCGGTGGGCGGCGCTGGCAGGAGTGGCTGACCGAGCCCGGCACGGGAGGCTACTGCGAGATCCAGGCGGGCCTCGCGCGCACCCAGTTGGAACACGTACGCCTGGAGGCGGAGGGCGAGTTCAGCTGGCTGGAGGCGTACGGGCCGCTGGCGGCGGAGCCGGGAGCGGTGCACTCGGGTGAGGACTGGGCCGGCGCGGTCGACGAGGCCGAGCGGCGCCTGGAGGCTGTCCTCCCGCGCGCGGAGGTCGACGCCGCGTACGAGGCGTGGCGGGCCTGCGCGGATGTGGAGCCGGGGGAGCGGCTCGCGGTCGGGTCGGGGTGGGGCGCGCTCGAAGTGCTGCGTACGGGGTGGAAGTTGGCGGGGACGCCGTTCGACGAGTCGACATTGGGTGCGGCGCAGGCGCCGTGGCGCGAGCTGCTGGAGACCGGGGCCTTCCCGGAGCAGCGCAAGGTCGGCCCGCCCGGGCCCACGCTCGTCTCCGCCGCGTGGCGGGACATGCTGGAAACGGCTCCGGCGAGGCCGCTGTCCGAGTTCCACCTGGGTGTCGCGCAGTGGCACGCGGGGGATCGGGCGCAGGCCGTACGCAGTTGGGAGCGTGGGCTCGAACTGGCGCCCTCGCGTTGGCCGTTGCTGCGGTGCCTGGCCGTCGCCGACGCCGAGGACGGCAACACGGAGCGCGCCGCGGACCGTTACGCCGAGGCCTTCGACGACTTGTGCGTGGAGCGCCGCGATGACGGTGAGCCGTGGCGGGCGGCGAGTGCGGCGCTGGGGCGCGAGGCGATCGGTGTGCTGTTGGCGGCGGGGCGGGTGGCGGCGGCCCGCGCGGTGTGGACCCGGCTGTCCCCGGCCACCCGGGAGCGGGGGCGCTACCGCTTGATCGAGGCGCAACTCCTGTGTGCGGAAGGTGACTTGGTGGCGGCCCGGGCGGTGTTCGACGCCGGGTTCGAGGTGGCGGACCTCCGTGAGGGCGCCGAGACGATCGGCGAGGTCTGGGAACAGGTAGCCGCCCCCGGGGAGCCGCTCCCCGCGCGGTACGAGTTCCGGATGCGCCCTGACGGCGAGCCGTAGCCTCTCCGGCGGGGTCTGGGCCGGGGGTGACGCCTGCCACGGGGTTTCTACCTGTGCCGGGGTCGGCGCGTGCCGCGGGGGCGGCCTGTGCCGGGGCTTTTGACGTGTGCCGGGGTCGGCGCCTGTCGTCCTGTGCGGGCGGCACCGGGGTCTTTGGCCTGTGCCGGGGTCGGCGCCGGTCACCGGCGCGGCCGGTACCGGGGGCCTCGTCCCGTACTGGGGTCGACGCCTGCCACCGGTGCGCCGGTAACGGGGCCCTTGCCCCACCCGTACCGGGGTCGGCGCCGGCCGTCCTGTGCACGCGGCACCGTGCGCCGCCTTGCCCACCCTGCCGCCCCAGGCGGCAGATTGCCCAAGGCGGGTGGCGTCGACCGCGACGGGTCGGGAGCCGTGGGCGGGGGCGGCTGGCCGAGGTTGGGGCGCGGCACCCCGTCGGGCCGACGCCCCCGGAGGGGGCGGGTGGGTGGGAGATGGGCGGGCGGCGGCCCCGAGGCCCGCGGGCGCCGATCACCACAAGTGACCGCTCCGGGCCCAATCACCGTGAGCGGCCCCTCCGGGCCCGATCACCGCGAGCGGCCCATCCGGGCCCAACCACCGTGAGCGGCCATCCGGTCCCGATCACCGTGGGCGGCCCCTCCGGTCCCGATCACCGTGAGCGGGCCATCCGGGCCCAATCACCGTGAGCGGCCCCTCCGGTCCCGATCGCCACGGTCGGGCCATCCGGGCCCGGTCCCCACGGGTGGGCGCACATCAAGCCCCTGCGGCGATTGAGCAGCGGGGCCCGGGGCAGAGCCCCGAGGCGTTGGTGGAAGGGGGCCGGGTGGGCACATCGAGCCCCTGCGGCGATTGAGCAGCGGGGGCCGGGGCGGAGCCCCGAGGCGTAGGGGGACGGAGGGGTTATACCAAGTCGCCGTTGCGGGCGACCACTTGGCCGGCGTGCACCACCACATCCCGTTGCGGCATATCGACCACAACCTGCGGAACGCACTCGCCGCGCAACAGCACGAAGTCCGCCGGATCCCCCGCCTCGAACTCGACGCGAGGAAGCGCCATGACGTCCGCCCCACCGTGCGCCCCCGCCGAATAACACGCGGCCAGCTCCTCGTCGAGCCGGACATCGGTGACCCAGCCGAGAAGATGCGCCCGGTGCAGCATGTCCGCGTTGCCGAACGGGCTCCAGGAGTCGCGGACCCCGTCCGAACCGAGCCCGACCCGCACCCCGTGCTCCTTCAACTTGGCGATCGGCAGCACCAGCTCCGCGCTCGGCGCGACGGTCGTGAGGGCGATGTCGAGGTCCGCCAAGTCCCCGGCCATCGCGTCGAGTTCGGCATCCTTCAGCATCGGCAGGCAGAAGACATGACTCACCGTCACCTTTCCGCGCAGCGACAGCGCCCGCGTACGCTCGACGATGCCGCGCAGCACCTTCGTACCCTTCTCGTCACGGTCGTGGAGGTGGATGTCGACACCCACGCCGTACCGGTCCGCGAGGTCGAAGACGAGGTCGAGCTGTTCGTCCATGGCCTGGTCGAAGCTGATCGGGTCGATGCCGCCGATCATGTCGACGAGCCCGTCGCGCGCCGCGGCCCGCAGCAACTCCGACGTGCCGGGCGTACGCACCACACCGTGCTGCGGGAACGCCACGATCTGCACGTCGAGGGCGTCCGCGAGCCGGTCCCGCGCCTCGGCCACCGCCTCCACCCCGTCCAGACCATAGGCGGGCGCCACGTCCGCGTGCGCCCGCATCGCCCGCGTGCCACGCGTCACGGCGTGCGCCATCAGGCCGTACGCCCGCTCGCCGACCGAGCGGCGCTGCGTACGGAACACCTCGACGTCCTGCTCGCAGTAGTCCGCGATGCCGTCGGCCGGCTTGCGCGAGATCCAGTCGCTGCCCCACGTCGTCTTGTCGGGGTGGATGTGCGCGTCCACCAGCGACGGAAGCGCGATCCGGCCGCCGCCGTCGACGATCTTCGCGTGGGCGGGCGCGGGCCCTTCCGTGAACTTCCCGTCCACCACGGTCAGATCCACGGACTCCCGGGCGCCGAAGGGGCGGACGTCGCGGAACACCACGGCCCCGCCGGGACGCCGCCGGTCCTCGGCGGCCTGGGCGGGCGCCGCCGTCGCACCGAGCGCCGCACCGCCGAGTGAAGCCGCGCCCGCGAGAACACCGCGCCGGGACAGGGGAGGAGGAGTCATGCCGTTGCCCTTCGTCGAAACGTCAAGAACTGCCTGCGTGCTACGTGCTACGTGCTGCGTACTCCGTGCTACGTGTTACGTGCTCCGTGTTACGTGCGTACGTCGATCAGACCGCGAAGCCCGAACGCACCACGCCCACCGGCGACTTGAGCACCGACACGTCCTCCAGCGGGTCGCCGTCCACCAGCAGCACATCGCCCGCCGCGCCGCGCGTGAGGCGGCCCGCCGTGCCGTCGAGGCCCAGGAGGTGCGCGGCGCCCGTCGTCGCCGTGCGGATCGCGTCGAGTGCCGGGAGGCCCGCCGACACCATCAACTCGACCTCGCGGCCGATCGGTTCGATCTCACCGCCGGAGGAGTCCGTGCCCGCCGCGAGCGGCACACCCAGCTCGTGCGCGGCCCGCACCGCTTTCTTCAGCGCCGGCAGGTACGTACGGCCGCGCTCGGCGAGCACGGGGTCGTCGGAGTCGACGAGGCCCGCGATCGCGGTGAGGGTGGGCGTGAAGTACGTACCCCTGCGGCGCATTTCGTGCAGTGTGCGCTCGCCGACGAACGCGCCGTGCTCCAGGGAGCGGATGCCCGCGCGCACCGCGTCGTCGCAGCCCTTCTCGCTGTAGCTGTGGCAGAGGACGCCCTTGCCGCCGCGCTTCGCGGCCGCGACGACCTCCGACAGCTGCTCGTACGAGTAGACCTGGGTGAGCGGGTCCTGCTCGGGCAGGCCCGCGCGTTCGTTGACGCGCGTCTTGATGACATCCGCGCCGCGCCCCAGGTTCACCTCGACGACGCGGCGCAGCGCCTCCGCCGAGCGCACGCCGTCCTTGAGGCGGGCGAGCGGGGTGAGGTCCGGGTCGCCGAGGACCGTGTCGCCGAGGTCGGGCGTCACGAAGATGCCGGCGGCCTTGAGGCGGGGCGCGAGTTCGGGGGCCTGGCGGGCCAACTCCCGTACGGCGATGTCCTGGTAGAAGTTCGTGGAGCCGCTGCGCGCGCTGGTGGCGCCCTTGCGGACGGCGTCGCGCGCCTCCTCCGCGGTGTTGAGGTGGATGTGCGCCTCGACGAGTCCGGGCAGCACCCAGCGGCCGTGCGCGTCGAGCCGCTGGACGCCCTCCGGCACGTCGACCCGGTTCCGGGCGCCCGCCGCGCGCACCACGCCCTCCCGGATCACGACGACCGCGTCCTCGGTGACCTCGCCGGTCGCCGGGTCGAGCAGGGTGCCGCCCTCGACGACCAGGTCACCGGCGCGGGAGGCCGTGGCCCCGCGGCGCGCGCCCGATGCGGCGGAGGCCGTCGGCGCACCGGAGCCGAGGGCGGTCGCGGTGCCCGCGAGGACGGCGGACGCGGCGAGGACGCCGCGGCGGGTCAGTCGGCTGGACGGGGGCTCGGCGGGCTCGACGCACATGGGGGCTCCTGGTGGGGGACGGGTGCAGCCAGGAAGAACTGGCCCGCCTTTTTGTATACCAAAGCGCCCCGCGCGACAAGGGAGCCCAAGGGGAATGCGACTTCAGGGCGGCTTATAGCCTGAATAGCCTGATTTCTTTCGGGTTCCCCGCCCAGGTCACTCGCCTTCGGTATACAAAGCGGCGTCTCCGAACAGTGACCTCAGCGCCACCGCCCGGCTGTCCCTGACGTGCAGCAGCGAGCTCGCCACCGCCAACTCCTCGTCGCCCGCCGCGATGTGCCGGAAGATGTCCGCGTGCTGCGCCCGCATGTGCTCCGGCTCCTCGCGCAGCCCGAACAGCAGCTGCAACTGCCAGCTCAGCTGCTCCATGGTGCGGGCAAGCAGCGGGTTGCCGCCGAGCGCCACGATCTCCTCGTGGAACGCCGTGTGCGCGGCCACCTCCCGCTTGCCCTCGTCCGCCGCGGCCGCCCGCTCGGCCCGGTCGAGGCAGGCGCGCAGCGCGTCGAGGGAGGGCGGGTCCTGGCCCGCGACCGCCCGCGCCGCGAGCCGCGCGGCCTGCACGGCGAGCGGCTCCCACACCTCGTACAGATGCCGTACGTCGATCCGCTCCAGGCGGCGCACCCGCACACCGCTGCGCGGCAGCAGTTCCAGCAGGCCCTCGGCGACCAGCGCGCGCAGTGCCTCGCGCACCGGCACCCGCGACATCCGCAGTTCCTCGGCGACCTCCCGCTCCACGAGCCGCGCGCCCATGGGGTAGCGCCGGTCCACGATGCGCTGCCGCACCGCCTCCCGCGCCTGCGCGCTCAGGGACGTACGCCCTTCGTCGGAACCCGCCGTACCGCCCGCCGTACCGGCCGCCGTACCGCCCGTCGTGCTGCCCGCCACGTGCACCGTCCTTCACCCTCGTGCTCCGGGCGAGGATACGTGCCGGGCGGCGGGTCAGGACTGTTCGGCCGCCTCGGGCCGCTCGGCCTGGTCCGGGTCCATGGCCTGGCGGTCGACGTACTCGAAGATCGAGCCGTCCGGGTGCAGCGCGATCAGATTGCGGCCCACCGGCGTCGGTACCGGGCCCGCGATGACCTTGGCGCCGGAGGCGGTGAGGAGGGCGCCCGCCTCGTCGACGTCGGGAACCGCGATCGTCGCCGACACCTTGCGCAGCACGTCGATCTCCGCCTTCGGCCCGCTCATCAGGAGGAAGCAGCCGACCGCGGCCACCGAGACCCCGCCGCGCTCGAACCGCATCGCTCTCGTGCCCGTGAGGTTCTCGTAGAAGTGGACCGTCGACTCCAGCGCCTCCAGGTCCTCGACGCAGACGCGCAGCGTGGTTCCCAGGATCTCCATGGGAGGAGCCTAGTAGGCCGGGCCGGGAACGTGTGATCGTTTCAGGGAAGTCGGAGGCGGTCCCGACAAGCCGCGTCACGTCGTTACGAGGTGGGTGGCACGGGTACCCGGCGCGCATGATGAACCGCATCGACGAGCAGCTGACCGACCAACTGACCGTGCAGGTCACGCGGGCCGTCCGCGAGACGTTGCGCGAGGAGTTCACCGAGTCCGTGCGGGCCCAGCGGCGCAAGGCCGCCCTCTACGCGGGAGCCGGCGTCGCCGCCCTGTACGCGGGGGCCGCCGTGGCGCTCGCGCTGGGGCTCGTCCTCGGCCTCGGCATGCCGGAGTGGGGCGCGGCCCTCGTGGTCGCCGTCGTGCTCGGCGTCGTGGCGTACGCGCTGCGCACCGCCGCGCGACCCGGCAGGCCCGCCGTCCCGACGGCCCCTCCGATGCCGAGCGAACCCCCGAAGGCGGGGGCGTGAGCGCCGTGGGACGGTCCCGAGTCGTGATCGTCGGCGCCGGGTTCGCCGGCTACCGAGCGGCCCGCATGCTGACGCGGGTGGCCCGGGACACCGCCGACGTCACCCTGCTCAATCCCACCGACTACTTTCTGTACCTGCCGCTGTTGCCGCAGGTGGCGGCGGGTTCCCTGGAGCCGCGCCGGGTCACCGTGTCGCTGTCGGGGACGCTGCCGCACGCGCGGCTCGTGCTCGGCGAGGCGGACGGCGTGGACCTCGACGAGCGGGTCGTCTCGTACACCGACCCCGAAGGCGGGCGCGGCACCCTCGCGTACGACCGCCTCGTCCTGGCCGTCGGCAGCGTGAACAAGCTGCTGCCGGTGCCGGGCGTCGCCGAGCACGCGCACGGCTTCCGCGGCATGCCAGAGGCGCTGTACCTGCGCGACCACGTCACCCGGCAGATCGAGCTCGCCGCCGCCTCCGACGACCCGGAGGACTGCCGGGCCCGCTGCACCTTCGTCGTCGTCGGCGCCGGCTACACCGGCACCGAAGTCGCCGCGCAGGGGCAGCTGTTGACCGACGCGCTCGTGAAGAAGCAGCCACTGCGACAGGGCATCCGGCCGCGCTGGATGCTGCTCGACGTCGCGCCGCGCGTCCTGCCGGAACTCGACCAACACCTGTCACGGACCGCCCACAGTGTGCTGCGCGAGCGCGGCGTCGAGATCCGGACCGGGACGTCCGTGAAGGAGGCGACGAAGGACGGAGTCCTGCTGGACGACGGGGAGTTCGTCGACACCCGTACGCTCGTGTGGTGCGTCGGCGTCCGCCCCGACCCGCTCGTCGCCGACCTCGGCCGCCCCCTGGAACGCGGCCGGCTCCTCGTCGACCCGTACCTGAACGTGCCGGGCCACCCCGAGGTGTTCGCGTGCGGCGACGCGGCCGCCGTGCCCGACCTGGAGAAACCGGGCGAGTACACGCCGATGACCGCGCAGCACGCCTGGCGGCAGGGGCGCGTCGCGGGCCTGAACGTCGCCGCGTCCCTCGGCAAGGGCGAGCGCCGCGACTACCGGCACAAGGACCTCGGCTTCACCGTCGACCTCGGCGGCGTGAAGGCCGCCGCGAACCCGCTCGGCGTCCCGCTGTCCGGCCCGGTGGCGGGCGCCGTCACGCGCGGCTACCACCTGGCCGCCATGCCGGGGAACCGGGTGCGGGTCGCCGCCGACTGGCTGCTCGACGCCGTACTGCCGCGCCAGGCCGTCCAGTTGGGGCTCGTCAGGTCGTGGTCGGTGCCGCTCGACACCTCGTCGCCCGAGCTGGCGCGCGTACCCGACGACACCCGCGAGAAGGAACAGCACAACCAAGGAGGTGCCCCGTGACCAGCACGGCGACCACCGCATACAGCGACGCCGAACTGTACGCCATCGGGCAGCAGTTGAGGGTCGACTCGGTCCGCGCCGCGGACGCCGCGGGCTCCGGACACCCCACGTCCTCGATGTCCGCCGCCGACCTGATGGCCGTCCTCCTCGGCCGTCACTTCCGCTACGACTTCGACCGCCCCGCCCACCCAGGCAACGACCGTCTCGTCCTCTCCAAGGGCCATGCCTCACCGCTGCTCTACGCGGCGTACAAGGCGGCGGGCGCCCTCAACGACACCGAACTGCGCACCTTCCGCAAGCACGGCAGCCGCCTCGAAGGGCATCCGACGCCGCGCGCCCTGCCGTGGGTCGAGACGGCCACCGGGTCGCTCGGCCAGGGGCTCCCCGTCGCGGCCGGCATCGCCTGGTCGGGCAAGCGGCTCGACCGGGTCGGATACCAGGTGTACGCGCTGTGCGGCGACAGCGAGATGGCGGAGGGCTCGGTGTGGGAGTGCGCCGAGTACGCCGGGCACGAACAGCTCGACAACCTCGTCGCGATCGTCGACGTCAACCGGCTCGGCCAGCGCGGACCCACCCGGCACGGCCACGACGTCGACGCCTACGCCCGCCGCTTCAAGGCCTTCGACTGGCACACCGTCGTCGTCGACGGGCACGACGTGGCCGACATCGACCGCGCGTACGCGGAGGCCGCGTCGACCGTCGGCCGGCCCACGGCGATCCTCGCCCGCACCCTCAAGGGCAAGGGCGTCGCGGCCGTGGAGGACCGCGAGGGCGCGCACGGAAAGCCGCTGCCGGACGCCGCCGCGGCCATCGAGGAGCTCGGCGGCGACCGGGGCCTGCGCGTCGAGGTGAAGTCGCCGCCCGCCGCGCGCATCCTGCACGCGGTGCGCAGCGGGCGCCTCGATCTGCCGCGCTTCGAGGTCGGCGAGCGGGTCGCCACCCGCGACGCGTACGGCCGGGCGCTCACCGCGCTCGGCTCCGCGCGCGGCGACGTCGTCGCGCTCGACGGCGAGGTCGGCGACTCCACGCGCGCCGAGATGTTCGCCAAGGAGCACCCCGAGCGGTACGGCGAGTGCTACATCGCCGAGCAGCAACTCGTCGCCACGAGCGTCGGGTTGAGCGCGCGCGGCTGGCTGCCGTACGCGGCGACCTTCGCGGCGTTCCTCACCCGCGCGCACGACTTCATCCGCATGGCGTCCATCAGCGGCGCCGACCTCAACCTCGTCGGCTCGCACGCGGGCGTCGCCATCGGTCAGGACGGTCCGTCCCAGATGGGCCTGGAGGACCTGGCGATGTTCCGCGCGATCCACGACACGACGGTCCTGTACCCGTGCGATGCCAACCAGACCGCCCAACTCGTCGGCCGCATGGCCGACTTGACCGGAATCCGCTACCTCCGTACGTCGCGTGGCGCGACCCCCGTCATCTACCCGCCGCACGAGGACTTCCCCGTCGGCGGCAGCAAGGTGTTGCGCTCCGGGGACGGGGACCGGGTGACGGTCGTCGCGGCCGGCGTCACCGTGCACGAGGCGCTGAAGGCGGCGGACGAGCTGGCGGACGCCGGAATCGCGGTCCGCGTGATCGACCTGTACTCCGTCAAGCCCGTCGACCGCCGTGCCCTGCGGGATGCTGCGCGGGCCACCGGGTGTCTGCTCACCGTGGAGGACCACCGGGAGCAGGGGGGACTCGGGGACGCGGTGGCCGAGGCCTTCTCCGACGCGGAGCCCGCTCCGCGGATGGCACGGTTGGGTGTACGTACGATGCCGGGGTCTGCGACGCCGGGTGAACAGTTGGCCGCCGCCGGTATCGACGCGGCCGGGATCGTGGCGGCGGTCGGCTTGCTGGTGGGCCACGCGGTGACGTCTTGACCCCCACGGTTACGCCCACCCGTGGTGACACCCCCGGGGCTCCGCCCCGGACCCCGCTGCTCAATCGCCGCAGGGGCTTGATTGGCCGGCGCTCAATAGCCGCAAGGGGTTGAGTGGGCCTGGCGAAAATCAGCCTCGCCGGCGATTGAGGCGCGGGGGCGCAACCGCGGTGCGGCGCACACGCAACAGAGGAGGCGACACGTGGAGCTTCATCGGCCCGGTAAACACCTCTTCCCGGGGATCACCAAGCGTGACCTCGCCGACTACTACGAGGCCGTCGCCCCCTTCGCGCTCCCACACTTGCGCGGACGCCCCCTCATGCTGGAGCGCCACCCCGACGGCATCGCCGGAGGCCCCCGTTTCATGCAGAAGGACACCCCGGACCACTACCCCGACTGGATCCACCGGGTAGAGGTGCCGAAGGAGGGCGGCACGGTCACGCACACCGTGTGCGACGACACCGCCACCCTGATCTTCCTCGTCGACCAGGCCGCCCTCACCCTGCACCGCTGGCTGTCCCGCGCCGACGACATCGACCACCCCGACCGCCTCGTCTTCGACCTCGACCCCTCCGGCGACGACGACTTCGAGTCCGTACGCGAGGCGGCCCGCCTCCTGCACGCGAAACTCGACGACCTGGGCCTGCCCAGCGCCCCCATGACCACCGGCTCCCGCGGCGTCCACGTCGTCGTACCCCTCGACAGAAGCCAGGACTTCGACGAGACACGGGACTTCGCCCGCCACGTGGCCGACGCCCTCGTCGCCGAACACCCCGACACCCTCACCACGGCCGCCCGCAAGAAGGACCGCGGCGACCGCCTCTACCTGGACGTCATGCGCAACGCCTACGCCCAGACCGCCGTCGCGCCCTACACGGTCCGCGCCAAGCAGGACGCCCCCGTGGCGACACCCCTGACCTGGCGGCAGCTCGGATCCCCCGCCGTGGGGGCCCGGCACTGGACCGTCGCGAACGCGGTCGAGCAGGCCCGCACCGACCCGTGGGAAGGGCTGCTCGGCAAGGGTCGTTCGCTCGGCTCCGCGTGGCGCAAACTCCTTTCGGAGGGCGGGAGTTGAGGTTTGTCCGGCGGGTCTGTGGAGACCCGGTGACCGAGGCTGCCATGACGAATACGAAGAAGACGCAAGGGTCGTCGGAGCGCGAGCCCGGCGACGACAAGACCACCGAGGTGGGCGGCGCACCGCGCCCCATGGAGGTACTGCGCGAGGCACGCGCCCAGCTGGCGGAGCTCACCGGCATGGCGGCCGAGACCGTGTCGTCCTTCGAACGCACCGAGGACGGCTGGGAGTTGGAGATCGAGGTCCTCGAACTGGCCCGGGTCCCCGACACCATGAGCCTGCTGGCGAGCTACCAGGTGAGCCTGGACCCGCACGGCGCCCTGACCGGATACCGACGCCTGCGCCGCTACGAGCGCGGACGCTCCGAACCGGCCCACAGGCCCGGCGGCCGCTAGACCCGGCGTCCCGCCCCGCCTCGCACCGCGTCACGTACTGAAGCGCGTACCCAGTCGCGTACCGACGCGATCACCTGCGCGCGTACCCACTCGCGTACCCAATCGCGTACTACACAGACAGGGAGGACCGGCCTCCATGACCGTTGTCCCCGCACAACAGACAGGCGGCGGTGGCGGAACCAGCGGCCTGTACGACGTACTCGAACTCGTCCTGGACCGCGGGCTCGTCATCGACGCGTTCGTCCGCGTCTCGCTGGTCGGCATCGAGATCCTGAAGATCGACGTCAGGGTGGTCGTCGCCAGCGTCGACACCTATCTGCGCTTCGCCGAGGCCTGCAACCGGCTCGACCTGGAAGCGGGCCCGCACCGCGACCCCGGACTGCCCGACCTGGTCGGCGAGATCACCGAGTCCGGCGCGCGCGGCAAGTCCAAGGGCGCGCTGTCCGGCGCCGCCCAGACCCTCTCCGACGCCTTCAACCAGGCGCGCGACGAGGGCCAGGCGGAGTCGAAGCGGTCCTCGTCCGGATCCGGCGGCAGCCGCAGGGCCACCGCGGGCCGCCGTAAGGAGGAGCAGGAGTGAGCAGCAGCAGTACGTACATCTATGGCATCGCGAGCTCCGAACACCCCGCCCTGCCCGAGGGCATGGGCGGGATCGGTGAACCGGCCCGCGAGGTGCGCGTCGTGAAGGAGGGCTCGCTCGCGGCGCTCGTCAGCGAGTCCCCGGACGACCTGCGGCCCAAGCGCCGCGACCTGCTCGCCCACCAGAGCGTGCTCTCCGAGGCGGGCGCCGGGGGACCGGTGCTGCCGATGCGGTTCGGCTCCCTCGCCCCCGACGAGCGTTCGGTGGCGGCGGTGCTCGCCGAGCGCGCGGACCACTACCGGGAACGGCTGCGGGCGCTCGACGGCAAGGTCGAGTACAACGTCAAGGCGCAGCACGACGAGGAAGCCGTGCTGCACCAGGTGATGGTCGACAACGAAGAGATCCGGACGCTCACCGAGGCCAACCGGCGTGCGGGCGGCGGCAGTTACGAGGACCGGCTGCGCCTCGGCGAGCTGGTCGTGGCCGCCGTACAGGCCCGCGAGCACGCCGACGCGCTCGAACTCGAGCGGCGCCTCGCGGCCGCGGCCGCGGCGGTGTCCGCGGGGCCCGAGAGTACGGGCTGGCTCGCCAACGTCTCGTTCCTCGTCGACCGGGACGCCGCCGAGCACTTCCTCGCCGCCGTCGAGGACGTCCGCGCCGGCCACGGGCACCTCGTCATCACCGTCAACGGCCCCCTGCCCCCGTACAGCTTCGTGGAACCGGGCCCCGCCGAGCCCGCGGCCACGGCCGACTGACGGGCCGCGCCGATGGGCCTGATCTCGGAGGTGCTGCTGCTGCCGCTCGCTCCCGTGCGCGGGTCCTTGTGGGCGGTGCGGCAGGCGCTCGCCGAAGCGGAACGCCAGTACTACGACCCGGCGGCCATACGAGCCGAACTCGCCCGCCTCGAAGGGCAGTTGACGTCGGGTGAGATCGATCAGGAAACGTTCGACCGCGTCGAGGACGAGCTCCTCGACCGTCTGGAGGGACCACCTTGAACCGAACAGCGCTCGGCCTCGCGATAGGGGCCGGTTACGTCCTAGGGCGTACGAAGAAGATGAAGCTGGCGCTCGCCGTCGGCACGATGGTCGCGGGCAAGCGGCTGAACCTGAGCCCACGCGCCGTGGCCGACCTTGTCCGCCAACAGCTCGACAAGAACCCGCAGTTCAAGGAGATCGGCGACCAGCTGAGGGAGGACCTGAGCGGAGTCGGCAGGGCTGCGACGGGCGCGCTGGTCGACCGCCAGGTCGAGGGCCTCGCGGGGCGCCTGCACGACCGTACACAGGGTGTGCGCGACCAGTTGGAAGGTGTCGTGCCGGACACCCCGGAGGACGTCCCGGACACCCCGGAGGACCTCCCGGACGCGGACGACGTGGTCGAGCGGGCCGCGCCCACGAACCATGCGCCCGCCGAGAACGCGCCCACCGAGAACGCGCCCACCAAGAACGCGTCCACCAGGAACGCGTCCACCAAGAAGGCGCCCACCAAGAAGGCTCCCGCGAAGAAGGCCGCCAAGCAGGCCGTCGGCGCGGGCTCGCGCGTGGCGAAGGGAGGCCGCAGCCGTGGCTGACACGACGAAGACCGCGCTCGGCGGCTTCGCCCGCAGCGAGGCCGCCGACCACCTCAAGGCGGAACTGCAGGAGTACCTCGCCGCCCAGGCCCAGCGGCTGCTGATGGGCGCGGGCCACAAGCTCGGCGAGGCCACCGTGAAACTGAACGACATCGCCGAGGGCAACAGCCCCGGCTTCGCCCGGCTGGCACTGGACGGCGGCCGCAAGCTCGCCGAGGGCAAGGGGCCGGTGCGCAGCGCGGTGGAGCTCGGCGCGGGCCGGCTCAAGGACAACGTCGTCGACGTGTTCAAGGGCCTCGGCGCCGGAAGGGGCAAGGGCAAGCGCAAGGGCGGCGCGGGCGCGAAGCCGACCGTCATCATGGAGTACGTCGACGTGGGCGTCGATCTGCGGACGGCGTACGACCAGTGGACGCAGTACCAGGAGTTCAGCACGTTCGCGAAGGGCGTCAAGAACGCGGGCCGCGCTGACGACACGACGTCGGACTGGCAGCTCAAGGTCTTCTGGTCCAACCGGAGTTGGAAGGCGCACACGACCGACCAGGTGCCCGACGACCGCATCGCGTGGACGTCCGAGGGCGCCAAGGGCACCACGAAGGGTGTCGTCTCCTTCCACCGCCTCGCCGACCGGCTCACCCGGGTCCTGCTGATCGTCGAGTACTACCCCAAGGGCCTGTTCGAGCGGACCGGCAACCTCTGGCGCGCGCAGGGCCGCAGGGCCCGCCTCGACCTCAAGCACTTCGCCCGCTTCGTGACGCTGCGCGGCGAGGCGAGCGACGGCTGGCGCGGCGAGATCCGCGACGGCGAGGTCGTCCTCGACCACGAGGATGCGGTGCGCGAAGAGGAGGAGGGGGACGAGGAGTACGGCGACGAACCCTACGAGGGGGACGAGGAGACCGAGGAAGAGGCCGAGGACGTCGAGGCAGAAGACGCCGAGGACGCCGAGGACGTCGAGGACACCGAGTACGCCGAGGAAGACCAGGCGGACGAGGCGGAGGACGAGGCGGAGGAAGAGGCGGAGGAAGAAGAGGACGAGGAGCCCCCGTCCAGGCCGCGACGGCGCGCCCCGGTCGGAGCCCGCCGATGACGACGGCGAGCCGCTTCCCCGAGCCGTACCGGGGTGACGGCGGGGCCAACCTCGCCGACATCCTGGAACGCGTCCTCGACAAGGGCATCGTCATCGCGGGCGACATCCGCATCAACCTGCTCGACATCGAACTGCTCACCATCAAACTGCGTCTGATCGTCGCATCCATCGACAAGGCGAAGGAGATGGGTATCGACTGGTGGGAGGACGACCCGGCGCTGTCCTCCGGAGCCCGCCGCAAGGAACTCGCCCGGGAGAACGCCGAGTTGAAGCAACGCCTCGTCGAACTCGGCGAACTCACCGAGGGCGGGACCGAGGGCCGGGAGGAAGAGGAACCCGCCGCGAACCGGAACCGGAACCGGAGGGGGTCGGCATGACCACCGACGAACCACGCGAGCTGCGCTACGTGTACGCCGTGTGCCACCCGCTCGGCGCGCCGCTCCAGGCCCAGCTCACCGGCGTGGCCGGGGGCCCGGCACGGCAGTTGGAGCACCACGGCCTCGTCGCGGTCATCGGCTCCGTGCCGGAACGGGACTTCGCCGAGGCGCCGCTCCGCGCCCACCTGGAGGACCTCGACTGGCTCACCGAGACCGCCCGCGCCCACCAGAGCGTGATCGCCGCCCTGGCCACGGTCACCAGCCCGCTCCCGCTCCGCCTCGCCACCGTCTTCCACGACGACAGCGGCGTACGGCTCATGCTGGAGCAGGAGGAACTCCGCTTCCGCCGGGGACTCGACCGCCTCGCGGGGCGCGTGGAGTGGGGCGTGAAGGTGTACGTCGAGGAGCCCGAACCCGAGGCGAAGGCCCCGGCCGCCCCGGCGCCCGCCGCCTCGGGCCGCGACTATCTTCGCCGCCGCCGCGCCGAGCGCACCGCGCGCGACGACCGGTGGCGGCGCGCCGAACGCTTCGCGCAGGAGCTGCACGACGAGCTGTCCCGGTACGCCACGCACACCCGGATCCACCCGCCGCAGAACCCGGAACTCTCCCGCGCCGGTGGGCAGAACGTGCTCAACGCCGCGTATCTGGTGGAGCGTTCGGGCGCGGAGGAGTTCGTGGAGCGGGTCGACGCGACGAAGGGCCGCGAGCGTGACCTGCGGGTCGAGCTGACCGGCCCGTGGGCGGGCTACTCGTTCACGGCCGACGAGGAGACGGGGGAGGGGGAGACGTCGTGACCGTCGTCGAGCGGCGCGAGATCGCCCTGGTCGACCTCCTCGACCGGCTGCTCGCGGGCGGCGTCGTCCTCGCCGGCGACGTCACCCTGCGGATCGCCGACGTGGACCTGGTGCGCATCGACCTGAACGCGCTGATCAGCTCGGTCAACGCCCAAGTGCCCTCTCCCTGGCCGGAGATGGAGAACCATGAGTGAACGCGAGCGACGCCGTATCGAACTCGACCCCGACACCGTCGAGCGCGACCTGATGAAACTCGTGCTGACCCTCGTCGAGCTGCTCCGTCAGCTCATGGAGCGCCAGGCGATCCGCCGCTTCGACCTCGGCGACCTGACGGAGGAGCAGGAGGAGCGGGTCGGGCTGACGTTGATGCTCCTGGAGGACCGCATGGAGCAGCTGCGCGAGCGCTACGGGCTGCGGCCCGAGGACCTGAACATCGACCTCGGACCGCTGGGCCCGCTGCTGCCCCGCGGCTGAACTCGCCTACAGCCTCGCCTGCGCCTGGACTCGCCTACGGCTGACGGGGCTTGCGGCACAGGATCTCGCCGTGCAGGATCCCGAACCACGCGTCCTCGTGCGTTCCCCACTCCCGCCACGTGTCCGACACGGCCTTCAGCTGCTCGGGCGTCGCGTGCCCGCCGCCCGTCGCGCGCTCGGCGTAGGAGGACGCGAGCGTGCGGTCCGCCCACAGCCCGCTCCACCAGGCGATCTCCTCGGGCGTCGAGTAGCACCACGTACCGGCGGAGCAGGTGATGTCCTCCGGCGCGAAACCGGCCCGCAGCGCCCACGACTTGAGGTAGCGCCCGGCGTCCGGCTCGCCGCCGTTGGCGCGGGTGACCCGCTCGTACAGGTCCAGCCACTCGTCCATGGCGGGCAGCCGCGGGAACCAGGAGAACGCCGCGTAGTCGGACTCCCGTACGGCGACGAACCCGCCCGGCTTCGTCACCCGCAGCATCTCGCGCAGCGCCTGCACGGGATCGCCGACGTGCTGCAGCACCTGGTGCGCGTGCACGACGCAGAACGTGTCGTCCGGCCAGTCGAGCGCGTGCACGTCGGCCGTCGTGAAGTCGACGTTGGTCAGGCCCCGTTCGGCGGCCGTGGCGCGCGCCCGGTCGAGGATGCCCTCGGCGTGGTCGGCACCCGTGACGTGCCCGTCGGGGACCAGCTCGGCCAGGTCGGCGGTGATGGTGCCGGGGCCGCAGCCGATGTCCAGGATCTTCATGTGCGGCTTGAGCGAATCGAGCAGGTAGGCCGCCGAGTTGGCGGCGGTGCGCCAGGTGTGCGAGCGGAGCACGGACTCGTGGTGGCCGTGGGTGTATACGGCGGTCTCCTGCGGCATGACCGGTTCCCTTCGTCTCGTTCGGGCTTGATGATCACCGTACGCCGGTCGGCCGCATAATGAGATCCCCGTCTTGAAATGTGGACGCGCGTGGAGGGAGGGGGTAGCGGGAGGGGTGGGTCAGCGCAGTGTGTACGGGCGGTACACGCGCAGCGCCTCGTGTGCCTTGTCCACCCTCAACTCGCCGCCGCACGCGGCCACTTCACCGTCGAACGCGAGCGGGGTGCCGGGCGTTACGCCGTCCACCCGCAGCCGGGTCAGGCGGGTCGCGGCGTGGAACGGGGAGCGGGACAGCGGGCCCGCCAGCGCCGCCGCGAGGAGCCGCACACCGGGCAGCCGGCCGCCGTCCACGGTGCGTACGTCGAGCAGCCCGTCGGCGAGATTCGCGCGCCGGCCCGCCGTCAGACCCATTCGCCGGTACGTGCAGTTCCCGGCGAACAGCAGCCACAACGGCCGCCGCTCGCCGTGCAGTTCTATGCTCAGCGGATGGTCGCGGCGCAGCACGTGCACCGCCGCCACGACATCGGCGAGCCGCCCGCCGATCCGCCCCGACCAGCGCCGCCGCTCCCGCACCAGCTCCGGGTAGGCGCCCAGGCTGAGGGTGTTGAGGAAGATCCCGGAGCCGTGCCCGGAGGCGAAGCGGCCCACGTCCACGGCGACCGCGTCGCCGGACTCGACGGCGCGCACCAGATCGCCGGTGTCCTCGACGCCGAGGTCGTACGCGAAGTGGTTGAGGGTGCCGCCGGGCAGCACCGCGAGCGGCAGATCGTGCCGCAGCGCCACCCGCGCGGCCGTGTTCACGGAGCCGTCGCCGCCCGAGATGCCGAGCGCGCGGGCCCGCGCCGCCGCCTTCTCCAGCTCCGGTTCGAGCTCGTCGCCGGTGCACGACACGAACTCGGCGAGCGGCAGCGCCTCCCGCAGCGCCCGCATCCGCTCCGGGGTGCCCGCCTTCTCGTTCACGACCATCACCAGGCCCTCGCCGCCCGGCAGCGCCGGTACGTCGTCCACCAGGGGCCGGCCCGGCGACGGCAGCTGGTCGCGGGTCGGCACCAGGCCGCGCACCGCGAAGGCGGCGCCCGCGCCGAGGGCCGCGCCCGCGAGGACGTCGGCGGGGAAGTGGGCGCCGGTGTAGACGCGGGAGGCCGCCACCGAGAACGCCACGGGGGCGACCACCGCGCCGAGGCCCCGCGACTCCAGGGCCACACCCGTCGCGAAGGCCGCGGCCGACGCCGAGTGCCCGGAAGGGAACGACGTCGTGAACGGCTGCCGCTTCAGGCGCCGCACCAGCGGCACCGGGTCGAGCGCGGGCCGCTCCCTGCGCACCGAACGCTTCCCGAGGGTGTTGATCGTGGCCGAGGCGAGCGCGAGCGAGGCCACTCCGCGCACGGCGGCCCGGCGGGCGCGCGGCGACCCGGACACGGCGAGCGCCCCGCCCACCGCGAACCACAGCACACCGTGGTTCGCCGACCGGCTCAGCCGCGGCAGGATCCGCTCGGCGCCCGGCCAGTGCGCGTCCGCGGCGAACTCGAAGACGCGCAGGTCGAGGGCGGTGAGCCGGGCACGCAAGGACGGCGGTGACTTCGGCGATGGCCTGTTGGCAGGCATGGGGGAATGCATGGGGGACAGGTACCCCGCGCCCCGCCTCGCACCCGACGCCGTCCGGCCAATTCGTTTGCCCGTCACCCGCACGGGCGTCCACAATGCGGGATCATGGGACATCTGGAAGCGGCACACCTCGAGTACTACCTCCCCGACGGGAGGGCGCTGCTCGGCGATGTGTCGTTCCGGGTCGGCGAGGGCGCGGTCGTCGCGCTCGTCGGGCCGAACGGAGCGGGTAAGACGACCCTCCTGAAGCTCATCTCCGGCGAGCTGCAGCCGCACGGCGGCTCCGTCACGGTCGGTGGCGGTCTCGGCGTGATGCGCCAGTTCGTGGGCTCGGTCCGCGACGGGACGACCGTCCGCGACCTCCTCGTATCGGTGTCACCGCCGCGCATCCAGGAAGCGGCGAAGGCGGTCGACGAGGCCGAGCACCTGATCATGACCGTCGACGACGAGGCCGCGCAGATGAAGTACGCGCAGGCCCTCTCCGACTGGGCCGAGGCACAGGGGTACGAGGCGGAGACGCTCTGGGACATGTGCACGACGGCGGCGCTGGGTGTGCCGTACGACAAGGCGCAGTTCCGCGAGGTGCGCACGCTCTCCGGCGGCGAGCAGAAGCGCCTCGTCCTCGAAGCCCTGCTGCGCGGCACGGACGAGGTCCTTCTCCTCGACGAGCCGGACAACTACCTCGACGTCCCCGGCAAGCGCTGGCTGGAGGAGAAGCTCCGCGAGACCCGCAAGACCGTCCTCTTCGTCTCCCACGACCGGGAGCTGCTCGCCCGCTCCGCGGAGAAGATCGTCAGCGTGGAGCCGAGCCCCGGCGGGGCGGACGCGTGGGTGCACGGCGGCGGCTTCTCGACGTACCACGAGGCGCGCCGCGAGCGCTTCGCGCGCTTCGAGGAGCTGCGGCGCCGCTGGGACGAGAAGCACGCGCAGCTCAAGAAGCTGGTCGTGAACCTCCGCCAGGCGGCGAGCGTCAGCCACGAAATGGCCTCCCGGTACGCGGCGGCGCAGACGCGGCTGCGTAAATTCGAGGAGGCGGGGCCGCCGCCGGAGCCGCCGCGCGAGCAGGACATCACGATGCGCCTGAAGGGCGGCCGTACCGGAGTGCGGGCGGTCACCTGCGAGAACCTCGAACTCACCGGCCTCATGAAGCCCTTCTCCCTGGAGGTCTTCTACGGGGAGCGGGTCGCGGTCCTCGGCTCGAACGGCTCGGGCAAGTCCCACTTCCTGCGCCTCCTCGCGGGCGACGACTCGGTGTCCCACACGGGAGCGTGGAAGCTCGGCGCGCGCGTCGTCCCCGGCCACTTCGCCCAGACCCACGCCCACCCGGAGCTCCAGGGACGCCCGCTCCTCGACATCCTGTGGCGCGACCACGCGAAGGACCGCGGGGCGGCGATGTCGTTGCTCCGCCGGTACGAGCTGACGGCGCAGGCCGAGCAGAAGTTCGAGCGGCTCTCGGGTGGCCAGCAGGCCCGCTTCCAGATCCTCCTGCTGGAGCTCGAAGGCGCGACGGCGCTCCTCCTGGACGAGCCGACGGACAACCTCGACCTGGAGTCGGCGGAAGCCCTCCAGGAGGGCCTGGAGTCCTTCGACGGCACGGTCCTCGCGGTCACCCACGACCGCTGGTTCGCCCGCGCCTTCGACCGCTATCTGGTCTTCGGCTCGGACGGCCACGTTCGCGAGACCTCGGACCCGGTCTGGGACGAACGCCGAGTCGAGCGCACCCGCTGACCCGTTGCGCCCGCCCGGAGCCCCGGTCTTTGTACGCTGGGGAGTTCAGGCGTGCGTGAGGAGAGAGCGTGGCGAGGACGTTCTTGCGGACCAGCGATGTCGACCGGGCCATGGAGGCGATCAGGGACGCCTTCTACGCGAATCGGCTGGCCGTCCTGGAACGCCCAGAACGCTTCGACGCCGAGTTCGACGTACTCGACTGCGGCGACGGCCTCACGGTGGGAAACCTGTCGTGCGGCGTCGATGTCGCCGTCCGCTGCGAGGAGTTGGGCTCGTACCACGTGAACGTCCCGTTCGGCGCCGCCATCGGCTGGCGCCAGGCATCCCGGCCCACCCGCGCCACCGCCCCCGGCAGGGCCGCCGTCCTCGGCCCCGTCGGCCCCGTCGACGCGAACCGCTGGCCGGGCGGCGCGCGGGTCGTCGCGCTGAAGATCGAACGCAGCCTTCTGGAGCGCCGCGTCGAGGAGTTGACCGGCCGCCCGCCCCGCGGGCCCCTCGCGCTCGAACCCGAGATGGACCTGACGACGGGCCGCGGCCACGGCTGGGCCCGACTCGTCGACACACTCCTCGGAGAGCTGCACGACGACGCCCGGCTGCTCCAACACCCCATGGTGGCCGCGCCGTTGCGCGACGCCGTCCTCAACGGCCTGCTGCTGACGGCGGGCCACCGCTACCGCGACCAACTCGACGTACCCGCGGGGAAGTTGAGGCCCGCCCCCGTCAAGCGCGCCATGGACGCCATGCGCTCCCACCCCGAACACCCCTTCACCACCACGGAACTCGCGGCCGAGGCCCGGGTCGGCGTGCGCTGGCTGCAGGAGGCGTTCGGCCGCTATGTGGGCATGCCGCCGATGACGTATCTGCGCACCCTGCGCCTGGAGCGAGCGCACGCCGAACTGCTCGCCGCGGACCCCGACACGACGACCGTCGGCCACGTCGCGTACCGCTGGGGCTTCGGTCATCTGGGGCGGTTCGCCGGGCAGTACCGCGCCAAGTACGGCGTCGTGCCCTCGCACACGCTGGGCCGACAGCTACCTCGTTGAGCGGACAACAACCGCGCCGAGCGGATCGCCGACGGCGCTCCCGAGGGCCTACTGTCATATCGCACCGGCCCGGCACTACCCCGCCGGGCCGGCCTGCGCCTCCCGCCCCGTCAGACGCCGCTGACCTGCTCAAGCAGCGCCGCGTCGAAGGCCTTGAGGTCGTCCGGGCGACGGCTGCTGACCAGCACGTTCGGCCCGGCCGTGCAGACCTTCACCTGCTCGTCGACCCAGGTGCCGCCCGCATTGCGGATATCGGTGGCCAGGCTCGGATACGAGGTCAGCGTGCGGCCGCGCAGCACATCCGCCTCGACCAGCGTCCACGCCGCGTGACAGATCGCCGCGACCGGCAGGCCCCGCGTGAAGAAGTCACGTACGAACGCGACCGCGTCGGGATCCGTGCGCAACTGGTCCGGATTGGCCACGCCGCCCGGCAGCGCCAGCGCGTCGAAGCCGTCCGCCGACGAGGCGAGCGACGCCACCGTCTTGTCGACCGGGAACTTGTCGGCCCTGTCCAGGTGGTCGAAGGCCTGGATCTCGCCCTGCCGTGTCGATACGAGCACGGGTTCGCCGCCCGCGTCCCGCACCGCCTGCCAGGGGTCGGTCAGCTCGATCTGCTCGGCCCCTTCCGGCGCCACCAGGAACGCGATACGCATCGTCGGTCAACTCCCTTGCTGGCTATGGATGTTCATGACGTTCAGTGGTCTTGGTCCTGGTCCTGGTGTTGGTGTTGGCGGCGGTCACGTCGGTGACTCGTCCGGCCAGGAGTCCGGCCGGGCGCCGCTGATGTCGGCCAGCGCGGACGCCGGGTCCTGGGTCAGCGCCAGATCGCCCAGGCTGACCATTCCGACGGCGTGCCCGTCCTCCACCACCGGCAGCCGCCGCACCGCGTACTCCCGCATCAGCGTCACCGCGACGGACACCTCGTCCTCGGGGCCGATCGCCACCGGGTGCGGCGTGCACACGGCCTCGGCGCTCACCGTGAGCGGATCGGCTCCGTCGGCCACGGCCCGCAGCGCGATGTCACGATCCGTGAGCACGCCCACGACCTGCGACTCGTCCGCCACCAGTACATCTCCGATGTCCTGCGCGCGCATCAACTGGGCGGCCTCGACCAGCGAGGCGTCTGGGCGTACCGCGACCACGCCGGGCGTCATGACGTCCCTCACCACATCGGCCATCGAAATCCGGCCTCATCTCGTCTTCGGGTGCACCGTGATCCCGCCCATGTACCCGCACGTACCGGGGCTAATCCCCATCATTTGTAAGGACAACGCCGTGTTTTGCGGCGCTGTCCCAGGGGCAGGCGAAGGAAACAGTGCTTCGGACAGGAGGCACGTCCGTGGGAGGGATACGGCCCCGCCGTATCCACCGGATCCGCAGGATCGCCCCGGGTGTGTCCGACTCGTCTTGCGGGCGCGGCTCCCACGGTGACCACCGAACCCAAGGCACCCCCTGAGGGAGTTGCGATCCAGATGCGCACGCGTACCAGCTCACCCGAGAACCCGGTGAAGCCCGGTGGGCGCCACCCGCACGACGACGCCCCCGACACCGCCGAGGCCTTCGCCCAGCTGTCCGACATGCCCGAGGGTCCCGAGCGCGACGAACTGCGCCAGGACGTCGTCGAGGCCTGGCTGCCGATGGCCGAACGCCTCGCCGGCCGCTTCCGCAACCGCGGAGAGTCCTACGAGGATCTGCGCCAGGTCGCCGCGCTCGGCCTGGTCAAGGCGGTGGACCGATACGACCCGGAGCGCGGCAACGCCTTCGAGAGCTACGCCGTACCCACCGTGACCGGCGAGATCAAGCGGCACTTCCGCGACCACATGTGGACGCTGCACGTGCCGCGCCGCGTCCAGGACCTGCGCAACCGGGTCCGGTTCGCCCAGCACGAGCTCGCCCAGGGCATCTCGGGGCGCGCCCCGACGCTCGCGGAGATCGCCGAACACGCGAACATGACCGAGGACGAGGCCCGCAGCGGCCTCGAGGCGCTGGAGAGCTTCACCGCGCTCTCCCTCGACGCCGAGCTGCCCGGCAGCGAGGACGGCTACTCGCTGTCCGACGCGCTCGGCGACGCCGACCCCGCGCTCGACGTCGTCATCGACCGCGAGGCCGTCAAGCCGCGCATAGCGGCCCTGCCCGAGCGGGAGCGGGAGATCCTCTACATGCGCTTCTTCGGCGACATGACACAGAGCCGGATCGCCGAGCGGCTCGGCATCTCGCAGATGCACGTGTCCCGGCTGATCAGCCGCTGCTGCGACCGGCTGCGCGACCAGGTCCTCTCGGACGCCGCGTAGCCCCAGGAAATCCCGGAAACGGCGCTATTTCCGCATCGCCAACGCAATGTGACGGGCCATCATGTCCAGCGTCTTCGCCTCCGCCATCGAGAAGGCGAGGCGGCCCGCGGACCGGAACAGGGTGAGCACACCCCGCACCGGTTCGCCGGGCGCCGGGATCAACGGGACGCACAGCAGCGAGGTGACATCGGCACGGACGAGCACCGGCGCCCCCGACGCGTCGTCGCCCAGGGCCCGCGGGTCCTCCGGGCGCACGAGCAGCGTGGGGGCGCCGCCGCGCGCCGCCTCGACGACGAGCGGGCTGCCGTGCGGGTCCTGCGCGGCGATGTCCCGTACCGCCTCGTCGTCCGCGCCGAGCACCGCCGTACGCTCCAGCCGCGCCGCCCCCATGTCGGCCACCACCCAGTCGGCGAACCGGCCGTGCAGCACGCGGGCGGCGCGCCGCAGCGACTCGGCGGGATCGCCCACGGGGGCACCCAGCAGCTCCCGCGTCATCGCGTCCAGCAGGTCGGTGAGCGCCGCGTGCCGGGTCGCCTCCGTGAGGTCGGGGACCGGCGCCGTGGGCCGGGCCGACGCGGGGGTGACGGTGGCGTCGTCCGCGGGCTGCAGGACCACCAGGACCGTGGTGCGCGGCTCGTTGCCCGGGCGCAGGCCCGTGAGGACCGTGCGGACCGGGATCCGCGGATTCTGCTGCAGGTGCACGGACAGGCCGCGGTCCCCCTCGCCCCGGGCCACCGCCGCGACCTGCGAGCGGAACGCGGCGCGGTCGGCGTGCGCCAGGAAACCGGTCATCGGGCGGCCCGTCGCGTATCCGGCGCGGACCCCCGTGAAGATCGTCGCCGCGAAGTTGAGGCGGCGCACCACCGACTCGCGGTCCACGAGCGCCACCGGCAGCGGCAGCCGCTGGAAGACGGCCCGCAGCAACTGCTGCTCCTGTCGGTCGGCCGCCGCGCCGCGGCGCGCGCTCACCCCCGGGCCGCCCGAGGCCTCCGCGCCCCGCGAGGGCTGTGGCCACAACTTGGCGGCCACATGGTCGAGTTCGAAGAGCGCGGCGTCGAGTACGGCGGGCAGTTCCGCCGTCGAGACGGAGCGCGCCGCCTTCAACTCCGTTACACGGCGCACGAAGTCCGCCAGCTCTTCACCGAATTCCTCCGTCTGCGCCATGCTGAGAAACGTATCCCGTCCCACGGTTTTCGGGAGCCGGGTACGGGAAGCCGACCAACAAGGAGGCTCGAACCCGATGCGACAGTACGTGCAGGCCGAACAGGACAAGGACGCGGCCCACGTCAGGAGGTATCAGGCGATGCCGACCCAACTGGCCGCGCGGACACCGGAGTCGGGGCTGCCTGCCCGGCGGCTCTCCGAACTCGCCGAGGAGGCCGTGCGGTGCACCGCGCAGTGCTGCGGCGCCGTGGCCACCGCGAGCGACGGCACCGGCGAGCGGCCCACCGCCGTCACCCACCCCGACCTCGCCGCCCTCGTCTCCGTACAGGACAGCTCCGGCGACGGGCCCATCCCGGCCGCCGAGGAGCGCGGCGACCCGGTCGACGCCAGCGATCTGCTGAACGACCGGCGCTGGCCCGACTACCGGGCGCTCGCGCTCGACTCCGGGGTGCGCTCCAGCGTCACCATCCCGTTCCGCAGCGCCGACCTCACGGTCACGCTCAGTCTCTACAGCTTCCGCCCCGGCTCCCTTGAGGACGCCTCGCACGGCCCGGTCCGCGCGCTCGGCGACCTGGCCGCGAGCTGCATGGTCCGCGACCGCTCCTACGAGGCGGCCCTCACGGAGGTCGACCAGCTCGGCTCGGCCCTGCGCTCACGTCCCGTGGTCGACCAGGCCTGCGGCATCGTCATGCACGTGCTGGGGTGCGATCCGGACGACGCGTTCGCCGTGCTGCGCCGAATCTCGCAGACGACGAACCGAAAGCTGTCGGACGTCGCGTCCGCCGTCGTCCAGCGGCGCGGCCGCGGCCTGGAGCGCGAATTCACCGCCCTGGCCGACTGACCCGTTCGTCGTATCGAGCCCCGCCGGCGATTGAGGCGCGGGGCCCGGGGCAGAGCCCCGAGGCGTGGGAACGGGTGACCGCACGTCGTCGGAGGCAGCGACACGGCACGTGGCACGCACGCCGCGCGCGGATCCCGGGCAAGGTGTGACGCTGGAGGAAGGCGCAGACCGAGCGGACGGCACGGAGGCAGCATGCGGTCATCGTCGGACCCCACGGCCCGAACCCCCGGCACCACCCGGAGACCCGAAGGGCGCGGCCCCGTGCGGTACGGGCCACCGTTGCCGGAGGCCGGGCTGCCGGTGCTGCCGGAGCTGGCCGCCATGGTCGCGGGGGCCGCGGGCCGGGCCACGTGCGAACCGCCCGGCGGGGCACCCGCGCTGCTCGAAGCGGCGTGCGGGTACTGGCGGCGGCGCGGCCTCGACGCCGAACGGGAACAGCTGGGCGCGGCGCCGGGCGCGGCCCCGCTGCTGCTCGCGCTCACCGCCGCCCTCGGCGGCGACGTGCTCGTGCCCCGGCCCTGCTCGGCGTGGTGGGTGCCGCAGGCCCGGCTGCTCGGCCGCGCCGTCTACCACGTGCCGACGCCCGCAGAGTGCGGCGGCGTCCCCGACTCGACCGCCTTCCTGGAGACCGTCCGCCGGGTCCGCGCCGAGGGCGGCGACCCCCGCCTCCTGATCCTCTCCGTCGCCGACGACCCGACGGCGACCGTGCCGCCGCCCGAGGTGCTGCACGAGGCCGTGGAGGCGGCCGCCGCCGAGGGCGTCCACGTGATCAGCGACGAGACCTGGCGGGACACCGTGCACCCGGGCGCGGACTCCGTCCTGTTCAGCCCCGCCGAGATGTACCCGCGCGAGGTCACCGTCCTCAACGACCTGACCGGCGCGTTCCTGCCGCCCTCACTGCCCGCGGCCTGCGCCCGGTTCCCCGCCACCGAGCGCGGCGCCCGGCTGCGCGCCCGCGTCCTCGACTTCCTCACCGCGACCGGCGCGCTGCTCCCGGCGCCGGTCGCGGCCGCGGCGACGTACGCCCTGAACGAACCGGACGAGATCACCGAACGCCGCAGGACCGGCGCCGCACTGCACGCGCGCGTGGCCGGGGCCCTGCACCACGCCGTGCTCGCGGCCGGCGGCCTCGCCAGACCGCCCCGCGCCGGGCGGCACCTCTACATGGACCTGGAGGAGCTGCGGCCCCGGCTCACCGACCTCGGCGTCACCGACTCCCAGGAGCTGGAGGACTTCCTCGGCGAACGCCTCCGCATGCCGGTCCCCGGCGGCCACCGCTTCGGCGACGAACAGGGCGCGCTGCGCGCCCGCCTGTCGACGGGCCCGCTGCTCGGATCAACCCCCGAGGAACGCCGGGCGTCTCTCACCTCACCGGAGCCCTTGGAATTGCCGCACGTGGCAAGGGTGTTGACCATGGTGGGAGCGACGCTGCGCGCCATCGGCGACGGTGCGGGAGCGACCGGCGAAGGATGGGAGTCCGAGCGATGACGCAGGCGTCCGAAGCACCCTCTGCCGAAGGGACCGCGCAGCGGGCTGATGCCACCGCGTCCCTCCGTCCCCTCGTCGAGCCGCGGCCGCTCGACGGGGGAGACACCGGAATCCGGGACGTGCCGCGCCGCTGGCCCAAATCCTTCGCCCACCGCCTGACCGCCCCCCTGCCGGGCCTGCGCGCCCTCGCCCGCTTCGCCCGCGAGGGCGCGCTCAGGCCGCCCGCCGACAGCCTGACCTCCGACATCCCGAAGCTGCCCTTCGCCCCGGGACCGCTCCCGGACGTCGACGCCCGCACCGTCGCCGTCACCTGGGTCGGCCACGCCAGCTGGATCGTCCGGATCGGCGGCCTCACCGTCCTCACCGACCCCGTCTGGTCCCGCAAGATCCTCGGCACCCCGGCCAGGGTCACCCCCGCCGGTGTCGCCTGGACCGCGCTGCCGCCCGTCGACGCGGTCGTCATCAGCCACAACCACTACGACCACCTGGACTGGCCGACCGTAAAAAGACTCCCGCGCGACACCCCGGTCCTCGTACCCGCCGGTCTCGCCCGCTGGTTCACCCGGCGCGGCTTCACCCACGTCACCGAGCTCGACTGGTGGGAGGCCGCCGAGCTGAAGGGCGTCCGCTTCGACTTCGTGCCCGCCCACCACTGGTCCAAGCGCAGCCTCGTCGACACCTGCCGCACCCTGTGGGGCGGCTGGGTCCTCACCGACCCCGAAGGGCAGCGCCTCTACTTCGCGGGCGACACCGGCTACGGCCACTGGTTCTCCCAGATCGGCCGCCGCTACCCCGGCATCGACCTCGCGCTGCTCCCCATCGGCGCGTACGACCCGCGCTGGTGGCTGAAAGACGTGCACTGCGACCCGGAGGACGCGGTCCGCGCGGCGCGGGACGTGGGCGCGCGCCGGATGGCGCCGATGCACTGGGCGACGTTCCTGCTCTCCGCCGAACCGGTCCTCGAACCCCTCAACCGGCTCCGTACCGCCTGGAGCGCGGCGGGCCTGCCGCGCGCCGCGCTGTGGGACCTGCCGGTGGGCGGCTCACGCGTGCTGACTGCCTGACCCCGCCGAATCAGCCTCGCCGGCGATTGAGGCGCGGGGTCCGGGGCAGAGCCCCGGGAGCGCAACGACGGCTACGCGTGCTGGCCCGACACCCGCCGCCGCAGCCTGCGCCACAGGCTCGGCAGCGCGCTGATCAGCACCGTCAGGGCGATCGCCGCGACGACCCCCTGCCACGGCTCGGGGAACAGCGAGCCGCCCAGAATCCCGATCACCTGGTACGTCGCCGCCCACGCGAGGCAGGCCGGGATGTCACCGCGCCCGAACTGCCGCACCGGCATCTTCGCCAGCAGGCAGGCCAGCATCACCGGGATCCGCCCCGCCGGTACCAGCCGCGACAGCACGAGCACCATCACCCCGTGGTCGCCGAGCTTGTCCTGCGCCTGCGCGAGCCGCTCCTCCGGGGCCCGCGAACGGATCGCCTCCAGCCACTTCGACCCGTTCTTCGACCGCATGCCGCGCCGCCCCAGCCAGTACAGGACGATGTCACCGAGGAACGCGGCGAGCGCCGCCACCACGAAGACCAGCACCAGCGAGAACGGCGCGCTGTGATGGAACGCGACGACGGCCGCCGAACTCACCAACGCGCCCGTCGGAATGATCGGAACGAGCGCCCCGAAGAACACGAGCAGGAACAACGACGGGTAGCCGACGGCCTGTTGCGTCGACTCGGGCGGCACCTGGGCCGCGGCGGACAGCATCACCGGCACGCCCCCGAGGGCGGCGTCTGCGGCCGTCTCATCCGGCCACCTCCGGCCGCACGCTCTCGCCCTGCTCCAGCCGGTGCACCGCCACGCCCGGCGCCTTCAGCGCCGCCTGCCGTACGAACTCGTCGCCCGGCGCGTGGAACTCGTGCGGCCGCACCGCGTCCATGCCGATCGGCCAGTACGTGCCGTAGTGCACCGGCACCGCGCTGCGCGGCGCGATCCGGGCGAGCGCCTCGGCGGCCCGCCCGGCATCGAGATGCCCGGCCCCGAGGTAGGGGCCCCAGCCGCCCACCGGCAGCAACGCCACATCCACCTCGCCCACGGCCTCCGCCATGCCGTCGAAGAGCCCGGTGTCACCCGCGAAGTACGTACGCGCCGCACCGCTCACCACATACCCGAGCGCCGGAGCCGAGTGCGGGCCGACCGGCAACCGCCGCCCGTCGTGCTCCGCGCGCACGGCCTCTATCGCCACGTTCCCGACCTCGACCCGTGACCCCGCCTCCACCTCGATGATCTTCAGCGTGGTGAGCTTGCGCAGCGCGGGCACGGCGCGCGGGGCGCCCTTCGGCACCAGCACGCGCGTACCGGGCGCGAGGCGCGCCAGCGAGGGCACGTGCAGATGGTCGGCGTGCAGATGCGAGACGAGCACGACATCCGCCTCGGCGGCGCGCGGCGGCGGAGGCGCGCCCCGGCGGCGGCGCAGATGCGCCAGGCGCCGGGCGAAGAGCGGGTCCGTGAGCACGCGCGTGCCCGCGTCCTCGACCGTGCAGGTGGCATGACCCCACCAGGTGATCTCCACCGGCACGCCTGCTCCCTTCGACACCTTCGTGCGACTGCCTTGAGCCTACGTGCAGGAGTAGGGTCGACGCCGAATGCTGTGGTGAGGGGGGACGCATGGGGGCATCCGACGGGAGCGGCGACGCCGTGCGGGTCGCGGCGATCGCCAGCCTGGTCCCGCTGGAGGAGCTGGACGAGGACCCCTTCCTGGTGGACTCGCGCAGCCAGCACGCGATGTGCGCGCGCTGGGCCGCGGAGCGCGGCTATGTCATCACCCGTGAGTTGTTGGTGCACGCCGTCCGGCCCGACCACGAGGTCCTGTGGGCCGACGTCGACGCGGGCCTCGTGGACGTCTTCGTCGCCCCCTGCGAGCGGGTTCTGCGCGCCGCCCTCCGATCGGTCGACGCGTTCTCCGCGGAGTGCGCGCGGCGCGGCATCCGCCTCGAAACGGCGGGCCTCGCGGAACCCGCCTACGACGCCCAGATGAAGGCCCGCGTCCACCGTCGCCTCTCGATGCCGACGGCGGGCTACGACGGCTGCTGACCTTCTTCCACCCACCCGCGGTTACGCCCTCGGGGCTCCGCCCCGGACCCCGCGCCTCAATCGCCGGCGGGGCTTGATTTGTGGAGACCACCGCCGATGAGGCTTGATGCGTCGGGACCATCGTTGATGGGGGCTTGATGCGTGGGGACCATCGTCGATGGGGCGTGAAGTGTCGGGACCATCGTTGATGGGGGCTTGATGCGTGGGGACCATCGTCGATGGGGCGTGAAGTGTCGGGACCATCGTTGATGGGGGCTTGATGCGTGGGGACCATCGTCGATGGGGCGTGAAGTGTCGAGATCATCGTTGATGG
Organism: Streptomyces sp. KL109B; assembly: GCF_030766935.1. Classification (GTDB taxonomy): domain Bacteria; phylum Actinomycetota; class Actinomycetes; order Streptomycetales; family Streptomycetaceae; genus Streptomyces. The sequence goes on along the minus strand of NZ_JASERL010000002.1, from coordinate 457,211 downwards.
GGGCTTGATCTGTTGGGATCACCGACGATGGGCGGGAAGGGGTGCGGCCACTGCCGGGCGGGGCTGGAGCATCGAGACCGGCGGGGGGCGCCGATCAAGCCCCTGCGGCGATTGAGCAGCGGGGTCCGGGGCAGCGCCCCGAGTCCGCAACCACGGGTGGCCGCAAAAGGTGTGAAACGCTGACCCCAAGAGACCAAAGCGGACGCGCACCGCGACGAAGGGAGCCCGGAAGTGGCCGGAGGCCGTTGGCGGAGGGCCGGAAGCACAGCCTGGCGATCGGTCGCGGTCTGGGTCGCCTGCACCCTGACCATGATGATCCTCGCCGGCCTCCTCCCGGACTTCCAGCTGAAGTCCGACGACGGCGACAGCATGACCCGCGTAGCCATCACCGCCGCCCTCGGCGCCGCCGCCTTCGCCCTCCTCTCGGCCATCGTCTGGCCCCTCCTCGTCCGCGCCCTGCTCCTCGTACCGGCGCTCGTCCTCGGCCTCGTCGTCTTCTTCCTCAACGGCGCGCTCCTGCTGATCGCCCTGCACCTCATCCCCGACGGCAGAGGCGAGGCAGGACTCGAGACCGCGGTCGTCGTCGCCGCGGTGATGTCCGCCGTGGCATCGGCCGCGGGCGGCGCGCTCGCCGTCCGCGACGACGAGGCGTACCGCAGGCGCCTGTACCGCCTCGCCGACCGACGCCGCCGCAAGGGCCAGGACGACCCCACCGCCTGCCCGCCCACCCCCGGCACCGTCTTCATCCAGCTCGACGGCGTCGGCCACGAAGCGCTGCGCCGCGTCGCCCGCGACGACGTCATGCCGACCATCAGCGGATGGCTGCGCGACGGCAGCCACCGCCTCACCCCGTGGCGCACCGACTGGTCGAGCCAGACCGGCGCCAGCCAGCTCGGCATCCTGCACGGCTCCAACCACGACGTCCCTGCCTTCCGCTGGTACGAGAAGGACACCGGCGAGACCCAGGTCTCCAACCGCCCCACCAGCGCTGCCGAACTCCAGCGCCGCGCCGTCGCGCACACCGGCGACGGCGGACTGCTCACCGTCGACGGGGCCAGCCGCGGCAACCTGTTCAGCGGGGGAGCGGAGCAGGTCGCGCTCGTACTGTCCGTCGCCGCGCGCCGCGGCAAGGAGAACCGCTCGCGCGCCGGATACTTCGCGTACTTCTCCGACCCCGCGAACGCCGTCCGCACCGCCCTCTCCTTCTTCGCCGAGGTCGGCCGCGAGATCGGCCAGTCCACGCGTGCCCGCGTCTGCAAGCAGCGGCCCCGGATCGGCCGCGGTGGCCTGTACCCGTTCATCCGCGCCTTCGCGACCGTCGTCGAACGGGACGTCGTCGTCGCCGCCGTCATCGGCGACATGCTCGCGGGCCGCAGCGCCGTCTACGCCGACCTCGTCGCGTACGACGAGGTGGCCCACCACTCGGGCCCGTTCGGCCGCGACGCGGAGCAGGTCCTCGAACGCCTCGACCGCTCGCTCGCACTCCTCGTGAAGGTCGCCGAGCACGCGCCCCGCCCGTACCGCATCGTCGTCCTCTCCGACCACGGACAGAGCCCCGGCGAGACCTTCCGCGGCCGCTACGGCCTCACCCTCCAGGACCTCGTCCGCGCGGGCTGCGGGCTTCCCGTGTCCCGCAAGGCGGGCCGCACCCGCAGCGGCGCCGAGGCCCGCGCCGCCGTACGAGCCGCCCTGCACCGCCCCGTCGAGGAACCCACGCACAAGACGGGGCGCCGCAGCGAACCCGTCGTCCTCGCCTCCGGAAACCTCGGCCTCGTCTCCTTCCCCGACGTCCCGCACCGCATGACCCGCGAGGAGATCGACGCCCGCAACCCCGCCCTCCTGCCGACCCTCGCCAACCACCCCGGCATCGGCTTCCTCCTCGTACGCAGCGAAGAACACGGATCCGTCGTGCTCGGCGCGCAGGGCGCCGAAGTACCGATCGCCGAACTGGCCGACGGCGAGGGCCCGCTCGCCGACTTCGGGCCCGGCGCCGCCGACGCCGTGCGCCGCACCGACTCCTTCCCGCACACCGCCGACATCATGGTCAACTCCATGTACGACCCCGTGGACGGCGAAGTCCTCGCGTTCGAGGAGCAGATCGGCTCGCACGGCGGCCTCGGCGGCGCGCAGAGCCGGCCGTTCCTGCTCTCCCCGGCCGAGCTGTCCGCACCGGTCCCGGAAGGCGGGACGCTGGTCGGCGCCGAGCAGGTGCACCACGTGCTGCGCCGCTGGCTGAGCGAGGGGCACGGCCCGCAGGTCCCGATGGCGGTCACCCCGCTGCCCCTGGCGGCGGCGCACTCGACGGAGCCCCAGGTCAGCGCCGTGGAGAATTCCCTCCGACGGGAGCCCGGCGGTGGATCATTTGCGGCCACGCCCCCGGAGCCGCAGGACAATTCCGCCTGATTTGGAGCGGGGCGGGAGCCCACCGGACCATGGGGCGGCCACCCGGCGATCCCGCGGCGGCACCAGCACCAGTCGAGAGGCCCATCCCCCCATGCACGACACCGGGACCGCCCCCGCTCCGACGGCTCCGGCACCGGAAGACCACCAGAACCACGAGAGCCGGCACGCCCGCCGGTTCGGTCTCCCCATCGCCACGGCCCTCGTCATGGGCAACATCATCGGCGGCGGCATCTTCCTGCTGCCCGCGTCCGTCGCCCCGTACGGCACGATCTCGCTCGTCGCCTTCGGAGTCCTGACGGTCGGCGCCATCGCCCTCGCGCTCGTCTTCGGACGCCTCGCGAAGCGGCACCCGCAGACCGGCGGCCCCTACGTGTACGCCCGCGAGGCCTTCGGCGACTTCGCCGGGTTCCTCGCCGCCTGGTCGTACTGGATCACCACGTGGGTGTCGAACGCGGCGCTCGCCGTCGCGGCCGTCGGCTACCTGGACGTCCTCCTCCCCATCCACGGCTCCACGCTCTGGACGATCGTCGCGGCCCTGGCCTGCCAGTGGCTCCCGGCCCTCGCCAACCTCGGCGGCACCCGCTACGTCGGCGCCGTCCAACTCGTCTCCACCGTCCTGAAGTTCGCGCCGCTGCTGCTCGTCGCGATCGGCGGCCTGTTCTTCTTCGACGCCGACAACCTCGGCCCGTTCCAGGGCGGCGGCGACTCCCCGGTCGGCGCGATCTCGGCCTCCGCCGCGATCCTGCTCTTCAGCTACCTGGGCGTCGAGTCCGCCTCCATGAGCGCGGGCGAGGTCCGCGACCCGGAGCGCAACGTCGGCCGCGCCACCGTCCTCGGCACCGGCCTCGCCGCCCTCGTATATCTCCTCTGCACGGTCTCCGTCTTCGGCACGGTCGCCCACGACAAGCTCGTCGACTCCACGGCCCCCTTCACCGACGCCGTCAACGCCATGTTCGGCGGTACGTGGGGCGGTACGGCCGTCGCGATCGCCGCGCTCGTCTCCATGGTCGGCGCGCTCAACGGCTGGACGCTGCTCGCCGCGCAGGCGCCGTACGCGCCCGCGAAGGACGGCCTGTTCCCGGCGGCGTTCGCCCGCAAGAAGCGCGGCGTCCCGACGTTCGGCGTGATCGTCGGCGTCTCCCTCGCCTCGCTCCTGACGATCTACAACTACACGGCGGGTTCCGGCGGCGTCTTCGAAAGCCTCGTCCTCATCACCACCTTCACGGCGACGGTCCCCTACCTCCTCGCCACCGGCGCGCAGATCTACTTCCTCCTGTCCGGCCAGTCCGACCGCGTCAACAAGGGCCGCCTCGCCCGCGACATGACCCTCGCGCTCGCCGCCTTCGGCTTCTCCATGTGGCTCGTCGGCGGCGCCGGCTACGCGGCCGTCTACCAGGGCGTCCTCTTCCTCTTCGTGGGCGTCCTCGTCTACGCCTGGATGTCCGCCCGCAAGAAGCGCGCAGCCGGGAGCCCCGCCGGCGATTGAGGCGCGGGGTCCGGGGCGGAGCCCCGAGACGCAGGATCGGCCGACCCGCACACAACGTACGGACCGGCCGACCCTGCCCCGACCCCCGTCGGCCTCACCTCGCGATCGGCGCACTCACCCACCGCAACTTCTTGTACATGCTGTCCCGCTGCCCGATCTCGATCAGCTTCCGCGCCGCGGGATACGCCTCGTTCCCCTCGACCTCGTACCCGACCTCCAACGACCCGGGCACATCCCGTACCTCCAGCCGCGCCTCGATGTCCGCGGCCGAGCGCTCACTGTCCGCGGCCATCGCCGACAGATGGGAGATCCGCCGCTGCTGCGCCTCGTCGAGCGCCTGCCGCGGATCCCGCGACCCGGGCGAGGCCATCGCCTCCGTGCCCCGGCCGGCCGGCGGCGCCACCGCGGAGGCGGGCGTGCGCGTGTCACCGGTGGGCCTGCGCGTCGACACGGTCGCCTGGACGACGGTGCCGTCGTTGTCGAGCGCGACCCGGAACTCACCGCGCCCCGGCGTGATCACCGGTACGCCGTCGAAGGCCTGCCGGAACGTGACGTGCGTCTGCAGCGAGACGGGCTCACCGATCTGCGAGCCGTCCTTCCTGCCGCTGTTCTGCATCAGGTCGTGCACGCCGTCCACGACCAGCTCGACGCCCTCCGCATGCTCCTGCGCGAACTGCCGCGCGATCTCCACGGCCCGCTCGGTGGGCAGCTGCCGCGTGTTGCGGTGGTTGGCCTCGGCGAGCTTCACCCACCGCACGGCCTGCGGAGCCGTCGACACGAACCGGTCGCCGGAACTGGCGCTGAGCACGCCCTGCCGCTCGACCTGCACCTCTTGCAGCGCCGCCGCCGGGAAGTGCGCCAGCTCGCCCATCCTGGCGATTTCCTCGCTCGGGTCGCGCGGCGCGAGCTGCACGATCTGCGGGGTCTGGGGCGCCTGCGTCAGCGGGTCGCGCAGGCCCTGGCGCGCGTAGTACCAGCGCCACGCGTACCAGCTGTCGGAGACGTGGTCACGGTAGAAGAACCGCTCACCGTTGAGCCGGTTCTGCGCCTCGGCCTGGGTCGCGCCCGTGGCGGCCACCGAGGGCGCCTGACCGTGGTAGATGTCCCAGCTCGCGTTGAGCCACGCGTCGCAGAACGTCTGCCCGGCCCGCCACTTCTCCCAGAACTTCGAGCCGTAGTCCGGGCTGTCGATGCTCGTCGTCTCGAACCCGAAGATCATGCGCGAGCCGAGGTTCGGCCCCGCCCACGTCCGCACCGGTGAGTGCCCGTCGAGGACGCGCAGCGAGTTGCACGTCGACCAGAAGACGTAGTTCACCTTCTCGTTGCCGAACGCCATCCGGTTGGAGATCGCGTCCGAGCGCCCGTCCCACACCCCGCCGAGCGGCGCGAAGAACACCCCGTTGCCGTCCATGCCGCCGTGCCCCGAGTGGTACACGGCGACCACGGCGTCCATGCCGTACCGGTCCTGCCAGTTGTCGTACGTCTCCTCGTACGCCCACACCTGGACGCCCGCGTCCGCGAACCAGAAGTTGCGGTCGTAGGACTGCTGCAGATACGCGAGCCACCCCTTCGCGTCGTCGTGCGTGTGCGACAGCGGATTCTGGTTGACGAACTTCTGAATGCTGAACGCGCCCCACCAGCCGAACGTCGAGTCCCTGTCGGCGGCGGCGCCCGGCTTGCCGGTCTCCAGTGGTGACGGACCGCGGTCCGCGTAGATCATGCGCATGGTCAAACCCCCTGCGAATCCCCGTGGACCCCCCGTGCGGGAGGCCCCAAAATGTCACCGCCCCGCCCCCTTGCCCAGCGCGCTTTCCAGCCACATACCAAGCCCAATCAAGCCCCGCCGGCGATTGAGGCGCGGGGTCCGGGGCAGAGCCCCGCGACCGCGACCACGCCTCCCGCAAACAAGCCCCCGCACCCCCGGATGTGGTCGGATGGAACGGCACACGCACACGCACACCCACAACCCCGGAAAGGACCCCCGTGGCAACGACCCGCTCCGCCCACACCGTGTGGGAAGGCACCCTGTTCGAGGGCACCGGCACCGTCACCTTCGACTCGTCCGGCATCGGCCAGCAGCCCGTGTCCTGGCCGTCCCGCGCGGAGGAGGCGAACGGCAGGACCAGCCCGGAGGAGCTGATCGCCGCCGCGCACTCCTCGTGCTTCTCGATGGCCCTGTCCAACGGCCTCAGCGGCGCCGGCACCCCGCCCACCAAGCTGGTCACGTCCGCGGACGTGACGTTCCAGCCGGGCGAGGGCATCACCGGCATCCACCTCACGGTCGAGGGCTCCGTGCCCGGCCTCGACGAGCAGGGCTTCCAGGCGGCCGCCGAGGACGCCAAGAAGAACTGCCCGGTGAGCCAGGCGCTGACCGGCACGACGATCACCCTCACGGCCAAGCTCGGCGGCTGAGGCCCGCCCTGAAGGTCCGCGCTCTTGACGTAGGCCCGCTCACGCCCTGTCCTGGATCCCAGGACGACGACGTGAGCGGGCCTTCGCCAGGAAAAGGGGACACGTCATGGGGCGTGCGGTCGGTATCGATCTCGGTACGACGAACTCGGTGGTGGCCGTACTGGAGGGTGGTGAACCCACCGTCATCGCCAACGCGGAGGGCGCCCGCACCACCCCCTCCATCGTCGCCTTCGCCAGGACGTCCGCCGCCGAGGTGCTGGTCGGCGAGGTCGCGAAGCGGCAGGCCGTCACGAACGTCGAGCGCACCGCGCGCTCCGTCAAACGGCATATGGGCGACGGGAGTTGGCGCTTCCCGGACACCGGCGACATCGACGGCCACCGGTACAGCGCGCAGGAACTCTCCGCCCGCGTCCTGCAGAAGCTGAAGCGCGACGCCGAGTCGTATCTCGGCGAGGACGTCACCGACGCCGTCGTCACCGTGCCCGCCTACTTCGACGACGCGCAGCGCCAGGCCACCAAGGAGGCCGGCGAGATCGCGGGCCTGAAGGTGCTGCGCATCGTCAACGAACCGACCGCCGCGGCCCTCGCTTACGGGCTCGACAAGGGCGACGAGCAGACGGTCCTCGTCTTCGACCTCGGCGGCGGCACCTTCGACGTCTCGCTCCTGGAGATGGGCGAGGGCGTCATCGAGGTGAAGGCCACCAACGGCGACACCCAACTCGGCGGCGACGACTGGGACCAGCGGATCGTCGACCATCTCGTACGGCAGTTCAAGAACGGTCACGGAGTCGATCTCGCCGGCGACAAGATGGCCGTGCAGCGGCTGCGCGAGGGCGCCGAGAAGGCGAAGATCGAGCTGTCCTCGTCGACCGAGACGAATGTGAACCTGCCCTACATCACCGCCTCCGCCGCCGGGCCGCTGCACCTCGACGAGAAGCTGACGCGCGCCCAATTCCAAGAGCTGACGGGGGACTTGCTGGACCGCTGCAAGAAGCCGTTCCACCAGGCCGTGCAGGACGCGGGCGTCGAGCTGAAGGACGTCGACCACGTGATCCTGGTCGGCGGCTCCACGCGCATGCCCGCCGTCACCGAACTCGTCAAGGAACTCACCGGCAAGGACCCGCACAAGGGCGTGAACCCGGACGAGGTCGTCGCCGTCGGCGCGACGTACCAGGCCGGTGTGATCCGCGGCGACGTGAAGGACGTGCTGCTGCTCGACGTCACCCCGCTCTCCCTCGGCATCGAGACCAAGGGCGGCGTGATGACCAAGCTCATCGAGCGCAACACCACCATCCCCACCCGCCGTTCGGAGATCTTCACCACCGCCGCCGACAACCAGCCCTCCGTCGGCATCCAGGTCTTCCAGGGCGAACGCGAAATCGCCGCCTACAACAAGAAGTTGGGCGTCTTCGACCTCACGGGCCTGCCGCCCGCCCCGCGCGGCGTCCCGCAGATCGAGGTCACCTTCGACATCGACGCCAACGGGATCATGCACGTCGCCGCCAAGGACCTCGCCACGGGGCGCGAGCAGAAGATGACGGTGACGGGCGGCTCGGCGCTGCCGAAGGACGAGATCGACCGGATGATGCGGGAGGCCGAGGCGCACGCCGAGGAGGACCGCACGCGCCGCGAGGCGGCGGAGGTCCGCAACGAGGCGGAGCAGCTCGTCTACCAGACGGAGCGCTTCCTGCGCGAGAACGAAGAGCGGGTACCGGCCGACACCAGGACCGAAGTGGAGGATGCCGTACGGGAGTTGAAGACCGTACTCGAATCGAAGGAAGCCTCCACGCAGGAGCTGCGCGAGGGTGCCAGGAAGCTGGCCGAGGTCAGCCAGCGGATGGGCCAGGCGATGTACCAGGCGGCGGCCGCGCAGTCGCAGGACTCCCAGGCCACGCAGGAGGACGCGCCCCCGTCGAAGGGCGAGGACGTCGTCGACGCCGAGATCGTCGACGACGACAAGGACAAGGGCAGCTCCTCATGAAGGGCAACGGCAGCTCCTCATAAGGGAGTTCAGCCGAGCCGGTCCCGCGCCTCCCGCAGCAGCTCCACCGTCCGCTCCGCCCCGGCGGCCTGCGTCACGAGGTGGTCGAGCACCTCCAGGTGCATGCCCACCTCGTCCCGCGCGTCCAGGTACAGGGCCCCGGTCACGTACTCGCTGTAGACCATGTCCGGCAGCTCCCTGACGGGGAACCGGAACAGCGTGAACGGGCCGAACGTGCCGGGGTGCGGCCCCGTCGCGAACTCGGCTATCTGGAGTGTCACGTTGGGGCGCCGCGTCGCCTCGACGAGCCGGTCGAGCTGTCCGCGCAGCACGTCGGGGCCGCCGGGCGCGCGGCGCAGCACCGTCTCGTCCATGACGACCCACAGATGCGGCGAGTCCTCCCGGTCGAGCAGCGACTGCCGCGCCATCCGCAGATCGATGTGCCGGTCGACCTCGTCGGGCCGGGAGCGGCCCACCGTGCCGGCGTCGAAGACGGCCCGCGCGTACGCCTCCGTCTGCAACAGGCCGGGCACGAAGTGCGGTTCGTAGGCGCGGATCATCGAGGCCGCGCCCTCCAGGCTGACGTACAGGCTGAACCAGTCGGGCAGCACGTCGTGGAACCGCTGCCACCAGCCGGGCAGGTTCGCGTCCTCGGCGAGCGCCACGAACGCCTCGATCTCGCGCTCGGGAACCTCGTACAGCTCCAACAGCATCTGTACGTACGGGATCTTGAGCGCGACCTCGGCCGTCTCCATCCTCCGGATCGTCGCCCCCGCCACGCGCAGCGGCCGTGCCGCCTCCTCGCGCTTGAGCCCCGCGGCCTCCCGGAGGTCGCGCAGGCGCCGGCCGAGTACGACCTGGCCCACGGTGGGGGCGGGCCGTCTTTCACTCACCTTTGTCCGTCCCCCCAGGGTTAGGAGCCGGTGCGCTCCCACCCCCGACGGTCCGGCCGTGCGCCGAGGCGCCGCGGGTCGCGGCTGCGGTAGACGACGTACGGGCGGAACAGGTACTGCACCGGCGCGCTGAACATATGCACGAGCCGGGTGAACGGTACCAGTGCAATCAGTAGCATGCCCACTACTGCGTGAATCTGATAGAGCGTAGGCACCCCGTCCATGAGCGCCACGTCGGGGCTCAGCGTGAACAGGCTGCGCGACCACGGGGCGATGGTCTGCCGGTAGTCGTAGCCGCTGCCGCCGGAGTGCGTGAGCTTGGCGACCATGCCGAGGACGAGGGCGCCGAGCAGGAACACGTACATGGCCTTGTCGTTGCGCGTCGTGGCGCGCAGTACCGGCGCCTTGGTGCGCCGCCGGTAGACGAGCATCGCGATCCCGGCGAGCGCGAGCACGCCCGCGAAGGTGCCGCCGATCAGCGAGAACATGTGGTACGTGTGCTCGCTGACGCCGACGGCCTCGGTCCACGACTCCGGGATGAACAGGCCGACGATGTGGCCCACGAGGACGAACAGGATCCCGTAGTGGAACACCGGCGACGCGATGTTGAGCAGCTTCGACTCGTAGACCTGCGACGAGCGGGTCGTCCAGCCGAACTTGTCGTAGCGGTAGCGCCAGACGGTGCCCGCGACCAGCAGGACGAACGCTACGTAGGGCAGGACGCCCCAGATCGCCGTATTCACCTGGCGTGCTCCGTTTCGAGGAGGGGGAGGAGTCCGAAGGGTTCGAGGCCGACGTCCTCGCGGGGCGGCCCGGAGCGGGCGAGGGCCTGCGCCTCCGCCTTGTCCTTGGGGGAGGGTCCTGGCAGCGCGGCGCACACGGCGTTGAGGACGACTCCGTACGGGGTGCCGTGGTCGGTGAGGGCGAACCGCAGCAGTTCGATGCCCGGCCGGTTCTCCTCCAGGAGGAACGGGCCGGCCTGCGCGGAGAATTCGAGGACGGCGGGCAGGAAGTCCGGGAGTTCCTCCCCGGTGAACTCCATGCCGTGCTCCCGGTAGATCTCCTTCATCCGCACCAGCGACATGCCCCGGCGCCGGGTGTCGCCGTCGCGCCACCACGTCAGGTACAGGCTGTGCCGGTTCTTGAAGTCGAAGACCTGCACGTAGTGCGCCGCCAGCTCCTGCATGGGCGTGGCCTCGGCGTGCTCGACGAAGGGGGCGAGCTGCGGGGCGGCCGCGCGGACCAGCGGAAGCCGCTCGTAGAACTCCTCGTCGGGGTACGTGAGGCAGAGCGCGGACGCCTGGAAGAGCAGAGAGGTCCGGTCGGTCATCAGCTGTCCTCCTTGGCGACGCTGTCCGTGCTGTCGGCGGTCTGGCGTTCCTTGCTGAGTTCGAAGTTCTCGACGGAGACCACGGGCAGCAGCTTGCGGCCGTCGGCGACGGTCGTCCCTGAGTCGCCGCCGAAGGGCCCTTCGCCGCCCATGCCGGGCCCGCCCTCGTGGTCGAGCGAGCAGGTGTCCGACGGCAGCGCCGACTCCTCCAGGCGCTCCGCGTCGCCGACCGCCGCGGTCGGGATCACGTACCGGTCCTCGTACTTGGCGATGGCGAGCAGCTTGTACATGTCCTCGATCTCCTCGGGGGACATGCCGATCGACTCGGCGATCGAACTGTCCGGCAGGTCACCGAGGTTGATGGACCGCATGTGCGAGCGCATCGCCGCGAGCTTCTCCAGCGAGGCGCGTACGGGCTTGGTGTCTCCCGCCGTGAAGATCTCCGCCAGGTATTCGAGGGGGATGCGCAGCGCGTCGATCGCGCCGAACAGGTTGCCGTGGTCCTCGCCGTCGTGCCCGGTCTCGGTGAGCGCGTCGACGACGGGGGAGAGCGGCGGGATGTACCAGACCATCGGCATCGTCCGGTACTCCGGGTGCAGCGGAAGCGCCACCTTGTACTTGCTGATGAGCGCGTGCACGGGCGAGCGCCGCGCCGCCTCCATCCAGTCCCACGGGATGCCGGCCTCCTCGGCGGCCCGCTGCACGGCGGGGTCCTCCGGGTCGAGGAAGACGCCCAACTGCTCCTCGTACAGGTCGTGTTCGTTCGGCGAGGAGGCGGCCTCCGTAACCTTGTCGGCGTCGTAGAGCATGACACCGAGATACCTGAGCCGCCCGACACATGTCTCGGAGCAGACGGTCGGAAGGCCCACTTCGAGCCGCGGATAGCAGAGCGTGCACTTCTCGGCCTTGCCGGTGCGGTGGTTGAAGTACACCTTCTTGTACGGGCAGCCGGTCACGCACATCCGCCAGCCGCGGCAGGAGTCCTGGTCGACGAGGACGATGCCGTCCTCGACCCGCTTGTACATGGCGCCCGAGGGGCACGAGGACACGCACGACGGGTTGAGGCAGTGCTCGCAGATCCGCGGCAGATAGAACATGAAGGTCTGCTCGAACTGGAACTTGACCTTCTCCGCGGCCTGTTCGCGGGTCTTCTCCACCATCGGGTCGAGATCCCCGTACTCGGTCGAACCGCCGAGGTTGTCGTCCCAGTTGGACGACCACTCGATCTTCATCGGCTTGCCGGTGATGAGCGAGCGCGGCTCCGCCACCGGGTAGTCGTCGCCGAGCGGGGCGTCGGTGAGGTTCTTGTAGTCGTACGTCCAGGGCTCGTAGTAGTCCTTGATCTCGGGCAGCTTGGGGTTGGAGAAGATGCCCGCGAGCTTCTTGAAACGGCCGCCCGCCTTCAGCTTCAGGGCGCCCTTCTTGTTCAGCTCCCAGCCGCCGCGCCACTTCTCCTGGTCCTCGTAGCGCCGCGGATACCCCTGCCCGGGGCGGGTCTCGACGTTGTTGAACCAGACGTACTCCATGCCGTTGCGGTTGGTCCACGCCTGCTTGCAGGTGACCGAGCAGGTGTGGCAGCCGATGCACTTGTCGAGGTTCATGACCATCGCGACCTGAGCCATGATGCGCATCAGTACTGGACCTCCTGGGAGCGGCGGCGGATGACCGTGACCTCGTCGCGCTGGTTGCCCGTCGGGCCGAGGTAGTTGAACGCCCAGCTCAACTGGGCGTAGCCGCCGATGAGATGGGACGGCTTGAGGATCAGCCGGGTGAGCGAGTTGTGGATGCCGCCGCGCTTTCCTGTCGTCTCCGCCTTAGGGACGTTGACGGTGCGCTCCTGCGCGTGGTGCATGTAGACCGTGCCGGCGGGCATGCGGTGGGAGACGATGGCGCGCGCGACGACGACACCGTTCCGGTTCACCGCCTCGATCCAGTCGTTGTCCTTCACGCCGACCGACTCGGCGTCCTCCGGGGACATCCAGATGGACTGGCCGCCTCGGGACAGTGCCAGCATGAACAGGTTGTCCTGGTACTCGGAGTGGATGGACCACTTGTTGTGCGGAGTGAGGTACCGGACCGTGACCTCCTTCTCGCCGTCGGGCCCGAGCCGTGGCTCGCCGAACAGCCGGTTCATGTCCAGCGGCGGCCGGTACACCGGCAGCGCCTCACCCAGCTCGTGCATCCAGTCGTGGTCGATGAAGAAGTGCTGACGCCCCGTCAAGGTGTGCCAGGGCTTGAGGTGTTCGGTGTTGAGGGTGAACGCCGTGTAGCGGCGCCCGCCGGACTCGCTGCCCGACCACTCCGGCGAGGTGATCACCGGCACGGGCGCGGCCTGCGTGTCCGCGTACGTGATGCGCTTGCCCTCGTGCTCGGCTGACAGGTGCGCCATCTCCTGCCCCGTACGAGCCTCAAGGGTGTGGAAGCCCTGGGTGGCGAGGCGGCCGTTGGTGGTGCCGGACAGGGCGAGGATGGTGTTCGCCGCCTTGACCGCCGTGTCGAGGGCGGGCCGGCCGTCGGCGGGGCCGCCGCGCACCGTGCCGTTGCGCTCGCGCAGCTCCGTGACCTCCTGGTCGGGCTTGAGGGCGATGCCCTTGGCGGGCAGGCCGAGCTGCTCGACGAGCGGGCCGAGTGCGGTGAACTTGGCGCCGATCGCGGTGTAGTCCCGCTCCACGTGGACGAGGTTCGGCATCGTCTTCCCCGGCACCGGCTCGCACTCGCCCTTGCGCCAGTCCAGGACGACGCCGCCCGGCTGTGCGATCTCACCCGGGGTGTCGTGCTGAAGCGGCGCGGCCACCAAGTCCTTCCGTACGCCCAGGTGTTGGGCCGACAGCTCGCTGAGTTTGAAGGCGAGCGCCTTGAACGTGTCGAAGTCGCTGCGCGCCTGCCACGGCGGGTCCACGGCCGGGGTGAACGAGTGGACGTAGGGGTGCATGTCCGTGGAGGACAGGTCGTGCTTCTCGTACCAGGTGGCGGCGGGCAGCACGACATCGGAGAGCAGCGTCGACGAGGTCTGCCGGAAGTCGAGGGAGAGCAGCAGGTCGAGCTTCCCCTCGGGGGCCTCGTCCCGCCATGTCACGGTCGTGGGCCGCTCGTCGGGGGAGGCCTCTTCGGCGCGCAGCGAGGAGTGCGTGCCCAGCAGATGCTTGGTGAAGTACTCGGCGCCCTTCGCGGACGAGCCGAGCAGATTCGCCCGCCAGAGGGTGAGGACGCGCGGCCAGTTCTCGGGCGCGTCCGGATCCTCACAGGCGAACTTCAGGGACCCCGCCTTCAGTTCGGCGACGGTGTCCTCCACGGACTGCTCACCGAGCGCGAGCGAACTGCGGTCGAAGGTCGGGTACGAGGGCATCCACCCGGACCGCGCCGACAGGGCCAGCACATCCGCGCCGGTCATGCCCTCGAAGGCACCCTTGCCGAGCGGCGAGGCGAGTACGTCCGCGCCGAACTTGTCGTAGCGCCACTGGTCGGTATTGGTGAACCAGTACGCCGCGCCGATCATCTGCCGCGGCGGCCGCGACCAGTCGTTGGCGGACGCGAGGGAGGCCCACCCGGTGACGGGCCGGCACTTCTCCTGCCCGACGTAGTGCGCCCAGCCACCACCATTGCGGCCCTGACACCCGGTGAGCTGGAGCAGGGACAGGAAACCCCGGTAGATCGTCTCGGAGTGGAACCAGTGATTCGTCCCGGCGCCCATGAGAATCATGCAACGCCCGCGCGACTTCTCCGCCGTGCCCGCGAACTCCCGCGCGATCTTTACGCACTTGGTGGCCGGTACGGACGTGTGGATCTCCTGCCAGGCCGGGGTGCCGGGGCTGTCCGCGTCGTCGTACGAGGAGGGCCACTCGCCGGGGAGCCCGTCGCGCCCGACGCCGTACTGCGCGAGCAGCAGGTCGAACACGGTCGTCACCAGCGGCCCGCCCTGCCCGCCGAGCCGCGTGGCGGGCACACCGCGCCGGACGACCTCGCCACGGCCTTGGCCGTGGGTGCCGCCGTCGGTGTCGAATCGCGGCAGCAGCACCTCTACGCCACCGGCGACATCCGAGTCGTGCAGGCTCAACTTCGGCTGGATATTGCCCAGTTCGAGATTCCACTTGCCCTTGCCCGACTCGGTCCAGCGGAAGCCGAGCGAACCGTTCGGCACGACCGGCTGCCCGGTCGCCTCGTCGAGCACGGCCGTCTTCCACTCGGCGCCCTCGCCGCCCTGACCGAGGTCGGAGGCGCGCAGGAACTTCGAAGGGACGTACGCGCCGTCCTTCTCGTCGAGCGTGACGAGGAACGGCAGGTCGGTGAACTTCTTGACGTAGTCCGAGAAGAAGGGGGTGTCACGGTCGACGAAGAATTCCTTCAGGATCACGTGCCCCATGGCGAGCGCGAGCGCCCCGTCGGTCCCCGGATGCGGGTGCAGCCACTCGTCGGCGAACTTCGCGTTGTCCGCGTAGTCGGGCGCGACGACGACGACCTTCTGGCCCCGGTACCGGGCCTCGGCCATCCAGTGCGCGTCGGGCGTCCTGGTCACGGGGACGTTCGAGCCCCACATCATCAGATACGCGGCGTCCCACCAGTCACCCGACTCCGGCACGTCGGTCTGGTCGCCGAACACCTGCGGAGAGGCGACGGGCAGGTCCGCGTACCAGTCGTAGAACGACAGCATCGGCGCGCCGATGAGCGACATGAACCGGGCCCCGGCGGCATGGGACACCATCGACATGGCGGGGATGGGCGAGAACCCGGCGACGCGGTCGGGCCCGTACGTCTTGATGGTGTGCACGTGCGCCGCGGCGACGATCTCCACGGCCTCGTCCCACGTGGCACGCACCAAGCCGCCCTTGCCGCGCGCCTGCTGATACCTCCGGCGGCGCTCGGGATCGGCCTGGATGTCGGCCCACGCAAGGACCGGGTCGTGCAGCCGCGCCTTCGCCTCCCGGTACATCTCCACGAGCACGCCGCGGATGTACGGGTAGCGGACGCGGGTCGGCGAGTACGTGTACCAGGAGAACGCGGCGCCGCGTGGGCAGCCGCGTGGCTCGTACTCGGGGCGGTCGGGCCCCACGCTCGGATAGTCGGTCTGCTGGGTCTCCCAGGTGATGATGCCGTCCTTGACGTACACCTTCCACCGGCACGAGCCGGTGCAGTTCACTCCGTGCGTGGAGTTCACGACCTTGTCGTGGCTCCAGCGGTCCCGATAGAAGACGTCCCCGTCCCGACCGCCCTTGATCTGCACGCTGTGCAGGTCCGCGGAGGCGGTCCCCCTCCGGAAGAACCGGCCCGCGCGCAACAGCGCGGCGTCCGGCTCGGTCGGGGTGCGTGTCGTATCCGTCACCGTTAGCTCCCTCGATGTCCCGTTCTGGGCACGCTAATGGCCGTGCGGCGCGGGCACATCTCGGCGGAGTCCGTATGAGGTGAGTGGAGGTGGATGAGGCTGGTGAGGCCTCATTACCCCGGGAGTAATCGACCCGCCAGTGGGGCGCGGGCAGGGTGGTGGAACCGGTACGGGAGTGCCGGTGACCGATTCGACGACGGAGGGTGATCCTGATGTCCGCCACTACGCTCACCACGGCCCCGCCCCGGTCCGTTACCTCCTGGCTGCGCCGCGTCCTCGCCTTCGACGCCGCCGGCACCGTTCTCAACGGCATCGCCTACGCCGTCGCGTCCGGCCCGATCGGCCGGTTCCTCGGTATCGACCCGGGGCTGATGCTCGGCCTCGGCATCGGGCTCATCGCGTACGGTGCCGCCGTCGGGGCCCTGGCCGCAGGCGGCAACCCGCCCGCGCTCGGCGTACGCACCGTGATCGAGGCGAACCTCGCGTGGACGGTACTCAGCTTCATCGCGCTCTTCGCGTGGCTGGAGCCGAGCACGGCCGGGGCGGTGTGGGTGCCGGCGCAGGCCGTGGTGGTGGGCGCGCTGGCGGGGCTCCAGCACGTGGCGCTGCGCTCGACGCGGGTCAACTCATAGTGGACTGAAGGTACTTGACGGTCGCCGGGTCGGCCGGGAGGAGCGTCTCCACGGCCAGCTCGGCGACGGTCACGTCCATCGGGGTGTTGAAGGTCGAGATGGACGATACGAACGACAGCACGTGCCCTTCGTGCTCGATGACCATGGGGAGGGCGAAGAACGGCAGGGGGTCGGCGCTTTCGGGGTGGGCGTCCCCGGCGTCCCCGGCGTCCCCGTCGTCGTCGGTCTCCGGCATCGGATACCCGGCCACCTCCTCGTACAGCTCCCGCAGCGCGTCGGACCTGGTCAGCGCGATCTGCCGCGTCATCTGCTCCAGCAGGTGCCCCCGCCACGCGCCCAGGTTCCGGATCCGCGGGGCGAGGCCCTCCGGGTGCAGGGCGAGGCGCATCGCGTTGAGCGGGGTGGTGAGCAGGTGCTCGGGCAGTTCGGACATGAGCATCGCGAGGCCGTTGTTCGCGGCGATCACGTTGTACGTCCCGTCGACGACGAACGCCGGATAGGGCTCGTAGCCGCGCAGCAGGGTGTCGAGCCCCTCGCGCAGCACGTCGAGCGCGGGGTCGTCGAGCGGGGTCTGCGTGAAGCGTGGGGCGTAGCCCGCCGCGAGGAGCAGGGCGTTGCGCTCGCGCATCGGTACGTCGAGGTGTTCGGCGAGCCGCAGCACCAGGTCCTCGCTGGGGCGGGAGCGGCCCGTCTCCACGAAGCTGATGTGCCGGGCCGAGGAGTCGGAGCGCAACGCGAGCTCCAGCTGGCTGATCCGCCGCCGTTCCCGCCAGTCGCGCAGCAGCGCGCCCACTTGTGACGTCATGGGAAGACCGTAACCCGGTTCCGGTGGCACGCTGGAGGCATGGCTACGGAACCGCTCTCCCAGAAGGACATCGAGGACCGCCTCGCCGAACTGCCCGGCTGGTCCCTAGACGGCGACGCCATCACACGTACGTACCGCCTGGCCTCGCACTTCGCGGCGGCGGCACTGGTCGTGCACATCGCCCAGGCCCAGGAGGACCTGAACCACCACTCGAACCTCGTCCTCGGCTACAACACGGTCACCCTCACCGTGAACACACACGATGCGGGTGGGGTGGTGACGGCGAAGGACTTCGGGCTGGCGGAGAAGGTGGAGGCGTTGGCGGTGGCGCACGGGGTGAGTTGACGCGGGGGCCGGGGCACAGCCCGCCCGGCGGGGTGTTCGTGACGCACGTTCACCCGCGTCGCGTGAACGCCATCGTCCAGTTCAGCAGCCATGTCCGGCCCTCGTCGACGGAGAACGACTGCTCCCAGCGTGCGGTCGTCGCGCTGATTCCGGACCACGTGAACCGCACCCGTACGTCCCGCCCGTCGTGGGTGTCGTCTCCGTAGAACGCGCCGCGTCCGTCCGCGAACTCCCCGATCACCGGAGGGAAGAGGCGGCCCGTGCGGTCGGTGGACCAGTTCAGGGACCAGGTGCGGGTCGCCGGGTCGAAGAGGCGGAGGGTGAGGCCGGTCCAGCCCTGCGTGGGCACCGGCATCTCGTCGATGTTCGCGGCGCCGCCGAACAGGCTCCAGCAGCGGTTCGTCGCCGTGAACTCCTCCCAACCGCTGTCCGGGGCGAGGAAGTCGAGGCGGCGGCGATGCGCGACGTCCCACTCGCCGAAGAGGAAGTCGAAGTCGTGCGGGGTGCTGCCGTGCGGGGTGCTGTCGTGAGAGGTGTCGGCGTGTGCGGTGGTCTTCGTCTCCTGGAATGTCATGCCGGGACAGTAGGGCCGCTTCACTGACATCCTGTGTCAGTGAAGTCAGGGAAGTCGGTGAAGTGCTCATGAAGGCGCGGAGGCTCGTCTCGATTCTGCTTCTGCTGCAGACCAGGGGGCTGATGACCGCCGCCCAACTCGCCGCCGAGCTGGAGGTGTCCGTCCGCACCGTGTACCGGGACGTCGACGCGCTGCACGCCGCCGGGATCCCGCTGTACGGCGACGCCGGGCACGCGGGTGGCTACCGGCTCGTCGACGGCTACCGCACCCGGCTCACCGGCCTCACCGCCGACGAGGCGGAGGCGCTGTTCCTCGCCGGGGTGCCGGGGCCCGCCGCGGACCTGGGGCTCGGGCCGGTGCTGGCCGCCGCCCAGTTGAAGGTGCGGGCCGCGCTCCCCGCCGAACTGCGCGCGCACGCCGACCGCGTCAGCGCCCGCTTCCACCTCGACGCGCCCGGCTGGTACGCGGAGGAGGACGACGGCGCCGCCGCGTATCTGCCCGCCGTCGCGGACGCCGTGTGGAACCGGAGGGCCCTGCACGTCACGTACCGCCGCTGGCGCGAACCGACCGACGTGGAGCGGCGGTTGGAGCCGTACGGGCTCGTGCTCAAGGCCGGCCGCTGGTACGTCGTGGCGTCGGCCGGGACGGGTGGGGCGGGTGGTCCCCGGGTGTACCGCGTCGATCAGATTCTGGAACTTCGGGCCACAGAAGAGGAGTTCAGTGCGCCGGACGGGTTCGATCTGGCCGTGTTCTGGGCGGCGCATCAGGCGGAGTTCCATCGGCGTCTGCACACCGGCGAGGCCGTCGTACTCCTCGCTCCCGGCGCCGTCGACCGGCTCGGCGGGGCCGCGGCGCGGGCCGCGCGTGCCACCGGCCGTACCGGAGCCGACGGCAGGCTGCGCGCCCGGCTGCCCATCGAGTCGGTGGGCCACGCCCACGACGAGTTCCTGCGCCTCGGCGCGGACATCGAGGTGCTGGAACCGGTGGAGCTGCGCGAGCGGATCGCGGCCACGGTGCGCGTGCTGGCGCACACCTACGCGGGCGGCCGCCCCGCGACCGGCAACCCTTCACCCCACGGCGGCAACTGAGGAACGCACACGACCGCACCCGCCGACCCACACCCCCAGGAGCGCCGATGTCCCGGTCCCGCCCCCGCCCGCCGTACCAAAGACCCCACCGCAGACGCCGCAGTCTGCTGCTCGCCGCCGCCACGGCCGCCGCCCTCGCCGGAACCGCGCTCACGTTCCTGCCCTCCGACAACGCCTCCGCCGCCACCGCCCGCCAGGCCGAAGCCCTCGACCGCGGCCTTGTCAGCGTCTACACCGGCACGGGGAACCTGGTCAGCTGGCGGTGGCTCGGCACCGACCCGGACAACGTGGCGTTCAACGTCTACCGCGCCGGCACGAAGGTCAACTCGACGCCCATCACCGGCTCCACGAACTACTTCCACGAGGGCGCGCCCAACTCCGCCGACTACACGGTCCGCGCCGTCGTGAACGGCGTCGAGCAGGCCGACTCGCCGCACGCCATCCAGTTCCGGTCCGGTTACAAGGACGTACCGATCTCCCCGCCCGCGGGCGGCACGACACCGGACGGCGTCGCCTACACCTACGAGGCCAACGACGCCTCCGTGGCGGACCTCGACGGCGACGGCGTCCTCGAATTCGTCCTCAAGTGGCAGCCCACCAACGCCAAGGACAACTCGCAGTCCGGCTACACCGGCAACACGTACGTCGACGCCGTCAAGCTCGACGGGACGCGGATGTGGCGGATCGACCTCGGCCGCAACATCCGCTCGGGCGCCCACTACACCCAGTTCCAGGCGTACGACTACGACGGCGACGGCAAGGCCGAGGTCGCCATGAAGACCTCCGACGGGACGAAGGACGGTAAGGGAACCGTCATCGGCAACTCGTCGGCCGATTACCGGAATTCGAGCGGATACGTACTCTCCGGGCCCGAGTACCTCACCATGTTCAACGGGCAGACCGGCGCCGCCATGAGCTCCGTCGACTACGTTCCCGGGCGCGGCACGGTGTCGTCGTGGGGAGACTCGTACGGGAACAGGGTCGATCGCTTCCTCGCGGGCACGGCGTACCTCGACGGCGCCCGGCCCTCGCTCATCATGGCGCGCGGCTACTACACGCGCAGCGTCATCGCCGCCTGGGACTGGCGCGACGGCAAGTTCACGCGCCGTTGGACCTTCGACACCAACTCCTCCACCAACTCCGGTAAGGGGTACGACGGTCAGGGCTCGCACAGCCTCTCCGTCGGAGACGTCGACAACGACGGCAAGGACGAGATCGTCTACGGCGCGATGGCCGTCGACGACAACGGCAACGGGCTGTGGACGACGAAGACCGGGCACGGTGACGCGCAGCACCTCGGCGACCTCGACCCGTCCTCCTCCGGCCTGGAGTACTACAAGGTCTCCGAGTCCACGTCGCAGCCCGCCGCGCTCTACATCAACCCCGCCAACGGCGCCGTGAAGTGGAAGCTCGCCGCCTGCTGCGACAACGGCCGCGGCGTCGCCGGGGACATCTACTCGGGCAACGACGGCGCCGAGGCATGGTCGTCCTCCGACTCCTCGATCCGCGACGAGGCGGGCGCGACGAAGGGCCGCAAGCCGTCCTCCACCAACTTCCTGTCCTGGTGGGACGGAGACACCACCCGTGAACTCCTCGACGGCACCCACATCGACAAGTACGGCACGTCCTCCGACACCCGCCTCCTGACCGGGTCCGGCGTCCACTCCAACAACGGCACCAAGGCCACACCGTCCCTCTCCGGAGACATCCTCGGTGACTGGCGCGAGGAGGTCGTCTGGCCGACCACCAACAACACAGCCCTGCGGATCTACTCGACGCCCGTCCAGACGTCGACCCGCATCACCACACTCCTGCACGACACCATGTACCGCACGGGTCTGGCCTGGCAGAACACCGCGTACAACCAGCCGCCGCACCCCAGCTTCTTCATCGGCAACAAGATGGCGACGGCGCCGCGGCCGACCATCACCACTCCGTAGGTCTCCGGGACGGGCCGCCGGCCACGGGGCGTTCGCGCCGTGGCCGGTAGGCGCCAATTCGAGTGGACGGTCTCGGTGGCGGAGCGGCAGCGGCGGCACAAGTGGGCCACCGCCTCGGACAGGCCCGCGATGACGGAGCGGCCCGAGGGGAACGCCCGGGTCGGCCCCGAGCAGTGGGAGGACGCGACCGCCAGGATCGCGGCGATGTGGGAGCACGCCGGCTTCCGTCGGCACCCCGGCACCGACATCCACCTGCTCGACCCGGCGGGCCCCGAACAGCCCGGGATCCTGGCGGCGTTGCGCGAGGAACTGGCGGAACTCATCGCCGCCTACAAGTCCGCTCAGCGCCCGTCCTGACCGAGAGCGGTCAGTTCAACGCGCAGCTCTGGTCACCCAGCTTGAACGCCGTCGGTTTCGCATTCGTGGTTCCCTCCCGCGAACCCGTGAAGCCGAACGACACCGAACCGCCGGATGCCACCTTCCCGTTCCAGTCGACGTTCTTCGCCGTCACCGACGTGCCCGACTGGGACACCTGCGCGTTCCACGCCTGGGACACCTTCTGGCCGTCCCCGAAGGACCAGCCCAGCGACCAGCCGGTCCACGCCGACGTACCCGTGTTCTTCAGTGTCACGTCCGCCTGGAAGCCGTCCGGCCACTCGTTGGTGACTTTGTACGTGACGGCGCAGCCACCCACCGGCTCAGGGTCCGGTCCCGGGTCCGTGCCGCCGCCCGCCGTGTCGCCGTAGATGACACCACGCCCGTTCGTCGACACGTACACCCGCCCGTACACCCTCGGGTCACCCGTGATCGCCGCGCCCGTCCAACCCCACTGGTGGGCATCGTCGTTGACGCGGGTCCACGACACACCCGCGTCCGTCGAGCGGAAGATGCCTCGCACACCGCCGATCTTCGCGCTCGTGAAGAGGGTCTGGTACGTGGCGTCGGGCGCCGCCTTGCCGAAGCCGATGGTGTCCGCCTGGTCCACCCCCGGCACCTTCGTGAACGTGGCGCCGCCGTCCTTCGAGTGCCACAGGCCGTACGCGCCCTGCGTCGAGCCACCCGCGAGCCAGATGTCACCCTTGGCGCCGGGCACCGCCTTGAAGCGGACGGGGCCGTCCGTCGGGAGGCCGGTGGACGCCTTCGCCGTGAAGGTGGCGCCGCCGTCCGAACTGACGTAGAAAGTCCCGGACTTGAAGGCGTAGAACACCGACGGGTCCTTGCGGTCGGACTCCACGACCGCGCCCGCCGGGACACCCTTCGACGCCGTCCAGGCCCCGCCCGTCCCGGTCTGCACGTCCGCGCCGCCCTCCGGGCTCCACACCACCCGGCCGCCGTCCGCCGACACCGCCACCGTGCCACCGCCCGTGACACCGGACGGATCGGCGCCCGCCGCATGCCAGTTGGCGCCGTTGTCGTTGGAGAGGGCGACGTGGGCGCCCGAGTCGATGTTGCCGGAGCGAACCACCACGTCCGGCTTGGACTCGGCGAAGTCGAGGCTGGTGGAGGTCGTGAAGTTGGGGGAGGTGAACATCATCGACGGGACCTTGGTGAGGTCCGTGTGGCGGAAGCCGCCGACATCGCCGAGCGCGCTCAGCAGCGGGGCGCCGGTCGGAGGGGAGGCGAGGTCGTTGACGGCCGTCTCCTCAAGTCCCTTCACCATGGGGGTGATCGTGAACTTCTCGCCCGTGTCCCACTTGCCCAGGTCCTCCGTTCCGTAGATCGTCGCGCCCGTCCCGTACATCATCCGGTTCGAGTCGAACGGGTCGATCTCCAGCGCCTCCGTCATCCAGCCCAGCTTTGGCGCCTGCTCGGGAGGTGTCGGGTTTCCGCCCCAGGTCAGCCAGGGCGACGACGAGACATCCATGGTGTAGCGGTTCTCGCGGTTCGGGTACGAGGAGTAGTCCCACGCCTTCGTCCACGTGCCGCCGCTGTCCTTCGAGCGGAAGATCAGTGTGTCGGGCCACCAGGAGCTGTAGCCGGACACCATGACCGTGCCGGGGTGCTGGCGGTCGAGGGTGAGTCCGCTGTAGCCGAAGTAGGTGTCCGCGTCGGTCGCCGGGCTGATGTTCTTCCACTCGCCCGTCTTCGTCGCGTACCGCCATACCTGGCCCTTGCCGCCGTCGTACGGGCCGCCGGTGTCGCTGTACGCCACGTACAGATAGCCGTTCTCCGCGTCCAGGACACCCTTGTGCGGGACGAAGCCGGTGGGCTGGCCGCCCGCGACCCGCTCCCATGTCGCGCCCGCGTCCGTCGAGCGGTAGATGGAGTTCTCCTTGTCGGCCACCCCGACGTAGATGCTCTTCGTACGGTCGGTGCCGGTGGCCGTCGACTCGTCGAACGTCACCCACACCACGCCCGCCTTGTCGGAGGAGTAGCCGGAGGTGTCGGACGGGTCGGGCACGTAGGTGCCGGCGTTCGGGAAGGAGGTCACCTCGGACCATGTCGCGCCCGAGTCGGTCGAGCGCCACAGGCCCTTGCCGCTGGGGGCGCCGAAGTAGAGGACCTTGTTGTCGTGCGGATCGATGGCGAGGCGCTCGCCCATGCCGCGGCCCGGCATGTTGCCGCCGAGCTTGAAGGGCAGGTCGGTCTTCTTCCACGTCGCGCCCCGGTCCGACGAGCGCAGGACGGCGCCCTTTCCGGGGTCCCAGTCGTTCGTGTACGTGCCGACGGCCGCGTACACCCTGTCCGGGTCGACGGAGTCCGTGGCGAGCGAGGCGACGCCCGTGTGCCCCCAGTCGTCCCAGCCGACCGAGTCGAGGAGCGGCGTCCAGGACTTGGTGCCCTGCTCCCAGCGGTAGGCGCCGCCGATGTCGGTGCGCGCGTACGCGAGGTTCTTCTCCGAGCGGTTGAAGACGATGCCGGGGACGAACCCGCCGCCGTCGATCCGGGCGTTCTTCCAGGTGTACGTGTCGGCGGTCACGGCCGGCGCGGCGTGCGCGTTGGCGGGCGTCAACAGGCCCGCGGCCAGGGCGAGTACGGCCGCCGCGAGCAGCCGCGTACGTGGTCTTCGTAAGCGCATGTGTCGTTCCCAGGGGTCGGGGGTGGGGTGTGGACAGGGGTACGGGCCGGGCGGCCCTCGGAGAGGAGAGGCCCACCCGGCCCGGTGTCACGCGGAGCCGCTGTCAGCGGGGCGTTATTCGAGCAGCTCCGCGTACGAACCCATGGCGAGCGCGATGTCCGCCTGGGCCCAGAACCGGTGGTACGTGAAGGTGGGCGCCGCGCCGCCCGCCAAATAGGCCTCGATCTTCGACCAGTTGGGGTCGTTCTTGTAGAAGGAGCGGAGCGAGGTGAAGGTGGACGAGGAGTCGATCTTGTCGCCGTTCGGCATGGTGCCGGTCCAGCCGCTCGGCACGTACACCGAGTCCTTGAAGCGGCTGTAGTCGGCGCGGGTCTCGGGCACCGCGATGCCCAGCGCGTCCTGGTTGTTCTTCCACATGCCGTCGAGGAGCGCCTTCGCCGTCGACTTGGCCTGCGCGTCGCCGGACTTGTCGGCGTAGTACGTCAGGGTCTTGGCGTACGCCGCTGCCACACCCACGTCGTTCGTGTAGTCGGCGACCGTGACGTGAAGTCCCGTGTTGGCGCCGGGACTTGAGGCGTTCCAGGTGTCCGGCTTGCCCGACCACTGGAGGGTGGAGGGGATCCGGAACGTGCCGTCGGGGTTGACGGTCGTCTTGGACAGGGCCCAGTCGACCCACTTGTCCAGGACCGCCTTGGCGTCGGCGTCACCCGTCTGCTGGTAGTACTCGGCGACGCGCTCCATCGACCACGCCTGGAAGCCGAACCACTGGTTGGACGGCGGGTCGTGGTAGACCGGCTTCTCGTCGTACGCCATGCCGTAGAAGGTGGGTGTGCCGGACGGTGGGGTGCCGTAGCTGCCGCCCCAGCTGTTCGTCGCGCCGCCCGCGATGGCGCCTTCGTCGGACTGCAGCCAGCGGTAGAACTCCAGCTGCCGGTCCAGCGACTTGGCCCAATCCGCTTGTCCTGTAGCCGACTTGGGCTTCAGGTCGGCGTACGAGGAGAGCGCGTACGCGGCGAGCGGGTTCTGGTAGCCGCCGTGCGTGTGGCTCGAACCGATGCGCCAGGCCCAGCCCGCCGAGGTGTCGGCGGCGCCGCCCCACGCGTAGTACCAGGACATCAGGTAGTGCGAGGAGTCCTTGCCGGAACCGGCGGGGCAGCTCGTCGAGGTGCAGTTGCCGATTTTCTTGAAGTACTTGTCGTACATCGAGTACCGCAGATAGTCGCCCATCTTCGCGGCCTTGCCGACCGTCGCCGACACCTGCGAGCCCTTGCCCTGTTCCTTGGCCCACACGTCCGCCCAGTACGCGGCCTGCACGGCCCGCGCGTCGGCGTCCGGCGCGTTGGTGAACTTCCACTGCTTGGCGTAGGACGAGTCACCCGTGAACAGGTCCAAGTACCCGTTCTTTCCGCCGTACTTGAAGGCGTCGCAGGTCGGCTGCGGCACCGTCTCCCACACCGACTCCTGCGCGCCGCGCTGGAACGTGTTGATGTAGGACGGGCCCGTCGCCGTCGGGCCGGCCTCGCACTTGCCCGGCTCGTTGCCGTAGCCGTAGACGTTGTCGACGTCCTGGAGCCAGTGCATGCCGTAGATGTCGTCCGTGCCGTACGCGGACTTCAGCTCGCCCGCGATCGGGTCGGAGCCGACGGAGACCGTCGAGTCGAGCTTGGCCGGGTACTGGGACGGCAGGTCGTGCTCGGGGGCGTACGTGGCCGGCTTCGACGCGTTGTACGCGGAGTTCGTGGGCTGGTCCGCGTGCGTCGGGATCATGTACTTCTCCATGATCTCCCACGCGCCGTTGAACTTGGACCAGTCGCCGCTCACCTTCCCGTACATGGCCTGAAGCCACAGCAGGTACGAGTACGCCTCCGACGTCGTCTCGTGGCCGTGGTCGGGGGCCTCGACGATCAGTGTCTCGACCGAGTGGTACGGGATGCCCTCCGGCGAGAAGTAGCCGTTCGCCGGGTTGGTGATCTTGCCGTAGAGGTCGAGGAAGCGGGCGTCGTACTCCTTGGACGCGGCCAGCTGTGTGACCGTGACCTCGGCCTTGGTGTGTCCGGCCGCGGAGGCCGTGAACGTGGCGGCGCCGGTGCCGGAGGAGTCGGCGGCCACCGTCACCTTCTGCGCCGTGTTCCAGTTCGACGGGGTGAAGGTCAGGCTCGCGCCGGACGAGATCGACAGGCCCGTGTTTCCGCTCGTGCGGGCCACGGAGACGGTGACGTTCGCGCTCGGCTGCGTCGACAGCTTCACGTCGAACGTGCCCGACTTGCCCTGCTGGACGCCGAGTTGGCTCGGGCTCGCGACGACGGCGGCGCCCGCCGCGACCGTGATGCCGACCGGCGTCGACTCGCCGGTGGCGCCCTTGCTGTCGGTCGCCTTCGCGTACAACGAGTGGGCGCCCGCCTTGAGGGAGTCCGTGCTCAGGGAGTACGGCGCCGTCGTGTCCGTGCCGAGCAGCGTCGTGTCGTCGTAGAACTCGACCTTGTCGACGCTCGCGCCGTCGGCCGCGGCTGCGGTCGCCGCCAGCGGGACCGCGTCGCCCGCCGAGTAGACCGCGCCCGCCTTCGGGCTGGTGAGCACCGTGATCGGGGGCTGATGCGCGCCCACGCACGAAGTGCCGTTGATCGCGAAATTGGTGGGCGCCGAATTCGAGCCACTGTAAGAGAATTGCGCGCCGGTGGACGTCGCGGCGCCGGCCGCGATCTTTCCGTTGTAACCGGCGTCCTTCACGGTGATGTTCTTTCCGGACTGCGACCAGACGCCGTTCCAGCCGTTGGACAGTTTCTGGTCACCGGCGTACGCGTAGGTCAGGGTCCAGCCGTCGATCGCCGCGGAGCCGCGGTTGGTGATCGTCAGGTCGGCCGTGAAGCCGGAGCCCCAGTCGTTCGTCTTGTAGTCGACAGTGCACTCAACTCCGGCCGCCTGAGCGGTCGTTGGGAGTGCGGCGAGGGTGGCGAGCGGTAGTGCCAGGGCGGCCGCAACAGCGGTCCACAACCGCCGGGCCGGTCTCTTGGGCATGGGGGGTTCCTCCTTGTGGCACGGACAACCTGTGAACCAGTGGGAGCGCTCCCAAGATGAGGCTGGGGGGAAAGGGGGTCAAGAGGCTTGAAGAGTCGAATTATTTCGACAGTAGAAATTCGGAACGCCTCTGTTGCTTGACGGCCGTTCCTTCTCTACAGTCCACCAGCAACCAGTGGGAGCGATTCCATCAGTCGACGCGCCGGCCCCGGCCGTGCGTGCCCGAGCTGCAAGGACTCGCTCATGCGACACCCCCCGCACAGTGCGTTACTCGTGGCGTGCGCCGTCTCGGCGGCCACGCTGATCCCCCTGACCGCCGCCGCGCCCGCGGCCGCCGCCACGCCCGCCTGCACGGTCGAGTACTCCGTGACCGGGCAGTGGAGCGGCGGCTTCCAGGGCGCCGTCAAGGTCACCAACAACGGCGCGGCGAAGGACAGTTGGAGCCTGTCCTTCGACTTCGCCGACGGCCAGAAGGTCACCCAGGGCTGGAGCGCCAAGTGGTCCCAGTCCGGAAAGACCGTGACCGCGAACAATGAGGCCTGGAACGGTGCGCTCGGCGCGGGCGCGTCCGTGTCCGCAGGGTTCATCGGCTCCTGGTCGGGCGCCAACACCGTGCCCACGGCGTTCAAGCTGAACGGCGTCACCTGCAACGAGGACACGGACCCGACCGACCCCACCGACCCGACCGATCCCACCGATCCGCCCGACACCGGCGCCCCCGCCCTGAAGGTGTCCGGAAACAAGCTCGTCGACTCCGCCGGCGCCACCCGGCGCATCCTCGGCGTGAACCGCTCCGGCGCCGAGTTCATGTGCGTACAGGGCTATGGAATCTTCGACGGCCCCGTCGACGACGCGGCGATCAAGGCGATCGCCGACTGGAAGTCCAACGCCGTCCGCATCCCGCTCAACGAGGAGTGCTGGCTCGGCCTCGACAACATCAAACCCGAGTACGGAGGCGCCAACTACCAGTCCGCCATCAAGCAGTTGGTCGACCGCGTCAAGGCACACGGCATGACGCCGATCCTGGAGATGCACTGGTCGTACGGCCAGTACACCGGGAACTCGGCGGGCTGCTCCGACGTGCACGCCAGCTGCCAGAAGCCGATGCCGGACGCCAAGTACGCGCCCAGCTTCTGGTCGTCGGTCGCCAGCACCTTCAAGAGTCAACCGGAGGTCGTCCTCGACCTGTTCAACGAGCCGTACCCGGACCGCGCCACCTCCACCCTGTCCGAGGCCTGGGCCTGCTGGAAGGACGGCGGTACGTGCCCCGGTATCGGCTACGAGGTCGCCGGCATGCAGGACCTCGTGGACGCCGTACGCGCGGCGGGTGCCCAGAACCTGATCCTGGCGGGCGGCCTCGCGTACTCCAACGACCTGCGGCAGTGGCTCGCCCACAAGCCGTCGGACCCGGCGGGCAATGTCGCCGCGGCCTGGCACGTCTACAACTTCAACACCTGTTCCAGCGAGGCCTGCTGGGACGAGCAGCTCGCGCCGGTGGCCCAGCAGGTGCCGCTGGTGGCGGGGGAGATCGGGGAGAACACCTGCTCCCACGCGTTCATCGACCGGGTCATGAAGTGGTTCGACGACCGCAAGCTCTCCTACCTCGGCTGGACCTGGAACACCTGGGACTGCTCCTCCGGTCCCTCCCTGATCAGCAACTACGACGGCACGCCGACCAACTTCGGGGTCGGGCTCCGTGACCACCTGAAATCACTCAACAGTTGAACAACGGTTGAAAGGGACACCGCACACCATGAGCAATACCAGTAGCCGCATCAGATCGAGATCCAGAGCCGGCACCGCCGCGCTCGCCGCCCTCGCCCTCACCGGGGCCGGCTGTCTGGCCGGCGCCGCCGTCGCCCTGCCCGCCGCTGCCGCCGCCCCCGCGTGCAGCGTCGACTACAAGGTGCAGAACGACTGGGGCAGCGGCTTCACCACCAACGTCACCGTCACCAACAACGGCGCTGCCGTGAACAGTTGGGACGTCACCTGGTCCTACGCGGGCAACCAGAAGGTCAGTTCCGGCTGGAACGCCACGATCACCCAGTCCGGGGCCGCCGTCACCGCCAAGAGCCTCTCGTACAACGGCAGCCTCGGCACCGGCGCCTCCACCTCCTTCGGCTTCAACGCCACGTACAGCGGCAGCAACGCCGCGCCCACCACGTTCAAGCTGAACGGCGTCACCTGCAACGAGGGCTCCACGGACCCGACCGACCCGCCCACGGACCCGACCGACCCGCCGACCGACCCCGGCACCCGCGTCGACAACCCGTACGCCGGCGCCAAGGTGTACGTGAACCCGGAGTGGTCCGCGAAGGCCAAGGCGGAGACCGGCGGCAGCCGGATCGCCAACCAGCCCACCGGTGTGTGGCTCGACCGGATCGCGGCCATCGAGGGTGTCGGCGACGGCATGGGCCTGCGCGACCACCTCGACGCGGCGCTCGCCCAGAAGGGCAGCGGCGAAGAGGTCGTCCAGCTCGTCATCTACGACCTGCCGGGCCGTGACTGCGCCGCCCTCGCCTCCAACGGCGAGCTCGGCCCGACGGAGATCGACAAGTACAAGACGCAGTTCATCGACCCGATCGCGAAGATCCTCGCCGACCCCAAGTACGCGGGCCTGCGCATCGCCACCACGATCGAGATCGACTCGCTGCCCAACCTCGTCACCAACGTCTCCGGACGCCCGACCGCCACGCCCAACTGCGACACCATGAAGGCGAACGGCAACTACCAGAAGGGCGTCGGCTACGCCCTCGACAAGCTCGGTGACATCGCCAACGTCTACAACTACATCGACGCCGGCCACCACGGCTGGCTCGGCTGGGACGACAACTTCGGCGCCTCCGCCGAACTCTTCAAGTCCACCGCGTCCAGCAACGGCGCCAAGCTCTCCGACGTCACCGGCTTCATCGTGAACACCGCCAACTACAGCGCCCTGAAGGAGGACAACTTCAAGATCGAGGACTCGGTCAACGGGACCTCCGTGCGCCAGTCCAAGTGGGTCGACTGGAACCGCTACACCGACGAGCTGTCGTACGCGCAGGCCATGCGGACCAAGCTGGTCTCGCTCGGCTTCGACCAGAACCTCGGCATGCTGATCGACACCTCCCGCAACGGCTGGGGCGGCGCGGCGCGGCCGACCGGTCCCGGCGCCAAGACCACGGTCGACACGTACGTGGACGGCGGCCGCTACGACCGCCGCATCCACCTCGGCAACTGGTGCAACCAGTCCGGGGCGGGCCTCGGTGAGCGGCCGCAGGCCAACCCGGCGACCGGGATCGACGCCTACGTGTGGATGAAGCCGCCGGGCGAGTCGGACGGGTCGAGCACCGCCATCGACAACGACGAGGGCAAGGGCTTCGACCGCATGTGCGACCCGACGTACACCGGCAACCCGCGGAACAACAACAACATGTCCGGGGCGCTGCCGAACGCCCCGCTGTCCGGGAAGTGGTTCTCCGCCCAGTTCCAGGAGCTCATGAAGAACGCCTACCCGGCGCTGTAGCCCTGCCGCCCCGGTCGGAATTTGCCGACCCGGCAAGGTAGCTTGCCCGCCCGTATGTCGTCCGCGCACTCTGAGGGTCGACGGACGACATACGGGCACGAAGGGCGGCGACACCGACATGGCGCACGGTCACCACCAGCACGGACAACAGCACGGTCAGCAGGGGCAGCACGGCGGCGGGCACGGTCAGCACGGTGGGCACGACCACACCGACATCGACTGGGCCGACATGATCCCCATGCTCGAACGCAACGCCTCCGTGTACGAGCCCCTCTACACCCAGGCCCTCGCCTGGCTCCGCGACACCCGCCCCGCCGCCGGCACCGGCCTGATCGTCGACGCGGGCGCGGGACCCGGCGCCGTGTCCCTGCACCTCGCCGAGGCCTTCCCCGAGGCACGTGTCGTCGCGGCCGACCCGGAGGAGAAGCTCCTCGCGCGCGCCACGGAGCGGTTCGCGGAGCACGGACTCGCCGAGCGCACCGGCACGCTGCGCGTCGAACTCCCCGACGCCATCGACGAGTTGCCGCACGCCGACCTCATCTGGGCGGCCCGCTCCCTGCACCATGTGGGCGACCAGCGCGCCGCGGTCGCCGCGCTCGCGGGGCGGCTCGCGCCCGGCGGCACCCTCGCGCTCGTCGAGGGCGGCCTTCCGCAGCGCTGCCTGCCGCGCGACTTCGGCCTCGGCAAGCCAGGACTCCAGGCGCGGGCGGACGCCATCGAGGAGGAGTGGTTCGGCGACATGCGCGCGAACCTGCCGGGTGCCAAGCAGGACACCGAGAACTGGGCGGAGCTCCTGACGGACGCCGGCCTGTCGGGTGCCACCAGCCGCAGCTTCCTGCTCGACCTGCCCGCCCCGCTCACCGGCGAGGCCCGCGAGACGGTCGTCGACCTGTGGAAGCGCCGCCTGGAGGTCTTCGCCGAGGCCCTGTCGCCGGAGGACATGGCGACGATCGGGCGCCTGATGGACCCCGACGACCCGCAGAGCCTGTACCGCCGCGACGACGTGTTCCTGCTGACCGCGCACACCGTGCACCTGGCGGTCAAGGAGGCCTGAGCCCGTCCGGGCACGCGAAAAGGGGGCCCCGACCGGGGCCCCCTTCACGTATGCGTACGCGTTACGCCACGTCGAACGTCGCCGGGTCCGGGCCCAGGCGCCGGTCCTCGTTGAGCGCGGAGATCGCGCCGAGGTCCTCGGTGTCGAGCTCGAAGCCGAACACGTCGATGTTCTCCTTGATCCGCGACGGCGTCACGGACTTCGGGATCACCACATTGCCCAGCTGGACGTGCCAGCGCAGCACGACCTGCGCCGGGGTGCGGCCGTGCTTCTGCGCGATCGCGACGATGGCCGGGACCTCCAGGAGGCCCTTGCCCTGGCCGAGCGGCGACCAGGCCTCGGTCGCGATGCCCAGCTCCGCGTGCTTCTCGCGGGAGGCGCGCTGCTGGAGGTGCGGGTGCAGCTCGATCTGGTTGACGGCCGGGATCACGGAGGTCTCGGCGGTCAGCCGGTCGAGGTGCTCGGGCAGGAAGTTCGAGACGCCGATGGACTTGGCGCGCCCGTCCGCCTGGATCTTCTCGAAGGCCTTGTACGTGTCCACGGCCAGGCCCTTGGACGGCAGCGGCCAGTGGATCAGGTACAGGTCGACGTGGTCGAGACCCAGCTTCTCCAGCGAGGCGTCGAAGGCGCGCAGCGTGGAGTCGTAGCCCTGGTCGGCGTTCCACAGCTTCGTCGTGACGAACAGCTCGTCGCGGGGCACACCGGACGCGGCGATGGCCTTGCCGGTGCCCTCCTCGTTGCCGTAGATCGCGGCGGTGTCGATGCTGCGGTACCCGGCCTGAAGCGCCGTCGCGACGGCCGTCTCCGCCTCGTCGTCCGGCACCTGCCACACGCCGAAGCCGAGCTGGGGCATCTCGACGCCGTTGTTCAGGATGATCGGGGGAACCTTGCTCACGAGGTGTCGATCCTTTTTCGTCCGGTGATTGGGTGGCACTGCACATTCGGTATGCCGTTGCTCCCATGGTCAACGATCACGGGCGTACGTGCATTCCTGTGGGTGACACCAGCATGACAGTCAGGTATGTGAACTTTGCGCCGGGGTGTGTGACCCCAGGTACGCCTCGCGTACCCGCGCATCCGCCCGGATCACCTCAGGAGTCCCCTCGGCGAGCACCGAGCCCAGATCCAGCACCACGACCCGCGAGCACAGCTCCATCACGAAGGCCACGTTGTGCTCGACGAGCAGCACCGCGCAGCCGTCGTCGGCGAGCCGCCGCACCGTCGCCGCCAGCAGTTCGCGCTCGTCGGCCGTCATGCCGGACGCGGGCTCGTCGAGCAGCAGCACGCGCGGCCGGTCGGCTGCGGCCCGCGCCAGCTCCAGCATCCGGGCCCGGCCGACCGGCAGCGTCCCCGCGTACGTGTCGGAGAGCGCGTCGAGACCGCAGTCGGCGAGGAGCTTCGCCGACCGGTCCTGGTCGGCCCCGCCGCGCCGCCACTCCTGCGCGACCAGCAGGTTGTCGGCGACGGTGAGCTGCCCGAACAGCTGCTGCCGCTGGAACGTGCGACGCATCCTGTGCCGCGCCCGCCACACCGGGGAGCGCCGGGTGATGTCCGCGCCGTCGAGCAGCACCCGGCCCGCGTCCGGCCTGCGGATGCCGGAGACGACGTCGAAGAACGTCGTCTTGCCCGCGCCGTTCGGCCCGATGAGCCCGCACACCTCGCCGGCCGCGAGCCGCAGCCCGACCCCGTCGAGGGCCCGGATGCCGCCGAAGCGCACGCCGATGTCCTCGGCCTCCAGTACGTGCCTCATGAGTGCTCGGCCTCCTTGGTCGCCGCGATGCCGAGGTACGCCTCCGTGAGCCGTTCGGCCTCCACCTTCTCGCGCGGCCCGCACCACGTGACACGGCCTTGTGCGAGGTACGCCACGGTGTCCGCGACGCCGAGGATCTCCGACGCCTTCTCCTCGACGAGCAGCAACCCCGTTCCGGCGTCGCGGAGTTCGGCGAGCAGCCGGTACACCTCGTCGGCGACGCGTGGCGCGAGGCCGAGCGAGGGCTCGTCGGCGATGAGGACGCGGGGCGGGCGGTGCAGCAGCGCGGCGAGCGCGAGGAGCTGCTGCTCGCCGCCGGAGAGCGAGCCCGCGGTGACGTCGCGCCGGTCGGCGAGCCCGGAGAACCGCTCGTACACCGCCAACCGGTCGGCCTGATCCGGGAGTTGGAGGGAGAGGTTCTCCTCGACGGTGAGGGAAGGGAAGATGCCGCGCCCCTCCGGCGCGAGCACCACCCCGGCCCGCGCCCGGCGCACCGCGCCCTTGCCGGTGGCCGCCTCCCCGGCGACGTACACCTGGCCCTGCTGAGGTGTCATGAGGCCCGCCGCGACCTTGCACGTGGTGGACTTCCCGGCGCCGTTGGGGCCGAGGAGTGCCACGATCTCGCCGGGGTGGACGGTGAGGTCGACGCCCGTCAGGACGCGCGCGCCGTCGTATCCGGCCTGGACGCCCGCGAGTTGGAGCACGGCGTCCGGCTCGGGAGGTGTCACCGGTGGTGTGTCGTCGACGGTGTCCGCCTTCGCGGTCCTGCGTTGGTGGCGGCGGGCGGGGATCGCCGCGCAGTAGCCGTCCGGGTCGTTGGCGAGCGCGAGTCCCGCGAGGCCGAAGAGGATCACCGGGAGCTGGACCGACTCGGTCAGGTAGTCGCTGATGAGATGCGGTACGACGGCGAAGCTGAGCCCCGCGATCACCGCGAACTGCGGCCGCCGCACACCCGCCGCGACCACGACGGCGAGCCAGATCAGGCCCGTCATCGCCGTGAAGTCGGTCGCGGTGATGCGGGTGTTGTACGAGGCGTACATCACGCCGCCGAATCCGGCGAGGCCCGCCGAGACCGTGAACAGCAGCAGCTTCGTGCGGATGACGGAGACCCCGGACGCCATCGCGGCGGCGGGTGCGGAGCGCACGGCGAGCATGGCCCGGCCCGCCCGCGAGTTCCGCAGCGCGCTCAGGCCCGCGACGGCCGCCGTGCACAGCACGACCATGGCGACGCCCATCGCCCGGTCGTCGCCGAGGTCGATGGGCCCGGCCACGGCCCGCGGGATCTCCCACCCGGTGTCGCCGTTCCGCAACCAGCCCAACTGGAACAGGACTTGGTCCGCGAGGAAGGCGAGCGCGAGCGTGGCGAGGGCAAGCGAGCGGCCGCCGAGCCGCAGCGCGGGCAGCGCCACGAGCGCGCCCAGCACCGCCGCCGCACACGTCCCCGCGAGCGCCGCCCAGATGAACGGCACCCCGTGGCTCATCAAGAGACCCGCGACGAGCGCCGCACCCGTCACGAACGCGGCCTGCGCAAGCGACACCATCGCGCCGAGCCCGGTGACGACGGTGAACGACAGGAACACCAGCGAGATCGCGAGCCCCTGGGCGAGGATCCCGCTCCAGAACGGCGTGGTGACCGTGTAGAACGCGACCGCCATCAGCACCGCCGCTATTGCCCACGGCCCCCATCTGCGGGCCCACGAACGGCCCGCCAGATAGTCCACGGGCGGCGCGTCGCTCGCCACGGTGCCCGCCGTGCGCTGCCGCCGCGTGAGCAGCAGCAGACCGGCGAACAGGATCAGGAACGGCACGGCGGTACGGAAGCCGGTGATCTTCTCCGCGAACGTGGCGTACCCCGCGACCAGGTTCTGCAGCACCCCGAGCCCGAGCCCGCCCGCGAACGCCAGCGGAATCGACATGAACCGGCCGAGCACGGCCGCCGTCGCCGACACGAACAGGAACAGCGTGAAGTCGTGCGAGGAGAGCCCGAGGAGGGGAGTGGCGAGCACCCCGGCGAGGCCCGCGAGCACGGACGACAGCATCCACGCCACCGACGAAAGCCGGTCGGCGCTGATGCCGCGCAGCTCGACGAGCGAACGGTTGTCGACGGCCGCCCGGAGTTTGAGCCCAAGTGCCGTGTGCCGCAGCACGATCCACAGCGCGAGCGCGACGACGGCGGTCGTCACCCACGTGATGAGCTGATCGGAGTCGATGCCGACGCCGTCCATCAACTGCCAGTTCTTCGCCGGACTCGGCCCGACGCCCGGCAGCCCGAACTGGTTCTCCGCGGGCTTCACCGGCGCGCCCGCGTCTTCCAGTAGCTCGACGATCCACAGGCCGAGCGCGGGCAGCGCCACGAGCAGCCCGATCGTCGCCACGATCTGCGCGGTCTCGCCGACCTTCGCCAGTTTCCTGAACATCATCCGGTCAAGTCCCCACCCCAGCAGGGGAGCTACGACGAGGACGAGCAGCAGCGCCGTCGGCACGGCGGGCCAGCCGAAGCCGGAGTGCAGCTCGTAGAAGGCGAGCGCGCACAGGTAAGCGGTCGCGCCGTGCGCGAAGTTGAAGAGCCCGGAGGCCGAGTAGGAGAGCACGAGCCCCGTGGCGAGCAGCGCGTACAGCGCCCCCGACACGAGCCCGCTCAGTACGAAAGCGAGAAGATCCGACACGTCAACACCCCTTCCCTTGCGGCTACTTGAAGGGGATCGGCGGATAGCACTTGAACGGCGACGACACCCGGTACGCCCCGTCCTTCAGCTGCGCGAGCGCCCCGCAGCCGAACGACTCGGTGCGCCCGCGCGGCAGCGCCCGGTCGCCGACGAGGGTCCCGGTGTCGTGGAACCCGCTCGCCGCCTTCTGGAACGACTCGACGTCAAGGTCCTTGCCCGCCTTCTTCGCGATGGACAGGAACAGGTCGGCGCTCATGTAGCCCGTCATCATGTGCATATTGAGCGGGAGTTCCTTGCCGCCGGACGCCTTCTTGATGTCGGCCTTGAACTGCTTCATGCCGGGCGTCTTCGCCTCGAACGGCTCGAAGGACAGCAGCACGTGCACCCCGTCGAGCGCCTGCTTCGTCGCCTTCTTGGCGAGCAGCCCGGGATCGTAGTCCGTCGGGTCGGTGATGATCCCCTTGTAGCCGGTGCGCTTGACCGCCGTGAACAGGCCGATGTTGTACGGCGTCTGCATCACGGAGACGACCACGTCCGGCGCCTTGCCGCCGTCGCTGCGCAGCAGCTCCTTGGTGTAGGCCGACCAGTCGCTCGGCACCGCGGTCGCCGGGACGGTCGCCTTCGCGTAACTGACTTTGTACCCGGCCGACTTGAAGGACTGCTTGTACGTGCGGATGGCGAAGGTGCCCGCGTCGTTGTCGTTGGCGAGGATCGCGACGGACTTGCCCTTCGCCCCGCCCGTGACGTCCTTGAGCCCTTCCGGCCAGGTCTGCGAGATGGTGCCGCCCGGCATCGGCACCATGCAGCCGCCGAAGCCGTAGATGTACGTCGGCCCGCAGAACGACGGCAGCGTGCCCCAGCCGAACGTCGGCACCTTCTGCTTCTGCAGGAAGTCGGCGCCGGAGAACGTCACCGAACTCATCGGCGAGATCGCGAACACCTTGTCCTGCTGGACGAGTTTGCGGGCCGCCGCGAGGTTCTTCGCCGGGTCCTGGCCGTCGTCCTCCGCGCCCAGGTAGTCGATCGTGCGGCCGTTGATCCCGCCCTCGGCATTGGCCCGGTCGAAGCGGGCCTTCGCGCCGAGGTCGGTGTCCTTCTTGCTGTAGCCGCTCGACGTCGTCATGGAGACGATGCCGCCCACCTTGACGCTGTCCTCGGTCACGCCGCGGACCGAACCTCCTCCCGCGCCCGCGGAGTTGGTTCCGCTGTTGGCGGTGGAGTTGCAGGCGGTGGCGAGCAGGAGTGCCGCCACGGTGGCGGTGATGACGCGGATCGGTCGCGACACGGTCGGTCCCCCTCCGTCGGAGTGAGGGTGATTCTGTGTGCGAGCTGATGAACCGTCAATAACTGACGCATCGCCAATTGATGACGCGTCAGTTACCCACGGTTTACCTCGGAGAGCGTCCGGCCGCCGCCGTCACCAGCCGCCGCCACCCCCGCCGCCGCTGCCGCCACCGACTCCACCGCCGCCTCCGCCACCGCTGGAGGAGCCGCCGCCCCCGCCTCCAGAGGACGAGGGCGCGGTCGCCGTGCTGCTCGCCACCGAGGTCAGGGTCGGCGAGTACACGAGGACGCGGTCGTTGCCGGACGGCGACGCCTGGTGCGGCACGGCGGCGGTGGTGCCCGCGGCGGCCGTCCACGACTCGGCCTCACCGAGCGCCACTGCCCAGCCCGCGAGCGCCTCCGCCTCGGCGGGGTGCCGGTCCGCCGGGGGAGCGGCGAGATAGCGGCGGAACGCCTCCGTCCGGCACCACATCTGCGTGCCCAGCTCCGTGTGGCGGCGCAGCTCCCAGGCGCGCAGGAGCAGCGTGGCCCCGGCGCCCACGAGCGCGGCGCCGAGCACGAGCGGCACCGCCCAGGCGTCGCTCGGATCGGTCTGCTGCCACGCGGCGGGGAACACCAGGCGCAGGCCCACGGCCGCCGCGAGACCGCCGACGATCACCGCCGCCAGCCACCGGCCCTGCCCGCCGGGCTCCCAGAGCCCCTTGCCGCCCGAGCGGTGCCACTCGTGCAGATCGCTGCCCAACTGCCGCCAGCCGAGGGCGAAGTTCTCGTGGTACGTGCCGAGCCGGACGTTGCGGCCGTGGGCGAAGATCTTGTCCAGGGCCCGCGCGGTCATCGGGTCGGCGGGCGCGTCCGGCACCTTCACGGGGCGGGACAGCTGCGGGGTCTTGGGCTGCCCGCGCAGGATGAGATGCCCGTGCGCCGCCGCGTCCAGCAGGGCCGCCGTGCGGTGGTGCCTGCGGGCCCGGCCCGCGAGCAGCACGCCCGCCTGCGCCGGGCTCAGCTCCTCCGGCGGGGTCGGCGAGGGCGTGAACTCGTCGGCGAGGCGCTGCCGGTCACGGCGGCGCACCCCCTGCGGCGTTCGGACCCGCGCGCGGCCCGCCCGGCGGATCACCAGCGTGGCGAGCAGCGCGGCGGCGAGTGCGGCGCCGGTGGCCGCCGCCCACATCACGAGCGGCGAGGTTCCCTCCGGCGCCGACATGAACGCCTTCGGCGGCTGCGGCAGGGCGGCCGGGACGGGGTTCGCGAGGGGCGCGCCCTGATCCGAGTACACGGTCATGCCCTGCCCCGCCGCGAGCCCGTCCGCCGACACGTCGATGCGGCCCGCGGCGGGGGAACCGGCCTTGCCGCACGGGTCCTTGGAGCCCTGGTCGCCGGACACGCAGCGCAGGTGCGGGAGTTCGCGGGGCGCGGTGATGTGCGCCTCGGCGTGCGCGACCGGCACGTCCCAGCCGGTGCCGACGGCGTTCCAGTCGAGCCCGTCGCCGGTCACGACGCCCGGCAGGGTGTACGCGATCCGGTAGCGGTGGCGGCCGGTGACCGTGTGGTCGGGGTCGCCGATGGTGTAGTCGACCGAGTCGGCGGACCGCTCGACGTCGACCGGGACCGGGTGGCCGTCCATGGCGACCCGCAAGGCGGTGGCGGTGCCGGACGGGGTGCCGGGGATGCGGCGGTAGATGCCGTGCCGGTCCGACCCGTCCGCGAAGTCGTAGTCGATCGTCTCCGTCACGCGCAGCCCGCCGTCCGCCCGGACCACGGCGTTCGCCCACAGGGAGTCGACGCGCTCGGCCGGCCTGCCGACCGCGGCCGTCACCAGGGCCGCCAGGCCGGTCAGGACGACCGCGCAGAGCAGCAGGACCGAGTCAAGCCTCCTGCGCCGCCGGATCGTGCCGCCACTCACTGAAACGCCTCTTTCCCACGTCGCCGGTCGCGAGCCGGACGGTTCGCGACGCGCCACACTAACCGCAGGCCAGAAGCGGCGAATCAGCGGTCACAGCGTCCCGTACAGCGCGTCGACCTCCGCCGCGTACGCCTGCTCGATCGCCTTGCGCTTCAGCTTCAGGGACGGCGTGAGCAGGCCGTGCTCCTCGGTGAACTGGTGGGCGAGGATGCGGAACGTACGGATCGACTCGGCCTGCGAGACCAGGGTGTTGGCGGCGACGACCGCGCGCCGCACCTCCGTCTCCAGGTCCGGGTCGCGCACCAGGTCCGCGGGCGACATCGTCTGCTTGCCGCGCATGCCGAGCCAGTGCTCGACGGACTCGGTGTCGAGGGTGACGAGCGCCGCGATGTACGGGCGGTCGTTGCCGACGACGAGGCACTGGGCGATCAGCGGGTGGTCGCGCACCCGCTCCTCCAACTGCTGCGGCGACACGCTCTTGCCGCCGGAGGTCACCAGGATCTCCTTCTTGCGGCCCGTGATGGTCAGATAGCCGTCCTCGTCGAGGGCGCCCAGGTCACCCGTCGCGAGCCAACCGTCGTACAGGGAGGAGTCGGTGGCCTTCGGGTCGTTGAGGTAGCCCTGGAAGATGTTGCCGCCGTAGACCCACACCTCGCCGTCGTCCGCGATGTGCACGCTGGAACCGGGGATCGCCTGTCCCACGGTGCCGAAGCGGGTCTGCTCCGGCGGGTTCGCGGTCGCGGCGGCCGTCGACTCGGTGAGGCCGTAGCCCTCGAAGATCCGGACGCCGGCGCCGTCGAAGAACAGACCGAGCCGCCGGTCCATGCCGGAGCCGCCGGAGAACGCGTGCCGCACCCGGCCGCCCATCGCAGCGCGCACCTTGGAGTACACGAGCTTGTCGAAGACCGAGTGCTGCATACGGAGGGAGGCCGAGGGCCCGGGGCCGGTGCCGAACGCCTTCGCCTCCTGCGCGTCCGCGTACTTCACGGCGCACTCGATGGCCTTCTCGAAGGGCCCCGACTTGCCCTCGCTCTCGGCCTTCCTGCGGGCCGCGCTGAACACCTTCTCGAAGATGTACGGCACGGCGAGGATGAACGTCGGCTTGAACGACTGAAGGTCGGGCAGCAGCGCGGACGCCCGCAGCTCCGGCTGGTGGGCCAGCTTCACGCCGCCGCGCACCGCCGCGACCTCCACCATCCGCCCGAAGACATGGGCGAGCGGCAGGAAGAGCAGCGTCGACGGGGTGCGCTCCCGTTTCGAGGAGAACACCGGCTCCCAGTACCCGACCACGGTGTCGGCCTCGTACATGAAGTTCCCGTGCGTGATCACACAGCCCTTGGGGCGGCCCGTGGTGCCGGACGTGTAGATGATCGTGGCGGGGGAGTCCGGGGTGATCGCGCGGCGGTGCCGGTGCACCGTCTCGTCGTCGAGGTGGGTGCCGGACGCCGTGATCTCGTCGACGGCGCCGCCGTCGAGCTGCCACAGGCGGTGCAGATGCGGCAGCCGGCCGATGACCGTGGCGACCGTCATCGCGTGGTCCTCGTGCTCCACGATCGCCGCCGACACCTCGGAGTCGTACAGCATCCAGAAGACCTGCTCGGCCGAGGACGTCGGGTAGACCGGGACGACCTGCGCGCCGATGGTCCACAGCGCGAAGTCGAACAGCGTCCACTCGTAACGCGTCCGCGACATGATGGCGACCCGGTCGCCGAACCGGATGCCCTGCGCGAGCAGCCCCTTGGCCAGGGCCATTATCTCGTCGCAGAACTGGGCCGACGTGACGTCGTGCCACTTTCCGTGCTGGTCCTTGCGGGCCAGGGCGATATGACCCGGGGTGTCCAGGGCATGGTCGAACACGGCGTCGGCGAGGCCGCCGACGAGCGGCGCCGACGCCACAGGGGGGTTGGTGAACTCACGCAAAGTTGCTCCTTGTGGCGCTCCGCACAGCGTCGGTGACGGTACCGGACCGCAAGCGCCCGCGGGAGTGCCTTAAGTGCGCAGAAGGAGCGCGGAATTTGCACAGGTCAGAGGTTTATAACGGACCACAACGGATGGAGCGGGGCAGACTACTTACGGAAGAGTAAGTTTCGGGACCGTAATCTCCCGGCCTCCTTCACGGTTCTCCATCGGATCCATGCAAAGAGGTCACCGCGATCCGTCTGCGGAGTTTTTAGACGGAGTAGTCGGTTCCGGGGACGGTACCACCACCGCTGTCAGCGCTGCCGCTAGCGGGCGGCGCGGTGCAGCCGGTCCCCGCCCGCCAGGATCGCCTGCGCGAGCGCCCGCGCCGGCTCGCTCTCGTCCCGCGCCGCGCTGCGCACCACGAAGTCCACCTCGCCCAGCTCCGGAAGCCCCGCCCGCTCCGGGACGCGTACGAGCCCCGGCGGGATGAGCCCGCGCGAGTGCGCCATCACGCCGAGCCCCGCCCGCGCCGCCGCCACGAGCCCGTTCAGCGAACCGCTCGTGCACGCGATCCGCCACGCCCGCCCGTGCCGCTCAAGCGCCTCAAGGGCCAGGGCGCGCGAGATCCCCGGCGGCGGATAGACGATCAGCGGCACGGGCCGCTCCTGGTCGATGCGCAGCCGCTCCGAGCCGATCCACACCAGCCGGTCGTGCCACACCGACTCCCCCCGCGGATC
The DNA here is from genome assembly GCF_030766935.1 of Streptomyces sp. KL109B. Classification (GTDB taxonomy): domain Bacteria; phylum Actinomycetota; class Actinomycetes; order Streptomycetales; family Streptomycetaceae; genus Streptomyces. The sequence continues at coordinate 415,173 of NZ_JASERL010000002.1, read as the reverse complement.
CTCCGGCCGCCGCTTCGCGAGCACGAGATCGAGCTTCCCGGCATCCAACTGCTCGTGCAGCGTCCCCGACAGCTCGACCGTCAACTCCAGGTCCACCTCCGGGTGTTCGGCCCGGAACGACTCCAGGATCTCCGGCAGCCGTGTCACCACGAAGTCCTCCGACGCCCCGAACCTCAGCCGCCCCCGCAGCCGCGTCCCTGTGAAGAACGACGCCGCCTGCTCGTGCACCTCCAGAATCCGCCGCGCGAACCCGAGCATCGCCTCCCCGTCCTCCGTCAGTTCCACGGAGTGCGTGTCCCGCGTGAACAGGGTGCGCCCCGTCGCGTCCTCCAGGCGCCGCACATGCTGGCTCACGGTGGACTGCCGCAGGCCGAGCCGCCGCGCGGCCTGCGTGAAGCTCAGCGTCTGCGCGACGGCGAGAAAGGTCCTGAGCTGCCCGGGTTCGTACATGCCAGGCACGCTACCCCCGCTCATCACGCACCGCGATCACAGTCAGAACGGTATGCAGGATTCCCGATCACGACCTTGAGGAGGACGATGGAGAGGGCACGACACGTACCGAGAGCAAGGAACCAATGAAACGCCTGACCTGGCCGAGCTGGATGCCGATCGACCCGTACATCCTGGCGTTGATCGCGACAGTGGGCCTCGCCGCACTGCTCCCGGCCCGAGGGGCCGCCGCCGACGTCGCATCGGGGGCCTCGACCGCCGCCGTCGCCTTCCTCTTCTTCCTCTACGGGGCACGCCTCTCGACCCGTGAGGCGATGGACGGACTGCGCCACTGGCGGCTCCACGTCACGGTCCTCGCCTGCACGTTCGTCGTGTTCCCGCTGCTCGGCCTCGCGGCCCGCGGCCTGGTCCCCGTACTGCTGCCGCAGAACCTCTTCGAGGGCCTGCTCTTCCTCACGCTCGTACCGTCGACGATCCAGTCGTCGATCGCCTTCACCTCCATCGCGCGCGGCAACGTCCCGGCGGCGATCTGCGCGGGCTCCTTCTCCTCGCTCGCCGGCATCGTGCTGACTCCGCTGCTCGCGGCGGCGCTGCTCGGCAACAGCGGCGGCGGCTTCTCCGCCGACTCCCTCGTCAAGATCGTGCTGCAGCTGCTCGTGCCGTTCCTCGCGGGCCAGTTGCTGCGCCGCTGGGTCGGCGGCTTCATCGCCCGCCACAAGAAGATCCTCGGCTACGTCGACCGCGGCTCGATCCTGCTCGTCGTCTACACCGCGTTCAGCGAGGGCATGGTGCAGGGCATCTGGCACCAGGTCAGCGCGGTCCGGCTCGCGGGACTCCTGGTGGTGGAGGCGGTACTGCTCGCGATCATGCTCCTGGTGACCTGGTACGGCGCCAAGGCGCTCGGCTTCGACCGCGCCGACCGGATCGCCATCCAGTTCGCGGGCTCGAAGAAGTCCCTGGCCTCCGGACTGCCCATGGCGAGCGTCCTGTTCGGCGCGCACGCCTCGCTCGCCGTGCTGCCGCTGATGCTCTTCCACCAGATGCAGTTGATGGTGTGCGCGGTCATCGCCAAGCGCCGCTCCAAGGACCCGCGGGAGCCGGAAGAGGCCACCGTCACCGCGTCGGCGGCGGGCCCAGGCGAAGTGACACGAACCGCGGTCGGTACAGGGACACGTTCCTCCTGAGCTGCGCCTCCGCGGCGGCGGGCGCGGTGTCCAGCCAGTTGACGTCGTAGCTCACGACGAGCCGCCCGTCGCCGCTCAACTCCGGGTGCGCCTGCGGGTTGTACGCCGCCGTGCGCGAGGGCGTCGCCCCGTCGTGGGGGAGGGGCGGCGTGAAGGCGTGCGCGGGCCCGTGCCAGGGCCCGGTCGGCGAACAGGCCCAGTAGGAGGTGACCTTCTTCAGCCCCTCCGCCCCCGCCGCCGTCGTGAGCAGAACGTACGTTCCCGCGTCCCGCACCACCGTGAACGCGGTGCCCACGCCCCTCCGCTCCCCGTCCCCGAGGGCCGGTGCGGCGTCGGCGGCCCGCGCGCCCCACCCCTCCCCGTCCCAGTACCGCCACGCCTTCACGTCCCCGAACCGGCCGGCCGGCACCCGCGCCACGTACGCCCGATGCACCGCCTTCTCCCCGTCGTCCGCGCCGAACACATACGTCCAGCCGCCCGCGTCGACGGCCGACGTCCCGTACAGGACGCGCCGCGCCGGATCCCGCACCTGCCGCTGGTCGAGGACCTGCGTGATGCCCCGGAGCCGCAGATCGGGCAGCGACAGCGTGGCCACCTCGGTCGCGTTCGGCACCCCGTAGACGTACGGCCCCGTGCCCTTCGCACGCGTCCACAGCAACACCCGTACGACCTGCTCGCCGCCGCTCTCCTCGACCCGCGCCTCGACCGGCCAACGCCACTCGCCCGCGCCCGTGTCCGGAAACAGGGGAGTGGGCAGCGTGCGCTCCAGCCGCCCCGAACGATCCGTCACCACACCGGAGTTCCGCACGAACGGCGCGTCCGCGGTCCGCCACGCGTGCGACTGCCCGGCAGGGTTGGGCGGCCGGTTCACCGCACCCAAGTACGTATCGGAGAACAGCCACAGCAACCGCCCGTCCGGCAACCGCACCGAATGCGTACCGTCGCCGCCGGTCCAGTCGTCGAGCCGCGTGGCGTCGTCGCCGTAGCGGGCGAACTCGCCGGTGAGCGCGTCATCCGCCGCCCACGAGACCACCCCCCGCCCCGCACAACGCGCGCCGCCCTCCCGCTCGGGGAGGGCGACGATCACGACGAGTACGAGCAGGAGCGCACCCAACAGCGCGCCCACCGCCGCCCTGGACCCCCGCTTACGCTCCCGCACGCGACGCGACGTTAACGGTCGGACGACGTCTGGTCCACGCTGTGCAGGTGTGTCACACGGTCCCGATCAAGCCCCGCCTTTCGTACGAGAGCCGGCGGGGTCCGGGGCAGCGCCCCGAGGCGTGGGCAACGACGAGGCAACCGGCTCACGGCCCAGCCGCGAATGATGCCGCCCATACCCGAGATACAACACCGCGGCCCCCACCAACCACACCGCGAACAACACATACGTCGACACATGCAACCCGTACAACAGATACGCGATCGCCGCCAGACTCAACACCGGCGTCACCGGATACCCCGGCACCCGAAACCCCCGCGGCAGCGCCGGCTGCGTACGCCGCAACACCATCACCCCCACCGACACCACGGCGAACGCCACAAGCGTGCCCATGCTCGTGAGATCCGCCAGCACGTCGAGCGGCACGAACGCGGCGAGCGCGGTAATGCCCACACACACCACGACCGTGTTCCGCACCGGCGTCCGCGTCCGCGCCGACACCTTCGCGAACAACGGCGGCAGCAACCCGTCCCGCCCCATCGAGTACAGGATGCGGGTCTGCCCGTAGATCGACACGAGCGTGACGCTGAAGATGGACACGACCGCACCGCCCGCGAACACGAGCGCCGGCCAGTGCGCCCCCGTGACCTGCTCAAGGATCTGCGCGAGCCCGGCCTCCTGCCCGCTGAACGACCCCCACGACTGCGCCCCGAGCGCCGCGAACGCGACCGCCAGATACAGCGCCGTCACCACGCCGAGCGAGAGCAGCAGCGCCAGCGGCACCGTGCGCCGCGGATTGCGCACCTCCTCGCCCGCCGTCGAGATCGCGTCGAGTCCGATGAACGAGAAGAAGATCCCGGACGCCGCCGTGCCGACCCCGGCCACCCCCAGCGGCAGGAACGGATGCAGCCGGTCCGCCTCGAACCCGGTCAACGCCACCGCCACGAACAGCAGCAGCACGAGCACCTTCACGGCCACCATCACCGCGTTCACGACCGCCGACTCACGCGCCCCGCGCACAAGGAGCAGACAACAGAGCCCGACCAGGACCACGGCCGGCAGATTGATCAGGCCGCCGCTGTCCGGCGCCGCCGACAGGGCGTGCGGCAGCCGGAACCCGAACAGCAGGTCCGTGAAGAGGTTCAGGTACTCGCCCCAGCTGACGGCCGTCGCCGAGGCGGCCACCCCGTACTCCAGGAGCAGACACGCCCCGACGGCGAAGGCGATGCCCTCGCCGAGCGTCGCGTACGCGTAGGAGTACGAGGATCCCGAGACCGGGATCGCGGACGCCAACTCGCAGTAGCACAGCGCCGTCAGGCCCGCCGCGATCGCGACGACCACGAAGGACAGCAGCACGCCGGGCCCCGCCTGCGGCACCGAGGTGGTGAGCACGAAGAAGATGCCGGTGCCGATGGTGCAACTGATGCCGAGCGCGGCCAACTGCCACAGCCCGATGGAGCGGTTGAGCCGGGCGCCGCCTTCGGCGCTCCCTCCGCCTTCACCGCTTTCGTCACCCTCACCGCTTTCGGCGAGCAGGGTCGCGACCGGCTTCTTGCGCAGGGCGACGGAGAGCGGGGCTGGTCGATCTGGGGCCACGGGCACATCCTTGGGCTCGGTGGTGAGGAAATCGGTGGTGAGGAAATCGGTGGTGAGGAAACAGGAACAGAACGAGGGAAGTCCGGTCAGTCGGTGACGCGCAGCGCGCTCACGCCCGGATCCGGCGCCCCGCGCACATGGCCGCCGGGGGCCCGCGCCGTCTCTTGGAAGAAGGCGACGTGTTCGGCGGTGATGACTTCGCCGGGCAGCACGTTCGGAATGCCCGGCGGGTACGCGGCGAGGGTGTCCGCCGAGACACGTCCGACGGCCTCGGCCGCGGGCACGAGCCGGCTCGGCCCGAGGAACGCCTCGCGCACGGTGGTACGGACGGCCCCGGGGGCGGGCAGCCGCAAGGCGCTCAACTCCCTTGCGGGGCCGCAGAGTTGCGGAAGCGCGTGCAACGCGTCCACGAACCGCTCCGCGTCCGGCGCGCTGCCCGCGCCGACGACCGCGACGATCGCCGACGCCGTGGCCACCTCCACGTGCACGCGGTGCTCGCGCAGCAGCCGAAGCCGCGCCTCGTGCCCGGGAACGCCCCCGGCCCGCGTCCCGATCGCGATGCGCAGCGGGTCCACACCCACCACATCGGGGAACGCGCCCGCGAACTCGTCGCTGACGACGGGGAACCGCCCCTCCGCCCGGATCCGGTCGCGGATCTTGTCCGCGCACTCCACGGACTCCAGCACCCGCCCCGGATCGGCCGCGAGCGACTGCCGCGCCACATCGAGCGAGGCCAGCAGCAGTGCGGACGCACTCGTCGACTGCGTCAGATGGAACACCCGCTGCACCAACGGCTCCAGCCTCGCCCGGAACGGCCCGTCGCCCAGGTGCAGCATCGCCGCCTGCGTGAGACTCCCCGCCAGCTTGTGCGTACTGGACACCACCAGGTCGGCGCCGAGCGACAGGGCGTTCGCCGGTACGGACGGGTGGAAGCCGAAGTGGCTGCCCCACGCCTCGTCCACGATCAGCGGCACCCCGGCGGCGTGCGCCACGTCGGCGAGCGCCCGGACGTCGGCGACCGCGCCGAAGTAGCTGGGTGTCACGACGTACGCCGCCGCGGCGTCCGGCGCGTCGGCGAGCGCCCGCTCCAGGTCGGCGGCCGTGACACCGTGCGCGATGCCCAGGCCGTGGTCGACCGACGGCTGCACGAAGTGGGCCCGCATCCCCGACAGGACGAGGGAGTCGACGACGCTGGAGTGCACGCTGCGCTGCACCACCAGCGTCTCGCCGAGGGAGCGCGCGACGAGGCCCGCGATCCGGTTGCCCTGCGAGGCGCCGTTGGTGAGGAACCAGGTGCGCGCGGCGCCCCACGCGTCGGCGGCGAGGTCCAGCGCCTCGTCCATGGGCGTCGGCGCCGGGCCCAGGTCGAGCCCTTCGAGCAGCGGCGGAAAGTCCATCCGCAGCACATCCGCGCCGAAGGTGTCGGCCAGCCGCGGGAAGCGGTCGGGCTGTGCGCAATGGCCCGGCACGTTCAGGCGCAGCCAGTCGTCGGCCGCGCTCTCGCGTACGGCGGCGGCGTAGGGCGCCCGGTCGTGGTCGCCGGGGGCGGGAGTGGTGTGGGGCAGTTCTCGTGTCACGCCGCTGACCCTGACAGCCGGAAACGATCAAGAGAACAGAAGAATTTCTTGTAGGGGTGCAGGTTTCATCAATAACCTATTGCGGTGTTGGATCTTCGTCACTTGTACGTCCTGCGAGCGATCGCCAAAGAAGGATCGCTCGCGGGCGCCGCGCGCTCGCTGCACTACAGCCAGCCCACCGTCACCCACCATCTGGCCACGCTGGAGGGGCACTTCGGGGCCCGGCTCGTCGAGCGCGGGCCGCGCGGCGCCACGCTCACCGACGTCGGCCGGACCCTGCTGCCGCACGCGGACGCCGTGGTGCGCAGGCTCGGCCGCGCGGAGGACGAGATACGTACGCTGCTCGGCGGCGCGGAGACGGTGCTGCGGGTCGGCGCGTTCCCGACGGCGAGCGCGCTGCTGCTGCCGCGCGCGGTGCGGCAGATCGCCGAGCAGGGCGTCACCTTCGACCTGACCGAGGGCGAACTCCCCGCCCTGCTCGACCTGTTGCGCCGCGACGAACTCCACGTCGCCCTCGTCTTCACCCAGCCCGACGACCCGCTCACCCTCGACGACGGCATCACGCTGCACCCCGTCCTCGACGACCCGCTCGACCTCGTCCTGCCCCCGGAACACCCGTGCGCGAGCCTCGACCGGGTGCCGCTGAAGGCCCTGCGCGAGGAGCCGTGGATCGTCGGCACCACCGCCTGGGACCCCTGCGACCGCCAGCTCGACCGCGCCTGCGAGGAGGCGGGCTACCGCCCCCTCACCGCCCTGCGCTCCGACGACTACGGCGTCATCCAGGGCCACGTCGCGGCGGGCTCGGGTGTCGCCCTGGTCCCTCGCCTCGCGCTCAACTCCCCGCGCGCCGACATCGTCGTCCGCCCCGTCGAGGGCCCCCGCCTCGCCCGCCGCATCTCCGCGGCGACGGTCGGCCCACCCCGCCGCCGCGGCGCCCACGACCTGGTAGCCGCCGTCCGCACCCAGGCCGACCGCATCTCGGCGGACTGGCGGGCCACATCAAGCCCCTGCGGCGCTTGAGCAGCGGGGTCCGGGGCAGCGCCCCGAGACCTCACCCACCCCTCACCCGATCCAAAGGCAACCGCACGACATCCTCCCCACCCGAGGAAACCCGAACGTCATCAATCGCCCCCGTAAAGAACGCCCGACTGTCCATCCGCTGCCCAACATGCACCCCGAACGGCGAGTTCCGACTCACGGACCCCGGCACATCGGCCGCGGAACCGACCTCCACCCCGTCGACGTACATCACCAACTCCCCACCTCCACGCCGAAGTTCGACGTGATGCCACGCCCCATCGTTGTACGCGGACGCCGACCGCACCGACACGGACCGAGGCGCGGCGGAGCCGTCCCGCACCGTCATCAGCCCAGTGATCCGATTCGACGCCGGCTCGCCGCGCAACCACACCTGCGGCTGCGTCGTCCCAATGCCTCCCATCCACAACAACGGCTGCTCCCCACTCGTCGCCGTGTACCGGAACCACAGGGAGGCGCTGAACTCCCGCGTCCCGAGCGGCAACCGCCCGCTGAACGGCAACCGCACCGCGTCGTCCACCCCGTCGAAGGCCAGCGCCCCGCCGGCCCGCCCCTCCGTCTCCCGGGCCCCGCCGAGCACGGCCGCCGCCCGCGCCCCCGGCGCCCGGTCGTCCGTCGTCGGGTCGGGCCCGCGCCGCTCCTTGAGCCAGTCGAGCGTGAACCGGGAGAAGCGGATCTCGTCGCGGGCGTCCACGGCCCCGCCCTCGTACAGCAGCCCCACATGCGCCCGGTCGGCCTGCACCAGGTCCGAATAGCCCGACCAGTCCGTGGTCACGACGGTGCCCCGGTCGAAGCTCTCCCAGGTCCGCCCGCCGTCGTACGAGGACCGGATGGTCATGGTGCGCCGCCGGTCGGGGTCACCGGGACAGGCGAGGAGCAAACGGTCCCCGTCCTCGCCCACCGCCAGCACCGACCCCTGCACCTGCGGCGTATAGAGATCCGGGATCGCCGAGAAGGGCCGGGCGAACGAATCGCCGCCGTCCCGGCTGACGGTGTGCGTCCGGTGCCCGAGGTCGGTGCCGTCCTGCTCGCGCCCGCTGACGTAGATCGTGCCGTCGGGCCGCTCGGCGAGCGCCATCTCGGACGGCTTCTGCCGGAACGTGCCGTCGTCGGCGATCGGCCACGTGTCCTTCGCGCCGACCCGCCAGTGCTCGCCGCCGTCGTCGCTGACCATGAGGGCGGCGTGGTTCGCGGTGACCCGACTGCCGTTCCATGCCTCGGCGTTGACGGCGAAGACGAGGCGGCCGCGGTGGCGGCCGTGGGTCAGCTGAATGCCGTGCGAAGGCCCGGTCGCGTACCAGGAGTTGAAGTCGTCGGGGAGGATCTCGTCACTCAGGTCGCGCGGCTTCGACCAGCTCTGGCCGTCGTCGTCGCTGTACTGCAGATGCGGGGTGCGGTCGCACGGCACATCGCAGTTCTTTCCGTCCGTACGGCCCGTGTTGTACGTCTCCGCCAGCACGATGCGGCCCGTCCTGCGGTCCACGATCGGCGAGGGGTTCCCGTGGGTGTCACCGGCGCCCTCGTTGACGACCTGGAGCGGCGACCAGGTGCGGCCGCCGTCGTGCGAGCGCTTGACGACGATGTCGATGTCACCGGCGTCGGAGCAGTCGTTCGTACGCCCCTCGGCAAAGGCCAGCAGCGTGCCGCGCACGGTCTTCACGACGGACGGTATCCGGTAGCAGGCGTACCCCGGATCCTGTGAGGCCTTGAACAACACCTGCTGCTCAAAGGCGGGTTGGGTTTCGGTGGCCGGCCTCGCGGCGGCCGGGACGGGGAGCGCGGCGGCGACCGTGGCCGCGACCGCGGACACCACCAGGGTTCTCAGACGGACGTGCATGGCGTGGCCCACCCTTCGGGTCGTCCGAACAATCGGACATCCGACGTCCAACGTATGCGCGGCGGACGTTACTTGCGCCGCTCCGCACCCCACAAGAACCTTGCGTCAAGGAACGAGGACGACCTTCCCGGTATTGGCCCGCCCCTCGATCACCGCATGCGCCTTCGCCGCGTCCTCCAACGCGAACTCCCCATGCACGGCGGGCTTCAGAGCGCCCGTCAGATACAGCTCCCACACCTCGCGGCGCCATCGCTCGTACAGCTCCGGCCGCCCGCGCGCGATGAGCCGCATCTGGAAACCGATCACCGACTTCGCGCCCACCAGAAGGTCGTACGCCTCCACCGTCCCGCCGCCCGAGCTGTACGCCACGAGTCGGCCGTGCGGCGCGAGCGCGGCCACCGCGGGCTTCAGCAGCGCGCCGCCGACGGCATCCAGTACGTAGTCCACGGGCTCGCCCCAGGACTCCGCGCCGTACGTCACCACCTCGTCGGCCCCGAGCGCGCGCACGAACTCGGCCTTCCGGACGTCGGACACCGCGGCCACCACCCGCCCGGCGCCCTTCAACTCGGCCAGTTGCAGGGCGAGATGCCCCACCCCGCTCGCCGCCGCGGTCACCAGCGCCGCCTCGCCCGGCTCGGGCCGGGCCGCGTGCAGCGCCCCGTACGCGACGAGCCCGCTGCGCACGAGCGCCACCGCGTCGACCGCGCTCGCGGCGTCCGGCACGGGGGAGGCCATCGCGGTGTGCAGCAGCGCGTAGTCCGCGTAGCCGTGCCCGAAGACAAGCCCGGTGACCCGGTCCCCGGCCGCGTACCCGGTCACCCCCGCACCGAGCGCGACCACCTCGCCCGCGACCTCCCCGCCGAGCGCGATCGGCTCGGCCGCCTCGCGGACCTTGCGGACGACGGGCAGCGTCACCCCAACCACCTCGTTCCGTACGAGGAGTTCACCGGGCCCCGGCTCGGGAACCGGCACCTCCTCCAGGAACAGCACCTCGGGGCCGCCGCCGCGCTCGTACCGGACCCGGCGCATGGATGTCACGCCACCACCACCTCCGCTCGCCCGGACGGCGAGGCCGTCCGCCACTCCATATCCGTTGGAGCTCCCAACGAATGCGACGGACGATACGCGACTTCCGTTGGGGCCACCAACGGTTATTCGCTAGGGTTGCCGCATGAGCGCATCGAGCCCGCCGACGCCAGCCGCCCCCAGCACCATCCGCGATCTGCCCAGTTGGCTGCTCGGGCGGGCCGCCGCGCGCGGGCGTGGGCTCGTCGCCGAAGCGCTCGCCGGGCAAGGGCTGAAGATGTGGCACTACGTGGTGCTCAGCGCGGTCGCGGACCGGCAGCCGGTCGCCCAGGCCGACCTCGTGCGCGGTGTGGGGCTCGACCCCAAGGACATGGTCGGCGTCCTCAACGACCTCCAGGCCGCGGGCCTCGTCGAGCGGACGCCCGACCCCAAGGACCGGCGCAAGAACGCGGTCACCGTCACCGCCGAGGGCGCCCGCCTCGTCGACACCTGCGCCACGGCGGCGCGCGCCGCGAACGACGAACTCCTCGCGCCGCTGACGGCGGGGGAGCGGGACCGGTTCATGGACATGCTGCGGCGCGTCGCGGGGGTCGGGGGCGGCGCGGCCGGAGTGGGGTCAGCCGGTCACGGCTGACGTGTGCAGTGCGATGCGGTCCTCGCCCGCGTACACGTTCATGGAGTTGCCCCGCAGGAAGCCGACCAGTGTCAGGCCCGTCTCGGCCGCGAGGTCCACCGCGAGGGACGAGGGGGCTGACACCGCCGCGAGGACCGGAATCCCCGCCATCACGGCCTTCTGCGCCAGCTCGAACGAGGCGCGGCCGGACACCATGAGGACCGAGCGGGACAGCGGCAGCTCCCCGTTCTGCAGCGCCCGGCCGACGAGCTTGTCCACCGCGTTGTGGCGGCCCACGTCCTCCCGGATGTCGACGAGCCGCCCCGCCTCGTCGAACAGCGCCGCCGCGTGCAGCCCCCCGGTCCTGTCGAAGACCCGCTGGGCCTCCCGCAGCCGGTCGGGGAGCGAGGCGAGCAGTTCCGGTTCGAGCCGCAGCGGGGGCGTGTCGGCGATCGGGAAGCGGGCCGTGGTGCGCACCGCGTCGAGGCTCGCCTTTCCGCACAGGCCGCAGGACGAGGTCGTGTAGACGTTCCGCTCCAGCGTGATGTCGGGCAGCTCGACCCCGGGGGCCGTCCGCACGTCCACCACGTTGTACGTATTACTGCCGTCCTCCGTGGCCCCCGCGCAGTACACGATGTTCTGCAGGTCGGCGGCGGAGCCGAGGACGCCCTCGCTGACCAGGAAGCCGGCCGCGAGCGGGAAGTCGTCGCCCGGGGTGCGCATGGTGATGGCGAGCGGCTTGCCGTTGAGCCGGATCTCCAGGGGTTCCTCGGCGACGAGGGTGTCGGGCCGGGCGGACACCTGGCCGTCCCGTATTCGGATCACCTTGCGTCGTTCCGTGACTCGTCCCATGGGTCCCATTCTCCTGTACCAGAGGTGCCGGGTCGCCGCCGACCTCGCTGTCCGCATCTGGATACTGCCTACAGTATGTGAGCCCCCGAGTTCGTCGACAAGAGTTTGTCCACGGGCTTCCCTAACTCCCGTGCCACTGCCTACCGTTCGGGATCATGAGGCCACCCGTCGCACCTCCCGGCTGGAGCCGCTGGCTCGTCCCCCCGGCCGCACTCGCCGTACACCTCTCCATCGGCCAGGCCTACGCCTGGAGCGTCTTCAAGCCGCCCCTGGAGTCGGCGCTCGGGCTGAGCGGCACGCAGAGCGCGCTGCCGTTCCAGCTCGGCATCGTGATGCTCGGGCTCTCGGCCGCCTTCGGCGGGACGCTCGTCGAGCGCAACGGGCCGCGCTGGGCGATGACCGTCGCGCTCGTCTGCTTCTCCTCCGGCTTCCTGCTGTCCTCGCTCGGCGCCCTCACCGAGCAGTTCTGGCTGATCGTGTTCGGCTACGGGTTCGTCGGCGGCATCGGCCTCGGCATCGGCTACATCTCGCCCGTCTCGACGCTGATCAAGTGGTTCCCCGACCGGCCCGGCATGGCCACCGGCATCGCCATCATGGGCTTCGGCGGCGGCGCGCTCATCGCGTCCCCGTGGAGCGCCCAGATGCTGGAGTCGTTCCCGCTGGGCAGCGGCGGCATCGCGCTCGCGTTCGCGGTGCACGGTGTGGTGTACGCGGTGTTCATGACGCTCGGCGTGCTGCTCGTACGGGTGCCGAGGCCGCGCGCCCCGCAGGGGGAGGGGGCCGAGGGGAAGGCGGTGGCCGCCGCCAGCGGTCCGCAGGTCTCCGCGAAGCAGGCGATCCGTACGCCCCAGTTCTGGTGCCTGTGGGTCGTCCTCACCATGAACGTGACCGCCGGCATCGGCATCCTGGAGAAGGCCGCGCCGATGATCACGGACTTCTTCGCCGACAGCAGCGCCCCGGTCTCCGCCTCCGCCGCCGCGGGCTTCGTCGCGCTGCTGTCCGCCGCGAACATGGCGGGCCGGATCGGCTGGTCCTCGACCTCCGACCTGATCGGCCGCAAGAACATCTACCGCGTCTACCTCGGCGTGGGCGCCCTGATGTACCTGCTCATCGTCCTCTGGGGCGACGCGTCGAAGCCGCTGTTCGTGCTCTGCGCCCTCGTGATCCTCTCCTTCTACGGAGGCGGCTTCGCGACCGTCCCCGCGTATCTGAAGGACCTCTTCGGCACATACCAGGTCGGTGCCATCCACGGCCGGCTGCTCACCGCCTGGTCCACGGCGGGCGTCCTCGGCCCGCTCATCGTGAACTGGGTCGCCGACAGCCAGGAGAGCGCGGGCAAGCACGGCGCCGGCCTGTACGGCCTGTCGCTCATGATCATGATCGGGCTGCTGGTCGTCGGCTTCGTCGCCAACGAACTCGTCCGCCCCGTCCACACCCGCCACCACGTAGTCCCCGCACCCAGGGAGCCCGCAGATGACACCGACGCCGCAGCCCACGACGACCCCCGACAGTCCGCCTAGGCGACGCGGCCTGATCACCGTCGCCTGGCTGTGGGTGGGCCTCCCGCTCGCCTACGGGTTGTACGAACTGGTGCAAAAGGCCACGCAGCTGTTCACCGGGTGACGGTCGGAACTCTCCAAGGCAGAGGTCACTTTCCTGTCACCGGCCGCCACCCGCTACTCGTGAGTCGCTGACCACACTGGGAGACCAGTTCGGGAGATCCGCAGCTCACGAGAGGGTCACATGGTCGGCCACACCGTTGGTTCACGCATTGTCGGCATCGGACACCACCAGCCCGCCAAGATCCTCACCAATGAGGACCTGGCGGGCATCGTCGACACCAACGACGAGTGGATCCGCAGCCGCGTCGGCATCCGCACCCGGCACATCGCGGGCCCCGACGAACCCGTCGACGAGCTGGCCGCGCACGCCGCCGCCAAGGCGCTCGCCTCCGCGGGGCTCCAGGCGACGGACATCGACCTCGTCGTCGTCGCCACCTCCACCGCCGTGGACCGCTCCCCGAACATGGCGGCCCGCGTCGCCGCCCGCCTCGGCATCCCGTCCCCGGCCGCCCTCGACCTGAACGTCGTCTGCGCGGGCTTCACGCACGCCCTCGCCACCGCCGACCACACGCTGCGCGCCGGGGCCGCCAGTCGCGCCCTCGTCGTCGGCGCCGACGAGATGTCCGCCGTCGCCGACTGGACCGACCGCTCCACGTGCGTCCTGGTCGGGGACGGGGCGGGGGCCGTCGTCGTAGAGCCGTGCGCACAGGGCGAGGAGCCGGGGATCGGGCCCGTGCTGTGGGGCTCGGTGCCGGAGATGGGCGACGCCGTCCGCATCGAGGGCGAACCCGCCCGCTTCGCCCAGGAAGGGCAGTCCGTCTACCGCTGGGCCACCCGCTCGCTGCCGCCGCTCGCCCGCGAGGCCTGCGAGAAGGCGGGTCTGGAACCGGCCGAGCTCGCCGCCGTCGTCCTCCACCAGGCCAACCTGCGCATCATCGAACCGCTCGCCGAGAAGATCGGCGCCGTGAACGCCGTGGTCGCGAGGGACGTCGTCGACTCCGGCAACACCTCCGCCGCCAGCGTGCCGATCGCCCTGTCGAAGCTCATCGAGCGCGGCGAACTGGTCAGCGGGGCGCCCGCGTTGCTCTTCGGCTTCGGCGGCAACCTCTCGTACGCGGGGCAGGTCGTGCGCTGCCCGTAGTGACCCGGCGACGTGTGACGAGGTCAACCGAAGTGTGATGAGGCCAACTCGCTCTAGCCGTGGCCATTGTGCTCGGTAAACTGTATTCCAAAGCCAATCCGGCGGAACACCTCGGCCGGAGCCGGCTCGTCGGACGCACCGAAGCACAGGAGGGGGACCGCGATGTTGTCCACAGGACTGCCGCAGGGGGCGGTGCCCAGGCTCGAACGCCCCGGGCCGCTGCGCGAGCGCGTCTACGAGGCGCTCCTCGAACTCATCACGACGCGGGCCCTGCAACCCGGACAGCACCTGGTCGAGAGCGAACTCGCAGGCCACCTCGGCGTCTCCCGGCAGCCCGTGCGCGAGGCCCTGCAGCGCCTGAACACCGAGGGCTGGGTGGACCTGCGCCCGGCCCAGGGCGCGTTCGTGCACGAGCCGACCGAGGAAGAGGCCGACCAACTCCTGAGCGTCCGTACGCTGTTGGAGGCCGAGGCCGCCCGGCTCGCGGCGGCCAACGCGGGCAAGACCGGCATCGCCGAACTGGAAGCGCTGTGCGCCAAGGGTGAGCGGGCCGTCGCCGACGGGGACGTCGACCTGGTCGTCGCCACCAACGCGGAGTTCCACGCCAAGGTCATGACGCTCGCCGGAAACGTCGTCCTCGGCGAGCTCGCCGGTCAGGTCGACCGCCGGGTCCGCTGGTACTACCAGCCCGTCGCCCGGCAGCGCGGAAAGCAGTCCTGGATCGAGCACCGGGAGCTGATCGAGGCCATCTCCGCGCGGGACGAGGCGCGCGCCACGGCGGTGATGCGGGCGCACACCGAGCACACCCGCGAGACGTACCACCACCGCAACGAAGAGGCCTCGTAGGGCACGGCCCTCAGCGGGTCGCGGTGGCGCACGAGGACCACCGCGCCTCGGCGGCCAGCATCGCGACCAGCGCCGCCACCAGCGCGAGCAACTGCGCCAGCGCCGACACGTACACCCCGAGCAGTGCCGTGCCGAGCACCACCGGCACCGCGCCCACCCGGTAACCTGGCGGCAGCAGCCGCATCGCGGCGCGGAACGCCACGTCCCCCGTCAGGAACAGCGCCACGCCGCCCGCGAGCGCCAGCGCCGGACCGGTGTGCAGGTGCTCGCCGATGTGCCCGAGCGACTTCTTGATCCCGGCGGCGAGGAACGCGACGCCAAGCAGCATCGGCAAGAACGCGTAGTAGTACGCGTTCATGGCCAGCTGCCAGCGCCGCTCGGGCGGCGTCGCCGCGAACGCCCGCTCGGCGCCGCCCTCGTCCCGTACGAAATACGTCCACCACAGCGCCCCGGCGAGGGCGAGCGCAAGGAACACACCCGCGAACACACCTGCCGTAAAGGGCAGTTGGCCGACGCCGACGCCGATCGCGATGACGGACTCGCCGAACGACACGATCAGCAGCAGCCCGTGCCGCTCCACGAAGTGCCCCGGATGCAGCGTCCCCAGCTGCGCCCGCACCGCGTCGGACGCCCGCCCGGTGCGATGGGTCGGCCCGAACTCGGCAAGCCGGGGCGTCACGAACTGCACGACGATCGCGAGCACCCAAAGCCCGTCGGCCGCGAGCCCGGAGCACAGCCCAGCGCCCGTAATGACAAGCGCGGCAAGGGAGTTGGGGACCGCGTACCAGATCACGTCACGGCCGTGGCTGCGCGTGTACAGCACGCTGTGCACCACGACGACCATCAGGAAGCCGACGCCGAAGACGACTCCCGCGTCCGAGTCCGGGTCGAAGACGTGCGGGATGGACAGCGCGCAGATCAGGAACGCCCCCATCCCGCACAGCATCAGCAGTCGGCGCGAAGGGCGGTCGGGCGGCACCTGGTTGGTGAG
The DNA here is from genome assembly GCF_030766935.1 of Streptomyces sp. KL109B. Taxonomy (GTDB): domain Bacteria; phylum Actinomycetota; class Actinomycetes; order Streptomycetales; family Streptomycetaceae; genus Streptomyces. The sequence goes on along the minus strand of NZ_JASERL010000002.1, from coordinate 399,301 downwards.
GTAGGCGTACGCGCTGTACATCCAGTAGAGGACCATGAACAGCATCGCCACCCGGCCCGCCGTCGCCCACGACAGATCGTGCGCGATGACGAGGGTGAGCTGGGTGAGCGTGTAGACGAAGACGAGGTCGAAGAAGAGCTCCAGCGTGGTGACCCGCTGGGAATCGTCGGCCGGTTCCGGCGCCATCCGCTGAATTCCCCCTGTGGCGCGGCGTGTTGAGGCGGCCGACAGACTACGCGCACCCGCGCGCGGAGGTCGGGTGCGGGGCTTTGTCCTGTCGCCGGAGAAAGTTCGCGGCAATTCGCGCACCACTTCTTCCCGGACCCGGCAGCCGCTGCTACGTTCCCCATCGAAAGTCAGCGCGAGCGGCACGGCACCACCACCCGAAGAGGCCAGAAGTGGCGGGGAGGGGCACGTGAGACGCATGACGGCTCGTCCTACGAGTGACCACCAGGCGCGGCTGCTGCGGCTGTTGCGCGACGGGGGCCCCAACTCCCGTGCCCAGCTGGGCGATCAGGTGGCACTGTCGCGCTCGCGGCTCGCCGTGGAGGTGGACCGCCTCCTGGAGACCGGGCTCGTGGTCGCCGACGGGCTCGCCGCATCGCGCGGCGGCCGCCGCTCCCACAACGTCCGGCTCGCCCCCTCGCTCCGCTTCCTCGGCGTCGACATCGGCGCGACCTCGGTCGACGTCGCCGTCACCAATGCCGAGCTGGAGATCCTCGGGCACCTCGCCCAGCCCATGGACGTACGCGAGGGGCCGGTCGCCGTCTTCGAGCAAGTCCTCGCCATGGCCGCCAAGTTGAGGGCTTCCGGGCTCGCCGAGGGCTTCGACGGCGCGGGCATCGGGGTCCCCGGGCCCGTGCGGTTCCCCGAAGGTGTGCCGGTCGCGCCGCCGATCATGCCCGGCTGGGACGGCTTCCCGGTCCGCGAGGCGCTCAGCCAGGAGCTGGGCTGCCCCGTCATGGTCGACAACGACGTGAACCTCATGGCGATGGGCGAGCAGCACGCGGGCGTCGCCCGGCAGGCCCGCGACTTCCTCTGCGTCAAGATCGGCACCGGTATCGGCTGCGGCATCGTCGTCGGCGGCGAGGTGCACCGAGGCACCACCGGGTCCGCGGGCGACATCGGGCACATCCGCGTCGAGCAGGACGGCCGACAGTGCGCCTGCGGCAACAAGGGCTGCCTGGAAGCACACTTCAGCGGCGCGGCGCTCGCCCGGGACGCGGAGGCCGCCGCACGCGACGGAAGCTCCGAGGAACTCGCCGCACGCCTGGAGGGCGCGGGCCGGCTCAGCGCCGCCGACGTCGCGGCGGCCGCCGCGGCCGGAGACACCACGTGTCTCGATCTGATCCGCGAGGGCGGCAACCGCACCGGGCAGGTCATCGCGTCCCTCGTCAGCTTCTTCAACCCGGGGCTCGTCGTCATCGGCGGCGGTGTCACCGGACTCGGCCACACCCTGCTGGCCGCCGTACGCACCCAGGTCTACCGCCAGTCGCTCCCCCTGGCGACCGGCAATCTCCCCATCGTCCTCGGGGAGTTGGGGCCCACCGCCGGAGTCATCGGCGGCGCCCGACTGATCAGCGACCACCTGTTCTCACCCGCGTAACGCACTCCCGTCCACGTGCCGCGCGCTCACCCGCGCGGCGCGCGGAGCACGTGCCACCGGTCCGCATCCGCTCTGAGGGGAAGCGTCATGGCGCCTGAGCAACCACCCCTGCTCACCATGTCCGGCATCACCAAGTCGTTCCCCGGCGTGCGCGCCCTGGACGGCGTCGACCTGGAGGTCCAGGCCGGGGAGGTGCACTGTCTGCTCGGCCAGAACGGCGCCGGGAAGTCCACCCTCATCAAGGTCCTCGCCGGCGCGCACCAGCCCGACGACGGAACCATCACCTGGCGCGGCGAACAGGTCGCGCTGCGCTCGCCGATCGCCGCGATGCGCCTCGGCATCGCCACCATCTACCAGGAACTCGACCTGGTGGAGGGCCTGTCCGTGGCCGAGAACGTGTACCTCGGACACGAGCCGACCACCGGCGGATTCGTGGTGCGCGGGCGCGCGGCCCGCGCGGCGACGGCCGCGCTGCTGCGGCGCCTCGGGCACCCGGAGATCGAGCCGGAACGCCTCGTCGGTGACCTCTCCGCCGCCCACCAGCAGATCGTGTCCATGGCCCGCGCGCTCTCCCACGACGTACGCCTCATGGTCATGGACGAGCCGTCCGCCGCGCTCGACCCGGACGAGGTCGAGAACCTCTTCCGCATCGTCGGCGACCTGACCACCGAGGGTGTCGCCGTCGTCTACATCTCCCACCGCCTGGAGGAGATCCGGCGCATCGGCGACCGTGTCACCGTGCTCAAGGACGGCCGCGCGGTCGCGGTCGGACTGCCCGCCGAGCGCACTCCGACCCGGGACATCATCTCCCTGATGACGGGGCGCAACGTCGAGTACGTCTTCCCGGACCGGCCGGGCTCCGGGGCGCGTACGGAACCGGGTGTGGAACCGGGTGTGGAACCGGTCCTGGAGGTGCAATCGCTCGCCCGTAAAGGGGAGTTCGCGCCGCTGGACCTGGAGCTGCACCCCGGTGAGATCGTCGGCCTGGCGGGTCTCGTCGGTTCCGGGCGCTCCGAGATCCTGGAGACGATCTTTGGCGCGCGTAAGCCGACGGCTGGTCAGATCCGGGTGGATGGCAGGCCGTTGCGTACGGGCAGTGTGCGCGCCGCCGTCCGCGCGGGGATCGGACTCGCCCCGGAGGAACGCAAGGCGCAGGCCCTGCTGATGCTGGAATCGGTCACCCGCAACGTCTCCGTCTCCTCCATGTCCCGCTTCTCGTACGGGGGTTGGCTGGACCGGCACCGTGAGCGCGAGGCCGCCCGCGGCGCCACCCGCGAGCTGTCCCTGCGCCCCGAGGACCCCTCCGTCCCGGTGCGTACGCTCTCCGGCGGCAACCAGCAGAAGGCCGTGCTCGCGCGGTGGCTGCTGCGCGGCTGCCGGGTGCTGCTGCTCGACGAGCCGACGCGCGGCGTCGACGTGGGTGCCCGCGCCGAGCTGTACGCCGTGATCCGCCGCCTCGCCGACGAGGGCCTCGCCGTCCTCCTCGTCTCCAGCGAGGTCCCGGAGGTGCTCGGCCTCGCAGACCGGGTCCTGGTCCTGCGCGAAGGCCACGTCGTCCACGAGTCCCCGGCGGCCGACCTCGACGAACACGGGGTTCTGGACCTGGTCCTGGAGGGGGCGCGATGAACGCCGCCGAACCGACCCCGCCCGCACCGTCGAAGGGAGAGGGCGCCGTGCCGCAGCCAGCGTCCACCGAATCCACGCCACCTGACGCCTCCGCCCCGTCTACCGCCTCCGCCTCGCCCACCGCGTCCGCCTCGTCCAGCGCGAGTCCGGTGGCGGACGCCGTGTCGAAGTCCGCCGCGAAGCGGCTCCGCGTCTTCCGTCCCGACGTCCGCACGCTGACCCTGCTCGGCGTCCTCGCCGCCCTCGTCGTGATCGGCGGCGTCACCCAGCCCGACTCCTTCCTGGACACGGACAACCTGCAACTCGTCCTCACCCAGGCCTCCGTCATCGGCGTCGTCACCGTCGGCATGACCTTCGTCATCATCTCCGGCGGCATCGACCTGTCCGTCGGCGCGATCGTCGCCCTCGCCGGAGTGTGGGCCACCACCGTGGCCACCCAGGAGTACGGCTTCGTGGGCGTCCTGTTCACGGCGATCGCCGTCGGCGTCGGCTGCGGCCTGGTCAACGGGGTGCTGATCGCGTACGGCGGCATGGTCCCCTTCATCGCCACCCTCGCGATGCTCGCCTCGGGGCGCGGCCTCGCGTTGCAGATCACCGACGGCAAGACGCAGATGGTCACCGTGCCGGGCGTGCTGCGGCTCGGCGAGCGCGACTCGTACGTCCTCGGGATCCCGCCGCTCGTCCTCGTCTTCGCCGCGGTCACCGTCATCGGCTGGCTCGTCCTCAACCGCACCACGTTCGGCCGCCGCACCGTCGCCGTCGGCGGCAACGCGGAGGCCGCCCGCCTCGCCGGTATCGACGTGCGCCGCCAGCGCCTCTACCTGTATCTGCTCTCCGGCCTGTGCTGCGGCATCGCGGCCTTCCTGCTGATCGTGCTCTCCGGCTCGGGCCAGAACACCAACGGCAACCTGTACGAACTCGACGCCATCGCCGCCGCCATCATCGGCGGCACCCTGCTCACGGGCGGCCGGGGCACCATCGTCGGCTCCGTGCTCGGCGTCCTGATCTTCATCACGATCCAGAACATCTTCGCGCTGAACAACCTGCAGAGCGACGTCCAGCAGATCGCCAAGGGCGCCATCATCGTCGTGGCGGTCCTGGTGCAGCGGCGCACGGCCAACACCACCACCTGACGCCCAGGAAAGGGACACGCCATGCCAGAGACACAGCCTGGGACAACGAGCCGCAGAGGACTGCTCTTCGGCGCCGCCGCGGCCGTCACCGCGGGCGGCCTGCTCACGGCCTGCACCAGCAACGAGCCCAGCGACAAGAGCGACGGCGACGACAAGAAGGCCGCCGACCAGCCGGTCGCGGACGACAAGAAGGGCAAGCAGGTCACCATCGGCTTCGCCGGACCGCAGGCCGACCACGGCTGGCTCAACGCCATCAACGACAACGCCAAGGAACGCGCGAAGAAGTACGCGGACGTCACCCTGGAGACCACCGAGGGCTCGAACGACACGGCCGCGCAGATCGGCCAGGTCGAGACGCTCATCAACAAGAAGGTCGACGTCCTCGTCGTGCTGCCCGCCGACGGCAAGGCACTGACCCAGGTGGGCCTCAAAGCGATGCGCGCGGGCATCCCCGTCGTGAACCTGGACCGGATCTTCAACACCCCGCAGGCGTACCGGTGCTGGATCGGCGGCGACAACTACGGGATGGGGCTCAACGCCGGTCACTACATCGGCGAGAAGCTCAAGGGGAAGAAGAACGCCAAGGTCGTCGAGCTGGCCGGACTCGACAACCTCGAACTCACCAAGCAGCGCACCGAAGGCTTCGACGCCGCCCTGAAGAACTACCCCAACATCAAGAAGGTGGCCCGGCAGGCCGCCGAGTTCACGGTCGAGTCGGGACAGCAGAAGATGTCCCAACTCCTGCAGGCCCAGAAGGACTTCGACGCCCTCTGGAACCACGACGACGACCAAGGCGTCGGCGCCCTGCGCGCCATCGAGCAGGCGGGCCGCGACGACTTCCTGATGGTCGGAGGCGCGGGCGCGCTCTCCGCGTTCGAGAAGATCAAGCAGGACCGGGGCGTCCTGAAGGCCACCGTCCTGTACCCGCCGACCATGGCCGCGTCCGCGATCGACCTCGCCCGCGCCCTCGGGCAGGGCAAGGGCATCAGCGGCATGGCCGAGTACGAGATCCCCGCCCACGTGACCCTGTACTCCGCCGTCGTCGACAAGACCAACGTCGACCAGTACATGCAGACCGGCTTCAAGTGAGGCAGCCCGCCCGTACGACGCACCCCACGAACACCGCGCGCACGAGGAGGACTTCCACATGGCAAGCACGGGCACGAACGGGGAACCGGGGGACGGTGCCGAGGCCCCCGGCGCCGCAAAGCCCGGCCTGGGCGTCGGCATGGTCGGATACGCGTTCATGGGCGCCGCCCACTCACAGGGCTGGCGCACCGTGGACCGCGTCTTCGACCTGCCGCTCGCGCCCCGGCTCGCCGCGATCTGCGGCCGCGACGCCTCGGGCGTACGGGCGGCGGCCGACCGGCTCGGGTGGGCCGCGACCGAGACCGACTGGCGGGCCCTGATCGCCCGGGACGACGTCGACCTCGTCGACATCTGCACCCCCGGCGACAGCCACGCGGAGATCGCCGTCGCCGCCCTTGAGGCCGGCAAGCACGTGCTGTGCGAGAAGCCGCTCGCCAACTCCGTGGAGGAGGCGGAGACGATGGCCGCGGCGGCCGAACGGGCGTATATGAACGGCCAGTTGGCGATGGTCGGCTTCAACTACCGTCGCGTACCGGCCGTCGCCCTCGCCCGCCGCCTGATCACCGAGGGCCGCATCGGCACCCTGCGCCACGTCCGCGCCCACTACCTCCAGGACTGGCTCGTCGACCCGGACTTCCCGCTGACCTGGCGGCTGCAGAAGCCGCACGCGGGCTCCGGCGCCCTCGGCGACCTCGGCGCGCACGCCGTGGACCTCGCCCAGTACCTCGCGGGCGAACCCGTGGCCGGGGTCTCCGCACTCACCGAGACGTTCGTGCGCGAACGCCCGCTCCTGGACGGCGCGTCCTCCGGGCTCTCGGCGGCCGGGGGCGGCGACACCGGCAGCGGGCCCGTCACGGTCGACGACGCCGCCCTGTTCACCGGCCGCTTCGCCTCCGGCGCCCTCGCCTCCTTCGAGGCCACCCGCTTCGCGACCGGCCGCAAGAACGCCCTCACCGTCGAACTCAACGGCTCCCACGGCTCGTTGACCTTCGACCTGGAGCGCCTCAACGAGCTGTCCTTCCACGACCACACCGAACCCGCCGAACACGCGGGCTTCCGCCGCATCCTCGCCACCGAGCCCGGACACCCGTACCTGGAGGCGTGGTGGCCGCCCGGCCACGGCCTCGGCTACGAGCACACCTTCACCCACCAGGCCCGCGACCTGGTGACCGCGATCGCCGAAGGGGCGCAGCCGCGGCCGTCGTTCACCGACGGGCTCCAGGTGCAGCGCGTCCTCGCCGCGGTCGAGGAGAGCGCGGCCAAGAACTCCGTCTATACGCCCGTACCGTCCGGACCCGTGACAGGAGGCGCCTGAACCATGCCCCGCCCGTTCACCCTCTTCACCGGCCAGTGGGCCGACCTGCCCCTCGAAGAAGTCTGCCGACTCGCCCGCGACTTCGGCTACGACGGCCTCGAACTCGCCTGCTGGGGCGACCACTTCGAGGTCGACAAGGCCCTCGCCGACCCCGACTACGTCAAGGGCCGCCACGCCCTCCTCGACACGTACGGCCTCAAGTGCTGGGCCATCTCCAACCACCTCGTCGGGCAGGCCGTCTGCGACGCCATCATCGACGAGCGCCACGAGGCGATCCTGCCCGCCCGCATCTGGGGCGACGGCGAGGCCGAGGGCGTACGGCGACGGGCCGCGGCCGAGATCGAGGACACGGCCCGCGCGGCCGCCGCCCTCGGCGTCGACACCGTCATCGGCTTCACGGGCTCGGCCATCTGGCACCTGGTCGCCATGTTCCCGCCCGCTCCCGAGGCGATGATCGAGCGCGGCTACGAGGACTTCGCCGACCGCTGGAACCCGATCCTCGACGTCTTCGACGCCGAGGGCGTCCGCTTCGCCCACGAGGTGCACCCCAGCGAGATCGCCTACGACTACTGGACCACCCACAAGGCACTCAGGGCAGTCGGCCACCGCCCCGCCTTCGGCCTCAACTTCGACCCCTCCCACTTCGTGTGGCAGGACCTCGACCCGGTCGGCTTCCTCCACGACTTCCGGGACCGGATCTACCACGTGGACTGCAAGGAGGCCCGCAAGCGCCTCGACGGCCGCAACGGCCGCCTCGGCTCCCACCTCCCCTGGGGAGACCCGCGGCGCGGCTGGGACTTCGTCTCGGCGGGCCACGGCGACGTGCCGTGGGAGGACGTGTTCCGCATGCTGCGCTCGATCGACTACTCCGGGCCGATCTCGGTCGAGTGGGAGGACGCGGGCATGGACCGCCTCCAGGGCGCTCCGGAGGCCCTGACCCGCCTCAAGGCCTTCGACTACGAGCCGCCCACCGCGTCCTTCGACGCGGCGTTCAACAGCTGAGCCCGAGTCTGAACCTCCCCACATCAGGCTCGTCCTGATGCGGGGAGGGGCACAGTTCCTTCCGGGGTGACGGCGCACCCCGGCGTATCGCACGACCCGCCCCTCTGTCTCTGTCCGGAGGAACCCGTGCACAGGAAACGCCTGAGAACCCGCAACGCACTCGCCCTGCTCACCGGCACCCTGCTCGCCGCCGCCTCGCTCACCTTCTCGGCGGCAGCGGCCCCCGCCCCCGAGCCCGCTGCCGCGGCCGAGGACTTCCAGCAGGTCACCCTCGCCAAGGGCGCGGAGGAGGTCGGCGAGCCGATGTCGCTCGCCGTCCTGCCGGACCGCAAGGTCCTGCACACCTCCCGCGACGGTGTCCTGCGCCTGACCGACGAGAACGGCACCACCAAGGTCGCCGGCAAACTCGACGTCTACACCCACGACGAAGAGGGCCTCCAAGGCGTCGGCGTCGACCCGAACTTCAGCGAGAACCGCGCGATCTACCTCTACTACGCGCCCCCGCTGAACACTCCGGCCGGCGACGCCCCCAACGACGGTACCGCCGCCGACTTCGCCCCCTTCGACGGCTACAACCGGCTCTCCCGCTTCACACTCAACACCGACGGCACGCTGAACAAGGACTCCGAGACCAAGGTCCTCGACGTCCAGACCTCGCGCGGCATCTGCTGCCACGTCGGCGGCGACATCGACTTCGACAAGGACGGCAACCTGTACCTGTCGACGGGCGACGACTCCAACCCCTTCGCCTCCGACGGCTACACGCCCATCGACGAGCAGAGCACCCGCAACCCGGCCTACGACGCCCAGCGTTCCTCCGGGAACACCAACGACCTGCGCGGCAAGATCCTCCGCGTCAAGGTCGCGGAGGACGGCTCGTACACCATCCCGGACGGCAACCTCTTCGCCCCCGGCACCGACAAGACGCGCCCCGAGATCTACGCGATGGGCTTCCGCAATCCGTTCCGGATGAGCGTCGACAAGCCCACCGGCATCGTCTACGTGGGTGACTACGGGCCCGACGCGGGCACCGCCGACCCGGGGCGCGGACCGGCAGGGCAGGTCGAGTTCGCGCGCGTGACGAAGGCCGGCAACTTCGGCTGGCCGTACTGCACCGGCGACAACGACGCCTACGTGGACTACGACTTCGCGACGAAGACCTCCGGCGCGAGCTTCGACTGCGCGGCGCCGAAGAACACCTCGCCGCACAACACGGGCCTCACCGACCTGCCGCCCGCGCAGGCCGCCTGGATCCCGTACGACGGCGGCTCCCTCCCCGAATTCGGCTCCGGCTCCGAGTCCCCGATGGGCGGACCCGTCTACCGCTACGACGCCGCCAACACCTCCCCGGTGAAGTTCCCGGAGGCGTACGACGGCGACTTCTTCGCCGGAGAGTTCGGCCGCCAGTGGATCAAGCGGATCGAGCAGGACGCCGACGGCAAGGTCACCTCGATCAACCCGTTCCCGTGGACCGGCACCCAGGTCATGGACATGGCCTTCGGCCCCGACGGCGCGCTGTACGTCCTCGACTACGGCCTCTCCTGGTTCGGCGGCGACGAGAACTCCGCCCTGTACCGCATCGAGAACGCCACGGACGGCCACTCGCCGACCGTCGACGCCAAGGCCGACAAGACGTCCGGACAGGCGCCCCTGAGGGTGAAGTTCAGCTCCACGGCGTCCGACGCCGACGGCGGCACGCTCACCTACTCCTGGAACTTCGGCGATGGCACCACCGGCACCGGCGCCGCGCCCACCCACACGTACAAGAAGAACGGCACCTACACCGCGACCGTGACCGTCAAGGACTCCACGGGCCGCACCGGCAGCGCCGACGTGCACCTCGTCGTCGGCAACACCGCGCCCACGGTGACCCTGCAACTGCCCGCCGACGGCCAGCTGTTCACCTTCGGCGACAAGGTCCCCTTCAAGGTGACGGTCACCGACCCGGAGGACGGGACGATCGACTGCTCCAAGGTCAAGGTCACCCACATCCTCGGCCACGACAGCCACGGCCACCCGATCACCTCGGCCACCGGCTGCTCCGGCACCATCCAGACCAGCGCCGACAGTGAACACGACCCGAACGCCAACGTCTTCGGTGTCTTCGACGCCGAGTACACCGACAACGGCGCCAACGGTCAGCCGGCCCTGACCACGCACGACCAGCACGTCACCCAGCAGAAGCACCGCCAGGCCGAGCACTACGGCGACTCCAGGGGTGTCTCCGTCGTCAGCCACGAGGCGGCCAACGGCGGCAAGGCGGTCGGCACCATCGAGAACGGCGACTGGATCTCCTTCAAGCCGTACGCGATCGGCAACGCCACGTCCCTGAAGGCGCGCGTCGCCTCCGCGGGCCCCGGCGGCACCCTGGAGATCCGCACCGGCTCCGCCACCGGCCGACTCGTCGGCAGCGCGAAGGTCGCGCCGACCGGCTCCTGGGAGACGTACACCGACGTCACCACCGCGATCAACAAGCCGCCCACCAAGAGCACCACGCTCTACCTGGTCTTCAAGGGCTCGGGCGGCAACAACCTCTTCGAGGTCGACGACTTCACCTTCACCACGAGCTGAGAGGAGCGAGGCAGCATGCGCACCTCCGTACGCGTCGGTTTCGCGACGGCCGCCGCCGCCCTGCTCATCGGCGGGCTCACGGCCCCGGCCTCCTCGGCGCCCCAGGGCGCCGGGGCGGCCCGGGACCGGGTCCTGGTGTTCTCCAAGACCGCCGGATTCCGGCACGACTCCATCCCCGAGGGCATCGCCGCCCTGAAGGAACTCGGCGCCGCCGAGCGGCTCGCCGTCGACACCACCGAGGACGCGACCGCGTTCACCCCCGGCAACCTCGCCCGGTACAAGGCCGTCGTCTTCCTCTCCACCACAGGCGACGTCCTCGACGCCGCCCAACAGAAGGCGTTCGAGGAGTACGTCGCCCAGGGCGGCGGCTACCTCGGCGTGCACGCCGCCGCCGACACCGAGTACGACTGGAGCTACTACGGCGGCCTCGTCGGCGCCTGGTTCCAGGGGCATCCGGCGATCCAGCCGGCCACGGTCCGCGTCGAGGACCACAGCCACCCGGCCACGCGTGAACTCCCGGCCGCCTGGCAGCGCACCGACGAGTGGTACAACTACCGCTCCAACCCGCGCGAGAACGTCCACGTGCTCGCCTCGCTCGACGAGACCACGTACTCCGGCGGCACCATGAACGGCGATCATCCTATCGCCTGGTGCCAGTCCTACGGCGGCGGCCGCTCCTTCTATACAGGCGGCGGCCATACCAAGGAGTCCTACGCCGACCCGGCCTTCCGCTCGCACCTGCGCGGCGGCCTCCAGTACGTCACCGGTCGCGTGGCGGCCAACTGCCGCCCCAACACCGGCTACCGGAACATCTTCAACGGCGAGACCCTCGACGGCTGGAAACAGGCCGGGCCGGGAAGCTTCGCGGTCCGCGACGGCACCCTCACCTCCCAAGGCGGCATGGGCCTGCTCTGGTACCACGCCAAGGAGCTCACCTCGTACTCCCTCAAGCTCGACTGGAAGATGGCGAGCGCCGACGGCGACGACAACTCCGGTGTCTTCGTGGGCTTCCCGGCCTCCGACGACCCCTGGTCCGCCGTCGACAAGGGCTACGAGATCCAGATCGACGCCACCGACGCACCCGACCGCACCACCGGCGCGATCTACTCCTTCCAGTCCGCCGACCTCGCGGCCCGCGACAAGGCCCTGAAGCCGCCGGGGGAGTGGAACTCCTACGAGATCACGGTGCGCGGGGAACGCCTCCAGGTGTTCCTCAACGGAGTCAAGATCAACGACTTCGTCAACAAGGACCCCGAACGGAGCCTGGCCTCCGGCCACATCGGCCTGCAGAACCACGGCGACTCCGACCAGGTGTCCTTCCGCAAGATCCGCCTGAAGGAACTCGCGGCCACGTCCGACGCGAGTGCGGTGTCCGCCGCGGGCGATTAGGACGGCGGCGGGCGAGGTACGCCGGATCCTCGCCCGCCGCCTTGCCCCGCGGGGCTCGGTGCGGCGTGCATCGGGTTCGTGTGCCGTGTCGCGCGCGTGGCCCGGCCCGACCCCGGGTGCGGCTCCGCGCGCGACACCGCGCACCACTTCACGTTCGACCAGGAGGCTGCCCATGTCCGTCGGACCGATCCCCTCCCCGTCCCTGTCCCCCTCCCGCCGGCGCTTCGGCGTGTGGCTGGTCGGGGCGCGCGGCTCCGTCGCCACCACGGCGATCGCGGGCTGCGCCGCCGTCTCCGCCGGGCTGCATCCGCCGTCCGGCATGGTCACGGAGACCGGGCCGTTGGCCGGGGCGGGCCTGCCGCCCCTCGCCTCGCTGGTCTTCGGCGGCCACGACACCCTCGACTGCCCGCTGCCCAAGCGCGCCGAACACCTCGCCGCCGGGGGAGTGCTGCCGCACGACCTGCCGGGCGCGGTGCACGGCGAACTCGCCGCCGCCGACCGGGAGATCAGGCCCGGCGGCCCGCTCCCCGGCGACGGCCGCACCCAGGACGAGCTGATCGCCGCCTTCACCGCCGACATCCTCACCTTCGTACGACGCCACGCCCTCGCCAAAGCCGTCGTCGTCAACGTCGCCTCCACCGAGCCGCCGCCACCCGACGACCGCCACCTCCCGGCCAGCTCCCTGTACGCGGCGGCGGCCCTGCGCGCCGGTTGCCCGTACATCAACTTCACCCCCTCCATGGGACTTCACCACCCTTCGCTCCGGCACGCGGCACACACCGCGGGCGTCCCGTTCGCGGGCCGCGACGGCAAGACCGGGCAGACGCTGCTGCGGTCCGTGCTCGGCCCGATGTTCCGCAGGCGCGCGCTCGACGTGCGCGCCTGGTCGGGCACCAACCTGCTCGGCGGCGGCGACGGCGCGGCCCTCGCCGACCCGGCCGCGGCCGCCGCCAAGAACGCCGGCAAGGAACGCGTCCTCGCCGACACCCTCGGCGCCGTCCCCGAGGGCGAGGTGCACATCGACGAGGTCCCGGCGCTCGGCGACTGGAAGACGGCGTGGGACCACATCGCCTTCGACGGCTTCCTCGGCGCGCGGATGACCCTGCAGACCACGTGGCAGGGCTGCGACTCGGCGCTCGCCGCGCCCCTCGTCCTCGACCTGGCCCGCCTCCTGCTCCGCGCCGCCGACGCCGGACTCACCGGCCCCCGCCCCGAGCTGGCCTTCTACTTCAAGGACCCCGACCCCGGCGCCACGTCCGACCTCGACCGGCAGTACGAGGCACTGCTCGCCTTCGCGGCCCGGCTGCGCGACGGTGCCGCGTGAGCGCGGGACGGGGCGCGGGCGGGGGAGCGGGTGTGGGTCCGGGGCCGGGCGCGGGGCTGCGGGGCCACGGTCGGGCGTGGGCCGAACTCCTGCGCCTGCCCGCCCTGTTGACCGTGCCGGGGGACGCCCTGGCCGGGGCCGCGTCGACCGGGTCCCGCCCGACCCGCGGCACCCTCCTGGCCGTCGGCGCCTCCCTCAGCCTGTACGCGGCGGGCATGGCCCTCAACGACTGGGCCGACCGCCACGAGGACGCCCGCGACCGCCCGCACCGCCCCCTGCCCTCCGGCCGCGTCCGCCCCGCCCACGCCCTGGCGGCGGCGGGAGCGCTGACCGCCTCGGGCCTCGCCCTCGCTTTCCGTGCCGACCGCAGGACGGGAGCGCTGGCCACGGCTCTCGCCGCGACGGTGTGGGCGTACGACCTGCGGCTGAAGAGTACGGTGGCCGGGCCGGCGGCGATGGGCGCGGCCCGCGGCCTCGACCTCCTGATGGGCGCGTCCGCCTCGACCCCGACGCCCGCCTCGACCCGGATGGGCGCCCTGGGCCCGGCCCTCACGGCCGCCACCACCCTCGCCACCCACACCACCGCGATCACCACGGTCTCCCGAACCGAGACCCAAGGCGGCTCCACCGCCGCCCCGTTGACGGCCCTGGCCACGGGAGCCGCCATCGCGGCGAGCCTCCTCGCCACCCGCGCGAGGGGACCGTTTCCCGAGCCGGTCCGCACCACCCGCGCGTGGGGACCGCCTCCGGAGCGGACCGGGGTCCTCCCGGCCCTGCCACCGCACGGCTCGCGCCCACGGCCCGCGCGGCGCCCAGCCGAGCGCGCCGCCCCGCTCGCCGTCCTCCTCCCCGCCACCGCATACGCCACCACCGTCCTACGCCCCCTTCTGCACGCCGCCCTCAACCCTTCGCCCCCGCTCACCCAACGCGCCGTCGGCGCCGGAATCCGTGGACTCGTCCCCCTCCAGGCCGCGCTCGCCGCCCGCTCCGGCGCCCCGGCGACCGCGCTCGCGACCCTCGCCCTCGTCCCGCCCGCCCGTCGCTTCGCGAAGAAGGTGAGCGTCACATGAGCGCGCACGGCCGCACCGAACCCGCCCCACCACGCTGGGGCTACGGCACCAACGGCCTCACCGACCTGCGCCTGTCCGACGCCCTCGCCCTCCTCGGCGACCTCGGGTACGACGGCGTCGGGCTCACCCTCGACCACATGCATCTCGACCCCCTCGCCCCGGACCTCGCGGCCCGTACCCGCCACGCCGCCCGCGTCCTCGCACGGCACCGGCTCACGGCCACCGTGGAGACCGGCGGCCGGTACGTGCTCGATCCGCGTCGCAAACACGGCCCCTCCCTTCTCGACCCGGACCCCGACGCCAGGGCCGCCCGCACACGACTGCTCATCCGCGCCGTGCGGGTCGCCGTCGACCTGGGTGCCCACGCGGTGCACTGCTTCAGCGGCAGCGCGCCCGACGACACAGACCCCGACTCCGACCCCGACCGCGACCTCGCCTGGAAGCGCCTCGCCGACGCCCTCACCCCCGTAATGGAAGCGGCCGAGGCCGCCGGTGTTCCGCTCGCCGTCGAGCCCGAGCCCGGTCATCTCCTCGCCACGCTCGCCGACTTCCACCGGCTGCGCCGCGACCTGGGTGGCCCCGACGTCCTCGGTCTCACCCTCGACATCGGGCACTGCCAGTGCCTTGAGCCGCTGCCACCCGCCGACTGTGTGCGAGCGGCGGCGCCCTGGCTGCGGCACGTGCAGATCGAGGACATGCGGCGGGGCGTCCACGAACATCTCCCGTTCGGCGAAGGGGAGATCGACTTTCCGCCCGTGCTCGACGCCCTCGCCGCCACCGGCTACGGGGGCCTGACCGTCGTCGAACTGCCCCGCCACTCCCACACCGGACCCCAACTGGCGGCCCGGTCCCTCGACTTCCTGCGCACCGCGGCCCAGGCCGCCGTACCGCAAGGAGGCACACCGTGACGCATGGCACCCACCCGGCCCTCGACACCCTCCGCGAGCGCCTCGACGCGACCCTGGAGCCGGCCGCCCGGGCCTGGCTGGACGCGGCACTCGCTGATGCCGATGCCGATGCCGATGCCGATGCCGAGGTCGAGGCAGGCATACATGAACTCGCCGCCTCCCCATGGGAGTTGCGGTTCGCCGAAGCCGGTCGGCGCACGAGTGACGAGCACGCCGACACCGTCCGCGTTCTGCTGCTGCACGCCGCCCGCGCCGACACCCCCACCCTCGCCGCCCTGTACACGCAGGGCTCCGCCGCCGAGCGCCGCGCCGTACTGCTCGCCCTGCCCCACCTGGTCGAAGGGCCCGACGCCCGCCCCCTAGTCGAGGACGCGCTGCGCGCCAACGACACCCGCCTCGTGGCCGCCGCCGTCGGCCCGTACGCGGCCACGCACCTGCCCGCCCACGCGTGGCGGCACGCCGTCCTCAAGTGCCTGTTCACCGGGGTGCCGGTGGACGCCGTGGCGGGCCTCGCCGAGCGCGCTCGCGGTGACCGCGAACTCGCGCGCATGGTGTGTGACTTCGCCGACGAACGCCGCGCCGCGGGGCGCCCCGTACCCGACGACCTGCACCTTGTCCTCTCCCTGACCGCACCCGGGTCCGAGCCCCCGTCGGGCGGCCGGGGCGAACCCCACGGCAAGGAGTCCTGATGCGCATCTTCGACCCCCACATCCACATGACCTCGCGCACCACCGACGACTACAAGGCCATGCACGCCGCCGGGGTGCGCGCCCTCGTCGAGCCCGCCTTCTGGCTCGGCCAGCCCCGCACCTCGCCCGCCTCCTTCTTCGACTACTTCGACTCGCTGCTGGGCTGGGAGCCGTTCCGCGCCGCGCAGTACGGGATCGCCCACCACTGCACGCTCGCCCTCAACCCGAAGGAGGCGAACGACCCGCGCTGCATGCCCGTCCTGGGCGCGCTGCCCCGCTACCTCGTGAAGGACGGTGTCGTAGCCGTCGGCGAGATCGGCTACGACTCCATGACCGCCGCCGAGGACACCGCGCTCGCGGCCCAGCTCCAACTCGCCGCCGACCATGAACTCCCCGCCCTGGTGCACACCCCGCACCGCGACAAGCTCGCGGGCCTGCGGCGCACCCTCGACGTCGTCCGCGAGTCCGCGCTGCCCGTCGAGCGCGTCCTCATCGACCACCTCAACGAGACCACCGTCAAAGAGGCCAAGGACTCCGGGGCCTGGCTCGGCTTCTCCGTCTACCCCGACACGAAGATGGACGAGGCCCGCATGGTGGAGGTCCTGCGCGCCCACGGCCCGGAGAAGGTCCTCGTCAACTCCGCCGCCGACTGGGGCAACAGCGACCCCCTCAAGACCCGCAGGGTCGCCGACCTCATGCTCGCCTCCGGGTTCACCGACGACGACGTCGACCAGGTGCTGTGGCGCAACCCGGTCGCCTTCTACGGACTCAGCGGGCGGCTCCGGCTCGACACCCACGCACCGGAGTCCGCCACCCACGAAGGCAACTCGATCCTGCGCGGAGGTGAGTGACCCGTGCGCTTCCGGCACCCCGACGGCTCCACCGTCCACCTCGCGTACTGCACCAACGTGCACCCCGCCGAAACCCTCGACGGCGTCCTCGCCCAACTCCGCGACCACTGCGAACCCGTGCGCAAACGCCTCGGCAGGGACAGGCTCGGCATCGGCCTCTGGCTCGCCAGGGACGCCGCCCGCGCCCTCGTCGCCGACCCCGTCGCCCTGCGCGGACTGCGTTCCGAACTCGACCGGCGTGGCCTCGAAGTCGTCACCCTCAACGGGTTCCCGTACGAAGGGTTCGGCGCCGCCGAGGTCAAATACCGGGTCTACAAGCCGGATTGGGCCGACGAGGCGCGCCTCACCCACACCGTGGACCTGGCCCGGCTGCTCGCCGCGCTGCTGCCCGCCGACGCCGTCGAAGGCACCGTCTCCACGCTGCCGCTCGCCTGGCGTACCGCCTACGATCCGCGACGCGCCGAACGGGCCCGCACCGCGCTGCGTGCCCTCGCCGAACGTCTCGACACCGTCGAGGAGTTGACCGGGCGGTCGATCCGGGTCGGCCTCGAACCCGAACCCGGGTGCGCCGTCGAGACCACCGGTGATGCCATCGGGCCGCTCACGGACATCGCCCGCGTCGACCGTGTCGGCCTGTGCCTGGACACCTGTCACCTCGCCACCTCCTTCGAGCGGCCCGATGCCGCGCTCGACGCCCTCGCCGCCGCGCGCATCCCCGTCGTGAAGGCGCAGCTCTCCGCCGCCCTCCATGCCGAACACCCCCGTCTCCCAGAAGTCCGCGCGGCGCTCGCCGCGTTCGACGAACCCCGCTTCCTGCACCAGACCCGCGCGTGTGCGGATGGTGTGTTGCATGCCGTCGACGACCTGGGCGAAGCCCTTGCGGCGGGTGGGTGTGCGCTGCCGCAGGGCGTGCCCTGGCGCGCCCACTTCCACGTTCCGTTGCACGCGGCTCCCGCCGCGCCTCTTACCTCCACGCTCGGTGTCCTCAAGGACACGTTGACCCGGCTCGTCGGTGGGGCGCGTCCGCTGACGCGGCACCTGGAGGTCGAGACCTACACGTGGCAGGCGCTGCCCTCGCGGTTGCGGCCGCGGGGCCGTCAGCAGTTGGCCGATGGCATCGCGGCCGAACTCGCGCTCGCCCGTGACCTGTTGACCGATCTTGGCCTCAAGGAGCTGCCGTGACCTCCGGTCGGCCGCTGGATGCCGGCCGCGCCGCCGCCCCCACGCCGCGGGGCTCCGCCCCGGACCCCGCTCCTCAATCGCCGGAGGGGCTGGAGATGGCCGGGCGCGCGCCCGTAGGTGTCCCGGAGAGCGTCAGCCGCGCCGCCGCCCCCACGCCGCGGGGCTCTGCCCCGGACCCCGCTCCTCAATCGCCGGAGGGGCTTGATGGGCACGGTCAGCCGCCGGAGGGGCTGAATTGGCCCGGTCACCCGCCCATCGACACGCCTCAGCCGTCGGAGCGGCCGGAACCGCCGGAACCACGAGAGCCGCTGGAAACGCCAGAGTCGCCAGAGCGGCCGGAACCGCCAAAGCCGCCAGAGACGTCGGCAGCGCCGGCGCCGTCGGAGGTGCTCGCTCGGCAGGCTGCCGCCACGCCCCCCGATTCCTCCGTCACCCCCCTCCTCGTCCTCGACATCGTCGGCCTCACCCCCCGCCTCCTCGACCACATGCCGCGCCTGCGACGGCTCGCCGACCGCGGCTCCCGCGCGCCGCTGGGCACGGTGCTGCCCGCTGTCACCTGTGCTGCCCAGTCGACGTTCCTTACCGGCGTCATGCCTGCCGAGCACGGCATCGTCGGGAACGGGTGGTACTTCCGTGAGCTCGGTGACGTGCTGCTGTGGCGGCAGCACAACGGGCTCGTCGCCGGGGACAAGCTCTGGGACGCCGCCCGTCGCGCTCACCCGGGCTACACGGTCGCCAATATCTGCTGGTGGTACGCCATGGGCGCCGACACCGACATCACCATCACTCCCCGTCCCGTCTACTACGCCGACGGCCGCAAGGAACCCGACTGCTACACCCGGCCCCCGGCCCTGCACGACGAACTCACCGCCAGGCTCGGCACGTTCCCCCTGTTCCACTTCTGGGGGCCCGGCGCCGACCTGGTCTCCAGCCGGTGGATCATCGACGCCACCCGCCACGTCCTGGCCACGCGCCATCCTGATCTGATCCTGAGTTACCTCCCTCATCTCGATTACGACCTGCAGCGCTACGGACCCGACGATCCGCGCTCACATCAGGCGGCCGCCGAACTCGACGCCGCCCTCGCCCCGCTCCTGGACGACGCCCGCGCCGAAGGCCGCACCGTCGTCGCCCTCTCCGAGTACGGCATCACCCGCGCCGACCGCCCCGTGCACATCAACCGGGCACTGCGCCGCGCCGGCCTGCTCGAGGTGCACACGCAGGACGGCATGGAGTACCTCGACCCGATGGCCTCCCGCGCCTTCGCCGTCGCGGACCACCAGATCGCGCACATCTACGTACGACGACCGGAGGACCTCGATGCCACGCGGGCCGCGCTCGTCGACGTACCCGGCATCGAGCAGCTTCTCGACGACGAGGGAAAGAAGGCGCATCAGCTCGATCATCCGCGCTCCGGCGAACTCGTCGCCGTCGCCGAGGCCGGCGCCTGGTTCACGTACTACTACTGGCTCGACGACGCCCGCGCGCCCGACTTCGCGCAGCTCGTCGAGATCCACCGCAAACCCGGCTACGACCCGGTCGAACTCTTCATGGACCCCATCGACCCCTACGTAAAGCTCAAGGCGGCCGCCGCCCTCGCCCGCAAGAAGCTCGGCATGCGCTACCGCATGGCCGTCGTCCCGCTGGACGCCTCGCCTATTCGCGGCAGCCACGGCCGGCTCCCGGCGAGCGAGGAAGAAGGTCCGCTCATCCTGTGCTCCACCCCCCACGTCCTTCCCGGCCGCGTCGCGGCCACCGAAGTGAAAGCCCTGCTGCTCGATCTCGCCAAGACGAGAAGCAGTCATCCAGTTACAGAGAGTGAAGCACACCCCACTGACAATGCCCGGGCCCTGCGCCCGGATTCACCGGATCGAAGGAAGGCACCGTGACCGAACTCCACCGCACCCACGGCCCCACCGAGGCGCCAAGTCCCGCCGAGGCACCAAGCTCCGCCGAGGCGCCAAGCCCCACCGAGGCACCAAGTCCCGCCGAAGCGCCAAGTCCCGACGACGCCCTCAGATCCCGCCTCGGCATCAGCCGCCGCCGCTTCCTCAGCACCTGCACCGCCGCCGCGACCGCCGGCGCCGCCATCGCCGCCCCCGTCTTCGGCGCCACCCCGGCCCTCGCCCAACCCGCCACCGCCACCGCCACGGGCACCACAACCGGCACCTCCGCCGGAGGCCTCGGCACCAGACTCGTCCCCGCCGACAAGCGCGGCATCATCCTCTACACCGTCCGCGACGCCATCGGCCGCGACCCACTCGCCTCCGACCTCCCCTCCGGCTTCCGCGAAGTGTTCAAGGAGCTGGCCCGATTCGGGTACAAGCAGGTCGAGTTCGCCGGGTACGGGCAGCACGCCAACGCCCCCGGCGGCGCCAACCTCGAATCCGTCGCGGGCGCGAAACTGCTGCGCTCGTGGCTCGACGAGTACGGGCTGCGCGCCCAGGGCAACCACGGGTTCATCCCGTCGTCCTGGCCGCTCACGCAGGCCGACACGGACCAGTTCAAGAAGCACCTGGAGATCGCGAACATCCTCGGCATGGACCACATGGGCACCGGCGGCGACCCCACCGGCAGCTCGTACAAGGCGGACTGGGACGTCGCCGCCGACAAGTGGAACGCGCTCGGCCGGATCGCGCACCGCGCCGGTCTCAAGCTCTACACCCACAACCACGACGCCGCGTACGGCTTCCTCGTCGACGGCGGGCCGCTGGACGAACAAGGCCGGCCCACCCGAAGCTCCGGCATCCGCAAGCTGGAGTACTTCCTCAAGGTCAGCGACCCGAAGACCGTCTGGCTGGAGATGGACATCTTCTGGGCGCACGTCGCGCAGTACAAGTTCCACACCTACACCGCGCACGACGGCTCCACGCGCGAGAACGTCTTCGATCCGGCCGCCCTCGTCGTCGCCCACAACGCGCGCTACCCGCTGTTCCACGCCAAGGACGGCACCCGCAACGACACCAACGGCATGGGCTACGACATGGTGCCCTTCGGCGAAGGTGTCATCGACTACCGGACGTTCTTCAAGCGGGTCGGCGCCCGCAACTACCACAACCCGATGGTCGAGCAGGACAACGCGCCCAGCGCCACCGACCCCGCCCAGTCCCTGACCCACGCCCGCATCGGCTACGACAACCTGGCCGCACTCAGGAAATAACGCACACCGCATGAGTGGGGCCCGGCCACCCGGCCGGGCCCCACTCAACTGTTGCCGAAGCGCATGGCGCGCCTTGTAACTTACGTGATCATGTCAACGACACCGCCTTCTCGTTCCGCCCCGGCTGCCGCAGCAGCAACGCCACCAGCGCCGACAGCATCGAGATCCCCCCGGCCAGGGCATACGCCCCGTTGTAGCCCCACGCGCCGACCACCATCGAGCCGAGGCCGCCGCCGAAGAGGCCGCTGATGAGCTTGCCGCTGTACACCAGGCCGTAGTTGGTCGCGTTGTAGTTCTCGCCGAAGTAGTCCGGGGTCAGCGCCGCGAACATCGGGTAGAACGCGCCACCGCCGAATCCGGACAGGAACGCGAAGACCAGGAACAGCCATTCACTGCGTATGTCGCCGGCCCAGATGATGCCGAACTGCGCGAGACCCAGGACGACGATCACGAGGATCAGGCTCGCCTTGCGGCCCCAGATGTCCGACATCCAGCCGACCACGGCTCGGCCGACACCGTTGATGACCGCCATGACACCCATCGAGGACGCGGCGACCAGCGGGCCGAAGCCCACCTCCTTAGCGAAGTCGACCTGGAAGGAGATGCCGAAGATCGACACACCCGCCGTCAGGACCAGACTCAGCCACATCAGCGGCAGTTGGCCCGTCTTGATGGCTTCCATGGGGGTGTACTGGCGTACCGCGGGCGGGTTCTTGGCGAGCGCCGCCTGGCTCTTGCCCGTGCCCGACTTCGCGAGCGGGTCGACGTCCGACGGCCACCAGTTCTTCGGCGGGTCACGGAAGAAGAACGCGCACACCAACACCACGATCAGGACGTACACGCCGATCATGTCGAGCACCCGGTGGTAGTTCGAGGTGTCGAAGGCGTAGTTGAAGATGAAGATGAACGGAAGCGAGCCGTAGGCGAAGCCTCCGTTGACGAAACCTGTCCTGCCGCCTTTGCGTTCGGGGTACCACTTGCCGACCATGTTGATGCAGGTCGCGTACACGAACCCGGAGCCGAGTCCGCCGATCACGCCGAATCCGATGATGGCCAGCCACACGTTGTGCAGGTGCGACAGGGCCAGGAATCCGATCAGGCACATGAAGGCGCCCACGTACATGGCTCGGCGGGCCGGCATGATGCCTTTCTCCCGCAGCCAGCCTGCCGGGAACGCGACACCCGCCTGGAAGAACACCCAGACACTCAGGATCCAGAAGGTGTTGGACTGCGTCCAGCCGTGCGCCGACGACAGTGTGTCCTCGGCCGAGCCATAGGCGTACTCGAAGACGCTGATGGCCATCATGGCCACCCACGGCAGGTACACCATGAACTTGCGCGAGTGGCCGAGGATGTCGCGGTCGGTCTCGCCCACGCGATAGATCCGGCCGTGCTCGTCGGTTATTTCCCGGTACCGGCTCCCCGTAGCCGGTGCCGTATTGCTAGCGGAGACAGGTTCCGCCGTCATGTCAAGCCATCTCCTCACCAAGGGGGTGTGGGTTGGGGTGGATCCCACGCTTCTTGGGCCTACCGGGCGGAGACAGGAACAGAGCCACGAAGCCGGCGAAGAACGAGATGCAGCCGGCCAGGATGAAGGCCCCGGAGTGTCCCCAGGCGCCGACGACGACGGACCCCATGCCCGCGCCGAGCCCCGAGACGAGCTTGGAGCTGTAGACCATGCCGTAGTTGGTGGCGTTGTTGTTCTCGCCGAAGTAGTCCGCGGTCAGGGCCGCGAACATCGGGAAGATCGCTCCACCACCGAAACCGGAGATCGCGGAGAAGATCAGGAACAGCGCGAGGATCTTCTCCGAAGCCGACCAGATGATGCCGAACTGGGCGAGGCCCAGGATGACGCAGACCGCGAGGAGACACTGCTTGCGGCCGTACAGGTCGGACAGCCAGCCGATGACACCGCGCCCGGTGCCGTTGACAACTGCCTTGAGCGACATGGCGGTTGCCACGATGCCGCCCGCGAATCCCGCCTCCTTGCCGATGTCGACCTGGAAGGCGATGCCGAAGATGTTCACACCCGACGTACACGCCAGGCAGAACCACATCAGCGCCACCCGGCCGGTCTTCCATGCCTGCATCGGGCTGTACTGCTGGACGGCCGGCGGGTTCTTCTCCAGGGACCTGCGCGCACGCGGGTCCGCCGGCGGGTTGAGCGGGTCGACGCTCGCCGGCCACCAGTTCTTCGGCGGGTCCTTGAAGAAGTACCCGGCCACGGCGACCACCGCGGCGAGGAAGACACCCACCGAGACCAGCACCCAGCGGAAGTTGCTCAGGTCCATGAACCCGGTGAACAGGAACACGAACGGCACGGATCCGTAGGCGAAGCCGCCGTTGACGAATCCGGTCTTGCCGCCCCTGCGCTCCGGGTACCACTTGCCGACCATGTTGACGCAGGTCGCGTACACCATGCCGGCGCCCATACCGCTGAACATGCCGAAGCCGATGTAGGCGACGACGACATGCGGCGCGTACGCCAGCGAGAGGTAGCCGAGCAGCGTTCCCAGCGCGCCGAGCATCATCGCCCAGCGAGCGGGGAGTTTGCCGCTCTCCCGCAGCCGTCCCGCGGGCATGGCCACGGCGGCCTGGAAGAAGATCCAGACGGTCATCATCCAGAAGATGTGTCCGCTGTTCCAATGGTGTGCGGTGTGCAAGGTGTCCTCGGCGGACGCGAACGCGTACTCCGCGGACGAGATGCCCATCATGCCCACCCAGGGCAGGATGACCATCCACCTGCGCCTGCGGCCCATGATGTCGATGTCACTCTCGCCAACCCGGTACATCCGGCCGTTGGCGTCCGTCACCTCCCTGTAGGGGACGGAACTTGGCAGATCGGTTGTGGTCATGTCGGTTGTTCCCCTTGCGTCGAAAGATCTGGGCAGCGCCCCCTGTCCACATGTCTTTCGTGTGCGCACGGGTCCCGGGTCCGGCCGGCGCACACCGCCGACCGGACCCGTCACTCGCTCACCTCATCGACCGCCCCCCCAACTTCCCTGCCGCGCGGGCCCACTTGTACTTGGCCCCGAGCACCGCGACAGGCTTCTCGGTCGTGTACGGGTACGCGACCACACCCCGGTCGAAGAGGTACTGACACGCCTCCTCGACCTCGACGTCCCCGGCCAGCGAGGCCACCACGGGCTTCTCGATGCCGCGCTCCCGGAACTCCTGGACGACGCGCGCCGTCACCTCCGCGAACACCATGGGCGGGGTGACGATGGTGTGCCAGTAGCCGAGTACGAGGGAGTGGATGCGCTCGTCCTCAAGACCGAGCCTGATCGTCGCCTCGTACGTCGACGGAGGCTCGCCGCCCGTGATGTCGACGGGGTTGCCCGCGGCCCCGAACGGCGGGATGAACTCGCGGAACGCGGCGTCCAAGTCGGCCGGGATCTCCATGAGTTCGAGCCCGTTGTCCATCACGGCGTCCGACAGCAGCACACCCGAGCCACCGGCCCCCGTGATGATGACGACGTTGTCGCCCTGGGGTGCCGGAAGCACCGGCAGTGCCCGCGCGTACTCCAGCATGTCGTTGAGGCCCGGCGCCCTGATGACACCGGCCTGCTTGAGGATGTCGTCGTACACGGCGTCGTCGCCCGCGAGCGCGCCCGTGTGCGAACCGGCGGCCTTGGCGCCCGCGGCAGTGCGCCCCGCCTTGAGGACCACGACCGGCTTCTTCGGCACGGTCGCGCGCGCGGCCTCCACGAAGGCACGGCCGTCCTTGAGGTCCTCCAAGTGCATCGCGATGCAGTCGGTGTTGGGGTCCTCGCCGAACCAGGTCAGCAGGTCGTCCTCGTCGAGGTCCGACTTGTTGCCGAGCCCGACGATCGCCGAGACACCTGTCTTCGTGGTGCGGGCGAAGCCCAGGATGGCCATGCCGATGCCACCGGACTGCGAGGTGAGGGCGACGCCGCCCTTCACGTCGTACGGCGTGCAGAACGTGGCGCACAGGTCCTGCCACGTCGAGTAGTAGCCGTAGATGTTCGGGCCGAGGAGGCGGGTGCCGTTGCGCTCGGCGATCCGCACGATCTCCTCCTGGAGCTCGTGCTCGCCGGTCTCCGCGAACCCGGAGGGGATGAGGACCGCGTTCGGGATGCCCTTGCGGCCCACCTCCTCCAGGGCCGATGCCACGAACTTCGCGGGGATCGCGAAGACCGCCACGTCCACATCGCCGGGCACGTCCGTGACACTCTTGTACGCCTTGCGGCCCAGGATGTCGTCGGCCTTCGGGTTCACCGGGTGGATCTCGCCGGAGAAGCCGCCGTCGATGAGGTTGCGCATCACCGAATTGCCGATCTTGCCCTGCTCGTTGGAGGCGCCGATCACGGTGATGGACTGCGGCTGCATCAGCCGCCGCATGGAGGTCAGGATCTCGTCACGGGTGTACGTACGCCGCTGCTTCGGCTCGCCCTCGGCGAGGATGACACGGATGTCGGCCGCGAGCGCGCCACGCGGTGTCGCGATCACCGGGTTGAGGTCGACCTCGGCTATCTCCGGGAAGTCCGTGACCAGTTGGGACACGCGGCGGATCTGTTCGGCCAGTGCCTCGCGGTCGACACCCTGGGCGCCGCGCACTCCGCGCAGCACCTCGGCCGCCTTGATGGAGTCGAGCATGTCGAGCGACTCGTCCGCCGACACCGGCGCGAGGCGGAAGGTGACATCCTTCAACACCTCGACCAGTACGCCGCCGAGGCCGAAGGCGACGACCTTGCCGAAGGTCGGGTCGGTGACGGACCCGACGATGACCTCCTGGGTGTCCGGACCGGTGGGCAGCAGTTCCTGGACCTGGATGCCGGTGATGCGGGCATCGGGCGCGTACGCGCGCGCGTTGTCGACGATCCGCCGGTAGGCGTCCCGCACGGCGGCCCCGCCCTCGACACCCACCACGACACCACCGGCGTCGGTCTTGTGGAGGATGTCCGGTGACACGATCTTCAGGACCACGGGCCCGCCGAAGCGGTCCGCGGCCGCCACCGCCTGGTCGGCATCGGTCGCGAGCTCCTCACCGGGGACGGCGATCCCGTACGCGTCGGCGATCACCTTTCCCTCGGGCGCGGTGAGCGCCGTACGTCCCTCGGCCCGTACGGCATCGAGCAGCGCCCGTACCTTGAGCGCACGTTCCTCGGCCATCAATCAGATCACTCCGTCCGTCTTGAGCAGGCGCAACTCCTCGTCCCCGAGGCCGAGTTCACCGATGAAGACCTCTTCGTTGTGCTCGCCGAGGAGCGGAGAGGCGGTGACGTCGACGGGGGAGTCGGAGAGCTTGAGAGGGGAACCGACGGTCTTGAAGGAGCCGCGTCCCGAGTGCGGCACATCCACGACCATCTCGTTGGCGACCAGCGACGCGTCCTCGATGATCTCCTTGGTGGAGAGGATCGGGCCGCAGGGGATGTTGTGGGCGTTGAGCTTGTCCAGGACCTCCCACTTGGGGAGGGTGGCCGACCATTCCTCGATGAGCTGGAACATCTTGTTGAGCTTCGGCAGGCGTGCTTCGGGTGTCGCCCAGTCGGCGTCCTCGGCGAGCTCGGGCCTGCCGATCAGCTCGGTGAGCGGCTTCCAGCCGACCGGCTGCACGATGACGTACACGTAGTCGTTGGGCCCGCCGGGTGCGCACTTCACCGCCCAGCCGGGCTGCCCGCCGCCCGAGGCGTTGCCGGAGCGCGGCACCTCGTCGCCGAAGTCCTCGTTCGGGTACTCGGCCAACGGGCCGTGGGTGAGGCGCTGTTGGTCGCGCAGCTTGACGCGGCAGAGGTTGAGCACGGCGTGCTGCATCGCGACGTTCACGCGCTGCCCGCGCCCGGTGTTCTCGCGCTGGAACAGGGCGGCGAGGATGCCGGCGACGGTGTGGATGCCGGTGCCGGAGTCGCCGATCTGCGCGCCGGTCGCGAGCGGCGGACCGTCCTCGAATCCGGTCGTCGACATGGAGCCGCCCATGGCCTGGGCCACCACCTCGTACGCCTTGAAGTTGGTGTACGGGCCGTCGCCGAAGCCCTTGATGGAGGCGTAGACGATGCGTGGGTTGATCTCCTGGATGCGGTCCCAGGTGAAGCCCATCCGGTCGACGGCGCCGGGGCCGAAGTTCTCCACCAACACATCGCTGCGGCGGATGAGTTCGGTCAGCAGCTCCTTGCCGCGCTCCGTCTTGGTGTTCAGGGTGATGCTCCGCTTGTTGCAGTTGAGCATCGTGAAGTAGAGGGAGTCGACGTCCGGGATGTCACGCAGCTGCTTGCGTGTGATGTCACCGGTCGGTGCCTCCAGTTTGACGACGTCCGCACCCAGCCACGCCAGCATCTGCGTGGCGGATGGGCCTGACTGGACATGGGTCATGTCCAGGACGCGCACACCCTCGAGTGCCTTGGTCACGAACGACTCACCTCGCTACTGATCCACGGTCGGTCCACAGCCGGACCATGGCGGGCCCACGGTCGGCTCGTACATTGCATACAGTCGCCGAATACTGTATGAAAACTGGTATCCCGCATTGCGTGGATGGTGTCCAGGGGGCGTGCAGCACTTTTCCTTTCCGGAACCAAAACAGGAGCCGACAATGGACCTGTACGAACACCAAGCGAGGGATCTGTTCGCGGAGCACGGCATCCCCGTCCCGCGCGCCGAAGTCACCGAATCCGCCAAGGAGGCACGCGAGTTGGCGCGCCGCCTCGGCGGTCGCGTCGTCGTCAAGGCCCAGGTGAAGACCGGCGGCCGGGGCAAGGCGGGCGGCGTCAAGCTCGCCGCGGACCCGGCCGCCGCCGAACTGACGGCACGCCAGATCCTCGGCATGGACATCAAGGGCCACACCGTACGAAAGGTGATGCTGGCCCAACCCGTCGACATCGCCGGAGGCGCCGAGTTCTACGTCTCCTACGTCCTCGACCGCGCGGCCGGCACCTTCCTCGCCATCGCCTCTGCCGAAGGTGGCATGGAGATCGAGGAGGTCGCCGCCACCCGCCCCGAGGCCGTGGCCCGCATCCCCATCGACCCGGCGGTCGGCGTCACTTCGGCCGTCGCGGCCCGCATCGCGGAGGCGGCGGGCCTGCCACCGCAGACCGTCGACGTCCTCGTACGCCTGTGGGACGTCCTCACCCGCGAGGACGCGCTGCTCGTCGAGGTGAACCCGCTCGTGCGCACCACGCAAGGGCAGATCCTCGCGCTCGACGGCAAGGTGACCCTCGACGACAACGCCCGCTACCGCAACGCCCGTTGGGGCGCATCCCCGGAATCCGTTCACGACGACCCCCTGGAAGCGCGAGCGGCGGCGAAGGGACTCAACTACGTGAAGCTGGACGGCCAGGTCGGCGTCATCGGCAACGGCGCCGGGCTCGTCATGTCGACGCTCGACGTCGTCGCCGGCTGCGGCGCACGCCCCGCCAACTTCCTCGACATCGGCGGCGGCGCCTCCGCCCAGATCATGGCGGACGGCCTCGACGTCATCCTCTCCGACCCGGCCGTGAAGTCCGTCTTCGTCAACGTCTTCGGCGGCATCACCGCCTGCGACGCGGTCGCCGACGGCATCGTGCGGGCCCTGGACCGCGTCCAGTTGACCAAACCGCTGGTCGTCCGGCTCGACGGCAACAACGCCGCGCGCGGCCGGGCGATCCTCGAAGAGCGCGCGCACCCCCTCGTGGAGCAGGCGGCCACGATGGACGGCGCCGCGCGCCAGGCAGCCGACCTCGCCCTCGCCCCCAACCCCCTTTAAGGAGCCGGGACATGGCCATCTACCTCACGCAGGAGAGCAAGGTCCTCGTCCAGGGCATGACCGGCGCCGAGGGCACGAAGCACACCCGCCGCATGCTCCAGGCGGGCACGAACGTCGTCGGCGGCGTCAACCCCCGCAAGGCCGGGCGCACCGTCGACCTCGAAGGGTGCGACATCCCCGTCTTTGGCGGCGTCGCCGAGGGCATGGCGGCCACCGGCGCCGATGTCACCGTCGTCTTCGTGCCGCCCGCCTTCGCCAAGGACGCCGTGATCGAGGCGGCCGACGCGGGCATCCCGCTCGCGGTCGTCATCACGGAGGGCATCCCGGTGCACGACGCCGTGACCTTCCAGGCGTACGCGAAGCGGCGCGGCACCCGCGTCATCGGCCCCAACTGCCCGGGTCTCATCACGCCCGGCGCCTCCAACGCGGGCATCATCCCGGCCGACATCACCAAGCCGGGCCGCGTCGGACTCGTCTCCAAGTCCGGCACCCTCACGTACCAACTCATGTACGAGCTGCGCGACATCGGCTTCTCGACGTGTGTCGGCATCGGCGGCGACCCCGTCATCGGCACCACCCACATCGACTGCCTCGAAGCCTTCGAGGCAGACCCCGAGACCGAACTGGTCGTCCTCATCGGGGAGATCGGCGGCGACGCCGAGGAACGGGCCGCGGCACACATCCGCGAGCACGTCACCAAGCCCGTCGTCGGCTACATCGCCGGATTCACCGCGCCCGAGGGCAAGACGATGGGCCACGCGGGCGCCATCGTGTCCGGCTCCTCGGGAACGGCGCAGGCCAAGAAGGAGGCACTGGAGGCGGCCGGGGTCCGCGTCGGCTCGACACCGACGGAGACCGCGCGCCTCGTCCTCGACCGCCTCCCGTCCACCAGCCATGAGTAGTGCCCGCCCGTCGCCCGCCACCGCCCTTGCAAGGAAGGCCCTGCGGGCCCCGTCTGTTCTCGACTGTGCACCGTGAGCGGAGAACAAGAAATGGCAACCACCCTCAACACACCCACACCCACACCCACACCCACACCCACCCCCTCACCCACCCTCAAGGCCGGCACCTCCTGGGCCGACGCCTGGCAGCGCTGCCTCGCCGTCGCCCCCGAGGCCTTCCGCGACGACCGCGTACTGAACCTGTGGAACGGCGCCTGGCAGGCCGAAGGACGCACCCTCCCCGCCACCACACCCGTGGACGGCAGCCCCATCGCCGGGCCGCCCCGCCTCGACGCCGACACCGCCCACCAGGCCGTACGCGCATCCCTCGACCAGCACCGCGCGTGGCGCCACATCCCGCTGCCGCAGCGGCGCGCCCGCGTCGCAGCCACCCTCGACGCCCTCACCCAGCACCGCGAACTGCTCGCTCTGCTCCTCGTCTGGGAGATCGGCAAGCCCTGGCGGCTCGCGCAGGCCGACGTGGACCGGGCCATCGACGGCGTGCGCTGGTACGTCGACGGCATCGACGACATGCTGGGCGAACGCACTCCGCTGGCCGGGCCGGTCTCCAACATCGCGAGCTGGAACTACCCGATGAGCGTCCTCGTGCACGCGCTGCTCGTCCAGGCGCTCGCGGGCAACGCCGTCATCGCCAAGACGCCCACCGACGGCGGCGTCTCCTGCCTCACCCTGGCCTGCGCGCTCGCCGCCCGCGAGGGCATCCCCGTGACCCTCGTCAGCGGCAGCGGCGGGCAGCTCTCCGAGGCGCTGGTGCGGGCGCCGGAGATCGGCTGCGTGTCCTTCGTCGGCGGCCGGGACACCGGGGCGGCGGTCGCCACGGACGTCGCCGACCTCGGCAAGCGGCACATCCTGGAACAGGAGGGCCTCAACACCTGGGGCATCTGGAACTTCACCGACTGGGACAAGCTGACGGCCGCGATCCCCAAGCTCTTCGACTACGGCAAGCAGCGCTGCACCGCCTACCCCCGGTTCGTCGTCCAGCGCGAGGCCTTCGACGACTTCCTCGCCGCGTACCTGCCCGCCGTACGCACCCTGCGCGTCGGTCACCCGCTGGCCGTCGCCCAGCCCGAAGACCCGTACCCCGCCCTCGACTTCGGCCCGCTCATCAACGCGGCGAAGGCGAAGGAGCTGACCGACCAGGTAGCCGAGGCGATCGACCGAGGGGCCGTCCCGCTGCACCGCTCCGCGCCCGACCCGGCGCTGTTCCTGCCTGGCCAGGACACCAGCGCGTACGTCCACCCGGTGACACTGCTCGCCCCGCCGCCGTCCTCGCCGCTGCACCACGCCGAGCCGTTCGGCCCGGTCGACACCATCGTGCTCGTCGACACGGAAGCGGAGCTGCTCGCCGCGATGAACGCCTCCAACGGCGCCCTCGTCGCCACCCTCGCCACCGACGACGAGGCAACGTACGAGCGGCTCGCCCCGCAGATCCGGGCGTTCAAGGTCGGCCACGGCAAGCCGCGTTCGCGCGGCGACCGGGACGAGCTGTTCGGCGGGTTCGGGGCGTCGTGGCGCGGCGCGTTCGTCGGCGGGGAGCTGCTGGTCCGCGCCGTGACCGAAGGCCCCGCGGGGGAGCGGCCGCCCGGCAACTTCCCGGAGTACCAACTCATGCCCTGAACTCCGGCGCGCGCCCCGGCCGGCCGCTGACGCAGCTGCGGCGGGGTCCCTCGCGGCGCAGGGGGCGCTCCCCGCCGCTCGTGGACCCCGCCGCCGTGCCGCGGGGCGAGTTTCCGCCCGCCCCGCGCACACGATGTGTCGACGGGATATTGTGTACAGCCTGGAATTGGCCTCGGCAAGGACTAGGACAACACCTACCGCACGTACTGGGGGAAGGGGCCGGGATGTTGCCGACCGCAGGACTGCCGCAGGGAACTGTGCCCAAGCTGGACCGCCCGGGACCGCTGCGCGAGCGGGTCTACGGAGCGCTGCTCGACCTGATCATCACCCGCACCCTGCCGCCCGGCGCGCACCTCGTCGAGACCGAACTCGCCGCCCAGTTGGGCGTTTCACGGCAGCCCGTGCGTGAGGCGCTGCAACGGCTGAGCACCGAGGGGTGGGTCGATCTGCGGCCCGCACAGGGCGCGTTCGTGCACGAGCCGACCGAGGACGAGGCGGACCAGCTGCTGACCGTGCGTCAACTCCTGGAGACCGAGGCGGTGCGGCTCGCCGCCACGCGCGCGAACGCCGCGGCCGTCGCGGCTCTTGAGGAGCTGTGCGAGGCGGGGGAGCGGGCGGTCGCGGCCGACGACGTGGAGGCGGCCGTGGCCCTCAACGCGCAACTGCACGGCACCGTCATGGAGTTGGCCGCCAACGAGGTACTCGCCGAACTGGCAGCGCAGGTCGACCGCCGGGTGCGTTGGTACTACACGCCCGTGGCGCGCCAGCGCGGCCACCAGTCCTGGGCGGAGCACCGGGAGTTGATCGCCGCGCTCGCCGACCACGACGAGGTGCGGGCCGCCGCGGTCATGCGCGCCCACACCGAGCACACGCGCAGGTCGTACCACCAACAGGCGAAGTAGCTCCGGCCGTTGCCGAGCAATGGCCGGAGTCTCGCCGGTTATTGCATACAGTCGACGAATACTGTATGAAGAAGTAGCCAACGAGACGTGGGGTGTTGACCATGACCAAGGCTCTTGAGGGCATACGCGTCCTCGACATGACACACGTTCAGTCGGGTCCGTCCGCTACGCAGTTGCTGGCGTGGCTGGGTGCGGACGTCGTCAAACTGGAGGCGCCGACCGGTGACATCACACGCAAGCAGCTGCGTGACATCCCGGACGTCGACTCCCTCTACTTCACGATGCTCAACTCCAACAAGCGGAGCATCACCCTGAACACCAAGACGGAGCGCGGCAAGGAGATCCTCACGGAGCTGATCCGCCGCTCGGACGTCATGGTCGAGAACTTCGGCCCCGGCGCCGTCGACCGGATGGGCTTCACCTGGGAGCGCATCCAGGAGATCAACCCACGCATCATCTACGCCTCCATCAAGGGCTTCGGCGACGGCCCGTACACCAACTTCAAGGCGTACGAGGTGGTGGCCCAGGCCATGGGCGGCTCGATGGCCACCACGGGCTTCGAGGACGGCCCGCCGACGGCCACGGGCGCGCAGATCGGGGACTCCGGCACCGGCGTCCACACCGTCGCCGGCATCCTCGCCGCCCTCTTGCAGCGTGAGCGGACGGGGCGCGGGCAGCGCGTGAATGTGGCGATGCAGCACGCCGTGCTCAACCTCTGCCGAGTGAAGCTGCGCGACCAACAGCGCCTCACCCACGGCCCGTTGGCCGAGTATCCGAACGAGGACTTCGGCGACGAGGTGCCCCGTTCCGGCAACGCGTCCGGCGGCGGCCAGCCCGGCTGGGCCGTGAAGTGCGCGCTCGGCGGGCCCAACGACTACGTGTACGTCATCGTGCAGCCGGTCGGCTGGAAGCCGCTGGCCGAGCTGATCGGGCGGCCGGAGATGGCGGACGACCCGGAGTGGTCGACACCCGAGGCGCGCCTGCCGAAGCTGAACAAGATGTTCCAGCTCATCGAGGAGTGGTCGTCGACGCTCCCCAAGTGGGAGGTCCTGGACAGGCTCAACGCCCACAACATCCCCTGCGGCCCGATCCTCTCCACCAAGGAGATCATCGAGGACGCGTCGCTGGTGGCCAATGACATGGTCGTCGAAGTGCCGCACCCCGGACGGGGCTCGTACACGACGGTCGGCAACCCGCTCAAGCTCTCCGACTCGCCGACCACCATCTCCGGCTCCCCACTCCTCGGCGAACACAACACCGCCATCTACGCCGATGAACTCGGCCTGGACAAAGCCGAGTTGGCGCAGCTTGCCGAACAGGGCGTCATCTGAATGGGCGGCGCCGGGCCGTACCGCGCCGCACTCGCCCACGTCCTGACCGGCGCCGTCGCGAGCGGCGGTGAACCGGCGTACCGGCAGGGGAAGTTCCCCCGGTCCGGCGTCACCGCGCTCGGCCGCGCGGGCCTGCTCGGGCTCACCGGCGCGCCCGAACTCGGCGGTGGCGGACGGGGGTTGTCCGAGGCCGCCGATGTCGTCGAGCGGGTCGCACGGGTCTGCCCCGCCGTCGCCGCCGTGCTCCGCTCGCACTACGCGGCAGTCGCCGTCGTCGAGGCGTACGGGGGACCGTGGGTGCGTGCCGAGATCGCCGCCGGGCGGCACCTGTGCTCGCTGGCCCTGGAGGAGGGCGGCGGGCCGGAGTCCACGGCGCGCCGCACCGGCGAGGTCGTCGCCCTGCGCGGCCGCAAGCGACAGGTCGTCTCGGCGGGGGAGGCCGACAGCTATGTGTGGTCGACGCGCCCGTACGAAGGCGGGGCCGGGGTCGGGCCCGACGCGCGGAGCCTGTGGCTCGTCCCGGCACACGCCCCCGACCTGTACGTCCCGGCCCGTACGGCCGGCTCGGGCCCGAGTGGCAGCGCCACCTCGACGGTCTGCGCCGACCCCGTGCGCGTACCCGCGTCGGCGCTGCTCGGGGTGGACGGGAGCGGCGATGAGCTGCTGCGGAACACCGTGCTGCCGTGGTGGGCCGAACTGGGGGACGCGCTGGAACGAGGGCCCGAGCCGGTGCTCGTGGCCTCGTGAAGGACCGCCCGGTGTACGGAAGTCGGGCGATCGACCCCGCTCGATTTCGTCCCGCTTCTTTACACCGGGCTTTCGTATACAGAAGTCTGTATGGGGTAGTGCTGGGGTCTCCCGCACCCGCGCCGGAGACCCGCATGAGGGAAGGCGGAGCGATCATGACGACCAGCGGGACGGACGTGTCGGTCGAGAGCGTGGTCAGGAGGGCGGCGTCCGCGCGCCGTGGCGAGCGCGGCGCCCTGTTGCCCGTACTCCATGCCGTACAGGCCGA
This sequence comes from Streptomyces sp. KL109B, assembly GCF_030766935.1. Taxonomy (GTDB): domain Bacteria; phylum Actinomycetota; class Actinomycetes; order Streptomycetales; family Streptomycetaceae; genus Streptomyces. The sequence continues at coordinate 364,860 of NZ_JASERL010000002.1, read as the reverse complement.
GTTGGGGTGCGTACCGCAGGAGGCGATCCCCGTCCTCGCCGACGAGTTCAACCTCTCGCGGGCCGATGTGCACGGGGTGGTGACCTTCTACCACGACTTCCGGCGCGAGCCCGCGGGCCGCTCCACCGTCCGCATCTGCCGCGCCGAAGCCTGCCAAGCCCTGGGTGCCGAGGGCCTGTTGAACTACGTAAGGGAGTCGGGCCTGACGCTCGGCGAGACCAGTGCGGACGGCGGTGTCACCGTCGACCAGGTCTTCTGCCTCGGCAACTGCGCGCTCGGCCCCTCGGTGGAGGCCGACGGGCGGCTGCACGGCCGCGTGACCCCGGCCCGGCTCGGCGCGATCCTCAACGGGACGGTGTGAGAGGTGACTTCCCCGAAAGTGACGCAGACCCAGACCCAGACCATGACGACCGTGTACGTCCCGCGCGACGCGTCGGCCCGCTCCGTCGGCGCCGACGAGATCGCTCAGCGAATCCAACTGGCCGCCATCGATAGCGAGATCGGCATCGACATCGTCCGCAACGGCTCGCGCGGGCTGCTCTGGCTCGAACCCCTCGTCGAGGTCGTGACCCCCGAGGGCCGCATCGGCTACGGCCCCGTCACCCCCGACGACGTACCCGACCTGCTCGCATCCGGCATGCTCGACGGCGCCGACCACCCCCTGCGCCTCGGCCCCGTCGACGAACTCCCATGGCTGCGCAGGCAGAACCGCGTCACCTTCGCCCGCGTCGGCGTCACCGACCCGCTCTCGCCCGAGGACTACGAGGCGCACGGCGGGCTCCAAGGGCTGCGCGCCGCCCTGGAGATGACACCCGCCGACGTCGTCACGGAGGTCACGGACTCCGGCCTGCGCGGGCGCGGCGGCGCGGGCTTCCCGGCCGGCATCAAGTGGAAGACGGTCCTCGACACCGACCCCGGGCCCGACGGCCTCAAGTTCATCTGCTGCAACGCCGACGAGGGCGACAGCGGCACCTTCGCCGACCGCATGGTCATGGAGGGCGACCCGTTCCTGCTCATCGAGGGCATGACGATCGCCGCCCACGCCGTCGGCGCCCGCGAGGGCTACCTCTACATCCGCTCCGAGTACCCCGACGCCATCGCCACCATGACCGCCGCCATCGACATCGCGCGAGCGCACGGCTGGCTCGGCGCCGGCATCCTCGGCTCGACCCTCGACTTCGACCTGCACATCCGCGTCGGCGCGGGCGCGTACATCTGCGGCGAGGAGACCTCCATGCTGGAGAGCCTGGAGGGCAAGCGCGGCATGGTGCGTGCCAAGCCACCCATCCCCGCAGTCGAGGGCCTCTTCGGCAAGCCGACCGTCGTCAACAACGTCCTCACCCTCACCACCGTCCCCGTCGTGCTCGCCGACGGCGCCAAGGCCTACCAGGACCTCGGCGTCGGCCGCTCCCGCGGCACCCAGGTCTTCCAGCTCGCCGGGAACATCAAGCGCGGCGGCATCGTCGAGACCGCCTTCGGCATCACGCTGCGCGAACTGATCGAGGACTACGGCGGCGGCACCCTGAGCGGGCGTCCCGCGCGCGCCGTGCAGGTGGGCGGGCCCCTCGGCGCGTACCTCCCGGAGTCGGGTTTCGACGTGCCAATGGACTACGAGGCGCTCGCCGAGGCCGGGGCGATGCTCGGGCACGGCGGCGTCGTCGTCTTCGACGACACCGTCGACATGGCGGCGCAGGCCCGCTTCGCGATGGAGTTCTGCGCCGAGGAGTCCTGCGGCAAGTGCACACCCTGCCGCGTCGGTTCGGTGCGTGGCGTCGAGGTCATCGACCGGATCGTGGCAGGTGAGCACCGCGACGAGAATCTGGCGCTGCTAGAGGACCTGTGCGAGCTGATGACCGATGGTTCACTGTGTGCCATGGGCGGCCTGACCCCGATGCCCGTACGCAGCGCGCTCGCGCACTTCGCCGACGACTTCGTCGACCGCGGCGACCGTCGGCTCCTGGAGATCCACCCCGTACGACCGGCCGGCACCCGGCAGACACGAGCGGAGGGCCAGGCATGACACTCATGAAGGAACCCGACTTCGGCACTCCGGCACGGCCCGGAGCGGCCACGGTCTCGGTGGAGATCGACGGACAACCGGTGACGGTCCCCGAGGGCACCTCCGTCATGCGGGCCGCCGCCGAAGCCGGCATCGACGTGCCGAAGCTGTGCGCCACCGACAGCCTGGAGGCGTTCGGCTCCTGCCGGCTGTGCGTCGTCGAGATCGACGGCCGCCGCGGCACCCCCGCCTCCTGTACGACACCGTGCACGGACGGCATGTCGGTGAAGACGCAGACCCCGAAGGTCGCCAAGCTCCGGCAGGGCGTCATGGAGCTGTACATCTCCGACCACCCCCTCGACTGCCTCACCTGCCCCGCCAACGGAGACTGCGAACTCCAGGACATGGCAGGGGTCGTGGGCCTGCGCCAGGTCCGCTACGGCTACGAGGGCGCGGGCCACCTCGACGCCGAGAAGGACACCTCCAACCCCTACTTCGACTTCGACCCGTCCAAGTGCATCGCCTGCTCGCGGTGTGTGCGTGCCTGCGACGAGACACAGGGCACGTTCGCGCTCACCATCGAGGGCCGCGGCTTCGAGTCGAAGGTGTCGGCGGGCGCGGGGGAGTCGTTCATGGACTCCGAGTGCGTGTCCTGCGGCGCGTGCGTACAGGCGTGCCCGACCTCAACTCTCCAGGAGAAGTCGGTAGTTGATCTCGGGATGCCGACCCGGTCCGTCGTCACGACATGTGCGTACTGCGGTGTCGGCTGCTCGTTCAAGGCAGAGATGCGTGGCGACGAACTCGTCCGCATGGTCCCGTACAAGGACGGCGGCGCCAACGAAGGCCACTCCTGCGTCAAGGGCCGCTTCGCCTTCGGCTACGCCACCCACCCCGACCGCAAGCTCAAGCCCATGGTCCGTGACACCATCACCGACCCCTGGCGCGAGGTCGAGTGGGACGAGGCGATCGGCACGGTGGCCCGGCGGATGCGGGAGATCCAGGGCGCGTACGGCCCCGGCTCCATCGGCGCCATCTCCTCCTCCCGGTGCACGAACGAAGAGGTGTACGTCGTCCAGAAGATGGTCCGCGCCGCCTTCGGCAACAACAACGTCGACACCTGCGCCCGCGTCTGCCACTCACCCACCGGTTACGGGCTGAAGCAGACCTTCGGCGAATCGGCCGGCACCCAGGACTTCCGCTCCGTCGCCGAGGCCGACGTCATCGTGGTCATCGGCGCCAACCCCACCGACGGCCATCCCGTCTTCGCCTCCCGGATGAAGCGGCGGCTTCGCGAGGGCGCCAAGCTGATCGTCGTCGACCCGCGCCGCATCGACCTCGTCCGCTCCCCGCACATCGAGGCGCAACACCACCTCCAGCTCCGCCCCAGCACGAACGTCGCCGTCGTCAACGCCATGGCACACGTCGTCGTCACCGAGGGCCTCACCGACAAGAACTTCGTCGAGGCGCGCTGCGAGGGCTACGAGGAGTGGGCCGAGTTCGTGGCCCGCCCCGAGAACAGCCCCGAGGCGACCGAGGACATCACAGGCGTACCGGCGTCCGAACTGCGCGCCGCGGCACGCCTGTACGCCACCGCCGGCAACGGAGCCATCTACTACGGCCTCGGTGTCACCGAGCACAGCCAGGGCTCGACGATGGTCATGGGAATGGCCAACCTCGCGATGGCCTGCGGAAACATCGGCCGCGACGGTGTGGGTGTGAACCCGCTGCGCGGCCAGAACAACGTGCAGGGCTCCTGCGACATGGGCTCCTTCCCGCACGAACTCCCCGGCTACCGGCACATCTCCGACGACGCGGTACGTGGTGTCTTCGAGAACCTGTGGGGCTCCGCGCTGCTGCCCGAGCCGGGCCTGCGCATCCCCAACATGTTCGACGCGGCGATCGACGGCGAGTTCCGCGGCCTGTTCGTGCACGGCGAGGACATCGCCCAGTCCGACCCCAACCTGCAACACGTCACGGCGGCCCTCGAATCCATGGACCTGGTCGTCGTCCAGGACCTGTTCCTCAACGAGACGGCGAAGTTCGCGCACGTCTTCCTGCCGGGCGCCTCCTTCCTGGAGAAGGACGGTACGTTCACCAACGCCGAGCGGCGCGTCAACCGCGTGCGGGCGGTCATGCCGCCGAAGTCCGGCAGGCACGAGTGGCAGATCGTGTGCGAGATCGCCACCGCCATGGGCTACGCCATGGACTACGACCACCCCTCGCAGATCATGGACGAGATCGCCTCCGTCACCCCGACCTTCGCGGGTGTCTCCTTCGACCTCATCGACAAGCTCGGCTCCATCCAGTGGCCGTGCAATGAGGAGTTTCCCGAGGGCACCCCGACCATGCACGTGGACGAATTCACCCGCGGCAAGGGCAAGTTCGTCGTCACCTCCTACGTACCGACCAACGAACGCAGCACCCGCCGCTTCCCCCTCGTCCTCACCACGGGCCGCATCCTCAGCCAGTACAACGTCGGCGCGCAGACCCGCCGCACCGGCAACGTCGCCTGGCACCCCGAGGACATCCTCGAAGTGCACCCGCACGACGCGGAGGAGCGCGGCATCAGCGACGGCGACCTGGTCACACTCTCCAGCCGGGTCGGCGCGACGACGCTGCACGCGCAGATCTCCGACCGGATGCCACCCGGCGTCGTCTACACCACCTTCCACCACCCGGTGACGGGCGCGAACGTGGTGACGACCGAGAACTCCGACTGGGCGACCAACTGCCCGGAGTACAAGGTGACGGCGGTGCAGGTCGGCCTGGCCCCCAAGTCCCGTGCAGAGGACCGGGATTCGGAACAGCTCGTCACGGTGGTGGACCGACATGGCTGACATGGCTGATATGGCCGATATGGAGCCGCACACCGTCCCCTCCGAACTCCGCATGGCGAACGACATCGCCGCGAACCAGGGCCACCTGCCGGGTGCGGCCGCGGCCGAGGCCATCGCGGGGCATGTCACCAAGTTCTGGGACCCGCGGATGAAGCGGCGGCTCTACGCGCTCGTGGACGACGGAGCGGACGGCCTCGACCCGCTCGTCGTCGCGGCCGTGAAGCTCATGCGCTGAACCCGGTCCACCTCTCAGGCGGCCGCCGCGCGACAGGGCACGCGCGGCGGCCGCGCCCATGTCCCATGCCACCCCTCCGTGTGCTGTGCGGCACCCGGCGGGTGGCATGTGCGTACCTCCACACCCTCGACAACAGGAGGCACCACGATGAAGATCGCAGTCCTCGGCGCCGGAGCCATCGGCGCATACGTGGGAGCGGCCCTGCACCGCGGCGGCGCGGACGTGCACCTCGTCGCCCGCAGGGACCACTTGCGCGCGATCCAGCGGGACGGCGTCCGCGTGCTCAGCCCGCGCGGCGACTTCACCGCCCACCCGCACGCCACCGACGACCCGGCCGAGATCGGCCCCGTCGACTACGTGTTCCTCGGCCTGAAGGCCCACTCGTACCCGTCCTGCGGGTCACTCGTGACCCCGCTCCTCGGCGAACACACCGCGGTGGTCGCGGGCCAGAACGGCATCCCGTGGTGGTACTTCCACCGCCTCACCGGACCCTACGAGGGCCGCCGCATCGAGGCCGTCGACCCGGGCGGCGCGACCAGCAAGGTACTGCCGCCGCAGCGAGCCATCGGCTGCGTCGTCTACCCCGCCACGGTCATCGAATCCCCGGGCGTCATACGCCACTTGGAAGGCACCCGCTTCTCCATCGGGGAACCGGACGGCAGTGTCTCGGGACGCTGTACGGACCTCAGCGAAGCCATGGTCGCGGGCGGCCTCAAATGCCCCGTCGAACGCGACCTGCGCGACGACATCTGGATCAAACTCATGGGCAACGCCGCCTTCAACCCCATCAGCGCGCTGACCCGAGCCACCATGGTCGACATGTGCCGGCACCCGCTGACCCGGGCGATGGTGGCCCGCGTGATGGAGGAGATCCTCGACATCGCGGCCCGCGTCGGCTCCACCCCCGACATCTCCATCGACAAGCGCCTGCGCGGAGCCGAGGGCGTGGGCGCCCACAAGACATCCATGCTCCAGGACCTGGAAGCCGACAAGCAACTGGAGCTGGACGCGATCGTGACCGCGGTCGTCGAAATGGCCGACATCACCGGCGCCGAAGCCCCGACCCTGCGGGCGATCCACGCGGCGACCGACCTATTGGCACGCACCGTGCTGCCGTAGCACGCTGCACGCTACGGGCGAAGATCACGCGGCAGAGGAGACGTACATGCTGTTCCGGCAGTTGGAGTACTTCGTGGCGGTGGCCCGCGAGCGGCACTTCGCGCGCGCCGCCGAATCCTGCTACGTCTCCCAGCCCGCGCTCTCCGCGGCGATCGCCAAGCTCGAACGCGAACTGAACGTCACGCTCATCAACCGCGGCCACAACTACCAGGGCCTCACCGCCGAGGGTGAGCGCCTGGTGGTGTGGGCGAAGCGGATCCTCGCCGAACAGGAGGCGTTCAAGGCGGAGGTGGCGGCCGTCCAGTCCGGCATCACCGGCACCCTCCGCCTGGGCACCGACCCCACGGCCTCCACCACCCTGGCCCTCCCCGTGGGCGCGTTCTGCTCCGCACACCCCCTGGCCAGGGTCCAGGTCCGCTCCCGCCTCTCCACGAAGGAACTCCACCGTCAGCTCCGCGACTTCGAACTCGACGTCGCCATCGCCCACTTCGACCCCGACGACCAGGAGGGCCTCCAGGTCGTCCCCCTCTACCAGGAGCGCTACGTACTCCTCGTCCCGGACGACCAGTTCAACTGCCACACCGGCAGCGTGACATGGACCGACGCGGCCGCCCTTCCGCTCGCCCTCCTCACCCCCGACATGCGCATCCGCCAGCTCATCGACAAGGTCTTCGCGAACCAGGGCCTCGAAGTCACCCCGCAGGTCGAGACCGACTCCATCGCCTCCCTGTACGCACATGTGGGCGGCGGCGAATGGGCCAGCGTCGTCCCCCACACCTGGCTGCGTGCGATGCCGGTGGCCGGCCACGCGAGGGCGCTGCCGCTGGTGGACCCGGAGGCCGGGGCGCAGGTCTCCGTCGCGATCCACGCGGGTACGCCGGGGTCGGTCGCGGCGCGGGCGTTCGTGAACGCGGCGACAACCTTGAACCTGGACGAGGCGTTCGCGCGAGTACCGGCCCCGGCGCCTGCCCGCACCCCCTCCACGTAACCGCCCCCACCCCAAAACCCGGGGCTCCGCCCCGCACCCCGCTGCTCAATCGCCGCAGGGGCTTGATAGTGGTGCCGGCCGCTGGAGAGCCGCGGCCCCCGTGCTCAAAAGACCGGGGCCCTGCCCCGTACCCTGCTGCTCAATTGCCGCGGGGGCTTGAGGGCGGTGCCCGGCGCTCGATCGGCGCGGGTCGGAGGTTGGAGGGGGTTCGGCGTCCGAGAGGCGCGAGCCATGGGTTCGAAATTGCTCGGCGTGTGAGCAGGGAGGGACAGGGCCCTATAAGCCTCTCCGGCGTTTGAGGAGCGGGGTATGGGGCAGCGCCCCATGTCTTTTCAGCCCCTGCGGCGATTGAGCAGCGGGGTCCGGGGCGGAGCCCCGAGGCGTTGGCTCACGCGTACCGGGCCGCGACGGTCGACCGATCCAACCCACCTTGCGCCGTCCGCGGCAAGGCGGACACCACCACGACCCGATCCGGCACCGCGACGGAGGCCAACCGCCCCCGGCAGTACCGCAACACATCATCCACCCCCACACACTCCTCCCCGCGCACCACAACCGCCGCCCCCAACCCCTCCCCACCCACCGCGAACACCGCCGCCTCCACCACCGACGGACACCCGGCCAGCACATCCTCCACGTACTCCGGCGAAATCACCCGCCCCCGCCGCACGATCAGGCTCTCGATACGCCCCGCCAACGACAGATACCCGTCCTCGTCCAGCCACCCCAAATCACCCGTCCGCAACCACCCACCCCCCACCCCGGCCACGGCCGGCCCCCGCACCCACACCTCACCCCGCACCCCCGCCGCACACACCCGCCCCTCCCGGTCGACCACCCGCACCCGCACCCCCGTCGCCCGCCCCACCGTCCCGTGCTTCAGCGCCCCGTCCCGCGGCAACGGCTCGCTCGCGATCTGATGCGCGGCCTCCGTCATCCCGTACGCCGAAAGCACCGGCGCCCCGAACATCCGCTCAAGCGCCCGCTGCGTAGCCGCGTTGAGCGGCGCCCCACAACTCCGTACGAACCGCAGCGGCGGCGGCACGGGAATGTCGCCGGCCTCCGACCGCTCGAGCAGAGCCTCGTGAATCACCGGCACCGCCGTGAACCAACTCGCCCCCACCGCCCGCAAATCCCCCCACAACGCCTCCGCAGAGAACCCGCCACCCACGGGCGGCCGCGAGGGCAACAGCACACACCCCCCACTCGCCAGCGTGGCCAACAACGAGGCGAACAACCCGTGCCCATGGAAGAACGGCATCACGGCGACCGTCGCGTCCTCCGGCCCCAACGCGTAAGTGGCACATACGGTGTTGACAGCCGCGACGACGTTGCCATGCGTGAGCGGCACCATCCGGGCCCGCCCCGTCGCCCCGGCGGTGAACAGCACGAGCGCGTCGTCCGGCCGCACCCGCGGACGGACCGGAATCGACCCCACGCCGATCATGTCCCCGTGCAGCACCCCCCGCGCCCCCAACACCACACACCGCGCGCGGAGTTCGGACTCCGACAGCCCCGGGTCCAAGGGTGCGGGCACGACCCCCGCCCGCCCCGCCCCGAGCAACGCCCCCACGAACTCCGCACTGTTGCCGGCCACAAGCCCCAGCACCTCACCCGCCCGCACCCCCGCGGCAGCGATCCGCTCCGCCTCCCGCTCCGCGAGCGCATCCAACTCCTCGTACGACAGCGGAAGTTGCCCGTCACCGAAGGTGAGCGCGGGAGCGTGCGGTCGTGTGCGCACCTGCCGATCCAGGAGATCAGCGAGCCCCGTGACGGCCGTTACCGACGTGGCCACACCCTCCACCTCCCCTCTCCAGCGAGCGTGCGGTCCGCCACCGCACACGTCCAATACGCACTCCCGAACACCCGATAGCGGCCGCTTATCGATCCCCAGACCCCAGCCTCACCAGGGGACTTGGCGCGCCCTTGACTCTCGATAGACGTCATTTATCGCTTGGAAGCCGATGGGTCTTGGACGAGCCGCCACACCCTGCCGAAGGTGAGAGCAGGAGCCCCGTCCAAGGAGGAACCCGGATCATGACCGCAGACTCGACGTCGACCTCGACCGCCGACCAAACCGCCGAGGCCGCGGCAGGAGCCGACGCGCCCTCCGAGCTCACCGACGGCTACCACCTCGTCGTCGACGCCCTGAAGAAGAACGACGTCGACACGGTCTACGGACTCGTGGGCATCCCGGTGACCGACCTGGCCCGCCTCGCCCAGGCCGAGGGCATCCGCTACATCGGCTTCCGCCACGAGTCGAACGCAGGGCATGCCGCCGCGATCGCCGGTTACCTCACCAAGAAGCCCGGCATCTGCCTGACCGTCTCCGCCCCCGGCTTCCTCAACGGCCTGGTCGCCCTCGCCAACGCCACCACCAACTGCTTCCCGATGGTGCAGATCTCCGGCTCCAGCGAGCGCCACCTCGTCGACCTCAAGCAGGGCGACTACGAGGAGATGGACCAACTCGCCGCCGCCCAGCCCTTCGTGAAGGCCGCCTACCGCGTCAGCCGCGTCGAGGACATCGGCCGCGGCATCGCCCGCGCCCTGCGCACCGCGATCTCCGGCCGCCCCGGCGGCGTCTACCTGGACATCCCGGCGGCGGTACTCGGCGCGGTCATGGACAAGGAGGCCGGGGAGCGCACCCTGTCCCGCCTCGTCGACCCGTCCCCGCGCCAGCTCCCGGCCCCCGAGGCCGTGGACCGCGCGATCGACCTCCTGGAGAACGCGGAACGCCCCCTCATCGTCCTCGGCAAGGGCGCCGCCTACGCGCAGGCGGACGACAAGATCCGTACGTTCGTCGAGTCCACGGGCATCCCGTACGTACCGATGTCGATGGCGAAGGGACTGCTGCGCGACGACCACCCGCAGTCGGCGGCCACCGCCCGCTCCCTCGCGCTGAAGAAGGCCGACGTCGTCATGCTGGTCGGCGCCCGCCTCAACTGGCTCCTCAACCACGGCGAACGCGGCTGGAACCCCGACGCGAAGTTCATCCAGGTCGACATCGAGTCGCGGGAACTGGACTCCAACCAGCCCATCGCGGCCCCGCTCGTCGGCGACATCGAATCGGTCCTCGACCAGCTCGCCGACCGCACCAAGCCCGGCCAGATCACGGCGCCGACCGCCTGGCGCGAGGAGCTCGGCGAACGCTCCGCGCAGAACGTCGCCAAGATGGCGGGGCGCCTGGAGGCCGACCCGCACCCCATGCAGTTCATGGGCGCGCTCAAGGCGGTCCGCGACGTCGTCCACCAGCACCCGGAGACGTACATCGTGAACGAGGGCGCCAACACCCTCGACATCGCCCGCAACGTCATCGACATGCACCACCCGCGCCGGCGCCTCGACTCCGGCACGTGGGGCGTCATGGGCATCGGCATGGGCTACGCGATCGCGGCCGCGGTCGAGAGCGGGGGAGCGCCCGTCGTCGCCATCGAGGGCGACAGCGCCTTCGGCTTCAGCGGCATGGAACTGGAGACGATCTGCCGCTACCAGCTACCGGTCGTCACGATCGTCATGAACAACGGCGGCGTCTACCGGGGCGACGAGACGATAGGCGGCGCCCCCGCCCCCACCACCCTCATGAGCGCGGCCCGCCACGACCGCATGATCGAGTCCTTCGGCGGCAAGGGCTACCGCGCCACCACCCCCGCCGAGGTCACCGCCGCCCTCACCGAGGCCATCGCCTCCGGCGGCCCCGCCCTCATCGACTGCGTCATCGACCCGTCGGCCGGCACGGAGAGCGGCCACATCGCCCATCTGAACCCGAAGGGCATCGGCATCAAGAAGTGAGCGCGAAGTAGTAACCCTCCGTGTCCGCGAGTGCACCGATACGCAGGTGAAAGCCACTCCGAAACCTTGGTATTGTTGAGGTGTCGCCGCGGGGAACGCCCCGCGCCGAGCGACGTACACCTTGTCCGGGTGGCGGAATGGCAGACGCGCTAGCTTGAGGTGCTAGTGCCCTTTATCGGGCGTGGGGGTTCAAGTCCCCCCTCGGACACTCAGCTGAGGCTCAGAGAGTGCCGGTCGAGATTCGTCTCGACCGGCACTTTTTTGTGTTTGCGCTGGTCCGGAGGGGGCAGGCGGGCTCTGAAGTCACGTGAATGGTTTTTCAACCTTTCACAGGTCAAAGAGAATAGAGGTCCGTGTGCCATCGAGACTGGTGGCCGAGCATCTGCACAAGGTGTTCGGCAGACGACCCGCTGAGGCTGTGGAGAAGCTCCGCGGCGGCGCGAGCCGTGAGGAGTTGCGCGCCGAAGGAACCACCGCCGCCGTGATCGACGCGTCGTTCACGGTCGAGTCCGGCCAGATCTTCGTGGTCATGGGCCTGTCCGGGTCCGGTAAGTCCACGCTCCTGCGCATGCTGAACGGGCTGTTGGAGCCCACGGCGGGTCACGTCCGTTTCGACGGTCAGGACCTGACGACGCTGTCGCCGCGCGAGCTGCGCGAGGTGCGTTCGCACAAGATCAGCATGGTGTTCCAGCACTTCGCGCTGTTCCCGCACCGCTCCGTGATGGAGAACGCGGCGTACGGCCTGGAGGTGCAGGGTGTGCCGCGCGCCGAGCGCGAGGAGCGGGCGATCGAGTCGCTGCGCCTCGCCGGCCTGGAGGGGTGGGAGAAGTCCTTCCCGGACGAGCTGTCGGGCGGTATGCAGCAGCGTGTGGGCCTGGCCCGTGCGCTGGCCACGGACGCCGACCTGCTGCTGATGGACGAGTCGTTCAGTGCGCTCGACCCGCTGATCCGCCGCGACATGCAGGACCAGCTCCTGGAGCTGCAGAAGACGCTGAAGAAGACGATCGTCTTCATCACCCACGACCTGAACGAGGCCATGCGCCTGGGCGACCACATCGCCGTCATGCGCGACGGCCGCATCGTTCAGATCGGTTCGGCCGAGGACATCCTCGTCACGCCGGCCAATGACTACGTCGCGTCGTTCACGCAGGACGTGGACCGCTCCCGCGTGCTGAGCGCGAGCGCGATCATGGCCGAGCCCGAGGACGGTTACCGGGTGGCCGATGCTCCGGCGAAGGTGCACAAGGACGCGCCGATCATCGACCTGTTCACGCCGTGCTCGACGAGCGAGATACCCGTCGCCGTCGTCGACGACGACGCGCTCCTGGGTGTGGTGCCGCGCCAGCGGCTGCTCGCCGTGCTCGGTGAGCCGATGAAGACGGTCGACGTCGAGCCGACGGAGACGGTCGAGGGCGAGGCGGCGGAGACGGTCGAGGGCGAGGCGGCGGAGAAGGTGAGCGCCGGTGCCTAGGATTCCCTTCGGTGACTGGGTCAATGACATCGTCCAGTGGATGCTGACCCACCTCGACTGGCTGTTCGGCTTCTTCGAGGACATCTTCAACGGCGTCTACAACGGCCTGACCGACCTCCTCCAAGCCCCCGAACCGCTGCTGCTCGCGGGCATCTTCGCCGTCATCGCCTTCTGGCTGCGTGGCACGCTCGGTGGCGTACTGGCCTTCGTCGGGCTCTGGTTCGTGCAGAACCTGGAGCTGTGGGACGAGGCGATGATGACGCTGTCGCTCGTCCTCGTGTCGACGCTGATCGCGTTGATCATCGGTGTGCCGCTGGGTATCTGGGCGGCGCGTTCGAGCCGGGTCAGCGGCCTGTTCCGGCCGATCCTCGACCTGATGCAGACGCTGCCGGCGATGGTCTACCTGATCCCGGCCATCCTGTTCTTCGGTTCCGGTGCTCCCGCGGGCATCGTCGCGACGCTGATCTTCGCGGTGCCGCCCGGCGTGCGCATGACCGAGCTGGGCATCCGGCAGGTCGACAAGGAGCTGGTGGAGGCCGCCGACGCGTTCGGTACGACGCCGCGCAACACCCTGTGGCGCGTGCAGCTGCCGCTGGCCCTGCCGACCATCATGGCCGGCGTGAACCAGGTCATCATGCTGGGCCTGTCCATGGCCGCCATCGCGGGCATGGTCGGTACGGGTGGTCTCGGTGGCGCGGTGAACGAGGCGATCGGCCAGCTGAACGTCGGCCTCGGCGCCGAGGCCGGTATCTCGATCGTGATCCTGGCCATCTACCTCGACCGCATGACCAGCTCGCTCGGCCAGCAGGTCTCGCCGCTGGGCCGCCGCGCGCTCGCCAAGCTGCGTGCCGCGCACGGCCTGAAGATCTGGTCGTACCGTCCCCGCCCGGCCGTCGCCGTGGTCGGTGTCGTCGTCCTCGCGCTCGTCGCGGGCGGCATGGGCATGTTCGGCCAGAACGACGCAGCCACCTCCCCGGCCGCCTCGTCCACCAACGTCGGCCAGGGCAAGAAGATCACCGTTGGCTATGTGCCGTGGGACGACGCGGTGGCGTCCGGATTCCTGTGGAAGGAGATCCTGGAGCAGCGCGGCTTCGAGGTGGAGATGAAGCAGCTCGACGCGGGCCCGCTCTACACCTCGCTGGCCGAGGGCTCGGTCGACTTCCAGACGGACTCCTGGCTGCCGGTGACGCACGCCCCGTACTGGAAGAAGTACGGCAAGGACCTGGAGGACCTGGGTTCCTGGTACGGCCCGACGTCCCTGGAGCTGGCCGTCCCGTCCTACATGAAGGACATCAAGTCGATGGAGGACTTGAAGGGACAGGCCGACAAGTTCGACGGCAAGATCACGGGCATTGAGCCGAGCGCCGGTGAGATGCAGCTGCTGAAGAGCAAGGTGCTCAAGGAGTACGGGCTCGACAAGGAGTACAAGGTCGTCGACAGCTCGACGCCGGCGATGCTGGCGCAGCTGAAGAAGGCCTACGCCGCGAAGAAGCCGATCGTCACGACGCTCTGGTCGCCGCACTGGGCGTACAACGACTACAAGCTCACCAAGCTCAAGGATCCGAAGGGCGCCTGGGGCAAGGGCGACGGCATCCACTCCATCGGCCGCAAGGGCTTCAGCACCGACTTCCCCGAGGTCGGCAAGTGGCTCAAGGACTTCAAGATGAGCGAGAAGCAGCTCACGAGCCTTGAGGCGGAGATCAACAAGGCCGGAAAGGGCGAGCAGCAGGCCGCGGTGAAGTCGTGGCTGAAGCAGCAGCCGGCGGGCCTCGTCGACAAGATGGCCCCGGTCAAGAAGGAGTCGACCCCCGCCGAGGCCAAGCGCCCGGTGAACGTCGCGTGGTTCCCCTGGGACGAGGACATCGCCGTCACGTATCTCTGGAAGAACGTTCTGGAGAAGCGCGGCTACAAGCTCAACCTGAAGCAGATGGACGTCGGCCCGGTCTACACCGGACTGTCCACCGGCGACCTCGACGTGAACTTCGACGCCTGGCTGCCCTACACGCAGAAGAGCTACTGGGACAAGTACAAGAACAAGGTCACGACCCTCGGCTCCTGGTACGGCCCCACCTCGCTGGAGATCGCCGTCCCGTCGTACGTGAAGGGCATCAAGTCGGTCGAGGACCTCAAGGGCAAGGCCAAGAAGTTCGACGGCAAGATCGTCGGCATCGAGGGCGGCACCGGCACGATGGACATCCTCAGGAAGGACGTCGTGCCCGGCTACGGCCTCGACAAGGAGTACAAGGTCGTCGACGGCTCCACGCCCGCGATGCTCGCCGAGCTGAAGCGCGCGTACGCCAAGAAGAAGCCGATCGCGGTGCTCCTGTGGACCCCGCACTGGGCGTACAGCAAGTACGACCTGACCAAGCTGAAGGACCCCAAGGGCCTCTTCGGCAAGGGCGACACCATCCGCACCGTCACCAGCAAGCCCTTCACCAAGCAGTACCCGCAGCTGACGAAGTGGTTCAAGAACTTCAGGATGACCGAGGACGAGCTCGGCACCCTGGAGATCGAGATCAACAAGCACGGCCAGGGGCATCAGGCCGAGGCCGTCGCGGCGTGGGTGAAGAAGCACCCGGAGGTCGAGCGGCGGATGACGTCGCCATAGGCGCTGGTCAAAGGGGGTCCGAGACCTTGATAAGGTGGTGTCCGTCGCCGCAGGGAACGCCCTGCGGGCGGCGCACACCTTGTCCGGGTGGCGGAATGGCAGACGCGCTAGCTTGAGGTGCTAGTGCCCTTTATCGGGCGTGGGGGTTCAAGTCCCCCCTCGGACACTCGCAACGCGCGGAGTGCCGGTCGAGAGAGATCTCGGTCGGCACTTTTTCGTGCACCATGGCCTGCACAAGCATCGACACCTCGGCCAGAAGCCGTGCAGGTTCTTGGTTGAGGTCGAGGGCGTGCTGGTGCAGTACGGTTCCGGCCTGCCGCACCTGGTGCCGGTTGTGCGGGGCGTTCCCCTGCGCGTACACGAGGTGCCCGGCGCCGAGGCCGAGAGCGCTGCAGTACGCGAGCATCTGGTACAGGTCGGCGTTCGGATACCCGTCCGGCTTTCCGGCCTTGTACTTGGCGTCGGCGACGAGCAGAGGCTGCCCGCCGTCCCCGTACCAGACGAAGTCGGGCTTCATCCGGATCGCGGCGTCCTCGTCGAAGTGGATGCCCTTGGCCTGAAGGCTGCTGTGGCCCCCGTACGGCAGGAGCGCCTCGCGCAGGGCGACACACACGAAATCTTCGAAGAGCTTGTTCATGTCGAAGAGGAACCCATTGATGCGCAGCTCGCCGGTCCGGTGCTCCGCGGACGCCCCCTCGAGGATGGCCCGTGCGAGGTGAAGGGCGTGCCGGTAGCGGGAGTTCAGCCGGGTTGCCTGCCAGCGGGGCGGTTCCTGGCCGCGGACCAGCGGTGTGACGTCCGCGAGGCGAGCTCGCTGGTGCAGCAGCCGGGAGCGTACGTCCCGGGGCACGTCCGGAATCCGCAGCAGCCGTTCGACGGCAGCGCGCAGCAGCCGGTTCTCGGCGATGTCGGTGGTGAATTCGTCGTAAGCGATCTCGACGGGCAGTGCGGCGCCGAACCGCCGCCGGATCTGCTCGGCCTCGCGGATCCGTCCCCGTACGACGAGGGACGACTCCTCGGTGGGGCGATACCCCTGCAACAACCCGCGCCCCACTGCCTGTTCGACCTGCCGCTCGAAGGCGTACGCGAGGGCGGGCAGCAGCTCCCGATGCTCGGCCACGTCGACTTCGCTGTCGCGCCAGCCTCGCGGGTCGAGGCTGTAGCCGAGGAGGAAGAACAGCCGACCGATGGCGACCTTCGGAGTGATCCGCAATGTGTACACGGCCTCGCCGTCCACTTCCAGGCGTACGGCCCCGACCTTGCTGTTGGCCTTGAGCGTCCACCACCCGGGCACGTACGGATCGGGCGTGGCCTCGACGATCCGTGAGGCGGCGAGCGTGCGGCCGACAGCGTCGGGCAGCGCGCGGCGGACCGGCCGTGCGTGCTCGACGAGTTCGACAACCGTGTCGTCGCTCATGCGTCGGTCTCGTCGTCCGTGGCCGGGCCAGGGAGCGCCGCGCGCAGCGCGTCGAGCCCGTACCGCCTCGTGATGTCCACGCCCTCCCCGTAGTGGTGTTCCTCCAGCAGGGGGAGGATCTTGGTCCGCCAGGTCCGCTCGAGCCCGCCGTCCCGGTACACGCCGGGTTTCATCAGATACGAAGGACCGATCCAGAAGTCGGCGTCGTCGATACGGGAGTTGAGCGCCTCCAGCAGATCGGCAGGCTCGGAATCCTTCTGCTGCGAGGCCAGCCACCGCCGCAGTAGCCCCTTGGTCGGTTCGGTGCGCGGCGAGAGTTCGACGAACGCGAACCGTCGTCGCATCGCCGCGTCGACGAGCGCGATGGAGCGGTCGGCGGTGTTCATGGTGCCGATGATGAACAGGTTGGGTGGCAGCGCGAAGTCGTCCCCGGAATAGGTGAGCCGTACCGTCTTCCGGCGGTACTCGAGGAGGAAGTACAGCTCGCCGAAGACCTTCGCGAGGTTGGCCCGGTTGATCTCGTCGATGACCAGGAAGTACGGGATGTGCCGGTTGCCTTCGCGTGCTGCCAGGTCGGCCAGCTCCCGCAGGGGCCCGGCGGTGAGCCGGAAGGCGACCTCGTGGGTTTCGGGATCTTCCTGCGGCCGGAACCCCTCGAAGAAGTCCTCGTACGAATACGAGGGATGGAACTGGACCAGCTTGACCTGCTCGGGCCCGCCGCCGAGGAACTCGGCGAGCTTCAGGGCCAGATACGTCTTGCCGGTGCCGGGCGGTCCGTACAGCACGAGCTGCCTGTCGTCCCAGAGGAGATCCCGTACTTCTCGCAGCCAGCCCACGTCATGGACGAGCAACGCTTGACCCAACTCTTCGTCTGGGATGGGGAGTTCGAGGTCACGCCGAGCGGTGAGGGTCGGCAGCTCGAGGCTCGGATCCAGGTCGGCGGCCTCGGCCTCCTCGATCAGTTCGGCGTCGCTCATGCCCAGACCGTTGAGCAAGTCCTTCACGGTGGTCAGGTCGACGACGTCGTGCTGGGCTTCGAGTCGCTGCTGGAGCTCCTCGGGCAGCTCGTCATAGGCGTACCCCTCGCTCTGCCACTGCACAGCGCGCCGCAGGTTCGACCGCCCGTCATCGGATTCTGTCTGCTCCACAGGCCCCGTGATCTCCCCTATGTACAGCAGGCCGCTGGAGAGCGTGCACACAGTGTCGCCGGGCCGCATCCGGGAGATGAACGAGTGGAACTCCTCCGTGAGCTGCTTCTTCTGGTTGTACGTCGCCGTGGACTCGTAGTCCTCCTCGACGGCGGCCCGCACTTGGTCCACACTCGCGGTCCGCCCGAACTCCTGCCGCAGATGCTTCGCGGCGAGCGTGACGCGCTCTTCGGGGAGCCACATACGCTCGACGAGGTCGAGCCCGGCGACGTTCGAGCCGCGGACCAGCCATGCCCGGCTCGGCCCGAGCCACACGTTCTCGATGTAGTCGGAGAGGGGGTGTCCGTCCTCGGTCCGCCAGGCGAGCCAGCCGTTGGAGGCGCGTCCCGTGAGGATCTCCGCGGCGGCGGACGGCGAGTTGCATTCGATGTCCTCGAAGGTCTCCAGCCAGCCGGGCCAGGACTTGGACTCCCGGATGGCTCTTTCGGTGATCTTCTGTTTCCGCAGCTTGTGCGAGGACGGCACGCGCACGGGGAACGATGGGACCACCTCGGGCCGGACCGGTGACCCGGCTGACACGACAAACTTCTGGCTACCGTTCGTGCCCTTCTCCTTGAGGAGTTGGCCGACGGCCGTGGGTCCGTTGTTGGGGAGCCGCAGACGGAATTCGGGGTACTCGCCGGCCATTGCTCTCCTCTTTCGGTACGCGATCCGGGCGCCGCCTGGGCGTCTCAGTTCTCACACTATGTTCGGGAGATCTGCGTCGTGTGAGGTCATAACGGCATTGTGAGGCAACTAGGACTGTCGGCGTGACGCATCGTAGAGTTCTGGCCAGGCGTGGTGCCTTCAACGGGCAAGGGGGAGAGCGTGGAGGATCTTCTGAGGGCCGCATCTCTCACTACCTCCCAACTGACCAAGGTGGTAGGTGGGTTCAAAGGTGATGCGTTGAGCATGGTGCGTTTGTCTGTGGACACCGCGGGACGGGTATTCACTGAACTCGACGCGTGTGATGCAGCGATCGACAGCGCGGCCGAGCGTGCGGGGGAGGTGGCGGACCGGCTGCGGGCAGCCCTCGCCGCTGAGGACTCGGATTCGGTTGCTGTCGAGATATCGAAGCTCGACCTGTTGGTAGCGGAGGTGCGCCGTTTCGATGAGCCGCGGCGGCTGATGAACAAGGCGCTCGGTCGTGCCGAGACCGCGGCCCGCCCTCACGCGCCCGTTCCGAGGCTCACAGCGGCCGACCTGCCCGAGGTTCCGTCCTCCTACAGTGACGGAGAGTACGACGATCTTCTGGCCATGGCCGACCGGGAAGTGGAGCTCGCCCCACGGCTCGCGGCAGCCCACGCGGCGCGTATCGCGCGGGTGGGCGGCCACCTGGAAGCAGTGGTCAGGCGGCTTGCGCAGACCGGCTTCGCGGATATGGATTTCACACGCGCCATGATTCGTGAGGCCCGTGGCGCCCATGAGCTCTGGCAGAGCTGCCTGTTGCAGCGGATGAGCCGAGGCGTGCTTTAGCCAGTTCGGCCCACACGGTCTTGCCGCCCGGTGCGTACCCTTCCACGCCCCAGCCGTCGGCGAGCGACTCCACGATGAGCAGGCCGCGGCCGCTCTCGTCGGCGGGGGAGCGGGTGGCCTCCGGGAGCCGGTCGCCTCGGGCGTCCGACACCTCGATGCGGAGGGTGGCGGACGCGTCGTCGAGTGTGAGGGAGATGCGGAAGCCGCGTCCGCGTACGTTCCCATGGAACGCGGCGTTCGCGGCGAGCTCGGCAACGATCTGCTCAGCGCACTCGGCCGTGTCCATGTCCACGTCCCAGGCGCGCAGTTTTTCGGCGGTGAGCAGTCGGGCCAGGCGGGTGCCACGGCGGGTGGCGGAAAGAAGCTGCGTGAATGTGTGCTCTGTGGTGTGGAGTTGGGGTGTTGCTGGGTTCATGGGTGTCACGGTGGTCGTCGCGCGGGGGCGTGCGCCAGAGGTGGACCCCGTACGGTGCGTCAGCGTACGGGCACGTGCTGTGGACAGTACGGTGCTCACGCGATCACTCTGGGTGAGGTGAGCGCGCGGTCGAAGCGCGTCAACTGTCCCTCTGGAGGCGGCGCGTATGACCGACGACGACGTGATGGCCGACGTGGATGCCGAGCGGGAGCCAGGGCCCTCGGACAGTCTGCGAACTTTCGGGGCCGTCGTCCAGGCCCTGCGGGAGTACAAAGGGCTCAGCCGACAGGAGTTCGCGGGTCTCGTCCGATTCTCCAAGCACACCGTGGAATCAGTGGAGTTGGGGCGTCGGATGCCGGACGAGGTGTTCGTCGACCGGGCGGAGGGAGCGACCGGGAACACGGGGGCGTTGAGGAAGGCTTCCGGGTATCTGACGCGTGGTGAGGCGGGGCTCGCCGTGTGGTTCCGGCGGTGGGCGCGGCTGGAGCGGACGGCGGTGAGCCTGTGTACGTATGAGTGTCGCCTGGTGCCGGGGTTGTTGCAGTCGGAGGCGTATGCGCGGGCGACGTTCGAGGGCACGATTCCCTTGCTGACGGACGCGCAGTTGGAGGCGCAGGCGGTCGCTCGTCTGGAGCGGCAGAAGATGCTGCGGGAGCGGCCGAAGGTCCCGTTCAGCTTCATCGTGGAGGAGTCGGTGTTCCGGCGCCGGTTCGGTGACGTGGGCAAGATGCGTGAGCTGATGGAGCATGTGCTGGAACTGAGCGCGCTGCGGAATGTGACTCTTCAAGTGGTGTCGTTGGAGGCCATGTTGCATGCCTGTCTCGATGGGCCGCTCCGGCTGTTGGAGACGCAGCAGGGGCGGCGGTTCGGGTACTCCGAAGGACAGCAGAACGGCCGCTTGATCTCCGACCCTAAAGAGGTGAGCCTCCTCCAGCAGCGCTATGACACACTGCGCTCGCAGGCCCTGGACCCCCAAGAGTCCCGCGGGCTGTTGGAGCGATTGCGAGGAGAGCTATGAGTGGCACGACGGAACTCGCCTGGTTCAAGTCCAGCTACAGCGGCAGCCAGGGCGACGATTGCGTGGAGGTAGCCATCGCCCAACAGGCCATCCACGTAAGGGATTCCAAGGACACGACGCGCCCCCCGTTCGCCGTCGGGCGTGACGGGTGGGCGCAGTTCGTGCGGTACGCGGCTGCGGGTTAGGCGAGTCCGAACTGGGTCTTCAGCCACGTCGGGTTGAGCTTCAGTGTCTTGTTGTCGGGGAGGAGTTCCAGGACCTGGATTCCGTCCGTGTTCAGGAGCTGGGTGAGGACAGTGGCGTAGCCGCGGGCGCGGGCCGGAGACATGTCTGCCGCGGCGGCCACGGCTGTCAGGGGAAGGGTGTTGTTCTCCCAGAGTGCTGCGAGTGCCTGTCGGAGTTTTTCCGGGTCTTGTTTGCGGGGGAGGAGGGCGAGCTGGGCGGTGAAGACAGGGGACGCGAAGAGGTCGTCCAGGAGCTGCTGTGTGGGCGACTGCGGTTGCTCGGAGAGCGGCGAAGCTTCGATCGCGGAGGGCTCGGGTGGTACCGCGATCTCGAAGAGGCCCGTTTCCTGAGGGGCGGGCTTCCTCGTGGTGCTCCGGGGCTTCGCAGGCTTCGCGGTGGGCGCGGCCTCTGTGGCGGGAAGTGCCGAAGTCGTGTGTAGGCGCGGCGCGTCCAGCCTCCACCAGCGCGGCTCGTAGGCGTTTGCGAGCTGTCGCCACCCCGACGGGATCTGCTCACTCGCGCCGTCGGGCAGGTAGGCGAGCACGGGGATCGTGAACTCGGCCGGGTGCACGCCTCCGTGGTATCCGGCGGCCCGGTTGGTGTAGCGGCTATTGGCAGACCACAGGGCGACGATCGGTCCGTCGATCACGCGTGAGCCGGCGAGCGTGATCTCCGCCTCGTCGAGCAGCGGTTCGGCGTCGCCTGCCGGTACCTCGCGATAGCGGGCGTTGACCGCGGTCGGGGTGGGGACCTTCGTGCCACGGTGCTCAAGTACGTGTCCGTGGTCGCTGGTCAGGACGACGGCCATGCCCTGGCGACGAGCTTCGTCGAGGAGGGGTGTCAGGGCGTCGATGTCAGCGATCGACCAGTCCCATTCGTCGAGGCGTTCGTCGTTCCTCAGGCCGTCGTCGACGGTGTTGAGGACGACCGCGAGGTGCGACTCGCCGTCGGTCAGCGCCGCCTCCAGGGCGGGTCCGAAGCGGCCACCGGTGTCGGCGGGGCGGAGGTCGTCCTTGTGGAAGACGGCCGCTTTCTGCCCCGACCACAGCCGTAGAGACGGGAATTCGCGCTTCTCGGTCTTCTGGTCGCCGCGCTGCAGTTTGCCCGTGAGGAGTGTGGTGCGGCTGACGGCTGTGATGGTGGGCAGGGCGGCGGCCATCGCCTGGCGGGTGGGCGGCAGCGTCTTCTCGCCGGTGGGGTCGTACTCGGTCCAGTGCGCCGCGAGTTCCTCGCCGAGCTGTGCCGCGAGAGCGGCGCTCATGCCGTCCACGACGAGCAGCATCAGCCGCCGCTGGGACTTCACGACAGGCTTTGCGACCCGCTCGAGGAAAGTCTCTACCGTCAGCATCGAGCCGGGGGCCGTGCCCGCCGCGGTCCACTCGGCGACCTGCTCGGCGAAGGCACGGTCCATACGACGCCGCACCGCACGCACGTCGGTCGCGAGTGCGTCGTAGGCGTCGGACAGCGCAGGCTGAGTGTCGCCACCCGCGTCCAGGTGCTCCAACGCGCGGTCGGCCCAGGAGAGTTCGGCGTTGTAGTGGGCGAGGGAGTCGGCGATGGTGTCCGGTGTCCACGCGGGTTCGGTGGCCAGCCACTGGACCAGGCGTACGGCCATGCGGGCACGGCCTATGCGGGGTCGGGCGGTCTCGGCGAGATAGTGCGTCTGTGCCTCGCGCAGCGCCGTACGGCAGGCGTCGAGGTCGCGGGCGGTGATGGCCGATCCTACGGCGGCAAGGCGTGCTTCGAGGCCGGTGGGCAGATAGCGGCTGTGGCGTATGGCATCGGTCGCGCCGAGGTGTTCAGCGAGCCGTTCGGCATCCGGGGTGATCTGGGCGAGCAGTTGTGCGTTGCGTGCGACGAGGTTCTCGGCGGCTGCCCCGTAACGTCGCATGGCCTCATCGGGGAATTCGCGGCCGAGAATGTTCTCGGCCCGGCCGCGCGCCCGGAAGACTTCTGGGCCTGCCGGCGCATGCTGCCACAGGGCGGCGGCGACGAGCCCGAACGGCAGGGCCACGGAAGGATCGTCGTGCTCGACGATCGACAGCAGGACGTCGGCGGTCTCGCCGGCCTGGTCGACCTCGGCGAGGAAGTGCCGCAGGCCGGTCCGCTCCCCGTCGCGCAGTGCGCGGTAGGTACGTGTGCCTTCGGAGGAATGGCGGCTCCACAGCAGCAGCGAGTCGATGTCGAGCTGGGAGTCCGCATGGAGCACCAGCCGCCGTCGTGCGAGGGCTGTGAGGGCGTGCGTGCGGGACAGGACCTGTCGGTTGAGGCCGGACCAGCCGCCTGCAGGGGTGGCTTCGAGGAGCGACTCGGCCACCCCCCAGGTCTCGTCACCGAGCCGCGGGTCGATGCCGGAAGCCGTGAAGGTCTCGCGGATCAGGTCCCAGTTGTCGACGTGCTGGATGGAGTGCCGGTATGTGCGTACCAGGATGCCGGGGTCGAATTCGGCGTCTTCCCGGTCAGTGAGGAGGACGAGCAGAGACGGGTCATTCGCCGAACCGGGGGCGGGGGAGTCGAGGTGGCCGAGCGCCTCCTGGTAGACGGCGAGTACGGACGGCGCGGCGGCCACTCGTGCGCGGCGACCGCCGTTCCAGGGCAGGATCGCCGCTTCCTCCCACACGGGCGCGGAGCGCAGGAGGACAACACGGCGATCTCCGCCGTCCGGCTCCCGGGCCTCCTTGAGCAGCGTTCGCTGTCCCGCGAGGTAGTTGGCGACGGCGCTCGGCGTGAGGCGGGCGACGCCCTGGGCGGCCTCCGTCGACATCAGTCGACCACCTTCCACGTGATCTCGATGGTCCTGCCGGGGTGCGCGGCCGTCACCTGACGCACGGTCTGCTCGACCTCGGTGGCGCTGCCCTGCACGGAGCCCGTCCTGGCGGTGGTCTCGACCTTGGGGTGCGAGGTGTCGGTGGTCAGCTGCACCTGGTCGGCGGTGGGGGTGGGCTCGCTGTCGGCCGGCGGTTCGGTCCGCTGCTGCTGTTGCCGCTGGACGGCCAGGGCCTGTGTGATGGCCCGCTGGGCGCGTGGCAGGGAGTCCTGCAGCTTCTTGCTGAACTGGTCCTGGCCCGCGTCCTCCTGGAGGGTGGTGAGGGCGTCCATGCCGGTGCCGAGTTCGAGCACGTCCCAGGAGGCGTTCTGGAGGGCGGACGCCACTACGCGTGCCGTTGTGACGGACGAGCCGAGCCGTTCCGGGGTCAGCTCGCCGAGGTCGAATGCGGCGAGAGCTTCCACGACCCGCTTGGCCCCGCGGCCCTTCTCGGCGTGGAGCTCCTCGAGCAGCGCGAGTCCGCGGTGGGCGGTGTGCAGACGCCCGGTGACGGCGGTGTCGTCGAGGCCGAGGAAGTCCGTGCGCCGCTCCAGCTCGCCCACCAGCTCGCGGTTGAACGGCAGGAGATTGTCGACGTGCGTACGGACCAGCTCGGCGAAAGAGTTGACGATCCGCCCGCGCAGCTGCACCGGGGCCTTTTCGCCGAAGATCTTCGCGTACCGCTCGCGGGCCGTCTCCCAGTCCGTCTCGGAAGGCAGGGGCTGGCGCCGCAGCGCCCAGCCGTCCTTGATCTCGCCCGGCTTGAGGTCGGCGACAGGGGCACCCCCGATGACCCACACCCGGTCCTCCATTTCGCCGTACGCGGCCGCGACGAGCTGCTGGAGGTGAGTCGGGAGCCCCATCCGCTGCGGTTCGTCCATCCACGTGGTCAGCGAGGCGTAGCCGATGTCCGCGGTGGGGTCGTTCTTCGCGAGTCGATTGAAGTGGTCGCGCCAGTAGTCGCCGAGGGTGAAGTAGCTCTCGCCCATCGTGCCGAGCTTGAGCGGCTGCGCGACCGTCCGCATCAGCGCCTGGTCGCCGCGCGCGACCTCCGCCTTGCTCTCCCGGGTTCCGGCGGCCCCGCTGACGTATCCGAGGACGGTACGTGCCTGAGCGGGGGTGACCGCCTGCGCGCCCAGGTCGGGGTGGGCCGGGTACTGCCAGGCGAGCATCTTGCCCACGATGTCGCGGATCGCGTCGCGTGGCGCCGCGCTCAGACCAAGGGTGGGCGTGGGTGCGCCCGGCCTGGTGGCGATGTGGTTCGAGAAGTCGTCGAGGACGTCCCCCTCCTGCTTCTTCGCCAGGCCGTACGCCTGCTTGAAGGCGGTGATGACGCGGTCGCGGAGGGTGTCGGCCTGCGTGGTGAGGAGTCCCCTTGCCCGCACGCGGTCGTCGGCGCCGAGGTGGGCGGCGAACCGGGAGTCGAAGTCGCCGCCGCTGTTCAGGACCCGCTTGATGATCACGTACCGGTTGAAGTCCGCGTACATGGTCGTCGTCATATGGGTGGGCGCCCAGGCGAGGGAGTGCTGCACCTCGGGATGCCGCTCCCAGAAGCCGTTCATGCGGTTCAGGTCCTCGCGCGGCCCGAACTCGCCCTCGTCCCAAGGGAGATCGACGACCAGCCGCCAGGTCTCGTCGTCGGTAGGGGTGAGCGTGGAGTCGGTGGTCTCGTCCTTGTCGGCGATGTTGGCGAAGACGACCTCGGCGCGGCGCTTGCTGCCCCGCCACGTGAAGTCGAGGGTGTCGTACGCGTCGAAGCCGCTCTGCGCCTTGGCGGGGGTGAGCCCGAACTCCGTGCGCAGCAGCTCGACGGCGGCGTCGTGCCGGTAGCGGGGCTTGTCGAAGGCCTCGCGGCCATTGCGGACGACCGAGTCGATGTCCACGCCGGAGAGTTCCAGACGTACGGTCATCGTCGCGCCGTCGCCCGCGAGTTTGATCTCGGGGATCCGGCCCGCCCACTCCTTCAACTTGTTGATCAGAGCGGGGATTTCGCCCCCGGGAAGGAGGGCCTTGATGGTGCCGGCGTTGAGGGCGAGGAGCCGCTTCACCGTCATGTTCTGGAAGGCGGGTGCGGCGGGTGCGAGGGCGGACAGGACGAGGGTCGACATCAGCCGGTTGTCGTCGGTGAACTGCTGGAGCCGGCGGGAGAGGTCGTCGTCTTCGATGGCGTCCGGGTCGCTCTGGTATGTGACCACCTGCTTCTCCTCGACCCGGTGCTGGTCGAGGAGGTACGGGCGCATCGAGTTGCGGTACAGCCGGTCGGCCTCCTCGAACACCGCGCGCAGCTCGTCGGTGAACGGCTTGTCGCCGCCGCCCGAGATCAGCCCGTAGATATCGCCGAGCGGCACCAGCTCGCCTACGCGCAGCAGATTGCGGCGCTTGGCAAGAAGCTCGCCCATCAGCTTCAGGCCGGTACGGGAACGCTGCAGGGCCGAGGACAGGTGGACGAGGGTGTCCATGAAGGTGGGCGAGAAGGGGTACGTGAAGCGGAATGCCTTCTCGGTGGCACCCACGTTGTTGCCGTCGCCACCCAGGAGTTCGTCCCAGAACTTGGCGTTGGTGGACTTCGCCTTCTTGAACGCCTCGCCGATCGTGGCGTCCGCCTCCGTCGACAACGGCCTCAGGAGACGCGCGTGGGCGATCTCCGGAAGGTTGCGGTCCTCCAGGCTGATGCGGTCGAACCGGCCCGAGGCGAGCTCCAGGTTGTCGACGATGGCCCGCTGGTAGCGGCCCCCGTCCTCTGCCGATCCGACCAGGTCGCGCAGGTCGCGCTGACGGGCGATGAACGACACGACGGGGACGGCACGGCGTTCGTCGCCGCCCTCCACCAGGTTCGTGATCTTCGCGGTCTCGCGGGACACGAACTCCGAGGACGAGATACGGGAGGCGAACCACAGGATCAGCTCGTCGAGGAAGAACACAACCCCGTCGTAGTTCAGGCTCTTCGCGTGCTCGGCGATCACCGAGAGCCCGCGGTCGAGGCTGATGAAGCCGCCGTCCTGCTCGACGGCACGCTCCGCGTAGCCGGGCAGCACCTTGGCCGTGTCCTGTGCGAGGCGAGCGCGGAGTTCGGCGGGGGTGGACGGGTTGGCGGCGTCGAACTTCTGGCCGACCTCCAGTTCCTCGGCGGCCATCGCCTCGTCGAGGAGGTCCGCGGTCCAGGCGAAGGCGGCGCCGAACTCGCCCCAGTCGTCGGTGCTTTCGGCCTGGGCGGGCGCGGCGCCTGCCAGGAACCGGATCACTTCGGCGTCGCCGAGCCGCTCTCGCATGGAGTCGAGGTCGCGGAACATGGCGTCGGTGCGGTAGACGCGGGGGGTGTCGGCGTCTTTCTCCAACTCCTTGATCCGCTTGACGTACCCGCCGAGGATCCGCTGCTCCATCGACTTCGCGTCCAGCATGTGCACGGGCACCATCAGGAACCGCCGGTCGCCGTCCTGCAGCCACCCGTTCTGGGCGAATACCGGGTCGAAGTCGGTGTTGTCGCGGGCGGTTGGGGCCTGGTTGAGCAGGGCGTGCAGGACGGCCATGAAGTGGGATTTACCTGCACCGAACGAGGCGTGCAGGTAGGCGGCCTTCGAAGAGTGGCTGTCCACCGCCGACTTGATGATGGCGAGGGCCTCGTTGAAGTGCTGGACGAGGTCATCGGTGACGACGTACTCGTTCAGTGCCTTCTCGGCGCCATCGGGGGTGGTGGCGTCGGCGAGCTGGAGGACGAAGTCGGAGCTGGACACCTCCGGCTTGATGTTGATCAGTTCTCGGAGGAGGGGGGTGCCGTTTGCGGGGCTGGTTGCCATGTCTGTGCCTCTGTCCCTGCTCACTTCGTCTTCTTGGCGCGACCGCCGCGTGTCGCCGCCGTGGGCCGCCAGGCCCGGATGTCGTCGTCGGTCAGCCCGTGCTCACCCTGCAGCGCGAGCCGGAAGTCGTGGTACGCCTGCGCCGCCGACTGGCCGTAGTCGGGGAGGTGTTCGCCGTGCCACTGGTCCAGCCACGGCTGGAGTTCGAGCAGGGCGGCGAGGTACGGGGTGAGTTCGTCCGGCGTCAGCTCGTTCTCGTTGAGGTGGCCGACGATGGCCTGCGCCTGCTGGAGGTGATCCCAGCCGGCCCAGCCGAGGAGGACGGGGGTCTGTACGTTGCTCTGGGCCCCGTAGGAGATGAAGCGTTCCTTGGGTACGTCGAGCTTGCCGCGCTGCGACCAGAAGCTCGTGCGGAGGAAGTCGGCGGAGGTGTACTTGGGCGGTACGGCGGTCGCTTCCCGGATCTTCCGCTTCTCCGGCTCCGACTCGGCGGCATCCTCCTTGCGCTGCATCTCCCAGGTCCGCTCCCAGTCGGCGCGCTTCTTGAGGCCGGTGGGCTTGTAGCGCAGGGCGGAGGCGGCCGGGACGTGCTGGTCGCTGACCAACTCGGCGACGGTCTTCGCGAAGTCGGCGCGGGGTGCGTAGAGGTTGAGGACGGTGGCGAAGTCGTCGTCCTCCTGGAGGCGGTCGGTCAGGCGGGGGAGGGAGATGAGGGTGGGCTGGTCGGCTCCGTCGAACCACAGGTCACGCTGGGCCTCGATGCGGTCGAGCAGCCAGGCGCGGAGGGCTGCCTTCTCCATGGCATCCCAACCGGCGGTGGCCCAACGCCGCTTGTACTCGGGGCGTTCGACCATGCCGATCGCGGAATTCGATTCCATCGTCGCGATGCGCTGGTTGACGATGTCCTTGTAGGTGGCTGGCCAGTGGGCCGGGAGTTCGGTGAGGGGTGTGGAGTTGTGGCGCGTGAACCATTCGGACGATGCTTCGCCGCGCTCGATGGCGCGGGCCAGGACGATCTCGAAGGCACGCTCGCCGAGGGCCAGGGGCGGGACGTCGTCCGGGGTGGCGGGGCGGAGGTCGGTGTCGGTGAGGCCGTAGAGGGCGTAGACCTGCCAGTCCAACTCTTCCTGGAGGGCGATCATTTGGGCGCGGGTGGCGGTGTGGACGGCGCGGGCGTCGTGGAGAGATGCAGCGGTGGGGGTGGCCTTGGCCACTACGGTGGTGGCGGAAAGATGCTGGGCGGCGGAGTCGAGGGCGGTGGCGATTCCGGCTGGGTACGTCGATGGGAGGGGAAAATCGCTGACGTTCGCGCCGTTGAACTGGTAGTTCCACGACCACGGCTGGTCAGCGATGCCGCTGGAGGCCGTGGCATTTCCTTTGCAGAAGCAGACCAGTTTCAACCAGACAGCAGCTGTCGAGCTGTTGAGTACGCCGAGCAGCTGGAGATGTTCCTCCTCGGATGCGCCTTCTCTTAGTTTGATGACTGGCGCGGTCTGTTTGAACACTTTCCCGCCCCGGTCCAACACGAAGTGATTATGCGTTGCTACCTCAGCAAAGCTGATTGCGAGTGGAGTTTTGTACGCCGAGGCGGTGTGCTGCATGTAATCCCACCAGCCCAAGCCTGCGTCCCCCATGTCCCCTTGAAAAGTCTTGCGAGCCGCCAGCAAGGTTCGCATTGGCCAAAGATCGGAACGCAGGTCGTCCAGATTGACTCCCGGGGTGTACGGGTACCAGATCAACTGATCTGGAGTCGCACGCCAATCACGAACGGCTTCTCCAACCATTAGCGGACGCAGCGCTGAACGGTCGCTAATCGTCCTGATCATGCGGCGATTGGGGCGGGTATACGCTTCATCAGCACCCGCGCGAATGGCCCGACCGATAGGAGGCTCGATGACTGCCTTCAACGGCATGGTGTCGCCAGCGTTGAGCTGCTCGTTGAGTTCGGCACCGCCATCCGCCAGGATCCACGGTGCCTTGGCGAAGTAGCGGTTCTGCCTGAGGTCTGCCACGGATACCCACTGGCTCTTGGAGCCGGGCTCGTCGATCTGCGTGACGATCGCCCGCCAGACCAGCCCTTCCTCCGGATTTTCCGGAGTTGAAGGCTCTCCCTGTACCAACCGCACCGTACGAATCGTGTCCCCGCGCCCACGTGTCCAGTCGCGGTTGCGGCCGACGAGGATGACCGTAGGGGTGCTGTGACCTGGGATATACGCGCCGGACGAGTCGATTACCTCAGTCAGTTCCACCGTGTCGCGAAAGTAGGACTCGATGAGCCTAGTTCCGAACTCCCGCTTCATGAAGGAGTTCGCTGTGATCTGGCCGACCATGCCGTAGCCCTTGCCGTCGGATCCGCCCTGCTTCGCCAGCTCGAAGAAGCGTTGAGCGAACGGCACCGACAGCGCGTATGTTCCCTGGCAGGCGTCGTAGAGCGACCGGTACAGCTCGTTGAGCCTCTTGTCCTTGACCGTAATGTATGGAGGGTTCCCCACAACCACGTCGTACCGACCCTCGTCCAGAAGGTGTGGCCGGTCCTGAATGTCCTCA
Organism: Streptomyces sp. KL109B; assembly: GCF_030766935.1. Lineage (GTDB taxonomy): Bacteria > Actinomycetota > Actinomycetes > Streptomycetales > Streptomycetaceae > Streptomyces. The sequence goes on along the minus strand of NZ_JASERL010000002.1, from coordinate 334,929 downwards.
GTCGCGTACTTGAACTCGGCCAGCGGGTCGGCCTCGTCCGTGAATAGCTGGTCCGTCACCTGGCGCGGCTTGATGAGGGAGTCACCCACCGCCAACTGCATGGGCCACTCGATCCCCGCAGCCTCCCCCAGAGTCCGCACCCCCGCCGCCGCCATCGCCGCGATCAGCAGCCGGAACCGCGCGATCGCCACCGCGAACGGATTGACGTCCACTCCGTGCACCGAATCCAGCGCCCCGCGCACCCGCGCATGCGCGTCCAACTCCGGCCGCCGGGAAGCCCATTCACGTACCAGCCGCCGGAAGGCACCCAGCACGAAGTGCCCCGACCCACACGTAGGGTCGATCATCTTGAGGCCCTCGACGCCGCCCCGTTCCCGGACCACCGGGTTCATCGTCCGGTCGAGGATGAACTCCTCGACGAACTCCGGGGTTTGAAGCAGCGCGTAGTTCTTCCGCGCGGCCTCGCTCAGGTCCTGGTACAGGTCACCCAGGAACCGCGTATCCCACCCCTTCGTTCCGTCGGCGTCTTCGTCCTCCGACAGCGGGTCCGTGAAGTCGTGCACCAGGACCGACGCGCCGGTCTCGCCGTCGTCCACCATCCGCTGCCAGAAGCCCCGCAGCGCTCCCGCACCCTCATGCGAAAGCGGGATCTGCCGCAGCGGGTTGTGCTCCGAGAACAGCAACTTGCCCGCCGGGCCCGCCGCCAGCTCCTCGAAGGCCCGCTCGAACCAGCCTCGGTATGTGGGGTCCTCCGTCTTGTCCACGTACTCGTCGTACCGCGCCTGCGCGACTTCCCGCCCCGCGATGTCCGGTGCGGTGATGTACGGCTCCGGCACCAGGCCGTTGTCCTCGACGAACCGTACGAAGACGGTCCCGAGCACCCACGCCACAGCCACCTGCGTGATCCGCTCGTCCAGCCACGACTGCCACGTCGCCGCAGTACGGCCGACCTTCTTCGACGCGTCGTACTCGGCCCGCAGCCGGGCCCGAACCTCGTCCTCGCGCTTGACCTGGCCCTCGAGGTCCGTCTCCGCCGCCTTGACCTGCGCCTGCAGGTCGGAAAGCAGCGCCTTGCGGTCGATCACTTGGTGGCTCCTTCGAGGGCGGTCGGGTCGTTCGGTTCGTGCATGAGGGTCCAGGACTTGGGGATGGGGATCCACTCCTGCTGGACTTCGAGGTACGGGACGGGGCGCCCGGCGAGCTTCGGGACGGCGGTCTCGTCGTCCTGGGCAACCAGAACCCACAACGGTCGGCCGCCGCGCCGGGCGAGCGCGGTCAGCCGGTCGAGAACGTGCATGCCGTCATACCGGGCGAAGACGGCGGCATCGGTGAGCAGGATCGGGGTGGCCCGGCCGTCACCGGAATCAGAATCCGTAGCCGAATCGGAAGCCGCCAACTCCCCTTCCAACACACCCTGCACGGCCTGCCACACCGCCCCCACCAAGTTCGTGAACCCAGTAGGCCGCTGCGCAGCCGGAAGCACGTCCGCCTTGACGATGACGTCCCACCTCGGCATCGCCCGCCCCTCCGTGAGTTCGCCCCGCAGCCCCTTCAGGAACAGCTCGGTGACCGATACACCCCGCGCCCCGTACAGGCGGTGCAGCTCCCGGCCCACCACCGGCGCGGTCCGCGCGCGCACAGTAAGGACCCGGAAGCCGTCCTGTCGCGCGGCACCCGACAGTTGCGTGTCCGCCCGGGCCGCCGTCGATTCCCGGTCCAGGAGGCCGCCCGTCCCGGAACCGCTGCCGCTGAGGGCAGACGTGTACGACAGGGCTGCCTCGAATTTCCTGGGCAGGAAGGCCTTCTTCTCGGCCACGTACTTGAGATCGAAGCCAGCCTCGCGCAGCTCCTTGAGTAGCTGCTCGGGCCGGTCCTTCATCCCCTGCACAGCAGCCAGGCCGGGGAAGCGGTCATTCACCCGCTCAAGAACCTCACGCAGTGGCAGCCCCGGCTGCTGCTTCTCGGGTAGCCCCGGCAGGATCTGCACCAGCCCCGCCTGCGTGAGCCGAAGCGCGCGAACGAGACCCAGATCGCGCGGGTAGATCTCGAGACGTGGGGACAGCGCGGCGTTCTGGCTGGCCTGGGCCGCGAGGTTGGCGACGCGGCGGTTGTCCCAGGGGAAGTCGCCTTCGGGCAGCTTCACCGCGCTCAGCTCGGCCAGGACCGTGCTGGAACCCGGAAGGGAGGCGCGTCCCGCGAGCCGGTCGGCAGCGTCGCCGAGGCGCTTCACATAGCTGAGCAGTGCGGGTGCGGCCGGGGTGTCAGGGCCGTCGGCTTCATTGTCCGGGTCCACCTCAAGGGCCAGGAAGCCCGCGCGGCGTACCGGATCGGTTGCCTTGTAGGGGGCGAAGTGCTGAAAAGCCCTGCTGTCGACCGGCAGTTGCTGCTCGCGTTCGATCAGCGCGCGCAGCACAGCGAACGCGGCTGCCCGCCGTACCTCCGGGCCCCCTTCGGAGTAGCCGCGGGTACCGAGCAACCAGCCGGCGAGGGCGTCCACGGAGGCGACCCGGCCGAGCGCGCCGAGCTGCTCCAACACCGCCGCACGTACCTCCTCCAGGCCCTCGTCCTCGGCCCAGCGCTTGCGGAGCTTCTTCAACTCACCCGAGATGGTTGCCTGGTTGGCGCCGGCAGCCTCCGCGGCCTCGAACTGGCGCGGCCATACAGGGAGGTCGGGCAGTGTGCCGTCCGGGCCCGGCGCGCGCAGCAGGTGCACGGCCACCTCGTGCAGCCGCTTCGTCCTCCCGGAGGCCGGGGGGATGATCCGGGCGAGCAGATGGTCGATGTCCTGTGCGTCGGGCCGTTCCTCGACCATGCGCTCGAGGAGCTTCTCGACCGGTGTCTCCGCCTTTCCCCCCGCCGGAGCATCGGGCTCCTGCTCGGGCTGTGAGCCGAGCCGGGCGCGCCATTCCTTCTGCCGGCGCTGGATCTCCGTACGGGTACGGGCGCCGAGCCCAGGCCGGTTGATGAACCTACGGCTGGCCAGGTCGAGGAACTCGCCGACCGTGGTGAGTTTCATGTCGCGCAGGATCGAGTACGCGGACGGTGTGAGGCCCGCACTCACCAGGGGGGTGTCGCGGGTGGCGAGCTCGGCCAGCTGGTCGCGCAGCTCGGCGGGGTCGGCTTCGCCCACCGGTGCAAGGTCCTGCCCTTGCCGCCCCTGCCGCCGCAGGGACTCGTGGCCGGAACTGGCGGCCAGGCGCTGTGCGTCCTGGAACACCCGCTGCCAGGACGTGCGCATCTCCCGCAGGTCTTTGTGGCGCTCCTTTGCGTTCCGGCTCAGTGCTTTGCGGAAGAACTCGGTGAGCCCGTCGCGCAGTTCGTCCTCGAATCCCTCCGACGCGACCGTCGGGTACGGCCACTCCTTGGGCTCCGTCATCCGTGGGGTGACGGAGCCATCGCCCCACTGCGGCAGCTCGTTCGACGCCATCTGGTGCAGCGTCACAGCGAGTGCGTACCGCTCCGCGGTGTCGTCGTACAGGTTCCGCATGACCGTGCCGACGAACGGGTCGAGGTAGCCGGACGTGCCCGCCCCGGTCTCGCGGGCCGAGACGGCGGCCAGCGAGAAGTCCAGGAGCAGCGCCTGCTTGGTGCCGTTGGGGCGGATACGGATCGCGATGTTGTCCGGCTTGATGTCGCGGTGCCAGACGCCTTCGCCCTCCAGGTAGTAAAGGGCGTTGAACAGGTTGTCGCTGTACCGCTCCAGTTCGTCCATGGTGAGACGGCCCTGGCGGCCCAGGACGCGCGCCATGGTCTCGTCCCGTGCCGTGCGGTCGTCGCGCTTGTCGTCCGCCTCGGCCTTGATGTTGCCGACGTACTCGGTGGCGAGGACCGTGCGCCCGCCCACGGTGAACGTGCCGGGCACGAGCAGGCGGATGATGCTCGAGTCCCGCAGCCGGCCGAGCGTCTGCGCCTCGCGCTCCAGCGCGTCCGACTTGTCGTCGTCGAGCGCCACCTTCAATACCGCGAAAGCATCGTTCTTTTCCTGCTGTTCGTCGAGTACGAGCAGTGCGCGCGCCGTGGAGCCGGTACCGAGGCGACGGCGCACCCGCCACCGCCCCTGAAGGAGCGTGCCGGGTCCGACCTCCAGCGGGTCGAGGTCGTCGGCTACTTCTGGTTCCGCTCGCTCCTCGTCCTGCGCGGGAGCAGGAGGCCGCAGGTCCTCCTCAACCTCCGCCAGCATTTCGAGGAAGTCGCCCACCGCGTCGAGCCGCCGGTCAGGCTGCTGGGCGGTGGCAGCGTCGATGAGGTCGTCGAGGAACGTCGGGATGCCGTCCTGGACCGCGGACGGGGCGAGCCGCTCGCCGTTCTCCACGCGCGCCTGCAGTTCCGCACGGGTCGTGGCGGGGGAGTTGCCGGTGGTGAGCAGATAGGCGAGCGTGCCGATGCCGTACACGTCCATGCGCGCCGGGTCCGCCTTCGGGGCGGTCAACTCCGGTGCCAAGTAAGGGTCCGAGGCGTCGTCGACGTTGCCGCCCGAGACCGTGGACGGCGCCACGGAGACTCCGCTGGAGGTGACCGTACGCGAAGCCAGCTGCCAGTCGGAGATCTGCACGAGGGGCCGCCGCCAGCGCTCCTCCTCACTCAACTCGCGCCCCGCATCGCCCCTGTAGCGGGGGATGACATGGATCGAGCGGGGCGTGAGAACGCGGTGGTAGAGCCGCTTGCCGTGCGCGTACTTCATCGCCTCGGCAAGCTGGCGGATGATCGCGAGCCGGTCCTCAAGGTTGAGCTTCGCGCCCCACCTGTCGAGGAACTCGTCCAGGTGCAGCCTCTCCGGATGGTGGTCGAAGGTGAGCGCCGGGCCGGCATCGTGGTCGGAGGGGTAGTAGTCACGGATGCGCACCACGCCGCGGTGGTGGATCCGCTTCAGCGTGTCGGCCTCCCGCCTGGCCGCATCGAGCAGTGCCGCTCGTGCCTCGCTGCTCGAATTGCGGGGCCGCAGGTGGACACGTACCCGAACGGTCTCGGACAGCTGCTCGTGCCTGCCCGCGTAGTCGGCCCACGTGGCACCCGTGTCGAAGGGCCGCTTGTCCAGGATGAACGGCCCGACCTTCGCCTCCCTGACCACCTGCTCGATACCAACCTTGGCGAGCGCCTTGCCGATGGCGGCGCTGTCCTGAGGCGTGATCCTGAACCGGTCCTCGCGCGGCGGCAGCCGGAGCTCGTCGAGAAGGGCGGGTACCCCGTTGTAGATGTGCGCGGCGAGCTCGTGCGACGGCAGCGCCACGTCGAGGCCGTCCTCGGTGAAGCACACGCCCTCAGTGATGTACACCTTCGCGCCGTAGCGGCGCAGCAACGAGGCCAGCTCCTTGGACTTCTGGTTGGTGAGCCGCAGCGGATCGCCGAGCCCCCTCCCGTGCCCGTGCCGGTTCCCCGGCGGGATCTGCACCCACTGGCCACCGCGCCGCTCCACCCGGCCGTGCAGACTCTTCAGCTCGATCATGTGCACGCCGCCGGGGGCCACGACCAGCAGGTCGACCTCGCGGACGTGTCCCGTCTGACTGACGAAGGTGAAGTTGGACCATGCCCGCCACGGACCGTCGTCCGGCAACGGCGTGAGGATCCTCTCGAGGGCCGCCTGCTCATGCGGATACTCGGAAGGAGCGACGGCCGTCCAGCGGCCCTTCTTCATAAGCCTGACTCTCCGATCCCGCACGGCTCCTTCATCAGGGCCGGCCCCGGTAGGCGGTGAACGGTCACATGGGGCGGAACGCAGCGTCATTCCCGTAGCCAACCCCGTTCGATTGTACGGGTGCGATCACTGTCTTTCTCCCTTGTTACCCGCCCTGCACACGGGCCCTTCGCCCTGCGGCCGCAGGACGTAAGCCCCTCGCGCACACAGAGCCCGAGCAGCACACGGGTCGGGTTTGCGAGGATGGCGCCTGTGAATGACGTACGAGGTCAGGTCAGCGCCGTACGACGGCGGGGTGTCGTGGATGCGCTACGGCGGGGGGCCGTGCCCGAGCAGGGGCTCGATCTGCTCGCGACTGGGCTCGACCGGTTCGCGCCCGCCCTCGATGAGGAACTCGGCACCGTCGCGGGCGGCGGCTCCGTCTTCAAAGCGGTGCGCGGCGAGTACGGCTCCGGCAAGACGTTCTTCACCCGGTGGCTCGCCGAGCGCGGCAAGGCCCGCGGGTTCGCGGTCTGTGAGATTCAGGTCTCGGAGAACGAGACGCCGCTGCACAAGCTCGAGACCGTCTATCGGCGGCTCATCGAGCGGCTCACCACATCGGCCTTCCCGGCGAGCGCGATGCAGCAGGTCGTCGACGGCTGGTTCTACGCACTGGAGGAGGACGCACTCGCCGACGGAGTGGCCGAAGAGGAGCTCGGCGACGCCGTCGACCGCTTGATGTCGGCGCGGCTCGCCGAGGTGTCCCGGCATGCACCGGCCTTCGCCGCCGCACTGCGCGGCTACCGGCAGGCACTCGAAGCCGGCGACGAGACCTCGGCCGCGGCTGTCCTCGCCTGGCTCGGCGGGCAGCCTCACGTGTCCGCCGCGGCGCGCAAGGCCGCCGGTGTGCGAGGCGACCTCGACCACTTCGGAGCCCTGGCATTTCTGCAGGGACTGCTGACCGTCCTGCGCGACACCGGGCACGCCGGGCTCATCGTCGTACTCGACGAGGTGGAGACGCTGCAGAGGGTCCGCTCCGACGCCCGCGACAAGGCCCTCAACGCGCTGCGCCAGCTCATCGACGAGGTGCACTCCGGACGCTTCCCCGGCCTCTACCTCGTGATCACCGGCACCCCGGCCTTCTACGACGGCCCCCAGGGGGTGCAGCGGCTGGCCCCTCTCGCCCAGCGACTCGCCACCGATTTCACCACCGACCCGCGCTTCGACAACCCGCGTGCCGTGCAGCTCCGGCTTCCCGGCTTCACCGAGGAACGCCTCGTCCAGCTCGGGCTGAAGATCCGCGATCTGTACGCTGCCGGGGCGAGCGATCCGGCGCGGGTGGCGGAGGTCGCCGACGAGGCGTACATCGGAGACCTCGCCAGGGCCGTCGGCGGGCGTCTGGGCGGAAAGGTCGGCGTCGCCCCGCGGATCTTCCTGAAGAAGCTCGTCGGAGACGTCCTCGACCGTATCGATCAGTTCGAGGACTTCGACCCACGAGTGCACTATCAACTCACCCTGTCCGGGAGTGAGCTGACTGATGTAGAACGCAACGCGGCGGCCGCCGACGACATCGACCTGGAGCTGTGATGGCGCAGGACTCGGCGGATCGCCCCCCGGAGCCCGTGGACCGGCCGGACCCGCTGGACCGACTGCATCCCGTACTTCTCCACCACATCGTCAACACCCTCGGCTGGCCCGACCTGCGACCCCTGCAGAAAGCCGCGATCGACCCACTGATGGACGGCGAGGACGCCGTGCTGCTCGCTCCCACTGCGGGAGGCAAGACCGAGGCCTCCTCCTTCCCGCTCCTCGCGGCCATGGAAACCGGTGACTGGCACGGCACCTCGGTGCTCTATCTCGCCCCCCTCAAGGCGCTCCTCAACAACCTCGAACCGCGCCTCCAGACCTATGCGGGCTGGCTGGGCCGCACGGCGGGACTGTGGCACGGCGACACCCAGGAAGCAGCACGCAAACGGATGCGGGTCGAGAGCCCCGACATCCTGCTGACCACCCCCGAATCCCTCGAAGCGCAGCTCATCAGCGAGAAGACCGATCACAAGCACATGCTCGGAGGGGTGCGGGCCGTGGTCGTTGACGAGGTGCATGCCTTTGCTTCGGACGACCGCGGCTGGCACCTGCTGGCCGTGCTCGAACGCCTCGAGCGCCTGGTGGGGCGGCGCATCCAGCGCATCGGACTGTCCGCCACCGTCGGCAATCCCGAGGATTTGCTGCACTGGTTGCAAGGGGCAAGTTCGCATGAGCGTGCGGGCCGTGTCGTCGCGCCCGGCGTACATGTCAAGGTGCGCGAGGGAAGCACACCGCCGCCCGGCGACGTCGAGCTCGACTACGTAGGCTCCCTCGACAACGCCTCCAAACTCATCTCAGTCCTCCACCGCGGTGAAAAGCGTCTCGTCTTCTGTGACTCCCGGGCACAGGTCGAGGAGCTCGGCGAGAAGCTCCGCATCCGCGGTGTCACGACGTACCTCTCCCACTCCTCCCTCTCCCTCGACGAACGGCGCCGTTCCGAAGAGGCCTTCGCCGAGGCCCGCGACTGCGTGATCGTCTCCACGTCGACCCTCGAACTCGGCATCGATGTCGGCGACTTGGACCGCGTCATCCAGATCGGCGCCCCCGACACTGTCGCTTCCTTCCTACAGCGCCTGGGGCGCACAGGGCGACGCTCCGGGACCGTGCGCAACGCGCTCTTCCTCGCCGTCGAAGAATCCGACCTCCTCAAGGCCGCGGCGCTGCTCCTTCTCTGGGGCCGCCACTGGGTGGAACCGGTCGTTCCGCCGCCCCAGCCACGCCACCTTGTCGCCCAGCAGATCCTTGCCGCTGCCCTGCAGCAGCACACCCTCGGCGAGAACACCTGGTACGAGGAGTGGAACGGTCTCGCCCCCTTCGACAAGAGCGCGGCGCCGATCATGAAGTACCTGGTCGGCGAGGGCTTCCTCGACAGCGACGAAGGGCTGCTGTTCATCGGCCCCGAAGCCGAGAAAAACTTCGGCCGCCGCCACTTCATGGACCTCACCGCGGCCTTCACTGCCCCGCCACAGTTCACCGTCTACTTCGGCCGCAAGGACCTCGGCACCATCGACCCCCGGCTCCTTCTCGAACAGCGCGAAGGGCCGCGTCTGTTGCTCCTCGGCGGTCGCAGCTGGCAGGTCGGCCACATCGACTTCACTCGCCGGCGCGCCTTCGTCGAACCCGCCGACGGCGGTGGCCGTGCACGTTGGGACAGTTTTGGCCTCAGCGGCCTCTCCTTCGCACTGACCCGCGCCATGCGCGACATACTCCTTGGTGCGGACCCGCCGGTGCATCTCACCAGGCGTGCGCAGGCTCGCCTTTCCGAGCTTCGTGAGAACCGGGCTTCGCAGGTCAGCGCGTGCGGGACACTCCTGCTCCGCGAGGGCGAGAAGCTCGAGTGGTGGACCTGGGCCGGCTTCCGCGCCAACGCCGCACTCGTTGCCTCCCTCGGGTCCCTCGCCGATCCTGTACAACAGCCCGATGACGAGCGGATTCGTCTCAATTCGGAGATGACACCGCAGAGTTGGCAGGCGGCCTGCGCTGATCTTGCGGATCACTTGGTCCTGCCCGAGGTCAACCCCCGTGCCGTACGCGGACTGAAGTTCTCGGCCGCCCTGCCCGAGGACCTAGCCGCCCGCACCATCGCCGCCCGCCTGGCGGACTTCGACGGTGCTCGATCCGTCCTCGACGAGGCGGTGCGCTGGGAGGTTCAGCGGTGATTTGCTGGAGGTCCCGACGAGGACTCTCCGTGGGAGCCTGAGCGCTCCACCGTCAACAAGCGTGTCGGGTCGTCCGGACCTGTCCGGTGATTCAACCCATCTCACCCCGTAGGCCTCACCGAATCCACGCGTTGCGCTCCCGGCTCTGCATCTACGTTGACGCTCCACGCGGCGATCCACTGGTGCGTGCGTCTATCCATAGCTAGGGGCAGTCCCTGGTGACACACACCAAGTCCCCTGGACACGCCCACGCCAACGGTCCTTGCCCCGCCGCTCCGCCGATTCGTACATTGCGGGCTCCAATCCGACAAAAGGGGTAAATGGTCATGAGGCGCTCAATTATTGCAACGTCGCTCGCTGGTGCCCTCCTCATCGGTGGGGCCGGGGCCGGGGTCGCGCAGGCGGCGGCGCCGGATGCCGGGTTCCAGAGTGTGCCGCGCAGTTCGGTGGCGAAGGAGGCGTCGATGCTCGACGTCACCGACGCGCGCCTCGACGTGACGCAGCTCAAGGTGACCGACGTCAAGGCGTGGCTCACCGACGACCAGGGGGACCCGATCGCCGGGCAGCGGGTGTACTTCCAGAGCTCGTCCGGGCGTGAGCTCGGCACGGCCGTCACCGACGAGTCCGGTGTCGCGGACCTCGGCTCGGTGCCGATCGAGCTGGGGCCGGGGATCGTCGACGAGCTGCTGCAGGGCTACGACGCCTCGTTCGCCGGGGATGCCACGCACTCCGGCGCCGATGCGCACGGGCAGATTCAGCTCGCGGTCTGAGGACCGCGGGAACGGGCCGGCGCGGGGGCTGCTCAGGCTCCCGCGTCGAGGTCCACGGCGAGGCGCTCCGCCTCGTCCCAGAACTCCGGGTCCGCCTTCTGGAGGCGGGTGGCCGCCTGCTTCATGTGGCGGCGGGCCGCCGTGCGGGCGGCCTTCGCGTCGCTGTTCTCGATCGCGGTCAGGATGGCCTGGTGTTCGCTGCGGACCGCTTCGAAGAAGTCGTCGCGGCGGGCCTCGTTGGCACGCGTGACGCGGATGCCGCCGCGGGACACCTCGCCGAGGTAGCGGACCGTGGAGACGAGGACCGGGTTGCCGGTCGACTCGGCGATGGAGCGGTGGAAGGCGAGGTCCTCGTCCGTGCCGTCGCCGCCTGCCGCGACCGCCTCGTCGATGGCCTCCAGCGCCGCGCGCATGCGGGCCACGTCGGCCGGGGTCGCGCGGGTCGCCGCGAGGTGGGCCGCCTCGGCCTCCATCGCGCGGCGCACCTCGACGATCTGGAGGACCTTCGCGAGCGTGCCGTCCGCTTCCAGGTCCAGGGGACGGGTGCGGCGGGGCAGCACGAAGACGCCGCGGCCCTGGCGGGGTTCCACCAGGCCCGCGTTGCGCAGCCGGGAGACCGCCTCGCGGATCACGGTGCGGCTGACGCCGAGCTGCTTGACGAGCTCCACCTCGGTCGGCAGCTTGTCGCCCGCCGTCAGCCGCCCGGACTCGATCTCCTCGGTGAGCATCGCCGCGACGCGATCCGCGAGCCGCACGGGTCCGTCCACCTTGTTGAACATGGGTTCAGTCTATCGGCGCCGTCACGGCGGCCGCGTGGTCGGCCGCGTACTGGCGCACCACCGAAGCGAAGTCCGGGTCGGGGCCGAGGCCGAGGGCCGCCGCACGGGTGTTGTCGAAGGCGGCGGGCCACGAGCCGACGATTCGCTCGACCGCCGGGTCCGGCGCCACCGTCACGAGGTCGGCCGCCGCGTCGCCCGCCACCGCGCGCAGCGTCGCCAGCATCTCGGCCACCGTGACCGTGAGGGCGGGGAGGTTCACCGGTACGTTGCCTGTCAACTGGCCGTCCCCCGTGCCGCGTTTGGCTTCGGCCACCCGGAGGATGCCCTCCACCGTGCGGCGCGGCGAGGCGAGCGCCACCCGGGTGTCGGGGCTCACCGGGCACGTCGACGGGGCGCCCGCGAGGGGTTCGCGGACGATGCCGGAGAGGAAGCCGGAGGCGGCGGCGTTCGGCTTGCCGGGGCGCACCGAGACGGTCATCAGGCGGGTGACGCGGCCGTCGAGGTAGCCGCGGCGCGTGTACTCGGCGACGAGCTGCTCGCAGATCCGCTTCTGCACGCCGTAGCTGGACTGAGGGGTCGGCAGCGTCGATTCGTCGACGACGGGCGGCAGCGGGAGTGCCGCGTCCGAGCCGTAGACCGCGACGCTGCTGGCCAGGACGAGTCGTACGGAAGGTCCGCCCGCCTCCGACTGGGCGCGGGCCGCTTCCAGGAGGGCGCGGGTCGTGTCCAGGTTGGCGGTCATGCCGAGGTCGAAGTCGGCCTCGCACTCCGCCGACACCGCCGCCGCGAGGTGCAGGACCACGTCCACCGGGCGGGCGAACAGCTCGCCGAGGCGCTCGGTGAGGTCACCCTTGACCACCTCGACCAAGGGGTCCGAGGTCAGCGGTGACTCGTCAGGGACGAACCTGTCGGCCAGGGTGAGACGGTCGATGGGGCGGCCGTCGAACGTGCGCCGCTCCAGCAGTGCCTCGGCGACCTGGCGGCCCAGGAAGCCGAAGCCGCCCGTGATGACGATCCTCATGCGTGCTGTTCTCCTTGGATGTGCTTCAGCCAGCCGAGGCCCTCGCTCGTGCCGGCCTTCGGAAAGTATTCGCAGCCGACCCAGCCGGCGAAGCCCAACTCGTCGACCACGGCGAGAAGGTGACGGAGATTCAGTTCGCCGTCGGCCGGTTCGTGGCGGTCGGGGACGCCCGCGATCTGAAGGTGGCCCACGCGGCCCGTCGGCAGGTCGCGGCGGAGCGTGGTGGTGAGGTCGCCCTCGACGATCTGGCAGTGGTACAGGTCGAGTTGGACCTTCAGGTTGGCGGCGCCGACCTCCTGGACGACGGCGTGCGCGTCCGACTGACGGTTCAGGAAGTAGCCCGGCATGTCGCGGGTGTTGATCGGCTCGATCAGGATGTCGACCCCGGCGGAGGCAGCCTTCTCGGCGGCGTACGCCAGGTTCGACAGGTACGTGTCCCGGCACGCCGCCCGTGACACACCCTCCGGCACCAGGCCCGCCATCATGTGCACGCGCGGGCTGCCGAGGGCCGCCGCGTACTCCAGGGCCCGGTCGACGCCCTCGCGCACCTCCGGCTCGCGGCCCGGCAGCGCCGCGATGCCGCGCTCGCCGCCGTCCCAGTCGCCGGGCGGCGCGTTGAACAGGACCTGGCGCAGGCCGTGTTCGTCGAGTCGGGCACGGAGGTCTCCCGGCTCGTACGCGTACGGGAAGAGGTATTCGACGGCCTCGAAGCCGTCCGCCGAGGCCGCGGCGAAGCGGTCCAGGAAGTCGTGCTCGGGGTACAGGGTGGAGAGGTTCGCCGCGAACCTTGGCATGGTGGCTCCCAGTAAGAGACGGGTGGTCGGATCGGGTCAGCGGTTGACGACGCTCTTCTTCGTCGTCAGGACGGCCGCCGCCCCGATGACGAGCGACAGCGCCAGAACGTACATCGGGATCGCCGTCGAACCGGTCGCGTCCTTCAACGCGCCGATCATGTACGGGCTGACGAAGCCGGCGAGGTTGCCGACCGAGTTGATCGCCGCGAGGCCCGCCGCGGCCGCCGTGCCGCCGAGGAACGCCGTCGGCAGCGACCAGAACAGCGGGGCGCAGGTCAGCACGCCCGCCGCCGCGATCGACAGGGCGACCAGGGCCAGCGCGGTGGAACCGGTGAAGCTCGCCGCGAGGGAGAAGCCGACCGCGCCCATCAGAGACGGGATCACCAGGTGCCAGCGGCGTTCGCGGCGCTTGTCGGCGGAGAAGCCGAAGAGGTTCATGGCGATCAGCGCGGCCAGGTACGGGACGGCGCTCAGGGCGCCGATCGCGAGGCCGCCCTTGACGCCGGTGGACTCCACGAACGTCGGCATCCAGAACGTCAGCGCGTACTGGCCCATCACGAAGCAGAAGTAGATGAGGCACATCAGCCACACCTTGCCGTTGCGGAAGGCGTCGAGGGCGCGGCCGTGCACGGTCTGGTGGGTGGCGTCGGCGGCGAGCGCCTTCTCGACGACCGTCTTCTCGTCGTCGGTCAGCCACTTGGCGTCGCGCACGCTGTTGTCGAGCCAGAACAGGCAGACCACACCGATGACGAGGGCGGGGATCGCCTCCACGACGAACAGCCACTGCCAGCCGCTCCACCCGGCCGCGTCGTCGAAGACGTCCATGATCCAGCCGGAGAGCGGATTGCCGAAGATGCCCGCGACGGGGATCGCCGACATGAACATCGCGATGACGCGCGCCCGCCGCTGCGACGGGAACCAGTACGTGCAGTACAAGATGACGCCGGGGTAGAAGCCGGCCTCGGCGGCGCCGAGCAGGAAGCGCAGCGCGTAGAACGTCGCCTCGTTCGATACGAAGGCGAACGCCGCCGACACCACACCCCAGCTGATCATGATGCGGGCGATCCAGGTGCGGGCGCCGACCTTCTGCATCAGCAGGTTCGAGGGCACCTCGAAGAAGAAGTAGCCGATGAAGAACAGGCCCGCGCCGAGCCCGTACGCGGCCTCGCTGAAGCCGAGGTCCGAGGACATCTGCAGCTTGGCGAAGCCCACGTTGACGCGGTCCAGGTACGAGACCACGTAGCACAGGATCAGAAAGGGGACGATGCGGCGGATCACCTTGCGGAACACGGCGTTCTCACGCGCGAGTTCGGGGCTTTCGGCCGTGGGGACGGTCGTGGACATGAGGGGCACTTCCTTGTGCGGCTCAGGGGGAGACGAGCGGACGGGGGAGGTGTGTCACCACGCCGCGCCGAAGGTGGCTCTCAGCTCGGCGATGGCGTCTTCGGGCAGGGGAGCGGGGGTGCGGCCGGTCGTCAGCCAGAGGCGGGCGGTCTCCTCCAGCTCTTCGAGGACGGCGAGCGCGGACGCGGCGTCCGGCCCCCAGACGACGGGGCCGAGCCGGTCGAGCAGCACGGCACGGATCGGAGTGCCTTGCGCCGTACGGGAGTTGATCCGCTCGGTCACCAGCTCGGCGACGCGCGGGTCGCCAGGGCGGTGGTACGGGATGTGCGGGACGTGCCCCACCTTCATCACGTAGTACGGGGTGATCGGCGGCAGCACGTCGTCAGGGCGCCACACACCGGCGAGGGTGAGCGCGACGAGGTGTGTCGAGTGGGTGTGGATCACGAAGCGGGCCGTGGGGTCGGCCGCGTAGATCCGGCGGTGCAGGGTGAGTGTCTTGCTGGCGCGGTCGCCCGCCACCTGCTCGCCCTCGGCGTCGACGAGCGCGAGGCGTTCGGGGCGCAGGAAGCCGAGGGCCGCGTCGGTCGGGGTGATGAGGTGGCCGAGGCCGTCGTCGAGCCGGGCGCTGATGTTGCCGGCGCTGGCGTGGACGTAGCCGCGGTCGAAGAGGCTGGTGCCGACGCGGACGATCTCCGAACGGGCGGACTCGGCAGCCGAGTTGAGGTCGAGGGTGCTCACCGGCGCGCCTCCTGGCCGAGCTTGTCGAACGACGTGGTGAAGAAGTCCGGGCCGCCGAAGTTCCCCGACTTCAGCGCGATGTGCAGGGTGTCGCCGCCGGGGAGCGGCGCCGCGCACCACGGCACGCCCGGGTCGATCTGCGGGCCGATCCGCAGGCCGGTCAGGCCGAGGGCCCGGACGACGGCGCCGGAGGTCTCGCCACCGGCGACGACGAGCCGCCGCACCCCGCGCTCGACGAGCCCTTCGGCGACCCGCGCGAGCGTCCGCTCCACCAACTCCCCGGCCTCGGCGGCCCCGAGCTGCCCCTGCACATCGCGTACGGCCTCGGGGGACTCGGTCGAGTAGACGAGGACCGGCTCGTCGGACCCGGCCAGGTGCGCGTCGGCGAAGGCGAGCGCCTCCGCGGCCACGTCCTCGCCCGCCGCGATCCGCAGCGGATCCACGCTGAAGCCTGGCCGCCCGGTGGTCAGGAACTCCCGCACCTGACCGTTCGTCGCGGCGGACACCGAACCGGCGACGACCGCCGAGTGCCCGGAGGCGGAGGGGAGTTGGGCCGCCTCGGGGGAGGGGGTGATGCCCCAGTTCGCGGGCAGCCCAATGGCGAGGCCCGAACCGGCGGTGACCAGCGGGAGCTTGGCGACGGCCGCGCCGAGCCGCACCAGGTCGTCGTTCGACACGGCGTCGACGATCGCGGCGCCGACCCCGTCGGCGCGCAACTCGTCGATCCGCGCCGCGATCGCCTCGGGCCCGGCGGCGGCCGCCTTGTGGTCGATGAGCCCGACCGGCCGTGTGGTCTGCGCGCCGAGCACCGACACCAGGTTCGAGTCGGTCATAGGCGTCAGCGGATGGTGCCGCATGCCGCTCTCGCCGAGCAGCGCGTCACCGACGAAGAGGTGCCCCTTGAAGATGGTGCGCCCGTTGTCGGGGAACGCGGGCGTCGCGACGGTGAAGTCGGTGCCGAGGGCGTCCATCAGCGCCTCGGTGACCGGGCCGATGTTGCCCGCCGGGGTCGAGTCGAAGGTCGAGCAGTACTTGAAGTAGATCTGCTCGGCGCCCGCGGTCGACCGCAGCCACTCCAGGGCGCGCAGCGAGGCGTCGACGGCCTGAGCGGCGGGCACGGTACGGGACTTGAGCGCGATGACGACGGCGTCGGCTCCGGCCGGGGCGGGGGTTCCCGGCGCCGGTACGTCGATCAGCTGGACCACGCGCATGCCCGCGCGTACGAGGTTGTTGGCGAGGTCGGTGGCGCCGGTGAAGTCGTCGGCGATGCAGCCGAGGCGGATGGGCACGTCAGGCCTCCGAGTCGTTCTGGGCGTGCTGGGTGTGCTGGGCGTTCTGGGCGTGGGGCAGTTCGATGCCCGGGAAGATCTTGATGACCGCGCTGTCGTCCTCGCCGCCGAGCCCCGAGGCGGACGCCTGGAGGAACATCTGGTGGGCGGTCGCGGAGAGCGGCAGCGGGAACTTCTCCGGCCGCGCCGAGTCCAGTACGAGACCGAGGTCCTTGACGAAGATGTCGACGGCGGACAGCGGCGTGTAGTCCCCGGCGAGGACGTGCGCCATGCGGTTCTCGAACATCCACGAGTTGCCCGCGCTGTGCGTGATGACCTCGTACAGCGAATCGGCGGGCACGCCCGCCTTGATGCCGAGGGCCATGGCCTCCGCGGCGGCGGCGATGTGCACGCCCGCGAGCAGCTGGTTCACGATCTTGACCTTGGAGCCGAGTCCGGCGCTGTCACCGAGCCGGTAGACGGTGGCGCTCATCGCTTCGAGCACCGGGTCCGCGAGGGCGTACGCCGCCGGGGAGCCGGACGTCATCATCGTCAGCTCGCCGGTCGCGGCGCGGGCGGCGCCGCCGGAGATCGGCGCGTCGAGGCAGTGCACGCCCAACTCGCCGAGCCTGCGCTCCAGTTGGGCGGCGAAGGACGCGTCGACCGTGGAGCACATGACGTAGACGGAGCCGGGGCGCAGGCGGTGGGCCGCGCCGCCGTCACCTTCGGCGAACAGGACGGACTCGACCTGCGCCGAGTTCACCACGACACCGACGAGCACATCCACGTCGGCCGCCAGGTCTCCGGCCGAGGCGTACGCGGCGCCGCCCTCGCGGGCGAACTCCTCCGCCACCTCCGCGCGCAGGTCGTGGACCCCCACGTGGAACCCGGCGGCGCGCAGGCTGCGTGCCATGCCGAGGCCCATGGCCCCGAGGCCGACGACGCCCACGCGGGGCGCCTCAGGTGTGGTCGGTGCCGGGTGATCCTGGTCGTGCATGTGTGACCGTCCCTGTCTGTCTCTCGTCGTTGAGCGCAGGTCATATGATGACCTGACGTCCACGATGAGTACAGGGTGATGCCGATCACAAAGGTGTTGCGAAAGGTGCCGTCGGAGACGCCGTGGAAGTCAGCAGACGCGCGGGAGTTGTTCCCCCAGCGGTATCTCCACCACGGCCGGCGCCGCCTCGCCCGCCTCCGGGGCGACGAAGGCGACGAAGGCGACGAGGCAGCCCTCGTTCGCGACGGTGCGCGGGGCCAGGCCGAGCAGATCGCAGGCCGCGGCCACCGTGTCGGGGACGGCCAGCGCCGACTCGTCCAGCTCCACCGGGACCGACGCGGCGCGCGCGATCTCGTTGAGGGCGGCGGACGGGCTCGACGCCGGGGGTGCCGCGGTCATGAAGGACTACCCCTCAGGCTCCTCACGGGCTCTCCGGGTTCACAGCTTGCGCAGCCAGTCGTCCGCGACGCCGTGCAACGCCTGCTCGTCCGGGCGCAGATGCGAGTCGTCGACGCGGAACGTCAACCGGTCGACCACGCCCACGACGCCGTCCGCGCGGCGCGTCATCGCGCGCGCGATGTCCCGCTCGCTGCGCCGCTCCAACTGCCCGTCGAGCGTCACGACCCCTTCGCGGACATCGACCGCGACGCTGCGCGGCGTCAGCCACAGGGCGCGCACCAGGACCTCCTCGATCACGGTGCGGCGGATCTCGGCGTCCGGGACGAGGAACACGCCCAGCAGATCGCGGCGGGTGACGATGCCGACGAGCCGGTCCTCCTCGTCGACGACGGGAAGCCGCTCGACGCCGTGCTCGGCCATGGTGCGGGCGGCCTGCGCGAGCGTGGCCTCGGCCCGCACCGTACGGGCGGGACTCGACATGAGGCCGTCGGCGGTGCGCGCGACCGCACGCCGCGCCGCCCTCCGGTGGCCCGGCCGCATCCGCAGCAGCCGGCCGCGTACGCCACCCGGCTCCTCGTACGGCTCCAACTGCTCGGCCTGGTGGCGCAGCAGATCGGTCTCGGAGATCACACCGACGACGTGTCCGTCGTCGTCGACCACCGGCAGGCCGCTGATGCGACGCTCCGCGAGCAGCCGCGCGACCTCCTTGAACGGGGTGCCGCCGCGGACGGTCACGACATCGGTGACCATCACCGCTCCGGTCTTGACGTGTTTCACGGGAACCTCCTCAGGCGGGCCGACGCAGGCGGCGCAGATACGGGTCGTGGGCCCGGCGCGGCGCGAGCCGCACCCGGACGTCGAGCGTGGTGATGCCGCCGGGACCGGCCAGTACGGGATTGAGATCGGCCTCCGCGAGCTGCGGCAGCTCGCAGGCCATCCGGGACAGTCGGTGCAGGAGCTGTTCCAGGGCGGCGAGGTCGGCGGCGGGCCGGCCGGCGTAGCCGAACAGCAGTGGCGCGCAGCGCGGAGCGGTCAGCAGCTCGTGCGCGGCGCGGTCGGTGAGCGGGGCGAGGCGTCCCGCGCGGTCGGCGAGCAGATCGGTCGCCGTGCCGCCGAGCCCGAACACCACGAGCGGCCCGAACACCTCGTCCTGGGCGACCCCGGCGAACAGCTCGGTGCCGCGCTCGGCGAGCGGCTGCACGACGACGCCGGTCATCAGGTCGCCGAAGCGGGTCGTCAAGTCCCGGTGCGCGGCGCGCACTTGGCTTGAGCCGCGCAGGTCGAGGTGGAGGGCGCGCTGCTCGCTCTTGTGCAGCAGGCCGGGCCAGTGCGCCTTCATCACGACGAGCCCGGACGGGCCCGCGAGGCGTTCGGCGGCGACGACGGCCTCGTCCTCGTCGCGGGCCCACGCCCACGGCAGCTGCGGAATGCCGTACGCGGCGAGGAGCGCGGCGGTGTCCCGCGGGTCGAGCCAGCCGCCGTCGGGGTGCCCGGCCAGATAGGAGGCGACGAGGGCGCGCGCCGCCGCCGTCTCCACACCCTTCAACTCCGGTACGTCGCCGGGCTCTTGGGTGAGCCACTCGGCGCGGGTGACGGCGTGCGCCAGGGCTCGCGCCGCGTCCTGCGCGTCGGCGTACGCGGGCACGGCGGCGTCGAGCAGTTCGACGCGGGCGGCCTGCGCGGGCAGCACGGTGAGCAGCGGGCGCTGTGGGGCGCGGGTGGCGGTGAGCGCGCGGGTCAGATCGGTGCCGGTCGCGGCGGCCACCGCCGTCGGCACCAGCGCCACGAGCACCGCGTCCACGGCCCCGTGAGCGGCCAACACCTCGACGCAGTCGCGCAGTTGACGCTCCTCGACGGCCGCCGTCGCGTCGACCGGGTTGTACGCGCGGGCGTCCGCGGGCAGCACGTCGAGCAGCCGGTCCACGAGCTCGGGCGCGAGCGGCGGCACCGCCAGCCCGGCCTCTGCGCAGGCGTCGGCGGCGAGCACGCCGATGCCGCCCGCGTTGCTGACCACGGCGACGCGGCGGCCCTTCGGCAGCGGCTGCGCGTGCAACAGGGCGGCCGTGTCGAGGAGTTCGCCGATCGTCCGGGTCGCGGTGACACCGGCCTGCGTGAACAGGGCCTGCCGGGTCATGGTGGGAGTGGCGGCCGCCGCGGTGTGCGAGGCCGCCGCCCGCCTCCCCGGTTCGGAGCGGCCCGCGTCGACGGTGAGCACCGGCATGGCGCGGGCCACGCGGCGCGCGGTGCGGGAGAAGGCGCGCGGGTTGCCGAACGACTCCAGGTGCAGCAGCGCCAGGTCGGTGCGGCCGTCGCCCTCCCACCACTGGAGCAGGTCGTTGCCGCTGACGTCGTACTTGTCGCCAAGCGACACGAATGACGACACCCCGATGCCGAGCCGGGCGAGCCCGTCGAGCAGCGCGATGCCGACGCCGCCGGACTGCACCGCGACGCCCGCCGTGCCGGGGCCCGGATGGCGGGCCGCGAAGGTCGCGTCGAGCCGGACGTCCGGGGCGGTATTGGCGAGGCCGAGACAGTTCGGCCCGGCGAGCCGCATCCCGAACCGGCGGCAGACGTCGACGAGTCGGGCGGCGTCCTCGGCGCCGAACCCGGCGGACACGACGAGCAGCGCGCGCACGCCTGCCCGCCCGCACTCCTCGGCGACCCCCGGCACCGCGTCGGCGGGCACCGCGAGCACGGCGAGGTCCGGCACGCGCGGCAGCTCGGCCACGGACGCCCTGGCCGGAACGCCGCACAGGTTGACCGCCCGCGGGTGCACCGCGAACAGCCGCCCGGCGAAGCCGCCGGTGCGCAGATTGTGCAGGATCGCCCGGCCGACGGAGCCCGGCCGCCGCCCGACGCCGATCACGGCGACGGTCCCGGGGTGCAGCAGCGGCGCCAGGCTGGCCACGTCGGCGACCCGCCCCCGCGCCTCGACCGCCGTCAAGTAGTCCTCGTCCTGCGCGAGTTGCACCGTGCAGTGCACCTCGGGCCCGTCGAAGGAGCGCTTGGTGCGCAGCCCCAGGTCGGCGAAGACCTTCAGCATCTCGTGGTTCTCGGCGAGCGCGTCGGCGACGAACTCCGTGACCCCGGCGGCCCGCGCGGCGCCCGCGAGATGCTCCAACAGGAGGGTGCCGACACCCTTGTGGTGCCAGTGGTCGTCGACGGCGAGGGAGATCTCGGCGGCCCCCGTGCCCGCCCCGGAGCCGTCGTCGGCGTGCTCTGTGCGCTCGTACTCGGCCAGGCCGATCAGCCCGAACTCGGCATCGGCGCCGCCCCGTTCGCAGACCAGCGCCAGATATTCGGGGCGCTCGGTCCTGGCCACCCGGTCGGCGGCCTGCCGCGCCGAGGCCCGGCTGAGGGAGAAGAAGCGCAGCCGCAGGTGCTCCGGCGACATCGTCTCGTACAGGCGCAGCACCGCCGCCCGGTCCTGCGGCCCCGCGCGGCGGATCCGCACCGTGGTGCCGTCCGCGAGCAGCGCGTGCACCGGCGCACCCGGCGTCGTCATCGGGCCCTGGTCATGGAACCGGTCCTGGCCGTGGTCCTGGAGTCCGGTCATCGTCGTCCCCTTCTCCGTCCGGGCACTCCCAGCGTCCGCCGCGCGCGGGCGCCGTCCGATGGGCCGGGCGGTGCACCGGTACGGGGCCGACGGTCCCTCAGACCGCGTCCGCCCGGCCGGGCAGCGGCTCGCCGAGTTCGCCCTCGACCTGGTCGGCCATGGCGCGCAGCACGTCGAGGGTGCGGACGGCCTCGGCCTCGTCGACGTAGGAGATCGCGAAGCCGACGTGGACGACGACGTACGTCCCGACCCCGGCCTCGGGGACGTACGCGAGACACACCTCGCGCCGTACGCCGCCGAAGTCGACGTCGCCCATGCGCACGCCCGTGTCCTCGCGCACGGCGAGCACGCGGCCGGGGATCCCGAGACACATCACGTACGCCCTTCGTCCGCACGGAGGCGGGCCGCGGCGACGGCCGCCTGGCCGAAGCTGATGCCGCCGTCGTTCGCGGGGACCGCGGAGCCCGCGAGCACGCGCAGCCCCTGCGCCCGCAGCAGCCGCGAAGTCCCTTGCAGCAGACGGCGGTTGACGAAGCAGCCGCCGCCCAGGCACACCGTGCGCGGGCCGCCGTCGGCCACCACCCGCTCGACGAGCGCGGCGGTCGCCTCGGCGACGGTCGCGTGGAAGGCGGCCGCGAGGACGGGCGCCGGCTCGCCCTCGGCGCGCCGCTCCAGGACCGCCGTCAGCGTCGGCGCCGGGTCGTAGACCCACACCCCGTCCGCCCGCGCGATCCGCCACGGCAGCGCGGGCACCTTCCCCGGTGCCCGGTCCGCCGCGCTCTCCAGGGCGACCGCGGCCTCACCCTCGTACGACACCGTGTCCTCGCTCAGGCCGAGCAGCGCGGCCACCGTGTCGAAGAGGCGGCCCGCGCTTGAGGCCTGGGGGCAGTGCGTGCCGCGCCGGATCAGCGCGCACACCCGCTCGGCGGCCACCGCGTCGAGGCGCCGCGCGAACGTCCGCGCCAGCCACGCCGGAGGCGGCTGCGAACCCAGCGGTTCGGCGCCGTACAGGTGGCCGAGTGCGGTGCGCCAGGGGTGCCGGACGGCGGACTCGCCGCCGGGCAACGGGGCGCGGGCGAACCGGCCCACCCGCCGATAGCCGGTGAGCGAGGCGACGAGGACCTCGCCGCCCCACAGCGTGCCGTCGTCGCCGAGCCCGAGACCGTCGTAGGCGACGCCGATGAACGGGGTCCGCACCCCGTGCTCGGCGGCCACCGCGGCCACATGCGCGTGATGGTGCTGCACAGGAACCCGCCGCACGCCGTCCGGCAGGCCCTGCGCCCACTGGGTGGACAGGTAACCGGGGTGCATGTCGTGGGCCACCGCGCGCGGGGCGATGCCGGTGAGGCGGGTCAGATCCGCGTACGAGGAGCGGAAGGCGTCGTACGTGTCGGCGTCCGCCAAGTCGCCGGTGTGCGCGGCGATATGGGCGCGGTCGCCCTCGACGAGGGTGAAGGTGTGCTTGAGGTGGGCCCCGGCCGCCACCAGGGGCAGCGGCGACGCGAGCGGCAGCCCGAGCGGGGCGGGCGCGAGACCGCGGGCCCGGCGCACCGTGCGTACGCGACGTCCCACCCGGTGCACCACCGAGTCGTCGTAGCGGGCGGCGACCGGCCGGTCGTGGGTGAGGAAACCGTCCGCGATACCGGCGAGCGTCCGGCGCGCGGCGGCGTCGTCGATGGCGATCGGGCCGCCCGAGCGGTTGCCGCTGGTGACGACGAGGGGCCGGTCGAGGGCGCGCAGCAGCAGATGGTGCAGCCCCGTGGTCGGCAGGAAGAGCCCCAAGCGACCCGTGCCGGGTGAGACCTGGGGAAGCGGGATGTGCGAGCCGACGTCCAGGACGACGATGGGACGCTGCGGGGAGCGCAGCGCGGCCTCCTCCACGGCGCCGCACTCGGCGAGGCGGCGCACGGCGGCCGGGTCGGCGACCATGACGGCGAACGGCTTCGCCGGCCGGTGCTTGCGCCGCCGCAGCTCGGCGACGGCCGTCAACCGGGAGGCGTCGCACACGAGTTGGTAGCCGCCGAGGCCCTTGAGGGCGACGATGCCGCCGTCGTCGACGGCCCGCACGGCCGCCTTCAGCGCGATGTCACCGCTGGGGCCGGGCTGATCCGGACGACCGGCCCCGGCCCACGCGAGGCGTGGCCCGCAGTCCGGGCAGGCGAGCGGTTCGGCGTGGAAGCGGCGGTCGGCGGGGTCCGTGTACTCGGCGGCGCAGGCCGCGCAGAGCGGGAAGCGGCGCATGGTCGTACGGGCGCGGTCGTAGGGCAGGGCCTCGATGACGGTGGCGCGCGGGCCGCAGTCGGAGCAGCTCAGGAACGGGTACCGGAAGCGGCGGTCGGCCGGGTCGAAGAGTTCGGCCAGGCACGGATCGCACGTCGCGGCGTCGGGCGGGATCTCGCGGCGGCCGGTGACGGTGGGGGCGTGGGGGCTGGGCCGGACAGTGAACGTACCCTCTGCTGCGGCTAGTTGGTCGTCGGCGTGCGTCACCTCGACCGTGCGGACCATGGCGAGCGGTGGGGCCTCGTCCCGGATCCGGGCGACGAGGCGGTCCAGGGCGCGGGCGGGCGCGCGGGCGGTGATCTCCACGTGCCCGTCGACATTGCGGACCCAGCCCGCGACGCCGAGCGCGCCCGCCGTGCGATGCACGAACGGACGGAAACCGACGCCCTGGACACGGCCGAAGACGGCGATGCGCCAGGTCTGACAGGTCTGACAGGACTGCGGGGCACGGTCGGTGGCACTCACACGGACACCCCGCCCCCGTGACCGTGGCCCTGATCGCGGGCCGCCCCGCCGCGCGCCGCCGCGTCGCGATGCCGCACGATGTCGGCCTCCACGGCGTCCGCCACCGCGTCGACGCGTTCGGCGACCACCGGTGAAAGGCCCGTGCCGACGCGGCGGTCCGCGCCCTCCACCGCGTACACGACGAGCCGTCCCGGCAGCCGCCCCAGGACACGGGACAGCTCGATGGCCTCGCCGAGCCCGAGCCCGTGCGAATTCGCCTGTCCCGGCCCCGGTCCCGGTCGCGCCAACGCCCCGTCGTCCAGCTCGACCCGGTGCACGCGCCCCGGCTGGGGAGGCTCGGCGTGCGCCGCGTCGACGACCACGGCGAGCTCGGCGCTCTCCCAGCTGCCGAGCAGCCGCCCCGGTTCGCCGTCGCAGGTCGTGAGGACGGTGCCGGGCGGCAGCGGGCGGTCCGCCGCGCGGGTGCCGAGGCGGGCGACGACGGCGGGGCCGAGGCCGTCGTCGTGCCGGAACTCGTTGCCGACCCCGATGACCACGATGCGTGCGCGCGCCGCTGCGGACATGGCGTCCTCCCTCGGTCGTCCGCAGGCATCCTCGAAGCACCGGGCGGTCCGGGGGAGGGGGCCGAAGGTCCCCGAACGTGGGCCGAAGCGGCCCCGTCACGGCGCCGCGCCGCGCTGCCACGCTGCCCGTAACGGCACGGCACGAGTTCGAGTTCGACCGGGACGGGAAGGCGGTGGGGAGCATGGAGCTGCCCCTGATCGTGGGCGTGGACGGGTCGGACGCCAGTCTGGCCGCGCTTGACTGGGCCGTCGACGAGGCCGGGCGGCGCGGACTGCCGGTCCGTCTCGTGTACGCGTCGCTGTGGGAACGGTACGAGGGCGCCACCCTCGGCGGCGACGTCGGCCGACCCGGCGAGCGCGTCTACGCCGAGAACGTCGTCGGCACTGCCGCCCACCGCGCCCAACTCCGCCGACCCGACGTCCCGTTGACGACGAGCGTGCTCCCCGAGGAGCCGTCGTCGGCGCTGCTGCACGCGAGCGAGCAGGCCGCTGCCGTGGTGACCGGATCGCGGGGGCGCGGTGCACTCGCCGGGACGCTGCTCGGCTCGGTCGGCCTGACGGTCGCGGCCCGCGCGCAGTGCCCGGTGATCGTCGTACGCGGCGACAAGGAGGGCGTCGCGGGCACCCACGGCCGCATCCTCCTGGGCGTCGGCGACCCCGAACACTCCTCCCAGGCCATCGAGTTCGCGTTCCGGGAGGCGACCGTACGCGACTGCGTCCTCGACGCCGTACGTGCCTGGCGGTGCCCGGCCCACGAGTACGCCGACGTCCCCGCGAGCGCGGGCGAGGCCGAGCGGGAACACCGTCGGCGCGCCACCGAACTCCTCGACGAGGCCCTGTCCGACACGGCGTCCGCACACCCCGACGTGCGGGTGCGCCGCGACACCATCGAGGGCCCGGCCCGCACGACCCTCCTCCGCCGCACGGCCGCCGCCGACCTGGTCATCATCGGCGCCCGCCACCGCCACACCCACTTCGGCCTCCAACTCGGCCGCGTGGGCCACGCGCTGCTGCACCACGCCCAGTGCCCGGTAGCGGTGATACCGCAGACGACGTGACGCCTCTCAAGCCCCTGCGGCGCTTGAGAGACGACGTGACGCCTATCAAGCCCCTGCGGCGCTTGAGCAGCGGGGTCCGGGGCGGAGCCCCGTGGCGTGGGAGGAGTCCGACCGCTCCATGACGGCCGGGCAATTGAAGCCCCTGCGGCGCTTGAGCAGCGGGGCCCGGGGCGGAGCCCCGCGACGTGGGAAGAGGTCGACCGCAATGACACCACCCGCCAACCCCACCCGCTACGTCCACCCCTTCACCGCCCACCCCCACCCCCCGATCGACCAACTCGGCGCCAAAGGCACCGGCCTCGCCGAAATGACCCACCTCGGCCTCCCCGTCCCACCCGGCTTCACGATCACCACGGAGGCCTGCCGCCACTACCTCACCACCGGAACCGAACCCCCCGACCTGGGCGGCCAAGTGGCCCACGCACTCGCCGCCCTGGAGCGGAGCGCAGGCCGCACCCTCGGCACGGCCTCCAACGGCGCCGCCCCCCTCCTCGTCTCCGTCCGCTCCGGCGCCCGCCACTCGATGCCCGGCATGATGGAGACCATCCTCGACATCGGCCTGAACGACACCTCCGTCACCGCCCTCGCCGCGGCGACCGGCAAGGAACGCTTCGCGTGGGACTCCTACCGGCGGCTCCTCCAGATGTTCGGCCACACGGTGATGGGCGTCGACGCCGCCCGGTTCGAGCAGGCCGCCGCCGAACTGCGCGGTACACAACCACCCACCCTCGTAAAGGAGTTCAAGAGGATCATCCACCGCACGACGGGCGAACACTTTCCCCAGGACCCGGTCGTCCAACTGCACCGCGCCCTGCGCGCCGTCTTCGACTCCTGGAACGGCGCCCGCGCCCGCCTCTACCGCGCAGGCCACGGCATCCCCGACGACCTCGGCACCGCCGTGAACGTACAGGCCATGGTCTTCGGCAACCTCGGCGAGGACTCCGGCACCGGCGTCGCCTTCACCCGCGACCCCGCCACCGGCGCCCACGGCCCGTACGGCGACTACCTCCCCGACGCCCAGGGCGAGGACGTCGTCGCGGGCGCCCGCGACACCCTCCCCCTCGACGAGTTACGCACCCGCGACCCCCGCGCGTACACCGAACTCGACACCCACCTGCACACCCTGGAACACCACTACCGCGACCTGTGCGACGTCGAATTCACCGTAGAACGCGGCACGTTGTGGATCCTCCAGACCCGCGTCGGCCAGCGCACCGCGGAGGCCGCCTTCCGGATCGCGTACGACCTGCTCGACGAGAAGACGGTCACCGACGACGAGGCCCTGTCCCGCGTCGACGGCGCCGCGCTGACCCGCCTGATGTTCCCGCGCTTCGACACCGGTCCCACCGACGTCCCCCTGGCCACCGGCGTCCCGGCGTCACCCGGCGCAGCCGTCGGCGTCGTCGTCTTCGACTCGGCCGCCGCGATCCGCCGCTCGAAGGCCGGCCAGCACACCGTCCTCGTACGCCGCGAGACCAGCCCGGACGACCTGCCCGGCATGATCGCCGCCGACGCGATCGTCACCAGCCGCGGCGGCAAGACCAGCCACGCGGCGGTCGTCGCGCGCGGCATGGGCACGGTGTGCGTGTGCGGCGCCGACACGCTCGTCGTCGACCCGTCCGCCCGCCAACTCACCAACAAGTACGGGGTGGTGGTCCGCGAAGGTGACACCGTCTCGGTCGACGGCACCGCCGGAACCGTACACCTGGGAGCCCTGCCCCTGACCGACTCCGAGGTCCGCGAGGCGCTGCTGAGCGACATCCGCACCGGCCCCCTCGCCGACGCTGTCCGCCGCGCCCTCGCGCACGCCGACTCCGTACGCCGCCTCGAAGTGCGCGCCAACGCCGACACCCCGAGTGACGCCGCCCTCGCCCGCGAACTGGGCGCCGAGGGAATCGGCCTGTGCCGCACCGAGCACATGTTCCTCGGGACGCGCAGGGAACTCGTCGAGACCATGATCCTCGCCGACGAGGGCAGCGAGGAGCGGCGCAAGGCGCTCGCCGCGCTGCTGCCCCTCCAACTCCTCGATTTCATCGGCATCTTGAAGGCTATGGACGGGCTGCCGGTCACCATCCGGCTGCTCGACCCGCCGCTGCACGAGTTCCTGCCCGACCACGCGGAGCTGTCCGCCCGCGTCGCGGCGAACGCCCACCCCACCGAGCGCGACCGCCGGCTCCTCGCGGCCGTGTCCCGGCTGCGCGAACGCAACCCGATGCTCGGCCTTCGAGGTGTACGCCTCGGCCTCACCGTCCCCGACCTCGTCGCCACTCAAGTGCGGGCCGTCGCCGAGGCGGTGGTGCGCCGCCTGCACGACGGCGGCAGCCCGCGCGCCGAGATCATGATCCCGCTGGTCGCGACCGTGGAGGAGCTGCGGCGAACCCGCGCCCTCGTGGAGCGGACGCTCGCCGAGGTCGGCGAGGAGGCGGGACGTGAGCTGCGCGTGCCCATCGGCACGATGATCGAACTGCCCCGCGCCGCCCTCACGGCCGACGCCCTCGCCCGCGAGGCCGACTTCTTCTCCTTCGGCACCAACGACCTCACCCAGACCACGTGGGGTCTTTCGCGGGACGACGCGGAGGCCTCGTTCCTGCCGCGCTATCTCGACCAGGGCGTGCTCGGCACGTCGCCCTTCGAGACGCTGGACGAGGACGGCGTGGGCGCGCTCGTGTCGCTCGCGGTGCGGGCGGGGCGGGCCGCCAACTCCCGTATCCAGAACGGAGTGTGCGGAGAACACGCAGGTGACCCCGGGTCCATTCACTTCTTCCACCGGGCGGGTGTCGACTACGTGTCCTGCTCCCCGTACCGGATCCCGGTGGCGCGCCTGGAGGCGGGGCGGGCCGCGCTGGACGGCTGAGCGCCGGACCGAGTGCCGGGAGGTCGGGTCACAAGCGGTGCGCGGAGTCTTGCCACCCGATCCGGCGGCGCTCTATTGTCCCGCGTCAGAAAGCGCTTTCCCCCTTTCTCCGCCGGGCAGTTCACCGGCAGCTCCGGCATGCCCGGACGGCCCGAACGACCCGGAAGGACCGGACGATCCGGAAGGACCGAACGACCCGGAAGACCCGGATCACCCCCCCGTCAGCGCACCCGAAGGGACCCACGACCATGAAGTTAGGCAGACCCGTCGCGCTCCGCCTCACCGCCGGAATCGGCGCCCTCGCCCTCGCGGGCGCCGCCGCCGTGACGCTCTCGACGTCCACGGCCTCGGCCGCCGTGACCGGCACCGCCACCGGCTACGCCACCCAGAACGGCGGAACCACGGGAGGCGCGGGCGGAGCGACCGTCAAGGCCACCACCGGCACCCAGATCCACGCGGCCCTGTGCAACCGCGCCAGCGACAGCACCCCGATCACCATCGAGGTCGAGGGCACGATCAACCACGGCAACACCAGCAAGGTTTCGGGCGACAGCTGCAACACGGCCGACGGCGTCATCGAGCTCAAGCAGATCAGCAACGTCACGATCGTCGGCGTCGGAAACGGCGCGACCTTCGACCAACTCGGCATCCACATCCGCGAGTCGAGCAACATCATCATCCAGAACGTGACGGTCCAGAACGTCAAGAAGTCCGGCTCGCCGACCTCCAACGGCGGCGACGCCATCGGCATGGAGAGCGACGTCCGCAACGTCTGGGTCGACCACGTGAACCTGCTCGCCTCCGGCGGCGAGTCGGAGGGCTACGACGGCCTCTTCGACATGAAGGACAACACCCAGTACGTCACCCTCTCGTACAGCACCCTGCGCAACTCCGGGCGTGGCGGCCTGATCGGCTCCAGCGAGACCGAACTCTCCAACAGCTACATCACGTTCCACCACAACCTGTACGAGAACATCGACTCCCGTACGCCCCTGCTGCGCGGCGGCACGGCGCACATGTACAACAACTACTACTCGCACCTCAACGAGTCGGGCATCAACTCCCGCGCCGGGGCGAAGGCCAAGGTCGACAACAACTACTTCAAGGACTCCAAGGACGTCCTCGGCACCTTCTACACGACCGCCGCCGGGTACTGGCAGGTCAGCGGCAACACCTTCGACAACGTGACGTGGTCGAGCGCCGCGAGCGACTACAAGCCGGCCGGGCCGAACCCGACGTCGAACACCTCGGTCTCGATCCCGTACTCCTTCAAGCTCGACGCCGCGTCCTGCGTACCGAGCGTCGTGGGTCAGACGGCGGGCGCCAACAAGGGCATGAAGGTCTCGGACGGCAGCTGCTCGACGACGACACCGACCCCGACGCCCACCGATCCCACGCCCACCCCAACCGACCCCACGCCAACACCCACGGACCCGACCACGCCGCCGCCCTCGGGCACCAACCTGAGCATCGGCGCGGGCTCCGACGGCTCCAGCAAGGCGGACGGCACCAGTTACGGGAACGTACGCGACGGCAGCATGACCACGTACTGGTCGCCGACCGGCACGACCGGCTCCGTCTCGATCAAGTGGGGTACGGCCACCGCGGTCTCGAAGATCAACATCAGGGAGACCTCGGCGGGTACGGGCCGGATCAAGTCCTGGCGGGTGCTCAACGGTGACACGGGCGCGGTACTGACCTCGGGGACGTCGGGGGCCGGTGTCATCTCCTTCCCGAAGACCTCGCTGAACAAGGTCACCTTCGAGATCACCAGCGCGAGCGCGACGCCGCAGGTGGCGGAGTTCGAGACCTACGCTTCGTAGCCGACGTACGAGTCCGGTGTGCGGTCAGTGGGCCGCGAGCCGCTCCACGAGGCCGATCCCCTTGGACAGCAACTTCCGTTCGTCCTCGGTCAGTTCGGCCTCGATGGCGCGCGCGAGCCAGTCCGCGCGGCGCTCCCGCTCCTCCTCCAGGAGGGCCCGGCCGGTGGCGGAGAGTTCGACGAGGCTCTTGCGGCCGTCGGTCGGGTGCGCGCGGCGCGTGATCAGCCCCTGCTCCATGAGCAGCCCGACGGCGCGGGCCATGGACTGCGGGCGCACCCGCTGGTCGGCGGCGAGCTCGCTGGTCGTCATCGCGCCGCTGCGGTCGAGGGCGCCGAGCGCGGCGACCTGGCCGAGCGGCATCTGGTCCTCAAGCTTCACGCGTCGGGTGAGCTTTCCCATCGCCGTACGCAGTTCGGCCGCGACGGCGGCGGATTCCGGAAGGGGCATACCGCACTTTAACGCAGCTGAGCTGCGCAGCGAAGCTAAACAGCACAACTTAACAGCGCAACTGAACAGCATTGCTGTAGAGTCCACGGTGCCGGGTTCAGCGCCACCGTCGCCGCAGCCGAACCCCGGCTCGTATGTGCAACGGGAAGGACTCCCATGGCTCCCATGGCTCCCATGACTCCGACGACTGCCATCACCTCCGTCACCGGCCGCCGCGTCCTCGACAGCAGGGGCAACCCCACCGTCGAGGTGGACGTGGAACTGGCCGACGGTTCGCTCGGCCGCGCCGCGGTTCCCTCCGGCGCGTCGACCGGTGCCCGCGAGGCCGTCGAACTCCGTGACGGGGACCCGGACCGCTGGCACGGCAAGGGTGTCGACCAGGCGGTACGTCACGTCAACACCGAACTCGCGGCGGTCGCCGTGGGCCGCGAGGCGGAGGATCAGGCGGGCCTCGACGCCGCGCTCGTCGCCGCGGACGGCACCCCCACCAAGTCCCGGCTCGGCGCGAACGCGATCCTCGGCGTCTCCCTGGCCGCCGCCAAGGCCGCGGCGGCCGCCCACCGTCTGCCGCTCTACCGCTACCTCGGCGGGGCCGACGCCCGGCTGCTGCCCGTACCGATGATGAACATCGTCAACGGGGGCGCCCACGCCGACAATCCGCTGGACTTCCAGGAGTTCATGATCGCGCCGATCGGCGCGGAGACCTTCGCCGAGGCCGTGCGGATGGGTTCCGAGATCTTCCACACCCTGCGCCGCGACCTCCTCGCCGCCGGGCACTCCACCGGCGTCGGCGACGAGGGCGGCTTCGCGCCCGCGCTGCGTACGGCCGAGGAGGCGCTCGACTTCGTGGTGGCCGCCGTCGAGCGCGCCGGATACCGGCCCGGCGCGGACATCGGCCTGGTCATGGACCCGGCGTCGTCCGAGTTCTTCCGCGACGGCGCCTACGACTACGCGGGGGAGGGGGTGCGCCGCACCCCCGCCGAGAACGCCGACTACCTCGCCAAGCTGATCGACGCCTACCCCGTCGTGTCGATCGAGGACCCGATGGCCGAGGACGACCTGGCGGGCTGGCGCGAGCTGACGGCACGCGTCGGTGCCCACTGCCAACTCACCGGCGACGACGTCTTCTGCACGAACGAGGCCATCCTCCGCGAGGGCATCGCCTCCGGCGTCGGCAACTCGATCCTGGTGAAGGTCAACCAGATCGGCACGCTTACCGAGGCCCTCGCCACGGTCGCCACCGCCCACCGGGCCGGCTACACCGTCGTCATGTCGCACCGCTCGGGCGAGACGGAGGACACGACGATCGCCGACCTGGCCGTGGCCACCGGCTGCGGCCAGATCAAGACCGGCTCCCTCTCCCGCTCCGACCGCACGGCCAAGTACAACCAACTCATACGCATCGAGGAGCAGTTGGGCGAGGGTGCGCGGTACGCAGGGTCGGAGGCGCTGCGACCGCGCCGCTAGCTTCTTAGTCCCTGCCGTCGAATGCCTGGGCCACGGCGAGGCTGTCCTCGTAGACGTGATGCCGGGTGACAAGGCCGCCCGCGACGGTGAGGTGCAGGGCGAACCGGGAGCGGTACGCGCGCCCGGTTCGCCGCGCCGTCTGACGAATCTCCCCGAGCACGACCGCGTCGTCCCCGTCGACGAGGACGCGCTCGACCTCCGTCGCCGCCCGCTCCGGCACATGGTGCTCGGCGAGCCCCCGATAGTGGCCGACCACGTCCGCCCGGGTGGACCGGTGCCGGATCCATGGTGTCTCGCGCCGACCGTGCTCGGCCTCCGGCCAGTCAAGCCGCCAGTCGCACGGCTCGGCGAACAACTCGGCGATGCGCTCGGCGTCTCCCTCGCCGATCCTGCGCAGCAGTTCCTCGACCACCGTGCGCGTGTTCATGGGCGTGACTGTGGACACGGCTGCCCCTTCGTCTCGGTCCGCATCCGGTCGACGCGGAGTGATCCGCAATCCTGCCCGCGCACGGTGTGCCGGGACGATTACCCGTGAGGTAAGGGCGGGGACGCCCTACCCGCGGCGGTCCGAGCGGAGCAGGCCGTACACGAGGACGTCGACGTACTCGCCGTGCTGGAAGGAGCGGCCGCGCATGGTGCCCTCGTGGCGGAAGCCCAGGCGGGTGAGGGTCTTCTGTTCGGCGATGTTGCCGGCGTTGGTGAGGGCTTCCAGGCGGTTGGCGGTGGTGTGGTCCAACAGGTAGTCGACCAGGAGCTGTTGGGCCGCTGCGCCGAGGCCCTGTCCGCGGTGTTCGGGCAGCAGCGCCGCGCCGATCTCGTAGGCGACACCCGAGGGCGACCCGCGCGGGAGCCAGCTCGCGATGCCGGCGACGGTGTCGTCGGCCCGCGCGATGGCGACCGCCGCGGACTCGGCGGAGATGTACCCGTCGGCCTCCCACCGCTTGCGGCGCGACCTGGGGTCGGAGAACCCGGGCCACTCGAACGCGCCGAGCGCCTCGGGGTCCGTGCAGAGGCGGTCGAGGACATCGAGGTCGGCTTCGGTGAAGGCCCTCAAGTGGACGGTGTCCGTGCGGGGTTGTGGACTCATGAGGGCCAGTATCACCTTTCCCGGACCCGCCCTCACGGGCTGATCGACGCCCCCGGGCCCAGTGGGATGTCGAAGCCGTAGAAGATGCCCAGGACCGCCAGCCACGCCACCAGGAACGGGACCACGAAGACGGACAAGCGGGAGAGGAGGGAGCCGAGTTGGGCCTCGGGTTCGTAGCGTTTGAGGACGGTGAGGAGGAGGAAGACGTAGGGGTTCAGAGGGGTGATCATTTGGGTGGCGGAGTCGCCGATGCGGAAGGCCGCCTGGGTGACCGCCGGTTCCATGTGCAGGAGCATGAACGCCGGGACGAACACCGGGGCCACCAGGGACCAGAGCGCCGAACCGGATGTGATGAAGAGGTTGAGGACGCAGACCAGGAGGACGAAGGCGACGAGGCCCAAGTAGCCGGTCAGGCCCACCGATTCGAGGAGGGCCGCGCCCTTCACCGCCAGCAGCGTGCCCAGGTTCGTCCAGTCGAAGACGCCGATGACCTGCGCGATGACCAGGATCAGGACGATGTACGCGGACATGCCGGTGATGGCCTCGGCCATCATGCGCGGCACGTCCTCGAAGCGCGTGACCGCCTTGACCGTGACGCCGTACACCGCTCCCGCCAGGAGGAACGCCACGAAGAGGAGCGGCACGATGCCGTCCAGGACGGGGGAGGGGACCAGTGCGCCGCCCTCGCCGCGCAGCGGTGAGCCGGGCAGCAGCCAGCAGGTGATGACCACCGCCGCGTACGCGAGGACCGACACGCCCGCGCGGAGCATCCCGCGGCGTTGGAGGGCCGTCACCTCCGTGGTGACCTCGGCGGGTGTCTCCTCGCCATGTGTCGTCGGGTGCGGCAGGCGTGGCTCCAGGACCCGTGCGATCAGGAAGCCGCCGATGAGGGCGAGGACGATGCTCGCCGACGCCGTGTAGAAGTAGTTGATGAGGATGTGGGTGGGGGCGTCCGCGCCCTGCGGGAGGACCTGCGCCGCCTGGTGGGTGATGCCGGTGTAGAGGGCGTCGAGCGCGCCGATCGAGAAGCCCGCCGCGTACCCCGCGCACACGCACGCGAAGCCGCCGATGAGGCCCGCGATCGGGTTGCGGCCCGCGTTCTTGAAGACCAGCGCGGCGAGCGGCGGGATGACGAGGATCGCGACGTCGCTCATCAGGTGGGCCTGCGCCGACACGAACGCGACGAGGTAGGGCAGGAGCCATCCCGGCGCGCGGGAGATCGAGGCGCGGACCGCCGTCTCCAGGAGTCCCGTGCGTTCGGCGACGCCCACCGCCGCCATCATCAGGAGCACCGTGCCGAGGGAGGGGAAGCCCGTGAAGTTCGGGATGAAGTTCTCGAGGAGCCAGACCGCTCCGTCGCCGGTGAACACCCCCTGTACGGCGACCGTCTTGTCCTCGCCGGGTATGCGGACCTTCGCGCCCGTCGCTGCCAGCGCCGTGGACGCGGCGCCGACGAGGACGAACAGGCCGAGGAAGAGGAGGACCGGGTGGGGGAGCTTGTTGCCCACCCGTTCGATGCCGGACATGGCCTTGTCGATGAAGCCGTGTCCGGTGGGGGCAGCTGTCTCGGGGGCCGGTGTCTGAGTTCTCACGTCCGCAGTCCGTTCTTGCGGAGGACTCCGCCCTGCGCGACCAGGACCACGTTCGCCGGGTCCGCGAGCAGCTCGATGTCCGCCAGTGGATCGCCCTCGCACACGACGAGGTCGGCCCGCTTGCCCGCCTCCAGGGAGCCGATCTCGGCGTCCAGGCCCAGGAGTTCGGCCGCCGAGAGCGTGCCGGTGGTGATGGCCCGCAGGGGTGTCATGCCGAGGGCGACGAGGTGGGTCAGCTCGCGGAGGTTGCGGCCGTGCGGCACCATCGCGGCGTCCGTACCCATGGCGATCCTCACGCCCTCGGAGATCGCCGCGGAGATGTTCTCCTTGGTGATCGACGACCAGCGGACCTTCTTCTCGTAGTGGTACGGCTCCATGGTGGCCTTGTCGATGCCGTCGAAGACCGTGGAGAGCGTCGGGACGACGAACGTGCCCTTCTCGCCCGCGAGTTCACGCGCCTGCGCCGACATGCCGTAGCCGTGCTCGACGCTGGTGACGCCGCCGCGGATCGCGTTGAGGATGCCCGCCGTGCCCTGCGCGTGCGCGGCCACCGGACGGCCGCCGTGCCGGGCCAGCTCCTCGACGACCGTACGGATCTCGTCCTCGGTCAGGCCCTCGTCGTCGGGGTGGTCGTAGGGCGATGACATGCCGCCGGTGGCGCACACCTTGATGACATCGGCGCCCGCGCGCAGCAACTTGCGTACGGCGAGGCGCACTTCGTCCGGGGTGTCCGCGATCTCGCCCATCCCGGCGCTCGGGTCGAAGCCGCACTCGGTGGCGAAGTCGGCGTGCCCGCCGGTGTGGCTCAGGATGCGTACGGCGGTGTGGATGCGCGGACCCGTGGTGAGACCCTGCGCGACGGCCGTGCGGTAGCCCGACGGCAGCCCGCCCAGGTCGCGCACCGTGGTGACACCCGCGTCGAGCGTGGCACGCAGCCGCTCCGCCGTGCGGAACACCTCGACCGTGGTGTCCTGCTCGTACCGGCGCACCATCTGGCGGGCCGACTCGACACCGAGGTGGACGTGGGTGTCGATGAAGCCGGGCAGGAGGGTGTGTCCGTGGGCGTCGACGGCGGGTACGCCGGGGGCCGCGGCCGGTGCCGTCGCCGCCGGGCCCGCGTACGCGATCAGGCCATCGGCGTCGACGACGAGCGTGGCGTTGTCGACGGGCGCGGCGCCGGTGCCGTCGATCAGGCGGGCGTTGGTGATGCGGAGCGCGGAAGACTGTTGGGAGCTCATGGGCGAACACTGTCGGATTCGGCGATGACGAACACGTAAAATCGCAGGAATCTGACCTCGCCCGACGATCTGTGCAGGATTTCCGCCATCGTGAACACGCAGCATTCGGAACCAGTGGTGGAACCTGCCATCGCGGAGCGCCCCGTCCACCTCGACCGCACCCGCGTCGACGAACTCGACCTCGCGCTCGTGCACGCCCTCCAGATCAACACCCGCGCCCCATGGACGCTCATCGGCGAGGCCCTCGGCATCGACCCCGTCACCGCCGCCCGGCGCTGGGAGCGGCTCGCGCGGAGTGGGGCCGCGTGGGTCGACGGGTATCTCGCGCTCGACCGCGACGAGGGGTCCGTGTACGCGCAGGTGGAGATCGACACCGGTGGGCATCTGCCGGAGGACGTGCTGGCGTCGCTCGCCGCGGACTCGCGCATGCTGAGCCTGAAGCAGACGTCCGGCGGGCGCGATCTGCTCGCCATCGTGGGTGCCTCGTCGTTCGACGACCTCGCCCGGTACACCGGTGAGCGGATCTCCCGGCTGCCCGGCGTGCGCGGCACCCGGATCCATGTCATCACCGCCGTGCCCGTGGAGGGCGCGCAGTGGCGGTTGCGGAGTCTCACGCCGGCCCAGCGCGCGCTGCTGCGGCCCGAGTACGCGGACGCCGGTGGTGGCTGCGCCGTGCCCGACGAGCCGATACGCCCCGTCGACCGGCGCATCGCGCACGCGCTCGGCACGGACGGGCGGATGCCGCTGAGCGGGCTCGCCCGTGCCACCGGGGCGAGCACCGCCACCGTGCGGCGCAGGCTGCGGGCGCTGAGCGCGGGCGGACGGCTCTCGCTGCGCTGCACGCTGGCCCGGCCGCTGACCGAATTCCCGGTCTCCGCCGTCTACTTCGGGTCCGTGCCCGCCGAGAACCTCGACACCGCCGTGCAGGCACTGCGTACGCTCCCGGGGCTGCGGATGTGCAGCATCACCGCCGGCACCCACAACCTCATCCTGGACATCTGGCTGCGCACCCTCGCCGAGGTGCACACCACGGAGGCCCTCCTCAACCGCCGCCTCGCCGACCTCGGCCTGCGCATCACCGAGCGCGCGGTCGTGCTGCGCACGCTGAAGCACGCCGGCCGACTGCTCGACCGGCGTGGGCACAGCGTGGGCGCGGTGCCGCTCAGCTCGACGGACGGCTGAGGGACTTCAGACGAGGGACTTCAGTCGAGGGACTTCAGTTGAGGGACTTCAGCTCCCGTTCCTCGGCGTCCGCGTCGAAGCCCACCGGCTCCCACCGCTTGACGAGCAGCGCGATCAGGCCGAGGACGGGCGCGCCCAGAATCACCCAGTACACGCCCGTGCCGAGGCCGGAGCTGAGGATCGGGAAGAAGAACAGCGTGAGCGTGGAACCGAGGCGGAGCACCGCCTGGTTGAAGCCGATGCTGACGCCGCGCATCGACGTCGGGAAGCCGAGCGAGGCGTAGCTCATGATGTGCGCGCCGGGGCCGAAGCCCTGCGCGAACATGAACGAGCCGAGCATGAGGATGCCCGCCGTCACCACCGCCGTGCCCGACGGCTCACCGATCAGTGCGAGCACCGTGATCGCGACGAGCTGGATCGCGAAGCCCAGCGTCATCATCGGCCAGGCCCCCTTCGTCGACGCCCAGCGAATGCCGAGCAGCCCGCCGGTGAGCGCGAAGACGAGGTTGAGGGCGAAGGACGAGGCGATCGTGGTCAGCGGGCCCTGAGTCATCAGCGTCGCGATGATGATCGGCAGCCCGAAGGCGACGGCGTTGTAGCCGAAGGTCTCCGCGAGGCCGACGGCCACCGACTGGATCGTCCTCGTACGGTACGGGCCCTTGAACAGACGCGCGTAGGAGGAGAGCCCCGGTCGCTTCGAGCGGTTCTCGTCCGGAGTGCCCGGTACGTCGTCGGGGACGTACGCCTCGACTCCGTACGACTGGCGCAGGATGCGGGCGGCGCCCTCCAGGTCGCCCTGGTCGGCGGCCCAGGTCGGCGACTCGTTCATGTAGCGGCGGCGCAGCAGCAGGACGACGAGCGCGGGGATCGCGCCGAAGCCGACGGTGAAGCGCCACAGCCAGCCCAACTGGGCGTCCGGGAGGAGGAAGTACAGCGCCATGATGACCAGGTAGCAGCCGCTCGTCGCCGCGTACCAGGCGGGCGACCAGGCCGCCGTGCGCGAGCCCTTGCTGCCCTTGCCGCGCAGCCGGGAGAACTCGGCTAGGAACGCGATCGCCACCGGGATGTCCATGCCGACGCCGATGCCCATCACGAACCGCGCGCCGATCAGCGTCCACGCGTCCTGCGCGAACGCGCACACCAACGCCGTGACGACGAAGAACAGCATGTTCGCCATGAACACCCGGTAGCGGCCTATTCGGTCCACCAGCCAGCCGCCGACCAGCGCGCCGATCAGCGAGCCGACGCTGATCGACGCGGTGACCACACCGGCCATCGTGGAGCTGAGGCCGAACTGCTTCGTGATGTCGGGAAGGCCGTACGCGAGTGAGCTGAGGTCGTACGCGTCGAGGAAGATGCCGCCGAGCGCGATGACCACGATCATCTTCGCGTGCCGGCCGCGTGCGGCGCCCGAGTTGACGAGGTCGGAGACGTCGGCCGCCGAGCGGATCGGCACCCCGCCGGACACGGTGTCCGGCGGGGTGGCGGCGGTCTGGGGTGGGGTGGTGCTCACGGTCGCCTTCCGGGGCTGCGGGTACGTGTCCCGGAATCGTATGCAGCCACCGGAATACAATCGTCCGGTTGTCCGAATGCTGGTCAAGGGCGGGGGCGACGCCCGCCCGGCGGCGCGCGCCGTGCCGTGCTCACCACTCCGCGAACGAGCCGTCCGGATGCCGCCACACCGGGTTGTGCCAGCTCTTCGCCGAGGCGTCCGCCGCGCGTACCGCCCGCTCGTCGACGCGTACGCCGAGGCCCGGGCGGGTGGGCCGGGCGAAGTGGCCCTCGTGGAAGCGGAAGACCTCGGGGTCCGCCACGTAGTCGAGGAGTTCCGAGTCCTTGTTGTAGTGGATGCCGATGGACTGTTCCTGGATCAGGAAGTTCGGTGTGCAGAAGGCGAGTTGGAGGCTCGCGGCCAGGGCGACCGGGCCCAGTGGGCAGTGCGGGGCGACGAGCGTGTCGAAGGTCTCGGCGAGCGACGCGATGCGCCGCGACTCCGAGATGCCGCCCGCGTGCGACAGGTCGGGCTGGATGACCGCCACCCCCGCCTGGAGGGCAGGGAGCACGTCCGTACGCGAGTACAGCCGCTCGCCCGTCGCGATCGGCGTCCGCGTGGAGTCCACGACCCGGCCGATGCGGTGCGTGTACTCCGGCAGGACCGGCTCCTCGACGAACATCGGGGCGTACGGCTCGATGGCCGCCGTCGCACGCACCGCGCCCGCCACCGTGAACCGGCCGTGCAGGTCGACCGCGAAGTCCCCCTCGGGGCCCAGGACTTCGCGGGCCGTCTCGGCGCGCGCCGCCATCCGGTCCAGCTCGCCGACCGTCGGGAGGCGGTCGGTGCGGCCCGCGCCGTTCATCTTGACGGCGGTGAAACCGGCCGCCACCTGTTCGGCGATCTGGTCGCGCAGCTCCGCCGGCTCGTCGCCGCCCACCCAGCAGTAGGCGCGCACCCTCTCGCGTACCGGACCACCGAGGAGCTGGTGCACGGGCGCGTCGTACGCCTGGCCCGCGATGTCCCACAGCGCCTGGTCGAGGCCCGCGACGGCGCTGGAGAGGACGGGGCCGCCCCGGTAGAACGAGCCCTTGGTCATCAGCTGCCAGTGGTCCTCGACGCGCAGCGGGTCCGCGCCCATCAGGAACTGCTCGGCGAGCTCGTGGACGGCCGTGCGGACGGTGTCGGCGCGGCCCTCCACCACGGGCTCGCCCCAGCCGACGAGACCGTCGTCCGTCTCGATCCGGCACAGCAGCCAGCGGGGCGGGACGGCGAAGGTCTCGACTCGGGTGATCTTCAAGCCAGTTGCTCCCTTGCTCTGTGGTGCTGTCCTGCGCTCTGTGGCGCTGTCCTACTCCTTGACGCTGCCCTCGGTGAGACCCGTCCGCCAGAAGCGCTGGAGGACGAGCATCGCGATGGCCAGCGGGATGACGGAGACGAACGAGCCGCCGATGGTGTACTGCGTCAGCTCCGGCACCCGGTCGGCGGCCTGCTGCCAGGTGACGAGGCCGAGCGTGATCGGGTACTTGCGGTCGTCGGAGAGCATCACCAACGGCAGGAAGTAGTTGTTCCAGATGTGCACGAACTGGAAGAGGAAGACGGTGACGAGGGCCGGGGTCATGATGCGAAGGACCAGCGTCGCGAAGATCCGCTCCTCGCCCGCGCCGTCCACGCGCGCCGCCTCCAGGACGGAGTCGGGCACGGACGCCTCCGCGTAGATCCGGCACAGGTAGACGCCGAAGGGCGACACGATGCTCGGCAGCAGCACCGCCCAGTACGTGTCCGTGAGGTGCAGCTTGCTGAACATCAGGTACAGCGGCAGCGCCAGGGCCGTCGACGGGAGCAGCACGCCCGCCAGGACGAACTTGAACATCGCCTCGCGGCCCCGGAAGCGGTACTTGGCGAGCGCGAAGCCGGCCGCCGCCGAGAACAGGGTGGCGAGCACCGCGCCCACGCCCGCGTAGAGGACGGAGTTCAGCGCCCACTGGAGGTAGACGTGGTTGTCGTAGGCGAAGATGTTGCTCAGGTTGTGCCACAGCTGCGGGGCGTCGAACCAGAAGCCGAACGAGCCGTAGAGGCTGTCGTTGTTCTTCGTCGCGGCGACGATCAGCCAGTAGACGGGGACGAGGAAGTAGATCGCGGCGATCGCGAGGACCGCCACGAGCACGATGCGGCCCGGCGTGAAGCGGCGCGGCCTGCTCGCCGTCGGCGGTGCCACGGGCGTGACCGGGGGAGACTTGACGTCGACTGCGCTCACCGCTCGCTCCTCTGCTTACGGTTGACGAGGCTCAGGAAGCCGAAGGACAGGACCATCGCGACCACCGCGAGGATCACCGACTTGGCCGCCGCCACGTAGATGTTGGCGTTGGAGAAGGCGTCGAAGTAGGCGCTGAGGTTCGGCGTGTAGTCGGGGGTCACGGCCGGCGCGATCTTCTTCAGGACCAGCGGCTCCCCGAACAGCTGCATCGTGCCGATGATGGAGAACACGCAGGTCAGGACGAGGGCCGGGCGGACGAGCGGGATCTTGACGCGCAGCGCGACCTGCCAGGGGCCCGCCCCGTCGATCTTCGCGGCCTCGTACAGCTCCTGCGGGATGGACTTCAGCTGAGCGACGATGATCAGCATGTTGTAGCCGGCGAACTCCCAGATCACGATGTTCGCGAGGGACCACAGCACGTTGTCAGGGCCGAGGAAGTCCGGCTGGAAGCCCAGGTTGCCGAGCATCTCGGTGATCGGGCTGAGGCCGGGCACGTACAGGAAGCCCCACAGGATCGTCGCGATCACGCCGGGGATGCCGTACGGGAGGAAGTACGTCGCCCGCATCAGGCCCGCCCAGCGGTCCGATATCTGGTCGAGCAGCAGGGCGAGGACGAGCGACAGCAGCAGCATCACCGGGACCTGCACGACGCCGAACAGCAGCACCCGGCCGAAGCCCTCAAGGAAGGCTTCCTGCTGGAGCGCGAGCGCGTAGTTGTCGAGGCCGCCGAAGACGACCTTCGGGGCGCCGAGCCCGAGCGGTCCCGAGCGCTCCACCTTCAGCAGGCTCTGGTAGATCGCGTAGAACACCGGGATGATCATCGCGAAGAGATAGACCGCGAGGAACGGGCCGAGGAACATCCACGCCTTGCGGTCGGGCCGGGGGCGGCGGGTGCGGCGACCGCCGGCCTCGGGGGCGGTGGCCGCGGGCGCGGAGTCCTTCGTACCGGGCCGCGCGGACTTCACGGATGATGTCGTCATCGTGCGCTCCTCGCCTTGAGTCCCTTGGCCTTGAGGTCGTCGACGAACTTGCCCTGCGCGTCCTTCAGCGCGTCCACGAACGTGCCCTTGCCCGCGAGGGCCAGCGCCAGGTTGTCCTGGATGTGCGTGAAGGACTGGATGGTGGTCGGCGCGTACCGCCACGAGGTGTCGACGTTGTGGTCGGAGGTCTGGAAGACCTCGTTGTAGCGCTGCCCGCCGAAGAACGGGTCCGGCTTGCCGAGCGGCGTCTTCGGCAGGTCGATCTTCGCGGAGGGCCAGCCGTAGCCGGCCTCGACCAGCAGCTTCATGCTGTCCGGGTCCGTGTTCAGCCAGTGCGCGAACTTCAGCGCCTCGACCGGGTGTTGGGAGCCCTGGAGGATCGCGGTGGCGGAGCCGCCCCAGTTGGAGGAGGCGTGCGCGCCCGCCTCCCACTGCGGCAGTTCGGCGACCGCCCACTTGCCCTTGGTGCGCGGCGCGTTGCCGCGGATCAGCGCGTCGTACCACTGCGCGCCCGGCCAGGTCGCCAGCTGCCCGGTCTGCAATCCCTTGAAGAAGGCGCTCTGTGCGTCCTGCGTCTGGAGGAGGAAGCGGTCGCGGGCGAGACCGTCCCAGTAGTCGGCGACCTCAAGGGACTCCGGGGACGTCAGGTCGACGATCCAGGTGTCACCTTCGGTACGCACCCAGTGGGCGCCGCGCTGCCAGGGGAAGCTGGCGAACCACTGGGCGTTCGACGGCGGGAAGGCCGAGATGTACGAGCCGTGCTTCTTGGCCTTCTTCGCGGCGGCGCGGTACTCGTCCCACGTCTTCGGGGTCTCGATGCCCCACTTCTCGAAGAGGTCCTTGCGGTAGAAGAGCCCCATCGGGCCCGAGGCCTGCGGGATCGCATACGTCTCGCCCGCGAAGACACCCTGCTTCCACTGCCAGTCGATGTACTGGTCCTTGAGCTTGTCGGCCCCGTAACGGCTCAGGTTCGTCAGGCCGCCCTCCAGCATGAACGCGGGCAGCGCGTAGTACTCGACCTGGGCGAGGTCCGGCGGGTTGCCCGCCTTGATGGAGGCGTGCATCTTCTGGTAGCCGCCGGAGGTGTTGGCGGGGACCATCTGGGCGACGACCTGGATGTCGGGGTTGCGTTTGTTCCAGAGGGCGACCGCCTTCTGGAGGGGGACCCAGGTCCAGAGCCGGA
The DNA here is from genome assembly GCF_030766935.1 of Streptomyces sp. KL109B. Classification (GTDB taxonomy): domain Bacteria; phylum Actinomycetota; class Actinomycetes; order Streptomycetales; family Streptomycetaceae; genus Streptomyces. The sequence goes on along the minus strand of NZ_JASERL010000002.1, from coordinate 291,938 downwards.
GGGTGACCTTCTGGCCGGGTTTGCGGCCGTGGTCCTTGGTCATGCGGGCGGCGCCGGCGGATTCGCCGCAGGCCGCCAGCGCGGGGGCCGCGGCCGCGGCGGCGCCCCACGTCAGGAGTGTTCGCCGGGTGGGTGTTGCGGGCATCTGACCTCCTTGTCAGAGTGCGCATGCGGTGGTGCGGCGTTGCGGTCGCGGGGCGCTGCCCCGGACCCCGCTGCTCAATCGCCGCAGGGGCTTGATTGGGTTGCGTATCGCCTCAGGGTTGAAGTACGGCCACGCCGTGGGGCGGGAGTTGGATGTGTGATGTCGGCGTGGCGTCGTCCGCCAGCCGGTTTCGCATCGGCTGGGGGAGGGGCACCGTCACCTCGGCCCCGCCGTGGTTGAGCAGGAACAGGAAGCGGCCCGTCGTGCCCTCGCGGACCGTGGCCTGGACCTGTTCGGGCAGGTTCGGGAGTACGGGGGTGACGTCGGCCTCCGTGCGGACGCGGTCCAACAGGGCGCGCAGCGCGGCCGGTTCGAGGCGGGTGCCGAGGTACCAGGCGGTGCCCTCGCCGTACGTGTGGCGGGTGACGGCGGGGCGGCCCGCGAGGTCGCCGTCCTCGTAGGTGGCGACGGCGTCCGCGCCTTCGAGGTCGATCGCCTCCGACCACAGGTCGGCGGAGCCGCTCAACTCTCCTCGTACGGTGAGGTGTTGGCCCTCGTCGAGCGGCCAGAACTCCTCCGTACGGATGCCGAGGAGGCGCCGCAAGTGGGCCGGGTAGCCGCCGAGTTCGACGCGGTCGCAGTCGTCGACGATGCCGGAGAAGAACGACACGACGAGGTGCCCGCCACCCTCGACGTAGGCGGTGAGCCGCTCGGCGTTCTCCTCGCTCAGGAGGTAGAGGTTCGGGACGACGACGAGCTTGTACGAGGAGAGGTCACGGTCCGGCGGGACGATGTCGCACGGCACGCCCGCGTCGAGCAGGGCGCGGTGGTGGGCGAGGTTGATCTCGGACTGGTTCAGCGCGGTGGAGGGGTGCGAGTCGAGTTCGAGGGCCCACCAGCTGTTCCAGTCGGTGACGAGGGCGACGTCGGCCTTCGAGCGGGTACCCGCGATCTCCGGCACGGACGCCAACTCCCGCCCCAGGTCCGATACTTCGCGGAAGATACGGGTGTCGGTGCCGGCGTGCGGAACCATCGCCGAGTGGTACTTCTCGGCGCCGCCGCGCGACTGCCGCCACTGGAAGTACAGCACCGCGTCCGCGCCCTGCGCGACGGCCTGCCAACTCCACAGGCGCATCCGGCCCGGCTGCTTCGGGCTGTTGCGGGGCCGCCAGTTGACCGCGCTCGGCGCCTGCTCCAGGAGCAGCCAGGGCTGGCCGCCGCGCGCCGAACGCATCAGGTCGAAGTTGTACGCCGCCGTGCGGTGCGGAGCCTCCTCGTACGGGTCCTGGTAGTGGTCGAGCGCCATCACGTCCATGTGCTCGGACCAGGCGAAGGCGTCGACCGGCTTGTGGTTCGGCATCAGGTTCGTGGTGATCGGCACGTCCGGTGTGACGCGGCGCAGCACGGCCAGCTCGGCGAGATAGCACTGGCGCAGCGCGTCGTCGCTGAAGCGCCAATAGTCCAGCTGCTGCGCCGGGTTGGCGAAGGTGGGTGCCAGGCGCGGCGGCAGGACCTCGGCGAAGTCGTCGTAGCGCTGCGACCAGAAGGCCGTGGACCAGGCCTCGTTGAGCGCGGCCACGGAGCCGTACCGCTCGCGCAGCCAGCGGCGGAAGTCGGTGGCCGACTCGTCGCAGTAGCACTGGCGGGTGTGGCAGCCGTACTCGTTGCCGATGTGCCAGGTGTCGAGGGCGGGGTGCTCGGCGTACCGGGTCGCGAGGCGCTCGACGAGGCGGGTCGCGTGCTTGCGGTACACCGGGCTCGACGGGCAGTAGTGCTGACGGCCGCCGGGCCACCTGCGGCGGCCGTCCTCGGTCTCCGGGAGGACCTCCGGGTGCAGGCGCGACAGCCACGGCGGCGGGGACGCGGTCATGGTGGCGAGGCAGACCCGGATGCCCGCGTCGCCGAGGTTGTCCATGACGCGGTCGAACCACCCGAAGTCGTACTCGCCGGGGCGGGGTTCGACCTTGGCCCAGGAGAAGATCCCGGCCGTCACCATGGTGACCCCGGCCTCCTTCATCAGCCGGGTGTCCTCGGCCCAGACCTCTTCGGGCCACTGCTCGGGGTTGTAGTCGGCGCCGAAGTGGAGCATCGCACCTCACCTGATCCGTTGGAGCTGTTGGTGTCGCTCGGCCTGTTCAATCCATTAATTAGGAATTAACGTGGCGGAATATAGGAACGCAGTGAGTCGGGGGTCAACCCCTGTGCACGCACGAACACTTGATGATCAGGAGGCAGCCCATGACAGCCCCTCGCCCGGGTGACCGCTTCGGCGGGCGCACCGCGATCGTCACCGGCGCCGCCGCGGGCATCGGCGCCGCCACGGCTCGACGGCTCGCCGCGGAGGGCGCCGCCGTCGTGCTCGCCGACATCGACGAGCGGCGCGGGCCGCAGGTCGCGAAGGAGATCGAGCGGGACGGCGGCCGTGCGGCGTTCGTGCCGGCCGATGTCGCGCGCGAGGACGCCTGGCAGGAGTTGCTGACCGCCGCGCACACCTTCGGCCCGGTCGGCGTGCTCGTCAGCAACGCGGTCAAGATCGAGGTGGCGCCCGCGCACGAGACCTCGCCCGAGTCCTGGAACCGGCAGCTGTCCATCGGGCTCACCGCGGCGTTCCTCGGCGTACGGACGTGCCTCGACGACCTGCGCGCGCAGGACGGCGCCGTGGTCCTGGTCTCCTCCGTGCACGCCCGGCACGGCATTCCTGGACATCCGGCGTACGCGGCCGCGAAGGGCGGGCTGCTGTCGCTGAGCAGTCAACTCGCCGCCGAATACGGTCCGTTGGTGCGGGTCAACACGGTACTGCCCGGGCCGATCCTGACCGGGGTGTGGGACCGGGTGCCCGAGGACGAGCGGGCGGCGAGCGTCGCGGACACGGCGGCCCGCCGCTTCGGTCAGCCGGAGGAGGTGGCGTCGGCGATCGCGTTCCTGGCCTCTGCGGAGGCTTCGTACGTGACCGGGACGAGTCTCGTCGTCGACGGCGGGTGGAGCGTGGTGAAGTCCTCGGCGTGAGGGGGCGAGGGGGGTGAGGGGTCTTCAACTCCCTGCGCGTCACGGATACTTGACCGGCCGGACGTCCGATACGGCACACGACGAGAGAACAGCAGGTAGGACATGGTGGGGTACGCGCGCCGCGGAGTGCACGGGCAGACCGTGGAGACCATCGCGCACCGGGTGCTGAGCGGCCGGATCGGCGAGGGCGACACCCTCGACCTCGGAGCGCTCCAGGCCGAACTCGGCGTCAGCCTCACCGCGTTGCGGGAGTCCCTGAAGGTGCTCGCCGCGAAGGGCATGGTCGACGCCCGGCAGAAGCGCGGCACGTTCGTGCGGCCCCGCGCGGACTGGCATCTGCTCGACGCGGATGTGCTGCGCTGGCAGTTCGAGGCGATGGACGGGGTGCGGGACGCCTCCGGCGCGGGGAATCCGTTGCTGGGTGACCTGGACGAGGTGCGCGGCATCGTCGAACCGGCGGCGGTTCGGCTCGCCGCGCGGCGGCGTACGGATGAGGATCTGGCGGCGCTTGAGGAGGCGTTGGCGGCGATGGGGGAGGAGGGGGAGGAGGGGGATGGTGGTGGTGCGGCCCATGCGGTCGAGGCGGACCTCGCCTTCCACGGGGCGTTGTTGCGGGCCTCCCACAACGAGCTGTTGGAGCGGATGGACCTGGTGATCGCCGCGGGGCTCGCCTACCGTGACCGGCTCGTGCACGGCACGGGGCGGTCCCCGCGGGATCCGGTGCCCAGTCACCGTGCTGTGCTCGACGCGGTGCGGGTGGGGGATGCGGATGCGGCGGAGGCCGCGATGCGGAAGCTTTTGGATCAGGCCGCGCGTGATCTGGGGCGGGTCGTGGGTGCATCCGACGGGAGTGTCGGTTGACGCCACGGGGCGCTGCCCCGGACCCCGCTGCTCAATCGCCGCAGGGGCTTGATTGTGGTTGTTCGCCGCCGAGGCGCTTGATTGTGGTTGTTCGCCGGCGAGGGGCTTGATTGTGGTCGTTCGCCGGCGAGGGGCTTGATGGTGGTCATTCGCCGGCGAGGCTTGGTTGGGTGCCGATCAGGGTTGTCAGTTCCGCGAGTTCGCGGGCGGTCAGGTCGGTGAGCGGAGGTCGGACCGGGCCCGCCGGGTGGCCGGTCGCCGTCATGCCCGCCTTGACGATGGAGACCGCGTAGCCGGCCTTGCGGTTGCGGATCTCGGTGTACGGGAGCACGAAGTCCCGCAGGTGCTTGAGGACGGTCGCGTGGTCGCGGCCGCGTACGGCGGCGTAGAAGTCGAGGGCGAACTCGGGCAGGAAGTTGAAGATCGCCGACGAGTAGGTGGTGACGCCGAGTTCGAGGTACGGGAGGGCGTACGTCTCGGCGGTGGGCAGGCCGCCGATGTACGTAAGGCGGTCGCCGAGGCGGGTGTAGATGCGGGTCATGGAGTCGATGTCGCCGACGCCGTCCTTGTAGCCGATGAGGTTCGGGCAGGACTCGGCGACCCGGGCCAGGGTGTCCGCGCTGTACGTCGCGTTGGCCCGCCCGTACACGATGACGCCGAGCGAGGTGGACCGGCAGACCGCTTCGATGTGCTCGGCGAGGCCGTCCTGCGGGGCCTCCGTGAGGTACGGAGGGAAGAGCAACAGGCCGTCGGCGCCCGCCCGTTCGGCCGCCTGCGCGTACTCGATCGCGGTCCGTGTGCCGTACCCGGCCGGGGCGAGGATCGGCGTGCCCGCGGGCGCCGCCTGCACCGCCGCGGTCACCACCCGCTCCGTCTCGGCGGCGGTCAGCGAGAAGAACTCGCCGGTGCCGCCCGCCGCGAACAGGCCACCGACCTCGTGCTCGGCGAGCCGCTCGATGTTGGCGCGGTAGGCGGCCTCGTCGAACGCGAGGTCGGTGGCCGTGAAGTGGGTGACCGGGAAGGAGAGCAGGCCCGAGCCGACGCGGGCACCGAGTTCGGACGGGGTGAAGGACGACGTGGGCATGGGTGGGCTGCTCCTGCTGGTGAAGGGAACGTGTGAGTACGACGTTACGAGGCGTCACTCATGCCCGTCCAACACTGTTTTTGCATCTTCTGATGCCGTACGGGTATCGCGGGTGCGAGGGTCGCGGGGCACCCGGTTACGGGCGCACGCCCACCTCGTGCGTCGCCACCGTCCACGCGCGCGCCTGCTCGCTCAGCGTGATGCCGAGGCCGGGGCGGGACGACACGTGCATGCGGCCTTCGCTGATCGCGAGGCGCTCGTTGAACAGCGGCTCCAGCCAGTCGAAGTGCTCCACCCACGGCTCGATCGGGTAGGCGGCGGCGAGGTGGAGATGGATCTCCATCGCGAAGTGCGGGGCGAGCTGGAGGTTGTGGTGCTCGGCGAGGGCGGCCAGCTTGAGGAACTGGGTGATGCCGCCGATGCGCGGGGCGTCCGGCTGGATGACGTCGCAGGCGTTCGCCTTGATCAGCTCGACGTGTTCGGCGACGCTCGCCAGCATCTCGCCGGTGGCGACGGGTGTGTCGAGCGAGGCGGCGAGCGCGGCGTGGCCCTGCGCGTCGTAGGCGTCGAGCGGCTCCTCGATCCAGACGAGGTCGAAGTCCTCCATGGCCCGGCCCATGCGCTGCGCCGTCGGTCGGTCCCACTGCTGATTGGCGTCGACCATCAACGGCACGTCGTCGCCGATGTGTTCGCGTACGGCGGTCAGGCGCGCGAGGTCCGCCTTGCGGTCCGGATTGCCGACCTTGATCTTGATGCCGCCGATGCCGTTGGCGAGGGAGGCCGTGGCGTTGTCGAGGACCTGCTCGGTCGGCGTGTGGAGGAAGCCGCCGGAGGTGTTGTAGCAGCGCACCGAGTCGCGGTGGGCGCCGAGCAGCTTGGCGAGCGGGAGGTCGGCGCGCTTGGCCTTGAGGTCCCACAGGGCGACGTCGATCGCGGCGATGGCCTGCGTGGCGACGCCGCTGCGGCCGACGGAGGCGCCCGCCCACACCAGCTTCGTCCAGAGCCGGCCGATGTCGCTGGGGTCCTCGCCGATCAGGTTGTCGGCGATCTCCTTGGCGTGCGCGAACTGGGCGGGGCCGCCGGCGCGCTTCGAGTACGAGAAGCCGACACCGGAGTGGCCCTGGGCGGTCTCGATCTCCGCGAACAGGAAGGCGACTTCGGTCATCGGCTTCTGCCGGCCCGTGAGCACCTTGGCGTCGCTGATCGGCGTCGCGAGCGGCAGCGTGACGGAGGAGAGCTTGATCCAGGCGATGGTGTCGAGGGTCGCACCGCCCTGACCGGCGGCGGCGGAAGCTGAACGGGCTGTGGACATGCTGGTCACCACTGCGAATCCCTGGGGGTGTGAGCCTTTGGTTTTCGTTGACGCTAAGGTCGGCGATTAATCCACGTCAAACATAGTTTTTGGATGATCCAATACCTGGAGGGCATCGTTGTTCACGCTTGCGCAGCTGGCGAGCTTCGTGGCCGTCGCGGAGGAGCTGCACTTCACGCGGGCCGCCGAGCGGCTGCGGATGACGCAGCCCCCGTTGAGCCGCCAGATCCAGCTCCTCGAGCACGAGTTGGACGTGCAGTTGCTGGACCGTACGAACCGTACGGTGCGCCTGACGCCCGCGGGCCGCGCGTTCCTCAACGAGGCGCGGACCATCCTGCGGCAGTCCGAGGCGGCGGCGCTGGCCGCGCGGCAGGTGTCCACGGGCGAGGCGGGGGCGATCGCGGTCGGGTTCACGGCCGCGAGCGCGTACTCGGCGCTCGGGCCGCTGCTCGACGTCGCCAGGTCCTCCATGCCCGGGACGGAGATCGTGCTGCGGGAGAAGGTGACGCGGGACCAGCTGGAGGCCCTCACGGAGGGCTCGCTCGACCTCGGCATGATCCGGCCGTCCAGTACGGGGCCCGACCTGGAGACCCGGTCGACGACGCGGGAGGGGCTGCTCGCGGCGGTACCGAGCGCGCATCCGCTGGCCGCGGGGGAGGGGGCGTTGCCGATGGCCGGGTTCGACGGCCAGGACGTCCTGATGTACTCGCCGATCGAGGCCCGCTACTTCCACGAGCTGCTGGTCAGCATCTTCCGCGAGGCACGGGTGCGGCCGCGGTTCACGCAGTACCTCAGTCAGGTGCACAGTCTGCTCGCCATGGTCCACGCCGGGTGGGGCATCGCGTTCGTGCCGGAGTCGGCGGCGCAGATGCGTTTTCCGGGGATCGCGTTTCGGCCGCTGGAGCTTTCGGACGCGACGCCGGTGGAGCTGCACCTGGTGTGGCGCAAGGCCAATGACAATCCGGCGTTGCACGCGCTTCTGCGGTTGTTGTGACCGGGGGCTGCCGGGCTTGCCTGGGGAATTTCTGGTCGGGTCGCCAAGGCCGGTGGGATAGTGGTGGGCTCGCGTGCGTATCGGTGGAGGGAGCGAGCGGTGCGGGGGTTCGGGGGACGAGGCCTGCGCGGGTCGATCGTGGCGGGTGTGTGCGGTGCGTGTGTACTGGGGCTGGGGGCCGCCGCGCTGTTCGCGGGTCTCGACACCGGTGACCAGGTGGCGAGTCTTGTCGGGGCGGGTGCCGGTGTGGTGGCGCTGGCCGTTTCCCTGCGTACCCCCGGCTCGGACCCCGGAGGTGACGGTTCGGGCCCGCCCGCCCGTCGGTGGGGCATTCGATGGGGCATCCATGCTCGCGGCCGGGGCGCCGTGGCCGCGGGCCGTGACGCCACGGGAAACGCCACCGGCGCGGGCAGCAGCGTTCAACCGCCGCCCACGGAGGAGACATGACTCAGGAGTCCGGGTCCGGTGGCGCCGCCGACGGAGGAGGCATGACGGAGGAGTCCGGTGGCGCCACCGGCGGGCCGGAACCCTCGCCGCCCGTGGAAGCGCGCGGGCCTGGCGCCGTCGGTGCCGGCCGCGACGCCTCGTACAACGCCACCGGGAAATACAGCTCGGTCCACGACGGCAGGACGTACATCAGTCAGCACACCTTCGTCGCGCTGCCGTCGCAGCCGGACCGGCCCCCGCTCACACCCGTCGAGGAGGAAGCGGCCGAGACGACCTACGCGCGGCAGCTCCGGGACTGCTACGGGCGCCTCGACCTGGAGGTTCTGATACCGGCCAGTGAGGGTGCGCATCCCCACATCCACCTCGGGGACGTATTCGTCCCGCCGGCCGTGCGCACCGAATCGGCCTTCGTCGACCTGCCCGTGGAACTGCGTCAACGTCTCGTCGAACGGGGCGAGTTGCCGGACGCGGGCGTCGCCGACGGCGTGTGGGGTGGCGCCGCCCGGGACCGGTCGGGCGGGCCGCCGACGGACCTGCTGGCGACCCTCACCGCCCCGAGCGCCACCCGCCTCGTCGTACTCGGTGACCCGGGCTCGGGGAAGTCCACCCTCGCCCGCTACCTGCTGCTCGCGCTCACCGCGCCGCAGGTTCCCGCACCGTTGAGCCCGTTCGCCGACCTCCTGCCGGTGGTGGTGGAACTGCGGCGCTACGCGGACGCCGCCTGGCGGGAGCGCACCTTCGAGGACTTCCTCGCGCACGTGTGGGAGCACGAACACCGCGCCCCGCACCCGGAGTTGCTGCGTCGCCGTCTCGCCGAGGGTCGTGCCGTGGTCGTCTTCGACGGCCTCGACGAGCTCTTCACCGCTAGGACGCGGGCCGAGGTCACCCGCCGTATCCAGGGGTTCGCCTCCCACCACCCGCAGGCGCGCATCATCGTGACCTCGCGCCTCATCGGCTACGACCGGCACATCCTCGACGCCGCCGGCTTCGGCCACCATGTCCTCCAGCCGCTCGCCCGGGAGCAGATCACCGACTTCGTGCGCCGCTGGTACGCGGCGGCCCTTCCGCAGGAAGCCGAACACGCGGGGCAGTTGGGCGACCGGCTGCTGGACGCCGTCGACCACTCCCGACAGGTGCGCGAACTGGCGGGCAATCCGCTCCTGTTGACGATCCTCGCCATCATCGGGCGACGCCGCGCCCTGCCCCGTGACCGCGTGGACGTCTACCGGCAGGCGGTCGACGTTCTCGTGGCCCGCTGGGACGAGGAGACCAAACACCTCGACCTGCCCGACGACGTCCGCACCGTCGTCGCGCTCGACGACCGCGACCGCCTGGACATGCTCGAACTCCTGGCCCGCCGCATGCAAGAGGGCCGGGAAGACCAGGAAGACCAGGAAGGCCAGGAAGGCCATGGAGGCCATGGAGGCCAGGAAGGTACCGGAGGGCTCGCCGGGAACCACGTCATCGGCGAGGACATCGAGCGGGTCTTCACCGACTACCTCCGCGACGAGCAGGACCTCCCGGCCGGCACCGCGCGGCGGACCGCACGCGCCATGATCCAGCAGTTCCGCGAGCGGAACTTCATCCTGTGCCACTACGGCAGCGAGGTGTACGGCTTCGTCCACCGGACCTTTCTGGAGTATCTGAGCGCACGTGACGTCGTCCGCCGCTTCGACGCCCGCGAGTTGACCACGGAGGAGCTGATCCGTGACGTCGTCCACGCCCGGATGGGCGACCCGTCGTGGCACGAGGTGATCCTCCTCGTCACCGCCCTCGTCTCCCGGAACGGGACCCGGACGGCGCGCGCGGTCGTGGAGGCGATCCTCGACCGGGACCGCGGCCCCACCGACACCCGTTCCTTCGACGAGCACCCGCCCGCCTCCCTGGCCCTGCGCGCTCTGGGGCAGATCCGCAGGCCGGGCACGCTCGGCGAGGTCAACCAGCGGGTCGCGACGGCCGCCGGACGCGTATGGCGGGACCGGTACCGCTGGACCGACTCCCTCGACGGCGACCTGACCGGCGCCCTGCGGAGCCTGGGCGAGAACTGGTCGGGGCGCCCGCTCCTGCTGCGCGCGACCCAGATCGACTGGACCGGCACCCCATGGATGCCCTATCTGGTCGCCTCGCTGCGCCCGAGCCGTCCCTGGCTGCTCGCGGTGAGCGCGCACGGACGCTACGCGAACCTGCGCGCCGCCGCGTACGCCGCCCTCGTCCGGTGCACACCGCTCGACTCCGACGACGGACGCCGGCTCGTCCGCCTGGCCACCGAAGCACCCGGCTACCGCGACCGCGCCGAGATCCTCACGGCCCTCGCCACCACACACCCCGACGACCCCGCGATCCGCGACCTGCTCCTGCGCCGAGGAGAGGAGGACCCGGAGCCCAGTTCGCACTTGACCGTCCTGTCCCAGATCGGCAGGCAGTGGCCCCAAGACCCGGACGTGAAGCGGTACTTGCGCCGCCTGGCGACGCAGGCCACGTCGGTATGGACACGGAGAGGGGCAGTGATCGGCCTCGCCCTGGCCACCCCCGCGGATGCCGAGGGCGCGGCCTTCCTGCGCGACCGCGCAGTCCATGATCCGGACGGCCGCGTACGCGCCGCAGCGCTGAGCTGGCTGGTGCGGAGCGCCCTCGGCGACCCGACCCTGCGTGTGCTGCTGCGCGAGCGCGCCGTCCAGGACGTCGACGGTGAGGCCCGCGGCGCGGCGCTGCGAACGTGGTTCTACGCCGACGGGCAGGGGCCACAGGCAGTGGAGTTCGTCCGGCGCCGCATCGCGGAGGACCCGAGTGTGGCGGTCAGGAGCGCGGGATGGGACGTGCTCGGAGGGATCACCGACGGCGCCGTGCGCGCGGAGATGCTGCGGTCCGCCGTGGACGACCCCGACGCGGAAGCGCGGCGCATGTGCCTGTGGGCGCTCAGCCACGGTGCCCCGGACGACACGGATGTCCGCGACCTGATGCTGCGGCATGCGCTGAGGGACCCCGCCGAACGCGTCCGCTCGCACGCGGTCAAAAGCCTCCTCGCCCACTGGGCCGGGTACCCCGCCACCGAGGAAGCCCTCAACGACGCGGCCGCCGCACCGGATGTCCGCCGAACCGCCCGCGTCACCCGGCTCAAGGACCGTGCCTGGCGGGACACGGCCCCCGCCGCACCGGACTATCTGCTCGCCGCACTGGAGGACTCGGACGACACGGACGACACGGACGACACGGTCCGGATGACAGCGGTCGACCTGCTGGCCGCGCTCTGGCCCGCCGCGCCGGACACCGCTCCCGCCCTCCACCGCCTGCTCGACGCGGCGTCCCCCGAGGACCACGAGGACCACGAGAACATCGCCGGAGCACTCGCCACGGCACGGGTCTATGCACGGGTGCCCGAGCTGCGTGGGTACGGCCAACCGGGCTCAGCCTGATCCGTCAGAAGTGCCCTAGCCGTCGCCGCGCATCAGTTCGGGGCGGCCGGGGTTGGGCTCCCCCCGGCGGGACCCGGGCTTCGGGCACAGTGGTTGGTCCGGCAGGGCGGCGGGCAGGCCCGTCCGTTGGTCACGGTCCGGTTCGGTGTGGCCGATGACGTCGCAGAGCGTGGTGCGCCAGACATCGGGGTCGAAGCGGACCGGAGCGATGCGGCCGTTGTCGTCGTCGACGAGCGCGGTGCGGCCGTCGGCCGACAGGGACGGGAAGCGGTACGGGGCGTTCTGCGCGGTGAGGCCGAGGTTGGCGACGTCCTTCTCCTCGCCCGGGTCGCCGAACCGGTAGGTGCGGACCGTGCTCTTCGCGGCCAGCACGAACGACGTGCTGTCCGGGAAGGCGATCGCGTAGGCCTCGTCACCGCCGCCCGTGCCCAGGCCGCCGAGCACCTTGCGCAGCGGGTCGCGCTGCCACAGTTCGATGGCGCCGCCGCGGCGCAGCAACGCGAAGTAGCGGCCGCCCGGCGCGAAGGCCAGCCGGTTGGTGTTCGTTCCGGTGTCGAGGCGGGCCCGGGTGCGGCCCGTCGCCAGGTCGACGACGCGGGTGTAGCGCTGGTCCCACACGGTGATCGCGACCCGGCCCGGCTCGGGGTGGGCCGACACCGTCATGAGCGGTGCGCCGTCCTTCATCCGCGGGTGCAGCACCTTGGCGTCGTAGCGCGCGAGTTGTCTTCCGCTGTCGGCGTCCCAGAGTTGGATCACCGTGCCGGAGACGGTGACCAGGTTTCCGGAGCGGTCGAAGAACTGGGGGAGGCTCTTGGCGGTGTCGTCGGGCGGCAGCGGGGCCGTGGTGATCTCGTGTTCCGCCTTGAGCGTGGGGAAGTCACGGATCATGAAGCGGTTGACTCCGACGCGTTCCGCCAGGTGCTTCTCCTCGCGGTCGAAGGAGATGAAGTCGTCCCTCAGTGGCTTCCAGTACGGCTTGGGGCGGTAGACGCGGACCGTCGGCTTGTTGCCGCCGACGGGCACGATCCCGATGCGGGAGGCGTCGGCGAGCGTCACGATCAGCTTGCTGCCGTCGCCGTTGAGCCGGCTCTGGGAGGCCGGGATGATCCGGTTGTGCGGGGTGAGCCGGGAGTAGACGACACGGTTGGCCCCGACGAGGAGCTGCGCGGGCTCGCCGTCGGCGACAGCGAGGCGCGGGTAGGTGCTCAGGGCCGCGTCACCGCTCGGCTTCCCGGTGCTCAGGGCGATCTCGCGGCGCTCCAGGTCGACGAGGTTGATCCAGCCGCTCTCCCGGACCGCGACCCGGCGCCCCGTGGCGTCGACGCTCTGCATCGCGCTGCAGTTCAGGTCCTTCTCCTCGTACGCGCGCGGTCTGCTCCGCGGCGCGCCGTCGGTGAGGGACTGCCGCCATATCTCGACGCGTACCCCGTAGCCGTGCTCGGCGCAGAACGCGGCGGCCTTGCCGTCCCCGGCGAGCAGCACCTCGTCGACGCCCTTGCCGCCCGCGAGCGTGCGGCTCTTTCCGGTGACACGGTCGACGGCCTTCACCTCGTAGCTTGCCTTCTTCGGCTCGTAGCTCTTGATCAGGACGGTACGGCCGTCGGGGGCGAACCGGATGTCGTGGCTCACGCCGCTCGGCGCGGGTACCCGGCCGCTGCGCGCGGCGGACCCTGCCGGGGCTTCCAGGTCCCACCAGAGCAGGTACTTCTCGCCGATGGCCGCGACGTAGCGGCCGTCGGCGGAGAGCACGCTCCGGTAGCTGTCGTAGTCCCGGTTGCCCGCCCCGGGCACGGCGGGCAACCGGTGGGCGCGCGAGAGCAACTGCCCGTCGGCGCCGTCGCGGTGGACGTCGTACCAGATCAGCCGGCCTTCCAGGGTGAGGAACGCGGCCCTGCGGCCGTTCGCGGAGACCAGCGGCTGGGCGATCTGGACCGGCTCTTCGATGTGCTCTCTGCGCACTTCGTCGGCGGTGACGTGGGTGTAGAGCGTGGCCTGGCCGCCGGTCGAGCGGGCGAAGACCACGTCGCCGTCGGTGCTGGTGTCGATGGCGCCCGCGTCGCCGTTGATGATGTCCTCGGTGCCGATGGGGGCTTCCTGCTGTCCGGTCAGCACCCGGTCGGTGAAGTCCTGCGCCAAGTAGGCGCGCAGCAGCGCGTCCCGTGCCTCACGGGTGTGCGCCGACTTGTACGCGGCGAGCGCCAACTGGGCGGACAGCACAGGGTCGTTGTCGGCCTGGTCGGCGGACGACTGGGCGAAGGCGCGGGACGCGGACTGCGCGGCACGCTCGGCGCTCTCGTACCGGTAGTAGGAGAAGAGGGCCCCGAAGACGAGCACGAGTACGGCGGCGAGCGCGAGGCCCGAGCGCAGGAAGCGGCGTCGGCGCAGGCCCGCGCGGCGGCGGGCGCGGCCCTCGTCGAGGTAGCCGCGTTCGGCCTCGCTGAGGTCGGCGGCGCGCTCGCGCAGCCAGGGTTCGGCGGTGGCGAGCGCGGTGGCGTTGGGCAGCAGGTCGGGGGCGCGGTCGGCGCGCTCCCAGCGTTCCAGGTCGTGCCGGAGCAGCTCCCGCCAGCCGAGGAACGCCCGGTCCTCGGCGACGAGTTCGGCGAGCAGCCGCCAGCCGCCGAACAGTGCCTCGTGGGCCAGTTCGACCGTCTCTGCGCCCTCGGGGCCGCGCCCGGTGACGAGCAGCCGGGTCTCGGCGAGGCGCTGCGCGATCTCCCACTGGACCGGATCGAGTTCGGCGCGCGCGGCGGTTCTGCGGGTGGCCGCGCCCGAGCCCGGCGGCACCCGCACCAGGGCCGTGAGCAGGCGGCGGGCGGCGGGCTGCTCGTCCTCGGGTACGTTCGCCGCCCACATCCGCTCGGCGTGCCGGCCGATCGCCCCGGTGACGCCGCCCAGCTCCCCGTACGCGCGATGGGTGAGCAGTCCGCCGGTCTGCCCCCGCCACAGCTGGTCGAGGGTGAAGCCGAGCAGGGGCAGGGCGCCGGGCGCGTCGCCGGTGTCGGCGAGCAGCAGATCGACGAGCCCGGACTCGTACTCGACGCCGGGAATCGCGGCGACGGGCGCCGTGACGATCTCCCGCAGCCCCTCGGCGTCGAGCGGCCCGAGTGCGTAGAGTCCGCGCCGCAGTGCGGGCCCGAGGGCGGGATGGGCGAGAGCGGTTTCGAGGAAGTCGGCGCGCAGCGTCGTCAGGACGTGCAGCCGGTCGACGAGGCGCTCGCCGAAAAGCAGCCCCGCGAGTTCACCGGAGATGTCGGGACCGGCCCCGAACACCTCCTCCAACTGGTCGACGACGACCAGCAGTCGCTCACGTTCCTGGCGGCGCAGGACCTGGGCGACGAGATCCGGCAGCCCGCCCTCGCCGAGCCGGTCGGTGAACCGCGGCAGCAGCTCGAACCGCTGCGCCGCGCTCGCTTCCGGTTCGAGCAGCGGGAGCAGGGCGGCGGCGAGCGCGGCGGCGGGCCCGCTGCCCGACGCGGGCCGCAGCACCGCGACGGCGAACCCCTCGTCCCGCAACAGGGGCACGGCCCCCGCCAGCGCGAGCGACGACTTGCCGCACCCCGAAGGCCCGACCAGACAGCTCCGCCGCTCCCTCACCACATGCGCGGCCAGCTCCCCGCTCTCCGCCACCCGCCCGTAGAACCGCCCGGCGTCGGCCTCCCGGAAGGCGTCGAGCCCCTTGAACGGCGAGGCGGGCAGGGTCAGTTCACGCAGGCCCGGCCGCACACCGAGCAACGTGTCGGCCGGAATGAGATAACTGGCCGGCGGTTCCCCCGCCTCCGCCACCGTGATCATGCCGACCACGCCGCCGAGTTCGTCGTCCCACACGGGGCCGCCGCTGAACCCGCCGGTCACCCGGTAGCGGCCGTCCGCCGCGAGATCGGCCTGCACCCAGCCACCGGCCTGCCGGTCGCGCAGCACCCCCGAGTGCCAGACGCCGCCGCGCCGCCCGGCGGGAAACCCGAAGGCCCGCGCCGGATGCCCCCACACGTCGGCCGACTCGACGAGCCGCACCGGCCGTGCGTCCGGCAACGCCGTCACCAGTTCCAGTACGGCGATGTCCCCCGCCCCCGACTCCCTCGCGGGTTCCCAGTGCACGACCCGGGCCCGCGCGCGCGAGGCGTCCGGCGCCCCGGCTCCGGCCAACGGCAGGTCGACACCGACCTCGGCGCCCTCGGGCAACGCCGCCCCGGCGGCGAGACCGAGCGCGGCGGAGACCACATGCGCGCAGGTGAAGGCGAGCCCGTCGGCGACAAGAAACCCGACCCCGCGCGGCTCGCCGCGCTCATCGCTGATCCGCAGCAGGGAGGCGCCGAGCACCCCGGCCCCCGGCCCCGGGGCGATGAGCGTCACGCCCCGCCGTCCCCGGCGGGAGCCTCGGAACCGCGCCGGTCCCAGGTCAACCGGACGGCGAAATTGGCCTGGGCGGCGGTGCTGCTGATCACGACGTCGGCCTCGGCGGAGAGCGAGAGCCCGAATTCGAGGCAGATCTCGTCGGGCCCGTTCACCATGCCGCCGAACGTCTCGACGAAGTTCGCCGCCACCGGCCGTACGCCGGAGAGGAGTTCGCCGAGGGACCGGGTGGCCCGAGCCACGACCTGCCCCGGCCGTGCCACCTGCACGAGCCCCTCAGCGGGTGCCTCCTCAATGGTGACCTTGACGGACTCCGCCGCCCGATCCCCACCCGCACCGACCGGCAACTCCACCACATAGGCCATACGTACTGCCCTCCCCCAACTCGCCCCGACTCAAGCAGACTTGGCCCACAACACTAGATCTCCTGCCCTCCCGTCACCCCGACTTCGGCCATTCAAGCCCCCTCTGACCAGTCAAGCCGACCCCGGCCGTTCGAGCCCCTCCGGCGACTGAGGAGCGGGGTGCAGGGGCGGAGCCCCGCCGGGTGACACTAGGGTCGACAACGACCCCCGACGTATCAGGAGGAACCATGTCCAAGCCCCCGCTCTCCGCCGAAGCCGTCGCCATGCTGGAGCGTGCCAACCCGGCCACCGTCGCCACGCTCCGGTCCGACGGCGCGCCCGTGTCGGCCGCGACCTGGTACCTCTGGGAGGACGGACGGGTGCTGCTGAACATGGATGAGGGGCGGGTCCGGCTGAAGCACCTGCGGCGCGACCCGCGGCTCACCCTCACCGTCCTCGACAAGGACAGCTGGTACACCCACATCACCCTCATCGGCCGCGTCGTCGAACTCCGTGACGACAAGGGACTGGCCGACATCGACCGGATCGCCCACCACTACACGGGCGGCGACCAGTACCCCGACCGCGAGCGCGCCCGCGTCACCGCCGTCATGGAGATCGAGCGCTGGCACGGGTGGGGCGAGTTCCGGGACAGTGATCAGGCCACCGTGTGAGGTCCGGAAGGCCGCCGGAGGCTACGGCACCCGCGCCGTCCACTCGTCCGTGCCGAACTTGGTGCGGACGAGGTCCTCGGCGCGGGACATCTCCTCGGCGGTCACGTTCCCGTCCGTGAGGCCGTACCGGCCCCGGAACGAGTCGATCATCCGCGAGATGACCTCCTCGCGCGGCAGACCGGTCTGGCGGCGCAGTGGGTCGACGCGCTTCTTGGCGCTCTTGGTGCCCTTGTCGGAGAGCTTCTCCTTGCCGATGCGCAGCACGTCGACCATCTTGTCGGCGTCGATGTCGTACGACATGGTCACGTGGTGCAGGACCGCGCCCTGACCTGCCGCGACCCGCTTCTGCGCGGCGCCCGCGACCTTGCCGACGTCCGTGGCGATGTCGTTGAGCGGCTGGTACCAGGCTTTGATGCCCATGTCGGCGAGCGCGCCGAGCACCCAGTCGTCGAGGTAGGCGTAGGAGTCCTGGAAGGAGAGGCCGGAGACGAGGGACTCGGGGACGGCGAGGGAGTACGTGATCGTGGACTTGGGCTCCGCGAACATGGCGCCGCCGCCCGAGACCCGGCGGACCACCGTCACCCCGTGGCGCTCCACGCCCTCCGGGTCGACCTCGTTGCGCAGCGACTGGAAGCTGCCGATGATCACGGCGGGGCGGTCCCACTCCCACACGCGCAGCGTCGGCGGGCGCTTGCCGAGCGCGACCTGCTCCACCATCACCTCGTCCAGCGCCATGTGCAGCACCGGGGACTGGGGCGCGTCGTGGATCAGCTGCCAGTCGTAGTCCCGCCAGTCCGTGGCCTGGGCGAGCGCCCGGCGCACGGCGGTGGCGACGCCCTCCGTCGTCAGGCCGAGCATGACCGTGCCGGCCGGCAGTGCCGCGTCGACGCGCGCGGCGAGCGCGGCGGTGTCGGCGTCGGCCGGGGCGCCTTCGAGCGCGGCGTTGATGGCGAGCAGCGCGTCGTCGGGTTCGAGGAAGAAGTCGCCCGCGACGCGGACGTTCCGCAGCACCCCGGCCACCTCGTCCACATCGACCACGACCAGCTTGCCGCCGGGGATCTTGTACTCGCCGTGCACGAGCGCCGCCTTTCACCAGGTGAGTCACTGCTTGCGGTCAACGCTAACCGGAAGCCGGACATTCCGGGTGTCAGTGTGAGCACCGCTCTCCCTTGACTGTTCGTCAGATCTCCCGCATGGTCGCCCCGCGCACGCCCACGGCACGCCCACCGCACGTACCGCCTGCCGCACCGCCTACCGGAGGAGCCGGCCCATGGACCTCGACGTGCTCTACGAGATCGACGTACCGAAGCCCTGGCAGGGCTCCCACCCGCACGGCCAGCGCGCCGCCGAGCAGCGCGCCTACCGGGAGGCGGTCGAGCAGATCCGGCTCGCGGACCGGATGGGCTTCCGTACGGTGTGGGCCGTGGAGCACCACTTCAGGGAGGGGCGCTCGCACTGCCCCGCCCCCGAGGTGCTGCTCGGCCACCTGGCGGCGCTGACCGAACGCATCCGCCTCGGCTTCGGTGTCACCCTCACACCCTTCGGTTTCACGCCGCCGCCCCGGATCGCGGAGAAGGTGGCCGCCGTGGACGTGCTGTCGGACGGGCGCGTGGAGTGGGGCACCGGCCGCTCCACGCCCATGGAGCAGACGGCGTTCGGCGTCGACCGGGAGCTGTCGCGGGCCGACTGGCGCGAGGCCATCGAGATCGTCACGGGCATGTGGCGCGAGGAGTACTTCGAGTACGAGTCCGAGCGGTACAGCTTCCCGCGCCGCATGGTCACCCCGAAGCCCGTGCAGGACCCGCATCCGCCGTGCTGGATGGCGGCCACATCGGCCGGGTCGGCCGAGGTCGCGGGCGCGGCCGGGCTCGGGCTGCTGTCGTTCTCGATCATGCAGCCGCTGGAGGCGATGGGGCGGCAGGTCGCCGCGTACCGGGAGGCCGCCCGCACCCCGCGCTCGATCACGGACGTCACGACGAACAGGGTCGCCGCCTACACCCTCGTACACGCCGCCGACCGACCCTCCCAGCGGGTATGGGACTCGGTCGCCTGGTGGTACCGCAACCTCGCCCAGTTCACCCTCGACTGGGAGCTGCCGCACCTGTCGGCGGAGGAGCGGGACCGGACGTTCCCGCTGCTCAATCCGATCATCGAGGGGGACGTGCCGGTCGCCGACTTCGACGCGGGCGACATGATCCTCGTCGGTGACGCGGAGACCATCGTCCGCAAGGCCAAGCGGTACGCGGACCTCGGCATCGACCAGCTCATCTGCTACGTGCAGTGGGGGTACCTGGAACATCAGGAGATCCTGCGGACCATCGAGATCCTCGGGAAGGAAGTCATCCCCGAACTCGCCACGTACAAGCCGAAGTTGTCCGCACAGTGAGCGTGAACGCGAGCGAGCCGCTGGACGACACCCCCGTCCCCGACTACGCCTCCCTCCACCGCGTCGACGGCCGCACCTTCGTCCTGCTCGGCGCGGGCAACGGCATCGGCCGGCAGACCGCCCACGCGCTCACCTCGGCCGGTGCGCGCGTGCTGTGCGTCGACGTCGACAAGGCGCGGGCGGAGGCGGTGGCCGCGCAGACGGGCGGGGTGGCGTACGTCGCGGACGTCACGCGGCGCGCCGACATGCGGGAGCTTTTCGCTTACGCGGAGCGGGAGTTGGGGCCCGTGGGCGGCGTCGTCGACATCGTCGGCATGGCGCGCTACGAGGCGTTGGACGCGCTCGACGACGACGCGTGGCAGTGGCACTTCGACCTGGTCCTGCGGCACGCCTGGCTCGCCGTTCAGTACGGGGGAGCGGCGGTCGCGGCGGCGGGCGGCGGGCCGCTGGTGTTCGTCGCCTCCGTCTCCGGGCTCACGGCGGCGCCGCTGCACGGCGCGTACGGGGCGGCGAAGGCGGGGTTGATGTCCCTGGTGCGGACGGCCGCCGTCGAGTACGGGGCGCGTGGGGTGCGGGTCAATGCCGTGGCGCCGGGTGTGGTGTGGACGCCGCGTGTCGCCGGGCTGCTGGGGGAGGAGGGGCGGGCCGTGAACGCGGCGAACGCGCCGCTGGGGCGGGTCGCGCAGCCCGCCGACATCGCGGCGGCCCTGCTCTTCCTGGCGTCGCCGCTGGCCGCGTACGTCACCGGGCAGACGCTCGTCGTGGACGGCGGGGCCGGGGTGAAGTTCCCGTATCCGACGATCGGTGACACGTAAGTTAAGGCTATTGACGAATCCCTATGTCCACCCGCCAGAATCTGTTGCCTCAGGTTCTGTTCTGGTGGGTCATGTTGATTTCGAGGGGCCTCGTCATGTCAGTCACCCGTAGATCCGTCCTGGCCGCGAGCGCGGCCGCCCCCGTCGTGGGAGCGCTTGCCGCGCCCGCGACGGCCCACGCCGCCTCCGCCGACACCCGCGCCGGAAGCGTCGTCGGCCGCCGCACCGTCGACCTGTCCGACGGCTGGCGCTTCGCACTCGTCAGCCGCGACGGCGGCGCCGAGTCGGGCGGCGCGTACGCGGACGCCGAGCAGCCCGGGTTCGACGACGGGGACTGGCGGATGGTCGCCGTCCCGCACGACTGGTCCATCGAGCAGACCCCCACCACCGAGCACGGCACGACCAGCGGCACCGGCTTCCTGCCCGGCGGACTCGGCTGGTACCGCAAGAAGTTCACCGTGCCGAAGGCGTACGCGGGCAAGCGGATCTCCGTCGAGTTCGACGGCGTCTACATGGACTCGACGCTGTACGTGAACGGGGAGCGCGTAGCCAGTCACCCCTACGGCTACACCGGCTTCGCCCACGACATCACCGACCTGCTGCACACCGACGGAGCCACCTCCAACGTCCTCGCGGTCGAGGTCCGCAACCAGCTGCCCAGCAGCCGCTGGTACTCCGGCAGCGGCATCTACCGCCACGCGCGGCTCGTCGTCACCGAACCCGTGCACGTCCGGCGCTGGGGCACCTTCGTCACCACACCCGACCTCGCCGAGACCCTCAAGCGCGGGTACGCCACCGTGGACGTCCGCACCACCGTCGCGGGCGACGGCGACGCGGCGCGGGACGTGACGGTGCTCTCCACGGTCTGGGACGCGAAGGGGCGCCGGGTGGCGCGCACCGAGTCCACCCTCGCGGCAGTCGGTGGGGACGGAAGGACGGATCACGTCCAACTCCGCCTGACCGAACCACAGTTGTGGTCCATCGATACCCCGGAGAACCGCTACACCCTCGTCACCGACCTCCGCGTCGACGGCCGCACCGTCGACACCTACCGCACCCGCTTCGGCGTCCGGCACGCCACCTTCGACCCCGACGACGGCTTCTCCCTCAACGGCACGCACACGAAGATCAAGGGTGTCGACCTGCACCACGACCTCGGCGCGCTGGGCGCCGCCGTCCAAGCGGACGCGGTCCGGCGCCAGTTGACCATCATGAAGTCCATGGGTGTCAACGCGCTGCGCACCTCGCACAACCCGCCCGCCCCCGAGGTCGTCGAGGCGTGCGAGGACCTCGGGCTCATCATGCTTGTCGAGGCCTTCGACTGCTGGCGCAGCGGCAAGAACACCTACGACTACGGCCGGTTCTTCGACGCGCACTCCGACGCGGACATCGCCGAGATGGTGCGCGCCGCCCGCAACTCCCCGGCCGTCCTCATGTGGTCCATCGGCAACGAGATCCCCGACTCCACCCGCACCGAGGGCATCGCCATGGCGGAGCGCCTCATCGCCGACGTCAAGGCGCTCGACGGCACCCGCCCGATCGTCATCGGCTCCGACAAGTACCGTTCGCTGCCCGCCGTCGGCTCGCCGGCCGACAAGATCGTGGCGGGGCTCGACGGACTCGGCCTCAACTACAACACCGCCGCGTCCGTCGACGCCCTGCACAAGCGCTACCCGCACCTGTTCCTCTTCGAGTCCGAGTCCTCGTCGGAGACATCGAGCCGAGGCACGTACCAGGAGCCGCAGCACCTCAACACCGGCGAGAACCACACCCCCGGCAAGCGCGCCACCTCCTCGTACGACAACAACCTCGCCTCCTGGACGATGAGCGGCGAGTACGGGCTGAAGAAGGACCGCGACCGGCGCTTCTTCGCCGGTGAGTTCCTCTGGTCGGGCATCGACTACATCGGCGAACCGACCCCGTACGACGTGTTCCCGGTGAAGGCGTCGTTCTTCGGCGCGGTCGACACGGCAGGGTTCCCGAAGGACATGTACCACCTCTTCCGCAGCCAGTGGTCGGACGAGCCGATGGTGCATCTGCTGCCGATGGACTGGACGACGTACGAGGCGGGGGAGGAGGTGGAGGTGTGGGCGTACGCGAATGTGGCGGAGGTCGAACTCTTCCTCAACGGCCGGTCGTTGGGCGTGCGCCGCTTCGACGAGAAGAAGACCGTCGACGGGCGTACGTATCTGGAGACGACGGAGGCGACCCACGACGACAAGACGGTCACGTCCGGGCCCTACCCCGGCAGCTACACCAGCCCCAACGGCAGTGCGGGCAAGCTGCATCTGACCTGGCAAGTGCCTTATGCCGCAGGGGAGTTGAAGGCCGTCGCGCGGCGCGGTGGCAAGACGGTCGCCACGGATGTGCTGCGTACGGCGGGCGACCCGCACGCGATCCGGCTGACCCCGGACCGCAAGGCGGTCGCGGCCGACGGTCGCGCCCTCGCCTTCGTCACGGCGGAGGTGGTCGACGCGAAGGGGCTCGTCGTTCCGGACGCGGCCACCCTTCTCGAATTCGACGTGCGCGGCGGGCAGTTGGCGGGCGTCGACAACGGTCAGCAGGAGTCCGCCGAGCGCTACCAGGCGAGCACCCGCACCACCTTCCACGGCCTCGCGCTCGCCATCGTCCGCGCGGGCACGGACCCCGGCGCGCTCACGGTGACGGCCCGCGCGAAGGGCCTGCGCACCGGCACCGCCACGCTCCGCGTCACGGGCCCCGCGGGCGCCCCCGTCACCCCCGCCGGCCCCTTCGCCCCGGACCCCGGCCCGGGTGTCATCAAGTACCCGCACGCGGACGCCAGTTACTCCGGCGCCCCGACCACCCTCCCCGCCGCGCTGCTCGACGGCGACCCCGCCACCCAGTGGTCCAACGCCTTCCAGAAGTCCGCCACCGCCCTCCTCCCCGCCTTCAACGGCGCCCGCCCCGAGGACTGGATCTCCGTGGAATGGGCCGAGGTGCGCACCGTCGGCCGGGTGGAGGCGTCGTTCACGGTCGACGCGAGACACTCCCTGCCCGCGAAGATCACGGTGGCGGCCTGGGACGGCGAGGCGTACGCCGATGTCCCGGACGTGGACATCGCCTGGTCCGGCACCTCCGGCAGCCCGACCGTCATCACCTTCGACGCCGTCCGCACCACCCGCATCCGGCTCACCCTGACCAGCCGTAAGCCAGGGGCCGTTGAAGGGGCGGTCGGCATCAGTGCGCTGGAGGTGGCCCAGGAGTGATCCCCGAAGTCCAGGTGTGAGCCGGGCTTGACCAAACCGCCGTCGAGGGCATGTCCTACGGTTCTTCCGGAACCAGTTCGGAAGTTGTCCGCGAGGGCATGTCGACGGAGGTGGGGAACGTGGACGGGGTAGACGCGCAGCGCAAGGTGACGATCACCGAGATCGCGCGGGAGGCCGGGGTGTCGGTGCCGACCGTCTCGCGGGTCGTCAACGGGCGCTCCGACGTCTCGCCGGGGACGC
Organism: Streptomyces sp. KL109B; assembly: GCF_030766935.1. Taxonomy (GTDB): domain Bacteria; phylum Actinomycetota; class Actinomycetes; order Streptomycetales; family Streptomycetaceae; genus Streptomyces. The sequence continues at coordinate 268,640 of NZ_JASERL010000002.1, read as the reverse complement.
GGGCCCGCATCGAGGACCTGCTGCACCGGCACGGGTATCAGCGCAGGCCGCCCGGGCCGGGCGCCCGCACGGCGGCCCTGCTCGACCTGGTCTTCAACGACCTGGACAGCCCGTGGGCGGTGGAGATCATCCGGGGTGTCGAGGAGGTCGCGCACGAGGCGGGGGTCGGGACGGTCGTTTCCGCGATCCACGACCGGGCGGGGGCCGCGCGGGAGTGGATGACGAACCTGCGGGCCCGCGCGTCGGACGGCGTGATCCTCGTGACGTCGGTGCTCGAATCCGGGCTGCGGGACGAACTGCAGCGGCTCGGCGTGCCGTTGGTGGTGATCGACCCGGCGGGCACGCCCGTCCCGGACGCGCCGACCATCGGCGCCACCAACTGGGCGGGCGGCATGGCGGCCACCGAGCATCTGCTGGAACTCGGGCACCGGCGCATCGGGTTCATCGAGGGGCCGCCCCGGCTGCTGTGCTCGCGGGCCCGGCTCGACGGGTACCGGGCCGCGCTCGACGTCGCGGGCGTGCCCGTCGACGACGCGCTGATCGTGCCCGGCGACTTCTATCACGCGGCCGGGTTCGCCGGGTGCGACCGGCTGCTCGACCTGGACGAGCCGCCGACCGCCGTGTTCGCCGCGAGCGACCAGATGGCGCTCGGCGCGATCGAGGCACTGCGGCGGCGCGGCCTGCGGGTGCCCGAGGACCTGAGCGTCGTCGGCTTCGACGACCTTCCGGAAGTGCGCTGGTCGGCGCCGCCGCTCACCACGGTGCGCCAACCGCTCGCCGACATGGGCAAGTTGGCGGCCCGTACGGCGCTTGATCTGGCGCGTTCCGTGGCGCCCGCGGCGCCGCGCGTCGACCTCGCGACGGAGCTCGTGGTGAGGGCCAGTACGGCGGAGCCGAGTACGCCGAAATCGCGGAACGAGTAGTTCCGCGGCGGTGCCTCCAGGGGCGTCAACAGGCTTTTTTGTTAAGGCCGTTGACGCCCCTGTTCTATGCCCGTAACTTCCCTGGCCATCTACCGATAATTTTCGGATCCCTTCCGGAAGGTGCGCCATGTCAGCCTCCGCTCTCTCCCGCCGCCGCTTCCTCGGCACCGCCTCCGCCGTCGGCGTCGGTGCCGCCGCTCTCGCCGCCTGTGGCGGTTCCGACTCCGGAGGCGGGAAGGACAGCAAGGGCCGCACCGTCGTGGAGTGGTGGAACATCCAGACCACGGAGCCCTCGAAGACGGTCTGGCCGGAGCGGGCCAAGGCGTTCGAGGCCGAGCACCCCGATGTGCACATCAAGCTCGTCACGCTGGAGAACGACGCGTACAAGTCGAAGATGACCGCGCTGACCAGCTCGGGGAAGCTGCCGGACATCTACCACACCTGGGGCGGCGGGGTCCTCAAGCAGCAGATCGACGCGGGCCTCGTCGAGGACATCACCGAGGCGTGCAAGCCGCTGTCCAACAAGTTCGTGGGCGTGGCCCCCGATGCCTACAAGTTCGACGGCAAGATGTACGCGATGCCCATCGAGGTCGGCGGCGTCGGCTTCTGGTACAACAAGGCGCACTTCAAGAAGGCCGGCATCACGAGCCCGCCCACCACCTGGAGCGACTACCTCGACGCCGTCAAGAAGCTGAAGAGCGCCGGGATCGCGCCCATCGCCCTCGCGGGCAAGGAGAAGTGGCCCGGCATGTACTACTGGGCCTACCTGGCGATGCGCATCGCTGGCGTCGACGGCATGCAGAAGGCCGCCGACGCCAAGGACTTCACCGGCGACGACTTCGTCAAGGCCGGGGAGCGCCTCAAGGAACTCGTCGCCCTGAAGCCGTTCCAGAAGGGCTTCCTCGGCGCCGCGTACTCCACGCCGGGCGGCCAGGCCGCCACCATGGGCAACGGCAAGGCCGCGATGGAGCTGATGGGCCAGTGGGCGCCCGTCACACAGGCGGACGCGGGCAAGGGCATCGGCAAGGACCTCGGCTTCTTCACGTTCCCGACGGTCGCGGGCGGCAAGGGCGACGGATACGACATCTTCGGCGGCGGCAACGCCTACGCCGTGCGCAAGGGCGCGCCCCAGGCGGCCGTCGACTTCCTGAAGTTCTTCATGTCGTCCGAGTCCGACAAGATCCTGGTGAAGAAGGCCAACCTGATGCCGGCCCTCAAGGACGCCATCGGCTCCCTCACCGACCCCAACCTCAAGCTCGTCTCCGCCGCCCTGGACAGGGCCACCGGTTTCCAGCTCTACCTCGACCAGGCCTACCCGCCCGCCCTCGGCCAGGAGATCAACGACTCGGTCGCCGCCCTCCTCGCCGGCCGCAAGTCGCCCGAGCAGGTGGCCCGTTCCATCACCCAGGTCGCCAAGAGCCAGTAAGCAACCATGACTTCGACCCAGATCAACGACGCGCGGCCCGCTCCCGCCAAGGAGCAGGCCGCCCCGGCACCGCACCGCCGCCCCCTCGCGCGCCGGGTGCGGGACTGGCTCACCGCCTTCTCCTTCACGGTGCCCGCCCTCGTCCTGTTCGCCCTGTTCGTGCTCACGCCGATCCTCTACGCCCTGTACGTCAGCTTCTTCAACTGGGGCGGATTCGGGGCGCCTTCGGACTTCGCCGGCACCGACAACTACACCCGCCTCTTCGACGACCCGGTCTTCCTCGGCGACCTGTGGCGCGGACTGCTCCTGGTGGTGTTCTCCGTCGGGCTTCAGCTTCCGTTCGCGCTCGCCATGGCCGTCCTGCTCAACCAGAAGCTGCGCGGCCGGGCCGTCTACCGGATGCTGTTCTTCGCCCCGTACGTCCTGTCCGAGGTCATCACCGGCGTCCTGTTCTCCATGATCTTCTCGCCGGACGACGGGCTCGCCGACAAGGTGCTCGGCTCCATCGGCCTCGACGGCCTCGGCGGACTCTGGTTCGCCGACCAGGACTGGGCGCTGCCCACCCTGTTCCTCGTCATGATGTGGAAGTACTTCGGCTTCCACATGATGCTGTACCTGGCCGGTCTTCAGGGCATCCCCGCCGAACTCCACGAGGCCGCCCGCATCGACGGCGCGAACGCCTGGCAACGGTTCCGCAGCGTCACCCTGCCGCTGCTCGGACCCACCATCCGGATCAGCGTCTTCCTCTCCGTCATCGGCGCCATCCAACTCTTTGACCTGGTGTGGGTCACCACCCAGGGCGGCCCCGACCACACGTCCGAGACGATGGCCGTCACGCTCTTCCAGTTCGGCTTCAAGCGCTACCAGATCGGCTACGCCAGCGCGATCAGCATCGCGATGTTCCTCATCAGCCTCGTCTTCGCCATCGCCTACCAGCGGTACGTGCTGCGCCGGGACACCGAAGGAGCCCTCACCAACATGCGAGCCGCCCGATGAGCGCCCTCACTCACACCGTGCGCCGACGCCTTCGCTCCACGCCGCTGTACGTCACCGTGTGGCTCGTCGGCGTCGTCATGGTCACCCCGCTCCTGTACGCGCTGGTGTCCGGGTTCAAGTCCACCGACCAGCTGTCGGGGAACTCGTTCGGGCTGCCCTCGCCGTGGGTCGTGTCCAACTACACGGACATCCTGGCCGACGGCTCGTTCTGGCGGATGCTCGGCTCCTCGACGCTTGTCGCCGTCGGCACCACGGTCCTGACCGTCGGCGCGGCAGCGCTCGCCTCCTTCGCGCTCGCCCGATTCGCCTTCAAGGGAAGGGAGTTGATGTTCACTCTCTTCACCGTCGGCCTGATGTTCCCGTTCGCCGTGGCGATCCTGCCGCTGTTCATCCTGCTGCGCACCTTCGGACTGCTCGACAACCCGCTCGGCGTGATCCTGCCGCAGGCCGCGTTCGGCCTGCCCATGACCATCGTCATCCTGCGCGGCTTCTTCCGGGAGATCCCGGGCGAGCTGGAGGAGGCCGCCACCCTCGACGGCTGCTCCCCGTTCGGCTTCTTCTGGCGGATCCTGCTGCCCATGGCGCGCCCCGCGCTCGGCACCGTCTCCGTCCTCGCCATCGTCACCAGTTGGAACAACTTCCTGCTCCCGCTGCTCGTGTTCACCCAGCCCACCTGGTGGACGATCCCCGTCGGCGTCCAGCAGTTCCAGGGCCAGTACGCCACCGACATCGCCCGCGTCTTCGCGTATCTCGTCCTCGCCATGGTGCCCGCGCTCGGCTTCTACGCGGTCGCCGAACGCCAGCTCATCGGCGGCATCACGATGGGCGCGACGAAGGGCTGAGAGCCCTGCCAACAACCGTAAAGCGTCCAGCACTTGAGGAGATCCATGGCACAGCCCTGGCAGGACACCAGCCTTCCCGCCCACCTCCGGGCGGCGGACCTGCTCGCCCGGATGACCGTAGAGGAGAAGACGGCCCAACTGTCCAGCGTCTGGCTGGGCGCCTCCATCGACTCCGACTCCGAAGCCGCCGTCGCACCCGGACAGCACGCGTACGCCGCCGAGAGCGCGGACCTCGACGCCCTCCTCCCGTACGGCCTCGGCCAGCTCACCCGCCCCTTCGGCACGGTCCCCTTCGACCCCACCGAGGGCGCCGCCCGCCTCGCCGACCTGCAACGCCGCATCCGCGCGGGCAACCGCTTCGCGCTGCCCGCGCTCGCCCACGAGGAGTGCCTCACCGGCTTCGCGGCCTGGCAGGCGACCGTGTTCCCGACGCCGCTCGCCTGGGGCGCCACCTTCGACCCCGCCCTGATCACGGAGATGGCCGGGGCGATCGGCGCCTCCATGAACGCGGTCGGCATCCACCAGGGCCTCGCCCCCGTCCTCGACGTCGTACGCGATCCGAGGTGGGGCCGCACCGAGGAGTCCATCGGCGAGGACCCCTACCTCGTCGGCACCATCGGCACGGCCTACGTACGCGGCCTCGAAGCCGCCGGGATCGTCGCCACGCTCAAGCACTTCGTCGGCTACTCCGCCTCCCGGGCCGCCCGCAACCACGCGCCCGCCTCCCTCGGCCCGCGCGAACTGGCGGACGTGTTCCTGCCGCCGATCGAGATGGCGCTGCGCGAGGGCGGCGCCCGTTCCGTGATGGCCGCGTACAACGACATCGACGGGCTGCCGGCCCACGCCCACACCGCACTCCTCACGGGGCTGCTGCGGGAGGAGTGGGGGTTCAACGGCACGGTCGTCTCCGACTACTTCGGCATCGCGTTCCTGAAGTCGGCCCACCGGGTCGCCGCGACCGAGGCGGAGGCCGGACGGCTCGCGCTCGTCGCGGGCGTGGACGTCGAACTCCCGGCCGCCAACTGCGTACGGACGGGCAACGGCATCCCGGAGGAACTGCTCGACCGGGCGGCGCTGCGGGTGCTCACGCAGAAGTGCGAACTGGGACTCCTCGACCCGGAGTCGGGCGACGGGGCGGTCGCTCAAGGGGGCTCCGTCGACCTGAACCCGCCGCACATGCGGGAGGTGGCGGCCAAGGTGGCGCAGGAGTCCGTGGTGCTGCTCGCCAACGACGCGGGGCTGCTGCCGCTGCCCGAGGCGGGTGGCCTGCGCGTCGCCCTCGTCGGGGAACTCGCCGACGAGCAGGCCGCGATGCTCGGCTGCTACACGTTCCCCCGCCATGTCGGCGTCAACCACCCCGAACTGCCGACCGGCGTCGACATCCCCACCCTCGCCGAGGCGCTGCGCGCCGAGCTGCCGGGTGCGTCGTTCGTCGACGATCCCGCGGGCGCCGATGTGTGTCTCGCCGTGGTGGGGGACCGGTCCGGGTTGTTCGGGCGGGGCTCCTCGGGAGAGGGCTGCGACGTGGAGGACCTGGAACTGCCCTACGGGCAGGGCGGGTTGCTGGACGCCGCGCTCGCCTCGGGGACGCCCACCGTCATCGTCGTCCTCAGTGGACGCCCTTACGCGCTCGGCCGCTGGGCGGACCGGGCCGCCGCCGTCGTCCAGGCCTTCTTCCCCGGGCAGGCGGGCGGCGCGGCCGTCGCGGGCGTGCTGTCGGGGCGCGTCGAACCCTCCGGGCGCCTCCCCATCGGCGTGCCCCGCACCCCCGGCGGCCAGCCCGCCCCCTACCTCGCCCCACCGCTCGGCCGGCACGGCGGCGCCAGCAACGTCGACCCCACCGCCCTGTACCCCTTCGGCCACGGCCTCTCCTACACGACGTTCGCCTGGGAAGCCCCGCAGTGCGACACCCCCGAGTTCGCCACCGACGGCGAGGTGTCGCTGCGGCTCACCGTCCGCAACACCGGCGACCGCCCCGGCACCGAAGTCGTCCAGCTCTACCTCCACGACCCGGTCGGCACCGTCGCCCGCCCCGAGGCCCGGCTCGTCGGCTACGCCCGCGTCCCCCTCGACCCGGGCGCCGCCGCCGAGGTGCACGCCACGTTCCCCGCCGACCTCGCCGCGTACACCGGAGCCGACGGCCGCCGCGTCGTGGAACCCGGCGCCCTCGAACTCCGCGTCGCCGCCTCCAGCGAACACGTCCACCACACGGTGCCGCTCACCCTGACGGGGCCGGTGCGCGAGGTGGGACACGACCGCAGGCTGCGATGCGAGCTGCGCGTGAAGTGACGTAAGTGATGCAAGTGACGTACCGGTCAACCCGCCATGAAGAACGACCAGTTGAGGAGATCCGTGATGCGCGCCACCCGCATGAGATCCGCCACCTTCGCCACCGCGGCGGCCCTGTTCCTCGGCGGCCTCGCCTCCGCGCCCGCCGCCACGGCCGCCACCCCCGCCCCGGACGGCGGGAAGAAGCCGCCCGCCTCCGCCACCCTCCACGACCTCGCCCGCGCCCAGGGCCGCTACTTCGGCTCCGCCGTCGACAACCCCGAGCTCGCCGACACCCCGTACGCGAATCTCCTCGGCCGCGAATTCGGCCAGACGACCCCCGGCAACGGCATGAAGTGGTACGCCACCGAACCCCAGCGCGGCGTCTTCGACTTCACCGCCGGGGACGAGATCGTCGACTACGCCCGCGCGAACGGCCTCAAGGTGCGCGGCCACACCCTCCTGTGGCACAGCCAGCTGCCCGACTGGCTGACCTCCGGCACCTGGACCGCCGACGAACTCCGCTCCATCCTCAAGAACCACATCACCACCGAGGTCAAGCACTACCGAGGCAAGGTCTTCGCCTGGGACGTCGCCAACGAGATCATGAACGAGGACGGCACGTACCGCGAGAACATCTTCTACAAGACCCTCGGCCCCGGCTACATCGCCGACGCCCTGCGCTGGGCCCGCGCCGCCGACCCCAAGGTCAAGCTGTACCTCAACGACTACAACGTCGAGGGCACGGGCGCGAAGTCCGACGCCTACTACGCGCTCATCAAGCGGCTCAAGGCCGACGGCGTGCCCATCGACGGCTTCGGCATGCAGGCCCACCTCGCCCTCCAGTACGGCTTCCCGTACCGGATGAAGGAGAACATCCAGCGCTTCGCCGAACTCGGCGTCGACGTCGCCATCACCGAACTCGACATCCGGATGATCCTCCCCGCCGACGCGGCCAAGCTCGCCCAACAGGCCGACTGGTACGGGCAGGTGACCGACGCCTGCCTCGCCGTGAAGCGCTGCGTCGGCATCACGCTGTGGGGCTACTCGGACCGGCACTCGTGGATCCCCGACTTCTTCGAGGGCGAGGGCGCCGCGCTGCCCTGGGACGAGAACCTCCAGCACAAGCCGGCGTACGACGCGATCCGTGAGGCGCTCAAGGACTGACGGCCCCGGCCGTCAGTCCTCCGCGACGCCGAGGCGTGCCTGTTCCTCCTCGACGATCCGGCGCGCGATCTCCGCGTCGGACACGTCGACGGCGTCGGGCGTCGCCTCGGCCATGGAGCTGCGCCGCGCGTACGCGTCGAACAGCCGGGACTTGTTCGCCAGTATCCGCACCAGGCGCTCGTCGACGCCGCCGGTGGCCAGCAGGCGGTGCACCCGCACCGATCTGACCTGGCCCATCCGGTGCGCCCGCGCCACCGCCTGGTGCTCCAGGGTCGGCTTGATCTGCGGCTCGCACAGGATCACGACGGACGCGGCCTGGATGTTGAGCCCGACGCCCCCGGCCTGGATCTGGGAGACGAGGACGGCGGGCCCGTCCGTGTCGGCGAACGCGTCGACGAGCAGCTGTCTTCGCGCGGGCGGCACGCTGCCGGTGAGCGGCCCGAACACCGGGCCGCCGACGGGTGGTTGGCCGCCTTGCGCGTCGAGTGCGTCGCGTACGACGTCGAGCACGGCGCGGAAGTTCGAGAACACGACGACCTTGAGGCCCGCCTCCGCGGACTCCTCGACGAGTTCGCGCAGCCGCTCCAGCTTCGCGGACGCGTCCGGGCGCGCGTACGCGGCTCTGCGCATCGCCATGAAGTTCCCGGACTCGACGGCGGCCCGGTACGCCTCAGCGTCCTCGGCGCTCAACTCCTCCCATTCGTCGGTGTGTTGCAGGCTCGGCAACTCCGCGAGCACATCGTCCTGGTTCCGGCGCAGATAGACCGGGGCAACCGCCGTGCGGAAGGCGACGGAGCCGGCGAGGCCGTCCTCCTCGTCGAGCCGGGCCGAGGTCTCGGGGTCCAGTACGCGTACGAGGTTGCGGAACTCGCCGACCCGGTTCTCCATCGGTGTGCCGGTCATGAACAGCACCCGCTCGCAGTGCGCCGCCCACTCGGCGACCGCCTGCGAGCGCAGCGCCTGAGGATTCTTCACCGCGTGCGCCTCGTCGACGACGAGCATCCCCACCTCGCCGCCGCCGGGCGCGGGCAGTCCGCGCAGCGCGTCGTACGTCGTGACGGCGACACCGCCCCTGCCCTTCCAGTCGGCGAACGCCTCGACCCGGTCAGGGCCGTGCACCGGGAGGACGCGCAGCGCGCTGCGGGCCTCGATCTCCCGCGTCCAGTTGACGAGGACGCTCGCCGGGCACACCACCATGAAGTGCGTCTGCCCCTCCGCCGCGAGATGGGTCAGCGCGGCGATGGCCTGGATCGTCTTGCCGAGGCCCATCTCGTCGCCGAGCAGCGCGCGGCGCCGCGCGAGCGCGAAGCGGGCGCCGAACGCCTGGTAGCCGCGCAGCGACACCCGCAGCCGTGTTTCGTCGAGCTGCTGGTCCCGCACCTGCTGGGCGATCTCGGCGGGCAGGAAGCCCTCAGCGGCGTCCTTGTCGGGCGTCAGGCCGGAGATCTCGCCGAGCGCGCTGTAGTACTCGGCCGAGCGCACCTCGAAGTCGACCCACGCCGCCACGTCGCTCGCGGGCCCCCGCAGCAGGTCCACCGACGCCTGCGCAAGGAGCGCGGGCGTCCCCGCCCGCTCGGCCTCCGCGACGAGCGCCCGCACCTGCCCGGCCGCGTCGACGGCGCGAGCCCTGCGCTCCCGCCCGGCGAACAGCGACCGAAGCCGCCCCGCCACGGGCCGCGCCTCGTCGAGCAGCGGCCCGAGCCGCCGGTCGAGCCGGGTCGCGGTGTCCACGGCGTGCCGCGCGTCGGGGCCCGCCTCCACGAGCACGTGCAACGCCGTGACCAGCGCCGTCGTCCGGGGCTCAGGGCGGTCCACGTCGAGCGGCACCGCCGCCGTCTGCCGCACGCGGTCGGCGAGCCGGCCCGCCGCGGCCAGCAGCTGCGTCGCGGTCTGGGGGCCCACCCCGTGGATCTGGTGCAGCCGCCCGGGGCCCGCGTCGAGGACCTGCCGCACCGTGCCGAGACCGGCCCGCTCCACCAGGCCGACCCGCACCCGCCCGTCCGTCGCCTCCTGCAACCGCGCCACCGGCATCGTGTCGAGAACCCGCGCCACGGACTCGTCGAGCAGCGGGTCGAGCGCCGCGCGCACCGCCGCCACGGCCCGCGCGTGATCGCCGAGCAGCCCCCGCACGGCCGCGTGCAGCCGCGCTCCGTCGGCCACCGCCGCCCGCTCCGCGCGTCCCATCCGGCCTGCCCCTCTCGTCCACCACCGCTCCTCCACCACTGCCCGCATCCTCCCATCGAGGACTGACAACGGGCCCGCCGAAGCCCCCACCCCACCTGCCCCGCGGCCCGTCGCCCGGACCCGGCAACCTTCCGCGCCCCTCGCGGCAACAGCACACCGGCACGTGCCACCCGGCACGGATCACCCCCACCACGTACGGAGTGCGAGAGCCATGAGCGACGACACCCGCAGCAAGCCCAGGCACCGCAGGCGCAGAACCGTCCTCGTCGCGGGGGCGCCGCTCGCCGTCGCCGCGGCGGCCGCCCTCGCCTACGGAGGCGGCGTCTTCGGCGGCGAAGGCGCGGACAGCGCGAGCGCCGCGACCAGCACCACCGACGCCGCCGCCTGGGCGGACGACACCGCCGACGGATTCGCCTCCGTCAACTCCCAAGGGCAGAACGGGACATACGGCGGCCGGGGCGGTCAGACGGTCACCGTGAAGACCCTGGCCGACCTGGAGAAGTACGCGACCGCCAGCGCCCCCTACGTCATCGTGGTCGCGGGCGAGATCAAGATGGACCCCGTCGGCAAGGAGATCAAGGTCGCCTCCGACAAGACCATCGTCGGCGCGGGCACCGCCGGACAGATCGTCGGCGGCGGCTTCTTCCTCGGCACCGGCGTGCACAACGTCATCATCCGCAATCTGACGATCCGCGACTCCTACCAGGGCATCTGGAACGACAAGGACCACGACTTCGACGCCGTCCAGATGGACGGCGCGCACCACGTGTGGATCGACCACAACGACCTGCGCCGGATGGCCGACGGACTGATCGACGTACGCAAGGACTCGACGAACGTCACGGTCTCCTGGAACAAGCTCAGCAACGACAACAAGGCCTTCGGCATCGGCTGGACCGAGAACGTACTCACCGACATCACGATCCACCACAACTGGATCCGCGAGACGGAACAGCGCAACCCGTCCACCGACAACGCCGCGCACGCGCACCTCTACAACAACTATCTGGAGGACGCCGCGGGCACCGACATCAAGTCCTCGTACGGGAACTACTCGCGCGGCAAGACGAAGATGGTCCTGGAGAACAGCTACTTCCAGGGCTTCAACAACCCCGTCATCAAGGACTCCACCGCCGCACTCGTGCAGCGCGGCAACGTCTTCTCCGGCACGAGCGGCCGCAACGAGAGCGGCGGCACCGCCTTCACACCGTCCGACTTCTACGCCTACACGCTGGACAAGGCGGCCGACATACCGGGCATCCTCAAGTCCGGTGCCGGGCCGCGCAGTTCCATAGGCGCCACAGTGAGCACCACGACCGAGGCGAAGGCCGCCGCCGCGACCACCCTCACCGTCGCCGCCGACGGCAGCGCCCAGTACAGGACCGTGCAGGCCGCCGTCGACGCCGTGCCCGCGAACAACACCGCGCGCGTGGACATCAAGGTCGCGCCCGGCACGTACCGGGGGACCGTGAACATCCCCGCCAACAAGCCGCACATCACCGTCGTCGGCACCGGATCGAGCCGCACGTCCACCGTCCTCGTCGAAGGGCACGCCGCCGGGACGAAGAAGCCGGACGGATCGACGTACGGCACCTCCGGCAGCGCCACCGTCACCGTCCTCGGCGCCGACACCCAACTGCGCAACCTGACCGTCGCCAACGACTTCGACGAGAGCAAGGACACCTCGATCGCCGCGCAGGCCGTGGCGCTGCGCACCAGCGCCGACAGGGTGTTCCTCGACTCCATCGCGACCACGGGCGACCAGGACACGCTGCTGCTCGACGGCGCGGGCAAGCGCGTCTACATGAAGAGCTCGGAGGTCGTCGGCAACGTCGACTTCGTCTTCGGCGGCGCCACCGCCGTGCTCGACCAGTCCACGATCACCCTGAAGAAGCGCTACAACGGCACCTCCGCCGGGTATGTCGTGGCGCCGAGCACGGCGGGCGGCAAGCGGGGCCTGCTCATCAACCGGTCCACCATCGGCGGCGACGTCTCCGCCGGCTCCTTCTACCTCGGCCGCAACTGGCACGCGGGCGGCGACGCCTCCCTCGACCCGCAGGCCACCGTCCGCAACTCCACGCTGAGCGCCGCGATCAAGGCGAAGCCGTGGACGGACATGGGCGGCTTCTCGTGGAAGGACGACCGGTTCGCCGAGTACAAGAACACCGGCGCCGGGGCCGGTTCGGCGAGCGCCGACCGGCCGCAGCTGACCGACGCGCAGGCCGCCGACCAGGAGGTCGCGGACTGGCTGGGCGACTGGACGCCCACGGCCTCCTGAGTCACCGGTCCAGAGCTGTGCGCGGCACGTGTCACCGCGCCGCGTACAGCTCCTCCACCTCCTGCGCGTACGCCTCCATGACCGCCGCCCTGCGCACCTTCAGGGACGGTGTGAGGAGGCCGTGGGCGGCGCCGAACTCGCCGGGCAGGATGCGGAACGCGCGGATCGACTCGGCGCGCGAGACACGGGAGTTGGCACGTGACACCGCGCGCTGGATGTGGCCGTGCAACTCCTCGTCCGCGAGGGACTCCTCGACGGGGCGCGGGGCGCGGCCCTTGAGCGCCTGCCAGCTGACCAGGGCCTCCGGGTCGAGGGTGATCAGGGCCGTGACGTACGGCCGATTGTCGCCGATCACGACGCAGCCGGAGATCAGCGGATGGGCGCGCAGCTCCTCCTCCAGAGTCTGCGGGGACACGCTCTTGCCGCCGCTGGTGATGATGATGTCCTTCTTGCGGCCCGTGATGACGACATAGCCGTCGGCGTCGAGGTGGCCGAGGTCGCCCGTGGCGAACCAACCGTCGCGCAGCGCCGCCTCGTTGGCCTTGCGGTTGTTGAGGTAGCCCGCGAAGACCACGTCCCCCGCCACCCAGATCTCGCCGTCGTCCGCGATGTGGACGGCATTGCCGGGCAGCGGCTTGCCGACGGTGCCGTGCCGCACCGCGCCGACCGGCTGCGCGGTGACGGCCGCCGTCGTCTCGGTGAGGCCGTAGCCGTCGTACACGGTGATGCCGCAGCCCTGGAGGAAGAGGCCCAGGTCGCGGGAGAGCGGGGAGCCGCCCGACACCGCGTTGCGGACCCGGCCGCCGAGGACCGCGCGCACCTTCGCGTACACGAGCCGGTCGTACACCTTGTGCTTGAGGCGCATGCGCGGACCTGGGCCCGCGCCCTCGCCCGCCGCGTGCCGCTGCACGGACCCCGCGTACCGGATCGCCGTGCGCACCGCCCGCTCGAACAGCGCGGTGTGGCCGCCGTCCTGGGCGTTGATCCGCGCCTTGGCGAAGATCCGCTCGAAGATGTACGGGACGGCGTACAGGAACGTCGGCCGGAACGCGGCGAGCGCGGGCAGCAGCGCGCTGGGGGAGACGTCCGGCTGGTGCGCGATGTTGACCCCGGCGCGCACCGAACTCACCACCACCATCAGGCCGTAGCAGTGCGCGAGCGGCAGGAACGCGAGCAGGGAGGGCTGTTCGCCGGGCGGCGCGAGCAGGCTGGACCAGCCCGCCACCAGGTTGTCCGCCTCCGAGGCCAGATTGCTGTGCGTGATCACGCAGCCCTTGGGGCGGCCCGTCGTGCCGGACGTGTAGCAGATGACGGCCGTGTCGCGCGGCTGCACGGCGGCCCGCGCCGCGTGCACGTCGTCCGGGTGCACGGCCGCGCCCGCCTCGACGAGCTGGTCGACGCCGCCCGAGTCCAGCTCCCACAGCCGGGTCAGATCGGTACGGGCGCCGTACGCGGCGGCCACCGTCATCGCGTTGTGCTCGTTCTCGACGACGACACCCACGGCGTCCGTGTCGTACAGGATCCACCGCACCTGCTCGGCGGACGAGGTCGGGTACACCGGCACCAGCTCGGCGCCCACCGTCCACAGCGCGTACGCGACGAGCGTCCACTCGTAGCGGGTGCGGGACATCACGATCACGCGGTCGCCGCCGCCCACCCCGCTGGCGAGGAACCCGCGGGCCACCGCGAGGACTTCGTCGCGGAACCGCTCCGTGCTGACCTCCTGCCACGGCCGCCCGTCCCGGGTCAGTGTGAACCGGGTCCGGTGCGGATCCTCCAGGGCGGCGCCGAACACCGAGTCGGCCAGGCCGCCCTGCGCCAACGGCGGCGCGAGGCGGGGTACTGCGAGTTGCCGCATGTGACTGCTCATCGCCTTTCTGTCGCGGGGGCGGTTACCGGAACGGAAACGTACATCCAAGACCGCTTCCTCGCCCCGGTGTTGCATAACGAATCAGGTGTCCCCGATGAGCCCGGGGGCGGTCGGTGGTCGTCGGCACACGATCGGTTACGCTGCGGCTTTCCGATGGCATGTACATATAGAGGAGTCATCTTCGTGAAGCGGCGCCCCACCCTGGCCGGACTGACGATGCTGCTGGTGGTCGCGCTCGCGGCCTGCGGCGGTGGGCCGGACAAGGCCGCGTCGGTGGACGGCGGCGGCAAGGCGGCCGGCAGCGGCACCGTCCAGCAGCCCGACGACAGGGTGACAGGAGTGCGCGACACCGTGCGGCACGTGGCACGGCGCACGACCCGCGCCACCCGGCCGCACCTCGTGAAGAAGTGCGGCACCGAGACCCGCAAGGTCCGGCACACCAAGCGCGTCAAGAGCCACCACAAGAGCCGCAAGAAGACCTGGTACACGACGAAGAAGGTCCGCGACTGCCACAAGGTGCGCAAGGGCACCGAGAAGTACACGCGGGTCCTGCGGTCCGAGCGCTGGTGCGTCCGCCTCGACGCCGTCGGCGGCAAGAGCGGCAAGAACGACCAGTGGTACCGGGTCAACTCCACGACCTACGGCCGGGTGCAGGGTGCGGACGACCGGGCGAAGGTCACCATCGAGCCGCTCCGGAAGGGCTGCTGAGCCCGGACCGGCAGCGGCTCGGACGGCGGCTCACGCGGCGGCTCAGGCGGCGACCTCCGGGATCCGCTCCTTCACCAGCGCGTACAGCACCACCGACACGGCCATCACACCGGCGGCCGTGAACACGCCCGCGGCCCAGCTGCCCGTCGCGTCGCGCAGCACGCCGCTGACGACGGGGCTGGCCACCGCGCCGATCTCCGCGACCAGGTTGAACAGGCCGAACAGCGAACCGCGGTCCTTCTCCTCGGCGAGGTCGCCGAGGAGGCTGTGCACGATCGGCTGGAGCGCGTTGAAGAACAGGCCCGAGCAGAACAGGATCAGGCCGAGCAGCAGCAGCGAGGGATCGCCGTCGAGCACGCTCACGCCGAAGGCGACCGCCAGCACCGTGTGCACCGCGGCGCATGTCACCGCGAGCGGCTTGCGGCCCTTGCCCGCGCGCACCCGCCGGTCCGCGATCCAGCCGCCGACGGGGAAGCCGATGATGCCCGCGCCCGCGTTGAACGCCGCCGTGAGGGCCGCCGCGCCGAGGCTGCTGTGCGCGGCCTCCGCGACGATCTGCACGGACCAGAACGAGAAGAACCACAGGTTCCACATCACGGCGATGAAGCCGATGTAGACCAACCAGACGTTCCGGTTGAGGAGTTGGGTGCCGCGTCCGGTGCGGACGATGCCGCGGATCACGAGCGTCACCATGACGAGGAACAGCACTCCGGAGCCGATCGCCGTCAGCCACTCCGGCCAGCTGAACTCGTCCGCGAGCACGAACAGGGCGACGATGGCGACCGCCGCGGGGATCGAGTAGCCGATGAGCCGCAGCGCGGGCGGGCCGAGCCGCAGCGGCCGGTCGCCGCGCGCCCGGAAGAACGTCCACGTCGCCGCCGCCACCAGCAGCGACACCACCCCGAACACGTACAGCGGCATGCTCCACGCCCTGTCGCCCATGCCGAGCGCGCCGCCCCAGTCGATGAGGTGCGGGGTGGCGACGATGCCGACGGTCAGGCCGATGGACAGGCCGGACAGGACGACGCCGAGGCCGATGGTCCGGCGGGCGGCGGGCGTGTGATTGATGACCAGGACGCGGTCGTTGGAGTAGAAGACGCCCTCGCCGAGACCGGTGAGCACGCGGGCGACGACGAAGCCGATGAGCCCGCCGGTCAGCCCGGAGACGAGGGTCAGCAGGCCCGCCCAGAGGAGGGACACGACGAGCATCTCGCGGTGGCCGTAGCGGTCGCCGAGCCGGCCGCCCGCGTACTGCGTGAGCATGTAGCCGGTGAAGAACATCGAGCCGATGAGGCCGCCGAGCGTCGCCGGGTTCGAGGCGTCACCGATGAACCCCGCCTTGTTCTCGATCATCCAGGACACGACGGGCCCGGTGACCGTGCGGTCCGCGTAGCTGACCAGCCAGCCCGCGAGCAGGAACCCCCACAGGTGGGTGTGGTGCCCGGAGAAGAGCGCGCGGCGCTTGTCCCCGGTGGTGGAGCGTGGTGGTGCGGCGGATTCCGACATGGGTCCCCCTGGACGCCGGCGGCTCGAACAAGTCCTAGAAAGCGCTTGTCAAGATGGCAGCGGAGGGGGAGCAGGTCAACGGTTGACTTTTGTCGCGGAGTTGCTTAAGAAACGCTGTTGCTCAAGAGGTGAGACGGGTCTGCTCTCAGGCGCTGAGCTGCCGGTTCCGCCCCGCGCCCACACCCGCGAGCCCCATCGGCACGCACAGCACCGCGAGCATCACCAGCGGCACCGTCCAGCCGCCCGTCGCGTCGTGCAGCGCGCCGAGCAGGAACGGGCCCGCGGCGGCGAGCAGATAGCCGACGCTCTGCGCCATCCCCGACATCTCGGCGGCGCGCGCCGCGTCGGGGGAGCGCAGCACGATCACGGCGAGCGAGGTGCTGATGAGGAGGCCGCAGCCGAAGCCCTGCATCAGCATCCAGGCGTACGCGCCGCCCACCGGGGCCACCAACAGGCCGAGCACGGAGCCGAGTACGAGGAGCGATCCGGTGACTGCGAGCGCCACCTGGGTCTTCGACCGGCCGACGAGCGCCGTGAAGGCGAGCGAACCCGCGATGCCCGCGAGGCTCATCACGGACAGCATCCACCCGGCCTGCGTCCCGTCCATGCCCTGGCTGGTGAGCATCGCCGGGATCCACGCGGCGCACGCGTAGTACTGCAGCGACTGGAGCCCCATCAGGAGCGTGATCTTCCACGCGAGCGGTGAACGGCGCAGCGGCGTACGGGAGTTGTCGGCGTCCGGGGCCGTCGCGGGCGGCGCGTCGGAGCGGCGCAGCTGCGGCAGCCACAGGGCGAACGCGAGCGCCGAAAGCACCGCCCACACGCCGATCGCCCCACGCCAGCCGAGCCCGAGCGCGTCCCCGAGCGGCACGGTCACCCCGGCCGCGAGGGCGGCGCCGCAGAACAGCGCCACCGAGTACAGGCCCATCATCAGCCCCGTACGGCGCTGGAAGTTGCGCTTGATGACGCTGGGCACGAGGACGTTCGAGAGGGATATCGCGGCGCCGATGAGCACGGTCCCGGCGAACAGCGCGGGCAGTCCGGGCGCGAGGCGCAGCGCGATGCCCGCCGTGAGCAGCGCCATCATCGCGCCGAGCGCCCGCGTCATGCCGATGCGCCGCGACAGCTTCGCCGCGAACGGCGCGAGCAGCCCGAAGCAGAGGATCGGCAGCGTGGTGAGCAGCCCCGCGAGCGAGCCGCTGAGCCCGGTGGAGCGGCGGATCGTGTCGAGCTCGGGCGAGACGGAGACGACGCCGGGGCGGAGGTTCATGGCGATGAGGAGGATGCCGGCGGCGAGGATGCCGGCGGCCGGCGCGCCGGCGGTTCTTTTCAGCCCCTCCGGCGATTGAGGAGCGGGGTCCGGGGCAGCGCCCCGGGACGTCAAGCCCGGTGCGGGCGCTGGATCGGTCTGCGACATGCGACCCAACGTAACATCCCATGTTTCGCTTCAGGCCCGGAATATATAGCCGCAAATCAACCCTTACCACCCTCGTGCTTCCACCCAGACATGGGATATTTTGGTGACCGCACCCAGCCACACCCAGCCGCACCGTTCCCGAGAAAGGCCACCCGTGTCCGAACCGGCCACCCTGGTCCAACGCACCATCCGGCAGATCGAGGGCCGCATCGAACGCGGCGAGTGGGCCGTCGGCGACCGCATCCCGGCGGAGGGCCGCCTCGTCGAGGACCTCGGCGTGGGCCGGAACACGGTGCGGGAAGCCGTCCGCGCCCTGTGCCACACCGGCCTCCTCGAAGCCCGGCGCGGCGACGGCACCTACGTACGCGCCGCAAGCGACCTCAACGCCGCACTCCAACGCCGCCTGCGCCGCGCCGAGTTGACGCACATCCTGCAGGTCCGCCTCGCCCTCGAACGGGAGGCGGCGCCCGCGGCGGCGGCCCACCGCGGCGAGGAAGACCTCGCCCGCATCCTCTCCGCCCTCCTCGCCAGGCGCCGCGCCCGGGAGAGCGACGACGCGGCCGCGTACGTCGAGCGGGACGTCGAGTTCCACCGGGCCGTCGTCGCCGCGAGCGGCAACCCGCTGATGGCCGAGCTGTACGAGAGCATCGTCGAATCGGTCCGCGACAGCATCGCCTCGCTGCTCCCGAACTGGACGCCGGAGCTGCCCGGCGCGAACGCCCACGACGACCTCGCCGACGCCATCGCGCGCCGCGACCCGGAGGCGGCGGCCGAGGCGGCCCTGGCGCACACGCGCACCGTGGAGGCCGCCATGGAGCGGATGGCCGAGGGGCGGGAGCCGGCGACCGGGGCGCAATAGCCGCGTCGCCCTCTGTCGGTGCCACCGCCACCCGCTCTACCCTGACGGGAGCCTCAACGGCCTTGAGGGGGATTCGCATGAGCGATGACAGCGGACGTACGCGAGGCGACAGGAACCCCCCGAGCTCCGGAGAGCGTCTCGCCGACTGGGCGGACGGCCGGCTCGGGATCTACCAACTGGCCAAGTCCCAGATGCGCAAGGTCTTTCCCGACCACTGGTCGTTCATGCTCGGCGAGATCTGCCTCTACAGCTTCATCGTCCTCATCCTCACCGGCGTCTATCTGACCCTCTACTTCGACCCGAGCACCCAGGAAGTCGTCTACAACGGCACGTACGTCCCGCTCAAGGGCATCCGGATGACCCAGGCGTACGAGTCGACGCTGCACATCAGCTTCGACGTGCGCGGCGGGTTGCTCATCCGGCAGATCCACCACTGGGCCGCGCTCGTCTTTGTCGCCGGGATGACCGTGCACATGATGCGCGTCTTCTTCACCGGCGCGTTCCGCAAGCCCCGCGAGCTGAACTGGGCCTTCGGCTGGACCCTGCTGTTCCTCGGCATCGTCACCGGCCTGACCGGCTACTCGCTCCCCGACGACCTGCTGTCGGGCACGGGCCTCAAGTTCGCGCAGGGCGCCATACTCTCGGTGCCGGTCGTGGGCACGTACCTGGCGATGTTCCTCTTCGGCGGCGAGTTCCCCGGCGACGACTTCATCTCGCGGCTCTACCCGATCCACATCCTGCTGCTGCCGGGGATCATGCTGGGCCTGGTGGCGCTCCATCTGATCCTGGTCTTCTACCACAAGCACACCCAGTTCGCGGGCCCCGGACGCGGCGAGAAGCGGGTCACGGGGGCGCCCTTCTTCCCGATCTACGTGGCGAAGGCGGGCGGGTTCTTCTTCCTCGTCTTCGGGGTGCTCGCGCTGCTCGGAGCGGTGGCGACCATCAACCCGGTGTGGGCCTTCGGGCCCTACAGAACGGATCTCGTCACGACGGGCGCGCAGCCCGACTGGTACCTCGGCTTCTCCGAGGGGCTGATCCGCGTGATGCCCGCGTGGGAGATCAGCGCCTGGGGGCACACGCTGCAACTGGGCGTCTTCATCCCGTTCACGCTGTTCCCGGTGATCCTCTCCTTCATGCTGGTGTATCCGTTCCTGGAGGCGTGGATCACCGGCGACAAACGCGAGCACCACACGGCCGACCGGCCACGCAACAAGCCGGTCAGGACCGGCATCGGCGCGGCCTGGCTGTCGCTGTACGCGGTGCTGCTCATCGGCGGCGGCAACGACATCGTCGCCACGAAACTCCACCTCTCGATCAACGCCATCACCTGGTTCGTGCGCATCAGCTGCTTCGTCGTGCCCGTCCTCGTGTTCGTCGTCACCAAACGGGTCTGCCAGGGGCTCCAGCACCGCGACCGCGAGAAGGCCCTGCACGGCCGCGAGTCCGGGCAGATCAAACGCCTCCCGCACGGCGAGTTCATCGAGGTCCACGAGCCGCTCACGCGCGCCGAGCTCTACACGCTCAACGCCCACGAGCAGCCCAGGGCCTACGAGTTGGGGCCGCGCTTCGACGAGAACGGAGTGGAGCGCAGGTTCTCCGTCCGGCAGCGGATGCGGGCGCGGCTCGCCAAGGCGATGTTCGGCCCCGGCACGTACGTGCCGAAGGCGACGCCCGAGGAGTACCGGGCGCTGCACTCGGGGTGGCACGAGTCGGAGCGGGTGGACTGAGCGGTACGGGGGTCGGCCCGCCGGTGCGGGCCGACCCCCCTCTTCCGTTCTCTTCTGTCCCGTCAGCCGCTCAGGCGCACCGTGAACGCCTTGTCCGTAGGAAGCGACGCCGTACGGACCTTCGTCACATGTGCCTTCTCGTCGTACGACCATGAACTGGCGCTCAACGGGCGGCCGTTCACGCTCACCCGCTCAGGTGCCGCCTTGCCGTGCACCGTGAAGGTGTACGCGCGCTCGCCGGGCTTGCCCGCGTAACTGCCCTTGCTGGCACCGACGTTGATGGCCGAACCCGAGGCGCTGGTGTCCACGGTCACCCGCTGCGTCGCCGACGCGCCGTCCTTGAACTCGCGGGTCACCCCGTCGTCCTCGTAGAGCGTGTACGAGTGGTGGCCCGGCTCCGACGCGTAGACGTCATAGCCGAGTTGCCCCTTGTCACGCGTCTTCCACGAGGTCGTCCCCTTGGGCCACATCGGCACGATCGCCCCCGACTTCACGAAGAGCGGAAGTGTGTCGAGCGGGGCGTGGTAGCCGTCGATCGTGGTCGGGCCCTTGTACTCCTTGCCCGTCCAGTAGTCGGTCCACGTGCCCTTCGGCAGGTAGATGCCGTCGCGGGTGTCGGCGTCCTTGTAGACCGGCGCGACGAGGAAGTCCTCGCCCGCCAGATACTCGTACTTGGCCTCCGCGCCAAGGGTGTTGGGGTCCTTCGGGTACTCCAGCCACAGCGGCCGTACGCCGCCGACGCCGGTGTCCGAGGCCTGCTTGGCGAGCGTGTACAGGTACGGCATGAGGCGCTCGCGCAGGTGCAGATACTTGCGGTTGACGGAGGTGTACGGCTCGCCGTCCACCCACGGCTGCTGGTTGATCTTCTCGCCCGTGGTCATGTCGCGGGCCCAGCCGTCCATCGTCATGACGGCCGGAAGGAACGTCTTGGCCTGGAGGTCGCGCGCGTACATCTTCGCGTCGTGCGAGTAGATCGAGCCGATGTCACCGGTGTTGTACGCGATGCCGGACAGCGTGGCGCCCGCGTACGTCGGGATCTGCCAGCGCACGAAGTCCCAGGACAGCTTCTGGTCGCCCGACCAGAGGACCGCGCAGCGCTGGGCGCCCGCCCAGGACACCGGCATCCAGACGAAGCCGCGGGCGTCGCTGTTGTCCTCGATGCCGGCCTTCGCCTTGTCGCAGGCGTCGAGGGCCATGCCGTAACCGTTGCCGACCCAGGCGACGTCCAGCTTGGCGACGCGCTGGCCCGCCTTCACCTGGTCGGCGAGCTTGTCGATGCCGTCCTGCGTCCACAGGCCGAGTTCGGCGCCGCGGTCCTGGAGGCCCTTGGCGGTCTCGGCGAGGTTCTCGTAGCCGCAGCCGTAGCCGTCGTTGACGAGCATCCAGCCGAGCGGCAGCTGGTTCTCGACGTACTTGTCGGCGACCTTGAGCGAGTCGAGGGTGTGCCGCTCGCCCTGGTTGGCGTTGTGCAAGTAGCAGTCGGCGTCGCCGGGTTCGAGGCCGTAGACCGGCGGCATGAACGGCCTGCCGACCAGCGCCGTGTACTTGCCGATGGCCTGCTTGGCGTCACCGAGGAAGTAGTAGGCGTCCAGGCGGCGTTCCTGCTGGCCGGTGTGGACCGAGGGGCCGAAGTCGTAGACGCCGGGCGCGAAGGTGTTCCGGTAGACGCCGTAACCGGCCGAAGAGAGGTAGAACGGCTGCGAGTTGGGGTAGCCGCCCTCGTCCCAGTCCGTGTTGTTCGCGACGCGGACCGTCCTGTCGCGGTGCGAGAACGAACCGTTCTGTTCGCCGCCGCCGAAGAACTGCTCGTCGGCCCCGCGCTCCAGGCTCTGCCGCATGCCGCCCGTTGACCAGCGCAGCGGCTTGTCCTCCTGCCAGATCCGCGTCCTGTTGTCGGCCTTGTAGAGGCCGAAGCGCAGCGGCTTCTTGTAGACGCGCAGGACGGCGTCGGCGGAACGGATGCCGTAGTAGGCGCCCGCGTCGAAGGACGTGGTGTGCGGGTCGACGGCGGGGCGCTCGCGCACGATCTGACCCTTCGTCGGATCGGTGAAATCGCCCGACGGGTCGGCCTGGAGGTGGAGTTGACCGCCCTTCAGGAAGTCGGCGCGCGCCTTGAGGTCTCCTGCGGCGACCGTGTAGCCGCCGTCGTCGCCGGTGAAGGACGTGAGGTTCCCGGCGTCCGTCGTCTCGGGCAAGTAGGCCTTGCCGACAAAGGAGTTGTCGTGCACGTCGTACGGGACGACCACCACGTGGTACGTGCCGTTCGCCTTCGGTACGACCGTCGCCTCGGGGTCGGCGGTGCCCGCGCTGGACGCGACCTGCTTGCCCGCGTCGTCGTAGACGTACATGTCGAAGTCGTCCTTGGGCTGCTTCGCCCACTCGATCGAGACCGGGACGCCGCCCTCGGGGTTGTCGTCCCAATACCCGTCGGGGACCGACACCTTGAGGTCGAAGCGATCGCACGTCTTGCCGTCCGGGTCCTCTTCGGCCGACGGACACTTCTTGGGGTCGTCGACCGTGCCGGAGGCGTAGGTGGGGCTCTGCCACGTGACGCTCTTGTGGTCGGCGTCGAGGACACCGCCGCGTGGGGTGGCCGCGCCCGCCTGGTGTGCGGGGGCGGCGAGGAGGGCCGCGGCGAGGGCGGCGGTGAGCCAGGCGGCGAGGGTGCGGGCGCTTCTTCGCCGGGGGTGCCGTTGGGTTCGCCGGGGGTGCCGTTGGTGCAGTCTTCGCATGAGGTGCATCTCCGCTCAGAATGACCAGCTGTTGTTTAGTTGTGCGTGAAGTCCGGTGCGAGCGTGCAGTTTTGCGCACCGAGTCAGGGATGAAGATCTCGCTCCGGCGGGTCCGTGTCAACAGCACGGAACGAGGGCACGGCGCACCGATGTGCTGCCGTGCCCTCGTGGCGTACGCGGGTCAGTCCTTGAGGTGTTCCAGGATGCGGTCCATGCCGCTGTTCCAGTTGTCCTTGAGCGCCTGCGCCGCGGCGGGGATGTCGCCGCGGGTGACGCACTCCGCGATCCGCTCGTGCTCGACGGCCGAGCGCTCCAGGATGTCCTGGTTGCCGAGCGCCACCCGCTCGTAGCGGTGCATCGTCACCTTCAGGGACGTGATCAGCTTCATCAGGCGGTCGTTCGCGCAGCCCGAAAGGAGCAGGTCGTGCCACGCGTCGTCGTACTGCTCTATGACGTCGTGCGGGGCCTGCGGGGCGGAGAACGCGCGGGCCTGCTCGAGCAGGCGCGGAGCGATCTCCGCCAGGTGCTCGGGCGGGCTCGATTCGAGGGCGAGCGCTTCGAGCGTGGCGACGATCGCGGTGAGGTCGCGGAACTCCTGGGCGCTCAGCGGCGTGAAACGGAAGCCCTTGCCGCGCTCGCTGGTGATGACACCCTCGCGCTCCAACGTGATCAGTGCCTCGCGCAGCGGCGTGCGGCTCACGCCGAGCTCGGTGGCGAGCTGCCCCTCGTTGATCGGCTCGTTCGTCGCGATCGTGCCGCTGCCGAGCCGCCTGAGCAGCTCTTCCTTCACCTGCTCGCGCAGCGGTCGGTTGTCGATTGGCATGTGCGGCAGCCCTTCCCCGGTCGGTCCGCTCGATTATCTGTTACGCCGCCGCTCAGGCGGTACCGGCTCCGTCCACCGGGATGATCGCCCCGCTGATGAACGCCGATGCGTCGGATGCCAGGAACGCCACGGTCTGCCCGATGTCGCGCGGCTGTCCGATGCGGCCGAGCGGCCGGTCGGCGGCGTCCGTGTAGAAGGAGTCGGGGCTCTCGCCGAGCTGGCGGGCCTCGTCGGCGAGCATGCCGGTGGCGGTGTCGCCGGGGCAGACGCAGTTGACGCGGATGTTCGCCGGGCCGTGGTCGATGGCCATCGCGCGGGTCATGTTGACGACGGCGCCCTTCGACGCGCAGTACGACACCGCGCTCGCGCCGCCCGAAATCCCCCAGCCGGAACCGGTGTTGATGATGGAGCCGCCGCCGCGTTCCTTCATGCCGGGGATGACGAGGCGGCTCATCAGGAGGATCGAGCGGACGTTGACCGCCATCACCTGGTCCCAGTCCTCCTCGGTGATCTCGCAGACCGTGGAGCGGCGGATGATGCCGGCGTTGTTGAAGAGGATGTCCACGCCGCCGAGTTGGGTGTGCGCTGTCGCGACGACCGTTTCGCAGTCCGTGCGGTTCGAGACGTCGCAGTGGACGAAGGTGCCGTCGATGTCCTTCGCCGTCTGTTCGCCGCCGTCCGCGTCGACGTCGGCGACGACGACGCGGGCGCCGAGTTCGGCGAGTACGTGGGCGGTGGCGCGGCCGATGCCGGTGGCTCCGCCGGTGACGATGGCGCGCTTACCGGTGAGGTCGATCATGAGGGCTCCTGGGGTCGGTGCTAGTGCGTGGTGCGGTAGAGGGAGATGTGGTGGCGGCCGGTGATTACGCGGGCGTGGCCGGTGAGTTCGGCGTCCAGGGCGGGGTCGCCGGTGTCGAGGAGGAGGGGGCGGCCGTGGAGGGCGGCGAGTTTCTGTTCCGGGCAGAGGACGAGGAGGTGGGGCTTTCCGCCGGTCGCGCGCAGCACGCGGGGTGAGATCTGCTGGTTGCCGCGGCCCAGGAGGAAGCCCTGGCCGCCGATGGGGGAGACCGCCACCCATGTGGGGCGGGTGGGGTCGATGTGGGCGAGGAGTTCTTCCTCTGGGGCGTCGAGGGTGATCGCTTTCGCGTGGCCGTCGCGGACGTCCAGGACGTCCACGCCTGTGAGCGATGAGTCCGCGCCGAGGGCTGCCGCCACGGAGCGGGTGGTGGTTCCCGGGCCGAGGATGAGGGTGGCGTCGCCGATGTGGGCGGCGAGTTCCGCGGCGATGCCGGTGGTGGTGTCGGTGGGGGTGGTGGTGCTGCCCGTTTTGCGTTGTTGTACGCGGGTGGGGACGTGGGGGACGTGGAGCCAGCCGTGGAGGTGGGAGGCGGTGCGGCCCTCTTTGAGCGCGGCTTCGTCGCGGTCCATGACTTCCGCGGCGTGGGTGTGGGCGGTGCCGGTGAGGTGGGCGTGGGCGACTTCGCCTGCGGCGCGGGGGCCGACGGCGAAGACGGCGGAGTGCATTTTGACGCCGGTGGGGATGCCGAGGACTGGTTGGGGTGTGCCGTTGAGTGCGGTGAGGATGTCGCGGGCGGTTCCGTCGCCGCCGGCGAAGAGGAGGAGGTCTACGCCGGCGTTGAGGATGGCGGTGGTCGTGGTGCGGGTGTCCTCCGGAGTGGTGGTGAGGGTTGGCTCCGTGCCGCGTGGGTCGGGGTTGGGCGCGCAGTTCCCCGCGCCCCTGGCCGGTGGAGTGGTGGGTTCGGGAGTGCCTGTGGGGCGTTCCCCGGGGAGCGGTGCGCAGTTCCCCGCGCCCCTGGCCGGTGGAGTGGTGGGTTTGGGAGTGCCTGTGGGGCGTTCCCCGGGGAGCGGTGCGCGGTTCCTCGCGCCCCTGGCCGGTGGAGTGGTGGGGGCGGGAGGGCCTGTGTCGGGTTGTCCGGGGAGCGGTGCGTGGTTCCTCGCGCCCCTCTTGGTCACTACTTGCACACGTAGCCCGGATGCTTGCGCTGCGTCTTCTCCCAGGGGGCCCGGGCCCGTCACGATCAAGGGGGCGGAACCGCGGGAGCGGAGTTCGCGGAGCGCCTCCGTTGCCCTTGTCGCGGCCAGTGGGGTCGCGCCCAGGAGAAGGGCTTGGTGGGCGCGGTCGGGGCCGTCCGTGCCGCCGAGGCCGACCCGGCCGCCGAGGCCGGCGATCGGGTTGACCAGGAGGCCCACGCGGGGAGCGGGTGTCATGACCGGGCGTCCAGGACCTTGCGGCGGTAGGCGCGGTAGGAGACCGCCCACGTCCTGGGGTCCTCCAGGGCGTCGGGGCGGACGCGGTGGATCGTGGAGCGGTGCGGGGCCGTGTGGACGGTGTCCGTGGACTCGTAGGCCTCGCGGGCGACCTCCGTGAGGATCGCCGCGAACTCGTCGAGGTCGGCCCGGGTGTACGACTCCGTCGGTTCGAGGGTCATGGGTTCCGGGACGAGGTACGGGTGGTGGCTGGTCCAGTAGTGGGTGCCGAAGTCGGCGGCCCGCAGGCCGATCTCCTCCGAGTGCACGCCCGTGTCCTCGTAGAGCCTCTCCCAGCTGTAGCGGACCTGTTCGACGCGCGGGCGGCCCTCGGCGTAGGGGACCGAGACGCCGTGGATTTGGCGGACCTTGTGGAGGAGGTAGTTGTTGTTCAGGACCGCTGTCTCCGCCGCCGCGCGGAGGCCGTCGGCGCCGAGGGCCATGATCCAGGCGTAGGCGCGGACCAGGTTCGGGATCACCCCGTAGAACGGGCGCATCTTGCCGATCGATTCGGGGCGGTCGTCGTTCAAGTGGTAGCGCTCGCCGTCGAAATCGATCGTCGGGCGGGGGAGGTAGGGGGCCAGGTCCTCCGTGACCGCGCTCGCGCCCGCCGCAGGGCCTCCGCAGGCGTGCGGCGTCGAGAACGTCTTGTGCAGGTTGAAGTGGCACAGGTCGAAACCGGCGTCGCGGGCGCGGGTGATGCCGAGGATGCCGTTGGCGTTGGCCTGGTCGTAGGAGCACAGGCCGCCCGCCTCGTGGACGGTGCGGACGAACTCCTCGATGCGCGGGTTGTAGATGCCCGTGTCCTCGGGGTTGGTGATCATCAGCGCCGCCGTGCGGGGGCCGACCGCCGCCTTCAGGGCCTCGATGTCGGGGTAGCCGTCGGCGTCGGGGTGGAGCGTGATCACCTTGAACCCGGCCGTCTTCGCGCAGGCCGCGTTCGAGGGGTGGGAGAAGATGGTGGTGATGACCTCGTCGCGCTGGTCCAGTTCGCCGCGCGCGGCGAAGTAGGCGCGGATCATGGCGATGTTGGTGTAGATCGCGGCCGAGCCGGCGGCGGGCTGGAGGGACACCCGGTCCATACCGGAGATCTCCTTCAGGAGGCCCTCCAGGTCGTGGACGGTCTGGAGGACGCCCTGGACCGTGTCCTCGTCCTGGAGGGGGTGCAGGGCCGAGATACGCGGGTCGCGGACGAACTGGTCGTTGACCTTGGGGCTGTACTTCATGGTGCAGGTGCCCTGGCCGACGTCGATGTTCAGGTCCGCGCCCAGGTTCTCCTGCGACAGCCTCAAGTAGTGGCGCAGGACCTGCTGTTGGGACATCTCCGGGAGAGCGGGCGCGTGCGTGCGGCGGAGTGCGGCGGGGAGCTCCGGCTCCGGGAGGGACGGATCGGGCCGCGGGACCAGGACTCCGCGTTCGCCCGGTGAGCTGAGGTCGAAGATCAGGTCCTCGTCCCAGGACGCCTGGTGGAAGCGGCGCAGCCGCGGCTTCGGCGCGATGCGGGCCTCCTCGGGGGAGACGGACACGGGAGTGGTGTGGGCGCTCACTTGACGATCTCCTCAAGGGTGGTGGCGAGCAGGTCGATGTCTGCCGTGGTGTGGACCTCGGTGACGCAGAACGCGGCCTCGCGCTCGCCGGTCGGTACGCCGCCGAAGATGCCCCGGCCGCGCAGGTCCGCCCGGATCTCGGCGGCCGTGCGGGAGCCGGTGTAGCGGACGGTGAAGTCGGCGAAGTGGGGGACGTCGGCGCCGAAGGGGACGTCGACGCCAGGGACTTGGGAGAGGCGCTCGCGTGCGTACGCCGTCAGTTTGAGGATCGTGTCGCCGATCTCGCGCATGCCCTGCGGGCCCATCAGGGCGAGGTAGACACCGGCGCCGATGCCGTGCAGCGCGGACGCGGTGCCGACCCACTCCTTGCCCTCCTCGCGGCGCGCGAAGGAGGTGCGCTCCCAGGCCACGTCGCCGAAGCCGTACTCGCCCTCGACCTCGGTCGGCGCGATCCCGAAGAGGCGGGTCGGGAACTCGGCGACCAGGCGCTCCTCGTCGCGCGTGGCGATGAACCCGGCGTTGCCGCCGCCGAAGCTCTGGTGGATGCCGAGCGGCTGGATGTCCCCGCACGCGATGTCCGCCCCGTACGAGGTCGGGGGCGCGAGGACGCCGAGCGTGATCGGGTTGCAGCCGACGACGTACAACGCGCCTGCGGCGTGGGCGAGTTCGGCCAGGTCGGGGAGGTGGGCGTCGATGACACCGAGGGCGGAGGGGGACTCGGCGTAGACGGCCGCCACGTCGCCGGTTGCCAACTCGGCGCGTACGGCGTCGAGGTCGGCGCCGCCCGTCGCCGGATCCACCGGGACCACCACCACGTCGTGGTCGGGGCGCACATAGTCGCGTACGCGGGAGAGTTTGTCGGCGTCCACCGACGACGCGATGAGCAGGCGGCGGCGGTCGGTGACGCGGCCCGCCATGCGCAGCGCGGTACCGACGGCCTGGAAGCCGTCGTACACCGGGACGTTGACGACCTCGACGTCGAGCAGCTCGGCCATCAGCGACTGGTACTCCCACATCGCCTGGAACCGGCCGTGGTCCTCGTACGGCTCGCCCGCGTACGCGGTGAGGAACTCGCTGCGGTTCACGACCTCGTCGACGACGGCGGGGACGTGGTGCTGGTAGCAGCCGGAGCCGAGGAAGCTCAGGGTCTCGCGGGTGGAGGTGTTGCGGGCGAGCAACCGCTCCATGTGGCGCACGAGTTCGGCCTCGGAGCGCAGCGCGGGCGGCAGGTCGAGCGGGCGGTGCAGGCGGATGCCGGCGGGGATGTCGGCGTAGAACTCCTCGACGCTCGCCGCGCCGATCTCGTCGAGCATCGCCCGGCGCACGGCCGGGGTGGCGTTCGGAATGTACGGGTGGGTGGACGGCTCGAAGGTCTCGTCCTGTGTCGACGTCATGCCGCGCCTTTCGGTTGGGCGGAGGTGGTCCGGTTCATCCGGGGGCATGGCTCGCGGGCCGCGTGGTGGTGGGAGTGGGCGGCGGCGGGGCCAAGAAGACTTTGTGTGCACGACTCTTGACGACCGGGGCCGTCATTCAGTGTTCTGAATACAGCATTAGGCATTCAGGCTCCAGGAGGCAAGAGTGTCAACAGGACCAACCCGGCGCCGAGTTGTCGGCGCAGGACTCGCAGCCTCGGCGTCCGCCCTGGTCAGCGGCTGTGCCATGGGTGGCGCGGGCGGGGCAGGCGGACAGGAGCGCGAACTCGACGGCGCGGGCGGTGACTCCGGCGACGGCTCCGGCGGCGACCCGGAGGGCGGCAAGAAGCTCTCCGGGGCCATCACCGTCTGGTCGTGGGACACGGCCGCCGGCGCCCTGAAACGCTTCGCCCGCACCTTCGAGCGACGGCACCCCGGCACCCGGATCAAGGTCGTCGACATCGGCTACGACAACGCGTACGACAAGATCACGGTGGGGTTGCGGGGCGGCACCGGACTCGCCGACGTGCTCACCATGGAGGGGAGCTATCTGCCCCGGTACACCGCCAACTTCCCCACCGGGTTCTACGACTTGGGCGAGCGCGGCGGGCGCTACGGCGGTGACTTCGACCGTGCCGCGTGGCGCACCGTCGTCGGTGGCGCGGACCGCGGCAAGGTGTTCGCGCTGCCCTGGGACATCGGGCCGTGCGGCCTGTACTACCGCCGCGACCACTTCCGCGCGGCCCGCGTCGACCCCAAGTCCCTTGAGACGTGGGCCGACTTCGTCGACGCGAGCGTACGGGTCAAGAAGGCGACCGGGCGCAAGGCGATCATCGCCGACACCACCGACCCCGGGATCTTCCCGATGCTGCTCCAGCAGCAGGGGCAGCTCTACTTCAAGGGTGGCCGCGTCGCCCTCGACACCCCGGCGGCCGTCGCCGCGCTCACCGTCCTGCGGGACCTCGCCGAACACGGCCTCATCGACTACGAGAAGGGCTGGGACGGCCTCGTCACCGGAACCAAGGAGGGCAAGGCCACCAGCACGCCCACCGCCGCCTGGTGGACCGGCACCCTCACCGGCGAAATGCCCGAGCTGAAGGGGAAGTTCGGCGTCGTGCCGCTGCCCGGATTCACCGCCGACGGCACCCGCACATCGAACGTCGGCGGCTCCACCCTCAGCATCCCCGCGCAGAGCAAGAACCCCGATCTGGCCTGGGAGTTCCTCCGCTCCGTACTCGCCAGCCGGACCAATCAGGTGTCCATGCTCAAGCGCGAAGGGCTGTTCCCGTCCTACCTCCCCGCGCTCGACGACCCCTATCTGAGCCGGAAGCAGGACTACTTCGGCGGGCAGGCCACCAACGCCGTCTTCGCCCGCCTCGCCCAGAGCATCCCGCCCGTCGAGTACACCGACGACGACGCCAAGGCGACCGACATCGTCACCGCCGCCGTCAACAGCGCGACGCTGCGCGGCAAGGACCCGCGCTCCGTGCTGAAGGCGGCGGCCGACCAGCTCGCCGACGCGACCGGACGGAAGAAGGTGGCGTAGCGGTCATGGCCGTACTCGAAGCACAAGGCGAACGCCCCGAGCGCCCTCTCGATCCCGCTCCCACGCGCGCCCCCGGCAAGACGCGCGGCCCGCGCCGCCGCCTGCGGCTCACCGGGTGGATCTTCGCCGGTCCCGCCGCCGCGCTCTTCGTGATCTTCTTCGCGTACCCGCTGGGCGCGAGCCTCCTCCAGTCCTTCACCAGCGAGGACAAGGGCGCCCTCACGTGGGTCGGGCTCGACCAGTACCAGCGGATGATCCACGACCCGGCGTTCCTGAAGTCCCTCGCCAACACGGCGCTCATCCTCGTCGTGCAGGTCCCCGTGATGATCGGCTTCGGGCTTCTGCTCGCCGTCCTGCTCAACCAGTCGTGGCTGCGCTTCCGCGGCACCTGGCGCGCCCTGCACTTCCTGCCGGCGGTCACCACGCTCGTCGCGTACGCCGTCGTCTTCCAGGTCCTTCTCAAGACCGACGGCGGACTCGTCAACCAGATCATCGGCGTCGTCGGCCTCGGCCCCGTCGACTGGCTCAACGACCCGACGTGGGCGCGGATCTCGCTCATCATCACGCTGACCTGGCGGTGGGCCGGCTACAACGCCGTCATCCTGCTCGCCGGACTCCAGGCCATCGGCAAGGACCAGTACGAGGCCGCCGCCATCGACGGCGCGGGCACCCTCGCCACGTACACGCGCGTCGTGCTGCCGCAGCTGCGGCCCGTGATCCTGTTCTGCGTCGTCACCTCCACCATCGGCACCCTCCAACTCTTCGACGAGAACTACGTGTTGACGAAGGGGGGCCCCGACGACGCGACCCTCACCCCCGTCGTCTACCTCTACAAGGTCGGCTTCCAGCAGTTCGACTTCGGATACGCCGCCGCCATCGCCTGGGTCGTCGTCGTGCTCATCGCCGCGATCTCGGCGCTCCAGTACCTGCTGTTCGGAAGGGAGCGCCGCCGATGAAAGCCTTCCTCGCCGTGCGCGGCACGCGCTGGCTCGCCCGCCTCGTCCTCACGGTCGGCGCGGTCGTCAGCCTCGTACCGTTCCTGTGGATGGCGATCGCGGCCACCCACTCCACGTCCGACCTGTTCCGCTCGCCGCCGCCGCTCCTGCCCGGCGGCAAACTCCTCGACAATCTCGCCCGGTTGGAGGACACCATCGGCTTCGGCCGGGTCCTCCTCAACAGTGTCGGCATCGCCGTCGTGCACACCGCCGTCAGCTCGCTCGTCTCCGCGATGTGCGGCTACGGGCTCGCCAAGTACCGCTTCCGAGGGCGCGGGCTGCTGCTCGCCGCCGTGCTCGCGACGATGATGATCCCCTTCCAGGTGCTGCTCGTCCCGCTGTTCCAGATGATGGCGAGCGTCGGCTGGATCGACACCTACCAGGCCGTGATCCTGCCGTTCCTCGCGAACTCCTTCGGGATCCTGCTTATGCGCCAGGGCTTCGTCGACTTCCCCGACGAGCTGATCGAGTCGGCCCGCATGGACGGTTCGGGGGAGTTGCGCACCTTTTACCGGGTCGTGCTGCCCTGCGTGCGCCCGCAGTTGGGGGCCCTGGTGATCTTCACTTTCATGACCGGATGGAACAGTTTCATCTGGCCGCTGCTCATGCTCAACACCGAGGACCGATACACCGTGCCCGTCGCACTCAACACCCTCACGGGTCTCTCCCACGTCGACTACTCGGGCCTGATGCTCGGCTCGCTGCTCGCGACGCTGCCGCTGATGGCCCTCTTCCTCCTCTTCCAGCGGCAGTTCGTGGCCGGGCTGCTCGGCGGGGCGGTGAAGGGATGACCGCCATGGACATCGGCCGTCTGCCCCGCGTACCCGGGCTGCTGTACGGCGGCGACTACAACCCCGAGCAGTGGCCGGAGGAGGTGTGGAAGGAGGACGCCGCGCTGATGCGGGAGGCCGGCGTCAGCATGGTGACCGTCGGCGTGTTCTCGTGGGCGCGGCTCCAACCGGGCCCTGATGACTGGGACTTCGGCTGGTTCGACCGGCTCCTCGACCTGCTGCACGCGCACGGCATCTCCGTCGACCTGGCCACCGCCACCGCCTCCCCGCCCGCCTGGCTGGTCCGCGCCCACCCGGAGATCCTCCCGGTCACCGCCGACGGCGTCCGCCTCGAATTCGGCTCCCGGCAGCACTACTGCCCCTCGTCACCCGAGTACCGCGCCGCCGCCGTCCACCTGGCGCGGAAGCTGGCCGAACGCTACGGCGACCATCCCGCCGTCGCCCTCTGGCACATCCACAACGAGTACGGGGACCACGTCACGGAGTGCTTCTGCCCGCGCTCCGCCGCACACTTCCGCGACTGGCTGCGCGCGAAGTACGGCACCGTCGACGCCCTCAACCACGCCTGGGGCACCGCCTTCTGGTCCCAGCGCTACGGCACGTACGACGAGGTCGAACCGCCGCGCACCGCGCCGGGACCGGTCAACCCGACCCAGCTCCTCGACTGGCGCCGCTTCTGCTCCGACGCCCTCCTCGCCCTGCACCGCGCCGAGCGCGCCGTCCTCGCCGAGGTCACCCCGGACACCCCCGCCACCACCAACTTCATGTCGATGTTCAAGGCCCTCGACTACTGGGAGTGGGCCCGCCACGAGGACTTCGTGTCGGACGACGCCTACCCGGACCCGGCCGACCCGCGCGCCCACATCAACGCCGCACTCAACTACGACCTGATGCGCTCGCTGAAGCGGGGCAGGCCGTGGCTGTTGCTGGAACAGGCGCCGTCCGCCGTCAGCTGGCGGCCCGTCAACGTCCCCAAGAAGCCAGGACTGCAACGGCTCTGGTCGCTCCAGGCCGTGGCGCGCGGCGCCGACGGCGTCATGTACTTCCAGTGGCGGGCCTCGCGTGCGGGCGCCGAGAAATACCACAGCGCCCTCCTCCCGCACGGCGGCACCGCCTCGCGGGGCTGGCGCGAGACGGTCCGCTTCGGCCAGGAGTTGGCCCGGCTCGCCGAGGTCGCGGGCAGCCGCATCACGGCGGACGTCGCGATCGTCCTCGACTGGGACTCCTGGTGGGCCATGGAGTCCGATGACCACCCCAGCGCCCGCATGCGCTGGCGCGACCTGCTGCGCCCCTGGTACGACGCGCTGCACGCGCGCGGCGTCACCGTCGACTTCGCCCCGCCGTCCGCAGACCTCACCGGCTACCGCGCCGTGCTCGCCCCGAACCTGCACCTGTTGCGCACCGCCGACGCCGAGCGCTTCACCGCGTACGTGGCGGGTGGCGGGCACCTCGTGTGCGGGCCGTTCAGCGGCGTCGTCGACGAGCACGACCACATCCACGACGGGGGAGCGCCCGGACCGCTCGCCGCGCTGCTCGGCGTCCGCGTCGACGAGTTCTGGCCGGTGCCGGACGGGGAGCGGGTGCCGCTCGCCTCGGGGGCCGAGGCCGCCGTGTGGAGCGAGTGGGTGGTGGCCCATGCCGGTGCCGGTGCCGGTGCCGATGTCCGTGACACCTACGCCGCCGGACCGCTCGCGGGGCTTCCTGCCGTCACCCGCAACACCGTCGGGCGCGGCGCCGCCTGGTACGTGAGCTGCCACCTGCCGGAGGGCATCGGCGACGTCCTCGACGGGGTGCTGGGGGACGCGGGTGTCACCGCGTGCGCCCCGGTCCCGGACGGCGTCGAGGCGACGGTCCGCACCGGGCCTGACGCCTCGTACCTCTTCCTCCTCAACCACAACGACCACGCCGTCGACGTCCCGGCGCCCGGCACTTTCGGAACCGACCTGCTCACGGGCGCCGACACGCACGGCTCCGGCTCCGGCTCCGTAACGCTCGGCCCGCTCGGCGCCGCCGTCCTCCGCACCACCGAACAACCGCTTGGAGACACCACCCCGTGACCACCCACCGATCCGCCCGCCGCCCCGCCCGCGCCCTCGCCGCCGCCCTGCTGCTCGTCGGCGGCGCGAGCCTCGCCGCCCCGCCCGCCAGCGCCGCCGCACCCCAGGGACCCGACTACGCCGACGTCCTCGACCTGCACGGCACCCCGAAGGCCGCGCTGCCAGGCGACTCCGAGGACAACAACCCCATCAGCACCTTCTCGGACCGCGGCGCCTGGCACGCGTACGCCCTGCCGAAGGCCGGGGACAAGGCGGCGTACGGAGGCTTCAGCGGGCCGCTGTACATCGCGCAGGAGTACCCGTGGTGGCTCAGCAAGTCCTTCAGCCGGATGCGGCTCACGGAGGACGGCCGCACCCTGGCCCTCGACGCGGGCGGCACCCCCAGATTCACCTCGCAGCCGGGCCGCCTCCTCCAGTCGTACGACCTCGGGCGCGGCCTCACCCTCGACCTCACGCTCCGGTTCGCGACGAACCGAACCGCCATGGTGCGGGCCGAAGTTCGCAACACCGGCAACACCGCCCGCACCCTCGGCGCCGACTGGACCGGCAGCCTGCTGCGCCCCAAGAAGGCGCCCATGCACGACGCGCCGTCCCTGAAGCCCACCGGGCACGGCGTCGGCGTCGACTTCGCGAAGGTGCGCGAGAAGTGGGACTACCTCACCGACGGCACCGAACGCTTCGAGGTCACGCACAAGGACCCGGTGCACACGACCGTCGACGGCGACACCTACAAGACGCGGGCCGCGTCGCCCGTCACCCTCGCGCCCGGCGCCGCGCACCACTTCGACTGGACCGAGTCCTACACGTTCACCGACGCCGAGCGCACCCGCGAGGCCGAGCGGGCGCGCTCCGTGCTCGCCGCCCCGGACGCGTACGCCACCGCAGGGGACGCCCGGTGGGCGCGGTACGTCGCCGGGGTCACGCGCGGGGTGCCGGCGGACCGACGCCGTACCGCCGTCAAATCCCTCGAAACCCTCGTCTCCAACTGGCGTTCCGCCGCCGGGCAGTTGAAGCACGACGGCATGACGCCCTCCATCTCGTACAAGTGGTTCACGGGTGGACTGTGGGCGTGGGACAGCTGGAAGCAGGCCGTGGGCACCGCCCGCTTCGACCCGGCGCTCGCCGAGTCGCAGATCCGGTCCATGTTCGACTACCAGGTCACCGCGGACTCCAAGACCCGCCCGCAGGACGCCGGAATGATCCCCGACGCCCTCTTCTACAACGACCCCGAACGCGGCGGCGGCAACTGGAACGAGCGTAACTCCAAGCCGCCGATGGCCAGTTGGTCGGTGTGGGAGGTGTACCAGAGGAGCGGCGACCGCTCGTTCCTGCGCGAGCTGTACCCGAAGCTCGCCGCCTACCAGGCCTGGTGGTACCGCAACCGGGACCACGACCACGACGGCCTCGCCGAGTACGGCGCCACCGTCGACCCCGCCAACGACTCCACCGAACAGCGCCGCCTCGCCGCCGCCTGGGAGAGCGGCCTCGACAACGCGCCGCGCTTCGACGCGAAACTCGGCACCTCCGTCGTCGCCAACCACGCCTCCGACGGCACCCTCATCGGCTACTCCCTCAACCAGGAGTCCGTCGACCTCAACGCCTATCTCGCCCAGGACCAGGCCTACTTGGCGCGCATCGCCGACGCCATCGGCCGCCCCGGCGGGGCCGCGAAGTGGCGCGAGAAGTCCGAGCACACGAGCGCCGCCGTGCGCGCCAAGTTCTACGACAAGGCCGACGGCTGGTTCCACGACATCGCCCTCAAGGACGACGCGCCGCTCACCGACCGGGGCCGCGGCATCGAGGGCGCGGTGCCGCTGTGGACCGGCGCCGCGTCACAGGACCAGGCCGCACACGTACGCCAACGCCTCACCGACCCCGGCGAGTTCGCGACCCACGTCCCCTTCCCGACCGTCTCCAAGGCCTCCCCGTACTTCGCGTCCAAGGAATACTGGCGCGGCCCCGTCTGGTTCGACCACGCCTACATCGCCCTCGGCGCCCTGCGCCACTACGGCTACACCAAGGACGCCGACGACCTCACCGGCAAGCTCCTCGCGAACAGCGAGGGGCTCACCGGTGACCGCCCGATCCAGGAGAATTACGACCCGCTGACCGGCGCCCCGCTCAACTCGCCGAACTTCAGCTGGTCGGCTTCGCTGCTGCTGCCGATCCTGAGCGGCGAGCAGTGACTTAGGGGGTGCTCAGGACGCCGCGTACGTCCAGAAGTCCCGCATGATCCGCGGCGGTGTCGGACCTGCCATCCCGAACCCGGTCATGAGCACCGACACCGTCCCCGTCGACGGCGTGAGGTGGGCGGACGTACCCGTGCCGCCCACCCAGCCGTAGCGGCCCGGCACGTTGTACGGGTGGGTGCGGGTGACGTCGACGGAGCCGCCGAAGCCCCAGCCCTCGCCCTCGGTGAACAGGCCGCTCGCCTCGCGCTGCTCCGCCGTCAGGTGGTCCGTCGTCATCAGCCGCACCGAGTCGGCGGACAGCACGGAGCCGCCGTCGTCGAGCAGCATGCGCGCGAACGCGTGCCAGTCGTCGACGGTGGAGGCGAGCCCGCCCGCGCCGGAGGGGAACGCGGGCAGGCCGCTCCACTGGCCGTCCGGGGTGTCGACGAGTTCGGCGCCGCCGTCGGCCGTGGGAGCGTAGAAGCTGGTGAAACGGGAGCGCTTGGCGGCCGGGACCTCGAAGCCGGTGTCGGTCATGCCGAGCGGCTCGAAGATCCGCTCGGCGAGGAACTCGGGCAGCGAGTGGCTCGTCATCCGGGAGATGAGCACGCCCTGGATGTCCGAGCAGGCGTTGTAGAGCCAGGCCTCGCCCGGCTGGTACAGCAGCGGCACCCCGGCGAGCGAGGCCAGCCAGGTGTCCGGCTCGGGCACCCGCTGCGGGTGGTGCGGGTCCATCAGCGCGAACAGCGGCTGCACCGCCGGGAGCGAGAAGTCGGAGGGGAAGCCCCAGCCGGCCCGGAAGGTCAGCAGGTCCTCGACCGTGATCGGGCGGGCCGCCGGGATCACGTCCTCTATGGGGCCCGCCGGATCGCGGACCACGTTCGGCGCGGCCAGTTCGGGCAGCCAGTGCGAGATCGGCGAGTCGAGCGCGATGCGGCCCTCCTCGACGAGCGTCATGAGGGCCGCTGCCACGATCGGCTTCGTGATCGACGCGATGCGGAAGATCGAGTCGCGGGCCAGTGGCGCGCTGCCTTCGGTGTCGGCGTGCCCCACGGCCGCCACCTCGACCCGGTCGCCGCGGGCCACGAGCCCCACGGCTCCCGGCACGGGCCCCTTCGACACGTGCGGGCTCAGGACGTCGGTCAGGCCGGTGCTCTCGGTCATCGGGCGGTCCTCCAATGCGTACGGGTGCGGTGCCGTCGTCCGCGTGAGCGTACAGAGGAAGACCGCCCGTGCCGACTCAACTCATCGATCGCCGTCCCACAGGGTGTCGTGATCGCGGTGCGCGTCGGTCAGGCCGTTCGTGAAGAAGCGGTCGTAGTACTCGCCCTCCACGTGGTGCGCCTGCAGCCAGACCCCCGGCACATGGATGGCGTCCGTGTGCGCGGGGAAGCGGCGGTGCGTGGACAGGATGTACGTACAGATGTCGCGGGCGCACTCGATGACGCGCTCGTCGTACTCGCTGGCCTCGGCGAGATAGCGCTGGCCGTAGTCCTCCTTGTAGATGCGGGAGAAGACGTCCTTGTCTCCGTAGACGCCGCCCGTGCCGAACTTCGCGTCGATGATCGCGTCGACCGCGTCCGACATGGAGGCGTGGGCCGGTGGACAGGCAGCCGCGATCAGTGGTTCGCCGGTCGCGGGGTCGGCCAGGCCCACCGGGTGCGAGCGCAGGTTGGCGTACTTCGGGAGTGGGACGTGCCAGCGCCACAGGTCGGCGAGGCGCCAGCGCGGCGTGACGAACGTGAAGCCGAGCATCTTCCCGTACGTCTTGTTGAACTTGGGGTCGCCGAGCGCGATGGGTGGGTTGAGCGACGCGTGGATCCAGGCGCCGAGGCCCATCGCCTCCGCCGTCAGCATCACGGTCTGGAGGAGGAGATCCGCCTCGATCTGGGTGCGCATCGGGCCGAGCGCGCCGAGCGGCAGCTTCAGGTCCTTGTTCAGGAACCCGTTGTCGAGCCACTTCTTGACGCCCGCCGGACGGTAGAGGTTCCGGTCGTCGACGAGGGTCGGGCGCGCCCCGTCGGGCTGCGTGAGCAGGTACATGAGCGCGTTGATGTACTGGTGCGAGAGGTCGACCACCGGGAACAGCACCGTCGTGCCGGGGAGGTTCGACAGGAAGCGGTTCGAGTCCAGGTACGCCGGGAAGTCGCGCAGCCCCTCGGCGACGTCCAGGCGGTGGTCGAGGACCTTCACCTTGGACTGCTCGGCCCGCTCCACCAGGGCCTCGGCGGTGAACGGCTCGTGCGGGGCGGCGGGCAGCTTGCGCAGGAAGTACGTACCGCTGTCGTTGATCAGGAAGAAGTACGTGCCCTGCGCGTTGTCGGGGCTGCCCGCCGTGCGGCCCGTCATCGTCAGGTTCGGCTTGGACATGATGGGCTTGCCGTCGCGGGGGTCCTCGAAGGGGCGGTCCGGCATCGTCAGGCCCGTCGAGCCGGTGACCGCGATGAGGAGGGCCTCCTCCAGCTCGCTGAGCGGCTTCGGCTCGTGCGGCGAGCGGTAGCTCATCGACCCTGCCGGCACCGACGCACCGCGCGAGACGCGGTGGGTGCGGCGGCGCCAGACCGTCGTCAGGAGCGGGCGGGTCAGCAGGTCGTCGAGGCCCTTGTGGCCCGACAAGCCCGGCCCTTCCTCAGCCTGCGTCATGCGTGCCCCCGTTCTCCGCCGGCGGCACCGGACGCCAGGGCGCGAACGCGCTCGCGTCGCGCGGCAGCAGGCTCGCGAGGTCCGGGCAGTGCCGCAGGATCACGGACTTCATACCGCCCTTCTCCACCCAGTCCATGCCGAGCGGCGTATAGATCTCCGGCCGGTAGTCGACGGTGAGGAAGCGGTCGCTCTGGAGCCGCCGCGTCGCCATCAGGATGAAGATCCGGAACGCGGTGTCGGAGAAGCCGAACCCGGTGGGCGGGTTCTCCGCGAACAGGCCGACGACGGTGTCGATCTCGTCGACGTCCCGGTACACCTCCTTGAGGCGCGCGAGCGTCTCCGGCTCCTGCGTCAGGTCCTCGAAGCGCTGGATGCGCTCCTTGTGCAGGCCCGCCCGGAAGTCGTTGTAGCGGGGCACGCCGCGCCTGCGGGTGCGTACGAGGTCGACCACCGACAGGTCGATGATCTCGCCCTCGCGCTGGAAGTGGGTCAGCGACTTCGGGAAGTTGTGCAGCGTGATCGCGCCCGGGTGCGCGATGCCGAACGAGTACAGGGAGTTCGCGAGGCCCGTCTTGCGGATCTGGCTCTCGGCGGCGGCGCCCTGGATGTCGTTGAAGCCGAGCGTTTCGAGGCGCTGCCCGAAGTGGTG
Organism: Streptomyces sp. KL109B; assembly: GCF_030766935.1. GTDB lineage: Bacteria > Actinomycetota > Actinomycetes > Streptomycetales > Streptomycetaceae > Streptomyces. The sequence goes on along the minus strand of NZ_JASERL010000002.1, from coordinate 228,835 downwards.
CTCGCGCAGCTCGTAGTCGTCGGGGATCAGCGGGTGCATCCGGTAGACGGTGACGAAGTCCTCGGTCAGCGAGTACGGGGCGGAGTGGTGGTCCGGCATCGTCTTCGGGATGCCGGTCAGCGAGTGCGATTCGAGGAGCCAAAGGCCCAGCTGGTTCAGCCAATTCCTGGGCGGGCCCTCCCAGTTGGTGCGCAGGCCGATGTCGATGGCCTTCGTCGCGAGGATCGCAGGCGTCCACTCCACCGTATGAATCTTCGCGATCAGCGCGGAGACGACCAGGCGGGCCGTGTGGTAGATCCGCTCCTCGCTCATCGACGGGTACTCGGAGCGCAGCGCGTCGCACACCGCGTTGTGCTCGCGCGCGAACAGCGTGTGCATCGCGCTGAGCCCCATCCACCAGTTGTCCTTGAACCCGGTGATCGGGATGCCGGTGCGGTCGATCGGAATGTGCCCACCGTCGAGCAACAGGCGTGCCCCGCCCTCGGGTTCGCGCAGCAGTTTCGCCGTCTGCTCGTCGCCGCCGTACACCTCGGAGCCGTCCCACCAGTGCGACGCGGTGTTCCCGAACAGGACCGGCGGCACGTCGCCGGGCAGTTCGATGCCCTCGTTCTCGGCGAACCGCATCACGTTCTCCTCCGGCCCGCCGGGGGAGTTGACCCACGTCCCGCCACCGGGCGGCAGCGGCACCTCGACCGCCTTGTCACCCGGCTTGTACCGGCGGTGGTTCACCCAGTCGTGCACCTGGAACTGGATCCACGCCGCGGCGAGGATGTTCAGCGACGTCGCCGGGACGAAGCTCTCCCGGGCCAGGAGGCTGCGGCTGACCGTCACCGGGTTCGGAGTGTCGAACAGGTCGGGCCGGTACACGGGCTTGAGGTTGCGGCCGAACGCCGCGCCCACCGCGCCCATCTTCGGCTCCGACAGATCGTTGTACGTGCCGTCGTAGGACCGCTCGGTACGCAGCCGCTCGTCGATCGGCACCGGCACCGACTCCGCCTTCGGCGGCGCTTCCTGTACGTCGGTGTCGATCAGGTTCAGCTTGCGCAGCGCCTTCCGCAGGAACACGAGGTTGAGCAGGCTCAGCTCCAAAGGCAGCTTGTGCCACGGGACATAGCGGTTCAGGAGCCGGAACGCGAGGCTCACGGGCGCGCCGAGCACCCGGTTCCTGAGCGGTTCGTGCGGCGTGAAGCGGGTGCCGTGGCGCTGCGCACTGCTCGCGTGGTACGCCGACTTGCGGGCCCGGTTGATGTTGCCGAGCGGCCTGAACTCCTCCGTCGTGTACCAGGGGTTGAAGGACAGCTCCTCGATCCGGCGGGCCGCCGAACGGGCCTCCGCCGTCGTGATGTCCTGGCCCGGAATGGTCAGCCGCGCCACGGGGATCGGCGGGGTGATCGCCTCCTTCCAGTCCACCGCGCTGTTCTCCACGGGCGTGCGCCGCTCGTCGACGTAGCGCTGCACGCACAGGTCGAAGGCGACGTCGCCGCGCGAGAGCCGGTACGCGAGTTCCTTGTGCAGGAAGTTCGGGTCACGCCGGTCGGGGCGCGGCTCTGGGCCGCCGCCCACGGCGGGCCGCAGCAGGAAGCGGACCGGTCCCGCCTCGCCCCACAGCATCGCGCCGCGGCTCCAATACGTCTCCTGTGCAAGGCTGTTGACGGTCTTCCGGGTCGCGGCCTGGACGTTGCGGCGCATCCGGTTCGCGGTGCCGAGCCCCACGGCCAGCGGCAGCTTCACGAACAGGCCGAACGCCTTCTGCAACGGATTGCGGGCCCCGGCCATCGCCTTGGCGAACGCCACGAACTCACGGGCGTTCGCCGCGTGCGACACCGGGAAGGAGGTGGCGAGCAGATCGTGGCTCTCCTCGGACGTGGTCCGCACCCGCACCGCGACACCGTGCAGATCGGGCGCCCCGTCGGGGCCGCGCATGCCGCTCGCGTTGGACAGCCGCACCGTCGCCGAGTACTCGGCGCCCGGCTGGGCGAAGCCGGCGCGCAGCGCGGCCGGAAGGTCGTCGTTGAACCGCAGGCGGGCGTTCTCCACGCCGAGCGCGGCCTTCGCGTGGAAGGCGCGCTCGAAACCCTGGGCGCCACTGGCCCGCCGGTTCGCGACCTGAACCTTCATGATCTCGCGGGCAAGGCGCTCGAACACGAGGCGTTCCGCCTCGGGACTGCCGCCCTCGTACCGCTCGTACTGTGGCTGACGTGCGTTCTCGGCCATCGGTTGCCGTCCCTGTCGAAGGTACGTGGGGAAGGTTCGTGCAGGGGGAGGGGCAGCGACGCTATCGGCGCGCTCGGACCCGCCACAGCGCCCGTTCCCGCCATGTATGCGCGCGCGAACTCCCGTACGTACAAAGGGAATTGCCCCTGTCAGTGGCCGGGGAGCCGCAGGCGGGCCCGCCCCGTACGTCGCCGGAACCCCTCCCGCCCCATCCGCCGGGCCCGCGCGTGGCCGATCGACGACGCCTTGACGCCGCCGGGACCCGATGGTGTGCTGCACAGCCTCCGTCCTGGGAGGTGTCATGCGGCACACGATCGTGCACGGACCGGCCTTCGCCGACCTGCGGCCCCTCAAGGAACCCACCTTCGTCGAGCAGGGCAGGACGACGTTTCCCGTCCACCCGGAACTGCCGCGGCTGCTCAGCGAGGATAAGGAGCACCCGGACCCGGCGGGCGTGCTCCCGCACACCATGGCGACCCTCGCCGCGTACGCGTACGCCGGTCACGAGCAGGGCGGCGACGCCGAAACCGTCGCCATGATGGCGACCCGGCTCGGCCTGGAACGCAACCGCGTCCGCGTCTTCGAACAGCGCGTCGACGCGCTCTACATCGCCTCCGCCGCCTACCTGATCCAGGACGAGGAGCGCCGCACCGCGATCCTCTGCTACCGGGGCACCCAGCCCGAGGACATCATCAGCATCCTCACCGACGCCGACGTCCGCCCCGAAACCCTCGCCGTCGACCTCGGCGACGGCGAATACGAGGTGCACGCCGGCTTCTACCGCAACATGCGCGCCACCCGCTACCTCATCCTCCAGGCCCTGGAACGCGCCGTACGCGGCGAATCCATCGACCCCGACGAGAAGGGCACCCGCGGAGACGGCCTCGAAGCCCTCTACATCACCGGGCACAGCCTCGGCGCGGCCATGGCGGCGCTGATGGCGGTCACCCTCGTCCACGAACCGCGCTACGCCCACATCGCCCGCCGCCTGCGCGCCGTTTACACGTTCGGGCAGCCCATGCTCGGCGGCCCCGACCTGGCGCGCGCCTGCGAGAGCACGGTCGACAGCAACGACACCTATTTCCTACGGGACCGGCTCCTGCGCTACATCTACGACCGCGACGTGGTGCCCGCGCTGCCGCCGCGACCCGTCGGGCCTTATGCCCCGTTCGGCCGCGAGTTCCACTTCCGCAGGCCGCGCGGTGCCGTCGACTCCGCGTTCACGATGGCGGCGGACGCGGCGGCCGAACTGGCCGCGCTCCCCGGCGACTTGCTCACCGGTGCGAACCCGCTGCGCCGCGCGCGCCGCATGACGGCGATCCCGGGCCGGGCCCGGGAGGAGGGCTGGGTGGAGCGCGTGGACCCCGCCCTGCCGTACCCCCAGATGGACAGCCTCGCCGGACTCGCCGTCGTCGCCCCGCTCGCCTTCTTCGCGGCACGGCTCGCGCTGACGCGCACGCTGCCGTTCAAGTACTCCTTCGACGACCACGGTCCTGCGCATTACGTCAACGCGCTTGCTCCGCCGGGGGTGTTGAGCGAGTACGGGGACGTGCGGTAGGCGTCGCGTCGCTGCTCAGATCGATGTCGGCCACGCCTCCCGCCACGGGGCCGCCTCCTCGTAGGCCGCGCACACGTCGAGGAGCGCGCCGTCCGCGAGGTGCCTGCCGATGAGCTGTACGCCGATGGGGAGCCCGCCCTCGGTGCGGCCCGCCGGGAGGGAGGCGGCGGGCTGGCCGGTGAGGTTGGCGAGCCCCGCGAACGACGTCCAGTGGTCCGTGGACACCATCCGCCCGTCGATCAGCTCAGGCCCCTGCACGCCTACCGGGAAGGCGGGCACGGTGGTCGTGGGCGTGAGGATCAGGTCGTACGTCGCCATCAGCCGCGCCACCCGGTTCACGACGGCCTTGCGCACCATGTTGGCGTCGGTGAACTGCTCGGCGGTCCACGGGGTGCGCAGGAGAGCGGTCAGGTGCGGGGACATGTCGGAGCCGAGCCGGTCGGCCATGGCCCGCATGCCCGTCAGGTCGGTCTCGGCGGCGACGATCGCCCCGAACGCCCGGCTGTAGTCGGGTAGTTGGAGGTCGACTTCCTCGACGTCGGCCCCCAGGTCGCGCTCAAGCACCTTCGCCGCCGCGTCCACCGCCCGCCGCACCTCGGGATCGACCGCGACGCGCCCGTTCAGGTCCGGGCTGTACGCGACACGCAGCCGGCCGACGGGCCGACGCCCGGTCCAGTCCACGTCCGCGCACGGGATGGAGTGCCGGTCGCGCGGGTCGGGCCCCGCGAGCACGGACAGCATCAGCGCGGCGTCGGCGACGGTGCGGGTGAGCGGCCCGATGTGCTCGATCGACTCCCAGCCGGAGACCCCCGGATACCGTTCGTCGCGGCACCCCGGATACACCGGCACCCGCCCCATCGACGCCTTGAACCCGAAGATCCCGCACAGCGCGGCCGGCACCCGCACCGAGCCGCCGCCGTCGCTGCCGAGTGCCACGGGCCCGAGCCCCGCCGCGACGGCCGCCGCGGAGCCCGCGCTGGAACCGCCCGGCGTGAGCGCGAGGTCCCACGGGTTGCGGGTCGGCGGGAACAGCGGATTGTGCCCCGTCGCGCTGTAGCCGAACTCCGTGGCGTTGGTCTTGCCGAGGACGACCGCGCCCGCCGCCACCGACCGCTCCACCACGACATCGTCCTCGTCCGGCACGAAGTCCGCGTACGCGCGCGAGCCCGACGTCGTCCGAATGCCCTTGGTGGAAATCAGATCCTTGACGCCCATCGGCACCCCGGCGAGCGGCCCGGTCTCCCGCCCCGCCACGATGTCGTCCGCGACCCGCCGAGCGGCCTCCCGCGCCAGCTCGGGGGTCGGCGTGCAGAACGCTCCCAGCTCCCCGTCCACGGCCGCCATCCGGTCGAGCACCGCCTCCGTGACCTCGACGGGCGACAGCTCCCGCGAGCGGATCAGTGCGGCGGTCTCGGTGGCGGACAGCCGGCAGAGCGCGTCGGCGTCGGTGGGGTGGTGCACGTGGGGGCCTTTCCGTCGGGGTGGCTCGCCGCTGGTGGCCGCGGTGTGCCGCGACCCACTATGCCGAACCGCCGCCGTGCCCCCGCAGCCCACCCTCGCGCAGCAGCCGCCCGTACCCCGACCACGAAGCCCGCGCCCCGGCCAACCCAAGCGCCAGCCACAGCGTCGCGCTCACCGAGTCGAACACCGGAATACCCAGGGCCCCTTCGAGCCGCTCGACCTCGAAGGCCCCGTACACGTTCGTGCACACCACGGCCACGGCCTGCGCCCCGCCGCTCGCCGCCTCCTCGATCTGGCGGGCCACGTCGGCGGCCGGTATCCGCGCGAACGCCTCGTTGTCGTGCTCCCCGAACGGCTCCGCGAGCACGCACTCCAGGCCCTCCTTCGCGTACGTGGCCACGATCGCGTCGGCGACGTCGCTGGTGTACGGCAGCGCGAGCCCGAGCCGGGTCACCTCATAGGCGGCGCAGGCGTCGAGCAGCGCGAGCGTCGACGTGGTCGCCGGGGCACCGGTCTCGACGCTGAGCGCCTCCGCCAGGACACGGTCCCGTTCGACACCGAGCCAGGACCCCGACGTCCCGTTCCACACCAGCACGTCCACCTTCGCGTCGGCCAACTGCCGCGCCGCCGCCAGCATCGGCCCCCGGTCGAACTGCGCGTCACTGCCGGAGTCCAGCGCGATCCGCGTGACCGGCACCCGCGCGAAGTGCACGGTGGCGAGTCCCGGCGGCGCGCCCTGGAGCAGCCCGTACGTCACGGGTTCCAGGCAGGTGTTGGACGACGGGGTGAGCATGCCCACGCGCAGCGGGCGCTGCCGGTTGTGCTGATCGTTCATCGGACGACGAGCCTCCTCGGTAGTCGATCAACAGCGGCGCGACAGCGAACAGCACCCCTGCGCAGGGTGTCAGCCGTCGCGGCGGGCCCACAATGCGGCGTGGACGGACCCCTCCTCGATGTCCCGGCGCGGCAGCCCGAGTCCGAAGGCGGTCTGCAGGGCGTGGAAGTACAGCGCGAACTTGTCGGTGACCTCCGGGTGGTCGAGTTCGGCGCGGCGCACGGCGCGGTTCACGAAGTCGAGTTGGCCGCCCCGGAAGTAGGGCGCCCGCCCGCGCTCGTACCAGATGAGTTCGAGGATTCCCCAGTCGTCGTCGACGCGCCGGCCGTCGCGCAGGTAGTCGAAGGTGTAGATGGCCTTCGCGGAGGCGGCGCTCAGGTGCACGCTCTCCCGCACGCCGATCCCGTCGAGGGCCGCGCGCAGGTCCCCGACGCCGGGCGGTGTCTCGTGGTGCAGCAGGAACACCCAGTCGCCCGACCGCCCGAAGCAGCAGGTCTGCCAGACGAGGTCCCAGTAATCCTTCGCGCCGCCGTCCATGTCGCGCAGCTCGGCAAGCCGGGTCCCGGCGGCGACCTGCGCGGGGTCGGCGCCATGGGCCAGCGCGATGGCCTCGGGAGTGACGCCTTCGCCGCGGAAGAACGTGAGGTGGGTGTACGGGTCCTGGTCACGCCAGCCGCCGGCGATCCATGCGAACCCCTCGTACGGATCGAGCCCGCAGGGTGCCTCCGGCCGGACGTCCGCCGCGCCGCCGCCGCGGAAACGGCGCCCCCAGGCCGGGCCGACGCGGTCCATCAACTGCGCCTGGCCCGTGACCAGATTGGCCACCGGGCCCGTACCGGGCGAGCGGCTCGCGATGTGTGCGGCGATGCCGCGTATCGCGTCCTCGGCGGCGAAGTACAGCACCTCGTCGAGGTCCCGGGTGGCGAAGACCTCACGGTAGGGGCCTATGTGGCCGTGCACCGTCCCGGCCGTGTCCAGGACGAGGAACAGCCCCTCGCCGCTGGGCACCTGCCGCCCGTACTCCTCGGGCGAGGTGCCGATGGGCGGCAGCATGGCGTCGTCGAGCAGGTCGGTGCCCTTGGCCAGGTCGTGCCAGGCCCGTCTGAGGGTGCGCTCCGTCAAGGTCATGGCGCGAGTATGGCGTCCACCACTGACAACGCCCGCCCGCTCCCGGGCAACGTCCGCCAGATCCCGGCTAACGTCCGCCCCCTTCCGGCAACGCCCGCCCGCTCCCGGCGAGCCGCCCGTCTCACGCCATCTGCCGCCGCACCAACTCGTGCAACCGCCCACCCGTATCCGCCAACAGCTCAGCGGGCGAGCCCTGTTGGACGACCCGGCCGCCGGACATCACGATCACCCGGTCCGCGTCCATCACCGTCGACAGGCGGTGCGCGATGACGACCCGGGACGCCCGGAGGGCCTTCGTGCTGTCGATGACGATGCGCTGGGTCTCGTTGTCGAGCGCGCTCGTCGCCTCGTCGAAGAAGAGGATGCGGGGGCGGCGGATCAACGCCTGGGCGATCATCAGGCGTTGGCGCTGGCCGCCGGAGACCGCGCCGCCGCCGGAGATCATCGTGTGCAGGCCCATCGGCATCCGCTTGATGTCCTCGGCGAGGCCCGCCATCTCGGCCGCCGCCATCGCCTCCTCCTGCGTGAAGGCCTCGGCGCCGCAGATGCACTCGTAGATGGAGCCGGTGAGGGGTTGGGCGTTCTGGAGCACCACTCCGCACTGGCGGCGGACGGCCGCCTGGTCGAGGGCCGCGAGGTCCTGGCCGTCGTACAGGACACTCCCGGACACCGGGGTGTCGAAGCCGATCAGGAGGCGCAGGAGCGTGGACTTGCCGCAGCCGCTCTCGCCGACGACCGCCACGAACTCGCCGGGCTCGATCGACACGTTGACGTCGTCGAGGACGAGCGGGCCGTCGTCCGTGTAGCGGAAGGAGAGGCCGCGGGCCTCCAGGGCGCCGGTCAGCTCGCCGGGTTGTGTCGCCGCTTCGCGGACCTCGGGCTTCTCGTCGAGCACCGGCTTGATCTGCTCGAACATCGGGAGGACCGCCGCCGCCGAGATCAGTGCGCCCGTCAGCTGTGTGACGGCCGTGAGGAGCATCGTCACCGACGTGTTGAAGGTGAGGAAGGACGCCGCGGACATGCTGCCGCGCGCGGGACCGGCGAGCAGCATGAACATCACCAGCGAGCACAGCGGCAGATACACCGAGTTGAGGACCGTCGTGGCGTTCTTGATGCGGCCCGCCCTGCGTTGCAGCTCCCGGGTGCGGGCGAACTCCTTCGCCCACGCCGCGTACGCGAAGCTCTCCGCGCCCGCGACCCGCAGCTTCGGCAGCCCGCGCAGCGTCTGGAACGCCTGGTTGTTGAGCTTGTTGCCGAGCTTCACCAGGCGCCGCTGCCAGCGCAGTTCGAGCAGGCCGAGTGTGAGGAAGATGCCTGCCACCAGGACGAGCATGCCGAGCGCCGCCATCGCCAGCGGCACGCTGTAGAGCAGGAGCAGGACCAGGTTCATCGCGCCGACCGTCGTCGACTGGACGACGATCGGGCCGACGCCGGACAGCAGCCGCCGGATCGAGCTGATGCCCATCGCCGCGCTCGCCAGCTCACCCGTCGAACGGGCCGCGAAGAAGCGGGTCGGCAGGCGCAACAGGCGGTCCCAGACGGCCGGTTGGAGCACGCTCTCGACCCGTCCCTCGATGCGCAGCACCGTGAGGTTCTGGAGCAGCATGAACGCCGCCGTCACCACACTCGTGACCACCACCGCGAGGGACACCTGCGTGATGAGGTCCGTCTGCGCGTTCGGCACGTACGTGCCGAGGACCTGGCCCGTCGCGATCGGCACCAGCGAGCCGAGGCCGACCGTGACCAGGCCCGCCAGGAGCAGCCTGCGCACGTCCGTCTTCATCGCCTGCAGGCTGAACCGCATCAGGCGCAGCGGCGTCAGCCGGCCCTCGGGCAGCGGGCGGTACAGCATGATCGCCCGTTCCTCGAAGTCACCCGCGTTGTCCTCGTCGACGCGGGTGCGCCGGTCGCCCGCCGCGCTCACCACTTCGTAGCCGCCGCGCCGCCACAGCAGCGCGACCGGCGCCCCGGACGCGGCCCGGTAGCCGACCAGCGGGCCCGCGTCGCGGCGCCACCAGTCACCGGCCAGGCGTACCGGGCGGGTGCGCAGCCGGGAGGCCGTGGCGAGCTGCTCGACCGGGTCGAGGCGGTCGCTGACCGCGCCCACGTGGTCGGGGTCGACGAGCCGGATGCCCGCCGCGTCGGCGACCACCTTGCAGGCGGCGTACGTCGCGTCGGCCCCGGTGTCCGCCGAGTTCCGGCGGCCGCGCCGGGTGCCCATGGAGGCGAGCAGCGTGCGGTCGGCCTGCTCGCGCACCGCCTCGCCCGCCCGGATACCGGCGGCGGCGCGGTCCTCGTGCGCGCTCTCCAGGCGCTCGATCCAGCGGTCGAGCGTGGACAGGAGCCGCCACTGCTGGTTGACCATCCGCTGCCACAGGCCCGCGTCGACCAGCAGATCGGCGGCGGCGTCGGCGGCGTAGGCGGACCCGTACTGCACGCTGCCGGGCGCGAGTTGGGGCCACAGCACGTCCTCGTCGCCGACGAGGGAGTCCTCGACCGTACGGCTCTCAAGGGGCGCCTCGAAGAGGATCTGCTGGCCGCGGCCCACGCCGAGCGCGAACGCCTCCTCCAGCAGGCTCCAGCCGTACGAGCCGTCGTACTCGGGCGGCGCGTACGGCAGCTCCCGCAGCGGTATCCGGCGGACCTGGCAGCCGCTCAACGGCCGCCCCACCAGCGTGTGCTGGGTGCCCTCGACCGGGCCGAGCAGCAGCGTGCCCGGTTCGAGTCGGCCCAGGAAGTGCCAGTGTCCCTGCTGGTGCGCGTCGACCGCGAACAGGTCGAGGGTGCCGCCCGCGACGAGCCACAGCACGTGCGGGCCCTCAAGCGGAAGGCTGCGCAGATCCGTGCAGTCGACGGGCGCGCCGAGCCCGCCGAACGCGGCGACGACCTGGTCCGAGGAGTTGAACTCCGGTGCGATGTCGGTCATGTCAGTACTCAGTGCTCCCTGACCAGGTCGGCGTACGGCCCACCGGCCCGCACCAACTGCTCGTGGCGGCCGCGCTCGACGACCTGCCCGTGGTCGAGGACCACGATCTCGTCGCTGTCGCGCACGGTGCTGAGGCGGTGCGCGATGACGACGCAGGCGCAGCCGCGCCGCCGGATGTTGTCCATGACCGTCTGCTCGGTCTCGGCGTCGAGGGCGCTGGTCACCTCGTCGAGGACCAAAATGCTGGGCCTTCGCACCAGCGCCCGCGCGATCTCCAGGCGCTGGCGCTGGCCACCGGAGAAGTTCCGGCCGTCCTGCTCGACCCTGCCGCGCACCCCACCGGGCCGCCGCGCCACCACGTCGTACAGGCACGCGTCGCGCAGCGCCTCCTCGACCGCCTCGTCGGAGATCGACGGGTCCCACAGCGCGACGTTGTCGCGGACCGTGCCCTCGAAGAGGAACACGTCCTGGTCGACGAAGGAGACGGACGCCGCGAGGGCGCCGCGCGGGATGTCGTCGAGGCGCCGGTCGTCGATCCGGATGACGCCCTCCCAGGGCGCGTAGAGCCCCGAGATCAGCCTCGACACGGTCGACTTCCCACTGCCGGACCCGCCCACGAGCGCGACCTGCTGCCCCGGCCCCACCGTCAGCGAGAAGCCCGACAGGAGCGGCTTGTCGAGCGGGCTGTAGCCGAACGTGATGCCGTCCAGCTCGATGTGGCCGCGAAGCCGGCGCGTGCTCTGCACCTGCTCGGGGCGCGCGTACAGCTGGTCGACGGGGAAGTTCTCCACGTCCTTCAGGCGCGCCACGTCGGCGGCGAAGTCCTGGATGCGGCCCGCGACGCCGTTCAGGCGGGTCAGCGGCGCGGTGAAGCGGGTCACGAGGGCCTGGAAGGCGACAAGGAGACCAACCGACAAGTGGCCCTCGACCGCGCGCATGCCGCCGATCCACAGGATCAGCGCGCTGTTCAGCGTCGCCAGGGTGGGGGCCACGATGCCGAGCCAGGCGCTCGGCACGCCGAGCTTCTGCTGCTCCTCCAGCGTCGTCGCGTGCTGTCCCGCCCACCGCCGGAAGTAGCCGTTCTCGCCGCCGGTCGCCTTCATCGTCTCGATGAGCTGGAGGCCGGTGTACGAGGTGTTGGTCAGGCGGGCCGTGTCCGCGCGCAGCTTCTGGGTGCCCGTCGCCCGCAGCCGTACGACGACCCGCATCGCCACCACGTTCAGGAGCGCGATCCCGACGCCGACGCCCGTCAGCTGCGGGTCGTAGGTGTAAAGGAGCGCCGCGTACAGCAGCACCACGATCCCGTCGACGCCCGCCGCCGTCAGGTCGCGGGCCAGGGTCTCGGCGACCGCGTCGTTGGACTGGAGGCGCTGCACGAGGTCGGCGGGGCTGCGCTGCGCGAAGAAGGTCACGGGAAGGCGCAGCAGATGCCCGAAGAAGCGGGCGCTGCTCAGCGTCGAGGAGATGATGCGGCCGCGCAGCAGATTCGCCTGTTGCAGCCACGTCAGGACGGCGGTCAGCGCCACCATCGCGCCCATCGACGCGAACAGCGCGCCGAGCAGCGAGGTCTGGTCGCCGATGAGGAACAGGTCGATGTACGTCTTGCTGAGCGCGGGCACCGCCGCGCCCACGCCCACGAGCAGCAGGCTCGCGAGCAGCGCCACCAGCATCGTGCCGGTGGTGCCGCGCAGGCGTGCGGGCAGCGCCTTCATGACGCCCGGCTTGCGGCCGCCCGTACGGAAGTCGTCACCCGGCTCCAGGACGAGCACGACACCGGTGAAGCTCGTGTCGAAGTCCTCCATCGGCACGAAGCGGCGGCCCTTGTCGGGGTCGTTCACGGACACGCCGCGCCGCCCGAAGCGGCGGGTCATGCCCTCGTAGACGACGTAGTGGTTGAACTCCCAGAACAGGATCGCCGGGCCCTGCACCTCGGCGAGGGCCGCCGGCTCCATCTGCATGCCCTTGGCGGTCATGCCGTAACTGCGCGCCGCCTTCAGGATGTTGGAGGCGCGCGAGCCGTCGCGGGAGACGCCGCACGCGATGCGCAGCTCCTCCAGCGGGACGTGCCGGCCGTGGTGCGCGAGGATCATCGCGAGCGCCGCGGCGCCGCACTCCACGGCCTCCATCTGGAGCACCGTGGGCGTACGCACCTTCTTCCCGGCCTTCTTCGGCGGGGGAGCGGGGCGGGCGCGACGCCGGTCGGGGCGGTGGCCCGCGGGCGGCAGGGAGGTCTGGGTCACGGCTTCAGCCAATCCATCGGGCGCTGATCGGCGAGGTGCACGGAGCCGGAGGCGAGCGTCATGGAGGCGAGGGGGTAGGGCGGCCCGCCTTCGGTCGACCAGGCGTACCCGGACCTGGTGTCCGCCTTCTTCAGCTTCACGAGGACCGGGACCCGCGCCCCGCCCTTCGTGAACTGACCGGCCAGCGAGCTGTCCCCGATGAAGTCGGTGACCTGCCGCTTCGTCTCGGCGGCGCGGCCCACCTGCTGCACGGTGCCGCGCAGCACGCCGTACTGCTGCGCCTGCGGGACGGTCAGGTCGACGTCGGAGCCCGCGTCCACGTTGCCCGCGCTGGTGGCGGGCACGTACAGCATCGCGAGCAAGGGATCGCGGGTCGAGCCGGTCTTCTCGACGGTCGCCACGTCGGAGCCGGTCGTGACGACGGAGCCGATGCGCGCGACGAGCGCCGTGACGCGGCCCGCGTCGATCGCCCGCACCGCCCGATTGCCGCGCTCCGTCTGCACCTTGAGGATCGGCGCGCCCGCGCGCACCCGCTGCCCCTCCTTCACGTACAGGCCGGTGACCTGCCCGGTGACGGGGGTCTGGAGGACGTAACTGCCCTGCGCGTACGTGAGGATGCCGTCCGCCTTGAGCGTCGACGACACCGTGCCGGTCACGGCCCAGACGCAGGCGGCGACCATCACGACGACGGTGACGGCGAGCACGAGCAGTCCTTGCGGCCGCGCGAGGCGCACCGGCAGATCGAGCTCCTCCGGCGACTGCAGCTTGGAGAGGGCCTGTTGGCGGAACTGCACGGGGTCTTTCCCTTACGTTGCTTCAACGCCCGGCCCGTGAATCGGGTCCGGACGCCCCGAAAGCCCCGGGACCGGAAGGTCCCGAGGCTTGGGGTGCGCCGCCCGTCAGGAGGCGGCGCGGTGATCCAGAGAGGATCGGTCCGGCTCAGAGGCCGGAGGTCACACCGCCGACGAGGCCGGTGACGGCGCCGGCGTTGACGCCGGTCAGGCCCTCGACCGTGTTCGTGACGGAGGAGACGGTGCCCGAAACCGGGGCGATGCCGTCGACCGTGCCGGTGACCTGGCCGACGAGGCCGCCGACGAGACCGCCGGAGACGTTGTCGAGCTCGGCGTCGGAGATCTCAACGGTCTCAATGTGGTTGCTCATGGTGAGCCGCCCTTCTCATGGGTATGTCCGGGTATTTCAAATTCGCGGGACGCGCGGAAATCGGTGGCTGCGAATCCCTGCCGACGTCGTGCGATGCGGAGGATCAAAGCATGTTGACGCGTCGCACAGCTAATCGGACGGCGTCCATTCATAGGGGATCCGCGAGGTCAATTACCGCCATGTGCCGGGGTGTTCACAGGCGGATGGCATGTCCTTCACATTCTTCACGGAGAGGTTTGTGAACTCCCTGTGTCGCCCAATGGCAAAGCCGGACACTCGCGCATCAATGGCGCGCGGTGCTTGTATCAGGCAATGTTTTTTCGCGAAGCACCGTGACCGCCCTGCGTATTCGGTGTGCAGGTTTCCGGCACCCGGCGACGGGCCCCGGGGCCTACGAGCGCTCCAGGTCCAGTGGCGCGAACTCGAAGCCCTCCCACAGCAGCCGGGACGCCTCCTCCGGGTACGCCGCCGTGCGCGACGGCGCGTCGAAGACCCGCGTCGTGCGCTCCCCGGCGGTGAACGGCGCCCACCCCGGGCCCGCGCCCTTCGCGAACGCGGTCCACGCCGCGCCCATCTCCTCCGACAGCGCCACGGCCTCGGCCGGGAGTTCGGCGCCGCCGAGGAAGAGGCCGCCGAAGTCGGAGTCGAGCGTGCCGAGGACGAGCGGCACGTCCAGGGCGTGGCAGGCGCCCATGGAGCCGCCCGCGCCGGGCGCCCCCCAGCTCAGCTCGTACGCGTACGCGGTGCCGCCGCCCGCCGCGTGCGCCTCCGCGAGCCGCAGCGACGGCATCCGGAACAGCCAGTCGGACATCACCAGTTCATGGAGGTCGGTCGGGCTCGCCGACGGGTACGCGGCCCGGTAGCCGGCCTCGGCGTCGGGGCCGGGACCGAACCGGCGCAGTGCCTCGGCCGCCGCTTCCTCGGTCGTCTTCCCGTAGGCGCCCGCCATGACGGTGAACAGCCGGTACTCGTCACGGTTGTGCCCCACCAGGAGTTCGACGTCGAGCGCGGCGCCGCCCGCGAGCGCCTCCCAGGGCGTGCTCGGCAGCACCTCCCCGTCGACCACCGGCGAGAACGGCGTCATCGTGTGGGCGACGCGCCCCCAGCGGTCCGCGTACGACGCAAGGCCGCGAATGAGGTCGTCCGTGGCATCGCGCAACGCCTTCGGCGCGCACGCCGCGAGTTCGGCGGCCCGCGCGCCCGGCACCCCGAGCCGCTCCGCGATCGCCGCGCCGATGTCGCGTGCGAGGCCGAGCGAGAAGAACGTCCCCGGCACGCTCTGCGCGACCGCGCGCCGCACGAGCCCCGCCGCCGACGGCATCGCCAGCAGCGACGCCACCGAGCCCGCGCCCGCCGACTCCCCGAACACGGTGACCCGGTCCGGGGCGCCGCCGAACGCCGCGATGTTCTCCCGCACCCAGCGCAGCGCGGCCACCTGGTCGAGCAGCCCCCGGTTGGCGGGCGCGCCGTCGAAGACGCCGAAGCCCTCGGCGCCGACCCGGTAGTTGAGGGTCACGACGACCGCGCCCCGGGCGGCGAGCGCCGAGCCGTCGTAGTGCGGCCCGTCCGCGGACCCGGTGATGTACGCGCCTCCGTACACGTAGACCATCACCGGCAGGCCCGTCGCGCCGGGCTCAGGCGTCCACACGTTCACCGTCAGCCAGTCGTCGCCCTCGGCGACCGGGCGGGCCGCGAGACCGCCGGCGAGGGACTGCGGGGGCGGCGGCCCGAACGCGAACGCGTCCCGCACGCCGTCCCACGGCAGCGCGGGCGCCGGGGCCGCCAAGTGCAGCGGTCCGACCGGGGGTTGGGCGTACGGGATGCCGCGGAAGACACTGAGCCCGCCCTCCACGAGTCCGCGGACCCGGCCCGCAGCGGTGGGTATCGGGGCGGTGGGGGAGGGGGTGGCGGTGGCGTCGGTCATGCGTGTCCTTCCTCGAGGTCGGCCGGGACAACGCTCCACGATGACACGTGTGACCGGCGGCGCCGCGGCCGCACGTGTTCTGGATCACGGACAGGGTGCCGTATGCACCGATATTGTCCGGGTCGGGAGCGCGAACCGACGGGGGCATCGCGACCTGTATCGACCGCGGGGGCTGAACAACCGGGTGAGCTGGAAGAACTTCGGGCGCGCGCTGCGCGGCCTTGCCTGCGCGCTGCTCGGCGTACAGCTGTGGCTGCTGTGGTACACGAGCACGTACGACGCCTCGACCGTCACCTGGGTCTGCGACATCGAGGGCTGCGCCAGCGACCAGTTCGCCTCGGGCGCGGGCGTCCTCGGCCTCGGTGCGGGCGTGCTGTTCGGGCTGGTGTCGGGGCGGGCCCTGCGCCGCGCGACGGCCGGGGTGAGCGTCGCTCTCGGGGCGGTCGCCGCGCTGGTGGGCTGCTATCGGGCGCTGGCGGACGGCCGCGTCGAGCGGAGCACGGACATGGGGGTGCTGTTCTCCGCGTTCGTCCGGTTCCCCGTCTCCACCTGGCTCACCGTCCTCTGGATCCTCGCGGGCGCGGGCCTCGTCGCCGCCCTCTGGGGCGGCTGGTTCAGTCTGCGCCGCACCGCGGGCCTGCGCAGGCTGTCGCCCCGATACGCCACCGCGGAGGCCGAGTTGCGGGGCTGGAGCTCGGTGGGCGGTGGCCGCGGCGAGGTCACGGCCGTCTTCCGCGACGCCAAGGGCGTCCGCCACGAGGTCCCCACGGTCGTCGACCGGATCGCCCTGACCCGTCCCGTACTCGCCGCCTACGACCGTGCCCGCCCCGGCGACGCCGCGCGGCTGCGCGTCGTCGTCCCCCGCCGGAAGGGGCCACGCCTGCGATGAGCCTGCCGACTTCGCTGCGCCGACTGCTGTCCGTGCCCGCCCTGCTGGGTGCCCTCTTCACCGGGGGCGCCTTCGGCCTGGCGCTGTTCGGCGCGTTCGGCGGCCCGCTGTGGCTGTTCCTGCTCGGGCTGACCCTGTCCGCCCTCGCGCTCGTCCTCCTCGGTCGGCTGGTGGAGGAGGACGCGGACGGCGCCCGCGCCGCGCCCCTGCGTCCGGGCGGGCCGCGCGCCCACGCCCCCGCTCTTGTGCGTGGCGTACGGGCCGTGCACAAGGGAAGCGACCGCCCGGCGCTCGACCCGCGCGCGCCGCACAGCGAGTTCCTGTTCGACCTCGTCGTGGTGCCCGAGGACGCGCCCGCGTTCCACGTCCAGGTGCGCCACCCGCTCGACCTCCAGAGCCTGTCGGGCCGCGGCCGCGACCGCGCCGTCGTCGAGTACGACCCCGAGCAGCCCTGGCGGGCCGTGCTGCCCAACAACCCGCCGACCCTGTGGTGGGCCCGCGCCGAACGCCTCGACCCGGACGCCCTGGGCGCCGTCGGCCCGCCGTCCCGCGGGGTGCCGGTCGGCGTCCTGGTGCTGGCCCTGGGCCTGGTGATCGCGGTGGCGGTGGCCGGGCCGACAGCGTTCACGGCTACGTAAAGGACTGTCGAAGCGCTTCGACTGACTTCTGGACAGGCACCCCGCGCGAATCATAGGGTCGGCATGCCGAACGACGGGAGTGGGAAGACCGGGGCTCCGCCGACGCCGGCGCGCTCCCACCCTTCGGACTCGGCTTCAGGAGAACGACATGGTCACGCTCGCAGAGGTCGCGAAACACGCCGGAGTCTCCGCCAGCACCGTCAGCTATGTCCTCAGCGGCAAGCGGTCCATCTCCGCGGCCACCCGTGAGCGCGTCGAGACCAGCGTCCGCAAGCTCGGCTACCACCCCAACGCCGGGGCCCGCGCCCTCGCCAGCAGCAAATCCAACATCATCGCCCTGATGGTGCCGCTGCGCACCGACATGTACGTACCCGTGATCATGGAGATCGCGACGGCCGTCGCCACCGCCGCCCGCACCCACGGCTACGACATCCTCCTGCTCACCGGCGAGGAGGGCGCGCAGGCGGTGCGCCGCATAGAGGGCAGCGCGCTCGCCGACGCCGTGATCGTGATGGACGTCGAACTCGACGACGAGCGGCTGCCGTTGCTCCGCACCGCGAGCCGCCCCGCCGTCCTCATCGGCCTGCCCACGGACACCACGGGACTGCACTGCGTGGACCTGGACTTCGCGGCGGCGGGCGCGCTGTGCGCCGAGCACCTGGCGGGCCTCGGGCACCGCGAGATCGCCGTCATCGGGGAGGCCGCCGCCGTCTACGAACGCCGCACGGGCTTCGCCGAGCGCACGCTCACGGGCCTGCGCGAACGCAGCGCCGAACTCGGCCTGCGCCTCCTGCACCGCCCCTGCGAGGGCAGTTACGCCTCCGTCTCCGCGACCCTCTCCCGCGTCTTCGACGAGCGCCCCGGAACCAGCGCGTTCGTCGTGCAGAACGAGGCGGCCACCGACCCGCTGCTCGCCCTCCTGCGTCAGTCGGGCCGCGCCGTCCCCGAGGACGTGTCGGTCGTCGCGGTCTGCCCCGAGCAGGTCGCCCGGCACGCGTCCGTGCCGCTCACCTCGGTCGCCGTGCCCGCGCAGGAGATGGGGCGGCGCGCCGTCGAGCAGGTCGTCGCGCAGATCGAGGGCCGCGGCGAGGCCGAGGAAGTCGTCCTCCTCGCCCCCGAGTTGACGATCCGTGAGAGCGCGGCGCAGGCTCCGCCCGCCGCATAGGATCGGCGTACCAGGTCGGCCCGAGAAAGTGAGCGTGCCCGTGCACCCCACGTACGTCCTCGTCCACGGAGCGTTCGCCAACTCCTTCTCCTTCGCGCCGCTCCAGGCCGAACTGGGCCTCCTCGGCCACCGCTCCGTCGCCGTCGACCTGCCGGGCCACGGCTTCGCCGCCACCTACCCGGCCGCGTACCAGGCCCCGCAGGACCCCGAGGGGCTCGCCTCGACTCCCGGCGCGATCAAGGGAGTCACGCTCGCCGACAACGCCGCGCACCTGATCGGCGTCCTGGAGCGCGCCAAGGAGAACGGGCCCGTCGTCCTCGTCTCGCACAGCCGCGGCGGCGTCACCGCCACGGCCGCCGCCAACCGGCGCCCCGACCTGATCGACCACATCGTCTACGTGTCGTCCTGGTGCCCGGTCGACCTCCTCGTCGGCGACTACTACGCACAGCCGGAGATGGCCTCCGTCGACGCCGCCTCGCTCGGCCTCGCGGCGGCGGGCGACCCGGCCCGACTGGGCCTGCTGCGCGTCAACTTCCGCACCGCCGACGCCAAGGCGCTCGACGCGTTCCGGGCGGCCTTCCTCGCCGACGGCACCGACGACGAGTTCCGTACGTTCCTCAACACCTTCCAGCCCGACGAGAACCTCGACGTCGGAACCGACAACGACCGCGCACAGGCCGACACTTGGGGCCGCATCCCGAAGACGTACGTACGCCTCGCGCGCGACACGAGCCTGCCGCCCGCGCTCCAGGACCGGCTGATCCGCGAGGGCGACGCGCTGACCCCCGACAACCCGTACCGCGTCCGCACCCTCGACAGCTCCCACCTGAAGTGGCTGGTCGACCCGGCGCCCGCGGCACGGGTGCTCGCGGAGCTCGCGGACGAGGTCAGCCGCTCGACACGCTGAAGCTGTTGGTCCTGAAGTCGAGGCCGCCGGACGACGAGGTGATCTCGTAGCCGAACTGGACGTCCCCTATCGTCACATCGCCCCACCAGCGCTTGGTGTCCCTGATCCACTTGAGGATCGGCAGGATGTTCACGGTGCCGGACGCGGAGTCGGAGGTCCGCAGGAACGAGTACACCTCGTTGGCGCCGTTGTTCCCCTTGTAGACGTTCCACGTGTGCCCGCCGAGCGTGAGCGTCCCCTGCGAGGTGCCGAGCGGGCCGACGGCTCCGTTGTAGTTCATCCAGAGCATGACCTCGTGGTCGTACGCGCTGTCCCAGATGTCGTACGAGGTGTTGTACGCGCCCGCGGCCGGCACGGTCACGTTGTAGGCGCTGGTGAGGGAGGACAGCGCGCTGATCCTCCGGTTCACGACCTTCTTGGCGTTCGGGTAGGACTTGATGCCGCCGGTGTTCGGGTGGTTGGCCCAAACGCCCCAGTTCGACGAGGAGTTGGCCCAGATCGACTGCGGGCCCGCGCCGGAGCCCCAGATGTTGTTGTAGAGGATGTAGCCGTCCGATGTGGTGTAGTTGCCCCACTGCTCGGACGAGGACCAGACCGCGGCCCGCGCGGGCGCGGACGCGAGACCGACCAGCGCCCCGGCCGTGAGGGAGGCGCCGAGGGAAGCGCCGAGGAAGGCGCGTCTCGTGGAGGGTGCCATGGTGTGTTCCTCTCCTTGAACTAGCGTGTACGGAGGGTGATTTCGTGGTCCTCCCCGGCGGTCAGGCGCAGTCGCCCGTCGCCGCCCGCCGGAGTCCTGAGGTCGACGTCCGCGTCCCGCTCCGGACGGACGAGAGCCGTGCACCGGCCGCCGCCCCACCGCAGATCCACCCGCGCGCCGAACCGGGTGCGAAGGCCGCGCACCGCACCGCGCCGCCAGTCGGCGGGCAGGGCGGGCAGCAGGACGAGCCGGTCGGGCGTGGACTGGAGCAGCGCCTCCGTGACGAGCGCGGGCAGCGTGTGGGCCGCGTCCGCGTTGTAGACGTCGCGGCGCGGATAGTGCGCGCTCATCAGGGCGGCGTGGAAGTAGTCGCCGGTCAGGACGTGGCGCAGACAGTCGGCGACGCGCGGCGCGTCACGCAGCCGGGCCGCGATCAGGGCGTGGTGCAGATGCCCGTGCGCGGAGTCGTTCTCGGCGCCCCGCAGCTCCAGCGCCCGCCGCGCCGCCTTCGCCCGCTCCGGGGTGTCGTACGGGTTGATGTCGTGGTGCGGCCACACCGGGTACAGATGGCTGAGGTGCCGGTGGTCGTACGCGTCCGCGAGGCCCGGCCACGCCCACTCGGCGAGCGCCCCCTCCTCGTTGACCCGGTAGTCGGGGAGCCGGTCGGCGAGCGCGGCCCAGCGTTCGCCGTCGGGGCCCGGGTGCCAGGCGGCGGCGGTGCGCAGGGCGTGCCGGGCCGCCGCGATGTCCATGGTGGCGTTGACGGTGCCCCAACTCGCGTTCACCGGACGGTTCTCAGGGGAGTACGAGGGCACGATCGCGATCCGCCCGTCGGGGCCCGTCCGGGTGAGGAAGTCCTCGTAGAACAGCGCGAGTTCGGTGACGGCCGCCGCGAGCCACGCGGGCCGCTCGCCGCTCGCGTCGGCCTGCTCAAGGAGTGGCGTGAGCAGCCAGTCGGCGCCCGCCGTCCACAGGTGCATCGGGTACGCGCGCTGATAGTGGTACGCGTGTCCCGACTCGCCGTCCGTGTGAGCGGGCGCGACGATGCCGCGCGCCCCGAAGATCAGCCGCGCGTTGTCCCGCCAGTGCGCCAACTGGCCCTGGATGAGCGCCGCGTGGGCGTCGAGCGTCTCGGGCAGCGCACAAGCCACGGCGGATGACGTCTGAAGGTTCAGGTTCGCGTCCGTGGTGAACGCCCCCGACCAGGCCGTGTCCCACTCGCCGGTCCACAGCCCGGTCAGCCGGGGCGGCAGCGCCCCCGACGAACTGAGCAGGTGGTAACGGCCGGCCGCGAACAGCCGCTCAAGGAGCGCGGGGGAGTGCGGTTGCGCCAGCAACTCGCTGCCGGGCAGGCCGCGTTGGTGGCGCGGGGCGGCGAGGTCGAGGGTGACGCGTTCGTAGGCGGGGCGGTGCAGGGCGGTGTGGCGGGAGAGGAGGTTGGCGTAGGCGGCCTCGATCGAGGCGGCGTGTTCCAGTACGTCCGCCAGCGCGCTCGCCTCGCACGCCGTGTCCAGCTCCCCGACGTGCCGACGCACCCGCGTCAGCAGCAGGAGCCCGCTCGCCCCGGTCACCCGCAGCCCCGCCCCGCCCACCGACACGCGCCCGCCCTCGACCAGCGCGAGCGTCACCCCGCTGTAGCCGAGGTCGCTTTCCGGGTAGCGGCAGTGCAGGGTGAGCCGGGCGCCGTCCGGGGTGAGGACGACGCTGCGGCCGACGCCGAGGCCGCCGGGGACGCCGCTCAGGCGCGGGTCGAGCGACACCTCCCCGTCGAGGCGGGTCCCGGTCACGTACCGCACGACCACGTCGTCCGCCCGCGACACGAACACCCTCGACGACCAGCCGCCGCACCGCGCCTCGCACACCCCCGTCGCGAAGTCGACCGCGCGCCGGTAGCCGCGCCACACCACGTCGTCCCGCACGAAGCGCACCTGGAACGCCGGGTGGAACGCGGGGACCCGGCGCAGCGGACGCCCGTCCGTGAACCGCTCGGCCGCCGTCACGTCACCCGCGAGCAACTGGTCCTGGAGGAGGGGTAGTTGGTGGGCGAGGGCGGGTGGCAGGGGGAGCGGGCCGCCGTCGGGGCGGACCAGGTCGTGGTGGGTGACGATCACCCGGTCGTCGTGCGGATCGCCGAAGGCGAGGGCCCCGTGCCGCCCGTTGCCGCTGAGGTAGCCGTCCTCCCAGCGGGTCGCGGGCGCGGCCTCCCACGTGCCGTGCGGATGCTCGGGGATCACCGGGACCCCGCAGCCGCACCCGGCGCGAGCACGGCCACGCCGAACCGCCCGAGCGTCACCGCCCCCTCGACCCGCGCCCCCGACAACAGGTCACGGCCGCCGTCCGCGAGCGGCACCGGCACCGTCACCTCCCGCCGTCCGTGGTTCAGCAGGAACAGCAGCTCCCCGCGACGTACGGCCTCCACTCCTGCGGGGAGGCCGGTCAGTGGAGGCCGTACGCCCGCTTCGAGGGCCGCGTCCGCGAGCAGCGCCCGCAGGGCCCGGGGGCGCGGGAGCGTGGAGAGATAGCGGGCCCGGCCGCGGCGCAGCGCCGCCGGGAGCCCGTCGAGCTCGCCGCCCCGGTACGCGGCCGTCACCTCGGCGTCGGCCGCCGCCGTCAGCTCCTCCGACCACAGCGTGCCGGTGAACTCGCCGCAGTCAATGGTTTCTTCGGGATCCAGCGGCCACCACTCGTGCAGCGTGCGGATGCCGAGCAGCTCACGCAGCCGGGCGTCCATGCCGCCGGGGCGCACCCGGTCGTCGGCGTCGGCGACCCCCGTGAAGAAGCCGCACACCAGGGACCCGCCGCCGCGCACATACGCGACCAGGTTGTCGATCGCCGCGTTCGTGAGTAGATAGAGCTGCGGGACGACCACCAACTTGTAGGCGGCCAGGTCGTGTTCGGGATGCGCGAAGTCCGTCGTCAGGTGCGCCTCCCACAGCGCCCGGTGCCAGGCCCGCAGCACCTCCTCGTACGCGACGTGCGCCGAAGGACGCCCGTCCTGGCCGCCCGCCCACCACGCGTGCCAGTCGTGCAGCACGGCGACACCGGCGCCGCCGACGGCGGTACCGGCGACCGCGCCCGCCAACTCGCCCAGTTCCGCGCCGATCCGCTTGACCTCGGCGAACGACCGCCCCGCCGCGCCCGCGTGCCCGAGCATCGCCGAGTGGAATTTCTCCGCGCCTTGCCGGGAGGCCCGCCACTGGAAGTAGCAGACGGCGTCGGCGCCGCGCGCCACGGACTGGAGGGACAACAGGCGGTTCAGGCCGGGCGGCTTCGGCGAGTTGAGCGGGCGGAAGTTCACCGCGCCCGCCGCCTGCTCCATCACCATCCACGGCCGGCCGCCCGCCTGACCGCGCGTCATGTCGGCGAGCATCGCGTTGTACTGCCCGCACAGCGGGTCCCGCGGATCCGGGTACACGTCGACCGACACGACGTCCTCGTGCCGCGCCCACTCCCACGCGTCCTGCCCGGTCCACAGCGGCATGAAGTTCGTCGTCACCGGGATGCGGGCGGGCGTGTGGCGGCGGACGAGGTCGCGCTCGGCGACGTAGCACTCCAGGAGCGCGTCCGAGGTGAAGCGGCGGAAGTCGAGGAGCTGCGTCGGGCCGCGCAGGTACTGGGCGCGGCGCGGCGGGATCGCCTCGTCCCACGTCTCGACGCGCTGGCCCCAAAAGGCCGTGCCCCAGGCCGTGTTGAGCGCGTCGAGGGTCGCGTACTTCGCGCGCAGCCAGTCGCGGAAGGCGCGCGCGGCCTCGTCGCCGTGGTCGAAGGTGCAGTACTCGTTGTTGATGTGCCACATGCGCAGCGCCGGGTGCCGGCCGTAGCGCTTCGCCAGGTCCTCCGTGATGGCGGCGGCGTAGCGGCGGTACGTGGGGGAGGAGTGCGCGAAGTGCTGGCGCGAGCCCCACCACACCACGTGCCCGTCCTCGTCGCGCGGCAGCGTCTCCGGGTGGAGGCGGCCGAGCCAGGGCGGCGGGGACGCGGTCGGGGTGGCGAGGACGACGCCGATGCCGTGCGCGTGCAGCAGGTCGAGGAGCCGGTCGAGCCAGCCGAACTCGCGCGCCCCCGGCCGTGGTTCGAGCTTCGCCCACGCGAACACGCCGACGGTGACCGAGTTGACCCCGGCCTCCTTCATCAGCCGGACGTCCTCGGCCCACACCTCCTCCGGCCACTGCTCGGGGTTGTAGTCACCGCCGAACAACAGCCGCCCACCCGGCGCCGCGCCGCTCACCCCTTCACCGCCCCGATCAGCATCCCCTTCTTGAAGTGCCGCTGGACGAACGGCGACGCGAACGCGACCGGGGCGAGCGCGAGCACCATCATCGCCATCTGAAGGCCCAGGGCGGAGAGTTCACCGGCGTTGACCGCCTGGCTCAGGCCCGTCGGCAGCGCCGAGTTCTTCTGCACGAGCTGCATCAGCACGTTCTGCAACGGCAGCTTCGTCGGGTCGTCGATGTAGATCATCGCGTTGAACCAGGCGCTCCAGTACGCCACCGCGTAGAAGAGGGAGATGACGGCGATCACGGCGCGGGACAGCGGCATCACGATCGTCCAGAGGATGCGGAGGTCGCCGGCCCCGTCGATGCGGGCGCTGTCCGTGAGCTCCCCGGAGATGTTCATGAAGAAGCCGCGCAGCACCAGGATGTTGAAGACACTCACCGCGCTCGGCAGGATCAGCGCGAGGTAGGTGTCGGTCAGGCCGAGCGTCTGCACCAGCAGATACGTCGGGATGAGGCCCGCGCTGAAGAACATCGTCGTCATCAGCGCCATCAGCAGCGCCCGGTGCGCGAAGGACCCCGGCCGGGAAAGACCGTACGCGGCGAGGATCGACACCCCCATCGAGAACACCGTGCCGACGCCGGTCACCCCGAGCGAGACCAGCATCGCCCGGCTGACCTGCCCACCGCCGAGCAGCTCCTTGTAATTGACGAACGTGATGCCCTCGGGCCAGACCACGAGGCCGCCCGCGGAGTCGATGACGTGCCGCGGCGACAGGCTCGTCACGACCACCACCCACAGCGGCCCGAGCACCGCGACACAGCACACGATCAGCAGCAGCCCCTTGGCGCCGAGGCCGGCCCGCGTCGGCGGCTCCTCCCACACGGGCCGCTCGGGCGCCCGCAAACGCGCACGCTCTACGGTGACGCTCATTTCTTGTAGACCCCCTGCTCGCCGAGAAGATGCGCGAACTTATTGGCCGCGAGCACCAGACACACCCCGACCACGCCCTTCACCAGGCCGACCGCCGCCGCGTAGCTGAAGTCGCCGTTCTGGATGCCGGTGCTCCACACGTACGTGTCGAGCACTTCGGAGGCGCCCGCGCCCACCGCCTTGCGCTGCAGCAGGATCTGCTCGAAGCCGACGGTCAGCGCGTCACCGACCCGCAGCACCAGCAGCAGCGCGATCACCGGGCGCAGGGCGGGCAGCGTGACGTGCCACATGCGGCGCCAGCGGTTCGCGCCGTCCATCGCCGCCGCCTCGTACAGCTCGGGGCTGACGGAGGCCAGCGCGGCGAGGAACACGATGATGCCCCAGCCGGCGTCCTTCCAGACCATCTGCGCCGTCAGCAGGTACTTGAAGATCCCGGCGTCCGTCATCAGGTCGAAGCCGTCGACGCCGTGGTCCTGGAGGATCTGCGCGATCAGCCCGGCCCCGCCGAACATCTGCTGGAAGACGGTGACGACGAGCACCCAGGAGAAGAAGTGCGGCAGGTAGAGGATCGCCTGCGAAAGGGCCCGCACCCGCGGCCTGATCACGCTGTTGATGAGGAGCGCCAGCGCGATCGGCACCGGGAAGAACAGCAGCAGTTGGATGACGAACAGGACCAGGGTGTTCTGGAGCGCGTTCCAGAAGTCGGAGTCCTCGATCATCTTCTGGAACTGTTCGAGGCCCACCATCGGCGAGTGCAGGATCGCGGTGACGCCGTTGGTGGAGACGTACGGGTTGTAGTCCTGGAAGGCGACGACGTTGCCGAGCAGCGGCAGGTAGTTGAAGACCAGGAGCAGGACGATCACGGGCACGGTCATCAGGACGAGCGCGCGGTCGCGGCGCAGCCGGATCCGCCAGGTGACACCGCCGTCCCGGCCGGTCTTCCCGCTCGCCTTCCTACGCGTACGGGGACGGGGCCCGCCCCGGGCCGCCTTGTCGTCGGCGGTGGCGGCCCGGGGCGGGCGATGGGTGTGCAGCGCCATCAGGAGGCGCCGCCGTTCGCGCCGTTCTCGTCGAGCAGCTTCTTGTACCAGTCGCGCAGCTTGTCGCCGCCCTTCGACTTCCAGTCGCTGATCGCCTGCTGCACGTCGGAGAGCTTCTTGTTGCCGCGGACGAAGTCGTCCTCCAGCTGCTCGAACTTGTCCTCAAGCGTGGCGTACCGGGTGGGCTCGACGATCGTCATGCCGTAGAACGGCGACTTCGTGACGAAGGCGCCCATCCGCTGCTGCCACTCGCACATCGCCTTGGTGATCTCGGGGAGGTCGGGATAGGCGAAGAAGGGGGCCGGGCCCGACAGCATCTGCCAGGTGGAGACCGTCTGCGCGTTGCCCTTCTTGGTCTTCGTCGGCACGCCGTCCTTGACGGTGAAGTGGGTGCCCTCCTCGCCGTAGTACGTGAGCATGTGCTCCTTGGTGCCGACGGGCGCGGCGGCGTAGTTGGCGGCGGCGAGCGCGTTCTTCACGACCTCCTTGGACGCGTCCTTGCGGACGAACGCCCACACGTTGGCCGGGGTGCCCGCGTACAGCTTCGGGTCGCCGCCGTCGTGCCCGAAGTAGTCCATCGCGGCCATCTCGAAGTCGGGGAACGCCTTGCTGCCCTGCATCTCGGCGCTCTTGCCGTACCAGTAGGCGATGTCGGCGTTGCACATCATGACCTTGCCGCTGGTGAAGCGGAGCAGCCCGTCACCGGTCTGCGCCTTCGCCTCCGGGTGCACGACCCCGGCCGCGTACAGCTTCCGCGTCCATTCCAGGGCCTCCAGGTATTCGTCGGTCTCCAGGCGCTTGACGAGCTTGCTGCCCTCCAGCTTCCAGCCGAGCGCCTTCTCGCTGCCGCCGAGCGAACCGAAGATGTTGAAGGCCGCCCACTTCATGTCGTCGCAGCCGTACACCCCCGCCTTCTTGCTGGTCATCTCCTTGGCCAGGTCGAAGAACTCCTGCGCGGACGTGGGGACTTCGTAGCCCTTCTTCTCGAAGAGGTCCTTGCGGTAGAAGGGCGCGATGTTCGGGAGGTACGAGTACGGGTACGGGATGCCGCGCAGCTTGCCGCCGAAGATGCCGCGCCGCCAGGCGTCCTCCGGGATCGCCGCGAGGTTCGGGTAGTCGCGCACCTTGCTGCCCGCCAGGTAGGGGCCGAGGTCCATCATCTTCGCGACCAGCGCGGAGGGGATCTTCCCTGACAGCTCCCAGCCGGGCACCACCATGACGTCCGGCAGCGAGCTGGACGCCAGCACGGCGCCGATCTTCTCGCCGTAGGTGTTGCCGTCCTGGTTCTGCCAGCTGACCTCGACGCCGGAGGCCTTGTTCATCGCCGTGTAGTACTCGCAGTCGTCCTTCGGCGGCGGGCCCCAGTACGGGGCCATGACCTTCACCTTGGCGCCCGTGCCGAGCTTCTTCGGCACGGACGTCTCCAGCTTGGCCAGGTCGACCTTGGCGGTGTAGCCCGCGCAGGAGCCGTTCTTCGACGCGATGTCGGGCGTCACGATGGAGCGCGCCGCGAACGTCGGCAGCAGCTTCTTCGCCGACTTCCCCGAGGTCGTCCCCTCGCCCGTCTCGGCGGTGCCGCCGCACGCGGTGAGCAGGGGCGCGCCGCCGGCCACCGCGACGGCGGCGACCGCCGTCGAGGCGAGGAAGCTTCTCCGGCTGGGGGCGGTGGGGGAGGGGGAATTCGGCGTCATGGGAGCAACCCTTCGGGACAGCGCAGAGGAACATGTCGAAGCGCTTCGATGTTGCCGAGAGGTTAAGGGAGCGCTCCCACGGCCACAAGACGTGTGCGTTGAATTCCTGAACAGCCGGACGCTGTCGACCACTTGACACGTGTGCGGTCGACTGACCAGCATCGAAGCGCTTCGAAGATGTCCTCGAAGATGTCTTTCCCTCACCTCCGCCTCCTTCGCCAAGGGACGTGCCTGTGACCGACGGATCCCCGAACCGCCCCGAGTACGCAGCGGCCGGAGGCAAGCGCGTCGACGAGCTGCTCGACCGGCTCTCGCTCGACGAACGCCTCGCGCTCCTGCACCAGTTCACGCCCGGCGTCGAACACCTCGGCCTCGCCGCGTTCCGCACCGGACAGGAGGCCCTGCACGGCGTCGCCTGGATGGGCCCGGCCACCGTCTTCCCGCAGGCCGTCGGCCTCGGCGCCACCTGGAACGACGAGCTGCTCCGCCGCATCGGCGACGCGGTGTCGAAGGAGGCCCGCGCGATGCGCGAGCGCGACGACCGGGTCGGCCTCAACGTGTGGGCGCCCGTGGTGAATCCGCTGCGCAACCCGCTGTGGGGCCGCAACGAGGAGGGCTACTCCGAGGACCCCCACCTCACCGCCGCCATCGCCACCGCCTACACCCGCGGCCTGCGCGGCGACCACCCCACGTACTGGCGCACCGCCCCGGTCCTCAAGCACTGGCTCGCCCACAACAACGAGACGGACCGCGACACCTCCAACGCCTCCGTACGCCCCCGCGTCCTGCACGAGTACGACCTGCGGGCGTTCCGCCGGCCCGTCGAGGCGGGCGCCGTGGCCGGCGTCATGCCCGCCTACAACCTCGTCAACGGCCGCCCCAACCACGTATCGCCCTATCTGCGCGAGGAGTTGCGCACCTGGACCGAGCAGGAACTCCTCGTCTGCTCCGACGCGGGCGCACCCAGCAACCTCGTCGACTCCGAGCACTACTTCGCCACCCACGAGGAGGCCGTCGCCGCCGCCCTGCACGCGGGCGTCGACAGCTTCACCGACCACGGCACGGACTCCTCGACGATCGTGGGGCGGCTGCGGCGCGCGTACGACCAGGGGCTGATCCCCGACGCCGACATCGACGCGGCCGTGCGCAGACAGCTCGACGTACGGGCGCGGCTCGGCGAGTTCGAGGAGCCCGAACTCCTCGACGTCGACGCGGAGTTCGACACCGACGCCCACCGCGCGCTCGCCCAGGAGGCCGCCGAGCAGGCGCTCGTGCTGCTCAAGAACGACGGCCTGCTGCCGCTCGCCGAAGGCACCCGGATCGCGGTGGTCGGCCTGCTCGCCGACGAGTGCAGGACGGACTGGTACAGCGGCACCCTCATCCGCCGCTCGACACCCCTCGAAGGGCTGCGGGAGCGGTTCGGCGCGGAGCACGTCACGTACGCGGAGGGCGTGGACCGGGTGCGGCTGCGGTGCGCGGAGGGCGGCTGGCTGCGGGTTCCGGAGGCCACCGAAGACGCGGCGCACACGGCCGAGGTGGCGCTCGACCCGGCGCTGATCGCGGGCCGCACCGACCTGCCCCCGCTGTACGTGTCGCCCGCCGAAGGCACCGAACTCGCCCTCGTGGACTGGGGAGAAGGCGTCCTGACCCTCCGCGCTCCCGACGGCCGCTACCTGTCGGTCGCCGACGACGGATACGTACGCGCCTCCGCCGAGCGGCCCGGCGGCTGGGTCGTCCAGGAGACGTACACGCTCGAACCGCACGGGAACGGTCACCTCCTCAAGCACGCCGGAACGGGTCGGTACGTGTCAGTCGCCGCCGACGGCGTGCGGGTTGCCGACCGGGGCACCGTTTTCGAGGTCGATGTCGTCGAGCGCGGCACCGAAGCCGTCGCCCGCGCCGCCGCGGCATCGGACGTCGTGCTCGTCGTCGCGGGCAACGACCCGCACATCAACGGCCGCGAGACCGAGGACCGCACGACCCTCGAACTCCCGCCCCAGCAGGACGCGTTGTGGCGCGCGGCCCGCACCGCCAACCCGCGCACGGCCCTCGCGCTCGTCTCCTCGTACCCGTACGCGGTGCCCGAAGCGGACGCCGAACTGCCCGCCCTGCTGTGGACCGCGCACGGCGGCCAGGCGGCGGGCCGCGCGCTCGCCCGCGCCCTCGCCGGTGACATCAGCCCGGCGGGCCGGCTCCCGCAGACCTGGTACGCGGCCGACACCGACCTGCCCGACATCCTCGACTACGACATCATCGGCTCCCGCCAGACCTACCTCTACTTCGAGGGCGCACCGCTCTACGCCTTCGGACACGGCCTGTCCTACACGGAGTTCGGCTACGACGACCTCACCGTGACCCGCCCGGACGAGGCCGCCGTGGAGGTCGCCTTCACCGTCACGAACACGGGGCCGCGCGCGGCCGACGAGGTGGCGCAGCTGTACATGCGCGCGGTGGACGCCGCCGTGCCGCGCCCGCGCCGCCAACTCCTCGCCCACCGGCGCCTCGGACTCGCGGCGGGCGCGTCCGAACACGTCGTCTTCCGCGTGCCGGTCGCCGAGTTCGGCCACTGGGACGTGGCACGCGGCCGCTGGAGCGTGGCCGACGGCACGTACGAACTACTCGTCGGCGCGTCCAGCGCGGACATCCGGCGCGCGGTCACGCTTCACATGGACGGCGAAACCCCCGTGCCACGCCCTGTGCGCACGGAGGGCCTGGACGCGGCGACGTACGACGACCACAGCGGCGGCATCGAGATCGTCGACCGCACGAAGACCCACGGCGACGCCGTCACCGGCAGCGGCGAACTCCACTACAGGAACTGCGACTTCGGCGAGGCCGGGGTCTCGGCAGTCCACCTCGACATCGCGGGCGAGGGAGCCGTGGAGCTCGTGGACGGGAACCTTCGCGTCGAGGTCCCCGCGACCGGCGGCCCGTACGAATACGTCACCGTGGAGGCCGACTTCACCGCCACGGGAGTGCGCGACCTGCGCGTCCGGCTGCTCGGCGGGGTCCGCCTCGCCCGGCTCACCTTCACCTCACGGGGGACCATCGAATGAAGTTCACCGACGGCTATTGGCTGATGCGGGAGGGCGTGCGGGCCGCGTACGCCACCGAGGTGCGCGACCTCCGCACCGAACGCGACCGCTTCACCGCGTACGCCGCCGTACGCCAGGTGCGCGAACGCGGCGACACCCTCAACTCCCCGCTCCTCACGGTTGATTGCTTCTCGCCCGCCGAGGGTGTCATCGGCGTCCGCCTCACCCACCACGCCGGCAAGCGGCACCGCGGCCCCGACTTCGAACTCCAGCCGACGGAGGGCGGAAACGGCGCGCACGTCACCCGCGACGACGGCGTCGTCGAACTCACCACGGGCCCACTGAGCGCCCGCCTCGACACAACAGGGGAGTGGTCCCTGACCTTCACGGACGCCACAACCGGCAAGCAGCTCACGGCAGTCGACCGCCGCGGCGCCGCCTTCGCCACCACCCCCGACGGCGCCCACCACATGGTCGCGCAACTCGCCCTCGGCGTCGGCGAACACATCTACGGCCTCGGCGAACGCTTCACGCCCTTCGTCAAGAACGGCCAGACCGTCGACATCTGGCAGGCCGACGGCGGCACCAGCAGCGAACAGGCCTACAAGAACGTCCCGTTCCACCTCTCCTCACGCGGCTACGGCGTCCTCGTCAACCACCCCGGCAAGGTCTCCTACGAGATCGGCTCCGAGTCGGTCGGACAGCTCCAGTTCAGCGTCGAGGACCAGTCGATCGAGTTCTACGTCGTCGCGGGCCCCACCCCGAAGGACGTCCTGCGCCGCTACACCGCCCTCACCGGCCGCCCGGCGCTGCCGCCGGCCTGGTCCTTCGGCCTGTGGCTGACCACGTCCTTCTGCACGCGCTACGACGAGGCGACGGTGACACGGTTCGTGGACGGCATGGCCGAACGCGACATCCCGCTGAGCGTCTTCCACTTCGACTGCTTCTGGATGCGCGAGTACCAGTGGTCCGACTTCGCCTGGGACGAGGAGGCATTCCCCGACGCGGCGGGCATGCTGGCCCGCCTCAAGGAACGCGGACTGCGCCTCTCCGTGTGGATCAACCCGTACATCGCCCAGAAGTCCGCCCTGTTCCAAGAGGCCGCCCGGCAGGGCTACTTGGTGCGGACCCCGGACGGCGACATCTGGCAGTGGGACCGCTGGCAGGCGGGCATGGCGCTCGTCGACTTCACGAACCCGGCGGCCCGCGAGTGGTACGCGGGCAAGCTGCGGGCCCTCCTGGCGATGGGCGTCGACACCTTCAAGACGGACTTCGGCGAGCGCGTCCCCACCGACGTCGCCTGGCACGACGGCTCCGACCCGGAGCGCATGCACAACTACTACACCCACCTCTACAACCGCACCGTCTTCGAACTCCTCGAGAAGGAGCGCGGCAGCGGCGAGGCCGTCGTCTTCGCGCGCTCGGCGACGGCCGGCGGCCAGCAGTTCCCGGTGCACTGGGGCGGCGACTGCTTCGCCTCGTTCGGCGCCATGGCCGAGTCCCTGCGCGGCGGCCTCTCCCTGTCCCTGTCCGGCTTCGGCTTCTGGTCGCACGACATCGGCGGCTTCGAGGGCACCCCCGACCCGGCCGTCTTCAAACGCTGGCTCGCCTTCGGCCTCCTCTCCTCCCACAGCCGCCTGCACGGCAACGTCTCGTACCGCGTGCCGTGGGAGTTCGGCGAGGAGGCGGTCGACGTGACAAGGCAGTTCACACGGCTCAAGCACCGCCTCATGCCGTACCTGTACGGTGCCGCGGTCGAGGCCCACCGCACGGGCATCCCGGTGATGCGCCCGATGGTCCTCGAATTTCCCGACGACCCGACGGCCCGCACCCTCGACCGCCAGTACATGCTCGGCCCCGACCTCCTGGTGGCGCCGGTGTTCACTGCGGAGGGCGACGTGGAGTTCTACGTCCCCGAGGGCACGTGGACGCATCTGCTCACGGGCGAGCGGGTCGAGGGCCCGGCCTGGCGCCGCGAAACCCACGGCTTCGACAGCCTCCCCCTGTACGTGCGTCCCGGCGCGGTCGTCCCGATGGGCGCGGACGAGTCCCGCCCGGACGGCGACTGGCTCGACGGGCTGACCCTCCTCATGGCTCCGGGGGCGAGGGAGGAAGCGGAGACGACGGTGACCGTCCCTGGTCGGGGCGGTGGCGCGGCCGCGACGTACCGATTGAGCCAGGGGGCGGTGGTGGAGGTGGCCGGGACCGGGCTTCCTTACGAGGTACGGGAGTTGTAGGCATGGGGGTGGGTCCATGAGCTGTGGAGGCCCCTGGGGTGACACCACGCCGATCACGTGAGTAAGGTGAGCCTTACCTAAGTTTGGAGTGGAGATGGTCAACCCAGTGGCGCACCCGGAGCTCACCCCCGCCGAGCGGGCGCGGACGATCCTCGCCGCGGCCGACACCCTCACGCTGACCACGACCGACCCCCGGCAACGGCTCGACTGCGTCGGGCTCTACGCGGTGGACGCCGCGGCCCGCCTCGTCCTGCTCGATCCCGCGGACGCCCGGCTCACCGCGGCGCTCGCCACGGCCCCGCACTCGGGCCTCGCCGCGTACGCGGAGTTCACCGACGTGGCCCCCGTCGTCGTACGCGACCGGGTGCGGGCCCGCATCGCGCTCAGCGGGCGCCTGGCGACCGCCGGCCCCGACACCCTGGTGTTCCGGCCGGCGCGGGTCGCGTTCTCCGAGGACGACACGGTGCGCGTGCTCGACATGACCGAACTCGCCGCGGCGGCCCCCGACCCGCTGGCCGGGGTCGAGGCGGAACTGCTCTCGCACCTGGACACGGGCCACGCCGACCTCCTCGTCCAACTCGCCGAACTCGTCGGCGAATTGGACCTGAGCGACGTCGTGGACATCCGCCCCGTACGCCTCGACCGCAGGGGCCTCGTGCTGCGCCTCGAACGCGAGTGGACGCACGACGACGTCCGCATCGACTTCCACACCCACGCCCTCGGCCCCCACGAAGTGGGCCACCGCATCCAGGAACTCCTCGACGTCGCGGCGGCGCGGGCGCACCGCTGAACCCCTTGCGAGCGGCTCGCGTCAGCGGCGGCGGGCCCGCGCGGGCAGCGCCGCCTTGACGGTGCGCCGGATGCGGCGCAGGCATCTGCGCGCGAGCGGCGGGTGCGGCGCCGGCCTCGCCTTGGGGCGAGGGGGCGCCTGAGCCTTGATCGACAGAGAGTTGTGGGTCGTGTAGTAGCACTTCAGGGACACGTGATCGCCCGTGGCGGCCGTGACCGACGCCGCGGGGTAGTCGAAGATCCTCGCCTTGTCGCCGAGGTCGTCGCCGTGCCGCGCGACGCGCAGCAGGGGGTGCCCTTCCCGCTCGACGTACAGGTCCCAGGTGTCGTCCGTGGCGACCGCCGCGTCCGCGAGCGCCTGCCACGAAAGGTCGAGGTCCATGTGCTCCCGGTACGGCGTCCCGGGCGCGGTGACGCGAACCTCCTTGGCCCGCCTGCCGCGTACGACGAGCCGCACCGGAGTGCCGGTCAGCTCGCGTGCGGCCTCCCCGTGCACGGACAGCGTGACCCGCAGTCCGGACTCCGTCACGCCGACGTGCTCCACCTCGGCGTGCGAGGTCAACTCCCGTGAGTGGACGACCAGTTGACCGTCACCGGACCGTCCGTAGCGCCGGTACGAGACCGGGCCATCGGTCGGGCGGGCCGTGGCGGTCACCGGCTGCTGGAGGGTGGTGGCCGTCACCGGCCGGGTGACACCGTCGTCCACACGGTGCAGAAAGACCTTCCAGGTGCCCGTGGGCAGCGGCTCCGACGCGGGCACGAGGAAGGTGACACCGCGCGGCGAGGACGCCCCCGGCTCCGCGGTGAAGGAACGGGTCTCCGTGCCCTTCGTACGCGCCCGCACGCACCGCAGCGTCAGTGACTCGCCCGGCACGTCGCACTCGGGAAACGTCAGCCGCAGAGTGCCGCCCGAGGTGACGACGGCCTCCGCCCCGGGCCGGAAGCACCGGCTCGCCGCCAGCCAGTCGAACAGCCGCTGGTAACGCTCGGCCTGCTCCGCGGGGTCGTAGCGCTCGGCCGCCGTCAGGGCGCGGGCGCCGAGCCTGGCGCGCAGCTCCGGGTCGCCCATCAGGCGCGACAGCTGCCCGGCGAACAGGTCCACGTCGTCGACCGGGGACAGCACACCGTCCACATCCGGCGAGATGATCTCGCTGGGGCCGTGCGGACCCGCGGTGCTCAGCACGGGCACCCCGCAGGCCATGGCCTCCACGATGGTCAGCCCGAAGGTCTCGTCACGCGAGGACGAGGTGTGGATCGCCGCCTTGGCCAACTCCTCGCGCAGGGCCTTGGTGTGACCCATGAGGAGCACCTTCTCGTACACGCCCAACTCGTGGACCAGAGCGCGCAGTTTCCGTTCCCCTTCGCCCCTCCCGAAGATCCGCAGCTGCCAGTCCGGATGGTCCGCCGCTGCCTTGGCGAAGGCCCGCACCGTGACATCGAACCGCTTCCAGCCGACGAACCGGCCCGCGGCGGTGACGATCCTCGACGTCTGGACATCGGCGCGCAGCGTGGTGCCCGGCACGGCGTTCGGGATCGCCTCGAAGTGCGTACGGATCAGCCCGTAGTGCTCGCGGTGCGTCTCCGCGTCGCGCCGCGTCACGGAGATGAAGGCGTCGAGGCGGGGAATGGCCGCGTCCAGGGACTCCCGTGAGCTCTTCGACTGGTGGTGGAAGTGGGTGTGCGCCTGACCGACCTTCACGTAGTCGTCGCTGCCCAGCGCGCCGAGCAGGGCGACGGTGCCGGGCGTGGTGGCGACGACCACATCGGCGTCGGTGGCCGCGAGGAATTCGGCTACCCGCCGCTCGACGAGCAGGCTGTAACGGTGCGGGGCGTCCGGCTTCCAGTCCCCGCAGTGCCGGGACGGCTCACAGTGATGCGGCTGGTCGAGCTCGAATCCGGGGGAGTGCCGCCGCGCGTCGACCAGACCGCGGACCCGGACGCCGGGGGCGTAGCGCAGCGGGGGAGAGTCCTTGAGCCGGAAAGCGCCGACCAATTCGACGTCGTGGCGCTCCGCGAGACGGTTGGCGAGGGTCTGCGTGGCCACAGCCGTACCCGCCTGTGCGTCGGCGCTGTACATCAGGAACTTGATCTTCACTGCGTGCTCCCGCGTGAATGAACCAGATGGGGCCTCGTGTTTCTGACAAAATTCTGTGATGAGCGGAGGAGTCCCGCGCGCGGAGGGCAGTCGGCAGTGGGGAACGGGACTCTTTGGAGTGAGAACCGCCGGGCATCGGCGCAACGCGGGCGGAGCCCCTCTCGCAGGCTTGCGAGGGTGCTGTTATGCCAACCGTCCACAGGACCCTCCTCAAAGCCCTCGCCCGGACCGGAACCCAGGTCCTCGACCTCGCCCCAGGCGCGGCGGTCCTCGCACGCGGCAGACGTCAATGGGTCGCGACGCCGCTCGCGAAGAGCGCGCATCTCGTGCTCGACCCGGAGCGTTCACGTACGCAGGAACACGGCTTCCAGAAGGCCGCCGCCGACTATCTCGGGGCACGCCATGTGGCCGCGATGCTGGAGCACTACCGTGTGAATTGCGTATTCGACGTGGGGGCCAATGTCGGGCAGTACGGAAGGCGGCTGCGGGAATTCGGGTACGGGGGCCGGATCGTGTCGTTCGAACCGGTCCCGGGATTCGTGAAGCGGCTGCGGCGGCACGCGGAGAACGACCCGGACTGGCAGGTGATCCCCTGCGGCCTCGGCCGAGTGGACACCGTCCAGCCGATGCACGTCGACTGGCAGACCCTGAGCTCGCTCCTGCCACCCAGCGACTACGGGAACGCGCGCTACCAGCGGTTCACGAAGGGCGCCACGGAGGAGATCCGGGTGTGCCGGCTCGACGGCCTCATGGACCGGGCCCTCGACGGAATCCGCGATCCGCGGCCCTACCTGAAGATGGACACCCAGGGCTATGACCTCGAGGTGTTCGCCGGGGCCGGGGAGCGCATCGCGGAGTTCGTGGGCATGCAGTCAGAGGTCGCCCTGCTACGGATCTACGAGGGCAGCCCGAGGATGGACGAGGCCCTCGCCGCGTACGAGAGGGGCGGCTTCGAGGTCACCGGCATGTACCCGGTGACCAGGGAGAAGAGCACCGGGCGGGTGCTCGAGTTCGACTGCGTGCTGATGCGCGCGGCCGCGGGCCCGGGAAGCGGAGGCTGACCGGGCCCGCCCGGCTCAGCGCTCCAGCTCCCGGTGCGCGCTCTCCGGAAGCCGCAGATACACCACGGACGACAGCAGGCACAGCACGGCGACGTACCACGGGAAAAGACCGCTGTGCCCCAGGTCCTTGAACAGCGTGCCCATGTACGGGGCGGTGCCGCCGAACAGCGCCACCGTCAGCGAGTACGGGAACCCGATCCCGGCCGCCCGCACCCGCGCCGGGAACACCTCCGCGTTCACGGCGGCCGAGATCGACGTAAAGCCGGTGAGCAGCACCATCCCGGCACACTGCGCGAACAACAACGACCCGAACGACCCCGAGATGAGGTGCAGCAACGGCACACTCAGCAGCGCGAACCCGAGCCCGAAGAACAAGAGCAACGGCTTCCGCCCGAACCGATCGGAGATCATCCCGCCGACGGGCTGCAACGCCGCGAAGAACGCCAACGAGATCGTCCCCACGGTCAGCGCCTGCGACTTGTCGATCCCGGTGTTCAACTCCGCGTACGTCGGCAGGTACGAGGTCCACGTGTAGTACGCGAGCGTGCCACCCGCCGTGATCCCGCAGATCAGCAACGACTGCCGCGGGTACTGCTTGAGCGCGTCGAAAAGCCCCGGCCGCTCGTGCACCTCGCTCCGCGTCTCCTGCGCCCCCTGCCGAATCCAGAATCCGACCAGGCTGAGCACCGCCCCGGCGAGGAACGGCACCCGCCACCCCCACCCGTCCATCTGCCCCTCGGCGAGCGTCCCCACGAGCAACGCGGCAACGCCCGACGCGATCAACTGCCCGATGGACGTGGACACATACTGGAACGACGAGAACAGCCCCCGCCGCCCCGGCCCCGCCGACTCCACCAGAAACGTCGTCGACGCCGCGAACTCCCCACCCACGGACAGCCCTTGAAGCAACCGCGCCAGCACGAGAATCACCGGCGCCAGCACCCCCACCGACGCATACGTCGGCGTAATGCCGACCAGCAGGCTACTGCCACCCATCAACAGAATGGTCACGGTCAACGCCGCCCGCCGCCCATGCCGATCGGCGACCGCCCCCATCACCAACCCGCCCACGGGCCGCATGAAGAACCCCACCGCGAACACGGCGAACGT
The DNA here is from genome assembly GCF_030766935.1 of Streptomyces sp. KL109B. Classification (GTDB taxonomy): domain Bacteria; phylum Actinomycetota; class Actinomycetes; order Streptomycetales; family Streptomycetaceae; genus Streptomyces. The sequence continues at coordinate 190,886 of NZ_JASERL010000002.1, read as the reverse complement.
GGCCAGCAACGGCACGAGCGAGTTGTCGGCCCCCTTCGGAAACACCTGATCGGCGATGTACGTCGCCAGGAACGTGTACGCGTACCAGTCGTACCACTCGACGGCATTGCCGACGGAGGCGGCCATCAGCTGTCGGACGGGGTGCCGCGGCGGCGCCGAGGTCGTGATCGTCTCTGTCATGATCCTGACGCTAACCCGGGAAACCCGCTGCTCACACGCGGTTTGGCGGATTCAGCGGTCAGCGGTCGGCGACCAGCAGGGTCTGCAGGACGCGGCCGCAGTCCCCGGCCTCGTCGTCGAGTTGTCCGAGGGCCAGCCCCGAGCCGTGGGGACTGGCGGCGGTCGCCGAGCGTACGCAGAACCACTCGCCGACGGGGGCGCGGTGCAGCGCCAGCGTGACGTCGGTATTGATGACGAGGCCCTTGTGGTGGTCGAGTTCGAAGGCCACGGCCCAGCTGCTGTCGGCGACGGTGAGCGCTCGTGTCAGGGGAGTGTCCTCCTCGCCGTCCACCAAGGGGATGCGCTGGCGTACCCAGGCAGTGCCGGGGCCGGGGGTGTCGAAGCCGGTGCCTGGCTCGACGAAGCGCCATTCCATGGCGGAAATGTAGCCGTCCATGTGAGCGCCCGTCATCGTGTGCGCGAGCTGCGGGGGAGGCAGTTGAGGGGGTGGGGCGGTGGGGCGGAGCCGTGGAGTGGTGGCGGGGCTTTCGGCCACCCTCCAGGCGCGTGCGGTCAGTACTTCCTTGCCGCCCGCGGTCAGCTCACCCTCCAGCAACTCGGTGCGCCCACCCGAGCGTCGGGTCCGGACGTGGACCTGGAGGTCGCCGACCGGGACCGGGCGGGGCAGCTCCAGCGTGACGCGGGCGATACGGAACCCGTCCCGGGCCGCGTGCTTCTCCAGGGCTCGACCCAGGAGCGCGGAAGGCGGGCCGCCGTGCTGCGCCGTCGGACTCCATGGCCCCGCGGTGGACGGACCGCTCGAATACAGCCCCTCGTCGATGCGGCGGTAGAAGGCGGGGGAAGCGGCATGCTTGCTCATGCCGACCGTTGTACGGGCCGGGCCGCAGTGGCCGCTGCCCCCGTTCACACATCCTGAACGCGACCGGTCCCAGGTCCTCGCCGCGTCAGGCCGACCGCGTCGGCGCGCAGGCCTGGCTCAGGGTGAGGCCCTTGGTCTCGGGGGCGAGGCGGTGCGAGACGATGCCGCCGATCAGGCTGATGGCGGCCGCGATCAGCATCGTCGCGGAGGTGCCGAGGCTGTCGACGGAGAGCGGCAGGAGGAAGGTGCCCGCCGCCGCGCCGACCCGGGAGACCGCGGTGGCGAAGCCGACGCCCGCGCCGCGGATCTCGGTCGGGAACACCTCGCCCGGGTACACCCCGGACAGCGCCGTGGACGCGGCGTTGACCAGGGAGAAGACGAGGAAGCAGACGAGGACGAGGGTGGCGGAGGCGCCGGAGAAGAAGGCGACGACGACCAGGGCGACGGTGGAGATCCAGAACGGCGGGACGGCCAGCTTGCGCCGTCCGACGCGCTCGATGAGGAGCACGGAGACCATCGATCCGATGACCACGAGGCCGTTGATGGCGAGTGCGCCGGTCAGGCCGTCCTTGATGCCGAGGTGTTCCAGGACGGTGGGCGCGAAGGCGCCGATGGCGAAGTACGGGGTGACGTTGCAGACCCAGAAGACGCTGACGAAGATCGTGGCCTTGCGGTACTCGGGGGAGAAGAGCCGGCCGAAGCCGCCCTCGGTGCGCGGCGCCGGGGTGTGCAGGTCGCGCTGGTCCTCCTCTTCGAGGTACTCGTCGGCCAGGGCGGTGGCCTCCTCGGTCCTGCCCTTGCTCATCAGCCAGCGCGGCGACTCCGGCGTGCCGAGCCGGAGCAGCAGGACGATGACGGTCGGCACGGTGCTGAGGCCGAGGACGACGGTCCAGCTGACGGACGTCGACGAGATCAGGACGTACCCCGCCGCGTAGGAGATGAGGTAGCCGACGTACCAGGCGACTTCCTGTACGGCGAGGAGCCGGCCGCGCAGCCGGGCGGGGGCGAACTCGGCGAGCAGCGGCCAGCCGATCGAGTAGTCGGCGCCGATCGCCAGGCCCATGACGAGGCGGACCACGACGAGCTGCCAGGCCTCCGTCACGAAGAACTGGCCCACGGAGCAGATCAGGAACAGGGCGAGGTCGATGGTGAACATCGATTTGCGGCCGAAGCGGTCGGCCAGATAGCCGCCGATCGGGCCGCCGAGGAAGATGCCGAGCAGCGCGGCCGCGGCGATCAGTCCTTCGCCGGTGGAGGACAGGCCCAGGTCCTCGGATATCGCCGGCATGACGACGCCCGTGCTGCCGAGGATGAACCCGTCGATGAACATGCCGCCCGCGATCACCACGCTCAGCTTCGTCAGGAAGCGGCGGCGCTTCACCGACAGGGAGCGTGCGGGTGGTGGCGGGTCGGCCGCGGGGACGGGACGGGTACTGGTCTCGGTCACGGTGGTGCCTCGTTCCGGGATCGGCAGTAGGGCGCCGTTCAGGGCCGGCGCGTCTGTGGGGGAGGGGTGTGACAAAGGCCGCCGGCGCCCTGGACATCGCTGAACACGGGTGGGCGGCAGCGGCCGCGGCGAAGAACCCTACGTCACTCCGCCATGATTTGTCGGATCGGCCCCACAGGCGACGTACGAGGCCGCACCGGACGTGAAGCACGTCACGGGCAGCCCCCGAGCCGATCACCCCCGCGTATAGCCGATGACCGCCGTGGTCACGAGGCACGGCGCCGGAGGCACCATCTCCACGCGCAGTGTGCCCCGCGCGGTGTCGTAGTCGATACCCTCGGACTCGAACGTGCCCTTGCAGACGCTGCGTTGGGGGATCGCGAAGGCGGAGGTCACGCGGCCCGTGACCGGGGCGCCGTCCAGCGGCCGGTCCAGGGTGACGTCGAGGACCTCCTTGGTCTCGGCGTCGGAGGAGCACACGAGGTGGGTGGCGTCCGTGAAGTCGCAGCCCTGGATGTTGGTGACCGGCTTGTCGAGGGATATCCGGCCGGCCTGCGGGAGGTTGCCGCCGGGGCCGGGTGCGGAGGGGTTGAACACGGGGGTGGGGAAGACCTGGAGACTGTCCCGTGTGCCCCATTCGCCGGAGACGAGCCACTGGGTGTCGGGTGACACCGCGGCGAAGGAGTTGTTGAGCAACTCGCCCTCGTCCAGGGCGTGTTCAAAGGTCGTGCGGGTACCCGACGGAGATGTCAGCGCGAACATCTTCTTCGTCGCCGTGTCCCCTCCCTGATACGCGTCGAAGGTGTAGCCGCCGGCCACGTCCGGGTCTCCCACATGCGTCCAGCCCGCCGCGCGCAGCGACAGCGGGACCGAGGCGAGGCCGCGGTACACGAGAGTGCCGTCGGCCCGGGACGCCAAACCCTGGCTGCCGGTCAGCGAGTTCACATGTGAGGTACCGGTCTCCGTCCAGACGGGCGTCGCGGTCGCCGTGGCTGCCGCGGACGCCGTGGCCGCCCCGAGCGTCAGGGCGCCCAGGGCTCCCAGCGCGGTGGCGAGGGTCAGTGCGGTGCGTCTCGTGTGCCGGGTCATGGAGATCAGCCTGCCCCATGATCCTTGCGCACAGGGGGCGTTCGGGGAGGGTGGCGGATTGTCGCCGTACGGTCGTACCCGAAGATGTAAAGGGTTGTAAAGGCGCCGTATAGGTGGAGTGACCACAAAGCCCCCGCCTTTGGCCCGACATTACCTGGCTGACGTTGTGTCATTACGCAGCGTGGCGGAATGAACTCCTCCCGGGTGTGACGCGTCTTACCAAAATGAGACCGAGAAATCCGCCGGAGGTGTGACGTCGGAGAGTCACCATGCGCTTGACTTGGCGCACCCCCAACTAGGAGAGCTCATGCGACCGTTCGCACTGAACTATGCCCGCCCCACGCGAGAGGCAGAGGTCAGAGCGCCGTACATGTACGACGCAACACTGCAGCTGAACGTGCTGGCCGACGGCGCAGTGGCCGCGCGCGACTACGCAGTGTTGCGGGAGTTCGCGGCCACCACCTCCACCGCAGGCTCCAAAACCCATTTCGACGACTGAACGGCCCAGCGCAAATGACCGTGCTGATCCTGACGAGTGAACAGGATGTGACGGCCGACATGGCCGTCGTCGAATTGAACGCCAATGGAATCCCCGTCCTGCGGCTCGACCCCGCCGAACTGCCCGGCGGCGTAGGCGTGTCGGGCGAGTTCGCGCACGGCACGTTCCACGGCCATCTGTCGGTCGGTGGCCGGGTCGTCAGCATGGGCGGACTGCGCTCCATATGGGTGCGCCGCCCCGGAGCGGCCGCCTCCCGCGCGCACGGCACGTCCTCCTGGCTCGCCGAAGAGGCCTCGCAGTCCCTGTACGGGATGCTGCGGTGCACCGAGGCGCGCTGGATGAACCACCCCGACTCCGCCCGCCAGGCCCGCCACAAGCCGTGGCAGCTGTGGCTGGCGCGCGCCTGCGGCCTCCCGGTGCCCGCCACGCTGATCACCACATTCCCGCGCGCCGCCCGCGAGTTCGCCGAGCGCTACCCCGACCTCATCGTGAAGCCGGTCTCCGGGAAGCACCCCGACGACGCCGGGCTCGCCGTGCCGACCACGCGCGTGCGCCCGGGCGAGGACTACCGGGACGTCGCGAACGGGCCCACGCTGTTGCAGCGCCGGGTGCGCAGGGCCGCGGACATCCGCCTGACCTGCGTGGGCGACCGGCTGTTCGCCGCGCGCGCGGAGAGCTCGCCGGACGCCCGCGACGACGCGCCGGGCGTGGACGACGTGCGCTTCGACGCCGCGGCGGGCCCCTGGCGCCCGGCACCCGTGCCCCGGCGCGTCGCGGACGCGGTGCGGTCCTACCTGACGCGGGCCCAATTGGCGTACGGCGCCTTCGACTTCGCCGAGGACGCCGACGGCATCTGGTGGTTCCTGGAGTGCAATCAGTCGGGCCAGTTCGGCTTCATAGAGATAGAGACGGGGCAGCCCATCGGCCGCGCCGTCGCCCAGTGGCTCGCGGGCGAACCCCTCGGGCCCGTACGCGCCGCCGGTGAGGACGGCGAGCGGGCGCTCGGCGGCGCGGGGTGTGGCTGACCGGGATGTGGCTCAGCGGGTGTGGCTGACACGACGTCGCCGTGATCTTTACGCGGCGGTGGGCGGCGCGGTACGAGAGGAGTGGCCGACCGCAGGCCGCCGCCCGTAGACCACCGCGCCGAGGGAGCCCCACCGCATGACCGACGCCACCGCAGTCACCAGGCAGGGAACCCTGCGCGGCCGCACCGAGGACGGCATCGCCGCCTTCCTCGGAGTGCCGTACGCCGCCGCCCCGTTCGGCCCGCGCCGTTTCGCCGCGCCCAAGGCCGCCGAGCCGTGGACCGGCGAACGGGACGCGACGGCCTACGGGCCGACCGCGCCCAAGGCCCCGTACGCCCCGCCCTTCGACGCGCTCATCCCCGAGACGAGCCAGGACGGCCCCGACTGCCTCAACCTGAACATCTGGACCCCCGAGCCGGGACCGGGCGCCCGCCTCCCCGTCATGGTCTGGCTGCACGGCGGCTCCTTCTCCAACGGCTCCGCGAACTCCTCCGGCTACCGCGGCGACACCTTCGCCCGCGACGGAGTCGTCTTCGTCGGCGTCAACTACCGCCTGGGCGTGGACGGATTCCTGCACCTTCCCGGGGCGCCCGACAACCGGGGGCTGCTCGACATGATCGCCGCGCTTGAGTGGGTGCGCGACAACATCGCGGCGTTCGGCGGGGATCCGGACCGGGTGACCGTGTTCGGGGAGTCGGCGGGCGCCGTGGCCATCGGGCGGCTGCTGGTGGACCCGGCCGCCCGCGGCCTGTTCCGGCGTGCCGTGCTGCAGAGCGGCGCCTGCCACCACTTCGTACGACCTGATACCGCGCGCCGCATCGGGGAGCGGACGGCGGAGCGGCTCGGGGTGGCGCACACGGCCGAGGCGTTCGCAGCGGTGCCGCTGCCGGAACTGGTCGCCGCGCAGAACGCGTTGTCCGAGGAGTTCCGGCGGCGCCCCGACCCGGCGGTGTGGGGCGACGCGGCGCTCAACGGGATGGTGTTCGAGCCGGTCGCGGAGGACGGGACGCCGCCGGGGCCCGGCGCGGGTGCGGGCGTGGACCCGGGGGTGGATCTGCTCGTCGGCAGCAACCGGGAGGAGAACCGGCTCTACATGGTGCCGACCGGGCGGTTCACCACGATCAGCGAGGGACGGGTGCGGCGGGGAGCGGACGCCTTCGGGGCCGATCTCGCGGGGTACCGGGCGAGCCGGCCCGGGGCGAGCCCCGGGGAACTCCTCGACGCCATCGTCACCGACTGGTTCTGGCGGATCCCGGCGGTGCGGCTCGCGGAGGCGGTGCCCGGCTCGTACCTGTACGAATTCGCGTGGCGGTCCCCGCAGTTCGGCGGGGAGCTGGGCGCGTGCCACGCCCTGGAGCTGGGGTTCGTCTTCGACCGCGTCGACGATCCGGACTACGTCGCGCTGGCGGGCAAGGACGCTCCGGAGGAGTTGGCGCGGGCGATGCACGGGGCGTGGGTCGAGTTCGCCGCGACCGGGGATCCGGGGTGGGGCGCGTACGACCCGGCGGGGGAGCGGGCGACCATGGTGTTCGACGCGGGAGACTGCCGGGTCGAGGCGGATCCGCGGGCGGCCGAGAGGGGGCTGTGGGAGGGGGTGCGCTGAGGCCCCTGGCCCGCGATAGTGTGCCCCGGTGACGACGCATTCGAACACCCCGGCAGGCTGGTACCCGGACCCCCAGGGAACCCCCCAGACCCTGCGGTGGTGGGACGGCGCCCAGTGGACCGAGCACACGCATGCCGCGCAGGTGCAGGTGCAGGCGCAGGCACCGGCTCAGGCGCAGGTGCCGCAGCAGCAACAACAAGCGCAAGCGCAGCCGCAGCAGCCGCAGTTCGCGCCGGCTCAGCCCCAGCCGCAGCAGCCGTTCGCGCAGCCGCAGCAGCAAGCGCAGCCGCAGTACGGCCAGCCCCAGCAGCCGCCGTACGGCCAGCCCCAGCCGCAGTACACCGATCCCGCGAAGGTGCAGCGTCAGGTGCGGCAGCAGGCCGGGGTCGCCGGGGCAGGCCAGGGTGGCGGCACGCTGTTCACCGAGCCGGTGCTCGTCGTGAACCAGAAGGCCAAGCTGATCGAGCTGACGAACGAGTACAGCGTCATGGATCAGCACGGCAATCCGCTGGGATCCGTGGTCCAGATCGGCCAGAGCGCCATGAAGAAGGCGCTGCGGTTCGTCGCCAGCGTCGACCAGTTCATGACGCACAAGCTGGAGATCCGGGACGCGTACGGGCAGCCGCTCATGGTGCTCACGCGGCCGGCGAAGTTCATCAAGTCGAAGGTGCTCGTCGAGCGGCCCGACGGGTCGCCGGTCGGAGAGATCGTCCAGCAGAACGCCATCGGGAAGATCAACTTCGCGATGAACGTGAACGGGCAGCAGGTCGGCGCCATCAAGGCGGAGAACTGGCGGGCCTGGAACTTCGCGATCGTCGACCACGCGGACAACGAGGTCGCGCGGATCACGAAGACGTGGGAGGGGCTGGCGAAGACGATGTTCACGACGGCCGACAACTATGTGTTGCAGGTGCACTATCAGTTGCCGGAGCCGTTGTTGAGCCTTGTTGTCGCGACGGCGTTGACCGTTGACACGGCGTTGAAGCAGGACTCACGCGGGTTCGGGTGAGCCGTGCTCCCGTTGCGGTCCTACGTTGTTGCGGGCACGGGGCTCTGCCCCGGACCCCGCTGCTCAATCGCCGCAGGGGCTTGATGGGGCTCACCTGGTGTCCCGGTCGACGCAGGGGTGTCCTGTGTCGTGGTGTGTGTGAGAAGGACAACGCCGGCCGTGGCCAGGAGAGCGCCCAGGGTTGCGAGGGCCCAGCCGGCCGCTCCGCCCTGGAGGTGTTCGCCCAGGAGGGCCAGGCCGATGAGTGAGGCGGCTACTGGGTTGGCGAGGGTGACCATGGCCAAGGGGGCGCCGAGGCCGCCGCGGTAGGCGGTCTGGGACAGGAGGAGGCCGCCCGCGGCGAAGGCCGCGACCAGGAGGGCGACCGCGATCACTCGTACGTCGAGCAGCGGGCCCGAGCGGTCGGTGACCGCGACCGTCACGGTCTGGGTGAGGGCGGAGGCGACGCCCGATGCGATGCCGGAGGCGGTGGCGTGGCGCAGGCCCGGCTTCGCGCCGCGGCGGGAGAGCACGCCGATGAGGGCCGCCGTGACTCCGGCGACGCCCAGGGCCTCGGGCAGCGAGAGCGTGTCGTCGGGGGCGGGCCCTGAGGCCGTGACGAGGAGGGCGCCGAGGCCCGCGAGGGTGAGGGCGGTGCCGCGCCATTCGCCCGCCGTGACCCGACGCCCCGCCAGCCGCGCGCCCAGCGGTACCGCCGCGACGAGCGTGAGCGCGCCCAGGGGCTGGACCAGGGTGAGCGGGCCGTACTTGAGCGCGGCGACGTGCAGCAGCGCGGCCGAGGCGTTGAGGCCGACAGACCACCACCAGGCCCCCGTCCCGAGCAGCCGCAACGTGCCCGCCCCCGACCTCGCGGCGAGCCGTTCCTGGGCCACGGCCGCGGCGGCGTACGCCACGGCGGAGACGAGGGAGAGCGCGACGGCGAGCAGGGTGGCGGTCATCGTGCCGCTCCGGTGACGACGGGGTGGGCGAGGGGCTGGGTGACGGGCTGGGGCGAGGTCACGGCCGAGGTCACGGCCGACGTGGAGCCCGGGGTCCGTGACACCTGGACCGGGATGTGTCTCGGGGGCGCCGCGTCGAGCACGTCGGCGACCGTGAGCGAGCCCGGCGGCGTACGGAGCGTGGCCGCGGCCGGAGTCGTCCAGGGCGTCGGGGTGGCGTGGAAGTCCGCGATGTGCGGCGCCGTCGCGGGGGCGGGCACCGGGAACAGGTGGCGCCAGAAGCCGGTGGCCGGTTCGATCGAGCGCGGCAGGCGGATCACGGCGAGCGCGGCGCCGAGCAGCAGCGTCGCGACGATCGTGTCCAGCCAGTAGTGGTTGGCGGTGCCGACGATCACCAGCAGCGTGACCAGCGGGTGAAGGAGCCACAGCCAGCGCCACCGCGAGCGGACCGCGGCGATCAGGCCGATCGCGACCATCAGGGCCCAGCCGAAGTGCAGCGAGGGCATCGCCGCGAACTGGTTGGCCATCGTGTCCGTGGCCGGCTTCGCGGCGTACACCGAGGGGCCGTAGACCTGCGCCGTGTCGACGAGGTGCGTGGCGGCGAGCAGCCGCGGGGGCGCCAGCGGGAACGTCAGGTGCAGCACGAGCGCCGCCGCCGTGAGCGCGGCGAGCGCGCGGCGCGTCCACAGGTAGTGGCGCGGGCGGCGCAGATAGAGGAAGACGAGCAGCGCGATCGTCGCCGGGAAGTGCACGGACGCGTAATACACGTTCGCGGCGTGGACGAGGGTGTCGCTGCTCAGCAGGACGTCCTGCACCGCGCCCTCGCCGGGGAGGTGCGCGGCGCGCTCGAAGCTCCACACGCGGTCGGCGTTGTGGAAGGCCTCGGCGGTGTGGCCGTTGGCCAGTTGCCGGCCGAGCTTGTAGACGAGGAAAAGCCCCACGACCAGCAGCAGCTCGCGTATCAGGGGTGGCCGGGCGGCGTGCTGCCCGTGCTGCCGCGGCTCCTGTGTGTTCCCGTTCATCGATACGCCAGTGTACCGATACGGTGGCGTACCGGTACACTGGCGTATCGATAGGCCGGTGTGATCTCATCGACACTGCCGCCGACCCGAGGAGTGAGGGCCATGACGACGCGAGACAAGGCCACCGGGGCCACCGAGGCCGCACCCACCGCCTCGCGCCGCTCGAAGATCAGCCCGGAGCGGGCCCAGGAGTTCTTCGACGTGGTCCTCGAACAGCTGCGGGAGCAGGGGTACGGGGCGCTCACCATGGAGGGCGTCGCCGCTCAGGCCTGTTGCAGCAAGTCCACGCTCTACCGGCAGTGGAAGACGAAGCCGCAGCTCGTGGCCGCGGCGCTGCGGGCCGGACGGTGCGCCAAGTTCTTCACAGCCGATACGGGTACGCTCGCGGGGGACCTCGTGGCCGCCGCGCGCAACGCGGCGTCGCAGGCCAGACCGGACACCGTCCTCGTACAGGCCCTCGGGCACGCCGCCCTCCAGGACGACGAGCTGAAGGGCGCGCTGCGCGAGGCGCTGATCGAGCCGGAACTCGCGTCGATCGACGCGATGGTGAAGCGCGCGGTGGAGCGCGGCGAGATCGCCGCGGACCATCCCGCACTGCCCTACCTGGCGGCGCAGCTCTTCGGAGTCATGCGCAGCCGGCCCATCCTGGAAGGGCGCGACGCCGACGCGGAGTACCTGGTCCGCTTCGTGGAGCGCGCGCTGCTTCCGGGGCTCGGTCTGACCCCGGAGGGTCGGACCATCTGAACGGGAGGCCGCCGGCCGCAGGGATGACCGGCCGGTGGTCTGCCCGCGCCGCACCGTGGGGACGGGGGCGGCGCGCACCCCCGGCCGGGCGGGTTCCTCCTTGAGCGGAGGGGGACCCGCCCGGCCGAATCTCCCCCGACGGGTGGGCTCAGACGTTCTCGCCGGTGTCGCCGTCGCCGGTGACCTCGGCCTTCTTGACGCCCTTGACGATCTTGTCGATCGACCCGGCGTCCGGGCCCTTCGCCTTGTCCATGGCGGTGCGCGGGACGTCCACGCCGGCGCGCAGCACGACGAGCTTGCCCGGGTTGGCGGGCGAGCGGAAGGCGACGGACTCCACCCACGCGTCGACGCCCGACTTCGTCTCCACGCTCCAGCGCACCCGGTAGCCCTTCTGCCCGGCGACCGTGACCGCCTTCGAGAACAGCTCCTTGTGCTTCGTGATCCCCTCGTAGGTCTTGCCGCCGTAGGACGACTTCGCGTTCTTGGCGATGTCCTCCTTCGCGGCCGCCTCGGGCGCCTTCGCGTCGAGCTTGAGGCGCTTCGCCGACGACGTGGTCGCGCCGCCCTTCACGCAGCTCTGGTCCGGGGCGTTGGGGCACGGGTACGGGCCGACCGTGACGCCGGCGAGGCCCAGGCCGTCGGTGCCGGTCCAGTTCTTGATGACCGGGATCGCGACGCCGTTGCCGACGTCGGTGGCGTACCCCTCGTCGAGTGGCGGGCGAGGGGAGGACCCGGGCGAGTCCGGGGACGGGCTCTCGCCGTCGCCCGGACCGCCCTGCCCCTTCGGGTCCTTGGGGTCCTTGGGGTCCTCGGGGCTCCCGGGGTGCTCCGAGCGGGAGTCCGCCTTCTCGTTCTTTCCGCCGCCGCCACCCGAGGTGAGCGCGTAGACGCCGGTTCCGATGCCCGCGAGCACCACGACCGCGATGCCCGCGGCGATGGCTATTCGCCCCCGGCCGCGCGGCTTGGACGGCAACTGCCCCGGATCGCCCGGGTAGTTGGGGTATGCCGGATTCGTCTCGGGCGGCGGCGGGGTCGTGGCGGCGGGGCGGGTCTGGTCGGTCCAGCGGGCGCCGTCCCACCAGCGTTCGGTGCGCGGGCCGCCTGGCACCTGCCCCGGATCGGGGTACCAGCCTGCGGGAGTCTGCGACGTCATGGACGGAACAGTATGAGGCGCGGCTGAAAAGGAGATGAGAGGGGGCGGCATTGCCGACGGGATCGTTATTGCGGTCGCGATCGTTACCGTGGCGTTCCGAGGCCCTCAACTCCGGCCCAGAGACCCCCATCTCCGACCAAATGTCACCGGCTGTCGCGAGGCCCCACGAAGCGAAGGGCTCCCCGACTAGTCTCGTGACCGGTACGTCGATCAATCCATGTGACTACAGGAGGCTGCGGGATGACCCAGGGACGGCACGCCGACGCCGCGCCCTCCGGCCCTCAACTCTGGGAGCGAGAGCCCGAACTCGACGTCGTGGCCCGCGCCCTCGACGACCTGTACGCGGACTCCGCGGCCTCGGGCAGCCTCACCGTCTACAAGGGAGAGGCCGGCATCGGCAAGACCGCGCTGCTCGCCCGCGTGCGCGAGATGGCGGCAGGGCGGGCCACCGTGTGGTCCGCGCGCGGCGGCGAGACCGTCACCTCCGTCCCCTTCAACGTCGTACGCCAACTCCTGCAGCCCGCCCTCGTGTCGCTCTCCGAGGACGAGGCCCGCGAGTACTTCGGCGACTGGTACGACATCGCGGGCCCTGCCCTCGGCATCGCCGAGCCCACCGGGCGGCAGGCCGACCCGCAGGGCGTGCGCGACGGACTCGTCGCGGCCGCCGCCCGCCTCGCCCGGCTGCACTGGCCGCTGGTGCTGCTCATCGACGACGCGCACTGGGCCGACCTGGAGACCCTGGAGTGGCTCGCCGCGTTCGCCGAACGCCTCGACGACCTGCCGGTGTTCGTCGTCGTCGCGCAGCGCGAGGCCGAGGACCCGCGGGCCGCCGCCTGCCTCGACGCCGTGGCCGCCGCCGCCCGCCCCGGCGCCACCAGGCTGCGCGCCCTCACCCCCGCCGCCACCGCGGGCCTCACCCGTGCCACCCTCGGCGCGTACGCCGACGAGCCGTTCTGCCGCGAGGTGTGGGCGGTCACCGGCGGAAACCCGTACGAGACCGTCGAGTTGCTGGCCAAGGTGCAGGACGCCGAGCTGCGCCCCGAGGAGGACTCGGCGGCCGAACTGCGCGCCCTGAACAGTTCGGCGCGCGGCCGCGGCCTCGTCACCCGGCTCGAAGGGCTCGGCACCGAGGCCACCCGGTTCGCCTGGGCCGCCGCCATCCTCGGCACCCGCATCGAACCGGGCCTCGCCGCGCTGCTCGCCGGCATGAACCCGGAGCAGGCGGGCCGCTGCGCCGAGCGCCTGGTCGCCGCCCGCATCCTCACCGACGACACGTACGGGGACGACAGCACCCTGGAGTTCGTGCACCCGCTGATCGCCTCCGCCGTCTACGACGCGATCCCGCCCGCCACCCGCACCGCCATGCACGGCCAGGCCGCCTGGGCGGTGACCGCGTCCGGGCACGGCCCCGCCGCGGCCTCCCGGCACCTCCTCGAAGTGCACCCGGACGACGACATCGAACTCGTCGAGCAAATGCGCGCCGCCGCGGGCGAACACCTCGCCGTCGGCGCCCCCGAGGCCGCCCGCCGCTGCCTGGAGCGGGCCCTCCTTGAGCCGCCGCTGCCCGAACTGCGCCCCGAAGTCCTCTACGAACTGGGCTGCGCCACGCTCCTCACCTCGCCCGCCACCACCATCGGCCACCTCACGGAGGCGCTCGACACGACACCGGGGCTCGAAGGGGACCTGCGGGTCGACGCGGTGTGCCGGCTGTCCCAGGCGCTCGTCCACAACGACCAGTTGGAGGAGGCGCTGCGGCTCATCGACGAGGAGGCCGAACGCCTCGCGCCAGGACACGCCCGGCTGCGCCTCCAGGCCATGCACTTCATGTGGGAAGGCATCCACACCGGCGAGGAGGACTCCCCCGGCCGCTCCCGCCGCCTCGCCGAACTCGCCGACCGGCTCGCGGGCCGCGACAACCCGGAGCGGGTCCTGCTGATGCTGCGCGCCTTCGACGCGATGACCCGCGGGGAGAACGCGGAGGAGGTCGTCGAGCGCTGCGACCGCGCCATGGTCAACAACCGCCTCGCGCCGGGCCTCGGCTGGACCGACCCCGAATGGGGCTTCGAGGTCCTCGCCATGCTCACCGTCTCGTACCTGTACGCGGACCGGCTCGACCGCGCCGAGAGCATGTTCAGCGAAGCGCTGCGCACGTACGAGACGGCCGGCTGGAGCGGCGGCCACCTCGCGCTCGCGCACGCCTTCGTGGGATACGTCCATCGCAGGCGCGGTCGGCTCACCGATGCCGAAGCGTTCCTGCGCGAGGGCCTGCGGCTCGCGGACCGCGTCGGGCGCGGGCTGCCCATGCACTGGGACGCGGCGTGCATGCTCATAGACACCCTGCTGGCCCGCGGCAAGGCGGACGAGGCCATGGAGATCGCCGAGCGGTACTCCTTCGGTCCGCCGTACCCGTCGACGGTGGTTCTGCCGGACGCGCACTCGGTGCGGGGGCGGCTGCTGCTGGCCGTCGGCCGCGTCGAGGAGGGCATCAACGAACTGGAGACCGCGGCCAAGGCGGCCACCGCCCGCGGCGGACACAACACCATCATGGCGCCCTGGGCCTGCGACCTCGCCCGCGCCCTCGCCCCCACCGACCCGCGCCGCGCCGCCGAACTCGCCACCGAGGCCCGCATCCAGGCCGAACGCTTCGGCACGGACACCGCCATCGGTGAGGCGTTGCGGTGCGCTGCCGCGTTGGAGTCGGGGCAGAAGCAACTCACCCTGTACGCCAAGGCGGTGACGTATTTGGAGGCGTCACCCTGCGCGTACGAACACGCGGTGGCGCGTGTCGAGTACGGGATCGCTGCGCGGTCGCTGTCCGAGCTCAATCGGGGGTTGCAGTTGGCTCGTACGTGTGGGGCGGATGGCCTCGCGGCCAGGGCGCGGGAGGTTTTGGAGACGGGGCGGGGGTTGCGGTAGCGGGTTGGTGTCACCGGCGACGGTGGTGCGGTCGCGGGGCGCTGCCCCGGACCCCGCTGCTCAATCGCCGCAGGGGCTTGAATGGGTCACCCGGGGGACAGGATGTGGTCGAGTTCGGTGTCGAGGTGGTCCTGGATTTCGCGGTCGTAGGTGTCCGCGTGGGCGAGGGTCGGTTGTTCGCCGTCGAAGAAGCCGGCTGTGGCCTCGCCGCCCAACTCGCCGACGGCCAGGGCCAGTACGCCGGCCGCGCCGTCCTCGACGGTGTTCAGGGGGCCGACGCCGGCCTCGCGGACCATCGCCGTGTCCATGTACGTCGCCGGGTGGATGACGTTGACGTGGACGCCGGTGCCGGACAGGTCGCGGGCGAGGGAGAAGGTGTGGGCGGCGAGGGCGAACTTGGAGCGGCAGTACGCTTCGGTGCCGCTGTAGGAGTGCGTGAGGTCGAGGTCGTCGAAGTCGATGGGGGACTGCCCCAGTGACCCGCAATTCACCACGCGGGACGGGGAGTTGGCGCGCAGCGTGGGCAGCAGTGCGCGGGTGAGGGCGACCGGGGCGAGGAGGTTCACGGCGAGCCGCAGCTCGTGGCCGTCGGCGCTGAGCTCGCGGCCCGAGCCGGGCGCGCCGGTGCCGACGCCCGCGTTGTTGACGAGCACGTCGAGGTCGGGGTGGGCGGCGGCGACGCGGGCGCCGAGCTCGCGGACCTGGTCAAGGGAGGCGAGGTCGGCGACGAAGCCCTCGGCGCGCCCGCCGTTCTCGCTGTTCTCGCTCAGCTCCCGGACGAGCGCGTCCGTACGTTTCTCGTCCCGGCCGTGGGCGAGCACGACATGCCCGCCGCGGACCAGCTCGAAGGCGAGGTACCGGCCGAGGCCGGAGGTGGCACCGGTGATCAGGATTGTGGCCATACGCCCAGGCTAGGCGACGTCCGGAGGAGTCAGGCCAGGCCCTCCTCGGTGAGTACGCGCTGGGCGACGCCGAACGCCGAATTGGCCGCGGGGACACCCACGTACACGGCGCACTGCTGCACCACCGCGCCGATCTCGTCCGGCGTGAGGCCGTTGCGCAGGGCGGCGCGCACATGCATGCCGAACTCGTCGAGGTGGCCGTGGGCGACGAGCGCGGTCATCGTGATCATGCTGCGTTCGCGGCGGGTGAGTGTGGGGTCGGTCCAGATCTCGCCCCACGCGTAGCGCGAGATGAAGTCCTGGAAGCGGGCCGTGAACGGTGTCTGGCGCGACTGCGCCCGGTCGACGTGGGCGTCGCCGAGTACCTCGCGGCGCACCTCCATGCCGCGCTTGGCGGCCTGCCCGAAGTGCGTGCGCAGCGCGCCGAGTACCGCCTCCGGGCGTTCGGCGGGGGCGAGGTGGGAGGCGCCGGACAGCTCGACGAGTTCGGCGTCCGGCACGGCGTCGGCGATCTCGCGCAGGTGCGCGGGCGGGGTGGCGGGGTCCTCGCGGCCGGCGATGAGGAGGGTGGGGGTGGTGATCTCGGGGAGGCGGTCGCGCAGGTCGAACGCGGCGAGGGCGTCGCAGCAGGCGGCGTAGCCCTCCGGGGTGGCGTCGCGGTGGTCCTGGACGAGGCGTTCGACGGTGAACCCGGGGGTGAACCAGCGGGAGGGGGCGGTGTCGGCGAGGCCGGCGAGGCCTTCCTCGCGGACGAGTGCGGCACGGTCCTGCCAGTTCTTCGCGCCGCCGAAGTGGGCGGAGGAGCAGATGACGGCGAGGCGGGTGAGGCGTTCCGGGTGGTGTGCGGCGAGGTGCAGGCCGACGGCGCCGCCGAGGGAGACGCCGGCGTAGGCGAAGCGTTCGATGCCGAGGTGGTCGGCGAGGGCGAGTACGAGGTCGGCGAGGTCGGCGACGGTGGCGCCGGGTTGGATGAGCCCGGCGTCCGATCCCCCGTGACCGGGAAGATCCCACCGTACGACGTGGTGGCTGGCCGAGAGTTCGGGCGCGACCCGGTCCCACAGGGCGAGGCTCGTCCCGAGGGAGGGGCCGAGGATCAGCGGCGGGGCGGATGGGGCGCCCTCGGTGAGGTGGTTCAGGTGTGTCGTCATGGTTGGGCTCCAGAGGGGGCGACTTGAGCGGACGTGTGGCGGCGGCCGTCGGCCGTCGGGTGTCAGTGGTCCGTGGCTGGGCGCGCAGTTCCCCGCGCCCCTGAGGGAGGCGATCGTGCGCCGGTCGTCGGGTGTCAGTGGTCCGTGGCTGGGCGCGCAGTTCCCGGCGCCCCTGGGGGAGACGGGGTGCGCTGGTCGTTGGGTGTCGGTGGTCCGTGGCTGGGCGCGCAGTTCCCCGCGCCTCTGAAAGGCGCACTTCGTGCGCCGTCCCAGGGGCGTCCCTGGAGCAGCGGCGAAGCCGCATGCGTAAGGGGCGCGGGGAACTGCGCGCCCAGCCACGGGGGACCGGGAGAGGACGCGTCCCGGACACCGGTGCGGCCCCGCCCCACCCGCCCCCCCACCCCTGACACGCGCCCGCAGGGATTTCGGGAAGGGGCGGGGTGGGGGACATGTCATCGGCGGCCCAACGCCCGATCCACGAGCGCCCCCGCGACCCCCGTGTACCGCGACGGATCGGTCAGTTCGGATACATTCACGCCGCCGTCGGCGGACGCGAGCGCCGGATCAGCCGCCAGCGCGTCGGCGAGCGGCCGACCTTCCTCGCGGGCCCGCCGCGCCGCAGCTCCCAGAACCTCCTTCGCCGGCCCCCGCCCAAGCACCCCACCCAACTCCACCGACAACCGCTCCGACACAATCGCCCCACCAGTCAGTGACAAATGCGCGCACATCACATCCGCCCGCACCACCAACCCGCCAACCATCGCGGCAGCGTCCCGCCCCGCACCCCCCACCACCCGCAACAACTCCCGCAACGCCCCCCACTCCGCATGCCACGCCCCCGCGGGCCGCTCGTCCTCCGCGGCCACACACCCGTACAGCGTCGCGGCCAGCGCCGGCGCACGCCGGGCCGCCGCGGCGACGAGCGTCGCACGGACCGGGTTCGCCTTGTGCGGCATGGCGGAGGAACCGCCACCCGCACCCTCCGCCAACTCTCCGATCTCCGTACGGGACAGCACCAGCACATCCGCCGCGATCTTCCCGAACGCCCCCGCCGCGAAGGCCAACGCTCCTGCCAGATCCGCCACCGGCGTCCGCAACACGTGCCACGGCAACTCCGGCTCTGCAAGGCCGAGTTCACCCGCGTACGCCGCGACCAGCTCCAACGGGTCCGCCGCCCCGTACGCCCCGAACGCCGCCAACGTCCCCGCCGCCCCGCCCAGTTGCACCGGCAGCGCCGCGCGCACACCCCGCAACCGGTCCCGCGCGTCGAGCACCAGCGAACGCCAGCCCGCCACCTTGAGCCCGAACGTCGTCGGCACGGCGTGCTGCGTGAGCGTACGGCCGGGCATCACCGTGTCGCGGTGCTCCCGTGCCGTGCGCGCCAACACGCCTTCCATGCCCGCGAGTTCGTCGAGCACCACGTCCAGTGTCCGCGCGGCGACCAGCATCAGCGCCGAGTCCAGGATGTCCTGGCTCGTCGCGCCCCGGTGCACGTACTCCGCGTACGGCGCGTGCTCCTCGGCCACCGCCGCCGTGAGGTCCGCCACCAGCGGGATCACCGGATTGCCGCCGCCGCGCGCGCGACGCGCGAGGTCCCGCGCGTCGAACCGCTCGGCGACGGCCGCATCCGTAACCACCCGACCTGCCGAAGCGGGTGCGAGGCCGAGCGCGGACTGGGCCCGCGCGAGGCCCGCCTCCGCGTCCAACAGGGCCTGCAGGAAGGCCTGTTCGGAGGTGGTGCGCTCGGTGGGCGCGTCCTCGCTGCCGGGGTCGAACAACGTCACGTGAACTCCAGGAAGACCGTCTCGCCCTCGCCCTGAAGGCGGATGTCGAAACGGTACGTGCCGTCCGCCTGCCGCCGCGCGATCAGCGTGTCGCGGCGCGCGGCGTCGACCTGCCGCAGCACCGGGTCGCCGGACAGGCCCTCGTCGCCCTCGAAGTAGATCCGCGTGTAGAGGTGGTGGAGCAGGCCCCGCGAGAAGATGACGACGGCGAGGTACGGAGCGGATTCGCCGCGCGCGCCGGGGTGCAGGGTGCGTACGGCCCAGTGCCCGTTCGCGTCGGTCTCGATGCGGCCCCAGCCGGTGAACTCGACGCCGTTGCGGCCCAGATAACCGCCGGAGAAGGGCTCGCGGCGCATCGAGCCGTCGATGGTGGACAGGGCGCCATCAGGGTCCGCGCCCCAGATCTCCACGAACGCGTCGGGGACCGGGGCGCCGTTGCCGTCGTAGACGTAGCCGTGCACGGCCACCGTCTCCGGGTGGCCGGTCGGGGCGATGTCGCCGCCGCCTTCGAAGGGCAGCGCGTAGCCGTACCAGGGGCCGACCGTGTGCGAGGGGGTGGGAAGCACGGACTCGGGGTTGTTGGTGTCGATCTTCGTCATGGCTGGTGGTCAGCGCCCTTCTTCCATCCAGGTGGCGGCCGGGCCGTCGAGGACGATGTCCCACTGGTAGCCCATCGAGAACTCCGGAACCGACTTCTCGTGCACATACGTGGCGATCAGCCGCCGGCGCGCCGCGTCGTCGGTCACCGACTGGAGGATCGGGTCGTACGGGAACAGTGGGTCGTTCGGGAAGTACATCTGCGTCACCAGACGCTGGGTGAACGCCGAGCCGAAGACGGAGAAGTGGATGTGTGCCGGGCGCCAGGCGTTGGTGTGCTGGGCCCACGGGTAGGGGCCCGGCTGGATGGTCGTGAACTTGTACCAGCCGTCGCCGTCGGTCAGCGTGCGGCCGACGCCGGTGAAGTTCGGGTCGAGCGGCGCGTCGTGCACCTCGATCTTGTGCGCGTAGCGGCCTGCCGAGTTGGCCTGCCACAGCTCGATCAGCTGGCCGCGCAGCGGCCGTCCCTCGCGGTCGACGAGGCGGCCCTCGACGGTGATGCGCTCGCCGATCGGCTTGCCCGGGTGCTGGATCGTCAGATCGTTGTCGATCTTCGTGATGTCGCGCTCGCCGAAGGCGGGAGCGGCGAGCTCGACCAGCTCCGGGTCCTGGGAGACGTCGATGTTGATCGGCGGCTGCTTGGGGTGCCGGAGGGCGGAGGAGCGGTACGGGGCGTAGTCGCGCCGCGGGTGGTGCTCGACGGGAGCGCCCTCGGCGAGACCCTTGTAGTAGGCCTCGCGCTTGGCGGCGATCTCCGCGTCGATGTCGTGCTGGGTGAGAGCCATGGGGACGGGTCCTTCCTAACGTTCCAGGACGAGCGCGAGGCCCTGGCCCACGCCGATGCAGAGCGTGGCGACGCCGACGCCGGAGCCCTTGCGGGCGAGCTGGTGGGCGACCGTCCCGGCGAGCCGGGCGCCGGACGCGCCGAGCGGGTGGCCGAGGGCGATGGCGCCGCCCTGCGGGTTGAGGACCGCCGGGTCGAACTCGGGCCATTCGGCGACGCAGCCGAGCACCTGCGCGGCGAACGCCTCGTTCAGCTCAAGCGTCGACAGGTCGTCAAATCCCTTGCCCGCCTTGGCGAGTGCCCGGTTCGTCGCCTCGACGGGCGCGAGCCCGAAGTAGTGCGGGTCGATCGCCGAGACACCCGTCGCGGAGATCCGGGCGAGCGGCTCGCGCCCGGTGGCCCGCAGACCCTCCTCGTCTACGAGGAGCAGCGCGGCGGCGCCGTCGTTCAACGGCGAGGCGTTGCCCGCCGTGACCGTGCCACCTTCCTTGCGGAAGGACGGCTTGAGCTTCGCCATCGCTTCGAGCGTGGTGGTCGCGCGTACGGACTCGTCGCCGTCGACGACGACCGGATCGCCCTTGCGCCGCGGGACGGTGACGGGCGCGAGCTCGGCGTCGAACAGGCCGTTCTTCTGCGCGGCGGCGGCCTTCTGGTGGCTGGCGAGCGCGAACTCGTCCTGTGCATCACGCGTGATGTGGTGCTTGTCGGCGATGAGTTCGGCGGACTCGCCGAGCGGCACCGTCCACTGCGGCTCCATCCTCGGGTTGACCATGCGCCAGCCCAGCGTGGTGGAGAACAGCTCGGTGCTCGCGGCCGGGAACGGCTTGTCGTTCTTCGGCAGCACGTAGGGCGCGCGGGTCATCGACTCCACGCCGCCGGCGACGGCGATCGACGCGTCGCCGAGCGCGACGGCGCGGGCCGCCTGGATGACGGCCTCCAGGCCGGACGCGCACAGCCGGTTCACGGTGACACCCGGCACGGACGTCGGAAGACCGGCGAGCAGCCCCGCCATCCGGGCCACGTTGCGGTTCTCCTCGCCCGCCCCGTTGGCGTTGCCGAAGTACACGTCGTCGATCCGCGACGGGTCCAACTCCGGGGTACGCGCGACGAGTTCACGAATCGCGTGGGCGGCGAGGTCGTCGGGGCGGACGGCCGCGAGGGCGCCGTTGTAGCGCCCGATGGGGCTGCGTACGGCATCGACGACGTAGACGTCCTTCACTGCCATCGCGCTCACTTCCGCACCCCTTCCGGTACGCGTACCTTCGCCGCGGTCTTCTCGACGACCTCTTCGGCCGTGACACCCGGCGCCAACTCGACCAGTTCCAGGCCGTCTTGCTCCGTCACGTCGAGTACGGCGAGGTCGGTGATGATCCGGTCGACGCAGCCCTTGCCGGTGAGCGGCAGCGAGCACTCCTCGACGATCTTCGGGGAGCCGTCCTTCGCGGTGTGCGTCATCGTGACCAGGACGGTACGGGCGCCGTGCACGAGGTCCATCGCGCCGCCGATGCCGGTGATCATCTTGCCGGGTACGGCCCAGTTGGCGAGGTCGCCGCTGGCGGACACCTGCATGGCGCCCAGCACGGCGACGTCGATGTGGCCGCCGCGGATCATCCCGAAGGAGAGCGCCGAGTCGAAGAACGCGGCGCCGGGCAGGACGGTGACCGTCTCCTTGCCCGCGTTGATGAGGTCCGGGTCGACGGTGTCCTCGGTGGGGTACGGCCCCGTGCCGAGGATCCCGTTCTCGGACTCCAGGATCACCTCGACGTCGCCGCCGAGGTAGTTCGGGATGAGGGTCGGCAGGCCGATGCCGAGATTCACGTACTGCCCGTCGCGCAGCTCACGCGCCGCGCGCGCGGCCATTTCCTCTCGCGTCCACGCCATGGCTAGTTGCTCACCGTCCGCTTCTCGATCCCCTTGTCGACGGCCTGCTCGGGAGTCAGGGCGACGACGCGCTGTACGAAGATGCCGGGCACGTGTACGGCGTCGGGCTCGATCTCGCCCGGCTCCACCAGCTCCTCCACCTCGGCGATGGTGACCTTTCCGGCCTGCGCGGCGAGGGGGTTGAAGTTCCGGGAGGACTTGTTGAAGACCAGGTTGCCGTGCCGGTCGCCCTTGGCGGCCCGCACGAGCGCGAAGTCCGTCCGAATACCGCGCTCAAGGACGTACTCGACGCCGTCGAACTCCCGCACCTCCTTGGGCGGTGAGGCCTTGGCGACGCCGCCCTCGCCGTCGTAGCGCCAGGGGAGGCCGCCGTCCGCGACCTGGGTGCCGACGCCGGCCGGGGTGTAGAAGGCGGGGATGCCTGCGCCGCCCGAGCGGAGCCGCTCGGCGAGGGTGCCCTGCGGGATCATCTCGACCTCGATCTCACCGGCCAGGTACTGCCGGGCGAACTCCTTGTTCGCGCCGATGTACGAGCCGGTGACGCGGGAGATCCGCCCCGCGGTCAGCAGGACGGCGAGGCCGGAGTCCATGGCGCCGCAGTTGTTCGACACCACGGAGAGGTCTCCGGTGCCCTGCTCGTACAGCGCCTTGATCAAAACGTTCGGTACGCCGCTCAAGCCGAACCCGCCGACCGCGAGCGACGCGCCGTCGCCCACGTCGGCGACGGCCTGTGCGGCCGTGGCGACAACCTTGTCCATCCCTGCCGTCCTCATCTCCGCGAATTGCTCATGAAGTGCTCGTGAAGTGCTCAGCACACTGAGCATTTTTTGGGTGCGGCTCACGTTGCCACTGGGTGTGTGAACCGTCAAGAGTCCCAAGGGAAACGCGTGTATGGACTCGACAAGGGGGATGCGCTTGGCGGATCCTTGCTCAGTGCACGGCCGTGTTCGGCGGGCGCGACCACTGATGACTGACGACTGACTGACGACTGCAGACGGAGGACCGCCATGGCCGCGGTGGATCTGGCCACCCATCCCGGGCATCTCGCCCGGCGGTTGCAGCAGGCGCACTATCTGCTGTGGAACACGGTGGTCTCCGAGGAGATCACGTCGCCGCAGTTCGCGGTGCTCAACGCGCTGGTGGCCGAGCCGGGGCTCGATCAGCGCACGGTGGGGGAGCGGGTCGGGCTCGATCGCTCCACGATCGCCGAGGTGATCACGCGGCTTACGCGGCGCGAGCTGATCGACAAGGTCCGTGATCCGCAGGACGGCCGCCGCTGGCTGCTCCACCTCACGCCTGCGGGTCTGCGCACGCACAAGAAACTCGCCGTCCGCACGGCCCGCATGAACCAGATCTTCCTCGCCCCGCTGGACGGCGACGAGCGCGCGATCTTCTTCGACGTGATCCAACGGGTCTGCGACGCGACGGAGAGCCTCCGGCGACCGGGCGACGCCGAACCCGCGACGACGTCCCCTTGACGCCGACGGGCCTCAAAAGACCGGGGCTCCGCCCCGGACCCCGCTGCTCAATCGCCGCAGGGGCTTGATGGGTCGGGTTCCGCCCCGGACTCCGCGCCTCGAACGCCGGCCGGGCTGAAAAGATCGGGGCTCCGCCCCGGACCCCGCTGCTCAATCGCCGCAGGGGCTTGATGGGGCGCGGTTGTGTCGAAAGGTGAGCCATTCAAGCCTCGCCGGCGATTGAGGCGCGGGGTGTAACGCCGGTTCGGGTAATCAAGCCTCGCCGGCGATTGAGGCGCGGGGTCCGGGGCGGAGCCCCGGGGGCGTAACTCACCGGGGCGTCAAGATGACCCAGACCGGGCCGCCCAGCGCCAGCGGCAACGTGAGGGTTGTCGGGGTCGCAGGCCCCGGCCGACGCCACCGTGCCGCGTACACCCGCCCATCGCGGAGCACCACCGCCCGCCCCTCCCCAACCGTCCGCGACAGCGGCGACACGTTGCCGGAGCGGTCGTGGAAGCGGGACGACTGGACGTCGACGTACTGGATCACGACCGACGGCGCGCCGAGCCGCGCCCCGGCCGCGGTCGTCGCCGGGCGACCGTCCATCGACACCAGCCAACGGCCCTCGCCCGACGCCCAGTTGAAGGTGAAGCGCGCCGCAGGAAAGCGCACCGTACGCTCCACCTCCACCCGCCCACCCTTCGGCACCCGCTCCGCGAACTCGAACCCGGCCACCTCTCCCGCCCGCACCCCCGCCGCGGGTTCCCCCAACTTCGCGGGCCGCAGGTACAAGTTGTGCGGCGCGGGCCTGCCGGAACCCCGGAAGTACGCGGCACCGAACCCGCCACCCGGCGGAGCCGCCCGCAGCGGCGCCGCCTCGATCGAAGGACGCAGCGCACTCTGCGCCCCCGAGTACGCGAGCGTCGGCCGGTCGAACTGGCGCAACAGTTCCAGGTCGGTCTCGCGCGCACTGCGCACCGGCCCGACCACCTTCGGAAGCCGCGAGCCGAACACCGCCATGAGCCGGCTGAGCCCGGCCTCGACCTGCTCGACGTAGACGAGATCCGCCTCGTCGAGCCCGGTCTGCGGCCGCGCCGGGCCCACGTTGTCGACCTTCACGGCGAGCAGCGGCGCACGCGGCGACTCCGAACTGCCCCCACCAGGCAGCCGACTTGGCGAACACGCCGCCGCGAACACCCCGAGCGCACCGGCCACGACCGCACGCCTGCGTACTGCACCGTCCATCCCGTCCATCCCGTCCACGGATTCCCCATACCCGCGCGGGCGCACCCGCTCACCCCAGGTCGAGCGCGTTCGGCAGGCCCATCCGGTAGCGGGCGCGGTCCTGGCGCTTGAGGAGTTCGAGGGCCGGCTCGCGGTGCAGCTCCGTGACCGTGCAGCGCTCGGCGTCCGAACCCGCCTGCTCCAGAAGGGCGTTGACGGCGATCCGGGCGGAGGTGTTGGCGCCCTCCATCGTCGCCAGGTCGATGGGGACGGCGACGTAGTCACCGGCGAGGTAGAGGTTCGGGATCGCGGTGCGCGCCGAGGGGCGGTGGTGCAGGGTGCCCACCGGGTGGATGAGGAGCTGGTCGGCGTTGGTGGGGTGCGGGGTGCCGATGCCGTCGACGCCGGGGTCGAGGAACCACGCGTGCAGCGTGCTGTCGCGCAGGGTGGTCTTCCCGGTGTCGTTCAGCGCCGCCTTGAGCTGCGCCCACACCTCCTTGGCGACCTCCTCGCGCGTGCACTCCTTCGCCGTCTTCCCGTACAGCGTCCCGGGCTTGTCCCACTCGGAGATGTCCACGGACAGACAGTCGACCGCGACACCGTCGCCGTAGTCGGCGGGGAAGTCCCGCTCCGGCCGCCAGTGCGAGGCCTGCGCGATGCCCGTCAACGACCAGGGCGAGTCGATGCAGTTGAAGTGCCCGTGGAGGAGGTCAGGGCGCTCCGTCAGATAGAACTGGATGCCCGTCATCCAGTCCGTCTCCAGCTCGTCGCACTCCGCCAACTGCGGGTCCGCCGCCTTGAGTTCGGCGCTCCATGTGCCGCGCGCGTGCTCCACCGGCATCGCCTGCACATAGTGGTCGGCGGTGATGTCGTGACGGGCGCCGTCCGGGTCCTCGATCACCGTCTTCGTGATCCGGCCGTCGGCGTAGCCCAGGTCGCGTACCGTCCAGCCGAGCCTGAACTCCACGCCCAGAGACCGGAGATGGTCCACCCACGGGTCGATCCACGCCTCGTTCGTCGGGGCGTCGAGGATGCGGTCGAGGGGGCCGTCGGCGCCGCGCCCGAGGAGGTTGAAGACGAACGCTTCGAGCAGCGTGCCCACCGTCCGCGTACTCGCCTCCTCGGCCTTCGTCGCCACGATGTTGCGGGTCACGCCGACCGCGAGGATCCGCTGGTAGTCCTCCGACATCTGCCCGGCCCGTGTGAAGTCCCACCAGGCGGTGGCCTCCCACTCCTCGTCGCGCCGCTCGTCGCAGCTGGTCAGGAAGGTGAGGACGCGGTTCACGAAGTACGCGGTCTCGTTCAGCGGCAGATTGGCGACGGTGTCCAGGACGGCGGTGAGGCCGCGCCGGATGTCGTCGAGGCCGGGCGTGGGCGGCGGGTTCCCCGGCCACAGCAGCGGCAGCCGGATGTCCTCGCGGCCGCCGCCGCGCGCGAACATCATCTCGTTCGGCGCGACCAGGTTGTCCCACACGCCGTTCGCGTTCCCGGGGAACGGGATGCGGCGCATCGTGTCGGGGAGGTTGTGGTAGATCCCCGGAATGAAGCGGAAACCGTGCTCGCCGGGCAGCGGCTTCCGGTTCCCCTTCGCGCTGTCCGGTACGTCCATGCTGCGGGCCTTGCCGCCGAGCGCCCGGCGCTCGTAGACGGTGACGGCGAAGCCGCGCTCGGCCAGTTCGTGCGCCGCGGTGAGCCCCGCGACCCCGCCGCCGAGCACGGCGACCTTCCGCCCCGCCCCCGCTGCTTGTCGCGCCTGCGCCTCCGCCTGCGGGGCGCCGGCGACCGAGAGCCCCGCCGCGGCGACACCCGCCCCGGCCCCCGCCATGAATCCGCGCCGACTCGCCCCGACCCCAGTTCCCGCCATGCCGCGTCCCCCTCGCTCGCCCGGATTCCGCTTACCGGTGGTAAGTCGGTAGGGCGCCGGAGCATAGGGGGATCACCCTCGACACGGAAGACACACGCGTGCCCGGTGTTCAGCCCAGTACGTCGTCAGCCCAGTACGTCGTCAGCGCAGCACATCCGCCAGGTCGAACCGCACCGGCTCCTCCAGCTGCGCGTACGTACAGCTCTCCGCGGTCCGGTCCGGGCGCCAGCGGCGGAAGCGGGCCGTGTGGCGAAAGCGCGCCCCGTTCTCCATGTGGTCGTACGCCACCTCCGCCACGAGCTCCGGGCGCAGCGGCACCCACGACAGGTCCTTCTTGCCCGACCAGCGGTTGGTGGCGCCCGGCATCCGCCGGCCCTCGTGCGCGGCCTCGTCCGTCCAGGCGGCCCACGGGTGGTCGGGCGAGTCGGCGGCCATGCGCAGCGGCTCAAGCTCGGCGACCAGTTCGGTGCGGCGCTTCATCGTGAACGCCGCGCACACCCCGACGTGCTGCAGCGTGCCCCCGTCGTCGTACAGGCCGAGCAGCAGCGAGCCGACGACCGGGCCGCTCTTGTGGAAGCGGTACCCGGCGACCACGCAGTCCGCGGTCCGCTCGTGCTTGATCTTGAACATGAGGCGCTCGTCCTGCCGGTAGCGCAGGGTGAGCGGCTTGGCGACGACGCCGTCGAGGCCCGCCCCCTCGAACCGCTCGAACCAGCTCTGCGCGAGCTCGGCGCTGGTGGTCGCCGGGGCCAGGTGCAGTGGGGCCGAGGCGCCCGCGAGGGCCTGTTCGAGCAGCGGTCTGCGGTCGGCGAGCGGCAGCTCCACCGTGGTCTCGGAGCCGAGGGCCAGCACGTCGAAGGCGACGAACGACGCCGGGGTTCGCTCGGCGAGGGTCCGCACGCGGGAGGCGGCCGGGTGGATCCGCTCGGTGAGCGCGTCGAAGTCGAGGCGCCCGTCCCGCGCGATCACGATCTCCCCGTCGAGCACGCAGCGCTCCGGGAGCCGCTCGGCGAGCGCCTCGACCAGCTCGGGAAAGTACCTGGTCAGAGACTTGGTGGTGCGGCTCGTGAGCTCGATCTCCGGGCCGTCCCTGAACACGATCGCCCGGAAGCCGTCCCACTTCGCCTCATAGTGCATCCCGGCGGGGATCTTGGCGGCGGACTTGGCGAGCATGGGCCGGACCGGCGGCATCACGGGAAGATCCATGCCCCGATTCTGTCCTCTACGGTGCCGTATCGCCCGGTATGCGCGTTACGTTCTTTCGGCCTAACGTGAGCGCATGGGCGGCAAGGGTGGACAGGGCGGCAAAGGCAAGGGTGCGGCGGTGGAACTGGACGCGGGTGGGCGGACGGTGCGTCTCTCCAGCCCCGACAAGGTGTTCTTCCCCGACGGCGGGGCGGCGACGTACACCAAGCTCGATCTCGCGCAGTACTTCCTCGCGGTCGGCGACGGCATCCTGCGCGCCCTGCGCGACCGCCCCACCACCCTGGAGCGCTACCCCGAGGGCGTGACCGGCGAGTCCTTCTACCAGAAGCGCGCGCCGAAGAACCTGCCCGACTGGATCCCGACCGCCACGATCACCTTCCCTTCGGGCCGCACCGCCGACGAGATGTGCCCGACCGAGGTCGCGGCCGTGATCTGGGCCGCCCAGTACGGCACCCTCACCTTCCACCCCTGGCCGGTGCGCCGTGACGCCCCCGACCACCCCGACGAACTCCGCATCGACCTCGACCCGCAGCCCGGCACCGACTACGCCGACGCCGTGCACGCCGCACGCGAACTGCGCGCCGTACTCCACGACTTCGGCGGACTGCACGGCTGGCCCAAGACCTCCGGCGGGCGCGGCCTGCACGTCTTCGTGCCCATCGAACCGCGCTGGACATTCACCGAGGTGCGCCGCGCCGCGATCGCCTGCGGCCGCGAACTGGAGCGCAGAATGCCGGAGTTCGTCACCACGGCCTGGTGGAAGGAGGAGCGCGGCGAGCGCATCTTCGTCGACTACAACCAGACGGCCCGCGACCGCACCATCGCCTCCGCGTACTCGGTCCGCGCCCGCCCGCACGCGCCCGTCTCCGCCCCGCTCACCTGGGACGAGCTGGGCGACGCGCTGCCCCGCGACTTCGACATCAGCACCATGCCGAAGCGGTACGCCGAACTCGGCGACGTACACGCAGACATGGACAAGGAGCGGTACGCACTCGACGCCCTCCTCGAACTCGCCGACCGCGACGAGAAGGACCGCGGCCTCGGCGACCTGCCGTATCCGCCCGAATACCCGAAGATGCCGGGCGAACCGAAACGGGTCCAGCCGAGCCGCGCCAAGCACGAGGAGGGCGACGGCAGTTGACCAGCCCTACACGTCCTCGCCCCGGTGGGTCACCCGCCCGCCGAGTACGGTCAACCGCACAGGCACATCCGGGAGTTCGGTCGCCGGTACGGTGGCCGGGTCCGCGCCGAACGCCGTGAGGTCGGCCCGGTAGCCGACCGCGATCCGCCCCGCGACCCGCTCCTCACCGGCGGCGTAGGCGGCGTTCACCGTCATCGCCCGCAGCGCCTCAAGGCCGGTCAGCGCCTGCTCGATGCCGTGCGGCGGCAGGCTCAGATCCCGGCTCGGCCGCCGGTGCCGGGCCCCCGCCATGACGCCGAGCGGCGGGTACGGCGCGATCGGCCAGTCCGAACCCAGCACCACCGTCGCCCCCGCGTCCCACAGGTCCCGGCAGCGCCAGGCCCGCCCCGCCCGCTCCTCGCCGAGCCGCCGCGACCAGTTGTCGCTGTGGTCGGCCCGCGTGAACTCGCAGCAGTGCGTGGGCTGCATCGACGCGATCACCCCCAACTCGGCGAACCGCCGCACCGTGTCGTCCGGCACGGTCTCGATGTGCTCGACCCGATGCCGTACGCCACTGGGGGCCCCGCCTCCCGCCTTCTCCACGGAGTCGAGCGCGTGCCGCACCGCCGCGTCCCCGATGGCATGCGTCGCGGTCGGCACCCCGGCCCGGTGCAGGGCGCCGACGACCTCGGTGTACGCGGCCGGCTCCGGCCAGAACGCGTGCGTCGACTCCCCGTGACAGTCGGGCCGCTCCAGCCACGCGGTGCCGTTGTCGATGGTGCCGTCCATGAACAGCTTCACCCCGTCGACGCTCCACAACTTGCCACCCCGCGCCTGTAGTTGGACGAGCTCACGCACGGCGTCGGCATCCGCCCCCGGCTGGCACCACGGCGCCACCCGCAGCCGCACGGTCAGCTCCCCGGCCGTGTCCAACTCCCCGTACAGCTCAAGGCTGTCCCCGCCCGCGTCCATGGCGTGCCCACCCGTGAGGCCGCTCGCGGCCATCTCCCGCAGCGTCCGCGCGACCCGCTCCCGGCGCTCGGCCCGGCCCGGCCGCGGGGCGGCCCGCTCGACCAGCTCGCACGCGGCGTCCTCCAACAGCAGCCCGGTCGGCCGCCCCTCGGCGTCACACACCACCTCGGCCGCCTGGTCGAAGACCCGCGGACCGTCCACCCCCGCGAGTTCGAGCGCACGCGGGCTCGCCAACATCGAGTGGGCGTCGAAGAGTTGGAGCAACGCGGGCACGTCGTCCAGCACGGGCGCCAGCGCGTCCGCCGCCACGTCCCGCTCCCCGAACACATTCGGATCGAGCCCCCAGGCGTGCAGCCAGGACCCGTCCGTCAACTCCCGTTTCGCGTGCGCTAGTTCACGGCGTACGTCATCGAGGGTCAGGCACCGGGAGAGGTCCACCCCGGCGGTGAGCTCGGCCCCGTGCACGGGATGCAGATGCCCGTCGACGAGCCCCGGCGTGACAACGGCCCCCTTCAGGTCGACGGTGACGGTCCCATTCCCCGCGACCGCCCGCACCTCCCGGTCGTCACCGAGCGCGCTGATGACCCCGTCGGTCACGGCGAGCGCGGTGTGCGGAAGGAAGCCGCCGGTGGCGGGGTCGAGAAACCGGGCGTTGTGGAGGACGAGGTGCGGGTTGGGCATGGTGGGGGTTGCTCCTTACGGAATGGTTCGGTCCGGTCGGGACAATTGAGCCCCGCCGGCGATTGAGGCGCGGGGTCCGGGGCAGCGCCCCGCGACCGCAACACCGTCGCGGCGCTACACGCCCAACACCCCCTCGCGGAGCCCAAGCTCACGCTCGGCAAGCCGAAACGCCATCCGCGCAACACCTACCGGCAAAGACTCGGCGTCAGCCCCCGCATTCGCCCCAAGCCCGTCCAGCACGACCAAAATCCGCATCGCCACGACCTCCGGATCCTCCGCGGCGCGGAACTCCCCCCGCTCCACGCCCTCCGCCAGGAGCCCCGTGAGGCGCCCCCGCCACGCCGCCTCCTGCTCCTCGACGCGCGCCCGCAGTGAGGGCCGGTACCGGCTCAAATGCCGCGCGTTGATCCACAGTCGACTGATGTCGTCCCACGCCGGCCCCGCCGTCCGTGCGAGAAACGCGGCGAGCCGCTCGACAGCAGAGGCGGTCGCCGGCTCGGCGGGAAGAAGTGCGTCGAGCTCTCCGGTGGCCGCGCTCCCGAACGCCTCCGCGACCAGCTCCTCCACCGACGGAAAGTAGTGGCTGACGAGCCCGGGCCGAACGCCCAGATCCTCCCCGACGCGCCGCAGCGTAATGCACTCCAAACCTTCGGAAAGCGCAACCACAGCGGCGCACGCAACGATTTCCGCACGTCTGGTCGCCGGAGATTTTCGGATTCGCTTGCGCTCAACGCTTGACGTCATGCCCGTCACGCTATTGAGTGTGCGACCAATAAGCAAGCAGGTGGGACGAGACCAGCACCCCGGAGGGCCCCATGGCGTCCACGCAACGCGAGCCGTACCCAGCAGCGCCACCCGACGACCGGACGGTGGCCACCCGCGTCGAGGCCCACGGCATCGACCACATACCCGACTCCGAACGCCGGGGCAGACCCCGGGAGTTGTTCTCGGTGTGGGCCGCGGGCGGCATCAACTACCTGGGCCTGGTGGTCGGCGGCGCCCTGGTTCTCATGGGCCTGAACCTGTGGCAGGCCCTCGCGGTCCTGGTCGTCGGCAACCTGTTCTGGATCCTCACCGGCTGGCTCTCCGTCCCGGGACCCGCCGCGGGCGCCCCCAGCGAGGTCATCACCCGCGCCCTCTTCGGCGTCATCGGCAACCGCGTCAACAACGCGATCGTCGGCTGGCTGATCTCCGTCTGCTACTTCGCGCTGAACCTGTCGGCCGCCGCCGTCGCCGCGTTCTCGCTCGTCGCGAAGGTCGGCATCCCGGTGAACACTGAGGTCAAGACCGTCGTCATCGTCGTCATCGCGGCGCTCACCCTCACCATCAGCGTCTACGGCCACGCGCTGATCATGAAGCTGTACCTGCCGATCACGCTGGCCCTCGCCGCGGCCTTCGCCGTCGTGGCGGTCGTCGTCGTCCAGCACGCCGACCTCGGCTACGCACCCCAACACCCGCTCAACGGGCTCGACTTGTGGGCCACGGTCATCGCCGGAGTCACCCTCATCGCGTCGGGCCCCCTCTCGTACACCACCAGCGCGGACTTCTCCCGCTATCTGCCGCGCACGACGCGGAAGCGGGCGATCGTCGGCTGGACCGCGCTCGGCGGCTTCCTGCCCGGAGTGGCGGTCTCCGCCCTGGGCGCCCTCGCCGCGACCACCGTCGACATGACCGACCCGCAGGCGGCCCTGGAGACGATCCTGCCCGGCTGGTTCACCCCGGTCTTCCTGCTCGCCCTCGTCCTCGGCACCATCGCCATCAACGCCCTGACCGCGTACAGCGCGGGGCTCGCGCTCCAAGCCGTCGGGCTGCGCATCCGCCGCTCCGTCAGCGTCCTGTTCGACGGCACGGCCGCCGTCGCGCTGACCCTGTACGGGCTGCTCGTCTCGAACTTCCTCGACACCGTCAGCAATGTCATGTCGCTGACCGTCGTCCTGCTCGGTCCGAGCGTGGCGATCTACGCGACGGACATCGTGCTGCGCCAGGGCCGCTACGACGGGCTCGCGCTCACCGACGAGTCGCCCGGCAGCCCCTTCTGGTACCGCGGGGGAGTCAACTGGGCGGGCGCGGTCTCCTTGGTGGCGGGCGCCGCCATGGCCGCCCTCTGCGTGAACACCCTCTACTTCACCGGCCCGATCTCCGCCGCCCTCGGCGACGTCGACCTCGAACTGCCGGTCGGCATGCTCGTGTCGTGCGCCTGCTACACCCTGACGATGCGGCGCTCCGCGGCACCGCGGCCCGCATAGCGGCACCGGCGGTGGCGCACGGCGTGCGGGGGAGCACCCGGCTCCGTCGAGATCCTCGCGCAAGCGGTCGCGTGCATCACGCGCTCCCGATTGGCGCCCTGTCAGCGGAAGTTGAACGAGCGTCAGGGTGAAGGTGGGAACGGCGCGGCCCCGCCTCCCCGCTCCGGCGTCCGGCCGCGCCCGTTCCCTCCCGGGCCCGCAGCCGTCGTCGTACGCGAGGACCCCGCATGCGCACACCGAACGTCATCGCCGCCCGGACGCCGCTCGTGGCGCTCCTGGCGGCATCGGCCCTCGTCCCGCTCGCCGGGTGCGCGGACACCGAGGGGGAGGCGGACGGAGAGGGCGGCATATCCGTCACCCCTCCACTCCGGCAGCGCCAAGGAGCGGCGCTACCCGGCCGCGTACCTCAACGTGAACACCGACGCCGGCCCGCAGGCCGTCGCCGGGCGGGCGCGGACCGCGCAGCTCGACATCATGCGGCGCGCGGCCACCGTCGAGCCGATCGGCCGCGCGGAGCTGCGCCGATTCGAGAAGGTGGCCGCGTTCTACGCCGAACAGAAGGTCACCGAGAAGAAGGTCGACATCGCGCGCCACGTCCTCGACGTGCGGAAACTCAAGTGACCGCGCCGGTCACCACCCTTGAGTCACCCCGCCCGCCGCGCGTCCGCCCCCGCCGCCGCGGACTCGCCCTCACCCTGCGCGCCCTCGGACCGTTCGCCCTGCTCGCCGCCTGGTGGGCCGCATCGGCGACCGGCCTGCTCACCCGGGACGTGCTCGCCCAACCGGCCGAAGTCCTCGACGCCGTAAGGGAGTTGTGGGGCAACAGACAACTCCCCGACGCCCTCGCCGCCTCCCTCACCCGCTCCGGATCTGGGCTCGTCATCGGCCTCACCGCCGGACTCACCCTCGGTGTCGTCACGGGCTTCACCCGGCTCGGCGACGAACTCCTCGACTCCTCCCTGCAAACCCTGCGCAGCATCCCGTTCCTCGCCCTCGTACCGCTGTTCATGGTGTGCAGGACCTCGTGGCCGAGCTGTGCCGCGCGCACCGCCGCCGCCTGCTCGCCGACCTCGGAGTGCGCGGCAGCGGAACGTGACCGCCTCGTGACGTGATCCCCCCGCATCCCGCACAACGGGCCCTGGACAGCGCTTACCGGGGAGTAGAGCATCGGTGCCACCCGTATGTGGCCTGGAACACCGAGGAGTCGCGTTGAGCA
Source organism: Streptomyces sp. KL109B (assembly GCF_030766935.1). Classification (GTDB taxonomy): domain Bacteria; phylum Actinomycetota; class Actinomycetes; order Streptomycetales; family Streptomycetaceae; genus Streptomyces. The sequence goes on along the minus strand of NZ_JASERL010000002.1, from coordinate 157,320 downwards.
AGGACCGTACGTACGACTACGTCATCGTCGGAGCCGGATCCGCCGGCTGCGTGCTTGCCGGGCGGCTTTCCGAGGACCCCTCCGTCAAGGTCGCCCTCGTCGAGTCCGGGCCGCGCGACAACAAGACCGAGATCAAGATCCCGGCCGCGTTCCCCAAGCTCTTCAAGACGCCGTACGACTGGGACTACTCGACCACCAAGCAAGCCGCCCTGAACGACCGCGAGTTGTACTGGCCGCGCGGACACACCCTCGGCGGCTCCTCCGCCATCAACGCCATGATGTGGGTGCGCGGCCACCGCGCCGACTACGACGCGTGGGGCGAGGTCGCCGGATCCCCCTGGTCGTACGACGAGTTCGTACGCTACTTCCAGCGCGCCGAGCACTGGCAGGGCGCCGCGCGCGCCGACTCCGTGTACGGGGCGCAGGGCCCGCTGCACATCTCGCCGCCGCGCCACCCGAACCCGACCACCACCGCGTTCCTCGACGCCTGCCGCTCCCAAGGGCTGCGCGAACTCGACGAGTTGAACCAGGCCGACCACTCCGGCTTCGCCCTCACCCCGCTCAACCAGTACAAGGGCCGCCGCTGGAGCGCCGCCGACGGCTACCTCAAGCCCGCCGCGCGCCGCCCCAACCTCGACATCTACACCGGCGCCCGCGTCGCCCGCATCGACTTCGACGGCACCCGCGCCGCGGGCGTCGTCGCCTCCGGGATCCCGGCGGGCACCCTGCGCGCCACCCGCGAGGTCATCCTCTCCGCCGGTGCCGTCAACTCGCCGCAACTGCTGCAACAGGCGGGCATCGGCGACCCGGAGACCCTCGCCGAGGCGGGCATCGACACCCTCGTCGAATCCCTCGACGTCGGCCGCCACCTCCAGGACCACCTCTCCTACGCGGTCACCGTCCGCGCCGCGAAGCCCATCACGCTCACCGGCGCCGACTCGCCCGCCAACATCGCCCGCTTCCTGCTCGGCGGGCGCGGACCGCTCACCTCGAACGTCGGCGAGGCCGTCGCCTTCCTCGCCACCAGGCCCGAACTGACCGCGCCCGACATCGAGTTGGTGTACGCGCCGGTCCCGTTCGTGAACCACGGCCTGGAGGCGCCGACCGAGCACGGGCTCACGGTCGGCGTGATCCTGCTCCAGCCCGAGAGCGAGGGCCGGATCACCCCGACGGGCCGCGACTCCGGGGTGCGGATCGACCCGGACTACCTGGCGCACGAGGGCGATGTGCGCACGCTGGTCGCCGGTGTGCGGCGAGCGGAGGAACTGCTCGCCGACAGCGCCCTCGCCGGGCACCACACCGAGCCGATGGCCGGCTACCCGGGTGTCGTCGACGACGAGGCGCTGACCCGCGCCGTGCGCGCGGGCGCAGAGACCCTCTACCACCCGGTCGGCACCTGCCGGATGGGCTCCGACGAGGGCTCCGTCACCGACCCCCGGCTCCGGGTGCGCGGCACCGAGGGCCTGCGCGTCGTCGACGCCTCCGTGATGCCGCGCATCACGCGCGGCCACACGCACGCGCCGACGGTCGCCCTCGCGGAGCGGGCCGCCGACCTGATCCGCGAGGACGCCACCAAATAGTGGGCCCGCAAGGGGAGTTACGGGCCCACGAACCCTGAGCCCACGCGTTACGAGCCCACGCTCACCGTGAACCGGCGCGGACTGCCGTCGTGCGCCGCGCCGGACACGTCCGGCTGCCCGTCGGCCTGTACGTCGTCGTACGGGAACGCGTAGCCGATGGGGGAGTTGGCGTGCACGATGCGCGACCAGTGGTTGGTCGTGGCGTCCTGGTAGTAGTCGGCCGAGGTGAGGCCGTTGGGCTGTGAGGTGTGCGTCAGCATGATGCTGCGGTTGAAGCCGGCGGCGAGGCGGGACAGGATGCCCTTCTTGTCGTCGGAGTCGGCCGGGTTGTTGGCGAACGGCCCGTGGTTGCAGGTGAAGACGTCCTTCGACGCGGGCTTGGCGAAGGTGTGACCGCCGTTGAAGGTGAGGGTGTCGCCGCTGACCCGGCCGGTGAACACGCCGCGCCCGCCCTGTAGGTCGATGGTGAGGTCAGTCGAGGCGTACTTCTCCCACACCTTGTCGATGTAGCCGCCCCACACGTCGCGGAACGGCATCTCGTCCGGCCGGTCGAAGTACGGCGCCATGAGGTTCTGCGGGGAGATCACGCGCAGCACCTTCCCGTCCCCGCCCTTGATGGCGAGCTTGTCCCAGGGCTGCCCGTCCTTGGCGGCCTGCGCCGCGAGATCCGCGGCGATCTTGTCGACGGCGCCGTCCGGGAGCGGGGCGACGGTGTGCGTGGCGTCGCCCTCCAGCTTCAGGCCGATGGGGAGGGCCGTCACCAGGTCTACGTAGCTGATGTTGGCGTACAACTGGTCGGCGTTGAAGGTGAATTCGCAGAACGACCAGGTCTTGCCGTAGTTCGCGTCCTCCTTCGTGGCGAAGGCCGGCTCGACGAGCGAGGGGCCGGGGTTGAGGAAGAAGTCGAGCGTGTCGTCGCGGACGAAGTAGACCCGGGCGCCGTACATCTGAGGCAGCGTCACGACCTTCGGCGCCGAACCGGGGGCGCCGAGCGGGATGGCGCAGTCGACGGGCAGTGGGGTCTGCGGGGCGCTCGGCGACTCCGGGTGGTAGACGCTGCCGTCGGAGCGCAGCAGCACCCAGTTGCCGGTCCCGTTCTCGTGACCGGTGACGTACGCGTGCACCGTGCCGGTCAACGACTTGTTCTCCAGGGCCAGTTCACAGGTGGCCGGGGCGGCGCCCGCGGTCCAGGAGGGCACGGTCAGCGCCGCCGCGGTGGTGGCGAGGCCCGCTCCGGCACTGGCGAGAAATATTCTGCGCGAGATCACGATGGGCACTCCCTGAATGTGGGGGGTGTGGGGGGGAGCCCTACTGTGGCGAGGGTGAACAGAGGCGTCAATACTTTGGGCAGAGAGCGCTCTCAAGATTTGTTTGCGTTCAACTGTTGAAGACGGACTGGTGTGCGGCGCCGGTCTGGACCAGCCCAGGTCAGCGGGCTGGAACGGCGATTGTCAGTGCCCGGTGGAAGACTCTGGAGTCCGAGAAGAGAACCCCTCGACGAGGAGGGCAAGACGCATGATCACCACTGAGTTCGTGAACGGCGCGCCGAACTGGCTGGACCTCAGCACCCCCGACATGGACGGCGCGATCTCGTTCTACGGCGGCCTCTTCGGCTGGACGTTCCAGTCGGCAGGACCCGAAGCGGGCGGATACGGAACGTTCCAGCTTGAAGGCAGGACGGTGAGCGGCGCCATGACCGTCACCGCGGAGCAGGGCGAGCCGGGCTGGACCGTGTACTTCCAGAGCGCGGACGCGGACGCCACGGCGAAGGCCGTCGAGCAGGCCGGCGGCGGGGTCCTGCTGCGGCCGATGGACGTGTTCGACCTGGGCCGGATGGCCGTCTTCACCGACCCGGCGGGCGCCCCCTTCGGCATCTGGCAGCCGGGGAAGAACAAGGGCCTCGAATACATCAAGGACGACGGCAGCCTCAACTGGGTGGAGCTGTACGTCCCGGACGTGTCGGAGGCGAAGCGGTTCTACGGCTCGGTCTTCGACTGGGGCGCGTTCGACGTCGAGTTCCCCGGCGGTTCGTACACGACGGTGAACCCTCCGGGCACGGACGAGAACGCGATGTTCGGGGGCATGGTCCCCCTGGGCAGTGACCCGGCGGAGGCCGGGGCGGACCCGCACTGGACGCCGTACATCCACGTCTCGGATGTGGACGGGGTGGCGGACCGGGCGCAGGAGTTGGGCGGCACGGTGCGCTCCGCGCCGGTCAGTATTCCCGGGGTGGGGCGGATCGCGAAGTTGGTGGATCCGTATGGGGCGGGGTTCGCGGTGTTGAAGGGGGACCCTGAGCAGGGGTGAGGCCGGATGTCGGTGGCCGGTGATGGGCGTGGCGTCTCGGGGCTCTGCCCCGGACCCCGCGCCTCAATCGCCGGCGGGGCTTGAGGTGCGGGGCTTGGGTTGGCGTTCGTTGATTGAGCGTTGATCAAACGTTTTTTGGTGGGCGGCAGGGTGGCCGTATGTATGCGAACACGACCCTTACGCCTGCCGGCCCCACCTGGCAGGACCAGGCCCTGTGCGCCCAGACCGGTGCCGAGTTCTTCTTCCCCGAGCCGGGAAGCTCGGTCCGCGAGGCCAAGACGATCTGCGGGCTGTGCCCGATCCGGCAGCTGTGCCTCGAGTACGCCCTCACACACGATGAGCGGTTCGGTGTGTGGGGCGGACTCTCGGAGAAGGAGCGACATCGGCTGCGGCGTACGTGACGCCGGACGGGGAGATATTCGTTGGGTGCGCCCGGCGTCGGCAGGCACACTCGTCGCATGTCCGATCCGTATGACACCGCTGCCGCCCGGCTCCTCGCCGACCTCGATCCCGTGTCCTACCCGGAGCGGGTACGGGAGGCCGCTCGGCGGGCCGGGGAACTGGCCGCGAGCGGCGAACTCGGGGCCGTGACGGCCGAGCTGAACGCCGGTGGGCCCTACGAGCGGAGCGTCTGCGCGCTGCTCGCCTGCGCCGGGCGGGACGCCGACCGGGTGGCTTCGCACCTCGCCGACCCCGACCCGTTCGTACGGGGGCACGCGCTCCGGGCGGCGCAGGGACTCGACGTGCCCGACGCCGCGTTCGAGGCCGCCCTGCGGGACGCGTCCGAGGCCGTCCGCCGGGGGATCCTCGGGTTCCTTTCGGCCGGCCGCCGCCCGGCGCTCGCCGACCGTCTCGTGGACGAGGTGCGAGCGGCCTGGGGCGATGTCGAGGCCGCGCGGCTGCTGCCCGGTTGCTCGGAGGGTGTCGTGGCGCGGCTCCTGCCGGAGGTGCTCCATGCCGTGCGGGGGTGGCGGTCGCTCGTCAGGCGGCACCCCGGTGTGCTGCTCGACGTCGCCGAGCGGTCGGCGGCGGCGGTCCCGGCGAACGCCCGTGGCGGGTGGTTCCAGCGGTACGCGCCGATGCTGGTCGCCGTCGCCCCGGCCGAACCGTCGCGCGTCCTCGACCTGCTCGACGCATGCCCGCCCGCCCGCTTCCCGGGCCAACTCGCGCCCTGTGTCGGCGTGTTGGCGAAGGCGGCGCCGGAGCGGGTGCTGCGGATGTACACGGGGCCGTGGCGCGCGTCGCTGCCAGGACCCCGCCGGCTGAACACCGCCGCGCTGCGCGCCCTCGCCCGCTCCGGGGCCCCGGAACTCGACGACTACGCTCGCGCGCTCGCGGAGGACCCCGACGACCTCGCGGCGCTGCTGCGCGCGCAGGCACCGGCCGAGCGCCGGACCACGTACGAGACGGCCATGGCCGGGCGGGGCACCGCGCACGAAGGCGTCCACACCGCGCTCCTCGACGCGCTGCCGCGCAGGAGCGTCGCCGCCGTGGCCCGGCGCGCGGCCGATGCGGCCCGGGGGCACGGCGCCGACTGGGCGACCGTGCTGCGCGCCGAGTCCTACCTGCCGCCCGGCGAGGCGCGCGAGGCGCTGCGAGCGGCCACCCGCAGGCCGCTCGCCGACGACCGGGCCGTGGCCTGGCCGCTGCTGGTCCGCAATGTCGCCCGCGCCGCCGACGCCGGTCAACTGACGGAGCTGGTCGCGGACTTGGCGGAGCGGCTGCGCAATGAGCAGGACCCGGTGCGCGGCGCCGCGCTGTGCGCCCTCGCCGACGACGTGCGCCCCGCGTTCTGGTCGACGGACGCGCTGCCGCACCTCGGACGCCTGGTCACCGACGCCGTACAGGCACGCGACCGCTCCTCGTCAACGGGCGGCGCGCTGTACCGGCTCGCGGTCAACGTGCTGTGCGAACACGCCGGACGGCCGGAGCGCGCCGGCGTCGACTGGGCGTTGGACGTCCTCGCCGCGCTGTACGACCACTACCGCGGCGACCACCTCGGCCGCTTCGGCAGCAGGCTGCGCCGCGGCCAGGAACACCAGGTGTACGAGGCGGTCCGCCCCCGCATCGCCGCCGAGGCCGAGAAGAACGACTACCGCCTCGCCCTCGCGCTGGCCCGCGGCGCCGAGCACCGGGCCGCGGGGATGACGGAGCTTCAGGAGTGGCTGCGGCGCGCCGTCGAGCACGGCGACGACGACACGGCCCAGGAGGCGATCCGGCTGTGGCTCGAACCGCGCGCGACCCGCGACGAACGGGTCGCGCACGTCCTCGACCTGGAGCCGTCCGCCGTGCGGCTCCCGTGGGTGGCCGGCGTGGTGGCGTATCGGCGCACCGACCTCCTCGACCGCTTCCTCGCCGACGAGCCGCCGTACGGGCGGTTCCTGACGGCCAAGAGCGCCTGGGCGTTCCCGGTGGGCGGGGCGGCGGCGGTGCGGCGCTGGCTGCCGCGCCAACAGCGGTCCTACGTAAGGCAGTTGCGGTGCATCGTCGATGACGCCGGGCTCCGGTACTGGCGGCGCGTCGACGCCATCCGGAGCGCCGCCGACGTGCCGGAAGGGGGTCGCGCCCTGGCCCAGGAGTGGGCCGAGTCCTCCGATGTCACCCTCGCCGAGGCGGCCCTCGGTGTGCTCGGCCGCAGCGGCGACGACCTCGCGTCGCTGCTCGGCCATGCGGGCGGCGACCGCGCCAGGGTCGCCGTGTACGCGGCGGCGCAGGCGTCACGGCACGTAGCGCCGTCCCAACTCGCCCCGATGCTCACGGAGTTGCTGACCGCCCCCGGCAAGAAGGTCACCAGCCGCAAGGAAGGCGTCCGTCTCGCCGCGCTCCGCCTCCCCGCGCCACAAGCGGCCCGCCTGCTCGCCCGCGCCTACGCGGCCGAGGACACCCACCGCGACGTACGCGCCACCTGTGTCGCCTTCGCCGCGCAGGAACTCCTCGCCGAGGAACCCGCCTGGGAGATCCTCACGGACGCGGCGAGCCCGGGACGCGAGGCCGTACTGCGCAACGCCGCCCTGCGCCGCGCGCCGCTCTACGTCGCCCCGGCCCACCGGGCCCGCTACGCGGAGCTCGTCGCCGCCGTGGCCGACACGGACGACGACGAACTCGCGGCCACCGCCCTCGCCGCCCTCGGCGGTTGGGCGGTCTGGTCGCCGCGGGCGCCACAGGTGTTCGCCCGCGCCCTCGGCGATGTGCCGCGCGGGGCCCCGCAGTTGTGGCACCACGCGGCGGAGGGCCTGGTGAAGGAGGCCGCCCGCACACCCGAAGGGACGGGCGTGCTGTGCGCCGCGCTGACCGCCCTCATGGGTCACGGGCCCGAGCCGGACGCGGGCGATGAACAGGACCGTCCCGCGCACCGCCGCGTCGAGTATGTCGCCCGGCTGCTGGCCGACCGCGCGCCCCACGACCCGACGCTGCGCCCCGCCGCCCGCACCGTGGCCCAGTTGCTCGCCGAGCGGGACGCGTTCGTACCGTCGGCCGCGCAGGTGCTGCTCGGCGCGCTCGACCCCGCGGCGCCGGAGCCCGCACTGCGGGAACTGGCTTTGCTGCACGCCGACCGCCCCGCCCTCGCCGCCCGCACGGCCGACTCCCTGCGCGCGCGGCTGCGCCGCGAGGAAGTGCTGCCGGAGGGGCTCGACCGGGTGGCGCGGGCACTGCGCGAGGCCGACGCCCACACGGAGGGCCTCTTCGCGTGGGCGATCACGGTGGCCGCGGGGGAGCGGTCCGCGTGGCCCGCGCCGTGGCGCGCCGAGCTGGCGGCGCTGCGCGGGCACCCGTGTCCGGACGTCCGGGACGCGGCGGTGCGGGTCGCCACGGCCTGACGCGGCGCGCCGCAAGGGGACCCCGCCGGGCGTCAGGTGTCAGACATCAGGCGCCGGCCGCCCGCGCCGCCATCCGCGCCTTCCGGGCCGCCAGCTTCTCGTCGAACTTCGACGCCTCGCTGTCCAGGCCGTTCATGTACAGGCCCAGTTCCTCCTGGGCCTTGATGCCCTCGGGGCCGAGGCCGTCGATCTCCATGACCTTCAGGAAGCGGAGGACGGGGGAGAGGACGTCGTCGTGGTGGATGCGGAGGTTGTAGACCTCGCCGATCGCCATCTGCGCCGCCGCGCGCTCGAAGCCGGGGATGCCGTGTCCCGGCATCCGGAAGTTGACGACGACGTCGCGGACGGCCTGCATCGTGAGGTCGGGGGCGATCTCGAAGGCGGCCTTGAGGAGGTTGCGGTAGAAGACCATGTGCAGGTTCTCGTCCGTGGCGATACGGGAGAGCATGCGGTCGCAGACCGGGTCCCCGGACTGGTGTCCTGTGTTGCGGTGCGAGATGCGGGTGGCCAGCTCCTGGAAGGAGACGTAGGCGACCGAGTGCAGCATCGAGTGCCGGTTGTCCGACTCGAAGCCCTCGCTCATGTGCGACATGCGGAACGCTTCGAGCTTGTCGGGGTCGACGGCGCGCGAGGCGAGCAGGTAGTCGCGCATCACGATGCCGTGCCGCCCCTCCTCCGCCGTCCAGCGGTGCACCCACGTGCCCCACGCGCCGTCGCGGCCGAACAGCGAGGCGATCTCGTGGTGGTAGCTGGGGAGGTTGTCCTCGGTGAGGAGGTTGACGATGAGGGCGGTGCGGCCGATCTCGGTGACCTTGGACTGCTCCTTGGACCACTCCTCGCCGTCCTCGAAGAACTGCGGGAAGTTGCGGGCGTCCGACCACGGCACGTAGTCGTGCGGCATCCAGTCCTTGGCGACCTTGAGGTGCCTGTTGAGCTCCTGCTCGACGACTTCTTCCAGCGCGTAGAGCAGGCGGGCGTCGGTCCATGTGGTCGACGAGCCGAGGCGGGGGGAGATGACGGTCACGGAAGCTCCTGGGGGACGGAGATGGTGCGAGCGGAGATACCTACGGTGTCGTAGGTTACGTTGCCGTAGGTTAAGTGCCCCATAAAGGCCGTGGTTACGTGTGGAGCTCTCGCAGCCGAACTGAGAGGCAGGTCACACAGCCCTCCAGCTTCTCGAATTCGGAGATGTCCACCAGAACCGGCTCGTATCCCAGGTCCGAGAAGAGCTCCGCCGACTTCGGCGCGCTGTCGGCCATGAGCAGGCGGTCGCCGCCGAGGAGGACCACGTGCGCCCCCGATTCCTCGGGGACGGGGAGGAAGCTCGGGAAGAGGGACGCGTGCTCCACCAGCGGCGGGTGGCCGATCACCGTGCCGTCGGGGAGCGCCGTCACCGCCGACTTCAGGTGCAGCACCTTGCTGAGCGGAACCGCGACCACGCGCGCGCCGAGCGGCTCGAAGACGGCGCGCAACTGGTGCACGCCCGCCGCGTTGGTGCGCCCACCGCGCCCTACGTAGATCGTGTCGCCGATCTTCAGTACGTCGCCGCCGTCAAGGGTGCCCGGTTCCCACACCCAGTTCACGGAGCAGCCGAGCCGCGCCACCGCCTCCTCGACCCCCGGCGTCTCCGGGCGCCGCGACTCCGCGCCGGACCGGGTGATGAGTGCCACGTTCCGGAACACCACCACGGCGTCCTCCACGAACACCGCGTCCGCGCACAGGTCGACCGGCTCCACCAGGAACGTCTCCCAGCCGTGCGACTCCAGCGCGTCGACGTACCCCCTCCACTGCTCCTGCGCCTTGTCGACGTCGACGGGGGTCCGCTCGATATGGGTGACGAGCCCGTCCGCGAGGCGCGGGCCGGGGCGGCGGACGAGGGCCTTCTTGCTGGGCACGGCGTACTCCATGGCGACGAAATGGGGTGACGGCGCACATCATGCACAGGGCGACACGTGTCGCGGAATCCCCTGTTACGCGGCCGTCACCGCCTCCTCACTCGGCCCGTCGGCCCCCGCGACGGCCCGCCGCAGGTGCTCGGCCGTGAACGAGCCCTCCGCGTCGAGGAGTTGGGCCGGTGTGCCCTCGAACAGGACCTCGCCGCCGTGCCGGCCGCCCTCAGGCCCCAGATCGATGATCCAGTCCGCCCGCCGGACCACATCGAGGTTGTGCTCGACGACCACCACGGAGTTGCCCGCGTCGACGAGCCGGTCGAGCAGCGCCACGAGTCCGTCCACGTCCGCCATGTGGAGGCCGGTCGTCGGCTCGTCCAGGACATAGGTCGCCGCTGTGCGGTGGAGTTGCGTGGCCAGTTTGATGCGCTGGCGTTCGCCGCCGGAGAGGGTGCTCAGCGGCTGGCCGAGCGTGAGATAGGTGAGACCGACCTCGTGCAGGGCGCGCAGCCGGCGGCGTACGCCCTTGTCGTCGAGGTCGGCGAAGTAGTCGAGGGCCTGCGCGGCCGTCATGTCGAGCACGTCCGCGACCGAGCGCCCGCGCACCGTCAGGCCGAGCACCCGCTCGTTGAAGCGGCGCCCGCCGCACGCCTCGCACACGGTCGTCACCGGATCCATGAACGCGAGATCGCTGTAGATCACGCCTCGCCCCTCGCAGCGCTCGCACGCCCCGTCCGAGTTGAAGCTGAACAGGCCCGGCTTCGTGCCCGTCTCGCGCGCGAACACCTTCCGTACGGTGTCCATGATCCCGAGGTACGTCGCCGGGGTGGAGCGCCCCGAGATCCCGATGGAGGACTGGTCGACGACCACCGCCTCGGGGCGCGCGGCGCAGAACGCCCCCGAGACCAGGGAGCTCTTGCCGGAGCCCGCGACGCCGGTGACCGCCGTGAGCACTCCGGTCGGCACGCGGACGGTGACGTTCTTGAGGTTGTGCAGCCGGGCGTCCTCGATCGTCATGTGGCCGGTCGCCGGGCGCGGGTCCGCCTTCACGCCGCCGGTGCGGCGCAGGCAGCGGCCGGTGAGGGTGTCCGCGTCGCGCAGGGCCTTCGGCGTGCCCTCGAAGACGACGTGCCCGCCGTCCGCGCCGCCGCGCGGTCCCATGTCGACGACGTGGTCAGCGACGGCGATGACATCCGGGTCGTGCTCGACGACGAGGACGGTGTTCCCCTTGTCGCGCAGGCGGAGGAGAAGATCGTTGAGGCGTCCCACGTCGCGCGGGTGCAGGCCGACGCTCGGCTCGTCGAAGATGTACGTCATCCCGGTCAGGCTCGAACCCAGGTGCCGTACGGTCTTCAGGCGCTGGCCCTCGCCGCCGGACACCGTGGACGTCTCCCGGTCCAGGCTGAGGTAGCCGAGGCCGATCGCCTCGATGCGTTCGAGGGCGGTGACGGCGGCCTCGGCGATCGGCCCGGCCACCGGGTCCTCGATGCGGCGCAGTACGGGGATCAGCTCGCTGACCTCCATGCGCGTGCACTCGGCGATGCCCAGGCCCTCGACGCGGGTGGCGAGCGCGGCGGCGTTCAGGCGCGCCCCTGCGCACACCGGGCAGGTGACCTCCGTCAGATACCGGTCGACGAGGTCGCGGGTGCGCTGGCTGAGCGTCGACAGGTCCCGGTTGAGGTAGAGGCGCTCGAAGCGGTCGGCGAGCCCCTCGAAGTCGATGTCGCGGCGGCCGCCGGTGTTCGCGACGTTCACCTTCGCGCCCCGCCCGCGCATCAGGAACTCCCGCTCGGCTGCGCTGAATTCCCCCACCGGCCTGGTGGTGTCGAGGTCGGGGGTCTCGGTGTACGTCTGCCCCTGCCAGGTGCCGACCGCGAACGGCGGGAACAGGATCGCGCCGCCCGCGAGCGACTTCGCAGGGTCGAGGATGCGGTCGTAATCGGGCCGCACCGTGCGCCCGAGCCCGTCGCACTCCGGGCACATCCCGCTCGGGTCGTTGAACGAGTACGCCGTCGCGGGCCCCGCGCTCGGCGTCCCGTGCCGCGAGAACAGCACGCGGATCACCGAGTACACGTCGGTCATGGTGCCGACCGTGGACCGCGAGTGCCCGCCGATCGGCTTCTGGTCGACGACGATCGCGGGCGTCAGCTCCTCCAGGGCGTCCGCGTGCGGCTTCTCGAACTTCGGCAGCCGGTTGCGGACGAACCACGTGTACGTCTCGTTGAGCTGCCGCTGCGACTCCACGGCGATGGTGTCGAAGACGACCGAGGACTTCCCGGAACCGCTCACGCCCGTGAAGACGGTGAGCTGGTTCTTCGGGATGCGGAGGGTGACGTTCTGGAGGTTGTTCTCGCGGGCGCCGACGATGTGCAGGTAGTTCGTGTGCCTCATGCCGGCGACGCTAGGCGGAATACCCGACAACTTATGTCGGGTATTCCTGCCCGTTTTCTTCCTACGTGTCGGACTCGGCGTCGAGGTCGACCCAGCGCGTGATCCCGATCGACTCCAGGAACGGCATGTCGTGGCTCGCCACGATCAGCGCCCCCTCGTACGACTCCAGGGCCGACGTCAGCTGGGCCACGCTCGCGAGGTCCAGGTTGTTCGTCGGCTCGTCCAGCATCAGCAGCTGCGGGGCGGGCTCCGCGAGCATCAGCGCGGCGAGCGTCGCACGGAACCGTTCGCCGCCGGACAGCGTCCCCGCGAGCTGGTCCGCCCGCGCCCCCTTGAACAGGAAGCGGGCGAGCCGCGCCCGCACCCGGTTGTTCGTGGCGTCCGGCGCGAACCGGGCCACGTTCCCTGCGACGCTCAGCCCGTCGTCCAGGACGTCGAGCCGCTGCGGCAGGAAACGCGACGGTACGTGCGTCTCCACCGCGCCGTCGACCGGCGCCAGCTCGCCCGCGATGGTGCGCAGCAGCGTCGTCTTGCCCGAGCCGTTGCGGCCGAGCAGCGCGATCCGCTCGGGGCCGCGCAGCTCGAACTCGCCCGCCAGGCGCGCCCCGTAGGCCGTCGTGACGTTGTGCAGGGACAGCACGGAGCGGCCCGGCGGCACGGCGGTGAACGGCAGGTCGACGCGGATCTCGTCGTCGTCCCGCACCGCCTCCACCGCCTCGTCGAGGCGCTCCTTGGCCTCTGCGACCTTCTCCTCGTGCAGGATGCGGTGCTTGCCCGCGGAGACCTGGGCCGAGCGTTTGCGCAGTTTCATCACCGCTCTCGGCTCGCGCTTGATGTCGTACATCTTCTGCCCGTACCGCTTGCGCCGCGCCAACGCGACGTGGGCCTCGGTCAGTTCACGCTTCTGCTTCCTCCAGTCGGACTCGGCGACCCGCACCATCCGCTCCGCCGCCTCCTGTTCGGCGGCGAGGATCTCCTCGTACGCGGAGAAGTTCCCGCCGTACCAGGTGACCTCGCCGTCCCTCAGGTCGGCGATCTGGTCGACGCGGTCGAGGAGTTCACGGTCGTGGCTGACCACGATCATGACTCCGGACCAGCCCTCCACGGCGGCGTACAGGCGTTGTCGGGCGCGCAGGTCGAGGTTGTTCGTCGGCTCGTCGAGCAGCAGCACGTCGGGGCGGCGCAGGAGGAGTGCGGCCAGGCGAAGGAGTACGGACTCGCCGCCGGAGACCTCGCCGATGGTGCGGTCGAGGCCGATGTGGCCGAGGCCGAGCTCGCCGAGCATGGCCGCGGCCCGCTCCTCGACGTCCCAGTCGTCGCCGACCGCCGTGAAGTGCTCCTCGCGTACGTCGCCGGACTCGATGGCGTGCAGGGCGGCACGGGTGCCGGCGATGCCGAGGGCCTCGTCGACGCGGAGGGCCGTGTCGAGCGTGACGTTCTGCGGCAGATAGCCGACCTCGCCGGAGACCCGGACGCCGCCCTCCGCCGGGGCCAGCTCACCGGCGACGAGCTTCAGCAGGGTGGACTTCCCCGAGCCGTTGACGCCGATCAGGCCCGTGCGGCCGGGGCCGAAGGAGACCTGGAGGCCGTCGAAGACGACGGTGCCGTCGGGCCACGCGAAGTCGAGGGCCGTGCAGGCGACGGAGGCGGGGACGGAGTGCGAAGAGGGATGGGGATGTGACATGAGGCGGCCTCGCGGTTGCTCGGTGTGAACGGTGGGATGCAACGCGTTCGAGACACCGCGGGGGCACAGAAGGCTCGCTGCGGGAGGACGGCTCGGGAGGGAAAACCGAGGTCGGCACACACGACGGCACGGACACGCGAAGGCGTGTCGTGCGATGCGCGGTGTCTCAGGACCTCAGTCGAGCAACGTCCTTCCCCAATCGACGGCAACAGAACCGTCGACCAAGGTACGAGCCCCTTCCGGGACCGTCAAAGGAATTAACGCCTTGGTTCAGCAGGCGTCCCGCAGCAGCTCGTCCAGGTCGCCGTCCACATCCACGTGCGCCGCCTCGTCGCCGACCGGCACCAGGTCCGTGGTCTCCGCCAGGAAGCGGCGCAGCTCGCCGGTGCGGACGTGCACGATCGCGGTCCCCTCCACGGCGTGGAACTCCAGGACCGTGCGGTCGTACCCGTACGGCTTCACCCGTACGTCGCCCGCCCCCGCCGGGTCCGTCACCCCGACGGTGAGCAGCTCACGGGCGAAGGTCCAGCTCACCGGGACGCCTTCGAGGGTCGCAGGGGCCGGGAAGGACATGCGCACGGCGAACGGATCGTTCACGTCGTAACGCAGAGTCGCCGGGATGTGCGCCATGCGCGGCGCGGCGGCGACGAGACGGGCCTCGACGGCTTGCTCGATGACGGACAACGCCTGCTCCCTTGTGACGTGACGGACGGCTGGACGGTGGGACCGCTGCACGGCCCCACTTGAATAGACGGCGGAATGACGGAATCCGTGCGCCTCAAGGCGGCCGAAATTCGAGTGACCTCTGTCACCGGTTTCAACCAGGCGGACCGCGGTGACATACGACGCACCCTTGTGACTGCCGTTGAAGTGTGCATGATCTACGGCTATGGGAACGGGCGAGACGGCCAGTGGCCACGGCACCGCCGCGATCGGTCTTCGCGGGCTGCGCAAGTCGTTCGGCGCGGTGCGCGCCGTCGACGGCATCGAACTCGACGTCGGCGAGGGCGAGTTCTTCTCGCTGCTCGGGCCCTCCGGCTCCGGGAAGACGACCGTGCTGCGGCTCGTCGCCGGCTTCGAGACCCCGTCCGGTGGCGCCGTGCACCTCGCGGGCGAGGACGTGACCCGGCGCGCGCCCTTCGAGCGCGATGTCACGACCGTCTTCCAGGACTACGCCCTGTTCCCGCACATGAACGTCGAGCAGAACGTCGCGTACGGCCTGAAGGTGCGCGGCGTCCCGCGCAGGGAGCAGGCCGAACGGGCCCGCGCCGCGCTCGCCTCCGTACGCCTCGACGACTTCGGCACGCGCAGACCCGGCCAACTCTCCGGCGGCCAGCGCCAACGCGTCGCCCTCGCGCGGGCGTTGGTGGTGCGCCCGCGTGTCCTGCTGCTCGACGAACCCCTCGGTGCGCTCGACCTCAAGCTGCGCGAGCAGATGCAGGTCGAGCTGAAGGAGTTGCAGCGCGAGGTCGGCATCACCTTCGTCCTCGTCACCCACGACCAGGCCGAGGCCCTCGCGCTCAGCGACCGCGTCGCCGTCATGAACGCGGGCCGCGTCGAGCAGGTCGGCACGCCGAGGGAGCTGTACGAGAACCCGGCCTCCGCGTTCGTCGCGTCCTTCGTCGGCACCTCCAACACGCTCAGCGGAGCCGCCGCCGAGCGGATCGTGGGGAAACCAGGGACGTTCGGCATCAGACCGGAGAAGATCCGCCTCCTCGCCCCCGAAGCGGAGCAGGATCGCGACGGCCAGAGCGAGGGCCACAGCGAGGTCCCCGGCACCGTGACCGACGCCGTGTACCTGGGGGACAGCACCCGCGTCGTCGTCGACACCGACGCGGGCGTGCGCTTCGTCGTCGTACGGCAGAACACCGGAACAGGCGACGCCGACGGAGTGGACGACGGCCCGGCCCAGGCGCCCGCGCCGCCCGGCTCCCGCGTCCTGCTGCGCTGGCACCGACGGCACAACGTCCCTCTGCACCAGCCAAGTTGAGTCACCCCGACGACCAGGGAGTGTTTCACGTGCGCGCAACCCGGACCCTGATGGCCAGCGCCGCGCTCGGCGGGCTGCTGCTCGCCACCGCCTGCGGCTCATCCGACGACGACGGCGGCGGAGCGAAGGGCGCGCCCGGCGGCCAGGGCTTCACCCCGCCGAAGATGTCCGCCCCGAAGTCCCTCGGCAAGACCGAGGGCAAGGTCAATCTGATCGCCTGGGCCGGCTACGCCGAGGACGGCTCCAACGACCCGAAGGTCGACTGGGTCCACCCCTTCGAGAAGCAGACCGGCTGCCAGGTCTCCACCAAGGTCGCCGGAACCTCCGACGAGATGGTCAACCTGATGAAGACGGGCCAGTACGACGCCGTCTCCGCGTCCGGCGACGCCTCCCTGCGCCTCATCGCCTCCGGCGACGCGGCCCCGGTCAACACCGAGCTGGTGCCCAACTACAAGGACATCTTCCCGGGGTTGAAGAAGCAGCCCTGGAACTCCGTGAAGAACGTCGCGTACGGCATCCCGCACGGCCGCGGCGCCAACCTCCTCATGTACCGCACGGACAAGGTGAAGCCCGCGCCCGACTCCTGGAAGGCCGTCTTCGACGACGCCGGGCAGCACAAGGGCCACGTCACCGCCTACGACTCGCCGATCTACATCGCCGACGCCGCGCTCTACCTGATGAAGACCCGGCCCGGCCTCGGCATCAAGGACCCGTACGCACTCGACCAGAAGCAATTCGACGCGGCCGTAAGCCTGTTGAAGAAACAGAACGCGAACGTCGGCGAATACTGGAGCGACTATCTGAAGGAGGTCTCCGCGTTCAAGAGCGGCGACTCCGTCGTCGGCACCAGCTGGCAGGTCATCGCGAACACCGCGCAGGGCGAGAAGGCCCCCGTGAAGGCCGTCCTGCCGAAGGAGGGCTCCACCGGCTGGTCCGACACCTGGATGGTGTCCGCCAAGGCCGAGCACCCCAACTGCGCCTACAAATGGCTCGACTGGATCGTCTCGCCGAAGGTGAACGCCCAGGTCGCCGAGTACTTCGGCGAGGCCCCCGCCAACTCCAAGGCCTGCGACGAGACCAGCGACCCGAAGCACTGCGCCACCTTCCACGCCGACGACGCCGCGTACTGGAAGAAGGTCCACTTCTGGACCACGCCCATCCCGCAGTGCCTCGACGGCCGCACCGACACCAAGTGCGTGCCGTACTCGAAGTGGGTGCAGGCGTGGACGGAGATCAAGGGGTGACGTGCCGCTGACCTCGAACAGGGCCGCCGGGGTGCTGCACCGCAGCCCCCGGCTCCGCCTGACCCTGCTGCTCGCCGCGCCCCTGACGTGGCTGGTCGTCGCCTACCTCGGCTCGCTCGCGGTCCTCTTCCTCTCCGGCCTGTGGACCACGGACCCGTTCACCTCGGACATCGTGCGCACGTGGACGCTCGACAACTTCAAGGCGCTGTTCACGACGGACGTGTACCGCCAAGTGGCCTTGCGGAGCGTGGGAGTTGCCCTTGGGGTCACCGCACTGTGCGTCGTCATCGCGTTCCCGATCGCCTTCTACACGGCGCGGGTCGCACGGCCCCGGTGGCGGCCGCTGCTCGTGGTCGCGATCCTCATGCCGCTGTGGGCGAGCTATCTCGTCAAGGCGTACGCGTGGCGGGTCATGCTCGCCCAAGGGGGCCTGCTGGACTGGCTGTTGAAGCCGTTCGGGGTGGGCGCGCCCGGGTATGGGCTCTTCGCGACCGTGCTCGTCCTGACGTACCTCTGGCTGCCGTACATGATCCTGCCGATCCACGCCGGGCTCGAACGCGTCCCCGACAGCATGCTCGACGCCTCCGCCGACCTGGGCGCGCGCAGTTGGCGCACCTTCCGTACGGTGCTGCTCCCGCTCGTCCTGCCGTCCGTCGCGGCGGGCTCGGTGTTCACGTTCTCGCTGAGCCTCGGCGACTACATCGCGGTCCAAATCGTGGGCGGCAAAACGCAGTTGATCGGGAACCTCGTCTACTCCAACATCACGCTCGACCTGCCGCTCGCCGCCGCGCTCGGCACCGTCCCGGTCGTGGTCATCGTCCTCTATCTGCTGGCGGTGCGCCGCACGGGCGCGCTCAGCAGTCTCTGATCAGCAGCTTCTGAAGGGACCCACGGCCGTGCACCTGTCCCGCCCCGCCCGCATCGCGCTCCGCGCCGCCGCCGTGCTCGGCTTCGCCGTCATCTACGTACCGCTGCTCCTGGTCGTCGTGAACTCCGTGAACCCGGACCGGAGTTCGGGCTGGCCGCCGCCAGGGCTCACCTTCGACTGGTGGCGCGCCGCCTTCCACAGCGCGGGGGTGCGGGACGCGCTGTGGACGTCGGTGAAGGCGGGGATCGGGGCCACGGCGATCGCCCTCGTCCTCGGCACGCTCGTCGCGTTCGCGGTGTCCCGGTACCGCTTCTTCGGCCGGGAGGCGATCTCCTTCGCGGTCGTCCTGCCGATCGCGCTGCCCGGCATCATCACCGGCGTCGCCCTCAACACCGCGTTCCGCACGGTCCTCGAACCGATCGGCATCGGGCTCGGCCTGTTCACGGTGATCGTCGGCCACGCCACGTTCTGCGTCGTGGTCGTCTTCAACAACGTGGCGGCCCGCCTTCGCAGGCTGTCCGGCTCGTACGAGGAGGCGGCGATGGACCTCGGCGCGAACACCTTCCGTACGTTCCGCGACATCACGTTCCCGCTGACGCGCTCGGCGCTCGCGGCGGGCGGGTTGCTCGCGTTCGCGCTGTCCTTCGACGAGATCGTGGTGACGACGTTCACGGCGGGCGCGGGCGTGCAGACCCTGCCCATCTGGATCTTCTCCAACATGGCACGGCCTCAACAGGCCCCCGTCGTCAACGTGGTGGCCGTCGTGCTCGTCCTGCTGTCCGTGATCCCGGTGTACGTGGCGCAGCGCCTGTCGTCGGACGCGACAGGGCCTGTAAGGGCACCCTAACTTGACGTCGTATAAGGTGCGGGGATCAACCTCCCCGGACCCAGGAGTCGGCTTGTCGCACGTCACGCACGCCACGCACGCCACTGACACCCGCTACGAGGAGTTGCGCTCCGCGGACCAGCTGCGCGAGATCCTCGGCGAACCATGGCCCATCGTGATCGACAAGGTGCACGCCGAACTCACCGACAAGGACCGGGGGCTGCTGGCCCGCTCGCCGTTCTGCCTGGTCTCCACCGCCGACGCCGAAGGCAACTGCGACACCTCCCCGCGCGGCGACGCCCCCGGCTTCGCGCACGTCGTCGACGAGCGCACCATCGCCCTGCCGGACCGCCCCGGCAACCGGCGCGGCGACAGCTTCCACAACATCCTCCGGAACCCGCACGCCGGGCTGCTGTTCCTGATACCCGGCGCCAAGGACGTACTGCGGATCAACGGCAGGGCCCGCATCCTCACCGACGCCCCCTTCTTCGCCGACATGGCGGTCAAGGGGCAGCCCCCGCACCTCGCCCTGCTCCTCGACATCGACGAGATCTACCTGCACTGCCCGCAGTCCCTGAACCGCGCGGGGCTGTGGAGCCCTGAGACATGGGCGTCCTGAGCCCCTGCGCCGGGTGACCCATTCAAGCCCCTGCGCCGGGTGAGCCATTCAAGCCCCTGCGGCGATTGAGCAGCGGGGTCCGGGGCAGAGCCCCGGGGGCGCAACCCAACGACCACCTAGACTTGCCCGGTACGAAAGCGGAGCGCACGGCGCGGAACAGAAACAGGAGCACGGCAGTGGTCGCAGAGGCGGGGCGGTTCGAGGATCCGTCGGCCGACGTGCTCGCCGAGGCGGCCGAGGCGTTCGCCCTGCTGGCGTCGCCGGTGCGGCTGCACATGGTGTGGGCCCTCGCGCAGGGCGAGAGCGATGTCAGCGGTCTCGCCGAGCGGGTGGGCGGCGCGCTGCCCGCCGTCAGCCAGCACCTGACCAAGCTGAAGCTCGCGGGTCTCGTACGCTCCCGCCGCGAGGGCCGCCGACAGGTGTACTACGTCGACGACCCCGAGGTCGTGAGCGTCGTCCACCTCATGATCGGCCAGCTCGCCGAGCGCGCCGGGCAGGCGAAGGCGCCGGTGCGCCGCCTGCGTGGCGCGGGGGCCTGAAGGCCGGCCCGTGGCCGTACCCGACACGGCCGCAGAGGCCGGCGTTCCCGGACCGCGACCGCACACCCCGCCCGGCGGCCCCACCGCCCTCCAGACCCTGCGCGCCCTCGACACCGGCCCGCGCGGGCTGACCACCGAAGAGGCCGAGGCCCGCCTCGCCCGGCACGGCGGCAATACGCTGCCCACCGCCCGGCAGCCGTCGTGGCCGCTGCGGATGTGGCGCAGCCTGCGCGACCCGTTCACCACGGTCCTGTTCTGCCTCGGACTCGTCTCCGCGCTCGTCGCCTCCTGGGGCACGGCCTGCGTCATCCTCGCCCTGGTCGTCGTCAGCAGCGTGCTGCGCGCGCACGGCGAGTACCGCGCCGACCGGGCGGGCGCCGCGCTGCGCGACATGGTCGCCGGCACCGCGAGCGTCCAGCGCAGGGACGACCCCGGCGCCGAACCCCGGATCCGCGAGATCCCGGTCGACGACCTCGTGCCGGGCGACGTGGTGCGGCTCGCCCCCGGCGCCCTGGTCCCCGCCGACGTGCGCCTGCTCAAGGCGCGCGGACTCACCGTGCACCAGGCGCCGCTGACCGGGGAGTCCGCGCCCGTGCCGAAGGAACCGGCCGAGGTGCCGGACGGCGAAGGCGAGGGGCACCTCGTCTTCCAGGGCAGCAGCGTCGCCTCCGGCAGCGGCACCGCGGTCGTCCTCGCGACCGGCTCCGACACCCGGTTCGCCGCCGTGCACGGCGCCCGGCAGCGCCGCCCGGAGAGCGCCTTCGACCGCAGCGTGCACGGCATCTCGTGGGTGCTGATCCGCTTCATGCTGCTGACGCCGCCGCTGGTGTTGATGGCGAACGCGGCGGTGCGCGGCCGTGGGCTCGAAACCCTGCCGTTCGCGGTGGCCGTCGCCGTCGGCCTCACCCCGGAGATGCTGCCGGTCATCGTCACCATCTGCCTGGCCCGCGGCGCCACCCTGCTGGCCCGCGCGCACGGCGTCATCGTCCGCCGCCTGCCCGCCCTGCACGACCTCGGCGCCGTCGACGTGCTGTGCGTCGACAAGACCGGCACCCTCACCCGCGACCGGCCCGCCGTCGACCCCGACCGCACGGACCCGGACGCCCTGCACTGGGCGGGCGCCGCCGCCTGGTGGACCCTCCAGACCGCCGAACTCACCGACCCCGACCCCCTCGACGAGGCGCTGCTCGCGGCGACCGGGCCCGAGGACTGGGAGGCGTACGACGGAGTGGAGGCGCTGCCCTTCGACCCCGTACGCCGCCTGGCCACGGCCGTCGTCAGGGAACCCGGCACGTGGGGCGAGCACGTCCTCGCCGTGAAGGGCGCCGTCGCCGAGGTCCTGGAGCGGTGCGCGCTCGACGAGGAGGAGCGCGACGGGCTGCGCAAGCGGGCCGACGACCTCGCGGGCGAAGGCGTCCGCCTGCTCGCCGTCGCCACCGCACGGCGCACCGCCCGCACCCGCGCCTACACCCCGGCCGACGAACGCGGCCTCACCTTCCGCGGCTACGTCGCCTTCACCGACGCCCCGGCCGACACCGCCCACGCCGCCGTCCGCGCCCTCGGCGAACGCGGCGTCACCGTCAAGGTCCTCACCGGCGACCACCCGGCCACCGCCACGCGCGTGTGCCGGGACGTCGGCATCGAGCCCGGCGAGGTCGTCGACGGCGCGGACATCGAGCACCTCACCGACGAGCGGCTCGGCGAACTGGCCGACCGCACCACGGTCTTCGCCCGCTGCACCCCCGAACACAAGGCCCGCGTCATCACCGCCCTGCGCGGGTGCGGCCACACCGCCGGATTCCTCGGCGACGGCGTCAACGACCTGCCCGCCCTGCGCGCCGCCGACGTCGGCGTGTGCCCGGCAGGAGGCGTCGACGTCGCCCGCGAGAGCGCGCACGTCGTGCTCGCCGACAAGGACCTCACGGCGCTTGAACACGCCGTCGTGGCGGGCCGGCACTCCAGCGCCAACATCGCCTCGTACCTGCGGATCACGCTCTCCTCCAACCTCGGCAACGTGATCGCGATGCTCGCCGCGGGCCTGCTCCTGCCGTTCCTGCCGATGCTGCCGCCGCAGGTCCTCGTCCAGAACCTGTGCTTCGACGCCGCCCAACTCGCCCTCGCCTTCGACCGGCCACGCCCGTCCGCGCTGCGCCGCCCCACCGTGCTGCGGCCCCGGCCCTTCCTGCGCTTCATCACCGGCTTCGGCGCGCTTGGCGCACTCGCCGACATCGCGACCTTCGGGGCGCTCGCCCTGTGCCTGCCCGGCTCCCTCGACCTCGGCGACCAACAGGGCTTCCACGCCGGGTGGTTCACCGAGAACCTGCTCACCCAGGCCCTCGTGATGCTCCTGCTGCGCACCGGCAGGCACGCCGCCGAGGGCCGGGCGCCGGGCCCCGTGCGCTGGGCCGCGACGGGCCTCGCCGCGATCGGCGTGCTGCTGCCGCTGACCCCGCTCGGCCCCTGGCTCGGCGTCTCCGGCCTGCCGCCGCTCTACTACCCGCTGCTCGCGGCGATCCTCGCGGCGTACGCGCTGGCGCTCGTGCTGCTGCGACGGCGGGCCGGTCAGGCGTAGAGCCGCCGGGCGGTCACTCGTAGGGCCGACCGGTCACCCGTAGGACAGGTGGGAGCAGATGTCGTCGTCGGCCGAGCGTGCGGTGCCGGCGACGCCGGAGGGCACCTTCGTCGGGGTCGGGCTCGCCTGCGGTGAGGCCGCGCTGCCCGGGGTGTAGTCCGCGCCGAGCACCACGCTGACGCCGGGGCCTGTGCCCTCGGTCACTTCCGCGTCCGGGAAGAGCCGGGCGACGGCGGTGGCGTGAGTCTTGTCGCCGGGGCCGTACGTGATGGTGGTGGTGGCCCGGTTCCGGTCGGCGGCGTTGCCCGTCGCCGACACGGCGAAGTCGTGGCCGGTGAGGGCCGCGGCGGCGTCGGCGGCGAGGCCGGGGGTGGTGGTGCCGTTGTAGACGGCGACGGAGACACCTTCGCCGGAGACCTCTTCGGTGGCGCTGGGCGAAGGTGATGCCCGCACCTCGCTCTTGCCGCCGCCCTTCTTCCCGCCGTTCCCGCCCTTCCCGCTCGCGTCCCGCCCGTCCAGCGTCCGGTCCTCCTTGAGCGCCGCCCACAACGCGTTCGCGTCCGGCTGCACGACGGCGACGCGATCACCCTCGTACTCCCAGGGGACGGTGATGAACTGCGTGTTGTGCAGGTCGACGTTCTTCAGTGACATGGCGAACGCGAGGAGCTTGTCGGCGGAGCCGAGGCCGGGGTCGACGGTCATCGACTTCGTGGCGGCGTCGGCGAGCGGCAGCAGCTTGGTCGGGGTGAAGCCGTCGGTCTTGATCTTCTTGACGAGGCTGGAGACGAAGGACTGCTGGCGCTGGATGCGGCCGATGTCGGAGCCGTCGCCGATGCCGTGCCGGATGCGTACGTAGTCGAGCGCCCGCTGCCCGGAGACCGTCTGCTCGCCCTTCTTGAAGAGGCGCTTGCCCTGGGTGGGCCGCTTCGGGTTGAGGTCGTTCTGGTAGACGTCGTTCGGCAGGCAGACCTGCACCCCGCCGACCACGTCGGTGAGTTCGGAGAAGCCCTTGAAGTCGACGACGACGGTGTGGTCGACGCGCAGCCCCGTGAGTTTCTCCACGGTGTTCTGGGTGCACGCCGGATTGCCCTCGGCGGTCTCGCCCGTCGAATAGGCGGCGTTGAACATCACGTCGGTCCGTGTGCTGCTCCACGTACCGTCGGGGAGCCTGCACGGCGGGATCGTGACCAGAGTGTCGCGCGGGATCGAGACGCCGACGGCGTGCTTGTGGTCGGCGTAGACGTGCAGCAGGAACGCGGTGTCCGAGCGGCCGATGTCGTCCTTGTCGCCGCCGCCCAGCTCGCTGTTGCCGCCGGTGCGGGCGTCGGTGCCGATGACGAGGACGTTCTCGCCCTTGGAGGAGTCGGCGTCGGGCCGGTTCTTGGACAGGCCGTTCGCGCCGAACGTGTCGATGTCGCCGTTCAGCTTCAGATACAGCCACCCGGCGCCGGCCGTGACCAGGACGAGGCACGCCAACCCTGTGATGAGTGTGATCCGCAGTCGGCTGCGTTTGCGCCGTCGCCCCATGCTTCCTGTCCACCCCTGCCTTGCTGTCGGTCCACCCGATGGTTATACAGTTGCGCAATGTAGCAAGTCAGTCTGTGACCGGAGGTGGACGCCGTGTTCCGCAACGCACTGGAGCCCTGGCATCTGTTGATCGTCGGGCTCGTGATCATCGTGCTCTTCGGGTCGAAGAAGCTGCCGGACACGGCACGCTCCCTTGGCAAGTCTTTGCGCATTCTCAAGAGCGAGACGAAGGCCATGAAGGAGAGCGACGGCTCCGGCACACCACTTTAAGCATTGCGCAACTGTTCGAAATGATGGATCCGATGTGGAGGTAACAGCTGTGGGAGTTTCCCTGGGCAAGGGTGGCAACGTCTCGCTCAGCAAGGAGGCGCCGGGCCTGACCGCGGTGACGGTCGGCCTGGGCTGGGACGTGCGCACGACGACGGGCGCCGATTACGACCTCGACGCGAGCGCCCTGCTGTGCGACGCGTCCGGGAAGGTGCTCTCCGACCAGCACTTCGTCTTCTACAACAACCTCACAAGCCCCGAGGGCGCGGTCGAGCACACCGGGGACAACCTCACCGGTGAGGGCGAGGGCGACGACGAGAGCGTCAAGGTGAACCTCGCGGCCGTGCCCGCCGAGGTCGCCAAGATCGTCTTCCCGGTGTCGATCCACGACGCCGAATCGCGCGGCCAGAGCTTCGGCCAGGTCCGGGGCGCCTTCATCCGCGTCGTGAACCAGGCGGGCGGCGCAGAGATCGCCCGCTACGACCTGACCGAGGACGCCTCCACCGAGACCGCGATGGTGTTCGGCGAGCTGTACCGGCACGGCGCGGAGTGGAAGTTCCGGGCCGTCGGACAGGGCTACGCCTCGGGTCTTGCCGGCATCGCGCAGGACTTCGGCGTGAACGTCTGACGCGCCCGCACCTCTTCCCGTTCCCGCCCGACCAGAAAGCACCGCGCATGTCCGTGAACCTGGCCAAGGGCCAGCAGATCAGTCTCAGCAAGGACACCGGCGACGCGCTCACCGTCGTCCGCATGGGCCTCGGCTGGCAGGCCGCGCCCCGCAAGGGCTTCCTCGCGAAGCTGACCGGCACCCGCGAGATCGACCTCGACGCCTCGGCCGTGCTCTTCGCGGGGCCGAGCTACGTCGACGTCGTCTTCTTCCGCCACCTGGTCAGCGACGACGGCTCGGTGCGGCACAGCGGGGACAACCTCGTGGGCGGCACCGGGCAGGCCGACGACGAGTCCATCGCCGTCGACCTGCGCCGCGTGCCGCCCGAGGTGGACCAGATCGTCTTCACCGTGAACTCGTTCACCGGGCAGACCTTCGCCGAAGTGGGCAGCGCGTACTGCCGCCTCGTCGACGAGACCACCGGCGACGAACTCGCCCGGTACACCCTCACCGGCGGCGGCAGCCACACCGCGCAGATCATGGCCAAGGTCCAACGGGACGGCGCGGGCTGGAAGTTGAGAGCGATCGGGGAGCCGGCCGGCGGCCGGACCTTCCAGGACCTGATGCCCGCGATCAGCCGCCACCTGTGAGCGCGACCGTCGCCGCGCCGCCCCACGCGGCGGCGCGGCCGGTCAAGGCCCGCGACGCGTTCTACGACAACGCCAAGTACCTGGCGATCGTGCTCGTCGCGATGGGCCACGCGTGGGAGCCGCTGCGCGACGACAGCAGGGCGGCGTCCGCCCTCT
Source organism: Streptomyces sp. KL109B (assembly GCF_030766935.1). Lineage (GTDB taxonomy): Bacteria > Actinomycetota > Actinomycetes > Streptomycetales > Streptomycetaceae > Streptomyces. The sequence goes on along the minus strand of NZ_JASERL010000002.1, from coordinate 131,786 downwards.
ACCTCATCGTGTACGCCTTCCACATGCCGGCGTTCATCGTCATCTCCGGCTACTTCTCCCGGTCGTTCGACGCGGGCCCGGGACGGCTGAAGCGCCTGATCACGGGCGTCGCCGTGCCGTACGTCGTCTTCGAGGTCGCCTACACCCTCTTCAAGCGGACGGCGGGCGACGACCCGGACTACCCGATCAGCCTGCTCGACCCCTGGTACCTGACGTGGTTCCTGATCGCGCTCTTCGTCTGGCGCCTGACCACGCCCCTGTGGAAGGTGCTGCGCCGGCCGCTGCCGTTGGCGCTCGCCATCGCGGCCCTCGCCTCGGTGTCGCCGAGCATCGGCGACGACCTGGACCTCCAACGCGTCCTGCAGTTCCTGCCGTTCTTCGTGCTGGGCCTGTGCCTGAAGCCGGAGCACTTCCGGCTGGTGCGCCGCAAGGAGGTGCGCGTCCTGTCGGTGCCGGTGTTCGCGGCGGCGCTGGTGTTCGCGTACTGGGCGGTGCCGCGGATGAACACCGCGTGGTTCTACCGCCGGGACAGCGCACAGGAGTTGGGCGCGCCCGGGTGGACCGGGGTGGTCATGACGCTCGCCATGTTCGGCTGCTCGGCGATCCTGGTCGCGTGCTTCTTCGCATGGGTGCCGGGACGGACGCTCTGGTTCACGGCGCTCGGCGCGGGCACCCTGTACGGCTACCTGCTGCACGGCTTCCTCGCGAAGGGCTCCCGCTACTGGGACTGGTACGAGCCGGCCTGGGTGCACACGCCGTGGGGCGAGATCGTGGTGACACTGATCGCCGCCACCGTGATCACGGCGCTGTGCACATCACCCGTGCGACGCGTGTTCCGGTGCGTGATGGAACCGAGGATGGAGTGGGCGTTCCAGCGGAACACGCCCGACACGGCCCGGCCTTGACCGTGTTCTAGGGTCGCCCCATGGTGACGACGATCTCGGGGTTCCCCGCCGGCTGGCCGAGCGACGAGGAGACGGCGCGCGGCGTGCAGGACGCGCTGCGCGACCGCGTCGTACGCGACGAGTCCGGACCACCGCCCGGCTCCGGAACGGTCACCGGGATCGATGTCGCGTACGACGACGAGCGGGGCGTCGTCGCCGCGGCCGCCGTCGTCCTGGACGCGGCGACGCTCGCCGTGGTCGAGGAGGCGACGGCCGTCGGGGAACTCGCCTTCCCCTACGTACCCGGGCTGCTGGCCTTCCGCGAGATCCCGGCGGTCCTCGGCGCGCTGGAGGCGCTGACCGCCGACCCCGGGCTCGTCGTCTGCGACGGCTACGGCCTCGCTCACCCGCGCCGCTTCGGCCTCGCGAGCCACCTGGGCGTGCTCACCGGGCTGCCCACCATGGGCGTCGCGAAGAACCCCTTCGCCTTCTCCCACGGCGAGTTGGGCACCCGGCGGGGGAGCGCGGCGGCCCTCCTCGACGGCGCCGAGGAGGTCGGCCGCGCGCTGCGCACCCAGGACGGCGTGAAACCGGTGTACGTGTCCGTGGGCCACCGGGTCTCGCTCGACAACGCGTGCGCGCACGCGTTGTCGCTCACACCGCGCTACCGCATCCCGGAGACGACCAGGAAGGCCGACCGCCTGTGCCGGGACGCGCTCGCCGCGGTCAGCGTTCCGCCGCGACCCGGAACGTGATCCCGGCCCTCGTCAGCCGCTCGATGAGCGCGTCGCCCATCGCGGCAGCGGTCGTCACCTGCCCCGCGGTGTCCGGGAGTTCGTCCAGGGCGAGGCACATCGCGGACTCGGCGAGCATCTTCGCGGTCTCGTCGTAGCCGGGGTCGCCGCCGGACACCTCCGTGTAGACGCGGCGCCCACCGCCCTCGCCCACGAACCGCACCGAGAACCAGCTCTTCGCCCGACGTGCCTCGTCCGGACCGTCACCCGGCTTCAACCGTCCGCCCAACCACCGCCGCACGGGCGGCACTTGGGCGGCGCCGAACAAGGCGCCCATCCCCACGACGCCGCCCACCGCGAACGGCAGCGTCTTCACCGCCGCGTAGTGCCGGTACCGGAAGTCGGGGCCGTAGCGGGCCACGGCCCGCGCCGAACGCTGCACGATCCGCGGGTCGATCGTCGGCAGCGGCAGCGCCCACGCGCCGACCTCCTTGGCGAAGCGCGGCGTGCCGGTCGGCGCGTACGCCGTGCGCTCGGTCGGGCGGGGCTCGTGGCGGCGCCGCTCCTGCTGCGCGGCGACCATCTGCCGCGCCCGCGAGAACTGGTTGAGCGCGGAGTTGAAGGTGCCGCCGGAGAACGTCGCGTTCGACCGTACGAAGCCGTCGACGCGCAGCGGCACGCCCTCCGGCAGCTGCTTCACGGTGAAGTACGCGCCCAGGTCGTGCGGCACCGAGTCGAACCCGCAGGCGTGCACGATGCGGGCGCCCGTGTCGCGTGCGGCGGCGTCGTGCCGCACATACATCTGGTCCACGAACTCCGGCTCACCGGTCAGGTCCACATAGTCGGTGCCCGCCTCCGCGCACGCGGCGACGAGCCCCTCGCCGTACTCCAGGTACGGGCCCACGGTCGTCGCCACCACGCGCGCGTTGACGGCGAGTTCGCGCAGCGACGCCCGGTCGGCGACGTCCGCGCGCACCAGCGGAAGCACCGCGCACTCCGGATTGATCTCGGTCAGCCGCTCCCGCAGCCGTTCGAGCCGCGTGGTGTCCCGCCCGGCGATCGCCCACCGCAGCCCTTCGGGCGCATGAGCCGCGAGGTACTCGGCCGTGAGCACCCCCACGAAGCCCGTCGCCCCGAACAGCACCACGTCGTACGTCCTGCTCTCCTCGTTCATGCCACCCCTTACCCACCGATGCCGGTGGCCGAGGCTAGTTCATCGAGCCCCGCTCCAGCCGCCCCGGTCGGAAATTGGCTAAGCGCTTGCTCGCCAGGGGCTTGTGCCGACCGGATCCGCTTCATAGCATCACTGGTGTTACATCAGTTGTGTCACAAGCTGGGGGCGTGCCGGGATGGCAGTAGCAGACACGAACAACAACCGCGGCCCACTCGCCGGGGTGCGCGTGGTGGAGCTCGCCGGGATCGGCCCCGGCCCCTTCGCCGCGATGCTCCTCGCCGACCTCGGCGCCGACGTCGTACGCGTCGACAGGCCCGGCGGCAGCAAGCTCGGGGTCAGCCCCGAGTACGACATCACGAACCGCAACAAGCGCTCCGTCGTCATCGACCTGAAGGCGGCCGACGGTCCCGACCGGGTGCTGCAACTCGCCGCGCGCGCCGACGTGTTGATCGAGGGCAACCGCCCCGGCGTCGCCGAACGGCTCGGCGTCGGCCCGGACGACTGCCGCGCCCGCAACCCGAAGCTGGTCTACGGCCGGATGACCGGCTGGGGCCAGGAGGGCCCGCTCGCCCAGCGCGCGGGACACGACATCGGCTACATCGCGCTCACCGGCGCCCTCGGCATGACCGGCGACCCGGACCGCCCGCCCGTCGCCCCGGCGAACCTGCTCGGCGACTACGCGGGCGGCTCCCTCTACCTCGTCGTCGGCATCCTCGCCGCCCTGCACAACGCCCGCGACACCGGCGCGGGCCAGGTCGTCGACGCCGCGATCGTCGACGGCACCGCCCACCTCAGCACGATGATCCACGGCATGCTCGCGGCCGGCGGCTGGCAGGACCGGCGCGCCGCCAACCTCCTCGACGGCGGCGCCCCGTTCTACGGAACGTACGAGACGGCCGACGGGCAGTACATGGCGGTCGGCGCTCTTGAGCAGCAGTTCTACGCCGAGTTCGGCGAACTGCTCGGCCTCGGCGAACTCGCCGACGCCCGGGGCGACCTCGGGCGCTGGGACGAGCTGCGTACGGCCGTCGCCGCGCGCTTCAAGGAACGTACGCGGGACGAGTGGACGGCCGTCTTCGAGGGCTCCGACGCCTGCGTGGCGCCCGTGCTCTCCCTCGGCGAGGCCCCGCACCACCCGCACCTCGCCGCCCGCGGCACCTTCGTCGACCACGGCGGCCTCACCCAGCCGGCCCCCGCGCCCCGCTTCTCCGACACCCCCACCAGCGTCCGTTCGGGCCCCGCCCAGCCGGGCGCCGACACGGCCGACGTCGCCCTCGACTGGGACGTACCGGATTTGAACAACACCGAAAAGAAAGGCAGTTGATCGCGAGCATGGAACGACGCCTGTTCAGCGCCGAGCACGAGGCGTTCCGCGAGACCGTGCGCACCTTCCTCGCCAAGGAGGTGACGCCGCACTACGAGCAGTGGGAGAAGGACGGCATCGTCTCCCGCGAGGCGTGGCTCGCCGCCGGGCGCCAGGGCCTGCTCGGGATCGCCGTGCCCGAGGAGTACGGGGGCGGCGGCAACGCCGACTTCCGCTACCCGGCCGTCCTCGCCGAGGAGTTCACGCGCGCGGGCGCCGCGGGCCTCGCCGTCGGCCTGCACAACGACATCATCGGCCCGTACCTCACCTCGCTCGGCACCGAGGAGCAGAAGCGGCGCTGGCTGCCCGGCTTCTGCGAGGGCTCGACCATCACGGCCATCGCCATGACCGAACCCGGCGCCGGATCGGACCTCCAGGGCATCAGGACCACCGCCGAGGACAAGGGCGACCACTGGCTGCTGAACGGCTCGAAGACCTTCATCTCGAACGGCATCCTCGCCGACCTCGTCATCGTCGTCGCCAAGACGACCCCCGAGGGCGGCGCGCACGGCCTCTCCCTCCTGGTCGTCGAGCGCGGCATGGAGGGCTTCGAGCGCGGCCGCAACCTGGACAAGATCGGCCAGAAGGCCCAGGACACCGCCGAGCTGTTCTTCAACGACGTCCGCGTCCCGAAGGAGAACCTCCTCGGCGAGCTGAACGGCGCGTTCATCCACCTCATGACGAACCTCGCGCAGGAGCGCATGGGCATCGCCGTCGCCGCGATCGCCGCCGCCGAGCACCTGCTTGAGATCACCACGGAGTACGTCAAGGAGCGCACGGCCTTCGGGCGCCCGCTCGCCGCGAAGCAGCACATCCGCTTCGAGATCGCCGAGATGGCCACCGAGTGCGCCGTCACCCGCACGTTCCTCGACCGTTGTATCGAGGACCACTCGGACGGAACGCTCGACGCCGTGCACGCCTCCATGGCGAAGTGGTGGGCGACCGAACTGCAGAAGAAGGTCGCCGACCGCTGCCTCCAACTGCACGGCGGATACGGGTACATGACCGAGTACCGCGTCGCGAAGGCGTTCACCGACGGACGCATCCAGACCATCTACGGCGGCACGACCGAGATCATGAAGGAGATCATCGGCCGCTCACTGCTGTCCTGACCGACCCTTCTCGTCCTGCCGCCCCTCTCTCCTCGTACCGCTCCTCTCTTCGTACGGCCCCTCTTCGAAAGGCACCTCCCGTGACCACAGACGCGTACGTATACGACGCGATCCGCACCCCGCGCGGCCGCGGCAAGGCCAACGGCTCCCTGCACGGCACCAAGCCGATCGACCTGGTCGTCGGCCTGATCCACGAGCTGCGCGGCCGCTTCCCCGACCTCGACCCGGCCGCCATCGACGACATCGTGCTCGGCGTCGTGGGACCGATCGGCGACCAGGGCTCCGACATCGCGCGCATCGCCGCGATCGCCGCCGGGCTGCCCGACACGGTGGCCGGCGTGCAGGAGAACCGCTTCTGTGCCTCGGGCCTCGAAGCCGTCAACCTGGCGGCGATGAAGGTCCGTTCGGGTTGGGAGGACCTCGTCCTCGCCGGTGGCGTCGAGTCGATGTCGCGCGTCCCGATGGGCTCGGACGGCGGCGCCTGGGCGATGGACCCGATGACCGCGTACGAGACCGGGTTCGTGCCGCAGGGCATCGGCGCCGACCTCATCGCCACCATCGAGGGCTTCTCGCGGCAGGACGTGGACGAGTACGCCGCCATGTCGCAGGAGCGGGCCGCCGCCGCGGTGAAGGACGGCCGGTTCGCGCGCTCGATCGTGCCGGTCAAGGACCGCAGCGGGCTCACCGTCCTCGACCACGACGAGCACCTGCGCCCCGGCACCACCGCCGACTCGCTCGGCAAGCTGAAGCCGTCGTTCAAGGACATCGGCGACCTCGGCGGCTTCGACGCGGTCGCGCTGCAGAAGTACCACTGGGTCGAGAAGATCGACCACGTGCACCACGCGGGCAACTCCTCCGGCATCGTCGACGGCGCCTCGCTCGTCGCCATCGGCTCGCGCGAGGTGGGGGAGCGCTACGAGCTGACGCCGCGCGCCCGCATCGTCTCCGTCGCGGTCTCAGGATCCGAGCCGACCATCATGCTCACCGGGCCCGCGCCCGCCTCCCGCAAGGCGCTCGCCAAGGCCGGTCTCACCATCGACGACATCGACCTCGTCGAGATCAACGAGGCGTTCGCGGCGGTCGTGCTGCGCTTCGTGAAGGACATGGGCCTGTCGCTCGACAAGGTCAACGTCAACGGCGGCGCCATCGCCCTCGGCCACCCGCTCGGCGCCACCGGCGCGATGATCCTCGGCACCCTCGTCGACGAACTGGAGCGTCAGGACAAGCGCTACGGCCTCGCCACGCTGTGCGTGGGCGGCGGCATGGGCATCGCCACCGTCGTCGAGCGCGTCTGACCACCCGGCCTCAACCCCCTTACGGAGCACCCAAGATGACTGACCTGTCGACGAGTTCCACCATCCGTTGGGAACAGGACGAGACCGGCATCGTCACGCTCGTCCTCGACGACCCCAACCAGTCCGCGAACACCATGAACCAGGCGTTCAAGGAGTCCATCGCCGCGATCGCCGACCGCGCGGAAGCGGAACTCTCCGCGAACCCCGACTCCATCCGCGGGTTCATCTACACCTCCGCCAAGAAGACCTTCTTCGCGGGCGGTGACCTCAAGGACATGATGAAGGCGGGCCCCGGGGACGCCCAGTCCGTCTTCGAGACCGGCACCGGCATCAAGAACTCGCTGCGCCGCATCGAGACCCTCGGCAAGCCGGTCGTCGCGGCCGTCAACGGCGCGGCCCTGGGCGGCGGTTACGAGATCGCCCTCGCGAGCCACCACCGCGTCGCGCTCGACGCGCCGGGCTCGAAGATCGGCCTCCCCGAGGTCACGCTCGGCCTGCTCCCCGCGGGCGGCGGCGTCACCCGCACCGTACGCCTGATGGGCATCGCCGACGCGCTCCTCAAGGTGCTGCTCCAGGGCACCCAGTACAACCCGAAGCGCGCCCTGGAGAACGGCCTGATCCACGAACTGGCCGCCACCCGCGAGGAGATGATCGAGAAGGCCCGCGCCTTCATCGACGCCAACCCGGAGTCGCAGCAGCCCTGGGACAAGCCCGGCTACCGCATCCCCGGCGGCACCCCGGCAAGCCCCAAGCTCGCCGCGAACCTCCCCGCCTTCCCGGCCAACCTGCGCAAGCAGCTGAACGGCGCCCCCTACCCGGCCCCGCGCAACATCCTCGCGGCCGCCGTCGAGGGCTCCCAGGTCGACTTCGAGAACGCCCTCGCCATCGAGGCCCGCTACTTCACCGAGCTGGTCACGGGCCAGACGGCGAAGAACATGATCCAGGCGTTCTTCTTCGACCTCCAGGCCGTGAACTCCGGCGCCAACCGCCCCAAGGGCATCGAGCCGAAGAAGGTCCGCAAGGTCGCCGTCCTCGGCGCCGGGATGATGGGCGCGGGCATCGCCTACTCCTGCGCCCGCGCGGGCATCGAGGTCGTCCTCAAGGACGTATCGGACGAGGCCGCGGCCAAGGGCAAGGGCTACTCCGAGAAGCTGTGCGCGAAGGCGGTGAAGCGCGGCCGGACGTCGCAGGAGAAGGCCGACGCGCTCCTGGCCCGCATCACGCCCGCCTCCGACCCGCAGGCCGTGGCGGGCTGCGACGCCGTCATCGAGGCCGTCTTCGAGGACCCGTCGCTCAAGCACAAGGTGTTCCAGGAGATCCAGGACATCGTCGAGCCGGACGCCCTGCTCTGCTCCAACACCTCCACGCTCCCGATCACCACCCTCGCCGAAGGCGTCGAGCGGCAGGCCGACTTCATCGGCCTGCACTTCTTCTCGCCCGTCGACAAGATGCCGCTCGTCGAGATCATCAAGGGCGAGCGCACCGGCGACGAGGCCCTGGCCCGCGCCTTCGACCTGGTCCGCCAGATCAGCAAGACGCCGATCGTCGTCAACGACAGCCGCGGCTTCTTCACGTCCCGCGTCATCGGCCACTTCATCAACGAGGGCGTCGCCATGGTCGGCGAGGGCGTCGAGCCCGCGTCGGTCGAGCAGGCGGCGGGCCAGGCCGGCTACCCGGCGAAGGTGCTCTCCCTGATGGACGAGCTGACCCTCACGCTGCCCCGCAAGATCCGCGAGGAGACGAAGGCCGCGATCGTCGAGGCCGGCGGCACGTGGGAGGAGCACCCGGCGGAGGCCGTCGTCGACCGCATGGTCGACGAGTTCGGGCGTCCTGGCCGCAGCGGGGGAGCGGGCTTCTACGAGTACGGCGAGGACGGCAAGCGCGCGGGCCTGTGGCCCGGCCTGCGCGAGCACTTCACCAAGCCCGGCACGGAGATCCCGTTCGAGGACATGAAGGAGCGGATGCTCTTCTCCGAGTCCCTCGACACGGTGCGCCTGATCGAGGAAGGCGTGCTGACGTCCGTCGCGGACGCCAACATCGGCTCCATCTTCGGCATCGGCTTCCCCGGCTGGACCGGCGGCGTGCTCCAGTACATCAACGGCTACGAGGGCGGCCCGGCCGGATTCGTCGCGCGCGCCCGCGAGCTGGCGGAGTGCTACGGCGACCGGTTCCTGCCGCCCGCGCTGCTGGTGGAGAAGGCGGAGAAGGGCGAGACGTTCAAGGACTGACGCCGGTCCGGATGTGTGCGGGAGGCGTTCCGTTCAACGCTCCGTCGTACGGAACGCCTCCCGCAGCTCCTCCTTCAAAGACCGCTGGAACGCGGTCAACAGCGCCTGAATCACCAGCGGTTGCATATGGGCCGACAGCGACTTCACGTCCTGCTCGGCCCTCTGCGCCACCTCGGTGGTGAACAGCCGCGCCAACTCCTGCGCCGCACCCCGCGAATGCTCCACGAGCACCTCGCGGGAGGCGAGGATCGCGTCCAACGACAGTGGTACGTCGAGGAGTTGGACGCCGAGCCGCAGCTGCCCGGTGTCGCAGCGGAACGCGTCCCCGGCCTGCTGCTCCAGTACGTCCATCGTGGCGAGGCGCTCCAGATCCGCGTCGGTCAGCGCCCGCCCCGCCCGCTGCTCCAACTCCTCACGCGAGAGCGTCTCGACCGCGTCCGGGGCCCAACTCGCCACCACCGCGCGGTGGATGGCCAGGTCCTGCGCGCTCAGATCGGCCGGCAGCTGCTCCAGGTAGCGCTCGATCGCGGCCAGCGTCATGCCCTGGTGCTGCAACTCCTCGATCAGCGCGAGCCGCGCGACGTGCTCAGGACCGTAGTGCCCCACCCGCCGCGGGCCGATCACCGGCGGCGGCAGCAGGCCCCGCGTGCTGTAGAAGCGGATGGTGCGCACCGTGACACCGGCGTGGGCCGCCAGTTCGTCGACGGTCAGCGTGGGGGCCGACGCCACCGTGCCGGTGCTCTCAGCGTCCTCGGTGTCCGTCGTCATCTCCGCCTCGCCGGTCGCTCGGGTTCTCGTACGGTTCCGCCGTGCGCGGCGGCTCGGCGGAACCGTACCCAACAGGTTCAACACTATTGCTGGCACACCGGGACTGTCATGCGTCCGTCATGAACTGGGGTACATCGGTACGCACATTGATACGCGCATCAGTACGGCGCCTTGAGGGCCTCCAGAGCCCGTGCGCGCACGGCGTTCTGTCGCGCCACCGGGGCGCCCGCCCGGTGCATGTCGCCCAGCTGGAAACTGGTCTCCACGACGAGCTGGACGCGTTCGTAGCGGCGCCTCATGAACCGCCGCAGCGCGTCCTCGGCGCTGCCGCCGCCCGCGAGTTCCCGCGCGAGCACGACGGCGTCCTCGATGGCCATGCCACCGCCCGACGCCAGATAGGCGCTGGTCGCGTGGGCGGCGTCGCCGATGAGGAGTGCCCGTCCCCGGTACCAGGGGTCGGGCGCGAGCAGCCCGTCGTAGTCGTTGACCACGATCCGGGTGCCGCCGCCGAGCCGTTCGCGCAGCGCCCGCGGCAGCGGAGCGGAGAAGGCGTCGAGGTTCTCCGCGACGACGCGGCGGGCCGCTTCCTGGCTCAAGCGGCCCGGCCTGGCCGGGTAGTCCCTGCCGGTGGCCAGGTACAGGCCGCCGTCACGGAGCCGGAGGAGCACGTTGAGGATGCCATCGGACTGGTAGAACCCCGGCGGGCCGACGTCGGGGACGCCGTCGACGACCCAGCGGAACATCGTGGTGCCGGTGTACCGCGGCCGGACCTCGTCGCCGAACACGTGCCGCCGGGTCGCGGAGCGCACCCCGTCCGCGCCGATCACCAGGTCGTAGGTGCGCTCCGTGCCGTCGGTGAGGCGCACGGTGGCGCCGCCGTCGTGCGTCGTCAGAGCGGTGAGAGTGGTGCCGGTGCGCACCACGGCGCCCGCGGCCTCGGCGCCGTCCCGCAGCACCCGGGCCAGCGCGGCCCGGTGGATGACGACCGCCTGGGGCAGCGCGCCCTCGGCCGGGGGCGGCACGGCCGGTGTCGGTACCGGGGCGCCTGCCGCGTCGAAGTAGCGGAAGATGTCCGCCTGGCTCCGCGCCCGTCCCTCGGCGCGGATCCGGTCGAGCAGGCCCAGCTCGTCGAGGGCGTCGATGGCCCGGTTCTGCAGCGTGATGGCCGCGCCTGCCGGGGCGTCGCGCAGTTCGAGCACGTCGCAGGCGATACCGCGGCGGCCCAGGGCGGTCGCGGCGCTGAGTCCCGCGATGCCGCCGCCGACGACGAGCGCGTTGCCGATCGCGGGCGTGGCCCCGGGCCGCGTACCGCCGTCGCGGCCCCTCACTGGTTCTTCCAGTGCCCGAAGGTGGGCGTCCGGCCGCCCGCGTCCTCGGCGAAGCACCGGTTGCGCTGCCGGCCGAGGTAGGTGATCTCGGCGTCCATGACGTCACCGTCCTTGAGGAAGCGGCCGTGGTGGGCGCCGTTCCCGGGCGGGGAGCCCATGCACACGAGGTCGCCGGGGGTGAGCCGCACCCGCTCGGAGGCGTAGGCGACGACCTGCGCCGGGTCGAAGATGTAGTCGTTGACGGGCCAGTCCTGCATCACCTCGCCGTTGACCGAGAGCCGGATCCGTACGGTGTCGTCGAGGGTCACGAACGGGGCGGGCACGATGAACGGACCGGCCGGCTTGAACGTCGGCTGGTGCTTGCCCACCCAGTCGTAGCCGAAGGGCACATCGGTGCGGCGGAAGAGGTCGACGGTGCCGAGGTCGTTGACGACCGTGTAGCCCGCGATGAGGTGCCGCGCCTCGTCCAGGTCGAGCAGTCGGCCGGTACCGCCGAGAACGATGCCCAACTCCAGCTCCCAGTCGGGCTGTTCGCCGAGCACGGGCAGGATCACGTCGTCGTGCGCGCCGGCCAGTGAGGAGTGCAGGCCCGCCCAGAGGAACGGGGTGCCCTCGCGGGCGCGGCGCTCCATCATCGCGTAGTTGCGGGCGAAGAAGTCCTCGTCGCTCTCGCCGGGGCGCCGGTTGTGCTGGTTGAACTCGTTCTTCGTCAGCATCTGGGCGACGTGGGTCTTGTAGTTCGACCCCGACAGCAGCATGTTCGGGCGGGCCAGCGGCGGGAGGGGGCGCAGGTCCGCGAGGCGCCGGGTGGCGGCGGCCGACGTGGCGGCGATGTCACCGAGCAGTTCGAAGTTGCGCGCCCAGTCGTCGAAGACCTCGTGCAGGTCCCTGAACCGGTCGGACAGGTCGACGACGCTCCCGTCGGGGTGCACGAGCGCCGGGAACGCGCGGCCGGACTCCTCGAAGGTGCCGACGGCAAAGGTCCCGGTCCGTAGACCCGTCGCCGGATCGGTGGGTTCGGGTGCTGCCTGGGAGGACAGGGCGGAGTGGGTGGTCATGTGTCGAGACTCCCTACGGTCAGGCCCCGCAGTTGGCCGAGGTACCGCTCCATGAACGGCATGCTGAAGCCGCCGGCCAGGCGCAGGGCGAAGTGATAGAGGACGAAGGGGTGGACGCCGGCCTGGAAGAGCGCGCGCAGATCGGCCGCGGCCAGCGCGGTCCGCTCGGCCTCGGTCAGATCCCGGCCGGCGAGGACGGCGTCCGGATCCGCCGTGAACCGCTCGGCGAGCCCCCGGTCGCGGGTGATCTCCCACATCACGTGACTGGTGGCGAAGCGGCTCATGACGCGACCCCCGCGGCGCCCGTGGCGGTGTCCCAGGCGAGGAACCCGGCCGGTGGTCCGAAGGTGCTGGCGACCTTGCGCGCGTAGTGCGGCACATCGCCGCCGACGGCGCCGAGGGCGAAGACGTAGTCCAGGAAACCGGGCGTTCCGCTGCCGACCTTGGCCAGCGCCTCGTAGCTGCTCTCCGCCACCAGGGTGTCCGTGTCGCCGCGGGTGATCTGGTCCCACACCCGCCGGTCCCAGGGCTGCTCGGGCCGCGTGACGAAGTCCGCCATCGCGGGGGAGCCGATGGCGTTGGACAGATGGCCGCTCGCGATGACCGCGACGCGCAGGTCCGCGGGGTGCGCCTCGATCATCTCGACGACCGCGGCGCCGAGTTCGTAGAAGCGCCGGCCCGGCGGCACCGGCGGCGCCATCACGTTGGTGAAGATCGGCACCACGGGCAGGTCCTGTTCGGGGCGGAGGAAGGTCAGCGGGACGGTGAACCCGTGGTCGAGGAGGAAGTCGTCGCTGTAGGAGAAGTCGATGCCGCGCCGCAGGCCCTGGCGCAGCAGGTGCCGGGCGACGTCGCCCTCCAGCGCGGTGTCGTAGGCCCCGACGCCGAACAGCTCCTCCTCGTGCGGGAAAGGACCCCGGGCCCGCACGGCCTTGCCGATGGAGAAGGTCGGCATGTTGTCGTAGAACCACTGGTTGAAGTGGTCGCCAGAAGCGACGACGAGTACATCGGGGCGGGCCTCGGCCAGGCGGGTCCGCAAGGTGTGGAAGTGGCCGAGTGTGCGCCGCAACGGCTCGGGCGCGTCAGCGGCGCGGGCCGCGACGCCCGGCAACGTCGGGTCGTGAGGAACGCACAACACTTGGACAACGGTGGCCATATCGCCTCCTCTTGGCAGGTCGTATCCGCGGAACGGCACAGCACGGCCGCCCGCGGGTGGGGATGGGATCGCTGCCATCGTGGGCGGTGACGGCGGCCGCGGGGAAACGGACATCGGGCATCGCAGCCATGGATCCGCTGAATGGTTCGCCGGGGCGGGCCGACGCGATCAGCGTGCCACCGCCCGCCGAACTGGGCCGGTGCATCACCGTGTTGGATGATGACCGGCACACCGGACCGGCACACCGGACCGGCACACCGGACCGGCACATCAGACCGGCACATCAGAACCTCGGAACCGCGGAGGGAGCCCGCATGACCTCGGACCCGAACTCCCCCTCCACGGCCCACTGCACCCCCTCCCCGGCCCCCGCCGCGGGCGCCCCGCAGCACCACAGCCTGCTCCGCAGCCAGGACCTGGTCTCGCTGCCGGTGCTGCGGGCGCTCCTGCGCGAGCGCAACGTGACGCGCGCCGGGGAGACGGTCGGCCTCACGCAGTCGGCGGCGAGCAACGCGCTGGCCCGGCTGCGCCGACGCTTCGGCGACGAACTGCTCGTGCGCGTCGGAAGGACGTACGAGCTCACGCCCTTCGCCCGTGGGCTGCTGGAGCGGGCGGACGAGGCGTTCGATGCCGCGGAACGCGTCTTTGAGGACCCGTTCGACGCGGCGACGAGCGACCGCGAGTTCACGCTCGCGCTCTCCGACTACTCTCTGGCGGTGCTGAGTTCGACGCTCGTCCCCCTGCTGCGACGGGAGGCCCCGGCCGTCCGGCTGTGCCTGGAACAGCTGAGCCCGCGCACGAGTGGCGACTTCGAGGATCTGCTGCGGCACTCCGACGGGGTGGTCCTGCCCCCGGACTTCATACGCGGACATCCGAGCGTCCGGCTCCTCCGGGACCACTGGGTGTGCGTCGTCGGCAGCGCGGCGCCGGTGGGGGAGGCGGTCACCAACGAGGACGTGGCGAAGCTGCCCTGGGTTTCCCCCTTCGGCCCGTCCCTGAACTCGAGCGCCCCACCGATGCGTCAATTCCGGACCCTGGGAAGGGAACCCCGCATCGAGGTCTCCGTCGACAGCTTCCAGTCCGTGCCCCTGCTGGTCGCCGGCACCGACCGCATCGCCTTCGTCCCGGGACGGATGGCGGAGCGGCTCGCCGGCACGCCCGGCATCCGGATCCTGCCGAGTCCGCTCGCCATCAACGAGCATCTGCTGTCGCTGTACTGGGACGCCAGTGAAACGAACGACCCCGGACACCGCTGGTTCCGTGGCGCGCTGCGCCGGGCGGCCGCCGAGGCGATGAAGAAGGCCCCACCCGAGGAGCTCCCGACCGCGTGACGCCCTATACGCCCCCTCCGGTTGCACGTCCAGGGGTGTGTCGCCATGTGAGAAGCGCCGCTATGTGATCTCCGCCACCGCATCCGGGGGGATCTTCGGGGAAGGTGCACCGACGGTCCGCACGCTGTCAGGGGCGATGCGGGCCGATGCACGTTCCGGACCCCGGCGGCCCCCACGTCGCCGGGCACCACAGAGTGGAACCCCTCTCGTGAGCAAGGACGCCGTCAACACGGCCACGGACGCATCGCGCACAGATGCCTCCCAGGCGCCCGCCGACGCGGGCGACGCCGGCTACAGCAAGGCCCTCAAGAGCCGCCACATCAACATGATCGCCATCGGCGGCGCGATCGGCACCGGACTCTTCCTCGGTGCCGGCGGCCGGCTGCACGACGCGGGCCCCGCCCTCGTCTTCGCCTATCTGATCTGCGGGGTCTTCGCGTACTTCGTCGTGCGCGCCCTCGGCGAAATGGTCGTCTACCGGCCCTCATCCGGTTCCTTCGTGTCGTACGCGCGCGAGTTCCTCGGTGAGAAGGGCGCCTACGTCGCCGGCTGGATGTACTTCCTGAACTGGTCGATGACGGGCATCGCGGACATCACCGCGGTCGCGCTCTACACCCAGTACTGGAGCGCCTTCACGAGCATCCCGCAGTGGGTGCTCGCGCTGATCGCGCTCGCGGTCGTGCTCGCCGTGAACCTCGTCTCCGTGAAGTACTTCGGCGAGATGGAGTTCTGGTTCTCGATCATCAAGGTGGCCACCCTCGTGGCCTTCCTGTTCGTGGGCATCTTCCTCGTCGCCACGCAGCACCCCATCGACGGCCACACACCAGGCCTGCACCTGATCACGGACAACGGCGGCTGGATGCCGAGCGGCACCATGGCCGTGGTCCTCGTGATGCAAGGTGTCGTCTTCGCGTACGCGGCCCTCGAACTGGTCGGCGTCGCGGCGGGCGAGACCGCCGAGCCGCAGAAGGTCGTCCCGCGCGCCGTGAACTCGATCATGTGGCGCGTCGGCCTGTTCTACTGCGGTTCGGTGCTGCTGCTCGCGCTGCTGCTGCCCGCCACGACGTACAGCTCCGGCGAGAGCCCCTTCGTGACGCTGTTCTCGAAGCTGGGCGTCGGCGGCGTCGGCGACATCATGAACCTGGTGGTCCTCACCGCCGCCATGTCCTCGCTGAACTCCGGCCTCTACTCCACGGGCCGCATCCTGCGCTCCATGGCCATGGCGGGCTCCGCCCCGAAGTTCACCGCCAAGATGAACAAGAACCAGGTCCCCTTCGGCGGCATCCTGCTCACCGCGGGCGTCGGCGTCCTGGGCGTCGGCCTGAACTACCTGCTCCCGGCCGAGGCCTTCGACATCGTCATCGAGGTCTCCTCGATCGGCATCATCGGCACCTGGATCATGATCATGGTCGCGCACCTGGCGTTCGTCCGCCGGTCCAAGCAGGGCCTGGTCGAGCGCCCGAAGTTCCGCCTCCCGTTCTCCCCGGTCACCGAGATCGTCACCATCGTCTTCTTCCTCGCCGTGCTCGCACTGATGTGGAACGACGCGGAGACCGGCCGCAAGACGCTCATGCTGATCCCGGTCATCGCGGTGCTGCTCTTCATCGGCTGGTTCCGCGTGCGCCGCAATGTCGACCGCGTGGCGTCGCAGGAACTGACGAAGGTCACCGACGGCGACTGAGCCACCTCCTCTCCCTCCCCACGGGGCCCCGACGCACACGGCGCGTTGGGGCCCCGTGCCATGCGGGTAGGACACAGGCATGGCGCTGGTTCCGTGGGACGTGCATGTCAAGGTCGGGCAGTTGGCCGCACTCGCCGCGGCGGTGGCGGCGGCCCTGTTCACCACCGCCCGCCGCCGCCCACCCACCACCCCGCCCCCACCCAAGACACCCCCAGCCGCGACCCCACTCCCGGCCCAGGTGGTCCCCTGCCGGTCGGCACCGACCGCGACAGCGGCCATCACCGACCTGTGCACCTGCGTCTCCGAACTGGCCTCGGACCTGGCGAAGCGGTACGGGGACGAGTCGTAGGAGATCGCTGAGGCACCCTTGCTGTATGAAGCAGCACGCCCCGGACCCGCCTCCACCCCCGCCCGGCGGCATCCTCTGGGAGACGGCGGGCGACATCCGCGCCCTGCTCGCGCTCCCCGCCGCGTTCGTGCTCCAGGTCGCGCACCCCGCCGTCGGCGCCGGCGTCGACGACCACTCGGTGTTCCGCACCGACCCCTGGGGCCGCGGCGCACGCTCACTGACCTCGGTCATGCTCTGGGTCTACGGCGGCGAGGCCGCGGCCGAGGAGGGCCGCAGGCTGCGCCGCCTCCACCGCACCATCCAGGGCACCGACCCGCACGGCCGCCGCTACCACGCCCTCACCCCCGCCTACTACGCCTGGGTCCACGCCACCGGCTACCCCGTCTCCCGCTACGCCCGGCGCTACTTCGCCACCCCGTTCACACCGGAGGAGGACGAGCGGTTCTACGCGGAGTGGCTGATGGTCGGCCGCATCCTCGGCATCCACGACCGGGACATGCCCCAGACGACCGCGGAGTTCTGGCCGTACTACCGCAAGATGCTGAGCGAGGAGGTCGAGCGGAACGCGGTGGTGGACGAGCTGACGGCGAAGAACCGCCCCCTCCCGCCGCCACCGGGCCACCACCCGTTCCTGAGCCCCCTTTGGCCACTCCTCCGCCCGGCCATCACCCGCACCATGAGCTTCCTCTCCACCGGCCTCCTCCCACCGGAGGCACGGGACGCCATCGGCCTCCCGTGGACCCCACGCCAGGAACGGCGCTTGCGGCGCTTCGCGCTACTGGTGCGGTGGACAGCACCACGCCTCCCGGAACGCTTCCGCTACCTGCCACTGGCACGCCGGGCCAGATCAAGCCCCGCCAATTCAAGCCCCTGCGGCGATTGAGCAGCGGGGCCCGGGGCAGAGCCCCGCGCCCGTAACGTCGGTTCGGCAATTCAAGCCCCGCCGGCGATTGAGGCGCGGGGCCCGGGGCAGAGCCCCGCGACCGCAACCACGGCACGCCGAACTCAGGCCCCGGCCTGAAGCCGCAACCCCGCCAAGGTCAGATCAAGCGCGGCGAGAAACTGCTCCCGGTCGTCATGGACCGCGAACTCGTCGGCGACCTGACGCACGAACGGGAACTCCTCCGCGTCGAGCGACCGCCACGTCTCGGCGAACTGCCCGAGGTACGCCTCCCGGTCCACCTCCCCGTCCAGCAGCCGCTGGGGAATCTCCATCCCCAGATCGGCCGCCGTACCGACCACCACACCCGTGATCGCCGAAACGGCGTGGAACCGCTGCCGCGTCGTGAGGCCGAGCCGCAACGTCTGCCGCCCGAGCCTGTCGTACAGCCGCAGCGAGTTGCCCTGCACGTCGGTGTTGCGCATGAAGTACGCGGACAGCCACGGCCGGTCCACGATCGCGTCGAACAGCGTGACGGCCATCGCGCGCAGGTCGGCGACGGCGTCGTCGCTGTCCGGCAGCTCCTCCACGGTGGCAAGGACACCGCCGATCGCGTGGTCGGTGGCGCGGTCGAGGAGCTCGTCCTTGTTCTGGACGTACCAGTAGATCGTGCCGACGCCCGTGCCGAGCCGGGCGGCGAGGGCGCGGAACGTCAGCGCGGACCCACCGGCCTCGTCGAGCACGGCCACGGCCGCGTCGAGCACGGCCTCCATCGAGTGCGAAGCGCGTCGGCGCCCCCGGGAGGACGCTGCGGCGGCGGAGCGGGTCGGCGGGGGTGTCATGACATCCATCCAAGCACAACTTGCCTCCACATCGAACATGGTTCTACAGTAGAACCACGTTCGAACATCGAACCATGTTCTATGATCGAGCGCCGTTCGACTCTCGACGGCGTTCACCGTTCAGAAAGGAGGCCGGTCATGACTGCCACCACCGAAACCGGGCCCGTTTCCACCCGGACCTACACATCCCTGCGGGCTGCATGGATCCCGCTGGCCGCTCTCTGCCTGGCCTTCTTCGTCGAGATGGTCGACAACACGCTGCTCTCGATCGCGCTGCCCACCATCGGCCGCGACCTCGGCAGCGGCACGACCGCCCTGCAATGGGTCACCAGCGCCTACTCACTGACGTTCGGCGGCCTGCTGCTCACGGCGGGATCCATGGCCGACCGACTCGGGCGCCGCCGCGTCCTGCTCGTCGGCCTCGCCGTCTTCGGCGTGTTGAGCCTCGCCGTCGTCGCTGTCGACTCCACCGGGCAGCTCATCGCCCTGCGGGCCGGACTCGGCGTCGCCGCCGCGGCCATGGCCCCCATCACCAACTCGCTCGTCTTCCGCCTCTTCGACGACCAGGCGCTGCGGATGCGCGCGATGACCCTGATGATCGTCGTCGGCATGTCCGGGTTCATCCTCGGCCCGCTGCTCGGCGGCACCGCGCTCGCCCACGTCAGCTGGCAGTGGCTGCTGCTGATCAACGCGCCGATCGCGCTCATCGCGGCGATCGGCGTGCGGTTCGGTGTCGCGCCCGACCGGCGCGAGGACCTCACCGACGACCGGCTCGACCTGCCGGGCGCCGTCCTGAGCGTGCTCACCATCGGCCTGGCCTGCTACGCGCTGACCAGCGGCGTCGAGCACGGCTGGCTCTCCGCTGCCACGCTCGGCTCGGTCCTGGGCGCGGCAGTCGCGGGCCTCGCGTTCGTGGGGCACGAGCGCCGCAGCAAGGCCCCCATGCTGGACCTCAAGATCTTCTCGAACGGCACCGTGCGCGGCGCCGCCCTCGCGCAGATCGGCACGTCCGTCGCGATGGCCGGCGTGATGTTCGGGCTGATCCTGCACTTCCAGTACGCCTACGGGTGGAGCCCCGTGCGGGCCGGCCTGGCGAACCTGCCGCTCATCCTGACCATGATCGCGGCGACGCCGCTCTCGGAGTGGCTCGCCAAGAGGTTCGGCCACCGCGTCGCCTGCCTCGTCGGCGCGGCCTGCCTGACCGTGGCGCTGGCCGGCCTCGCCTGGGGCGTCGACCACGGGTACGCCGTCATCGCGGCCTGCATGGTCGTGATGACCATCGGGCTGCGCACGGTCATGACCATCTGCGCCATCGCCCTGGTCGAGGCGATGCCGGAGAACCGCACCTCGATCGGCACCGCGCTCAACGACACCGCCCAGGAGGTCGGCACCAGCGTCGGCACCGCCGTCGTCGGCACCCTGATCGCCGCACTGGTCACCACCCAGCTGCCCGCGGGCGTCTGGAGCAGCGACCTCGTGCAGTCCTTCTTCCACGGCGAGCGCATCACCTACGCCGTACTCGCCGTCATCGTCGGGCTGATCGCGGCGGGCGGCGCGCTCACCCTCACGAACTCGCACGCCACCGAAGAACCGGCCTGAGGCGTCCGGTGCGGGCGAGCGCTGAGCCGTGACCTCTCAGTGCTCGCCGTGCACCCCGTTCGTGGCGGCGATCCGCTTCCACGACTTGGGCTGAACCGGCTCCGTCGCCGCCCTCGCGGCAGGCGCGGCCGGCTTCGACGGCTCGTACAGCCACGTGTCGAACAGCTCGCCCAACGGCTTCCCGGACACCTTCTCCGCGTACGCCCGGAAGTCGGAGACGCTCGCGTTGCCGTACGCGTGCTGCAGCGGCCACCCCTTCAAAATCGCGAAGAAGTCCTTCTCGCCCACCGCGTTGCGCAACGCCTGAATCGCCATCGCCCCCCGGTCGTACACGGCCGCCGCGAACTGGTTCTCCGCCCCCGGATCCCCCGGCTTCACCGTCCAGAACGCGTCGTCCGCCGGATGCTGCTCGTACGCGTAGTCGGCGAGCTCCTGCGCCGTGCCCTCGCCCTCCTTCTCCGACCACAGCCACTGCGCGTACCGGGCGAACCCTTCGTTGATCCAGATGTCCTTCCACCCGCGCACGGAGACACTGTCGCCGTACCACTGGTGCGCCAACTCGTGTACCACAACGGACACGTTGGACCCGCTCGCGAACTGCTTCGGGGAATAGAACGGCCGCGTCTGCGTCTCGAGCGCGAAGCCGGACGGCACGTTCGGTACGTACCCGCCCAGCGCCTCGAACGGATACTTCCCGTAGACCGACTCCAGCCACTCGGCGACCTCGGTCGTCCGCTCCACGCTCGCCTTCGCCGCGCCCTCGTTCGCGCCGAGGTCCTTGCTGTACGCGTTGATGACGGGCAGCCCGTCCGCGGTCCTGTCGGTGGTGATGTCGAACTTGCCGACCGCGAGCGTCGCCAGATACGTCGCCTGCGGATGGCTCGACCGCCAGTTGAACCGCGTCCACCCCAGCTTCGAACTCTGCGACTGCAAGGTCCCGTTGGAGATCGCCTGCGTACCGTCCGGCACCGCGACCGACACGTCGTACGTGGCCTTGTCGAGCGGGTGGTCGTTGGAGGGGAACCACCAGGCCGCCGACTCCGCCTCGTTGGCGAGGACGATGCCGTCCGGGGTGCGCTGCGGCGACGTGAAGCCCCACAGCTCCACGTCGGTCGGCTTGCCCGCGTACTTCACGACGACCGTGAACGGCGTGCCCTTCGGCAGCCCGGCCGCCGGGGTCACCTCCAGCTCCTGCTCGCCCGACTTCGCGAACTTCGCCCGCTTCCCGTTGACCAGGACCTCGCTCGCGGTGAGCCCGAAGTCGAGGTCGAAGCGCGACAGGTCCTGCGTGGAGGAGGCGAGGATCGTCGCCGTGCCCTCCAACTGGTCCGTCTTCGGCTGGTACTTGAGGCGCAGGTCGTAATGGGAGACGTCGTAGCCGCCGTTCCCGTACGTCGGGTAGTAGGGGTCGCCGATGCCCGCGGCCCCTGGTTCGAAGTCGGCGGCCGACGCCGGGATCGCCAGCAGGAGGGCGGCCGCGAACGCGCCGGGGACGACGAGTCTGCGATATCTGCGCTGCACGAGAACTCCAAGTCGTAGGGGTGTCACGACAGTTCGGAACCGACAGTGCGGAACCACTCAGCAGCCTATTCAGCACCTCGGGCCCCGCCCCTGTCCATGGCCGCACCAGCCACACGATCGTCATCCGGCCGACATGTGTCTTGGCGTACCACGGACCTGTCGATTGTGCCTACGGCCCTCTGTCGCACGGCAATTGACCGGTGTACCTTCCGCGCCATGCCGATACCAGACAGACGCAGCCACCACAGATCGCCGCACCGCTGGAGAACCCTCGCGGTCGCGGTCGTCACCGCCCTGCTGTCCGCCCTCGTCGCCACCGGCACCACCGCATCGGCCGCCCCGGCGGGACCCGCCAAACCGGCGGCCGAATCCAAGCCCGTCTACTCCTACGCCGACGCGATCCGCGAATCCGTCTGGGTCGACACCCGCCTCGACGGGGACGACAACGGCAGGACCGACCGGGTCGCCGTCGACATCGTCCGCCCCCGCGAACTCGACACCCAGGGCCGCAAGGTCCCCGTGATCATGGACGCCAGCCCGTACTACTCCTGCTGCGGGCGCGGCAACGAGAGCCAGAAGAAGACGTACGACGCGGACGGCAACGTCGTACAGATGCCGCTCTTCTACGACAACTACTTCGTGCCGCGCGGCTACGCGTTCGTCGGCGTCGACCTGCTCGGCACCAACCGCTCCGACGGCTGCGTGGACGTCGGCGGGGCCTACGACATCGGCTCCGCGAAGGCCGTCGTCGACTGGCTGAACGGCCGCGCCAAGGGCTACACCACCCGCACCGGCACCGAACGCGCGAAAGCGGACTGGACCAACGGCCGCACCGGCATGATCGGCAAGAGCTACGACGGCACCGTCGCCAACGGCGTCGCCGCGACCGGCGTCGAGGGCCTGGAGACCATCGTCCCCATCGGTGGCATCTCCTCCTGGTACGACTACTACTTCCAGCAGGGCGCCCCGCTCTACGACTCGGGCCCCGAGTGGCTTTCCGACTACGTCGAGAGCCCGGCGGCACGTGAACGCTGCGCCGCCGTACAGAAACGACTTGTCGACGAAGCGCCAAGAACCGGCGACTGGACCGGCCTCTGGCAGGAGCGCGACTACGTCAAGGACGCCGACAACGTCCGCGCCAGCGTCTTCGTCGTGCACGGAATGCAGGACCTGAACGTCCGCGCCAAGCACTTCGGCCAGTGGTGGGACGCCCTCGCCGAGAACGGCGTCGACCGCAAGATCTGGCTCGCCCAGACCGGCCATGTCGACCCCTTCGACTTCCGCCGCGCCGACTGGGTCGACACCCTGCACCGCTGGTTCGACCACGAACTCCTCGGCTACGACAACGGAATCGACCGCGAGCCGATGGCCGACATCGAGCGCGCCCCCGACCGCTGGACCACCGACAAGGTCTGGCCGCCGCGCGCCACCGACACCACCGCGCTGCGCCCCGCCAAGGGCGACAAGGCGGGCGTCGGCACCCTCGGCCTCAAGTCCGGCTCCGGCAAGGAGACGTTCACCGACGATCCGGCGCTCGGCGAGCTCGACTGGGCCGACCGGATCGAGCGGTCGACCCCGGAGAAGGCCGGGTTCATCAGCCGCCCGCTCGGCAAGGACCTGCGCCTTTCCGGCTCCTCGAAGGTGACGGTCACCGCGACCCCGACGACGTCCACCGCCCACCTCAGCGCCGTCCTCGTCGACCTCGGACCCGCCACCATCCGCGACTACGCGGGCGCGGGCGAGGGCATCACGACCGGCACCGAACGCAGCTGCTGGGGGCCGAGCACCACCGGCGACAGCTCCTGCTTCCTGAACACGCCGACCGCGACCACCGACGTCAACTCGACCGTGTTCAGCCGCGGTTGGGCCGACCTCGGCACGTACGCGAACCCGGAGCACGGCACCGCGCTGACGCCCGGCAAGCCGTACACCCTCACCATCGACCTGGCCGCCAGCGACCACGTCGTCCCGAAGGGCCACCGGCTCGCCCTCATCGTCGCCGGCACCGACAAGGATCTGATCGACCCGCCGTCCACCAAGCCGACCCTCAGCCTCGACCTCGGTCGCAGCGCGGCCCGCGTCCCCGTCGTCGGCGGTCCCGCCGCCTTCGCGGCCGCGACCTCCGGCTCGGCCACCGCCACCCCCCAGAAGCCCGCGGCCGACGGCGTACAGCCCTACCGCCTCGACCGCCCCATACCGGGAGGCAGCAACCGATGAGCGCACGTTCCACCCGAGCGCGCCCGCGCACCCTCGCCCTGGCCACCGCCGCAGCGACCCTCACCGCGCCCCTCGTGGTGGCGGCCCCGGCGGGCGCCGACAGCACCCTGCCCCGTACCGGCTTCGAGGAGACCGACGGCGCCCGCTGGACCAGCCAGCCCGAGGAGAAGGACCTCCTCGCGACGGTCGACAAGGCCTCCGACGCCGTGTCCGTCTCCCGGATCGGCGAGACGAAGCAGGGGCGCCCGCTGAACCTCGTGACGATCGGACAGCACCGCACCGCCAACACCGTGCTGCTCGTCTGCTCCCAGCACGGCGACGAACCCTCAGGACGCGAGGCCTGCCTGACCAAGATCCGCGACCTCGCCTACGCCAAGGACAGGGCGACGCAGCGCTTCCTGTCCCGTACGACCCTCCTCGTCGTGCCCACCGCCAACCCCGACGGCAACGCCGCCGACACCCGCGGCAACTCCGACGGCATCGACATCAACCGCGACCACATCGCCCTCAAGACCGCCGAGGCGCGCGCCATGGCCGCCGTCATCCGCGACCGCAGGCCCGACGTCATCTACGACCTGCACGAGTACGGGGCCACTCCGAAGTACTACGACAAGGACCTCTTCGACCTCTGGCCCCGCAACCTCAACACCGACGCCGCCGTCCACGACGAGGCCGAGACGCTCTCGCTCGACCACGTGCGGCCCGCCGCGAACGCGGCCGGGTACTCCACCGGCACGTACGGCATCTGGACCGACCCGGAGACCGGCGACCCGATCAAGCAGACCGCGGGGGACGGGCAGGAGCGCATCCTGCGCAATGCGTCCGGCGTCAAGAACTCCGTCGGGCTGCTCATCGAGAGCCGCGTCGACCCCGGCACCCCGGCCGAGGAGGACGATCCGGCGCTCGTCAACCAGCGGCGCCGCGACTCCCAACTCGCGGCGCTCGGCGGCCTCTTCCGGTACACGTCCGAGCGGCTCGGCGCGATCGAGGCGGCGACGACGGCGGCCCGCGCCAAGGGCTTCGCCGACAGCGGGCCGATCTACGTCGGCGGCGTCGACAACGACCCCGCCGAAGCAGCCGAGGTCATCAAGGATCCGCCCTGCGGATACCGGCTGAGCGAGGCCCAATACGCCGAGGTCAAGGACGAGTTGGCGCTGCACGGCATCACCGTGCGGAAGTCCGGCGACGGCGCCTACGTACCGCTGCGGCAGTCCGAGCGGGCCCTGGTCGCCCTGCTCCTCGACGCGCGCGCGACGTACCACTTGACGGAAGGAGATCCCGACACACGCTGCTGATCGGGTTACGGGAGTGTCAGGTGTGGTAGGTCGTAGTGGGTGACAAGCCCTCAGAAAACCCCCAGCGACGCACCCGTCCCCGAGGAGGGAGCGACCGGCGAGCGGGGCCCCGCCACGGACCGGATCGTGTTCGGCGTCACCGCCGTGCTCACTCTGGCCTTCGTGGTCTGGGGCGCCGCAGCCACAGACAACCTGGAGAGCGTCTCCAATACGCTGCTCAACGGCCTGATGCACAACGGCGGTTGGGCGTTCGTGCTCGCCGCGACAGGCTTCGTGGTCTTCGCCCTCTGGCTCGCCATGAGCCGCTACGGGAAGATCCCCCTCGGCAAGGAGGGCGAGGAACCGGAGTTCCGTACGGTCTCCTGGATCGCGATGATGTTCAGTGCGGGCATGGGCATCGGCCTCATGTTCTACGGAGTGAGCGAGCCGCTCGCGCACTTCACGACGCCGCCGCCGGGCACCGACCCGGCGGACTCGGCCGAGGGCATGGAGATCGCCCTGGCCACCACGCTGTTCCACTGGACGCTGCACCCGTGGGCGATCTACGCGGTCGTCGGACTCGCCATCGCCTACAGCACGTTCCGGCGACGCAGGCGGCAGACCATCTCGTCCGTCTTCGTCCCGCTCATCGGCGAGGAGAAGGCGCACGGCACGTGGGGCCGGGTCATCGACATCATCGCGATCTTCGCGACGCTGTTCGGCTCCGCGGCCTCGCTCGGCCTCGGTGCCCTGCAGATCGGCGCCGGCATGGAGGCGGCCGACTGGATGGACCACGCGAGCACCGGACTGCTCGTCGCGATCATCGCGGTCCTGACCGTCGCGTTCGTCGCCTCCGCCGTCTCCGGTGTGGAGAAGGGCATCCAGTGGCTGTCGAACACCAACATGGTGCTCGCGCTGTTCCTCGTGGTCTTCGTCTTCTTCGCGGGCCCGACGATCCTGATGCTCGACGAGCTGCCGACCTCCATCGGCGCGTACCTGCAGAACTTCCCGCAGCTGATCGGCCGCACCGAGGCCTCCAGCGGCAAGGGAGTCGCCGACTGGCTGAGCAGCTGGACGGTCTTCTACTGGGCGTGGTGGATCTCCTGGTCGCCGTTCGTCGGCATGTTCATCGCGCGCATCAGCAAGGGCCGTACGATCCGTCAGTTCGTCGGCGGCGTCATCCTCGTGCCCTCGACCGTCAGCCTGATCTGGTTCGCGATCTTCGGCACCACCGCGATGAGCCTGAAGGACGACGGCAAGCTGGCCGGCGCGGACACCCCGGAGACGCAGCTCTTCGGCGTGCTCCAGGAGTACCCGTTGGCCACGGTCACGGGCCTGCTCGTGATGATTCTCGTCGGCATCTTCTTCGTGTCGGGCGCGGACGCCGCGTCGATCGTCATGGGGACCCTGTCGCAGAAGGGCGCCCTCGAACCCGGCAAGTTCGTCGTCATCTTCTGGGGTGTCGTCACGGGCGCCGTCGCCGCGATCATGCTGATGATCGGCAACGGTTCCGGGGACGCGCTCACCGGCCTGCAGAACCTGACGATCCTCGTGGCGGTGCCGTTCGTCATCGTCATGATCGGTATGTGCTGGGCGCTGCTGCGCGATCTGCGCCGTGACCCGCTCATGGTCCGCGGCGAGATGGGCATCGAGGTCGTCGAGCAGGCGGTCGTCGCCGGACACGAGAAGTACGGCGGCGAGTTCGAGATCCGCATCGGCCCCGGCAGCAGCCTGGAGACCGAGGGCGACCCGATCGGCAAGCATCACGAGGACTGAGGTCCGGCACGAGGACTGACGTCCGGCACGAGGACTGACGTCCGGCACGAGGACTGACGTCCGGTGTTCTACGGGTGGGGGGTGTGGTCCGGTCCGGACCACACCCCCCACCCGTAGGTGCGTTCACCCCGCGACGGCCAGCCGGGCCGCCTCCTCGGCGCAGCCCCACGCGACCGTCACACCGGCGCCGCCGTGCCCGTAGTTGTGCACCAACACCCGCCCGTTGTCCGTGACTTCGCGCTCGATACGCACGGCGGGGCGGGCCGGTCGCAACCCCACCCGGTGGTCGAGGATCCGCGCCCCCGCGATCTCCTGGCGCACCCGCGCACAGCGCTTCACGATCTCCTCGGCGGTCGCCGGATCCGGTTCGAGGGACCAGTCGTCCTCCTGCGCGGTGCCGCCGAGCAGGAGGCGGCCGGGCTGCGGCAGGAAGTACGTCGTGGCGGACGAGGCCGGATCGGCGGTGGTGAACCACGTATCGACCCCCGGGTTCTCGACGATCACCAACTGCCCGCGCACCGGGCGCACGGAATCATCCGGTACGAGCTCGCGGGCGGCGAGCCCCGTGCAGTTCACGACGGTCGGCGCGGCGTCGATGGCCTCGCCGAGCGAGCCCACGGTACGCGCCTCGACGGTGACGCCCGCCGCCTCCAACTCGCCGCGCAGCCACGCCAGATGGGCCGGCATGTCGATCAGCGGCAGGCGCGCCGCGAGCCCCTCCGGGGTGTCGCGCATCCCCGCCACCTCACCGGCCCACGACCCGAGCCCGTCGAGCCGCGAATCCCCGTGCACGCCGTCGACGAGTCGTACCCCGGTCTCCTCGGCCCGCCCCGCCCACTCCTCGTACCGCCGCAGCGAGCGCAGCGACCACGCCCCCACCTTCTCGATCGGGTCGATCCGGTACGGCCACCACAGCCCGCCCGCGACCGCCGACGTCGTCCGCTCGGCGGCGTCCCGTGACCACACGCGGACCGGGTGCCCGAGCCGCGCGAGTTCAAGGGCGGTGCTCATCCCGATGACCCCGCCGCCGACCACGATCACTTCACTGCCGCTGTCACTGATCATCCCTGGACGCTAACCGACACCGGCGGAATGCGTCATGCCGCGCTCAGGGCGGGTGCGGGGTGGGGATACTCACTGCATGTCTGCCGACGAGTACGCGACCTTCGGCCTGGCACCGGCGATGCGCGCCGGTGGCGTCCTCGCGGACGGCGACTATCAAGTCCACCGGGATTTCGTGGACTTCATCGTCGACGGCCGCCCCCTGCTCTTCCACCTCTCCGACCTGGACGCGGTGTCACCGCTCGCCGCCGACATCCCGCCCGCGATCTTCGCGCACCACGTCAGGTGCCTCCTCCTGGAGGCGGAGGCGCCGCTGCCGGGCGGCCGCTGCGTGATCTACGGGTGCCCGGAGTGCGAGGGGATCGAGTGCGGGGCGGTGACGGCGGTGATCGAACGGGACGGTGGGGGCGGCGCGGACGACGCCGAGGGTGGTGCGGGTGGCGTCGAGGGCGGTGGTGGGGACTACGTCTGGCGGGACTTCGCCTGGCAGACGACCGAGGAGGTCGACCTGGAGCTGAACGGCTACCACGGCATCGGCCCGTTCCGCTTCCGCGGCGCCGATTACCGGGCGGAGCTCGGCCGGCTCCTGGACGGGGCCGAGGGGCCCACTCCGCGCCGCAAGGTGCTGCTGATCGGCGCCCGGGTCGCCGTCCTCGCCAGGCTCGCGGCGGCGCTGCGCACGATCGGCGTCGGCGCGGACATCACGCACGATGCCACCGGCGTGCCACCGGAGGAGCTGCGTACGTACGCGGTGGTGGCCTTCGGCCGCGCGGTGGAGCCGGAACAACGGGCGGCGGTACGCCACGAGTTCGAGCGCGCCGGGGCGGACATCGCCTACGTCGACGGCCTCGCCCCGATCATCCCGCTCCTCGTCGCCCAGATCGAGAGCGCCCTGGAACGGGGCCCGCTGGAGCAGCGCCGTCTCACCCGGCTCATCGCCGCCGACGGCGAGGCGGGCGTCGAGGTCACCTCCACCTGCCGCGTCCGCCTCACGGCGTACCGCATCGACCGCCTCTACCGCAGCCACACCCACGAAGTCTTCGACGCGGTCCTGGAAACGGGCCGCCACCGCATCCCCCTCGACAAGAAGGCGACCCGCGGCGAGTCCTTCCTGGTGGCTCGTACGACGGGGAGCGTGCTGGTGACCCGCATGGAACGCTGACCCCATCAAGCCCCTGCGGACATGCTGCTCCCGTCAGGCCCCTGCGGAACGTTGCCCCCATCAAGCCCCTGCGGCGATTGAGCAGCGGGGTCTGGGGCAGAGCCCCAGGGCGCGGCCCGGACGATCGCAACAGGACGGGTGGGCGCCAACTAGGATCAACCCCCTGATGACCGCAACCCTCGTAGCCAAGAAGCTCGCCGCAGGCCACGGTGACCGCTCGCTCTTCTCGGGGCTCGACCTCGTCGTCGCCCCCGGCGACGTCATCGGCCTCGTCGGCGCCAACGGAGCCGGAAAGTCCACCCTCCTGCGCCTCCTCGCCGGCCTCGCCACCCCCGAGGAGGGCGAGGTCCGCCTCTCCCCGCCGACCGCCACCGTCGGCCACCTCCCGCAGGAACCGGACCGCCGCCCCGGCGAGACGATCCGCGAGTTCCTGGCCCGCCGCACCGGCGTGGCCGCGGCGCAGCACGCCATGGACGAGGCGACCCAGGGCCTGGTCGACGGCGCACCCGGCGCCGACGACGCGTACGCCACCAGCCTCGACCGCTGGCTGCACCTCGGCGGCGCCGACCTCGACGAGCGAGCCGACGAGGTCGCGGACCAACTCGGCCTGGCCGTCGGCCTCGACCACACCATGACCTCCCTCTCCGGCGGCCAGGCCGCCCGCGCCGGCCTCGCCTCCCTGCTCCTCTCCCGCTACGACGTCTTCCTCCTCGACGAGCCGACCAACGACCTCGACCTCGACGGCCTCGACCGCCTGGAGACCTTCGTACGCGGCCTGCGCGCCGGCACCGTCGTCGTCAGCCACGACCGCGAGTTCCTCACCCGCACCGTCATCAAGGTCCTCGAACTCGACCTCGCCCAGCAGCAGATCAACCTCTACGGAGGCGGATACGCCGCCTACTTGGAGGAGCGCGAGGTGGCACGCCGCCACGCGCGCGAGGAGTACGAGGAGTACGCCGACAAGAAGGCGGCCCTCGAAGGCCGCGCCCAGATGCAGCGCACCTGGATGGACAAGGGCGTCAAGAACGCGCGCCGCAAGGCCACCGACAGCGACAAGATCGGCCGCAAGTTCCGCAGCGAGGCGAGCGAGAAACAGGCCGCGAAGGCCCGCCAGACCCAGAAGATGATCGAACGCCTCGACGTCGTCGACGAGCCCCGAAAGGAGTGGGAGCTACGCATGGAGATCGCGTCGGCGCCACGCTCCGGCGCGGTCGTGGCCTCCCTCCGAGACGCCTGCCTACAACGCGGCGACTTCACCTTCGGCCCGGTCACCCTCCAGATCGACTGGGCGGACCGCGTCGCGATCACCGGCGCGAACGGCTCCGGAAAGTCGACCCTGCTCGCGGCGTTGCTCGGCCGTGTCCCACTGGAGTCGGGGCATGCGGCACTCGGTTCGGGCGTCGTGATCGGCGAAATCGACCAGGCCCGCGCCCTCTTCCACGGCCCGGAAACCCTCCTCGAAGCGTTCGGCGCGGCCGTCCCCACCATGGAACCGGCCGAAGTCCGCACGCTGCTCGCCAAGTTCGCCCTGAAGGCGGACCACGTCCTGCGGCCCGCGGCGACGCTCTCCCCAGGCGAACGCACCCGCGCCGCCCTCGCCCTCCTCCAGGGCCGCGGCGTCAACCTCCTGGTCCTCGACGAGCCGACCAACCACCTCGACCTCCCGGCGATCGAACAACTCGAATCAGCCCTGTCGACCTACGAGGGCACCCTCCTCCTCGTCACCCACGACCGCCACATGCTCACCACGATCCAAACGACGAGACACCTGGAACTGACCGAGGGCAAACTGACGGAGGCCTTCTAGCGGCGCGGGGAACTGCGCGCCCAACCCCGCCGCACCGCACAACGGGTGCGGCCCCGCCCCCCGTGGCCGAGGCCATGTCTGGGGGCGCGGGGAACTGCGCAACCCCAACCCCGCCGCACCGCACAACGGGTGCGGCCCCGCCCCCTGTGGCCGAGGCCATGTCTGGGGGCGCGGGGAACTGCGCAACTCCAACCCCGCCAGACCGTACAGCCCCCGCCCCCCCTCAACCCCGACGCCCTAGGCCAACCCGGCCTTCCTCAACGCATCCGCCATCGCCGAATTCGTCGGCGCCGCCGCAGGACGACCCTTGCCGCCCCCCTTGCCCCCGCCGGAGGCACCCCCCTGCCGCGACTGCCGCGGCGGCTTCCGATCGCCACCCCGGTCACCCCGGTCACCCCGGTCACCGCGCGGACCCCGCTCACCGCGATCCCCACGCCCCCCGCCCCCGCCGGAGGCCTTCTCGTCGTCCAGCCGCAGCGTCAGCGAAATCCGCTTGCGCGGCACGTCGACGTCCAGGACCTTCACCTTGACGATGTCGCCGGGCTTGACCACGTCCCGCGGATCCTTGACGAACGTACGGGAAAGCGCCGAGACATGCGCCAACCCGTCCTGGTGCACACCCACATCGATGAACGCCCCGAAGGCGGCCACATTCGTGACGACGCCCTCCAGCACCATCCCGGCCTCCAGGTCGGAGAGCTTCTCGACGCCCTCCTTGAAGGTGGCCGTCTTGAAGGCGGGCCGCGGGTCACGCCCCGGCTTCTCCAGCTCCTTCAGGATGTCGGTGACGGTCGGCAGACCGAACGTGTCGTCCACGTAGTCCGCCGCCTTCAGCGAGCGCAGCGCCCCCGCGTCGCCGACCAGCGACGCGACCTCGCCCCCCGTCGACTTCGCCATCCTGCGCACCACCGGGTACGCCTCCGGGTGCACGGACGACGCGTCCAACGGGTCGTCCCCGCCCCGGATCCGCAGGAAGCCCGCACACTGCTCGTACGCCTTCGGGCCGAGCCGCGCCACGTCCTTGAGGCCCTTGCGGTTGGTGAAAGGACCGTTGGAGTCGCGGTGCGCCACGATGTTCTCGGCCAGCCCGGAGCCAATCCCCGACACGCGCGCGAGGAGCGGCGCGGACGCGGTGTTCACATCAACACCCACCCCGTTCACACAGTCCTCGACGACCGCGTCCAGCGAACGCGACAGCTTCACCTCGCTCAGGTCGTGCTGGTACTGCCCGACCCCGATCGACTTCGGATCGATCTTCACGAGCTCCGCCAGCGGATCCTGCAGCCGCCGCGCGATGGAGACGGCCCCGCGCAGCGAGACGTCCATGTCGGGCAGCTCCTGCGAGGCGAAGGCCGACGCCGAGTACACCGAGGCGCCCGCCTCGCTCACCATCACCTTGGTGAGCTTCAACTCCGGGTGCTTGGAGATGAGTTCACCGGCGAGCTTGTCGGTCTCACGGGACGCCGTGCCGTTGCCGATCGCGACGAGGTCGACGGAGTGCTCGCGCGCGAGCTTCGCCAGCTTGCCGATCGCCTCGTCCCACCGGTTGGCGGGGACATGCGGGTGAATGACGTCCGTGGCGACGACCTTGCCCGTCGCGTCGACGACCGCGACCTTCACACCCGTACGGAAACCGGGGTCGAGCCCCAGCGTCGCGCGCGTGCCCGCCGGGGCGGCAAGCAGCAGGTCCCGCAGGTTCGCCGCGAACACCTTGACCGCCTCGTCCTCTGCGGCCGTCCGCAGGCGCGTGCGCAGGTCGAGCCCGAGGTGCACCAGGACGCGCGTACGCCAGGCCCAACGGACCGTGTCGGCGAGCCACTTGTCGGCGGCCCGCCCCTCGTTACGGATCCCGAACCGGTCGGCGATGATCGGCTCGTACGAGGACGCAGCGCCCGCGGCACCGTCCTCGACCGGCTCCTCCGGCTCCAGGACGAGCTCCAGCACGTCCTCCTTCTCGCCGCGCAGCATCGCGAGCACGCGGTGCGAGGGCAGCTCGGTGAAGGGCTCCGCGAAGTCGAAGTAGTCGGCGAACTTGGCGCCCGCGTCCTCCTTGCCGGACTTCACCTTCGCCGAGAGCCGGCCGCGCCCCCACATGCGCTCACGCAGCTCACCGATCAGGTCGGCGTCCTCGGAGAAGCGCTCGGTGAGGATCGCGCGGGCCCCGTCGAGCGCGGCCTGCGCGTCGGCGACGCCCTTGTCGGCGTCCACGAACGCGGCCGCGGCGGCCTGCGGCTCCACCGACGGGTCGCCGAGCAGCCCCTCCGCCAGCGGCTCAAGCCCCGCCTCGCGGGCGATCTGCGCCTTGGTGCGGCGCTTCGGCTTGAAGGGCAGGTAGATGTCCTCCAGGCGCGCCTTGGTGTCGGCGGCGCGGATCTGCGCCTCAAGGTCCGAGGTCAGCTTGCCCTGCTCGCGCACCGAGTCGAGGACGGCCGTGCGCCGCTCCTCCAGCTCGCGCAGATACCGCAGCCGCTCCTCCAGGGTGCGCAGCTGGGCATCGTCGAGGGACTCCGTCGCCTCCTTGCGGTAGCGGGCGATGAAGGGCACCGTCGAGCCGCCGTCAAGCAGCTCGACCGCGGCCTTCACCTGCCGCTCCCGTACGCCGAGTTCCTCGGCAATCCTGCTCTCGATGGACCCGAGCCCGGATCCAGCAGTGGTGCCAACTGTGGGTGTCGCCACGATCCCGTACCGCCTATGTCGACTGAGGTTGCGCCGCAATTGTGGCAGGTGGCACCGACAACCGGGCAACCAAGCCTCGCCGGCGCCCGTGACGCCGGTTCGGCATATCAAGCCCCGCCGGCGATTGAGGCGCGGGGTCCGGGGCAGCGCCCCGCGACGGTACCCACGGTCGACCGCTACGCCGCCTTGCCGATGAGGTCCGCGGGAAACGCCCCGTTCCCCATCGCCGCGCCCAGGAACGTCGTCGCCAACTCGCTGAGCCGCGCCACACCCGCCTCCCCGAGGTGCTCGTAGGGCGCACGGTCGAGCACATCCGTACGGTGCTCCAGCTCCGCGCGCAGCGCGACGCCCGCCTCCGTGAGCGTCAACTCCTCGTCCCCGGTGAGCAGTCCACGCGCGCGAAGCCGCTCCGCCGCCGCGTCGTACTCGGCCCGGTCCCACCCACGCGTGGCCAGCAGCCACTTCGGAGCCATGCCCTTGCCGGTCGCGACATGGCTCACGAGGGCTTCGACCGGGTCGAGTTCGGCGCCGAGCAGCGCCGCGATGTGCCCGTCGCCCCGGTGCTCGCGCAGCAGCGTCGCCGCGTGCCAGTACGCCATGTGCGGCGCCTCCGGGACGTCGAGATCGGCGTGGGCGGCGTACAGGGGGCGGGCGTGCCGGGTGCAGGCCTCCGTGGCGCGCAGGGCGAGTTCGGCGGCCTCGGCCATCTCCTTGGAGGCGAGCGCCTCCGCGCCGATGAGGCGGCGCAGCGTCGCGTCGACGGCACGCGCGCGTGCCGCGAGGACCGCCTCCGGCGACACGGTCTCCCACACGGCGGGCACGTGCCGGGCCACCAGCTCGTGCTTGAAGTTGTAGAACGTCGCGGTCACGGCCCCCGCGCCGACGGCCCCCATGGGCGCGGACCGCGCCGCGAGATAGACGGCGCTCGCGTCCGTCACGCCGATGTCCGCCAGTTCCTTGCCGAGGTCGGGCGAGAAGTAGTGCGTCGAGTGGAACGGGTTGAGCACGTTGTGGCAGTGACGGGCGGCGCGCAGGCGGGGGTCTGAAGTCATGCCGTTACGTTACCGACCAGTCGGTACGGGGGTCAGCCCGGGCCACCGGACCATGGCAGGAAAGGTGGGGGATTCGTCATTGCAGCCACCCTCGCGCGGCCCGAAGAATGGCTGCCATGACGTCGCCGCGCACCGTCCTTGTCCTCCTCTTCGAGCAGGTGCAGAGCCTCGATGTCACGGGCCCCGTAGAGGTCTTCTCCGGCGCGGGCGAGGCGTCGTACCGGGTCCTGACGGCTTCGTACGACGGCGCCCCGGTCCGTACGTCGAGCGGTCTCACCCTGACCCCCGACCACGCCCTCGCCGACGCGCCGCCCGCGCACACGCTCGTCGTCCCCGGCGGCGACGGCACGCGCGACCCGGACCCACGGCTCATCGCCTGGCTGCGCGAGCACGCCCCGCACGTCAGCCGCACCGTCTCGGTGTGCACCGGCGCGTTCCTGCTGGCGCGGGCCGGGCTCCTGGACGGTCGCCGGGCCACGACGCACTGGGCGTTCTGCGACACGCTCGCCCGCAAGTACCCGGACGTGGCGGTGGACGCCGACCCCGTCTACGTACGGGACGGACCGGTGGCGACGTCGGCGGGCGTGACCGCGGGCATCGACCTCGCGCTCGCCCTCGTGGAGGAGGACCACGGCAGGGACCTGGCGCTTGAGATCGCCCGCGCCCTCGTCGTGTTCCTGCGGCGCCCCGCGAACCAGGCCCAGTTCAGCACCCAGCTCGCCGCGCAGACGGCCCGCAGCGAGCCGCTGAGCGAGGTGCAGCGGTGGATCGCCGAGCACCCCGGGGCGGACCTCTCCGTCCCCGCGCTCGCGAGCCGCGCCCGCCTCTCCCCGCGCCACTTCGCCCGCGCCTTCCGCACGGAGACGGGCCTGACCCCGGGCCGGTACGTCGAGCGTGTCCGCGTCGAGCACGCCCGTCGCCTCCTGGAGGACACCACGGGCGGCGTCGAGGAGATCTCCCGCTCCAGCGGCTACGGCACCCCGGAGGCGATGCGCCGCGCCTTCCTCAAGACCATCGGCACCTCACCGGCCGAGTACCGACGCCGCTTCCACGCCCCCGTGGGCCCCTGACCAGCACGCCACGAGCACGCCACGAGCACGCCACGAGCACGTCACCAGCACCCACCCGACCCTCCGAACCCTCCGAAAGGCCCGCCATGCAGATCGCCATCGCCCTCTACGAACGGTTCACCGCCCTCGACGCCATCGGCCCCTACCAGACCCTCGGCGGCATACCTGGCGTCGACGTCGTCCTCGTCGCCGAGCAAACCGGGCCCGTGCGGGACGACAGCGGGCGGCTCGCGCTCGTCGCCGACAAGACCTTCGACGAGGTCCGCGCCCCGGACGTGGTCGTCGTGCCCGGCGGCCCCGACCAGAGCCAACAGACGCGGAACGGGCCGCTGTTGGAGTGGCTGCGCGCCGTCGACGCGAGCACCACCTGGACGACGTCCGTGTGCACCGGCTCCCTCGCGCTCGCCGCGGCCGGCCTGATCGAGGGTCGCGAGGCCACCTCGCACTGGCTCGCCCTGCCGGAGCTGGAACGGCTCGGCTCCAAGTCGACCGGGCGGCGCGTGGTGTTCGACGGCAAGTACGTCACCGCGGCCGGCGTCTCCTCCGGCATCGACATGGGTCTCGCGCTCGCGGGCCGGATCGCGGGCGACGAGACCGCCCAGGCCATCCAGCTGATGACCGAGTACGACCCGCAGCCGCCCTACGACGCCGGCTCCCCGGACAAGGCCCCCGCCCACCTCGTGGAGATGTTCCGCAATCAGGCCGGCTGACCGGGCTCCCGGCCCCCTGACTCTCAGCCCCCTACGGTCCATGCGAAGCGCGGCGCGCGCCGCTCCAGGAACGCCGCGACACCCTCCGCGGTCTCCGCGCC
The DNA here is from genome assembly GCF_030766935.1 of Streptomyces sp. KL109B. Taxonomy (GTDB): domain Bacteria; phylum Actinomycetota; class Actinomycetes; order Streptomycetales; family Streptomycetaceae; genus Streptomyces. The sequence continues at coordinate 95,576 of NZ_JASERL010000002.1, read as the reverse complement.
GGCGCGCGCCTGCTCGGCCCAGTGCGCCTCCCGGTCCGTGCGCCCGTCCACGAACTCCTTCGCGGCGGCCTGCGTCAGCTGCGAGCGGGCGGCGAGGGTCCGGGTGAACTCGGCGACCCGCTCGCCGAGTTCGGCCTCGGGCAGCACCTCGTCCACGAGCCCGGTCCGCAGCGCCCGCTCACTCCCGATCAACTCGCCGCCGAACAACAGGTACTTGGCGGTCGCGGGACCCACCAGCGCGGCGAGCCGGCGCGTCGACGACGCCGGGTACACGATCCCGAGCTTGGCCGGCGTCACCCCGAACCGCGCCCCCTGCGCGGCGAACCGCAGATCGCACGCCGCCGCCAACTGGCAGCCGCCGCCCACGCAGTAGCCGCGCACCACGGCCAGCGTCGGCTTCGGAAACGCGGCGAGCGCGTCCTCCGCCGCGACCGCGAGCCCCTGCGCCGCGCCCTCTCGAAGTGTCGATATGTCGGCCCCCGCGCAGAACGTGTCCCCGGCCCCGGTCAGCACGAGCACCCGCACCCCTGGATCGGCCGCGAGCCGTTCGAGGAGCGGCGGCAGGGACGCCCACATGGCGTCGGTCATGGCGTTGCGCTTGGCGGGGTGATCGATGACCACTGTGGCGACACCGTCGGCGACGACGTGCCTGATCTGCGGCGGAGACACGGAAGGCATGCGGCGGATGCTATCCGGGCCGAGAACGTCGTCGGCGTGTCGGGCAGCTCGTACAACAAGCTGAAGAGGGTGCAAGTCGGGCGGAATGGGAGTGGGAGTGATCGACGATCAGGCCCGTACGGGCAATGTCGATCAAATCCCGTCGATACACGCTGACTTCTGGTCAGTACGGCGGCCCGGAGCAGGTGATTCCCAACACTCGAAGCGTGGTGACAATCGAGCGTAAGGGCGGCGACCTGACAATGAGCGACCACGGGTGGGGATCCCGCCCACGTCCTCAGGGCGGCGGGGGAGCGCCCCCGGATCGTCCGGCGGACGGGCCGCTTCCGTACGAGGGGGTCTGGCGGTTCACGACCCAGGCGGTCGACGCCTCCGTGCCGCAGGCCCGCCGCGCGGTGCGCGAACTGCTCTCCCGGCAAGGGGTGCCCGCCCCGGACGACCTGGTGCACGGGCTGCTCGTGATCGTCTCCGAACTCGTCACGAACGCGGTGAAGCACGCCGCCGTCGTCTCGCCGATGCTCGCCGTGGAGGTCGCCGTCGGGCCCGAGTGGGTGCGGGTGTCCGTGGAGGACGAACACCCCTACAAACCCACGGCACTGGAGGCCACCAGCGGTCAGACCGGCGGCCGCGGCCTGCTGCTCGTCCGCGAGATCACCGCGGAGGCGGGCGGCGTCTGCGAGGTCACGAACACCGCGAGCGGGGGCAAGGTGATCTGGGCCGCCCTGCCCCTCAAGCCCGAGACCGCTACCAGCCCGCCGCCTGGCCCGTAAGTTCCTTGATCGCGGGCAGCGCCGCGTCGAGGACCGTCATGAACCACGCCGAGAACGGGTCCTCGGAGTGCCGCGCGGCCAGCTCGTCGGCCGTCACGAACACCGTCGCCCCGACCTCCTCCGGGTCGGGGTTCAGCGCTGCCTGCACCAGACCCACGTAGAGGTGGTTGTACTCCTGCTCCACCAGGCCCGAGTCCGGGTCCGGGTGGTTGTAGCGCACCGTGCCGGCCTCGGCCATCAGCGAGGGCGAGACGCCGAGCTCCTCGTAGGTGCGCCGGGCGGCCGCCGCGAAGGGGGCCTCGCCGGGGTACGGGTGGCCGCAGCAGGTGTTCGACCAGACGCCGGGGGAGTGGTACTTGCCGAGCGCCCGCTGCTGCAGCAGCAGCCGGCCCTGCTCGTCGAAGAGGAACACGGAGAACGCTCTGTGCAGCTGCCCGGGCGGCTGGTGCGCCGCGAGCTTCTCCGCCGTGCCGATCGTCCTGCCGTCCTCGTCGACGAGTTCCAGCAAGATCGCTTCCGCGGTGCCGTTCGACGAGCTGTTCGTCGTGGGGGCAGGTGTGATCGGCATACCCATCCTTCGTTTCGGTCCTCGAACCAAGTCTGCCGTACGAGGCGGACAGTTCCCCCGCGACGGTCAGACGCCGAACGCGGCCGGGTAGGTGATCGTGCCCCGCGGGAGTGGGGCGGAATCGTCGCTTCCGGCCAGGTCCGCCCCCGGGCCCTCGCGCTGGGCCCCGTCCAGGACGAGCGCCATCATCGCCTCGTCCGGCACCTCGAAACCGGGCCGGATGCCGTACCCCGAAGCAGGCGTGAAGCCGAACCGCGGGTAGTACTCCGGGTGTCCGAGCACCAGCACCATGCGCTCGCCACGCGCGCGTGCCGCCTCAAGCACCGCGCGTACGACGGCCGAGCCCGCGCCCGTGCGCTGGTGCCGCGGCAGCACCGCGCAGGGAGCGAGGGCCGCGGCCGGCGCGCCGTCGACGGTGCAGCGGGTGATCAGCGCGTACGCCACGACGGTGCCGTCCGCGTCCTCGGCCACGTACGACAGGCCCTCCAGCCACGCGTCCTCGTCGGCGCGCAGGGCGTCCACGAGATCGGCCTCGGCCTCGGTGGGGAAGGCGGCGGCGTTGACGGCGTGCACGGCAGCCCGGTCGGAGGAGGTCTCGGGCCGCGTGTGCCACCCGTCCGTGGGACCCGGCGTCCCCCGCGTGGCGTCGGCGTTCTCGGTGTGCTCGGTCAACGTAAAACCCCTGTCAGTGACAGAGCCGCGCTTCGTGCTCCGCGTGGCCCGTCGGCTCCAGCTGGAAGGTGCAGTGCTCCACGTCGAAGTGATCGCCGAGGCAGCCCTGTAGTTCGTGCAGCATCTTCTCGTGGCCGATCGAGCCCAGCACATCCGGGCTGACCACCACGTGCGCCGAGAGCACCGGCATCCCTGAAGTGATCGTCCACGCGTGCAGGTCGTGCACGTCCTCGACGCCGGGCAGCGCCAGTATGTGCGCCCTGACCTGCGCCATGTCGACGCCCTTGGGGGCCGATTCGAGCAGCACGTTCAGCGTCTCGCGCAGCAGCTTCACGGTGCGCGGCACGATCATGAGGCCGATCACGAGCGAGGCGATCGGGTCGGCGGGCTGCCAGCCCGTGGTCAGGATGATCGCCGCGGAGATCAGCACCGCGAGGGAACCGAGGGCGTCGGCGGCCACCTCAAGGAAGGCGCCCCGCACGTTCAGGCTCTCCTGCTGCCCCTTCACAAGGAGGGACAGCGAAATCATGTTCGCCACCAGGCCGATCAGGCCGAAGACGATCGTCTGCCCGCCCGCCGTCTCGGCCGGCTCGATGAACCGCTCGATCGCCTCGTACAGGACATAGCCGCCGACGCCGAGCAGCAGCAGACAGTTGGCGAGCGCGGCGAGGATCTCGGCGCGCGCGTAGCCGAAGGTGCGCTGGTCGCTGGCCGGGCGGTTGGCGAAGTGGATCGCGATCAGGGCCATCGCGAGGCCGAGCGCGTCCGTCGCCATGTGGGCGGCGTCGGCGATCAGCGCGAGCGAGTCGGCGAGGAGACCGCCGACGATCTCCACCACCATCACGGTCATCGTGATCGACAGCGCGATCCGCAGCCGCCCCCGGTGCGCGGCCGCGGCCGTCCCGGTCGTCGGCCCGTGGCTGTGCCCGTGGTCGTGATCGTGCCCGAGGCCCATCGAAAACCCCCTGTCCGCCGCTGTGCTTGCGATCACAGTGAACTACGGGGAGGGGGTATCCGCAAACATGGTGCTGAACACCGTTGTCATGTGCCCTGACCTGCGGAAACGGTGCGCGGCGTGTACGCAGGTCAGGGCGCCGACAAGGTCACTTCGCGGCGGCCTCCGGGTGCCGCAGGCACCAGCCGGCCCACGCCGATTCGACCATCTCGCGTACGCCGCGCTGCGCCTTCCAGCCCAGCTCCCGCTCGGCGAGCGCCGAGGAGCCGACCGCGCGCGGGGCGTCGCCGGGGCGGCGCGGCTCGACGAGCGCGGGGGTGCGGTCTCCGGACACGTCCGCGATCACGTCGATCAGCTCGCGCACGGAGGCGCCCTGCCCGGTGCCGATGTTCAGCGTCAGGTCGCCGCCCGCGTCGGACGCGGACAGCCGGCGGGCCGCCGCGAGGTGGGCCTCGGCGAGGTCGGCGACGTGAATGTAGTCACGTACGCAGGTGCCGTCGGCGGTCGGGTAGTCGTCGCCGAAGATCCGCGGGGCCTCGCCGCGCGTGAGCCGGTCGAAGACCATCGGGATCACGTTGTAGACGCCGATGTCCGCGAGCTCGGGCGCTGCGGCGCCGGCCACGTTGAAGTAGCGCAGGCAGACCGTCGCCATGCCGTGCGCCTGCCCGGCCGCCCGCACCAGCCACTCGCCCGCGAGCTTCGTCTCGCCGTACGGGTTCACCGGCGCGGTGGGCGTCGACTCGGTGATGAGATCCGTCACGGGGATGTCCGGGTTGCCGTACACCGCGGCCGACGAAGAGAACACGAAGCGGCGAACCCCGGCCGCCGCGACCGTCTCCAGGAGGGCGGCGAGCCCGCCCACGTTGTCCCGGTAGTACAGCTCGGGCTTCTCGACGGATTCGCCGACCTGCTTGTGCGCGGCGAGATGAACGACACCCGTCACCTCGTGCTCGGCGCACACCCGCGCCACGAGCTCGGTGTCGAGGGCGGAGCCGCGTACGAGGGGGATCGACTCGGGCAGCCGCGCGGGCACCCCCGACGTCACGTTGTCGAGGACGACGACCCGCTCGCCCGCATCCGTCATAGCCCGCGCCACATGGGCGCCGATGTATCCGGCTCCGCCGGTGATCAGCCACGTCATGGCGCACCACCCTAAGACCGGATCCGGCGTTCCCCGGCCGCCCCGCGGGCTACCGCCGGTTACGGATCAAGGCCGCCCCTGGTTTGTGGCGCGCGTACTTGATCGTCAATGATGAGCGCGCGGTCGGCGCAGCGCGGACCGCGCGGACAGGGGCCAATCGGTCGGTAAACGGGCAGCGAACGCCCGGTTGCGCCATCCGATAGCCTCTGCCGACATGCCGCCCGGCCGCCCCATTCCAGGGGCCGTGCCGGATGATCCACCATGCATGAGCCCGGCGCCCTCCCGCGTCGGCACCCAAGGAGTGAGTTCGTCTGTCGACCGCCATCGTCACCGGTCAGCCGGTTCCCGGATCGTCCCTCGAGGGCGATCTGCGGGCGCTCGGCTTCGACGTGCGGACCGCCCCGGACCCCGCGGACGCCGAGGCGGCGCTCGCGGCCGTCCCCGGCGACCAGCGGGTCGCGGTCGTCGACGCGGGGTTCGTGGGCCATGTCCACGCCCTGCGCCTCGGCCTGACCGACCCGCGCTTTCCCGCGTCGGCGATCCCGGGCGCGCTCACCGCGCAGCCCGCCGCCCGCCAGGCCCTGACCCGCGCCGTCGCGCGGACCGGCGTCGACCCCGAGGTCGTCGCCAAGAGCCTGGAGATCGACGGCACCGACGTGCACCGCCCCGAGCTCGGCGAGCTCGTCGCCGCGGTGCCCGCCGACCCGCAGGCCCGCAACGAGGCCCGGCAGGCGCTCGCCGCCGTCGACGACGAGGCGATCCGGCTGCGTACGGCGGTCAAGGCGCGCGACGGCTTCTTCACCACCTACTGCATCAGCCCGTACTCCCGGTACATCGCGCGCTGGTGCGCGCGCCGGGGCCTGACCCCGAACCACGTCACCACCGCTTCGCTGCTCGTCGCCGTGATCGCGGCGGCGTGCGCGGCCACCGGCACACGCGTCGGGTTCGTCGCGGCGGGCGTGCTGCTGCTCGCCTCCTTCGTCCTGGACTGCACCGACGGGCAGCTCGCCCGCTACTCGCTCCAGTACTCGACGATGGGCGCCTGGCTGGACGCGACGTTCGACCGGGCCAAGGAGTACGCCTACTACGCGGGCCTCGCGCTCGGCGCCGCCAACGCGAGCGGCGACGACGTATGGGCCCTCGCGCTCGGCGCGATGGTGCTCCAGACCGGCCGGCACGTGATCGACTTCTCGTTCAACGAGGCGAACCACGACGCCGAGGCCAACACCAGCCCCACCGCGTCCCTGTCCGGCAAGCTCGACTCCGTCGGCTGGACCGTCTGGGCGCGCCGGATGATAGTGCTGCCGATCGGTGAACGCTGGGCGCTGATCGCGCTGTTCACCGCGTTCACGACGCCGCGCATCACCTTCTACATGCTGCTCATCGGCTGCGCGCTCGCCGCCTGCTACACCACGGCGGGCCGCGTCCTGCGCTCGCTGACCCGCAAGGCACGGCGTACCGACCGCGCCGCACAGGCGCTGCGCGACCTCGCCGACTCCGGACCGATCGCCGAACTGGTCGCGAAGGTCGGCAAGACGGCGACCGCCCCGGTCGTCGCCGCCGTCGGCGCCGCCGCGGTCGTCGCTGTGAGCGCGCTCACGGACTTCGGCTCCGCCTGGCCGATCGTGGCCGCGGCCGTGTACTGCGTCACGTCGGGCCTCGCCGTCGCCCGCCCCCTCAAGGGCGCGCTCGACTGGCTGGTCCCCCCGATCTTCCGGGCCGCCGAGTACCTCACGATCCTCTTCCTCGCCGCCCGCGCCGACGTCCAGGGCGCCCTGCCCGCGGCCTTCGGCCTGGTGTCGGCGGTCGCCTACCATCATTACGACACGGTGTACCGCATCCGCGGCAACGCCGGGGCCTCCCCGCACTGGCTGGTGCGGGCGATCGGCGGGCACGAAGGCCGGACTCTCGTGGTCACGGTCCTCGCCGCGCTGCTCACCCCCACAGATTTCACCCTCGCGCTCACGGTGCTCGCCGTGGCCGTGGCACTCGTGGTGCTCGTCGAGAGCATCCGCTTCTGGGTCCTCTCCGCTCGTCGCGGAGAGCCCGCCGTACACGATGAAGGAGAACCCGCATGATCGGCCTCGTCCTGGCCGCCGGCGCCGGCAGCCGGCTCCGTCCCTACACCGAGACGCTCCCCAAGGCGCTCGTGCCCGTCGTGGGCGAGGGGACCGAGAACGAGCTCTCCGTACTCGACCTCACGCTCAAGAACTTCGCCGAGATCGGCCTCACCGAGGTCGGCATCATCGTCGGCTACCGCAAGGAGGTCGTCTACGAGCGCAAGGACGCGCTCGAGGCGAAGTACGGCCTGAAGCTCACGCTCATCGAGAACGACGTCGCCGAGAAGTGGAACAACGCCTACTCCCTGTGGTGCGGCCGCGACGCCATGAAGCACTCGGTGATCCTCGCCAACGGCGACACCGTGCACCCGGTCTCCGTCGAGAAGACGCTGCTCGCCGCCCGCGGTGACGGCAAGAAGATCATCCTGGCGCTCGACACGGTCAAGGACCTCGGCGACGAGGAGATGAAGGTCGTCGTCGACGACGACAAGGGCATGCAGAAGATCACGAAGCTGATGGACCCGTCCGAGGCCACCGGCGAGTACATCGGCGTCACCCTCATCGAGGGCGAGGCCGCCGACGAGCTGGCCGACGCCCTGAAGGCCACGTACGAGCGCGACCCGCAGCTGTACTACGAGGACGGCTACCAGGAGCTCGTGAACCGCGGCTTCAAGATCGACGTCGCCCCGATCGGCGACGTGGCGTGGGTCGAGATCGACAACCACGACGACCTGGCCAAGGGGCGGGAGATCGCGTGCCAGTACTGACGAGACTCATCCCTTCGCCGGTCGTCGTCGACATTCGGTCCGGGGCGCTCGACGACCTGGCCAAGGTCCTCGCCGACCAGCGGATCTCGTCGTCCACGGGCCGCCTGGCCATCGCGATCAGCGGTGGCTCGGGCGCCGCCCTCAAGGCCCGCCTTGAGCCCTCGCTGCCCCGCGCCGAGTGGTTCGAGGTCGGCGGCGGCACCATCGACGACGCGATCAAGCTCGCCGACGACGTCAAGAAGGCCGGGCGCTACGACGCCCTGGTCGGCCTCGGCGGCGGCAAGATCATCGACTGCGCCAAGTTCGCGGCGTCCCGCGTGGGCGTGCCACTGGTCGCCGTCGCGACGAACCTGTCGCACGACGGCCTGTGCTCGCCCGTCGCGACCCTCGACAACGACGCGGGCCGCGGCTCGTACGGTGTGCCGAACCCGATCGGCGTCGTCATCGACCTCGACATCATCCGTGAGGCCCCGGTGCGCTTCGTGCGCTCCGGCATCGGTGACGCCCTCTCCAACATTTCCGCCGTCGCGGACTGGGAGCTGGGCGCCCGCGAGCGCGGCGAGGACATCGACGGCCTGGCCGCCGCCATGGCACGCCAGGCGGGCGAGGCGGTCCTGCGGCACCCCGGCGGCGTCGGCGACGACGACTTCCTCCAGGTGCTGGCCGAGGGCCTGGTCCTCACCGGTATCGCCATGTCGGTCTCGGGCGACTCGCGTCCGGCCTCCGGCGCCTGCCACGAGATCAACCACGCCTTCGACCTCCTCTACCCCAAGCGCGCGGCGAGCCACGGCGAGCAGTGCGGCCTGGGCGCGGCGTTCGCGATGCACCTGCGCGGTGCCCGCGACCAGTCCGTGTACATGGCGCAGGTGCTGCGCCGGCACGGCCTGCCCGTGCTGCCGGAGGAGATCGGCTTCACCGTGGAGGAGTTCGTCAAGGTCGTGGAGTTCGCTCCGCAGACCCGTCCGGGCCGCTACACGATCCTCGAGCACCTGAACCTCTCCACCGATCAGATCAGGGACGCCTACGCCGACTATGCAAAAGCCATCGGTAGCTGAACTCCGCCCGGTCGTTCACCCCGCAGGGGTGAAGGACCGCAGGAGCGGTGAGCACTGGATGGGCCGGCTCTACATGCGCGAGGTCTCGCTGCGTGTGGACCGCCACCTGGTGAACACCAAGGTCTCGCCCAACCAGCTGACCTACCTGATGACCGTCTGCGGCGTCCTCGCGGCTCCGGCGCTGCTCGTGCCGGGCATCTGGGGCGCGGTCCTCGGCATCGTCGCGGTGCAGCTGTACCTGCTGCTCGACTGCGTCGACGGCGAGGTCGCGCGGTGGCGCAAGCAGTACTCGCTGACCGGGGTCTGGATGGACCGGGTCGGCGCGTACCTCACCGACGCCGCCGTCCTGGTCGGCTTCGGGCTGCGCGCCGCCGACCTGTTCGGCACCGGGCGGATCGACTGGCTGTGGGCCTTCCTCGGCACGCTCGCCGCGCTCGGCGCCATCCTGATCAAGGCCGAGACGGACCTCGTGGGCCTGGCCCGCGCGGCCGGCGGCAAGGAGCAGGTCAAGGAGTCCGCGTCCGAGATGCGCTCCTCCGGCATGGCCACGGCCCGCAAGGCCGCCGCCATGCTGAAGTTCCACCGGCTCATCCTGGGCATCGAGGCGACGCTCCTCATCCTGGTCCTCGCGATCGTGGACCAGATCCGGGGCGACCTGTTCTTCTCGCGCCTGGGTGTGGCCGTCCTGGCGGGCATCGCGCTCCTCCAGACCCTGCTCCACCTCGTGTCGATCCTCGCTTCGAGCAGGCTCAAGTGAGCGGCGGCACAGGGCAGTTGAAGGTCGGCGCGGTTGTCATCACCATGGGCAACCGGCCGGCCGAGCTGCGCGCCCTCCTCGACTCGGTCGCCAAGCAGGACGGCGACCCGGTCGAGGTGGTCGTGGTCGGCAACGGCTCCCCGGTCCCGGACGTGCCCGAGGGCGTACGGACGATCGAGCTGCCGGAGAACCTCGGCATCCCGGGCGGACGCAACGTAGGCATCGAGGCGTTCGGCCCCTCCGGCTCGGACGTCGACATCCTGATGTTCCTGGACGACGACGGCCTCCTTCCGCTGACGGACACGGCGAACAAGTGCCGCGAGGCATTCGCCGACGACCCCAGGCTCGGCATCGTCAGCTTCCGCATCGCGGACCCGGACACCGGCGAGACGCAGCGCCGCCACGTGCCGCGGCTGCGCGCCGCCGACCCGATGCGCTCCTCGCGCGTGACCACGTTCCTCGGCGGCGCCAACGCCGTCCGTACGCGGGTCATCGCCGAGGCCGGACCGCTGCCGGCCGAGTTCTTCTACGCCCACGAGGAGACCGACCTCGCCTGGCGTGCCCTCGACGCGGGCTGGATGATCGACTACCGCGCCGACATGGTCCTGCACCACCCGACCACGGCGCCGTCCCGGCACGCGGTCTACCACCGCATGGTCGCCCGCAACCGCGTCTGGCTGGCCCGCCGCAATCTGCCCGCGCTCCTGGTGCCGGTCTACCTCGGCGTCTGGCTGCTGTTGACGCTGGCCCGGCGGCCTTCGGGCCCGGCGTTGCGGGCCTGGCTCGGCGGCTTCAAGGAAGGCTGGACGACCCCCTGCGGCCCCAGGCGCCCCATGAAGTGGCGTACCGTGTGGCGGCTGACCCGACTGGGCCGACCCCCTGTCATCTGACAAGCTCGTACCTTGACGGCATGGCTGCCCTTCCCGGCCTTTCGCCATGCCCGCCCAGGTCGCGCTTTTGAAGACGAAAGTTCCTCTTGTGAGTGAGACAACGCATGACGCCGGAGTCGCCGTGAGCGCGGCTCCGTCGCCCGACGACGGGCTCTCCCCGCGGGAGCTCGCCGACAAGTACGGCTTGTCCGTCAGCGGGGCCCGCCCCGGTCTGGTCGAGTACGCACGGCAGTTGTGGGGCCGGCGGCACTTCATCCTCGCGTTCTCGCGGGCGAAGCTGACCGCCCAGTACAGCCAGGCCAAGCTCGGCCAGGTGTGGCAGGTGGCGACGCCGCTGCTGAACGCGGCGGTCTACTACTTGATCTTCGGCAAGCTGCTCGGCACCGACAAGGGCATGGGACAGGACGTCTTCATCCCGTTCCTGGTGACGGGCGTCTTCGTCTTCACGTTCACGCAGTCCTCGGTGATGTCGGGCGTGCGGGCGATCTCGGGCAACCTGGGCCTGGTGCGCGCGCTGCACTTCCCGCGTGCCTCGCTGCCCATCTCCTTCGCGCTGCAACAGCTCCAGCAGCTGCTGTACTCGATGATCGTGCTCGTCGTCGTCGCATGCGTCTTCGGCAGCTACCCGAGCCTGTCGTGGCTGCTGATCCCGGTGATCCTCGCGCTGCAGTTCCTGTTCAACGTGGGCCTCGCGCTGATCATGGCGCGAGCGGGTTCGAAGACCCCGGACCTCGCGCAGCTGATGCCGTTCATCCTGCGTACGTGGATGTACGCGTCCGGCGTCATGTTCTCCATCCCGATCATGCTGGAGGGCAAGCCGACGTGGATCGCGGACGTCCTGCAGTGGAACCCGGCCGCGATCTTCATGGACCTGATGCGCTTCGCGCTCATCGACGGCTACGGCTCCGAGAACCTGCCGCCGCACGTCTGGGCCGTGGCCCTTGGCTGGGCCGTGCTCGTCGCGGCGCTCGGCTTCGTCTACTTCTGGAAGGCAGAGGAGCGGTACGGCCGTGGCTGACACCGAAACCATCACCGACGCCCGCGTCCCCACGGTCATCGCCGACGAGCTGCACATCGTGTACCGCGTCAACGGCACGCGGGCCGGCAAGGGCAGCGCGACCTCCGCGCTGAGCCGCATGCTCAAGCGCGGCGAGGAGCGCGGCGTGCGCAAGGTGCACGCCGTCAAGGGCGTCACGTTCACCGCGTACCGCGGCGAGGCCATCGGCCTCATCGGCACGAACGGCTCCGGCAAGTCGACCCTGCTGCGCGCCATCGCCGGCCTGCTGCCCGCCGAGAAGGGCAAGGTCTACACCGACGGCCAGCCCTCGCTGCTCGGCGTGAACGCGGCCCTGATGAACGACCTCACGGGCGAGCGGAACGTGATCCTCGGCGGCCTGGCCATGGGCATGTCCCGCGAGGAGGTCAAGTCGCGCTACCAGGACATCGTCGACTTCTCCGGCATCAACGAGAAGGGCGACTTCATCACGCTGCCGATGCGGACGTACTCCTCCGGCATGTCGGCCCGCCTGCGCTTCTCGATCGCGGCCGCCAAGGACCACGACGTGCTGATGATCGACGAGGCGCTCGCGACGGGTGACAAGAAGTTCCAGAAGCGCTCCGAGGCCCGCATCCGCGAGCTGCGCAAGGAGGCCGGCACGGTCTTCCTGGTGAGTCACAACAACAAGTCCATCCGCGACACCTGCGACCGCGTCCTGTGGCTGGAGCGCGGGGAACTGCGTATGGACGGTCCGACGGCCGAGGTACTCAAGGAGTACGAGAAGTTCACGGGCAAGTAACCGCCCTCTCCTGGACCACGTCATATGAGGCCCCACCGGCTTCCGTCCGGTGGGGCCTCTGATATGCCTGTAGACACCAAGTAATTGGCGATCACGGTCAAGGGGAGGTCAACTTCCTTGCCCTGTAGGAATCTTGGCGTCAATCGGTGTGTTGTTGTGATGTGCAGAACACCCCGACGCGAGGGCGGCCGTTGTACAACGTAAGCTGTACCGGCCTCAATCGCGGCATGTGGGGCGATAAGGCGCGACATCCCGACCCCTGGCAGGGTTGGGCGGCCGGGCGGGCGCCCGGGCGGCGTGTCCGAAATGAGATGTATTGGGTCCGCAGTGTAGAACGGGAGTTGTGACGGCAATGGCTATGGAAACTCTCCAGCTCCGCGGGGCTTTGGCCGTCGTCGGAGAAGCGGGCCGCATCCGGTGACCGCCACCCTCGACAAGGCGGCCGATGAGAACTTCCCCGTGGCCCCCTTCTTCCTGCCGCGCGCCTGGCGCGACGACCTGATGGCCGTGTACGGCTTCGCGCGCCTCGTCGACGACATCGGCGACGGCGACCTCGCCCCCGGCGGCGCGGACGCCGGGCACCTGGGCGTGTCACCCGATCGGGCCCACGACCGGCTCGCGATGCTGGACGCCTTCGAGGCCGACCTGGAGCAGGTCTTCGACGGGACGCCGCGGCACCCCCTCCTGAAGGCCCTGCGGCCCACCGTCCGGCGCCGCTCGCTCACCCCCGAGCCGTTCCTCGGCCTGATCGCCGCGAACCGCCAGGACCAGCTGGTCACGCGCTACGAGACGTACGACGACCTGCTCGCCTACTGCGAGCTGTCCGCCAACCCGGTCGGCCGCCTGGTCCTCGCGATCACCGACACCGCGACCCCCGAGCGGATCCGCCTCTCGGACGCCGTCTGCACCGGCCTCCAGATCGTCGAGCACCTCCAGGACGTGGCCGAGGACCTGGGCCGCGACCGGATCTACCTGCCGGCCGAGGACCTGAAGAGGTTCCACGTCGACGAGGCCGACCTGGCCGCGCCGAGCGCGGGCGCATCGGTGCGCGCGCTGGTCGCGTACGAGGCGGAACGCGCCCTGAAGCTGCTGAATGAAGGCACCCCCCTGGTGGGTAGCGTCCACGGCAGGCTGAAGCTGCTGCTGGCAGGGTTCGTCGCTGGGGGGAAGGCGGCGGTCCACGCGATCACCGCCGTGTCGTACGACGTGCTTCCGGGACCACCCAAACCCACCAAGGCGCGATTGCTGCGCGAGGTGGGAGCGACTCTGCGAGGAGAGGGGTGAGCAAGACCGTGGAGTCAGACCAGACCGTGTCGGCGCCGGTGCTCGCCGCATACAGCTACTGCGAGACCGTCACCGGGCAGCAGGCCCGCAACTTCGCCTACGGGATCCGGCTGCTTCCGGCCCCGAAGCGGCGCGCGATGTCGGCGGTGTACGCGTTCTCGCGCCGCGTCGACGACATCGGCGACGGCACGCTTGAGCCGGACATCAAGGCGCACCGGCTCGACGAGACCAGGGCGCTGCTCGGCCGCGTCCAGGACGGCAAGGTCGAGGAGGACGACACCGACCCGGTGGCCGTCGCCCTCGCCGACGCCGCGAGCCGCTTCCCGATCCCGCTGGGCGGGCTCGACGAGCTGATCGACGGCGTCCTGATGGACCTGCGCGGCGAGTCCTACGAGACCTGGGACGACCTGAAGGTCTACTGCCGCTGCGTCGCGGGCGCCATCGGCCGGGTCTCCCTCGGCGTCTTCGGTACGGAACCGGGGGCGCGCGGCGTCGAGCGGGCGCCGGAGCTGGCGGACACGCTCGGGCTCGCACTCCAACTCACCAACATCCTGCGGGACGTTCGCGAGGACGCCATGGACGGGCGCACCTACCTGCCCGCCGACGACCTCGCCAAGTTCGGCTGCTCCGCCGGATTCCACGGCCCGACGCCGCCGGCCGGTTCGGACTTCGCGGGCCTGGTCCACTTCGAAGTCCGGCGCGCCCGCGCCCTGTTCGCCGAGGGCTACCGGCTGCTTCCCATGCTCGACCGCCGCTCCGGCGCCTGCGTCGCCGCCATGGCCGGCATCTACCGCCGCCTCCTCGACCGCATCGAGCGCGACCCCGAGGCCGTGCTCCGCGGCCGGGTCTCGCTGCCCGGACACGAGAAGGCGTACGTCGCCGTGCGCGGACTGTCGGGGCTCGACGCCCGCACCGTCGTGCGCGGCACCACCCGCGGCGCCGCCAGGAGGCGCGCCTGATGGACATCGCGGGCCGGATCGACACGTCAAGGCCGAAACGGCGGGCAACCCTCCGGGGCGGCCCGGCGTCCCTGCATGCAACGGTCGGCCGCGTGTTCGTCACACCCGTCGAACCCGGCCCCACGCAGGCCGTACGCACCACCGAAGGCACCACCCAGGGGGAGGGCGCATGAGCGACGGGATCACGTCAACCGACGTGCGCGACGCGGAAGCGGACGCCGCCGCGGCCCGAACGAGGCCCACCGCGGTGGTCGTCGGCGGTGGGCTCGCAGGCATCACGTCCGCGCTCGCCCTCGCCGACGGCGGCATGGACGTCACCCTCCTCGAAGGACGGCCCCGGCTCGGCGGCCTCGCGTTCTCCTTCAAGCGCGGCAACCTCACCGTCGACAACGGCCAGCACGTGTACCTGCGCTGCTGCACCGCCTACCGCTGGTTCCTCGACCGCGTCGACGCGACCTCGCTCGCACCCCTGCAGGAACGACTCGACGTGCCCGTACTCGACGCCGACAGGAACCGGCTCGGCCGGCTGCGGCGCACCGCGCTGCCGGTGCCGCTGCATCTGGCGAAGAGCCTCGCCACGTACCCGCATCTGACGCTCGCCGAGCGCGCCAACGTCGGCCGTGCCGCGCTCGCCCTCAAGGGGCTCGATCCCGCCGATCCGGCGCTCGACAAGCGGGACTTCGGCTCCTGGCTGGCCGAGCACGGGCAGACACAGCGGGCCATCGAGGCGCTGTGGGACCTCGTCGGCGTCGCGACCCTGAACGCGGTGGCGGGGGACTCCTCGCTGGGCCTCGCCGCCATGGTGTTCAAGACCGGGCTGCTGTCCGAACCGGGCGCCGCCGACATCGGGTGGGCGAAGGTGCCCCTCGGTGAACTCCACGACACTCTCGCCCGCAAGGCGCTCGACTCCTCGGGCGTACGCACCGGACTCCGTACACGCGTCACCTCCATCTCCCGTACGGACAACGGGCGTTGGGCCGTGGAGGTTCCCGAGGGCCCGGACGGCTGCGGGGAGGTGCTGCGGGCCGACGCCGTCGTGCTCGCCGTGCCGCAGCGCGAGGCGCACGGGCTGCTGCCGGACCAGGCGCTGGACGACAAGCAGCGGTTGCTCGACATCGGCACCGCTCCGATCCTCAACTTGCATGTGGTGTACGACCGCAAGGTCGTCAAGCGGCCGTTCTTCACGGCGCTCGGTTCGCCGGTGCAGTGGGTCTTCGACCGGACCGAGGCTTCCGGTCTCACCAGTGGCCAGTACCTCGCCGTCTCCCAGTCGGCCGCGCAGGACGAGATCGACGCGCCCGTGGCCACCCTTCGTAAGCGCTATGTCCCGGAGCTTGAGCGGCTGTTGCCCGCCGCGCGCGGGGCCACCATCCACGACTTCTTCGTCACCCGGGAGCGGACGGCGACCTTCGCGCCGACCCCCGGAGTCGGCGCACTGCGGCCCTCGGCCCGCACCAATGCCCCCGGCCTGTACCTGGCCGGCGCGTGGACCGCCACCGGGTGGCCCGCGACCATGGAAAGCGCTGTCCGCAGCGGCACCAGTGCCGCCGACGCCGCGCTCGCCGCCCTCGGCCGCCCCCGCGGCCATCTGTTCCGGGAGGCGGCGTGACGTACGAACCGCGCACGGCCGACGCGACCAGCGAACTTCCCACGGTGGAAGAGCCGACAACGGTGAATCCGGTTACACAAGGAGAGACTGTGCCACCTGTGCCCTCGGCCCAAGAGGCTGCCGACGCGGTGGACGTGACCGCGCTTTTGGAGCGCGGCCGAACCCTGGCCACCCCCGTGCTCAAGGCGGCGGTGGACCGCCTGGCACCCCCGATGGACACCGTCGCCGCCTACCACTTCGGCTGGATCGACGCCGAAGGCAACCCGGCCGACGGCGACGGCGGCAAGGCCGTGCGCCCCGCCCTTGCCGTGCTGTCCGCGCAGGCCGCGGGCGCCGACCCGGAGGTCGGCGTGCCGGGCGCCGTCGCGGTCGAGCTCGTCCACAACTTCTCGCTGCTGCACGACGACCTGATGGACGGCGACGAGCAGCGCCGCCACCGGGACACCGTGTGGAAGGTGCACGGTCCCGCGCAGGCGATCCTCGTCGGCGACGCCCTGTTCGCCCTCGCCAACGAGATCATCCTGGAGCTGGAGACCGTCGACGCGGGCCGCGCCGCGCGCCGCCTCACCACGGCGACCCGCGCCCTGATCGACGGCCAGGCCCAGGACATCGGCTTCGAGCACCGCGAGCGCGTCAGCGTCGTGGAGTGCCTGGAGATGGAGGGCAACAAGACGGGCGCCCTGCTCGCCTGCGCCTCCTCCATCGGCGCGGTCCTCGGCGGCGCCGACGACGCGACCGCCGACGCCCTGGAGAAGTACGGCTACCACCTCGGCCTCGCCTTCCAGGCCGTCGACGACCTCCTCGGCATCTGGGGCGACCCCGAGTCCACCGGCAAGCAGACCTGGAGCGACCTGCGTCAGCGCAAGAAGTCCCTCCCGGTCGTCGCCGCGCTCGGTGCGGGCGGCCCGGCCTCCGAGCGGCTCGGTGAACTCCTCGCCGCCGACGCCAAGGACGTTGACTTCGACGCCTTCACCGAAGCGGACTTCGCCGCCCGCGCCGCCCTCATCGAGGAGGCCGGCGGGCGCGATTGGACCGCCGAAGAAGCGCGCCGGCAGTACGCCGTCGCCCTCGAAGCCCTGGACTCCGTCCAGATGTCAGCCACGGTGCGCGCCCAGTTCGTGGCGCTCGCCGACTTCGTAGTAGTGCGAAAGAGATGATCACTATCGGCCGCATATGACTCGCAGTCGCCGGCCGGTGTCCCGCCAGGGCCCCGGCCGACGGTTACCCAGCATCAGAATCACTGCATGAAGGGATAGCCATGACAGCGACGACCGACGGAAGCACCGGAGCCACGGCCCCGCAGGCGACCTCGGCCACCACTGCCCAACTGACCGAAACTACCCCCGGGGCGGCCGGGACACCGGCCGCCGCCGGACGAGCCATACAGCGCGCCACGGACTTCCTGCTCGCGCGGCAGGACGACCGGGGCTGGTGGAAGGGCGACCTCGACACCAATGTGACGATGGACGCCGAAGACCTGCTGCTGCGCCAGTTCCTCGGCATCAGGGACAAGAAGACCACCGACGCCGCCGCGCTCTTCATCCGCGGCGAGCAGCGCGCGGACGGCACCTGGGCCACCTTCTACGGCGGACCCGGCGAACTGTCCACCACCATCGAGGCGTACGTCGCGCTGCGCCTGGCCGGTGACTCCCCGGACGACGCGCACATGGCCAAGGCCTCCGCGTGGATCCGCGAGCGCGGCGGCATCGCCGAGTCCCGCGTGTTCACCCGGATCTGGCTGGCCCTGTTCGGCTGGTGGAAGTGGGACGACCTCCCCGAACTCCCGCCGGAGCTCATCTACTTCCCCAAGTGGATGCCGCTCAACATCTACGACTTCGGCTGCTGGGCCCGGCAGACGATCGTGCCGCTCACCGTCGTGTCCGCGAAGCGCCCGGTGCGCCCCGCGCCGTTCCCGCTGGACGAGCTGCACACCGACCCGCGCGACCCGAACCCCGCCAAGCCCCTTGCCCCCGTGGCGAGTTGGGACGGCGCGTTCGAGCGGCTCGACAAGATCATGCACGGCTACCACAAGGTGGCCCTGAAGCGGCTCCGCAAGGCAGCCATCAACTCGGCGGCCCGCTGGATCATCGAGCGCCAGGAGAACGACGGCTGCTGGGGCGGCATCCAGCCACCCGCCGTCTACTCCGTCATCGCTCTCCACCTCCTCGGCTACGACCTTCAGCACCCGGTCCTGAAGGCCGGGTTGGAGTCCCTCGACCGATTCGCCGTGTGGCGCGAGGACGGCGCCCGGATGATCGAGGCCTGCCAGTCACCCGTGTGGGACACATGTCTCGCGACGATCGCGCTCGCCGACGCCGGACTGCCCGCCGACCACCCCGCGCTGGTCAAGGCCGCCGAGTGGATGATCGCCGAGCAGATCGACCGCCCCGGCGACTGGTCCGTACGCAAGCCCGCGCTCGAACCCGGCGGCTGGGCCTTCGAGTTCGAGAACGACAACTACCCCGACATCGACGACACCGCCGAGGTCGTGCTCGCGCTGCGCCGGGTGAAACTCCCCGACAAGGTGCGCGCCGAGAAGGCCATCGAGCGCGGCGTGCGCTGGAACCTCGGGATGCAGTCGAAGAACGGCGCGTGGGGCGCCTTCGACGTCGACAACACCAGCCCGTTCCCCAACCGGCTGCCGTTCTGCGACTTCGGCGAGGTCATCGACCCGCCGTCCGCCGATGTCACCGGGCACGTCGTCGAGATGCTCGCCGTCGAGGGCCGCACGAGCGACCCGCGCACCCGGCGCGGCATCGAGTGGCTCCTCGCCGAACAGGAGGCGAACGGCTCCTGGTTCGGCCGCTGGGGTGTCAACTACGTATACGGAACAGGGTCGGTGGTGCCCGCCCTGACAGCGGCCGGTTTCCCCGCCTCGCACCCCGCGATCCGACGGGCCGTCAACTGGCTGGAGTCCGTGCAGAACGAGGACGGCGGCTGGGGCGAGGACCTGCGCTCGTACCGCTACGAGGACTGGAAGGGGCACGGCGTCTCCACCGCATCGCAGACCGGGTGGGCGCTGCTCGCGCTGCTCGCGGCGGGGGAGCGGGAGTCGAAGGCCGTCGAGCGCGGCATCGGCTTCCTGGCCGAGACCCAGACCGAGGACGGGACCTGGGACGAACCGTACTTCACCGGTACCGGCTTCCCCTGGGACTTCTCGATCAACTACCACCTGTACCGGCAGGTGTTCCCGCTGACCGCGCTCGGCCGGTACGTCAACGGCGAGCCGTTCAGTGACACGGGCCCCGCCACCAAGGGGAGCTGATGACCGCATCGCCGGCGGCCCGTCCGCCGGAGACCGCGCCGCTGCTGGTCGCCTGTGCGCTCGGCATCGAGCACCTCGCGCTGCGCAGCGGCAGCCGGGCCGGGGCGCCGAGCCCCGTGACCGTGCTGCGTACGGGCATGGGCCCGAAGGCCGCCGAGCGCGCCGTGACGCGTGCGCTGGTCGACCCCGTGCTGCGCGACGCGGCCGTGCTCGCCACCGGGTTCTGCGCGGGCCTCGCGCCCGGCATGCACCCCGGTGACCTGGTCGTGGCCGAGGAGACCCGGGACGGGCACGGCAGCACGCCGTGCGTGGACCCGGACCTCCTGGTCAAGGAGCTGGTCAGGGCCGTGCCAGGGCGCACCGTGCACACCGGGCCGCTGACCGGCTCGGACCATGTGGTGCGCGGTCACGAGCGCGGTGACCTGCTGGCCACCGGAGCGATCGCCGTCGACATGGAGTCGGCCGCGACGCTGCGGGCGGCGGGCGGCTCGGCCACGCGGCCGGTTGCCGCCGTACGGGTGGTCGTTGACGCCCCGGAACATGAACTCGTCAGGATCGGCACGGTGCGCGGTGGACTATCGGCATTCCGCGTCCTTCGTGCCGTCCTTCCAGCCTTTTTTGAATGGCACCGTTCTTTGCTGCTCCCTCGGAGGTGAGCCCAGATGGCCATGCCGCTTCGTCAGTCCATCAAGGTTGCGACATATCTCGCTGAACAGAAGATCCGCAGGCGGGACAAGTTTCCGCTGATCGTCGAATTGGAACCCCTCTTCGCCTGCAACCTCAAGTGCGAGGGCTGCGGGAAGATCCAGCACCCGGCCGGGGTGCTCAAGCAGCGCATGCCGGTCGCCCAGGCCGTCGGCGCCGTCCTGGAATCCGGTGCGCCGATGGTGTCCATCGCCGGCGGCGAGCCGCTGATGCACCCTCAGATCGATGAGATCGTGCGGCAGTTGGTGGCCAAGAAGAAGTATGTCTTCCTGTGCACCAACGCCATGCTGCTGCGCAAGAAGATGGACAAGTTCAAGCCCTCGCCGTTCTTCGCGTTCACCGTGCACATCGACGGCATGCGCGAGCGGCACGACGAGTCCGTCGCCAAGGAGGGTGTCTTCGACGAGGCGGTCGAGGCGATCAAGGAGGCCAAGCGGCGCGGCTTCCGGGTCACCACGAACTCGACCTTCTTCAACACCGACACCCCGCAGAACATCATCGAGGTGCTCAACTACCTCAACGACGACCTCAAGGTCGACGAGATGATGATCTCGCCCGCGTACGCCTACGAGAAGGCGCCCGACCAGGACCACTTCCTGGGGGTCACGCAGACCCGTGAACTGTTCAAGAAGGCGTTCACGGGCGGCAACAGGCGGCGCTGGCGGCTCAACCACTCGCCGCTGTTCCTCGACTTCCTCGAGGGCAAGGTCGACTTCCCGTGCACCGCGTGGGCCATCCCCAACTACTCGCTGTTCGGCTGGCAGAAGCCCTGCTACCTGATGGCGGACGGGTACGTGCCCACGTACAAGGAGCTCATCGAGAAGACCGACTGGGACGCGTACGGGCGCGGCAAGGACCCGCGCTGCGACAACTGCATGGCGCACTGCGGCTACGAGCCGACGGCCGTGCTCGCCACGATGGGCTCGCTCAAGGAGTCCATCCGGGCCATGTCCGAGACCGTCGCCGGGAACCGAGGGTGAGCGTGTCATGAACGGAGAGCCTGTCTCATTGGGCCTCCCCGAGGTGCCGGTCCGACCCATCGCTGAACGGCGAGTCAGCCGTCAGATCCAGGTCGGACCGGTGGCCGTGGGAGGCGGCGCCCCCGTATCCGTACAGTCGATGACCACGACGCGTACGTCCGACATCGGCGCGACGCTGCAGCAGATCGCCGAACTGACCGCCTCCGGCTGCCAGATCGTGCGCGTCGCGTGCCCGACCCAGGACGACGCGGACGCGCTCGCGACCATCGCCCGCAAGTCGCAGATCCCCGTGATCGCGGACATCCACTTCCAGCCGAAGTACGTGTTCGCGGCCATTGACGCCGGGTGTGCGGCGGTGCGCGTGAACCCGGGCAACATCAAGCAGTTCGACGACAAGGTGAAGCAGATCGCGCGGGCCGCGTCGGAGGCGGGTACCCCGATCCGGATCGGGGTCAACGCCGGTTCGCTCGACAAGCGGCTGCTTCAGAAGTACGGCAAGGCCACCCCGGAAGCGCTGGTGGAGAGCGCCCTGTGGGAGGCATCGCTCTTCGAGGAGCACGGCTTCCGGGACATCAAGATCTCGGTCAAGCACAACGACCCCGTGGTGATGGTGAACGCCTATCGGCAGCTCGCCGCGGCCTGCGACTACCCGCTGCACCTGGGTGTCACGGAGGCCGGTCCCGCCTTCCAGGGGACCGTCAAGTCCGCTGTCGCCTTTGGGGCGTTGCTCAGCGAGGGCATCGGGGACACCATCCGTGTCTCGCTGTCCGCGCCGCCGGTGGAGGAGGTCAAGGTCGGCAACCAGATCCTGGAGTCGCTCGGCCTGAAACCCCGCCGCCTGGAGATCGTGTCGTGCCCGTCCTGCGGGCGCGCGCAGGTCGATGTCTACAAGCTCGCCGACGAGGTGACCGCCGGGCTCGACGGCATGGAAGTGCCGCTGCGGGTGGCCGTCATGGGGTGTGTGGTGAACGGCCCGGGGGAGGCCCGCGAGGCGGACCTCGGGGTGGCGTCCGGCAATGGCAAGGGCCAGATCTTCGTCAAGGGAGAGGTCATCAAGACCGTCCCCGAGTCGAAGATCGTCGAGACGCTGATCGACGAGGCGATGAAGATCGCCGAACAGATGGAGCAGGACGGCGTCGCGTCGGGAGCGCCCGACGTCACCGTGAGCTGAGTTCTTTGGTACGGACGGGAAGGGGGCTCAAGCGTGACGATTCTGGAAACGATCCGGGGGCCGCGCGACCTGAAGGCACTGAGCGAGGAGGAGCTCGCCGAACTGGCCCATGAGGTCAGGGAGTTCCTCATTCACGCGGTCGCGAGGACGGGGGGACACCTCGGGCCGAACCTGGGCGTGGTGGAACTGTCCATCGCGCTGCACCGGGTCTTCGAATCACCGGTCGACCGCCTCGTGTGGGACACCGGCCACCAGAGCTACGTACACAAGCTTCTGACGGGCCGCCAGGACTTCTCGAAGCTGCGCGGCAAGGGCGGCCTCTCCGGCTACCCCTCGCGCGAGGAGTCCGAGCACGACGTCGTGGAGAACTCGCACGCCTCCACGGCACTCGGCTGGGCCGACGGCCTCGCCAAGGCACGCCAGGTGCAGGGCGAACGCGGGCACACCGTCGCCGTCATCGGCGACGGCGCGCTCACCGGCGGCATGGCCTGGGAGGCACTGAACAACATCGCGGCCGCGAAGGACCGGCCGCTCATCATCGTCGTCAACGACAACGAACGCTCCTACGCACCCACCATCGGCGGCCTCGCGAACCACCTGGCGACACTGAGGACGACCGACGGCTACGAGAAGGTGCTCGCCTGGGGCAAGGACGTACTCCTTCGCACGCCCGTCGTCGGGCACACCGTGTACGAGTCGCTGCACGGAGCGAAGAAGGGCTTCAAGGACGCGTTCGCGCCGCAGGGCATGTTCGAGGACCTGGGGCTCAAGTACGTAGGGCCCATCGACGGCCACGACGTGGGCGCGGTCGAGTCGGCGCTGCGGCGCGCGAAACGCTTCCACGGACCGGTACTCGTGCACTGTCTGACGGAGAAGGGGCGCGGCTACGAGCCCGCGCTCGCGGACGAGGCCGACCGCTTTCATACGGTCGGCGTCATGGACCCGCTCACCTGCGAGCCGCTCGCGCCGTCCAACGGGCCTTCCTGGACCTCGGTGTTCGGCGACGAGATCGTACGCGTCGGGCGCGAGCGCGAGGACGTCGTCGCGATCACCGCCGCGATGCTGCACCCGGTGGGGCTCACCAAGTTCGCGGAGGAGTTCCCCGACCGGGTGTGGGACGTCGGCATCGCGGAGCAGCACGCGGCGGTCTCGGCGGCGGGGCTGGCAACAGGCGGGCTGCATCCGGTGGTTGCGGTGTACGCGACGTTCCTGAACCGGGCCTTCGACCAGCTGCTGATGGACGTCGCGCTGCACAAGTGCGGGGTGACCTTCGTACTCGACCGGGCCGGGGTCACCGGCGCCGACGGGCCCTCGCACAACGGCATGTGGGACATGTCTGTGCTCCAGGTCGTACCGGGCCTGCGGATCGCCGCCCCGCGCGACGCGGACCAACTCCGGGCCCAGCTACGGGAAGCGGTCGCCGTCGACGACGCGCCGACCGTGCTGCGGTTCCCGAAGGAGTCGGTGGGCGCGCCGATCGCGGCGGTCGACCGGATCGGTGGCATCGACGTACTGCACAAGGCTTCGGACACCCCCCGGGTGCTGCTCGTGTCGGTTGGTGTCATGGCGCCGGTGTGCCTGCAGGCCGCCGAGCTGCTGGCGGAGCGCGGCATCAACTGCACGGTGGTGGACCCGCGTTGGGTCAAGCCCGTCGACCCGGACCTGGCGCCGCTGGCAGCCGAGCACGAGCTGGTCGCCGTCGTCGAGGACAACAGCAAGGCGGCGGGAGTCGGTTCGGCGGTGGCGCTCGCCCTCGGAGAGGCCGAAGTCGACGTCCCCGTACGGCGGTTCGGCATCCCGGACCAGTTCCTGGCGCACGCCAAACGGGGCGAGGTGCTGGCCGACATCGGGCTGACGCCCGTGGAGATCGCGGGGCGGATCGCGGCGAGTCTCAGTGTGGCCGCGGGCAAGGGGCTCGACGGGTCCGGCAAGGGGCTCGACGAGTCCGGCAAGGAGATCAACGCATGAGCAAGGAGTTCGACCTCGGCACACTGCTCGCCGAGCGCGGCGCCGAACGGTACGAGCTGCACACCAAGTACCTCAACCATCAACTGCCGAAGATGCTGCACACCATCGGCTTCGACAAGGTCTACGAGCGGGCCGAGGGCGCACACTTCTGGGACGCCGAAGGCAATGACTACCTGGACATGCTCGCCGGTTTCGGTGTCATGGGCCTCGGCCGGCACCACCCCGTCGTACGCAAGGCGCTGCACGACGTACTCGACGCCTCGCTCGCCGACCTGACCCGCTTCGACTGCCAGCCGCTGCCGGGCCTGCTCGCCGAGAAACTGGTGGCGCACAGCCCGCACCTGGACCGCGTGTTCTTCGGCAACAGCGGTACGGAGGCGGTGGAGACGGCGCTGAAGTTCGCGCGGTACGCCACTGGGAGGCCGCGCGTGCTGTACTGCGCGCACGCCTTCCACGGCCTGACGACCGGGTCGCTTTCGGTGAACGGCGAGGACGGTTTTCGGGACGGGTTCGCCCCGCTGCTGCCCGACACCGCCGTACCGATGGGCGATCTCGACGCGCTGGCAAGGGAGTTGAAGAAGGGCGACGTCGCGGGACTCATCGTCGAACCCATCCAGGGCAAGGGTGTGTACGAGGCGCCGCCCGGCTATCTGCGGGCAGCGCAGGAGCTGTTGCGGGCGCACAAGGCGCTGCTCATCGCGGACGAGGTGCAGACCGGGCTCGGCAGGACCGGCGACTTCTACGCCTACCAGCACGAGGACGGTGTCGAGCCGGACCTGGTGTGCGTGGCGAAGGCGCTGTCGGGCGGATATGTACCGGTCGGCGCCACCCTCGGCAAGGACTGGATCTTCAAGAAGGTCTACTCGTCCATGGACCGGGTCCTCGTCCACTCGGCGAGCTTCGGGTCCAACGCGCAGGCGATGGCGGCGGGGCTCGCGGTCCTTTCGGTGATGGAGGACGAGGAGGTCGTCGCCAACGCGCGTGCGATGGGTGAGCTGTTGAAGTCGCGGCTCGCCGAACTCATCGACCGGTACGAGTTGTTGAGCGATGTGCGCGGGCGCGGGCTGATGATCGGCATCGAGTTCGGGCGTCCCAAGTCGCTGAAGCTGCGCAGCCGTTGGACCATGTTGCAGGCCGCGAGGAAGGGGCTTTTCGCGCAGATGGTCGTGGTTCCGCTGCTTCAGAAGCATCGGATCCTGACGCAGGTCTCCGGGGACCACCTGGAGGTCATCAAGCTGATCCCGCCGCTCGTCGTCGACGAGGGCGACGTCGAGCGGTTCGTGGAGGCGTTCACGGCGGTCATGGACGACGCGCACAGTGGGGGTGGGCTGATGTGGGACTTCAGCAAGACGCTGATCAAGCAGGCGGTGGCCAACCGCTGAGGCCGCCTGCTGTGTCTCCGGCGGCTCCTGCTTCTCGCGGCTTTTGCCTCTGAGGCAAGAAAGTTGCCGGAGGGGCACAGCTCTGGCTGAATCGACAGCATGAGCCCTGCCCACTCATCGCCCGATCCGGCGGACGAGGCCGATGGCGCGGAGGTTCCGGAACCCCCGGAGCTTCCCGCCGTCGCGCCCCAACTCCGCGAACTGCGCCGCCGCGCCGCCCTCACCCTGGAGGCCGCCGCCGCGTCCGCCGGCCTGTCACCGGCACACCTCTCGCGCCTGGAGACCGGGCAGCGTCAGCCCTCGCTGCCGATGCTGCTGTCACTCGCCCGTATCTACGGTACGACCGTATCCGAACTGCTCGGCGAGACCCCCGCCGACCGGGACGCGGTCGTGCGGAGCGGCACGATGGAGCCGACCGAGGCCGGGGGCTGGACGTACCGGCAGGCCGGTTCGCCGGGGCGCGGCATGCAGGCGCTGCGGGTCCACGCGCCGTACGGGTCCCAGGGCGACGTCGTCCGCGTGCACCCGGGGGAGGAGTGGCTGTACGTCCTGTCGGGGCGGCTGCGCCTGCGGCTCGGGGACACCTCGTACCGGCTCGATCCCGGGGACAGCTCCCACTTCGACTCGCTCACCCCGCACCGGATCGCCGCCGTCGACCCGGGCGGCGTCGAGTTCCTCTTCGTACACACCCTGCTGCAGAGCCCGACGGCGGCGCTGTGCCTCGGCCCTTCGGGGGGACCGGGAGGACTGGCGGGAGTAGCGGGACTGGCAAAGGAGGCGCGTCATGGCTGAGTCGGCCGACACGACCGAGCCCACCCCGGGCCCCGTACCCGCCCCCGCCCGCCGCCAGATCGAGGACAAGATGCCGCGCGGCATCCTCGTGCGGGTACTGGTGTACGTCTTCGCGGGGCATGCGCTGGCCGCGTTCATCTATCTGCTGTTCACGCTGGGCGGGAATCAGTGAGGGGGCGTGCCCCAGTGCTCGGCGGCGAGGTCGAGGAGCAGGCTGACGAGGGGGCCGGTGCGGCGGGCCCGGTTGCGGACGGAGAACACGCGCAGCGAGGGCTTCGACGGCGTTGCTGACTTCGCCGACTTCGATGTGAAGGGGAGTGCCACCAGTTCGCCGCGTGCGAGCTCCCCCTCGACAGTGGCGGCGGGGAGAAGGGCGACACCGAGGCCCGCGGCGGCGGACCGCTTCACCGGTTCCATCGTGGTGAACTCGATGGTCCGCGGCCGCGTCCGCTCGGGGCGCAACTCCTCGTCCATGAGGTGTCGTTGAGCGCAGCCGCTGTCCAGGAGCAGCACCGTGTGCGACGCGAGGTCGGCGGCACGGACCCGGCCCGAGCCGACCAGCGCGTGGGACGGCGCGGCCACGAGCACAAACGGCTCCCGGCGCATCTCCACCGCCTCGATCCCCGGCACCTCGACGGACCGTTCCAGCAGGAATCCGACGTCGATCCGCCCTGAGGCGAGGTCGTCGAGCACCCCCTGGCGTCCCGAGGGCCGGAAGACGACCGTCACCTGTGGGTAGCGGTCCTGGAACGCCTTCAGCACGGCGGGCAGATGGGTCGAGCACAGGCTCTCGGGGGCGGCGAGCCCGAGCGTTCCACGCTGCGCGCGGTGGGGGTCGCCCGCCGTGACCACGGCATCGCGGGTCCGCTCCACGTGCCGCAGCAGCTCGGGCGCCGCGGCGTGCAGCTCCCGCCCCGCGTCGGTGAGCAGGATCCTGCGGCCGAGCCGCTCGAAGAGCCGGACGCCGAGCTCCGTCTCCAGCGTCTTGATCTGCGCCGTCACCGTCGACTGGACGTAGCCGAGGTCGACCGCGGCCCGGGTGAAGCTGAGTCTCTCGGCGACCGTCTCGAACGTCGTCAGCAGGCGCGTGTCCACAGTCGCACCCTACCTTCGTATCGAGAGAGTCGATTGAAAGCATCGAAAAGAATCGTTGGACTCGATGGATCACGAGCCGTAGAACAGCACCATGACCGGCTCATCAAACCTCTCGACCCGGCTGCCCTGGATCGGCCTCGTCCTGCTGTCGATGCTGTCGCTGCAGACGGGAACCGTGCTGGCCAAGACGCTCTTCGCGGCCGGAGGCGTCATCGGTGTCACGTTCCTGCGCAGCGCCTTCTCCGCGGTCGTGCTGTGGGCT
Organism: Streptomyces sp. KL109B; assembly: GCF_030766935.1. Lineage (GTDB taxonomy): Bacteria > Actinomycetota > Actinomycetes > Streptomycetales > Streptomycetaceae > Streptomyces. The sequence goes on along the minus strand of NZ_JASERL010000002.1, from coordinate 67,995 downwards.
CTGACGAGGCCGCGCCCGCGTACGTACTCGGCTCGGCAGTGGGGCGTGGTGCTGCTCCTGGGCGTGGTCACCGCGACGATGAACCTCACGCTGTACGGGGCCGCGGCCCGGATCCCCGTCGGTACCGCGACGGCGGTCGGCTTCCTCGGCCCGATCACCGTCGCCGTCGTGCGGACCCGGCGTAGCGGCCAACTCGTGTGGCCCGCGCTGGCGTACGCGGGTGTCCTCCTGCTGAGCCCCGTCGGCGATCTCGCGGACATCGATCCGCTCGGCCTGCTGATCGCGGTCGTCAACGCCGTCTGCTGGGGCCTCTACATCGTGCTCACCGCGCGCACGGGCGCGCTGTTCCCGCGGGCCGACGGGCTCGCGCTGTCCACCGCGATCGGCGCCGCCGTGCTGCTCGTGCTGTTCGTCTCGGCCGGTGAACCGGGCCGGATCCTCGACGGCCGTGTCCTGCTTCTGGGCTTTGTGATGGCCATGACCGGTACGGCGATCCCGTACGCGTCCGACTACGCGGTCCTGCGCAGGATCCCGCAGCGGAGTTACGGGATCCTGCTGAGCCTGGAGCCCGCGGTGGCCGCGGTGCTCGCCTGGGTGGGGCTCGGCGAGGCGCTCGGCGGCGGGGAGATCCTGGCGATGGGCATGATCGTCGCCGCGGCGGCGGGCGGCGCCTGGCAGGCGGGGGCCGGTCGACGCCGCCGCGCGGACGATCAGACCAGCAGGCGCTCGCGGAGGCGTTCGCGGGTTGCCGCGGAGAGGCTCAGGCCCTCTTCGAGGTAGCGGTCCGTGCTGCCCCACTGCTCGTCGATGGTTTCGAGGCCCGCGTTCAGGTACTCGACGCGGGCGTCGAAGAGCGGGCTGAGCAGTTCCATGACCTCGTCGGAGTAGGCGTCCTTGGAGGCGGCGGAGCGGTGCACCTTGTAGCGGCGGTGCTTCTCGTTCGACTTGAGGTAGTCCGCCTCGATGGCCTCGCGCTCCACGCCCACCGCGAGCAGCGTCACCGCGATGGACAGGCCCGCGCGGTCCTTGCCCGCCGCGCAGTGCATCAGCGCGGGCAGGCTGTCCTCGGCGAGGGAGTGCAGCACGCGGCTGTGCTCGGCGGTGCGCTCCTTGATCATGGTGCGGTAGGAGTCGACGAGCCGGCCCGCCGCGCGGCCCTCGGACAGGATCGAGCGCAGCTGCTCGATGTCGCCGTCGCGGACCATGGCCCAGAACTCGGCGCCGTCGGCCGGGTCGTTGAGCGGCAGGTTCAGATTGCGCACGCCGGGCAGCTCGACGTCCGCGCCCTCCAGCTTCTGGTCCGCGGCGTTACGGAAGTCGAAGACCGTGTGCAGACCGAGAGAGGAGAGGAACGTCGCGTCCTCGGCCGTGGCGTGGGCGAGGTGGCCGCTGCGGAACAACACGCCCTGGCGCACGCGCCGGCCGTCCACGGTGGGAAGGCCGCCCACGTCTCGGAAGTTGCGCACTCCGGTCAGCTCGGGCTCGGTGGACGGTGCGTGCTGCGTCACAGGGGCTCCTCCCAATTGGTGCACCGGCGTTGGGTCGCCGTGCGGGCGCGCTCCTGACGATACGACATCGGTTCCACGGGCAACCATCTGTCCGTTTTGTGGGGTTCAATCCCAACTGTTCATAGATGGGAGGGGGTTGTTGGCGTGTGCGTGAGCGGCGTCATGTTCGTGACGCTGCGTGGCGCTCGGCCTGGATTGTCGGCCCAGTAATCCCCGAAGGTATGGCGTTGGTAAAGCGAGGAATGTCGACGCAGGGTTACACAGGGGAGCCTCAGAAATCCAAGGAATTGCCGCCGTCGGCGAATTCGGCGTTTGGCGTCGCCAATCCGGTTCGCCTACGGTCACCAATCAATCCGGACGGAACGCCTAGTCCTGCCGCCGCCCGGATTCCTTTCGACTACCCGTTACGGCAGGAGCGGGGGACCCACACGCAAGACGCCGCGTAGGGGATTTCCCGAAGCGGCTTGGGGTGAAGCCGGGCCCGCACTCCGGGCCCGGCCGGGCATCTCCAGCCCGAACCCGACAGCTCACCTCGTAGGCGACGGAGAGGAATTCACCATGCCCGCAAAGGGAAAGCAGCGTCTTTCGACCTCGCAGCGCATTGCCCGCGTCGCCGCCATCGCCTCCGCCGGTGGAGCCGCGCTCGCGCTCCCGCTGATGGGCGCCACCGGCGCCCAGGCCGCGACGTCCGGCGGTGCCGCCGACGCCGCGAGCACCGCGAACACCACGTACACCGTCAAGGCCGGTGACACGCTCTCGAAGATCGCCAAGGCGCAGGACGTCGACGGCGGCTGGAAGAAGCTGTACGAGGGCAACAAGGACGTCGTCGGCTCCGATGCCGACCACATCAAGATCGGCATGAAGCTCGACCTCGGCGGCGCGGCCGACAGCGGCTCCGCGACCACGGGCACGGACGCCGCGGCCACCACCCAGGCGAGCGCCTCGACCAGCGACGCCGACTACGTGAAGCCGGTCGACGGCGCCTCCGGCCACGGCTACGGCTCCTCCGGCTCCATGTGGTCCAGCGGCAGCCACACCGGCGCCGACTTCTCGGTGCCCACCGGCACCGCGGTGAAGTCGATCGCCGACGGCACCGTCGTCTCCGCCGGCGACGGCGGCGCGTACGGCAACGAGATCGTCATCGAGCACGCCGACGGCCACTTCTCCGAGTACGCCCACCTGTCCTCGATCAGCGTCTCCGAGGGCGCCAAGGTGACCGCGGGCCAGGAGATCGCCAAGTCCGGCGCGACCGGCAACGTCACCGGCCCGCACCTCCACTTCGAGGTCCGCACGACCGCCGACTACGGCTCGGACATCGACCCGATCGCGTACCTGAGCCAGCACGGCGTGGACGCCTGAGCCGACATGGCATAGCGCTCGAACGCTCGCGTTCCGTCCGGCGCCCGGGGCCCTCCCCGGGCGCCGGACGCGTTTGCGCGGTTATTCCCCAGGTGGCGAGTGGGGTATCTCACCACGCGTCAACCCCTACTTACGGTGGCGTAGGCCACTTTTCGCGAGCGAAAATACGTGGTCGTGGCAAACGAATCGAGAGCACTCACGGACTCACACATCGGCACGATCCGGTCCTACGCGGCCGTGGGCGACAGTTTCACCGAAGGCGTCGGTGACCCCGGTCCCGACGGGAACTTCGCGGGTTGGGCCGACCGGCTCGCCGTCCTCCTGGACGACCGCGTGCCCGAGGACACCTTCCGGTACGCGAATCTGGCCGTGCGCGGAAAGCTCCTCGACCAGGTCGTCGCGGACCAGGTGCCGAAGGCCGTCGAGCTCGCCCCCGACCTGGTCACCCTGGTCGCCGGCGGCAACGACATCATCCGGCCCGGCACCGACCCGGACGATGTCGCCGAGCGCTTCGAGAAGGCCGTGGCCAAGCTCGCCGGCGCGGCCGGCACCGTCATGGTGGCCACCGGTTTCGACACCCGTGACGTGGCCGTGCTCAAGCACCTGCGCGGCAAGATCGCCACGTACAACATGCATGTGCGGGCGATCGCCGACCGGCACGGCGCCCTGATGCTCGACCTGTGGTCCCTCAAGTCCATCCAGGACCGCAGGGCCTGGGACGAGGACCGCCTCCACCTCTCGCCCGAGGGTCACACCCGGGTCGCGCTGCGCGCGGGCCAGGTGCTCGGCATGGAGGTCCCGGCCGACCCCGAGCAGGCGTGGCCGCCGCTGCCGCCGCGCGGCACGTTCGAGGTGCGGCGCGACGACATCCACTGGGCGCGCGAGTTCCTGGTGCCGTGGATCGGGCGCCGACTGCGCGGCGAGTCCTCCGGCGACCGGGTGCAGGCGAAGGGCTTCGTGGACCCGCACGCCGTCAAGGCGCACCTGGAATCGGCGTCCTGACACCACTCGGGGCGGCCGGCTGACGCCCTTCCGCGCGGCGGACGTGCGCCCTGGAGGACGGCCGAGGCTCTTCGGGGCGCGGGTGGGCCCTGGAGGACGGCCGAGGCTCTTCGGGGTGCGGGTGGGCCGGCGTCCTCCCGCTCGGCGCCCTGACGCCCTCTCCCTCGGCGGTACGGCGGCGCTGACGGACTTCCGTCAGCGTCCCGCCCCCGTCAACTCGGCGCGCTCCAGGCCCAGTTCGCGGGCGAGCGCCTCGTCCACCCACTCCTGCGTACGGGTCCGTGACGCGCCACCGTCGTACGCCGTCATCTGTACGGCGAGCCCGTCGAGCAGCGCCGTCAGGCGCAGCGCCGTCGCCATCGGGTCGGGGCAGCTGAACTCGCCCGCCGCCACGCCCTCGGCGACCACCTCCGCGAGCGCCGCCTTCCACTGCCGGTCGAGGTCGCGCGTGACCTCCCGCAGCGCGGGCTCGCGCAGCGCCGCCGACCAGCCCTCGATCCACAGCCGCCAGCCCTTGGCCTGCCCCGTCGGCGCGTACCAGCGCACCGCCGCGCGCAGCCGCTTCAGGGCCGTCGTGCGGCGGCCGAGCAGCTTGCGCAGATGGGCCAGGTCGCCCTCCGCGGCGTGCGCGAACGCCGCCGCGACGAGCTTCTCCTTCGTCGAGAAGTGGTACAGCACCAGCGCGTTGCTCACGCCGAGCGCGGACGCCACGTCGGCGATGCGCACGGCGGCCACCCCGCGCGCCTCGATCTGTTCGATGGCGGCCACCAGCAGCGCCTCGCGCCGCTCGGCCACGCTCAACCGGACTCTGGTCACGCCGCAAGCCTAGTTGTTCTTGCGCGCCGACTCCTTCCCGCGCACGCCTCTTGACGCGTACCCGCCGCACAGGTCACAGTCCCATCACGTTCCACTACTGACTGGCCATTCAGTCAATAACTCGGCCGGTCGGGGGTAAGCGCGGCCCGAGCAAGACCCTGTAGTGCTGTTTTCGTCTTCGTTCTGTTCTCGCCAGGAGCAATCGTGACCCAAGCGCCATCCCTTTCGCCGACCCCGCCCGCCGGGGGAGAGCCCGACCTCTCCGAAGGCTGGGGCGAGCAGCGTTCACGGCTGCGCAAGGACCTGCGCCGGCTCGACGTGCTGTTCTTCCTCATCTGCACGCTCGTCGGCCTCGACACCATCGGCTCCGTCGCCGCACAGGGCCCGCAGGGCCTGACCTGGATGGTCATTCTGGCCGTCGTCTTCTTCCTCCCGTACGGGCTGCTCGTGGCCGAGCTCGGCTCGTCGTTTCCCGTGCAGGGAGGCCCGTACGTCTGGACGCGACTCGCGTTCGGCCGGCTCGTCGCGGGCGTCAACCAGCTCCTCTACTGGATCTCCAACCCGGTCTGGGTGGGCGGCAGTCTGTGCATCATCGCGCTGACCACCTGGGAGGAGTTCTTCACGCCGCTGCCAGGGGTGTGGAAGTACGTCGCCGGGTTCGTCTTCATCTGGGGCGGCGCGCTCGCGATCGTGCAGTCCGTACGCATCGGCAAGTGGGTGCCCATCGCGGGCGCCGTCGCGCGCGTCGTACTGCTGGGCTTCTTCCTCGTTTCCGTCGTCGTCTACGCCGCCGAACATGGCGTACACGCCCTACCGGCCGGCGAATTCACGCCTACGTATGCGGGCTTCGTCGCGCTCGTCCCTGTGCTCATCTTCAACTACGTAGGCTTCGAACTGCCCAGCTCCGCCGCCGAGGAGATGAAGAACCCGCGCCGCGACATCCCCCTGTCGATCCTGCGCTCCGGCCTCGCCGCCGTGCTCCTCTACGGAGGCCCGATCCTCGGCATCCTCTTCGTTCTGCCCAGCCAGGAGATCGGCAGCCTGGGCGGCTTCATCGACGCCTGCAAGGCCGTGTTCACCGTCTACGGAGGCTCGATCGCGGCGGACGGCACGGTGACGCTCACCGGCCTCGGGTCCGTGTTCGGCGGCGTCGCCGCGGCCGGCCTCATCATCGGCCTGCTCACCTCCGGTGTCACCTGGGCGATGGGCGCGCACCGCGCGCAGGCCGTCGCGTGCGCGGACGGCGCGGGACCGGCCTGGCTGGGCCGCATCTCCGAGAAGTACGGCACTCCGGTGCGGGTCAACATCCTGTCCGCGGTGCTGGGTTCGATCCTGTTCGTGGTCGCGCTGAACCTGACCGGCGGCGACGGCGAGAAGTACTTCGCCGCGGGGCTCGGGCTCACCATCAGCACGACGTTCATCTCGTACGTCATCACGTTCCCGAGCCTCTACGTACTGCGGCGCAAGTACCCGGACCAGTCGCGGCCCTACGCCGTGCCCGGCGGCCGCGTCGGGGCGTGGATCGTGAGCGCGCTGGCCACCGGGTTCGTGGCGTTCACCGTGGTCGTGCTCATCTGGCCCGGTTTCGGGGTGGGTTGGTTCGGCACGGCGGGGAATGCGGCGGACTCGCTGCCCGAGTCGTTCGCCGGGCAGCGGTTGCCGTACACCCTCAGCCAGGTGCTGCCGCTGTTGTTGTTCGTCGTGGTCGGGTTGGTGTTCTACGCGGCCGGAGCCAAGGGACGGAAGGCCTCCGGCGGTTCCGGGCAGAGTGGTTGAGGCCGCAGGGCTCTGCCCCGGACCCCGCTCCTCAATCGCCGGAGGGGCTCCAATTGCCGGGGGTTGAGGTGACTGCGTGGGCGTCCAGGGCGATGGCGCCGCCCGGGTGGACCAGGAGGGGGTTGACCTCCAGGTCGGTCAGTTCCGGGTGGTCCGTGGCCGCCTGGGACAGCGCGCAGATCGCTGCCGCCGCTGCCTCCAGGTGGACCGGTGGTGTGCCGCGCCAGCCGGTGAGGAGGGGTGCGTGGCGGAGTTCGAGGAGCAGGGCACGCGCGCGTGGTGGGGTGAGCGGCGCCAGGGCGAGTGCCGTGTCGGCGTCGAGTTCGGCCGTGACGCCGCCCGCCCCGACCATCACGACCGGGCCGAAGGCCGCGTCCCTCCGTACGCCGACGATGAGTTCACGCGCGTACGGGGGCGTGGCCATCGCCTCGACCGCGTAGCGCTCCGCACCCGTCGCCTCCCGCATGCGGGCGAACGCGGTGCGCAGGGCGGCCTCGTCCGCGATGCCGAGCGCCACACCACCGGCCTCCGTCTTGTGGGCGAGCCCCATCGCCTTCAGGACCAGGGGGTAGCCCGTGCGGTGGGCGGCCTCCGCCGCCGCGTCCGCGTCCGTCACGAACTCGGCGGTGGGGAACGCGACTCCGTAGGACGCCAGCAGCTCACGGACGCGTTCGTAACCGCCGTCCTCGATCTCGTACGCCGCCGGGGGCGTGGTGCGAGTGGGCGGCAGGTACGGCTGTGCCGAGGTGAGGCGGACGGCGCCCGCGAGGGCCGTCGCCGCCTGCTCGACGCGCTCGTGGACCGGGATGCCGCGCTTCCTGAGGACCGCGAGGGCCGGGGTGTCGCGGGCCATCGTGTGCACGAGCAGGGCGCGCCCCGAGGCGTCGGCGGCGTCCGCGAGGGATCGCGCGATCTCGCACTCGCGGCCGGCCTGGGCCGGGTTCGCGGTGGCGTAGTCCCCGAAGTAGCCGGTGAGGACCACCGTGTCGGCGTCGCCGCTGTGCAGCAACGTGGCTGCCACGCGCGCGTAGTTGGCCAGGTCGCGCTCGCCCGCGCCCGCCAGGTCGACCGGGTTGGCCCGGCCCGCGGCCGCGGGCAGGTGTGCGCCCAGGGACTCGACCGTGGCCGGGGCGAGCGCGGGCACGTCGAAGCCGTGCGCGGCGAACGCGTCGGCGGCGAGGGCTCCTTGGCCGCCGCTGTCCCCGATCACGGCTATCCGGTGCGGTGGGGTGGTGGGGGAGGCGCTGGGGTGGTCGGGGGGTTGGGGTGGGGGCGTTTCGTGGCGTGGGGGGTGGGGGCGGCGACGTACAAGAGGGGTTGTGCGGGAGGTCAAGTGGAGGGCCGTGTCGACGAGTTCGCCGGCCGAGTCCAGGAGGAGGGCGCCCGCGTCGCGGCAGACCGCGGCCACGGTGGCGTGCGGGCTGACCAGGGAGCCGGTGTGAGAGGCGGCGGCGCGGCCCGCTGCGGCGCTGCGGCCGACCGTCAGGAGCAGGACCGGCTTTCCCGCGGCGTGAGCGGCCGCCAGGACGTCCGCGAGGCGGCGGCCGTCCCGGAAGTCCTCGACGTACGCCGCGATCGCTCTCGTGGGCTCGTGGGCGATCAGGGATTCGAGGGCGTCGGCGGCGTCGATGTCGCGTTGGTTGCCGAGCGACACGAAGCGGGAGAAGCCGCCTCCCGCGCGGGCGAGGTGGCGGCCGATCTCCAGGGCCAGGTTGCCGCTCTGCGAGACCAGGCCGAGGCCGCCGGTCGGGAAGTCGCCCCAGCTGAGGCGCAGTTGGCTCGTCGTGTCGACGATGCCCATGCAGTTGGGGCCGAGGAGGCGGGCGCCACGGGAGGTCACCAGGTGCGCCAGTTCGTGCTCCTCGGCCGCGCCCGACGTGATCACGGTGAAACAGCGGGCGCCCGTGTCGAGGCCCTCCTGGACCACCGGGCGCACCTGGTGGGGCGGGACCGCGACCACCACGTGCTCGGGCGGGGTGGACAGGGAGGAGAGGGCCGGGAGGAACGGCTCGCCCTGTAGGTGGCCTCCCTTGTGGTTGACCAACTGCACCGTGCGGCGTTCGCGGCCCGTCAGGGCGCCCGTCGCCAGCCAGTAGCCCCACTTCTCCGGGTTGTCGGACGCGCCGACGACCGCGACGGACGCCGGGTCGTACAGCGCGTCCAGGCATGTCGAGGTGGTCACCTGTACCACCCGAACCTCTCGGCCAGGATCGGCAGCCGGTCGGCGACGATGGCGTGCGCGGCGGCCCTCGGGGTCGTGCCGTCGCCCTCCGCGCGGGCGAGCATCTGGTCGATCAGGGAGCGCATGGAGCGCCGCGTGTAGGCGAACGCCTCGTCCGCGTCCGCGCCGATGTCGCCGAACAGGGTCCACCACCACCAGGCGTTCGTCCCGGAGTTCACGACCACGTCCGGCAGGACGGTGACGCCACGCCGGGTGAGGAGTTCCTCCGCGTCCTTGAGGACCGGCATGTTCGCCGCCTCGACCACCCAGCGGGCCGTGATCCGCTCCTGGTTCGACGCGTCGATCGCGTACGAGACCGCGGCCGGGACCAGCACGTCCGCTTCGGCCGACAGCCAGGCGTCGCCCGGCAGTTCACGGTCCTCGGGGCGCAACCGCTCGCGGTCCACCGTGCCGTAGGCGTCGCGGGCCGCGAGCAGCGCCTCCACGTCGAGTCCTTCGTCGTTGGTAATCGTGCCCTTCAGGTCGGCCACCGCGACGACCCTGAGCCCCGCGCGCGCGAGGAAGCGGGCCGTGGCGCCGCCCATCGTGCCGAGCCCCTGAAGGGACACACGGGTGCCCTCGTACGGGACTTGGGCGCGGTCGAGCGCGACGAGGACGGCCTCCGCGACACCGCAGCCGCCCACCAGCTCGTCCAGGCCGATGCCGTCGACGTCCACGGCGAAGGCGTCCGCGAGGCGCTGCCGCGCCGTCTCCTCGTCGTCCAGGAGCGGGTACACGGCCTGGATCGACGAGACCAGGCCCGCCTCGGCCGCCGCCTTGTCGACCAGGTCCTGCGTGAGGCCGAGGTCCTCGCCCGTCGTCCAGAAGGACTCGATGTACGGGCGCATCGCCTTCAGGTAGCGCACCAGGATGCCGTACGCCTCCGGGTCCCGCGGGTCGCAGTCGATGCCGCCCTTGGCGCCGCCCAGCGGGATGTAACGCCCCTGAGGGTTGTAGTGCAGCGCCTCCTTCATCGACATGCCGCGCGCGAGGCCCGTGACCTCCTCCAGGGTGCAGCCGGCCCGCATGCGCAGGCCGCCACTGGAGACGCCGCGCACCAGGCGGTCGATCACCAAGTAGCCGTGGCGGCCGGTGGCGTGGTCGGTCCAGGTGAGCTGGGTGAGCGGGGCCGTCGGGGGCGTGGCGGTGGTCGCGGGCGTGGGGGCGGAGGTCATGCGGACTCCTCAGGGACGACGATCAGGGTGGGGGCAGGGGTGGTCAGGGCGGTGGTCAGCAGCTTGCCGAGCTCTTCGGGGGTGTGCGCCGTCGCGCCGTGTCCTCCGTAGGCGCGGGCGAGGGCGGGCAGGTCCACGCGCGCGTGGTCGACCGCGAGCGGTGCGTCGCCGCGGGCCTTCATCTCGTCGCGGATCTCGCCGTAGCCGGAGTTGTCGAACACGACGACGGCGAGGGGCCTTCGCAGCTCGGCGGCCGTGGCCAGCTCCTGGATGGAGAACTGCAGGCCGCCGTCGCCGCTGAGCGCCACGACCTGGCGGTCCGGGTGGGCTGCCGCAGCGCCGATCGCGGCGGGCAGGGCGTAGCCGAGGGTGCCGAAGCCGGTGGGGTGGAGGTAGCGGGCGTGCGGGCCCTGGGTGAGGTGGGGCAGCGCGCCGTAGTAGCAGCACTGGGCGCTGTCGGAGGTGACGACGGCGTCCGGGTCGAGGACGCCGCGGATCGCCTCCAGGTAGGGCAGCCAGTGGGCGTCGCGGGCCCGGGACTCGTCGTCGCGGGTCGCCTTGAGGGCGGCGGCTTCGGTGGTGGCGTCGGCGGTGGTCTCGGTGGTGGCTTCGGTGGTGGCGTCGGCGGTGGTCTCGGTGGTGGCGGGCGTGTGGTGCGGGGTGGGCGTGTTGGGCGGGGTGGGCGTGTGGTGCGGGACGGGGCCCGGGGCGGTGGCGATGAGGGCCTCCAGGGTGGCCTTCGCGTCGCCGACCAGGGGGACGTCCGCGGGCACGGCCGCGTACATCTGCGCCGGATCGAGGTCCACGCGGATCAACTGTCCATGGAAGGGCGGTAGTTCGGTCGTCCAGGTATCGGACTCGGCCAGCTCCGTGCCGACCGCGAGGACCACGTCGCGGGTCGTGAGCCACTTCTGGACCGCCGGGCTGTGCAGGCTCACGCCGAGGGAGAGCGGGTGGTGCTCGTCGACGATCGCCTTGCCGTTCGCCGTAGTGGCCACGGGAGCGGCCAACTTCTCGGCCAGGGCGAGGCATTGGGGCGCCGCGCCGCGGGCTCCGCCGCCGAGGACCAGGGCCGGGCGCTCCGCGCGGGCGAGGAGGGCGGCGGCCTCGGTGAGCTGTGCGGCTTCGGGGAGGCGTGGTGCGGCCGGTGGTGCGACGCGCAGCGGGCCCGCGGCCTCCGTCGCCTCCAGGAGGTCGAGCGGGATCTCGATGTGCGCGGGGCGCGGCCGTTCCTCGCGGAACAGCGTGAACGCGCGCGCCACCGCCGCGCCGATCTCCGCCACCGACGAGACCCGGTGGCTGAACGCCGCCACATTCCGCAACGCCTCGCTCTGGCTGCGCATTTCGTGCAGCAGACCGGTGGACTGGCGCGGGTGGCGCAGCGGCATTCCGGGCGAGATCACGAGCAGCGGCACGCTGTCCGAGTACGCCTGGCCGACGGCCGCCGCGATGTTCAGGAGCGCGGGCCCCGTGGTCGTGATCGCGACGCCGGGCGTGCCCGTCACGCGCGCGTACGCGTCCGCCGCGTAACCGGCGCCCTGTTCGTGGCGCGGCGCCACGTGCGCGACACCGTAGGCGGGCAGGTGGCGGTAGATCTCCAGGTTGTGGGTGCCCGGGATGCCGAAGGCGCGGGTGACGCCGTGCGCGGCGAGGGCGCGTACGAGGGCCTCGCCGCCGGTGAGTCGGTCCGGTTCAGGTCGCGCGTCGGCGCGGGGACGTGCGGCTGCGGCGGATGCGTGGTGGGACGTCACAGTGACCTCGCGATGATCAGGCGCATGATGTCGGAGGTGCCCTCCTCGATCTCCTCCAACTTGGCGTCGCGCATCCACTGTTCGACCGGGAACTCGCGCGAGTAGCCCCAGCCGCCCAGCGTCTGCACGGCCGCCCAGGTGCAGTACGCGGCCGTCTCCGAAGCGGTGAGCTTCGCCATCGCCGCCTCCGTGGTGGCGGTCAGGCCCGCGTCCAGGCGGCGGGCCGCGCGCCACGTCATCAGGCGCGACTGCTCGATGCGGGTGCGCATGTCGGCGAGGCGGAACGCGACCGCCTGGTGCTCGACGATCGGCTTGCCGAACTGTTCACGCGTGCGCGCGTAGTCGCGCGCGTACTCGTAGGCGGCGCGGGCGACACCGGTCGCGGCGGCGCCCAGGACGACCCGCGAGATGTCGAAGGTGCGCATCAGGCCGACGAAGCCCTGCCCCTCGTCGCCGAGCCGGTTCTCCTCGGGGACGAACGCGTCGGAGAAGAAGACCTCCCGGCACACGATGGCGCGCTGCCCCATCTTGCGCATCGGCTCACCGAAGGTGACACCTTCGGTGTCCTTGCGGAGCAGGAAGGCGCTCACGCCGCGCGAGCGCTGGGCCGGGTCGGTCTTGGCGAACACCACGTAGCGGTCGGCCTCGCCCGCGTTCGAGATCCACGCCTTCTGGCCGTTGAGTACGTAGCCGCCGTCGGTGCGGCGGGCCGTCGTCTTGATCGACGCGGCGTCCGAGCCCGCGCCGGGTTCGGTGGTCGCGAGCGCCGTCATCGGGGTGTCGGCGCCCGCGAGCGGGCCGAGCCAGGCGCGCTGCTGCTCCTTGGTGCCGAGGGCGAGCACCGGGTCGGCGAAGAAGCCGTTCGAGCAGAGCAGATTGCCGATGCCGAGGTCGCCGACGCACAGCTCCTCCTGCACGAGGACCTGCGTGAACACGTCGGTGAACCCGCCGCCACCGAGCTCCTCCGGGAGCATGAACCCGGTGATGCCGACCTCGGCCGCCTTGCGCCACAGATCCCAGGGGGTCTCGACGTCGGCCTCGTCGACGCCGCGCGCGCGTGGCCGGATCTCCTCGGCGGCGAAGGTCCGGGCGAGGTCGACGACGGCGTGCTGTTCAGGGGTGAGCGGGACCAGTTCGGTGGGGAGTTCCGACACGGTGCCTCCAGATGGCTTTACTGAATCACGGGTCAGTATCCGGAGTCGCCGAGAGTGCTGTCAATCGAATCCCTACTGAATGATGGATCAGTTTGCGGGGGAGGTCGTCGGGTGATGGCGCGGAGATGACGGGGAAAAGGCGGGGAGGGGGCGGGGAGGGGGCAGAAGGGCCGGAAAAACGGGCACACGGGAGGGGCCGAGCGCGTTGTCAGTGGGTCCGCACATAATGGAAAGCACTGATCGATCAAACGGGAGGCGCCGTGTCACGTTCCCTGACTTCCGGGCTGCGCTCACTCCAGCCCGATGCCTTTGGCGCCGAGCCCACAGGGGCGCGCCTGGACCGGATCCGCCGGTCGCCGAACTTCGCGGACGGTTCCTTCCAGAACCCGGAGGGCGCGCGCACCAGGCCCGACGGCTCGATGCTGGAGTTCGCGAAGGTCTACTTCCGCAAGGAGGAGCGCGCCCGCAGGGCCCCCACGGGCACCGTTCCCGTGCACGCCACGACCCTCGCCGACCTGGCGAAGCCGCCCGCGAGCGGCCTGCGCGTCACATGGATGGGGCACTCCAGCGTCCTCGCCGAGATCGACGGGGTGCGGGTGCTGTTCGACCCGGTGTGGGGTGAGCGCTGTTCGCCGTTCCCCTTCGCGGGGCCCAAGCGGCTGCACCCGGTGCCGCTGCCGCTCGCCGCGCTCGGGCCGGTCGATGTGGTGGTCATCAGCCATGACCACTACGACCACCTGGACATGCCCACCATCAAGGCGCTCGCCCACACGGACACCGTGTTCGCGGTGCCGCTCGGCGTCGGCGCGCACCTGGAGCACTGGGGCGTGCCGGCGGACCGGCTGCGCGAGCTGGACTGGCACGAGTCGACGAAGGTCGGCGGAGTGACGCTGACGGCGACGCCCGCCCGCCACTTCTGTGGCCGGGGCCTGCGCAACGCACAGCACACCCTGTGGGCGTCCTGGGTGGCCGCGGGGCCCGAGCATCGCGTCTTCCACAGTGGCGACACCGGCTACTTCGCGGGCTTCAAGGACATCGGCGCCGAGCACGGCCCGTTCGATGTGACCATGATCCAGATCGGGGCGTACTCGGAGTACTGGCCCGACATCCACATGACCCCAGAGGAGGGCATGCGCGCCCACCTCGACCTCCAGGGCGGGCCCGCGTCCGGGCCGATGCTGCCGATCCACTGGGGGACGTTCAATCTGGCGCCGCACGCCTGGACGGAACCCGGCGAGGGCACCGTCACCGCGGCCCGCCGATCCGCCTCGCGCCTCGCGCTGCCGCGCCCCGGCGAGCCCTTCGAGCCCGGCGCCGAGCAGCTGCCCACGGAGCAGTGGTGGCGAGCGGTCGCGGCGGTGCCGCGGGGCGGGTGGCCGGTCGCGGGGGCGGCGGATGTGGAGGTGCCGGACCTGGCGCTCGTCGAGGAGCGGTGAGGCTGGGGGCTGGGGGCTGGAGGGGTGTCGGTCGGCGGCGTGGTGGGGGAGTGCTGACCGGCGGCGCGATGGGGGCGCTGGCTGGTGGTGCGCTGGAGCAGTGCTGACCGGTGGCGTGCTGGGGGTGCGCTGGGGCAGTGCTGACCGGTGGCGTGCTGGAGGGGTGCCGACCAGCGGCGCGATGGGAGCTCTGGTCGGCGGCGCGCTGAGGGTGTGCTGACGGGTGGCGTGCTGGAGGGGCGCTGGTTGGTGGCGTGCAGGGGGTGTGCTGACGGGCGGTGTGCTGGAGGGCCGCTGGTCGGCGGCGCGCAGGGGGAGTGCTGACGGGCGGTGTGTGCTGGGGCGGTGCTGACGGGTGGCGTGTGCTGGGGCGGTGCTGACCTCGGATGCGCCGGGGGCCTCCGGCGGCGTTGGAGCGGTGCCGGTCGTGGGCCGGGTGAGCGGGCGACGGGAGCCGGGTCGCCGGGGCCGCCGGGGCCGTGGTGGAGCGGCAGCGCCCCCGGCTCACGCCGTCCGCAGCGCCCGCAGGACCGTGTCCCGGTGGTGGTGGGTTCCGGAGGGAGCCGGGGCGGTGCGGGGGCGGGTTTCGTTGACCTGGATCTCCCAGGAGTCGTCGAGGACGGCGGCGAGGTCGTCCGCCCAGTAGTAGTCGGCGGGGTCGAACTCCGCGCTGTCCTCCGGGTGTTCCGTCAGATCCGCCAGGGCGTGCGTCACGAAGAGCAGCGTGCCGCCGGGGGCCACCGCCGCGACCAGCGCGCGCAGCGCCTCCTCGCCCGCGCTGCGCAGCAGCGGGAAGTACTGGATGCTCACCAGGTCGAAGGCGGCCGCGGGCGGCGGCGTGGTCGCCAGGTCGGCCCGCGCCCACGCGACCCGGTCCGAGACCTCCGCCCCGGCCGCCGCCGCGCGGCGCAGGGCCACCTCGGAGACGTCGACCGCCGTGACCCGCCAGCCGTGCCCGGCCAACCACAGCGCGTCGCCGCCCTCGCCGCAGCCGACGTCGAGCGCCTGGCCCGGCGGCAGCCCTTCGACCTCGGTGACGAGCACGCCGTTCGGGTTTCCGCTGAAGAGCTGCTCGCGGCTGCGGTAGCGCGCGTCCCATTCCTGGGCCGTGCCGGTGCCGGTGCCGGTGTCAGTGTCGGTGTCGGTGTCCATGGTGCTGGGTCCCGTCTCTCGTCCGTGTCTCTTGTCCGTGACATCCGTCGACGCCAAGGTCGCTCCACGCGCGCGTACAGGCAAACTTCTTTGCGGAAAGCGCAAAACGTAAAACGCGGCGAACGGGCGTGCGGGAGCGTCACGGACGTGTAATCGCTCGCGGGTACGAGGGCTCATACCAGAGCGGGACCTCGCCCGCCGGAGTTTGTCAACTGCCCCTCGCGCATGTGCCGCTGGCGACTACCGTGTGTGCTCGCCGTGCGACGCCCGGTCGCGCTGCCCGCTGTCTCCTCCAACGTCTCCTCCAACTCCCGAACCCCGAGGACGAGGTCGCCGAATGTCCCAGCTTCGCCAGCCGGCCGCCCGCGCAGACCGTCGCGAAGGCGGTCGGCACGGCAGGCCGGGCGGGCGGGCCGCACCGCACCCGACCGAGACCCACATACGCTCCCAACTCCTGCGCATCGCCATCCTCCCGCCGCTGGCGGTGGCCCTCGGTGCCAGCGCCGCCGTGCTGTTCGCCGTCCGGCACACGGGTGTGCGCCCCAGCCTCACCCTGTGGGCGGTGCTCGGCGGGGCCTGCCTCGTGACCCTCGCGGGCATCGTGATCGCCGCCGTCGCCGCGGGCCGCGCCGCCGCCCTCGTACGCGACCGGCTGCTCGCCCTGCGTCAGACCAGCGCCCGCGGACAGGCCGAACTGCGCACCCTCGTCGAGCAGTTGCGCAAGGGCGAGGAACCGCCGCGGCGCCGCACCCCCGCCATCGGCGCGCCCGGAGGCGACGACTTCGACCGGCTCGCCGTCGACCTCGCGCGCACCCACGACGTCGCCGTCACCGCCGTCGTCCAGGCCACCCAGCTGTCCAGCCAGGCCGGCAGCCGGCAGAAGGTCGAGGTGTTCGTGAACCTCGCCCGGCGGCTGCAGTCGCTCGTGCACCGGGAGATCAACCTCCTCGACGAACTGGAGAACCAGGTCGAGGACCCCGACCTGCTCAAGGGCCTCTTTCACGTAGACCACCTCGCCACCCGCACCCGCAGGCACGCCGAGAACCTCGCCGTGCTCGGCGGCGCCGTCTCGCGCCGCCAGTGGAGCCACCCCGTGTCCATGACCGAGGTGATGCGCTCCGCGATCGCCGAGGTCGAGCAGTACTCGCGGGTCAAGCTCGTGCCGCCGATCGACGGCACCCTGCGCGGGCACGCCGTCGCCGACTGCATCCACCTGCTCGCCGAACTCGTCGAGAACGCCACGGTGTTCTCCGCCCCGCACACCCAAGTCCTGCTCCGCGCCAACCAGGTGACCTCCGGGCTCGCCGTCGAGGTGGAGGACCGCGGCCTCGGCATGCCGGTCACCGAGCAGAACAAGATGAACGCGCTGCTCGCCGACCCCGACCAGGTCAACGTGGCCAGCCTCCTCGCGGACGGGCGCATCGGCCTCTTCGTGGTCTCGCAGCTCGCGCGGCGGCACGGCATCACGGTGCGGCTGCAGACCAATATCTACGGGGGAGTGCAGGCGGTCCTCGTGCTGCCCCAGGACCTGCTCGGCGGGGACGGCGACACCGGCGGCGCGGGCGTGCGCACGCCGCGCGTACGCAAGGCCGCGGCCGCGGCGACCGCCAACAGCGTGCTCGGCGGTGACCAGGCGGCGGCCGCGAACGGCCACCGGACAGGGCCGATCCCGACGTCCCCGCCGCCGTCCGGCGCGAACGCCAACGGATCGCGGCCCGCGCCGCCCAACACCCCCGCGCCCGCGCCCACTTCATCCACCCCGCCGGTCGCACCCCACGGAGCCGTCGCCGCGGTACCCCGCCAGCCGCACACGGGCACGCCGCCCATGGGTACGCCGACCGGTGCGCCGCCCACGGGCACGCCGACCGGAACGCCGCCCACGGGCACGCCGACCGGAACGCCGCCCACGGGCACGCCGACCGGCGCCCCTCTCCCGCAGCGCATCGCGGGCGACCCCCGCCCCACCCCCGCCGACGCCGTCCCCGGCATCCGCCCCGAGGACCGCGCGGCCGGGGCCGCGGCCGCGGCGGACGCCGAGCCCTCCGCCGCCCCGCCCGAGACCGCCGTGCGCGGCACCCTGAACCGCCGCCCCCAACTGCCGCGCCGCAGGGCCCAGGAGCACATCGCCCCCCAGCTGCGCGGCGGCCCCGCCCAGCGCCACGAGGACACCCCCGCGGTCGTCCACGACCCCGGCCTCATGGCCGCCTTCCAGCGCGGCATCACGCTCGCCGAAAAGGCCGAACCGCGCGCCCCCGGCGACGAGTCCACGCACGAGCCGCACCACGAGCCGCCACCCCGCCGCGACCTCCCGCACCGCACCGAGCCGCGCACCGGATCCGAGCGGGCCGTCGGACGCGGGGAAGAGGGCGGTGCCCGCGCATGACCACGGTGACGCCGCACACGCGGTCGCCCCGCCCCCGTACACGTACGCACCCCCGGTCACCCCCGCTCCCACCCCCGCACACGCACCCACGCGCGCGTACCCACCCGCACCCGGCCACGCGCGCGTACCCGCCCGAAAGCCCGTTCCCGCATCCGCAGCAGCCGCACCCACAACACCCGCACCCGCACCCGCCGTTCCCCCCACCTCCGAGCACCACACCCAGCAGTCCACCAAGGAGTCGATCCCCCATGTCGAGCGATGTGCCGACGGGTCATGTGTCCGATCTCGACTGGCTGATGAGCGGCCTCGTCCAGCGCGTTCCCCACACCAACAGCGCCGTGCTCCTGTCCTCCGACGGCCTCGTCAAGTCCGTGCACGGGCTCGACGCCGACAGCGCCGACCACATGGCGGCCCTCGCCTCCGGCCTCTACTCGCTCGGGCGCAGCGCGGGCGTCCGGTTCGCCGACGGCGGCGACGTACGGCAGGTGGTGGTGGAACTCGACTCGGCGCTGCTGTTCGTGTCGACCGCGGGCTCCGGAACCTGTCTCGC
The DNA here is from genome assembly GCF_030766935.1 of Streptomyces sp. KL109B. Lineage (GTDB taxonomy): Bacteria > Actinomycetota > Actinomycetes > Streptomycetales > Streptomycetaceae > Streptomyces. The sequence goes on along the minus strand of NZ_JASERL010000002.1, from coordinate 49,712 downwards.
GGTCCTCGCCGGGCGCGACGCCGACGCGGCCGTCCTCGGCTACGAGATGGCCATGCTCGTCAAGAGCGTGCGCCCCTACCTGATGACAGCGCCCCGGCAGCCCTCCGCCGAGCCCACGGCGATGAGGAATTGACGGTGGCGGCCCCGCAGGACGGGCCATGGCTCGACGGCGCCGCGGGCCGGCTCGTGCGTCCGTACACGATCAGCAACGGACGCACCCGGCCGAGCACGTCGATGGATCTGCTCACCCAGGTCATGGCCACCGGGGCGACCCCCCTCGGCTACCTGGGCCCGGAACACAGCCAGGCGCTCGACCTGTGCGCTCAGCCCACTTCGGTCGCGGAGATCGCCGGCCGCCTCCTGCTCCCGGCGGCCGTGACCAAGGTGCTCCTCTCCGACCTCGTCGACTGCGGAGCGGCCACCACCAAGCCCCCCACGTTCCACGACAACCCCACTGACCGGTCCCTACTGGAGGCAGTGCTCGATGGACTACGACGACAGCTCTGACCCTTTCCCCACAGCACTGAAGATCTTGGTCGCGGGCGGGTTCGGGGTCGGCAAGACGACCTTCGTAGGGGCCGTCAGCGAAATCGCTCCGCTCAGCACGGAAGAGCTGCTCACCACGGTCAGCGCGGCCACCGACGACCTCGACGGCATCGAGAACAAGGTCGAGACGACGGTCGCGATGGACTTCGGGCGGATCACCCTGGACCCCGAGCACGTGCTCTATCTGTTCGGCACGCCGGGCCAGGAGCGCTTCTGGTTCATGTGGGACGAACTGTCCGAGGGCGCCCTCGGAGCGGTCATCCTCGCGGACACCCGCCGCCTGGAGGACTGCTTCGCCGCCGTCGACTTCTTCGAGGAGCGCGGCATGGGCTTCATCGTGGCGGTCAACGAGTTCGACGGCTCCTACCGCTACGAGCCCGAGGAGGTGCGCGCCGCCATCGACCTGGACCCCGCGGTGCCTGTCGTGCGCTGCGACGCGCGCATCTCCAGCTCCGGCATCCAGACGCTGCTCACCCTCGTACGGCACCTGCTGGCGCACGCCCCCGCGACCACCGGTTTCGGAGCGCACACGTGACGTACGACGCGACCAGGCGGCTGCTGCTCACCCCGCAGGACAAGGAGGGGGCCGAGCGGGGCCGCCGATTGCGCGGACTCGACCTCGGGCAGCGCCCCGAGCCGGTCTTCGACCGCTTCGCGGACCGGCTCGCCGACGTGACGGGCGCCCCGTACGCGATGGTGAACTTCATCGACGAGAACCGGCAGTTCTTCGCCGGACTGCACACCCCCGACGGCGACCACCGGGGCGAGGAACTGGGCGCGGTGGCCGCCGGGTCGACCGAGAGCGAAGTGGCCCGCTACATGGCGCGCGATCACGGTTACTGCCCGCATGTAGTCGTGCGGCGCAAAGCGCTCGTCCTTGAAGACGTGTGCGACTACCCGCGCTTCGCGGGCAACCCCGTAGTCGACGAGATCGGAATTCGCTCCTACTTGGGAGCGCCTTTGATCGACGACCGTACGGGGCTCGCCCTCGGCACCGTGTGCGTGGTCGCGACGGAGCCCCGCCCCTGGGGAAGGGCGGGGCTCGCGACGATCAAGTCGATGGCGGGTGAGCTGATGGAACTGGTGCGGGGGCGGGGCGACTTGCTGCAGTGAGCCCCCGCGACCTGATCACGGCCAACGGCCGTCAGCCGCGTGCCGCGTCCCGGCGCTGCTTGACGTAACCGCCCACCGCCAGCGCGACCACCAGGATCGCGGAGACGAACAGTTGGTCGCGGCCGTCCGCGGTGGAGGCCATCACTACGAAGACGCCCGCGATGGCCGCCAGGGCGAGCCACGTCAGGTACGGGAAGCCCCACATCTTCACGGTGAGCAGCTCGGGCGACTCGCGCTCCAGACGGCGGCGCATCTTCAGCTGGGCGAGGCAGATGAACACCCAGCCGACGAGGATGGCGACACCGGTCGTGTTCATCAGCCAGGTGAACACCGTGTCGGGCCACCAGACCCCGGCGAACACCGCGAAGAAGCCGAAGAGGCAGGACGCGAGCACCGCGGCCACCGGTACCCGGCGGTGCACCCGGCCCAGGAAGCGCGGGCCGAGACCGCGCGAGACGAGCGAGTAGGCCATGCGGGACGAGCCGTAGATGTTGGCGTTCATCGCCGACAGCAGGGCGACGAGGATGACGGCCTGCATGATGGTGCCGGCGGCCGGGATGCCGAACTCGTTGAGCACGGTGACGTACGGGCCGTCGGCGGCGACGTTCGGGTCGTTCCACGGCACCAGGGCGACGACGAGCGCCATCGACCCTACGTAGAAGAGCGCGATGCGCCACACGGCGGTGCGCACGGCGCGTGCGACGTTCTCGCGCGGCTTGTCGGACTCGGCGGCGGCGATGGACACCGTCTCCAGGCCGCCGTACGCGAAGACGGCGGTGAGCAGACCGGCGATCAACCCCGAGGTGCCGGTGGGGAAGAAGCCGCCCTGGCCGGTGAGGTTGGACGTGCCGGGGGCGTCACCGAAGACGCCGAAGATGCCCAGGACGCCGAGCACCAGGAAGGCACAGATCGCGACGACCTTAAGGGCGGAGAAGAAGAATTCGAATTCGCCGAAGTTGCGCACGGCCGCCAGGTTGCTCAGGCAGAAGAACACCATGAAGACGGCGACCCACCCGTAGGCGGGCAGGAACGGCACCCAGCCATGCATGATCTGCCCCGCCGCCGTCGCCTCCGCGGCCACGCCACACGTCAGCATGACCCAGTACATCCAGCCGGACGTCGCCCCCGCCCAGGCGCCGAGCTCCCGCTCGGCGTGCACGGAGAACGAGCCGGTGGCCGGGCGGGCGGCGGACATCTCGCCGAGCATCCGCATCAGCAGCATGACGACGAAACCGGCGCCCGCGAAGAGCAGGACGACCGCGGGCCCCGCGGCGGCGATCCCCGCACCCGACCCTACGAAGAGGCCCGCGCCGATGACGCCGCCAAGGGCGATCATCGAAAGGTGCCGCTGCTTGAGGCCGTGGCCGAGTTGCGTGCCGGGGTCGCTGGACTCGACGTCGGGCGGCGTGGCGCCGACGTCGGATCCGGCCTGCGGCCGGTCCGTGACGGAGGTCCGTGTCATGGTCGTGCCTGTTCGCTGTCTGAGACGGGTGGAAGTGCGGCGACAGTATGCGACCAAGTGGGACGGCGTGCGTCGCTCGTCCGTTATTCGGACACTCCGTTCGTTGAGCGGGCAGTGGGGCCTTGGTGGCGAGGGCGGGGCGTTGGCGGGCCTGTAGGAAACCTGGGGCGCCGCTTAAGAAAACCTCGATGGACCCGGCCCGCCAGGTGCGGAAGAGTCTGTGGTGGCGGCGGACCACGTCCGCACCACTCTCACCACCACTCTTCCCTCGTACGCGGGCCGGTTCGTGCTGCCCGCGTACGCGACGACAGGAGCCCAACCGTTGAAGGCGCTGGTCAAGGAGAAGGCCGAACCGGGCCTGTGGCTGACGGACGTTCCCGAGCCCGACGTCGGCCCCGGTGACGTACTGATCAAGGTCCTGCGCACCGGGATCTGCGGCACCGACCTGCACATCCGCGGCTGGGACGGCTGGGCGCGGTCCACCATCAGCGCGCCGCTGGTCGTGGGCCACGAGTTCGTCGGCGAGGTCGTCGGGGCCGGCCGCGACGTGAGCGACATCGCCGTGGGCGACACGGTCAGCGGCGAGGGCCACCTCGTGTGCGGCAAGTGCCGCAACTGCCTTGCCGGGCGCCGCCACTTGTGCCGCGCGACCGTCGGCCTCGGCGTCGGCCGTGACGGGGCGTTCGCCGAGTACGTGGCGCTGCCCGCGTCGAACGTATGGGTGCACCGCGTCCCCGTGGACCTCGATGTGGCCGCGATCTTCGACCCGTTCGGCAACGCCGTGCACACCGCCCTGTCCTTCCCGCTGGTCGGCGAGGACGTGCTGATCACGGGGGCCGGGCCGATCGGCCTGATGGCCGCCGCCGTCGCCAAGCACGCGGGCGCGCGCAACGTCGTCGTCACGGACGTCAGCGACGAGCGCCTGGACCTTGCGCGGAAGACCGGCGTGAGCCTCGCGCTGAACGTGGCGGAGTCCACCATCGCCGACGGGCAGCGCGAACTCGGCCTGCGCGAGGGCTTCGACGTCGGCCTGGAGATGTCCGGCAACCCCGTGGCGATGCGCGACATGCTCGCGAACATGACCCACGGCGGCAAGATCGCCATGCTCGGCCTGCCGTCCGAGGAGTTCCCCGTCGACTGGGCGCGGATCGTCACGTCGATGATCACGATCAAGGGCATCTACGGCCGCGAGATGTTCGAGACCTGGTACGCGATGTCGGTCCTCCTGGAGGGCGGCCTCGACCTCTCCCCGGTGATCACCGGCCGCTACGCGTACACCGACTTCGACGCGGCGTTCGACGACGCGGCGAGCGGCCGCGGCGGCAAGGTCATCCTCGACTGGGAGACCACCTGACCCGGCCCCCTCCCGGCCCCTCCCCGCGCCCTGCTCCGGCCCGAACTCCCCACCCCCATAAGGACCTACGCCATGTTCGACAACGTACGCGCCGACCTCCAGGCCACCCTCGACGAGATCGTCGCCGCGGGCCTGCACAAGCCCGAGCGGGTCATCGGCACCCCGCAGTCCGCCAGCGTCGACGTCACGGCGGGCGGTCGCCCCGGCGAGGTGCTCAACTTCTGCGCGAACAACTACCTGGGCCTCGCCGACCACCCCGAGGTGATCGCGGCAGGGCACGCGGCCCTCGACCGCTGGGGCTACGGCATGGCCTCCGTCCGCTTCATCTGCGGCACCCAGGAGGTCCACAAGGAGCTGGAGGCGCGCCTCTCGGCCTTCCTCGGCCAGGAGGACACGATCCTCTACTCGTCCTGCTTCGACGCCAACGGCGGCGTCTTCGAGACCCTCCTCGGCGCCGAGGACGCGGTGATCTCCGACGCCCTCAACCACGCCTCGATCATCGACGGCATCCGGCTCAGCAAGGCGCGGCGCTTCCGGTACGCCAACCGCGACATGGCCGACCTGGAAGCCCAGTTGAAGGCCGCGCACGAAGGGGGCGCCCGCAGGAAGCTGATCGTCACCGACGGCGTCTTCTCCATGGACGGCTACGTAGCGCCGCTCGCCGACATCTGCGACCTCGCCGAGCGCTACGACGCGATGGTCATGGTCGACGACTCGCACGCGGTCGGCTTCGTCGGCCCCGGCGGCCGCGGCACCCCCGAACTGCACGGCGTCATGGACCGCGTCGACATCATCACCGGCACCCTCGGCAAGGCCCTCGGCGGGGCGTCCGGTGGCTACGTGGCGGCGCGCGCGGAGATCGTCGCGCTGCTGCGCCAGCGTTCGCGCCCGTACCTGTTCTCGAACAGCCTCGCCCCGGTGATCGCGGCGGCCTCACTGAAGGTCCTCGACCTCCTCGAATCGGCCGGCGACCTGCGGGAACGCCTTGCCGCCCATACGAAGCTGTTCCGCACGCGGATGGCCGAGGAGGGCTTCGACATCCTCCCCGGCGACCACGCGATCGTCCCGGTGATGATCGGCGACGCCTCCGTAGCGGCCCGCATGGCCGAACTCCTCCTGGAGCGCGGCGTCTACGTGATCGGCTTCTCGTACCCGGTGGTCCCGCAGGGCCAGGCCCGCATCCGCGTCCAACTGTCGGCGGCGCACTCCACGGAGGACGTGAACCGGGCGGTGGACGCGTTCGTGGGGGCGCGGGCGGAACTGGGTTGACCGCCCGTAGGGGAGACTGTCGGACCCGTTTGGGAGAATCGCCCCATGATCGAAGCGCGGCGGCTGCACATCCTCCGTGCGGTGGCCGACCACCGCACGGTGACGGCTGCGGCCGCCGCGCTGTATCTGACCCCCTCGGCGGTCTCGCAGCAGCTCACCGCCCTTGAGCAGGAGACGGGCCACAAGCTGGTCGAGCGCGGCGCGCGTGGCGTCCGCCTGACGACGGCGGGCGAGATCCTGCTCACGCACACCAACGCGGTCCTCGCCCAGCTGGAGCAGGCCGAGGCCGAGTTGGCGGCGTACAGCACCGGTGCGGCGGGCACGGTGACGCTCGCCTCCTTCGCGACCGGCATCGGCCTCGTCGTGGGCCCCGCGCTCGCCCTGCTGTCGAAGGCGGCGCCCGGCATCCGCGTCCGCGTCCAGGACGCCGAGGGCGACGCCAGCCTGCCGATGCTGCTCGACCGGCAGATCGATGTGGCGGTCGCCGTCGAGTACCGGGGCGCGCCGGGCGCCGACGACGACCGGATCACGCGCGTGCCGCTGTACGCGGAGCCGTTCGACGCCGTCCTCCCGGACACGCACCGCCTCGCGGGCGCGGAGTGGGTGCCGGTCGCCGAGCTGGCCAAGGACACGTGGATCGGCCCCTACCCCGGCAACCCGTGCCACGACGTCGTCGTCCTCGCCTGCGAACACGCCGGTTTCGCCCCGCAGTTCGAGCACTCTTCGGACGACTTCCGCGCCGTCGTCGCCCTCGCCTCCGCGGGCGCGGGGGTGGCCCTCGTCCCGCGCTCGGCCCTGCACGGGGTCGACCTGACCCGGGTCGTCGTCCGCCCGGTCGACGGGGCGGCCCCGGCCCGGAAGGTCTTCGCGGCGGTGCGGCACGGGGCGGAGGAACATCCGCTGATCAGGCCGGTGTTGGAGGCGCTGGGGGAGGCCGCGGAGGGCTGATCGGCGCCACCCGCGCACACTTCGCGTTTCATATTTGGGATACGGTGCCGAATATGAGACGTGAGAGTGGTGTGCCACGCGGCGGAGACGGCGGCGGCAACGCCGGTAGCGGTGGCGGTAGCGCTAGTGGTGGCGTGGGTGGTGGCGGTGTCGGTGGCGGTTCGGCGCCGGACCCGGTGGACGCCCGCCTCGGCGCGCGTCTCGCCGAGCTGCGGGCCGAACAGGGCTGGTCCCTGGGCGAGTTGGCCGACCGCAGCGGCGTGAGCCGATCCACCCTGTCGCGGGCCGAGCGCGCCGAGATCAGCCCCACCGCCACCCTCCTCAACCGCCTCTGCGCGGTCTACGGGCGGACCATGTCGCAACTCCTGAGCGAGGTCGAGTCCGCCCCCGCCCAGGTCGTACGCGCCGCCGAGCAGCCCCACTGGCGCGACGACTCGACCGGCTTCGCGCGCCGCTCCGTCTCCCCGCCGCTGGCCGGACTCCGCGGCGAGGTCGTCGAGGGCACCCTGGAGCCCTACGCCGACATCGCCTACGACCGCCCGCCGGTCCCCGGCCTCGAACAGCACATCTGGGTGCTCGACGGCCTCCTCGACCTCACCGTCCAGGGCACGACACACCACCTGGAGACGGGCGACTGCCTCCGCTTCCGCCTCTGGGGCCCCACCCACTTCCACTGCCCGGGCCCCGAGCCCGTACGGTACGCGCTGCTGGTGGTGCTCCCATGACTCCCATGACTCCCATGACTCCTATGAATCCCATGACACTCACCTGCACCCGCCTGACACCCTCGGAATTCCCCTCCTACGTAGATGAGTTGGGGAACCTCCTCGTGGACGTCGTCCGTGGAGGCAGCTCCCTCGGCTTCCTCCACGGACTCACGCCCCATGAAGCGACGGCCTGGTGGCGCGACTACGTAGGACCGTCCGTGGAACGCGGCGGCATGGCCGTATGGGTGGCGGTCGACAAGGAGGAGACGGGCCGCTGCCTGGGAACGATCTCGCTCGCCTTCGTGGACAAGCCCAACGGCCGCCACCGCGCCGAAGTGGTGAAACTGATGGTGCACGGCAACGCCCGCGGCACCGGCCTCGGCCGCACCCTGCTAGCGACCGCCGAGCGGGCCGCCGCCGATGAGGGGATCACGCTGCTGGTCCTCGACACGGAGACCGGCAGCCCCGCCGAGGACTTCTACCGCAAGGCGGGCTGGGAGCAGACCGGCGTCATCCCGGACTACGCCGCCGACCCGGCGGGCGTGCTGCGCCCGACGACCTTGTTCTGCAAGCGCCTCGAACCCGCGAAGCCGGCCGGTGATCGACAGGAATGAGGCTCTACGGTGCGGGGGAGATGCACGCCAGCGCGCGCACGCGCACGCGTACCCGTGCACGCACCCGCACCGCCCGCAGGACCGTCAGGGCCGTCAGGACCGACCGAGAGGGAGCCGCCAGATGACCGCCACCGACCCTACGTACACGACGAGCGCGCTCAGCACCGGCGACGGCGCCGCCGTGGCCACGTACACCTGGCTGCCCGACGGCGGCAGGCCCCGCGCCTTCGTACAGATCGCCCACGGCGCGGCCGAACACGGCCAGCGCTACGACCGGTTCGCCCGCCACCTTGCCTCCCACGGCTACGGAGTCATCGCCTCCGACCATCGCGGCCACGGCGCCACCGCCCAGTCCACGGGCGGCTACGGAGTCACCGACGACGGCGACCCGGCGAACACCGACGCCTGGGTGTCGATCGTCGACGACCTCAAGGCGATCGGCGACCAGGCCCGCGCCCTCCACCCGAACGTCCCGTTCGTCCTGCTCGGCCACAGCCTCGGCTCGATGCTCGCGCGCGACTACGCGCAGCGGTACGCGGACGACCTCGTCGGCCTGATCCTCTCCGGCACCTTCCGCTCCCTGCCCGGCGCCGACAACGAGGGCGACACGGCGGCCCTGGAGGCACAGGTCGCGAACGGCGGCCGGGCGGCGATGTCCCCGTACGTCGGCAACCTCTTCTCCTCCTTCAACGACCCGTACGAGCACCGCACCGGCTTCGAGTGGCTCTCGCGGGACGAGGCGGAGGTCGACAAGTACGTCGCCGACGAGCGCTGCGGCTTCGACTTCTCGGCGGGCCTGTCCCTGGACTGGGTCCGCGCCGTGCGCCGGATCAACGACCCCGCGAACCTCGCGCGCATCCCGGCGGACCTGCCGATCCACGTCGCGGTCGGCACCGAGGACCCGTGCAACCAGCGGATGACCCTCGTCCACGAACTCCTCGAGGACTTCCGCTACTTGGGCGTCACGGACCTGACCTGGAAGGGGTACGAGGGCGCCCGCCACGAGATCCTCAACGAGACCAACCGCGACGAGGTGCAGGCGGACCTCACCGCGTGGCTGGACAAGCGCGTGCCGTGAGCGGGCGGCCCGCCGATACCGGCCATTGTCAGTGGCGTTGGCTACGGTTCGTTGCATGCTGGACGCCGAGGATGTACGCACCGTAGCCCTGTCCCTGCCGGACACGACCGAGAAGGTCGCCTGGAGCATGCCCACGTTCCGGGTCGCGGGCAAGATGTTCGCCACGCTTCCCGAGGAAGAGACGTCGATAGCGGTGCGCTGCCCGAAGGAGGAGCGCGACGAACTCGTCCTCGCCGAGCCGGAGAAGTTCTGGGTCGCCGACCACGAAGCGTCCTTCGCCTGGGTACGCGTCCGCCTCGCGGCGCTCGACGACGGGGACGAGCTGCGCGACATCCTCGCCGACTCCTGGCGCCAGGCGGCCCCGACCCGACTCCTGGACAGCCACCCGGAGTTGGGTCGTCCCCGTGCGGGATAGAAAATCGCTGGGGCCGCCGCGATGCCGTGTGGCACGATCCGCTCGCGAAGGCGCGCCGTGCGGCGCGGCGCGACACGGGGGACGGCGGACGGGGAGCGTGGATGGGCGAGGGAGCGGCCGACGCCGAGGGAGCGGCCGACGCCGAGGGGGCGGCTGGCACCGGGCGGGCGGTCGGCACGGGGCGGGCGGCCGGCGCCGGGCGGGCGGCCGGCGCCGGGCGGGCCGGAAGCGTGCCTCGACGCTCCATCTGGACCCGCGACTTCGCCCTCTTCTTCACCGCGAGGGGCGTCGCCAAGCTGGGCGACAGCATGCTCCCGGTGGCGCTCGCGGCGGGCCTGCTGCGGTACGGACACGGGGCGGGCGCGGTCGGCCTCGCCATGGCCTCGTCCGTGGCCTGCTTCGCCGGTCTCGTCATCTTCGGCGGGGTACTGGCGGACCGGTTCAACACCCGCCTGCTGATGACGGGCGCCGATGTGGCGCGCCTGATCACGCAGTCCCTCGCGGCGGTCATGTTCTTCACGGGGCACGTCGTGCTCTGGCAGATCTGCGTCATCGGCGCGATCAACGGCGCGGCCTCGGCGATCTTCCAGCCCGGCGTCGCCGGCACCGTGCCCCGCCTGGCATCCGACGTCCAGGCGGCCAACGGAGCGGTCCGGGTGGCCGAGTCCGGCGCGCAACTGGCGGGCCCCGCGGTGGCGGGCATGCTGGTCGCGCTGGCCTCACCGGGCCTGGTCTTCGCGGCACACGCGGCGACGTACGGGATCAGCGCCCTGTGCCTGCTCCTGCTCCGCCTGCCACCCGTCGTACGTACGGCGACGACAGGCGTCGTCACCGGGAAGGGGCAGCCCACGCCCCCGCTCGCGCCCGCGCCTGCCCGCGGGGCCTTCCGCTCCGAACTCGTCGAGGGCTGGCGGGAGTTCAGATCCCGAAGATGGCTCTGGGGCGTCATAGCGGTCTGGTGCGTCCTCATGATCGGCGCGTGGGGCCCGGCGGTCCCGCTGGTCGCCGTGCAGGTGACCCAGGAGTACGGCCCGCGCGCGTACGGCCTCGTGAACTCGGCCCTCGGGGCGGGCACCGTCATCGGCGGCCTGCTGGCCCTGCGGGTGCGCCCGCGCCGGATGCTGCGCGCGGGCGCCCTGGCCCTGTTCGGCTTCGCGCTGTTCCCGGCGACGGCGGGCGCGGGCCTGGGCGTGCCGTGGATGATGGCGGGCTGCGCGGTGGCGGGGGCCGGCATGTCGTTCTGGGGCGTGATGTGGGCGACGAGCGTCCAGACCCAGGTCCCGCGCGAGGTCCTCAACCGCATCCACGCCTACGAGGTCGCCGGCTCCATCGCCATGCAGCCGGTCGGCCAGGCGCTGTCCGGCCCGGCGGCGGCCGCGTTCGGCACGCACGAGGTACTTCTGACGGGCGGGGTGGTCACGCTCATGGTGGCGACGACCCTGATCTCGGTCCCGGCGATCCGAGACCTGGTCCGCGCGGACGCGGCGCAGCGGCCCCCGCACACCTCGCATGCTCCGCACGCCCCGCACGCCCCGCGGGTCCACCCGCCTAGGCCGCCGGAAGGGCGGCCGGATCGACGGCCGGGTCGGCGCCACGGGCGAGCAGAAACGCGCTGATCCGCTCCCGCAGCGTCGCCGGTTCGAGCCCATGTCCGACGACATGCTCCTCTACGCTCCCGTAACGCCGCAGCTCCCGCCGCCCGACACCGAGCCCGAGCACCCGGTGCGGGAGATCGACGAGCGCCTCATTGGCGGCGCCGGTGGAGGTCCCGGCGAGATACGGCTCGACGACCACGACATCGGCCGCCCCACTCGTACCGCCCACGGCCCGCCGCAGCGCACGCGCGTCGAAGGGCCGCACCGTGGTCGCGTACAACACGCTGACATCGAGCCCCTCGGTGGCGGCGAGCACGTTGTCCAGCATCGGCCCCACGGCGACGACGACCCCGCGCCGCCCTTCCCGGACCGGCAGGAAACTCGCCCCGTCCACGGGCAGCGCCTCCCGATTCCCCTGCACGGACAGCCGCACATACACCCGCTCGTCCCCGTCCCCGACGGCCCGCCGCAGCAGAGTCTCGGCTTCGTCAGGATGCCCCGGCACCTGCACACCCCACCCGTCGAGGGTGTCGAGCAGCGCCACATCCCCGGGCGCCATGTGCGTAAAGCCCCCCGACGACACGTCGTACGAAGCCCCCGCACTCACCAGCACACCCCCGACCCCCTGATGCCCGAAGTCCAACTTCACCTGCTCAAAGGGCCGTTCAACGAGAAAGCTCGCGAAGGTGTGCATCACCGGCCGCATCCCGGCGAGCGCGAGCCCCGCCCCGACCCCGACGAGCAACTGCTCCCGAATCCCGACATTGATCACTCGCTCCGGATGCCGCCGCGCGGCCCCGGCGAACTGCGCGACCCCGATCTCGGCGAGCACGACGGCGACGCGGGGATCCTCGTCGAGGACCTGAGTGAGAACGGGAGCGAACCGATCACGCATGGTGTCCATGAACGTCTTCCTTCCAGAGGTGGGAGAGGTATGGAGGTGGCTGGTAGGTGGTGGCTCACGCAATCCTGGGCTCGACACGGGCGACGACGACGTGCGGCCGCCCCGGATGCGGCGCGGTGAAGGCCCGGTACAGCGCCTCGTGATCACGTCCGTCGACGCTCACCGTCGACCACCCGGCGGCCTCGAACCGGGCGGCGATGCCTCCGGCCCTGCCGTAGGTGGCGGACAGGTTGTCGACGACGACGGTGTGCAGCCGTTCGAGGCCGACGGCCCCGGCGTAGGCGATGGCCTCGTGATTGCTGCCCTCGTCGAGCTCGGCATCCCCGACCAGAACCCACACGGCCGGATCCTCCAGCCCCTGGGCCCGCAGCCCCAGCACGGTACCGACGGCCATCGGCAGCCCATGCCCAAGCGACCCGCTCCCGATCTCCACGCCCGGCACGAGCATCCGATCCGGATGGTGCCCGAGCCGCGACTCGTACCCCCCGAACCCGCTCAGCCACTCCTCCGGCACGAACCCCTTGGCCGTGAGTACGGCGTAGTACGCCATCGGCCCGTGCCCCTTGGACAACAGAAACCGATCACGCTCGGGCCGATCGATGCTCTCCGGCCCGACGCGCAGCACACGGTCGTACAGCACCCACAACACATCGAGCGTCGAGGTGGCGGCGGTCCCGTGCTTCTCGTCCCCGGTCATCACGCTCATGAGCCGAGGCAGATCCTCGTAGCGGTAGCCGTGCCTGTCGACGGCGGCTTCGTTGGCGATGTCGTCCGCTGTGGTCGTCATGCCAACCACCGTGCAACCTCAACCAAGCTTGAGGTCAACCGTCCCGGTCCACCGAAAGGGATGCGCGACCACCGCCCCGAGTGCGGTATGGTTTCTCTGCGCGTTCGGCCAGGGGGAAACCCCAGGTCAACGGGTACCGGGACGTGGCGCAGCTTGGTAGCGCACTTGACTGGGGGTCAAGGGGTCGCAGGTTCAAATCCTGTCGTCCCGACAAGTTCGAACGATCGAACGTCGCAGGTGAAGGGCCGTTTCCGAACGGCCCTTTTTCTGTTGCTCCCACGCTCCCACTGGGAGCGTGAAGAGTGGGAGCGGGCTCCCACTGTCCCCTTGTCTGTTTGCTCCCACTCGACCCGATGCGCACATATTCGGTTCCTTGCGCGTACGTTCACATCCGTGTCCGGTTTGTGGCCTGTGGCTCCCCGTCGTATGGGTGCTCTTTCGGTTAAGGGCTTCCGCTCTTCCTGCTGGTCGTGGGCGCTCCCAGTGGGAGTGGGGTCGGGAGCGGTGAGCCCATAACCGGAATCCGGGTTATGGGGGCATGCGAATTCTTGACCCCATTTCCGATTCGGTATCGGGCGGTATGTGGGTTTTGGGGTGGTGGATGTTGGGGGCTGCATGGAGATGTTGAACGCGGGTGGGAGCGGTACGGGGGTGTTGGGGGACGTGCGGGTGGCCCTGGGAGTGGCGAGGCGTTGTGGGGTGGTGTTGGGGGAGGTTCCGCGAGGTTGGCGGAAGCTGGCGGAGTCCGGGGGCGGGGTGGCGCGCGGCTTGTGTGGTGAGTGGGTGTGGAGCGAAGTGGGGTCGGGGCGGGGAGTGTAGGGGGCGCGGCGGGGCCTGTTGCTCGGGCGTCATGGAACGCTCCGTTGCCGGCGTGGTGGTGGTGCGCGGTGGCGAGGAGCGTCCGGCAGCGCGTTGGAGGTGCTGTTGCGGGAGTGGGGGTGTCAGGCCTTCTTTTCTCCGAGGATGGTGCGGAGCCAGTCCAGGGAGTCGGTTTCCAGGATCGCGTCCGCGAGTGCGTGGGCGGTCTTGGTGGTGAGGCGGCCGCGGCTGTTGTCGATCCAGCGTTGCGCGTTCGCGTAGCCCTGGGCCTTGTATTCGATGCCCTGGATCATGCACTCGAGTTTGTCGGCGTCGCGGGCGCAGACCGCTTCGGGGGATTGCTTGGCTTCGTATTCGGCGATGAGGTCGCGCACCGTGTCGGCGAGGATTTCGGGCATGTCGGCGACCTGGTCGGCGGCGATGTCCTGCGGGTCGGCCTCGCCGGTCGTGTACTTCTTGCCGAGGTGGTTGACGTCGCCGGTGCGGGTCTCGCCGGTGTCGTGCCAGACGGCGAGGAACGCGGCGCGTGCCGGGTCGGCGCCTTCGAGGGTGGCGATGACGGAGGCGAGCAGGGAGGTGCGCCAGGAGTGTTCGGCGACCGACTCGGGGTCGCGGATGCCGGCCATCCACCAGCCGGAGCGCTTGGTGTGCTTGAGCGTTCCGGCCTCGAATACGAACCGGGCTACTGCGGTCAGGTCCTCTGCCACGGTCGGGCTCCCCTTTCACGCCTCGGCGAGGCGGATCGCGTACTCGATGTTCTCCAGCTCCCGCCGGCCGCGCGGCGACAGCTGTCCGCTTTCCAGCATCACGGTGAGCCGCTCGTGCAGGACGTCCGAGAAGACGCTGGGGGCGCTACTGACGCTACCGAGTCGCCCCGGTCGGCCAGACGACGGTGACCGGCACGCCGACCCGTTCCGCGTACGCCACGACGTCTGCGGTGCCTCCGTGGCCGCGGGCCGGCAGGCCGTCCCAGACAGCGACGAGGCGGTCCGAGAGGCCGACGAGGATTTCGCTTCCGGCCTGATGGGCTTCGGGGGTCGATTCCTTGAGCCCGGTGTGGTGCACGTGCCTGGCGCGTTTCATCAGGTCGTCGTAGTCGGAGTGGTGCCACTCGGGCAGGCCGTCCCGGTATTCGGTTGCCGGGGTGACGACTTCGAGCTGGCCGCCTGCGGTGAGCACGGTCTGGGCCCACCAGGTGTCGGGGCCGTCGGCGAGGCAGCTGATGGCGACGATGTCGCGGGCGGAGTAGGTGTGGGCGTGCTCCAGGAGGAGGGCACGGACCTGGTCTTCGACGGGCTGGGGCAGGCCGCGGTGTCCTGTGATCCCGACACGCATGACTGGTGTTCTCCTACAGGTAGGTGGTGTGGAGTTGGTCGTCGAAGTCGCGTACGACGCTCGGTGGGCGGGGTGTGGAGTAGGTGCGGCGCAGCGAGCGGGCCCGTTCGATGATTTTGCCGGAGCGCAGGCGGATGCCTTCGGTGAGTGAGCGGGCGGCCAGCGTAAAGGCGGTGTCGACTTCCTTGGCGGTCAGGTAGCCGGTGGCCATGTCGAGGGTGAGCAGGGCGCGTTGCTTGTCGTGGTTGCCGCTCAGGGCGGTGGCGATCTCCTGTTCGCCGATCCGGGCATGGAGGGGGCGGCCCAGTCGGGCCGTGCAGGTGATGCGGCATGCTGCGGTCTTTCGCTCGTCGAAGGCGAAGATCCATGGCCAGGCGACGGGATCGGCGTCGGGGATCTGCGCGGCGCTGTGTTCGCAGGCCTTCAACGCCCGCTCGCAGGAGTGGTGTTGGTGGTTGGAGGCGTGTGCGACGGCCTCGATGGAGGAGAGCCATGCGGCGGCGAGCGGTGACAGGTTCCGTCCGAGCGCGTGCCGTGCCTGTGTGATCAGGCGCAGGGCCTGGTGGGGGTTGCCGGTCTCGGCCTCGAACGACGCGAGGCTGCCGGTCTGGTATGCGGCCAGGAGTGTGTCGCCGGAACCGTGCGCTGCTTTGATCGATGACCCGTACCAGCGTCGTGCCGACCCGTGATCGGCCATGTCCCAGGACAGCCACGCCGCGAACGAGGCGGCTTCGGACCCGACGGACGCCATGCGTGCGCGGTGGGCGTTGTCGGGTGCTTCGCTCGCGATGGCCTGGATGAGGTGAAGGTGGGTCTTCATCGACTCGGCGAGGTCTCTGGACGCGACGGTGGCGTCCAGCCTCCGAAACGAGCTGGTGGCCATGCGCAAGGTCGCCGCGTGTGAGGTGTCCTCCCACGCCAAGGGGGTGCCTGCTGCCGTGCTGGTTGTTGCGGGGGCGGCGGCCCAGCTCGACGTCCGCACCCGCCCCCGCCCCGTCCGGGGGAGGCAAGGCCCGCCCCGGTGAACTCCGTGCCCGGATCGCACACATCCTCGCCGTCAGCCCGGCAGGCGAGTACACCGTCACCGAACTGGCCAGGATCCTCGGGCACTCGGGCGGCGCGGTCGGCAACGCCTGCGAGACCCTGGTCGCCCGGGGCGAGGCCGAACGATCCCAGGACAAGCCCCGCATGTACCGGGCCACGGCCACCACACAGGCCGCCGCCCAGCACGTGCCCGCCCCCGCCCGGCCCCCGGCCGCTCCGCGCTCGAAGAAGCCCGCGCCGCCGGGCGGCCCAACGGCCCCGGCCCTGCAGGCGGTACCCCCGTCCGCGCCCGCCGGGCCGGTCGTGCGGCCCAACGGGCAGACGTACCACCCGCGTTCGCTGGCGAGCCTGCCCGACGTCGAGGCCCTGCGGCGCCTGCGGGAGGCGGGGATCCCGGTCCTCCTGTACGGGCCGCCGGGCACGGGCAAGACCTCCCTGATCGAGGCCGCCTTCGAGGACCTGATCACGGTGGCGGGCGACGGGGACACCACGGTCGGCGACCTGATCGGCGAGTACACCCAGGACCCGGCGGGCGGATACACCTTCGTCTACGGCCCGCTGATCACCGCCATGACCGAGGGCCGTGCCCTCCTCCTCGACGACGCGACCCTGATCTCCCCGAAGGTGCTGGCCGCGCTCTACCCGGCGATGGACGGCCGCCGCCAGATCCAGGTCAAGGCCCACAAGGGCGAGACGATCACCGCCGCCGACGGCTTCTACGTGATCGCGGGACACAACCCGGGCGTGCACGGCGCGATCCTCACCGAGGCCCTCGCGAGCCGGTTCAGCGTGCAGGTCCAGGTGAGCTCCGACTACGAGCTCGCCACCCAGCTGAAGATCAACCGGACGGCGGTGCGGATCGCCCGCAACCTCGTAGTGGGTACGGCGGGCTGCCTCGTCGAGCAGTGTGGTGCGCTCGCGACCGCTCCGTCACCGAACTCCCCCTACCGTCCGCCGGGATCGGTGAAAGACACCATCCCTACCGACGGGCGACATCCTGCTCGTGCGCCTGCGCGCACGGCGGGTTCTGCGGAGGCTGCGGCCACGCCGGACGCGGCGGCCGCTGACGAGCACACGGCGCGGATCGCGTGCGGCCCAGTTCTGGACGGCACATCTGCGGCCTGCGGCGTCCGAACTCGCGCGCTACCAAGGCAGCGGGTCGGGGCGGCGATGCCACCACCAGGCCCGGGTCCCGCCAGGAGAACGACGCGACGCCGATCCGGCGGGGAGCTCGGAGAACCAGGTGTCGTCCGGGACGGTCAGCGCGAGGAACCGCTCGTCCAACGGCTCCACGGCCTGCGTTAGCAACTCCGTTGGGCGCAGCCCTCCTGCAGGGAGCTTGCTTCGGCCACGCCGCCATCGTCGCCTCCCGGACCCGAAACCTGGACACGGCGGTCCGGCAAACGATCGTCGGCAGGAGCGACCTGCCAAGGCGGTCTTGCTGCAGGCGAGCTGCACTCATATGCAAAGGGGTGTGCGTTCCGCAGGTGGATCACGGAGGATGCCATGGTGATCGAGACACCTCCGCCATCCGCCCTCGGTCAGGCCGCCCGTGCCGTCGCTCCCGGCGCGACAGCGCGTTGTGTGCGCAGGCTTGCCGGCGGGACCCATGCCACGACGCACCTGCTGCACATCGGGCCGCCGGAGCAGGAATTGGTGCTGCGGCGCTTCCCGCCGGGTGACCCGGCACCCGGCTACGAGGCGGGCGTCCTGACGGCGCTGGACGGCCTGGACGGCTGGGCACCACGACTGGTCGACGCCGACCCCGACGGGAGTCGCTACGGCGCACCCGCCGTGTTGATCACGCGCATCCCCGGCACCGCCGACATCACGAACGTCCCGCCCGCAAAGGCCGCCACCCAGCTCGGCCGTGTGCTGGCGCGCATCCACTCCACGCCCACCGCACGGCTGTCCGGGTTGCGCGACGGCACAGACGCGGCCCTGGCCTCATCAGCACGGGCCGGCGACCGGGGCCCCGCGGCGCCGGTGGTGGCGGCGCACGGCCATCGGCTCGCCGAGCAGCAGCGGGTGCTGACGCACTACGACTTCTGGTCGGGCAATGTCCTGTGGCAGCAGCAGGCGCTCACCGGCGTGGTCGACTGGTCGGGGGCGTCCCTCGCGCCGCGCGGCTTCGACGTCAGCTGGTGCCGGCTAGATCTGGCCCTACTGCACGGCCCGGACACCGCCGAGACCTTCCTGACCGCGTACGAGGCGGCGGCGGGAGTCGCGGTGGCCGATGCCGCCCTGTGGGACCTGTTCGCACTCAGCAACTCCTACCGCAGCGTCGAGACCTGGCTTCCCAACTACCACGACCTCGGGCGCGGCGACCTGTCGGCCGTCGACTTGCGCGAGCGGCACACCAGGTGGACGGAAGCACACCTCTGATGCGAACTCGCGGGACGCGCGCTGTGCGTGGGCACCGTAACTGGCGAGGTCCCTACAGAAGAGCCACCCCCTTTTAGGACTGCGGTGTGGGAGGCGTGGTCACTCGCGCCCTCCCAGCGGCCGGCAGAGACTTCACGGATTCCGTCACGCACCAGCGCCTGTAGTCCGCGGGCTTGTGCGAGTGGCGCAGCGCTCAACCGGGTGCGTCGGAGGGTGGTCACCCGGGTGGCGTCCGGCGTGCAGGGCGCGTCGACGGTGGAGTTGGCGATTGCGGTCGACGAGGCGCTGCTCGGGCTCGAGGACGGGGCCAACCGGATTGAGCGCAAGCAGTACCGGGCGTATCAGCGACTGCGGAACTTCGCCTGTCTGCGTCCACCGCAGCGCAGCAAGTTGCTGGTCTACCTGAAGGTCGATCCGCGGGATGTCGAACTCGTGTCGGGGCTCAGCCGTGATGTGCCGGGTCTGGGGCATCACGGGTGATCTGGAGGTGCAGTTGCGTACGCCGAAGGATGTGGAGCGGGCGCGGGAGCTGTTCCGGGCCGGCTACGCGGCGGCCTGACCGCTTGTTGCTGGCGGCGTCGCGTCGGTCGAACGGGCGACGCGCCCTGCATTGCCTGAGCAGGGGCTGGCTGCGCGACATAGATGCCGCGCGGCCAGCCCCATGGATGGGTTGGTCAGCTGATGGCTTGGTAGCTGGCCCATCCGTCGCCGTAGTCCTTGTACGGCAGGTCGCCCTTGTTGAGGCGGGGGAAGTACCAGATGTGGCCTGTGCTGAATGTGCTCCAGAGGTCGGGCGATCCGTCGTTGTCGGCGTCTCCGGGGGAGGTGAGCAGTGGGGCGTTGGTTTTGGTGAAGCCCCAACCGGTCTTGACCTTGGCGGACTGGTCGGCGAGGCCGTCGCCGTCGTCGCTGGTGCCGGTGAACTGGTAGAGGTCACCGGAGGTCCGGTCGCGTGCGACGAGGTCTACGCGCTCGTCGCCCCAGCCGTTTCCAGGAGCGATGAGGTCCGTGTCGGACCAGCTGTCCTGGCCGATGAGGATGGGGTCGCGGTCGCTGTCGAGGCGGTTGTCCGGGGCTCCGAAGTAGAGCCAGAGCAGGTCACCTTGCTTGACGAGGAGGTCGGGGTAGCCGGGGATGTCGTCGGTGCCGTCGTTGTCGACGTCGAGGGGGCCGTCGACGTCGCCGATGGCGAGTACTTGGTCGGCGCCCTGCCAGTGGTTGTTGGCCTCGTCGTAGACGGTGAGTTCGCGGCCGTCTCTTTCGGTTCCTTCGCAGTTGCTGCAGGCGAAGCCGTAGCCGTTGTTGGGCAGGAGCAGGATGTGGTCGGCGTTTGTGTTCGTGTCATGGCCGTAGGCGAGGACGTCCTCGTAGCCGTCACCGGTCCAGTCGCCGCGATGGGTGACTTTCAGGCCGCCCCAGTTGGCGCTGGAGGCGGGGCTGGCGGCCTTGGTGAGGGTGCCGTCGCCGGCTCCGTAGAAGCGGTTGAGGACGCCGTCCTTGTCGATGCCGTACATGTCGGGGTTGCCGTCGCCGTTGATGTCTCCGGGCTTGTCGGCTGTCTTGAGGCCGTTGGCGTAGAAGAGGTAGTCGGCGGTGTCGGACTTGTTGCCGGCCTTGTCGAGGCTGCGCGCGTAGAGGTGGTTGGTGCCGGAGCTGGTGGGGGTGAACTTCACCGTGACGCCGGCACCCGCCGTGCTGGGGGTGGCGGTGCGGACGGTGGGGTCGGTGTCGGTCCAGTACTCGTACTTGGTGACATCGGTGACGCCGCCGCTGGAGAGGGCGAAGGAGCCTTCGCTGCGTACGGAGCCGGTGATGGCGGGCCAGCCGTCGCTGCCGTTGGGGAACTGGCTTGAGGTGATGCCGGGTGGGGTGCTGGGCCGGTTGGGGTCGAAGACGAAGCGGCAGCCGGAGGCGCCGAGGGTGGGGGTCCAGTCGGAGGTGGCCTTGCCGTCGTCGGCCTGGGCCTTCCAGGAGAAGTTGCCGTCGGCCGTGCTCACGTACTGGCTGAGGGTGGTCTTGGGGACTTTGATTTTGGCGACGGTGCCGGAGGTGACGGAGACGGTCTGGTCGAAGAAGACGCCGGGGCCGTCGTCGTGGTGGCCGGTGGCCCAGAGGTGGAAGCGGGCAGTGACGCTGCCGCCGTCCCTGTCGCCGACCTTGGCGGTCAGGTAGATGTCGGTGTTGCCGATCAGGCCGTAGGGTGCCACGTCGCCGCAGCCGGAGCTGTTCTTGGTGGAGGGGATGGTGTCCAGGCCGCTGGGGTCGTCGGGCACGGTGTTGTACTCGGTGGACATGACCGCGGACTTGGCGTCGAACTTCTTCCAGCCGTACACGTCCGACTCGTTGTTGGCCTGCAGCAGCAGCGAAATGGTGTTCCACTTGCCGGCTGCGGCGTCCTTGGCGGCACCGGTGACGTCGAAGGCGAGGTTGCCTGCCGGGCAGTCGCCGCTCCAGCCCTTGGAGTCGTTGACCGAGTCGAGCTTCTCGCGCTTGTCGGGCTGGTTGTTCCAGGTGGTCGACGAGCCGATCGTGGCGGTGCGGTACAGGTCGACCGGCTTGGACGTGCACGACCACGACCAGGTGTTCTTGATGCGGAACGTGGACTTGATGACCTGCTTGTTGGTGCTCCACAGGTTCTTGGTGTTCATGCGGAAGTAGGAGCGGGCCAGGCCGTTCGTCTCGTTCTCGTATCCGGCGCGCGCGGTCGTGGTGGTGCCGCCGCCCCAGCCGGCGCCGTTGAAGTACGAGGTGGTCGGGTACTTCTTGTAGGCGATGGTCCAGGAGTAGCGCGAGCCCTCGACGTAGGGGTCGATGTATACCGGGTACTTGGTCTTCGCGCCGGTCAACAGGGCCTGGTCGGGGGTGAGTTTGAGGGTGTCGTCGCTCACGGAGATGGGCATCGCGGCCTGCTTGGCGCCGGCGGCGGGCTCGAACTCGCCTCCGGGCGCGGCCTGAGCGGGCTCGTCGGTCGCGGCGAGGGTCGCCAGGCGGGTGGTGGTCTGGTTCGTGGAGCTGTCCCACATGCGCGGGGTCGGCGCGGTGAACAGCTCCTGGCCGCCCGGGTTCTTCGCGCTCAGGTTGCCTGCCGTGTCGGTCGCGACGTCGACGCCATCGGCGGACATCTTGTACGAGACGTCCTTCAGCTTCGGGTTCGCTGCCGCCTCGGCGGTCTTGACGACGAGGAGTTGGGCGAAGCCGGAGGCGCCGGCGCGGAGTTTCAGGTCGACGTCGGGCAGCACGTCGGGGTAGGTGACGGTGTCGGCGTCGATCGTCGGCGCAGGCAGGGAGGTTGGCCAGGCCAGCGAGATGCTGCGGCCGTCGCGGGTGACGGTCGCCAGCGGGCCCTCGCCCCCGCCGGAGAACTCCATACCCACACCGGTCGCCTTCGGACTGATCGTGCCGTCGGAGCTCTTCACCAACGTCGTGTCGATGTCGACGAGCTTGGTGCCCTTGCGCGCCCACTGCGCGGTCGCGTACCGGTCCTCGGTCAAGGTACCCGACGGGTTGGCGAACACCTGGGACGCCTCGGTGCGGTGGGA
The DNA here is from genome assembly GCF_030766935.1 of Streptomyces sp. KL109B. Lineage (GTDB taxonomy): Bacteria > Actinomycetota > Actinomycetes > Streptomycetales > Streptomycetaceae > Streptomyces. Next base: position 27,798 of record NZ_JASERL010000002.1, on the reverse strand, counting down.
CAGCACCTCGACCCGGTCGCCGGTCTCCTCGGCCTGCGTGAGCGCCTTGCTCTCCTCGGGGGAGTACTGACCGGTCGTGCCCGCGGCGCCCGTCGCGGCAGCGGGCGCGGCGGAGGCCGTCGGCAGCGCGAGGATCAAGGGCGTGGCCAGGCCGAACGCCGTGATTGCGGCTATTGTTCCGCGGCGCCAGGCTCTGCGCCCGCGACGCCGTCTCGGATCGAGTTTCATTCTGCTTCCTTTACGGAACCTACACATCGTTGCGCGCACCATACAGTCCGGATGTGGGGCGGCAGGAGTGACTTCGGGGGCTGTGCAAGGTCAAGTTTTCGGCGGTGCGTTGCACGTCCTGCGAGCGGCCCGGATTTGATCATGCGTCAGGTGATCGTGAAGATCCGCACGTCAGGCGAGTCTTGAGTGATTGAAGACGGTCGAGAGGGTGCAAAGGTTGCGCGTAAGCCGAAGATCCTTTCCTTCTTGTTGCGGTGCGCTCCCTTTCCGTGTCACGTATCGATTAATTCAGCTTGCAGGCATTCCGCTTTCGCGGTGCTCGGTGTTAACTTCCACCGGATCTTCACCTGAGTGTGTTGTGTGTCGTGGGGGGAATTGATGTCCGTTTCGCGGAAGAAGCTTGTCCGCCGTTCGAATCGCACGGTTGCGAGACGTGTGCGGGCCGCGCGTCTGCTGGCGATGACGCTGGTGGCGTACCTCGTGGCCGGTCTGCTGGGCGGCCCGGTCGCCGCCGCGGCCGAGTTGTCGCTCGCCAAGTTGGGCAATCCGGACCCTGTGCGCACGGCCAAGGTGAAGAAGCACGGCGTCTCCCGGCCCGACGAGGCGGCCCGCCACCCGTGGCGGCGCGATCCGAAGGTCGCCTGGCCCGAGGTGGGTACGGCCACCGTCAACGTTCCCGCCAAGGCCGCGGCCACCGCCGGTGACCTGCCGGTGCGTGTCCAGGGCAGAGCGGGGAAGGGACACGAGGCAGCGGGGCCGTCGAAGGTCCAGGTCCAGGTGCTCGACCAGAAGGCCGCCAAGACCGTTGGTGTCAAAGGGGTGTTGGTCGCTGTCCGATCCCTCGACGGGGCCAAGGGGCCGGTCGACGTGCAGGTCGATTACGCGGACTTCCGCCACGCCTACGGTGGTGACTGGGCCTCACGCCTGACGCTCAAGCAGCTGCCGGCCTGCGCGTTGAGCACGCCGACGAAGACCGACTGCCGCGCAGGGAAGAGGCTGCGGACCGACAACGACGCCACGGACGGCACCCTGTCCGCCCCTGTCGCGCTCGCCGCGGCCGACGAGACCGCGGCCGCGAACTCCGCGTCCGCCACTTCCGCTCCTGTCACCGTGGCGCCGAAGTCCGCCCGCTCCGTGAGCGGCCTGAGCGCGAGTGAGGGCACCGTGCTGCTCGCCGCGACCGCCGAGGCGTCCGGAGCCGGCGGCGACTTCAAGGCCGGCTCGCTCTCGCCGTCGGCCACGTGGTCGGCCGGCGGCTCCAGCGGCGGCTTCTCCTGGTCCTACGACCTCGACGCTCCCGAGGTGCCGGGCGACGTACAGCCGGATCTGAGCCTGTCCTACAGCTCGCAGTCGGTGGACGGCCGCACCGCGGCCACCAACAACCAGGCCAACTGGATCGGTGACGGCTGGTCGATGAGCCCCGGCTACGTCGAGCGGCAGTACGTCTCCTGCTCGGACGACACCACGGACAGCAACGGCACCGACAAGAGCGGCGACCTGTGCTGGAAGAAGGACAACGCCGTCCTGAACCTGAACGGCCAGTCCAACACCCTGATCCACGACGACAGGACCGGCGCCTGGCACCTGGAGGACGACGACGGCACGAAGGTCGACAAGCTGACCGACACCGACCGCGGCAACGGCGACAACAACGGCGAGTACTGGCGCGTGACCACCCCCGACGGCACCCGCTACTACTTCGGCTACAACCGGCTGCCCGGCTGGGCCGACGGCAAGACGGAGACCAAGTCCACCGAGACCGTCCCGGTCTTCGGCAACCAGTCCGGCGAGCCGTGCCACGCAGACGCCTACAAGGACTCGTGGTGCCAGCAGGCATGGCGCTGGAACCTGGACTACGTCGTCAACCCGCACAGCGACGCGATGGCCCTGTACTGGAACAAGGAGACCAACTACTACGGCCGCAACGTCAACCCGGACACCGGCGCCTCGACCGCCACGGTCTACGACCGCGGCTCCTACCTCGACCACATCGACTACGGCCTGCGCTCCGACACCGTGTACGGCCAAAAGGCCGCGGGCCGGGTCGACTTCACCGTCTCCGAACGCTGCCTGTCCGACTGCGCAACCTTCGATTCCGCGCACGCCAAGAACTGGCCCGACGTCCCCTTCGACCGCTACTGCGCCTCGGGCACGGAGTGCAAGGACCGCTACTCGCCGACCTTCTTCACCCGCAAGCGCCTCACCAAGGTCGACACCTCGATCCTCACCGGCGGCGCCTACAAGCCGGTTGACTCCTGGGCGCTGTCCCAGCAGTTCCCCGCCACCGGGGACGGGTCGGACCCGGCGCTGTGGCTCGCGTCGATCACCCGCACCGGGCACACCGGCACCGGCGACGTGACCATGCCCGCCGTCACCTTTAAGGGCCAGCAGCTGGCCAACCGCGTCGAAGGCGCCACCACCGGCGGTGACCCCGACCCGGTGCCGCCGCTGGTGCGCTACCGCGTCTACGGCATCGACACCGAGACCGGCGGCACCATCGGTGTCACCTACTCGGCTCCGGACTGCAAGGCCGGCGACGTCCCGTCCCCGTCGTCCAACACCCGCCGCTGCTACCCGGTGAAGTGGTCCCCGCCAAACGCCCCGGCCGCCGACTACGAGCCCTACCTGGACTGGTTCCACTCCTACGTCGTCACGCAGGTCCTGGAGGCGGACAACACCGGCGGGGCCCCCGTCAAGGAAACCGACTACAGCTATCTGGACGGCCTGGCCTGGGGCAAGGACGAGGACGAGTTCACCAAGGCCAAGAACCTCACCTACGGCGACCGCAAGGGATACGGCCGGGTCCAGACCCGCACCGGCGCCCCCGCCGAGGGTAAGCAGACCCTGACCGAGTCCCGCTTCTTCCGCGGCATCGACGGCGCCGAGGTCAAGGACCACGAAGGCATCGCGGCCACCGACAACGAGGCACTGGCGGGCATGCCGCGCGAGGAAGCCGTCTTCGACGGCGACGGCGGCGCCCTGAAGTCGACCACCAGCTACACCTATTGGCGCTCGGCGGCCACCGCCACCGAGTCCCGCAGCGGCCTGTCCGACCGGCACGCCTACGCCACCGGCACCCAGAGCGAGAAGACCCGCACCGCCGTCGGTACCGGCTGGCGCGCCACCCAGACCGACCGCACCTTCGACGGCAACGGCCAGGAGCTGACCGAGTCCGACCTCGGCGACACCGCCAAGAGCGGCGACGAGGAGTGCACCACCACCTCGTACGCCTCCAACGCCGACAAGAACATGCTCGACCTGGTCAAGGAGACCAGGGTCGTCGCCGTCGCCTGCGACAAGACACCGACCCTGCCCGACGACCTCATCTCCGTCGCCCGCCACTACTACGACAGCGCCACCAGCCTGGACACCGCCCCCACCAAGGGCGACGTGACGCGCCTGGACGAGCAGGACGACCAGGGCACCGGCTACCTCACCACGGCCAAGAACACCTACGACATCCACGGCCGTGAGCTGACCGACACCGACGCCGCCGGCCACACCACCACCACGGCCTACACCCCGGCGACGATCGAGGCCCCGACCTCCAAGACCGAGACCAACCCGCTCAACCAGAGCACCACCACCGAGTACGATCCCGCCCGGGGCACCGCGACCGCCGAGATCGACGCCAACGGCAAGCGCACCGACGCCGTCCTCGACGGCCTCGGCCGGGTGCTGAAGGTGTGGAATCCGGGCTGGTCCAAGACCGACCACGCCGGCCAGCCCTCCACCGAGTTCACCTACACCATCTCCCAGTCCGCGGCGAACGCGGTGGCCACCAAGTCACTGCAGTACAACGGCGCCTACGCCACCACCTACCAGCTCTACGACGGGCTGCTGCGCGAGCGCGAGACCCAGGCCCCGGCCATCGGCACCGCCAACCGCATCGTGTCGGAGACGAAGTACAACACGCGCGGCGAAGCCGAGAAGCAGTACGCCGCGTACTACGCCGACGGCGCCCCATCCGCCGCGCTCACCACCGCCGCGGACAACACGGTGCCGTCCATGACGGAGAGCCTGTACGACGGACGCGGCCAGGTCACGGACGCGATCACCCGCTCGTACGGAGACGAGAAGTGGCGCACGAAGACGGCCTACGACGGCGACCGCACCACCGTGACGCCCCCCAAGGGCGGCACCGCCACCACCACGATCACCGACGCGAAGGGGCGCACGACCGAACGCCTCGAGTACACCGACGCGGCCCGCACCGCCTCACAGAAGACCACCTACACCTACGGCAAGTACGACGAGCCCGACACGGTCACCGACCCGGCCGGCAACAAGTGGTCCTACGGCTTCGACGCCCGCGGCCAGCAGGTCACCGCCGACGACCCGGACAAGGGCAAGTCCACCACCACGTACGACAAGGTCGGCAACGCGGCCACGGTCACCGATGCCCGAGGCACCACACTGACCACCGACTACGACGATCCGGGCCGCAAGACCACGCTGCGCAAGGGCGACACCACGCTCGCCAAGTGGACCTACGACACCGTCGCCAAGGGCCAGCCCACCAGCAGCATCCGCTACATCGACGGCAAGGAGTACACCTCCGCCGTCACCGGCTACAACGCCGCCTACCAGCCCACCTCCAGCACCGTCACCATCCCCGCCGAGGCCGGGGCACTCGCCGGCACGTATGCCTGGTCGTACGGCTACAACACGTACACCGGCCAGCAGGAATGGATCAAACACCCCGCCATCGGCAACCTTCCCAGCGAACGCCAGACGACCGTCTACGGAGAGGGCAACCTCCCGCAGACCACCACCGCAGGCTCCATCACCCTCGTCAACTCGACCGCCTACGACGTCTTCTCCCGCCCGAAGCGCACCGAGTACGGCACCCTCGGCAAGAAGGTCTACAAGACCGAGACCTACGACGAGGTCACCGGCAACGAGACCGGCCTGACCACCGACCGCGACCTGGCACCGCAGCGCATCGACGACATCAAGTACGGCTTCGACCCGTCCGGCAACGTCACCAGCATCACCACCACCAGCGGCCAGGACGCCGCCAAGACCACCGACACCCAGTGCTTCACCAACGACGCGCTGCGCCGCCTGACCGAAGCCTGGACCGCCAAGACCGACTGCTCAACCGCCCCGTCCGACACCACTGTTGGCGGACCGGAACCGTACTGGCAATCCTACCGCTACGACACGGTCGGCAACCGCACCCAGCTCGCCGACCACACCACCGGCGCCACCACCACCTACACCAACCCGGACGCGGGCAGCGCCCGCCCGCACGCCGTCCAGAGCGCCACCGTCAGCGGCGGCGCCGACGACGGACGGAAGAGCACCTTCGACTACGACGCCGCCGGCAACACCAAGACCCGCACCATCGGCGCCACCACCCAGAACCTCACCTGGGACGACGAAGGCCACCTCGCGTCGCTCACCGAGAACGGCAAGACCACCAGCTACAAGTACGACGCGGACGGCGAACGCCTGATCGCCAAGGACGCCGACGGCAGCCAGACCCTCACGCTGCCCGGCGACAACGAACTCAAGGTCACCGCGAGCGGCGCCAAGACCGGCACCCGCTACTACAACCACGGAAGCGACACCGTCGCCGTCCGCACCAGCAGCGGCTTCTCCTACCTCATCTCCGACCACCAGGGCACGGCCATGACCGCCGTCGCCATGACCACCCTCGCCGTCACCCGCCGCCGCCAACTCCCCTTCGGCGCCCCGCGCTCCGAGGAATCCGAGACGATGCCCGGAACGCGCGGCTTCGTCGGCGGCACCGAGGATCCGACTGGGCTGATCCATCTTGGGGCTCGCGAGTACGACCCGAACCTGGGCCGCTTCGTGTCCGTCGACCCGGTCCTGGACCTCAACGACCCGCTCCAGATGAACGCCTACGTCTACGCCAACAGCCGGCCCGTCACCGCCTCCGACCCGGACGGCCGGATGTTCTACGACGACTTCACCGGCCTGGGCTTCGGTAACACCACCGCCCAGAAGCACGCTTACCAGAAGTGGGGCTACCGCGACAGCCACGGACGCACCACCAAGAAGTACAAGCGGAAACTCGCCTACGACAACAAGCGGTATGCCACCTACCGGAAGACCAGCTACTACAAAAAGACGATGCGTCAGGCGTGGAAGGCTGCACCGCGACACAAGGCCCAGCCCGGAAAGCTAAAGAGGGACGCTGACAAGGCCCGCCAAAAGAAGGAGAGTATCTTATCTTCGATAAAGAACAATATCTGGAATCATCTGTCCCCAGGGGGAAGGCTGCTTGCCTATGCCATGATGCGCGCTCCGGGGTACCTGTGGGATCACGGGTACGTGAGTGGTTCTGCCTGCTTGCACGTTTGTCTCAACCTTGGCTTCCAGAGGGGCGTGCTATCTTTCGGATTGAGTGGAGGGTTCACATTCGGAGGGTCCCGCAGCATTATTCCTGGGAGAGCCGGAAACTATGCCGGCATGTCGGCCGGTATTAATACTGCCGTGCCCAGCGATCAGGCGTACCAGTTGGCTAATGTCACGGTAGCCAACGGGTACCGTGGCGGATCGGCCGCTTGGGGGAAGAGGGTATCGGGAGGTAACTACTACCAATTTGGCTGGGCTGGAGGAAGGGGGACTGCGCTGCAAGGACCGGTACTGATAGGAGGGACCTACAGCTCGGACCAGGGTCTTAACTTCCCCCCGTACACCAACTAGTCAACATTTCGGTAAAATGTAGCGAAAGGGGCGCCCTGTGGCGGGTTCGCGGGGCGCCTGGTGGAATGAAATGCAGCTTCTCGGTGTGGTCGCTATCTCGGTACCGTTCATTCTGCTCGGGTTGGCTTTCTTTTTTGACTACAAAGGAGTGGCGACTTTCTTCGTCAAGGACGGTGGACGGGAGACACGTCGCGTAATCAAGTTGCTGGGTGTCTTCTTTGTCGTTGCCCCGGGTTACATGGTTATTTCAGAGCTGATCCGCCTTGGGTGATAATGGTTAGCTGACTGTACCCTCCGAGTATCGCTCGGGGGGTCTCGCCTTATGGGGGGGGGGAAGGGAGGCTCGCATGAAAAGTGGTGGCGATCACCCGGTGTTGCAGAGAAAGTCTTTCAAGGTTGCCAAGTGGATCTCTGTACTGCTTTTCGGGTCGCTGGCGGCAGGGCTTGCAATCTCTTTGACGTACAACCTTGAAGGTGGACCCATGGCCGGACTGGGGGCGTGCCTGGGTGTCATAACCCTGATGGCGCGTATTTGGGGGTCGCGAATCGAATTGAATGCGAACAACTTGACTGTGGTCAACCCGGTTCTGACATACAAAATTCCGTATGGTGCCGTCAAGGAAGTGCGCGGTGGGGGTGGGGCGTCGCTCAATATGGCCCTCGATGACGGGGGTGAAGTCTATTCGACGGCTTTCGGTGGATCCGTTATCGATGGCTTCGTCAATTCAAGTGGGCGGGCCGCCGAAGTGGTCCGAAAAACAGTCAAAGAACGGCGCGGCAGGTCCGGTGGCTCCGTCGAGCGTCGACTCACCCATCCCATTCCCTCGACCTGCTGCCTGGTGGGTTCGATCGCGTGTTGGGTCGCGGCCGGTGTGCTCGGGGTGTGAGGATCACGCCTTCGGCGCCCCGCGCTCCGAGGACGCCGAGACCCTGCCCGGCGCCCGCGGCTTCGTCGGCGGCACCACGGACCCGACCGGCCTGACCCACCTCGGCGCCCGCGAGTACGATCCAACCACCGGACGTTTCCTCTCGGTTGACCCGGTCCTGGACCTCAACGACCCGCTCCAGATGAACGCCTACGCCTACGCCAACAGCCGGCCCGTCACCGCCTCCGACCCGGACGGCCGGATGTTCTATGACGACTTCACCGGCCTGGGCTTCGGCAACACCACCGCCCAGAAGCACGCTTACCAGAAGTGGGGCTACCGCGACAGCCACGGACGCACCACCAAGAAGTACAAGCGGAAACTCGCCTACGACAACAAGCGGTATGCCGCCTACCGGAGGACCAGCTACTACAAAAAGACGATGCGCAACGCATGGCGGGCCGAAGCGCGAGCAGCCGCAGAACGCAAGGCTCAAGCTGCAAAGTAGAAAAGGTGAGGGCGAAGCGAAACGCAAGAAGGATGGAATATTCGGCAGCATCAGAAAAGGGAACTGGAGCGACGCATGGCATAACGTTAAGGACAAGGTCACGCAGGGGATGGGGAAGTATGTGGTGGGTACCGCGAAAGCGGAAGGCACCGGAATCCTGGCTGGCGCCATGTGTGGTCGAGGAGTCGGAGGGTGCTTCGCACTCGGCCCAAAGGCAGGGTTCCCGCTCGCCGGAACCCCACGCTCCGGGCTTGGTAGAGCTGCCGTGGAGCACATGGGGAGAACGGCGAGAGATTGGCTCTTCTAGGGTCTCGACAAAATATGCCACCAGGCAACGAGTGAAGCAGAGTCGGTCACCATGAGAAAGAAATACCCTCGTACGACAAAATTCTGGAGCAACCCTCCGGTCGCCTGCGGAGACGACCAATGGGTATCTCAGTATGATGCCGCTCGTGAACTCAATGTGTCCCTGGCCCGAGTGGGCTGGCGCCTGACGTGTGGAAATATGACGCCAGCGGAAAACGGGCAGGGCGAGGCAGGTGTCACGCGGGAAAGTGTTGAGCGGGAACGAGCTTGGGTCCGAGAAGCTTCACTCCGCTCTAAGACGGTGCGATGCCTCAAGGGTGTCTTGCGATGGATCTGAGGAACTCCCTGGTCATTCGTGATTTGGGTGGGCGCGGCGACGGTGTCGCTGCCGCGGGACTCGGCGGCGAGGAGGTGGTACATCATCGGCTCTTGTCCCTACGGTTCGGTGGCTGGGCGGGGAGTCCTGCTCAGATGCCGGTGCGTCGTTCGTAGAAGGGGCATGCGTCGGGGAAGTCATCGGGGAAGACCGAGCTGACAAAGTCGCCGCACATGACCCGAAGGAGGTAGCTCTCGACCGGGCCCTCGAAGAGGTCGTAGTCGTTGCCCCGTCCCTCCACGACCAGTACCGCCCAGGCGCACGGGTCGGGGTGCGGGATGAGGAAGCACATGTCCGCGTTGTCCGTGCCGCCCCACCTGATGAGCTGTGTTGGCTCGACGCCGCGTTCGGCGAGCAGTTCGTGGATGTGCCGGCGGCTCGTGGTCCTGGTCACGCTGGCCCGGGTGTGCGTGGTCTGGGTCAGCAGGTCCACGTTCTTGTTGTGGGCTCCTGCGAGGTAGACCAGGAGGAAGTCGTCGAACTTGGCTCCGCCGAGGACGTCCAGGAAGCGTTTGAACGTGGGCGGGAACCTGACTCGGAGGGCGGACTCGGCGGTGGCCCAGTCGTTGAACACCGTCCCCGGCCGCCCCGTCGCGGGAAAGGAAGCGAGACGTTCCAGGTCCGTCATATCGAGTCCTGTGGATGGGGCGGTAGTGGGCTCATGCGCCGGTGTGCCTGCCGAAAACCCCGTCCGTGCAGGTCATGCGGCGTGGTGGTATTCGTGCAGGATGCCGCCGAGGCGTGCACGTCTTCGTATGTCCAGGCGTGCGAGCTCCTCTGGATCGGCGGCTGGTACAGGTGCGGGGCGCAGTGGGCGGGCGTTCGCGAGGCCCTGGTGGGGCCGATGAGAGTTGTAGAAGTCTTCGAACTCCCGCAGGGCATGGCGGAGATGGTGCTGGTTCCAGATCAAGGTGCGATCCAGGAGTTCGTGTCGGCAGGTTTGCACCCACCTTTCCATGGTTGCGTTCATTCTCGGCATCTGGACGCCGCTGAGTACGACCCTGATCCCCGCATCGCGCAGGACAACATCGAACAAATCGGGAAACTTGCCGTCCCGGTCCCGGATCAAGAACTTAGCCCTGCAGTCGGCATCTTCGAGGTCCATGACAAGGTTCTTCGCGGCCTGCGCCACCCAGGAGGCGGTCGGGTGTGCGGTCGCGCCCATGACCCGAACCCGGCGGGTGCCGTGCTCGATGACCGCGAAGACGTACAGGCGTGCCCCGGACAAGGTGATCGTCTCCAGGAAGTCGCAGGCCAGCAGGGCCTCGGCCTGCGAGCGCAGGAAGTCTGCCCAGGTGCTCGAGCTTCGTTCGGGTGCAGGGTCGATCGCGGCTTCCCGCAGGATTTCCCAGACGGTGGAGGCGGCCACCTTCACTCCGAGGACCAGCAGTTCGCCGTGAATGCGCCGGTACCCCCAGCGGGGGTTCTCCCGAGTGAGGCGCAGGACTAGAGCACGGATGGAGTGCACGGTGCGCGGCCGGCCCGGGCGCTTCGGTCGAGAGGCGGCAGCGTGGCGGCGTGTGACCAGGTTGCGGTGCCAGCGTAGGACCGTGTCCGGCCGGACCAGTAGACGCAGCCTGCGCAGCACATCTCGCGGGGTTCGGTGCAGCAGTGCCGCTACGAACGCCCGATCGCTTGGGCTGAATCGCACCTTTTCCTTGCCGAGTTGGCGCTCCAGGGCCGTGATCTGGTGGCGCAGGGCGAGGATCTCGACGACCTTGTCCCGATTTCTCATCGGTAGCAGGCGCAGCATCGCAAACGTGTTCGCTACACCAAGGTAGGTCAGTCTGAGCAGCATGGTGGATCACTATGCCGGGGCTCTCGTCAGCCGGGCGAGAGCCCCCGGCGTCATCAGCCACAGCTGCCATGCCTCAGACTCCGCACACTGGCCCTGACCAGGACGGATCAGTTTTCGGCAGGGGCAACGTCACGACCACGGTGTCGCACGGCATGTGACCTGCGCGGATCCCTTGACGGAGCGCACGGTGCGACGTGGCGAGACAAGGAGGCGGGGACCGTCCGTGGGGGCAGCCCTGCACCTTTCCGCCCCATCTACAGAGCAAGTCTGTTCAGCTGGGTCGCGATGGTGCAGCAGACCCCTGCCCGACGATTGCCAGTTTTTCAGCAGTGATGAGGCTTCGATCGGCACGCCGTGGAACGTCGCAGGTGAGGGGCTATTCTCGGACGGCCTCCCACCTGGGTCCCAAATGGGGTCGGACGGCTCAGGTGGTCACGCGACTCCACGGCAGGGCGGTTCGCCAGTCTCCTTCGTCGCGGGACCAGTTGTTGACGACGTCGGCGGCGATGTCGTGTCCGTGCAGGGCGTACGGGGGTGGGATACGGGCCCGGTAGTGGGCCTGCGGGCCGCCGTCGCGGTATTCGATGAGGCAGCTGTGGTCGTCATCGAGGTACACCTGGATGTAATGCTGTGCGGGGTCGGGGGAGTCGGCCCGCTCGATGATCAGGAAGCGGTGGACGAGGTTGAGTTCGCTCAGGAGGTCGTAGAGCGTCTCCTGATCGGGGTCGTCCCACTGGTCGCCGCTCCAGGCCTTCGCACGGATCCTGCTCATGAGCTGTGGTCGGCGCGGACGATACTGTCCTCGGCGAGAGTGAGCAGGTCCTTGGTGGTGATGGGGTGTTCGCCGGTGGTGTTGTGCAGGGTGAGGGTGGTGGGGGTCTCGGCTGTGGCCTTGTGGATGTCGCCGTGGCGGTTCTCCCATTCGACCCAGCTGCCGGGCGCGTTGTTCAGGAGTGACAGTTCGTGGAGCAGGACGGACAGTGGGGCGAGGCCGCGGTCGGGGCCGATGCTGTGGCTGCGCGTGCGGGTGTTGTCGTAGCGCATGCGCAGGAAGGGGCTCGGCTCGCGGTCGAGTTTGGTGGGTTGCAGGGCGCGGCTGAACATGTGGACGGCCTCGTCCTGGGTTTCCGTTCCTGAGAACTCGCAGCCGTAGCCGGGGAAGAGGGTCCAGGTTGCCTGGTGGAGGTCGGCGTCGTCCTGGGCGTGGTTATCGTGGACGCTGGGGGCGACGGCGGCGACGGTGTCGAACTTCCAGCCGGGGCAGGTGAATCCGTCCAGGACGATGAGCGGTTTGCCGCTCTGCGTGATGCGGTCGCTGTGGGTGCGGGCGAAGGCGAGGACGGTGCGGGCCAGTGAGGCGTCGTAGCGGCCCATGACGCGCATCTCGAGGAGGTGCTGGTGGTCGGGGCTGAGGATGGCGTCGAAGTTGAAGATCATGCGCGACCAGTGCCAGGCGTCGGGCAGGTCTTCGATGGGCTCGGCGCCCGGTTGGGCGGCCACCTTCGACGTCAGGTCCATGGTCTGTCTCTCTTCTCTGGTGCTCTACCGAGTCAGGAGCACGAGTAGTTCGGTCCGGTGTCCTGGCGGTAGGTCGACTGCATCCGCCCGCCGCCGGCGGAGTTCTGGCTGCGGGTCATGGGCTCCAGGTTATTCGTGTCGTTGTAGAAGTCGTTGCGGGTGGGGCGGTCGCTGTTGTACCCGGTCTGGTTCCAGTGGTCGACGACCGGGTGCAGATGCTCGTAGGTGAGCTGGTCGCTGGGGACCGGGTTTCCGTTGGAGTCGAACCAGTTCAGCTCGTCGCGGGGGATGCGCTGACCTGCGCTGGCGTGGCCGGCCGGGTAGACGGGGACGCCGCCCTGCTGCTGCCCTTCCATCGTCCACTGCGCCGCGAGTGCGTCGTGTGTGGACTGGCGGTAACTGCTGGGGTATTCGGTGTCGCGGTTGTGCTGGATGGCCGGTGCGTTGGGGTCACGCGCCCACCGGCCGTTCGGGCCGTGGATGGCCGGCATGAGGCCGAGCGGGTCGGCGATCGTGAAGGGGTTGTCGACGTAGGCGTAGTCGTTGGGGTCCGCCGAAAGTCCCAGCGGGTCGTGGGTGACGTAGCGGGCGTTTTCCGGGTCGTAGTGCCGGAAGTAGTTGAAGTGCCAGCCGGTCTCGGCGTCCGCGTACTGGCCGGGGAAGCGCAGCGGGCAGTCGGTGCCGGCGTTGTCGGTGGAGCCGGGCAGGGGGAGTCCCCAGACGGTGGTCCGCATGCGCCAGGTGATCGTGCCGTCCGGGGCGACGAGTTCGGCGGGCGCGCCGGACAGGTCGGTGACGACGGCGTGGAAGCGAGGGGCGGCGTCGGGACGGCGGTCGAGTTGGGTGAGCGGGCGGTGCGTGCCGCAGTGGTAGTCCCAGGTGGTGGCGGTGCCGGTGGAGGAGATCTGTTCGGACAGCCGGGTGCCGTCCCAGACGAAGACGGTCTCGTCGGCGATACGTCCCTCGGTATCGAGCCGCCGCTTGGCGGTGCGGCGGCCCGCCGCGTCGTATGTGTAGGCCCAATGTGTGCCGTCGGCGGTGACGGTGCCGATCAGTCGGTCGTCGCCGCTCCAGGTGTAGGTGCTGGTCTTGCGCTGACCGTTCAGCAGCCGGGTGTGGCGGCGGACGAGTCGACCGCCCGCGTCGTATTCGTAGGTCGAACGGCCCGAGCGGTGCAGCCGGTTGCCGCTGTACTCGCGGACGGTGTCGTCCGTACTGGAGGTGGGCAGGGCCGCGCGGGTGAGGTTGCCGGCGGGATCATAGGCGTACGACTCGCTCCAGTCGCTGCCGTGGACGGTGGCGATCCGGCCGGCGGGGGTCAGGTCGAAGCGGCGGCTGTGGCCGGTCAAGTCGCGGATCTCGCTGAGGAATCCGTCCGCGCGGTAGTGGTACTGCCGCTGTTCGAGCAGCTGCCCGCCGTGGGTCAGGTGTTGGGCGCCGAGGCGGCCGTTCGTGTCCCAGTCATGAGCGAGGTCGAGGCCGGGGCCCAGACCGCGCAGCACCTCGCGGCCCACGGCGTCGAAGGCGAAGTCGATCCGGTGGCCCGCGGTGTCCAGGGCGGTGGGGCGGCCAGCCGCATCGTAGGTCCAGGTGGAGACGGTTCCGGACGGGGTGCGCCGCTGGGTGCGGCGGCCGAGGACGTCGTACGTCCAGGTGGTGGTGCGGCCGTTGATCGTCTCGGACAGCTTGCGGCCCGCGGCGTCGTAGGTGTGTTCCACGGTGGTGGCGGCGTTGGCGGAGCGCAGCAGGCTGCCGGCGAGGTCGTAGGTGAAGGTGCTGATGCCGTCGGCGGAGTGCTCCTCGACGGGGCGGCCGAGAACGTCCCTGACGTACGTGGTGGTTTCGCCTGCGCCGTTGGTGCGGGCGGCCAGTGCGCCGGTCGGGTCGGGGCGGTAGGTGAGGGTGCGGCCGGCGAAGTCCCGCTCGCGGATCAGGCGGCCCGCCGCGTCGTAGGCGTACTCCCAGGTGTTCCCGTCGGGGCCTTCGACGCGGGCCAGGCGTAGTTCGGTGTCGTGACGGAAGGTGTGGCTGGCGCCGTCGGGGGTGGTGCGGGAGGTGGGCAGGTGGAAGTGGGTGAAGGTGAACCGGGAGGTGTGGCCGGCCCGGTCGGTGGTGGCCACGAGGTTGCCCTCGGCGTCCCACTCCCAGGTCTCCAGGGCCCCGTCGGGCAACTCGCGCCAGGCCGGTTTGCCCTCGGCCGTCCAGCCGAAGCGCTCGATGCGGCCGGTGGCGTCGGTAACAGTACGCACGCGGCCGAAGGCGTCCCGCTCGGCTGTGGTCGTGTGGCCGAGGGGGTCGGTGAGGGCCAGGGGCAGGCCGGCCGCGTCGGTCGAGATCCGACGGGTGTGTCCGAGGGCGTCGGTGATCGCGGTGGGGCTGCCGTGGGCGTCGTAGGCGTAGTGCGTGACAGCACCGGCCGGGTCGGTGACCGAGAGCCGGTTGCCCCGCTCGTCGTAGGTGTAGTGCCAGGTGGCGCCGTCCTCCTCGATGACGGCGACAGGCAGACCGAGGGCGTTGTAGGAGGCGCGCATGGCGTGCCCGTCGGAGCGTATGACGGCGGTCGTGTTCCCGGACTCGTCGTACTCGTAGCGGGTCGTGCGTCCCAGGGCGTCGCTGGCGGAGACCAGGCGGTCGGGACCCTCCCAGACGCGGTGGGTGGTGTTGCCCTCGGCGTCGGTCCAACCGGTCAGCCGCCGCTGCGAGTTGTAGCGGTAGGTGGTGGTGTGGCCCAGGGAGTCTGTGTAGCGATTCGCGCGGCCGGTGGGGTCGTAGTCGAGAGTGCAGGAAAGGTAGCCGTCCGCGCCGGTGCCGCGGACACAGCGGTCCGCGTTGTCGTACTCCCATCGGTACCAGCCGCCGTTGCGGTCGGTGCGTTCGACGATGCGCCCGTTGCCGTCGTAGGTGAAGTGGGCCGAGTGGCCCATGGCGTCGACGACCTCGACGAGGTCTCCGTGTACGTCGTACCCGTAGCGGCGCAGGACCGTTCCCTCGGTCCCTCCGTCTTCGGTGCCCAGCAGGCGCAGGCAGGTGACCCGCTGCTCGTCGGTGTCGACGGCGATCCGGTAACCGCCGCTGTGCGAGACCTCGACGGGCGTGCCGTCCGGCGCTCGGTCGACCTCCATGCTGTGGCCGTTGCGATCGGACATCCCTGACAGCGGCAGGGTGATCCGCCCGGTCGGAGCTGTACCGGGCGCGGGCGCGGGCGGGGTGAGGGGCGCGAAGTGAAGCGTGTGGCCGGTGGTGGGGTCGGTGACGTGCATTTCCCCGCCCGGTGTGCCGTCCCAGGTCAACGGCCAACGAGGGCCGTGCTCCGGCACGACCGGCCTGTCCGGCTGGGGCACCGGGTAGAGCAGCAGCATGCCGTCGGCGGTAGCCAGGACGAGCCCGTCGCCGTCGGCTTCGAGGCGTTGATCGAGCGTGGATGCCCAGGAACGGCCGAACCATTGGCCGCAGCGGTACGACGAGACATGTGTGCGCTCAACGACCAGCGGCAGCAATCCGGGCAGGGCGACGTCGGTCTCGGCGAGGATCATCTCGCCGGAGATCAGGTCGATGGGATCGCCGCCCATGCAGCGGCCGTTCGCGGGTTGGGCGGCGGCGAGTCCGTCATGGCCCGCCCCTTCGCGCAAGGGTGCCGGTGCATCGCTACCGTTGCGCCCCGTTCGAGGTCCGGCCGAGTTCAGGGAGACGCTCGGGCTGGAACCGGGGGAGCCCGAGGGCCCCTTGTCGCCCTTGCGCAGGCCGTCGAAGTGGTCAGCGAGAGCGCGGTCGTTGTCCCGATGGTTCTTGGCCATCTGCTTCAGGCCGCGTGTCATGTTGTCGTCGAGGTGCTTGGCGCTCTTCTTGACGGCCTCCTCGATACCGTCGATCACCTGGTCCAGCACCGCGTTCGCCGTGTCCGCGATCGCGTCCTTGCCCTTCGTACGCCCGTAGTGGCCCCTGGCAGTGCTGATCCTGCCACCGGCGCGGTTCCGGAACGTGCCTCCCGCGCTCGCCAGGCTGGTGGTCGTCCGGTCGTACTCGTCGGGTTCGAAGACGAACGAGCCGCCGCCGCTCGTGCCGCCATCTCCGCCGGCGCTGAGCAGTTGCATCTGCCCCTTGGCCGCAGCCGCTCCCTCACTCAAACCGCCCTTGCCGGCCTGAGCCGCCTGTTTCAGGTCGACGCCGTCCTGAACTCCCATAGCATTGCTGCCCAGTTGGACCACCAGATCCCCGACCATGGCACCCAAGGCTTGCTCCACGGGAGCCAGAGCCATCCCGACGACCTGCTCGGCGGCCTGCTCACCGGCTTCCTTGAACAGCCGCTTGAGTACTATTCGGGTGGCCTGTGTGGCCCCGAGCGCCCCCAACTCCGAGAGCCCTAGCGTCAGTGGTGCGGCCGCCTGAGCCGCGGCAACCTCCGCTGCGAGGATGCCCAACTGGACCACGGCCGCGCCCTTGGCGCCCTCGATGACCAGCGCCACACCATCCAGCGCGTTGGCTGTCAACCGACCGCACTCGGCCAGCTTCTCCAGGTGTTTGCCCCGGATCTTCTGCCAGTGCGCATCCAGAGCTTCGACGGCGATCGAGCCGCCGGAAGACGCGACAAGTGACTGGATGCCCTGGTGCGCCGTCGTGGTGCCGTCGGCGATGTCATCCGCGAACTCCCGGAAGGAATCCGCCATCTGTCGGTAGTCGTCCTCGTCGACATTCGGCCAGGACACGCCGATCAGGTCCAGCAGCTCATCCGCCCACCCCGGAAGCACCACTCCCATGCTGCGACTCTCCCCCGCCTGGCACTTCGTCAAGTGCCGTCAATGGAACACCACTAGACACTCGTGAGCATAAGTGTTCGATGGGGGAACGTTCAAAGCTTTGGCTCACCTGGTCAGGTGAGGTCGAACGAACGCCGTGACTGTAAAACGTGTACGGTCCGGGATCCGTCCGGCGGACGCGAAGCTTGCGCGGACGGTGTAGCCAGTGGCCGCTGGTCGGGCTCAAGAGCCTTCTACTGCTGGCAGAGTCAGGCAACAGCGTCTGTCGTGGGGTAACGGCGCCCAGCGGATGCGATGCCGGTTGAGAGGCCATGTCACCTCAGGAACGCGACGAGGATTGGCGGCTCGCTAAAGGCGCGTACCGTAGTAAGTAGTCAGCGACTTCCGTCGAGCTGAGGATCAAGGGGTCGCAGGTTCAAATCCTGTCGTCCCGACAAGTTCGAACGATCGAACGTCGCAGGTGAAGGGCCGTTTTCGAACGGCCCTTTTTCTGTTGCTCCCACGCTCCCACTGGGAGCGTGTACGTGCCGACAATTATCTCCATGCAGGTCAGGAAGCATGTTGGTACTCGTGGAGTACGCCGCCGAGACGATCGTGTCGGCGAACGTGAAGATGCTTGATCTGTGGTGGGTTGAGCGGTTCCGGTACAACTCGGAGAGGTGCGGCAGCCTGAAGTGTGCGGTGGGTGCGGTGATGGTTGTAGTGCTGCTCGTACTCGTGGAGCGCTCGCCGCAGGTGGGCTTCGTTCCAGAGCAGGGTGCGGTCGAGGAGTTCACGGCGCAGGCTGCGAACCCAGCGTTCCGTGATTGCGTTCATGCGTGGCGTGCGAACGGCGGTGAGCACGGTGCGGATCCCGGCCTGAGAAAGGATCTCGTCGATGGCGGCGGGGTATTTCGCGTCGCGGTCGCGGATTATGAACTTGATGGTGGTGAGCTGTCCGGCGTCTTCGAGGTCCGTGACCAGGTTCTTGATCACCTGGGTGACCCAGGCGTGGGTGGGGTGGGCGGTGGTGCCGAGTACACGGACGCCTCGGCGGGCGTGGTGGATGGCGGCGAAGGATGTACTGGCGCTGCCCGGTGAGGGCGATGGTCTCGATGAAGTCCATCGCGAGGATGGCTTCGGCCTGGGAGTGAAGGAAGGTGGCCCAGGTGACGTTCGAGCGTTGGGTCGCGGGATCGATGCCTTCGGCCTTGAGGATTTCCCAGACGGCGGAGGGTGCCAGTTTGATGCCGAGGAGTGCGAGTTCGCCGTGGATGCGCCGGTAGCCCCAGGTGGGGTTCTCCTTGGCGAGGCGGAGTATGAGGCGGCGGACGGAAGCGATTGTGCGGGGGCGGCCAGGACGCCGTTCGCGGCTGAGACGGGCATGACGGCTGTTCATGAAGTCGCGGTGCCAGCGCAGGACGGTGTCCGGGGAGACGATGAGTCGGAGCCGGCGCAGGGCGGCTCGTGGCAGCGGGGCGAGGAGTGCGGCCAGGAAGGCGCGGTCGGCCTTCTGAAAGCCGGGGCGTTGGTTGCCGAGTCGGCGTTGCAGGACGGCGAACTGGTGACGGAGCGCGAGGATCTCGGCGTCCTTGTCGTGGTCGCTCATAGGGATCAGCCTCAGGGCGGTGAAGGCGTGGGAGACGGCGATGCAGGCCAGGCGTACGAGCATGGCCAGTGATCATTGCCGACCCTTGCCGTTGGCGCGACAGCAAGGCTGAACTGCACCGACGTAATATTCGGCACCCACAGGCCTGAACGGCGGCAACAGGAAGATCCTCACCGAGGGCGCGTACTTCTTCACCTTCATGGGCACCCAGTCGACCACCAAGCCGTGGGGCTTCCAGTACGAGGGCCACCACGTCGCCATCAACTACTTCGTGCTGGGCGACCAGGTCGTCATGACGCCGACGTTCATGGGTTCCGAGCCGACGAAGATCACGTACAAGGGCGAGAAGATCCATCTCTGCAAGCCGGAGACCAAGGCCGGACTCGCGATGATCCGTTCGTTGACCAAGGCGCAGCGTGCCGAGGTCATCGACTCCAAGAAGGAGAAGAGTGGAACGGACATGGTCGCGGGCGCCGGTCAGGACAACCTCGAGCTCGCCTACGCGGGGCTGCCCGGCTCGAAGATGACCGCGGCACAGAAGCAGAAGCTGCTGGACCCGGGCTTCGCACGCGTTGCCCGGTGCGACGCGTGACCTGACGGCGGCCCGCGACCACGGCATCATCGGCGCCCTCGTCTAGGCGGGCCTCAACTGCTGGGCGGACATGGCGTATCGAGGCGCGGCCCGCAACGCCCGGGTCCCGTTCAAGGGGCGCCGGCTCAAGCGGTGGCAGCGGCGTCACCACACCACCCACGCCAAGATCCGCTGCGTCGGCGAGCAGGCCATGGCGGTTCTCAGGGGCTGGCGCCCGCTTCGGAAGCCGCGCTGCAGCACCAACCGCGTCACCGCGATCGTGAAGGCCGTCCTCGCCCTTCACCTCACTGCCGCGTCAGGATGAAAACCCCTCACCGTGCCCGGGGGTGACGAACCGGCCGGGCGACTTGACGGCGCGGCACTGCGAGTCGGTGTCGCAGCACGAGAATCTCCGCGTTTTTTGAAGCTTCCGATCGTGTCACCAGCGGTGGACCAGTTTCCGGCACCCACGGCACTTCGGCGATCGCCTCGATCACTCGGCGCAACGTGGGTGCCGCCGCTGATGCCGCACCGCAACCAGGTCCACCCCCGCGCTCACCCGCTCCACCAGGGTGTTCACCGACTGCGCTGTCAGCGCTGCCAGTTCGACCTCACACATGCCCGGCCCGCACGAATACGGGACACCAACACGGCGGCCGGGAGCGGGACTCGCGAGGCTCCTCAGTGGGCTTCGGCGGCCTGATCGGTCCACACGGCAAACATCTGGGTGTATTTGCCGTTGGCGGCGAGGAGCTGGTCGTGCGAACCAACTTCGACGACGCGGCCCTCGTCGAAGACGACGATGCGGTCTGCCTTCATCGCAGTGGAGAGCCGGTGCGCGATCAGGATCGCGGTGCGGCCCTCCAGTAGCACGTCCAGGGCCTGCTCGATCTTGGTCTCGGACTGGAGGTCCAGGTTGGACGTGGCCTCGTCCAGGACCAGCACCCGGGGCTGGGCCAGGAAGGCCCGTGCCAGGGCGACGAGTTGCCGTTCGCCGGAGGACAGTGACTGGCCCCGCTCCTGGACGACCGTGTCGAGGCCGTGGGGCAGCCGCTTGAGCACGTCGACCAGGCCGACCACTCGCAGCGCCTCCTTGACCCGGCCTTCGGAGGCGTCCGGGGCGGCGAAACGGATGTTGTCGCGGAGCGGCCCGGCGAACAGGAAGGGTTCCTGCGGAACGACGCCGATCTGCCGCCGGAGGGACTCCATCCGCACGTCCCGGAGGTCGCGTCCGTCGATGAGGATCCGGCCGGATGTCGGGTCGTAGAACCGGGTGACCAGTTTGGCGAGGGTGGACTTGCCGGCGCCGGTGGGGCCGACGAACGCCACGGTCTCACCGGCCCGGATGTCCAGCGACACCTCGGAGATCACCGGCCGGTCGGGAACATAGCCGAACGTGACGTCCTCGAAGACGATCTCGCCCTCGACCTTCGGCAGGTCGACGGCTCCAGGAGCCTCCTCGACCTCCGCCCGCGTGCTCAGGAGCTCCCTGAGCTTCACGATCGACGACTGGCCCTGCTGGTACGTGTTGTAGAGCTGCACCAATTGCTGGATGGGCTGGAAGAAGGCGCCCAGGGATAGGAGGAACGCGACCAACTCGCCGATGGTCAGCTCTCCGTCGGCGACCATGCCGGCGCCGATGGCCAGCAGAGCGAGCTGCCCCGCGACACCGATGACCTGGGTACTCGGCGTATAGATCGAGTTGATTCGTCCGGTGCGGACATTGGCGTCGTAGTACGTGCCCGTGACCTGTCGGTGTTGTTCGGTGTTGTGCCGCTGCCGGTTGTGCGCCGTGACGATGCGCACTCCCTGCAGGCTCTCGGAGAGGTCGGCGATGACAGCGGCGATGGTGTCCCGCACCCGCACATAGCCCTTGGCGGACGCCCGGTGGAACCACACGGACAGTGCGGTCAGGACGGGCACGACCAGTACGACGGTGATCAGTGCCAGCCGTACGTCGAAGGTGAACAGCACCACCGTGACAACGACCATGGTCAGGCCCTGGACGGCGAACTGTGCCAGGCCGTCCTGCAGCAACGCCTGGAGGTTCTCGATGTCGCTGGTCATCCGGGTCATGATCACGCCGGACTTCTCGTTGGTGTAGAAGTTCAGCGAGAGCCGCTGCAACTGGGTGAAGACCCGGACCCGCAGGTCGTTCATCACCCACGCGGCGATCCGCCCGGTCACCTTGACCCGCGCGGCCTGCGCGGCGCCGGTGACCGCCACACTGACCAGGTACGCGATCGCGACCAGGACCAGTGTGCCGAAGTCCTTCGCCGTGATGCCGTCGTCGATGCCGATCTGGGTCAGCTTCGGACCGGCCTGGAGCGTCAGCGCCTCCAAGGCCACGAACACGCCGCCCAGCAGCACGACTGGCCAGTACGGGCGGATCAGCCGCCGCAGACTCAGCCGGGCACCGTCGGGATCGGGCCGACCGTGCTCGAACACGACCTCGGGCTCGGGATGCTCCGGCTCCGTCTTCAGCAACGTGTCGACGCTCGCCTGCATCTCCGGCGGCACTCCGGCGAAGGGCAGACCTGCCGCGGTGGCCTTGCCGCCTCCGTTGAACGCGGCGCCACCTCCCGTGGGAGACGTCATCGGCCCACACTCCCCAGTTCCTCGATGCTCTCGTCGGCCTGCGCCAGCACTTCCGCGTACAGCGGCGTGCTCGCGAGCAGTTCCTTGTGCGTGCCGTCCGCGACGATCCGGCCGCCGTCCAGCAGCACCACGCGGTCGGCGAGACTGATGGTGGACAACCGGTGCGCGACGATCAGCGTCGTCCGGCCGGCGAACAGGGACCGCAGCCCGGCGTGGATCTCCTGCTCCACCTGGACGTCGATGGCGCTGGTCGCGTCGTCGAGCACCAGCACCGGCGGATTTACCAGCAGCGTCCGGGCGATCGCGATGCGCTGCCGTTGCCCGCCGGACAGCGTGTAGCCGCGTTCACCGATGACGGTCTCGTAGCCCTCGGACAGTTCGGTGATGAACTCGTGGGCCCCGGCCAGCCGGGCCACCCGCTCGATGTCGGTGATGTCCGCGTCCGGCCGCCCGTAGGCGATGTTGTCGCGGACCGACGCCGAGAACAGGAAGGGCTCGTCCAGTACGACGCCGACGGCGTCCCGCAGGCTGCGCAGGGTCAGGTCCCGCACATCGTGCCCGTCCACGCTGACGGAGCCGGCGCGCACGTCGTAGAAACGCGGCAGCAGTCTGGCCGCGGTGGACTTCCCGGTGCCGGTCCGGCCGACCAGCGCCACGGTCTCGCCGGGGCGGAGCCGGAGCGAGAACCCCTTCAGCACGTCGGGACCGTCGCCGTATCCGAAGGTGACGTCCTCGAACCGGACGTCACCGCGCGGCCCGGTGGCCTCCCGCGCGCCCGGGGCGTCCGCGATCTCCGGCTTCTCGTCCAGCACCTCGTACAGCCGCTTGGCCGCGGCCGACGACCGCTGTCCCAGCATGATCAGGTTGCCGATCACCTGGAACGGAACCTGGAGCATCAGGAGATAGGCGTTGAAGGCCAGGATCGCGCCGACGCCCAGATCACCGTGAATGACCAGGTATCCGCCGTACAGCAGCACGATCGCCATGCCGACGCGGGGCAGGTTCTGCACCAGGGGCGTCCACCGCGCGCGCAGATCGGCATCCTTCACGTTCGCCCAGGCGACACTCGTCGCGGCCTTCTGCAACGAGGCGAGCTGGCACCGCTCGGCCGCGAACGACTTGACCACGCGCACGCCGTTGACGTTCTCGTCCACCACGGTCGCGACATCGGCCAGCCGGGCCTGGACCAGCCAGGACACGGGAAACAGGGAACGTTGCATGCGTCGACTGGCCACGAACATCAGCGGCATCGGCAGCATGGCCAAGATGGCCAGCGGCACGTCGATTGCCAGCATGTACGCGAACGACACCAGCGAGATACCGGACTGCACCAGCAGGTACGGAGCGAACGCCAGATACATCTGCACCGCGCGGATGTCGGAGTTGGCGCGGGAGATGAGCTGCCCGCTCTGCATCCGGTCGTAGAACGGGAACGACATGGCGGTCAGGTGCTCGTACGCGATGTTGCGCAGGTCGTACTCGATCCTGGCAGCGGCCCGGAAGAGCAGCTGTTTCGACAGGTAGCCGACGACCAGCATGATCACCGTCATCCCGACCAGCCACCACATGTAGTGCGACAGCGGCACCCTGCCCGACACGATCGAGTTGTCCACCGCGTCCTGGATCAGCCTCGGCACCTGTACGGCCACCAACATGCTGGCCCCGGACATCACCAGGGCCGCGCTGAACATCCACCGGTGTGCCCGGACCAGTGGCCACGCTCGTCGTAACCAGGACCTGCTCGGGTCGGGGTCGATCGCCGCGCTGGGCGGTGGATACGTCTTGGTCACCTGAATTCCCCTCTTCGCGTGCCCTCGTGGGCGACCCACTCGGCCTGCTCGGGCAGCATCAACTGCACGTGGAACAGGGCGTGTTCGATGGTTCACGGGTGAGCCCCACGGATCGAGGATAGCAAAAGAAGGTACGACGTACGCGGTTTGTGTTTTCCGGCGACCCGTGCCAGCCTCGGTCGCCGGTCGGAGGTCGATGAGCGGACCCCGAAAACCGCACGCGGAGGTCGGATCATGGTTACCGTTGTCTTCGGAGCACGTGGAAACGTCGGCCGCAATGTCGCTGCTGGTCTGCTGGCTGCCGGCGAGAAGGTCAGGGGCACCAGCAGGGACCCGGAAGCGGGCGGTTTCCCGGCCACGTTGGACGTCGTCCAGGCCGATTTGGAGCGCCCCGAGACCCTGCCCGCAGCCTTGGCGGGTGCCGACAAGGTGTTCCTGTACGCCAAACCCGAGGAGATCGAGGCCTTCGTCGAGGCGGCGCGGTCCGCCGGTGTCCGGCAGGTGGTCCTGCTGTCGTCGGTGGCGGTCGTGATGGCCACCTCCGAACAGAACCCGATAGCCCGGATGCACCGGACGGTCGAGCTGGCCGTCGAACGATCCGGGCTGGACTGGACGTTCATCAGGCCGGGCATGTTCGCCACCAACGCCCGTTGGTGGTGGGGGGAGTCGATCCGCGGGGAGGGTGTCGTGCGCCTTCCGTACCCGGAAGCGCAGAACGCACCCGTCCATGAGAAGGACATGGCCGCGCTCGCCGTGACCGCGCTGACCGAGCCAGGCCACTCCCAACAGGCGTACACCGTCCACGGGGCCGAGTCGTTGACGCTGCGGCGCCAGGTGGAACACATCGGTGAGGCACTCGGGCGCCCGATCCGGGTGGAGACGGTCTCTGTCGAGCAGGCGCGGGAGGAGTTCGCCGAGAAGGCGCCGTCGAATGTGGCCGAAGCCCTGCTGCGCATGTGGGCCGCGGCCGACGGGGTTCCGGCCCCGGTCTCCGTCATCGTCGAAAGGGTCACCGGGAGGCCCTCGCACACGTTCGCGCAGTGGGCCGCCGACCATGCCGACGACTTCCGCTGAGCCGTTCTCCTCGGCTGACCGCCGGGCGGTGGTCGGCCGAGGGGAACGGGGATGCCCATGGGCGGACTCCGGTGTCTACCACCCCGGCCAGGGCAGGTCGGTCTCGACCGGGACGGTGTAGTCGACACCGGGCACGTCGAAGCCGTACAGGGCTCGGCACTGGGTCCGGAACCACGCGGTGTCGGCCAGCGCGGCCCCGGACCCGGGCGTGGTCGACCGCCACCGTTCGGCGACCGCCGCCTGGACCGGCTCGGACAGCTCCCAGCGATCGAGGCGGATGCGGCCGGAGTCGTCCACGTCGGGCCGGCGCGCGGTGAGCTGATGCCACAGGTCGAGCGATTGCGCCACGGGGGACGGGAAGCGGTCGCCGAGAACGCCGCGGAGCAGACTCACGTAGAGCGGGATGCCCGGGATGGCGGTCAGCGCCGGGGTGACCAGGGCCCCGTTCACCGAGGTGAAGGCGCGGCCGTCCACCGCGGCCAGCCGCTCGGTCAGGACGCGCGCGGTGGACTCCAGGTGGGCCTTGGCGGCGCCGATCGTGCCCCTGCGGTAGATCGCCGAGGTCAGCGGCGACCCGATGTACGTGAGGGCGACCGTGCGGAAACCGGTCCGCAGCAGCCCGCGCCCGGCCAGTGCCGTGATCCAGCGGGACCAGTCCTCGCCGCCCATGACCTCTACGGTCGCGGCCGCCTCGGCCTCGGTCGCCGGGGCGACGGTGACCTCCCGCACCCGTGCGGCTCCGTCGTCGGCGAACTCCAGGTTCCGGGTGGTGTGCGCAGAGCCGAGCGGCTTGAGCACCGACTGATGGGTCGTGCCGCTCCGCGGGTCGGTGCGCCGGGGTGCGGCGACGCTGTAGATCAGGTAGTCCACACCGCCGAACCGCTCAGCCAACAGATCCAGCGCCTCGGTCTTCGTGGTGTCGGCGAAGGCGTCGGCGTTGCGGAACGAGAAGTCCGACCCGAGTTCGCGGGCGATCGCGTCGGCGGCGACCGTGCGGTACCACCCGGCGCTCGCGCTGCGATGTCCGGCCGACCGTTCGAGGCCGATCCCCACGCCATCGATGCCGTACCGCACCAGCCCGGCGATCGTGCTCGCCAGACCGTAGCCCGAACTCGCTCCGATGATCAGCGCCGTCGGCCGCCGGGCCGGTGGCTTCTCCTGGGTCGACACCTCGGCCCGCATCAGCTCCACGCTGCGGAAGCATCCGACTGGATGCGCGTCGAGGAGAAGATGGCCACGTCCTGTCGGTTCCACGACGCGCTCAGACTGTGTCATCGGCGGGCGCATTATCGACTCCTCTTCCGGATCGGTTGTCGAGCAGTGCCTGCTTGAAGTGCTGGACCAGGTCGTCCGGTGTCGAGCGGTGGGACATCGACGTGGTGTCCAGACGCACACCGGTCGCCGAGTCGAGGCGGTTCCGCAGGGTCAGGATGGACAGCGAGTCGAAGCCGAAGTCGAGCAGAATCTGGTTCGGCTGCACCACGTCGGCCGGCTCAAGACCGAGCACCGCCGAGATCTGTGCGGTGATCAGGGTGGACAGCGTCCGGTCCTGTTCGGCCTCGGCCATCGACGCGAGCCGTTGCCGCAGTGCTGTGACCGGGACCGCGCCGCCGCTCGCCGTGCGCTTGCCGTTGGTCCTGACCAGCGACCTGAACAGCGGCGGCGGCGCTTCCCCGGCCTCGGCCCGCCTGGTCAGCTCGGCCAGATCCAGCCTGGCCGGGATCCACACGGGTTCGTCCGCGCGGCAGGCGGTGTCGAACAGCGCTCCGGCCTCCCGCACCCCCAGTACGCCCACTCCCGCGTTCTCGCCACGGGACCGTGCGTCGTCCACCGTCCAGGGCCCCCAAGCCAGCGACAGCGCGGGGGCGCCACGTGCCCGGCGTCGTCGGGCCAGCGCGTCCAGCGCGGCCGCCGACGCGGCAGTGGCGGCGAGACCGGAACCACCGACGGTTCCGGCGAGCGACGAGCACAGGACGAGGGCGGCCTCCCCGATCTCCTGGTCGAGGACCTCCGCGGCAGCGACCGCCGCACCCACTGCCTCGGCGAGCGGGTCCGGGGCCTGGGACGGCGGCGCGGACAGGATCCTGGTGGGCGGCGGAGCCTGCGGTACGTGTACGGCCATGGTCAGCGGACGCTTCGCGGGCAGACGGCCGATCAGTTCCCGCAGCGCCGCGGGGTCCACCGGATCGCACGCCGCGGTGGTGACGGTGGCGCCCAGCGCGGTGAGTTCCGCGGCGGGCTCGGGGGTTTCGGCGCCGATGAACAGCAGATGCCGTACCCCGTGCACGGCGACGAGATGCCGCGCCAGTCGCTCGCCCCTGGGTGTGGTCCCGCCGGTGACCAGCACGGTGCCTTCGTGGCCGGCGAACCGCTCCGTCGTACCCGCCGGTGTACCCGGAGCGAGCCGTGGCACCTTGACCCGGCCCTCGCGCAGGGCCATCTGCGGCTCGCCGGACATGACGGCCCGCGGCAGCGCACGCCAGGACGCCTCATCGGTGTCGATGTCGGCGAGGACGAACCGTCCGGGGTTCTCCGCCTGCGCGGACCGTACGAGCCCCCACACCGCGGCGCCCGCGAGGTCGGAGTCGGCAGGGTCGAAGGCCGGCACGGCGGCGGTGGTCAGGAACACCACGTTCGTCGTGGTGAGCCTCTCGGCCGAAGGCACCTCGTTCAGCCGGCTCAGTGTCTCCCGCACGGCGTCGACGACCTCCGCGCCCGCCGACACGGTGAGCAGCAGATAGTCGGGCGAGTCCCCGCCCGCTTCGGCCAGGGCGTCGAGTCCCGGATATGCCCGGACGTACACGCCCGCGTCCGTCAGCCCCGCCGCGGCGCGGAGCGGATCCGCTCCCACGACGGCCCAGTGCGCCTTCCGGGGTGACGCCTTCACGAGGTGGTCGACCCATGCCTCACGGTGGAGCACGCCGAGTTGTACGACCCCGGCGGCGCGCAGCTGCCCGGGTTCGACGGGCGTGGTGCCGACGGTGAACTCGGCGACCGGATCGCCCACGGCGTCGGCCAGCGTCACCGACACCAACCCGTCGCGGTCCGGGCCGATCCGCACCCGCAGGGCAGACGCGCCGACCGCGTGCACGGCGACTCCGCGCCACGTTGTCGCCAGCCGGAGGCCTTCGGGGCGCACGGCGTG
>NZ_JASERL010000001.1 GCF_030766935.1 Streptomyces sp. KL109B | reverse complement strand
TTTTACAAAGGAACCTCGTCTCAGAGAGACGGGGTATCAACATATCTGGCGTTGATTTTTGGCACGCTGTTGAGTTCTCAAGGAACGGACGCTTCCTTTGTACTCACCCTCTCGGGCTTTCCTCCGGGCGCTTCCCTTCGGGATTTCGTGTTTCCGACTCTATCAGACCGTTTCACCGGCCGATTTCCTCGGGGTCTTGCTTCGCTTTCCGGCCTTTCGGCTTTCCGGCGAGTTCGACTCTATCAGATCCTTTCGAGCCTGATTCCCAGTCAGAGGGGTTTGTCTTCGCGGCTGTTGGGCCGTTCCGACGTTCCAAACTTTAGCGGATTCCCGTTCCCGAACCTAATCGGGGGTCAGAATTGAATTCGGGCATGCCGAAATCGATCCCGCTCGGGATGTCGTGCTGAAGGTTTGGTGGGGGTGCCGCCCTGTGGGCAACTCGAAGGACTGTACGCCACGCCCCTCCACGGCACAAAAGCGGGGCCCGGTGCGAGCACATCGCACCGGGCCCCGCCCCTGGGGAACCGCTGGGATCAGGCTCCGACCGGCGACTTCGTCCCGCCGTCGCGCGGCGCCGGAACGTCCGCGTCGGAGTCGGAGTCGGAGGCGGCGTCGGAGTCGCCCGTGTCGAGGAGCGTGCGCTCGTCGAAGGGCTGCTCGCCGGCGAGGACCCGCTTCACACGGTCCCGGTCGACCTCTCCGGTCCACGTACCGATGAGCAACGTAGCGACGGCGTTGCCCGCGAAGTTGGTGAGGGCGCGGGCCTCGCTCATGAAGCGGTCGATGCCGATGATCAGGCCGACGCCGTCGACCAGGCCCGGCTTGTGGGACTGGAGGCCGGAGGCGAGGACGGCGATGCCGGAGCCGGAGACGCCGGCGGCGCCCTTCGACGCGATCATCATGAAGAGGAGCAGGCCGATCTGCTGACCGACGGACATCGGCTGGTCCATGGCGTCGGAGATGAAGAGGGACGCCATGGTCAGGTAGATCATGGTGCCGTCGAGGTTGAAGGAGTAGCCGGTCGGGACGGTGATGCCGACGACCGGGCGGGAGACGCCGAGGTGCTCCATCTTTGCGATGAGGCGCGGGAGCGCCGACTCCGAGGACGACGTCGAGAGGATGAGCAGGAACTCGCGGCCCAGGTACTTGAGCAGCATGAAGACGTTGAAGCCCGTCGCCAGGCGCAGGATCGCCGCGAGGACGATGCCGACGAACAGGGCGCACGTGACGTAGAAGCCGACCATGATCGTGATCAGGGCCTTCAGGGCGTCGAGGCCGGTTTCGCCGATGACGGCCGCCATCGCGCCGAAGGCGCCGACGGGGGCGGCCCACATGATCATGCCGAGGACCCGGAAGACGAGCTTCTGGATGTGCTCGACGCCGCGCAGCACCGGCTCGCCGGAGCGGCCCATGGCCTGGAGCGCGAAGCCGACGAGGAGGGCGACGAGCAGCGTCTGGAGGACCGAGTCGCCGGTGAAGGCGGAGACCATGGTGGTCGGGATGATGCCGAGGATGAAGTCGACGGGGCCTTCGTTGGCCTCTTCGGCGGCCGTGTGGCCCGCGCCCTTCACGGCCTCGGTGAGGTGCATGCCGTCGCCGGGGTGCAGGAAGTTGCCGACGAGCAGGCCGATGGCGAGGGCCACGACCGACATCACGATGAAGTAGCCGAGGGCGAGGCCACCGACCTTGCCGATCTTGGCGGCCTTCCGGACGGAGCCGACGCCGAGGACGATCGTGCAGAAGATGATGGGCGAGATCATCATCTTGATCAGGTTCACGAAGCCCGTGCCGATGGGCTTGAGCTCCTTGGCGAAGTCGGGTGCGATGAAGCCGACGGCTATGCCGAGCAGCACGGCCACGATCACCGCGATGTAGAGATAGTGGGTGCGGTCCCGCTTGGCTGGTGCTGGTGCGGCGGCTGGTCCTGTGGTCTCTGTCCCGGCCACGGGTTCCTCCTGACGACGACGTCGGCGTACAGGTCGTGCGGCTCACGTCCTGCGGATCCCGGAGAATCCTGGCGACTATCTCTCCCCCCGGTGAGGACCGTCACCCTTCCGTTCATTTAGTTCGCGCTTATACGAAGAGGCAGACTGTTCCGCATGCGTCTCCCCCGTCCCCGCAGCCTGGCCGGCCAGCTCTTCGCGATGCAGGTCGTGCTGGTCGCTGTCGTGGTGGCCGGGTGTGCGCTCTTTACGTATGTGAGTGACCGGGGGCAGGCGGAGAGCAGCGCGCGGCGGCAGGCCACGGCGACGGCCACGGCGGTCGCGGACGCGGAGTCGGTGCGCGAGGCGGCCTCGGGGGCCGAGCATCCAACGGCGCGGCTGCAGCCGTACGCACGCGAGGTGCAGCGGCACACCGGCGTCGACTTCGTGACGATCATGGATCCGCACGGGATCCGCTGGACGCACCCCGACGAGCGCCGGATCGGCGAGCGCTACCTCGGGCACATCGGCCCCGCGTTGAAGGGACGTACGTTCTCGGAGACGTACACGGGGACGCTCGGGCCCTCGGTGCGGGTCGTCGCGCCCGTGTACGACGAGGGGCGGCATCGGGTCGTCGGGCTCGTCAGCGCCGGGATCACGATCGACGTGATCACCGAGCGGGCGCAGGAGCAGGTGCTCGCGGTGGCGGGGGTCGCGCTCGCGGCGCTCGTGCTCGGGGGTATTGGTACGTACGTCATCAACGCCCGGCTGCGCCGTCACACCCACGGGATGAACGCCACCGAACTGAGCCGGATGCACGCCTATCACCAGGCCGCGCTGCACGCGGTGCGCGAGGGGCTGCTGATGCTGGACGGGCAGCGGCGGGTCGCGCTCATCAATGACGGGGCGCGGGTACTGCTGGGCGTCGCCGATGGGGAGGATGTCGTGGGGCGGTCGGTCGCCGAGCTGGGGCTGCCCGCGCCGTTGACCGGGGCGTTGCTGGCGGCCGAGCCGAGGGTGGACGAGGTGCATCTGACGGTCGACCGGGTCGTGGTCGTGAATACGTCGCCGGTGGCGAGCGGGGACCGGCGGGGCACCGTCGTGACGCTCAGGGACCACACCGAACTGCAGGCCGTGATGGGCGAGTTGGACTCCGAGCGGGGGTTCACGCGGGCGCTCAGGTCGCAGGCGCACGAGGCGGCGAACCGTTTGCACACGGTCGTCTCGCTGATCGAGCTGGACCGGGCGGACGAGGCGGTGGAGTTCGCGACGGCCGAGTTGGAGCTGGCGCAGGCGCTGACCGATCAGGTCGTGGGCGCGGTGAGCGAGCCGGTGCTCGCGGCGC
This sequence comes from Streptomyces sp. KL109B, assembly GCF_030766935.1. Classification (GTDB taxonomy): domain Bacteria; phylum Actinomycetota; class Actinomycetes; order Streptomycetales; family Streptomycetaceae; genus Streptomyces. Next base: position 1,293,744 of record NZ_JASERL010000001.1, on the reverse strand, counting down.
TGTTGCTGGGGAAGGCGGCGCAGGCCAATGAGCACGGTGTGGAGCTGGTGGTGTCGGCCGATACGCGGATCGACGACGGGCTGCTGCCGCAGGCGCTGGCCGCGCGGGACCTGGTCACGGTCCTTGGCAACCTTGTCGACAACGCGGTCGACGCGGCGCAGGGGGCGCCCGGGGCGAGGGTCACGGTGACCGCGCGGACGGATGCCGATGTCCTGTTGCTGCGGGTCGCGGACACCGGGCCCGGGGTCGACCCGGAACATGTCGACTCCGTCTTCGAACGGGGTTGGTCGACGAAGCCGGTGCCCTCCGGGGGGACGGGTGGGCGGGGGCTCGGCCTGGCGCTGGTGCGGCAGGCCGTGGCCAGGTGTGGTGGCAGCCTTGAGCTTGAGCGGTCGGCGGACGGCGGCGCGGAATTCACGGTTCGCGTGCCCATTGCCCATCGAGCCCCTGCGGCGATTGAGCAGCGGGAGCCGGGGCGGAGCCCCGAGTCCCCAGCCCCGGATGGGGTTACGGCCGCGGGGCTCTGCCCCGGACCCCGCGCCTCAAACGCCGGCGGGGCTGGAATCGCCTCAACCGGCACCGCAGGAAGAGGAACCCCATGACTGACGTCGACCGTCCCATTCGGGTCCTCGTCGTCGAAGACGATCCCGTCGCCGCGGACGCCCACGCGATGTACGTAGGGCGCGTGCCCGGTTTCACGGCCGTGGGGAAGGCGCACTCCGCGGCGGAGGCCAAACGTTTCCTGGACCGCACCCCCGTGGACCTGCTCCTCCTCGACCTGCACCTGCCGGACGGCCACGGTCTCGCGCTCGCCCGGAGCCTCCGCGCCGCCGGGCATCACGCGGACGTCGTCGCGGTGACGTCGGCGCGCGATCTGGCGGTGGTCCGCGAAGGGGTGTCGCTCGGGGTGGTGCAGTACGTGCTGAAACCGTTCACGTTCCCGACGCTGCGCGACCGCCTCGTGCGCTACGCCGAGTACCGCGCGACCACCGGCGAGGCGGCCGGGCAGGACGAGGTCGACCGGGCCCTCGCCACCCTCCGCTCGCCGGCTCCCGCGGCGCTGCCGAAGGGGCTGAGCGCGCCCACCCTGGAGCGGGTCACGAACACGTTGCGGGAGGCGGCGCCCGAGGGCACGACGGCGGCGGCCCTCGCGGAGACGGTCGGCATCTCGCGGATCACGGCCCGCCGGTATCTGGAGCACCTGGTCGACTCCGGGCGCGCGGTGCGCAGTCCGCAGTACGGTCAGGTGGGCCGACCGGAGCTGATCTACACCTGGAAGTAGCCACCCGTGTAAGGGAGTTACCGCACGCGGAACCGCGTCAGCGTGTCCTCGCCCGCCGCACCCGCACCCGACTTGTCGACGACGTACGCCGTGCCGCGCGCGATCTCGACGTGGTTGGGGTTGGCCCCCGTGCTCACCGTTTTGACGACGGCCCCCTTGCGCGGGTCGACGACGGTCGCGGTCGCGTCGGTGCGGTTCACCGAGACGACGCGGCCCGAGCGGTCGTCGGTGGCCACGGAGAGCGTGCCCGCGCCGGTCGGCACGGACTTGGTGACCAGGCCCTTGTCGAGGTCGATGACGGAGACGGTGCCGGCGGTGTTGTCGGCGGTGTACGCCGTGTGGCCGTTCTTGGAGAGGGCCACGGAGATCGGGCCGTCGCCGGTCGGGATGAGGCGCGGCTTCGTGGACTTCCGTGTGACCTCGATCAGTTGGTCGTTGGTGAGGTCGGCGGCGTAGACCGTGCCGGTGCGTTCGTTGACGGTGAGTCCTGTCGGGCCGGCGCCGTCGACGGTGACGCGCTTCTTCTCGGCGAACGTACGGCTGTCGAAGCCGACGACGCTGCCGTCGCCGAAGCCGCTCGCCCAGACCGTGTCGTGCCGCTCGTCCACCACGATCTCGCGGGCGTGGGCGACGTTCGGCAGCGTGGCGAGGTGGGCGCCGTCGCGTTGGCTGTAGACGGCGACCGTGTTGTTGCGGGTGTTGGTGACCCACACGGTGTTGTGCTCGTCGTCGACCGCGATGCCGTAGACCGCCTCGACGGCGCCGGTGGCGGCGTCGGTGACCGGCGGGGTGTACGTCGCCTCGACCTTCAGCGTCCTCGGGTCGAGCTTGGTGAGCGCGGACGTGGTCACCGGAGGGCGGCCCACGGCCGACGTCGTCCAAAGGGCGTGATTCCGCGCCGAGTACGCCGACTGGTAGAGGCCTTTGGTGACAGGCGCGGAGGCGGCGGTCGGGGCGGTGGCCGAGGCCGTGGTCGAGCCGGTGGCGGCGCCCGCGGTGCCGGTGTGCGCCGCTGTGGCGCCCGCGACGAGGGCGACGGTGACGGCGGCGGAACGGCGGAGCCTGGGAGTGATTCGAGGCATGCTGCGTCAATCTCCTTCACGGATGGGGGCGTTGTGGCGCCACCCGAAGATTAACTTAGCTTAGCCTTACCTAAGTAGCGCAACCCATTGACCCTGATCGACTCCGCGCTTACGTTCACGGGCAGCCCCGCGAGGCAACGAAGCCCGCGATGCGCCGTAGGAGGTCGTGCCCGTGCGCCCCACCGCCCCGCTCCTCACCGCCACCGCCACCGTGCTGCTGGCCGCCGCGACGCTCACCGCCTGCGGCGGCGGATCCGGAAGTGACTCGGACACCATCAAGGTCTCCTTCAAGCAGTCCACGGACAACAAGATCAAGGTCATGGACGACTACCTGGCCGCGATGAAGAAGAAGTTCGAGAAGGCGCATCCCGGCAAGAAGGTCGAGTTCGTTCCGATCAAGGCGCCGGACGCGGAGTACTACACCAAGCTCCAGCAGATGCTGCGCTCCCCCAGGACCGCCCCCGACCTGGTCTACGAGGACACGTTCCTCATCAACTCCGACATCGCCAGCGGGTACTTGAAGCCCCTCGACCCGTACCTGTCCAAGTGGCCGGACTGGGGCCAGTTCATCGACACGGCGAAGACCGCGGCGAAGGCCAGGGACGGGAAGACGTACGGCGTCCCGGACGGCACCGACACCCGCGGCCTCTGGTACGACAAGGCGATCCTGAAGAAGGCCGGGATCGCGCTGCCGTGGCAGCCGAAGAACTGGAACGAGGTCCTGGACGCCGCCCGCGCCATCAAGCGGAAGGTCCCCGGCGTCGCCCCGCTGAACGTCTACACCGGAAAACCGGCCGGCGAGGCCTCGACGATGCAGGGCTTCGAGATGCTCCTGTACGGGACCGGGGGCGGGGCCGGAACCGGTGCAGGCGGCGCCGATCCGCTCTACGACAAGGGCTCGGGCAAGTGGGTCACGGGCTCGAAGGCGTTCAAGGACAGCCTGCGGTTCGTGGAGACGGTCTACAAGGAGAAGCTCGGCCCCGGGGTCTCCGACGCCCTCGACCCGAACATCCAGACCGCCGTGCGCGGCGAGATGCTCCCCGAGGGCAGGCTCGGCATCGCCCTCGACGGCTCCTGGCTGCCGCAGGACTGGCTCAAGGGCAGCGGCCACGAGTGGCCCGAGTGGTCGCGGAAGCTGGGCCTCGCGCAGATGCCGACCCAGACCGGTCAGGCGCCCGGCAAGGTCTCCATGTCCGGCGGCTGGACGTGGTCGATCCCGGCCAAGTCCGCCAATCCCGATCTCGCCTTCGACTTCATCAAGACGCTGCAGACGACGGAGAACGCCAAGCGCTGGTACATGGCCAACTCCGGCATCGCGGTCCGCAAGGACGTCGCCGACGACCCGGAGTACCTGAAGGCGCAGCCCGGCACCAAGTTCTTCACGGACCTGGTGCCCAGCACCCACTACCGGCCGGCCTACCCCGCGTACCCGAAGGTCTCCACGGCGATCCAGGAGGCGATGGAGTCGGTGACGACCGGAGACGCCTCGGTCGACGAGGCGGCGGCGACGTACGACGAGCAGGTGAAGGCGGCGACGGACGGGAAGGTCGTCAAGAAGCCGTAGAGACACGGGAGTTGGCAGCCGAGGGAGAGAGAAGCGTCACTGTGAACCGTCGCAGAACCGTCCTCCGGCTCGTACCGATCGCCCCCGCGACCGTCCTCATGGGCCTCTTCCTCGCGGGGCCGATCGCGTACTGCGTCTATATCGCCTTCACCGACCTGCAGTTGACGGGTCAGGCGGAGTCGTCCTTCGTCGGCCTCGACAACTTCACGGCGGCGTTCAAGGACGACGCGTTCCTGAACGCCGTCTGGCTGACGCTCGTCTTCACGTTCCTGTCGTCGATCGTCGGGCAGAACACGCTCGGTCTCGCGCTCGCGGCGCTCATGCAGCGCGCCTCGAAGCCCGCGCGCACCGTCACCGGGGCCGTCGTCGTGGCGGCGTGGGTGCTGCCGGAGGTCGTGGCGGGGTTTCTGCTGTACGCCTTCTTCCGGCGGGAGGGGACGCTCAACGCCATCCTCGACTGGCTCCAACTGCCCTCCCAGAACTGGCTGTTCACGCTGCCCATCCTGGCCGTGTCGTTCGCGAACGTGTGGCGCGGCACCGCCTTCTCGATGCTCGTGTACTCGGCGGCCCTGCGCGAGATCCCGACGGAGGTCACCGAGTCCGCCGAGGTGGACGGCGCGAACGCCTGGCAGCGCCTTTGGCACATCACGCTGCCGATGATCCGCCGCTCCATCGGCACGAATCTGATGCTCAACACCCTGCAGACGCTGTCCGTCTTCGGGCTGATCTGGGTGATGACGCGCGGCGGGCCCGGCAATCACAGCCAGACCCTCCCCCTGTTCATGTACGAGCAGGCCTTCCAGAAGAGCATGATCGGCTACGGCACCGCGGTCGCGCTGCTGCTTCTCGTGGTCGGCTCCCTGTTCTCGCTGGTCTATATGCGGTTGCTGCGGACGGAGGAGGGCTGACGGTGCGCAACAGAACACGTAGGCGTGTCACGGCGGACGCGTCCCTGCTCGTCGTCGCGCTCGCCTTCGCGCTGCCGCTGGCCTGGGTCGTGCTGTCCTCGGTCGACGCGGACGCGAATCTGCGGGTGAAGTGGCCTTCGGCGTTCACGTTCGGGAACTTCGACGACGTGCTCAAGCCCGATGTCACCTTCACGCCGCTCCTCAACTCGCTGATCCTGTGCGGCAGCGCGACGGCCCTCACGGTCGGCTGCGCCGCGCTCGCCGCGTATCCGCTCTCCCGCTACCGCTCGCGCCTGAACAACCCGTTCCTCGCGACGACGCTGTTCGCGACCTGTCTGCCGATCACGGCGGTGATGGTCCCGGTGTACGCGCTGTTCGTGCAGGTCAACCTGATCGACACGATGTCGGGGACGATCTACTTCTTCGCCGCCTCCCAACTCCCGTTCGCCGTATGGCTGATGAAGAACTTCATGGACGGGGTGCCGAAGGAGCTTGAGGAGGCGGCGTGGACGGACGGCGCGAGCACCTTCCAGGGGCTCGTGCGGATCGTGCTGCCGCTGATGGGTCCTGGCGTCGCCGTCGTCACCGTGTATTCGTTCGCGATGATGTGGGGGAACTTCTTCGTCCCGTTCATGCTGCTGCTCTCCCCCGACCAGATGCCGGCCTCGGTGAGCATCAACGACTTCTTCGGCAACCGGGGCACCGTCGTGTACGGGCAGCTCGCCGCGTTCTCGATCATCTACTCGACGCCCGTGGTGCTGCTGTACGTCCTCGTGTCGCGGCGCTTCGGCGGCGGGTTCGCGCTCGGCGGCGCTGTGAAGGGTTGAGCGCGGACGGTAGCCAAACGCCCCGTGACCCCCTACTTTGTGCCCGTGCAGCACGAGGCCACGCCCAACCAGCCGTCACCACCGTTCAACGCCCCCGCCGCCCGGCGCCTGCGTCAAGCGCTCGGGATGGCGCCGGGGCATGTCGCGTACGGCATGCGCGCCTCGTACGGGCTCGCGCACATCACGCCGGACGTCATCGTCGCCTGGGAGAGCGGCGAGGCGGTGCCCGCCGCCGGTGAACTCACCGCGCTCGCCGGGGCGTTGTGGTGCTCCCCCAGCGAACTCATCGGCGCGCCGAGGACCTTGCGCGAGCACCGGCTCGCGCTGGGTCTTGCCCCGGAGGACGTGGCCCGCGCCGTGGGCATGGAGATCCACTCGTATCTGCGGATGGAGGAGACGGGCGACTGGCAGGGCAACGACCGCCAGTCGACCGCGCTCGCCGATACGCTGCGGCTCTCGCCGCGGGCGACGGTGACGGTGACCGGGCGGGATGCCCAGTTGGCGGAGTTGCTGCGGGATGCGGCGCGGACGCGGTGGCAGGGGTCCGTGCGGCCGATCGGGCGGCTTGTGCCGGTGCAGCGGCGGGAGTTGGAGGACGTGCTCCATGAAATGCACCTGGAGTACCAGGCGTTGATGGCGGCGACGTTGAGTTGGGGTGGGGGTGCGTCGCCGGGGGCGGGGGACGCGGGGCGTGAGTTCCTGGAGCGGATCCTGGACGAGTTCTGGTCCCGGATCCGCTCCCGGTAGGCGTCCTCCTGGGCCGCGGGGCTCTGCCCCGGACCCCGCGCCTCAAACGCCGGCGGGGCTGGAAGGATCGGGGCTCCGCCCCGGACCCCGCTGCTCAAACGCCGCAGGGGCTGGAGTTGCCGCCGCCTTGGGCAGTCTGCCGCCTTGGGCGGCAGGGTGGGCAAGGCGGCCCCCGGCGCAGGCCGCACCTGCGGGACGCCTCGACGGCATCCGCTAGAAGACGGACTCCGCCTCGTCCATGCGGTCCTTGGGGACCGTCTTGAGTTCCGTGACGGCCTCGGCGAGCGGCACCATCGTGATGTCCGTGCCGTACAGCGCCGTCATCTTGCCGAACTCGCCGCGGTGCACGGCCTCCACCGCGTGCCAGCCGAAGCGGGTGGCGAGGACGCGGTCGTACGCGGTGGGGGTGCCGCCGCGCTGGACGTGGCCGAGGATGACCGGCCGTGCCTCCTTGCCGAGGCGGCGCTCCAGCTCGTACGCGAGGGCGGTGCCGATGCCCTGGAAGCGCTCGTGGCCGAACTGGTCGATCTCGCCGGTGCCGTAGTCCATGGTGCCCTCGGTGGGGTGCGCGCCCTCGGCGACGCAGACGACGGCGAACTTCTTGCCGCGGGCGAACCGCTCCTCGACCATCTTGACGAGGTCGGCCGGGTCGAAGGGCCGCTCCGGCAGGCAGATGCCGTGGGCGCCGCCGGCCATGCCGGACTCCAGGGCGATCCAGCCCGCGTGCCGGCCCATGACCTCGACGACCATCACGCGCTGGTGGGACTCGGCGGTCGTCTTGAGGCGGTCGATGGCCTCGGTGGCGACGCCGACGGCGGTGTCGAAGCCGAAGGTGCGGTCGGTGGAGGAGATGTCGTTGTCGATCGTCTTCGGGACGCCGACGACCGGGAGGCCCGCGTCCGACAGCATCCGGGCCGCCGTCAGCGTGCCCTCGCCGCCGATCGGGATGAGGGCGTCGAAGCCGATCTCCTCGGCGAGCTGCTTCGCGTTCTCGCAGGCCGCGCGGAAGCGGTCGCGCTCCAGGCGGGAAGAGCCGAGAATGGTGCCGCCGCGGGCGAGGATGCCGCTGACCTCGTTCAGGTCCAGCGGGCGGAAACGTCCGTCGAGGAGCCCCGCATAGCCGTCCTCGAAACCGAGCACCTCGTCGCCGTAGTGCGTGACGGCGCGGTGCACGACCGACCGGATCACGGCGTTCAGGCCAGGACAGTCGCCGCCTGCGGTGAGAACTCCGATACGCATCGTGCTGTGTCTCCTGCTCGCTACTGGTACGTCGGTGAGCGATGTCGATTGTTCCACGCTCCGGAAGGGGCTGCGCTCGCTCGCGGCAGGGAAGGGAGCTTCGGAAGGGGTGTCCTGGGCACTTGGACCCAGGGGGAAAGGCCTTTTGTCCGGCGGGCGACCTAGCCACCGCCGGAGGTATTGTCAAGGGGGCACGGGTTCCATTACGGACCTTTTTTTGACCCGAAAGAGACCGGATCGGCCCGGAAAAGCCGGGTTCGACGGCGTAGGACGACGAAGATCCATGAAGAACCACGAGGGAAACGGAGAGCACGCGTGACGCGCAGCGTGTACGTGACCGGGATCGACCGCGGCGACGGCCGCCAGGTCGTGGAGCTGGGGGTCATGGAGCTCCTGACCCGTCAGGTCGACCGGGTGGGGGTCTTCCGACCGCTCGTCCACGACGGCCCCGACCGGCTCTTCGACCTGCTGCGGGCGCGCTACCGCCTGTCGCAGGACCCGGCGACGGTGTACGGCCTCGACTACCACGAGGCGTCCGCGATCCAGGCCGAGCAGGGCACCGACGAGCTGGTCTCCCGGCTCGTCGACCGCTTCCACGAGGTCGCCAGGGACTACGACGTGGTGCTCGTGCTCGGCACCGACTTCGCGGACACCCAGCTCCCGGACGAGCTGGCGCTCAACGCCCGCCTCGCCAACGAGTTCGGCGCCTCCGTGGTCCCGGTCGTCGGCGGCAAGAAGCAGACCGCCGAGTCGGTGCGCGCCGAGGCCCGCAACGCCTACCGCGCCTACGACGGCCTGGGCTGCGACGTCCTCGCGATGATCGTCAACCGCGTGGTGCCCGCCGACCGCGACGAGATCGCGGACCGGCTCGCCAACCGGCTGCCCGTGCCCTGCTACGTGCTGCCCGACGAGCCCGCGCTCGCGGCGCCGACCGTCGCCCAGATCACGTACGCGCTCGGCGGCAAGGTGCTGCTCGGCGACGACTCGGGGCTCGCGCGCGACGCCCTCGACTTCGTCTTCGGCGGCGCCATGCTGCCGAACTTCCTCAACGCCCTGACCCCGGGCTGCATGGTCGTCACCCCCGGGGACCGCGCGGACCTCGTCGTCGGCGCGCTCGCCGCGCACAACGCCGGCACCCCGCCGATCGCGGGCGTCATCCTCACCCTGAACGAGCGGCCCGGCGAGGCGATCCTCAAGCTCGCCGAGCGCCTCGCGCCCGGCACGCCGGTGATCGCGGTGGCCGGCGGATCCTTCCCCACGGCGGCCGAACTCTTCGCCCTGGAAGGCAAGTTGAACGCGGCGACGCCGCGCAAGGCGGAGACCGCGCTCGGCGTCTTCGAGAAGCACGTCGACACGGCGGGCCTGCTGAAGACGATCCAGGCGCCGTCCTCCGACCGCCTCACGCCGATGATGTTCGAGCACAAGCTCCTTGAGCAGGCCCGCTCGGACAAGCGCCGCGTCGTGCTTCCCGAGGGCACCGAGGAGCGGGTCCTGCGCGCCGCCGACGTGCTGCTTCGGCGCGGCGTCTGCGACCTGACGCTCCTCGGCCCGGTCGAGCAGATCCGCAAGAAGGCCGCGGACCTCGGCGTCGACCTCGCCGACAGCGACATCATCGACCCGCAGACCTCCCCGCTGCGCGAGCGCTTCGCCGACACGTACGCGGCGCTGCGCGCCCACAAGGGCGTCACGCCGGAGCTGGCGAACGACGTGGTCGCGGACGTGAACTACTTCGGCACGCTGATGGTGCAGGAGGGCCTGGCCGACGGCATGGTGTCCGGGTCCGTGCACTCCACGGCCGCGACCATCCGCCCGGCCTTCGAGATCATCAAGACGAAGCCGGACGCCGCGATCGTGTCGTCCGTCTTCTTCATGTGCCTGGCCGACAAGGTCCTCGTCTACGGCGACTGCGCCGTGAACCCGGACCCGAACGCCCAGCAGCTCGCCGACATCGCCACCCAGTCCGCCGGAACCGCCTCCCAGTTCGGTGTCGACCCGCGGATCGCGATGCTGTCGTACTCGACCGGCACCTCCGGCTCGGGCGCCGACGTCGACAAGGTCCGTGAGGCCACGGAGATCGTGAAGGCGGCGCGTCCCGACCTGAAGATCGAGGGGCCGATCCAGTACGACGCCGCGGTCGAGCCGTCCGTCGCGGCCACCAAGCTGCCGGAATCGGAGGTCGCGGGCCAGGCCAGCGTGCTGATCTTCCCGGACCTCAACACCGGGAACAACACGTACAAGGCCGTGCAGCGCTCGGCCGGCGCGATCGCCGTCGGCCCTGTCCTCCAGGGCCTGCGCAAGCCGGTCAACGACCTGTCGCGCGGCGCCCTCGTGCAGGACATCGTGAACACGGTCGTCATCACGGCGATCCAGGCCCAGACCCCGGCCAGCTGACCCCTTGACCCCTTGACCCTTTGAACCTCCACCGAAGGCAGTACCCGTGACCGCGACTCGCATCCTCGTCCTCAACTCCGGCTCCTCGTCGGTGAAGTACCAGCTCCTCGACATGGCGGATCACTCCCGCCTCGCCGTCGGCCTGGTCGAGCGCATCGGTGAGGAGACCTCCCGGCTCAAGCACACGCCGCTCGCCAAGGGCGGTGAGGCACGTGAGCAGAACCGGCCGATCGCCGACCACGAGGAGGCCCTGAAGGCGGTCGCCGAGGAGCTGACCGAGGACGGGCTCGGCCTCGACTCCCCCGAGCTGGCCGCGATCGGCCACCGCGTGGTGCACGGCGGCAAGCTGTTCACGCAGCCGACCGTGATCGACGACGCGGTGCTGAAGGAGGTCGAGCGGCTGATCCCCGTCGCGCCGCTGCACAACCCGGCGAACCTGACCGGCATCCGCACCGCGCAGGCGCTGCGCCCGGACCTGCCGCAGGTCGCCGTCTTCGACACGGCGTTCCACACGACGATGCCGGAGTCGGCGGCGCGGTACGCGATCGACGTGAAGACGGCGGACGAGCACCGCGTCCAGCGCTACGGCTTCCACGGCACCTCGCACGCGTACGTCTCCCGCAAGACGGCCGCGCTGCTGGGCAAGAAGCCGGAGGACGTCAACGTCATCGTGCTGCACCTGGGCAACGGCGCCTCCGCGTCGGCGGTCCGCGCGGGCCAGTGCGTGGAGACGTCGATGGGCCTGACGCCGCTGGAGGGGCTCGTGATGGGTACGCGTTCGGGAGATGTCGACCCGGCCGTCATCTTCCATCTGATGCGCGTTGCCAAGATGTCGGCGGACGAGATCGACGACCTGCTCAACAAGAAGTCCGGCCTCATCGGCCTGTGCGGCGACAACGACATGCGGGAGATCCGCCGCCGCATCGACGAGGGCGACGAGGAGGCGCGGCTCGCCTTCGACATCTACGTACACCGCCTGAAGAAGTACATCGGCTCCTACTACGCGGTGCTCGGCCGGGTGGACGCGATCGCGTTCACGGCCGGGGTAGGCGAGAACGCGGCGCCGGTGCGCGAGGCCGCGGTGGCGGGCCTGGAGGAGCTGGGTCTCGCGGTCGACGGGGAGCTCAATTCCGTACGTTCCGACGAACCGCGGCTCATCTCCCCCGAGTACGCCCGTGTGGCCGTCGCCGTGGTGCCGACCGACGAGGAGCTGGAGATCGCGCAGCAGACCTACGCCCTGGTTCAGAGCGGGGATCAGAACCGCAACGACTGAGCGCACACCCGCCCATTTGTAGATTCCACCAGACGGAATATTCCGTAGCGAAACAAACCGATAGGATCGCCCCCATGCGCCGTTCCAAAATCGTCTGCACGCTGGGCCCCGCCGTCGACTCCGAAGAGCAGCTCGTCTCGCTGATCGAGGCCGGCATGAACGTGGCCCGCTTCAACTTCAGCCACGGCACCCACGCCGAACACCAGGCTCGCTACGACCGTGTTCGCGCCGCCGCCAAGAAGACGGGCCGCGCCGTGGGTGTGCTCGCCGACCTCCAGGGCCCGAAGATCCGCCTGGAGACCTTCGCCGAGGGCCCCGTCGAGCTGGTGCGCGGTGACGAGTTCACCATCACCACCGAGGACGTGCCCGGCGACAAGTCGATCTGCGGCACCACCTACAAGGGGCTGCCCGGCGACGTCTCCAAGGGCGACCAGGTCCTGATCAACGACGGCAACGTCGAGCTGCGCGTCGTCGAGGTCGACGGGCCGCGCGTGAAGACGATCGTCGTCGAGGGCGGTGTCATCTCCGACCACAAGGGCATCAACCTGCCCGGCGCGGCGGTGAACGTCCCGGCCCTGTCCGAGAAGGACATCGAGGACCTGCGCTTCGCCCTGAAGATGGGCTGCGACATGGTCGCCCTGTCCTTCGTGCGCGACGCCAACGACGTCAAGGACGTCCACAAGGTCATGGACGAGGAGGGGCGTCGCGTCCCGGTCGGCGCCAAGGTCGAGAAGCCGCAGGCCGTCGCCAACATGGAGGGCGTCGTCGCGGCGTTCGACTGGATCATGGTGGCCCGTGGTGACCTCGCCGTCGAGTACCCGCTCGAGAAGGTCCCGATGGTGCAGAAGCGCCTCGTGGAGATGTGCCGCCGCAACGCCAAGCCGGTGATCGTCGCGACCCAGATGATGGAGTCGATGATCACCAACTCGCGCCCGACCCGCGCCGAGGCCTCCGACGTCGCGAACGCGATCCTGGACGGTGCCGACGCGGTCATGCTGTCCGCCGAGTCGAGCGTGGGCGCGTACCCGATCGAGACCGTCAAGACGATGTCGAAGATCGTGAAGGCGGCCGAGGAGGAGCTGCTCTCCAAGGGCCTTCAGCCGCTCGTGCCCGGCAAGAAGCCGCGTACGCAGGGTGGTTCGGTGGCCCGCGCCGCGTGCGAGATCGCGGACTTCCTGGGCGGCGAGGCGCTGGTCGCCTTCACCAAGTCCGGTGACACCGCCCGCCGACTGTCCCGCTACCGCGCCGCGCAGCCGATCCTGGCGTTCACCACGGACGAGGAGACCCGCAACCAGCTCTCGCTGAGCTGGGGCGTCGAGTCGCACGTCGTGCCGCACGTGGACAACACGGACGCGATGGTCGAGCTGGTCGACGCCGAGCTGGTGAAGCTGAACCGCTTCAACGACGGCGACACCGTGGTCATCACGGCCGGCTCGCCCCCCGGCGTCCCCGGCACCACCAACATGGTCCGGGTGCACCACCTGGGCGGCGGCGAGCGCGACTGACGCTCCGCGCCGGCCACCTGAGCGCACGACTAAGGGCGCCCCCCGTGGGGGGCGCCCTTAGTGGTTGCGTACGGTCAGCTGTCCTCGACCGTGGTGTGCAGACCGGGCACGTGCAGGTTCCCGCCGAACTGCGAGGCCTGCGTGACCTTGACGTTCGTGAAGAACAGGGTCGGCAGGTTCACCGGCGGCGGGTTCTTGGCGTTGAACGTCAGCGGAATGAGCCCGAGCAGATTGCCCGAGAGCTCCTCCGTGTACATCGTCGTCTTCCCGCCGCGGATGGTGGACGTGGAGCCCTTGTCCGAGCGGATGTGGAAGAACTTCCCGTCGGGGCCCGGGGCGATCTGGTGCAGATCGCCGATGTCCGTGCCCTTGGAGATGACGTACTTCATGACGCGCTTGGTCGACCCGTCGGCCATCCGCACATCCACCAGGCCCTTGTAGTCCGCCCCCTTGAGCAGGAGCGAACTGGCCTCCAGCTTCCAGGTCTTGTCCGGGAGCTGGGCCGGGGTGTCCTCGTCGGCGCCCGACGCGTCCGTGGCCGCGGGGCAGTTCTCCGGCACATCGCCGGAGCCCTGCGGGTCGCCCACGTTCTTGGTCGCGTCCTTGGCCGCGTCCCCCACCTTGTCGGTCGTGTCCTTGACCTTGTCGGTGGTGTCCTTGACCGAGTCCCCGACCTTGTCGGTCGTGTCCTTGACCGAGTCGGACGTGTCCTTGACGGTGTCGTCGACCTTGTCGGTGGTGCCGCTGAGCAGCCCACCCGAGGTCTCCGACTCCGACGGGGACGGAGTCGCGGTCTCCGACTCCTTGTCGTCCGGCGTGAACGCCTTCTTCAGGGCGTCGCCGACGCCCAGCGGGTCCAGCGGGTTCTTGGTCTCGGACTCCGAGGGCGACGGCGAAGCCGTGTCATCGGAGTCGTCACCGGACGCCTTGGACTCGGACTCGGACGGCGAAGGAGTCGGCGTGGCCGCCTTCTTCTTCGTCTCCGCGCTGTCCTTGGAAGCGTCCTCGGACTCCGAGGGGGACGGCTTCGGGGTCGGCTTGGCCGCCTCCTTGGCCTTGTCCTTGGCCTCGTCGGACCCGTCGGCCTTGTCCTCCCGGTTCGACTCCACGGCGTCGGCGCACGCCTTGTAGTCGTCCACGGAGAACTTCGTCGGGTTGTCCTTGGCCGACGCGAGCGTCGGCGTCAGGCCGAGCCCCATCAGCACTGCCGTGGGCATGGCCGCGAGAGCCACCGCCTTGCCCGCGGGCATGTGCATCTTGGTGAACAGATGCTTCTTCGGTGCCGCATGCCGCCGCGCCGCATGCCGCGGCCCGGTTCTCGCACGGGGCTCTGAAGAGCCCTCGTACTGCACCTCGTCAGCCGGCACGGTGCCTCCCGTTCGTCCCGTTGTTCGGGCTCGTCCCTGACACGTCGTCGTTTACGCCCGCGACCTGATAGGTGGCTCCCGCAATCGGTGGCACGACCGGCGCCGCGTCCGGGGACTTGGCGTGGTCACCGCCCTTCTTGGCCGAGTCCTCCTGCTGCTGCTCGCCCGGGGCCCAGGCGATGCCGAGACCACCACCGACGAGCGCGAGCAGGAAACCGATGACGAAGCCGCCGAAGTTCGACACCACGAGGGAGACAAGGGCGAGCAGAATCGCCGCGACGCCCGCGAACACACGGGAGTGCGGCTGGAACCACATCGTCAGGCCGAGCACGACCAGCAAGATGCCGATGATGAGCGAACCGGCACCGGCCGTGGTCGCCATCTTGATCGTCATGTTGCCGATCGCGAGGTTCGCGTACGGGAAGTACATGATCGGGAGGCCGCCGAGGATTGACAGCAGACCGCCCCAGAACGGGCGCTGACCGCGCCACCCTCGGAACGATTGGCGCATCTGACCAAGCTTGGGGCCCAGTCCTGCGTGCGCTTCGGCGCTCATGTCGTACAGCTCCTCGGGAAAGGCGTTGTTCTGTGGTGATGGTGGCTGTCCGGATACGGGCACGGGGACTGTCCCGTCACTGCGAGTGCCCCCGCGCCCGGCCGTTCAGCACATCAAGTGCCAAGCCCCCGGCCCGTACCCGGGCCTGCCGGGCCTAGTAGCACTCGTGCTTGCCCTTCTGGACCTTCATCTTGAGGCCGGAGAGCTTGAAGGTGCCGGCCGTGGTGGCCCACGCACGCTGCTGGACCTTCTCGAAGTGCACCGAGTCGGCCTGCTGCGCGAACGAGTTCGGGTCGGCCTTGTCGCCCTGGTGGATACCGGGGCCCTTCTTGGCGTCACCCGCCGCCACACCGATGTCGATGTTGTTGAAGGTCGCGTCGGCCTTCAGGTCATCGGCGTCGATGTACAGGCTCTTGGCCTCGACGGGCGCGCTCTTGTCCGCGCCTGCCGACAGCCTCATCGAGACGTCGCCGAAGACGGGGACGGGGACAACCACCGACTGGCAGAGGTTGTTGATCGTCGCCGACTTCATGCCGACGACGGCGACCGGGTGGTTACCCGTCTTGCCGGAGTCGACCGCGCCGTACTGGACAAAGCCATCGCCGTCGAGGGAGTCCGCCGTCACCTTGAACGACTGACCCGACACGCTGAACGATGCCGCGAGCGCGCCCTGGGACAGGGCGACACCTATCGCGGCGGTCGCCGCGACGCTCGGCACCATGACTACGGCGAACCGCTTCCATCTGGTTCCGCCACGAATCATGGAATTCATGACTGTTCCTCCTTCTCGGACGTACATCTCCGGCCCTGACTGCCCCGAAAGGCGGCTCAGCCGGGCAGGGATGGGAGAAGTGCTACGTCCTCGGGAAGGAGAGCGCCCGTATCGGAAGTGCTTGGTCTGTTCCGCACCCTGATCACCGGCGATCACCCCCGAGCGACAACCACTGGTCGCACCTGAGCCATCACGCGCAACCTGCCGGACAGGCCCAGCCGGACGGCTGAGACCCCCCTGTCCTTGACCGCCGGCGCTCCCGCTGGTTCGCCGTCGACCGCCCGGTGGGGACCCAAAAACCCCGCCGCGCGATTGGCTGTCGGACGGTGGGGAGAGGACCGAGCGTGCCCGATCGTGGTGCATTCGCGGCGCAGACACAAGGGGGTTCGTTACTCGCGGGTAACGGACGGATAACCGAACACGGACGGAGCGAGTCCGAACAACAACTCAGGGTGCCGTCAAGTGGTTTGCCATAAAGGTTGATTAGGGGACGGAACCGGACAGAAGATCGACTCTGACTTACTCCAAGTAACAGCGGCCGCGATTACCAAGTTTTGGTAAAGCGCGGCCGCTGTGATCCCCTGAAGACAGAACTTTCACTCCGGCATCACAAGCCGCAGTGTTTAACGACTGGTCACTGGCGACTCAGAAGAGAACTCGGGCCAGAGCCGTACGCGCGGTCGTCACGCGTGGATCGTCGCCGCCCACGACCTCGAACAGTTCGAGCAGCCGCAGCCGCGCCGCGTTCCTGTCATCGCCCGCCGTACGGCCCACCGTCTCGACGAGCCGGCCGAAGGCGTCCTCGACGTGCCCGCCGACCAGGTCCAGGTCGGCCGCCGCGATCTGCGCCGGTACGTCACCGGGCTTCTCGGCGGCGTCCCTGCGCACCTGCTGCGGGTCCAGGTTCTGGACGCGCTGGAGGAGCTGGGCCTGGCCGAGGCCGAGCTTGGCCTCGGTGTTGCCCGGGTCGTCGGACAGGACGTTCTTGTACGCCTGCACGGCGCCGTCCAGATCACCGGCGTCCAGCGCCTGTACGGCGGCCTCGAGGAGCGCGTCGTACGGTCCCGCCGGAGCCTCCTCCACGACCGGAGCCTCGCCCTCCGCCCCCGGGTCGACCTGGATGCCGGTGAGCCCGAAGCGCTCCTCGGCGACCTGGATCAACTGGTCGAGAGTGCCGCGAATCTGCTCCTGCGGGGCGGCGCCCTGGAAGAGCGGCAGCGCCTGACCGGCGACAACAGCAAAAACAGCCGGAATCCCCTGGACCCCGAACTGCTGCATCAACATCTGGTTGGCGTCGACGTCGATCTTGGCGAGGACAAAACGGCCGCTGTACTCGGCGGCGAGCCGCTCGAGCAGCGGGCTGAGCTGCTTGCAGGGCTCGCACCACTCGGCCCAGAAGTCGATGACGACGGGCACCTCGGTGGAGCGCTGCAGTACGGCGCTCTCGAAGTCCGCCTCATTGACGTCGATGACGAGGCTCGACGGCGGCACGGCGCCGCCGCCACCGGTACGGGCCTGCTCGGCGCGCGCCTGCTCCGCCTTCGCCTTGGCCTCCTGGGCCGCCTTCACCGCGGCGAGGTCGACGACTCCGCTCATGGACATGTTCCGTGGCTGCATGCGTACAGTCTCCCCCTTCCGCGGACGGTTGTGGGCCGGGTCCGTCTTCGCAGGCCTCCCGCCGGATTGCGAGGCGTACGAAGCGGACTCGGCCAATGACGCGGCGCCGGGTCCCCACCCGGCGCTCATGGTTGCCGCTCGCCCGAACCGCCCGGGGTGCAGAGCCGGACGCTCGTACGAGATCGAGTAGCTTTCGCTACGACTCGTAGCGTAACTGCCACGACCGGGACGCGGGAACCGGCCCCCGGTGATCCACTCGTGATCTGCCTCACGCGATCTTTGAGTGCTACCCGCCGGTATGGTCGATCACCATGCAGAGCCGCACGCCGCCTCCCACCTCCCCCAACGTCCGGACCGGCCGTCCGCGTTCCGCCGCGGCCGACGAGGCGATCCTGGAGGCGACGCGGGCGGGGCTCGTGGAGCTCGGCTGGTCGAAGCTGACGCTCGGCGACGTGGCGGCGCGGGCGGGGGTCGCCAAGACGACGCTGTACCGCCGCTGGCCCGGCAAGAGCGAGCTCGTCGTGGACGCGGTCGCGGTCCTCTTCGACGAGCTCGAACTTCCCGACCGGGGTTCGCTCGCGGCCGATGTGGAGGGCGTGGTCCGCCAGTTCGCCGCGATCCTCGACCGCCCCGAGACGAAGACGGCGCTGATGGCCGTGGTCGCCGAGGCCACGCGGGACGCTCCGCTGCGGGACCGCATCCGCACGTCCATCGTCGACCGCCAAAAACGCCTCGTCCTGGAGGGCCGCGCCCGCGCCGAACGCCGCGGCGAACTCCCCCCGGCCCCCGACCCGGCCGCGGCGGCGGCGACCGCGGACCTCATCTACGACGTGGCGGCGGGCGCGGTGGTGCACCGCACGCTGGTGAGCGCGGAGCCGGCGGACGCGGAGTGGGTGCGGCGGTTCACGGCGTTGTTGTTGGGCGGGTTGGCGGCGGCTTCGGGCTGAGGGCACGCCTGCCGCTGAGCCTCGCCGACCACTCCAAGGGCCCCTGGGGCCACGCCCACACGAGTGATTGGGGTGGGTGTGGCGCGCGCCTGCGGTGGGGGCCGGGCGGGGGCGTTGATACTACCGGCGGTGTCCGGGGTGGACCGCTCGCGAACACCGGCGGTCCGGTCGGCGGCCGTGCCGCGGTCAAGGGGACGGACGACCTGCGGATGTGATGATGAGTCAGCCATTGGCTGTGCGCCAGGGGGTGCGCGGGCTTCTGACGGTTCTGTGTGCGCTCGCCCTGCTCGCAGCGCCCTCTCCCGCGTTCGCCGAGGATCTGCTCGACGAGACCTTCGCCGACGCCTCGACGGCCTCACAGGACTGGCGGGTGTTCGGCAGCGCGGAGGCGGGTGACTGGGCGCCGTGTCTGACGGCCGGGACCGATCGGGCGGGGAAGCCGGTCGGTGGCTGCGCGCCAGGTCAGCAGGCCGTGCCCGAGGGCGGTGATCCGGCCGGGGCGGGCGCGCTGCGGCTGACCGACGCGGACGTGCGCGGGGAGTCGGGGCTCGTGCTCTACGACAAGCCGCTGCCGTTCACCGCCGGGATCGACGTCAGCTTCGACTTCCACAGCTACGCGGGGAATGTGTACAAGGGGCTGGGTGGTGACGGGATCAGCCTCGTGCTCGCCGACGGCGACACCGACGTGACCGGCCCCGGCGCGCAGGGCGGCGGCCTCGGGTACGCGCAGCTCGGCTCCGCGAACGGGCTTCCGGGCGGGTATCTGGGCGTCGGCTTCGACGAGTTCGGCTCGTACGGGAGTGACACCGGTGGCCAGGGGCGGGGGTGCGCCGAGCACCCCTCGGAGGCGCAGAAGCCCGGCGTGATCTCGGTGCGCGGACCCGGTTCCGGGCTCGACGGGTACTGCATGCTGGGTTCGTCGGCCCCGGTCGTCCCGCAGCTCGATGTGCCGTCGGCCGACGCCCGTACCGACCCAGGGGTCGTGCGCAGGGCCCGCGTCGTGGTCGATCCGGCGAACGCCGACGACCCTCACGTAACGGTGTACTACGGGACGCCCGACGCGATGACGCAGGTGCTGCGGGTGCCGTTGCCCGACAATCCGCCCGCCACCTTCAAGTTCGGCTTCGCCGGGTCCACGGCGGCCGCAAGCAACATCCACGAGATCCGGCAGGTGCGGGTCCGCAGCATCGATCCGCTGCCCCGGCTGCGGATCGCCAAGACGCACTCCGGGGGCTTCGAGGCGGGTGGTACGGGCGCCTTCCACCTGCGTACGGATGTGGCTGGGGACGGTGGCCCGGAGAACGCTCCGGTCACCGTCGCGGACCGGCTGCCCGACGGGCTGACGTTGGACGGCGAACCGTCGGGCGAGGGCTGGGACTGTTCCGGCGGCGATCCGGCGGGTGGGCGAGATGTTTCCTGTACGTATGCGGCGGACACCGGTCGTCCGGTCGCCGCCGGGACCGAACTGCCGGAGGTGACGGTTCCCGTGCGGGTGGCCGGGGACGCGGCGGGCGTCCGGACCAATACGGCCACCGTCGACTCCGTCGACAACGCGGGGGCGGAGGCGGACGGGCGGGCCGAGGACACGGTTGTCCTGCGGCCGCGCGGGGAGGGGACGGAGCCGGTGCCGCCGACTCCCACTCCCACTCCCACTCCTACGCCGACGCCGACTCCTACGCCGACTGCGCCAACCCCGGCTCCGTCAACGCCCACACCGGCTACGCCCACACCGTCCGCGCCGACACCGTCCGCGCCGACCGGTCCCGCATCGAAGCCGACCGGCTCGGCGCCGCCCGCCGACGGCTCACGGCTCGCCGACACCGGCACCCCGGCGGCGCTCGGATGGGCCGTCAGCGCCGCGCTGCTGCTGACCGGCACCGCGCTGTGGGTGGCCGCGCGACGCCGCCGGTGAGGCCCGTCAGTCGTTCCAGGCGCAACTGCCCAGCGTGGCACGCTTCTTGGTGACCAGGGCGTCCGCCTCGGTCGCCGGGAGCGCGCGCGTGCGCTTGTCGTGGCAGACGACCGTACGGTCCGAGCGGCCCGCCAGGTCGACCAGGATCTGGTCCCAGTGGCGGTACTGGACGTCGTGGCCGGTGTCGGCGTACGTGCGGGTCTTCACCGGCGCCGTGGCGGGCAGGTTGTCGCGCCACGACTTGAGCGTGCTCGCGGGAACGGTCGTGTCCTTGTCGCCGTGGTACAGGAAGACCGGGGCCTTGAGCTTCGACAGGTCCGGGCCGGGGCGCTCGCAGTACAGCCGCTGCTCGTGGACCTGCGGCGCCGGGTCGGCCTGCTGGCCGCGCTGGTTGTACGTCCGTGCCCCCTCCTCGTACGCCGTGTCCTGGAAGCCGGGGATGGACTTGACCGGGCTGTCGTCGGGGAAGGCCCACCACTTGCGCGGGTCCCTGATCTGGTCCTTGACGGCGGCGGCCATCTGGTCGTCCGTCAGGGCGCAGGACTCGGACTTCGGGCCGTACGGGGGCAGGGCCGCGGCGAGGTGCAGGGCGCTGATCCGCTCGGGGGCCTTGGCGGCGATCTCGGCGGCGTACGGGCCGCCGCCGGATATCGCGATCACCTTGAAGTCGCGTACACCCAGCTTGTCGAGGACTTCGAGGGCGTCCTTGGCGTAGTCGGCCTTGCCGAGCTTGGGGTCGTAATCGGTGTCGCCGAAGCCGTTGCGCTCGACCGTGATCATGCGCAGGCCCAGGTTCTGCCGGGTGGTCTGCATGAAGTCGGTCATGTGGACGGCGCGGGCGCTGGTGCCGGTGCCGCCGATGTAGAGCACGGGGGTGCCGGTGGCCGGTCCTGAGTCCGTGTAGTGCGCGGTGCGGCCGGAGGAGAGCTTCGCGGCGTGGACGTCCGCGCCGAGCGAGTCGAAGCTGTTCTGCACCTTCGGCTCGGCGGGCGGGCTCGCGCTCACCGCGCCGGCGCCGCCGATGGCGATGCCGCCGAGGAGGGCGAGGGCGGCGACGCCGACGGTGGTGGTCGTTCTGCGGGTGAGCGCGGGCAGTGACACGTGTGACTCCTGGGTTGTGCGTGGTACTTGAGGTACTTGACGTGCCCGCGCCTACCCTCCGGCCGGGGGCTGACACCGTGGCGCCCGCCTTGTCCGGGTTCGCCACCCGCTCCCCCTGTCAGACCTGGTAGCGCTCCGGAGCGAAGAGGTGCACGTTGTCGGCCACCCATTCCGACGTCCGCTTCAGGCCCTCCTCCAGTGACACCCGCGGCTCCCAGCCCGCCCAGTCGCGGGCCCGGGAGTTGTCCGAGAGCAGGCGGTGGACCTCGCTGCCGGACGGGCGCAGCCGGCCCGTGTCCGTGACGACCCGCGCGCCGCGGCCGGACGCGGCGATGAGCGCCCGCGCGAGGTCGCCGATGGAGATCTCCCGGGCCCCGGAGTGGAGTTGGGCCAGGATCGTGGGGATCACCGCGCGGGCCGACTGGCGGGGGCCGTAGGTGTTGAAGGGGCGGACGACCGTCACCGGGAGCTCGAAGGCGTGCCAGTGGGACAGGGCCATCATGTCCGCGCCGATCTTCGACGCGGAGTACGGGGACTGCGGCCGCAACGGGTGCGACTCGGAGATCGGGGCCGTGCGCGCCGTGCCGTGGACCTCGCTCGTGGAGGTGTGGACCAGGCGTCGGACGGCGTGCAGGCGGCAGGCCTCCGCGAGGTTCTCCGTGCCGACGACGTTCGTCTGGACGTACGCGCCCGGCGAGTCGTACGAGTACGGGATGCCGATCAGCGCGGCCAGGTGGAAGACCGTGTCGCAGCCCGCGACGGCGTCCGAGACGTGGCCCGGGTCGCGGACGTCGCCCGCCAGGAACTCGACCCGCGGGTCGGCGAGGAGGTGCGCCAGGTGGCCCTTCTCCGCGTACGGCTTGTAGTGGACGAACGCGCGCACCCGCGCACCCGCCGCCAGGAGGAGGTCGACGAGGGGCGATCCGATGAACCCCTCGGCGCCGGTGACCAGGCCGGTGCGGCCCGCCCAGACGAAGGCGGTGTTCACCGGGTTCTCGGTGTTCACGGGGTTCTCGGTGTTCACGGTGTTCATGGGCGCCACGTTCGTCGTGCCTGCCGTGCTGTTCATGCGTACTGCAACTCCCTTGTCTTTCCTGCCAGTTCGAGTACGCGGTCGGCCAGCAGGTCGGCCGCCTTCGCGTGCGGTCCGCCGGGGGCGGCCGCCGTCATCGCCGCGAGCCGTCCCTCTGCTGCCGGTGACGGACGCGACGCGGCAGGTCGCGGCGGCCGGCGGGTACTGGGTGTCGCGGCGCGGCCTCGCGCCGGTGGCACGGCTCACGGCGACGGCGGAGCGGATCGCGGCGACCCGGGACGCCCGGACCCGGATCGACGTGCCGCGCGGCCGGCAGGACGAGGTCACGCGGCTCGCGGCGTCCTTCAACACGATGCTGGGCGAACTGGAGGACTCGGTCGCGGCCCGGCGCCGCCTGGTGGCGGACGCGTCCCACGAACTCCGTACGCCGCTCACGGCGCTGCGCACCAACGCGGAGCTGCTCGCGCGGGCCGACCGGCTGGCCCCGGCCCAGCGGGACCGGGCCGCGGCGGCACTCGGCCGTCAGATCCGCGACGTCACGTCCCTGGTCAACGACCTGATCGAGCTGGCCCGTGACGAGGAGCCGCGGGCGCTGGTGGAGGAGGTCCACCTGGCGCTGGTCACGCGGGCGGTGGAGGCGGCGCGCGAGCACTGGCCGGAGGTCGGTTTTACGTTGACGGTGGCACCGGAGGCGGCGGCACTGACGCTGCCCGGGGTCCCCGCCCGCCTGTCGCGCCTGCTGGCCAACCTGCTGGGAAACGCGGCGAAGTTCACGCCGCCGGGCTCGGGGCCGGGCGCGGGACCAGGCGCAGGACCGGGCGCAGGGCCCGTCGAAGTGGCGCTGACGGAGCGGGGCCTGACGGTCAGGGACCACGGCCCCGGCATCGCCCCGCCGGACCTCCCCCACGTCTTCGACCGCTTCTACCGCGCGAAGGCGTCCCGGGCGCTGCCCGGCTCGGGGCTCGGCCTCGCCATGGCCCGTCAGATCGCCGAGGCGCACGGCGCCTCGCTGACCGCCGAACACGCGCCGGGCGGGGGCGCCCTGTTCCGCCTGACCTTCGCCGCGCAGACCACGCAGACCACGCAGACCACGCAGACGGAACAGGAGCGCTAGGCGCGCCCCCGAATCCCCCGGTCAGAACCCCGGCGGCTCCGTGTACACGCCCCACTCCTCGCGGAGCACCCCGCAGATCTCCCCCAGCGTCGCCTCCGCCCGCGCCGCGTCGAGCATCGGGGCGATCATGTTGGAGCCGTCGCGCGCGGCGACCAGCATCCGGTCGAGCGCGGCCCGCACACCCGCCTCGTCCCGCGCCGCCTTCCGGCCGCCGAGCACCCGTACCTGCTCCCGCTCGACCTCGTGGCTGACCCGCAGGATCTCCAGGTCACCGGTGACGGACCCGGTCGCCGCGTTCACGCCGACGACCCGCTTGTCGCCCTTCTCCAGGGCCTGTTGGTACCGGAACGCCGACTCGGCGATCTCCCCGGTGAACCACCCGTCCTCGATGCCGCGCAGGATGCCGGACGTGATCGGCCCGATCGGGTGCTGCCCGTCCGGGTGCGCCCGCAGGCCGCGCTCCTTGATCTGGTCGAAGATCTTCTCGGCGTCGGCCTCGATGCGGTCCGTGAGCTGCTCGATGTACCAGGAACCGCCCAGCGGGTCCGCGACGTTGCCGACGCCGGTCTCCTCCATCAGCACCTGCTGCGTGCGCAGCGCGATCTCCGCCGCCTGCTCGCTCGGCAGCGCGAGGGTCTCGTCGAGGGCGTTCGTATGCAGGGAGTTCGTCCCGCCCAGCACCGCCGCGAGCGCCTCGACCGCCGTCCGTACGACGTTGTTGTACGGCTGCTGAGCCGTCAGCGAGACCCCGGCGGTCTGGGTGTGGAAGCGCAACCACTGGGCCTTGTCGCTGGTCGCCCCGTACACATCGCGCATCCAGCGGGCCCAGATCCTGCGCGCCGCGCGGAACTTGGCGATCTCCTCGAAGAAGTCCACGTGCGCGTCGAAGAAGAAGGAGAGCCCCGGCGCGAAGACGTCGACGTCGAGCCCGCGGCTCAACCCCAGTTCCACGTACCCGAATCCGTCCGCCAGCGTGTACGCCAGCTCCTGCGCGGCCGTCGAGCCCGCCTCGCGGATGTGGTAGCCGGAGACCGAGAGCGGCTTGTACGCGGGGATGGCGGACGCGCAGTGCTCCATCAGGTCGCCGATCAGGCGCAGATGCGGCTCGGGCTGGAAGAGCCACTCCTTCTGCGCGATGTACTCCTTGAAGATGTCGGTCTGGAGGGTGCCGTTCAGGACCGACGGGTCGACTCCCTGGCGTTCCGCCGCCACCAAGTACATGCAGAACACCGGGACCGCCGGGCCGCTGATCGTCATCGACGTCGTGACGTCGCCCAGCGGGATGTCCTTGAACAGGACCTCCATGTCGGCCGCCGAGTCGATGGCCACGCCGCAGTGCCCGACCTCGCCGAGCGAGCGCGGGTCGTCGGAGTCCCGCCCCATCAACGTAGGCATGTCGAAGGCGACCGACAGACCCCCGCCGCCGTTGCGGAGGATCATCTTGTAGCGCTCGTTCGTCTGCTCGGCGTTGCCGAAGCCCGCGAACTGGCGGATGGTCCAGGTCCTGCCCCGGTACCCGGTCGGGTACAGGCCGCGCGTGAACGGGTACTCGCCCGGCCACCCGATCCGCTCGAAGCCCTCGTACGTGTCGCCGGGCCGCGGCCCGTACACCGGGTCGACCGGGTCCCCGGAGAGTGTCGTGAAGTCCGCGTCCCGCTTGCGGGCCTTGTCGTAGCGGGCCTGCCAGCGGCGGCGGCCCTCCTCGACGACATCGTCTCCGGCGGTGGACATGGCGTCAGCGTCCTTGCTTCCCATGCTCCAAATTTACTTGGACGTCCTAGTAAATGTCGAGAGCCCGAGCCCTCCCCGCCCGCGCGTCCCGGCCGGGGAGCCCCGCTCCGGGACAGAACAGACAACCCGTTACGCTCGATGCCATGAAGAAGAGCGTCCTCACCCGATACCGGGTCATGGCCTACGTCACCGCGGTCCTGCTGATCGTTCTGACGGTCGGCGTGATCGGCAAGCGGCTGCTGCACCTGGACGGGTTCGACGGCTTCGTCTCCGTCATCGGCATCGCCCATGGGTGGCTGTACGTCATCTACCTGGTGTTCGCCTTCGACGTGGGCACGAAGGCGAAGATGTCGCTCGGTCGGCTGGCCTGGGTGCTGCTCGCCGGGACGGTCCCGACCGCCGCCTTCTTCGTCGAGCGCAAGGTGACCCGAGAGGTCGAGCCCCTCATCGCGAAGGACAAGACCGGGACCAGCCCCGCCGCGGCCTGATCACCGCACCGGAGGCCACTTCGGAGGCCACTTCGGAGGCCACTTCACTTCACGATGGAGTGGCACTGCGTCGCGCGCAGCGCGCCATTGACGTAGAGCCGCGCACAGGCCTTGCCGTACTTCGGCAAGGTCTGTGGCGCCGTCTTCCGCAGCGGATCGCCCTTGCACTCCGTGTGCGTCCTGCCGCGCGAGGTCCGGTACGTCTTGTTGCTCGTGTCCGCGTAGGTGAAGTCGATCCGCCAGTTGCAGAACTTCGTGAACGTGACCGCCGGCCCGACGCAGTCCGCCCCCGCGAACTCATCCGTGATCTTCCTCCCCGAGCCCTTGATGGTGTGGGTCAGGAAACAGCCGACGGGAACCTTCACCGTGGCCCCCTGCAACCAGTAGGTGAAGCTGTCGATCGGGGTGGTCCCGGTGGCGCTGGCCTGCGCCGCGCCGGCCCCGCTCAGGGTCAAGGATGCGGCCAGCAGTGCCGTGCCCCCGGCGGACAGGACATCCCGGGCGGCGTTGCGGACTGTGAACAAGGCGAGTTCCCCTGCCGTCGAAGAAGGTGACTACTGATCACCGGTTCGGCGATCGTTCGGCAGCATTCCACGGCAAAATGCGCACATACGCCTCATAGGCGCACAACGCGAACGGGATCACCTTCAAGCAGTACAGCCCACCGCCCGGCGTCCGAGGCTCGCCTCACTCCTCGTCGAAATCACGGGCCGCCACCCGCAAGGGACGCAGCATCGCGAAGATCTCGCCGCACTCCTCGGCGTCGTACACCCCGAGCCCGAAGTCCATCGCCATGAGGTCGCGGGTGGCGGCGTCGACGGCCTCGCGGCCCTTCTCGGTGATGGTGGCGAGCGTGCCGCGCCCGTCGTTGGGGTTGGGGCGCTTGTCGACGAGGCCGGACTTCACGAGCCGGTCGACCGTGTTCGTCACGGACGTGGGGTGCACCATGAGCCGCTCGCCGATCTTCGACATGGGCAGCTCGCCCGCCTTGGAGAAGGTGAGCAGCACCAGCGCCTCGTAGCGCGCGAAGGTGAGCCCGTACGGCTTGACGACCGCGTCGACCTCGGCGAGCAGGATCTGGTGGGCGCGCATGATCGAGGTGATCGCGGCCATGGACGGCACGGACCCCCAGCGCTGCTTCCAGAGTTCGTCGGCGCGGGCGATCGGATCGAAGGCGAGAGAGAGGGGCTTCGGCACGCCCCCGACCTTACCGGGCGGTCATATGGCGGTCAGCCCCGTCTCGTCCTTTGGGCCGCCGCCCGCTTCCCGAACCCGTCCGCTCGCCCGCACTTCGAGGGCGAGCGCCGTGCAGCACACCCCGCCGACGAGCCCCGCGCCCGCCACCACGGTGGACACGTCGAACACTTCGGCGGCGGCTCCGGCGAGCGCCGTGCCGACGCCCTGGATCGTCATCAGCCCCGCGTTGTGCAGCGTCATGGCCCGGCCGCGCAACTCCTCGGGCAGCGCGTCCACGAACCAGCGGTCGAGCCCGAGCGTGTACGCGGAGCAGGCCCCGGCGAGCAGCAGGAGCGCGACCGCCCAGGGGACGCCGGGCACCGCCGCGTAGCCGATCAGGGGCAGCAGGGTCGCCGAGGCGAGGGGCAGCGCGATACGGGAGCGGGCGGCGGGCGAGAGCAGGGAGCCCGCGGCGAGTTCGCTCGCGACGGTGCCGACGGCCATCGAGCACATCAGAAGTCCGACGGCCGCCGAGCCCGCCCCGATCTCGTCCGCGTACGCCGCCGCGAGCGCCTCCGGCGCGATGACGAACATGGGCGGCACCCAGAGGAGGAGCAGCAGGGCGCGGATGCGGCGGTGCCGGAGGACGTCGCGGGCGCCTGCGAGCGAGTACCGCAGTAGCGTGCCCTCTCCTTCTCCGCCGGTGAGGCGTTCGCGCGCGGGGCGTGCCTTCGTGCCGAGGCGCAGCAGGGTCGCCGAGCAGAGGAAGGTGACGACGGTGATGGCGAGCGCGCCGCGCGGGGAGACGACCGTGAGCAGTACGCCGCCGAGGCCGAAGCCGACGAGGAGCGCGCTCTGCGACACGATGCGCAGCAGCGAGCGGCCGAGCACGAAGAGGTCGCCGTCGCCGAGCACGTCGGTGAGCGTGGCCATGCGGGTGCCGTTGAACACCGGGGAGACGAGCGCGATGACGCAGCGCAGCGCGAGCAGCGCGCCGACGGGGGTGGCCGGGAGCGCCATCAGCGCGGCACATCCGGCGCACACGAGGTCGCAGGCCACGAGGACGCGCCGGGGCGGGAACCGGTCGGCGATCCCGGACAGCAGCGTCCCGCCGACGAGGTACGGCAGGAAGCCGAGGGTGAAGGTGAGCGCGCTCAGCAGCGGCGACCCGGTCAGCCCGTACACGAGGACGGTGAGCGAGATCTCCGCGACGACGACGCCGAAGAGGGAGGCGGCGTGGGCGGTGAAGACGGCGCGGAACTCGGCGATCCGGAAGAGCCGGGTGTAGCCGGGCCGTTGGCCCCGGGCGGGGTCCTTCCGGGCGAGGACCTCTCCGGCGGGGTTCTCCCCGGCGGGCGCGGCGGCGGGAACCTCCCGGGCGGGCGAGGCCGCGGACGCGGGGGCGGGGGCGGGGGCCTCCCCGACGAGCTCCTCCCGGGCGGGTGCGGCGGCGGGTTTCTTGTTGGGCATGGGCGCAGGCTGCCGCCCGCCGCGCGGCGGTCGTAGTGTTTCGGCGTCCGGCGAATGTTGCGGCCCGGGAGGGGTGGCGGGATGCCGTTGCACCTGCGGTTCGGGCGGGAGGACCTGCTGCGCTGCCGGTTCGCGGTCTCGCCGCTGTGGGAGACGCAGGAGGCGATCCGTACGCTCAAGCGGCCGGACCGGCACGGGTATCACCTGCCGTGGCTGCGCCGGGTCCGCGCCGCCGCCGAGGGGCTCGACCTGGCGCCGGTGTGGCTGTTGATGCCGCGGCGCGGGCACAGCCCGGACTTCCTCGGGCCGCCGCCGATCGGGCCCGCGGCGACGTTCGACGAGGAGATCGCCGCGCTGCGGGCGACGGCGCCGGACGAGGCGCTGCGCGGCATCACCCAGTCGCTGGCCTGTACGCCGGGTGCCGCCGGCTCGCCGCTCGGGCGCGCCCTGCTCGCCGAACCGGCCCGCGCCGTAAGGGAGTTGGCGGACCTCGTGGAGCGCGCATGGCAGGTCCTGGTCGAGCCCGAGTGGCCGCGGCTGCGCGCGCTGCTCGAAGCGGACGTGGCGCACCACTCGCGGCGCCTCGCCGAGGTCGGCCTCGAAGGGCTGCTCAAGGAGTTGCATCCGCGGGTCGACTGGGAGCCCGGCACGCTCACCCTCACCGCCCGCGCGAGCGAGCACAGCCGGGACCTCGACGGCCGGGGCCTGGTCCTCCTCCCCAGCGTCTTCTGCTGGCCTGACGTGGTGAGCGGCTTCGAACCGCCGTGGCAGCCCACCGTCGCGTACCCGGCGCGGGGCGTCGGCGCGCTGTGGTCCGCGCCGCCCGCGAGGCCGCCCGACGCGCTGGCGAAGCTGCTCGGCCGGGGCCGCGCCGACGTGCTGTGCGCGCTCTCCGAACCGGCGTCGACCAGCGCGCTCGCGCACCGCCTCGGCCGCGCGCCGTCGTCCGTCTCTGCGCACCTGGCGGCGCTGCGCGCGGCGGGCCTGCTGACGTCGCGGCGCCACGGCCATCAGGTGCTGTACGCGCAGACGCCGCTGGGCAGCGCGCTCGTGACGGGTGATCAGGGAGCGTAAAGGGGCGGAGTGGGCCGGGACGGGATGGGCCGGGGGCTAATGCGCGGCGAAACGGCAACCCTGTGTAACGATTGCCCGGTATTGACCCGATTAACAAGGTTTCGCACGTTCCGAACCAGGGGGCAGGATGCCCGTCCCGTCCGTCCGCACACCCGCCCGCACCTCCACCCGCGCGCTCGCGGTGGCCGCCGCCGCGCTCCTCCTCTCCGCGTTCACCGTCGGCTGCTCCGACGGCGGCGCCGGCTCGGGCAGCACCGGCGGCGGCCGCGACTCCGCCGCCGAACCCGCACGGCAGAGCGCCCCGTCCGACAAGGCCAAGGCCGAGGCCAAGGACTCGTCCCCGTTCTGGGTCGACCCGGACTCGGACGCCGCCGACCAGGTCGCGAAGTGGAAGGGCGAGGGCCGCGGCTCCGACGCCGCCCTGATCGAGCGCATCGCGGCGCACCCGCAGGCGATGTGGGCGCCGGGCGACTACCCGAAGCCGCCCATCGCCGAGGCCGCGGCGCAGGCCAAGAAGGCGGACAGGACGCTGGTCCTCGTCGCGTACAACATCCCGCACCGCGACTGCGGCCAGCACTCGGCGGGCGGGGCGCACAGCGCGGACTTCTACCACCAGTGGATCGACGCGTTCGCCTCCGGCATCGGCGACGCGAAGGCCCTCGTCGTCCTCGAACCGGACGCGATCGCGCACATCGTCAGCGGCTGCTCCCCCACCCAGTACGAGGACGAGCGCTATACGTTGATGTCGTCGGCGGTCGACCGCCTGAAGCGGCAGCCGAACACAAAGGTGTACATCGACGCCGGGAACCCGGCCTGGATCCCCGACGCGAACAAGCTCGTGGAACCGCTGCGCCGGGCCGGCGTCGCCAAGGCCGACGGCTTCTCCCTGAACGTCGCCAACTTCCAGACGGACAAGGACAGTTCGGCGTACGGCCGCCGCCTGTCCGAACTCCTCGGCGGCGCCCACTTCGTCGTCGACACGAGCCGCAACGGCGCGGGCCCCTACGGCGACGGCCAGGGCGACGCCTGGTGCAACCCGCCCGGCCGCGCGCTGGGCTCCGCCCCGACCACGAGGACGGGTGACGCCCTCCTCGACGCGAAGCTGTGGGTGAAGCGGCCAGGGGAGTCTGACGGGGCGTGCCGAGGGGGGCCGTCAGCGGGGACGTGGTGGGCGGACTATGCGCTCGGGCTCGCCAAATCCAGCCCCTCCGGCGATTGAGGAGCGGGGTCCGGGGCAGCGCCCCGGGACCGCAACCACCACTCCCCAGGCGCTACTCGACATGCACCCACTCCGCCTCCGACGACACCCCATCCGCGTCCGACACGAACAGCATGTACCACCCCGGCGGCACCAAGGACTTGTCCTTCGGGACCGTCACCGACACCGCCCCCTTGGACTTCTTCACGTCCAGCGCGATCGACCGCTGCTCCACGTCCGTCGTGTGCGTCACGGCGGACGGCCGCATGAGCCGCGCCTTCACGATCCCGTCGGCGTCCTTCGTACGGAAGGTGGCCGCACCGCTCTCCGGCAGTTCCTTCGGCCCCGCGCCGAGCACGGGCCGCCGGTCGCCGCCCCGGTGCAGCGCGGGCGGCGTGTAGATCTCCATGCGCTGCTCGAAGTGGCCGAGCTTGGTGTTCTGCTGGTTGTCGTAGAGCGGGTCGGAGCCGAAGCTGACGACGCGGCCGTCGGGCAGCAGCAGCGCCTCGGAGTGGTAGTTGCGGCCGACCTTGGGGGCCGCCGCCTCCTGGAAGGCGTTCGCCTTCGGGTCGTAGAACTGCGCCTTGAGGATGTTGCTGGCGCTGCGGCCGCGGTAGTCGGACGAGCCGTTGGTCGTGAAGACGGAGTCGTCCGGCAGGATGACGGAGTTCAAGTAGCGGGTTCCCTGCGGGAGTTGGGGACCGTCCTCAAATGAAGGGCTCTTCTCCTTCAGGTCCACCACCGCCGTGCGCGCCGTCGACTTCTTCGACTCGCCGACGCCACCGCCTCCAAGGATCATGAACCGCTGGTCCTGCGCGGGCGGCAGCAGCAGCGAGGCGGACGTCTCCGTCTGGTCCGTGTCCGTCAGGCCGGGGACCTTCTCGAACTTGTTCGTCTTCAGGTCCCACAGCCCGGGGACACGCCCCTTGTCGGCGGGGCCGTAACCGGCGTTCGAGGCCGGGTAGAAGAGCTTGCCGCCCTTGGTGAGGAAGAGGGCCGGGTAGGTCGGGAAGTAGCGCTTCGGGCCCATCGACCACTTCTTGGTCTCCGGGTCGTAGATCTCGTTGTCGCCGGGGTCGATCATGCCGACGTCGTCGAGTCCGGAGACCGCGAGGACCTTGCCGTCCTCAAGGCCGACGAGCGTCGGGTACCAGCGGGCCTTCTCCATCGGGTCGACCGGCACGTACCGCTCGGCGACGGGGTCGAACTCGTACGCCTCCTTGATGCCCTGGAAGTCCTGCTTCTCCGTGGTGATCTTCTCGGAGAGGCCGTACGTGTTGTCGGCGTCCTTGCCGCGCAGGCCCTCGATCTCGTACTGGGCGTGCTCGTCGGTGACGTACCGCCTGCCCTGTCCCGCGGCCTCGACGAAGACGCGGGCCTCGCTCGCCTCGACCTTTGTCTTCCAGGGCCGCACGGCGCCGGCCGCGTTCCGCTTCTTGTCGAAGGTGCGCTCGGCCTTCGGCACGGTGACGTCGAACTTCGATACGTACTCGACGCCCGACGGGGAGCGGAACCTGGTGCCCTTCTTCAGGTGCACCGCCTTGTCGGGGCTCTCGTTCTTGACGCGCATGCCGCCGCCGGCCTTCTCGACCTCGCCGTCGAGCCGTTCGTAGCGGGCGGTGCCGCCCGCCACCAGGAGCCGCCCGCCGGGGAGTTGGGCGTGGCCGCCGCAGAAGAAGTCGGCGGGGGTGGGGATCTTCTCGAAGGTGTTGGCCTTCGGGTCCCACAGGACGGTGTCGAAGGAGCCGGCGTCGAATTTCTTCTGCTCGTTGCCGGAGCCCGCCACGATGAGGACCTTGCCGGTGTGCAGGAGCGCGGCGTGGATGGCGTTGGTGCGGTACTCCCGCGGGATGTCGACCTGCGACCAGGAGCCGTACTTGGCCTTGTAGCCGGGCTGGGCGATCTTCCAGTCCTCGTACCGCTCGGTGGCGAAGGTCCAGGCGGCCGGGGCGTTCAGGCCGACGAGAAGGGCGACGCCGCCCGCCCCGAGGACGGTCTTCTTCGTCCGGCGGGACGGTCTGTAGGCCAGGGCCATGGGTCAGTTCCCTCCTGAGGTCGTCGTACTGGAGACCGGCCGCGCAGTGATGCCCGGCTCGATCTGCGCCCGGGCCGCCGCCGTGGCCGCCGCGGCGGCGCGGCGCTGAGTGACGTACCAGACGACGGGCGGCGCGAGCGCGATCGCCAGGGCGAGCACCGCCCAGGTGCGCATGGCGACGTGGGTGTGGTCGAGGACGACGGACGCCACCAGCGACATGGCGAGCACGCCCGCCCAGAACAGATGGATACGGAAGGTCAGCGGCCGGTCGGCGCTGGCGTCGCCGCCCTTCGGGGTGACGACGAAGCGGCTGGGGCGGCCGAGGAGGGCCGCGCCGAGCGACTTCAGGTAGATGGGCGCGGAGATCGCCGACATCGCCATGCCGGCGAGGCCGCCGGAGCCCTCGGGTTCGTGCGGCGAGACGTTGTGCCGCCGGTTCCAGAGGTAGAGCCCGATCTGGAGGGCGGCGGCGTCGCTGTAGAGCATCAGCCACACGGACGCGGACACCTGCGTGCCACTGGCCCCGAACCACAGGAACAGTACGCAACTCAGCACGCCCAGCAGCCAGTTGACGGCCGTCATCGGGTAGTAGACGAGCATCATCGAGTACGAGAAGAGGCGGCCCGGCGGCATCGACGACGGCGCCTTCCAGAACTGCCGGAACAGCGTCTCGTACGTGCCGCGCGACCAGCGGGTCTGCTGGGTGAAGAAGTCCGTCCAGGAGGCGGGGCCCTCGCCGACCGCGAGCACATCGGGCGTGTAGACGGAGCGCCAGCGCTTGTGGGTGTCGGGGTTGCGGTGGCGGTGGATCTCGAACCCGGTCGCCATGTCCTCGGTGATGGAGTCGACGAGCCCGCCGATCTGCTTCAGGGCGGAGATCCGTACGACGTTGTTGGTGCCGACGAACATGGGGGCGCGGTAGCGGTTCCCGGCGCGCTGGATCAGCGCGTGGAAGAGGAACTGCTGGGATTCGGCGGCCTTGGTGACCGGGGAGTCGTAATTTCCGTAGACCTGCGGTCCGACGACGAACGCGACGTCCGGGTCGCGGAAGTAGCCGAGCATCCGCTCCAGGAACTCGGGGTGCGGCACATGGTCGGTGTCGACGGAGGCGAAGAACTCGTAATCGGCGCCGTGCGCGGCGAGCCAGGCGTTGTAATTGCCGTGCTTGGTACGGGACTTGTGGGGACCCTTCGCCTGGTTCCACTCCGGGATGTCCCTGCGGGTGAAGTGGCGGACGCCGAGCGCGGCGCACAGGGCCTTCGCGTCGGGGTCGTCGCCCTCGTCGAGGAGCCAGACGTCGAGCGGCCCGTCGTGGGTGACGCGCACGGCGCCTTCGAGGGTGGCGCGCACCATCGACAGGGGTTCCTTGCCGGGGACGTACGTCGTGAGGAACGCGACGCGGGTGCCGGGCTCTGGCCGGACGGGGACCGGGTCCCTGGCCACCATCGTGGCGTGGGCGATGGATATGACGTTGACGAGCATGAACAGCTCGATGAGCCCGATCGCGAGCAGCATCACGATGTCGAGCGAGACCATCCAGCGGTCCCCGCCCTCGCGTTCCACCCAGTGGGTGGGCCACACCAGGTACACGAGGAGCGCCCCGGTGAGCAGGGGCGCGAGCGTCATCAGAAGGACGGCACGTATTCGGTGCGGCTCGTTCGACAGAAGCGAGGTGTACCGCACCCGGTAAGCGCGGTCGCCGGGCGGCTCGGTGAGCGGCCCGGCGAGCCTGCTGTAGGTGTCGTAGTCGTAGCCCTCGTCAGGCCGCACAGCGCCCTCCAGGATCTGGTGATCGACCGTCTCGGTACCCCAACAAAAGGGGACTTTCCCGGGCGTGTCGACCAGAAGAGCGCGTACGAGTGAGGTACGGCGGCTACTCGGAGAGGTGGCGCTCCACCGTCTCGACCTTCGACGTCAGACCGTCCGTCACACCCGGCCGGATGTCGGCCTTCATCACGACGGAGACGCGCGGCGCGCGCTCCTCGACGACGGCGACGGCGCGCTTGACCACGGCCATCACCTCGTCCCACTCGCCTTCCACGGAGGTGAACATGGCGTCGGTGTGGTTCGGGAGGCCGGATTCGCGGACCACGCGGACGGCGTCGGCGACGTACTCCCCCACGTCCTCGCCGACCCCGAGCGGGGTCACGGAGAAGGCGACGATCATGCGCCGACCACGCCCTCCCGGCGGGCGCGGGTCGCGATCACGGCGGCCTCGCCCTCGCGCTTGAGCTTGCGCTCGGCGAAGAAGCCGCCGGTGGGCAGGACCGAGAGGACGAAGTAGAGGGCGGCGGTGCCGAAGCTCCACTTCGCCTTGTTCCAGGCGTCGAGCCAGAAGATCACGTACAGGACGAAGAGAACGCCGTGGATCATGCCCATCACGGGCACCGCGTTGAAGTCCGTCGTCCGCTTCAGGACGGAGCAGATCAGCAGCAGGAGGAAGGAGACGGCCTCCGGGGCGGAGACCAGGCGGAGGCGTCGGAGGGCGGAGGCGGTCTTGAGGTCCACGGTGCACCTTCGGCTCAGTGGGGCGAACGGACGTTGATCTTGTGAATGTGCGCACAAGCGTTTCCCCATTGTGGCATCGCGCCGATGGGGGCCTGTCGGCGGGCTCACCTCGCCCGCTACCTTCACCTCGTGGCTACGTTCCGACTGCAGGGCAGCAAAGTGCTGGCCGTCGACATGACCGGCGACAGCGTGAAGGCGAAGAACGGCTCGATGGTCGCCTACGACGGCCGGATGGCGTTCAAGAAGCTGAGCGGGGGCGGCGAGGGGATACGCGGGATGGTGACCCGCCGCATCACCGGCGAGCAGCTGACGGTGATGGAGGTGAAGGGCGAGGGCACCTGCTGGTTCGCGGACCGGGCGAGCGAGATCAACCTGGTCGGGCTCCAGGGCGACAAGCTGTACGTCGAGTCCAGCAACCTGCTGTGCACGGACTCAGGACTGCGCACCGGCACCTCCTTCACCGGCACCCGCGGCGCCTCCCAGGGCAACGGCCTGTTCACGACGACCGTCGAGGGGCACGGGCAGGCGGCGATCATGAGCGAGGGCCCGGCCGTGGTCCTCCGGGTCAGCCGCGACTACCCGCTGACCGTCGACCCCGGCGCGTACATCGCGCACCAGGGGAACCTGCGGCAGTCGTTCCAGTCCGGTGTGACCTTCCGTACGTTGTTCGGGGAGGGCGGCGGCGAGGCCTTCCAGATCCACTTCGAGGGCGACGGGCTCGTCTACGTACAGCCCAGTGAGCGCAACACGATCGCGGGGGACGTGTGATGACCGCCATGGCAGCGTTCCGCGAGATCAATTCGAAGATGGTCGAGGCGACCGTCGTGCCCGGGCAGCGGCTCTACAGCCAGCGCGGGGCGATGCTCGCCTACAAGGGAGACGTCTCCTTCACCCCCAATACGCAAGGCGGACAAGGGGGGTTGATGTCGATGATCGGGCGGCGGGTCGCGAACGAGGCGACGCCGCTGATGACCGTCGAGGGCAGCGGCACGGTCCTGTTCGGGCACGGCGGCCACCACGTGCAGGTGATCACACTGTCCGGCGACACCCTGTACGTGGAGGCGGACCGGCTGCTCGCCTTCGACGGGGCGCTTCAGCAGGGGACGATGTTCATGGGCTCGCAGGGCGGCGTGATGGGCATGGTGCGCGGCCAGGTGACCGGGCAAGGGCTGTTCACGACGACGCTCAAGGGGCACGGCGCGGTGGCCGTGATGGCGCACGGC
This sequence comes from Streptomyces sp. KL109B, assembly GCF_030766935.1. Lineage (GTDB taxonomy): Bacteria > Actinomycetota > Actinomycetes > Streptomycetales > Streptomycetaceae > Streptomyces. Next base: position 1,257,604 of record NZ_JASERL010000001.1, on the reverse strand, counting down.
GGCGTCATCGAGGTGCCGATCACTCCGGGCCGCGCGGTGCACGTCGACCCGCAGGCGTACGTCGCGCACCACGGCGACGTACGCAACAAGCTGTCCACGGCGCTCGGTTGGCGGGACATGGTGGGGCGCGGCAGCGGTGAGGCGTTCCAGCTGGAGCTGAGCGGGAGCGGTGCGGTGTACGTCCAGGCGTCGGAGGAGAAGCTGTGAGCGGCCCGGTGATGTACGACCCGGCGACCCTGCCGGTCGACGACAACGTGAACGCGTACACCTTCTGCGTGGAGCTGCGCGGCAGCCAGTGGTTCCTGCAGAAGGGGAAGATGATCGCCTACTACGGGCGGATGGACTTCAACGGCATCGGGCACGGCCGGCTCGACCGCCTCGTCCGTACGTCCTTCCACTCGCCGCTGCACGCGAGCGACTGGGTGGTCGCGGAGGGCACCGGCAAGATGCTCCTCGCGGACCGGGCCTTCGATGTGAACTCGTACGACCTCGATGACGGAAACCTGACGATCCGCGCGGGCAACCTGCTCGCTTTTCAGCCAACTCTCGCGCTGAAGCAATCCATCGTTCCCGGCTTCCTCACACTCATTGGCACCGGCAAATTCGTCGCGGCATCAAACGGTCCGGTTGTGTTCATGGAGCCGCCGATCCGGGTCGATCCGCAGGCGCTCGTCGGCTGGGCGGACTGCCCGTCGCCGTGCCACCACTACGACCACGGCTATCTGACGGGCGTGATCGGCGGTCTACGTGCGATGACGGGCATCGGCGGGGTCTCCGGCGAGGAGCACCAGTTCGAGTTCGTGGGTGCGGGTACGGTGCTTCTGCAATCCAGCGAGTCGTTGATGCCCGAGCAGGCGACGGGTGACGTGCCTCACCAGGCGGGGGTGCCGGGCGGCGGTCCCGGGGCGTCCACGGGTCAGCCACCGGCACCGCGCCTTCCCGGACAGCTCGGGGACCTCCAGCGTCGCTTCGGGCTGTGAGCGGTAGTCTGCGGAGTGTGACATCGAACGCGTGACCCTTTATCCCGCGCGGTGCCACCGGTGTCACCAGTGTCACCCCCCACTTTCGTTCGCCTTTCAACTTCTTAGGTAGAATCGATTTCATGGAGACCGAGACGGCCACGCCGTGGCTGACCGACGAGGAGCAGTGCGCCTGGCGCACCCACCTGGAGGTCAACAGACTGCTCAACTACCAGCTGGAGAAGGATCTCCAGCCCTTCGGCCTGACGATGAACGACTACGAGATTCTGGTGAACCTCTCCGAGGCCGAGGATCTACGGATGCGGATGAGCGACCTCGCGGCCGCGACGCTGCAGTCCAAGAGCCGGCTCTCGCACCAGATCACCCGCATGGAGAACGCCGGGCTCGTCCGCCGCGAGAACTGCGAGTCGGACCGCCGGGGCCTCTACACCGTGCTCACCGACCACGGCATGGAGACCATGCGGAAGGTCGCCCCGCACCACGTGGCGTCCGTCCGCAAGCACTTCGTGGACCTCATCTCCGCACAGGAGCTGGGAAGCATGCGCCAGGCCCTCTCACCCATCGCGGAACACCTGCGTTCGCAACGCGGCAAACCGTGATCTAGCCGGAGGCGGCGGGCAGCGCGAGTTCGAAGAGCGCGCCGCCCTCCGGCGCGGCGCGCACCGTCAGCGTGCCGCCGTGCCGGGCCGCCACGTCCCGCGCGATGGCGAGGCCGAGACCCGCGCCGCCGCCGTCGCGGGTACGGGCGTCGTCGAGCCGCACGAACCGCTCGAAGATCCGCTCCCGCTCCCCCTCCGGAACCCCGGCGCCGTCGTCGGCGACGCCGAGCAGCACACGGCCGTCCGCGGCGCGCACCGTGACGTGCACACCGGCGCGGGCGTGCCGCTGCGCGTTGTCCACGAGGTTGCCGAGAACCCGCGCCAACTGCCCGCGCGAACCCGCGACTTGCGGCACATCCTCGACCTCTACGGTGACGGGGAGCCGGTCGCGGGTGCGCTGCGACAGCTCCTCGCGCACCAGCGCGCCGAGGTCGACCTCCGCGCCGCCCGGCTTCTCGCCCGCGTCGAGCCGGGCGAGCAGGAGCAGGTCGGCGGCCAGCTCCTGCAAACGCACCGTGTCCTCCACGGCGCCGTCCACATCGAGCAACTCCGGGTGCGCGGCGCCGACTTCGAGCTGGGTGCGCAGCGAGGCGATCGGGCTGCGCAGCTCGTGCGAGGCGTCCGCGACGAAGCGGCGCTGGCGCTCGATGGAGTCCTGGAGCGCGGCGAGCGTCTCGTTCGTGGTGCCCGCGAGCCGGGCCACCTCGTCGTGGGTGTCCGGTTCCGGTACCCGCCGGCCGAGGTCCTGTGACGCCGTGATCGCGGCCATCTCGGCACGGATGCCCTCCACGGGCCGCAGCGCGCGCCGGGTCACCAGGTACGTCACCCCGCCCACGATGACGAGCAGCACCGGGAAGCCGATCAGCATCGAGGTCAACGCCGTGTTCACCGCGCCCTGTTCGGCTTCGAGGGAGCCGCCCGCGTACACGGTCAGATCCCCGTACGCGGTGTCCTCGACCTCGACCGCGGCGAACCGGTAGTCGGCGCCGTCGCCGTCGATGGTGGCGCTGCCGTCGGTGTAGTCGGTGTGGTCGGAGACGCTGCCGCTCTGCTGGTCGCCGTCGTTGTCGTCGTCCCCGTCGTCGTCGGGGCGCGCCTTGGTGGGCTGTACGTCGCTCGCGCCGGTGCCGGAGATCTTCTCCAGGTCCTCGGACGTGGCCACCACCTTGCCGTCGTCGTCGACGACCTGGACCGGGTCGTCGTCGTCGAGGTCGAGGGCGTCGGGGGCGGTGCCGGTGGCCAGTGACGTGGCGACGTGCCGGGCGGTGGAGTCGGCGGCGCCGTCCGCCTGACCCGTGAGGTTGCCGCGCAGCGAGAACAGCACGGTGGCGCCCGCCGCGACCAGGGCGACCGCTACGACGAGAGTGGCGGCGAGGGCGGCGCGGGCCCGTACCGAGCCGAAGGGCCGCCTCATCGGGGGGCCTCCAGGCGGTACCCGGCGCCACGCACGGTGCGGATGAGGGAGGAGCCGAGCTTGCGGCGCAGCGCGCTGATGTACACCTCGACGATGTTCGGGTCCCCCTCGTACGCGAAGTCCCAGACGTGGTCGAGGATCTCGCCCTTCGACACGACCTCGCCCGCGCGTGTGACGAGCTGCTCCAGGACCGCGAACTCCTTTGTGGTGAGCGGGACTTCGCCGTCCTCGGCGTGCGTGACGCGGCGCGCGGCGGTGTCGACGGCGTACGGGCCGACGGTGTGCACGGGGCTGGCGCCGCCGTTGCTCCCGCGGCGCCGCAGCAGCGCCTTCACGCGCGCGACGAGGACCACGTACGAGAACGGCTTGGTGAGGTAGTCGTCGGCGCCGGTGTCGAGCCCCTCCGCCTCGTCGTACTCGCCGTCCTTCGCGGTCAGCATCAGGATCGGCACGTCGTTGCCGGCGGCGCGCAGGGCGGCGCAGACCCGGTAGCCGTTCATGCCGGGCAGCATGATGTCGAGGACGAGCAGGTCGTACGGTGCCTCGCTCGCGCGGTGCAGCCCTTCGAGGCCGTCGTGGACGACGTCGACGGCGTAGCCCTCGGCGGTGAGTCCCTTGGCGAGGGAGAGGGCGAGGCGTTTCTCGTCTTCGACGATCAGCAGGCGCATACGGGCAAGGGTCGCAGGTCGAAGCTGAAGTGTTCTTCAGGTGGCTTCAGCAGGGCTTCAGGGTCGGTTGGGCAGTGTGTTTCTCGTCGGAACACCGCCACGGTCCACGGGAGGATCCCCATGAAGCGCCGCACCACTGTCATCTCCGCCATCGCCGCTGTCGCCCTGCTGGGCGGGGGCACGGCCACCGCGGTCGCGGTCTCCGGCGACGACGGCGGTTCCGGTTCGTCGAGCGCCACGCAGCAGTCGTCCGTGCGGGTCAAGGACGACGACGGCGTGAGCGACAACCAGGAAGAGATCAACGAGGCCAAGGGCGCGAAGGTGTCCGCCGAGGACGCGATCGCCGCCGCCCTGAAGCACACGCCGGGCACGGCCGTCGGCGCCGACCTCGACTCCGACAACGGGCGCCTGGTCTGGGAGGTCGACGTGATCGGCGCGGGCAACAAGTGGCAGCACGTCGATGTCGACCCCGGCAACGGCAAGGTGCTCGGCTCCCACACGGAGCGCGACGACGACGGTGACGACAGCGCGGCGCGGGTCGCGGCGACGCTGAAGGACGCGTCGACGTCGGCCGAGGACGCCGCGAAGGCCGCGGCCGCGAAGGGCACGGTGACGTCGGTGGACGCCGACGACGACGGGTCGGTGAAGGTGTGGGAGGTCGAGACGACGTCGGCGGACGGTACGCAGCACGACTGGCACGTGGACTTCCAGTCGGGCGCGGTGTCGGTCGACCACGCGTCGGACGACGACGGCGAGGACGACTGACCCCTCCGGGGGCTGCGGGTAGCCGGGGCCGGAGGGGCTGTATCCGCCGCACCGGCGTTACGGACTCGGGGCTCCGCCCCGGACCCCGCTCCTCAATCGCCGGAGGGGCTTGATTCACCCACGCGTGGCGGTCGGCGCCGTTACCGGTGCCGGGTGCTCGTTCGTCAGGGGCTCGGCGCGGTGCCGCGGGGTGAGGGAGACGAGGAGCGGGGCCAGGGCCGCCGCCGCGAAGCACATCGGCAGCGGGGCGTGGGCCAGCAGCAACCCCGCACCCGCCGATCCGGCCGAACACCCCGCGTTCAGGGACGTGTTGACCCACGCCCCGGCCTGCGTACGGAATCCGGCGTCCACCGACTCGTCCGCGATCAGGTACGCCGTGGTCAGGGCCGGCGCCACGAACAGCCCCGCGCCGGCCGCCGCCACCGCAAGCGCACCGAGCCCCGGCGCCAGCGCCGCACCGGCCAGCGCCACCGCGAGCCCGACCGCCAGGAACGCCAGCCGCGTGCGCGCGGGGCCACGCCAGTCCACGGCACCGTTCACGAGCCCGCCCACCGCGCTGCCCGCCGAAAGCGCCGCGAGGACCCACGCGGCCGCGCCACCGCTCCCCCGCTCCTCGGCGAACGCGAGCACGAGCAGATCGGCCGCCCCGAGCGCCGCTCCGACGCCGAGCGTCATGACCACGGGCTGCCGCAGCCGACGGGCGACGTGTCCCCGGGCCGCCGGCCGCCGCCCACCCGTCCGCGGCGCCCCGGCCACGTCCGCCACCACCGGCGACGCGACGAACACCAGCGTCCCGACGGCCACGAGACCGGCGCTCAGGGCGACCCCGAAGGCCGCCGGAGCCCACAGCACCAACACGCCCACCAGCAACGGACCGCACACGAGCAGCAGTTCCTCGGCGACCCCGTCGAGGCTGTACGCCCGCTGCAACAGCCTCCGGTCGGGCAGCATCCGCCCCCACACGGTGCGCATCGTGGGCCCGAGCGGCGGCGTGAGCGCCCCGGTCGGCAGGGCGAGGGCCACGAGCAGCGGCCCCGGCGCCCCCGGCCGCCAGGCCACCGCGGCGAAGACCGCGAGCAGCGCCGCGTAGGACAGCGCCATCGGGGGCAGCGCGCGGCGCGGCCCGTACCGGTCGATGAGCAGGGCGCGCAGCGGCGACAGCAGCACACTGGCGGCGCCGTACAGCGCCATGACCGCGCCCGCGACGGCGTACGAGCCGGTGGCGGCGGTCACGGCGAGCATCAGGGAGAGGGCGACGGTCCCGTACGAGAGACGCCCGAGCAGGGCGGCACCAAAGGTGCGCAGGGCGTACGGGGTCCGCAACACGGCGGCGTACATGACGGTTTTCCTCCGAGGCATGGCATGCGGCGAGAACTCAACGGGCCGTGAAAGCACCGGAGTTCTCTACGCACGGAGGAAAGACATGGCCGCACCGTAACAGCGGCCGCCCGCCAGGGACAGACCCTCGGACCCCGCCCAGGCCCCGGTCGGCGCCCGGCCAGGGCCCTGTCAGGCGCCGGTGAGGCCCGCCACCAGTTCGTCCGCCGCCCGGTACGGGTCGAGGTCGCCCGACACGATGCGCTCGGCGAGGGCGCCGAGGCGCCGGTCGCCGGACAGGTCACCGATACGTTCGCGCAGCGCGGTCACCGCGATCGTCTCGACCTCGCGGGCCGCCCGCGCCGCACGCCGCTCCGCGAGCACGCCCCGCTCCTCCATCCACGCGCGGTGCTTCTCCAGCGCCTCGACGACCTCGTCGACGCCTTCGCCGCGCGCCGCGACGGTCTTGACGATGGGCGGGCGCCAGTCGCCGGGGGCGCGGGACTCGCCGAGGCCCAGCATGTGGTTCAGCTCGCGGGCGGTCGCGTCCGCGCCGTCACGGTCCGCCTTGTTGACCACGTACACGTCGCCGATCTCCAGGATTCCGGCCTTGGCCGCCTGGATGCCGTCGCCCATCCCGGGCGCGAGCAGCACCATCGACGTATCCGCCTGCGAGGCGATCTCGACCTCGGACTGGCCGACGCCGACCGTCTCGACCAGGATCACGTCGCAGCCCGCCGCGTCCAGGACCCGGATCGCCTGCGGCGCCGCCCAGGCGAGGCCGCCGAGGTGCCCGCGCGTCGCCATCGAGCGGATGTAGACGCCGGGGTCGGACGCGTGCTCCGACATCCGGACCCGGTCACCGAGCAGCGCGCCCCCGCTGAACGGCGACGACGGGTCGACCGCGAGCACGCCGACCCGCTTCCCGGCCCGCCGGTACGCGCTCACCAGCGCCGATGTCGACGTCGACTTGCCGACACCGGGTGAGCCGGTCAGACCGACCACGTAGGCGTTGCCCGTCAGTGGTGCCAGCGCCGCCATGACCTCGCGCAGCTGCGGGGACGCCCCCTCCACCAGCGAGATCAGCCGGGCGACCGCCCGCGGCCTGCCCTCCCTCGCCTGCGCGACCAGCGTGGGGACGTCCTGCATCACAGCTCCGTTCACCAGTTCCCGTAGACGTACGAGGAAGACAACACGAACGCCGAAAGGCGCTTACGCCTTGGGTACCCGCACCACCAGCGCGTCACCCTGGCCACCGCCACCGCACAGCGCCGCCGCGCCGACACCGCCGCCGCGCCGCTTCAGCTCAAGGGCGAGGTGGAGCACGATACGCGCGCCGGACATCCCGATCGGGTGACCGAGGGCGATGGCCCCGCCGTTGACGTTCACCTTTTCCGAGGACACGCCGAGGTCCTTCATTGACTGCACGGCGACCGCCGCGAAGGCCTCGTTGATCTCGATGAGGTCGAGGTCCTCGACCTCCAGGCCCTCCTTCTTCAGGGCGTGCTGGATCGCGTTCGAAGGCTGCGACTGCAACGAGTTGTCCGGACCCGCGACGTTGCCGTGCGCGCCGATCTCGGCGATCCATTCAAGGCCCAGCTCCTGCGCCTTCGTCTTGCTCATGACGACGACCGCGGCGGCGCCGTCGGAGATCTGCGAGGAGGTGCCCGCGGTGATCGTGCCGTCCTTGGCGAAGGCCGGGCGCAGCTTGCCGAGGGACTCCGTCGTCGTCTCGCCGCGGATGCCCTCGTCCTTGCTGAAGACGACCGGCTCGCCCTTGCGCTGCGGGATCTCGACGGGCGTGATCTCGGCCTCGAAGGTGCCGTTCTTCTGCGCGGCGGCGGCCCGCTGGTGGGAGAGCGCTGCGACCTCGTCCTGCTCGGGGCGTGCGATGCCGAGGCGGGTGTTGTGCTTCTCCGTCGAGGCGCCCATGGGGATGTTCTCGAAGGAGTCGGTGAGCCCGTCGTGCGCCATCGCGTCGAGCATCTCGACGGCGCCGTACTTGTAGCCCTCACGGGACTTCGGGAGGAGGTGCGGGGCGTTCGTCATGGACTCCTGGCCGCCGGCCACGACCACGTCGAATTCGCCGGCGCGAACGAGTTGGTCGGCGAGCGCGATGGCGTCGAGCCCGGACAGGCACACCTTGTTGATGGTGAGCGCCGGGACGTTCATCGGGATGCCCGCCTTGACGGCGGCCTGGCGCGCCGGGATCTGCCCCGCCCCGGCCTGCAGCACCTGACCCATGATCACGTACTGCACCTGGTCGCCACCGATCCCCGCACGGTCGAGGGCGGCCTTGATCGCGAAGCCGCCGAGGTCGGCTCCGGAGAAGGACTTGAGCGAGCCGAGCAGTCGGCCCATGGGCGTGCGCGCGCCCGCGACGATCACTGACGTGCTGCCGGTCGTTCCGGTCGTTCCTGACATGAGGCACGGCCCCTTGGAGGTGAGGAGTGAACGAGGGTTTACCTAGAAAGGTACTGACCGGTATGGCGCACGTCATCGTCACAGGGGTGTGATCGCGCGCACGTTGCGTAACCGCCCCGAACCGCGCTGCACTTACAGCATGCTGACGCGAATCGACCACATCGGGATCGCCTGCTTCAACCTCGACGAGACAGTCGAGTTCTACCGGGCCACGTACGGCTTCGAGGTCTTCCACTCCGAGGTCAACGAGGAGCAGGGCGTACGCGAGGCCATGCTCAAGATCAACGAGACCTCCGACGGCGGCGCCTCCTACCTCCAGCTGCTCGAACCGACCCGCGAGGACTCGGCCGTCGGCAAGTGGCTGGCCAAGAACGGCGAGGGCGTGCACCACATCGCCTTCGGCACGGCCGACGTCGACGCGGACGCCGCCGACATCAAGGACAAGGGCGTACGAGTCCTGTACGACGAGCCGCGACGTGGCTCGATGGACTCGCGGATCACGTTCCTGCACCCCAAGGACTGCCACGGCGTACTGACCGAACTCGTCACCGCCGCACCGAAGGACTCGGTGGAGCACTGACCTCCACATAGTCCGCCCGGTAGGGTTGTGGGGCGGCTGCCGTCTCCAACGGCCGGTCGTGGGCCGGGGTCCGGGTATCGGGGGACGAGGGTCGGGGCACAGTCGGGCAGCACACGGCGCCAGCCGAACGGTCCGACCGCACCGTCGAATTCGATCTGACACCATTCCCCGGGGGCCTCGTTCGCGGGATGGACGGGGCTCGTAAGAAGAACTTGCGACCAGGGGACGGATGGGACCGCGCAGTGCGGGGCTACGAGAGCCAGGACGGCCGACGGCCGGCTGAGACCGACCATCTCTCGCGGTTCGAAGCCGAGATGGACCGGCTGAAGACCGATCGGGAGAAGGCCGTCCAGCACGCCGAGGACCTCGGCTACCAGGTGGAGGTGTTGCGCGCCAAGCTGCACGAGGCGCGCCGCAGCCTCGCGTCCCGGCCTGCCTACGACGGGTCGGACATCGGCTATCAGGCCGAGCAGCTCCTCCGTAACGCGCAGATCCAGGCCGATCAGCTGCGCGCCGACGCCGAGCGCGAGCTGCGCGAGGCCCGCGCGCAGACCCAGCGGATCCTCCAGGAACACGCCGAGCAGCAGTCCCGGCTCCAGTCCGAGCTGCACACGGAGGCGGTCAACCGCCGCCAGCAGCTCGACCAGGAGCTGTCCGAGCGCCGCCGCACGGTCGAGAACCACGTCAACGAGAACGTGCAGTGGGCCGAGCAACTGCGCGCGCGTACCGAGCAGCAGGCCCGCCGCCTCCTCGACGAGTCCCGCGCCGAGGCCGACCAGGCCCTCGCCGCCGCCCGCGCGGAGGCCGAGCGGGTCTCCGAGCAGGCCCGCCAGCGGCTCACGTCCGAGGCCGAGGACGCGCGCACCGAGGCGCAGCAGATCCTGGCCCGCGCCCGGCAGGACGCTGAGCGCCTGCTGAACGCGGCGTCGACGCAGGCGCAGGAGGCGACCGACCACGCCGAGCAGCTGCGTACGTCGACGAGCGAGGAGTCGGAGCAGGCCCGGCGCCGCTCCGGCGAGCTGAGCCGCGCCGCCGAGCAGAAGATCGCCGAGGCGGACAGCGCGCTGCGCGAGGCCCGCGCCGAGGCCGACAAGGTGCTCGCGGAGGCCAAGGACGCCGCGGCCAAGCAGCTCGCGAGCGCCGAGTCCACGAACGAGCAGCGCACCCGCACCGCGAAGGAGCAGGTGGCTCGCCTCGTGCAGGAGGCGACCAAGGAGGCCGAGGCCACCAAGTCGGAGGCCGAGCAGGTCGTCGCCGACGCGCGCGCCGAGGGCGAGAAGCTGATCGCCGAGGCCAAGGAGAAGGCCCGTACGGTCACCGCCGAGGAGACCGCGGGCGAGCTCGCGAAGGCCGCCCGCACCGCCGAGGACGTGCTCAACAAGGCGTCCGAGGAAGCGAAGACGACGACGAAGGCCGCCGCCGACGAGGCGGAGCGGATCCGCAGCGAGGCCGAGGCGGAGGCCGACCGGCTGCGCGCCGAGGCGCACGACGTGGCGACGGAACTCAAGGGCGCGGCCAAGGACGACACCAAGGAGTACCGCGCCAAGACCGTCGAGCTCCAGGAGGAGGCGCGGCGCCTTCGCGGCGAGGCCGAGCAGCTGCGGGCCGAGGCCGTCGAGGAGGGCGAGCGGATCCGGGCCGAGGCCCGCCGCGAGTCCGTCCAGCAGATCGAGGAGGCCGCCAGCACCGCCGAGCAGCTCCTCGCCAAGGCGAAGGCGGACGCCGACGAGCTGCGCGGCAACGCGACGGAGGAGAGCGAGCGGGTCCGCACGGAGGCCATCGAGCGCGCCACGTCGCTGCGCAAGCAGGCCGAGGAGACCCTGGAGCGCACGCGCGCGGAGGCCGAGCGCTACCGCACCGAGGCCGAGGAGCAGGCCGAGACCACCAGGTCCGAGGCGGAGAGCGCGGCGCAGGCGCTCAAGGACGAGGCCGAGGAGGCGATGCGGGCCAAGCAGGACGAGGCGGCCCGCGAGCTGACCCGCCTGCACACGGAGGCCGAGGAGCGCCTGACCGCGTCGGAGACGACGCTGAACGAGGCGCGGGAGCAGGGCGAGACGCTGCGCCGCGAGGCCGCCGACGAGGTCGAGCGGATGCGCGCGGACGCCGCGGAACGCGCGCGTACGGTGCAGCAGCAGGCCGAGGCGGAGGCCGAGCGCCTGCGTACGGAGGCCGCGTCCGACGCGTCGACGACCCGCTCCGAGGCCGAGAACGCCGCCGTACGACTGCGTACCGAGGCCGCCACCGAGGCCGAGCGGCTCAAGACGGAGGCGCAGGAGTCCGCCGACCGGATCCGCGCCGAGGCGCAGACCGCCGCCGAGCGGATCGCCGCCGAGGCCGCCGAGACGCTGTCCGCGGCCCAGGAGGAGGCGGCCAGGCGGCGCCGCGAGGCCGAGGAGACGCTCGGCTCCGCGCGCGAGGAGGCCGACCAGGAGCGCGAGCGGGCCCGCGAGCAGAGCGAGGAACTGCTCGCCGTGGCACGCGCGCGTGTCGAGGAGGCGCAGGCCGAGGCCGTACGTCTGGTCGAGGAGGCGGACCAGCGGGCGACCGAGATGGTCTCCACCGCCGAGCAGACGGCGCAGCAGGTGCGCGACTCCGTGGCCGGTCTGCACGAGCAGGCCCAGGAGGAGATCACCGGGCTGCGGTCCGCCGCCGAGCACGCGGCGGAGCGTACGAAGACGGAGGCGCAGGAGGAGGCCGACCGGGTCCGCGCGGACGCGTACGCGGAGCGCGAGCGCGCCACCGAGGACGCGAACCGGGTGCGCGCCGACGCCACCGCGGAGGCGGAGGCCGCCAAGGCCATGGCGGAGCGCACGGTCTCGGAGGCGTTCACCGAGGCGGAGCGGCTGCGCACGGACGCCACGGAGCACGCCCAGCAGGTCCGTACGGAGGCCTCGGACCTGCGCTCGGCCGCCGACCAGGACGCCTCGCGCACCCGCGCGGACGCCCGCGAGGACGCCAACCGGATCCGCTCCGACGCGGCGACGCAGGCCGACACGCTGATCACCGAGGCGACGGCGGAGGCCGAGCGCCTGACGACGGAGACCAACGCGGAGGCGGAGCGGGTCCGCACCGAGTCCACGGAGCGCGCCGAGCAGCTGGTCGGCGACGCCACGACGGAGGCCGAGCGGCTGACCGCCGAGTCCACCGCGCAGGCCGAGAAGCGCGTCGCCGACGCGACCACGGAGGCCGAGCGGCTGCGCGCCGAATCGACGGCCGCGGCCGAGCAGTTGACGACCGAGACGCAGACCGAGGCCGAGCGGGTCCGCGCCGAATCCGTCGCCAAGGCCGAGAAGTTGATCTCGGACGCGTCCGGCGACGCGGAGCGGCTGCGCGCCGAGGCCGCCGAGACGGTCGCCTCCGCCCAGCAGCACGCCGAGCGGATCCGCACCGAATCGGAGCGCGTGAAGGCGGACGCCGCGGCGGAGGCCGAGTCCATCACGACGGCCGCCCGCGAGGAGGCCGAGCGCACCCTGGACGAGGCCCGCAAGGACGCCAACAAGCGGCGTACGGAGGCCGCTGAGCAGGTCGACAAGCTCATCACGGAGTCCGCGACCGAGGCCGACAAGCTGACCCGGGACGCCCAGGAGACGGCGCAGAAGACCACCGCCGACGCGGAGTCGCAGGCCGACACGATGGTCGGCGCGGCCCGCACGGAGGCCGAGCGCCTGGTCTCCGAGGCGACCGTCGAGGGCAACTCGATCGTGGAGAAGTCCCGTACGGACGCGGACGAGTTGCTGGTCGGCGCGCGCCGGGACGCGACGCAGATCAGGGAGCGCGCCGAGGAGCTGCGCGACCGGATCACGGCCGAGATCGAGGAGCTGCACGAGCACGCGCGCCGCGAGTCCGCGGAAGCCATGAAGAGCGCGGGCGAGCGCTGTGACGCCCTGGTCAAGGCGGCCGAGGAGCAGCTCTCCGAGGCGCAGTCCAAGGCCAAGGAGATGCTCAGCGAAGCCAATTCGGAGGCCGGCAGGGTCCGTATCGCCGCCGTGAAGAAGGCCGAAGGGCTCCTCAAGGAAGCCGAGCAGAAGAAGGCCGAACTCTCCCGCGAGGCCGACAAGATCAAGTCGGATGCCGAGCAGGAGGCCACCGCCATGCTCGAAAAGGGCCAGCGGGAACTCGACGTGCTGGTCAGGCGCCGCGAGGACATCAATGCCGAGATCTCCCGTGTCCAGGACGTTCTGGAGGCGTTGGAGAGTTTTGAGGCTCCGTCCGGCGGGGGAGGCAAGACAGGGTCCAATAGCGGCTCCGCCGCGGGTGGCGTCAAGGCTGGGGCCTCGGCGGGTGCCACACGTTCGAGTGGCAAGGGGTCAGAGGGCTAGCCATCCGGCCAACGACCGTGCTCACCAAGGACCTTTGACCTTGTTCCTGGCAAGCACTCAGTCCCTACGCCACTCAAAAGGGGTGACATTTTAGAGCTGAAGCCTGATCAAACCGGCATCTGCCCGATGACACGCCGCTACGCCCCCTAGGATTCCCCCTATCACCTCACCGGTCTCATTCGACAGGAACCCCATGAGCGACACTTCCCCCTACGGCTTCGAGCTTGTGCGGCGTGGGTACGACCGCGCTCAGGTGGACGAACGGATCTCCAAGCTCGTCTCCGACCGTGACAGCGCTCTTGCCCGCATCACTGCTCTGGAAAAGCGCATCGAGGAACTGCACCTCGAGACGCAGAACGCTCAGGCGCAGGTGAACGACGCGGAGCCGTCGTACGCCGGCCTCGGCGCCCGCGTCGAGAAGATCCTCCGCCTCGCCGAGGAGGAGGCCAAGGACCTGCGCGAAGAGGCCCGCAGGGCGGCCGAGCAGCACCGGGAGCTCGCCGAGTCCGCGGCCCAGCAGGTGCGCAACGACGCGGAGTCGTTCGCCGCCGAGCGCAAGGCCAAGGCCGAGGACGAGGGCGTTCGGATCGTCGAGAAGGCCAAGGGCGAGGCCACCGCGCTGCGCACCGAGGCGCAGAAGGACGCGCAGTCCAAGCGCGAGGAGGCGGACGCCCTCTTCGAGGAGACCCGCGCCAAGGCCGCGCAGGCCGCCGCCGACTTCGAGACGAACCTGGCCAAGCGCCGCGAGCAGTCGGAGCGCGACCTCGCCTCGCGTCAGGCCAAGGCCGAGAAGCGCCTCGCCGAGATCGAGCACCGCGCGGAGCAGCTCCGCCTGGAGGCCGAGAAGCTCCGCACCGACGCCGAGCGCCGTGCGCGGCAGACGGTGGAGACGGCGCAGCGTCAGGCCGAGGACATCGTGGCGGACGCGAACGCGAAGGCGGACCGCATCCGGTCGGAGTCCGAGCGCGAGCTCGCGGCGCTCACGAATCGCCGCGACTCGATCAACGCGCAGCTCACGAACGTCCGCGAGATGCTGGCCACCCTCACGGGCGCGGCCGTCGCCGCCGCGGGCGCCCCGGCGGAGGACGAGCCCATCTCCCGCGGCGTCCCGGCCCAGCAGTCCCGGTAGGCCATTCAAGCCCCTGCGGCGATTGAGCAGCGGGGTCCGGGGCAGAGCCCCGGGAGCGCAACCCACGCCGGGGCTGAGGCCGCGGGGCTCCGCCCCGGACCCCGCGCCTCAATCGCCGGCGGGGCTTGATTTGCCCCGGTCACCAATCGCCGACGGGGCTTGATTGGCGCAACGACGGCCCCCGGTCCCACTTAAGTGGCCGGGGGCTTTGTCACGATTTAGCGTGGCGGCATGATCGAGCTCTCGGGGCTGACCAAGCGCTACGGCGAGAAAACCGCCGTCGACGACCTCACCTTCTCCGTCCGCCCAGGAATCGTCACCGGATTCCTTGGCCCCAACGGCGCCGGCAAATCCACCACCATGCGGATGATGCTCGGCCTCGACAACCCGACGGCCGGCGACGTCCACATCGACGGCAAGCACTACGCCCAGCTCAAGGACCCGCTGCGCTACATCGGCGCGCTCCTCGACGCGAAGGCGATGCACGGCGGCCGCAGCGCCTACAACCACCTCCTGTGCCTCGCGCAGTCGAACGGCATCCCCAAGAGCCGCGTACACGAGGTGCTCGACACCGTCGGCCTCACGGCGGTCGCCAAGAAGAAGGCGAAGGGTTTCTCGCTCGGCATGGGCCAGCGCCTCGGCATCGCGGGCGCACTCCTCGGCGACCCGCAGATCCTGATGTTCGACGAGCCGGTCAACGGCCTCGACCCCGAGGGCATCCACTGGATCCGCAACCTGATGAAGTCACTCGCGGCGGCGGGCCGTACGGTCTTCGTCTCCTCGCACCTGATGAGCGAGATGGCACTCACCGCCGACCACCTCGTCGTCATCGGGCAGGGGCGCCTCCTCGCCGACATGTCGATGCCGGAGTTCATCCGGCAGAACTCCCGCGCCTACGTACGCCTCCGCTCCCCGCAGCGCGAGCGCCTGCTCGACGTGCTGCACAGGTCCGGCATCACGGTCGTGGAGACCGGCAACGGCTCGCTCGAGGTCGACGGCCACTCCCCCGAGGAACTCGGCGAACTCGCCGCGAGCCACCAGCTCGTCCTGCACGAACTGAGCCCGCAACAGGCCTCCCTGGAGGAGGCGTTCATGCAGCTGACGGCGGAGTCGGTCGAGTACCACGCGCACACCGACCAGCCGGCACAGCAGGCGCAGCCTGCGCAGCCGGGCTGGGGCGAGGGCTGGCAGCAGCGCGACAACACCGAGAACAACGGCAAGAGGGAGGCCTGAGATGGCCGCGGCCCAGGTCCTCCGCTCCGAGTGGACCAAGATCAAATCGGTGAACTCGACGGCCTTCACCCTCGGCTTCGCCGTCATCGTCTCGGTCGGCCTCGGCATGCTGATCAGCGCGCTCACCAACAGCGACTTCGACAACATGTCCGCCAAGAACCAGCTGACCTTCGACCCGACCTTCATCTCCTTCTCCGGCCTCTCCCTCGGCCAGCTCGCGATGGTGGTCTTCGGCGTTCTCGTGGTGGCCGGCGAGTACAGCACGGGCATGATCCGCACCTCGCTCGCGGCGGTCCCGCAGCGCGGCACGTTCCTGTTCTCGAAGGTCGCCGTCGCCACGCTGCTCGCCCTCGTCATCGCGCTGATCACCAGCTTCGCGTCGTTCTACCTCGGCCAGCTGATGCTCGGCGACCACAGCACGGACCTCGGCGCCCCGAACGTGCTGCGCGCGGTGCTCGGCGCCGCCGTCTACATGACGCTCATGGCGATGTTCTCGATGGGCGTCGCGTCGATGCTCCGCTCCCCGATGCTCTCGCTCGGCATCCTGATGCCGTTCTTCTTCCTGGTCTCGCCGATCCTCGGCTCCGTCTCCGCGACGAAGAAGATCGCCCAGTACTTCCCCGACCAGGCCGGCCTCAAGGTCATGCAGGTGGTGACCCCGCCGGACGACGACGCGCCGTACGGTCCGATGGGCGGGCTCGCGATCCTGCTGGTGTGGGTGGCCGTGGCACTGATCATCGGCTACGTACTCCTGAAGAAGCGGGACGCGTAACGTACGGCGCCATGGCGCCAAGCGACCCCACCCGCACCCTCACCGCCCTCGGCTACGACACCGTCCCCGCCCTCACCCCGCTCAGCTACCCCGGCCGCCCGGTCACCGCTCCCGCCCTCCTCCTCGGCGACCGGCTCCTCGACCTGGACCCCGAACACGAGCTGCCCCGCTGGTCCGCGGACCGCACCCCCGTGCTGGCCGTCGGCTCCAACGCCTCCCCCGCCCAGGTCGCGTACAAGCTGCACCGGCTCGGGCTCGACGTCGCCGTGCCGATGGTGCCGGTGCGCACGCGCGGCATCGGCGTCGGCTGCTCCGCGCACATCGGGCGCAACGGGTACGTGGCCGCCGCCCCCTACCCGGACCCGGGCGCCGAGCGCCGCCTCGTCGTCTCCTGGCTCGACACCGCCCAGCTGAAGGCCGTCGACGCCACCGAGCTGCCGAACTACCGCAGGGTCACGGTCCCGGACTCCCCCGTCCCCGGACTCCAGATGTACGTGGGTGAGTACGGCGTCCTCGTCGACCCGGACACCGGTGCCCCGCGCCCCGGCGGCGGCGACCAGGCGGGGCTGCTGAGCGCGCTCATGGCGGCATCGGCCGAGCTCACCGCGCTGCTCGGGCCCACCCCCGACGACTGGGTGCGGCGCGCCGCCGCGTCCCCTTCCGTACGCGAGGAGGGCACCCGGATCCTGCGCACCGCCGGAACCGTCCCCTCCGGCCCCGTCTGACGCTTTGCTCACTCTTGGCCGGAACCGTCAGCGCGCGTATACCCTCCTAACCCTTACGGGGGCGTGTGCCCCGACGTCCTGAAGCTCTCAGAACCTTCCGATGGGTGCGGAGAATGATCGAGGCAGTCGGCCTGACGAAGCGCTACGGCGCGAAGACAGCCGTGTACAACCTTTCCTTCCAGGTACGGCCGGGAACCGTGACCGGCTTCCTCGGGCCCAACGGGTCGGGCAAGTCGACGACCATGCGCATGATCCTCGGCCTCGACCAGCCGACCTCGGGACATGTGACCATCGGCGGCTACCCGTACAACAAGATCCCGAACGCTCCGCGGCAGGTCGGCGCGCTGCTCGACGCGAAGGCCGTGCACGGCGGCAGGACCGCCCGCAGCCATCTGCTGAGCCTGGCCCAGCTCTCCGGCATCCCGGCCCGCCGGGTCGACGAGGTGCTCGGCGTCGTCGGGCTCCAGGAAGTGGCGAAGCGGCGTTCCAAGGGGTTCTCGCTCGGCATGGGGCAGCGGCTCGGCATCGCCGCCGCGCTCCTCGGCGACCCGCAGGTGCTGCTCTTCGACGAGCCGGTGAACGGGCTCGACCCCGAGGGCATCCTCTGGGTCAGGAACCTGATGAAGACGCTCGCCTCCGAGGGGCGCACGGTCTTCGTCTCCTCGCACCTGATGAGCGAGATGGCGCTGACCGCCGAGCACTTGATCGTGATCGGGCGCGGGCAGCTGCTCGCCGACATGAGCGTGCGGGACTTCATCGCGCACAACTCGGCGGGCTTCGCCCGGGTCCGTACGCCCGACAGCGAGCCGCAGCAGCGCGAGAAGCTGACGGCGGCGCTGACCGAGGCGGGCGGCCAGGTGCTGCCCGAGCAGGACGGCGGGCTCCGGGTCACGGGCCTGCCGCTGCCGCGCATCAGCGATCTGGCGCACGGCGCGGACGTCCGGCTGTGGGAGCTGTCGCCGCACCAGGCCTCGCTGGAAGAGGCGTACATGCGGATGACGCAGGGCGCCGTCGACTACCGCTCGACCACCGACCAGCGCGCGGGCCTTCACGAACCGCTGCCGCCCGGCATGATGCCGCCGCAGCAGATGCCGGTGCCGGGCCAGGGCCAGCCCGGCTGGTACGCCCCGCCGCCGCCCCAGGCCCAGCCGCAGCCGCCCATGGAGCAGAACCCGTACGCGGCCGCCCCGCAGCCGCCCGCGGCCCCGCCTGCCGCCGCCCCGACGATGGACAAGGACGCCCGATGAGCACGCCGCCTCCGCCCCACGCCGCCCCGCAGCAGCCCCTGGTGGCGCCCGTCCCCGGCGCCGGGCCCGGGTACGCCTCGCCCATCCCGATCCGCAGGGCGCACCTCGGGGACGCGCTCACCTCGGAGTGGACGAAGATCCGTTCCGTGCGCTCCACGATGTGGACGCTGGGCGTGATGATCGTGCTCATGGTCGGCATCGGCCTGGCGTCGGCCGCCGTGGTCGCCTCCGACAACGGGCCGACGCCGAGCGGCAACCAGGTCCTCGGCCTCGGCTTCTTCGGCACCCTGCTCGGCACCATCTGCGTGCTGACCCTCGGCGTCCTGACCATCGCCTCCGAGTACGGCACCGGCATGATCCGTACGACGATGACGGCCTGCTCGAGCCGGAGCCGGGTGCTCGCCGCCAAGGCGATCGTCTTCTTCGTCCTCGTCGCGGTGCTGACCACGGTGTTCGCGGCGCTCGTCGGCGCGCTCCAGGTGGGGATCGTGGGCGTGGACTCGCCGGACGGCGGCACGTGGGCGAAGGCGACGTTCGGCGTCGGCCTGTTCGTCGCGCTGCTCGGCCTGCTCGGTCTCGCCGTCGGCACGCTCGTACGGCACTCGGCGGGCGCGATCACCATCATGGTCGGCGTCGTACTGCTGCCGCTCGTCCTGGCGATGTTCATGTTCGCGGAGTCGCTCAAGGACCTGCAGCAGGCCCTGTTCGAGTACTCGATCCCCAGCCAGCTCGCCGTGCTCTACGACAACTCGGTGACCGGGGGCTCGGGGCCGACCGGCTGGGACCCGCTGTGGATCATGGCGGTGATCACGGCGGTGGTGCTCGGCGGGGCGTTCGTGTCCCTCAACAACCGCGACGTGTAGGCGTATTCGGGCGCCTTCGGGCGTAGTCAGGCGCACTCAGGCGTACTGGCGGAAGTTCAGTAGCGCGGCGCGTTCTTGGACCGCTGCACCTTCGTGGTGCGGCGGTCCTTCGCGTTCCAGCACGCCTTGTGCCAGTGCCGCCGGTCGTCCACTCCCCCGTACTCCGGCCAGGCCACCACATGTGCGACCCCGGAGGAGATCTGCTGGTCGCAGCCGGGGCAGCGGTACGTCTTGCCGACCGCGCTCGCGCCCGCCACATGGCGCACGCTCCACTGCTCGCCCTGCCAGCTCTCCGTGAACTGGAACCCGCCGTAGCGCCTTGCGCCGCCCTCGCTCCCGGTGGACTCGCTGCTGCTGGACGTTCCGCCTGCCTTGGGGCGGTTGCGGCGCGGAGACACGTCTCACCTCGGGATGTCTGAACGGAGCGGGAGATCGTGTCCAGCCTACGCCGAAGGGCCGGGGGCACCCGAAAGCCGTCCGGCCGGTCCGCCGTCAACGGCAGCCGGAAAATCCGCCAATCTTCTTGCGAGGCCGTGTCTTTGGCACTTGCCACACGTTATTGCCTTCAGGGGGAGTGCCCGCGCCGGCGCCAGGGAAGGCAGGAGTGCGATGCGCGTAGGAACGTTTGTTTTGGCCGCTCAGTTTCCGGGTCAGGGGCAGGGGGAGGCACTGCACCGCGCGGTGCGATCCGCCGAGGTCGCCGAAGAGGCGGGGCTCGACTCGGTGTGGCTCGCCGAACACCACTTCGTGCCGTACGGGACGTGCCCGTCGGCCGTCACGCTGGCCGCGCTGCTGCTCGGCCGCACGAACACGCTGCGGGTCGGCACGGCGGTGAGCGTGCTGCCGACCGCGCACCCCGTCGCCCTCGGCGAGCAGGCGGCGTTGCTGCACGTCACGTCCGGCGGCCGGTTCTCGCTGGGCGTCGGCCGCGGCGGGCCCTGGGTGGACCTGGAGGTCTTCGGGTCGGGCGTCGAGGCGTACGAGAAGGGGTTCCCGGAATCGCTGGACCTGCTCCTTCGGTGGCTGCGGGAGGAGCAGGTCGGGGGTGCGGGCGAGCGCTTCGCCTTCCGCGAGGTGCCGGTGGTGCCGCGCCCGGCCGAGGCGATCGGCGGGGCCGGCGGCGAAGGGCCGGAAGTCGTCGTCGCCTGTACGTCGCCGAAGACGGTGCGGCTCGCCGCCGAGCGGGGCCTTCCGATGCTGCTCGGCATGCACATCGGGGACGAGGAGAAGGCCGAGATGGTCGGCCTGTGGCGGCGCTGCGCGCGCGAGGCCGGGCGCTCCGGCGAGGAGATCCTCGCGGCCCCGCACGTGTCCGCCGGTGTCGCCCAGATCGGTGACAGCGAGTCGGAGGCCGGGGAGACACTCCTGAAGGCGATGCCGGGCTGGCTGAAGCAGGGGCTTGACGCCCATGTGACGGTCGACGGCAGGGCACGGGCGATGCGCGACCCGCACGCGTACACGGAGCTGCTGTGCTCCCTGCACCCGGTCGGCAGCCCGCAGCTGTGCGCGGACCGGCTCGCGGCCACCTCGGAGCGGACCGGGATCACGCGGTTCGCGCTGCTCGTCGAGGGCTCGGGGGATCTCACGGCGACGGAGGAGAACGTACGACGGCTCGGAGCCGAGGTCCTTCCCCAACTCGACTGACCCCTCGGGCACTTCACCTCGGCGCCTGCCGACCCGTATAGATGCACCTCCCGCATACGGGACGGCAGGCAGAAGGCTGTTACGCCCTCAGTCCTCAGCCATCAGCAGTCACGCAGTTCCGGTGACTGGTTGAGCAGCTGATTGCGGGCCGAGGTGAAGCGGGCGAGCGTCTCGTCCACCGACGGGTCCTGCGGGAACACCGCGACCCGGTGGCAGTTCTGGAACGCGAGGCGGACACCGAAGTGCCGCTGCAGCGCGCCCCGTATCGCGTCACTCGCGAGCGCACGCAGAAGCTGTCCGCGTGCCTGCTCGTCCGGGGGCGGCGTCTGGTTGTCGGCGAACTCTCCGCCGTCGACCTTCAGCTGGGCCACCAGGGAGCTGATCATCTCCCACGCGTAAGGCAGGGAGGTCCGGACGCAGTCGACGAAGTCCTTTTCGTCGACCTCGCCTCGCTCGGCCTGATCCAACAGTGCCGGTGAGACGTCGAGCGACATGAGTTCTCCTCTCGCACCCCCGGGGAGCGGGGGCTGACGGACAGGGCAGAAGTCCCCGGCACGCACGGCCGTTGGAACACGCAGCGTGCACGCGCCGCGACCTCCTGTCTTCTACGGTAGGGAACGTGTCCGGACGGCAACAGGGCGTAGGGGCATCGCTTCGTACACAACCGGCCAATGGCGAACGCGTGCTTAGCGTGCTTACGGATGCTTACGCGTGGTTATTAGGGCGAAGTGCGTCGACCAGTGTGCGTCGAGTAGCGTTGCCGACCATGCGTCTCGTCATCGCCCGTTGCTCCGTGGACTACGCGGGCCGGCTCACCGCCCATCTTCCGTCGGCACCCCGCCTCATCCTCGTGAAGGCGGACGGCAGCGTCTCGATCCACGCGGACGACCGTGCCTACAAGCCCCTCAACTGGATGTCGCCGCCGTGCACCTTGAAGGAGGGCAGCGGTGAGGACGAGGGCAAGTGGACCGTCATCAACAAGGCGGGCGAGAAGCTCATCATCACGATGGAGGAGATCCTCCACGACTCCTCGCACGAGCTCGGGGTGGACCCCGGGCTCATCAAGGACGGCGTCGAGGCGCACCTCCAGGAGCTGCTCGCGGATCGGATCGACACGCTCGGCGAGGGCTACACGCTGATTCGCCGCGAGTACATGACGGCGATCGGGCCGGTCGACATTCTGTGCCGGGACGCGGACGGGCAGACCGTGGCCGTCGAGATCAAGCGGCGGGGGGAGATCGACGGGGTCGAGCAACTCACGCGGTATCTGGAGCTGTTGAA
The DNA here is from genome assembly GCF_030766935.1 of Streptomyces sp. KL109B. Lineage (GTDB taxonomy): Bacteria > Actinomycetota > Actinomycetes > Streptomycetales > Streptomycetaceae > Streptomyces. Next base: position 1,235,644 of record NZ_JASERL010000001.1, on the reverse strand, counting down.
CCGGGATCCGCATCTTGCGCCGGTGAAGGGGATCTTCGCGGCGCAGGAGATCAAGCCGCAGGCGAGGGTGCTGGCGACGGACCGGGGGATCGGTTGCGCCGTGCTGGACTATGACGCGCTTCGTGGGATCGAGGACGACAAGCTGCGGCTGTTCTGAGCCGGGTTGTTGTTGCGCGGGGCCGTGGTTGACGTCGCGGGGCTCTGCCCCGGGCCCCGCGCCTCAAGCGCCGGCGGGGCTTGATCATGCCGAACCGGGGTTGACGTCACGGGGCTCCGCGCCTCAAGCGTCGGCGGGGCTTGAATGGTGTCGGTGGTCAGATGGTTGATGTCGTCGTCGGTGTCTGGGTGATCGGGCCGCTTGCCGTGTCCGAGGTGTTCGGGGTAGTCGGGGTCGTTGCCGTCTCCGTGGGCTTCGTCGGCGTCGGTGTTGGTGTTGGTGTCGGGGTGGTCGTTGTGGGGGGCGGCTTCGACGGGGTTGTGGGTGGGGGCTTCGACGGGGATTTCGACGGGGACTTGGTCGGGGGCTTCGACGGGTCGGCCGGGGTCTTGGAGCCGCTCGGGGAGTCGGAGGGCTCGTCGGTGGCGCCGGAGGACGGGGTCGGGTCGTCCGAGGTGTTCGGGATGCCGTCGGGGCCCGCCGGTGCCGAGGTCGAGGCGTCGCCTCCGCCTCCTCCGCCGACACCCTTGTTCGCCTCGTCCGCGCCGAGTTCCCCGCCGTTCTCCCCCGCCGTCGCCGACGGATTCGTGTCGACCTTGTTCGACGGCGGGTCGTCGTTGCCCGACGTGGCGCCGAGCGTGACGACCGTGCCGAGCACCGCCGCGAGCAGCGCGCCCGCGCCGGCCGCCACCATGTTGCGGCGGGCCCCGCTGACCACCGATTTGCGGGAGGGTGCCTTGGCGCCGCCGACGACGGTCGGGGCGGGTGGAGTGGGTGTTGGGGCGGCCTGGCGGGTCACCAGGGTCTCGGGGTCGTCCGCCTCTTGGGGCAGTTGGGCGTAGGACGGGACGCCGCCGGGGGGCGAGGCCGACTCCTCGTACATCGCCTCGGGGATCTCCTCCCCCGCCGCCGCGCCGCCCGAGCGGTCGGCGACCAGGGCGAGGGCCCGGCGCGCGGCGATCGTGCCGCGCTTGTCCGCGGCGGCGCCGCGCAGCGCGAGGGCGGACTCCAGCTCGACGCGGGCCCGGTCCAGCTGCCCGCCGAGGAGCGCGAGGACGCCCGACTCGTGGTGGAAGTACGCCTCTTCGGACACCTGCCCCGTGGTGCGCGCCGCTTCGACGCCGGCCCCGAGGGCGCGCTCCCACGCGCTCCAGGCGAGCCCGGCGGCGAAGGCCGGCGCGGCGGCGCGGGCCAGTTCCACGGAGCCGTCGGGGTCGGTGGTCGCCGAGAGCGCGGCGAGCAGGGCGTCGGATTCGGCGGCCGTCCGCTCGGGCCCGACGGACGGGTGCGCGGCCCACCAGGCGTAGTGCCGGGCGGCGGTGCGCCCGCGCGCGGCGCTGTCGGTGCCGTAGCCCGCGGTCTCCAACTGCTGGCGCACCCCGGCCGCGAGGCGGTAGCGGGCGCCGACGGGCGTGACGAGGCCGCAGGAGACGAGTTCGGCGAGGGCGGCGTCGGCGTGGGTGTCCCCGATGAGGGCCGGCAGATGCGCCTGGTGCGGGATCTCGCCGCCGAGCGCGACCGCGAACTCAAGGGTGGCGCGGGCCGAGCCGCTGAGCCGGGAGGCGAGCAGCGCGGCGGGCGCGGCGGCCTCGGCGAGCGCGGGCAGCGGCACGCTGTGCCCGTCTGCGGCGTCGAAAGGCGCGTCGAAGGCGGCGTCTGCGGGTGCGCCGAAAGCGGCGTCGGCGGGCGCGCCGAAAGGTGCGTCGAAGGGGGCGTCGACGGGGGCCGCGCCCGGACCCTCGTACGAGCCGAACGCGTCGAACTCCCCCGCGCCGGCGCTCAGTCGGTCGCGCTGCCGCAGCAGGGCGCCGGCCTGGACGAAGCGCAGCGGCAGGCCCTCGGACTCGAACCAGAGGTCGGCGGCCCACTGCGCCTCCTCGTCGGTGAGCACCCGGCCGACGGCACGCTCCAGGAGTTCCTGTCCGCCGACGCGGCCGAGTCCGGCGAGGAAGACCTCCTCGACGTGCGAGTCCGGGGACGGCGCCGGTACGTCGGGCGTGGCGGCCAGCAGGAAGGCGCACTCGGGCGTCGCTTCGAGGAGTTCGTCGAGCGCGGCGCCGCCGAATTCGAGGTCGTCGAGGACGACGACGGCGCCGATCTCGTGGACGAGTTCGAGCAGCAGCGCCCGGTCGGGGCGGTGCAGCGGCGCGCTGTGGACCGCGGCGAACAGGTCGTACAGCAGGTCTTCGACGGAGCGCCGGTGGCCGCAGAGCCGGACGACGCCGTCGGGCGCGATGTCGGCGCAGTCCTCGGTGACCTGGTCGAGCAGCGCCGTGCGCCCGGAGCCCGAGGGCCCGGTGAGCCGGACGGAGCGCCCGCGCGCGAGGAGGCGTACGAGCCGCTCGCGCTCCTCCTGCCGTTCCAGGAGCGGGAGTTGGGGCTGTGCGGGGCCCGGTGGCAGCGGCGGGCGTGCGGCGCGGGCGAGCGCCGCGCGTTCGGTGGCGTCGTACTTGGCGGGCCGCTCCGGGCGCTCGCCGGGCGGGCAGGGTTCGATCTCGCTGCCGTCGACGGGATTCACCGTCAGCAGGTAGTCGCCGGACACGAGTTGCACGGCGCGGGCGAGCGCGGGCGACGGCTGCCCGAAGTCGGGCGTCAGGGGATCGCGGGGCGGGCGCGGCCGACCCCCGCTGTCCGCCGTCTGGTCGTGCCGGTCGTGGCTGAATTCTTCCGGTCCCCGGTTCGTCGGGTCCATGGTCAAAGCCCCCCAAAAGCGTGGTGTGCCGCTTGCCCCTCCCGGCCTGTGCACACTGCGCTGTCGATTGGCTCAGTATCTACGAAGCCGGGAGGTACCGCGCCGCCCGAGACGTCACAGTCTCGTGAGGATTGTTGGCGATTCCCGCCGGAATGAGTGGTTCACCCCTTCCGGGGGCAATCCTTCCGGTCCACACACGCAACTTCGCGCCACTGTCGCAACTGCGCGCCACAGGCGCACCTTTCGGCCTCAGACGCGCGGCAGGGACTCGACGCCGATGCCGCCCTCGATGGCCAGGATCCGGTGCAGCCGGGTGGCGACGAGGAGGCGCTGCATCTGGGGCGGCACCCGGCGCAGCACGAGCCGGCGCCCGCAGCGGCCCGCGCGCCGGTGGGCGCCCATGATGACGCCGAGGCCCGTGGCGTCCCAGGAGTCGAGTTCGGACAGGTCGAGCACGAGGTCGCCGATTCCGTCGTCGACGGCGGTGTGCAAGGCCGTACGGGCGTCCGCCGCGCTGCGGACGTCGAGGCGGCCCCCGACGGCCAGCTCGACGTGGTCGCCCCTGATGTACATATGCGCTCCCCGTGGGAAATACAGAACTGCTCGGCGTGGTCGGGAGTACGCGGCGTGCTGGCACTGAGCCGGTACTCAGTTGTTCATGTGATCCGGGTGATCTGGGTATGTCACTGCAACTGACGGGCCAGAAGGGCCGAAAGTTGCCGTCTGTAAGCGAACCGATACCGAATTCACCCCGAGGGGTGACATGGCGTCAGCCATGCGGTCGGCCGCGCGGTCAGGTGTGCTTGTAGAAGCCCTGCCCGCTCTTGCGTCCGATGTCACCGGCGTCCACCATCCGGCGCATCAGCTCCGGCGGCGCGAACTTCTCGTCCTGCGACTCGGTGTAGATGTTCTCGGTGGCGTGCAGCAGGATGTCGACGCCCGTCAGGTCGGCGGTGGCGAGCGGCCCCATCGCGTGCCCGAAGCCCAGCTTGCAGGCGACGTCGATGTCCTCGGCGGTCGCCACCCCGGACTCGTACAGCTTCGCGGCCTCGACGACGAGGGCGGAGATGAGCCGGGTCGTCACGAAGCCGGCGACGTCCCGATTCACCACGACGCAGGTCTTGCCGACGGACTCGGCGAACTCCCGCGCGGTGGCGAGGGTTTCGTCGCTCGTCTTGTAGCCGCGCACCAGCTCGCACAGCGCCATCATCGGCACCGGCGAGAAGAAGTGCGCGCCGACGACCCGCTCGGGACGCTCCGTCACCGCCGCGATCTTCGTGATCGGGATGGCCGAGGTGTTCGAGGCGAGCACCGTGTCGTCCCGCACGATCTTGTCGAGCGCGCGGAAGATCTCGTGCTTGACCTCAAGCTTCTCGAAGACGGCCTCGACGACGACATCCGCGTCGGCGGCCGCGTCCAGGTCGGTGGTGGCGGTGATGCGGCCGAGCGCGGCCTCGGCGTCGGCGGCGTCGAGCTTGCCCTTGCCGACGAACTTCTCGTACGAGGCCTTGATGCCGTCGGTGCCGCGCGTGAGCGCTTCATCGGTGACGTCGCGCAGCACGACGTCCCAGCCCGCCTGGGCGGAGACCTGCGCGATGCCCGACCCCATGAGGCCGGCCCCGATGACGGCGAGCTTCCTTGCCACGTACGTCCCCTAACCGCGTGTCCCGCTAACCGCGTGTCCCGCGCGACCGCTTAACCACTTTTTACGTTGCTCTTCGCCGGACACTAGCGCCCGTGAGCGGCCGTGTGACCGCGAAGAGATGCGCGTCACGTCTCGAATGACGGACATCACACTGGTACGGCTCAGTGATCGATCATCCGTACCCATCAGGCGTCACGTACGGCGTAGTTGAGCACCTCTGCGCTCAGAAGTCGCTCGACTTCATCGAGGACCGAGAGCGTCTCCCGGGAGACCTTCTCGACCGCTCCTCCGGCACTGACGCGGCGTCGTACGAACTCGACCGCCGTCTCGTTGAGCCAGTTGATCTGATCGGCCATCAGGCGCGGCAGGAGGTCGTCATCGGCGGCGCCGGTCTCCTCGCGCAGCGTCGCCTCGAGGCGGTCGATGACCTCGTAGCGCATGCCGAGCAGCCGCAGGCGCAGCGAGGGCGCGGCGTCGACCACGGCCATGAACCGCTCGATGCCGGGCATCAGGCCCATGCGCGGCGAGACCGCCTCCAGCTCGGCGCGCAGTTCGCGGAGCACGGCGGCGGCGGCCGACTCCCCGACGTCCCGGCCGCGCACCCAGCGCGAGAGCCGTTCCCGCATGCCTTCGAGGCGGTCGAGGAACAGGTCCTCCTTCGCCGGGAAGTAGTTGTAGACGGTGTTCACGGAGACGTTCGCGGTGTCCGCGATCTCCGCGATGGTCACCGCGTCGAAGCCGCGCTCGATGAAGAGACCGGTGGCGATGTCCGAGATCTGCTGCCTGGTCTGCCGTTTCTTCCGCTCCCTGAGCCCTTCTGCCATGCGTCCAGTCTACGAGTCCGCTGGTCTCGCTGAAATTTTGGAGGCATTGCAATATTTCAGCGACTCTGTTTTTCTGGTTCGTATGGCAGTCATCAGCACGTCCGGGCTCGCCCGGACCTTTCAGACGAAGCACGGCCCCGTGGAAGCGGTTCGCGGCATCGACCTGCGCGTCGAGCCGGGCGAGATCCTCGGCTTCCTCGGCCCGAACGGGGCGGGCAAGACCACGACGCTGCGGATGCTCACGACGCTGCTCGCGCCCACCGGCGGCGCGGCCACCGTCGCGGGCCACGACCTCGCGAACGACCCGGCGGGCGTGCGGGGCGCGGTCGGCTACGTCGCCCAGTCCGGCGGCGTCGACCCGGGCGTCTCCGTACGCGAGGAACTCGTCACCCAGGGCCGCCTCTACCGCCTGACGAAGCATCAAGCGGCCGAGCGGGCGGAGGAGTTGGCGGTCGACCTCGGCCTCACGGACCTCATGGAGCGGAAGACCGGCGCGCTCTCCGGCGGGCAGCGGCGCCGCCTCGACATCGCGATGGGGCTCACGCACCGCCCGAAGGTGCTCTTCCTCGACGAGCCGACGACGGGGCTCGACCCCGGCAGCCGCGCCGACCTGTGGGACCTGGTGCGCAGGCTGCGCGCCGAGTACGGCACGACGGTCTTCCTGACCACGCACTACCTCGACGAGGCGGACGCGCTCGCGGACCGGATCGTCGTCGTGGACAAGGGAGTCGTGGCCGCCGACGGCACGCCCGGCGCGCTCAAGCTGGCGCACGGCGGCTCGGTCGACGCGAGCCTCCAGGACACGTTCCTGGCGATCACCGGGCGCGGCCCGGCGCCGGTGGACACGACTCCGGTGGCGGTGTGACCGCGATGAGAACCCTCGCCTCGGACACCGCGATCGTCTTCGGCCGGTACGCCCGCCAGACCCTCTCCTCCCGCTTCCAGATGCTCTTCGGCGTGCTGATGCCGCTGCTGTACCTGCTGCTCTTCGGGCCGCTGCTCACCCACCTCCCGCTCGGCTCCACCGGCAGCTCCTGGCAGGTCCTGGTCCCCGGGCTGCTGCTCCAACTCGGCCTGTTCGGGGCGGCGTTCTGCGGTTTCGGGATCCTGATGGAGAAGAACTACGGGGTCGTGGAGCGGATGCAGGTGACGCCGGTCAGCCGGCTCGCGCTGCTGCTCGGCCGGGTCCTGCGGGACACCGCGCTCTTCCTCTTCCAGGGGGTGCTGCTCGTGCTCGTCGCCCTCGCGATGGGTCTGCGGGCGCCGCTCGCGGGCATCCTGATCGCCTTCGCCTTCGTGGCGCTCCTGACGGTGTCGCTCGCCTCCCTCTCGTACGCGCTCGCCTTCCGGGCCCGTACGCCGCAGGAGTTCGGGCCCGTCATCAACGCGGTCACGATGCCGTCGATGCTGCTGTCGGGCCTGATGCTGCCGATGGCGCTCGCGCCGGGCTGGCTCGACGCGCTCTCGCACGTGATGCCGCTGCGCTATCTCGTGGACGCGATGCGGGACGCGTACGTCGGTCACTACGCGACGGCGAACATGCTGTACGGGGTGCTGGTCGCGCTCGCCTTCGCCGCGCTCGCCGTGACGGTCGGCACACGTGGCTTCCGGCGGTCCGCCGCGTAATTAGGCTGGGTGCATGGTCAATCTGACGCGCATCTACACCCGTACCGGAGACAAGGGCAGCACCGCCCTCGGCGACATGAGCCGCACCGCCAAGACCGATCTGCGGATCTCGGCGTACGCGGACGCCAACGAGGCCAACGCCGTGATCGGCACGGCGATCGCCCTCGGCGGACTCGACGAGGAGGTGGTGAAGGTGCTCGTGCGCGTGCAGAACGACCTGTTCGACGTCGGCGCCGACCTGTCCACGCCGGTCGTCGCCGAGCCCGAGTTCCCGCCGCTGCGCGTCGAGCAGTTCTACGTCGACAAGCTGGAGGCGGACTGCGACCACTTCAACGAGCAGTTGGAGAAGTTGCGGTCGTTCATCCTGCCGGGTGGCACGGCGGGCGCCGCCCTGCTGCATCAGGCTTGCACGGTCGTGCGGCGCGCGGAGCGCTCCACGTGGGCGGCGATGGAGGTGCACGGCGAGTCGATGAACCCGCTCACCGCGACGTATCTGAACCGCCTCTCCGACCTCCTGTTCATCCTCGCGCGGATCGCGAACAAGGAGGTCGGGGACGTGCTGTGGGTGCCGGGCGGCGAGCGTTAGGCCCCAGCCCCAGCCCTAGCCCTAGCCCTTGTTCGTCGTCAGCGTCGGGGCCTTCTTCGGGAACACCGTGTAGCTCAGCGCGATGAGCACGTTGAGCCCGATCAGGAAGAGCATCCGCTGCTGCCACTGCGTGAGGGATTCGGTGGCCCCGGCCCCGCCCACGTACCAGATCGCGGCCTGCAGCAGGCCCATCGCGATGAGCGCGGCGAGGATCCAGCGGGCGGCCAGCTTCCACTCGTGGATCGCGCGCGCCGCCCCGTACTTGGGGGTCGACGGCGGCGGGCCGCCCGCGAAGCGGTGGGCGACGCGGACGTCGACCCACTGGATCGTGTAGTGGCCGAGGGCGATCGAGTAGCCGATGTAGACGGCGGCGAGGCCGTGCTTCCAGTCGGGTGCGGCGCCGTTCTTGAGGTCGATGGCCGTGACGACGAGCAGGACGACCTCAAGGAGCGGCTCGCACAGCAGCACCGCGACGCTCGCGCGCGGCTTCTTCGCCCAGTAGCGCAGGGCCAGGCCCGCGGCGAGGAGTACCCAGAAGGCGACCTCGCAGATGACGATCAGCGTGACGATCACGGTGGGCTCCTCTCGTTCCCTGCCCTGCTTCCAGCGTCCCGGTGGCATGCCTCGTGATCGTCGTCGGCAGTGACGAAGTGCCACTGCATCCTTCGATGTAGTCCGCGGTGGACGGCGGCGATGGGTGTTGGATGGAGGCATGCACGCCGTCCTCCCCCGCCCGCACCGCGACGACCTCAAGATCGCCGTCGTCGGCCTTGCGGGCGGCCTGGCCCTGTGGGGCTTCGGCCTCGGGATGAGCTCCGGGCGGCTGTTCGACGGGAACTGGCTGCTGGTTCCGCTCGTCGCCATGGCGGGCCTGGAGCTGCTGCGCCGGACGCGTCCGTGGTTCGCGGTCGGCGCCGGCACGCTCGTGCTCGCCGCCGACCAGTGCACGCAGGGCAGCCTGGCGACGGTGCTGATGTACACGGACCTCGTGTACGCGGCGGTCCTGTACGGGTCGCCCGCCGCGGCCCGCCGCATCCCGGTCGGCAGCGGGCTGCTCACCGTCGCCGCGACGCTCGGCGCGGTCGCCGGGCTGCGGCGGCCTGAGGCGCTGCTTATCGGGGTCGCCGTCGGGCTCGTCACGTTCGCCCCCGCGGCGACGGGCGTCCTCGTGCGCAATCACCGCGACACGGCGGCGGCCGAGCGGCTGCGGGCCGAGCAGACCGCGCTGCTCGCCGAGATGGACCGTACGCAGGCGGTGACGGCGGAGCGCGCGCGGATGGCCCGCGAGCTGCACGACATGGTGGCGAACCATCTGTCGGCGATCGCGATCCACTCCACGGCCGCGCTCTCCCTCGACGACCAGGACACGACGCGTACGGCGCTGCGGACCATCCGCGAGAACAGCGTCGACGGGCTCGCCGAGATGCGCCGCCTCATCGGCATCCTGCGGGACGCGGGCGAGGACGCGGAGCCGGTCGCCGCGCCGACGCTCGCGGGCCTCGGCGCGCTGGTCGAGCAGTCCCGTACGAACGGCCTCGACGTCGGCCTGACCGTGTCCGGCGCCCTCACAGGACTGCCCGCGCCCATCGAGCTCGCCGCCTACCGCATCGTCCAGGAGTCCCTCACGAACGCGCTCAAGCACGCGGCGCCGGGCGGCCGGGTCGAGGTGATCGTCGCCCGCGACGACGAGCGGATCGAGGTGCGGGTCGACAGCCCGTACGCCGCCGTGGACGCGCCACGCGCCCCCGGCTCGGGCGCCGGGCTCGTGGGGATGCGGGAGCGGGCGGGGCTGCTGGGCGGGTCGTTCGACGCGGGCCCCGCGGGCACCGGGACGTGGCGGGTCCGAGCCACCCTCCCCCTGGAAGGAGCCACCGAGTGGACCGAGTGATCCGCGTACTCGTCGCCGAGGACCAGTCCGCCGTACGGGCCGGGCTCGTGCTCATCCTGAACAGCGCGCCCGACATCGAGGTCGTGGGCGAGGCGGCGGACGGCGAGGAAGCGGTGGAACGCGCCCGCGAGCTGCGGCCCGACCTGGTCCTGATGGACGTACAGATGCCGCGTCTCGACGGGGTTTCGGCCACTCGGGCGGTGGTCTCCGAAGAGCTCGCGGACGTGCTCGTGCTGACGACCTTCGACCTCGACGCGTACGTCTTCGGGGCGCTGCGCGCGGGCGCGGCCGGGTTCCTGCTCAAGAACACGGACGCGAAGGACCTGCTGGAGGGCGTACGGACGGTGGCGCGCGGCGAGGGCCTGATCGCGCCGGCGGTGACCCGCCGCCTGATCGCCGAGTTCGCGCGGCCCTCCGGCGGCGAACCGGCCGCCGCTCCCCCGGAGTTGGAGACGCTCACGCGCCGGGAGCGAGAGGTGCTCGACCGGCTGGGCGAGGGCCTGTCCAACGCGGAGATCGCGGACCGGCTCGACATGGCAGAGGCCACGGTGAAGACCCATGTGAGCCGCCTCCTCGCCAAGCTGAACCTGCGCAGCCGGGCACAAGCGGCCGTACTGGCGCGGGAAGTTGGCCGAAAGCCGTAATTGGTTTAGACCTTGACCGCTGGTCCAGACCTTTCTATTCTCGCCGCACTGCGGTGAGCACACCCCCCACTCCGGTGCTCATGGGCGTCGCAGGGTTCCACCCTCATGACGGACCCCGGACCTCCCGAGGAGCACCCGATGCAACCCATGCACCCGACCGACGCACCCAGAAAGAGACTTCGGCACAGAACGACCGCGGCGCTCACGACCCTCGTGCTGCCCGCCGCCGCCCTCGTCGGCCTCGCCACCCCCTCCCACGCCGCGGCCGAGGCGACCGCCGTCACCGCCTCGTACGTCAAGACCCAGGACTGGGGCAGCGGCTTCGAGGGCAAGTGGACGATCAAGAACTCCGGTACCACGACGGTGAATTCGTGGAACGTCGAGTGGGACTTCCCCTCCGGTACGAAGGTGACCTCGGCCTGGGACGCGACCGTCACCAACTCCGCCGACCACTGGACCGCCAAGAACCTCTCCTGGAACGGGTCGCTCGCCCCCGGCGCCTCGGTCTCCTTCGGGTTCAACGGCACCGGCTCCGGCGCCCCCTCGGGCTGCAAGCTCAACGGCGCGTCATGCGACGGCGGTGACCTGCCCGGCGACGCGGCGCCCTCCGCGCCCGGCACCCCGACCGCGTCCTCGATCACCGACACGTCCGCCAAGCTGTCCTGGTCGGCCGCCACCGACGACAAGGGCGTCAAGAACTACGACGTGCTGCGCGACGGCGCCAAGGTCGCGACGGTGACCGGCACTTCGTACACCGACACGGGCCTGAAGGCCGGCACGGACTACTCGTACACGGTGCAGGCCCGCGACACCGCCGACCAGACGGGCCCGGTCTCGGGTTCGGTCAAGGTCCACACCACTGGCGGCGGCACGGACCCGGGTGACCCGGGCACCGGCGGCAAGGTGAAGATGGGCTACTTCACCGACTGGGGCGTCTACGGCCGCCAGTACTACCCGAAGAACCTGGAGACCTCGGGCTCGGCGTCGAAGGTCACCCACATCAACTACGCCTTCGGCAACGTCCAGGGCGGCAAGTGCACGATGGGCGACGCCTACGCCGACACCGACATGGCGTACACGGCGGCCAACTCCGTCTCCGGCCAGGCCGACACCTGGGACCAGCCGCTGCGCGGTGCCTTCAACCAGCTGCGCCAGCTGAAGGCCAAGCACCCGAACCTCAAGATCCTCTGGTCGTTCGGTGGTTGGACCTGGTCCGGCGGCTTCGGTGAGGCGGCCAAGAACCCGGCCGCGTTCGCCGACTCCTGCTACAAGCTGGTCGAGGACCCGCGCTGGGCCGATGTCTTCGACGGCATCGACATCGACTGGGAGTACCCGAACGCCTGCGGCCTGACCTGTGACACGTCCGGCCAGGACGCGCTCAAGAAGCTCACGACGGCGCTGCGCTCGAAGTTCGGCTCCAGCAACCTGGTCACGGCCGCGATCACGGCCGACGCCTCCTCCGGCGGCAAGATCGAGAAGAACGACTACGCGGGCGCGGGCCAGTCCCTCGACTGGTACAACGTCATGACGTACGACTTCTTCGGCGCCTGGGACGCGAAGGGCCCGACGGCCCCGCACTCCCCGCTGAACTCGTACTCCGGCATCCCGCAGCAGGGCTTCAACTCGGCCGAGGCCATCGCCAAGCTGAAGGCGCAGGGCGTCCCGGCGTCCAAGCTGCTGCTGGGCATCGGCTTCTACGGCCGCGGCTGGACCGGCGTCACGCAGAAGGAGCCGGGCGGCACGGCGACAGGACCGGCGGCCGGCACGTACGAGCAGGGCATCGAGGACTACAAGGTCCTCAAGACCAAGTGCCCGTCGAACGGGACGGTGGCCGGGACCGCGTACGCGTACTGCGGCTCCGACTGGTGGTCGTACGACACGCCCGCGACGATCGGCTCGAAGATGTCCTGGGCCAAGTCCCAGAACCTCGGCGGCGCCTTCTTCTGGGAATTCTCCGGCGACACGTCCAACGGTGAACTGGTCACGGCCATCAACTCCGGCCTGAACTAACCCCTCGAACCGAAGCCGGGCCTACGGGAACGCCCCCCGTACGCCCGGCTTCTCCATGCTTGCGGGCCTTCGGCGCTACGCCACGTTGACCCGCTGCCCAGGAGGCGCCGCCTCCAGCCACGCCAGGAACCCGGTCAACGCGTCCTCGCTCATGGCGAGTTCGAGCCGCGTACCACGATGCGTACACGCGAGAATCATCGCGTCGGAAAGGAGCGCGAGCTCCTCCTCGCCCTCGGGCGACCGCCGCCCGGTCACCTCGATGGCCGCCCGCTCAAGAATCCGCTTCGGACGCGGCGCGTACGAGAACACCCGGAACCACTCGACCCGGTCCCCGTTGTAGCGCGCGATCCCGTAACCCCACCCTTTGCCGGACGTGTCAACGGCATCGGGCGCCGGCGCGTCCCACCGCAACGAACAGTCGAAGGTGCCGCCGGACCGCTGGATCAGCCGCCTCCGTACGCCGAACGCGACAAGCCCCACCACCACGAGTACGACGACCGCGACTACGCACAGCACGAGAACGAGGACCATCTTCACCGACCTCCTCGCTTCTCGACCGATAACGGAACAGCAAAACAGTTGTAGATCGCCTCAGCCGCGACCCGGTCCGGAGATTATCTCCGGCCTGGGCCGCGGCTGAGGTACGTCACGTGGCTCGCTGGGTTCAGCGCGCCGCCACCGCACGCAGTCGGACGTCGGCACGACGCTCGGCCGAGGCGTCCGCCTCGCCCTTCGCGCGCTCCAGCGCCCGCTCCGCCCGCTGGACGTCGATCTCGTCCGAAAGCTCGGCGATCTCGGCCAGCAGGGACAGCTTGTTGTCGGCGAACGAGATGAAACCGCCGTGGACAGCCGCCACGATCGTTTCCCCGTCCGTCGTACGGATCGTCACAGGGCCCGACTCCAGCACACCGAGCAGCGGCTGGTGACCGGGCATGACGCCGATGTCGCCGGACGTGGTACGCGCGACGACCAGGGTGGCCTCGCCGGACCAGACACTGCGGTCCGCGGCGACGAGCTCGACGTGCAGCTCAGCAGCCAAGGTGGGCTCCTCGGGTCACCACCCGGCGGCACTCGCTGCCGGGTGTCGGTTCAAAGTCTAGTGGGCGGAGCGGGAGGGCCGGGACATACCCCCGGCCCTCCCATGAGCTACGTAGCTCAGGAGACGCCGAGCTCCTTGGCGTTGGCCTTGAGGTCCTCAATGCCACCGCACAGGAAGAACGCCTGCTCCGGGAAGTGGTCGTAATCGCCGTCGATGATCGCGTTGAAGGCCGTGATCGTCTCGTCCAGCGGCACGTCCGACCCGTCGACGCCGGTGAACTGCTTGGCGACGTGGGTGTTCTGCGACAGGAAGCGCTCCACGCGACGGGCGCGGTGGACAGTGAGCTTGTCCTCCTCGCCGAGCTCGTCGATACCGAGGATCGCGATGATGTCCTGAAGGTCCTTGTACTTCTGGAGGACCGTCTTGACACGCATGGCCGTGTTGTAGTGGTCCGCCGCGATGTAGCGCGGGTCCAGGATGCGGGACGTGGAGTCCAGCGGGTCCACGGCCGGGTAGATGCCCTTCTCGGAGATCGGACGGGAGAGCACCGTCGTCGCGTCGAGGTGGGCGAACGTGGTCGCCGGGGCCGGGTCGGTCAGGTCGTCAGCGGGCACGTAAATGGCCTGCATGGACGTGATCGAGTGACCACGCGTCGAGGTGATGCGCTCCTGGAGGAGGCCCATCTCGTCGGCGAGGTTCGGCTGGTAACCCACGGCCGAGGGCATGCGACCCAGCAGGGTCGAGACCTCGGAACCGGCCTGCGTGAAGCGGAAGATGTTGTCGATGAAGAACAGCACGTCCTGCTTCTGGACGTCGCGGAAGTACTCCGCCATCGTCAGACCCGCGAGGGCCACGCGCAGACGGGTGCCCGGCGGCTCGTCCATCTGACCGAAGACCAGCGCGGTCTTGTCGATGACGCCGGACTCGGCCATCTCCTCGATGAGGTCGTTGCCCTCACGGGTGCGCTCGCCGACACCGGCGAACACGGAGACACCGTCGTGGTTGTTGGCGACGCGGTAGATCATCTCCTGGATGAGCACCGTCTTGCCGACGCCGGCACCGCCGAAGAGGCCAATCTTTCCACCCTTGACGTACGGGGTGAGAAGGTCGACGACCTTGATGCCGGTCTCGAACATCTCGGTCTTCGACTCGAGCTCGTCGAAGTTCGGGGCCTTGCGGTGGATGCCCCAGCGCTCGCCCGTGTACTCCTCGTCGACGTTCAGGACCTCGCCGAGGGTGTTGAACACCTTGCCCTTGGTGAAGTCGCCGACCGGAACCGTGATCGAGTTCTGCGTGTCCACGACCGGGGCCTGGCGGACCAGGCCGTCGGTGGGCTGCATGGAGATCGCGCGGACCAGGCCGTCACCGAGGTGCTGGGCGACCTCGAGCGTCAGGGTCTTCTTCGCGCCGTCCTGCGCCGGGTCGTTGACCTCGACGTGCAGGGCGTTGTAGATGTCCGGCATCGCGTCGACGGGGAACTCCACGTCGACGACCGGGCCGATGACCCGGGCGACGCGGCCCGTGGCCGTCGCGGTCTCAACAGTGGTCGTCATTACTTGTCACTCCCCGCGTTCGCGTCGGCCAGGGCGCTGGAGCCACCGACGATCTCGCTGATTTCCTGGGTGATTTCGGCCTGGCGGGCCGCGTTGGCAAGACGGGAGAGGTTGTTGATCAGCTCTCCCGCGTTGTCGGTCGCCGACTTCATCGCGCGGCGCGTGGCGGCGTGCTTGGAGGCAGCCGACTGGAGCATCGCGTTGTAGATCCGGCTCTCGACGTAGCGCGGCAGCAGGGCGTCGAGGACGTCCTCCGCCGACGGCTCGAAGTCGTACAGCGGAAGGATCTCGTCGCCCTTGCCGGACGCCTTCGACTCTTCCGCGACCTCTTCGAGGCTGAGCGGCAGCAGACGGCCGTCGACGGCCGTCTGCGTCATCATCGAGACGAACTCGGTGTAGACGATGTGGAGTTCGTCCACGCCGCCCTCCGCCGTCTCCTTCTCGATGGCCTCGATCAGCGGGGCCGCGACCTTCTTGGCGTCCGCGTACGTGGGCTCATCGGTGAAGCCCGCCCACGACTCCACGACCTTGCGCTCGCGGAAGTTGTAGTGGGCGAGACCGCGGCGGCCGACGATGTACGTGTCGACCTCCTTGCCCTCGGCCTGGAGGCGCTCGGTGAGCACCTCCGCGGCCTTGATGGCGTTCGAGTTGAAGGCGCCGGCCAGCCCGCGGTCGCTGGTGAGCAGCAGAACCGCGGAGCGGGTGGCCGTCTCCGACTCGGTCGTCAACGGGTGCTTGGTGTTCGACCCGGTCCCCACCGCCGTGACCGCACGCGTCAGCTCGGTCGCGTACGGCGTGGAGGCCGCCACCTTGCGCTGCGCCTTGACGACACGCGAGGCGGCGATCATCTCCATCGCCTTGGTGATCTTCTTGGTCGCGGTGACGGATCGGATGCGACGCTTGTAGACCCGGAGCTGGGCTCCCATGAGTCAGGTCCCTTCCTTACGTCACTTGGCGGCGGCCGGAGCGTCCTCGCCGAGAAGCTTCCCGTCCGAGGTCTCGAACTGCTTCTTGAAGTCGGCGACGGCGTCGTCGATGGCCTGGATGGTGTCGTTCGACATCTTGCCGCCCTCCTTGATGGAGGTCATGAGGCCCTGCTCCTTGCGGTGCAGGTGCTCAAGGAGCTCCTTCTCGAAGCGGCGGATGTCGGCGACCGGCACCTCGTCCATCTTGCCGTTGGTACCGGCCCACACGGAGACGACCTGGTCCTCGGTGGCCATCGGCTCGTACTGGGCCTGCTTCAGCAGCTCGACCAGGCGCATACCGCGCTCCAGCTGAGCCTTCGACGCGGCGTCCAGGTCGGAACCGAAGGCGGCGAACGCCTCCAGCTCGCGGTACTGGGCCAGGTCCAGACGGAGACGGCCGGAGACCTGCTTCATGGCCTTGTGCTGGGCGCTGCCACCCACGCGGGAGACCGAGATACCGACGTTCAGCGCGGGGCGCTGACCGGCGTTGAAGAGGTCGGACTCCAGGAAGCACTGACCGTCGGTGATGGAGATGACGTTGGTCGGAATGAACGCCGACACGTCGTTCGCCTTCGTCTCGACGATCGGCAGACCCGTCATCGAACCGGCACCCAGCTCGTCCGAGAGCTTCGCGCAGCGCTCGAGCAGACGCGAGTGCAGGTAGAAGACGTCACCCGGGTAGGCCTCGCGCCCCGGCGGGCGGCGCAGCAGCAGGGACACGGCGCGGTAGGCGTCGGCCTGCTTCGAGAGGTCGTCGAAGATGATGAGGACGTGCTTGCCGTCGTACATCCACTGCTGGCCGATGGCCGAACCGGTGTACGGCGCCAGGTACTTGAAGCCGGCCGGGTCGGACGCCGGGGCGGCGACGATGGTCGTGTACTCCAGCGCGCCGGCCTCTTCGAGGGCACCGCGCACGGAGGCGATGGTGGAGCCCTTCTGACCGACGGCGACGTAGACGCAGCGGACCTGCTTCTTCGGGTCGCCGCTGCGCCAGTTGTCGCGCTGGTTGATGATCGTGTCGACGGCCAGGGCGGTCTTGCCGGTCTGGCGGTCACCGATGACCAGCTGACGCTGGCCACGGCCGACGGGGGTCATCGCGTCGACGGCCTTGTAGCCGGTCTCCATCGGCTCGTGCACCGACTTACGGGCCATGACGCCCGGGGCCTGCAGCTCGAGGGCGCGGCGACCGGTGGTCTCGATCTCGCCGAGGCCGTCGATCGGGTTGCCGAGCGGGTCGACGACGCGACCCAGGTAGCCCTCGCCGACACCGACGGACAGGACCTCGCCCGTGCGCTGCACCGGCTGGCCCTCCTCGACGCCGCTGAACTCGCCCAGGACGATGGCGCCGATCTCGCGCTCTTCCAGGTTGAGCGCGAGGCCGAGGGTGCCGTCCTCGAACTTCAGCAGTTCGTTGGCCATGGCCGAGGGGAGGCCCTCGACCTTCGCGATGCCGTCGCCGGCAAGGGTGACCGTACCGACCTCCTCGCGCGAGGCCGCGTCCGGCTTGTACGCCTGGACAAAGTTCTCCAGCGCGTCCCGGATCTCCTCCGGCCGGATCGTGAGCTCCGCCATCTGGGTTCCCTGCTCTCCTTGTTGGGCCCGAAGTTTTCTTGGGGGGTCTGGGGTCAGCCCCCAGGAATCCTCTGCACGGCCCAACTAGGGCCGTAGTCGTACGTGTTGAGGTTGTCGCGGTCAGCTCGCCATGCGGCGGCTGGCCTCCTCGATGCGGTCCGCGATGGAGCCGTTGATGACCTCGTCGCCCACCTGCACCTTGATCCCGCCGAGGACCTCGGGGTCCACGTCCAGGTTCAGGTGCATCTGGCGGCCGTAGAGCTTCGCCAGGGACGCGCCCAGGCGCCGCTTCTGCGCGTCGCTCAGCGGGACCGCGGTGGTGACGACCGCCACCATGCGCTCGCGACGCTCGGCGGCGAGCTTGGAGAGGGACTCGAGTCCCGCTTCCAGGCTACGTCCACGCGGCGCGGTCACAAGGCGCCCGACGATCCGCTCGGTGGTGGGCTTGGCCCGGCCGTCGAGCAGCTGCTTCACGAGCTCGCCCTTGGCCTGGCTCGATGCCGACTTGTCGGTCAGCGCGGCGCGCAGCTGCGGGTTCGAGCCGACGATCCGGTCGAACCGGAACAGCTCGTCCTCGACGTCGTCGAGGTCACCGGACTTCTGCGCCGCGGTCAGGTCCGCGGTGTTGGCCAGCTCCTCCAGGGAGTCGACCAGGTCGCGCGATGCCGACCACCGGGAGCGGACCAGGCCGGACACCAGGTCGACGGTCTCGCCGCCGACCTGGCCGCCGAGCAGCCGGCTCGCGAGCTCGGCCTTGGCCTCGCCGGCCTGCGCCGGGTCGGTCAGGACCCGCCGCAGGCTGACCTCGCGGTGCAGCAGCGCGGTCACCGAGGCCAGGTCGCCGGCGAGCGCCTTGGCGTCGACCGACGTGTTGTCGGTCAGCGCGTCCAGACGCTCACGCGCGGCGACCAGCGCCTCGCGGCTCGCTCCGTGGGCGGTCATCGTGCAGCCTCTGCCTTCTCTTCGAGCTCGTCGAGGAAGCGGTCGATCGTGCGCGACTGCCGGGCGGCGTCCTCGAGGGACTCGCCGACGAGCTTGCCGGCCAGGTCGGTGGCGAGGGTGCCCACGTCCTGACGCAGCGCCTGCGCGGCGGCCTTGCGGTCGGCCTCGATCTGCGAGTGGCCGGCGGCGATGATCTCCTCACGCTGCCGCTGGCCTTCCGTGCGCATCTCGGCGATGAGCGCGGCACCCTGCTCCTGCGCCTCCTGGCGCAGCCGCGCGGCCTCGTGCCGGGCCTCGGCGAGCTGAGCCTTGTACTGCTCGAGCACGCTCTGGGCCTCGGTGCGGAGGGCTTCGGCCTCCTCGATACCGCCCTCGATCTTCGCGTGGCGCTCTTCCAGCGTCTGGTTGATACGCGGAAGGAGCTTCTTGGCGAAGACGAAGAAGACGATGGCGAAGGCAAGGGTGCCGATGAGCAGCTCGGGGCCGGGCGGGACAAGCGGGTTCTGCTTCTCCTCGGCCGCGAGTGCAACCAGGTTGGCGATCACATCAGTGCCTTTCGTCGAAAGTGTCAGTCAGTAAGCGGTGATTACTGACCGAACACGAACGGCATAACGATGCCGATCAGGGCGAGCGCCTCACAGAAGGCGAAGCCGAGGATCTGGTTGGCGCGGATCAGGCCGGCAGCCTCGGGCTGGCGGGCGAGGGCCTGGGTGCCGTTACCGAAGACGATGCCGACGCCGATGCCGGGGCCGATGGCGGCGAGACCGTAGCCGATGGAACCGAGGGAGCCGGAAACGCCAGCGGCGAGTTCGATGGTCGCGGACATGCCGTTACTTCCTTTTCTTTACGAACCGGTGGCGGTTGGTCACCGGACGACTTTGGGGTGGTTGGGCGGGGTGGGGCTCAGTGGTGCTCGGCGAGAGCGCCCTGAATGTACGTGCAGGCCAGGAGGACGAAGACGTACGCCTGGACGGCCTGAACGAAAAGCTCGAAGAGGATCATCGCGATCGTCATCACGAAGGAGACGCCCGCGGCCGGGATCATCCAGCTGTTCAGCAGGTACCAGGAGGCGACGGTGAACATCACCAGCATCAGGTGACCCGCGAACATGTTCGCGAAGAGTCGGACCGCGTGTGTGAACGGGCGGACCAGCAGGTTCGAGAAGAACTCGATGAACGAGACCAGCCACTTGATCGGCCCGAGCGACGGGTCGTAGCCGGTGATGTTCTTCCAACCACCCACGAAGCCATGGCGCTTGAAGGTCAGCGGCACCCAGATCAAGTAGACGATGGCGGCCAGGATCGCCGGGTACGCGATGACCGACGAGACCGGGAACTGGGCCAGCGGGATGACCGACCAGATGTTCATGATCCAGATGAAGAAGAACAGCGAGACCATGATCGGTACATACTTCTCGCCCTCCTTCTTGCCCAGCGTCTCGTAGACGACGTTGCGGCGAACGAAGTCGTAGCCGGCCTCGCCGATCATCTGGATCTTCCCGGGCACGACCTTCGAGCGGCCGAACGCGAAGTAGAAGAAGACGCAGACGACGAGCGTGGTGAGCAGGGCGAGCAGCATCACCTTGTTGAAGTAGAACCAGCCAAAGTCGGCGATCGGTTCGAACAGGAAGGAGTGCAGGCCCGGCGCCGGGAAGCCGCATCCGTTGTCGGACATGATCCGACAGCTCCAGTCAAAGGCGAGCTGGGTCGTGTCAGCACTCACCGCGGGCTCCTTCGGCGTGACGCATAAGTACGGCAACCTCGTTGTGTCGTTGCGGCGCGAGGCCGCGGATCGGCACCGGTCTGGTGATTCGGGTGTGGGGGCGGCGGGCAGGCAGTGAGCCTCGCGATCGTGCAGGCGTCAGCTCTCGTGCCCGCGCCAGCGATGCCGCAGTTGGCACCGGACGATAGCAGCCCGCCGAACGGACGCTTATCCCGGCCCTACCTCTCA
Organism: Streptomyces sp. KL109B; assembly: GCF_030766935.1. Classification (GTDB taxonomy): domain Bacteria; phylum Actinomycetota; class Actinomycetes; order Streptomycetales; family Streptomycetaceae; genus Streptomyces. The sequence continues at coordinate 1,215,551 of NZ_JASERL010000001.1, read as the reverse complement.
CGACGACGACCCGGTCTTCTCGGCCTTCTCACTGGTCCCGGTCCCCTTGGAACCGGGCGCCGCCTCGGGATCGATATAGAAAACCTTGGCCTTCATGTGCGCGCGGGCCTGAGCCGCCATCCACACGACGGTCGAGACGACCAGAGCGACGGCGAAGGTCTTGGGGTTGAAAAGAGTCGTGTCCTTGAAGATGGCCACGAAGATCATGAGCAGCAGCAGCTGGGCGACGTAGAGCATCAGCCCCATCGCCTGGAACAGCTGCGGAAGCGATTTTGCCGTGCGGATCAGCACGAGCTGCCCGAGGCCCATGAAGGCGATCACGACCAGAGCACCGACCAGCGCACCGATGGCCCCCTTGCCCCCCGCAACCACACCACTGATCACCGCGGCAATCACGCCCGCGGCGGCGGTGGGTACGACGGTTTGAAGAAGGGTCCGTGCGTCATTGGACGGCATGGCGGCAACTCCGCTTACTGGTGTGGGGCAGGTGTCGTCATGGACGAGCGTAGTCCGGGGACTCGGGGGAACGATTCGGGCCAAATGACCGTCGCACTAAGGCCTTTCGACCTCTTCCCCGGCTTCGTGAACGGTATCACAAACTATTTGATGCGGTCTTTACCTAGAAGGTGTGCCAACCGTCACACGTGAGAGGGATTCTGCGCGTCTGTGCGCCCGCCCGGTCAACATGTCTGGTATTGGGCCCATTTCGGGCACCGCGCTCGTCCCGTCAACGGGGCGTTCCCGCCTTACGCCGATCCGTGAAGCGCGAACGGGCGCCGATCGCCGTCGCTCCGTTGACTCCCGCGGGGATCCGGTCGCGGTCCGGTTCGCCGTCGTCGGAGCGCTCAGCGGACTCCTCCGCGGCCGCGGACTCGGCGCCCGCCGTGGCCGGGCGCCGGTAGCGCGGGGGCACCAAGTGCTGGGCCCAGCGCGGCGCGTGCGGAGTGAAGCGCGGCAGCAGGAGCAGCACGAGGCCGACGAAGCTCAGCGCCACGATCGTGAGCATCACCCACATCCCGGACGCGGAGTGCACCGAGTACGCGACCGCGCCGAAGGCGATGAGGCCCGACCAGAAGTACATGATCAGCACCGCGCGGGAGTGCGAGTGGCCGATCTCCAGGAGCCGGTGGTGCAGGTGCCCGCGGTCCGCGGCGAACGGCGACTGGCCGTTCCAGGTGCGGCGCACGATCGCGAGGACGAGGTCGGCGAACGGGATCGCGATGATCGTCAGCGGCATCAGCAGCGGAATGAAGACCGGGAGCATCGCGTGCGTGGTGTCACGGGTCGAGCCGCCGAGGTTCAGCCGCAGCGCGTCCGGGTCGACCTGACCGGTGATCGAGATCGCGCCGGCCGCGAGGACGAGGCCGATGAGCATGGAGCCCGAGTCGCCCATGAAGATCCTGGCCGGATGGATGTTGTGCGGCAGGAAGCCCAGACACATGCCCATCAGGATCGCCGCGAACAGCGTTGCGGGGGCCGCCGATTCGATGCCGTAGCCGTACCAGATCCGGTACGCGTACAGGAAGAACGCGCAGGCGGCGATGCACACCATGCCGGCCGCGAGGCCGTCGAGGCCGTCCACGAAGTTGACGGCGTTGATGGTGATGACGACGAGGGCGACGGTCAGCAGCGTGCCCTGCCACTGGGTCAGGGAGACCGTCCCGACGCCCGGGATCGGCAGCCACAGGATCGTCAGGCCCTGCATCACCATCACGCCCGCGGCGATCATCTGGCCGCCGAGCTTGATGAGGGCGTCGATCTCGAACTTGTCGTCCAGAACGCCGATCAGCCAGATGAGAGCGGCCCCGGAGAGCAGCGCCCTCGGCTCGTTCGACGACTCGAAGACCTTGTCCAGATTCGTCAGGTGATCGGCGACGAGCAGGCCCGCGCACAGGCCGAAGAACATCGCGATACCGCCGAGCCGCGGCGTGGGTTCACGGTGCACGTCACGTGCCCGGATTTCCGGCATGGCGCCGGCCACGATCGCGAACTTCCGCACCGGGCCTGTGAGCAGATAGGTCACCGCGGCCGTGATGCAGAGCGTCAGCAGGTATTCACGCACGGGCTTCCCCACAGGTATCGCTGGCCATCTCAGCCCCACACCCTAGCTTCGCGTGCTTAGGGCTGGGGACTTCCGGGTAGCGACGATGGTTGCACGGGTGACGGTTCCCGGGACGTACCTGGTGCGGCGCAAGTGGTGTCTTGTTGGCCACCTACCCCGTTCTACGCGGGGTACGGGGGGAATCTTCCAGCCAAATCGCGTACTTCCTCGCGGGCCTCACGGGCGTCGAGCACGCCTCGTACGACACCCGACAGGAGCACCGCGATGTGGGCCATCTCCACTTCACCCATGCCCTGAGTGGTGACGGCGGCGGTGCCGAGGCGCAGTCCGCGGCCGTCCTCGTACGGGAGCGCGCATGTGTCGAGGATCATTCCCGCGGAGGCGAGCCGGCCGCGGGCGACCGGGCCCTCGACGCCGAGGGGGGCCGGGTCGAGGTTGATGAGGTGGGTGTCGGTGCCGCCGGTGGTGACGCCGAAGCCCTCCGCGGCGAGCGCGGCCGCGAGCAGGCGCGCGTTGGCGACGACCTGGTGGGCGTACGCGGTGAAGGCGGGGCGCGCGGCCTCGCCGAACGCGGCGGCCTTCGCGGCGATCGTGTGCATCTGGGCGCCGCCCTGGGTGAAGGGGAAGACGGCGCGGTCGACGCGGTCGGACAGTTCGGCGGAGCACAGCAGCATGCCGCCGCGCGGGCCGCGCAGCACCTTGTGCGTGGTGGCGCAGACGATGTCGGCGTACGGGACCGGGTTCGGGGCCGCTCCCCCGGCGACCAGGCCGATGGGGTGGGCGGCGTCGGCGATGAGGTGGGCGCCGACGTCGTCGGCGATGTCGCGGAAGGCGGCGTAGTCGATGTGCCGGGGGTACGAGATCGAGCCGCACACGATGGCCTTCGGCCGGTGCGCGCGGGCGGTCTGCCGCACCTCCTCGTAGTCGATGAGCCCGGTCTCCGGGTCGACTCCGTACGGTACGAAGTCGAACCAGCGGCCCGAGAAGTTGGCGGGTGAGCCGTGGGTGAGGTGGCCGCCGGCCGGGAGGCCCATGGCGAGCACGGTGTCGCCGGGCTTGAGCAGTACCGCGTACGCTGCGAGGACGGCCGAAGAGCCGCTGTGCGCCTGTACGTTGGCGTGTTCGGCGCCGAAGAGGGCCTTCGCCCGGTCGACGGCGAGGCGTTCGGCGGCGTCGACGAGTTCGCAGCCGCCGTGGTGGCGGGCGCCGGGGTAGCCCTCCGCGTACTTGTTGGCGAGGGGGGAGCCGAGGGCGGTGAGGACCGCGGGGGACGTGAAGTTCTCCGCGGCGATGAGCTGGAGCGAGTCCGACTGGCGGGCGGTCTCGCCCAGGAGGATCTCGGCCAGTTCGGGGTCTTGCCGCTGTAGCTCCGCTATGGGGGCGGGTTCTGTGGTGACCGGCATTGTCGGCTCCGGGGCCTCGCGTGGGGTGAGGTGGGTGCCTTCCAATGTAGATCCGTGAAGTTGCGCCCGCCCGGGCTCACGCCCCGGGGCTCCGCCCCTGCCCCCGCGCCTCAATCGCCGGCGAGGCTTGATCTGCTCCCGGGCCCCGGGGCGGGGGTTACTTGTGGACGCCTGTGAGGGCTGTGACCACTGGGTCGAGCGCCTCGTTGATCTCGCCGCCGACCGACTGGAAGAACGGGAGGGGCGCGCCGTACGGGTCGTAGACCTCGTCCGCCTCGACGGAGGGGGCCAGGAGCCAGCCGCGGAGGGCGGCGGCCGCGCGGACCAGGGAGCGGGCGCGTTCGACCACGCCGGACTCCAGGGGGTCCGGGAGCGTGGCGGGGTCTATGGCCTGCACGAGCCGCGTGAACTCCTTCAGCGTGAAGGTGCGCAGGCCCGCGCTGTGGCCCATGGAGATGACCTGGGCGCGGTGGTCGCGGGTGGCGGTCAGGACCAGGTCGGCCCTTATGACGTGGTCGTCGAGGAGCTCGCGGCCCACGAAGCCGGAGGCATCCGCGCCGAAGTCGGCCAGGACCGTTTCCGCATTGGTCTCCATGGGCGCGCCCTCGTGGCCCCACGTACCGGCGCTCTCCACCACGAGCCCGCCCGCGAGCGGCGCCCCGAGCCGGTCCGCGAGGGCGTGCCGGGTCAGCCGCTCGGTGATCGGCGAGCGGCACACATTGCCGGTGCTGACGTGGAGGATGCGGAAGGTGTCGCCGGGGAGGGCCGGCGTGCGTACGTACCCGTTGCCTATGCCACGCCCCGTCTCAGGGGCTGTCAATTCGCCACCTCGAGGTCGGGTACGACCTTGCGCAGCTCGTCCGCGGTCAGCGCGCCCTCGCGCAGCAGGACCGGGACCTTGCCGGTGACGTCGACGATGGAGGACGGGATGTTGCCGGGCGTCGGGCCGCCGTCCAGGTAGACGGAGACGGAGTCGCCGAGCATGTCCTGCGCGTCGTCACAGGTCTCCGGCGACGGGTGCCCGGTGAGGTTCGCGGAGGACAGGGCCATCGGGCCGACCTCCGTGAGCAGCTCGATGGCGACGGGGTGCAACGGCATCCGCACCGCGACGGTGCCGCGGGTGTTGCCGAGGTCCCACTGCAGCGACGGCTGGTGCTTGGCGACGAGCGTCAGGCCGCCCGGCCAGAACGCGTCGACCAGCTCCCAGGCCATCTCGGAGAAGTCCGTGACGAGCCCGTGCAGCGTGTTCGGCGAGGGGATGACGACGGGCGTCGGCATGTTGCGGCCGCGGCCCTTGGCCTCCAGGAGGTCACCGACCGCCTCGGGCGTGAAGGCGTCGGCGCCGATGCCGTACACGGTGTCGGTGGGCAGCACGACGAGCTCGCCGCGGCGGACCGCGGAGGCGGCTTCACGCAGACCGGTAGCGCGGTCGACTGCGTCGTTGGTGTCGTAACGCCGTGCCATCTAGCGGGCCTCCTGCTCTGCGTACTGCTGGAATTCGTAAAACTCGTAAAACTCGAGAAACGCTGAACCCGCTGAAAACTCTGCGGACTCTGAAAACTCGAAGAACAACGTGTCGGTCACGGCAGCGCCTTACGGGCCGTCGCGAACCTCGGTCGGTTGTTCAGGTCGGGGTGGTCGGCGGCGTCCGCCCAGCCCCGCTCCTCGGTGAAGATCCACGGCACCTGGCCGCCCTGGGTGTCCGCGTGCTCGATGACGACGATGCCGCCGGGGCGCAGCAGGCGGTGGGCGGTGCGCTCGATGCCGCGGATGAGGTCGAGGCCGTCCTCGCCGGAGAACAGGGCGAGGTCGGGGTCGTAATCGCGGGCCTCGGGGGCGACGTACTCCCACTCGGTGAGCGGGATGTACGGCGGATTGGAGATGACGAGGTCGACCTGGCCGTCGAGGTCCGGGAAGGCCGTGAGGGCGTCGCCCTGGCGCAGGTCGACCCTGGACCCCTCGACGTTCTTGCGCGTCCACTGGAGGGCGTCCTCGGACAGCTCCACGGCGTGCACGCGCGAGCGCGGGACCTCCTGGGCGAGCGCGAGCGCGATGGCGCCGGAGCCGGAGCACAGGTCGACGATGAGCGGCTCGACGACGTCCATCGCGCGGACGGCGTCTATGGCCCAGCCGACGACCGACTCGGTCTCGGGGCGCGGCACGAACACTCCGGGGCCCACCTGGAGTTCGAGGTAGCGGAAGTAGGCGCGCCCGGTGATGTGCTGGAGCGGCTCGCGGGCCTCGCGGCGCGCGGTCGCCTCCCAGTACCGGGCGTCGAAGTCCGCGTCCTTGACCATGTGCAGCTCGCCCCGCTTGACGCCGTGCACGAAGGCGGCGAGCTCCTCCGCGTCGTTGCGCGGCGAGGGCACGCCGGCGTCGGCCAGCCGCTGGGTGGCCTGGGCCACTTCCGCGAGCAGCAGGTTCACGCTGGTCCTCCGGGCTGAGCTGTTGAACGTCAGGGTCGTACGGTTCGTACGGTTCGTACGCGTCGTGCAGAGGGGCTTACGCGGCGGCCAGCTTGGCGGCCGAGTCCGCGTCGACGCACGCCTGGATCACGGCGTCGAGCTCGCCGTCGAGCACCTGGTCCAGGTTGTAGGCCTTGAAGCCCACGCGGTGGTCCGAGATGCGGTTCTCCGGGAAGTTGTACGTACGGATCTTCTCGGAGCGGTCGACGGTGCGGACCTGGCTGCGGCGGGCGTCGGCGGCGTTCTTCTCCGCTTCCTCCTGAGCCGCTGCGAGGAGCCTGGAGCGCAGGATACGCATCGCCTGCTCCTTGTTCTGCAGCTGGCTCTTCTCGTTCTGGCAGGAAGCGACGACGCCGGTGGGGATGTGCGTAATGCGGACGGCTGAGTCGGTCGTGTTGACGGACTGCCCACCGGGTCCTGACGAGCGGTACACGTCGATGCGCAGATCGTTCGCGTGGATCTCGACGTCGACCTCCTCCGCCTCGGGCGTGACCAGCACGCCTGCGGCCGAGGTGTGGATGCGGCCCTGCGACTCGGTCGACGGCACGCGCTGCACGCGGTGCACGCCGCCCTCGTACTTGAGGCGGGCCCACACGCCGTTGCCGGGCTCGGTCGCGCCGTTCCCGCCCTTGGTCTTCACGGCGACCTGGACGTCCTTGTAGCCGCCCAGCTCGGACTCGGTGGAGTCGATGATCTCGGTCTTCCAGCCGATGCGCTCCGCGTAGCGCAGGTACATGCGCAGCAGGTCGCCCGCGAACAGCGCGGACTCGTCGCCGCCTGCGCCGGCCTTGATCTCGAGGATCACGTCCTTGTCGTCGGACGGGTCGCGGGGTACAAGGAGCAGCCGCAGCTTCTCGGTGATCTCCTCGCGCTGCGCTTCCAGGTCCTTGACCTCGGCCGCGAAGTCCGGGTCGTCGGCGGCGAGTTCCTTCGCCGCCTCGATGTCGTCCCCGGTCTGCTTCCAGGAGCGGTACGTGGCGACGATCGGGGTCAGCTCGGCGTAGCGCTTGTTGAGCTTGCGCGCGTTGGCCTGGTCGGCGTGGACCGAGGGGTCCGCGAGCTTCTGCTCCAGATCGGCGTGCTCACCGATCAGTTCCTCGACGGCCTCGAACATCTCCGGCTCCTGCAGTTACGGGTTCGAAAGGGGGCTGCACCGCAAAGCGCCGGTCCCCGTGCCCCTGCGAAAACAGGGGCACCGCGGACCGGCGCTGGAGCTTCGCTACTTCTTGGCGGAGCCGGCAGCCTTGCCGAAGCGGGCCTCGAAGCGGGCCACACGGCCACCGGTGTCGAGGATCTTCTGCTTGCCCGTGTAGAACGGGTGGCACTCGGAGCAGACCTCGGCACGGACGGTGCCGGACGAGATGGTGCTACGGGTGGTGAACGACGCGCCGCAGGTGCAAGAGACCTGCGTCTCGACGTACTCGGGGTGGATGTCGCGCTTCAAGGTGTCTCCTAGGTTCATGGAGGGCGCCGGGTCGCTGACGCGGGATGCGGGAGCGTGAACCGGGGCCGACGTACCAGTCTGCCAGGACAGGCCGTATCCCCCAAAACCGGGGAGGGTCCGGAACTATTCCCGGACCGGTCCCGGCTACTTCACGACGCTGCCGGCGCTGCCCTTCGCGGAGTCCGCGGTGGCCGACTTCGGGATGGTCCGGTCGTGCTTGAGGGCCTTCCAGACCTTGTCCGCGTTGGTCTCGTCCAGCAGGACGCGGTTGGCGTCGTTCGGGTCGTACTTCACCGGCAGCGTCGTCATGTTCATGTCGCCGGAGCCGATGCCCTTGAGCCCGTTCGCGAACGAGGTCAGGTCCTTCACCGAGGCCAGCTGCGAGTCCGTCGTCACCGTCTTCGTGGCGGTGTTCGCGAGCGCGTACAGCTTGCTCGGGTTGGTGAAGACGCCGACGTTCTTGATCTGGTCCATCAGGGCCTTCATGAACGCCTGCTGCAGCTGGATGCGGCCCAGGTCGCTGCCGTCGCCGACGCCGTGCCTGGTGCGCACGAGGCCGAGCGACTGCTCGCCGGTGAGGGTGTGCGTGCCGGCGGACAGGTTCAGGTGGCTGTCGGGGTCGTTGATCGCCTTCGTGGTGGTGACCTCGACGCCCCCGAGGTCGTCGATCAGCTGCTGGAACCCGGCGAAGTCGACCTCTACGTAGTGGTCCATGCGAATCCCGCTCATCGACTCGACGGTCTTCACGGCGCAGGCCGCGCCGCCCGTCGAGTACGCGGAGTTGAACATGGCGTCCTGCTGGGCCGGGTACTCGTTGCCGTCCTTGTCGGTGCACGAGGGCCGGTCGATCAGCGTGTCCCGGGGTATGGAGACGACGCTGGCCTTCTTGTGGCCCTTGTAGATGTGCACGACCATCGCGGTGTCCGAGCGCGCGGAGCCCTCGTCGGAGCCGCCGCCCACCTTCTCGTTCTTGCCCTCACGGGAGTCCGAGCCGAGGACGAGGATGTCCTGCGAGCCGTTGTCCACGTTCTGCGGCCGGTCGGTGCCCAGCTGCGAGTTGATATCGACGCTCTTGATGTTGCCGTTGAGCTGGAAGTAGACGTAGCCAAGGCCGGTGCCGCCAAGGACGACGACGCCCGCGGCACTCCACGCCGCGGCACGCAGCGCCTTGCTGCGCCCGCTGCGCGGCTTGCGGCGGCTGCCCTTGGCGCTGCGGTGGCGCCCGGGCTTGCTGTCACGGTCCGGCATAGCTCCTCGCAGGTTCGTCTGCCTCTTCGGCTGCTTCTACAGGTGTGGTCCGCCTGGATTCACTCGGTGTGACGGCGGACCGCCATGAAGGGTTGCACAGACGACTGTGCGCACTCCGGCCACACGACACGACGGAGCGTAGTGGGGCCAATGGCCTGTACCCCTCTCACCTGCGCTTTCGTATCCATGTGCCGCATGCTTCACAGAAGGCACAGATCCTTATACATGTGGTGAAGGTCTCCGAACGCCGAGTACCCGGAAACGGCCCGACCAGCGCGGATCGCGCAGGGAAAAGGGCTGGGCCCCGCCGCGTGGTGCGGCGGGGCCCAGCCCTTCGATCCCTACGGAACGTCAGTCGTTGCCGTTGCCCGGCGTCGGCGTCGTCTTCTGGATCTGCAGCAGGAACTCCGCGTTGGACTTCGTCTGCTTCATCTTGTCGAGCAGCAGCTCGATCGCCTGCTGCTGGTCGAGCGCGTGCAGCACGCGACGCAGCTTCCAGGTGATCGCCAGCTCGTCGCTGCCGAGCAGGATCTCTTCCTTACGGGTGCCGGACGCGTCCACGTCCACCGCCGGGAAGATGCGCTTGTCGGCGAGCTTGCGGTCGAGCTTGAGCTCGGCGTTGCCGGTGCCCTTGAACTCCTCGAAGATCACCTCGTCCATGCGGGACCCGGTGTCGACGAGCGCGGTGGCGAGGATGGTCAGCGAGCCGCCGTCCTCGATGTTGCGCGCGGCGCCGAAGAAGCGCTTCGGGGGGTACAGGGCGGTCGAGTCGACACCACCGGACAGGATGCGGCCTGAGGCCGGGGCGGCGAGGTTGTACGCGCGGCCCAGGCGGGTGATCGAGTCGAGCAGCACGACGACGTCGTGGCCCAGCTCCACGAGGCGCTTGGCGCGCTCGATGGCGAGCTCGGCGACCGTGGTGTGGTCCTCGGCGGGGCGGTCGAAGGTCGAGGAGATGACCTCGCCCTTCACCGACCGCTGCATGTCGGTGACCTCTTCCGGACGCTCGTCGACGAGGACGACCATCAGGTGGCACTCGGGGTTGTTGTGCGTGATCGCGTTGGCGATCGCCTGCATGATCATGGTCTTGCCGGTCTTCGGCGGGGCCACGATCAGACCGCGCTGGCCCTTACCGATGGGCGAGACGAGGTCGATGATGCGGGTCGTGAGCACACCCGGGTCGGTCTCCAGGCGGAGCCGGTCCTGCGGGTACAGCGGCGTCAGCTTGTTGAACTCCGGCCGCCCGCGCCCGGATTCGGGCGCCATGCCGTTGACGGAGTCGAGGCGGACGAGCGCGTTGAACTTCTCGCGGCGCTCCCCCTCCTTCGGCTGCCGCACGGCGCCGGTGACGTGGTCGCCCTTGCGCAGGCCGTTCTTGCGGACCTGGGCCAGCGAGACGTAGACGTCATTGGGACCCGGCAGGTAGCCCGACGTACGGATGAAGGCGTAGTTGTCGAGGATGTCGAGGATGCCCGCGACGGGGATCAGGACGTCGTCCTCGGAGATCTGCGGCTCATTGCCGAAGTCCTCGCGCCCGCGACGGCCACGGCGGTCGCGGTAACGGCCCCGGCGCCCGCGGCGGCCGCCGCCGTCGTCGTCGTAGCCGTCGTCCTGCTGGTTGTTCCGGCCGCCGCCCTGCTGGTTGTTCCGGCCGCCGCCCTGGTTGTTGCCGCCCTGGTCGTCGCCCTTGCCGCCGCGGCGGTCACGGTCGCGGCCACCACGGTTGCCCTGGCGGTCCCGGTCGCGGTCGCGGTCACGGTCACGACGGTCGCGACGGCCCTCGTGGTTGTTGCCGCCGTCCTGGCCGCCGTCGCCCTTGTTGCCGTCACCGCCGTCCTGCTGCTTGTCCTGCTGGCGGTCCTGCTTGTCCTGGCGGTCCTGCCGGGTGTCGGACTTGGCCTCGGCGGTGGCCGACTCGGGGCTGCCCGCGTCGGCGGTCGCCCGGCGGCGGCGACGCTCGCCGGCCGGCTGCTCGTCGCCCGCGCCCTGGCCGGGGATCTCGATCTGCTGCTGGGCGGTGGCCTTCTTCGCCTTGGCGTCGGCCGTCTCGGCCTGCTGCGCCTTCTCGGCCTTGGCCCCCGACTTGGCGGGCGCGGCGTCGGCCGTGGACTCCTCGCCGGTACGGGCCTTCGAGGTGGCCCGCCGCTTCGGCTTCGTCTCGGCGGCGTCGGCGCTCTTCGCCGGGGCGGCCTGGGAGTTGCCACCCCCGGACTGCGCCTCCTTGATGACCTCGATCAACTGGCTCTTGCGCATCCGCGCGGTGCCCTTGATTCCGAGGCCCGATGCGACCTGCTGCAGCTCGGCCAGCACCATGCCATCAAGGCCGGTACCGCGGCGCCGCCGGGCAGGCGTAGCAGAGGCTTCCCCTGCAGACGCGGCGGGCGCGGCAGCAGAGCTGTCGGCAGTCACGCCCATCAGATCGGTGGTGTCGCTCACGAAGGGTCCTTCCCTGGAGCGGACGTCGGCCTGTCTGGCTCGGCGACCGGTTGTGCTGTCCGGCGGTGGTCCTGCCTGTACGGACCGTGCCGGGGCGGTTGTCCGCCGCTGAGGCGGAAGAATTCGGTGGTGAAGGCGCTGCCCGATGGTTCACGCCTGTTCCGGAGCGTGCTCGCCACTCTTCAGTGCTGTGTCCCGACTGTCATGACAGATGAGAACGACGCACAGAATCGCTGGGGAGGCTCCCGGAAGAATGGTTGTCCCTGACGGGGACACACAGCACCTCGCCATGGTAGGGCCGGGTGCAGACTTGAGGTTAACACTACCGGATCCAACAAACATTCCCCCTCTCGTAATCCGGCAACCGGACGCATTTGATCAGACGCTGTGGGAGCCGAGCGGCAGCACGCTCGCTCCGTCGGCGTCGAGGGCGAGGCGGTTGGCCGCCCAGCCCTCTCCGGCAAGCCGGGCGACCTTGTCGGCCGTTTCTTCCTCCACCAGGGCGAGGACCGTCGGCCCCGCCCCGGAGATCATCGCGGGCACCCCGTCGGCCCGCAGCCGCTCCACCAGTGCGGCGCTCTCCGGCATCGCGGGCGCCCGGTACTCCTGGTGAATGCGGTCCTCGGTGGCCGGGAGCAGCAGCTCGGGGCGCCTGGTCAGGGCCTCGACGAGCAGGGCCGCCCGGCCCGCGTTGGCCGCGGCGTCCACGTGCGGGACGGTGCGCGGCAGCAGTCCTCGCGCCATTTCGGTGAGGACGGGCTTTCCGGGGACGAAAACCACCGGAACGATGGAACCGGCCGCGTCGAGACGGACCGCACGCCCCGCGCCGGTCTCCGTCCACGCGATGGTGAAGCCGCCGAGCAGGCAGGGGGCCACGTTGTCCGGGTGGCCCTCGATCTCGGTGGCGAGTTCGAGCAGCGCGGCGTCGTCGAGCCGGGCCTCGCCGCCTATCGTCACGGCGCGCGCGGCGACGACGGCCGACACGATCGCGGCGGACGAGGAGCCGAGGCCGCGGCCGTGCGGGATGCGGTTGGCGCAGACGATCTCCAGGCCGCGCGGCTGTCCGCCGAGGGCGTCGAAGGCCGTGCGCAGGGACCGTACGAGCAGGTGCGACTCGTCGCGCGGGAGGGTCTCGGAGCCCTCGCCCGCGATGTCGATGTGCAGCCCGGAGTCGGCGACCCTGACGACCACGTCGTCGTAGAGCCCCAGCGACAGGCCGAGCGAGTCGAAACCCGGGCCGAGATTGGCGCTGGTGGCGGGGACGCGCACCCTTACGGCGGCGGCGCGGAAAGCAGGACCGGCCATCGCTGGATGACTCTCCTTGAGCTGCGGGATGTTTCGAGAACGTCCGATGTCTTGTGATGCGTCGATGTTCTTGTGATGCGTGTGTCGACACCCGGGCCGCGAGAGACAAAACGGCGGCGGACCACGGCATATGCGGTGGGCGGGTTCGATACAGCCTATCGAAGGAAGGTTCAGTGGCGACATAGGGCGCACAGGAGGCGCACGATGCGTGTCGTAAGCCCCCCTGTGCACCCCCTGTCCACAAAAGCCCAGTTGACGAGGTGTCAGTGTCGCCTAAGTGTCCTGCGGTGTCGCGTGTTTCGGGCGAACCCCTCAGGCGAACCCCTCAGGCGAGCCCGAGACGCTCGGCGGCCGCGGCGGAGTCGACCGGGACGGTGACGGGCTGCGGGGCGCCTGCGACGGCCCAGTCCGGGTCCTTGAGGCCGTTGCCGGTGACGGTGCAGACGATCTTCTGCCCCTTGTCGACCTTGCCCTCCTCGGCGGCCTTCAGCAGACCGGCGACGGACGCGGCGGACGCGGGCTCCACGAAGACACCCTCCTGGGACGCCAACAGCTTGTAGGCGCGCAGGATCTCACGGTCCGTCACCTCGTCGATGGCGCCGCCCGAGTCGTCGCGCGCGGCGAGCGCGTGCTGCCACGAGGCGGGGTTGCCAATGCGAATCGCGGTGGCGATCGTCGACGGGTCCTTGACGACCTCGCCGCGCACGATCGGCGCGCTGCCGGAGGCCTGGAAGCCCCACATGCGCGGCGTACGGGACGACACCGAGTCGGCGGCGTACTCCTGATAGCCCTTCCAGTACGCCGTGATGTTGCCGGCGTTGCCGACGGGCAGCACATGGATGTCGGGGGCGTCGCCGAGGGCGTCCACGATCTCGAACGAGGCCGTCTTCTGGCCCTCGATGCGGTACGGGTTCACCGAGTTGACCAGCGCCACCGGGTAGTTCTCGGAGAGGGCGCGGGCGAGGTTGAGGCAGTCGTCGAAGTTGCCGTCGACCTGGAGGATCTTCGAGCCGTAGACGAGCGCCTGGCCCATCTTGCCCATGGCGATCTTGCCCTGCGGCACGAGCACGGCGCAGACCATGCCGGCGCGCACGGCGTACGCGGCGGCGGACGCCGAGGTGTTGCCGGTGGAGGCGCAGATGACGGCCTTCGCGCCCTCCTCCTTGGCCTTCGTGATGGCCATGGTCATGCCGCGGTCCTTGAACGAACCCGTCGGGTTCGCGCCCTCCACCTTCAGGTGGACCTCACAGCCCGTGCGCTCGGAGAGCACCTGCGCGGGTACGAGCGGCGTGCCGCCCTCGCGCAGTGTCACGACCGGCGTGGTGTCGGTCACCGGGAGCCGGTCCCGGTACTCCTCGATGATGCCGCGCCACTGGTGGGTCATTCCGGTCATCCCTGCTACTCCCCTTCAACACGCATGATGCTGGCGACACCGCGCACGGTGTCGAGCTGACGCAGCGCCTCCACGGTCCCGTTGAGGGCCGCGTCGGACGCGCGATGGGTGACGACGACGAGGGAGGCCTCGCCGTCCTTCCCCGACTGGCGCACGGTGTCGATGGAGACACCGTGCTCGGCGAAGACCGTCGCCACCTGCGCGAGAACGCCGGGCTTGTCGGCCACGTCGAGGCTGATGTGGTACCGCGTCACCACGTCGCCCATGGGCGATACGGGCAACTGCGTGTACGCGGATTCGCCGGGTCCCGTCGCGCCGCCCAGGCGGTTGCGGCAGACGGCGACGAGGTCGCCCAGTACGGCGGACGCGGTCGGCGAGCCGCCGGCGCCCGGACCGTAGAACATGAGCTGCCCCGCGGCCTCGGCCTCGACGAACACGGCGTTGTACGCGCCGCGCACGGAGGCCAGCGGGTGCGAGAGCGGAATCATCGCGGGGTGCACGCGCGCGGTGACGGACTGGCCGTCGGCGGCGCGCTCGCAGATGGCGAGCAGCTTGATGGTGCAGCCCATCTGCTTCGCGGAAGCGAAGTCGGCGGCGGTGACCTCGGTCATGCCCTCGCGGTACACGTCGTCGAGGCGTACGCGGGTGTGGAAGGCGATCCCGGCGAGGATGGCGGCCTTGGCGGCGGCGTCGAAGCCCTCGACGTCGGCGGTCGGGTCGGCCTCGGCGTATCCGAGGGCGGTGGCCTCGTCGAGCGCTTCCTGGTAGCCGGCACCGGTCGTGTCCATGGCGTCGAGGATGAAGTTCGTCGTGCCGTTGACGATGCCGAGGACGCGGTTGACCTTGTCCCCGGCCAGCGACTCGCGCAGCGGCCTGACCAGCGGAATCGCCCCGGCGACGGCGGCCTCGTAGTACAGGTCCTCGCCATTGTCGAGCGCCGCGGCGTGCAGCGCCTCGCCGTCCTGGGCGACGAGCGCCTTGTTGGCGGAGACGACGGAGGCGCCGTGCTCGAAGGCGGTGGTGATGAGGGTGCGAGCGGGCTCGATGCCACCAATCACCTCCACCACGACATCAATGTCCCCGCGTTTCACGAGCGCGGTGGCATCGGTGGTGACCAGCGCCGGGTCGATCCCCTCGCGCACCCGGGACGGCCGCCGCACGGCGACACCCGCGAGCTCGACGGGGGCACCGATCCGGTTGGCGAGGTCATCGGCGTGCGTCGTCATGATGCGCGCCACCTCTGAGCCGACAACCCCACAGCCCAGCAGCGCCACCTTCAGCGGACGCGTACGCATCATGCGACCTCGTTTCTCTACTACTACGTGTTTCTGCGTGTTTCTGCGGTGGGACCAGTCTCACCCACCGGACCGGGGATTCAGCCCACGGTCCGGATCGTGAGACGTAGATTTCATTTATCCGACGTCGAGACGCAGGAGATCTTCCTCCGTCTCGCGCCGGACGATCACCCGGGCCTCGCCGTCCCGGACGGCGACGACGGGCGGGCGAAGCGCGTGGTTGTAGTTGCTGGCCATGGACCGGCAGTACGCACCGGTGGCCGGCACGGCGATCAGATCCCCGGCGGCGACATCGGACGGCAGGAACGCGTCCTTGACCACGATGTCGCCACTCTCACAGTGCTTGCCGACGACACGGACGAGCATCGGCTCGGCGTCGGAGCGGCGGGAGACGAGGGCGACCGTGTACTCGGCGTCGTACAGCGCCGTACGGATGTTGTCGGACATGCCGCCGTCCACGGAGACGTAGGTCCGCAGTCCTTCGAGGGGCTTGACGGTGCCGACGGTGTACAGCGTGAACGCGGTCGGGCCGACGATGGCGCGCCCCGGCTCGACGGAGATACGCGGGGTCCGCAGGGAGGCCGCCTCGCACTCACGCGTCACGATCTCGTTCAGCGCCTTCGCGATCTCGTGCGGCTCGCGCGGGTCGTCGTCGCTCGTGTACGCGATGCCGAGGCCGCCACCGAGGTCGATCTCGGGAAGCTCGACGCCGTGCTCGTCGCGCACCTCGGCGAGCAGCCCGACGACGCGGCGCGCGGCGACCTCGAAGCCGGCCATGTCGAAGATCTGCGAGCCGATGTGCGAGTGGATCCCGATCAGCTCGATGCCGTCGAGCTTGAGGGCGCGCCGCACGGCTTCGGCGGCCTGCCCGTCGGCGAGCGCGATGCCGAACTTCTGGTCTTCGTGCGCGGTGGCGATGAACTCGTGGGTGTGCGCCTCGACGCCCACGGTGACGCGGATCTGTACGCGCTGCCGCTTGCCGAGGCCGTCGGCGATGTGGGCGACGCGCACGATCTCCTGGAAGGAGTCGAGAACGATGCGGCCGACGCCGACCTCGACGGCGCGGTGGATCTCTTCCTCGGTCTTGTTGTTGCCGTGGAAGGCGATGCGCTCGGCGGGCATCCCGGCGGAGAGCGCGGTGGCCAGCTCGCCCCCCGAGCACACATCGAGATTGAGCCCTTCCTCGTGCAGCCACCGCACGACGGCGCGGGACAGGAACGCCTTGCCGGCGTAGAAGACATCGGCGTCGGGCCCGAAGGCGTCGCGCCAGGCGGCGCACCTGGCCCTGAAGTCCGCCTCGTCGAGGAAGTACGCCGGGGTACCGAACTCCTCGGCGAGCCGGGCGACTTCGACGCCTCCGACGGAGACGGCGCCGTCGCCGGTACGGGCGACGGTCTGCGCCCACACCTTCGGGTCGAGGGTGTTGAGGTCGGCCGGCGGGGCGCTGGAGTAGTGGCCCTCGGGGAGCACATCGGCGTGACGGGGGCCTGCGGGGTGCGCGGAACGGCTCATGGCTGCGGGTCGCTCACTTCTTGTTCTTTAGACATGGGCGGGGGCGTCGATGCCGAGCAGGGTCAGGCCGCCTGCGAGCACCGTCCCGACGGCTTCGGCGAGCGCGAGCCGGGCGCGGTGGGCGGCCGAGGGTTTCTCTTCGCCTTGGGGCAGTACGTACGGGTGCAGGTCGGCGAGGAACGCGTCGGCGACGCCGACGAGGTGCCGGGCGAGCCGGTCGGGGGCGTGGTGCTCCGCGGCGGAGCGGAGGATGCGGGGGTGGTCCTCGAGGGCCGCGAGGAGGTCCCGGTACTCCTCTACGTCGCCGGGGGCGGCGTCGAATCCCAGCCGGGCGGCGTTGCGGGTCAGGGCGCGGGTGCGGGCGTGGGCGTACTGGACGCGGAAGAGCGGGTTGGACTCGCGCTGGGCGAGGTGCCGCTCGTCGACCCGGGGGTGGTCGTGTCCGGCGGGGTGGAGCAGGGCCCAGCGGGCGGCGTCCCGGCCGAGCGGGAGGGGGTCGGCGGGGGCGGGGACGGGGCGGAGGGTGACGTGCTCGGCGTCGGGGGCGTCACTTGTGTCCCTCCGGAGATCCGCCGTGACACCGAGGACATCGACCCACTCGGGGCGGGGCCGCTCCGCGCAACTGGTCCGCACGAGGGCGCCCTGGGACCGGAGGAGGTCGGCGACGACCTCCATGACCACGACGGCACGGACCTCGTGGGGGGCGTGCAGCCGGACGAGCCGCCCGGTATCGCCATCGGCATACCCGTACTGGTGCCCGGCGCGCAGGATCTCGGCGACGAGGGCGGCGGGCGCGGCCCCGGGTCCGGTCAAGCTGAAGTTGAGGAACCCGGGTCCGGTGACGGCGACGTCGGTGATGCCGGGGCTGTCGCCGAGCCGGCGCGACAGGATCTCGGCGACCTGCCGCGGGGGCCGGCCGGCGGGCCGGGCGAGCTGCAGCGCGACGTTCGTGGCGTAGTCGCCGCGCCCGCCGGGCCGCGACCGCTCGACGACGACCCGCTGCTCGGCCCCGCACACGGCCACGTCGAGCTCGCCGTCGTCGACCGCGCGGCGGACAGCGCGCAGGACGGTGCGGGAGAGCTCGGCGGGGGTCACGGGACAAGCGTATGGGAGGAGGGGGGTGGGTAGGCGAGCCGGTTTCCCCGAAGATCCGGGATACGGACGGGTGGGCGCCCGCCGGGACGGTCAGGCGTCGGCGGTCCTGGCGGCCGGCCCGGAGTCGTCCACGGCGCCCACGGTGTGCGCGACATTCGCCCTGGAGCCCCCGCCCGCACCGCCCGCCGAACGCCCCCGCTCGCTCAACTGCCGTACGACACGCACCAGTTCACCGGGTTCGAAGGGCTTGGCCAGGAACGCGTCGACCCCGACGTCGAGCCCGCTCTCGACCTCGTACTGGGTGCAGGCGCTGACGACGACGATGGGCAGCGACCTCGTACGGGCGTCGGCGCGGAGCCGGGCGGCGGTGCGGAGTCCGTCGAGGCGGGGCATGACGACGTCCAGCGTCACGACGTCGGGTCGCACCTGATCGATCACGTCCAAACATTCGGCACCATCGGCCGCGGTCACGACCTCGAAGCCCTCCAGCTCGAGGTTGACCCTGATCAGCTGCCGAATGACCTTGTTGTCGTCCACGACAAGGACTCGGCCGGACGCGCCTGGCACAACTCGAGAGTAGGTCGGCACCCACCACCGCGTCCGGGTTTTCCCCACTTCCGCCCCGTACAGGCGACCCGAACCCCACCGTTCCCCGCGCCATAACCCGTTCCTGGGAACCCCAAAGGAGCTGGTAGTGTTCTACCCGTCGCCACGCACCGCGCGGCGCACGCCCCCGTAGCTCAGGGGATAGAGCAACGGCCTCCGGAGCCGTGTGCGCAGGTTCGAATCCTGCCGGGGGCACCCTTTATGGAGTGCCTGAAGACCCCGTCGTAGCGGAGACGCTGCAGCGGGGTCTTTTTACGTGTCGCGGGGTGCCCCTCAGGCGTAGAAGCGGGAGACGCTTTGGAGGACGGCGGCGGGCTTCGGGGAGTTTTCGATTTCTATCGTGCCGTTCACCGTGATTTGGGCTCCTCCCCCGGCGACCTCCTCCACCGATTCCAGCGAAGCGTTGAGGCGGATGCGTGCGCCTGCCTTCACCGGGGCCGGGAAGCGGACCTTGTTCAGGCCGTAGTTGACCTTTGTGGTGACGCCCTGGACGTCGAGGAGGGCGGTGAAGAGGGGGATGAAGAGGGAGAGGGTCAGGTAGCCGTGGGCGATGGGGGCGCCGAAGGGGCCGGCGGCGGCGCGGGCCGGGTCCACGTGGATCCATTGGTGGTCGCCGGTGGCGTCGGCGAAGGTGTTGATGCGGTCCTGGGTGATCTCCAGCCAGTCGCTGGTGCCGAGGTCGGTGCCGGGGCTCAGCTTCTTGAGGTCGTCCAGGCCGTTCACGGTGAGGGGCATGGTTCGCTGTTCTCAACTTTCTTGTTGTGTCCGCGGGTTCGGGGTGCCGTAGCGGGTGCGGACCTGGGGTTTGAGGAGTTTGCCGGAGGCCGTGCGTGGGAGTTCGTCCGTCAGGAGCAGGGATTTGGGGATCTTGTAGCGGGCCAGGGTGCCGGTGAGGGAGGCGAGGAGTGCCTGGGGGTCGGGGGTCGTGCCCTCGCGTGGCACCACGACCGCCCGGGGGACCTCGCCCCATTTCTCGTCGGGGATCCCGATCACCGCGCACTCCGCCACATCGGGGTGGGCGAGGAGGGCGGACTCGAGCTCGGCGGGGTAGATGTTCTCGCCGCCCGAGATGATCATGTCCTTGAAGCGGTCGACGATGGTGACGTAGCCGTCGGCGTCCACGCGGGCCGCGTCGCCGGTGCGGAACCAGCCGTCCGTGAAGGCCTGTTGGGTCGCGTCCGGGAGGCCCCAGTAGCCGGGCATCACGTGTGGGCCGCGGACGAGGACTTCGCCGGTCTCGTCGACGTTCACCGGTGTCAGGTCCGGGCTCACCACCTGTACGTCGCTGAAGAAGTGCGGGACGCCCGCCGAGCCCGCCTTCGTCGTCGCGTGCTCCGCGTCCAGGAAGAGGGTGCCGGGGGACGCCTCCGTCATGCCGTAGCCCTGGAGGAAGGTGAGGCCGCGTTGCTGGTACGTCGCGATCAGCGGGGCGGGCACCGGGGCGCCGCCGCAGGTCAGGAGGCGGAGAGAGGAGAGGTCGGCGGTGGGCCAGGCGGGCTGGCGGGTGAGCAGGTCGAACATCGTCGGGACGCCGAACATGAAGGTGATCCGATGGCGGCGCACCAGGTCGAACGTCGCCGCCGGGTCGAAGGCCCCCACCAGCACGCACGCGCCGCCCTTCAGCAGCACGGGCAGCGTGAGCATGTTCAGGCCCGCCGTGTGGAAGAGGGGCGCCGAGACCAGGGCCACGTCGTCGGCGATCAGGTCGTGGTCGACGAGGACGTTGATCGCGTTCCAGGTCAGGTTGGCGTGGGTGAGCATGGCGCCCTTGGGGCGGCCCGTCGTGCCCGAGGTGTACATGATGAGGCAGATGTCGTCGGCCGACACCGACTCGTCCACCGGGTCGGCGGGGGACGTCGCGAGTAGGTCCTCGTACCCGTCTCCCTCCGCCTCGATCGTCACGGGGACGGAGAGGGCCGTCGCGGTTTCCGCGTTGCCCGTGTGCAGGAGGGTCTGTGCTCCCGAGTCCCGTATCTGGTAGGCGAGTTCGGACGTCGACAGGCGCGTGTTGAGCGGGACGAAGACCGCGCCCAGGGTGCCCGCCGCGAACAGCGTCTCCAGGTACGAGGGGTGGTTCGGGCCGAGGTACGCGATCCGGTCGCCGCGGCGCACGCCCCGTGCGCGCAGGGCGTGGGCGAGGCGGGTCGTGCGGGCGTGCAGATCGGCGTACGAGCAGGTCGTGCCGTTGTGGATCAGGGCGGTGCGGTGCGGGGTCTTGCGGGCTCGGCGGGCGGGCCAGGACCCCAGTCCCTCGTTGCGCATCCGGAACCTCCTGAGGGGTTGTCACGGCTTGGTCAGGCCGAGCAGGCGGGCCGCGTTCTCCTTGAGGATCTTCGGGCGGACTTCATCCTTGATCTGCAGCTTCGCGAAGTCCGAGAGCCAGCGGTCCGGCGTGAGGACCGGGTAGTCGGAGCCGAAGAGGACCTTGTCCTTGAGGAGCGTGTTCGCGTACTGGATCAGCTGGGGCGGGAAGTACTTCGGGGACCAGCCGGAGAGGTCGATGTGGACGCCGGGTTTGTGGGTGGCCACCGCCAGTGCCTCGTCCTGCCAGGGGAAGGACGGGTGCGCCAGGATGATCTTGAGGTGCGGGAAGTCGGCCGCCACGTCGTCCACATACAGGGGATTCGAGTACTTCAGGCGGATGCCGCCGCCACCGGGGACGCCCGCGCCGATGCCGGTCTGGCCGGTGTGGAAGAGGGCGATGGTGCCGGTTTCCTCGATCAGTTCGTAGAGGTCGTAGGCGAGCGCGCGGTCGTTGGGGAAGAAGGCCTGGATGGAGGGGTGGAATTTGAAGCCCTTCACTCCGTACTCCTCCACCAGGCGGCGGGCCTGCTTCACCCCGGCCCGGCCCCGGAACGGGTCGATGGAGGCGAAGGGGATGAGGGTGTCGGGGTGGGCTGCCGCCGCCTCCGCCACCTCCTCGTTCGGGACCGGCTCCGTGCCCGTCGCGGACTCGGCGTCGACCGTGAAGATCACGGCGGCCATGTTCCGCTCGCGGTAGTAGGCGGCCGTCTCCTCGAGCGTCGGCTTCCGATTGCCCTCGATCTTGAAGTACGTGGACGAGGCCGCGTGGAGGTCTTCGTCGAGGGAGGACTTTCCCTTGGACGAGACCTCCGCGTGGGTGTGGACGTCGATCGCCGTGAGGTCGTCGATGTTCATGTACGTCACTCCCCCGGGAGCTTCGGGGCCGGGATGCCGACCGTCTGGAGTTCGGCGCCGACCGACGTCGGCCACGCCTCCGCCACCGCGTCCGGGGTCCAACCCCCGTCCGCGTAGGCCGACTTGATCTCCTGCGGGTGCGACCAGAGGGTGAGGCGGTCGCCGCCGATGCCGATGGCCTGGCCGGTGATCCCCCGCGCGGCCGAGGACGCGAGGAAGGGGACGAGGGCCGCGCAGTCCTCCGGGGTGCCGAAGCCCTCGCCCTTGCGGAGGAAGGACGGCAGCGGGTCGCCGCCGCGCATCGCCTCCACGTACGGGGCGAAGGCCGGGATCGTCTCCGTCATGGCCGTCGCGGCGACCGGGACGATCGCATTGACCGTGATGTTCGCGCGGGCCAGCTCCATCGACCAGGTGCGGGCCATGGCGACGATGCCGGCCTTCGCGGCGGCGTAGTTCGTCTGGCCGAAATTGCCCCGCTGCCCGGCGGGCGAGCCGACGAGGACGAGCGTGCCGCCCTCGCCCTGCTCGCGCATCCGGACGGCGGCGGCGCGGGCGCAGGTGAAGGTGCCCTTGAGGTGGGTCGTGACGACGGCGTCGAAGTCGTCGTCGGTCATCTTCCACAGCACCTTGTCGCGCAGGATGCCGGCGTTGGTGACGAGGACGTCGAGCCGGCCGAACTCGCTCACCGCCCGCGCCACCAGCCGGTCCGCCGCCTCGGCGGTGCCGACCGGAACCACCTCGGCGACGGCCGTGCCGCCCGCCTCACGGATGGACTTCACGGCGGCGTCCGCCACCGCCTCGTCGACGTCGTTGACGACGACCGAGGCGCCGTGGGCGGCCAGGGCATGGGCGTAGGCGAGTCCGAGGCCGCGGCCGCCGCCGGTGACGACGGCGGCCTTGCCGGTGAGATCGATGGACACGTGCGGGTCCTTCCTGCCAGCGATGCGTGGGGCGAGAAAGAAGCTAAGAGCAATGATTGGTGACGTCAATAGTTGTTGCCGACCCGGGTATGCGGGACACTGGCCCGGCACGAGGCGAGACCACGCCCAGGACCACACCAAGGCCACGCCCAGGACCACGTAGGGAGACCCCATGAACCCCGCCCCGATCGACGCGCACGAGCCATGGATGCGCGGGCTGCACGCCGACACGGGCTATCTGCTGTACCGCCTCGGCCTGCGTTCGGGGCAGTTGTTCAACGCCTCGCTCCAGGAGTCCGGCCTGCGGCTTCGGCACTACGCGGTGCTGCGCTTTCTGGCCACGGGTGAGGGCGCGCCACAGAGAGAGTTGAGCGCGCGGCTCGGTTACGACCCCAGCGCGATCGTGGGGCTGGTCGACGACCTGGAGAAGGCCGGTTTCGTCGAGCGGCGGCCTTCGCCCGAAGACCGCCGCAGGCGGATCGTCGTCCTCACGGATGACGGGCGGGGCTTCCTGCGTGACACGGACGAGGCGGGGCTGCGGGTGACGAGCGAGCTGCTCGAACCGCTGGACGCGGACGAGTGCGAGGCGCTGCACGGGCTGTTGTTGCGGGTGGCGGAGGCGGGGCTCGGCGGGTGATGCGGCGGATGCGGGTGGCGGATACTTTCGGCCGTTGTCGACTTCTCGTTACGGAGACCCGTGCGGAATCCCCCTGAGCGATTGTCATTCCTGCTCAGGACTGTGAGAGCCGCCACGCGAAGCCGATCCAGGTTTACTCGCGCCCCACCACGTGACTACGGTGCGGTCGATGTCTCGCAGCCACTTGAACCTCACAAATCCAGGAAGATGCGTATCCGGTAGCCGGGGTTCCCAACGGGAGGGATCGTGAGCGAACCGGTACAGCTCGCGGCTCATCGCGCCCCGCTGCCCGCGCAGCAGGACGCCGTCGCACCCGCGAGTTCACCTTCCGGGGCTTCCGGGAGACAGGCGGCCGCTCCGGCCGCCGCCGCGACACAGAAGGGCGGCAAGGCGCGGGACGCGTTCTACGACAACGCCAAGTACCTGGCGATCGTCCTCGTCGCGATGGGCCACTCCTGGGAGCCGCTGCGCGACGGGAGTCGGGCGGCCTCCGCCCTCTACATCATCGTTTACACGTTCCACATGCCGGCGTTCATCGTCATCTCCGGCTACTTCTCGCGGTCGTTCGACGCGAGCCCCGGTCGGCTGAAGCGGCTGATCACGGGTGTGGCCGTGCCGTACGTGGTGTTCGAGGTCGTCTACACACTGTTCAAGCGGTACGCGGGTGACGACCCCGGCTACGACTTCAGCCTGCTCGACCCCTGGTACCTGACCTGGTTCCTGGTCTCGCTGTTCGTGTGGCGGCTGAGCACGCCGATCTGGAAGACGATCCGCTGGCCGCTGCCGGTGGCGCTCGCCATCGCCGCGCTCGCCTCCGTCTCCCCCAGCATCGGCGACGACCTGGACATGCAGCGGCTGCTGCAGTTCCTTCCGTTCTTCGTCCTCGGCCTGTGCCTGAAGCCGGAGCACTTCCAGCTGGTGCGCCGCAAGGAGGCGCGGATCATCGCGGTTCCGGTGTTCGCGGGTGCGCTGCTGTTCGCGTACTGGGCGGCGCCGCGGATGACCGCCGCGTGGACGTACCACCGGGACAGCGCGCAGGAATTGGGCGCGCCCGGCTGGACCGGCATCGTCATGACGCTGGCCATGTTCGGCTGCTCGGTCATCCTCACCGCGTGCTTCTTCGCGTGGGTGCCGGGGCGCAAGCTGTGGTTCACGGCGCTCGGTGCGGGCACGCTGTACGGCTACCTGTTGCACGGCTTCGTCGCCAAGGGGTCCCGGTTCTGGGACTGGTACGAGGTGGACTGGGTGCACACGCCGTGGGGTGAGGTCGTGGTGACGTTGCTCGCGGCGAGCCTGATCACTGTGCTGTGTACGCCACCGGTGCAGAGGATGTTCCGGTTCGTGATGGAGCCCAAGATGGAGTGGGCGTTCAAGCGGGATGCGGCGAAGGTGGCCAAGGGGTAGTTGCCGGTCGCTTCTTGGCCGGTGGGGTTGTTGCGGTCTCGGGGCTCTGCCCCGGGCCCCGCGCCTCAATCGCCGGCGGGGCTTGAAATGCCGAACCGGGCCCCGCTGCTCAAGCGCCGCAGGGGCTTGAAGTGCCGAACCGGGCCCCGCTGCTCAAGCGCCGCAGGGGCTTGAATCGGGCTTGAATGGGTTAGGCCGACGTCTTTTTGCGAGGCGTCGGCTTTTTCTTTGTCGTCTTCTTCGCCGTCGTGGTCTTCTTCGCCGTCGTGGTCTTCTTCTTGGCGGTCTTCTTCAGGGGTCTCACCTCGGCCTCTGCCTCGGCCTCTGCCTCGCCCTCGCCCTCGTTCCGGGCCTTCTTGGCCGCTCGTACGCTGCTTTCCAGGGCCGACATGAGGTCGATGACCTTGCCGTCCGCGGGGCCCTTCTTCTTGCTGGGCCCGGTCGGCTTCGTGTCGGAGGACTTGGCCGCGATCATCTCCTCCACGGCGTCCCGGTAGTCGTCGTGCAGGGAGTCCAGGTCGACCTCGCCGAGCGTGTCCATCAGGGCGTCCGCGAGGTCGAGTTCGGCGTCGCGGACCTTGACGTGGGAGTCGGGGGCGGCGTCCTGGGGTGAGCGGATCTCGTCGGGCCAGAGCAGGCCGTGCATCGCGATGACGTCGTCGACGACGCGCAGCATCCCGAGGCGTTCCCTGCCGCGCAGGGCGAACTTGGCGATCGCCACCTTGTTGCTGCGCTTCAGCGCCTCGCGCAGCAGCGTGTACGGCTTGGCGGCCTGGGCGCCGTTGACCTGGAGGTAGTACGCCGTGCCCATCTGGAGCGGGTCGATCCGGTCGGCCGGTACGAAGGCGACGATCTCGATGGTCTTGGCCGTGGGGATCGGGAGCTGGGCGAGGTCGTCCTCCGTGATCGGGACGATCGAGCCGTCCGCCTCCTCGTAGCCCTTGCCGATCTCGTCGTTCGGGATCTCCTTGTCCTCCAGCTCGCACACCTTGTGGTAGCGGATGCGGCCGCCGTCCTCCAGGTGGATCTGGCGGAAGGAGATCGAGTGGTTCTCGGTGGCGTTGACCAGCTTGATGGGGATGCTGACCAGGCCGAAGGAGATGGCGCCGTTCCATATGGAGCGCACGGGGTACCTCCCGTTTCGGCGTTATGCGCGGTTTGTCAGAGTATTAGCGTATGACGCCCATCACAGAAGTGGAGGGGCGGCGGCTCGCGCTCAGCAATCTGGAGAAGGTGCTGTATCCGGCCTCCGGGTTCACCAAGGGTGAGCTGCTGCACTACTACGCGACCGTCGCGGAGCCGCTGCTCGCGCACCTCTCCGGCCGTCCGGTGTCCTTCCTGCGCTTTCCGGACGGGCCCGAGGGGCAGCGGTTCTTCGCCAAGAACGTGCCGCCGGGGACGCCCTCCTGGGTGCGGACGGCGGAGGTGCCGCGGTCGGGGGGCGGCGTTGCGCGGCAGGTTCTCGTGGAGGATCTGGCGACGTTGATGTGGGCGGCGAACCTGGTCACCGAGTTTCACGCTCCGCAGTGGCGGGTGGAGGCGCCGGGGGTCGCGGACCGGATCGTGTTCGACCTGGATCCGGGGGCGCCGGCCGATGTGGTGCAGTGCTGCGAGGTGGCGGTGTGGCTGCGGGAGCGGTTGGCGCGGGACGGGTTGCGGGCGTATCCGAAGACGTCCGGGTCCAAGGGCTTGCATCTGCTGGTGCCGGTGGTGCCGACGGCGTCGGAGCGGGTCAGTGCGTATGCGAAGGGGGTGGCGAGGGAGGCGGAGGCGGGGTTGCCGGGGCTTGTGGTGCATCGGATGGCGCGGAGTCTGCGGGGCGGGAAGGTGTTCGTCGACCACAGTCAGAATTCGGCGGCGAAGACGACGGCGGTGGCTTATACGGTGCGGGCGCGGGGGGAGCCGACTGTGTCGGCGCCGGTGGCGTGGGGGGAGGTGGAGGGGTGTTCGGTGGCGGGTGAGTTGCGGTTCTTGGTGGGGGATGTGGTGGGGCGGGTTGAGCGGGACGGGGATTTGTTGGGGTCGATGTTCGAGGGGGGCGTGGCTGGGGAGTTGTGAGTGTGGCGCGGATGGGGTTGCGGTTGCGGGGCTCCGCCCCGGGCCCCGCGCCTCAAGCGCCGGCGGGGCTGGAAATACCGAACCGGCGGGGCTGGAGATGCCGGAACGGCGTTACGGACGCGGGGCTCCGCCCCGGACCCCGCGCCTCAAGCGCCGGCGGGGCTGGATTTACCGAACCGGCGGGGCTGGAAATGCCGGAACGGCGGGGCTGGAGATTCCGGAACGGCGGGGCTGGAGATGCCGGAACGGTGTTGCGCCTCAAGTGCCGGTGCGCAGGGGCTTGGGATGGTCGGTGGTTATACGCGGGTCCATGTCGATCGGTCGCGGGCCATGGAGTGGAGGGCTTCTACGTCGGCCGGTTTGAGGAGGCCGCCGGTGCGGGCGAGGGGGGCGAGTTCGGTGGCGGTGAAGAGGCGGACGTCGCGGGGGGCCGTTGTCGTCTCTACGTGGGAGGGGTCCAGCAGGACCAGGGTGGCGCGGACCTCCGCGGTCAGGGCGAAGGAGGCGCGGGAGGCGTCGGCGCGCAGGCGGCGGAGGAGGGGCTGGGGGTCGGCGCGGCCCACGGTCACCCACGGGTCGCCGATCCGTACCCGGCGGCCCTTGACCGGCAGCGTGTGCAGGGCGAAGAGGCCGCCGGGGCCGATCAGGAGGTGGTGGATGTGGTCGCCGCCGGGCAGCGGGACCGAGTGCAGGGCGCGCCAGCCGACCGCTTCGAGGCCGTCGAGGATCTCGCCGACCCGCTGTTGCGCGGCGAGCTCCTTGCGGCGCGGGTCGGCGCGCAGCCGGCGCTGGGGCGTCGGGTCGCGGTCGAGGGCGATGACGAGGGCCTCGCCGGGCCGGTTCGGCGCGAGGTCGTCGTCGGGGTGGAGGGTGAGCCCGGCGAGTTCGGCGGGGGTCGGCACCGGCGGTGGGCCGATGGCGACCTGGCCGACGATGAAGGGGCGGAGGGCGTCGAGGACGTCCGCCCGGTGTGTCTCGCTGAGCAGGTTGACCCGGGCCGCGTCCCGGTCGTACCAGGCGAGGTTCTTGCCGTCGTCCCCGCATACGTAGAGCCACTCCTGGCCGTGCCGCCAGGTCGGTATGACGCGCAGTCCGCTCATGCCCCATCACCCCACGACCATGGGAGCAGCAAGCCCGCCGCAGGGCAATAAGCCGACAGGCCCGGCCGGGCCCGTGACGTTAACGTGTCGAAACAGGCAGGCAGGAGTAGAGGCGGGAGCGTGGTGGTGTTCAGGCGGCTCGGGCTCGTGGGCGTCGGCGCGGCCGCCGTCGGACTGCTCTGTGCGGGCTGCGGGGACTCCGGTGGTCTGGAGAGCGCGGGGCCGACGCCGACCGCCGTCGGGCCGGAGCGGCTGTGGCCCACGCTGCCGCCCGCGACCCGCGCCGCCGACGACTACGGCGCCGGGGAGACGGCCGTGGTCAAGGGGGTCGAGGTGCCCGGCGGGAGGCTGCGGGAGGTCGATCCCGTCACGATCGTGCGGGCGCGGGTCGCCGCCGCGCCGGACGACTACGAGGACATCGCGGGGGCCGTGGCGAAGTGTTCGGGCGGCGCGTCCGGCTGTCCCGTTCTCGAGGCGTACTACCGGGATCTCACCGGTGACGGGCACGACGACCTGCTCGTCGCCGTGCGTGCCCCGAACCGGCAGGCGTATCTGCAGACGTACACGTACAGCGGCGGGAAGCTGACGCAGATCATGGATGACAAGGACGCCGTCATCAACGTGCATCTGGCGGGCCGGAACATCGTCGTGCGGGCCGCCGCCGACCTGGCCGGATACGAGTACCGCACGTCCTGGTCGTACGACCGTCATCAGAAGGCGATGCTGCCGACCCGGGACGAGATCCTGCGCACCGGGTCGCCCAGCGCCTCCTCTCCGCCGCCCAGCACCCCCACTCCGTCGCCGAGTCGCTCGTGAAGGGGCGGCTGCCGCGGTTGCCCGCCTGGACCGCTTCCCTGACCTGGAAGGCGACCGTGTTTCTGACGGTCATGTGCTGTGCGCTCGCCGCGTTGCTCGGCGTCCTCGTGCATGTGTCGGTCACCGATCAGACGATGGGGCAGGCCCGTGAGCGCGCGCTGACCCTCCTGGAGTCCGCCACCCACCGGTACGAGGCCGGGGGCAGGCTCGCGCCGGGCGCGGGCCTCGATCCGCCGGGCCTGCCGGGCGAGCTGCGCGCCCTCGCCGCGCGCGGGCAGCGCGGCACCATGGTCGCCGAGCACCAGCGGCGCCCCACCATGTGGGCGGCGGGGCCCGCGGCCACCGGCGGCGAAGGGAAGGGCCGGGCGCTCGCGGTGCGGGTCGACTTCGGGCAGGGGCAGCGCACCATCGACGGGCTCGACCGGGCGATCCTCACCTCGTCGGTGCTCGCGATCGGGGCGACGCTGCTGGTCGGCGCGTTCGCGGTGACCCGTGTGACGCGGCGGCTGCACGCCACGGCGCGGGTCGCGCGCAGGATCAGCGCGGGCGACATGGACGCGCGGGTCGACGACTCGCGTACGAAGGATCCGGGGCGGCGTCAGGACGAGGTGGCGGCGGTCGCGGGGGCGCTCGACAGCATGGCGGGTTCCCTGCAGGGGCGGATCCTGACCGAGCAGCGGTTCACCGCCGACGTGGCCCATGAGCTGCGTACGCCGTTGACCGGGCTGCACGCCGCCGCCGAGCTGCTGCCGCCGGGGCGGCCCACGGAGCTGGTCAGGGACCGGGTCGCCGCGCTGCGCACGCTCACCGAGGACCTGCTGGAGATCTCCCGGCTCGACGCGCGCAGCGAGCGCCTCGATCTGGGCGAGGTGTGGCTGGGCGCGGTGGCGGAGCGGGTGGTGCGGGCGGCGTCGGCTGCCGAGGGGGCGGCCACCGAGGTCGAGCTCGTGCGGGACGTCCGCGTGGTCACGGACCGGCGCCGCCTGGAGCGGGTGCTCGGCAACCTCGTGGCGAACGCGCACCGGCACGGCGCCCCGCCGGTCGTGCTGAGCGTGGACGGGCCGGTGATCACGGTGCGCGACCACGGCGCCGGCTACCCCGGCTATCTCGTGGAGCACGGCCCGCAGCGGTTCCGCACCGACGGCGGTGCGCGCGGGCACGGGCTCGGCCTGACGATCGCGCTCGGGCAGTCCGAAGTCCTGGGCGCGCGCCTTGAGTTCGGGAACGCGCCGGACGGCGGAGCGGTGGCGCGGCTGACGCTGCCGTACGAGGAGGAGGCCGGGCCCGAGGGGCGTAGCCGAGAGTGACCTTTTGCGCGCCCTCTGTGCCGCTTTTAGTGTGAAACCGGGAATTTTCCCCCCTCTCCCGTCACTCCCTCCCCTCCCCCCCCCATCCGCCAGGAGGACCCCCATGACCCTCACCACCCGGCTCGGCATAGGCCTCGCCTCCGTCGCCGCCCTCGTCACCACCGCCGCCGTCCCCGCCGCCGGCACCGGCACCCCCGGGGCCGACGAGCCGCCGCCGACCTACAAGGGCCGCGTCGTCGCGAAGTCCGGGCTGCTGCTGCGCGACGACCCGACCCGCGGCGCCAAGGTCGTCCGCTCCGAGCCGTACGGCGCGACCGTCACGATCTTCTGCAAGACCAAGGGCGACGAGGTCGGCGGGAACTCGAACTGGTACCTGCTGACCGACGGCACATGGGCCTGGGGTTCCGCGAAGTACATCGAGAACGTCGGTGCCGCGCCCCGCTGGTGCTGACATAACAGGACATCAGGTAATTGCTTGCTACGTTCCCGGTATGACCGGATCCGGATCGGGAACGAACACCACCTCCGCGGTGCCCGCTGTGCGCGTCCCCAAGCGCCGGGGCACCGAACTGGCCCTGCTCGTCGTGGCCGTGCTGCTCAGCGTCTACGGCTACATCGACGTAGGGCTCGCGAAGGACAGCAGGGTCCCGGGCGGCGCGGCGAGTTACGGCGCCGGGCTCGGGGCCCTCGCCCTCGTCGCACACCTCGTCGTCCGTTTCCGCGCCCCGTACGCCGATCCGCTGGTGCTGCCGATCGCGGTGCTGCTCAACGGCCTCGGCCTGGTGCTGATCTGGCGGCTCGACCTGGAGACGCCGAGCGATCAGGCGGCGCCCACGCAGCTGATCTGGTCGACGCTCGGCGTGGCCCTGTTCATCCTGACCGTGCTCTTCCTGCGCGACCACCGGGTGCTGCAGAGATACGCGTACATCTGCGTCGTCACGGCGCTGATCCTGATGATCCTGCCGATCTTCTTCCCGCCGATCAACGGCGCCCGGATCTGGATCCAGATCGGCAGCTTCTCCATCCAGCCGGGCGAGTTCGCCAAGATCCTGCTCGCGATCTTCTTCGCCAGCTATCTCGCGGCCAACCGCAACGCCCTCGCGTACACCGGCAAGCGGGTCTGGAAGTTCCAGCTGCCGACGATGCGGGTGTTCGCGCCGATCCTGGTGATCTGGCTGATGACGGTCGGCGTGCTCGTCCTGGAGACCGACCTCGGCACCTCGCTGCTCTTCTTCGGACTCTTCGTGATCATGCTGTACGTGGCCTCGGGGCGCGGCAGTTGGATCGCGATCGGCCTCGTGCTCGCGGCGGTCGGCGCGGTCATCGTCGCCTCCTTCGAGCCGCATGTGCACAGCCGTGTCGAGGACTGGCTGCACCCCTTCGCCTCCATCGACGCGGGCCAGGGCGCCAGCCAGCTCGCGCAGTCGCTGTTCGCGTTCGCGGCGGGCGGGATGCTCGGCACGGGCCTCGGGCTCGGGCACTCCATCCTCATCGGCTTCGCCGCCAAGTCGGACTTCATCCTGGCCACCGCGGGCGAGGAGTTGGGGCTCGCCGGGCTCACCGCGATCTTCATGCTGTACGCGCTGCTCGTGGAGCGCGGCTACCGGGCGGGGCTGGCGCTGCGCGATCCGTTCGGCCGGCTGCTCTCCATCGGGCTCGCCTCGATCGTCGCGCTCCAGGTGTTCGTCATCGCCGGCGGCGTGATGGGCCTGATCCCGCTCACCGGCATGGCGATGCCGTTCCTCGCGCAGGGCGGTTCGTCCCTCGTCACCAACTGGATCATCGTCGCGATCATCATCCGGGTCAGCGACCGGGCGCGAAGCCAGCTGCTGCCGCCCGAGTCCCGCGAGAACGCCCCGGAGTCCGTGGAGGGCACCAAGTGACCAAGTACATCCGCCGGGCCTCCGTCTTCTGCCTGATCCTGCTGGTGGCGCTGCTCGTGAACGCGGCCCGCATCCAGTTCTTCCAGGCCGACAAGCTGGACGACAACTCGGCCAACCGCCGCTCCACGATCGAGCGTTACGGGCAGCCGCGCGGCAACATCCTCGTACAGGGAAATTCGATCACCGGCTCCAAGGACACCGGGGAGTCGCTGCGCTACGAGCGGACGTACAAGAACGGCCCGCTGTACGCGCCCGTCACCGGCTACGCCTCGCAGACGTACGGCACGACGTTCGTGGAGAGCGCC
Source organism: Streptomyces sp. KL109B (assembly GCF_030766935.1). GTDB lineage: Bacteria > Actinomycetota > Actinomycetes > Streptomycetales > Streptomycetaceae > Streptomyces. Next base: position 1,183,698 of record NZ_JASERL010000001.1, on the reverse strand, counting down.
GAGGACGGCATTCTCTCCGGCACCGATCCGATGCTGTCCAAGGTGCCGTTCTGGAACGAGATCTCCCGCGTCCAGAACCCCGGCGGCGACGTCAAGACCACCATCAACGCCCGCGCGCAGCAGGCCGCGTACAACGGGCTCGGCGGCAAGAAGGGCGCGGTCGCGGCGATCGAGCCGTCGACCGGGAAGATCCTGGCGCTGGTCTCCACCCCCTCGTACGACCCCGGGAAGATCGCCGGGACCGACTCCGCTTCGACCGACGCGTGGTCCGCGCTGAACAAGGACGACGACCAGCCGATGCTCAACCGGGCGCTGCGCCAGACGTATCCGCCGGGCTCCACGTTCAAGGTGGTCACCGCCGCCGCGATCCTGGAGAACAACATCGTCAACGGCATCAATACGTCGACCGACACCCCGTCCCCGTACACCCTGCCCGGCACGACGACGCAGCTGACGAACGAGTCCGCCTCCGATGCCTGCACGAACGCGACGCTCGAATACGCGCTGCGGGTCTCCTGCAACACCGTGTTCGCCAACCTCGGCGTGCAGACCGGGCTCTCCGACATGGTCAAGATGTCGGAGAACTTCGGCTTCAACGACAGCGGCATCAAGGTCCCGATGGCGGCGGCGAAGTCGAACTTCGACACCGACATGAACGACTCGCAGCTCGCCCTCTCCTCCATCGGCCAGTACGACACCGCCGCCACGCCGCTGCAGATGGCGATGGTGTCGTCGGCCGTCGCCAACGGCGGCGCGCTGATGCAGCCGCACCTGGTCGACAAGACCACGACGTCCGACGGCGACACCGTCTCCGAGACCGGCGACGACACGTACAAGCAGGCCATGTCCCCTTACACCGCCACGCAGTTGCAGACGATGATGGAGGACGTCGTCTCCGAGGGCACGGGCACCGGGGCGCGGATCCCCGGCGCCACGGTCGGGGGCAAGACCGGTACGGCGCAGCACGGCGAGAACAACGAGGGCACGCCGTATGCCTGGTTCATCTCCTACGCCAAGGAGAAGGACGCGGATACGCCGAAGGTGGCGGTGGCGGTGGTGGTTGAGGACGCGTCGGCGAATCGGGCGGATATCAGTGGTGGGGGGAGCGCGGCGCCGGTCGCCAAGTCGGTGATGGAGGCGGTGCTGGGGTCGTCGTCCGACTGAGGGAGTGGGGGGTGCGGTCGCGGGGCTCTGCCCCGGACCCCGCGCCTCAATCGCCGGCGGGGCTTGAAATACCTGCTTCGATCGCCTCGTCCACCTCCTCCACCCGATCCCGCTCCTCCTTCGCGAAGCGTTCCGCGTCGAGGGTTTCGGCGATTTCCTCGTCCTGGGCCATGAGCTGGTCGAGGTTGGCGTTGCCCATGTCGAAGACGCCCATGTCGACGTAGGCCTGTTGCAGGCGCTTGCCCCACAGGCCGATGTCCTTGACGCACGGGACGATCCGCGAGAACAGCAACTGGCGGAACATGGCCAGGAATTCGGACTGTTCCGTGTACTTCTCGGCGTCGGCCTTGGGGACGCCGAAGTTCTCCAGGACCTCGAGGCCGCGCAGCCGGTCGCGCATCAGGTAGCAGCCCTCGATGACGAACTCCTCGCGCTCGCGCAGTTCGGCGTCGGAGAGCTGCTTGTAGTAGTCGCGCAGCGCCATCCGCCCGAAGGCCACGTGCCGGGCCTCGTCCTGCATCACGTACGCGAGGATCTGCTTGGGCAGCGGCTTGTCGGTGGTGTCGCGCAGCAGGCCGAAGGCGGCGAGGGCGAGGCCCTCGATGAGGACCTGCATGCCGAGGTACGGCATGTCCCAGCGGGAGTCGCGGAGCGTGTCGCCGAGGAGGGACTGGAGGTTGTCGTTGATCGGGTAGAGCATGCCGAGCTTCTCGTGCAGGAAGCGGCCGTAGATCTCCGCGTGCCGCGCCTCGTCCATGGTCTGCGTCGCCGAGTAGAACTTGGCGTCGAGGTCGGGCACGGACTCCACGATCCGGGCGGCGCACACCATCGCGCCCTGTTCACCGTGCAGGAACTGGCTGAACTGCCAGGAGGCGGAGTGCTTGCGCAGTTCGGCCTTGTCCTTGTCGTTCATCTTCGCCCAGTACGGGGTGTTGTAGAGGGCGAGGACGTCGTCGGGGGTGCCGAGGGGGTCGTACGGATCGACTTCGAGGTCCCAGTCGATGCGCTTCGCGCCGTCCCACTGCTTGTCCTTGCCCTTTTGGTAGAGGGACAGGAGGCGGTCGCGCCCATCGTCGTATTCCCAGCTGAGACGAGCCGAACTGGCCGACGGTACCTGCCAGTTGGGCCCCTCCGGGGCCTTGGTGTACAGCTCATGCGTCGCCATGCTGGCAGGCTCACACGGTGGTAGACGCGGGGTCAACAAGTCGGGCGCAGTCGTGTGCGAGGGATTGACGGGCTTGCTGACGCGCAGTCTCATAAGAGTGAGCACAGGCGTGACCGCCGGTAACCCTGGAATCCCGTACGACGAGGTGGGGACAGCCATGACGACCATGACGGAAGCCGACGCGCTGGCCGGGATGCGGGACGCGCTCGGCCTGCTCAAGGACCGGGAGCAGGTGGCCGAGCGGCTGCTCGACTCTTCCGCCAAGCACTCCTTCGACCCGGACAAGGAGCTGGACTGGCACGCGCCCTTCGAGGAGGGCAAGTGGTTCTGGCCACCGGAACTGGTGTCCCTGTACGGCACCCCGCTGTGGCGGCGGATGAGCGAGGAGCAGCGCATCCAGCTGTCCCAGCACGAGGCGGCGGCGCTTGCCTCGCTCGGCATCTGGTTCGAGCTGATCCTGATGCAGCTGCTGGTGCGGCACGTGTACGACAAGGCGGCGACGAGCGCGCACGTCCGGTACGCCCTCACGGAGATCGAGGACGAGTGCCGGCACTCGAAGATGTTCGCGCGGCTGATATCGCGCGGCGACACCCCCTGGTACCCGGTGGCGCCCGTCCACCACAACCTGGGCCGGCTGTTCAAGACGGTCTCCACGACCCCGGGTTCGTTCACGGCGACGCTGCTCGGCGAGGAGGTCCTCGACTGGATGCAGCGGCTGACGTTCCCCGACGAGCGCGTACAGCCGCTGATCCGCGGCGTGACGCGCATCCACGTCGTGGAGGAGGCGCGCCATGTCCGGTACGCGCGCGAGGAGTTGCGGCGCCAGATGGTGACGGCGCCGCGCTGGTCGCAGGAGTTCACGCGGCTGACGTCGGGCGAGTTCGCGCGCGTCTTCTCCGTGGCGTTCATCAACCCGCAGGTCTACGAGAACGTGGGCCTGAACAAGAAGGAGGCCATGGCCCAGGTCAAGGCCAGCGGCCACCGCCGCGAGGTCATGCAGTCCGGGGCCAAGAAACTGACCGACTTCCTCGACGACATCGGTGTGCTGCGCGGCGTCGGCCGCCAGATGTGGCGGTCTTCGGGACTTCTGGCCTAGACGGTGTGCGCAGGGAGCCGGTTACGCTTCGGGACATGACCTCGGCCACCGGTACCGGCACGCCCGCCTACAAACGGCTCCGTGTGGAGGAGCGGCGCGCGCAGCTGCTGGAATCGGCGCTGTCCCTGTTCGCGCACCGGGCGCCGGAGGAGGTCTCGCTCGACGACGTGGCGGAGGTCGCGGGGGTCTCGCGGCCCCTCGTCTACCGCTACTTCCCCGGCGGGAAACAGCAGTTGTACGAGGCCGCGCTGCGCTCCGCGGCCGAGGAACTGGAACAGTGCTTCGCGGAACCGCCCGAAGGGCCGCTCACGACGCGCCTCACGCGCGCTCTCGACCGCTACCTCGCCTTCGTCGACGAGCACGACATGGGGTTCGCGGCGCTGCTCCAGGGCGGCAGCGTGGTGGAGACCTCCCGTACGACGGCGATCGTGGACGGGGTGCGGCGGGCCGCGGCCGAGCACATCCTCAGCCACCTCGGGCAGGCGGTGCCGGGCCCGCGGCTGCGGATGACCGTACGCATGTGGATCACGGCGGTGGAGGCCGCCTCCCTGATCTGGCTCGACGAGGACAAGCAGCCCCCGCTGGACGAGCTGCGCGACGGCCTCGTCGACCAGTTCATGGCGGTCCTGACGGCGACGGCGGGCCGGGACCCGCAGACCGCGGAGGTGGTGCGGTACGCGCTGGCGCTGGAGTCGCCGGAGGGTCCGGTGGGGGAACTGGCGCGGCGGGTGCTGCCGGTGGTGAGCGGGGCCGGGCACCTGCTGTGATCTGTGGCGCGAGCGGGCATGTGCGTGGGCGTGGGCGTATGCGTGTGCGTTACTTGTAGGCGTGAAGAGCGAAGACATCCCGTTCGTCGGCGGCCCCCTCGACGGGCGGACGCTGCCCGTCCTCACCACCGCGACCGGGAATCCGCCCAAGGTGTACAAGGTGCCGGTGCCGGACCCGGACAAAGGCCCCGACACCGTTCTCGTGTACGTACGTGAGCCCGTGCCCGACGGGAAGGCCGTGCGGCTCGTTCAGAGGTGGCGGTACGCGTACCGGCCCGACGGGAAGGTCGAGCGGACCGTGAAGTGGCCGTGGTCGAAGACCGGGTCGCCCGAGGCGTAGACCCGAGGCGTAAAGGGGGCTCGCCGGGCGGGCAGCGGACGGGCACCGGACGGGTTGCGGGGTTGGGCCGAAGCGAGCAGCCCGAGGGGTGCGCGGGGCGCCTTTCTGTTCATGTTCACGGTGCGGGGCACAGGGGTTGGCCCGCACCGGAGGTGATCAGGTGTCAGGCAGGTGTGTGAGGTGGGCGTGCACGGTGGCCGTGACGGGGGTGCTCACGGGGGTGCTCACGGGGCCGCCGCCCGCGAGCGCGGCCCCGGGGCCGGCGCCCGGGCCCGGCAGTGAGCGGTCCGTCTCCGAACTCCTCGCGGATCTCCAGCGGTTGTACCAGCAGACCGAGGAGGCCACCGAGACGTACAACGCGACGGCCGAGACGCTGAAGGAACGCCGCGAGAAAGCGGACGCGCTGACGAAGAAGCTGACCGCCGCGCGGTCCTCGCTCTCGTCGAGCCGCCTCGACGCGGGACGGCTGGCCCGCCAGCAGTACCAGGGCCGGAGCGAGATCTCCCCCTACGTACGACTCCTGCTCGCGCGCGATCCGCAGCAGGCGCTCGACCAGGGGCGGGTGATGCGGCGCGCCGCACGCGAGCAGCAGGCGACCGTGGAACGGCTCACGGGCCGGGAGAAGAAGGCCGACGCGCTGGCGACGAAGGCGCGGGGCGCGCTGGACGCGCAACTGCGGGTCGCGAAGCGGCAGAAGAAGGACCGGGACGCGGTACGGGACCGTCTGAAGGAGGTCGAGGCGCTGCTCGCGTCGTTGAGCGCCGGGCAACTCGCCGATGTGGCGCGCCTGGAGGAGCAGGGGACGGCCCGTGCGCAGCGGGCGTTCATGGAGTCCGGCGCGCTCGGTTCCTCGGCCGGGAAGGCGCCCTCGGAGGCGGGCGACGAGGCGCTCTCGTACGCGGTCCAACAGATCGGCAAGCCGTATGTGTGGGGCGCCGAGGGCCCCGACTCCTTCGACTGCTCCGGCCTCACGTCGCGGGCGTGGGCGCGGGCGGGGCGGGAGATTCCGCGGACGTCGCAGGAGCAGTGGGCTTCGCTGCCGCGGGTGCCGGTGTCGGAGCTGCGCCCCGGCGACCTGGTCGTCTACTTCCCCAAGGCCACGCACGTGGCGATGTACCTCGGCGACGGCATGGTGATCCAGGCCCCCCGCCCCGGCACCCGCGTCAAGGTCTCCCCCATCGCGGCGAACCCCCTCCTCGGCGCGGTCCGCCCGGACCCGGGGGCGTCGCCGATGTCGGGCTACCGGGCGCCGGTCCTGCCGGACGGGGCGATGGACGGGGGTGACGGGGGCTACGGGGCGGCGGGGGCGCCGTCGGGGGGCCGGTAGGTTGCCCAAGGCGGTGGCGAGTGGGCGTAAATCAAGCCCCTGCGGCGATTGAGCAGCGGGGTCCGGGGCAGAGCCCCGAGGCGTCGACCCCGGGTAGGCGGGACAGGAAGCGCCCGCCCACCCGCGGAGCGGTTACGCCCCGGTCAGCGACCCCAGGTACGCCCCCGTCTTCTCCGGCTCGTAGAAGAAGTTCTCGAAGTCGGACGGGTCGTTGAAGCCGTTGGCGAAGCGGTCGGCGACCGGCTGGAGTTGCATGCCGGCGCCGATCAGGTTCAGGACGTGCTCCGGCGGAGCCTGCAGCATCGTGTTCGTCCACTTCGTGACGTGCCGCGCCGTGTCCCAGTACCGGTCGAACGCCGACTGCATCCACTCCTCGTCGAACGGCTTGTCACCGTGCTCGACGATCGAGGACAGGTACGACGCCGCGCACTTGGAGGCGGAGTTGGAGCCCTGCCCGGTGATCGGGTCGTTCGCGACGACCACGTCCGCGACGCCGAGCACCGCCCCGCCACCCGGCAGGCGGCCAATGGGATTGCGCACGGTCGGGGCGTAACGACCGGCCAACGTACCGTTCGCATCGGTCAGTTCGACCTTCGTGGCGCGCGCGTACTCCCACGGCGTGAACTTCTCCATCAGCTCCAGCGTGAGCGCAAGGTGCTCCGAGGGGTCCTTCACCCCCTTGAACGCGTCGACCGGGCCGCCCGGGACGCCCTCCCAGAAGAGGATGTCCCCGCGGCCGGAGGTCGTGAGCGTCGGCATGACGAAGAGCTCGCCGACGCCGGGGACCAGGTTGCAGCGCACCGCTTCCATGTCCGGGTGCTCCGGCCGGGGCCCGAGCCCGTGCACGTACGCGACGGCGAGCGCGCGCTGCGGCTCGGCGTACGGGGACTTCTCGGCGTCGCGGCCGAACATCGAGACCAGCTCGCCCTTGCCCGCCGAGACCAGCACCAGGTCGTACGTACGGGAGAAGTAGTCGAGGTCGGAGACGGCCGCGCCGTGGATGACGAGCTGCCCGCCGCGCTGCGCGAACGTCTCCATCCAGCCGGCCATCTTCACGCGCTGGTCGACGGACTGCGCGAAGCCGTCGAGCCGGCCGACCCAGTCGATGGCGCGCTGGGTGGGACCCGGGTCGTGCGAGCCGGGCGCCGCCACCGAGACGCCGAGGCCCTCGATCCTCGGGGCCTGCGACTCCCAGAAGTTGAGCTGGAGGTCACGCTCGTGCTGCAACGCCGTGTGGAACATGCACTGCGTCGACATGACCCGCCCGGAACGGATCTCGTCGGCGGTGCGGTTCGACATCAGGGTGACCTCGTACCCCTGGGTCTGCAGGCCGAGGGCGAGTTGGAGACCGGACTGGCCGGCTCCCACGACGAGTATCTTCCGCGACATATGAGACTGCCTTAACTGCCGTAACTAGTGTGTGGGGGGGCGGGCTTACCTGCTCTGAAGAGCCTGAAGAAGGCCGACGAGGCCGAAGAGGCCGAAGAGGACTACTCCGGTGTCGCGTCCAGCGCGTGTCCGACCAGCGCCAAGAGCGTCTCGATCGCCGCGATCCGACGCCGCGCGTCCATGATCAGCACCGGTACGTGCGGCGGCACGGTGAGGGCCTCGCGCACGTCGTCGGCCGCGAACTTCTCCGTGTTGTCGAAGTGGTTGACGGCCACGACGTACGGCAGTCCGCAGCTCTCGAAGTAGTCGAGCGCGGGGAAGCAGTCCTTCAGGCGGCGGGTGTCCGCGAGCACGACCGCGCCGATCGCGCCGCGCACGAGGTCGTCCCACATGAACCAGAACCGCTGCTGACCCGGCGTACCGAACAGGTACAGGACCAGGTCGTCGTCGAGCGTGATGCGGCCGAAGTCCATGGCGACCGTGGTCGTCGTCTTGCCCGGCGTCGCGGTGAGGTCGTCGGTGTCCTCGCTTGCCTGGGTCATCAGCGCCTCGGTTTCGAGGGGCTGGATCTCGGACACGGCGGACACCAGGGTCGTCTTGCCGACGCCGAAGCCGCCCGCCACGATGATCTTCGTGGCGATCGGGGCCCGGGTCCTGTCGGTCTGCCAGGCCTGCAACTGCTCGTCTTCTATCGGCAGTTCGCCGAGCAGGTCAGAGGCGGCGGAGTCCACTCAACACCCTTTCGAGGAGCGCGCGGTCCGGCTGGCCTGGGCCGTGTCCGGTTCCGTACACACGGATCTTTCCCTGGTCGGCGAGGTCGCTGAGCAGCACGCGCACCACGCCGAGCGGCATCTTCAACAGCGCGGCGATCTCCGCGACCGTACGCATCCGGCGGCACAGCGCGACGATGGCCCGCATCTCCGGCATGACGCCGGCGAGCCCGCCCTTGCCGAGCTCCGGGCGCTCCTCGGGCGCCTCGATCGCCGCGGTGCTGGCGATGAACGTCTCCACGAGCAGCACATGGCCGAAGCGGGTGCGGCCACCGGTCAGGGAGTAGGGGCGTACGCGGGCGGGCCTGCGGTCGCCGCCGCGGGTGGGGAGCCTGCTCGGACCGTTCGCACCGTTCGTACTGTGACCGGGGGTACTGCTCGACATGCCGGGGGTCATCGGGTGGCCTCCATGGACTGGCGCAGTTCGCTGCGGAGTTCGGGCGTCAGGACGTGCCCGGCGCGGCCGACGAAGAGCGCCATGTGGTACGCGACGACGCCCATGTCGCAGTCCGCCGCGGCGTGCACGCCGAGCAGCGAACCGTCGCTGATCGACATGACGAAGAGGCTGCCCTCCTCCATCGCGACCATCGTCTGCTTGATGCCTCCGCCGTCCATCAGCTTCGCGGCGCCGATGGTCAGCGAACCGAGCCCGGCGACGATGGCCGCCAGGTCGGCGCTCGACCCTTTGGGGCCGCGGCTCGGGTCGACCGCGGGGGCCGCGTCGTGCCGACCGGGGTCGGAGGAGAGCAGCAGCAGTCCGTCGGACGAGACGACCGCGACGGACTGCAGCCCAGGCACCTCCTCGACCAGATCGGTCAGCAGCCAGTGCAGGTTGCGTGCCTCGCTACTGAGGGCAGGGGTGAGCGCAGTCAACTGCTTGCCTCCTCGGCTGTGTCCCCCTCGACTTCTCCCTGATTACGTTGCTTCAGCTCGGCCGCCACGTCCCGATGGCCCTGGGTGGCGCCGCGGTGGAACCCGCCGAGCCGCTTGCGCAGCGCGTCCGCGTCGACGGAGCCGCTGCGCGGCTTCGGAGCGGAGGCGGGGGCGGCCACCTTCGGGGTGCGCTTGGGCAGACCCTTGGCGGTGACGCGCTCGGGCGCGGGCTCGGGCGCGGGCGCCTGCTCGGGCTCGGGGGCGGGGGCGGGTTCGGGCGCCGGTTCCGGGTGTCCGGCGGGCTCGTCGCCCTCGTCGTGCGGCGCACGCGGGTGCGGCACTTCGGCTACGGGGGCGGGGGCCGGCTCGGGCTCCGAAGGCACCGGTGCGCCCAGGGCCATGGTCGACTCCATAGGAGTCTCCGCAGGAGTCCCCGCCTCACGCACCGCGTGCTCCGCCGCCTCGATCAGCGGGTCGCCCGTCGGCGGCGTCGGCTCCGGCACCGTACGGCCGTACAGCTCATTGGAGTTGGCCTCCGCCTCGGACCCCGCGAGCCGCACCGCCGGTGCCTCGCCGGGGACCAGGACGGCGGGCGGCACCGAGGCCGCGGGCGCGGCGGCGAAGAGCGAGGCGGGCAGCACGGCGACAGCCGCGACGCCGCCCTGCTTCTGCTCGCGCAGCCGGACCCGTACGCCGTGCCGCACCGCGAGGCGGGCGACGACGTACAGGCCGAGCCCGAACCCGTCGACGTCCTCCGGGTCGTGCGCCTCCTCGGCGGTGAAGGAGGAGAGCCGCGTGTTCAGCTCGCGCATCCGCTCGTCGGTCATCCCTATGCCCTCGTCCTGGACGGAGAGCATCACGGAGCCGCTCTCCAGGAGCCAGCCGGAGACCTCGACGGAGGCATCCGGCGGCGAGAACGACGTGGCGTTCTCCAGGAGTTCGGCGACGAGGTGGCTGAGGTCGTCGGCGGCGAAACCGGCGATGTGGGCGTGCGGCGGCAGCGCGGCGATGCGCACCCGCTCGTACCGCTCGATCTCGGAGACGGCGGCGCGCACCATGTCGACGAGCGCCACGGAGCCGCCGTGCTGTGCCCCGCGCTCGGTGCCGGCGAGGACGAGGAGGTTCTCGCTGTGGCGGCGCATGACGGTGGCGGAGTGGTCGAGCTTGTAGAGCGTGGCGAGCCGGTCCGGGTCCTGCTCGCGCTCCTCCAGGCCCTCGATGACGCCGAGTTGGCGTTCGATGAGGCCGAGGGTGCGCAGCGCGAGGTTGACGAAGGTGCCGTGTATCGAGTGCTTGGCCTTGTCCAGCTTGCGGGCGGCATCGGCGAGTTCGGCGCGCAGCCGGTCCCGCTCGTCGGCCATCCGCTGGCGCTCGCCGACGAGGTGCTTGCGGTCGGTCTCCAGGGTGCCGACACGGGAGCCGAGGGCGACGGCGTGCGCGTGCAGGGCGTTGATGGAGTCGACGACCTGGGCGAACTCGTCGTTGCGGCCCTTGTACTTGACCGGTTCCTCGGCGGCCGGGTCGCCCGCGACACGCGCGGAGCCGATCCGCAGCGCGGCGAGCGGCTGGGTCAGCGAGCGCGCGGTCGCCATGGCGACGCCGACGGCGGCGAGGAGGCAGAGGCCGACCAGGGCGATGCGGAGCTCAAGCGCGGTGACGTCGTCGTCGCGCAGCTGCTCCAGTTTCTTGACGCGCTGGTCGCCGAGGGCGGCCTCGGCGCCGCGCATGAGGTCGATGCGGGCGGTGAGGGCGTCCTCGACGCTCTTCGGGTCGTAGCGGAGCTCGCTCGCGCTGAGCGTGGGGGCGTCGGCGAGGTGCTTCAGATACGTCTCGGCGCGGCTGGCGTCGGGTCCCGTGACGGTGGAGTCGTACGCGTTGACGGCCGCGGTCGTCCCCGAGTCGTGGAAGTCGTCGAGCGCGGCCAGCTCGCGCACCCGGGCCCGCTGGCCCTCGGCGCTGAGCGCGTCGCGCTGCCCGCGCGCGGCGGAGGACTGGCCGACGGCGGGCTCGCGCAGTCCGGTGGCCGGGTCGACGCGGCTGCTCGTGGTGCGCGGCACGGCGAGCGCGGCGAGCAGCAGCCCGCGCGCGGCGGAGGCCTGTTCGACGGCGCGGTCCAGGTCGGCGAGTGCGTACGCACCGGAGCCCGCCCGTACGGGTATGCGCTCGGCCAGGTCCTCGGCGAGCGCGTGCAGTTCGCCGATGGCGCGGGAGTACGCGGTGTGGGCCTCCAGGGCGGAGCCCTTGCCGGTGAGGGCGGAGCGGCGTACGGCGGCGACCTGGTCGAGGTCCTCGCGGAGTGCGGCGGGGGCGTCGACGCGCAGCTCGTCGACCTGCCGGTCGACGCGGGCGCCGCGCTCCTCGCTCAGCCCCTGTCCCTTGGGGCGGCCGCCCGCGATGAATCGGGTGACCTCGTCCCGCTCGTCGGCGAGCGCGTGCGAAAGGGCGAGCGCCTTCTGGGTCTGCTGGGCGTCGTCGACGAGCGTCTGCGACTCCCCGACCCGGTCACTGGCCCCAACGATGACGGGAGCCCCGGCCCCGAGTACGGCTGCCGCCACTACGGCCACAGCCACGACCAACCGGCTACGAACGCGGGCACGCTTGCCCCTGTTGGGCAATTCGAGCCCCGCCGGCGATTGAGGCGCGGGGTCCGGGGCAGAGCCCCGAGTCGTCAACCCCGGTGCGGCGGCCACAGCACCCGACACACCATGCCCACTGGCCCCGTTCCCGCCGGAGGTGTTCCCCACTGATGCTCGCATTCCTGACTCGTCCTACCCATGGTCCGGGTGACGCTCCGTCAACACGCGCGCCCCCGATGACCTGGCTGCTCTGGCTCCGAACCCTTCCAGTGCCGGTGAGCAGGGGGCGCCCATCACCTCGCCCGCCACCCGAAGGAGTGAACATCGAGCGGGAGTTGGGGAGCAAGTTCCCTTGCATTGATCACCCTCTGTGAACCGCGCGCGGGTTGGACGTCTTCGGCGGGCTTTGGCAAGATGCCCCGCCACACCTCAGACGGAAGTGATCATTCCGCGCAAACCCGGCGCTCAGGGCCCCTCTTCGACTTGCCGCCCGCCAATTCGCGGCGCCTCGCGCCCTGCTGAGAACCCCTCATGCAGACTGACCGCATGCGCATCGAACTGACCACCGAGCCGGGCTCCCCCGACCGACCGAACGAGGACTTCGTCTCCGTAGTCGCACCGGCCGCAGGGCACGGCGGATCGCTCGTCGTCCTCGACGGGGTCACTCCCCCGGCGGCCGACGTCGGCTGCCGGCACTCCGTCCCGTGGTTCACCGCCCACCTCGGCGGCGCGCTGGCCGAACTGTCCGTTTCACGCCGGGATCTGAGCCTGCTCGACACCCTCGCCGAGGCGATCGCCCGGACCGCCGACGCCCATCGCGACACGTGTGACCTTTCTCACCCGCGTACTCCGCAGGCGACCGTCGTCGTGGCGCGCTGGGACGCGGAGCAGGTGGAACATCTGGTGCTGTCCGACTCGGCGCTGCTGGTCGAGGCCCCCGACGGCACGGTCACACCGCTGCTCGACGCCCGCCTCGACCGGGTCCCGCGCGCCAACCTGGTCTCGAACGAGGTGGCCGACGCCACCGTGCGCAACAAGGAGGGCGGCTTCTTCACGGCCGCCGCGGACCCCTCGGTCGCCCGGCGCGCGGTGACCGGCACGCTGCCCCGCTCCGAGGTGCGGGCGCTGGCCGCGATGACGGACGGGGTGACGCGGTGGGTGGAGAAGTTCCACGAGGGCGACTGGGCGGACCTGTTCACCCTCGTACGCAAGGAGGGGGCGGAGGCGGTGGTGTCACGCGTGCGCGCGCTGGAGGACGCGGACGAACAGACCCGTAAGTACCTGCGCCGCGGCAAGACCCACGACGACGCGACCTTGGCGTACGTGGAGCTCCCCACAAGCCCCGCCGGCGATTGAGGCGCGGGGTCCGGGGCAGAGCCCCGAGTCCGCAACGCCGGTGCGGCGAAACAAGTCGACTACTCGGCCCCCGCGTTCAACTGGTGCAACAACCTCGCCAGCTCCGCCACCTCACGCCGGTCCCACCCGTCCAACTGCCGCACGTACCGCATCCGCCGCGCGTCCCGCACCCGCCGGAAGTGCTCACGCCCGTACTCCGTGAGGGACACCAGCCAGGCCCGCCCGTCGGCCGGATCGGGCTCGCGGCCGACGAAGCCGAGGTCCTCCAGGGCCCGCAGCTGGCGGCTCATGGTCGCCTTGCCGACGCCGATGTACGCGGCCAGCTCGGTGGCCCGCTGCGCCCCGCACTCCTCCAGGCGCACCAGGAGTCCGTACGCCGCCGGCTCCAGGTCGGGGTGGACCTCGCGGGCCATCTCGCCGGAATTGGCCCGGGCCCGGCGCAGAAAGACGGTCAACTCCCGCTCCAGCGCCAGGAACTCACCATCCACGTTTCCGTCTTCGCGCACGTCAGCACCCATGAATAGATTTTCTCCGGATTCTCTCCGGGTTTCCTGATTCTGAAAGTTTTCGCCCATCACGGTCATCGCCGCAGTTCCACCAGTATTTCGCAGGCGTAGACCAACGGCACACACCGGCCCCTCTTCCCACCACGGGTCTACGTGCGTAGCGTTTTACCGCTGCCACCCATGGCATGCACACACCACCATCAAGCGCACCACTGAGCGCACTGGCGCCACCGCACGTCACCCCACGTCGTCCCCGGAGGCCGCTCATGCCCGTGCACAGACCTGCCACGACCCGTCGCAGACGCAGCAGAACCCGCCTCGGAATCACCGGAACCCTGCTCGCGGCGCTCTCCCTCCTCTTCACCCTGCCGAGCGCGGCCCACGCGGCCGACGCCACCGACACCCCCGCCCGCGGCGAGGCCTACATGGGCATCGGCGTCGCGGAGCACGACGGCGACACCGGCACTCCGCCGGCCGGCCGCGCCGTCCAGACCGAAGGCGTCGACGTCTCCAGCCACCAGGGCAACGTGGCCTGGTCGACGCTCTGGAACAGCGGCGTGCGCTGGGCCTACACCAAGGCATCGGAAGGCACGTACTACACGAACCCCTACTTCGCGCAGCAGTACAACGGCTCGTACAACGTGGGCATGGTCCGCGGCGCGTACCACTTCGCGACCCCCGACACCACGAGCGGCGCCACGCAGGCCAACTACTTCGTGGACCACGGGGGCGGCTGGTCCAAGGACGGCAAGACGCTGCCGGGCGCGCTCGACATCGAGTGGAACCCGTACGGCGCGGCCTGCTACGGCAAGTCGCAGAGCGCCATGGTCACCTGGATCCGGGACTTCCTGAACCAGTACAAGGCCCGCACGGGACGCCACGCCGTCATCTACACGGCGACCAGCTGGTGGACCCAGTGCACGGGCAACTACGGCGGCTTCGCCGTCAACAACCCGCTGTGGATCGCCCGTTACGCCTCCACCGTCGGCACGCTCCCGGCCGGCTGGGGCTTCTACACGATGTGGCAGTACACGTCGTCGGGCCCGACGGTCGGTGACCACAACAAGTTCAACGGCGCCCTCGACCGCGTCGTGGCGCTCGCCAACGGCTGAGCCGACCGCATCCGACGTACGTACGACGGCGGCCGGGCTCCCCCCTCCGGGAGTCCGGCCGCTGCCGCGTTCAGTGGCGCCGGGTCAGCACGTGCCGGCCGGGCGGTCCCGCTTCACGAGGTTCGTGTAGCCGGTGGTGCCGTCCAGCCACAGGACCCGCTTGCCGGTGTCGGCGGCCGGGTAGACCTGGTCGCCGCGGTTGCAGGAGACGCGCTGCGGGGTGCCCTTGCCGTCGGGGGTCACCTGGTACAGCTTCGGCAGCGTGTCGTTGGCCCAGGAGGTGGCCGGGGGCAGCGTCAGGACGTCGACCGCGTCGTCGGTGGCCGTCAGCTGGTAGGCGTACAGGGAATCGGCACCGGATTCCGGGGCGACCGTGGTGCGGTCCATGCCGTCGGTGGCGGCGCGCAGCACGGCCGCCCGGCCACCGTCCGTACCGTCGCCGTCCTCGATCCAGAAGACGCCGTCGTCGGTGATCTCGGTCTGGCCGATGCCGGCGACCGCGGTCTTGTCGATCGGCATCAACCGGGTCTTGCCCGTCGCGGTGTCGTAGACCTCGACGCCCAGCTTGTAGCCGTCGGACTCGCCCCACAGCTTCGCGTAGGCGATCTTTCCGTCGCGTACGGAGGTCAGCGCGGTGGCGGAGACGGGGTTGGGCGCGAGGTCCTTGGTGGCACCCGTCCTGATGTCGACGTAGCGGGCCTGCTCGTAGCCGGTCCTCGGATTCACGTAGGTGTAGACGAGGACGTCGCCGTCGAGCTTCACGGAGGTGACGCTCGCGCCGATGCCGTCGACGACCTTGTCGAGACCGGTGCCGATCGCACGCACGTGGATCTTCACCGCGTCGGACGCGAACTCGGCCCAGGCCACGTTCTTGCCGTCGGTGGCGGCGTAGACGTTGTAGTTGCCGTTGTTGGGGCTCTTCTGCTGCGGCGTGCCCCTGCCGCTGGTGTTGCCGACCCACACCGAGTACGGCTCGCTGCCGTCCTCGTTGGAGCGGGACATCGCGTACGTGCCGTTGGCGGCGTCGACACCGGTGCCGGACACGTTGACCTTCGACAGGATCGTGTCGGTGTCCACGCCGAGCGCCGTCTCCCAGCCCGGCGTGATGCCGTGGGCGTCGAAGGCACGCTTGACGACCCTCAGTTGGGCCTTGGTCGCGCCGAGTTCCTGGGCGGCGGCGAGCACCGCCGCGCGGCCCTCGGTGAAGCCGTCCAGCGGCGTCATGTACGCGGTGAGAGCGCGGTAGACGATCTGGTCGGCGAAGTCGGCGCCGAGGTCCTCGCGCATGTCCCACAGGGCGCCGGAGAAGATCGTCGAGTTCAGGTGCACGCCGCCGTTGTCGCCGCGGTAGCTGACGCCGATGAAGTCCTTGGCCGTGGTGTGCCCGTCGTTCAGGTCGCGCAGGGCGCACTCGCGCGGGCCGAGCGTGGTGCACAGGTCCTCGCCGAGCAGGCCCGCGTCCGGGTCGTCCATCGACTGGCCGTTGGCCTCCAGGTCGATGGCGTTGCCGAAGTAGTCGGAGATCGCCTCGTTCATCGCGCCGGACTGGCCCGCGTAGACGAGGTTCGCGGAGTGCTGGGTGACGGCGTGCGTCATCTCGTGGCCGACGACGTCGGTGTCCGCGGAGAAGGTGCGGTAGTCGCCGCCGCCCTTGCCGTAGACCATCTTGGCGCCGTCCCAGAAGGCGTTGTCGTACGGCTTGCCGTTCGCGGTGACGCCGACGATCGAGTACATGTACCCGTCGTTGCCGTCGAGGCCCTTGCGGCCGAAGCGGTCCTTGTAGAACGCGTACACCTTGTTGGCGGCCCAGTGGGCGTCCACCACACCAGAGTTGGTGTACTCGGCGCCGAGGTCCGGGGTGGCCGACTTGACGATCTTGGCGGCGGACGGCCAGACGCCGGAGGCGGTGGAGACGTCGGCGCCGTTGGCGTCCCAGGTCTGGAGCAGGGGGCCGACGTACGGGTTGGCGGCGTCGCGGAACCCGTAGTCGTACATCTGGTAGGTGCCGTCGGTGCCCTTGTACAGGTTGAGGTCGACCTTCTGGCCGTTGTACCGGGTGCCGGAGCCCTTCACGACGAACGGCGGGACGTCCGTCGGGGCGGCTTCGCCCGGGGTCGCCGTGGTCCCGCCCGTCGCCCCGGCGGCGGCGCCGGTCGCACCGAACGACTGGATCCCGCTGTACTGCATGACCGGGAAGCCGGAGTGGGCGTCGATGTACACCTCCTGCTTGACGGCCGTGCCGTCCGCCGGATCGGTGCCCGTGACGGTGATGTGCCGGGTGAGCACGCCGGTGCCCCGCGGCAGGATCGTGACGCCGGTGGCCTTTCCGGCCAGCTCGGGCACGGCGGCCTTCCCGCCCTTGGCGGGGGCGCGCAGCGGCGCTCCGCCGAGCCGCGTCGAGACGGCGGCGACGGCACGCTGGATGGCGGTCTTCTCCGAGACCTTCGGCGTGACCGTGCCGAGCTTCAGCTCGGTGAAGTACTTGCCGGAGGTACCGGTGACGGTCCGCTTGCCGTCCTTCTTCTCCATGCGTACGACGTACTGTCCGCCGAGGACGTCGACGCCGCGGTACTTCTGCTGGAGCCGGACCGTTTCCTCGCCGTGCGCGCCTGGCAGGGTGCCGACCGCCTTGAGGTCGCCCTTCGGATCGGCGATGTGGTAGCGCCCCTTCTCCCCCGCGAGGTGCGCGCGGGCCGCGTCGGCGGCGCTCACGTCCGGGGCGGCGCTCTCGTGCAGCCCGGTGACGAGCGAGGGGGTGTCCGTGCCGGTACCGGGCACGACGGGCTCGGCGGCGTCGGCCGCGTGGGCGGCGGGCAACCCGCCGCCCACCATCAGCCCGGCGGCGACCAGCAGCACACCCACCCCTCTGCCTACGCCGCTGTCTCTACCTCTACGTCTGTGTGCCGAAGTCCGCACGATTCCCCTCCGGTGCCACTGATCCATGAACAGATGTCGGATGCGGCCATGCAAATACCGGAGCCCCCACCTCAACAATGCGTTCCCCGTGCTGACTTGTGGACGTGCACACTTGTGTGGCCTACATGGATGAGCCGAAAATCCCCTGGTGGCATCGGGTGGGCACGACGACGCGCAATGGCAGGCCCTCGGACTCGAAGAGAACGATCTGCGGGTCTACGAAGCGCTGCTCGGCGCCACCGAATTCGGCTCGCGGGCGGCGCTCGCCCGCGCGACCGGGCTGCCCGCGCGCCGGGTCGCCGACGCCCTCGGCCACCTCGCGGAGCGCGGCTGCACGCTGCCGTCACCGCACGGCTCCGCCCTCCCGCGCGCCGTGCCGCCCGCCACGGCGCTGCGCAATCTGATCCACCGGCACCAGGCGCAACTGCTGCGCCGTTCGGCCGAGTTGGAGGACCTGACGGGAGCGGTGGACCGGCTCGCGGCCGGGCTGCTGACCGCGACGCCCGCGGATGTGCGGGCGATGGGCATCGAGACGGTGCGCGGCGGCCGGGCCATCGCGGAGCGCGTCGCGGCGATGCTGGCCTCCGCCACCACGGAAGTGGCGCTGCTCGACCGCCCGCCGTACGCCTCCAGCCGGCCGGACGGCATGCCGGCCCCGCTCGACGTGGCGGCCCCGGTGCGGCGCGGGGCGCGGGTGCGGGTGGTGGTGGACCGCGAGGGCCTCACCTTCGCGGGCCGGGCGCGGGGCCTCAACGACCTCGCCGCGCAGGGCGTTCAGATCCGGGTCGGCAAGGACCTGCCGACCAAGCTCTTCACGGTGGACCGCCGGGTGACCCTGCTGCCACCCACGGACGCCGCCGACCCCACGGCCTCGGCCCTGGTGGTCGGCGACTCCCTGCTCAGCCACGCCCTGGTCCCGCTCTTCGACGCGGTGTGGGAGAAGGCGGTACCGATCGGCGCGGACTCCACGGACGACGCGATCACGGACGAGGACCGCGAACTCCTGACCCTCCTGTCCTCGGGCCTGAAGGACGAGGCCATCGCCCGCCGCCTGGACGTCCACGTCCACACGGTCCGCCGCCGCATCACCCGCCTGATGACGATGCTGAACGCCCAGACCCGCTTCCAGGCGGGAGTCCGGGCAACACTGCGGGGCTGGCTGACCTAGGCCACTCCAGCCCCGCAATTCAAGCCCCTCCGACGACTGAGGCCAGGCCACTCAAGCCCCTCCGGCGATTGAGGAGCGGGGTCCGGGGCAGAGCCCCGGAACCGCAACCCCGTCGCAGGCCTCACGCAGCAACCGGCACCACCACATCCGCCGACGCAGACGCAGACGCGGACGCCAACGCCAACTCCAACACCTGCCGCACATCCGTCACCGGATGCACATCCAGCTTCTCCAACACCTCGGCCGGCACATCATCCAGATCCGCCTCATTCCGCTTAGGAATGATCACCGTCGAGATCCCCGCCCGATGCGCCGCAAGCAACTTCTGCTTGACCCCACCGATCGGCAGCACCCGCCCGGTCAGCGAAACCTCCCCGGTCATCGCCACATCCGTCCGCACGAGCCGCCCGCTCAGCAACGACGCCAACGCCGTCGTCATCGTGACACCGGCACTCGGCCCGTCCTTCGGCACGGCCCCCGCGGGGAAGTGGATGTGCACGCCGCGCTCCTTCAAATCGGCGACGGGCAATTCCAGTTCCGCCCCGTGGGACCGCAGGAAGGACAGGGCGATCTGCGCCGACTCCTTCATGACGTCACCGAGCTGCCCGGTGAGCGTCAGCCCCGCCGCCCCCGTCTCCGGATCGGCGAGGGACGCCTCCACGAACAGCACGTCGCCCCCGGCCCCGGTCACCGCGAGCCCCGTCGCGACCCCCGGCACGGACGTGCGCCGCTCGGCCGGGTCCTGCGCCGACTCGGGCACGTGGTGCGGGCGCCCGATGAGCCCGCGCAGATCACCCTCGCCGACCGTGAACGGAAGCTCCCGGTCCCCGAGTTCGTGCTGCGCGGCCACCTTCCGGAGCACCCGCGTGACGGACCGCTCCAGGTTGCGTACGCCCGCCTCGCGCGTGTACTCGCCGGCGAGCTTGCGCAGCGCGTCGTCGCCGATGACGACCTCGTCGCCGCTCAGCCCCGCGCGCTCCAACTGGCGCGGCACGAGGTGGTCGCGGGCGATGACGACCTTCTCGTCCTCGGTGTACCCGTCGAGCCGGACCAGCTCCATACGGTCGAGGAGCGCCTCCGGAATCGCCTCGAGCACATTCGCCGTGGCGAGGAAGACCACATCGCTCAGGTCGAGTTCGACCTCCAGGTAGTGGTCCCGGAAGGTGTGGTTCTGCGCCGGGTCGAGGACCTCCAGGAGCGCCGCCGCCGGATCGCCCCGGAAGTCGGACCCCACCTTGTCGATCTCGTCGAGCAGCACCACCGGGTTCATCGACCCGGCCTCCTTGATGGCGCGCACGATGCGTCCCGGCAGGGCACCCACGTACGTACGCCGGTGTCCTCGGATCTCCGCCTCGTCCCGCACACCGCCGAGCGCGACGCGGACGAACTTGCGGCCCATCGCGTGCGCCACGGACTCGCCGAGCGAGGTCTTGCCGACGCCGGGCGGGCCGACGAGCGCGAGCACCGCGCCGCCGCGCCGACCGCCGACCACGCCGAGACCGCGGTCCGAGCGGCGCTTGCGCACGGCCAGGTACTCGGTGATGCGCTCCTTCACGTCGTCGAGGCCCGCGTGCTCGGCGTCGAGGACGGCCTTGGCGCCCTGGATGTCGTACGCGGCGCCGTCATCGGTCCGCTCGTTCCACGGCAGTTCGAGGACCGTGTCGAGCCAGGTCCTGATCCAGCTGCCCTCGGGCGACTGGTCGCTGGCCCGCTCCAGCTTGTCGACCTCCTTGAGCGCGGCCTCGTAGACCTTCTCGGGAAGGTCGGCGGCCTCCACGCGCGCGCGGTAGTCGTCGGACTCCTCGGCGGCGTCCTTGGCGTCGCCGTTGAGGTCGCGCAGCTCCTTGCGCACGGCGTCGAGCTGGCGCCGCAGCAGGAACTCGCGCTGCTGCTTGTCGACGCCCTCCTGGACGTCCTTGGCGATGGACTCGGCGACATCCTGCTCGGCGAGGTGGTCGCGCAGGTGCTGGGTGGCGAGCTTGAGCCGCTCGACCGGGTCGGCGGCCTCCAGCAGCTCGACCTTCTGGGCGGTGGTGAGGAACGGCGAGTAGCCGGAGTTGTCGGCGAGCGCGGAGACGTCGTCGATGGCCTGGACGCGGTCCACGACCTGCCAGGCGCCGCGCTTCTTCAGCCAGTTCGTGGCGAGCGCCTTGTACTCCTTGACGAGTTCGGTGACCGCGCCCGGAGTGGGGCCTCCCCTGCTCGAGTCGGTTCGAGAGCTTGGGGAAGGGTCCGGCACCTCTTCCTCGACGGTCAGGCCCTCCACCCACAGGGCGGCGCCGGGGCCTGTCGTGCCCGCGCCGATGCGGACGCGGCCGACGCCGCGGATGAGCGCGCCGGGGTCGCCGTCGGCGAGGCGGCCGACCTGCTCGACGGTGCCGAGCACGCCGGTGTTCGCGTACGTGCCGTCGATCCGCGGAACAAGCAGCACCTTCGGCTTGCTGGGTCCGGTACGGGCGGCGGCCTGTGCGGCCTCCACCGCGGCTCGTACGTCGGCGTCGTTCAGGTCCAGGGGCACCACCATTCCCGGCAGTACGACCTCGTCGTCGAGGGGCAGCACGGGCAGGGTGAGCGGGTTGGACGTCAAAGCCATGATCTCCCCTTCGGCAGTCAAGTTGAGCTATGTGGACTCAATGCTCGCGAGCCTCCAGATGTTCCGGAACGGCCGTTCGCTGTGAGCGATCACGTCTACCGGCGGCACGGAACGAGCGCTGTAATAACCCCTATCGCAGACAGCCCCTTACAACACAGGGAGTGCGCGCATGACGGGCGAGGAACTCGTACGGAACTGGGTAGACGGCTGGGTCCTCTCGCGCGGAGCCGCTCCGCCGCTCGTCGAGCCCTGGGGTTACACGATTCATGTGGGCCTGCCGCACCACGTGAGCCGGCACGTCATCGGCGCCACCAACGACGCGGTGACCGAGGAGGCCGTGCGCAAGGCGGCCGAGGCGACGCACGGGCGCGACGTCCACCTGAAGGTCTTCGCCGACCCCGCGCGCGTACTGCCGTGGCTCGGCCCGGAGTGGGAGGCGTACGGGGCGGACGACTTCCTGATGTCGACGGACCTGACGCCGGCCGCCGCGCCTCCGGTCCCCGGGGGCTACATCCGCCACCTCTGGACCCGCGCGGGCGTGACGCGCGTCCTGCTCACGGACACGGACGGGGCGTTCGCCGCGCGTGGCCAGGTCGCCCCGACCGGGGCGAGTGCCGTCGTCGATCAGATCGAGACGTCCGAGGGGCATCGCCGCAAGGGGCTCGGCCGTGTGGTCATGGGGACGTTGCAGGCCGAGGCCCGCGCGCTGGGTGCGACCCGCGCGGTCCTCGCGTGTACGCCCGAGGGGCGGTTCCTGTACGAGTCGGTGGGCTGGCGGATCGACGCTCCGCTGGCGAACGCGAAGTACGTCGGCCCCAAATCAAGCCCCCGCGGCGATTGAGCGGCGGGGTCCGGGGCAGAGCCCCGTGGCGTGGGGACGGTCGACCGCGAAACTGCGACGTGAGACGTTGAACACAACACGGAACGGCCCGCGGAGCGCACGCGGCGTCCGCCACAATGGCCGCCATGACGACTCCGTACCACCCCGATCCACCCGTCGTCCTCGACCGCCGCGAAGGCCCCTTCGGAGAGGTGGTCCTGCGCCGTCACGGTGGGCTGTTGCAGATCATCGCGAACGGCACGTTCCTCATGGACACCTCCGACGGCCGCTCGGAGCGGCGGCTCGTCGACTCGGCGCTCGCCGCCCTCGACGACCGCGAGAAGCCGCGCGTCCTCATCGGCGGCCTCGGCGTCGGCTTCTCCCTCGCACACGCGGCCGCGAACCCGCGCTGGGGCCGCGTCACGGTCGTCGAGCGGGAACCGGCGATCATCGACTGGCACCGCCGCGGCCCGCTGCGCGAGCTGTCCGCCGAGGCCCTCGCCGACCCTCGTACGGAGATCGTCGAGGCCGACCTCGTACGGCATCTGCACACGTCGACGGAGACGTACGACGCGCTCTGCCTCGACATCGACAACGGTCCCGACTGGACCGTCACCGAGGACAACGACAGCCTCTACGCGCCCGCCGGCCTCGCCGCCTGCCGAGACCGACTCGACCCGGGCGGGGTTCTCGCCGTATGGTCCGCTCAGCCGTCAGCAAATTTCGAAGAAACCTTGCGGAATGCCGGATTCCAGGCGGTGCGCACCGAAGAGATCCCGGTTGTCCGGGGCGTCCCTGACGTGGTGCACCTCGCACTGAGGCCCACGTAGCCGACCGGCGGTAACTCCCCGTACGCTGACGTCCGAAACCCGATCATTCAAGCGTCAAGCGCGTCACGACGGCGCGCATTCAGGGGCGGGGCGATGGAGCAGACACACACCTCCCACAACACCACCACGACGACCCAGGGAGCCCAACGGCGGATCCTTGTCGTCGAGGACGATCCGACGATCGTCGACGCCATCGCCGCCCGGCTGCGCGCCGAGGGATTCCTCGTGCAAACCGCGCAGGACGGTCCGGCGGCGGTGGACACGGCCGAGGCCTGGCAGCCCGACCTGCTGATCCTCGACATCATGCTGCCCGGATTCGACGGGCTCGAAGTCTGCCGTCGCGTGCAGGCGCAGCGGCCGGTGCCGGTCATGATGCTCACCGCGCGCGACGACGAGACGGACATGCTGGTCGGCCTCGGCGTCGGCGCCGACGACTACATGACCAAGCCGTTCTCCATGCGGGAGCTGGCGGCGCGCGTGCACGTGCTGCTGCGCCGCGTCGAGCGGGCGGCCCTCGCGGCGACGACGCCGCGCAGCGGCATACTGCGCCTCGGCGAGCTGGAGATCGACCACGCGCAGCGCCGCGTGCGCGTGCGCAGCGACGACGTGCACCTCACCCCGACCGAGTTCGACCTGCTCGTGTGCCTGGCGAACACGCCGCGCGCCGTCCTCTCCCGCGAGCAGCTGCTCGCCGAGGTGTGGGACTGGGCGGACGCCTCGGGCACCCGCACCGTCGACAGCCACATCAAGGCGCTGCGCCGGAAGATCGGCGCGGAGCGCATCCGCACCGTGCACGGCGTGGGCTACGCGCTGGAGACGCCGAACCCGTGAGCGGAGGGGATCGGGACCGGACGGCTGCGGGCGGACGGCCGCAGCGGCCGTCCTTCAACACCCTGTGGGCCTCCGGCGGTCTGCGCCCCTTCTCCGTGAAGGCGAAGCTGGGCACGCTCGTCGTCGTCTCGGTCTTCATCACCACGGGCCTGGTCATGGTGGCCGTGCACACCGCGACGGAGCTGCGCTTCATCACGGTGTTCTCGATCATCGCCACGCTGCTGATCACGCAGTTCGTGGCGCACTCGCTGACCGCCCCGCTCGACGAGATGAACACGGTGGCCCGGTTCATCTCCAACGGCGACTACTCGCGCCGGGTGCGCGGAGCGGACCGGCGCGACGAGATCGGTGACCTCGCGGTCACCATCAACCGCATGGCCGACGAGCTCGCGGCCCAGGACCAGCAGCGCAAGGAGCTCGTCGCCAACGTCTCGCACGAGCTGCGCACCCCCATCGCGGGCCTGCGCGCGGTCCTGGAGAACGTCGTCGACGGCGTGATGTCCGCCGACCCCGAGACGATGCGCACGGCGCTGAAACAGACGGAGCGGCTCGGCCGCCTCGTCGACACGCTGCTCGACCTGTCCCGCCTGGACAACGGCGTCGTACCGCTGAAGGCGCGCCGCTTCGAGGTCTGGCCGTATCTGTCGGGCGTCCTGAAGGAGGCCAACATGGCGGTCTCCCAGCGCGCCGGACTCGCCTCGGGCTCCGGCACCCACACGCGTACGGACGTCCATCTGCACCTCGACGTCTCGCCGCCCGAGCTGACGGCGCTCGCCGACCCGGAGCGCATCCACCAGGTCGTCGCGAACCTCATCGACAACGCGGTGAAGCACTCGCCGCAGCACGGCCGCGTCACCGTGCTCGCCCGGCGCGGGCCCTACGACGACTCGCTCGTCCTCGAAGTCCTCGACGAGGGCCCCGGCATCCCGCAGTCCGAGTGGCACAAGGTCTTCGAGCGCTTCAACCAGGGCGACGCCACCGGCGACAAGGGCGACGGCGGCACCGGACTCGGCCTCGCCATCGCCCGCTGGGCCGTGGAACTGCACGGCGGGCAGATCAGGGTGGCCGAATCCGAGCGCGGCTGCCGGATCAAGGTCACTCTTCCGGGAGAGCCCGGAACGCAAAGTTGACGTAGGGTTTCGGTCAGGCAAGGGTCAAGAGCGCGCCCGGCGTACGTGAGCACGCCCGGCGCGCATCCGAACGTACCGAAACCCCGGTTGTTTCCCGCCATTTCACGGCCCGAAACGCGACTTCCGGTGTGACTTACGTGACGGATCACGGCCCGGTCTGCACGTCTCGTGAATGGAGGCGTAGCCTTTATTCCCGCTGTCCATCACCTTGTGAGAAGCGGAAGAGGGCGGTTACCGCCGTGTCGCCACAGTCCCCCAGTAACTCGAGCATCTCCCCCGAGACCGACCAAGCCGGGCAGGGCAAGAACCCTGCCGCAGCGTTCGGTCCCAACGAGTGGCTCGTCGACGAGATCTATCAGCAGTACCTCCAGGACCCGAATTCGGTTGACCGAGCCTGGTGGGACTTCTTCGCCGACTACAAGCCAGGTGCCGCGGCCGCGGGGGCCGCGTCGACCCCGAAGCCGGCCGAGAAGCCCGCGGCCCCCGCCGCGCCCGCGCAGCCCGCAGCCGCAGCTCCCGCACAGGCTGCCGCTCCGGCCCCCGCGAAGCCCGCCGCTCCGGCCGCGCCCACCGCGCCGAAGCCGGCCGCCGCGGCGCCCGCTCCGGCCGCCAAGCCCGCCACCCCCGCACCGAAGAAGGCTGAAGAAGTGACGACCGAGGCCCCTGCCGGCCCCGAGCTCGTGACGCTGCGCGGTCCCGCCGCCGCCGTCGCGAAGAACATGAACAAGTCCATCGAGGTCCCCACGGCGACGTCCGTGCGCGCGGTCCCGGTGAAGCTGCTGTTCGACAACCGCATCGTCATCAACAACCACCTCAAGCGCGCCCGCGGCGGGAAGATCTCCTTCACGCACCTCATCGGGTACGCGATGGTGCAGGCCATCAAGGCCATGCCGTCGATGAACTACTCCTTCGCGGAGAAGGACGGCAAGCCGACGCTGGTGAAGCCGGACCACGTGAACTTCGGTCTGGCCATCGACCTCGTGAAGCCGAACGGCGACCGTCAGCTCGTCGTCGCCGGCATCAAGAAGGCCGAGACGCTGAACTTCTTCGAGTTCTGGCAGGCCTACGAGGACATCGTCCGGCGCGCCCGTGACGGCAAGCTCGGCATGGACGACTTCACCGGTGTCACGGTCTCCCTGACCAACCCCGGCGGCCTCGGCACCGTCCACTCGGTCCCGCGCCTGATGCCCGGACAGTCGGTCATCATGGGCGTCGGCTCCATGGACTACCCGGCGGAGTTCCAGGGCACCTCCCAGGACACGCTGAACAAGCTCGGCATCTCGAAGGTCATGACGCTCACGTCGACCTACGACCACCGGGTCATCCAGGGCGCCGCCTCCGGCGAGTTCCTGCGCATCGTCGCGAACCTCCTCCTCGGTGAGAACGAGTTCTACGACGAGATCTTCAAGGCCCTGCGGATCCCCTACGAGCCGGTCCGCTGGCTCAAGGACATCGACGCCTCGCACGACGACGACGTCACCAAGGCCGCCCGCGTCTTCGAGCTGATCCACTCCTACCGGGTCCGCGGCCACGTCATGGCCGACACCGACCCGCTGGAGTACCAGCAGCGCAAGCACCCCGACCTGGACATCACCGAGCACGGGCTCACGCTGTGGGACCTGGAGCGCGAGTTCGCCGTCGGCGGCTTCGCCGGCAAGTCGATGATGAAGCTGCGCGACGTCCTCGGCGTGCTGCGCGACTCGTACTGCCGCACCACCGGCGTCGAGTTCATGCACATCCAGGACCCGAAGCAGCGCCGCTGGCTGCAGGACCGCATCGAGCGCCCGCACGCCAAGCCGGAGCGCGAGGAGCAGCTGCGCATCCTGCGCCGGCTGAACTCGGCCGAGGCCTTCGAGACCTTCCTCCAGACCAAGTACGTCGGTCAGAAGCGGTTCTCCCTTGAGGGCGGCGAGTCCGTCATCCCGCTGCTCGACTCGGTCATCGACGCCGCCGCCGAGAACCGCCTCGACGAGGTCGTCATCGGCATGGCCCACCGCGGCCGCCTGAACGTGCTGGCGAACATCGTCGGCAAGTCGTACGCGCAGATCTTCCGGGAGTTCGAGGGCAACCTCGACCCGAAGTCGATGCACGGCTCCGGCGACGTGAAGTACCACCTGGGCGCCGAGGGCACCTTCACCGGCCTGGACGGCGAGCAGATCAACGTCTCGCTGGCCGCCAACCCGTCCCACCTGGAGACGGTCGACCCGGTCATCGAGGGCATCACCCGCGCCAAGCAGGACATCATCAACAAGGGCGGCACGGACTTCACGGTCCTGCCGATCGCCCTGCACGGTGACGCGGCCTTCGCGGGCCAGGGTGTGGTCGCCGAGACGCTCAACATGTCGCAGCTGCGCGGCTACCGCACGGGCGGCACGGTCCACATCGTCATCAACAACCAGGTCGGCTTCACGGCGGCTCCCGAGTCGTCGCGCTCCTCCATGTACGCCACGGACGTGGCCCGCATGATCGAGGCGCCGATCTTCCACGTGAACGGCGACGACCCCGAGGCCGTCGTCCGCGTTGCCCGCCTGGCCTTCGAGTTCCGCCAGGCGTTCAACAAGGACGTCGTCATCGACCTCATCTGCTACCGCCGCCGCGGTCACAACGAGTCGGACAACCCGGCGTTCACGCAGCCGCTGATGTACGACCTGATCGACAAGAAGCGCTCGGTGCGCAAGCTCTACACCGAGTCGCTCATCGGTCGCGGCGACATCACCCTGGAAGAGGCCGAGCAGGCGCTCCAAGACTTCCAGGGCCAGCTGGAGAAGGTCTTCACGGAGGTCCGCGAGGCCGTCTCGCACCCGGCCGCCGCCGAGGTCCCCGACCCGCAGGCCGAGTTCCCCGTGGCCGTGCAGACGGCGATCTCCCAGGAGGTCGTCAAGCGCATCGCCGAGTCCCAGGTCAACATCCCGGACCACGTCACGGTGCACCCGCGGCTGCTGCCGCAGCTGCAGCGCCGCGCCTCGATGATCGAGGACGGGACGATCGACTGGGGCATGGGCGAGACCCTCGCCCTCGGCTCGCTGCTCCTCGAAGGCACCCCGGTGCGCCTGTCCGGCCAGGACTCGCGCCGCGGCACCTTCGGTCAGCGGCACGCGGTCCTCATCGACAACAAGACGGGCGAGGACTTCACCCCGCTCCTCTACCTGTCGCCGGACCAGGCCCGCTACAACGTCTACGACTCGCTGCTCTCCGAGTACGCGGTCATGGGCTTCGAGTACGGCTACTCGCTGGCGCGCCCCGAGTCCCTCGTGATGTGGGAGGCGCAGTTCGGTGACTTCGTCAACGGCGCGCAGACCGTCGTCGACGAGTACATCTCGGCCGCCGAGCAGAAGTGGGGCCAGACCTCCGGCGTCACGCTGCTGCTGCCGCACGGCTACGAGGGCCAGGGCCCGGACCACTCCTCGGCCCGCGTCGAGCGCTTCCTCCAGCTTTGCGCGCAGAACAACATGACGGTCGCCATGCCGACGCTGCCGTCGAACTACTTCCACCTCCTGCGGTGGCAGGTGCACAACCCGCACCACAAGCCGCTGGTGGTCTTCACGCCGAAGTCGATGCTGCGCCTCAAGGCCGCCGCGTCGAAGGTGGACGAGTTCACGACGGGCGGCTTCCGCCCGGTCATCGGCGACGAGTCGGTGGACCCGAACGCGGTCAAGAAGGTCGTCTTCGTCGCGGGCAAGCTGTACTACGACCTGGAGGCCGAGCGGCAGAAGCGCGGCGACTCGGAGACCGCGATCATCCGCGTCGAGCGTCTGTACCCGCTGCCGGGTGCCGAGCTCCAGGCGGAGATCGCCAAGTTCCCGAACGCCGAGAAGTACATCTGGGCGCAGGAGGAGCCGGCGAACCAGGGTGCGTGGCCGTTCATCGCGCTGAACCTGATCGACCACCTGGATCTGGCCGTCGGCGCCGACGTCCCGCACGGTGAGCGCCTGCGCCGCGTCTCGCGGCCGCACGGCTCGTCCCCGGCGGTCGGCTCGGCCAAGCGCCACCAGGCCGAGCAGGAGCAGCTGGTGCGCGAGGTCTTCGAGGCGTAACGCCCCGAAGCACCGCGAGCGAGCAAGGTCGAAGGCCCGGTCCCCTTTCGAGGGGGCCGGGCCTTCGGGCGTACGGGGACGGGCTCAGGTCGTCTGGGGTTCGAAGTCCCAGTGCGGGCGGTTGCGGGCGCGCGCCGAGATGGTGTGCACGTGCTGCCTGCCGAGCGTCGCCTCCAGGTCCGAGAGGGTCTCCTGCTCGATCTTCTCCGCCTTGCGGCGCTCCCGCAGGCCCCGCAGGTCGGCCGCGAGCGCGGTGCGCGCGGAGAGCGTCAGGGGGTGCGTGCGGCCCAGTGCCTCGATGGCGCGGGTGACCGTGTCGTTGCTGAGCTGGGCGGCGGACTCGGTGTCCCCGACGAGGTTGCGCAGGGCCGAGGCGTTGATGGCGCAGCCGAGCGTCCAGGGGTGGTTCTCGCCCGCCACCGCGGTCATGTCGGCGAGGGACCGCTCGATGAGGTCGTGCGCGTGCTCCCGCTCCCCCACGTTGCGCAGGATCAGCGCCTGGTTGGCGCGGGCGCCCGCGACGAAGGGGTGGCTCTCGGCGAGCGTGAGCTCGTAGCGGGCGACGATGGCCTCGCTGAGCTCCCGCGCCTCGTCGATGTCGCCGTCCTCCCGGGCGAAGCAGCTCTGGGCGGAGGCGAAGACGAGGGTCCACGGGTGGGTCTCGCCCAGCACGCGCTCGCCGCGCTCAAGGACGCTGGCGAACAGCTTGCCCGCCTTCACGCGCTCGCCCCTGCGGTAGTGGCAGAGCGCGAGGTTGTACTCGGCCTTGAGGGTCTGGGGGTTGCTCTCGCCCATCACGAGCCGGTTCTCGCGCAGGCTCTGGGCCTGGTTCGACTCCGCCTCGTCGTAGCGGCCGGTCAGCCGCAGGTCGATGGCGTACGAGATCTGGGAGTCGAGCGTCCAGGGGTGCCGGCCCTTCAGCAGGGTCCGGCGCGATTCGAGGACCTGGCGGTCGAGGTCGAGGGCGTCGGCGTACTGGCCGAGCAGCCGGAGCGTGACGGCCACGTTGTTCTGTGCGTTCAGGGTGCGCGAGTCCTGGTCGCCGAGCAGTCCCTGATAGGCCGTCAGGGCCCAGCGGCACAGTTCGAGCGCCTCCTCGTAGCGGCC
Source organism: Streptomyces sp. KL109B (assembly GCF_030766935.1). Taxonomy (GTDB): domain Bacteria; phylum Actinomycetota; class Actinomycetes; order Streptomycetales; family Streptomycetaceae; genus Streptomyces. Next base: position 1,153,828 of record NZ_JASERL010000001.1, on the reverse strand, counting down.
GAGGCCGCGCAGGTCGGCGGCGAGGCCGCTGGCGGCCCGCAAGTGCTCCAGGTCGTCCGGCCCCCGGGTCTCCCGCAGGTGCTCGACGGCGGCGCGGTCGAGGACCTCGGTGCGCTCGTAGTCACCGGCGGAGCGCAGCACGTTGACGTAGTGGAAGGTCAGCTCCCAGATCCGCGGATGGTTCTCGCCGAGCAGCTCCCGCCAGGCCTTCAGGGCGCGCTCGCCCAGCTTGATGCCGGCCGTGTACTCGCCGGAGAAGTACATGTAGCGCAGGGAGTTGAGCACCAGTGTCTGGACGCCGGGGTCCTTGCTCTGGAGCACGTCCGCGTACTTCAGGTGCGGCACGATCTCGGCGTAGCCGGGCCACAGCCGGGTGTCGCTCGGCCTGCGCGGGTCGGCGGCGGCGAGGGCCCGCCGCACGACGTCGACGAACTCGCGGCGGTCCTCCTCCGGCATGTCGGCGCGCACGATCTGGTGGACCATGCGGTGCAGGTACAGGGACTCCCCGGAGGAGGCCGTCGATTCCGCGCCCAACTCGTGGGATTCGAGGCGGACCACCGAGTACTGGCGCAGCTGGTTGATCGCCTTGTTCCACAGCAGCGGATCGTTCAGCAGCCCGGCGACCTGTTCCGGCAGGTCGTCGCTCGGCATTTCCCGCAGGAGTCGTACGGGGATGAATCCTGGCGCGAAGAACGTGCACAGGCGCAGCAGGTCGACGGCCTCGGGGACGGTGTCGCGGAGCTTGTTCAGCAGTATCGACCAGGCGGTCTGGAAGGCGACGGGGAAGTCCGCCGACACCCTGACGACGTCCTGGTCGATGCCGCCGTCGAGGAGGCCGATGTACTCCTCGACCGAGAGGTTCGAGTCGTTGAGCCAGCCGGCCGTCTGGTCGAGGAGCAGCGGCAGGTCCTCCAGGGCGTCGGCGAGCCGGTCCGCCTCTTCCTCGGAGAGCCGGGGCGCCCGCCGCCTGATGAACGCCACGGACTCCTCGCGCCGGTAGACCGGCACGTCGAGCAGCATGCTGTTGTGCTCGCTCCACTCCGGGTTGCGGGAGGTGACGATCACCTGGCCGGGGCCCGTCGGCACCAGGTCCCAGATCTGCTCGGGGTCGTCCGCGCCGTCGAGGACCAGCAGCCAGCGCGCGTAGGGTTCGCCGCGCCGCAGCGAGTCGCGGACCGCGCGGAGCCGCTCGCCGTACTCCTGGCCGGTCTGGAGGCCGAGCTTGGGGGCGAGTTCGGCGAGGCCGCGCCGGTAGGTGACGCGCTTCTCCGCGTTGACCCACCACACGACGTCGTACTCGGAGCCGAAGCGGTACACGTACTCGGCCGCGAGCTGTGTCTTGCCGACGCCCGACATGCCGTGCAGCGTGAGCACGCCCGCGCCCGACTCGGCCGAGGTCAGCCGGTGGTACGCCTCGTTGAGGAGCTGCTCGCGGCCGGTGAAGCGGGTGTTGCGGCGGGGGACGCCGCCCCACACCTCGGGCATCGTGGCGGGGAAGCGGGGGCCGCGGCGCGCTCCGTCGGAGGGCTCGGTCAGCGGGTCCGTCGGCAGGTCGAGGCGTTCGAGGAGGCGCCGCTCGGCCTCCTCGGCGCCCAGGTTGATGAGGCCGACCGCGCCGAGCACGGCGGCGGCGGACGGTACGGGGGCGGTGGTCAGGGAGACGGCCGCGAAGCGGGAGGGGTCGGGCGCGACGACCTCGCGCAGCGCCTCGTTCCACTCCTCGTGCGTGCGCGGGCCGAGCTGGAAGTACCACTCGCTGACGATGATGAGGATCCGGCCCTCGGCAAGGCTCAGGTCCCGCAGCAGGTCGACGAGGGGTGTCTCGGCCGGGGACTCCCAGCGCTGGTAGACCACGCGCAGGCCGCGTCGTTCGAGTCGGTCGCCGATCCAGGCCGCCCAGGCACGGTTGAACCCGGCGAAGCTGATCGTGACCGTCCGCGGCCCGGCTTCTCCCACGGTCGACCCGACCGGCTTACGAGTTCCAGACATGCGGCGGCCTCCTGCGCGTAGTGGCAAAAAAATCGTAGAACCTCGGCGCGATGCTGGTAAGTGGCACACCGTCAACTACGCCTCTGCACCAGGATCTTCGCGCAGTGGAACGCCGGTCGGCTGCCAACTTCACTCATTTGGCCGGGTGGCCGAAGACTGACGCTGACGCCACAGGGCGCGCGCGGCGTCCACATAGGCCTCGGCGCGCGCCGTATGCCCACGTGGCGCGGGGTGCGCGGCCATCCGTTCGTACGCGACGACCATCTGGTCGACGAACCGGCGCCCGCGCACGGTGAGGTGCGGGGATCCGACGAGCACCGGCAGCACGGCCCCCACTTGGGCGCGGTAGCGGCTGTGCTGGGTCCAGGCGGGTTCGCCCCGGGAGGCCGGGGTGAGCGCGCGGCGCTGGAAGAAGTCGGCCAGTGCGAGATGTGCGTAGGCGCCTTGCAGGAGTCCGTCGTACGGCCGTGGGTCGGGGCGCCAGGGGGCGAAGTAGCGGGCTTCGGGGTCGCTTTGGTGGAGCACCAGGGCGTCGCTGAGGGCGGCGAGCTTCGCGTGCTGGAGTTCGTGGACGAGGGTGGCCGCGAAGGCGGCGGGCGAGGGCGGGGTGCTGCTCAGCAGGGCGCCGAACGCCTCACGGCGCGTGGCGCTGCACCCGCCGTGCCCGCGTGCGCCCGGGGGCATTTCGAGGGGGACCAGGCACCTCAGGAGCGCGAGCGCCTCCGTCAGCCGGTGCTCGCCGCCCGTGCGCAGCGCCGCCGCGGTGCCCGACCAGGCCGTCAGCCAGCGCTTGCGTTCGGCGTCGTCCAGCGTCGTCGGGCCGCTCTGGGCGGGGCGGTGGGGCGCGGGGTCCGCGCGGTACGGGTCGAGGTCGTCCAGGGGCATGGGCGCGGCCCCGGGGGTCAGTCCGGGCAGCGCGTGCGCGGGTGTCCAGGCGCGCGCCCCCGACCAGGCCCCGAAGCCGCGCTCCAGGAAGACGACGACGTCGGCCTCCTCTTCCTGATGGAACGTCAACCGACCGGCAGTGGCGGTGACTTCGACCGGTACGTCGCCGGTCGGGGCGGCGCGCAGGCTGCCGAGGGACGGGAGGTTCAGCGTCCCGTCGTGGGCGGTCAGGCGTGTCGTGAAGGACAGTCCGGCGCGTGCGGCGGACACCGTGGCGAGGGCGCCGAAGTGACCGAGGGCAAGGGCCAGTTGACGCGCCTCGGCCGGGTCGGCGGGCCCCGGAGCCCGGTCGAGGCCGCGCAGGCAGCTCAGGGCCCACGGTCCGGTGAGCGGGTAGTGGACCCGGTCCCTGGCGGGGGACGCGGCCGGGTGCCCGGGCGGGCGCGGCGCGTCCTCCGACGCGGCCAGCAGCGCCCAGTCGTCCTTCAGGCGCGCCCGCTGGTCCGGGGAGCACACGGCTGGGTCCGCCGCGTCCGCCGCGTCGAGGAGGGCGCGGAGCAGCAGCAGCCGGCGGGTGTCCTGGTCGCGGACGAGGAACGCGAGCGTGTCCGGGCCGCCTTCGGTCCGGCCGAGTTCGTCGAGGGCCCGGTCCGGGACCTCCGAGAGCGTCACGGCGTGCTCCTTTCGCCAGGGGCCGGGGCGGCGGCAGCGGCCTGCCCCGCGATCCGCGCGGCCACATGACGGATGAACCGCTGAAGGTCGGCGCAGTACACGGAGGGGTTTTCGAAGCCGCTGTCCGCCCGGTAGCGATGGGCGTACTGGCCGCCCCCGCAGACCGTCAGCAGGGGGCAGACCCCGCACTGCCCGGACAGCGCCTTGACGGCCGTCTGCCGGGCGATCACCCCCGGGTGTCCGAGGGCTTCGTCGAAGGTGTGGCGGAAGACGTCGAGGCCGGTCGCGGCCGCGCCCTCGTAGGCCGACTTCAGGGAGTCCGCCTGCTCGATCGAGCCGTCCGTCTCGACGACCACGGCGTCGAAGGGCGCGAGGCCCAGCGACTCCGTGGCCGCGGGAAGGCCCGCGAGCAGCGCGATGCACTCCTCGAAGAGACGGACCCGGGTGGCCCGGCGCCCGGCCTCCCACCAGCGGTCGAAGACGTCGCACAGCCACTGCCCGTACACCGTGCCCGTCGGGTCCCAATGGGGCGGCGGGTTCGACCAGTTGCCGTGCGGGAGGAGCAGGTCGAGGGCGGGCGAGCCGAGGGCCAGCAGGGAGTCGTACGTCTCCACCGGGTCCTGTTCGGGGTCGACGACCGTGAGGACGCCCGCGTACGAGTCCGGGAAGCGCTCGGCGGTCAGTCGGGCGCCGCGCGCGGCGGCGGGCCAGGACGGGCGGCCCGCGTGGTCGACGCGGCGCGCGTTTCCGGCCGGGGTGCCGCCGTCGAGGCTGATACCGACGCTCACGTCGTGCCGGGCGAGGGTCGCGAGGCGGTCCTCGGTCAGCAGGGTGGCGTTGGTCTGGACGGTGGCGCGGACCGTGCATCCGGCGGGCACGCGCTCGCGCACCAGGTCGGCGAAGGCGCCGAGCGCGGCGGCCCCGGCCAGCAGCGGCTCCCCGCCGTGCAGCACCAGCGAGAGCGCGCTCAGCCCGTGGGCGCGGGCGTGCTCGGCGATGCGGGTCGCGGTGCGGTCGAGGACCTCGGCGGACGCGGCGGCGGGCCGGGTCCGCCAGGTGTGGTCCGGGCCCTCGTAGAGGTAGCAGTAGGTGCAGGCGAGGTTGCAGCGGCCGTGCACCTTGACGATGAACTGCCGGAAGGGGAACGGCGGTTCGGGCACTGGGTGGGGAGCGGCCTCTTCCGACACACCTGCACCCCCATGTCGTACGCACGTGTCACGACCGCGTTCGCAGAGGACCGCTTACCGTCGTGGTGGCGGCCGCAAACACGGTGCGTTCGAACTGTCCGATTCGGTTGAGCACGCGACCGAAACCGCGCAGCCCGGCTCCCGGCCTGCGCGGCGCGTTCGGCCGGTTTCGTGGTGGGTCAGCCGAAGGAGCTGTTGAATCCCCAGAGCGTCTCGCCGGGCCGCTCGACCCGCTCCCGCAGCTCGCCCAACACCTCGCGCAGTACGGGGTGTTCGACAGCCGTCAGGTCCTTCAGGGCCAGCGTCGTCAGGTCGGGCAGCGGCCCTCCTGGAGCCCCGTCTGAAGCCCCTTCTGGAGCCCCTTCCGGAGGCCCTTCCGGAGGCCCTGCCGGCTCCCCTGTGGCGTCTCGCGGTTCGTCGTGTGCGTTCACCGTGTCCCCCTCGCGTCCCTTCGCCGACCGCTCACTCCAGTCACTCCAGCGCGGCCAGACGCTCTGCCGTGTCCCGAGCCGTCGGCGTTCCTGTACTCAGGCTGCCCTCCGGCAGCATCGACCATCCCGCGCGTGCCGCACGGTATGCCTCGCGGGCGGCCCTCGGGCGGGCCGCGGCCTCGTAGGACATGCCCCGCCAGTGCTGTGCCCGCGCGCCGAGTTCCACCGCTTCCTGGCGCCGCCCGCCGGTCTCCGCCTCCTCCGCGGCCTCGCGTGCGCAGTCGGCCGCCGCCCGGAACGTCTCCACGGCCTCGTCGAGGCGGGCGGGGCGGCCGAGGCTCCGGTACGCCTCGTACTGCACCTCGCCGAGATCCAGCCAGCACCGCGCCGCGAGCAGCGGGTCGTCGGCCTCGGCCGCGGCGAGCCCGAGGATGTGCTCGGCCTCCCGCAGGTCGACGCGGTCGGCACGCGCGCGGTAGCGGAGCATCAGCGCGCGGCCCAGGAGCAGCAGCCGGCCGGCCAGCCCGGGGCTGCCCGCGGGGGTCTCGGCGCGGCAGTCGCGGAGGATCCGGATGGCGCGGGAGACGTACTGCTGGGCCCGGTTTCCCGGCTCCAGTTCGGCGCGGCGCAGCAGGGCAGCGCCCCATTCGGCGAGTACGTCGACGTGGGCCGGGGTCTCCCGTGGCAGGCGGTCGGCGGCGTTGCCGAAGTTCCTTGCCGCTTCCTGGAGTTCGCCCGGATCGCCGGTCTCCTCGAAGCGCGCCACGTGGATGCGCCCGGTGCGCACCAGCAGGGCGGCCCGGGTGGCCTGTTCCGTGGCGAGCGGCAGCGTCGCCTCGACGCGCGCCTGCGCCTCGTCCAGGGCGCCGCCCGCCGCGAGGAGGGCGTCCACCAGGTCGAGGGCGATCCGGTCCCTCGGCAGGGCGGCGATGGCCTCCGGGTCGCCGTCGAGGCCCTCGCGCAGGGACTGCGCGCTCTGCTCCGCGTACCGGCGGGCCTGTTCGCGGTCGGAGGTCACGCCGGACAGCCGCAGCAGTATCCGGCCGTGGGCGAGCGGCAGTTCGGGCGGATGGCGGTGTCCCGGCCAGGCGTCGACGAACGCCTCCAGCATGCCGACGGCTCCCTGGAGCAGCGCGCTGTCGCCGCCGAGCCGCCACTGCGCCTCCAGGGCGCCGACCCGCTCCAGCGTGAGGCGCAGCGCCTCCTGTTCCTCCAGGTCGGGCGCGGAGCACGCCACCGCGTACTCCCGGTCGGCCCGTTGCAGCAGTTCGAGGGCGCCGCGCCGGTCGCCGCGCCGCCTGCGGTCGGTGGCGGCGGTGCTCAGCACGCGCGCGAGGACGGCCCGTTCGCGCAGCGCGTGCGGGTGCGCGGAGGCGCGCTCCGCCGCCCGCTCCGCCTCGCGCAAGAGCTCGGCGCCGCCCTGCACCTCCCACAGGCGCAGCACGCAGTGCGCGTACTCGGCCCACAGCTCGAAGTTCCGGTCCGCCTGCGGCTCGTGTTCGGTGGCGCCGCGCAGCAGCTGCACGGCGTCGATGAGGTCCTGCACCATGCCCGCCCCGTCGAAGCGCGCGGCGAGCTCGCGGGCGCGGGTGACGGCGGAGTGCGCGGGCGGCGCCTCCTGCGGTCCGTCGTGGCCCCCGGCCCCGTACTGGGCGAACTGTTCCGGCAGCGGCATGAAGCGCTCCAGGACCCTGGCGGCGACCTCGGCGAAGGGCTGCGGCACGAGGTCCTCGGCGCTGTGCTCCCCGTTCTCGCCGCCGACGCCGTGCGCGGACCGGTATCCGGAGCCGGACGGGCGCCCCGGGCCGCCGGCCCCTCCCGCGCCTCCTCCGCCGCTTCCCGCGCCGCCTTCACCGCCGCTGTCGCCGTCGCCGAGCTGGGCGAGCGCGAGGGCCGGGAAGTTGGGGCCGCCCTTGCCGAAGCGGGCCTCGATGTACTCCGAGCAGTGCTTGAGTACGAGCACGGCCTCGTCCCTGCCGAGCGGCCCGAGCAGCGCTTCTTGCACGCCCGGCGCGAACTCGTACCACTGGACGCCGTCGCCGCCGCCGTCCCCGTGGTCCTCCTTGGCGCGCGTGAGCAGCCCGCTGAGCAGCACCTCGGCCAGTTCGGACGGGCCTGAGCCGGGCAGCATGGTCCGCTGCACCAGCTGCATCACCGGCAGGCACAGCGGGGCGGCCGCCAGGAATCCGGCGAGCCGTCCCGCGTCCGGAGAGGCCGTGGAGCGGAACCGGGAGACGAGTTCGAGCACGGAGGGCCGCTGCGCCTGCCGCCCCACGGGCGCCTGCCGCTGGTCCGCCCTGACCCAGCCGACGGCCCCCGAGACGGGCCCCGCCCCGGCCCCCGAGAGCAGCCGCGCCCACGCGCCGAGCGCCACCGGCTCCGGCGGCAGGACGGGCACCGGGAGGGCGCCCGCGCGGGCCTGCGCCGGGGGCCCGGACGCCGTGCGCACGCGCAGCGCGGCGGCCCCGCCCACGGCGTCGCCGCGGCTCAACTCCCCGTACGAGACCGGGAGCCGGGTCCGGTTCCACATGCGCTGCGGCAGTGGCTGGAGCACGGCGGCGGGGGCCTGCCTGGCCAGTTGGTGCAGCAGGCGGTGGGCCCGGCCGCTGCGCCACAGCGGGCCCGCGCAGTCGCTGACGAGGACGGCGACCTGGCGGCCCGAGGGGTCGCTGAGCCGGTCGGTCGAGTGCAGGGGCGCCGCGTACAGCTCGGGGCTGCGGCTGACGGCGGCCTCGGCGTCCGGGCCCTCGTGCAGATAGCTGACCTGGATGTCCCAGAAGGCGCCCAACTGGCCGAAGACCTGCTCCAGTTCCGCGAACATCCGGTCCCACACGCGCATCGACGAGGAGGCGTCCATGACGAGGTGCAGCCGGGCGTCGGCGCGGGTCACCGCGCGGAACACGGGCAGCACGAGGCCGCCCGCGCGGGCGGTGCGCTCCGCGGTCGCCGTCTCGTCGAGCACCTTGCGCAGCGGCGGGGCGGCGCTGCGGTAGCCCTGCAACGGCCGCAGCGCGCGCTGGAGTTCGAGCGGGGCGGGGAACGCGGGCGCGGCGGGGACGCCGATGGGGAGCGGGGCGGCGCGGCCACCGGCGCGCGGTCGGTCCTGGCCGGAGCGCGGCACCGGGTACAGGGCGACCCGACGGTCGGCGCCCTCGCCGCGCGGTCGCGGCGTCGGCGGCTCGGTCGCGGGCTCCGGCGGCTCGGTGTGCGGGGTGACCGGCGACGGCGTCGGCCGCGCCCCTTCGCGGGTGGGCCGCTCGCCGGGCGCGGGCTCCTCCTCGTCCGCGGCGCGCGCCGCGCGGGCGTACCGCGCCAGCCACAGGGCGTCGCACAGGCCTTCGGCGTCGGGGTCGAGCCCGATCTGCCGCAGCCTGGTGATGAGTTCGGCGACAGGGTCGCCGCCCTGGCGTCCGGGTTCCGAGGGCGAACCGGGACCCTGACGCGCCGTAGCGTCGGGGGTCACCGCTTCACCTCGGGCGGTCGAGTCGCTGGATCAGGAGGTCGGCGAGCCGGTCGCGGCTGGTGGGGGTGGCCGCGTCGGTGAGGTACAGCGCGTTCAACAGCTGGTCGGCGGCGAGGAGTTCGCTGCGGGAGCGCTCCAGGAAGCGGCTGATCAGGTCGTCGCCCGAGCGCGCCGCCTCGTCGCCGAGGTGGGCGCGTACGAAGGTGGCGAGCCGGTTGTGGTCGGGCCTGCCGAGTTCCAGGTGGATGCAGCGGCGCATCAGCGGGGCGGGGAAGTCGCGCTCCCCGTTGCTGGTGAGGACCACGAACGGGAAGGCGTTGCAGCGCACCCGGCCGTCGCGGACGCGCACCTTGACGCCGTCGGCGGTGAGCACTTCGGCCTCCCCTTCGGGGAGGCGGTCGGCGACCCGCTCCAGCTCGGGGATCGCGAACTCGCCCTCCTCCAGCACGTTCAGCAGGTCGTTCGGGAGGTCGATGTCGCTCTTGTCGAGCTCGTCGATCAGCAGCACGCGCGGCGTCGGCGACGGCAGCAGCGCCGTCCCGAGCGGCCCGAGCCGGATATAGCTCCCGATCCCCTCGACGGCCCCCGGCGACCCGGCCGCGGCCCCGAACCCGCCCTGCGCCGCGATCTGCACGTCCTGGAGGCGGGCGATCGCGTCGTAGTGGTAGAGCCCGTCCTGGAGCGTGGAGCGGCTGACGATGGACCAGCGCAGTACGTTGCCAAGACCCAGCTCGTACGCCACCGAGTGCGCGAGGGTGCTCTTTCCTGCGCCGGGGCTGCCCGTGACGAGCAGCGGGCGGCGCAGATACAGCGCCGCGTTGATCATTTCGAGCTCTTCGGCGCCGGGCCTGTGCAGCTCCGCCAAGTGCCGGTTCGCGCCGAGCCTGCGGTCCTCGGAGCCGTCGCCCGCGCCCGATTCCCGCCCCTGTCGCCCCGAGAAGTCGCGCCAGGGCGGCGGCGGGGGCAGGCGGTCGAGGCCCTCGTGGGGTTCGCCGGCGCCACGGTAGATGAGCCACTCACTGGATTCGGTCATGATCCGGTCCTCGTCGTCACTCGTCGTCCAGTCGTCACTCGTCGTCCAGCAGGGCAGGCGATGGGACGTGCCTCACGGTATCGATGCTTCGTGGCGCTGGTAAGGGCCCCGTGGAGAGGTGACCGGAAGGACTCCGCGGCGGCCGTGGGGGCCACGGCGGGCATACCCGACGGCATCACGGCGCCTCCAGGAGTTCTCCGGTGCCCGGCAGGGGCTGGTTCGGGTCGTCGTAGAACAGGGCGATGCCGTCGGCCCAGTACGCCTCCGTGCGGCTCGCCACGAGTTTGCGGCGCAACTCGTGGACACGCTCGGGGAGTTGCCGCGCCCCGCGCGCGTCCGCGACCGTGACGGCGGCGCCCCGGTGGAACTCGCCGCAGACCGCGGCCGAGCGGGCCGGGCCGCGGCGCCACAGGGCCACACCGAAGCCGCCCAGCAGTATCCGGGCCAGGGCCTCGGTGTCGTCCTCGTAGCGGTGCTCTCCGTAGCGACACATCACTGGTACGGATCCGGGCGACAGATTTCGCAACTCCCCGCTCTCCGGTACGGGCCTCGGCACGCCGTCGTCGCAGTCGAGGATCTCCGCGCGGGCGCTGTGCGCGTGCAGCCAGCGCCAGCGGTCGGCGCGGTCCGCGTCCCACTCGGGCGAGCCCGGGTCGAACTCGACGAACCCGCGCTCCCCCGGCAGCCGGTCCCGGTCCCCGCAGCGCAGCACGACGGGGCCACGCACGCCGAGCGGCGGTTCGTCGGGCCGCAGCCGCCAGCCGTCCACCGGCAGGTCGAGGCGGTTGTGCGGCAGCACCACCTGGAGCACGGCGGGCCAGTCCGGCTCGTCGCACTGCCGGAAGGCCTCCGCCAGGGGCGCGGCGAGCCGCTCGGCGAGCGCTTCGGTCGGGGTGCGCTCCTCCTGGCGCACGCAGTCGCGGGCGCCGTCGGGCCTGGTGACGTACAGCTGCCAGTCCCAGTGCTCGCGCTCCCAGCCGCGCTCGACGAGTTCGAGGAGGGCGGAGGGGCGGGGCGCGCGGTCCGCGGTCCGCTCCGGGCGCGCGCCGGGCGGCCTGCGGTCCTTGAGGCGCGTGATGCGCTGCTTCTCGATGCGCCGTCGGCGTGCCGTGTCGAGCCACCCCTCGGCGGTCTGCCGCACCCAGTCCCACAGGGCCTCCTCGGCGGCCGCCGTGCCCGGCGTGACGAACGGCCGCTCGGCCGACAGGGCCCGCATCGCGTAGTCGAGCACGAGCCCGCGCACGCCGTCGTCGCTCGCGCCCTCGTACAGCGCCCCGAGCCCGTCCCGCCAGCCGCGCGGGGACGGCAACGGGGTGCTGCCCTCGAACTCCGGGAGCGAGTCCAGGATGTCGAGCAGATTGCGGGTGCTGACCGGCGGCGGCAGGTCGGCGAGGCGGCCGAGCAACTGGACGCGCTCGCCCGCGGTGAGCGTCCGGCCCGGCCGCGCGCCGAGCCGGCTCTGCACATCGGCCCACGTGTCGCGGTCGGGGTGGGACTGCCGCTGGCGGTCCCGGTGGTAGCGGTCGTGGGCGTGGCAGACGGCCTGGTAGAGGTCGTCGTGCTCGGCCCGCACGGCCTGCCCCGGCACCGGGTCCGGCAGCGTGCGCAGATGCTCGATCCCGATGGACGTGCCGCCCCGCCCGTGATCCGCGCGCGACTTCAGTACGCCGATGACCTCGCCGCGCACCGGGTCGACGACGGGGCCTCCGGAGATCCCGTACGGGAGGTCGTTCTCGCCGAGGCGCAGCTGCACCCCGGGCGACCAGTCACCGATGGTGCCCTTGACGGCGATCGGTCCGTCGAGCCTGCACAACCGTCCGTCGACGACGGTCCATCCGGCGTAGAAGACCTCCCCCTCGCTGTAGTACGCGGCGGGCCGCTCGGCTACGTAGACGCATTCGTGGTCGACGGGTTCGCGCAGCCGCACGAGGGCGAGGTCGGGTGCGGGCCAGCTGCCGGGGATCGCCTGTTCGATGTGCTCGGGGAGGGTGGCGACGACCTCCGCCGGCACGAGGGAGGTGCCGTGTCCCGGTCCGGTCTCGTAGGCCACCGCCAGCTCGCCCCCTCCTCCGCCGCGCGCCACGTGTGCGCAGGTCAGCACCCAGTTCGGGGCGACGAAAAAGCCGCTCCCGACGAAGCTTTCGGGTCCGTCCGCTGCATACCCGGCCCTCGTGCGATGAATGCGCACGGTCGACGCCATGACGAGGCCACGCAGCGCATGGAGGGCGGCATCCCGCGTCCCCGACGCGCCCCCGTCGCGCCCTGGTGTCATGCTCCGGCCCCGGTGCCGGTCGGATCGACTCCCCCGTGCGCCGGGGCGCCGGGGGGTGCGCCGGGGGCGGGCTCTTCCGGGTCCTCCAGGTCGGGGGGTCCATCGTTCCAGGTCAGCGTGACCTTGATGCCCGCCTTGGCCTCACCGTCCGCGAGCAGCCCCACGACCTTGCCCGCCTTGGCCGTGAGCTCGACGCCGAACTCGACGCTCACCTCGTCGGGGCGCACGGCGCGCAGCGGCCGCGCGAGGGAGCGCGCGACTCCCGTCACGAGTGCGTTCAGACTCTCGACGCTGGCCTCCACACGGTCCGTGAACGCGGTGTCGGTGTACGACAACTCCCCTTCACGCACGGCCAGTTCATCGATCTCGCCGGAGATCCGGGCCCACACCGGAGTCCCGTCCGGCAGCGCGATCCGCGCGACCTTGGTCGCTTCCTGCCCCATACCGATCCCCCGTTTCCCGTTCCCCCGTGGCTCCCTTGCGGGACAAGGGTCCTTCCCTGCCGGGGCGGGGGCTACCCCTCGGGCGGGCTCCAAGGTCGGCGCTCCCCATACGCTTGGTGGGCAGTCACACCCCGCCCGCGCACCCGCGTGGGCCCCGCACGCAGGAGAAACAGCCCCATGTACTTCACGGACCGCGGCATCGAAGAGCTGGAGAAGCGGCGCGGCGAGGAGGAGGTCACCTTCGAGTGGCTCGCCGAGCAGCTGCGGACCTTCGTCGACCTCAACCCGGACTTCGAGGTCCCGGTGGAGCGCCTCGCCACGTGGCTGGCGCGGCTCGACGACGAGGACGACGAGGACGAGTAGGCGGCCTCTTTACGCGCGCGTGGGCGTCGGCCAGTACGCGCGCGTGGGCGTCGGTCAGTCGCGTTACGCACGCGGGGTGGCGGTCAGTCGCGGGCCGCGCGCACCCTCTCGTACGCGAATCCGAGCGCCCCGTGCAGCAGGAGCAGCGCCCCCGCGGTGGTCCAGCCGCCGCTGCGGCGGCGCAGTCCGTGCACGGTGAGCGGCAGCCCCGCCGCGAGCTGCGCCGCGGCGAGCAGCCGGGCCCTGGGGCCGCGCAACCAGGCGCCGAGGCTCGTGGCCTCCATGACGTCGAGCTCGGCGTGCACGGCGTCGCGCCAGCCCGACCAGGTGATCTGCCGCGCGTCCGGCTGGATCCGGGCGACCTCGCGCAGCCGGTCGGCCGGTTCGCCGGGGGTGAGGCCGGTGGGGAGGGTGAGGCCGGTGCGGGTGAGGACCGCGAGGAGGCCGAGCATGCGGGCGCGCGCGTCGGCGTCGCTGTCCGGTTTCGCGAGCGCTTCGAGGGCCTGCAGATCGAGTACGGGGTCCAGGCCGAGCCGCGCGGCGAACGTGCGCAGCGCCTCCCCCTCGCCGACCGGGGTGCCGTTCGCGAGCCACTCGTAGCCGACGGGGCGCCGGAAGCCGGAGGCCAGGGTGAATCCGCTGCGGTCGGCGTCCCACCACAGCGCGAGCACCGGCCAGTTCGAACCGACGGCGAGCGCCCCGGCCCAGCCGCCGAGCACCCGGTCGACGGGTTCGCCGCCGCCGTCCTCCATGGACAGCCACGGCTTCGACTCGGGCACGAGGACGCTCCACTCTGGCCCGGACCTGGTGAGCAGCATCCGCTCGCGCAGCAGTTGGGCGGCGGGTCCTACGACGGACGGTTCGGCGCGGCAGAGCAGCAGCGCACCGGCGGGTTCGAGGGACGACATGGCCCCACGCTAGGACAAGTTCGGGCATTTACGCAGCAATTGCTCACCCGTGCACGGCGGGGGGGGCGCCGCCCCGCTCCGAACTTTCGCGACACTCTTGACTTCCCGGATCCGCGATATATCGTGTTTGACAGGGGACGCGATATGGCGCGTTCACTCCGAGCGTCGAGGAGGTCGCACCATGCCCGAGTGGTCCGTCACGGAGCCGCGGAAACTCGTCTTCGACGAGCCGGTGTCGGCCCTGCAGGTACGCGTCGTGAACGGCGCGGTGAACGTGGTGGGGACGACCGAGACCACGGCCCGCCTGGAGATCTCGGAGCTCGAGGGCCCGCCCCTGCGGGTGACGCAGCAGGACGGCACGCTCTTCGTCGGGTACGACGACCTACCCTGGAAGGGCTTCCTCAAGTGGCTCGACCGCAAGGGCTGGCACCGCAGCGCGGTCGTCTCGCTCGCGGTCCCGGCGGACACGCGGGTCGAGGTCGGCGTGGTCGGCGCGGGGGCGGTCATCTCGGGCACCGAGGGGCCGACGGAGGTGAAGGGCGTCACCGGCGACACGACACTCGTCGGCGTCACCGGCTCAGTGCGCACCAGCACGGTCTCCGGCGCGGTCGAGGCCCAGGCGGTCACGGGCGACCTGCGCTTCAACTCGGTCTCCGGGGACCTGACCGTGGTCGAGGGCTCCGGCTCCTTCGTGAAGGCGGACACGGTGAGCGGCTCGATGATCGTGGACCTGGACCCGGCGGGGCCCACGGACGTGAGCCTGACCAGCGTCTCCGGCGAGATCGCCATCCGCATCCCGCACCCGGCGGACACGGAGGTCGAGGCGAACACGGCGAGCGGAGCGGTGTCGAACGCCTTCGAGGACCTGCGGGTGGCGGGCGCCTGGGGCGCCCACAAGATCACGGGCCGGCTCGGCGCAGGCACCGGAAAGCTGAAGGCGACGACGGTCTCCGGCTCGATCGCCCTCCTCCGCAGGCCGCCTTCGGAGGGGGTGCCGGGCGCTGCCGGGGGCGAGGACGCCCCGACCCCGCACGATGCCGACCCCTCCGACAAGAAGGTGCTCTGACGTCACCGTTCCCCGGCCTGAAGGCCGGGGCCTGCACCTCAGCTGAGGTGCGGGCCGTGTGACCAGCACCAGCCATCACGAACAAGGAGGTGAACTTGATGGCTACGTTTCACGCAGGAGAGAAGACTCATCGCTCTGTGCCTCCTCAGCAGAGCGCTCTGAAATCCGTGCCAGTAGACAACCCTAGGAACAGGGACGAAACGGGGTACGGACGCCGCACCAGTGCGGCATCCGGCGTGGACCATGTGCGAGAGGAGATCGCCGTTGCTTCACCTGGCGACGGCGGCGTCACCCCCGTACCTCTGGTTCGGGAGGAGGACCGTGAGGTCCACCCAACCAGCATCCACCCATACGTTTTCGTACTCGACAAACACCACAAGCCGCTCCAGCCCTGCCACCCCGCACGGGCCCGCAAGCTCCTGGCGAAGGGCCGGGCCGTCGTGCACCGGCACACCCCGTTCGTCATCCGCCTCAAGGACCGCGCGGTCGAACAGAGCGAGATCGACGGAGTCGAGATCGGCATCGACCCCGGCTCCAAGCACACCGGCCTGGCCGTGTTCACCGCGCAGGTGGGCGAGCGCCGGGGCCGGTACAGCCTCCAGTTGGATCACCGGGGGGCCGCCATCCGCAAGAAGCTGGAGCAGCGGGCCGCCTACCGGCGTCGCCGCCGCAGCGCGAACCTGCGCTACCGGGCCGCGCGTTTCGACAACCGTACGAAGCCGAAAGGCTGGCTCGCCCCGTCCCTCAATCACAGGGTAGTCACCACCATCTCGTGGGTCGACCGCATCTCCCGCTGGGCGCCCGTCCGTGCCCTGCATATGGAGCGCGTCGCGTTCGACACCCACTCCATCAGCGCGGGCCGCCCGCTGGAGGGCGCCGAGTACCAGCACGGCACCCTGCACGGGTACGAGGTCCGCGAGTACCTCCTTGCCAAGTTCGGCCGAGCGTGCAGTTACTGCGGCACGACCGGAGTGCCGCTCAACATCGATCACGTACAGCCACGCAGTCGCGGCGGCTCTGACCGGATCTCCAACCTGGTCCTGGCCTGCATTTCGTGCAACCAGAAAAAGGGCAACCGGCCCGTCGAGGAGTTCGCCCCGAAGCGGGCTGCCGAAGTGCTGCGCCGAGCGAAGGCCCCTCTGCGTGATGCGGCGGCCGTGCAGTCCACCCGCTGGGCGTTGTGGCGAGCCCTCGACACCCGCCGGCCAACCCACGTCGCCTCAGGCGGGCGCACCAAGTACAACCGCACCCGCAACAACCTCCCGAAGACTCACACCCTGGACGCTATGTCCGTGGGCAAGCTCGACACCATCACCATCATCGTCAACCGGGTCCTGGTCGCCGGGTGTTCGGGACGTGGCACACACTGCCGGACGCGAACCGACAAGTACGGCTTCCCCAGACTGCGCATGCCAAGGAAGAAGCAGCACTTCGGATACGCCACCGGCGATCTCGTCCGCGCGGTGGTGCCCTCCGGCAAGAAGGCCGGAACCCACACCGGCCGGGTCGCCGTACGCAGCAGTGGAAGTTTCGACATCACCACCGGCCATGGCCGGGTCACCAAGGTCCACCACCGGCACGTCCAGCTCCTCCAGCGAGCCGACGGATACGCCTACACCAGCCAGCCCGAGCATTCCGACCTGTCGCTCTGGCGCTCCGCGCCGGAAGACCAAGGATGCGTTTCCACGGGGTCGCCACGCAAGGAGAACTGATGCCTCCCGTCTTCGCTCACGGCCGACTGCGCCTCTACCTCCTCAAGCTGCTCGACGAGGCACCGCGCCACGGATACGAGGTGATCCGCCTCCTGGAGGAACGCTTCCAGGGCCTGTACGCCCCCTCGGCCGGCACGGTCTACCCGCGCCTGGCCAAGCTGGAGTCCGAGGGCCTGGTCACGCACACCACGGAGGGCGGCAGGAAGGTCTACGCGATCACCGACGCGGGCCGCGCCGAACTGGCCGACCGCAGCGGCGAGTTGGCGGACCTAGAGCTGGAGATCCGCGAATCCGTGGCCGAGCTCGCGGCGGAGATCAGGGACGACGTGCGGGGCGCGGCGGGCGAGCTGCGCCGCGAGGTGCGCGCCGCCGCCTCCCAGACCCGCACGGGCCCGGCCGACTTCACGGACAAGGAGGCGTGGCGCGCCACCAAGGAGGAGGTGCGGCGCGCCAAGCACGAGTGGAAGGAGCAGGCGCGGCGCGCGAAGGACGAGAGCCGCCGGGCCCGCGAGGAGGCGCAGCGGGCGCGCCGCCAGGCCAAGGAGACGCAGGAGCAGGTGCGGGCGCAGGCGGCGGAGGACTTCCAGCGCATGGCCAAGCGCGTCCAGGAGCAGGTGCAGGACCACTTCACGCGCGGCGACTGGCCGACGGGTGTGCGTGAGGGCCTGACCGAACTGGCCAAGGAGTTCGGCGAGTTCGGCAAGTCCTGGGCCAAGCCCGAGCCGCAGTACCGTCCGCCGTCCGACGAGGTCCCCGCCGAGTACGTCCCGTCCTGGGCCTCGGAGGACCCCACGGACGACCCGGCCCGTGACCTGGACCGCCTCCTGGACCGTTTCCGCGACGACATCCGCGATGCGGCGCGCGACCACGGGGTGAGCGCCGATCAACTCCGTGAGACCCGCCGCCACTTGTCGGAGGCGGCGGCCCACATCGGGGTGGTGCTGCGCTCCCCGAGGGCGTAGCGACGCCCCCGGCCTCGGGGCTCCGCAACCGCAACACCGATTCGGCACGATCAAGCCCCGCCGGCGATTGAGGCGCGGGGCCCGGGGCAGAGCCCCGCAACCGCAACACCGATTCGGCACGATCAAGCCCCGCCGGCGATTGAGGCGCGGGGCCCGGGGCAGAGCCCCGCAACCGCAACACCGTCACGGCACGATCAAGCCCCGCCGGCGATTGAGGCGCGGGGCCCGGGGCAGAGCCCCGCGACCGCAACACCGTCACGGCACAACACGACGCCCCGCCCCCAAAAGGCTCACCCCGCCGACGCCTCCCCGTACAGCACCCGCTCCACCCCACCCGCACTCACCCCGTGCTCCGCCAGCACCTCGGACGCGATACCCGGGCGGGAGGTCAGGGCGAGGAGGAGGTGTTCGTCGCCGATCGCACGCTCCCGGCGGGCCACCGCGATCCGCAACGACGACTCCAGCACCCCCTTGGCCTCACGGGTGAGCGGCCGCCGCCCGCCGAGCCGCCGCCCACCGGCCAACACCCCCTCCCCGTGGTCCCGTTCGACCCGCGCCACGATCTCCTCCACGTCGATGCCGAACTCCGCCAACGCCTCGGCATCGGCCCGCGAAAGCCCCGCCCGCCGCCGCGCGACCGCGAGCGCCTGCCCCATCGACGTACGACGCTCCTCCGTATCCGCGCCGAGCGCCCCGAGCACGAACGTCCCACGCGTCCCGCTCCCGTCGAGGAGCGCGAGCAGCATGTGCCCCTCGTCGACCCGCTCCGCCCGCTCCCGCTCGGCCCGCGCGACGGCCCCCTTCACCACATCCCGCGCACCCTGGGTGAACCGCTCGAACACCGTCATCGCCTCCCGTACTTCTTGTGCACGGCCTGCCGACTGATCCCGAGTTCGGCCGCGATCTCCTGCCACGACCAACCCTGATTGCGCGCGCTGCGCACCTGTACCGCTTCCAACTGCTCAAGGAGCCGCCGCAACGCGGCGACCGCCCGCAGCCCGACCCGCGGATCGCGGGCCCCCGCCTGCTCGGCGAGATCCGTAGCCTCGGTCATACCGTCAATGTAAGTTGACAGGACGCGTGACGTCAACCCTGGTTGACACTCCGGGTACGAAAAAGGGCGCCCGGCCGAACCACCGGACGCCCTCCCCGCGCCGTCAGACGCTCAGCACGACCTTCCCGAACAGCTCGCCGCCGGCCATCTTCTGGAACCCCTCCCGCGCCCGGTCCAAGGGCAGCACCTCGTCGATGACCGGCCGCACCCCCGTGGCGGCACAGAAGGACAGCAGGTCCTCCAGCTCGTCCTTGGACCCCATGGTGGAGCCGACGACCTTGAGCTCGAGGAAGAAGATCCGGTTCAGCTCCGCAGCAGGCGGGTTCGGCCCACTCGTCGCGCCCGAGATCACCAGCGTCCCGCCCGGCTTCAGCGACTTCACGGAGTGCGACCACGTCGCGGCGCCCACCGTCTCGATCACCGCGTCCACCCGCTGCGAGAGCCGCGCCCCCGTCTCCACGGCCTCCACGGCGCCGAGTTCGAGCGCCCGCTTCCGCTTCGCCTCGTCCCGGCTGGTCGCGAAGACCCGCAGCCCCGCCGCCTTGCCGAGCACGATCGCGGCCGTCGCGACCCCGCCGCCCGCGCCCTGCACGAGAACCGAGTCACCGGGACGTACGCCCGCGTTGGTGAAGAGCATCCGGTACGCGGTGAGCCACGCGGTCGGCAGGCACGCGGCCTCCTCGAAGGACAGCTCCTTCGGCTTGCGCAGCACGTTCCACTCGGGCACGGTGACCTGCTCGGCGAAGGTGCCCTGGTACTTCTCGGTGAGGATGGAACGCTTCTCGCGCGGCCCGACCCCGTAGCCGGTCTGGCCGATGACGGAGTGCAGGACGACCTCGTTGCCCTCGCTGTCGACCCCGGCGGCGTCGCAGCCGAGGATCATCGGCAGGGACTCCTCCCCGAGGCCGACCCCGCGCAGCGACCACAGGTCGTGGTGGTTGAGGGAGGCGGCCCTGACGTTCACGGTGGTCCAGCCGGGCCGGTTCTCGGGGGCGGGCCGCTCCCCCAACTCCAGGCCGTTCAGCGGCTGATCACGGTCGATGCGGGCTGCGTAGGCGGCGAACATGACCTTGACGATAGGCGCCGCGATCAAGCCGGGGAACCGCGCAACACTGTGACCCCAGTTACGACGAGACCCGCCCACGCACGACGAGACCCGCCCACGCACGACGGGGCCCGCTCGCGCACGACGGGACCCGCCCACGCACGACGAGCCCCCGCCCACGACGAAGGCCCCGCCGAAGCGGGGCCTCCACCGAACGAACCTGACCGACCTACGGCCTACGGCCTACCGGCGCGCGACACCCTCGGCCCGAGCGGCAGCGGCCACCGCCGCCGTGACGGCCGTAGCCACCCGCTCGTCGAACGGCGACGGGATCACGTACCCGGCGGCCAGCTCGTCGCCGACCACATCGGCGATCGCGTCCGCCGCGGCGATCTTCATGCCCTCGGTGATCCGGGAGGCCCGCACCTGGAGCGCGCCCGCGAAGATGCCTGGGAACGCCAGCACGTTGTTGATCTGGTTCGGGTAGTCCGAACGCCCGGTCGCGACCACGGCCGCGTACTTGTGGGCGATGTCGGGGTGCACCTCGGGGTTCGGGTTGGCCATCGCGAAGACGAAGGCACCCGGCGCCATGGAGGCGACCGCGGGCTCGGGGACCGTACCGCCCGAGACGCCGATGTAGAGGTCGGCGCCCGCGAGCGCGTCCTCAAGCGAGCCGCTCAGCCCCGCCTTGTTGGTGAGCTCGGCGAGCTCGCGCTTGACCGGCGTGAGGTCCTCGCGGTCCCGGCTGACGATGCCCTTGCGGTCGGTGACCGCGACGTCGCCGAGGCCCGCCTCGAGGAGGAACTTCGCGATCGCGACGCCCGCCGCACCGGCGCCGGAGATGACGCCGCGCAGCTCGCCGAGCTCGCGCCCGCTGAGCTTCGCCGCGTTCTTCAGGGCGGCCAGCGTCACGACGGCGGTGCCGTGCTGGTCGTCGTGGAAGACCGGGATGTCGAGGCGCTCCTGGAGCTTCTTCTCGATCTCGAAGCAGCGCGGCGCCGAGATGTCCTCCAGGTTCACGCCGCCGAAGGACGGCGCGAGGCGCACGACGGAGTCGACGATCTCGTCGACGTCGTTCGTCGCGAGCGCGAGCGGCACCGCGTCCACGCCGCCGAACTGCTTGAAGAGAATGGCCTTGCCCTCCATCACCGGGAGGGATGCCTCGGGACCGATGTCGCCGAGTCCGAGGACGGCCGAGCCGTCCGTCACGACAGCCACGACGCTCGACTTCCACGTGTAGTCGTGGACGAGCTCCGGCTGCTCGGCGATCGCGCTGCACACCTTCGCGACGCCGGGCGTGTACGCCAGGGACAGGTCGTCCTTGTCGCGGACCGGCACGGTGGCCTGCACGGCCATCTTGCCGCCACGGTGCAGCGCGAAGGCCGGATCGAAGGGCTCGTCGGAGCCCTCGTTGCCGGTACTCGCGTCGCTGCGAGGGTTGACGATCTCCGCTGCCACTTTTCTGACCCCTTAAGTCATGTTGCACAGGTTGAGGGTGGTTCCGTCCCTGATTGAGGAACGGGCGGGCACCGTGCGCGTACCGGACGGTCCCGTTGTGGGGCCGCCCACCGGCACGAACACGACGGGCGCGCCGCACGCGCGCCCTGAGCCCCGGATGAGGGGTGTAAGGATCCTTCTTACCTGACGGACGGTGCCGGGCACGAGCCCACCCGTGATCGATCACGCCCCGGTGACATGACTCATAGCCGAATATCTGGACAAGTCCTCAAGTCGGCCTCCCAAAGCAACGGAACTCCGCCCGAATCGTGAGACGGCGGACAGTCGGCCGGAGAATCTTCGGCCGTCGGCGACCGGACCCGCAGAAGATGTGGCCCCCATGCACCGTGATGTGCCCGGCCGTTGGCGTTCTTGGTTCACCCGTTATCCGATTTTGACATGGCTGACCTCCTGAACGGGCGAGTCCGAATGGCAAGATGCCGTCATCACACGAGGTCGCGACACCCGAAGGTGTGTGCCCATGCGACCAGCACGGCAACTCCCACACCCGGCCGGAGGAACCAACCATGACCGCAAGCACCACCCAGCGCACGACCGCGAAGTCCGCGAAGTCCCGGATAGCCGCGGTCGGCGCGATCGCGGTCGCCGGCACCCTGCTGCTGACCGGCTGCGGTGACCAGACCAAGGACGACTCCGGCAAGGCCGGCGGCTCGAAGTCCGCGCCGCTCGCGGACAAGCTCCCCAAGGAGATCCGCGACAAGGGCGTCATCCGCGTCGGTTCGGACATCGCGTACGCGCCCGTCGAGTTCAAGGACAAGTCCGGCAACGCGATCGGCATCGACCCCGACCTCGCGAAGGCCATGGGCAAGCAGCTCGGCGTGAAGTTCGAGTTCCAGAACGGCACGTTCGACACCCTGGTCACGGGCCTCAAGTCGAACCGCTACGACCTGGCCATGTCGGCCATGACCGACACCAAGGACCGCCAGAACGGCGTCGACTCCGACACCGGCAAGAAGGTCGGCGAGGGCGTCGACTTCATCGACTACTTCAACGCGGGCGTCTCGATCTACACCCCGAAGGGCAAGACCCAGGGCATCAAGACCTGGGACGACCTGTGCGGCAAGAAGATCGTCGTGCAGCGCGGCACGGTCTCCCACGACCTCGCCAAGTCGCAGGCCAAGAAGTGCAAGGGCGGCAAGCTCGGCATCCAGGCCTTCGACGACGACCAGCAGGCCCAGACCCGGCTGCGCTCCGGCGGCGCGGACGCCGGCTCCTCCGACTTCCCGGTCGCCGCGTACGCGGTGAAGACCGCGGGCGGCGGCAAGGCCTTCCAGATGGTCGGCGACCAGGTCGAGGCCGCCCCGTACGGCATCGCGGTCTCCAAGGACCAGAAGCAGCTGCGCGAGGCCGTCAAGGCCGCGATGGACGCGATCATCAAGAACGGCGAGTACGACAAGGTCATCTCGAAGTGGGGCGTCGAGGACGGCGCCGTGAAGTCGGCCGTCATCAACGGCGGCAAGTAACCACGCGCACCCGGTCGTTGACCGCACGCTCCACGTCATTGACCGCGCGGCACCCGGCCGTGGCGCCCGCCACGGCCGGCCGCGACGTCGTGAAAGGCAACATCCGTGTCTCCTGACATAGCCAAGACGGGCGGCGGCCCCCAGGACACGCCGCCGCCCGCGACCGCGCCGACCGCCATCAAGGCGATCCCGGTGCGGCACTACGGGCGGTACCTCGCGGCCTTCGTCGCCGTCGCCCTGCTCGCCCTGCTCGTGTACGCGTTCGCCCAGGGCGACATCAGCTGGGGCACCATCCCGGACTTCTTCTTCGACGACCGGGTCGTCACCGGCGCCCTGAAGACGCTGCTCCTCACCGTCCTCGCGATGGTGATCGGCATCGCCGGCGGCATCCTGCTCGCCGTCATGCGCCTCTCGAAGAACCCGGTGACCAGCTCCATCGCCTGGTTCTACATCTGGTTCTTCCGCGGCACCCCGGTCCTGGTCCAGCTGTTCATCTGGTTCAACCTGGGCCTGGTCTTCGAGTACATCAACCTCGGGCCGATCTACAAGGACTACTGGTCGTCCTTCATGACGCCGTTCCTGACGGCGCTGCTCGGCTTCGGCCTCAACGAGGCCGCGTACATGGCGGAGATCTGCCGCGCCGGTCTGCTCTCGGTCGACGAGGGCCAGTCGGAGGCCTCGCACGCGCTCGGCATGAGCCACGGCAAGACGCTGCGCCGCGTGATCATCCCGCAGGCGATGCGCGTCATCGTGCCGCCCACGGGCAACGAGGTCATCAACATGCTGAAGACGACCTCGCTCGTCTCCATGGTGCAGTTCAACGAGTTGTTCCGGGTCGCGCAGGACATCGGCCAGCAGTCCGGTTCCCCGGTGGAGCTCTACTTCCTCGCGGCCGCCTGGTACCTGATCATGACCTCGGTCCTCAGCGTCGGCCAGTACTACATCGAGCGGTACTACGCCCGCGGCTCCAGCCGCCAACTGCCGCTCACGCCCTGGCAGAAGCTGCGCTCCAGCGTCTTCTCCGTGCGCCGCCCGAAGGGAGCCCTGGGATGACCGAGTCCGCCATGGTCAAGGCCGAACAGGTCCACAAGTCCTTCGGTCACGTGCAGGTCCTCAAGGGCATCGACCTGGAGGTCAAGCAGGGCGAGGTGTTCTGCCTCATCGGCCCCTCCGGCTCCGGCAAGTCGACCTTCCTGCGCTGCATCAACCACCTGGAGAAGATCAACGCCGGGCGGCTCTACGTCGACGGGAACCTGGTCGGCTACCGGCAGCAGGGCGACAAGCTGTACGAACTGCGGGACCGGGAGGTCTCGATGCAGCGCCGCGACATCGGCATGGTGTTCCAGCGCTTCAACCTCTTCCCGCACATGACGGCCCTCGAGAACGTCATGGAGGCCCCGGTCCAGGTCAAGAAGCGGTCGAAGTCCGAGGCCCGCACTCAGGCCCAGGAACTCCTCGACCGCGTCGGCCTCGCCGACAAGGCGAACAACTACCCCTCGCAGCTCTCCGGCGGCCAGCAGCAGCGCGTCGCGATCGCCCGCGCGCTCGCGATGGAACCGAAGCTGATGCTCTTCGACGAGCCGACGTCCGCGCTCGACCCGGAGTTGGTCGGCGAGGTCCTCGACGTCATGCGCGACCTCGCCCAGTCCGGCATGACGATGGTCGTCGTCACCCACGAGATGGGCTTCGCCCGCGAGGTCGGCGACAGCCTGGTCTTCATGGACGACGGCGTGGTCGTCGAATCCGGCGACCCAAGAGAAGTCCTCACCAACCCCCAACAGGAACGCACCCAGTCCTTCCTGTCGAAGGTCCTGTAACCGGAACCTTCACGCCCAACTGCGCACATTCAAGCCCCTGCGGCGCTTGAGCAGTTCTTTTCAAGCCCCTGCGGCGATTGAGCAGTTCTTTTCAAGCCCCTGCGGCGATTGAGCAGTTCTTTTCAAGCCCCTGCGGCGCTTGAGCAGCGGGGTCCGGGGCAGCGCCCCGAGACCGCAACGCCGTCGCCGCGGGGGCTCACTTCACGGCAAGCACCATCGCATCGGACGGCGAACACCACACGGCTCGCGCCTCCCCGAACCCGGCTCCCCGCAACGCGGACCCGTGCCACGCCACCGACGGCGCATCCCCATCCGCATGCTCCCCAAAGATCTCGAACCGCCGCGCCGTAGGCCCCGCCAGCACCGGATCCTCCCCGGCCACCCGCCACCACTCCGCCCAATCCACCGCACCGGCCCCCTTGGCGGCGCCCATCCGCTCATGCCGCAGCGCCCGCTCCGCCGCATTGATCCGCGGCGTCGTCTGGTCGATCATGTGGTCCGCGTTCATGAAGACGCCGCCGTCCCGGACGAGCCCGGCGACCTGACCGTAGAGCGTCGCGAGGGGTTCGGAGTGCAACCAGTGCAGGGCGGTGGCGGTGAGCACGGCATCGTACGAGTCGTACGGCAGCGCCTCGGTCCACCGCGCATCCATGAGATCAGCGGCGACGAACTCGACCCGCCCATCCCCCTCGAACGTCCCCCGCGCGATGGCCAGCAACGCCGGATCGAGATCGACCCCCACACTGGTGGCACCGGGGAACCGCTTCAGCAGCCGGTCCGTGATACTCCCCGTGCCACACGCCAGATCGAGCACCCGCGGCGCCGGCCCGACAAAGGCCTCCACCATGTCGAGCATCACCCGGAACCGCTCCTCGCGGTCCGGCATGTACCACTCCTGCTGCCGGTCCCAGCTCTCCTGCCAGGCCCGCCAGTCGGTGGTACGAGTGTTGGCGACGGTCTCGGACATGCATCCTCCCGTAATACCCTGAACCCATAAGCGAGTATTACCCTCGCTCGCCACGACGATAGAGCGCCCCGGTAAGGACTACAAGTGGAACTGGCCTATTACTCGGACTACGCCGTGCGCCTCGTCAACACCGAGGAGCCGGTCCGCGGCAAGGACTCCCTGACCTCGGTGGAGGCGGTGCGCGAGCTCTTCGGCGCCAACCAGGAGGCGGCCCGCCGCGCCACGGAGGCCGACCTGACCCGCTTCAGGGGCGTACGAGGGCGGCTGCGCGCGGTGTTCGAGGCCGCCGACGGGGGCGACGAGGAACTCTCGGTGAACCTCCTGAACTCACTCCTCCTCGAATTCCCCGTGAGCCCGCAGATCTCCGGCCACAACCATCGCGACGACGACGGCCGCCCACTGTGGCACCTGCACCTCGCCGACCACCCGTCGAACGCGACGGCGGGATACGCCGCCATCGCCGCGATGGGCCTCGCCTTCCACCTCACCGAGTACGGCGTCGACCGCCTCGGCCTGTGCGAGGCGACGCCCTGCCGCAACGCCTACCTGGACACGTCCACGAACCGCTCACGGCGCTACTGCTCGGACCGCTGCGCGACCCGCGCCAACGTCGCCGCCTACCGCGCCCGCAAGCGCCTGGAGGCCGACCGGTCCGAGAGCACGGGACGTACCGCAGAGAAGACCCAGGACAGCACGGCCCCCACCGAACGCTGACCCTCCCCCTCCGCCCACGGCCTACGACGCCGCAGCCGGCCGCGCACCTTGGCGAGCACCAGCTCGTCCGGCACCACCCCGTACACCGTGCTGTCGCCCCCGGCGCCCGGGTTGTCGCCGAGCACCCACCAGCCGCCCTCGCGCCGCTCGGCGATCCGCTTCACCACCAGCAGGTCCTGCTGGAAGGGATGGCGCAGGACGACGACATCGCCCGCCCGTACCCGCGCGCCGTGCTGCACCAGCATCCAGTCACCGGGGTAGAGCGTCGGGACCATCGACGGCCCCTCCACCTCAATGATCTGAAACGGCACCTTCGCCTCGCGCATCTCCTCGATCGCCTCGGGCATCAGAAAACCTCCCCGGTTCCCACCGCTGCTCCCGCCGGCCCGCAGGCCCGGTGCCCCTTACGGTCCCATCCTCCACCAGACGTACGGGTCTGGGTCTCACCCCGGACTTTTGTCCTAAGCCGCCGGGGGCACCCGAGAAAACCCGTCCCGCACGGAGTAATGTCGCACCCGAGAAGACGATCACGAGGAAGGAACAGCTAGATGCTTTCCCGCCTGTTCGCCCCCAAGGTGAAGGCCAGCGCTCACTGCGACCTCCCCTGCGGCGTGTACGACCCGGCCCAGGCCCGTATCGAGGCCGAGTCGGTCAAGGCCGTCCAGGAGAAGATGGCCGGCAACGACGACCCGCAGTTCCAGACGCGTGCCATCGGCATCAAGGAGCAGCGCGCCGAGCTCGCCAAGCACCACGTCTCGGTGCTGTGGAGCGACTACTTCAAGCCCCCGCACTTCGAGAAGTACCCGGAGCTGCACCAGCTGGTCAACGACACCCTGAAGGCCCTCTCGGCCGCCAAGGGCTCGTCGGACCCGGCCACGGGCCAGAAGGCGCTCGACTACATCGCCCAGATCGACAAGATCTTCTGGGAGACCAAGAAGGCCTGACCCAGGCCCTGTTCACACCTGCGACCGGCGGACGGTGCACCTCCGCGGGTCCGTGAACTCCCCGAGGGGCCCGGCCGAGCGCACACCGCGCCCGGCCGGGCCCCTTCGGCGCTCGTACCCGCATCGCCCAGGACTCCAGGAGCACGTCCATGTCCCGCCGCCCCCGCGTCCTCTACGTCTCCGATCTCGCGTACGAGGCCCGTGGCCGCCGCTACTGCGACGAGGACATCCACCTCACGTCCCGGCTGCGCTCCGCCTTCGACCTCGCCCTGTGCCACCCCCTCGACGCCGCCGCGCTCATGGACGGCTTCGACGCCGTCGTGGTCCGCAACAGCGGACCGGTGCTCGGCTACCAGGAGGCGTACGACGCGTTCCGTACGCAGGCCCTGGCGCGCGGCACGAACGTCTACAACCCGCTGACCGGCCGCGCCGACATGGCGGGCAAGCAGTACCTCCTGGACCTGACCGCGGCCGGCCACCCGGTCATCCCGACGGTCGACCGGGCCGCTGACCTGGACCGGCTGCCGAAGGCCGACACGTACGTGGCGAAGCCGAAGCTGGGCGCGGACTCGGTGGGCCTGCGCTTCGTACCGGCCGCCGACCTCGCCGCACTCCCCTACGGAGACGGCGATCTGCTGGTCCAGCCGCGCGTCGACTTCCAGTACGAGGTCTCGTTCTATTTCGTCGACGACCAGCTGATGTACGCCTTGTACGCGCCCGATCCCGCGCGCCGCTGGGAGCTGCGCCCCTACGAACCCACCGCCGCGGACCGCGACTTCGCCCGCACCTTCGTCGAGTGGAACACCCTCCCGCACGGCATCCAGCGCGTCGACGCCTGCCGCGCCCCCGACGGCGAACTGCTCCTCGTAGAGCTGGAGGACCTCAACCCGTACCTCTCGCTCGACCTGGTCGACGAGGCGGTACGGGAGGCGTTCGTGGCGGCGATGGCGGCGTCGGTCCGAGCTAGCGTCTGAGGAGCGTCTGAGGAAGAGACCGCCCCCTCGGACGACCCACCCCACGCAGGGAGTTCGCACATGACCAGCACCACCGGCCTCACCGACCCCGCCGACCCGTCCGCCGCCCGCCCCGTCGTCGCCGTGCTCGGCACCGGGACCATGGGCGCGCCGATGGCCCGCAATCTGGCCCGCGCGGGCTTTCCCGTACGGGCCTGGAACCGGACCCGTACGAAGGCCGAACCGCTGGCCGCGGACGGCGTGACGGTCGCGGACAGCGCGTCCGACGCGGTCCGGGACGCCGATGTCGTCGTGACCGTGCTGCCCGACGGGCCGCGCACGCTGGACGTCGTCCGGGAGGCGACCCCGAAGCCCGGCACCGTGTGGGTGCAGTCCGGAACCGTGGGCGAGGGCATCGACGAGCTCGCCGAGCACGCGGCCCGCGCCGGGCTGCTCCTCGTCGACGCGCCTGTGCTCGGCACGCGGCAGCCCGCCGAGCAGGGCACGTTGACCGTGCTCGCGGCCGGTGCCGACACCACGCGCGCGATCGCCCAACCGCTGTTCGACGCCATCGGCTCCCGCACCCAGTGGGTCGGCGACGGCAGGCCGGGCCCGGCGAGCCGCCTCAAGCTCGCCCTCAACTCCTGGGTGATCGCCCTGACCACGGGCGTCGGCGAGGCCCTCGCGCTGGCCCACGGCCTCGGCGTCGACGCGGACGACCTGGTGGCCGCCGTCACCGGCGGCCCGCTGGACAGCGGTTACTTCCAGACCAAGTCCGCCGCCATCCGCGGCGGCGACTACACGCCGAGCTTCTCCGTGGACAACGCGGCGAAGGACGCGGGCCTGGTCCTCGAAGCGGCCGAACGCGCGGGCGTCCGCGTCGACGCCGTGTCGGCCGCCCGCGACCGCTTCCACCGCGCGTCCGAACAGGGCCGCGGAGCACAGGACATGGCGGCCACATACTTCGCGAGCTTCCCGGACGACACGAACGACTAGGGCCCTTCTGACGGATCAGGCTGGACGCGGGAGGCCGCGTCGTTCGGTTCCGCGAGCGTGCAGATGCAA
The DNA here is from genome assembly GCF_030766935.1 of Streptomyces sp. KL109B. Taxonomy (GTDB): domain Bacteria; phylum Actinomycetota; class Actinomycetes; order Streptomycetales; family Streptomycetaceae; genus Streptomyces. The sequence goes on along the minus strand of NZ_JASERL010000001.1, from coordinate 1,124,902 downwards.
GGCGGAGTAGGGCGTCAACGCGAGGGGGCACCTCCCGCCCGAGCCGTCGCGAAGCGCGGTTCGAGGGTGGGGGAGTTGGCAACCGACGACAACGCCGAGGGGGGTACCCCCTGCTCCTTAAGAGCTTGGGGGAGTGCGTGCCAGACCCCGCGACTCCGGCAAGATCCGTCAGAAGGGCCCTCAGGCCCGCCATGTGGATCGGGCCGGGCGGCGACGGCGCTACCGGCCCGCCGGCTCCCGCCACATGGGCCACATCGTCGGCCCGCCCGGCAGCTCGATCGGCGTCCCGGTGACGACGAACCCGAGCCGCTCGTACAGGCGCCGACTCCGCGGGCTACTGGCCTCCAGGTAGGCGGGCAGCCCCTCGCGGTCGCAGCGCTCGAACACCGGCGCCATCAACGCGGTCCCAAGCCCCTGCCCCTGCCGCGCGGGCGTGACGCCGATCATCCACAGGTAGACGTGCGCCCGCCCCACCGGGTGGGCCCGCGTGGTCCACCGGGCGATCTGCTCCACGCGTTCGTTGTCGGGATCGACGGCCGCCCGCACCTGCGCGGGCAGATCCTCGCCGCCCTCGTCCTCCGGCACGCCCGACATGTCCATCCACAGCGCGACGGCAGAACCGTCCTCGGCGAGATCGACGTACCCCTCCGCGAGCGTCGCGTCCGCGAACACCCCCATGAGCAGGGAGTGCCGCTCCCGCCGCCGCTCCTCACTGGGAAACACCCAGCCACTGACCGGATCGTCCATGAACGCCTCGTCCAGCAACCGCACCACCCGCTCCCGGTCCCCCACCCCGGCCCGCCGAATCCCCACACCCATCACGCCCACCCCTCACCAACACGCTTACGCTGCACGACGGTTGGCACTCTAAACGCCCACCCCCACCACCCCAACTCCCCACCCCCGACTCCCCACCCCTGGCGGCAGGCCGCACCCGCCTTGGGCAATCTGCCGCCTAGGGCGGCAGGGTGGGCAAGGCGGCCCCCGGTGCCGCGAACGCATCACGACGACGTAAACCCCGCCCCCGCCCCGCCCCTCCGGCGGAGTACCGCAACCGATCACGGCACCCCGCCGGCAGGCATCAGTAGCCGCGCCGCGTAACGAACTCCGCCAACGACAACAACCCACCCGCCGCCTCCGGCACCGGCACCGCCTGCGACAGCCGGTCCACCGCACGCGACATGTGGTCCGCGGCCTGCGCCTGCGCCCAGTCCCGGCCACCGGCCCGCTCCACGGCCAGCGCGATCTCCTCCAGTTCCGCCACTCCCTCCTTCCCCTTCCCCGGGTCCGGCGGCCCGTACAACGCCGCCAACTCCTCCGCCGCCACCCCGCCGGAGGCAAGCGCCGCGACCACGGGCAGGGACTTCTTCCGTACGGCGAGGTCCGCGCAGGCCGGCTTACCGGTGCGGACCGGGTCCCCCCAGATCCCGATCACGTCGTCGATCAGCTGGAACGCGAGCCCCGCACAGCGCCCGAACGCGTCGAGCGCCTCGACCTCCTCCGCACCGGCCCCCGCGTACAACCCGCCCACCGCGCAAGCGCAACCGAGCAACGCCCCGGTCTTCGCCTCCGCCATGGCCAGCGTCTCCGGCAGACTCACATCCGCCGGATCCCGCCCCTCCAAAGCAACGTCCACGGCCTGCCCCTCGCACAACTCCACGACACACGCCGCGAGCCGGGACGCCGCGGCCGAGGCCGCCGGGTGCGGGTCGTCGGCGAACAGCCGCTGCGCCTGGGCCTGCATCGCGTCACCCGTGAGGATCGCGTCGGCGTCCCCGAACACCGTCCACGCGGTGGGCCGGTGCCTGCGGGTGGCGTCCCGGTCCATCACGTCGTCGTGCAGCAACGTGAAGTTGTGGGTCAGCTCCACCGCGGCAGCCGCCCTCACCGCCCGCTCGGGCCGCCCGCCGAGGGCCCGCGCCGCCGCGAGCACGAGGGCGGGCCGCACGGCCTTGCCCGCGTTCCCCGCGGCCGGTGTGCCGTCGGCGTGCTCCCAGCCGAAGTGGTAGAGGGCGACGCGGCGTATGGATCCGGGCAGGGCCTCGACGGCCCGCCGCAGTTCGGGGTCGACCGCGGCCCTGGCCTGCGCCAGGATCGCCGAGGCCTCCTGCGCTTCCTGCGCCTCGGGCCCCTCCGCCGTGTCCCGTATCTCCCCGCCCCGCGCCGCGGCCGCCTCGGCCGGCTCTGCTGCCACTCGCTGCTCCGTCGTCTGCGTCATGGACTCACCCCGGAGAGGGTGCGGACGGTGGCGGTTCCGCTGCTGGTGGGCGCGTACCTCCTCGGTCTACCCGCCCTGCCGGGCGGGGACACGGCGGGCCGGGCGCGGCTCGTCACCGCCACCGCCCGATCTCGACGTTCTCCAGGACCCCCAGCGCGTCGGGCACCAGGACCGCCGCCGAGTAGTACGTCGACACCAGGTACGAGATGATCGCCTGCTCGCTGATGCCCATGAACCGCACGGACAGGCTCGGCTCGATCTCGTCCGGGATTCCGGACTGCCGGAGGCCGATGACGCCTTGTTCCTCCTCTCCCGTACGCATGCAGATGATGGATGTGGTGCGCTTGTCGGAGACCGGGATCTTGTTGCACGGGTAGATCGGCACCCCGCGCCAGGTCGGGATGCGGTTCCCTGCCACGTCGATGGACTCGGGGACCAGGCCGCGCTTGTTGAGCTCGCGGCCGAACGCGGCGATCGCCTTCGGGTGCGCGAGGAACAGCTTGGAGCCGCGCCGCCTGCTGAGCAGCTCGTCCATGTCGTCGGGGCTCGGCGCGCCGTCGTGCGGCTGCAGGCGCTGCTCGTACTCGCAGTTGCTGAGCAGGCCGAACTCCCGGTTGTTGATGAGTTCGTGCTCCTGGCGCTCCTTCAACGCCTCTACGGTGAGCCGGAGTTGGTGCTCCGTCTGGTTCATGGGCTGGTTGTAGAGGTCGGCCACGCGCGTGTGGATGCGCAGCACGGTCTGGGCGACGCTCAGTTCGTACTCGCGCGGCGCGGACTCGTAGTCGACGAACGTGCCGGGCAGGACCGCTTCCCCGACGTGACCGGCCGAGAGGTCGATCTCCTTCTCGCCGTACTTGTTGGACCGCTGCGCGGGAATCGAGCGCAGCCGCTGGAGGTGGTCGCGCAGCGACTGGGCACGCTCGGCGACCTGCTCGAAGTCGCTGCGCGGCAGCGTGAGCACGGTGCACGCGGTGGCCGCTCGCGCCGTGTACTCCCAGACGGTCTCCGGGTCGATCAGCGCCTGTTCCCCGAAGTGCGCCCCGTCAGCGAGGACTCCGAGCACGGCGTCGTCCCCGTACGGGCCCGCGCCGACCTTCTCCACGCGGCCGTGCGCGATCAGGAAGACCTCGTCGGCCGGACCGCCGGACGAGGCGAGCAGTTCGCCGGCCGCGAACTCCCGCTGGGTGCAGCGCTGGGCCAGCTCGGCGAGGACCTGCTCGTCCCCGAAGTCCCGCAGTACGGGCAGCTCCCCCAGCTCGGCCGGGATGACCCGGACATCGTCGCCCGTCTTCACGAACGTGATGCGCCCGTCGCCGACCGAGTAGCTCAGCCGCCGGTTGACCCGGTACGTGCCGCCCTGCACATCCACCCAGGGCAGCGTCCGCAGCAGCCAGCGGGAGCTGATCTCCTGCATTTGCGGTGCGGACTTGGTGGTCGTGGCCAGGTTCCGCGCCGCGGACGTTCCCAGACTCTTCTGCGGTCCGGGGGCCGTCTGCTCGCGGACCTCTTCGCCTACCGACATGTGCTGTGACCTCCCGATCATGAACTGACCTGCGCGGACAAGCCTTCAGCACGCAGCGCGATCGCACCATTACACAAATGGGCGGGAATGGACGGCGGTTGTACGGGGCATGGGTGGGCACTCTTCGCGCCCGCCCGGCCCCCGTTTCGCCGACGGCCGGAACTCGAAGATCCCGGTGCGCGTTGGTCAGGAAACGGTAAAGACGAGAAGGGTGATCACCATGGCGGGCTTCCTCGACCGGGCCAAGGAGCAGGCGCAGCGCGGCCTGACGCAGGGCAAGCAGAAGATGGACGAGATGCAGGCGCAGCGGGCGGGCGGCGATCTGCTCAAGCAACTGGGCGCCGCCTACTACGCGGAGCGCAGGGGCAGCGGCAGCCCGGAGGCCACGCAGCAGGCGCTGCAGGCCCTCGAATCGCACATCGCGGTGAACGGGGACGGCTTCCTGCGCGGTTGAGCGGTCCGGCCGCCGACGCCGCCGACGCGAACCTTGTGCACGTTATGCGAACGGCCGGTCGCTGAACGGCAGTTCCGGGTAAAAGCGAAGCCTACGAGACGGTGCGCAGTCGGCGACCGTCGCTCCCTCGAAGGAGGCGGCCGTGGCCCCACCCATGTCCGCAAGCAGCTTCATCGACGCTCTCAAGGACGAGGGTCTGACAGTGGTGGAAGTCGGCGACTGGCGGCATCACAACCGCAACCACATCGGCGACTGGGGCCCGGTGAACGGCGTGATGATCCACCACACGGCGACATCGGGCAGCGCGAGCACGGTCCGGATCTGCCGCGAGGGTCACGCGAACCTGCCGGGCCCGCTGTGTCACGGCGTCATCACCAAGGACGGCCATGTCCACCTGGTCGGCTACGGCCGGGCGAACCACGCTGGCCTCGGCGACGACGACGTGCTGCGCGCGGTGATCGCCGAGAAGCGGCTGCCGCACGACAACGAGGCGAACACCGACGGCAACAGCCGCTTCTACGGCTTCGAGTGCGAGAACCTCGGCGACGGGGACGACCCGTGGCCCGCCGCCCAGTTGGAGGCCATCGAGAAGGCTGCCGCGGCGATCTGCCGCCACCACGGCTGGACGGAGCGCTCGGTCATCGGCCACCTGGAGTGGCAGCCGGGGAAGGTCGACCCCAAGGGGTTCACGATGGGGTCGATGCGCAAGCGCATCGGGGACCGGCTCAAGTAGTCGGCCCTCTTGTGTCGGCCTTGCGCCGGCCGCTTCGCGAGGGCGAGCACCCGGCCAGGTGTCCGACAATGGCCGGGTGCACCGCTCCACCAGCGCCGATCTGCGCCCCCGTCTCCCGTCGCCCCTCATGGAGGCCGACGACGAGCGCTTCGCGCGCCACGGCGTGCGCCTGCTGCTCAAGCGGGACGACCTGATCCACCCGGATCTGATCGGCAACAAGTGGCGCAAGCTCGCCCCCAACCTGAAAGCGGCAGGGGGCCGCGCGATCGTCACCTTCGGGGGCGCCTACTCGAACCATCTGCGGGCCACGGCCGCGGCGGGCCGCCTCCTGGGCGTCCCCACCATCGGCGTCGTCCGCGGCGACGAACTCGCCGACCGGCCGCTGAACCCGTCCCTGGCGCGCTGCGCGGCCGACGGGATGCGCCTGCGCTTCGTCGACCGGTCGACGTACCGGCGCAAGACCGATCCGGACGTGCTGGCCGCCCTCCTCGACACGGCCGACGCCACCGACGCGTACGTGGTCCCCGAGGGCGGCAGCAACTCCCTTGCCGTCCAGGGCTGTACGGACCTGGGCCGGGAGCTGCGCGGTCACGCGGACGTCGTCGCGCTGGCCTGCGGCACGGGCGGCACGCTCGCGGGCCTCGCCGCGGGCCTGGCGCCCGAGCAGCGCGCCCTGGGGATCGCGGTCCTCAAGGGCGGGTTCCTCCCGGCCGACATCCGCGCCCTCCAGGAGGAAGCGTTCGGCGGACCGCGCGGCGCCTGGCACGTGGCGGACGGTTTCCACTTCGGCGGCTACGCGCGCGTGCCTGCCGAACTCGCCGCGTTCGCCGAGGACTTCGAGGCCCGCCACGGCGTGCCGGTCGAGCGTCTCTACGTAGCGAAGGCGCTGTACGCGCTCGTCGCTCTCACCCAGGAGGGCGCCTTCCCGCGCGGCACCACCCTCGCGGCCGTCGTCACGGGCGCGCCCTTCGACGACGCTCAGCCGTCGGCCTCCCGGTAGGCGGCGGCCTCCTCCAGGTCCAGCTTGCGCAGCAGCGTCCGCATCATCTCGTCGTCGATCCGCCGCTCGTCCCGCATCCGTACGAAGACCTCGCGCTCGGCCGCGATCGCCTCCCGCGCGAGCCGCCGGTACGTGTCGTCGGCGGACTCCCCGGTCACCGGGTTGGCCTGACCGAGGCGCTCCCACACGGAGTTGCGGCGGCGTTCCAGAACGGTGCGCAGACGGTCCTGGAGCGGCGTCGGCAGGCAGTTGCGCTCGTCCCGCATCAACTCCTCCACCCGCTCCTCCGCGGCCACGGAGGCGGCGTTCTGCGCCTGCGCCTCGGCGAGCGTCTCGGCCTGCGCGTCCCGGCCCGGCAGCTTCAGCCACTTGATCAGCGGCGGCAGCGTGAGTCCCTGGACGACGAGCGTCCCGATGACTGTCGTGAAGGTCAGGAAGAGCACCAGGTTGCGCGAGGGGAACGGCTCCCCGCTCTCCGTGTGCAGCGGGATGGAGAACGCGATGGCCAGCGACACCACGCCCCGCATGCCGGCCCAGCTGACGATCAGCGGCCGCTTCCAGTCGGTGTCGCTCTCGCGCGCGCGGATGCGCGGCGACATGCACCACGGCAGGTAGGTGGCGGGGTACGACCACACGAAGCGGATCACGACCACGAAGACGAACACTCCGACCGCGTACCAGACGGCCTGCGCCACGCTGTACTCGCCGAGGCCTTCGAGGACGAAGCGCAGTTGGAGGCCGATGAGCGCGAAGACCGCGGACTCCAGGATGAACGCCACGACCTTCCACACCGCGGCCTCCTGGAGCCGCGTATCGAAGTCGACCTGCCAGGAACGGTGCCCCAGGTAGAGCGCCACCGTCACGACGGCGAGCACTCCGGAGGCGCCCACCTGCTCCGCGACCGCGTAGGCGACGAAGGGGATGAGCAGGGAGAGCGTGTTCTGCAGCAGCGCTTCCTTGAGGTGCGTGCGCAACCAGTGCAGCGGCACCATCAGGAGCAGCCCCACGCCGACCCCGCCGACGGCCGCCACCAGGAACTCCTTGATCCCGCCCGCCCAGCTGGCGCCCTCGCCCACGGCGGCGGCGAGCGCCACCTTGTAGGCGGTGATCGCGGTGGCGTCGTTCACGAGGGACTCGCCCTGGAGGATCGTGGTGATCCGCGAGGGCAGCCCCACCCGCCGGGCGATCGCGGTGGCGGCCACCGCGTCGGGCGGCGCGATCACCGCGCCCAGGACGAGCGCCGCGGTCAGCGGCAGGTCCGGGATCAGCTCGTACGCGAGCCAGCCCACGGCGAGCGTCGCGAACAGGACGTACCCCACGGAGAGCAGCGCGACGGGCCTGATGTTCGCCCGCAGGTCGAGGTAGGAGCTCTCCAGGGCGGCGGTGTGCAGCAGTGGCGGCAGGATCAGCGGCAGCACGATGTGCGGGTCGAGCATGTACTGCGGAACCCACGGCACGTAGGACGCCACGAGTCCGATCGCGACCAGCAGGAGCGGGGCCGGCACGGGCGTCCTGCGCGCCGCTCCCGCCACGGCCGCGCTCACGGCGATCAGACCCACCAAGGGCAATACGTCCATGACCCGCCTTTCGTCACCCTGCTCCGCGCCACCCGTCGTAACCTGGCCATCATGAACGAGTGCTCGCACGTCGCCGCGCTGCCGCACCCCGAGCCCGCACCTCTGAGCGAGACCTGCCTGGAGTGTCTGGCCGTCGGCAGTCACCCTGTGCAACTACGGCTGTGTCTGGACTGCGGCCACGTCGGATGCTGCGACTCGTCGCCGTACCGGCACGCGACGGCGCACCACGCCGAGACCGGCCATCCGGTCATGCGCACCTTCGAGCCTGGTGAGAGCTGGCGTTGGTGCTTTGTCGACGCGATTCTCGTCTGACGCGGCCGATCCCGGACCCCGCTTGGGTTCGATCCACTTGTGCCTGGGTACGTCAACCCGGCGCCCGCTCTTTCCAATTGGGCCCGCACACCCTCTAGCCACTGTCCGTACCCGTAGGCTTACTATGAGTGACAGCAATGGGCCGGGGGTCCCCGGGACAGGAAAGTCGGGCGCGCGGTAGCGTCACCGCAGATATAAGTGGCGCATCACCCGGGGGACGACGCCTCCGGAGCCCGAAAGTGCTTGTACCACCTTGGAGGTGAGGGTGTCCCAGATCGCAGGCGACCCCGGAAATCAGGACTTCGTGGAAGTCCGACTCCCGGCTGCGGGTGCCTACCTGTCGGTGCTGCGTACGGCGACGGCCGGCCTCGCGGCGCGTTTGGACTTCACCCTCGACGAGATCGAGGACCTTCGCATCGCTGTCGACGAGGCGTGCGCGATCCTGCTCCAGCAGGCCGTCGCGGGCTCCGTGCTCAGCTGCGTGTTCCGTCTTGTCGACGACTCCTTGGAGGTGACGGTCTCCGCGCCCACGACCGACGGCAGGGCGCCGGAGCGCGACACCTTCGCGTGGACGGTGCTCTCGGCCCTCGCGGGCCAGGTCGACTCCGCGGTGGCCGAGGACAAGACCGTCTCCATCAGCCTCTACAAGAAGCGCGGCGCGGGCCCCGGCCCGACGTGAGGAACGGGGACGGTCCGGTGCGGGACGACAAGCGCGGCACCCGGGATCTCCCGGCCGAGGGCACTGGCGGGATGCGACGGCCGACCACCGGCATCCCCGAGCAGCAGGCCCGGCAGCACCCGGAGTCCGTCGAGGACACTGCGGATGCTGCGGACACGGCGGCCCCGGCGGCCGACGCGGCACAGCAGGCAGCGCCGACCTCGGGGGCCGTACTTCGCGGGGGCTCAGGGGGATCGGACGCGCGACGGGCGGGATTGATGAGCGACCACGAGCGACACGGTGAGCAGCACGGCCGGCACGATCCGACGGACCGCAGCGGCGCGCGGGCGATGTTCATCGAGCTGCGCACGCTGAAGGACGGCAGCCCGGAGTACGCGGACCTGCGCAATCAGCTCGTCCGCATGCACCTGCCGCTCGTCGAGCATCTGGCCCGCCGCTTCCGCAACCGCGGCGAGCCCCTCGACGACCTGACGCAGGTCGCGACGATCGGCCTGATCAAGTCGGTCGACCGCTTCGACCCGGAGCGCGGCGTGGAGTTCTCCACGTACGCGACGCCGACGGTCGTCGGTGAGATCAAGCGGCACTTCCGCGACAAGGGCTGGGCCGTGCGCGTGCCGCGCCGCCTCCAGGAGCTGCGTCTGGCCCTGACCTCGGCGACGGCGGAGCTGTCCCAGCTGCACGGCCGCTCCCCCACGGTGCACGAGCTGGCCGAGAAGCTGGCCATCTCCGAGGAGGAGGTCCTGGAGGGCCTGGAGTCGGCCAACGCGTACTCCACGCTGTCCCTGGACGTCCCGGACACGGACGACGAGTCCCCGGCGGTCGCGGACACGCTGGGCGCGGAGGACGAGGCGCTCGAGGGCGTCGAGTACCGCGAGTCCCTCAAGCCGCTCCTGGAGGACCTGCCGCCGCGCGAGAAGCGCATTCTGCTGCTGCGGTTCTTCGGGAACATGACGCAGTCGCAGATCGCGCAGGAGGTCGGCATCTCCCAGATGCACGTCTCCCGCCTGCTGGCCCGCACCCTGGCCCAGCTCCGGGACAAGCTGCTCGTCGAGGAGTGACCCCGGCTTCGAGGAGCGGGACTACTGGGAGGACGACCCCGGCGTACGGATGCCCAGCGCGCGCGTGGTCTCCCGGTTGACGAGCAGCACCAGTGAGGCGATCGACACGGCGGCGAGCGCGATGCCGGCGCCGATCGCCATGCTGTCGGCCTGCAGCAGCGTGTAGGCCACCGGCAGCGCCATGATCTGCGTGATGATCGCGGGGCCGCGGCTCCAGCTCTTGCGGGCGAGCAGTCCGCGCGCGGCGAACAGCGGCAGCAGCGCGAGCACGATGAGCGTGACGCCGCCGGTGACGGCCTGCTCCGGATTGTCGGGGTGCCCGGCGAGACCGGCGACCAGCATGTAGGCGCCGCCCACGACGAGCGCGAGTCCTTCGAGTCCGGCCAGCGCGGCCGCGGCGGTCAGCCGGCCGGGGCGGGGGCCGTCTTCGGCGTCGGAGGGCTCGGGGGCGGGGTTCTGCTCTGAGGTCACCTTTGCAGAGTAGCCGCCGTCCGCCGCCGCCCCGAAGGCCGGACCCCGCGCGGGATCCGTGCGCAGGATCTGTGTGGACTCCCGTCCGACGCCCACCTCGGCCTGGGCCGGATCAAGGCCGCTGGGTACGCTGCCTTGCATGCGTGCACTTCTCGTGGTCAATCCGGCGGCAACCACCACCAGCGCGCGCACGCGCGATGTCCTGATCCACGCGCTGGCGAGCGAGATGAAGCTCGAGGCCGTGACCACCGAGTATCGAGGCCACGCGCGCGACCTGGGCCGGCAGGCCGCCGAGAGCAAGGACATCGAGCTGGTCGTCGCCCTCGGCGGCGACGGCACGGTCAACGAGGTCGTGAACGGCCTGCTGCACCAGGGCCCCGACCTCGACCGCCTCCCCGGCCTCGCCGTCGTCCCCGGCGGTTCCACGAACGTCTTCGCGCGCGCCCTGGGCCTGCCGAACCACCCCGTGGAGGCCACTGGGCAGCTCCTGGACGCGCTGCGCGAGGGCCGTCGGCGCACGGTGGGCCTCGGCCTCGCCTCGGGCACCCCCGGCACGGAGGACGAGGGCGTGCCGTCGCGCTGGTTCACCTTCGCCTCGGGCCTCGGCTTCGACGCGGGCGTGGTCGGCCGGGTGGAGCAGCAGCGGGAGCGCGGCAAGCGTTCGACCCATGCCCTGTACGTGCGACAAGTGGTGCGCCAGTTCCTCGGCGAGGCCGACCGCCGGCACGGCACGATCACGCTCGAACGGCCGGGCGAGGATCCGGTCACGGATCTCGTCGTCTCCATAGTCAGCAACACGTCTCCGTGGTCCTTCCTGGGCAACCGGCCGCTGTATCCGACGCCCCAGGCGTCCTTCGACACCGGCCTTGACGTGCTGGGACTCAAGAAACTCTCGACTCCCGCGGTGGCCCGCTACGGCACCCAGCTGCTGGCCTCGACCCCCGAACGCGGCCCGCACGGAAAGAACGCGGTCACGCTCCACGACCTGACCGACTTCACCTTGCATTCGAAGGCGCCTCTGCCCCTTCAGATGGACGGTGACCACCTGGGGCTGCGGACCAGCGTGACGTTCACAGGCGTACGCCGTGCACTGCGTGTGATTGTGTGAGTGGAAGGGACTAAAGTCCTTCATCTCGAACGTTTGGGCTGGCATCCACCCCATGGAAGTACGGCTGTGACCTAGCCGACACCGAGGAATCAAAAAAAACTTTCCAGAAGGGGTTGTATCCGCCGCCGAGGTTTGCGAATCTCTACTTGGCGCTCAGGACGGCCCGCAACACCGGCCCCACAGAGAGCCCGAATCCCCTCCTCAAAGCAACGGACACCCGTCGCAGATGTGACGTTCGTCCGGTTCATTTGTTGAGGCTTTCGTGAAAGCGTTCACATTCACAAGCAACCTGCACAGTCATACCAAGGAGAGGTAGCAGCCATGGACTGGCGTCACAACGCCGTTTGCCGCGAGGAAGACCCCGAGCTGTTCTTCCCCATCGGCAACACCGGTCCCGCGCTGCTGCAGATCGAGGAAGCCAAGGCCGTCTGCCGCCGCTGCCCCGTCATGGAGCAGTGCCTGCAGTGGGCGCTCGAGTCCGGCCAGGACTCCGGCGTCTGGGGTGGCCTCAGCGAGGACGAGCGCCGCGCGATGAAGCGCCGCGCCGCTCGCAACCGGGCCCGTCAGGCCTCCGCCTGATCCCGCACCCCGTACGAGCCTGAGCACGGCGGCGCGTACATCGAGTACGCATCTCCCGCCCCCGAGCCGCAGCGCGCAGTACCCCCCGATGCTCTCCCAGGCTCAGCCCGGGATTTGACCCGAGCAACGCGAGCAGTGAGCCCCGGACCGTTCCGACGGTCCGGGGCTCACTGCTGTGCGCAGGCGGGGCGGGCAGCGGCTATTTGCTGTTGCGTACGGGGATGTCGAGGATGACCTGGGTGCCGCGCTCCGGTGCGGGGACCATGTCGAACGTTCCGCTCAACTCGCCCTCCACCAAGGTGCGTACGATCTGCAGGCCCAGGTTCCCGGCGCTCTTCGGGTCGAAGTTCTCGGGCAGGCCGACGCCGTCGTCCTGAATGGTGATCAGGAGGCGGGCCTCCTTGCTGGTGCCGCCGCGCACGGCCGAGACCTCGACGGTGCCGGTGTCGCCCTGGCGGTAGCCGTGCTCAAGTGCGTTCTGCAGCACCTCGGTGAGCACCATGGAGAGCGGGGTGGCCACCTCGGCGTCCAGGATGCCGAAGCGGCCGGTGCGCCGGCCCACCACCTGGCCCGGTGAGATCTCCGCCACCATGGCGAGGACGCGGTCGGCGATCTCGTCGAACTCCACGCGCTCGTCCAGGTTCTGGGAGAGCGTCTCGTGCACGATCGCGATGGAGCCCACGCGGCGGACCGCCTCCTCCAGGGCCTCGCGGCCGCCGTCGGAGCCGATACGGCGGGCCTGGAGGCGGAGCAGGGCGGCGACCGTCTGGAGGTTGTTCTTCACCCGGTGGTGGATCTCCCGGATGGTCGCGTCCTTTGTGATCAACTCGCGTTCGCGGCGGCGCAGTTCGGTGACGTCGCGCAGCAGGACGAGCGAGCCGATGCGGGCACCCTTGGGCTTGAGCGGGATCGCGCGGAGCTGAATCGATCCCTCCTCGCCCTCGATCTCGAACTCGCGCGGCGCCCAGCCGCTGGCCACCTTGGCGAGCGCCTCGTCCACCGGGCCGCGGGACGGGGCGAGTTCGGCCGTCGTCGTGCCGAGGTGGTGGCCGACCAGGTCGGCCTGGAAGCCCAACCGGTGGTAAGCGGACAGGGCGTTGGGCGAGGCGTACTGGACGACGCCGTCCGCGTCGAGCCTGATCAGGCCGTCGCCCGCGCGCGGGGAGGCGTCCATGTCGACCTGCTGGTCGGGGAACGGGAACGTACCGGCCGCGATCATCTGCGCGAGGTCGGAGGCCGACTGGAGGTAGGTCAGCTCAAGGCGGGAGGGCGTGCGGACGGTCAGCAGGTTCGTGTTCCGCGCGATGACGCCGAGGACCCGGCCCTCCCTGCGTACGGGGATGGACTCCACCCGCACCGGGACCTCCTCGCGCCATTCGGGGTCGCCCTCGCGCACGATGCGGCCCTCGTCGAGCGCGACGTCCAGCATGGGGCGGCGGCCGCGCGGGACGAGGTGGCCGACCATGTCGTCCTGGTAGGACGTGGGTCCTGTGTTGGGCCGCATCTGGGCCACGGAGACGTATCGCGTGCCGTCGTGGGTGGGGACCCACAGGACGAGGTCGGCGAAGGAGAGGTCGGAGAGCAACTGCCACTCCGAGACCAGCAGATGGAGCCACTCGAGGTCGGAGTCACCGAGGGCGGTGTGCTGGCGGACGAGATCGTTCATGGAGGGCACGAGGCCGAGCTTAACCGGCGGGGCGCAGGGGTTCGAAAAGGTCCGGGCCCGAGGATCTCCGGGGGCGAGGGGCGCCGGGCCCGGAAAGACCGACGGGCCGCGGCGCCGGGGGTCGGGACCCTCAACCCTTCCCCAAGCACCGCAGCCCTTCAGGTGCACCGGCTTCCAGGTGTGCGGTCCCGGCTGCCGATCGAGGATCCGACGCGGTCAGGGCAGAGAGCGTCGGTTCCTCTGTCCGTCCTCCTGTGCGGGGAGGGCGGAAGCCTCAGTTACGCATTGTGGACTAGACCATTCTGGTATGTCCATGCGTGTGCGGAGGTTTGTTGTTGTGGGTTTCTCCCAGTCGTGGGGTTCTCCCATTTCAACGTACGCACCCCTGCACGAGTGCCGGGTCCGGTCGGTTCATTTGCGGGTCAGCGGGTTTCCGTGACCTTGGCGAGGGCGCGGGGGGCGTCGGGGTCCTGGCCGCGGGCGATCGTCACCTCGTACGCGAGGAGCTGGAGCGGGAGGATTTCGAGGACCGGCTGGACCTCCTCGGCAACCCCCTCGGTGGGGAGCACGAAGCCGGCGGAGGCGCGGGCCACCTGGGCCTCCGGGCCGATCACCATCAGGTCGGCGCCCCGGCCGCGGAGCCGGTCGAGGACGGGTTGCAGGGCGTCGCCGCCGCGGCCGTCGGTGACCACGGCGATCACCGGGGAGATGTTGTCGACCATGGCGAGCGGGCCGTGCAGCAGGTCGGCGCCGGAGTAGGAGAGGGCGGGGATGTAGCTGGTCTCCATCAGCTTGAGGGCGGCTTCCTTGGCGGTCGGGTAGCCGTAGCCGCGCGAGGTGATCACCATGCGCTCGGCGAAGCGGTAGCGGGCGGCCAGGGCGCGGACCTCGTCCTGGCGGGCGAGGATCTCGGTGGCGTGCTCCGGCAGTGGGGCCGCGGCTGATCCGTCGCCGCCGCGCAGGCCTTCCACGAAGAGGTACAGGGCGAGCAGGGAGGCGGTGTACGTCTTCGTCGCGGGCAGCGCCTTTTCCGGACCGGCCATGATGTCGATGTGGTGCTCGGAGACGGCGGCCAGCGGGGAGTCCGGGTTGTTGGTCACGGCGAGGGTGATCGCGCCGGCCTCGCGGGCGGCCTTCGTGGAGGCGACGAGGTCGGGCGAGCCGCCGGACTGGCTGACCGTGATCACGAGGACGTCGCGCAGGTCGGGGCGGGCGCCGTAGGCCGTGGTGGTGGACATCGAGGCGAGGCCGCAGGGCAGGCCCAGCTGGATCTCCAGGAGGTACTTGGCGTAGAGCGCGGCGTTGTCGGAGGTGCCGCGGGCGGTGAGCAGGACGAAGCGGGGGGCGCGGGCGGCGACCTGGCGGGCGACGTCCTGGATGCGCGGGGCGCCGGTGGCGAGGAGGCGGCGCAGCACGTCGGGCTGCTCGCGCATCTCCCGCGTCATGATCCGGCCGGGGCGCTCCGGGGCGGGCTCGGGGGTGGGAGCGGGGGCGGTCATGCGGGCACCTCCGGTGGGTCGGCGGGGGGCGGGTGGGCGTCGGGTTCCGGCGGGCTGCGGTCACCTTCCACTGTGGCCGTACGGGGCCGGTGGCGCCCGCCGGGTCGACCGCCGGGCCCTTCTGACGTGCCGAGAACCGGTGCAGCGATGAGCATGTACAGGAGCGGTCCCGAAGGGCCTGCCCGATGGGGTCCCGCTTTGCTAGATTGGTCTAAACCACACGCCAGTCCCCATGTCTCTCCTGACACCCCTCTGACCAGAACGGCAGGCCCAGCGTGGAAGTTGTGATCGTTCCGGACGCCAAGGCAGGCGGCGAGCTGATCGCCGAGGCGATGGCCCAACTGCTGCGGCGCAAGCCCGACGCGCTGCTCGGCGTCGCCACCGGCTCGACTCCGCTGCCCATCTACGAGGCGTTGGCGGCCCAGGTGGGCGCCGGTGCGGTCGACGCGTCGAAGGCGCGGATCGCCCAGCTCGACGAGTACGTGGGGCTGCCGACCGGGCACCCGGAGTCGTACCGGGCGACGGTGTTGCGGCAGGTCGTGGAGCCGCTCGGGCTGAGCGAGGCGTCGTTCATGGGCCCGGACGGCAGCGCGGCGGACGTGCAGGCGGCGTGCGAGGCGTACGACAAGGCGCTGGCGGACGCCGGGGGCGTGGATCTGCAGCTGCTGGGGATCGGGACGGACGGGCACATCGGGTTCAACGAGCCGTGTTCGTCGATCGCGTCCAGGACCCGGATCAAGACGCTGACCGAGCAGACGATCACGGACAACGCGAGGTTCTTCGACGGGGACCTGAGCCAGGTGCCGCGGCACGTCATCACGCAGGGCATCGGGACGATCCTGGAGGCGCGGCACCTGGTGCTGCTTGCCACGGGTGAGGGCAAGGCGGATGCGGTGGCGGCGACCGTCGAGGGGCCTGTGGCCTCTGTGGTGCCGGCGTCGGCGTTGCAGTTGCATCCGCACGCGACCGTGGTGGTGGACGAGGCGGCGGCGTCGAAGCTGAAGCTCGCGGACTACTTCCGTCACACGTACGTGAACAAGCCGAAGTGGCAGGGCCTGTAGGCCAGTTCCGCTCACCCGTGGTCGCGGTCCCGGGGCTCTGCCCCGGACCCCGCGCCTCAATCGCCGGCGAGGCTAGAAAAGATCGGGGCTCTGCCCCGGACCCCGCGCCTCAAACGCCGGCGAGGCTGGAAAAGCCGGGGCTCAATCGCCGCAGGGGCTTGATTTACCGGCCTCTATCGGCGGCGAGGGCCGGTAAATCCAGCCCCGCCGGCGTTTGAGGCGCGGGGTCCGGGGCGGAGCCCCGAGGGCGTAACCCCGGGGGCCTCAGGAGTCGGCGATGACCTCCGCGGCAGCGACTCCGCAGACGCGGGCCGCACCGTGGGTGGCGATGTGGAGGGCGCCGCGGGGGGCGGCCTGGGGGATGCCCATTTCGACGACGACCGTGTCCGGGCGGGTGGCCAGGAGGTCGTCCAGGGCGCGGGCCATCCACGGGTGACGGTGTTCGTCGCGGACGACGGCGACCACCCTCCGCTCCCCCGCCGCGGCCAGCGCATCGCGGCCGGCATCGGCGCCGGTGTAGGAACCGGTCGTCGTACCCGGCAGGAGTCGTTCGAGTTCGGCGGCGACGCCCCACGGGGTCTCGTCGCCGACCGCGATGTTGGCGACCGGCGTGAACGCCGCGACGTGCAGCGGCCCCGGGGCCAGCGGCGCGCCCCCGCCGTGCGTCACCGTGACCGCGCGGCGGGCCGCGACGAGCCCCACCTCGGGGTCCCCCGCCGAGGCGGCCACGGTCCGGCGCGACGCCGTCGCCCACTTGGCCAGCCCCCGCACCCGCTCCGCCGCGTCCGCGAGCCGCTCTTCCGCCAGTTCGCCGGAGCGCACCGCGGACACCAGCGCGTCGCGCAGCCGCAGCACCGTGTCGTCGTCGGCGAGGCCGCCGCCCACGCAGATGGCGTCGGCGCCCGCGGCAATGGCGAGGACGCTGCCGCGCTCGATGCCGTACGTACCGGAGATCGCCTTCATCTCCATGCCGTCCGTGACGATCAGGCCGTCGTAGCCGAACTCCTCGCGCAGCAGCCCGGTGAGAATGCGCCGGGACAACGTTGCCGGAAGCTTCGCGTCCAGCGCCGGGACCAGGAGGTGCGCGCTCATCACGGCCCGCGAGCCTGCCGCGATCGCCGCCCGGAACGGCGCGAGGTCGCGCGCCGCCAGGGTCTCCAGGTCCACGTCGATGCGCGGCACGTCGTGGTGCGAGTCGACCGCCGTGTCGCCGTGGCCCGGGAAGTGCTTCGTACAGGCGGCGACGCCCGCGGACTGCATGCCCTCGACGTACGCGGCGGTGTGCCGGGCCACGAGGCCGGTGTCCGCGCCGAAGGAACGCACGCCGATCACCGGGTTGTCCGGGTTGGCGTTGACGTCCGCGGACGGCGCCCAGTTGAGGTTGACGCCGCACTCGGCGAGCCGGCGGCCGAGCTCGGCGGCGACGGCCCGGGTCAGCTCGACGTCGTCGACCGCGCCGAGCGCGTGGTTGCCGGGGAAGGAGGAGCCTGTGCGCACCTCAAGGCGTGTGACGTCGCCGCCCTCCTCGTCGATGGCGACCAGGACGTCCTCGCGTTCGGAGCGCAACTGGGCGGTCAGGGCCGCCAGTTGGGCCGGGGTGGCGATATTGCGGCCGAACAGGCCGACCGAGGCCAGGCCCTCGCCGAGCCGGCGCAGCAGCCAGTCCGGCGCCGAGGTGCCGGTGAAGCCGGGCTGAAGGACGGTGAGGGCGTCGCGGGTGAGCGTGTCGGTTCCGCGTGTCAGTGTCGACCGGTTTGTCATCGGAGTGCGTTATCCCTTCACGGCGCCGGAGGTGAGTCCCGTGGCCATCTTCTTCTGGATGAACATGAAGAAGACCACCACCGGCAGAGCGATCATCGTGGACGCGGCCATCAACGCGCCGTAGTCGGTGCCTCGTTCGGTCGTGAACGTCATCAGCCACACATTGAGCGTGTACTTCGAGTCGTCGTTCATCAGGATGTACGCGAACAGGTACTCGTTCCACGCGTTGACGAGGGCGAAGATCGAGGAGGCGGCGAGGCCCGGGGCGAGCAGCGGGAAGACGACGCGGCGGAACGCGCCCATCCGCGTACAGCCGTCGACCATCGCCGACTCCTCAAGCTCCACGGGGATGTTGACCACGAAGCCGCGGATCATCACCGTGGCGAAGGGCAGCGTGGAGACGAGGTAGACGACGATGACGCCCCAGTACTCGTTGAGTCCGCCCATCGCGTTGAGCTGGGTGTAGATGGGGATGAGCATCGCGGTCGGCGGCAGCATCTGGACCAGGATCAGCGCCATGAGCAGGGCGCGCCTGCCGGTGAAGCGGAAGCGTCCGATGGCGAGGGCCGCGAGGGTCGCGATGACCATGCCGCCGACGACGGCGGTGATCGAGATGATGAGGCTGGACTGGATCGCGGTCCCGAAGTTCGGCTGCTTCACGGCGCGCGCGAAGTTGTCGAAGGTGAACGACGACGGCCACAGAGTCTGGTCGTAGGAGCGGATCTCGTGGTTGGGGCGCAGCGCCGAGACGATGAGCCAGTAGACCGGGAAGGCCATCACGGCGGCGATGACGAGCCCGAGGATGTTGTGGCCGAGCTTGGCCTTCTTGCGGTCGGGGCGCAGTTCCCCCTCGACCGGGGCGGCGGCCGAGGCGTCGACCGGGGCGGTGGAGGCGCTCATTCGACCTCTCCTGTCTTCATGAGCTGGCGCAGGTAGTACACGGCCACCCCGGAGAGCAGCACCACGGTGACCAGGGCGATCGCGGTGCCCTGGCTGAAGGACGTAGAGGTGAACGCCTTGGAGAAGGAGTAGAGCCCGAGGGTCTCGTAGTCCGGTTCGGGCTTGTTGCCGCGCAGCAGCCAGATCTGCCCGAAGACGTTGAAGTCCCAGATCACCGAGAGCGTGGTGACCATGATGAAGACGGGCTTGATGACCGGCCAGGTGACGAACCGGAAGACGCCGAAGGAGGTGGCGCCGTCGAGCTGGGCGGCCTCCGTCAGCTCCCCGGGGACCTGGGTGAGGGCCGCGTACAGGGTGATCACGACGAACGGGACGGCGCCCCAGATGACGAGCGCGGCGATGATCCCGAAGCCCTGCAGCGGGTCCAGGAACCAGTTGTGGCCGAGCCAGTCGTCGCCTGCGACCTTGGCGATGAGCGTGTTGATCAGGCCGTAGTCGGAGTCGGCGAGCCAGCGGAAGATCGACGAGGCGACGAGCAGCGGCATCGACCAGGCGGCGATGAGGGCCGTGGTGAGCGTGAGCCGTACCCAGGTCGAAAGGCGCGTCATCAGGAGCGAGATCAGCAGGCCGATGACCATGGTGAGCACGACGCAGACCACCATGAAGACCACCGTGCGGACGGTGACCTTCCAGAATTCGGCGTCGCCGAGGATGTTGGTGAACTGGTCGAGGCCGACCCACGGCGGGCTGTCTCCCGTCCACAGCTCGCGGCGGCCCATGTCCTGGAAGGACATGATCACGGTCTTGACCAGGGGGTACGCATAGACGGCGGCGAGCGCGACGATCGCCGGCAGGATCAGGAGGTAAGGGAGCGGCGCCCCCTTCTTCCGCGGGGGGCGGCCGGTGCCGCGGGGGCCCTTGGCGAGGACGTCCCCTTCCGGCGGGTCCTGCGGGAGGACCGGTGGCCCGGCGGCCTTGGTGTCGGCGGCAGTCACGTGGCTGACCTTTCTCGTTCTCGGCGAAGGTTCTCCGCGAAGTTCTCCGCGCAAGGCAGACAAGGGTGAAGCGGCGGGGCCGGTCGGCATCGGCCCCGCCGTTCACTCCGGAGTCCCTAGGGCTCAGGACTCCTTGTTGATCAGCTCGTCGATCTTCGCGTCGGCGGCCTTGGTGGCCGTGGCGACGGACTTGCCCTTGAGGATGTCGAGAAGCATGTTCTTCAGGACCTCCTCCTTCTCGATCGCGGTCCAGCCCGGGGCGATCGGCGTGAACCAGGCGCTCTCCACCGCGTTGGCGGCGGCCTCGGTCTCCGGCTTCTCCTTCAGCGGCTGCAGCTGCTTGGTGTTGCTGGGCAGCACGTTCTTGGAGGTGAGGACCTCCTGGGACTTCTCGCTCGTGAACATGGAGATCCAGTCCTGGGCGAGGTCCGCGTTCTTCGACTTCTGCGTGACGGCGAGGTCGGAGCCGCCGACGAAGGACGGCAGGGTCTTGCCGTTCGGGCCCGGCATGGCGGCGACGGCGATCTTGTCCTTGAGCTTCGGGTTGCCGTTGGCCTTGCCGTCGACGACGGATCCGGCCTCCCAGCCGTTGCCGTACAGGACGCCGGCCTTCTCGTTGGCCATCACGTTGGCGTGGTCCTGCTCGTCCTTGGTGATGTCGCCCTTGTTGTACTTCTTCACCAGGTCGATGAAGTGCTGGATGCCCTTCTGCGACTTGGCGTCGGAGAGGCTGGCCTGCCACTTCTTGGTGCCCTCGTCGTACTTGGCGATGTCGCCGCCGTACGCGTGGACGTACGACATGGCGGCGTACCAGTAGCGGCCCGGCAGGTACAGCGAGGAGAAGCGCTTGTCCTTGGCGCCCTGCTTCGCCGTCTCCTTGTCCATCGCCTTGAGGAACCCGGCCTCGTCGGTGGGCAGCTTGTCGGAGCCGGTGGCCGACTTCAGCATGTCCTTGTTGTAGATGGCGACGCGCGCGCTGGAGTAGTACGGGACGCAGTAGAGCTTGCCCTCGAAGGAGCAGGTGTCCTTGAGGCCCTTGATCCAAGTGTCGCTGTTGTCGTACTTCTTGGGGTCGATCTCGGCGAGCGCGCCGTTGAGGATGTACTGCATGGTCTCGGTGTTGCCGAGCTCGACGACGTCCGGGAACTTGTCGCCGCCCAGGGCGGTGTCGAGCTTCTTGGCCTTGTCCGCCCACTGCTGGTACGAGACGTTGACCTTGACCTTCGGGTACTTCTTCTTGAACTGCGCGTTGACGTCCTTGACCAGCTCGGGCCAGGTGCTCTGCGCGTCGACCATCAGCCAGACCGTGACGGCGCCCGAGCGGTCCTTCGGGTCCTTGCCGGCGTTGCTGTCGCTGTCGCTCCCACAGGCCGCGACCGCGGACATCATGGCCGCGACTCCGATGGCCGCAATGAGCTTGCGCTTCATGTCACCCTCCTCAGGGATGCCTGAACCCCCCACCCACAGCGATGACATACGGCGAGCACGCGTCTGCGTACGCGGATACGGCTGATGGGACTGGGACCTGGTCACTAATGGTGTAGACCAGTACCCGGAGCTTGGCCCAGACCAATAGAGGTGTCAAGGGTGGCCGAGAAAGGTCCGCGTGTCCGTTATCGGAACGACACCCGCCGTGCGCCGCAAGGGAGTTGGGGCCGGTCGGCCGGTGTCCGTTTTGATTCGGTTGGGCCGGTTGTATTCCCAGCCTTGTTGCGAATTCATTGGTCTTGACCAGTGCCCGAAGCGCTTGGCATCCTTACGGCCGCCGCAATTCATCACGCCATGTCGCGGCCCGCCAGGGATTTTTGCAACCGTAATTGATATTCCGTGAACTACCCACGAACAGGAAGTTTGCGTCAGACGTGCAAGGAAACCTGATCACATCCGAACGTGAATTACCGGGCCCCACCGCCGATTTGTGGGCCCGCGTGGCACTCCCTTCCGCGCCGCCCGCACCGGCCTCCGCGCCCGTCGCCGCACCGGGCCTGCGCCGCGCCCTCTGCCTGCTGGAGGAGGCCGTCCTGACCAGCGGGGCCCAGCGCGCCCACGGCTCGCAGCCGGCGCGCGCGGTGCCCTCGGCCGGGGCCGTCCACCCGTACGAGTTCGCCGTCGTCGCCATGGAGAACGGCGAGCCGGCCGCCTTCCGCGTCGAGGCCGATCGCCGCACCTGCGCCCGGCTCTCCACGGGGGACCGGGTCGCGGCGGCGCTGCGCGATTGCGCACTTCCCCTTCCGGAAGCCGAGGGGGCGCTCCTGGTCACTCTCACGCGCCCGTGGCTTTCTATGCGCAAATACGGTGACCGTGGATACCTCTACACACAACTCGACGCCGGACACGCCTCCGCCAATCTCTTACTCGCCACCGAAGGGCGCGGTGGTACGGCGGAGTTGAGGCTGCGCTTTCCCCGGGAATCCCTCGCGGAATTACTGGGGGCGGCGGACAACTTCCGGGAGATTCACTCCGCGATTCCCCTGCCGCCGGGCCCCGTGGACCCGGCATGGACCCGCTGGAGCGTGCACGACGCCACCGGCCGCGAACCGCACGGGCCCGCCTGGCGGCCCTGGCTGGAAAGCGCCTGCTGGGACTCGCTCACCGGCTGGACCGGCCACCACGGCGCCCCGGGCCTCCCCACCGACCCGCTCCTCCCCGCCGCAGCCGCGCCACTCGCCCGCGTCCGCACGGACGGCCAACTCCCCGGCGCACGCGCGGGCCTTGGCCATCCGTCGGGCTGGCCCGAGCTGATCGGCAACCGGACCTCCAGCAAGGCCTTCACCGGCGAGGCGGTCTCCGCCACCGCCGTCTGGCAGTCCGTCTCCGCCCTGTCGACGCCGCTGCGCACCGACCTCCCCGACGCCTCGCCGCTGTCCGCGACCCTCGTCCTGCGCTCGGCGACCGAATCCGAACGCAACGCGGTCTACCGGCTGCGCACCGGGGAGCGGCGGCCGGACCGGCTGCCGTCCACCGACGAGGTGGCCCGCGCCTGCATGCAGCAGCGCGCCCTGGCCGGGGCCGCCGCCGTCCTCCTCCTTCACGTGCCGCGCACCTCGCTCGCCGGCCTCGCACCGGCCGCGACCGGCGAGACGCTGCGCGAACTCGCCTTCCGCTGCGGCGCGTTGGGACAGCTGCTCTATCTGGGCGCGCACCGCGCGGGGGTCGGGGTGACCGCCATCGGCGGCTTCGACACCCGGATGTGGCGGGCACTGGCGGGGCTGCCGCAGGGCGACGAGATCCTCTACGCCCTGCTGCTCGGCGACCCGGACGACACGGGCGTCAAATTCGACCGGCTTGCCACCGCGCACGCCCAGAACGAACGGTGACCCCGGTGCCCGCCACTGTCCTTCCCGACACCTTCCGCGAGGTGCTCGCCCGGCACGACGACCGGGTCGCCGTCACCGACGCCACCGGATCGCTCCGCTACGCCGAACTCGCCGACCGGGCCCGCGCGGCGGCCGAGCGGCTCAAAGCCGAGGCCGAGGCCGTATCGGGCGAGCGGCTGCACGTAGGGGTGTATGCCACCAACTCCCTTGATTACGTGGCCGGTTACCTCGGGACGTTGTTCGCGGGAGCGGTGCCCTTCCTCATCGACTCGGCCTTCGGTCCTTTCGACCTGTCCCGGATCGCCGAGGACTGCGGGCTCGACCTGCTGCTGCACGCCCCGGGCGCCGACGTGCACACCGTCGTGACCGAACTCCTCCCGGACGACGGCGCGTTCGGCACCCTCGCGCTCGGCCGGGTGGCCCCCGGCGACGCGCCCCGGCCGCGGCTCCTCGACGACACCGAGGTGTGCCGCTTCACGTCCGGCTCCACCGGGCGGCCCAACTGCATCGAGTTCTCCGGCACCGCCGTCCGCTCCGCCGCGGCCAACTGGGCTGCGGGCACCGGGCTTTCGGGCGAGGACCACATCGCCTGCTTCGCCGCGCTCTCCAACGGCCTCGCCTTCAACACCTCGCTGCTCGCGGCCTTCCTGCCGGGCGCCACGCTGCACCTGTCCCACGGACTGCCCACCGCGTCCCGCGTCGTACGGCTCCTGGAACGCACCGCCGCCACCCGCCTCGTCGCGTTCCCCGCGCTGTACGAGTCGATCGTGCGGCGCGGCGCCGGCACGGGCTTCGCCACCGTACGGGCCGCGATCTCGTCCGGCGCCCCGCTGCGCGAGAGCGTGCGCGAGGAGTTCACCCGGCTCACCGGCGTACCCGTGCACAACTACTACGGGGTCGCCGAGACCGGCCCGCTGACCTACGCCCCCGACGGGTCGGACGACGGCGGGCTCGGGGCCCCGCTGCCCGGGGTGCGACTCCTTGCGCCCGAAGGCGGCATCCGGGTCAGGAGCGAGTCGATGGGCTCGCGGTACCTCAACGCCCCCGGGGTCTTCGAGGAGCGCCTCGACGACGCGGGCTACTACCGCACCGGCGACCAGGGCCGGCTGACCGGCGGCGTACTGCATCTGACCGGCCGTACGAGCCGCCTCGTGAACGTCGGCGGGCGCAAGATCGACCCGATCGAGATCGCGGCGGTGCTGCGCGCGGCGCCCGGCGCGCTGGACGCGGTCGCCTTCGAGGCCGAGAACCGGCACGGCGAGCCGACCCTGGCCGCCGTCGTCGCCGTCGAGGACGGGGTGAGCGCGCGGGCCCTGCGTACGCACTGCGCGGCGACGCTCCCCGCGTTCAAGGTGCCCGGGATCCTGCGCCTCGTGGACCGCATTCCGGCGAACTCGATCGGCAAGCCGTCGGTCGAGCGCTTGCGTCGACTGGTCGCCGAGACACCCGGGGACTGAACTCCCCAACTCCCCCGCCCCATCACGTACTCAGAGCCTTCCCGTACTTCGAGACACAGGAATCCGCCATGGACAGCAGCGCCCTGCGCACCAAGATCCTCGACCTCGCCCTCGCGGCCGGTGACGGCAGCGTCAGCGCCGCCGAACTCGCCGAAGCCGGTTATTCGTTGCGCGACGTCGGCTACTCCTCCCTCTCCTACATGCGCCTGATCGACAGCATCGAGAACGAACTCGGCGTCTATCTCGATCCGGAGGCCGACATCGAGCACTACGAGACCATCGACTCGGTCGCGGCTCTCGTCGCCGCGGGCGGTGTCGGCGCCGATGCCTGAGGCGCCCGCGACGCCCGAGGCGCCCGCGATCGGGATCGTGGGGCTCGGGCGGCTCGGTTCGGCGGTGCGGTCGGTGTGCCGGGCCGAGGGGCGCGACGTCGCGCTCACCGCGTCCCGGCGGTCCGGCTGGTCGTACGCGCGGGTGCCCGACGTGCTCGTCGACGCCAGCGCCCCCGAGGCGCACGCCGACGTCCTCGACCACTGCGCCACGCACCGCACCCCGCTCGTCGTCTGCGTCTCCAACCTGACGGATGGCCAGTGGAAGGCGCTGGCGGAGCTGGCCGAAGTGGTGCCGGTGGTCCGGGCCACGAACCTCTCCTTCGGCCACTACCTCCAGGTACGGATCGCGGAGTGCACGGCCGCCGTCACCGGGGGCCGGTTCGCGGCGGCCACCACCGTCCGGGAGCGGCACCCGCTCGGCAAGGCCCACCGGCCGTCGGCGACCGCGCTCGCGCTCGCCGACGGGTGGGCGGCGGCGAGCGGCAGGGCCGTCGCGGACATCGCCGACGAGCGGTCCGGACTGCCGGTCAGCGAACACGAGTTGAGCCACATCTGGCCCGGCGAGTCGCTGCACGTACGCCATCACGTCGCCGACTGGGACGTGCCGGCCAGGGGCGCGCTCGCCGCAGCCGACTGGGCCCACGGCGCGGCCCCAGGACTGGTCACCATGCGCGACGTCTACGACGACCTGGTCCATGACGGCTTGGTCCACGACGGCTTGGTCCACGACGGCTTGGTCCACGACGACCTGACAGCGAGGAGCACACCATGAGCACCGCCGATCCGCAGCCGCTGAACCCGGCCGAGCGGCGGCTCGTCGCCCAGGTCGCGCTCGGCGCCCGGATGCTCTCCCTCGACGGGCACGACGACTTCAACCAGGGCCAGATATCGGCCCGGTTGCCCGGCGGGGACGAGTTCTTCATCAAGGGGGCGCTGGTCGGCTTCGACGAGGCCGCGCCTGACGACGTGGTGCGCTGCCCGGTCGACCACACGCTGCCCGCGCCCGCCCTCGCGCCGCCCGAACTCCCGCTGCACCAGGCCATCTACCGGGCCCGCCCGGACGTGAGCGGCATCGTGCACAGCCACGCCCCGTACACCCTGCTGTTCGGCGCCACCGATCTGGCGATGCGGCCCGTCTCGCACGACGGCGCCTACTTCCGCGACCGGCTCGGCCTGTTCACCGAGACCAGCAACACCGTCCTGGACATCGAGACCGGGGACCGCATCGCCAAGGCCCTCGACACGCACCCGGCCGTGCTGCTGCGCAACCACGGCGGCGTGATCGTCGGCAAGAGCGTGCGGCACGCCGCCGTGTTCGCGCAGGTCCTGGAGCGGGCCTGCCGACTGCAACTGACCGCCGAGAGCACCGGGGTCGCCTACACCTGGTCCACCGAGCGGGACGTGGCGGCCAAACAGGACTTCATCTACGCCGACCTCTCCGTGCGCTCCTACTGGGACTACGCGGCCCGCAAGGTCGTACGGCACTGGCCGCAGGCCGGCACATGGGAGGCGGCACGGTGAAGGTCCAGCGCATCCTGCCCAGCGAGGAGGCCGCCGAGCTGCTGGACCTGGTCCGGGAGATCGCCGCCGGTGAACTCGCCCCGAACGTCGCCGAGTTCGAGGAGAACCACACCTTCCCGCGCGACATCGTGCGCACCCTCGGCAAGGCCGGGCTCCTGAGCCTCCCGTATCCGGAGGAGTACGGGGGCGGTGGCCAGCCGTACGAGGTGTACCTCCAGGTCCTGGAGGAGCTCGCCCGCAACTGGTTCGGGGTGGCCGAGGCCGTCAACGTACACACCCTCGCCTGCTTCGGCACCGCCGCGTACGGCACTGCGGCCCAGCGCGAGGAGCTGCTGCCCGCCATGCTCGGCGGCGAACTCCTGGGCGCGTACTGCCTGTCGGAGGCGGCGGCCGGATCGGACGCGGCGTCGCTCACCACCCGAGCCGTGCGCGAGGCGGGGACCGGGGCCGACGGCTATCGGCTCACCGGCACCAAGGCGTGGGTCACGCACGCGGGGCACGCCGACTTCTACACCGTGTTCGCGCGCACCGGCGGGCCCGGCGCCCGTGGCCTGTCCTGCCTGGTGGTCCCCGCGGACACGCCGGGGATGGCCGTGCACCCGCCGGAACGGAAGCTGGGCGTGTGGTCCAACCCCACCGCCCAGGTCGGCTTCGAGGACGTACGCGTTCCGGCCGGGCGGCTGATCGGGCGGGAGGGCAAGGGCTTCCTGATCGCGATGGGCGCCCTGGACTGCGGCCGGCTCGGCATCGCGGCGTGCGCGGTCGGCATCGCCCAGGCCGCCGCCGACTACGCGGTGCGGTACGCCAAGGAGCGGCGGCAGTTCGGGCAGCGGATCGCCGACTTCCAGGGGGTCGGCTTCCTGCTGGCCGACATGGCCACGCAGATCGCCGCGGCGCGGGCGCTCACCCTCGCGGCGGCCCGCCTGAAGGACGCGGGCCTGCCGTATTCGCTGGAGGCGGCCAAGGCGAAACTGTTCGCCACCGACATGGCGATGAGGGTGACCACCGACGCGGTGCAGGTGCTCGGCGGCGCCGGGTACGTCCGCGACCACCCCGTGGAGCGGTGGATGCGGGAGGCGAAGCTGCTGCAGATCGTCGAGGGCACGAACCAGATTCAACGCATGGTCATCTCGCAGGGCCTCGACTAGTACCTCGACTAGTGCCTCGGCCAGGGCCCTGCCCTGGGTGGGTTGCGGGTCTGTCGTCAAACGAAGGGACGTTTGGAACACCATGACCACGCTCGACGGGCGGATACTCCGCCTCGACTCCGCGCGGGCCGGGGCCGCCCCGGCCACCTGGGGGCAGCGGGCGATCTGGGGTGTCGTCACCCGGCTCGGCGCCGACGCCCCCCGCTACAACCTGCGCCTCGACCTCCCGCTCGAACCGGCCCGCCCCGCCGAGCGCGTACTGGCGGACCTGGCGGAGCTGCTGCGGATGCACGACAGCCTGCGCACCCGGCTGCTGCCGGCGGGCGCGGACGGCCTGAAGCAGGTCGTGGACGGGTCCGGGGAACTGCCGGTGACGGTCCGCGGCTGCTCCGCCGACGAGGCCCCTGAAGTCGGCGCGGCCCTGATGGAGGAGCTGGCGGGGCGGGCCTTCGACCATGCGCGGGAGTGGCCGTTCCGCGTCGGCCTAGTGGAGTGCGAGGGCCTCGTCCACCGGCTGGTGCTCGCGGCTTCGCACACCGCGATGGACCTGTGGGGCGAGGGCCGGATGCTGCGCGACCTGCGGCTGATCGAAGCGGGCGCGTCCGCCGAGACGCTGCTCCGGGAGCGTCCCGCCCTCCAGCCCCTGGAGGCCGCCGCGCTCCAGGCGTTGCCGTCCGGCCGCCGCCGCGACGAGGCGGCCCGCCGCTACTGGTGCGAGCGGCTCGCCGCGGGCCCCCGGCGGATCTTCGCCGAGCGCGCCCCGGCCGACCCGGCCGACCCCGCCGACCCGGACCGGCTCTTCCCCAACGCGCTGCTGCGCTCCCCCGCGCTCGCGGTCGCCGTGGAACGGGTCGCGGCGCACCTGGGCGTGAGCGACCCGGCGGTGCTGCTCGGCGCCGCGGCGCACCGGCTCGCGGTGCTGTCCGGGAGCCGTGACGTGCTGTTCCAGGTGGTGGTGAGCAACCGGTTCACGTCGGAGGCCGCCGAATCCGTCAGCACGATGGCGCAGGAGGCGGTGTTCCTGCTGACCGACGCCGACAAGGGCTTCGAGGACGCGGTGCGGCGCACCCGGTCCGTCGTCTTCGGCGCGTTCCGGCACGCCGGATACGACAAGTGGGCGCTGGACCGGGAGGTGGCACGGCTCGTCGAGCGCGGCGAGGCGGCCGACCACTCGTGCTGGTGGAACGACACCAGGGACCCGGGCGTCGGCCCCTTCGACACCGCGCCGCGACCGCGCGCCGCGCTGCGCGAGCTGGTGGAGCGCACCGAGTTGAGCTGGCCGACGGAGTTCCTGCCCCGGGCGAACGTCTCGGTCGCCGTCGACGTGCTGACCGCGCCGGGCGCCGTGGAGCTGTGCATGACGGCCGACCCCGCGGTGCTCACGCGGGCGGGCATGGAGGAGTTCCTGCGCGGGGTCGAGCGCTCGGTCGTCGACGCGGCGATCGCCCTGGGGGATCCGGAAGGCGGGGACGTATGAGCGGGTGGTACGCGGCGATGGCCATGGAGGACGTATGAGTACGCGATACGCGGGCATCGCCTGGACCGGCGCCGGCTACCGGGTCGAGGTCCTCGACGGCGCGGGCGACGGCTCGGACCACGGCGCGGCGGCCCGAGTGGCTGAGCCGAGCGAGTGGGGCGCCGCGCAAGTGGCCGAACTCATTGAGTGGTTGCGGGAGTTGGGGCGCGGACAGCCCCTCGCCGCCGTGTTCGACAGCACCAACGGCCTGCTCGACGGCCCCCTGACGGCAGCCGGCCTCGACGTGTACCGGGCCGACCCCTGGCAGCTGCCGCCCCGGCCCCGCTTCGGTTCCGTCCCGGCGTACCGGCTCGCGGAGCTGGCGTGCGGCGACCCCGGCGCGCTCACCCGGGTCACCGCCGAGGGCGGCACCCTGACGGGCCGCGCCGACGAGTACTTCGACGGGGTGCGGCGCGGCGAACCCGCGCGGGAAGCGCTGACGGCGGCCGGGCGCTGCGTCGAGCACGGCAGCAGGGACACGCCCCGGATCGCGCTCACCTTCGACGACGGCCCCGACCCTGTGCACACCCGCCGGGTCCTGGAGATCCTGGAGCGCTACGGCGTCCGGGCCACCTTCTTCTGCGTGGGGCACCACGTCGCGGCGCTGCCCGACGAGGTGCGCCGGATCGTCGCGGCGGGCCACGAGGTGGGCAACCACTCCTGGTCGCACCCCTACCTCCCCGACCTGACGCCGGATCAACTGCGGGAGCAGATCGACCGGACGACGGAGGCGGTGGCCCGGGTGACCGGCGAGCCGCCGACCCGGTTCCGGCCGCCGTACGGCGCGCTGAACCCGGAGGTCCTGGGCACGCTGGCGGAGCATCCGAGCACGCTGACGCTGTGGGACGTGGACTCGCGCGACTGGTCGCGCCCCGGCCCCGGGCGGATCGCGGAGACCGTCCTCGACGCGACCGGACCGGGTTCGGTGGTGCTGATGCACGAGGGCGCGGGCGACCGCGCCCAGACGGTGCTCGCACTCCCGTCGATCATCGAGGGCCTGCTCGAACGCGGCCTGGAACCGGTCACCTTGGCCGAGCTGCCCATGCACGGCCGGAGCATCGGGGAGCACAGCGGAGAGCACAGCGGAGAGCACAGCGGAGAGCACAGCGGAGAGCACATCGGGGAGCACAGCGGGGAGCACAGCGGGGAGCACAGCGGGGAGTACGAGGGGTCATGACGGACAGCTCTACGGACCGCACCGCGCCGGTGCCGCCTTCACCACCTGTGCCGGAGGACGCCTCCGGCCACGGACCGGCGGACCCGGCCATCTGGACCCGCAACTTCCGCTACTACTTCACCGCCCGCAGCTCGGGCCTGCTCAGCTGGGCCATGCTGCCGGTCGCGGTCTCGGCCGGGCTGCTCAGCGCCGGGTACGGCGTGAGTACGGCGGGGTACGCGATGGCGTTCCTGGTGGGTCCTTTCGCCGGGCTCGTGCTGTTCGGCGGGGTGCTCGCCGACCGGTTCACGGCCCGCCGGATGATGATCGCCGCCGATCTGGCCAACCTCGCCACGCACGTACTTCTCGCCGTCCTCTTCATCCGCGGCATCGACCATCTCTGGCATCTGTACGGCCTGTTGATGGTGGCGGGCGTCGCCAACGCGATGTTCCAGCCGGGCGCCTCGTCGACGGTCCCGCTGGTCTCCCGCGACGTACAGGGCGCCAACGGAGTGCTGCGCATCTCCGAGGCGTTCACCGCGCTCGGCGGCCCGGCCCTCGCGGGTGTGCTGGTCGGCACTGCGGCC
Organism: Streptomyces sp. KL109B; assembly: GCF_030766935.1. Classification (GTDB taxonomy): domain Bacteria; phylum Actinomycetota; class Actinomycetes; order Streptomycetales; family Streptomycetaceae; genus Streptomyces. The sequence continues at coordinate 1,094,275 of NZ_JASERL010000001.1, read as the reverse complement.
ACCGGGTGGGTGATGGTGATCTCCGCCGTCGCGTACGGGACCAGCGCGGTCTGCCTGTTCGCGCTCCGGCTCGGGGTGGTGCCCGCGCCGCCCGCCGGGGAGAGCCTGTGGCGCAATCTGGTGGTCGGCTGGCAGGAGTTCAGGTCGCGCGACTGGCTGTGGGGGGTGATCGCGATCTGGATGTTCTTCGCGGTGCTCTGCTGGGGGCCGCAGCTCTCGGTCGCCGCCGGGGTGATCGTGCCCGAGCACGGCGCCACCGCGTTCGGCCTGCTCAACTGCGCGTTCGGGGCGGGCACCGTGGCGGGCGGGCTGCTCGCCATCCGCTTCAAGCCGGGGCGTCCGCTCGCCGCCGGGGCCGTGGCGATGCTGGCCTACCCCCTCTACCCGCTCGGCATCGTCCTCGACTGGCCGGTGTGGCTGCTCGCCGTCGCCCAGGTCGCGGTCGGCATCGGCATCACGTTCTGGGGGGTCATGTGGGCGACCAGCGTGCAGACCCAGGTGCCGGGCGAGGTGCTCAACCGTGTGCACGCCTACGAAGTGGCCGGATCCGTCGGCATGTTCCCGGTCGGCAGCGCGCTTGCGGGGCCGGCCGTCGGCGCGTTCGGCACCGACAAGGTGCTGCTGGTCGGCGCCCTCGTCGCGCTGCTCACCGCCGCCGCGCTGCTGCTCACCCGGCCGATCCGGACCCTTGGCCGGGCGCCGGAGCGGGCGCTCGTGGGGTGACGGTGACGGCCACGAAGACCAGCCCCCGGTCCACGTACCAGCGTCCGCTCATCGCGAGCGGCGGGCGCCGGGCGACGGCCGCCCCACCCCCGCGTACGGCATTCACCTCGACGCCGAACGCGCCACCCTCCGCACCGAACGCGCCGAACGCCTCGCCCTCCGCACCGAACCCGACGTCCGCCTCGCGCGCCGCGAGTCCGCTCCCGGTCAGCGCGAACCACGCCTTGTACACGGCCTCCTTGGCGCTGAAGAGCACGCAGTCCCAGTGCACGTCGGGCCGCCGCTCCGCGAGCCGGGCCAGGCGCGGCGGCTCGGCGCGGGAGGCGATGCGCGCCAGTACGCCGGGCGGCAGCGGCCGGTGCGGCTCCGCGTCGACGCCGATCGCGGCGTGCCGGTCGGCGCGGCCGAGCGCGGCCGCCCGGTACCCGGCGCAGTGCGTCATGCTGCCCACGATCCCGGCGGGCCACAGCGGCTCGCGCCGGGCGCCGGGCGGCACGGCTGCGGGCGGCACGGCCAGCTCCCGCATGGCGATCCTGGCCAGGTGCCGGACGGTGGTGTACTCGCGGCGGCGGCCGTCAAGGGCGCCGCGCACCCCGGCCTCCTCGGCCGGAAACAGCCGGGCATCGGGGAGATCGCCGAAGGACTCCGCGACCGCGATTCCGGGCGGCACGATCCTGGCGAGCATGGGCCCAGCCTATGAGAGGCCCGCCGCCTCCCACGTGGACTAGACCAAATGGACAGCGACGGGTATAAGAAGGGATCACGGAGCGTGCGGGAAGTCCCTCCGAGCGAGCCGTGCCACGATGTGAGCCGTGGCCGACGGGAACGTCGGCCACATCGGCACCGGAGCCGGGAAGGCGGAGCATGAGCACCGACGTCAGCAGTGCGGAGAACGAGAGCGGGGCGCCCGTCCGCACCGCACGCGTGCCCAAGTACTACCGCCTGAAGAAGCACCTGCTCGACATGACGGAGACGCTGCCGCCCGGCACCCCGGTGCCGCCCGAGCGCACGCTCGCCGCCGAGTTCGACACCTCCCGCACCACGGTCCGCCAGGCGCTCCAGGAGCTCGTCGTCGAGGGCCGCCTGGAGCGCATCCAGGGCAAGGGCACCTTCGTCGCGAAGCCCAAGGTGTCGCAGGCGCTCCAACTCACCTCGTACACCGAGGACATGCGGGCCCAGGGCCTGGAGCCGACCTCGCAGCTGCTCGACATCGGCTACGTCACCGCCGACGACACGCTCGCGCACCTCCTCGACATCACCGCGGGCGGCCGCGTCCTGCGCATCGAACGCCTCCGGCTGGCGAGCGGCGAGCCGATGGCGATCGAGACGACGCACCTGTCGGCGAAGCGTTTCCCCGCCCTGCGCCGCAGCCTCGCCAAGTACAACTCCCTGTACACGGCGCTCGCCGAGGTCTACGGCGTGCACCTCGCCGAGGCCGAGGAGACCATCGAGACCTCGCTGGCCACACCGCGCGAGGCGGGCCTGCTCGGCACGGACGTGGGCCTTCCGATGCTGATGCTCTCCCGGCACTCGATCGACGGCTCGGGGCACCCGGTGGAGTGGGTGCGCTCGGTGTACCGCGGGGACCGGTACAAGTTCGTGGCGCGGCTCAAGAGGCCGGCCGACTAGGGCCTGAGCGGGCGTCAACTCCCCTTCACCACAATGGAGATAACGGAGTAGACGCTTTCCCGCACGCGGTGTAGCGCGGCTCACACCCGCTGGCTTACGGTCCTCCCGACATCGCATGGACGGGGAGGACCAGACCGGTGCGTACCGCTTCTCCTAGAACCATCATTCTGTGGACCGTCGTCGCCCTCGTGGGCGCGGCCGGCTGGTCCGTACTCGCGCTCTCCCGCGGTGAGGAGGTCTCCGCCGCGTGGATGGTGGCCGCCGCCCTCGGGTCGTACGCCATCGCCTACCGCTTCTACGCGAAGTTCATCGCGAACAAGGTCCTGAAGGTCGACGCGAAGCGGGCCACGCCCGCCGAGCGGCTCAACAACGGCATCGACTTCCACCCCACCGACCGGCGCGTGCTGCTCGGCCACCACTTCGCCGCCATCGCGGGCGCGGGGCCGCTGGTCGGGCCGGTGCTCGCGGCGCAGATGGGGTATCTGCCGGGCACCATCTGGATCATCGTCGGCGTGATCTTCGCGGGCGCGGTGCAGGACATGGTCGTGCTGTTCTTCTCGACGCGGCGCGACGGGCGTTCGCTCGGACAGATGGCGCGCGAGGAGATCGGCCCGTTCGGCGGCGCCGCCGCCCTGGTCGCCGCCTTCGCCATCATGATCATCCTGCTCGGCGTGCTCGCCCTGGTCGTCGTCAACGCGCTGGCCGAGTCGCCCTGGGGCACCTTCTCCATCGCGATGACCATCCCGATCGCCCTGCTCATGGGCTTCTATCTGCGCGTCCTGCGCCCCGGCAAGGTGTCCGAGGTCTCGCTCATCGGCGTCGCGCTGCTGCTGATCGCGCTGATCGCGGGCCGCTGGGTCGCCGAGTCCTCCTGGGCGGACACCTTCACGCTGGCACCGTCGACGCTCGTGATCTGGATGGTGATCTACGGCTTCGTCGCCTCGGTCCTCCCGGTGTGGATGCTGCTCGCGCCGCGCGACTACCTTTCGACGTATCTGAAGCTCGGCACGATCGGGCTGCTCGCCATCGGCGTCGTGGTCGCGCTGCCGACGCTGAAGATGGACGCGGTCACCGACTTCGCCTCGCGCGGCGACGGCCCGGTCTTCGCGGGCTCCCTGTTCCCCTTCGTCTTCATCACCATCGCGTGCGGCGCGCTCTCCGGCTTCCACGCGCTGATCTCCTCCGGCACGACGCCGAAGATGATCCAGAAGGAGACGCAGGTCCGGATGATCGGCTACGGCTCCATGCTCATGGAGTCGTCCGTCGCCGTGATGGCGCTCGTCGCCGCCTCGATCATCGACCCCGGCCTCTACTTCGCGATGAACGCGCCCGCCGGAGTCATCGGCGACAGCGTGCAGTCCGCCTCCCAGGCCGTCGCGAGCTTCGGCTACTCGATCTCCCCTGCGGACCTCGCGCTGGCCGCGAAGAACGTCGAGGAAGCGAGCCTGCTGTCGCGTACGGGCGGTGCCCCGACGCTCGCCGTCGGCGTGTCGGAGATCTTCTCGCAGGTGACCGGGGGCGGTCTGCGCTCCTTCTGGTACCACTTCGCGATCATGTTTGAGGCGCTGTTCATCCTGACCGCGCTCGACGCGGGCACGCGCGTGGGCCGCTTCATGCTCCAGGACATGCTGGGCAACGTCTACAAGCCGTTCAAGAACGTGAGTTGGAAGCCGGGCCTGCTGCTCACCAGCGCCGTCGTCGTCGGCCTGTGGGGCTACTTCCTGTGGGTCGGCGTGCACGAGCCGCTCGGCGGGATCAACCAGCTCTTCCCGATCTTCGGCATCTCCAACCAGCTGCTCGCCGCCGTCGCCCTCGCCGTCTGCACGACGCTGCTCGTGAAGTCGGGGCGCCTCAAGTGGGCCTGGATCACCGGCATCCCGCTGGTCTGGGACACCGTCGTGACGCTCACCGCGAGCTGGCAGAAGGTGTTCTCCTCCGACCCGCGCGTCGGCTTCTTCCAGCAGCGCTCCAACTACCAGGACGCCATCGACGCCGGAAAGGTGCTCCCGCCCGCGAAGACCATGGACGACATGCACACCGTGGTCACCAACTCCACGGTGGACGGCGTCCTTTCGGCGGCCCTCGCGCTCCTCATCGTCGTGGTCGTCCTCGACGCGCTGCGGGTATGCGTGAAGCACGTACGGAACCCGCAGGCGTCCAAGCTGAGCGAGGCGCCGTACGTCGAGTCCACGCTGGTGGCCCCGGCCGGGCTCGTCCCCACGCAGGCGGAGAAGGCGGAGTTGGAGGAGGCGCGCGACCATGCTGATGCCGGTGCTGCTTCGGGTCGCTAGGCAAGTCCGTTGGTACGTACGTGAGTTGACGGACGAGTCGGCGTACGAACGGTATGTGGCGCACGCCAGGGCGGAGCATCCGGGCGCCTCGGTGCCCTCGCTCCGCGAGTTCGAGCGCATGCGGACGGACCGGCAGGAAGCGGACCCCCGGCAGGGGTTCCGCTGCTGCTGAGCGGGCCTGCCGGTACGTCCGTTATCCGGACAGGGGTTCCATAGATCAAGACTCTCGCTTAGATTTCCCGAGCGTTAAACCTGAGATAAGTGGGATCTCTGAGCAGCGAGGGGAACGGAACCGCGAAATGTCCGATGCGCCTGAAGTGAAACAACCGGTGGTCACGCCGGTCCGCGTGGTCATTGCCCTCTGTCTGGTCGCACCGTTCGTCGCGATGCTCTGGGTCAGCTCCTACGCCAAGGTCGAACCGACGCTCATCGGCGTGCCGTTCTTCTACTGGTACCAGATGCTGTGGGTGCTGATCTCGACCGCGCTCACGATGCTCGCGTACAAGCTGTGGCAGCGCGATCAGCGCGCCCGTAAGTCTGCTCAGTCGGCTGGAGGCCAGGCGTGAACGGCGGCGTCAACGGTGTCGCGCTCACCGTCTTCATCATCTTCTTCGTGGCCGTCACGGTCATGGGCTTCCTCGCCGCGCGCTGGCGACGTGCGGAGAACGAGGCTTCGCTCGACGAATGGGGCCTCGGCGGCCGCTCGTTCGGCACCTGGATCACCTGGTTCCTGCTCGGCGGCGACCTCTACACCGCGTACACCTTCGTCGCCGTCCCGGCGGCCATCTACGCGGCCGGCGCCTCCGGCTTCTTCGCGGTGCCGTACACGATCCTGGTGTACCCGCTGATCTTCACCTTCCTGCCGCGCCTGTGGTCGGTCTCGCACAAGCACGGGTACGTGACGACCTCGGACTTCGTCCGTGGCCGCTTCGGCTCAAAGGGCCTGTCCCTCGCGATCGCGATCACCGGCATCCTCGCGACGATGCCGTACATCGCGCTCCAACTGGTCGGCATCCAGGCCGTCCTGGACGTGATGGGTGTCGGCGGCGGCGAGAACACCAACTGGTTCATCAAGGACCTGCCGCTGCTGATCGCCTTCGGCGTGCTGGCCGCGTACACGTACTCGTCCGGGCTCCGCGCCCCCGCGCTGATCGCGTTCGTCAAGGACACCCTGATCTACATCGTGATCGCGGTGGCCATCATCTACATCCCGATCAAGCTCGGCGGCTTCGAGCACATCTTCTCGGCGGCGAGCGACAAGTTCGACGCCGCGAACGAGGCGGCGGGCAAGCCGGTCGCCGGGCTCGCTCCGGGCTCCTCGGGTACGTGGACGTACGCGACGCTCGCGCTCGGCTCCGCCCTGGCGCTGTTCATGTACCCGCACTCGATCACCGCGACGCTCTCCTCCAAGAGCCGCGAGGTGATCCGCCGCAACACCACGATCCTGCCGCTGTACTCCCTGATGCTGGGCTTCCTCGCGCTGCTCGGGTTCATGGCGATCGCGGCCGGGATCAAGGTGCAGAACGGGCAGTTGGCGATTCCGCAGCTGTTCGAGGACATGTTCCCCGACTGGTTCACGGGCGTCGCGTTCGCCGCCATCGGCATCGGCGCGCTGGTCCCCGCGGCCATCATGTCCATCGCCGCGGCGAACCTGTTCACGCGCAACATCTACAAGGACTTCATCAAGCCGAACGCGACGGCCGAGCAGGAGACCAAGGTCTCCAAGCTGGTGTCGCTGCTGGTGAAGGTCGGCGCGCTCGCCTTCGTCCTGACGATGGACAAGACCGTCGCGATCAACTTCCAGCTCCTGGGCGGCATCTGGATCCTCCAGACCTTCCCGGCCCTGGTCGGCGGCCTGTTCACGCGCTGGTTCCACCGCTGGGCGCTGCTCGCCGGGTGGGCGGTCGGCATGGTGTACGGGACGGTTGCCGCGTACAACGTGTCGACGCCGACGCAGGCGCACTTCGCTGGCTCCTCCGCCGACATCCCCGGCATCGGCCAGATCGGCTACATCGGCACGACCGCGATCGTCCTCAACGTCCTCGTCACCGTCGTCCTCACCTTCGTCCTGCGGGCGCTCAAGGCCCCTGACGGGATCGACGAGACGTCCCCCGAGGACTACACCGCCGACGCCGGCGACAAGGGCGTACAGGCCGACCTGCCGAAGGTCGGCGCGGAGCACTAGGACCCGCCTGTGAACGCCGTCGGGCCCCTCCGGGACGGAGGGGCCCGACACGTTTTCGGGAAAGCATTGCGAGCGCGGCGGCACGTCACGTAACCATGACGACGTGATCAGAACTGTGCGCCCCGAAGAGTACGCCGAACTCGGCGAGTTGATCGCCCGCGCCTATCTCGGCAGCGGCCTCCTCGCGAAGGGGGAGGACGACTGGTACGCCGCCGAACTGCGCGACGTCGAGAAGCGTGCGCGACAGGCCGAGGTGCTCGTCGCGGAGGACCCCGAGGGACGCGTCGTCGGCTGCGTCACGTACGTCCCCTCGCACGAGCACCCGTACGCGGAGGTGTCCCGCTCCGGCGAGGTCGAGTTCCGGATGCTCGCGGTGGCGGTCGAGGCGCGCGGGAAGGGCGTCGGGGAGGCGCTCGTGCGGGCCGTGGTGGAGCGGGCGCGGGCGGCTGGCAAGAAGGCCGTGGTGCTGTGCACCCAGCCCGTGGCGACGGCCTCGCACCGCCTCTACGAACGCCTCGGCTTCACCCGGATCCCGGAGCGCGACTGGGACCCGATCCCGGAAGTGACGCTGCGGGCGTACGAGTTGAGCCTGTAGGCACGGACACCCTCCGGGGCGCACCGACACAACATATGGGGCTGCCGCGAAAACCCGGCACAACATGTATGCTCGCTCTCGCTGTCGCCGCAGGGGAATCCGGTGCGAATCCGGAACTGTCCCGCAACGGTGTGCGTAGGCGTACACATCCGCCCACGCGAGTCCGACGACCTGTCGACGGTACGCCCGAGCCACCCGGCCCGGGCGTCGACGACGTCCGGGCCTCGCGGAAAGGGCCGGTGGACGAGGGCCCGCCCGCCGCGGCCCGCGCCGCCACCTCCTCCCCGCAGGCCCCGAGCCGAGCGAGGGAGAGCCTCCACGTGACCATCGCGCCGCCCGCCGAACCGGTCTCAGCCACACCCGAGGACGGCCCGGGTGCAGCACTGCTGCGCACCCTGACGGACCTCACCGTCGACCTCCCCGACGCCGACCCCGGCAGAATCGCGGCCGCCGCGCTGCGCGGGCGAAGCGCGCACGCCGACGAGGCCGAGCTGCGCGATCTCGCCACCGAGGCCGCGGCCGGACTGATCTCGGAGGACCCGGACTACTCCCGGCTCGCCGCCCGCCTGCTCACCCGCTCCATCGCCTCCGAGGCCGCCTCGCAGGGCGTCACGAGCTTCACCGAGTCGGTCGCGGTCGGCCACCGCGAGGGCCTGATCGCGGACCGTACGGCCGGATTCGTCCGCGTACACGCCACCCGCCTCGACGCCCTCGTCGACACCACCGCCGACGACCGCTTCGGCTACTTCGGCCTGCGCACCCTGCACAGCCGCTACCTGCTGCGCCACCCGATCACCCGGCACGTCATCGAGACCCCGCAGCACTTCATGCTGCGCGTGGCGGCGGGCCTGGCCGAGGACGACAGCGTCCGCGCTCTCGACGAAGTGGCCGCGCTGTACGGCCTGATGAGCCGCCTCGACTACCTCCCCTCCTCCCCCACCCTCTTCAACTCCGGCACCCGCCACCCCCAGATGTCGAGCTGCTACCTCCTCGACTCCCCACTCGACGAGCTCGACTCGATCTACGACCGCTACCACCAGGTGGCCCGCCTCTCGAAGCACGCGGGCGGCATCGGCCTCTCGTACTCCCGTATCCGCTCGCGCGGTTCGCTGATCCGCGGCACGAACGGCCACTCCAACGGCATCGTCCCGTTCCTGAAGACGCTGGACGCCTCGGTGGCGGCGGTGAACCAGGGCGGCCGCCGCAAGGGCGCGGCCGCGGTCTACCTGGAGACCTGGCACTCCGACATCGAGGAGTTCCTGGAGCTGCGCGACAACACCGGCGAGGACGCGCGCCGCACCCACAACCTGAACCTCGCGCACTGGATCCCGGACGAGTTCATGCGCCGCGTGAACGCGGACGAGCCGTGGTCCCTGTTCTCCCCGTCCGACGTGCCCGAGCTTGTCGACCTGTGGGGCGCGGAGTTCGACGCCGCGTACCGCAAGGCCGAGGCCGACGGCAAGGCGCAGAAGACGATCCCGGCCCGCGATCTGTACGGCCGCATGATGCGCACCCTCGCGCAGACCGGCAACGGCTGGCTCACCTTCAAGGACGCCGCCAACCGCACCGCCAACCAGACGGCCGAGCCCGGCCACACCGTCCACTCCTCCAACCTGTGCACGGAGATCCTGGAGGTGACGGACGACGGGGAGACGGCCGTCTGCAACCTGGGCTCGGTGAACCTCGGCGCCTTCGTCGACGTAGAGACGCACGACATCGACTGGAAGCGCCTCGACGACACCGTCCGCACGGCCGTCACGTTCCTCGACCGCGTCGTCGACATCAACTTCTACCCGACCGACCAGGCGGGCCGCTCCAACGCGCGCTGGCGCCCGGTGGGCCTGGGCGCGATGGGCCTCCAGGACGTCTTCTTCAAACTGAAGCTCCCCTTCGACTCACCCGAGGCCCGCGCCCTGTCCACCCGTATCGCGGAGCGCGTCATGCTCGCCGCGTACGAGGCGTCGACGGACCTCGCCGAGCGCAACGGCCCGTTGCCCGCCTGGGAGAAGACGCGTACGGCACGCGGCGTCCTGCACCCGGACCACTACGACGTCCAGCTCACCTGGCCGGAGCGCTGGGCGGCACTGCGCGCACGCATCGCCTCGGTCGGCATGCGCAACTCGCTGCTGCTGGCGATCGCGCCGACGGCGACCATCGCCTCCATCGCCGGCGTCTACGAGTGCATCGAGCCACAGGTCTCCAACCTCTTCAAGCGCGAGACGCTGTCGGGCGAATTCCTCCAGGTGAACGCGTACCTGATCGACGAGTTGAAGCGGCTCGGCGTCTGGGACGCACAGACCCGCGAGGCACTGCGCGAGTCCAACGGCTCGGTGCAGGGCTTCACTTGGATCCCGGACGAGGTCCGCGCCCTCTACCGCACGGCCTGGGAGATCCCGCAACGCGGCCTCATCGACATGGCGGCGGCCCGCACCCCGTTCCTCGACCAGGCCCAGTCCCTCAACCTCTTCATGGAGACGCCGACCATCGGCAAGCTCTCCTCGATGTACGCGTACGCCTGGAAGTCGGGCCTGAAGACGACGTACTACCTGCGCTCGCGCCCCGCGACGCGCATCGCGCGGGCGGCCGGCAACAGCTCCACCGCCCCCGTCCCCGCACAGACCGCGACACCCGACCCCGACCCCGACCCCGACGCGGTCGCCTGCTCCCTGGAAAACCCCGAGTCCTGCGAGGCCTGCCAGTAATGAGTGACACCAAGAACCTGCTCGACCCGGGCTTCGAACTCACCCTGCGCCCCATGCGCTACCCGGACTTCTACGAGCGCTACCGGGACGCCATCAAGAACACGTGGACGGTCGAGGAGGTCGACCTCCACTCGGACGTCGCCGACCTCGCGAAGCTCAGCCCCGGCGAGCAGCACATGATCGGCCGCCTGGTCGCGTTCTTCGCGACGGGCGACTCGATCGTGGCGAACAACCTCGTCCTCACCCTCTACAAGCACATCAACTCCCCCGAAGCGCGGCTCTACTTGTCCCGCCAGCTCTTCGAGGAGGCCGTGCACGTCCAGTTCTACTTGACGCTGCTCGACACCTACCTCCCCGACCCGGAGGACCGCGCGGCCGCCTTCGCCGCCGTGGAGAACATCCCGTCCATCCGCGAGAAGGCCGAGTTCTGCTTCAAGTGGATGGACTCGGTCGAGGAGATGGACCGCCTGGAGTCCAAGGCGGACCGCCGCCGCTTCCTCCTCAACCTGATCTGCTTCGCGGCGTGCATCGAGGGCCTGTTCTTCTACGGGGCGTTCGCGTACGTCTACTGGTTCCGCAGCCGGGGCCTCCTCCACGGCCTCGCCACCGGCACCAACTGGGTGTTCCGCGACGAGACGATGCACATGTCCTTCGCCTTCGACGTCGTCGACACGGTCCGCAAGGAGGAGCCCGAGCTCTTCGACGACGCGCTGCGCACGCAGGTCACGGACATGCTGAAGGAGGCGGTCGACGCCGAGCTGCAGTTCGCCCGAGACCTGTGCGGCGAGGGCCTGCCGGGCATGAACACCGACTCGATGCGCCAGTACCTGGAGTGCGTCGCGGACCAACGCCTCCAGCGCCTCGGCTTCGCCCCGGTCTACGGCTCGGAGAACCCCTTCTCCTTCATGGAGCTCCAGGGCGTCCAGGAACTGACCAACTTCTTCGAACGCCGCGTCTCGGCCTACCAGGTCGCGGTCGAGGGCTCGGTCGGCTTCGACGAGGACTTCTGAGCGGTAGAGGCGCTACGGAGCGGTGGGCGCCGCACCCCGATATTGAGGTGCGGCGCCCACCGCCCCTTCGTCACACTTGCGGGGCATGACGGCACCCCAGGCACCCCAGGTCGCGGCCGAAGTCCTCACCTACTACTCCACCCGCTTCGACGAGCACACCCGGCTGCGCACATCCGCCGCCGGCGTGCTCGAACTCGTGCGTACGCAGGAGCTGTTGAGGCGGCACCTGCCCGCCGCGCCCGCCTCCGTGCTTGACGTGGGCGGCGGTCCCGGGACGCACGCGCGGTGGCTCGTCGAGGACGGGTACCGCGTGCGTCTCGTCGACCCCGTGGAACGGCACGTACGGGAGGCGGCGGACGCCGGGTGCGCGGTCGAGCTGGGCGATGCCCGTGCGCTGAGCGCGTCCGATTCCTCGTACGACGTGGTGCTGTTGCTCGGACCGCTGTACCACCTGCCCGAACGGGCCGACAGGGAGCGGGTGTTGGCGGAGGCGATGCGGGTGGTGCGTCCCGGTGGCCTTGTCGTGGCCGCCGGGATTCAGCGGTTCGCGGCGCTGTTCGACCACGCCTCGGTCGGGCGGGTGCACCTCGACGGGCGCGCGGAGCGCACGGGGCGGGTGCTGGCGACCGGGAGGAACGAGGGGCGGGAGTTCACCTTCGCGTACTTCCATCGGGCCGACGACCTGGCGGCGGAGGTACGGGACGCCGGGTTCGACGACACCCGGCTGTACGGGGTGGAGGGGCCCGCCGACTCGATGCTGAAGGCCGCCGAGACCGCCACCGGGCGGCAAGTGGCCCGGGAATCCGACCTGTTCGTGTCGGCTCTGGCCGCTGCCCGGCTGGCGGAGGCGCATCCTGAGTTGCTGGTCGCGAGTTCGCACTTGCTGGTCTTCGGGCGGCGGCCCGGTCAGGCCGCCTTCTCGTAGCGGGGGGCCCGGCTGTCCGCGCGCCGGGCGGCGGCCGCCTTGAGCTGGCGGTCGATGCGACGGTCGTGGGCCATCCCGTACAGGGAGGGGGCCGCCAGGAGGAGGAAGACGAAGAGGACGGTCAGGTAGTTCATCGCTGTGTTCATGGCCCCTACTCTCCGCCCGGCGGCAGCCGCGCGGCAGTGGCAGGACCGTCACCGACCCTCGAATTACTGCCACGCCTGCGGCACACTGGCGGACATGCTGAAGAACGTGGCCGCCGTGCTGCTCGACAGAGTTCACCCCTTCGAACTCGGCGTCGTCTGCGAGGTGTTCGGCCTCGACCGGAGCGAGGCCGGGCTTCCCGTGTACGACTTCGCGGCCGTCTCCGCCGCGGGTCCCACGCTCGGTACGCACGTGCCGGGCATGACGGTCTCCACCCCGTACGGCCTCGAACGACTCGACGAGGCCGACCTCATCGCGGTGCCGGCCTCGGGTGAGCCGCACGACGGGTACCCGCCGGAGCTGCTCGACGCGCTGCGGCGCGCCGTCGACCGGGGCGCGCGCGTCCTCAGCGTCTGCTCGGGGGTGTTCGCGCTCGGCGCGGCCGGGCTGCTCGACGGGCGGCGCTGCGCGGTGCACTGGCGCTACGAACGCGAGCTCGCCGTCCGCTTCCCGCGCACCCGCGTCGACCCCGACGTGCTGTACGTCGACGACGGCCCGGTCGTCACCTCCGCCGGGACGGCCGCGGGCATCGACGCCTGCCTGCACATCGTGCGGACCGAACACGGCGCCGAGGTGGCGAACGCGATCGCCCGCCGCATGGTCGTGCCCCCGCACCGCGACGGCGGGCAGGCGCAGTACGTGGAGCGCCCGCTGCCGATGACCCGGTGCGACACCGTGGGGGAGGTGCTGGCGTGGATGGACCGGCACCTGGACGAGCCGGTCACCGTGGAGGAGCTCGCGGCGCGTGCGCACATGTCGCCGCGCACCTTCGCGCGGCGCTTCCAGCAGGAGACCGGGACGACGCCGTACCGCTGGCTGCTGCGTCAACGGGTGCTGTTCGCCCAGGAGTTGCTGGAGCGCACCGACGAGACGGTGGACGCGATCGCCGCGCGCACCGGGTTCGGCAACGCGGCGGCGATGCGCCATCAGTTCATGAAGGCGCTGGGCACGACGCCCAACGCCTTCAGAAGGACCTTCCGCGTGAAGCTCGCGGGCTAGTCGGCTAGCCGCGCGCTTCGACCTTCAGCAGTGCCGCCTTCGGTTGCAGGGTGATCCCTATCCGGGCGGTGGTGTCCGTTCCGCTCGTCGGGCCCACCCGCCACCTCCGCACAACCGCCCCCAGCACCAGCGCCAGTTCGGCCATGCTGAAGTGGTCGCCGGGGCACTTGCGGTTGCCGACGCTGAACGGCGCGTGCGCCGCGGGCGTCACATCCGCGGCGCGTTCGGGCAGCCAGCGGTCGGGGTCGAACGCCAGATGGTCACGGAACGCGCGCGGGTCGCGCTGCATCGCGAGCGGGCTGTAGACGATGTCCGCCCCGGCCGGAATGCGATACCCGCCGAGCGTCGTGTCGACGGCCGCGAGCCGCGTCAGTATCCATACGGCGGGCCGTATTCGCATCGATTCGGTGAGCAGATTCCGCATATATGCGAGTTCCTTGATGTCACCGAAAGCGACCGGCCGACCACGCGTGACGGATTTCAGTTCCTCGCTCAACCGCCTTTCGTGGTCCGGGTGTTCGGCGAGGAGCTGGAAGACCCATGTCAGCGTCTTCGCCACATTCTCGGCCCCGGCCACGACGAGCGACACGACTTGGTCGTGCACCTCCTGCTCGCCGACCGGTTCACCATTCCCGTCGCGGTCGTCGAGCAATGCCGCGAGCAGGTCGTCCGGATTGTGGCCGGAAGCCGTCTGTTCCCGGCGTTCGGCGATGATCTCGTCGACCAGGCGGTGCAAATCGGCCAGCGCGTATCCGAACCGTCGATTGGCCGGAAGCGGCAGCCGGTAGAGCGGCCCGAAGGACAGGATCATCCGCCGGTACAGGCCCTCGAAGACGGTGTGCAGCGCGGCGCTGAGCCGGTCCGCCCGCTCGTCGATCGAGTCGACCCGGAGCACGGAGCGCGCCACGATCCGGGTCGCCGTACGGAACACCTCGGCGCCGATGTCGACGGTCTGCCCGTCCTCCCACCGGTCGGCCATGGCGTGCGCCTCCTGCTCCATCACGGCCGCGTACTCATGGATCCTGTCCATCCTGAACGCGGGCTGGATGGCGCGGCGTTGGCGCCGGTGCAGCGGCCCGTTGCTGGTCGCGACGCCCTTGCCGAGTAGCACGCCCATGGTGTCCCAGAGCGGCCCGCCGACCAGGAAGTCGGGGCTCTTGAGGAGCGTGGCGACCAGCTCCGGGTCGTTCACCGCGTACGCCGTCTTCGGACCGAGCTTCAGCCGGACGACCTCACCGCCGTCGCGCAAGGAGGCCAGGAAGGCCAGCGGGTCGCGCAGCAGGTTCCAGGCGTGGCCGATGAGCGGCACGCCACCGGGGGCGGGCGGCGGCTGCTCTTCGGCGGTGCTCGGCGCGGGTGCCGGCAGCGTGGAGTCGACGGTCATGTGCGCTCACCCACCTGCTGCGTCATTTCCGGTTCGGCGATTCCCGCTTCGGCGATTCCCGCTCCGGTGATTCCCGCTCCGGTGATTCCCGGTTCGGCGTCGGTGACATAGGGCGGCGTGGCCCTGTCGTCCCAACTGTCGACCCGATAACGCCCCGATTCGTGATGGAACCAGTAGACGGAGCTGAACCAGTTCCGCATGTTCCCCACGCACCGCCGAATGGCCTCCGCGAGCTCCTTTCCGTGCGGCCCCACGTTTTCCGTGACGACCGCGAGATGTTCCACCTGCCGCTCCGCGTCGAGGAATTCGTCGACGGTTCCCTGAACCCTTCGGCGTACTTCTTCGATCGCTTCGGGGAGCGAATACTCCTCGTGCCGTATGAGGCTTATCCCGAGATTGTGCAATTCATTGCCCGCGAGTTCCTTGGGCAGCGAGCACAGGTCGTTGTACCAGGCCGCGAAATCCTGGCAGGCGAGTGCCGCGCGCGCGAACGCCTCGTTTTTCCGTACCCAGGTGGGGAGTTCGTACATTGCGCTCGGCTCCAGCAGGTCGAGCCAGATCCAGTGCGCGAAGGTGTTCCTGCGCAGCGCGATGTACTCGTCGACCGACGGGACCGTGCCCGAGGTCCGGTTGCGGAACTCCTGGTCGTACGCGTCGATCACCGCGTGGAAGTGCCGGGCGAAGCGCGCGTTCCAGGTCCGGCCGAGCGTGCCGTAGAGCCTCAGCACACTGTCCGCGAAGCCCGCGACCAGCGGGTCCCTGTGGTCCAGGTGGAGCTCGGGTGCCTCGGTCGCCGCGTGCAGCTGGACGGCGAGCCGCCGCCAGCTCGCCGTCCTTCCGTGGATCACGTCGCGGTCGTGCCGGTCGTCCCAGACGAAGAACCACGCGCTGTAGTCGCAGATCGCGGCCAGCACGTCGTCGGGGGCCTCCAGGTAGTAGCCCGCCATCAGGTCCGTGTAGCGCAGCCCATCGGCGTACTTCTCGACCTTGTCCGGCGGCATCAGCCGCTTTTCGAGCAGCCAGGAGCGCGTTGTCTCCTGGAGCTTCGGCCAATACGGGTGCAGATTGCGAGGAAACGCGTCCTCGACCATCGGTAGCGCCAGCGCAGCTGGTACCGCTGTCTGTGGATAACGCACGTACAAACCCCTCTCTGCCGCGTGTGG
The DNA here is from genome assembly GCF_030766935.1 of Streptomyces sp. KL109B. Classification (GTDB taxonomy): domain Bacteria; phylum Actinomycetota; class Actinomycetes; order Streptomycetales; family Streptomycetaceae; genus Streptomyces. The sequence goes on along the minus strand of NZ_JASERL010000001.1, from coordinate 1,078,465 downwards.
GCGTACGCCCCTCCCGCACTGCCGGGCGCGCGCCGTTGCGTATCCCCGCGCTTTCTATTCAGCACCACAACTGACCGATGTGGGAACGGATTTGCTCCCCTCACTACCCCCGGTTACGCGATTCGTCCCCTTACATGACTGAATATGGATCACGCGCGGCTGATCCTGTTCGCACAGGCGGGCGTACGACAGCGCGTACGCGGGCACAGAAAAGCGGCGCCCGACCGGGGGGATTCCCGGACCGGACGCCGCTCGACGTCCCACTCACGTACGGCCAAGGCTCAACTTGCGTACGAATGGTGAAAGTTCTCAGTCGTTGGCGACCACGGGGTAGCGGGGCGTGCCCTCGTCCATCTGCTTCAGCGCGGCCTTGCGCTCCCGCTTCGACAGCCGGTCGATGTACAGGTACCCGTACAGGTGGTCCGTCTCGTGCTGCAGGCAGCGCGCGAAGTAGCCGGTGCCGCGCACGGTGATCGCGTTGCCCTTCTCGTCCTGCCCGGTGACCACCGCGTAGTCGGGGCGGGCGAGTTCGGCGTACGCGGTCGGTACGGACAGGCAGCCCTCGTTGGAGTCGTCGAGCCGCCGCTGCTCGGCCGGCAGCTCGCGCAGCACCGGGTTGCAGACGACCCCGGTGTGCCGCACGCCGTCGTCGTCCGGGCAGTCGTACACGAAGACCTTCAGGTCCACGCCGATCTGGTTGGCGGCGAGGCCCACGCCCTCGGCGGTGCGCTGGCTGGCGAACATGTCGTCGACGAGCTTCGCGAGCTCGTCGTCGAACTCGGTGACGTCCTTGCACTCCTTGTGCAGCACCGGGTTCCCGACGACGGTGATCGGCCGCGACGTACCACGCTCCCGGTACGCCGCCTCCCGCGCCTCGCAGTCCTCGCTGTCGACGACAAACCCCTCGTCATCCACGGGAAGCACGCCGGCGTGCTGCTGATCGGTGTCCTGCTGAGCCATGGGGGACGATTGCCTTCCTGGGAATACGAGGGTCGAACCTCTACAGGGTACGGGGGCACTCAGGGGCGCGGGGCTGTGTCCATTTGCAGCTCCGCTGCGGGGCGCAATCTTTTAAGGGGGTCCGGGGGCGCAGCCCCCGGGGACGGGACGGGAAGGGGCGGCGGGGGCGGCCTCCAGGAACCAGCCCCGCACCCACCCGCAGCTAACAGACCTCTTCGAGATCCCGCCAGTCCCGCGAATCCGGCGAGTCGGCGACCCACCCGTCGAGCAACCCCCGCACCAACGACGCCGGCGCAGCCACCCCACACTCCCGCTCCGGCACCCACAACTGCCCATCGGTCCGATGCCCGAGCGGCCCCGGATGCCCCGGCTCACTGTGATCGTGCGGATCGAGATGCGTCCCGTCCCCCTCGTCGGACGGCATCCGCGACTCGGAACACGTCCGGCACAGCAACCGCACGGACGACGACCAGTCCTCCGCGGCGAACCCCGCATCGGCGGCCAACCGCTCCAACGCGTCCCGGTCCGCCTCGGTGGCCGCCTCCAGCAGCACCACCCACGTCGGCACCGGCGAAGGCGCCCACAGCTCGATCTCGTCGAACACCGGATACGAGTGCCCGGTCGCCGTGGTCCGCTCCCCGTGCGGCACCCCGTCGTGCAGCACGACCTCGCCCCAGCGCCGCCCGGACGACGGCAGCGGAATGGAGAGCACCTCGATCCGCGCGGGGTCGAGCCTGCGCCCCCACACCACCTCGGCCTCGCCCTCCGGCGACAGCCGCACGGCGGCGCTCCCGAGGTCCATCCCGGTCGGCTCCCCGGCGGCCGCGGCGCCACCGGGCACCTTCAGCCCGTACGCCTGCCAGGCCCTGCGCGCGAGCGGCCAGTCCTGGAGCGCGGTGGCGGCGATGCCGACGTTCCACCAGTCCGGCGCCCCGTTCTCCTTCTCCAGGAGCGCGACGGCCCGCAGACCCGTGGTGCGGGCCTGCTCCCAGTCGTGCCGGAACTTGTGCAGCAGCGCGAGGTTGAACCAGGACTCCGACAGCCACGGCTCCAGGTCGGCGGCGCGCGTGAGCAGCGCTCCCGCGTCCTCGTACCGGCCGTCGCCGATCAGCGTGAACGCGCGATCCGTGGCCTGCCGCCAGGAGGCGGAGGGCCGGTGCCGTCCCTTGCCGAAGATCCTCACGATTCCCGCCTGCCGATACTCGAGGCCTGTGCCCCCGGACGCCGAGCCTTCCGCGTGCCTTGCGTGCTGTGCCTTGCGTGTCCGTGCCTTGCTTCGCATCCAACCACGTACGGTCGGACGACCGCTCATTACCCATGGGTTACCCCACCGACCCTAGGCTCAGACCGGCCTTGGAAACCACTCTGGCCAGCGCTTCCACGACCTCCGGCTGGTGGTCGCGGCCCGTGGCCAGACGCAGGCTTTCCAGCGCCCTGAGCGGCCCCTGAGGTCCCTGTTCCCTGGCCATCTCGTCGTACGCGTTCGCTGTCCGCACAATCCGGGCGGTGAGCGGCTGCTCACGGTACGGGTCGGCCTGCCGCTCGACCACCACGGCGACGTGCGGGTCCACGCCGGTCTGCCGGACGACGGCGCCGCCGAGGAGCGCGATCCGGCGCTGCTGGGCTGGCGGCAGCGCGGCGGTGGCCCCTTCGGCGACGGGGTCGACGAGCGAGAGCTGCCCGATGTCGTGCATCAGCGCGGCGTACTCGAGGACCGTGAGATCCGCCCCGGAAACCCCCAGGTCACGCCCCATGGCCCGGCTGAGCGCGGCGACGCGGCGGGCGTGGCCGTGCGGGGTGTAGCCGGCGATCTCGGTGGCGCGGGCCAGTGAGGTGATGGTCTGCCGGTACGTGGCCTTGACCACGGAGTACCTGCGGAACGCCAACTGGGTGAGCAGCAGCGGCAGGCTGATCAGGGGCAGCGCCCACAGCCCGAGGACGGCGACGGCGAGCGCCATGACGGCGCCCGTCGCGCACACGGCGGAGCCGATCCCGAGCATCGCCCGCAACTCGTCGCGCAGCAGCGGCCCGAACGGCCACCGGGTCCTGGCGTGCGCCATGGCGGCGGCGAGCACGGCGTCGCACAACGCGGTAAGGGTCAGCAGCCCCACCATCAACAGCGCGTAGTACGCCCCGTCGCCGACCCACTCCTCCAACACGCCTTCGTTGTAGAGCGGTTGGAAGCAGACGGCGGCGAACCCGACGGTGAGCACGCGGCGCGCGACGTGGTCGAGCGGGGAGCCCTTGCCGCGGGCCACGTGCGGTACGCAGCCGACGAGCGCGCCGGCGACGACGACCGCGACGACCTGGAGTACGCCGTGGTGCGTGGGCCGTCCGGCCACCTCGCCGAGCAGTGCGTACGCGAGTGCGCCCGCGGCTCCGAGCGGTGCGGCCTCGCGCTCCTCGCCGCCGCCCCATCGGGCCAGTTCCCCCACGGCGACGAACGCCCCGAACGCCAGGGCGTTCCCCGGTTCGACGACGCCGTGCGCCACGGTGTCGCCGAGGGCGACCAACGCGACCGCCACGGCGACCCCGTACACGACCCCGATCCCCCACCTACCCGTCCCTCTCACGCCCCACCACCCCAACGCCCCGGGGCTCCGCCCCGAACCCCGCTGCTCAATCGCCGCAGGGGCTCGAAAGACACAACCAACGCCACCCCCACCTCAAGCAATCCGCCACCACCGGCTCCCCACCCGTAGCGGTCGGCGCCCCACGCCTTGGGCAATCTGCCGCCAAGGGCGGCAGGGTGGGCAAGGCGGCCCCCGGTGCGGGCAGCACCCTCGGTGGGCGCCGACCCCGTCGCAGGCAGCCGCCCGGTGCCGCGGAGCGAACCCGTCGCAGGCAGCCGCCCGATGCCGCGGAGCGAACCCGTCGCAGGCAGCCGCCCGGTGCCGCGGAGCGAACCCGTCGCAGGCAGCCGCCCGGTGCCGCGGAGCGGAGGCGTCACCTCGGTGCCGCCGGCGGCGGCACCGCGACACCACTTTCCCGCCGCGCCGCAGGCACCACCTCGTCCGCCGTCACCACGGGAGACCACCCCTCCCGCCGAAGCACCCGCACAAACGCCCCCACCATCACCGGATCGAACTGCGACCCCGCACACCGCTCCAGTTCCGCCAACGCCACCGCCACCGGCCTCGCCCGCGAGTACGTCCGCGTAGAAGTCATCGCGTCGAACGCGTCCGCCACCGCCACCACCCGCGCGAACTCCGGAATCTGCGAACCCACAAGCCCGTACGGATACCCGCTCCCGTCGAGCCGCTCGTGGTGATGGAGAATCGCCGACCGCGCCTCCCCGAGGAACGCGATCCCGCGCACCATCTCGTGCCCGTACTCCGGGTGCAGCTGAATGACCTCCCGCTCCTGAGGCGTGAGCGGCCCGTCCTTGCGCAACAACCGCGTGGGCACCCCGAGTTTCCCCACGTCGTGCAGGATCCCGGCGAACCGCAGCGCCTCGACCCGCTCCCCCTCCATCCCGAGCTCGCGCGCGATCATCATGGACGCCTGCCCGACCCGCTCACTGTGCCCGCGCGTGTACCCGTCCTTGATGTCGACGGCCTGCACGAGCGCCCGGATCGTGGCCTGGTGGGCCGCCCGCTCCCGCTGGTACTGGGCGAACACCCAGCAGGAGATGTACATCGGCAGCAGCACGAGCAGCGCGGCGACGGGCCCGTACGAACTCGTCCACATCATCGCCATCACAAGCCCGGCGAGCCCGTGCGCGGCCACCGGCGCGAGCATCCGCAGGAACAGGCCCCGCCAGGCGCCGCGCACCGGCACCCGCTCGGCGGTGGCCAGCACGCCCCCGTCGAGCACCGTGAGCACGGCGCAGAACACGAGGACGGCGGCGCCGCCGGGCACGAGCACGTACGGGAGTCGCGGCCCCGGGTCGGCGGCGACCGCCTCGGGCCCGCCGAGCGCGCCGAAGATCCGCGCCGAGGCCCAGGCGGCGAGGGCGAGTTGGGCCGCGCGCCACACCTTGCGCAGCCATACGGGCCGCTGCTCGACCCGCGCGAGCAGGGCGCCCGGCACGGCGACGAGCGCGGCGGCCGCGGGCGGCAACAGGAAGGCCCCGGCGAGCAGTACGGGAAAGAACGTCCCCATGCCCCGGGGCGCGCGCCGCCCGAGGAATCGGAAGCGGCCGACCTGCTCGCACCCCGCGTAGAGGCAGGCGAGCAGCCCGACGCGGAGCCACGAGGAGTCGGTGGAGAACAGGGCCGGCGCGGCGCAGACGGCGGCGAGACCGGCGGTCAGGAGCACATACGCGCGGGCCACAGGCGGAACCGACCGCATGACCCAACTCCCTCCCCAAGGCGTCCAGTTCACGGAGAATAGGACGCCCGGGAAGGCGCTCGCGGCGCATCAGGGGGATTGCCGGGGCCACGGGCCCCGGATTCGCACGATCGGGTGAACAAAGCCCCGATCACCGTTCAGGCGAGGGGCTTGCCCAGGCCGTCCTCGGGCGTGGCCTCTCCCGAGCGGATCAGATCGATCCGGCCCATGACCTTGGCCCGCAGATCGGTCGGCACGTCGTCATGCCCGCAGCACCGCTTCACCAGCTTCTTCACGGCCTGCTCCAGGCCGTACTTCTCCAGGCACGGGGAGCACTCCTCGAAGTGCACCTCGAACTTGGTGCAGTCACTGTCCGGCATCTCGTGGTCGAGGAACTCGTAGAGATGGTCCAGGACTTCCGCGCAGTCCGTCTCGTGCGGCTCTCCGCAGCTCATGAGCCCGAGCCTTTCGCTTCGTTCGCCTGACCGGCACCGGCCGGGACGAGCCCGCGGTCACGGGCGTAGTCCTCGAGCATGCCGCGCAACTGGCGACGGCCACGGTGCAGCCGGGACATCACCGTACCGATAGGTGTACCCATGATGTCCGCGATCTCCTTGTACGCAAAGCCCTCTACGTCGGCGAGATAGACCGCGATGCGGAATTCCTCGGGGATCGCCTGCAGCGCCCTCTTCACGTCCGAGTCGGGCAGGTGGTCGAGCGCCTGCGACTCGGCGGAGCGCAGACCGGTCGACATGTGCGACTCGGCCCGGGCCAGCTGCCAGTCCTCGATCTCCTCGGCGGCACTGCGCTGGGGCTCGCGCTGCTTCTTGCGGTACGAGTTGATGAAGGTGTTCGTCAGGATCCGGTACAGCCACGCCTTGAGGTTCGTGCCCTCGCGGAACTGGTGGAACGAGGCGTACGCCTTCGCGTACGTCTCCTGTACCAGGTCCTCGGCGTCGGCCGGATTGCGCGTCATGCGCAGGGCGGCCGAATACATCTGGTCGAGGAATTCCAGCGCGTCCCGCTCGAAGCGCGCGTTGCGCTCGGCGGCGCTCTCCCCGTTCCCGGGGCCCTCGGGGCGCTCCTCCGCCTGGCCGTGCTCGGTCCCTGCGTCGGTCCCTGTGACCGGACCCACCTCCTCAAGCGACGTCGCGGGGACGAACGAGACCCCGCTCGAATCGGAGGATAGACGACGATCCGGTCCGCCCGCCGCCCGAACAGGAGCGGTCTTGGCCGCGCTCAGCACGCTCCACTCCAGGTCAGGAGCGGTGGCACGGCTGGGGCAAGCGACTGAACCCATGCGGCGGACTTCCTCTCGTACGAACTGTGTGCACCGACAGTCCGCACAACAGTCGTCCCGCTCTCAACATTCCCGGCCGCTAGACGAGTGACCGGGTCCACTTCGTGACGGCGTCGGTGATGACGGCCAGTGCCTCGTCCTGGGTGAGGTCCGCCCGCTTCGGAACGGCGAAGCCGTGGTCCCCGTAGGGGACTTCGGTGAGTTCGTACGCGCTGCCCTCCGGGAACTCGGCGGGCTTGCCGAACGGGTCGTTGCCGCCCTGCACGACGAGTGTCGGCACCCCCGCCCCGAGCAACTCATCGGCCCGCGACTTCTCCGGCTTGCCCGGCGGGTGCAGCGGGAAACTGAGCGCGAGCACGGCGGCGGCGCCGAGTTCACCGGCGGTACGGCAGGCGACGCGCGCGCCGGCGCTCCGCCCTCCGGCGACCACCGGCAGCCCCGGCTTCTCCAGCGCGGGCCAGATCCCCCGCCACCCCTTGTCGAGCGTCTTCGGCGCGGGCGCCAACTTCTTCCCGGCCACCCGCCACGGCTGCTCGACGAGCGCGACGCTCACGCCGTGGGCGGGGAGGGCGGCGGCGAGGGCCTGGAGGTCGCGTGCCTCGATCCCGCCGCCGGCCCCATGACTCACGGCCAGCACCAGCTTTGCCTGCTCGGCGACGTGCCAGGTGATCCGGGCATCGCCGACTTCCGTGGAAACGATCTCGCTACGTGTCACGGAGTCATGGTGCACCGAAATCAAGCCCCGCCGGCGATTGAGGCGCGGGGTCCGGGGCAGAGCCCCGAGTCGCCAACCACGGCTCACCGCACACGGTTCAGAAGAGCGTCCCCTCCTCCGGCCCCTCCAACTCCTTCAACAACTCCGGCCCGTTGTTGCGCACATTGCTCACCGCCGTCGACACGGGATACGCCCGCATCAGCCCCTCCGGAGGAGGGACAAGGAGCGTACGAAGATCCTCGACATCGGTACGGCCCGGGTCGAGCCAGTCGTCCCACCGCTCCGGCGTCAGCATCAACGGCATCCGCGGATGAATGTCGGCGAGCGACCTAGGCCCCTCCGCCGGAGCCACCCCCAGCGGCGCCGTCTCCGCCTCCGTAGTGATCACGGAGCACGTCACCCACCACGCCAGCGGATGCTCGTCCGGCAACGTCCGGTCCCGCCAGAACTCGTACAGCCCCGCCATCGCGAACACCGACCCGTCCGCCGGCGTCACGAAGTACGGCTGCTTTCGCGGCCGCTTCTTCTTGCCCTCGACCTCCAGGTCGCGCTCACCGGCCGCGGTCACCCACTCGTAATAGCCGTCGGCGGGCAGGATGCAGCGCCGCGTGGAGAAGGCCCGCCGGTACGAGGGCTTCTCGTGTACGGTCTCGGCCCGCGCGTTGATCATGCGGGCGCCGCCCTCCGGGGTCTTGGACCACGACGGCACCAGGCCCCACTTGAGCTTGCGCAACTGGCGAACCGGACGGGGGTCGTCGGCGTCCTTAACAGGGCGGTCCAGCACCGCGTAGACCTCCTTAGTAGGAGCCACGTTGAAGTCGGCCTCATAGGCCTCCTCCGGCTCCCACTTCTCGATCTCAAAGATTCCTGCGAGATCCTCGGGCCTACGACTCGATGCATACCGTCCGCACATACGTGCCACAGTGCCAGATGCCGACCCGCCGCCGAACCCGAAACCGAACTCGAACGGGAGCAGCCTAACCACATGGACGCCAGCCTCTGGGACCGGATCTTCGGGACCCAGTCCGACCCCGACCAGTGGGTGACCTTCGCCACCGGCGTCGTCGCACTCGCCGCGATCCTCCCGCACAACGTCTGGCGGCTGACCCGCAACGCCATCACCATCGCGCACGAGGGCGGCCACGGACTGGTCGCGCTGCTCATGGGCCGCAGGCTCGACGGCATCCGGCTGCACTCGGACACCAGCGGCCTCACCGTCAGCCGGGGCAAGCCGAGCGGGCTCGGCATGGTGCTGACCGCTGCGGCCGGGTACACGGCGCCGCCGCTGCTCGGCCTCGGCGGCGCCGCGCTGCTCTCCGACGGGCACATCACGCTGCTGCTGTGGCTGGCCACGGCGCTGCTCGTGGCGATGCTCGTGATGATCAGGAACGCGTACGGGGTACTGACCGTGGTCGTCACGGGCGGCGCGTTCGTGCTCGTGTCCTGGCTCGCGGGGCCGCAGGTGCAGGCGGCGTTCGCGTACACCGTGGTCTGGTTCCTGCTGCTGGGCGGCGTACGGCCCGCGTTCGAGCTGCAGCGCAAGCGTCGCAGGGGTGGAGCGGGCGACTCGGACGCCGACCAGCTCTCGCGCCTCACGCACGTCCCCGCGGGCATGTGGCTGTTTTTCTTCCACGCCGTCTCACTGTGCTCACTGCTGGGCGGGGGTCGCTGGCTGCTGGGGCTGTGAGCAGGTGGGTTCGCGTGGGCCTACTAGAGTTGGGGCATGACCACGAACCCGGCCCACACCGCCCTCTGGCCCGCCCCCGTCGCTGGCGGAGCCGTCGACGCGACTGTTCAGGTGCCGGGCTCCAAATCCGTCACCAACCGGGCGCTCGTCCTTGCCTCGCTCGCCGCCGAGCCGGGCTGGCTGCGCCGCCCGCTGCGCTCCCGCGACACCCTGCTGATGGCGGGTGCGCTGCGCGCGCTCGGCGTGGGCATCGAGGAGACGGTGTCTTCGAGCTCCTCCGTCGCGGGGGGTCCCGACGGCTCCGGTGAGGCGTGGCGGGTCATCCCGTCCGGGCTCCAGGGCCCGGCCACGGTCGACGTCGGCAACGCGGGCACCGTGATGCGCTTCCTGCCGCCGGTCGCCACGCTCGCCGACGGGGAGATCCGCTTCGACGGCGACCCCCGTTCGTACGAGCGTCCGCTGCACGGCGTGATCGACGCGCTGCGCGCGCTCGGCGCCCGCATCGACGACGAGGGGCGGGGCGCGCTCCCGCTGACGGTGCACGGCGGCGGCGCCTTGGAGGGCGGCCCGGTCGAGATCGACGCCTCGTCGTCCTCCCAGTTCGTGAGCGCCCTGCTCCTCTCCGGGCCGCGCTTCAACCAGGGCGTCGAGGTACGGCACACCGGCTCGGCGCTGCCCTCCATGCCGCACATCCGCATGACGGTCGACATGCTGCGCGAGGTCGGCGCCCAGGTCGACACCCCGGAGTCGGGCGGCGAGCCGAACGTGTGGCGGGTCACACCGGGCGCCCTCCTCGGCCGCGACATCACCATCGAGCCGGACCTCTCGAACGCCCAGCCGTTCCTGGCTGCGGCCCTGGTCACCGGCGGCAAGGTCACCATCCCGGACTGGCCGGAGCGCACCACGCAGCCCGGCGACGCGCTGCGCGACATCTTCACGCGGATGGGCGGCAGCTGCGAACTGACCGAGCGCGGACTCGAGTTCACCGGCTCCGGCTCGGTCCACGGCATCGACGTCGACCTGAGCGAGGTCGGGGAGCTGACCCCCGGCATCGCCGCCGTCGCCGCCCTCGCCGACTCCCCCTCCACGCTGCGCGGCGTCGCCCATCTGCGGCTGCACGAGACGGACCGGCTCGCCGCGCTCACCAAGGAGATCAACGAGCTGGGCGGCGACGTCACGGAGACCGCCGACGGCCTGCACATCAGCCCGCGCCGGCTGCACGGCGGGATCTTCCACACGTACGACGACCACCGCATGGCCACCGCGGGCGCGATCATCGGCCTCGCGGTGAAGGACGTACAGATCGAGAACGTGGCGACGACGGCGAAGACGCTGCCGGACTTCCCGGAGATGTGGGCCGCGATGCTCGGGACCGAGATGGCCGGGGCGGACAGGCCGTAGGGACGTAACGCGATGCGCCGCTACGGCAAGCACACCGACGAGGACGACATCCGCCAGCGCCCGAACCGCAAGGGCAACCGGCCGCGGACCAACATCCGTCCCAAGCACGAGGACGCGGCCGAGGGCATGGTCCTCACCGTCGACCGCGGCCGCCTCACCGTCCTCATCGACGACATCCCTGTGACGGCCATGAAGGCCCGCGAGCTGGGCCGCAAGGCGGCCGTCGTCGGCGACCGGGTCTCGGTCGTCGGCGACCTGTCCGGCAAGAAGGACACCCTCGCGCGCATCGTCCGCATCGAGAGCCGCAGCTCCGTGTTGCGCCGCACGGCGGACGACGACGACCCGTACGAGCGGGTGGTCGTCGCCAACGCCGACCAGCTCGCCATCGTGACCGCGCTCGCCGACCCCGAGCCGCGCCCACGCATGATCGACCGCTGTCTGGTGGCGGCGTTCGACGGCGGCCTCGCCCCACTCCTCGTCCTGACCAAGTCCGACCTGGCACCGGCCTCCAAACTCCTCGACCTGTACGGCGACCTGGACATCCCCTACGTCGTCACCAGCCGCGAGGAGCTGGAGGACGGCTCGGCCGTGGAGCGGGTGCGCGAGCAGCTCGACGGCAAGGTCACTGCGTTCGTCGGGCACTCCGGTGTCGGAAAGACGACGCTGGTCAACGCGCTGGTCCCGGACGACCAGCGGCGCACGGTGGGGCACGTGAACGCGGTCACCGGCCGCGGCCGCCACACCACGACCTCAGCGCTCGCCCTGCCCCTCTCCGGGGACGCGGGCTGGGTCATCGACACGCCCGGCGTGCGCTCCTTCGGCCTGCACCACGTGGACCCGTCGCGCGTCATCCACGCCTTCCCGGACCTGGAGCCCGGCACGGAGAACTGCCCGCGCGCGTGCAGCCACGACGAGCCGGACTGCGCGCTCGACTCGTACGTCGCGGAGGGGCACGCCGACCCGGCCCGCCTGTACTCGCTGCGCCGCCTCCTGGCGACACGGGAACGCCGCGAGGGCGACTGACCTCGGCTCTGTTTGCTGCCGCCGCGCCCTGGTAAAGGCATAATCGCACCAAGCCGGACGCAAGATCGTCGAAGATCAGTGGAACGCGGGAGGCACAAGGACATGGCGTGGCTGCTGGTCATCGTCGCGGGAATCCTGGAGACGGGCTTCGCCGTCTGTCTCAAGCTCTCGCACGGCTTTACGCGGCTGTGGCCGACGGTCGCGTTCGCCGCGTTCGCCCTGGGCAGCTTCGGCCTGCTGACCCTGTCCCTGAAGAAGCTGGACGTCGGTCCCGCGTACGCGGTGTGGACGGGCATCGGCGCCGCCGGCACGGCCATCTACGGCATGATCTTCCTCGGCGACGTCGTCTCGGTCCTCAAGGTCGTCTCCATCAGCCTCGTCATCGCGGGCGTCATCGGCCTCCAACTCTCCGGCTCCGCCCACTGACCCACGGCTCCCACGCCACGGGTCTCCACCCACCGGTCCACCGACCTCACGCCACCGGGCACCACGCCACGGGGCTCCGCCCCGGACCCCGCGGGCTATCGTCCGACGGCGGGGCTTGATGTCCCCGACTCCCCCACCTCGCCGCTCCCCCACCTGGCACCCGCCCATCTCCCACCCACCCGCCCCTCCAGGGGGTCGGCCCGACGGGCCACCACTCCCTTACGCCACGACTCCCCACCCACTGCGGCCGAACCCGCCCCGCCTCGGGCACCCCTCCACCACCCCCGGCTCCCCACCCACCACGCCAGCCCGCCACCAACCTTGGCCCCCACCCGTGACGCCAGCCCGCCACCACCCTGGGTATCCCCTCCGCCAACTCCGGCTCCCCACCCACTGCGGCCAACCGCACTCGCCTTGGGCAACCCTCCGCCACCAACCACGGCTCCCCACCCACTGCGGCCAACCCCCACCGCCTTGGGCAATCTGCCGCCAAGGGCGGCAGGGTGGGCAAGGCGGCCCCCGGTGCGGCGCACACGCCACTGCGGGCGCCACCCCCGGCACAGGCAGAAAACCCCGGCGCAGCGCACACATCACCGCAGGCACCCCCCGGCACAGGCACAAAACCCCGGCGCAGCGCACACATGGAACCCGGCGCCGACCACGGCACGGCCCCAAAACACCGGTGCGGGCCACCGGGACACACGACGCCAACCACAGCACCCGGCGATCAACCACGCCCCCGCCCCAACACCTCCCGCACAAGCCTCCCCGTACCCCCCTCCCCCGGCGGAGCCATCACACACGACAACGCCAACCGCACCGCCACCTCACAATCCCGCACCAACCCCTCCGCCTCACTCTTCGCCACCCCCGGCACCCCGAGCGCGGCCACACTCCGATCCCGTACGGCCGCCACAAAATCCCCTGGCCCCGGCAACGGCCCATCCGCCCTCCGCTGCGCCGGCACGGAGGACGAGGACGGCACGGCGGACAACGTCGGCGACGGCAGCCGCTCGCTCCAACACCCCGTAAGCGCCGCCCGTACCAACGGATTGCGCCGCGCACTCGCCACCGTCCACTCGGCGACCGCGTCGAGCCCGCCCTCCTTCAACGCCCGGTCGACCCCCGCGAGATACGCGTCGGCCTCCCGCCGCACCAACGCCCGCGCAAGCCCTTCCTTGCTGCCGAACTCGTTGTAGAGGGTCTGCCGGGAGACCCCGGCGACCGCCGCCACGTCCACCATCCGCACGCCGCCCCACGGTCGCCGCGCGAGCGCCGTGTAGGCCGCGTCCAATAGGGATTCCCGCGCTGCAGGCATCGTCGCCTCCCCGGTCCGCCGGGTCCGTAAAGGCCTGTGTGGCCAGAGTTGACGCGCTCGTACGCACTGTCAAGGGCCTGCACCGACCCCACCGGGCCCGCCGCCGGACCAGTGCCTGTAGCAGTCGGCGTACCACGATCGATACTGTTCACTCATGCCCGACTACCAAGATGATCTGCGCCTCGCCCACGTCCTCGCCGACGTCGCCGACGCCGCGACGATGGACCGGTTCAAGGCCCTCGACCTGAAGGTGGAGACCAAGCCGGACATGACCCCGGTGAGCGAGGCCGACAAGGCCGCCGAGGAATTGATCCGCGGCAACCTCCAACGGGCCCGGCCGCGCGACGCGATCCTGGGCGAGGAGTACGGGATACAGGGCACCGGCCCGCGCCGCTGGGTCATCGATCCGATCGACGGGACCAAGAACTACGTGCGCGGCGTCCCGGTCTGGGCGACGCTGATCTCCCTCATGGAGGCGGGCGAGGGCGGCTACCAGCCGGTCGTCGGCGTCGTCTCCGCCCCTGCCCTCAACCGCCGTTGGTGGGCCGCGAAGGGCGCGGGCGCGTACACGGGCCGCAGCCTCACCTCCGCCTCGCGGATCCACGTCTCCAAGGTGAACCGTCTCGAGGACGCCTCCTTCGCGTACTCCTCGCTGACCGGCTGGGAGGAGCAGGGCAGGCTCGACGGGTTCCTCGACCTGACGCGCGCCGTGTGGCGCACGCGCGGCTACGGCGACTTCTGGCCGTACATGATGGTCGCCGAGGGCTCGGTCGACCTGTGTGCCGAACCGGAGCTCTCCCTGTGGGACATGGCGGCCCCGGCAGTCATCGTGAGCGAGGCGGGCGGCATGTACACCGGCCTCGACGGGACCCCCGGCCCGCACAGCGGCAACGCGGCGGCCTCGAACGGCCTGCTCCACGACCAGTTGCTGAGCTACCTGCGCGCCTCGGTCTGAGCCACCGGCGCGCTCCGGCCCGAGCCCGCGGCGCGCCGCGAGTTGAGCCACCCGCGCGCCCGAACTCGCCTCCCGCGCCCCCTTGTTGACGCTCTCTTTACCTGCAACTCTGAGAGTCCCCCCACTTGTGAACTTGTGAACCGTTTCTCGTTCGGCTTCTCGCCCGGCACGAGCCCGGTGCCACAAGTACCTCACACAGGAAGGTGGCTCCATCCATGCTCGTCCGTGACGCCATGAGCACGATGGTCCTCACCATCGGCCCCAACCACACCCTGCGCCAGGCGGCCCGGCTGATGTCCGTACGCCGCGTCGGCGCCGCCGTCGTCCTCGACCCGGACGGCTCCGGCATCGGCATCCTGACCGAACGCGACATCCTCAACTCCCTCGGCCAGAACCAGAATCCGGACTTCGAGACCGCTGGTACGCACACCACCACGGACGTCGTCTTCGCGGCCCCGTCGTGGACCGTGGAGGAGGGCGCGGCCGCCATGGCGCACGGCGGCTTCCGGCACCTGATCGTGCTCGAAGGGCAGGAGCCGGTCGGCATCGTCTCCGTCCGCGACATCATCCGCTGCTGGGCCCCGGCCCGCCGGGACCACGCACCCCTCCCGGCATAGCCGCTTGGATACGACGAAGAGGGCCGGCTCCCCGAAGGGAACCGGCCCTCTTCACTCACTCAGCGGTCGTCCGCGCTCAGCGCACGTCGAACCGGTCCAGGTCCATGACCTTGCTCCACGCCGCGGCGAAGTCCTTCACGAACTTCTCCTTGGCGTCGTCGCTCGCGTACACCTCGGCGAGCGCACGCAGCTCGGAGTTGGCGCCGAAGACCAGGTCGGCGCGGGTGCCGGTCCACTTGACCTGGCCCGAGGCGTCGGTGCCCTGGAACTCGTCCTGCGCCTTCGTCGTCGACTTCCACTGGGTGTCGATGTCGGTGATGTTGACGAAGAAGTCGTTGCTCAGGACGCCCGGACGGTCGGTCAGGACGCCGTGCTTCGACCCGCCCGCGTTGATCCCGATGACGCGCAAGCCCCCGACGAGGACGGTCATCTCGGGCGCGCTCAGGGTCAGCAGGTTCGCCTTGTCGGTGAGCAGGAACTCCGCCGGGAGGCGGTTGCCCTTGCCCACGTAGTTGCGGAAGCCGTCGGCCTTCGGCTCCAGGGCGGAGAAGGACTCGACGTCCGTCTGCTCCTGCGAGGCGTCGACGCGGCCCGCCGTGAACGGCACCTCGACCTGGACGCCGCCGTCCTTGGCGGCCTGCTCGACGGCCGCGGAGCCCGCGAGCACGATCAGGTCGGCCAGGGAGACCTTCTTGCCGCCCTTGGCGTTGAACGACTCCTGGATGCCCTCAAGTACGCGGAGCACCTGCGCGAGGCTCTCCGGGTCGTTGACCTCCCAGCCGCGCTGCGGCTCGAGGCGGATACGGGCGCCGTTGGCACCGCCGCGCTTGTCGCCGCCGCGGAAGGAGGAGGCCGAGGCCCAGGCCGCGGAGACCAGCTGCGGGACCGTGAGGTCCGAGGCGAGGACCTGCTCCTTGAGCGCCGCGACGTCGGAGGCGTCGATGAGCTCGCCCTCGCGCTCCGGCAGCGGGTCCTGCCAGAGCAGTACCTCGGAGGGAACCTCCGGGCCGAGGTAGCGGACGACCGGGCCCAGGTCACGGTGCGTCAGCTTGTACCAGGCGCGGGCGAACGCGTCCGCGAATTCCTCGGGATTCTCGTAGAAGCGCCGCGAGATCGGCTCGTAGACCGGGTCGAGCTTCAGCGAGAGGTCCGTGGTGAGCATCGTCGGCAGACGCTTCTGCGACGGGTCCTCGGGGTCCGGGATGATCGCCTCGGCGTTCTTCGCCACCCACTGGTTGGCGCCGGCCGGGGACTGCGTGAGCTCGTACTCGTACTCGAAGAGGTTCTTGAAGAAGTAGTTGCTCCACTGGGTGGGCGTCTCGGTCCAGGTGACCTCGAGGCCGGAGGTGATGGAGTCGCGGCCCTTGCCCTTGCCGTGGCCGGACTTCCAGCCGAGGCCCATCTGCTCCATCGGGGCGCCCTCGGGCTCGGCGCCGACGAGGTCCGCGTCGCCCGCGCCGTGCGTCTTGCCGAAGGTGTGGCCACCGGCGATGAGGGCGACGGTCTCCTCGTCGTTCATCGCCATGCGGCGGAAGGTCTCACGGATGTCGCGGGCCGCGGCGATCGGGTCCGGGTTCCCGTTGGGACCCTCCGGGTTGACGTAGATGAGGCCCATCTGGACCGCGCCGAGCGGGTCCTCAAGGTCACGGTCGCCCGTGTAGCGCTTGTCGTCGAGCCAGATCTGCTCGGGGCCCCAGTAGACGTCCTCGTCCGGCTCCCACACGTCCGCGCGGCCGCCGGCGAAGCCGAAGGTCTCGAAGCCCATGGTCTCCAGGGCGACATTGCCGGTGAGGATCAGCAGGTCGGCCCAGGAGATGTTCTGGCCGTACTTCTTCTTCACGGGCCACAGCAGGCGGCGGGCCTTGTCCAGGTTCCCGTTGTCCGGCCAGCTGTTGAGCGGGGCGAAGCGCTGCTGGCCCGCTCCCGCGCCACCGCGGCCGTCGCTGATCCGGTACGTACCGGCGGAGTGCCAGGCCATCCGGATCATCAGCGGGCCGTAGTGCCCGAAGTCGGCCGGCCACCAGTCCTTGGAGGTGGTCAGGACCTCGGCGATGTCGCGCTTCACGGCCGGGAGGTCCAGGGAGTTGAACGCCTCGGCGTAGTCGAACTCCTCACCCAGCGGGTTCGCCACGGCCGGGTTCTTCGCAAGGATCTTCAGATTGAGGCTCTCGGGCCACCACTGGCGGTTTCCGCCACCCTGCGTCGGGTGCGCGGCGCGACCGTGCCCGACCGGGCAGCCGCCCGCCTCCGCATTGGGGTCCGTGACGAATTCTTGCTGATTCTCGGACATTGGGCGCCCTTCCCGAGTGGTCCTGTCGCTTGGCTATAGCCGTTCCTGATCCTACAATGGACAATGTCTAAGTCAAGGAAAGCTCCAAAGTCACATCGAATCGGGGCCAAGGTCCCCTGACTGTTAGGCTGGTCCTTATGAGTGACCTGTTGGAACGGCTGCGCGGGCGCGGCTGGCGGATGACCGCACAGCGGCGCGTCGTAGCCGAGGTACTCGATGGGGACCACGTCCATCTCACCGCCGACGAAGTACACGCACGCGCGACGGCGAGGCTCCCCGAGATCTCACGGGCCACCGTCTACAACACGCTGGGCGAGATGGTGTCGCTCGGCGAGGTCATCGAGGTCGCGACGGACAAGCGCGCCAAGCGGTACGACCCGAACGCGCACCGCCCGCACCAGCACCTGGTCTGCGACGTGTGCGGCCAGATCCGCGACGTGCACCCGGAGGGCAACCCCTTGACGGCCCTCCCCTCGTCGGAGCGCTTCGGCTTCACGATCTCGGAGGTCGAGGTCACGTACCGGGGGCTGTGCCCAAACTGCTCCGCCAAGGCGTAGCCGCCGCCCCCCTTCGCTCCGCAAGGCCCGCACCGCGAGGTGCGGGCCTTTTTGTCGCGCGGGGCTTTGTCGCGTGACTTTGTCGCGTGGCTTTGTCGCGCGACCACGGGCCGCGCCATGCATGTGTCAACCACGCACCCCCTTCCGCAATCTGACGGGTCGTCATATTCTCGCCACCGCCCACGAGAATCCGCCGCACCCCGGAGGGCCCATGCACCCCAAGCTCCAAGCCCGCACACTCACCAGGACGTTCGGCACGACCCACGCCCTCGGCCCCCTCGACCTGACGGTCACGCCCGGCGAGTTCGTCTGCGTGGTCGGCCCCTCGGGCTGCGGGAAGTCCACCCTGCTCCGGATAGCCGCGGGCCTCACCCGCCCCTCCACCGGCACCCTGGAGATCCGTACGACGAGCCGGCGCCCCGCAGCGATGATCTTCCAGGACTACGGGATCTACGACTGGAAGACGGTCCTGGCCAACGTCCGCTTCGGACTCGACATCCAGAAGACGCCGCGCAAGGAGGCGAACACCCGGGCCCGCGACTGGCTCGCCCGCATGGGTCTGGCGGACTTCGCCGACGCCTACCCCTCCGCTCTCTCCGGCGGCATGCGCCAACGCGTCGCGATCGCCCGCGCGTTGGCGGTCGAGCCCGAGGTCCTCCTCATGGACGAGCCCTTCGCGGCCCTCGACGCCCAGCTCCGCACCATCCTCCAGGACGAGCTCCTGGAGCTCACCCAGACGACGAACACCACCACGCTCTTCATCACGCACAGCCTGGAGGAGGCCATCGTCCTCGGCGACCGCGTCCTCGTGATGTCCGCACGGCCGGGCCGCGTGATCGCCGAGCGCAGGCCCCCGTTCGAGCGCCCGCGCACCGGCGAGATCCGCGACACCCCCGAATTCTCGTCCCTGAAGGGCGAGTTGTGGGACCTGTTGCGCGGCGAGGTGCAGCAGGAGGCGGTCCCGGCATGAGCGCGCTCACCCCCACCAAGGCGACGGAGAACGACCTCCTGGTCCGCGCCCCAGGACCCGGTGAACTCCACCCCACCCGCGCACGCCGCAAACGCCGCGCCCTCGAACTCTCCCTCGCGATCGCGGTCCCCGTGGTCCTGATCCTGCTCTGGCAGCTCGCGGCCTCGCAGTCCTGGATCGACGCGCGCGTCTACCCGGCCCCGTCCACGATCCTCGCCGACGGCTGGCAGCGCGCCGCCGACGGCGAACTGTGGCCGGACGTCTGGGCCACCCTGAAGCGCGTCCTCGCCGGCTATGTCATCGGCACGGTGTCGGGCTACCTCCTCGGCCTCCTCATGGGCTCGATCTCCCTGGTCCGCGCGGCCCTCGAACCCCTACTCGACGCCCTCTACGTAGTCCCGAAGCTCGCCCTCCTGCCGATCTTCCTGAACATGTTCGGACTCGGCGAGGGCCCGCAGATCGCGCTCGTCGCGGCGACGGTCTTCTTCTTCGTGTGGATCTCGACGATGGCGGCGGTCATCGCCGTCCCCACCGGCCACCGGGACGCCGGCCAGGTCTTCGGCGCCTCCCCCTGGCAGATGTTCCGCCACGTCCTGCTGCCCGCCTCGCTGCCCGCGGTCCTGGTCGGCGCGCGCATCGCGGCAGGCGTCGCGGTCCTGGTCATCGTCGCCTCGGAGCAGATCGCCGCGAACGACGGCCTCGGCCACCTCATCTTCGACGCCCGCGCCCTCTTCCAGAACGACGTCATGTTCGTCGGCATCGTCTGCGTCGCCGCCCTGGGTGTCCTCTTCTCCGAACTGGTGCGCCTCGCGGGCCGGTTCCTCACCCCGTGGGCCCCGCGCGACCGCGGCCGCGGCCAGTCCTGAACCCCGCTGTAGGGACCCCTCTTCGTACGGAGACTCCATGCACACCAGCAGCAGACATGTAGCTACGACCCTGCTCGCGGCCGGCGCCCTGCTCCTCGGCACGACGTCCTGCGCCAAGAACGACACCCCGTCCGACGCCGCCGCGAAGCCCCGCGCGATCAAGGCGGTCGCGGGCTGCGGCAAGGGCTCCTGGACGGACCCGAAGGACCGCTCCCCCGACCGCGAGCCGGCCCGCTGCGACAAGGGCGCGCCGGAACCGCAGAAGCTCGGCAAGCCCCGCAAGCTGACGATCGCGACGGGCACGCTGAGCGCGGAGTACGTGGCGCCGCTCGAAATGGCGGTCAAGAAGGGCGAGTTCAAAAAAGAGGGCCTGGACGTGACCCTGAAGACCCTCCCCACCCCGGACGCCCTCCCCCTCCTCGCGAAGGGCGAGATCGACGCCCAGTGGGCCGCCCCCGAGGCCGCGGTCATGAACGGCATCCTCGGCGGCTTCGACATCAAGTGGGTCTCCGGCAACTTCTCCCCCGACGCCAAGTCCAAGAGCGGCCTGTGGGTGCGCCTCAAGAAGGGCCAGAGCGCGTCCCAGGTCCGGATGGCCGGCAAGAAGATGGGCACGCTCATCGGCAAGGGCTCGGTCGCCTCGTACCCGATGAGCACCGCTCTACGTAAGCACGGTGGCGGCCTCAGCAAGATCCAGTTCCAGCAGCTCGGCTCGGCCGACGTGCTGACCGGCCTGCAGAACGGCGGCGTCGACTCGGCCTGGCTCCTCGACCCGATCTGGCGCAAGGTCGACGGCGACAAGCGCTACGCGTTCCTCGGCGGCCAGCCCCAGGGCGAACCGCTCGGCGGCCTCCTGTACGGCCCGAACCTCCTCAACAAGGACCCGGACGCGGGCGTCGCGCTGCTGCGCGCGTACATCCGCACGGTCAACACATACTTCCGCGGCGACTACAAAAAGAACCCCGCCTTCGTCTCGGAACTGGCGACACTCCTGAAGACGGACAAGAAGGTCCTCCAGGAGACCCCCTCGCTCCGCATGGACTGGGAGATCCGCTCCGGCACCACGGACCGCCTCCAGGCCGCCTACAAGGCGGCGGGCGTCTCGGAGGGCGACCCGCTGCCGGAGTCGAAGACGGTGAACCGAAAGCTGTACGAGGAGGCCGTCGGCCACAAGCCGTGAAAACGGCCCGAGGCCCGGAACCATTTACGGTTCCGGGCCTCGGATCTTCATCAGTAGCGGGGACAGGATTTGAACCTGCGACCTCTGGGTTATGAGCCCAGCGAGCTACCGAGCTGCTCCACCCCGCGTCGGTGAACCCAACCTTACGCCAAGCCCCCGACCAGCGCAAACCGCTCCGCGGGGGGGGGGCGGGTACGCCGGACACGGCGGAGCTGTGCGGCGCGGTACGGGCCGGACGCCGGGCCTCGAGCGCCGGACGCCGGCCGGACGCCGGGCATCGGGCGTCGGGCGTCGGGCGTCGGGCGTCGGGCGTCGGGCGTCGGGCGTCGGGCGTCGGGCGTCGGGCGTCGGGCGTCGGGCGTCGGCAGCACGGTGTCGGCTCCCGGTGCTCGGCGCCCGGCTCTCTGCGTCCGCCGCCCGCCGCCCGTCGCAAGCCACCCCGCCCATCTCCCACCCGCCCCCTCCGGGGGCGTCGGCCCGACGGAGTACCACCGCCCCACGCCTCCCCACCTGTTGCGACCAGCCGCAATGGCCTCGGGCACCCCACGCCCCCACGCCCCACACCCCCCAACCAATTGCGGCCGACCGCACCTACCTCGGCCAATCCGCCGCCAACCCCCGCTCCCCACCCGAGGCGACGGGCCACACCCACCTTGGGCACCCCACCGCCCCCACGGCTCCCCACCCACTGCGGCCAACCGCACCCACCTCGGCCAAACCCGCCGCCAACCCCCGCTCCCCACCCGAGGCGACGGGCCACACCCACCTCGGGCACCCCACCGCCCCCACGGCTCCCCACCCACTGCGGCCAACCCCCACCGCCTTGGGCAATCTGCCGCCAAGGGCGGCAGGGTGGGCAAGGCGGCCCCCGGTGCAGCGCACACGCCACTGCGGGCGCCACCCCCGGCACAGGCACAAAACCCCGGCGCAGCGCACACGCCACCGCAGGCACCACCCCCGGCACAGGCACAAAACCCCGGCGCAGCGCACACGCCACCGCAGGCACCACCCCCGGCACAGGCACAAAACCCCGGCGCAGCGCACACATGGAAC
Source organism: Streptomyces sp. KL109B (assembly GCF_030766935.1). Lineage (GTDB taxonomy): Bacteria > Actinomycetota > Actinomycetes > Streptomycetales > Streptomycetaceae > Streptomyces. The sequence goes on along the minus strand of NZ_JASERL010000001.1, from coordinate 1,056,875 downwards.
CCGGCGCCGACCACGGCACAGCTCCCAGCCCCGACGCCGCGCACCGAAAACCCCGGCCCCAACCCCGACGCAGCCGAACCCCCGGCCGAGCCCACCCCACCACAAGGCCACCCCCGCCCACCGGTCAAGCCAGGCGCAGCCCTACGCCGACAACTCCTGCCGCAACGCATCCCGCAACCGCCCCGCCCGCTCCGCAACCTCCGCAGGCCCCAACTCGACCGCCCGGGACGCCCACTTCTGCCCCTCGGCGAGATCCCCCCGCCGCGCGCACAGCAACGCAAGCCGAAGCGCCGCCCGCCCATGCCCCGCGTCAGCGGCCCGCGTCCACCACAGCGCCGCCTCCGGCTCACTCCCCTCCCGGGCCAGCAACAGCCCAAGGTTGAACGCCCCGTTCCGCGACCCGGCCTCCGCCGCCTCCCGGTACCACCGCGCCGCCTCCACCACATCGCCCCGCGCGGCGGCCAGCATGCCCACCCGTACCTGCGCCCGCCGATGCCCGTGCTCGGCAGCCCGCTCGTACCACTCCTCGCACTCACTCTTCTCGGTGACGGGCTCCCCCAGCTCGTGCCGCACCGCGGGCGGCCGCCGCACATCGAGCAGCGCGGCAAGCCGGTACGCGGCCTCCCCGCTGCCGCCCCCGGCCGCACACCGCAGGTGCCGCTCGGCGGCCTGTTCGTCGCCCTCACGCTGCCGCGCGATCCCGGCCTGCAACGCGGCCTCGGTGTGCCCACCGGCCGCGGCCCGCTCGTACCACTGCAACGCGGCCGTCTCGTCGTCCCGACCCGCGTACAGGATCCCGAGGTTGAACGCCGCGTCGACGCTCCCCGCCTCCGCCGCCTTGGAGAACCACGGCTCGGCGCCCGCCGCGTCCCCGTTCTGCAGAAGCAGCACCGCGAGCGCGTTGGCGGCCTCGCGGTGACCCGCGTAGGCGGCGCGCCGGTACCAGCCCTCGGCCTGCGCGGTGCGCTGCTGCTCGGCACAGAGCAGCCCGAGGTTGTACGCGCCGTTGTTGTCGCCCGCGTCCATGGCGGCGCGGTACCAGCGCTCGGCGGTCTGCGTCTCGCCGCGCTCGGCGTGCAGGGCACCCAGCGCGTTCGCCGCGTTGCCGTCGCCGTCCTGGGCGGCGCGCAGCCACCACACGGCGGCGCTCTCCTCGTCGCCCGCGTCGCGCAGCAGGAACGCGAGCGCGCACGCGGCGCGCGCCTCGCCGTCCTTGGCGGACGTCAGGTACCAGCGCCCGGCCTCTTTCAGGGCGCCGCGCTTCTCCAGGATCGAGCCGAGGTGCAGCGCGGCCCGCCGGTGCCCGCGCGCGGCGGCCTGCCGGTACCACTGCTCGGCCTCCTCCGCCGGGTTCCCGCCGTCCCCGGAGACGAGCACATCGGCGCCGCCCTTGCGGTCGAGCGCGCGGGCGAGCCGGTACGCGGCCTCACGGTGCCCGCGCTCGGCGGCGGTCCGCATCCAGCGCTCGGCGCCGATGTCACTGCGGTGCTCCAGAAGGTCGGCGAGGGCGTACGCGCCCAGGGTGTGGCCCTGTTCGGCGGCCTGGCGCAGCCAGTACTCGGCCGCGGGCTCGTCGCCGCGCTCGCGGAAGTGGCGGCCCAGGGCGTGCGCGGCGGGCGCGGAGCCCGCGACGGCGGCGATGCGCCACCAGCCGGCGGCCTCCTCCGCGTAGCCGCGCTGGTGGAGCAGGACTCCGAGGTTGTTGGCGGCGGCCCGGTCACCGGCGCCGGTGGCGGTACGCAGCAGGGGCTCGGCTCCGTCGAAATCTCCGCGGCGCAGCAGCATGGCGCCGAGGACGCTCATCGCCTCGACGTCGCCGGCCTCGGCGGCCAGCCGCTGACGTACTTCTTCCGCAGCCTCTCCGGGTTCGTCCCGATCTGTCGGCTGCACAAACCGCCCTGTCTCCAACAGAGTTGCCTTGTCCCCCATAACGTCCATCGTCGCACCACCTGCAACCTGGGTACACCTGGTATACCGCAGCCATTGAGGTCACTTCAGCGTTTTGTCGACATGCCCACAGGGAGACAAGTGAAACACAGATTTCCCAACTACCCCCGTCGGGAGCAGGGTTCGCACACGCTTCGCACATGCCGGGGGCCCATGACGGGGGCTCATGACAACAGGGGCCCCAACGCACCGAAGGCCCGGAAGCTTTCGCTTCCGAGCCTTCGATCATCAGTAGCGGGGACAGGATTTGAACCTGCGACCTCTGGGTTATGAGCCCAGCGAGCTACCGAGCTGCTCCACCCCGCGCCGTTGTGCAGAAACCGTACCACGGCGCGGAGGGGTCATCTGACCGGTCAGCCGCCGGCCGCCTCCTTGTCGTTGCCGCTCTTGTTGTCACCCTTGTTGGACTGGGCCGCCTTGTCGGCCTTGTCGGCCTTGTTCTGAGCGTCCTCGGCGCGCTGCAAGGCGTCCTGCAGCTTCTCCTGCGCCTCGCCGTACGCGGTCCAGTCGTTGTCCTTCATGGCCTTCTGGCCGTCCTCGAAGGCCTTCTCGGCGTCCGCGAGCGCTTCCTTCACCGTCGAGTTCTCCGGTGTCTCGCCCGTGTCCCCACCGGGCTTCTCCGGCTCGGCAGGCGTGTCCCCGTCGACGTCGAAGGCCTGGTTGAGCGCCTCGGACAGCGAGTCCGCGAAGCCGATCTTGTTGCCGTAGCTGACCGCGACCTTGCGCATGAGTGGGTACTCGGCATTACGGCCCTGGGCGTAGATCGGCTCTACGTAGAGGAAGCCCTTGTCGAGCGGCACCGTCAGCAGATTGCCGTACAGGACCGTCGAGTCGGCGCCCTTCATGTCGCGCACCCAGTTGGCCACGGAGCCCGAGGAGTTGAGCGTGTTCTGCACCTGCTCGGGTCCGGCGACCTTGTCCTCGGTGACTCTGAGGAGCCTTATGGCGCCGTAGTCCTTACTGGTCGCGTCGGCGTCGACCGCCATGAACGCTCTCAGGTTGGGCCTGCCGCTCGGTGTGAACGTCGTCGTCAGCGAGAACTGCTGGCTGGTCTGGCCCGGCATCTTCATGGACAAGTAGTACGGCGGGACCGCGCTGTTGTCCTTCTTGGTCGGGTCGTTCGGCACCTGCCAGGCGTCGGACGCGTTGTAGAACTGGTTCGAGTTCGTCACGTGGTACAGGCTCAGCAGTTCGCGCTGAACCTTGAACATGTCCTGCGGGTAGCGCAGGTGTTCCTTCAGGGAGGCCGGGATCGCGCTCTTGGGCTCGACCGTGCCCGGGAAGGCCTTCTTCCAGGTCTTCAGGACCGGGTCCTTGTTGTCCCACGTGTAGAGCTTGACCTCGCCGGTGCCCGCGTCGACGGTCGCCTTCACCGAGTTGCGGATGTAGTTGACCTGGTTCTGCTGGGCCACCACGGCGCGCTGGCTGTCGGCCTCGTTGAGCGAGTCGGCGGTGCTGTCGCCCAGCGTCGTACGGGACGCGTAGGGGTAGCCGTTCGACGTCGTGTAGGCGTCGACCACCCACTTGATCTTGCCGTCGACGACCGTCGGGTACGGGTCGCCGTCGATCGTCAGCCACGGCGCGACGGCCTCGACGCGCTCCTTCGGAGTGCGGTTGTAGAGGATCCGCGAACCGTCGCCGATGGCTCCCGAGTAGAGGATCTGCGGCTCGCTGAAGGCGACGGCGTACGCGGCGCGGTTGAGCGGGTTGGCGAGGTTGACGCCACCCTTGCCCTTGTAGCTCGTCGTCTTCTGGGTGCCGTCGTCCTGCTCGTAGTCCAGCTCCTTCTGCGGCCCGCCGACGATCGAGTACTGCTTCGTCTTCTCGCCGTAGTAGATGCGCTGGTTGTAGTTGCCGAGGTCACCGCCGGTGGGCAGGCCCGACTCGGTGAACTGCGGGGCGCCCCCGGAGGTCGACGTGCCCTTCGCCGTCACGGCTCCGTAGCCGTGCGTGTAGACGAAGTGGTCGTTGATCCAGTTGCGCTTGTCGAGCTTGCTCAGGTTCAGCTCGCGCAGGCCGACCACGGTGTCCTGGCCGTTGTAGCGGTCCACGTCCAGGGTCGTGGGGAACTGGTAGTACTTCCGCTGCTGTTCGAGCTGCTGGAAGGTGGGCGACACGATGTTCGGGTCGTTCAGCCGGTAGCTGGCCGCCGAGTCCGACTCCGTGCGCTGCTTCTTGGCGTCGTCGGAGCCCTTGCCCTTGTAGTCGACGGGCTTGGCCTTGTCGATACCGTACGCCTTACGGGTCGCCTCGATGTTCTTCGTGATGTACGGGGCTTCCTTGGACTGCTCGTTCGGCTGGACCTGGAACTTCTGGACGATGGCCGGGTAGAGGCCGCCGATCAGGATCGCCGAGAGCACCATCAGGCCGAAGCCGATGACCGGCAGCTGCCAGGTGCGCCGCCACAGGGTCGCGAAGAAGAGGATCGCGCAGATGACGGCGATGCAGAACAGGATCGTCTTCGCCGGCAGATACGCGTTGGCGTCGACGTACCTGAGGCCCGTCCAGTTGTCCGTCGCCTTGAAGTCGCTCTGCTTCACCGCGAGCCCGTACCGGTCGAGCCAGTACGCGACGGCCTTCAGGGCCACGAACACGCCCAGCATGACGGAGAGATGCCCCGTCGCCGCCGCCGTGGCGCGCGCCCCGGGGCTGGTGATGCGCAGCCCGCCGTACAGGTAGTGCGTGAGCGCCGCGGCGACCAGGCCGATCACGGCGGCCGCGAAACCGAAGCCCAGCAGGAAGCGGTACCAGGGCAGGTCGAACGCGTAGAAGGACACGTCCATGTGGAACTGCGGGTCCTTCTGGTTGAACGGCACGCCGTTCACGAACATCAGCCACGTACGCCACTGGCTGGCGGCCGAGGCTCCCGCGATCAGGCCCACCAGGGCGGTGATGCCGGCCAGCAGCCACCGCTTGAAGGGCGCGATGCCCATCCGGTAGCGGTCGAGGCTCTGTTGCTCCATCGACATGGCACTCAGCGGCGGGCGCAGCCGATGCGCCAGCCAGATGTTCACGCCGACGGCGAGCGCCATCAGGAGGCCGAAGACGAAGAAGAGCCCGATCTTCGTCCACAGCTGCGTCGTGAAGACGGACGAGAACTTCACCGATCGGTACCAGAGCCAGTCGGTCCAGAACCCGGCGAACATGACGAAGGCCATGCCGAGCACGGCCAGGACGCCAAGCGTCAACAGCAGCGTCCGGGCCCGCCGGGAGGGGCGGCCCACTCTGATCCGCGGTCCCGTCGGGCCCCCGCCGCGGTCCGGCATCTGGAAAGCCAAGGTGCGCACCTCGAAGTTCAGTGATTCGGTCTTCGGTCGGGCCCCCGAGATCGCGGACCCATCACCTATGCAACTTACTCACGCTTTACTCAGTTCCCGGTTCGGGGCAGGAACGAGGCAGGATTGTGACCATGTCCAACACTCCCATGGCAGCGAGCCCCCTCACCCGTGCCGTTCTCGAGATCGACGAGTACGCCTCCGGGCTTGGCTGGGACCAGCCCGCTCGCCTCTTCGCCCTCGTCGACACGGCCGCGCTGCGCGCCCAGGAACCCGCCCTCGCCGCCCAGCTCGGCCTGGAGGGCGAGCAGGAGGCCCCCGGCCTCACCCCGATCGAGCAGGACGAAATTCCCGCCGACAAGCCGCTGGACGAGTTCCTCGGCACCATCGCGTGGCCCGACGCCGTCGTGGGCTGCGCGCTGACGGTGGAGCGCCTCATGCTGCCGCCGTCCGCGGAGGCGTCCGTCCCGGAGGGCCTCAGCGACGCGAAGCTCACCAAGTGGGTGGCCGAGCACCCGGACCGCCAGGAGGTCCGTATGACGGTCGGCGTGCTGCGCGACGGCACCCGCGACTCGGCGCTGCGGCTGCGCGAGAAGGACGCGACGACGGAGGTCCTCACGGGCGCGGGCCTGGTGCCGGGGCTGGCGGAGGCGCTGTCGGCGACGTTCGCCGAGTAGCGGTCCTGAGGTTTTCTTCGTCTACGTAGAGGGGCGCCACCGGAGATTCCGGTGGCGCCCCTCTACGTAGTGCGGTGTTCGCGATTGCTCAGCTCTTGTGCTCAGCTCTTGGCCGAACACGTGGGCAGGTCCGCCGTGTCGCCGCTGCGGATGTCCTTCAGGGCGTCCATCGCGTCGTCCATGGTGCCGACCTTGACGAGCGTCAGACCGTCCGGTGTGTCCTTGGCCGCGGTGGCGCAGTTGTCCTTCGGCGTCAGGAAGTACCGGGCGCCCTTGTCTCGGGCGCCGACGAGCTTCATGCCGATGCCGCCGATGGGGCCGACCTTGCCGTCGTCGTCGATGGTGCCGGTGCCGGCCACGAACTTGCCGCCGGTCAGGTCGTCCTTGGTGAGCTTGTCGACGATGCCGAGGGAGAACATCAGGCCCGCGCTCGGCCCGCCGACGTCGGCGAGCTTGATGTCGATCTCGAACGGGAAGGTGTGGTCGGTCCCCGCCTGGATGCCGACGATCGCGCGGCCGTCCTCTGCCTTCTCCGTCTTGATCGTCACGTTCTCCGTACGGGTCGGCTCCTTGCCGGCCTTCTCGGCCGCGGTCGCCTCCTTGACCGGCACGACCGTGAAGACGACGTTCTCGCCGGGCTTGTGCTTGGTGACGAGCTTGGCGACGTCGGTGGGCTTGGTGACCAAGGTGCCGTCGACGGCCTTGATGACGTCACCGGCGTGCAGCTTGCCCTGCGCCGGGCTGTCCTTGACGATGCTGGAGGCGATCACCCAGGACTTCACGGGGATGCCCAACTCGTTCAGCGCCGCCACCTTGGCGCTCTCCTGGGACTGGCTGAACTCCTCGGCGTTCTGCTGCGAGGACTGCTGCTCGGTCTGGCCGTCCGGGTAGAGCGTGTCGTGCGGCACCACGATGCTGTCGTGCGCGAGCCACCCGTAGACCGCCGACACCAGGTTCATGTTGTAGTCGGCGCTGGTGACGCGGACCGTCGTCATGTTCAAGTGGCCGGTCGTGTCGTACGTCTTGTGGCCATTGATCTGGATCACGGGTTCGCCGCCGTGGTCCGCGAGCGTGTTCACCGTCGGTCCCGGCGACATCTCCGCGTAGGGCACTTTGATGAGCACCCCCGCGCAGAGGAGCGCGATCAGCATCAGGGTCGAGGCGAGCATCGTCGCAGTGCGGCGTGGCATGGAACGACAGTACGGGACGAGCCTGTCAGCGCACGTGCGGGGCCGGTCCCTTCGGGGGCCCTGGCGGGGCCTTGGCGGGTCCTTGGCGGGTCCTTCAGGTGCCCTGGTGGGACTTCTCCATCGCCTCGCGGAAGCGCGCGTAACCGCTGAGTTCGGTGACGTCACCGGTCTTGTTGCGGCGGCGACCGGCCCAGATGCCCCAGACTCCGGCAGCCACCGCAGCGACAACCGGAATGAGCAGCCACAGGAGCGCTGCCATGCCGACCTCCCGACCCCTTGAGCGACCGCCACTGACGTATCAGCAGATTAACCATCCGCAGTCCCAACGCTCGCCTCAGGGGGGCGGTTACGCAACCTGAACCTCAGCAGGCTCCGACCCACTCTTCCGTACCGTCGGAGAACGTCTGGTGCTTCCAAATGGGCACTTCGTGCTTCAGGTCGTCGATCAGCTTGCGGCAGGCGTCGAACGCCTCGCCGCGGTGCGGGCACGACACGGCCACGACGACCGCGAGGTCGCCCACCGTCAGATCGCCGACCCGGTGGACCGCCGCGAGGGCGCGCACCGGGTACTCGGCGACGACCTTCTCGGCGACGCGCCGCATCTCCGCCTCGGCGGTCGGATGGCAGGAGTAGCCGAGCTTGTCCACGTCGGCCCCGCCGTCGTGGTTGCGCACGGTCCCCACGAAGAGCGCGGTGCCGCCCGCCGCGTCGTCGCCGACGGCCCGGAAGACCTCGTCGACGGAGAGCGGCGTCTCTCGGACGGCGAGCAGCTTGATCGGGTCCTGTGCCGCGTGCTCGCCGGGGTGCTCGTGCTCAGTGGGTGCCATGTCCTCATCGTGCCGCACACCACTGACAACCGTGAATTGGAGCCTCGTACAGTCGCCCTCGCCGCTCCTTAGATGCGCCGCCGAGCCTTGCGGACCCGGCGCACCACGGCCGCCGTACCCAGCAGCGCGACGGTCGCGCCCGCGGCACCGGCCGCCGTCGCGTCCTTGCGGCCGAGCCGTCGGCCCGCGACGGTGCGCCGCCCGGCGACCTCTTCGAGGAGTTCCGCGAGGACCTCCTCGTTGGTCCACTGCGGTCGCCACCCGGACTCGTGCAGCCGGCTGCCGCTCACGACCCACGGGTACATCGTGTAGGCGAGATCGCCCGCTGGCGAGGGCGTCAGGCCGATCCGGTGCAGCCGCGCGGCCGCGCCAAGGGCGACGGCGGAGGGCAGCTCCATGCGGCGAATTCCGCTGAGCTCCTCGACCTCCTCCTGCTCCAGCCACCCGTCGCAGCCGACGGCGAGCTCTCCGTCGACCTTCTCCAGGACGGCGTGCTCCAGGGCGCTGCACAGGTCGTCCACGTGGCAGAACTGCCAGGCGGGCCGGGAACCGGCCACTACAAGGAGGCGCGGCGACTCGAAGTACCGGGTGAGCGCCGTGTCCGTGCCACCGATGAGCACCGCGGGGCGCATCACCGTGACGTTCAGGCCGGGGTGCGCGCGCGGGGCGCGGCGGGCGAGACGTTCCACCTCCAGGAGGTCTCCGACGCCGGTCGCCTCGGCCGTGGCGCGCAGTTCCGCGTCCTCGGCGAGCGGCAGCTCGTTGTCCTCGAGCGCCCCGTAGACCATCGTCGAGGTGCACAGGACGACGCGGTGCACTCCGGCGGCGGCCGCGGCGGTCAGCACCGTCTGGGTGCCCCGCACGTTGTACGCGGTGCGGGCCGCGGGGTCGGATTCCAGGTCGAGGTCGAGGGCCAGGTGCACGACGACGTCCGCGCCGCGCAGCTTCTCGGCGATGGCCGGATCCCGCACGTCCAGGACGTGCCAGGTCGCGGATGTGCACTCGCCGCGCCGCTCGTCGATGGCGAGGACCTGCTTGATCGCGTCCGACGCGGCGAGCCGCTCGGTGAGCAGGGCACCGACACCGGACGCGGCACCGGTGACCGCGACGACGGGGCCGCGGACGGCGGATTTGGACGAAGGGTTTCGCGCTGCGCGAACCTGCGGATCTGGGGAACTCACCGGGCGTCTCCAGCGGTTGTCTTCAGTACGTACCTGTATGACGCGTACGTACCAGGAGGCATCCATCCTGCCGCAGGCCATGAGTCGGCGAAGCACTGAGGCCCGATCCGGTCATGGTGTCTACGCTGGGTGTGTAGTCGGGCAGTCGCCGCCGGGCCAAGAAACCGGCGGCCCAACCAGCCGAGGAATCCCGTGAGTGACACCCCATTCGGTTTCGGCCTTCCGCCGGAGGAGCCGGAAGACGGCGACGAGGGCAAGAAGAAGGACCAGCAGGGCGGTGGCGGTCAGGGACCGGCCGGCCCGTTCGGATTCGGGTTCCCGGGCCTGCCCGGCGCGGGCGGCCCGGGTGGCGAGGGCGGGGACAACCCCTTCGCGGCCATGTTCGGTTCGATGAATCCGAACGATCTGGGGGCGGCCTTCCAGCAGCTCGGCCAGATGCTCTCCTACGAGGGCGGCCCGGTGAACTGGGACATGGCCAAGGACATCGCCCGCCAGACCGTCTCGCAGGGCACGCAGGACGGCGTGAAGGACACCAGCGTCGGCCCGGCCGAGCGCTCCTCCGTCGAGGAAGCCGTGCGCCTGGCCGACCTGTGGCTGGACGACGCGACGTCGCTGCCTTCGGGCGCGCACTCGGCGGTGGCCTGGAGCCGCGCCGAGTGGGTCGAGGCGACGCTCCCGGTGTGGAAGGAGCTCGTCGACCCGGTCGCCGAGCGCGTCGGCATGGCCATGGGCGACGTACTGCCCGAGGAGATGCAGGCCATGGCGGGCCCGCTGATCGGCATGATGCGCTCCATGGGCGGCGCCATGTTCGGCCAGCAGATCGGGCAGGCCATCGGCGTGCTCGCGGGCGAGGTCGTCGGGTCCACGGACATCGGCCTGCCGCTGGCCCCGGCCGGCAAGGCGGCGCTGCTGCCGCTGAACGTCGAGGCGTTCGGCAAGGACCTCGGCGTCCCGCAGGAGGAGGTCCGCCTCTACCTGGCGCTGCGCGAGGCCGCCCATCAGCGGCTGTTCTCGCACGTGCCGTGGCTGCGCTCGCACCTGTTCGGCGCGGTCGACGGGTACGCGCGCGGGATCAAGGTCGACACCACGAAGCTGGAGGACGTGGTCGGCCAGTTCGACCCGCAGAACCCGGAGCAGATCCAGGAAGCGCTCCAGCAGGGCATGTTCCAGCCCGAGGACACCCCGGAGCAGAAGGCCGCCCTGGCCCGCCTGGAGACGGCTCTCGCGCTCGTCGAGGGCTGGGTCGACGCGGTGGTCCACGCGGCCGCGAAGCCGCGTCTGTCGTCCGCCGACGCGCTGCGTGAGACGCTGCGCCGCCGCCGTGCGACCGGTGGCCCCGCGGAGCAGACGTTCGCGACGCTGATCGGTCTGGAGCTGCGTCCGCGCCGGCTGCGTGACGCCTCGCGCCTGTGGGCCTCGCTCACGGACGCGCGCGGCGTGGACGGCCGTGACGGCCTGTGGGCGCACCCGGACATGCTGCCGACGGCGTCGGACCTGGACGACCCGGACGGCTTCGTGCACCGCGACGAGCAGCTGGACTTCTCCGAGATCGACAAGATGCTCGGCGAGGCGGCGAGCGGCGGCTCGGGCAAGCCGAACCTCTCCAAGGACGACTCCGACGACTCCGACGGCGCCGACGGCTCCGACAAGGGCGAGGACGACAGCGACAAGTGAGCCTGTACGACGACGCGGTCCTCGTGCTCAAGGGCTACGAGGACCAGCCGGAACTGCGCCAGGCCTACCTGGACCACCTGTCCGAGCACGGCGCCGAAGGCCTGTGGAAGCCCTGCACCGCCGGGCACGTCACGGCGAGCGCCCTCGTGGTCGACCCCTCGCGCGGGCGCGTGCTGCTGACGCTGCACAAGAAGCTGCAGATGTGGCTCCAGATGGGCGGGCACTGCGAGCAGGGCGACGCGTCGCTCGCGGCCGCGGCCCTGCGCGAGGCGACGGAGGAGTCGGGCATCCCCGGCCTCACGCTCCTCGCGGGCGGCCCGGTCCGTCTGGACCGGCATCCGATCCCGGGGCCGTGCACCCAGCACCTGGACGTGCAGTACGCGGCGCTCGCCCCGGCGGACGCCACGGAGGCCATCAGCGACGAGTCCCTGGACCTGCGCTGGTTCCCGTACGACGAGGTGGCGGACGTCGCCGACGCGTCCGTCGTCCGGCTCGTGGAGGCGACGCGGGCGCGACTCTGAGAGGGCATGTGTAAGGGGCGAGCACCGTGGTGCTCGCCCCTTACGCGTACCTGCGGAGCGGCTAGCTCCAGACGTTCCCCTGGTTCTGCCCACGGGCGCCCTGCTGCCCCATCCCGTACTGCGCGGCGAGTCCGCCGCCGATCGCCGCGTTCTGCGGCGGCAGCAGTTCGCTGGGCTGGACGAGCGCGTAGCCGCTGCCCATGAAGCTGAGCTCCCAGCCCTCTCCGGTGTTGCCCCGGCGCCGCCAGACGCCCGAGGAGTGCGTCTGCGCCTGCATCTGCACCCGGAGCCCGGTGGACCAGGCGACGACGGCGTCCGCGTCGGCGTTGACGTACTGCTCGGGCGTGACGTGGAGCATCAGCGGCTGGCCCGACGTCATCAGGGCGACCTTGCCGTGGCCTGTGATGTTGAGCTGGTACTTGCCCGAGCCGGAGATGCCGAACTGGCTGTCCACCGCGATGACTTCGTGGTGCAGGGAGGAGTCCATCGCCAGCACGTAGCTGCTGTCGACGGTGAGTCCGTCCTGTTCGACATCCACTACGTGGATGTACTGGGCGAGGTTCGCCAGGTAGACGGTGCCCTGCCCGTGGCAGCGCATCAGGCTGAGGCCCTCGCCGGTGTGCGCGCGGGCGCGCCGCTGTCCGGACGTCTGGTACTCGCCGTCGAACTCCATCAGCCCCTGGTAGGCGACCATCGCGCCCTTGCGGGCGAGGATGTCGTCGTGTCCTTCGAGGGCGACCCGCAGCATCTGCGGGTTCTGCACCGTGTAGCGCTCCTGGGTCTGCTGCTCGGTGTGCGCGAAAAGCGGGCTCTGCATGGTGTGTTCGCTCCCCCTCAGCCCCGGGCTCGGAGACGGTCGGTGCTGTCCTCACTGGGCTGTACGACGACGATGCCTTCGCCGGAGAAGCCCATCTGGTAGGCCTCGCCACTGCCCCGTCCGATGAGCGAGCCGGCCCTGAAGCTGCGCTTGCCCTTCACCTTCAGGCTCGGCGACCAGGCGATGAGCGCGTCGGGGTCCACGTAGGTCTCGTCCTCGCCGCGGCCGCAGTCGACCACGATGGGGGTGCCGCGCGAGGTCAGGGCGACGTGCCCCTGGCCGCCGACCGTGATGTTCCACAGGCCCTGGCCCGTGAACTTGGCGAGGCCCTTCACTCGCTCGACGCCCCACTGGAGGTGCGCATCGAAGGCGAGGAGGTTCGTGCCGTTGACGGAGATCGACTCGCCGCCGAGGTTGATGACGACGACATCGGCACCGTAGTCGGCGAGGTACAGCAGGCCGTCGCCGGAGCACTTCATGAGGGGCGCGCCCTCACCGGTGATCCAGTCCCGGGCGACCTGGCGTACGGCGGGCGGGTTGGGCTCGTACTGGACGAAGCCTTCGTAGGCGACCATCGAGCCCACGCGCGCGAAGAGGTCGTTTCCGGTCTGCATGGCGACCTTCAGCATGTTGCTGCCGTGGTTCTCCATGCGGGCGGCTACGGGGGTCGGGGCGAAGCCCGCGAGTGGCTGGTTCATGACGGGCTCCCTCAGACCTCGTACGGCTGGACGACGATGAAGTTGCCGGGTGCGCCCCGGAATTGCAGGTTGACGCCCTCGCCGCTGTCGCCGGGGTAGGCGTTGCGGCGCATGCGGACCTGGTTGGAGACGATCGCCTGCGAGGCCGCGGACCACGCCACGACGGCGTTGGAGTCGGCGAACGTGGTGGGCGTGACCGGCAGCACGACGGGCGTGCCGTGGGTCTTCACGACGACCGTTCCCGTGCCCTGGAACTGGAGCACGAACAGGGCGCCTCCGGGGATGCCGTGCCCTTCGATCCTGCGCACTTCGTGCTGCAGGCTCTCATCGAACGCGAGGACGTTCTCCGCGGAGACGCAGATCGCGTCGCCCTGGAGCTCGATGGGGTGCACATGGGTGGCCTCTTCCGCGAAGAAGACCTGACCGCGGCCGGAGCAGCGCATCAGCTGCATCTCCTGGCCGGTGGCATTGCCCACGATGCGGCCCGCGAACCCGGCGCCCTTGTAGCTGAATTCGACCTTGCCCTGGTAGAGCACCATGCTGCCCTGGCGGGCGAGTACGGGCTGGTCGCCGCCCGCGCCGAGGTCGACCCGGATCAGCTTCTTGTTCTGAAGCGTCCAGCGCTGACCCGTGGGGGCCTCGCGGTACTTCTCCAGAGCGGCGGCCACGCCCGGCGCGGCGGCCTGCTGCGGGATGCCCTGCGGGGCGCCTTGCGGGGCGGGCGCGGCCGGGGGCTGGCCGAAGACCTGCTGCGCGGAGGGCGTCGGGGGCTGCTGCCCGAAGCCCTGCGGGGCGGCGGGCGCCTGGGGCTGCTGGTCGTAGCCGGGCGGCAAGGGCGCGCTGCCTTGGCCGGGGACCTGGCCGAACTGCGGCTGCTGACCGTGCGGGCCTGGAGCGGTCGGTGCCGGCGGCGGTGGAGGCGGGACCGCGCCGGGGGGCGTGGCGAGCGGGGCCGCGATGGTGGGCGCGGCGTGCACCGAGGGCGTGGGGGCCTGGGGCGGGGCGGCTTGCTGCGGTGCCGGTTCGGGAGCGGGCGCGGGGGCCGGAGCGGGCGCGGGAGCCTGGGCCGGGGGCGCGAAGGCCGGCGGCTCGGAGGCCTGCGCGGGCGGCGCGAATCCGGGAGCCGCGAAGCCGGGAGCCGCGGTCTGCTGGGGCTCGGCGGCGGGCTCCTCCTCGGCGACCTCTCCGCCGAAGTTCTTCAGCAGCGCGTCCAGGCCACCGTCGAAGCCCTGCCCGACGGCGGCGAACCGCCACACGTCCTTCAGGTAGAAGTCGCCCAGCATCACCGCACGCTCGGTGGAGAACTCACCACCGTGGAAGGAGTACCGCGCGACCTCCTCACCACCGGCGACGATGCGGATGTACCCGGGAGCGACCTGCGACATCTGCCCCGCACCGTCGACGGTCGCGGTGAACGACAGCTTCTGGATCTGCGCGGGGATCTTGTCGAGGGTGACGCGGAAGGACTCCGTGTCACCGGCCTGCGCGCCGAGCAGCTGGACGGACTCCTCGGGCGTCTTCGGCTGGTTGAAGAAGACGAAGTACCGGTCGTCGGACAGCCGCTCCTCGGCGTCGAGGCCGAAGCAGCTGATGTCGAAGCTCAGTCCGGGGCCGGTGATCTGTACGCCCACGTACAGATCCGTGCCCGCGGTCAGGTCACTGATCTTGGCCTTGTGGCCGCGTTGGAATTCCCTGGCCATGCGTAACGACCGTCCCCCATCCCGATGGTGATTGCGTCGCGCCAGGCTAACCGCAAACACCGACAGCGGGAGAAGTCGGTACAGCCCTGGTACAGAAGCGTCCTTTGGGGACGATCGGACGGGAAGGGATCGAGCGGGTGGGGCGATCGGGCGATCAGTCGCCGCGAGCAGCCGGCAGGTGCGGCAGCCGGTCGGCCGCGACCACTCCTTCGAGGTAGCCGCGCGCCCGCTCGGTGCGGGGGTACGCCTCAAGGAGCCGCCAGAACCGCGGTCCGTGGCCGGGGACCAGTAGATGCGCCAGTTCATGGATGAGCACATAGTCGACGACGTACTCGGGCATGCCCTGGAGCCGGTGCGAGAGCCGGATGCTGCCTTCCGCGGGCGTGCACGAACCCCATCGGGTGTTCTGGTTCGTGACCCAACGCACCGACGCGGGGCGGGCCTTGCCCTCGAGGTACTGGTCCGACAGCCGCTCGGCGCGGTCCGCCAGTTCGGCGTCACCGAGGACCCGCTTGCTCTCCTGCGCGGCGAGCTTGTCGAGCATGACGCCCACCCAGCGCTTCTCCTCGGCCTCCGACATGCGGGCCGGGATGAGCACGACAGTGCGATCGCCTTCGCGGTACGCCGATACCGTCCTGCGTCGCCGGGAGCTTCTGCGGACCTCGACCGCGCTCGCCCCCAGGCCGCCTGCGGGCGGGCTGGTCGTGCTGCGCTGCGTGTTCGTGGCACGGTGCAGTGGGTCGGCGGACACGCCCCGACGTTACCCGCTGGGCAGGGCGGAAGTCCCGCCTCCGGAACTCTTCGGTGCGGTGCCGCGACCCGCCCCTTGATTAGTACGACTATCACCCACAGCCTGTGGACAACTTTCCGCACGATTCCGGCTGTCCGGGCATGCTGACGGTGTCGATCGACGGGAACGGCTCCGTCGACGCCAAACGGGGACGGCACGGGGGACAGTCATGCATCCGATCTTGAAACCGGCGCTGCGGCGCGGCTGGCACGACCTGAACACGGTGCAGTTCGGCCTGACGCCGGCGCACGCGGTGGTGCTCGGCCCTGTCGACACGGTGACCGGCAGCTTCCTCACCCTGCTCGACGGCACCCGCGGAGTACCGCTCCTGCGCGACGAGGCCCGCACCATGGGCCTTCCCGACGGGCACGTGGACGCGCTCCTGGAACGTCTGAGCGGGGCGGGGCTCCTGGACGACGCGACCGGGGGTGGCCCACCCGCCGAGGAGTTGCGCAGCCGAACCGGCGTGATGGACCGCCTGCGCCCCGACCACGCGGCGCTGACGGTGACGACGTCCGAGCCGGCCGAAGCGGTGGTGAAGCTGGCGGCCCGCCACTCCACGCGGGTTCAGGTGAGGGGTGCCGGGCGGGTGGGCGCCGTCATCGCCTCGGTGCTCGCTTCCGCCGGGGTCGGCCACGTCGAGGTGCGGGACGGCGGCTGCGTCGAGCCATGGGATGTGGCGCCGGGCGGGCACCCGATGGAGGCGGTGGGCGAGCGCCGTGCCGTGTCCGGGCGGCGGTTGGTGCGCTCGATGGCGCCGACCCGGCCGCCGCGCCCGGACCGGCGCGAGGCGGCCCCCGCCCGCCTGGCAGAGCCTGATCACGAAGAGCCGCCGTTCTCCCTGGTGATCATCGCCCCACGCGACGGACTGGCGGTCCACTCCCCCGCCCCGGCCGCGGACGAGGACCTCGTGGCGGCCGGTATTCCGCATCTGTACGCGGGGGTGGTCGAAGCCACCGGCGTGGTCGGTCCCTTGGTGCTGCCGGGCGGGACGGGGTGCGCGCACTGCCTGCTCCTCGGGCGTACGGACCGCGATCCGAGCTGGCCGCGCTTGCTGGCCCAGTGGGGCTCGGGGCGCGCCGCCCGCCAGGTGCAGGCCTGTGACCTGGGCCTGGCCACCGCCGTCGCCGGACTGGCCGCCGCGCATGGACTGGCCTTCCTGGACGGGGAGTTGCCGTCGAGCACGGGGGCCCGCTGGGAGGCGGCCGCTCCGGGCCTGGACTGGCACGCCCGACCGGTGTGGCCACATCCGCGGTGCCCCTGCGGTGCGGGTGAGAGAGCTAACGGGCAGGAGGTCTCCGTGGAAGAAGGGCCGCACGACACAATGGCGGGGTAGGCAATGGCTGTCGGCGTCACGACACTCGGGCACGCGCGGCATGGCTGTTCGGCACTTGGAGGGGTGTATGTCGGATCTTCCCCGGAAGGCGGTTACCCGTACCGCCAAGCTGGCAGCGCTGCCGATCGGCTTCGCGGGCCGAGCGACCTGGGGCATCGGCAGACGCATCGGCGGCAAGTCCGCCGAGCTCGTCGGCCGGGAACTGCAACAGCGCACGGCGGAGCAACTGTTCAAGGTGCTCGGCGAACTCAAGGGCGGCGCCATGAAGTTCGGGCAGGCACTGTCCGTCTTCGAGTCCGCGCTGCCGGAGGATGTCGCGGGCCCGTATCGCGCGGCCCTGACCAAGCTCCAGGAAGCCGCGCCTCCGATGCCGACGCGCACCGTGCACGCGGTCCTCGACGAACGGCTCGGCGAGCAATGGCGCGAGCTGTTCCTGGAGTTCGACGACAGGCCATCGGCCGCCGCGTCGATAGGGCAGGTGCACCGCGCGGTGTGGCACGACGGCCGCGAGGTCGCCGTAAAGGTGCAGTACCCGGGCGCGGGCGAGGCGCTGCTTTCGGACCTCAACCAACTGAGCAGATTCGCCCGCCTGTTGGGCCCGCTGGTCCCGGGCATGGACATCAAGCCGCTCATCGCCGAGTTGCGCGACCGGATCTCCGAGGAGTTGGACTACGCGCTGGAGGCGCAGGCCCAGCAGGCACACGCGGAGGAGTTCGACGACGACCCCGACGTCGTGGTGCCGCATGTGGTGCACCAGTCCGAGCAGGTCCTGGTGACGGAGTGGATGGACGGCACACCGCTCGCCGAGATCATCAACGATGGGAGTCAGGACGAGCGTGATCGCGCGGGACAGTTGCTGGCCCGCTTCCTGTTCTCGGGTCCCGCACGCACGGGCCTGTTGCACGCGGACCCCCACCCGGGCAACTTCCGGCTGCTTCCGGACGAGAAGGGCGGACGGCGGCTGGGCGTCCTGGACTTCGGCACGGTGGACCGGCTGCCCGGTGGCCTGCCCGGCACGATCGGCGCCTCCCTGCGCAGAACGCTCGACGGCGAGGCGGCGGCGGTCTACGAGCTGCTCTGCGAGGAGGGTTTCGTCAAGGAGTCGATCGAGCTCGAACCGGACGCGGTGCTCGACTACTTGCTGCCGATCATCGAGCCGGCCCGCGTCGACAGCTTCACGTTCACCCGCTCCTGGATGCGCAACCAGGCGGCCCGGATAGCCGATCCCCGCTCCCCCGCCCACCAGTTGGGCAAGCAGCTCAACCTGCCGCCGTCGTATCTGCTGATACATCGGGTGACGCTCAGCACGATCGGGGTGCTGTGCCAGTTGGGGGCCACGGTGCGGCTCCGGGACGAACTGGAGGCGTGGGTACCGGGGTTTGTGGTCGAGGAGGAGATGGAGGCCGAGGACTGGCCGGCCGCGGAGGCCTGAGCCCGATCACCACCAGTCGGAGTCGAGCCGTCCTTCGATGGCCCTGATGTTCTCCCGGGCGCAGGCCTCGCAGAAGTACCGCCGGACGCCGCCCTCGACGGAACACGTCCAGGTCAGCGGCATCTCTTGGGCTGTCGTGCCGCACCGCGCGCACGCGACGGCCTGATGCTCGGGCTGCTGCGCGCAGTCCCCGCCAGGAAGAGACGTCACTCGGCGACGATAACTCCACAACCCGATGAACGCCGGGCGCCACGCACCTCGGGGGCCGGTCCGGATCGGACCGGCCCCCGAGGGAGCAGCCGCGTTCGCCGCGGCAGGTGTCGACGAGCCGGCGTCGACAGTTCGGTTACTGCATGACGGCCATGGCGAGCGCACGCCGGGCGCGCAGCGACGCGCGCTCGGCACGACGCTGCATCCGGCGGGCCGTGGCCAGGCGCACGGCCCGGCGTTCACTCTCCGCCGCACGCAATGAGTCGTGCATATGCGCACGAGCCAAGGCTTCTGGGATGAGTTGCATCTGACGGGTCCTGTTCTGGCGCGACTCGTTCGCGCCGGGGGTGGTGAAGTCTGGGATCGCGGAGCCTGCGGGCTCGCTCGTGGACGGCTTCATCGGGGCCTGCTTCTTGGGGTCGTGCGTCAGGGGGCGGTCGATCGTTCCGGGGGTGTTCATGCCACGACCGGGTTCTTGCGCGGGCGGCCACGCGGCCGCTTCCGGGCGACAACAACGCCCTGGACGAACAGTTCGCCGCCCCAGACGCCCCACGGCTCACGCCGCTCCTTGGCGCCGGCCAGGCAGGCCTCCATCAGCGGGCAGGTACGGCAGAGGGACTTGGCGTACTCGACATCCGCCGGCGACTCCGCGAAGAAGACCTCGGGGTCGTAGGCACGGCAGGGGACGGGCACGTCGAGGTTCTCGATGGCGTCGTCGAGCGCGGTGAGCGCGGTCAGCGGGTTCAAGGTGGAGTCCTCCGTGGACACGGGCGGGGTAAGAGGGTCTGAAGGCGGTACGGACGGGGCGTGCGCTTCGAGTTGCACGGTGTCTTCTTCCTCGTCTGGTCGTCCGGCCGGTGGGCCGGTTGGTGGCGGTACCGGGTTCTTTTCTTGTCCCGAGGCCCCTTCGTTCTGGTCCCTCGGAAGATCGCTGTCTCTTCCGGGAAAACAGAAGGGCCGCGGATCCCGGATGGGGTTCCGCGGCCCTGAAGGCGCCGGCCTGATCGTCGTCAGGCTGGATCACTCCAGGGTTTGAGCCCACGGAAGGCCCACATCGTGAGGTGCTGCGTCGTCTGCTTCCGGAATCCGGCACCGGCCGCCGCAAAGGCATAGGCGTGAGCCTGTGCCGTCGCTACTGCTTCCGGTGCCTTGGTCGGTCGCTCATTGCGCTCGCGGACGGGAAGACCCGCGAGGGCCAGGCCGGACTCCGGACGCATGGCAGAGACGCCAGACAGACCGGTGCCCGGGTTCGAGAAACCGAGCAGGCAGGAAGCGACGACCGAGCGATCGGTCATTTTGGCGGTGCTGATGGAGCTGGCGTTGATGCTGATCACTGGAATCGCCTCCTCTCGGCGTCTCGGGGACCGGTGCGAACCGGTCCGACGGCTTTCAAGTACAACACGGAACCAGGGCCTTCGAGAAGGCCGCTGCTTTCGTGATTAAGAACCTATGGGGATTGCTGGGGCATGCGCAAACTATTTTTTCGACGAGTTCGCATCAGTCGTCCCCTGACTCGTCATCAGGCTGATCCTCCAACTCCTGACCTGCGCAAATAGCCAGAACATCGGATCCGTACGTCCGAAACTTCCGGCGCCCGACACCCGGGATGCGGGACAGCTCGGCCGCGTCCTCGGGTGCGGCCTCGGCGATGGCGATCAAGGTCTTGTCCGTGAAGACGCAGAACGCGGGCTGGCCGAGCCCGGCCGCCGTGCGTCCGCGCCACTCGATCAGTCGCTCGTACAGCCCCTCGTCCATGTCCGACGGGCAGTCCTCGCAGCGCATCAGCTTCATCTCGGCGGCCTCGAGGGTGCGGCCGCACACGCGGCAGCGCGCCACCTTCCGGTCGGCCCTGGGCCGCACGTCACCGACCGGTTCGCGGGCGCCCGGACCGCTTCCGAACTCGATGCCGCCGCGCCCCGCGCGCGCCCCGCGTCCCGCCGAGCCCTTCGACCCGGGCCGCAGTCCGTCGAGGAAACGGCTCGGCCTGCGGTTCGGACGGCCGCCCGGCGAGCGGGACAGCGCCCAGGAGAGGCCGAGGTGGCGCCGCGCGCGGGTCACCCCGACGTACAGGAGCCGCCGCTCCTCCTCGATCTGCTCGTCGGTCTTGGCGTAGGTGATCGGCATCATGCCCTCGGCGAGGCCGACCAGGAACACCGCGTCCCACTCGAGGCCCTTCGCCGCGTGCAGCGAGGCCAGGGTGACGCCTTCCACGGTCGGGGCGTGCTGGGCGTTGGCCCGCGCGTCGAGTTCCGCCACGAACGCGTTCAGGGTCGCGGCGGGCTCGGCTCTCGCGAGGTCCTCCGCGAGCCGGGCGATGGCGGCGAGCGACTCCCAGCGGTCCCGTACGGCGCCGGATCCCGCGGGCGGCTCCGGGGTCCAGCCCGCTCCGGACAGGACGGCTCTGACCTGGGAGGGCAGGTCGACGGCCTCGTCGAGTCCCGCGTCGTTGTCCCCGAAGCGGGCCGCCGCGCGCAGCTCGTGGTGGGCCTTGCGCACCTCGGCGCGCTCGAAGAAGCGCTCGGCTCCACGCAGCTGGTAGGGCACGCCCGCGTCGGCGAGTGCCTGTTCGTAGATCTCCGACTGCCCGTTCGTGCGGAAGAGGATCGCGATCTCTCCGGCGGACACTCCGGAGTCGATCAGCTCCCTGATGCGGCGGGCGGCGCCCTCTGCCTCGGAGGGCTCGTCGGCGTACTCGACGTACGTCGGCTCGGGGCCCGCCTCGCGCTGCGAGACGAGTTCCAGGCGGTGCTCGGCGGCGCGGCCACTGGCCCTGGTCAGGATTCCGTTGGCGAGGTGCACGACCTGGGGCGAGGAGCGGTAGTCGCGGACCAGCTTGACGACGGTGGCCGCGGGGTGGCGCGTGCGGAAGCCCAGCAGGTGGTCGGGGGTGGCGCCGGTGAAGGAGTAGATCGTCTGGCTGGCGTCACCGACGACGCAGAGGCTGTCGCGCTCGCCGAGCCACAGGTCCAGGAGGCGCTGCTGGAGCGGGCTGACGTCCTGATACTCGTCGACGACGAAGTGCTGGTACTGGGCGCGTACCTGCTCGGCGATGTCCTGTCGGTCCTGGAGGATGCCGACGGTGAGCAGCAGGACGTCCTCGAAGTCGATGACCGAGCGGTTCCGCTTGAGGGTTTCGTACGCGGAGTAGATCTGGGCGATCTCGGCAGGGTGCCGGGGCGCCGCGCGGTCCGCCTTGTGCACCGCCGCGGCGTAGTCGCCGGGGACGGTCTGCGTGACCTTGGACCACTCGATCTCCGCGGTCACGTCGCGCAGTTCGCCGCGGTCCAGGCGCAGGCGCGAGGCGGCCGCGGCGTCGGCGACGAGCTGGATCTTGCGGTCGACGAGCCGGGGCAGTTCCCCGCCGACCGCCTTGGGCCAGAAGAACTGGAGCTGGCGCAGGGCGGCGGAGTGGAAGGTGCGGGCCTGCACTCCCTCGGCACCGAGCTGCCTGAGCCTGCCGCGCATCTCGCCGGCGGCGCGGTTGGTGAACGTGACGGCGAGGACCGTGTTCGGCTGGAGGATCCCGGCACGGACGCCGTACGCGATGCGGTGGGTGATCGCCCGCGTCTTGCCCGTGCCCGCGCCCGCGAGCACGCACACCGGACCGTGCAGGGCCGTCGCCACGGCGCGCTGCTCGGGGTCGAGCCCCTCGAGCACCGCGTCGGCGTCCCTCGGCGGAGCCGAGTATTGAGCACGGCCGGGATCCTGCGGGAACAGGGTGGAGTGCGTTGCTGCTGTCACCCCGCCATGCTGCCAGGTCCGCGGGGACGCGTGCGTCGCGTTGTCCACAGGCGCCGGGCACTTGTCGTACTAATGCGCTCGACGCGCGGGAATGGGCGCCGGGTCGCGTACGTTCGACTGATTGCGAACACGCACCCCCAGCCACCGAAGGAGCGCGAGGACATGCCGGGCACTGTGACGATGTACAGCACCACGTGGTGCGGCTACTGCCAGCGGCTGAAGAAGCAGATGGACCGTGAGGGCATCGGGTACACCGAGGTCAACATCGAGCACGACCCGGAGTCCGCGGCCTTCGTCGAGAAGGCGAACGGCGGGAACCAGACGGTTCCCACGGTTCGCATCTTTTCCTCTGAAGGCGCTGAGACCGTGATGACCAACCCTTCGTTGGCTCAGGTCAAGCAGGCCATGGCCTAGACCCCCACTTGAGTCCCCGCACTCAGAGACAGACCCCCGGCCCTGATGGGTGCGGGGGTCTTCTGCTGCTCACTCCGGTGGGGTGCTGTACCGCTCGATGCTCGCCTTAGCCGTCGACCCGTCCAGCTTCCGCAGCTCCCACGGTCCAGTGTTGACGTCGAAGTCTTTCCCGAAGCCAACCCACTTCCCGGACATGCGTCGGCCGGTGGGCTCGACAAGCATCTGAATCGCCCCGTGGTACTTGGCTCCCTGGTAGTAGCCATCAGCGGACGTGTCCTCTACCCAAGAGCCGGTGACGATGTTCCGGTCCACCGTCAGAGCCAGTTGCAGCCGACTACCGGGGTTCGTGGCAGCGTCGGGCAGTGACTCGACCGTGAGTCGGTCGCCACGGTGCACCACTAGTACGTGGTGCTTGGCTTCGAAGGTCTCGTCTCGACTGGACGAGTAGAACTCATATCGAGAGAGCCAGATACCCGAGTAGTCGTCTCCCTGGGGCTGAGTGCTTGTCTCAGCGTCTCCGGACGCTTGGGTGATCCCTTCGGGCCCCGACTCCATGTCGTGGCCTCCTGCGCCGTCCTCATGGACTCGGGATGCTCCTGCGGAGTCATCCCTGCGTGAGCCAGGCAGGGACAGAGCGAAGCCTAGGGCTTCAATCGGCCGTCCCGTCGCCTTCTCCAAGGCACGTGCGTACAGGGGGCGACAGGTGCGAGTCCGGCCCGACTCCCACCGCTGTACGAGCCTCTTGGAGGCATCGTTGGGCTCCCTCAACTCGTCGCCAGCCTTGCGGAGTTGGGTAGCAAACTCATCTTGACTCAGCCGCATGCCGATACGGACGGCACGCAGCACATCGTTCGGGACAAGCGCTGTCGTCGTCATGTGATCACGGTAGGGCTTGGGGCCCTCGAATGACACCGGTTTGACGCCTACGAGTAGCGCCGGAAGGACGCCTAGAACGTCGTCGCAGTGACCGGCGGTTCTGCGGACCCTAGTGACCATGGCAACAGCACAGACGAACGCGAAGCTGGGCGACTACGTGACCTACGCGCCCAAGGGCGAGACGTGCAACAAGTGCGGCAAGCCCTTCAACGGGTTTGAGCGGGTGTGGAGACTCCGCGTAGAGCAGCCATCGGGAGCCAGGTTCGGGCCCTACCAGCACTACGACAAGTGCTGAGAACGCAAGAAAGCCCCGGCCGAAGCCGGGGCATCTTCTTGGGCTCAGTGGAGCTAGGCGACCTCGAACACGTTGTCAAGCTCCTGAGCAGTCATGTCGCCCGGTGCTGCCGCCTCGGCCGTGAGGTGGTTCGAGAGCTGAAGGTCAATCTCATCGATCTTCTTCGCGGCATGGTTGATGTCCGCCGAGTAGTTGCCACCACCCATGGCCTTCAGCAGGTTGATCCCGCCCTCGGCGTGCGTCTTGTTGGAATCCTTCGGGTACAGGTCGGTCTTAACCGTCAGGACCCCGTCATGGAAGCTGTAGCCAGTGATGTCCTTCGTCGTGAAGTCCATCGGGTCCGACGGGTCACTCGTGCTAGGACCGGCCATCTCCCGCATGTAGTGCTTCACGCCACTGATGACCGTGGCGTGGCTGTGGTGATGGTGCTTCTTCTTCGGCTTCGGCTTCGGCTTGTGCGTCGACTTGGGAGACGCCGAGTGCGTGTGAGTCGGCTTCGGGGACGTCTTGGCCGCAGCCTGTACGTGGTGCTGTGGCACCTTCACACGCGCCTGAGCGGTCGCATGAGCCTTCGGCTTGGCTTCGGTGGACTTCTTGTCCGTCGTGTTGCTGCCACCGCTCAGGGCACCGGCTACGACGCCCATAGCCCCGAGGGCGACCACTGTCCCGATGATCCTGCGGCGGGTCTTCCTGGCCTTGACGGGGTTCGACTCTTTCCGAGGACTCCACTGCTCGTACTGCATTCGCTTACCTCCTGCTACGAGGTTCGCAGTGCACTTACGTCGACTTGACAGCTGAAGGTCCCAGAACGCTTAGGCGAAGGTCCTTTACGAATTCTTTGGTTTGAGTCACCCCAAGGACTTCTTAGAGGTACCTTCACACAGCTTCCCCAGGAACTCAGGAACCCTAGCCTCGATTTCATCGGGCGTAGGAGTAACCGGATCAGGCTCCAACGCGAACGAGTATTCAGCCAAAAGTCGGGCCTGCCTCAAACGCTCCATATGATCGGCAGAATCAACGGCTATCCACTCAGCCATCAGATGTGCCCCCCCACGGCGAGCAGCACGACGAGAAGGATTAGCCGTAGTCGGCTTCTGAACCATCGCAATCAGCTTGTCGGCCTGCTGTCGAGACTGCCGGATTCAGCAACCGCAGGGTGCAGCACATACACACCCTTTCAGTTTCCGCCCTCGATCATCCGACCCTGCTCCTTAACGAGCCGACCCAATGACTCGGCACAGGCAAGATGCTCTGACGCGGATTCTATATACCGCTTCTCGAAGCCAGACAGGCGAATGCCATCGGCTTCATATTTCGATATCAGCTCAGCCTGAATTCGCCGAGCCGGCGTGTTCTTGGAAGTCATTCAAAGGCTCCCTTCTGGCACGAGGGCTCGATTCAGATCGCAGCATTGCCAAGGGATCCGGCCAATCTGAGTACGAGGCAAAACGCTGCATAACCTTGCAATAGACCCTTGATCATCCCTCTAAAGGGGCCTTCAGGAAGTGCAGCGAACCGGAGCTGCTATGACGTCCCGGTCCGGCTCAACCTCGTTAAGGGGCTGCCCCCTCCCTATTCCCTATACGGGAATCCGTATTCTTACGCATCGAAGTTCGCGAACAAATCCTGAAATGCAAAAAAGGTGTACGCCTCTCCGGATGGCATCCGGTACGGGAAGCAGCCGCCACCCGGTGACGTGTCGTTCTTGCTCGACCTTGAAGCAGGCACAGCGTTGATGACGCCGGCTGATGGGACGGAACTGATGCTCCCTCTCCCCGAGGGAACTCAAGCACTGAGCTTGGCTGCCTAGTGGGGGAAAAGTGAGAACCGTCCCCGCGCTCCTCGTGGTGTCCGACAGCGGCGCCGAGTCGGTTATGACGAACCCGTCGCTGGCCCAGGTCAAGCAGGCCATGGCCGCCTGAGCTGTCCGGCCCTGAGCGTATGGCCCCCGCCCCCACTCGGGTACGGGGGCTTTTCGCTGTCCTGCGCTGGTCTGACGGGTGCCCTGGGCCCGTCAGACCAGCACCAGCACGACGATCACGGCGAGGAAGATCAACGTGAGGATCATCGTCAGCAGGTTCGCCGCGCGGTTGCCTGTGATGTCCTGGTTGCCCCGGCGCTTGAGCGCCCACGCGCGCCGCCGGGCCGCCGCTTCCTCTTCGCGCCTGCGCTGTTCCGCAGAGCCGGCCATGGTCTCGCCCCCTTTGCGTCAGGGCTTCTGAGACCAACCCTGCCACGAGGCCGGCGGTCCGGCAGAGCGCGGCTCAGAGCGCGTCGCTGGGCTTCGGCAGGGGCTTGCCGTACCAGAGCTCGATCAGCCGGGCCGCGATCGAGATCCCGTAGGGAGGCATGACCTCGCCGGAGTCGAAGGCGGTGCGCAGGTCCTCTCGGGAGAACCAGCGCGCTTCGTGGATCTCGTCGCCGTCCACATTGATCTCGAAGGACGTGGCCTTGGCCATGAAGCCGAGCATCAGGCTGGACGGGAACGGCCAGGGCTGGCTGGCGACGTACTCGACGTCACCGACGACGACCCCCGCCTCCTCGAAGACCTCGCGCCGCACCGACTGCTCGATGGACTCGCCGGGCTCGACGAAGCCCGCGAGCGTCGAGAAACGCCCTTCGGGCCAGTGCACCTGGCGGCCGAGCAGGATGCGGTCCTGCTCGTCCGTCACGGCCATGATCACGGCCGGGTCGGTGCGCGGGTAGTGCTCGGCCCCGCAGGCCGGGCAGCGGCGGATGTGGCCCGCGGCGGCGATGACGGTGCGTTCGCCGCAGCGGGAGCAGAAACGGTGCAGCCGCTGCCAGTTCTCCAGGGCGACGGCGTGCACCATGAGGCCCGCGTCGCGCTCGGAGAGGAGCATTCCCGCCTCACGCAGGCCCGCCGGGCGCGCGGACTGGTCCATCCGCCCGGGAAGCGTGTCCTTCTGGAGCGCGAAGTAGCTCACGCCGTCCTCGTCGGTGCCCAGGAAGTAGCGGTGCGCCTCGGTGAGGGGCGCCTCGAAGGCCGGGGTCATGACCAGTTCCGTCCGGCCGTCCGGTGTCTCGTCGATCAGCGCCTGACCACCGGAGACCACGAAGACGCGGGTCGTGGGATGGCTCCACGCGGCGGCGAGCCAGGCCTCGTCGAGGCGGTGGTGCGCGGCGCGGTCGATTCCGCTCGGCGCGGAGAGCGAGAGGGGTCGCCCTGCGGCGAGGTCGGCGGTTCGGTCGGTCCAGGTGGTCACGAGTGCTTCCAACTCCCCCGGTGGAAATGGGTGGTTCGGCGGGCGGTTCGGCGAGGTGGGTGCGGGGTGCCTCAGTCAGTGTGCATCTGCCCAGCTCTCCGCGAGGTCGCCCCAGAGGTAGGCGGTTGTTTCGACACCCTTCATAAGGAGGTCGAGTTCGACCTTCTCGTTGGGGGCGTGCCAACCGTCGGACGGCACGGAGATCCCCAGGAAGAGCACCGGGGCCTCCAGGACGTCCTGGAGGTCGGCCGCGGGACCCGAGCCGCCCTCGCGCGTGAAGCGGATCTTCTGCTCGAAGGCCTGACCCATGGCGCGTACGACGGACCGCAGAGCCGGGTGGTCGAGCGGTGTGAGGCAGGGGCGGGTGGCGGCCCCGAAGGTGACGGTGTGCCGGATCCCCGCAGGCAGCTGTTCGGCGACCCAGGCGGTGACGGCCTTCTCGATGTGGTCCGGGTCCTGCCCTGCGACCAGGCGGAAGGAGAGCTTGAGCATCGCTGAGGACGGCACGATCGTCTTGCCGCCCGGCCCCTGGTAGCCGCCGCCGATCCCGTTCACCTCGGCGGTGGGGCGGGCCCAGATGCGCTCCAGGGTGCTGTGCCCGGCCTCTCCGTGGGTGGCCCGTGACTTCGCCGTGCGCAGCCACTGCTCCTCGTCGAACGGCAGCTCCGCGAAGAGCTCGCGCTCCCGGTCGGTGAGCTCCACGATGCCGTCGTAGAAGCCGGGTACGGCCACGCGCGCGTGCTCGTCGTGCAGCGCGGCCACGAGGCGGGCGGCCGCGGTCGCCGGGTTCGGGACGGCGCCGCCGAACGAGCCGGAGTGGATGTCCTGGTCGGGCCCGTACAGCTCGATCTCGCAGTCGGCGAGGCCACGCATGCCGGTGCACACCGTGGGGGTGTCTTCGGACCACATGCCCGTGTCGGAGACGATCACCGCGTCGGCGGCGAGGCGCTCCTTGCGCTCCTCCACGAGGGCGCGGAAGTGCGGCGAACCCGACTCTTCCTCACCCTCGACGAGGAACTTGAGGTTGACCGCGGGTGCGGTGCGGCCGGTCGCGGCCAGGTGGGCACGCAGGCCGAGGGTGTGGAAGAACACCTGCCCCTTGTCGTCGGCCGCCCCGCGCGCGTGGAGCCGCTTTCCGATCACGACCGGGTCGAAGGGGTCGGTGTCCCAGCCGTCCTCGCGGGCGGCCGGCTGCACGTCGTGATGCCCGTAGACGAGGACCGTGGGGGCCTCGGGGTCGCCCGAGGGCCACTCGGCGAACACGGCGGGGGCGCCGGGCGTCTCCCACACCTCCGTGGTCGGGAAGCCGGTCCCGGCGAGTTTCGCGGCGAGCCAGTCGGCGCTGCGCCGAACGTCCGGCGCGTGGGCGGGCTGGGCGGACACGGAAGGGATCCGCAGCCACGCGGCGAGGTCGTCGAGGAACGCCTCACGCTGGTTCTCGATGTACGCACGGACGGTGCTGACGGCGCTGTCAACGGGCTTGCTCATGGTCACGAGCCTATCGGCCCGCCCGAGCGTGCTCGCCCGGCGGTTCCTCGACGGACTCCGCAGGCTCCTGCGGATCCTCCAACAGAAGCCGTTCCAGCTCCTCCCGGCCGGGCAGCCGGCGCGGCCGGACCGTCTCCCCGGTGCGTACGTACAGGAAGGCGGCGCTCACGGCCTCCAGGGGCACGCCCTGCTGCTCGGCCCAGGCCAGCCGGTAGACAGCCAGCTGGAGGGGGTCCGCGGACTTCCTGTGGGCCGTCTTCCAGTCCACGATCTCGTACGTCGCCTCGTCGCCTTCGCCCTCCTTGTAGACGGCATCGATACGGCCGCGGACGACGCGGCCCGCGATGGCCATCTGGAAGGACGTCTCGACCCTGTAGGGAGTGCGGTGCGCGTACGGGGTGCGCTCGAAGGCTTCCTTGAGTTCCTCCAGGTCGCGCTCGTCCGCGATCTCGGCGTCGCTGCCAGGCAGTTCCTCCGGGTCGTGCATGGGCAGCCGCAGCTCTTCGAAGCGCGCCTCGATCCACGCGTGGAACCGGGTGCCCCTGCGGGCCGCGGGCTGCGGCGGCTGCGGCATGGGGCGGGCGAGTTCCTGGGCGAAGGCGTCCGGGTCGGCGGCCATCCGCAGGACCTGGGACGCGGTGAGGGTGTGCGGCACCGGGACGTCGCGGACGGCGGCCCGGGCGCGCAGCAGCTCGCCGGACAGGGCGTCGAGGTCGCGGTCCCAGGAGGCGATGGTGCGGGCCTCCTCCGGGGTGAGTTCGGCCTCGGGGGCGGGAGCGGGGTGCGGAACGGCGGGGGCCGGTGTCTCGGGCTCGTCCGGTACGTAGTCGTCCCTGGAAGGAACGTCGTCGTAAGGACCCTCGTACGGACCGTCGTCGTCCTCGTAAGGGTCGTAGGGCGGTTCGTCCGCGTCGTAGGGCGGTTCATACGGGCCGTAGGGGGGCTCGTCGTCCTCCGGGGGCGGTGGCCAGTCGGGGTCCTCGAAGGGCGGCTCTTCGAGGACGGCCGGGTGGGCCTCGGTGTGGGCGTGCGCCGCTTCGGGACCGTCGGCGCGCTCCAAGTAGGCGAGGACCGTGTGGGCCGCGGCCCGGCGGCGGGCCCGCGCCTCCTCGTCCAGCGGCAGCGGCCAGGCGTGCTCGACCGACTCCTCCTGGAGGGCCGGGTTCTCCTCGTCCTCCGCCGGTTCGTCGGCCCATGCCTCGATCTCGCCGTACCCGGCGGCGCAGTGCTCGTACAGCGCCTGGAGGAAGTCCGACGGCCCGCGCCTGCGCTTCTGGGAGGGCCCCCACCAGTGTCCGGAGCCGAGCAGCAGGGAGCGCGGGCGGGTGAACGTGACGTAGCCCAGGCGCAGTTCCTCGGTGTGCTGGTGGTCCTTCATGTCGGCGTGGAAGGCCTTCATGCCCTTGGAGTCCCACGTCTCGATGTCGGGCAGCGTGGCGCCGTCACCGCGCAGTTCGTGGGGCAGCACCTTGGCCTGCGCCGTCCACTTCTCGCGACCTTGGGCGCTCGGGAACGTGCCGTTGACGAGTCCGGGGACGGCGACCACATCCCATTCGAGGCCCTTGGACTTGTGGGCGGTGAGCACCTTCACGGTGTTCTCGCCGCCGGGCAGCGCGTTGTCCAGGCCCTTCTCGTACTGCGCCGCGGTACGGAGGAAGGCCAGGAAGGCGAGCAGCGTCGCGGAGCCGTCGTTGGCCGCGAAGGACGCGGCGACGTCGAGGAAGTTGGACAGCGTCTCGCGCCGCCGGGCCGCCAACGCGTGCGGGGACGCGGCGAGTTCGACCTCCAGGCCGGTGACCGCGAGCACGCGGTGCAGCACGTCCATGAGCGGGTCCGACAACGAGCGGCGCAGTTCGCGCAGTTCGGTGGCGAGCCGTGCGAAGCGCACGCGCGCGTCCGGCGAGAACGGCAGCCCGTCGTCGTCCTCCTCGTCCTCGACCGAGGACTCCAGGAACGTGTCGAGCGCGTCCGCGAGCGATATCACCTCGGCCGGGTCGACCCCCTCCACGGCCTCCGCCAGGCGCCGGTCCGGGTCGTCGTCCGCCCCGCGCGCGTGGGAGACCAGGAAGCGTGCCCTGCGCCCCAGGAGGGCGAGGTCGCGCGGGCCGATGCGCCAGCGCGGGCCGGTCAGCAGCCGTACGAGCGAGGCGTTGGCCCCGGGGTCCTGGAGGACCTCGCACATGGCGACCAGGTCGGCGACCTCCGGGAGGTGCAACAGGCCGGAGAGGCCGACCACTTCGACCGGGATGTCGCGGGCGACGAGGGCGCCCTGGATCTGGGCGAAGTCGGTCGCGGTGCGGCACAGGACTGCGATCTCCCCGGGCGCCGTCCCGGTGGCGACGAGGTGGCCGATGGAGTCGGCGAGCCAGTCGATCTCCTCGCTGTGCGTGCGCAGGAGGGCGCAGCGCACGCCGCCGTCCGCCTCGGCTCCCGGGGCGGGGCGCAGGGCCTCCACGCCCGCGTGCATCGCGCGGAGCGGCTCGGCGAGCCCGTTGGCGAGGTCGAGGAGGCGGCCGCCGCTGCGCCGGTTCTCGCTGAGCGCGAAGCGGGTGGCCGGGCGTCCGTCCGCGTACGCGAAGTGGCTCGGGAAGTCGTCGAGGTTGGCGACGGAGGCGCCGCGCCACCCGTAGATCGCTTGGCAGGGGTCGCCGACCGCCGTCACCGCGTGGCCCGTTCCGCCGCCGAAGAGGCCTGCGAGCAGGATGCGCTGGGCCACGGAGGTGTCCTGGTACTCGTCGAGCAGGACCACGCGGAACTCGTCGCGCAGGATCTCGCCGACCTCGGGCCGTGTGTCGGCCAGCGTCGCCGACAGGGCGATCTGGTCGCCGAAGTCGAGGAGGTCCCGTGTCCGCTTGGCTTCCCTGTAGTGGCCCACGAGCTCGGCCAGCTCCAGGCGCGCGGCGGCCGCCTCGGGGACCTTCCGCAGGTCCGCGTTGCTGAGCTTGGCGCCTTCGAGGGTGCGCAGCAGCTCGTGGTCGTACGCGCGCAGCTTGCCTGGTTGTACGAGGTGTTCCGCCAGCTCGCCGTCGAGGGTGAGCAGGTCGCTGACCAGGTCGGCGAAGGAGCGCGTGAGGGCGGGATACGGGCCGGGCGCTTCGCGCAGTATGCGCGCGGCGAGCTGGAAGCGGGTCGCGTCGGCGAGCAGCCGCGTCGTGGGTTCGAGGCCGATGCGCAGGCCGTGGTCGGTCAGCAGTCGGCCCGCGAAGGCGTGGTACGTGGAGATCACGGGCTCGCCCGGCGGGTTGTCCGGGTCGATGGTGTCGGGGTCGGTGACGCCCGCCTTGATCAGGGCCTTGCGGACGCGCTCGGCCAGCTCGCCCGCCGCCTTGTTGGTGAACGTGAGGCCCAGGACCTGCTCGGGCGCGACCTGCCCGGTGCCGACCAGCCAGACCACGCGCGCGGCCATCACCGTCGTCTTGCCGGAGCCGGCTCCGGCCACGATCACCTGCGGGGCGGGCGGTGCGGTGATGCAGGCCGTCTGCTCCGGGGTGAACGGGATTCCGAGGAGCTCCTTGAGCTGCTCGGGGTCGGTGAGGCGCGTGGTCACCTCATCGAGGCTAACCGGCCCCACTGACAGCGCCGTCCCGTTCGGGCTCAGTGGAGGCGCACGTCACTCCGCACGTCGCTCGACACCCCGCACGTCACTCGACGACGTGCTTGCCCTCCGGACGCGCGCTGCACGAGGCCCGGAAGGCGCAGTGGGCGCAGTGCTGGCCCGCGGTGGGCACGAAGCGCTCGTCGAGGACCTTGCCGGCCGCGGTGGCGAGGAGATCGCCGACCCACTCCCCCGTCTCCCCTTCGACGGGTTCCTGCGCCTGCACCTTCGGCAGGGTCTCGCCGCCGTCCTTCTTGGCTGCGCCCTGCCGCAGCTGCACCAGCTCGGCCCCTCCCGGGTGCGGGCGCACGCCGTCGAAGGCCTCGTCGACGGCGCCCTCGTGCACGGCGAGCTGGTACACGGCGAGTTGTGGGTGGCGGGCGACCTCCGCGGAGCTCGGCGCCTGCTTGCCGGTCTTGAAGTCGACTACGTAGGCACGGCCTTCGGCGTCGCGCTCCACGCGGTCCATGGAGCCTCGGATGCGTACTTCGTAGGAGCCCGCTTCGAGCGTCACGTCGAAGTCGTGCTCGCTGGCGACGGCGGTGCGGCCCGCGCGGTCCATGACGTGCCACTGGAGGAAGCGCTCCAGCGCGGCGCGGGCGTTCTCCTTCTCCTGGCTCGACTTCCAGGGCGCGTCGAAGGCGAGGGCGTCCCACACGGAGTCGAGGCGCTCCATGAGGACGGCGAGATCGGCGGGCGTGCGCCCGGAGGCGACCTCGTCGGCCAGGACGTGCACGACGTTTCCGAAGCCCTGAGCCGCGGTGGCGGGAGCGTCGGCCTTCACCTCGCGGCCGAGGAACCACTGCAGGGCGCAGGTGTTGGCCAACTGGTCGAGGGCGCTTCCGGACAGGACGACGGGCTTGTCCCGGTCGCGCAGCGGAACCTTGCTCTCGGTCGGCTCGTGCATGCCCCACCAGCGGTACGGGTGGGCGGCCGGCACGAGCGGCCTGCCGTCGTCGTCGCTGAGCGCGGCCAGCTTGGCGAGGCGGCGCGCGGCGGCCTCGCGCAGCCCTTCGGAGACGCGCGGGTCGACGGTCGTGGCGCGCAGTTCGGCGACGAGCGCGGCCACCGACAGGGGGCGGCGCGGGCGCCCGCTGACGTCCTTGGGTTCGACGCCCAGCTCGGTCAGGAACCGGGACGGCTGGTCGCCGTCGTCCGCGGGCGCCTTCACGGCGGTGATCACGAGCCGCTCCCGCGCGCGCGTGGCGGCTACGTAGAAGAGGCGTCGTTCCTCCGCGAGCAGTGCTCCGGGAGTGAGTGGTTCGGCGAGGCCGTCGCGTCCGATGCGGTCGGCTTCCAGAAGCGATCCGCGGCGCCGTAGGTCGGGCCACAGCCCTTCCTGGACGCCCGCGACGACGACGAGCCGCCACTCCAGGCCCTTGGAGCGGTGTGCGGTCATGAGGCGGACGGCGTCGGGGCGCACGGCACGACCGGCGAGGGTGTCCGCCGCGATGTCCTGGGCCTCCAGTTCCTCCAGGAAGTTGCGGGCGCCGCGGCCTCCCGTGCGCTCCTCCGCGCGCGACGCGACGGCGAACAGGGCGCAGACGGCGTCCAGATCGCGGTCCGCGTTGCGCCCGGCGGCGCCGCCGCGGCGGGCGGCACGCTCGAGTCGGCTCGGCCAGGGGGTGCCGTTCCACAGCGCCCAGAGGGCTTCTTCGGCGCTGCCCGCGTCGGTGAGTTTCCGGCGGGCGGTGGCGAGGACGGCGCCGAGACGCTGCGCACCGCGCGCGTAGGCGGGGTCGTGCAGGGCGAGCCGTTCGGGCTCGGCGAGGGCGCGGGCGAGCAGGTCGTCCGAGGGTGGCGGCAGCGCGTTCCCGGCCGCGCGCTCCTCCTCGCGCAGGGCGCGCCCCAGGCGACGTAGATCCGCCGCGTCCATCCCGGCCAGTGGCGAGGCCAGGAGTTCGAGAGCAGTCTCGGTGTCGAGCCAGCTCTCCCCTTCGGGGGTGTCGGTCCTGGCCACCGCCTTGAGGGCCGTCAGCAGCGGTGTGACCGCCGGTTCGTGGCGCAGCGGCAGGTCGTCGCCGTCGATGTCGAGGGGGACGCCGGCCGCCGTGAGCGCGCGCCGCACCGCCGGGATGCTGTGCGTGCCGGCGCGCACCAGGACGGCCATGTCGCTCCACGGGACGCCGTCCTCCAGGTGGGCACGGCGCAGGATGTCCGCGATGTTGTCGAGCTCCGTACCGGATGTCGGGTACGTGTAGACCTCGGCCGTGCCTCCGTCGCGCACGGGCGTCAACTCACGGTGGGCGCGCACCTTGTGCGCGGGCAGCCGGGTCAGCGGCATCCGGTGGGTGACGCGGCGCGTGGCCTCCAGGAGACGGGCGCCGGAACGCCGGGACGTGGTGAGCACTTCGAGCGGGGCGGGGGCGCCGTCCGCGCGGGGGAAGTCCTCGCGGAAGTTCAGGATGCCGTTCACGTCCGCGCCCCGGAACGCGTAGATCGACTGGTCCGGGTCGCCGAAGGCGACGAGGGTGCGGCCCCCACCCGCGAGCGCCTGCAGGAGCCGCACCTGGGCGGGGTCGGTGTCCTGGTACTCATCGACGAAAACGGCGTCGTACCGCTTGGCGAGCTGGTTGGCGACCTCCGTGCGGCGCGCCAGGAGCACGGCACGGTGCACCAGTTCCGCGTAGTCGAGCACGCCCTGCGCGTCGAGGACGTCCAGGTACTCGGCGAGGAAGGTGGCGGCCGCCCGCCAGTCCGGGCGGCCTATACGGCGCGCGAAGGCGTCCAGGGCGGGCGGACCGAGGCCCAGCTCGCGGCTCCGGGCGAGGACCGCGCGCACCTCGTCGGCGAAGCCCCGCATCGTGAGGCACGCGCGCAGCTCGTCGGGCCAGCGCACATGCGCGAGCCCGGCCTGCTCCAGGTCGATCTGCCCCGCGAGCAGCTCCCGCACGGCGACGTCCTGCTCGGGGCCCGACAGCAGCCTCAGGGGCTCCGCGAAGAGGTCCGCGTCCTGGTGGGCGCGGACCAGCGCGTAGCAGAACGAGTGGAACGTCGTCGCCTGCGGGGCGTGCGCCGCTCCGATGCGCACAGCCATCCGGTCGCGCAGTTCCACCGCGGCCTTCCGGCTGAACGTGAGCACCAGGACGCGCGCGGGGTCGACGCCCTTGGCGACGCGCGCCGCGACGGCCTCCACGAGAGTCGTGGACTTTCCGGTCCCCGGACCGGCCAGGACGAGCAGCGGCCCGTGGGCATGGTCAACCACCGCACGCTGATGTGCGTCCAGACGAGGGGGGTCCACCGGAGCCGGCGGGGTACGCACCAGTCGGTACGCACCGGGGACCACCTGTCGAACCTGGTGCTGCGACAGGTGCCGGGTGGACGAGGAGGAGCTCACGTGGATCGCTGGTCCTGGTGGGTGTGCTGGTGATCGAAGGGCCGTCCGCGCGAGGCGGTGGCCCTGGGGCGAAGGAGGTGTCTGCCATCGACGGTGCTGTCGACGCTACGCCGTCGAGTGTGGCGGAAGTCGGGCTTCCGGTGCCTCCCCCGCGTTCCCCCTGGCACGGATGTGCCCGGTCTCACCAACGGACGCGAGGGCGCCGAAGTGCCCCGCATGCCCCGTTTCCCCCATACGGGCCATCGGTACCCCGCCCGCGCGCGGGATGGCCGAAGCTGTCAATTGTGAGCTTCCGTACCTGCCCGGCCGTCCCACCGTGCGCGCTTCATGTCGAGGCGCGGCAGATGACCTTCGGCGGCGCGGGATGCCTCTCGCAAGGGCGTTCCCTCCTCCCTGTAGCGGTCGAGCGCGCGCAGTTCGTGCCCCGGCAGGAGGTGGCCGTCCGCGCGCACCACACGCCACCACGGAACCGCTCCTCCGTAGAGGGCCATCACCCGCCCCACCTGGCGGGGGCCGCCCTCCTCCAGCCATTCGGCCACGTCTCCGTACGTCATGACCTGCCCGCGCGGGATCGATTCCGCGACGTCGAGGACCCGCTCCGCGTACTCGGGAAGCTCTCCCGCCGGTTCGCTCTCCTTGCTCATCCGGCCCATCCTGCCGCACGGCACCGACAACATGGAGGGACGTACAAGAGGCGGCTTGGACGGACGCACAAGAAGACGTTCACCGAGGACTCCACGCTCCTCGAATGCACCCTGATGCCCCCCTATGACGGTGCGGCATGCCACCATCGTGCGGGCGGTGACTGGTGATACGAGATCAAGAAGAGACCACGGAGCAGCAGAGCGTGCACCCCGACAAGGCGGAGGGCACCTCTGTGGCACCGGCGCGCCCTGATGAAGCGGCCGATCAGGCCGACGAGACGAAGCACGAGCAGCCGTTGCACGACCCCGACTGTGCCGAGAACGACGTGCACGCGGAGCAGGTGGACGGCGACGAACCGCTGCTCCCCGCGCGCGTGCACCGGCCCTCCGACCTCATGCGCCTCCTTGTGGGGCTGCTCGCCATCGTCGTCATCCTGGCCATCGCGGCGTTCGCGCACGGCACGACCTCGGGCTTCGCCCAGGACATCGACAAGGGCACCGGCCAGGCACCCGACCTGCTGACCAAGTTCGCCGGTCTCGCGTCGAGCATCGCCATCCTGCTGGTGCCGGTCGCGTTCGCCATCGAGCGGCTCATCAAACGCGACGGTCTGCGGATCGCCGACGGAGTGCTCGCCGCGGTTCTCGCGCACGGAGTGACGCTGGCGACCGACCTCTGGGTCGCCAGGGCCGCCCCGCAGTCCATCCAGGACGCGCTCACCACGGTGTCGCCCGGCGACCTCCATGCGCTCACCGACCCGGTGCACGGCTACTTGGCGCCCGTCATCGCCTATATGACGGCGGTCGGCATGTCCCGGCGCCCCCGATGGCGCGTCGTGCTGTGGGTGGTGCTGCTGCTCGACGCGTTCGCGATGCTGGTCACCGGCTATACGACACCGTTCTCGATCATCCTGACGATCCTCATCGGCTGGACCGTCGCCTACGGAACGCTGTACGCCGTCGGCTCCCCGAACGTGCGCCCTACAGGGCAGACGCTCCTCGCCGGCCTGCGCCACGTCGGCTTCCACCCCGTCAGCGCCTCCCGTGAGGAAGCCCAGGAGGGCACTACGGAGAACGGCGACCGGGGGCGGCGCTACTTCGTCACCCTGGAGGACGGACCGCCGCTCGACGTCACCGTGGTGGACCGGGAGCAGCAGGCGCAGGGCTTCTTCTACCGAGTGTGGCGGCGCCTGACGCTGCGCGGCATCACGCAGCGCCGCAGCCTCCAGTCGCTGCGCCAGGCCCTGGAGCAGGAGGCGCTGCTCGCCTATGCGGCGATCGCCGCCGGGGCGAACGCGCCGAAGCTGATCGCGACGTCCGAGCTCGGCCCCGACGCCGTGATGCTCGTCTACGAACACGTCGGCGGCCGGTCCCTGGACGCGCTGCCGGACGAAGAGATCACCGACGAGCTGATGCGGGACACCTGGCACCAGGTGCAGGCGCTCCAGTCGCGGCGGATCGCGCATCGCAGGCTGGCGGGCGACGCGATTCTGGTGGATCGTTCCGGCACCGTGATCCTCACGGATCTGCGCGGCGGTGAGATCGCCGCGGGCGACCTGGTGCTGCGCATGGACATCGCCCAGCTGCTCACGACGCTAGGCCTCCGAGTGGGCGCCGAGCGCGCCGTCGCGTCCGCCGTGGGCGTCCTCGGACCGGACACCATCGCCGACTGTCTGCCGCTGCTGCAGCCGATCGCGCTCACCCGCTCCACCAGGGCGACGCTGCGCAAGCTCGGACGCGAGCGGGCCCAGCGCGAGCGCGAGGCCGTCCTGGAGGCGTCCAGCAGGGCCAAGCAGGCGCGCGTCGAGGAGGCGGCCGACACCGACATCGACAAGGTGTCCGTGCGTGCCGAGAAAAAGTCCGAGAAGAAGTACGAGAAGGCCGAGCGGCAGGCCGAGAAGCGAGCGCTCGACGAGGCTCTGGAGGAGGCCCGCGAGGAGGATCTGCTGACCCAGATCCGCCACCAGGTGCTGCGCATCCGGCCGCAGGCGCCCGTCGAACCGGCCCGCCTGGAGCGCATCAGGCCGCGCACGCTGATCAGTTTCATCGCCGGCGCGATCGGCGCGTACTTCCTGCTGTCGCAGCTCACCCACATCGACTTCGGGGCGATCGTGGGCGAGGCCGAGTGGGGCTGGGTCGGCCTCGCGGTGCTGTTCTCCGCGCTCAGCTACGTGGCCGCCGCGATGAGCCTGCTCGGCTTCGTACCGGAACGCGTGCCCTTCATGCGGACCGTCGCGGCCCAGGTCGCCGGGTCCTTCGTGAAGATCGTGGCACCAGCGGCGGTCGGTGGCGTGGCGCTCAACACGCGCTTCCTGCAACGCGCGGGGGTCCGTCCGGGGCTCGCCGTCGCGAGTGTCGGCGCCTCGCAGCTGTTCGGCATGGGCAGTCACATCCTCCTGCTGCTGACCTTCGGTTACCTGACAGGGACGGAGAAGACGCCCTCCTTGTCGCCGTCCCGCACGGTCATCGCGGGCCTGTTGACCGTCGCCGTACTCGTCCTTGTAGTGACGTCGATCCCGTTCCTGCGCAAATTCGTCGTCACGCGCGTGCGCTCACTTTTCGCTGGTGTCGTGCCGCGCATGCTCGACGTGCTGCAGCGGCCGCGGAAGCTGATCACCGGCATCGGCGGCATGCTGCTGCTGACCGCCTGTTTCGTGATGTGCCTGGACGCCTCGATCCGCGCCTTCGGGGACGAGACCCAGACCACGATCAGCCTGGCCAGCGTCGCCGTGGTCTTCCTCGCGGGCAACGCGCTCGGCTCTGCCGCACCGACACCGGGTGGCGTGGGTGCCGTCGAGGCGACGTTGACGGTGGGTTTGATCGCGGTCGGGCTGCCCAAGGAGGTGGCCGCACCTGCGGTGCTGCTGTACCGGCTCCTTACGTTGTGGCTCCCCGTTCTCCCTGGGTGGCTGTTCTTCAACCACCTCACAAGGAAGGGCGCTCTCTAAGCGACTTGAGCGTCCGTCGGGCGGCAACGACCTCAGCGACGGCCTCACTCGCACAGACCGCAGCCCGAGCGCCCCGCACCGGGCAACCGCAGGATGGACGCATGCCGAATCCGTCCTGGTCCCGCACCTCTGCCCTGATCGCCGCCACCCTGCTGCCCGTTTCGCTCGCCGCGTGCGGCGGCGAATCGGAGGACAACGCGGATCTGCCGTCCCAGCAGTTGAGCTGGAAGGACTGCCCCGCGCCCGCGGACTCCCAGGGCGGCGGCGACTCTCCCTCCCCGCTGCCCGGCGGCGCCGAGTGGCAGTGCGCCACCATGAAGGCGCCGCTCGACTGGGACAAGCCCAAGGGCGAGACGATCGACCTGGCGTTGATCCGCGCGGAGTCAAGCGGGGCCAAGGACAAGCGGATCGGCTCGCTGATCTTCAACTTTGGCGGCCCCGGCGGCTCCGGGGTCACCTCCCTGCCCGCCTTCGGTTCCGAGTACGCGAAGCTGCGCACGCGCTACGACCTGGTCAGCTTCGACCCGCGCGGGGTGGGCCGCAGCGCGGGTGTCGAGTGCGAGGACGACAAGCAGCTCGACGCGTACTACCAGGAGGACTCGACGCCGGACGACACGGCGGAGCAGAAGAAGCTCGTCGACAACATCAAGACCTTCAACGACGGGTGCGAGAAGAGCTCCGGGAAGGTCCTCCCCCATGTGGGCACCACGGACGCGGCCCGCGACATGGACCTCATGCGTCAGGTGCTCGGGGACGACAAGCTGAACTACTTCGGTGTCTCGTACGGCACCGAACTGGGCGGCGTCTACGCCCACTTGTTCCCCAAGAAGGTGGGCCGCGCCGTGTTCGACGGCGTCGTCGACCCCACGCAGGACCCCGAGGAGGGCTCGCTCAGCCAGGCGAAGGGATTCCAGCTCGCCCTCGACAACTACGCGAAGCACTGCACGTCGCAGGCCGAGGACTGCCCCGTCGGGGACACGCCGCAGGACGTCAAGACGAAGATCGCCAAGCTGCTCGACGAGCTCGAGGAGAAGCCGATCCCCGGCATCTTCCCGCGCGACCTCACGCAGACCGCGGCGACCAACGGCATCGCTCAGTCCCTGTACTCGAAGGACTTCTGGGAGTACCTGACCGAGGGCCTGCAGCAGGCGTACGACGGCGACGGCAAGATCCTCATGGCGTTGTCCGACTCGATGAACGGGCGCAACGAGGACGGCAAGTACAGCAACATCCAGGCCGCCAACGTCGCCATCAACTGCGCCGACGACAAGCCCCGTTACACGACGAAGGACGTCGAGGCGAAGCTGCCGCAGTTCCGTGCGGCGTCCTCGATGTTCGGCGACTACCTGGCCTGGGGCATGCTCAACTGCTCCGGCTGGGCCGTCGACGGGGCCGCCGACCACCCGGACGTCAGCGCGCCCGGCTCCGCCCCGATCCTCGTCGTCGGCAACACCGGCGACCCGGCCACCCCGTACGAGGGCGCGAAGAAGATGGTCGACGCGCTCGGCGACGGTGTGGGTGTCGAGCTGACGTACGACGGTGAGGGACACGGGGCGTACGACAGCGGAAACAGCTGCGTGCACAGCGCCGTGAACACGTACCTCCTCAGCGGGAAGCCCCCGGCCGAGGGAACGGTCTGCAAGTGATCCAAGAGTTGTCCACAGGCCGGGGCGGATGTCAGTGGGCGCTCCTACGATGGCTTGACTGTCTTTCGAACGGGGGCAGTTAAGGGGGGAGGTGCCATGGCGGCACAGGATTCGCGCGCACCCGCGGGCGCACGCACACGCAGGAAGAACGGCGTCCGTGCGCTCTCGCTGGCCGCGGCGGTCGTGCTGACGGCCGGTCTGGCATCGGGCTGCAGCGGCTCGGGCGACGGTGACCGTGACGGCGGGGACGATCCGAAGCGGCCGTCGGCATCCGCCTCGCGGTCCCCGGGCGCCGCGGCGGGCGACGACGGCTCGGCCCGCCTCCCCTCCTCGCTCACCAACCAGCGCCTCGACTGGGGCCGTTGCCGTGCGCACGGGGACACGCCCGCGCCCGGTTCCGACTGGCAGTGCGCCACGCTCAAGGCCCCGCTCGACTACGCGAAGCCAACAGGACGCACGATCGACCTCGCCCTCATCCGCACCAAGACTCAAGGCAACGCGGGTGATCGGATCGGCTCCCTGCTGTTCAACTTCGGTGGCCCAGGCGGCTCCGGGGTGGAGCTGCTGCCGGCCTTCGCCCCGCAGTACTCGAAACTGCGGGAGCGCTACGACCTGGTGAGCTTCGATCCGCGCGGGGTCTCGGAGAGCCGGGGGCTGCGCTGTCGCAGCGACAAGGAGACGCAGGCAGCCGAGTCCATCGACCTCACTCCGGACACCGCCGCGGAGGAAGCGGCGTACCTCAAGGACGCCGCCGCCTTCGGCAAGGGCTGCCGAGAACAGGCCGGCGAGCTGCTCGCCCATGTGTCGACCGTCGAGGCCGCGCGCGACATGGATCTGATGCGTCAGGTGCTCGGCGACAAGAAGATGCACTACATGGGCGTCTCCTACGGCACCGAACTGGGCGGAATCTACGCCCACTTGTTCCCCGGCAAGGTCGGCCGTCTCACTCTGGACGCGGTCGTCGACCCCACCGCTGGGCGCATCGGGCAGGCCGAGAACCAGGCGCGTGGATTCCAGCGGGCCCTGGACAACTACTTCACGTCACGCGGCAAGGACCCCAAGGAGGGTTCGCGCGAGATCACCGCGCTCCTCAAACGGCTGGACGCGAAGCCTCTGACCACCGCGGGCGGCCGTGAGTTGAACGAGTCGCTCGCGACCACCGGCATCGCGGTCACCCTGTACAGCAAGAGCAGCTGGCCCGCCCTGACGCGCGGCCTGCGGGACGCGGAGCGGGGTGACGGCACCGCCCTGCTCGCACTCGCCGACTCGTACAACGACCGTGACGCGAGCGGGCGTTACGGCACGGCGAGCCACTCGCAGCGGGCGATCTCCTGCCTCGACGACAAGGTGCGTCCCACGGCACGGGAGACCAAGGAGCGGCTGGCGAAGTTCCGCGAGATCTCGCCCGTGTTCGGGCCGTACATGGGCTGGGACACGGCGGGTTGGTGTCACGACTGGCCGGTTCCGGGGCAGTGGGACGACCCGGACGTGAGCGCTTCGGGTGCGGCTCCGGTGCTCGTCGTGGGCAACACCGGGGACCCGGCGACTCCCTACGAAGGGGCGCGCCGCATGGTCGACGAGTTGGGCGCGGGTGTCGGCGTCGAGCTGACGTGGAAGGGCGAGGGGCACGGGGCGTACGGATCCGGCAGCGCATGCGTGGACTCGACGGTCGACGCGTATCTCCTGGAGGGGAAAATACCGCGCGACGGCAAGGTGTGCTCCTGACGGCAGGCGTCCGCCCCGGTTCGGAAACGGCGGACGGGCCCCGCGCGTGGTGCGCGAGGCCCGTCCGATCCGCTCACAGCGGCTGAGTCAAGGCTCGAAAGGCCGCTCAGTAGACCGGCTTGTCCGGCTCGATCTGGTTGACCCAGCCGATGACGCCGCCGCCGACGTGCACGGCGTCCGCGAAGCCCGCGGACTTCAGCACGGCGAGGACTTCCGCACTGCGGACACCCGTCTTGCAATGCAAGACGATCTTCTTGTCCTGCGGCATGTCCTGGAGGGCCGTGCCCATGAGGAACTCGTTCTTCGGGATCAGCTTGGCGCCCGGGATGGAGACGATCTCGTACTCGTTCGGCTCGCGGACGTCGATGATCTCGATCTTCTCGTCGCCGTCGATCCACTCCTTGAGCTGCTTGGGAGTGATCGTCGAACCGGCGGCCGCCTCCTGCGCCTCGTCGGACACGACGCCGCAGAAGGCCTCGTAGTCGATGAGCTCGGTGACGGTCGCGTTCGGCCCGCAGACCGCGCAGTCGGGGTCCTTGCGGACCTTGACCTGGCGGTACTGCATCTCAAGGGCGTCGTAGATCATCAGTCGTCCGACCAGCGGGTCACCCACGCCGGCCAGGACCTTGATCGCCTCGGTGACCTGGATGGAGCCGATGGACGCGCACAGCACGCCCAGGACGCCGCCCTCGGCGCAGGACGGGACCATGCCGGGGGGCGGGGGCTCCGGGTACAGGCAGCGGTAGCACGGCCCGTGCTCGGACCAGAAGACCGAGGCCTGGCCGTCGAAGCGGTAGATGGAACCCCACACGTAGGGCTTGTTGAGCAGCACGCAGGCGTCGTTGACGAGGTAGCGCGTCGCGAAGTTGTCCGTGCCGTCGACGATCAGGTCGTACTGGCTGAACATGTCCATCACGTTGTCGGCCTCGAGCCGCTCCTCGTGCAGGATCACGTTCACGTACGGGTTGATGCCGAGGACCGAGTCCTTCGCGGACTCCGCCTTCGAGCGGCCGATGTCGGCCTGGCTGTGAATGATCTGGCGCTGCAGGTTCGACTCGTCGACCTCGTCGAACTCCACGATGCCGAGCGTGCCCACGCCGGCGGCGGCCAGGTACATCAGGGCCGGCGAGCCAAGGCCACCGGCGCCCACACAGAGCACCTTGGCGTTCTTCAGCCGCTTCTGCCCGTCCATCCCGACATCCGGGATGATCAGGTGGCGGGAGTACCTGCGGACCTCGTCTACGGTGAGCTCAGCAGCTGGCTCGACCAGGGGTGGCAGCGACACGGGGACTCCGTTGGTCGGTATCTACGTACGGTTGTTCCGTCTGTAACACTGCCACGCCCTCCTTCATTCCGAGACACCAGGTCCGATGCGCGAGACGATCTCGTCCCAGTAGCCGGGCATCGCCTCCCAGGGGTCGACCGAGCCGCCCCGGTCGGTGTGATCGGTGAAGTAGATCGTGCCCGCGCCCTGCCAGCGCGCGATGCGCAGCGCCTCCTCGAGATGGCCGAGGGGCATTCCGTGGACGAAGTGGCAGAACCGCTCGGGCGGATAGTCGGCCGTCCACTCGGCGACCTGGGACCAGCGGTAGTCGCTCCAGGGGCCGGAGAAGGTCACCAACTGGTCGGCGTTCTCGGCGTATCCGGGGTACGGGTGGGTGCCGTGGTTGAACACGATGTGCGCGTCGTCGACGAGGGCACGCAGGGTCGTGACGGCACGCCGGACCTCGGGGAGCGCGGCCCGCTCGGTGGGGCAGCGGTCGAAGGAGAAGCCGTCGACCTGGTACCAGTCGAGGAAGCGGTGCGCGTCGGAGACGAGCTCACCGAAGCCGCGGGCGCCGTAGGCCAGGTCCAGGTGACCAAGGACACGCACCCCGGCCTGCCGAAGCCGCCCCGCCGCCTCCAGGCAGTGCTGGTCGGGGCGGGACCCGGGACCATTGGCGACATTCAGGACAACCCAGTGCAAGGGTGTTGCGGGGCGGGTGAGTTCGGCCCATTCCGCGGGTGCGACGAGGGGGTGCGCAAATCCGGGGATGCCGAAGCCGAGGCGTACGTCGGTGCTCGACAGGCCGGTCGCGGTCGGGGTCAGATACGGCATGCCGCCTCCATCCAGATGTCGGCGAGGGACTCTTCGAGGTTGATGCGGGGACGCCACCCGAGCCGGTCGCGTGCCGTGCGCACGTCGGCCTGCTGCCAGCTGCCACAGC
Source organism: Streptomyces sp. KL109B (assembly GCF_030766935.1). GTDB lineage: Bacteria > Actinomycetota > Actinomycetes > Streptomycetales > Streptomycetaceae > Streptomyces. The sequence continues at coordinate 1,012,463 of NZ_JASERL010000001.1, read as the reverse complement.
CGTCGGGGTACGGATACGCGGTCGGGGTGGGGTGCATCCCGTGGTCTGATTCGGAGCGGGGGTGGGCGACGGATGGCCGCAACCCGACGGCGGGGCCGTCGAGTTCGTGGAGCGCGCCGCCGAAGCCGGCGACGCGGGCGAGCACGGCGGCGGCGTCGCGCAGCCGCACGGCACGGCCCGAGCCGATGTTGATCACGCCCTGTGCGGCGGAGAGCGAGGCGGCGTGCACGGCGCGCGCCACGTCTCGTACGTCGATGAAGTCGCGCTGCGCGCCGAGACCGCCCAGCTTCAGTTCGCCGTCTCCGGCCTGCATCGCGCGGCGCATCGCCTCGGCGAGCCGGCCGAGCGGGGATCCGGCGGGGGTGCCGGGTCCCGCGGGCGAGAAGACGCGCAGGACGACGGCGTCGAGGCCGGAGCCTAGGACGAGTTCGGTGGCGGCGAGCTTGCTGACGCCGTACGGGCCGCCGGGCCTGGGCACCGCGTCCTCGGCGGTGGAGGAGCCGGGCTGCGAGGGCCCGTACTCGGCGCCGCAGCCGATCTGCACGAGGCGGGCGCCGCATCCGCTGCGGCGCAGGGCTTCGCAGACGGTGGCGACGGCGACGGTGTTGTGCCGGGTGAGTTCGCGGGCGCCGCCGCGGGTGGCGCCGGCGCAGTTGATGACCACTCCGGGGTGCACGGCGTCCAGGAAGCGGGTGAGGGCGCCGGGGCTGCCGGTGGCGAGGTCGAAGCGGACGTCGGCGTCGTCGCCCCGGCCGAGCGTGGTCAGTTGCACGGCGGGGTCGGCCAGGAGGCGGTCGGCGACGAAGCGGCCCAGGTACCCGTTGGCTCCGATCAGCAGAACCCTCATCGGACGCCTCCCGGATTTCGCGCTCCGGTGGCTCCGGTGGCTCGGAGCGCTCCGAAGGCGCCGCGCTCTCCGCGTGCTGCGCGCGGGGCGCACCGATCGTGGATTCCGCGCTGCCCGTGAGGTCCGGAGTATCCGGCGTATCCGGCGCCTCCGGGAGGAGGGGTGGTCATCTGGCGTTCTCCTTAAGGGGGTTGCCCTGGGTCTTCGGGTGGGCCCGCGGTGTCGGCCCCGCGGGAGGGGGGTGGTCCTGGTCATGCGGCGAGCGCTGGACGCGGTGGCACGGCACGCTCGGCGGTGGCGTCGGCGAAGTGGCGGGTGGCGGTTATGGCGCACCGCCGATCGGGACGTCGGGGGTCGCATGGGCGGAGGCCCTGGTCAGGGTGCGGGTGGCGTGCACGAGGAGGACGAGGGCGGCGACGGCGCAGGCCGCTGTGGGTACGACGCCGGTGCCCGCGGCGTCGACGGCGGTCTCGACGGGGAGGCTCACGACGTCGCAGCCCGGGAGGCGTCCGGCGAAGACCGTGGCGACGGCGAGGACCTCGACGGCGACGGCGGCGCCGAGTGCGAGCGCGGGGGCGTGGGTGCGGCGATGCGCGGCGAGGAGGCGGGCGAGCAGGAGCAGCACGCCCAGGGCGCCCGCTCCGGCGTAGTCCACCTTCTCGTGGAGCACGGCCCCGGAGAGCACGAGGAGCGCGACGAGGGCGAGGGCGAACAGGGCCACGGAGCCGAGGAGCAACGGACGTACGGAGTCGGCGAATTCGGCGAGCCCGCGACTTGCGGCGAGGCGGCGCCTGGCTCCACCCGAGAAGAGCTGGGCGCACCAGGTGGCCGGGGCCACGGCCACGGTGAGAGCGACCAGGGGCGCGGTCGCGGGGGCCCAGGTCTTGTCGGGTCCGCCGGCGAGCGCGGCGTCGAGGAGGCCGTCGCCGAGGAGTGCGTACGCGAGCAGCCAGCAGGCCCACAGGCGGGCCGAGGGGGCGGGCGGTCCTTCGGCCACGCGCAGCGGTCCGTGGCGCAGCGTCGCGCGCAGGGCGACGAGGGTGGCGAGCGCGCCGACGAGGCCCACCGCCAGGCGTGCGGCGGTGCCCGTCGTGGTGTGCAGGCCGAAGACGGTGAGCGCGCAGGCGGCGCCCGGCAGCAGCGCGAGCCCGGCCCACAGGCCGCGCACGCCGGTGGCGGGCCGGGTGACTCCGGCGACGACGGGCTCGTCGGGGTCGCCGTCCCTCGGTACGCGCGCGTACATCTCCTCGGCGAGCGAGAACACGTCCTTGTGGCGGAAGCGGGCGGCGGTCCGGTCGGTGACGCCGTGGGCCTCGAGCCCGGCGGCGATCTCCAACGGGTCGACGGCCCGCTCGCACAGCTCGCGGTGCCGGTGCATCAGCCCTTTGACCGGGTCGGCACCGGAACGGCGGTGGACGGGGCGGAAGTTGTCACCGCGAGCGTCGCCGTCACGGCCACCGCTGTCACGCGCGCCGCCGCCGCGGGAATCGCCGTCGCGGGAATCTGCGCCGCGCGGGTCGGCACCGCGCGGGTCGGCACCGCGGGAATCGCCGTCGCGGGAGTCCGCGCCGCGCGGGTCGGCGCCTCGGGAGTCGTCGCCGCGAGAGTCTCCGCCGCGCAAGTCGGCACCGCGGGAATCGTCGCCGCGAGAGTCCGCGCCGCGCAGGTCGGCACCGCGCGGGTCGGCACCGCGCACACCGGCACCGCGCGGATCGGCACCGCGCGCATCGGCTCCGCACGATTCGGCGCCGCGCTCATCAGCATCGTGCGCGCCGGTACCGAGAGGGTCGGCCGTCCCGGCGGCATCGGCGCGAGGGGCCGTCTGCGTGCGGGAGTCGCTGCCGTGGGGGACGTCGTCGCGGGCTCCCGCGTCACGGAAACCGTCGCCGCCGGCGAGACCGCGCTCGCCCGCCCCCTCACCGGCACCGGCTCCGGCACCGGCACCGGCACCGGAGCCCACGACCGCACCGACCCGGGCCCCCTCAAAGGCATCCGCACCCACACCCGCACAGGACCCGGTGCCCGCACCCGCATCGCCCTCAAGGACGGCCGACCGCCACGCCGCAGGATCGCGCAGCAACTCCCCATCGAGGTCGCCGAGATCGCCGAGATCGCCGAGATCGCCGAGATCGCCGAGATCGCCGAGAACACCCTGCCCAGCGGGGACCGAAGCCCCCGACGAACCATTCGGCCCCTCGGCAGAGTGACCACCCGGCTCGACCGCCGCACCGTCAAACGCCCCCGGCACCCCCGGTACACCTGGCGCCCCCGGCGCCCCCCGCATCCCCAGCGCCTCCGCCGATCCGGCACCCCACGCTCCGGCGCTCACCGGTACACGGGGCGCATCGGCGTCGCCCCCGGTACCGCTGTCGTCGAAGTCGCCGAACGCGGCGCGCGCGCTCGTGGGTTCACCGATTCGCCCGGTCATCCGTCCGCCTCCCCGCAGCCCTGTGTCATGCCGGCCAACTGCCCCCGCGCACCGCCACCGTCGTCACCGCCCGCATCGGCCCCGGAATCGACGCCCGAGCCCGAGCCGCGACCCGCGCCGCGCGTGGCCCTCGACCCGGCCCCGGTCCCCGAGCGCCGCGCGGTCGCGGGACCCGGATCGACCCGCGCGCCACCACCGGAGCCGGACCCCCAGCTCGTCCCGGCCGCCCCACCGGCGCGCCCGGCCAGCCACGCGCCGCCCCGGTCGCCCGTGGTCGATGTGGTCCAGCGGCCCGGTACATGGGCCTCGGGCGGGTAGGCGAACGGCAGCGGATCGCCCGCGTCGTCCACGACCTCCCTGCGTACCGGGCAGCGCGAGACGATCTCGAGGTAAATGCCGTGAAATGCCGTGATGTTCTGTTCGACGGTGAACAGCTCGAGGGCACGCGCGCGAGCCGCCGCGCCGAGCCGTTCGCGCCGTGCGGGGTCGCGCAGGAGCGCCACGCAGGCCTCGGCGAGCGCGCGCGGGTTGCGCGGCGGCACCACGAGCCCCGTACCGCCGATCACCTCGACGACGGCGCCCGCGTCCGTGGACACCGTCGCGCGCCCGCAGAACATGGCCTCGACCAGGCTGATCGGGAAGCCTTCCACGACGCTGGACAGGACGACGACACCGCAGGAGCCATAGACATCGGCGAGGTCGGGGGCCTCCGGGGAGCCCAACTCCTCGAAGGAGACGGGGTTCTCGCCCACGGCGTGGATGCCCTCGGCCTCGTCCGGGAAGAGCTGCGCGGCGAGGGCCCTGCAGTGCCCGAGGTACAGCGCGGCCTCGCGGTCCGCCGTGGGATCCGAGCCATCCGCGGCCCCGCCACCGGGCGCCCGCGCGGAGAGGAACCCGTCGGCAGGCCACCCTCCGCCGTCCACGAGCCCCGCGCCTGCGGCCGCACCCGCCCCGGCCACCGGGCCCGGCCCCGCCTCCGGCACCCGCACGATCCGCAGCCGGGCCTTCGGCTCCTCCTTGCGGATCTCGGAGAACGCGTGCAACAGGGAGATCAGGTCCTTGGAGGGGTCGACGCGTCCGATCCAGACGAGCGTGTCGGGGTCGCCCGGCCCTTCCCGCTCCCCCACCTCGTCGAAGTGGCCCGCCTCCATGCCGGGGTGAACGGTGCGCAGCTTGGCGCGGTCGGCGCCGCACTTCTCCTGCCAGCGGCGCGCGTGCGCGTTGCCGGGGGTGATCACGGCGGCCTGCCGGTAGACCTCGGCGGCGAGCCTGCCGTGGAAGGCGGCGAGGAGCGCGCGCACCGGCGCACTCAACTCGGCGTCGCCCGCGGCGATGTACCGCGCCCGGAGCTGCACTCCGTACTCGGTGACGAGCAGGGGCACACCGTAGAAGTGCTTGGCGATCAGACCGGGCAGCGCCGCAGCGCCCCCGGAGGTCGCGTGGCAGAGGTCGACGGACGCGAGCCCGCCCCCTCCTGGCAGCCTCCCGGCGGGGCCCGAAGAGGCACCCGCCGCCGAGCCGGACGACGCCGACGACGACGCACCCGCCACAGAACCAAACGCGGAACCAGACCAAGTAACAGCCGCAGAACCCGACACCGAGCCTGCCCCGGAGCCCGACACAGAGCCCGCCCCGGAGCCCGACGCGGCTCCCGACACCGAGGCCGCCACAGCGCCCCCGCGCTCGTACCCGTCCTCCACACCCTCGTACCAGTCCAGCGAGAGCGGGCGCAGCTCACGCTCCACGTGCGCCGCGAAGGAGAGCAGATCGGGCACGCGGGCCGCGCGCACCGCACGGAGGGCGCCCGGCGCACGACAGGCGCGCTCCAGAATGCGTACGGCGGCCTCCGACTGCAGGGAGGTGCCCAGGCCGCCCTCGTCGCGGGCGAGTTCGGCAAGCCCGTACAAGGCGCTGGCGAAACGGTCCGCCTCTCCCGGAGCGAATCCCGGAGCGGATGCGGTGTCGGGAGACACCACGGCCTCGACCAACTCCCGGTACAGCGCGGCGAACCGGCGCCGGGCGCGCCGCCCGAGTGCGCCCTCGCGCGCGCCGCTCTCGCTCCCGACCGCCGCCGCCCACATCGGCGCGGTGCGCACGCGCAGGATCTGCGGGGGCAGTTCGAGCCACCCCGCGTCCTCCTGCTCCTGGCTGGTGGCGAGCGCGTAGATGTCGAACTCGTGCTGCTCGAGCCCGCGCACAAGCCGGTCGCACCAGAGTCTGGCCTCACCGTTCACATACGGATAACCACCCTCGGTAAGCAGTCCGATGCGCACGCGTACACCCCCGATCTCCCATACAGGGAGCCGCCGTTGGGTTGGCGACTCGCAGCGGGACGAACGTATGCGGACATGCCGGTGGCGTGATGGACGGTTGTCCATCACGCCACCAAAAGGGGTGAAGGGGCGTAACTTTCTCGCGCGTACGGCGTTTAGTCGCGCTAAGAGATCAAACCACTACGGACAGCTACGTAGTGTCAACCCTTGGGAAAGGCCCAGGGATTCGGCTTGCACGTGATCCCTTCGGACGTCAGGAACTTGGTCTGCTGCTGCATGACCGGTGCGAGCGCGCCGTCCTGTGAACAGGTCACGTGATTGAAGCCGAGCCGGTGGCCGACCTCGTGGTTGATGAGCATCTGCCGGTACGGGTATATGGCGTGGTCGCCGAGCACCTTGTCGTAGGTCTTCGAGCCCTGCGCCCACCGATACGCGTTGATCATTACGCGGTCGGTCGCGGCGGAGTCGCACGAGACGTTGTCCTGCGTCGTGTCGAGGCCCGACTTCTCGCACCAGTCGGCCGTCGTCCCGGGGCTCGCGAGACTGATCACGAAGTCCGGCTTCCCGGAGGAGATCCGCTCGAAGGTGCGGGCGTCGTCGTGGGCCCAGCTCCGCTTGTCGTTCAGGGTCTTCTGCACCGCCTGCGCGAACAGCTTCCCGTCGAGCCCGAGACCCTTCTCCACGTCCACGCGGTAGCGGAACTTCTGCCCGCTGCCGGGCGCCTTGTCGGTCCCCGGGATCGTCGTGAACGCCCCCGACGCCTTCAGGTCCGCCGCGAGCGGATACTTCTTGGCCATCTTCTGCCCGTACGTCGCCGGGGCGGCCTGCGCCGTCTCCTTCGGGGCCGCCCGCTCGTCCGTACGCGAGGCGGAGCCGCCGTGCACACGGGCCCCCTCGGCGGCCTGCGACTGCGTTTCGCGCGCGGAGTCGCCCTTGTCGGTGACCTGGCCGGCGACGACGACGGCGAGTACCGCCGTGACGGCCGCGGCGGCGATGCCGGTGAAGGTCATGCCCTTGCCGCGCTTCTCACGCCCGCCGTCGTCCGACTGCTCCCCCGCCGGGTCCTCCGGCGGCGCGGGCGGCTCGGCGTCCCACTCGGTCACGCGCGCGTAGGGGTCGGCACCGGCGGGTGCGTCGAACGCGTCGAGGTACTCCTGCCGCGGGTGCCGCTGGTCCAGGCGCTCCTGACGCGGTCGGCCCTGGTCGGGTCGTCCCTGGTCCGGTCGTCCCTGTCGCGGCCGCGGTCCCGGCAGCGCCGGTTCGGCGGGCACCGTCACGCCGTGCCCGTCCTCGGGGCCCCGCACCGAGGTGACGGGTCCGGCGACACGCGGCACGGACGCGCCGCGCCCACCGGCCGCTCCCCAGCCGCCGCCCGGCTCCCCGGGCTCGGGGTGGCCGCCACGAACCTGCCCGGTCCCCGGGCGCGCGGACGTGTGCCCGGAAGCGGGCGTGCGGCCGGACGCCGACGGCGGGGCCGGAGCCGGGGCCGGCACGGGTGGCGCGTCGGCGGGCACCCGGCGTCTGCGCCCGGTGCCCGAGCCCGCCCTCGACGGGTCGTGCGCCTCGGGCGCCGCAGGTATGTCGACGGCTTCCTCGGCGCCGTCTGCCGGTCCTCGGCGGCTATGCCGTCCCACGGGCCGCCTCAGCTCCCCAAAGTCGTGTGGTCGCCGGTGCCGGTCGCGTCACTCACGGCATCACCGGCACTGGTGGCGCTCCCGCGCCTCTTGTTCAACGCTTCGGTGTCGGCGAGGAGTTCCCGGAACGCCGTCGCGACCGTTCGCGGATACTCCATCATCGCGACGTGCCCCGCGTCGGGGAGCGTAAGGAGCCTGGAGCCCCGGAAGGCACGGGCCGCGCGGGCCGCCATCCGGTACGACACCAGGAGGTCACGCCCTCCGTAGATGAGCTGGGTCGGCGCCAGTACGCGCTCGGCCTGGCGCCACAGGCCGTGCTGCCCACCGAGCGTGTACGCGTTCACGACCCCGCGCGCGGAGCGGGCCATCGCGTCCCAGAAGTAGGGCAGTTCGAGCCGCCGCTCCATCTCCTCGACGGCGGCCCTGAAGCCCTCGGGCGTGACCCGGTTCGGGTCTCCGTAGCAGAGGGCCATGACGCCCCGTACGCGCTGCTCCGGAGTCCACTCCTTCGTAAGACGCGTAAAGAGCGGGGCGATGCCGGGCACCGCGAGGAGGCCGGTCGGCAGGGCGGTGCGCTGCACCCGGATCTCCGGCATCGCGGGCGACACCAGGGTCAGCGTCCGTACGAGGTCGGGGCGCACGGCCGCCACGCGCGTGGCGACGGCTCCGCCCAAGGAGTTGCCGAAGAGGTGCACGGGGGCGTGGCCCTGGGCGTCGAGGTAGCGGATGACCGCGCGCGCGTGCCCGGTCACCGAGTAGTTGCCGTCGTCCGGTGGCGGCGAGTCGCCGAACCCCGGAAGGTCGAGCGCCTCCCCGTCGACGGTGTCCTCGAGCAGCGGCATCAGCGCCGACCAGTTCTGCGAGGAGCCGCCGAGCCCGTGCACGTACAGCGCGGGCGGCAGCCCCTCACGCGCTCCGGGGCGGGCTCTGACCGACAGCGTCAGGCCCGGGAGCCCGACCGATCGCACGCGCTCCCCCTCCGCGACCCTGACGGCGCCCGGCTTGGGCGTCGCGGCGGCGATGGCGGCAGGCACACGCGGCGATCCGGTCGAAGACATGCGACATATGTTACGAGACGATCACACAGTGGATCGCGTGTTCGCCATCACAGATCCGGGGCACCCGACCGGCAGCCCCGCACAAGGCGCCACCCAGGAGCCACCCAGGAGCCACCCATTGGATCCCCGAAAGGTCGCATAGCGCCTCGATCAGGTGTCTCCTACGCTCGATATCAGGGCACCCGCCCACGCACGGATCAGGTGAGGAAGGGAGCCACGATGACGGTCGACCCGAGCGACCCCGAGACCTTCACGGAGCGCGATCCCGCCGAGGCGGGCGTGGAGACCCCCGAGGCGGACAGCGCGGAGCAGCACGCGGAACTCGCGCCCGACCAGGACGACGAGCCCGACACCGGGGCCGACCCGGACACCGCGAACGAGGCGGACCGGGCCGAACAGGCCCGCGTCGTCGCGATCGACGAGGACGACTATCGGTGAACGGCGCGCAGCCGTCGGTGAGCGGTGCGCCGACATCCGCCCCATTTGTGACCACAGTTGTGACGTCGAGCTCACTACATGCGGTTTTCACAGCTGTCCGGTCCGTGAAATTCTGCGCTCGCACCGCGCACATCACGGTTACCCAAAAGTACGATGACGTCGCGGCGCACACCGCACACGGACGATTTTGGGAGGCGGCGTGACAGCCATCGAGCAGACGGAGGCAGCGCGCCCCAAGGGCACACGCCTGCCGCGCCGTGCCCGACGCAATCAACTTCTGGGAGCGGCCCAGGAGGTTTTTGTCGCGCAGGGGTACCACGCGGCCGCGATGGACGACATCGCCGAGCGGGCCGGCGTCAGCAAGCCGGTGCTCTACCAGCACTTCCCCGGCAAGCTCGAGCTCTACTTGGCGCTGCTCGACCAGCACTGCGAGTCCCTGCTGCAGTCGGTGCGCACGGCGCTCGCCTCCACGACGGACAACAAGCAGCGCGTCGCGGCGACCATGGACGCCTACTTCGCGTACGTGGAGGACGAGGGCGGCGCGTTCCGGCTCGTCTTCGAGTCGGACCTGACGAACGAGCCGGCGGTGCGCGAGCGCGTCGACCGCGTCAGCCTGCAGTGCGCCGAGGCCATCTCGGACGTGATCGCGGAGGACACGGGCCTGTCCAAGGACGAGTCGATGCTCCTCGCGACGGGCCTCGGCGGCGTCTCGCAGGTCGTCGCCCGCTACTGGCTGTCCAGCGCGAGCCCGGTCGAGCGCGACACGGCGGTGCAGTTGCTCACCTCGCTCGCCTGGCGCGGCATCGCGGGCTTCCCGCTGCACGGCGCCGAGCACCACTGAGCACCACTGGGCACACCGCTCTGAACCGGTGCCGCACTTTGTTCCCGTCCGGCTGTTCGCTCTTGGCGTGCGGCCGGGGCATCGGGAGCCTCGCCTCGCCGGGCTAATCTTTGCTGGGTACGGCGCGGTCTTCCGCGCACATCACGGATCGTCGGAGGGACAAGGCCGTGGAGGTCAAGATCGGCGTGCTGCACACGCCTCGCGAGATCGTTCTGGAGAGCGACCAGTCGGCCGAGGAGGTCGAGAGCGCGGTGTCCGCGGCGCTGTCCGGCAAGTCCCAGTTGCTCTCTCTGAAGGACGAGAAGGGCCGCAAGGTCCTGGTCCCCGCCGAGCGCCTCGCGTATGTCGAGCTCGGCGAGCCGGCGACGCGGAAGGTGGGCTTCGGCCCGCTGTAGGACCCGTTGCGGAACCCGCTGCGAAACTCGCCGCGGAACCCGCTGAAACAGCCCGCGAAAGGCCTGATGGCACAGCCGCCATCAGGCCTTTTGCCTGTTCACAGCGGGCGCACAGCGGATCCTCGCGCGGAGGGTTGCGTCCGGGGGGCCAGGGGTAGACCGGCTACGACCGATTAGCACCCACCGGCCGCGCGGGAGGTATCCGCACCATGCTTCTCGAAGCTCTCGGCTCCGTACTGCTCGGCATGGCACTCGCCCTCGCGGCGGGCCATCGCCTGCCGCACCGGCTGCCGTCGCGCACGCTAGTGCTGCCGACCGGCGTCGCGGGCGCCCTCTTCGGGGCGTTCGTCACACACACCGCGCTGGGCCCTGGACACGCGATCGCCACGCTCGTGGGCGCCGTCGCGATGTCGGTGGCCCTGCTGTCCCTGCTGCTGCGCCCCACCCGGGGCAGAGCGCGGCAGCTGACGCCCTACGCGTAGTGGCTCGGGCAGCGGAGCGGCAGGCTAGGAGGCCAGGCCGAGCGCCGACATCCGCTTGGTGTGCGCCTCGGTGATCCGCGAGAACATCTTGCCGACCTCCGCCAGGTCGAAGCCGTCGGCCACGCCCCCGACCAGCATCGTCGACAGCGCGTCCCGGTCCGCGACCACGCGCTGCGACTGCGACAGGGCCTCGCCCATCAGGCGCCGCGCCCACAGCGCGAGCCGGCCGCCCACGCGCGGCTCGGCCTCGATCGCGGCGCGCACCTTCTCCACGGCGAACGAAGCGTGGCCGGTGTCGTCGAGCACGGCGAGGACGAGGGAGCGGGTGTCCGAGTCGAGGCGGGCAGCGACCTCCCGGTAGAAGTCGGACGCGATCGAGTCGCCCACGTACGCCTTGACCAGGCCCTCCAGCCAGTCCGACGGGGCGGTCTGCTTGTGGAAGCCGTCGAGGGCGCCGACGAACGGGTCCATCGCCTCGGTCGGCTCGACACCGATCTTCGACAGGCGGTCGCGCAGCTGCTCGAAGTGGTGGAACTCGGCGGAGGCCATCTTCGCCAGCTCCGCCTTGTCGGCCAGCGTCGGCGCCAGCTTCGCGTCCTCGGCCAGCCGCTCGAACGCCGCCAGCTCCCCGTACGCGAGGGCGCCGAGCAGGTCGACGACGGCGGCGCGGTAGTTCTCGTCCGAGGCCGCGGTGGCCCAGTCCTGGGCGGCGATGCCGGTCGGCGCTTCGGTGGCGGGCGTGGCGTTGTCAGGCGTCTCCATGAAGCGCACAATAGCCCGCTCACCGCTTCGGGGAAGTCCCTGGTCAAGGAGTGTGACGACGGCTACGTGACCCATTCGGCCATCGCACATGCGCGTTTCCGGGGTATGGTGGTAATGAGCCCGCCGAGTGCAAGGCAGTCTGCGTGACACCGCTAGGCGCTTGCGCGCACTTCGGACGGGCCTCATGAATGAGGATGCCCGGTCGGTGGCCCGATCGGCTCCGACCCGACAGCCCTCCGGGTCGTACGTCACAAGGCGTACGGATCTGAGGAGGGGCCCTCAGCGGCACGAGCGCTCGAGCGTCGGCAGTGGTCCCGCGCAATTCTGGTCCACCCGATCCCGCGGACCGCGGCTCGAGTCCGGTGTACCAGCCGGCACGGTCAAGACCCCCGCGTTCGCCTCGCGCCGCACCTCACAGAAGAGGCAACACCCTGACTACGCAGACTTCGCCGACGTCGACTTTCCGCCAGCTCGGAATCCTTCCCGAGACCGCAGAGGCCCTTGAGGCCGTCGGCATCATCAACCCCTTTCCCATCCAGGAGATGACCCTCCCCGTCGCCCTCTCCGGCACGGACGTCATCGGCCAGGCCAAGACCGGTACGGGCAAGACCCTCGGCTTCGGCCTTCCGCTCCTGGAGCGCGTCACCGTCCCCGCGGACGTCGAGTCCGGCCGGGCCAAGCCCGAGCAGCTGACCGACGCCCCGCAGGCCCTCGTCGTCGTCCCGACGCGCGAGCTGTGCCAGCAGGTGACCAATGACCTGCTCACCGCCGGCAAGGTGCGCAATGTGCGCGTCCTCGCCATATATGGCGGTCGTGCGTACGAGCCCCAGGTCGAGGCCCTGAAGAAGGGCGTCGACGTCGTCGTCGGTACGCCCGGGCGACTGCTCGACCTGGCCGGCCAGAAGAAGCTCAATCTCTCGCACGTGAAGTGCCTCGTCCTCGACGAGGCCGACGAGATGCTCGACCTGGGCTTCCTGCCCGACGTCGAGAAGATCGTCAACATGCTTCCGGTGAAGCGTCAGACGATGCTGTTCTCGGCGACCATGCCGGGCGCCGTCATCGGCCTGGCCCGCCGCTACATGTCGCAGCCCACACACATCCGCGCCACCGCGCCGGACGACGAGGGCGCGACCGTGCGCAACATCGCGCAGCACGTGTACCGCGCGCACAACATGGACAAGCCCGAGATGGTCGCGCGCATCCTGCAGGCCGAGGGCCGCGGCCTCTCGATGATCTTCTGCCGTACGAAGCGCACGGCGGCCGACATCGCGGACCAGCTCAAGCGCCGCGGCTTCGCCTCCGGCGCGGTCCACGGCGACCTGGGCCAGGGCGCCCGCGAGCAGGCCCTTCGCGCGTTCCGCAACGGCAAGGTGGACGTCCTCGTCTGCACCGACGTCGCCGCGCGCGGCATCGACGTGGACGACGTGACGCACGTCATCAACTACCAGTCCCCCGAGGACGAGAAGACCTACCTGCACCGCATCGGCCGCACCGGCCGCGCGGGCAAGAAGGGCATCGCGATCACGCTGGTCGACTGGGACGACATCCCGCGCTGGCAGCTGATCAACAAGGCCCTCGAGCTGGACTTCAACGACCCGGTCGAGACGTACTCCTCCTCGCCGCACCTCTACGAGGAGATGAACATCCCGGCGGGCACCAAGGGTGTGCTGCCGCGTTCCGAGCGCACGCGCGCGGGGCTCGACGCCGAGGAGATCGAGGACCTGGGCGAGACCGGTGGCCGTGGCGTGTCGTCCGCGCGCGGCGGCGGCCGTGGTGGCCGGGGAGACCGCGACCGCGATCGTGATCGGGACCGCGAGCAGCGCGAGCGCCCGGCGCGCGCGCCGCGTCGCCGTCGCCGTACGCGCGGTGGCGAGCCGGTCGGAGCCGGTGAGGCCGCTCTCGCGGCCGCTCCGGTGGCGGAGGAGTCCGCCGAGCCGCGGACGCCGCGCCGTCGCCGTCGTACGCGCGGTGGCGCCGCGGCCGCCGCCCCGTCGGTCGCGCCGGTGGCGCCCGCCGCCGAGGCCGTCGTGGAGACGGTGGAGGCCGAGGCCCCCGCCAAGCCCCGTCGCCGTACGCGCAAGAAGGCCGAGGCCGTCGTCGAGACGGTGGAGGCCGTACAGCCGGTCGTTGCCGAGCCGGAGCAGGTGCAGGCGCAGGCGCGGCCCGAGCAGACCGAGGCGAAGCCGGCGCGTACCCGTACGCGCAAGAAGGCGGAGGCCGCGGTCGACACCGCGGAGGCCGCCGAGGCCAAGCCGGCCACACGCACGCGTACCCGTAAGAAGGCCGAGCCGGTCGCCGAGGCGGTCGAAACCGTCGAGGCGAAGCCGGCCCGCAAGCGCACGGCCAAGAAGGCGGAGGCCGCGGTCGACACGGCCGAGGCCAAGCCCGCGCGCAAGCGCACGACCAAGAAGGCCGAAGCCGCCCTCGACACCGTCGAGACGGCCGACGCCAAGCCCGCGCGGAAGCGGACCACCAAGAAGGCCGTGGCCGCCGTCGACACGGCCGAGGCCGCAGAGACGAAGCCCGCCCCCCGCAAGCGCACGACCAAGAAGGCCGCGCCTGCCGCCGAGCCGGTCGCCGAGGCGGCTTCGGAAGCCGCTCCGGCCAAGCCCGCGCGGAAGCGGACCACCAAGAAGGCCGTGGCCGCCGTCGACACGGCGGAAGCCGCAGAGACGAAGCCCGCCCCTCGCAAGCGCACGACCAAGAAGGCGGCGCCCGCCGCCGAGGCGGCCTCGGAGGCCGCTCCGGCCAAGCCGCGTCGTACGCGGAAGAGGGCCGAGGCCCCCGAGGCCTGATCGGTTCGATGACGAAGGCCCGGATTCCCGCCGTCGCGGGGTCCGGGCCTTCGTTGTCAGTGGCTGCACGTAATCTCGGTTCATGAGCAGGCCCGCGACCTTCACCCCGCCGCCCGGCACCCGTGCGCACCGCCTCCGCACCGCCCGGGGCGACTTCGCCGCGCTCACCGGGGAGCCGGCCCGGGGCCCGGTCCGCGGCACCGCTCTGCTGCTGCCCGGGTTCACGGGCAGCAAGGAGGACTTCATAGCGCTGCACGGGCCGTTGGGCGCGTCCGGGTACCGGACGGTCGCCGTGGACGGGCGCGGGCAGTACGAGTCGGAAGGCCCGAAGGACGACGAACGGCCTTATCAGCAGCGCGAGTTGGCGCGTGATGTGCTCGCCCAGGCCGCGGCGATCCGGGCCGACGGAGGGACCGGTCGGGTGCATCTGCTCGGGCACTCGCTCGGCGGACTCGTCGCGCGTGCGGCGGTCATCGAGGACCCCACCCCGTTCGCCTCGCTCACGCTGATGTCCTCGGGCCCCGCCGCCGTCACCGCGCCCCAGCAGGAGCGCGCCAAGCTGCTCCAGAGCGCCCTCGCCGCGCTCGACATGGCGCGGGTGTGGGAGGCGATCCAGAGCCTGGACGCCCCGGAGGACGCCGCCGACCTGCGCGGCGACGGCGAGGATCTGCGCCGCCGCTGGATGAGCAACAGCCCGGCCCAGCTCATCGCCACGGCGGGCCAGCTGTGCACCGAGCCGGACCGGGTCGACGAGCTCGCCACGCTCGGACTCCCGGTGCACGTGCTGTCGGGCGAGCGGGACGACGCGTGGCCGGTGCCGCTGCTCGATGCCATGGCGATACGGCTCGGCGCCGAGCGCACCGCCGTCGCCGGGGCCGAGCACTCCCCCAATACGGACCAGCCGGGGGCCACCGCCGCCGCCCTCGCCGCCTTCTGGGACCGGCACCCGGCGACGTAGCACCACCGGCCAGGACCTTACTGACGCACGAGTAATTAGCCGATCGAAAAATTTCCTTAGCGTAGGGAATGTTTGCAGCGGGCAACTCGTTGTACCCGGTGGAACGCGCGGCAGCGAAGCCGCGCAATTCACTCTTAACGGCCGGGCAACCGCCCGGCCGTACGGCGGGAACAGGCTGAGAAGCGGCTCCCGCACCAGTAGTTCTCCTTCAGGAGGATCACCAGACGAAGGGAGAAGCCCATGCGCTTCGAAATCATGCGACTCGACGATGTCGACGGCACCGCCGTGGACAGCACCGTCGTGGACGCCGCCTCCGTCAACCGGATCGTTCAGCAGGCCGCCGCCATCGGGCAGCGCCTCTACATCCGCCCGGCCGAGTCGTCCGCCTCGTAACGGCGTAGCGACTCACACACGTCGAAGCCCCCGTACGCACGATGCGTACGGGGGCTTCGCTGTGCTCGGCGGCCCGGCCCAGTCGGTCAGGAGCCCTGGATCACCTGCGTCACACCGTTGATGATCTGCTGCACCGCGATCGCGGACAGCATCATGCCCGCGAGCCGCGTCACCAGGACCACGCCGCCGTCCTTGATGACGCGGATGATCACCAGCGAGTACCGCATCACCAGCCACAGCACGACGTGGATCGCGACGATCGCGGACCAGACGGAGATCTGGTCGCCCACCGTGTCCGCGTCCTGCACGGCGAGGATCACGGAGACGATCGCGCCGGGCCCGGCGAGCAGCGGCATGCCGAGCGGTACGAGGGCGACGTTGACGTCCTTGGTCTGCTTGGGCTCGTCCGTCTTGCCGGTCAGCAGGTCGAGCGCGATCAGCAGGAGCAGCAGACCGCCCGCGATCATCAGGGCGGGGACGGAGACGTGCAGATAGGCCAGGATCTGGTTGCCCAGGACGCCGAAGACGGCGATGACGCCGAAGGCGACACAGACCGCCTGGAAGGCCATGCGCTTCTGGACCTTGGCGGGGCGTCCGGCGGTGAGGGCGAGGAAGATCGGGGTGATTCCCGGGGGATCCATAATCACAAAAAGCGTGAGAAATAGGGATCCGAAGACGGCAGCGTCGAACACGGTGGGGTGCCTTGCGAGAGTGGTGCGGAAAGAGAAAGAGGGGAAAAAAGGGGAAACGCAGAAGTGACGTGGTGGTGGGGGGGGGAACGTCAGGCGCGGCGTCCGCCGGCGCCCGGTACCGGGAAGGCGCCCGTGGCGCGGCGCGTGATCTCCCCGTAGACCTCGGGGTCGGTGGTGTACTCGCCGAGCACACACGTCTTTCGGCTGCCGTGGTAGTCCGAGGACCCGGTGGTCAGCAGGCCGACGTCGGCGGCGAGGCCGCGCAGGCGCTCGCGGGTCGCGGCGTCGTGGTCCATGTGGTCGACCTCGATGCCGTCGAGCCCGGCCTCGGCCAGCTTCGCTATCGCGGACTCGGGCACGGTGCGGCCGCGCTTGGCGGCGGCGGGGTGCGCGAAGACGGTGACCCCGCCGGCGGCCTTGACCAGGCGGATCGCCTCGAAGGGGTCGGTCTCGTGCTTCTCGACGTACGCGCGTCCGCCGTCGGCGAGCCAGTCCTCGGTGAACGCGTCGGAGACCGTGGGCACGACGCCGAGTTCGACGAGGGCCGAGGCGACGTGCGGGCGGCCGACCGAGCCGTCGCCCGCGATCCGGGCGACCTGCTCCCAAGTGACGGGCACGCCCAGCTCGTTCAGCTTGGCGATCATGCCCTTGGCGCGCGGCACCCGGTCGTCGCGGACCAGCTCGCGCTCGGCGAGCAGCGCCGGCTCCTCGGGGTCGAAGAGGTACGCCAGCATGTGCATGCTCACGCCGTCGAGGCGGCAGGAGAGCTCGGCGCCCGTGACGAGGGTCAGCCCCTCGGGCGCGGCGGCGATCGCCTCGGCGTGCCCGCGCGTCGTGTCGTGGTCGGTGAGCGCGACGACGTCCAGGCCGGACGCGGCGGCGTTCCGTACGAGTTCGGCCGGGCTGTCCGTACCGTCGGAGGCGGTGGAGTGGGTGTGCAGATCGATGCGCACGGCTGCGTACTCCAGGCTCGACGGGCCCTCGGGCGGGCGGACGGACTGACGGGGACCGTTCAAGGATAACGGGGATTTCCACCACCCCCGTCACCACCGAACCAGGCACGTACCCCTTACGTCCCGACCCCCTACGCATCGGCCCCTTACGTACCGGTCCCTTACGTACCGGTCCCTTACGCACCGGCCCCTTGCCTCACCGGCCCAGAACCTCACCCGCTCAGAACCTCACCCGCTCAGAATCCGCGGCGACAGCGCCCCGCACGGCAGCAGGTCCACCTCGGCCCCCGCGTCCCGCAGGTCCGTGAGCACCAGCTCGTCGTACATCAGCATCCCGGTCTGCTCCGGCCACACGACCGCCCACAGCCAAAGCCCGCGCGCCTCACCGGCGAAGACCGCCCGGTCGTCCGGGGTGCCGGAGACGTGCCACATCGGGGTGGGGCGGCCCGCGGCGAGCACCTTGGCCTGCGGCGGCTTGGCGACGTCCATGGAGGGGCCGGGGTCGGGCCCGTCGATCCCCGCGTAGCGCGCGCCGAGGCCGACGCCCAGCTCCTCGGCGACGAGCACCAGTTCACCGGGGCCGCCGAGCGGTCCGGGTCCGGAGCAGGCGACGGCGGTTGCGCGGCCTCCGTGGCGGTCGTCCCCCGCGTTGGCCACGCCGGTGAAAAGCCAGCCGACGGGCAGCGGCCAGGGCATCCAGACCGGTACCCGTGCGCGGTGCACCACGACGCTGAGGGCCTCGACGCTGGGCGGGATCACGGGCTGCAGCGGATGCACGGTCCCGTGCACATCGCACTGCCAGGAATCGGCAAAGAGTCCGGGAGCCCTGACCCGGCCACCACACTTCGGGCAACTGGGTTCGCCCCTCATAGAGCCCCACGGTCCTCCCCGTCCCGCGCCGCGTCAAGGACGATCACCCGTCCGGAGTGCGGCGTCGTGGCTCCTCCCCGCACCCCTCCGCGGACACCCCTGACCAGGATGGATAGATGTAGCTTGCATTAATTAGCTGCTCTAACTTATTATGTGCATACGCCAACGATCCAGCAGTCGTAAGGAGCAGCGGGCATGAGCCACAGCAGCGCGGAGAGCAGTACAGGAGGTCCCGCCGAAGGGGACACGTTCGACGCGGGAGCGGGCAGTCTCCTGCGTCAACCGAAGGCGGTCTGGGCGACCGCCGGGGCATCCGTCGTCGCCTTCATGGGCATCGGCCTCGTCGACCCGATCCTGCCGTCGATCGCCAAGGGCCTCGAAGCGACACCCAGCCAGGTCTCCCTGCTCTTCACCTCGTACTTCCTGATCACCGCGGTCGCGATGCTGGTGACCGGGTTCGTCTCCAGCCGCATCGGCGGCAAGAAGACCCTCCTCGCCGGGCTCGCCCTGGTCGTGATCTTCGCGGCGCTCGCGGGCACCTCGGGATCCGTCGGTGAGCTGGTCGGCTTCCGCGCGGGCTGGGGGCTCGGCAACGCGCTGTTCGTGTCGACCGCGCTCGCGGTCATCGTCGGCGCGGCGGCCGGCGGGTCCGCCGCCGCGATCCTGCTGTACGAGTCCGCGCTCGGGCTCGGCATGGCGTGCGGGCCGCTGGTCGGCGCGCTGCTCGGCAACGCCAGTTGGCGCTACCCGTTCTTCGGCACCGCCGCGCTGATGGCCGTCGGCTTCATCTGCATCACGGCATTCTTGAAGGAGCAGCCGAAGCCCGCGCAGAAGACCTCGATCCTCGACCCGATCAAGGCGCTCGGGCACGGCGGCCTCGCGTCCGCGGCGGTCTCGGCCTTCTTCTACAACTACACGTTCTTCACGGTGCTGGCCTTCACGCCGTTCGTGCTGAACATGACCCCGTACAAGTCGGGCGCGGTGTTCTTCGCCTGGGGTGTGCTGCTCGCGCTGTTCTCGGTGATCGTGGCGCCGCGCATGCAGGCCAGGTTCGGCTCGCTCAAGGTGCTCGGCGGTTCGCTGGTGCTGCTCGCCGTGGACGTGCTCGTCCTCGGGTACGGCAACCACACCACGGCCATCGTCTGCACGATCCTGTCCGGCGCCTTCATCGGCGTGAACAACACCGTCTACACGGAGCTGGCGCTCGGCGTCTCGGACGCGCCGCGCCCGGTGGCGAGCGCGGGCTACAACTTCGTGCGGTGGTTCGCCGCGGCGGCCGCGCCGTTCTTCGCGCCGAAGATCGAGGAGTGGAGCAATATCCACATCCCGTTCGTGGTCGCGGCGATCACGGCGGTGCTCGGAGCGGTCGTGGTGTGGGTGCGCAGGAGCGCGCTCAACCACGAGGCGGAGGAGCTGGAGACGCGGCACGCCACCGAGGACAGCGTTTCGGTGTACGCGAGCTGATCAGCACTCAGTCCAGGGACTCCCCCAGGGACTGATCGGACTCAGTCCAGGGCAACGGACTTGCGCAGTGGATCGCGCAGGTCCGTTCCGCTGTTCAGCCACTTCTCCTGGAGCGCGGCGGCGCCGTGCACCCGCTTCCACGCCGCCTCGTTCGGCGTCATGGGCAGCAGGGGCAGGAAACGTACGGGATCCAGGGGCTCGTCGAGGTCCAGGTCCTCGACCAGGCCGCCCGGCTCCGCGACGAGGGTCGAGGTGAACGGGGCGGCGGGCCACAGCGGTTCACCCACGTCGAGCGAGGCGCCCGGCGCCACGACGAGGCCCTCGACCTGCGGGGAGGCCGCGAGGACCGCGAGCGGGCGGAGCACCTTGTCCGTGTCGGCGAGGCCCGCGCGGACGGTGAGGACCAGCTCCGCGCGGGGGCCCGCGACCGGGTCGGCGAGGGCGGCCGTGGGGTCGGTCATGGGGTTCGCGGACATGCCGAGCGTCGCGTAACGCACCACGTTCTGGGAGGCGTCTGTGAAGCGCAACACCTCGATCCGGTCGGTGCCGAGGAAGGTAACCGCCGCACGTGCGTCCGGTTCGCCCAAGGTTGTCCGGAGTCGCGCCTCCACCAGCGCAAGAACTTCTGCCATCCCGCGAGCATAGATCGCGCACCCAACGGGTAAGGACGGGGCCCGCTTTCGTCGGTCGGCTGATAGTCTTGGCCGCTGGTCGGGACAACACGCAGCGCGTGTCCCCCGAGGGCCTCGCGCGAGGCCGTCGGAGAACCGACCCCTTTCACGTCCCTCACGGGGGACCGGCCGGAGGAGGTGGGGCTGTCATGGATCGAAGTCGACCGTGCAGTACTACCCGTTCTTCCGGCCTGTAGGGCCCAGGGCCTCGTCTCATTCGCAGTCAGCCGCACACGTTCGATACGTACTACGCGTACCTCGTGCTGACCGCGCCTGCCGGAAGAGCACTTCGTTTCCCCTGATCTCATCGATGGCCGCCTCGGCCGTCGCGATCTGAATCAGTCAGCGAAGCCGCCCAGCGTCGGTGCGGTGCTTCCCGCTTTGTGGACGTGCAGCATGTCCCGGTTTCCGGTTGGCCAGGACGTCCTCATTCCGGGTGGTTCCACCCGACGCGCGGCGACTCCCGCCCGCGAAGGAGCCTGCCCATGTCGATGATGCGCGACCTGCGAGCCGCCGTCCGTCCCTCGCTGCGCAAGAGCGTCGCCCCGTACGCCAACGAGTCCCGGTCCTCGTACGACTTCACGCGCGACGCGGCCGCCTGCTCGGCCGTCGTGGACTGCGCCGTGTACCGCGACGGAGTCCGCGTCGCGTCCGACGCGCCCTCGGGGTGCCTCACGCCCGGCACGGCGAAGACGCAGGTGCGGCGCGACGGCGGCTTCGCCTGGATCGGCCTGCACGAGCCGACCGAGGAGGAATTCGCCGGTATCGCCCGCGAGTTCGGCCTGCACCCGCTCGCCGTCGAGGACGCCGTCCACGCCCACCAGCGGCCCAAGCTGGAGCGCTACGACGACACGCTGTTCACCGTCTTCAAGACCATCCACTACGTCGAGCACGCCGAACTCACCGCCACCAGCGAGGTCGTGGAGACCGGCGAGGTCATGTGCTTCACCGGCCGGGACTTCTTCATCACCGTCCGGCACGGCGGGCAGGGCTCGCTGCGCGCGCTGCGGCACCGGCTGCAGGACGACCCGGAGCTGCTCGCCAAGGGCCCGAGCGCCGTGCTGCACGCCATCGCGGACCACGTCGTCGACGGGTACCTGGCCGTGGCCGACGCGATGCAGGACGACATCGACGAGGTCGAGACCGAGGTCTTCTCGCAGCCCGGCAAGGGTTCGCCGCGCGGGTCCGACGCCGGGCGGATCTACCAACTCAAGCGCGAGGTACTGGAGTTCAAGCGGGCCGTCGCGCCGCTGCGGCGGCCGCTGCAGCTGCTCAGCGAGCGGCCCATGCGGCTGATCGACCCGGACATCCAGAAGTACTTCCGGGACGTCGCCGACCACCTGGAGCGCGTACAGGAGCAGGTCATCGGCTTCGACGAGCTGCTGAACTCGATCCTCCAGGCCAATCTGGCGCAGGCCTCCGTCGCCCAGAACGAGGACATGCGCAAGATCACCTCGTGGGCGGCGATCATCGCCGTACCGACCATGGTGTGCGGGGTGTACGGCATGAACTTCAAGCACATGCCGGAGCTGCACTGGCGGTACGGGTATCCGATGGTGCTCGCGCTCATCGGCGGGGTCTGCTTCGCGATCCACCGGACGTTGAAGCGCAACGGGTGGCTGTAGCTGTGGCTACGCTTTCCGTATGACGACTGCTGAACTGCTCGATGCCGCCCTCGTCGAGGAGGCCACGAAGAAGTCCGGGCTTGTCTGGGTCCGCGGGGACCGGGGTGTGGAGCGGGCGCTGTGGCATGTGTGGCACGAGGGGGCGGCGTGCCTGGTCGGCGACGGGCCGGGCGAGCAGCCGCTGCCGGATCTGGTCGACGGGGGGTCGGCCGTGGTGACCGTGCGCAGCAAGGACAAGGGTGGGCGGCTTGTCGGGTGGCGGGCGAAGGTGGTTGAGCTGGTGCCTGGTACGGAGGCGTACGAGGGGGTGGTGGGCGAGTTGAAGGGGAAGCGGCTGAACGCGCCCGACGCGGAGACGATGCTGGAGCGGTGGGCCCGGGAGTGTCGGGTGCTGAGGCTTGAGCCGGTGGGTGGGGGTGCGGAGCCGGTGTCGGACGGGTCGTTGGCGGCGCCGCCGGTGGGGTCGCCGGCGACCACGCGCAACCCCGTCCCGGCGGGTCTCCCGAAACTCTTGGCTCGCCGTAAGCGTGGTTGACGCCTCGGGGCTCCGCCCCGGACCCCGCGCCTCAAACGCCGGCGAGGCTTGATTTACCGGAACCGCGCCTCAAGTGCCGGCGGGGCTTCATGTGCCGAACCGGTCCGCAGGGGCTTGAGTGGCCACAATCAAGCCCGTCCGGCGATTGAGGACCGGGGGGCTGGGGGCTGAGCCCCCAGGGACGAGCGCTACGAACCCGGGAGGGACCGGCCGTAGTCGACCGTGTCCGTGGGGGACGGTTCGCGGAGTGCGAACGTTTCGCCCCAGTCGCTGAGTTGGAGGGAGCCCGCACCGCCCGCGCGTTCCAGGCGCATGGGGTAGGCGCCGCCCTCCAGGGACACGTCGAGCGTGCCACCGGCCCCCTTGTCGCCGGTGAGCTCGATCGTGCGGACGCCGGACGAGGTGCCGCGTTCGCCCTTCGCGAGCGTGCCGTGCAGCGTGAGCAGGCCGTCGAGCAGCACGGTCTTGTCGGTGAACGTGCTGAGCTGCTGGAAGGCCGGGTCGCCCTTGGGGACCTTCACATACTTGCCGTCGAGCTTCTGCGCGGCGTTGCCCGCCCCGTGCTGCCCCTTGTCGTCGTCCGAGTGCGTCCAGAAGTCGGCGCTCGCCTTGAGGTACAGGTGGTCGTCGACCCGCAGCAGCCGGAACGTGCTGCCGCCCGTGGACACCGAACCGGTGCCGCCCTTGGCGTTCAGCCGCATGTCCAGCTTGTACGTCTTCTTGCCGCTGACCACCGTGCCGGCGACGTGCACCGTGTCCGCGCCGCGCGCCGCCTGCACCGTACGGGACTGGATCTTCGCCGGGGCCAGTTTGCCGACCCCGTTCGTGCCCGCGTCCGGGTCCTCCTCGCCGCACGCCGCGAGCCCCACCGCGAGTCCCGTGCACATCACGCCCACCACGAGTGTCCTGCGGGTACGGCGGTTGAGGGGGCGCAGGGTCACGGGCGGACTACCTCTCGTACGGCAGCGGGGCGGGATCAGGTACGGCAGCGTACCCCCGCGATCTGCGGTGCCCCGTCCAGGCCCGGTGGTCGCCGAGCAAAGGCGCGGTAAGCGGGGAGCGGCTAGCCTGAACGACGAATTGGTTACATAAGGGATTTGGACGGCGGAAGCGGGCGAAGGAGGCGTGTGGGCGTATGGCTGGAGGCGCTCCCCGTGTCTTCGTGTCGCACCTCTCCGGAATCGCCGTCTTCGACCCGAACGGTGACCAGGTGGGGCGCGTACGCGACCTGGTCGCGATGCTGCGCGTGAGCCGCAGACCGCCCCGGCTGCTCGGGCTCGTCGTCGAGCTGTCCACGCGGCGCCGCATCTTCCTGCCGATGACCCGCGTCACCGGGATCGAATCGGGTCAGGTGATCACGACGGGCGTGCTGAACGTCCGGCGGTTCGAGCAGCGGCCCACCGAGCGCCTCGTCCTCGGCGAGATGCTCGACCGGCGCGTACGGCTCGTCGAGACCGGCGAGGAGGTCACCGTCCTCGACGTCTCCATCCAGCAGTTGCCCGCGCGCCGCGACTGGGAGATCGACCGCGTCTTCGTACGGAAGGACTCCGGCAAGCGCGGCGCGTTCCGGCGCGCCAAGGGCGAGACGTTCACGGTCGACTGGTCGGGCGTCGACGGCTTCAACCTGGAGGAGCACGGGCAGGGCGCCGAGAGCCTGCTCGCCACCTTCGAGCAGATGCGCCCCGCCGACCTCGCCAACGTGCTGCACCACCTCTCCCCCAAGCGCCGCACCGAGGTCGCCGCGGCGCTCAGCAACGAACGTCTCGCCGACGTCCTGGAGGAACTCCCGGAGGACGACCAGGTCGAGGTGCTCGGCAAGCTGAAGGAGGAGCGCGCCGCCGACGTCCTGGAGGAGATGGACCCGGACGACGCCGCCGACCTCCTCGGCGAGCTCCCCGAGGACGACAAGGAACGCCTGCTGGATCTGATGAAGCCCAGCGAGGCGGCCGACGTGCGGCGCCTGATGGCGTACGAGGACCGGACCGCGGGCGGCCTGATGACGACCGAGCCGATCGTGCTGCGCCCCGACTCGACCGTCGCCGACGCCCTCGCCCGCATCCGCAATCCCGACCTGTCCCCCGCGCTCGCCGCGCAGGTGTACGTGTGCAGGCCGCCGGACGAGACCCCGACCGGCAAGTACCTCGGCACGATCCACTTCCAACGACTGCTGCGGGACCCGCCGTACACGATGGTCGGCTCGATCCTCGACGAGGATCTGCAGGCCCTGACCCCGGCGGCCGGGCTGCCGGAGATCGCCGGGTTCTTCGCGACGTACGACATGGTGGCCGCGCCCGTCGTCGACGACAGCGGCTCGCTGCTCGGCGCGGTGACCGTGGACGACGTCCTGGACCACATGCTGCCCGAGGACTGGCGCGAGCAGGAGTTCCACCTGGCCGGGGAGGTGAACCGTGCCGACTGAGGAACGAGAACGCGACCGCGACCGCGACCGCGACCGGGAGCGGGAGCGGGAGCGGGATCGTGAGGCTCCGCGGCGGCCGCGCATCCGGCTCGACCAGCCGCGCGCCCCCCGCCGCAAACTGCTGCCCGATTACGATCCGGAGGCCTTCGGCCGGCTCTCCGAGCGGATCGCGCGCTTCCTGGGGACGGGCCGGTTCATCGTCTGGATGACGGTGATCATCATCGTGTGGGTGCTGTGGAACATCCTCGCGCCGGCCGAGCTGCGCTTCGACGAGTACCCGTTCATCTTCCTGACGCTGATGCTGTCGCTCCAGGCCTCGTACGCCGCCCCGCTGATCCTGCTCGCGCAGAACCGGCAGGACGACCGGGACCGGGTCAATCTCGAACAGGACCGCAAGCAGAACGAGCGTTCCATCGCCGACACCGAGTATCTGAGCCGCGAGGTGGCGGCCCTGCGGATCGGGCTCGGCGAGGTCGCGACGCGCGACTGGATCCGCTCCGAGCTGCAGGACCTTCTCAAGGAGTTGGAGGAGCAGCGGCACTCCGGCGCGCACGGCTCCGTATTCCCCGCGGAGCGCGAGCGGGGACGTGACGTAGACGACCGCTGACAGGGCTTTCCGGGTGCGGGTTACCCCGCCGTAGACTCGGGTGCATGGCTACGGAAGACGCGGTGCGCGAGGCACTCGCGACAGTGAACGACCCCGAGATCCACCGTCCCATCACCGAATTGGGGATGGTCAAATCGGTGGACATCGGTGCGGACGGAGTCGTCGCGGTCACCGTGTATCTGACCGTGTCCGGCTGCCCGATGCGGTCCACGATCGAGAACAACGTGCGGGACGCCGTCGCCGCCGTCGAGGGCGTGACCCGGGTCGACGTCACCCTCGACGTGATGAGCGACGAGCAGCGCAAGGAGCTGGCGACCGCGCTGCGCGGCGGCACCGCCGAGCGCGAGGTCCCGTTCGCCAAGCCCGGCTCGCTGACCCGCGTGTACGCGGTGGCCTCCGGCAAGGGCGGCGTCGGCAAGTCCTCGGTGACGGTGAACCTGGCGGCCGCGATGGCGGCGGACGGCCTGAAGGTCGGCGTCGTCGACGCGGACATCTACGGTCACAGCGTCCCGCGCATGCTCGGCGCCGACGGCAAGCCGACCCAGGTCGAGGACATGATCATGCCGCCGTCGGCGAACGGCGTGAAGGTCATCTCGATCGGCATGTTCACGCCGGGCAACGCGCCGGTCGTGTGGCGCGGCCCGATGCTGCACCGCGCGCTCCAGCAGTTCCTCGCGGACGTGTTCTGGGGCGACCTGGACGTGCTGCTCCTGGACCTGCCGCCCGGCACAGGCGACATCGCCATCTCCATCGCCCAACTGGTCCCGAACGCGGAGATCCTGGTCGTCACGACGCCGCAGCAGGCCGCCGCCGAGGTCGCCGAGCGGGCCGGTTCGATCGCCGTGCAGACCCACCAGAAGATCGTCGGCGTCGTCGAGAACATGTCCGGGCTGCCGTGCCCGCACTGCGGCGAGATGGTCGACGTGTTCGGCACGGGCGGCGGCAAGCTGGTCGCCGAGGGCCTCACGAGGACCACGGGTGCGGAGGTCCCGGTGCTCGGCTCCATCCCCATCGACGTACGCCTGCGCGAGGGCGGCGACGAGGGCAAGCCGGTCGTCCTGACCGACCCGGACTCCGCCGCGGGCTCGGCGCTGCGCGACATCGCGGAGAAGCTCGGCGGGCGCCAGCGGGGCCTGTCGGGCATGTCGCTGGGGATCACGCCGCGCAACAAATTCTGAGCGCGCTCCGAGCACGCACAACGGTGGGCCGCCCTCCTCGGGCGGCCCACCGTTCTTCGTTACGCGTCCGCTTCCAGCGCCGCGATGTCCTTCACGACGGAGAATCCGAGCCCGTACGCGCTCATGCCGCGCCCGTACGCGCCCAGGTGCACCCCGGCCTGCGTGGAGCCGGCGAGCACCCAGCCGTACTCGGACTCCCGGTAGTGGAACGGGGTCGGCACCCCGTCCACCGGCAGCGTCAGCGTCGCCCAGTCCTCGGAGTCGAGGTCGTCGGCGAGCACCCACGCCGTCTCGGTCTGCTGCTCCAGCCAGTCGTCGCGCAGCGTGTGGTCCATCTGCACGGGCCAGGTG
Organism: Streptomyces sp. KL109B; assembly: GCF_030766935.1. GTDB lineage: Bacteria > Actinomycetota > Actinomycetes > Streptomycetales > Streptomycetaceae > Streptomyces. The sequence goes on along the minus strand of NZ_JASERL010000001.1, from coordinate 985,794 downwards.
TACGAGAGCAGTCCTACGCCGGCGAGCCAGGCCGCCGAGGAGACGGATGTGGCCTCCAGGACGCCGGTGCCGTCGGCGGTGCGCCGTACCGGATTGGCGGCGACGGTCACGACGACCGCGAACCGCTCGGTGTCCTCCGTGAGCTCGCTGCGTACGGAGGGCTCGTCACCGTGCCCGATCGAACCGTGCTCGACGGACTCGTCCGCCGTGGTGCCGACCTGCATCAGCCAACGCGGTCCCGTGAAGGCCTCGTCGAGGCCGTACCACGGGAAGGGCGCCAGCAGGTAGCCGTCGACCGTGCGCCGGGCCGCGGAAGCCTCGCCGGCCCCCTCGGTGGCCGGCGCCTGCGCGCCCACCCGACTCGTCGTCTCCATGTACCCGGCCGCCTCCTCGCTCAGTTCGGACCGGAGCGGCCCGCCCCCCTCGGGCGTTCTCACGTCCGGTCCGCGCAACAACAAGGCAGGATGCCACACCGGGTCCAGGAGGCCCGGTTTCGTCAGGTGTGGTTCAGGTCGCGTTCGGAGCGATTCGGGTCATGTTCGCCCGCGTACGCGCCGGTTCGGGCGCATCGATTCAGTCGCATCGACGCAAGTCGCGTCGGTTCAGGTCGCGTCGACGTCGAAGGGCGGCGGCTCGACGGCGGCCGGCTTCTCGGACTTCCGCATGTCGACCTTCGCGGGCTCCGCGGGCTCCGCGCTCTTGCTCATGTCCACGCGGGCGCCGGAAGAGCCGGAGGACGAGCCGGATTCCTCCAGGTCACCGACGGTGTGCGCCGCCTCGGAGACCTCGGCCATCTCCTTCTTCAGGTCGAAGCCGTTGCGGATCTCCTTGAGCCCCAGCTCGTCGCTGTCCAGCTGCTTGCGGATGAACGTCTTGGGGTTCAGGTCCTCGAACTCGAAGTCCTTGAACTCGGGGCCGAGTTCATCGCGGATGTCCTGCTTCGCGCTGTCCGAGAACTGCCGGATCTTACGGATGGTGCGCGAGACGTCCTGGATGACCTTCGGGAGCTTGTCGGGGCCGAACACGAGCACGGCCAGCACGACGAGCGTCACGACCTCCAGTGGGCCAATGTCGTTGAACACCTTGCTCTCCTAGCGTGTCCTCGGCCCGCGGTCGGTCAATCAGCAGCAGGTCTTCGGCAGGGTCCGGCAGCGGACCCGCTCCACGGTACCCGGCCCACCTGTCCGTCCGGTAGCCACCGGGGTACGTCCAGGTTCCCGTCGTTCCCGTCTCCCGCTCAGTCGCCACCGGCCGAACCGAGCACCAGTGACACCTTCCGCTGCTCTCCGCCCCGTTCGAGCGTAAGGACCAGTTCGTCCTGGGGCTGATGGGTGCGGATCTTGACGATCAGCTCCTCGCCGGAGTGCACGCGGACGCCGTCGACCTCGGTGATTACGTCGCCGGGTCCGATCCCCGCCTTGGCGCCCGGGCCGCCCGGGCTGACGGCGGGGCCGCCGCCGTTGCCCTTCGTGCCGACGCGGGCGCCGTCGCCGGAGTAGTCCATGTCGAGCGTGACGCCGATCACCGGATGCGTCGCCCGGCCGTTGTTGATCAGCTGCTCCGCGACGCGTTTCGCCTGGTTGACGGGGATGGCGAAGCCGAGGCCGATGGAGCCGGACTGCCCCTCGGTCAGCTCCGAGCCCGCGCCTTTCGCGGACCGGATCGCGCTGTTGATGCCGATGACGCGCGCCTTGGAGTCGACCAGGGGGCCGCCGGAGTTGCCGGGGTTGATGGGTGCGTCGGTCTGCAGCGCGTCGACATAGCTGACGTCGCTGCCGTCGCCCTTCTCGCCGCCCGCCGTGATGGGGCGCTGCTTGGCGCTGATGATGCCGGAGGTGACCGTGTTCGCCAGGTCGTAGGGGGCGCCGACGGCTACGACGGGGTCGCCGACCTGTACGTTCTCGGAGTTGCCGAGGGGCAGGGGGCGCAGGCCGCGGACGCCGTCGACCTCGATGACGGCGAGGTCGTAACCGCTGTCGCGCCCGACCAGCTTGGCGTTGACGCTCTGGCCGCTGGCGAAAGTGACCGATATCTCACCGTCCGCCGAGCCGTCGGAGTCCGCCGGGGAGACGACGTGGTTGTTCGTGAGGATGTGCCCGCGCCCGTCGAGTACGAAGCCGGTGCCGGTGCCCTCCTCCGAGGACCCCTCGGTGTGGATCGTGACGACGCCGGGCACGGTGCTGGCCGCGATCCCGGCCACGCTCCCCGGCTCGCGATGCTTGGACTCGACGCCGGCCTGCGGCAGTTCGATCCGGGCCCCGACCCCATCCCGCTCCAGCCACGCCCCGAGCCCCCCACCGATGCCTCCGGCGGCAAGCGCGATGACCACAGCCCCAACCACAAGCCCACGCTTCCGGGTCGCTCCACGACCGGGTTGACGGTCGAGCGGTTCAAGTCCGTGCGACGCCTGAGCAGCGGGGTCCGGTTGATCGAAGTCCGGTCGATCAAGGTCCGGTCGATCAAGGTCCGGTTGATCAAGCCCCTGCGGCGATTGAGCAGCGGGGTCCGGGGCGGAGCCCCGTGGCGTGGGGACGGTCGACCGCTCCGACACCCCACCCCCGGCGGAGCCCCCCGTGGGATTCACCTCGTCCATGTCCCGCCGCTCTCCCCAAGCCCGGCCCGCGGCACCACACCGCCGACTCCCACGCGCGCGAACCGGATCCACACCCGCCGCACCGCCTCACCCGGATTCAACCAGGTTCGACGGCGCGGGCGCAGTGTGTGTCAGCGCACGGACGAAGGCCGCGAGGACGCGGTCGGCGAGGGCGCCGAGGCCGCGGCGAGCCCGGGTCCGGAGGACGCCTCGGCGGCGGGCGCGACGGACGGCCGCGGTGCGACCGAGACGGCGGCGGCCGGGACGGCGGAGGCGGCGGGGCGTATGAGAGGCGACATGCGCGCCGCCTGTGCCAGCATCGGCGTAGCGAACGGGTAGTCGACGCTCTCCGCGTGCCCGCCACCCGGCAGCAGCGGCGCCCCCGCCTCGGTCGGCGAGACGGGCGCCGCGAGGGCTCCCCCGCGCTGGCCGAGCAGCGAGGCGGTGGACCTGCGGCGCTGCGTGTCGGAGGCGGCCGCGGCCCCGGAGGGCTGGCTGCGCAGCGGCGTGACATTGCTGCCGGAGCCGCCACCACGCGCGTCGGAACTGTCGATCGGCGCGGCGGTCGTGACCCCGCCGAGCGCGATGGCGGCGAGCGACACCGCACCGGCCGCGGCGAACGCGAAGCGGCGGGACCGCGAGGCCCGGTCGCTCTCGTGCCGGTCCGGGCGGCCCACTTCGTGGATGCGGAAGCCGCGCTGGTCGCTTGGCAGGACGGCGGTGTGCGCGCCGGACGGTGCGTAGCCGAAGGGTTCGGCGTCTACGTCGAAGACGCCCTGCCCGAAGCCCCGGACGCCGCCGAGGGGCCGTCCGCCACCGAAGCCGCCTCCCCCGAACGGTGTGGAGCCACCGTCGGAGTCACCTCCCGCGGGCAGCCCCTGGAGGCGGGCGAGAAAGCTCTCGGAGGGCGGCGGCGGGGCCGCCTGCGCGAAGACGCTCTTGAGGCGGCGCTGGGCGTCGGCCTCGGCCTTGCATTTGGCACAGGTCGCCAGGTGCGCGAGCACGCGCTCCCGGGCGTCGTGGTCCAACTCGCCGTCGACCAGGGCGGCCAGCCTGTCCCCCAGGTGTTCGTCGGCCGCGGTCTGTTGGCGTTCGGCAGGATTGAGACGTGATCCACTCACGCGGTCGCGCCCCCTCCTCCGAGGACAGGGAACGCCCCTGTGGTCGCGAGCGTGCGGCGCTCCTTGCGGGCCTCGGGCGAGCGGTGCTGCAGCGCCTTGCGCAGCTGCGAGCGGCCTCGGTGGATACGGCTGCGGACCGTGCCCAGCTTCACGCCCAGGGTCGCGGCGATCTCCTCGTACGAGAGTCCCTCGATGTCGCACAGGACGACGGCGGCGCGGAACTCGGGCGCGAGGGTGTCGAGCGCCTGCTGCACGTCGGCGTCGAAGTGCGCGTCGTTGAAGACCTGCTGCGGCGAGGGTTCTCTGCTGGGCAGCCGCTCGGCGGCGTCGTCCCCGAGCGCGTCGAAGCGGATGCGCTGCTTGCGGCGGACCATGTCGAGGAACAGGTTCGTGGTGATGCGGTGCAGCCAGCCCTCGAAGGTGCCGGGCGTGTACGTCGACAGCGAACGGAAGACGCGGACGAAGACTTCCTGCGTGAGGTCCTCGGCGTCGTGCTGGTTTCCGGTCAGGCGGTACGCGAGGCGGTAGACGCGGCCACTGTGCGTGCTGACGATCTCCTCCCAGCTGGGGGGAGTCCACGCCTGTGATTCCGCATCGGCGGCAAAGGTCGCGGTCTGCGCGGAGTCAGTGGTGCGGATTCGGTCAGCGGTGTTGGTCACGGATTTCGGCTCACCCGCCGACCTGAGAAGACGCCGAAGCACTCCTCCCCGATCCACAGGCGCAGCCGCACCTCCCCTGTCGGCTCTGGTGGTGTCCAGTGGAGCACCTACCATAACCACCTCGCCCGTTAGCTCCGGATAAGCGTTTTTACTCAGATTTGCCGGTCGGCTCCGGACCGGCGCCGCTACCGCTGCCGTCATCCCGTTCACCCCCGCTGCTCCCCGTGTCCAGCCTGCGCTTTTCCCCCGCCTCTTCAAACGTGCGGTCCCATCTGCGAGTTCCCGCCACCAACGGATAAAGTCACGCGCAGGCATCCACGGGGACGGGAGAGGGCCATTACCGGCAACCGGCAGACGAGTTGGGCGTTCGCCGACGCCTTTGTCGCCGAGGACGACGCGACTCGCTGGGCTCGTGACCGGGCCCGCGAGGCAGGGCTGTACCCGGTGTCCCCCGGCGCGGGCGCGACGCTGGGGATGCTCGCTGCCACGGTAGGGGCGAAGGCCGTCGCCGAGATCGGTACGGGCACGGGCGTGTCCGGAATCCATCTGCTGCACGGGATGCGGCCCGACGGCGTCCTCACCACGGTCGACCCGGAGCCGGAGCGGCAGCAGTTCGCGCGCCAGGCGTTCCGCGCGGCCGGCTTCGCCAGCAACCGCGCCCGGTTCATTCCGGGGCGCGCCCTGGAAGTGCTGCCCCGGCTCGCGGACAGCGGCTACGACCTCGTGTTCTGTGACGGCGATCACATGGAGTGCCTCGACTACCTCGCTGAATCGTTGCGCCTGCTCCGGCCCGGTGGCCTGGTCGTCTTCCAGGGAGTACTCGCCGAGGGGCGGACCGTCGACTCGGGGCCGCAGCCGGTGGAAGTGGTGCGGCTGCGCGAGTTGCTGCGGGCGGTGCGGGAGAGCCCGGAGCTGGTGGCGTCGGTGCTGCCGGTCGGCGACGGACTGCTCTGCGCCGTCAAGCGCTGAATCCACCCGCTCCGCCAAAGCTCCGTCGAGCGCCGAGACCCCGCCCGATCGCCCCGGCGCGCCCCCGACCTGGCCTTACGCACACGACTGCCCCGGCACCGGATGTGTGCCGAGGCAGTCGAAAAGGTATGGTCGCTTCCGCGCGAGCGCGGAAGCGGAAGGTGTCAGCCCACTACCTTCTTCAGTTCGTCGCCGAGGGCAGACGCCTCGTCCGGCGTCAGCTCGACCACGAGCCGACCGCCGCCTTCGAGCGGAACGCGCATGACGATGCCCCGCCCCTCCTTGGTCACCTCGAGCGGGCCGTCACCCGTTCGCGGCTTCATGGCCGCCATGCTCGTTCCCCTTCCTGAAACCAGCTCATCGTCAGCCGACGGCCCTCTGGGTGGGCACACGTCACCGGCATCGAACACATTGCTTCCAGGCCATTATCCCGCATCGCGGGACCCGATGACCAACATCGGTCGGCATCGCTTGCGCAACGCGCTTGAGCAAAACCACTCAATTCGGGGAGCGGACTGCGATACTGCGCCATCTTCGGACCCTTCCCGGCACGAATTTGTTTGACGCAGGTCACATGCCGGGGGCGTTCCCTGGGTCGTGATCTCCGTCATGCTGAGCACGGACGACTGAGCGACCGCATAGGAGGAGTCCCATGGCCGACACCGTGCTCTACGAGGTGAGCGACGGGCTCGCGACGATCACGCTGAACCGCCCCGAGGCGATGAACGCGATGAACACCGAGGCCAAGGTCGCCCTCCGCGACGCGGTACAGGCGGCAGCCGCCGACGAGACGGTGCGGGCGGTGCTGCTCACGGCCGCGGGCGACCGGGCGTTCTGCGTGGGGCAGGACCTCAAGGAGCACGTCGGCTCGCTGATGGCGGACCGGGAGTCCGGCGAGGGCCGCACGATGAGCACGGTGCGGGAGCACTACAACCCGATCGTGCGGGCCCTGACGCAGATGAAGAAGCCGGTCGTGGCGGCGGTGAACGGCGTGGCGGCCGGCGCCGGTTTCGGTTTCGCGCTGTGCGCCGACTACCGGATCGCGGCGGACAGCTCCTCGTTCAACACCTCGTTCGCGGGCGTGGCGCTGACCGCCGACTCCGGGGTGTCCTGGACGCTGCCGCGCCTGATCGGCCCCGGCCGCGCGACCGACCTGCTGCTCTTCCCGCGCTCCGTGAAGGCGCAGGAGGCGTACGAGCTCGGGATCGTGAACCGGCTCGTGCCGGCGGCGGAACTCGCCGAGGAGGCAGGGAAGTTGGCGCGGACGCTCGCCGAGGGCCCGACCGTCGCCTACGCCGCGCTCAAGGAGGCCGTCGCCTTCTCCGGCGACCACTCCCTCGACGAGGCGCTCGACAAGGAGGACGAGTTGCAGGCGCGGGCCGGCGCGTCCGAGGACCACGCCATCGCGGTTCAGGCCTTCATCGCGAAGGAGAAGCCGAAGTATCTCGGTCGCTGACCGCCGTGCTTCCGGCCGCTCACGCCGTCGTACGCGCGCGGGACACGCAGTCCGCCAAGTGGTCGTTGACCAGGCCGCAGGCCTGCATCAGGGCGTAGGCGGTCGTGGGGCCGACGAAGCGCAGGCCGCGCTTCTTCAGGTCCTTGGACAGGGCCGTCGACTCGTCGGTGATCGCCGCTACGTCGCCGAGGACCTTCGGGACCGGGCGGCCCGCGGCGTCCGGCGCGTACGACCAGATCAGCTTGTCGAGTTCGCCGGGCGCCCAGTCGACGAGCACGCGCGCGTTGGCGAGCGTCGCGTCGACCTTGGCGCGGTTGCGGATGATGCCGGGGTCGGCGAGCAGGCGCTCGCGGTCGGCGTCCGTGAAGGCGGCCACGTCCGCGATCCGGAAGCCGGAGAACGCGGTACGGAAGCCCTCGCGGCGCCTGAGGATCGTGATCCAGGACAGCCCGGACTGGAACGCCTCCAGGCAGAGCCGCTCGAAGAGCGCGTCGTCGCCGTGGACCGGGCGGCCCCACTCCTCGTCGTGGTACGCGACGTAGTCCTCGGTCGACAGGCCCCAGGGGCAGCGGAGCTTTCCGTCGGGCCCGGGGAGGGCGCCTTCTGTCGGCTCGGTCATCGCAGGCCCTCCCCCGGGCCGAACCCGTATCCGAAGTCACCGGGCGGCGCGAAGCCGGTTTCCGGGCCGTGGTCGGTCGGCTGCGGGCCGGGCCGCGTGTGGGCCGCGGTGAGGGCGGCCTCCAGTTCCGTGATCCGCGCGTCCCGCTCGGCCAGTTCGGCCCCGAGGCGGTTCAGCGCGTCGTCCACCTCCGCCATGCGGTAGCCCCGCACCGCCGTGGGCAGCCGGAGCTCCTCCAGGTCGGCGGGGGCCAGCGGCCGGTCGGGCGGCAGCGGGTCCGCGTAGAACTGGGACGGCTCGTCGCGCAGCGTGCCGCTGTCGCCGCCGCCGATGACCGCGAAGGTCACCGCGGCGATCACCACGACCAGCGCGGCGACCAGAAACAAGAACATGACCATGTCTGCCGTCCCCTGGGTTCGACCGGGCCGTGCGGCCCTCAACCGTCAGGCTTCGATCGTGCCATGCCGCACTGACAGTTAAGGTCACAGGCGACGTTCAAGCGGGTACGAGAAGGAGAGTCACAGGGGATGCTCAGGCTGGGCCAGCACGAATTCGGCGCGCACGAGCCGGTGATCATGGCGATCGTGAACCGGACCCCGGACTCCTTCTACGACCAGGGCGCCACGTTCCGGGACGAGCCCGCGCTCGCCCGTGTCGAGCAGGCGGTGTCCGAGGGCGCCATGATCGTGGACATCGGCGGGGTGAAGGCGGGGCCCGGCGAGGAGGTCACCGCCGAGGAGGAGGCGCGGCGGACCGTCGGCTTCGTCGCCGAGGTGCGGCGCCGCTTCCCCGACGTGATCATCAGCGTCGACACCTGGCGGCACGAGGTCGGCGACGCGGTGTGCGAGGCGGGCGCGGATCTGCTCAACGACGCGTGGGGCGGCGTCGACCCGAAGCTCGCGGAGGTCGCGGCGCGCCACAAGGTGGGCATCGTGTGCACGCACGCGGGCGGCGCCGAGCCCCGTACGCGCCCGCACCGGGTGACGTACGAGGACGTGATGGCGGACATCCTGGACGTGACGGTGGGCTACGCGGAGCGGGCCGTCGCCCTCGGGGTGCCGCGCGAGTCGGTGCTGATCGACCCGGGCCACGACTTCGGGAAGAACACGCGGCACTCCCTGGAGGCGACGCGGCGGCTGCCGGAGATGGTCGACACGGGCTGGCCGGTGCTGGTCTCCCTCTCCAACAAGGACTTCGTCGGTGAGACCCTCGACAAGCCGGTCAAGGAGCGCGTCATCGGGACGCTCGCGACCACGGCGGTCTCCGCGTGGCTCGGGGCGCAGGTCTACCGGGTGCACGAAGTCGCCGAGACCCGCCAGGTGTTGGACATGGTGGCGTCCATCGCGGGCCACCGGCCCCCGGCGGTCGCCCGCCGGGGACTCGCGTAACGGCTCTTCTGTAGGAGGCCGTTCGACGGCCTACTTGCCGGTCTCCTTGGTGACCAGCGTGATCGCCTCCTCCACGTCGTCCGTGACGTGGAAGAGCAGCAGGTCGGCCTCTCCCGCCTTGCCCTGGGCGATCACCGTGTTCTTCAGCCAGTCGACCAGGCCGCTCCAGTACTGCGAGCCGAAGAGGACGATCGGGAACCGCGTCACCTTCGTGGTCTGCACGAGGGTGAGCGCCTCGAAGAGCTCGTCCAGGGTGCCGAGGCCGCCGGGCAGGACGACGAAGCCCTGGGCATACTTCACAAACATGGTCTTTCGGACAAAAAAGTACCGAAAGTTCAGACCCAGGTCGACGTACGGGTTGAGGCCCTGCTCGAAGGGCAGCTCGATGCCGAGGCCGACCGAGATGCCCTTGGCCTCCACGGCGCCCTGGTTGGCCGCCTGCATGGCGCCGGGGCCGCCGCCGGTGATCACCGCGAAGCCGGCCTCCACCAAGGCCTTGCCGATGGCGACGCCCGCCGCGTACTCCGGCGAGTCCTCCGAGGTACGGGCCGAGCCGAACACGCTGATCGCGGGCGGCAGTTCGGCGAGCGTGCCGAAGCCCTCGATGAACTCCGACTGGATGCGCAGGACCCGCCACGGATCCGTGTGCACCCACTCGGAGGGGCCTTCCGAGTCGAGCAGACGCTGGTCGGTCGTTCCGGGCTGCACCTGGTCGCGGCGGCGGACCACCGGGCCGAGGCGCTGCTCCTTGGGACGCCGCTTGCCCTCCGGGTTGCTCATCGTCTGCTCCCTTCCTGCGCAGGTAACGCGCGCTTACGTGGAGCAAGGGTAGGTCTACGCGAGTTACGAGCGAGGGACCTCGGCGTATCAGGAAGCCGTGAGCCACGCGGCGAGGCGCTTCTCGCCCTCCAGGATGAGCGAGGTCTCGACCCGCTCGTCGATCTTGTGCGCGAAGATCGGGTTGCCGGGACCGTAGTTGACCGCGGGGACGCCGAGGGCGCTGAAGCGGGAGACGTCGGTCCAGCCGAACTTGGGTCGCACCTCGCCGCCGACGGCCGCCACGAAGGCGGCGGCAGCGGGGTGGGTGAGGCCCGGCCGGGCACCTCCCGTGTGGTCGTCGACGAGGAACTCCTCGATGGGGCAGCCGTCGAAGAAGTCGCGGACGAACTTCTCGGCCTCCTCCATGGAGCGGTCGGGCGCGTAGCGGAAGTTGACCGTGACGGCGCACGCGTCGGGGATGACGTTCTTGGCGAGGCCGCCCTCGATGCCCACCGCGTTGAGACCCTCGTGGAACTGGAGGCCGTCGACGACCGGCTTGCGCGGCTCGTAGGCGGCGAGGCGCTCCAGGATGGGGGACGCGGCATGGATGGCGTTGTCGCCCATCCACGCGCGCGCGGAGTGGGCCCGCTCGCCCTTGGTCTTCAGAATGACGCGCAGGGTGCCCTGGCAGCCGCCCTCGACATCGCCGTTCGTCCCCTCAAGGAGGATCGCGAAGTCGCCCTCCAGCCAGTCGGGGTGGGCCTCGGCCACATGCCCCAGGCCGTTGAGGTGTGCGGCGACCTCTTCGTTGTCGTAGAAGACGAACGTGAGGTCCCGGTTGGGCTCGCGGACGGTCTGCGCGATACGGAGCTGGACGGCGACACCCGACTTCATGTCACTCGTACCGCAGCCCCACAGGGTGCCGTTCTCGTCGAGCCGCGAGGGCACGTTGTCGGCGATCGGGACCGTGTCGATGTGCCCGGCGAGGATGATCCGCTCCTCGCGGCCCAGGTCCGTGCGGGCCACGATGTTGTTGCCGTACCGGTCGACCGTGAGGTGCGGCAGCTCGCGCAGGGCCCCCTCGATCGCGTCGGCGAGCTCCTTCTCGCTGCCACTGGGCGAGGGGAAGTCGACCAGCTGGGCGGTGAGGCGCGCGGCGTCCTGCGTGAGGTCAAGGGGGGTACGGTCCATGGCGTCGAGCCTAATACGCGGGCGTTTTCCGTGCGGCGGCTGGACTGTCGGTGGCCTCCAGTACCTTTGACGCGTGTCTGAGCCCCCCACTCTCTTCCGGCGCGGCCGCCTCCTCCGTATCGGCGCGGCCGTCGTCGTGCTGCTCGCCGTGGCCACGTACGTGGCCGTGCAGTACGCCACCGGGGGCCGCGGCAAGCCGAGATGCGTGGTGGTCTCGGCGCACACCGACAAGGCCGCCGGGGCGTCGTACGAGTTCACGTCCGAGCAGGCGGTGAACGCGGCGACGATCGCCGCCGTCGGCACCTCGCGCGGCATGCCCGAGCGGGCGGTCACGATCGCCCTCGCGACGGCGCTCCAGGAGTCGGGGCTTCGCAACATCGAGCACGGCGACCGGGATTCGCTGGGCCTGTTCCAGCAGCGGCCCACGAAGGGCTGGGGCACCGCGGAGCAGATCATGGATCCGGCGTACGCGTCCGAGCGGTTCTACGCGCACCTGGAGAAGATCCCGGGCTACTCGCGGCTGCCCCTGACCGCCGCCGCGCAGCGCGTGCAGCTCAGCGGGTACCCGCAGGCGTACGCGAAGCACGAGCCGGACGCGACGTTGCTGGCCGCGTCGCTGACCGGGCGCGCCGCCGCTTCGCTCACCTGTGAGGGGCGGCCGGGTGGCGGCGCGGGCGCGCGGGCCGGTGACCCCGCGCGCGTGAAGGCCGCGCTCGCCCGGGACTTCGGGCGGGGCGTGGCGCCCGCGGCGGGGCCCGGAAAGAGTTCCGTGCGCGTGCCGGTGCCCGCCGCCGTCGACTCGGCCGAGGACGGCGAGCGGCAGCGCGGCTGGGAGCTGGCGCAGTGGGCGGTGGCCAACTCCTCGGCGCTGCGCATCGAGCGGGTCTCCTACGCGGGCCGGGAGTGGACCGCCGGGGAGTCCGGGCACAAGTGGCGCAAGGTGTCGGCGGAGAAGAGCGGTGGACGATCGTCGTCCGGTCCCGCCGCCTCCACGTCCGTCGGCGAGGTCCGAATCGTCACTGGGCAGTAGTGCGGGCGCCCACTCGGACGAGTGACGCGGGGCCCGTCGACTAGACGCCGGTCGGGCCCCTTCGAGTGAGTCGGGGCTTCGGCCCCAAATCCCTTGTGCACAGCGGGATGTAAGGGTTCTGCGGCGGCCGACGATGCGCGAACTTTGCCCGTTTCTGCCCGCACCTGATAATGCGACGCATTGCGAACCCTTTACGTTTCCGACCCGCAACCTTCCTGGGCCTTGGGGCTGTTGTCACGGCGTCCGATCGCCGTACGGCAACCGGGCACCAAACGTTCTCTCCCGTCTAAGGAGCATCATGTCCCTCCCCCTGACCCGTCGGATCGCCCGTGCCGCGCTGCTCGTAGCGGCGGGAGCGGCACCCGTGGTCGGTGCGGCCGGCTCCGCGAGCGCCGTCGACCTCCCGGCCACGCCCGACCTGGGCGGTGTGACCGCCCTGGACGGAGCGAACCTGGGGAGCACCGTCGACGGTGCGGCTCAGAGCGCCACCGGGCTCGCGGGCGACGCCGGCAGCAAGGCCGTCGACAAGGCGGTGCCGGCGGCGGGTAAGGTCGTCGGCACGAGCGCCAAGACCGCGACGCCGGCGGCGCAGGAGGCCGCGGGTGGGCTGGCCGGGAGCGCGGGTGACGTGCTCGGTGAGACGGCCGGGGCCGCGACCGATGGTGGGCTGCCGGTGGGTGGTGACGGTCTGCCGACCGACGCGCTGGGCAGCCTGCCGATCGGCTGACCGCCTGTTTACCCGAACGGGGTGCCGGGAGCGTTCTGCTCCCGGCACCCCGTTTTGCCGCTGTCGCGGTCGGCCGCGCTCACGTCACGGGGCTCCGCCCCGGACCCCGCTGCTCAATCGCCGCAGGGGCTTGAACCGGTCGGCCGCGCTCACGTCACGGGGCTCCGCCCCGGACCCCGCCGCTCAGTCGCCGCAGGGGCTTGAACCGCTCAGCCGGGACACCGCCGCCTGGACACGGTCGTCCGAAGCCGTCAGGGCTACGCGGACGAAGGTGGCGCCCGCCTCTCCGTAGAAGTCGCCGGGGGCCACCAGGATGCCCAGGTCGGCAAGCGCGGCGACCGTGTCCCAGCAGGACTCGTCCCGGGTGGCCCACAGGTAGAGGCTCGCCTCGCTGTGCTCGATACGGAAACCGTGGGCCAGCAGAGCCGAGCGCAGCGTCTCGCGGCGGGCCGCGTACCGCTCCCGCTGCACCCGCACGTGCTCGTCGTCGCCGAGCGCCGCGACGACCGCCGCCTGCGTCGGCGCGGACGTCATCATGCCGCCGTGCTTGCGAATCTGGAGCAGCGGGCCGAGGACGGCGGCGTCACCCGCGATGAACGCCGCGCGGTAGCCCGCCAGGTTCGAGCGCTTCGAGAGCGAGTGGACCGCGACAAGACCCTCGTACGAGCCGCCGTTGACGTCCGGGTGCAGGACCGAGACCGGGTCGGCCTCCCAGCCCAGCTCCAGGTAGCACTCGTCGGAGAAGATCAGGATCCCGTGCGCGCGGGCCCACTCCACGATGCGCTTCAGCTCGTCCTTGGCAAGCACCCGACCCGTCGGATTGGACGGGGAGTTCAGCCACAGGAGGCGAATGCCCTCCGGGTCGAGCTCGGTCGGGTCGTCGTAGACGACGTAGTCGGCACGGGCCAGCCGGGCGCCCACCTCGTACGTCGGGTACGCGAGCCGCGGGTAGGCCACCTTGTCGCCGGGGCCGAGGCCCAACTGCGTAGGAAGCCAGGCGACGAGTTCCTTGGAGCCGACGACCGGCAGCACGTTCGTGTGGTCGAAGTCGCGCGCGCCGAGGCGGCGTTCGCACCAGGAGACCAGCGCGTCGCGCAGCTCGGGGGTGCCCCACACCGTCGGGTAGCCCGGCGAGTCCGCGGCGTCGACCAGCGCCTTCTGGATCAGCTCGGGCACCGGGTCGACCGGCGTGCCGACGGACAGGTCCACGATGCCGTCCGGGTGCGCCGCGGCCGTCTTCTTGTACGGCTCCAGCTTGTCCCAGGGGAAGGTGGGGAGGCGGTCGATGGGGGCCGGGACGGAGGACACCTGGTCAGCTCGCTCTCTTACAGGCTCTTACGGGCTCTTACGTAGTGGTGGACAAACACCTCGGTCCCGTACGGCAGTCAGAGCCGTACGGGACCGGGGCAACGCCTGTGCGTACCGCTGAACTCAGCAGCTACTGGTTCTGCGGCGGCAGCGCGGCGATGAACGCGTGGTCCTTCTCGATCAGGCCCATCTTCGAGGCACCACCGGGCGAACCGAGATCGTCGAAGAACTCGACGTTCGCCTTGTAGTAGTCCTTCCACTCCTCAGGAGTGTCGTCCTCATAGAAGATCGCCTCGACCGGGCAGACCGGTTCGCAGGCACCACAGTCGACGCATTCGTCCGGGTGGATGTACAAGGACCGGGAGCCCTCGTAGATGCAGTCGACCGGGCACTCCTCGATGCACGCCTTGTCCTTGACGTCGACACAAGGCTGCGCGATGACGTAGGTCACGCTGTCGTTCCTCCTCGATAGGGCGCTGGCGGGCCTCCGCAGGCTCCGCCGCCTGGCGCGCGGGAGCGCGGCGTCGTCGATGCCCACACCTAGTATCTCCGTTCCCGGCCATGATCCGAACAGGAGGGGTGGGACGAGCTGTGGAATTCACTGCGGGCGGACGTCTCGAAGTCCGCATTTCAGGCGATGACGTGGGAAAACGCGTCTCTGTGCGACGGGTGAGCGGGGAGGAATCCGCGGGTCGGAAGTTCACCGACACCGTCGGTGTTCTCACATCCTGGGACGACGGTGTGCTGCTCGTCACACGGCGAGACGGTGAAAGTGTGCGGATCGAGGAGTCCACGCTGGTCGCGGGGAAGGTGGTGCCGGCCGCGCCGGCCCGTCGCCGCGGCCCGTCCGCCACGTACCCGGAGCTCGCGCGTGTCGCCTCGCGGGCCTGGCGGCCGATCGAGGGCGAGCGGCTGGGCGACTGGGAGTTGAGGGCGGCAGTCGAGGCGGTGCCGCGCGAAGCGCGTCCTTGGGGGGCGGCGGCCGGGCGACGGAAGGGATTCACACGGCGCGCGAATTCCGTGCTCCCGCTGGGGGACCCCGGCCTTCCGCTCGACGCCGCACTGAGCCACGTACAGGAGTGGTACGCGGCCCGTGGACTCCCGGCGTACGCGCAGACGGCGACCGGCGCCGAGGGGGCGCAGGAGGTGCTGTGCGCCGAGTTGGAGGCGCGCGGCTGGGTGCGCGAGGTGAGCGCCGAGCTGCGGATCGCCGCGCTCGCGCCCATCGGGGACGCGCCGGACGCCCCGCGCGTGCGCCTCACCCGCGAGCCCGACGAGGCGTGGCTCGCGCGCTACCAGCGCAAGGGGGCGAGCGAGGTGGCGCTGAAGGTGCTGAGCGCCGGGCCTTCGGTGTGGTTCGCGACCGTGCCGGGGGACGGGGCCGGTGACGTGCCCGCCGCGATCGGGCGGTGCGTGGTCGACGGGCGGTGGGCCGGGTTCGCCGCCGTCGAGGTCGATCCCGCGCTGCGGCGCCAGGGGCTCGCCACGGACGTGATGACGGCGCTCGCGCGGCGGGCGCTCGACGAGGGCGCCTCGGCGGCCTGGCTCCAGGTCGAGGCGGACAACGAGGGGGCGCGCGCCCTCTACGACCGCATGGGTTTCGCCACGCATCACGCCTATCACCACTACCGTGCTCCGGACCGCGGTCCCCGCTGACCCGCTAATCGATCGGCCTGAGAGGGCACGAGGCACGTATGTCCCCCCACCTTTCCCCCCGTTCCACGGAGCTGCGGCGCCGGTTCGCCGAGGAGGCGCGGGCCGAGCGGCCCGATCTGGCGCAGCTGTGCCTGCTGCTCGCCGCGCAGGGCGACGCCTCGCTCGACGAGGCGGGCATGGACGCCGTCCAGATCGAGCTGGACGAGCTCGCCGGACGGCTGCCGTATCGGCCGGGCACCCCGCGCGCCTGGGCCACCGCGTGCGCCGAACTGCTCGGCGAGCGCCTCGGGTTCCACGGCACGCCGGGCGCCTACCAGCGCCTTGAGTCGTCCCTGCTGCACGAGGTCGTACGGCGCCGCAGAGGGCTGCCGATCCTGTTGTCGGTGGTGTGGCTGGAGGTGGCCAGGCGGGCCGGGGCGCCGGTGTGCGGGGTGGCCCTGCCGGGGCACTTCGTGGTCGGGTTCGGGGCGCCGGAGGAGCAGGTGCTGGCCGATCCGTTCGACGGCGGGCGGGTGTTGACCGGGCCCGACGCCCAAATCCTCGTGGCGGGCGCGACCGGTGGCTCGCTCGACCCGGCGATGCTGCGGCCCGCCGACCCGCTGGACGTCGTACTGCGGATCCTCAACAACATCCGGGCGTGGGCGGCGACCAGGCCCGAGCGCTCCGACGTGTCGCTGTGGGCGGTCGAGCTGTCCCTGCTGCTGCCCTCGCATCCGGCGCGACTGCGCTACGAGCGGGCCCAACTCCTCGTACAGCGCGGTGACTTCGTGAGCGGGGCGGTGGAGCTTGAGGCGTACGCGGAGGTGGTCGGGGCCGTGGACGAGACGGCGGCGGAGTCGGTGCGGGAGCAGGCGCGGGCGGCGCGCGCGATGCTGAATTGACCGGTTTTGGTTGCGGTGGGCCGGGGTTGCGGTTCGGGGCTCTGCCCCGGACCCCGCTGCTCAATCGCCGCAGGGGCTTGAGAACAGGGGCGACAGGTGCAGCGCCGCCGCGAGTTCCGCGTTGGTGCGGCCGTCCGCCGCCGCGCGCAGCACCTCGCGTTCGCGGTCGGTGAGCGGGTTCGCGCCCTCCGCGAGGGCCGCCGCCGCGAGCGTGGGGTCGATGACGCGCTCGCCCGCGAGCACCTTCCGTACGGCATCGGCGAGTTGCGCGGCGGGCGCGTCCTTGACCAGGAACGCGGCGGCGCCCGCCTCCATGGCGCTGCGCAGATAGCCGGGGCGGCCGAAGGTGGTGAGCACGACGACGAGGCTGCCCGCCCAGGTCGCGCCGGTGAGCGCGAGCCACTGCCAGGCGTCGAACCGTACGTCCTTGAAGGCCGCGGCCACGGCGAAGACGATCACGATGGACGGGAGCGAGACGACGGCGGCGCTCGCGGTCTTGGCGAGGACATAGCCGCGCCCGGGCAGCGTGGTGAGCCTCAACTGCCGTACCCAGGCGCTCTCCCGCTCCTTCGCGATGCGCTCGCTGTTGCCCATGAGGACGGCGGTGAGCGCGCCGAAGGAGGCCATCGAGACCATCACATACGCGGGCAGATTCAGGCCCGTGTCGTCGACCATGGCGGTGGTGTCGGACTTGCCCGCGATCAGCAGGAACAGCACGGACGGGTAGCCGCCGAGCCCGTACAGGGCGTGCACGGTCGCGTCGGCGTCGGTGGACTGGATGCGGACCGTCTGGCCGCTGATGGATACGCCGGTCAGGAACGGGAGCCCCTTGACGGCGGCCTCGTCGATCGGGCCCTCCAGGTCGAAGGAGACCCGGCGGGCGCCGGCCTTCGCCTTGATCTCGGCGGCCGTGCCGTCGGCGAGCAGCCGCCCGCGGTGCAGCACGAGGACGCGGTCGGCGATCGCGTCCGCCTCCTCCAGGTAGTGCGTGGCGAACAGCACGGTGCGGCCCTGGTCGGCCTGCGCGCGCATGGTCGACCAGAACGCGTGGCGGGCGCTCACGTCCATGCCGGTGGTCGGCTCGTCGAGGACGATGAGGTCGCTGTCGCCCGCCGTGGCGAGGGCGAAGCGGACGCGCTGCTCCTGGCCGCCGGAGAGCTTGTTGACCTTGCGGTCGGCGATCTGGGTGAGTCCGGCCCTGGTCAGTACGTCGTCCACCGCGTGCGGCCTCGGGTGCAGGGCGCAGCCGAGCCGGACGAGCTCGCGCACGGTCACCTCGTCCATCAGGCCGCCGCTCTGCAGCATGGCGCCGACCCGGCCCGCCGTGATCGCCTCGCGCGGGCTCGTGCCGAAGACGCGGACCTCTCCGGTGTCGGCGGGGCGCAGGCCGAGGAGCAGGTCGAGGGTGGTGGACTTGCCCGCGCCGTTCGGGCCGAGCAGGGCGACCGTCTCCCCCGCGCGCAGTTCGAGGCCGAGGTCGTCGACCGCCCGCACGGTGCCGTACGTCTTCGTCACCCCGGTGAAGGTGACCGCCGCGTGTGTCGTCATGGCAGTCAGCCTCGCCGGTCGGCGGGGGTGCGCGGCAGTGTCGACAAGCGTGAGTCCCGCATGACGGATGTCATGCGGGACTCGTGACGCGTACGTCGGGCGGGGCCTACGAGGTCTGGATCTCCGCCGTGCGCTCCGCCGCGGTCTTGCCGAGCAGCGCCTTGGCGATGGCCTGTGCCACGTCCGTCGGCTGGACCGGCGTCTTCTTGCCGGTGCCGCGGGTGATCAGGACGCCGTCGAAGGTGTTGCCGTAGAGCTGCTTGAGCACCGGCAGGTTGTACGTCTCGACCAGCTTGCCGTTGACCGGCTTCACGCCGAGGATCTTCGGCAGCGACTTGTCGGGGCCGAACTGGATCGAGGCGTTGCCCGCCTTGACGGTGATCAGACCGGACATCGCGGGCTCGGCGAACTGCTGCATCTTCCGGTCGACCTCGGCGTTCGAGATCGTCGGCTTCCGCGTCGCCGTCGCCAGCGGGACCGACTCGGACGAGCCGTTCGCGATCTGCGCGCGGTAGGCGTCCTTGACGGCGGAGACCGACTGGGCGACGTCGAGCCCCTTGCCGGTCTTGCCGTAGACGGGGACGGCCTTGCCCGGCTCGAACTTGATGGTGCCCTCGCCGGACGCGGCGGCGCCGCCCGCGGCCCGCTCCAGGGACGCGGCGAGCTTCTCCTCGTCGACGGGCACGACCGGGTCGACGACCCGTTCGTTGCCGAACAGCGAGCCGATCACGGAGATCGGGTTGTAGTCGCTGCCCGCGGCGGCCGACACGGTCGACGCGGTGTCGAAGGAGAGGCCCGCCTGCTCCGGCTCCATCTCCACGGACTTGCCGTCGACCTCCAGCTTCAGCGCCTGTTCGGTGCGCTTGCCGAGGGCGTTCTCCAGCTTGCTGGTGGCCTCGTCGCGGGTGCCGCCGCCGATGTCGACTCCGGCGACGGTGGTGCCCTTCGGGACGTCGGAGTGGTTCATCAACAGGCCCGCGCCGTACGCGACTCCGGCCACGCCGACGACGCCCGCGCCGAGCAGCACCAGCTTGTTGCGGCCCTTCTTCTTTTTCGCGGGGGCCGGGGTGGCGGGCACCGGGTCGGGCAGCTTGGGCGGGGTGTGCGCGGCGGGCGTCGCGGGGTTGGCTGGGGTCTGCCGGAACCCGCCGGGGGCGGCCGGGCCGTTGGGCTCGTCGTCCGCAGGGATGACGCGCAGGCCGCTGGTGAGCGTGTCACCGGAGACGTTGCCGCTGCCGCCGGAGTTGCCGCCTGAGGGCGGTTCAGGGGCGGGCTTCTGCGGCGTGAGGATCGCGGTGTCGTCGCTCATCCGCGGCGGCGTGCCACCGGCGCCGGGGACCGGCGGGTTCGGGGCGGCGGGCGGGACCATGGGGCCGTCGCCCGCGGCCGGGCCCGCGGTGGGTCCCACGGGTCCGGAGTCGGGCGTTCCCGCGTCCTGGTTTGCGGAGAAGTACGGCAGGTCGCCCCGGGACTGGTCGCCACGGGGGCCGGGGGCGCCACCGGTGCCGAGCGGTCCTGCCGCCACGGCGCCGGACACGTCGAATCCGCCGGAGGAACCACCGGAGTTGGGGTTCGGCGCAGGCGGCGGGGGCGGCGTGGGCGCACCGGCGGCCGGACCACCACGCGTCCCCGAGGGCGACTTGCGCGGCGCGAACCAGTCGCTCGTCTTCTCCTCACGCTGCGGCGCCTCACTCCCCGCCGGTGCCTGCGGCGCACGGCCGGCCCCATCTTGAGACGCACGCCCCGCCGACCCATCAAGCCCCTGCGGCGATTGAGCAGCGGGGTCCGGGGCAGAGCCCCGCGACGCAGGACCGGCATCCGCACCAGACCCGGATCCGGCACCGGCACCGGCACCGGCACCAGCACCAGAACCGGCACCACCGTCCTGGTTACCGTCCACGTCACTCATCGGCGTCCGCATGACCACCGGAGGAATCGGTCGGGAACCGGGAATGTTGATCCGGATCCGGGTCGTCAGCGTCGTCTCGGTCTTGGGCGATTCCGGGGCGCCCTGGTCACCCGGCGGTGTCGGACCGCCGTCACCGGACGCCGCGTCCTGCGCGGGCGATCCATACGGAGGCGTGCCCGACGGGTACGCGGCAGCGCCGCGCCCCTGGGGCCCGGAGGACGAACTGTCAGTTTCACGGCTCAAGGCAGGTTCTCCCGGTTGGCTCCGCCGCCCGTCTCGACCTCGCGCGGGCTGCTCGGCGGCGCGCACCACCATACTGTCCGCCGCCGGAACTCACCGTGTGACGGATGACCAATCCTTCAGCGGCACGCGCCGCGCGACGGCCCGGAGGGCTACGTCACTTCCCAAGTCGGGCGGTGGACACGGGTGGTTGCCCCGGCAGCCAGAAGGTGGCACACATCACAGCGACAGCCATCCCTCCGAGGAGGAAGAGGTACGAGCCCGCTCCCGCGCCGAACAAAAAGTCGCCCTCCGGACGGCTCGCGGTGAGCAGGATCACCGCGAGCACCCAGCCCGCGGCGGGCGCCACCGCCCCCGCGCGCCCGCGCGCCACTCTCGCCCCGCCGTGGAAGAGCCCGGCCGCCGCGAGCAGCGCGAGCAGCAACCCGCCCGGGAACCAGCCGCCTTGGACGAGGCCCCCCGCGACCGCGACGACCGCGCCGAGGACGAACAGGAGCAGCAGGGCGAGGACCCGCCCGGCCGTGAACCCGCTGAAACTGAACGGCAGGTCGACCTCGGAGTGCGCACCCGCCTTGCCGGGGGCCGCCTTTCCGTTCCCGGTGGACGCCGCGGCCCGCTCGTTCTTCCCGCCGCTCGTCCCGCCGTTCTTCCCGCCGCCCATCACGCGGTCACTCCCTCGGTGCTCTCAAGACCCTCGATACCCTCGAACAGGTCCTTCTCGTACGGCGATCCGGGTTCACCCCGCACCAACTCGTAGTACTCGACGTCGAACAGCGGCTGCGCGAGCCCGTTGGAGAGCGCGAACACCGTGTCCCCCGCCGCCACGTCGACCTGTGTGGCGTGCGCGCGCATCGCGGCCGCCTTCCGCTCGACGTACGGCCGCCCGTCGATCTCGGCGGTGATCCGCTCGTCCTCGACGACACCCGGCACGTCGTCGACGACCGCGACGGCGTCGAACGGAACGGAGCCGAGCCCCCGAAGCCGCTCCAGCTCCTCGAACCTCGCGGTGACCACCGCGCGCGGCACCCGGTTCCAGTAGACCTTGGCGATCGTGTGCGGCTCCCCGAGGTCGCGCCGGAAGGCGGTCTCGGCGGCCAGTTCGGCGGCGCGCATGGCGACGCGGTGGGCCTGGATGTGGTCCGGGTGCCCGTAGCCGCCGTCGGGGTCGTACGTGATCAGGACCTGGGGGCGGGTCTCGCGGATCACGGCGACGAGGTGGGCGGCGGCCTCGTCGAGCTCGGTGGACCAGAAGGCGCCCTCCCGCTCGTTCTGCGCAGCGCCCATCATCCCGGAGTCGCGGAAGCGGCCGGGGCCGCCGAGGAAGCGGTGGTCGGCGACGCCGAGTTCCTTCATGGCGGCGGCCAACTCACCGATTCGGTGCGGTCCGAGAATATCCTCCCGGTCCGGAGCCAAATGCTCCAGTTCGTCCGGAATGACCTCGCCCTCCTCGCCGAGCGTGCAGGTCACCAGCGTGACCTGGGCGCCTTCGGCGGCGTACTTGGCCATGGTGGCGCCATTGTTGATCGACTCGTCGTCGGGGTGCGCGTGCACGAGGAGCAGGCGCCGACCTGGCATTTCCGTCATGTGTCACAGCGTAGAACGCCCCACTGACACCCGGCCGACAGACGCCTGCCGACAGGCGGCCCGGCTAGAACTTGATGCCGCCGACCATGTCCGCCACATTCGTGGTCAGCTGCTTGATCGTGGGGGCGATGGACGAACTCGCCAGGTAGAAACCGAGGAGCATGCACACCACCGCGTGTCCCGCTTTCAGTCCCGACTTCTTGATCAGGATGAAGACGATGATCGCGAACAGCACCACGGCCGAGATCGAGAGTGCCACAGCGGTCCTCCTCCAAAGTGATCCGGTCGCCGACGGACTCGTACCCACACAGCGCTAACGATCATAACTTTCCGTGCCCGCGCATGGGTCGTCATCGGGGAGCACGCGATGCGGCCGGGAGCGCACGGGGGCGCGTACGCTCCATGTCTTCAAGAGCCCTCCTGGCTCTAGGCTGCCCAGATGACCATCGACACCTTCCCTCGTCAGCACGCGCGTACACAGCGCTTCACACTGGGAGCGCCGCGCGCCTTCACGGTGGCGCCGGACGGCGAGCGCGTCGTCTTCCTGCGGTCCGCCTCGGGCACCGATCGGGCGAACGCGCTGTGGGTTCTTGACGTGACGAGCGGTCAGGAGCGGGTGGCCGCGGAGCCGGTGGCGCTGCTCGGCGGGGCGGCGGAGAACCTGTCGGCCGCCGAGCGGGCCCGGCGCGAGCGCAGCCGTGAGGGCGG
Source organism: Streptomyces sp. KL109B (assembly GCF_030766935.1). Classification (GTDB taxonomy): domain Bacteria; phylum Actinomycetota; class Actinomycetes; order Streptomycetales; family Streptomycetaceae; genus Streptomyces. The sequence goes on along the minus strand of NZ_JASERL010000001.1, from coordinate 963,448 downwards.
CGCGGGCATCGTGGGCTACGCGACCGACGCCGCCGCCGAGTTGGCCGCGTTCGCCCTGTCGGGGCGGCTGTTCGCCGCCGAGCTGCGCGCGGGCACGGCGCGTGAACTGCCCGTCCCCGGACCGGTCATCGACCCGCGCCCCTCCCCCGACGGCCGGCACATCGCGTACGTCGCCCAGGGCGCGCTGCGCGTCGTCGGCGCGGAGGGCGAGGGGGACAGGGCGCTGGCCACCCCGGAGTCGGACACGGTGACGTACGGGCTCGCGGAGTTCATCGCGGCCGAGGAGATGTCCCGGTACCGCGGCCACTGGTGGTCCCCCGACTCGGACCGGCTGCTCGTGGCCCGCGTCGACGACGCGGACGTGCGCCGTTGGTGGATCGCCGACCCCGCGCACCCGGACCGGGAGCCGGCCCGCGTCGCCTACCCCGCCGCCGGCACCCCGAACGCCGAGGTACGCCTCTTCGCGTACGACATCGACGGCGCCCGCAGCGAGGTGACCTGGGACCGCAAGGCGTACCCGTACCTCGCGCGCGTGCACTGGTCGGCGGACGGCGCCCCGCTGATCCTCGTCCAGGCCCGCGACCAGCGCAGCGCGCTCTACCTCGCCGTGAACACGGACGACGGCTCGACGCGGATGGTGCACGCCGACGAGGACGACGACTGGCTGGAGCTGCTGCCGGGGGTGCCGTGCTGGTCGCCGAGCGGGCAGCTGGTGCGGATCGCCGACGAGGGCGGCGCCCGGGTCCTCGCGGTGGGCGAACGCCCGCTGACCGGGCCGCAGTTGCACGTGCGGGCGGTGCTCGACGTGGGCGAGAGCGACGTGCTCGTCTCCGCGTCGGCCGGGACGGACGCCGAGTCCCCGGAGACCGGCGAGGTGCACGTCTACCGGGTCAACGAGCTGGGAGTGCAGCGCGTCTCCACGGAGCCCGGCGTGCACTCCGCGGTCCGCTCCGGGGACGTGACGGTCCTCGTGTCCGCGACGCCGGACTCGCCCGGCGCGCGCGCACGCGTGGAGCGCGACGGGAAGCACGTGGCGGACATCGCCTCGCACGCCGAACGCCCGCTGCTCTCCCCGCGCGTGACGCTCACGGAGGCGGACGGCATCCCGTGCGCCGTTCTCCTGCCCTCCTCTTACGAGGAGGGGGACGGCCCGCTCCCGGTCCTCATGGACCCCTACGGCGGCCCGCACGGGCAGCGCGTGGTGGCGGCCCACAACCCGCACCTCACCTCGCAGTGGTTCGCCGACCAGGGCTTCGCGGTGATCGTCGCGGACGGCCGGGGCACGCCCGGGATCTCGCCAGGACGCGAGAAGTCGATCAAGGGTGACCTGACCCTGACCATGGAGGACCAGGTCACGGCCCTGCACGCGCTGGCCGACCGGTTCCCGCTGGACCTCTCCAAGGTCGCGATCCGGGGCTGGAGTTACGGCGGTTTCCTGGCGGGGATGGCGGTGCTGCGCCGCCCGGACGTCTTCCACGCGGCGGTCGTGGGCGCCCCGGTGACGGACCAGCGGCTCTACGACACCCACTACACGGAGCGCTACCTGGGCGATCCGGCGACGTCCCCGGAGGCGTACGCGCACAGCTCCCTGGTGACCGACGACGGTCTCTCCGAGGCGGCCGAGCAGCACCGCCCGATGCTCATCGTGCACGGCCTCGCGGACGACAACGTAGTGGTGGCCCACACCCTGCGGCTGTCCTCCGCACTGCTCGCGGCCGGCCGGCCGCACGAAGTGCTGCCGCTGTCCGGCGTGACCCACATGACGCCGCAGGAACAGGTCGCCGAGAACCTGCTGCTGCTCCAGGTCGACTTCCTGAAGCGGTCGTTGGAGCTGACCTGAGAGTTGAACCTGTCCTGAGACGGGTCCGGGCCGGAGCGACATGGCGCGCTCCGGCCCGGTTCTACGGCACCCGCACGGCCGTACGTGGAACACCTTCGACGGTCCACATATCGACGTCGCGTCGGACGGGTTGCCGCCACGTAAAAGCACTCACTCCGTCGGCACGACCCGCTTCTCCTCCGCGAAGTGGCAGGCCGACGGGTGGCTCGCCGGGGTGTCGCCGCCCCGGAAGACCTCCGGCACGGCCAGCACCGGCTCCTCGTCCACGCACTTCTGCTGGGCCTTCCAGCACCGCGTACGGAAGCGGCAGCCGGAGGGCGGGTTGGCGGGCGAGGGGACGTCGCCGGAGAGCAGGATCCGCTCGCGGTGCTCGCGCGCGTCCGGGTCCGGCATCGGCACCGCCGAGAGCAGCGCCTGCGTGTAGGGGTGCGTCGGGTGGTCGTAGATCTCGGCGTCGGAGCCGATCTCGGCGATGCGGCCCAGGTACATGACGCCGACCCGGTCGGAGATGTGCCGCACGATCGACAGGTCGTGGGCGATGAAGACGTAACTCAGGTCGAACTCGCTCTGCAGCCGGTCGAGCAGGTTCACCACCTGCGCCTGCACGGACACGTCGAGCGCGGACACCGGCTCGTCCGCGACGATGATCTCGGGGCGCAGCGCCAACCCGCGCGCGATGCCGATGCGTTGGCGCTGGCCGCCGGAGAACTGGTGCGGGTAGCGGTTGATGTACTCGGGGTTGAGGCCGACGACGTCGAGCAGGTCCTGGACCTTCTTCCTGCGGTCGCCCTTCGGGGCCACCTCGGGATGGATCTCGTACGGCTCTCCGATGATGTCGCCGACCGTCATCCGCGGGTTCAAGGACGTGTACGGGTCCTGGAACACCATCTGGATGTTGCGGCGCACGGCCCTCAGAGCGCGGCCGGAGAGCGTGGTGATGTCCTCGCCCTTGTACTTGATGACACCCGCGGTCGGCCGCTCCAGATTCACCAGCATCTTCGCGACGGTCGACTTGCCGCAGCCGGACTCGCCGACGATGCCGAGCGTCTCGCCCTGCCCGAGGTCGAAGTCGACGCCGTCGACGGCCTTCACGGAGCCGATCTGCTTCTTGACGAGGATGCCCTGGGTGAGGGGGTAGTGCTTGGTCAATCCGCGTACCTGGAGCAGCGGTTCGTGTCCGGAGGGCGAGCCGTGCTCCGCGTAGTCGTTCTCCGCCTGCGCCTTGTGGAGGAGGTGCGTGGCGATCCTGCCCTCGCGCTTCAGGTCGTCCTTGCTCACGTGCTTACCGTGCTGCGGCATCGAGCGTCTCCTTCCAGAAGTGGCAGGCGCTGCGACGGGCCCCTGAGGAACCAGCGACCTCGGCAAGCGGCGGGACGTCCGTGCGGCACACGTCCTGGGCCATCGGGCAGCGCGGGTTGAAGGCGCAGCCGGGCGGGATGTTCATGAGGTTCGGCGGGAGCCCCTTGATGGCGAACAGCTCCTGGCCCTTCTGGTCGAGGCGCGGGATCGACTCCAACAGGCCCTTGGTGTACGGGTGGGCGGGCGCCTTGTAGATCTCGTGCACCGGCGCCTGCTCGACGATCCGGCCCGCGTACATGACGGCGATCTTGTCGGCGACGTCCGCGACGACGCCCAGGTCGTGGGTGATGAGGATGAGCCCCATGTTGAGCTCGCGCCGCAACTCGGCCAGCAGGTCCATGACTTGGGCCTGGACAGTGACGTCGAGGGCGGTGGTCGGCTCGTCCGCGATGATCAGCGAGGGTTCGAGCGCGAGCGCCATCGCGATCATGATGCGCTGGCGCATGCCGCCGGAGAACTGGTGCGGGTACTGGCTCACCCGCTCCTTCGCGGCCGGGATCCGCACCCGGTCCATCAGCTCGACGGCCTTCGCCCTGGCGTCCTTCTTCGACATCCCCTTGTGGACGACGAACATCTCGCCGAGCTGCTCCCCCACGGTGAGCACGGGGTTCAGGGAGGACAGCGCGTCCTGGAAGATCATCGCCATCTCGGCGCCGCGGATCTTCCGCCGCTCCTCCTCCTTGAGGGTCAGCAGATTCTTGTCCTTGAAGAGGATCTCGCCGCCGGAGATCCGTCCCGGCGGCATGTCGAGGATGCCCATCACGGCCTGCGCGGTGACGGACTTGCCGCTGCCCGACTCCCCGAGCACGGCGAGCGTCTCGCCCTCGTCGACGGTGTAGTTGACGCCGTTGACCGCCTTGGCGACTCCGTCGCGGGTACGGAACTCGACGTGCAGGTCGCGTACTTCCAACAGGGCCATGCGGCTACCTCAGCTTGGGGTCGAGGGCGTCGCGCACCGCGTCGCCGAGCATGATGAACGCGAGGACCGTGAGGGCCAGGGCGCCCGCCGGATACAGCAGCATGTGCGGGGCGTTGCGGATGTACGGGGCGGCGTTCGAGATGTCGATGCCCCAGGAGACCGCGGGCGGCTTCAGGCCGACGCCGAGGAACGAAAGGGTCGCCTCCAGGGCGATGTACGTGCCGAGCGCGATGGTCGCGACGACGATCACCGGGGCGACCGCGTTCGGCAGGATGTGCCGCAGCAGGATCCGGGAGTTGGAGGCGCCGAGGGTGCGCGCGGCGTGCACGTAGTCGTTCTCCTTGACCGTGATCACGGAGCCGCGCGCGATGCGGGAGATCTGCGGCCAGCCGAGCAGCACGATGAATCCGACGACCGGCCACACCGTCGTCGAGGTCACCACGGACAGCAGCACGAGGCCGCCGAGGACGACGGGGATGCCGAAGAAGATGTCGGCGACGCGGGACAGCAGGGCGTCCGCCCACCGCCCGTAGAACCCGGCGAGCGCCCCGAGGATCCCGCCGAGCAGGGCGACACCCGCGGTGGCGCAGATGCCGACGGTGATCGAGGCCCGCGCCCCGTACACCGTGCGCGTGTAGACGTCGCAGCCCTGGGCGTCGTACCCGAAGGGGTGTCCGGAGCTGGACGTCTCCTGGCCGTGGGCGAGGTCGCAGTCGTTGGGGTCGCCGCTCGCGAGGAGCTGCGGCCAGATCGCGACGACGATCAGGAACAGGATGATCAGCGCCGAGACGAGGAAGACCGGGTTGCGGCGCAGCGAGCGCCAGGCGTCCGACCACAGGGAGCGCGCGGGCCCCTCCGCGCCGCCGCCCTCGGGCGTGCTGCCGGGCGTGAGCTGGGCCTCGACGGTGACCGGGGTGACGGGCTCAGGCATAGCGGATCCTCGGGTCAAGGACGGCGTAGAGCAGGTCGACGATGAGGTTGGCGAGCAGGAAGACGATCACCAGGACGGTCACGAAGCCGACCACCGTCGGCGAGGACTGGTGGAGGATGCCCTGGTAGAGCTGGTAGCCGACGCCGCGGATGTTGAAGATCCGCTCGGTCACGATGGCCCCGCCCATCAGGGCGCCGATGTCGGTGCCGATGAAGGTGACGACCGGGATCAGCGAGTTGCGCAGCAGGTGCCGCCAGATGATCCGGCGCCGCGGCAGCCCCTTGGCGACGGCGGTGCGGACGTAGTCGGACTTGGCGTTCTCGGCGACGGAGGTGCGGGTCAGGCGGGTCACGTACGCCAGGGACACGGACGCGAGCACGAGCCCCGGCAGGATCAGCTCGCTGAACGGAGCCTCGTACGCCACCGAGGGTTTGACGATCCCCCACTCCATGCCGAAGAGGAGCTGGGCGACGAGCCCGGTCACGAACGTCGGCACGGAGATGACGACCAGGGTGAGGACGAGTACGCCGGTGTCGACGGGCTTGCCGCGGCGAAGGCCGGTGATGACGCCGAGGCCGATACCGATGACGATCTCGAAGACGATCGCCACGAACGTCAGCTTGATGGTGACGGGGTAGGCGCGCAGCAGCAGATCGGCGACCGAATCACCATTGAAGGCGGTGCCGAAGTCGCCCTGGAAGATATTGCCGAGGTAGATCAAGTACTGCTGCACCAGCGGCTTGTCGAGGTTGAAGTCCTTCTGCAGCTGGGCCTGGGTGGCCGGGTCGCAGGCCTTGTCGCCGCAGAGCGCCGCCGTCGGGTCGCCCATGACGTTGACCATGAGGAAGATCAGCAGCGTGGTGCCGATGAACACCGGGATCATCTGCAGCAGCCGCCGGATCACATAGCGCCCCACGGCACCTCCCTCACGTAACCCGAGCGGTCGTCGTTCTCAGTCATCGACGGTCATCTCCTCGAAGACCGGCACGCTGAAGGGGTTGAGCTTCACGTCGTGCACGCGGGTGCCGTAGACGGCGGTGCCGTTCTGGTACCAGAGCGGGATGGCGGGCATCTGCTCGGCGAGGATCCTCTCGGAGTCCTGGAAGTCCTTGATCGCGTTCTTCGGGTCCGGGTCCGCGTTGGCCTTGTTGATCAGCGCGTCGAACTCCTTGTCGCTCCACTTGCCGTCGTTGCTGGGCCCGGTCGTGGTGTAGACGGGTTCGAGGAAGTTCTGGATCAGCGGGTAGTCCATCTGCCAGCCGCTGCGGAACGGGCCCGTGAACTTGCCGCTCTGGATCTGCGTACGGAAGTCGGCGAAGGTGCCGATCGGGTTGCCGACGCAGGACTTGGAGTCGCCCATGACGCGGTTGATGCTGTTGCAGATGGCGTCGATCCACTGCTTGTGGTTGCCGGTGTCGGCGTTGTAGCTGAGGACCAGCTTGCCGCCCGGGAAGCCGCCGCCCTCGTCGATCAGCTTCTTGGCCTTCTCGGGGTTGTACTCGCAGCGGTCGCCGCAGATGGAGGGGGCGTAGCCGCCCTCCTCGCGGAGCACGGGCGAGGTCCAGTCCTTGGCCGGGATGCGGGTCTTCTGGAAGATCTTGTCGGTGATCTGCTCGCGGTTGATGGCGAGCGAGATGCCCTGGCGGACCTTGAGGGCGTCGGCGGTGTCCCAGTCCTTGTCGTACATCGGGAACATCAGCGTCTGGATGATGCCGGCGGGGGTGTTGATGTACCGGTCGCCCAGGTCGCTGTGGATGTTGTTCAGCTGCTCGGCGGGCACCTCGTCGGTGACGTCGAGCTGGCCGGCCACCACATCGGTGTACGCCGTGTTGTCGTCGGTGTAGACGAGCAGGTCGACGCCCTTGTTGCGGGGCTTGGCGCCGTTGTACTCGTCGTTGAGGCGGAGCTTCATGCGGCCGCCGCGCTCGTAGTCCGTCACCTGGTACGGGCCGTTGCCGAAGGGCTTCTCCAGCCATGCGTCGTGGTCGCTGAAGAACTTCTTGGGCAGCGGCGAGAAGGCGGCGTAGCCGAGCATGTCGGGGAAGAGCGAGAACTTCTGGTTGAGCCTGACCGTGAAGTGCAGATCGTCGGCGACCTTGAGCCCGGACAGCTTCTTGGCGGTGGGCTCGCCCTTGGCGGGGTGGACCTTGTCGTAGCCGTCGATGTAGCCGAAGAAGTCGGAGCCGATCTGCGCGTTGGGCAGGTACGCGGCGTAGTTCCAGGCGTCGACGAAGGACTGGGCGGTGACCTCGGAGCCGTCGGCGAACTTCCAGCCGGGCTTCAGCGTGATCTTGAAGTTCTGCGCGTCGTCGCTGGTGATGGACTTGGCGACGGCGTACTCGGGCTCGGCGGTCTCGGGGTTGTAGCGCTTGAGGCCCCGGAAGATCATGTCGAGGACCTTGCCGCCGTTGACCTCGTTGGTGTTGGCGGGTTCGAGCGGGTTCTGCGGGTCGCCCCACCTGGCCCGCACGATGCCCGACTCGGTGGTCGTGGCGCCGCAGGAGGCGAGCCAGGGCACGGCGACGACCAGGGAGGCGGCCAGGGCACCAGTACGCAGGCCGAGGCGCATCAAGGGTCCTCCAGAGGGCGATCCGACGACAAAGGGGACGAGCCTTGGGGACATTGGACCTGTTGGGTGGGCGGTGCGCCTGTTATGTCCCCCGTACGGGGGTCGGGGGCGCGGTGTGCTGACAGGTGAGGCCAACCAGAGGTGCACCGGGGCGCCCCCGGCTACCGTGGAGACATGGACTACGCGAAGATGCGCGAGATCGCCGAGGAGCTGGGTGAGTACGCCGAGCGCCTGGAGGGTTCCTGGACGGTGGAGATCGGTTCTTCCGGTCCGATACTGGCGATGATGAGCCCGTCGAAGCGGCACGAGGGGACGGTTTGGCGCATCAGCAAGCAGCTCAACGAACAGCTTGCCGCTACGCATCCCGGCTACGCGTGCATTCCGGGCCCAGAGATCGAGCACCCATCCGCCGGCCGCATGCGCCGCCCCGACGCGGTGGTGATCCCGGAGGAAGCCCTGGACGAGGACGGCCTGGCCGTCGACACCTCCCAGGTGCTGGCCGCCATCGAGATCGTCTCCCCCTCCAACCCCGACAACGACTACCGCGTCAAGCTCGCCGACTACCCCGCCATGGGCATCGAGCACTACCTCATCGTCGACCCGCGCGCGGGGACCATAGAGGTCCACTCCGACCCGGCCGACGGCCGCTACCGCTCGACGGAGCCGTACATCTACGGCGACCTCGTCCCCTTCGGCCCCTGGACCGTGGACACCGCCGACTTCCGCCGCTACGGGAAGGCGGGCGACCGGGACGGGCGGTGACGCCGCGCGCCCGCCGGCCAACGGCGGAGGCCCGGCCCCGGTGAAGATCACCGGGGCCGGGCCTCAGTCGCACATCGGGTCAGCCGACAGCCATCAGTCCTCGGACTCCGCGTCTCCCTCCAGCGCCGCGAGCGCCGGGTCCATGACGACGTCCTCGGCGCGCGCCTCGATCGTCGGGTCCTCCGGGAAGTGGCAGGCCGTGAGGTGGCCCGGCTTGCTGGTGGAGAGCTGCACCAGCGGGGGCTCCTCCGACGCGCACTTGTCCTGCGCCTTCCAGCACCGGGTGCGGAACCGGCAGCCGGACGGCGGCTCGATCGGCGAGGGCACGTCGCCCTCCAGGCGGATCCGCTCCCGCTTCTCCGCGTCGAGGTCCGCGTCCGGCACGGCCGACAGGAGCGCGTGGGTGTACGGGTGCCGGGGGCGGTTGTAGAGCGAGTCGCGGTCCGCGATCTCGACGATCTTGCCGAGGTACATCACGGCGACGCGCTGCGAGAAGTGCCGTACGACGGCCAGGTCGTGGGCGATGAAGACGAACGCGATGCCCATCTCCTGCTGCACCTTCTGCAGCAGGTTCACGACCTGCGCCTGGATCGACACGTCGAGCGCGGAGACCGGCTCGTCGGCGACGATCAGCTTCGGCTCCAGGGCCACCGCGCGGGCCACGCCGATGCGCTGGCGCTGGCCGCCGGAGAACTCGTGCGGGAAGCGGTTGTAGTGCTCCGGGTTGAGGCCGACGATCTCCAGGAGCTCGCGCACCCGGGCCTCGCGGCCGCCGGGCGGGTTGATCCCGTTGATCTCCATGGGCCCGGAGATGATCGAGCCGACGGTCTGCCGCGGGTTCAGGGACGCGTACGGGTCCTGGAAGATCATCTGGATCTCGGACCTGATCGGCGCCAACTGCTTGCGGTTCGCGTGGCTGATGTCCTGGCCCTTGTACGTGATGGTGCCCTGCGTGGGCTCGTACAGGCGGGTCAGGAGGCGGCCCGTGGTCGACTTTCCGCAGCCGGACTCGCCGACCAGGCCCAGGCTCTCGCCCGGCAGGACCTCGAAGTCCAGGCCGTCGACGGCCTTGACCGCGCCGACGGTGCGCCGGATCGGGAAGCCGCCCTTGATCGGGAAGTGCTTCTGCAGCCCCTCGACCTTCAGCAGCGGCGCGGTGTCGCCCTCGCGCTGCTCCGGGATCGCGTCGGCGACCGCCGTGGTGGTGTTGCTGTTGCTGTTGTCGCTCATGGTCATGCCCCAGTCGCCGGTTTCTCAGCCCAGCCGGGGCTGAATCGTCTCGATGAACACCTGCTGCTTCTGGTCCGCTGTCAGGTGGCAGGCGGAGCCGCGCCCGGCAGGGAGCTGCGGTCGCTCGCCCGAGCAGCGTTCGCCGGACACCTTGTCGGTGAAGGCGCAGCGCGGGTGGAACGGGCAGCCCGACGGCGGGTTGAGCAGCGAGGGCGGCGAGCCGGGGATCGGCATCAGCGGCTCGTCGAGGTCCGAGGTCAGGCGCGGCATCGAGCCCAACAGGCCCCAGGTGTAGGGGTGCTGGGGCTGCTTGAGCACCTCGCGCACGCTGCCCCGCTCGACGGCCCGGCCCGCGTACATCACGAGCAGGTCGTCGGCCATGTTCGCGACGACGCCCAGGTCGTGGGTGATCATGATGATCGCGGAGCCGAACTCTCGCTGCAGGTCCTTGAGCAGGTCGAGGATCTGCGCCTGGACCGTCACGTCGAGGGCCGTCGTCGGCTCGTCGGCGATGAGCAGTTCGGGGTTGCAGGCGAGCGACATGGCGATCATGGCGCGCTGGCGCATACCGCCGGAGAACTGGTGCGGATAGTCGTCGACCCGCTGCTTCGGGTGCGGGATGCCGACCTTGCCGAGCAGTTCGATCGCCCGGTCACGGGCCTGCTTCTTGGAGGCGCCGGTGTGCTTGCGGTAGGGCTCGGCGATCTGCCGGCCGACCGTGTAGTACGGCGACAGGGCGGTCAGCGAGTCCTGGAAGATCATCGCCATCTTGTTGCCGCGGAGCTTCTCCATCTCCGGCTCGGTGGCGGTGATCAGCTCCTTGCCGTCGAGGACGATCTCGCCGTCGATGGTGGTGTTCTTCTTCGGGTGCAGGCCGAGCACGGCCAGGTTGGTGACCGACTTGCCGGAGCCGGACTCGCCCACAATGCCGAGCGTCTTGCCGCGCTCCAGGTCGAAGGAGAGGCCGTCCACCGCCTTGACGGCGCCGTCCTCGGTGGAGAACTGCACCCGCAGGTCGCGTACCGACAAGAACGCGTCGGAGCCGGTCGGGGCCGGGGCGTCCTCGGGCTTGGTGAGTGTGGTCACGGGGGTTCTCCTAGGACAGCCGCACGCGCGGGTCGATCACGGCGTACAGGGCGTCCACGACGACGTTGCAGAGGATGATGAAGGCGGCGCTGACGATCATCACGCCCATCAGGACCGGCAGGTCCTTCTCGGTGACCGACGTGATCGCCAGCCGGCCCATCCCCGAGAGGTTGAAGGTCAGTTCGGTGACCATGCCGCCGCTGAGCAGCGAGGCGATGTCCATGCCGAGGATGGTGATGATGGGGATGAGGGAGCCGCGCCACGCGTACCGGAAGAAGACGAAGCGGCTGCTCATGCCCTTGGCCTTGGCGGCCCTTACGTGCTCCTCCTGCATCTGCTCGATCATCGAGGAGCGCGACATACGCGTGTAGTTGGCGGTGAAGATCGTCGCCATCACGATCCAGGGGATCAGCAGCCCCATGAACCAGGACGCCGGGTTCTCCCAGAACGACACGTACTTGGGCGACTTCAGCCAGCCGGTGCTGTAGACGAAGATGCCCATCACGATCGGGCCGAGCAGGTAGATCTGGAACGAGCTGGTCACCAGGGAGGCGCCGGAGAAGAGCTTGTCGATCCAGGTGCCGCGGAAGCGGGCGGCGAGCAGACCGGCGCCGAGACCCGCGATCAGGAAGACGACCAGGCCGCCGATCATGAGCGAGATGGTCAGCGGGAGACGGTCCATCATCGTGTCCCAGACCATCTGGTTGTTCCGGAACGAGACGCCGAAGCACGGCGCGCTGCAGTGGCCCACCGCGAAGTCACGGCCCACGAAGATGCCGGACAGGAAGTCCCAGTACTGCACCGGAAGCGGCTTGTCGAGCCCCAGGTTCTTGTGAATGATCGCCAGCGCGTCCGGGGTGCAGTTCTTGCCGCACGCGAGCGTCGCCGGGTCCTGTGGGATGGCGAAGTACATGAAGAACGTGAAGGCGCTGATCAGCAAGAGGATGAGTGCTGCGCCAGACGTCCGGCGTATGAGAAATCGAAGCATGGCAGAAAGCTGCTCTCAGGACGGCGGCGGTGGGAGACCAGGAGGGGATGTGCGGCGGCCCGGGGGCGAGAGCTCCGCCGCGCTCTCACCCCCGGGAACTGCCTTGTGCGAACTACTTCTTGAGGTAGACCTGCGTCGGGTCGGTGTAGCTGGTGACCGTCGAGTAGCGCAGGCCGCCCACGTTGGAGCCGGCGATCTGGAACACCTTGGTGTAGTAGATCGGGGCGGCCGGGTTGATCTCCTTGGAGATGTAGTTGGAGAGCTTGCGGTACTCCTTGGCGCGCTCCGCCGGGTCCGCGATCTTCTGGATGCGGGCGCTCTCCGCGTTCACGTGCTTGTCGTTCACGTGGGAGTAGTTGGAGCCGCCGTCCTGGATGTTGGTGCCGTCGTACGTCGGCGGGAAGACGGTGTTGCCGTCGGCCCAGTCCTGACCCCAGCCGGTCATGTAGAGGTCAAGGCCGTTCTTGACCTTGCCCATCTGCTCGTACCAGGTGGCGTTGTCGATTTCCTTCTTCTGGACGTCGAGCCCGATCTTCTCCAGGTTGTTGATGATCAGGTTCGCCTGGGTGACGCGGACGTCGGTGTTGGCGTAGCCGTAGACCATCTTCTTGCCCTTGGCGCCGGCCTCGTCGATCAGCTTCTTCGCCTTGGCGATGTCGCCGTTCGGCTTCCCCTCGCGGTTGAACACGTCGTCCTTCGCGTTGTAGCCCGGAAGCGCGGGCGACGTCAGCGAGTTGGCGGCGTCGCCGCCGTACTTGCCGCCGTCGGCCTGGGCGGCCGCGGTGGCCGGGATCGCCAGGGCGATGGCGTCGCGGATCTTCTTGTCCTTGATCCGGTCCATGTTCATGTTCAGCTGCCACACGTACGGGGCGTAGCCCTGCACCGTGCGCTTCATGACCTTCTTGTCGGTCGTGATCTTCTGCAGCTGGGTGGCGTCGTTCTGGCCGGTGAACATGATGGCGTTCTTGGCCTCGCCGCGGTCGGCCAGGATCGTCTTGGTCTGGTCGGCCTTGGAGACGTTGAAGTCGATGTTGAACCCGTCCACGTAGTTGTGGCGCATCGGGTCCGTCTTCTCGTCCCACTTGTCGTTGCGGACGAGCTGCAGGCTCTTGCCCGGCTTGTACGAGGCGATCTTGTACGGGCCGGAGGCGACGGGCTTCTGGTCGTACTTCTGCTTGGTGTCCGTCTTCTCGGGCACGACCGAGTACGCGGCCATGGCCAGGGCCTGCGGGGCGTCGGTGTGGGCTTCCTTGAAGTGGAAGACGATGGTCTTGTCGTCCGGCGTGTCCAGGACCGACTTCGGCAGGTGCTTGCCCTTGTACGGACCGCCGTAGGCCTTGCGGTAGGTGGTGCCGCCGCCGGAGAGCCACTGCTGGATGTACGTCGGACCGTCCGTGAGGAACGGGTCGTAGAGGCGCTCGATGGTGTGGCGGATGTCGGCCGAGGTGATCTCGCGGCCGTTCTCGTCCTTGATCCCGTCCTTCAGCTGGAAGGTCCAGGTCTTGCCGCCGTCCGAGGACTTGCCCGCGTCCTTGGCGAGGTCACCGACGACCGTCTGCTGGCCGTCGGCGTCCTCGGTGTACGTGGTCAGACCGCGGTACAGGAGCTTGGAGAGCAGGCCGGCGTCGGAGACGTATATCTGACCCGGGTCCAGGTGCGAGAAGTCGCTCTCCTGGTAGACCTGGACCGTGCCGCCCTTCTTGGCGCCCGGGACCGCCTTGGCGGGGCCGACGGAGTCCTGGGCGGTGCCCATGACGACCGGCTTGGCCTGGGCCGCCGCGTCGTCCTTGGACTTGCCGACATTCTTGTCACCGTCGCCGCTGCCGCTGCTGCAGCCGGTGAGCGTGAGGGCGCCGACAGCGGCGGCGACGATCGTTGCCTGCGCCGTGCGCGAACGAAGGATGCTCATGGAGTTGAGTCCACCTGCCTGTGAGTAGTGATCCTTGTGTGCTGCCTGACGCATCCGGCTGGTCGGTCCGGCGCCCGGGTGGCAGCGACCCTCGGTGAAGTCCGCTCAGCGTCCGGTCTTGGGATCGAACGCGTCCCGGACGGAGTCACCGAAGAGGTTGAACGCCACGAAGAAGACGACCATGGCGACACCCGGGAAGTACAAGTAGGTCGGGTCCACCTCGTAGATCTTCGCCGCCGTCGCGAACATCAATCCCCAGTCGGGCGTGGGGTCTTGGTATCCGACGCCGACGAACGAGAGGAAGGCGACCGAGAGGATGGTGCTGGGGAGCAGGTACGTGCCCTGCACGATGATCGGCGTCACCAGGTTGGGCAGCAGCTCCTTGCGGACGATCCGCCAGGGCGAGGCGCCCGCGACCTTCGCCGCCTCCACGAACTCCCGCTCGCGCAGCGACAGGGTCACCGCGCGCACCAGGCGTGCCAGGCTCATCCAGGTGAGCATCCACATGATGCCGGTGATGGCCAGGAACCGTACGTAGACCGGGGTTTCCTCGTCCGGGGCCACGAAGACGGCGACGATCACGGGCATGGCCGCGACCATGAACAGCTGATTGGGCAGCGCCATCATGAAGTCGGTGAGCCGGCCCAGCCAGTAGTCGATCTTGCCGCCGAAGTAGCCGCCCAGGAGGCCGATCACGACTCCGAGGATCACCATGCCGATGGTGGCGCACAGCGCGGTGTAGAGCGAGGTGCGCATGCCGTAGAGCAGGTAGGCGAGGACGTCGCGCCCGTAGTTCGGGTCGATGCCGAACCAATGCTCGGGCGACATACCGCCGTTGGGCCCGGCCGGCAGGTTGAACTCGTTGAGCAGCGTGGGGTCGTCCTGGCCGTAGAAGGTGTACGGGTCCTTGCCGTACAGCTTGCTGATGACCGGGGCAAGCGCGGCGATCACGAAGAAGAACAGGACGATCCACGCGGACCAGACACCCGTCCGGTCCCGCTTGAAGCGCCGCCACATCAACTGGCCGGGACTGCGCCCCTCGAGCTTCTTGGGCTCCTTCGCGTCACCCTGCGGCGCGCTCTCCTTGTCCAAGGCGGAAGAGGTCTCGGCGCCCTCAATCTCGATTGGACTCGTCATGATTCGTCCATTTCACAGGTGTTGGAGACCATCAAAGGCCGGAAGGCCCGGTGGTCGTCGCACGGCGTACGTCACTCGAAGCGCGCGAGGTCCGAGTAGCCGTCAGGAACCGTCGCAGCGCGGGATCCGGGACGCTACGCGGACCACTATTAGCCACAGCCGCTGTCGCGACCACACTCTTTTGGTCTCGGTTCGATCACACCTGAAGCGTACTTCTCCCAAAATCCGGACAAACAGATCCGAGATAGAGGGCCACGAAACGGACGTGTTACATACCTATCGGCCACCGGCGTCCGCATTCCGGACCACGGGATGGACTTAATCACTTGCGCTCCAGCGGAATTTGACCCGCTGTTGGGAGACATCGCCGCCGGTTTCGTTCACTGCGCGTAGACGGCGTGAAGACTAGCGGCAAGACAAAGGGCCCGGCACCCCCCTGTTGTGGGGGATACCGGGCCCAACTGCCGTCAGGCGGCGCGGACTAGTGGCGCGGACTAGTGGCGCGGACTAGCTGTGCTTCGCGCGCGAGGCCGAGCGGCCGCGCTCCTTCTGGTCCAGGACGACCTTGCGGATGCGCACGGCCTCCGGGGTCACCTCGACGCACTCGTCGTCGCGGCAGAACTCCAGGGACTGCTCCAGGGAGAGCTTGCGGGCCGGGACCACGTTCTCCGTGGAGTCGGCGGAAGCCGCACGCATGTTGGTGAGCTTCTTCTCCTTGGTGATGTTCACGTCCATGTCGTCGGCACGCGAGTTCTCGCCGACGATCATGCCCTCGTACACCTCGGTGCCGGGCTCGGTGAACAGCACACCGCGCTCCTGGAGGTTGATCATCGCGAAGGGGGTGACCGCGCCGGCGCGGTCGGCGACCAGCGAGCCGTTGTTACGGGTCGTCAGCGTGCCGAACCACGGCTCGTGGCCCTCGTGGATGGAGTGCGCGATGCCCGTGCCGCGGGTGTTCGTCAGGAACTCCGTACGGAAGCCGATGAGGCCGCGGGACGGCACGACGAACTCCATGCGGACCCAGCCGGAGCCGTGGTTCGACATGTTGTCCATGCGGCCCTTGCGGACGCCCATGAGCTGCGTGACGGCGCCCATGTGCTCCTCGGGGACGTCGACCGTCATGCGCTCGACCGGCTCGTGCGTCTTGCCGTCGATCTCCTTGGTGACGACCTGCGGCTTGCCGATCGTCAGCTCGAAGCCCTCACGGCGCATCTGCTCGACGAGGATCGCGAGCGCCAGCTCACCGCGGCCCTGCACCTCCCAGGCGTCGGGGCGCTCGGTGTCGAGGACGCGCAGCGAGACGTTACCGATCAGCTCGCGCTCCAGGCGGTCCTTGACCTGGCGGGCGGTGACCTTGCGGTCCTTGACGGCGGCCTTCGCGTCCGCGCCCTTGCCCGTGCCACCGCGGCCGACCAGCGGCGAGGTGTTCGTGCCGATGGTCATGGAGATGGCGGGCTGGTCCACCGTGATCAGCGGCAGCGCGACCGGGTTCTCCGGGTCGGCGAGCGTCTCGCCGATCATGATGTCGGGGATGCCGGCGACGGCGCAGATGTCACCGGGGCCCGCGACCTCGGCGGGCTTGCGGGTGAGCGCCTCCGTCATGAGGAGTTCGCTGATCCGGACGTTCTGGACCTCGCCGTCGCGCTTCATCCAGGCCACGGTCTGGCCCTTGCGCAGCTCGCCCCGCTCGACGCGGAGCAGCGCGATACGGCCGAGGAAGTTGTCGGCGTCCAGGTTGGTGACGTGCGCCTGGAGCGGGGCGTTCTCCTCGTACGTCGGAGCCGGGATGTGCTCCAGGATCGTGGAGAAGAACGGCTGGAGGTTCGTCGAGTCGGCCGGGACCGTGCCGTCCTCCGGCTTGGTCATCGAGGCGACGCCGTCACGGCCGCAGGCGTAGACGATCGGGAACTCGATCTGGTCCTCGTCGGCGTCCAGGTCGAGGAAGAGGTCGTACGTCTCGTTGACGACCTCGTCGATCCGGGCGTCGGGGCGGTCCGTCTTGTTGATGCACAGGATGACGGGGAGCCGCTGCTTGAGCGCCTTGCCCAGCACGAAGCGGGTCTGCGGGAGCGGGCCCTCGGAGGCGTCGACGAGCAGCACGACACCGTCCACCATCGACAGACCGCGCTCGACCTCGCCACCGAAGTCGGCGTGGCCGGGGGTGTCGATGATGTTGATCGTGATCGGGTCCCCGCCGTCCTTGGGGTGATACTTCACCGCCGTGTTCTTGGCGAGGATCGTGATGCCCTTCTCACGCTCCAGGTCGTTCGAGTCCATCACCCGATCGTCGACCGACTCCAGCTGGTGGGCCGCGAAGGCACCGGCCTGCTTCAGCATGCCGTCGACGATGGTGGTCTTGCCGTGGTCGACGTGAGCGACGATGGCGACGTTACGGATGTCGTGGCGCGTGGCCATAGTGAGGCGTACTCCTGGAGTGAGTGGTCGGCTGCGCGTACGTTGCTTTACGCGCGCCCTGCCGGGCTGGACATGCCACGGCCTCACCCCATGCTACGTGTCCCCGCGGCGACCGGCTCAGCCGGGCCGAACGGGCCGCCTCCGAAGAACCGGCCCGCCCGAAGAAACCGCAGGTCAGCCAGCGTCCTCCGTGGGGGAACCGGTGGCCTTGGCGCCCGGCTTCAGGAAGCCGATGTCCTCGTAGTCCGGCTCCTGGAAGCCAAAGGCGCCCGCGTTCACCAGATTCGCCTTCGCCGCGACGAGTTCGGGCCGCTGGTAGAGCGGAATCGATCCTGCGGCGGCCCAGATGCGCTCGTCCGCCTGCCGGACGAGCGAGCGCTCCTTCTCCTCGTCGAGCTCGCCGACCGCCTGGTCGAAGAGCTGGTCGATGTGGTCGGTGCCGACCCGCGTGTAGTTCTGCTCGACCGTGAGCGAACCGTCGGCGGCCGGGACCGGCTTGGCGTAGATCGGGCGGCCGTCGGTGGCCGGGTAGGCGGAGCCGGGCCACGAGTACAGCGCCAGGTCGTAATCGCCGGCCGCGATGTGGTCCTTGAAGTAGTCCGCGTCGTCGACCTTCGTGATGTCCGTACGTACGCCGATCTTCTGCAGCATCGCCGAGATCCGGTCGGCGACGGCCCGCAGCTGCTCCGAGTCCTCCCCGGAGGGCAGGACGAAGTTCAGGGTCAGCGGCTTGCCGTCCTTGGCCAGCTGCCCGGTGCCCGATTTGACGCCCTTGTCGGCGGCCTGCTCCGGAGCGGCGGTCCCCTTCGGGGCGTAGGCGCCGGGGGCCGCGCCCTGCTTGGCGTCGCCTGCGTGCTTCTGCTCGTCGCCGGGCTTCTGGTCGTCCTCGCCCATGATGTACGTGCCGTCACCGGAGCCGGAGCCGTGCTCGGCCGAGGTGTCGGAGGCGTGGTCGGCCTTGCCGCCCGCCGTCTTCGGCTTCTTCTCCTTCTCCTCCAGCGGGCCGCCGCGCACCCAGCCCGCCTCCGCGAGCAGCGCCTGCGCCTTGTCGGCGTCCTGCTTGCCGAGGGCGTCGCTGTTGTCGGCGTACGCGGCCTGTCCGGAGAGGGCGAGGTGGCTGCCGACGGTGGCGGCGGGCAGGCCGAGCGGCTTCAGCACGCTCTCGGCGAGCTTCGTACGGTCGAGGGCGCGGGCCACGGCCTGGCGCACCCGCTCGTCGGCGAGCGGGCCGCTCGAACCGTTCAACGCGAGCTGCGTATAGGCGGGTTCGAGCGACTTGCGGACGACGAAGCCGTCGAGGCCCGCCTGCTCCTTCGCGTACTTCTTCACGGCCTTCCGGGTCTTCGCGCGGGCCTCCAGCTCGCCCTCGGCGACCTCCCAGTCCTCGTTGTGCGCCCGCGCCCAGGAGCGCAGCGCCTCACCGGAGGTGACGTCGGAGCCGGGGCCGTGCGCGAGCGGGCCGGAGGCTCCCTTGGCGCCGTCCTTCCCCTTGTCGCGGGCGGCGTACGCGATGCGCTCGGCGGCCTCCTGGTCGACCCCGGCCAGGTCCACCCTGCCGTCGGCGAGCGCGGCGGGCCGCTCGTCCCGGGGCACCGCGGTGAGCTGCAGCTTCTCCAGCTTGGCGGGGCGGCCCCACCAGCGGGGGTTGCGGTCGAGGGTGACCTTCTTGCCGCTCCGGTCGACCTTGTCGAGCGCGAAGGGCCCCGCGGTCACCTTGAGGTTCTTCCGGGCGCCCTCGTTGAAGGCGTCCGGCGTCCCCATCACGTCCTTGGGGTACAGCGGCGAGAACAGCGAGCGCCAGTCCGCGTACGGCTTGCCGAACGTGACCCGCACCTCCAGGTCGTTCTTGCCGCGCTCGACCTTCTCGATGCGGTTGTAGCCGGCGTTGTGGGCGGTCCAGTACGCGCTGTTCTTTCCGGACAGGGCGCGCCACTGCGCGGCGAAGTCGGCGGCGCCGATCTCCCGGCCGTCGCTCCACACCGCCTGCTGGTTCAGCTTGTACAGCACGACCTGCTTGGGCTCGGTCTTGATGACCTCGGCCTTCTCCAGGTAGTCGGAGTCGGCCTGCGGGCGCCCCTGCGCGTCGAGCCGGAACATCGACGGCAGCACGGCCCCGGCGATCCGGCTGGTGGCCGCGTCCGCGTCGGCCTGGAAGGAGTTGAGGGTCTGCGGCACGTCGTCGACGGCCCACCGTAGCGTGCCGCCGTCCTTGACCTGGGCGCGGGCGGCCGAGGCGACGTCGGGCCCGGCGGCCGGCTCGCCCGCCTGGTCCTCGGAACCGCACCCGGCGAGGGCGGTCACGGCGAGCGCGCCGCACACGAGGAACGCGGCCGAGCGTGCGGCGGCTCCTGGGCGCCTGGGGACGTGGGGCATCACGGGTACCTCCGGGGCTGGCCGGTTTTGTCTCGTTTGGCGGTATATGGAGCTGATCACATCTATCGGCCAACTGAAGTGGATTCACGGAGGGGACCCGCCCGACACGCCCACAGGCCGTCCGGAAGCCACCCGTGCGGCCCAAAGGGGCCCGCGTCGCCACCTGCCCCGGCGGCGCGAATTCGCTGACGCGCACCACGGCGCACGCCGCCAATCCGCACGGATCCCTTCACAAACGGCAATGTGACGCGCGACACTCTCAGGCGCATGAGCAACTCCGCCGCACCAGCGGAAGTGAGGCCAAGTCATGTCCCTGCACGACGACTTGACGGCGGTTCAGCGCTGCGTCGACGACCTCGCGCGCGCCGTGGGGCGCATAGGGCCCCAGGTCGGAGGCCCCGATCTGCGTCGGGTACGCGCCGACACCGACCATCTGCGCGAGAGCGTCGCCCTGCTGCGCGAGTCGGCCGAGGGCCAGGAGAAACCGCGTCACCCCGAACTCGTGACGATCTCCGACGCCCCGTACGACAGGTCCCTGTGGATCGACACGGACGACGAGGGGCTCGGCGCCCGCGACCGGCACGCGCCCTAGCGCCCTTCTGACGGCACCCCCATCCCCCGTCCCTTCGAGCGGAGGCTTCGTTGGCCACCGGCACGGAACCCACCAGTACCGAAGAACCCCATACCGTGAGCGGCACCGGCGTCCGAGGCCGGACGCGTGCCGCGATCACCGCGCCCCATCTGCGTACGGACCGCTGGTGGCTGGCGCCGGCCGTGACCACGGGCGGGCTGCTCGCCTTCATCGTCTACTCGACGTGGCGGGCCTTCGCGAACGCCGACTACTACGCGGCCCCCTACGTCTCGCCGTTCTACTCGCCGTGCCTCGCGGACAACTGCGAGCCGATGCGGCACGGCCCCAACTGGGAGATCTTCGGGAGCTGGTGGGGCCTCTCCCCCGCCCTGCTGATCCTGATCTTCCCGCTCGGCTTCCGGCTGACCTGCTACTACTACCGCAAGGCCTACTACCGCGGCTTCTGGGCCTCGCCGCCCGCCTGCGCGGTGGCCGAGCCGCACAAGAAGTACAGCGGCGAGACGCGGTTCCCGCTGATCCTGCAGAACATCCACCGCTACTTCTTCTACGCGGCCGTGCTCGTGGCCTGCATCCTCACGTACGACACCGTGCTGTCGTTCCGCGACGAGCACTACGAGTGGGGGCACATGGGGCTCGGGTCCCTGATCTTCCTCGCCAACATCGTGCTGATCTGGGCCTACACGATCTCCTGCCACTCCTGCCGGCACATCGTCGGCGGACGCCTGAAGCACTTCTCGAAACACCCGGTGCGCTATCGGCTCTGGGGCTGGGTAGGGAAACTGAATGCCCGTCATATGTTGCTCGCCTGGGCCTCGTTGGTGAGCGTGGCGCTCGCCGACTTCTACGTGTATCTGGTCGCGTCCGGTGCTTTCGACGATCCGAGGTTCTTCTGATGAGTGCGGTTGAGCGGCAGCAGTGGGATGTTGTCGTGGTGGGCGCCGGTGGCGCCGGTCTTCGTGCCGCGATCGAGGCGCGGGAGCGGGGCGCCCGTACGGCGGTGATCTGCAAGTCGCTGTTCGGCAAGGCGCACACGGTGATGGCGGAGGGCGGCATCGCCGCCTCCATGGGCAATGTGAACTCCGGGGACAGCTGGCAGGTGCACTTCCGCGACACGATGCGCGGCGGCAAATTCCTCAACCAGTGGCGGATGGCGGAGCTGCACGCGCGGGAAGCCCCGGACCGCGTATGGGAGTTGGAGACCTGGGGCGCCCTGTTCGACCGGACCGGGGACGGGCGGATCTCGCAGCGGAACTTCGGCGGGCACGAGTACCCGCGGCTCGCGCACGTCGGGGACCGTACGGGACTTGAGCTGATCCGCACGCTCCAGCAGAAGATCGTGCAGTTGCAGCAGCAGGACTTCAAGGAGACCGGCGACTACGAATCCGGCCTGAAGGTCTTTCAGGAGTGCACGGTCACACGGGTGTTGAAGGACGAGGACGGGGCGGTCTCCGGCGCCTTCTGCTACGAGCGCGAGAGCGGCCGCTTCTTCGTCATCGAGGCGCCGAGCGTGGTCCTCGCGACGGGCGGCATCGGAAAGTCCTTCAAGGTGACGTCGAACTCGTGGGAGTACACGGGCGACGGGCACGCGCTGGCCCTGCTGGCGGGCGCCCCGCTGCTCAACATGGAGTTCGTGCAGTTCCACCCGACGGGCATGGTCTGGCCGCCGTCGGTGAAGGGGATCCTCGTCACGGAGTCGGTGCGCGGCGACGGCGGGGTGCTGCGCAACTCCGACGGCAAGCGGTTCATGTTCGACTACGTCCCCGACGTCTTCAAGGAGAAGTACGCGCAGTCGGAGGAGGAGGGCGACCGCTGGTACGAGGACCCGGACCACAACCGGCGCCCGCCCGAGCTGCTGCCGCGCGACGAGGTGGCGCGGGCCATCAACGCGGAGGTGAAGGCGGGCCGGGGGTCGCCGCACGGCGGCGTGTTCCTCGACGTGTCGACGCGGATGCCCGCGGACACCATCCGGCGCCGACTCCCGTCCATGTACCACCAGTTCAAGGAGCTGGCGGACGTCGACATCACCGCCGAGGCGATGGAGGTAGGGCCGACCTGCCACTACGTGATGGGCGGCATCGCCGTCGAATCGGACACGGCGGCGGCGCGCGGCGTGCCCGGTCTCTACGCGGCCGGTGAGGTGGCCGGCGGCATGCACGGCTCGAACCGGCTCGGCGGGAACTCACTCTCCGACCTGCTGGTGTTCGGGCGCCGGGCGGGACTGCACGCGGCCGAGCACGCGGAGGCGCGCGAGGGGCGTCGTCCTGCCGTGGCCGACGAGCAGATCGACACGGCGGCGGCAGAGGCGCTGCGCCCCTTCTCCGCGGAGGGCCAGGAGGAGGGCGTCACGCCCGAGAATCCGTACACCCTGCACCAGGAACTCCAGCAGACGATGAACGACCTCGTCGGCATCATCCGCCGGGAGGCGGAGATGGAGGAGGCGCTGCGCAAGCTCGCGGATCTGCGGGTGCGGGCGCGGCGGGCCGGGGTGGAGGGGCACCGCCAGTTCAACCCGGGCTGGCACCTCGCCCTCGACCTGCGGAACATGCTCCTGGTCAGCGAGTGCGTCGCGCGCGCCGCCCTTGAGCGCACGGAGTCGCGCGGCGGGCACACCCGCGAGGACCATCCGACGATGGACCGCACGTGGCGGCGGGCGAATCTGCTGTGCGGGCTCCGGGACCCCACCGGCGGGTTGGCGGCCACGGACCCGGTGCGCGGCCAGATCACCCTCACCCGCGAGACGACCGAACCCATCCGCCCCGACCTGCTCGCCCTGTTCGAGAAGGAGGAGCTGGTGAAGTACCTGGCCGAAGAGGAGCTTTTCGAGTGAGCAGCTACGAGGCGGCCTTCCGGGTGTGGCGGGGCGACGTCGACGGGGGCGGCCTGGAGGACTTCAAGGTCGAGGTGAACGACGGCGAGGTCGTCCTCGACATCATCCACCGCCTGCAGGCGACGCAGGCCCCCGATCTGGCGGTCCGCTGGAACTGCAAGGCGGGCAAGTGCGGTTCGTGCTCCGCGGAGATCAATGGGCGGCCGCGGTTGATGTGCATGACGCGGATGTCGGTCTTCGAGCGGTCGGACGTCATCACGGTCACGCCGCTGCGCGCCTTTCCCGTCGTACGCGACCTGGTGACGGACGTCGGCTTCAACTACACGAAGGCGCGGGAGGTCCCGGCCTTCGTCCCGCCGGCCGGGGTGGGCCCGGGCGAGTACCGCATGATGCAGGAGGACGTGGACCGCTCGCAGGAGTTCCGCAAGTGCATCGAGTGCTTCCTGTGCCAGGACACCTGTCACGTCGTCCGCGACCACGAGGACAACAAGACGGCCTTCGCGGGCCCGCGCTTCCTGATGCGCGTCGCGGAACTCGACATGCATCCCCTGGACGCGGCGGCCGAGGACGGCCTGGACCGTAAGCGCACGGCCCAGGACGAACACGGCCTCGGCTACTGCAACATCACGAAGTGCTGCACGGAGGTCTGCCCCGAGGGCATCCACATCACCGACAACGCCCTGATTCCCTTGAAGGAGCGGGCGGTTGACCGTAAGTACGATCCGGTGGTGTGGCTGGGGAACAAGATTCGGCGGCGACAGAAGTGATCCGGGGGCGCGGGCTGGGAGATCGTCCTGCGGATACCGGAGCGCGCCGGGCACAATGGCGTATACCCCCACAGCAGGAGCACAGGCGCCATGAGCGATCAGCCCGCGCAGGATCCCCCTCAGGAAGAGGGCATCTCGGCCACCGTGACCGTCACCGGGACGCGTGCCGCGATATTGCGTGATCTGGCGGCGGTGCTCGGCCGGTCCCCCGAGGAACTGGTCGCGGAGTGGGCCGGTGGCACGCTGGTCATCCCGAACGAAGCCATCGGGGACGATCCCCGGGTGCCGGAGTGGGGGCTGTTCGACGGCCCGACCGACCTCGCCGTCAGCGCGGAGGAGCAGCTCCGTGAGGGAACCGACGGATGAGCGGGACGGCACCGCCTGTCGCGGTGGTGGACACCTGCGTGCTCGTCGCCGCCTACAACCGCAAGGACGAGGACCACGAGGCCGGGGTCGCGGCGCTGAACGCACCGCGCGTGCTCGTCGTCTCTCCGCTGGTCCTGGCCGAGGTCGACCACCTGCTCATCAAGCGGGCCGGTGAGCGCGTGGCGTTGAACGCGGTGACCCGGGTCGGCGCACTCGCACGCCTCGGGCACGTACAGATCGCGCCGGTCACCGGCGCCCTGCTCGGGGAGGCCGAGGCGCTGCTGACCAAGTACGCGGGTCACGCCCTGGGCCTCGCCGACGCCGTGAACGCGGTCCTGGCCTGGCGCCTCGGCCGTCCGGCACTGCTGTCCTTCGACCACCACTACACCGATGTGATCGCGCCCCGGACCCGCGCGGAGTCACGGCTCGAAGTCGTCCCGGGCCCCAGACGGTGAACGCGCCCGCCCATCGGGCACAGCGATGGGGCGTCCCGCGCGGGACGCCCCTTCGCGGGACTGGCTAGTCCGTTCCGGACTCCATCGCCGCGCGGTCCAAGGCCTCCGCGTCGGCCTCGTATTCGCCGCGGGACGCGATCGCCTGGGCGCCGCCCTCCGGCATCGTGCCGATCAGGCCCGTGACGGCGGCCTGGGCGGCGCCTGTGACCGGGCTGCCCTCGCCGAGGAGGCCGAGGCCCGCGTACTGCTCGAGCTTGCCGCGGGAGTCGGCGATGTCGAGGTTGCGCATGGTGAGCTGGCCGATGCGGTCGACGGGGCCGAAGGCCGAGTCCTCGGTGCGCTCCATGGAGAGCTTGTCCGGGTGGTACGAGAAGGCGGGGCCCTGCGTGTCGAGGATGGTGTAGTCCTCGCCACGGCGGAGGCGCAGCGTGACCTCACCCGTGATCGCGGCGCCGACCCAGCGCTGCAGCGACTCGCGGATCATCAGGGCCTGCGGGTCCAGCCAGCGGCCCTCGTACATGAGGCGGCCGAGGCGCCGGCCCTCGGCGTGGTACTGGGCGACGGTGTCCTCGTTGTGGATCGCGTTGACCAGGCGCTCGTACGCGGCGAAGAGGAGGGCCATGCCCGGGGCCTCGTAGATGCCGCGGCTCTTGGCCTCGATGATCCGGTTCTCGATCTGGTCGGACATGCCGAGGCCGTGCCGGCCGCCGATCGCGTTGGCCTCCATCACCAGGTCGACGGCGGAGGCGAACTCCTTGCCGTTGATCGTGACGGGGCGGCCCTTCTCGAAGCCGATGGTGACGTCCTCGGTAGGGATCTCCACCGACGGGTCCCAGAACTTGACGCCCATGATCGGCTCGACCGTCTCCAGCGAGACGTTCAGGTGCTCCAGGGTCTTCGCCTCGTGCGTGGCGCCCCAGATGTTGGCGTCCGTGGAGTACGCCTTCTCCGCCGAGTCCCGGTACGGCAGGCCGTGCTCGACCAGCCACTCCGACATCTCCTGCCGGCCGCCGAGCTCGGTCACGAAGTCCGCGTCGAGCCACGGCTTGTAGATCCGCAGGTTCGGGTTGGCGAGCAGGCCGTAGCGGTAGAACCGCTCGATGTCGTTGCCCTTGTACGTCGAGCCGTCGCCCCAGATCTGGACGTTGTCCTCGAGCATCGCGCGCACCAGCATCGTGCCGGTGACGGCGCGGCCGAGCGGCGTCGTGTTGAAGTACGCGCGGCCGCCCGAGCGGATGTGGAACGCGCCGCAGGTCAGCGCGGCCAGACCTTCCTCGACCAGCGCGGCCTTGCAGTCGATGGCGCGCGCGATCTCGGCGCCGTACTGCTTGGCGCGGCTGGGCACGCCGTCGATGTCGGGCTCGTCGTACTGGCCGATGTCGGCGGTGTACGTGCACGGGACGGCGCCCTTGTCACGCATCCACGCGACGGCGACCGACGTGTCGAGGCCGCCCGAGAAGGCGATGCCGACGCGCTCGCCGGCCGGGAGGGAGGTGAGGACCTTGGACATAGGAAGAGTATGCATGATGATGCATGACCATGCAAAGGGGGGTGAGGGGATGTGTGCGGCGTCACCACCGAAGGCCCCGGCCGAGGGCCAGGTCAGAACAGGCTGAGCAGCGCCTCCGTCGGGTCCGCCAGGCCCGAGTCGCCGTCCGGCAGCGGCAGCTCGAACCACACCGTCTTGCCGCGCGGGGTGCGGCGCGAGCCCCATGCCGCGCTCAGCAGCCCGACGAGTTGCAGCCCGCGACCGCCCTCGTCGGTGTCGCGGGCCCGGCGGCGGCGCGGCTGCACGAGACCCGCGTCCCAGACCTCGCACACCAGCGTGCGGTCGAGGAGGAGGCGCAGCCTGATGTCGCCCTCGCCGTACCGCAGCGCGTTCGTGACCAGCTCGCTGACCAGCAGCTCCGACGTGTCGACGAGGGGTTCCAGGCCCCAGCTGAGCAGTTGCGCCCGCGCGTACTCGCGGGCCCGGCCGACCGACTTCGGCTCGCGCGGCAGCGTCCAGTCGCCGACGTTCCCCTTCGGCAGCCCCTGCACGCGCGCCATGAGGAGCGCGATGTCGTCCTCGCCGTGGTGCGTGTCGAGGGTGTTGAGGACGTGGTCGCAGACGTCCTCCAGGGCTGGGGAGGGGTCGTCGAGGGCCGCCCGGAACGAGGACAGGCCCTCGTCCAGCGGGTGGTCGCGGGATTCCACCAGGCCGTCCGTGTAGAGGGCGAGCAGGGAGCCCTCCGGCAGTTCGACCTCCACCTCCTCGAACGGTTCGCCGCCGACGCCGAGCGGCATCCCCGGCGGTACGTCGAGCATGAGCGCGCCCTCGCCGGGTTCGACGAGGACCGGTGGCAGGTGGCCCGCGTTGGCGAAGGTGCAGCGCCGGGTGACCGCGTCGTACACGGCGTAGACACAGGTCGCGAGGTAGACCTCGGAGAGGTCCTCGCCGCCGAAGGAGCGCGCGGTGCGGGCGGGCCGGGTGCCCTGCTGGGCGCCGCCGGGGGTGCCGAGGCCGCGCGCGATCTCGTCCAGGGCGCTGAGCACTTCGGCGGGTTCGAGGTCGAGGAGCGACAAGGTACGTACAGCGGTGCGGAGTTCGCCCATCGCGACCGCCGCGCGCAGGCCGCGGCCCATCACGTCGCCGACGACCAACGCCGTGCGGTGTCCTGGGAGTTCGATGACGTCGAACCAGTCGCCGCCGACCTCGGTCGCGGCGTTTCCGGGGCGGTAGCGGCAGGCGATGTCGAGCCCGGCCGCCTCCGGGTCGTCCGGCGGCAGCAGGGAGCGCTGCAGGATCAGGGCGCGCTCGTGCTCGCGGCGGTACAGGCGCGCGTTGTCGATGCAGACCGCGGCGCGCGCGGCGAGCTCGACGGCGAGCGCCCGGTCCCGTTCGTTGAACGGCTCGCTGCCCTTCGTACGGGAGAACTGCACGAGCCCGACGACGGTGTCGTGCGCGACCATCGGCACGGCGAGCGTGGACTGCACGAGGCCGCGCTGCTCGGTGGGCAGCGTCTGCGGCCGCGCCGTGCGCAGCGCCTGCGCGCAGGGCGAGTTGAACGTGTAGCGGTGCACCGCTCCTACGTTGACGGGGGCCTCGCCGCCCAGGTCGAGGAACGGCACGTCGGCGACGGCGCTCGCGGCGGCCACCCGGCGCAGTTCGGCGCTTCCGTCGGCGAGGCTGTGCCTGACGAGCGCCGTCTCGTCGCCGGCGAGGAGCCCTTGGTAGAGGTCCACGGAGGCGAGGTCGCAGAAGCCGGGGACGACGACGTCGAGGAGTTCGCGGGCGGTGGTCTCCAGGTCGAGCGAGTTCCCGATGCGGGAGCCGGCCTCGTTCAGGAGCGCCAGGTTGCGGCGGGCGTGCGCGGCCTCGCGGGCGGCGGCATGCCGGCGCGTGACGTCGGTGGCGAGGCCCGCGACGCCGATGGGGCGGCCGGAACCGCTGTGCACGCGGTAGAGGTTGATGGACCAGTGGCGCCGCTCGGTGGACTCCGGGGCGGGGCCGACCAGTTGCATGTCGGTCACCGCGTCCCCGGTCTCCAGGACCCGGCGCAGCGCGCCCTGTACGCGGTCCGCCTCGTGGCGCGGCAGATAGTCGTGGACGGTGCGGCCCCGGTGGTCGTCGACGTGCCCGCCGAAGACCGAGGTGAGGGTGCGGTTGGTGCGCTGGACCTTGAGGTCGGTGCCGAACAGCAGGAAGCCGAAGGGAGATTGGCCGAAAATCGCCTGCGAGGCGGCGAGGTCGGTCTCGATGTGGCGCAGGGTGCGGACGTCGACGACGATGCAGACCGCGGCGCGCTCGCCGGACCCGGTGGTCGTCGGCATCACATAGACCTCGGCGAGCCCGGTGGGCCCCGCGCCTTGCGCGGCCGACGCCTCGGCTCCGGATCCCGGTTCGGGGAGTTCGTCCGCCCCGGGAAGCCCGTCCACCTCGGGAAGTCCGTCCACCTCGGGGAGTTCGTCCGCCCCGGGAAGCCCGTCCTCCCCGAGAAGCCCGTCCTCCTCGGGAAGCCCGTCATCCTCGGGAAGCCCGTCATCCTCCGGGAGCCGGAACGGGACGACGCCCGTCCACTCCTGCCCGTCCAGGATCTCCGCCATCTTGCGGTGGCCGCGCTCGCGCAGCTCCGCCGGGACGAAGGCCTCGATGGGGTCCTTGCCCACGGCGTCCTCGGGCCGGATCCCGAAGAGCCGGGCGGCCCGCCGGCTCCACTGGTCGATCGCGCCGCCGGGGCCGATCGAGAAGGAGGCGACCTTGATGTAGTCGTAGATCGAACCCGGCGGGCTCGGCTGCCAGAGGTCGGTCCTGCCGAAGGGCTCCTCTGCCGACTCCTCGGCGGATTCCCCGGCCGGCTCCCCGGGGAGACCCGCGGCGCCCGGCCCGTCACCGCCCAGCGGCACCTGCTCCGCGCGCGGCGCCGACGCCGCGCCCGAGGGGCCCTCGGACACCCTGCCCTTCGCTGGTATCTCGCTCACGCGAACCGTCCCCTCCAGCTCACCGCGTCCGGCACCGGTCACCGGGGCGGCTGCACGCAGTATCCAGCACTACGGAGCCGCGCAACACGGTGTTCACGATCACACCATGCTCCCGACGCTTTTTGGCCCGTCGGGATCGACTGTTTCCGTACCCAGGGTCCGGGTGCGCCCACACACGGCATCTCACACCCGCCCCTCACACCCGCGTCTGTCCCACTCGGCCGATTCCTAACCATCGCCGATTCCTCACCCGGGGGCAGGTTCCTAACCCGGCAGGGCGAGCTCGAACCACACCGTTTTCCCACCGGCCCGCTCCCGCCCCGGCCGGGTGCCCCAGCGCCGTGAGGCCTCCGCCACCAGTTGCAGCCCGCGGCCGCCCTCGTCGTCGGGGGTGGCGGCACGGGCGCAGGGCGGGTCGGGCAGGGGGTCGGAGACCTCCACGAGGAGGACGCCCGAGGGCTCGTACGGGCAGGCGACGCGTACGCCGATGGGCCCGGACGCGTACCGCAGGGAATTCGTCACCAGCTCGCTGACCAGCAGCGCGGCGATGTCGGCGAGTTCCTCGAGGCCCCAGTCCACCAGCTGTGCGCGCACTTCGGCGCGGGCTCCGCGGACGGCGGACGGGTCGGCGGGGAAGGCCCACTCGGCGCAGACGCCTTTGGTGTGGAGCACGCCGATCACTTCCCTGGCCCGCGAGGCACTGTCCGGTTTCATGGGGTTAATCGGGATATACCCGGACCATGCAGCGCACTATCGCGAAGTGGGGTACGCCGTGGCACGGACGGCGTAGGCGTGGCGCGTGTGAGGCGGGCGCGAGCCCCGTCAGGCCCGATCCCGCCGGCTCTCCCCCAGCTCTCCCAGGACCTCCTTGACCGCCGATACGTCCTGGTCGAGCCAGTCCACGGACCAGACCTCGCCGGCCGTGAGCCAGCGCAGTTCGTCGTGGTCCTCAAGGGGCAGCGGGGTGCCGGAGCGCAGGCGGCAGCGCCAGACCCGCAGGACGTATCCGGCCTTCAGCGGCCATTCGCCCGGCACCCGGGAGAGCGGTTCGGCCTCGACGCCGAGTTCTTCGCGCAGTTCGCGGACGAGCGCCTGCTCGGGGGCCTCGCCCGGTTCGACCTTGCCGCCGGGCAGCTCCCAGCGGCCCGCGAGTTCCGGGGGCGCGCTGCGCCGCGCGGCGAGCAGCCGGCCCGCGCTGTCGTACAGGGCGGCGGCGACCACGACGGTCGGTGACGATGACAGCGACGGTGACGATGACAGCGACGGTGACGATGACAGCGACGGTGGCGTTGACGGCGACTCGGCAGGCATGCACCGGAGCCTACGGCTCCGCTATCGCGCTGTGTTGTTCCGCCCCTGCCCCAGGCGCTCCACCCAGTAGGTCGGCTGGTGGCCCTGGTGGTCGTCGAGGCTGTCGGCCATGCGCTGGGCCTCGGCCTTCGTGGCGTAGCGGCCCACCCGGTAGCGGTTTCCGTTGTCGTCCTCGCGGATGACCAGCCACGGAAGTGTGGTCGTGCTGTCATTCATCGCGCCCCGCCCCTCCCTGGCCGTTCCGACCTCGACTCGCATCGCGCCCCGCCCTCTCAGCCCGAGGAAACCGCAACCCGCATATGCCCGAGCCTACGCCTGACCTTTACTCACCGGATACGGATTGGCACAAAGAGATACGCAACAAGCCATCGTCCGAACATGCGGACGACGGGCCGAGGGGGCGCATCCAGTGGATGCGCCCCCTCGGCCCGTCAGTGGCCCTGCCTCAGTGCGCGCGCACCGTCGGCATCGGCATCATCACGGGTTCGCCCGTCGGCTTCTTGGTGCAGACGTCGCCGCAGTCGGCGTCGAGGGAACAGCAGAGCGAGCAGATCGGGCCGGAGTGGGCGGGGCAGTCGGCGATGTCGGGGAGTTCGTACGCCGTCTCGCACACGGCACAGGTGTGGGTGGCGGTGATGTCGGTGCCCTCGGGGAGCTCGACGTCCGGGCCGTTGACCGGGTTCGGCCGCGCCAGGTAGTAGCGGCCCTTGGTCGCCCAGGCGATGAGCGGGCAGAGCAGCAGCGCGAGACCCGCGGCGATGAACGTGGAGAACGCCTCGGCGTACTGGCCGAAGACCCCGAAGAACGCCGTGATCGAGACGGCCGAGGCGATCGTCATCGCGCCGAATCCGGCCGGGTTCACCGCGTACAGATAGGCCCGCTTGAACTCGATGTACTTGGGGCTCCAGCCGACCCGCTTATTGATGACGAGGTCGGCGGCGACCGCCGCGATCCAGGCGATGCCCACATTCGAGTAGAAGCCGAGCAGTTTATTCAGCGCGGCGAACATGTTCAGTTCCATCAGCGTCAGCGCGATGGCGAGGTTGAGGAAGATGTACCAGACACGGCCGGGGTGACGGTGCGTCACACGGGAGAAGAAGTTCGACCAGGACAGCGAACCGCTGTACGCGTTGGTCACGTTGATCTTGATTTGGGAGACCACGACGAAGAGCGCGGCGGCCGGCAGCGCGACCGGGCCGAGCCACGGCTTGAGCGCCTCGACCTGCGGCGCGATGGGTTCGAGCGCGTGCGTCTTGCCGACGGCTTCGAGCGCTACGAAGGCGAGGAGCGCGCCGCCGAGCTGCTTGGCGGCGCCGATGACGACCCAGCCGGGTCCGGCGGCGAGAACGGCCAGATTCCACCGCTTCCGGTTCGTCTCGGTCTTGGCCGGCATGAAGCGCAGGTAGTCGGCCTGCTCGCCGATCTGCGCGATGAGCGAGAGCGCGACGCCGGTGCCGAGCCCGAAGCCGATCCATGAGAAGCCGCTGCCCGCGCCCTCGGTGCCGCCGAAGTGCGTGAACTCGCCGAAGGAGGCGGGGGAATGGAAGAGCAGGATCAGGAAGGGCAGGACGAGGCCGATCAGCCAGATCGGCTGCGTCCACGCCTGCACCTTCGCCAGCGCGCCCATGCCGCGGAACACGATCGGGATCACGATGAGCGTGGTCACCAAGTACCCGATGGGCAGCGGGAGTCCGACGACCTCGTGCATCGCCTGCGCCATGATCGAGCCTTCGAGCGCGAAGAAGATGAAGGTGAACGAGGCGTAGATGAGGGACGTGAGCGTCGAGCCGAAGTAGCCGAAGCCCGCGCCGCGCGTGATGAGGTCCATGTCCAGGCCGTACTTGGCGCAGGCCCGGGCGATCGGGATGCCGGTGGTGAAGATGATGGTCGCCGCGCACAGGATCGAGGCGAGGCCGCTGGTGAAGCCGTACGTGAAGACGATGGACGCGCCGATCGCGAAGTCGGCGAGGTAGGCGATGCCGCCGAGCGCGGTGGAGGCGACCATGGTCGGCGACCAGCGCCGGTAGGAGTGCGGGGCGTAGCGCAGCGAGTAG
Organism: Streptomyces sp. KL109B; assembly: GCF_030766935.1. Taxonomy (GTDB): domain Bacteria; phylum Actinomycetota; class Actinomycetes; order Streptomycetales; family Streptomycetaceae; genus Streptomyces. The sequence continues at coordinate 931,097 of NZ_JASERL010000001.1, read as the reverse complement.
TCCTCGCGGGATTCGTCGGCGGCGAGCCTCGCGTAACTTCGCTTCGGGGGCTGCCCGTCGGGCGGTCCTGCGGGTGACCCGGTCGCCCGGTCTGCGTGGGGTACGGCGGTCTCGGTCATGGCGGCTACCCGTTCCTCCGTCGGCGGTATACCAACTGCGTACGGAGGGCGAAGTTAGGAGCCGTACATGACAACGCGGGGCAGGCGGCGATTGCCTGCCTGTTACGGGAGTCGGGGCGCGGTTAACTCCCGATCACACGGCCCGGACGGACCGCGCCGGGTATCGGGCGCGGCCCGTCACTTCACCGGCAGGTGGTATGCGATGCGGTAGCGGTCCGCGGGCACCACCACGTCGGCCGTCTCCACCGGTCTGCCGGACGCGAAGAAGGTGCGGTGGATGACGAGGACGACATGGCCGGGCACCCCGCCGAGCGCGCTCAACTCCTCGGCGAGGCCGGGGCGGGCGGCGACTTCCTCCGTCACGTTGTCCACGATCACGTCGATCGCCGCCATGCGCTCGACGACGCCGCAGCCGCCGAGCGGGCCCTCCTCGGGGAGCATCACGGGGGTGCGGCCGGTCACGGCGAGCGGCTCCCAGGAGGTCGCGAGCATCATCGCCTCCCCCGCGTCCCGGTACACGTACTTGGTGCGCATCACGCGGTCGCCCGCGCGGATCGCGAGCCGCTCGGCGACGGCGGCGACCGCCTCGGTCTGCTCGCTGCGCGAGTCCCAGGTGCCGCGCGAGTCCGGGTCGCCCTGCTCCTGCCGGAACGGGGTGGAGCCGCTGCTCGGCCGGTATCCGGAGCGGGCGACGCGGCGCGGCACGGGAAGCTCGCGCACATACGTCCCCGAACCGGAGCGGCCCTCGACGAGGCCCTCCGCCATGAGGACCTTGCGGGCCTCCAGGGCCACCGTGTCCGAAACCCCGTACTCCTCGCGGATCTTGGCCTGTGAGGGGAGGCGGGTGTGCGGCGGCAGCGAACCACTGACGATCTTCTTGCGGAGGTCGCCCGCAACGCGGAGATACGCCGGCTGCTCACCGAATGTCACTGGTTGTCCCCTCAGATCCCCATCAGATTGACAGACAGCAACAGCGTGGCAACCGTGGGTTCAGGGGTGCAAGCAAAGGCCAAAGAATCACTCGATGTGATGACTTCCGAGGTCAGGGGCCTTTACGCAGCGACTTTGCCCAGGTAGTGCGTCATTCACACATCGGCCCATGATTCGAGTGTGCGTACGCCATGGCCTGGATAGTGCGTCACCTTGGGCGGTTTGGCGGCGCGCGTCCGACGGGGGTGGGGGGTCGCGGACCACGCTCTCCCCATGAAGCCAGCGCAGCTCGTCGCTCTCGCCGCACTCACCGTCGGCGCCTCCCTCACCCCGACCGCCCAGGCGGCACCGGACGCCGTGCCCAAGTGCGGTGGTTCCGGGTGGAGTCTGAGCACCCGGAAGGCCGAACCGGACAGCCCGTACCACGCCTACGCGGGCAACGGGTATCTCGGTGTGCGGGTGCCGCCCGGCGGGTCCGGGTACGCGAGGACCGGGGGTGAGGGGGCCAAGACGGGGTGGCCGCTCTATACGGCGCCGTACGACGGGGCCTTCGTGTCGGGGCTCTACGGGCGGGGGCCCAAGAACACCGCGCACCGGGAGGCCGTCGCCGCGCTCCCCAACTGGACCGGTCTCGACGTGCGGGCGCGCGGCGAGACGTACGGGCCGCGGAGCCGGACCACGGGATACCGGCAGACCCTCGACATGCGGTGCGGCGTCGTCCGGACCGAGGTCACGTGGGTGCACCGGGACGGGGAGCGCACCGACCTCACGTACGAGGTGCTCGCCGACCGGGCGGATCCGCATGTCGGCGCCGTACGGCTGCGCGTGACGCCCCATTGGTCGGGGGACGTCACCGTCACCGACCGGATCGACGAGCGCGGCGCCCGCCGGATCACCGGCACCGGCAGCGGCCCCGCGGGCAAGCGCACCACCGCCGTCGGCTTCCGTACCGACGGGTCCGGGACCGAGGGCGCCGTCGCCTCCACCCTCCGCTCCCCCGGCCGCACCCACACCGCCCGCCGGGACGAGGGCGGCCTCGGCAGCCGGCAGTCCGCCGACTTCCGGGTCGAGGGAGGGCGGACGTACGACGTCAGCAAGTTCGTGGGCGTCGACACCGGACTCACGTCGAAGCGTCCGCGGGCCGATGCCGTGCGCGCGTCCAAGCGGGCCGCGGCCGTCGGGTGGGATGCGATGCGACGTCAACATGACGCCGCCTGGCGGGAGTTGTGGGACGCCGACATCGAGACTCCGGGGCGGCCGGAGTTGCAGAAGCGGTTGCGCGCCTCCCAGTACGGGCTGCTCTCCTCGCTGCGGCCCGGGGCTCGCGACAGCCTCGCACCCACCGGGCTGAGCAGTGACAACTACGCCGGAATGGTGTTCTGGGACGCCGAGACGTGGATGTATCCCTCGTTGCTCGCCACCCGGCCCGAGCTGGCCGACCCGGTGCTCGAGTACCGGTACCGGACGCGGGGCGCCGCCGCCGAGAACGCGCTCAAGACCGGGCAGAAGGGGCTCATGTACCCCTGGACCAGCGCCAGTTCGGGCTCGTTGTGGAAGGAGTGCCAGAGCTGGGATCCGCCGCACTGCGTCACCCAGAATCACCTCATGGGCGATATCGCGCTCGCGGCCTGGCAGCGCTACCAGGCCACCGGCGATCGTCACTGGTTGCGCGAGCGGGGGTGGCCGCTGCTCAAGGGGCTTGCCGCGTACTGGAGTTCACGGGTCACACCGAATGAGAGTGACGGCTCGTACTCCATCAAGGACGTCGCGGGGCCGGACGAGTACAGCAACGGCGTCGACGACGGCGTCTACACCAATGCCGTCGCCGCCACCGCGCTGCGCAATGCCACCAAGGCCGCCGAGCTGGTCGGCGAGCGGGCGCCCGGCCGCTGGGAGCGGATCGCGGACCGGCTCCGGATTCCGTACGACAGGGACCGCAAGGTCTTTCCGCAGTACGCCGGTTACGACATCGACAAGGGCGCGGACATCAAGCAGGCGGACGCCGTGCTGTTGCTGTATCCGCTGGACTGGAAGCCGATGCCGAAGGGGGCGGCCGCCGCGACGCTCGACTATTACGCGGCGCACACCGACCGCGACGGACCTGCGATGACGGACTCCGTGCACGCGGTCGCCGCCGCGAAGATCGGTGAGCCGGGGTGCTCGACGTACACGTATCTGGAGCGGGCCTCGCGGCCGTTCTTCCGGGGGCCGTTCGGTACGTTCTCGGAGTCGCGGGGCGAGAAGGCGGGGGCCGGGGACGAGCTCGCGGGGACGCCCGCGCAGGACTTCCTGACCGGGAAGGGCGGGTTTCTGCAGGTGTTCACGCATGGGCTGACCGGGATGCGGCTGACCGACGGGGACGCCGTGCGGCTCGATCCGATGCTGCCGCCGCAGTTGAAGGAGGGCGTCAAGGTCAAGGGGCTGCGGTGGCGGGGGCGGACGTACGACGTCGCGATCGGGCCGGAGACGACCGACGTGCGGCTCACCCGGGGCGCGCCCTTCGCCGTCGAGACGCCGGGCGGGCGCGAGGCCGTGACCGGCGCCGGGGTCACGCTCCCCACCCGGCGGCCCGACCGCGAACCGACCACCGACCTCGCCCGTTGCAGGCCGGCGAAAGCCACGTCCGAGGACCCGGGGCAGTACGCGGGCGCGGCCGTCGACGGCAACCCGGCCACCACCTGGCACCCCGCGAAGCCGGGCGCCACGCTCACCGTGGATCTGGGCGGCGTACGGCCCGTGAACCGGGTGGAGGTGACCGGGACGAAGGAGTACCGGGTCGACACGTCGCCCGACGGTGAGCACTGGAAGCCGTTCGACGAGGCGACGGTCGGGCGTTACGTGCGGCTCACCGAGACCGGTGAATCGGCGGGCTCCGTCGGCGAGTTGACCGTGTCCTGAGGGCGCCGGCGGAGCAGGAGCTGGGCGCCGGTCGTGACCACGATGTTGACGGCGAGCGCGATCAGGCCGGTGTCCACGGTTCCCACGTCGACGGAGCCGAACGTCAGCCACGCGAGCACCGCGACGCCGGTCAGGATGCCGACGAGGGCCGGGACCGCGCCCAGCTTCACCTTCTTCGCCAGGCCCATCACGATCGCGGGCGCCAACTGGGTCAGGCCGCCGTACGTGAGCAGGAGCAGGTCGGAGAGGAGGCCGGGGCGGGTCAGGCCGAGGACGAGGGCGAGGCCCGCCGCGAGCACCACGCACACGTGGTTGGTGCGCAGTTGGGTGCGCTCGTTGCGGACGCTCAGCAGGTTGCGGGAGAGCAGGCTGGAGATGCCGACGACGATGGCAGCGGACGGCACCATCGCGGCGGAGGCCGCGGCGACCGCGACCAGGCCGACGAGCCAGCCCGGCAGGGTCTGTCCGGCGAGGGTGAGGGCGACGCCGTTGGGTTCGGTGCCCTTCTTCGCGAGCAGGACCCCGGCGAAGCCGATGACGATCGGGATGCCGAGGGCGATCTGGTAGAGGGGCAGCCAGATCGCGTTGGAGCGCAGCACGCGGCCGCTGCGGGCGGCGAGCACCGGCGGCCACAGGTGGGCCATGGTGCCGAGGCCGCCGCCGATGCCGGAGATGATGACGGCGGTGACGAAGAAGGTGCCGTCGTAGCCCTCTTGATCGAGCGTCAGGAGCTGGGGGTGGCTGGTGCGGAGGGTGTCGAAGAGGCCGCCGATGCCGCCGTTGACCGAGAGCGCGACGCCCGCGATCAGGACCACGAGGCCGATGATCATCAGCGCGTCCTTGAGGTACGCGACCCGCGCGATGCCTCGGATGCCGGACCACAGGACGAAGACGACGGTCAGGACGGTGGCGAGCACCATGCTCAGGTTGCCACCGGTGTGGCTGCCGGTGGCGAGCTGCACGATCATGCCGAGCCCGGTGATCTGCAGTTGCAGGTACGGCAGGAGGAAGACCGCGCCGACGACGGCGACGACCTTGCCGAGCAGCGGGCTGCCGTAGCGGTCGACGAAGAAGTCGGCCTGTGTCAAGTAGCCGCCGCGCTGGCCGAGTTGGCGCATGCGGGGCGCGGTGAAGTACTGGAGGACGAAGTTGATGGCGAGGTAGCAGACCGCGAAGGACGCGGCGACGCCGCCGCCGAAGGCGATGCCCGCGAGGCCGAGGAAGCTGAAGGTGGTGAAGGCCTCCCCGGCCTGGAGGAACCAGGTGGTGAAGGTGGAGAAGCCGCGCTTGGCGACGGTCCACTCCCCCAGTTCCTTGCTGGGCGCGCGGCGGCCCGTGACGCCGACCGCCGCGATGGCGACGATGCCGAGGACCGTGATGACCATGGTGCTGTTCATCCCGCGACCTCCTCGGCCTCGTCCTCGTAGCCGACGGTGGAACGCGTGCCGCGGTCGACGAGGGCGAGCGCGACCGTGGTGCCGACGGTCCACAGCAGGCACCAGGCGAGGACGGACGGGATGCCGAACCACAGGTGCGGTCCGTTGACGAACGGGAGGAACGGGGTGCTGAGGAAGGCGAGGACGGGCACGGCGGCCCAGAGCGCGTGCGGAGATCTCATCGGGGCTCCAGCTGACGGGAGTTGAGCGCTACGAAGGTTCCCTACGAAAGGCGGGGCGCGCGGCGTCCGTGTCCCGTGGCGGCCTCGTAGGCGGCGCCGATGTCGAGGACGGCGCGTTCGGCGCGCGGCGGGCCCACGATCTGCAGGCCGACGGGGAGCCCGGCGGGAGTGAAGCCGGCGGGGACGGAGAGGGCGGGTGCGCCCAGGACGGTGAGCAGATACGCGGAGCGCATCCAGTCGAGGTAGGTGTGCTGCGGCTGTCCGTCGATGACGGTGGGGTACTCGGCGTCGACGTCGAACGGCGCGACCTGGCTGACCGGGGCGATCAGCACGTCGTAGCGGTCGAAGAAGCCGGCGGCGGCCAGGTGGATGCGGGTGTGCTCGGTGCGGGCGCGGGCCAGGTCCGCCGAGGTGAGCTTGAGGCCCTCCTCGATGTTCCAGACGAGGCTGGGCTTGAGCTTGTCGCGGTCGGTCTCCAGGAGCGGGCCGAGTCCGGTGCGGAAGGCCTGCGCCCGCAGCGTGCGGAAGACGTCGTCGGCGCCGTCCAGGTCCGGGCAGTCCTCGACGACGTGCGCGCCCGCCGCCTCGAACACCTTGCCCTGCTCGGCGATCACCGCGCGCACCTCGGGGTCGACGGGGACGCGGCCGCCGAGATCGGGGGCGTAGGCGACGCGCAGCCCCTTCAACTCGCGGGCCACCGGGGCGCGGAAGGACGGGCCCGGCGTCTCCAGGGACTGCGGGAAGCGCGGGTCGGGGCCCGCCAGCACCGAGAGCAGCAGGGCGACATCGGCGACGGTGCGGCCCATCGGCCCGGCCACGCCGAGCGTCTCCCACAGGTCGTTCGTGGGCAGCGATGGCACCCGGCCAGGGGTGGGGCGCAGGCCGACGACGTTGCAGAACGAGGCCGGGTTGCGCAGCGAGCCGCCCATGTCGCTGCCGTCGGCGATCGGGGTGAGCCGGGCGGCGAGCGCGGCGGCGGCGCCACCGCTGCTGCCGCCCGCGGAGCGGGTGCGGTCGTACGGGTTGCGGGTCGCGCCGAAGACGGGGTTGAAGGTGTGCGAACCGGCCGCGAACTCGGGGACGTTGGTCTTGCCGATCCGGATCGCGCCGGCGTTCTGGACGCGCTCGACGAGGAGTTCGTCCTCGTCGGGCACGTGGTCGGCGAAGAGCGGCGAGCCGTGCGTGGTACGCAGGCCGCGGGTGAGGTGGGTGTCCTTGAAGGCGATGGGCAGTCCGTGCAGGGGCCCCAACTCGGCTCCGGACGCCGCCCGTTCGTCCGCCTGCCGCGCCGCTTCCCGGGCGCCTTCGGCGTCGAGCGTGACGATGGCGTTGAGGGCCGGGTTCACGCGCTCGACGCGGTCGAGGTGGGCGGCGAGGACCTCGCGCGCCGACAGGTCGCGGCGGCGGATCCGGTCGGCGAGCTCGACGGCGTCGAGCGCGCACAGGGCGTCGGATTCGGTGGGGCGTGCGGGACCTACGGGCATGACCGTCCTCGGGCAGGAGGCGACTGTGTGCGCCCTCACACTGCGACCGGGTGACGAATTAAGTCAATGGTTTGCGCTGCATGAACTTTTCAGACGTACGACTCAACTACTTGGCCTTTACGGTCACTCCGCTGCGCTTCCACGCCTCGACCACCAGATGGGACTGCACGGCCTCGGCCCTGCGCACCCACGGCGCCTCGGTGAGGAAGGCGTGCAGCGCCGCCTTCGACGGCTGGGTCACGTCGACCAGGAGCTGGTGCTCGCCCATGACCACGGCCGCGTACCGCACCAGCGGCGATTCGAGGAGCAGCCGGCCCACCTCCTCGACCTCGCCGGGCCGCGTCCTGATCCACAGCAGCGCCTGCACGGGCAGGCCGAGCAGCGCGGGCTCCACGACGGCGCGGATGCTGACGTGGCCCGCGCGGCTCAGCGCGTCCACGCGGCGCCTGGCCGTGGCCACCGACACCCCCGCGACGGCGGCGAGTTCGTCGTTCGTGCACCGCCCGTCCTCGGCGAGGGCGCGCAGGATGGCCTCCTCGTCGGGGGCGAGCTCGACCTCGTCGAGGCCGACCCGGTCGACCTGCCGCTCGCCGCCGAGCGCCTCGACCTCGGCGGCGTCGAGGATGCCGGGCGACCACTCGTGCACGGTGCGGAAGTAGCGCAGGACCGGCGAGACCTGCTGCTGCACGAGGCCGGGCAGCGCGGGCACCTCGTCCAGCATGAAGCGCCCCAACTGCTCGGGCGGACACTGCAGTTCGGCCACACAGTCGGCGGCGCCCGCGAGCACGTACGAGAAGATCGCGTCGGGCCGTCGCGCGGCGGCGAGCGCCGCGTCCCGTACGGACCCCGGGCGGCAGTTCATCCGCAGGATCACGGTCTCCCCGCGCACGACGAGCCCCCGCACCGCCACGTCCCCGCTCTCCACGAGCCGGTGCCCGCGCCGCGCCACCTTCCGCTCCGGCTCCCCCAGCACATCCGCGATCCGCCGCCAGGAGGCCCGCCCGTCGATCTGCAGCGCGGCGACGACGCGGCGGTCGAGGGCGTCGAGCGGGGCGGGCACTTCGGGGGGATTCGGCTCGGTGGTCACGGAACGACCCTAGTCCAGGCCACGCGACCCACATCTGAAAAACAGATCACTCACCCCGGAAACATCTGTTGGACAGGGTTGCGGGTGCGGCGAAGGATGGCTCCCACCGCACGACCCGAGTGGAGGCTCAAGTGCCGAGTGAACAGACGGAAGTTGTCGTCGTCGGGGCGGGCCAGGCCGGCATCGCCATGAGCGAGCACCTGGGCGCGCAGGGCATACCGCACATCGTCCTGGAACGGGACCGGATCGCCGAGCGATGGCGCACGCAGCGCTGGGACTCGCTCGTCGCGAACGGGCCCGCCTGGCACGACCGGTTCCCGAACCTGGAGTTCCCCGACGTCGGCCCCGACGCCTTCGCGACGAAGGAGCAGGTCGCCGAGTACTTCGAGCGGTACGCCGAGAAGATCGACGCCCCCGTGCGGTGCGGCGTCGAGGTGTCCAAGGTGCGCAAGCACGTGGGCGGGCCCGGCTTCCGCGTCGAGACGTCAGAGGGCTCGATCGACGCCGGGTTCGTGGTGGCCGCGACCGGACCGTTCCAGCGGCCCGTGATCCCGCCGATCGTGCCCGAGGGCGCGGTGCGCGCCCAGATCCACTCCAGCGAGTACCGCAACCCGGAGCAGCTGCCCGAGGGCGCCGTGCTGGTGGTCGGCGCCGGTTCTTCCGGCGTGCAGATCGCCGACGAGCTGCGCCGTTCCGGGCGCCGCGTATTCCTGTCCGTGGGCCCGCACGACCGGCCGCCGCGGCAGTACCGGGGCCGGGACTTCTGCTGGTGGCTCGGGGTGCTCGGGCTGTGGGACCTGACGACGCCGCCGCAGGGCGCCGCGCACGTCACCATCGCGGTGAGCGGGGCGCGCGGCGGGCACTCCGTGGACTTCCGCGAGCTGGCCGGGACCGGCATCGAACTCCTCGGCATGACCTCCGCGTACGAGGACGGGCTGCTGAGCTTCGCGCCCGACCTCGCCCAGAACATCGCGCTCGGCGACGAGAAGTACCTCGACCTGCTGCGGGCCGCCGACGCGTACGTCGAGCGCAACGGGCTCGACCTGCCCGAGGAGCCCGAGGCGCACGTCCTCGGCCCCGACCCCGAGTGCGTGACCAACCCGCGGCTCGCCCTCGACCTCGCCGATGCCGGGGTCGCCTCGATCGTCTGGGCCACCGGCTTCGCCGCCGACTACAGCTGGCTCGACGTCGACGCGTACGACGAGAACGGCCGCCCCGACCAGCGCCGCGGCGTCTCCACGGAGCCCGGCGTGTACTTCCTCGGCCTGCCGTGGCTCTCGCGGCGCGGTTCGAGCTTCATCTGGGGCGTCTGGCACGACGCCAAGTACGTCGCCGACCACATCACGACCCGGCGCGCATACCTCGCGTACGAGACCAACTGAAGGACTGAGGAGCACAGAGGCATGGCCAACGCCCCGATCGTGGCCGGCGGGCACACCCGGATCCGGCCGTTCAACACCCGCGACACCTATCCCGAGCAGAACCTCGACAACGACCTCTGCCAGGCCGTCGTCGCCGGCGACACGGTGTACGTCCGCGGCCAGATCGGCCAGGACCTCGACACCAGCGAGAACGTCGGCGTCGGCGACGCCGGGGCGCAGGCCGAGCGGGCCATGGCGAACATCAAGATGCTGCTTGAGGAGTCGGGCAGCCGGATGGAGCACCTGGTCAAGCTGACGATCTACCTGATCGATCCGCGCTACCGGGAGGCCGTGTACCGCACGGTCGGCCGCTGGACCAAGGGAGTTCACCCCATCTCGACCGGCATCGTCGTCTCGGCGCTCGCCCGCCCGGAGTGGCTGTGCGAGATCGACGCGGTGGCCGTGATCCCGCAGGGCGAGAAGGAGGCGCGGGCATGACGTTCTCCCTCGTCGTACGCGACGGTGCGCGGTTCGGCATCGCGGGCAGCTCGTCGAGCCCCGCGGTCGCGGCCCGCATCGCCCATCTGCGGCCCGGCGTCGGCGCCGCGTCCTCGCAGAACATCACCGACCCGGTGCTCGGCACGCGCCTGCTCGACGGACTGTCCGCGCACGGTGACGCGGAGCGCGCCCTCGCCGAGGTGGCCGGCGCCCCGGACGTCGAGAAGACCATCGCCTACCGGCAGTTGACGGTCCTGGGGCGGGAAGGCCCCGGTTTCGCGTACAGCGGTCCGCAGACCCTCGGCACGTACGCGACCGCCACCGCCGACGGCGCCGTCGCGGCCGGGAACATGCTGTCCGGGACGCACATTCCGGGCGTCCTGCTCGACGCGTTCGCGGCCGCCACCGGCGAGCTGGAGGAGCGGCTGGTCGCCGCCATGAAGGCGGCCGTCGCGGCGGGCGGCGAGGAGGGACCGGTCCACTCGGCCGGGCTCGCGGTCGTCGCCGACGTCGGCTGGCGCGTCACCGACCTGCGGATCGACTGGACCGACGACGACCCGATCGAGCGGCTCGGCGAGCTCGTCGACGTATGGCTGCCGCAGCGCGACGACTATGTGACGCGCGGCCTCGATCCGGCCTCCTCGCCCTCGTACGGCGTTCCGGGCGACGCACGATGAGTGCGCTCAAGGACACCGGCCTCAAGGACACCGGCCTCAAGGACGCCGCCCGCAAAGAAGTCGACCGGCACGCCGACCAACTCGTCGCGCTCTCCGAGCAGTTGCACGCCGACCCGGAGACCGCGTGGGAGGAGCACCGCGCGGCGGCGCGCGTGCCCGAGCTGCTCGACGGCGCCGGATTCGACGTCACGTCCGCGTACCTGGGCCTCGACACCGCCTTCCACGCCTCCTTCGGCAGCGGCCCGCGCCGCATCGCGCTGTGCGCCGAGTACGACGCGCTGCCCGGCCTCGGACACGCCTGCGGGCACAACCTCATCGCGGCCTCGTCGATCGGCGCCGCCCTCGGCCTCGCCGCCGTCGCCGACGACCTGGGCCTGACGGTCGAGGTGTACGGCACCCCGGCCGAGGAGGGCGGCGGCGGGAAGATCGAGCTGCTCGACCGGGGCGCGTTCGCCGGGGTCGACCTCGCGATGATGGCGCACCCGGCGCCGGTCGACGTGGCGGAGGCCAAGCCGTTCGCGGTCAGCCACTCCAAGGTCGCGTACCAGGGGAAGTCGGCGCACGCGGCGGCGTACCCGGAGGCCGGGGTCAACGCGGCCGACGCGTTCACCGTCGCCCAGGTCGCCATCGGCCTGCTCCGCCAGCAGCTCCCGGCCTCCGCGCGGGTGCACGGCGTCGTCACGCACGCGGGCGACGCCCCGAACGCGATCCCGGAGCGGGCGACCGGGCGCTGGTACGTGCGCGCCGAAACCCTCGCCGAATTGGCCGAGTTGGAGCCGCGCGTCATGCGGGCCTTCGAGGCGGGCGCGCTCGCCACCGGCTGTGAACTCACGGTCGAGCCGGAGAGCAAGCCGTACGCCGAGTTCCGCGCGGACGAGTCGGCGCTCGCCCACTACCGCGCCAACGCCCTCGCTCTCGGGCGCCAGTTCGCGCCGCCGGGCCAGGCCGACCGCATGAACCGGGCCTCCACCGACATGGGCAACGTCTCCCAGGTCGTGCCCGCCATCCACCCGTACATCGGCATCGGCTCCCTGCCCGCCACCAACCACCAGCACGAGTTCGCCGCGTACTGCGTGGGCGGAACCGCCGAGCGGGCGCTGCTCGACGCGGCGGTGGCGCTCGCGTGGACGGGCGTGGACCGGGCCGGACCGTCCTCCGGACCGCCCGAGGAGGCGAAGACGTGACCGTGACCGAGGCGGCGCCCGTACAGGCCGATGCAGCCACTTTGCGCAGGAGCGTCGCGGCCGGGGCCGTCGGCGTGTTCGTGCACTGGTTCGACTGGGCCGCGTACGCGTATCTCGCGGGCACCGTCGCCACCGTGTTCTTCCCGTCCGGGGACAGTACGACCGGGCTGCTCGCGGTCTTCGGCGTCTTCGCCGTCTCGTTCGGTGTCCGGCCGCTCGGCGCGCTGGTCTTCGGGCCGCTCGGCGACCGGATCGGCCGCAAGCGGACGCTGTCGCTCGTCATCCTGATGATGTCCGGCTCGACGCTCGCGATCGGGCTGCTGCCCGGCTACGACTCGCTGGGCATCGCCGCGCCGATCCTCCTGGTGGTGCTGCGGCTGATCCAAGGGTTCGCGGCCGGCGGCGAGTTCGGCAGCGCGGCGAGCTTCCTCGCCGAGAGCGCGCCACGACGCAGGCGCGGCTTCGGGGTGAGCTGGCTGGAGGTCGGCTCGCTGCTCGGCTTCCTGGCCGGCTCGTTCGTCTTCCTGCTCCTGTCGAGCGGGCTCGACGACGCCCAACTCACCTCGTGGGGCTGGCGGATCCCGTTCCTGATCGCGGCGCCGCTCGGCATCGTCGGTGTCGTCATCCGCAACAAGATCGAGGACACCCCGGAGTACCGGGCCCTCGAAGCGAACGACACGGTCCCGCGCAGCCCCGCCCGCGAGCTGCTGCGCACCCACCGCCGCGAACTCCTCCAGGCGGCGGGCCTGACGGCCACCATGCACGTGCCGTTCTACGCCGTGCTCACCTATCTCGTCACCTACGAGACCGACCACCTCGGCCACTCCGCCGACAGCGCCGCCCTGCTGTCCACCGTGATCTCGCTGCTCGGCCTGGTCTTCGTGCCGCTGTTCGGCGCGCTGTCCGACCGGGTGGGGCGCAAGCCGGTGTTCATCGGGGCGTCGGTGGCGCTGCTCGCCTTGTCGACTCCCGCGTTCTGGCTGATGCGGACCGGGATGGCCGGTACGTGGATCGCCGGGCTCGCGCTCGGCGTGATCCTGGCGGCGATCCTCGGGACGTACGCCGTGTGGTCGGCGGAGGTGTTCCCGACGCGGACCCGGCAGAGCGGGCTCTCCATCTCGTACAACGTCACGGCGGCGCTGTTCGCGGGCACCGTGCCGTACCTGATGACGCTGCTCATCGAGAAGACCGGCAGCACGCTGGTGCCCGGCCCCTATCTGATGGTGTTCGGCGTGGTCGGGCTCGTCTCCGCGATTTCCCTGAAGGAGACGGCGGGTTCGTCGCTGCTGCACGCGGAGGACGTACGGGAGGAGGACGCACGACAAGGGGACGCGGCCTAGAGTCGGGCGCACACCCCGGTTCACCTGGCACGAAGGCCCCGCATGAAGTCACCGCTCGGTTTCACGCTCGTCCAGTTGCGCTACTTCCTGGTCGCCGCCGAGCGCGGCTCCATGACGGAGGCGTCGCAGGAGCTGCACATCGCGCAGTCCGCCGTGTCCGCCGCCATCCACAACCTGGAGCGCGACCTCCAGGTGCAGCTGTTCATCCGCCGCCGCGGCCGGGGCCTGACCCTCACCCCCGCCGGGGAGCGGCTGCGCGCGCAGGGCCGCGACCTGCTCGCCCGCGCGCGCGAGGTCGAGCGGGAGGCGCGCGGCGACGGCGCGGAGCTGTCGGGTCCCGTGACGGTCGGCTGCTTCGTGACGCTCGCCCCGTACTATCTGCCGCGCCTGTTCAGCGAGTGCACGCGCCGCCACCCGGGCATCGAGATCGACGTCGTGGAGGCGGAGGCGGACGAGCTGGTCGAGGCCCTGACGACGGGCCGCATCGACTTCGCCCTCACCTACGACCTGGGCCTGTCCACCGAACCGGAGCTGCGCAGCGAGACCATCGCCCTGGCCCCCGCCTACGTCATCGTCGCGGCCGACCACCCGCTGTCAGGCCGCGGCAGCGTCTCCCTCGCCGACCTGTCCGCGGAGCCGCTCGTCCTCCTCGACCTCCCGCACAGCCGCGACTACTTCCGCTCCCTCGTCGCCGCCACCGGCACCGCCCCCGACGTCCGCTACCGCACCCGCAGCTACGAGACCGTGCGCTCCATGGTGGCCCGCGGCCTCGGCTACTCGGTGCTCAACCAGCGCCCCGCGACCACCCGCACGTACGGCGGCGGCGACATCGCCGAGCTCGAACTCCGGGACGCTGGGCGCCCGTTGGAGGTCCGCGTCGCGACCCTCGGCGGCATGACGCAGAGCGCGCGGGCGCGTGCGGTGATGGACGTACTGCGGGAGTCCGCCGACGGGCCCTAAAGGTCGACAGGCCCAAGGGCCCTAGAGGTCCGCGCACCCCGTGACCGCCGCCGCCTGCACCCGGATCAGCCGCTGCGCCTCCTCCCGCGTCAGCGCCGCGTTGCGGCTGACGATGTGCAGGCCGAAGCCGTCCTCAAGGGCGACCAGGTTGCGGGCCAGGTCACCCACGGGCGCCGTCAGCGTGAACACCCCGGTCGCCGCGCCCACTTCGAGCGCGGTGGCGTACAGGCCGACCTCGCCGGCGAACAGCGACGCCATCAACTCGGCGTGCCCGGGGCTGCGGTCGGCGCGGCCGTGGAGTTCGTAGAGCAGGCCGTGCGTCGCGTCGTCCGGGTCGGCCGGCAGGCCCGAGGCGATCAGCGCGCGCAGCCGGGCGACCGGGTCGGCGACCTCGTCGGTGACCTCGTGCCGGGCCGCCAGGAAGCGTTCGACCGCGCCGCGGTGGACCTCCAGGACCAGCTCGTCGAGCTCCGGGTAGTAGTAGAGGACCGAGCCCGCGGAGACGCCTGCCTCCGCCGCGATGTCCTTGATGCGCAGCCCTTCGAGGCCGCGCTCCGTGATGGCCCGCCCCGCCGCGTCCACGAGCGCCTCGCGCCGCGCGGTCTGGTTCTTCGGTCTCCCCGGTTTTCCCATGCGGTTAATTCTCTGTTACGTGGTTCAGGTAAATCAAGTTAATCCTCCGTAACCCATTGACGCCTCCCTGACGGATTGTTTGACTCTCGCATCAAAGAACTCACGACGGAGGCGGCATGGAGTCCGAGCACGTCGAGCGCAACGAGCACGTCGAACGCATCGAGCACCGCACCATCGACGTGGTCCCCGCGACCGAACGCCACGGCCGCACCCGGGACTTGTTCACGATCTGGTTCAGCGCCAACCTGGGCCCGCTGACCGTCGTCACAGGCGCCCTCGCGCCCACCGCCTTCGGGCTCTCCTTCTACTGGAGCCTGGCGGCGCTGCTCGTGGGGCACCTCGGCGGCGGCTTCCTGATGGCGCTGCACTCGGCGCAGGGGCCGCAGCTGGGCGTGCCCCAAATGATCCAGAGCCGGGGCCAGTTCGGCAGCGTGGGCGCGCTCGCGGTGGTGCTCGTCGTGCTCGGCATGTACCAGGGGCTCTTCGCGTCGAACCTGGTGGTGGGCGCGCAGTCGCTCGCCCAGGTCACCCCGGTCGGCGAGAGCGCGGGCGTGCTGCTGTGCGCGGTGATCAGCCTCGCGGTGGCGGTCGTCGGCTACCGCCTGATGCACCGGATCGGCGCGTGGACGACGTGGGCGTTCGGTGCGATCCAGGTCATCGGCGCCGTCTACCTGTTCGCGGGCGGACTGCCCTCCGACTTCCTGACGTCCGGCGGCTTCAGCCTCGCCGGGTTCCTCGGGATGGTGTCGGTCGGCGCGCTCTGGCAGATCGCGTACGCGCCGTACGTATCGGACTACTCGCGCTACATGCCCGCCCACCGGGCCGGCGTCCGCTCCACCTTGTGGTGTACGTACGCCGGGTGCGTCCTCGGCAGCGCCATCCCCATGGTGGTCGGCGCGGCGATCGGCATCGCGGGCGCGGGCGACCCGATCTCGGCACTGAACCACCTGCTCGGCTCGGCGCTCGGCCAACTGACGCTCTGGAGCTTCGCGTTGGTCACGATGCTGACCAACTCCATGAACCTGTACGGGGCGGTGCTGTGCGCCGTCACCGCCGTGCAGACCTTCGCCCACCGCTGGCTGCCGCGCGCGACCGGCCGTGCGGTCCTCGGCGCGGTCCTGACGGCCCTGTCCGTGGTCCTCGCTCTGGCCCTCGCCGACAGCTTCATGGACAACTACCTCAACCTGATCTACGTACTCCAGTACGTCCTGATCCCCTGGACGGCGATCAACCTGGTCGACTTCTACCTGATCCGGCACGGCGACTACGACGTGGCGTCCTTCTTCGCCAAGGACGGCGGCGCGTACGGCCGCTGGAACTGGACGGCCCTCGCGGTCTACGCGATCGGCATCCTCGCCGAGATCCCGTTCATGGCGCAGTCCCTCTACACCGGTCCTGTGGCGCACTCCCTCGGCGACACCGACATCGGCTGGATCGCGGGCCTGGTCGTCACCGTGCCCCTGTACTGGCTGCTCGCGTCCCGCGGCGCGCGCCGCCGTCCCTCCACACCCGCACCGACCACCACCACAGGAGTGCCCGCAGCATGACCGACACCCTGACGTACACCCGCCAGGACTGGGCGAACCTCGCCACCCAACTCTCCCCGCGCACCCGGGCGTTCATCGACGGCCAGTGGCAGGACGCGGCGTCCGGCGCGACCTTCGCCACCGTCGACCCGGCCACCGGGCGCACCGTCGCCGAGGTCGCCTCCTGCGACACCCCGGACATCGACGCCGCCGTGCGGGCCGCGCGCCGCAGCTTCGAGGCGGGCGACTGGTCGCGGGCGGACGCCGCGACCCGCAAGCGGGTGCTCCTCAAGCTCGCGTCCCTCATCGAGGAGCACGGCCGCGACCTTGCCCTCCTCGACACCCTCGACATGGGCAAGCCGATCGCCGAGACGTACGGCACCGACGTGCCCGGCGCGGCCGGTGTCTTCGCCTGGTACGCGGAGGCCGCCGACAAGCTGTACGACGAGGTGGCCCCGGCCCCGCCCGGCAATCTGGCGCTCGTACGGCGCGTGCCGCTCGGCGTCGTCGGCGCGGTGGTTCCGTGGAACTTCCCGCTGGACATGGCGAGTTGGAAGCTGGCGCCCGCGCTCGCGGCAGGGAACAGCGTCGTCCTCAAGCCCGCCGAGCAGTCCCCGCTGTCCGCGCTGCTGCTGGCCGAGCTGGCGGTGGAGGCGGGGCTCCCGGCGGGCGTCCTGAACGTCGTGCCCGGCCTCGGCGAGCGCGCGGGCCAGGCGCTCGGCCGCCACGACGACGTGGACAGCCTCGCCTTCACCGGCTCCACGGCGACCGCCCGCCGCTTCCTCGCCTACGCCGCCGAGTCCAACCTCAAGCAGGTGTGGCCGGAGGCGGGCGGCAAGAGCCCGAACGTGGTGTTCGCCGACGCCGACCTGGACGCCGCCGCCGAGCAGGCCGCGGCGGGCTTCGCCTACAACTCGGGGCAGGTCTGCTCCGCCAATACCCGCCTTCTGGTGGAGAGTTCGGTGGCAGAGGAGTTCACCGAGCGCGTCGCCTCGTGTGCCGCCGCGTTCGCCCCCGGCGACCCCCTCGACCCCGCCACCACGCTCGGCCCGCTCGTCGACGAGGCGCAGGCCGCCCGCGTGGTCAAGGCCGTCGCCGAATCCGGCGGCACCGTGGTGTGCGGCGGCACCCGCCCCGACCTGACCGGCGCCTACGTCCACCCGACGGTCGTCACCGGCCTCGCCCCGGACGCCCCGCTGGCCCGCGAGGAGGTCTTCGGGCCCGTGTTGACCGTGCACACCTTCGACACGGAGGCGGAGGCGGTACGCCTGGCGAACGACTCCCCGTACGGGCTCGCGGCCTCCGTCTGGACCCGCGACCTGGCCCGCGCACACCGCACGGCGGAGGCCCTCCAGGCGGGCACGGTCTCCGTCAACACGGTCGACGCGCTGTCGCCGCTGACGCCCTTCGGCGGCTTCAAGCAGTCCGGGTACGGCCGCGACCTGTCGCTGCACTCCTTCGACAAGTACACGGGGTTGAAGACGACGTGGGTGACGTACGGATGAGCGCGCCTGACCGCGACCGCGTCCTGACCGAACTGGACGGCAAGCGCGACGAATTGGTGGCACTCACGTCGCGGCTCGTCGCCTTCGACACCACCGTCCGCGGCTCCGCCGACGAGCGGCACCGGGCCGAGCACGACCTCCAGGACCACCTCGCCGACCGGCTCCGCGCGGCGGGCGCCACGGTCGACGTGTTCACCCCGAAGCCGTCGGACCTGCCGCGCTCCCCGCAGACCCCGGAGGGCCTCGGCTTCGACGGGCGGCCGCAGCTGATCGCCCGCTTCCCCGGTACGGGCGGCGGCCGCTCCCTCCTGTTCAACGGGCACATCGACGTCGTCTCGGCGGAACCTCGGAAGGCGTGGTCCAGCGACCCGTTCCGCGCGGAGGTCCGCGAAGGGCGCCTGTACGGGCGCGGCACCTGCGACATGAAGGGCGGCATCGCCGCCATGGTGATCGCGGCCGAGACCCTCGCGGCGCTCGGCATCCGGCTCCCCGGCGACCTGCTGATCAACACCGCCACCGACGAGGAGTGGAACGGCGCGGGCACCCTCGCCTCACTCGCGTACGGGGTGAAGGCGGACGCGGCGATCGTGCCCGAGCCCACCGACCTGGACGTCGTCACCGCCCAACGCGGCATCCTGGGCGGCACGTTGACGGTCGACGGGCGCCCGGGGCACGCCGAGTACCCGGCGGGCGACTGGCGCACCGGCGGCGCGGTGAACGCCATCGAGAAGACGCTCCCGGCCCTGACCGCCCTCCAGTCGCTGCGCGGGCACTGGTCCGACGACCCGGCCCACGCCCACCCGCTGCTGCCCCCGCCGTCGATCGTGCCGACCACCATCAAGGGCGGCGAGTGGTGGGTGACCTTCCCCGCCTCCTGCGAGGTCGGCCTGGACGTCACCTACCTCCCGGTCCAGGCCGACGCGGACGGCTGGGCGAGCAAGGTGCGGGCCGAGATCGAGGCGGCCGTGCGCGAGGCGTGCGCGGCCGACGGCTGGCTCACCGCGCACCCGCCCCGCTTCGACTGGGACACGGAGCTGCCGCCGGCCGAAGTGCCCAGAACGCACGCCGTGGTGACGGCACTTGAACGGGCGTCGTCCTCCCTGGGCCGCACCCCGCGCATCCTCGGCGAGCCGTCCTGGACCGACGCCGCCACCCTGACCCGGCTCGCCGACACCCCCGCCGTCTGCCTGGGCCCGACCGCGACCCGCCCCGACGGCTCCCCGACCCTCCACACCATCGACGAGTACATCGAGGTCGACGACCTCGTCGACACGGCGAAGGCCCTCGCGCTCGCCGCCCTCGACCTCACGGCACCCGCAGCCTGACCCCCGTACGGAAGGACATCCCCCATGCAGCACCAGGACCACCAGAGCCTCCTGTCGGCGGACCGCGCCCACATCATCCACCCCTACCTCCCCGGCAGCGCCGAGGAGCGGGTGATCATGACGTCCGGCTCCGGCTGCCGCCTCACCGACACCGAGGGCCGGAGCTACCTCGACGCGACCGGCGGCCTGTGGCTCGCGCAGGTCGGGCACGGCCGCGAGGACCTGGCGGACGTCGCGCACGAGCAGATGAAGAAGCTCGAGTACTTCACGAGCTTCTGGGAGTTCTCCAACGACCGCGCCATCGAACTCGCCGCCCGACTGGCCGACCTGGCCCCGGACCCGCTGAACCACGTGTACTTCACGTCCGGCGGCTCCGAGGGCAACGAGGCCGCCATCAAGATGGCCCGCTACTACCACCACCGCCGCGGCGACACCGACCGCACCTGGATCCTGGCGCGCGACAAGGCGTACCACGGCATCGCCTACGGCGGCGGCTCGGCCACCGGATTCCCGCTGTACCACGAGGGCTTCGCCCCGATGATGCCGCACGTCTCGCACCTGACGCCGCCGTGGCCGTACCGCTCGGAGCTGTACGGCGGCGAGGACCCCTGCGACTTCCTCATCCGCGAACTCGAGGAGCGCATCGCGGAGATCGGCCCGGACAACATCGCGGCGATGATCGGCGAGCCCATCATGGGCGTCGGCGGCATGCTGGTCCCGCCGGACGACTACTGGCCGCGCGTGCGCGAGACGCTCGACCGGCACGGCATCCTCCTCATCTTCGACGAGGTCGTGACGGCCTACGGGCGCGTGGGCGAGTGGTTCGCCGCCCAGCACTTCGGCGTCACGCCGGACATCATCGTCACGGCCAAGGGCATCACGTCCGGCTACGTACCGCTGGGCGCGCTGCTCGTCGCCGACCAGGTCGCCGAGGTGCTGCTTCAGGACCACGGCTTCCCCATGGGTTATACGTACAACGGCCACCCGGTCGCGACCGCCGTCGCCCTCGCCAACCTCGACGTCATCGAGAAGGAGGGCCTGCTGGCGCGCGCGAAGACCATCGGCGCGACGCTGCACGCCGAACTGGAGGCCCAGCTCGGCGACTTGCCCATCGTCGGCGAGATCCGCTCGGTCGGCATGATGCTCGCGGTGGAACTGGTCGCCGACCGCACCACCCGTACGCCCCTCCCCCTCAACCCCGACCGGATGCCGCACGACGTAATCCGCCGCGAGACCGGCGTCATCGTCCGCGACTCCGCGCACAGCCTGGTCCTGTCCCCGCCGCTGATCATGACGGAGGCCGAGGCCAAGGAGGTCGCGTCGGCGCTGCGCGGCGTACTGGAGCGCACGGACGCCTCCGGCGAGATCCGGGAGGCGTGAACAACAGGGGCCCGGCGCACCGTGCGCCGGGCCCCTGCCGCACACATCTGGCCACCCCCCGCACGCAGTCCCCGACTCCCCCTCCCTAGGAACTGCCCGTGTCGACGAAAAGCCCCTCCACAGCCCCGCAGTCCCCACCCGCCACCGCCTCGGACTCGAACCTCCGCCGCAGCCTGAAACGCTTCGACATCACGGCCATGGCGGTGGCCGCGGTGATCTCCTTCGACACCATCGGCCAGATCGCGACGGGCGGCGGCGAGGCGGCCACCTGGACCGCGGCCATCGCCCTCTTCTTCCTCCTGCCGTACGCGCTCCTCTTCGCCGAGACCGGCGCCGCGTTCCCGCAGGAGGGCGGCCCGTACGTCTGGGTGAAGCTGGCCCTCGGCCGCCCGGCGGCGGCCCTCACGACGCTCTTCTACTGGGTCACCAACCCGATCTGGCTGGGCGGTTCGCTGGTCTTCCTGGCCGCCGAGACCTGGGACGGCTTCGTCTTCCACCTGGGCTCGGGCACGTTCGCCGACTACACGTTCAAGCTGCTCTTCGTGTGGATCGCGATCCTCACGGCGGTCGTCTCCCTCAGCCGCGGCAAGTGGATCACGACGGCGGGCGCGGTGGTGAAGGTCGCGTCCTTGGCCCTCTTCACGATCACCGCACTTCTCTACGGGGCGGAGCACGGCTTCCAGGGCCTTGCTTCGGCCCACTTCGCCCCCACGACGGCCGGCTTCCTCGCCCTCGTCCCGATCCTGCTCTTCGCCTACGTGGGCTTCGAGGCGCCGAACGCCGCTGGCGAGGAGATGCACAACCCGCAACGCGACGTCCCCGCCTCCCTCGGCCGCTCGGCGACGATCGCGGCCGCCTGCTACCTCCTGCCGGTCCTCGCGCTCCTCGCGGTCGTCCCCGCCGGGAAGGTCACCGGCATCGGCGGCTTCATGGAGGGCGTCCGCCTGGTCTTCGACATCTACGGCCCGGCGGCCGGACCGCTGCTCACCCTCACCGCCGTCATGTTCGTCTTCGCCCTCCTCACCCAGGGCAGCGCGTGGATGATCGTCAGCGACCGCATGCAGGCGATGGCGGCGGCCGACGGCGGCTTCTTCTCCCGCGCCCTGGGCGCCTTCCACCCCCGCCTCGGCACCCCGGTCCGCACGAACCTGCTCTCCGGCGCCGTGGCCACGGTCTTCATGCTGGCCGCGATGCAGCTGGTGCACGGCGACACGGGCGCGATCTTCAGCGTGGTCCTGACGGTGGCGGTGACCACCCTCCTGCTCTCCTACCTGTCGGTCGTCCCCGCCCTGGTCGTCCTGCGCCTGCGCCGCCCCGACGTCCCCCGCCCCTACCAAGTCCCCTTCGGTAACCGGGGGTTCATGGCCTGCGCGATCCTCGTCTACGCCTGGATCCTCGTCGGCTCCTGGTCCGCCCTCTTCCCCGGCGTCCTGGAGTCCCTCTTCGGCATCGACTACGACTTCATGGACGTGTGGGGCGTCTCCCGCGCCACGTTCGAGACCTTCACCCTGGGCACGATCGTGGTGCTGCTGCTGGTGGGAGCGGCGGGGCTGGCGGCGGCCCGCAGGGACCGCGCGAGGTGACCCGGTGACCGGGGCGGTCTCGTGGCGGTGGCCGGCGTTCATTCGGCCATGGCCCGCCGCCGGTCCCCGGTCCCGTCCGGGGCGGTGTTCCGCGCACGCAGCTGTTCCAGGAAGCCCCGCGCCGCCCGCAGCAGTTCGGGGAAGTCGAGCCGCTCGGCGGCGGCCTGCCGCAGGACGCCCTCCAGCAGCCAGTCGTCGCCCGGCGGTTCCCCGCCAGGACCGGAGTATCCGACGACCGCCGGCTGGTGGAAGGCGACCACCAGATACGAGGCCATGCGCAGCCGCCGCCACTCCTGTCCGCACGCCGCGGCCAGCCTGCACGCCTCGTACGCCTTGGCCTGCGCGTCCGCCTTGCGGTCGAGCATCAGATTGCCCTCGCACTCCATGACCCGCAGCTGCGCCTGCCGCTCGATCAGCGAGCCGCCCCCGTCGCTCGCCTCGAGCCGCACCAGCAGGTCCACGGCCGCCTGGATGTGCCCCGCCCCGCGGTCCGCGTCGCCCTCCGCGGCACGGTTGAAGTACAGGCGCGCGAGTTCGCTGTGGCAGTGCACCATCTCCAGCGATGACAGGGGCACGGCCGTGCCGCTGGCCGTGGCCGCCACCGCCTGGCCCACCTCGTCCAGCAGGACGTTCCAGTGCCGCATCGCCCGTTCCAGGTCCCACAGTTGGGTGTAGGCGACGCCGAGCAGCGCACGGTGGTGCCAGGTCAGCGTCGGACGGGAGCGTTTCAGGATGCCCTCGACCTGGCGTACCAGCACGAAGAGTTCGTCCGACGTCGACTGCAGCGCCCTAAAGCGCGCGGCCCGCTCGGAGCCGGCGCCCGGGTCCAGGTCGGGGCCCCAGCCCTCCTGGAAACCCACCATGCAGCTGCGGATGCGGTCCATGACCTCGTCCAGAACCCGCGCGTCGGCGTCCCGCTTGGACACCCGTTGCTCCACGAGCGTCCGGCGCGCGAAGACGGCAGCCGCCAGCGCGCCCGCGAGCGACACCACACAGCTGACCAGCGCGATGACATCCCCAGCAGACATGATCTCCCCCTCGGGCGGGGCCACTTGGCCCCCTTCCGAGTCCCAGCATGGCGGGCGCGAAGGCCGGTCACTATCCCGTACGCGCGGCCGTTGTCCCGAGAGCGACGCATCGCGGCTCCACTGGTGTTCAAGCGGGCATCCGCACGACACTGAACGGGCCGCCCGGTGCCGTCCGACGCCCCGCGGCGACCCGCCCCACCGGCCGCTCCGAGGACGAGCCCATGACCGAGTCCACGACCGAGTCCATGACCGAGTCCACGCTCTGCCCGCGCCTGCCCCTCGCCGGTTTCCAGCGGCTGCACACCCGCGATCCGGAGCGGGCGCGGGACGTGGTGTCCGAGGCCTTCTGCCCGCACCGGCTCACGGCGCTCGACGGGCCCCGCAGGTTCGAGACCCGGTTCCACGGAACCGTCAGGAGCCGGGTGAGCCTGTGCTACCTGGACTACGGCGGCCCGGTCCACATCGCCCCCGAGGAACAGGCGACCTTCTACCTGGTCCTCATGCCGCTGGCCGGTCACGCGCGCCTCGGCGTCGGCCGTGACCAGGCCGGCTACGACGCCACCGCGGCGGGCGTGCCCCCGGTGGACCGGGGATACACGATCAGGGTGGGCGACGCCAGCCCGCACCTCGTCCTCCGGGTCTCGCGGAGCGCCCTGGAGGACCAGCTGCGCTCGTTCCTGGGGCACCCGGTCACCGAACCGGTCCGCTTCCGGCTCCACATGGACATGAAGGACCCGGCCGTCCGTTCCTGGCGCAGGGTCGTGGACCTGCTGCTCGACGACATCGACGACATCGGCCACCGGGGCCGCCCGGCCGCCGAGCCGCCGGCCATGCGCCGTCTGGAAGAGCTGCTGCTGAGCCGGTGGCTGCTCGGGCAGCCCAACAACTACTCGGCCGAGCTCCACGAACCCGCGCGCGGCGGTCCGCCCCAAGTGATCCGTGCGGCGGCGGAGTACATGGCGGCCCATGCGTCGGAGCAGCTCGCCGTCGCGGACATCGCCGATCATGTGGGCATCGGCATTCGCGCGCTGCAGGCGGGGTTCCGCGAGCACCTGCGCACCACACCGATGACCCATCTGAACGAGGTCCGCCTGCGACGCGCACGCCGGGAGCTGCTGGCGGCGGACCGGACCAGCACGGTGACCGAGATCGCGCTGCGCTGCGGCTTCCAGCACCTCGGTCACTTCTCGGTGGGTTACCACCGCCGTTTCGGGGAGCGCCCGTCCACCACGCTGCGCCGCTGAACGGGCCCGCGCCCACGGGCCAAAACCCCGTGCGGGATCCGCCTGAGCGGCGGGCCGTCAGCGCCGCAGCCCCTCCAGCACGACCGTCCTCAACTCCTCGTAGCGCGCGGGCAGATCCTTGCGCTCGCTGAGGACATCGGAGATGTGCTGCATGCCGAAGAAGGCCGAGACGAGGACCCGGGCGGCGGAGCGCGGGGTGACTCCGTCACGCAGTTCGCCGGCCTCCTCGACCGCCTCGACGAGCCGGGTGAGGTAGTCCTCCCAGCCGATGTACGGCTCGGGCAGATCGGCGTCGATCAGGGACCGCTCGATCTGCAGCCGGGCCCCGGCCTGCACCACGACGTCGCCGCGGAACGCCTCGGAGACCCGGTCGAGGATGGTGACGAGCGCCTCGTACGCGGGCAGTTCGTCCGTCGCGACCTCCGCGAGCAGCACCGGCCAGCGGGCGTAGTGCGCCTCCACCACGGCGATGGCGAGATCTTCCTTGTTCTTGTAGTGGAAGTACACCGCCCCCTTGGTCATGGCCGCCAGTTCGGCGACGTCCTGCAAGGACACCTTCGCGTAGCCGCGTTCGGCAAAGAGTTGGGCCGCCATGGCCAGGATGTGGGCCCGCGTCCGCCGCGCCCGTTCCTGCTTCGGCGCCGTCCTGCTGTCCGCCATGTCTCCGCGTCCTCCCGTCCTTCTGGTGATGTCGATTGCAATATACCTTCCCGCAGGTATATTTCTGCTCGACGGGGGCCACCAGGTCGAACGGCTGCCCCTGTCACCTCTTGTGCCTACCTACATTCTCTGGGGGGAGAAGCAGGCATGACAGTCACTGCCCTGCAGTCCGTGTCCGTGTCCGAGTCGGCTCCGGTGGAGCGGACCCGAGCGGACCTCACGTTCGACCGCACCGTGCCACGCCAGTTGGTGCACCGGGCCTCCGTCACCGAGGTCTTCCTCACCGACGCGGCGGCCCTCGCCACCGACCGTTTCGCCGTGGGGGCGCAGTGGCCGCGCTACCACGCGCTCTACCACCCCGACGAGTCCGGCCGCTGCGACTTCATGCTCCTCGCGGAGACGGTCCGGCAGGCGGGCATCTACGTACTGCACCGCTTCTACGAGGTGCCGCTCGGCCACCACTTCGTCTTCAAGTCCCTCGACCTGCACATCGGCGACTTCACCGCGCTGCGCGTGGGCGGTGTCCCGCTCGGCGCGGTCCTGGACGTGGCGATCACGGCGACCGGCAAGCCGCGCTCGGGCCGTTTCGACGCCCGGCTCGACGTCACCATCGAGGTCGACGGGAAGCCGTGCGTGCACAGCACCGTCTCCGTCGTCGTCATCCCCGGGCGGAGCTACGACGCGCTCAGGCGCCGCGGCCGCCCCGCGCCCGACGACTCCGCCGCCCCGTCGTCCCCGGTCGCGCCCTCCCCGGCGCCGGTCATCGCCGGCCGGCAGGACGCCAACGTACTGCTGCGCACCGCGACCGACGACGACACGTCGACCTGGCGGCTGCACGTCGACCCCGAGCACCCGGGCTACTTCGAGCACCCCTCGGACCATGTGCCCGGCATGATGCTGCTGGAGGCGTTCCGGCAGGCCGGGCATCTGACCGCGGCCAGCGACTGCGTACTCGCCTCGCTCAACGCCGAGTTCCGGTCCTTCGGCGAGCTCTGCCGGCCCATCGTCATCCGCTCGGCCACCGGTCCCGGCGGGCTGCTGCGGCTCACCGCCACGCAGGGCGAGCGGACCCTCGCCGAGGCCGACGCGCTGTTCGTCAAGGGATGAGGGCGGCGCCATGGACCTTCAGCGTCTGCGCGCCTTCCGGGAAGTCGCCCGGGAGCTGAGCTTCACCCGTGCGGCCCGGAACCTGCACTACTCGCAGCCGACCATCACGGCACAGATCAAGGGTCTCGAAGAGTCGGTGGGCACCCCGCTGTTCGTACGGCGCGGCAACCGCGCCGTCGAACTCACGGGCGCGGGCGCGCGGTTGTGCCCGTACGCGGACCAGATCCTGGGCCTGGTGGACGCCGCGCGCGCGGAGCTCCGCCTCGGCGCGTGACGCCGCCGGAACCGACACCACGGCGCCCCACCGCCCCATCACCCCACGCGTTTCCCCCCACCTTCGCCCCTCTTCCAGCCCTCTCCCAGGCAAAGGCCTCCCCTTCCCATGACGACCGACCCTGCCAGAGTCGCGTTCTTCGACGT
This sequence comes from Streptomyces sp. KL109B, assembly GCF_030766935.1. Taxonomy (GTDB): domain Bacteria; phylum Actinomycetota; class Actinomycetes; order Streptomycetales; family Streptomycetaceae; genus Streptomyces. The sequence continues at coordinate 904,530 of NZ_JASERL010000001.1, read as the reverse complement.
CGACGAGACGCTCATCAACCGCAAGAGCATGCTGGGCATCCTCGCCCTCCACTGGGAGCGCACGGGCCGCGCTCCCTCCCGGCTGACCGCGGCGCGCGCCGCGCTCGGCCACCAGCTCCGGTCCGGCGTGCCCCGCGAACAGGTCAACCGCGCCTACTACCAACTGCTGCGCGGCTGCCGGGAGTCGGAGCTGGAGGAGAGCGGGCGTCTCTGGTTCGCCCGGGAGCACGCCCGCGGCCTCCTCTTCCACCCGCCGGTCCGCGAGGCCCTTCGGCAGCACCACCGCGCCGGTGATCTGACGGTCCTGCTCTCCGGTTCGTTCACGGCCGCCCTGGCTCCGGTGAGCCGGGAGGTCGGCGCCGACCTCGTCGTGTGCACCGTCCCCGAGGTCAGCGACGGCATCCTCACCGGCGGCCTGACCGGTCCCCCGATGATCGGCCGGGCCAAGCGGGCGGCCGCCCACCGGATCATGACCGCCCTCTCCGTGGACCCGTCCGACTGTTACGCCTACGCGGACGACGCGAGCGATCTGCCGCTACTGGGCGGCGTCGGCCACCCGGTGACCGTGGGCAGCGCCCCGGCCCTCGCGGCGCGGGCGGCGCTGCACGGCTGGCGGCGCCTGCCGGGCCCGGCCCTGTACGGCCTGGCCCCGCAGACCGCTTGAGACGCGCAGACCGCTTGAGACGCGCGAGCGGCACCCTCAGACGGCCGGTCCCAGGGCCGACAGCACGGCGTCCCAAAGCTCGTCCGCCGTCTCGACGCCCCCTCCCGAGACGTCCCCGACGTCCCCTACGTCCCCGACACCCTCGACCCCCTCGACGTCCTCGGCGCCGAAGCGGGTCGAGAACACCCCCAGCAGCACGGCCAGGATCAGCCGGGCCAGCACCTCGGGCCTGTGCTCCGCCGCCATCCGCTCCTCGCGCTGCGCGTCCCTGACCAACTCCAGCAGCCTCGTACGCAGTTCACCGAGCGGCGCCGACTCCCGCCGCGCCACCCGGGACGCGTCCACGGCGAGCCGGAGACCGGCGGCGAACCGTACGTCGTCATGGATCCGCCGGTCGAAGCCCAGGGCCAGCCCACGCAGTGAACTCCCGTGCGTGGCAAGCAACTTGGCCCACTCCTCCTCGAACCCCCGCACCAACTCCTCGGCCAGGTCGGCCTTGGAGGCGAAGTGACCGTAGAGCGCCCCCTTGGTGAGGCGGGAGCGGGCGGCGACCTCGGACAGGTTGGCGCCCGCGAAGCCGTGGCGAACGAACGCGCTCGCCGCCGCGTCGAGCAGCACCTCGTGCGTACGCCGCGCCCTGTCCTGCTTCACCCCTCGCCCCTTCCCGTCGATCCACGCGTCCGAGATCCCTTCATCCAAGATCCGTGCATCCAAGAACTACGCATCCAAGATCTGTGCATCCAAAGAAAATACCTTCTCGATCGAATTTTTTTCACCCCTCTCCCCGCTTCATGGAAGGCTCCGATGATTACGACCCCGCTCTCCCTGCCGCTCGACCCGACCACCCTCGCCACGACAGCGGCCCACCACGCCCCCGCCACGGAGCAAGCCGGCCGCCTCCACCCCGACGTGGTCCAGGCCCTGCGCCCGGCCGGTTTCGCCCGGCACTTCGTACCGCGCCACCGGGGCGGAAACGCGGGCGGCTTCGCGGAGTTGGTGACCGCCGTGGCCGCCGTCGGCGAGGGCTGCGCCTCCTCGGCCTGGTGCGCCGCACTCCTCGCCGCGCACGCCCGGCTCGCCGCCCACCTGCCCGAACAGGCACAGGCGGAACTGTGGGCCGACTCCCCCGACACCACGATCGCCGCGGCGATCGTCCCGCCCGCGGGCCGACTCGTACCCACCCCCGGCGGCTGGCGACTGACCGGGCGCTGGGGCTGGGCGAGCGGGATCGAGCACTGCGACTGGGTCCTGCTGGCCACCCTGGACGACACGGTGACCGGCCCGCCCGCGTACCGCGTCCTCCTCGTCCCCCGTCGCGACGTCCGCGTGCACCACACCTGGGACAGCGTCGGCCTGAGCGGCACGGGCAGCCACTCGGTCTCCGTCGACGACGTCTTCGTACCAGCGCACCGGTCCTGCCTGCGGGACACGCTGCTGACGGGCGTGACCGACCCGGAGGCCGCCGCCTGCCATCGGGTGCCGTACCCGCTGGTCGCCGCGCTGCTGTTCTGCGCCCCTGCGCTCGGGGCCGCCCGGGGCGCGCTGGCCGCCTGGACCGCGCTGGCCGGGGAACGCGGCGCCACGGCCGACCCCAGTACGCAGCGAACCCTCGCCCGGTCCTCGGCGGACATCGACATGGCCGCGCTCCTCCTGGAGTCGGCGGCGCGGCGCGCGGACCACGCCGCGCTCCAGCCCCCGGCCGCCTTCGCCCCGGAGGCCGCGGCCCGCAACCAGCGCGACGCCTCCCGGGCCGCCGAGCTGCTGACCGACGCCGTGGAGCGCCTCTTCCGCACGGCAGGCGCCCGCGCCCTGACCCGGACGAGCCCGCTGCAGCGCGCCTGGCGCGACATCCACGCCGTGTCCGCCCACGCGACCCTGCAGCCCGGCCCGGCCGCGACGGCCTACGCGGCGAGCACCTTCGCGCAGCACCAGGCGTAACCCACCGGCGCCGACGGAGCGTCGCGGAACCCTCAACTCGGGCTCCGCGACGCCCCGTTGACACACCACACCCGCATCACACCCGCGCCACCCCCTCCCCTCCACCACGCCCCCGCCCCTCCATCAGCCTTCCCGATAATATTTGATACCTTCGCGAAGGTTTTGTTTTATGGGTGCATGACCGAACCCACCAGCTCCACTCCCGCCTCCGAGGAGGGACCGCAAGCTCCTCCCGCCGGGCGTCACGGGGCGAGCAGGACGCCACTGGCCGACGCGGTTCTCGCGGTGTCCCGCCGGGACATCGCCTCCTTCCACGCCCTCCCCCTCTCCCACGGCCGGTCGATCCGCGACTCCCGCATCAGGGAGTCGTACGAGGCCCTCTTCGGCACGGCCCAACTCGCCGCCGACGTCTCCTACAGCGGCACGATGCTCGACTCCTTCTTCCGCCCCCGCGGCCCGCTGCGCCAGGCCCAGCGGCTGGCCGCGAACAGCTTCGGCGCCGACGCGACGTTCTTCCTTTCGACCGGCACCAGCACCGCCAACCGGGTCGCCCTGACCGCGCTGGCCCGCCCCGGCAGCCGGGTCCTGTCCGACCGCAGCTGCCACCAGTCGGTGCACTTCGCCCTCGGCGCGCTCGGCGTGGACGTCACGTACGCGCCGATGCAGAAGTGCTGCGCCACCTGCCCCCGTACGTTCGGCGACCTGCCCCGGCTGCTCGACATGTTCCGTGCCGCCGTGGCGGAGGGCAGGCCGTACGACACCGTCGTCCTGTCGGCGGTCTCGTACGACGGCGTCCGCTACGACCTGCCCACCGTGCTGACCGAACTGGCCGCCGCGCACCCCGCGGTGTCGGTGCTCGTCGACGAGGCGTGGGGCGCCGTGCACCGGTTCCACCCGCGCCTTCGACCGCTGACCGCGCTGCACGCGGTGGAGGCGCTGCGCGACAGCGGGAGCCCGCTGCCGCTGAGCATGGCCGTGACGCATTCGGCGCACAAGTCGATGTCGGCGCTGCGGCAGGGCTCGTACCTGCATCTGGTCGGCGACAGCGAGGCCCAGGAGCGTACGGCGCAGGCGCTGTTCCAGCACCACACCACCTCGCCGAGCTGGCCGGTGCTCGCGAGCCTCGATCTGGCGCGGCTGCAGGCGGAGACGGAGGGCGAGCAGCTGCTGGAGCGGTCACTGAGCCTGGCCGGCACCCTGCGCACCGAACTCGCCACGGATCCCCGCCTGTCGGCCTACCGCGCGCTCGGCCCCGACGGCCATCTGACGGACCCGGCGCTGCTGGTGAGCGACGACCCGACCCGGGTGCTCGTCGACATCAGCGCGCTCGGCATCACGGCGGCCGACTTCCGCCGGATCCTGTTCGACGAGTACGCCCTGTACGTGGCGCGGGAGAGCGGTGACGCCGTGCTCTTCCACGTACACATCGGGGTCGACGAGGCAACGCTGCTGCGGTTGTTGGAGGCGCTGCGCACGATCCAGCGCACCTACCGCACGTCGTCCGCCGCCCTGGCGCAGGGCACGACGGACCACTTCATCATCGCCTACCCGCCCGGCATTCCGATCGCCGTGCCGGGCGAGCGGCTGTGCGACCGGACCCTCAGCGAGATCGGCGCGCTGCGGTCCAGCGGCTGCGAGATCTACACGCTGCGCCAGTCCGGTGCGGTCGGCACCGCCGTCCCAAGTACCCCCGCTGTTCCCGCTGGAAGGAAGTGACTGGAAATGATCAAGCTCACGGACCTGCGCAAGCACGCCGAGCGCCGCCCCGGACACGTGGCCCTGGTCGACGGCGAAGTGCGGCTCACCTGGGCCAGCCTCGCCGACAAGGTCGCCCGCGTGGCGACCGCGATCGAGCGGAGACTGCCCGACATACGCCCGGCCCGCGCGGTCTTCGTCGCCGAGAACCGCTGGGAGCTCGTCGTCGCCATGGCCGCCGTCTCTACGCTCGGCATCCCGTGCGTCGGCCTCGACTACACCGCAGGCGCCGAGGCCACCGCGGGCACGCTGGAGCAGCTCCGGCCGACCGTGATCATCAGCACCGCCGCCCAGCGCTCCGTACTGACCGAGGCCGGCTGGCCCGAGGGCCGCGACGTGCTCGACATCCGGCTGGACAGCGATGTGCCGGCGAACGCGCCGGGCGTGACCTTCGACGAGCTGCTGCGCTCGCAGCCCGGTGAACCGCGGCCGGTGGAGCAGCCGTTCGAGGCGTTCTCCTTCACCTCCGGGACCAGCGGCATCCCCAAGATGGTGATCCGCCGGTCCTCCTTCGAGGCGCGCCGGTTCGCCGACCTGGTGGACCAGTACTCCTTCGACGAGGACGACGTCCACCTGGTCACGGTCCCGCTGTACCACGCCTCGGGTCCCGGCTGGGCGCGCATCTTCCTGTCGCTCGGCGGGACCGTCGTGCTCGGCCCGTACGACGACACCGCGGCCCTGATCCGGATCATCCAGGAAGAGGGCGTGTCCACCACGCTCATGGTGCCGCCGGTTCTCAAGCGGGTCGTCGCCCACCCCGACTCCGAGCATCTGCACGAGACTTCGCGCCTGCACTTCGTGCTCTCCGGCGGACGGCACCTGAACCGCTGGGTCGTCAACAACACCTGGGACCGCCTCGGCCCGGTCCTGCACCTCTACTACGGCACCACCGAGACCGGCGTGAACGTCATGATCGGCCCCGAGGAGCTGCACGTGGCGCCCTGCCGATCCGGCCGTCCGATGCCCGGCAACACCATCGCCGTCCTCGACCCGGAGAACCGTCCGGTGCCCAAGGGGATGCGCGGCCGCGTCGCGATCGCGAGCTACCAGCTGATGGACGAGTACGCCAACGCCACCCCGGAGTTCCTGGAGCTGGACTACGGCGGCCGTACCCAGCGCTTCCTGCTCACCGGCGACAGCGGCTTCATCGACGAGGCGGGCCGGCTCGAACTCACCGGCCGCAACGACGGCGTCTCCAAGGCGGCCGAGGGCAAGCCGCTCGACGTCAACATCTTCGGCCTCGAGAACGACCTGATGGACCTGCCCTGCGTACGCGAGACCGCCGTGCTGCGCACCAAGCTCCAGGGCACCGGAGAGGACGTGCTGGTCGTGCCGTTCGCCCCGGTCTCCCCGGAGCGCCTGGAGAGCGGCCGGCGCGCGGTCGCCGCCGCCTGCGCCCGCCGGGTGCCGTGCCTGCCCGCGTACGTGATTCCGGTGGAGGCGATCCCGTACAGCCCGACGGGCAAGGTGCGCGCGCCCCGCCTGCTGGAGACCGTGCTGCCCCTGGTCGACGCCGAGGCGGCGGCCCGCCGCGGCGAACTCGTCCCCGCCTGACCCCCTCGAAAGCGCCGACCCCCTCGACCCTCGACCCTCGAAGGAAGAACGAAGAATCATGAACGATCAGAAGAACTACGGCCGAGGTGTGCTGCTGTGCCTCCTGGCCACCGTCTCCTGGGGCGCGATGTTCCCCCTCATGGACGTCACCCTGAAGCACATCGACCCGTTCACCTTCACCTGCCTGCGGTACGCGATCGCCGGCGCGATGTTCCTCGTCTTCCTCAAGCTGCGCGAGGGGGCGGCCGGGTTCAAGCTGAAGGGCGAACGGATCGGTCTGGCCTGGCTGTTCGGCACCGCGGGCTTCGCGGGCTTCCAGTTCCTGGTCTTCTTCGGCCAGGACCTCATCGGTGACCGGGGCGCCCTGAACGCCTCGATCATGATGGCGACGATGCCCATGATGGGCTTCCTCGTGAACTGGGTGCTGCGCAAGGTGGTTCCGCCGAAGGGCGCGCTCGCCTTCATCGCGATGTCCTTCGTCGGCGTCATCCTGGTGGTCTCCGACGGCAGCCTCAGCACGCTGCTGGCCCACCCCTCCGACTTCGGCCCCGACGCGCTGCTGCTGTTCGCCGCGCTGTGCTGGGTGATCTACACCTCCGGCGCCACGTACTTCCCGGCCTGGTCGCCGATCAAGTACACGGCGATCACCACGGTCCTCGGCCTGGCCAGCGCCACCGTCATCACGGCGATCATCCTGGCCACGGGCGGCGTCCCCGTCCCGACCGCGCACGCCGTGACCACGGTCCTCCCCGAACTCGCCTACATGAGCGTCGTCGCCGGCTTCGTGGGCGTCCTCGGCTGGAACTTCGGCAACAAGTACCTCGGCCCCCTCAACGGCGTCCTGTTCATGGACGTCGTCCCGGTCACCGCCTTCATCATCTCCGCCCTGACCGGCGTGATCCCGGCCGGCATGCAGGTGGCGGGCGCCTCCCTGACGGCACTCGCCCTGGTCTTCAACAACCTGTACCTGCGCCGGGTGGCGCGCCGTACGGCCGCCGCGCGGACGACGCCGCAGCCGCAGCCGGTGACGGCCACGGCCACGGCCACGGAAGAAGCCCCGACCCCGGTGGCAGCGCGCGGCTGACACCCCGTACGCCCCGAAGAAGCGGCTGCCGTGGACCCACGTCCACGGCAGCCGCTCTCGCGCGGCGGACGGGGTGTCAGGAGAAGACCACCGTGCGCCGGCCGTGGCGCAGGATGCGGTGTTCCGCGTGGCGTTTCACCGCGCGGGCCAGGACCTGGCCCTCGACGTCCCGGCCGATGGCGGCGAGGTCCTCGGGGGCGGCGCGGTGGTCCACGCGGATGACGTCCTGCTCGATGATGGGGCCCTCGTCCAGGTCCGCCGTGACGTAGTGGGCGGTGGCCCCGATGAGCTTGACGCCGCGGGCGTGGGCCTGGTGGTAGGGCTTCGCTCCCTTGAAGCTCGGCAGGAACGAGTGGTGGATGTTGATCACTCGGGAGTCGAGCCGCTTGCAGACGTCCTCGGAGAGGATCTGCATGTACCGGGCGAGGATCACGAGTTCGGCGTCCGTCTCGTCGATGAGAGCGAGGAGGCGCTGTTCCGCTTCCGCCTTCGTCTCCCGGGTGACCGGGAGGTGGTGGAACGGGATGCCGTACGAGTCGGTCATCGCGCGGAAGTCCTCGTGGTTGGAGACCACGGCCGTGATGTCGATGGGCAGCGCCCCGGCGTGCGCCCTGAACAGCAGGTCGTTGAGGCAGTGGCCGTACTGGCTCACCATGATGAGCGTCCGCGTGCGGCGCGTGGCGTCGTCGATCCGCCACTCCATCGAGTAGATGGCGGCGAGCGGCTGGAACTCCGTGCGCAGCCGGGCGAGTCCGGGCTCCGCGACATCGACGGCATCGGCGGCGAAGTGCACGCGGAGGAAGAAGACGCCGTCCTCGCCGTACTGCTGGCTGTCGAGGATGTCGCAGTCGCGGGCCAGGAGGAAGCCCGACACCGCGTGGACGATGCCGGTGCGGTTCGGGCAGGACAGGGTCAGGATGTAGGTGGTGTGCGGCGGCTCATCGGGCGTCCGGGCCTGCGGCATCGGGTCCTCTTTCGGCTTTCGGCGTTCGGATACGGAGGGAAGGGCGGCGTGGCCGTGACGGGGGACACGGCCACGCCGCCCGGGTCGGGATGTCAGCCGGCCGCGGCCACCCGCTCCACCGTGCGGAAGGTGAGCGTCACGTTGTGGCCGCCGAACCCGCTGGAGTTCTTCACCGCGATGACCTGGTCGTCCGCCAGCTTCCGGGGTGCGCCGTGCACGATGTCGACGCGGAGATCCTCGTCCAGGCTGACGAAGTTCCGGGTGGGCGGCACCACGCCCTGGTGCAGCGAGAGCACCGTGGCGATCGACTCGATGGCGCCGGCCGCACCGAGCGCGTGCCCGGTCATCGACTTGTTCGCCGAGACCGCCGGGCCCTCGCCCGCGTCCCCGAAGACCTCGCGGATCCCGCGCGCCTCCCCGGCGTCGCCGACCGTGGTGGCGACACCGTTGGCGTTGAGGTGTGCGACGTCCGCGGGCGACACGCCGGCGTCGGCCAGCGAGGCACGGATGGCGCGGGCCGTGCCGGCGCCTTCGGGCTCGGGCTGCACCAAGTGGTGGGCGTCAGAGGCGATTCCCACCCCGGCGAGCTCCGCGTAGACACGGGCTCCGCGGGCCAGCGCGTGCCGCTCGGATTCGAGGACGAGGATGCCCGCACCCTCGGCGAACACCATGCCGTCCCGGTCCTTGTCGAAGGGGCGGCACGCGCCGGCCGGGTCGTCCGCCCGCTGCGACAGCGTCCGCATCGACGCGAACGCCCCGAGGACCATGGGGTGCAGCGGTGCCTCGGCGCCGCCCGCGAGGACGACGTCGGCGTCGCCCTTGCGGATCAGGTCGACCGCCGTCGCCAGCGCCTGCGTACCGGAGGAGCAGGCGTTGACGGTGGCGTACGCACCGGCGCGCGCGTTGACGAGCACACTGACGGCCGCCGCGGAGGCATTGCCCATGGACAGCGGTGCCGTCAGCGGCGACACCCGGTTCCAGCCGCGCTCCTTGAACCGCTCCCAGCCGTCGATGAGGGCGGTCATGTCGGCCGCGGCCGCCGAGACCGCGACGGCGACCCGGGTCGGTGCGAGCGCGGCCGTATCGAGCTCCGCGTCCTGCCACGCCTGCCCCGCCGCCGTCACGGCGAACTGTGCGGTGCGGCTGAGCCGTACGCGTTGCAGGGGTTGGAGACCGGGAGCCGGCTCGACCCGGATGCGGCCTCCGATCTGTGGCGGCAGGTCCCCGCACCAGGCCTCGCCGTCGAGGAGCTGGATGCCGTTCTCCCCTCTCAGCAGCGCCTCCCAGGTGCTGGGGACATCGCCGCCGAGCGCGGTGGTCGCGCCGAGGCCGGTGACGACGACCTTCGGCACGTCCTGGGCGTTGTCGCTCGCCCGTATCTCGTTGTCGCTCTCCCGTATCTCCCCCGGCATGACTTTCTCCTTACTTGGAATTCCCCGAATTCTTGGGGTTCTTGGAACGGTGACAGGGCGGCCGTACGACAGCTCGGGCGCTCAGGCGCTCAGCCGCGCCTCCTCGGCGAGCCGTGCGGCAAGGCGCCCTGAGTCCTTCTTGACCTGTGTGACAAGGACCTTGCGCAGCAGGGGCTTCGGCATGATCCCGAAGTAGTCCCCGGGGTCGACGTCGAACGTCCACTGGACCCGCGTCGTACCGTCGGGGCGCTCGGTGTACTCGTACGTGCCGACGTAGCCGAACGGTCCGTCGAGGGTGTGGAACTTCGAGCGGACTCCCGGCTCGAACTCGTCGACCTCGACCAGGAATTCCAGCCGCTTGCCGATCATCTGGAAGACGATCTCGTAGCGGCTGCCGGGCCGCGGCTCTCCGTCGAGCAGCTTCGCGTGCACACAGCTGCTCTGCCACTCCACGTCCATGGCCGGGTCCGACAGGATGGCGAAGGCCTCCTTGGGCGGCACCGGAAGGTCGAAGGCGTACTCAGCTCTGATCATGGTCGGTTCCTGCTCCCAGGTGTCGTCCGATCGCCTGTGCGGCGCCGGTGGCGTGCGGCGGATACATCACCGAGTTGTGGTCGCCGACGACGTCGATGACGTGCAACTCGCCCTTGATCAGGGCGTCCCAGCCGAGCTTCGGCCCGTAGTCGGCCTCCTCGTCGACCGCGCGCAGCAGCACGAGGTCGAGGTCGTTCGGTTCGGGAAGGTAGGTCTGCAGGGCGATGCCGTTGGCGAGGTACGCCTCGAAGTAGCGGAGGATCTGCGCGCGGTCCGCGTCCTCGGCGAGCACACCGATCGCGGCGGCCTCCCGGAGGATGTGGTCGAAGGCCGCGTCCCCGCCGAGCTCCCTGAGGTGCTCGGCCGGAAGGTCGAGGGTCTTCCCGGCCGGCACCGCGAGGTCCCGGGCGAACCACGAGAGCATCGTCGCGTCGTCGGGCGCCTCGGGGATGTTCGCCTCGATCGGCGCGCGGCTGTCGATGGCGGCGATGACCTCGATCTCCTCCCCCGCGGCCCGCAGCTGCCCGGCCACCTCGTAGGCGATGACACCGCCGAAGCACCAACCGCCGAGGGCGTAGGGGCCGTTCGGCTGGATCTCCTTGAGGTAGTCGATGTAGCGCGTGGCCATGGCCTCCACGCTCACCTCGGCCTCGCCCTCGTTCTCGATGCCGGGGGCCTCGACCGCCACGACGGGCCGGCCCGGCGGCAGATGCCTGGTCAGCTCCACGTAGCAGAAGACGGTGCCGCCGAAGGGGTGGAAGAGGAACAGCGGACGGCGGTCCGCCTCCCCCTCCCGTAGCCGGACGACGGGGGTGCGCGTGCTCTCCTGGCCGCCCTGGCGCACGATCGCGGCCATGTCGGCGATGGTGCCGTGCCGCAGCATCACGGAGATGGGGATCTCGACGTCCCACTCCTCGCGGATGGCCGCGCTGAGCCGGACGGCGAGCAGCGAATGACCGCCCACGTCGAAGAAGTCGTCGTGGATGCCGACCGCGCCGACCTGAAGGATCTCCGTCCACATCCGGGCCAGCGTGATCTCGGTGGCATCGCGCGGCTTCTCGAAGGACTCGTCCGTGGCGGCGGTGGGCGCGGGCAGCCGGTTGCGGTCGATCTTCTTGTTGGCCGTGAGGGGCAGCTCGTCGAGGGTGACGAGGATGCCGGGCACCATGTACGAGGGCAGGGACACCGCGGCCGCCGCCTTGACCTCGGCCGCCTTCAGCTCCGTGCCTGGCTCGGCCATGAGGTAGCCGACGAGCCGGTCGTCGCGGACGACGACGACGGCCGCCGACACGCCTTCCACGGCCTGCAACACCGTCTCGACCTCGGCGAGTTCGATGCGGTAGCCGCGCAGCTTGACCTGGTTGTCGAGGCGCCCGTGGTGCAGCAGCCGCCCGTCGCTGGTCCAGCGCGCCCGGTCGCCCGTGCGGTACAGGCGCTCCGCGGGGGCGGCGGGCAGCCCGGTGACGAACCGCTCCTCGGTCAGTTCGGCCCGGTCCCAGTAGCCGACGGCGAGGCCGTCGCCGCCGATCCACAGTTCACCGGGCAGCCCCGGCTCGACGCGCCGGCCGTGCGGGTCGAGGACGTACAACCGGGTGTTGGCGAGCGGTGCGCCGATGTCGACGCCGACGGCGGGTTCGACCGGGCCCGCGGTGGACCAGATGGTCGTCTCCGTCGGGCCGTAGGCGTTGATCAGGCTCCGCACCCGGCCGGTGAGGAACTCGGCGAGGTCCAGGGGAAGTTCCTCGCCTCCGCAGATCACGTTGAGGCGCGCGCTGCCGCTCCAGCCCGCGTCGCGCAGCATCCGCCACGAGGTGGGTGTCGCCTGCATCCAGGTCGCGCCGCACTCCTCGATACGGGCCGCGAGCCGGGCGCCGTCGGCGACGGTCTCGCTGTCGCAGACGATGACCCGGCCGCCGGTGATGAGCGGCAGGAACAGCTCGACGGCGGCGATGTCGAAGGAGATCGTGGTCACGGCGAGCAGGCTGTCCGCGTCCGTGAACCCGGTCTGGTCCCGGAACGAGAGCAGCAGGTTCACCAGGGCGCGGTGCCCGATGGCCACCCCCTTCGGACGGCCGGTGGAACCCGACGTATAGAGGATGTACGCGAGGTCGTGCGCCGGGCCGGAGGCGTCCGCGCTCTCCTGCGTCGGCGCCACTGCCCCCTGGACCGTGGCCTGCGGGTCGTCGACGCACAGGACGGGCAGGCCCGGCAGCCACTCCTCGCTGAGGCGCCGCTCGCTGAGCAGCAGCCGGGCGCGGGAGTCCTCGGCCATATAACTCAGCCGGTCGACCGGCAGGTTGGGGTCGAGCGGCACATAGGCGGCATCGGCCGCGAGGACCCCGAGGAGCGCGGCCACCAGGGGCGCGCCGCGCCGGGCAAGGACCGCGACGCGGTCGCCCGGCACGATGCCGGCGGCGCGCAGGGACGCGGCGATCCGCTCGGTCTCCGACCGCAGCCGGGCGTAGCTCCACTCCTCGCCGTCGGCGACGAGCGCGACGGCTTCGGGGGTGCGCAACGCCTGGTCCCGTACGAGCTCGGGCAGCCGGTCCGCGGGCAGTTCACGCTCCGGTCCCGTGCCCCAGGCGGCGAGCCGCTCCAGCTGCCCGGCGTCTCCCCGTACGAGATCACGCAGCGGTACGTCGGGGTGGGCGGCCAGCGACTCGACCGTGTTCACGTACGCGGCGGCGAGTTCCCGTGCGGTGCCTTCCTCCAGGATGTCGGTGTTGTAGCGCAGCACGCCGGCGAAGGCGCCCTGCCGCTCGGCGCCCATCTCGATCCACAGGTCGGTCTGGCCCTCCTGCTGCGGCACCGGGTACGGGCGCAGGGCGGCGCCCGCGATGTCGAGGACGGTTCCCGCGTCGGGTTCGAGCAGGAAGAAGTTGTCCATGTCGCCGAGGAACGGGAGCCGGTCCCAGGCGAAACCCGCCTGGTAGACGGGGGTCCGGCTCGGGTCGCGGGGCGGCGCGAGCTCCCGCACGAGCCACGGGAACGGCAGCTCCTGCGCGTGCAGCGCGTCGAGTGCGCGCGCCTTCGTGGCGGCGAGCAGCTCCCGGTACGTCGCCTGCTCATCGACCTCACCGCGTACGACGACGGTATTGACGAAGTTGCCGATCGCGTCCCGGAACTGGCGTTGCAGACGGCCCGAAGTCGGGGTGCCCACCAGGATGTCGGACTGGCCGCTGACCCGGCTGAGCAGCACGAAGTAGGCGGTGAGCAGCATCTGGTAGGGGGTCGCCGCGTTCTCCCGGCCCAGGGCGCGCACCGCGTCCGTGGTGGCGGCCGACAGCGCGAAGGGCACCGAACCGCCGTTGTGGCTCGGGGCGGGCGGGCGCGGCAGGTCGCCGATCAGGTCGAGGCCGGCGGGCAGGTCGGCGAGCCGCTCCGCCTCGCTGTCGCGCAGTTGCCCGGCCTTCTCCGTGCGCAGGAAGGCCTGCTGCTGCTCGGCGTAGGAGGCGAAGGCGCGGCCGTCGGGCGTGAACCTGCCCTTGGTGCCCTCCAGCCGGGCGCGTACCTCCGAGAGCAGCAGCCCGAGCGTCCAGAAGTCGGCCGCGATGTGGTGCATCACGACGGCGAACACCCAGGTCCGCTCGCCGGTGCGGTAGAGGTGGAGCCGCCACAGGGGCGGGCGTGCGAGGTCGAAGGGGGCGCGGGTGTCGGTCCTGATGCGCTGCTTCAGGGCCATGGGCGACAGGCCGCGGGCCTCCGCGAACCGCACGTCGAGCGGTACGGAGTCCTCGACGACCTGCTCCGGGCCGTCCTCGCCGGGGCGGAAGCAGATGCGCAGCGCGTCGTACTCGCGCATCAGGTCGCCGAGTATCTCCCCTGCCCGCGCGCCGAGTTCGGGGTCCGCGGTCGCCTCGGCGGCGAAGACGACGTGGTAGGCGGAGCACTCCGGGTCCGTCTCGTGGATGAACCACAGGCCGGACTGCTGGGAGTTGACGTACGGAGTCGTGATCGCTGTCGTCATCACTTACCGTCCACGGCGGCAGCGGCGAGACCGGGGTTGAGACGCTCCCAGAGCGCCACGGCGAGCGCGTCCACCGTCGGGTAGTCCCACAGCAGGTCGGCGGGGAGGTCCGATATTCGGCAGTGGTCCTCCAGCTCCATGCTGACGGAGAGCGCCGCGACGGAGTCGAGCTCGTAGTAGGTGAAGGGCTGGTCGGTCTCCACCTCGGCCGGGGTGATCCCGACCTCGGCGGCGACGGCCTCGGTGAGCAGCGTGCGGATGTCGCCGATCGTGATGTCGGTGGTGGTCATGGCAGGTTGGGCCTTTCGCTGAGGGTGTGCGTGCTTGCCTCGGGGGCTCCCGGTGCGGCCTGCCGCACCGTGCGGATCGAGAAGAACTCGTGCCGCGTGCGCTGGGTTTCGAGCTGGGTCACGAGTTCGGCGGCCGTCGCGGGCGCGAGGTCGCCGACCTGGTACTGATGCACTTCGGCGCGGTCGAGCGCGGCCTGCAGCCAGGCGCCGCCGGCGAAGAACGCGCCGAGGTGGTCACGGTTGAAAAGCCATACGCCGAGGGACGCGATCTTGGCGTGCAGGCCGCAGAGCTCCTCCGCGAGGCGCATGAGGCGGGGGTCCGTGGACTTGCCTGCCGTCTTCGGCTGCCCCGCCGCTGTCTCCCGCCGCACCCGCGCGACCTGCTGGAACAGGGCGTCGAGCTCCGTGCGCAGCCGCCCGGCCCGTGCCCGCAGGGCGGCGAGCCGCTCCGCGTCCAGGGGGCCGGAGGGCGACAGCGCGGCCAGCTTGTCGATCAGTGTGGGCAGGGAGGCGAGTACGGCGTCCCGGCCGCGGCCGAACATCGTGCCGCTGCCCGGTTCGAAGACCGGCAGCCGCGCCCGCAGGTCGTACAGGGCGGTCCAGTCGTCCTCCCGTTCGCGGCCGTACGCCTTGGCCAGCGCGGGCAGTTGGAGCGCCACGCTGTCCAGACACACCGGCTCGCTGCCGTCGAAGACGGAGACGACGGACGAATCGCGCAGCATCTTCTGGAAGATGCCCTGGTGCTCGGCGGAGCGGATGAAGTAGCGCGCGCCGAGCATCCTGGCCAGGGTCTTGCTGTTGAAGTCGATGAGGCGGGCCACCTGGACCTTGGTCAGGTTCCCCCAGACGCTGAACTCGTCCGCGTACAGGTGCAGTCCGCGCATCGCGACGAGGCTCTCGCACTCCGCGACCAGGATGCTGAGGTAGGCGTTGGCGAGGGCCTCCGAGACGTACGGGATCCGGCTCGTCGGCCCGTCGTACAGGACCCGCCGCGACAGGAAGCCGCTCGCGGTGCGCAGCATGGTGTCCCCGGCGCCGAGCGAGAGACCCGTGCAGAAGGTTCGGGTGATGAGCAGTCCGCGCAGCGCGAGTTCGAGCCCTTCGCCCTCCGCGCCGAGGCGGGCCCTGGTGTCCACCCGTACGCCGTCGAAGGCGACTCCGCTGATGTCGCAGCCGCGCAGACCGTACGTGGGGACGCGCGGGACTCCTTCCACGGTGCCGGAGACGACCTCGGACTTGTCGAGGAGGAACAGGGACTGCCGGCGCTGGACGGCCTTGTCCGCGCCGCCGGTGGCGCCGAGCAGCACCACATGGGTGGAGGTGGTGCCCCGGTTGATGGGCCACTTCTCTCCGTCGAGGACGTAGCTCCCGCCGTCACGCACGGCGCGGAGCTCGTTGGCGGCCAGGTCGGCGCCGTGGTCGAGTTCCGAGTACGCGAGGCAGGGGACGACCCCGCCGCCCAGTTGCACCGCCGCGAACTTGTCCTGCTGTTCGGCGTCGCCGCCGAGCCAGGCCAGCATCATCCACACCTGGGTGGTCTCGCTGACCGCGAGGTTCATGTCCCTGCGCGCCAGGACGCGGCTGAGCATGAAGATCTCCTCGGTGGAGCGGAGTTCACCGCCGAGGCGTTCCGGTACGAAGTACCGGTGGAAGCCGAAGGCACGCAGCCGGTCGATGGCGGCCGCGGGCAGCTCTTCTCGTTCGTCGAGGTCGAGGGCGTTCACGTAGGAGGCCGCGTTGGACTCCAGGCCCGGGTCTCCCAGCCAGCGCTCAAGGGCCTCGGCGGTCGTGGCGTGGCCACTGACCGGCCGGGCGGGAGGCGTTGACTCCTTCATTCAGCACTCCGTGTTCGTATCGAATCGGCCCGGTTCCCGGGTCCTTGTCCTCCGCCGGAAGTCCGAAGCCGAGCGCGACCTGGGCCACGAGGGCCCGGCGCAGGGTGCGCCGGACCGTCGTGTTCCGCAGCGTGTGCAGATGTCCGGTGGCGTTCATGCCGCGGTGAACGCGAGCACCGCGTTCTGTCCTCCGAATCCGAAGGAGTTGCTGACCGCGGCCCGCACCGGGCCCTCGCGTCCCGCCTTCGCCACCACATCGATGTCGATCTCGGGGTCCTGGCTCTCCAGATTGGCCGTCGGCGGCACGAAGGAGCGCTCAAGGGTGAGGACCGTGAGCGCGGCCTCGATGGCACCGGTGGCACCGAGGGAATGGCCGAGCACGCCCTTGGCCGAGGTGACGGACGGTCCCTCGCCGAGGACGCGCCGGATGAGGCGGGCCTCCGTCTTGTCGTTCAGCGGCGTGGACGTGCCGTGCGCGTTGACGTGCTCGATGTCCTGCGGGCCGAGCCCGGCGTCCTTGAGGGCCGCGCGCAGGGCGAGTTCGGCGCCCGCGCCCTGCGGATCGGGCGCGGTGGCGTTGTACGCGTCCGCCGACGCGCCGTACCCGCTGACGCGGGCCCGCACCCGGGCGCCGCGGGCCGCGGCGTCCGCCTCGCGTTCGAGCACGAGCACCGCGGCGCCCTCGGACATGACGAACCCGTCGCGCCCGGCGTCGAAGGGACGGGACGCCCCCGTGATGTCGTCGTGCCGCCGGGACAGGGCTCCCATCTGGCTGAACCCGGCGGAGATCGACGGAATCACGCAGGACTCCGTACCGCCGGTGACGACCACGTCGCAGGCGCCGCTGCGCAGCAGGTCACGTGCCACGCCCACGGCCGTGGTGCCCGAGGCGCAGGCCGTGGCCGTCACCAGGTTGGGTCCCTTGGCGCCGATCTCCATGGCCACGTAGCCGGCCGACATGTTGGGGGCCAGCATCGGGATGAGCGTGGCGGACACCTTCCGCGGCCCGCCCTCGCGCAGGAGCTCGTAGTTCTTCTCCCAGCTCCCCGCGCCGCCGATACCGCAGCCGAGCACGACGCCGACGCGGGCGCCGTCCCAGGCCGTGGTGTCGAGGCCCGCGTCCGCGACGGCCTCGGCCGCGGCGGCGATCGCCAGGTGATTGCACCGGTCGAGCCGCCACGCCTTGCGCCGGCCCACCAGCTCGTTGGCGTCGAAACCGGGCACCAGGCAGGCGAAGTCGACGGTCACACCGGCCAGTTCGGGCAGGTGCCGGGCGGCGGTTCCGGCGGCCTCGCAGACCCGCTCCCAGGTCGCCGCCGTGCCGATGCCGCCCGCGGTCACCATGCCGATACCGGTGACGGCGGCGTCGAACGAGTCCGCGGTGGCGGATCCCGTGCTGGGCATCAGACGGCCACCATCTTCGACTCGATCACTTTGACGGCCTCGTCGACCGTGTTGTCGGCGACGAGTTCGTCGTCGTCGACGTCGATCCCGAACTCGCCCTGGAGGGCGAGGGATATCTCGACCAGGGCGAGGGAGTCGAGGTCGAGGTCGCTGAAGGTGTCGGTGCCCTGCACTTCGGCGGGCTCGACGCCGAAGCCGCCGAGAAGGCCCACAAAACGCTCGTAGACGTCGCTCATCGCAATTACTCCGTGTCTGGGTGAAGTGGTGCTGGGTGAAGTGGTGCTCAGTAGGTGAAGTGGTGCTCAGTAGGTGAAGTGGTGCTCTGTAAGAGGGAGTTGAGGTGGTGGTCAGGCCGGCTGGATCTCCGGCCAGCGCAGCGTCGTGGCGCCCCAGGTCAGACCGCCGCCGAAGGCCGCGGTCAGCACCCGGTCGCCCGGCTTCAGGCGGCCCGAGTCCACCGCGTCGGCAAGGGCCAACGGGATGGACGCGGCGGCGGTGTTGCCGACCCGGTCCAGATGGACGTGGCAGCGCGCGCGGTCGAGCCCGATCGCGTCGGCGGCCGCGTGCATGATGCGGATGTTCGCCTGGTGGGCCACGAACACGTCGATGTCCGCGACGCTCCAGCCGTGCCGTCCGGCGGCGGCCAGGGAGGATTCCGCGAGGCGCTCCACGGCGTTGCGGAAGACCTTCTTGCCCTGCATACGGAAGTACGGGTCCGCCGCCTCCGCCGTCTGCGGGCGGATCGGGTCACGGGAACCGCCCGAAGGCACCATGATCAGGTCACTGCCGGTGCCGTCGCTGGCGAGTTCGACCCGGCCGATCGCACCGGGCTCGTCCGCGTCACCGGCGCGCACCACGACGGCTCCCGCCCCGTCGCCGAAGATGGCGCGGGTGGACCGGTCCGCGGGGTCGAGGAGGGTCGAGTACGTGTCGGCTCCGACGACCAGCACGGTGCGGGCCGGACCCGCGGCCAGATATCCGGCCGCGGTGGCGAGGCCGTAGAGGAAGCCGGTGCACACGGCGCCGACGTCGAACGCGGGAATCGTGCCGAGGCCGAGCCGCGCGGCGACCAGCGGCGCCGTGGCGGGGCAGATCCGGTCGGGTGTGGTGGTGGCCACGATCACGAGGTCGACGGCGTCGAGTCCGGCGGACTTCAGGGCCCGCCGGCCGGCCTCCACGGCCAGGTCGGAGGTCGCCTCGTCGGGCCCGGCCACATGGCGCATGCCGATGCCGGTGCGGCTGCGGATCCATTCGTCGGAGGTGTCGAGCTCTTGGCTCAGGTCGTCGTTGGTGACCACGTGGCGGGGCAGCCAGGTGCCCAATCCGCACAGAACAGGCGCGGCACGGGGCGCAGTTGCCGTCATCGTTGGTGTTCCTCGTCGTCGAGGGCCTGTCCTGCGGGGCAGGCCGGATCCCGGGTGGTGGGCGGGGCGGGCGGACCGGCCCGCCCCCGCTCACGTACCGGCTGGTGGTGGTGCGGCCGTGTCAGGCCTTCGCGCCGACGACATCGGCGCCCGGCTCGGCCGCGCTGTCCGTGCCGCCCGCCGCGTCCACGTCGGCCTCCGGCGGGACCGTCGAAAGGGCGCTGGCGTGCAGGTCCTTGTTGCGCACCAGCGCGAAGCCGATCAGCGCCGCGACGAAGCCGATGGAGGCGCACAGCACCATGGCGTCCTGGAAGGCGGTCGCGAAGGCCTCGCGGCCCGCCGTCACCACCTGCTCCTTGAGGGGGCCCGCCGCCTTGCCGACCGTCTCGATCGCGCCCGCGCTGATGCCGTGCGCCGCCTCGTCCGCGGCGCCGCCCATGCCCTTGCCGACCTGGGTGGCGCCGAACGCCTCGGAGACCCGGTGCTGGAAGAACGCGCCGACACCGGCGATCCCGACCGCGACACCGACCTGCTGGAACGTCTCGTTGATGCCGGAGGCGACACCGGACTTGGCCGGCTCCGCCACACCGATCGCGAGCGCGGCACGCACCGGGTTGAACAGACCCATGCCGAAACCGGTGATGAGCATGCTCGGCAGCAGCACGGTCCACTTGGAGTCGGCCTCGGCCAGGCGCAGGAAGAGCAGACCCGTGGACATGACCGCCACCGCGCCGCCGAGCAGCACCCGGAAGGGGACCTTGCCGATCAGGCCGCCGCCCAGCGCACCGGCCACGAACATCGCGCCCGTCAGCGGCAGGAAGCGCATACCGGTCTCCCAGGCGTCATGGCCCAGGAGGTTCTCCAGGTAGCTGGTCTCGAAGAAGATCGACGGCAGCGCCGCGGCGTTGCCGATCATGGCCACCAGCGAGATGCCCACGAACGTGCGGTTGCTGAAGAAGCCCAGGTCGATCATGGCGCGCTCGCCGAGGCGCCGCTCGATGGTCACGAACAGGACGAGGAAGACCGCGCTGACCGCGAACAGGGTCAGGGTCTGCGCGCTCGTCCAGCCCTCCTCGGGCGCGCGGATGATGGCGAAGACCAGCGCGCCGAGCGCGACGCTGAAGGTGAACAGGCCGGCCCAGTCGGTGGCGGGGGCCTTCTTGTTGAACGACTCGCGGACCCGCACCGCGCCGATGAGGACGGCGAGGATGCCGACCGGGACGTTGATGTAGAAGATCCAGCGCCACGACAGCGACTCGGTCAGCGCGCCGCCGACGAGCGGTCCTGCCGCGACGGCGAGGCCCACGGCCACACCGAACACGGTGAACGCCGTCGCCCGCTCCTTGCCGCGGAACTCATGGCCGAGCATCGCCGGGCCGACCGCGAACATGACGGCGGCGCCGACGCCCTGGATGGCGCGGAAGATGCTCAGCGAGGTGGCGTCCCCCGCCAGACCACAGGCCAGCGAGGCCGCGGTGAAGACGAGGAAGCCGATCTGGAAGAGGCGCTTGCGGCCGTGCCGGTCGGCGAGCGAGCCCGAGGCCACCAGGAAGATCGCGAGGGTGAGCGCATAGGCGTCGAACACCCACTGCAGGTCGGCGAAGCTGCTCTCCAGGTCCTCATGGATCTGCGGCAGGGCGACGGCCACCACGCTGAGGTCGAGCATCAGCATGAACGTCCCGAGCGAGACGATCCCAAGCGTCCACCACCTCAAGGGAGATGGCGTGGGTTGCGTGGACATACGAGTACTCCTAGATCGTTGACGGTTCGGTCGTTCGGGACGGGTGGACGGGGGGTTACGCCGCCGCTGTGAGCTCGGCGTGCGGGTCGGTGAAGTTCTCGCGGGACACGGCGGGGACCGTCTGCTTGGCGAGCCCGGTCAGGGTCTTGCCCGGGCCGATCTCCAGGAGGCGGTCGCAGGCCAGTTCCGTGGTGAGCGTGATGAGCACCTGGGTCCAGCGGACCGGTGCGGTGATCTGCCGGTGCAGGAGGTCCGCCCAGTGCGGGCCGCCGCGGTGCGGGCGGGCGTCCACGTCGGCGACGACCGGGGTGTGTCCGGGCATGAACCGCACCGCGGCGAGGGCCTCTTGGAATTCCTCGGCGGCCTCGGACATCAGCGGCGTGTGGAAGGCACCGCCGACCGTGAGCGGCACGAGCCTCGCGGCGCCGGCGGCCTTCGCCGCCTCCGCGCAGCGCTCGACGTCCGCGGCCACTCCGGCGATCACGGTCTGCCGCGGCGCGTTGTGGTTCGCCACCCACACCTGTCCGCCGTCGGCCCTGAGCTCGTCGGTGAGGGCCTCGACCCGCACCGGGCTCAGGCCGAGCACGGCGGTCATGGCGCCGGGGCTTCGCTCGCCCGCCGCCCGCATCGCCTTGCCGCGCGCCACGATCAGGCGCACCGCGTCCTGCGGATCGAGGATGCCGGCGGCGACGAGCGCCGTGTACTCGCCCAGGCTGTGTCCGGCGCAGGCGCCCGGCAGGGCGACCAGGGGGTGCTCCTTGCGCAGTTCGGTGAGCGCCACCAACGCGAGGGTGAACGTGGCGAGTTGGGCATTGTCGGTGCGCCGCAGCGTCTCGGCGTCGGCCCCCAGAAGCAGCGCGGAAACATCACGCCCCGCCGCCTCGGAGGCCTCGTCCACCACCGTCCAGCCGAAGCTGCGGGTCCAGGGCAGACCCATGCCGGGTCGCTGTGCCCCCTGTCCCGGAAACATCAGCGCCAGTCGGGCAGTCGCCATCGTGTCGTTCTCCTTTCGCGCTCCAGCCGCTTCTTTCCGGAATTCGGGATTCTCACCGGAATTCGAGGTTCTGGCCGATCCTTACCGCCATTCCATGAGAGCAGAACGATCCGCGGACAATCCAGGGAAACTGCACGTCAGTGGTACGCGATTGTTTCTTTAGGAGGGGGTGAATCCCTCTTCCGGATACGCCGCTTCAGACCGCGGCCTGCGCGAGCAGCGACAGATGCGCCAGGTGCTGGGTGACCATGAAGACGCGGTACGGGCGGCGTCCCGCGCGCCGCGATGCGGCCGCGCCGTCCGCGAGTGCCACGGCGGCGAGCACCGCACCGCCCACGAGCATCACCACCGCCGTCGGCAGCAGGCCGGGCGCCCAGCGCAGCGCCGCACCGGTGAAGCCGGCACCGACGGCGAGCGCGCCCGCCGCGACAAGTAGCCGCGTGCGCCGCTCGCCAAGGGTGACCGCCCAGGTGCGGCGCCCTGCCGCCGCGTCGCCCGCGATGTCCGACAGGTCCTTGGCGACCGCGCCGACCAGCGCCATCCACAGCGACATGCCCGCGCTCATCACGAGCAGTCCGGGGGCGTACACCGGTACGCCGAGGGCCGCGGGGCCCGCGCAGTAGGTGAGCAGGCCGGAGGCGAGGACCACGCCCATCGCGGCCGACGTGCGGTTCTTCCAGGCGAAGGGCGGCGCGGAGTAGGCGTGCCCGAGGAACAGCAGCACGGCGCACAGGATCAGGGGGGCGGGGCCCGCCGCCGCGGCGGCGACCAGTGCGGCGGCCAGGGCCCCGTACGCCATGGTCAGGGCGGCGCGCCGCGACAGCTGCCCCGAGGCCAGCGGCCTCGTCGAACCGTTCACACGGTCCTCGTGCAGGTCCTCGAGACCGTTGCGCAGATACGTGTAGAGGATCGCGCAGAACCAGGAGAAGGCGCCGAGCCCCGCCTGGATCACGGGCTTGTCCGTGGTTCCCGCGGACGCGGAAACGGCGAGCACTATTCCGGATGTATAGCGCAGCTGAAAAGCGACAAGAACCGCGGGGCGCGCTTCCTTGAGACCGAGAAGCAGCAGCCTCGCCATACCGGGAGAAGGGGCACTTGATGTGTTGCGGGCCCCGGGAAGGGCCGTCACATTCGCCATGACCCGGAGTTTAGGCAGAATCAAGTGGCGTGCACTGTCCAGCATTTGTGCCACTGGTACCTCTATGGAGGTATGGCGATTACGCGGCCGATTGCGTAAAGGCAGCGAATTCCCGCGGCGGTACGCCGGACCGTCGTCCAAGTGGTCCGCTCACCCGCCGCCCGCCTGCGCTTGGCTGCTGAACAGCGGACGCCGCCCGACGCGGCACTCCCGCTTCCCGTGCAGGGCCGTTGGCAGCCCTGGTCCGTTCCGACCCCCGGGAAGCCTCCATGCATGCCTTGCGCAGTCCTGTCCGGCACACCCACGCCCTCGAACACAAGGAGATCCATGTCTGGTCCGTCGCCCTCGACGAAGTCCCCCTGGACAGGGCGGACCTCGTACTCGACGACTCCGAACTCGCCCGTGCGGCCCGTATCCGCACCCAGGCAGGGCGGCAGCGCTACCTCTCCTCGCACGTGGCGCTGCGCACCCTGCTCGCCGGCTACCTCGCCGTGAGCCCCGGACTCCCGCGCTTCACGCGCCGCTGCCCGCGGCCCGAGATCTGCGGCGACTGCGGCAACGGGCGCCCCGAACTGCTGCCGGGCCCCTGGCCCCACCTCGACTTCAACCTGTCGCACTCCGGCACGACGGCCCTCATCGCGCTCTGCCGTACGCCGGCGGTGGTCGGCGTGGACGTCGAACGCGTCCGCCCCTTCGACTGGAGCAGGCTCGCCGCCGTCGGCCCCGTCGACGAGGTCGCGGGCTTCCGTACGTGGACCGCGATCGAGGCCGTGGGCAAGGCGGCCGGCTCCGGGGTCAGGAACATGGCGACCGTCGGCGAGCCGCGGTCCGACGGGGTGCGCAGGGCCCGCAGGCCGGGCGACGAGGCCGATTGGTACGTGCACGAGGTGGACTGCGCCGAGGGGTACGTCGGCTCCGTCGCCACCCGCGTACCGCGGGCAGAAGTACGAACCCTCCAGTGGCCACCACCGTGATCGGGCAGCCACAGCCGGTAGTTCACGATGTGAGATGTCAGGTTTGTACGTTGACACTGGCGAGCCCGCCACGTGATGATCCTGTGAACGAGCTCAAGAAGGTGGGGGTGAGCTCAAATTATCGGGCCAACTACAGTCGAGTCCGTGCCGCACTCATCGATCGCCGCGGAATTCCTGATTCATACACGGGATTTGCTGGACGAATACCAGGCACGGCTCAAGGAGATCAAGAGCCCCCTGGCCGCCGACGAAGCCACCTGGAAGACCTGTGCGCTGCAGGCCGAGCGCATCATCAGGGACTGCGCGGACAGCCTGGAGTCGGGCCGGCCGAAGGTACGCGGCACCCTGATCAACCTGGTGGCCGAACTCGGCGTGGAGCGGGCGACGCAGGGCATCAGCGCCGTGCACTCCATCCGCGCCGGAATCATCCTCTTCGACCTGGTCTTCGACGCCCTCACCGCGACGGTCACGGCGATGCCCTCGGAGATCGGCCGCTTCCAGTCCGGTGTGCGGGCCCTGCAGAAGGGCATCGGGAACCGGCTGGAGGCCGGCGCGCTCGGCCATGACACGTACCTCCTGAACACCGTCCGCGAGGTGAACGCCGCGAGCCGGCGCCAGCTCGCCCGCGAGATCCACGATCACCTCGGCAACCATGTGAACCTCGCCCTGCGCCAGCTCGAACTGCACGAATTGCAGGGCGACTTGCGCCCCGAGGCGACCAAGGCGCGGATCGGCTCCGTCAAGGAGACCCTCACCGATTCGCTCGGCATCATCCGCGACCTCGTCACGCAGCTGCGCCGGGTGGACAGCGAAGGCACGCTCCAGGCGGCGCTGACCGCCTTCCTGGAGTCGATGGCGATCCAGGAACCCGAGGTACGGGTGGAGGTCAACGGCAGCGAGGAGTGGGCGACGCAGGACGTGCTCGACCAGGTCTTCCTGGTCGTACGGGAGTGTTTGCGCAACGCGCTGGCCCACGCCGGCGCCGAACGCGTCCTCGCCGTGGTCGACATCGCTCCCTACAGCGTGCAGGCGCTGATCGAGGACGACGGCCGGGGCTTCGACACGTCCGTCGTCACCACAGCGGGCCGGGCCAACGGCATCGCCTCGGCCACCGAACGGGTCGAACTGCTCGGCGGAACCATCCTGTTCGCGAGCGACACCAAGACCGGCGGCACGCGTGTCACGGTCACCATTCCGCTGCTGGAGTCGTCGGGTGAGCCCGCTGAACCTTCCTTCTGACCCGATCCGCGTGCTCGCCGCCGACGACCACCAGCTGCTCCGTACGGCGCTGTGCGAACTGCTCGACGCCGAGCCCGACTTGACCGTCGTGGCGCAGGCGGGCAGCGGGCTCGGCCTGGCCGAGCTGGTGCGGCGGCACCGGCCGCATGTGCTGCTCCTCGACGTGGAGATGCCGCACAGCCATCCGAAGACCACGGTGCGAAGCCTTCTTGAGGCGTGCCCGGACCTGCGGATCATCATCCTCACCATGTTCGACGACCAGCCGCTCGTGCAGGAGTTGCTGCAGCTGGGCGCGCGGGGCTATCTGCACAAGAGCGTCCCGCGCGAGGCGCTGCTCGCGGCCATCCGCAATGCCGTGCACGAGGAGGACCAGGTCACCATCTCGGTGCCGCGCGGGAGTTTCACGGCCGGGCAGGACCAGGGCCACGCACCGTCCATGGGCGCGGTGTCGCCGCGCGAGCGCGAGGTCCTCGTGTGTGTGGCGGAGGCGATGAGCAACCGTCAGATCGCGGGCCGGCTCGGGATCACCGAGGGCACGGTCAAGCGCCATCTGCGCAATATCTTCGAGAAGCTGGCCGCCGTGTCCCGCATCGACGCGGTCAACAAGGCGCGGGCCCAGGGCCTGATCGGCGGCCCGCGCGCCCGCTCGCACCGATAACTGCCACGGCCCCCGCGCCCGCCGCCTCAACCGCGCCCCAGCTCCTCGTACGCCGCACCGATCGCCGCCACCGCCTCGGTGATGCCGGACAGCGGGAGCGAGCCGTAGCCGAGGAGCAGCGCGGGGCGGCCCGCGGAAGCGCTGCCGAAGCGGAACTGCTGGCTGCCGCGCACCAGTACGGAGCGCCGCAGGGCCCCCCGTACGAGCGCCGCCTCGTCGGTGCCCGGCGGCAGCAGCGCGTAACTGTGCAGCCCCGCCGCCGAGCCGTTCATCCTGGCCTGCGGCAGATGCCGGCCCACCGCCGCGGCCAGCGCCTCGCTGCGCGAGCGGTAGCGGGAGCGGACGCGGCGCAGATGGCGGTCGAGCAGGCCGCCCCTCATCAGGTCGGCGAAGGCCAGTTGGGTGAGGGTGTCGGAGCCCTGGTCCTGGCGTGAGCGGACCCGCTCCATCAGCGGGAAGATCTTCGGCGGGATGGCCAGCCACCCCAGGCGCAGGCCCGGCACGAGGACCTTGCTCGTGGTGCCCGCGTAGACGACCCGCTCCGGATCGCTCTCCTGGAGGGCCGGGGGCCTGGCCCTGCGGTCGAACCAGAACTCGCCGTCGTAGTCGTCCTCGATGATCCAGGCGTCCACCTCCTGTGCCCAGCGCAGGAGTTGCGCCTTGCGCGCGGCGGACAGGGTGACGCCGGTCGGGAACTGGTGCGCGGGCGTGACGAGGACGGCGCGTACCCCCGTACGGGCCAGGGCCTCGACGACAAGACCTTCCGCGTCGACCGGTACCGGCACCGGGCTCAGCCCCGTGTCGAGGATGAAGCGCCGCTGCCCGCTGTGGCCCGGTTCCTCGATCGCCAGTTCATGGATGCCCAGATGCTGGAAGGAGGCGGCGAGCAGGGCGAGTCCCTGGGCGAAGCCGGCGGTCACCATCACATGCCCCGGTGTGGTGCGCACGGACCGCACCCGGCCGAGATAGCCGGCGAGTTCATTGCGCAGTTCCGCGATTCCGGCCACCGGCGGATAATCCACGCCGTCACGGCCGACGTTCTGCAACACCTTCGTATAGGAGTTGAGCCATTCCTGGCGCGGGAAGTTCGAGAGATTGGCTATTCCTACGCGCATGTCCCAGCGGACTTCCGGCACCGGGCTCGGGTCCAGAAGGGACGGCTCGGCCGCCGTCGCGGGCAGTTGGCGGGTGACGTGGGTGCCCGAGCCGCGCACCGCGTCGAGATAGCCCTCGGCGATCAGCTGCTCGTACGCCTCGACCACGACGGACCGGGAAAGCCCCAGGTCCAGGGCGAGTTGGCGGCTTGAGGGCAGCCGTGCGCCGGGGTGCAGGACACGGTCTTCGATCATGTCCTTGATGCCGTTCTGCAACTGCGCGGTGAGAGGTACCACTGAGGCCCGGTCCACTTGGACCGACAAGTGCCAAGCCATCTGGTCTGCTCCGTCTCCCCCACAGTGGTCTGGGTGGTCTTCCCTGCCGACTGGCCTACTTATTCCACGCCAACGGCCCTTATTCATAGCACCTCTAGGGGAGATCACAATGCCTGATGTTCTGGTCCACACCCCGGCGAAGGCAGCCGGTGATACCCATTTCGATACACGCGTCGAAAGCCGCACTCTGCGCGTGGGAATCGTCGGTCTCGGTTACACCGGGCTGCCGCTCGCCCTCGGTTTCGCCACCGCGGGTTTCCGGGTCTCGGGTCTCGACACGGACGCCGGGCGGGCCGCCAAGGTGGTGCGGGGCGAGTCGTACCTGCCGGATGTGAAGGACGCCGAACTGGCCGCTGTCAGCGGCCTGTTGAGCGCCACCACGGAAGCCGGTGAGCTGGCGGGCTCGGACGTGCTGATCGTCTGCGTGCCGACGCCGGTCACCGGTGACCGGCAGGCCAACCTCGACTATGTGGAGTCCGCGCTCGATTCGGTGGCCCAGCTGATCGGCCGCGGGACGCTGCTCGTTCTGCAGTCGACAGTGCCGCCGGGCACCACGGCCGCCGCGGTGGCCCGCCTCGCGGAGACCACCGGCCTGGAGCCGGGCCTCGACTTCCATGTGGCGATGGCCCCGGAGCGGGTCGACCCGGGCAACGCGGCGGGCTGGAACCTCTCCAACACCCCGAAGGTGATCGGCGGCCTCACGGCGGAGTGCACGCGCCGGGCGGCGCTGCTGTTCGGCCAGGTCTGCCGGACGGTCGTGCCGGTCTCCAAGCTGGAGGTCGCCGAGCTGGCCAAGGTCTTCGAGAACACCTTCCGGCTGGTCAACATCAGTCTCACGCTGGAGCTTTCGGACCTGTGCCGGTCCCTCGACATCCCCGTACGCGAGGTCATCGACGCCGCTTCCACCAAGCCGTACGGCTTCCTCGCGCACTATCCGGGGCCCGGCATCGGCGGTGAGTGCATCCCGGTCGACCCGCTGTTCCTGCGGGAGGCGGCCGCCGCCGCGGGGACCGGCATGGAGATCGTGGCCGCCGCGCACGAGCGGATGGAGCGGCGCCCGCGGCAGGTCGTCGAGCGCGTCGAGGAGCTGCTCGCGCAGCGCGGCGGGAAGCTGTCCGGCGCCAGGGTCCTGATCGTGGGCGTCAGTTACAAGAAGGGCGTCGCCGATCTGCGCAACGCCCCGGCCCTCGATGTCATCCGCGGGCTTCGCGCGGCCGGTGCGAAGGTCTCGTACCACGATCCGCTGGTGGAAAACCTGGTGCTCGACGGGTTGCCGGTCGCCGCGGCGCCCTGGTCGGTGGTGGAGCTCGCGCAGCAGGACGCGGTCGTGCTCATCACCGAGGTCGCCGGTCTGGAGGAGGACATCCTGTGGGGCGTCCCGCCGGTCGTCCTCGACACCCACAACAAGCTCGCGGCGGCCCGCAATGTGGCGGTGCTGTGATGCCTACGGCGAAGGCCGGGGCGCTGGCCGCTGTCACCAAAGACGCAGTGGCCGGCCGGAAGATTTCGCAAGAGGCGGCCGATGCCGCTGTGACCGAGCTCCTGGACGAGGCGACCCAGCCGGTGGACGCCGCGGCGTTCCTGACCGCGGTCGCGACGGGTGGGCCCACCGCGGTCCTGGTGGCGGCCACGGTACGTGCCGTACTCGGCGCGGCCCGGCCGATCGCCTGGACGGGCCCGGCGGTCGATGTCGTCGGCACCGGTGGTGACGGGTCCGGCTCGGTCAACATCTCCACGCCGGCCGGCCTGATCGCGGCCGCCGCGGGGGCCACGGTCGCCAAGACCGGTAATCGCGCGGCCACTTCCGCGTGCGGCAGCGCCGACCTCCTGGAGGCGCTGGGCGTCGATCTGGACGCCGGGGAGCGCATCCCGGGCCTGCTCGCCGAGCACCGGTTCGCCTTCCTGTTCACGCCGAGCCTGCACCCGGCGCTGCGCCGCTTCGCGGCTCTCCGCCGCCGCCTTGGCTTTCGCACCCTGTTCAACCTCTCGGGCCCGCTGGCCGGCCCGGTCCCGTTGACCGGGCGGCTGGTCGGCGCGGCGACCCGCGCCGACCAGGAGGTGCTCGCCGAGACGGCAGCCCTGCTCGGGTACCGGCGCACCTGGGTGGTGCACGGGCACGGCGGGATGGACGAGCTGACCACCTCGGGCCCTGCCCGGGTGCTGGCCGTGGACGGCGGCCGGATCACCGAGTCACAGGTCGACCCCGGCGGCCTCGGCCTGCGTCCCGCCGGGCGTGCGGACCTCGCCGGGGGTGACGCCCTGCGCAACGCGGACCTCGCCCGCCGGGTCCTGGCCGGTACGGCGCCGGGCCCGCTGCTCGACACAGTGCTGCTCAACGCGGCGGCGGTGCTCCAACTCGCGGGGCACGCCGATGACTTGGCGGGCGGACTCGCGCTGGCCGGGGCCGCCGTGGAGCAGGGCGCCGCGACCGACCTGATCGAGCGCCTCGCCCGCGAGCGGGAGTCGACGCTCCTGCTGTCCACGACCCTCTGAACCCCATCGCCCGAACCCCACTCCCCCGCCTTCGCACCCGACTCCAGAGAGGAGCCCGAGGCCATGCACCTCGACGACATCATCGCCGCCAAGCGCGCCGCCTGGAGCGGCCCCCGCGCGGCCGATGCCGCGGCCCGCGGCCGGCTCAACCCGGTCGTACCCGGCCGGTTCGCGGCCGCACTGAGCGGCCCCGACGTCTCCGTGATCGCCGAGATCAAGCCCAAGTCCCCTTCCAAGGGACACCTGTTGGACCCCGAGCTCGCCGTCCCGACGGCCCGCAAGTACGTCGCCGGGGGCGCGAGCGCGGTCTCCGTACTCGGTGACACCCCCTACTTCGGCGGCTCGCCCGAGCTCGTCCGCACCGTCGCCGAACACCCCGACATCACGGTGCCCGTCCTGTTCAAGGACTTCCTCGTCGACACCCGGCAGGTGCGGCTCGCCCACGACTGCGGCGCCGACGCCGTGCTCGTCATCGTCCGCGCCGTGGACGACGTACTCCTGCGGGACCTGGTGCAGACCGCGCACGGGCTCGGCATCGAGGCCCTCGTGGAGACCTTCGGACAGGACGAGGTGGACCGGGCGCTGACCGCGAACGCCCGCGTCATCGGCATCAACAACCGCGATCTGGCGACCTTCACGGTCGACCTCGACAACGCGGCGCGGCTGCGCCGCGACATCCCGCGCGGCGTCCTGACCGTCAGCGAGAGCGGCCTCTCGGGCCGCCCCGACATCGACCGCATCGCCGTGGCCGGCTTCGACGCCGCGCTCATCGGCGAATCCCTGCTCAGCAGCCCCGACCCCGCCGCCCAGGTGCGGTCCTACGCCGGGGTCCCGATCCTGGAGGTGGCATCGTGAACGGCCGATTCGGCGAGTACGGCGGCCAGTTCGTCGCGGAGACCCTGGTGGGCCCGCTCGAAGAGCTGGAGGCGGAGTACCACAAGGCGCTCCTTGACCCGGAGTTCACCGCCGAACTGGACGGACTGCTCAAGAGGTTCGTCGGGCGCCCCACCCCGATCACCGAACTGCACCGGCTGGGCACCTCGCCGAACGGCGTGAAGCTCTGGCTCAAGCGCGAGGACCTCACCCACACCGGCGCCCACAAGATCAACAACGCGGTCGGGCAGGCCCTGCTCGCCCGCCGCCTCGGCAAGAAGCGCATCATCGCCGAGACCGGCGCGGGACAGCACGGTGTCGCGGTCGCCGCCGCCTGCGCCCATCTCGGCCTCGACGCCACGGTCTACATGGGCCGGGTCGACGCCGAGCGGCAGGCGCCCAACGTGCAGCGCATGCGGCTGCTCGGCGCGAAGGTCGAGCTCGTCGACCTCGGCACGGCCACCCTCAAGGACGCCATCAACGCCGCGATCCGCGAGTGGATCGCCCACCCCGACACCACCCACTACCTGCTCGGCTCCGTGGTCGGACCGCACCCCTTCCCGACGATCGTGCGCGGCTTCCAGTCGGTCATCGGCCGTGAGGCGCGGGCCCAGTTCACCGAGGCGAACGGCGCGCTCCCCGACGCGGTCGTGGCCTGTGTCGGCGGCGGCTCGAACGCGGCCGGGATGTTCAGCGCCTTCCTCGACGACCCGGTGCGCCTCGTCGGCGTGCAGGCCGCCGGTGAGGGCAAGGGCGGTCAGGGCGGGCACGCGGCGCCGCTGCTCTACGGCGACCCCGGCGTGCTCCAGGGGACCCGTACGTATCTGCTCCAGGACGACGACGGCCAGATCCAGCTGACCCACTCCATCGCCCCCGGCCTGGACTACGCGGGTGTCGGCCCCGAGCACGCGCACTTCAAGGACACCGGAAAGGTCGAGTACATCGCCGTCACCGACGACGAGGCCCTCGACGCCTTCGCCGCGCTGAGCGCCCAGGAGGGCATCGTCCCCGCCCTGGAGTCGGCGCACGCGGTGGCCGGCGCCCTGAAGGTGGCCGCCTCGTACGAGCCGGGGGCCACCCTCCTCGTCAATCTCTCCGGCCGCGGCGACAAGGACCTGACCTCCGCCATGGCCGCCCTCGAACAGCGTGAGGAGACCTCCCGATGAAGCGCGTCGAGCAGACCTTCGCCGACAACCGCGCCAAGGGCGAGACCACCCTGGTCGCGTATCTGACCTCCGGCTATCCGGGCCTCGGCGAGACGGTCGGCCTGATCCGTGCCGCCGCCGACGCCGGCGCCGATGTGATCGAGCTCGGCGTGCCGTTCTCGGATCCGCTGGGCGACGGCCCGGTCATCCAGGCCACCGGACAGGCCGCCCTGGACACCGGCACCACCACCGCCGCCACCCTCGACGTCGTGGCGGAGGCGCGCGCCTGCGGGGTCGAGGTGCCGATCATGCTCATGGGCTACTGCAACCCCTTCCTGCGGTACGGGCTCACGCAGCTGTACGACGACGCCAAGTCGGCCGGAGCCGACGGCTTCGTAGTGCCGGACCTGCCGGTGCGCGAGGGCGCCGAATGGCGGGCGCACGCCGAGAAGTACGAGCTCGGCCAGGTGTTCTTCGCGGCCCCCGGCAGCTCCACGGAACGTATCGCCGAATCGGCCGCGGCCTCCCGGGGCTTCCTGTACGTCCTCGCCGCCAACGGGGTCACCGGTGTCAGGAGTGAGCTCGCCGCCGACATCGACGCGTATCTGGACCGGGTCCGCTCGGTCTGCGAGGTCCCGATGGCCGTCGGGTTCGGCATCTCACGGCCCGAGCACGTGGCGGCCCTGCGCGGCAGGACCGACGGCGTGATCGTCGGCAGCGCGCTGCTCCAGGCGATCGGCGAGGCCCCCGACGCGGGCGGCAGGCGCCGGGTCACCACCGAGATGATCACGGCTCTGAAGGCGGCCACCCGATGACCGCGACCTCCGCCCCCAAGCCCCCCGTCCCCTTCTTCAGCGGCGCCGCCTCCGTCCGCCGCGACTGGCCCGAACTGGAGGCCAGGATCCGGCGGGTGGCCGCCTCCGGGCGGTTCACCTCGGGCCCGGTCACCGCCGAGCTTGAGGCCGCGATCGCCGAGCGCACCGGCGCCCGGCACGCGATCGCGGTGGCCAACGGCACGGACGCGCTGATCATCCTGCTCAGGGCGGCCGGCATCGGCCCCGGCGACGAGGTGATCGTCCCCGCGTACACCTTCTTCGCCACCGCCTCCGCGGTGCTGCACGTCGGCGCGGACCCGGTGCTCGTGGACGTGCTCCCCGGCTCGTACGCGATGGACCCGGCGCGCGCCGAGGCGGCGATCACCGGGCGCACGAAGGCGATCATGCCGGTGCATCTCTTCTCGCAGATGGCCGACATGGCGATGCTGAAGGATGTGGCGGACCGGCACGGTCTGCTGCTCCTGGAGGACAGCGCCGAGGGCATCGACATGCGGGCGGACGGCGTGCACGCCGGACTGTGGGGCAGCGGCGGCGTCCTGTCCTTCTTCCCCACCAAGACCCTCGGTTCGCTCGGTGACGCGGGCATGCTGCTCACGAACGACGACGAGATCGCCGCCACGGCGCGCCGGCTGCGCTGCCACGGGCAGTCCGCGGACGGTGCGTACGGCGGCGACGGCGCGTACGTCTACGAGGAGCTCGGCTACAACAGCCGCTGCGACGAACTGCAGTCGGCCTTCCTGCTGCACCGGCTGCCGCGCCTGAGTGCGGAGATCGAGCGGCGCGCCGAGCTGGCCGCCCGCTACGACCGGGCCCTCGCACCGCTCGCGGACCACGTCCGGACCCCGTTCATGGCGCCCGCCAAGTCGCCCAGCAACCAGGTCCATTACGTCTATCTCATCGAGTGCGACAGACGGGACGAACTCGCCGCCCACCTGGACGCGCACGGCGTCGGCACCGAGGCCTACTACCCGCGGGCCCTCACCGACCAGCCGCTGCTCGCCCCGCTGCCCGGCGCACAGCACCCGGTGCCGGTGGCGCGGGCCGCCGCCGAGCGTGCGCTCGGTCTGCCGATGTACCCCGATCTGACCGACGAACAGGTCGACCGGGTCGCCGGCCTCATCCACGCCTTCTACGGAAACCACGCCTTCCACGGAAACCACGCCTTCTACGGAGCCCAGAAGTGACCGCCGCCAGCCTCGCTGCCGAAGCCGCAGCCGCCGCCCCCGTCCCCGCCCCCGTCCCCTACTTCGACTGGCCGGCCCGGTTCGAGGACGTGACCGAGGACATCGTGGAGGTCTTCCGCGAGGTCGCCCTGAGCGACGAGTTCATCCTCAAGTCGCGGGTCGAGCGCCTGGAGTCCGAAGTGGCCCGACGCACGGGCGCGGCGCACGCGATCGCCGTGGCCAGCGGCACCGGAGCGCTCACCGTGATCCTGAGCGCGCTCGGCATCGGCGCGGGCGACGAGGTGATCACGCCCGCCTTCTCCTTCGTCTCCACCGCCTCCACCGTCGCCCTGCGCGGCGCGCGGCCGGTGTTCGCGGATGTCGAGTACGAGACGGGCCTGCTCGACGTGGCCGCCGCCGAGGCCGCCGTCACCGGCCGCACCCGGGCGCTGCTCCCGGCCCACCTCTTCAGCGACTCGCCGCGGATGGGCGCCTTCGCCGAGCTGGCCGGGCGCCGCGGTCTCCGCCTGGTCGAGGACAGCGCGGTGGCCCTCGGCGCCGAGGTGGACGGCAGGCCGGCGGGGCGCCACGGCGACGCGGGCGTGTACTCCTTCTTCCCGGCCAAGCCGGCCGGCGGCATCGGGGACGCCGGGATGATCGTCACCGACGACCCCGAACTGGCCCGCCTGGCACGGATGTTGCGCAATCACGGCCAGCCTGCGGGCCGCCGCTTCCACCACGAGCTGCTCGGCTTCAACTGCCGGATGGACGAGCTGACCGCCGGCTTCCTGCTGCGCAAGCTGCCGCACCTGGACGCGCTGCACCGGCGACGGCGCGAGCTCGCCGCCGGATACGAGGAGGGACTGCGCCCGCTGGCTCCGGCGCTGCTGCCCCCGCCCGCCGGTTTCGCCGGACGCTCCGTCTACACGTACGTGATCAGGTCGGCCGAACGGGACGCGCTGCGGGCGCACTTGGCGGCCGACGGCATCGAGACGACCGTCTACTACCCCCGGCCCCTGCATCTGCAGCCCGCCTTCGCGTACCTCGGTCACGGCCCCGGCGACTTCCCCGTCGCCGAGCGCCTGTCCCGCGAGGCGCTCGCCCTGCCGCTGCACCCGGGCATGGCGCCCGGCGCGGCCGAGCGGGTCGTGCGGTCCGTCACCCGCTTCTGCGCGGCGGGCCGGTGATCACGATGGACCTCCACGTCTCCCCCGACCGGCTGTGCGGCATCGGCGACGAGGCCGCCGCCGACCTCACGGGACAGCTGACGATCCACCACGAACTGGGCCTGACCGCCCTGGAGTTGCGCACCGTCGACGGGCAGGGCCTGCACGAGCTGTCCGCGGGCGAGGTCGCCGACGTGGCCCGCCGCACCATCGTGGCCGGTCTGCGGGTGCCGGTCGTGGACACCCCGATCGGCAGCTGGTCCACGACCCTCGCCACGGACCTCGGCGCCGAACTCGCCGTGCTCGAACGCAGCGCCCACGCCGCCTCCCTGGTCGGCTGCGACCGGCTGCGCGTCATGTCGTACCCGAACGACGGCCGCCCGGCGCACGCTTGGCGGACCGAGGCGCTGCGCCGGATGCGGGTCCTGAGCCGCGAGGCCGAGCGGCTCGGCGTGACCCTGCTGCACGAGAACTGCCAGGGCTGGGCCGGCCAGGGCGCCAAGGAGACCCTGCGGCTCCTCGAAGAGGTCGCGAGCGACCGGCTCCGGCTGCTCTTCGACACCGGCAACGGCCTCGCGTACGGCTACGACTCGGTGGAGTTCCTCGCGGAAGTGCTGCCGTGGGTGGAGCACGTGCACATCAAGGACGGTCTCGTACGTCCCGACGAAGGCGCCGAGTTCACGATGCCCGGCGAGGGCACGGCCCGCCTCACCGAGTGCGTGCGCCTCCTGGAGGCGTCCGGCTACCGCGGCGACTACAGCATCGAGCCGCACCTCGCCCGTATCCCGCATCTGGCGCTCGACGGCGACCCGGCCGAACTGGCCGCCGGATACCGCGCGTACGCCCGGCGGTTCACGTCCCTCGTGTGCCCCACGGGCGCATCGGCACAGAAGGAGACCAGCGGTGCCTGAGCAGACCAGGGCGGCCACCGACGTGCTGACCGCCGCCGACCTGGAGTGGCTGACCGAGCTGATGGACGTCGACTCGGTCTCGCCCCTGGAGGGCGGACCCCTCGACGGATCCGCCGACGCCCAGCGGGTGTTCCTGGCGGGCGCCCGGGAGCGCGGCTTCCGCACGGCCTGGCACGAGCCGCCCGCCCCGGAGATCCTGGAGCGCCCCGAGGTGCCGGCGCCGGTGCGCGACGCGGCCCGCAGGGACCTCGCGGGGTTCCTCGCCGGGCAGCCGTCGGCCGTGGTGGCGCTCGGCACCCCGGCGCCCGAGCAGCGCCGCCTCGTCGTCAACTTCCATGTGGACACCGTCGGACCGCACGTCGCACCGCACCTGGAAGGACGCATCCTGCACGGCCGGGGCGCCGTCGACGACAAGGGCCCGGGGATCGCCGCCGCCGTGGGCGTCGCCGCGGCGTTCGCCGATGACCCCGGCCTCGCCGGCCGGATCGAGGTCCAGCTCGCCTCCGTGGCCGGCGAGGAGGGCGGCGCGATGGGCACGTACGGCACCCGCGCGCTGATCGACGCCGGGTTCACCGGACGGCTCATGGTCTTCGCCGAGCCGACAGGCAACCGGTTCATGGACGCCTGCACCACCGCGATGACCCCCCGCATCACGGTGCGCGGCGAGGACTCCACCGACGACCACCCGGGCGAAGGACACAACGCGACCGTGCTGCTCGGCTTCCTCGCCGACTTCCTGGCCCGCAAGCTGGGCCCGCTCGCGCACGGCATGGGCGCGAAGCTGTGCGTCTCCGGGCTGCACACGGGCCACGCGCACAACAGGGTGTACGGCGGCGGCCAGTTGCTGCTCAACATCGCGTATCCGGCCACCGAGCAGGCCGAGCTGCTCGCGGCGTCCCTCGAAGTCCTGCTTGAGGAGGCCCGTACCGAATTCGGCCATCTGCACGCGCACGATCCGTTCAGCCGGCGCACCGTACGGGACTGGCGGCGCATCGTCCGCCTCGACTGGCTCAAGCGCGGCCTGCCGACCCTGAGCAACCGCGACCCGGACGCCGAACTCCTGCTCACCGACGCCGGGTTCAGCCGGCACGACGCGCTCGCCGACGGCTCCGCGTTCACCTGCGACGCGATCTGGGCTCCGGCCCCCGGCCGGTACGTGGCCGTGTGCGGCCCCGGCCGACTCGACACGAACGGCGCGCACACGCCGGGCGAGCACGTGCACCTCGACGACCTGAACGACTACGCGCGGCGCATCAAGAACCTGGTGCACATCTTCGCGGCCCGCACCGCCTGACCCCAACTCCCTCGCACACGAAGAAGAAGGAACCCGACATGACCGCCAGCGTCCCCCTCGCCGAGCTCACCGACTTCGTCCTGCGCGTCCTGCGCGCGTGCGGTCTCGACGCCGACTCGGCCCGTACCGCCGCCGATGTCATCGTCTACGCCGACGCGCACGGCTTCACCACCCACGGCACGAACGGCCTGGTGAACATCTACGCACCCCGCCTGCTCGACGGCCGGATCGCCGCGGACGCCGCCCCGCGCATCGTCCAGGAGACCGCGGGCACCGCGCTGCTCGACGGGGACCGCGGGCTCGGCCTGGTCACCATGGACCTGGCCATGGACATCGCCATGGACAAGGCGCGGCAGACCGGCATCGGCATGGTCGCGGTGCGGAACAGTACGCACTTCGGCAGCGCCGGCTACTACACGCAGCGGGCCGCCGGAGCCGGGCTGATCGGCCTCGCGATGACCAACTGCGGTGCGCAGGGCGTCGCACCGCCGCTCGGCGGCACGGTCCGGATGCTCGGCACCAACCCGCTGAGCGCGGCGGTGCCGGTGACCGAAGGCGCCCCGTTCGTCCTGGACATGAGCACCACGGTGGTCGCCACCGGCAAGATCAAGGCGGCGCACAAGGAGGGCCGGGAGGTGCCGCGGGAGTGGCTCGTCCGGCACGACGGGACGCCCACCACGGACCCGGCCGCCTTCATGGACGAGGAGGCGGACGTCGCCTGGCTCGGCGGACCCGCGGCGACGGGCGGCGCCAAGGGCTTCGGGCTCGCCCTGCTCGTCGACCTCCTGTGCGGTCCCCTGTCGGGCGCCGCCTACGGGCCCCGGCCGGGCGTGCTCAAGGGTGAGCCCGCGGGCGACGACAACGTGGGCCACACGGCGATCGTGATCGACCCCGCCGCCTTCGGCTCGGCCGGGCGGATCGCCGCCGAGAACCGCACGCTCCTCGACACCGTGGCGAACTCCCCCGTCGCCGCGTACGCGAAGGGCGTCACCTACCCCGGAGCCCCGGAGGCGGCACGCTACGCGCAGTCGGTACGGGACGGCGTCGCCCTGCCCGGCCCGGTGGCCGAAGGCCTGGTCCGGCTGGCCGGGCAGCTGTCCACCACGGCGCCGTCCGCACTGACCGAGCACGTTCTGGAGCCGACCGCATGAGCCGCCGACCGACCCGACCCACCGCTCTTCAGGAGGACACAGCCATGCGTATCGGAGTGATCGGCCTCGGCGTGATCGCGCCGTTCTTCCTGCGGGCCGTCCAGGAGAACCCCGGGCTGCGGCTGACCGCCGTATGCGATCTCGACGCCGCGAAGCTGACGGACTTCGGCCCGGAGGTCACCGCCTTCACCGACCACCGCGAGCTGCTCGCCTCCGGCCTGGTGGACGGCGTGGTGATCACGCTGCCGAACCACGCACACGCCCCGGTCGTACGGGACGTGCTGCGCGCCGGCGTCCATGTGTGCTGCGAGAAGCCGCTGACGGTGGCGGCCGTGGACGCGCACGAGCTGACAGACCTGGCCGAGGAGCACGGGGCCACGCTCTTCACGGCCTTCCACCGCCGCTACAACACCCACGTGCGGCGCCTGGCCGCAGAACTGCCGGACCCCGCCCGGATATCCCATGTCACCAGCCGCTACAACGAGAAGATCGAGGAGCACTCGGGCACGGACGCCTGGTATCTGGACATCGACAGGTGCGGCGGCGGCTGCGTGATCGACAACGGGCCGAACGCCCTCGACGCCCTGGAGACCGTGCTCGGCCCGCTCTCGCTGCGCGATGCCACCATCGGCGATGTCAGGGCCGGGGTCGAGTTCTGCGCCCGGCTCGAACTCGCCACCGCGGACGGCACACCCGTCGACGTGGAGCTCGACTGGGCGCTCGGCACCGGCGAGCAGAAGGACATCACGGTGCACCTCAAGGACGGCTCCGTGCTGCACGCCGACATGCTGGAGGGCTTCGACGCCTTCAAGTCCTCCCTCGACCACGAGTACGCGGGCATCATGGCCGACTTCCATCAGGTGGTACGTGCCGGTCGTGGCGCCCCCGACCGTGGCCCGCACATCGTCGAACTCGTCGAAGAGGCGTACGGCATCGGCCGGGTGAAGGAGACGCGGCTGCGGATGAGCCCCAAGGACCCGGCCGCCGCCCGCATGGTGAAACTGCTCTACCACCGGCGCGAGGACCGCGGCATGGTGCTCTCGCCGTGGCGGTCGCGCTGTGTGCGGGCCGGGGAGGTGCACGAGCTGGTGACGACGGTGGACCGCCCGGCACACGCCGGTGACGTGGTGGACCGGGTCGGGTTCCTCGGCTTCGCGGAGTTCCCCGTGGGCGCCGTGATCGAGCGGGGCGACCTGGTGACCGGGCCGGGCGGGCCGCTCGGCCGGGTGGCCGGATTCGACGAGTGCCACGCGCCGAACCACTACAACATCCTCATCGACACCGACCGCGTCCTGACCGCCGAGGACCTCGATCTGCGCACGGCCCACCACCTGACCTTCTCCGGAGGCACCGCATGACCACCAGCGCCACGTTCCGCAGGATCACCGTCTCGCCCGAGGCCAGGGAGCTGCTCCCCGGGGTCGAGGTCCTCACCATGGAGGCCCAAGTCCGGGCAGGCGCCGACGCGTTGGCGCCTGCCGTCGAGGCGGCGTGGACCGAGGCCCACGCGCGATGGAACGCGGCGAGCCGGTCCGAGGTCCGTGCGGCGCCCCGCATCGCCGCCTACCGCGAGCTCAGCCGGCTGATCGGGGCGCACCCCGACAAGCAGCCGCCGTCCGTGCAGGCCCTCGTCGACCGCGGCCTGCGCGGCAAGCCGCTCGGCTCCTGGCCGCGGATCAACCCGGCGGTCGACGCGGTCAACGCGGTGGCGGTGCGCAGCCTCGTCGCGCTCGGCGTCTTCGACCGCGACCGGCTCACGGGCGACGTACACCTGCGGCTCACGGACGGCACGGAGGAGTTCACGGCGCTCGGGGCGTCGGCCCCCGCGGTCGTCGAGGCGGGCCGTGCGGTGCTCGCGGACGAGGAGCGGGTGCTCTCCCTGTTCGCGCACCGGGACGGGGTCCACCAGGCGGTGACGGCGGACACGCGGCGCGTGCTGCTGCTGGCCTGCTCGGTGCCGGGGGTGGACCAGGACACCTGCCGGGACGCCCTGGTGGAGTCGGCGCGGCTGCTCGCGGGCGCGGCGGGGTGAGTGGACCGCCGCCCGGCGGGTCCAGTGGTCTGGGTCGCGTGGCCGGCTCGTTGGTTGGCTTGCGGTACGCCGCCGAAGCGGCGCCCCGACCAGAAAAGGACCACCGTCGATGCCGCCGACCGCCACCGCCCCCTCCGGCGCCGCGCCGCCCCGCCTACAGGACCTACAGGACCTCAGGGTCACCGTGTCGGCCGCCGAGCTGCCGCCCCACGCCCCGCTCGCCCTGTACACCGCCCTGCGCGAACTCCTCGGCGACGACGAGGTGTTCCTCTTCGAGAGCCTGGCAGGACCCGACCAGGACTGCCGGGCCGCGGTGGTGGGCGCCGAGGTGCTCGCCCGGATCACCGTGCGGGGCGGAGAGCTCGGCATCGACGGGCAGCCCGGCCTGGTGGCCCGGCTACGCGCCCTCGCCGAGCGCACGCCCGGCGCGCCCTGGGAATTCCTCCGGGCGCTCGACGGCTCGTTCGACGTGCGCACCGAACTCCCCGCGGACACCTTCGCGTTCGGCTTCCTCGGGATCTACGGATACGAGGCGGCCTGGCACATGGAGGAGCTGCCGGCCCGTGCGCCCGGCCAGCTGCCCGACATCACCCTGACGGCCTTCCGGCACACCGTGCACTACGACCTCGCGGAAGGCGGCGTGCGTCATCTGCGCGCCAGCGCGGCGGAGTTCGGGGACGCGGGCGCGCTCGGCAGCCGCCTCGCGGACCTGGTCGGCCGGCTGGATCCGGCCCCCGGTCCCGTTCCTGAAGCGCCCCGTGCGCACACGGTCTCGGGCACCGTGCCCCGCGAGGAGTTCGAGTCCCGGGCCCGGCGCTGCCTCGACCACATCGCGGCGGGCGACGTCTACCAGATCCAGATCGGCCACCGCGTCGACGTACGGACCGCGCTCGGCCCGGCGGACGCGTATCGCAGGCTGCGCCGCGGCAATCCCTCGCCGTACATGTTCCTGGCGCCGTGGGCGGACCGCACCCTCGTCGGGGCCAGCCCCGAGCTGCTGTTCCGGATCGAGGGGCGCCGGCTGACGATGCGCCCCATCGCGGGGACCGCGCCGCGCGACGCCGACCCCGCCGAGGACGCCCGGCGCGCGAGCGCACTCGCGGCCGACGAGAAGGAGCGCGCCGAGCACATCATGCTCGTCGATCTGTGCCGCAACGACGTGGCCCGGGTGAGCGGGCCCGGCACCCTCGCGGTCGAGTCGATGATGAGCGTGGAGCGCTTCTCGCACGTGCATCACCTGGTCTCGACCGTGCACGGCGAACTCGCCGACGGCGAGGACGCCTGGTCCACGCTGCGCGCCACGTTCCCCGCCGGCACCATGACGGGTGCGCCCAAGGTGCGGGCCATGGAGCTGATCCACGAGATCGAGGGCCGGCCGCGCGGCGCCTACGCGGGCGCGATCGGCCTGGTCGACGTGCGCGGCCGGGCCGCGACGCTCGCGCTGTGCATCCGGACCGCCGTGTACGACGGCGCGACCGGCACCTACTCCCTCCAGGCCTCCGCCGGGGTCGTCGCCGACTCGACGGCGCGGGGCGAATGGCGCGAGACACTGATCAAGATGGGCGCGGTGTACACGGCCCTGACCGGCGAGGAACTGACCGACGACGTACTGACCGACGACGTACTGGCCCACGACCTACTGGCTGACGACGTGCGGACCATGGGCGAGGGGTGTGCCGCATGAGGGTCCTTCTCGTCGACGCGCACGACAGCTTCGTGCACATCATCGATCACTATCTGCGCGAGCGCGGCGCCCGCACCGAGCTCGTCCGCTCCCGTTCCGCGACCCCGCGCGAGCTGGCCGGGCGCCGCCCCGACGCGGTGCTGCTCGGCCCAGGACCCGGGCATCCCGCCGACTCGGGCCACGTGGAGCTCGTACGCCAATTCGCGGGCCGCACACCGCTGTTGGGCGTCTGCCTCGGTCACCAGGCGATCGGCCTCGCGTACGGCGGGCGGATCGAGCGGGCCGCCCGCACCGTGCACGGCAAGTCGAGCCGCGTCGACCACGACGGCAGCGGCGTCTTCGCCGGGCTGCGGCCGGGCACGCCGGCCACCCGCTACCACTCGCTCGTGGTCGCAGAGCCGGTGCCGGACGAGCTGATCGTCACCGCGCGGGCCCGCGACGACCGCCAGGTCATGGGTGTGCGCCACCGTGAACTGCCGGTGGAGGGCGTGCAGTTCCACCCGGAGTCCATCACGACGCGGTCCGGCTACACCTACATCGACAACTTCCTTGAAGGAGCCAAGAGATGGGCAGCGACACACTCGTGGCGAACGGCCGACGCATCCCGGAAGGACACGGCCACGGCCCCTGGGCGACGATAGCCGCACTCAACGGCTCGGAGCGGCCGGAAGGGCTGACCTCCAAGGTGCTCCAGGAACTCGCCGCCGCGGCCGCGGGGCACGGGGTGCACCTGGACGTGATCCCGCTCGCCGAGTACGACATCACGCCCTGCGGACCGTGCGGCGACTGCAACATCCGCCCGCTGCCGTGCTCGCTCGACGACGACACCCCGGCCCTCGTGGACCGGCTGATCCGCGCGGACGGTGTGCTGTACGCGGCTCCCGTGCACGGCTTCGGTCTGGCGTCCGTGATGCAGAACTTCATCGAGCGGGCCGGGGTCGGCCATCTGCGCTTCGAGCGGCCGCTCGCGAACAAGGTGGCCGGTGTCGTGGTCACCGGGCGCCGCTACAGCCACGACCGGGTGTACGGCCAGCTCGTTGACAACGTCCTGCTCAACCGCATGATCCTGGCGGGCAGCGGCTTCCCGGCGTTCATCCACGACCAGTTCGCCCCGCACGGGGACGACGAGGGCATGGCGGCCGCGCACAGCCTGGTCGACCGGATGATCGACATGCTGCGGATCCTGCTGCTGCCGCACGGCGGCCGCGAGGACACCGCCCGCCTGCTCTCCCTGCCCCGCAACGAAAGGGCCGGGCTGCTCACCCCCACACGGTGAACAACCCGGCCGGTCAGAGCGGCCCGGACCGGTCCGGGCAGTCGGCGTCAGGCGGCGGGCGGCGCCACCGGGCCCGCCACATGCCGCCCGCCGATCAGCACCGACCGCAGCGCGCCCTTGTCCTGGAGCACCCTGAGGTCGGCCGCCGGGTCCCGCTCCCACACCACCAGGTCGGCGAGGCGCCCGGCCTCGACCACCCCGGCGTCGGCGCCGCGCCCGGCGAGCTCGGCGCCGTGCGCGCAGGCCCACTTGAGGACCGTCTCCGCGGCGATGCCCGCCCGCTCGGCGTACATCACCAGCTCGTCCGCGTAACTGCCGTGCGGAGTCCAGGCGAACCCGAAGTCGTCACCCGGCACGATCTTCAGGCCGAGCTCCTCCGCCCTGGGCAGGAAGTACAGGGTGTTCTCGATCTCGTCCTTGAAGTCGAGGGCCTCCAGATGGTCCGGGGCCTTGCCGAACCGCTCACCGAGCGCGAGCAGCCGGTCCGGCTGGAAGAGGCTCGGCACGACGAAGATCCCTCGCTCGGCGATCTCTTCGAGC
Organism: Streptomyces sp. KL109B; assembly: GCF_030766935.1. Lineage (GTDB taxonomy): Bacteria > Actinomycetota > Actinomycetes > Streptomycetales > Streptomycetaceae > Streptomyces. Next base: position 861,027 of record NZ_JASERL010000001.1, on the reverse strand, counting down.
GCCGCGTCGTCCGCGTACGTGGCGTGGTCGATGACGTCCACCCCGGCGGCCAGGGCGTTGCGGATGCCTTCGAGGCCGCGCGAGTGGGCCCGCACCCGGGCGCCCCTGCGGTGGGCGACCTCGACGACGGTGGCCAACTCCTCGCGCGTGAAGAGGAGTTCGTCGGAGCGGGCGTTGGGGAACGTGTCGTCGCCGGACGAGAAGACCTTGATGATCTGAGCGCCTTCGTCGATCTCCTCCTCGGTGTACTTCACGAGATCGCCGAGCACGTCGACGACGGGCATCAGCTCGCGCGGCATCCGCTGCTTCAGCTCGGGGCTGCGCCGGCCGGGCGGGCCCGACACCATGAGGTCGCGGCTGCACGGCGTGACGCGCGGCCCGGCGATCACCCCGGCCTCGATGGCGTTCTTCAGCGCCATGTCGATCCCGGCGACCGAACCCGCCCCGACGAACGCGGTGTAGCCGCAGTCGAGCAGACCCGCCGCGTGCCGGGCGGCGTGCAGGGTGACCTCCGGGACCCGGTACTTGAAGAGGGTCTCGCGGCCGGTGGTGACATTGACGTACGCGATGTGGGTGTGGCCCAGCGTCATCCCCGGAAGGACCGTGGCGCCGCCCAGGTCCCAGCGCAGGAAGTCACCGTCGGCCGGTGCCTCGGCGGCGGGCAGCACGGCCTCGATGCGCTCGCCGGCCACGAGCACCGAGCGGGCGGGCAGCGAGGCGCGGCCGAGCCCTTCCTGCACCGTGACGTCGTGCAGCAGCAGTCGGCGGTCGACGGTCATGCGGCACGGCTCCTCGACGAGTGGCGGGTGGTGCGGGTGGTGCCGGTCGGGGGCCGGCCGGGCGCGGCGGGACCGAAGACCATCCACACCATGGCGGCGCCGGGCCGTGACACCTGGAACGTCAACTGGTGGGCCGCGCACCCCGGTTCATTGGTGATGGCCGCGTCCGCGTGCCCGGCGGCCACGAGCTGGGCCGCGTGCAGGGTGGACTCGGCGGGCACCCAGACGATCTCGAAGCCGCCGCGCCCGCCCTCGTGGCCGTCGAGGAGTTCGACGAGGCTCCGGGTCTCGTGCAGGGTGGCGAGGTGCAGCGGGCCCTCGCGCAGGCGCCGGTCGCGGGTGGCGATGCCGTACGCGGGAGTGGGCGTGGAGAAGGTCGCGTCCAGGCAGAGCCTGGGCGACCAGAAGAACTTGGTCGCGCACTCGGCGGCGCCCGGCACCAGGGCGTAGGGCGGCCCGCCACGGGTGCCCACCTCGGTCAGGAGCCCGTCGAAGGTGTCGTACGGGACGGGCCTGACGTCGGCGCCACCGAGGTGCGCGAGCCGGTGGCCGAGCCGTTCGATGGCGACCATCGAGGTGGTGCCTTCGGGGCCGAGCGTCCCGATGCGCACGGTGCCCGGCCGCAGCAGCGGGGATCCGGGGATGCGCGCGGGCTCCCACAGGATGGGGAACGGCGTGAGATCCAGATCCGCGGCCCCGAAGAGGTTGTGGCCCGCGGGCACGGCCGGGAACCGGCCCGCGTACAGCGGTGATTCGGTCATGAGCGGTGCCCCCGTGCTCCGGCGAGCCGCCGGGCGGCGGCCGTCTCGTGGTCGTCGGCGGTGCGCCGGTCGTGGATCCGGGCCGCCTTCCAGCTGACGAAGGCGCCGGTGGTGGTGATGGCGTCGAGATCGTCGAGGAACTCGCTGCGGCAGCGCACGCCGAGCCGCGCGGCGACCCGCGCGGCGTGGGCGCTCTGCCGTGCGGGGTCCGGTCCGCCGGGCAGGTCGAGCCGGACGGTGAGCAGATCCTCGCCGGTCCCGTCGCGGTCGATGACCACCTGGTAGCCGTAGGCGCCGTCGATCCCGTCGAGCACGGCCCGCTCGATCTCCCAGGCCTGGAATCCGCGTTCACCGAGGACGAGCCGGTCGCGGGTGCGGCCGACGACCGTGACGAGCGGCCCCTGGATGCCGCAGCCGCAGTCGTTGGGCGCGATCTCGACGAGGTCGCCCGTCCGGTAGCGGATCAGCGGCTTGATGCCGTCGATCAGCATCGTGACGACGAGCTCCCCTGTGCCGTACGCCCCGAGCCGCGCGCCCGTGTCCGGGTCGACGAGTTCGGCGATGTAGTTGGGCCTGGCCAGATGGAGCCGGCCGCGCGCGCAGGCGGACGCGATCACCAGGGACTCCTGGGCGCCGTAGAGCGCGTTGTACGTGCGCGCGCCCCAGGCCTGGTCGATCTGCCGCGCGAGGTCGGGCGTGCACATCTCGCCGGTGACGAGGAAGACCCGCACCGCGAAGTCCCGGCGCGGGTCGAGCCCTTCGGCGAGGGCGGCCTTCGCGAGGGACAGCGCCACGTTGGGCGTGCAGAACACCACGTCGAGGGCGAGGTCCCGCATCAGCTGGAGCGCCTTGGGGAAACCGATCACCGGCGAGTACGGCCAGATCTTGGCCACCGCCGAACCCACGTTGCGGGCCACGTCGCCGAGGGTGTCACCGAGCGAGTGCACCTCGGTGGGGCCCATGACACCCACCCGTGGGGCGCGGTCGCCGAAGACGTCGGCGAAGATGTTCCGCCAGCCCTCGGTGACCTGCGTGTTGGAGGCGATGACCTCCCGCTGGTCACGCGGGCAGGGGGTGGCGGGCCCCGTGGTGCCGGTGGTCTCGTAGAAGAAGCAGGCCTCGTCGAGGTCCCGGCTGAGGATGTCGTACCGGGCGGCGCGCAGATCGTCCTTGGTGGTGAACGGCAGCCCTGGCAGGTCGTCGAGGGTCAACGACCGGGGGTCCACCCCCGCGAGGTGCTTCGCGTAGAACGGCGAACCCTCCTGCGTGAGCGCGACGACCCGGCGCAACTGCTCCCGCGCCCACTCCCGCCACGCCTCTTCGGTGAGCTCACCGGCGGCGTAGCTGCTGTGCAGCGGCAGATAGCGGTCGAGGAAGTCCCGGTATTTCTCGGAGGTGGGCAGCCACATGTGTCCCCCAGGCGGGTCGGGTGCGATGGAATCAGCCGTGCACGATGTGCGCCCGTACGCGTCCGGGAAGCGGCACGTCCGATACTGCGGCCCGCCCCGCGCGACACTCAATCCGCCTTAAGGGACAGCGAGTTGCCCCTAGGTGGCAGCCGTCTCGGCGACCTCGGCCACCTCGGCCACCTCAGCCCGCCGCCTCCTTGGCCGCCTTCACGAAGCGCTCGATGAGGGCGGGGTCCTTGACGCCCCGCGCGCTCTCCACCCCGCTGGACACATCGACGCCCCAGGGGCGGAGGGCCGCCACCGCGTCGCCGACGTTGCCGGGGCCGAGGCCGCCCGCGAGCATCCAGTGTCCGCCGGGCGAGGTGCCGCCGAGGGCGGCCGGGTCCCAGCGCTCGCCGGAGCCGGGCCGGGGCGAGTCGACGATCAGCGCGTCCTCGCCGTACGCGCCCGTGACCAGCGGGGCCGCCTCGTCCGGTGAGGTGGCGCGGACCACCAGGTACCCGTCGGCGCGCAGCGCGGCGAAGGCCTCCGGGGGCTCACCGCCGTGCAGTTGGACCGCCGTCACACCCGCACGGGCCGCGGCCTCGCGCACCTCGTCGAGCGGCTCACCGCGGAACACGGCCACGGTGGTGACCGACTCCGGGACGGCCGCGGCGAGTTCGCGCGCCCGGTCCGGCGTGACCTGCCGGGGGCTCGCCGTCAGCACGAAGCCGACCGCGTCGGCCCCGGCCGCCACCGCCGCGTCGACATCGGCCTCGCGGCTGAGACCGCACACCTTTACGTACACCGTTCCTCCTGTATGAACGAGTCGAGCATGAACGAGCCGAGCATGAACGAGCCGAGCTTCCGTGCACGGCGGATCATGCCGTACGACCGCCGGTGGCCTGCCGCGCCGTACGCGAGAACACGAAGGCCAGCGCCCCCGCCGAGAGTCCCACCGCGGTGACGAGCAGCGTGGCCCTGAGCCCCACGGCCGCCGCGAGCAGACCGCCGAGCAGCCCGCCCGCCGGGATCACCGCCCACGTGACGAACCGGAACGTGGCGCTGACCCGGCCGATCAGCTCGACGGGCACGGTGGCCTGGCGCAGCGCGATGGAGTGGATGTTGAAGACCGCGATTCCGGCTCCGTTGAGGACGTAGCCGCAGACGAGGACCGCGAGCCCGACTCCGCGGCCGGCGTTCGGCGCCAGCGGCACCAGCAGCGTCGCCGCCGACGCCACCGCCATGCCGAGCACCATCGCGGGCCCGGTCCCGAGGCGCTCCCCGAGACCGCGCGCGGCCAGCGATCCGCCGAGCGCACCCACGCTGCCCGCCGCGACGACCAGGCCGAGCCCGGCGGGGCCGAGGCCGAGCACCCGGATCGCGTACAGCGGGAAGACGACGAGGACCACGTCCCAGAGCAGGTTGTACCAGGAGGCGTGCAGCATGATCACCCGCAGCAGCCTGCTGCGCAGCGTCATCCGGAGCCCTTCCGCGATGTCCTTGCGCACGGAACGGCGGGCGCCCGCACGCGCGGGCCGCTCCTCCGGGGTGCGGATGCGGAGCAGCGCGACGGCCGCGACGAGATAGCCGAGGCAGTCGACGAGGATCGCGAAGGGCGCGGTCAGGACCTGGATCAGCGTGCCGCCGAGGCCCTGTCCCGCGGACTCCGCGACGGACCGGCTGCCCTGCAACTTGCTGTTGCCCTCGACGAGTTGCTCCTTCGACACCAGGGACGGCAGATACGCCTGGTAGGCCACGTCGAACTGCGCGGTGAGCACCCCCGTGGCGAACGCGACGGCGCACAGCGCACCGACACTGAGTCCCCCGAGCCAGGCGAGCAGCGGCACCACGGTGAGGATCGCGGCCCGCCCCAGGTTGGCGCCGATCATCAGCGGCCTGCGCCGCACCCGGTCGGCGATCACCCCGGCGAACAGGGTCACGCAGAGCACCGGCAGATACTGGGCGGCGTTCAGGAACCCGAGCTGGGCCGGACTCGCGTCGAGCAGCACGATCGCGGTGAGCGGCAGGGCGAGCTCGGTCACACGGGAGCCGAGCAGCGCGACGGTCTGCCCACCCCACAGACGCCGGAAGTCCCGGTGGTGCCAGAGCCCGCGCCGCGCGACCGGTGTGCTCTCCGGCCCGGGCGGCCGGGTGAGCAGGCGAGGGGCCTGCTGACGGATCTTGCTGGAGTCGCGGGCCCCGGCACGCACATCTGCGGCGTTGTCGTCGCTCGCGGAGCCGGACGGATGCGGCCGCCCGCGTCCAGCCTGATCCGTCAGCACGCCCCTAGACGAGGACATCGCTCACCTCACGAGGGTCGGCCGCGGGCTGCTGGGCGTCGCGGGCCGCGGGCCGCTCGTGGAGCGGGTGCCAGGCGATGCGGTATGCGGCGAGGGTCTCCTGGATCGCGGTCTGGACGAGCTCCGCGCGGGCCGCGCTGAACCGGAAGGTGCCCGCCGTGTGCACGGCGCCGCCGTTCCCGGAGAGCACCGCGCCGGGCGGCGGCAGCGTCTCGCCGTACAGCGCGGGCACCCGGCCGAGGAGCGAGTCGACGGCGTCGACGACCGCGGGGCGCACCGGCGGTTCGGGCATCATCAGGTAGCCGGCGACCGGTCCTTCCAGGTCCATGGCCTCGACCTTCGGTACGTCCCCGATCTGCGTCTGCGCCGACGCGGCGACGAGATCGACCCCGTACACCTCGTCCCAGACGACCCGCACCTGCCCGCCGCCGGCCCGCGCCCCGATCTCCAGGAACACGATGTCGTCGATGTCGTCGATGTCGTCGATGTCGTCGGATTCCGTACGGAAGACCTCCAGGTGGAACACGTCGTCGGTGAGGGCCAGGGCGGCACAGACCCGCTCGGCGAAGGCGGTGACCCTGCGCTCGAACTCCCGGTCGTCATTGGCCACGGAGCTGAAGGCCGTGCCGGTGGCGAAGTCGAGGCAGCTGCCGCCGCAGCGCCAGCTGCGCGAGGTGAGCAGCTCGCCCCGTGCCATCACACCGTCGACCTGGTAGAGCACCCCGTCCACGAACTCCTCGCACTGCGCATCGGCCAGTGCGCCGCCGCCGTCGAGGAGCGCGTCGTCGAGGAGCGTCGCCAACTGCGCGGCGTCGCGCACCACATGGACGCCCTGGCTGTCGGCTCCCGCCCGCGGCTTGAGCACGAACGGGTAGCCATGGAGCGCCGCGAACTCCCGTACGTCGGCGGCGGTGGGCGTGGCCCGGAACGCGGGCACCCGCAGACCGGCCTCGGCGACGAGCCGCTTCATGACGACCTTGTCGCGCACCGCGGCCACCTCCTTCGGCCCCCGGCCGGGAACGGCGAACCGCTCCCGCAGCTCACCCGCCAGTTCCAGGTCGAACTCGGACAGGGCCACGATGTGCGTGAACGGGCCGTGCAGCGCGATGAGTTCGCCGACCCGTGCCACCGCGACCCCGGTGTCCGCGAGGTCCTCGACGATCGCGACGCCCTCGGCGAGATCGAGGTCGAGCGGGCCGCTGCCCGCCTCGGTGGTGAGGTAGGCGACGCGGTCGGCGGTGTGGTCGAGGTAGCGGTGGTACTCGGCGAAGGAGTTGGTCCAGCGGTTGATGACGAGGATATGGCGGTCCATCAAGGTCTCCTGACGGTCGTCTGACGGTCGTCGTAGGTCAGCTGAAGTTCACGGACAGCTCGGCGAGCCGCAGCAGGCCCGCCGTCTCCCCGTACGAATCACCGGCGGCCAGCACATAGCCGAGGCGGCCCGCCGAACTGAACGGATCGGGGCGCGCGCTCCCGGGCGGCAGCAGCACCCCGATCTCCCGGATGCGCGGGTCGGCGCCGATCGCCGGATCGACGGTGAACTCCGTGTAGCCGTCGGCGAGTTCGGGGCGGAGGAAGTAGCGGATGCCGGCCCGGGTGTCGCTCTCGGCGCGTACGGGTTCGGGGTTGGGCAGCCCCAGATAGCAGCGCAGCATGATCTCGTACAGATCGTGCCCGCGCGCGAGGCGCAGCAGATCGGGGATCCGGTCGCCGGGCAGCCGGGCGGCGATCTCCATCAGGAGCGGCCCGCGCTCGGACATCCGCAGCTCGGCGTGGAAGGGGCCCATCCGCAGCCCGACCGCGCCGGCGACCCGGGTGACGTACTCCTCGATCTCCCGGGCGGGCGAGGGCCCGAGCGGAGCGGGCACCATGTGCCCGACCTCGACGAAGTGCGGTTCGGGCCCGAGCACCTTCTCGGTGATGCCGAGCACGTGCACGCGCCCGCCCTCGACATAACCCTCGACGCTGTACTCCGGCCCCTCGACATACTCCTCAACCAGACCCGGCCCCGCCCCCGCGCCCTCCACGCTCTCCGCGCCCTCCACGCTCTCCGCGCCCTCCGCGACCCCCGCGAGCCCTCCGGCCCGCAGCGCCTGCCGGAACGCCGCGACCGCTTCGTCCGCCGACGTGGCCTTGCGCACTCCGGCGCTGCCCGACTGCCCGACGGGCTTGATCACACACTGCGGCCCCAGTTCCGCGTACGCGGCGACGGCGGCGCGCTCGTCGTGGACGGCCCGGAACCCGGGCTGGTCGAGTCCGGCCGCGGCGACGGCCCGCCGCATCCGGTGCTTGAGGCAGAGGAGTTCGGCGGTGTCCGGCCCGAGCCCGGGCAGCCCGAGCAGATCGGCGGCGCGGGCGGCGAGGGGCACGTAGCGCTCGAAGCCGGGCAGCACGGCGTCGAGCGGGGACTCCCGGTGCAGCTCCCGTACGGCGGCGAGCACCGCGGACCGTACGGAGGTGTCGGCGACCACCACGCGATGGGCCCGCTCCAGGACCTCGGAGGACACCCGGCGGGCCCCGCCACCGCCGGTGAGGACCGTGACGCGATGCCCGAGCTCACGGGCCCGCCTCACCAACTCGCCACCGGAGGACAGGGGTTCGATGACCAGCACGGAGCTCATGCCGCCCTGCCTTCTCGAGTGCGTCCCGCGAGGTCGCTCTCGCACCGGGCGGGGCCCGTCGCCCGGGTCCGCGCGGCGTCCAGCAACTCCATGGACTCCAGATGCGCTTCAAGATCACCGCGCGGCGCGGGCCCCTCACCGCGGAAGTGTGCGTAGGCCTGCTCGATGAACCGGGTCAGCGGGGCATCGGCCACGACCTTGCGGACGGGACGCCCGGCGATCCGTATCTGCCCGAAGTCGTCGTCCCCGCTGACCGGGTAGTCCGCGACGAGCGTGCCCTCGGTGCCGTGCACATGCAGCCGGCGGCGGCGTACCGGCGAGGCGAGATCGGTGAGCAGCGTGGTCATGACACCCGAGTGGTGGCGCAGCCGCACCTCGGCGCCGCCCAGCCAGGGCAGCCGCCCGGTGGGCAGCGGCAGATCCCAGGCGCGCGATGCGCTCAACTCGGCGACGGGGCCCGCCAGATGGAGGGCGAGCAGCAGCTGATGCGGCAGCTCGACCTCGAAGGCACTGGCGTGGCCCGCCGTCTGAAGGGAACGGCGAAACCGCGGCTTGCTCTGTTCCATGTGATACGCGAGGGGCTCGCCGATCTCCCCGGCGGCGACGATCTCCTCCGTGGCCGCGGTGACAAGACTCGCGGGCCAGACGCTCACCGGCAGCGCCACGGCACCAGTGACGTCGACGAGATCCACCAGATGCACGGCTTCCGGCAAGGTGGACGCGATCGGCTTCTCAAGAATGAACCGCCGGGCGCCGACGGCCAGCAGCTGCTCAAGACATTCGAGGTGCACGCCCGGTGGCACCGCGATATGGAATACGGCGTCCGCGGGCGAGCACCCCGCGCCACGCAGCTCGGCCACCGCGGCCCGGACGTCCGGCACCCAGGTGCCGCCTGGCCCGTCGGCGGGCCGCGGGTCGACCACGGTCACCGGCTGCCGCGCGCCGAGGGCGTCACGCAGGGCTCGATGATGCAGATCACGGCCCGCGCGGCCGTACCCGACTATCACGGAGTGCGGCTGCCCGCTGCTACGAGGACCGGCGCTCTTCGTCCCCCTCGTGCCCATGGAATTCGTCATGGGCGAGAGCCTCACAGAGCGCCGGAACCCTCACCCAGGCCAGTTGCCCGCGCCCGGACCAGTCCACTTCACACGCCGCTTCACACGTTGAAGCGGAACTCCACGACGTCCCCGTCCTGCATCACGTAGTCCTTGCCCTCCATGCGCGCCTTGCCCGCCGAGCGCGCCTCGGCGACGGAGCCGCAGTCGACCAGGTCGGCGAAGGAGATGACCTCGGCCTTGATGAAGCCCTTCTGGAAGTCCGTGTGGATCACGCCGGCCGCCTCGGGGGCCGTGGCGCCCTTCTTGATGGTCCAGGCGCGGGATTCCTTGGGGCCTGCCGTGAGGTAGGTCTGCAGGCCGAGGGTGTTGAAGCCGACGGTGGCCAGGGTCGCGAGGCCCGGCTCGTCCTGGCCGACGGACTGGAGGAGTTCGAGGGCCTCGTCCTCGTCCAGCTCGGCGAGGTCGGCCTCCAGCTTGGCGTTCAGGAAGATCGCCTCGGCGGGGGCGACCAGGGCGCGCTGCTCGGCCTTGAAGTCGTCGTCCGTCAACTCGTCCTCGTCGACGTTGAAGACGTAGAGGAAGGGCTTGGTCGTGAGGAGGTGCAGGTCGTGGAGGAGTTCCTCGTTGCCGCTGCCCTGGACGATGCCCTGGGAGAAGAGCGTGTCGCCGCGCTCCAGGATCTCCTTCGCCTCCTCGATCGCCTTGACCTTCGGCGCCACGTCCTTCTTGATGCGCGACTCCTTCTGGAGGCGCGGCAGGACCTTCTCGATGGTCTGGAGGTCGGCGAGGATCAGCTCGGTGTTGATCGTCTCGATGTCGTTCTTGGGCGCGACCTTGCCGTCGACGTGCACGACGTTCTCGTCCTGGAAGGCACGGATGACCTGGCAGATCGCGTCGGACTCGCGGATGTTCGCCAGGAACTTGTTGCCCAGGCCCTCGCCCTCGGAGGCGCCGCGCACGATGCCCGCGATGTCGACGAAGTCGACCGTGGCCGGGAGGACCTTCTGGGAGGAGAAGATCTCGGCGAGCTTGGTGAGACGGGCGTCGGGGACGCCGACCACGCCGACGTTCGGCTCGATCGTGGCGAACGGGTAGTTGGCCGCGAGCACGTCGTTCTTGGTCAGGGCGTTGAACAGGGTCGACTTGCCGACATTCGGCAGACCGACGATTCCGATCGTGAGCGACACGTTGCGACTTCCCGTACAAGAGGTGGGGTGTGGGCGATCCACCAGTCTACGGCCTCGCCCGACCGGACCCGCTTCGGCCAAGCTGCGTCAAGGTCTGCCAAAGTGCGTGTCCCTTGGGCTATTGGGCACATAAGCGCATCTATGTTGGGGTTGTGGAGCAACCCAGGACGCGTTCCCCGCAGGCCCGCCCCCGCCGCACGCCCCCGCTGCCCCCGCAGGCGCAGGGGGGTCAGCCGAGTGGTCAGGACGACGGCGCCGTGCCGTCCGGTGAGTCCGCCACCGTGTACCGGGCCACCCGCGCGAGCAGGCCGCCCGCCGGCGGCAAGCGCCGCTCGTCCCTCCGCTTCCCCAACCCGCGGCTCACCGGGCGCGGCAGCGGTCTGTTCTGCGTCGTCGCGATGCTGGTGGTCGGCTTCCTCGACCGGCTGCTGTTCGACGGGGCGGCGGCCGTCTACGGAGTGCTGTTCCTGCTCGTCAGCGGGCTTACGGCGGTGTGGGTGCGGAAAGCGGACCTGGTGACGGCGCCGGTCGTGGTGCCGATCGCGTTCGCCGTCGGCATCGTGCCGATCTCCGAGGGCGCGGGCGGGTTCGCCCCGCAGGTCATGGGGCTCGCGACGACGCTCGCCATGAACGCGGTGTGGCTGTACGGCGGGACGCTCATCACCGGTGTGCTGGTGAGCGTGCGGAAGGTACGGCTCATGGCCAGGCGGGCCGCGGTGCGCAGGTCCGGAGGCGGCCGGGCTCCCGACGCGAAGGCTCCGGGGCCGCGGCGCCGCCCCGCGTAACCACTCCGCGGTCCGCTACGCGCGCGAGGCGGCCATCGCCGCGCCCACGATCCCCGCGTTGTTCTGCAGCTCGGCCGGGACGATCTCGGCCTTGATGCCCTCGATCAGCGGCAGGAACTTGTGCGCCTTGCGGCTGATCCCGCCGCCGATGATGAACAGGTCGGGCGAGAACAGCATCTCCACGTGCGCCAGGTACTTCTGGACGCGGTGCGCCCACTTCTCCCAGCTGAGGTCGTGGTCCTCGCGCGCCTTCGTAGAGGCGTGCTTCTCCGCGTCGCGGCCGTCCAGCTCCAGGTGGCCCAGTTCCGTGTTCGGCACGAGGGCGCCGTCGGTGAACAGGGCGCTGCCGATGCCCGTACCGAAGGTCAGCAGCAGCACAGTGCCCAAGCGGTCGCGCCCCGCGCCGAAGTTCATCTCGGCGACGCCCGCCGCGTCCGCGTCGTTGAGGACCGTGACCGGGAGCCCGCCGAGCTTCTCGCTCAGCAGGGCCCGCGCGTCGACGTCGATCCAGCTCTTGTCGACATTGGCCGCCGTACGAATCGTGGAGCCGCCCGTGACGACGCCGGGGAACGTGATGCCGACCCGGTCGGGCCGCACGTCGTCGGCGAAGTGCTCGACGACCTGCTTGACCCCGTCGGCCACGCCCTCGGGCGTGGCCGGGTGCGGGGTCAGCACCTTGTGCCGCTCCTGGGCGAGATCGCCGCGCTCCAGGTCGACCGGAGCGCCCTTGATCCCGGATCCGCCGATGTCCACGCCGAAGATCTGCATGACTCCACGTTACGACGTGGGACCGACAGTCACTCCTTGGAAGCGGATCCCCCGGCTTCGCCCGCCGTGCCCGCCGCGCCCGCCTCGCCCACCAGCGACGCGGCCTCCGCGCGCAGGTCGCGGCGGAGCTCCTTGGGCAGCGAGAACGTGATCGACTCCTCGGCCGCCTTCACGATCTCCACGTCCGCGTACTCGCGCTGCTTCAGGTACTCGAGGACCTCCTCGACGAGCACGTCGGGGACGGAGGCGCCGGACGTGACGCCGACGGTCGTGACGCCCTCCAGCCAGGACTCGTCGATCTCGGACGCGTAGTCCACGAGGTACGCCTCACGCGCGCCGGCGAGCTTCGCGACCTCGACGAGCCGCTTGGAGTTCGAGGAGTTGCGGGAGCCGACGACGATGACGAGCTCGGACTCGGCGCCCATCTGCTTCACGGCGAGCTGGCGGTTCTGGGTCGCGTAGCAGATGTCGTCGCTGGGCGGCGAGACGAGGCCGGGGAACTTGGTCTTGAGGGCGTCGACGGTCTCCATCGTCTCGTCGACGGAGAGCGTGGTCTGGGAGAGCCAGACGACCTTCTCCGGGTCGCGGACCTCGACCTTGGCGACGTCCTCGGGGCCGTCGACGAGGGTGATGTGCTCGGGGGCCTCACCGGAGGTGCCGATGACCTCCTCGTGGCCCTCGTGCCCGATCAGGAGGATGTCGAAGTCGTCCTTGGCGTAGCGGACCGCCTCCTTGTGGACCTTGGTCACCAGGGGGCAGGTGGCGTCGATGGTGGCGAGCTTGCCGCGCTCGGCCTCCTCGTGGACGGTCGGTGCGACACCGTGCGCCGAGAACATCACGATGGAGCCCTCGGGCACCTCCTCCGTCTGCTCGACGAAGATGGCGCCCTTCCGCTCCAGGGTCTCCACGACGTACTTGTTGTGCACGATCTCGTGGCGGACGTAGATGGGGGCCCCGTACTGTTCGAGGGCCTTCTCGACGGCGATCACGGCACGGTCCACACCGGCGCAATAGCCCCGGGGGGCGGCGAGCAGGACGCGGCGGGAGCCAGGCGTTGCAGTCATGCTCCCCATCGTAAGGGCGTACCCGGTGGGCTAAAGATCGTCCCGGTGGAGAGACTGGATGCCTGCGCGCGATCTACGGAGGCACGATGTCCGCCGACACCCCCCACGTCACGCATGAAGAGGCATCCCTGCGACGCAGTCTCGGTTTCCGGGACCTCGTCGTCTACGGGCTGCTCTTCATCGCCCCCATGGCGCCCGTCGGCGTCTTCGGCACCCTGGACGCGAAATCGCACGGTGCCGTCGCCCTCGTCTACGTAGTCGCGACGATCGCGATGGCGTTCACCGCGTTCAGCTACGCACAGATGGTGCAGGTGGCCCCACAGGCGGGCTCCGTCTTCGCCTACGCGCGCGCGGGTCTCGGCAAGGGGCCCGGGTTCATCGCGGGCTGGATGGCGATGCTCGACTACGTGCTGATCCCGGCGGTCGCGTATCTCTTCGCCGGCATCGCGATGAACTCGCTCGTCCCCTCGGTCTCCCAGTGGGTGTGGACGGCGATCGCGGTGGTGGTCACGACGCTGCTCAACCTGTGGGGCGTGCGGACCGCGGCGCGGGTCGGCTTCGCGGTGCTCGCCCTGGAGATCGTGGTCCTGCTGGTCTTCGTCGTCGCGGCGATCGTGGTGCTGGCCAGGGACGGCGCGCAGCGCGACTGGCTTTCGCCGCTGACCGGCGACGGCACGCAGGGCGCGTTCGCGCTGTCGGCTGTGATCGGGGCGGTGTCCGTGGCGGTGCTCTCGTACCTGGGCTTCGACGCGATCGCCTCGTTCGCGGAGGAGGTCACCGGGGGCTCGGCGAAGGTCGCGCGGGCGGTGCTGTTCTGCCTTGCCTTTACGGGTGTGCTGTTCGTCGTGCAGACCTACTTGGTGGCGCTGCTCGAACCGACCACGTCGGCGCAGCTCGCCGCCGATCCCGGCAAGCAGGGCAGTGCGTTCTACGACGCCGTGGACGCGTCCGTGGGGACGTGGCTGCACGACCTGGTGGCGGTGAGCAAGGCGATCGGCGCGGCCTTCGCGGCGCTCGCCGGGCAGGCGGCGGCCGGACGGCTGCTGTTCGCGATGGCCCGCGACCGACGCCTCCCGAAGGCCCTGGCGCGGACGTACTCCGGGGTGCCGCGCGTCGCGCTGCTGCTGGCCGCGGTGATCACGCTCGTCGCGGCGGTGTGGGCGGCCAGCCGGGACGACGGCATGGACCACCTCGTCTCGGTCGTCGACATCGGCGCCCTGACGGCCTTCACGCTGCTGCACGCGAGCGTGGTCGGGTATTTCGCGGTACGCCGCCAGGGCGGGGAAGTGAACTGGTGGCGGCACGTGGTCGTCCCGGTGATCGGCGCGGCGATCACGGTCGCCGTCATCGTCGAGGCGTCGAGCACGGCGCAGGTGGTGGGCGCGATCTGGCTGGTCATCGGGCTCGTGGTGCTGGCGGCGCAGCGGGGCGGGGACCAGCACCGGGACCGGGAGCCGGTCGTGCCGCCGACGGGCGGCGGCACGGCCGACTGACCTCTCACCGGTGTCGTACGCCGGTCAGCTGTCGTACGCGGGTCAATGGCGCCCGCGTCCGCGCTTGCGGCCGAGGAGGACGGCTCCGGCGCCGCCCGCGACCAGGGCCACCGCGATGCCGCCGAGCACGGCCGCCTGGCGCCGGTCGGAGCCGGTGTGGGCGAGGCCGGGGCCTGTGGAGGTGGGCGCCGGGGTGGAGGGTTCGGGGGCCGGGGTGGTCGGGGCCGTGGTCGACGGGGTGCCGGACGGGGACGGGGTGGGGCTGTCGCTGTCGCTGTCCGAGGGGGAGGGTGACGCGCTGTCGGACGGGGACGGGCTGTCCGACGGCGACGGGGTGTCGGAGGGCGTCGGCCTGGGGCTCACGCTGCCCCCCGCCGGGTTCTTGTCCTCGCACGACAGCTCCGCGTCGAACGGGAAGTAGTGGATCTCCCCGGCGTTGACGGCCGTCTTGGTGACCGGGTCGAGCGGCCCCGCGACCAGCTCCTTCGCGATCACGTCGCCCTCCATGTTCGACGGATCGAGGTCGGTGAGCTTCGCGTTGGGCGCGAAGACGGTGCCTTCGATCGTGTCGCCGTCGGCCACCGTGATGTCCGTCGCGTCGGGGAAGCTCCACATCATGTACGGGGCCTGCGCCCCGGAGACGCCCGCGAGGGTCGGGGTGTGCCAGGTGAACGTCGAGTCGGTGCCGGTGGTGTCCACGACGACGAGGAACGGGGTGTCGGCGCTCGGCTGGTTGTCGAAGGTGAGCTGGCCGATGTTGTTGAGCTGCTCGCCGGTCAGGTGCAGCACGTTGGTCTCGCCCTGGGTGAGCCGGACCCGGGCCTGTCCCCCGGAGGGGATCTGCGAGGGGTCCTTCAGGACGGTGTCGTTGCCGTCGCGCAGATCTACGTTGCTCGCGCAGCCCGTCATGGCCTGCGCGCGATCCCTGTAGGTCGTGAACAGCGAGGCGAAGTCCATGGGCTTCTGCCCCACCGAGGAGAGGGACTGCGTGGTGGTGAGTTCGATGCGGGAGGTCGAGTCGTAGGCGGCGCCCTCGCGCGTGATGTGGGTGTGAGCGTTGGCGCCGTTGCTGTCCTGGTTCAGGACGCGGCTGTCGCTGAGGTCGCCGATCTTGACGTAGCCGTCGCGCAGGACCTTCAGGACGCCGTCCGGCGCACTGTCCTGGTAGTCGATTCCGCCGCCCACGAGGAGGGCGGTGGGGTTGCTGTCCCCGGGGGCCACGTACGAACCGGTGTGGTTGAGGGCGACGTTGTAGCCGGCGCCGTAGGTGAGGTCGCCGCCGATGGCGACGGGGCCCTCCGACTCGGTGCTGCCGAGGACGGCATCGCCCTCCGTGACGACGCCGAATCCGTTGTTGCCCGCCACGGGGTTGCCGATGGACACCGTGTCGCGGGCGGGTGCGGCGGCGCCGGTCGGCGTACCGGCGAGCGCCCCGACCGCCGCGGCGCACACGACGCACCCCGCGAGCGGCAACACCTTTGAGGCTTTTGTCGTTTTATTCATACCTGGACGCTAGAAGCG
This sequence comes from Streptomyces sp. KL109B, assembly GCF_030766935.1. Classification (GTDB taxonomy): domain Bacteria; phylum Actinomycetota; class Actinomycetes; order Streptomycetales; family Streptomycetaceae; genus Streptomyces. The sequence goes on along the minus strand of NZ_JASERL010000001.1, from coordinate 845,299 downwards.
CGCCCCGGGGCGGACGCGGCGCCACGCCCGCGAGGCCACCGGACGGAGGCCCGCCGCCACCTGCGTTGTCGGTGCCGGCGGCTACGCTCACGGCATGGCTGTCAACACGTCCGCGGACGCCCCGCTGCCCGTCGGCCAGGTGTCGCGGCTCATCGGGGGATGGATCGACCGGCTCGGCGCCGTGTGGGTCGAGGGGCAGATCACGCAGCTGTCCCGCAGACCGGGCGCGGGCGTCGTGTTCCTGACGCTGCGCGACCCCTCGCACGACATCTCGGTGTCGGTGACCTGCTACCGGCAGGTGTTCGACGCGGTGGCGGACGTGGTCCGCGAGGGCGCCCGCGTCGTCGTGCACGCGAAGCCGGAGTGGTACGCGCCGCGCGGTCAGCTGTCGCTGCGCGCCGCCGAGATCCGCCCGGTCGGCGTCGGTGAACTGCTCGCGCGCCTCGAACAGTTGAAGAAGACGCTGGGCGCGGAGGGCCTCTTCGCGGCCGACCGCAAGAAGCCCCTGCCGTTCCTGCCGCAGCTCATCGGCCTGGTCTGCGGCCGGGCTTCGGCGGCCGAGCGGGACGTGCTGGAGAACGCGCGGCACCGCTGGCCGGCCGTCCGCTTCGAGGTGCGCAACGTACCGGTGCAGGGCGTGCACGCGGTGCCGCAAGTCGTCCAGGCGGTCAAGGAATTGGACGCGATCGGCGACGTCGACGTGATCATCGTGGCGCGCGGCGGCGGCAGCGTGGAGGACCTGCTGCCGTTCTCCGACGAACAGCTGGTGCGGGCGGTCTCCTCGTGCCGCACTCCGGTCGTCTCCGCGATCGGCCACGAGCCGGACAACCCCCTGCTCGACTACGTGGCCGACCTGCGGGCCTCGACGCCGACGGACGCCGCCAAGAAGGTCGTGCCGGACGTCGGCGAGGAGTACGAGCGGGTGCGCTGGCTGCGGGACCGGGCGCGGCGCAGCGTGGAGGCGCTGATCGAGCGGGAGGAGCGGGGCCTGGCCGCCGCCCTCGCCCGCCCCTCGATAGAGGACCCGCACCGCATGGTCGACGAGCGCGAGGAACAGATCGCGGCGCTGACCGAGCGCTCCCGCCGCACCCTCGGCCACCTCCTCGACCGCGCCGAGTCGGAGCTGACGCACACCCACGCGCGCGTGGTCGCGCTCTCCCCCGCGGCCACCCTCAAGCGGGGCTACGCGGTGCTGCAGAAGCCGGACGGGCACGTGGTGCGCGGACCGGACGAGGTGGCGGCGGACGACGAGCTGCGGGCGCGCGTCGCCGAGGGCGAATTCACCGTACGAGTAACAGAAGTACGAGAAGCGGAAGGACGGACTGAGGCATGACGACCAAGGCGGCCGACGAGGCGCTCGGCTACGAGCAGGCGCGGGACGAACTGATCGATGTCGTACGGCGGTTGGAGGCCGGCGGCACGTCCCTGGAGGAGTCGCTCGCGCTGTGGGAGCGCGGCGAGGAGCTGGCGAAGGTGTGCCGCCGCTGGCTGGACGGGGCGCGCGCCCGCCTCGACGCGGCGCTCGCCGAGGAGGGCGAGGAGGAGACCGTCGGGAGCGAGGGCGAGGGCGAGGGCGAGGGCGAGGGCGAGTGACCCGCGGAGTGCCCCGGGGAGTGACCCGGGGTGCTGGGGGCGGCGCCTTGTGAACAGCGTCACGAAGGGTTTGGTTGAAGATTGAACCTCACGGGCGTACGGTCTCTCATGTGGGCCGATCCGGTCGGAACGGATCGCCACAGCCGTGACCCGTCACCGTCGCACCGAGAAGGTTGATCCATGTCTCTCGTACTTGACCCCGCCGCCCAGGACCTGCTGTTCCGCGAGGCCCGCACCGCGAACACGTTCTCGTCGGAGCCGGTGACCGACGAGCAGGTCGCGGCGATCTACGACCTGGTCAAGTACGGCCCGACCGCCTTCAACCAGTCGCCGCTGCGCATCACCCTGGTCCGCTCCCCCGAGGCCCGCGAGCGCCTCGTCAAGCACATGGCCGAGGGCAACCAGCCGAAGACCGCCGCCGCCCCGCTGGTCGCGATCCTCTCCGCGGACCACGAGTTCCACGAGGAGCTGCCGCAGCTCTTCCCGCACGCCCCGGCGATCAAGGACATGTTCTTCTCGGAGCGCCCGGTCCGCGAACAGGCCGGCACGCTGAACGCGACGCTGCAGGCCGCCTACTTCATCATCGGCATCCGCGCCGCGGGCCTCGCCGCGGGCCCGATGACCGGCCTCGACTTCGCCGGCGTCCAGAAGGAGTTCCTGGACGACGACCACACCCCGCTGATGGTCATCAACATCGGCAAGCCGGGCGAGGACGCCTGGTTCCCGCGCTCCCCGCGCCTGGAGCAGGAGCAGGTCATCACGACCATCTGAGCCTCATACGTACAAGGAAGGGCCCCGGGCTTCAGCCCGGGGCCCTTCCTTGTACGTATGAGGAACGCCTACACCTTCTCGCGCTTCATCTCCAGGGACCCGGCCATCTTCGCCAGCTGGTCGAAGCCGGCCGTGCCGGTCACCAGGGTCGTGGAGCCCTTCTGCTTCAGCACCAGGGCGTCGTACTTCTCGCCCTTGTAGCGCTCCCAGGTCTCGTCGCCGATCTTCTGCGTACGCCCCGTCGCCTCGGCGCCCTGGGTCGCGTCGTCGATGAACCTCTTGGCCCCGCCCGCCGACTGCTCGACGGCGACGTACTGGTTGTCCGGGTCGAGGAAGCCGAGGTGCCAGGCGTCGCCCGACGTGCCCTGGTAGCGCACGGAGGTCGCCTTCCAGGCGTCCGAGAGACCCGTGGGCGCCGCCACCGGGTACGAGGCCGCGCGCCGGGCCGTCGACAGCTCGACCTTGTAGTTGACCCGCTTGACCTGCGGTTCGCCGGAGTCGTCGTGCGGGACGAAGAGGTAGATCACGCCGGCCGCGACGACACAGACGCCGAGCGAGAGGACCAGGCTGCCGACCGTTTTCTTACCGTTTCTTGCTGCCACGCGCCCCATCGTCGCAGGTCGCCCGATGATCTCTGCCGGGAGGTCCGAAATTGCGCGGTCCGGCCCGAGCGGGCCCGCTCATCCGTGGGGCGGTCTGCTCAGATTGTCGGACTGACGATAGAGTCGTCCCCATACCACCCTCATCCGGCCGTCGTCGTATCCCGGTGAAAGCCGAACAACCCCGGTGAAACCCGGAACAGAAAGGTGCGTCTCGATGACCGAGCATCACCAGCTTCCGTCCGAACTCGAGGTCCCCTCCGAGGCCCCCGACCGCAACCTCGCCCTGGAACTCGTCCGGGTCACCGAAGCCGCGGCCATGGCCGCCGGACGCTGGGTGGGCCGCGGCGACAAGAACGGCGCGGACGGCGCGGCCGTGCGCGCCATGCGCACGCTCGTCTCCACCGTCTCCATGAACGGCGTGGTCGTCATCGGTGAGGGCGAGAAGGACGAGGCCCCGATGCTCTTCAACGGGGAGCGCATCGGCGACGGCACCGGCGCCGAGTGCGACATCGCCGTCGACCCGATCGACGGCACGACGCTGTGCGCCAAGGGCATGCCGAACGCGATCGCGGTGCTCGCCGCCGCCGACCGCGGCACCATGTTCGACCCGTCCGCGGTCTTCTACATGGACAAGCTGGTCACCGGTCCCGAGGCCGCCGACTACGTCGACATCAACGCCCCGGTGTCGGTGAACATCCGCCGCGTCGCCAAGGCGAAGAAGGCCGCGCCCGAGGACGTCACCGTCGTCATCCTCGACCGGCCGCGCCACGAGGGGATCATCAAGGAGGTCCGGGAGACCGGCGCGCGCATCAAGCTGATCTCGGACGGCGACGTCGCCGGTTCGATCATGGCCGTGCGCGAGGGCTCCGGCGTCGACATGCTGCTCGGCATCGGCGGCACCCCCGAGGGCATCATCTCCGCCTGCGCGATCAAGTGCCTCGGCGGCGTCATCCAGGGCAAGTTGTGGCCCAAGGACGACGAGGAGCGGCAGCGGGCCATCGACGCGGGGCACGACCTGGACCGGGTGCTGTCCACGGACGACCTGGTGTCCGGCGAGAACATCTTCTTCGTCGCCACCGGGATCACCGATGGGGAGTTGCTGCGGGGGGTGCGGTACGACGCGGAGCGGGCGCATACGTCGTCGCTGGTGATGCGGTCGAAGTCCGGGACGATTCGGCAGATCGACTCGACGCATCGGTTGAGCAAGCTGCGCGCCTACAGCGCGATCGACTTCGACCGGGCCAAGTAGCTTGCGGGACCCCGGGGTTGACGCCTCGGGGCGCTGCCCCGACCCCCGCTGCTCAAGCGCCGCAGGGGCTTGAAAAGATCGGGGCTCCGCCCCGGACCCCGCGCCTCAAACGCCGGCGGGGCTGGAAAGTCGACCGCCGGCGGGGCTTGAAGGTCGATCGCCGCAGGGGCTTGAGTTTTCAAGCCCCTGCGGCGATTGAGCAGCGGGGTCCGGGGCAGCGCCCCGGCCTTTTAGACCGCAACCGTGCGCGGCGTCTTCTTCAACTCGACCTCGCGGCGGCGCCGCCTCGCCAGGACCACGCGGCGCTCCGCCGCGGTGAGGCCACCCCACACCCCGTACGGCTCCGGCTGGAGCAGCGCGTGTTCGCGGCATTCGACCATGACGGGACAGCGGGCGCAGACCCGCTTGGCCGCCTCCTCGCGGGCGAGACGCGCGGCGGTGGGTTCCTTGGAAGGGGCGAAGAAGAGGCCCGCCTCGTCGCGCCTGCAGACGGCCTCCGTGTGCCAGGGCGCGTCGTGATCCCTGCCCCTGACTGGCTCGACTGGCTCGCGCTGCTGCGGTACGGCGGTGACCTGCAGGGACTGATGCGGCGGGTGCAGCACGGTCTACTCCTGACGACGGCTAACGACGGCTTTCGCGAGCGGGCGACGATGCAGCAAGCTCTACCCGCTGTGTCGACGCCTATGCACTGAGTTCCGATGCCGCCCAGCCGCCGTGCGCGGCCGTCAGCCGAAGTGCTTGCGCAGGTGCTTCTCCAGGTTCTGGACGAGCTTGCCGCGCTTCGGCTTCGCCTCGATGTTCCCGAGGACCGCCACCCCGTCGACGTACACGACGGGCGCCTCGGGTTCGCGCGCGTCCAGCGTGTCCACCTCGAAGTTGCCGAGGACGCCCGCGCCGCTGCCGCGCAGCGAGATGTTCTCGGGGACGCGGACCTCCACGTTGCCGAACACGGAGACCGCCTTGATGTAGACCTGCGGGTACTCGAATATCGCCTCGCTGAGGTCGATCTCGACGTTGCCGAAGATCGCGTACGCGTGCGTGCGGCGGCCGATCCGCCAACGGCCCCTGCGTGTCGTGGAGCTGAGGACCGCCACCAGGTTCTCGTCGGGCACCGGAGGGATGGTGCCTGGCGTCGGCTGGTTCGGCGCGGGGCCCGGCGCGGGCTCGGGCGCGGGCCCGCGCCGCGCGTGCGCGCCCGGCAAGTCCCTTACCAGCGGCTCCAGTTCGCCGACCGTCTTGGCGCGGTACACCCCGTCGACCCGCTCGGCGTGCTCCTCCGTGTCGAGCCGGCCCTCCGCGAGTGCCTCGCGCAGGATGTCCGCGATCCGGTCGCGGTCCGCGTCGGACGCGCGCAGGTCGGTCGGCTCCGCCACGGGGGCGCTGGGCGCGGGCTGCGAGGGGCGCTTTTGAAGGTCCACGACAGCAGCGTACCGAAACGCGATAGATCGCGACACCCCCTTCGCGCCGTCTCCCCCGGCCAACTGAGCCTTACCTCACAGGCTCGGCGGTCCGGCCAGGTTCTACGCTGGTTGGCGCTGCCAACGGATGCCAGCTGCTGTCTGTCGAGTGAGGAAAAGGCGAGATGCCGGAGTTCGCGTACACCGATCTGCTCCCCCAGGGTGAGGACACCACCAACTACCGGTTGGTGACCTCCGAGGGCGTTTCCACCGCCGAGGGGCCCGACGGCCGTACGTTCCTGAAGGTCGAGCCCGAGGCGCTGCGCAAGCTCGCCGAGGAGGCCATCCACGACATCCAGCACTACCTGCGCCCCGAGCACCTCGCGCAGCTGCGCCGCATCGTCGACGACCCCGAGGCGTCGAACAACGACAAGTTCGTGGCGCTCGACCTCCTGAAGAACGCCAACATCGCGGCGGCGGGCGTGCTCCCCATGTGCCAGGACACCGGCACCGCCATCGTGATGGGCAAGCGCGGGCAGAACGTCCTCACCGAAGGTGAGGACGAGAAGTCGCTCAGCAAGGGCATCTACGACGCCTACCAGAACCTCAACCTGCGGTACTCGCAGATGGCCCCGCTGAACATGTGGGAGGAGAAGAACACCGGCTCCAACCTCCCCGCGCAGATCGAGCTGTACGCGACGGACGGCGGCGCCTACAAGTTCCTCTTCATGGCCAAGGGCGGCGGCTCGGCCAACAAGTCGTTCCTGTACCAGGAGACGAAGGCGGTCCTCAACGAGGGCTCCATGATGAAGTTCCTGGAGGAGAAGATCCGCTCGCTGGGTACCGCGGCCTGCCCGCCGTACCACCTCGCGATCGTCGTCGGCGGCACCTCCGCCGAGTACGCCCTGAAGACCGCCAAGTACGCCTCCGCGCACTACCTGGACAACGTGCCCTCCGAGGGCTCCGCGCTCGGGCACGGCTTCCGGGACGAGGAGCTGGAGCAGAAGGTCTTCGAGCTGACGCAGAAGATCGGCATCGGCGCGCAGTTCGGCGGCAAGTACTTCTGCCACGACGTGCGCGTGGTGCGCCTGCCGCGGCACGGCGCCTCCTGCCCGGTGGCCATCGCCGTGTCCTGCTCGGCGGACCGCCAGGCCGTCGCGAAGATCACCGCCGAGGGCGTCTTCCTGGAGCAGCTGGAGACGGACCCGGCGCGCTTCCTGCCGGAGACCACCGACGAGGCCCTCAACGAAGGGGAGCAGGACAGCGACGTCGTCAAGGTCGACCTCAACCAGCCGATGGACGCGATCCTCGCCGAGCTCGCCAAGCACCCGGTGAAGACCCGCCTCTCCCTCACAGGACCGCTCGTCGTGGCGCGCGACATCGCGCACGCCAAGATCAAGGAGCGCCTGGACGCGGGCGAGGAGATGCCGCAGTACCTGAAGGACCACCCCGTCTACTACGCGGGCCCCGCGAAGACCCCCGAGGGCTACGCCTCCGGTTCCTTCGGCCCGACCACCGCCGGGCGTATGGACTCCTACGTAGAGCAGTTCCAGGCCGCGGGCGGCTCCAAGGTGATGCTCGCCAAGGGCAACCGCTCGAAGCAGGTCACGGACGCCTGTGACACGCACGGCGGCTTCTACCTCGGCTCCATCGGCGGCCCGGCCGCGCGGCTCGCGCAGGACTGCATCAAGAAGGTCGAGGTCGTCGAGTACGAGGAGCTCGGCATGGAGGCCGTCTGGAAGATCGAGGTCGAGGACTTCCCGGCGTTCATCGTCGTCGACGACAAGGGCAACGACTTCTTCCAGGCCCCGGCGCCCGAGCCGACCTTCACGAGCATCCCGGTGCGCGGCCCCGGCCTGGCGTAACCAGCACTCTTTCGTGGGGTTGTGCCGGCTTTCCGGAACAACCCCACCGTCGTGCGCGCTGTAAAGGGTATGAGCGACAACGCCGGCGAATACCGCATCGAGCACGACTCCATGGGCGAGGTCCGGGTCCCCGCCGCCGCGAAGTGGCGGGCCCAGACCCAGCGCGCCGTGCAGAACTTCCCCATCTCCGGGCAGCGCATCGAGCGCGCCCACATCGAGGCGCTGGCCCGCATCAAGGGCGCGGCGGCCACGGTGAACGCGGAGCTGGGAGTGGTCGACAAGGACATCGCCGAGGCCGTCGCGGCGGCGGCCTCCGAGGTCGCCGAGGGGCGCTGGGACGCCGAGTTCCCGATCGACGTGTTCCAGACGGGTTCCGGCACATCGTCGAACATGAACGCCAACGAGGTCATCGCCACCCTCGCCACCGAGCGCCTGGGCCGTGACGTGCACCCGAACGACCACGTCAACGCCTCGCAGTCGTCGAACGACGTCTTCCCCTCGTCCATCCACATCGCGGCCACCGCCGCCGTCACCCACGACCTGATCCCCGCTCTTGAGCACCTGGCGGCGTCCCTGGAGCGGAAGTCGGCCGAGTTCTCCGATGTCGTGAAGTCGGGGCGTACGCATCTCATGGACGCGACACCGGTGACTCTCGGCCAGGAGTTCGGCGGCTACGCGGCGCAGGTCCGCTACGGCGTCGAGCGGCTCACGGCATCGCTCCCCCGCCTCGCCGAACTCCCCCTGGGCGGCACCGCGGTCGGCACGGGCATCAACACCCCGCCCGGCTTCTCCGCCGCCGTGATCGCCGAGGTCGCGCGCGCGACGGGGCTGCCGCTGACCGAGGCCCGCGACCACTTCGAGGCGCAGGGCGCGCGCGACGGGATCGTGGAGACGAGCGGCCAGCTGCGGACCATCGCCGTGGGCCTGACGAAGATCGCCAACGATCTGCGGTGGGCCGCCTCAGGACCGCGTACCGGACTCGCGGAGATCAACCTCCCGGATCTGCAACCCGGTTCGTCGATCATGCCGGGCAAGGTGAACCCGGTCATCCCCGAGGCGACGCTGATGGTCGCGGCCCAGGTCACCGGCAACGACGCGACGGTGGCGGCGGCCGGCGCCGCGGGCAACTTCGAGCTGAACGTGATGCTTCCGGTCATCGCCAAGAACGTCCTGGAGTCGATCCGGCTGCTCGCCAACGTCTCCCGGCTGCTCGCCGACCGCACCGTCGACGGCATCACCGCCAACCGCGAACGGGCCCGCGAGTACGCCGAGTCGTCCCCGTCCGTCGTCACACCGCTCAACAAGTACATCGGCTACGAGGAGGCCGCGAAGGTCGCCAAGAAGTCCCTCGCCGAGCGCAAGACGATCCGCGAGGTCGTCATCGAGGGCGGCTACGTGGAGCGCGGCGACCTCACGGAGAAGCAGCTCGACGAGGCGCTCGACGTCCTGCGGATGACCCGCCCGTGACCGCGACCATGACCGCTGCTCGTGACCGCGCGTGGCCGGATGGCGTATTCGTGATACGCACCGCAGCGTCGTATGCCGTTGGCACCTAATATCTGTGCATGACAGACGACGACCGGAGCATGGACAGTGCGGGGCGCTGGGCGCCCGGGGAGCCGATCCTGTGGCGCTACCGCGCCAACGGGGGCGAGGGCTTCCACATCTGCCGTCCGGTCACGGTCGTCCAGGACACCGACGAACTGCTCGCCGTGTGGATGGCGCCCGGCACCGAGTGCGTGAAGCCCGTGCTCGCCGACGGCACCCCGGTGCACCGCGAGCCGCTCGCCACCCGCTACACCAAACCGCGCGCCCTGCACCGCGACCGCTGGTTCGGCACCGGCGTCCTGAAGCTGGCGCGGCCCGGCGACCCCTGGTCGGTGTGGCTGTTCTGGGAGCCGGGCTGGAGGTTCCGCAATTGGTACGTGAACCTGGAGGAGCCGCGCGCCCGTTGGGCCGGCGGCATCGACTCGGAGGACCACTTCCTCGACCTCTCGGTGTACCCGGACGGCAGTTGGCGCTGGCACGACGAGGACGAGTTCGCGCAGGCGCAGGCCGTCGGCCTGATGAGCCCGGCGCGCGCCGCCGAGGTGCGCGCCGCGGGGCACCGGGCGGTCGAGGCGATCGAGGGCTGGCAGCGGCCGTTCTCGGACGGCTGGCAGCACTGGCGCCCGGACCCGGCGTGGCCGGTTCCCGCGCTCCCGGCGGACTGGGACCGTACGCCCGCGCACGTGTCCTCATGAGACCCTTGATGCGCCCCCATGGGGGAACCGTAGGATCGTCCTCCGCAAGACAGCACAGAAGCGAACAGCGCAGAGAGACCCGGCCCGAATGTGCGGGTTCTACGGACAACTCTTGGCACGCACAGCAGGTCTGACACGATGTCAACGAGGTCATCGAGGGGCGGCGGGACCGTGAACCTGGGCGAAAAGACTCAGCGGGCGATTCCGTTCCCGGAGCGCGGGTTCCGGGTATCCGCTCCCCTGCGGGACACGCCCCAGGTCACCGCAGCCCCGGACGGACGGAATCGACACGCGTGACGGAGTACCCCACCTCCCACGAAGGCCGCCACCACGGCACGGCGGCCCGCCCCGCCGACTCCCGCGGGGCGCTTCGGCATACCCCCGAGACGTCCGGCGACGCCCCGGGCCCGGCCTCCGGCGGCTTACCGGAACAGCCGCGGCGCGCCGCCGGGTCCGCCGCCGACGCCGAGCACGCCCAGCCCGTGGCGCCCTCCCCCGAGCCGGTGCGCCCCGGACCTCCGGACGGAGCGGACCGCCGCACCGGCCAGCCGCGCCCCTCGGGGCAGCCCGCCGCCATGCGCCGCGACGGCGACCGGCTGCGCTTCGTCGGCGCCGCGACCCGGCGGATCGCCCGCGGCCTGGACCTCGACGAGATCGTGATGGGCCTGTGCCGGGCGACCGTGCCGACGTTCTCCGACGCCATCCTCGTGTATCTGCGCGAGCCGCTGCCGGTGGGCGACGAGCGGCCGACCGGGCCGATGGTGCTGCGCCTGCGCCGCAGCGACCGGATCCCGGACGCCACCGACACCGGCGGCGCCACCGACCAGGACACCGACGGCGCGGGCAGCCCGCTCGCCGCCACCACCCCGCAGCTCGAACTGACCGCGGGCAGCGCGGAGTTGTGCGAGGTGCGGACCGGCGGCGCGCTCGCCGAAGTGCTGCGCGGCGTCCGCCCCGTATTCGCGGACTCGCCCGCCGCGATGGCCGCACTGCCCGAACTCCTCGGCACGGAGCGGGTGTTGCCCAGCGGGCGGCGCGCCATCCTCGCCCCGCTGCGCGGCCGGCGCCGGGTGATCGGCGCCGCGGTGTTCCTGCGCCGCCCGGACCGGCCCGCGTTCGACGCCGACGACCTGCTGGTGGCGGGGCAGTTGGCGACGCACAGCGCGCTCGGCATCGACAAGGCGGTGCTGTACGGCCGAGAGGCGTACATCGCGGACGAGTTGCAGCGCACGATGCTGCCGGAGACGCTGCCACGCCCGACCGGCGTGCGGCTGGCCTCGCGCTATCTGCCGGCGGCGGAGACGGCGCGGGTCGGCGGCGACTGGTACGACGCGATTCCGCTGCCGGGCAGCCGCGTCGCGCTGGTCGTGGGCGACGTCATGGGCCACTCGATGACCTCGGCCGCCATCATGGGCCAGCTGCGCACGACCGCGCAGACCCTCGCCGGGCTCGACCTGCCGCCGCAGGAAGTCCTGCACCACCTCGACGAGCAGGCCCAACGGCTCGGCACCGACCGCATGGCGACCTGCATGTACGCCGTGTACGACCCGGTCGCGCACCGCATCACGATCGCCAACGCCGGGCATCCGCCGCCCGTCCTGCTGCACCTGGGCGGGCGCTCCGAGGTGCTGCGGGTGCCGCCGGGCGCGCCGATCGGCGTCGGCGGCGTCGACTTCGAGGCGGTCGAGCTGGACGCCCCGGCGGGCGCGACGCTGCTCCTCTACACGGACGGCCTCGTCGAATCGCGCCTGCGCGACGTGTGGACGGGCATAGAGCAGCTGCGTGAACGGCTCGCCGCCACCGCCCAGTTGACGGGCCCCGACCATCCGCCGCCCCTTGAGGCGCTGTGCGACGAGGTGCTCGACATGCTCGGTCCCGGCGACCGGGACGACGACATCGCGCTGCTCGCCGCCCGCTTCGACGGGATCGCGCCGAGCGACGTCGCGTACTGGCACCTCGATCCGGAGGACGCGGCGCCGGGCCGGGCCCGCAGGCTGGCCCGCAGCGCCCTGGCCCGCTGGGGCCTCGACGACCTCACGGACTCGGTCGAACTCCTTGTGAGCGAGGTCGTGACGAACGCGGTGCGGTACGCGTCCCGCCCGGTCACGCTGCGGCTGCTCCGTACCGACGTGCTTCGCTGCGAAGTGGGCGACGACGTACCGCAGTTGCCGCGCCTGCGGCAGGCGCGGGCGACGGACGAGGGCGGGCGTGGGCTCTACCTGGTGAACCGTCTCGCCCGGCGCTGGGGTGCGACGCGCCTGTCCACCGGCAAGGTCGTCTGGTTCGAGCTGCCGGTGCCGTAAATATGTGGCCATGTGCCACTACTGCGGATGCCGTGAGATCCCGCTCATCAAGGAGTTCATCGCCGAGCACGAGCGCGTCACCGACGCCGCCGGGGACGCGCTGCGGGCGCTGGAGCGCGGCGACGTGGCGGCCGCGCGGGTGCTCGTCGACGGCATGGCGAAGGAGCTGGCCTCGCACTGGAAGGGCGAGGAGGACGGCCTGTTCGCGGTGATGCGCGAGGACCCGGAGTACGCCGGGTACATCGACGCCCTGGTCGCCGAGCACCGCGACCTCGGCGCGCTGCTGCCCACCCTCGACCTCACCGACCCCGGCGACGTACAGCGCCTCAAGGACGAGACGGACGAACTGCACCGGCACATCGCCAAGGAGGAGGACGGCCTCTTCCCCGCGTCGCTGACGGCGCTGTCCGGGGACGGCTGGGACGCGTCGATGGCGGCGTGGCGGGCGGCGCACCCGCGGCCGGAGAAGGGCTGAACTCCGCGGCCGGGGAACGGCTGCGCGCCTGGTCGGGGACGTCGGACCCCTTCTCGTACGCGGGGGTGGCGACGTAGAACGGGCGGACACGCACCAGCGGATGTAGAAAGCGAGTCCCGATGACTGCCGGCTCCACCAGCGCCACCACCCTCGACAGCCTGCTGCCGTCCCTGCGCGAGCTCTACCGCGATCTGCACGCCCACCCCGAGCTCTCCCTCCAGGAGACCCGCACCGCCGGGATCGTCGCCACCAGGCTGCGCGAGCAGGGAAGTTGGGAGGTGACGGAGGGCGTCGGCGGCACGGGCGTCGTCGGCGTCCTGCGCAACGGCGAGGGGCCGACCGTGCTGCTGCGCGCCGACATGGACGCCCTGCCCGTCCTGGAGGCGACCGGACTGCCCTACGCGTCCGAGGCCCGCGGCACCGACCGCGACGGCAACGACGTACCGGTCATGCACGCCTGCGGACACGACATGCACGTCACATGTCTGCTCGGTGCGACGGCGCTGCTCGCGGCGGACCCGGCGGCCTGGCGCGGCACCGTCGTCGCCGTGTTCCAGCCCGCGGAGGAGCTCGGGCAGGGCGCGAGGGACATGCTCGACGACTCCTTCGCGGAGCGGTTCCCGGCGCCGGACGTGTGCCTGGGGCAGCATGTCGGGCCGTTCCCCGCGGGGGTCGCGGTGACCCGGCCGGGGGCGGTCATGGCGGCCTCCGACAGCTATCGCGTACGCCTCTTCGGGCGCGGCGGGCACGGCTCGATGCCGGAGTCGACGGTCGACCCGGTGGTGCTCGCGGCGGCCGTCGTGATGCGGCTTCAGACCGTGGTGTCGCGCGAGGTCGGCGCCTCGCAGACGGCCGTCGTGACGGTGGGCTCGCTGCACGCCGGCACGAAGGAGAACATCATCGCCGACGAGGCCGAGCTGAAGCTCAACATCCGCTCGGTGGACCCCGTGGTGCGCGAGCGGGTGCTCGCGGCGGTGCGCAGGATCGTACGGGCGGAGGCGGAGGCATCGGGGTCGCCGAAGGAGCCGGAGTTCACCTCGCTCGGCTCGTTCCCCGTCACCGAGAACAGCGACGAGGCGACCGCGACGACGGTGGCCGGGCTGCGCGAGGTCCTCGGCGAGGAGGCGGTGCTCGTGCTGCCGAAGCCGATCAACGGCAGTGAGGACTTCGGCCTGTTCGGCAAGGAACTCGGCGCGCCCTCGGTGTTCTGGCACTTCGGCGGCACCGACCCGGCCGCCTTCGCGGGCCTCGACGCCGAGACCCTCGCCTCGCGCGGGCTGCCCGCCGAGATCCCGGTGAACCACTCGCCGCTGTACACGCCGTTGCAGGACCCGACGATCGAGCTCGGGGTGCGGGCGCTGCTGGGCGCGGCCCGCACATGGCTCGGCTCCCCCGAGTAGAGCCGGGGGAGCCGGGTCCGGGCGGGGTCAGCCTCTGTCGCCGCCGCCTCCGGGGCCGTTGCCGTTGCCCGGGTCGACCGGGTCCTCCGGATCCGGCTCGGTCGTCTCGGTGTCGGTCGGGATCGGGAGCGTCGGCGTCGGCTCCACGGTCGGGGGCTCACTCGTCGGGGTCTCGCTCGGCGTCGACCGGGTCGGCGTCGGGGTCTCGGGCTCCGAACGGGTCGGCGTCGGCTCCGTCGTCGGCTCCTGGGTCGGGGTGACGGGGGCCTGCGTCGTGGGCTTGACCGCCTTGCCCATGTCGGTGTCCAGGTCGAACTTGCTGTTGGAGCTGGACGTGTTGAAGGTGTACTGCGCCCAGATCTGGGCGGGGAAGCTGCCGCCGTCGACGCGGGGCAGGCCGGCCGCGCCCTCCATGGACACGTGCCTGCCCGACTCGGTCGACTTCAGCGCGCCCTCGCCGAACAGCCCCACCGAGGTGACCAGGTCCGGCGTGTACCCGGTGAACCAGGCCGACTTGTTGTCGTCGGAGGTACCGGTCTTGCCGGCGACCTGCTGGCCGGCGCGGTCCGCGTTGTCGCGCACCGAGCGCTTCGCCGTACCGTCGTCGACCACGCCGGTCAGCACCGAGGTCACCGAGTCGGCGGCGCCGCGGCTGATCACCTGCTCGGACTCGGGCTTGTCCAGCGGAACCGGCTCGCCCTGCTTGGACACCGACTTCACGACCTGCGGGGTGACCTTCTTGCCGTGGTTGTCGAGCGTCGCGTAGACGCCGGCCATCTCCATCGGGCTCGCGCCCATGGTGCCGAGGGTCTGGGCGTAGTACGGCTTGAGGTCGGCGGAGTCCATGCCGAGCTTCTTCGCCATGTCCATCACCTGGTCCATGCCGACGTCGGCGCCCATCTGCGCGAAGACGGAGTTGATGGACTTGTTCATGGCGGTCTGGACGTTGACCGGGCCGTAGCTCTTCTTGTCCTCGTTCGGCGGGGCGAAGCCGACCTTCTTGCCGTTGTCGACGACCGGCCGCTTGCTGGTGCCGTCGTAGATCGTGTCGGCGGTGATGTTCTGGCCGGACTGCGTCGTGGCCTCGTCCTCCAGGGCGGCCGCGAGGATCAGCGGCTTGAAGGTGGAGGCGGGCTGGTAGTCGGTGCGCGTCGCGTTGTTGACGTAGTGCTCGCTGAGCCCCTCGCCGCCGTACAGCGCGAGGACCTTGCCGGTCTTCGGGTCGACGGAGACGGCGCCGGCCTGCACGCGCGCGTCGGCCTTCTTGCCCTTGCGGTCGAGCTTGTCGTTCAGCTGCTGCTCGACCGACTTCTCCAGCTGCTTCTGCTTCTTGCGGTCGACGTTGAGGGTGATCGTGTAGCCGCCCGCGTTGAACTGCTCCTCGGTGAGGTTCAGTTCCTTCATGACCTCGTCGCGCGCGGCGGTGTAGAGGTAGCCCTCCTGGCCGTCGAGCCCGGCGGCGGCCTTCGGCGCGATGGGCTTGTCGAACTTCATGCCCTGCCGCTCGCCCGCGTCGAGCCAGTGCATCTGGACCATGTTGTCGAGCACGTAGTTCCAGCGCGCCGTGGCCAGCTGCCTGCCGGTGTCGGAGGCGATCGCCCAGTCGTACTGGTTGGGCGCCTGCAACAGCGCGGCGAGATACGCGCCCTGCTGGACGCTCAGTTCCTTGGCGTCGATGCCGTAGTACGCCTCGGCCGCCGCCTGGATGCCCCAGGCGCCGCGGCCGTAGTAGCTGGTGTTGATGTACCCGGCGAGGATGTCGTCCTTGGAGTACCGCTGGTCCACCTTCAGCGAGATGACCAGTTCCTTGAGCTTGCGGGAGACGGTCTGTTCCTGCGTCAGGTAGAAGTTCTTCACGTACTGCTGGGTGATCGTCGAACCACCCTGCTTGCCCTTGCCCGTGACGGTGTTGAGCACGCCGCGGGCGGTGCCCTTCAGGTCGACGCCCTTGTCCGTGTAGAACGTCTTGTTCTCGGCGGCCACGAAGGTGTGCTGGACGGGCTTCGGCACCTCGGCCAGGTCGACGATCTCCCGGTTGACGTCGCCGGTGCGGGCCATCGTCGTACCGTCGCTGTACTTGTAGATGTTGCTCTGCACCTGGGCCTCGGCGTTGCCCTTGGGGATGTCGATCAACAGGTACAGCACCACGAACGCGCCCATACCCAGCAGCACGAGTCCGAAGAACGTGCCCAGAAGCTTCTTCCAGGTGAAGAAGCGGCGTATGCCAGACGGCCGCGCCGCGCGCTTGCGCGCCTTCCTCGCTTCCGCTCGGCCCATGACCTCAGTCGCTCCGCTTCTTGTTCGTCTTCGCTTTTGTGCTGAATCGGCTCAAGAACCTAACCCGTCACTTATGTCGAATCTCCGTTGATTCGGCCATAACGGACGTGACAATCAGCACCTGCCCCATGGGAACCGACGAGCGAGACGTGCGGATGGTTGCCATCCGCGTTAAAGTGATATCACTTTGCTAGACCAGGTTCGTGGCCCCGCGGTCACGAACGACCAGCTCAGAGAAACGGGGACGGTTATGCCCGAGACGGACGCCACACCGAGCACTCCCGACGTACCGGAGATGCCGAAGGCACGGGTGCGCGAGTTCACGGCGCACAGCATCGGCGGCGGACTCGCCCTTCTCCTCGGCCTCGTCGGCCTGATCGTCGGCGGCGGGCTGATCGCGATCGCAGGCTCCACCGACTCGGCGGGCGCCAGAGGGGCGCTCATCGCGATCGGCGTCGTGGTCGCGATCTGTTCGGTCTTCGCCATGGCGGGCCTGAACATGGTGGCGCCGGGCGAGGCCCGCGTCGTGCAGCTCTTCGGCCGCTACCGGGGCACGATCCGTACGGACGGCCTGCGTTGGGTCAACCCGCTGACCTCGCGCACCAAGATCTCGACGCGCGTACGCAACCACGAGACGGCCGTCCTCAAGGTCAACGACGCGTACGGCAACCCCATCGAACTCGCCGCGGTCGTCGTGTGGAAGGTCGAGGACACGGCCCAGGCGACCTTCGAGGTCGACGACTTCCTGGAGTTCGTCTCCACGCAGACCGAGGCCGCGGTCCGGCACATCGCCATCGAGTACCCCTACGACGCGCACGACGAGGGCGGGCTCTCGCTGCGCGGCAACGCCGAGGAAATCACGGAGAAGTTGGCCGTGGAGCTGCACGCGCGCGTGGAGGCGGCCGGCGTCCAGATCATCGAATCCCGCTTCACACACCTCGCCTACGCACCCGAGATCGCGTCGGCGATGCTTCAGCGGCAGCAGGCGGGCGCCGTCGTGGCGGCGCGGCGGCAGATCGTCGACGGGGCCGTGGGCATGGTCGAGGCGGCGCTCGCGCGGATCGCCGAGCAGGACTTCGTCGAACTGGACGAGGAGCGCAAGGCGACGATGGTCTCCAACCTGCTGGTCGTGCTCTGCGGGGACCGCGCCGCGCAGCCCGTCCTGAACACGGGTTCCCTCTACCAATGAGCCCGCGAGTGCCCCGCAAACAGGTCCTGCTCCGGCTCGACCCGGCGGTACACGATGCGCTCGCGCGGTGGGCGGCCGACGATCTGCGCTCCACGAACGCGCAGATCGAATTCATCCTCCGCCGCGCCCTGAAGGAAGCGGGCCGCCTCCCTGGGTCGGCGTCCCCCATACCAAGACGGGGCCGCCCCCCGTCCGCCCCCCAGGACCCACCCGACCCCACGTAAAAGACCGGGGCTCAAACGCCGCAGGGGCTTGATGCATCAAGCCCCGCCGGCGATTGAGGCGCGGGGTCCGGGGCGGAGCCCCGTGGCGTCAACCACGGACCACCCGCACCGGCAGGGACCGCAACGCATCACGCAGAGCCCGCGCCAGCTCCTCGTACTCCGCGGACCGCGCCGAACCGGTACGCATCGCGAACGCCACCCTCCGCGTGGGCGCGGGCTCGGCGAAATACCCGGTCAGGAGCTGCGCGGAGCGCGACGTCTCCACGCCGACCGCCGTGCGCGGAAGGAGCGTCACCCCGAGGCCACCGGCGACGAGTTGGACCAGCGTGGAAAGGCCCGCCGCGGTCGTGGCGACCGGCGCGTCGTCGCGGCCGGCCTCGCGGCAGATGTCGAGCGCCTGGTCCCGCAGGCAGTGCCCCTCGTCGAGCAGGAGCAGGTTCAGTTCGCGCAGCGCCTCGCGCGGGATGCCTTCGCGGCCGCCCAGCCAGTGGTCCATCGGCGTGACCAGGACGAAGTCCTCGTCGAACAACGGGAGTTCCGTCACCCCCGGCACCCCGAGCGGCACCGCGAGCAGCAACAGGTCGAGCCGCCCCGCCGCCAACCCCTCGATCAGCGACGCCGTCTGCTCCTCGTGCACCTGGAGGTCCAGGTCCGGATACGCGTCGTGGGCGAGCCGCAGCACCGTCGGCAACAGGTACGGCGCCACCGTCGGAATCACCCCGAGCCGCAGCGCCCCGGTGAACGGCGCCCGCACCGCCTCCGCCTCCTCGACCAGCGCCCCCACCTCGTCGAGCACCGCCCGCGCCCGCACCGCGATCCGCTCCCCGGCCGGCGAGAGCAGCACCTTGCGCGTCGTACGCTCGACAAGCGTGACGCCCAGCGCCTCCTCCAGCGCCGAGACCGCCCCGGACAGCGCGGGCTGACTCATCCCTATCGCCGCCGCCGCGTCCCGGAAGTGCAGCTGCTCCGCGACCGCCGCGAACGCCCTGAGCTGCGCCAGGCTGGGCTGCCTTCGCTTTCCGTTATGTACGGCCACTGATAGCCACCTCCGATCAACATGACCGAGTCTAGCTATTTCCATAATCAATACGGCCTGTGCCAGGATCGTAAGCAGTCCAACCCACAGAAAAGTCCTCAAAAGGGACGTTTCTAGATGCTAGTTGCAAGGAGAGCGCGTGCTCACTGTCGGTGACAAGTTCCCCGAGTTCGACCTGACTGCCTGTGTCTCGCTGGAGAAGGGCCAGGAGTTCGAGCAGATCAACCACAAGACCTACGAGGGCAAGTGGAAGATCGTCTTCGCGTGGCCCAAGGACTTCACCTTCGTGTGCCCGACCGAGATCGCCGCGTTCGGCAAGCTGAACGAGGAGTTCGCCGACCGTGACGCCCAGATCCTCGGCTTCTCCGGCGACTCCGAGTTCGTGCACCACGCCTGGCGCAAGGACCACCCGGACCTGACGGACCTGCCGTTCCCGATGATGGCCGACTCGAAGCACGAGCTCATGCGTGACCTCGGCATCGAGGGCGAGGACGGCTTCGCGCAGCGCGCCGTCTTCATCGTCGACCAGAACAACGAGATCCAGTTCACGATGGTGACCGCCGGCTCCGTCGGCCGTAACCCGAAGGAGGTCCTCCGGGTCCTCGACGCGCTCCAGACGGACGAGCTGTGCCCGTGCAACTGGAGCCAGGGCGAGGACACCCTGGACCCGGTCGCGCTGCTGGCCGGTGAGTGAGCATGGCCCTCGATGAGCTGAAGTCCGCCATACCGGACTACGCCAAGGACCTGAAGCTCAACCTGGGCTCGGTCATCGGCAACTCGGACCTGCCGGCCCAGCAGCTGTGGGGCACGGTCCTGGCGACGGCGATCGCGTCCCGCTCCCCGCGCGTGCTGCGCGAGCTGGAGCCGGAGGCGAAGGCGAACCTGTCGGCGGAGGCGTACACCGCCGCGAAGTCCGCTGCCGCGATCATGTCGATGAACAACGTCTTCTACCGGACGCGTCACCTGCTCTCGGACAACGAGTACGGGACGATGCGCGCCGGTCTGCGGATGAACGTCATCGGCAACCCGGGGGTCGACAAGGCCGACTTCGAGCTGTGGTCGTTCGCGGTCTCCGCGATCAACGGCTGTGGCATGTGCCTCGACTCGCACGAGCAGGTGCTGCGCAAGGCGGGTGTCGACCGGGAGGTCGTCCAGGAAGCCTTCAAGATCGCCTCGGTGGTCCAGGCGGTCGCCGTCACGCTCGACGCGGAAGCGGCGCTGGCTTAACACGTCGCTCGGAAACGGGGGCCGGATTGTTCCGGCCCCCGTTTCTCACGTCTCGGGGCTCCGCCCCGGACCCCGCTGCTCAATCGCCGCAGGGGCTCAAGAGATCAGGCCCCGCGCCTCAATCGCCGCAGGAGCTCAAAAGATCAGGCCCCGCGCCTCAATCGCCGCAGGGGCTCAAAAGATCAGGCCCCGCGCCTCAATCGCCGGCGGGGCTTGAGTGGGGCGCCACATCCACCGCCGTCGCCCCCCGCGGCTCCGGGGAGTGCCTGAGCGACGGCTCCCGGGACCACGCCCGCAGATAGCCGACGACCGTGTTCGTCACCGCCACCAGTGGCACCGCCACCACCGCTCCCCCGATGCCGGACACCATCCCGCCGGCGGCGACCGCGAGGACCACGGCCAGGGGGTGGACGCGTACCGCCCGGCCCAGGATGAAGGGCTGCAGGATGTGGCCCTCGATCTGCTGGACCGCGAGGACCACCGCAAGCGTCATCACGGCCACGAACACGCCCTGCGTCACCAGCGCGACGACCACCGCGAGCGCGCCGGAGACCACCGCGCCGACGAGCGGGATGAAGGCGAACAAGAAGATGAAGACGGCCAGCGGTACGGCCATGGGGACGCCGAGGAAGAAGATGCCGAGGCCGATGAAGATGGCGTCGATCAACGCCACTATCACCGTTCCGCGTACGTAGGCCGTCAGCGTGCGCCAGGCCCGCGGCCCCGCGCCCGCGATGCCGGGGCGGGCCTGCGCCGGGACGAGCTTGAGGGTCCACTCCCAGATGCGGCGGCCGTCGTACAGCAGGAACAAGGTGCAGAAGATCGTCAGGAGGATGCCCGTCATCGCCTCGACGATGACCGTGACGCCCTCCAGGCCCGCCGACGTGATCTCGTCCGTGTTCGCCCCGACCGCGTCCCGCAGCGACTTGGCGATGTCGTTGATCTGCCCCTCGGTCACATGGAAGGGGCTGTTGAGCAGCCAGCGGCGCAGGTCGTCGATGCCGTCCTGGACCTGTTCGGAGAGCTGGTCGATGTTCTCCTGGACCTGCCAGACCACGAACCAGCCGACGAGCCCCATGATGACGAAGCCGAGGATCGCCGTCAGGGCCGTCGCGAGGCCGCGGGGCACGCCGCGGCGCATGAGCCGGGCCACCGTCGGCTGCAGCAGCGCCGTGACGAGCAGCGCCGCGACGAACGCGAACACCACCAGCTGCACCGAGCTGATGACCTTCATCAGGACCCAGAGCGTCCCCGCGAGGACCAGGAACCGCCAGCCCGCCTCCGCGGCGACCCTGAGGCCCCACGGCACGGCGGCGACCGGCTCGGGGCGGGCCGCGACGGCGGGGGCGTAGGCGGGCGGGGCCGGCACGTGGTGGTCCTCGGGACCCGCCGCGGCCGGCTGCTCGGCCGGCGCGGGGTCAGGAGCCCTGGCCGGCGGGTTCGGTGGCGGGTCGGGCAGCTCGCGCTCCTCGGCGCGCTCGGCCTCCGCGCGGCGCTCGTCCAGGCGCTCGCCCACCTTGCTGATTCCGGCACCGACCCGGTCGAGCCACCCTGGCACTCGCGACATCATCCGTCCTCTTTGAGCCTGTGGCACCGACCGTACCGTGTGACAACGCCGAAGCCCCTCACCGTAAGGACGGTGAGGGGCTTCGCGAGGTTGCGAACTACTGGTCGCTCAGTACCAGTTGTCAGTACCAGTTGTTGGCCTGCCAGAACGACCAGGCCTCGCAGGGGCTGCCGTAGCGGTCGTTCATGTAGCCGAGGCCCCACTTTATCTGCGTGGCCGGGTTGGTCTGCCAGTCGGCACCGGCCGAGGCCATCTTGGTGCCGGGCAGGGCTTGGAAGAGACCGTAGGCACCGGACGAGGCGTTCGTTGCCTTGTAGTTCCAGCTGGACTCGTGGTCCACGATGTTGCTGAAGCACTGGAACTGACCGGACGGCACCATCTGACGGGCCATCGACTGGACCTGCGCGACGCTGTACGAGGACTGCGGGGCGAAGTCGGAGGAGTCGCGGGTCGCGGAACGGCTTGCGGCTGCCTTCTTCGCCGCGGCGCGCTCCTTGGCCTCCTTCTCCGCCTTCTCCTTGGCGTCCTGTGCGGCCTGCTGCTTCGCGACCGCGTCCTCGGCTGCCTGCTTCCGGGCGGACTCCTCGGCGGACTTCTGCGCAGCCGTGTCGGCCGCGATGGCCTGCGTCTGCGCCTGCTGCTTCAGCGACGAGGTCTGCACCTGCGCCTGCTGACCGGCAGGTATGTCAGCGAGAAGCGTCGCGTCGCTCGCCGTGGCCTCTGCCTCCTGAGGGGGCTGACCTGTGCTGCCCGAGGCAACACCCACGACGGCGCCGACGGTGGTGACCGCGGTGGCCGAGGCCACTGCGAATCCCCGGACCGAGATCCGGCTCACACGGTTTCCTTCCAGCATCGCCCGCTTGAGTGTGACCTACGCGGGCGCAATCGTGCCCCTGGCACTGGCCTCCCAACTGCGGGGTCACGGGAGACACGGGCCCGGTGGGCAACTCCCGTGACGGGAGCGCCGCGTGGTGCTCGGGCGGCATACGGCGGCCTCTATGTAGTTCAGGTGCGGCTGGTGCCGCGGTTGTTTCGTACCGCTGGGGGTACGCAAGTGCCGTATGCGGGGCCTGACAGGACCGTGACTCTGCCGCATCGGGGCATGGCAAGGCAATTCCCCGCCGCGTG
This sequence comes from Streptomyces sp. KL109B, assembly GCF_030766935.1. GTDB lineage: Bacteria > Actinomycetota > Actinomycetes > Streptomycetales > Streptomycetaceae > Streptomyces. Next base: position 822,753 of record NZ_JASERL010000001.1, on the reverse strand, counting down.
TGAAAGGTCACACCCCGTTTGCTCCAAAGGATTTACGGAAACGAGCACACGCCATGGCGCCGCCCGGCTAGGCTCTCCCGCCTTTGCCGAACGGCGCCAATGGGGACAAACAGGGTCAGAACGCGGGCCGAACAGGCCCTGTGCAGGCTAGATCTGACCGTCCTCCAGCATTTCGGTCACCAGCGCCGCGATCTGCGACCGCTCCGAGCGCGTGAGTGTGACATGCGCGAAGAGAGGATGCCCCTTGAGCTTCTCGACGACCGCGACAACTCCGTCGTACCGACCCACCCGAAGGTTGTCGCGCTGGGCGACGTCATGGGTGAGGACGACACGCGAGTTGGCGCCGACGCGGGACAGGACCGTCAGAAGAACGTTCCGCTCCAGGGACTGCGCCTCGTCCACGATCACGAACGCGTCGTGCAGCGAGCGGCCCCTGATGTGGGTGAGCGGCAGGACCTCCAGCATGCCGCGCGCGGTGACCTCCTCGATGACCTCGCGCGAGGTGACGGCGGACAGCGTGTCGAAGACCGCCTGCGCCCAAGGCCCCATCTTCTCGGCCTCGGTGCCCGGCAGATAGCCGAGCTCCTGCCCGCCGACCGCGTAGAGCGGACGGAAGACCATCACCTTCTGGTGCTGGCGGCGCTCCAGGACGGCCTCCAGGCCCGCGCAGAGCGCGAGCGCGGACTTGCCGGTGCCGGCCCGGCCGCCCATCGAGATGATGCCGATGTCCGGGTCGAGGAGGAGGTCGAGGGCGATACGTTGCTCCGCGCTGCGGCCCTTGAGGCCGAAGGCCTCCCGATCGCCGCGCACCAGGCGGACGTTGCCCTCGGGCGTGACCCTGCCGAGCGCCTTGCCGCGCTCGGAGTGGATGGTCAGGCCCGTGTGCACGGGCAGGTCGGCGGCCTCGGGAACGTAGAGGGTGTCCTCTTCGAAGAGGAGGTCGACCTGCTCGGCGGGCAGCGCCAGTTCGGACATTCCGGTCCAGCCGGAGTCCGTGATGGCGAGTTCGGCGCGGTACTCCTCGGCGAGGAGGCCCACCGAGGACGCCTTGATGCGCAACGGCAGGTCCTTCGACACGACGGTGACGTCGTATCCCTCGGCCTGCAGATTGCGGGCGACCGCGAGGATGCGGCTGTCGTTGTCGCCCAGGCGGTACCCGGAGGGCAGCACGCTGGGGTCGGAGTGGTTGAGCTCGACGCGCAGGGTGCCGCCCAGTTCGCCGGTGGGGATCGGCGCGTCCAGGCGTCCGTGGCGGATCCGGTAGTCGTCGAGCAGGCGCAGCGCCTGCCTGGCGAAGTAACCCAGCTCCGGATGATTCCGCTTGGCCTCCAACTCCGTGACCACGACGACAGGAAGGACGACTTCGTGTTCGTCGAAACGGGTCATGGCGTTCGGATCGGCCAGCAGGACGCTGGTGTCGAGAACATAGGTGCGCCGGTCGGGCTTGGGGAGGCGCTTGTTGCTGGTCACCACGGAAGGACGTACCCCCTCGGAAGAGGTCGGGGAGCGACGGAGTTCTCGGGACCGGTTCATGGGCCGCGATGCGCGGGCCGAGAACCGGCCCTCCAAGTCGTCATCCGTACCCGTCTGCGTACGGTCGTCCTGGTGCAAAGGGCCTCCCGGGCGGACGGCCCCGTGCCGCCCGCTGAGATGCGGTGTCCCTTGGTTCGGACACCGACCTGGAAGGCTTATTCCCTCGAACACGCGCCGCCATGCAAGGGCATATGACGACGCGTGCGTTAACTCCCGATGACGTACGTCCCTCAGTGACCGTAGGTGGCCGTAGGTGGCCGTAGGTCAGCCGCCGAAACGGCGGTGACGCAGCGCGTAGTCGCGCATCGCGCGCAGGAAGTCGACCTTGCGGAAGGCCGGCCAGAAGACTTCACAGAAGTAGTACTCGGAGTGCGCCGTCTGCCAGAGCATGAAGCCGGACAGGCGCTGCTCGCCGCTGGTGCGGATGACGAGGTCCGGGTCGGCCTGCTCCTTGGTGTACAGGTGCTTGCCGATGGCGTCGACCGTGACGGTGTCGGCGACCTGCTCCAGGGACTGCCCCTTGTCGGCGGCGTCGAGCAGCATCGAGCGGACGGCGTCGGCGATCTCCTGGCGGCCGCCGTAGCCGATCGCGACGTTGACCACTATCCCGTCGCGCCCCGCGGTGGCCTCCTCGGCCTCCTTGAGCGTGTTGCGCAGGCCGGCCGGGAGGATGTCGGTGGCGCCGACGTGCTGGACGCGCCAGCGGCCGTCGGCGGCGAGCTCACGGACGACGCCCTCGATGATGCCGAGGAGCGGGACGAGCTCTTCCTGGGGACGGTCGAAGTTGTCCGTGGAGAGCAGCCAGAGTGTGACGACCTCCACGTCCGTCTCGCTGCACCAGCCGAGGAACTCCTCGATCTTGGCCGCGCCCGCCTGGTGGCCCTGGGCGGTGGTGGATCCGGCGGCCTTGGCCCAGCGGCGGTTGCCATCCATGATGACGCCGATGTGCTTGGGCACCTGGGCGTGGTCCAGGTGGCCTTCCACCCGGCGTGCGTACAGCCTGACCAGCAGGCCGCGCAGCCTGTCGCGCAGGTTCACGGTCTTTTTGCCCTCCGTGCATATGGAAGTCCCCGAAGGCGGAAGCCTACTCGGGTGGGGTACGGGTGCCTTGCTATGGGGTGTCAGAGGCCTGACGTAGCTTCGTATCCATGAACGACACCTCTCCTTACGTCGCCTCGGCGGACCGGTACGGTTCCATGGAGTACCGGCGCACGGGCCGCAGCGGTCTCAAGCTCCCCGCCGTCTCCCTCGGACTGTGGCACAACTTCGGGGACGACCGCACACTTGCAAGCCAGCGCTCGATCCTGCGCCGCGCCTTCGACCTGGGCGTCACACACTTCGATCTGGCGAACAACTACGGGCCGCCGCCCGGCAGCGCCGAGTTGAACTTTGGCAAGATCTTCGCGCAGGACTTCACGCCGTACCGGGACGAACTGGTCATCTCGTCCAAGGCGGGCTATCGCATGCACCCCGGCCCGTACGGGGAGTGGGGCAGCCGCAAGTACCTGATGTCGTCGCTGGACGCGTCCCTGAAGCGGATGGGCCTCGACTACGTCGACATCTTCTACTCGCACCGCTTCGACCCGGACACCCCGCTGGAAGAGACGATGGGCGCGCTCGCCTCCGCCGTCCAGCAGGGCAAGGCGTTGTACGTGGGGGTGTCCTCGTACAACAGCGAGCAGACGGCCGAAGCGGCGCGCCTGCTGCGGGAGATGGGCGTTCCGGCGCTGATCCACCAGCCCTCGTACTCGATGCTGAACCGCTGGACCGAGGACGACAATCTGCTGGACACGCTGGAGGCGGCCGGGATGGGCTGCATCTCCTTCGCGCCGCTCGCGCAGGGCCTGTTGACCGGCAAGTACCTGAAGGAGATCCCGGAGGGCTCGCGCGCGACGCAGGGCAAGTCCCTGGACCCGAACCTGCTGAGCGAGGACGTGGTCCGCCGCCTGAACGGGCTCAATGACATCGCGCAGCGCCGCGGCCAGTCCCTCGCACAGCTCGCGCTGAGCTGGGTGCTGCGGGACGAGCGGATGACGTCGGCGCTGATCGGCGCGTCCAGCGTGAAGCAGCTGGAGGAGAACCTGGCGGCGCTGGAAGGCCCGAAGCTGACCGACGGGGAGCTGACCGAAATCGACTCGTTCGCCATCTCCACGGCCGGCACCAACATCTGGAACGGCCGACGCTGAACTCCCGCACCGGGAGCCGGGGTTCGCCCCGCCGGGAATGGGACAAAAAACGGGCCGGTCCATGGGGGGGGAGATGGACCGGCCCGAGGGGGGGTTTCCACCATAACCCTTCGTAAGTGCCGACGGGTGCATCGGCGTGCCACAACTACGCTCCGAAGTCGTCCGGCGACGCCCGGAGGTTTCTTTCAGGCCGCCCCACGGCTGGTCGGACGGCGTCCGCGGCCCGGTTTCGCGGGCTTCGCGGCCCCTGGCGCGGCGTCCCTCTCCCGTGTCACACGCGGAGTTGACGCGAGGGCGGCGTCCCGTCCGCCCGCGGGGTCGGACCGGAATGAATGGCGTGATTACGGCCGGGGTACCGCGCAGCCCCCTCCACTGCGCGGTACCGACGCGCAGCTTTGCTCACGCGAATTGCCGTTGGTCTGAACTTACGTGAGTTTTAGGTGTGGTTCGATCGCGGACAGATAACGATCCGGATCACCCGCTCGGGACCACCTCGGGACCACCTCGGGGCCGCCTCGGGGCCGCTCCCCCACTCACCGTGTCCAGGCGCGCTCGCGCAGCAGGCGCAGGCCGTTGAGGCCGACCAGGACGGTCGAGCCCTCGTGGCCCGCGACGCCGAGCGGCAGCGGGAGGTGTCCCACCAGGTCCCAGACGACGAGGCCGGTGATGAAGACGCCCGCGATCACCAGGTTCTGGACGACGAGGCGACGCGCGCGCCGGGAGAGCGCCACCGTCCGCTCCAGCGCGCCCAGTTCGTCCCGTACGAGGATCGCGTCCGCGGTTTCCAGGGCCAGGTCGGAGCCGCCGCGGCCCATGGCGACGCCGGTGCGGGCGGCGGCGAGGGCCGGGGCGTCGTTGACTCCGTCGCCGACCAGGAGGACGGTGCGGCTGGCTGCCGCCAACTCGCGGACGACCGCCGCCTTTTCGTGGGGCAGGAGGCCGGCGTGTACGTCGGCGGGGGCGATGCCGACCTCGTGGGCCACGGCTTGGGCGGCGTGTTCGTGGTCGCCGGTGAGGAGGAGGGGGGCGGTACCGGTGCGGGCCTTGAGGGCTTGTACGGCTTCCGGGGCGGTGGGGCGGAGGGTGTCGGTGAGTGTGAGGCGGCCGGCGGGTGCGCCGTTGGCGGTGACCGCGACCTCGGTTCCGGGAGTGGAGGTGGGGTCCAGCCCCAGGTGGGGTGGGGAGCCTACGGAGACGGTGACCGGGTCGTCGTCGGGTGTCGCGGCGTCGTGGCTGGGCGCGCAGTTCCCCGCGCCCCTGAAGACCCTCGCCGAGACGCCCCTGCCCGGGAGTGAGTCGAAGGACTCCACGGGGTGGAGGGGGAGGTCGCGGTCTGTTGCCGCCTTGACGATCGCGCGGCCCACCGGGTGTTCGCTGGGTTGCTCGACGGAGGCGGCCAGGGTGAGCAACTCGGCTTCCGTGTACGGAGGTTCGGGCCGGATGTCGGTCACCTGCGGAACGCCCTCCGTCAACGTACCCGTCTTGTCGAAGGCGACGGTGTCCGTGCGGCCGACGCGTTCCATGACCACCGCCGACTTGACGAGGACGCCGTGGCGGCCCGCGTTCGCGATCGCCGACAGCAAGGGCGGCATCGTCGCGAGCACCACGGCGCACGGTGAGGCCACGATCATGAACGTCATGGCCCGCAGGAGCGCGTCCGTGAGCGCGTCGCCGAAGGCCGGCGGGACCAGGAAGACCGCCAGGGTCGCGGCGACCATGCCCAGCGCGTAGCGCTGCTCGACGCGCTCGACGAAGAGCTGCGTCGGCGCCTTGGTGCGGGTCGCCTCCTCGACGAGGGCGACGATGCGGGCGATGACCGTGTCGGAGGGGTCGCGGACGACGCGGACGCGCAGCGCGCCGGTGCCGTTGAGGGTGCCGGCGAAGACCTCGTCGCCGACGGTCTTGGGTACGGGCAGGGGTTCGCCGGTGATGGTGGCCTGGTCGATGTCGCCGGCGCCGGACAGGACGCGGGCGTCGGCGCCGACGCGTTCGCCGGGGCGGATCAACAGGACGTCGCCGACGGCCAGTTGGTCCGTGCCGACCGTCTCCTCGGCGCCGTCGGGGGCGAGGCGGGTGGCCGTGGGCGGGGCCAGGTCGAGGAGGCCGCGCACGCTGTCCTCGGTGCGGGCGGTGGCGAGGGCCTCCAGGGCGCCGGAGGTCGCGAAGATCACGACGAGCAGGGCGCCGTCCATGACCTGCCCGATCGCGGCGGCGCCGAGCGCGGCCACGACCATCAGGAGGTCGACGTCGAGGGTCTTCTCGCGCAGCGCCTTGAGGCCTTCGAGGCCCGGTTCCCAGCCCCCGGCGACGTAGCAGAGCGCGTACAGCGGGCCCCACAACCAGGCGGTGGCGTCGAGGAGTTGGAGCGGGAGGGCGAGGAGGAAGGCGACGGTGGCGGCCGCGGCCCAGCGCGCTTCGGGGAGGGCGAGGAGCGGGGTGCGGGTGCGGGTGGCGGGCGTCGCCGCGGCGGGCGCGGGTGCCGCGCGCTCGGACAGGGCGGTGGCGGGGGCGGGCATGCGGCACACAATACAGGAACACATGAAGACCTCTTCATACATGCCATGGCGGTCGGCCCCGGCCTGGATACGATGAGACCCATGGGCCATGGAATCGATGACAGGAGCGGCACCCGCGAACGGCTCGACGCCGTGGGCGCGGCCGATGTCGCGGCGACGCTCCAGGCCCTCGCCACCCCCTCGCGGCTGCGCATCCTGGCGCGCCTTCAGGAGGGGCCGTGCGCGGTCGGCGAGCTGGCGGAGGCGGCCGGCCTCGAACAGTCCGCGTGCTCGCACCAGCTGCGGCTGCTGCGCAATCTGGGCCTGGTCAGCGGCGAGCGCAAGGGGCGCTCGATCGTCTACGCGCTGTACGACGACCACGTCGCGCAGCTGCTCGACCAGGCGCTCTTCCACGTGGAGCACCTGCGTCTCGGGCTGCGCGACGGGGCGTAGCCGCTGTGCCTCCCGGGGCTTCCGGGGCGGGCGCGGCCTTCAGTGCAGGGCGAGGCGGATGCCCGCGATGCGGCCCGCCTCGTCGAAGCCGATCTCGGCGGGTACGGAGCCGGGCAGCTCGGCGGCGATCTGTCCGCCGTTGTCCCGGTACGCCACCCCGTGGTGGTCGAAGAAGCCCGTGACCAGGCGCCTGGCGTCGACGCCGAGCAGACCCTCGGCCTGCACGAGGGTGCGCGGCAGCGTGACCGGGTCGAGGGCGGCGCGCGGCACCTGCGGGTCCTCGGGCAGGAAGTAGACCTGGGTCTCGGCGCTCGCGGGTACGCCGATGTAGCCGGGGGCCCCGACCACGCCCATGCCCGCGAAGGCCAGGGTCTCGGCGGCGCGCCGGGGGTCGGGGAAGCCGGACAGATCGAGCTGCTGCGTCGTGAACTCGGCTATCTGGTGACTCTGGCCGAATCGCCCTACGTGCTCGGAGAGCGCCGCGACGGGCGTGCCGCGCAGTTCGGGGTTGGCCCAGCCCCACATCCACGACCGCCGCGCGGAGTCGTACGTGCCGAGGACGCCGACGCGCAGGTCCACATGGCCCTGCCGGTACCGGCACGTCGGCAGGTCGGCCGTCCACGACGACCCCTCCGGCAGGAACCCCATGAGAGCTTCGAGCTGAGCGCCACCCCACGCCGCGTGCCGCTCGGTCTCGTACAGAAAGGCTTGGCTGAATTGCGTGTGGCTCATGGGGCGGGACCTTACGCGAGACGGCTGTAGAGGCCAGAGTTACGGAGGCGACCAGAGCCACAGCTGTGGCTATGACTGTGGTTATGACTGGCTATGACTGTGGCCACGACTGTGGCTATGACTGTCGCTACGACTGTGGCTTGCGGGCCTCGATGAGGTGCCGGGTGCTGTGCGCCACGAACGGCCCGCCCTCCTTGATCTGCTCATGCAGGGCGCGGAGTTGAGGCTCGTACGCCTCGACTGTGAAACCCGGCACCATCCACACCACCTTCCGCAAAAAGTGCACAACGGCACCGATGTCGTGGAACTCCATGCGCAGCCGCTCGGCGCGCAGGTCGACGATCTCCAGGCCGGCGGCGCGCGCCTGCGCGGCCTCCACCTCGGGATCGCGGCCCCGGCGGGCCTCCGGCTGCGGGCCGAGGAAGTACTCGACGAGCTCGAACACGCTGGCAGGGCCCACGTGTTGGGCGAAGTACGTGCCGCCGGGGCGAAGCACGCGCGCGATCTCACCGAAGGGCGCCTTGACCGGGTGGCGGGCGGTGACGAGGTCGAAGGCGGCGCCCGCGAAGGGCAGCGGGGCGTCGTCGGGCGCGGCGACGACCACGACGCCGCGCGGACCGAGGAGCCGGGTGGCCTTCTCCACATTCGGGGGCCAGCCTTCGGTCGCGGCCATGAGCGGCGGGAGTTTCGGTGCCAGATTCAGCACCTCGCCGCCACCGGTGTGCAGATCGAGCGCGGATTCCACGCGGGCGAGGCGCTCCCCCATCAGCCGGGCGTACCCCCACGAGGGCCGCTCCTCGGTGGCCCTCCCGTCGAACCAGGAGAAGTCCCAGCCCTCGGTGGGCGCGGCCACCGCTTCGGCGACGAGCCCGTCATAGGACGCATCATTGGACTCTCCACTGGACCCGTCATAGGAACGGTGTGCGGGTGGGTGGTCCGTATGTGGGGTATGCGGGATCTCGGGGTGGCTCATGGAGCACATGGTCTCAGCCGCCGACCGCCCGGTTCAGCCGCTTTTTCCCTGCCCTAGGGGTAGCACCAGGGTGCGGTGGGGGGCTGCCCCTCTTCCGTAGAACAGGGGGATCGCACGTACCCTTGGCGTTCTCCCCACCACCCACACCCGTATCAGGCCCGTCCGTCCTACCGCCTCACCGCAGAAATGCGAGCACATGTCCGTACGTTCCGCGATAGCGACCTGGCTGACCCGCCTCTACTTCTCCCGGCTGCGCAAGAAGGGAACCGGCCTCGACCTGTCGGTGCTGTCGAAACTCCCCGACGCCGCGCTGCTGCCGCTGCGCCGCGAGGGCGTCGACCCGGTCCCCGAGATCGGCGCGCTGCGCGACCGCGAGCCCGTCAGCAAGCTGCCGATCCCCGGCATGACGGTGTGGCTGGTGTCAGGCTACGACGAGGCCAAGGAGGTCCTCGGCAACGCGAAGGCGTTCAGCAACGACTTCCGCAATCTGGTGGGGGTGGGCGGCGCCGAGGCCGAGCACAACCCCGGCGGCCTCGGCTTCTGCGACCCGCCCGACCACACGCGGCTACGCCGCCTCCTCACCCCCGAATTCACCATGCGCCGCCTGTCCCGGCTCACCCCGCGCATCCACTCGATCATTGAGGAGCAGCTCGCCCAGCTGGAGAAGGCGGCCCGCGAGTCGCCCGACGGCACGGCCGACTTCGTCGAGCACTTCGCGATGCCGGTCCCCGCGCTGGTCATCTGCGAGCTGCTGGGTGTCCCGTACGAGGAGCGGGACGCGTTCCAGCAGTTCTCGGTGGCCCGCTTCGACGTGCTGGGCGGGGCCGGGGCCTCCTTCGGCGCGGTGTCACAGTCCCTCGACTACCTGCGCGGCGTCGTCGCGGAGCAGCGCGCCAACCCCGGCGAGGGCCTGCTCGGCATGCTGGTGCGCGAGCACGGCGACAACATCACGGACGAGGAGCTGACCGGCCTCGCGGACGGCGTCCTGACCGGTGGCCTGGAGACGACGGCGAGCATGATCGCCCTCGGCACCATGATCATGCTCAAGGACCGCGAGCACTTCACGGCGCTGCGCGACGCGGAGGACCCGGCGACGGTCGCGGCCCCGTTCGTGGACGAGCTGCTGCGTCACCTCACGGTCGTCCAGACGGCCTTCCCGCGCTTCGCGCGCGAGGACATCGAGATCGGCGGCGTACCGCTGGCCGCGGGCGACATAGTGATCGTGTCCCTGAGCGCGGCGGACCGCGATCCACGGCTGGGCGACGACATGGACGAGTTCCTCCCCTCCCGCCCGCCCACGTCCTCCCACCTGGCCTTCGGCTACGGCATCCACCGCTGTATCGGCGCGGAGCTTGGCAAGATGGAGCTGCGGGCGGCGTTCCCGCAACTGGTGCGGAGGTTCCCGGAGTTGAGGCTGGCCGTGGAGCCGTCCGAGCTGGAGTTCCGGAAGCTGTCGATCGTGTACGGAGTGGACCGCCTGCCGGTGCACGTGGGGTGAGCGGGGCGAGTCACGTGAGCTGAGCGCGCGACCGAGTTGTGGCGGTGCCGAGTTGTGGCGGTGCCGAGTTGTGGCGGTGCCGAGTTGTGGCGGTGCCGAGTTGTGGCGGTGCCGACAATGGAGGGGTGCCCTCTTTGGCGAACTTCCGCAATGGATACGGGAGTTCGCGGTCGGTAGCGTCGCCGTATGAGGCGACGTAAACGGATCGGGACGGCGCGGATCGAGGCCTTGCAGCGCGTACGCGACCGGGCTCGGCGCCGCGGGGCCGCTCCGCCGGAGCGGGGCGGGCGGCGTGGCTGGGGCGGGCGTTTCGGGCGGCGGGCGGAGAGGGTTCGGCCGTGGTTGCAGTTTCTGGCGGATCTGGCGACGTTGGTCGTGAAGTTGACGCGGTGACGGTGACTGTGACCGCAAACACCAGCCCAGTTGGCGTTTGCCGTCACAGTCCGGGTGCGCGGCGGGGTCAGTCGGACTTCGGGAGGGAGACCTCGACCCTGCGGTTCTTTTTGCGGCCCTGTTCCGTGCCGTTGTCCGCGATCGGGTAGTCCTCGCTGTAGCCGCGGACCTGGAACGTGATGTTGCCGCCCTGCGCGCCGAGCGCTGCCGTCAGGGCGTCGTGGACGGATTCCGCGCGGTTCTTGGAGAGCTTGAGGCCGTGGGCGTACGAGCCCAGGTTGTCGGTGAAGCCGAAGACGCGGACCGAGCTTGCCTTCTGGTTCTCGATCTCGTCCGCGATGGCCTGGATCCGGGACTTCGCGTCCGGATTCAGCTTGGCGCTGTCCTTCGGGAAGAGGACCTCGGCCTGGAGGGCGAACGTCACGTCCTCGTTGGTGTCCGTGCGGCGTTCGTCGCCGGAGAGGTCCTCCACGACCGACTTGATGTCCAGGACCTTGGCGGGCGCGAGCGTGGCGCCGTCGGCGAGTTTCAGGCCGGGGCTGTTGGCGTCCACGGAGGGGGGCGGGGAGGTGCTGGTGCTGCCGGGCGGGGCGCCGGTGGGGTCGTCGTCGGCGACTGCCACTCCCGTGGTGAGCAGGAAGGTTGTCGCGGCGGCGAGGACCGTGGTGGTTCGGTGGCGGCGGGGCATCGTTACTCACCCTCGGTGATGGTGAGTTGGGCCGGGGGCATGGTGGGGACCTGGAACTGGACGGATTTCGTGCCCTCGGGTGGGGCGGGGAATTGGGCGAACCAGTCGGCGGTCTTGCCCTGGTCGATGCCGCCCTCGAATTTCGTGCAGAGGCAGCGGCCCTCGGTGTCGCGGAGGACCAGGTACTTCTTCTTGCCTTCCTGGTCGACGACGCTGGCGCCGGCCATGGAACCGCCATTAGTGCGCAGCTCGGTCTCCTCGCTCTTCCACCCGTTGGCTAGCCAGATGCCGGAAGTCCCGTTGGTGACGCTGCCGGTGACATTGAGGAAGCCGCCCTGGTCACGCGTGATCGACGTAACCGTGAGGGTGATGCCGTTGCTCTTCACCTCGGTCAGCGGCTTACCCGTCGCAGGCGTCGAGGACTCCGACTTGTCTTCGCTGCCCCGCTGCGCCGGCGCCGAGGACTTCGCAGCATCGCCCTCATTCTTATCGCCGTCGCCTCCGCAGCTGGACACGGACAGGACCAAACCCGTCGCGAGCGCCGCTGCGGCCAGAGCCCGGCGGGGGGTCTTCGTACGCCGAAAGTTCATCGCTGCGGCTTGCCTCTCTCGTCAGTCGGCCAGGCGGACGGCGAACAGGTCGGACGCGTCCGGCAGGTCGTCAAGGTCGAAGTCGTCGGGGTCGAAGTCCAACGTCCCTCCATCGCAGATGAGCTGGAGGGACTTTTCCGGATCGGCGTCCAGAGGGATGTCGCACCGTGGCTGTATCACCGCCGTGGCGTGCGCCTTCGCCCGCCGATTCTCGGTGCCAGGGACGATCGTGTCGCCGACGGTGTGGAGCGTTTCCACTTCGACCCAGTACCCCGGATGGCCATTGACCTCCGTGGCGGTCGGGCCGGACACGACCTTGGCGTCGTTGGCTGCGGCCAGCCTCTGAGCAGCAGTCAGCGCCGTGTCGCCTTTGGGATCCATACCGTCCAGCCAGTCCAGCCAGTTCTCGTCGCCGTTCACGAGTGCTTCGCCCAGGCCCTGCATCAGTTCATCCCGATCAGACTGCACCGCCGCCAACGCTGCTGCATCGGCCGCAGATTGGGCTCCGTTTCGAGCGGACGCCGCTTGAGCGAAGGCGAAGAAGGCGAACCCAGCAAAGAGCAGAATCCCGGTGAGCCAGATATAGATCGGCAGCGTGGAGCCACGGTCACCGCTCAGCCGACGAGGGCTCAGCCGGCGCCGGTGACGTCGTTCACCGCATTGCCGATGGCCGTGGAGATCTTTCCGTCCAAGCCCAACTGGTCGATCATCACGAAGATGCCCGCGATCAAAATCATCAACCCGGCATACTCCACGAACCCGGCCCCCGAATCCCGCCGAACCCGCTCCCCCACCGCGTTGGTCCACGCCACCCACACCCCGAGCAATTTGTCCCTGATCACAGGATCCCCCTTTCACCACTTCCGACACTCTCGCCAAGGCAACCAAATCAACACACGCAACGTACGTGCAGCGCAACCCTCTGCACCCGGATTCGCCAAGTAACGGGGCGCGCTTGACCGGAAGTTGTCGTCGGGTTGGTCTCGTCGTCATCGCTGCCCACCCTCCGTCCCGTACGCCTCAACGGCCCAGAATTGAGCCGAAGTTCGTGCCTGAACCAAGGAACATGCCCGTGGCGATGAGGATCATCGTCGCGGGAAGCATGAAGACCAGCGTCACCATCGTCGCCTTCGGGATCGTCTTTGCCGCGCGGCGACGCGAGTTCTGGGCGTCGGTGCGGCGCATGTCCGTGGCGAGTTGGATGAGGGTGTCCGCGATGGGGGAGCCGAGTTCCTCGCCCTGTTGGAGTGCCGAGACGAATTGGGCGACCTGTTCCGACGCGTTGCGGCGGCGGAGTTCGTCGAAGGCCTGGCGGCGGGGGACGCCCATGTCCATCTGGCGGAGGGTGATGCGGAGTTCGTCGGCCCAGGGGCCTTCGTATTTTTCCGATACGCGGTCGAGGGCCTGGCGGAAGCCGAGGCCCGCCGAGACGACGACGGCGAGGACGTCGAGGAAGTCGGGGAGGGTGCGGTCGATGACCTCTTTGCGTTCGCGGACTGCTTGCCAGATGAGCGCGTCCGCGGCCAGTGCGCCGAAGGCGAGGGTCAGGAGGGCGAAGAGGGGGCTGTCGGCGGAGAGGAAGACCAGGGACATCAGCAGGCCGAAGGCGCCGTAGACCGCTCGGCGTGCGGCGTAGCGGTCGATCGTCAGGCCGCCGGGGTTGCCCGCCATGTCGATCTTCCGGCGTTTCGCGTCGACGCGGCGTGGGCCCATCAGGCGGAGGATCAGGGGGGCGAAGCGGATGCCGATGCGGTCGACCGCCGAGCCGGTCGTCGAGACGCGGGTGGCGCCCACTTCCAGGGCGAGGGCCAGGTCGCTGGGGACCCTGGCGTCCGCGCGGTACATGCGGATGCCGGTGAAGATGCCCAGGACGGCCAAGCCCGCCAGGGCTGCGAGGAGGAGGCCCAGCATGGTTGTCGACATCGTGGGGTCACACCTCGATTCGGCCGAGGCGGCGGATGACGAAGAAGCCGATGCCGTAGAGGGCGAGGGCGATGAGGACGAGGGCGCGGCCGATGCCGGAGTCCGTCACGCGGGCCAGGGCGCCTTCGTTCGAGGCGTTGACCAGGATCAGGGAGCCGAGGCCGAGGAGGGGGACGGTGAAGGCCGTCGCGTTGACCTCGGAGAGCATCGTGCGGATTTCGCGGCGGGTCTCCTTCCGGTCCTCCAGCGTCTTGGTGAGGTTGCGGAGGGAGGAGACCACCGTGCCGCCCGCCTTGTTCGAGAGGACCAACGTCGTGACGAGGACGATGAGTTCGCGGGAGGGGAGGCGGGTGGCGAGTTCGTCGAGGGCGTCGTCCACGGAACGGCCGAGGGCCAATTGGTCGGCCACGCGGGAGAGTTCCTCGCCTGCGGGGGCTTCCAGCTCCTCTGCCGCCATGGCGAGTGACGTACGGAGGGCGAGGCCGGCCGCTGTCGCGTTCGCCAGGAGGCGGGCCACGTCGGGGAGTTGGTTGATGAACGCCTCGATGCGTTTCTGGCGTTGCCAGTTGAGGAAGATGAGGGCGCCGTAGATGGCGACGAGGGCGGCGATCGGGCCGAAGAAGGGGGCCAGGGTCGATGCCGCCAGGAGCCAGAGGGCGGCTGCCACCACGGCTACGTAGACCGTGAACTCGCCCGCCGTCAGGTCCAGGCCCGTCGCCGACAGGCGCAGGTGCACCGAGCGGCCCAGGCGGGTGCGGCGCAGGCGGCGGTCGACGGCGGCGAAGCGGCGGGCGCGGGTGCCGCCGGTGCCGGTGGCCGGGCCGCCGCCCGCCGGGTAGGCGTCCAGGCGGTCGACCAGGTCCTGGCGGCGGGCCCGGCCCGAGGCGAGGGAGTGGGCCGCCGCGATGGCGAAGATGCAGGCCAGGAGCGTGGCACCGAGCGCGAGGAGGGTCGGGGGTGTCATCCTGTGGCCTCCCTTGTCTGGCGCGCGTCCACCTGCTCCACGACGCCGAACGCCGGTGGCACCGCCTCCCCCGCCACGTTCATCCGGTCGGCGATCGGGCGGGGCAGCGGGAGGTGTTCGTAGTAGCCGTGTACGCGGCGGATCTCGGCGTCCGTGGCCCCGGATACGTAGGGCTGGGCGACGAAGCGGGTGACCGTCGCGATGCGGAACTGTTCGCGGCCGTGGGAGATGAGCAGGGCGATCTCCGTGATGCGGCGGGAGCCGTCGGCGGCGCGGGTGAGTTGGACGAGGACGTCGACGGCGGAGTTGATCTGGTCGCGGAGTGCCTCGAAGGGGACGTCGACCTCGGACATGGAGCCGAGGGTCTGGAGGCGGGTGAGGGCGTCCTCGGCGGTGTTCGCGTGGACCGTGGCGAGGGAGCCGTCGTGGCCCGTCGACATGGCTTGCAGCATGTCGAGGGTCTCGCCGCCGCGGACCTCGCCGACGATGATGCGGTCGGGGCGCATGCGCAGGCTGTTGCGGACCAGGTCGCGGATGGTGATCTGGCCCTTGCCCTCGACGTTCGCGGGGCGCGATTCGAGGCGGATGACGTGGTCCTGTTGCAGTTGGAGTTCCGCTGAGTCCTCGATGGTGATGATGCGTTCGTGGGCGGGGATCAGCGCCGAGAGGGCGTTGAGGAGGGTGGTTTTGCCGGAGCCGGTGCCGCCGCTGACGATCACGTTGAAGCGGGCGCGGACGCAGGCCGCGAGGAACATCAGCATGTGTTCGTCGAGCGAGCCGAGTTCGAGGAGTTCGGTGAGGCTGTACGCGCGCGGGAAGCGGCGGATGGTGAGCGTGGCGCCGGTGAGGGAGAGCGGCGGGATGATCACGTTGACGCGTTCGCCGGTGGGGAGGCGGGCGTCGACCATGGGGTTCGACTCGTCGACGCGGCGGTTCACGGTCGAGACGATGCGTTCGATGGTCTGCATGAGTTGCTCGGACGAGGTGAAGCGGAGGGGGAGTTGTTCGACCCTTCCGGCTCGCTCTACGAAGATCGAGTCCGGGCCGTTCACCATGATTTCGGTGATCGAGGCGTCCGCGAGGAGGGGTTCGAGGATGCCGAGGCCGAGGGCCTCGTCCACGACGCGGCGGATCAGCTGGGTGCGTTCCGTGGAGGAGAGGACCGGGCCTTCGCGGCTGATGATGTGGCCGAGTACGCGTTCCAGGCGGGCGCGGCGGTCCGCTGCCGGGAGCGCGGACATCTCGGCGAGGTCGATCTCTTCGAGGAGCTTGGTGCGGTAGACGGCGACCAGGCCCTCGTCGCGGTCGGGCGGGGTGGGGGTGCCGGGGGCGGCGCCGGTGCCGGACGGGTCGCGGGTGGCGATCACGCGTGAGCGGAGGCTCATCTCTGGCTCGTCACCTCAACTTCCTGTGTTTGTACGGTCGTTCGGCATCGTCGCCTCGCGGTGGATGTACCAGCCGTCGCCGAACAACGGGATGATCGGTCGTACGTGGACGGTCACGGTGTACGTCACCGTGTCCCCGCCGCCGGAGGGTTGCGCGTCGGGCTCCAGCCATTTGCTGGTGGAGGCGGCGGCTGCCGCCTGGGCCGATCCCGGGGTGAGGGATTCGGCGCGGGCCGCTGCGCGGGCGGCGGAGCCTGCCTGGTTGGCGGCGTAGCCGACGAGGCCGAGTTGGATCGCGGCGATTCCGATGACCAGGAGGAAGGGGAGGAAGCCGGCGAATTCCAGCATCGAGACGCCGCGGTCGCCCTTCGGGGTGCGGGTCGGGGTGGTTGCGGTCGCGGGGCTCTGCCCCGGGCCCCGCTCCTCAATCGCCGGAGGGGCTTGATTTACCCGAACCGGAGGGGCTTGATTTGCCCGAACCGGCGGGGCTTGATCGGCCGATGTCATCGTTGGGCCTCCGTTGCCGCGCCGGCTTCGCCGGTGACGGACCAGCCGGGGTCTACGCCGGGGAAGAAGAGGGGGACGTCGACCCGGACCGTGGCACGGGTTACCGTTTCGCCCTCCTCGCAGCTGATGTCCGCGTCCTGCCACGCCGACGGCAGGTGCTCGCGCCCCGCCGCGGCGCAGGCGCCCGCCCCGTCACCGCTCCCGGCGGCAGCCGACGTCGCCGCGCGCGCCGCCTCGTCCGCCGCGTTGCCGGCCAACGAGTACGTGTAGCCGTACAGGACGCACTGCCACATCAGCGCGAGGACGACCAGGACCAGCGGGAACATCGCCGCGAATTCGAGGGTGACCGCGCCCTTGTCGCCGCCGCGGCGGCGGGAGCGGCGGCCGCCGGGCGTGGGGGGCGCGGGCGTGGCCACGAGGTCGAGTTCCGCCGCGAGCGCCCACATCGCCTGCTTGACCGTGGAGCGGTTGTCGAGGTCCTGCATGCGGCCCGCGTCGACGGCGGCCTGGAGTTCCTTGTACGCGGCGGGGATGGAGGTGCGGGCCGTCCTGGTGCCGGTGACGCGTTCTACGAGGGGTGGCTGGATCTCCGCCGAGCGGGCGTGGCGGTTGACGACCGTGAGGGTCTCCTCCGCCTTGCGGATCTGGAGGCGGTCCCAGAGGCGGACCATGCGTTTCGCCGCGCGCACGGCGACGACGTCGGGGGTGACCAGGAGGGTTGCCTGGTCGGCGAGTTCGATGGCGGTCGTGTTCGCCGAGGACATCTGCGTACCGCAGTCGATGACCACCACGTCGTAGCGGGCGCGCAGGGCGTGGATCACCTGGCGGGCCACGCGGTCCGTGACGTCCTCGCCGCGCTCCCCCTCCGAGGGGGCCAGGAGGAGGTCGACGCCGGACTCGTGGGAGAAGGCGGCGTCCTGGAGGACGCGGGGCGTGATGTCGCGGATCGCGGAGAGGTCGGCGACGGAGCGGCGGAACTGGACGTCGAGGTAGGAGGCGACGTCGCCGGACTGGAGGTCCAGGTCGAGGAGGGCGGTGGTGCGGCCGGACGCGCGGGCGGCGAGGGCGAGTTGGACCGCCGTGACCGTTGTGCCTACGCCGCCCTTCGCTCCCGCCACCGCGATGACGCGGCCGCCGCCGCCCGCCGGGACGAGTTCCGTGCCGGTGCCGCCCGCGAGGTGGCGGCGCATGCCGGCCGACCAGGACGCGGCGGCGTGGACGCGTTCGGCGAGGGCGTCGTAGCCGAGCGGGAACGCGACGATGCCGCGCGCTCCGCTGTCCATCGCGGCGGTGAGGAGGGCGGGGCTGGTGTCGGCGGTGAGCAGGACGACGCCGACGGCCGGGAAGCGGAGGACGAGGTCGCGGATGAGGTCCAGGGCGGGGACGGGGCCGATGCGTTCGTGGACCAGGACGACCTCGGGGAGTTCGTCGAGGGATTCGGCGGCGAGGGAGGCGAGGGTGTCGAGGAGGGCGGTGGCGTCGGGGACGGGTGGGGCGGGGTCGGTGTCGGGGAGCTGGGAGAGCAAGGTGATGAGGCCTCTGGCGGTTTCCGGGTCGGCGATCGCCGGGAGAATCCGAGTGGTCATGGGCGGGACCCCCCGTCCACCAGTACCGGCGTTACGCCCCCGGGGCTCCGCCCCGGACCCCGCTCCTCAATCGCCGGAGGGGCTGGAAAACACGGCCTGGTCCGCAACGCCGATGCGGGCAAATCAAGCCCCGCCGGCGTTTGAGGCGCGGGGTCCGGGGCGGAGCCCCGAGGCGTTGACCCCGGTACCCGGTCCCCAGCGGTAAGCGTCATCGTCACTTGTCGCCCTCCAACGTGTACGACCGGTCGTCCGGAGCGAGGGAGGCGTCGCTGTGGGGGGCGACCAGGGCCAGGCGGACGTGCGTGGCGAAGGACTCGGCGTAGGCGACCCGTTGGGCGTCCTCGGCGGAGAGCGCGAAGGTGATGGGGACCGCCTCGCCCTGCCTGCGGGCGGCGGGGTCGTTGTCGGCTGCGCCCTGCTGGTCGATGGGGGTCAGCTTGCCCACGTCCATGACCTCGGCGTTCTCGACGATGACCTTGGACTGGTCGCGCTCCTTGTCGTTCTCGGCCTTGAACGTGGCGTAGATGTTGACCTGCGCGCCGGGGTTGATCTTTCCGGCGACGCCGGTCTCCGCGTCGATCATGATGGCGATCTCCTGCTGGCCCGGCTCAAGGCGGGGGCGGTCGACGATCATGTCGGACTGGAGGAGGGAGCCCTTCTTGAGCTGCGTGACGGCGATCTTGCCGCGGATGTCGCGGAGGTCGGTGACGGCCGTGTCCGAGAGCCAGCGCTCCGGAATGCGGATCTTCTCGAACTGGTCGGCCGTGAGCTGCTTGTAGGGGGACACGTCCTGCTTGAGCTGGTACGCGTCGGTCTCGGGCGCCACCTTCGAGTCCACGTCACGGATCACCGCGAGCACTCCGGCGAACGCGCCGATGGCGCACAGGGCCGAGACGACCAGGAGTATGACGCCGCGGCGCTGACGTGAATTCATCGGCGGGACAACCTCGTTGTAGGAGTCATAGGGGTCAGTGGTGGGTGGCTCGGGGGAGGGCGGTGCGGGCGGAGGCCGCGGCCGGGGTGAGGGCCGAGGGGCCGGTGGCCGTCGGGGCCTGCGGTGGGGCCTCGTCGAGCAGCGGCGCGGAGCAGAAACCGCAGCGGTCGCCGATGAGTTCGAGGCCGCACCAGTGGCACTGCTCGCGCCGTACGGAGGAGACCAGTTGGTAGAGGACGGAGATGTCGGGGATGGCCGCCGCGAACTCGACGATGCGGCCGGGGCTGCCGCGCTTGCCCGTCGACCACCAGCGCGGCGACTCGGCGGGAAGCCGCGTCTGCGACACCCCTTGCACCCGCCAGGCGGGGGCCAGGACGCCGGTGAGCCAGTCCGGGGAGTGCTGGCCGACGGCGTAGACCATGCGCGTTCCGAAGGCGGGGCCCGTCGGGGTCTCCGAGCCGGTGAGGCGCTGGAGTTGGGGCTGGGGGGAGGCGACGACCGCGAACTGGGCGTTCGGGGACCAGGAGCGGGCGTGCGAGCGCAGGGAGACCGGGACGCGGTCCAGTTTCGTCACCGAGCCGACGACCGCGCCCGCGTACACGTAGTGCGCGAGCAGGCGGGCCGATGAGGCGAGGACTCCCGGGCTGAAGTCGCAGATCGACAACTGGCGCAGTTGCAGGGCCAGTACGGCCAGGCCGAGGGGTGGGAGCGCCGGGCGGAGGATCGCGATTCGGTCGGTTTCCAGCATCGAACGGATCGAGTGCAGGCGGTGGACGGTCGCGTCCGGCGCCGAATCGGGGCAGAGCACGATCGCGTATCCGTGCTGTTCGATCAGGGTGTGTACGTCGGTGAGGGCGCGGTCGAGCGGGTACTTCTGCTGCGGTTCGCCCACGGGCAGCACGGTGGCGGTCGGCGTGTGCCGGTCCGGTGAGGCGAGAACCAGGTCGGGGTCGGTCACGGCTATGGCGGTCGGCACGCGTGAACCCCCCGGTCGTCGCTCTGCGTTCCTCCAGCGGCACCTTGCGGTGATGTCGCGGTTCTGCTTGAGCACCATATCCACGCCACCGCCCGGCAACACCCCACTTCGCACTGTTCACGTGGGCTTCGGGTGCCGGTCGGCCCCGGGTTGGCGAAGAAGCGTCGGCGCCGGCCCTTGACAACCGCATTGGTCTGGACCAGCTTGTACGGCCAGCAGCTGCTTCCCCAACTCCTCCCCCGTCTCCCCCACTTCGGTGCCGGGAGCCCTCCCCCCACTTGGAGGCAGAAATGGCGCATTCCTATCGCAGACACTCCCGGCTCGGCGTGCTGTTGAGCGCGTTCACGGCGGCGGCGGTCGCCGCCTGCGGCCTAGCCGCGAGCGGTTCGGCGCGGGCGGCCGACAACTCCCCCACCGCCGTGCCCGCACATGCCGTCACCGGCTACTGGCAGAACTTCGACAACGGCGCCACGGTGCAGAAACTGGCCGATGTCCCGGACGCGTACGACATCGTCGCCGTCGCCTTCGCGGACGCGACCGCGACGCCCGGCGCCGTCGACTTCACGCTCGACTCGGCCGGCCTCGGCGGCTACACGGAGGACGCCTTCAAGGCCGACATCAAGGCCAAGCAGGCGGCCGGCAAGTCCGTGGTCGTCTCGATCGGTGGCGAGAAGGGCACCATCCAGGTCAACGACGCGTCCTCCGCGACCCACTTCGCCGACTCCGTCTACGCGCTCATGCAGGAGTACGGCTTCGACGGCGTCGACATCGACCTGGAGAACGGGCTCAACTCCACATACATGTCACAGGCGTTGAAGTCGCTTGACGGGAAGGCCGGTGGCGATCTCGTACTCACCATGGCGCCGCAGACCATCGACATGCAGTCGACGTCGGCGGAGTACTTCAAGACGGCGCTGGCGGTGAAGGACATTCTCACCGTCGTCAACATGCAGTACTACAACAGCGGTTCGATGCTGGGCTGCGACGGCAAGGTCTACAGCCAGGGGTCCGTGGACTTCCTGACCGCCCTCGCCTGCATCCAGCTGGAGGGCGGGCTCGACCCCTCGCAGGTCGGCATCGGCACGCCCGCCTCGTCGAGCGCGGCGGGCAGCGGATACGTGGCCCCGTCGGTCGTGAACGACGCGCTCGACTGTCTCACCAAGGGCACCAACTGCGGGTCCTTCAAGCCGTCGAAGACCTATCCGGGGCTGCGCGGCGCGATGACCTGGTCCACCAACTGGGATGCCGCGGCCGGGAATTCCTGGTCGTCGGCGGTGGGCCCGCACGTCGACGCCATGTAACACCCCTGCCCCCCTGAGACGGGCAGCGCCGCCGCTCCCCCGGCGGCGCTGCCCACGCCCACGTCCCCCGTACGGTCAGAAGAACTCCGAAGAACTCAGAAGAGCTCAGAAGAAATCCGCCCAGGGCACGTCCCACACCTGCTTCACGCACAGGACGACGAACAGCAGGCCCGCCACCGACAGCATGCCGTTGCTGAGCCACCCGTTGCGCCAACGGGCGGGCGTACGCGAGGAGTTGAGCAGCCACACCAGGGTGAGCGCCAGGAACGGCATGAAGGCCGCGCCAAGCACCCCGTAGATGATGACGAGGCGGAACGGCTGGCCCTGGAAGATCAGGACGATCGGCGGGAACGTCATCCACAGCAGGAACGCGCGGAACGGCCAGCCCTTCTCGCGGTCGCCGCTCGCCACCTCCTCGCCTGTGACGACGCGGGAGAGCCGGTAGCGCTCGACGAAGTCCGCGAACATCAGGCTCACGCCGTGCCAGACGCCGATCAGTGACGTGAAGGACGTCGCGAAGAAGCCGATCAGGAACATCTTCGCCGTCGCCGTGCCGTACTGGGCCTCCAGGATCCTGGAGAGGTCGACCAGGCCCTTGTCGCCCTCCGCGATCGCCGTGTGCGAGGCGTGCAGCAGTTCGGCGCCGACGAACAGCATCGCCACGACGAAGATGCCGGTGGTGATGTACGCGACCCGGTTGTCGAGCCGCATCACCTTCATCCACGACGTGTTGGTCCAGCCCTTCGCGTTGACCCAATAGCCGTACGCGGCAAGGGTGATGGTGCCGCCGACGCCGCCGATCAGACCGAGCGTGTTGAGGATCGAGTCCTTCTCGTCGGGCAGGACCGGGAGCAGTCCCGCGAAGGCGTCGCCGAGGTTCGGGGTGACGCGGATCGCCAGATAGACCGTCACGACGAACATGACGCCGACGAGCACCGTCATGACCTTCTCGAAGACGCTGTACTTGTTCAGCCATACGAAGATCAGGCCGACGACGCCGCTCAGGATCGCCCACGGCTTGATCGACCAGTCCGCCGGGAACACGTCGGGGAACAGCGCCTGGAGCGGCAGTCCGCTCGACGACATCGCCGCCGCGCCGTACACGAAGCCCCAGATCACCGCGTAGATCACGAAGAAGTACGTGGTCCACTTGCCGAGGCTGGCCCAGCCGTCGAAGAGGGTGCGCCCGGTGGCCAGGTGCCAGCGGCCGGCCGCCTCCGCGAGGCTGATCTTGACGACGCAGCCGATGACCGCGGCCCAGAGCAGGGTGTAGCCGAAGTTGCTGCCCGCGATGAGCGTGGCGACGAGGTCACCTGCCCCGACGCCGGTCGCGGCGACGACGATGCCGGGGCCGATGTATTTCCAACTGGACTTGCGGGGTTCGGAGTCGGGGGTTGTGGTGGTGCCGGTTCCTGGAGTGCCCGTGGTGTCCGCCATGGACAACAAGGGTGCGGATCAACACGGCCATGGCAAGGGGGCCGTCAGCACCAACTGACCACCGACCATCCGGCTACCGGGAGTCATTTGGGGCCCGCCAGTAGTGCTGGACGAGGTCCCAGACGACGGGGTGACCGTTCGGGCAGCTGTTTCCGATGGCAGGCCGCTGTGGTCGTTCGTACGATCACCGCGCCTTTCGTCTCTGGCAGGCGCACCCGAGCCGGAAGAAGGCACGGCGGTCGGCATCGGCGCAGCGGGAGCTGTCGCGCAAACAGAAAGGCTCCGCGAACCGTGAGAAGGCCCGCCTGGAACTCCGTCCTCCCGGGAGGAGTTGCAGGTCAATCCTCGAAGTACGTGTCCAGTGCCTTGTCCATCAGGTCCGTCCACTCCTTGAGGCGGGCCTTGTCGGGGGCCTCTACGTCGTTCGGGAACCAGCGGCTGTTGGGCAGGTGGACCGTCACCGTGAGGCGCTTGCGGGCGGTGCCGAACTCGACGGCGCTGATCTCGGCCCAGGTGAAGTCGGCCTCCTGGTCGTCGAGCGTGAAACGGACGCCGGTCGCGTCGACGGTGATGGAACCGCGCCGGTCCTTGGCCTCAAGGACGGGGCCGTCGGCTTCGGCGACCGGCTCCTTCGCGGTCCGCGGCTCCGCTTCGGACCGTGTCGTCACCTCCTTTGGCGACTCATCCGGCGCCTCCTCGGCATCCGTGGCCTCGGCGTCCTTCGCTTCCGGCTCCACCGCGGGGGCCGTCAGGCCGGGGATGTGCGCCGGATCGAAGCCGGCACCGGTGACGGGCGTGACCTTCTCGTTCTCCATACGCTGCTCCACGGGCGGAAGTATGGCGTACGCCGCTGTGCGCTATTCGGGGGTGGTCCAGAAAGTCACAGTCGGCCCGTACGCGCCGTCCTCCTCGTCGCTCACCTCGACGGTGATCCCGCGATCCGGATAGCGCATGGCCAGGACCCCCTGCCAGCACTCCCCCAGGGCCTGGGCCAGTTGCGGCAGTTCCTCCCCGAGCTGGTCCTCGTCGGTCAGCGGAGTGTTGTTGAAGGTGTCCCACAGCCTGACCCCGTTGACGACGCGCTCGATGCGCGCGCCGTCGTCTCCCAGCTTGGCGAACCAGTCGTCGACCGTGTCCTGAAAGAACCGGTCCTTCAGGAACACGCACCCGCGGTACTCGACCGTTTCGGGGCAGAACATCCAGGCCGCGGCGAGCACGAAGCGCAATCCGCCCTCGAAGTCGAGGTAGTTGTCCGGGCCGAGATCCTCGTTCTTCCAGTCCGTGCGCCACTGCTTGAAGAAGGCGGGCAGCTCGCGCTCGGACCACGACGGTTCGATGCTGTTCACGGGCGCCGCCGGCTCGCGCTCAGCGTGTGACCGTAGTCGTAGAAGGCGTGCCCGGCGGTGTGGAAGTCGCGGCCCGCCTCGATCCACTTCTTGGGTTCGCCGTGGAAGCGGTCGCGGAAGGCGTCCCCGGCCGGGCCGCGCCAGCCCTCCTCGGTGTCGACCTTCGCGAGGCCCTCGCCGGCCTCGATGAGCGTGTCGCCGTACGCGAGCATGGACTGCGCGGTCGAGAGCACCCCGTCCGGGTCGCCGGGGACCAGGTCACGGGCGTCGGACGTCTCTCCGAGCTCGGCCATCAGGACGCCCCGGGGTCGGAGCCGGTCGAGGACCCCAGAATGCCCTGCATGGAGATCTGGATGTGCCGCTCGGCGGCTTCGTAGCTCTTAACGCAGTGGTTCAGCCGGTCGGACACCTCCGCGCCGTCGTTGGCGAGGTGCGTGACACCGATGTTCCAGCGCTCGCAGAAGTCGTCGACGGCGGAGGC
The DNA here is from genome assembly GCF_030766935.1 of Streptomyces sp. KL109B. Classification (GTDB taxonomy): domain Bacteria; phylum Actinomycetota; class Actinomycetes; order Streptomycetales; family Streptomycetaceae; genus Streptomyces. Next base: position 798,372 of record NZ_JASERL010000001.1, on the reverse strand, counting down.
CAGTTCGTCGTGGCCGAAGGCGTCTCCCGGAGCGTCGATGTCGCTGACCTTCTTGGTGGCCATCGCGTCCAGCGTGGTGGTGATTCCGGATGCCGCGCCGCGTAGCGCGTCGAGGTCGACGGAGAACCCGTCCGCCATGCTCAACTCCCCCTTCCGAGCCCCCTTCTGAGCCGGGACCCGCAAGACCGTAACAACGCGTCGGTCATGGTGGAGAAGCCGGGAAGCAAAGCCCCGACAAAGCCGGGGCCTGCGGAAACGACCGCGCCGGGGCGCCCGCGCACGTCGTGCGGGCGCCCCGGCGGGACGGTGCTGCGGAGCGTCAGACGAAGAGGCTGAGCACCAGGGCCACCACGAATCCGGCGACCGAGAGGACCGACTCCAGGACCGTCCACGTACGCAGGGTGTCGCGTTCGGTGATGCCGAAGTACTTGGAGACCATCCAGAAGCCGCCGTCGTTGACGTGCGAGGCGAAGATGGAGCCCGCGGAGATCGCCATGATGACGAGGGCCGTGTACGGCTGCGAGTAGTCGCCCTGCGCGAGCAGCGGGCCGACGATGCCGGCCGTCGTGACGATCGCGACCGTCGCGGAACCCTGCGCGACGCGCAGCACCAGCGAGATCAGGTAGGCCAGGACCATGATCGGCAGGCCGATGCTGTTGAACGTGTCGGACAGCGCCTGCGCGATGCCGCTCGCCTGGAGGACCGCGCCGAAGACCCCGCCGGCGCCGACGACGAGCAGGATGTTGGCGACCGGCTTCAGGGACGCGGTGGACACCGTCTCCAGGGACTTGCGGGACCAGCCGCGGCGCAGGCCGAGCAGGTAGTACGCGGCGAACAGCGCGATGGTGAGCGCGACGAACGGGTTGCCGAAGAACTCGATGACCGAGCGGCCGGTCGACGGGTCCATGGCGATGGAGGAGAAGGTCGCGGCGAGGATCAGCACCAGCGGAATGGCGATGATCGTGAAGACGATGCCGAGCGGGACCGGGTCCTCGCGGGGCGTGATGCCCTCCTTGCGCTGCTCATCGGCGAGCGCGGCCTTCGCCTCGTCGGCGGCCTCGACCATGTCCTGCGGCACCGGCACGAAGATCTTCTTGCCGATCCAGGCGGCCCAGGCCCACGCGGCGAGCACGGCGGGGATGCCGCAGACGATGCCCATGAGGATGACCCAGCCGAGGTCGACGTGGAGCAGTCCCGCCGCGGCGACCGGACCCGGGTGCGGGGGCAGGAACGCGTGGGTCATCGACAGGCCGGCGAGCAGCGGCATGCAGTAGAGGATGATCGACTTGCCGCCGCGCTTGGCGGCCGCGTAGACGATCGGCGCGAGCACGAAGATGCCGACGTCGAAGAAGACCGGGATGCCGAAGATGAGGCCGGTGAGGCCCATCGCGATGGGGGCGCGCTTCTCGCCGAAGAGGTGGATCAGGCGGGAGGCCAGCACCTCCGCTCCGCCGGAGACCTCAAGCATCGCGCCGAGCATGGTGCCCAGGCCGATGATGATCGCGATATGGCCGAGCGTTCCGCCCATTCCGTCCTCGATGACCGAGGTGGCGGTGGACTTCTGGACGGTGCCGAAGAGTTCGGTGACGGAGAGTCCGGCGGCGAGGCCGACGGCGATGGAGACCGTCAGGAGGGCCACGAAGGGCTGGAGCCTGACCTTGATGATCAGGAAGAGCAGCAGGGCGATGCCGAGGACGGCGACGGTCAGCAGGCCGGCGGTGCCGGGTATCAGGAGGAGCAGACCACCGGTGTGCTCGGGCGCGTCTGCGGCGGCGGACGCGAGGGGGGCGTACGGGGACATCGTTGACCTCGTAAGTACATGTGGGGGTACGGGATGTTTCCTGGCAGGGGGGATCGCGGTGCGGCGTTCCCCTGGCAGGGGCGCCGCACCGTGACGACGTACGAACTACTGGGTGAGAAAGGTGCTCAGCTCAGGACGGCGAGCGCGTCGATCTCGATGAGCAGGCCCTTGGGCAGACCGACGTAGACGGTCGTGCGGGCGGCGGGGGCCTCCTTGAGGCCCTGGCCCTCGAAGTACTCGTTGTAGATGGCGTTCATCTCGGCGAAGTGGTCGACGTCCGTCAGGTAGACGCGCATCATCATGACGTCGTCCCAGCTCGCGCCGCCCTCTTCGAGGATCGCCTTGACGTTGGCGAAGGTCTGGAGGGTCTGCTCCTTGAGGGTCGGGCCCGCGGGGGTCGGGGCCTTGCCCTCCTCGGCCGGCAGGAAGCCGACCTGGCCGGCGACCTGAAGGATGTTGCCCTTCTTGACGCCGTGCGAGAACTTCGCCGGCGGGGTGGTGTGGGTGGCGGGCGTGAGCGCGGTCTTCTCGGTCATGATCTTTAACTGGCTTTCTTTGGAGGGGTGTTACTTGGGAGGGGTACCGGAGTAGTCCCGGCTGATGGCTTCCGCCGTGCGGCGCACCAGCGGGAGCAGGTTGAGGAGTTCCTCGGCGGTGACGACGACGTTCGGCGCGGAGACCGACATGGCGGCGACGACCCGGCCGTCCGCGCCGCGGATGGGGGCGCCGACGCAGTTGATGGACTCCTCGTGGCCACCGAGGTCGGTGGCCCAGCCCTGTTCGCGCACCTTCTCCAACTCCCGCAGGAACGCGGCGGCGTTGGGGGTCGAACGGGACGTGTACATGGGGTAGTCGAGCTTCTCCGCGACGACGCGGCGCTCGGCTTCGGAGAGGTCGGCGAGCAGCAGCTTCGCCACGGCCGCGACCGTGATGGCGACGGGCTTGCCGACGCGCGAGTACATGCGCACCGGGTAGCGGCTCTCGACCTTGTCGATGTAGAGGACCTCGTTCTCCTCGTACACCGCGAGGTGGATGGTGTGCCCGACCTTCTCGTTGAGCTCGGCGAGGTGCGGGTGGGCGATCTCGCGTACGTCGAGGTTCTCCACGGCCTCCTGCGCGAGCGCGAAGAGGCGGGCGCCCAGGCGGTAGCGCTGGTCGGACTGGCGGTGCACCAGGCCGTGCTCGTGGAGGGTGCGCAGCAGGCGAAGCGCCGTGGACTTGTGCACGCCGAGCCGGTCGGCGACCTGGCCCAGGTCGGCGGGTCCCTCGGCGAGCAGCGGCAGGATGCTGAGCGCGCGGTCGACGGTCTGGCTCATGGCGTACGTACCTCCTCCTCGGCGGCCTCGCGGTCGGTTGCCTCGCCGGTGGCGTCCGCCCAACCGGGGCCGACGTGCAGTCTCCCCCACCGGTCGGCGTCGAGGCCGACCAGGCGGTCCGCCCGGGCGCGGCTCGGCGGGGCGGCGAGGTCGCCGGGCTCGGTGAGGGCGACGGCGGCCCAGAGGTGTCCGTGGCGAAGCCGCTCGGCGACGGGCAGCCCGCGCAGGGTGGCGGAGAGGAATCCGGCGGCGAAGGCGTCGCCCGCGCCGACGGCGGCGACGACGTCGACGCGCGGGGCGGGTTCGTCGTGGCGTCCGTCGGCGTCGTAGGCGACGGCGCCGTCCGCGCCCCGCTTCACGACCAGGAGGGACGGTTCGGGCAGCGCCTCGCGGATGGCGTCGGGTCCGCCGGTGATGCCCCAGGCGTCCTCGGCCTCGTCGTCGCCGACGAAGACGATGTCGGCGCGGCGGGCGAGTTCGAGGAGTACGTCGGGGCCCTCGGCGGAGCCGGGCCACAGGCCGGGGCGGTAGTTGACGTCGAAGGAGACGAGCGGGGCGGAGCCCGTGCGCGTACTCACGAGCGTACGGAGGAGGTCGAGGCAGCTGGCGGAGAGCGCGGCGGTGATCCCGGACAGGTGCAGGATCCGGCCGGAGCGCAGCGCGTCCAGGTCCAGGTTGGCCGGGGACATCGCGGAGGCGGCGGAACCGGCCCGGTAGTAGGCGACCTCGTGGGCGGCGCTGGCCCGGTCCCCGGCCGTGCGGAAGTAGATGCCGGTGGGGCGGTGCAGATCACGGCGTACGGCGGAGGTGTCGACGCCGTACGCGCCGATGGCCTCGACGAGGTGGTCGCCGAAGCCGTCGGCGCCGACCCGGCTGATCCACGCGGACCGGTGTCCGGCGGCGGCGAGCACGCACGCCACGTTGGACTCGGCGCCGCCGATCCCGCGGTCGAAGGACGGCACGTCGGCGAGCCGCCCGGGCTCCGAGGGCCGGAACGTGACCATGGACTCGCCGAGCGCGACGACGTCGGGCGTGGTGCCGGCGGCGGGTGCGCTGGTGGGTACTGCGGGTCCGGTGGCGGTCACGGTGGGTCGCACTCCTCGCGGCTGGGGGACTTCGGGCTCCGTTGACCCGACGTTGGCTCGGATGTTAGACAGCATGAAGCGACATACGCAATGACCGTTGCAAATAGCGCAACGGACTGCCTGGAGGAGGCGCCGTGACCGCCGAGAACCCCGAAGCCACCGTCGAGCGCAGGACTCAGCGCCTGAAGGACCTCGCGAACGACCGGGTCGACTTCCGCTTCAAGGGCCTGCCTCCGGAGGCTGACGGCACGACGGTCGGCGAGCTGGCGGCCCGCCGCCTGAACCTCTTCACGGACGGCTTCACCACGCCGATCCTGGCCCTCTCCGCCGAGCGCCTGGAGCACAACCTCGCGCTCATGGAGGCCTATTCGGCCCGCCACGGCCTCGCCTTCGCCCCGCACGGCAAGACGTCGATGGCCCCGCAGCTCTTCCACCGGCAGATCGAGCACGGCGCCTGGGGCATCACCCTCGCCGTGCCCCACCAGGTGCGCGTGGCCCGGGAGTTCGGCATCGAGCGGATCTTCCTGGCGAACGAGCTGGTCGACGCGGCGGCGCTGAAGTGGCTTTCGCGGGAACTGGACGCCGACCCCTCCTTCCGCTTCGTCTGCTACGTCGACTCGGCGCGCGGCGTGGAGTTGATGCAGGCCGCGCTCGCGGCGGCCGGGGCGGGCCGTCCGGTCGACGTGGTGGTGGAGCTGGGCGCGGGTGACGGCGCGCGCACCGGGGCCCGTACCGAGGCGGACTGCGCGGCGATCGCGGACGCGGTGGCCGCCGCGGACAGGCTGCGGCTCGTGGGGGTCGCCGGGTACGAGGGCGAGGTTCCGGACGCCGACGGTGAGCGGGTACGGGCGTGGCTGCGCCGCCTGGTCGCGCTCCTCGCCGACTTCGACAAGGCGGGGCGCTTCGCGGGCGTCGGCCTGGACGAGATCGTGGTCAGCGCGGGTGGCTCCGCGTGGTTCGACGCGGTGGCGGACGTGTTCGCCGAGATCCCCGAACTGACGCTCCCTGTCCTGAAGTTGCTGCGCTCCGGCGCCTACGTCTCGCACGACGACGGCCACTACCGGCACCTCACCCCGTTCAACCGGGTCCCGGAGGAGGGTGCGCTGGAGCCGGCGTTCCGGCTGTGGGCGCAGTTCGTCTCCCGGCCGAACGACGGGCAGGCGTTCACCAACGCGGGCAAGCGGGACGCGGCGTACGACATCGACCTGCCGGAGGCGCAGGTCGTCCGGGACGGGCGCACGGGTGAGGTCCGCGAGGCCGTCGGTGTCACCGTGTCGGGGCTTTCCGATCAGCACGGATGGGTTCGTACGGAGCCCGGGGCGGACGTGGAGGTGGGCGACTGGCTCGGCATGGGCCTGTCGCACCCGTGCACGTCCTTCGACAAGTGGCAGCTGATTCCGCTGGTGGAGTCGGACGGCACGGTCGTGGACTACATCCGCACGTACTTCTAGCCGAAGCCGACCCGGCGCCCCGCCCGGCACCCGTCCACCTACGCCACGGGGCTCCGCCCCGGACCCCGCGCCTCAAACGCCGGCGGGGCTTGATTTACCCACCCGTCGCGGTCGACCGCACCCGCCTTGGGCAATCTGCCGCCTTGGGCGGCAGGGTGGGCAAGGCGGCCCCCGGTGCGGCGCACCGATACGGACGGCTCCGGCCACGGCGCCGAAGAATCGACCTCACCCTCAGAGAGGCACCCCCCATGGACCTGGTCATCCGCGACGCCCGCGTCATCGACGGCACCGGCGACGCCTCCTACCGAGCCGACGTATCCGTACAGGACGGCCGGATCGCCGAGATCCGCCGCGAGGGAGACGGCCCCCGCCCCACCGCGGAGCGCACCGTGGAGGCCGAGGGCCTGGCCCTCTCCCCCGGTTTCATCGACATGCACGCGCACAGCGACCTCGCCGTGCTCCGCGACCCCGACCACTCCGCGAAGGCCGCCCAGGGCGTCACCCTCGAAGTCCTCGGCCAGGACGGCCTGTCCTACGCCCCGGTCGACGACCGCACCCTCGCCCAGGTCCGCCAGGCCATCACCGGCTGGAACGGCGACGGCTCCGACATCGACTTCGACTGGCGCACGGTCGGCGAGTACCTGGACCGGATCGACCGCCAGGGGATCGCCGTCAACGCCGCCTATCTCATCCCCCAAGGCACCGTCCGGATGTACGCCGTCGGCTGGGACGACCGCGACGCCACCCCCGCCGAGCTCGACCACATGAAGCGCCTCGTCGCGGAGGGCATGGAGCAGGGCGCCGTGGGGATGTCCTCCGGGCTGACCTACACCCCGGGCATGTACGCCAAGGACGCCGAACTCACCGAACTGTGCCGGGTGGTGGCGCAGTACGACGGCTACTACTGCCCGCACCACCGCAGCTACGGCGCCGGCGCCCTCGACGCCTACCGCGAGATGGTCGAGCTCACCCGCACCGCCGAATGCTCCCTCCACCTCGCCCACGCCACCATGAACTTCGGCGTGAACAAGGGGAAGGGCAAGGACCTCCTCGCCCTCCTCGACGAGGCCATCGCGGGCGGCGCCGACATCAGCCTCGACACGTACCCGTACACCCCGGGCGCGACGACTCTCGTGGCGATGCTGCCCAGTTGGGCCAATGAGGGCGGCCCCGACGCCACCCTCGCCCGCCTCAAGGACGACGAGACCGCCGAGCGGATCCGCCACCACGTCGAAGAGATCGGCGCGGACGGCTGTCACGGCGTACCGATCGAGTGGGACAGGATCGAGATCTCGGGCGTCTCCGACCCCGGGCTCGCCTCCTGCGTCGGCAAGACGGTCGCGCAGGCCGCAACCGAGCGCGGCGAGGCCCCCTGGGTCACCGCCCGCCGCCTGCTGATCAACGACAACCTCGGCTCGACGATCCTCCAGCACGTCGGTCACGAGGACAACGTCCGCGCGATCATGCAGCACCCCGTGCACACGGGCGGCAGCGACGGCATCCTCCAGGGCTACAAGCCGCACCCGCGCGCGTACGGCACGTTCCCGCACTACCTCGGCCACTACGCCCGCGACCTCGGCGTCATGTCCCTGGAGGAGACGGTCGCGCACCTCACGTCCCGCCCGGCCGCCCGCCTCCGCCTCCCCGACCGCGGCCTGGTCCGCGAGGGCTACCGCGCCGACCTGGTCCTCTTCGACCCGGAGACGGTCGCCGCGGGCTCCACCTTCGAGGCGCCGCGCACGCTGCCCGTCGGCATCCCGCACGTCCTCGTAGACGGAAAGTTCGTGATCGAGGACGGCAGCCGTACGGACGTCCTCGCGGGCAGGTCCGTACGGCGCACCACCAAGTGATCCCGGTGAACTACGCGGCGGGCTCGGGCAGTTCGCAGCCCTTCCGACCCAGGTCGATCTTGCTGTCATGGGCGACGCAGGGCACGATCCCGTACGTCTGCTGCGCGTAGTTGATGCCCTTGCGCACGGTGATCCGGCCCTTGCGGTCGACCTCGCAGGGGTTGTTGAGGGTGCACTGCTCGCCGTCCTCGTTGCCGGTGTTGTTGACGGCGATCACACGTCCCGTGTGGTCGTCGATCACCGGGGAGCCGGAGGTGCCGCCGATGGTCTGGCACTCGGGCGTGTAGCGGACCGAGTCCTTCCAGGTCCACCAGTACTCCTTCAGCCGGTACGCGAACCCGTCGACGGAGCACTTGTACTGCTTCTTCCAGTACCCGGAGACCACGGAGATGTCGGTGTTCTTGCGCGGGTGCCGGGGGTCGATGAGCAGCGGCGCGACGTGGTACTTGTTCTCGATCTCCTCGTACGTGGTGGTGAGTTGGTAGAGCGAGATGTCCGTGTCGGTCATCGTCGCGTACGAGATCTTGCTCGCCGTCAGCGTGCCGAGTTCACCGGCGTCCGCGTCCAGGAGCTTGAACGTCCGCTTCGACGGCTGGTCGACGATCACCTCTCCGGCCTTCGGGAAGCCGGTCTCCAGGCAGTGGCCGTTGGAGAGGACGAGCGCCGGGTCGTCCGGCTGCGACTGCGGGGTGCGCACGACGGAGCCGGAGCAGTTGCTGAGCGCGACGGTGCCCGCGAAGGTGACGGGCGCGTCCTGGGATCTGTCCGCGCCGAGGGCGGGCGCCGCGCCCGCGCCGACGAGGGCGAGCGCGAACACGCCCCCGGCGATGGACTTCTTGATCGGGTGCATCGACCGCATCGATCGCATCGGTTGCATCGGTTGCATCGGTTGATCCCCTCATGGCGTCCGGTGGGACGCCTGTAGCCGATGGTTGCCGAGCGCATTCTTTTGTGGCGCGGGACGGCCGGGCAAGAGGTGGGATCCGGTCCGGATGCGGGTCAACTCCCGTTCAGCGCACCCCATTTGGCCGGAACTGCACGCTGATCCGGCCCCCGGCCGCCCGCGCGGACTTGGGGATCGCGTGCTCCCACGTCCGCTGGCACGAGCCGCCCATCACGATGAGGTCGCCGTGCCCGAGCGGCCGCCGCACGGTCGGCCCGCCGCCTCCCACGGGCCGCAGCAGCAGATCGCGCGGCGCGCCCACCGACAGGATCGCGACCATGGTGTCCTCGCGCGCCCCGCGCCCGATCCGGTCGCCGTGCCAGGCGACGCTGTCCCGCCCGTCCCGGTAGAAGCAGAGCCCGGCCGTGGTGAAGGGCTCGCCCAACTCCTCGGCGTAGTGCGCGGACAGCGCGTCGCGGGCCTCGCCGAGCACGGGGTGCGGCAGCCCCTCCCCCGCCCCGTAGAACCTCAGCAGCCGCGGCACCTCGACGACCCGCTCGTACATCCGCCGCCGCTCGGCCTTCCACGGGACACCGCCCGCGAGGTGCTCGTACAGCGCGTCGGCGCCGCTCAGCCACCCCGGCAGTACGTCGATCCAGGCGCCGTCGCCGAGCACGGTGCGGCGCACCGGAGCGAGCGCGCCGAGCGCGATGTCCTCGGCCTGGTCGAAGAGCGATCCCTGCAGCATGGGCCCCACCGTAGCGAAGAATTAGAACGCATGCTCGATTAGCCGCGCCGCGCCCCGGCCACACCCCCGAAGGAGCCCGGAGTGGCTCATCTCACCCGCCCCTCACCCACCCCCTCGACCCGCCCCATCCAAGCCGCACCCACCCCGGAACCCGCCGATCCCAAGGCTCCGGCACTCCGTGCCACCGCATCCGAAACCGGGTGCCGCCGGGGCCGCCGCACCGGGCGACAAACGGTGCGCGGCGCCACGAAACACGGCCGTAAAGTCTGAGCATGCAGCTCATCCAGTCGACCAAGCTCTCCAACGTCTGCTACGAGATCCGTGGCCCGGTTCTTGAGGAGGCGATGCGCCTTGAGTCGGCTGGTCACCGCATCCTGAAGCTGAACACCGGCAACCCGGCGGCGTTCGGCTTCGAGTGCCCGCCCGAGATCCTCGAGGACATGCTCCGCAACCTCGGGGACGCGCACGGCTACGGCGACGCCAAGGGCCTGCTCGCCGCCCGCCGCGCGGTGATGATGCACTACCAGACCCTCGGCGTGGAGACCGACGTCGAGCACGTCTTCATCGGCAACGGCGTCTCGGAACTCATCGTGATGGCGATGCAGGGACTGCTCGACGACGGCGACGAGGTCCTCGTCCCCGCCCCCGACTACCCCCTGTGGACCGCCGCCGTCTCGCTCTCCGGCGGCACCGCCGTGCACTACCGCTGCGACGAGCAGTCGGACTGGATGCCGGACCTGGCCGACGTGGAGCGGAAGGTCACCGACCGCACCAAGGCCATCGTCATCATCAACCCCAACAACCCCACGGGCGCCGTATACAGCGACGAGATGCTGCGCGGCCTCACCGACATCGCCCGCCGCCACAACCTCCTCGTCTGCTCCGACGAGATCTACGACAAGATCCTCTACGAGGACGCCACGCACACCCCGACCGCCGCCGTCGCCCCCGACCTGATGACGCTCACCTTCAACGGCATGTCGAAGGCGTACCGGGTGGCCGGCTACCGGGTCGGCTGGATGGCGATCTCGGGCCCGCGCGCGCACGCGGAGTCGTACATCGAGGGCCTGACGATCCTCGCCAACATGCGCCTGTGCGCGAACATGCCGGGCCAGCACGGCGTCGTCGCGGCGCTCAGCGGACGCCAGACGATCAGCGATCTGGTGCTGCCGGGCGGCCGGTTGAAGGAACAGCGGGATGTGGCCTACGACCTGCTGACGCAGATCCCGGGCGTGACGTGCGTGAAGCCCAAGGGGGCGCTGTACCTGTTCCCGCGGCTCGACCCGAAGGTCTTCAAGGTCAAGGACGACCGGCAGATGGTCCTCGACCTGCTGCGCGCCGAGAAGATCATGGTGGTGCACGGCACCGGCTTCAACTGGCCGGAGCCCGACCACTTCCGCGTCGTCACGCTGCCCGACACCCGGCAGCTGACGGAGGCGGTGACCCGCATCGGGAACTTCCTGGACGGCTACAGCCAGCCGTGACGCGCAGACGCCACGCCCCTACTTTGGACAGGTTCTAGTTTAGACACGATCTAAGGTACGATGGAGGTCAAGCTGACACGCATGCCCTGGAGGCCTCCTATGTACGAGCCGATCCGCACCAAGTCGGTCCACTCGACGGCGGCCGACAGCGTCGACTTCCCGCACCGCTCCCGTGAGGAGGAGCTGGACATCCAGCTCGCGGGCCACCTGGCCGCCCTCCTGGCCGTGACCGACGAGCTGCGCCACCTCGCTCCGGGAGACGACCTGGACGAGGCGGCGGAGGCGCTGGCCACGCAGGTGGCGCGGTTGCGCGGGGGCCTGATGCCGGTGCGCGCGTCGGTGGCCGCCGCGATTCACGAACCCGGCATCGACGCGCTGCACCAGCGGGCGCACGCCCTCGCGGGCCGCGCCCTGGTGGTCGCGGCCTCCCGCGCCGACACCGCCGCGGCGATCCTGGCGGCACAGCGCATGGAGGCCCACGCCCTCGTGGCGGCCTGAGGCCCTAGGAGGACCCCAGGCATGAGGAGGCTCTAGCCGAGCCGCTCCACCAGCTTGCGGTACTCGTCCCACAGCTCCGTCGGCGTGTGGTCGCCGAAGGTGTTGAAGTGGGCCGGCACGAGCGAGGCCTCGTCGCGCCACGCCTCCTTGTCGACCGTGAGCAGGAAGTCCAGGTCGGAGTCGGCCAGTTCGAGGCCGTTCGTGTCCAGGGACTCCTTGGTCGGCAGAATGCCGATCGGCGTCTCGACGCCCTCGGCACGGCCGTCGAGCCGGTCGACGATCCACTTCAGGACGCGCGAGTTCTCACCGAAGCCGGGCCACACGAACTTGCCGTCGGCGTTCTTCCGGAACCAGTTGACGTAGTAGATCTTCGGGAGCTTGGCGGCATCCTTGTTCTCGGCCACCTTCACCCAGTGCGCCATGTAGTCGCCCATGTTGTAGCCGCAGAACGGCAGCATGGCGAAGGGGTCGCGGCGCAGCTCGCCGACCTTGCCCTCGGCGGCGGCGGTCTTCTCGGACGCCACGTTCGCGCCGAGGAACACACCGTGGTTCCAGTCGAAGGACTCGGTCACCAGCGGCACGGCCGAGGCACGACGCCCGCCGAACAGGATCGCCGAGATCGGCACGCCGCGCGGGTCCTCCCACTCCGGCGCGATGATCGGGCACTGCGAGGCGGGGGTGGTGAAGCGGGCGTTGGGGTGCGCGGCGGGCACCCCTGACTCCGGCGTCCAGGAGTTGCCCTTCCAGTCCGTGAGGTGCGCCGGAGTCTCCTCCGTCATCCCCTCCCACCACACGTCGTTGTCGTCGGTGAGCGCGACGTTCGTGAAGACGGAGTTGCCCCACAGGGTCTTCATGGCGTTGGCGTTGGTGTGCTCACCGGTGCCGGGCGCGACACCGAAGAAACCGGCCTCCGGGTTGATCGCGTAGAGGCGGCCGTCCTCGCCGAACCGCATCCAGGCGATGTCGTCGCCGATCGTCTCGACGGTCCAGCCGGAGATCGTGGGCTCCAGCATCGCGAGGTTGGTCTTGCCGCAGGCGGACGGGAAGGCGGCGGCGACGTACTTCGACTCACCCTGCGGGGGCGTCAGCTTGAGGATCAGCATGTGCTCGGCGAGCCAGCCCTCGTCGCGCGCCATGACGGACGCGATGCGCAGCGCGTAGCACTTCTTGCCGAGCAGGGCGTTGCCGCCGTACCCGGAGCCGTACGACCAGATCTCGCGGGTCTCCGGGAAGTGCGAGATGTACTTCGTGGAGTTGCACGGCCACGGCACGTCCGCCTCGTCGGGGCCCAGCGGGGCGCCCAGCGTGTGCACGGCCTTCACGAAGAAGCCGTCCGAGCCGAGCTCGTCGAGGACGGGCTGGCCCATCCGGGTCATCGTGCGCATGGAGACGGCCACGTACGCCGAGTCGGTGATCTCGACGCCGATGGCGGACAGCGGCGAGCCGAGCGGGCCCATGCAGAACGGGACGACGTACATGGTGCGGCCCCGCATGGAGCCACGGAAAATCCCCCCGTTCCCCTCGTTGCCCCGGAAGATCTCCCGCATCTCGGCGGGGGCCTTCCAGTGGTTCGTGGGGCCCGCGTCCTCCTCCTTCTCGGAGCAGATGAACGTACGGTCCTCGACCCGCGCGACATCGGACGGGTCGGAAGCGGCGTAGTACGAGTTGGGGCGCTTGATGGGGTCGAGCTTCTTGAACGTTCCCTTCGCGACGAGCTCGTCCGCGAGGCGCTCGTACTCGGCCTCGGAGCCGTCGCACCAGACCACGCTGTCCGGCTGCGTCAGTTCGGCGATCTCGTTGACCCACGAGATCAGTTCCTGGTGGTTCGTCGGGAGGGTGTCCAGGGAGGGAGCCGCGATGTCGCGCGCCACGATCGCTCCTAAAAGAGGGGTTCTGAGGTTGATTGCCCCGTGGGGGCTGCGACCCGGACGCTGCGCCTCCCAATCCACTGGAGCTCAGTGGGCGCTCATCCGGTGCCGACCGCACTCATTTGATCATCCGACCGAATCGCCCATCTGTCCAGGGGGCCTCACAGGTGAGCGAAGTGAGCATGGCCACTCACGAGGGCCGTTACCTACGGTCGCGTAGGTTCGGCTGGGTACGATGCGGGGATGAGCGTCGCCACCGAGCAGCCCGAAGTCCCCGCCGCCCAGCATTCCGTGCTGAAGCCGAGACTGCGCGGCTGGCTGCACGCGGGCATGTTCCCCGCCGTGCTGATCTCGGGCCTGTTCCTGACGGCCCTCGCGGACTCCACGCGCGGCCGGGTCGCCTGCGGCATCTACGTACTGACGGCCTGCCTGCTGTTCGGCGTGAGCGCGCTCTACCACCGGGGGGACTGGGGGCCGCGCGCGGGCGGCATCCTGCGCCGGCTCGACCACGCCAACATCTTCCTGATCATCGCCGGTACGTACACGCCGCTGACGATGCTGCTGCTGCCCGGCGCCAAGGGACAGTGGCTGATGTGGGGCATCTGGGCGGCGGCAGCGGCGGGGATCATCTTCCGGGTCTTCTGGGTCGGCGCCCCGCGCTGGCTCTACACCCCCTGCTATATCGCGATGGGCTGGGCGGCCGTCTTCTTCCTGCCGGACTTCATGCGGGAGGGCGGCATCGCGGTGCTCGTCCTCGTGATCGTGGGCGGGCTGCTCTACAGCGCGGGCGGCGTCATCTACGGCATCAAGCGCCCGAACCCGTCCCCGCGCTGGTTCGGCTTCCACGAGGTCTTCCACTCGTTCACGCTGGCGGCGTTCGTCGTGCACTACGTGGGCATCTCCCTGGTGGCGTACCAGCACGCCTGACGCTTCCCCTCTTCCCCTCTTCCTCTCTTCCTCCTTCAAGGCCGCGGCTTCCCGCCGCGGCCTTTTTGCGCGCTCACACCGACCCCCCATATTGACAGACACCCGATTTTGAGAGCTACTCTCATTTCATGGCTACTGTCACTACTGGGGTGGAGGCTCACCCCGACCCCCGGCGCTGGTGGGCCCTCGGGGCCCTGGTCGCGAGCATGCTGGTGCTCGGCTTCGACATGACGATCCTCAACGTCGCGCTGCCGACGATCGCCGGAGACCTCGGCGCCACCACCGGCCAGCAGCAGTGGATGGCGGACGCGTACATCGTGGTGTTCGCCGCGCTGATGCTCCCGGCGGGACTGCTCGGCGACCGGTTCGGGCGGCGCCGGATGCTCGTCGCCGGGCTCGGCGTCTTCCTCGCGGCGTCCGTCGTGGGCGCGCTCGCGGGCGATGTCGCCTGGGTCATCGCGGCCCGCGCCCTCATGGGCGTCGGCGGGGCGTTCGTGATGCCGCTCGCCATGTCCGTGATCCCGTCGCTGTTCGCGCGCGAGGAGCAGACCAAGGCCATCGGGGCGATCTCGGCGGCCTCCGCGCTGGGCCTGCCGCTCGGCCCGATCGTCGGCGGCTGGCTGCTGGACCACTTCTGGTGGGGCTCGGTGTTCGTCCTGAACGTGCCGATGGTCGCCATCGGCATCACCGCCTGCCTGTTCCTGCTCCCCGAGAGCCGGGACCCGGCGGCCCCGAAGGTCGACGTGCCCTCCACCGCGCTCACCGCGCTCGGACTCGGCGCCCTCATCTACGCGATCATCGAGGGCCCCGAGAAGGGCTGGACGAGCGCCGTCGTCCTCGGCGGATTCCTGGCGGCCGTCGTGCTGATCGGCGCGCTGGTGCTGCGCGAGCGGCGGAGCCGGCGGCCGATGCTCGACCTGTCGCTCCTCGCGCACCGGGGCTTCCTCTCCAACACGCTGGCGGCGACGCTCGGCATGTTCATCCTGACCGGCCTGCTGTTCCTGCTGCCGCAGTACCTCCAGGCGGTCCTCGGCATCGACTCGTTCGGCACCGGCGTACGGATCGTGCCGTTGATGGGCGGGATGCTCCTCGCGGCGAAGCTGGCGGGCCCCCTCGTCGCGAAGTTCGGGGCGCGGGCCGTGATCTGCGTGGCCCTCGTGGTCCTCGCCTTCGCCGCGTTCCTCGGGGCGCGCACCACCGTCGACTCCGGGTACGGCTTCACGGCGCTGTGGCTGTCGATCGCCGGGGTCGGGGTCGCCTTCGCGATGATCCCGGCGATGGGCGGCGCCATGGCCGCGCTCGCCAAGGACCAGGCCGGCCGCGGCTCCGGCCTGCTGTCCACGGTGCGGCAGACCGGCAGCGCGCTCGGCGTGGCCCTGCTCGGCGCCGTGCTCTCCGGCGCGTACACGGCCCGGCTCGGCACGGCGGGGCTGCCCGAGGCGGCGGCGGACGTGGCGCGCGATTCGGTGGTCGGCGCGCACGTCGTCGCCGGAAAACTCGGCGACCCGGCCCTCGCGGCCTCGGCGAACAGCGCCTTCGTGCACGGCATGGATCTCGCCCTGGTGGTCACCGGCATCGTCGCCCTCGCCGCGGCCCTGCTGACGGCGGTGCTGCTGCCCGGAACCGCCGACGACAACGCCCCCGCCGACCCGGAGGTGGCCCCGGTCAGCGCCGATGCCTGAGAATGAGCGCCATGGCCGCGTCAGCACAGCAGCCCGCGGAGCCCAAGATCGGGCTCCGCGAGCGCAAGAAGATCAAGACCAGGACGGCGATCCGTGAGGCGACGTACCGCCTGATCGCGGAGCAGGGGTACGACGCGACGACGGTCGAGCAGATCGCCGACGCGGCCGAGGTGTCGCCGTCCACGGTCTTCCGCTACTTCCCGACCAAGGAGGACATCGTCCTCACGGACGAGTTCGATCCGATCCTGGAGCGGGAGCTGCTCAAGCGGCCCGAGGACGAGTCGATCGTCGAATCCGTGCGGCACGTCGTCCAGCGCAGCCTGGAACTCGCCTTCACGGACGAGGATCCGGAGATCACCAAGTTGCGGCTGCGGCTCCAGGTGGAGACGCCCGCGGTGCGCTCGCGGATGATGGAGTCCATGTCGACCACGGGCCGGCTGCTGTGCCGGGTCATCGCGGGCCGCACCGGCCGGGACGCCGCCGACCTCGAAGTCCGCGTCTACGCCATGGCGTTGGTCGGCGCCCTCATGCAGGCCACGATGTACTGGGCCGAGCACGACCACCAGGACGACCTGCGGGAGCTCGTGCTGCGCGCCCTCGACACGGTGCAGCACGGGCTCTAGGACTCCAGGGGTCTAGGGCTCTAGGACTCCAGGGCACCAGTCACGCGTCGCTCACACGCCCACCCGCCCCCGTCCGGGTCGAGCCGCAGCGGGTCGTCCTTCCCGTTCACCTTGAGCCGCCCGTAGCCCTGGCCCTCCAGCCACGCGCACCGCGCCTTCGTGGTCGCCTTCACCCGCGGCGGGAACACGGTCGGTACGCACACGTTCGCGGAGCCGTAGTGCCGGTCGCAGCCGGAGACGGCGGGGCTCACCGGGGCCGAAGTCCGCTTCGGACGCTCGGACTTGGGCGCGGCAGGTCCACGTACCGCTGGTCGGGGTCGGAGGAGTGCGTGACGGTCGCCGGGCGGATCAACTCGGCCTTGGCGATGGGGCGGTCGACGGTGATGCGCTGGGTGTCGCCGTACACGAGAACATGAGGATTCTGTGATTTTGTTGAGGTGTTCGCTTAAATCCCGTACTACCCTTCCGTCTCCCCCAAGGTCCGCTTCAATTGGTCAACATCGGACACGGGGGCATCACAGACGAAGTGACGGCACACATACGCGGTTTCGCGTCCGTCGACGAGCAACCGGTCGGCGAGCAAAGGGAGTTCGGCACTCCCCTCCTCCCCTGCCGCGACGACGGCACCCGGGGCGGTCCCGGTAAGCGCCGCGTGGTGCATGCGCCCACCGATCTCCCCGACGACGGCGACCTCCCGCGGCCCGTCGAGGAGCGCCTCGGCGACGGCCAGCCCGTTCCCGATGAACCGCGGCGCCCGCGGCCCGAGCGCCTTCACGACGCCCAACGCCCGTTCGGCGGCGGTGCGGTGGGGTTCGGAGCCGGTGTGCGCGGCGTAGGAGAGGAGGGCGCCGGCGGCGGCGGTCCAGCCGGAGGGCGTGGCGTTGTCGGTCGGATCCTGGGGCCGCCGGATGAGCTTCTCGGCATCGGCGGCGGTGTCGTAGAGCGCCCCGCTGTCCGCATCGGTGAAGCGGTCGAGGACGTGATCGAGCAGGAACCCGGCGAACTCCAGCCAGACTCCCTCACCGGTGACGGCCGCGAGCGCGAGGAACCCCTCGGCGACATCGGCGTAGTCCTCCAACACGCCCGCGTTGTGGCCGACTTGCCCGTCCTTACCGGTGCGCGCGAGCCGGGTGAGGTCGTCCATGTGCAGCCGTACGAGCAGGTCGCCCGCACACACGGCCGCGTCCACGAGATCCTGGCGGCCGAAGTACGCTCCGGTCTCGGCGAGCGCGGCGATCGCGAGCCCGTTCCAGGCGGCGACGACCTTGTCGTCACGGCCGGGGGCGGGGCGCTCGGCGCGGGCGGCGCCCAGCCGCTCCCGGATCCGCTCGATCTGCGCGGCGTCGAACACCCCGTCGTCCTGCGGGAGTTGGAGCACGGAGGCCCCCTCCTCGAAGGTGCCCTCGTCCGTGACGCCGAAGTACCGGGCGGCGACATCGGCATCGCCCTGATCCCCGAGCGCGTCGGCGAGCTGCTGCGGAGTCCACACGTAGTGCGCGCCCTCGACATGCTTGCCGCTCGCCGGATCCTCACTGTCGGCATCGAGCGCCGAGGCGAACCCACCCTCGTTCGTACGCAGTTCACGCACCATGAAGTCGGCGGTCTCCAGGGCGACGCGCTTGGCGAGCTCGGAGCCGGTCGAGCGCCACAGGTGGGCGTACGCGCGGCACAGCAGCGCGTTGTCGTACAGCATCTTCTCGAAGTGCGGCACGGTGAACTCGCGGTCCACGGAGTAGCGGGCGAAGCCGCCGCCGAGCTGGTCGTAGATCCCGCCGCGCGCCATCCGCTCGCACGTGTCGACGGCCATCTGGAGCGCGCCCTCGGCGCCGGTGCGGGCGTGGTGCCGCAGCAGGAACTCGATCACCATGGACGGCGGGAACTTGGGTGCGCCGCCGAAGCCGCCGTGCGTCGCGTCGTACTCACGGGTGAGCCCCAGCAACGCCTGCCCCAGCTCACCCTCCCCCGGCAGCTCCGTGTTCCCGTACGGCAGCTCCCGCGCGGCCAGATCGGCGGTGATCTTCCCGGCCACCTCGGCGACCTCCCCGCGCCGCTCGCCCCACGCGTCCCGCACCCCGTGCAGCACCTGCGTGAACGACGGCATGCCGTGCCGGGGCTCGGGCGGGAAGTACGTCCCGAAATAGAACGGCTCGGCGTCCGGCGTCAGAAACACCGTCATCGGCCAGCCGCCCTGCCCGGTCGCGGCCTGCACCGCCTCCATGTAGACGGCGTCGACGTCGGGCCGCTCCTCGCGGTCGACCTTGACGCTGACGAAGTTCTCGTTCATGACGGCGGCGGTGGCCTCGTCCTCGAAGGACTCGTGAGCCATTACGTGACACCAGTGGCACGCGGAGTAGCCGACCGACAGCAGCACGGGCACATCACGCCGCCGCGCCTCCGCGAAGGCCTCGTCTCCCCACGGCCACCAGTCGACCGGGTTGTCCGCGTGCTGAAGCAAATAAGGCGAGGTCACACCAGCTAGCCGGTTCATGCCATCCAGCCTCTCACAGGGGCGGGACCCTACGGTGGGACCGTCGCGCCGCGCCGGACGCCGCGCGCAGCGCGCAGGGTCACGGAGACGTCTCCGATCCCCGGGACCCTCGCGCAGCCACCCCGTACGCAGCACACTTGACCCGTATGGTCGCCACCGGAGGGGGAGCGAAGATGCGGGACAGCCATCGGGCGGAAGCCGAACGGCTGTTGGCTCGGGCCGTGGAGGAAGAGGTGCGGCGCTCCGGCGGGCGCGCGGACGGTGCCGTGCTGCTGTCGCGGGCGAAGGGCGCGCTCGACGCCATGGGGCGCAGCGCGGCCGACGAGTACGACGCGTTCACGCGGGCCCTCGACGAGGCGGACGCGGGGCAGATGACGTTCGGGCAGCGGTTCGCGCAGGAGCGGGGCTCGACTCCCTTGATGGTGACGGGAGTTGGGGCGGTCACCGCGACGTTCGCCGACATGCTGCTCGGCACGGGGACGGGGGTCGCGCTGGGAGCGGGGGCCGCCGTCGCGGTGCTCGGCTCCGCCATGACCGTCGTGAAGGTGACCGCCGCGCACGTGCCGGCGGCGAACCGCAGCGCCGGGGCGCGCAATCAGCCGGGCGGGCCGGAGCAGCTGCGCCTGCAGTGGCTGACGGCGCTGGAGGTGCGGGGGATACGGCCGTTCCTCGATCAGCAGCGGGTGCTCGCCGCCAGCACTGGCACGTCGAAGAAGGCGTCGACGCCTCAGTTGCGCAGGACCAACAAGAGCGCGGAGGCGCGCCGCAGGAGCGTACTTGAGCAATCGTTCGGTCAACTCCCGGAGCCGGAGGGGCCGTTCGCGGGTCGGCGGACCGCCATGTCACAGATCGCGCAGTGGGTGCACGCGGCGCGCGCCAGCACCGAGACCCGGCCGACCGTGGTGGTGCTGCACGGCGAACCGGGATCCGGCCGGACCACGCTCGCGGTGCGCGCGGCGCACGCGCTGCGGGACCAGTTCCGCGGGGCGTGCGTGGTGGATCTGCGCGGCGACCGCCCGGACGCGCCTGCGCTGCCCACGCGGGACGCCCTGCTGCACCTCCTCAACCGGCTCGGCGCGCCGCGCGAGCAGCTGCTGTTCCGGGAGCGGTCCTCGCAGGAGCAGCAGGTCAAGCGGCTCAGCGAGCTGTATCACCAGCATTTGGCGGGGCTTCCGGTGACGATCGTCCTCGACGACGCGGCGAGCGCCGAGCAGGTCCGCGCGCTGGTCCCCGAGCGCTCCGACAGCCTCGTGATCGTCACCTCGCGCGAGCCCCTCGACCTCGGCGGCGACACCCCGGCCTGGGTGCACGACCTGCCGGTGCGGGCGCTGGACGCGGCGGGCGCGGAGGAGTTGCTGCGGGCGGCGGCGCAGGATACGACCGGCCCCTACGATGCCGAATCCTCGGATGCCGTACGGGAGTTGTGCGACGGTCTGCCGTTGGCGCTGCGGATCGCGGGCTCCGCGATCGGTCCGCGTACGACGCGTCAGCTCGCCGCCGACCTCGGCGCGTACGGTCCGGTGGCCGCGGTCGACCGGGTGCTGTGGCTGCGCTACTCCGACCAGTCCGAGCAGGGCAGGCGGCTGCTTCGGCGGCTCGCGCTCGCCGGGCGCGCCTCGCTCGGCGCGGCTGCCGCGGCGGCGCTGCTCGCCACGGACAGCACGGAGGCGAAGCGGCATCTGACGGCGCTGGCCGGGGCCGGCCTCGTCGACCATGTGCGCGGCAGCCGCTACCGGCTGCACGACCTGGTGCGCGACTTCGCGCAGGCCCGCCTCGCCGACGAGGAGGAGCCGGCGGAGCGGACGGCAGCGCAGGAGCGCCTGATCCAGAACTACGCGGACCTCGCCGACTCGGTGATCCGCCTCGTCGACGGCAACATGTCGACGCGCGCGGGCCAGACCGGGCCGCACGGGTTCACGTCCCTGGACGCGGCGCTGCGCTGGCTGGACGACGAGTCGAGCTTCATCACGGCGGCGCTGCGGCACGCGGAGGGCGTCAATCAGGACGCGGTCCTCGGCCTGCTCGGCGCGCTGTGCGACTACTGCCTGCTGCGCGGCGACCTCTACCGGCTCGGCGAGATACAGGAGTTGACGCACTCCATCGACCAGGGCCTGCTCATGCGCTCGGTCCAGTGGCGCACGGGCATCGCGGCCCGCCAGCTCGGCGAGCTCGACAAGGCGCGTACGACGCTGTCCTCGGTGGTCGACCTCTACCGCGAGGCGCACCACAGTGCGGGCGAGGCCCGCGCCCTGTGCTCCCTCGGCATCACCCTGCACCACCAGGGCCAACTCAACGAGGCGGCCGCGAAGTTGAGGGAGGCTCTCGACCTCCAGACCACGCCGGAGACGAAGGGCGACCGGGGCTGGACGCTGCACGCCCTCGCGGCGGTCGAGCGGGACCGCGCCCACCCGCGCGAGTCCCTGGCCCTGCTCACCGACGCGTTCGCCCTGCACCGCGAGAACGAGTCGCTGCACGGCGAGGCCTGGGCGCACTTCCAGCTCGGCCAGCTGTGCCTGCGGATGGGCGATGTGGCGCGCGCCGAGGAGGAGTTGCGGGCGGCGCTCGACCTGTACGGGCGCACCCGTGACGGCCGCGGCCAGGCCTGGGCGCTGACCCAGCTGGCCCGCGCCCGGCTCGTCGACGGTGAGGCGTCGGCCGCGGTCGACGGCCTGCGCCAGGCTGCGTCCCGGCACCGCGAGAGCGAGGACGCGCGCGGCGAGGCCTGGTCGTACTACTACCTGGGGCAGGCCCTTGAGGAGGCCGGCAGCCTCGATCAGGCGGTCCGTGAACTGGAGCGTTCGCGCACGATGTTCTCCCGGATGCGCGATGTGTACGGCCTGGCCTGCGCCCGGCACCACTCGGCGCGCGTCACCCGCGACGAACGGGCCGCGCAGACCGGCTCACTGCGCAACTCCGGGTTCGCACGGCAGCTCCTGATGGACGCGCGCGCCGACTTCCAGCGCATCGGCGTCCCGCACGGCGAGGCGTGGACGTGTCTGGAGCTGGCGGTGGTCGACGCGGGCAACGCGCGGCTCGGGCAGGCGATGGAGCTGTGCGAGGAGGCGGCGGGCCTGTTCGCCGGGTACGGGGACCGGCGGGGCGAGGACTGGGCGACGTTCCTGCGCTGCACCCTCCTCCCGTACGCCTCGCCCGGCGGTTCGGAGGTCGGCACGGCGGTCGCCCAGGAGGAGCTGTCCCGGCTCGCCGCCGCCTCGCACCCGGCACGCGACGGCAAGCTCGACGACTACGTGGAGGCGTACCAGTTGCTCCTGGAGCGGGGCGTGGACCTGGACGCGGGCTGGCAGGCGTGGCGTCTGGGCATGGTGCCGAACCGGCATGCGCGGGACGTGATGGGGGTCACCGAGGGCGCACACCCCGCGCCCTGACACCTCGCCCTGAACATGTCAGGCCGGCGCCGCGCGGCACACCGCGCGACGGCCCCGCGCGCACTCGGGCGCGGGGCCGGTGCCGTTCAGGCGGTCGACTTGCCGGTGTCGCCCTTGCCGCTCGCCGCACCGGCGGGCTCGTCCGACTTCTCCTTGAAGTCGACCTTGCCCATGTGCCGGTTCATCGACTTCATCAGGCCCCAGACGGCGACGGCCATCACGGCGAAGACGATGAAGCCGAGGACACCCGGAGTCACCTTGTTCTCGTCGACCTCCTTGGCGGCAAGGGGGACGAGATGGGTCAATGCCAGATTCGCGTTCACATCAGGCATTGTGTCGGATGCCCGCGAAGAGGTCGTCCTCGGGGATGGAAGTCTCGACGAGGGAGCGCGCGAGCTCGTACTCCTCGGTCGGCCAGACCTCCTGCTGGATCTCCATCGGCACGCGGAACCAGCCGCCGTCGGGGTCGATCTGCGTGGCGTGCGCGATCAGCGCCTTGTCACGGATCTCGAAGAAGTCGGCGCACGGAATGTGCGTGGTCAGCGTGCGCTCGGTGCGCGCCATGTCGTCCCAGCGCTTGAGCCAGTCCCCGTACGGGGATTCCATGCCGCGCCCGATGAGCGCGTTGTGCAGCGCCTCGGTGCGCGGCCGGTTGAAGCCCTGGTTGTAGTAGAGCTTGCGCGGCTGGTAGACGGGGCCGAACTCGGCCTCGGGGTACTTCTCGGCGTCGGCCGCTCCGTCGAAGGCCACCATCGAGATCTTGTGGGTCATGATGTGGTCGGGGTGCGGGTAGCCGCCGTTCTCGTCGTACGTCGTGATGACCTGCGGACGGAAACTGCGGATCTGCTTGACCAGGGCGCCGGCCGCATGGTCGACGTCCTCCAGGGCGAAGCAGCCCTCGGGCAGCGGCGGCAGCGGGTCGCCCTCGGGCAGTCCCGAGTCGACGAATCCCAGCCAGTCCTGCTTGACGCCGAGGATCTCGCGCGCCTCGTCCATCTCCTTGCGGCGGACCTCCCGGATGTTCTCCTCGACGTACTTGTCCCCCTGGAGCTTCGGGTTGAGGATGGAGCCGCGCTCGCCGCCCGTGCAGGTCACGACGTGCACGTCCACCCCCTCGGACACGTACTTGGCCATGGTGGCCGCGCCCTTCGACGACTCGTCGTCGGGGTGGGCGTGAACGGCCATCAGTCGCAGCTGCTCAGTCAAGACAAGATCCTCGGTGAGATACGGACGCCCGGGTACGTGATGCGCAATGGGCGGCTTCTATAGTGACGTAAGCCGGGGGGCGGAAAATTCCGGTGCCCGTACAACATCCTGAACATGTCGGGCGTTACGAGAGGAACCGGCCGATGAGCGCCGTGCAGCAGTTGCCCGAGGGCCGATACGGATCCTCGCGCTCCGCCGACGCCCGCGCCGACCGCAAGCTGAAGATCACCGGGATCGTGCTCGGCACCCTGTTCGCGGCGCTGATGATCTGGTTCGGCTGGTACTACGTGGTCGGCGGCAGCAAGTTCAGCGGCGAGGTCATCGCCTTCGACACGAACAAGCACAACGTCCAGGTCCACATGGAGATCCGCAAGGACACGGACGCCACCGGCTACTGCACGATCCGCTCGCAGAGCGCGGACGGCGCCGAGGTGGGCCGCGCCGACTTCCGCTTCGACCAGAAGACCGAGCGGATCGACAAGGTCGTCACGCTGAAGACGGCGGGCCGGGGAACGTCGGCGGAGCTGCTCGGCTGTCACGCCGACTGACCTGCACCTGACCTGCACCGATGGAACACCGGTGGCTTTTGTCCTCCCCCTTTTACGTCTGAATTGTTAGGCTCGTGGTTTCGCCCACTCAGTAGGGAACATCCTTCTGGGTAGGGCGATGCTTTGTATACCCAGTACCTACGAGGAGCGACCTGTGACCCAGACCAGCGAAGACGTCACCTGGCTGACGCAGGAGGCGTACACCAAGCTCAAGGACGAGCTGGCGTACCTGTCTGGTCCCGCGCGCGAGGAAGTCACCGCGAAGATCGCGGCCGCGCGCGAGGAGGGCGACCTGCGGGAGAACGGCGGGTACCACGCGGCCAAGGAGGAGCAGGGCAAGCAAGAGCTCCGCATCCGCCAGCTGACTCAGCTCCTGGAGAAGGCCAAGGTCGGCGAGGCCCCGGCGGCGACCGGTGTGGTCGCGCCCGGCACGGTCGTCACGATCGCCTTCGACGGCGACGAGGACGACACCCTGGAGTTCCTGCTGGCCTCCCGCGAGTACGCGAGCAGCGAGTTCGAGACCTACTCGCCGCAGTCGCCGCTCGGCACGGGCGTCAACGGCCACAAGGTCGGCGAGGACGTCGAGTACGAACTGCCGAACGGCAAGAAGGCCTCGGTCCGGATCCTCAAGGCGGAGCCCTTCAACGGCTGACGCTCTTGGACATACGACGAGGCCCCCGCGGTGTGCACGCCGCGGGGGCCTCGTCGTATGTCGGCGTCAGGCCGCGGTGCGGTACTTGCGGACCGCGAGGGTGCGGAAGACCAGGATGATCACGACGGACCAGATCAGGGAGGCCCAGATCGGGTGCTCCATCGGCCAGGCGCCGGTCAGGGACTTCGGTACGCCGTCGATCGTGTTGCCGAACAGCTCACGGGACGCCGACACCGTGGCACTGAACGGGTTCCACTCGGCGACGTACTGAAGGAACCTCGGCATGCCGTTCACCGGCACGAACGCGTTCGAGATGAACGTCAGCGGGAACAGCCAGATCAGGCCGCCGGAGGTCGCCGCCTCTGGCGTGCGCACGGTCAGGCCGATCAGCGCGCCGATCCATGTGAACGCGTAGCCGAGCAGCAGGAGCAGGCCGAACCCGGCGAGCACCTCCGCGATGTTCGTGTGCGTACGCCACCCGACGAGCAGCGCCACCAGCGCCAGCACGACCAGCGTCACGGCCGTCTGCACGAGGTCGGCGAGGGTGCGGCCCGTGAGCACCGCGCCGCGCGCCATGGGCAGCGAGCGGAACCGGTCGATGAGGCCCTTGTGCATGTCGTCGGCGATGCCCGCGCCCGCGCCCGCCGTGGCGAAGGTGACGGTCTGGGCGAAGATGCCCGCCATCAGGAATTCCTTGTAGGCACCGGCACTTACTCCGGCGCCGGGGATGGCGATCGAGCCGCCGAAGACGTACGTGAACAGGACCACGAACATCACCGGCTGGATGATCCCGAAGAGGATCATCTCGGGGATCCGGGTCATCCGGATCAGGTTCCGCTTGCCGACGACCAGGGAGTCGCTCCAGGCGCTCATTTCTTCGCCCCCTTCGGGTCCTCGGCCGCTTCGGCCGCCTCAGCCGCGTCGGACGCCTCGGGTTCCTCGGCGACATGGCCGGTCAGCGAGATGAACACGTCGTCCAGGGTCGGGCGGCGCAGCCCGATGTCGTCGATCTCGATGCCGCGGGCGTCCAGGTCCCGGATGACCTCCGCGAGGAGCTTCGCGCCTCCGGTGACCGGGACGGTCAGCTTGCGGGTGTGCTGGTCGACGGTGGCCTCGCCCTTGCCGAAGCCGGCGAGGCTGTATTTACTCAAGACGGCGCGCGCCGTGTCGATGTGCTCGCGCTCGTGCACGACGACCTCGACGCGCTCGCCGCCGGTCTGCGCCTTGAGCTGGTCGGCGGTGCCGCGGGCGATGACGCGGCCGTGGTCCACGACGCAGATGTCGTGCGCGAGGTGGTCGGCCTCTTCCAGGTACTGGGTCGTCAGGAGCAGTGTCGTACCGCCCGCGACCAACTCCTGGATCACGTCCCACAATTGCTGCCGGTTGTACGGGTCGAGCCCGGTCGTCGGCTCGTCCATGAACATCACGGGCGGCGATACGACCAGGGCCGCCGCGAGGTCGAGGCGGCGGCGCATGCCGCCGGAGTACGTCTTGGAGGGGCGGTCCGCCGCGTCCGCGAGGTGGAAGCGGTCCAGGAGCTCGCCCGCCCGACGCTTCGCGTCCTTCTTGGACAGCTGGTACAGCTGCCCGACCATCTGCAGGTTCTCCCGCCCCGTCAGGTATTCGTCGACCGCGGCGAACTGGCCGGACAGGCCGATGGAGCGGCGCACTTCGTTCGGGTGCTTCAGTACGTCGATACCCGCGACGACCGCCTTGCCGCTGTCCGGTGTGAGCAGGGTCGTCAGGCAGCGCACGGCCGTCGTCTTCCCCGCCCCGTTCGGCCCCAGCAGGCCGAGGACCGTGCCCTCCGGTACGTCCAGATCGACGCCGTCCAGAGCCTTTACGTCGCCGAAGGTCTTCACCAGACCTTCGGCGTAGATGGCGCCTGGCATGTGGTTCCCCCAGTGTGTGGGTGACTTCCTATGTGAGGAAAGTGTAAATTTGCCGGGTTTCGGGCGCCCGGCAAAGGCTGAAACGCACTGTGCGAGGAGAACGCTATCGCGATGTATCGCGTACCGCCACGGGATTATTCGATGACGGTGTAGCCCGCCTCCCGCAGCGCGTCGGCGACCTCGACGCAGTGCGCGGGGCCCTTCGTCTCCAGGTGCAGCTCCACCTCCGCCTCCGTGAGCCCGAGCCTCGGATCGGTCCGTACGTGGCTCACGTCGGTGACGTTAGCGTCGGCCACTGACAACACCCCGAGAAGCGTGGCCAGGGCGCCGGGGCGGTCGGGCAGGCGAAGCCGCAGCGACAGGTAGCGGCCCGCGGCGGCGAGGCCGTGGGTGAGGACGCGCTGCATCAGGAGGGGGTCGATGTTGCCGCCGGACAGGAGCGCGACGACCGGGCCCTCGAAGGCCCCGGGCTCGCTCAGCAGCGCCGCCACGGGGCTCGCGCCCGCAGGTTCGACGACCTGCTTGGCGCGCTCCAGGCAGAGCAGCAGGGCGCTGGAGAGCGCGTCCTCGGAGACCGTGACGACGTCGTCGACGAGGTCACAGACCAGCTCGAACGGGACGTCGCCGGGCCGCCCCACCTTGATGCCGTCGGCCATCGTCGCCGGGGACGGGATCGCCACCGGGTGCCCGGCGGCCAGCGAGGGCGGGTACGCGGCGGCACCCGCCGCCTGCACGCCGATCACCCGCACGTCGGGCCGCAGCGCCTTCACCGCGACGGCGATGCCGGCCGCGAGCCCGCCGCCGCCGACGCCCACCAGGATCGTGCGCACCTCCGGGCACTGCTCCAGGATCTCCAGGCCGAGCGTGCCCTGCCCCGCGACGATGTCCGGGTGGTCGAAGGGGTGGATGAAGACGGCGCCGGTCTCCTCGGCGTACTCCTGCGCCGCCGCGAGGGTCTCGTCGACGACCTGGCCGTGCAGCCGCACCTCGGCCCCGTACTCGCGGGTCGCGGCGACCTTCGGCAGAGGCGCGCCGACCGGCATGAACACCGTGGAGCGCACGCCGAGGAGCGAGGAGGCGAGGGCCACGCCCTGCGCGTGGTTGCCCGCGCTCGCGGCCACCACCCCGGCGGCCCGCTCCTCGGGCAGCAGGCCCGCGATCCGCACGTACGCGCCGCGCAGCTTGAAGGAGCCGGTGCGCTGAAGGTTCTCGCACTTGAGGTGGACCGGCGTCCCGGCCAGCTGGGAGAGGTGGTGACTGTGCGCCATCGACGTCACCCGCGCCACCCCGGAGAGCATCTTCTGGGCGCCGCGGACGTCGTCGAGGGTGACCGCGGGCGTCGAGGAGTGCATGGTCGGCAAGTAGTCAGACGCGCTGTTGCTCATGACGGAAGTCTTGCAGCTCACGGCGTACGCCTCTCGGGATGCTCACGCTCCGAGACCGGATTGCGCACGGCCGGTACGGCCAGCGCTTTCGCCGCGTACCCTGTGGGCCAATCCAGAGCAATCCACCACCCACGCATGAAGTGAGCCCCCGGCCATGCCCACACCACAGGAAACGATGGACATGACGACCGCTGGTGACCCCGGCCTCCTCGAAACGCTCCAGCACGAGGTGGCGGTCTTCGCCCGTCGCGCCGAACAGACCCGTCTTGGCGGGGTCGGCCAGGTGCGCAACTCCATGGATCGAGCCGCCTATCTGCTGCTCAACCGTCTCGACAAGGAAGGCCCGATGGGCGTCAAGGCGCTCGCTTCGAGCATGGGGATCGACTCCTCGACGGTGACCCGGCAGGTCGCCCCGCTCGTCGACACGGGGCTCGTCAAGCGCACCTCCCACCCGGAGGACGGACGTGCGGTGGTGTTGCAGCTGTCGCCGCGCGGCGCCGCCCGGCTCGACGAGGTACGCACGTCCAGGCGGGAGTTGATGGCCCAGTTGACGCAGGAGTGGGAGCCGGAGGAGCGCGAGCAGTTCTGCGCGCTCCTCGCGCGCTTCAATTCGGCGCTCTCCGCGCGGCACGGCCAGCCGACGCCGCCCGCCGACTCCTGAGTACGTCCGACGGTGAGCGGCTCCCGCCCTCTTGACCAGGGAGCCGCGCTCGGCCTCATATGAAGGGTGCGTGAACGGCAGGCGTCGCGGGACGCCCGCCGGGCCCGTGAGTTCGAGGCGTTCGTCGCGGGCGCGGCCGGGCGGCTGTTGCGCGCCGCGACGCTGCTCACCGGAGAGCCGCCGGACGCCAACCCGCGCGCGCGGAAGCTGCTCACGGCCGCCCTCGGCCGAACGTACGCCTCCTGGGACCACCTTCGGGGTGAGGATCCCTACGACTGCGCGCGCAAGGAGCTGGCCGTCCGGTTCGCGCGCGGAGCGTGGCGGCAACATCGCGCGCGTGGCGGCGCGTTGGGGCGGCTGAGCCCCCAGGAACGGCTGATTCTCGTGCTGCGGCTCTTCGAAGGGGTCGGCGAGGAGCAGACGGCCTCGCTGCTCGGGCTGCCCGTGGAGCGGGTCCGCTCCGTGCACGCGCGGGCGCTCGCCCTCGTCCTGCACCCGCCGCGCGGCCCCGCGCCCACCGAGTTGCAGGGAGCCGCGCCGGCATGAGCCTCGAAGAGCGCCAGGAAGCCGCCGTACGTGCCGTGCTCGACGCCGAACCCGCGCCCGTGGTGCCGGCCGAGCTGTGCGCGGAGGCGATGCGCAGGGGCGGCAGGGCGCGGCGGCGCAGGCGGGCGGCGCTCAGGCTCCTGTGGTGCGTGCTGGTCATCGCCGTCGTGGCGTTCCTCGTGTGGGCGACGGTCGACCGGCCGTGGGTGGAGCCGCCTTCGAAGACGACTCCACCACTGACGGGGTGGTGAACCCACCTACGTACCTACCGTGAACCCACCTACGTAGAGGGCTACTTGTCGAGCGCCTGCTGAAGGTCCGCGAGCAGGTCGTCGGCCGACTCGATGCCTACGGAGAGGCGTACGAGGTCGGCGGGGACCTCCAGGGCGGAGCCCGCGGCGGAGGCGTGCGTCATGCGGCCGGGGTGCTCGATGAGGGACTCGACGCCGCCGAGGGACTCGCCCAGCGTGAAGAGCTTCGCCCGGTCGCAGACCGCGACGGCCGCCTCCTCGCCGCCCTCGACCTGGAAGGACACCATGCCGCCGAACGCCCTCATCTGCTTCGCCGCGATCTCGTGTCCGGGGTGCTCGGGCAGGCCCGGGTAGAGGACCTTCGTGACCCGGGGGTGGCGCGTGAGCATGTCGACGATGCGACCGGCGTTCTCGCTGTGCCGGTCCATGCGCACGGGCAGCGTCTTGATGCCGCGCAGCACCAGCCAGGCGTCGAAGGGACCGGCGATCGCGCCCATGGCGTTCTGGTGGAAGGTGAGGTCCTCGGCGAGGGCGTCGTCGTTGACGACGAGGGCGCCGCCGACGACGTCCGAGTGGCCGCCCATGTACTTCGTCATGGAGTGGACGACGACGTCGGCGCCGAGGGCGAGCGGCTGCTGGAGGTAGGGGCTGGCGAAGGTGTTGTCGACGATCAGCTTGGCGCCGGCCTCGCGGGCGACCTGCGCGACGGCCGCGATGTCGGTGATGCCGAGGAGCGGGTTGGAGGGCGTCTCGACCCACACGGCCTTGGTCTTCGGGGTGATCGCGGCGCGCACCGCGTCGACGTCGCTGGTGTCGGCGACCGACCACTCGACGCCCCACCGCGTCACGACCTTGGCGAACAGCCGGAACGTGCCGCCGTAGGCGTCGTTCGGGATGACGACGTGGTCGCCGGGGCCGAGCAGCGTACGCAGCAGGCAGTCCTCGGCGGCGAGCCCGGACGCGAAGGCGAGCCCGTGCCGGCCGCCCTCCAGGGCGGCGAGGTTCTCCTCCAGGGCGCTGCGGGTGGGGTTGGCGCTGCGGCTGTACTCGTAGCCGCCGCGCAGGCCGCCCACGCCGTCCTGCTTGTACGTGGACACCTGGTAGATCGGCGGGACGACGGCGCCGGTCACGGGGTCTGCCGTGTTGCCGGCGTGGATGGCGGTGGTCTCGAAGCCGCGCGGAGTGCTGCCGCTGTGGCTGTGCGTGTCGCTCATGTCGGCCGAGCGTAGGCGGTCGGGCGGGCGGAGGTGGGGCGCTGCGCGCTTTTGTCGCCCGCGCTGGCGGGAACCCGCTGTCGGAGCCGCACGTTAGCGTTGTTGATATGGGAATTCTCTGGGGGCTGATGGCCGCGCTCATGATCGGGCTCGTGGTGTCGCAGTTGGTGCGACGCCGCGGCGGGATCCGTCAGGTCGCACCGGGTTCGCCGGACGCCGCCGACCCGGCCGACTACGGGTTCGCGTTGCAGGAGGACCTGGACGTGCGGCTGCCGGGGCCCGACCAGGACCTGCTCGACGTGATGGCGGTCGTGCAGCGGGGCCAGGACTTCACGGCGGCCTCCCAACTCCTCGCCGGGACCGGCAAGGAGACCGAGGCCCGGTGGGAGCGGGTGCAGGCGGTGGCCGGTGCCGCCGCCCTGGAGGCGCAGCAGACGCCGCGGCTCGGTGCCGGGTGGCTGCACGCGTGGCGGTCCCAGCAGCCGAAGGACGCGGGCGGGGCGCAGGTCTTCGCCGAGTTCCTGGTGCAGCAGGCGTGGCGCGGCGGCGGTACGCCCGAGGAGCAGCGGATCGTCCTGGAGGAGGCGCGGGACGCTTGTGAGGCGGCGGCGCTGCTCGCCCCCGGCGACCCCGTCCCGCACATCACGCACCTCGCCGTCGCGCGTGGACTCGGCTATTCGCAGGTCGAGTTCGAGCAGCTGTGGCTGAAGATCCTCGACACCGCGCCCGGCCACTTCGGCGCACACCTGGCGGGTCTTCGCTACTGGACGGAGAAGTGGCACGGCTCCCGCGAGCAGGCCTTCTCCTTCGCCGAGGCCGCCGCCGCGCGCGCCCCGCGCGGTTCGCTGCTGGCGGCGCTGCCGCTGTTCGCGCTGTACGAGCACGTGCCGGACGTGAACCTGGTGCGCGGCTTCTACGAGAGCGAGGTCGTGACGAAGGCGCTGCACGGCGCGCTGTTCGCGGTGAACGCCGCGCGTCCCGACGACCCGATGCTGGCCCACGTACGGCACCTGCTCGTCTTCTTCCTGGTGCGCGGCGAGCGCTGGTCCGAGGCGATGCACCAGCTGGTGCACGTCGACGGGCACGTGGGCGCGATCCCGTGGACCGCCGAGCCCGACCCGGCGGCCTCGTACGCGGTGTACCGGGCGCTGGCCGTCGCCGGTTACGAGGCGAATGGCGGGAGCCCGGCGACGCTGCGCCATTGATCCGGTGCCGTGCCTACGTCTCGGGGCTCTGCCCCGGCCCCCGCGCCTCAATCGCCGGCGAGGCTTGATCTTGCCCACCCGGGAACATCCGTCCAATACGGCCGGGGCCTTCCGCCGTGATGCTCGATCCACAGCCGGTACGGCAACGGGAGGCGGGCAGCGTCATGGCGGAGCTCTACGTAACAGATGTCCACGTGGAAGTGAGCGGGCCGCCGCAGGCGCCCGCCGTGCTGCTGGTCCACGGCAGCGCGGGCTCCTTGGAGCACTGGGACCCGGTGGTCCCGGCGCTCGCGGAGACCTTCCGGGTGATCCGGGTGGACCTGCCGGGGTGCGGGCGCTCCCCGGCGCCGAAGAGCGGCGGGTTCGGGGTGCCCGCACAGGCGCGCCGGGTCGGCGCCGTCCTGGACGACCTCGGGGTGGAGCGGGTGACCGTCGTCGGGCACTCGTCGGGGTGCATGGTGGCGACGGCGCTGGCAGAGCAGCGGGCCGCGAAGGTGACGGCGGTGGCGCTGATCGACATGGGGCCCGATCCGAACGCGCAGGCCGGCGAGAGTCCGCTGGTGCGGCTGCTGTCGGTGCCGGTCGTCGGGCCGCTGCTGTGGCGGCTGCGCACCCCCGACGCGCTGCGGAGGGCCGCGGCCACGGCGGTCACCCGCCCCGTCCCGATCCCCGACTCCTACGTCGAGGGGGCGCTGGCCATGACTCACCGCGCCTTCGTGGGGACGATGCGCGGCTACCGGGCGTATCTCGGGCAGCGCGGCCTCCCGGAACGCCTCGCGCCGCTGGGTCTCCCGGTGTTCGTGCTCTTCGGCGCCGAGGACAGGCGGTGGCGGTCCTCCTCGGCCCAGGCGTACCGCGCCGTGCCCGGGGCCCGTATCGAACTGTTGCCGGGGGTGGGGCACACGCCCATGCTGGAAGCGACGGAGGAGACCGCCGCGCTGCTGCGGGAGTTCGCCGCGACGGCCACGGCGGACTCCAACTGAGCGCACGCGTAGGCAACTTGAGGGGAGAGGGGAGACCCGGATGCCCCGGCCCCCGTGGGAGATCGCCGTACCGGCAGGACCCGTGCCCGGGCCACTGCGTGGGCTGCGAATGGCCGGTTTCAGCGACCGGCGCACGGATCTGCGGAACCTGCTGCTGATCCCGCACCCGTCGGTCACGCTGGCGTTCAACCTCGGCGGCGCTCCCCTGTCCGTGGACGACGGCGCCGGCCGCCGGGGCTGCGAGCGGCTGGTCATCGGCCTCGCGCCGGACACCGTGCGGGCCGGGGGCGAGCGCGGCTTCGCCTGCCTCCAGTTGCGCCTCTCGCCGCTGCTCGCGCACGCGGTGCTCGGGGCGCCGGGCGGCCCTTACGGGGAGGCGGTCGACCTCGACGCGCTGTGGGGGCGGGCCGCCGCCGAGCGCCTGCAGGAGCGGTTGCGGGTGGCCGGGTCCTGGCCGGAGCGGTTCGCGATCGCCGAGCGGGCGCTGGCACTCAGGGCGCAGGACGGTCCCGTCGTCGACCCCGAAGTGGCGTACGCCTGGCGGCGGTTGGCGGCCGACCACGGTCTCGTACGGGTGGACCGGCTGGCCCGGGAGACGGGGTGGAGCCGCAAGCGGCTGTGGTCCCGGTTCCGCGCGCAGGTCGGGCTCACGCCGCAGCACGCGGCCCGGCTCATCCGCTTCGACCGGGCCGCGCATCGCCTCTCGGCGGGAACCCCGCCGTCCCGTGTCGCCGCCGACAGCGGGTACGCCGACCAGTCCCATCTGCACCGCGACGTCCGCGCGTTCACCGGGGCGACCCCCTCGGCGATCGCGGAGACGCCGTTCCTCGCGGTGGACGACGTGGCGTGGGCGGCGCCCCGGGGTCAGTGAGCCGCGGCCCGCATCCTCGCCGCCGTACGGGCCGCGTCGTACCCCTCCGGGACGCCCTCCAGGAACACCACGTCGCCGGGCAGGTGGTCGGTGCGCAGCGGCAGGATCTCCTGGTAGGCGGGGGACGCGTACCAGGCGTGGGCCGCGGCCAGATCCGGGAACTCCACCATCACGACGCCGCCGAGCGGCTCGCCCTCCACCCACTCCCCCGGCTTGCCGTGCACCAGGAAGCGGCCGCCGTACGGGGTGAAGGTGGCCTGGACGCGCTCCATGTAGGTGAGGACGTCGGGGTGCGGGGTGGGGGTGGACGTGGTGTCGAGTACGGCGATGACGTAGGCGGTCATGAGCGAGCCCTCCTCGGGTCCGTCGGGATACTCGGATCCTGCCGGAGCCCGGGGAGGGCGTCGATTACGTCTCGGGTAAGGCGGTGAGGAGGGGAGGAGGGAAGGCGCCGGGGCCGGTCCTCACTCCCCTGTTGCGCGGCACTGAGAGCCGTCGACCGCAAGCACGGTTCGGCAATTCAAGCCCCGCCGGCGCTTGAGGCGCGGGGTCCGGGGCGGAGCCCCGTGGCGTGGGCCGGTGCCGGGTAAAGGTCAGATCGTGGCCGCGTCGATCACGAACCGGTACCGCACGTCCGACGCGAGCACCCGCTCGTACGCCTCATTGACCTGGCTCGCCTCGATGAGCTCGATCTCGGCGCCAAGCCCGTGCTCGGCGCAGAAGTCGAGCATCTCCTGGGTCTCGGCGATGCCACCGATCATGGACCCGGCCAGCACCTTGTTGCCGCCGATGAGGGAGAACAGGTTGAGCGCGATCGGCTCCTCGGGGGCGCCCACGTTCACCAGCGCGCCACCCGTCTTGACCAGCCCCATGTACGCGCTGAAGTCCAGCGGCGCGGAGACCGTCGAGAGGATCACGTCGAAGGTGCCGGCGAGCTCCTCGAAGGTGGCCGGGTCGCTCGTCGCGTAGAAGTGGTCGGCGCCCAGGCGCAGGCCGTCGTCCTTCTTGCGCAGCGACTGCGACAGGACCGTGACCTCGGCGCCCATCGCGTGCGCGATCTTGACGCCCATGTGGCCGAGGCCACCGAGGCCGACAACGGCGACCTTCTTGCCGGGGCCCGCGCCCCAGTGCTTCAGCGGGGAGTACGTGGTGATGCCCGCGCACAGCAGCGGCGCGGCCACGTCGAGCGCGATGCCCTCGGGGATACCCACGACGAAGCCCTCGGTGACGACGACCTTCTGGGAGTAGCCACCGTAGGTGGGCTCACCGTCCTTGCCGACACCGTTGTACGTCTGGACGTTGCCCTTGACGCAGTGCTGCTCGAACCCGGACGTGCAGGGCTCGCACTCGCCGCAGGAGTCGACCATGCAGCCGACGCCGACGCGGTCGCCGACCTTGAACTTGGTGACGCCCGCACCGACCGCCTCCACGACACCGGCGATCTCGTGGCCCGGGACCATCGGGAAGATGGCCTCGCCCCAGCCCTCGCGGGCCTGGTGGATGTCGGAGTGACAGATTCCGGCGAACTTGATGTCGATCAGTACGTCGTGCTCGCCGACGGCACGGCGCTCGATGGTGGTGCGCTCCAGCGGGGCCTTGGCGCTGGGGGCGGCGTATGCGGAAACAGTCGTGGTCATGGCTCCAAGACTGCGCCCGGCCCACCCCGATCGGCAAAGAATGCGCAGGTCACCGCTTTGCGTACGTTCAGTGGTCCTACTACTGGCGGGGTCAGGCTCCCGGTCGTACGAACGGGAATACTGGACACTATGGACGACGACAACGGTGGCCTGGACCGGCGGGCCGAGCTGAGCGAGTTCCTGCGCACCCGGCGGGCCCGGCTCAAGCCCGAGGACGTGGGGCTGCCCACGCCCGTGCGACACCGGCGGGTGCCGGGGCTCCGGCGCGAGGAACTGGCGCAGCTCGCCGGGGTCTCGGTCGCGTACTACACGCGCCTGGAGCAGGGCAACGGGCGCAATGTCTCGGCCGAGGTGCTCGACGCGATCGCGCGCGCCCTCAGACTCAGCGACACCGAGCACGCGCACCTCGTCCACCTCGCCCGGCCGACCCGGACGCTGCGCAAGGCGCCGGTCCCGAAGCGGCAGGCGCAGGTGCGGCCCGCGCTGCGGCACCTCCTCGACTCGATGGAGGGCGTACCCGCGTACATCGGCGGTGCGCGCTCCGACATCCTCGCGTGGAACCGGATGGCGGCGGCGCTGTTCGGGGACTGGGGGAAGCTGCCGCGCGCGGAGCGGAACTGGGCGCGGCTCACGTTCCTGAACCCGGACTACCGGGAGCTGTTCGTCGACTGGGACTCGAAGGCGACCGACATGGTCAGCTATCTGCGGCTGTACGCGGGACGCAATCCGGAGGACCCCGAACTGTCGGCGCTGGTGGGTGAACTCTCCGTCAAGAGCGAGGAGTTCAGGCGGCTGTGGGCCACGCACGACGTGAAGGAGAAGGGTCACGGCGTGAAGCGGATGCGGCACCCGGTGGTGGGCGACCTCACCCTGGCGTACGAGACGCTGCACCTGCCGGACGACGACGGCCAGTTCCTGTCCGTGTACCACGCGGAGCCGGGTTCTGCGTCGGCGGAGGCGCTGCGCCTGCTGGCCAGCTGGGGCGTGGACGACTCGCTGCGGACGAAGCTGTAGACGCCTCTGTGGACGCCCCCTCTTGACGGAGTGAGCACTCACTCCGTACCTTCGGCTCATGCCGCCCACCACCAAGAAGCGCGCGCCCGGCATGAGCCCGGAGCAGCGCCGCAGCATGATCGTCGCGGCCGCGTTGCCGCTGGTCGCCGAGTACGGCGGGGCCGTCACCACGGGGCAGATCGCGCGGGCCGCCGGGATCGGGGAGGCCACGATCTTCCGGGTGTTCAAGGACAAGGACGAGGTGCTCGACGCCTGCGTCGCCGAGGCCGTCAGCCCCGAGCACGTGCGGCGCGAGCTGGGCTCGATCGACCTGGAGCAGCCCCTCGCCGCCCGGCTCACCGAGGCCGCCGAGGCGATGCGGGCACACCTGGACCGGATGGGCACCGTCGTCGGCGGGCTCTACGCCTCCGGGCGTCGGCGCGGGCGCCCCGAGGGCGAGCGGCCCACGCAGGACAACCGGCAGGCGTCCGCGCAGGCGATACGGGAGGCGCTGAGCGAGCTGATCGAGCCGGACCGGGAGGCCCTGCGGCTGCCGCCGGACAAGCTCGCCACGGTCTTCCTCGGCATGCTCTTCACCCAACTGCGCTCCCCGGAGGCCGAGTTGAACCCGACCCCGGCCGAGCTCGTCGACGTACTGCTGCACGGATCACTGGCCGCGCCCACCGGGAGCCCCGCATGACCGTCACCCTCAACCACACCATCGTCCCGGCCGTCGACAACACGGCGGCCGCCCGCTTCTTCGCCGACGTGATGGGTCTTGAGGCGCTGCCGCCCGCCGGGATGGGCGGGCACTTCGCGCCGGTCCGGGTCAACGGGTCGCTGACCCTGGACTTCATGACGGTCGAGGAGCCCGAGGGGCATCATCTCGCCTTTGACGTCGACCCCGAGACCTTCGACCAAATCCACGCCCGCGTAAGAGAGTTGGGGGTCCCCTACGGCAATTCGCCGCGCGATCCCGCCAACGGGCGCATCGATCACCCGCTGTGCGCCCGCGGGCTGTTCTTCGTCGACGACGCGCGGAATCTGTACGAGGTGATGTCCCCGGCGTAGCGCCTCTCAGGGGCGGTACGGAGGGGCCGCGCCCCAATTCCATCGCGGGACCGGCTGGTCCGTCGGACACGTCGCGTCGGGGTTGGAGAAGTAGAGGGCCATGCGGGTGCCCCACTCGATGTACGCGCTGAACGCGGAGCGGAATTCGGGGTCCGCGGGGAAGTTGGCCTCGTCCGCCGCGTCGTGCATGAGGTTGACCCAGCGGCGGCGTTGCGGCTCGGTGATGGACTTGCCGAGGTGGCGGGAGGCCATGTGGCTGTGGCCGCCGAGTTGTTCGGAGTAGGTGGGCGGGCCGCCGAAGACCTCGCCGAGCCAGAGCGCGACGTGCTGCGGGTGCTCCGGCGGCAGGTCGGCGAAGAGCGGGGCGAGGAGGTCGTCCTTGACCACCTTCTCGTAGAACACGGTGGTGAGGCGGGTGAACGCCTCGGCGCCGCCCGCCCATTCGTAGAGCGTCGGCTCCGCGGAGCCCGTGCCGTGCACCGTGGTCGGCGCGTAGTGGCGCATTTCGTCGATGTACCCGACGTAGGGGCGGATCTCGGCGAGGAAGGGCGGGAAGAGGTCGGAGGCGCGGAAGCCCTTGAGGTGGTCCTCCGTCGACGTCCACTCGATGCGCAGGACGAAGTGCTCGAAGTCCTCCTCGCAGCGCGTGAGTTCGTAGTCGTGGCAGTACGGGGACGCCGCCAGTTGCCGGGCCGCGCTGGTGTAGGACGCCAGGAATTCGGCGGACCGCTCCTCGGGGATGCGGTAACGGATGTACTCGACGGTGCGGGATCGAGTCGTCATGCCGTCCAGCGAAGCACCGCCGGGACGCTCCGGCCACGCTGTCAGCGACGAGCGCAACCGGAGCGCGGGGCTCACTCCTTGACCGTGACCGGGCGGTCCTCCCGCAACTCCGTGAACAGGAGCTTCGCCTTCTTCTTGTCCCAGACGATGGCGCTTCCCTTGGACGTGGCGAGGCCCATCGTGCCGACGGGGACGCCGAGTTGCTTGCCCTGTCCCGCGGTGACCGCCTTCATCGACTTGAACAGCCGGGTCAGCTGCGGGACCCCGGTGGACTTGTCGACGATGAGCGTGTCGAGGCCCGCGCCCGCCGTGCCGTACAGGGCGGACGGGTTCATCAGGACGCCCGGCGACGAGGCCTTCTTGGCGAGCGCGGAGAGGAATTTCTGCTGGTTCTGCGAGCGGCCGAGGTCGCCGTTCTTCTCCTGGTGGCGCTGGCGTACGAAGCCGAGCGCCTCGCGGCCCGTCAGGTTGTGGCAGCCCTTGGTGAGGTCGAGGCCCGACTTGTCGTCGACGATGTGCCGGTCCACGCACATCGGCACGCCGCCGACCGCGTCGACGATGCCGACGAACCCGGCGAAGCCGATCTCCGTGTAGTGGTTGATGCGCAGGCCGGTGTTGGACTCGATGGTGCGGACGAGGAGTTCGGGGCCGCCGAGCGAGAACGCGGCGTTGAGCTTGTTCTTCGCCGGCTTGTGGTGGACGCCGGTCTTCGGGTCCACGTAACCGGGGATGGTGACCCAGGAGTCGCGCGGCAGGCTGGTGAGGGTGGAGCCGTGGGCGCCGGAGTGCAGCACCATCATCGAGTCGGTACGGCGCCCCTCGGAGCCCAGCTCGGAGCCGGTGTGCAGGTTCTTGGCCTGCTGGTCGCTGAGGCCCTCGCGGCTGTCGGAGCCCACGATCAGGTAGTTGGTGCCCTTGCCGGGCGCGGCCCGCTGGGAGATCGCGCCCAGGTCGACGTCGCCGTCGAGCCGGGAGCCCGCCCACACGTACGTACCGGCTCCCGCCAGCAGCGTGAGCAGTACGAGCAGGCACAGCAGGCGCACCAGCTTGCCGAACTTGCCGCGCTTGCGCTTCCGCTTGGGCTCGCGCTCGCTGCGCTTGTAGCCGCCGCCGGCCCGGCCGCCGGGGCCGTTCGGCGGCACCGGGTCGAACGGGTGGTGCTCGACGAGCTCGTGCGAGTGCACGTCGTCGTACCCGGGCGAGTAACCGTCGTCGTACTCGTGTGAGTAGCCGTCGCCGTGACCGTAGGGGTCGTACGGGGTCGGGGTCAGTGCGCTGGGGTTCAGGATCGTCACCTCGCGATCGGCACGCCGGGACCGTCGGCCGGCCTGCCGATGTGCTGGGCCGCCGCGGCGGCCGTTCCGGACCGGTGCATGCGCTGCCACTTCAGCCGGCTGCCACCCACGAAGGCCACCACGGACTGGATGACCACGAGGTACATCAACTGCCGGTAGACGAACAGCTGGAAGGGCAGTGACCAGAGCGTGCGCCTGCGCTCTCCGTCGAGCTTCAGAGCGTACGCCGCGACGACCATCTGGAGGAGGAGAAAGCCCACCCAGGCCACGACGGATGTAGTGGTGTCGCCGGCGAACAGCGCGCTGTAGAGCATGAATACGTCGATCATCGGGGCCAGCAGCGGCAGTACGACCTGGAAGAGGAACAGGTAGGACAGGCCGCGGCGGCCGAAGCGGCCCGCGGGTCCGACCTCGACGACGGCGTGCCGGTGCTTCCACATCGCCTGGAGGGTGCCGTAGCACCAGCGGTAGCGCTGGCGCCACAACTGCCGGAAGGACGTGGGGACTTCGGTCCACGCGATGGCCGTCTCCTCGTACACGACCCGCCAGCCGGCCCGCCACAGCGCCATGGTGAGGTCGGTGTCCTCGGCGAGGGTGTCCTCGCTGAGACCGCCGACGCCCATCAGCGCGTCGAGCCGGAAGGCGCCGATCGCGCCGGGCACGGTCGTCATGCACTCCAGGACCTCGAACATGCGGCGGTCGAGGTTGAACCCGAAGACGTACTCCAGGTGCTGCCAACGCCCGAGCAGCCGCTTGCGGTTGCCGACCTTGGTGTTGCC
Organism: Streptomyces sp. KL109B; assembly: GCF_030766935.1. Taxonomy (GTDB): domain Bacteria; phylum Actinomycetota; class Actinomycetes; order Streptomycetales; family Streptomycetaceae; genus Streptomyces. The sequence continues at coordinate 758,310 of NZ_JASERL010000001.1, read as the reverse complement.
GCTGACCGCGCCGACCGCCGGGTGGGCGAGCGGCTGGACGAGCCGCTGGATGGCGTCGGCCTCGAAGACGGTGTCCGAGTCGACCATCACGACGTACGGGCAACGGGTGTACTTCAGGCCGTGGTTGAGGGCCGCGGCCTTTCCGGAGTTGGGCTGGCACACCACTTGGATACGTGGATCGCGCCGCGCGTACTCATCCGCGATCTCCACCGTGCGGTCGCTCGAACCGTCGTCGATGACGATGATCTGCAACCGCTGGTGGGTGGAGGCGAGCAGGGAGCGCAGCGTCGCGCCGATGCCCGCCTCCTCGTTGTACGCGGGGACGAGCACGGTCACCGGGTCGCGGATCTCGCGCAGCCACGGCGAGCCGGGCCGGAACCGTTCGAGCCTTCTGACGTGCGCGCGGGCGAACAGGACGAGCACGAGCAGGCGCAGCACACCGAGGGCGGCGGCCGCGGTGAGCACCCAGGAGAGCGCGGAGACGAAGCTGCGGCCGAGGGTCTGGAACCACATCAGGCCGGTGCCGAGCCAGTGCGCGGGCGCGGACGCCTCGGTCGTCGCGGGCTGCTTGGTGCGCACGCCCTCGGTGACGGTGGTGAACCGCTTGGCGTGCGGGTTCTTGAGGAGCTTTTCCGTCTCCTGGTAGGCGAGGGCGGTCTGGCTGAACTGCTTGACCAGGCCGTCGGAGACGTGCTGCCCGGTGTGGTCGGCGGCGACCAGCAGGTAGCCGTCCTCGGACGCGGCCTGCGCGGCGGGCCACTCACCGCCGCACATCGTGGGGACGGTGGTCGTCATCGGCATCCGCAGCAGCGAGGTGTGGAAGCCGTCGCTGCCCGCGAAGGCGCTCTGGGTGAGCCCGAGCTCCATCTTGCTGCGGACCTTGGACGAGCTGCCCATGTCGGCGCCGGTGTAGGTGTTGGAGCCGATGTCGTGCCCGTCCGCCCTGATCTCCTTGACCAGCTCGGGGTACTGGGCGGCCTTGGAGCCGTTGAGGAAGAACGTGGCGTGGGCGTGGTGCTTCTTCAGCAGCGCGAGCAGCTTCGGCGTCGTCTTCGGGCTCGGCCCTCCGTCGTAGGTGAGCGCGACCGTGCCGGGCGGCATCGAGGCGCTGTGCACCTTGCCGTGCTCGACCGACAGAACGGGGCCCGCGCCGGCGGCCGCCGCGGGAACGGGCTCCGTACAGGCAGGCTTCGTCTTGGCGCCGTCGACCTCGTTCTGGGTCCAGCCCTGAAAGAGGAGGGCACCGAGGAGCACCGGCAGGGTGAGCGCGAGCAGCAGCCAGTGCGCCCGCGGATCCCTCGCTTGCTTGTGCCGAGCGCCCATCAGGCGTCGGCACCGGCGTCGCCGCCCGGCCGGCCCAGGTTGTGACGAGTCGGCCGTATTCGGCACTCGATCTCCACGTTCCACTTACACATGAGAGGCGAGTGTATTGATGTGGCGGTCTGCGAATTGGGGCATTGGGAAACATCTGGGACTGGAGGGGTACGTGACAAAGGGCACACCCACCTCTGTACGTACAACCTTTGGCAAACACTCGAACACGCGGGCACACGGACAACAGACAGCGGGAGCCGGAGCGTTCGATGACGCTCCGGCTCCCGCTGCGGCGAATCGGCAGAAGTACGACTCGGGGGTCGTTACTCGGCGGAACCGGCCTTCCACTGCGACCAGCTCAGGTTCCAGCCGTTGAGGCCGTTGTCGGGCTGGACGGTCTTGTCGCCGGTGTTCTTCACGATGACGACGTCGCCGACCATCGAGTTGTTGTAGAACCAGGCGCCCGGGGTGCTCGGGTCATTGGCGCCCTTGGCGTCCTGGAGGCCGACGCAGCCGTGGCTGGTGTTGGCGCCGCCGAAGATCGACTTGGCGCCCCAGTAGTTGCCATGGATGAAGGTGCCGGAGTTCGACAGGCGCATCGCGTGCGGCACGTCCTTGATGTCGTACTCGCCCTTGCCGTCGTCGTCCGTGAAGCCGACCGTCGCACCGTTCATCCGGGTCTCCTTGAACTTCTCGGAGATCACCATCTGACCCTCGTACGTCTTGTTGTCCGGGGAGCCGGCCGAGATCGGGATCGTCTTGACCTTCTTCCCGTCCCGCGTGACGGTCATCATCTTGGTCTTGGCGTCGACCGTGGAGACCTGGTCGCGCCCGATCTTGAACGACACGGTCTTCTGCTGCACACCGGTCACGCCGTCGGCGCCCTCGACCCCGTCAAGGTCGAGCTTCATCGTGACGGTGGAGCCGCCCTTCCAGTAGTCCTCGGGGCGGAAGTCGAGCCGGGTGTCGTTGAACCAGTGCCCGACGACCTCCTGCCCGCTGCTGGAGGTCACGGTGATGTGGTCCTGGACGTCGGCCTTGTTGCTGATCGCCTTGTCGAAATTGATGGAGACCGGCATGCCGACGCCGACGGTCGAACCGTCCTCCGGCGTGAAGTTGCCGATGAAGCTGTTGGCCGGGGACACCGTCGTGAACTGCGAGTTCTCGTGCGCGGCGCGGCCGTCGGAGTCCTTGGCCTCGGCGGCGATCTTGTACGTCGTGGCGCGCTCGAGCTGGTTCGTGGGCTTCCAGCTCTTCTTGTCCGCGGAGATCTGACCGTCGACCTTCGTACCGTCGGTCGTGGTCATGGAAACGTCGGTGAGCGAGCCCTTGCTCACGGTGACCTTCGCGGCGTTGTTGATGCTCGCGTTGTCGGAGCCGTCCTTGGGCGCGATCTTGATGTCGGCCTCGGAGGTCTTCTTCGCGGCGGCCTCGTCGGCCTGCGCCTGCGACTCCTTCTTGCCCGAACCGCCGTCGCCACCGCCACACGCCGTGAGCACGAGCACACCGCCGAGCAGCGCGGACGCGGCCATCAGGCCTTTGCGCCGCTTACCGTCCGTTATCACACGCTTCTCCATAGTCGCCGAATTTCCCGACTTCGCCGAATTCCCCGGCTGTCGACCGCCCCGAGCCCGGTCGACAGCGGGCCCAAGAGGACACAGCTGTCCCCTCGTACCCACTCAACGCCGTGACCGGTTCGTCCCGTTCCCGAGGAGCGGCCGATGTGGGCGAAGCCACTCCGGAACCTCCCCCACCAGGGACGACAAAACCCTGGGCAACGGTTGCCGCCCAGGGTTCCCGTTTCAAGGGCCGCTACACGCCGTCCCCGTCGTCCCTCTGCCCGTCCTCCTCCTCATCATCCTCGTCCAGGTCCCAATCCGGCGAGTCGGGGTCGTAGTCGACCTGCTCGCTCGACCAGGAGGCCTGCACCAGCTCGGCGCCCGGAACGTCGGCGACCAGATCGAAGGGATCCACGAGGTACGCGACCGCCTCCGCCTCGTCCTCCTCGACGGCGCTCACCGAGTGCGCCCGCTCCTCGGGCCCCGGCCCCTCGTCCTCCGCGATCCGCTGCAGCGCGGCCCCGGTCAGCGCCTCCGCGTCACCGACCTCCAGCACCAATTCCACCTTCAGCCGAACAAAGCGTGACGTCTCATCAGTGGTCATGGCCGGAGCGTACGACTCTTCGCACTCGTGACTTTCCTGTGACCCGCGTCTTTCACTAACATCAGCCCACACGGCCAATTAGCCAGCGCCACAAGGGGGATCGCTTCCGTGTCAGCCGCACGTCGCTCACTGTTCACCGCCTCCGCGGCCGCGGCGCTCCTCGGCGCGCTGTGGTTCGTTCCCACCGCGACGGCGACCCCCGAGCACTTCGCCCATGCCGACCAGCAGCGCACCGCCACGGTGGTCACCGAGCAGTCGGACCGCCAACTGCGGCTCGCCGACACGGGGCAGGTGGACACGACGCCGTATGTGATCGGCGGTTCGGTGTTCCTCGGTGTGGGCGTCGGGTTCGTGGCGTACTCGGTGCGCAGGGGCAGGGCGTACGAGGCGTAGGAGACGGAAGAGGGCGGCGCGAACAGGCTGTCGCGCCGCCCCTTCATGTCGTACGGATCGTACGGACCGGTCAGCCCAGCGGGCCCGTGACTGTCTCAACTGCCGTCACCAGCGCGCCACTTCGGACGAACTCGTCCGCCGCCGCCAGGTCCGGGGCGAGGAAGCGGTCCGGTCCCGGGCCCTGGACGCCCGCCTTGCGGGCCGCCGTGATGGCGGCGGTGGAGGCGGGGGCCGGGGTGAGGCCCTCGCGGAGTTCGATGCCGCGGGTGGCGGCGTAGAGCTCGACCGCGACGACGCGGGTCAGGTTGTCGACCGCCGTGCGCAGCTTGCGGGCCGCGGACCAGCCCATGGAGACGTGGTCCTCCTGCATCGCCGAGGACGGGATGGAGTCGGCGGAGGCGGGGACCGCGAGCCGCTTCAACTCGCTGACCAGGGCGGCCTGCGTGTACTGGGCGATCATCAGGCCCGAGTCCACGCCCGCGTCGTCCGCGAGGAACGGCGGCAGGCCGTGCGAGCGGTTCTTGTCGAGGAGGCGGTCCGTGCGGCGTTCGGTGATCGAGCCGAGGTCCGCTGCCGCGATGGCGAGGAAGTCGAGGACGTAGGCGACCGGGGCGCCGTGGAAGTTGCCGTTGGACTCGACACGGCCGTCGGGGAGGACGACCGGGTTGTCGACGGCCGCGGCCAGCTCCCGCTCGGCGACCAGCGCGGCGTGCGCCATCGTGTCCCGGCCCGCGCCCGCGACCTGCGGGGCGCACCGCACCGAGTACGCGTCCTGCACGCGCGGCGCGTCGTCCTGATGGTGCCCCGTGAGACCCGAACCGGCCAGCACGGCAAGCATGTTGGCGGCGGAGACGGCCTGGCCCGGGTGCGGGCGGATGTCGTGCAGCTCGGGCCGCAGGACCTTCTCCGTACCGAGCAGGGCTTCGAGGGAGAGGGCGGCCGTGATGTCGGCGGCCTTGTAGAGGTTGTCGAGGTCGGCGAGGGCCATGACCAGCATGCCGAGCATGCCGTCGGTGCCGTTGAGGAGGGCGAGGCCCTCCTTCTCGCGCAGCTCGACGGGGGTGATCCCGTGCTCGGCGAGCAGCTCACCGGCCGGCTTCACGACACCGTCGGGGCCCTCCGCGTCGCCCTCGCCCATGAGCGTGAGCGCGCAGTGCGAGAGCGGGGCGAGGTCCCCGGAGCAGCCGAGGGAGCCGTACTCGTGGACGACCGGGGTGATGCCCGCGTTCAGCACGTCCGCCATGGTCTGTGCGACCTCGGGGCGTACGCCGGTGTGGCCGGAGCAGACCGTCTTGAGGCGCAGGAACATCAGCGCGCGCACGACCTCGCGCTCGACGCGCGGGCCCATCCCCGCGGCGTGCGAGCGCACGATGTTGCGCTGCAGCTGGGCGCGGAGTTCGGTGCTGATGTGCCGGGTGGCGAGCGCGCCGAACCCGGTGGAGACGCCGTAGACGGGCTCCGGTTTGGCGGCGAGCGCGTCGACGATCTCGCGGGCGGCGGCCAGCGCGGCCACGGCCTCCTCGGAGAGCTCGATACGGGCGCCCTGGCGCGCGACGGCGACGACATCGGCTGCGGTGACCCCGGCGTCCCGCCCGTCTCCCACCACCACCCTTTCAATGCCGCGCTGCGCGCCTTCCCCATTCACCACAGTGTGCATATCCATATTCAGGAGCGTACGCAGTGAATCTCAAGATGTCACGACCGGGTTCGGGGTTGGCCCCTTACGCGTGTTCACTCATGTTCGAGGCCCCTGATCCGCCGCCGCTCCCCGTCCCCCGACACGGGCGGCGGGGAGTCCGCGAGCCGGACCACCGGGTCGTCGAGGCCGCCGTCCCGCCCGGCCACCACCGGTTTCGCCGCGCGCAGCGCCTTCGCCTTGTACTGCGCGGCGTCCGCGAGCCGGAACAGCCGCCGCGCGCTGCTGACCTCGCCGATCGGGTCCCCGGTCGACGCGATGCCGACGGCCACCCCGTCGCCGTGGTCAAGGTCGGCGGCGCGCGCGCAGATCTCCTCGCCCACCCGCGCCACCTCGTCGGCCGAGGGCCCCACGACGACGAGCGAGAACTCGTCGCCGCCGAGCCGCGCGGCGAGGGCCCCCGGCAGCATCGCCCCGCACAGCGAGAGCACGGAGCCGAACCGTTCGAGGAGCCGGTCGCCCGCCGCGTGCCCGAAGGTGTCATTGACCCGCTTCAGCCCGTTGAGGTCGCAGACCACGAGGCTGACCACGGAGCCGTCCGCCCGGTGCCGTTCCACGGCCTCGTCGAGGCGTATGTCGACGGCGCGGCGGTTGGCGAGGCCGGTCAGGGCGTCGGTGAAGGCGAGCTTGCGCGCCTCCTCCAGGCGTTCGGTCTGCGCGATGCCGGCCGCGACGACCGCCGCGAGCACGGTGGCGAAGTCGGCGTCGGCCCGGCCGAACACCTCGTCCCCGGTCGGCCGCGCCACATACAGCTCGCCCCAGGCCCGCCCGTGCAGCACGATCGGCGCGACGACGCACGCGCCGCGCCCCCGGCGACGTAGCGCGGCGACCCGCTGATGGCAGTAGCCGCCCGGCCCGACGGGCCCATCGGCGGTCTCGACCCAGGCGTCCGGCTCGCCGCCCTTGGCCCACCGCTCGTGCAGAAACTCGGTGATCTCCGGGAACTGGTGCACCGGATAGGCCTCGCCGTCGGGGAACTCCTCCTCCCCCTCGGCCAGCTCTCCTACGTTGACCAGCACGCGCAGCCGTCCGCGCTCGCGCTCCCACACGGACAGCGCGGCGAAGCTCCCGGACAGCGCCCGACAGGCGCCGAGCGCGGCCGCCCGCCAGGAGTCGCGCGGAGTCCGCGCAGCGGCCATGCCCTGCGCCAGCGTCACCACGGCGCGTAGCCGAACGTCCTCACCCATCACTCAAGAGTAAGGAGAATTCCGGCATTTTGGTGAATTCAGTACGTAGAACCGGGGTCTACGCCGGAGTAGAAATCACCCTCTGTTATCCGCGCTGTCCGCTCACTCGCCGGGCCAGCGCGGCGCCCGCTTCTCGTTGAACGCCGCGACACCCTCGGCCCGGTCCCCGGAGAACGCCACGGACCGCCACGCCGCGTCCTCCACCTCAAGACCGGCCCGCAGGTCGAGCCCGTGCCCGAGGCGCAGCGCCTTCTTCGACGCGCGCAGCCCGACCGGCGAGTTGACGGCGATCCGCGCGGCGAGCGCCAGCGCCTCGTCCCGGTCCGCGCCCGCCGCCACGACCTGGTCGACGAGCCCCAGCTCCCCGGCCTCGGCCGCCCGCACCCGGCGCGCCGTGAAGACCAGCTCGGCGGCGCGCGCCGCACCGACGCGGCGCGGCAGCAGCTGCGTACCGCCGCCGCCGGGGATCACGCCGACCGACACCTCGGGAAGGCCCACCACGGCCGAATCGTCGGCCACGATCAGATCGCAGGCGAGCGCCAGCTCGAACCCGCCACCGAGCGCGAAGCCGTGCACGGCCGCGATCGTCGGCATCGGCAGTTCGAGAACGCCCGTGTACGCGGCGCGCGTGACGGGCCGCTGCCGCAGCAGCTCGGCGTCGGAGAAGGAGTTCCGTTCCTTGAGATCGGCCCCGACGCAGAAGGCCCGCTCGGCGCTGGAGGTCAGGACGACGACCCGGACATCCCGGTCCCCCGCCAGCGCCTCGCACGCACCGGCGATGGAACGGGCCATGTCGCTCGACACGGCGTTCATCGCCTTCGGCCGGTCGAGCACCAACTCGGCGACGGTGCCCTCCTCATGCGCCCGCACCGCCACGAACTCGCCGAACCGCCGCTCGTCACCCATGACACGCCCTTTCCGTTAACGATGGTTAACGGAAAGAATCTCAGGTGCGCCGGGTCAGCGTCCAGGGCTCGACGACCCCGAGGCCGCGCACGGGCCGCTGCCACATGGGCTGCAGGGCGAAGCGGTACGTCGGCGGTTCCTCGCCGGCCTCCTTCGCCTTCTGCGCCTCTGCGGCGGCCTCCGCCTCCGAGGTGGGCGTCTCCCCGATCCTGATCAGCTCCTGGGCGAAGGCGCCGTCCACCAGGACGTTGTCCCGTGGCGCTATCGACGTGAGGCGGCTCGCGAGGTTCACGGTCGAGCCGAAGACATCGCCCATGCGCGTGGTGACCGTGCCGAAGGCGATGCCGACGCGCAGCTCGGGCATCGTCTCGTCGTTGCTCATCGTCTCGATGAGGCGCAGCGCGATCTCGCTCGCGATGCCGGCGTCGTCGGCGGCGAACAGGACCTCGTCGCCGAGCGTCTTGACGAGCCGCCCGCCGTGCGCGGCGACGAGGTCCGCGGCGGTCGTCTCGAAGGCCTCGACGAGCTCGCCGAGCTCCTCTTCCTCCATACGTCGGGTCAGCCGCGTGAACCCGACGAGGTCGGCGAACCCGACGGCGAGCCGCCGGTCGACCATCTCCTCGTCGTCACCGGCCTGTACGACGCGTCCGGTGGCGGCGGCAAGCTGCCGCCGCCACACATACACAAGGAACTCCTCCAGCTCCGGCAGGAGCAGTTCCATCAGCGGGTACGTGACCTCGGTGCGGGTCATGCCGGGTTCCGGGGGCTCGGTGAGCCCTTCCAGGAACGAGTCGATCTGCCACTCGGCGAGGCGCGCGGTGGTCTGCCCGGTGGACCGGGCGACCTGCACGGCCATGGCCTCGCTCAGCAGCCCGGCCTCTACGAGCCCGGCGAGCCGCCGCAACGCGAGGACATCGGCCTCCGTGAGGGCCTTGGCCTGCCCGATGTCGGCGAATCCCATGGCCCGCCAGAACCGCGAGGCCAACTCCATGGAGACGCCCGCGCTGCGCGCCGCCTGGAACGGGGTGTATCTGCGCTCGGCCCCGAGGATCAGCCCTTCGAGCCGCAGAGCGAGGGGGTCCTCGGTGTTCTCTCCCTCTTGCTCGACTCCCTCCGGTTCGTCGGGGTCAGTGGGGGCGCCCGTGCCGGAGCCCGAGTCGTCGACGGTCACGCCTGCTGCCCTTCCGATCTGCCGCGGTCAGGTATCGACCGCGCTCAACTCTACGGCAGCCCCTGTGCGCCACGTCACTCCGCTCATCTGCGGGTGGCGTCCGCCCCGTCGCCGCTGGGGAGCCGCGAGCGACCTCTGCGCGAGCGCACGCCACCCGTGGCCGGGCGCGCAGTTCCCCGCGCCCCTTACGCATGCGGCTCCGCCGCTGCTCCAGGGGCGCCCCTGAGTTGGCGCACGGAGTGCGCCTTTCAGGGGCACGGGGAACTGCGCGCCCAACCCCGCCGGCCCGCAACACGACACGGGGCACACCCCGCCTCCCCAAGGTCCTTAAGGGGCGCGGGGAACTGCGCGCCCAGCCACGGCCGACCGGAACACGGCAAGACGCGGCCCCCGGGGCCCTACGCCGGCCGCAAGTGGACGATGTCGCCCGCCCCGACCGGCTCCCGGCCCCCGGCCTCCGTCGCGATCACCAGCCGCCCGTCCCCGTCCACGGCCACCGCCTCCCCCACCAGATCCCGGTCCCCCGGCAACATCGCCCGCACCTGACGCCCGAGCGTCACGCACCCCGCCGCATACGTCTCCTGCACCCCGGACAACCCCGGATCCCCCTCGGCCGCACACCACTCCACGTACCACCGCTCCAGCGACCGCAGCACCGCCCGCAACACCGGCTCCCGGTCGGAGACCTTCGCCCCGGCCAGCGCCAGCGACCCCGCCGTGGGCACCGGCAACTCCTCCGCCCGCAGCGACACATTGAGCCCGACCCCGATCACGACCCCGTCCGCCCCGGCCCGCTCCAGCAGGATGCCGCCGGCCTTGCGCTCCTCACCGTCGACCGTGAGCAGCACGTCGTTCGGCCACTTCAGCCCCGTGTCGACCCCGGCCGCCGAGGACAGCGCCGTCGCCACCGCCACCCCCGTGAGCAGCGGCAGCCACCCCCACCGCGCCACCGGCACCTCGTGCTCCCCGGGCTTGAGCAGCACCGAGAAGAACAGCCCGGACCGCGGCGGAGCCGACCAGCTCCGGTCGAGCCGCCCGCGCGCCGCGCTCTGCTCCTCGGCGACGCGCACGGTGCCCTCCGGCACGGGCCCCGCCGAGGCCCGCTCCACCAGATCCGTGTTCGTGGACCCCGTACGGGGCACCACCTCCACGGACGACCACAGTCCCCCTTCCCGTACGAGAGACCTCCTCAGCCCGGCCTCGGACAGCGGGGGTCGCTCCAGGTCGGACCAGGGGTTTGCGGGCACGTCTGAACCATCTCGCGGCGTCATGCAACCCAGCCTAGGTGTGGCAAAGACCGCACTGCTGAACGGTATTCAGGCCACTACGCTACGAATCAGTAGCCCCACTCCCCCTTTTGAACCATCCCCCACCCACCCCCGAACCGTCCCCCGTGAGCAGCGTCGAAGCAGGCAGGGAGCCGCATCCCGATGTCCGAGTTGGAACAGCCGACAGCGCAGATCGACATCCACACCACCGCAGGCAAGATCGAGGATCTGCGGCGCCGGATCGACGAGGCGACCCACGCCGGGTCCGCCCGCGCGGTCGAAAAGCAGCACGCCAAAGGCAAGTTGACCGCACGTGAGCGGATCGAGCTGCTGCTCGACGAGGACTCCTTCGTGGAGCTGGACGAGTTCGCCCGGCACCGCTCCACGGACTTCGGCCTCGATGCCAACAAGCCGTACGGCGACGGTGTCGTGACCGGATACGGGACCGTGGACGGCCGCCCCGTGGCCGTGTTCTCGCAGGACTTCACGGTCTTCGGCGGGGCCCTCGGCGAGGTCTTCGGGCAGAAGATCATGAAGGTGATGGACTTCGCGCTGAAGACCGGCTGCCCGGTCATCGGCATCAACGACTCCGGCGGCGCCCGCATCCAGGAGGGCGTCATGGCCCTCGGCATGTACGGCGAGATCTTCCGCCGCAACACGCACGCGTCAGGTGTCATCCCGCAGATCTCGCTCGTGGTCGGCCCGTGCGCGGGCGGCGCCGTCTACTCCCCCGCCATCACCGACTTCACGGTCATGGTCGACCAGACCAGCCACATGTTCATCACCGGGCCCGACGTCATCAAGACGGTCACCGGTGAGGACGTCGGCTTCGAGGAGCTGGGCGGCGCCCGCGCGCACAACAGCCGTTCCGGTGTCGCGCACCACATGGCGGGTGACGAGAAGGACGCGATCGAGTACATCAAGTCGCTGCTGTCCTACCTCCCGTCGAACAATCTGAGCGAGCCGCCCGCCTTCCCCGAGGAGGCCGACCTCGAACTCACCGACGAGGACCGCGAGCTCGACACCCTCATCCCGGACAGCGCGAACCAGCCGTACGACATGCGCACGGCGATCGAGCACGTCCTGGACGACGCCGACTTCTTCGAGACGCAGTCGCTGTTCGCGCCGAACATCATCACCGGCTTCGGCCGCGTCGAGGGCCGCCCGGTCGGCATCGTCGCCAACCAGCCGATGCAGTTCGCCGGTTGCCTCGACATCCACGCGAGCGAAAAGGCCGCGCGGTTCGTTCGGACGTGTGACGCCTTCAATGTGCCGGTGCTGACCTTCGTCGACGTGCCGGGCTTCCTGCCGGGCGTCGAGCAGGAGCACGAGGGCATCATCCGGCGCGGCGCCAAGCTGATCTTCGCGTACGCCGAGGCCACCGTGCCGCTCATCACGATCATCACGCGCAAGGCCTTCGGCGGCGCGTACGACGTCATGGGCTCCAAGCACCTGGGCGCCGACCTCAACCTGGCCTGGCCCACCGCGCAGATCGCCGTCATGGGCGCGCAGGGCGCGGTCAACATCCTGCACCGCAAGACGATCGCGGCGGCCGAGGCCGACGGGAACGTCGAGGAGACCCGCGCCCAGCTCATCCAGGACTACGAGGACACCCTCCTCAACCCCTACACGGCGGCCGAGCGCGGCTACATCGACGCCGTGGTCATGCCCTCCGACACCCGCTCGCACGTGGTGCGCGGCCTGCGTCAGCTGCGTACGAAGCGGGAATCCCTGCCCCCGAAGAAGCACGGCAACATCCCGCTGTAAGGAGCGCCGCTGTGATGATCAAGGTCGTACGGGGCAATCCGACCCCCGAGGAGCTGGCCGCCGCGCTCGCGGTGGTGCAGGCCCGCGCCGCGGCGGTCCCGGACGCCCCGGCCGAAGCGGCGGACCGGGACGCGGCGGGCGCGTGGTCCGACCCCTCCCGCATCGCCAGGCACCGGCTGCCGGCGCCTGGGGCGTCGAGCTGGTCGCGTACGTACTGGCCGTCGTGACCACGTACGGGCCCGAGTACCGGCCCGCGTGAATTAGTCCCTACGTACCGGGGCGCCTGAGTACGCGTACTCAGGCGCCCCGCTCGCGCGGGCACCACCATGCTGTATGTGCTGTGGTCCGACCCCGATGACGAGCCCCCAGAGGAGCTCCGCGAAACGCAGGCGATGCTGCGGCGCGCGGGTTTCGTCGTGGCTCTGGCCATGGTCGCCCTGTTCCTGATGCTGGGGTTCGGGTAGCGCCGCCGTGGATAACCTGAGGCGCATGACTGCTCCACGCCGCCTGATCCTGGCCTCCCAGTCCCCCGCCCGTCTCGGTCTGCTGCGGCAGGCCGGGTTCGCCCCCGAGGTGATCGTCAGCGGGGTCGACGAGGACGCCGTGACGGCCCCGACGCCCGCCGAACTCGCCCTCGCCCTCGCCGAGGCCAAGGCCTCCGTGGTCGCGGCGCGGCCGGAGGCCGGCGGCGCCGTCGTCATCGGCTGCGACTCCGTGCTCGACCTCGACGGCGAGGCGCTCGGCAAGCCCGCCGACGCCGAGGAGGCCACGGCCCGCTGGAAGTCGATGCGCGGCCGGGCCGGAACGCTCCAGACGGGCCACTGCGTGTACGACACGGCGAGCGGCCGGTACTCCTCCGGCACCGCCTCCACCGTCGTCCGCTTCGGCGAGCCGAGCGACGCGGAGATCGCCGCGTACGTGGCGACGGGCGAACCCCTCTACGTGGCGGGCGCGTTCACCCTGGACGGCCGCTCCGCCCCGTTCATCGACGGCATCGACGGCGACCACGGCAACGTGATCGGCCTCTCGCTGCCGCTGGTCCGCCGCCTCCTCGCCGAACTGGGCGTCGGCATCACGGAGTTGTGGGCGCCGGCGGAGTAGCCGGGCCCTGCTCCCCCTGCTGGTTCCCCTGTTCGTTCCCGTGCTCGTGTCCCTGCCGGTCGTACGCCACCAGCGTCAGCACCAGCAGGGCGAGCACGACCATCAGCAGTACGAAGCTGAACCAGCCCACCAGGCTGATCGAGAACGCGCCCAGCAGTCCGTGCACGACGGCCGCGCTGATCAGCAGGATCCGCCCGAATCCGCCGGGCGCCCGGTCAGTGATCGCGGTGCGCGCGAGCACGATCCCGCACAGCACCAGATAGAGCCCGAACAGGCCGCCCGCTATCCACGCGCCCGTCGACATCGCCCGCGGGTCGAGCCCCGCGAGGGACATGTCCTGGTTGTCGACCACCAGGCCGAGGAACCAGTTCAGGAGAACGATCCCGAACGCCTCCACGATCAACACGATCGCGGCCACCCACGCCACCGGCCTCCGTGCCACCGGTCCCACCCACTTCCGCTGACTGTTACCGCTAGTACGGCCAAGACATCCCGAACGCTACTAACGGGTAAACCTCCGGACAAGGGTTCTGCGGAAGGCAAAGAATCGTTGGGCCATTCGTAGGGACTCCACAAAGAATGCCGATGGGGCGCAGCACGGTCTCACAGAGACCTTGGCCACAGGGCCGGGCTAGGGTGGCCGTGAGGGATCGCGCATATCCAGGCGCGACAAGGGATTTCACGGGTCGAGCGAGCCCCGAGTGACACTCCGTGTGGGCAAGCTCACCCTTGGGGACGGGTCGTGGCGCCGTGTCGGCAGTCCCTAAACTCAGCTTGTTTCAGTGAGTCAAGCTTCACGGTGACCCGCCGACCGCCCCGGCTCGGGCGAGCACGGCCGGGGGTCCGGGGGATGCCCCCGGGAAGACACAGCAAGGAGGGAGCCATCGTGCGCAAGGTGCTCATCGCCAACCGTGGCGAAATCGCTGTCCGCGTGGCCCGGGCGTGCCGGGACGCGGGGATCGCGAGCGTTGCCGTCTACGCCGAGCCGGACCGGGACGCCCTGCACGTCCGTGCGGCCGACGAGGCCTTCGCCCTTGGCGGCGACACCCCGGCGAGCAGCTACCTGGACATCGCCAAGGTGCTGCAGGCCGCCAAGGACTCCGGCGCGGACGCGATCCACCCCGGGTACGGATTCCTGTCGGAGAACGCCGAGTTCGCCCAGGCCGTCCTCGACGCGAACCTGATCTGGATCGGTCCGCCGCCGCACGCCATCCGTGACCTCGGCGACAAGGTCGCCGCGCGGCACATCGCGCAGCGCGCGGGCGCCCCGCTGGTCGCGGGCACCCCGGACCCGGTGGAGGGCGCCGACGAGGTCGTGGCGTTCGCCGAGGAGCACGGCCTGCCGATCGCGATCAAGGCCGCGTTCGGTGGCGGCGGCCGCGGCCTGAAGGTCGCCCGCACCCTCGAAGAGGTCCCCGAGCTGTACGACTCCGCGGTGCGCGAGGCCGTCGCGGCGTTCGGCCGCGGCGAGTGCTTCGTCGAGCGCTACCTCGACAAGCCGCGCCACGTGGAGACGCAGTGCCTGGCCGACCAGCACGGCAACGTCGTGGTCGTGTCGACCCGTGACTGCTCGCTGCAGCGCCGCCACCAGAAGCTGGTGGAGGAGGCCCCGGCCCCGTTCCTGAACGAGGCGCAGCTGGAGCAGCTGTACTCGTCCTCGAAGGCGATCCTGAAGGAGGCCGGTTACGTCGGCGCGGGAACGGTCGAGTTCCTGGTCGGCGCGGACGGCACGATCTCCTTCCTGGAGGTCAACACCCGCCTCCAGGTGGAGCACCCGGTCACCGAGGAGGTCGCCGGCATCGACCTCGTACGCGAGATGTTCCGTATCGCGGACGGCGAGGAGCTCGGCTACGACGACCCCGAACTGCGCGGCCACTCCTTCGAGTTCCGCATCAACGGCGAGGACCCGGGCCGGAACTTCCTGCCCGCGCCCGGCACCGTCACGAAGTTCGACCCGCCCGCAGGACCCGGTGTCCGCCTGGACGCGGGCGTCGAGTCCGGCTCGGTCATCGGCCCGGCGTGGGACTCCCTGCTCGCCAAGCTGATCGTCACGGGCCGCACCCGCAAGGAGGCCCTGGAGCGCTCCGCGCGCGCCCTGGCCGAGTTCGACGTCGAGGGCATGGCGACCGCCATCCCCTTCCACCGCAAGGTCGTCACCGACCCGGCCTTCGCCCCCGAACTGACCGGCGGCGAGGACCCGTTCACGATCTACACCCGCTGGATCGAGACCGAGTTCGTCAACGACATCGAGCCGTTCGCCGCCCCGGCGGCCGGTGAGGACGAGGACGAGGCGGGCCGCGAGAACATCGTCGTCGAGGTCGGCGGCAAGCGCCTGGAGGTCTCCCTCCCGGCCGGGATGGGCATGTCCCTGGCGCGTACGGGCCTCAACGCGGGAGCCAAGCCGAAGCGCCGCGCCGCCAAGAAGTCCGGCTCGGCCGTCTCCGGCGACACCCTCGCCTCCCCGATGCAGGGCACGATCGTGAAGATCGCGGTCGAGGAGGGCCAGGAGGTCAAGGAGGGCGACCTCGTCGTCGTCCTGGAGGCCATGAAGATGGAACAGCCCCTGAATGCCCACAAGTCGGGCACCATCAAGGGCCTGTCCGCCGAGATCGGCGCCTCGCTCACGTCGGGCGCCGCGATCTGCGAGATCAAGGACTGACGCCCACAAGCCCACAAGCCCACAACAGGCGTACGCCGAGGGCCCGTCGACCGGTGCGGTCGACGGGCCCTCGGCCGTGCCTTTGCCCTCCGCGCCGCTCCAGCGCGGCGATCGGGCATCCTTGAAAGCCGGCGTACGCCCAGGGAGGCCCGATGACGACAGCCGAGCACGATCGCTCGCGCCGGATGCGCGCCGACGCGCGCCGCAATTACGATCGGCTGCTCGCCCAGGCCCGTATCGCGTTCGCCGAGCACGGCACGGGGGCGTCCCTGGAGGATGTGGCGCGGGGTGCCGGGGTCGGCATCGGCACGCTGTACCGGCACTTCCCGAACCGGCACGCGCTGATGAGCGCGGTCTTCGAGGAGGCGGTGAGCGACCTGCTCGACCGGTCCCGTGCGCTGCTCGACGCCCCGCAGCCGTGCGCGGCGCTCGTCACCTGGCTGCGCGAGATCATCACGCACGCGAGCGAATACCGGGGGCTTTCGCGGGCCCTCATGTCGGCGTCGCAGGACGCGAGTTCGGCGCTGGCGCGGTGCAGTGATCCCATGCGGGAGGCGGGCCAGGCGTTGCTCTCGCGAGCGCAGCGGGTGGGGGCGGTGCGGTCCGACGTCTCCATCACGGATCTCCTGCAGCTCACGAACGCGATCGCGCTCGCGGCGGAGGAGACTCCGTCGGACCCGGGGTTGGCGGATCGACTGTTGCGCCTCACGCTCCGCGGCATCACGGACTGACCCACGGCACCGTGGTGACGCCCCTGGGGCGCTGCCCCAGACCCCGCTGCTCAATCGCCGCAGGGGCTTGATCTTTCCAGCCCCTCCGGCGATTGAGGAGCGGGGTCCGGGGCGGAGCCCCGGCCTTTGACGTCAGCGGCGGCGGAGGTCGGCGACGCGGGCCGGGCGGTCCGGGCCCACGTCCAACGCGGCAGCGCTCCGCAACGAATGCCCGCCCCCACCAGGAAGCTGCCCCCTCCGCTGCCCCGGCAACGGCACATCCCGCCGCGCCTGACGCGCCGGGACGGATTCGCCGCCCCCGGGCGACTCCTCCGCCCCGGCCCCCGCGACAGCGACCTGCACACCCTGATCGGCCAAGGCCTGAAGCTCCGTGGCGGCCCGGTCGTCGTGCGTCGGAGGCTCATCGGTCACGAGCCGCGTGATCACATCGGTCGGCACGGTCTGGAACATCGTGTCCGTACCGAGCTTGGAGTGATCCGCGAGCACGACGACCTCGGACGCCGCCTGCACGAGCGCCCGGTCCACGGACGCCGACAGCATGTTGGACGTGGACAGGCCGCGCTCGGCGGTCAGGCCGCTGCCGCTCAGGAAGGCGCGGGAGACTCTCAGCCCCTGAAGGGACTGCTCCGCCCCGCTGCCCACCAGCGCGTAGTTGGAACCCCGCAGCGTGCCACCGGTCATGACGACCTCGACGCGGTTGGCGTGGGCGAGCGCCTGCGCCACCAGGAGGGAGTTGGTGACGACGGTCAGCCCCGGCACACGCGCGAGCCGGCGGGCCAGCTCCTGCGTGGTCGTCCCCGCGCCCACCACGATGGCCTCGCCCTCTTCGACGAGACCCGCGGCGAGATCGGCGATGGCCGTCTTCTCTGCGGTCGCGAGATGTGACTTCTGCGGAAAGCCGGACTCCCGCGTGAATCCGCCCGGCAATACCGCACCGCCATGCCGGCGGTCGAGGAGTCCTTCTGCCTCCAGTGCGCGCACGTCCCGCCGTACGGTCACTTCAGAGGTCTGGACGACGCGGGCGAGCTCACGGAGCGAAACGGCTCCGTTGGCTCGCACCATTTCGAGGATCAATTGACGACGTTCTGCAGCGAACACGAAACTGACAGTAACCCCAACGACCGTCTGGTTTCAGCAGTTTGCGCCGAATTACAGATTCTGTTCACACCGGAACGGTAGAGGTGGTATAGGCGCGACACCGCGCCTACCCGCATCGCCTATGCCCCCCGCATGGGCCGCAACTCACCGTGACCTGCGGCCCGTTGGCGGAATTCAGCCGTACGTCAGCTCTCTTCGGCGATCTTCCGCGTGTGCAGCTGCCGCGCCACTTCGGCGATCGAGCCGGAGAGCGAGGGGTACACGGTGAACGTGTTCGCGATCTGCTCGACCGTCAGATTGTTGTCGACCGCGATCGAGATGGGGTGGATCAGTTCCGAAGCGCGCGGCGCGACGACCACTCCGCCGACCACGATCCCCGTACCCGGACGGCAGAAGATCTTGACGAAGCCGTCCCGGATGCCCTGCATCTTCGCGCGCGGGTTGCGCAGCAGCGGCAGCTTGACGGCGCGGGCGTCGATCTTCCCGGAGTCGACGTCGGCCTGCGTGTAGCCGACGGTCGCGATCTCCGGGTCGGTGAAGACGTTCGACGAGACCGTCTTGAGGTTCAGCGGCGTCACCGCGTCGCCCAGGAAGTGGTACATCGCGATGCGGCCCTGCATCGCGGCGACGGACGCGAGGGCGAAGACGCCGGTCACGTCACCGGCCGCGTACACGCCGGGAGCGGTGGTGCGGGAGACCTTGTCGGTCCAGATGTGTCCGGACTCCTTCAGCTTCACCCCCGCCTCCTCCAGGCCGAGGCCCTCGCTGTTGGGCACGGCGCCGACGGCCATCAGGCAGTGCGTACCGGTGATGACCCGGCCGTCGGAGAGCGTGACCTCGACGCGGTCGCCGACGCGCTTGGCGGAGGCGGCGCGGGAGCGGGCCATGACGTTCATGCCGCGGCGCCGGAACACGTCCTCCAGGACGGCCGCCGCGTCCGGGTCCTCGCCCGGCAGCACGCGGTCGCGCGACGAGACGAGCGTGACCTTCGAACCGAGCGCCTGATACGCGCCGGCGAACTCGGCACCGGTGACACCGGAACCGACCACGATGAGCTCCTCGGGGAGCTCGTCCAGGTCGTACACCTGCGTCCAGTTGAAGATCCGCTCGCCGTCCGGCTGCGCGTCCGCGAGCTCGCGCGGGTGGCCGCCGGTGCACAGCAGCACGGCGTCGGCGACGAGGGTCTCCTCGGTGCCGTCGGCGGCGGTGACGATCACCTTGCGGGAGCCGTCGAGCGCCTGCTGACCGTCGAGGCGCCCCTTGCCGCGCATCACGCGCGCACCCGCGCGCGTGACGGAAGCGGTGATGTCGTGGGACTGGGCGAGCGCGAGGCGCTTCACACGGCGGTTGACCTTGCCGAGGTCCACACCGACGACGCGGGCCGGGCTGTCCGGGTCCGGGGTGTCGTCCTCGACGATGATGCCGAGTTCTTCGTACGAGGAGTCGAAGGTGGTCATCACCTCGGCGGTCGCGATCAAGGTCTTCGACGGTACGCAGTCGGTGAGCACCGACGCCCCGCCGAGGCCGTCGCAGTCGACGACGGTCACCTCCGCGCCGAGGGACGCGGCCACCAGTGCCGCCTCGTATCCGCCAGGTCCGCCGCCAATGATCACGATCCGAGTCACGTACTCCATTGTCCCGCACGCTTCAAGCCCGCACAGAGCCGGGGCCCCCGTCCGGACGTCATGAACGCGTATCTCCTCTTAAGAGGGGTGCTTCCGTTACTCACGAGACACCTGGGCCGTCTGACGTACTCTCGATTCCATGTCGCTCTACGCCGCGTACGCCGGCAATCTCGACGCGCGGCTCATGACGCGCCGCGCCCCGCACTCGCCGCTGCGCGCGACCGGCTGGCTGAACGGCTGGCGGCTCACGTTCGGAGGCGAGCACATGGGCTGGGAGGGCGCGCTCGCCACCATCGTCGAGGCGCCGCGTTCACAGGTCTTCGTCGCGCTGTACGACATCGCCCCGATGGACGAGGACTCGATGGACCGCTGGGAGGGTGTCGGCCTCGACATCTACCGGCGGATGCGGGTCCGCGTGGACACCCTGGAGGGCGAGGAGCCCGCGTGGGTCTACGTACTGAACGGCTACGAGGGCGGCCTGCCCTCCGCGCGCTATCTCGGCGAGATCGCCGACGCGGCGGAATCGGCGGGCGCGCCGCACGACTACGCGATGGAACTCCGCAAAAGGCCCTGCTGAGGCCGGACCGGCGTCCCTGGTTGTCGGAAACGACAAGGCAACGATCCCAAGGACGTGACCTCCGACATCTACGCGCGTAGGCAACGACAGGCTACCCTCGTCGACGTGAACGCTTCTCTTACTCCGGACAACGTCCTGGCCGACCCGTACGCCGCCGCCGACGCCGCAGCCGCGCGGCTGCGCGAGCTGACGGGGGCCGAGACCCACGACGTCGCCCTCGTGATGGGCTCCGGCTGGGCGCCGGCCTCCGAGGCGCTCGGCGAGCCCGTCGCCGAATTCCCCTTCACCGAGCTGCCCGGCTTCACCGGTGCGGCGGTGGCGGGCCACGGCGGCAAGGTCCGCTCGTACCAGGTCGGCGAGAAGCGCGCCCTGGTCTACCTGGGCCGCACGCACTTCTACGAGGGCCGTGGCGTCGCCGCGGTCGCGCACGGCGTGCGCACCGCCGCCGCCGCGGGCTGCAAGACCATCGTGCTCACCAACGGCTGCGGCGGCCTGCGCCAGGGCATGCGCCCCGGCCAGCCGGTGCTCATCTCCGACCACATCAACCTGACCGCGGCCTCCCCGATCGTCGGCGCCAACTTCGTCGACCTGACGGACCTGTACTCCCCCCGCCTGCGCGCGCTGTGCAAGGAGATCGACCCGAGCCTCGAAGAGGGCGTCTACGCCCAGTTCACCGGCCCGCACTACGAGACCCCCGCCGAGGTCCGGATGGCCGGCATCCTCGGCGCCGACCTCGTCGGCATGTCCACCACCCTGGAGGCCATCGCGGCCCGCGAGGCGGGCGCGGAGGTCCTCGGCATCTCCCTCGTCACCAACCTCGCGGCGGGCCTCTCCGGCGAACCCCTCAACCACGAAGAGGTCCTCCAGGCCGGCCGCGATTCGGCCTCCGCCATGGGCGACCTCCTGACCAAGGTCCTCGCAAAGATCTGACCCCGGCCCGGCCATTCAAGCGCCGGTCCGGAAAATCAAGCGCCGGTCCGGAAAATCAAGCCCCGCCGGCGATTGAGGCGCGGGGTCCGGGGCAGAGCCCCGAGGCGTCAACCCCGTGCGGGCGGGCCGACAACTCCCCGAAGGAATGCGAACCGTGACCGTATCTGGCAGCGCAACCCTCGACCGGGCGAAGACCTGGCTCGCGGAGGACCCGGACCCGGAAACCCGCGAGGAACTCGCCAAGCTCATCGAGGCCGACGACACCGAGGCCATCGCCGAACGCTTCGCCGGCACCCTCCAGTTCGGCACCGCCGGCCTCCGCGGCGAACTGGGCGCAGGACCCATGCGCATGAACCGCGCCGTGGTCATCCGCGCCGCCGCGGGCCTCGCCGCGTACCTGAAGGCCAAGGGCCAGACGGACGGCCCGGTCGTCATCGGCTACGACGCCCGCCACAAATCGGCCGACTTCGCCCGCGACACGGCCGCGGTGATGGTGGGGGCCGGGCTGCGCGCCGCGGTCCTCCCCCGCCCGCTCCCCACCCCCGTACTCGCCTTCGCCATACGGCACTTGGGCGCGGTCGCGGGCGTCGAGGTCACGGCCTCGCACAACCCGCCGCGCGACAACGGCTACAAGGTCTACCTCGGCGACGGCTCCCAGATCGTGCCGCCCGCCGACGCGGAGATCGCCGCCGAGATCGACGCGGTGGCGTCCCTGAACGACGTACCGCGCGCGGAGTCGGGCTGGGAGACGCTCGGCGACGAGGTCCTCCAGGCGTACCTGGCGCGCACGGACGCGGTCCTGGCCGAGGGCTCGCCGCGGTCGGCCCGCGCCGTCTACACGGCGATGCACGGCGTCGGCAAGGACACGCTGCTCGCCGCGTTCGCGCGGGCGGGCTTCCCGGAGCCGGTGCTCGTGCCCGAACAGGCCGAGCCCGACCCGGACTTCCCCACGGTCGCGTTCCCGAACCCGGAGGAGCCGGGGGCGATGGACCTGTCGTTCGCGACGGCCCGCGCGCAGGCCGAGACGCCCGACCTCATCATCGCCAACGACCCCGACGCGGACCGCTGCGCCGTCGCCGTCCGCGACGGGGACGCGTGGCGGATGCTGCGCGGCGACGAGGTGGGCGCGCTGCTCGCGGCGCACCTGGTGAAGCGGGGCGCGACCGGCGTCCTCGCCGAGTCGATCGTGTCGTCATCGCTGCTGGGCCGGATCGCGGACGCGGCTTCGTTGCCGTACGAGGAGACGCTGACCGGGTTCAAGTGGATCGCGCGCGTCGAGGGCCTTCGTTACGGCTACGAGGAGGCGCTCGGCTACTGCGTCGACCCCGAGGGCGTACGCGACAAGGACGGCATCACGGCGGCGCTGCTCGTCACCGAGCTGGCGAGCGAGCTGAAGGAGCAGGGCCGTACGTTGCTCGACGCGCTCGACGACCTGGCGCTGGCCCATGGGCTGCACGCCACGGACCAGTTGAGCGTGCGGGTCGAGGACCTGTCCGTGATCGCGGACGCGATGCGCAGGCTCCGCGAGGTGCCGCCGGTGGAGTTGGCCGGGCTCGCGGTGTCCCGCACGGACGACCTCGCCGAGGGGGAGGGTGGGCTGCCGCCCACCGACGGGCTGCGGTACGCGTTGGACGGGGCGCGGGTGGTGGTGCGGCCGTCCGGTACGGAGCCGAAGTTGAAGTGTTACCTGGAGGTCGTGGTGCCAGTGGCGGAGCGGTCCGGGTTGGCCGGGGCGCGGGTCATCGCGGCGGAGCGGCTCGCGGCGCTGAAGCGGGACCTCTCGGTGGCGGCCGGCATCTGACACGCCCACCCGTGGTTGCGGACGCGGGGCTCCGCCCCGGACCCCGCGCCTCAAGCGCCGGCGGGGCTGGATTTGCCGAACCGGCGTTGCGGACGCGGGGCTCCGCCCCGGACCCCGCGCCTCAAGCGCCGGCGGGGCTGGATTTGCCGAACCGGCGTTGCGGTCTCGGGGCTCCGCCCCGGACCCCGCGCCTCAAACGCCGGCGGGGCTGGATTTGCCGAACCGGCGTTGCGGACGCGGGGCTCCGCCCCGGACTCCGCTGCTCAAGCGCCGCAGGGGCTTGAAGAGGGTGCCGCAGGGGCTGGACCGGGTTACAGGGCGGTGAGGATCGCCAGGAGGGCGGCGCCGAGCACGGTCGGGGCGATGATTTCGTAGGCCCAGCGGACCGCCGTCTCGCCCTGCGCGTTCTCGGCCGCGGAGCGGGTCGCGTGGAGTTCGCGCAGTTCGTCCATGGCCTGGTCGCCGGTGGACCGGGGGGTGACGGTCGCCGTGGTGGCGGCGCGGTCGCCCTTCGTCGTGGCGCGCAGTTGCTGGCGCTGCGCCTTGCGGCGGCCGCGCAGCGAGACCGGGATGGACCAGAGCTGGTACTTGGTGCCCGCCTGGTCGACGACCTCGTTCGAGTACCCGGACTTGAAGCTCTCGACGGCGGCCCACGGCAGCGTCACGTCGCGGAACGGGTTGCGCACCCGGAGCCGCTCCTCGTTGCCGAAGACCGCGGGCCGGACGGTGAACGCGACGACGAGCGGCACGAGGAACAACAGCACGGCGACGACCGTCCACGGCGTGCGCCCGGTTCCGTTGATCACGGCGTCGGTCCCCAGCCAGGCCCCGATCAACAGCAGCAGCACGCCACCCGCGATACCGGCGGGAGACCGATAGATCCGGTCACTGGCCTGCGGGGGCGTGGTCTCGCTGTGCGTCATGGCTTGATTGTGCCCGACGCGTCAAGCCCCGCGACCGAGCTCCAGGATCGCGCCCCGGGACCGCGACCACGACCGCCCGGAACCGTAAACCCCGACCTGTACAAGCCGCTACGCGCGTAGATATGCTCCCCTCGTGACCATGCCCAGTTCTGCACCCGCACCCGCCGCTTACCAGGACGTCACCACGTCCGAGCGCACCCTGCGCCGCTTCCTCCACGGACTGCCCGGCGTGGACGCGGTCGGCCTGGAGGCGCGCGCCGCTTCGCTCGGGACCCGTTCCATCAAGACCACGGCGAAGGCGTACGCCATCGACCTGGCCATCTCGATGATCGACCTGACGACGCTCGAGGGCGCCGACACCCCGGGCAAGGTCCGGGCCCTCGGCGCGAAGGCGATCAACCCCGACCCCACGGACCGCACCGCCCCGCGCACCGCCGCGGTCTGCGTCTACCCCGACATGGTGGCCACCGCGAAGGCCGCCGTCGCCGGCACGGACGTCAAGGTCGCCTCCGTGGCCACCGCCTTCCCTGCGGGCCGCGCGGCCCTCGACGTCAAGCTCGGCGACGTACGCGAGGCCGTCGCGGCCGGGGCGGACGAGATCGACATGGTCATCGACCGCGGCGCCTTCCTCGCGGGCGACTACATGAAGGTCTACGAGGAGATCAGGGCCGTGAAGGAGGCCTCGGGCGCCGCCCGCCTCAAGGTCATCTTCGAGACCGGCGAGCTCTCGACGTACGACAACATCCGCCGCGCGAGCTGGATCGGCATGCTGGCGGGCGCCGACTTCATCAAGACGTCGACGGGCAAGGTCGGCGTCAACGCCACCCCCGCCAACACCCTCCTCATGCTCGAAGCCGTACGCGACTTCCGCGCCGCCACCGGGGTACAGGTCGGCGTGAAGCCCGCGGGCGGCATCCGCACCTCCAAGGACGCCGTCAAGTTCCTGGTCATCGTGAACGAGACCGCGGGCGAGGACTGGCTCGACAACCACTGGTTCCGCTTCGGCGCCTCGTCCCTCCTCAACGACCTGCTGATGCAGCGTCAGAAGCTGGCGACGGGCCGCTACTCCGGTCCCGACTACGTGACGGTGGACTGATCACCATGACCAACGCATCCGTATTCGAGTACGCGCCCGCGCCCGAGTCCCGCTCGGTCGTCGACATCGCGCCGTCGTACGGCCTGTTCATCGACGGCGAGTTCACCGACGCCGCCGACGGCAAGGTCTTCAAGACGGTCTCCCCCGCCACCGAAGAGGTTCTCTCCGAGGTCGCGCAGGCCGGCGAGGCCGACGTGGACCGCGCGGTGAAGGCCGCCCGCAAGGCCTTCGAGAAGTGGTCGGCGCTGCCCGGCGCCGAGCGCGGCAAGTACCTCTTCCGTATCGCCCGCATCA
Source organism: Streptomyces sp. KL109B (assembly GCF_030766935.1). GTDB lineage: Bacteria > Actinomycetota > Actinomycetes > Streptomycetales > Streptomycetaceae > Streptomyces. The sequence goes on along the minus strand of NZ_JASERL010000001.1, from coordinate 733,610 downwards.
TCCAGGAGCGCAGCCGCGAGCTCGCCGTCCTGGAGACGCTCGACAACGGCAAGCCCATCAAGGAGACGCGGGACGCCGACCTCCCCCTCGTAGCCGCGCACTTCTTCTACTACGCGGGCTGGGCCGACAAGCTCGACCACGCGGGCCTCGGCCCCGACCCGAAGCCGCTGGGCGTCGCGGGCCAGGTCATCCCCTGGAACTTCCCGCTCCTGATGCTGGCGTGGAAGATCGCCCCGGCGCTCGCGACCGGCAACACCGTCGTCCTGAAGCCCGCCGAGACGACCCCGCTGTCCGCCCTCTTCTTCGCGGACATCTGCCGCCAGGCGGGCCTGCCGAAGGGCGTCGTCAACATCCTTCCCGGATACGGCGACACGGGCGCGGCGCTCACCGCCCACCCCGACGTCAACAAGGTCGCCTTCACCGGCTCCACGGCCGTCGGCAAGGAGATCGCGCGCACCGTCGCCGGCACGGACAAGAAGCTGACGCTCGAACTCGGCGGCAAGGGCGCGAACATCGTCTTCGACGACGCCCCCATCGACCAGGCCGTCGAGGGCATCGTCACGGGCATCTTCTTCAACCAGGGCCAGGTCTGCTGCGCGGGCTCCCGCCTCCTCGTCCAGGAATCGATCCAGGACGAGTTGCTCGACAGCCTGAAGCGGCGGCTCTCCACCCTCCGACTCGGCGACCCGCTCGACAAGAACACCGACATCGGCGCGATCAACTCCGCCGAGCAGCTCGCCCGCATCACCGCACTCACCGAGCAGGGCGAGGCGGAGGGCGCCGAGCGCTGGTCGGCCCCCTGCGAACTCCCGTCCTCGGGCTACTGGTTCGCCCCGACGCTCTTCACGAACGTCACGCAGGCCCACACCGTCGCCCGCGACGAGATCTTCGGCCCGGTCCTTTCCGTGCTCACCTTCCGTACGCCGGACGAGGCCGTCGCCAAGGCCAACAACACGCAGTACGGCCTGTCGGCGGGCATCTGGACCGAGAAGGGCTCCCGCATCCTCGCCGTCGCCAACAAGCTGCGCGCGGGCGTCGTCTGGGCCAACACGTTCAACAAATTCGACCCGACCTCGCCCTTCGGCGGCTACAAGGAGTCGGGCTTCGGCCGCGAGGGCGGCCGCCACGGTCTGGAGGCCTACCTCGATGTCTGAGTCGCAGACGCGTCTTTCGGTCTTCAAGACCTACAAGCTGTACGTCGGCGGGAAGTTCCCGCGTTCCGAGAGCGGCCGGGTGTACGAAGTGACCGATGGCAAGACCGGCGAGTGGCTGGCCAACGCGCCACTGTCGTCCCGCAAGGACGCCCGTGACGCCGTGGTCGCGGCCCGCAAGGCGTTCGGCGGCTGGCAGGGCGCGACGGCGTACAACCGCGGTCAGGTGCTGTACCGCGTCGCCGAGATGCTGGAGGGCCGCCGCGAGCAGTTCGTACGCGAGGTCTCCGAGGCGGAGGGCATCGGGAAGTCGAAGGCGACCGCCGTCGTGGACGCGGCGATCGACCGCTGGGTCTGGTACGCGGGCTGGACCGACAAGGTCGCCCAGGTCGCCGGCGGGGCGAACCCCGTCGCGGGCCCCTTCTTCAACCTCTCGACCCCCGAACCGACCGGCGTCGTCGCGGTCCTGGCCCCCCAGGACTCGTCCTTCCTCGGCCTGATCTCGGTCGTCGCCCCCGTCGTCGCGACCGGCAACACGGTCGTCGTGATCGCGAGCGAGAAGTCCCCGCTGCCCGCCCTCTCCCTCGGCGAGGTCCTCGCGACCTCGGACGTTCCCGGCGGCGTCGTCAACATCCTGACCGGCAGGGCGGCGGAGATCGCGCCGTCCCTGGCCGCGCACCAGGACGTCAACGGCATCGACCTCACGGGCGCGGACGCCGAGCTGGCGAAGCAGTTGGAGATCGCCGCGGCCGACAACCTCAAGCGCGTCCGCCGTCCACACCCTGTGGACGACTTCGCCGCCACCCCCGACACCTCCCGCCTGACCCACTTCCTGGAAACGAAAACGGTCTGGCACCCCACGGGCTCCCTGGGCGCGTCCGGCTCCTCGTACTGACCCCAAACCCCCAAGAGCCCCGCTCCTCAGACCACTCGAGCCCCTCCGGCGCTTGAGGAGCGGGGTCCGGGGCAGGGCCCCGCGACGTAGGACTCAGCCCGGCAGCACACCTGTCGCGGGCCCCACCACCGGCAACTCCTCCAACGACGCCCCCGACGCCACAGGCCCGGTCACCGCCGCCGTACTCACCGGCGCGAAATCCGCCACCTGCGTCGCCACCGCGTTGTCCAACGGATCCGTCCCCGTCCCGGCCAACGGATCCAACTGCAACCGCTTCAGCGTCCCGACCCCGTTCGCCGTGGCCGAATGCAGCGCCGTGGACACGCCCCCGGCCGCCGCTTCCAGATTCGTGTCACCCGCCGACGACTGCGAGGGCGACGGATCCGGCGCCGCACTCGCCGCCGCACCCCCCGCCCCGACAGCCGCACCGGCCGCCGTCACAGTGAGCCCAACGCGCAGCAGGGCGCGCCGCACGGCGGTCGATGAGGTGGAGTCCGTGTGTCGTGCCATGACGTTCCGCCCGAGCCTTTCGTTTGCGTAATCACGTGTACGCACACGGTAGTTGCGGTGGTGCGCGCCACAACGGCACCACGCGGGGGACTCACCACGCCCGCCATGCCGCACACTGGTGTCTCGTGAGTTCGCATCCTCCGATACCGACACGGGTCGTCCTGCTCTCCGGCCCCTCGGGCTCCGGCAAATCGTCGTTCGCCGCCCGCTCCGGGCTGCCCGTCCTGTGCCTCGACGACTTCTACAAGGAGACGGGGGACCCCACGCTGCCGCTGGTGCCCGGTACTTCGGACATCGACTGGGACTCGCCGCTGTCCTGGGACGCCGAGGCCGCGCTCGCCGCGATCGGCGCGCTGTGCGCGAAGGGGCGGACGAGCGTTCCCGTGTACGACATCGCGTCCAGCTCGCGGGTGGGCGAGGAGACGTTGGACATCGAGCGGACGCCGCTGTTCGTCGCGGAGGGGATCTTCGCGGCGGACATCGTGGAGCGGTGCCGGGAGTTGGGGGTGCTGGCCGACGCGCTGTGCCTGCGCGGCCGGCCGTCCACGACGTTCCGGCGGCGGCTGCTCCGCGACCTCAAGGAGGGCCGCAAGTCGGTGCCGTTCCTGCTGCGGCGCGGCTGGCGTCTGATGCGTACGGAACGGTCGATCGTGGCGCGCCACGTGGCGCTCGGCGCGCACGCCTGCGGCAAGGAGGAAGCGCTGGGCCGCGTCGCGGCTGCGGCGGCGGGCCGCTGCGTGAAGGCTCGCGCCGCGTAACGGGAATTCGTGCGCCGTAACGGGGTTGACGTCTCGGGGCTCCGCCCCGGACCCCGCTGCTCAATCGCCGCAGGGGCTTGATGTGCGGACCTCGCTGCTCAAAACGCCGCAAGGGATTGATGTGCCGAGCCCGCGGCTCAAGCGCCGCAAGAGATTGATGTGCCGAGCCCGCGCATGCGGAACGGGACCGGAAAGACCCCCCGGCCTTCCGATCCCGCCCACTCCCCCGTACTCGTTCCCCCGTGACTTGCTCCCCCGTAACTTGCTCCCCCTGTACTGATCCCCCGTACACAGAACCCCGCTCCCCCGAACAGGGCCCCGTTCCCCCCTGCCTTCAGGCGACGAGTTCGCCGAAGGACTCCTCCTGGTCACGGCCGAAGCTCAGCACCTCGTCGTCGCGCAGTCGCCGCAGCGAGCGCCAGATGCTGGACTTCACCGTGCCCACGCTGATGTCGAGGATCTCCGCGATCTCCGGGTCCGTACGGCCCTCGTAGTAACGAAGGACCAGCATGGTGCGCTGGAGTTCGGGGAGCCGGGCCAGGGCCTGCCACAGGACCGCGCGCAGCTCGGTGCCGCGCATCGCGTCCGTGTCGCCGACCGTCTCCGGCAGCTCCTCGGTCGGGTACTCGTTCAGCTTGCGGCGGCGCCACGCGCTGATGTGCAGATTCGTCATGGTGCGGCGCAGGTAACCACCCACGGCCGCCTTGTCGCTGATCCGGTCCCAGGCCCGGTACGTCGAGAAGAGGGCGCTCTGCAGCAGGTCCTCGGCCTCGAAACGGTCACCGGTGAGGTGGTAGGCGGTTGCGTACAGGGAGGCGCGGCGCTCCTGGACGTAGGCCGTGAACTCGGCCTCCGACAAGGACGTCCGACGCTGCTCCCCCGAGTCCTCCCTGTACGCGGCTCCCCCGTGACCCCCCTCGGCCACCGTCTCCCGCGCGTCAACCACCGTCATGAAACCGGTGTGCTGACGCCCGGCGCCGCGAGCGCACCCCCGCCCGCTCACGGCACCGGACTTCTCGTGACGCTCGGAAACCACTCGGCCCATGTCGTGCAGACGCGTGACAACCGCGCTTGAGGTGGTGCTGTGCAGCGTGTTCATCTCGCGCCCCCCGTCGTGGAGTACCGAATACTTCCTGCGTGTTTTCGTCGTCGCGGTCGTTCTTCGCGATGACCAAAAGCTTGCCTGGCCGACTTCATGGCGGTGTCCGTCGACTGTCACAGGCCTGTCACAGCGGTCGTCATCATGGGGAGCACATGTGGAGGAAGGCTCCCTGGACGCCGCTTCCGCGCACCTGACGCGCACACTCGGTCGAACTGAAGGCCCCTGATGGGCCAGAATGGCGCCTGTGCCTTCCCTGTTGCTGATCGAGGACGACGACGCCATCCGTACGGCCCTGGAGCTGTCTCTTACGCGCCAGGGCCATCGGGTTGCCACCGCTGCCACCGGAGAGGACGGTCTGAAGCTGCTGCGCGAGCAGCGGCCCGATCTGATCGTGCTCGATGTGATGCTGCCCGGCATCGACGGTTTCGAGGTCTGCCGCCGCATCCGGCGCACCGACCAACTGCCGATCATCCTGCTGACCGCGCGCAGCGACGACATCGACGTCGTGGTGGGCCTCGAATCCGGTGCGGACGACTACGTCGTGAAGCCGGTGCAGGGGCGCGTCCTCGACGCGCGGATCCGCGCGGTGCTGCGACGCGGCGAGCGGGAGGCCAACGACGCCGCCGCGTTCGGCTCGTTGGTGATCGACCGGGCCGCGATGACCGTGACGAAGAACGGCGAGGACCTGCAACTGACGCCCACCGAGCTGCGCCTGCTGCTCGAACTGAGCCGGCGGCCCGGACAGGCCCTGTCCCGGCAGCAGTTGCTGCGCCTCGTCTGGGAGCACGACTACCTGGGCGACTCGCGGCTCGTCGACGCGTGCGTACAGCGGCTGCGCGCGAAGGTCGAGGACGTACCGTCGTCACCGACCCTGATCCGTACGGTGCGTGGCGTGGGCTACCGGCTGGACACGCCTCAGTGACGAAACCGCACGACAAGCTCCGGGCCGCGGGTGCGGCGAAGAAGGCGCTCCTCGCCGGCCTGCGCTTCACCAGCCTGCGCCTGCGCCTGGTCGTCGTGTTCGCGCTCGTGGCCCTGACGGCCGCGGTGTCCGCGTCGGGGATCGCGTACTGGCTGAATCGTGAGGCCGTCCTTACGCGCACGCAGGACGCGGCGCTCAGCGACTTCAAGCAGGAGATGCAGAACCGGGCGGCGGTGCTGCCCGAGGAGCCCACGCAGGGCGAGTTGCAGCACGCGGCGAACCTGATGGCGGGCAGCAGCCAGCACTTCAGTGTGCTGCTGATGGCGGAGGACGAGAACGGCCGCGAGGTCGTGGGCAATTCGGATCTCGACGCCTTCACCATCGGTGATGTGCCGAAGTCGCTGCGGGACGCGGTGACCAAGAAGCAGCCCGTCGACGACGGCAACAAGCACGCGTACCACCTGTACTGGCAGCGGATCACGCAGGACGACACCCCGTACCTGGTCGGCGGCGCCACCGTGGACGACGGCCCGACCGGCTACATGCTCAAGTCCCTCGAACCGGAGGCCAAGGATCTGAGTTCCCTCGCCTGGTCGCTCGGCATCGCGACCGCTCTCGCGCTCGTCGGCTCCGCGCTGCTCGCGCAGGCCGCGGCCACGACCGTGCTCAAGCCGGTGCACCGGCTCGGGGTCGCGGCGCGCCGCCTCGGCGAGGGCAAGCTGAACACGCGGCTGCGCGTGTCCGGCACGGACGAACTCGCCGAGCTCTCCCGTACGTTCAACAAGACGGCGGAGAACCTGGAGAAGCAGGTCGCGGACATGCGCGCCCGCGACGAGTCCTCGCGCCGCTTCGTCGCCGACATGTCGCACGAGCTGCGTACGCCGCTGACCGCGATCACGGCGGTGACGGAGGTCCTGGAGGAGGAACTGGACGCCGAGACCGGCTCCGTCGACCCCATGATCGAACCGGCCGTACGTCTCGTCGTCAGCGAGACCCGCCGCCTCAACGACCTCGTAGAGAACCTCATGGAGGTCACCCGCTTCGACGCGGGCAGCGCGAAACTCGTCCTCGACGATGTCGACCTCGCCGACCAGATCACCGCCTGCATCGACGCGCGTGCCTGGCTGGACGCCGTGGAGTTGGACGCCGAACGCGGCATCACGGCCCGCCTCGACCCGCGCCGCCTCGACGTGATCCTCGCGAACCTGATCGGCAACGCGCTGAAGCACGGCGGCTCCCCGGTGCGGGTCTCGGTGCGTGTGGAGGGCGAGGACATCGTCATCTCCGTACGCGACCACGGCCCCGGCATCCCGGAGGAGGTCCTGCCGCACGTCTTCGACCGCTTCTACAAGGCGAGCGCCTCGCGGCCCCGCTCGGAGGGCAGCGGCCTCGGCCTGTCCATCGCCATGGAGAACGCGCGGATCCACGGAGGCAGGATCGGCGCCGCGAACTCCCCCGAAGGGGGCGCCGTGTTCACGCTGCACCTGCCGCGCGACGCGAGCCCGCTCACCTCCGCGACGGACGAGGACACCACGGACACGGACTCCGACACGGATTCGGAGTCGGAGTCGGGCACGGACTCGGGCACGGACTCGGGCACCGGTGCGCGGGAAGGCGGTGCCACCAAGTGAGGCGGAACGTACGCCTGCTGGGCCTGCTCGGTCTCCTGGCCATGTCCTCGCCCCTGCTCGCCGGGTGCGGGATCCGGCCCACGGAGGTACCGACCGACTTCGGTGCCGCGCCCACGCGCGTGGGGTGCGCCCTCTCGGGGTCGGACGAGGTGGGGGCGCAGGCCGGCGGCGAGTTCCCGGTGCAGGTGTATCTGGTCTGTACGTCGCAGCTGGTGACGGTCGACCGGACCATCACGCTGGAGCGCGGCCAGTCCTCCGACCGGGTCGTGGTCGCGCGGGAGCTCCTGGACCAGCTGGAGGCGGCTCCCTCGGGCGAGGAGAAGTCGGCGGGCTACACGACGGACGTCCGCTCCGGGCTCAAGGTCTCGGGCCCACTGACGGACGACCCCACGGACGCACTCCGCCTGAGCACCGCGCCCGACGACCTCTCCCCTTACGCCCTGGCTCAGATCGTCTGCACCTTCGCCAACAGCGAGGCCACGGCCGAGGACGACGACCACGTCGTCCTCGGCGGCCCCACCGCCGCCGCCCCACTCCGCGAATACACCTGCACCGACGCCCTGAAGGCCCGCCCCGGCCTCCTCCCCGCCCCTTCCAAAACCCTCCCCTGACAGCGGGACCCGGTCACCGTGCGGGGGCGGCCTCGATGACGTCGTCGAGCGCGGACCGGGAGATCTCCAGGTCGGTGATGGCCTTGTCGATCCGCTCGCGCTCCTTGAGCAGATCGGCGAGGAGGTCGGAGCAGGTCGGCACCAGACGCTCGCCCTCGTCGCGCAGGCAGGGCAGGATCGTGGCGATGGTGGCGGTGTTCAGACCGGCGGCGAGCAGACTGCGGACGCGGCGCACGGTGTCCACGTCCGCCTCCTCGTACTCGCGGTAGCCGCTGGGACGCCGCGCGGGCCGCAGCAGTTGCTGCTCCTCGTAGTAGCGCAGCAGCCGTTCGTGTACGCCGGTCCTGCGGGACAGCTCCCCGATCCGCACGCGACCCTCCCCAATGCCACTTGACTCTCACACCGATGTGAGACTTTACCTTTCCCGGCATGACAACCGGCATGACAAAGAGTGTTGCTTCGCTCGCGGCCTTGTGCGCGAGCGTCTTCGTTATCGGTACGTCGGAGTACCTGGTCGCGGGCGTGCTGCCCGAAGTGGGCGCGGACCTTCAGGTCTCGCAGGGCACCGCGGGGCAGGCGGTGACCGCCTACGCGCTCGGCGTGGTCATCGGCGGCCCCGTGGTGACCGTGGCGACCGCGCGGCTGCCGCGCAAGGGCCTGGCGATCGGGCTGATGCTGCTGTTTGCCGTGGGCAGCGCGCTGAGCGCGCTGGCACCCTCGTTCGGACTGCTGCTGGCCGGGCGGCTGGTTTCCTCGCTCAGCCACGCCGCGTTCCTGGCGCTGGCGCTGGTGATGGCCACCGGCGTGGTTCCCGAGAACAGGACCGGATCGGCGATTGCCACCGTGGCCTCCGGGTTCACCGTGGCCACTTTGCTCGGCGTGCCACTGGGTTCGCTGCTGGGGCATGCCGCTGGTTGGCGTGCGCCCTTCGCGGTGCTCACCGCGCTCACCCTGGCCGCCGTCGCGTTGCTGGCGCTGGTGCTGCCCAGGCAGCAGGCTCCCGCCACGAGCTTGCGCGACGAGTTGCGGGTGGTGACCCGCAGGCCGGTGCTGTTGGCCATCGCCACCACCGCGGTCGGCTTCTCCGGGGTCTCCGTCGTGTTCACCTACATCGCGCCGCTGCTCACCCGCGTCGCCGGTTTCTCCCCGGCCGCCGTCTCCGCCCTGCTGCTCGCCTACGGCGCCGGCAGCTTCCTGGGCAACCTGGCCGCGGGCAAGCTGACCGACAAGTCCATGTCCGCGACCGTACGCGGTGTGTTCGGCGGCCTGACCGGTGTGCTGGCGACCATGCCGTTCGCCGCCGCCTGGCAGCCCACCGCCGTCCTCGCCGTCCTCGTCCTGGGCCTGCTCGCCACCGCCACCATCGCTCCCCTGCAGGGCCTGATCCTGCACCATGCCGGGGCGGCCCCGAACCTGGCGACGTCCGTCAACGTCGGCGCGTTCAACCTTGGCGCAGCCACCGGATCCGCCCTCGGCGGACTCCTCGTGGCCGCGGGTGCGCTCCGCTGGACCGGACTGGCCGGGGCCACGCTGAGCCTGACCGGCCTGACCCTGACCTACCTCCTCCTGCCCCGCACCGACAACACCACGGTCTCCTCTGCCGCTTGAACCTACCGGGCGCACCCAGACAGCCGGGCCCCTCGGGGGGGGGCACGAGGACGACATGACACACCTGCCTCCGAACCACCCCAACTCCCCGACGAAGAACCCCCGCCCGCCCCCTGCAAGACGGCCACCTCTCGACGACACACGCCCCCCATTTCGACCACCATGCCGCCCCCAACGCCCTGCCCTCCGACAACTGACGTCCAACGCGACTCACTTGCCCCCCCCCTCCGCCACCACCCCGACTCCCCACCCGAGACGCCCCCTCGGGCAATCTGCCACCAGCCCGGCTCCCCACCCGAAACGGCCAACCCCACCCGCCCTGGGCAACCTGCCGCCGCCCCGACTCCCCACCCGAGGCGATCAACCCCACACGCCTGCGCCAACCCACCGCAGCCCGGCTCCCCACCCGAGACGGTCAACGCCACACGCCTTGGGCAATCTGCCGCCTGGGGCGGCAGGGTGGGCAAGGCGGCCCCGGTACGGGCTGCACGGACGACGGGCGCCGACCCCGAGGAGACGGCTGAACGGGGGCCGAAGCCCCCGGAGGGGGCGGGCGGGTGGGAGATGACCGGGAAGCGGGGCAGGCCCAACACTCCGGCGCCGGGCGACGAAACCACGGGCGCGGGGGCGGCACCGGCCCGCAGCCCCAGCACCGGGCAACAGAGACCACGGGCACCGAGCGCGGCGCCGGCCCGAAGCCACAGTGCCGTACACCGGAAACGACAGGCGTCAGCCACGAGAAGGCGCCAAGACGGGGGCCGAAGCCCCCGGAGGGGGCGGGCGGGTGGGAGATGACCGGGGAGCGGCGCAGGCCGAAGACCCCGGTGCCGGGCAGCGGAGACGGAGGGCGCCCGGGTCGGTACCGGGCCGAAGCCACGGTGCCGGGCGCCCGGGCGGTGCCGGTAGGAAGTCACGGTGCCGGGCCGCGGAGGCGGAGGGCGGAAAATCCGGTCACCCCGGGCACGGGAGTCGCGGAACCGATCCTCCCGCGCCCTGCGTCTAGGGGGGCGTGCAGCGCCATCGCTCGGGCGGCCACAGGGCCGCCGTCCGTTTCCGTGCGGCAGGGTTCATCCTTCTCGCCGCGCATCTCCTTTTCGTCGGTTGGTTCACGCTGCGCCCCCTGGACGTCCCCTGGGTGAGCGCCGCGAACCTGCACCCCTTTGCCGGCATCCGCTCCGACCTCGCCCTCGGCTGGCGCGAGGCGACCCTGCGGATCGGCGAGGGCCTGGCGCTGCTCGCCCCGCTGGGCGTTCTGCTGCCCGTCGCCGACGGCCGCGTCTACGTATCGCTGTGGGGTTCACTACTGCGTACGGTCGCCGTGGCCGCCCTGATCTCGCTCGGCATCGAACTGCTGCAGACCGGCGTGCCGGGCCAGGTCGTGGACATCGACTCGCTGTTCCTGAACACGGCCGGCGTCGCCCTCGCCCACCTCCTCGTGGTGCCCGCCCTGCGGTCCCGGCTCCGCCACCGGGCCGAGCGCCCGCCCCTGCCCCCGAAGGAACCGGCTCAGGGTCCGACCCCGACGATTTCCAGGGTCGGCATCGCCCCGTGAGCTGACGCTTTGCCCCGTTCGTCGCCGTACCTTCGAAGACGTAAGCAAGAAGCACCGCCAAGAAGCACCACGACGAAGCACCCACATCGAAGACCTACGGTTCGCGAAGGAGCCCACCATGACCGCCCTTGCCCGCCCCACCAACGGCCGGATGATCGGCGGAGTGTGCGCAGCCCTCGCCCGGCGCTTCGGCACCTCCGCGACCACGATGCGCGTGATCTTCGTGCTGTCCTGCCTGCTGCCGGGGCCGCAGTTCCTGCTCTACATCGCGCTGTGGATCCTGTTCCCGAGCGAGAACAAGACCCGTCAGGCCTGGTGACGGCCTCCGTCCCAGAAGCCAGTACTCCACACGTCGAAGGGGCGCACCCGCGATATCGCGGGTGCGCCCCTTCGACGTAAGCCCGGGCCGTAGCCCGTAAGCCGTGGATCAGCCGCCGAGCCCACCGGCGACCGGCAGGCCGCCGAGCAGCCCGGAGACGGGGTCGCCGCCGTCGTCACCGGGCAGGGCGCCCTGCGTGACCTGGTCGACGACGGGCGAGGCCGTGGTCAGGCCGTTGGCCACCGCGTTCTGCCCGGCGGCCAGGGACTCGGCGCCACCCGCGGGCAGCGTCGACGCCACATCCTGGAGCGGCAGGGCGGAGGTCACGGAACCTACGGTGTCGGCGGCGTCGGGGACGGCCGGGGCAGCGTTCGCGGCGCCGGCACCGGCGGCGGCGAAAGCGGCTCCGAGAGCGGCGACACCGAGGGTCTTGGCAGCAGACTGCTTCATTGTGAAATGCGTCCTCTTGACGATGACGGGGGGATGAGCGGTCCACGACCGTAAACATTCCTGAGCTGCGCCCGCAAACAGCGAACCGCCGAGAAAAGCGGCCGGGAACAAACGTTCCCGACCGCCCCAACCTCCCCCCAAAAGGCCCTACTCGGCGGCAGAACCGCTGGTGGAAGCGGTCTGCCGGAACAGCCATTCGGATTTCAACTCGGCATATCCGGGCTTGATGACGTCATTGATCATTGCGAGTCGTTCGTCGAAAAGAATGAAAGCTGACTTCATCGCATTGACGGAAAACCATTGCATGTCGTCGAGCGTGTAACCGAAGGCGTCGACCAGGTGATCGAACTCCCGGCTCATCGAAGTGCCCGACATGAGACGGTTGTCCGTATTGACAGTGGCGCGGAAGTGCAGCTTGCGCAGCAGGCCGATGGGGTGCTCCCCGTAGGAGCTCGCGGCGCCGGTCTGCAGGTTGGACGAGGGGCACAGCTCCAGCGGGATCCGCTTGTCCCGAACGTAGGAGGCGAGGCGACCCAGTTGGACGCCGCCGTCGGCCTCCACCTTGATGTCGTCGATGATGCGCACGCCGTGCCCGAGCCGGTCCGCGCCGCACCACTGGAGGGCCTGCCAGATCGACGGGAGCCCGAAGGCCTCGCCCGCGTGGATCGTGAAGTGGTTGTTCTCGCGCTTGAGGTACTCGAAGGCGTCGAGGTGCCGGGTGGGCGGGAAGCCGGCCTCCGCGCCCGCGATGTCGAAGCCGACAACGCCCAGATCCCGGTAGGAATTGGCGAGTTCGGCGATCTCCAGGGCGCGGGCCGCGTGCCGCATCGCGGTGAGCAGGGCGCCGACGCGGATGCGGTGGCCGTTCGCCCTCGCGCGGCGCTCGCCCTCCCGGAAGCCCTCGTTGACCGCCTCGACGACCTGCTCGAGGGTGAGCCCCTGCTCCAGGTGCTGCTCGGGGGCGTAGCGGACCTCCGCGTAGACGACGCCGTCCTCGGCGAGGTCCTCGGCGCACTCGGCGGCGACCCGGAACAGCGCCTCGCGGGTCTGCATGACGGCGCAGGTGTGACTGAACGTCTCCAAGTACCGCTCCAGCGAACCGGAGTCGGCCGCCTCGCGGAACCAGACGCCGAGCTTGTCGGGGTCGGTCTCCGGCAGATTCTCGTACCCCTGCTCGCGGGCGAGGTCGACGATCGTGCCGGGACGCAGGCCGCCGTCGAGGTGGTCGTGCAGGAGGACCTTCGGAGCGCGGCGGATCTGCTCCGAGGTAGGCACCTGGGGGCTGTTGGGGTTCGCGGTGATCGGGCTCGTCATTTCCGCACTCTAACGCCTACGCGCGTAGATCGCTGCGGTTCGTTGTCTGTTCGTTGTCGTTGTCCATACGGCGACGTGGAGCCTTCTGACACTGTGCTGTCATGCAGCAGCGAGCGACGCAGGGCCGCGAGGCGCGGCTTGCCAGGGCGGCCGGGCCGGTGCCGGGAGCGGTGGGCGGTGTGGTGCTGCTGCTCCCCGCGGGCGAGGAGACGTCGACCCGCAGAGCGTCACCCCTGTCACAGGCCGCCGTGCGGCCGCTCGCCCGTCGCCTCACGCGCGCGGGGCGGGAAGCGGGGCTCGTCACGCATGTCGTGCAGTACCGGTGCCGCGGCTGGAACGGGACGCAGGCCGAGCTCGCGCGCGACGCCCGGTGGGCCGCCGACGAGGTCGTGCGCCGCTACGGCGACGTACCGATCTGCCTCGCCGGCATCGACATGGGTGGGCGCGCGGCGCTGCGCGCGGGCGACCACGAAGCGGTCAACTCCGTTCTGGCGCTTGCCCCTTGGCTGCCGGAGGACGATGTCGCCGCGCCGCTCGAACCGGTGAAACAGCTCGCGGGGCGGCGCGTCCTCATCGTGCACGGCACCGATGACCGGCGTACGGACCCGGAGCTGTCGTTCCGGCTCGCGGGACGGGCGAAGAAGGCGAATCGTGATGTGTGCCGGTTCGAGGTGCACTCGGACGGGCACGGGTTCGCGCAGCATCGGTACGAAGTGGCTTCGCTGGCCGTGGACTTCGCGCTGGGGGCGTTGTTCGGGCGGCCGTTTTCGCGGCCGCTTCAGGATGCGCTTGCGGCGCCGCCGCCGTTGGGGTTGCGGATGCCGTTGGCGACCGGGTTCGGGCGCACACTCTGAATGTGTCACCGGCGCCGGTGTTGCGGTCGCGGGGCTCTGCCCCGGACCCCGCGGGCTATCGTCCGACGGCGGGGCTTGATTTGACCCCGCCTGGTGTGTTCTGCCTCAAGCGCCCGCAGGGCTTGAGGTGGTGTGTTCTGGGAGGAGGTGTCCTCGGCGGGACAGCAGGAATTTCTTGAAGGCGGCTACGGGGGGTGTGTCCGGGTGGCCGTCGAGCCAGGCGACGCCGATCTCGCGCACCGCTCGCTGCCCGGTCACCGTCAGCTCCACGACTCCGGGGCGCGGCACGGTCGGTGGCGGGAGCAGGGCGACGCCGAGGCCCGCCGCGACGAAGCCGCGCAGCGTCTCCGCCTCTTCGCCCTCGAAGGCGATACGCGGCGTGAACCCGGCCTCGGCGCACAGGTCGTCGCAGATGCGGCGCAGTCCGTAGCCGGGTTCGAGGGTGACGAAGGTTTCCTCGGCGGCCTCCGTGAGGCGGATGCGCTTGCGGGCGGCGAGGCGGTGCTGCTCCGGGACGACGAGGCGCAGCCGCTGCTCGTCGAGGCGGCGGGCGACGAGGCCGGGGGCGTCGGGGATCGGTGAGGTGAGGCAGAGGTCGAGTTCGCCCGCGCGCAGCCGCTCCAGCATCGCCTCTCCGTAGTTCTGGACGAGGCTGAAGCGGATGCGGGGGTGTTCGGCGCGGAAGGCGCGGATCAGGCCGGGCACCGTTTCCGTACCCATGGTGTGCAGAAAGCCGAAGGCGACCTTGCCGGACTCGGGGTCGGCGTCGGCGCGCACCGACTCGACCGCCTTCTCGACCTCGCCGAGCGCGCGCTCCACCGAGCCCAGGAACGTACGGCCCGCCGGGGTCAGCGAGACCGTACGGCCGTGGCGGGCGAACAGGTCGACGCCCAGGTCGCGTTCGAGGCGGGCGAGGGCGCGGGAGAGCGTGGACTGCGGCACGTTCATCTCCTGCGCCGCGCGCGTGACGTGTTCGGCGCGGGCGGCCCCGGCGAAGTGGGCGAGGCGCGGGGCGAGCAGGGTGACGATGTCTTCCGCGTCACTGTTCGGTGACTGGTGCGCCTGTGACCTCTGCTCATGCTCCATGGGATCGATTATGGGGTGTTCATGCATTGGACGCATGAGTGCGGGTGGTTCTACGTTCGTGGGCATGTCACCTGCCAGTAGCCGGGCGGCCGCCTCCACCGACGCGGTCGCCATCCCTGCCGCCCCCTCCCCTTCTGATGCCGACGACACTCGGATGACGCCAGGCGGGCCCGGCTACCGCCGCATGAGCTTCGCCCTGTTCCTGGCCGGAGTCGCCACCTTCGCGCTCCTCTACTCGACGCAGGCCCTGCTCCCCCTCATCTCCGACGACTACGGCGCGAGCGCGAGCGCGGCGGCGTGGACGGTGTCCGCGTCGACCTTCGCGCTCGCGGTGTGCGTGCTGCCGCTGAGCGCGCTGTCCGAGCGGTTCGGGCGGCGCACGGTGATGACCGCCTCGCTGACGGTGGCGGTGCTCCTCGGGCTCCTTGTTCCGTTCGCGCCGAACCTGGGGGTGCTGATCGCGCTGCGTGCCCTTCAGGGCGCGGCGCTCGCCGGTCTGCCGGCCTCCGCGATGGCGTATCTCGCGGAGGAGGTACGGCCGAAGGCGCTGGTCGCGGCCATCGGACTGTTCGTCGCAGGAAACTCCATCGGCGGCATGAGCGGCCGGATCATCGGCGGCTGGCTCGCGCAGGCCTGGGGCTGGCGGGTGGCCGTCGGCGTGATCGGGGTGATCGCGGTGGCGTGCGCCGTCGCGTTCCGGATGCTGCTGCCGACACCGCGCAACTTCACGCCGGGGTCGCTGCGCCCGCGCGCCCTCGCCGCCACGGTGGGCAGCCACCTCGCGAACCCGCTGCTGCGCCGCCTGTATCTGATCGGCGCGCTGTTCATGATGGTCTTCGGCGGCGTCTACACGGTGATCGGCTACCGGCTGTCGGCCGCGCCGTTCTCCCTCCCGCAGGGCATCGTCGGCTCGATCTTCATCGTCTACCTGGTGGGGACCGTCTCCTCGGCCGCGGCGGGACGCCTCGTCACGCGGCTGGGGCGGCGCGGCACGCTGTACCTCGCGGCGGGCACGACCATGGCGGGCCTGCTGCTGGCCCTCGTCCCGAACATCGTCCTCGTACTGCTGGGCCTCGTGCTGATCACGGCGGGCTTCTTCGCGGGGCACGCGACGGCGTCCTCGTCCGTCAGCCACACCGCCACGCACGGTCGGGCGCAGGCGTCCGCGCTCTACCAGTCCATGTACTACATCGGCTCCAGCGTCGGCTCGGCCGTCGGCGCCGTCGCCTTCCACGCGGCGGGCTGGCCGGGGACGGTGGGCCTCGGCTTCCTCGCGGTGCTCGGCGTCGTGTCGATCACGGCGTGGGGGACGTACGCGGCGCGGGCTGCGCGGCACCGGACGGGTGGGGGCGGCACGGTCGCGGCGCACTGAGTCGCCGGGCGGCTCTCAGTAACGGGGGAACGACTGCCTCTCAGTAACGGGGAACGACTGTCTCTCCTGTTACCACTTCGGCCTTCCGACCTGGGCGTTTTCCCGGTCGGGAGGCCGTTGTCAGTGGGCTGCTGTAGCTTTCGGAGTGCTGGGGACGGCTTGCCGGTCATTCCTGGAACTCACAGCGGCAATGGGGGCGTTGGAATGAGTGACACCGCGACGAAGGCAGATCTCGACGACCTGGAGAAGCACCGGGTCGAGCTGACCGGGTACTGCTACCGGATGCTGGGCTCGGCCTTCGAGGCCGAGGACGCCGTGCAGGACACGATGGTGCGGGCCTGGCGCAGCTTCGACAAGTTCGAGGGCCGTTCCTCACTGCGCTCCTGGCTGTACCGCATCGCGACGAACGTATGCCTGGACTCGCTGAACGCGGGGAACAAGCGGGCCCGCCCGATGGACCTGACGGCGGCGGCCCCGCTCGCCCAGGCCGCGCTCAACCCCCGCCCGGACAATGTGTGGCTGGAGCCCGTCCCGGACGCCCGCGTGCTGCCGACGGTGCACGATCCGGCGGAGGCGGCGGTGGCGCGGGAGTCGGTGCGGCTCGCGTTCGTCGCGGCGCTGCAGCAACTGCCGCCGAAGCAGCGCGCGGTGCTGATCCTGCGCGAGGTCCTGGCGTGGAAGGCGCAGGAGGTCGCGGACCTGCTCGACACGTCGGTGGCGTCGGTGAACAGCGCGCTCCAGCGGGCGCGCGCGACGCTGGCCGAAGCCCCGCCCGCCGCCTCCGCGACGGCCGACCCCCTCGACGAGGAGCAGCGGAGACTCCTTGAGCGCTACGTCGCGGCGTTCGAGGGCTACGACATGAAGGCCCTCATCGAACTGCTCGCCGAGGACGCCATCATGACGATGCCGCCGTTCGACCTGTGGCTGCGCGGCCCGGAGGACATCACGGGCTTCATGACCACGATCGGCGCGTCCTGCGCCGGTTCGCGGCTGCTGCCGCTGGTGTCGAACGGGACGCCGGCGTTCGCCCACTACAAGCCGGATCCGGACAAGGGAGGCTTCGCGCCCTGGGCGATCCAGGTCATCGAGTTCTCGTCAGAGGGGAGGATCGCGGGGTTCCACTGCTTCCTGGACACGCAGCGCTGGTTCCCGCTGTTCGGCGTCCCGGACCACCTCGACGCCTGAGTCCTTCCGCTCCCGGCCCGGTGCGCCCAACACACCGTCAAGGCCGGCGAGTTCGAGGAGCACGGCGAGACCGGCGGGCGGGTCGCGGAGCACCATCCGTGACCCGGCGCGGCGGGCGGCGAGCTGCATTCGGGCGAGCGCGTCGAGGGTCGCGAGATCGGCGGTGGTCACGCCGGACACGTCGCAGGTCACGGTCTCGGCGCAGGTCACGGTCTCCGCGTCGGCGAGGGCGGCGCGCAGGCGCTCGCACAGCCGGGGCGCGTCACCGGGGCGGACCGGCCCGGCGAGCACCACGACGGGCGAGGAGTCGGGAGGGAGCGAGGAAGCAGCCACGTACGAATGACCGGGCGCCCGGCCGGAATTCATCGGTCCCGTCCCCATAGCGACACGCGATCGCGGCACGTGGGGTGGGTCACGTTGATGTGGATCAACGTTGACCTGCGCTTCGGCGGCGGCCGAGAGTGGAACCCGTGCAGGGGGTACTCAACGGTTTCGCGGTCATCGCGATCGTCATCGCGGTCGGCTACGTCATCGGCAGGCGCGGCTACTTGGGCGCCGAGGGCCGCGAGGTCCTCACGAAGCTGACCTTCCACGTGGCGACGCCCGCGCTGCTGTTCACGATGCTGGCCAAGGCGGACCTGGCGCTGATCCTCTCGCCGAGCCTGCTCGTCACGGCGCTCTCCACGGCGGCGATGGCCGGCCTCTTCATCGCGGCGGGTGTCGTACGCGGGTGGGGTGCGGGCCGCACGACGATCGGCGCGCTCTGCTCCTCGTACGTGAACTCGGGGAACCTGGGCATCCCGATCGCGGTGTACGTCCTCGGGGACGCCTCGCTGGTCGCGCCGGTGCTCCTCTTCCAGCAACTCGTGGTGACACCGGTGGCGTTGACGGTGCTCGACCTGACGGGGGCCTCGGCGCCCGGGGAGGGGCGGCTCTCGTGGGCGCAGCGCCTGCTGACGCCGTTCCGGAACCCGATCGCGATCGGTTCGCTGTGCGGAGTCCTGGTCTCGGCGACGGGCTGGACGGTGCCCTCGCCCGTCTTCGACCCGCTGGAACTCATCGCGAACATGTCGGTCCCGGCGATCCTCATCGCGTTCGGCATCTCGCTGTGCGGGAGTTCCTGGCCGGGCGGCCGGGGCGCGGACCGGGCGCCGGTGCTGCTGTCGACGGCGTTGAAGGCGGCGGGCCAGCCGCTGGCGGCGTGGGCCCTGGCCTCCTTCGCGTTCGGCCTGCACGGGGCGCGGCTCCTCGACGTGGTGGTGACGTCGGCCCTCCCGGCGGCCCAGAACATCTTCACGTACGCGAGCCACTACCGGGTGGGCGAGCGGCTGGCGCGGGAGTCGATCCTGCTGTCGACGATGGCGTCGGTGCCGGCGTTGGTGGTGGTGGCGGCGTTGCTGGGGTGACGTCGGTCGCGGGGCAGGGGGCCCGTGTCAGCCGATGCGTTCCAGCACGATCGGGCGCGCCGTGAAGTCCGTGCCCGCCGGGGCGATGTCGTACGAACCCTCCAGGGCCTGGACCGCGTACGGGATGCGCTCGGGGGTGTCCGTGTGGAGGGTCATGAGGACCTGGCCGGCGAAGACGGAGTCGCCGGGCTTGGCGTGCAGTTCGACGCCCGCCGCGGCCTGCACCGGGTCCTCCTTGCGGGAGCGGCCCGCGCCGAGGCGCCAGGCGGCGAGGCCCACGCCCATCGCGTCGAGGCGGGTGAGGACGCCGGACCCGGTAGCGGTCACGACGTGGGTCTCGCGGGCCGTGGGCAGCGCCGCGTCCGGGTCGCCGCCCTGGGCCGCGATCATGCGCCGCCAGGCGTCCATGGCGCGGCCGTCGGCGAGGGCCTTCGCCGGGTCGACGTCGCGCAGGCCCGCCGCGTCGAGCATCTCGCGGGCGAGGGCGAGGGTGAGTTCGACGACGTCGGAGGGGCCGCCGCCCGCCAACACCTCGACGGATTCCCGGACTTCGAGGGCGTTGCCCGCGGTGAGGCCGAGCGGGGTGTTCATGTCGGTGACGAGGGCGACGGTCGGCAGGCCGTGGTCGGCGCCCAACCCGACCATGGTGCGGGCGAGTTCGCGGGCCGGCCCGATCTCCTTCATGAAGGCGCCGGAGCCGACCTTGACGTCGAGGACGAGTGAACCCGTACCCTCCGCGATCTTCTTCGACATGATCGAGGACGCGATGAGCGGGATGCACTCGACGGTGGCCGTGACGTCGCGGAGCGCGTAGAGCTTCTTGTCGGCGGGGGCGAGGCCGCTGCCGGGCGCGCAGACGACCGCGCCGACGTCCTCCAGGGTGCGCATCATCTCGTCGTTGGTGATGTTCGCGCGCCAGCCGGGGATCGCCTCCAGCTTGTCGAGCGTGCCGCCGGTGTGGCCCAGGCCGCGCCCCGACAGCTGCGGGACGGCGGCGCCGCAGGCCGCGACGAGGGGCGCGAGCGGCAGCGTGATCTTGTCGCCGACGCCGCCCGTGGAGTGCTTGTCGGCGGCGGGCCGCGGCAGCACCGAGAAGTCCATCCGCTCCCCGGAGTTGATCATCGCGGCGGTCCAGCGGGCGATCTCGGAGCGGTCCATGCCGTTCAGGAAGATCGCCATGGCCAGGGCCGACATCTGCTCGTCCGCGACCTCGCCGCGCGTGTACGCGTCGACGACCCAGTCGATCTGCGCGTCCGTGAGGCGTCCGCGATCCCGCTTCGTACGGATGACGGAGATGACGTCCATGGCAAATCCTCCAACGTTTTCGGCGCAGCGCGGCGTCCCCCGCCACGCTCCCACGGCACGGCGACTCTACGCGCATAGACGGCTCGCGTGAAGTGCCTCGGCGAACCCTCCGGACGTACGGTGAGGGCTCACCCGTGACGACCTCACCAGGCAGATCAGGAGACCGCCGTGCCCGAGACGAAGCCGAAGCCGGCCTCGATGCCGACCGAGCCGACGGTCGCCGAACTGCTCGCCGAGTTGGCGGACCTGGAGGACCCCAAGGCCCGCGCCGTCAACGAGAGGCACGGCGACGACCACGGCGTGAACCTCGGCAAGCTGCGCGCCATCGCCAAGCGCCTCAAGACCCGGCAGGACCTCGCGGTCGGCCTGTGGGCGAGCGACGACACGGCGGCCCGCCTCCTCGCGCTCCTCGTCTGCCGCCCGAAGGCGTTCGAGGGGGCCGAGTTGGACACGATGCTGCGTGAGGCCCGCGCGCCGAAGGTGCGGGACTGGCTGATCGCCAACGTGGTGAAGAAGAGCCCGCACGCGGAGGCCCTCCGTGTCTCCTGGCTGACGGACGAGGACCCGGTCGTCGCGGCCGCCGGCTGGTCCCTGACGGCGGACCGCGTGACGAAGAAGCCGGCGGGCCTGGACCTGCCGGGGCTGCTCGACGTGGTGGAGGCGGAGATGAAGGACGCCCCCGAACCGTTGCAGTGGTCCATGAACACCTGCCTCGCCCACATCGGCATCACCCACCCCGCCCACCGCTCCCGCGCCCTCGCCATCGGCGAACGCCTCGGCGTCCTCAAGGACTACCCGACGTCACCGGGGTGCACATCCCCGTACGCGCCGACGTGGATCGCGGAGATGGTGCGCCGTCAGGAGGAGAAGCCGGACTGAGGGTTCGGTCCGGCAGTCGGTCGGGGCGGCGGCCCGAAGGCTCAACGTCCCGGGCTGACCACGGGCAGCCGCAGCGCCTCGGCGCACTCGACCAGCCTCTTGTCGTATGCGACGAAGTACCGCACCGCCTGGCCGAGGCTCAGCGCCGCCGCGCAGTGCAAGGCTTCGAGCGACCGCAGCCGGCCCGTGTACGGGAGTCGGCCCGCCCGGTCGAACACGGCGGGGCGCAGACGTACGAGGGCGCAGTCGTCGAGCCACTCGTCGGCCTCCCGCCTGATGTCCTCCGCCACCTCACAGGCCGCCAGCGCGCGGCGGAGTTCGGTGCGGGTGAGGTCGCTGGTGAGGACGGCGAACGAGCCCTGCCGTGTCAGCCAGTCCTCCAGGGCCGCGGTCTCGGCCTCGGCCTTGAAGAGCTTGATCACCGCCGACGTGTCCAGGTAGATCAGCGCCACTACCGGTCGCCCTCCAGCTCGCGCAAGGACCGCAGCGCCTCGCTCGCCACGTCGCCGTCGGGCGAGGCCGGAGCGCGGCGCACCCGGGCGGTCTGCCGCGCCGTACGGGCACGGCCGAGCTCGGCCGGGTCGATGATCCCTTCCGCCGCCGCCTGGTTGATGGCCTCCTCGGCGGGATCGGGAGGCAGTATCCGGGCCACGGTCTTCCCGTGCCGCGTCACGACGATGGTCTCGCCGTGCTCGAGGCGCTTGAGTACGGCGGCCGCGTTGCGCTGCAGATCGCGGACGGTGATGGTGATGGTGGTGGTGGTGTGCGGCACCTCATCGCTCATGACGTACATCGTAGGATGTATGTCGCACAATGGGCCACAGCGTGCGCCGCCGAGGTCTGTGGAGGACGGGGAGTCAGCCCCCGGCGGCGAGTCCCACGAGGCACCGGGCCGTGCCCGCGGGGTCGACGGTCTGGTGGAGGTGGGCGCCTGGGAGCTGTGCCACGCGCCAGCCGCGAGCGCGGGCCTCGGTGGCGAGGTCCTCGTACGGAGGGCCGAACAGCAGGTAGGAGCAGGGGTGGTCGTCCCAGCCCGCGGGAACCGGGATGTGCTGCTCGTAGTAGGACAGGGGCAGGCTGGGCTGTTCCTCGGTGATCGTCCGCCGGACGCGCGGGTCCGGGAGCATGGGCGCGAGGTCGGCCTCGTCCCACCAGTCGGTCCAGCGCGGAAGCCGGCCGTCCACAGCCATCGGGCGGAGCGTCTCCAGCAGCTCCGCCGGAACGACGGGGGTCCGACCGGACTCGGCCGGCAGGGCGGCGTCGACGAAGACCGAGCCGGTCACCCGGTGATCGAGGCCCGCGCGGATCACCGGGAGGAACAGCCCCGCGTTGCTGTGCGCCACCAACACGACGGGCCGGTCCCGCGGAACCTGCCGCAGATCGTCCCGGACGACGTCCACCACGCGGGGCCAGAACGGCGGCGCGCCGTCTCCTACATGCAACAGGGACGGCACCCGTACCTGGTACCCCGCCGCCGTCAGGTGCTCGGCCACGGGGTGCCAGGTCGAGGGCCCCACGGATGGGCTGTGGACGAGAACGAACGTCGGCCTCATGCGTCGATCGTGCCCCAACTCCCCGCGCCGCGCGCCGTCTTGGCCGACAGCAGAACACTCCCCCGCTGCCTCCCCGCTACCGCCCCAACTCCGCCTCCTCGTCGATCCGCGTCAGCTTGACCGGGTTGCGGACCACGTAGATGTGCGTGATCCGGGCGTCCGACCCCGCGTCCGACACCACGACGCTCACGGCCGACGGTTCGCCGTCGAATTCGAGGCGGGCCGCGGGGGCCGCGTTGAACCACACGGGCGTGGCGGCCAGTTCGGTCACCCTGGTCCGCGCGCCCGCCAGCAGGTTCGCCACCAGGTCCACGCCGTGCAGCGGGACCAGCGCCGCCGCCACGTGGCCGCCGCCGTCCGCGATCATCACCACGTCCGGGGACATGACTTCCATCAGGGCCTGGAGGTCGCCCGTGCGCAGTGCCGACAGGAAGCGGTCCACGACGGTCTGTTGTTCCGTGCGCGTCACCGTCACGCGCGGCTGCCGCGCCGCCACGTGGTCGCGGGAGCGGCGGGCGATCTGGCGGACCGTGGCCGGGGTCTTGCCGACGGCCTCGGCGATCTCCCCGTACGGGACGTCGAAGACCTCGCGCAGGACGAAGACCGCGCGCTCCGTGGGGCCGAGGGTTTCCAGGACGGTGAGGAGGGCGATGGAGACGCTCTCCGCAAGTTCCACGTCGTCCGCGACATCGGGGCTCGTCAGGAGGGGTTCCGGGAGCCATTGGCCGACGTAGTCCTCGCGGCGGCGGGACAGCGTGCGCAGCCGGTTCAGGGACTGGCGCGTGACGATCCGGACGAGGTAAGCGCGCGGGTCGCGCACCTCCGTCCGGTCCGCCTCGGCCCACCGCAGCCAGGACTCCTGCAGCACGTCCTCCGCGTCGGCCGCCGAGCCGAGCATCTCGTAGGCGACCGTGAAGAGCAGGCTGCGGTGGGTGAGGAAGGGGTCCGACGGCGCTGCCATCACGCGCGGGCCGCCAACGGGATCTCGCACGCCTCCGAGAAGCCCTGCGAGCTGATGCCGTGGGCCGTGTTGCCGCGCGTCGAGAAGTTCACGAAGGCTATGTACGTGGTGAGTTCGACCATCGCCGCCGGGCCGAGGCTGTTCAGCAGGCTCGCGTACAGGTCGTCCGTGACCGTCGGCGGGGTGTTCGTCATGGCCTCGGCGTACTCCATGACGTCCCGCTCCAGCGGCGCGAAGGCGTCGGACTCGCGCCAGCGCGGGACCTGGCTGGCCTTGGCGAGGTCGAGCTTCTCGTTGTTCGCCTGGAAGTAGCCGATGTCGAGGCACCAGCTGCACCCGACCTGCGCCGCCACCGCCATATGCGCGAAGGACTTCAGGGTCGCGTCCGCCGCGTCCCACTGCGCGACCTGGCGGCCGAGACCGAGGCCGTCCTGGGCGACCTTCGGGTTGTGCCAGAGCACTTCGGCGGGCTCCATGACCGCGCCGAGCTGGTGGACCATGCCCTGCTTCAGTTCCTCGGGGAGTGCTGCCTTCTCGATGCGGAGTGCCATGGTGGCCACCTTCCTTCAGTCCCTGGCCGGGCGCTTCCCGGCCGTTCGACATGAAGACACCGCAGGGCCCGCGCGTGTGACATCCGCACGGACCCTCAGGTCAGTGCAGGTCCTCGGGACCGAACGCCTCGGGCAGCATCTCCCCCAGCGTCCGCACCCCCGCCGCCGTCTCCATCCGCAGCTCCCTGCCCCCGAACTCGTACAGCAGCTGCCGGCAGCGACCGCACGGCATGAGCAGTTCGCCCTTGCCGTCCACGCACGTGAAGTGGGTGAGCCGGCCGCCGCCCGTCGCCACCAGCTGCGACACCAGTCCGCACTCCGCGCACAGGCCGAGGCCGTACGAGGCGTTCTCGACGTTGCAGCCGGTGACCGTGCGGCCGTCGTCGGCGAGGGCCGCCGCGCCGACCGGGAAGCCGGAGTACGGGGCGTAGGCGCGGGACATCGCGTCGCGTGCCGCCTGCCGCAGGGCCTCCCAGTCGACTGTCGGAGACGTAGACGTAGACGTCACGCGCCCTGGCCCTTCCGGTACGGCTGGCCGTTCGCCCTCGGCATCCGCAGGCGCTGTGCCGAGAAGGAGAGGACCAGCAGCGTGGCGATGTACGGGACAGCGGTCACGAGCTGCTGCGGGACATCGTCGGTGGTCGCGTACCAGGCTGCCGCACCGGCCGCCGCGACGGCGCAGACGACACCGGCGACGTACTTCTTCTTGACCAGCGTCCAGATCGCGGCGATCAGGAGCAGCATCGCGACCAGGAGGAGCAGCGCGTGCACGTTCTCCGTGCCGCCGCGCAGCCGGAGGCTGTCGGTGTAGCCGAACAGGCCCGCGCCGAGGGCGAGTCCGCCCGGCATCCAGTTGCCGAAGATCATCGCGGCGAGGCCGATGTAGCCCTTACCCGCGGTCTGGCCCTCCAGGTAGAAGGGGTTCGCGACGATCGACAGGAACGCGCCGCCGAGGCCCGCGAGGCCGCCGGAGACGATGACCGCGAGGTACTTGTACTTGAGGACGTTGACGCCGAGGGACTCGGCCGCGACCGGGTTCTCGCCGCAGGAGCGAAGCCGCAGGCCGAACGGCGTGCGCCACAGCACCCACCAGGTGAGGGGGATGAGGGCCACCGCGATGATCGTGAGCGGGGAGAGGTCCGTGACCAGGCCGCCGAGCAGGCCCGCCACGTCCGAGATCAGGAACCAGTGCTTCCCGTTCAGCGTCGACAGCCAGTCGGCCAGGCCGGGGACGGTGAACGTGCCGAGCGAGTCGACCGGCGGGGACTGCTTGGTGGTGCCGCCCTCGACGCCCTCGAACGTGAAGTTGGAGAGGTAGCGGGTGGCGCCGAGCGCGAGGATGTTGATGGCCACACCGGACACGATGTGGTTCACGTTGAAGGTGACCGTGACGGCCGCGTGCAGCAGCCCGCCGAGCGCGCCGCCGATGATGCCGGCGCACACGCCGACCCACGGGCCCCACTGGTAACCGGCCCAGGCGCCGAACCACGTGCCGAGGATCAGCATGCCTTCGAGGCCGATGTTGACCACGCCCGCCCGCTCGGACCACAGGCCGCCGAGGCCCGCGAGGCCGATGGGGACGGCGAGTTGGAGGGCGGTGGACATCTGGCTGACGTTCGTGATGCCGTCGGCGTCCGTGATCAGGCGGACCACGGAGGTCAGGATCAGGACGCCCGCGACGGCGAGCATCAAGGCGGGCAGGGAGAGCTTGCGGCGGCCGCCCGGTGCGGGCTGCGACGCGGCCTTCTTGTCGACGAGGACCGTGCTCATCGGGCAGCCACCTCCTTCTTCAGTTCGTTGGGGTTCTCGCCCGCTGCGACGGCGAGTTCGATGCCGACCCTGCGCTGCTGGCGCCGCTGGCCCCAGACGCGTACGGCCTCGTAGGAGACCACCACGGCGATCGTGATGATGCCCTGCATGATGACCGCGATCTCCTTGTCGTAGCCCTGGAGGTCGAGTTCCTGGGACGCCTTCTCCAGCCAGGAGATGAGGAGGGCCGCGAAGGCGATGCCGACGGGCGAGTTGCGGCCGAGCAGGGCGATCGTGATGCCCTGGAAGCCGATCGTCGTCGGGAAGGTCAGCGAGTACGTGTGGGTGTCGCCGAGGAGGAGCGGGAGGCCCGCCAGGCCCGCGAGCGCGCCGGACACCAGCATCGCCGTCAGGACCATGCGCTTGGCGTCCACGCCGCTCGCCGCGGCGGCCGACTCGGAGGCGCCGGTCGCGCGCAGGTCGAAGCCGAAGCGGGTGCGGCCGAGGACGAACCAGTACGCGACACCGAGCAGCGCGGCGATGACGACGAAACCGTAGATCTCGCCCGCCGCCCCCATGTCGATGCCGGGGAACCAGCCGGACTCGTGCATCACGCCGGTCGTCTTGTTGTTGCCGACCTGCACGCCGAAGACGCTGGGCAGGTAGAGGTAGCCGATGAGGCTGGACGCGATGGAGTTCAGCATGATCGTGGCGACCACTTCGCTGACGCCGCGCGTCACCTTCAACAGGCCCGCGATGCCCGCCCACATGGCGCCGGTGAGCATCGCGATCAGGATCAGCATCGGGACCTGTACGAAGCCGGGGAGCGCCACCTTCGCGCCGACGATCGCGGCGACCACGGCGGCGAGCCGGTACTGGCCGTCCACACCGATGTTGAAGAGGTTCATGCGGAAGCCGATGGCGACCGCGAGCGCGGCGAGGTAGTACATGCCGGCCTGGTTGATGATCAGGACCTGCACGTCCGAGAACGTCGCCTGCTCGAACATGATGCTGTACGGCTCGATCGGGGACTTGCCCGAGGCCAGCAGCACGACCGAGGTCAGGACGACGGCGGTCACCAGGGCGATGACCGGGCCCGCGACACCGAGGAGCAGCCGCTCCCTGTCGAACTTCTTGGTTACGGACTTGGTCATCGGGACTCGTCCTCCGGCTCGCGCGCTGCGGGGACCGCAGGCTGTTCTACGTGTTCCAGGTGACCGGATGCCGCGCCCGTCATGGCCGAACCGAGCTCCTCCGGCGTGATCGTCGCCGGGTCGGCGTCGGCGACGAGCCGTCCCCGGTACATCACGCGGAGGGTGTCGGAGAGGCCGATCAGCTCGTCGAGGTCGGCGGAGATCAGCAGCACCGCGAGGCCCTCGCGGCGGGCCTCGCGGATCTGGTCCCAGATCTGGGCCTGCGCGCCGACGTCGACGCCGCGCGTGGGGTGCGCGGCGATGAGGAAGCGCGGCTTGTGGCTCATCTCCCGTCCCACGATGAGCTTTTGCTGGTTGCCGCCGGACAGGGACGCCGCGGTGACGTCGATGCCGGGGGTGCGGACGTCGTACTCCTCGACGATGCGGCGGGTGTCGGCCTGCGCCGCCTTGATGTCGAGGAGGACACCCCTTTCAGAGCGAGTGTTCGGCTTCTCGGTGACGTGGCCGAGGATGCGGTTCTCCCAGAGCGGCGACTCCAGGAGCAGGCCGTGCCGGTGGCGGTCCTCGGGGATGTAGCCGATTCCCTGTTCGCGGCGCTTGCGGGTGGGCCAGGCCGTGATCTCGTCGGAATCCATGCGGATGGTGCCGGAGTCGGCGTGCTTGAGGCCGATGAGCGCGTCGATCAGCTCGGTCTGCCCGTTGCCCTCGACGCCCGCGAGGCCGAGGACCTCACCGGCGTGGATGGTGAACGAGATGTCGTCGAGCAGCGGACGGCCGCCCTCGGCGTCGAGCCGCAGGCCCTCGACGGTCAGCACGGCGCGGTCGGTGACCGTCGACTCGGCGGTCTCCGGCGTGGGCAGTTCGGAGCCCACCATCAGCTCGGCGAGCTGCTTCGACGTGGTCTCGGCGGGGACGGCGGTGCCGACCGTCGTGCCGCGCCGGATGACGGTGATCTCGTCGGCCACGGACAGGACTTCGCCGAGCTTGTGCGAGATGAAGATGACGGACAGGCCCTCGGCCTTGAGCTCGCGCAGGTTGTCGAAGAGCGCGTCGACCTCCTGCGGCACGAGCACGGCGGTCGGCTCGTCGAGGATCAGGGTGGTGGCGCCGCGGTAGAGGACCTTGAGGATCTCCACGCGCTGCCGGTCGGCGACGCCGAGGTCCTCGACGAGGACGTCCGGGCGCACGTTGAGGTGGTAACGCTCGGATATCTCAAGGATCTTGCGGCGGGCCCTGGCCCCGATCCCGTACAGCCCCTCGCTGCCGAGGACGACGTTCTCCAGGACCGTCAGGTTGTCGGCGAGCATGAAGTGCTGGTGCACCATGCCGATGCCGCGCGCGATGGCGTCGGCGGGCGAGGAGTACGTGACGGCGGTGCCGTCGATGGCGATGGTGCCCTCGTCCGGCTTCTGCATGCCGTAGAGGATCTTCATCAGCGTCGACTTGCCCGCACCGTTCTCACCGACGAGGGCGTGCACGGTGCCCTTGTGGACGGTGAGGTGGATGTCGTGGTTGGCGACGACGCCGGGGAAGCGTTTGGTGATGCCGGTCAGTTCGACGGCCGGCGGGCTCTGTGACGCGTTGATGGCGCACTCTCCTGGGACGAAGAAGGGGGCCGGGCGCCGCTGGCTGCGCTGGAGCCCCTACGTCTGCGAACGGGGCGCGGTGGGAACCCTCGTGTCCGCGGCCTCCCGGCCGTCGACACAGGTTCCCCGCGCCCCGTTCCGCACTCATGTCGCCGCGGTTACGGCGCGGTGCTGTGCGTGCTTACGGCTTGCTCTTGACCTTGATCTTGCCGCTGGTGATGCCCGACTCCGCGGTCTTCAGCGCCTTCTGGATCTCCTCGTCGCCGGAGAACTTCGGGTTCGAGTCCGCGAGGCCGACCTCTCCCGACTTCAGGTCACCGGTGACGATGCCGGTCTCGGGCTTGCCATCCTGGACCGACTTGGCCAGGTTGTACACGGCCTCCGACACGTTCTTCGTCGCCGAAGTCAGAATGCTGTCCCGGTACTTGGCGAGGGCCTTCTGCTCGTACTGGTCCGAGTCCACGCCGATCGCCCAGACCTTCTTCGCGGCGGCGGCCTGGATGACGCCCTGACCGGACAGGCCGGCCGCGTGGTAGACCACGTCGGCGCCCTTCTCGATCTGCGCCGCGGCGGCGGTCTTGCCCTTGTCGGGGCTGGAGAAGCCGCCCTCGTCGGCGGTCTCGGTCAGGTACTGCCGGACGACCTTGGCCTTCGGGTTGGTGTCCTTGACGCCCTGCGTGAAGCCGGCCTCGAACTTGTGGATGAGCGGTACGTCGACGCCGCCGACGAAACCGACGGTGTCGGTCTTCGTCGCCTTCGCCGCGGCGACACCGGCGAGGTAGGAGGCCTCCTGCTCGCTGAAGACGAGGTCGGCGACGTTCTTCGCCTTGACGGTGGAGTCGTCGACGATGCCGAAGGTGGTGTCAGGGAAGTCCTTGGCGGCGGCCTTCACGGCGGGCGCGTAGGCGAAGCCCACGCCGATCACCGGGTTGTAGCCGTCCTTGGCGAGCGACTTGAGCCGCGCGATCTTGTCCGCGTCGGTCTCACCGTCGGTCGGCTCCTGGTCCTCGCCCTTGTAGCCGAACTCCTTCTTGGCCTTGACCATTCCGGCGTACGCGGCGTCGTTGAACGACTGGTCGCCGCGGCCACCGACGTCGTAGGAGATGGCGATGCCCGCGGACTTGCCACCGTTCTTGTCCTTGGCTGCCTCGCTCGACGTGCCGCCGCAGGCGGCGAGGGAGGCGGCGAGGGCGAGGGTCGCAGTGCCTGCGAGCGCTGTACGGGAAACCCGGCGCATGGAATGAGCTCCTAGAGGTACAGAGATACGTACGTACGAGCACCGACGACGGAGACGACGGACCGGACGGCGCTGGCTTCGCCGCAGATTAACGCGCGTAGAACGCGCGTTGAAGACCCTCGGGGAGACCGTTATCGCTCCGTTCCACAAAACCGCGCTCCGGATTCCCGCGGAATCCGGAGCGCGACGAGGGCCGTGACCACGGCCAGGACCACGGCGGGGGCTACGGCTTGGTGGCGACCTTCACCTTGCCGTCGACGATGTCCTTCTTGGCCTTCTCCACCGCGTCGGCCAGGCCCGGGATCTCCTTGTACTTCGGGTTGGTGTCGGTGACTCCGACGCCGCCCGCCTTCAGGTCGAACCGGGTCACACCGGACAGCGGCTTCTTGTCGTGCACGGACTTGGCGAGCTCGTACACGGCCCGCCCGACGTCCTTGGTCGCGGACGTCAGGATGTAGTCCTTGTACTTGGCGAGGGCCTCCTGCTTGTACTGGTCGGAGTCGACGCCGATCGCGTACTTCTTCTTCGCGGCGGCGGCCTCGATGACGCCCTGCCCGGACAGGCCCGCCGCGTGGTAGATCACGTCGGCGCCCTTCTCCAACTGCGCCGCGGCGGCCGTCTTCCCCTTGTCGGGGCTGCTGAACCCGCCCTCCTGAGCGGTCTCGGTCAGGTACTGCGTCAGCACCTTCACCTTCGGGTTGGTGTCCTTGACGCCCTGCACGAAGCCGGCCTCGAACTTGTGGATGAGCGGTACGTCGACGCCGCCCACGTATCCGACGGTGTCGGTCTTCGTCGCCTTCGCCGCGGCGACACCCGCGAGGTACGAGCCCTGCTCCTCGCTGAAGACGAGGTCGGCGACGTTCTTCGCCGTGATCGTCGAGTCGTCGATGATGCCGAAGGTGACCTTCGGGTAGTCCTTGGCGGCGGCCTTCACGGCGGGCGCGTAGGCGAAGCCGACGCCGATCACCGGGTTGTAGCCCTTCTTCGCGAGCGACTTGAGCCGCGCGATCTTGTCCGCGTCGTTCTCGCCCTCGCTGGGCTCCTGGTCGTCGCTCTTGTATCCGAACTCCTTGTCGGCCTTCACCATGCCCGAGTACGCGGCGTCGTTGAAGGACTGGTCGCCCCGGCCACCGACGTCGTAGGAGATGGCGAGCCCGAGATTCTTGTCCTTGGCGTTTTCGCTCGCCTTGTCCGCGCTGGTGCCGCCGCAGGCGGTGGCGGTGAGAGCGAGACCGATGACGGCGGCCGACAGGCATGTGAGCCGGGACGTACGAGATGCGCGCATGGTGGACTGCTCCTTCGTCAACACGCCGTACTGGGCGCTGAGTTCGGCGGAGCGTAACGCGCGTAGAGATGGCGGGTAAGTGGGTTGCGCGGCGCCGTTATGCATTTGTGCCGGGGGCGGTTACGCGACGGTTAAGGACCTCACCGGGTGCGTTCGGGGTCGACGGCGTCCGCGACCCGCGCGGGACGGCCGGTGGCCGGGTCCACGGGCTTGAGGACCACCTTGAGGCGCTGACTCGCCGCCGTCGACCGGCCGCCGCCGACGCCCGCGCCGAGCACCCACACCTTGATGCTCCCGTCGGCCTTCCTGTCCCGCCCGACCGTGACGCTGAACTCGACCTCGACATCGCCCAGTTCGAACTGGAGCGGCGCCGCGCGCCCCCGGTTCACGGCCTCGACCAGCTGGGCCCGGACGGCGTCCACCACATCGGCGAGCTCCATCGGGGCCGCCACGTCACCCGCCTGCCCGGACGGGAGCGGGGACGCAGCGGGGTCGGTGCGATTCCGCATGGGGCCTCCTGGAAACGGGGCTGCCGGCGCGCGCGTCCCCATGACAGCACGGGGCGTCGGCGGCGTACAGACAACGGTTCCCGTGACCCGGCCACGAACCCCGTGGCCCGGCCACGAGCCTTGCCGGGGGTGGTGCCGTGCCCGAGAATGGCGGCAGGTGACGGCCCTTCAGGATCGGGAGCGCCCGTGCCCCAGCCTCCGATCGGAGTTCATCCGCGCATCGACCAGGTGGTCGAGGTCCTGAGCGGTGGTGCGTACGGAACCGGCTACCGCATCTCCAAGCGCTTGGTCGTCACCGCACGCCATGTGGTGCCGGAGGGGAGCGCGATTACGGTCCGGTCGCACACGGGCGACGTCACCACGGACCTGACGGCCGAGGTCGCCTGGCGGGCCGAGGCCGCGGAGGTCGACATCGTCCTGCTGCGCCTCTCGGGGGCCGTGCCCCGCACCGTTCTCGCGCCCGTGGCCTTCGGCGACCTCACGCTCGCGCCCACCACGCAGGTGGACTTCGAGGCCATCGGCTTCCCGGCGCACAAGGCCGTGCGGCTGCTGGACGACGTCACGCTGCGCGACACCGACCACGTGCTCGGGACCATTCCGGCGGGCGCCAACGCGAAGGCCGGGGTGCTCGACCTGCTGCATCCGGGCCGTGTCCACACCATGGGCGACGCGTGGAAGGGGATGAGCGGCGCCGCGGTCTTCGCGCGGGACCATCTGGTCGGTGTGGTGACCGAGGCGGAGCGGGCGGACGTTCCGCTGCGGGCCCTGCCCGTGACGCTCGCCGTCGGCTGGCGGGAGGGCCGAAAGCGGGTGCCCGAACCCGCGAGGAGCGTGCGCGCCCTGCGGTCGGTCCTCGCCGCCGACGGGGTCCCCGCGCGCCCCGAGCCGGTGCGGCTGCGCACCGCGTACGGGAGCCACATCCGCAACATCGTCGGGGAAGCGGGCGACTTGCTCGCGAGGCGGAACTCGCGCGCCTGGCCGAGTTCGCCCGGTCGGACCGGGGCTACGAGTGGTGGACCGGGGACGCCGTGGCGGGCAAGACGGCCCTGGCGGCGCACTTCACCGTCGACCCGCCCGACGGAGTGGACGTCGTCGCCTACTTCGCACCCCCACCGCACCAGCACCCAGGCATGTCGTTCACCAAGGCCGTCTGCGATCAGCTGGCCGCGCTCACCGGCACCCCGGCACCCGTGTTCGCCCAGACGGAGGACCTGTGGGCGCTCTGGGACCGGGCCCGCGACGCGGCCCGGCTGCGGGACCGCCGCCTGATCCTCGCCGTGGACGGACCCGCCGGGTCCGACGATCACGCGTCCCCCGTACGCCTGTTGCCGTCCCAGGTGGACCGGTACGCCAAGGTCCTGGTGCTGACCCGCCCGGTGCCGCGCTCGGCGCTCGGGGCCCCGCGGGGACACCCGCTGCTCTCCCAGAAGCGGTGCCCTCAGGTGGAACTGGCGACGAGCCCGCACGCCCGGCTCTTCCCCCTGAACCGCACGGGCGACCTGGACACGGCGAAGCAGACGGCCTTCCAGAGCCGGCCGGAGGACATCGACGCGATCCTGGGCGCGATCGACGAGATCCTCGAAGCCGACCCCGAGGAGTTCATCCACAACTACGTCCAGCGCAACGGCAATGGAGGCGGGCAGTACCTCGCGCTGCTTCAAGCAGCGGTGGAACTGCACGGCGCGCCGTCCGTGGCGCTCGTCATGCAGTACCTGACCCGCGAGTACCAGGCATTGGGCGTGTACGACGAGGTGGACCTCGGCGCACTGCGCGACGCCGTCCGCAACCAGTTCGGCGTGGAACTGGCCCGGACCTTCTCGGGCGCGCTCACCAGCACATCGGACTTCTTCTCGCTGTGCGAGATGGCGATCGACGGCGGCTTCCACCTCTGGGCCGAACTCGACGCGGGCCGCATGACCCCGCAGGCGGACGCCCGCGAGGACGCCCTGCGCGCCAACGTCCTCGCCGGCGACTACCTTCTCGCGCAGCGGGATCTCGACGCGGCCGTCGACCTCGACCCCGGTCGCGAGCAGCGGCTCCGGGAGGAGTTCGGCTTCCTGTCCCTGGCGCACGAGGACGACCGTGAACTGGTCGCGGGGCTCTGGGCCCAGCTGGCCGAGGGCAACGACTTCCCGCTGAACGCGGGCCCTGTCCGGGACGTGGAGGACGTGGTCCTGCGGGTCAAGCCCACCGGCACAGCGCCTTCGGACACCGCCGGATCCGCCCCCGCGGCCGTCACCCCGCCCAGACAGCCCCAAGTCCTGCGCAAGAGCGAGGAGATGGAGCCCGCGGACGCGCTGCGCGAGCTGCTCGACTCGATCTTCGCTCTCGACGACGCGCACCGTGAGGTCCTGCTGGGCTGGCCGGGCTGGCGCGCGGCGGCCCCCGCCCCCGCCCCTGGCCGCACCGCGACCGTCGACTGCCTCGCCAATGGCCCCCGGCGCGCCCGCTGCCGCGTCGGCCTGATCGACCCCGGGCGTCCGCTGACCCTCGCGGACCTGGCGGAGTCGCTGGTCACGACCGGCGACATGGAGCTGGAGCAGCAGCCGGACCACCTCGTCTTCATCTCCCCGAGGAACGACCCGGATCCCGGACTCGCGGACCGGCTCGGCTCCTCGGCGCTGAAGGAGAAGTACCCGTTCACGGTGCAGGTGTGGAGCCCCGCGAGCGGGTTCGCGGACCTGATCGGGCAGCGTCCCCGGCTGTACGCGTACGTGTACGGCGACAGGCCACCACGGCGGGCGCCGGGGCAGACGCGCGTACCGCTGTCGGTGTGGGGCGAGCGGCTCGCGCCTCGGCTGCGCGTGGGGCCCGCCTGGCGGCGCTATGTCGAGGACCCGTTCCTGCACTGCCTGACCAGCGAGGACCCGGACCACTTCGACGAGGTGTTCAGGCAGCGGGTGGAGCTGCGCGCGATGGACGGGCGGGGCCGACTCCTCGACGGCACGCTCACGGAGCAGATCATGGACTGGCTCAGGACCGACGAGCCCAGCCTCCTCGTCCTCGGAGAGTTCGGGGAGGGCAAGAGCTTCTCCACGTACAGCCTGAGCCGGCGCCTGTGCCAGCTGCTGAAGGAGGCGCCCGGCAGCGGCGTCTTCCCGCTCCGGCTGCCGCTGCGCGAACTGCACAAGGCGGGCGACGCCCGCCGGCTGCTCGACCGGCGCCTCGCGGAGATCGGCGGGGACCTGCACGGCTGGCGCGAACTCACCCGCAGGTTCCGGACGCTGTTCATCCTGGACGGGTTCGACGAGATGTCGGTGCAGCTGACCCCGCGGGCGATCAGCCGGAACATCATCGCGCTGAGCGAGTGCTACCGCACGATCCGCGAACTCAAGGGCTCCAAGGTCATCATCACCTCGCGCGGCCGGTTCTTCGACGGAGGACGGGACGAGGAGCGGCTGCTCGACCGCATCGGGCGGCCCCGCGCCCTGCACATCGCCCCGATCTCCCGCGCGCACCGCATCGGCTACCTCCAGAAGGTCGCCTCGAAGACGCAGTCGACGCGGAAGCTGGACAACCTCCAGCGCCTGTACGACCCGATCGGCCTCGCGGCGAAGCCGCTCTTCCTCCACATGATCGCGGAGACCCTCGACAAGCTGCCGACCGACGAGTTCAGCGAACTGATCCTCTACCGCACCTACGTGAACGAGAGCCTCAACCGCAAGATCGACCTCCTTGAGGACACCCAGCTCCACACCTCGCGCGACGACTTGGTGGAGAAGTTGCAGGACGTGCTCTCCGAGGTCGCCATGCGGCTGCACCGCTCCCCGCTCAAGCCGGTGTTCCTCAACGACCTGGACGACGAGCAGGACGGCGGACTCGCCGGGATGCTGTGGAACATGCGGGCCGACGCGGCGCCGGAGGGCCCGTCCGCCGAGGTGACGGCGGACGCGACGGCGCGCATCGGTATCCGCTCCCTGCTGAAGGCGGTTCCGGTGGGGCCGATGGACCGCTGGCCGGTGGACTTCTTCCACCGGTCGATGCGCGAGTACTTCGTGGCACGCGGCATCGTCACCGCGCTGCGCGGCGACGAGGAGAAGGCGCGCGACGTACTCGGCTCACTGCCGCCCCAGCCCGAGATCACCCGGTTCGTGGCCGAGCTCCTCGCCGACTCGGACGACGCGGAGCTGACGGAGCGGCTGCACGACCTGGCCCGTTCCACCCGCCCCGGCAGGTCCGACGACTACCTCGGCGGACACGCGCTGACGCTGCTCAACGCGCACTGCGCCCGCCTGCCGGACGACATCTGGTCGGGCCTCTGCTTCGACTACGCCTGGTTGCCCGACGCCGACCTCAGCGGCATGGCCTTCCGGGGCTCCTCACTGCGGCACGCCAACCTCGACAACGCGAACCTGGAGAACAGCGACTTCACCGACGCGGACCTGACGGGCGTACGCCTGGAGGAGACGTCCCGCGTCTTCGGCCTGACCACGACGGGTTCGCAGCGCATCTTCGCCGGTTACGAGGACCGGTCGATCCGCGAGTGGGTGCTCAAGGCGGGCGAGCAGCTCGAAGTCCGTACCGTGGCGACGCTCGCACACCGTGCGGAGCGGCTCCACTGCACCGCGTCGGACACGCTGATAGCGCTGGGCGGGAGCCGGCTGACGGTGCTCACGTACGCCTCGCCGGAGAGCCGGGTGCTGGCGACGTTCAAGGTCAAGTCGATGTTCCGGCCACCCGCCTTCCACGGCGACTCCACGCTGCTGGTACAGGAGGACAACTCCGGTTTGGCGCAGGCCATTTGGTACGTCCCGGCCAAGCGCCGCGGGTACGGCGCGCAACGCCTGGGGGACTATGTCGACTCGGCCCAGGTGCACGGCGCCGTCGGCCTGGTGGCCACCACCGAGGGGGTGCTGGTGTTCGGCCCGCCGGGCCAGGAGAACCGGCCGGTGAACCTCCATGAGCTGCCGGGGCTCAGCTCCGTCGCGGTGACCGGCACGGCCGACACCGGGTTGACGCTGGCCACGGGGCACGACGACGGAACCGTACGGCTCTCGCGGCTGTCTCCCGACGGATCGGGTTTCTCGCGCGAGGAGCTGTGGACCCGCGCCCTCCACGACGGCGCCGTGTCCTCACTGGCCTTCTTCGACGACGGCAACCTGGTCAGCGGCGGCCTCGACAAAGCGGTGTGCGTCACCCCGCTCGCGGCCGACGACCACCACCACTCCAGGCGTCTCTTCCTGAGCATCCGCTGCCAGGGCATGCGTCTGGAGGGGGTCTGCGGCGACACCGAACAGGCACGTCTCAGGGAGATCGTCGCCAGGTACCAGTAGCACTCGCCGCCCCGGAGCAATCAAGCCCCTGCGGCGATTGAGCAGCGGGGTCCGGGGCGGAGCCCCGGCTCTTCAGCCCGCCGCGGCGGTATCCATCAGCGCCGCCGCCGTGAACAACTCCACGCCCACCGTGATCGCGGACTCGTCCACGTCGAAGTCGCCCTGGTGGAGGTCGCGGGAGCCCCGGTCGCCCGGGGGCTTCACGCCGAGGCGGGCCATCGCGCCCGGGACGTGCTCCAGGTACCAGGAGAAGTCCTCGCCCCCCAGGCTCTGTTGGGTGTCCTCGACGGAGTCGACACCCCGGCGGGCGACCATCGCATCCCGCAACAGGTCCGCCACCCCCGGCTCGTTGACCACCGGAGGTACCCCGCGGATGTAGTTGACGACCGGCTTGGCGCGGTACAGGTCGGCGATCTCCTGGATGGCGCCGTGCACGAGGTCGGGGGCCTGACGCCACGCGTCGAGGTCGAGGCAGCGCACCGTGCCGGACAGCTCGGCGTGCTGCGGGATCACGTTGCACGCGTGCCCGGTCTCCAGGCGGCCCCACGTGACGGCGAGCCCCGAGCGGGCGTCGACTCGGCGGGCGACCAGCGCCGGCACCTCTGTCGCGACCTTGGCCGCGGCCGTGACCAGGTCCGTGGTGAGGTGCGGGCGCGCGGTGTGCCCGCCGGGGCCGTCGAGCGTGACCTCAAGACGGTCGCAGGCGGACGTGATGGGGCCCGGGCGGATACCGAGGCGGCCCGCGTCGACCTTCGGGTCGCAGTGCACACCGATGATCTTCCGTACGCCGTCGAGCACCCCGCACTCGATCGCGTCCGGGGCGCCGCCCGGCAGCACCTCCTCCGCGGGCTGGAAGATCAGCCGTACGGGATACGGCAGTTGACCCTTGCGGTGCAGCTCCGCGAGGACGAGCCCGGCGCCGAGCACGACCGTGGTGTGCACGTCGTGACCGCAGGCGTGCGCCCGGTCCGGCAGCGTCGACCGGTACGTACAGTCCGACTTGGTGTCGGGGATGGGCAGCGCGTCGATGTCCGCGCGCAGCGCGAGCATGCCGCGACCGCCCCGCCACTCACCGTCCTGCGTGCCGATGTCACAGATGAGGCCGGTGCCGATACTGAGCACGCGCGGCGCGAGCCCGGCCTTTTCGAGGCGGGTCTTGAGCGCGGCGGTGGTACGGAACTCCTGATTGCCCAGCTCTGGGTGCATGTGCATGTCGCGCCGGAACGCGACGAGTTCGGCGCGGAGCGCCTCGGGCAGCGCACCCGGAAGTGCGGTGCCCGGCACGGATTCCCCGGGCTTGTCGGCCTCTGACTCACGGGACTTCAACTGGTTCACCCTGTGAAGGGTAGGGCGATGCAGCGGCCAACTAACCCGCGATCAACAAAAGTTCAGCCCAAATGACGTAAGAAATATGGCCGCGATGCGCATGTGGATCGCGCAGGGAGGGTATGACCACTCTTTCCCCCAGCGCCTCTCACGCGCCTGACCTGCGCCGAGTCCTACCAGTTTCCGTACGTACCGGCATCCGTCCGCTCCTCTTCCGCGAAGAGGTACGCAAGACAGCAGACGGAAGAAGGTCATCATGCGCAAGCGAACACGCCCTCGGTCCCGCGCCTCCTTCGGCGCCGCCCTCGCGTCCTTCGCCCTCGCCGTAGCGGCCGCGGGGACCGCTGCGGCCGTGCCCGGCGCCGCGCCCGCCCCGGCCGCCGACCCCGTGTACTGCATGGGTCAGCAGGCGACCGTCGTCGGCACGGAGGGCCAGGACTTCGAGACGGGCACGGCGGGCAACGACGTCGTCGCGCTGCTCGGCGGCAGCGACACCTACGCCGACGCGGGCGGCGACGACCTGGTCTGCCTCGGATCCGGCAACGACCAGATGGGCGCCGACTTCGCGTTCGTGACCGGGGCCGACACGGTGGACGCGGGCCCCGGCGACGACGAGGTGTTCGGCTTCGACGGGGCGGACACCGTGTTCGGCGGCGACGGCGTCGACCGCCTCATGGGCGGCAACGGCCAGGACGACCTGCGCGGCAACGCGGGCGACGACACCCTCAAGGGCGAGGGCGCCAACGACTCGCTGATCGGCAACACGGGCAACGACAACGCGGACGGCGGGGCCGGGACGGCCAACAAGTGCGCGGCGGAGAGCGAGGTCAACTGCCAGCTCGACCCGTGAGCCCGTAAGGGTCAGTCGTCGCACACGGGGGACGGGACCCGCGCCCGCACCGCGCCCCGTCCCCCACCGACGGCCGCCACCAGGAACGCCACCG
Organism: Streptomyces sp. KL109B; assembly: GCF_030766935.1. Lineage (GTDB taxonomy): Bacteria > Actinomycetota > Actinomycetes > Streptomycetales > Streptomycetaceae > Streptomyces. The sequence goes on along the minus strand of NZ_JASERL010000001.1, from coordinate 694,572 downwards.
CCACCAGCAGCGCGCTCACCCCCATCACGCCCCGGTATCCGCCCCCGCCCCCGATCGCGAGCCCGCCGGCCCAAGGGCCCAGCGCCGCGCCGACGTTGAGCGCCGCCGTCGCGAGGCCGCCCGCGAGGGTGGGCGCGCCGGACGCCGCGTACAGGGCGCGTGCGATGAGGGTGGAGCCGACCGCGAAGGACAGGGCGCCCTGGACGAAGGCGAGGACGAGGGTCGCCGCGACGCTGCCCGCGGCGAGCGCGAACAGCACCCAGCCGAGCAGCAGCGCCGCCCCGCCGACCACCAGGACCGGCACCGGCCGCGCGTCCGAGAGGCGGCCCGCCGCGCTCACCCCGACGAACGAGCCGAGCCCGAAGAGGGCGAGAAGCGCGGGTACCCAGGCCGGGTCGACCCCGGTCACCTCGGTGGCGACCGGCGCCAGGTACGTGAACGTACAGAACGTGGCGCCATTGACCAGCGCGCCGAGCAGCAGCACCGTCAGGAGGCGCGGGCCGCGCAGGGCCCGGAGTTCGGCGCGCAGGGCGCCGCGCGGCGCCGCGGGACCGGCATCCGCTGCCGGGACCGACCGCAACACCGCGATCAGCGCCGGTACGCAGATCAGCGCGACGGCCCAGAACGCGGCACGCCAGCCGAGCAGCCCGCCGAGCAGCGCGCCTCCGGGCACGCCCGCGACGCAGGCGAGGGTGGTGCCGCCGAGCAGGATCGACGTGGCCCGGCCCTTGGCGTCGGGCGCGACCATGGTCACCGCCGTGGCGAGGGCGACCGCGAGGAATCCGGCGTTGGCGAGCGCCGCGACGACGCGGGTCGCGAGCAGCACGGCGAAGCTGGTGGTGAGCGCGCCGATCACGTGGACGACGGCGAAGGTGAGCAGAAAGCCGAAGAGGGCCGGGCGGCGGCGCCAGCGCACCGCGAGGACGGCCGTGAGCGGCGCCCCGACGACCATGCCGATCGCGAACGCGGACGTCAGCGAACCGGCGGCGGGGATGGATACGCCCAGGTCGTGGGCGATGTCGGGGCCGAGCCCCGAGAGCATGAACTCGGATGTTCCCTGCGCGAAGACGGCGAGGGCGAGGAGGTGGAGAGCGAAAGGCACGACGGACTCCGGGACCGTGGAACGGGGTGGTGGTCGCGGTGCGGCGGGCCGTGCGGTGGCTACGCGGAAGTTGGCCACCGGACGGGGGCCGGTGGCCGGAGTCTGTCGGATTCGGGGGTGGTCACAAGGGGTGAGGGTATGTGGTGCGCCCGCACCGTCGCCACCGGGTTTCCCGCGCCCACGCCACGGGGCTCCGCCCCGGACCCCGCGCCTCAAACGCCGGCGGGGCTGGATTGGCCCGCGGGGCTGGATTGGCCGGCGGGGCTGGATTGGCCGGCGGGCTGGATTGGCCGGCGGGCTGGATTTGGCTCACACCGCCCGCACCGCTCCCCTCGCCGACCCCGAGATCCCCGCCAGGAATCCCTGCGCGTGGTCGGACACGCCCTGGCGCAGCCACGCGGGGTCGATCTCGCAGACGGCGACCCGGACGCCCGTGCCGGCGAGGGCGATCGGGAGGGTGTGGACGACGGTCGACGGGAAGCTGAGGATCGTACGGCCTATGGGGCCGCGGCGGGCGATCAGTTCCAGGGGGAGGTCGGGGCGGACGATCTCCAGGCCGGTCTCGGTGGCGAGGCGGTGGAGTTTGTCGGCGCTCTCGCGGCGGTGCGCGAAGTAGCGGGTGGCGCCGTGGGCGCGGGCCAGTTCGCGGACGGCCTGCACATAGCGGTCGAGGTCGACGACCCCCGTCTCCACGAGGGACGTTCCGACCAGGTCGGCGCCGCGCGTGACGCGGGGCGGGCCGAAGCGGGCGCGGGTCCAGGCGTAGTCGTTGGAGCCGACGGTGACGCCTTCGGGGACGTCCTCCACCGGCATCGACGTGAACACCGACACGGACGCGCGCCGCGCGTGCCCGGCGAGCCTGCGCCGCGCCGCCGCCGCGACGGGGCCGAAGACGAGGTCGCGCGGGCCCGCCTTGCCGCCGCGCCTGTGCCAGCGCACGAGCCGTTCGCCGCGCGCCAGTTGGGCGACGAACTCCATGGTGGCGGTGCCGTCGTCGACGACGACGAGTTCGCGGGCCCGGGTGATCGTGAGGAGGAGTTGTACGTAGCGGGAGAACGGGTCGCCGAGGACTATCCGGTCGGCCCTGCGCAGCGCTGGGGCGAGCCCGCCGATGGTCTGGAAGGGCGCGCTCGCGCCGCCGCGGGCCTCTTCCCAGCGCACCATATGGCCTTCGGTACGCGCCAGTTGGGCCATGCGGCGCAGTTGCCCCCGGGTCATGGGGTCGGTGGGCGAGAGCACCACGACGGTCGCGGCGACCGCCTCGTGGTGTGCCCACTCCAGGACGTTGAGGAGCTGCACGGGGCTCTCGACGAAGCACAACGTGCTGCCACTGCTACGGCCACTGCTACGGCCACTGCCGGACATGCGGGCCCTCCCGAGGGCGCCGGGGCGGCCCGGCGCGCGGTCAACCGCGCCGGACCGCCCAGGGGTTGAGGTCACACACCCACCGGCTCACCGGCGGCGACGGCGATCTCCGCCTCGGCGACGACGCCCGGCACGCGGCGCAGCTTCTTCATCGGGCCGAGCTCGGACTCGTACACCTTCTTGACGCCGTCGCCGAGCGCCGTCTCGATGACGCGGATGTCGCGCACCAGGCGCTCCAGGCCCTGCGGCTCGACGGAGGCGGCCTGGTCGGAGCCCCACATGGTGCGGTCGAGGGTGATGTGGCGCTCGACGAAGGTGGCGCCGAGGGCGACGGCGGCGAGCGTGGTCTGGAGGCCGGGCTCGTGGCCCGAGTAGCCGATCGGGACGTTCGGGAACTCGTCCTGGAGCGTGTTGATGACGCGCAGGTTGAGCTCCTCTGCGACCGCCGGGTACGTCGACGTGGCGTGGCACATCAGGATGTTGTCGGAGCCGAGGACCTCGACGGCGTGCCGGATCTGCTTCGGCGTCGACATGCCGGTGGAGAGGATGATCGTGCGGCCGGTCGCCCGGAGGGCGCGGAGGAGTTCGTCGTCCGTGAGGGACGCGGAGGCGACCTTGTGGGCGGGGACGTCGAACTTCTCCAGGAAGGCGACGGCCTCGGTGTCCCACGGGGACGCGAACCAGTCGATGCCGCGCTTCTTGCAGTACTCGTCGATGGCCCGGTACTCGTCCTCGCCGAACTCGACGCGGTGTCGGTAGTCGATGTACGTCATGCGGCCCCAGGGGGTGTCGCGCTCGATGTCCCACTGGTCGCGCGGCGTGCAGATCTCCGGGGTGCGCTTCTGGAACTTGACGGCGTCGCAGCCGGCGTCGGCGGCGACGTCGATCAGCCGGAACGCGTTCTCCAGGTCGCCGTTGTGGTTGATGCCGATCTCGCCGGTGACGTAGACGGGGCGGCCGGGGCCCGCCTCGCGCGAACCGAAGGAGCGGATACGGGAGTTGGCGGCGTTCTGAGCAGACATGTTTCTTGCGTTCCTTACTTGTCGAGGGAGTCGAGAGAAGGGCCGAGGATCCAGCTGGCGATCTCTCGGATCGCGCCTTCGCCACCGGGGACGGTGGTGACGGCGCGTGCGGCGCCGCGCACGACGTCATGAGCGCTCGCGACCGCCACGGGCCAGCCCGCGAAGGCGAAGCACGGGAGGTCGTTGACGTCGTTGCCGACGTAGAGCACGCGCTCCGGCGCGATGCCCTGCTCCTCGCACCACTGCTTGAGTGCGAGGTCCTTGCGGTCGATGCCGTGCAGGACCGGGATCTTGAGCTTCCGGGCCCTGGCGGCGACGACCGGGTTCTGTTCCGTGGACAGGATCAGCAGGTTCAGGCCGCTCTTGCGGAGGGCCGCGATGCCGAGGCCGTCACCGCGGTGCACGGTGACGAACTCCCGTCCGTCGGAGTCGATCAGCACCTTGTCGTCGGTCTGGGTGCCGTCGAAGTCGAGGACGACCGCGTCGACGTCTTCCTTGGAGGGGAGGACGGATTGCTGGTCGAAGAGGGGGGCCAGCGCGCGGGCGCGCGCGAGGTCGTGCGGGTCGTCGATCTCGAGTACGCGCGCGGGGTCGGTGCGCACCAGTTCGGTGCGGCCGAAGAAGCGGTGCTCGTGGCGGCGGAACCCGGTGGTCTCCATGCCGTAGACGGCGCCGGTCTCCAGGAGGTCCTGGGGGCGGTCCTGGCGCATTTGGCGCTGCGACTTGTCGTGGTTGACGCCGTAGCCGCCGCCGGTCGCCGTCTTCCGGTCGGCGAGGACGGCGACGCCGCCCTCGACCGCCACCTTCTGCACGGCGGTCGCCTGCGGTTCGTCGTCGGCGTCGCGCCATACGAAGCCGTGGAAGGGCGCCACCGTGAGCGCGCTGTCGGCGCCGCCGTCGAGGATCGCGCGGACCACCGCGTCGATGTCCTCCCGTACGAGGAAGGGGCTGGTGCACTGGACGAGCAGCACCACGTCGACGGCCGCGCCGTGCAGCGCCTCGTGGGCGTCCATGGCGTGCAGCACGGCCGCCTCGGAGCTGGACTTGTCGCCCGCGATGGCGACGGGCCGGGTGACGACCTCGGCGCCCGCGTCCCGCGCGGCGGCGGCGATCGCGGTGTCGTCGGTGGAGACGACGACGTCGGTGACGTGCCGGGTGGCGAGGCACTCGCGCACGGCGCGGGCCACGAGGGGCACGCCGCCGACCGGTGCGAGGTTCTTGGCCGGCACTCCCTTGGAGCCGCCGCGTGCGGGGATCACGGCGAGGACGCGGCGTACGGGCACGGGAGCGGGGGCGGCCGGGACCGTCTCAAGGTCGGTCATGTGCGCTTCTCCTTCAGGGAGTCGGTCATTCCTCAGAGGCGGGTCCACAGGCGGGGTCACAGCTCCCCCATCCGCCGGATCACGGGGGCGACCCGCTGCACGCCGTGCCGGTAGGCGCCGCGGGCGGCCCGGCGCACGACCTGCCGCACGGGGCCCGGCGCCCGGTCGGCGGCGGGCGCTCCGGGCAGCGGGCTGCCGTCGGGCGCGAGGTGGTGGCGGGCGAGGACGCGCGGCAGATAGCCGGGGGCGGTGGTGCGGCTGTAGTAGGGCGCGAGCGGCGGCCGGTCGCGGTCGAGCAGGGCGGCGACCTTGGCGCGCGCCCCGTCGAAGGCGTTCTCGTACGTGCCGTCGGCGGCGACCCCCTGCCGGGCCAGCCATCCGGGGTCGGGCTCGGGCAGCGCGCCGTCGTCCAACTGGTCCCAGGACACGAGGCAGTCGGACCCGGTGAAGTGGTGGTTGCCGAGCGCTTCGCGCACCCCGAGGTCGGTGAGCAGCGCGGTCGGGACGCGCCGGTGCAGGGATTCGAGTGCGGCGGTGGAGCTGACCGTGACGAGCAGGTCGGTGCGGTCGAGGACCTCGCCCATGTTCCCGTACACGAGGCGGAGGTTGGGCGGGAGTTCGCGGCGCTGCGCGAGCTTCTGGTAGGGGATCTCCTCGATGTGCGTGGTGTGTTCGCCGGGCCTGCTGCGCAGCTTGAGCAGCACCTCGCGGCCGGGGTGCGTCCCGGCGTGCCGGATCAGCCGGTCGAGGAGGTACGCGCGGTCGGCCGCGGTGTCCGGCACGGACGGCTGGGCGGCGAAGGTGACCGTGTACGGGTCGCGTACGCCGTCGTAGGGCGCGCCGCCGAGGAACGGCAGCGCGCACTCGGTGACGGCGGCGGCGTCCGCGCCCACCCCCTCGTACACGGCGCGGAACCGCTCGGCGTCGTACGTGGAGTTGGCGAGCACCACGTCGGCGCCGTGCCGCAGCAGCAGTCCGTCGGCCAACTTCTCGTAGACGACGCCGACATAGCCGGTGACGACGACGGGGCGGCGGGCCGCGGTGCGCCAGGTGTGGGCGAGGCCGTGGAGCATGGCCTGCACTCCCCCGCCGACGAGGGCGAGGACCACGACGTCGTAGGCTTCTGGCCGCATGTCGCGCAGGAACTCGACGGCCGTGACCTCGCGCAGGCTGTCGGCGCGGACGCCGACCTCGCGGAGCTGACGGGGCGTCGGGGTGGCGCGGCCGCGCAGCAGGTAGCCGTCGAGGGCGACACGGTCGGGGGCGATGCGGGAGGCGGTCAGCGACCCCCATTTCCACCGGGTGTCGGAGTCCGCGAGCACGGCGACCCTGAGCTGCTTTTCGTTCCTTACTGGCACATCGAAGAAGTTAGGAAGCAATTCCGAGGGGCGGCCCAACCGGAGTGCAACAAACGGTTAACAGCACACCGACGAATGGCGAATCGGCCCGGGAAATGCCCTGCGCCAGGGCCGGTTCACGGTCCCGCCACGCTTCGTTCACCTGACATCAAGCCATCGGTCAAGACGAATGCCGGGCCGCCGCCTAACGTCACCGACGTGGTCAAGCTCTCCGTCATCGTGCCGTTCTACAACGTGCAGCAATACGCGCCCGACACTCTCAGAAGTCTGCGTGCGAACGCACGCGACGACTTCGAATTCATTCTCGTCGACGACTGCTCGAAGGACGAGACACCGGACATTCTCGCGCGCGCCGAACGCGAACTGCCCGGCGCCGTCGTCGTCAGACACGAACGGAACGGAGGACTCGCGACCGCCCGCAACACCGGACTCGACCGGGCCAGGGGCGAATACCTCGCCTTCCTGGACGGCGACGACTGGCTCGCCCCCGGCTACTACGGTCAACTCCTCGCCGCGATAGAGGGCTTGGGCTGCGACTTCGTGCGCACGGACCACGTCCAGTGCACGGCCAGGGCCCGCTCTGTGCACCGCTTTCCGCACGGCCTGCGCAACGTCGTGATGGACCCGCGCGCGGCGATCCTCCCTGCCGACCGCTCGACGGCCGTCGACTACGCGTTCGCGTGGGCCGGCATGTATCACCGGCGGCTCGCCGACGAAGGGCTGCTGCACTTCACCGACGGGCTGCGCACGGCGGAGGACCGGCCGTGGATCTGGCGCCTGCACCGGGAGGCGAAATCCTTCGCGGCGGTCAGCACTTTGGGCGTTTTCTATCGGCGCGGCGTATCGTCCTCGCTCACTCAGATCGGTGACGTACGGCAGCTCGATTTCATTCGCGCATTCGACCAGGTCGTACGGGAAACAGCCGAGGACCGGGACGCCGACCTGCTCCTCCCCAAGGCCGTCCGCACCTACTGCGCCATCATTTCCCACCACTTGGGATCCATCGAAAGGTTCGAACCTCCCGTGGCCCGCAAATTGAAGTCGCTCAGCGCGGCCGCGCTCAAGCGCATGCCGCAGCGGGTGCTCGACGACGCGCTCGACTCGATGGACGCCCAGCGGGCGACCCGGCTGCGCCGCCTGCGCCGCCGTCCGGTGGGCGCCGCCGAGGGGGTCACGGCATGACGACCCGGATCCTGGTGGCTTCCACCCTGTACGGCGCCGCGACGCTGGCCGCCGCCCTCGACGCGGACCGCTTCGCCCCGGCCGACCGCACGCTGCTGCTGGTCGCCAACAACGCGGCGACGCCCGAGACGACGCCCGCCGTCGACGAGATGCCCGGCTTCGAGCGGCTCCGCGACCGCTTCGACGGCATCCTGTCGTGGAACGAGGCCATCTCCCCTTTCCACCCCGGCAGTTGGGGTCCGCGCACGGACGACATCCCCCTGTGGGAACGCTACTTGCGCCTCACGTGGGACCTCGGCGACGACAACGTAGAGCTGGCCGTGGAGTCCATCCAGGTCAACCCGGCGATGGCCATCACGCAGATCTTCGCGGGCGCGCCCGTCGACGTGTACGCGGACGGCCTGATGAGCTACGGCCCGACCCGCAACAAGATCGACCCGCTGATCGGCACGCGCGTGCGCCGCCTCCTCCACCTGGACCTCGTACCTGGCCTGAAGCCCTTGCTGCTCACGGAGTTCGACGTCGAGCCGGAGATCGTACCGACCGAGGTCTTCCTCAAGGTCCTCGCCGAACTCTGCGACGCGACAGGCGAATTGCCGACCCTCCCCGGCGAACCCGCCCTGCTCCTCGGCCAGTACCTGTCCGCCCTCGGCATCCTCAGCACGGCCGAGGAGGAGGAACTGCACGTCCGCATGATGCGCGGCGCCGCCCAACTCGGCCACCGTCACGTGGTGTTCAAACCGCACCCCACGGCCCCCGCCCACTGGTCGCGCACGCTGGAGCGGGAGGCGGACCGCCTGGGCATCGAACTGACCGTCCTGTCGACGCCCGTCCTCGCCGAGGTCCTCTACCAGCGGATGCGCCCGGTCCTCGTCGTCGGCTGCTTCTCCACGGCACTGCTCACGGCGAGCGCCCTGTACGGCATCCCGGTGGCCCGCATCGGCACGGCCACCCTCCTCGAACGCCTCACGCCGTACCAGAACAGCAACCGCGTCCCGGTCACCATCGTCGACGCGCTGCTGCCGGACGTGACGGACCGCACGGCGGTGGAGGCACAGGAACAGCCGCTCCCAGTGGGCGAGTTGAACGAACTGCTGCGCGCGGTCGGCTACGCCATGCAGTCCAAGATCTACCCGGACCTGCGCCGCCCCGCCGAGCGCTATCTGACCACGCGCCTCGACGACCGCACCTGGCGCTACTTCAAGCGCCGCCGCCTGACCTCGCTCGGCCTGCCCGGCGCGATCCCGTCCCAGTTCGCCTTCATCCCGCGCAACGCGACGGTACGCAGGGTGGCCAGGCGGGCCCGCTCCCTCAAGCGGGCGGCGCTCAAGCGGACGGCCATCGGATGACGTCTCCCGGCACCACGCTGCCCCCACTGCCCGCACCGCAGCCGGGACCGCGGGCGAAAGCGGTACTCGCGCGCCCCGCGTCCCGCCTGTACGCCCTCGACGGGCTGCGCCTGATCGCGGCGCTGATGGTGGCGGCGTACCACTACGGAGGCCGCGACGGCGAGGTCTCGCAAGCCTGGGGAACATCACCGAGCAGCCAATTCCCCTCCCTGCACGGCTGGTTCGCATACGGCTGCCTCGGCGTGCAGATCTTCTTCGTCATCAGCGGCTTCGTGATCTGCATGAGCGGCTGGGGCCGACCGCTGCGCTCCTTCTTCGCGTCGCGCGTCGCACGCCTCTTCCCGTCCTACTGGGTGGCGATCGTGCTCGTCACGGCCGTCTTCGCGCTGCCGGCCGTGGCGTACGAGGCGGTGTCGCCGAGCGACGCGCTGGTGAACCTGACGATGCTGCAACAACCGCTGGGCGTGGACCGGGTGTTGGGCGTGTGCTGGACACTCTGGGCGGAGCTGCGCTTCTACGCCCTGTTCGCGCTGTGCGTGGTCCTGCCGGGGGCGACGCGGCACCGGGTGGTGCTGTTCTGCGCGGTGTGGACGCTGGCGGCGGTACTGGCGGAGGGCGCGGGCGGCGACTCCTTGGCCACCCTCGTCCTGATGCCGGAGTACGCCCCGTTCTTCATCGGCGGCATCGGCCTGTACCTGGTCCACCGGGACCGGCGGGACATCACGGCGTGGGGCATCGTCGCGGTGAGCTGGCTGCTCGGCCAGCACTTCGCGGTCGACCGCACGTGGCACGCCCCGAACCCGGACTTCTTCTCCTACCGCTCCTCGTTCGGCATCATCGCCGTCGTCACGCTCGGCTTCGCGGCGGTGGCGGCGATCGCGGTGGGCTGGACGCGCTGGGCGAACTGGCGCTGGCTGACGGTCGCCGGCGCCCTCACGTACCCGTTCTACCTGGTCCACGAGCACCTGGGCTGGGTGACGATCGCGGCCCTGCACCGCCGACTCGGACTGCCGTCCTCGGTCACGTTCGCGGCGACGGTGGGCGTGATGCTGACGCTGGCGTGGGTGCTGAACCGCTACGTCGAGGAATGGGCGACACCGCTGCTACGCAGAGCGCTGAACCGCCGACCGACCAGTTCAACCCCCGCCGACGGCTGAGGCGCCGGCCGACCACTTCAAGCCCCACCGACAATTCAGGCGGCGGCCGACCACATCAAGCCCCGCCGGCGATTGAGGCGGCGGCCGACCAAATCAAGCCCCGCCGGCGATTGAGGCGCGGGGTCCGGGGCAGAGCCCCGAGGCCGCAACGCCGACTCAGCGCACCCCATAGCGCGCCTCGATGCCCGCAACAACGATGCGCAACCCCTCCTCGAACCGCTCGTCGTACGCCGCGAACAACTGATGACCCGCGGCAGCGGCGAGCGGATAGTCGACGAGCTTCTCGGCACGCTCGCCGAGGTCGACAACGGGCTCGGCACTGTTGCCGACGGGGCGCATGCCCTGCTCCTCGGTAACGAACCCGAGCGTGAACATGTACGCGGTGCTGCCCGCCCAGGCGGCCCGCTCCGCGGTGAACCCGGCGTCGACCAACAGCCGCAGACTCGCCTCCATCTCCGGACCGTGGTCCGTACCCGTGAACCGTGACCCGCTGAAGACCTTCGCGCCGTCGCGGTAGCGCAGGAGCGTGCGGCGCAAGTGCCGATTGCTGTCGATCAGGTGGTCCTGCCAGGCGGGCGGCGTGGCGGCGCGGCCAGGCTCGTACCGCAAGTCCGGCGCGGCCTCCGCCATCCGCCGGAACATCACGGTCGCCATCTCGTCGAGCAGCGCCTGCTTGTTCTTGAAGTGCCAGTACAGGGCGGGCGCCTGCACGTTCAGCTGCTTGGCGATGGCGCGCAGCGTCAGCCCTTCGAGCCCCACGTCGTTCAGCAGGTCGAGGGCGGTGTCGGCGACGTGCGCCTTGTCGAGCCCGGGCTTCCCGCCCTGCCTCGCGCCCTGCTTCTCGTTCTGCTTCTTCTTCTCGGCCACGCTTGACAGTTTAACGGCGTTAAGGTCATGCTCGAAACGAGCGAACTTAACGCCGTTAAGGATGGTGGCGGAGATGCCGACGACGACTGCGCCGCAGACGACGAACGAACTGGACGCACTGGACACACTCGACGTACTCGACGTACTCGACGTACTGATCGTGGGCGCGGGGCCGACGGGCCTGGCGCTCGCCGTGGACCTGGCCCGACGCGGGACGCGGACGCTGCTGGTGGAGCGGGCGGACGGCCTGTTCCCCGGCTCGCGCGGCAAGGGCCTGCAGCCGCGCACGCAGGAGGTGCTGTACGACCTCGGGGCCCTGGCCGCGATCCACGCGGAGGGCGGCCGGTATCCGAGGATGCGGGTCTGGGAGGGCGACGAACCGGGCCAGGAGTGGGACATGCTGGAGCGCTCCGAGCCGTCGGAGCAGGTCCCGTACGCGGAGGGCTGGCTGATACCGCAGTCCCGCACGCAGGAGGTGCTGTACGCACGCCTGCGGGAGCTGGGCGGCGACATCCGCTTCGGGGCTCCGGTGAGCGCCATCGAGCAGGACGCGGACGGGGTGACGGCGACGTTCGAGGACGGTTCGTCGGTGCGGGCGCGGTACGCGGTGGCGGCGGACGGCGGCCGCTCCACGGTCCGCAGGGCGCTGGGGATCGGCATGACCGGGGAGACGGTGGACCCGAAACCGATGCTGGTGGCAGACGTACGCCTCACGCCCGAGGCACCGCTTCCCGACACGCACTGGCACGTGTGGCCGCAGGCCCCGGAGGGCGGAGTGGCGTTCTGCCCCCTGCCGCCACAGCCCGACCGGATCTTCCAACTGGCGGCACAGTACGCAGACGAGTCGACGCTCCCGGACACGTCCCCGGAGGGCGTACGCAAACTCCTCGCGACCCGCACGCCTCTGTCGCCGGAGCACATCGCCGAGGTGCTGTGGGCCTCGGACTTCCGGGCGCGGGCGGTGCTGGCGGACCGCTTCCGGTCGGGCCGGGTCTTCCTCGCGGGCGACGCGGCACACATCCACTCCCCGGCGGGCGGCCAGGGCCTGAACACGAGCGTGCAGGACGCGTACAACCTGGGCTGGAAACTCGCGGCGGTCCTGTCCGGCGCCCCACCCCGTCTCCTGGACACCTACGAGGAGGAGCGCATACCGGTCGCGGCGAACATCCTCGGCCTCAGCACCAGGATCCACCGCGCGAGCAACGAGGACAGGCCCGTGCAACGCGGCCGCGAGGTGCAACAACTGGACATCGGCTACCGGGAGTCGACGCTGACGCGGGAAACCCGCCGGGACCTGCCGGACGACGCACTACGCGCGGGCGACCGGGCTCCGGACGGCCGGCGGGGCGGAGTGCGCCTGTTCGACGCGTTCCGGGGCCCGCACTGGACACTGCTGACGGTGGGCACAGGAGACACAGGAGACACAGGGGACACAGGAGACACAGGGGACACCGCAACCCCCGAACTCCCAACCCACCTCACCGAGTTCATACACCGGACCCACATCCCGCCCTACGAGACGTACGGCACGGGCGTGTTCCTGGTACGGCCGGACGGCTATGTGGCGTGGGCCGGGGAGAGTGCGGAGGGGGTGGCGGAGTATCTGGCGGAGGCCGGGATACCAGTGGCGTGAGATCAGTCGCCGTCGAGAAGGGTGTCGACGGACAGCTCGGGGGTGACGCCGACCTCATCAGGCAGGGGAAGGCGGGTGCCACGCTTGTACCGTGAGCACGTTCCGTACCCCTCGCCGTCCGGCCTCGTGTACACGAGCACTTCGTCGTGCTTTCGATCCACGACCACGTACACGGGAACCCGCGCCCCCGCGTACGTCTCCACCTTGGTCACCAGGTCATTCGCCCAGTTGGACGAGGTCACTTCCATGACCAGCCGGAAGACGTGGGGGTCGTAGCAGTTCCTCTCGACGAGGTGGTCCTTGTAGTCGGCGTCGACCACCGAGAAGTCCGGCACCGCGTAGTCGTCGGGCCCCGTCAGCAGCCAGATACCGATGCCTTGCAGGTAACGGAGCCCCGCTTCTTTCGCCCCGGCGTCGTGGAACTCCACGGTGAGCCACGACAGTGTCTCCTGGTGGGGCCCGTCCGGCGGTGGGGTCACGACGATGCTCCCGTTGAGGATCTCCACCCGGTGCCCGGGCAGTTCGTCCCAGAGGCGGTCGGCAGCATCGGCCAGCGACGTCTCGTGCAGTATCACTGCCATGGCACCCTCCTTGTCACGGGCCACACTCCACGAGCGTAACCGGCCCCACAGCGAGTTCGCCCGGCATCACCCGATCGAGACGGCCCCCGCCGGAGGCGCCAGGCGCTACACGCTGGCCAGCGACAGCTTCACGGCGAAGCCGAGGAACAGCACGCCGGCCGCCGAGGTCGCGCCGGCCGAGAGGCGCTTGCGGCGGCGGAAGGCGGAGGACAGCTTCATGCCGCTGAAGATCAGAACCGACAGGTACAGCACGCTGGCCGCCTGCGCGAAGGCACCGAGGACCACGAAGGAGAGGGCGGGATACGCGTAGGACGGGTCGACGAACTGCACGAAGAAGGCGATGAAGAACAGGATCGCCTTGGGGTTGAGGAGGCTGATCACGAAGGCGCGGCGGAAGGGCCGCTCCTGGGCCTGCTGCTCCTCGCCGTCACCGCTCTCGGCGGCGAGCCGCTCCCGGCGCGTGCGCCACATGCTCCACGCGGTCCGCATCATGCCGATGGCGAGCCAGGTCAGATAGCCGGCGCCCGCGTACTTCACGATCCCGAAGATCACGGCGTTGGCCTGGAGCAGGGAGGCGACACCGGCGGCGGACAACGTCATCAGGACGGTGTCCCCGCACCACACACCGGCCGCGGCCTTGTACCCGGTGCGTATCCCGCGGCGGGCGCCGACGGAGAGCACGTACAGCGAGTTCGGCCCCGGCAGAAGGATGATGAGGGCGAGGCCCGCGAGATAAGTCGGAAGATCGATGACACCCAGCATGGCCGGAGTCTCGCACGCCGCTCCGCTCCGCCGCCCCCAAATTCCGAATACCGGACACGCGGGGCTCCGCCCGGGACCAGGACACGCGGCACCGGCGTCACGGCCACGGGGCTCCGCCCCGGCCCCCGCTGCTCAATCGCCGCAGGGGCTTAATGGACCCCCACCACCTCGGGCAATCCACCGCCACCACCTTGGGCAATCTGCCGCCTGGGGCGGCAGGGTGGGCAAGGCGGCCCCCGGTGCCGCGCACCGGGGACGACGGGGCATAGCCCCGCTACAGGCAACCCCGGTGCGGCGCACCCAAGGGCCACGGGGGCCCAGCCCCGCTACAGGCACCCCGGTGCCGCGCGCCCAAGGGCCGCGGGGCCCAACCCCGCTACCCGCGACCGGTCAGAACGCGTCCGTGGGGACGTACTGCCCCCACACCTCGCGGAGCGCGTCACACACTTCACCGACCGTGGCCCGCGCCCGCAGCGCGTCCTTCATGGGGTACAACACGTTGTCGTCGCCCTCGGCCGCCTTCTTCAGCACCGCGAGCGCCGCGTCCACCGCCCCCTGATCCCGCTCGGCCCGCAGCTTCGCGAGCCGCTCCGCCTGCTGCGCCTCGATCGCCGGGTCGACGCGGTGCGGCTCGTAGGGCTCCTCGCCGTCGAGCTGGTACCGGTTGACCCCGACCACCACCCGCTCGCCGGAGTCCGTCTCCTGCGCGATCCGATACGCGGACCGCTCGATCTCGCTCTTCTGGAAGCCGTGCTCGATCGCGTTGACCGCGCCGCCCAACTCCTCGACCTTCCCCATGAGTTCGAGGGCGGCGGCCTCCACGTCGTCCGTCATCTTCTCGACGACGTACGACCCGGCGAACGGATCCACCGTCGCCGTCACATCGGTCTCGTACGCGAGCACCTGCTGCGTACGCAGCGCAAGCCGCGCCGACTTGTCGGTCGGCAGCGCGATGGCCTCGTCGAAGGAGTTCGTGTGCAGCGACTGCGTACCGCCCAGCACGGCGCCAAGGCCCTGCACGGCGACCCGCACCAGGTTCACCTCCGGCTGCTGGGCGGTGAGCTGCACGCCCGCCGTCTGCGTGTGGAAGCGCAGCATCAGCGACTTGGGGTTCTTGGCGCCGAACTCCTCCTTCATCACCTTCGCCCAAATCCTGCGCGCCGCCCGGAACTTGGCGACCTCCTCCAGGATCGTCGTACGGGCGACGAAGAAGAACGAAAGGCGCGGCGCGAAGTCGTCGACGTCCATCCCGGCCGCGACCGCCGTGCGTACGTACTCGATGCCGTCCGCGAGCGTGAACGCGATCTCCTGCGCGGGCGAGGCCCCCGCCTCCGCCATGTGGTACCCGGAGATCGAGATCGTGTTCCACTTCGGGATCTCGGCCTTGCAGTACTTGAAGATGTCGGCGATCAGCCGCAGCGAGGGCTTCGGCGGGAAGATGTACGTGCCGCGCGCGATGTACTCCTTGAGCACATCGTTCTGGATGGTCCCCGTGAGCTTGTCGGCGCTCACGCCCTGCTCCTCGGCGACGAGTTGGTAGAGCAGCAGAAGCAGCGAAGCGGGCGCGTTGATCGTCATCGACGTGGAGACCTTCTCCAGCGGAATCCCGTCGAAGAGCACCCGCATGTCGTCGATCGAGTCGATCGCGACACCCACCTTGCCGACCTCACCGGACGCGATCGGGGCGTCGGAGTCGTGCCCCATCTGGGTCGGCAGGTCGAAGGCGACGGACAGGCCCATCGTGCCGTTCTCGATGAGCTGCTTGTACCGGGCGTTGGACTCGGTGGCGGTACCGAAACCGGCGTACTGACGCATCGTCCACGGCCGGCCGGTGTACATCGTCGGGTACACACCACGCGTGAACGGATATCCGCCCGGCTCGCCCAACTTCTGCTCCGGGTCCCAGCCCTCCAGAGCCGTCGGGCCGTAGACCGGCTCGATGGGCAGTCCGGACTCGGATTCGCGCGCCATGGTTGTGCCTCCAGCGATGACTTGCCGATGAGTTGTTTCGCACTTGCTGCGTACTGGCTTGGTACTTACCGCTTACTTGCTGCGAACTTGCTGCGAACTTGCTGACTGCTTACCGAATACTTGGCGGCAGTGAACGACCCTCGCGACGGACTGTAGCGGCGGGCGTGCGGCCAGTGGAGAGCCCCGCGCTGGGACCTTGCTCACAGGCTTTCCCTGGTTTCGGCGCGGGCAGTATTCGCGGGACGGATGAGAACGGCTCGGCAGGCGGGGGATGTCATGCGGACAGCTGTCCTACGTTCATCGATCGCGGTCACCGGGGTGCTGGCCCTGGTCGCGGGGTGCAAGGCACAGGCGGTGGAGGGCGGTCGCGCCGCACCGCCCCTGACCTCGTCCCCCTCCACCCCCGCGTCCGACGACGACAAGCCCGCCACGCCCCCGCCCGCCCCCACCACTCGTCCACCCGCCCCCAAGGCCCTCCTCTCCCCCGGCGCCCGGACCGGGAACGTACGGGAGCTCCAGGCCCGGCTCCACCAGGTGGCCTGGCTCTACGAGGGACCCACGGGCACGTACGACGCCTCAACGACCAAGGCGGTCAAGGGATTTCAGGCCAAGCGCGGGCTGCCGAGCACCGGCGTGACGGACACCGTGACCTGGCAGCGGCTGCTGCGGATGACCCACGAGCCGACGAAGTGGGAGCTGTACGCGGCGGGCGGCCAGACCCCGGCGAAGCCGGACCCGCGCTGCATGACGGGCCGGGTGCTGTGCGTCAGCAAGACGAGCCGCACGCTGTCGTGGATGGTGGACGGCAGGCGCGTACTGACGACGGAGGTCCGCTTCGGCTCGCAGTACACGCCGACCCGCGAGGGCGTCTTCCACGTGTCCTTCAAGTCCCGGCACCACGTCTCGACGCTCTACGACACCCCCATGCCGTACGCGATGTTCTTCAGCGGCGGCCAGGCGGTGCACTACTCGTCGGACTTCGCAGCACGCGGCTACGCGGGCGCCTCGCACGGCTGCGTGAACGTCAAGGACGAGGAGAAGATCGCGAAGCTGTTCGCCCAGGTCAAGAACGGCGACAAGGTCGTCATCTACTGGTGAGGACGTACGGGTGAGGCTTGAGCGGCGCGGGTGGGACCGGGGGAACGTGTCCCACCCGCGCCAGTGGCACTGAGCCGAAGGTACGGGGGGAACCCCGGCTCGTGCACGGCCGATGACCAGTCGGCTCACTTACTACTGCGCCGAACCGGCCAGAAACGTCACACCCAGGCGCAACCTTTTTCGCCGCTTACGTTTCCGCAGGTCAGCGACTCGGGGTCGAGGTTGGGCTCGGGCTCGGGCTCGGGCTCGCCGTAGCGCTGGGGTCGGTGGCATCGGCTCCGTCCGCGTCGCCCCCGGAGCCGTCCTCGCTCCCGCTCTTGCCCTTGCCGCCGCTCCGGCCGCCCGAACCGTCGCCGTCGCTGTCGCCGTCGCCCTTGCCGTTCCCGCTGCCGCCGCCGTTGCCGCCGCCGCTGTCGCTCGCGAAGCTCTCGCTTCCCGCTCCCGAGGAGTCGCTCTTGTTGTCCGTGCGCTGCGAGGCGGTCTTGTCGGCGGGGGCCTCGGAGGATCCGGCGCGCGCGATGACGCGGTCGCAGAAACGGCCGAGGGTGCGCGGGCTCTGGCCGAGGGACTTCGCGGTCGCCTGCAACCGCCGCACGTCCGCGCCGCCGAGTTGCCCGCCCCGGTACTTGCGGCAGGCGTCGACGAGCCTGCGCCCCTGCGCCTTCAGCGCCGCGTCGCCGGTCGCGCCCGACTTGGGGCCCTGCCCCTGGGACGTACGCCCGTCGTGCCGTTCGTCCGTGCCATCGCCTTCACCGTCACCGTGGGAAGCGGAGCCCGAGGCGGACCCTTCGCCGGACGCCGCACCGGGCGACTTCGTCGGCTCCGGCGTCACGTGGCCGTCCTCGGTGACGCCCGCCGAGGCGGAGGAGAGCGGCCGGTCGGGGCTCGCGGCGGCGGACACGGACGCGGCCGGCGCCGGATCGTCCGCCTCGCGGAACGGCGAGGGCAGCACCCCGGTCCCCGCGGCGACGGCGACCCCGCCGAGCATGCAGGCGGCGACCGCGGCGGCGAGCCCGAACCGTGCGGGCCGCCCCCAGCGCGTACGACGCTCACCGCGCCCCGCAGCCGAAGCCGAAGCCGAAGCTGTAGCCGTCACGCCGCTCACCGCACTGTTCACAGCCGTGACGGCGCTCGCGTCACGCGCGTCACGGAACGCCTTCAACGCGGCGTCCTCGCCCGGGAGTTCCCCCTTGGGCCCGACCGTCCGCGCCTCCTGCACCTCGCTCAGCGCGTGCAGCGCGGCGGCCAGCCGTTCGGCCTGCCTGGCGGCGTCTCCGGAGACGGCCGGGGGCTCTCCGCGCAGCAGGCGGTCCGCCGCGTCGCGGCTCAGCCACTTGTTGTGCTCGTCGGCCATCACATGTCCTTCTGCGCCCGCGAACGCGAATGCGTCACACCTGCGGACGTCGCCGTACGGGAGCGGGCGCGCCGTGGAGCCGGTACCGCTCCGAGGGAGTCGGCGTCGGCGTCGGCAGCGGCACTGCTGTCGGCGTCGGTGGGTTCGCCGGCGCCGAGCAGTTCGGCGAGGCGCTTCAGCCCGCGGTGCGCGGCGGTGCGTACCGCGCCGGGCCGTTTGCCGAGGGTCTGCGCGGCGCTCTTCGCGTCAAGGCCGACGACGACACGCAGCACGACGGCCTCGGCCTGGTCCTGCGGGAGCTGGGAGATGAGCGCCATGGTGTCGCCGGTCGCGAGGGACTCGATGGCCTCGTCGGCGGTGTCGGACGAGGCGGGTTTGCCGGTGAGTTCGCTCTCGTCGCCGCCGATCGCCGGGCGCCGGCCCCGCATCCGTATGTGATCGAGAGCCCGATTGCGGGCGATCCGGGCGGCCCACCCCCGGAACCGGTCGGCGTCCCCCTCGAACCGGTCGAGGTCACGGGCTATCTGCAGCCACGCCTCCGACGCGACGTCCTCCGCGTCCGGGTCGCCGACGAGCGTACGTACGTATCCGAGCAGCCGTGGGTGCACGGTGCGGTACACAGTCCGGAACGCGGTCTCGTCCCCGTCCTGTGCCGCGAGCACCGCGGCGGTCAGCTCCGCGTCGTCCCCCAGCACTCCCTGCCCCTGCCTGCCCTGCTCTGGCCATGAAGCCGTGTGCGCCGTAGATACCGGTAGATACGAGTAGTTACGTACGGGTGCGCACGCCCGGCGCGGACCGAAACGCTACGGCCTGTACGTCCCTACGTCCATGTTCGTACAACAGACAACCAACGGTGCCCCAGAACGGTGTGACACAAAACGCAGCCGCGGCGCTGAAGAGAGTACGGGCCGCTCGCGACCCGTGACGCGCGGCGGCCGGGGTCTCTCCTGTGGGGGGTGGCGACCTCGGCCGTCCCGCATATGGGGCGCGTTTTTGAGGCGCGCTCACTTGTTGCCGTGCGGATGCGGTGACTTGGCGGAGTGGTTGTCGCTGCCGCCGCCGCCCGCGACCTTCCCCGTACGGGAGGTACGGGACGTACGAGACGCCTGGGGCGAGGGTGTGTCACACCCCTCGGCGGCGCGCTCGGCCCGGCTCAGCCCGCGCCCGTCCTCGTACGACACGCACCGCGCGCCCTCGCCGCCCCTTCCTTCCTTTCCGTCCTCGGCCCGCGGCTCCGGATCCGGATCCGGCAGGGTCGTCGCCCCCGGCGTCCCGGCGCCCGGGAGGTCGGGCGCGGTGACAGCGGGGGACGGGCTCGCAGAGCCGCGCCCCGGCCCCGCCCCAGGCCGGTCACCGTCGTCCACGGTCAGCACGCCCGACCCGATCCCGGCGACCGCGACGCCCCCGACGGCGACGCTCGCGAAGAGCGCCCCCGCCCCCGCCCGCACCGACCACCGCGGCCGCTGCCGACGTGGCCGCCAGTCGTCGCGGCGACGGGGAGTCGCGGCGGCGAGCGCGCCGGAGTCGCGGGCGGCACGGTAGGCGTCGAGCGCCCGCCGCTCGCGGTCGACGTTCAGAGGGGCGGCGCCGCCGCGCAGGGTGTCGGCGAACAGCACGGAGGCCCGGTCGGCGCCGCGGGACTCGACTCCATTGGGCTCCGCCGGGGGCGAGGGCGAGAAATTCTCAGTCATCTCGCATCCCCCAGCGTCCGCGCCCAACGTTCCGTCACACCCGCGCCCCTCACCCCTGCCCGCCTCCCGCACCCTCTCCCCCGAACCCCCCGGGCGCTCCGGGATCCCCGGGATCCCCGGGCTCCCCGATCTCCCGGGCCAGCCGCTTGAGCCCCCGATACGCCGCCGTACGCACGGCACCCGGCCGCTTGCCGAGCACCCGCGCGGCGGCGGGCGCATCGAGCCCGACGACAACCCGTAGCAACACGGCCTCCCGCTGATCACGCGGCAACGACTCGAGCAACGCGAGCGCCCTCTCGGTGGAAAGCGCCTCCAGAGCCTGCTCGGCGGCATCCCGCCCACCGGGCAGCTCGAACACATCCGTCTCCAACACGGCCTGCTGCGGCCGCACTTTCTGCCGCCGCAGCAGATCGAGGGCGCGATGCCTCGCAATGGTCGCGGTCCACCCCCGAAACCCGGCCCCGTCCCCACGGAACCGACCGAGATCCCGCGCGATCTCCAGCCACGCGTCGGAGGCGACATCCTCCGCCTCGTCCCCGACCAGCCCCCGCAAGTACCCGAGCAGCCCCGGCTGTACGAGCCGATACGCGACGGCGAAGGCGGCCTCGTCCCCCTCCTGGGCCCGCGCGACGGCAGCGCCCAGCTCCCCGTCGCGCGCCTGCGCACGACGCGGCTCCCCTCCCTGGCCCAACCGCTTCTCTCTCCGCACGTCTCCCTATTGCGGCAAACGCATCCGCGCCCACCGCCCCCATCGGGATCAGCGCCGCCCTCCACAAAAACGTCACAGAGCGGTCCCGGTCCGGCCCGCCGCGACCACGCGACGAACCAACACTCCCAATGGTTGTTCCACTCCGCCGAGTTACCCCTGTGAGAAGCACCATGCGCACCACCTGTGACAGCCGCACAGGCAGGTCCGCTGAAGGAATACGTGAAGACGGTGTGCACCACCAACGAAACACCAAAACAACAAAACAACACGGACCAACGGAACAAGGGGGAGACGGCATTGCGTCGCACTGTGACCGTACGGGGTGTGGTGACGGGTGTCGTGGTCGTGGGGGTACTGGGGGCGGGGGCCGTGTGGCAGCCCGTGCCGGCCGGAAAGTCAATGACCACGCCGCCTTCGGAGACGGCGGACTGGGCCACCGGAATCCTCGACCGGCCCGAGCCACCGGCCATCACCCAACTGCCGTACGGCGAACGCCTGTTGACGCAATCGGCGGCACTGCTGCGCGAGGCCCGCTCGGTCCACGTGGTCGCGGACGTCAAGCAGGGCACCCAGCGAATGCGGCTCGACGTGCGGATCGACCGGGAGCAGAACTGCGCCGGGAACTTCGACGCAGAACCGGGACAACGCGGCCACCTCATCGCCATCGCAGGCAAGAAATCCGGTGAACCCGAGGCCTACGTCAAGTTCAGTGACGCGTCACTGAACGAAATGCAGGCCATGGCCGACACCCGGGGACCACAGATCGCCGAGCAGATGCGGGAGCGTCTGGCCCTGATACGGGGCAAATACGCGAAGGCCCCCTCGGGCCCGAAGGGAGCCAAGAGCCTCGCCGCCCTGTGCACGCTCGCGCAGAAGATCGGCGGAAGCGAGGACGTGGCGGGAACGAAGGCCCTGAAGCCGGTCCAACGCGACGGACGCCGCATGATCCCCCTCGTCCCGACCCCGAACTCCGGTACCACCTCCGGAACTTCCGGGACATCCGGGACCTCCGGGACTTCCGGTGAAAAGGGCCTCGCCTACGTCGACGCCGGCCCGAAGCCGTACCTGCGCTCCCTGAAGGCGACGGAGAAGAACATGTCGGCCGACCTGAAGTTCTCCGACTACGACGAACCCCTGACCGTCCGCCGCCCCGCGACGACCGAGATCGTCGAACTCGACAACGGCTCGATGTTCGCGGTCTGAGTGTGAGTGCTCGCGGTCCGGCTGACGCCCTGACACCCCGACGCCACCGACGGCCCCCTCAGACCGTCCCTGCGGGCACCACCCATTCCACCGGCTGACCCGTGATCTTCGCGATGGCCTGGAAGTCGTTGGCGTAGTGCAGCACGGTGAGCCGGTGCGCTCGCGCGGTGACCGCGACGATGAGATCGGCGATGGAGGCCGACCGGGGTCGTCGGAATTCCGGGCCGAGTACAGCATCTCGGCGCGAGTGGCACCGCAGATCCTCCGAACCTGCTCAAGCCGCTCGGGATCGATCTCCACACTGGTCTTCGCCATCAGGCACCCGCGATGCCGTCGAGCACTTCCCGCTCCCGGGGTCCTCAGCGAGGAACCCGCCCACCCCGCCGCCCCGGAAGCGTCAGATAGAACGTCGCCAGCGACTCCTCGGGCCCGACCTCGTACCGGTTCCGGACCCGGCCCAGCGGATTCCACACCCGCCCATCGGGCATCCGCACACCCACGTCCTGCCGGAAATACGCACGTTGGGTCTCGTCGAAGTCCACCCACACCGCACCGGCCCGCCGGACCAGGACCTCCCCCACGTACGCCCCGAGCCCGAACAACACGCGCTCCGGGCCCACCCCGGCACTCCCTTTACGCAACCCCTCCACCAGGAAGTCCACGACACGCAGACTGGCGACCGAATAGTCGAGCCGCACCCGCGCCGAGGCGACCCGCGCGACGAGCCCCGCCGCGTGCCGCCGCATCTCAACAGCCCGTCTTTCACCCTCACCCATGGTGCGCCCCCCCTTACCCGGCCCATTGGCCCCGGTCACCGGGAGACCCACTTCGGCCGCCTCCCGCACCTCCCCCAGCGGACCCGCCACCTCAACCGTCACAGGTCGCGCACAGCGTCTCGTCCCCCACCGGCAGGAACAGCCTCGCCTGCACATGCGCCCCCCTCGTACTCCCGCATCCGCGCGACCCGCGGCTCGGGCCGAGGCCGCGAGGCACCGCCCGAGGCAGACGCGAGCGCGAGTACCGGTACCGGTGCGGGCGCAGGCGGAATCTCCGCCAGCACGTACCTCACCAACCCACCCGGCTTCTCGATCCACCCGAGCCGCCCCGGCAGATGCCGCCGGATGCACTGCCACACGCTCTGCGCGGTGTGCCCGCGCGTGATCCACCCTCGTACGAGGGTTTCGAGCTCGGCGACCATGGCGCGCGGAATCCGCAACCGCGAGTCCAACTCCGGCAGCCGCGCGACGAGTAATTCGACGGGACGTACCGCACCCTGGACCCAACCCAGGAGACGTAGCACCCGAGTCAATACCGGTGCCCCGGCCAGTGCGGATCGGCCCAACGCTCCTCGCCGTGCAGCCCCATCAGCCGCACCCGGTGCCGCAGCTCCGCCGGGGCGTCGGCCCTGCGCAGCCGCTCGGCACCACGACCGAGAAGCCAAGCGGTCAACTCGGCGCACATCACAGCCTCGTCGTGGTCGTACCAGTCGACGTACCACGGGAGGCTGTCGCCCAGAAGCTCGTACTCCCACACCCGTACGGCATCGACGAGCCGCTGATCGCAGAGCGGCCCCTCCAGCCCCTCCCACACGGCAAGCCAGGGGCCAACCGTTCCCGACGCCTCCGCACACATCGCCATGACCTGATGGGCCGGGACGGCGGCGGCCGGGTCGGTAAGACTCTGCACCCACCAGGCATGAAGGAACTCACGCACCGCACCGGCCTGCCGATCGGGCCACTCCTGCCAGCGGCCACGAGCGAATGACGTCCCCGCCTCCTCCAGCCCGAACAGGGGCTCAACACGCCCCGCGACCAATGCGGCAGCGAACTGCGGCAGGATCCGCCGCAACACCGCCCCGTGATCGAGCCAGTCGGCAGCCGCCCAGGTGCGCCGCAACAGATCCGGCTCCAACTCCACGTCGGGCACCCTCAACAGAGCCAACTCCTCGGAACTCCCCCAGTGACACTCACAGTTGCGCTCATCGGGCACCGCAGTCATCCCACGAAAGACGACACCGACACGGGCAAGGGCGGCATCGAGCCGACGACGGCCAAGCTGGTCGACGCCAGCCACGCCCTCAGACCCCGACACCGGCCACCCGCCCCCACCCGTGCAACATCAGCCAAAAGGTCACCACCGACTCCACAGCCCCTCCCTCCAACCGATTCACGACACGGACATGACTGTGACCCGGAACCGCGAAGCGATTGCGGATATCCGTCACAGTTCCGGTCCATAGTTCGGGGCGCCGTTCCCGACGCCGCCCTGGTATCCGAACGCGAGGCACGGGACGGGGCGTGACCTACGCCACACCCGCACAACCAGTGACGTTTCTCGGCGGTCGTTCGCTGGATAGAGCATCCACCCGCGTGACGCGCGGGGGCTATGTGAACTTCATCAAGGGGTGGGGCAATTGAGCCCGCGACATTCGCGTGGGAAGGCGCAGGCGGACGACGCGCGCAGATCGCACGCGTACAAGCCGCTGAGCCTGAAGCGGAGAGCGTGGATCACGATGGGGGCGGTCGTCGTCGGCGGCGCCGGGGTCGTGACGTACGCGATGGCCGACCCGGGAGCCGAGGGCGCGCAGGCCGCCGCGTACCGGGCGCCGTCCGTGCACACGTTGAGCCTGGAGACGAAGGCCGACCGGAAGGTCGTTCCGCAGAAGTCGACGGACCGGTTCAACGCCGTGTCCGTGACGTGGAAGGACCCGGAGGACCGGCTCGACGGCACGGCGCAGTTCCGGGCGCGGAACGCCGCATCCGGCACGTGGGGTGCCTGGACCACGCTGCCGAAGGAGACGAACGACGCGGACGGCGCCGAGCGCGAGGGCACCGACATCCGCGGCGGCACCTCCTCCGTGTCCACCCCCGCCGCCTCCGACGGCGTCGAGGTGCGCGTCGTGGACGCCGACGGGAAGGCCGCCGACCTGCCCACCGGGATGGACGTCAAGCTCATCGACCCGGGCACCGGCACCCGCAAGGGCGGCAGCAGCGACCCGCAGAACGCCGCGTTCTCCACCGACGAGACACCTGGCGAGACGCCGGCCGATACGCCGCCCGCGCCCCGCCCGTCCACCGTCGTGAAGCCGACGATCATCCCGCAGTCCGTGTGGGGTCCCGGGCTCCCGCACGACGGGACGCCCGAGTACGACACGGAGATCAAGGCCGCCGTCGTGCACCACACCGGCGTCGACTCCGACAACGCGGTGCCCTGCGCGAAGACCGCCGAGCGGCTGCGCGCGATCCAGCAGGACCACGTCGCCAAGGGCTACTACGACATCGGCTACAACTTCGTCGTCGACAGGTGTGGGCAGATCTTCGAGGGTCGGACCGGCGGCATGGACCTGCCCGTGCACGGCGCCCACGACTACGGCTTCAACACCGACACCGTCGGCATCTCGTACATCGGCAACTTCGACAAGGTGAAGCCCACCAAGGCCGCGCTGGACTCCATCGCCCGCGTCGTCGCCTGGAAGTTCGGCCAGTACGGCATCAAGGCGACCGACAAGGTGACCCTGACGTCCAATGGGGACCTGGGGACGGATGGGAACAAGGTCGCCAAGGGCGCCACCATCAGCCTGCCGCGCGTCTTCGGCCACCGGGACACCAACTCCACCGCCTGCCCCGGCGCGAACCTGTACCCGAAGCTGGGCCGCGTCGCGACGCTCGCCGCCGCCCCCGGCGTCTCGCACGCCCTGGCCTCCCAGAACGTCGTCGGTGACGCCACCGACGACATCGTCTCCGGCCTCCCGAAGGGGTCCAGCGGCGGTCAGATCGCCATCGTCCCCGGCTCCACCGCCGGACCCACGACCACCGGGAAGAAGCTGATCTCGCAGTCGAGTCCGGACATCCCCGGCGCGGGCGAGAGCGGTGACGAGTTCGGCGCCTCCACCGCCACCGGCGACATCAACGGCGACGGCGCCACCGACATCGCCATCGGCCAGCCCGGCGAGGACGACGGCAGCGGCCACTCCAACCGGGGCGCGTACACGATCCTCTACGGTCCCGGCTTCACCACCGGCACCGGTGTCAACCTCGACGGCAGCTACGAGCTGACCAACGCCCGCTACGGCTCCGCCGTGGCCGTCGGCGACTTCAACGCGGACGGCAAGGCCGACGTGTTCGCCGCCTCCACCGGCACCGGCGGCACCTGGAGCGCCCGCTACGGCGACGGCTGGGACACCGACTCCACGATCACCACCACCGAGGACAACCTGTCCTACGCCGACGCCGCGTCCGGGGACTTCAACCAGGACGGCTACGCGGACGTCGCCCTCAACTACCGCGACGGCGCGAGCATCGGCAAGGTCGTCTGGTACAAGGGCGGCTCCGGCGGCCTGCGCAAGGCGGCCACGCTCTCCGTCAAGGGCGGCCGCTCCATCGGCGCCGGCGACATCAACGGCGACGGCGTCGACGACATCGCCATCGGCCAGCCGTACACCGCCGAGTCCGGCGCCGCCGCCGGCGGCCAGGTCACCTTCGTGAAGGGTTCCGCGGCGACGGCCACGACGGCGGGCGGCCTGACCACGACGGGCGCCAAGTCCGTCAATCAGGACACCTCGGGCGTCCCCGGCGCCGCCGAGTCCGGCGACGCGATGGGCGCCTCGATCGCGGTCGGCGACTACAACCTCGACGGGTACGCGGACGTGCTCGCGGGCGCGCCGAACGAGGACATCACCCGTACCAGCAACCGGTCGAACGCCGGTAACTCGATCCTGCTCAAGGGGACTTCGAGCGGGATCACCGGCACGGGCGCGCTGAGCGTCACGCAGGACACCAGCGGCATCCCCGGCTCCACCGAGTCGAACGACAACCTCGGTTCGGCGGTCGCCCTGACCGACCTCTCCGGCTACGGGCGCACCGACCTGGTGCTCGGCACGGCCGGCGAGAACGCGGGCGAGGGCAACCTGACGTACGTACCGAGCAACTCCAGCGGTCTGGGGCTGTCCTCGACCAAGACGTTCACGAAGACGACGCTGGGTACATCGGCGACGGCACGGATCGGGACCAACCTGGCGCCGTAGAGGGCACCTGCTCGGAATAGTGTCGCAGTGGTACGTATAACTGCGACACTATTCCGAGCTGTACGTCCTCTCGCCTACGTTGCCTCCCTGACGTCCTCCGGAACCGGCGCCGCGCCCGCGGGCGCCACCGGGCGCGGCGCGTTCACCACGATCGCCGCGAGGACCGCCGCGAGCAGCACCGAGGCCACCGCCCACCACGTCGCGACGTTGAAGCCGTGCACGGTGGCGCGGGCGGCGAGTTCACGGCGGTCGGCTCCGGGGCGGGCGTGCGCCGCCAGGTAGTCCGCCGTGACGCTCGCCGCGATCGTGTTGAGCAGCGCCGTACCGATCGAACCGCCCACCTGCTGAGCGGTGTTGAAGGTGGCGGAGGCGGCGCCCGCGTCCTGCGGGGCGACGCTCCCGGTGGCCAGGGACACCGAGGTCATCATCGCCGTACCCATGCCGAGGCCGAGCAGCAGCATGCCGGGCAGGACGTGCGAGGCGTACGCGGGCTCGGTGCCCACCTGCGCGATGATCGCGAGGCCGCCCGCCCCGACGACGAGGCCCGGCACCATCAGGGCGCGCGGCGGCACCCTGTGCAGGAGCCGCGCCGCGACCTGCGTCGAACCGATCAACATCCCCACCGTGATGGGCAGATAGGCCACACCCGTCTTCACCGGCGAGTATCCGAGGACGCGCTGCATGTAGTACGTCAGGAAGAGGAAGACGCCGAAGAGGCCGACGGTCACGAACAGGATCGTGAGGAACGCGCCGACCCGCTGCCGGTCCCTGATCACGGATATCGGCAGCAGCGGCACCCGCGCCCTGCGCTGCCAGAGGCCGAACAGCAGGAGCAGGGCCAGGCCCCCGAACAGCAGCGTCAGCACCAACGGGTCGTCCCAGGAACGGGATTCGGCCTCCGAGAAGCCGTAGACGAGCGACAGCATTCCGGCGCAGCCGAGCAGCGCGCCCGGCACGTCGAGATGCGGATCCGCCATCACCCGGCCACCGTGCAGCAGTACCAGCGCGCCGAGGAAGGCGCCGAGCGCGATGGGTACGTTGACGTACAGGCACCAGCGCCAGTCCAGGTACTCGGTCAGGAAGCCGCCCGCGAGCAGGCCGATGGCGGCGCCCGCGCCGACGATCGCCCCGAACACGCCGAACGCACGGCTGCGTTCGCGGGGTTCGGTGAACGTCGTGGCGAGGAGGGAGAGCGCGGCGGGCGCGAGCAGCGCCGCGAACGCGCCCTGCAGTGCCCGCGCGCCGAACAGCATGCCCTGGCCCGCCGCGGCGCCGCCGAGCGCGGACGCGGCGGCGAAGCCCAACAGGCCGATGCAGAAGGCGAGTTTGCGGCCGATGAGGTCGGTGACCCGGCCGCCGAGGAGGAGCAGGCCGCCGAAGGCGAGCGTGTAGGCGGTGATGACCCACTGGCGGTTGCCGTCCGACATGTCCAGGTCGGCCTGGGCCGAGGGCAGCGCGATGTTCACGATGGTCATGTCGAGGACGACCATGAGTTGGGCGACCCCGATGATGACGAGGGCCCACCAGCGGCGCGGATCGGGCTCCGCCCGGGGTGGGTTGGTGTCCGTGGGACGGGCTTCGGCCATGGGCGGCCTCCCGAGTCGGTGGCTGCGCGACCGGGTGCCGCGCATTGCCTCCTATAGTCCGCCCGTACGCCCGTTTTGCACCGCTGCTTGGAAAACCAAGCCTCTCCGGTGATTGAGGAGCGGGGTCCGGGGCAGAGCCCCGGGGCGTAGGAAGAAGCTCCGTGACGGCCCGGTCACCCGAACCCCCGCTCCCGTCGGGAGACCACCGCCCGCAACACCCTCCGCCCCTCCGTCGACACCACCAGCGCCTGCCGCAGGCCCCCCGCTCCGCCGCCCGCGAGGAGCTCCAGGATCTGGGTCTGGCGGCGCAGTTCGGCGGCGACCAGCGGGGACATGCCGTCGGTGCTGCCCTCGCGGCGCGCGCTGACGCCGGACGCCGAGTCCTGGCCGGGGTCGAGCATCCGGTGGACCTGGAGCGCGGCGACCGAGCAGGCGTCCGCCCACTCCCGCCACGCGTCGGCCATCGCCCGCTCGGGCGCGGCGCCGAGCATCCGCCGCACCAGGTCGGCGGCCTCGCCCTCGCCGTCGGCTGCGCTCAACTCGCCGCGCGCCGCCGCGAGTCGCGGGCCCCACTGCGCGCCGTCCTCCGCGAGGCTCGCCCACAGGGGGCGCAGCACGTCCTCGTCGGGGGCCTCGGGCTCGCCGACGCCGAGCAGCGGCACGCACCGGTCGAGGCAGGCGAGCCCGCTCGTGGCGAGACCCCGCTCGTCGGCCTGCGCGATCAGTTCCACCAGGCTCATGGCCGTAACGCTCCTCCGCACGCGGACTCAGCAATTCCCTTTGAGTCTTACGGGACTTACTGCGTCCGGGCGGCAAGTAACGTCACTGCGAGGAAGGTCACACGCCCTGCACGCCGAGCCGGTCGAGGAACCGGAAGAATGCCTCTTCGGCCGACGGCTCGGCGGTCGCGCGCAGCACCTGGTCGAGCGGCTCCGCCGCCACCTTGCGGCCGCATTCGGCGGCCCAGCCGACGGCCCGCTCCGCGGCGTCGGCCGGCGGCAGGAAGTAGTCCTCCAGGGCCCGCTCGTCCCCGCCGATGTACCCGGCCATCGCGGTCCGCCCCAGGCACGCCGTCCACGCCCCGCTGTGCGGCCCGGCCGCCTCGACGACCGCGCAGACGGAGTCCATGACGTACGCGAACAGGGCGGGCGCCCCGGTCTCCGCGGCGAGGGTGTTCATGCTGCCCACGTCCCGGGTCTGTTCGCCGCCGCCGGGGCACTCCCACACCTGCCAGCCGTCGGCCCGCTCCTCCAGGAGGGTCAGCTCGCCGCGCACCGCGCTGAGCGCCTCGCACTTGTCCAGCGGCCGCTCGCTTCTCGCGACCACGTAGTAGCCCCAGTAGCCCATGCCCGTTCCCCGTCCCCCGCCGTCCCGGTGTACGCCACATATGCCGTGCCTGTGGCCGAATAGACCACAGGCACAAGGGGGTTCGCCACCAAAACGACAGATCGCCGGGGCGCGCGGCCGCCGGGCTCAGCCGTCTGAGCCGTCCAGCTTGTCGGCGAGGTCGGTGAACCGCGTCCAGCTCAACTCCGGCTCCCCCGCGTCCCACAGCTTCTGCGAGGTCGCCCGCAGCGGCATCCGGATGCCCTTCGCCACCTGCTCCGGCGTCTGCGCCCCCGCGATGTCGCACCACACGGCGAAGGAGCCGCCCAGGATCTGGTCGTCGTACTTCGCGGGCACCGGGCTCGTGCCGCGCACGACGCGCGGCGTCCAGCTCTTGTAGATCCGCTCGCCGGTCGGATAGACGAACTCGTTGGGCTGGCCGAGGACGTAGTACAGGTACTCGTCGTTGTAGTTCGTCAACTTCCGGCCCCCCTCCAGGTATTCGAGGGGCTCGCGCGCGCCGATCTCCTTGCCGGTCCAGTACGCGACCTCGATGCCCTTGTCCGCGTCGACGACCCCGCCGTCGTAGAACCCGTCGTTCCACGCCTTCAGCTTCCGGTCGTACGGGGCCATGGTCTTCGCCCGGTCGTTGAGCCAGCCCTGGGCGAGGTCCTGCACCTTGGCGTTGGCCCCGTACCTCTTCCGGGCGGCCGTGACGAGCTGCGGGTAGGAGGCCTCCGGGTCCTCCTTCATCAGCGCCTGGTACTCATCGGCGCCCAGATGCCAGTACGCGCCCTTGAACAGCTTCGCGTACTCCTTCAGCAGGTCGTCAACGATCTTCGCGGAGCCGGGCTTGGAGATGTCCACCGCGCCGCGCGTCGGCTGCCCGTTCACATCGCGCAGCTGGAGGTCGGGGTGCGCGGCGATCACGGCGCCCAGGTGCCCCGGCGAGTCGATCTCCGGGACGACCGTGATGTGCCGCTCGGCGGCGAGCTTCAGGATGTCCCGCACCTGCGCCTTGCTGAGGTGGTCCTTCGACACGACCTCGGGGTGCGAGTCGGAGGCGATGCGGAAGGACTGGTCGTCGGAGAAGTGCAGGCCGAGCTGGTTGTACTTGAGGTCGCCGATGTCCCGGATCCGGTCCTTGATCCAGTCGGCGGTGAAGTGCTTGCGGGCGATGTCGAGGTTGAACCCGCGCTGCGGCTTCGCGGGTTCGTCGGCGGTGACGCCCTCGGGCGCCCGCGCACCGTCGTGCACCTGCTGCTTGAGGGTGCGCGTCCCGTAGAACACGCCGGCGTCGCCCGGCCCGACGATCCGCACGGTGCCCGCCTTCACGGTCATCCGGTACGACTCCGGGTTCGCCCCCTTCTTCCCGCCGATCGCCAGCTCTACGTCACCGGCCCCCGCGTCGTCACCGGTCCCCGCGTAGTCGAGGCCCAGCTCCTTGGCGAGGAGCCGCCCCTCGTCGGCCAGCTCCCCGTCCTCGACGACGACCTTCCCGTCGCCGGGCTTCCACCCGGGCCCGTGCGCGGGCGTGAAGTCATGCACGGCGGGGATCGTGGGCGAGGCCTTCGACAGCGGGTACGAGCGGGTGGGCGAGGGCGCGGCGGACGAGGCCGACTTCCCGTCGGAGGGCGACCCGTCACCCCCCGAACACCCCACGACCGCGACCAGGGCGGCCCCGGCGCCAACGACCAGCAGAGCTCTTCGCTCCTTCGACACACGCACCTCACTAGCCCCCGCTGCACCGACACGTACGCCGCCGACGGTAACGGGGCCCCTCCAAGACCACGGGGAACGCCGCGCTTCTCGGGACCACGGCGAACGGCGCCTTTTTTGGGGGCGCGGGGAACTGCGCGAACGCAACCACGACGAGTCGGAAGCCGCCCCACGAACGACACAAACCCGGCGACCCGGGCGCCCCGTCCACCCACCCACCCGAAACCTCACGTCCGGGTGAAATTCGCGCATCCGTCGGACACCCGCACCACACCCTCGCTACCGTTACGCAACACCCACAACCACACCCCCACCCGCCCCGCCGGAGGCCTCCGCTGCGCCTCGCACACTTCAACGGCCTGCCGCAGGAGCACGCCGAACAGATCCTGCGCTCGTGCTGCCGCAGCCACTCCTGGGCCCGCCGGGTCGCCGCGCACCGCCCGTACCCGGACATCGACGCGCTGCTCGCCGCATCCGACGAGGCGGCCTACGACCTCACCCCTGCCGACATCACCGAGGCCCTCGCGGGCGAGGAACTGCCGCTCCCCCAGGCCGACGCCTACGCCGCCGCGAGCACCGCCGTGACCGCGGCCCACTCCGCGTACCAGGCCCGCTTCGGCCACCCCTTCGTGATCTGCCTGGACGACATCGCGCCCGGCGAGGCCCTCGACCACCTCCTCGCGGGCCTGCGCACCCGGCTCGGCAACGACCCGGTGCACGAACGCGAGCTGGCCGCCGAGGAGCTGAGGAGACTCGCCCGTGGCCGCCTCACGCGCCTGAACCGCATCCCGCTCCAGGAACCCGGCGCCGGCGAGGCCGACAGCAGGGAAACCGGCACCAATAGCCCGTACGTGCCTGTTTGATTGCCTGTTTGATCACACATAAGCCCCCCGTGCGGGTGTCCCGACAACTCGTCGATACGATGACGAGCGGCCGGTGGACCGTACCCGGCCGGGCCCGCCCGACACTGAAGCCGGCGCGGCTCTAGTCCCCGCTCCCGGAGGGTTCTTCCGTGCCGGCTGGAACGCTGTACCGCGGCCGGGAAGGCATGTGGTCGTGGGTGGCTCATCGAGTCACCGGTGTCCTCATTTTCTTCTTCCTGTTCGTGCACGTCCTGGACACCGCTCTCGTCCGTGTCTCGCCCGAGGCGTACGACGATGTCGTTGGTACCTATAAGACGCCGATCGTCGCGCTTCTCGAATACGGCCTCGTCGCCGCGATTCTCTTCCACGCGCTCAACGGCCTGCGTGTGATCGCCGTCGACTTCTGGTCGAAGGGCCCGCGCTACCAGAAGCAGATGCTCTGGACCGTCATGGGCATCTGGATCGTCCTCATGGTCGGGGCCCTGTACCCCGTCCTCGGCCACGCCGTCCGCGCACTCTTCGGGAGCTGAGGCCAGACATGTCCGCTGACACCACCCCCGCGACGTCCGGCGTCGGCCCTGTCGAGGGCGCCCCGCGCTACGACGTCGACAACCCGGCTCCGTACATCGAGCCCCCGCGCAAGCGCACCGCGAAGACCCCGCGCTCGACCCGCGGCAACTTCGAGATGGCCGCATGGCTGTTCATGCGCCTGTCCGGTGTCGTCCTCGTCGTCCTGGTCCTCGGCCACCTGCTGATCCAGCTCGTCCTCGACGGCGGCGTCTCCAAGATCGGCTTCGCGTTCGTCGCGGGCCGCTGGGCGTCCCCGTTCTGGCAGGGCTGGGACCTGCTGATGCTGTGGCTCGCGATGCTGCACGGCGCCAACGGCCTGCGTACCGTCATCAACGACTACGCCGAGCGCCCCAACACCCGCATGTGGCTGAAGGGCCTGCTGTACGCCGCGACGGTCTTCACCGTCCTCCTGGGCACGCTGGTGATCTTCACCTTCGACCCCAACATCCGCTAAAGCCGAGGCGAGCGAAACCGTGAAGATTCACAAGTACGACACCGTCATCGTCGGCGCGGGCGGCGCCGGCATGCGCGCGGCCATCGAGTCGACGAAGCGCAGCCGCACCGCCGTGCTGACCAAGCTCTACCCCACCCGCTCCCACACGGGCGCCGCGCAGGGCGGCATGGCCGCCGCGCTGGCCAACGTGGAGGAGGACAACTGGGAGTGGCACACCTTCGACACGATCAAGGGCGGCGACTACCTGGTCGACCAGGACGCCGCCGAGATCCTCGCGAAGGAGGCCATCGACTCGGTCCTCGACCTGGAGAAGATGGGCCTGCCGTTCAACCGCACCCCGAACGGCACGATCGACCAGCGCCGCTTCGGCGGTCACTCCCGTAACCACGGCGAGGCGCCGGTCCGCCGGTCCTGCTACGCCGCGGACCGCACGGGCCACATGATCCTTCAGACGCTGTACCAGAACTGCGTGAAGGAGGGCGTGGAGTTCTTCAACGAGTTCTACGTCCTGGACCAGCTCATCGTCGAAGAAGACGGCGTGAAGAAGTCCGCCGGCGTCGTGGCCTACGAGCTCGCGACCGGTGAGATCCACGTCTTCCAGGCGAAGTCGGTCATCTACGCGTCCGGCGGCACCGGCAAGTTCTTCAAGGTGACGTCCAACGCGCACACCCTGACCGGCGACGGCCAGGCCGCCTGCTACCGGCGCGGGATCCCGCTGGAGGACATGGAGTTCTTCCAGTTCCACCCGACCGGCATCTGGCGCATGGGCATCCTCCTTACGGAAGGCGCCCGCGGTGAGGGCGGCATCCTCCGCAACAAGGACGGCGAGCGCTTCATGGAGAAGTACGCGCCGGTCATGAAGGACCTCGCGTCCCGTGACGTCGTGTCCCGCTCCATCTACACGGAGATCCGTGAGGGCCGCGGCTGCGGTCCCGAGGGCGACCACGTCTACCTCGACCTCACGCACCTGCCGCCGGAGCAGCTCGACGCCAAGCTCCCGGACATCACCGAGTTCGCGCGCACGTACCTCGGCATCGAGCCCTACACGGACCCGATCCCGATCCAGCCGACCGCGCACTACGCCATGGGCGGCATCCCGACGAACGTCGAGGGTGAGGTCCTCGCGGACAACACCACCGTCGTCCCGGGCCTGTACGCGGCCGGTGAGGTCGCCTGTGTCTCCGTGCACGGCGCCAACCGCCTCGGCACCAACTCGCTGCTCGACATCAACGTCTTCGGGCGTCGTGCGGGCATCGCGGCCGCCGAGTTCGCGCACAAGACGGAGTTCGTTGAGCTGCCGGAGAACCCGGCCAAGCTGGTCGAGGACCTCATCGAGCAGCTGCGCGACTCGCACGGCACCGAGCGCGTCGCGGTGATCCGCAACGAGCTGCAGGAGTGCATGGACGCCAACGTGATGGTGTTCCGCACCGAGCAGACGATCAAGACGGCCGTCGAGAAGATCGCCGAGCTGCGCGAGCGGTACAAGAACATCTCGGTCCAGGACAAGGGCAAGCGGTTCAACACGGACCTCCTGGAGGCCATCGAGCTGGGCAACCTGCTCGACCTCGCCGAGGTCATGGCGACCTCCGCCCTCGCCCGCAAGGAGTCGCGCGGCGGTCACTACCGCGAGGACTTCCCGAACCGCGACGACGTCAACTTCATGCGCCACACCATGGCGTACCGCGAGGTCGGCGACGACGGCTCCGAGTCCATCCGTCTCGACTACAAGCCGGTCGTCCAGACCCGCTACCAGCCGATGGAGCGTAAGTACTGATGGCTACCCCCACCATGGACAAGGCGGAAGCGGCAGGCGCGCCCGAGCCCGGCTTCGCCGACACCCCGAACATCACGATCACGCTGCGCGTGCGCCGGTTCAACTCCGAGGTCTCCGACGAGGCCCACTGGCAGGACTTCCAGCTGGAGATGGACCCCAAGGAGCGTGTCCTCGACGCCCTGCACAAGATCAAGTGGGAGCAGGACGGCACGCTGACGTTCCGTCGCTCCTGCGCGCACGGCATCTGCGGGTCCGACGCGATGCGGATCAACGGCAAGAACCGTCTTGCCTGCAAGACGCTGCTGAAGGACATCAACCCGGAGAAGCCGATCACGGTCGAGGCCATCAAGGGCCTCACGGTCCTCAAGGACCTCGTGGTCGACATGGACCCGTTCTTCCAGGCGTACCGCGACGTCATGCCGTTCCTCGTCACGACGGGCAACGAGCCGACGCGTGAGCGCCACCAGTCCGACGAGGACCGGGCCCGCTTCGACGACACCACCAAGTGCATCCTGTGCGCGGCGTGCACGTCGTCCTGCCCGGTGTTCTGGAACGACGGCCAGTACTTCGGTCCCGCCGCCATCGTGAACGCCCACCGCTTCATCTTCGACTCGCGCGACGAGGCCGGGGAGCAGCGCCTGGAGATCCTCAACGACCGTGACGGTGTGTGGCGTTGCCGCACGACCTTCAACTGCACGGACGCCTGCCCGCGTGGCATCGAGGTCACCAAGGCGATCCAGGAAGTGAAGCGCGCGCTGATCACGCGCCGCTACTGAGCCGGCTCCTCACCACGGCTCATTGGGCCCCGCTCCCCGTTGGGAGCGGGGCCCTTTCCGTTGCCGGGCGAACCGGCGGAGGTCCTTCCGGAGTGGCGAGCGGTAGGGACCCGCTGGTCTTTACCCGGTCTTTGGCCTGTACCTTCACGGGATGCCCGGCACGACCTCTTCCGCTTCTTCCGCTTCTTCCGCTTCTTCCGCGCACCTCACCCGCCGCACCGCTCTCGGCATCGGGGCGGGTGCCGCCGCGGCTCTCGCGCTGCCCGCGCCCTCCGCCTCGGCCGCCTCGGGCCTCCAGGTGCGGTACCGGGCGGGCGCGCCCAAGCTGCCGAAGCTCGCCGCGAAGGCGTGGCTGATCGCCGACAACGACAGCGGCGAGGTCCTCGCCTCGTACAACGGGCACCGCCGGCTGCCGCCCGCCTCCACGCTGAAGATGCTGTTCGCGGACACGGTGCTGCCGAAGTTCGACCACACGCTGAAGCACAAGGTGACGCCGGACGAGCTGGCGGACATCCCGTTCGGCTCCAGCCTCGTCGGGGTGCAGGCCGGGACGACGTACAGCGTGCACCAGCTGTGGCAGGGCGTGTTCCTGCGCTCCGGCAACGACGCGGTGCACGTCCTCGCGAACATGAACGGCGGCGTCGACAGGACCGTCGCGCAGATGCAGGCGCGCGCGAAGGACCTCCAGGCGAACGACACCCACGTCGTCAGCCCCGACGGCTTCGACCACAAGGGGCAGGTCTCCTCCGCGTACGACCTGACGCTGTTCGCCCGCGCCGGGCTGAAGAACGACGACTTCCGCGGCTACTGCGCCACGAAGGTCGCCGACTTCCCGGCGGGCGGCAAGAAGACCTTCCAGATCCAGAACACCGACCGCCTCCTCACCGGTCAGGGCGTCCCCGCGTACGAGGGTCTGATCGGCGTCAAGAACGGCTTCACCTCGCACGCGGGCAACACCTTCACCGGCGCCGCCACCCGCTCCGGCCGCACCCTCCTGGTCACCGTGATGCACCCGAAGTCCGGGTACGAGGCGGTGTACGAGGAGACGGCCGCGCTGCTCGACTGGGGCTTCGCGGCGGCGAACAAGGTGCGCTCCGTCGGCGAGTTGGCGACGCCGCTGAGCGAGCGCCCGAAGTCGACGCCCACCCCGCAGGCGGCGATCGGCTCCGGCCCGAGCGCGGGCGCCCCCTCGAACGCGCACGGCGACGACTGGGCGCTCGGCGGGTCCGCCGCCCTCGTGGCGCTCGCCGGCGGCGGCCTCATCGCCCTGCGCCGCCGCGCGAGGCCGACGGGGCGGCGCAGGAAAGCCTGACCCTCAGGGCCCTACGCCTGCTTCGAGGCGAGCTGCACCACGGTGATGTCCGACGGCGCGCCCACCCGCACCGGCGGCCCCCACGCGCCCGCGCCCCGGCTGACGTACAGCTGGGTGTCGCCGTAGCGGTCGAGGCCCGCGAGGGTCGGATTGGACGCGGCCGCGACGAAGTTGCCCGGCCACAGCTGGCCGCCGTGGGTGTGCCCGGACAGTTGCAGGTCGACGCCGTGCTTCACGGCCTCGTGGATCATCACGGGCTGGTGGGCCATGAGCACGGAGGCGCGGGAGGTGTCGCGGTCGCCGAGCGCCTTGGCGTAGTCGGGACCGTCTCCGTAGTTCTCGCCCGCGACGTCGTTGACCCCGGCCAGGTCGAACGCCCCGACGTCGACGCGGGCGTTCTCCAGCGGGCGCAGGCCGAGCTCGCGCACGTGCTCCACCCACGGCTCCGCGCCGGAGAAGTACTCGTGGTTGCCGGTGACGAAGTACGTGCCGTGCCGCGCGCTCAGGCGGGCGAGCGGCGCGACGGCGGGGGCCAGGTCCTCGACGCTGCCGTCGACGAGATCGCCCACGACGGCGATGAGATCGGGCTGCGTGGAGTTGATGGTGTCGACGACCCGCTCGGCGAAGCCACGGCCGAGCACGGGCCCGAGGTGGACGTCGCTGACGACGGCGATCCTGAACCCGTGGGCGGCGCGCGGCAGTTTGGCCAGCGGCACGGTGACCCGTTTGACCGTGGGCCCGTTCAGGACGCCGTACGCGCCCGCGCCCACGACGCCCGCGGCGGCCACGGTCGCGGCGGCGCCGACGGTGCGGGCGAGGACGAGGCGGCGGGTCGGCGCGGGGGCCGCGGGCGCGAGTCCCCGGACCGGTTCCAGCTCGGCGAGCTCCGGCACCGGGACGCGGACCGGGGCCTCCTCGGCGGCCACGGCGGCGGGCGCCTTGCGCGCCTTACGGTCGAAGAGGCGCCGCAGCAGGGGCCGTACGACCTCCCCCACCAGCAGCGCGAGCAGCAGATACAGCGCGAACGCCAGCCACAGGAACCCCGGCCAGGCCAGCACCTGTTGCAGCGGGAACGGCGCCCCGCCGCGCTCCGCGCCGAGCGCCGCGAAGACCAGCACGGGCCCGGCCACGAACACCGCGGTGCCGAGGCGTCTGGGCCAGCGGCCCTTGACGGTCGTGTCGCGCACGAGGCGGCGCCACGCGTAGTAGTGCAAGCCTGCGAACGCCGCGAGGACGACGGCGGCGATCAGTACGAAGACGACGACCATCTGCCCGGTCGCCTATGAGGTCCGACGCAGTGCGCGCACCGAACGCAACCCAATGCCCCCAACGATCGTCCCCAATACGAAGGAGACGACGGCGAGCGTCAGATGCACCCAGAAGTACGCGGTCGGGTCCCCGGCGTCGTCGAAGGCGAGGCCGCTGCCGTCCTTGACGAGGTTTTTGACGAAAGTGATCCAAATGATCCAGCTCCACACCCCGAAGGCGAGCAGGAACCAGGACACGGGGCGGCTGAGCTTCATGTCCTCAGTATCTCCGCGCGGCTTCGCGCACCGCCGCCGGGGTGGGTCGGGGCGGACACAGGACGCAGCGGTGGAGACTTATGGGGCGGGTACAGGTACGTTCACCAGCGTGTCCGACTCCCACGCTGCGCGACCGATGTCGCACGTCAAGAAGGCCGCGGTGCTCTGCGCGGTGTCCGCTCTCGCGCTCGGCGCCGCGTTTCCGGCGGCCGCGGCGGACAGGTCCGATACGAAGGAGAAGTGGGACAAACCACCCGCTTCGATGTCCCAAGTCGGTGGCGCGCAGCTCGGCAAGCCGGGGACGCAGGTCAACCTCCAGGGGGACGCGCCCGTCCTGCCGAAGGATCTGACGGCGAAGTCGTGGCTGGTCGCGGACGCCGAGTCGGGCGAGGTGCTCGCCGCGCACAACCCGCACTGGGAGCTGCCGCCGGCCTCCACGCTGAAGATGCTGTTCGCGGACACCGTGCTACCGAAGTTCCCGAAGACGACGACGCACAAGGTGGCGCCTTCGGATCTCGCGGGGATGGGCGCGGGCTCCAGCCTCGCCGGGATCAAGGAGGGCTACACGTACTCCGTGCACGACCTGTGGCTCGGCGTCTTCCTGAGGTCCGGCAACGACGCGGTGCATGTGCTGTCCGCCATGAACCAGGGCGTTCCGCGGACCGTCGAGGACATGCAGGCACACGCCGAAGAACTCCAGGCGGGCGACACGCATGTGGTCAGCCCCGACGGCTACGACATGCCGGGGCAGCACTCGTCGGCGTACGACCTGACGCTGTTCGCCCGCTCCG
This sequence comes from Streptomyces sp. KL109B, assembly GCF_030766935.1. GTDB lineage: Bacteria > Actinomycetota > Actinomycetes > Streptomycetales > Streptomycetaceae > Streptomyces. The sequence continues at coordinate 655,129 of NZ_JASERL010000001.1, read as the reverse complement.
GGCTGCAGAAGGCGGACTTCCGGGAGTACGCCGCCACGACCACCGCCAAGCTCCCCGACAAGCAGAAGAAGGGGAAGACCAGCAAGCGCTTCGAGATCCAGAACACCAACCGGCTGCTCACCGGCGTCCCGGGCGCGCTCCCCGCGTACAAGGGCATCGCGGGCGTGAAGAACGGCAACACGACGAACGCGGGGGCCACGTTCACGGGGGTCGCCGAGCGCGGCAACCGGGTGCTGCTCGTGACCGTCATGAACCCCAAGTCGACGGAGAGCAACGCGGTCTACAAGGAGACCGCGCGGCTCTTCGACTGGGGGTTCCAGGCCGACGGCAAGGTGGCCCCGGTCGGCCATCTCGTCAAGCCGAAGAGCAGGACGCCCGCGGGCCGGGTGTCCCCGTCCGCGGGCTCGGCGGGCCCCGCCAAGGGCGCCGGGCACGCCTCGGTCAGCGGCGGCGGCTCCGGCGGTTCCAGCGGCGTCGGGATCGCGCTCGCGATCATGGGCGGGGTGCTGGTGGTCCTGGCGGGGGCGGTGTTCGTGGTGCGCAAGAAGTGGCCGCTGCGGATCGACAAGCGGTGACCGCTCCCGGGGCTCCGCCCCGGACCCCGCGCCTCAAACGCCGGCGAGGCTGGATTACCCGCCGCCCGCCTCCTGCTTCTGCGCCTCCTCCTCCGCGCGGCGCAGCCCCACGCGGCCCGTCGCGGTCCACGCCGCGCAGAACAGCAGCAGTTTCGCGGTGAAGTTGATCCAGATCAGCAGCGCCACGGGCGTGCCGAACGCCCCGTACATGCTCTTCGCCGCGACGTCCTTCATATAGCCGCTGAGCAGCACCTTCAGCAGCTCGAAGCCCGCCGCCCCGATCAGCGCGGCGACGATCAGGTCGCGGCGCCCCGGCTGCACTCCGGGCAGCAGGGCCAGGACGTAGAGCAGGATCAGGAAGCTCGCGAGGACCGCGATCGCGAAGGCGGCGAGCTGGAGCAGTATCCCGCCGGGGCCCGCCTTGTCGATGCCGACCTGGTCGGCCGTCCAGTCGACCGCGGTGGACGCGAGGGTGGACGCGGCGATCGACACGATGCCCGCGAGGCCGAGCCCGACGAGAATCCCGGCGTCCTTGCCCTTGCGCAGGATCGCGTTCTCGTCGGGGTCGGGCAGCTCCCACACGTCGCGCAGGCACTGCCTTATCGAGCCGACCCACCCGATGCCCGTGAACAGCAGCAGCGCTCCGGCGACGAGCCCGATCGTGCCCGCGTTGTCGACCAGCGCCCCGATGTCCAACTGGCCGGAGATCCCGGGCACTTGATCACTGAGCGTGTCCTCCAGCTTCTTCTGCTGCTCCGGCCCCATCGTGCCGGCGGCGACCGCCGCGGCCACGGTGAGCAGCGGAAACAGTGCGAGGAAGCTGATGAACGTCATCGCCGCCGCGAGCTGCGACCAGCGGACCTCGTCAAGGCGTTCGTACGCATGCCAGGCGTGGGTCCGCATCAGGCGGGCGAACAGCGGCCCGACGACGGGGAGTTTCTTCAGCCAGTCCATGATCCCAGCCTGCCTTCGTCGACCGGTTCAGGGCGGAGACGACGCGCGCGTAGGACAAGGGTTCGGGTTCCCCGGACGCGGCGCCGCACGCCAATTCCGCACGTTGGGTATCGGATCACCCATCTCAGTGAGGATTCACTAGGTTTACGACAAACTTCGCACCTTCGGGCGATACGGTCGCGGCCATGGTTGCCGACCACTTCGCGGACACCGCCACTGGATCCGTGACGCCCGGATCCGTGACGCCTGGATCCGTGACCCTCAACTTCCTCTCCTGGAGCCCTCGTTGAAAGACGCCTTCGGCATCCCCCAGTCCCTGCTCGTCCTCGGCGGCACCTCCGAGATCGCGCTCGCGACGGCCCGCAGGCTCGTCGCGCGCCGCACCCGCACGGTGTGGCTCGCGGGCCGCCCCTCCCCCGCCCTCGAAGCGGCGGCGGCGCAGTTGCGCGCGCTCGGCGCCGACACCCGCACCGTCGCCTTCGACGCCCTGGACTCCGCCTCCCACGAGGAGACGCTCGGCAAGCTGTTCACCGACGGCGACATCGACATGGTGCTGCTCGCGTTCGGCATCCTCGGCGACCAGGCCCGCGACGAGGACGACCCGATGGCCGCGGTGCGCGTCGCCCAGACCAACTACACGGGCGCCGTCTCCGCGAGCCTCGTGTGCGCGCGGGCCCTGCAGGAGCAGGGCCACGGTTCGCTCGTCGTGCTGTCGTCGGTGGCGGGCGAGCGGGCCCGCCGCATCAACTTCATCTACGGCTCCAGCAAGGCGGGCCTCGACACGTTCACGCAGGGCCTCGGGGACGCGCTGCACGGCACGGGCGTGCACGTGATGGTCGTACGCCCCGGCTTCGTACGCTCGAAGATGACGGCCGGGCTCGCCGAGGCCCCGCTGACGACGACGCCCGAGGCGGTGGCGCGGGCCATCGAGACGGGGCTGCGGCGCAGGTCGGAGACGGTGTGGGTGCCGGGGGCGCTGCGCCTGGTGATGTCCGGGCTCCGGCATGTGCCGCGCCCGGTGTTCCGCCGCCTCCCGGTCTGATCCCTACGAAGGTACGAGGGGTCAGCCGGCGGGCAGCTTGGGCCCGCGCGTCGTACGGCCGGAGGTCTGCGCGGGCAGCGCCGACGTGCCGAAGGCGAAGTCCCGCAGCTTGCGCCAGACCCCGTCGGACCCCTGCTCGTAGAGCGCGAATCCGGTGCAGGCCCAGGCCGCCTCGTACTCGGCGAGCTCCGCGTACGCGCGGTCCATCGACTCCTCGTCGATGCCGTGCGCGACGGTGACGTGCGGGTGGTACGGGAACTGCAGCTCGCGGGCGACGGGCCCGGACGCGTCCCGCACCTGCTTCTGCAGCCAGGTGCAGGCCTCGGCGCCCTCGACGACCTGCACGAACACGACGGGTGACAGCGGCCGGAAGGTGCCGGTGCCGGACAGCCGCATCGCGAACGGCCGCCCGCCGGACGCGACTTCCTCCAGGTGCGCCTCGATCGCGGCGAGGTCGCCGCCGTCCACCTCGGTCGGCGGGAGCAGGGTGATGTGCGTGGGAATGCCGTGCGCCGCGGCGTCGCCGAAGCCCGCGCGCCGCTCCTGGAGCAGGCTGCCGTGAGGCTCCGGGACCGCGATCGAGACACCGATCGTTACGGTCCCCACGTCATACTCCTGTCGTCGTGTGGCGGGCAGTTGGCATCGCGCACGTATCGCGTACCTACGGGACGCTTCAGTGCTTGGCGGGCAGGAAGCCGACCTTGTCGTAGGCCTGGGAGAGGGTCTCGGCGGCGACGGCCCGCGCCTTCTCCGCGCCCTTGGCCAGGATCGAGTCCAGCGTCTCCGGGTCGTCCAGATATTCCTGGGTGCGGGTCCGGAACGGGGTCACGAAGTCCACCATGACCTCGGCCAGGTCCGTCTTCAGCGCACCGTACATCTTGCCCTCGTACTTCTTCTCCAGTTCCGGGATACCGGCACCGGTGAGGGTGGAGTAGATGGTGAGCAGGTTGCTGACGCCCGGCTTGTTCTCGGCGTCGTAGCGGATGACCGTGTCGGTGTCGGTGACGGCGCTCTTGACCTTCTTCGCGGTGGCCTTCGGCTCGTCGAGCAGGTTGATGAGGCCCTTCGGCGTGGACGCCGACTTGCTCATCTTGATCGACGGGTCCTGAAGGTCGTAGATCTTCGCCGTCTCCTTGAGGATGTACGGCGCCGGGAGCGTGAACGTGTCGCCGAAGCGGCCGTTGAAGCGCGTCGCGAGATCGCGGGTCAGCTCGATGTGCTGCCGCTGGTCCTCACCGACCGGAACCTGGTCGGCCTGGTAGAGCAGGATGTCGGCGACCTGCAGCACCGGATACGTGAAAAGGCCGACACTCGCCCTGTCGGCGCCCTGCTTCGCCGACTTGTCCTTGAACTGCGTCATGCGGCCCGCCTCGCCGAAGCCGGTGAGGCAGTTCATCACCCAGGCCAGCTGCGCGTGCTCCGGGACGTGGCTCTGCACGAACAGCGTGCAGCGCTCCGGGTCGAGACCGGCGGCGAGCAGCTGCGCGGCGGCGAGCCGGGTGTTCGCCCGCAGCTCCTTCGGGTCCTGCGGCACGGTGATCGCGTGCAGGTCCACGACCATGTAGAAGGCGTCGTGGGACTCCTGGAGCGCCACCCACTGGCGGACCGCCCCGAGGTAGTTCCCGAGGTGGAACGAGCCGGCGGTGGGCTGGATTCCGGAGAGCACACGAGGGCGAACGTCAGAGGCCATGTGGCTCATTGTCTCAGGTGCCACGCACAGCTCCGCAGCGGCCAAAGGTCCTGTGACCTTCCGTGGCCGATCGGTGGTCGACCTGGTCGTTGTCAGTGGCCGCCGGTAGCTTTGACGGTGTGGCGGGAGTCACGTGGGGGCGCGTCGACGGGGGTGGCGATGGCGATGTGGTGCGTACGAAGGGGTGGGCTGCTGCTGGCCGTGGTGACGCTCCTGTGGCTGTGTGCGCCATGGGCACACGCCCGCCCTACGGACCCCGGCGGCATGGACCTGCCCGACCTGGCGGTGGTGATCAGCGGCGCCGGCGCCGGCCGCTCGGTCACGATCGAACCCGACGACCCCGACTTCACCCGCCTTGAACGCTTCACGACCCACTTCGACACGGTGACGGAGCGGGTGCCTCAGGCGTGGCAGGAGGGGCGGTACCCGCCGGTGGTCGGGACGGTCGTCTGGGGGCTGACCGGGGTGGGCGGCTGGCCGCAGACCCACCGCGCGCCCGGCACGGACACCGCGATCGAACGCCAGGACCAGATATTCCTCGCCGACGACGGCACGCCGTGGATCCGCACGGACCCCGCCGTGGACACGGTCGACGACGACTTCCGCTGGCACCACGCCTCCCGCGCCGACTTCGACCGCCTGGCGGGCTCGGGCCTCTTCGCCCCAGGGCCCCGGCCGCGCTCGGACCACAAGGTGCGGTGGGCGCTGATCGGCGCGGGCGCGGGCTTCGCTCTGGCGCTCGCGCCGACATGGCTCCGCCGGTTCCGCCACCCCCTCCGGGAACCCCACCAGCAACTGGTCGACGTCTGACGCCCCCGGAGGGGGCGGGCTTTCAAGCCCCGGCGGTGGACGACCACAACCCAGCCCCGCCGGCGTTTGAGGCGCGGGGTCCGGGGCGGAGCCCCGATCTTTCCAGCCCCGCCGGCGTTTGAGGCGCGGGGTCCGGGGCGGAGCCCCGGGGCGTGGGAGGAAGGGGGCCGCAACCCTCCTCCTCCCACCCCGGCAGGGGATCAGCCCAGGTCGATCTGCCCGTACAGCGGGAACCCGGCGAGGAGGTCGGCCGCACGGCGGGCGACCTCGTCCGCGATCTTCGGGTCCAGGACGTGGCTCGCCTTCGACACGGCGCCGGACTTCGTCACCCCCGGCTCCGCCGCCCCCAACACCCGGTCCATCAGCCCCGCGATCTCATCCATCTCACCCACACCCAACCCCCGCGTGGTCAACGCCGGCGTACCGATCCGAATCCCGGACGTGTACCACGCCCCGTTCGGATCCGCCGGAATCGCGTTCCGGTTCGTGACGACCCCGGAATCGAGCAGCGCGGCCTCCGCCTGCCGCCCGGTGAGCCCGTACGAGGAGGCCACGTCGATGAGGTTGAGGTGGTTGTCCGTGCCACCGGTGACGAGCGTCGCGCCCCGCCGCACCAACCCCTCCGCCAACGCCCGCGCATTGTCCACGATGCGCCCCGCGTAGTCCTGGAACGCCGGCTGCCGCGCCTCCGCGAGCGCGACCGCCTTCGCCGCCATGACGTGCGGCAACGGCCCCCCGAGCACCATCGGGCAGCCCCGGTCGACCTGATCCTTGAGCGAGTCGTCGCACAGCACCATGCCGCCGCGCGGCCCCCGCAACGACTTATGGGTCGTCGTCGTCACGATCTGCGCGTGCGGCACCGGATCGAAGTCACCGGTCAGCACCTTGCCCGCCACAAGACCCGCGAAGTGCGCCATGTCGACCATGAGCGTCGCGCCCACCTCGTCGGCGATCTCCCGCATGATCCGGAAGTTCACGAGCCGCGGGTACGCCGAGTACCCGGCGACGATGATCAGCGGCTTGAACTCACGGGCCTGCGCCCGCAGCGCCTCGTAGTCGATGAGCCCGGTTGCGGGGTCGGTCCCATAAGACCGCTGGTCGAACATCTTGCCGCTGATGTTCGGCCGGAACCCGTGCGTGAGGTGACCGCCGGCGTCCAGCGACATGCCGAGCATCCGCTGGTTGCCGAAGGCGTTCCGCAGCTCGGCCCAGTCCGCCTCGCTGAGGTCGTTGATCTGCCGGGCGCCCGCCTTCTCCAGGAACGGCGCCTCGACCCGGTCGGCGAGCACGGCCCAGAAGGCGACGAGGTTCGCGTCGATCCCGGAGTGCGGCTGCACATACGCGTGCCGCGCCCCGAACAGCTCGCGGGCGTGCTCCGCGGCAACCGACTCAACAGTGTCGACATTGCGGCACCCCGCGTAGAAACGGCGCCCGACCGTCCCCTCCGCGTACTTGTCGCTGAACCAGTTGCCCATGGTCAGCAGCGTCGCCGGGGACGCGTAGTTCTCGGACGCGATCAGCTTGAGCATCTCGCGCTGGTCGGTGAGTTCCTGGCCGATGGCGTCGGCGACGCGCGGCTCGACGGCGCGCACGACGTCGAGCGCGGCGCGGTACGCGATGGATTCAGGGGTGAGGTCGTTCATGGGGCAGCCTCCGGACACGGTCGGTTCACGGTTGGTCGGCCCAGGCGCACGGCACACACTGCTCGGGCCGCTCCCCGATGGTCGATCCCATCCCAGCGCGCCAGTCACGGCCCTGCCCTCACAGTACCGGGCGCGGCGCACGGCGAGGTTTCCACGTCCACATCCCGAGCGACGATAGGAAGAGGCCACAAGCCCGCCGCCCTACGCAGAGCGTCATGAGCCGCGACGAACGGAGACCCCGTGAGTGCCACCGAAACCGCAATCGCCCTCGCCGACGAGCACAGCGCGCACAACTACCACCCGCTCCCCGTCGTCGTCGCCACCGCAGAGGGCGCGTGGATGACGGACGTCGAGGGGCGGCGCTACCTCGACATGCTCGCCGGCTACTCGGCGCTCAACTTCGGGCACGGCAACCGCCGGCTCATCGAGGCCGCGAAGGCCCAGCTGGAGCGGGTGACGCTGACCTCGCGGGCGTTCCACCACGACCGGTTCGCCGCGTTCTGCACCCAGCTCGCCGAGCTGTGCGGGATGGAGGCGGTACTGCCGATGAACACGGGCGCCGAGGCCGTCGAGACGGCCGTGAAGACCGCCCGCAAGTGGGGCTACCGCGTCAAGGGCGTGCCGGACGGCCGCGCCAGGATCGTGGTCGCGAGCGACAACTTCCACGGCCGTACGACGACGATCGTCAGCTTCTCCACCGACGAGGAGGCCCGCGCCGACTTCGGCCCGTACACGCCGGGCTTCGACATCGTCCCGTACGGGGATCTGGCCGCGCTGCGCGCCGCGGTCACGGACGACACGGTGGCGGTGCTGCTCGAACCGATCCAGGGCGAGGCGGGGGTACTGGTCCCGCCGCCCGGATACCTCGCGGGCGCACGGGAGTTGACCCGCGAGCGGAACGTCCTGCTCATCGCCGACGAGATCCAGTCGGGCCTCGGCCGCACCGGCCGTACCTTCGCGTGCGAGCACGAGGGCGTCGTGCCGGACATGTACGTACTGGGCAAGGCGCTCGGCGGCGGCGTCGTGCCGGTGTCGGCCGTGGTGTCGAGCAAGGCGGTGCTCGGGGTGTTCCGGCCGGGCGAGCACGGCTCGACGTTCGGCGGAAACCCGCTGGCCTGCGCGGTCGCCCTGGAGGTGATCGCGATGCTGCGCACCGGCGAGTTCCAGGAGCGGGCCACGGAGCTGGGCGAGCATCTGCACGCCGAGCTGGGCCTGTTGACGGGGACCGGGAAGGTCACCGAGGTGCGCGGGCGCGGGCTGTGGGCGGGCGTCGACATCGACCCGTCGTTCGGTACGGGCCGGGAGATCTCGGAGAAGCTGATGGACCGCGGGGTCCTGGTGAAGGACACCCACGGTTCCACGATCCGGATCGCCCCGCCGCTGGTGATCAGCAAGGACGACCTGGACTGGGGCCTCGCTCAGCTCCGCTCGGTCCTCGGCGCCTAGGACCGGGCCCAGGGTCCTTCCATCAGGGCCCTCACAGGATGACGTGGGGCAGGAAACGGGCGTATTCGTCCGTCACCAGTCCCGCCGACTCCCGGATGCCGAGACCGGCCGCCTCGTCCTCGACGACCCACGCGCCGAGGACGACGCGGTTCCCGTCGAAGTCGGGAAGCGGCTCCAACTGCTGGTAGCAGCACGGCTCTTCGGCGGCAGCCGCCCCCGGGGAGGTGTCGCCGGGCCCATGGATCGTGACGCCCGCCCCCTCCCGCCCGAGCAGCGGCTTCGATACGTAGCCGGGGCCGCCCGGGTCCGCGAGTTCACGCGGCCCGTCGAGATAGGCGGGCAGCAGGTTCGGATGGTCCGGATACAGCTCCCACAACACAGCCAGCAACGCCTTGTTGCTGAGCAGCATCTTCCAGGCGGGCTCGATCCACATCGTCGTACCCGTGCCGCCGCCGTTGTCGAGGCCGGCCAGGACGTGCGGGGCGAACGCGTCGGAGGTCAGCCACTCCCACGGGTAGAGCTTGAAACAGCTGCGGATGAACCGGAGTTGGTTGTCGACGAAGCGTTCGGAGAGGCTGTCCCAGCCGATCTCCTCCATGGAGATCCAGTCGGTGTCCAGGCCCGCCTGCTCGGCGGTCTCCTTCAGATAGCCGACGGTCATCAGGTCCTCGCCGAGCTCGTCGGCCGAGGAGTGCGCGAAGTAGAGCGGGCTGCCGGGCGGCAGCAGCGCGGCCTGCTTCTTCCAGGCGTCGACGAGCCGCTCGTGCAGCGAGTTCCACTGGTCGGCGCCGGGGAACCGCTCCTCCATCCAGAACCACTGCGGCGACGCGGCCTCCACCAGCGAGGTCGGGGTGTCGGCGTTGTACTCCAGCAGCTTCGCGGGGCCGCCCCCGCCGTCGTACCGCAGGTCGAACCGGCCATAGACGGACGGGAGTTCGGCCCGCCGCTGCCACGCCTCCGCGACCGCCGCGGCGACCCGTGGATCGGTGATCCCGAGGTCGGCGAAGCGGTCGTGGCGGACGATGTGCTCGGCCGCGGCGAGGCACATGCGGTGCAGTTCCTCGACGACCTCCTCCAGCGCCTCGACCTCGGGCAGGGAGAACTCGTAGTAGGCGCTCTCGTCCCAGTACGGGCGCAGCGAGTCGTCGGGGTAGCGGGTGAGCGGGTAGATGAGCCCCTGCTCCTCGACGGTCTGCTGCCAGCCGGGGCGCGGGGTGATGGTGTGTCGCTTCATCAGTGTCTCCGGGGGCTCAGCCGCCGGAGCTTCCGCCCTTGCCGCCGCCGCTGCCGAAGCCGCCGCGCTTGACGCCGCCTCCGCCCGAGGGCTTGCTGAAGGAGCCGCCGCCGACGCGGGCGCCCTTCTTGGAACCGCCGTAGTACCAGCCGCCGTTGACCGAGGACTTGCCGGTCGAGGACGAGGTCGACTTGCAGTACTTGTCGGAGACGACCTTGTAGCCCTTGCCCGCGTTGTAGCTGTTGCGGTCGATGCAGCGCTTGTCGACGTCCGAGCCCGAGCCCGACGAGCAGGCGGTGAGCGCGGCGGCCAGCAGGCCGACGCCGCCGAGGGCGACGGTGCCGGAGCGCATCCGTCGCTGTGTGGCGGCGTTGTTGCTGCCGTCGTTCTTGCCGTCGTTCTTGCCGTCCGTCATGAAGAAATCCCCCGTTGTTCTACGTTGTTCTACGTAGCTCTACGTATACGTACATGGTCCCGGGCCCCTCAGGGCAGGACGCGGCACAGCGTATCCAACGCGCCCGGCCACGCATGGTCGGGCGGGGTGCCATAGCCGACGACCAGGGCATCCACCGGATCCCCGGCCTCCGGGGCGCGCTCGTGCCGGAAGGCGGACAGGCCCGCGACGCCGAGGCGCTGCCAGGCGGCGGCCTGCACCACGGACCGCTCGGTGCCCGGCGGGAGTTGGAGCACGGCGTGCAGCCCGGCCGCGATGCCGGTGGCGCGCACGGCCGGGGCGCGCACGGCGAGGGCGGCGACGAGCTGGTCGCGGCGGCGCCGGTAGCGCAGCCGGGCGGCGCGCACATGACGGTCGTACGCCCCGGATCCGAGGAACTCGGCGAGGGTGAGCTGATCGAGGACGCCGCAGGACCAGTCGGTGTGCCCCTTGGCGGCGACGACCTCGTCGACGAGCGCGGCGGGCAGCACCATCCAGCCGAGCCGCAGCCCGGGGGCGAGCGACTTGCTCGCGGTACCGAGATAGACGACACGATCCGGGTCAAGGCCCTGGAGCGCGCCGACGGGCTGCCGGTCGTAGCGGAACTCACCGTCGTAGTCGTCCTCCAGGATCAGCGAACCGGTGCGCCGCGCCCAGTCGACGACGGCGGCACGACGGCTGGGGTGGAGGGCGACACCCAGGGGGAACTGATGGGCGGGCGTGAGCAACACAGCCCCTTCCCCACTCCCCAACTCACCCACATCCGCGCCCAGTTCATCAATCGGCAACGGCCGGGTACGCAGCCCCGCCCTAGCCAGACAGTCCCAGTGCAGATCGAGCCCGTACGACTCCACGGCCACGTCCCGCACACCGCGCCCGTGCAGCACCTCGCCGAGCAGGATCATCCCCTGGACGAATCCGGCGCAGACGACGATCCGCTCCGGTGACGCCTGGACGCCGCGGGCGCGGGCGAGGTAGTCGGCGAGGGCGGCGCGCAGTTCGGGGCGGCCGCGGGGGTCGCCGTAGCCGAGGGCCTCGTTCGGGGCGGCGGTGAGGGCGCGGCGGGCGGCCTTCAGCCACTCGGCGCGCGGGAAGGAGGCGAGGTCGGGGCGGCCGGGGTGGAGGTCGTAGCGGTGGCCGCCGAAGGGGACGCGGTTCGTGGCGGGCGCCGGGGTCGGCGCCCGCCCCGGGCGTTCGGCGACCCGGGTGCCGGAGCCCTGCCGGGCGGTGAGCCAGCCCTCGGCGACGAGGTCGGCGTAGGCGTCGGCGACGGTGTTGCGGGCGAGGCCGAGGTCGGCGGCGAGGGTACGGGAGGCGGGCAGCCGGGTCCCGGGGGCGAGCCGCCCGCCACGTACGGCCTCACGGAGCGCGTCGGTGAGCCCACGACGTACGCCCCCGGAGGTACCGGGATCGAGATGCAGATCGATGCCGAGCGCCCGCCCGGACACCGAATTGGCCCAAGATTCTTCCACGTAAATGGACCATACCGGAGCGCCAATTCCCGCGTACGGTCAAAGCATGACGAACAAGAACAACGAGACCCCCACGTACGCCCACGAGCACACCCCCCGCCTGGACTGGCACCGGCACGCACCGGAGGTCTTCAAGGCGATGATCCGGCTGGACGCCGCCGCCCGCGCCGGCCTGGACCCCAAGATCGCCGAACTGATCAAGGTCCGCGCCTCGCAGCTGAACCGCTGCGCGCTCTGCCTCGACATGCACAGCAAGGACGCGCTCGCGGCGGGCGAGAGCGTCGAGCGGATCATCCAGCTCAGCGCGTGGGAGGAGTCGAAGCACTACTACACGGAGAAGGAGATCGCCGCTCTCGAACTGACCGAGGCGATCACCGTCCTCACCGACGGCTTCGTACCGGACGAGGTCTACGAGAAGGCGTCCAAGCTCTTCGACGAGCAGGAACTCACCCAACTGATCGCGGCGATCACGGTCATCAACGCCTGGAACCGCTTCGGCGTCTCCACCCGCCAGTCGCCGGGCCACTACACCCCGGGCGACTTCAAGTGACAGTGCGCACAAGGAAGTTGGACGCAGAGGTCCGGTCGGCGATGCAGTCGCTCAGCGCGGCGGCGAAAAAGGGCCTCGCCGACCCGGCCCTCACGGAACTGGTCTCGATCCGCGCGTCGCAGCTCAACCAGTGCGCGTTCTGCCTGGACATGCACGTGGACATCGCGGTGGAGAAGCACGGCGAGAGCGCGAAACGCATCGCACTCCTCTCGGCCTGGCGCGAGTCCGGCGACGCTTTCAACGACCGGGAAAAGGCTGCACTCGCCCTGACGGAGGCCATTACGCTCCTGACCGACGGTTACGTCCCCGACGAGGCGTACGACGCGGCGGCCAAGCACTTCACGGAACCGGAGTTGGCCCACCTGATCGCGACGATCGCGGTGATCAACAACTGGAACCGGCTGATGGTGAGCCGCCGCATCGAGCCAGGAGGCCCCGCATGGTGAATCAGGCAACCACATTCCGCGCCCTGCACCACGACCGCTCCCCCGGCGACCCCCTCGTCCTCCCCGGCCCCTGGGACGCGGCCAGCGCCCGCGTCTTCGAGGAGGCCGGCTTCCCCGCCCTCGCGACGCCGAGCGCGGGCATCGCGGCGTCCCTCGGCTACGAGGACGGCTCGACGCCCGCCGACGAAATGTTCGCGGCGATCCGCCGCATCGTGCGCGCGGTATCGGTCCCGGTGTCGGCGGACATCGAGAGCGGCTACGGCCTCCCGCCGAAGGAACTGGTGGAACGCCTCCTGGAAACGGGCGCGGTCGGCTGCAACCTGGAGGACTCGAACCACGCGACGGCTGCCCTCAAGCCGGCGCAGGCGCAGGCGGATTGGCTGTCGGAGTTCCGCTCACTGGCAGGCGACCGGATCGTCCTGAACGCCCGCATCGACACGTTCATCCGCGGCGCCGCGAACCCGATCGACGAGGCCGTGTCCCGCGCCCACCTCTACATCGCCGCGGGCGCGGACTGCGTCTACCCGATCGGCGCCCCACCGGAAGCCCTCCCCACCCTGCGCTCCCGCATCGAGGGCCCCATCAACGTGGGCGCCCCACCCGGCGGCCCTTCCCTGCGCGAGTGGGGCGAACTGGGCGCGACGCGGATCACGTTCGGGCCGGGGTTGCAGCGGCGGGCGATGGGGGCGGTGCGGGAGATCGCGGAGGGGTTGGGGTAGGAGTCGTCGGGCGGACGGGAGGCAGGCAGCCGACGTTCCGGCTTACGCCGAGCAGACTTCCCAACAGTCGGCGCCCCTTACCGAGAAGTGGGCCGCGATGTCCGACGACGAGCGCGAAGCGCTCGCGGCGGAGGGTGAGCAGAGCATCGCGGAGCAGGGACGACAGGCGAACGACGAGCGTCACGCAGAGCACGCGGAGCGTCCGGTAACCGGCAAGTCACGCCACGACGGCAGCGGTTGGTCGCTCTACTGACGGCTCCTCGCCTCAGGGATACCGCCATCCGACGCACGCTCCACTCACATCATGCACATCGAACGGGGGGCACATGAGCTTTCGTGTGGACGCAGACGCCGTCGACGGCTTCGGCAAGCTGGTGGGCCGAGCCGCCAAAGGCGGCGCGGAAGCAATGTCGTATGTGGGCAAGTATGCACAAATCGACACTATGGGGGGTGGGTCCCTGTGGGACCTCGTCGCCGGCGAGCACGACCAACATGTCGCCGACGCCCGGAAGGCGTTGAGCAAGGTCAAGAGCATCCTCGAGTCCTCAGGAGGTGAACTGACACGCTCCGCCGATTACTACCGACAGACCGACCAAGCCTGACGGGGCCAGCGGCAATCCACTCGCCGAGTACGGGTCGGGGCACGTGGACGAATTCAAGATGAGCCCGGTGCAGAAGACGTTCGGCACCGCCCTCGACCTCGGCAGCCCTTCGGCCATGGCAGTGGAGGCGTCCAAACTCCTCTTCGGCTTCGACCCTTTCGGCGAGGTGACCAACTGGGTCATCGGGGACTGGAACGGATACAACGACTGCTCCGACGTCTGGGGCAATCTCGCCGCATTCTGCGAATCCAGCGCCACCAACCTACGCAAGGGCAACCGGACCGTGGGGCTGACCTGGGACGGCAACGCCGCAGACACGGCGACGGTGTACTTCGAGGAGTTCGCCAAAAAGCTCGACCAACTCCACGAGACCTTCGACTCCCTCAAGGATGCCTACGCACGTGGCGCTCAACTGGCCTTCCAACTTGCCGAGTTCCTGAAGGGCTGGCTGGTGCTCTTCTGTGATGCCCTGGTCATCTGGATGATCAACATGGCCTCTGCGGCAGCCGTCAACGCGCTCCCCGTCGGAGGGCAGGTGGCTTCCGCTGCCATGTTCGCGCTGGCCGCCGCGCAAGCGTTGCGCATCATGAAGATGTGGGCCGAGGCCTCCATCATGTTCGACACGATCTCGCAGGCGATGAACCTTGTCGCCCTAGGGATCTCCGGAGCGGTTGCAGGGTTCTCATCAGTGGACGGCTTCCCTGAAGTGGGCCGCGGGTCCTATGACAATCGCGCGGTATAACCGTCGCTGAAGGGTTGAGGAGATACACGGCATGAGTTTCTTCGGCGACGACCCCGCTCTCGACAGGTGGCTCGTGAGCGGGCGCATCCTGAACGTCGGCGCGGTGCCCGTGTACTGGGTGCTCCTCTTCTTCTTCATCAAGGAGGAAGGGTGGCACTTCAGCTTTCTGGTCGCCGCCCTCCTCCCACCGATCGCCGCCCTTCTGGCCCTTCGGGGCCACCGCGAGGTTCGCCCCGGCCTGACGGCCGCGGGGATGGCCCTGGCCGTCGGCACCCTTCCCTTGATGGTGTGGCTGGCCATGCTCGAGGGGCGATGACCTTCGGGGGCATCAGGATCTGTGACGGCTAGAGCCCTTCTGACGGATCAGGCTGGATGCGGGAGGCCGCATATTTCGGCCGCGACTCCGGCAAGATCCGTCAGAAGGGCCCTAACCCCAATCCCTTCGGCGTTAGGCGTCACAGTCACCTTCCCTGCGACCTCCGCGAGCCGGTTCAGCCGGTTCAGCCGGTTCAGCCGGTTCCATCCACACCGTGTGGGTGGGCGAGTTCGAACCAGACCACCTTGCCCACGCCCGTTTCGCGCTCCCGCGCACCCCACTCGTCCGCGAGCAGCGCCACCAGGGCCAGGCCCCGGCCCGACTCGTCCTCCGGCGAAGGCGTACGGGGCACGGGGAGGGTGTCGCCCGCGTCCGTGACCTGGATCCGGAGGCGGTCGTCCGTCAGGACGGCGCGGGTCCAGATCTCGCGGCCCGCCGGGGTCCTCGCGTGCCGGTAGGCGTTGGTCAGGAGTTCGCTGAGGAGGAGTTCGGCCGTGTCCGTCAGCTCCTCCGGCAACGCCCACGACGCCGCCTGTTCCCGGAACAGGCGGCGTGCCCTCCCTACGCTGCGCGCGTGGCGCGGCAGGCGCCATTCGATGTCCTGGGGGAGTTTCGTCTGCATGCGCGGTCGTTCCTTGCGTGGGGGTGGGCGGCTCGGATTGCCGAGTTCACCGTCCCGGGTCGCGCATGGCTTCAGAGAGTAACGGCGGGGGTACTAAGGGAAGTTGTACCCGTCGGGCTGTCGGCGGGTGGGCGGCGGAGGTGTGCATGTCGGCAGAGATCAATCTCGCGTGGCGGTACTGCGGCAGCCAGATCAAGCTGTGGCGTTCCGAGGCCGGCGTGGACCGCGAAATACTGGCCAAGGAGGCCGGTTACGGCTGCGAGTACGTGAAGTCCATGGAGAACGGGCGCCGAAAGCCGACGCTGCGGCTGCTCCAGATCGCCGACCAACTGTGCGGTGCGGGCGGGAAGATCGTCGCCGCCCAGGAGTACCTGAAACCGGAGGCGCACCCGCAACGGTCGCAGGAGTTCATGGCGTTGGAGAAGGACGCCATCGCCATCAGTTCGTACGAGCCGCTGCTGATTCCCGGGCTGCTTCAAGCGCCCGAGTACGCACGGGCGTTGATCGGCGCGAGTTCGCCGCCGCTCGACGACGAGGCCGTCGAGGAACGGGTCACCGGGCGGCTCAAGCGGCAGGAGGCGCTGACCGTGCGGACGGGCGTCATGTTCAGCTTTGTGCTGTTCGAGGCGGCGCTGCGGGCGCAGGTGGGCGGGCGTGAGGTCATGGAGCGGCAGCTCCAACGCCTGTTGGAGCTGGGCGAGTTGAGGAACGTATCGATTCAGGTACTGCCGTTCGGGCGGGCGTACGGCGTCGCGCTCCGCGGTGCCGTCGCCGTCTTGGAGACCGTCGACCACGAGCACTATGCGTACGTGGAGGGGCCCGAGACCAGCACCCTGTACGCCGATGCGAACAAGGTGAGTGCACTCACTCGTGCCCATGACATGATCCGCATGCACGCGCTCAGCCCCGAGGATTCGGCCGACTTCATCAGAAAGGTGGCGCGGGAACTGTGAACGCCGACCTGACGTGGTTCAAGTCCAGTTACAGCGACAGCGAGGGCAGCAACTGCCTCGAAGTCGCCCTGGAATGGCGGAAGTCCAGTTACAGCGACGACCAAGGCGGCAACTGTCTCGAAGTCGCCGCCTGCGCCTCCCGCATCCACGTCCGCGACTCCAAGCTCGGCGGCGAAGGGCCCACCTTCGCCGCCACCGCTTCCGCCTGGAACGCGTTCCTGGCGGCGCACACCCGCGCCGCCAGGTAACGCACACCCCGCCCAGCGCCTAGCGACTCGGCATCCAGCGCTGCCAGACCTTGCGGTTCTCCGCGACCCAGCGCTTCGCCGCCTCGTCCGGGGTCAGGCCCTTGCCTGCGATGAGGAGGGAGACCTGGCTCTGCTGGGTGCCGGTCCAGCGGAAGTTCCGGAGGAACCTCGCCGCGTCGCTGCCGGTGCCGGCGAAGTCGGCGTTGAGGTACTTCTGGAGTTCCAGCGTCGGGTACGCGCAGCGCACCGCGTCCGCGTCGTCCTCGCAGCCCTCCGTGTACTTGGGGAGCTTGACCTCCGTCATGGGGACCTGCGAGAAGAACCAGTGGGGGCGGTTCAGGTACATCATGAAGGGCTTGCGCACCTTCGCGAACTGCTTGACCTGGGTGAGCTGGGCGGCCTCCGAGCCGGCGAAGACGACCTGGAAGTCCAGGTCGAGGTTCTTCACCAGCGCCTTGTCGTACGTGAAGTAGGACGGCGAGCCGTCGAGGAGTTGGCCCTTGCCGCCGGACTCGGCGGTGGCGAACTCCTTCGCGTACTTGTTGAGGTTGCGCCAGTCCGTGATGTCCGGGTTCTTCTCGGCGTAGTACGTCGGGACGAACCAGCCGATGTGACCGATGACGCCGAGGCCGCCGCCGGAGACGATCGTCTTCTTCTCCTTGACGTACAGCTGCTCCTGGTCGGGGTGGCCCCAGTCCTCCATGATCGCGTCGACGCGGCCCTGGCTGAGGGCGTCCCAGGCGGGGACCTCGTCGACCTGGACGATGTCGACGCGGTAGCCGAGCTTCTCCTCCAGGAGGTACTTCGCGACGTAGGAGTTGGCGGAGGCGCCGACCCAGGACTGGACGGAGATCGTGACCGTCTTGGCGCCCGCGGCATTCGCGTACGGGGACGTCTGCTTGGTCATGTCGACGCCGCCGCAGCCGGAGAGGGCGACCCCTGCCCCCGCTCCGAACAGCGCGCCCATGAACGTACGACGGGATGCGCTCATCGGGACGTCCTCCTTTCCGTGGGCTGCGTGACCCGGTCGAGCATCAGGCCCAGGCAGACGATCGCGACGCCCGCGACGAGGCCGGTCGCCAGGTCGCCCTGGCCGAGGCCCGCGACGACTTCGTAGCCGAGCGCGCCGCCGCCGACGAGGCCGCCGATGATGACGACGGCGAGGACCAGGACGACGCCCTGGTTCACGGCGAGCAGCAACGAGGGGCGGGCGAGCGGGAGTTGGACCTTGAGGAGCTGCTGGCGGGTCGTGGCGCCGAGGGAGCGCGAGGACTCCATCGCCGCCGGGTCGACCTGGCGCAGGCCCTGCGTGGTGATGCGGATGACCGCGGGCAGCGAGTACACGACCGCCGCGCAGGCGGCCGGGGCGCGGCCGACGCCGAAGAGGGCGACCACGGGGATCAGGTACACGAACTGCGGCATCGTCTGGCACACGTCGAGGACGGGGCGCAGGACGCGTTCGACGCGCTTGCTGCGGGCCGCGCCGATACCGATGGCGACGCCGAGCACGAGGGTGACCGCCACGGCCGCGATGACCTGCGAGAGCGTGTCGAGGGACTGCTCCCAGACGCCCAGGCCGCCGATGACCGCCATCGCGACGACGGCGGTCAGCGCGGTGCGCCAGGTGCCGATCAGCCACGCGAGCACGGCGACGATGAACAGCACGCCCCACCAGGGGAGGGAGGTGAGGCCGTCGCGGATCGGGTTGAGGATCCAGGTCGTGAAGTTGCCCGCCCACACGTTGGTGCCGCCGAAGAACGGGACGCCGGAGTAGAGGTGGTTCGTCATCCAGTCGACGGCGGAGTTGACCGGGTCGGCGATGTCCGCGACCCAGCTCGTCGGCCAGTCGAGGCGGCCCGCGACACGGCCCACGACCGACACGACCACGGCGCCGACGGCGACGGCGAGTACGTCCCACCACTTCGAGTACGCCGAGACCGAACCGCCGCCCCCGAGGCGTGCGCCCGCCGCGCCCGTGACGCGGTCGAGGACGACCGCGAGCAGCACGATCGGGATACCGGCGGCGAGCGCCGCGCCGACGTCGACGGAGGCGAGCGCCTGGTAGACGCGGTCACCGAGGCCGCCCGCGCCGATGACGGAGGCGATGACGGCCATCGACAACGCCATCATGATCGTCTGGTTGACCCCGAGGAGCAGCTCCTTGCGGGCCAGCGGGAGGCGCGCGCTCAGCAGCCGCTGCCGGGCGTTGGCGCCGAGCGAGGTGACGGCCTCCATGACGCCGCCGTCGGCGCCGCGCAGGCCGAGCGCCGTGAGGCGGGCCATCGGCGGAGCGGCGTAGACGACCGTCGCGAGGACGGCGGCCGGGACGCCGATGCCGAAGATCAGCGTCATGGGGAGGAGGTACGAGAAGGCGGGGAGCACCTGCATGGTGTCGAGTACCGGGCGCAGCACCCTGAAGACGCGCTCGCTGAGTCCGCCCGCGAGCCCCAGCAGGGCACCGATCACGACGGACGCGGCGACCGCCACGATCATCAGGGCGAGCGTCTGCATCGTCGGCACCCACATGCCGAGCCCGCCGCACAGCAGGAACGCGACAGCGGTTCCGACGGCGAGCCGCCAGCCCGCGATCCGCCACGCGATGAGGCCCGCGGCGGCGGTCACCCCGGCCCAGCCTGCGGCGAGGAGCAGCAGGTAGACGGCGCGCACGGAGACGACGACGGCTTCGCTGATGTAGCCGAAGAAGTACGTGAAGAGGGGGCTGGTGTCCCGGTGGTCGACGATCCACGTGCTGACCTCGCCGAGCGGCTTCGTCAGGTCGACGGTGAGCGCGTGCGGCCAAGTGCCGCTGCCCCACTTGGCGTTGGCGAGCGGCACGAGGATCGCTGCCGCGACGACGAGCATGGCGATCTTGCCCAGCGCGCGATTGCGCACCAGGGCACTGACCCGGCCCCCCGCACCTTCGCCCGGACCGGCCGTTACAGCGGCAGCCATCACTCGGCCCCCTCGTCCGAGGCCGACGCCCGGGGCCTCTCGCCCCCCGCTTCGGCGGGCAATTCAAGCCCCGCTTCGGCGGGCAATTCAAGCCCCGCTTCGGCGGGCAATTCAAGCCCCGCTTCGGCGGGCACATCAAGCCCCGGTTCAGCGGGCACATCAAGCCCCGGTTCGGCGGACATATCAAGCCCCTGCGGCGATTGAGCAGCGGGGTCCGGGGCAGAGCCCCGCGGCGTAGGCACGGTGCCGGGCTTATCAAGCCCCGCCGGCGATTGAGGCGCGGGGTCCGGGGCGGAGCCCCGCGGCGTAGGGGACGTGCCCGCAATGACACTCAAGAGCCGCTCGTGGTCGACCACACCGACACACTCACCGGCACCATCCACCACCCGCACCGCAAACCCGCTGGAAGCAACCGCCTCGATCGCCGCCGAAACAGTCGCCTCCGGCGCGATCGACGGCCCCCGGTCGACCTCGTCCTCGTCGGCGGGCCGCATCGCATGCCGCACCGACAGGACCTGCTCACGCGGCACGTCCTGTACGAACTCCCGGACGTAGTCGTCCGCCGGCGACCCGACGATCTCCTCGGGCGTGCCGAGCTGCACGACACGGCCGTCGCGCATGAGCGCGATCCGGTCACCGAGCCGCAGCGCCTCGCTCAGGTCGTGCGTAATGAAGACCATCGTGCGGCCCTCCTCACGGTGCAGCCGCACGACCTCCTCCTGCATGTCACGCCGGATGAGCGGGTCGAGCGCGCTGAACGGCTCGTCGAACAGCAGCACTTCGGGGTCCACGGCCAGCGCCCGCGCAAGCCCCACGCGCTGCTGCTGACCACCGGACAACTGCCCGGGGCGACGCGACTCAAGACCGTCCAGGCCCACCTTCGCCACGACCTCCGCCGCCTTCGCCCGCCGCTCGGCGCGGCCGACGCCCTGAATCTCCAGGCCGTACGCGACGTTGTCGAGGACCGTGCGGTGCGGAAGCAGCCCGAAGTGCTGGAAGACCATCGCCGCGCGGTGGCGGCGCAGCTCCCGCAACCGCGACTTGTCCATGCCGAGGACGTCCTCGCCGTCGATCTCCAGCGTCCCGGACGTCGGCTCGATGAGCCGGGTCAGACACCGTACGAGCGTCGACTTGCCGGAACCCGACAGGCCCATGACAACGAAGACCTCGCCCCGCTTCACGTCGAACGAGACATCGCGCACGGCGGCCGTGCAGCCGGTCTTCGCCCGCAGTTCGGCGGCGCTCAGATCGGCCAACTCGGCCTGCCCCGGGACCCGTTCGGCCTTCGGCCCGAAGACCTTCCACAGATTCCGCACGGCGAACACGGCCTCGGAACCGGACCCGTCCCCGGCCCCGGCCCGCTTGTCCGCACCTGCACCCGTACCCGTACCCGTACCTGTACCCGCCTCAGACACAGTCGCGCTCATCACGCATCACCACCCAGCAGCTCGGCGCACTTCTCCCCGACCATGAGCACCCCGATCATCGGGTTCACCGCGGGCATCGTCGGGAAGACGGACGCATCGGCAATACGGAGGGAGCCCAGCCCGCGCACCTTCAACTCGGGGTCCACCACGGCGAGTTCATCGGTCGCCGCACCCATTCGGCAAGTACCGGCCGGGTGGTAGACGGTGTGCGCGACCTTACGTGCGTACTCGCTGATCGCCTCGTCGTCGGTGACGTCCGGGCCGGGGCACACCTCGCGCTTGAGCCAGCCGGCCAGCGGCTCGGTCTTGGCGATCTCGCGGGCGATCTTGATGCCGTCGACGAGGGTGTTGCCGTCGTAGTCGTCCTCGTCCGTGAAGTAACGGAAGTCGAGGGCCGGCTTGACCTCGGGATCGGCACTCGTCAGGTACACCCGTCCGCGGCTCTTCGGCTTCGGGATGTTCGGCGTCATCGACACCCCGTGCTCCGGCTGTACGTAGCCGAGGCGCTCCGGGTTGTCCGTGAACGGGATTTGGTAGAAGTGGAACATCAGGTCCGGACCGGCCGCTTCCGGGTCCCGCTGGATGAACAGACCCGCATCGCTGTCCATCGCGCTGTTCTCGGGGATCGGCCCGTTCGTCTCCCAGACGATGACCGACTCCGGGTGGTCGAGCAGGTTCTCGCCGACGCCCGGCAGGTCGTGCAGGACCGGGATGCCGAGGGCTTCGAGGTCGACCTTCGGGCCGATGCCGGAGTGCATGAGCAGGCGCGGGGTGTCGACGGCGCCGGCGCACACGAGGACCTCGTTGCGCGCGGATATGAGCGTCTCCACGCCGTCCTTGCCGCGCACCCGCACGCCGCGCGCGGTCAGCCCGTCGTCGGTGGCGTCGAACTCCAGCTTGTACGCCCAAGTCTCAAGCAGCAGCGTCAGGTTGGGGCGGTCGCCCGCCTCCATGTGCGGGTGCAGGTACGCCACCGACGCCGACGAACGCTTGTTGTTCTCGGGGTGGTACGACAGGTCGAAGAAGCCGACGCCGTCCTTGAACGGGCCCTTGTTGAAGCCCTCGACGCGCGGCACGCCGGTCGCCGCCTGCGCGGCCTCGACGAAGTCGCTGGCGATCGCGTTCCGGTCCTTCGCGTCGACCGGCACGATGTTGTTGCGCAGCTTGGCGAAGTACGGGTCCATCGCCTTGTGGTCCCAGCCCTCGGCGCCCGCGGCCGCCCACTCGTCCCAGTCGCCCGGCAGCGGCTTGAACGAGATGAGCGTGTTGTGCGAGGAGCAGCCGCCGAGCACCTTGGCGCGGCTGTGCAGGATGTGCGAGTTGCCGCGCGGCTGCTCGGTGGTCGTGTAGCCGTAGTCGAGGTCACCGCCGAGCAGGCCGAGCCAGCGGCGCAGCGTCAGCACGTCGTCGCGGTCGATGTCGCTGGGGCCGCCCTCGATGACGGCGACGGTGACGTCCGGGTTCTCGGTGAGGCGTGACGCGATCACCGATCCGGCCGTGCCACCACCAACGATGACGTAGTCGTAGGTGTTTTCGGACATGACTCAACTCCAAGCAATCCAGCCCCGCCGGCGATTGAGGCGCGGGGTCCGGGGCAGAGCCCCGGGACGTTCACACGGGTTACGTATACGGGCGCACGGCCCAGGAGGACGCGGACGTCAGCCCGCGAACCACCGCACCGGCTTCGGCGCCAGGTTCTGGTACACGTGCTTGCTCTCGCGGTACTCGGCGAGCCCCGCAGGACCCAACTCGCGGCCCACACCGCTCTTTCCGAACCCGCCCCACTCGGCCTGCGGCAGGTAGGGGTGGAAGTCGTTGATCCAGACCGTGCCGTGCCGCAGCCGGCGCGCCATGCGGCGGGCGCGGCCCGCGTCCTCGGTCCACACGCCGCCCGCGAGTCCGTACTCGGTGTCGTTGGCGAGGGCCACGGCCTCGTCCTCGGTGCGGAACGTCTCGACGGTGAGGATCGGCCCGAAGGTCTCCTCGCGCACGACGCGCATCTCGCGGTGGCACTGGTCGAGCACGGTCGGCTCGTAGAAGTACCCGGTGGCCGGGCGGACCTCGGACGGCTCGGGGCGCTTGCCGCCGCAGCGCAGCACGGCACCCTCGGCGAGCGCGGACGCGACGTACGCCTCGGTCTTGTCGCGCTGCGGCTCGCTGACGAGCGGGCCGCACTCGACGCCGTCCTCGGTGCCGCGGCCGAGGCGGATCTTCTCGGCGCGGCGGGTGAGTTCGGCGACGAAGCGCTCGCGCACCGACTCCTCGATGATGAGGCGGGAACCGGCGGAGCAGACCTGGCCGGAGTGGATGAACGCGGCGTTCAGCGCCTGGTCGACGGCGGTGTCGAAGCCTTCCTCCGTCTCGCACGCGTCGGCGAAGACGACGTTCGGGTTCTTGCCGCCGAGTTCGAGGGCGACCTTCTTCACGGAGACGGCCGCGGCCTGCGCCACCTTGGTGCCGCTGACCAGGCCGCCGGTGAAGGAGACGAGGTCGACGTCGGGGTGGTCGGCGAAGCGCGCGCCCACCGAGGCGCCGGGGCCCGTGACGATGTTGGCGACGCCCTCCGGGAGGCCCGCCTCGATCAGCAGCTCGACGAGCGCGACGGTCGTCAGCGGCGTGATCTCGCTCGGCTTGATGACGAAGGTGTTGCCCGCGGCGAGCGCCGGGGCGATCTTCCAACTCGCCTGCAGGAGCGGGTAGTTCCACGGCGTGATCATCGAGCAGACGCCGACCGGCTCGTGCACGACGACGCTGTGGATGTCGTCGGAACCGGCGTCGACGACGCGGCCCGCGCCCTCGCCGATGACGAGGTCCGCGAAGTAACGGAAGGCGTCCGCGACGCAGTCGACGTCGACGCGGCCCTCCTCGACGGTCTTGCCCGCGTCCCGGCTCTCCAGGAGGCCGATCTTCTCCCGGTCGCGTACGAGGAGGTCGGCGACGCGGCGCAGCAACGCGGCGCGCTCGGCGACCGGGGTGCTCGGCCACGGGCCCTCGTCGAAGGCGCGGCGGGCGGCGGCGATCGCCGCGTCCGCGTCCTCGGCGGCGCCCTCTGCGATCACGGCGAACGGCTTGGCATCCGCAGGGTCGAGGATCTCGCGTGAGGCCCCTGATGCGGCCTGGCGCCACTCTCCGCCGACATGGATGGTGTTTTGCACTGACACGTCCTGCTTCGCCTTCCGTTCCGGGTATGTCCCCCGGTCACCGCAGACGCCCCTTCGGCGATCTCTACGGTGACATCGCATGCCCCTGCCCTGGTGCTCGGGAAGCATGCCCGTACGGCGCCAAAAGTGCGCTGTGTCACTACACGCCGGTCCGCTCAGTCCTGTGCGAACCGCGAAAGCGCGGTGGCCAGGCGGTCCTCCTGCTCCGGCCAGTCGGCGTCGGGGCCCGCGACCAGCACCGCGTACTGCTGTCCGTCCTGCGCGGTGAACGCGAAGTCGACCACCTTGCGGCGGGCGCCGAGCTTCTCGCTGTCGTAGCCGTAGACGAGCTCGGCCGCGTCGTCGGTGACCGCGTCCGAGGCGCCCTCGGGGGCGGATGTCTCCTCCAGTGAGACCTCCTCGTACCCGGGGTTGCCCGACAGGTTCTTCGACGCGGCGGTGAGCGATTCGAGCGGTGTGGTGTCGGGTTCCTCGATGGTGAAGATCTGGATGAGCGAGCCCTCGTCCGGGGACGTGTAGAACACGCCGTTCTTGCCCTCGGTGCGGTCCCAGCCCTTGGGCACCGCGAGCGTGAAGCCCGCCGCGTCGCGCACCTCCCGGTAGTCGGCGGGAAGCCCTCCGGTCGGCGTGGGGGTGACCGTGGGGGATGCCGAGGTGTGGGTGGGCGACGCGGTCGTCGGCCCCGGCTTCGGGGCCGGCCCCGGGTCGTCCCCCCGGCTGATCAGCACCGCCCCGGTCGCGACGGCGGCCCCGAACACGGCCGCGGCGAGCACCACGACCACGAAGCGCCGCCCGGGGCCGCGGCCGGGCGACGGCGGGGGCGGGTCCTGCGGCGGTCCCGGCCAGGACTGGGGCGGGGTCCCGTCCTGTGCGCCGGGGCCGGGGCCGGGGCTGGTGCCGGGGCCGGAGCCGGGGCTGGGGCTGGGGCCGGAGCCGGGGCCGGAGCCGGGGCCGGGGCCGGGGCCAGGGCCAGGGCCGGGGCCGGGGCCAGGGCCGGGGCCGGAGCCGGGGCCGGAGCCGGGGCCGGGGCCGGGGCCGGAGCCGGGGCCGGGGCCGGGGCCGGGGCCGGGGCCAGTGCCCGGCGGTGGGGCGAAGTCCGGGCGGGGTGGGGGCGGGGACGACACCGCGCCCGTCTGCGTGCCCGCCTCCTCCCAGCGCTGCGTCTCCTCGTTCCACTGGCGTCCGCTCACGTCATGTTCCCCAGCATCCCGGCGACCGTGCCGGCCGACGCGAGCAGCGAGACGACCGCCTGGGAGTCGGCGAGGAGCGCGCGCAGCCGCTCGATCCGGCTCGCCGGGGCGCGCCCGGTGCGGGTGATGTCCCCCTCGGTCTCGGCGAGTTCGGCGTCGAGGGTGGTCAACTGGCCGTCGTCGTCGCGCAGTCGGGTCAGGTCGGCGCGCAGTTCGCGTACCGCCGCGAGGAGTTCGCGCGTCGCCTCGTCGGTCTGCGGCGCGCCGCCGCCCGTGTGGCTCTCCGCGTGGGCGTGACTGCCGATGGCGAACGTGCTGCCGTGGACGTCGCCGATGCTGACCGAGGGCTCTTCGCTAGGCGTCGTCATGGTCGCCGGTTCCCTTCTGGTCCGGGGTGCCGTTGCCTTCGGCCGTTCCCGAGGTCGCGCGGGCGTGCGTGCCGACGGCGAAGGTGGAGTCCTCGACCCGGTCGATGTTCACGCCGCCACTGCTGATGTTGACGATCTTCTGGACGAACTCGCCGGTCTGGTAACCGGATTCGGCGAGCGCCTGGCGCACGCCGTTGGCGATGCGGTCCTGTATCGACTTGAGGTAGCGCTCGACGTCCATCTGCTGGAACCGCGAGCCGGGCCCCTCCGCGCCGAGCTCGCGCACCGAAAGGGCGGGGCCGTCCGGCAGCGCGCCGCCGTGCCCGCCGGTCAGCACCTGCCAGCCGTAGCCGACCCAGCGGCCGATGGTGATCAGGGAACGTACGGGAGAACCCGCCACCCGCGCGAAGGCCCAAGCGGCCTTGCCGACCGGGTTGTTGTGCCGGAACTGGTGCGCGGCCCGGTCGGCGTTCCGGAACGGTTCGCGTACCGGGGCGAGGACGTGCGGCACGATCTCCAGCATCAGCATCCGCCCCTGGGTGTGGACGCGGACGAAGACGGTGACGACCAGCTCCTCCTCCCAGCCGCCGACCCGGATCCGCAGGAAGTGCCGGCGCTTCTCCGCGCCCTCCTCGACGGCCCGGCCCCGGTGCTCCTCGAAGGCCTCGGGGCGGTACGGGGCGTCGTCCCGGTCCGCGAGGCCCTCGGCGGGCAGGAAGACGCACTCGTCGATCTCCAGCCAGCGCAGCCGGTCGCGGACGGTGGTGCCGGCGAACTCGGCGGGCAGCCGCAGCCGTTCGAGCAGCGGGCGGACCTGCTCCAGGATCTTCCGGTTGTTGATCGGCTGCTGCTTCTTCATCCGGTCGGGCCGCAGTTCCACGGCGAGCGTCCAGGTGTCCACCGGTTCGCCCGCGCCGCAGAACGGTCGGACCGCGTGGTACATGATCAGCGGCGCGTGCTGCTCGGTCCTGATCCGCCGCTTCACCCGCTGGAAGCGGGGGCCCTCGGCGCTCTCGGCCGGGTCGGCGGACGCGTCCCCGAACCGCGCCTCTGACAGCTCGGCCCCGAGCGCGCGGGCGAACTGGCTGCGCTGGGCGCCCACGCATCCGGCGATCAGGGCGAGCACGAGCAGCGTGAGCCAGCCGTACAGGGCGCCGCTCGACCCGGTGCCCGAACCCTCGGGGACCAGCCAGCTCAGCACCTCGGGCAGGCTGTCGCGCAGGTCGGAGCGGACTTCGTAGGACAGGCTCCCGTACTCGTCGCCCTTGATGACCGTGGCCACGGTGGAGACCAGCAGCACGGCCAGCAGGATCCGCCCCCACCAGCGCACCCACCAGGCGGGCACCCGGCGCCAGACCGGCGGCCGCCGACCGGGACCGCGGATCCAGACGCCGAGCGCGAGCAGCGCGGACGGCAGCAGGTACGCGAGGATCCCGTAGTCGGTCAGCGGCAGACCCACCGCCCACAGCCCGAGCACGGCCCAGGACCAGGCCACTTCGATACGTCGTGCGCGCAGCGCGTGCGCGAGGACACGGGCCGCGTCGAAGCCGAGCGAAGGCGCCACGATGCGCTGCTCGTACAGGTGCAGCTGCTCGATGACCCGGTCCCGGTAGCCCTGGTCGAGATAGGCGCCCGCGCACAGCAGCCGGGTGGCCTCGCTGGCGTGCGGCGGCTTCGCCGGTGGTGGTGGCGCCGCCACCCCGGCGCCGTTCTCCGAAGACGGCTGCTCCGGCACATACGCGGTGCTCACACCACTCCCCCGAGGTCGTCATCGACGATGACCGTTCGAACTGCCCGTACTGCTGCGGCAGTTGATGAAGGAGAAGCATAGGACGTCACACCGACATCCAGAACCGAATACTCCGGGTACGAAATACTCCGGGCACGAAAAAGCGGCTGCCCCTCGGACGTCCGAGGGGCAGCCGCCGTTACCGGCTACCGGTGAGTGGGCTCAGATGAGGCCCAGGCCGCGCACGGCCTCGCGCTCGTCGACCAGCTCCTGCACGGACGCGTCGATGCGCGTACGCGAGAACTCGTTGATCTCCAGGCCCTGGACGATCTCGTACTTGCCGTCCTTCGTGGTGACGGGGAAGGACGAGATGATGCCCTCCGGGACGCCGTACGAGCCGTCCGACGGGATGCCCATGGAGGTCCAGTCGCCCTCGGCCGTGCCGTTGACCCACGTGTGGACGTGGTCGATCGCGGCGTTGGCGGCGGAGGCGGCGGAGGACGCGCCACGGGCCTCGATGATCGCGGCGCCGCGCTTGGCGACGGTCGGGATGAAGTCGTCGGCCAGCCACTGCTGGTCGTTGCCGATGGCCTCGATGGCGGGCTTGCCGGCGACGGTGGCCTGGAAGATGTCCGGGTACTGCGTCGCGGAGTGGTTGCCCCAGATCGTCAGGCGCTGGATGTCGGCGACGGTGGCGCCCGACTTCTTCGCGAGCTGGGTCAGCGCGCGGTTGTGGTCGAGGCGGGTCATCGCGGTGAAGCGCTCGGCCGGTACGTCCGGGGCGGCGGCCTGGGCGATGAGGGCGTTGGTGTTGGCCGGGTTGCCGACGACGAGGATCTTGACGTCGTCCGCGGCGTGGTCGTTGATGGCCTTGCCCTGCGGCTTGAAGATGCCGCCGTTGGCCTCAAGCAGGTCGCCGCGCTCCATGCCCTTCGTACGCGGACGGGCGCCGACGAGGAGGCCGACGTTCGTGCCGTCGAAGGCCACGTTCGGGTCGTCGGTGATCTCGATGCCCTGAAGCAGCGGGAAGGCGCAGTCGTCGAGCTCCATGGCGGTGCCCTCGGCGGCCTTCAGCGCCGGAGTGATCTCCAGGAGACGCAGTTTGACCGGCACGTCCGCGCCGAGCAGCTGGCCGGAGGCGATGCGGAAGAGCAGTGCGTAGCCGATCTGGCCGGCGGCGCCGGTGACGGTGACGTTCACGGGAGTGCGGGTCATGGCGTTCTCCGTAGGACAGCAGGTCAATTTGATCGATCTCTTGGTATCAAGAGATCCGTTCGTCAGGCTATCGCGCCCCGCCCGCACGGGAACCACAGGTTCATGTGGCCCGCCCCACAGACCGCTCACGCGTGGCAAGGCCCGAACGCGGGCACGAACGCGGGCGCACACACGGAGACGGCCGCCGAGCCCGGGAGAGTAAGGCTCAGGCGGCCGCCGTGGGGGTGCTACTGCGGACCTCCCGTGGGGGTAGAGGTGCGTCTTCCCCGAAGGAGCGCACCCATGCGTGCTCCGTGTGCACCGTGTGCCCGGCGCGTGTGCTCGGCCCGTGTGCCCGGCGCGTGTGCTCGGCCCGTGTGCGTACTACGTCGTGCAGCCCTTCTGCCCGTTCGCGAGCGTCGCGCACGCCTTGACGTCGGAGGCCGAGTCCACCGCCATCATCGGCGTGTACGCGTCCGTGTCGGCGGTGCCGACCGTGACCTTCTTCGAGGTCTTGGCGCCCTTGGTCAGCTGTACGACGTCGCCGGGCGCCGCGCCCTGGATGCGGCCCCACGCCGCCTTGCACGTCTTGTTGTAGCGGACCTGGACGGTGGCGGTGCCGATGACGACCGTGGTGGAGTTCTCGGCGCGGCGGCCACCGCAGTTCATGGCCTCCGGGTCCTTGCCGCCGCAGCCCGCGCCAACGCACTTGACGCCCGCGGGCAGTTGGGTCGCGCTCGCGCTCGGCGAGGGCGACTTCTTGGCCTCCGAGCCGTCGCCGCCCTTCCCGTCGAGCACGAAGAAGCCGACCGCGACGATCAGCGCGGCGCCCAGGGCCCCGGCCCCGAACATCAGCAGCCGCCGCTTTCCACTGCCCGGCGTGGCACCCCGCGGGGCCTCCGGAGGCGGGATCACGGGCGGCGGCCCGAACTGGTCCATGCGCGGCGCCGCGGCCTGCGGCGGCACGGTCGGCGACACCCCCGCGGGCCCCGCGACACCGGCGGTACCGGCCTGCTTCGGGGGCCGGGTCTGCTTGGCCTGCTTGGTCTGCTTGGTCTGCGTGGACTGTCCGGATTGCACGGGGCCCCCGAACTCGCCGAGCGCGGCCCGCGCCTGGGAGATCCGGATGGCCTCCATGGTCATGTCGTGCCGCATCTCGGAGCGGCTCCACGCGCGCTCCGCGAGCTCCCACATCGTTGTCAGATGGACGGGATTGGTGCCGGTCACCTCGGCGAGCGCGACGACGGCGCCCTTGGGTGCGAGCAGCCGGCCGTTCAGATACCGCTCCCACGAGGTCTTGCTGTACCCGGTGCGGTCGGCGAGTGCGGCGATCCCCAGGCCGCCGCGGTCCACGAGTCGGCGCAGCTGACCGGTGAACTCCCTGATCTGTGGGTCGAGTTCGTCCGGTAGCGCCTTCCAACGAGGCATTGCCCTTCCCCCTATTCCCCCCGCGTGCCCTGTTCCCCTCACGCCGTGCGTCGTGCTCGGCCCCCACTGGCTACCCAATGGGATGCGCCGAGTCGGGTCACCAGTTCCCGGACCGGGGGCGCATGGGGTCATTCGACCGCGTACGCCAAGGTCCATGTGCCAAAAACCCCGGGAACGTGCCGGAGATCACGACAAAAGGAAGCGGGGCCTCCAACTTGGAGGCCCCGCCCGTCACTTGAAGTCGCCGAAGAGTCGGCGCACGGTGATCAGCGCACCGTGATCAGCGCACCGTGAAGTGCAAGGTGTCCTGGAGGAACGGGAGCTTCAGCCACGGATCGGGCTGCGCCATCATCGCGAGCAGCACGATGACGAGCCCGAGGCCCGCGCACGTGATCATGTCGGTGAAGCGCGAGCGCACGGCCAGCATGCCGACGTCCGGCAGCAGCCAACGCAGCACGGCCCCGCCGAGCAGCGCGACGCCGACCAGGATCGTGCCGACGCGGAACAGGCCGAAGGCGGTCAGCAGCAGCCCGAGCGCGGTCACCGAGAGCACGGCGATCAGCGGCCACTGGCGGGCGGGCGCGGGCGCGTCCCCACCGGCGGCCCGGCCGCCGCCCTCCGGCCGCGCGGTGTCGCGCGTGAGCATCGGGAAGCGCCGGCTGACGGCCTTCTTCACGGCTCCGGGCGTGCCCTTGGGGGAGTCCGCCGAGGAATCCCCGGAGCGGTCCCCCGGAGCGTCTCCCGCCGTGCTCTGCGCGCCGCCCATGGCCGCGCCCGCCGCGTCAGCCGACACCGTTCGCGTCCCGTTCGGCGGCCTCGACCACGTTCACGAGGAGCTGGGCGCGGGTCATCGGGCCCACGCCGCCCGGGTTCGGCGAGATCCAGCCCGCGACCTCGGCGACGCCGGGGTGCACATCGCCGACGATCTTGCCGTTCTCGTCGCGCGATACGCCCACGTCGAGCACGGCGGCGCCCGGCTTGACGTCCTCGGGCTTGATCAGGTGCGGGACACCGGCCGCGGCCACGACGATGTCGGCCCGCTTGAGGTGCGCGGAGAGGTCACGGGTGCCGGTGTGGCACTGCGTCACCGTGGCGTTCTCGGACTTACGGGTCAGCAGCAGCGGCATCGGCCGCCCGATGGTGACGCCGCGGCCGACGACCACGACCTCCGCGCCCTTGATCTCGACGCCGTGCTTGCGGAGCAGCGTGATGATCCCGTACGGGGTGCAGGGCAGCGGCGCCGGCTCGTTGAGGACGAGGCGGCCGAGGTTCATGGGGTGCAGGCCGTCGGCGTCCTTGTCCGGGTCCATCAGCTCCAGGACGCGGTTCTCGTCGATGCCCTTGGGCAGCGGCAGCTGCACGATGTAGCCGGTGCAGGCCGGGTCCTCGTTGAGCTCGCGGACGACGGCCTCGATCTCCTCCTGCGTGGCCGTCGCGGGCAGCTCGCGCTGGATCGAGGCGATGCCGACCTGCGCGCAGTCGCGGTGCTTTCCTGCGACGTACTTCTGGCTTCCGGGGTCCTCCCCCACGAGGATCGTGCCGAGCCCCGGCGTGACCCCCTTCTCCTTCAGCGCCGCCACGCGGGCGGTCAGATCGGACTTGATCGCGGCTGCGGTGGCCTTGCCATCGAGAATCTGGGCGGTCATGGCGTCATTCTCGCAGGGCGGTGTGTCATCGCCCAAGTTCGCCCCCGCCCGGATCTCATGCCTTCGTCTTGACGCCGCGCGCCGCCCGCGCCCCACATTGCACTTGCACAACAAGTGAGCAATGCGGCTGGACACGCCTCACGCGCGCGCGGGAGCATGATCGCCGCATCGCCGCGGGGAGCGCACGGGAGGCGGCGGCACGGGGGCGGCTCGGGGGATTGCATTCACTCGCGCGGCCAGGTTCCGGCCGCTCCGCTGTGCTGTCCGCGCCGTCCCCGCGTAGTCAACGGAGGAACACCCGCCATGAGTTTCGGCGACCCCAACAATCCGTACGGGCAGCAGCCACCGCCCGCTCCCCAGCAGCAGCCCGGCAACCCGTACGGGCAGCCGCAGGCCGCCCCGCCCCAGCAGCCCGGTTACCCACAGGCTCCCCAGCAGCAGCCCGGTTACCCGCAGGCCCCGCAGCAGCAGCCCGGCTACCCGCAGGCGCCGCAGGGTCCGGGCGCCTACGGCTACCCGCAGCAGCAGCCGGGCGTGCCGCAGCAGGCCGCGTACGGCTATCAGCAGGCCCCGCAGTTCGGCGCTCCCGGCATGCCGCAGCTGGCCGGCTGGGGGTCGCGGTTCGGCGCCACCCTGATCGACGGGCTCGTCGTCGGCCTCCCGGTCGGCGTGCTGTACGGGGTCGGCTTCCTGTGCATCGCGAAGGAGCTCTTCGCCCTCGGCCTGATCCTCATCGTGGTCGCGGCGCTCGGCGCCATCGGCATGGGCATCTGGATGCTCGTCCAGATGGGCTCGACCGGCCAGACCATCGGCAAGCGGACAGTCGGCATCCGGGTGCTGCGCGAACTGGACGGACAGCCCACCGGGTTCGGCGGAGCGTTCCTGCGGAACATCTGCCACGCGCTCGACGCCATGGCCTGCTACATCGGCTTCCTGTGGCCGCTGTGGGACGAGAAGAACCAGACCTTCGCCGACAAGATCTGCTCAACCGTCGTAGTGAAGGACTGAACGCATGAGCTTCCCGCCGCCGCCGAACAATCCCCAGAACCCGTACGGGCAACAGCCCCAGCAGCCCCAGCAGCCGCCGCAGCCCCCGCAGGGCAACCCCTACGGGCAGCCGCAGGGCGCCCCGCCCCAGCAGCCCGGCTGGGGCCAGCCGCCGCAGCAGCAACCCCAGCAACCCCAACAGCCCGGCTACGGCTACCCGCAGGCCCCGCCGGTGCCCGGCCAGCAGGCGTACGGGCAGCAGCCCTACGGTCAACAGCCGTACGGCGCCCCGCACATGGGCGTGCCGGGGCAGGAGCCGCCGAAGGCGAAGACGGCCCGCACGCTCCTGTGGTGGATCGTGGGCCTGCAGACGCTGCTCACTCTCGGCTACATCGGCTGGTCCGCGTACATCTCCTCGCAGGCCAGCGACGCCATGGCGGACGCCGAGGGCGTGGAGGGCATGGAGGGCGCCAACGCCATCATGGGCGCGAGCCTCGGAGTGACGTGGTTCTTCGCGGTGCTCATGACCGGATGGCTCGTCTGGGCGATCCTGCTCGCCGTCAAGCTGCCCACCGGCGGCAAGGGCGTGCGCACCGCGACCATGGTGTTCGCGATCCTCACCGCGGTCGGCGGCATCTACCCGTTCCTCGGCGTGGGTCTCGTGCACACCGTGCTCGCGATCATCCTCGCGGTCACGATCAACAAGCCCGAGGTCCAAGCCTGGTACAACAGGCCGCGCCAGTAGGCACGTTCACGTACACGCCGCTCACGTACAGGGCCCGCGCCGTCAGGCGCGGGCCCTGTGTGCCGTCCGGCCACGGCGCGCACCCCGCTCGCGGTAGGTTCTCGGGCTACCAGCGGGGCTGCGACGCACCCGTGAGAGCGGTGAGTCCACCGGGGGAACGAGAGCCATGAACGAGCACCACCAGCGGCCGCCCGTGCCGCCCTACTCCCAGGCCTCCGGCACCGCCGCGCTCGCACAGGCGGGAGCCACGCCGCTGCTCGGTGGCGATCCGGCGCGCATCGGCCCGTACGTGCCGCTCGGCCGCCTGGGCAGCGGCGGGATGGGCCGGGTCTATCTCGCCCGCCCGCTGGACGACTCCCCGGGGCTCGCCGCGGTCAAGGTGATCAGACCCGAGTACGCCGAGGACCCGCGGTTCCGGCGGCGGTTCGAGCGGGAGGCCGCCGTCCACGCGCGCGTGCGCTCGGCGCACACCGCCGAATTCCTCGGCACCGGCTTCCACCACACCCTGCTGTGGATGGCCACCCGCTTCCTGCCGGGGCTCAGCCTCGCCGACGCGGTGCGCGAGTACGGGGTCCTCGAACCCGCGGGCTCCTGGCGGCTGTTGGCCGAACTCGGCTCGGCGCTCGCCGGGCTCGCCGACGCGGGCATCGTGCACCGCGACCTCAAGCCGTCGAACGTGATCCTGACCCCGTCGGGCGCGCACGTCATCGACTTCGGCATCTCGTACGCCGCGGACGCCGACGCCATGACCACCACGGGCGCGCGCGTGGGCACGCCCGCGTTCATGGCCCCCGAGTATCTGCGCGACGGCCGCTGCACCGCCGCGTCCGACGTGTTCTCGCTCGCGGGCACGGTGATCCACTCGCTCACCGGGCGGGCCCCCTTCGGCGACGGCACCGGCGTCGACGTGATGCACCGTGTCGCGTTCGAGGAGCCCAGGGCGGAGGTGATGGCCGAGGTCGCGGCGGCGGACGCGGCCCTCGCCGCGCTCCTCGCCGACTGCCTCGCCAAGGATCCGGCACGGCGCCCGACGCCGGAGCGACTGCTCGCGGCCGCCGCCACGCACGGTCAAGTGCCGTCCTGGAGCGAACGGTTGGGCGGCAGCCTGCTGGCCCGGCAGACGTCGTGCGAGGTGCTGCGGTACGCGACGGCGGAGCAGACCCTGCATCTGCGCGGGTCGGTGTTGCCGGGACAGGGGGCGTTCGCCGTGCAGGCGCGGACGGCCCCACCGGCGGCGGCGCCGATGCCCGCCCCCGTGCCCGTGCCCGTGCCCGTGCCGGACGCGACGCCCACGACAACGAGCGCGCGCCTGCGCCGCCGCCCCTATCTCGCGGCCGTGGCGGGCGCCTCCGTCGTGGCGGTCGCGATGGCCGCCTACCTGCTCGTACAGCCCGCGCAGGACGGCCGTGCGGCGGGCCCGCAGGCCACCCGGGCGGGCGCGCCGCGCGCGGAGATGTCCGCACCACGGGGAGCGTCCGCGACGCCCGCGAAGTCCGCGGGGGCCGAGCGGTCACCGGCACGGAAGACGCCGTCCGGCGCGGCGAGCACGGACGCCGCGGGCCACGCCTCCGCGACTGCCACCCGTACCCCCGACACCAGGAGGAGCGGCGGGAGTTCACCGCGCGGCGGCACCACCGTCACCGCGACCGCGCCCGTCCCTTCCACGCACGAACCCGCGCCGCGGCCGCCCGCGTGGATCTCCGGCTGCACGTACTACGACGGCACCGAACAGACCGCCCGGGGCGACACCGGCAAGCGGGTCGTACAGGCGCAGTGCATGCTCACCAAGCGCGGGTACGACGTCGGCGCGGCGGGCGTGGACGGGGACTTCGGCTCCGCGACGGAGGCGGCGGTGCGGAAGTTCCAGGGCGCCAAGGGCCTGGCCGCGGACGGCATCGTGGGCCCCGACACATGGGCGGCGCTGCGCGCTTCGACGTAGCGCCGCCCACAAGGACGTACCGGCTCGGGATCAGTACGCGGGATCAGTACGCGGGATCAGCGCGCGGGATCAGTGCGCGGGATCAGTGCGCGGGATCAGTGGAAGAAGTG
The DNA here is from genome assembly GCF_030766935.1 of Streptomyces sp. KL109B. Lineage (GTDB taxonomy): Bacteria > Actinomycetota > Actinomycetes > Streptomycetales > Streptomycetaceae > Streptomyces. Next base: position 619,756 of record NZ_JASERL010000001.1, on the reverse strand, counting down.
CCGCGTGCCCGTGAAGTACATCGTCACGCCCGCCTTCTTCGCGGCCTCGACGACCAACTCGTCACGGACCGAACCGCCCGGCTGCACCACGGCCTTGACGCCCGCGGCGGTCAGGATCTCCAGGCCGTCCGGGAACGGGAAGAACGCGTCGGAAGCGGCGTACGAACCGCGCGCCCGCTCCTCACCGGCCCGCTCGACGGCGAGCTTCGCGGAGTCGACGCGGTTGACCTGGCCCATGCCGACGCCGACCGAGGCGCCGTCCTTGGCGAGCAGGATCGCGTTGGACTTGACCGCGCGGCAGGCCTTCCAGGCGAAGGCCAGCTCGTCCAACTCGCCCTGGGAGAGCGCGTCTCCGGTCGCGAGCGTCCAAGAGGCCGGATTGTCGCCGTCGGCCTGGAGGCGGTCGGTCACCTGGAGCAGCGCGCCGCCGTCGATCTGCTTCGTCTCGACCTTCGTGGACGGCCCGTTCGGGGCGCGCAGCACGCGGATGTTCTTCTTCTTGGTGAGGGCTTCGAGGGCGCCGTCCTCGTAGTCGGGCGCGACGATGACCTCGGTGAAGATCTCGGCGACCTGCTCGGCCATCTCCTTGGTGACCGGCCGGTTCACGGCGATGACGCCGCCGAACGCCGACAGCGGGTCGCAGGCGTGCGCCTTGCGGTGCGCCTCCGCGACGTTCGAGGAGACGGCGATGCCGCACGGGTTGGCGTGCTTGATGATCGCGACGCAGGGGTCCTCGTGGTCGTACGCGGCACGGCGCGCGGCGTCCGTGTCCGTGAAGTTGTTGTACGACATCTCCTTGCCGTGCAGCTGCTCGGCCTCGGCGAGACCGCCCGTGCCGTCGACGTAGAGGGCGGCGCCCTGGTGCGGGTTCTCGCCGTAGCGCAGGACGTTCTTGCGCTCGTACGTCGCGCCGATGAAGTCCGGGAAGCCGCTGTCGTCGGCGGCGGCGTAGTCATCGGCGAACCAGGAGGCGACAGCCACGTCGTACGAAGCCGTGTGCTGGAACGCTTCGGCGGCCAGGCGCTTACGGGTGGCGAGGTCGAAGCCACCGTCCTTCACGGCCGCGAGGACACCCGCGTACCGCTCGGGGCTCGTGACGATCGCGACCGACGGGTGGTTCTTGGCGGCGGCGCGGACCATCGAGGGGCCACCGATGTCGATCTGCTCGACGCACTCGTCGGGGCTCGCGCCGGAGGCGACGGTCTCCTTGAACGGGTACAGGTTCACGACCACCAGGTCGAAGGGGGCGACACCCAGGTCCTTCAGCTGCTGCTGGTGGTCCTCCAGGCGCAGGTCGGCCAGGATGCCGGCGTGCACCTTCGGGTGCAGGGTCTTCACGCGGCCGTCGAGGCACTCGGGGAACCCGGTGAGCTCCTCGACCTTGGTCACCGGCACGCCCGCGCCCGCGATCTTCCCGGCGGTCGAGCCGGTCGACACGAGTTCGACGCCCGCCTCGTGGAGCCCGCGCGCGAGCTCCTCCAGACCGGTCTTGTCGTAGACGCTCACCAGTGCACGGCGGATGGGCCGCTTGTTCTCGGCGCTCACGGGATAACTACCTTTCGTCCCTCAATGCTGAAGCCGTTACGGGCGAGCCGCCCCACGACATCGACGAGCAGCGTGCGCTCGACTTCCTTGATGCGCTCGTGCAGAGCGCTCTCGCCGTCCGCTGTGTCCGGTTCCACGATCTCGACCACGCCCTGGGCGATGATCGGGCCGGTGTCGACACCGTCGTCGACGAAGTGGACGGTGCAGCCGGTGACCTTGGCGCCGTACGCGAGCGCGTCCCGCACACCGTGCGCACCGGGAAAACTGGGCAGCAGGGCCGGGTGCGTGTTCACGAACCGGCCGCCGAAGCGGGCCAGGAACTCCTTGCCCACGATCTTCATGAACCCCGCCGACACCACGAGGTCCGGCTCGTACGCGGCCGTGGCCTCGGCGAGAGCCTTGTCCCACTCGTCGCGGGTGGCGTGGTCCTTCACTCGGCACACGAACGTGGGCAGGCCCGCGCGCTCGGCGCGCTCCAGGCCCGCGATGCCCTCGCGGTCGGCGCCGACGGCCACGATCTCGGCGCCGTACGCGTCGGTGCCCTGCGCCGCGATCGCGTCGAGGAGTGCCTGCAGATTCGTTCCTGATCCGGAGACCAGCACGACGAGGCGCTTGGCCTTGGCCACGACGGGGCCCTTTCTCGGGGAGCTAGTTGTGCGGTCGTACAAAGGCTTCGACGTCCCCGATACGGGGAACCCTACGAAGCGGCCGACCGGCAGCAACGATACCGGCACTGCCGACGGCCCCCACGGGACGGGGGCCGGGCCGCCAGGTAGCGTCGGCGGAACGGAACGCTGAGCGGCCATCGGACGTTGACGTGGAGAACGCCACGCCATGCCGCGCCAGCGGTCCCGTGACCGACGACCTAGGGGAAGACGCACATCTGATGCCGGACCGAAGCCTTCGCCTCACGCTGCCCGCCGGCGCCGTCCTGCCGCGCGAAGGCCGACCCACGTCGCCGTCCAAGGAGTCGGACGGTGAACGGGGCAAGGACAATCCGTTCGCGCCGCCGCCCGAGGACGCGCCCGACAGCCCGTGGCAGCCGCGCCACCCCGAGGGGGCGGGGTCGGGGTCGGGATCCGGATCGGGGTCGGGAAGCGATTCCGGTTCCGGTTCTGGTTCTGGTTCTGGTTCCGGTAAGGGAAGTTCGCCCTGGGGGAGCCAGTGGAGCGACCGGCAGCCGGGCCGCGCCCAGGGCGGGCGCTTCGGCGACCGGCCGGGCAATGGCAACGGCGGGGGCGGCGGCCCCGAGGGCCAGGGCAACGGGCAGGGGCAGGGGCCGGGCCCCGGCGGCATGCGCTGGGACCCGACGGACCCGGCGCAGCGCCGCGCGCGCTTCGCGCTGCTCTCCGGCATGTGGGGCTTCTTCTTCGCGCTGTTCAGCTGGCCGTACGTGGCGTTGCTGCTCGGTGTGCTCGCGCTGTACTGGGGCATCAGCGCGCTGCGCATGAAGTCCCGCCCGGCGAATCCGGACGCGCCGGCGGCCGCCGCTGCCGCCGCGGGTGCGGGTGCGGGCGGTAGGCCGCAGACGACGGCGGCGGTCAGTGGGCTGGTCACGGGGGCGATCGCGCTCGCGGTGGTGGCGTCGATGTTCACGATGAAGCTGGTGTACAGCGACTACTACGAGTGCCGGTCCGATGCGTTGACCAATGCGGCGAAGAAGTCCTGCGAGGACCTCCTCCCGAAGGAACTCAGGCCCCTACTCGGCGAACGCTGACCGGCGGTTACACCCCCCGGGGCGCTGCCCCGGACCCCGCGCCTCAAACGCCGGCGGGGCTTGTTTTGCCCGCCCGTCCGCCGTGGATCGCCGCGGGGTGGTGGCCGAGTGCCGCCTCGCCCACCTCCCACCACCCGCCCCCTCCGGGGGCGTCGGCCCGGCGGGGGGGCGCCGCCGGAGGGGGCAGCTCTCCGCCAACCACGACTCCCCACCCATTGCGGTAGGCCGCAACCGCCTTGGGCAATCTGCCGCCTTGGGCGGCAGGGTGGGCAAGGCGGCCCACGGTGCCGCGTGGCGAGGCTTCAGGCGTCGGGGCCGGGTGGGCCCGGGGCGAGGAAGTCGTAGGGCGGCACGGGCTCGGGCGTAGGAGGCGGGTCGGCGACCGGGCGTCGACCGCGGCGCCGCCACCACCACACCGCCGACCCCACCGGCACCCCCACCCCACACACCCACCCCACCGCCACCACCCCGGTCAACCACCCCACCGGTCCGAACTCCGCCAGGGCCGAACGGCCGAGCGCCCCACCGGCGGCCCCGGCCAGGCACCCCATCGCCACGCCGCACAACACCCCGGCCAGCACCACCGCACCCGCGACCCGCCGCCACCCCCATCCCAACTCCCCCGCACCCACCACCACGAACACGGCGACGACCACCGCCGCCACCACCGGAACCACGCCCACGGCCCACGTGAGCGGCGTCCCGCCCCCCGCCTCCGGCACCGCGACGAGCAGCGGAAACGCGGGCAGCACCGCGGTCCCCGCGCTGCCCAGCGGACCCACGGTGTGCCCCACCCCGAGCACCACCCCGGGCCCGAGCGCGTACGCGGCGCCCCAGACCGCGGCGTTCGGCACCAGGCCCGCGCAGAGCAGCAGCACCGCGAACCGCCCCGACCACGCCCCCGTGGTCTGCGCGAACGACTCCCGCGCCGCCGCCCCGTGCCACACCAGACCGACCGCCACAAGCAGCGCCCCACCCGCGACCAGCGCCAGCACCCCGGCCGCCGCCGCCCGCACGGCGACCGGCGCCACCTCTCGTAGGACCCGCAGGACCCCCTCCGGGAGCAGCGCGGAGAACCGCCCCGGCAGCGGACCGTACGGCCGCCCGTACGCGGTCCACACCCCGAACCCGGCCGCCGCCACCGTCAGCACCACCAGATGCGCCACGCAGCTCACCCACGAGGGCCGCAGCTCACCGCCCGCGCAGTAGTACGCGGCCGCCGCCCCCACCGCCAGATAGCCGACCACGGCCCCGCCCCAGGCCCCGGCCGCCGACTCGGCCTCCTCCACCGCGTCCCGCGCCGCCCGGTGCACGAGCCACAGCGGCAGCGCGAGCAGCAGGAGCGGGCCGACCCCCATCGGCGCGGGCAGCCCGGACAGGGTGTCGGTCCTGATCACCTCGGCGCCGTGCGCCAGGAGCCAGAGCGCGGCGGCGGTGTGCAGCGCCCCGCCGGGTCCGCTGTCCGGGTACGGCGAGCTGATCCACAGCACCATCACGAGCACGGCGCAGGCCCCGAGCCCGAGCCCCGCCGCGAGGGCCCCGCGCAGCGCGCCCCCGACGGGCCCCGGGGCCCGTTCCCGCAGCCGGGTCACGAGGGAGGGCAACGACAGTCCACGGCCGGTCATTTGGGTCACCGGACCATGCTCCCAACGACACGCCTTTACCTCGCGCAACAGGCGAAGCCCGGATGTGTCGCACAAGATACGTTTATGTTCTTTTTCGCGCGAAAGGGTGTGTGGAGTTCACGATGACGCAGGGCGCTGCCACCCCACTGCCGCCGCCCAAGGAGCGCCGCAGGCTCCGCGAGGCCGGTTCACTGACCCGCGACCAGGTCGCCGAGAAGGTTGGCGTGACACGCGAAACGGTCCGTCGCTGGGAAGCGGGTCGTACCAATCCGAAGGGTCTGAAGCGGGAGACGTACGCGAAGTTCCTCGCGGAGTTGGCGAGTGTCGCGGAACCGGTGCTGACGTCTCGGGGCTCTGCCCCGGACCCCGCTGCTCAAACGCCGCAGGGGCTTGATGAGCCCGAACCGGCGCAGGGGCCTGATGCGACCGGTCCGGCACAAGGAACCGATGTCGCCGAGGCCGCGCGAGGGGCCGATGTGGCCGAGGCCGCGCGAGGGGCCGATGTGGCCGAGGCCGCGCGAGGGGCCGTTGTGGTCGAGCTGGTGTCGGCGGCGCCCGCGACGGCATCGTCGTCAGCGCCACCCGCCCGTACCGCCGCCGAGGCCTTCGACGCGCTCTACACGCACGCGGCGCCGTTCCTCGTACGGCAGACCTATCTGCTCACCGGCCGCCGGATCCTCGCCCGCGAGGCCGTCGAGCGTGCCTTCCAGCAGGCCTGGCAGAACTGGCCCGAGGTGGCGGTCGACCCGGACCCGGCGGGCTGGGTGCGGGCGGCGGCGTACGAGTACGCGATGTCGCCCTGGCACGGGCTGCGCCCCGGCAAGCGTCAGCCGGAGGCCCCGCCGGCCACCGCGGAGGACCGCGAACTGATGGGCGTACTGCTGGAGCTGCCGCCAGTGTACCGGCGCACGTTGCTGCTGTACGACGGGGTGGGCCTGGATCTGCCGGAGACCGCGGCGGAGACGGAGGCCAGCACGCCTGCCGCGGCCAACCGCATCCTGCACGCCCGTGAGGCGGTCGCCGAGCGGCTGCCGGACCTCGCCGTTCCCGAGCAGCTGCACCGGCGGCTGACCGAACTGGCGGGCGCGGAGCCGTTGGAGGCGCCGGGGTCCACGGTGGTGCGCAGTGGCGGCGAGCGGCGCACCCGGTTCTGGACGCGGGCCGCGGTCGCGTTCACGGTCTTCATCATCGGCGCGACCGCGCTGACCGTGCGGGTGGCGCCCACGCACTACGAGCCGGTGCCCGCGCCCGGCTCACCGATCGCGGGCGTACCGCCGCTGACCGGTCCCGAGCCGCTGACGCAGGCGGATCTGGAGCTGCGCGATGAGCTGCGGGAGCGGCTGAGCGGAGGGCCCGAGCGGCTGACGCCCGAAGCCGAATAGCGCGTACAGCTCAGTGGGCCCGCACCGTGCCGGTGCGGGCCCACTGAGCTGCGTAAGAGAGATACGAGAGCTGACTAGCTCAGGATCTCGCGCGCGAGCTTCGCCGTCTCGGTCGGCGTCTTGCCGACCTTGACGCCGGCGGCCTCAAGGGCCTCCTTCTTGGCGGCGGCCGTGCCGGAGGAGCCGGAGACGATGGCGCCGGCGTGGCCCATGGTCTTGCCCTCGGGCGCCGTGAAGCCGGCGACGTAGCCGACGACCGGCTTCGTCACGTTGGCCTTGATGTAGTCGGCCGCGCGCTCCTCGGCGTCGCCACCGATCTCACCGATCATCACGATGAGGTCGGTCTCCGGGTCGGCCTCGAAGGCCGCCAGGGCGTCGATGTGCGTGGTGCCGATGACCGGGTCGCCACCGATGCCGACGGCGGACGAGAAGCCGATGTCACGGAGCTCGTACATCATCTGGTACGTCAGCGTGCCGGACTTCGAGACCAGGCCGATGCGGCCCGGCTTCGTGATGTCGCCCGGGATGATGCCGGCGTTCGACTGGCCCGGCGTGATGAGGCCGGGGCAGTTCGGGCCGATGATGCGGGTCTTGTCGCCCTTCGACTTCGCGTACGCGTAGAACGCGGCGGAGTCGTGGACGGCGATGCCCTCGGTGATGACGACCGCGAGCGGGATCTCGGCGTCGATGGCCTCGACGACGGCGGCCTTGGAGAAGGCCGGCGGCACGAAGAGGACCGAGACGTTGGCGCCGGTCTTCTCCATCGCCTCGGCGACCGTGCCGAAGACCGGGACGGACGTGCCGTCGAAGTCGACCTCGGTGCCCGCCTTGCGCGGGTTGACGCCGCCGACGATGTTCGTGCCGTCGCCGAGCATGAGCTTGGTGTGCTTCATGCCCGTGGCACCGGTCATGCCCTGGACGATGACCTTGCTGTCCTTGTTGAGGAAGATAGCCATGGCTGTGGTTCCCTCGTCCTTACTTCGCGGCCGCGAGCTCGGCGGCCTTGTCGGCCGCGCCGTCCATGGTGTCCACGCGCTGCACCAGCGGGTGGTTGGCGTCGGAGAGGATCTTGCGACCCAGCTCGGCGTTGTTGCCGTCGAGGCGGACGACGAGCGGCTTCTCGACCTTCTCGCCCTTCTCCTCGAGCAGGGCGAGCGCCTGGACGATGCCGTTGGCGACCTCGTCGCAGGCGGTGATGCCGCCGAAGACGTTGACGAAGACCGACTTGACGTCGGAGTCGCCGAGGATGATCTCCAGGCCGTTCGCCATCACCTGGGCGGAGGCGCCGCCGCCGATGTCGAGGAAGTTGGCCGGCTTCACGTTGCCGTGCTTCTCACCGGCGTACGCGACGACGTCTAGCGTCGACATGACCAGACCGGCACCGTTTCCGATGATGCCGACCTCGCCGTCGAGCTTGACGTAGTTGAGGTCCTTCTCCTTGGCAGCGGCCTCGAGCGGGTCGGCCGCGTCCTTGTCCTGGAGCGCCTCGTGGTCGGGGTGCCGGAAGCCGGCGTTCTCGTCCAGGGACACCTTGCCGTCGAGGGCGATGACCTTGCCGGAGGCGACCTTCGCGAGCGGGTTGACCTCGACCAGGAGGGCGTCCTCCTCGACGAAGGTCTTCCACAGCGTCTGGAGGATCTCGGCGACCTGGTCGGCGACCTCGGCCGGGAACTTCGCGTCCGTGACGATCTTGCGGGCGACCTCGGGGGTCACGCCCTCGTTGGCGTCGATCGGCGTCTTGGCGACGGCCTCGGGGCGCTCTTCCGCCACCTGCTCGATCTCCACGCCGCCCTCGACGGAGGCGATGGAGAGGAAGGTGCGGTTGGTGCGGTCCAGGAGGAAGGAGACGTAGTACTCCTCCACGATCTCCGGAGCCGTCTCGGCCATCATCACCCTGTGGACCGTGTGGCCCTTGATGTCCATGCCGAGGATGTTGGTGGCGTGCTCAACGGCCTCGTCGGGGGTGCCGGCGAGCTTCACGCCGCCGGCCTTGCCGCGGCCGCCGACCTTCACCTGGGCCTTGACGACGGACTTGCCGCCAAGACGCTCGGTCGCCTCGCGGGCCGCCTCAGGCGTGTCGATGACTTCACCGGCCAGCACCGGTACACCGTGCTTGGCGAAGAGGTCCCTCGCCTGGTACTCGAACAGGTCCACGCGCGTCCGTCCCTATCAGTGATCTCGCGGTTCGTTATCTGCGTGGGCGTGCCGCGAGGGGCAACGTGACTCCGCTGTCACACGTGACGAGTGCTGTCGCGAGTGGTGTCGCTAGCTGTCACTAGGGAGGCGTACACGGTGACCGAGTACGCGGCATGTCCGTCTCGCAGGTTATCGCCGCTCGGGGACCGCTTCTAAATCGCAGATCACACATGCGCGGTGATACCCATCACAGAGTGTCCTGTTTGTGGCGTTATTCGCCCGTCGGTCGGGGGCCCTTCCTGGCCCCGGCGAAACGGGAGCGGCCTCACCGAGCGGGGGTGCGCTCGGTGAGGCCGCAGGTCAGCGGGTGGTCACGTCCCCATGCGGACCACCCGCCTTCGACTACTGGGAGCGTCCCGCCGCGACCGATGGTTTTCGGCCGCACGGGCACGGCTGCGTCGTCGGTCAGACGCCCGGCAGGTAGCTGGGCGCGACGGAACCGGCGACACCCTGCGCGCCGGTGACGGCGTTGCCCGCGAGCGGCTGGGCGTCGGCGCGCACGGTGCCGGTCAGGTCCTGCGCGAACGGGGCGACCTCGTGGGTCACGCCACCGGCCAGCGGCGCCACGTTGTCGCCGACCACGGTCTGCGCGAACGGGGCCACGTTGTCGCCCACCAGGCCCTGCGCGAGCGGCTGTACGTCGCCGGTGACGCCCTGCGCCAGGCCGTGCGCGCTGGTGCCGACGCCGCCGACGACCGGGCGCACCTGGTCGGCGACCGTCTGGACGAGCGGCTGCACCGAGTCCACGACGCCGCCCGCGAACGGGGCGACGTCCTGGCCGACCACGCTCTGCGCGAACGGCGCCACGTTGTCGCCCGCCACGCCCTGCGCGAGCGGCTGCACCTGGCCGGTGACGCCGGTGGCGAAGGGCGCGACGTTGTCGCCGACGACGGTCTGCGCGAACGGCGTCACATCGCCGACCGCGCCGCCCGCGAGGGTGTTCACGTCGCCGAGCGCCTGCCCGACGACCGGGAGCACGCCCTGCACGGCGGTGGCCGCGACGGGCGGGAGCACGGCGTCGGCGGTCTCGCCGACGGCCGGGGCGGTGTTGGTGCGGACGTTCTGGACGGTGCCGTCGACGGTGTGCCGGGCCGTGCTCTGGGCGGTGTCCTGCACGGAGGACGGGGCCTGGGCGGCGGCCTGCGTCAGCTCCTGCTGGAGCTGCGGGGCGAAGGCGTCGAGCGGACCGAAGAGGTAGTCGACGCCTTCCTGGGCGCGGGCCTCGGCGTCGGCGACGTGGCCGGTGGCCTGGCCCTTGACGTCGGCGACGTCGGGCACATCGGCGGTGGTCGGGGCCTTGACCTGGGCCTTGGCGTGCTGGGCGGCCGCCTTGGCCTTGTCGGCGACCTGGGTGTGGTCGACCTTGTCGGTCACCTTCGACGTCGTGTCCCGCACGTCCGACGTCGCGTGCTGCACGTGCGACTGCACGTCGGAGGCGGTGTCCCCGGCGACGTCCGGCACGGACACCGAGTGGACGGGCAGCTCGTCGGCGCTCGCCACGGCGGAGCCGAGCGCCCAGGCGCCGGAGACGCCTGCGGCTATCACGATGGAGCGGCGGATGTTCTTGTTCATGAGTACGTCAGTTCCTTCGAATTCACTGAATTCACCGAACTCACCGAACTCGCCGAGTTCGGTTCACGGCTGGGCAGACCTGTTCCGCCCCCGCGCGGCAGGTCGAGCGGGGAACTGGCCGCCCTAGCCGGGGAATTCGGGAACTTCGCGAAGCCGGTCGACCACCGGCGAGGTGCCCGCGGACGCCGTGCCGCCGGACGCGAGCAGCACGGGCGCACGCTCGCCGAACGCCGCGGCGTGCAGATCACCGTGGCGCGCCGAACCGCCGTCACCCGCCGTCGCACCGACCGACGGCACACCGTCGGGACGCTGCGGGGCGAAGGGCGACGCGGGGCTCGCCGTGTCGTGCCCTTCGGCCGCCTTCTGTACGTCGCCGAAACTCGCGACGTCGTACGCCTGCGGGCCGCTCGCCCCGGCGTGCGGCCGGTGGTCGGCCTCGGCGGACGGCCGGTCGCCGTGCGCCGCCGGGGCGTTCGACCGCTGCGTCGCGGTGGTGGCGGCGGGCGGCGTGGGGTGGGTGCCGGCGGGGCGCACGACGTCGATGAGCCCGCCGAGCCTGCCGAGGCCGCCGTGCGTCAACTGCTCCGGCACCGCTTCGACGAGCTGCACGACGACCCGCGTCGCCAACTCCTCGACGGGCCCCGTCACCTGCCGCACGGTGTGACCGACCGGCGCCGTCAGATACCGCAGGGCGTCGTCCGAGAGCTGTGTCCGTACAGCGGCGGTGAGTTCGGTGGCATCGGTGGGTGCGGTGGGCACGGTGGGTGCGGTGGGTGCCGTGGCGGTGTGCTCGTCGGGGGCCGACGGTGCCGCGTGCCGCACGTCGGCCAGGCGCTTCGCGCCGGCCATGTGCTGTACGCCGACGACGTCCTGGTGCGGGGCGGGTGCGGGCTCCGCGGCAGGCGCGGGCTCCCGCTCCGGCGTCGCGATCCGGTCCCGCGTGGGCGCGGGCGCCTTCGCGGGTACGTGTTCGGGCTCGGCCTGCTCGGGCTCGGCGTGCTCGACCTCGGGCTTGGCGTGCTCGGCCCGCTCGGCCGACTCGACGTGGGCAGGAGCCGACGCCTCCGGGGACGCCGCCTCACGCAACGTCCGCGCGGAATCGGCCACATGCTCCCGCACCGCCACCTGCCCCGAGCGGAGCGAACCCGTACCGGGGGCACCGTCGGACAGGTCGTCCGCCTGCGCCCGGCCGCCGCACACGATCCCGAGGACGATCAACCCGCCGACCAGCAGCGCCAGTTGCAGCGCACGCCGTCCGGCCGCCGCGCCCAACAGGCGCGCGACGGGGTCGGGAAGAGCCATCGGGGAAGTCACGGTGGCCGAATCCTCGCACGGGACGAGGGAGGCGACGCAAGCCCCCTGTGCCCCGTGCTACCGATGGGTACTCATATCCGGTTCGCGGGAGCTGCACCCTTATCCGATGTCGCGTCCGGTATCGGAAGGGGGCGTTTCTCGATGGCCGCGGCCATGACGTCGGGGAACAAATCGGGGGTGCAGGCGAAGGCCGGCGCGCCGAGGCCCGCGAGCGCCGCCGCGTGCTCCCGGTCGTAGGCGGGCGCGCCCTCGTCGGACAGCGCGAGCAGCGTCACGAACTGCACGCCGGACGCCTTCATCGCGGCGACCCGCTTCAGCATCTCGTTGCGGATGCCTCCTTCGTAGAGGTCGGAGATGAGCACGACGACGGTCTCGGAGGGGCGGGTTATCTGCGACTGGCAGTACGCGAGCGCCCGGTTGATGTCGGTGCCGCCGCCGAGCTGGGTGCCGAACAGGACGTCGACCGGGTCGTCGAGCTGGTCCGTCAGGTCCACGACGGCCGTGTCGAAGACGACGAGCCGGGTCGCTATCGAGCGCATGGAGGCGAGCACCGCGCCGAAGACGGAGGCGTAGACGACGGACGCCGCCATCGAGCCGGACTGGTCGATGCAGAGGACGACCTCCTTCTTCACGGACTGCGCGGCGCGGCCGTATCCGATGAGCCGCTCGGGCACGACCGTGCGGTACTCGGGCAGGTAGTGCTTGAGGTTGGCCGCGATCGTGCGGTGCCAGTCGATGTCGCGGTGGCGGGGCCGCTGGACGCGAGCGCTGCGGTCGAGGGCGCCGGTGAGGGTGGCGCGGGTGCGCGTCGCGAGCTTCTTCTCCAGGTCCTCGACGACCTTGCGCACGACGGCGCGCGCCGTCTCCTTCGTCGTCTCGGGCATCGCCTTGTTGAGCGAGAGCAGCGTGCCGACCAGGTGCACGTCCGCGTCGACCGCCTCCAGCATCTCCGGTTCGAGCAGCAGCGTGGACAGGCCGAGCCGGTCGATGGCGTCCCGCTGCATGACCTGGACGACGGAGGACGGGAAGTAGGTCCGGATGTCGCCGAGCCAGCGGGCCACGGCCGGCGCGGACGCCCCGAGCCCTGCGCTGCGGCTGCCGCCGCCCTGCTGCTTGCCGCCGCCGCCCGAGCCGTAGAGCGCGGCGAGGGCGCCGTCCATCGCCGCGTCCTGCCCGGCGAGCCCGCACCCGGTGCCGTCCGCGTCCTCCCCGCCGAGTACGAGCCGCCAGCGCCGCAGCCGCTCGTCCGTGCCGGTCGTCGTGTCGCTCGTCGTGTCGCTCGTCGTGTCGCTCGTCGTGCCGGTCGTCGTGTCGGTCATGCCACCGCCCCCTCAAGGTTGTTGCCGCTCTCGCCATGGCCGCCGGCGGGGTCCCCCAGCAGGAGGCGCAGCACCGGCAGCACCGCGTCCGCCCGCTCCGCGTCCAGTTCCTCGCCGAAGCCGCTCGGCCCGCCTGCGAGCGCGGACGCCCCGCTCCCGGAGGGCCCGCGCCGCACCAACTCGCCCAAGGTCCGCCGCACGCCGGGCTCGTACGCCGAGAACGTGCGCCGCAGCAGCGGCAGTACGTCCGTGAACGCGTCCCCCGGCACCCCCTTCAGCCACGCGTCGACCAGCGCCAAAAGCCGCTCGTCGTGCACCAGGAGCAGCCCGCCGCCCGAGCCCCCACCGACGAATCCCTCGATCCACGCCGCCGCCTCGACCGGTGCGGTGCCGGGCGACAGGGCGAGGCTCATCAGGCGGGCCGCGTCATCCTCGTCGAGCACGCCCTCGTCGAGCAGTACACGCGCGCACCGTCCCCGGACCACTCCGGCCACCCCGTCCCGCTCCGCGAGCACGCGCAGCACGCTCCGCCAGCGCTCGCGCACCCCGGCGTCCTCCAGGAGCGCGACGGCCGAGTGCACGGCGTCGACATGGCCGCGCATCTCGTCGGCCGCGTCCGCGTCGAGCGCCGCGCACGCCGGGGGCAGGCCGACGAAGACCCGCTCGGCGAGGCCCGCCGCCACGTCGGCGAGGGCTCCGGTGTCGGTGCCGCGCACGTCGCCGTAGCGCAGCGCGCGGACCAGGGCGGGCAGGGCGCCCGCGAGGTGGCCGACGTCCGCGTCGAGCGCGGCGCGGTCGGCGAGGACCCGCATCACCACGGGCAGCGCGTCCGGGAGCCCGGCGCGCAGGCACCGTTCGGCGAGCGCGGTCACGTCGGCGAGCGCCGAGGCGGAGATCGCGTCCGACTCGGCCTTGGCGGTCGCGGCCGCGAGCACCGTCGTCCCCCACACCCCGGCCTCGGCGACCCGCACGGACAGCTCCGGCTCCCAGCGCAGCCGCCACGACTCGCGGAACGTGCCCGTGGAACCGCGCGCCGATCTCGCCGGCTCGCCCCAGGCGACGCCGAGGAGCCGCAGCCGGTGCAGCAGTCGGCTTCGGGCGGCGTCGGTGTCGCCCCGTAGGTCGAGGTCCAACTCCTTCTCCGCGGCGGCGGGTTTGAGCCGCAGGGAACGCTGCTGCCGCGTGAGGTCCCGCTGCAACGGCACGGCGGGCGAGGCCTCGGGCACCTCCCCCAGTACGTCGCCCACCACCAGCTTGTCGTGGATGAGCGCGAGCGGTACGTCCGAGCCCTCGCACAGCACGGCCCGCACCGCGTCCGTGGTCTCGGTCAGCCCCGCGAGTGGCCGCCCGCGCATGACGGCGAGGGTCTCCGCGAGGCGGACGGCCTCGATGACATGGGCGGAGGACACGATGCGGTCCTCCGCGCGCAGCAGCCCGGCGACCTTGGTCAGCCAGCGCTCCACGGGCCGGTCGGGCGCGCTGAACAGATGCCCGTACCAGCCGGGCGACTCGATCCCCGCCCCGTATCCACTGGCGCGCGCGAGCCGACGGTGCGTCCACGGCACCCACGTCATGTCGACCTTGGCCTTCGGCAGGCCCTTGAGCAGGGCGCGGTCGGCGGCGACGGTGGTCTTCTGCCGCAGCGCGGGCACGTGCCACGCCCCGCACACGACCGCCACGTCACCACCGAACTCCCGCTGTGCCGCCCGCACTTGGAGCCGCATGTACGCCTCGCGCGGCACATCGCGCGCGTACCCGCCGTCGCCGCACGTCTCCCGCAGCGCGCCCATCGCCTCGCCGAGGACCTCGAACACGTCACCGCCCCGGTGCTCGACGACGTCCTCCCACCAGCGCTCCGCGTCGTCGTACCCGGCGGTCTCGGCGAGGACGCGCAGGGGATCGACGCGCACGGATACCTCGGCCTCGGAGTCCGCGGCTGCGGGGTCCTCCGACGCGGCGTCGCCGTCGCCGTCCACCTCGTCCTCGTCCTCGTCCTCGGCGCGCAGCGCGAGGCTGTGCGCGGCCGGCAGGTCGATGAACCGCACCGGCACCCCGCGCGCCAACGCCCATTGGATCGCGACCCATTCGGGCGAGAACTCGGCGAACGGCCAGAACGCCGACCTTCCCGGCTCGTCCACGACGTGCGCGAGCAGCGCGACCGGCGGCCGCATGTCGGCCTCTTCGGCGAGCGGCACGAGAGCGTCGGCCTCCGGCGGGCCCTCGATCAGTACGATCCGCGGCTCGGCGGCATCGAGCGCGGAGCGCACGGCGCGCGCGGAGCCGGGGCCATGATGCCGCACTCCGAGCAGCACGGGCCCCGCGCCCGATGCCTTCGACGGGGCCGCCGCGGTCGATGTCGTCATGCGCTCACCTCTCGGCAGGCCCGGTAGAAGTCCTTCCAGCCGTCGCGCTCGCGCACCACGGCCTCCAGGTACTCCTGCCAGACGACCCGGTCCGCCGCCGGATCGCGCACCACGGCCCCGAGGATTCCGGCGGCCACGTCGGAGGGGCGCAGCACGCCGTCCCCGAAGTGGGCGGACAGCGCGAGGCCGTTGGTGACGACGGAGATCGCCTCGGCGGTCGACAGTGTGCCGCTCGGCGACTTCACCTTCGTCCGCCCGTCTTCCGTGACGCCGTCCCGCAGCTCACGGAAGACGGTGACGACCCGGCGGATCTCGTCCATGCCGTCGGGCGCGCTGGGCAGCTCCAGCGCGCGTCCGACCTGGTCGACGCGGCGCGAGACGATGTCGACCTCGGCCTCCACGCTCGCGGGCAGCGGCAGCACGACCGTGTTGAACCGGCGCCGCAGCGCGCTCGACAGGTCATTGACGCCCCGGTCCCGGTCGTTGGCCGTGGCAATGAGGTTGAAGCCGCGCACGGCCTGCACCTCCTGCCCCAACTCCGGTATCGGCAGGGTCTTCTCGGACAGAATCGTGATCAACGTGTCCTGCACATCGGCTGGAATCCGCGTCAGCTCCTCCACCCGAGCGGTCATCCCCTCCGCCATCGCCCGCATCACGGGGCTGGGCACGAGGGCGTCCCTGCTCGGCCCGTTGGCCAGCAACTGCGCGTAGTTCCAGCCGTAGCGGATGGCCTCCTCCGGCGTCCCCGCCGTGCCCTGCACCAGCAGCGTCGAGTCCCCGCTCACGGCGGCCGCGAGGTGCTCGGACACCCAGGTCTTGGCGGTGCCGGGCACGCCGAGCAGCAGCAGCGCCCGGTCGGTCGCCAGCGTCGTCACGGCGACCTCGACGATGCGTCGCGGGCCCACGTACTTCGGTGAGATCACGGTGCCGTCGGGCAGCGTGCCGCCCAGCAGATACGTCGCGACGGCCCACGGCGACAGCCGCCAGCGGGCCGGCCGCGGCCGGTCGTCCTGCGCGGCGAGCGCCGACAGTTCCTCCGCGAACGCGTCCTCGGCGTGCGGCCGCAACACGGCGTCCGCGCCCTGCCCCACCCCGTGCCCCGCGCCCTGACTGGCGCCCTGACTCACGACCCGGCTCTCGTCCCGGCTCTCGTCCTGGCTCTCGTCCCGGCCCTCGTCCTGGCTCTCGACGGAAATGGTCATGGCCGTCCCCCTCCAACTCCCGCGCGATTCGCGCGACTCGCGCAACTCGAACCATCACGACGAGCTCTCGTCCGCTCTCGTCGCGTGCTGGAATCCACGGTGCACCACGCCACTGACAATCGACTCCGGCGCCAACATCTGCGCAGGTCAGGGCAGTTGTCGGAACTTTCGCCGGGGCGATTGTCAGTGGCGGGGCCTACCGTCGAGGACATGAATCAGCAGGGGGTGCGCTGGACGACGGATCAGGTGCTCGCACTGGCACCTGACGCCGCGTCACGCAAGGCGGGAATCAAGCTCGGGGCGCCGGGGCCGTGGTCACAGACCGGGAGCTCCGCGGGCGCGAAGGATTCGGACGAGTCCGGCGAGGGGGCGGTATGGGGACTGTGCAAGGGGAGCGGCAGCAAGCCGTATCAGACGGTCGTGGACATCGGCGGGGGCGGCGCCGCGGGTTCGACGGGCCCGGCGTACAAATGCAGCTGCCCGAGCCGCAAGTTCCCGTGCAAACACGCGCTCGGCCTGCTGCTGCTCTGGGCGGGCGGCGACGCGCAGGTGGCGGCGGGCCAGTCGCCGCCGGAGTGGGCCGAGCCATGGCTGACCGAGCGGCGCGAGCGGGCCGAGTCCCAGCGGACCGCGCCGTCGGCACCGGGCCCGGCCGAGACCCCGGCGGACCCGGAAGCGGCGCGGCGCAGAGCCGAGCGCCGCGCCCAGCGGATCACGGCGGGGGCCACGGAGCTCGAACAGCGCCTCGCCGACCTGCTGCGCGGCGGCATCGCACAAGCGGAGAAGTCGGGATACGGGCTGTGGGAGGAGACGGCCGCCCGCATGGTCGACGCGCAGGCACCCGGACTCGCCGCGCGCGTAAGGGAATTGGGAGCGATCCCGGCATCCGGCTCCGGCTGGCCGGCCCGGCTCCTGGAGGCCTGCGCCCTGCTCCACCTCCTCGACCAGGGCTGGCTGCGCCGCGAGACGCTGCCCGCGGACCTGGCGGCGACGGTCCGCTCCCGCGTGGGTCTGCCGACCGCGGACCGGGAGCCGCCCCTGCGCGACCACTGGCTGGTCCTGTCCCAGCACGACACGGCGGACGGCCACCTCACCACGCGCCGGATCTGGTTGTACGGCGCCCAGAGCGCACGCACCGTACTGCTCCTCTCCTACGGAGCCGCAGGCCGCGCCCCCGCACTCGCCCTGCCACCAGGGCGCACGCTCGACGCCGCGGTCTCGGCGTACCCGGGGGCGGGGGCCCTCCGGGCGGAACTCGTCGAGCAGTTCACGTCACCGCCCCTCGACGACGTACGCCCCAAGGGAGTTGACGTCACCGCCGGCCTCGCCGCCTACGGGACGGCCCTCGCGGCCGACCCCTGGCTGGAGTCCTGGCCGGTGACGCTCGCGGAGGTGATACCGACGCGCACCCCGGACGGGCACTGGCAACTGGCCGACGCCACCGCCGAATCCGCCATCCCCCTCACTCCCCACGCGTCGGCCTCCCCCGGCCTGTGGCGCCTGGTCGCCGTCTCGGCCGGCGCCCCCGTCACGGTCTTCGGCGAATGCGGCCCCACGGGCTTCCGCCCACTGGCCACATGGACCGACGACACGTCTGACGTCCTCCCCGTCCACTGACACCCCCACCCACCCGCTCCAGGCATTTCAAGCCCCGCCGGCGATTGAGGCGCGGGGTCCGGGGCGGAGCCCCGAGGCCGTAACGACACACGACCAGCGCACCACGGAGAGGACCCCATGACGACCACCACCGCCACCTGGGACGACCTGGTCAGCGCCGCCCTGCTGGGCACCGAGCGCCGCTCGGCCCGCCCCCCACTCGCCCTCCTCGACGAGGCCGCCGTGCACACCGTGCGCCGCAGGGCCGGCCTCACCCCGGCCGCAGCCACCGCACCCCCGGAGCGCGCGGGGGACGACCCACGCCCACCGCTGCCACCCGCGGCGCGGCACCGCCTCGCCATGCTGCTCACCGACCGCTCAACCGCCGCAGGCCCCCGCCGCAGCACCGCCCCCGACCTCCTCGAACTGCTCCCGCAATGGCTGGCCACGGCCAACGCGCACGGCTACGCACCCCCGCCCGAACTGCTGCCCGCGCTGCTCGACGCGGCGCGCGGCCGCACCGATCTGCGCCCGCGGGCCCTGAGGTTCGCGGGGCCGCGCGCCCTGTGGCTGGCCCGGCTCAACCCGGACTGGAAGTTCGCGCTGCGCGCCGCACCCGGCTCGGGAGGCCCCGCACAGCCCGCACCGCAGGACACGGAACAGGTCCTGAAGCGCTGGGAGGAGGGCCTGTTCGCGGAGCGGGTGGCACTGCTGGCCACCGTCAGGGCGCACGACCCGGCCGCGGCCCGGACGCTGCTCGCCGGGACCTGGGGGACGGAGCGCGCCGAGGACCGCCTGATGTTCCTCGACTCGCTGCGTACGGGGCTCGGCGACGCCGACGAGCCGTTCCTGGAAGAGGCGTTGGCCGACCGCAGCAAGAACGTACGGGCCACGGCGGCCGAGCTGCTCTCCGCGCTCCCCCGCTCGGCGCTCGCCGCGCGGATGGCGGACCGGGCGCTGACCTGCGTGGCACTCGACCGTGCGACGGGAACGATCGTGGTGGAGGCACCGCACGAGTGCGACGCGGCGATGGAGCGCGACGGCGTCGTGGCGAAGCCGCCCGCGGGCCGGGGTGAAAGGGCGTGGTGGCTGGGCCAGTTGGTGGAGGCGGCACCGCTCGATCGCTGGCCGGCCAGGTTCGGCGGGCGCGCTCCGGAGGAGGTGGTGGCGCTTCCGGTCGCCGACGACTGGCGCGGGGAGCTGCACGCCGCATGGTGCCGTGCGGCGGTGCGGCAGCGGGACATCGGCTGGTCACGGGCGCTGCTCGGGGCGCCGACGGCGGCGGACGCGGCGGGGCCGGGGGCGGTGTCGCTCGCCGAGCGGTCGAAGCTGCTTGCGGCGCTGCCGGCGGTGGAACGGGCGGACTGGGTGGCGGAGTTCATCGCGGCGCACGGGCTGTCCGAGGCGTTCCAACTGCTGGGCGTGTGCGGTACGCCGTGGGCGCGCCCGCTCGGGCGGGCCGTGGTCGACGCGCTGAACATCGCGCGGGACGCGGGGAGTTACCCGTGGAGCTTCAGCGGGGTGATGGGGCTCGCCGAGCGGTGCCTGGACCCCGACGAGGTCGCGCGCCTCGACGGCCTCACGGCCGCCGTCGACGAACCCGAGGGCTCGGCCCCCGGCGCCGGCGCCTACTGGACGGAAGCCTTCCAGCGCCTCGCCGGCACCCTCCGGCTCCGCCGGGCGATGCGCGACGAACTGAGGCCCCCGTGCTGAACACGCCGCACCGGGCGGCCACATCGAGCCCGGTCAGGCCACATCGAGCCCCTGCGGCGATTGAGCAGCGGGGTCCGGGGCAGAGCCCCGCGACCGGAACCCCGGTGCCGCCGCAGGGAACACGCCCCCTGTCACCCGCCGGAGGCCGCCGGCTGCCGCACATTGGCGCGCACCCACTCCACGATGGACGCCGTCGTCGCCCCGGGCGTGAAGATCTCCGCGACCCCCTTCTCCTTCAGCAACGGGATGTCCCCCTCGGGAATGATCCCGCCACCGAAGACCTTGATGTCCGCGGCGTCCCGCTCGGCGAGGAGCTCGATGACACGGGCGAAAAGGGTGTTGTGCGCACCGGAGAGAATGGACAGGCCGATCGCGTCGGCATCCTCCTGAATGGCGGTGTCCACGACCTGCTCCGGCGTCTGGTGCAGGCCCGTGTAGATGACCTCCATACCGGCGTCGCGCAGCGCACGCGCGATCACCTTGGCCCCGCGATCGTGGCCGTCGAGCCCCGGCTTCGCGACGACCACGCGGATCGGACCGGCTGCCACACCCATCACTGCCTCCCTGAAGCGACTGTTCCACCGACTGTTCCATCGTTCGCCCCGGCGACTGTTCACAAACCGTCACCCGAAGTGAACGAACGTTATCGACAGCATCTCGCAAGCCGCCGTTTCACGGTGCGGACCGAGGGGGAAATCACACGGTGGGACACATTCGCTGCGCGCCGCGACTGCCACAGGCGGGACTCACCGCCACATCCGGGACAGGCGCGAGGGAGCCGCTTCGAGGTCGCCGCGCCACCGCGCCGACAGCCGCACGGCACGGTGGCACGGTGCTTCCGGCCGCCGTTCGAACCGATGGGTCGGCACATCGGACACGTATCGGCGCCTCGAAACCACTTCGGTCGGCTCTCATGAACGCACACGGGGGTCGGAGTCGTACTCCCGTGTGCCGACGGGAGGTTGACCGATGAAGGTCACGAGGACCCTGCCCTTTCGCCCCCACTGCCACCTGCTGCCCACGAGACTGACCGGCTTCTCGATCGCCCTCCTGAAGGCGACCGCGCTCGAGTTGGCGATCCTCGCGGGCCATCTGCTCCTCTATCCCTCGGGCGTCCTCCCGGAACGCAGGCAGCCACTGGCCCTGCCCCGCCACCCCACCCCCTCGGCACCACCCCCGGAAACCCTGCCCGCCCGGGCCAAGCCCCCGGTGCTGCTCCTGCACGGCTTCATCGACAACCGCTCCGTCTTCGTACTGCTGCGCCGTTCCCTCGCGCAGCACGGCAGGCAGCACGTCGAATCGCTCAACTACTCGCCCCTCACCTGCGACATACGGGCGGCGGCGGCGCTGCTCGCCCGGCACGTGGAGGAGGTGTGCGAGCGGACGGGACAGGACCGGGTCGACATCGTGGGGCACAGCCTGGGCGGCCTGATAGCCCGTTATTACGTGCAGTGTCTCGACGGGGACCGGCGGGTGGGCACGCTCGTCACGCTCGGCACCCCGCACAGCGGCACGCGCGTGGCGCCGCTCGCGGACGCGCACCCGATCGTGCGGCAGATGCGGCCCGAGTCCTCCGTCGTCGAGGAGTTGAAGCGGCCCGCGCCCGGCTGCCGTACGCGCTTCGTGAGTTTCTGGAGCGATCTCGACCAGTTGATGGTGCCCCTGGAGACGGCCTGTGTGGACCACGCCGACCTGCGCGTGCAGAACGTGCGGGTCACCGGCATCGGTCATCTCGCGCTGCCGGTGCACCCGGCCGTCGCGACCGGCATCCGGCAGGCCCTCGACGCCGACCCCGCGGCAGGAGGACACGCCGTCGCCAAGACCGGAGACGGCCTGACCGTGGCCTAGAGCCCGACCGCGACCCGAGATCCGGCGTTCTCGTCGAACGATGATCGAACTCAGGGCCAAGGAACTGTCCATAGTCCACCCAAAGGCGGCCGATTGCCCGGTTCTCCGGGGCACGAAACCTGCCGAAGATTGTCGCGCCCTCGTACCGACGGGTACAGTCACCGCACTGCTCTGGCAGCCCCTGTTGTCGAGGCGAAAGAGAAGTTGGTGAACGACCGCAATCCGTCGGGGACCGCGCCCTACGCGTCGTACGACGGTTACTCCGCGACCAGCTTCGCAAGCGACCCGCTCTTCGGCGACATGAGCGAGGACCCCTACGATCCGGCTTCCCACGGGACCGGTCAGTGGCACACGGATCCCTACGCCTCGGGGTACTACGACGGCGGCTCCTACGCCCCCGGTTCCTACGACACCGGAACTTTCGGAACGAGCACGGGCTCGTACGACTTTGGAACGGGCGCCTACGACACGACCGGCGCCTGGGCGACCGGCGGTTACGAGCAGGTCGCCGACATCCCCGCGCAGCAGCCGAGCCCGGCGGCCGAGCAGCACGCGACGGGGCAGTGGGACACCACGGCGTACGAGACGCAGACGTTCGCGGCCCAGCACCCCGAAACCCAGTCCTTCGAGGCGCCGTCCTTCGACACCCAGACCTTCGCGACGCAGACCTTCGACGCCCAGAGCTTCACGACGCAGACCTTCGAGGCCCCCTCCTTCGACACCCAGACCTTCGCGACGCAGACCTTCGAGGCCCCGTCCTTCGAGACGCAGTCCTTCGAGACGCAGAGCTTTGAATTCCAGGGGTTCGAGGCGCAGCACTTCGAGGCCCAGGGCTTCGACACGCAGACCTTCGGCGCGCCCGGAGCCCACGAGACGCAGAGCTTCGAGGCCCCGGTCTTCGGTACGACCGCGTACGACACCGGCGCCTATGACGCCACGCAGTGGAACGCGGGCGGCGCCGTCGAGGCCCCCGCCGAGCACGGCATCGAGCACGGCATCGAGCACGAGCCGGTCGCGGAGCCGACCCCCGAAGCCGGTCAGGATCCGCTCCAGGACCACGGCCCCGTCCTCGACCTCGCGGGCACCCCCGAAGCCGAACACGCGCCCGCCTCCTCCCGGTTCGCCTCCCGCGCCGCCGGGAAGAACGTCTCGCGCGGTCGCGCCGGGCGCCGTCGGCCGCCGGCCAAGCGGTCGGCGCTGATCACCGTCGTCGTGCCGTCGGCCTGTGTGGTCGGCGTCGCCGGGATCGCGGCGGCGAGCGTCGGGGTCGGCGGGGACGACGGCAAGGAGACGCAGGCCGCGGCCGCGCCCGACGCGCACGCCGTGCAGCCGTCCGTCGCCAACAACAAACTGGACACGCAGCTCAAGGACCTGTCCGCGGACGCGGGCGACTTCGCCGACCGGGCGAGCCGCACGCAGGAGCGGATCGACCTGAAGGCCAAGCAGGAGGCGGAGCGCAAGAAGGCCGCCGAGGAGGCCGCGCGCAAGGAGGCGATGCGGCCCAAGTTCGCGCTGCCGGTGAAGCAGCACGGGCTGAGCGCCTATTACGGGCAGGCCGGCGTCAACTGGATGTCCATCCACTCCGGCATCGACTTCCCCGTCTCGTTCGGGACTCCGGTGATGGCCGCGACGGACGGCACCGTGAAGACGCAGTGGAACAGCGCGTACGGGAACATGGCCATCGTCACCGCCAAGGACGGCACCGAGACCTGGTACTGCCACCTGTCCTCGCACGTCGTGTCGAGCGGCCCGGTGAAGGCCGGTGACGTGATCGCGCGCTCGGGCAACTCCGGCAACTCGACCGGCCCGCACCTGCACTTCGAGGTGCGGCCCGGCGGCGGCTCGGCGGTCGACCCGCTGCCGTGGCTGCGCGGCAAGGGCATCGACCCGACGTAACCGAGCAACCGGCCGCCGCCGAACGGCGGTTACAGCTTCTCGACCGGCGCGTACCGCAGCAGCAGCCGCTTCGGCTTCGGGTCGCCGAAGTCGATCGTGGCCTCCGCCTTGTCGCCCGTGCCGGACACGCCCACGACCGTGCCGAGCCCGAACTGGTCGTGCGTGACGCGGTCGCCGACGCCGAGGGCCACCACCGGCTTGGAGTTCGCCCGGCTCGTCGCGAAGGCAGGCGTGGAGCCCGTGCGGGAGCGCGAGGACGACAGCGACGCCGCGATGCCGCCGCCGATGTTCTTGGTGGAGGCGGCCGGTGTCGAGGGACCGGTGCGCTTCCAGTCCAGGTGGGTGGCCGGGATCTCCTCCAGGAAGCGGGAGGGCGGGTTGTACGAGGGCTGGCCCCAGGCGCTGCGCATGGAGGCGCGGGTCAGGTAGAGGCGCTGGCGGGCGCGCGTGATGCCCACGTACGCGAGGCGGCGCTCCTCCTCCAGCTCCTTGGTCTGCCCGAGCGACCTCATGTGCGGGAAGACGCCGTCCTCAAGGCCGGTGAGGAAGACGACCGGGAACTCCAGGCCCTTGGCGGTGTGCAGGGTCATCAGCGTGATGACGCCGCTGCCGTCGTCCTCCTCGTCGGGGATCTGGTCGGAGTCGGCGACGAGGGCGACGCGCTCCAGGAAGTCGGAGAGCGTCCCCGCGCTCTCCTGCGCGCCCTCCTGCCCGTCCTCCTGCCCGTCCTCCGCCGCGTCACCGGAAGCGGACTCCTGCTCGAACTCCAGGGCCACGGCGGCGAGTTCCTGGAGGTTCTCGATGCGGGTCTCGTCCTGCGGGTCGGTGGAGGCCTGGAGTTCGGCGAGGTATCCGGTCCGCTCCAGGATGGCTTCCAGGATCGTCGCGGGGCCCGCGCCCGATTCGACGACGGTGCGCAGGTCCTCCATGAGCGTGTTGAACCGCTTCACGGCGTTCGCCGAGCGGGCCGCCATGCCGTACGCCTCGTCGACGCGGCGCAGCGCCTGCGGGAAGGAGATCTTCTCGCGCTGCGAGAGCGCGTCGATCATCGCTTCGGCGCGGTCGCCGATGCCGCGCTTGGGCACGTTCAGGATGCGGCGCAGCGGGACGGAGTCCTCGGGGTTGGACAGGACCCTCAAGTAGGCCAGGACGTCCCGGACTTCCTTGCGCTCGTAGAAGCGGACGCCGCCGACGACCTTGTAGGGCAGGCCGGTGCGGATGAAGATCTCTTCGAAGACACGGGACTGCGCGTTCGTCCGGTAGAACACCGCGACGTCGCCCGCCTGCGCGTCGCCCGCGTCGGTGAGCCGGTCGATCTCGTCGGCGATGAACTGCGCCTCGTCGTGCTCGGTGTCCGCGACGTAGCCGGTGATCTGGGCGCCGGGCCCCTCGTTCGTCCAGAGGTTCTTGGGGCGGCGCGACTCGTTGCGCTCGATGACCGCGTTGGCCGCGCTGAGGATCGTCTGCGTGGAGCGGTAGTTCTGCTCCAGGAGGATCGTCTTCGCGTTGGGGTAGTCGTCCTCGAAGTCGAGGATGTTACGGATCGTGGCGCCGCGGAACGCGTAGATCGACTGGTCCGCGTCACCCACGACGCACAGTTCGGCCGGGTCGGCGCCCTCGCCTTCTGTGGGGCCGACGAGCTCCCTGACCAGCGCGTACTGCGCGTGGTTGGTGTCCTGGTACTCGTCGACGAGGACGTGCCGGAAGCGGCGGCGGTAGTGCTCGGCGACGTCCGGGAACGCGCGCAGCAGGTTCACCGTCGTCATGATCAGGTCGTCGAAGTCCAGCGCGTTCGCCTCGCGCAGGCGGGCCTGGTACATCGCGTAGGCCTGGGCGAGGGTCTTCTCGAAGCCGTCGGCGGCCGTGGCCGCGAAGTCCTCGTCGTCGATCAGCTCGTTCTTGAGGTTGCTGATCTTGGCGCTGAAGGACTTCGGCGGGAACTTCTTCGGGTCGAGGTCCAGGTCGCGGCAGACGAGCGCCATGAGCCGCTTGCTGTCTGCGGCGTCGTAGATCGAGAAGGAGGACGTGAAGCCGAGCTTCTTGCTCTCCCGGCGCAGGATGCGGACGCAGGCGCTGTGGAAGGTGGACACCCACATCGCGTTCGCGCGCGGGCCGACCAGGTCCTCGACGCGCTCCTTCATCTCGCCCGCGGCCTTGTTCGTGAACGTGATCGCGAGGATCTGGCCGGGGTGCGCTCCGCGCTCGGCGAGCAGGTACGCGATGCGGTGCGTGAGGACGCGGGTCTTGCCGGATCCGGCGCCCGCGACGATGAGCAGCGGGGTGCCTCCGTGGACGACGGCCGCCTGCTGGTTCTCGTTCAGCCCCTCCAGGAGGGCCGCCGAGTCGAGGACCGGGCGCGGGGCGCCGTCCCGGTAGTACGCCTCCCGCTCTGGGGGCACACCGAACAGCCCGTCCGGCATCGGCTCCGGGGCCCCGTCGTCGTACTCGGGGTCCGGGGGCGGCGGAGGGGGCTCCTCCTCGCCGCTCTGGGGCCCGGGCGCACCGTGCTGGTGGCCCGGCGCACCGTTCTGGAGGCCGGTCAGGAAGCTGTCGTCAAAGAGGCTGCTCATCGCTCTACGAGTCTAGGCCGCCCCACTGACAACCCGTGGCTCCCTTCGAAACCTCACGGCCTCCTGAGGGGCAGATCACGAAAATGTATCGGGCATATCGAACATCAACCTTCACAGCAGCCACACGAGTTGGCTACGGTGCAGCCGGGCAGTCCGTCCCCCCGCCCGCGAACGTCGCGGCGAGCGGGCAGCCCCCGCCGAGTTCCGTACGCCGAGAGGCAGGGAACCGGGGACCCAACCGACCTTGGGGTGAATCGGCCGGCGGCTCAGCAGGACAGGGCAGCCGACCGTAGGGCAGCCTTCCACGCACCACGCACCACGCCCGAACCCGACAGCTAACCCGGTAGGCGGACGACGGAAGGAGTCGCCTGCCTTGGCGTCGCACCGCAAGCCCCGCGGCCGGTCCCGGATGACCGGCGGCCTTCGAACGACCCCGGCGGTCGGCATCACCACCGCCGCTCTCACCTCCGTGGCGCTGCTCTCGCAGACGGCTCAGGCCGCGCCCGCGCAGCCCTCGTCGAAGCCGAGCCTCGAAGAGGTCCAGAAGAAGGTCGACACCCTGTACCGGCAGGCCGAGGTCGCCACGCAGAAGTACAACGGCGCCAAGGAACGGACCGACTCCAAGAAGCAGCAGGTCGACAAGCTCCTCGACGAGGTCGCGCAGCGCACCGAGGAGATGAACACGGCCCGCCAGAAGATGGGCAGGTACGCCGCCGAGCAGTACCGCTCGGGCGGGGTCAGCGACACCGCGACGATGTTCCTCGCGAACAACCCCGAGGACTACTTCGCGCAGGACCAGCTGATGAGCCGGCTCACCGCCGAGCAGAAGAAGGCGGTCGACGACTACCAGACGCAGGCGCGCTCGACCGCGAAGAAGCGCACCGAGGCGCAGTCGAACCTCCAGGACCTCACCGAGTCGCAGGCCGAGCTGAAGTCGACGAAGGAGACCGTCCAGACCAAGCTCTCCGACGCGCGCGAGCTGCTCGCCAAGCTGACCGCCGAGGAGAAGGCGCGGCTCGCCCAGATCCAGAAGGCCAAGGAGGAGGCGGCCCGCAAGAAGGCCGCCGAGCTGGCCGCCAAGCAGAAGGCCGCGGAGGAGAAGAAGCGGAAGGCGGCGGAGGAGGCCGCGCGCCAGGAACAGGAGTCCGGCTCGTCCTCCGGTTCGTCTTCCGGTTCCTCCTCCGGCTCCTCGGACGGCTCGTACGCCACGAAGGCCGCGCAGGCGCTGGCGTTCGCCAAGTCGCAGGAGGGCAAGCCGTACGTGTGGGGGGCCACGGGCCCGGACTCGTACGACTGCTCGGGCCTGACGCAGGCGGCGTGGAAGTCGGCGGGGATCTCGCTGCCGCGGACGACCTGGGACCAGGTCGAGGTTGGCAAGACGGTGCCGCTCTCCGATATCCAACCCGGTGACCTGGTGTTCTTCTACGACGACATCAGCCACGTCGGCATGTACATGGGCGACGGCATGATGGTGCACGCACCGAAGCCGGGGGCGGTCGTGCGCGAGGAGTCGATCTACTACGACGGCACGTCGGCGATCCACAGCGTGGTGCGCCCGGCCTGACGCCGTAGGGACATACGCGGAAGGGCCCGGCAGGTTGTTCGACCTGCCGGGCCCTTCCGCGTGATTCAGGAGTACGTCACGTCCACAGCACCGCGATGAAGATGTTGGCCATGGTCAGCGCGCCGACCGTGATGAAGAGGCCCTTCTCCGCCTTTTCCTCGTCCCGCTTCACGTAGACGATGCCGAGGATCACGATCAGGATCGCCAGCTTCACGCCGATCTTGATGTTGTTCACGGTGGAGCCGTCCGCCTGGTTGAGGCCGACCAGGGCGACGCCGGTCACCAGCATCGTCAGGGCGCCGTGCAGCATCGCCTTGTTGAAGCGGGCCGCGCCCTCCTTCATCGCCGACATCTGCGTGAGGAAGCCGCCGAGCAGCGAGGCGATGCCGATGATGTGCAGGCCGACGAAGAGGTTGATGAGTACGTCCATGGGGCCGGAGCCTACTTGGGCCCGTTTCGGGCCACTTCGGAGACCCCACTGTCACTCTCTGTCGCTGTCCATAACAAATGGGCCAGTTACGAACAATCAGTCACCAACCCGTTACGTCGAGGTTTAGCGTCCTTGCTCAGGTGACCGGCTCCCCACCGCCGCCCGGGCCAGGGGCGGCAGTCGGACACCTCCGCCGAGAAAGGTCCGGCGGCGACCCGCTCCCCCTGTGCGGGTCGCCGCCGGACGCGCGAACGGCGGACGTACGACCCGGAAGGATGTGGCACCACGTGCCGGCAGCGCACCGCAAGCCCCGCCAGCGATCCCTCGGCGGCGGCACGGCCCGCACCGCAGCCACCCTCGCCCTCGCCTCCGCGGCTTCCGCCACCGCCGTCGTCAACGGCGGGGCCGCGCACGCGGAGCCGGACCTCGGCCCCGAGCAGGTGCGGGCGAAGGTCGACAAGCTCTACCAGGAGGCGGAGGTCGCCACCGAGAAGTACAACGGGGCGAAGGAGAAGGCGGACCGGGCGGAGAAGAAGGTGGACGCCCTCCAGGACGAGGCGTCCCGGCGCACCGAATCGCTCAACTCCCAGCGCCAGAAGCTGGGTTCGGTAGCCGCGTCCCAGTACCGCTCGGGAGGCGTGGACCCCTCGGTCCAGCTGCTGCTTTCCTCCTCCCCCGACAGCTATCTCGACAAGGCCGCCCTCACCGAGCGCGCCGGCACCCGGCAGGCCGCCGCGGTCACCCGCGTACGGGGCGAGCTCCGCGAGATCGACCAGCTGCACACGCACGCCGAGGACACGCTCGCCGAACTCCGCGCCAAGAAGGCGGAGCTGGAGGACTCCAAGAAGAAGGTGAAGCGAAAACTCGCGGAGGCCCAAAGCCTCCTCGACCGCCTCACCCCCGAAGAGCGCACCGCCGACCCGGCGGACGGCTCCCAGGCATCCCAGGCATCCCAGGCATCCGATGCCTCCCACGCCTCCCGCTCCGCGCCCCGCGGCGACCTCGCCGCGGCCCCCAACTCCCGCGCCAAGGCCGCGATCTCCTTCGCGTACGGCGCGCTGGGCAGCCCCTACGTATGGGGCGCCACCGGGCCCTCCGCCTTCGACTGCTCAGGGCTCACGCAGGCCGCGTACAAGGCGGCCGGGGTCGCGCTCCCCCGCACGACGTACACGCAGATCGACGCGGGCCAGCGCGTCCCGAAGTCCCAGCTCCAACCCGGTGACCTGGTCTTCTTCTACTCCTCGATCAGCCACGTCGGCCTCTACATCGGCGGCGGCAAGATGATCCACGCGCCGAACCCGAGCGCGCCTGTGCGGGTGGCGCCGATCGACGAGATGCCGTTCGCGGGGGCTACGCGGGTGGCCTGACCGGCCCGTTGAAGGCGGCGGCTACGCGGGCTTCTCCCACACCGACACGTGCCCCTGGCTCTCGCCCGTGAAGGGCTCCTTGGTCCAGCCCTCCCACCGCTCGCTCAGCCGCAGCCCGGCGATCCGCGCCATCAGGTCGAGCTCGGAGGGCCAGACGTAGCGGAAGGGGAAGGTCTTGTACGTGGCCGTGCCGGTGGCCGGGTCCACGTCCACGTAGTTGGAGCTCATGGCCTGCGTCGCGGTGTCGTAGCGGTCGAACGCCCAGCGTGTGTCGCTGACTTCGAACGGTACGGCGTCCTGACCGGGCGGCAGCAGCCGCAGCGCCGGGACGCCGACCTCGACGACGAAGCGGCCGCCGGGGGCGAGATGGGCGGCGGCGTTGCGGAAGCAGTCGACCTGGGCGTCCTGCGTGGTCAGGTTGTTGATGGTGTTGAAGACGAGGTAGGCGAGGGCGAAGTCGGTGCGGCCCGCGGTGGCCGTGGCGAAGTCGCCCAGGGTGACGGGGACGTCGGCGCCGCCGGGCTTGGCGCGCAGCTGTTCCACCATCGCCCGCGACAGGTCGATGCCGTGCACCTCAAGACCCCGCCCCAGCAGGGGCATGGCGACGCGCCCCGTACCGATGGCGAACTCCAGGACGGGGCCGCCGCCCGCGCGTTCGGCGAGGAAGTCGACGGCCGGGTCGAGGACTTCCGGGGCGAACATGTTCGCCGCCGACTCGTCGTACGTCGCCGCGACGCGCTCCCCGAAGTAGTCGTCGGCATCGGCGTCGGCGTCGGGGCGGGAGTCGGAGTGGAGGTCGGGAGTGGTCCGGGCGTCGTCCGTCATCGCGTACCTCGGTCTCCTCGGTCGGTGTGGGCCGTCAGGGCGTCGATGAGCCGGGGCCACAGCTCGCGCGGGCGGTCGTGGCCCATGTCGGGGAGCAGGAGGAGTTCGGCGCCGGGGATCAGTTCCGCGGTGCGGCGGCCGCCGCTGGGGTCGATCAGGGTGTCGTCCAGGCCGTGGACGACCAGCGTCGGCACCCGGAGCTCGCGGAGGGCGTCCGCGCGGGGGCCGCTGAGGGTGATCGCGCCGAGCTGTCGGCCGACGCCTGCCGGGTAGTGGGCGCGGTCGTAACCGCGGGCGGCCAGGTCACGGAGCTCGGCGGCGTCCCCGTACCGCTTGGACGCCCAGGTCAGCGACCGGTCCGCGGCGGCGACGTACCCCTCCCGGTCGGACGGCTTCGGCGCGAACAGCGCCGCCTGCGCCTGCGGCGACGACTGCCCGTACTCGGGCTCCCCCGTCGTCGACATCATCGAGGTCAGGGTCAGGACCCGGTCGGGCCGGGAGATCGCCATCGTCTGGGCGATCATGCCGCCCATGGAGGCGCCGAGCACATGGGCCCGCTCGATGCCGAGCGCGGTGAGCAGCCCGAAGGCGTCGTCCGCCATGTCCTGGAGGCGGTACGGGATCATCGCGAGCGCGGCCGGGATGTCGCCCGCGCGCACCGTGGCGATGAACTCCCCCATGTCCACGGGGTGTTCGTCGAACTTCGTCGACAGCCCGCAGTCCCGGTTGTCGAACCGGACGACATACCGTCCGCGCTCCGCGAGGGCCGCGCAGAACTCCTCGTCCCACGCGATGAGTTGCGCGCCGAACCCCGACACGAGCAGCACCGCCGGGTCGGCGGGATCGCCGAAGGCGTCGTACGCGATCGAGACCTCGGGCGATACGTCGACGATCGGCATTACTGCGCCCTCCCCGTGACCGCCACGGTCACACCGAGCCCCACCATCGCGAGCCCGCCCGTGCCACCGACCGCCGCGAGGCGGCGCGGGGAGCGGGCGAACCAGCTGCGGGCCGAGGACGCGGCCAGGCCCCAGACGCTGTCGGACACGATCGCGATCACGTTGAACACCAGCCCGAGCAGCAGCATTTGCGGCACCGTGTGCCCGGCCTCCCGGTCGACGAACTGGGGCAGCACCGCCGCGAAGAAGACGATCGTCTTGGGGTTCGCGACGCCGACGGCGAAGCCTTCCCAGAGCGTACGCAGGGTGCTGTCGCCCGATGCGCCCGCACCGTCGCCGTCACCGTCCTGCGTGAACACCGCGCGCAGCGAGCGCCGTTGACGTATCGCCTTGATCCCGAGATAGACGAGATAGGCCGCGCCGAGCAGCTTCAACGCCGTGAACACGACGATCGAGCGCTCCACGAGCGAGCCGACCCCGAGGGCCACGGCGATCACGAGGACGTACGCCCCGAGCGTGTTCCCCGCGACCGTCGTCAGCGCGGCCCGCCGCCCCTGCGCCAGCGCCCGGCCGACGACGAACAGGACGCTCGGGCCCGGGATGACGATGAGCAGGAAGGACATCGCCGCGAAGGCGAGGAGGCGGTCTGCGGACATCATGGGGTCCATTGAGGCACGCCACGTCCCTTCGGCCCAAAGGGTTTTCAGACCAGCCTGCGCGCCGTCGCCCACCGCGTCAGCTCGTGCCGGTTGGAGAGCTGGAGCTTGCGGAGCACCGCCGAGACGTGCGACTCGACCGTCTTGACGGAGATGAAGAGCTGCTTGGCGATCTCCTTGTACGCGTACCCACGGGCGATCAGCCGGAGGACCTCCCGCTCGCGCTGGGTGAGGCGGTCCAGGTCCTCGTCCACCGGCGGCGCGTCCGTGGACGCGAAGGCGTCGAGGACGAAGCCGGCGAGGCGCGGCGAGAACACCGCGTCGCCCTCCTGGACGCGGAAGATGGAGTTCACCAGGTCCGTGCCGGTGATCGTCTTCGTGACGTAGCCGCGCGCGCCGCCGCGGATCACGCCGATGACGTCCTCCGCCGCGTCGGACACCGACAGGGCGAGGAAGCGGACCGGGCTCTCCGCGTCCGCCATCAACTGGGCGCTGCGGCGCAGCACTTCGACGCCTCCGCCGCCGGGGAGGTGGACGTCCAGGAGGACCACTTCGGGGCGGGTCGCCGAGATCACCGTGACGGCCTGGTCGACGTCGGCGGCCTCGCCGACCACCTCGACGCCGGTCTCCTCGGTGCGGCCGATCTCCGCCTGGACGCCGGTGCGGAACATGCGGTGGTCGTCGACCAGGACCACGCGCACGCGCCGCCCCGGACCGGTCTCCTCGGTGGGTCCCGTGGCTCCCGTGGCTCCCGTGGCTTCCGTCATGACGTCGTCCTCTCCGCCCGCTTCATGGTCAGTTCGACCTCCGTGCCGCCGTCCGGCACCGCCCGCACCCGGGCCGTCCCGCCGTTGCGCTCCATCCGGCCGATGATCGATTCTCTTACGCCCATCCGGTCGGGCGGTATGGAGTCGAGGTCGAACCCGGGGCCCCGGTCCCGGACGGAGACGAAGACCGTGTCCCCGTCGACATCGCCCTCCACCTCCGCGTACACCTGGACGGCGCCGCCTGTGCCACCGTACTTGGCGGCGTTCACCATCGCTTCCCTCGCGGCCTGCATCTGTGCCGACAGCTGCTCGTCGAGCAGTGAGTCGCCGACCACCACGACCTCCAGCGGCACCCCGTGCTTGTCCTCGACCTCCGCCGCGTTCCGCTTCACGGCCTCCGCGACCGTCTCCGGCTCCTGCGGGTTCTCCGCCGCGGCCGGTTTGTAGAGCCAGGCCCGCAGGTCGCGTTCCTGGGCGCGGGCGAGGCGGCGCACCTCGGCCGGACTCTCCGCGTTGCGCTGGATCAGGGTGAGGGTGTGCAGGACGGAGTCGTGCACATGGGCCGCGACCTCCGCGCGCTCCTGTGCGCGGATACGCATCAGCCGTTCCTCGGAGAGGTCCTGCGTCATGCGGATCAGGTACGGGCCCGCGAGCAGCGCTATGCCGACGAGGACCGCGAGCGCCGCCTGCAGGATCGGGCCGATGTGCTCGGCGGAGCCCTGCGTGACGAAGATTCCGGTGACGCCGACGCCGACGAGCAGCACCCCGGAGGCCGCGCGCGCCAGGCTCAGCGTGCGCTTGCGGCGGCCGACCTCCATCCAGCGGGCCCTGCGCGCGTTGTCGGCCTGGCGCCAGACGAGGGCGACACCGGCGGCGACGAGGACGGCGGGGATGAGATAGGCCTTGGTGTTGCCCGTCAGGTTGACGTTCTCCACGAAGATCATCGCTACGACGACCATCAGGAGCAGCGCGAGGATCTGGCCCTTGTCCGGCCTGCGCGTCACCAGCCGGCGGCGGCCGTCGGGGGACGTCTCCGTCGTGAGGACCGGCGGCCGGTCCGCGCCCACGCCGCCGACGCCCAGCGGCACGAAGAACCAGAACGCCGCGTACAGCAGCGCCCCGAGCCCGTCCGCCATGAACAGGCCGACGAAGACCAGGCGCACCCAGATCACGGGCAGCCCGAGATGCCCCGCGAGGCCCCGCGCCACTCCGCCCAGCCAGCGGCCGTCGCTGCTGCGGTAGAGCTTGCGCGGCGGCCGCGGCTCGTCTCTGTTCTCCGCGAGGGGAGCGGGCGCTGGTTCCGGCATGCCACCGATCGTCACACGCGGCAGATGGCCGGGCATCAGGGTTGGGCCCGGATACTTCCCTGATCTTCCGGCCGGGGGTGTGGCGGCGGGTGCCTCAGGGGCGATCTCAGGGTTCGGCCAGGGTTGTCCCGACTGCCGTCGGCGGGCTCGGGCCGTCACGATGTACGTATGACGGAGCAGCCCCCTCTCGACACGGCGACCACGGACACCGTGCCGCCGCCCGAACCGCCCGCGGCGCGGCCGCCGCGCGGATTCCGCAGGGACCGGCGGTACAAGACGCTGGGCGGGGTGTGCGCGGGGCTCGGCCGGCACTGCGACATGGACCCGGTGATCTTCCGCATCGGCCTGTCGGTGCTCTCGGTGACCGGCGGAGTGGGGCTGATCTTCTACGGCTTCGCGTGGCTGTTCGTGCCGTACGACGACGAGGACGAGAGCGAGTTCCGCAAGCTCCTCACGGGGCGGGTGGACGGTCCCGGCCTCGCCGCCATAGTCACCGCGCTCGTCGGCTGCGGCGTCTTCCTCTCCATGCTGAACAACGGCGGGGCGCTCACCTTCGCCGTCGTCCTCGCCCTGCTGCTCGCGGGTGCCGGGTACTGGTCGCGGGCGCGGCGCACCGCCGATCCCGACCCGGTGGCCGCGCAGGCCGTCGCGGACGCGCCGCCGGAGGCGCAGGCGCCGCCGGTCGCGCGCGGGCCCTCGTGGTGGCGCGACCCGATCGTCAAGGACGGTACGCACGTGGGCGGCACCGGTTACCTGTGGGGCCCGCCCGGCGCCGAGGAGCGCCCACCGCAGCAGGGCCGGTGGGGCGGCCCCGTCGCCGCGCGGCCCGCCGCGCCGCCGCAGCCCCGTGGCCCGCGTGGCATCGGTGGCCTCACCTTCCTCGGCGCGCTCATAGCGGGTGGCATAGGCACCGGCGTGACGTGGGACGAGCGCACGCTGAGCGCCAGCCTGCAGACCGGCCTTGCCTGCGCGCTCGCCGTGTTCGGCCTCGGCATCGCGGTGAGCGCCTTCCGCGGCCGCACCGGGGTCGGCTCGATACTCCTCGCGGTGATCACGGCGGGCCTGCTCACGGCGTCCGCCGCGCTGCCCGGGAACATCAGCACGGACTGGGCGCGCACCAACTGGTCGCCTGCGCGCGCCGCGGACGTGAAGGAGCGTTACGGGATGGGCTCGGGTGTCGGCACGCTCGACCTCTCCGAGGTGTCGGTGGCCGACGGCAAGAGCGTCGCCACGCGGGTGGACGTGGGCGCGGGCAAGGCGCGGATCGTGCTGCCCGCGGACGAGACGGTGCGGTTGCGGGCGACGGTCGGCGTCGGGGACATCCGGCTGCCCGGCGACTCCTCGCGCGATGTGGACGTCCGCCCGGACCAGAAGCAGACCGTCACGCTTGTCCCTCCGGGGAAGCCGAAGGGTGCGGACGACGCCGCGATCGAGTTGCGGGTGGAAGTGGGGCTCGGGCAGGTGGAGGTGGACCGTGCGGCATGAATTCCACCCGGGCCGGCTGCTCGCCGGACTGGTGCTGATGACGGCGGCCGTCGTGTACTTCGGCGATGCGGGGGGTGCGTGGGACGCGCCGTGGTTCGTAGGGGTTCCGTTGGTGTGCGGAGGGTTGTGCCTGGCGGCGGTCGTCGGAATGGTTCGGCGCGTACTGGGATTGCGCTCCCGGGGCGGAGCCCCGAGGCCGTAACGACATCCGCCTCAATATTCGGACGACCTGAGCCTCCGCCCCCGCCACCACGCATCGACCGACCACACCGCCGCCCCCGCCAACACCAACGGCAACCACGCCATCAGATACGCCAAGTCGTTCCCGAGGTAATACGGCTCCGTCGCCCAGCTCACCGTCAACCACAGGCTCAGCGAAATCAGCACGCCGCCGACCGCCGCGAGCCGCGCCAACACTCCGAGCAGCGTGCCGACGCCCACCGCCAGTTCGCCGAAGGCAATCGCGTAGCCGAATCCGGCCGGCGACTTCAGCGCGAGGTCGACGAGTTCCGGGATCGCGGAGGTGTCCCGCACGCCCCGCATCTGGTCGCCGATCGAGCCACTGCCGCCGGACTTGAAGAACGCGCTGTCGGTGAGTTTGTCGAGGGAGGCGTAGATGAAGGTGACGCCGAGGAAGACGCGCAGCGGCAGCAGCGCGTACCGCTGGGCGGTGTCGCGCCAGTTGCCGGGTGGCGGGCCGTAGTTCGTGGTCAGGTCGGATCGCATGCCGTGCGCCATAGCCGCTCCGCCGCCTCTCGCGCCTGGTGTCTTTACCTGACCATACGTACGAGAGCCCGCCGGGGCTCACCGCCGGAGCCGATCGACGACCGATCGACGACCGTTCGACGGCCGATCGGCGGCCGTTCGGCGGCCTCAGTCGGCGACGTCGATGCCGCACCGGTTCGTCTCGACGCCCGCCGCCGTGATCACCTGCACCTCGACCCGCCCCGGCTCCACCTCCACCGGAACCGGCACCGTGAGCAGCGCGTCGGCAGGGTTGGTGAAGCCGCCGGGGACCGGGACGAGTGGCACGTGGACGTGGACCGGCCCGATCCGCACCGCGACCCGCGCGAGCTGGTCCGCCCCGCCCGCGCCCGGCGGCACGAAGTAGGCGCCGCGGATCTCGATGTCGTCGCCTGTGCGGATCGGCGCGTCCAGGTCACCGGCCTCCCGGGCCCGCACCACGGAGAGGATCACCGGTCGGCCGCCCTCCGCGTACTTTCCGGCGAGGTACGTCGCCGCGGACACGACCACCAGGACGGCGAGGCCCCACGGCAGGTCGGGCAGCTGCTCGGGGCGGCGGGCGAGGCGGACGGCGGCCCAGCAGACGGCGACCGCGGTCACGGCGACGTACTGGATGTCGGTGAAGCTGCCGCGCCCCGAATCGTCGGTGAGCAGGTCGGCGGCGCGCGGCCGGGGCGCCCGCAGCTTCTGCAGCCGCTGCGCCCCGACGCGCACCCCGACCACCCGCCGTACGAGCACGGCCACCGCGCACACCACGGCGAGAACCGTCAACAGCCCGGCGCCGCGCGCGAGTTCGAGGCCAGAGATCAGCGCGTCGCGCCGCGCCGCCCCCGCCGCGAGCGCCAGCTCACCGGCGAGGACGAGGACCGCGTAAAGGACCAGCAGAACCACCCCGCCCGCCACCGCGCGCGAGGTCGACAAGCGGTTGTCCTCGCCGATCACCGGCGCGAGGGCGCCGCCGCGCGCCCGGTGCAGATACCCGGCCGCCGTCAGCGCGCCGCCCACCAGCACGGCGGCCACAAGTCCCGCCGTGCGCGCGGGAGTCCAGCCGCCGCCGATCGCGGTGAGCGCCTGCACCAGCAGCAGCACGGCGGCGCCGCCCCACACCACGTACAGCGTGCGCGGCCACAGGCCCTCGAACCAGGCCGTGCCCTCCTCGCGGCCGCGGTCGGCCATCGCCCGTGCGGACTGGGTGAGTTCGTCGGAGATCCACTGCCGGGACGCCCCCGCCGAGTGCGCGACGGCGGCGGGCAGCCCCTGACCGGCCGCGAACCCGTCCCGCTTCGCCGCGAATCGCGCGACGGCCCTGCGGTGTCCTTCGCGCGCCCCGCGCGGACAGTCTCCGCAGGTGCACCCGCCCTCGTGCGCCGTACGGTCGTTCCGCGCTTCCTGCACCGCCACTGCCGCCGCCCCCACCTTCACCAACGTCGCCAACTTCCCTGTATTGACAGCGAATTGTGCCGCACGCCGGGGGCGCGATGTCGCACAGGCCCACCCCTGACGGGTGAATGAGTTTCGCCCGCATTGACCGGAGTGTTGACGACACTGCGAGAATTTCCGTATGGCCGAGATCATCCAGCGTGACGGAACCTGGGCCTTCGACGGGACCACGGTCCGCATCACCCCAGGTCTGCACCGTTCGGTCGCCCTGCTGCGGCAGACCTACGGAGAGATCGACGTGCCGCTGACGGCCGTCGCCGGCGTCGCCTACGAACCCGAGCGCAAACGCGGCCGCCTCCGCCTCACCCTGCGCGACGCCGCGGACCCACTGCTCCAGGCCACCGGCGGCCGCCTCCCCGACACCGCCGACCCGTTCCGGCTCACCGTCGACGCGGACCGCTCGGGCGTCGCCGAATACGTCGCCGAGGAGATCCGCCAGGCCCTGCTGCTCGAACAACTCCCGCCGGGCCCCGCCGAGTCGTACCTCGTCTCAGGACCCGCCGTCCCGATCTCGGTGCGCTCCAGCGACGGCCTCGTCTCCTTCGACGGCAGCCGCGTCCGCATCGACTGGAGCGAGACCTCGGACCGGGTCAAGCGCGCCACGGGCCCGCGCGTCATCTCCCTCGACGACCTCGACGAGGTGGAGTGGGTGCCCAACTCCGGCTACGAGGACGGGGTGCTGCGCTTCGTCCCCAAGGGCTCCCCGTACTCCAAGCTGCCGCCGGAGAAGGACCCGTACGCCCTCGACCTGTGGGGCAACGCCCGCAAGGACCTGCTGACCGCCCTCGTCGCGGCCGCGGTCACGGCCCGCCTCCCGCACCCCTCAGCGCCCCGCGGCACGCCCGCGCTCCTGCCGCGCCAGCCGGACCACGACGTACTGCTGCGCCGGTTACGGGAGTTGGGCGAGCTGCACCGCCAGGACGTGCTCACGGACGAGGAGTTCGCGATGACGAAACGGGTGGTGCTGCGCGACTTCCGATGAACTCCCCTACGCAGAGGAGGAGTTACGCCAGCAGATCCGGCTCGCTGCGCGTGATGTCCTGCCACAGGCTCTGGTAGTTGATCCACGCCACGAGATCGGCGCCGGTCTGCTCGCGGGTCGCCACCGCCTGCCGCCGGTCGATCAGGATCGGCCGCCCCGCCGAACGCGTCGCGATCTGCACCTCACAGGCCCGCTCAAGGGCGATGAACCACCAGGCCGCCGCGTCCACCGAGTCGCCCACCGTGAGCAGCCCGTGGTTGCGCAGCACGAGCGCCTTGTACGAGCCGAGGGCCACGGCGATCCGCTTGCCCTCCTCCGGGTCCACGCCGACGCCCGTGTACTCGTCGAGCAGCGCGTGGTCCTCGTAGAACGCGCAGGCCTCCTGCGTGATCGGCTCGACCAGCTCGCCGAGCGCGGCCACCGCGCGCCCGTACTTGGAGTGGCAGTGCGCGACCGACACCACTTCGGGGCGGGCCCGGTGCACCGCGACGTGCGTCGTGAAGGCGGCCTGGTTCACGTGGTAGCGGCCGTCGACGACCTGCCCGTCCCCCTGGGCGAGGACGAGGTCGCCGACCGTGATGTGCTTGAACGGCACGCCGAACGGATTGACCCAGTAGCAGTCGTCGTACTCCGGGTCGCGGGCGGTGATGTGCCCCGAGACACCCTCCTCGTACCCGAGTCGCCCGAAGATGCGGAGCGCGCCGGCGAGCCGCTCCTTGCGGTGCCTGCGCTCGTCGGCGTACGTCTCGTGCACGGGCGGCAGCGCGAACTGGAGCTGGTCGGTGGGTATCGGGGCGGGGTTCTGCGTCGACATGGTGCGGAAGGTACCTCCGGGAACCGCAAGGTGACAGGGCCGAGCTGTGAAAAGAATGCGGCGAAATGCGCGCGGGATACCGGACAGGAGGCGTCGGGATTGCGCGCGAGACTCGCGGCATGACGTCGAACGCTGCCACCTGGGCCACCTTCACCGAAGCCGAACCGGACCTCGCCAAGACCGTCGAGGACCGCTTCGGGCAGTTCGTCCACCACACGCTCGCGACCCTGCGCAAGGACGGTTCACCGCGCACCAGCGGCCTCGAAGTCCATTTCACGGACGGGGAGTTGAGGCTCGGCATGATGCCGGACTCACTCAAGGCCCGCGACCTGCTGCGCGACCCGCGCTTCGCGATCCAGGCGAACCCGGGCGAGGGGATGACGATGGGCGGCGGCGACGTCCGGATCAGCGGCCGGGCGTACCTGGTCGAGGAGCCGGCGACGTTCCGCACCGAGCTGACCGAGGTCACCAGGACGTACATCGAGGACGACAAATACCTCGTGGTGCGGGTGTGGACGCCGGGCGAGGGGGTGCGGACGCTGAAGCGGACGTGAGCACGGCCAAGTGAAAGTGCCGCCCACGGGAACGCGGGCGGCACTTTCACTGGCGTACGAGAGCGGGGACTACTCCCACTCGATCGTCCCCGGCGGCTTGCTCGTCACGTCGAGCACGACGCGGTTGACGTCCTTGACCTCGTTCGTGATCCGCGTCGAGATCTTCGCGAGCACGTCGTACGGCATCCGCGTCCAGTCCGCCGTCATGGCGTCCTCGGAGGAGACGGGGCGCAGCACGATCGGGTGGCCGTACGTGCGGCCGTCGCCCTGGACGCCGACGCTGCGGACGTCCGCGAGCAGGACGACCGGGCACTGCCAGATCTCACGGTCGAGGCCGGCCGTGGTCAGCTCCTCGCGGGCGATGGCGTCGGCCTCGCGGAGCAGGTCGAGGCGGTCCTTGGTGACCTCGCCGACGATCCGGATGCCGAGCCCTGGACCGGGGAACGGCTGGCGCTGCACGATCTCGTCGGGCAGGCCGAGCTGCGCGCCGACCATCCGGACCTCGTCCTTGAACAGCTTGCGCAGCGGCTCGACGAGCTGGAACTCGATGTCGTCGGGGAGCCCGCCCACGTTGTGGTGGGACTTGATGTTCGCGGTGCCGGTGCCGCCGCCGGACTCGACGACGTCCGGGTAGAGCGTGCCCTGGACCAGGAACGCGACCTCGGGGCCGTCCTCCTGGAGGATCTCCAGCTGCGCCTGCTCGAAGACGCGGATGAACTCGCGGCCGATGATCTTCCGCTTCTCCTCGGGGTCACAGACCCCGGCGAGCGCGTTCAGGAAACGCTCGGAGGCGTCGACGACCTTGAGGTTCGCGCCGGTCGCGGCGACGAAGTCCTTCTCGACCTGCTCCGTCTCGCCCTTGCGCATCAGGCCGTGGTCGACGTACACGCAGGTCAGCTGCGAACCGATGGCCTTCTGTACGAGGGCGGCGGCCACGGCGCTGTCCACGCCGCCGGACAGGCCGCAGATCGCGCGCTTGTCGCCGACCTGGGCGCGGATCGCGGCGACCTGCTCGTCGATGACGCTGCCGGTCGTCCAGTTCGGCTCGATGCCGGCGCCGCGGTACAGGAAGTGCTCCAGGACCTGCTGGCCGTGCGTCGAGTGCATGACCTCGGGGTGGTACTGGACCCCGTACAGCTTCTTCTCGTCGTTCTCGAAGGCGGCGACCGGTACGACGTCCGTGGACGCGGTGACGGCGAAGCCCTCGGGGGCGGCCGAGCAGGCGTCGCCGTGCGACATCCACACGGGCTGCTCGGCGGGGGTGCCCTCGAAGAGCGTCGAGTCGGCCTTCGACACGGTCAGCGGGGTGCGGCCGTACTCGCGGGCGCCGTTGTCGTCGACGGTGCCGCCGAGGACCTCGGCCATCAGCTGGAAGCCGTAGCACATGCCGAAGACCGGGACACCGGCCTCGAAGAGCGCGCGGTCCAGGCGCGGGGCGCCCTCCGCGTACACCGACGAGGGGCCGCCGGAGAGGATGATCGCCGCCGGGTTCTTGGCGAGCATCTCCTCGACCGGCATGGTCGACGGGACGATCTCGCTGTAGACCCGGGCCTCACGGACGCGGCGGGCGATGAGCTGGGCGTACTGCGCACCGAAGTCGACGACCAGGACGGTGTCGGGGGCGGCGGGGTTCGCTGATGACACGGGTTGCCTTCCGGCGGCGTAGCGGGGGGTCGTGTGCTCGATTCTACCGGGTGTGCCACCCGTGGTCGGCGTCGCGGGGCTCCGCCCCGGGCCCCGCGGGCTATCGTCCGACGGCGGGGCTTGAGCGTGGTTATAGTGGGCGCATGCTTACGCACACGACCTTCGTCTTTATCTATGGCAGCCGGCCCGCCGGATGCCATGGTCGTGTTGCTTGAGTCACTGACAAGCGACTTCCCCAGGCGCCCCGGGCCGACAAGGTCCGGGGCGTCTGGCGTTTCCGGGGGTTGTCGGTTCGGGCCCTCCCACCCGCAAGGAGCCCCACCATGACTGCCACCACCGAGAACGCCACCGCCGACGTCATCTCCGGCGCCCGCGAGCGCATCGACGCGCTCGACGACCGGATCATCGGGCTCATCCAGGAACGGACGGCCGTCTCCGCCGTCGTCCAGGAGGCGCGGATCGCCTCGGGCGGGCGGCGCGTGAACCTGGCGCGCGAGAACGAAGTGCTCGGCCGCTACAGGGACGCGCTCGGCAAGCCCGGCACCGAGCTCGCGATGACGCTGCTCGAACTGTGCCGGGGCCGGATCTGACCACCGGCCGACCAGCAGGGCACCTCAGTTCGGTTGCGTCCTCACCCATACGGCGCGTGACCCGTTGGCACACGCTTCGTTGGTCCCGGTGTCCGTGCCAGCCAGGGGCGGGCCAACCGAACCACGCGTGGCTCCGCTGGAGCGTTGAGACGTCACGGTCACGCCGTACGTCGTGGGACCTCGCTCCAGACACGTGACCGGACGGCAGGGGACAGCAGCCCGGTCACACCAGAGAACGGTCGGCCTCGGGGACGCCCGAGGCCGACCGGACTCCATCTCTTCCGCCGTCCCGGCTACTTCTTCGGCGGCACCGCCGGCATCTCCAGGAACGGCAGCTTCAGCGCGCCGAACGCCTCGTCCGGGACCGCCGGGTTCTTCGGCTCCACGGGCGCCAGCCGCCGGTACGCCGAGCCGACCTCCGGGCGCTCGTCCGGCTCCCCCTTGTTCGGCCAGTACGACATCGCCCGCTCGGCCTGCGCCGTGATCGTCAGGGACGGGTTCACGCCCAGGT
Organism: Streptomyces sp. KL109B; assembly: GCF_030766935.1. GTDB lineage: Bacteria > Actinomycetota > Actinomycetes > Streptomycetales > Streptomycetaceae > Streptomyces. The sequence continues at coordinate 577,319 of NZ_JASERL010000001.1, read as the reverse complement.
TCGCGGTGACGGAGGCGCCGTCGACGACCGAGATGCCGGGGTGGCCGTAGACCCGGTGGTACGGGTCGATCACGCCGGTCTCCGCGCTGTCGCCGATGGGGCAGCCGCCGAGGAAGTGGGCGGTGAGCGGGGTGCCCATGAGCTCGCCGACGTTCGAGCCCGCGAAGCCGTTGATCTCGGCCGCGATCGCCGAGGCGCCCTCGGTCGCCGCCTTGATCTGCTTCGGGTTGGGGGCGCCGTGGCCCTGGCGCGCGGTGAGCAGGCCCTTGCCGACGCCGTCCGTCTTCAGATACGTGGTCAGCGAGTTGTCGAGGGACTGCATGACGAGGCCGATGATGGTCTTCTCCGACCAGCGGCGGTTGGAGAGCGAACGGACCATCAGGCCGGGGTGCTTGACCACGTTCGCCAGCCAGCCCGCGACCCGCGAGGAGCTCTCCGCGTACGGGACCTGGAGGATCGACAGGCCGCCCATCGCGTTCGAGCCCTTGCCGTAGCGGACCGGCTCGATGTGCGTGTTGTCGTCCGGGTGGATCGAGGACGTGATCGCGACGCCCTTGGTGAAGTCGACCTTGGCGGCGCCGTGCCGCTTCTTGTAGCGCCGGTTCGTGGTCTGCGAGCCGACCAGGGCCTCGGAGTTGGTGCGGGTCAGCTCGCCCAGGCGCTTGGACAGGTGCGGGAGTTGGCCGTTCGCCTTCATGCGGTGCAGGAGGGTCTGCGTGCCGTACGTGCCCGCCGCGACGATCACCTTGGGGGCGGTGAAGGTGCGGCCCTTCGCCTTCTTGTCGTCCGTCGGCAGCGTCGCGACCGCGTAGCCGCCGCGCGAGTCGTCGGTCACCGAGACGACCGAGGTCATCGGGTGGACGACCGCGCCCGCCTGCTCGGCGAGGTACAGGTAGTTCTCGTTGAGGGTGTTCTTCGCGCCGTGCCGGCAGCCCGTCATGCACTCGCCGCACTCGGTGCACGCCTTGCGGGCGGGGCCCGCGCCACCGAAGTACGGGTCCTCGACCTGCCCGCCCGGCTTGGCCCTCGACTCGCCCTCGGCGTCCTTGCCGTCGCCGAAGAAGACGCCGACCGGCGCCATGTGGAAGGTGTCGCCGATGCCCATCGACTGGGCCGCCGCCTTCAGGTGCACGTCGGCGGGGGTCGTCGTCGGGTTGAGGCGGACGCCGAGCATCCGCTGGGCCTGGTCGTAATACGGCCCCAGCTCGTCCTTCCAGTCCGTGATGTGCGCCCACTGCGGGTCGTCGAAGAACTGCTTCGGCGGTACGTAGAGGGTGTTGGCGTAGTTCAGCGAACCGCCGCCGACGCCCGCGCCTGCCAGGACCATGACATTCCCGAGCAGATGGATGCGCTGGATGCCGTACATGCCGAGCTTCGGCGCCCAGAGGTAGTTCTTCAGGTCCCAGGAGTTCTTGGGCAGGGTCTCCCGGGTGAAGCGGCGGCCCGCCTCCAACACCCCTACCTTGTAGCCCTTTTCGGCGAGCCGGAGGGCGGAGACGCTGCCGCCGAAGCCGGAGCCGATGATGACGACGTCGTAGTCGTAGCCGTCCTGTGTCACGTGTGCGTTCTCCTTTGAACGGCTGTTGCTACTTCAGGCGGAACTTCTTCATCACCGACAGACTCACGCTCATGAACTTCGCGTACGCCTCGTCGTCCATGCCGAACGACGGGGCCATCGGCATCACCCGCTGGTGGGCGACGGTCTGCGCCTCGGTGTACTTGAGGATGCCCTCGGAGCCGTGGCGGCGGCCGAGTCCTGACTGCTTCATGCCGCCCATCGGCGACTGGACGCTGCCGTACGCGGGGGCGTAGCCCTCGTTGATGTTCACGGTGCCGGTGCGCAGGCGGGCCGCGACCTCGTGGCCGCGCTTGGCGCTCTTCGTCCAGACCGAGGAATTCAGGCCGTACGCCGTGGAGTTGGCGAGCGAGACCGCCTCGTCCTCGTCGCCGAAGCGGTAGATCGAGACGACCGGACCGAAGGTCTCCTCCTCGCAGACCGCCATCGGGGCCTCGACGCCGTCCAGGATCGTCGGCTCGAAGAAGTACGGGCCGATGTCCGGGCGCGCGTGGCCGCCCGCGACGAGCGTGGCGCCCTTCGCGACGGCCTCGTCGACGTGCCGCGTCACCGTGTCCAACTGCCGCTGCCCGACGAGCGATCCCATCTCGGCGCCGTACGCGAGGGAGCGGCCGAGCCGCATCGCCTTCGTACGGGCGGCGAAGCGGGCCACGAACTCGTCGGCGATCGACTCGTGGACGTACAACCGCTCGATGGAGATGCACAGTTGACCGGCGGAGGAGAAGCAGGCGCGGACGGCGCCCGCGGCGGCCTTCTCCACGTCGGCGTCCTCCAGGACCAGCATGGCGTTCTTGCCGCCGAGTTCGAGGGACACGCCGACCAGGCGGGACGCCGCGCCCTGCGCGACCTCGCGGCCCGTGCGGGTGGAGCCGGTGAACGAGACGTAGTCGGCGTGCTTGACCAACTCGGGCCCCACGACCGGGCCTTCGCCGAGGACGACCTGGAAGACCTCGGACGGCAGGCCCGCCTCGATCAGCAGGTCGCGCGCCCACAGGGCCGTCAGGCAGGTCTCCGTGTCGGGCTTCATGACGACCGCGTTGCCCGCGACGAAGGCCGGGAGGGCGTCGCCGACCGACAGTTCCAGCGGGTAGTTCCAGGGGGCGATCTGGCCCACGACGCCGCGCGGCTGGCGCAGTTCGGTGACCTTGGTGAGCGTCGGGACCGCGCCCGTGTGCCCCTTGGGCTTCAGGTACGCGGGGGCCTTGCGGCCGTAGTGCCGGGAGGCGACGGCGACGGCCTGCACCTCTTCGTGCGCGTGCAGCCGGGCCTTGCCGGTCTCCAGCTGGATGAGGTCGAGCACCTCGGCCTGGCGGGCGAGCACCAGGTCGTGGAAGCGCAGGAGGACGGCGGCGCGCTTACGGACCGGCGTCTTCGCCCAGACCTCCTGGGCGGCGCGGGCCCGCTCGAAGGCGACTGTCACGTCCTCGGGCGTCGACTCCGGCAGGTCGGCGAGCTTCTCGCCGGTGAACGGCGTGTGGTTCGCCGTCCGCCCCGAACCGACCACGTCCCGCGTGAGGCGGGCGATCAGGTCGGGCGTCACCACGTCGACGGCCGTACGCGCGCCCTCGGGCGCGGCCGCGACGGGGTTGGTGCGGGGCTGCTCGGCTACGTGCTCGGGAGTGGCCTGCGACTGCGTCATACCGGCGAGCGTAAGCCTGGGGATTCGCTTTTGGTACCGCCCAGTAACAGATTTCACCGAGTGCACACACCGCGCCAGTGATCGCTGGCAGCAAAGCCGCTGATCAGGGCTTTGCCGCCAGCGATCTTCGACTCAAAGGTTTTTGAGGTCGAGGTTGGCGAAGGCGGTCTCGGCGACCTCGCGGCCGCGTTCGGTGAGGTCTCCCTTGCCCGGATAGTCGACCCACAGCCGGTACATGTCCCCGGCCTTGTTCTTGTAGTAGAGCGCCTTCGCCTCGCGCGGCATGTCCCCGTCGAAGTCGGTGCCGGTGCCGCTCGTGCCGTACGTGAGGGTGTTGATCGCGGCGTCGCGGTCCTTGAACGTGGCGTTGTAGTCCGTCGTCGCGGTGGCCTTCGTGTCGGACGACTGCGAGGGCATCCCGGTGCCGCTGAAGGAGCCGTCCTTGACGTCGTCCGCGTCCTTGGACGCCTCGGCGTCGGCCGTCCCCGAGATCTCGGTCTTGTCCTCCACGCGGTCCCAGCGGCTGAACACCACGCCGATCGCCCCACTGGGATCCGCGTACGTGACCACGTTCTTCTCGTCGTCCTCGGGGATCCGCACGTAGGAGGCGGGCACCGCGACACTGCCGCTCAGCGGCGCCGCCTCCTCGTGCGTCTTCCAGCCGTCCGGCAGCGGCCCCGCGAACGGGTTGGCGATCACCAGATAGGCCACGACGGCCGCCGCCACGACGCCCGCGCCGATACCGAGGAGCGTCTTGCGGCTCAGCCGCAACCCGCCCTGGGCGGAGCCGATCTGGACGACCTGGGTGGGCGCCTGCGCGGGCGGCTCGGCGGCCTTCTCCAGCAGGACGCGGACCTGGCCCGCGTTCGGCCGGTGCGCCGGGTCCTTCTGCAGCAGGCCGTTGATGACGTCGGCCAGCGGGCCCTGGGCGGCGGCGGGCGCGGCCGGCGCCGCGTTCAGCACGGCCTGGAGCGTGGACGGCGTGTTGGTGCGGCGGAACGGGGAGACGCCCTCGGTCGCCGCGTACAGGACGACGCCGAGCGACCACAGGTCGGACGCGGGCCCCGGCCGCTGCCCCAACACCCGCTCGGGCGCGATGAATTCGGGAGAGCCCACGAAGCCCCCCGTATCGGTCAGATTCGTCTCGCCCTCGATCTGGGCGATGCCGAAGTCCGTGAGGATCACGCGGTCGTGGCGGCCCAGCATCACGTTGTCCGGCTTCACGTCGCGGTGCAGGATCCCGGCGGCGTGCGCGGCCTCAAGCGCGCCCAGCACCTCCAGGCCTATGCGGGCGGCCTCGCGGACGCCGAGCGTGCCCTCCTGGAGGACGGCGCCGAGCGAGCGGCCCTGCACGAACTCCATGACGATCCACGGCTGTCCGTCCTCGACCGCGACGTCGTGCACGTTCACGACCGCCGGGTGGTCGAGCCGGGCCGCGGCGCGCGCCTCGCGGCGCATCCGCTCGAAGGCGTTGGCCCGCTCCCGCTCCGGCAGATGGTCCGGGAGGCGCGGCTCCTTGACCGCGACCTCGCGGTCCACCGTCTCGTCCTTCGCCCGCCACACCGTGCCCATGCCGCCGTGGCCCAGCTTGCTCAGCAGCCGGTAGCGCCCGGCCACGAGCCGCCCCGCGCCCGGGTCCTGCTGCTCCGGCACCACCTGCGTGGGCTGCGGCGGCACGGGCCCGGCCTGGGCGTACGGGTTGCCCGGGTGCGGCACGTGCGGCTGCGGCCGCGGCGGCTGGAGGCTGAAGCTGGTGGGTTCGTTCGAGCCGTGCGCGGCTCCCCCGTTGTCACTCATGGGTCCATAACTACCGCGCGGGGTACGGCTGGTTCCACTGGGATCACGGAGTTGTGACCACGCTGATGCGCGCCCGCCACGCCGCCCGGAGAGCCACCGCAGGCTGCCGCCGGGCTGCCGCAGGAAAGCTACCGCCCGGACACCGCGAAGGTGTCGACGGCCGCGTCGAAGTGGGCGCGCGCACGGGCCGCCTTGCCGACGGGGGCCGAGACCCACACGTCGTACAGCCGGCCGCCCTCCTCCCAGCACAGGTCGACGGTGTGCCGGGCGCCCTCGGCGGCGCTGAACCCGTCCCAGGTGAACTCCCACAGCGCGGCGTCGTGCCCGTTGTGCGAGGTGTCGGTGACCTTGGCGTCGCGGTAGCCGGGGTTGTTGGCGGGGCCCCTGGCGTCGGAGCGCCGCTGCACGGCGCCGGGGCCGCCGCTCTGGGCGCGCCCCACCTTGATGCCGATGCGGTACGTGTCGCCCGGCGACATGTAGAAGATCCGCGAACCGTCCACGGAGCGCGTGAACCCCTCGGGCACGGCGAGTTGGAACCCCTCGGCGTCCGCGACCGTGCGATACCCCTGCGGCACCTTGGCACCCGGCGTACGGGTCTCCTGCCGGGTCACGGTGACGGTCGGCGTCGGCTTCGGCGAGCCGGAGGCGGAGGAGGAAGGGGCGTCCGACGGCGTACGGGGCGACGTCGAGGCGGAGACGGTGGTCGTCGGCGGCGGGGTCGGCGTCCTGCCGTCGTCACCGGCCAGCAGCACCGCGGTGGCGATCCCGGCCCCCGCGACCGCGGCGAACAGCGCGGCCGCCACCAGGAGCATCCGCGGCGATGGCCCGCGCCGCCGACGGGCCGCCGACTTCGGGGCGTTGCGCTGCGTCGGCGTATAGAGCAGCGGTACGAGCGGAATGGGGATCGCGGGCTGCGGCGTCGCCCCGGTGGCGATGTACGCGCGCATCAGCCGCTCGGCCTCGTCCAGGCTCAGCCGCCGCGCGGGGTCCCGCTCGAGGAGACCGCGGACCACCGGGAGCAGCGGCTCGGCCTCCTCCGGGGGTCTTATCTCGTCGTAGACGACGGCGTGCAGGATGCCGCCCAACGAGTCGCGGCGGAACGGCGATTCACCGCTCATCGCCGCACACAGCAGCGCCCCGAGCGACCACAGGTCCGCCCCGACGCCCGCCCGCTCGCCCTGCATCCGCTCCGGCGCCGTGTACTCCGGCGAGCCGACGAACCCGCCGGTCTCGGTGAGCGTGGTGGCCCCCTCGACCTGAGCGATCCCGAAATCGGTCAGCACAACCCGGCCCGTCGAGGACTCCAGGAGTACGTTCGCGGGCTTCAGGTCCCGGTGCAGCACACCGGCGGCGTGGGCGACGCGCAGCGCGCCGAGCAGCGCGAGCCCGATCCGCGCGGCCTCCAGGGGTTCGACGGGCCCTTCCCTGGCGATCCGATCAGCGAGCGAGTCACCGTTCACCAGGTCCATGACGATGTACGGGTGTCCCTCGTACAGCACCACGTCGTGCACGACGATCACGTTCGGGTGCTGTAACTGGGCCACGGCCCGCGCCTCGCGCAGCATCCGCTCGCGCTGCTGTTCCGCCTCGTCCTCCGAGAGGGTTTCGTCGACGGCGAGTTCCTTGACGGCGACCTGGCGGCCCAGCAAGGTGTCGGCGGCCCGCCAGACGACGCCCATGCCGCCGCGCCCGATTCTGGCCTCCAGCCGGTAACGCCCGGCGATCACACGGGCGTTGTCCCCCTCGGTCCCCATGCGCCCCATCATGCCGCACGCCTGTTCGCGGGGAGCGCGGCCTGCACGGTTCCGGCCAGGGACGTCACCCGCCTCAACTCTGCGGCGGCTGCCAGCCCTTCAGGATGGTGTCGAACTGCTGGCGGGCCTGCGGCCAGGCGGCGGCCGGTGCGGACAGGTAGATCGCGTACTCCGTGCCGTCGTGGGCGACGTACGTCTCCTCTATGGCGCGGCGCGGGCCGGGCGTGGAGTCGTTCGCGCCCGCGGTCCAGGTGAAGTCCCAGAGGGCGCCGGGCCGGTCCCGGTAGGTGTTCGCGTGCAGGGTCACGCGGTGGTAGTCGGGCAGCTTGGGGCGGAGCGTCTTCTCCAGGTCGAGCTGGTGCTGGTACGAGTCCTCCCAGTCCGAGGACTTGTCGATGCCGATGCGCAGGAACCGCTTGCCGCCGTCCGGCGAGTAGTCGATCTGCGAGCCGTCCTGCCGCTCCCAGCCGGGCGGCAGCCGGAGGCTGAACCCATTGACGTCATCCGTCACCCGCACCCAATTGCCGGGCACGGCCCCGGACCTGCCCTTCCCCCCGGCCCCCTCGCCACCCTGGCCCTGATCCTGATCCTGATCCTGGTCCTGGCCGTACGTGGCCCGCGTCCCGGTACCGGAGTCCCGCTGATCGAGGTAATACATGGCCCCAAGCGCACCACCACCGCCGAGGAGCGCGGCAACAACCACAGCAGCAACCATCTTCGGCCACCGCCTCGCGCCCCGGGGCCCACTCTGAGCCCGAGTAACAGCGGACTCCGCTCCCATCGGCGGCGATTGAGCCCAATCAAGCCCCGCCGTCGGACGAGAGCCAGCGGGGTCCGGGGCAGAGCCCCGCGACGTAAGAGGAGGCGCAGGCGTCCCGGTCACACTCCCGGTCGACTGCGAAGGCACATGCACCTGCGTCGGCACATACGCCTGCGCCGCATTCGACCGCCACCCCTCCGCCGCCTCCGCCAGCATCGCCTCCACCGCGTCGGCGTCCGGCCGCACCCCCGGCTCCTTGCTGAGCAACGCCCCGATGACCGGCCCCATCGCCCCCGCGTTCTCCAACGCCTCCGGCTCGTCCTCGACGACGGCCTGCATCGTGGCGATCGGCGACGTGCGCCGGAACGGCGAGAGCCCCTCCACAGCGGTGTACAACGTGGCCCCGAGCGCCCACAGATCGGACGCGGGCCCCGGCTCATTGCCCCGCACCCGCTCCGGCGCGAGGTAGTCCACGGACCCGACGATCTCCCCGGTCCGCGTAATGGTGGAGTCGCCCTCGACCTGCGCGATGCCGAAGTCCGTCAGCTTGACCTGCCCGTTGCTGGCGATCAGCACGTTGCCCGGCTTCACGTCCCGATGCAGCACCCCGGCCGCATGCGCGGCCCGCAACGCCCGCACGGTCCACAGCCCGATCCTCGCGGCCTCCGCCGGGGCGACCCTCCCGTCCTCCTTCACGGCATCGGCCAGGGACCGCCCCTCGACCAACTCCATGACGATCCACGGCCGGTCGTCGTGCTCCAGCACGTCGTGCACGGTGACGACGGCGGGGTGGTTGATGCGCGCGGCGGCCCGCGCCTCCGTCTGCGTACGGGCGAGCAGGACGGCCCGGTCGGCCTCGGCCACCCACTGGGCGGCGGTCAGCTCCTTCACCGCGACGGCCCGGTGCAGCACTTCGTCGTGCGCGCGCCACACGCGGCCCATGCCGCCGCGCCCTATGGATTCACCGAGCCGATACCGTCCGGCGAGGAGCTCGCCCTGCATCTGATTCACGTTCCCCCGCAAAGGTTTTGACGGGTTCACACTAGGGATCGAACGTCGCACAAGAAACACCAGGGCCCCGACGGAGACCGCACTGTGACGCGCCCCGCCGCCCGCGCCCGCCGCTATCCGCCGACCCGATACGTGGAATACGCCTGCTGATAGAGCCGCGACACCTCGTCCCGCTCGGCCTCGGGCCCCCGCACCTGCACCACGTGATACTTCCCGCCGACGACCATCGCGAGATTACGCACGTACACCTCGCTGCCATCGGCCCCCTGCCAGGTGAACTGCCCCTCGGCCATGACCCGCCCCCCGACGTCCACGCTCTTCATGCCGCTGGACGTGGCCCACGTGGAGTCCCGGAACGGCTGCAACTCACGCTCGTGCTCCCGCTGGTACTTCATCGGGTCCTTGCCGTACGTGGCCGTGGAGTCGCGCCCGGGCACCACGATCAGCTCAAAGGCACCATGCGCGTACACGACCTGCCCGCGCCCGTTCTTCCCTTCCCGCTGCCACCCCTTGGCGACGGCCACCTCGAACCCGGCGTCGTCCTCCCGCAGTACGAAACCGGGGGCGACGTCGGACTGCGGCTTGGTGGACGAAGGCTTCGAACTCCGCCCGCCCTCCGCCGAGGTCACACCCCCGGACGGCTCCTTCGACTCCCTCGACTCCCTCGGCTCCTTCGCGGACTCGCCTCGCCGCCCCTCCGACGAGGCGGACGGCGCGGCCCCCGCGGCCCCGGCCCCCGCCGCGCCCTGGTCGGCCTTCGGCATGAACACCATCGCGTACGCCACCGCGCCCACGAGCCCGAGCAGCACGAGCACGAGCAGCCACCGCCCGAGCGATCTGGGCCGCCGCTCCCGGGGCGCGCGCGGAGCCCTCGGCGCCCGCTGCACCGCCCGCTCCCGCTTGTGCCGCCCGTGCGCCGCGCCGCCCGGCGCCCGCCCCCTCCGCTTGCGGACGAGCTCCCCCTTCCGCCGTACGACGGGCAACCGCCCCGCATCGAAGGCAGGCGCGGCGACGACATTGACCCCCGCCTCCGGCTCGGGCGCCGACCGCACCAACGACCGCAGCCACCCCCGCAGTTCCTCGATGTCCAACCGCTCGGTCGGATCCTGCCGCAACAACGACTCCACGACGGGCCGCACGGGCCCGCACTCCTCGGCGAAGGCCGGCGGCTCGGCACACACCATCTGCACCAGCTCCGGCGTCGACTCCTCCGGATACGGCGCATGCCCCTGCACGGCCCGGAACAACAACGCCCCGAGCGCCCACAGATCAGTGGCGGGCCCGACCGGCGCCGCCAACTGCCAATTCTCCTGCACCGGATACGCCTGCTCAGGCGCCCACCGCTCAGTAACAGGCCCCACAACCGTCATCCGCACCTGCCGCGCCCGCTCCGCACTCCGCGCCCCACCCACCCCAATTCCAGCCTCGCCCACCCCAATTCCAGCCCCACCCGAGCCAATTCCAGCCCCACCCGAGCCAATTCCAGCCCCGGTCGGCCCAATTCCAGCCCCGCCCGAGCCAATTCCCACCCCGGTCGGCCCAGTTCCAGCCCCACCCGCCCCAATTCCAACCCTGCCCGAGCCAATTCCAGCCTCGCCCGGCCCAATTCCAGCCCTGGCCGGCCCAATTCCAGCCTCGCCCGACCCAATTCCAACCCCGGCCGGCCCAATTCCAGCCCCGCCGGCGTTTGAGGCGCGGGGCCCGGGGCGGAGCCCCGCGACGTCACCCCCTCCAACGCCACCATCACCCCCACCGCCACCACCAATGACAGCCCCTCCGGCGCTTGAGGAGCGGGGCCCGGGGCGGAGCCCCGCGACGTCACTCCCACCCACCACCTCACTCCACCGCGCAGCCGGCACCCCACCAGTCGCGTTCTCCCGATACGCCGCAATCGCCCCGGCCCGCGCCGCCCGATAATCCCCCGCCTCCACCACGGGCTCCTCAACTTCCGCAACAACCTCCCGGTCCTCCTCCGGAGGAACCGGCACCACGTCATACCCGCACAACGCCTCTTCCACGGCCCCCACGGCAAGCCCCGTGAGCATCACCCGCCCGTCGTCACACACCAGCACCGTGCGCGCGGTGACATTCCGATGCACCCACCCGTGCGCATGCAGCACCCGCAGCGCGGTCAGCACATCCGCCGCGACCTCGGCCGCCCGATAGGGACTCAACGGCCCCCGCTCCAGCAACGCCGCCAACGGCCGCGCCGCGACCCACTCGCTCACCACCCACAGCGAACCGCCCTCGGCGAACACGTCGAAGACCTGGTCGAGCCGGGGATGGTCGGGTATTCGCGCGGCGGCCTGCGCCGCCTCGACGGCCCGCGCCACAATGGGGCCTCCCCCGCTCGCACGGAGTTGAGAGCTTGGGGAGGGCTCGACGCCCCCGCGCCCACCGTCACCCCCGGGCCGGAACCCCTCCGGCAGCCCGTCCGCGTCCAGCACCTCCGCCTCGACGACCTCGGGCAACGGCACCTGCCGTACGAGGACTTCCTGCCCGCTGTAGGTGTCAAAGGCGCGCGTCTCGGCCGCGAACTCGTACGCGTCGGCGGCGAGGACCGGCAGCCGATACCGGTTGGCGAGCACCCGCCCCGCGTACTCGTCCACGACGCCTCCCCCTGATCCACCGGCTCTGCCGAGCGACTGCGCACGGTCCGCAAGCATTCACGATACGTGCCACACGGCCCACTGGTTCAGGACTTGGCTTTGAACGTCTGTGTGAATGTCTTCCAGGTCGACTTACGCTGCTCGCCGCCCCAGGCGGAGTCCTTCGCGGTGTACATCAGCCCGTATCCCGACGAGCCGTTCACCACGGTCCCCCGGTCTATCGAGTGCCACTTCGTGCCCCCGTCGGCGTAGGTGAACTCCCAGTCGGCCGTCTTCCAACCGCGGTAGTCCACCGACGCTATGCGGATCCGGTCGTACTGGGCGCGGCGCATGTACCGCTCCTGGTTCCGCCAGTCCGCGACGGGGTCGGACTTGGGACTGCTGGTCCAACCCACCAGCAGCCGCTGCCCGTTGGGCCCGGTGAACCGGGCCCCCGCGGCCTCCGTCTTGACGTACTTCCACCCCTTCGGCAACCCGATCGAGAACCCTTGGGAGTGCTTGTACGTCTCCTCGGCCGCGGCCCCCGGCTTCTTCTCGTCACCGCTGGGCGACGCGCTCTCACTGGGCGACGCGGAAGGACTCGCCGACGCGCTCTCGGAAGGCTTCGTGCCGCCGCCTCCCTTGTCGGCGTCCTTACCCTGTTCGCCCTTGTCGTCGTCCGCCCCGGCGGTCGCCCCGGCGGAGGCCCCCTTGTCGCCGCCCTTGTCGCCGCCCTTCGCGTCGGCGCCGTCGCCGCCGTTCAGAACGAGCGCGAGGATCCCCGCGAGCACGACGAGCGCGACGACGAGCGAACCAATGACGAGGGCGCGCCCCCGCAGAGCGTCCGCGAGCACCGCCGCGCCACCGGGACGCGCGACCCCGGCCGCGGGCCCCGCGGGCGCGGTCGCGCCGGGCTCCTCCGACTTCTCCTTCGGCGCCGTCGCGGCGGCGGCGGCCTTGCGTACGTTCTTCAGGGCGCCGCGCATCTTGTCCGCGGCCTCCTCGCGCCTGGCCGCGACACCGGCGGCTGCCGCTGCGGCAGCCGCCTTCGCCTTCGCGCTCGAAGCGCCCTTCTCCTTGCGCTTCTTCGGCTCGGGCGGCAGCGGAACGACCTTCGTGGCCTCGATCGGCTCGGGCTCCGGCGCGGGCGCGGCCTTCGGCTCGGGCGCGTGGATCACGTCGTTGAGCATCGACCGCGCGGCGGCGTCGTCGAGCCGCTGGTCGGGGTCCTTGGCGAGCAGCCCGTAGATCACCGGTTCGAGCGGCCCGGCGTTCTTCGGCGGGTCGACCGACTCGGTCATCACGGCGGTCAGGGTGGCGATCGCCGACCCCTTGTCGTACGGCGGAACGCCCTCCACGGCCGCGTACAGCAGCCCACCGAGCGACCAGAGGTCGGCGGCCGGGCCCGGCTTGTGCCCACGGGCCCGCTCGGGCGAGATGTACGAAGGAGCGCCAACCAGCATCCCGGTCGACGTGATCGAGGGGTCCCCCTCGACCTGCGCGATCCCGAAGTCCGTCAGAACAACGCGCCCGTCCTCCGAGATCAGCACATTGGACGGCTTCACGTCACGGTGCAGAATCCCCTCGCGGTGCGCGGAACGCAGCACATCGAGCACGGCGAGCCCCACCTCGGCAGCCCGCTTCGGCTCCAGCAGACCATCCTCACGAATGGCCTCCGCCAGGGACTTCCCCTCGACCAACTCCATGACGATCCACGGCCGGTCGTCCTCGTCGACGACATCGAAGACCGTCACCGCGCCGTTGTTGCGGATCCGGGCGATCGCCTTCGCCTCGCGCAACGTACGCGTGATCAGGCGACGCTTCTCGTCGTCGTCGATCGCGTTCGGGAACCGCAGCTCCTTCACCGCCACCGTGCGCCCGAGCGTCTCGTCCTTGGCCCGCCACACGGTGCCCATGCCGCCCCGGCCGAGCACATCGCCGAGCCGGTACCGGCCGGCGAGCAGCCGGCCCTCCGGGTCCTTCACGGAAGCCTCCTGAGCATCCCGTCCGGAAGATTCCTGACGAGTGCCCTTGTCTTCACGGGCCTCGCCCGCCCGCTCCGCCTCCGACATGCGTCCCCTCTAGCAACCCGCCCTGACAGAGCCTTCATTGTCCCATCACTGGACCACCACTCCGCGCGCCGGGTCACCCCCACCCGACACGCACAGGAACGTCCCACAATGGTGGCCCGCACCGCCGAAAGGGACCGTCGTTGCCCGCGTTCCGGACACTCCTGGCCATACCGCTTGTGGCGGTCGTCCTGTGCCTCGTCCCGAGCAGCGCGCCGAGCCCAACGGCACTCGCGGACGACACTCTTCCGCTGCTCGTGACGCGAGGCAAGGCCCCGTCGGCGGCGCTCCTGACCACCGAAGGCACCTCGAGCCACTTCGCCACCACCAGCCCCGCGCTCACCCCCTCCGACCACGTACGCGCGGGCAGCATCACGAAGACCTTCATCGCCACGGTGATCCTCCAACTCGCCTCGGAACACCGCCTGAAGCTCTCCTCCCCCATCACCACCCACCTCCCCGGGCTCCCCGCCCCCCGCAACCTCACCATCCGCTCCCTCCTCGTCCAAACCAGCGGCCTCTACGACTTCACGACGGCCACCCACGGCCACATCGCCCTGTCCCCGACGGCAGTGGCGACCCTCGCCCTCTCGGAACCCCGCACAACCCGCCCCGGCACCTGGTCGTACTCCAACACCAACTACGTACTCCTGGGCATGATCATCCATCAGGTCACGGGCCACTCCTACGCCACGGAGGTCCGCCGCCGCATCATCGCCCCACTCCGCCTCACCGGCACCACCTTCCCCGGCACCCGCACCACGGTCCCCCGCCCCCACGGCCCCGACGCGGTCACCCTCGACCCCCGCACCGCAGGCGCGGCCGGCGAATTGATCTCCACCCTCCCCGACCTGAACCGCTTCTACACCGCCCTCCTCAAGGGCCACCTCCTCCCACCCACCTCCCTCCGTACGATGCTCAACACCCGCCCCACGAACGGCCATTACGGCATGGGCCTCTACCCCCAAAAACTCCCCTGCGGCACCACGGTCTGGGGCCACAACGGCCGCATCGCCCACACCTACATCCGCACAGCCGCAACCCGCACCGCCTCACGGGTCATCACCTACCGCACAACGCGCGCGACTTTGTCACACGCCGAGCCCGTGGAACGCCGCGTCCTAACGGCCCAGTTCTGCCCCACCCAAACCACAACGACGAACCACTCAAACCCGCCAACGAACCACTCAAGCCCGACGACGGACCACTCAAACCCGCCGACGGACCACTCAAGCCCCTCCGGCGATTGAGGAGCGGGGTCCGGGGCAGCGCCCCGGCCTTTAAACCCCAGCGGCGCGTGACCAAATCAAGCCCCGCCGGCGATTGAGGCGCGGGGCCCGGGGCAGCGCCCCGCAACCGCAACCCCACCACCCGCAACCCCACGACCCGCACCCCACCCACCCGCCCCCACCGGAGGTCACAGCGGCGCAATATCCGGCGCCCCCAACCTCGCCGCATCCGCCGTAAGGTCATCCGGCTGCAACTGCGACTCCCGCTCCGCCTCCACCCGCTTCTCGTAGTGCTCGACCTCCCGCTCCACCTGATCCTTGTCCCACCCAAGAACCGGCGCCATCAACTCCGCCGCCTCCCTCGCACACCGCGTCCCCCGGTCGAACGTCTCGATGGAGATCCGCGTCCGCCGCGTCAACACGTCATCGAGGTGCCGCGCCCCTTCATGCGAAGCGGCATAGACAGCCTCGGCCCGCAAATAGTCCTCGGCCCCACCCAACGGCGCCCCCAACGCCGGATCCCCGGTGATCAGTTCGAGGACCTCCTCGGCCAGCGCCCCGTACCGGTTCAGCAGATGCTCGACCCGCACCACATGCAGCCCGGTCCGCGCCGCGATCCGCGCCCGCGCGTTCCACAGCGCCCGGTACCCCTCGGCCCCCACCAGCGGCACCTCCTCGGTCACACACTCGGCGACCCGCTGGTCGAGCCCGTGGACGGCCTCGTCCACGGCGTCCTTGGCCATGACCCGGTACGTCGTGTACTTGCCACCGGCGACGACCACGAGCCCCGGCACGGGATGCGCCACGGTGTGCTCCCGCGACAGCTTGCTCGTCGCGTCGCTCTCCCCCGCGAGCAACGGCCGCAGCCCCGCATACACGCCCTGCACGTCATCCCGCGAAAGCGGCACACCCAGCACGGAGTTGACGTGCTCCAACAAGTAGTCGATATCAGCACTCGACGCGGCGGGATGCGCCTTGTCCAAATCCCAATCAGTGTCGGTCGTCCCCACGATCCAGTGCCGCCCCCACGGAATCACGAACAGCACACTCTTCTCGGTGCGCAGGATCAGCCCGGTCGTCGAATTGATCCGGTCCTTCGGAACGACAAGGTGAATCCCCTTGGACGCCCGCACATGGAACTGCCCGCGCTCGCCGACCATGGCCTGCGTGTCGTCGGTCCACACACCCGTCGCGTTGACGACCTGCTTGGCCCGGATCTCGTACTCGCCGCCGCCCTCGACGTCCTGCACCCGCGCCCCGACGACCCGCTCGCCCTCCCGCAGAAACCCCGTCACGCGCGCGCGGTTGGCCGCCTTGGCGCCGTACATGGCGGCGGTCCGAACCAGGGTCGCGACGTACCGGGCATCGTCCATCTGCGCGTCGTAGTACTGAAGCGCACCGACCAACGCGTCCCTCTTCAAACAAGGCGCGACCCGCAACGCGTGCTTGCGCGACAGATGCCGGTGCATCGGCAGGCCCCGCCCGTGCCCGCGCGCCATCGACATCGCGTCGTACAGCGCGACGCCCGACCCGGCGTACACCCGCTCCCACGCCTTGTGCTGCAACGGATACAAAAAGGGAACCGGCTTCACGAGATGGGGAGCGAGCCGCTCAAGCAGCAGCCCACGCTCCTTCAACGCCTCCCGCACCAACGCGAAGTCCAGCATCTCCAGGTACCTGAGCCCGCCGTGGATCAGCTTGCTGGAGCGGCTCGACGTGCCGCAGGCCCAGTCCCGCGCCTCGACGATCCCGGTGGAGAGCCCTCGGGTCACCGCGTCGAGCGCCGTGCCCGCGCCGACCACGCCGGCTCCCACGACGAGAATGTCCAGCTCGCGCTCGGCCATGGCCGCCAGGGCCTGCGCACGCTGCTCGGGTCCCAGTGTCGTTGCCTTCACCGCTGCCTCCCGCTGTCGTCGGCGTGGGCTCACCCGTGTGGTGTGCCCGGCCTCACGCGCCGCAAAAGCACCACACCCGCCCTTCCTACATGCCCCGATTCTTCACCCACTGCCCGGTTCGGGCCACCAGCGCGCGTACACCTGTGGACGACCTGCGCGGACTCGCGCCACAACACTCGGCAACTCATTACGTAGCAATGAGTCATATCGGTCATATTTACCCCTAGTCTTACATTGCGCCCACTCATCCTGGCCACAGGGCTTGCGCCCTCGCCCCGATCCGGCTAATGACCGGTCCGCTCCTCGGAAAGGACGGCAACCGCCATGCCCGCAGACCTCGCCGTCATCGGCCTCGGCCACCTCGGCCTGCCCCTCGCGCAGGCCGCGGTGGCCGCAGGGATCGCGACCGTCGGCCACGATCCGGCCCGCGCCCAGGACCTCGCGGCGGGCCGGCTGCCCAGCGGCGGCGACGCGGGGGCGCTGACCGCCGCCGACGTCCGCCGCATGCTCGCCGCCGGCTTCCGCCCCACCGCGAACCCCGCCGAGCTCGCCCGCGTCCGCACCGCCGTGATCTGTGCCCCGACCCCGCAGGGCCCCGACGGCGCGCCGATGCTCACCCCGGTCGTCGAGGCGACGCGCGCCCTCGCCGCCCGGCTCCGCCCGCACACCACGGTGATCATCGAGTCGCCGGTGCCGCCCGGCACCACGCAGACACTCCTCCTCCCCGTCCTCGAAGAGGGCTCCGGCCTGCGCGCGGGCCGCGACTTCCACCTCGCGCACGCCCCCGGCCGCGTCGACCCCGGAAACCGCCTGCACCCCTACATGTCGACCCCCAAGGTGATCGGCGGCCACACCCCGGCCTGCACCGAGTCGGCCGCCACCTTCTACGGCCGCCTCACCGACAAGGTGGTACGCGCGCGTGGCCCACGGGAAGCGGAGACGGTCCACCTCCTGGAGACCAACTACCGGCACGTCAACATCGCCCTGGTCAACGAAATGGCCGTGCTCTGCCACGAGTTGGGCGTCGACCTCTGGGACGTCATCCGCTGCGCCGAGACCAAGCCCTTCGGCTTCCAGGCCTTCCGCCCGGGCCCCGGCGTCGGCGGCCACGCCCTCGCCCAGGACCTCACGGGCCCGCACCTGCCCACCCGCCCCCTGCGCCTCGTCGAACTGGCCCGCCAGGTCAACCACCACATGCCGTCGTACGTCGTCCAGCGCGCCGCCGCCCTCCTCAACGAACACGGCAAGTCCGCCCGCGGCGCCCGGATCCTCCTCCTCGGCATCACGTACAAGCCGGACCTCGCCGACCAACAGGCCGCCCCCGCCGAGGAGATCGCCACCCGCCTCATGCAACTCGGCGCCGCCGTCAGCTACCACGACCCCTACGTCCCGTCCTGGAACGTCCTGGACCGCCCGGTGCCACGCGCCGACTCCCTCTACGAGGCGGCGGCCGACGCCGACCTGACGATCCTGCTGCAACAGCACCGCACGTACGACCTCCAGGGCCTGGCCGTGAAGGCCCAACTCCTCCTGGACACAAGGGGAGCGACTCCGGCGGGGGCCGCGCACCGCCTCTGACTGCTACTGTGCGGCCACTCTGTGCACACCCGTGCCAGGGTTCACACCTCAGGGGGACCGCATGACCCAGCCGCCGCAGCCTCACATACCCGAGGGCAACCCGTACGGCCAACAGCCGCCGCAGCAGCAGCCCCAGTACGGCTACCCGCCGCAGCAGCCGGCCCCGCAGCAGCCGTACGCCCCGTTCCCCCAGCAGCAGGGCGGCCCCGGCGGCTACCCGCTCGTCCCCCCGCCGCCCGCCCCGCCCCGCGGCAACCTCGGGCTCGGCATCCTCGCCGGCTTCGTGGCGATGCTCGTCATCGCGGGCGTCTACGGCGGCATCATCGGCGCGACCGAGCACGAGATCGGCTACGCGGCCGTGGCCGTCGGCGTCGTCGTCGGCTTCGCCACCGGCAAGGTCGCGGGCAACAACCCGGTGGCCCTCTTCGTCAGCCCGGTCCTGTCGCTGATCGGCGTCTACTTCGGGCAACTGCTCGGCGAGGCGATCATCGGCTCCAAGGTCAGCCCGTGGTCCGTGACCGAGCTGTTCTTCGAACACTTCGGCCTGCTCAACGAGGCATGGAAGGCCGACTCCGACGCCATGTCCTTCCTCTTCTTCGCCCTGGCGGCGGTGGCCTCCTTCGGCGCGGCAAAGCGAGCATCCGCCTAGGGGCGCGGGGCCGCATCGACATGCGGCCCCGCCGCGTGGGCGCAAAAAACGGGTTGGGCCCCACCAGAACGGTGGGGCCCAACCCGTATCGGCTACGACACAGCGTCAGCGCTACCGCTTGTGCTGCGCGTCCGCCACCGTGACCTCGACCCGCTGGAACTCCTTGAGCTCGCTGTACCCGGTCGTCGCCATGGCCCGCTTCAGCGCGCCGAAGAAGTTCATCGACCCGTCGGGCGTGTGCGAGGGCCCGGTGAGAACCTCCTCGGTCGTCCCCACAGTTCCCAGGTCGACCTTCTTGCCGCGCGGCACGTCCTCGTGGACGGCCTCCATGCCCCAGTGGTGACCGCGCCCCGGCGCGTCCGTGGCGCGCGCCAGCGGCGAGCCCATCATCACGGAGTCGGCGCCACAGGCGATGGCCTTGGGCAGGTCGCCGGACCAGCCCACCCCACCGTCGGCGATGACGTGCACGTAGCGCCCACCGGACTCGTCCATGTAGTCGCGACGGGCAGCGGCCACATCAGCCACAGCAGTGGCCATGGGCACCTGAATACCCAACACGTTCCGGGTCGTGTGGGCAGCCCCACCACCGAAGCCGACCAGCACACCCGCCGCACCGGTCCGCATCAGGTGCAGCGCGGCGGTGTACGTGGCGCACCCGCCCACGATGACCGGGACGTCGAGCTCGTAGATGAACTGCTTGAGGTTCAGCGGCTCGGCGGCGCCGGAGACGTGCTCGGCGGAGACGGTCGTCCCGCGGATCACGAAGATGTCCACGCCCGCGTCCACCACGGTCTTGGAGAACTCGGCGGTGCGCTGCGGGGAGAGCGCGGCGGCGGTGACGACGCCGGAGTCGCGCACCTCCTTGATGCGCTGCCCGATCAGGTCGGCCTGGATGGGCGCGGAGTAGATCTCCTGGAGGCGGCGGGTCGCGGCCTCGGGCGCCAGCTCGGCGATCTCGTCGAGGAGCGGCTGCGGGTCCTCGTAGCGGGTCCACAGACCCTCAAGGTTGAGGACGCCGAGGCCGCCGAGCTCGCCGATGCGGATGGCGGTCTGCGGCGAGACGACGGAGTCCATGGGGGCGGCCAGGAACGGCAGCTCGAAGCGGTAGGCATCGATCTGCCAGGCGATCGAGACCTCCTTCGGGTCGCGGGTGCGCCGGCTCGGAACGACGGCGATGTCGTCGAAGGCGTACGCGCGGCGGCCGCGCTTGCCGCGCCCGATCTCGATCTCAGTCACGTTGGGGGGCGCCTTTCACATCTGGGTCCCACTTGGGCCTTGCCTGTCCAGTATCCCTGACACGCGCGGGAGGGGCGGCCCCGGTAATCCCCGGGCCCGCCCCTCCGCGCCTGACCTGCTACGACGTGCTACGTGTCGGCTACTGCCGACTACTTTCCGCCTCGGCTGTAGTTCGGCGCCTCGACCGTCATCTGGATGTCGTGCGGGTGGCTCTCCTTGAGGCCCGCCGAGGTGATCCGGACGAACTTGCCGTTGCTCTGCAGCTCCGGAACCGTGCGCCCGCCGACGTAGAACATCGACTGGCGGAGGCCACCCGTGAGCTGGTGCACGACGGCCGACAGCGGGCCGCGGTAGGGCACCTGGCCCTCGATGCCCTCGGGCACGAGCTTCTCGTCGGAGGCGACGCCCTCCTGGAAGTACCGGTCCTTGGAGAAGGAGCGCTGGTCGCCGCGCGTCTGCATGGCGCCGAGCGAGCCCATGCCGCGGTACGACTTGAACTGCTTGCCGTTGATGAACAGCAGCTCGCCCGGGGACTCCTCGCAGCCCGCGAGCAGCGAGCCGAGCATCACGGTGTCGGCGCCGGCGACGAGCGCCTTGGCGATGTCACCGGAGTACTGCAGGCCACCGTCGCCGATGACCGGGACCCCGGCCTCCTTCGCGGCGAGCGCGGCCTCGTAGATGGCGGTGACCTGCGGGACACCGATGCCGGCGACGACACGCGTCGTACAGATCGAGCCAGGACCGACACCGACCTTGATGCCGTCCACGCCCGAGTCGATGAGCGCCTTGGCGCCCTCGCGGGTGGCGATGTTGCCGCCGATGACGTCGACGCCGCCGGCGTTGGACTTGATCTTGGCGACCATGTCGCCGACGAGCCGCGAGTGCCCGTGCGCGGTGTCGACGACGATGAAGTCGGCGCCCGCCTCGATGAGGGCCTGGGCACGCTCGAAGGCGTCCCCGGCCACGCCCACGGCTGCACCGACGAGCAGCCGGCCCTCGGAGTCCTTCGCGGCGCTCGGGTACTTCTCCGCCTTCACGAAGTCCTTGACGGTGATGAGCCCCTTGAGCACACCGGCGTCGTCGACCAGCGGAAGCTTCTCGATCTTGTGGCGGCGCAGCAGCTCCATGGCGTCCACACCGCTGATCCCGACCTTGCCGGTCACGAGCGGCATCGGCGTCATGACCTCGCGCACCTGACGGCTGCGGTCCGTCTCGAAGGCCATGTCGCGGTTGGTGACGATGCCGAGCAGCTTGCCGCCGCCGTCGGTCACCGGCACGCCGGAGATGCGGAACTTGGCGCAGATCGCGTCGGCCTCGGCGAGCGTCGCGTCCGGGTGCACCGTGATCGGGTCGGTGACCATGCCGGACTCGGAGCGCTTCACGAGGTCGACCTGGTTCGCCTGGTCGGCGATGGAGAGGTTGCGGTGGAGAACACCCACACCGCCCTGTCGCGCCATGGCGATGGCCATCCGGGACTCGGTGACCTTGTCCATCGCGGCCGAAAGCAGCGGGATGTTCACCCGCACGTTCTTCGAGACGTGCGAGGCGGTGTCGATCTGGTCGGGCGCCATGTCCGACGCGCCCGGCAGCAGCAGCACGTCGTCGTAGGTCAGCCCGAGTGTCGCGAATTTCTCGGGCACTCCGTCGACGTTTGCAGTCATGACACCTTCCCCAAATGGCCTTGATCGGTGCGGATGTCCATGCTAACGGCCCGCAGGGGCGTCTCATTCCATGAGCAAGATCATCGACTTTCTTTGTACGTTCACACGTACGTAGCCGGGGTGCGGTACCGCCGCCCCCTACTGCTCGGCGAGCGCCCGCAGCCGACTCAGCGCCCGGTGCTGGGCGACGCGCACGGCCCCGGGTGACATGCCCAACATCTGCCCGGTCTCCTCCGCGGTGAGCCCGACGGCGATGCGGAGCAGCAGCAGTTCCCGCTGGTTCTGCGGAAGGTTGGCGAGCAGCTTC
This sequence comes from Streptomyces sp. KL109B, assembly GCF_030766935.1. Taxonomy (GTDB): domain Bacteria; phylum Actinomycetota; class Actinomycetes; order Streptomycetales; family Streptomycetaceae; genus Streptomyces. The sequence continues at coordinate 555,570 of NZ_JASERL010000001.1, read as the reverse complement.
TTGGCCCACGCGGCGTCGCTGTTCAACAGCGCCCGCTCCTCCGGGCCGAGCGAGTCGTCGGGCCGCTCGGGCATCTCGTCGGAGGGCACCGCCGTCGAACCCGGTCCGCGCATGGCGGCCCGCTGCAGATCGGCGACCTTGTGCGCGGCGATGGCGAAGACGAACGCCTCGAAGGGCCGCCCGGTGTCCTTGTAGCGCGGCAGCGCGAGCAGCACCGCGACACAGACCTCCTGGGCGAGGTCCTCGACGAAGTGCCGCGCGTCCCCCGGAAGTCGCGAAAGACGCGTGCGGCAGTAGCGGATGGCGAGGGGGTGGACGTGCGCGAGCAGATCGTGCGTGGCCTGCTCGTCACCGTCCACGGCGCGCCCGACGAGCGTACTGATGACCCCCTGGGGAGCCGCTGCCTCGTCGTCGCGCATCGGTCCATGGTGCCCCGACCCCGATCGGTCCGTGACACCGTGCCCGTAGTTGTGCACCGAAGCGTTATGAGCAGGTGCGCCGGAACTCATCTCCTGCGCCCTCCCCTCTCGCTGACCCTGCTCGCCCGACTCGTCCCCGAGGAACTCCACACCCCCAAGGATGCGGCATCGCGCGCGAAGCGTCGAAAAGCCGCCCCGCGAGGGGGCGGAACGGGGTCCCTCACGGCCGGTCCACCGCGCCCCGAAGGGCGCGGGTGGCTGCGCCGATCAGCGACTCGTCAGCGAACCAGGCCCCACCGGAAGCCGAGCGCCACGGCGTGCGCGCGGTCCGAGGCGCCGAGCTTCTTGAACAGGCGACGCGCGTGCGTCTTGACCGTGTCCTCGGAGAGGAACAGCTCGCGCCCGATCTCGGCGTTGGACCGCCCGTGACTCATGCCTTCGAGCACCTGGATCTCGCGCGCGGTGAGCGTGGGGGCGGCCCCCATCTCGGCCGAGCGCAGTCTGCGCGGGGCGAGCCGCCAGGTCGGGTCGGCGAGCGCCTGCGTCACCGTGGCCCGCAGCTCGGCGCGCGAGGCGTCCTTGTGCAGATAGCCGCGGGCGCCCGCGGCGACCGCGAGGGCCACGCCGTCCAGGTCCTCGGCCACGGTGAGCATGATGATGCGCGCACCGGGATCGGCGGAGAGCAGCCGCCGTACTGTCTCGACGCCGCCCAGTCCGGGCATGCGTACATCCATCAGAATCAGGTCCGAGCGGTCGGCGCCCCAGCGGCGGAGGACTTCCTCGCCGTTGGCCGCGGTCGTCACGCGCTCGACGCCGGGCACGGTCGCGACCGCGCGGCGCAGCGCCTCTCGGGCAAGCGGGGAGTCGTCGCAGACGAGGACGGAAGTCATGACCGTCCTCCGCAGCTGATGCGCGTCACCTTGAGCCTCCAGGCTGTGTACGAATCGTCACCTGTGCGGTCGACACTCAACAAGGCATTCGGACACCTGCCCGAGCGCTTGTTCATTCAACCGCCTCCGCACTCTCAACGACGGTCACTCGAAAGAGTTACGGGTCCGACGGCCTCCTTCGGCACTCTACGTGAGGGCCCGGACACGGTGCGGACAGCGCGGCGGACCCTCAAGGTTTCATCACAAGCTATGCCCCATTTGGAAGCTTTTCTTCCCTTTTGCTGGTGTCTATAGCTAGATTCGCAATGAGTCATATTTTCATCTCCTTAGACAGTAGATGTACGGTCATGGGCACCGTATCCGCGTCTGAATGGCTACAAGGGGACACAGCAATGGCAGATTTCTCCCGCCTTCCCGGACCGAACGCCGATCTGTGGGACTGGCAGCTCCTCGCGGCCTGCCGCGGGGTGGACAGCTCGCTCTTCTTCCACCCGGAGGGCGAGCGCGGGGCGGCACGCAGCGCCCGTGAGAACTCGGCCAAGGAGGTCTGCATGAGGTGCCCGGTGCGCGCGGAGTGCGCTGCTCACGCCCTACAGGTGCGCGAGCCGTACGGCGTGTGGGGCGGCCTCACCGAGGACGAGCGCGAAGAACTCATGGGGCGGGCCCGCAACCGGCTCGTCACGGCGTCGGCCGGGAGCGGAGGGCAGGCCGCGACGAGCGGCGCGCGTGGCTGAACACCGCTGAACACCGCTGAACACATCTGAAGGAACGTTTCTGCACGGTCCGCGGAGGTCGGCGCGTCGAGGCGCGCCCGTCTCCGCGTTCAGCGTGTCGCGGCCTTCGCCAGGTGGTCGAGGGTGGCGCCGACGGCCGGCACCTGGGCCAGATCCGGCAGGGTGAGCGCGACGATCTCGCGGCGCACGGCGGGCTCGACGGTTACCGTGCGTGCACCCTTGGGCCGAACGGACTCGATGGCCAGTTCGGGGAGGACCGCCACGCCCAGGCCCGCGCCGACGAGCCCGACCACCGCCGGATAGTCGTCCGTCGCGAAGTCGATGCGCGGGGCGAAACCTGCGCCCCTGCACACCTCGACCAGCTGTCGGCGGCAGCGCGGGCAGCCCGCGATCCACGGGTCGTCCGCGAACGCGTCGATGGTGACGGACCCCGCCCCCGCCAGCCGGTGCCCCTCGGGGACGAGGCCGACGAGCCGGTCCGCGAACAGCGTCCGTACGACGAGGTCGTCCCAGTCCTCCGTGGCGTGCGCGCCCTCGTACCGGAAGGCCAGGGCCACGTCGCAGTCGCCCTCGCGGAGCATCTCGACGGAGCGCGGCGGCTCGGCCTCGACCAACGACACGCGCGTGCCGGGGTGTTCGGCGCGCAGGGCGGCGAGGGCGGTGGGCACGAGGGTCGAGCTGCCGCTGGGGAAGGAGACCAGGCGGACGCGGCCTGCGCGCAGACCCGCGATCGCGGCGATCTCCTCCTCGGCGGCGGTGAGCCCGGCGAGGATGCCGGAGGCGTGCCGCACGAGGGCCTCGCCGGCCTGCGTCAGGCGCATCTCGCGGCCGGTGCGGATCAGCAGCGGGGTGCCCGCCGATGTCTCCAGGGCCTTCATCTGCTGGCTGACGGCGGGCTGGGTGCAGCCCAGCTCGCGGGCCGCCGCGGAGAAGGAGCCGGTGGCGGCCACGGCGCGCAGGACACGGAGATGACGGGCCTCGATCACCCCTCAAGCATAAGCGACGCTTGGGGATCGCGCCGAATAATGCGTGGCGGCTTTGGGTGTCGGTCCCGTAGCGTTCCGCACATGAAGCTTCTGTCGCTGAATCTGGGGCGCGCCGAGCCGGTCGAGTACACGGACCAGGCCGAGGGGGTGACGGGCATCGACAAACGGCCGGTCAGCGGCCCCGTGCGGGTGTCGGCGCCCGGCGAGAAGGGGACCGGCGCGAGTGGGCTCGCCGGGGACGCGGTGTGCGACCTGCGGCACCACGGCGGGGACCACCAGGCGGTGTACGCGTACGCGCGCGAGGACCTGGACGCGTGGGGCGAGGAGTTGGACCGGCCGCTGCCCAGCGGTGCGTTCGGCGAGAACCTCACGACGGAGGGGGTGGACGTGACCGGGGCGCGGATCGGCGAGCGCTGGCGGATCGGGGCGGACCTGCTCCTGGAGGTGACCTCGGGCCGGATCCCGTGCCGGACCTTCCAGGGGCATCTGGGCGAGCGGGGGTGGGTCAAGCGGTTCACTCAGGAGGGGGCGCCGGGGGCGTATCTGCGGGTGATCGAGCCGGGCGAGATCCGTGCGGGTGACCCGGTCGAGGTCGTGTTCCGGCCTGATCACGAGGTGACTGTGGCGTTGCAGTTTCGGGCCGTGACCACGGAGCGGGGGTTGCTGCCGGGGTTGCTCGTCGCCGGGGACGCCCTGCATCCGGAGGCGAGGCGCTCCGCGCGGGAGTACGTCGAGAAGTACGGCTCGTAGCCCCCGTTGCGGCCCCTTCCCCCTACGCCACGGGGCTCCGCCCCGGACCCCGCGCCTCAAACGCCGGCGGGGCTGGAAAAGACCGTGACTCCGCCCCGGACCCCGCGCCTCAAACGCCGGCGGGGCTGGAACAGCCCGTGACTCCGCCCCGGACTCCGCGCCTCAAAGGCCGGCGGGGCGGGAAAAGACCGTGGCTCCGCCCCGGACCCCGCGGGCTAGCGTCCGACGGCGGGGCTTGAATGGCCCACCCGTGGTGATCGAGCTCCGTCCCGGCCATCTCCCACCACCCCTGGCGGACGACACCACCCACCTTGGGCAATCCGCCGCCGCCCCGGCCCCCACCCGTTGCGCCAGGCCTCACCCCGCCTCGAGCAATCCGCCGCCCACCCCAGCTCCCCACCCACCCCTAACAGTCGGCCGCAACCGCCTTGGGCAGTCTGTCGCCTGGGGCGGCAGGGTGGGCAAGGTGGCGCGCGGTGCGGCGCACCGTCGCAACGGCGTCGGCCCCGGTGCAGGTCCGGGCGGGTCCGCGGGCTCATTAACCTTGGGCCATGACTACCGCTCTGATCACCGGATCCACCGCGGGCATCGGCGCCGCGTTCGCCCGGCGCCTCGCCTCCGACGGCCACAACCTGGTGCTCGTCGCGCGCGACACCAAGCGGCTGCACGAGCAGGCGACGGAACTGCACGACCGGCACGGCATCGAGGCCGAGGTGCTCACCGCGGACCTGGCGACGGAGGACGGGATCGCGGCGGTGGAGGCCCGGCTGACGGATCGTAAGGCCGCGGTCGATCTGCTCGTGAACAACGCCGGGTTCGGCAACAAGGGGCATTACCTGGAAGTGCCCATGGCCGATGAGCTGACGATGCTGAAGGTGCACTGCGAGGCGGTGCTGCGGCTGACGTCGGCGGCGGCCGGGGCGATGCGGGAGCGCGGCCGCGGCGGCGTCGTGAACGTGGCGTCGGTGGCGGCGTTCGTGCCGCGCGGCACGTACGGGGCGTCGAAGGCGTGGGTCGTGCAGTTCACGCAGGGCGCGGCGAAGGATCTCGCGGGCAGCGGGGTGCGGCTGATGGCTCTGTGCCCGGGTTTTGTGCGTACGGAGTTCCACGAGCGGGCCGGGATGGGCACCGGCAACATTCCGAAGTGGATGTGGCTCGACGCGGACAAGCTGGTCAGCGCGGCCCTCTCCGACCTCTCCCGGGGCAAGTCCCTGTCGATCCCGGACCCTCGGTACAAGGCGCTGATGGGTGTGGTGAAGGTGACGCCGCGGGTGCTGCTCGGGGGGATCACGTCGCGGACGGGGCGCAAGTACGGTCCCCAGTAAGGGAGTTGACTCGAAGAAGCCGGAAAACGCCGAGGCCCGGCTCCCCGCGACGGGGAGCCGGGCCTCGGTGACGCTCGGAGGTCAGTGCGAGTGACCGTGCCCGTGGCCGGCGGCCTCGGGCTCCTCCTCGGCCGGCTTCTCGACGACCAGGGTCTCGGTCGTGAGGAGCAGGGAGGCGATGGAGGCGGCGTTCTCCAGGGCGGAGCGGGTGACCTTGACCGGGTCGAGGACACCGGCCTTGACCAGGTCGACGTACTCGCCGGTCGCGGCGTTGTAGCCGTTGCCCTTGTCGAGCTCCTTGACCTTGGAGACGATCACGTAGCCCTCCTGGCCGGCGTTCTCGCCGATCCAGCGGAGCGGCTCGACGACCGCACGGCGGACGACGGCGACACCGGTGGCCTCGTCGCCCTCCTTGCCGAGGGAGCCGTCCAGGACCTTGGAGGCGTGGACGAGCGCGGAGCCACCACCGGAGACGATGCCCTCCTCGACCGCGGCGCGGGTCGCGGAGATGGCGTCCTCCAGACGGTGCTTCTTCTCCTTGAGCTCGACCTCGGTGGCCGCGCCGACGCGGATCACGCACACGCCGCCGGCCAGCTTCGCGAGGCGCTCCTGGAGCTTCTCGCGGTCCCAGTCGGAGTCCGTGTTCTCGATCTCGGCCTTGATCTGCGCGACGCGACCGGCGACGTCCTCGGACTTGCCGCCACCGTCGACGATGGTGGTGTCGTCCTTGGTGATGGTCACGCGGCGGGCGGAGCCCAGCACGTCCAGACCGGCCTGGTCGAGCTTGAGGCCGACCTCCTCGGCGATGACGGTGGCACCGGTGAGGGTGGCCATGTCCTGCAGCATCGCCTTGCGGCGGTCACCGAAGCCGGGGGCCTTCACGGCGACGGCGTTGAACGTGCCGCGGATCTTGTTCACGACCAGGGTCGACAGGGCCTCGCCCTCGACGTCCTCGGCGATGATCAGGAGCGGCTTGGAGCCACCGGCCTGGATGACCTTCTCCAGGAGCGGGAGCATGTCCTGGATCGAGCCGATCTTGCCCTGGTGGATCAGGATGTACGGGTCGTCGAGGACGGCCTCCATACGCTCCTGGTCGGTGACGAAGTACGGGGACAGGTAGCCCTTGTCGAAGGCCATGCCCTCGGTGAAGTCGAGCTCCAGACCGAAGGTGTTGGACTCCTCGACGGTGATGACACCGTCCTTGCCGACCTTGTCCATCGCCTCGGCGATGAGCTCGCCGACCTGGTTGTCCTGGGCGGACAGACCGGCGACGGCGGCGATGTCGGACTTCTCGTCGATCGGGCGGGCGGTCGCGAGGAGGTCCTCGGACACGGCCTTGACCGCGGCGTCGATGCCCTTCTTCAGGGCGGCCGGGGAGGCACCGGCGGCGACGTTGCGCAGGCCCTCCTTGACCAGGGCCTGGGCGAGCACGGTGGCGGTGGTCGTACCGTCACCCGCGATGTCGTTGGTCTTGGTCGCCACCTCCTTCACCAGCTGCGCGCCGAGGTTCTCGTACGGGTCCTCGACCTCGACCTCACGGGCGATGGTGACGCCGTCGTTGGTGATGGTGGGGGCGCCGAACTTCTTGTCGATGACGACGTTGCGACCCTTGGGGCCGATCGTCACCTTGACCGTGTCGGCAAGCTTGTTGACGCCGCGCTCGAGGGCGCGACGGGCGTCCTCGTCGAACTTCAGGATCTTCGCCATGGAGCTGAGTCAGTCCTCTCGAAAGCGAGCCGCGCCCCTCGCACCCGGCATTCTCAGCGGGGGCCAGGGGCGCGGTTCAAAGCATTCTGCTTCGGTGCTGCTTGGAAGCTTGGAAAGCTTGGGTGAATTACTTCTCGACGATCGCGAGCACGTCGCGAGCCGAGAGGACGAGGTACTCGTCGCCGTTGTACTTCACCTCGGTGCCGCCGTACTTGCTGTAGAGCACGACATCGCCGACCTTGACGTCGAGCGGCAGACGCTCGCCGTTCTCGAAGCGGCCGGGACCCACGGCGAGGACGGCGCCCTCCTGGGGCTTCTCCTTCGCGGTGTCCGGAATGACCAGGCCAGAGGCCGTGGTCTGCTCGGCGTCGAGCGGCTGGACCACAATGCGGTCCTCGAGCGGCTTGATGGCAACCTTGGAGCTGGAGGTCGTCACGATCCGGTCTCCCCCTTCGGAGATCTCACGGGGTTAACAGTCTGGGGTGGCGACCAGGTGGATCCGTCGTCGCGGGTGCCGGACCTGCCCGTCGCTGTTGGCACTCTCCACTGGTGAGTGCCAGAGCCGAGACTATGACCGCGATTAGCACTCGGTCAAGCGGACTGCTAACCGAGCTCACACATGGTCCTCCAGCGCCGCCACCTGGTACCCCTCCGCCGCGATGCGGCGCAGCAGGTCCGGCACCGTCCCCGCACGCACGCTGAGGACGTCGCCGGGCCGCAGGACCCCCTCCGGTTCGCGCCCGACGACGATCGCGTCGACGCCGCACGCGGCCGCCGCCTGCAACGTGTTCGCGTCGTACGCGCCGCGGGGCGGGTGGAGCAGCCGCGGGGCCGCGCCGAAGCGGGCCGCGACACGGTCGCGCTGACCGCAGATCTCGGCGTGCTGCTCTACGTAGCCGAGGCCGGGCAGGGACGGTCCGGTGAGCGTGCCGTTCTCGAAACGCGCGCCCAGGGCGGCCAGTTCACCAAGGCGGCCCTCACCGGCTCCTGCCAGGAACACCGAGACGGGCAGCCTCCGCTCGCGGACCAGGTCGACGAAGCGGCCGTCCCGCCCGACCCCGGCCTCGTACGCGAGGAAGACCACCTTGTCGTGGGTGGGGATGCGGGAGACAACCCGCGGAAGGGGGTGCGCCCGCAGTGCCGTATGCGCGACGGGGGCCGTCTGCTGGGCGCAGCCGGTGAGCGGTGCGGCGAGCAGCGCGGTGGCCAGGGCGCAGCCCGCGAGCCGGGTGGACGCCCCGCGCGCGCTCGTCACAGGCGGCCCTCCAGGCACGCCACTGCGCATCCGGGCGCCAACTTTCGGGCACCTTGCTCCTTTTGTCGTACTGGTTGCATGGCGCCGGATCCTGGCAGCTCACGGCCCCGTCCCTGGGCCGACACCGCCGCCCCGCGCGCACCGTCGCCCGCCTGGCCCACAATGGGGCGGGTGAGCACCTCCCCTTCGCCCGACGCCTTCTCCGCCCTCCTGACCCCGGAGGGTCAGGCCCTGCTCGACGAACTCCGGGACCACGACCCGTCCCAGGAACTCGCGCTCGCCACGAGGCTGCGTCGCGAGCACCCGGCCGAGCTGGTCTCGGCGGCGCTGGCCCAGGCGCGGCTGCGGCAGCGGGCCGTGGCGAAGTTCGGGGCCGAGGACGCGGCGCGGATGTACTTCACGCCCAACGGCGTGGAGCAGTCGACGCGGGCGAGCGTGGCGACGTACCGCGCCGCGTCCTTCAAGGACCTCGGCGTACGGTCCGTCGCCGACCTGTGCTGCGGCATCGGCGGCGACGCGATCGCGCTGGCCCGCGCGGGGATCCGGGTGCTCGCCGTCGACCGGGACCCGTTGACGTGCGCGGCGGCGCGGGCGAACGCCGAGGCGCTCGGGCTCGCCGGACTCGTCGAGGTGCGCGAGGCGGATGTGACCGAGGTGGACACGGACGCGTACGACGCGGTGTTCGTGGATCCGGCGCGGCGCGGTGGGCGGGGCCGCGTCTTCGATCCCGAGGCCTACTCCCCTCCCCTGTCCTGGGCCGTGTCCGCCGCGTTCAAGGCGCCGCGCGCCGCGCTGAAGATCGCGCCCGGCATCCCGCACGAGGCGATTCCGGCCGAGGCCGACGCCGAGTGGATCTCGGACGGGGGCGATGTGAAGGAGGCGGTGCTGTGGTTCGGGACGGAGCCGGGGAGGATGCGGGCGACGTTGCTGCCGGGGGCGCGGGGGCTTGTGGGGCGGGGGCTGCCGGATCCCGAAGTGCGGCCCGTCGGGCGGTATTTGTACGAGCCCGACGGCGCGGTCATCCGGGCGCATCTGGTCGCCGAGGTGGCGGAGGAGGTCGGGGGCGGGCTCGTCGACGAGACGATCGCGTATGTGACGGGGGACGAGTTGCGGCCGACGCCGTACGCGGACGCGTACGAGATCACCGATCAACTCCCGTTCAACGTGAAGAAGTTGAAGGCCCTGCTGCGGCAGCGGGAGGTCGGGGTGCTGACCGTCAAGAAGCGGGGGTCGGCCGTCGAGCCGGAGGAGTTGCGGCGGAAGGTGATGCCGAAGCCGTACGGGAAGGTGGCGACGACGGTGTTCCTCACGCGGGTCGCGGGGGCGCCGACGATGCTGGTCGGCGCGCCCGTGGGGGCGGCCGGCGGGGCACGTTGAGGTCCTGGAGGTCCCAGAGGCGTACGGTGCCGTCCTCCGAAGCCGTGGCCACGTAGCGGCCGTCCGAGCTGAAGTCGATGCAGTTGACGGGCTCCTCGTGGCCGCGGAGTTTCTTGACGCAGCGCACTTCGCCGGGGTCGGTGGACCACAGTTCCAGGGTGGGGTATCCGTCGGAGGCCCAGGGGTCCTGGTTCTCGCTCCACGCGGCAAGAGCCATGAGACGCCCCGCCCGGCCGAAGGCGAGCACGTAGGCAGTGGGGATCTCGGCCTCGTCCTCTCTGAGCCAGGTCCCGCCTCCGTCCCGGCGCCAGAGAGCGCCCTCCTCCCGCCCGGAGACCACGTACAGGAGGTCACCGCCGCGGCTGAACACCGCCCCCGCGCCGCCCTTGATCCCGCCCCCGACGCGCTCGCTCCGGCCGCCGCGCCCCGTGAATTCGGGCGACCGGTACCGCACGATCCGGCCGCGGTCGCCTCTCAGCGCGAGCAGATCGCCGTCGGGGAGAAAGGCCAGCGCGGCCCCGGGGACCGAGGCCTCCGAGTCGCCCTCCCGTCCGGGCTCCCCACGCCGGACGAGTCCGGCCCTCTCGCCGGTCACTTGCCACACGGAGAAGTCGCCGCTCTGCATGGAGGCGTCGTCGCTGTCCCTGGGGAAACCCGCCACGTAGCGTCCCGACGGGCTGAAGTCCAGTTGGAAGCGGGGCGCGCTCGCGCTCTTGATGAAGGATCGGGTGGCACCCGGCCACAGCAGCAGGCCCTCCTCGCACCCCACGGCAAGCCTCGTTCCGTTCCGGCTGAACGCCATCGACAAGACCCCGGCCCCCGTGTCGTATCCCTCCCACCCCGGGAGTGCGGGCAGCCGCTCTCCTCGTCCGTTCCTCGCCCACAGCCGCCCGTTCGAGTCTCCCCAGACCAGCCCCGTCGACCTCGGCCGCATGGCGACCGCACTGGCGGTCGTCCCGTCCGGAGTGGAGAAGACCGCCACGCTCTCGTCCCAGCGCCGCGTCCACAGGAATCCGCCGCCGGCGATCGCCGCGGCGGCCCCCGCCGTGAGCACCGCCCGACGCCGCACGGCGCGCGCCGCCGTCCGGTCGCCGCCGCCCGTCGCCGGATACGTGGGCGCGCCCGCGAGCGCTTCCTGAAGGCGGATGTGCCGGAACTGGTACGCGCTGCCGGACTGCCGGAGGATGCCCCTGCCGCGCGCGTCGGCGAGGAACGCGAACAGCCGCCAGGGCACATCGCCACGGAGCGCGAGCCACAGTCGGCTGCCGAGGAAACGGGGCCACGCGCGCGACAGCAGAACGATGTAGGCGAACAGCAGCCCCGGCAGCAGGAACGTCGCCCCCATCCCCAGCTTGCCGGGGCCGTATTGGCGGTCCGTCATCGACCATGCGTACCGGAGGTAGTCGCCCTCCTCGCCGTGCGCGGGCCAGCCGGGCCAGCCGGACACCCACCGGAAGACGAGCCCTCCCGCCGTCAGCCCGGCCACGAGGCCGAACGCCCCGAGCCCGCCCACCACCACGCCGGAGAGCAGCGCCCCGAAGAGGGACGACATCCGGTCCTGCGCAAGGGAGTTGCGCGGGCTGACCCGGGTCGCCCTGGACGGGGGCGCGTTGAACCAGGCGTGCACGGCGAGGGCGAGCCCGACGACGAGACACAGGGCGAGGCACAGCGTCAGCAGCGTCACCCATGCCTCCGCGCTCGACCGCCAGGAGGAGACCGTGTGCCGCGACAGCAGGTCGAACAGCGTCGTCCCGAAGGCCACCGGCCCCACCACCCAGGCGCACAGCACGACTCCGCGCAGGAACTCGCGCCGAAGTCGTTGCCCCGCCCCGCGCAGCGACCAGACGAGCCGTCCCGGCCGCGCCTCCTGCATCACGTACCAGATGACGGCGGGGACGAGCCCGAAGGCGAGGCTGTACATCATCCAGCCCAGGACAGCACTCCCCTCGAGGCCCTCGGTCAGCACCAGCCATACGGCGATGATCCCGCCCAGTACGAGCCCGAACCCCACCCCCTGCAACAGCCCCGCCCACACCGGCAGCACCCGCCCGCTCAGCCGCCACCACTCCAGGTCGCGTTCCCGGTGCTCGTGCAGATACCGCGCCAGGAACGTCAGCCACCGCCGCGCCCGCCCGGCGTCCCACCGCGCGGGTCCCCGCTCCGACGAATCCGCGTACGCCGCGTCGAGGAGCCGGTGCGTGAGGTGGTCCTCGACTGCGTACCGGCAGTCGAAGCGCGTGGTGTCGAGGAGTTCCCCGGGGTCTCCGTCGGCGTGGTACACGAGCTGCGCGGTCGTCACCATCAGCGGCGTGGACAGTGCCTGGCCGAGCGGGCCGTGCGGGAAGCGTTCCAGGTGGTCGAAGACCGCCTCCCAAGGCGTCGGGCCCGGACCCCGGTCCTCTCGCAGGTGCGCGATGACGTCCCGGGGGCGCAGGGGCAGCACCTCGACGACCGGTGCCCGTCGCAACCGGGGCGCGCCGCCCTCGATCAGCTCCTCGTACTCGACGGCCCGGCAGGTCACGACGACGGGCCGGTCCGTGCCGATCCCCTGGTTGATGCCCTGGACGGCGCCGCGCCGCGCCGTCTCGGGGATCTCGTCGAGCCCGTCGAGCACGGGCAGCAGCAGACCGTGCGTGAGCAGCGCGCGGGGGATCTCGGGACGGCCGCCGTAGTACGGGACGGCGAGGGTGCGGACGATCCAGTCGTCGAGGCGTTCGCACACCGGGTCCCAGGAGGAGACGGGCAGCAGCACCGGCACCGGGGCGCCCGGTGTGCGCGCGTCGAGCAGACCCAGGGTGAGCAGCATCGCGAGCACGGTCTTGCCCGCCCCCGGCTCACCGATGACGACCAGCCGCCCGTCCGTCAACCTGCCGTATCCGGAGGCCAGTTGGGCCATGGCGTCGGAGAAGCGTCGCCGTATGCGCCCGTCGAGGCGGCGCCGCGACGTCTGCCCGCCGGGGCCCGCGGCGGGCCGGTCGGCGACGGGGCGGTCCGTCTCCGCCCAGGCGAGCGGCAGCACTCCGGGGTCGCGCAGCCGCCGGGCCTCGGCCTCGTCCAGCCACTGGATCCGTACATTGCGGGCCAGGTCGTCGGCGTACGCGGCCGGGTCGGGCGGCAGCGGTTCCGCACGGAAGAAGTCCGCCACGGCGAGGGCCAGAGCGGCGAGGCCCACGAACAGCGAGGTGATCGAGGAGAGTTGGCCCGCGTCACCGCCCGCCAACATCCATCCGCCGAGACCGAGCGTGACGACGGCGACGGTCGCCAGCAGCGCGTCGCGGGCGAGGCGTCGATGCGCGCGTGCGCGTGCGGACGGCCCCCGTAGCACGGCACCATTGTGGCCACCCGCGCAGGACCCGGCACCCGCGCGGACACATGTGGAAAGGCCGCCTACGCATCCGCCCCGAGGGCGGCCCGGACCGCCCCTACGCCGCCTCGAACCGCCACCGGTGCACCGCCCGCGTCACCAACTCGCCGTCCGGCTCCGGGAGTTCCGGGAGGTCGGCGTCGTACGGGGCGTCCCACCACGTAATGACGAGGACCCGGTCCTGCGGGGCGCGGAACGTCTCGCGGCGCTCGGGGGCCGGGTCGAGGGCCTGTCCCTTCGCCCAGGTCAGCAGCTCCTCGCCGCGGCCGTCGACGGCGCGGGCCTCCCACATCAGGGCGACCGTCATGAGTACAGGTTCTCCTTGCTGACCTCGTGCACGTGGTCGTGGTCGTGGCTGTGGCCGGGGACGTGCGGCTCGGTGACCGGGAGGGAGGAGTCCGCCGGGAGGTCCCAGGAGGACGGGGTCCGGTTGCGGGCCACCATCTCGGCGCCGAGCGCGGCGACCATCGCGCCGTTGTCCGTGCACAGCTTGGGGCGCGGCACGCGCAGCCGGATCCCGGCCCGCTCGCAGCGCTCCTCGGCGAGGGCGCGGAGCCGGGAGTTGGCCGCGACACCGCCACCGATCATCAAGTGGTCGACGCCCTGGTCCTTGCAGGCCCGCACGGCCTTGCGGGTCAGGACGTCGACGACGGCCTCCTGGAACGACGCCGACACGTCGCGCACCGGCACGTCCTCCCCGGCCGCCCGCTTGGCCTCGATCCAGCGCGCCACGGCGGTCTTCAGGCCGGAGAAGGAGAAGTCGTACGCGGGGTCACGGGGGCCGGTGAGGCCGCGCGGGAAGGAGATCGCGTTCGGGTCGCCCTCCTTCGCGTACCGGTCGATGACGGGACCGCCCGGGAAGCCGAGGTTGAGCACGCGCGCGATCTTGTCGAAGGCCTCGCCCGCCGCGTCGTCGATCGTCGCGCCCAGGGGACGTACGTCGGAGGTGATGTCGGTGGACAGGAGGAGCGAGGAGTGGCCGCCGGAGACCAGCAGCGCCATCGTCGGCTCGGGCAGCGTGCCGTGCTCCAGCTGGTCGACGCAGATGTGCGAGGCGAGGTGGTTGACGCCGTACAGCGGCTTGTCGAGCGCGTACGCGTACGCCTTGGCGGCGCTCACGCCGACGAGCAGCGCGCCCGCGAGGCCGGGCCCGGCCGTCACGGAGATGCCGTCGAGGTCCTTCGCCGTGATGCCCGCGTCCTTCAGGGCGCGCTGGATGGTGGGGACCATCGCCTCCAGGTGTGCACGGGACGCGACCTCGGGGACGACGCCGCCGAAGCGGGCGTGTTCGTCGACGCTGGAGGCGACGGCGTCGGCGAGCAGGGTGGTGCCGCGGACGATGCCGACGCCGGTCTCGTCGCAGGAGGTCTCGATGCCGAGGACGAGCGGTTCGTCAGCCATGGTTGTTCTTCTCTTCTGTCTCTTGCGCCGGTGTCTCTTGCACCGTGGGTGTCTCTTGCGTGGTGGTGAAGCGCATGACGAGCGCGTCCACGTTGCCGGGCTGGTAGTAGCCGCGCCGGAAGCCGATCGGCTCGAAGCCGAAGCGCTCGTACAGCTTCTGCGCCCGCGTGTTGTCGACGCGCACTTCGAGCATCACCTGGTCGACCTCGAAGGCGGTGGCGTGCCGCAGGAGTTCGGTGAGCAGCGCGGCGCCGAGCCCGGTGCCCCAGTGGTCGCGGGCGACGGCGATGGTCTGGATGTCGGCGAGGTCCCCGGAGGCGGCGACCCCGCCGTATCCGACGAGCCGCTCGTCGGCGTCGTACGCGACGACGTACCGCCGCGTCGAACCGACGCCGCGCGCGTGCGCGAGCTCGGACCAGAACATGCCGCGCGACCAGGCGTCGTCCGGGAAGAGCTCCTTCTCCAGTACGAGGACGGGGTCGATGTCCCACCAGCGCATTTCGCGCAACGATGCGTCCACGGCGGTCACTTGGGGGTGACCACCTTGTAGTTCTTGGGGACCTGCGCGTCGGGGCGGCGCAGGTAGAGCGGCCGCGGTTCGAGCAGCTCCTCCCCCGCGGCCAGCTTCTCGGCGGCCAGGGCGGCGAGCGCGGCGGCCGATACGTTCTCGGGGCCGCGCGCGTCCGGGAAGGTGTCCGGGTACAGCCGCGCGCCCTGGCCCACGGCGGGCAGCCCGGCGACGGCCTCGGCGATGTCGGCGGGCCGGTCGACGGCGGCCTCGGTGACGCGCGTGCGCGCGTTCTCGTACCGCGCCCAGTACACCTCCTTGCGCCGGGCGTCGGTGGCGACGACGAAGGGGCCTGCCCCGTCCAGGGCGTCGCGGGCCTCGTACGCGAGGCCGTCCAGCGTGCACAGTCCGTGCACGGGCACCCCGAGCGCGAGTCCGAACGTGTCGGCGGTCATCAGGCCGACCCGCAGTCCCGTGTAGGGGCCGGGGCCGACGCCCACGACGATCCCGGTGACGGCGTCGAGCCGGGCGCCGGCCTCGGCGAGCACTCGGTCGACGGCGGGCAGCAGCAGCTCCCCGTGTCTGCGAGCGTCCACCTGGCTCGACTCGGCTACGACGGATGTCCCGTCGTGCAGGGCGACGGTGACGGCGGGGGTGGCGGTATCCAGAGCGAGCAACAGCACGCGAACAGCCTACGACCACCGGAAGGCGGACACGTCCGTACTTCCCGGCAAGGCCGGTCGGCCGGGCCTCGACTGCTACCGTCACTCTGAAGTTCGTACTTGAGAGGCAGGCACCTGGTGGCACGGAGCAGCACCGGATTCGTGACCGCGCTCACGGCGGGGGCGCTCGTCGTGGTCGGCTTCCTCGCCTACCAGGCGTCGGCGAGCGCGCCCGACGACCTCGCCGAGAAGAAGTCGGGGTCCTCGCCCTCCGCCTCGGCGTCCAAGACGCCCCAGAAGACGACCGACCCGAAGGCGCTGCCCGCCGGCTCCGGCAAGGGCGAGCGCGTCGTGTACTCGCTGGGCGAGAACCGTGTCTGGCTGGTCGGCTCGGGCAACAGGACGAAGACGACGTTCGAGGTCACGCCCGGCACGGTGGACCCGGCCCCGGGCGCCTACTCGGTGACCTCCCGCTCCGGCTCGGTCACCGGCACCGACGGCGTCCCGATCGAGCACGTGGTCCGCTTCGCCACCACCAACGGCGTGGCGATCGGCTTCAGCGCCGCCGTCGACGGCTCGACGGCCGCGCCCGACCCCGGAAAGCAGACCGGCGGCATCCGCGAGTCCCGCAAGGCCGCGAACGAGATGTGGCAGTTCGCGACGATCGGCGCGAAGGTCGTCGTCGTCAAGTAACACCGCCCCCCACCACCGGTCCCGGTAAATCCAGCCCCTCCGGCGGTCCCGGTAAATCAAGCCCCTCCGGCGGTCCCGGTAAATCCAGCCCCTCCGGCGTTTGAGGAGCGGGGTCCGGGGCAGCGCCCCGGGTCCGCGACACCGTCGCGGCGCAACGACGATTCGCCACCCCGCCGCGGCGCGGCCGGCGGAACGGAAACGGCTCGCGCCGCCGCACACGACGCCAAAAGATCCCGCATCGACACTGCGCGCACACCTTCACGTTCCGAAGTCGACATGGATGCCTCCCGGCGGCGTTCGAGGGGACCTGGTTAGGTAGACCTAACCAGTACCGGCCTCCATGTGAACACGCCGAAGCCACGCCGCGCAAGAATTTGCCGACGCCCTGTCGGGATACGTACGAGTGGGTGCGGGACGGGTACGGGACGGGTGCGGGACAGGTACGGGACACGGGCTCAGCCCGCGAGCGACCCCAGGTCCGCCCCGGCCCACCGCTCCCCGATGCCGTTCAGCGTCACGACCCTGACCTCGTCCGTCGTGTCGCCCGTGGCCCGGTCGATGATCACGTGCAGCCGGTCGTCGGCGAGCTCCTCGACCTTGCCGTCGCCCCACTCCACGACGACCACGGAATCGGGCAGCGAGACGTCGAGGTCGAGGTCCTCCATCTCGTCGAGCCCGCCCCCGAGCCGGTACGCGTCGACGTGCACCAGCGCGGGCCCCTCGCCGAGCGGCGGATGCACCCGGGCGATCACGAACGTCGGCGAGGTCACCGCGCCGCGTACGCCCATGCCCTCGCCGAGCCCGCGGGTCAGCGTCGTCTTGCCCGCGCCCAGCTCGCCGGTGAGCATCACGAGGTCGCCGGGGCGCAGCCGTTTGGCCAGGGCGAGCCCCAACTCCCGCATCTCGTCAGGTGAGTTGACGGTGACGGTAACGGTCGTGACGGGGGTGGCGGACTCAGCCGCCGGGCTGTGCGGTGCTGCCGGTGTCTCCATAAATCCCCACGGTAGCGGCTGTGGGCACGGCCCCCGCACGCACCAGCAGATCCGCGAGACGGTCCGTCACGACCTCCGGGTGCTCCAGCATCACGAGGTGCCCGGCGTCCGGCACCAGCACGAACTCGGCCTCCGGGAGCAGCCCCGCGATCGCCTCGCTGTGATCGCTCGGCGTGACCAGGTCGTGCTCGCCCGCGAGGACGAGCACGGGCAGGTCGGCGAAGTACGCCAGGGCGTCCGCCTTGTCGTGGTCGTCGAACGCCGGGTAGAACTCGGCGACCACGTCGATCGGCGTCCCCTCGATCATCCGCTCGGCGAACCGCGCGACCGCCGGGTCGACGTCCCGCGAGGCGAACGAGTACCGCTTGATGATCCCGGCGAACAGGTCGGCCGTGGCCCGCCGCCCCTTCTCCACAAGCTCCGCCCGCTGCCCGAGCGCCCTCAGTACGCCGGGCAGCACGCGCCGCACCGCGTTCACCCCGGCCACCGGCAGCCCGTAGTTGACCTCGCCGAGCCGCCCCGACGACGTACCGACGAGGGCGACACCCATGACCCGCTCGCGGACGAGGTCCGGGCACTGGTCGGCGAGCGCCATCACGGTCATGCCGCCCATGGAGTGGCCGACGAGGACGAGCGGGCCCTCGGGCGCGGCCGCGTCGATGACGGCCTTCAGATCGCGGCCGAGCCGGTCGATCGAGACCGGGGTCCCGTCCTCGACCTGCTCGGCGCCCCGCCCGGACCGCCCGTGACTGCGCTGGTCCCAGTACACGCACCGCACCGCGCCCCGCAGGGCCGCGCGCTGGAAGTGCCAGGAGTCCTGGCTGAGGCAGTAGCCGTGGCTGAAGACGACGGTGACGGGCGCCGGGGCCTTGCGGCCGAAGAGGCGCCGCCGCCGCGCCCCCGCGCCGCCGCCGGCGGCCTCCGGGTCCGCGTCCTCGACCTCGTAGTACAGCTCGGTGCCGTCCTCGGCGTACGCCTTTCCCGGCACGCCGCGCAGCGCTCCGTAGGGGCCCGAGGCGTCGAGGGCGAGCCGTGCCTTCTTGCGCATGCCGCGGCCCACGGTGAGCCGCTCGATGGCGACGCCCGCGGCGGCCCCGGCCGCGACCACGCCTATGGCGGCGCCCGCGAGGCCGGCCCGCCGCCAGTTACCGGAGGCCGCGGCCTCGGTGACGGCCGCCGTGGCCTGTGCGCTGCTCTCGCTCACGTGCCGCTCCCTTGTCGCGCCGTGCCGTACCGGTACCGAGTTCCCGTTTCCACCGGCCCGTTCACGGTTCACATGGTGGCGGCTCGGGCGGTCCTGACGGTGGACGCTCAACCCGTGACGCTGGTCACGCCCGCGAGTCGCCGCCGGTCTCCCCGCCGCCGTTCTCTCCTACGTAGACGCGCGGTACGCGGGAACCGATCCGCGTCACGATCTCGTACGCGATGGTGCCCGCCGCGACCGCCCAGTCCTCGGCGGTCGGCTCGCCGCCGTCGCCGGGTCCGAACAGCACCGCCTCGTCGCCCGCGGCCGGCTCGTCGCCGCCGAGGTCGACGACGAACTGGTCCATGGCCACCCGGCCCGCGATCGTGCGCCGCTTGCCGCCGATCAGGACGGGGCCGGTTCCGGAGGCGTGCCGCGGAATGCCGTCCGCGTAGCCGAGCGGGACGAGGCCGAGGGTCGTCTCGCCCGGTGTGACGTAGTGATGCCCGTAACTGACCCCGAGTCCACCCGGAGCGTGCTTCACGAGCGCGAGATTCGCCTTGAGCGTCATCACGGGGCGAAGCCCGAAGTCGCCGGGCGCGCCGACCTCGGGGCTCGGGGAGATCCCGTACATGGCGATGCCGGGGCGGACGAGGTCGAAGTGGGTCTCGGGGAGTGTGAGCGTGCCCGGCGAGTTGGCGATGTGCCGCACTTCGGGGGTGACGCCCTCGCCTTCCGCGTACGCGACCATGTCCCGGAAGGTGGCGAGTTGCGCGGCGATGGACGGGTGCCCGGGCTCGTCGGCGCAGGCGAAGTGCGACCACAGCCCGGTGACGTTCACGAGCCCCCCGGCCTGCGCCGCGAGCGCCTCCCGTACGAGTTCGGGCCAGTCGCCGGGGAGGCATCCGTTCCGCCCGAGCCCGGTGTCGGCCTTGAGTTGGATGCGGGCGACCCGCCCGGCCGCACGCGCCGCGTCGACCACCTCGCGCAGCGCCCACATCCCACTGACGGACACGTCGAGTTCGGCCTCGATCGCCTCCCGCCAGGGGCCGCCCGGCACCCACAGCCAGCACATGACGCGCCCGGTGAGCCCGGCCGCCCGCAGTTCGAGCGCCTCCTCCGGGGTGGCCGCCCCCAGCCACTCGGCGCCCGCCTCCTTCGCGGCCCGCGCGACGGGGATCATTCCGTGCCCGTACGCGTCCGCTTTCACCACGGCCATGAACGCGGCGCCGGGCGCGTGTGCGCGCAGGGCCCTCACGTTGTCCTTGAGCGCGGCCAGGTCGATCTCGGCGCGGGCGCGAAGCGGGGCAGTCACGTTCTCGTTCATGGTGAGCCAAGTGTCTCAGAGGGGGCGATACCCATAGACCCCCTGCGGCGATCCCCATAGAGCCCCTGCGGCGATTGAGCAGCGGGGTCCGGGGCAGAGCCCCGATCTTTCAAGCCGCGCCGACGATCGAGACGCAACCTTCCAGCCCCGCCGGCGCTTGAGGCGCGGGGTCCGGGGCAGAGCCCCGCGACGTAGGCCCGGTCGACCTGCCCCGCCCCCACCCCCTGCGGGACACTCATGGCATGCGATGCGCTCACGACGTAGAGACGGTCAGGTCCGCCGAGCGCGCCCTCATGGCGCGGCTGCCCGAAGGCGCGCTGATGCAACGCGCCGCCGCCGGCCTCGCCGCCGCCTGCGCCGACCTCCTCGGCAAGGTCTACGGCTCCCGCGTCACCCTCCTCATCGGCTCCGGCGACAACGGCGGCGACGCCCTGTACGCGGGCGCCCGCCTCGCCCGCCGCGGCGCCGGCGTCACGGCGCTGCTGCTCTCCCCGGAACGCGCCCACCCGGAGGGCCTCGCCGCCCTCCGCTCCGCCGGCGGCACACTCCTCGACGCGAACACCGAGCACGCCACGGAACTCGTGGGCCGCGCCGACCTCGTCGTCGACGGCATCGTGGGCATCGGCGGCAAGGGCGGCCTGCGCCCCCGCGCCGCCGAACTCGCCGACGCCGCCCGCGGCCCCGTCGTAGCCGTCGACCTCCCGAGCGGCGTCGACGCCGACACCGGCGAGGTCCACGGCGAAGCCGTACGCGCGGACGCGACCGTCACCTTCGGCACGTACAAGCCGGGCCTCCTCGTCGACCCGGCCCGCGCGTACGCGGGCGCCCTCCGCCTCGTCGACATCGGCCTCGAACTCACCGAGGCGGAGGCGGAGTTGGAGGCCCTCCAGTACGCGGACGTGGCGACCCTGCTGCCCGAACCCACCGGCGAGAGCGACAAGTACCGCCGCGGCGTCGTCGGCATCGTCGCCGGCTCGGCCCGCTACCCCGGCGCCGCGACCCTCGCGGTGGCGGGCGCGCTGCACGGCGGCGCCGGGGCGGTGCGCTACGTGGGCCCGGCCGCGGACGCGGTCCTCGCCCGCTTCCCGGAGACGCTCGTCTCGGCCGGGCCACCGGCGCGGGCGGGCCGCGTGCAGTCGTGGGTGATCGGCCCGGGGCTCGGCGACGACGCCTCCGGCCTGCACGACGTCCTGGCATCCGACGTCCCGGTCCTCGTCGACGCGGACGGCCTGCGCCTCGCGGACCCCGCGACGGTCCGGGCCCGCACGGCGCCCACGGTCCTGACCCCGCACGCCGGGGAGGCGGCGGCACTCCTCGGCGCGACCCGCGAACAGGTCGAGGCCGAACGACTCGCATCCGTACGGGAGTTGGCGGCCCGCTACGCCGCGACGGTGCTCCTGAAGGGCTCGACGACCCTGATCTCGCCGCCGGACGAGACCCGCCCTGCCCGCGTGAACCCCACCGGCACCCCCTGGCTCGCCACGGCCGGCAGCGGCGACGTCCTCTCCGGCCTGACCGGCTCCCTGCTCGCGGCGGGCCTCGCCCCACTGGACGCGGCCTCCGTCGGCGCCCATCTGCACGGACTCGCGGGCCGGCACGCGGCGAACGGCGCGCCGATCTCCGCGCAGGACGTGGCGGGCGCGCTGAGGGCCGCCTGGCAGGACGTCACGGAAACCCCCTAGCCGACACGCACCCCGCCGGACCGCACCGCACGGAAAACCGCTACGCCCGGCCCCCTCCCCCTTGCTACCGTCATCGACGACCGTGCAGTCACAGCTGGGAGGTGAGACCCGTGTACACAGTCACCCATGGGTGCTCCCTCGGCTCGTCACGGTCCGGCGGCTGACAGCAGGTGTCGCCGGGAGCGCCCCGTAGATCTCAGATCTCAGATCTCACGATCGATCGAGGGCCTCCCGAGAGGAGACACCGATGACCATCACCATCACGACCATCCGCGTCGCGGAGAACCAGTGGCACGCCCTGGAGGACGACGAGGTGGTCGGCCGCGGCCACGCCGCCCACCGCCCCGACGGCCGCCTCTTCGTCAGCGTCGACGCCTGGCACGACACCGCGTTCACGGCCCTGGCCAAGACCCTGCTCGGCGACCTGCCGGGCCCGCTGCACACCGTGGTCGACGAAACCGACATCGAACTCGCCGCGAAATGGCGGCAGTTCGGCTTCACGGTCGGCCGCAGCGAATGGGAGTACGAGATTCCCACCGACCCCGCCGTCACCGGCCTCGGCGCCGCGCGCCCGCCCGCGGGCGTCACCGTCGTCCCGGCCGGCCAAGCCGCCGAAGACCCGCTGCGCGCCCTCGACCGCACCGTCCGCGCCGAGGTCGGGGCCGCGGCCGGCTGGCACACCATGCCCGCCGAAGTACGGCCGCTGCCACCGGGCGGCACGGTCCTCGACCCGGCGAAGTACACCGTGGCCGCGGCCCCCGACGGCGGCTACCTCGGCCTCCTGCGCCTGGCGACGGCCACCCGCCGCCGCCGCGTCGGCCTGCTCGCGGTCCGTACCGACGCGCGGCGCCGCGGTATCGCGCGGGCCCTCCTGGCCGACGTACTGAACACCCTGCACCGCTCCGGCACGCGCACGGCGTCGGCCGAGGTCGACGAGTCCAACACGGCCGCGACCGCCCTGTTCGACGGCATCGGCGCGCGCCGCGTGAACCGCGCCCTGGAGCTGGTCCGATGACAAGGACGACGCAGCAGAACAGCGGAGGCGTGCACACCGAGGGCACCGTCGTCGAGTGCCTGCGCAGCGCCATGTTCACGGTCGAGCTCGACAACGGACACCGGGTGCTCGCGCACGTCAGCGGCAAGATCCGCAAGAACTACATCAAGATCCTGCTGTCGGACCGGGTCCTGGTGGAGCTCACGCCGTACGACCTGACGCGGGGCCGGATCGTGTTCCGCTACCGGTCGTAGGGCCGGCCACCTCATCCGTGCGCGGCGCCTGCCCGCCGTTCGTCGAGGAGCGTCGCGCGCGGACCATCCCCCACCCCACGAGCGCCGCCGCCACGCCGGTGAGGACCAGCCCTCCGACCGTGGCCGCCCGCTGGAACTGCGCGGCCTGCGCCGCGCTCCAGTCGGACGCCGCGACGCTCCCGGTGAACAGCGCCGCGAGGACCGTGCCGGAGACGGCGAGCCCGACGCCGTTCGAGACCTCGGTGACGGTGTCGGTGAGCGCCGAGCCGATCGAGGCCCGGTCCTTGGGCAGCCCGCGCAGCACGTTGAGCCCGGCGACGACGCCGACCACCCGCAGCCCGGCGGCCACCAGGGCGAGGGCCACGGCCACGTACACATAGCCGAACCGCCCCAGGAATCCGTACACGGCGAGTCCGGAGACGACGGCGACGGAGCTGAGCAGCGCGGCGCGCGCGTGCCCGACGCGCTCCACGAACGGGTTCACGAAAGGACCGGCCCCGAGCAGCACCACGACCTGCGGCAGCATGCCGAGCGCCGCGAACCCCGGCGACCAGCCCCAGGCGAGCTGGAGCTGCAGCGTGACCAGGTAGCCGAGCCCGGCGGTCGCGAGCCCGGCCGCCGCCTTGTAGGCGAGCCCGCTGGAGACCAGCGGCCGGGCCACGAGCCCCAGGTCGAGCAGCGGATACGCGGCCGTCCGCTCGCGCCGCACGAACAGCGCGCCCGCGCCGACGGCGCCCGCGACCGCCGCCCACGGCCGCCACGCGCCGACCCCCTGGTTCACGAACAGCGTCGGCGCGAGGAGCGCGAGCACGATCGCGGCCGTCCCGAGCACCGCGCCCGGCACGTCCACCGGATCCCGGTGCAGCTCGTCCTCGCGGTCGGCCGCGATGCCCGCCCGTACGCCGACGTACGCGAGCGCGGCGACCGGCACGTTCACCAGGAGCAGCACCTGCCAGGGCGCGAAGGAGAGCACGAACCCGCTCACGGTCGGCCCGATCGCCATCCCGACGAGCCCGACGGTCGAGATCAGCGTGACCGCCCGCAGCCGCAGGCCGTCCGTGTCGAAGAGCCGGAAGGCGAGCGCCATGGTGCCGGGTGTCGTCATGGCGGCGGCGACGCCCATCACGGCGCGTACGGCGATGAGCTGCCACGCACTCGTGACGAACGCGGTCGCCAGGCTCGCGAGCCCGAGCAGCACCAGGCCGACGAGCATCACCCGGCGCCGCCCGACCCGGTCGGCGAGCGCGCCGAACACCAGCATCAGCCCGCCGAACACGACGGTGTAGGCGCCGGTCACCCACTGCAGGGCGACGGTGGAGGCGCCGAGCTCGCGGCCGATGGTGGGCAGCGCGACGTTGAGGATCGAGTTGTCGAGCATCTCGAAGAGGAAGACGGCGGACAGGCCGGCGAGCGCCATCCACGCGGCGCGCAGCGACTGGGGTGCTCCTTCGGAGCGATTGACGAACACCGTTCCACAGTAGACCGTCGTTCGTCATTACGCGAACGCTGTTCGCCACGTCTCCCGAACAGTGTTCGCGCGATCGACTAGGCTGCGAGACATGTCACCGACCCCGCAGGAACGGCGCGCAGCGCGGCACGGCACCGCTCCGAGCTCCCCCGCGGCCCGGCGCGGCCCCTCCGGCGGCCGCAAGAAGCCGATCACCGTGGACGCGATCATCGACGCGGCGTTCGCCCTCGTGGCGAGCGAGGGCTACGAGGCCCTGACGATGCGCCGCGTGGCGACGGCCCTGGAGACAGGACCGTCCTCGCTCTACGCCCACGTGGTCAACAAGGAGGACCTGGACGAGCTGCTCATCGGCCGGCTCTGCGCCGCCGTCACGCTCCCCGAGCCCGACCCGGACACCTGGCGCGCCCAGCTCGTCGACGTCCTCACCCAGCTGCGCGACCAGTACCTGCGCTACCCGGGCATCTCCCGGGCCGCCTTCGCCGCCGCCCCCTCCAACCAGGACACCCTCCGGGTCGGCGAGGGCCTGCTCGCGATCCTGCTCGCCGGCGGCATCCCCGCGCAGGCCGCCGCCTGGGCGATCGACTCGCTCTCCCTGTACGTCAACGCGTACAGCCTTGAGGTCTCGCTGGCGCGGCGCCGCCGCACGCGCGGCGACGACGACTCCTGGGTCGTCAGCCGCGAGGAACTCCTGCGCCGCTTCGCCGCGCTCCCCGACACCTTCCCGCACTCCAAACGACACGCGGAGGAGCTCACGGCGGGCACGCTCCACGACCGCTTCGACTTCACGCTCAGCCTGATGCTCGACGGCCTGACGGCGACGGCGGAACGGGCCCGCTGACCCGGCCGAGCCGCGCCCCTCGGCGGCCTCCTACCCCTCGGCCACCACCACGGCGGACGCCACCCCCGCGTCATGGCTGAGCGACACGTGGAACCCCGTCACGCCCAGCTCCGCCGCCCGCGCGGCCACCGTCCCCGTCACCCGCAGCCGCGGCTGCCCGCTCTCCTCGACCCACACCTCGGCGTCCGTCCAGCGCAGCCCGGCGGGCGCGCCGAGCGCCTTGGCGACGGCCTCCTTCGCGGCGAACCGGGCGGCGAGCGAGGCGGCGCCGCGCCGCTCCCCGCTGGGCAGCAGCAGTTCGCCGTCCAGGAAGAGCCGCCCGGCCAGGCTCGGCGTACGCTCCAGCGACGCCGCGAACCGCTCGATCTCGGCCACGTCGATACCGACCCCGATGATGCTCATGCAGCAGACCTTACGGTCGGCCGCCCGCCACCCGGTCCCGCGCCTCCCGTACGAGCTCCAGGTACTCGATCTCCTCGCAGCGCGGCTTGCTGCCGAAGCGGTAGAGGTCGAGGCAGTCGTCCAGATCCTCGACGATGTCCTCGTCGGGCAGATCGAGCGCGAGCTCACTGCCGACGTGGCTCGCCCAGTCGTCCACGGCATACGCCTCGACCGGCCTGCGGCGACCGAATCTCGGCACACGAAGCACGGACTTCACAGACATCAGGGACCCCCTCCCGTCCCGCGGGCAGTGTCGCGCCCCACGGGTGTCCGCAAGCTATCGCCGCCACCACGTAAGGTCCATGCCTGTGTCAGACCTGTGACGGAACGGGGAGGCCGCCCCCACCCGGCGTGACACACCCCACCTGCCGCTCCGGGCCACACAGCCGTAACAATGAACTGTGATCTCTCCGGTCTCCGAGTCCAAGACACAAGCGACCTCCAGGAGCACCCACCGGCAGAAGCCGGAGGTGACTCCCTACGTCGACCTCACCCGCACCGAATGGAGCGCACTGCGCGACAAGACGCCACTGCCGCTGACCGCCGAGGAACTGGAACGGCTGCGCGGCCTCGGTGACGTGATCGACCTGGACGAGGTCCGCGACATCTACCTGCCGCTGTCCCGCCTCCTGAACCTGTACGTGGGCGCGACCGACGGCCTGCGCGGCGCGCTCAACACGTTCCTCGGCGAGACCAACAAGAAGGCCGCCCAGTCCGGGACGCCCTTCGTCATAGGAGTCGCCGGCTCCGTCGCCGTCGGCAAGTCGACCGTCGCCCGCCTCCTCCAGGCCCTGCTCTCCCGCTGGCCGGAACACCCGCGCGTCGAGCGCGTCACCACCGACGGCTTCCTGCTCCCCACCAAGGAGTTGGAGGCCCGCGGCCTGATGTCGCGCAAGGGCTTCCCCGAGTCGTACGACCGCCGCGCCCTGACCCGCTTCGTCGCCGACATCAAGGCCGGCAAGGACGAGGTCACCGCGCCCGTCTACTCGCACCTGATCTACGACATCGTGCCCGGCGAACAGCTCGTCGTGCGCCGCCCCGACATCCTCATCGTCGAGGGCCTGAACGTGCTGCAGCCCGCGCTGCCCGGCAAGGACGGCCGCACCCGCGTCGGCCTCGCCGACTTCTTCGACTTCAGCGTGTACGTCGACGCGCGCGCCGAGGACATCGAGTCCTGGTACCTCAACCGCTTCCGCAAGCTGCGCGCGACGGCCTTCCAGGACCCGTCCTCGTACTTCAGGAAGTACACCCAGGTCTCCGAGGAGGAGGCGCTCGACTACGCGCGCACGACCTGGCGCACCATCAACAAGGTCAACCTCCTGGAGAACGTGGCCCCGACGCGCGGCCGCGCCGGTCTCGTCATCCGCAAGGGCCCGGACCACAAGGTGCAGCGGCTGCGGCTGCGCAAGCTGTGACCGTTGCTGTGGAAACGACGGTGTGCTGTTAAAAAGACGGCATGCTGCATCTGCGCCTCATCACCCCGTCCGACACCACGGACGACGTGGTGCGTCTGATCGAGGGGACAACCGGGACGACCCACCTCGTGGTCCTGCCGGACGCCGCCCGCAATCCGTCGGGCGACGTCGTCATGTGCGATGTCGCCCGCGAGGCCGGTGACGAACTCATCGGCGGGCTGCGGAAGTTGGGCCTCGACAGGTCGGGCTCGATCTCCGTCGAGAACATCGACCTGTCGCTGTCGCTGCGCGCCGACAAGGCCGAGGAGGAGGCGCCGGGCGAGGGCGCGGACGCGGTGCTGTGGGAGCAGCTCTCGGACGCCACGCACGAGGAGTCCACGCTCACCATCACGTACGTGGCGTTCTTGGGTCTCGCCACGATGATCGCGGCGTGCGGTGTCGTGCTCGACAACGCGATCCTGATCGTGGGCGCCATGGCGGTCGGCCCGGAGTTCGGCCCGCTCGCCGGCTTCTGCACGGCCCTGGTGCGCAAGGCGCCGCGCCTGGCGTGGCGTTCCCTGGTCGCCCTGCTCGTCGGCTTCGCGGTGGCGATGGTGGTGACGGTGGGCTTCAGCTACTTCATGGACGCCGTGCACCTGTTCAGCGAGGGCAAGTTGGAGGGCGACCGCCCCAACACCGGGTTCATCTGGGCACCCGACTGGCTCTCGTTCGTCGTGGCCGTCCTCGCGGGCGCGGCCGGAACGCTGTCGCTGACCTCGTCGAAGTCCGGGGCGCTGGTGGGCGTCGCCATCTCGGTGACCACGGTCCCGGCGGCGGCGAACGCGGCGGTGGCGCTGAGCTACGGCGACATGAAGCAGACGTCGGGCTCGACCCAGCAGCTCCTGCTGAACCTCCTGGGCATCGTCCTCGCCGGTACGTTCACGCTCCTCGCCCAGAAGTACCTCTGGGCGAGGAAGCGGGAACGTACGGCGAAGAAGCCGGCCCAGGCCTAGCCCAGCGCCGACTTCACGACGTCGGCCAGGCGCTCCGCGACGGACCGGGCCTGCGCGATGTCCGCGGCCTCGACCATCACGCGCACCAGCGGCTCCGTACCGGAGGAGCGCAGCAGCACCCGCCCGGTCGCGCCGAGTTCGCGCTCCGCGTCCGCGACGGCCGACCGCAGCTCCTCGGACGTGGTGACGCGGGACTTGTCCACGTCCGGCACGTTGATGAGCACCTGCGGCAGCCGCTCCATGACGCCCGCGAGGTCCTTGAGCGTCCGCCCGGTCTGCGCGACGCGCGCCGCGAGCAGCAGGCCGGTCAGGGTCCCGTCTCCGGTCGTGGCGTGGTCGAGCACGATCACGTGCCCGGACTGCTCGCCGCCGAGTGCGTACCCGTTCTCCTTCATGTTCTCCAGGACGTACCGGTCGCCGACGGCGGTCTGTACGAGGGTGATGCCCTCGCGCTCCATCGCCAGCTTCAGGCCCAGGTTCGACATGACGGTCGCGACCAGCGTGTTGTCCCGCAGGACGCCGCGCTCCTTCATGTCGAGCGCGAGCACCGCCATGATCTGGTCGCCGTCGACCTCGGACCCGGTGTGGTCCACGGCCAGGCAGCGGTCGGCGTCGCCGTCGTGCGCGATGCCGAAGTCGGCCTTGTGCTCGACGACGGCGGCCTTGAGGAGGTCGAGGTGGGTCGACCCGCAGCCGTCGTTGATGTTCAGCCCGTCCGGGTCGGCGCCGATCGTGACGACCTCGGCGCCCACGCGCGTGAAGGCCTCAGGGGAGACCCGCGAGGCCGCGCCGTGCGCCTCGTCGAGGACGATCTTCAGGCCCTCGAGCCGGTTCGGCAGTACGCCCACGAGGTGCGCGATGTACTGGTCGAGCCCCTCGTCGTACGACTTCACGCGGCCGACACCGGCACCGGTCGGGCGGCTCCACGGGGCGCCGGTGCGGTGCTCCTCGTAGATCGCCTCGACCCGGGCCTCCAGGGCGTCGTCCAGCTTGTGGCCGCCGCGGGCGAGGAACTTGATGCCGTTGTCCGGCATGGCGTTGTGGCTCGCGGAGAGCATCACGCCGAGGTCGGCGCCGAGCGCACCCGTCAGGTACGCCACCGCGGGCGTCGGCAGCACGCCGACACGCAGCACGTCGACTCCGGCGCTGGCCAGGCCCGCGACGACCGCGGCCTCCAGGAACTCGCCGGAGGCACGCGGATCTCGGCCGACCACGGCCACCGGGCGATGGCCCTCAAAACTGCCGTCCCGCCCGTCACCCGACCGCCGCCCCGGCACGACGGGGCTTCGCCCCGACCCCTCTTCTCCCAGAACGTGCGCCGCCGCGACCGACAGGCCGAGCGCCAGCTCCGCCGTCAGGTCCGCGTTGGCGACACCGCGCACACCGTCCGTGCCGAAGAGTCCCACTTGATGTCCTCCGTACCTTCACGTCGTCATAAGCCGAACGCCCCGGCGGCACGATACGTGCCGCCGGGGCGAACGGGGAAAGAAGCAGGCCGCGGAATTTAGCGCTTGCTGTACTGCGGGGCCTTGCGGGCCTTCTTGAGACCGGCCTTCTTGCGCTCGACCGCACGGTCGTCGCGGCGGAGGTAGCCGGCCTTCTTGAGGGCGCCGCGGTTGTTGTCCACGTCGGCCTCGTTCAGCGCGCGGGCGACGCCCAGGCGCAGGGCACCGGCCTGGCCGGAGACACCGCCACCCGCGATGCGGGCGACGACGTCGTAGCGGCCGTCGAGCTCGAGCACCTTGAAGGGCTCGTTGACTTCCTGCTGGTGGACCTTGTTCGGGAAGTAGTCCTCGAGCGTGCGCCCGTTGACCTTCCACTTGCCCGTGCCCGGGATGATGCGAACGCGCGCGATGGCGTTCTTGCGGCGGCCCAGGCCGGCGGCCGGCTGCGGGTCACCGAAGCGGGCCGCGTTGGACTCCGAGGTGTACTCGCCCTCGACGGGGGCGTCGGACTCGGTGGTGTAGCTCTCGACGTCGACGATCTCTTCGACCGGCGTCTCGGCAGTGGTCTCGGCCACGATTCTCCTCAGCTTTTCTTCAGTCTTAGGGGGTGGCCGGAATTACTGCGCGACCTGGGTGATCTCGAACGGCACCGGCTGCTGGGCAGCGTGCGGGTGCTGGTCGCCCGAGTAGACCTTCAGCTTCGAGAGCATCTGACGGCCGAGCGTGTTGTGGGGAAGCATGCCCTTGATGGCCTTCTCGACGGCCTTCTCCGGGTTCTTGTCCAGCAGCTCGTCGTAACGGACCGAACGGAGGCCGCCCGGGTAGCCGGAGTGGCGGTAGGCCATCTTCTGGCTCCGCTTGTTGCCGGACAGGTGCACCTTGTCGGCGTTGATGATGACGACGAAGTCGCCCATGTCCATGTGCGGCGCATAGGTCGGCTTGTGCTTGCCGCGCAGGAGGCTGGCGGCGGTGGTCGCCAGACGGCCCAGGACGACGTCCTGGGCGTCAATGACGTGCCACTGGCGAGAGATGTCGCCGGGCTTGGGGCTGTACGTACGCACGGTCGTATGCCTTCACTTCTTCAGAGGTGGAGTCTCCCCCAGCTCTCGAGGAGCTCGGGGACGGGTCCTGACACACGGCACCGCTGAAGCGATCATGCAGCTGGGGCTCACAAAGGCCGGGGACGCTAACCCGTATGCGAGCCACTGGTAACTGCTCCAGGGAACCTACGTAAGGGCCCTTCGCGTGAGAACGACCAAGCCAATACGTATAACAACGATCGAGAATACCCGCGCTGGCCCGTACGGGTCAAAACGCGGGGCCTCCGGAAGCCCCGGCGGCCTGGTATCACGCTGCGTCGTGTCCCTCCACGGTAACGCGCCCAAACCCGTCACAGCTCCGCCACGGACGAGGCCCCTGCCACACCGGAGCGAACCTCTAAGATGCGCCCCATGAGTTTTGGGCAAGGGGGATCCCCGTGGGGGCCCAGCAACGACGATTCGACCCCTGACTGGGCTTCGCTCGCGGAGGCGTCGGAGGCACGCGCGCGCAAGAAGCGCTGGATGATCATCGGGGGCGCCGTGGTCGCGACGCTCGCGGTCGGTTCGGCGGTCGCCTGGGGCATCGTCTCGGCGAACAGCAAGAACGACGCCGCGAACAAGCCGGCCGACCAGCTGCCGAGCACGGCCAGCATCCCCAGCGAGGGCAAATCGGGCGGCCCGTCCTTCGACGCGACGACGCCGCCGCCCCCGCTCGACCCGAACGACTTCATCAACAGCGCCGCCAAGGACAAGGCCCCGCTCACCGCGGACACCCTCTTCCCCGGCAAGAAGCTGACCTTCGGTGACCGCGTCTACACGAAGGGCGCCACGGCCCGCACCACGGACTGCTCCTCGGCCGCGCAGAAGGGCCTGACCTCCGTCCTCACCGGCAACGACTGCAAGCAGCTGATCCGCGCCACGTACTACAAGGGCGACTCCGCGGTCACCATCGGCGTCGCCGTCTTCAACTCCAAGGCCCAGGCCGCGAAGGCCAAGGACCAGTACGACTTCGACGGCACGGTCGTCTCCCTCCCCGGCTCCGGCGTCCCCTCCTTCTGCCGCACCACGGTGTGCCGCCAGACCGCCAACTCGGTGGGCCGCTACGCCTACTTCACCAACGGCGGCCTCACCAACGGCAAGGACGCCACGAAGCAGGACACCACGGTCTTCTCCCTCGGCGACGACCTCCAGGAATTCACCTTCCAGCAGATCAAACGCCGCGGCGAAGCACAGGCGTCGGCGGCGGCGCAGGCGGGCTGAGCGCGCCCGGGGGGGCGTTTGTCGCGGCGCAGCCGCGCGGTGACACAACACAACACAACAGAGATTGATGAGGGGGGGCCTCATGCACAGCACACGCAGGCTGTTTCTGGGCGCGTTCACGGCGGGGGCCGTGTCGGTCGTCGCGGGCGCGGGGGACGCGGCGGCGGCGTGGCCCTGAACGTGGACTCCACGAACCCGGACAACTCCGCGATGTACCTGTCCGGCACGGAGAAGGACCGCGGCACGCTCAAGGTCACGCACAGCGGCTACCCGGACGGTTCGGACGCGGGCGCGGCCGCGGTCTCCATCGACCTGCAGACCCCGGGCGCCCAGAACGGATCGGGCGGCACGGCCGCCCAGGGCATCCTCGTCCGGGCCTCCCACGGCCCGACCACGGGCAACCTCATCACTCTGCGCAACAACGGGGTCGACGACTTCGTGGTCAAGGGCAGCGGGCGCGTCGGCATCGGCGTCGAGATCGGCGCGACTCCGGGCGCCCGGCTCCAGATCGCCCAACGGGACGCCTCCATCGGCCTGTTGATGGTGGCGAACCCCGACCCCAAGAGCCGGCTCGTCGAGTTCCGCGACGCGCAGGGGGTCGCGAGGATCCGCGTGCTCGGCAGCGGCGGTCTCGCCGCGCACAACGCCCAGTTCGGCGTCAACGAGGCGGAGTCGTACGGCGGCGGCGACGGCGTCATCGGCATCCACAACGCCACCCACGCCCCGGACTCGAACCCGACGAACGGCGGGGTGCTGTACGCCGAGGGCGGGGCCCTCAAGTGGCGGGCCCCCACCGGCCGCGTGACCGTGCTCGCGGAGACCTGACCCGCAGAGGGGCCCGACTCATGGAACTGACCGCCGACCAGCTCGTATCCGAGTTCCAGGACGCCGTCATGGAGCTCTACTTCGCCCGCAAGCGCATCGCCGCCCTGGAGGCGGAGAACCAGGCCCTTCGCTCCCGCCTCCCCCAGGACGGCGCCACTGTCACCGAGGACTGACCGCTACGCGTCACTTCCCCGGCAGCGTGTTCACGTACCGCGTACCGGCGGCGGCGAAGTCGGCCGCCGCCTTCGCCGCGCCGCCCGGGGAGACGGCCTTGCCGGACGTGACGTACAGCCAGTCGACGTCGACCCCCCAGGAGCGCTTCCCCTTGAAGGGGAGGTCGACGAACCAGTTGCTGAAGTTGATGTTCATCGCTTCCCGCGGGAAGTACAAACTCCCGCTGGTGAACAGGGCCTTGCCGTCCACCGAGTAGGTGACCTTGCCGTCGACGGCGGTCATGGCCAGAGTGTGCCAGCCGGCCAGCGTCAACTCGTGGGGCTTGGTGACCCGGCTCTGCGCGTCGAGCTCTCCGTCCCGCCAGCTGGTCGTGTCCAGGATCGGGCCGTAGCGCCCCCAACCGCCGTTCGGCATGTACTCGAAGTCGAGTTCGCTGTATTTCTTCGACGCGTGATCCGGGGAGATCGCGAAGAAGGACTGGGAGACGTGGTCGCCGTCCCGGCCGCTCACCGGCTTGTCACTGAGGTGTACACGAGCGACGACGGTGCCCTCGCGGAACATGGGCCGCGCTGTGTGCAGTTCGGACTGCAGCGTGCCCTTCTTCGTACCGTCCGTGCCTGCCTCCAAGCGCAGCGCCTGCCCACCGTCCTTGCCCTCCCCCGCGGGGAACGTGATGCCCTTCGCCGACCAGGAGTCCTCGATGCCCGGCCCGCCCTCACCACGGCGCACCGCCCAGCCGTTGGCGGCGAGTGCCGGGTCCCGGGGCCCGGTATAGGAGAAGTCGTCGAACAGGACTCCCGCGGGAACTCGCGCGGGGGCGGCAGCCGACCCCGCGCCCGCGCTTCGGCCGGCGTCCGGGCCGTCTCCACCGGGTGCTTCGCCCCACACGCGGGTTCCGTCCAGGTAGGCTGTGATCCGCTCGGACTCCTGATACGTCGTCATCGAGGCGTCGAACGAGTAATCGTCCGACTGGTCCAGCTTCTTGTGGTCGACGCGGTACAGCTGGAGGCCGATCGCCTCGGTCGTCCCGCCGGGCTCAAGGGTTCCGGCCGCACCGGTGAAGCCGACCTCCAGATAGTGGTCGGCCTTGGGATCCGGATCGCGTTCGGCGGCCGTGCGCTGGATGACGCTAGAGCAACCGAGCGATGTGCGTACGCAGTTGGCCGCGAACTCGACCCCGTCGTCGGCCTTGTAGTGGTAACGCACGGTGACCCCGGTGAGGTCCACGGACCTGTCGGACGTGTTGACGACTTCCACCCACGGCTTCGCGACGTCCGTCCTGGCCGGGCTTTCGGTGCGGTAGCGAACGGTGAGCGCCTCCTCGGCCCCCTGAGCGTGCGACCACCACCGGAAGGCCACGACGCCACCGGCAGCGAGAAGGACCACCACGAGTGCGCCTATGAGGAGATTCCATCCCCGGCGGGGCGGTTTACGACGACGGGTCACGAAACACCCCGAATTCCATGGCTGGCTATCGAGGCCGAATCCTAAGCGCATCTTCACCAAACCCTCCAGACCCCTCCCTCCCGTAAGACATCACGCGTGAACTTCCTCACGGCCACATCGCACAACCTGTGCCGGAATTACCCGAACTGACATTATTTGCGGCGCAAAAACGGACGATAGGTAACTACTTGATGCCCCATTAGGGCCGCCCCTGCACCTTTCTTCCGCCCCTCCTCAAACCCTCAACTACCAGATGCGCGTGGGGTATCTTCACGTTCGCCTTCGCACTTTCCACACAACGTGGGGGCGTTGTCTCAGGAGTGAGAAGAGGGGTAGGGGGATCGTCTTGTCCGCCACGATGACGGGCTCGGAGGATGCTGAGTATCAGCCCTCAACGCGCAGTCGACACCGAAGAGGACGCGGCGGATACGGGCACACCGTCAAGTCCCCGACGACGATGGTCTATGGGACCGTCGTCCTGGTTCCCGCGCGAAACGAAGAGGTCGGGGTCCTCACCTCTCTGAAGTCCCTGTCCGGTCAGTCCCGTCGCCCAGATCTGATCGTCGTGGTGGTCAACAACTCGACCGACCGCACCGAGGACTACGCGCTCCAGTTCGCCGAGGACGAGCGCACCCCGCCGACCGTCGTGCTGAACTTCCCGGACAATCCACACAAGAAGGCGGGCGCCCTCAACTACGGCCTGAACTGGCTCAGGGAAGCCGTCGGTGGCCGACTCAACGGCCGAGTGGGCCACATCCTCGTCATGGACGCCGACACCGAACTCCACCCCCGCTTCATCGAGCGCGCCCGCAACGTCATCGCGTCCGCCCCCGACATAGGCGGGGTCAGCGCCGCCTGCCTCGGCCGCACCGACCTCTGGCGCAACCCCTGGCAGCGGTTTCTGCTCGGCATGCAGATCATCGAGTACGGCCGGGCCGCCAACGCGCGCTACCGCAGGGACGTCCACACCATGTCGGGCGCCGGCTCCTTCTACCGCGCCGAGGCCCTGCAGGGCCTGATCGACTGGCGGGGCGAGGTGTTCTGGGAGGACCACCGCAACCTCGTCGAGGACTACGAGACCACGCTGGCGCTCAAGGAGTCCGGCTGGAAGGTCACGGCCAACCAGCTCTGCATCGCGTACACCGACCTCATGCCCACCCTGCGGGAGCTGATCCAGCAGCGCGAGCGGTGGAGCCGAGGAACCGTCGACGCCCTGCGCCGCCGCGGCTGGACCAAGTTCACCTGGCATTCGATCATCACGATGGTGCTGGGTCTGTTCGGCTTCGCATACATCTTCGTCTGGGGCGGCCGGCAATTGCTCGCCGCGGCCGAGTACAGCCTCACCACCCACCCGCTGCTGTGGGCGCTGTTGGGATTCTGGATCATCTACCCGGCGCTACGGGTACGGAATCTGGGCTGGAAGGCGATGCTCGTCGAAGCCGTGCTGATTCCCGAGCTGGTCTACACCGTCGTACGGGCGTACTGGCTCGTCTCGTCCATTCTCAAGTCCTATGTGACCCGCGTGTCCGCCTGGAAATAGCCGGAAGCAGACCCAGAACAAAATGAATACCCTCCGGGGCCTTGGAGCCTGCGCGGTTCTCGCCGGCATTGCCTACACCGTCACCAAGGTGACCCAGGTCGACACGATCGTCCTCGGCTTCACCGTGGTGGCGGTCGCCCTCACCGTGATCGGCTGGATGCTGTCCGTCAGACGTCGCCGCCATGACCGCCGGGTGGCCCGCGGCCGCCGACGGGCCCGCCGCACCTGACGTACCCGTTGCCGGCTCAGGCGTAGTACCCCATCGCCTCCTGCACCGTCAGCACCTCGATACCTCGCTTGTCGATCTCCCGCATCAGACGGTCGAGGCCCTTTGTGCTCAGCTCCGTACTGACCGCGGG
This sequence comes from Streptomyces sp. KL109B, assembly GCF_030766935.1. Classification (GTDB taxonomy): domain Bacteria; phylum Actinomycetota; class Actinomycetes; order Streptomycetales; family Streptomycetaceae; genus Streptomyces. The sequence goes on along the minus strand of NZ_JASERL010000001.1, from coordinate 519,824 downwards.
CGCGCCCTCAACGATGCGGTGCAGACACAGGATGAGCCAGTCGCCACCGAGCGCGCACCGGTCCAACGGGCCCCCTGCATCGACCAGTTCGGAGAGTGTCTCGCCGCCGAGCTTCGAGCCGTCGTTGACCCCCGTCAGTGCCTTGAGGCGGTACGGCATCGCCGGAGCGAAGCTCTCGGACGTCTCGGAGATGATGGACCGCGCCGTGGTGAAGTGCCGGGCGGCGAGCAGGTCGACGGGCACCCCGTCGCGGGTCTTCCGGAACGCCCCGTGCGGATAGGCGAAGTGCTCGCTGGTGAAGCCATTGGACACCAGCCACTCGCGCAGCTTGCGGAAGTCGTCGTCGACCTCCTTCGCCGTGAGCTCGGGATAGCTCTTGTCGTGGGCCTTGAGCGAGTACGCGTGTCCGGCCATCTCCCACCCGGACGAGTCCTGCAAAGAGCGCATCTGCCCCACCGTCATGAAGGGCTCGGCCCCTATCGCATCAGCGATGTTGTACAGCGTGCCCGGCATCGCGTACCGGTCCATGACCGGGCGGGCGAGGTCGTGCACCGACCTGTGCGAATCGTCGAAGGTGATCGACACGACGCCCTTCGGGAACACGTCCGTGGTGTCCGGCACCAGCTCAACGGCTTGCAGGTGGTACGTCATCGCCCCCTTGCCGTCGTCGTACACACCGAACGACATGTCGGTGAAGCCGGACCGGACCGACGGCACACCACGCGACGAGAGCGCGCACCGGCCGGCCGCCCCGGAGACGTCCGCCCACTGCAGATGGACCGTCACCCATTCCCCGGACTGCACGTAGTTGGCGCCCTTGGCGGCATGGTGATGGAAGGCCCAGCTGAAGTTGTCCTTCAGCTCTCGACTGCCAAGGTAGAACTCCATCCGGTCCAGGTGGGCCGTGTCGTCGACCCGCAGGACGAGCCGGATCATCCTGCCCTTGAGATCCACCGGCTCCATGCCGGTGCGGCGCACGAAGGACTGCACGCCGTCGCCGTGGGTGGTGACCCGGCACGACCGGTCGCCGCGGGTGAAGACCTCGGTGTCGGAGAGTTCGGCGGAGGCCGTGCCCGCACCGCCGGGCCGCCACTCGTGCCCCTCCTGGAACTGCTCGCTCCAGGTCGCTCTCCGGTGACGGGGACGGCGCCCGCTCGGGGCGTACGTCGGGACGGTCAGGTCCCCCGCCGCGGTGCCGGAGCCGTCGAGGGCCAAGGCTCCCGTGCCTTCCGGCTCCGCAGCCGGCAGCACCAGGTCCTTGCCCAGCACACCGGCGGCGGCCCCACCGGCGGTGAGCAGGCCTCCCGCTCCCATCAGGCCCAACGCGGAACGCCGACCGATCCCGGCCCCTGGCTCCCGTCCGGCGGTGGTCGACGCCGAACGCTTCCTGGCTCTGCTCAATGCGGCTCCTCGCTCGCAGCGGACGCGACCGCGGGCGACACCCTCGGGACCGCCGTCTCCCCATGGGCGCGACCGGGTACGTAAAGGTGAGTGTCGCCGCGACACGACGGCCTCGCTGTCCCCCCAAGGAGCCCGCATCGAGTCACCTCACCGGTGCACTGCCCCGGCGGATGCCGCGTGCGAGGCATCGTCGGAGCGAAGTCTAACCACGCGCCTCCGCCCCACGTATGTCTCAAACAACACCTTCCGCCCCAGCCCCACAAGCCCCCCGGCTCAGCAGCAGCCCGCCCCCGGCAACGTCCTCTTGTTCCGCGCCTCAAGATTCCGCGCCGCCAGCAACTCGTCGGCGGGGTAACCAACTTCCTCCAACGTCAGCCCATGCGGCCGCACCACATGCACCGCGGAGTCCCGCACACCGGCCGCAAGTACCTTGCCGGGCCAGTCACTTGGCCGATGCCCGTCCCCCACGAACAACAACGCCCCGATCAACGACCGCACCATGTTGTGGCAGAACGCGTCGGCCCGCACGGTCGCCGTGACGACCCCGTCCTCGCCCCGCACCAGGCTCAGTTCCTGCAGCGTACGAATGGTGGTGGCGCCCTCGCGCTTCTTGCAGTACGCCGCGAAGTCGTGCTCGCCGAGCAGCGCCCCGGCCGCCGCGTTCATGGCGTCGACGTCCAACGGCCAGTCGTGCCACAGGACATGACCACGCAGCAGCGGATCGACGCCGCCCGGATGATCCGTCACCCGGTACGCGTACCGCCGCCAGATCGCCGAGAACCGCGCGTTGAACCCGCCCGGCGCCTCGGCCACCGACCACACCCGGACATCCTTCGGCAGCCGCCCCGCGAGCCGCTTCAGCAGCTTCTCCCGGTGCTCGCCCCAGACCTCCGACGGCAGGTCCACGTGGGCGACCTGGCCCCGCGCGTGCACCCCGGAGTCGGTCCGCCCGGCCACCGTCAGGTCGTACGTCACATCGCCGGACCGCGTCACCGTACGCAGCGCGTCCTCGATCTCCCCCTGCACGGTCCGCCGCCCGGAGGCCTGCTTGGCCCACCCGGAGAAGTCCCGGCCGTCGTACGACACGTCCAGCCGCAGCCGCACGAAGCCGTCGGCCACCTCATCACTCACAAGCACAGTCCTCACTGCGAAATACGGAGAAACGGAAAGCGGGCCCGCCCCGAAAGGGCGGACCCGCTCACACACAAGGCGTCAGCCTCAGGCGTCCTTGGACTCCTCGGCCGGAGCCTCGGCGGCCTCGGCCGGAGCCTCGGTCTTCGCCTCGGCGGCCTCGGCGTCCTTGGCGGCACGCTTGGTGGCGGCCTCGGCCTCACCGGCGGCCTGCTGCTGCACCGTCAGCGCCTCGACCAGCTCGATGACGGCCATGGGCGCGTTGTCGCCACGGCGGTTACCGATCTTGGTGATGCGGGTGTAGCCACCCGGACGGTTCTCGTAGCGCGGACCGATCTCGGTGAAGAGCGTGTGGACGACGCTCTTGTCCGTGATGACCTGGAGCACCTGACGGCGGTTGTGAAGGTCGCCCTTCTTCGCCTTGGTGACCAGACGCTCCGCGTACGGACGCAGACGACGGGCCTTCGCCTCGGTCGTCGTGATCTTGCCGTGCTCGAAGAGGTTCTTCGCGAGGTTCGCGAGGAGCAGCTTCTCGTGCGCGGCGCTGCCGCCCAGACGGGCACCCTTGGCGGGCTTCGGCATGATGTTTCTCCTTGGTGTCTGCCCTGGCCGTATCAGGTACCAGAGTCAGTATCCGAGCGAGCGGGATTGCCCGTCGGAGACCCGCGCCCCGTTCAGGGGCGCGGGGAACTGCGCAACCGCAACCACGGCTCCGCAGCGCTCAAGTCACCCGCCGAAGCGGAGCGACTCAGTACTGCTCGGTCTCCACGAAACCCGCGTCCGCGTCGTCGTCGGCGCCGAAGGCGTCCGCGGCGGCGGTCGGGTCGAATCCGGGAGGCGAGTCCTTCAGCGCGAGACCCATGCCGGCGAGCTTGGCCTTGACCTCGTCGATCGACTTCGCACCGAAGTTGCGGATGTCGAGCAGGTCGGCCTCGGAGCGGGCGACGAGCTCACCCACGGAGTGGATGCCCTCGCGCTTGAGGCAGTTGTACGACCGAACGGTGAGCTCCAGCTCCTCGATCGGCAGCGCCAGATCGGCGGCGAGCGCGGCGTCCGTCGGGGACGGACCCATGTCGATGCCCTCGGCGTCGATGTTCAGCTCGCGGGCGAGACCGAACAGCTCGACGAGGGTCTTACCAGCCGAAGCCATGGCGTCACGCGGGCGCATGGCCTGCTTGGTCTCGACGTCGACGATCAGCTTGTCGAAGTCGGTGCGCTGCTCGACACGCGTGGCCTCGACCTTGTACGTGACCTTGAGAACCGGCGAGTAGATCGAGTCGACCGGGATGCGCCCGATCTCCTGACCGACCTGCTTGTTCTGGACGGCGGAGACGTAGCCGCGACCGCGCTCGACGGTCAGCTCCATCTCCAGCTTGCCCTTGCCGTTGAGCGTGGCGAGGACGAGGTCGGGGTTGTGCACCTCGACACCGGCCGGCGGCGCGATGTCGGCGGCGGTGACCAGACCCGGGCCCTGCTTGCGCAGGTACATGACGACCGGCTCATCGTGCTCGCTGGAAACGACCAGCTGCTTGATGTTGAGGATCAGGTCGGTGACGTCTTCCTTGACGCCCGGCACGGTGGTGAACTCGTGCAGGACACCGTCGATACGGATCGACGTGACCGCCGCACCCGGGATCGACGACAGAAGCGTACGGCGGAGGGAGTTGCCGAGGGTGTAGCCGAAGCCCGGCTCCAGCGGCTCGATCACGAACCGGGAGCGGAACTCGTCGACGACCTCTTCGGTCAACGAGGGACGCTGAGCGATCAGCATGCTGCGAATCCTTCAGTCAGGGGCACCCACTATTTGATGCCCTGAGGCCACCAGGCGAAGCCTGATGTTGTTCTGTCAAGGGTACGGGCGGTACGCCCCAAAAGAGCCGTACCGCCCGGAAACCCTGGTCGAAACGCGACGCGTCAGACGCGGCGGCGCTTCGGGGGACGGCAGCCGTTGTGCGGCGTCGGCGTGACGTCCTGGATCGAGCCGACCTCGAGGCCGGTCGCCTGCAGGGAGCGGATGGCGGTCTCACGACCGGAACCCGGGCCCTTGACGAAGACGTCGACCTTGCGCATGCCGTGCTCCTGGGCGCGGCGGGCAGCCGACTCGGCGGCCATCTGCGCGGCGAACGGCGTGGACTTGCGGGAGCCCTTGAAGCCGACGTGGCCGGCGGAGGCCCACGAGATCACGTTGCCGGTCGGGTCCGTGATGGACACGATCGTGTTGTTGAACGTGCTCTTGATGTGCGCGTGGCCGTGAGCGACGTTCTTCTTTTCCTTGCGACGCACCTTCTTGGTGGCGCCCTGACGACCCTTGGGGGGCATGTCGTTCTCCTACGGGAGGTGGTCGGTCCTACAGCGAAGACCGCTGGACGGCGAGTCCGCTGTGGACTACTTCTTGCCCGGCTTCTTCTTACCGGCGATGGCGCGACGCGGGCCCTTGCGGGTACGGGCGTTCGTGCTGGTGCGCTGGCCGTGGACCGGCAGGCCGCGACGGTGACGCAGACCCTGGTAGCAGCCGATCTCGACCTTGCGGCGGATGTCGGCCTGGATCTCGCGACGGAGGTCACCCTCGGTCTGGAAGTTCTGGTCCACGTACTCACGGATCTTCACGAGGTCTTCCTCGGAGATGTCGCGAACGCGGATGTTGCGGTCGACACCGATGGCGTCCAGCGTCTGCTGGGCGCGCGTACGGCCGATGCCGAACACGTAGGTGAGGGCAACCTCAATGCGCTTCTCGCGCGGGAGGTCAACACCTTCAACGCGTGCCATTTATGGCTCCTGTTGATTCTTCGGAGGTCTGTAGCAGAACCACTCCCAGCCGCCGTCCCCATTGTTTTCCCAATGGGTTGGTACGAGCTGAGTCCTCGGCCTCCGACCGAAGGTGTCGCCACGGTGGTGATCACCACCGCCGGCGGGTCCTGCATATGTACTCAATGTGCTGCGTCGCGCGAACTCTGCGAACGAACTGCAGTAAAGGGGTTCTGGATCAGCCCTGGCGCTGCTTGTGGCGCGGGTTGTCGCAGATCACCATGACCCGACCGTGACGGCGGATCACCCTGCACTTGTCGCAGATCTTCTTGACGCTCGGCTTGACCTTCATGTGGTGAGGTTCTCCGGGTCAGTTGCCGGCAGCCCGCCGAAGCGGGATTCGGGCAAGATCTACTTGTACCGGTAGACGATCCGGCCACGGGTCAGGTCGTACGGAGACAGCTCCACCACGACCCGGTCGTCAGGGAGGATGCGGATGTAGTGCATGCGCATCTTGCCGCTGATGTGTGCCAGGACCTGGTGGCCGTTCTGGAGCTCGACCTTGAACATGGCGTTCGGCAGAGACTCGACGACAGTGCCCTCGATCTCGATGGCACCTTGCTTCTTGGCCACGCTTCGCCCTTCGAATCGACTACCTTGATCAACTCTCGCTGGACGCATGGAGACATGCGCATACACGAGAGCCGACGAGTCAGTCTACGTCAGTACCCCCGGAAAGACGAATCTCGTGATTCTGCCCCACCCGGAAGATCATTAAGCGACGACGCCCCGGCCCATAGAGCCGCTGCGGCGATTGAGCAGCGGGGCCCGGGGCGGAGCCCCGCGACCGCGCCCCGTGCCGGCGCACCCGTTATGGCACCTACGCCAGCGGGTCCGGCGCCGCCGTCACGCCCAGCTCCGCGAGCTTCGCCTTGCCGCCGTCCGGCGACGTAAGAACCAGCGGACCGTCCTCCGTGAGCGCCACCGAGTGCTCCCAGTGCGACGACCACGTCCCGTCCGTCGTAATGACGGTCCAGTCGTCCGACAGCGTCTCCGTCTTCGGCGTCCCGAGCGACACCATCGGCTCGATGGCGAGGCAGAACCCGGGCACCAGCTTCGGCCCCTTGCCGCGCCGCCGCTCGACGTAGTTCAGCAGATGCGGGTCCATGTGCATCTCGGTGCCGATGCCGTGCCCGCCGTAGTCCTCGACGATCCCGTACTTGCCACCGCCCGGCTTGGGCTGGCGCCGGATGTACGTCTCGATGGCGCGCGAGATGTCCACCAGCCGGTTGCCCTGCTTCATCGCCGCGAGCCCGGCCCACATCGACTCCTCGGTGACCCGGGACAGCTCGACCAGCTCCGGGGAGTGACCGGACCCGACGAAGGCGGTGTACGCGGCGTCGCCGTGCCAGCCGTCGATGATCGCGCCCGCGTCGATGGAGATGATGTCGCCGTCTTCCAACACCACGTCGTCGCTCGGGATGCCGTGCACCACGACCTCGTTCTTCGAGGTGCAGATCGTGGCGGGGAAGCCTCCGTAGCCGAGGAAGTTCGACTTCGCGCCGTGCTCGGCGAGCACCTTGCGGGCGACCTCGTCCAGGTCCTTGGTGGTCGCGCCCGGCACGGCCGCCTCACGGGTCGCGGCATGGACAGCCGCGACGACAAGCCCCGCCTCCCGCATCTTGCGAATCTGGTCGGGGGTCTTGATCTGCACCATGGGGGCCTGCGCTCTCCGTCATCCGGTACGAGGGTCACGTACGTCCGGTAGTCCACTTCCCACCAACACTAAGGCCGCGATCCCCCCGACGGGGAACCGCGGCCTCAGGCACGTACTACTGAGAGGAAGGGCTCAGCGCCCCAGGGCCTCCATGGCCCGCGCCGTGACCTCCTCGACCTTGCCGAGGGCGGAGATCGTCACGACGAGCCCCTGCTCACGGTAGTAGTCGATGATCGGCTCGGTCTGCGTGTGGTAGACCTCGAGCCGCTTGCGCACGGTCTCTTCCTTGTCGTCGTCGCGCTGGTACAGCTCGCCGCCGCAGGTGTCGCAGACACCCTCGGTCTCGGGCTGCTTGTACGCGACGTGGAAGACGTGCGCCGAGTCGTTGCGGCAGATGCGGCGGCCCGCGATGCGCTTGACCACCTCGTCCTCGGGGACCTCCAGGTCCAGGACCGCGTCCAGCTTCACGTCGTCGGCCTTGAGGGCGACGTCGAGCGCCTCGGCCTGCGAGACGTTGCGCGGGAAGCCGTCGAGCAGGAAGCCGTTCACGGCATCCGGCTGCTCCATGCGGTCCTTGGCCATCCCGATGGTGACCTCGTCCGGGACGAGCTGGCCGGCGTCCATGTAGGACTTGGCCTGCTTGCCGAGATCCGTGCCCTGGCTGATGTTGGCACGGAAGAGGTCGCCCGTGGAGATGTGCGGAATCGACAGATTCTTGGCCAGGAACGCGGCCTGCGTTCCCTTGCCGGCACCGGGCGGCCCGACGAGGACGATTCGCATCAGCGGAGGAACCCTTCGTAATTGCGCTGCTGGAGCTGGCTCTCGATCTGCTTCACCGTCTCCAGGCCCACACCCACGATGATCAGGATGCTCGTACCACCGAACGGGAAGTTCTGGTTTGCCCCGAAACCAACCAACGCCATCGTCGGCACGAGAGCGATCAGGCCCAAATACAGCGAACCCGGCCAGGTGATCCGGTTGAGCACGTACGAAAGGTACTCAGCGGTCGGTCGGCCAGCCCGGATGCCCGGGATGAAGCCACCATACTTCTTCATGTTGTCGGCGACTTCCTCGGGGTTGAACGAGATCGCCACGTAGAAGAAGGCGAAGAACACGATCAAGAGGAAGTACGTGACGATGTAAATCGGGTGATTTCCCTTGGTCAGGTGGTCGTCGATCCAGACCTTCCAGTCGGAATCGCCTCCCGCGAACTGCGCGACCAGGGCCGGGATGTAGAGCAGCGACGACGCGAAGATGACCGGGATCACACCGGCCTGGTTCACCTTGAGCGGGATGTACGTGGACGTACCGCCGTAGGAACGACGACCGATCATGCGCTTCGCGTACTGCACCGGGATACGGCGCTGGGCCTGCTCGACGAAGACCACCAGGGCGACCATGACGAGGCCGACCAGGATGACCGTGCCGAACTCGATCCAGCCGTCGGCCAGCGAGCCCTGCTTCTTGATGGCCCACAGGGCGGACGGGAAGGTGGCGGCGATCGAGATGAACATCAGGATCGACATGCCGTTGCCGATGCCGCGGTCCGTGATCAGCTCGCCGAGCCACATCATCACGCAGGTGCCGGCGGTCATCACGATCACCATCGTGATGGTGACGAAGATCGACTGGTCGGGCACGATCTCGCTGGCGACGGGGCACCCCTGGAACAGGGCGCCGGTGCGGGCGGTGGCGACGAGACCCGTGCCCTGAAGGATGGCGAGCGCCACGGTCAGGTAGCGGGTGTACTGCGTGATCTTCGCTGTACCGGCCTGACCCTCCTTCTTGAGAGCTTCGAGGCGCGGGATCACCACGGTGAGCAGCTGCAGAATGATGCTCGCGGTGATGTACGGCATGATGCCGAGCGCGAAGATCGTGATCTGCAGCAGCGCGCCACCGCTGAACATGTTGACCAGACCGAACAGGCCGGAACTCGAGCTGGCCTGGTCCATGCACGTCTGGACGTTCGTGTAATCGATGCCGGGAATCGGCACATGTGCGCCGAGCCGGTAGATCACGATGATGCCCAGCGTGAAGAGCAGCTTCTTGCGCAGGTCGGGCGTCTTGAACGCCCGGGCGAACGCGGTGAGCACGGTGCCTCCTGCGACCCCCGCGCGCGTGCGCCAGAGGTGACGGTCTTGAGGATTCGACAAATACGTAAACGGTCTAACGGCCAAGTACCGGGATTGGTGCCGGGGGCACACTGAGCCCGGAACTTAACAGCGGACGCCACCTTACCGGCGTAACTGCCCCCCTTGGAACGACCAACCGGGGATGCCCCTTATGTGGGGCATCCCCGGTATGGGATCGCTCAGGTCATTGAGCCACTGTCTGGGTTCAGACGAGCTCGGTGACCGTACCGCCGGCGGCGGTGATCTTCTCCTTGGCGGAGCCGGAGACGGCGTCGACCGTCACCTGCAGCGCCACGGAGATCTCGCCCTGGCCCAGGACCTTGACGAGGCTGTTCTTGCGCACGGCGCCCTTGGCGACGAGACCCTCGACCGTGACCTCGCCACCCTCGGGGTAGAGCGAAGCCAGCTTGTCCAGGTTCACGACCTGGAACTCGGTCTTGAACGGGTTCTTGAAGCCCTTCAGCTTCGGGAGACGCATGTGGAGGGGCATCTGGCCACCCTCGAAGCGCTCCGGAACCTGGTAACGGGCCTTCGTACCCTTGGTACCGCGACCTGCCGTCTTACCCTTCGACGCCTCACCACGACCGACACGGGTCTTGGCGGTCTTGGCGCCGGGGGCCGGACGGAGGTTGTGGATCTTGAGCGGGTTCTGCTCACCCATGATCAGTCGACCTCCTCGACCGTCACGAGGTGGCGGACGGTCTGCACCATGCCGCGGAACTCGGGGCGGTCCTCCTTGACGACCTGCGTGTGGATGCCCTTGAGACCAAGGGAGCGCAGGGTGTCACGGTGGTTCTGCTTGCTGCCGATGTACGACTTCGTCTGCGTGATCTTGAGCTGCGCCATTACGCACCAGCCCCGGCACGCGCACGCAGCAGGGCCGCGGGAGCGACGTCCTCGAGGGGCAGACCACGGCGAGCCGCGATCTCCTCGGGACGCTGCAGACCACGCAGGGCCTCCACCGTGGCGTGCACGATGTTGATCGCGTTGTCGGAGCCGAGCGACTTCGACAGGATGTCGTGAACGCCGGCGCACTCGAGCACGGCGCGCACCGGGCCACCGGCGATAACACCGGTACCGGGGGACGCGGGCTTGAGCAGCACGACGCCGGCAGCCTTCTCACCCTGGATCGGGTGCGGGATGGTGCCCTGGATACGGGGGACCTTGAAGAAGTGCTTCTTGGCCTCCTCAACACCCTTGGCGATGGCGGCCGGCACCTCCTTGGCCTTGCCGTAACCGACACCCACGGTGCCGTCACCGTCGCCCACTACGACGAGCGCAGTGAAGCTGAAGCGACGACCACCCTTCACAACCTTGGCGACGCGGTTGATCGCGACAACGCGCTCAACGTACGCGGTCTTCTCGGCGGCGTTGCCACCGTCGCGACCCTTCCGGTCCCGCCGCTCGCCGCCACCGGCACCGCCACCGCGGCGCTGGGGTCCAGCCATTGGAATTACCTCTCTCTGTTTCCGCTAGCTACGGAACCGGCTCAGAACTTCAGTCCGGCTTCGCGGGCGGCGTCCGCCAGGGCAGCGATGCGCCCGGCGTACTGGTTACCACCACGGTCGAACACGACAGCCTCGACACCGGCGGCCTTGGCGCGCTCGGCGACCAGGGCGCCGACCGACTTGGCCTGCGCGGACTTGTCGCCCTCGCCACCGCGGATCGAGGTGTCCAGGGTCGAGGCCGACGCGAGGGTGTGACCCTTCACGTCGTCGATGACCTGGGCCACGATGTTGCGGTTGGAACGCGTCACGACCAGGCGCGGGCGCTCGGCCGTACCCGAGATGTGCTTACGGATACGGATGTGGCGGCGCTTGATGGCCGCACGCTTGTAAGCGTCGCCCTTAGCGATCTTCTGACCGTATGCCATGGCTTACTTACCCGCCTTTCCGACCTTGCGGCGGATGACTTCGCCTTCGTACTTGACGCCCTTGGCCTTGTACGGGTCGGGCTTGCGCAGCTTGCGGATGTTGGCCGCAACCTCGCCGACCTTCTGCTTGTCGATGCCCTCGACCGAGAACTTGGTCGGACCCTCGACCTTGAACGAGATGCCCTCGGGCGCCTCGACCAGGATCGGGTGGCTGTAGCCGAGCGAGAACTCCAGGTTGGAGCCCTTCGGGACAACGCGGTAACCGACACCGCTGATCTCGAGCTTCTTCACGTAACCCGTGGTCACGCCGGTGATCATGTTCGCCACCAGCGTGCGGGACAGGCCGTGGAGGGCCTTGTTCTCACGCTCTTCGTTGGGGCGGGTGACGTTCAGGACGCCGTCCTCACCCTTGGCGATCTCGATCGGCGCCGCAACGGTGTGGCTCAGGGAACCCTTGGGGCCCTTGACCGAAACCGTCTGGCCGTCGATGGTGACGTCCACGCCGGCGGGAACCGTGATGGGGAGCTTGCCAATACGCGACATAGCTGTTTCCTCCTGTTCCCTTCCGCTACCAGACGTAGGCGAGGACTTCCCCACCCACGCCCTTCTTGCCTGCCTGCTGGCCGGTCAGGAGACCGTGCGACGTGGAGATGATCGCCACGCCCAGGCCGCCGAGGACCTTCGGCAGGTTGGTGGACTTCGCGTAAACGCGCAGACCCGGCTTGGAGATGCGCTTGATGCCGGCGATCGAACGCTCACGGTTCGGGCCGAACTTCAGCTCCAGGACGAGGTTCTTGCCGACCTCGGCGTCCTCGACCTTCCAGCCGGTGATGAAACCCTCCTGCTGGAGGATCTCGGCGATGTGCGACTTGATCTTGCTGTGCGGCATCGACACGGTGTCGTGGTATGCCGAGTTCGCGTTCCGCAGACGCGTAAGCATGTCTGCGATCGGATCAGTCATGGTCATGAATTGGCCTTCGGCCTCTCTCGCCGGGGTTTCCTGTATGCGCCATCCCTCTCCCCACACAGGGGCGGGACGGGTGCGGCGCGGGGACCTACGGCGTAGTAAGTCGGTCAGGGCGGCAGAAGCGCCCAACTCTCCTAGCCTAAGCCATGGGAGCTGGGGCCCCTGCCGTCCCTCTACTTACCGAGAGATCCGGGCAATCCCAACTAAGGGACTACCAGGAGCTCTTGGTCACGCCCGGCAGCTCGCCACGGTGAGCCATCTCACGAAGGCACACGCGGCACAGGCCGAACTTGCGGTACACGGAGTGCGGGCGGCCGCAGCGCTGGCAGCGCGTGTAGCCCCGGACACCGAACTTCGGCTTACGAGCAGCCTTGGCAATAAGAGCCTTCTTCGCCATCTCGCTTACGCCTCCTTGAACGGGAAGCCGAGGTGACGAAGGAGGGCGCGGCCCTCGTCGTCGTTGGTCGCCGTGGTGACCACGGTGATGTCCATACCCCGGACGCGGTCGATCTTGTCCTGGTCGATCTCGTGGAACATGACCTGCTCGGTGAGACCGAAGGTGTAGTTGCCACGGCCGTCGAACTGCTTGGGGGACAGACCACGGAAGTCGCGGATGCGCGGCAGCGCGAGCGACAGGGTGCGGTCCAGGAACTCCCACATGCGGTCGCCACGGAGCGTGACGTGGGCACCGATCGGCTGACCCTCACGCAGCTTGAACTGCGCGATGGACTTGCGAGCCTTGGTGATGGCCGGCTTCTGGCCGGTGATCGTCGTGAGGTCACGGACGGCACCGTCCATGAGCTTCGAGTCACGGGCGGCGTCGCCGACACCCATGTTCACGACGACCTTCACGAGACCGGGGATCTGCATGACGTTCTCGTACGAGAACTCGTCCTGCAGCTTCGCCGTGATCTCCTCGCGGTACTTCGTCTTCAGACGCGGAGTGGTGGTGGTCGTCATCAGATGTCCTCACCCGTCCGCTTGGCAACGCGGATCTTGTTGCCCTCGTCGTCGAAGCGGTAACCGACACGCGTGACAACCTTGTTGCCGTCCTTCTCCACGACCAGCTGGACGTTGGAGACGTGGACGGGGGCCTCGGTCGTCACGATGCCGCCGGCCTGCGAGCCGGTGGCCGTGGGGCCGGCCTTCGTGTGCTTCTTGACCCGGTTGACACCCTCGACGAGGACGCGCTCCTGGCGCGGGTAAGCGGCAATCACCTTGCCCTGCTTGCCCTTGTCCTTACCGGTGATGACCTGGACCAGGTCGCCCTTCTTGATCTTCATGCTTACAGCACCTCCGGCGCGAGCGAGATGATCTTCATGAACTTCTTCTCGCGCAGCTCACGGCCGACGGGGCCGAAGATACGGGTGCCGCGAGGGTCGCCGTCGTTCTTCAGAATGACGGCGGCGTTCTCGTCGAAGCGGATGTACGAGCCGTCGGGACGACGGCGCTCCTTGACGGTGCGAACGATGACCGCCTTGACGACGTCACCCTTCTTCACGTTGCCACCGGGGATCGCATCCTTGACGGTGGCGACGATGACGTCACCGATGCCCGCGTAGCGGCGACCCGAGCCACCGAGAACACGGATGGTGAGGATTTCCTTCGCACCCGTGTTGTCGGCGACGCGAAGTCGCGACTCCTGCTGGATCACGTCTATCTCCTGAATGTCTGCCGGTTCCCGGCAGGGGCGTCTCTCTTACGAGAGGTGGCCCCTGCCGAGCCTGGCGGAACGAACTCTGAGGGATGCCTCAGAGAATTACTTGGCCTTCTCAAGGATCTCGACGATGCGCCAGCGCTTGCTCGCCGACAGCGGACGCGTCTCCATCAGGAGGACGCGGTCGCCGACGCCGGCAGCGTTCTGCTCGTCGTGCGCCTTGAGCTTGTTCGTACGGCGGATGACCTTGCCGTACAGGGCGTGCTTGACGCGGTCCTCGACAGCGACGACGACGGTCTTGTCCATCTTGTCGCTGACGACAAGGCCCTCACGGGTCTTGCGGAAGCCGCGGGCGGCAGTCTCTTCAGTCACAGTCTTCTCGCTCATCAGGCGCTCTCCACCGTCTCGATGCCCAGCTCGCGCTCGCGCATGAGGGTGTAGATCCGCGCGATGTCCTTGCGGACGGCCTTGAGCCGGCCGTGGTTCTCGAGCTGACCGGTCGCCGCCTGGAAGCGGAGGTTGAACAGCTCTTCCTTGGCCTCGCGGAGCTTGGCGACAAGCTCCTCGTTACCCAGCTCGCGCAGCTCGGACGCCTTGGTTCCGGCCGACATCACGCTTCACCTGCCTCGCGCTTAACGATCTTGCACTTCATCGGCAGCTTGTGCGCCGCACGAGTCAGCGCCTCTCGCGCGATCTTCTCGTTGGGGTACGACAGCTCGAACATCACGCGTCCGGGCTTGACGTTGGCGACCCACCACTCCGGCGAACCCTTACCGGAACCCATGCGGGTCTCGGCGGGCTTCTTGGTGAGGGGGCGGTCCGGGTAGATGTTGATCCAGACCTTGCCGCCACGCTTGATGTGACGCGTCATGGCGATACGAGCGGCCTCGATCTGACGGTTCGTCACGTACGCCGGGCTGAGCGCCTGGATGCCGTACTCGCCGAACGCAACCTGCGTGCCACCCTTGGACATACCGCTGCGCTTCGGGTGGTGCTGCTTGCGGTGCTTGACCCTACGGGGGATCAGCATTTCGGTCAGGCCTCCGTTCCGGTGCTCTCAGCCGGAGCGGCAGCGGCGGGCGCGTCGGCCTTGGGGGCCTCGGCGGCCGGAGCCTGCTGCTGCTGCGGCTTGCGACCGCGACCGCCACGCTCGCCACCGCGGCCACCACGGGCCGGGCGGTCGTTGCCACCACGGGCCGGGCGGTTGCCGGCGCGGGCAGCGGCGTTCTCGGCGCGAACCTCGGCGATGTTCTTGACGTCGCCCTTGTAGATCCAGACCTTCACGCCGATGCGGCCGAAGGTCGTCTTGGCCTCGAAGAAGCCGTAGTCCACGTTGGCGCGGAGCGTGTGCAGGGGCACACGGCCCTCGCGGTAGAACTCCGAACGGGACATCTCGGCACCGCCGAGACGACCGCCACACTGGATCTTGATGCCCTTGGCGCCGGCCTTCATCGTGCCCTGCATGCTCTTGCGCATGGCGCGACGGAAGGAGACGCGGGAGGACAGCTGCTCGGCGACGGCCTGGGCCACCAGCTGAGCGTCGGTCTCCGGGCTCTTCACCTCGAGGATGTTCAGCTGGACCTGCTTGCCCGTGAGCTTCTCGAGGTCACCGCGGATGCGGTCGGCCTCGGCGCCACGGCGGCCGATGACGATGCCGGGACGAGCGGTGTGGATGTCCACACGCACGCGGTCACGGGTGCGCTCGATCTCCACCTTCGAGATGCCGGCGCGCTCCATGCCGGACGTCATCATCCGACGGATGGCGACGTCTTCCTTGACGTAGTCCTTGTACAGCTTGTCGGCGTACCAACGCGACTTGAAGTCGGTCGTGACACCGAGCCGGAACCCGTGCGGGTTTACCTTCTGGCCCATTACCGGGTTCCTTCCTTGCTGCTGACGACCACGGTGATGTGGCTGGTCCGCTTACGGATCCGGTAGGCACGGCCCTGGGCGCGCGGACGGAACCGCTTCAGGGTCGGGCCCTCGTCCACGTACGCCTCGCTGATGAACAGCGAAGAGGCGTCGGTGTGGTCGTAGTTGTGCGCGGCGTTGGCGATGGCGCTGTCGAGCACCTTGCCCACCGGCTGGCTTGCGGCCTGCGGGGCGAATCGCAGGACCGCCTGAGCCTCCGTGGCGTCCATGCCACGGATGAGGTCCACCACGCGGCGGGCCTTCATGGGCGTGACGCGGATGTACCGCGCCTGGGCCCTGGCTTCCATGGTTGTCCCTTCGGTGTTAGTCATAGTCGATTCCACCCCGCCTTAGCGGCGCTTCGACTTCCGGTCGTCCTTGACGTGACCCCGGAAGGTGCGCGTCGGCGAGAACTCGCCGAGCTTGTGGCCGACCATCGACTCGGTGACGAACACCGGGATGTGGGTCTTGCCGTTGTGCACCGCGATCGTGTGCCCCAGCATGCTGGGGATGATCATCGAGCGGCGGGACCAGGTCTTGATGACGTTCTTGGAACCGGCTTCGTTCTGAGCGTCCACCTTCTTCACGAGGTGGCCGTCGACGAAGGGTCCCTTCTTGAGACTGCGCGGCATCTAAACCCGCTCCTAGCGCTTCTTGTTCGACTTGCGGCGGCGGACGATGTACTTGTTGCTCGCCTTGTTGCGATCACGAGTACGACCCTCCTTCTGGCCCCACGGCGAGACCGGGTGGCGACCACCGGAGGTCTTGCCTTCACCACCACCGTGCGGGTGGTCAACCGGGTTCATGACGACACCACGCACGGTCGGGCGGACGCCCTTCCAGCGCATGCGGCCGGCCTTGCCCCAGTTGATGTTGCTCTGCTCGGCGTTGCCGACCTCGCCGACGGTGGCGCGGCAGCGCACGTCGACCAGGCGGATCTCGCCGGAGGGCATACGAAGGTGGGCCATCGAGCCCTCCTTCGCGAGCAGCTGCACGGAGGCACCCGCGGAGCGGGCGAACTTGGCGCCACCACCGGGACGGAGCTCGATCGCGTGGATCGTGGTACCGACCGGGATGTTGCGGAGCGCCAGGTTGTTACCGGGCTTGAT
Source organism: Streptomyces sp. KL109B (assembly GCF_030766935.1). Lineage (GTDB taxonomy): Bacteria > Actinomycetota > Actinomycetes > Streptomycetales > Streptomycetaceae > Streptomyces. The sequence continues at coordinate 503,181 of NZ_JASERL010000001.1, read as the reverse complement.
GTCGGCGTTGGGGCCGTTCTCCACCTTGGAGCCCTGCGCGAGACCGCGGGGCGCCAGGATGTAGCGCTTCTCGCCGTCCGCGTAGTGCAGGAGCGCGATGCGCGCAGTGCGGTTCGGGTCGTACTCGATGTGAGCGACCTTCGCCGGCACGCCGTCCTTGTCGTGACGACGGAAGTCGATCACGCGGAAGGCGCGCTTGTGTCCGCCACCCTGGTGGCGAACGGTGATCCGACCGGCGTTGTTACGGCCGCCCTTGCTGTGCAGCGGGCGGACCAGCGACTTCTCCGGCGTGGACCGCGTTACCTCGACGAAGTCGGCGACGGAGGAGCCACGGCGGCCCGGCGTCGTCGGCTTGTACTTGCGGATTCCCATTTCTCAGTCCTCGTCCGATATTCGGACCAGGGTCTCCGTTAGGAGGCCTGGCCGAAGATGTCGATACGGTCGCCCTCAGCGAGGGTCACGATGGCGCGCTTGGTGTCGGCACGCTTGCCGAAACCGGTGCGCGTACGCTTCCGCTTGCCCTGGCGGTTGATCGTGTTGACGCCGGTGACCTTGACCGAGAAGACCGTCTCGACGGCCTGCTTGATCTGGGTCTTGTTGGCGCCGGGGGCCACGATGAACGTGTACTTGCCCTCGTCGAGAAGCGCGTACGACTTCTCGGAGACGACCGGCTTGACGAGGACGTCGCGCGGGTCCGAGAAGGACTTGCTCAGCGGGGTCGGCTCAACGGCGGCCTTGCCCTCGGTCGCGATGCGCTTCGCCTTGGCGACGCGCGCGACCTTGGCGGCCTTCGCAGCCTTGGAGGCAATGCTCGGGTGACGCGTAGCCATCAGGCCTCGCTCCCTTCGGTGTCAGCGGCCTTGGGGCCAGACACGAAGGACTCGAAAGCGGCCTTGGTGAAGACCACGTCGTCCGAGACGAGAACGTCGTACGTGTTCAGCTGGCCCGGCTCCAGGATGTGGACCTGGGGCAGGTTGCGGGCGGAGAGCCACGCGGCCTCGTCGGCGCGCTCGGCGACCAGGAGCACGTTCTTACGCTCCGAGATCTTGCCGAACAGCGTCTTGGCGGCCTTGGTGGAGACCTCGCCCTCGACCACGCCGGAGACGACGTGGATGCGAGCGTTGCGGGCCCGGTCGGTGAGGGCGTGACGCAGCGCGGCAGCCTTCATCTTCTTCGGGGTCCGCTGCGAGTAGTCACGCGGCACGGGGCCGTGGACGACGCCACCGCCGGCGAACTGCGGCGCACGGGTCGAGCCCTGACGGGCGCGGCCGGTGCCCTTCTGGCGGTACGGCTTCTTGCCACCGCCACGGACTTCGCCGCGGGTCTTGGTCTTGTGCGTGCCCTGACGGGCAGCGGCCAGCTGCGCGACGACGACCTGGTGGATCAGCGGAACGCTGACCTTCTCTACGTCGAAGATCTCCGCGGGGAGCTCGACGGACCCGGCCTTGTCGCCAGCAGGCGAAAGGATGTCAACAGTGCTCATCGGTTACCTCAGGCCCCCTTGGTCGCGGTACGGACCAGGACGAGGCCGCCGTTCGGACCAGGAACCGCGCCCTTGATGAGCAGCAGACCCTTCTCCGCGTCAACGGCGTGGACGGTCAGGTTCTGGGTGGTGACCCGCTCGTTGCCCATGCGGCCCGCCATGCGGGTGCCCTTGAACACACGGCCGGGGGTGGCGCAACCGCCGATGGAGCCCGGCTTGCGGTGGATGCGGTGGGCACCGTGGGAGGCCTTGCCGCCCTTGAAGTTGTGCCGCTTCATGCCACCGGCGAAGCCCTTGCCCTTGCTCTGGCCGGTCACGTCGACCTTGACGCCGCCATCGAACACCTCAGCGGTGACTTCCTGGCCGAGGGTGTACTCGCTGGCGTCAGCGGTACGGATCTCGACGAGGTGGCGACGGGGGGTGACGTCGGCCTTCGCGAAGTGGCCCTTGAGGGGCTTGTTCACCTTGCGCGGGTCGATCTCGCCGAAGGCGAGCTGGACGGAGTCGTAACCGTCGACGTCGTTGGTACGAACCTGGGTGATGACGTTCGGACCGGCCTTGACGACGGTGACCGGAACAACACGGTTGTTCTCGTCCCACACCTGCGTCATGCCGAGCTTCTCGCCCAGGATGCCCTTGATCTGCTTAGTCATCTTCAGATCACCGGCCCTCAGAGCTTGATCTCGATGTCGACGCCGGCCGGAAGGTCGAGTCGCATCAGGGAGTCAACGGTCTTCGGCGTCGGGTCGAGGATGTCGATGAGGCGCTTGTGCGTGCGCATCTCGAAGTGCTCGCGAGAGTCCTTGTACTTGTGCGGCGACTTGATGACGCAGTACACGTTCTTCTCGGTAGGCAGCGGCACCGGGCCCGCGACCGACGCACCAGTGCGGGTCACCGTCTCGACGATCTTCTTCGCCGAGGAGTCGATGACCTCGTGGTCGTAGGCCTTGAGCCGGATGCGGATCTTCTGTCCCGCCATGGCTACTTAGTAGTCCTGTCTCTCGTAACGCTCTGGAACTCGGGGGCCCTGTTTCACACTTCCTCCGCCCCACGCGGTCGGGCGTGTCGCAGTCCCGCTGACAGAAATCTCCGCATGGATTTCCCTGCTAAGGGGTCTGCGGCCCGGGGCCGCATGTAGTCGGGGGAAGAAACCCACCGAGCGCCTGGCCGAGGGACCGCGCTGAGCTTCCCGGAAGATTCCCGTACGTCCGCCCCAGTGCTGCCGCAGGCGACAGATAGGGCGACGAGTACTGTGGGACTCGCTTCCGGTCCTCCCGGCGGGAGGCGCGCAGCATCGGCACTCAACCGAGCAACCCCGACAGTCTGCCACACAGGGCACGTCGGGGGCCAATCGAGCCGTAGAGAGTACCCCCTCAGTGACGAAGGTCAAACCAGGGGTGTCCGTGTCGCGCACGCACCGCGGGTTCACTGGAGGACCTCTGTGGGTCGGCAATGGCCTGTACCAGCCTCTTGCTCCCGCTGCCCACACACCTCAAGCTCCCATCATGGAGCTGGAGTTGCGGCATCTCAGGACGGTCCGGGCGATCGCCGACGCCGGCAGCCTCACCAGGGCGGCGAGCGTCCTCGGTCTGGCGCAGCCGGCGCTGAGTGCCCAGCTCAGGCGGATCGAGCGGGCGCTCGGCGGGGAGCTCTTCGAGCGCGGACGGCACGGGGTGCGGGCCACCGCCCTCGGCGAGCTGGTCCTGGAGCGGGCCCGGATCGTGCTCCCGGCCGTCTCCGAGCTGCAGCAGGAGGCGACCCGGTTCGCCCGCGCGGCCCGCGCCGGTGAGCGGCTGCGGCTCGGCGGCACGCACGGCCCGCTGCTCGGCGCCCTCGTGGACCGGCTGGCAGAGGTGCTGCCCGACACCTCCGTGACGACCCGCGCCTCCTGGTCGGAGCGCGAGCTGGCGGACCACGTGGACCAGGGCCTGCTCGACTTCGCCCTGCTCGGCACCTGCGGCTCCGCTCCCCCGCCGGGCCCCGCCCACCTGGAGTGGCGGGAGATCGCCCTCGACCCGGTCTGCGTGATGCTGCCGGACGGGCATCCGGCGGCGGAGTTCGTCGAGGTCGACCTGGCCGGGCTCGCGGACGGGGCCTGGGCCACCGTCCCCGGCGACGGCTGCTTCGCGGACTGCTTCACGGCGGCCTGCGCCAGGGCCGGCTTCACCCCGCGCCGCATGTACGAGACGGACACCGCGTCCTGCGTGCACCTGGTGCAGGTGGGCCGGGCGGTCGGCCTGTGCCGGGCCACGTTCCCGCCGACCCCCGGGATCACCGTGCGCCCGCTCGCCGGGTCCCCGCTGCTGTGGCGGCATCTGCTGGGGCTGCACCCCGGGGCCCAGCACCCGGACACCGCGGCGCTCGTCCTCGCGCAGGCGCGGGCGGCGCACGCGGACACGGCCCGTACAGCCGCCGCGCCTTCCATAACGCCCACCCCCGGGGTCGGATGACGTCTTATGCGGCCCGACCGGGCCTCCTACGGTTTCGGCACTTCCCCGACACCTAGGAGACGCCATGCTCCACGGACGTAACAGACACAACAGACGTACGAGGGCCGTGTGCGCGGCCTTGACGACGTCGGCCGCGCTGATCGTCGCGGGGCTCGGCGGTTCCGCGGTCGCGGCCCCGGCCCCCGACCGTGCGCCCACCGCAGCCGACACCCTGCGCACCGCCGAGGCCCCGCCCGCCGTGCTGGACGCGATGCGCCGGGACCTCGGCCTCGACCGCGCGCAGGCCCGCCACCGGCTGGCCAACGAGGCCGAGGCGGGCGCCACCGCGGGCAAGCTGCGGCTCGCGCTCGGCCGTGACTTCGCGGGTGCCTGGGTGCGCGGCGCCGAGTCCGAGCGGCTGACCGTGGCGACGACCGACGCCACCGACGTCTCCCGCATCGAGGCGGCGGGCGCCGAGGCCACCGTCGTACGCCACTCGCTGTCCGCGCTCGACGCCGCGAAGGGCCGAGTCGACCGGGCGGCGAAGGGCCGCGACACGACGGCGACGCCGGTCTGGTACGTCGATGTGGCCACCAACTCCCTGACCGTGGAGGCGAGTCGGCGCGACGCCGTGCCCGCGCTGCTGAAGGCGGCGGGCGTCGAGGCCGGTCTCGTACGGGTCGTGGCCTCGGCCGAGCAGCCGCGCCCGCTCTACGACCTGCGCGGCGGCGACGCGTACTACATCAACAACTCCACCCGCTGCTCCATCGGCTTCCCGATCACCCGCGGCACCACGCAGGGCTTCGCGACGGCCGGGCACTGCGGCCGGGCGGGCTCGCCCACCAGCGGGTCCAACCGGGTCGCGCAGGGCACCTTCCAGGCGTCGGTCTTCCCGGGCAACGACATGGCGTGGGTGGCCGCCAACTCGTCCTGGACCGCGACGCCTTACGTGAACGGGTCGAGCGTGCAGGTCGCCGGTTCCACGCAGGCGCCGGTCGGCTCCTCCGTGTGCCGTTCGGGCTCCACGACCGGCTGGCACTGCGGCACGGTCCAGCAGCTCAACACCAGCGTCACGTACCCCGAGGGCACCATCTCGGGCGTGACCCGCACGTCGGTCTGCGCCGAACCGGGCGACTCCGGCGGCTCGTTCATCTCCGGCAGCCAGGCCCAGGGCGTCACCTCGGGCGGCTCCGGCAACTGCACCAGCGGCGGCACCACCTACTTCCAGCCGCTCAACCCGATCCTCCAGAACTACGGCCTGACGCTGAAGACCACCGGCGGCGGCGACCCGGGCGACCCCGGTGACCCGGGCGACCCGGGCGGCACCTGGGCCGCGGGCACCGTCTACCAGGCCGGGGCCACGGTGACGTACGGCGGCGCCACGTACCGCTGTCTCCAGGGCCACCAGGCGCAGACGGGCTGGGAGCCGCCGAACGTTCCGGCGCTGTGGCAGCGCGTGTGACCACTGCCTGACGGGGGCGGGCCCGGACCGCCGGTGACGGGAGTCGACCGGCGGTCCGGGCCCACGATTCGTTCCGCGCACTACCTCACGCACCCGGCCCGGCGACAGAGACCAAGGTCACCGGAACCCGGCCGCCGCATTGCCTCTCTGTTCAGGTGACCACACCTGAACAGAGGCGAGCGCACCACCCGTACCGCTGCCTCCGCAGCGAACGGAGTGCGCGCAGCCGTGCCGGAAAGACCCGCAACACCCTCGCCGGACAAGCCAGTTGGGCGAGGGACCGCCCGCCGGGGCATACTCCTGGGCGCCGCCGCGCTGGCCGCCGCGGGCTCCTTGTCCGCCTGCGCCCGCACCGCCCCCGCGACCGCGCCCCGCACCACCCTCCCCTCCCCCGCCAGCGGCCGCCCCGCCACCCAGGCCGACCGCGCCCTGCTGCTCCAGGTCCTCGCCCACCCCGACGACGACCTGTACTTCATGAACCCGGACACCCGCCACGCCCTCGACGCCGGCACCCCGCTCGTCTGCGTCTACGTCACCGCGGGCGAGGCCGACGGCCGCAACAAGACGCCGGCCGACCGCGACCCGGCCCCCGACAAGGCGGCGTACTCCTCCGCCCGCCACCAAGGACTCCGCCAGGCGTACGCGACCCAGCTCGGCCTCCCCGCCTTCACCCGCTGGACCACCACCGCCGTCCGCCTCCCGAACGGCTTCCAGGTCGAGGTCGACACCCTCCAACACCGGGGCCACAGCGTCGAGTTGGTCCACCTCAACCTCGGCATGCACACCCCGGAGGGCCACATGGGCGTCCCCGCGCTCTGGCGCGACCGGACCCTCCTCCTGCGCACCCTCGTCCCCGTGGGCTCTCCGCTCCGCGCCGTCCAGACGTACGACCACGAGTCCCTCGTCGGCGTACTCGTCGCGCTCCTCGACCGCTACCGGCCCACCCTGATCCACACCCTCGACCCCGACCCGGACATCCAGCACAGCGACCGGCTCACGCAGATACGTGACAGCGAGCAGCCCGGCTACTCCGACCACGCCGACCACACGGCCGTCGCCTGCTTCACCTGGTCCGCGCTGATCCGCTGGTCGCAGGGGGCACGGGGCGGGCCGCCCGCTTTCGCGGCCACCGCCTTCCGCGGCTACTACAACAACCACTGGCCCAAGAACCTCCCGCCAAAGGTCCTCAAGTCAAAAGCCGACCAACTCGTCCCGTACGGCGCCGCCCCCGACTGGAACTGCGGCAACCCCTCCGGCTGCGGCGACTACAACGTCGGCGGCGACCGCCCCCTCACCAACCGCAAGGGCTGGGTCCGCGCCACGCACTACCGCTACCCGGGCCCACGCCTGGCGCTCCTCCCGTCCCCGGACGGCCGCCTCACGGCGTACGGCGTCCTCGGCCTGCGCGCCGTCCGGTACGAGGAGCGGGACGGCGAGTGGTCCGCCCCGGTCGACCTGGGCGGCGGCCCCTTGGCCCCGTCCCTCACGGCGGTCACGCTCCCGGACGGGCGCCACCTGGTCATGGGCCTACGCCTGGCCTCCGCCGACGTACGCGAAATCGTCACCCTGGACCGGCACGGCGCCTGGACCAGCCTCGGCAACCCGGAACGCGACCCCGACCACGCCCGCCGTATCGGCGTCCCGGTGGCGGTGACGGCCCCGGACGGCCGCGTCCACCTCTTCGTACGCAACGCGTCGCAAGGCATCAGCACCCGCGTACGCGACGCCGACTCCGGCACCTGGTCGGCGTGGCGCGACCTGGGCGGCGGCCCGATCCAGGACGGCCTCACGGCGACGGTCGACGACGACGGCGAGGTCCACGTCTACGCCCCCGGCCGCGACACCGTCCACCACTGGACCCCGTCCGGCCCGGCCGCCCTCGCCGCCATGCCCGCCCCCTCCGACGCCATCGCCGCCTCCGGCCCCCGCCTCTACTACCGCCCGGCGGCCTCCGCCGAACTCCTCTGCGTCGGCGGCCCACGCGTGCACTTCCCCGGCTACGGCCCGGTGACGGCAGCGGGCACGTACCTCTTGGGCCGCGACACGAACGGCAACGTCCAGCTCCACCACGCAGGCCACACCACGCGCCCGACCACGGCCCCGGTCACGCTGGACGGCCCGGCCCTGGCCGCGACCGCGCGCGGCCCTGCGGTCGCGGGGCTGTCACCGGACGCCAGGCCGTGGCTGTGGCGACCTACGCAGGCGCGAGCCTGAACGCTCCCGCCACGAAGCCCTCCCACGCCGCACCGCCGACGGCGAACCGGGGGCCCTGCGGGTTCTTGGAGTCGCGAACGTGGACGGTGTCGGGAGCGTGGGCGACCTCGACGCAGTCGGGATCGCTGCCGTTGCTGCTGTAGCTGCTCTTGAACCAGGCCAGTTCGGACTCGCGGATCATGTTTCTCCCAGCAATTGCTCGATGAAGGCCAGCGACTCTCGCGGGGTAAGCGCCTGGGCCCGGACCATGCCATACGTCAGTTCAAGTACCCGGAGCTGCCCGGGGCTGTCCACGGGCCGCCCACCCGCGACACCAGGTGAGCGCCCCACCGCCGATCCGTCCCGGAACCTCAGCATCTCGATACTGCCGTCCACCCCCGCGTGCTCCTCCCGGTCGGTCGGCATGACCTGGAGCGAGACGGCACGCAACTTCCCGACGTCAAGCAGACGTTCGAGTTGTCCACGCAGAACCATTCTGCCTCCGAGGGGCCGCCGCAACGTCACCTCTTCCAGAACGAAACTGAGCGAGGGCGACGGAGACCTGTCGAAGATCGCCTGCCGCGCCATCCGCCCCGCGACGCCTCGCTCGATCCCCGCCTCGTCATTCGCGGGCTGCCGCATCTCGAACAGCGCCCGCATGTATTCCTCGGTCTGCAACAGCCCGTGGATGTCGTGGGCGCCGTACCACTGAAGGTCGATGGCCTTGGCCTCCATCCGAGCCAGCCCGCGAACCTTCCTCGGATACCGAACCTCCGCCACCCTCTCCCCGGTAGCCAAGATCAACCCGCCCGCCTCCAGCACCCGATCCGACCCGTCCAGGAACTCCGGCTTGGGAATCCGCTTGCCCGACTCGACCTTGTAGACCTGATCCTCGCCGTACCCGATGGCCGCCCCCAACTCACCGGCGCTCATGCCCATTTGTTCGCGACGCATCCGGATCATCCGCCCGACCATGGCGACGACAGCGGCGCCCTGCTCATCGTCGGGGTCGACGTCCCAGCCCGGCTCGTCCGTACTCTCCGCGACCTTGTCCACCCGGTCCACCCGCGCCACCTCCACGCCGTCCGCTACGTTCCCCGCCGGTCACACACCGCCCGCCCTACCCGAGCGGCCCGCCGGACAGCCCGGACAGCACCGGACAAACTCCGGACAGTCACCGCACACGCACGGCATGTCGTGGCTCACGCTAAGCAGCAACGACCACGCTGGGTGACATGAACCAGGAACTGGTCCAACTTCCCACCCCCACCCGCCACTTCGGCGTACAACTTTCCCCCACGCCACGCGGAGCCCGCCTCGCACGCCTCCTCGGCACGGAACAACTCCGCACCTGGGACCTCCCACCCGCCACGATCGACCTCGCCGCCCACGTCATCGCGGAACTCGCCACAAACGCGGCCACCCACGCCCGCCTCCCCGGCCGCGACTTCCGCCTGGACCTCCACGCCGCCCCCACCACCCTGCGTATCGAAGTCACCGACACCCGAGCGGACCGGCCACCCACCCCTCAACCCACCACTCCCGACGCCGAATCGGGCCGCGGCCTGACCCTCGTAGAAGCGCTCACGGACCGCTGGGGAACGGCGGCAGGGCCCGCCCCGCGCAAGACCGTCTGGGCGGAGATCGACCTCCCGTCACCGGCGCCCGGAAACCCGTACGCCGGTGCCACGGCCGATCACCCCACAAAGAACGACGGGGAGAAAAGGACCCAGACCAAGCCCCTCCCCACCTCCCGCCGCGACGGCCACTCGGTCGGGTGAACATCGCCAACTCGACTTGCGCAGCGCCCAGTTCCCCGTCCTACGCTCACGCCACACACAACCGCAGATATGCGACGGCCCCCGCCGGGACTGCAATCCCAATGCGGGGGCCTGACCACCAAGGAAGACTGGAGCTCTTCCCGATGGATACCCAGCACCCTAGCGCGCCCGCGCGCGCCGAGTCCCGCACTGCCGGGAACGGCCACCCCACCTCCGGCGTGATCCACGAGAACATCCGCCTGACCAGCCGCTTCACGGTCATCGGCAACGACCTCGCCCAGCACCGCGGGCTGTCCTTCACCGCGATCGGCATCTCCGTGCACATCCAGTCGCTGCCCGCGGGCTCCCTCGTCGACATCCGTACGCTCGCCGCCCAGTCCGACGACGAGGGCCGGGACCGAATCGCCGCCGCGCTCGACCAACTTGAGACCCACGGCTTCCTGCGCCGCGAACGCCACCGCCTGCCGGGCGGCCGCATCGCCACCCGCACCGTCTCCTGCAACCGACCCGGCCACCGCCGCGCCGCCGCCGCACCGGCCGCCACCGAACCCGACCACCCGGCCCGCGAGCAGCACCCCCCGAAGCCCTCTGAGCCCTCTAAGTCCCCTGAGCCCTCGAAGCCCCCGCAGCCCTCGAAGCCCCCGAAACCGCTGGCCGTACCGCACCCGGCGTCCGCCTCCCCCGCCCTCCTCCAACAGGCCACCGACCTGCTCACCACCCTGCACCGCCGCGAACCGGTCCTGCTGCTCTCCGCCGAGGACACCGCCCGCCTCGCCCCCGGCGTCGCCACCTGGCTGGAACGCGAGGCCACCCCCACCGCCGTACGCCTCGCCCTCACCAGCAACCTCCCGCAGCCACTGCGCCGCCCCGCCGCACTGCTCGCCCACCGACTGACAGCCCTACTGCCCCCTCCACCGCCCATCCCCGCCCCGTCCACCGCCCCACCCGTACGCCACCCCCTCCGCAACTGCGACACCTGCGACCACGCCTACCGGGGACCCGAACCGGGCGAGTGCCCGGCGTGCAAGGCGGCTGGGCAAGTCCCGGATTCCCCGGGCGCCGCCGCCCCGCGACCGGCGGCCAGTACAGAACGGTAGCCATACGCCGGCGCGCCAGGGCGGCTCGGCGAGCGGCCACCTCCCGGGCCGGGCGGATCTACTAATCCAGCAGCAATGAGTAGACCAGTAGTAGACACCCGAGGGCGGGCCACTGTGGCCACTGGAGAGACAGCAATCGCTCGATCTACTAATCTGGTAGAAATTAGTAGGTGACTGGTAGATCGGGTGGATCAGGTAGATCGCATCCAGCACTCACAGGCAGGCGGACCCCATGAAGCGCCCCGCTCCCCCGCCCGACGTCAACAGCGTCTGGCAGCGACTCTCGACGGACGACCCCGCCAAGATGCGGCTGATCCTTCCGACGAGCCCCGGTGACGGCCCCACCGCCCCCTACCTGCCCTGGGACCGGGTCCGCTTCAAGACGCCCCCGGAGGGCCTGACCCTCGAAGAGTGGTGGGCCAAGATCAAGCTCGCCCGCCAGGGAATGCTCCGCCGGCTCCCGCTCACCGACATCGAAGGGCGACCCTTCACCTTCGCGCTCCCGGACGTCGTCCTCAAGGCGCTGGAGGACATCACCAGGGACGCCAGCGGCAAGATCGCGGCCAGTACCCCGTCCGTGAACCCCGCGAGCCGGGACGAGTACCTGATCAGCTCCCTCATCGAGGAAGCGATCAACTCCAGCCAGCTGGAAGGCGCTTCGACGACCCGGCGCGTCGCCAAGGAGATGCTCCGCGCCGGCCGCAGCCCCCGCACCCGCGACGAACGCATGATCGCCAACAACTACGCGGCGATGCGCATGATCGGGGACCTGCGGGGCGAAAAGCTGACCCCCGACCTCGTCCGCGAGATCCACCGCGTGGTGACAGAGAGCACGCTGGACAACCCGGACTCCGCGGGCCGCTTCCAGCTGCCCCACGAGGAGCGCATCGGCGTGTTCGCCGACACCGGCCTCGCCCTGCACACCCCACCGCCCGCCGAGCAACTTCCCGAGCGCATGGAGCGGTTGTGCGCCTTCGCCAACGGAGAACTCGACGACACCTTCGTCCCACCGGTTCTGCGCGCCATCACCCTGCACTTCATGCTCGGCTACGACCACCCCTTCGCGGACGGCAACGGCCGCACCGCCCGAGCCCTCTTCTACTGGTCGATGCTGAACCAGGGGTACTGGCTGACGGAGTTCGTCGCGATCTCCCCGATCATCAAGCAGGCACCCGCCCGGTACGCGCGCGCCTACCTCTACACCGAGGACGACGCGGGAGACCTGACGTACTTCCACATCCACCAGCTCGACGTCCTACGACGCTCCATCACGCGGCTCCACGAGTATCTGGCCCGCAAGTCCCAGGAGACCCGAGACCTCCAACACCGCCTGACCGACCCGGCGATGGCGTTCAACCACCGGCAGAGCGCGCTGCTCGGCCACGTACTCAAGCACCCGGACGCGGACGTGACCGCGCAGTCCCACAAGACGTCCCACAACGTGGTCTACGAGACCGCGCGCCGCGACCTGACCGACCTGGAAGAGCGAGGGCTGCTCGTCAAGCACCGCATCGGCAAGGCCTTCGTCTGGCACGCCGCACCCGACCTGGAACGGCGACTGCGCGGCTCCGCCTGAGCTGCCCACACATGCAGAAAGGGCCCGCACGACCGAAGTCGTACGGGCCCTCTCAGGTGCTCTAGGAGCAGGTGCTCTAGGAGCTACCAGGCCTCAAGCCCCCAAAGGGACTCGCCAGACCCAACAGGCAAGCGAAGCTTACTTGTTGATCTTGGTGACCTGGCCGGCGCCCACGGTCCGGCCACCCTCACGGATGGCGAACTTCAGGCCCTCTTCCATGGCGACCGGCTGGATGAGCTGGACGGACATCTCGGTGTTGTCGCCCGGCATGACCATCTCGGTGCCCTCGGGGAGGGTCACAACGCCCGTCACGTCCGTCGTACGGAAGTAGAACTGCGGACGGTAGTTGTTGAAGAACGGCGTGTGGCGGCCACCCTCGTCCTTGGACAGGATGTAGGCCTGGGCCTCGAACTCGGTGTGCGGCGTGACCGAACCGGGCTTGATGATGACCTGGCCGCGCTCGACGTCCTCGCGCTTGATGCCACGGAGGAGGAGACCGACGTTCTCACCGGCCTGGCCCTCGTCGAGCAGCTTGCGGAACATCTCGATGCCGGTGACCGTGGTGGTGGTCTTGTCCTGCTTGATGCCGATGATGTCGACGGTCTCGTTGACCTTGAGGACACCACGCTCGATGCGGCCGGTGACGACCGTACCGCGACCGGTGATCGTGAAGACGTCCTCGATCGGCATCAGGAACGGCTTGTCGACGTCGCGCTCCGGGGCCGGGATGGCCTCGTCGACGGCGTGCATGAGCTTGAGGACGGAGTCGCCCCACTCCTTGTCGCCCTCGAGCGCCTTGAGCGCCGAGACCTTGACGACCGGAACGTCGTCGCCCGGGAACTCGTACTCGGAGAGGAGCTCACGGACCTCGAGCTCGACGAGCTCCAGGATCTCCTCGTCGTCCACCATGTCGGCCTTGTTCAGGGCGACGACGATGTACGGAACGCCGACCTGGCGGGCCAGGAGCACGTGCTCCTTGGTCTGCGGCATCGGGCCGTCGGTGGCGGCGACCACGAGGATGGCGCCGTCCATCTGCGCGGCACCCGTGATCATGTTCTTGATGTAGTCCGCGTGACCCGGGCAGTCGACGTGGGCGTAGTGACGCGCCTCGGTCTGGTACTCGACGTGCGCGATGGAGATCGTGATACCGCGCTGGCGCTCCTCAGGAGCCTTGTCGATCTGGTCGAAGGCCGAGGCCTCGTTCAGGTCGGGGTACGCGTCGTGCAGCACCTTGGTAATGGCGGCCGTGAGGGTCGTCTTACCGTGGTCAATGTGACCGATGGTGCCGATGTTGACGTGCGGCTTAGTCCGCTCGAACTTCGCCTTCGCCACTGGGTCCTCCTGTGGAGTGGTTCTGTACGCCTTGCTTCATCGGCGCCAGGTGATCTTTGCTGGAAAGCCGGGTCCCCGGGGCATTTCGCGGCTGTTGCCGGGAAATGCCCCAAGAGCTCCGGAGTCAAGCCTAAAGCGTGAACTCTAGTGAGTTACTCGCCCTTGGCCTTCGCGATGATCTCCTCGGCGACGTTCCGCGGAACCTCGGCGTAGGAGTCGAACTGCATCGAGTAGCTCGCGCGACCCGACGTCTTGCTGCGGAGGTCTCCGACGTAGCCGAACATCTCCGACAGCGGGACCAGGCCCTTGACGAGGCGGGCGCCCATCCGCTCCTCCATGGCCTGAACCTGGCCACGACGGGAGTTGATGTCACCGATGACCTCGCCCATGTAGTCCTCGGGCGTGGTGACCTCGACGGCCATCATCGGCTCGAGGAGCACGGGACCGGCCTTACGAGCGGCCTCCTTGAACGCCTGCGAACCGGCGATCTTGAAGGCGAGCTCGGAGGAGTCGACCTCGTGGAAGGCACCGTCGAGCAGCGTGATGCGAACACCGGTCATCTCGTAACCGGCGAGGATGCCGAACTGCATGGCCTCCTGGCAGCCGGCGTCGACCGAAGGGATGTACTCCTTCGGGATGCGACCACCGGTCACCTTGTTCACGAACTCGTAGCTCGCGTCGCCACCCTCGATCGGCTCGATCGAGATCTGCACCTTGGCGAACTGGCCGGTACCACCAGTCTGCTTCTTGTGCGTGAAGTCGACCTTCTCGACCGTCTTGCGGATGGTCTCGCGGTACGCGACCTGCGGCTTGCCGACGTTGGCCTCGACCTTGAACTCCCGCTTCATGCGGTCGACAAGGACGTCGAGGTGGAGCTCGCCCATACCACCGATGATGGTCTGGCCGGTCTCCTCGTCCGAGTGCACCTGGAAGGAGGGGTCCTCCTCCGCGAGACGCTGGATGGCGACACCCAGCTTCTCCTGGTCACCCTTGGACTTGGGCTCGATGGCGACCTGAATGACCGGCGCCGGGAAGTCCATGGACTCCAGGATGACCGGGTTCTTGTCGTCGGACAGCGTCTCACCGGTGGTGGTCTGCTTCAGGCCCATGACGGCGACGATGTCACCGGCGCCCACCGACGCGATCTCCTCACGCTTGTTGGCGTGCATGCGGTAGATCTTGCCGATGCGCTCCTTCTTGCCCTTGACGGAGTTCAGCACCGCGGTGCCGGCCTCCAGGCGACCCGAGTAAACCCGGATGAAGGTGAGCTTGCCGAGGTGCGGGTCGCTCGCGATCTTGAACGCGAGGGCCGCCAGCGGCTCGTCCTCGGACGGCTTGCGCGCGATGACCTTCTCCGGGTCCTTCACGTCGTGACCCTCGATGGAGTCGACGTCAAGGGGGGTCGGCAGGTAGCGCACGACCGCGTCGAGCAGGGGCTGAACGCCCTTGTTCTTGAACGCGGTACCGCAGAAGACCGGGGTGACGGTCGTGTCGGCGGACTTGCCGGACGCGATGGTGATGCGACGGATCGCGGCGTACAGCTGCTCCACGGTGGGCTCGGTGCCCTCCAGGTACAGCTCCATCATGTCCTCGTCGTTCTCCGCGACGGCCTCAAGGAGCTTGCCGCGGTACTCGTCCGCCGCCTCCTTGTGCGTGTCGGGGATCTCGACGGTGTCGTAGGCCTCGCCCTTGGCGGCCTCGGCCGACCAGACGTACGCCTTCATCGTGACGAGGTCGACGACACCCTGGAAGTCGGCCTCGGCCCCGATGGGGAGCTGCATGACGAGCGGCTGGGCGCCCAGGCGGTCCGAGATCATGTCCACGCAGCGGTGGAACTCGGCGCCGGTACGGTCCAGCTTGTTGACGAAGCAGATGCGCGGCACGCCGTAACGGTCGGCCTGACGCCACACCGTCTCGGACTGCGGCTCGACACCGGCCACACCGTCGAACACCGTCACGGCACCATCGAGCACACGCAGGGAGCGCTCCACCTCAACGGTGAAGTCGACGTGCCCCGGGGTGTCGATGATGTTGATCGTGTAGTCGTTGTTCTCGAGCGGCCAGTGGCAGGTGGTGGCAGCGGACGTGATCGTGATGCCACGCTCCTGCTCCTGCTCCATCCAGTCCATCGTGGCGGCGCCGTCGTGGACCTCACCGATCTTGTACGAAACGCCGGTGTAGAACAGGATCCGCTCGGTGGTGGTCGTCTTGCCCGCGTCGATGTGGGCCATGATGCCGATGTTGCGCACCTTGGCCAGGTCAAGCGAAGTGGTAGCCATAAGGCTTCAGTCTTCTCTCGGTCTCGATGTGGGTTGCGACTACCAGCGGTAGTGCGCGAAGGCCTTGTTGGACTCGGCCATCTTGTGCGTGTCCTCGCGCTTCTTCACGGCTGCGCCGAGGCCGTTGGAGGCGTCGAGCAGCTCGTTCATCAGACGCTCGGTCATCGTCTTCTCGCGGCGAGCGCGCGAGTAGCCGACGAGCCAGCGGAGCGCGAGGGTGTTGGCGCGGCCGGGCTTGACCTCAACCGGAACCTGGTAGGTCGCGCCACCGACACGGCGGGACTTGACCTCGAGGGTCGGCTTGATGTTCTCGAGCGCGCGCTTGAGCGTGATGACCGGGTCGTTGCCCGACTTCTCACGCAGGCCCTCCATGGCGCCGTACACGATGCGCTCGGCGGTGGAGCGCTTGCCGTTCAGCAGCACCTTGTTGATGAGGGAGGTCACCAGAGGAGAACCGTAGACCGGGTCGATGATGACCGGGCGCTTCGGGGCGGGGCCCTTACGAGGCATTCTTACTTCTCCTTCTTGGCGCCGTAGCGGCTGCGGGCCTGCTTGCGGTTCTTGACACCCTGGGTGTCAAGCGAACCGCGGATGATCTTGTAGCGAACACCGGGCAGGTCCTTCACACGGCCACCGCGCACGAGCACGATGGAGTGCTCCTGCAGGTTGTGTCCCTCACCCGGAATGTAGGCCGTGACCTCGATGCCGCTGGTCAGACGCACACGCGCGACCTTACGGAGGGCCGAGTTCGGCTTCTTCGGGGTGGTCGTGAACACACGCGTGCAGACGCCACGGCGCTGGGGCGAACCCTCGAGTGCGGGCGTCTTGTTCTTCTCGACCTTGTCCTGCCGGCCCTTCCGGACCAGCTGCTGGATCGTAGGCACTACTTCTCCGGTTTCTGTGTGCCGAGTAGTAAAGCTAACCTGGAACTTTCCCGACCCACGCGGTCGGGTGTGTCGAATGCTGCAGACCCCCACCGAAGGCGGGAAGGCGGCAGATTGCGGTGGCCATGATCGGACTCGCCGTGCGGCTGTTGACACGCACACGAGCCCAGGCACACCCCAGGCACAAGGTCTGAGCGTACCTATCTCATACGCTGTGGTCAAAACAAATACCCCGGAGCCAGGACACGCCGGGCGCGGTCACCCCTCGCCGCTGGCCCCGGCAATGATCATCGCGGTGATGAACAGCGCCCACCCCGCGATGGCCAGCCACCCGAGCACGAGCCCGCCGACCGCCATCCCGTCCCCGGAATCGCCCCGCTCCCGGATCTCCTTGCGGGCCATGTGCCCCAGGATCACCGCGGGCAGCGCGGTGCCGCCCATCGAGAAGAACGTGCCGACACCGCAGACCAGCGCCCCGACGGCCTTGCCATTGGTGGGCGGAGGCGGCGGCAGGAACGTCCGGGGCACGCCCATCATCGGCATCGGCAGCTGCTGCTGAGGCGTGGGCCCCTGCGGCAGGTCGGCGACGAGACTCGTCAACTCCCCCACGGTGCGCGCCCCATAGGCCCGCTCGATCCGCCGCTCGTACTCGCCCTGCTGCAACCGCCCCTCGGCGAACCCCGCACGCAGCACGTCGACCGCGCGCTCCCGGTCGGCGTGCGCGGCCAGCATGGACGGCTGCTGTCCGGGCCACGGAGCCGGCTGCCACTGCGGATTCGACACGAGACCACTCCCCCGGCACAGACACGTTGTGGCGTCCATCATGCGGCACTACGCCACAGGGCGGCCACCCCGGATTACCCGGAGTGACCGCCCTGCGGTTTCAAGCAGCTGCTCGCTTACTGGTTGTACGGACCGTAGTCGTAGTCCTCCAGCGGAACGGCCTGGCCGGAGCCGGTGCCGAACGGCGAGTAGTCGATGTCGTCGTAGCCGACGGCCGAGTACATCGCGGCCTTGGCCTCCTCGGTGGGCTCCACCCGGATGTTGCGGTAGCGGGACAGGCCCGTACCGGCCGGGATGAGCTTACCGATGATGACGTTCTCCTTGAGGCCGATGAGGCTGTCGGACTTGGCGTTGATCGCCGCATCCGTCAGGACTCGGGTCGTCTCCTGGAAGGAGGCGGCCGACAGCCAGGACTCCGTCGCCAGCGAGGCCTTGGTGATACCCATCAGCTGCGGACGGCCGGAGGCGGGGTGACCGCCCTCGGTGACCACACGACGGTTCTCGCCCTCGAACTTCGCACGCTCGACGAGCTCGCCGGGCAGCAGCTCGGCGTCGCCGGACTCGATGATCGTCACGCGGCGCAGCATCTGCCGGATGATGATCTCGATGTGCTTGTCGTGGATCGACACACCCTGCGAGTTGTAGACCTTCTGGACCTCGCCGACCAGGTGCACCTGGACCGCACGCTGGCCGAGAATGCGCAGCACGTCGTGCGGGTTGGTGGCACCGACGGTCAGCTTCTGGCCGACCTCGACGTGGTCGCCCTCGCCCACGAGTAGACGGGCACGCTTCGAGATCGGGAACGCCGTCTCGTCGCTGCCGTCGTCCGGGGTGACGACGAGCTTCTTGGTCTTCTCGGTCTCCTCGATGCGGACGCGGCCCGCGGCCTCGGAGATCGGGGCGACACCCTTCGGCGTACGAGCCTCGAAGAGCTCGACGACACGGGGCAGACCCTGGGTGATGTCGTCACCGGCCACACCACCGGTGTGGAAGGTACGCATCGTCAGCTGGGTACCGGGCTCACCGATGGACTGGGCGGCGATGATGCCGACCGCCTCACCGATGTCGACCAGCTTGCCGGTGGCCAGCGAACGGCCGTAGCAGAAGGCACAGGTGCCGACGGCCGACTCGCAGGTCAGGACGGAGCGGGTCTTGACGACCTCGATGCCGTGCTTGACCAGCTGGTCGATGAGCACGTCGCCCAGGTCGACATTGGCCGGCGCGATGACCTTGCCGTCGACGACGACGTCCTCGGCCAGCATGCGGGCGTAGACGCTGGTCTCGACGTCCTCGGTCTTGCGCAGCACACCGTCGGCGCCGCGCTCCGCGATCTGGAGCTTGAGGCCGCGGTCGGTGCCGCAGTCCTCCTCGCGAATGATGACGTCCTGCGAGACGTCGACCAGACGACGGGTGAGGTAACCGGAGTCGGCGGTACGCAGAGCGGTGTCCGCGAGACCCTTACGAGCACCGTGAGTCGAGATGAAGTACTCAAGCACCGACAGGCCCTCACGGAAGGAGGCCTTAATCGGACGCGGGATCGTCTCGTTCTTGGCGTTCGACACCAGACCACGCATACCGGCGATCTGACGCATCTGCATCATGTTTCCTCGGGCACCCGAGTCAACCATCATGAAGATGGGGTTGGTCTTCGGGAAGTTCGCGTTCATCGCCTCGGAGACCTCGTTGGTCGCCTTGGTCCAGATCGCGATGAGCTCCTGAGTGCGCTCTTCCTTCGTGATGAGACCGCGCTCGTACTGCTTCTGGACCTTCTCGTCCTGCGCCTCGTAGCCCGCGACGATCTCCTTCTTCGCCTCGGGAACGACGACGTCGGAGATGGCCACGGTGACACCGGAACGGGTCGCCCAGAAGAAGCCCGCCGCCTTCAGGTTGTCGAGCGTCGCCGCCACGATGACCTTGGGGTAGCGCTCGGCCAGGTCGTTGACGATCTCGGAGAGCTGCTTCTTGCCCACCGAGTAGTCGACGAACGGGTAGTCCTCGGGCAGCAGCTCGTTGAAGAGCGCGCGGCCCAGCGTCGTACGCAGCCGGAAGCTGTCACCCGGCTGGTACTCGGGCTCGCCCTCCTCGGCGGCCGGCGGCGTCCAGCCACGCGGCGGCATGGTGCCCACCGGGAAGCGGATGTCGATCGGCGACTGCAGCGCGAGCTCGCCGGCGTCGAACGCCATGATCGCCTCGGCCACGGAACCGAACGCGCGGTTCTCGCCCTTGGTGTCACGGAGGTCGCCGTCGGTGGTGAGGAAGAACAGACCCAGGACCATGTCCTGCGTCGGCATCGTCACCGGACGGCCGTCGGCGGGCTTGAGGATGTTGTTCGAGGACAGCATCAGGATGCGGGCCTCGGCCTGCGCCTCCGCGGACAGCGGCAGGTGCACGGCCATCTGGTCACCGTCGAAGTCCGCGTTGAACGCGGTGCAGACGAGCGGGTGGATCTGAATGGCCTTGCCCTCGACCAGCTGCGGCTCGAAGGCCTGGATGCCGAGGCGGTGCAGGGTGGGAGCACGGTTCAGCAGAACCGGGTGCTCGGCGATGACCTCTTCGAGGACGTCGTACACGACCGTGCGGCCGCGCTCCACCATGCGCTTGGCGCTCTTGATGTTCTGCGCGTGGTTCAGGTCGACCAGGCGCTTCATCACGAACGGCTTGAAGAGCTCCAGCGCCATGGCCTTCGGCAGACCACACTGGTGCAGCTTCAGCTGCGGACCGACGACGATGACGGAACGCGCGGAGTAGTCCACACGCTTACCGAGCAGGTTCTGACGGAAACGACCCTGCTTACCCTTCAGCATGTCGCTGAGGGACTTCAGCGGGCGGTTGCCCGGACCCGTCACCGGGCGACCACGACGACCGTTGTCGAAGAGGGCGTCAACAGCCTCCTGAAGCATGCGCTTCTCGTTGTTGACGATGATCTCCGGAGCGCCCAGGTCCAGCAGACGCTTCAGACGGTTGTTGCGGTTGATCACGCGGCGGTACAGGTCGTTCAGGTCGGAGGTCGCGAAGCGGCCACCGTCCAGCTGCACCATCGGACGCAGGTCCGGCGGGATGACCGGGACGCAGTCCAGAACCATGCCCTTGGGGCTGTTGCTGGTCTGCAGGAACGCGGAGACGACCTTGAGGCGCTTGAGCGCGCGGGTCTTCTTCTGGCCCTTGCCGGTACGGATGATCTCGCGGAGCTTCTCGGCCTCTTCCTCGAGGTCGAAGGTCTCCAGGCGCTTCTGCAGCGCCGCGGCACCCATCGAACCGTCGAAGTACGTGCCGAAACGGTCACGCAGCTCGCGGTAGAGCAGCTCGTCGCCCTCGAGGTCCTGGACCTTGAGGTTCTTGAAGCGCGACCACACCTCGTCGAGGCGGTCGATCTCGCGCTGCGCACGGTCGCGCAGCTGCTTCATCTCGCGCTCGGCACCTTCGCGCACCTTGCGGCGCACGTCGGCCTTGGCGCCCTCGGCCTCAAGCTCGGCGAGGTCCGTCTCGAGCTTCTTGGCGCGGGCCTCCAGGTCGGAGTCGCGGCGGTTCTCGATCTGCTGACGCTCGACCTGGACGTGCGCCTCGAGGGAGGGCAGGTCGCGGGTGCGGCGCTCCTCGTCGACGTACGTGATCATGTACGCCGCGAAGTAGATGACCTTCTCGAGGTCCTTGGGGGCGAGGTCGAGCAGGTAGCCCAGACGCGACGGAACGCCCTTGAAGTACCAGATGTGCGTGACGGGGGCGGCCAGCTCGATGTGGCCCATCCGCTCACGACGCACCTTGGCGCGGGTGACCTCCACGCCGCAGCGCTCGCAGATGATGCCCTTGAAGCGGACGCGCTTGTACTTGCCGCAGTAGCACTCCCAGTCCCGGGTCGGACCGAAGATCTTCTCGCAGAAGAGTCCGTCCTTTTCGGGCTTGAGGGTGCGGTAGTTGATGGTCTCGGGCTTCTTGACCTCGCCGTGGCTCCACTGACGGATGTCGTCAGCGGTGGCCAGACCGATCCGGAGCTCATCGAAGAAGTTGACGTCGAGCACTATGCGTCAATCCCTCTCAGGGTTGTAAGTCTGTGGTCTGAAACGGGGGTCGAGGGGTCGGCGGGGGCCCGTTTCCGGGCCCCTACCGGACTCCCGTCAGACCTCTTCGACGCTGCTCGGCTCGCGCCGCGACAGGTCGATGCCGAGCTCCTCCGCAGCGCGGAAGACGTCCTCGTCGGTGTCGCGCATCTCGATGGACATGCCGTCCGAGGACAGCACCTCCACGTTGAGGCACAGGGACTGCATTTCCTTGATGAGCACCTTGAAGGACTCGGGAATGCCGGGCTCGGGGATGTTCTCGCCCTTGACGATGGCCTCGTAGACCTTCACGCGGCCGGTGACGTCGTCGGACTTGATGGTCAGCAGCTCCTGGAGGGCGTAAGCGGCGCCGTACGCCTCCAGCGCCCACACCTCCATCTCACCGAAGCGCTGGCCACCGAACTGAGCCTTACCACCCAGCGGCTGCTGGGTGATCATCGAGTACGGACCGGTCGACCGGGCGTGCAGCTTGTCGTCGACCAGGTGGTGCAGCTTGAGGATGTACATGTACCCGACCGAGATCGGGTCCGGGAACGGCTCGCCGGAGCGGCCGTCGAACAGCCTCGCCTTACCGGACGGGAGGACCATGCGGTCGCCGTCGCGGTTCGGGGTGGTGTGCTCGAGCAGACCCGCGAGCTCGTCCTCACGCGCACCGTCGAAGACCGGGGTCGCGACGTTCGTACGCGCCTCGACCTGGTCGGCGCCGATCGCCTGGAGGCGCTGGGCCCACTCGTCGGCGAGGCCGGAGACGTCCCAGCCCTGGCTGGCGAGCCAGCCGAGGTGGATCTCCAGGACCTGTCCCGGGTTCATTCGGGACGGCACACCCAGGGGGTTGAGGATGATGTCGACCGGGGTGCCGTCCTCCAGGAACGGCATGTCCTCGATCGGGTTGATCTTCGAGATGACGCCCTTGTTGCCGTGACGTCCTGCGAGCTTGTCACCGTCGGTGATCTTGCGCTTCTGGGCCACGTAGACACGAACCAGCTGGTTCACGCCCGGCGGCAGCTCGTCGCCCTCTTCACGGTCGAAGACGCGGACGCCGATGACCTTGCCGGTCTCGCCGTGCGGCACCTTCAGGGAGGTGTCACGGACCTCGCGGGCCTTCTCACCGAAGATGGCGCGCAGCAGACGCTCCTCCGGCGTCAGCTCGGTCTCACCCTTCGGGGTCACCTTGCCGACGAGGATGTCGCCGGCGATGACCTCGGCACCGATGCGGATGATGCCGCGCTCGTCGAGGTCGGCGAGGACCTCCTCGGAGACGTTCGGGATGTCCCGGGTGATCTCCTCCGGGCCGAGCTTGGTGTCACGGGCGTCGACCTCGTGCTCTTCGATGTGGATCGAAGAGAGCACGTCATCCTGGACGAGCCGCTGGCTCAGGATGATGGCGTCCTCGTAGTTGTGACCCTCCCACGGCATGAAGGCGACAAGAAGGTTCTTGCCGAGCGCCATCTCGCCCTCTTCGGTCGCGGGACCGTCGGCCAGGACCTGGCCGGTGATGATCCGCGCGCCCTCGTCCACGACGACCTTCTGGTTCACAGAGGTGCCCTGGTTGGAGCGGGAGAACTTCGACAGGCGGTACGTGGTGTACGTGCCGTCGTCGTTGGCGGTCGTGATGTAGTCCGCGGAGACCTCCTGGACCACACCGTCCTTGTCGGCCTTGAGTACGTCGCCGGCGTCGGTGGCGCAGCGGTACTCCATGCCGGTGCCGACGAGCGGCGCCTCGGACTTAATCAGCGGCACGGCCTGACGCATCATGTTCGCGCCCATGAGGGCACGGTTGGCGTCGTCGTGCTCGAGGAACGGAATCATCGCGGTCGCGACCGACACCATCTGGCGCGGCGAGACGTCCATGTAGTCGACGTCGTCCCCGGGGACGTAGTCGACCTCTCCGCCACGGCGGCGGACCAGGACGCGGGCCTCGGCGAAGTGGAGCTCCTCCGTCAGCGGCGCGTTGGCCTGCGCGATGACGAAGCGGTCCTCCTCGTCGGCCGTCAGGTAGTCGACGTCGTCGGTGACGACACCGTCGACGACCTTGCGGTACGGCGTCTCGATGAAGCCGAACGGGTTGATGCGGCCGTACGAGGCGAGCGAACCGATGAGACCAATGTTGGGACCTTCAGGGGTCTCAATCGGGCACATGCGGCCGTAGTGCGACGGGTGCACGTCTCGGACCTCGAAGCCCGCCCGCTCACGGGACAGACCACCCGGGCCGAGGGCGTTCAGACGACGCTTGTGCGTCAGCCCCGACAGCGGGTTGTTCTGGTCCATGAACTGGGACAGCTGCGAGGTACCGAAGAACTCCTTGATCGACGCCACGACCGGGCGGATGTTGATCAGGGTCTGCGGCGTGATCGCCTCGACGTCCTGCGTCGTCATGCGCTCGCGCACGACGCGCTCCATACGAGCCAGACCCGTACGGACCTGGTTCTGGATGAGCTCGCCGACGTTACGGATACGACGGTTGCCGAAGTGGTCGATGTCGTCGGTCTCGACGACGATCTCGCGGCCCGACTCGCCCACCGTCTCGGTCTCGCCCGCGTGGAGCTTCACCAGGTACTTGATGGTGGCGATGACGTCGTCGGTCGTGAGCACGCCGGCGTCCAGCGGCTCTTCGGCACCGAGCTTCTTGTTCACCTTGTAGCGGCCGACCTTCGCGAGGTCGTAGCGCTTCGGGTTGAAGTAGAGGTTCTCGAGCAGCGTCTGCGCGGCCTCGCGCGTGGGCGGCTCGCCCGGACGCAGCTTGCGGTAGATGTCGAGCAGCGCGTCGTCCTGGCCCTGGGTGTGGTCCTTCTCCAGGGTGGCGCGCATGGACTCGTACTCGCCGAACTCCTCCAGGATCTGCTCGGTCGTCCAACCGAGAGCCTTCAGGAGAACGGTGACGGACTGCTTGCGCTTGCGGTCGATGCGCACACCGACCATGTCGCGCTTGTCGATCTCCATCTCCAGCCAGGCACCCCGGGACGGGATGATCTTGGCGGAGAAGATGTCCTTGTCGGACGTCTTGTCGATGGAGGAGTCGAAGTAGACACCGGGCGAACGGACGAGCTGCGACACCACGACACGCTCGGTGCCGTTGATGACGAAGGTGCCCTTGTTCGTCATGAGCGGGAAGTCGCCCATGAAGACCGTCTGGGACTTGATCTCGCCGGTCTCGTTGTTGGTGAATTCAGCGGTGACGAAGAGCGGAGCCGCGTACGTGAAGTCGCGCTCCTTGCACTCGTCGATCGAGTTCTTCGGCGGCTCGAAGCGGTGGTCGCGGAAGGTCAGGGACATCGACCCGGAGAAGTCCTCGATCGGGGAGATCTCCTCGAAGATCTCCTCCAGACCGGACTTCGTGGGGACGTCGTGACCCGACTCCAGAGCCTCCTCGACCCGACTCTGCCAAGCGGTGTTGCCGAGCAGCCAGTCAAAGCTCTCGGTCTGCAGCGCGAGCAGGTTCGGAACCTCGAGAGGCTCCTTGATCTTTGCAAAGGAGATGCGCAGCGGGGCGGTGCTGGCGCCGTTGTTCGTATTCGCGGTCGAGGCGTTGCGCGAGGCGGCCAAGAGGGGGTCCTTCCGAGGGCTCGGACTCACTACGCGCGTACCGGTCCCAAGCCATACAACGGGACAGAGCCCCTGATCTGGCATATGGCCAGGTCAGAGCCGGTTCAATCCACGGTGCTGAGGCGAGGGCATGCCCCTGGTGACGGGCAGGGAGCAGCTAACAGGCAGCGCAAAGGGACAGTGTAGCCAGAAGGCCCACTGATGTCCAGTGCGGGTTTTTTGAGACCCTCGTTGTTCTCAACCGTTCACCGTCTGCGGCGTGCCCTGTGCGCTGAGCGCACATCCTTACTGCCCTCTTCGCCGTCGATCCATGCCTCGGATCCGGATCGTTGTGACGACGCGTCCTGAGAATTGCGCGCTGCGTGCTGTTCGTCAAGGCCCCCTCTTGGCCGAACAGGGGTGGCGCCAGGCACAACGAAGATCACCATACTCTGCGCGACCGACAGCGCAAGGCACCCTCGGCCTGCGAGCCAGACAACGCCGAAGGGCGACCACCCAACTGGGTGATCGCCCTTCGGTACCTCGGTGTTACAGCTCCCGGGGAAGCAGTTTCACCTGAAGAAGAGTCGGCTGACTCGAAGAGGTAATTACTTGACCTCGACGGTGGCGCCGGCGCCCTCGAGCTGCTCCTTGGCCTTCTCGGCAGCGTCCTTGGCGACCTTCTCGAGGACCGGCTTCGGGGTGCCGTCGACGAGGTCCTTGGCCTCCTTGAGGCCCAGGGAGGTGAGCTCGCGCACGACCTTGATGACCTGGATCTTCTTGTCGCCGGCGCCGGTGAGGACGACGTCGAACTCGTCCTGCTCCTCGGCGGCCTCGGCGGCGGCGCCACCAGCGGCACCACCGGCGACGACGACCGGGGCGGCAGCCGCGGCCTCGACGTCGAACTTCTCCTCGAAGGCCTTCACGAACTCGGAGAGCTCGATGAGGGTCATCTCCTCGAACTGCGCAAGCAGCTCGTCCTGGGTGAGCTTCGCCATGATGGCGGTCCTTCCACTAAATCGGCAGGTGCCGGATGTACTGGGTGAGGCGGGCGTATGCCTATCGGCATTACTTCGTAGACGTTCGGCCCGCTGCGATCCCTGCCGCCCGGTCAGGCGGCGAGGATCAGAAAGCGAGCCGAATTACTCGGCACCGCCCTGCTCGTCCTGCTTGGCACGGAGCGCGTCCACGGTGCGGACGAGCTTCGTCGGCAGCGCGTTGAAGACGGAGGCAGCCTGCGACTGCTTCGCCTTGAAGGCACCGGCCAGCTTGGAGAGCAGAACCTCGCGGGACTCGAGGTCCGCAAGCTTCTTGATCTCGTCGGCGGACAGCGCCTTGCCGTCAAGGACACCGCCCTTGATGACGAGGTTCGGGTTGTCCTTGGCGAAGTCACGAAGACCCTTCGCCGACTCCACCGGGTCACCGGTGACGAAGGCAACCGCCGTCGGACCCGCGAAGAGGTCGTCCAGCGCGTTGATCCCGGCCTCGTTGGCCGCGATCTTGGTCAGCGTGTTCTTCACCACGGCGTACTCGGAGTTCTCACCGAGCGAACGGCGCAGCTGCTTGAGCTGGGCCACGGTGAGACCCCGGTACTCGGTCAGCACGGCGGCGTTCGAGCTGCGGAACTTGTCCGTGAGCTCGGCTACCGCGGCAGCCTTGTCGGGCGTCGGCATAGAGCGTCAGCCTCCTTCCGGGTGATGAGGACCGCTCGCAAGGAGGCTGGGGAAAACGAAACGCCCCGGCGCAGGCGCACGGGGCGTGAGCTCGACCATCACGGACGAATCCGGGAGGGAGCACTTCCACAGTCACCTGCGCGGGTCGTCCGCAGTTTCAGCGGATCCTTCGGCCACCGAACTCTCTTGCGAGCGCACGGCAACGACCAGCGGTCTTTGGCTTCTGTGGAAGGTTAAGCGAAGAGGTGCTTGTCAAGCAAATCCGGTCAGACCCCGCTGTCGAGTCCCGTGGATCCGGTGGAACCGGCCCCGCTTCCGGCGCCCTTGCCCAGCTCCTTGAGCATCTTCATCATGTCGAAGGTCTGGTCGGCGGGCGGCGTGGCGGCCTTCACCGCGGCGCCGTAGTCGGAGAACTTCTCCGAGACCTGGACGGCGCCCTGCGAGCTGTCCATCGTGACGTCGAGCCGGACCGGCAGGTTGTCCTTGTTGATCCACAGCTCGGTGTCGTAGTTCTTGATCCCGGCCTGCTTGACGGTCTTGAGCAGCTGGCTGCGGTCGGACTTGCTGAGGACCTTCAGCGAGTCGTTCTTCGACATCATCTCGTCGACCGTCAGCTTGCCCTTGTAGTGCTCCGTCTGCTCGCCGTCGACGGTGGCGGAGCCGAGGTGCTTCAGGTTGGGCGAGTCGAGCAGGACGGCGATCTGCTGTGCAGGGCTCTGGCTCGTGCTGTCCAGGCCGCCGGTCAGCTGCCGCGCCATCTTCTCGTCGCCGGACTCCTTGGCGATGGCCGCGATGTCCATCTTCATCCAGCGCTTGCCCTCCATCTGCTTGGCAGCGGCGGCGCCCATGTCCATGTACATCACGTTGTCCTGCATGACCATGCGGATGCTCTTGGGCGCGGTCGCGCCACCGGAGGCGAGCGCGGAGCCCGACATCGTCATATCCATGACGGTCGGGTCCCAGCCCATGACACCGGACATCTTCATGTCACCGCCGCCCTGGGCCGCGGTCGGCGTCTTCATGGTCATCTCGACCTTGGCGGACTTGGCCGCGGAGGTCTTCTTGTACGCGGCCGTGACGGCCTGCGCGACCGACTGGGACCCCGTCCCGGAGGCCTTCTTCTCGCCACCCTCGTCGCCCCCGCCACAGGCGGCGACGGCCGAACACAGCAGAGCGGTCGCGGCGGCGGCGCCCGCCACACGTCGTACGGAAACAGTCATCTCGAATCCCACCCCTTGGCGTTTCTGATCTGCTCGCACGATATCGGACGCCTCGGACAGCCCACCCACAGCTTTATCCGGCCCCCGTGACGTCCGCGAAGTCGACGGTGTCGCGATCCGCCGGCCGCTGGGCCCGGGCCGGGGCGCCGTAGTCGCGGTAGTGGACGGTCCCGGTGAAGTCGCCCGCGCGCTGGGTGCGCCGCACCAGAAGCTGCCTCGCGTCGAGCCATACGTCGATGTGCTGGCGCCCTGAGGTGCCCCGGTAGTGCGTGGTCCGCGTGCCGCGCACGGTCTCCCGCCCCACCCGGTGGACGTCCTTCGCCCCGGCGAGCGACTTGAGGGCGTCGGCCGGGGTGAGGTCGCTCCGGGTGTCGTACGCGTGCCGGATCCAGCGCCGTCCGCCCTGGAGCTCGGCGAACCTTGCGCTCATGCGCGTGTAGTAGGCGTCCGGAAGGTAGCGCGTCTGGGACGGGTCGCCGCCCAACTCGCGCATGGAGGAGGCGAGTTCGCCACCCGTGACGCGCAGGGTCAGAGTGCCTTCGACGCCGTCCGACCAGTCGAGCGCCCCGGTGCTTCGCGAGGTCAGGCGCTTGCCGGTGGTCATCGTCGCGTCGACGCGGGCCGAGCCCGCCGAGGCGACCTGCTGCCGGGCCGTACGCAGCGCTGTGCGCGCCTCGTGGCTCTCGTGGGCCTCGTGCTCCGGCGCCCCGCCGCAAGCGGTCATGAGGACCCCCGTGACGGCAAGGCCCACCACGCGCGCGTACCTCGGCATTCGCTGCTCCCCCGGTCGGTCACCGCGAAGCTAGCCCAAGCCCGCCTTCGTAGGGGCCGGAAAAGCGGAACGGGCCCCGCACCTCGGAAGGTGCGGGGCCCGTCGCCGACTTCAGCGAGCCTTAAGGGGCTCAGACCGCGGCCGGGTCCTCCTCGACGAGGAGGTTGCGGGTGCGGTTCGGGTCAAGCTGGATGCCGGGGCCCATCGTGGTGGAGATGGCGGCCTTCTTGACGTAGCGACCCTTGGCGGCGGACGGCTTCAGACGGAGGATCTCCTCCAGGGCCGCGCCGTAGTTCTCCACCAGCTTGGCGTCGTCGAAGGACACCTTGCCGATGATGAAGTGCAGGTTCGCGTGCTTGTCGACGCGGAACTCGATCTTGCCGCCCTTGATCTCGGTCACGGCCTTGGCCACGTCCGGGGTCACGGTGCCGGTCTTCGGGTTCGGCATGAGGCCACGCGGACCGAGCACGCGGCCGAGGCGGCCGACCTTGCCCATGAGGTCCGGGGTGGCGACAACGGCGTCGAACTCGTTCAGCCGGTCGCCCTTGGCGATCTCGGCGATGAGCTCGTCGGAGCCGACGATGTCGGCGCCCGCGGCTTCCGCGGCCGCAGCACGGTCACCGGTCGCGAAGACCAGGACCCGGGCGGTCTTGCCGGTGCCGTGCGGCAGGTTCACGGTGCCACGGACCATCTGGTCGGCCTTGCGCGGGTCAACGCCCAGACGGAAGGCGACCTCGACGGTGCCGTCAAACTTCGAGGTGGAGGTCTCCTTGGCGAGACGGACGGCCTCGAGCGGGGCGTAGAGCTTGGCCCCGTCGACCTTGGCGTCCGCAGCGCGGAGAGACTTGCTGCGCTTGCTCACTTGCTTCTCCTGAGTTCTAGAGGAGTCGTGGTGCGGGCCGAGCAGGCCCTGCCACGGATGGATCTGCGAGGTGGAGGTCAGCCCTCGACCGTGACGCCCATGGAACGGGCGGTGCCGGCGATGATCTTGGACGCGGCGTCCAGGTCATTGGCGTTGAGGTCGGGCATCTTGGTGGTGGCGATCTCGCGGACCTGCGCCTCGGTGATCTTGGCGACCTTGGTCTTGTGCGGCTCGCCGGAGCCCTTCTCGACACCAGCGGCCTTGAGGATCATCTTCGCGGCCGGCGGGGTCTTGGTGATGAAGGTGAAGGAACGGTCCTCGTAGACCGTGATCTCCACCGGGATGACCCAACCGCGCTGCGACTCGGTCGCGGCGTTGTAGGCCTTGCAGAACTCCATGATGTTCACGCCGTGCTGGCCCAGCGCGGGGCCGACAGGCGGGGCCGGGTTGGCGGCGCCGGCCTGGATCTGGAGCTTGATCAGCCCCGTGACCTTCTTCTTCTTGGGAGGCATGTGCTCTCTCTCCGGGTCTTAGTGAGAGTGTTCAGCCGCCATCCTCGGAGACGATCGTTGGGATCATCCGGATGGAGGCATACCGCACAACGATAACGGGTATCCATGCGCGGCTAAAAACCGAGCAGGTCAGACGGGCTGTGCAGCCCGCCTGACCTGTTCGGAAGCTTGTGCCCAGAAGGAACCTTTCAGGCCCGGACGGGGCTAGTTCTTCTGGATCTGGTCGAAGCTCAGCTCGACCGGGGTCTCGCGGCCGAAGATCTCGACGAGGCCCTTGACCTTCTTCGAGTCGGCGTTGATCTCGTTGATCGTCGCCTGCAGCGTCGCGAACGGGCCGTCGGTGACGGTGACCGCGTCGCCCACCTCGAAGTCCAGGACCTGGACCTCGACCTTGCGCTGCGGCGCCGGCTTGCCCTCGGACTCGGCGGCCTCACGGGCGGCCTTCTCCTCGGCCTCCGGGGCGAGCATCTTGACGATCTCGTCCAGGGTCAGCGGGTACGGGTCGTAGGCGTTGCCCACGAAGCCGGTGACGCCCGGCGTGTTGCGGACGACGCCCCAGGACTCGTTCGTCAGGTCCATGCGGACGAGCACGTAGCCGGGCAGCTTGTTCTGCCGGACGTTCTTGCGCTCGCCGTTCTTGATCTGGACGATCTCTTCCTCGGGGACTTCAGCCTGGTAGATGAATTCCTCGACGTTGAGCGAGACGGCACGCTGCTCCAGGTTCGCCTTCACGCGCTTCTCGTAGCCCGCGTAGGTGTGGATGACGTACCAGTCGCCGGGCAGGAACCGGAGTTCCTCGCGGAGGGCGGCGATCGGGTCGACCTGCTCCTCGACGGCTTCCTCGGCGGCGATCTCGGCCTCTACGGCCTTGTCCTCGGCGTCGTCGACGTCGGTGTCGCCGTCGGCCTCGACCTCGAGGGCGGCTTCCTCGGCGGGCTCACCGGCGGCGATGTCGGCAGCCTCGGCCTGGTCCGGCTCCTCGGCGTCCGCAGCCTCGACGATGTCGAGCTCGTCCTCAACGGACTCGACCGGCTCGATCGCCTCGTTCAGGTTCGGGTCAGACACTGTGGCTGCTTCTTCCTGGATACATAGGGGTGGAACATGCGAAAGGGGCGCCGGACACGGCGCCCTCCGCTTTCGGCTCAGCCGAAGACGTACTTGACAAGGTGGTTGAAGCCATAGTCAATCACGGTCACAAGACCGATCATGATGACGACGAACACAATCACCACTGTGGTGTACGTCGAGAGCTGACTGCGAGTCGGCCAGACGACCTTGCGGAGTTCCGCGACGACCTGGCGGTAGAAGAGTGCGAGGCGGCCGAAGGGACCCTTCTTGCCGCGCTTGCCGCCCTTGCGGGCCTTCTTGGACTCCGGCGCCTCAGCATCAGGCTTGTCGATGGAGCCCACGGCGTCCGTCACTCGTCCTCACCTGATTCCGGGTCGTGGCCGTGCCGCGCCCGGTGGAGCCGCACGGCGGTGCATTGCAGTACGTACATGCGCACACATCCTGGCGAAGGTGTGTGTAGCAGGGCCGGAGGGACTTGAACCCCCAACCGCTGGTTTTGGAGACCAGTGCTCTACCAATTGAGCTACGACCCTTTGTCTCCCCCAACGTACCGCATCCGCCCCGACGCACGGAGTGCAGTCGGAAGGCGCGGCCGCTGAAGGCCAACGAGCAGTGAGTGTACGTGTTCCGGAGCCCTAGGTCGAACGAGCAACATCCGCCTGTGGATCAAGGACGGTTTCCACGCTCTTCGAAACCCGTGTGCCGGGCGGGTTTCCGGTCTGGAACGATGGGGTTATGAGCGCTGCAACTCCTTCTCCGTCCGCAGGTTCCTCTCCCACCGAGCGCCGGGTGTCGGCCCGCGTCGGCTCCATCTCCGAGTCCGCGACCCTCGCCGTCGACGCCAAGGCCAAGGCCCTCAAGGCCGCCGGGCGCCCGGTGATCGGCTTCGGCGCCGGTGAGCCCGACTTCCCGACGCCGGACTACGTGGTCGAGGCGGCCATCGAGGCCTGCAAGAACCCGAAGTTCCACCGCTACACCCCGGCCGGCGGTCTGCCCGAGCTGAAGGCCGCGATCGCCGCGAAGACGCTGCGCGACTCCGGCTACGAGGTCGACGCCTCGCAGATCCTGGTGACGAACGGCGGCAAGCAGGCCATCTACGAGGCGTTCGCCGCGATCCTCGACCCGGGCGACGAGGTCATCGTCCCGGCCCCGTACTGGACCACCTACCCGGAGTCGATCCGCCTCGCGGGCGGTGTGCCGGTGGAGGTCGTCGCCGACGAGACGACCGGCTACCGCGTCTCCGTGGAGCAGCTGGAGGCCGCGCGCACCGAGCGCACGAAGGTCGTCCTGTTCGTGTCGCCGTCGAACCCGACGGGTGCCGTCTACAGCGAGGCCGACGCGGAGGCCATCGGCCGCTGGGCCGTGGAGCACGGCCTGTGGGTGATGACGGACGAGATCTACGAGCACCTCGTCTACGGAGACGCGAAGTTCACGTCGCTGCCCGCGCTTCTTCCGGAGCTGCGCGACAAGTGCATCGTGGTCAACGGTGTGGCGAAGACGTATGCGATGACCGGCTGGCGCGTCGGGTGGATCGTCGGCCCGAAGGACGTCGTGAAGGCCGCGACGAACCTGCAGTCGCACGCCACGTCGAACGTCTCCAACGTGGCGCAGGCGGCCGCGCTCGCCGCCGTGTCCGGGGACCTGACGGCCGTGGAGAAGATGCGCGAGGCCTTCGACCGGCGTCGTAAGACGATCGTGCGGATGCTCAACGAGATCGACGGCATCCTCTGCCCGGAGCCCGAGGGCGCGTTCTACGCGTACCCGTCGGTGAAGGGGCTGCTCGGCAAGGAGATCCGCGGCAAGCGTCCGCAGGACTCCGTCGAGCTCGCCGCGCTCATCCTGGAGGAGGCCGAGGTCGCGGTGGTTCCGGGCGAGGCCTTCGGTACGCCGGGTTACCTGCGCCTGTCGTACGCGCTCGGTGACGAGGACCTCGTCGAAGGCGTCTCCCGCGTCCAGAAGCTGCTCGCCGAGGCGCGCGACTGATTCGCGCTGCTACGTAGTTCTCGGTTCTGCGTAAGCGGGCCGTCTCCCTACGGAGGCGGCCCGCTTGTTCGTTCGGGCGAGGCCCCGAAGGTGGAAAGGCGCTACCGGTACTACAGGTGCGTACGGCAGGATCTTGGGATGGAGCGTGTACGTGATGTCCGTCAATTGCCGAAGGCCCACCTGCATCTGCACTTCACCGGGTCGATGCGGCCCACAACCCTGCTGGAACTCGCCGACAAGTACGGCGTGCGGCTCCCGGAGGCGCTGACCGGGGCCGAGCCGCCGAAGCTGCGGGCCACGGACGAGCGCGGCTGGTTCCGCTTTCAGCGGCTCTACGACGCGGCGCGTGCCTGTCTGCGGGCTCCTGAGGACATTCAGCGGCTTGTGCGGGAGGCCGCGGAGGAGGACATCGCGGACGGTGGCGGCTGGCTGGAGATCCAGGTCGACCCGACGTCGTACGCGCCGATGCTGGGCGGTCTTATCCCGGCCCTGGAGGTCATCCTCGACGCCGTCGACAGCGCCCAGCGGGAGACCGGGCTCGGGATGCGCGTCCTGGTCGCCGCGAACCGTATGAAGCACCCTCTGGACGCCCGTACGCTGGCGCGGCTCGCGGTGCGGTACGCGGACCGGGGCATCGTAGGGTTCGGGCTCTCCAACGACGAACGGCGGGGTATGGCGCGGGACTTCGACCGGGCCTTCCACATCGCGCGCGAGGGCGGGCTGCTCTCGGCGCCGCACGGGGGCGAGCTGACCGGGCCCTCGTCCGTGCGCGACTGCCTCGACGACCTGGACGCCACGCGGGTCGGCCACGGAGTGCGGGCCGCCGAGGACCCGCGGCTCCTGAAGCGGCTCGCGGACGGCGGTGTGACCTGTGAGGTGTGCCCGGCCTCGAACGTCGCGCTCGGCGTCTACGAGAAGCCCGAGGACGTACCGCTGCGCACCCTTTACGAAGCCGGGGTGCCGATGGCGCTCGGCGCGGACGACCCGCTCCTGTTCGGCTCACGGCTCGCCGCCCAGTACGACATCGCGCGCCGCCACCACGGCTTCTCCGACGCCGAACTGGCCGAACTGGCCCGTCAGTCGGTGCGCGGCTCCGCGGCGCCGGAGAACGTCAAGGAGAAGCTTCTGAGCGGTGTGGAGGAGTGGCTGGCCGCCTGAGCTACACCACCTCCGGCTGGTGCGCGAAGAGCACAGCATGGAGTTCGGCGCCTCCCCGCCTCCATCCCGTTCGAACTCCTTACAGACCGGGCAACGCGTGTCCTCGTAGACATGGACGACCGTCTCCGCCTTCGGTGAGGCGACCACGACGGCCGTGCCATCGCCGTCCATCCGCTCGGGCAGCTTCGCCACCGAGGTGTAATGAATGATCCCCTCCCCTGAGGTGAGGGGACTTTATGCGATTCCCGTAAGGAGGGTGCGCGCGATCCCGGACGCGAACTCGTCCACCGGCTGGGGTGGCTTGCGGTCCGGGGACATCTCGTAGGCGAAGGCGCGCTGGGAGCACGCCCCCAGGAGGAGCGAGGCCGCCGCGTGCGTATCGGCTTTCGGGGCGATGCGGCCGGCCTGTTGCTCGGCTCGCAAGTAGGCGGCGAGGCCCTGGATGGGCTTGTGCGGGCCTGTGCCCAGTTCGCGCATCACTTCTTCGTGGCGGCGCTTGAGCTTGGGTTCCGCGTACAAGGACGCGGCCATCGGGAAGGTCTGCTCGTAGAAGAGCGCCGCTTCGCGGGCGATGTCGGTGAGGTTCTGCTCGACCGTGCGGTCCGGGTCCCCCGCGCCTTCTGTAAGGAGGCGGCCCAAGAGGGAGCCCAGCTTCGGAAGGCGCTCGTTGAGCACCGTCACGAAGAGTTCCTCCTTGTTGGCGAAGTACTTGTAGAGCGCCGCTTCGGAGCAGCCCGCCGCCTTGGCGATCTCCTTGGTGGTCGTACGGGCGAGACCGATGCTCAGCATGAGTTCGTGGGCCGCTTCGACGATGCGGACACGGGCCGGCTTCTGGTCCATGTGGGCTCCAACCAAGCTTGACGCGGGGGTGAGTGCTCACTCACCCTAAAGGTGAATCGAGGTGAGCGAATACTCACCCACTGTGCATCGCGCGCCTGGAGGTACGCCATGAAGCTCACGGTTTTCGGTGCGACGGGCGGGATCGGACAGGAGATCGTCAAGCAGGCCCTGGCGGCCGGGCACGAGGTCACGGCGGTGGTCCGTGATCCCGCCCGGCTCACGGTGACCGGCGAGCGCCTGGAGGTGGTCCGCGCCGACCTGACGGACTCTGAGGCGCTGCGGCGCGCTGTCGCTGGGCGCGACGCGGTGCTCTCCGGGCTCGGCG
Source organism: Streptomyces sp. KL109B (assembly GCF_030766935.1). GTDB lineage: Bacteria > Actinomycetota > Actinomycetes > Streptomycetales > Streptomycetaceae > Streptomyces. The sequence goes on along the minus strand of NZ_JASERL010000001.1, from coordinate 467,892 downwards.
CCCGCAAGAAGGCGGACGCGGGCGTCGCGACCCGGCTGACGAGGACCGTCCTGAAGGCCGTGGAGGCCGAGGGCACCCGTCGGCTGCTCGTGGTCAGCGCGGCCCCTGTCGGCCCGCAGCCCTCGGAGGCATCGGTCCTGGACCGCGCCATCTACAAAGTGATGCTCACTGCCCTGAAGGACGTGTACGCCGACCTGACCGCCATGGAGGAAGCGCTGGCGGCCAGTGCGACGGACTGGACCTCGGTGCGCCCGCCCCGCCTTCTGAACAGGCCGCTGACCGGCTCCTACCGCAAGGTGGTGGGCGGCTTCCCGCGCGCGGGCCGCATGATCGCCCGCGCGGACGTGGCGCACGCGATGCTGGCGATGGTGGACGACCCGGCGACGGTGAAACAGGGCGTCGGGGTCGCCTACTGAGGCCCTACGGGGGCTTCAGAGCTGGACGCCGACCGTCACCGGCTCGTTCACCAGCGTCACCCCGAAGGCGTCCCGCACCCCGGCGACGACCTCACGGGCGAGCGCGAGCAGGTCCTCCGTGGTGGCCTCGCCGCAGTTGGTCAGGGCGAGGGTGTGCTTGGTGGAGATGCGGGCGGGGCCCGTGCCGTAGCCCTTGGTGAAGCCCGCCTTGTCGATGAGCCAGGCCGCGGAGGTCTTCGTCCGCCCCTCCCCCGCCGGGAACGCGGGCGCCTTCGCGTCCGGGCCGAGACGCTCGACCACGCGCGCGTGGAAGGCCGCGAACTGCTCGTCGTCAAGGATGGGGTTGGTGAAGAACGAACCCGCCGACCAGGTGTCGTGGTCCTCCGGGTCGAGCACCATGCCCTTGCCGCCGCGCAGCTTCAGGACGGTCTCGCGCGCGACGGCGGCCGACACCCGCTCGCCCGCCTCGACGCCGAGCGTCCGCGCGGTCTCGGGGTACTTCAGGGGCGCGCTGAGGCCCCCCGCGTCCTCCAGCTCGAACCGTACGCGCAGCACTACGTAGCGGTCGGGTTCGGCCTTGAAGCGGCTGTGCCGGTACGAGAAGGCGCACTCGGCGTTCGGGATCGCGACGGTCTCGCCGGTCGCGCGGTCGTAGGCGATCACCTCGGTGATCGTGGAGGAGACCTCCTGGCCGTACGCGCCCACGTTCTGGATCGGCGTCGCGCCCGCGGAGCCGGGGATCCCGGCGAGGCACTCGACTCCCGCGAGGCCCGCAGCGACGGTGCGCTCGACGGCGTCGGTCCAGACCTCGCCGGCCGCCAATTCCAGCTTCGTACCGTCGAGTTCGAAGCCCTTGGTGGCGATGCGCAGGGCGGTGCCCGCGAAGCCCTTGTCGCCGATGACGAGATTGCTGCCGCCTCCGATGATCAGCAGCGGCGTACCGGTCGCATCGGCCTCGCGCACCGCGTCGATCACCTCGGCGTCGGTGGTCGCGGTGAGCAGCCGGGTGGCGGGCCCGCCGAGCCGGAAGGTGGTCAGGGGGGCGAGAGGGGCGTCGTGGAGTTCCTGCACGCGCTCAAGGGTACGAGAACGGCCCCGCCACGAGGACGGGGCCGCTGTCGCCGTGGCCGGGCTCACTGGAAGCGGCGCAGGACGTCCTTCCAGTGCAGCGGCAGCTCGTCGGTCGAGGCGTCCCAGGTGAGGAACGTCGAGTCCTTCATCTGGCCGCGCAGGCCCGCTGAGATCGCCGAGTGCGGCGCGGTGGCCGCGAAGCCCCGCAGCGCCTTGGGCGACTCCCAGACGGACAGCGTCCAGAAGGTGCGTCGTAACGGCGCCGCCTTCAGTGTCGCTCCGTAGGCGCCCTGCGCCCGCCCCACCTGCCGCCAGATGAAGGGCGTCCGGGCGAGGAACTTCAGGGCGCCCCACAGGGTGCGGGTCTCGAAGCGGGAGGCGAAGACGTGCGCCTCCGCGCCCGCGGGCGGGGTGTTCGGGGTGGTCCAGGGCAGGGTCGGCATGGCGTTCCTCCCGGGTGGCTATCCAGTGATCAGGCGTTTTCCAGAACTGGAGCAGGCTCAGCATCCCTCGCTACGGGCGTAGTGCGCCCCACCCGTGGAATGAACAGAGCGGCGATCCCGGCCAGGGCCACGAGCGCGGCGCCCACCCACAGCGCGGGTTCGATGCCGTCCACGAAGTGCTGCGCGGAGTCGTAACCGCCCTGGGCCGAGAAGACCGACGACATGATCGCTACGCCCAGCGCGCCGCCGACCTCGCGCAGCGCGTTGTTGGCACCGGAGGCGATGCCCTGTTCCTGCGGCCGGACGCTGGACATGACCAGGTTGGCTGCCGGGGCGAAGTAGAGGGCCATGCCGACGCCGCTGACGATCAGAGCGGGCAGTTGGGCCGCGTACGAGACGTCGACGGCGATCACGGCGGCGAACCAGCCGAGCCCGACGGCCTGGAGGAACACCCCCGCCGCGATGACGGGCCGGCCGCCGACGCGGTCCGAGAGGATCCCGGCGATCGGCGCGACGAGCATCGGCATGGCGGTCCAGGGCAGCATGCGCAGCCCCGCCTCGGTCGGCGAGTAGCCGAGCACGCCCTGGAGGAACTGGCTGAGCAGGAAGATCGAGCCGAACATCCCGAGGAACATCAGCAGGCTCGCGGCGTTGATCCCAGCGAAGGCGCGGGAGCGGAAGAGCCGCATGGGCAGCATGGAGTTCTCGTTGCGGATCCCGTGGCGCACAAACCCGGCGAGCAGCGCCGTGCCCGCGAACAGGCCGGTCAGGACGAGGGTGTCGGTCCACCCGACGACGGGCGCGCGCACCAGGCCGTACACGATCCCGAACAGGCCGCCGCTGGCGAGCAGGGTGCCGACGATGTCGAGCCGGGCCCCGGAGCCGTAGGACTCCTTCAGGCGCAGCCGTGCGAGCGGCAGCAGGGCGAGGCCCAGCGGAACGTTCAGCCAGAAGATCCAGTGCCAGGAGACGTGCTCGGTGAGGCTGCCGCCGATGAGCGGCCCGGAGGCCACCGCGAGCCCGTTGACCGCGCCCCAGATCCCGAACGCGAGGCCGCGCTTGGCCGCCGGGACGGCCGCGGTGAGCAGGGTCAGGGTGAGCGGCATCATGATCGCGGCGCCGACGCCCTGGACCGCGCGGGCGGCGATCAGCGCGTCGATGCCGGTGGCCATGGCCGCGGCCGCGGAGGACCCGGTGAAGATCGTGAGTCCCACCAGGAAGAGCCGGCGCCGCCCGAACCGGTCGCCGAGCGCCGCGCCGAACATCAGCAGGACGGCGAAGGTGAGCGTGTAGGCGCTGACCGTCCACTCCAGGTCGTCGAGGGCGCCGCCGAGATCCTGGCGGATGGAGGGCAGGGCCGTGGTGACGACGAGGTTGTCGAGGGCCGCCATGAACCCGGCGACGCTGGTGATGAGGAGGGCCCAGAGGGCTCCTCGGCGCTGTGCTGGCGCAGGTGCTGGTGCAGGTGTTGGTGCAGGTGTTGGTGCGGATGCCGACGCTGCTGCTGTCCGTGACATTACGTCCCCCAGTGATCCTTAGGTTAGTTATTGATGACTAACTTTCCTGGCCACAAAAATGCGGCCCACATACCGCGCTGTGCATTCAGTCCGTCGGGGCGCAATCGACCCAGACCCGGTGATCGGGCGGAAAGCCCATCGAGACCAGGACGTTGATCAGCATCCCGTTGGAGAGGAATCCGGCCGTCTGCTCGGAGTCGGCCCCCAGGGCGAGCCGGACCGTGTCGTACATCTCAAGCCACGCCGCGCGCAGCTCCTCGCCGAAGTCCGGGTCACCGGCCGCCTCGGCGGCCGCGACGGCCACGTAGATCTGCATCTGCATGAGCAGCATGTCCGGGTCATCGGTGATGAGGGAGACGTACGCGCCCCCCAGCGCCCCCTTCGCCTCCTCGGGCGCGACCCCGTCGGCGGTCTTGCGGAACACCTCGGTGATGTTCGCGCAGCAGCGCCGGGCGGCCGCGAGGAAGATGGCCTGCTTGCTCGGGAAGAGCCGGAAGAGATACGGCTGCGAGACACCGACCCGCTTGGCGATCGCCTCGGTGGACGTGCCGCTGTAGCCGCCGCGGGCGAACTCCGCGATCGCCGCGCGGACGACGCTCTCGCGCCGCTCCTCCGCACTCATCCTGACCATGCGACGAAAGTTAGTGCCCAATCACTATCTACGTCAACCCCTGGATACGCGTAAGGGGCGCCCCGCAATGGTGGGCGCCCCTTACTGACAGCTACGTAGACGTCGATCAGACCAGCTGAACGACCGCCCGCGACATCCCGAGCACCTTCTGCCCCGCGCTCATGGCGGTCAGGTCGACCCGTACGCGGTTGTCGTCCAGCTTGGCCGCGACCTTGGCACCGACCTCGACCTCGGCGCCCTTGTCGTCGTTCGGCACGACGACCGGCTTCGTGAAGCGCACGCCGTACTCGACGACGGCGGCCGGGTCGCCGGTCCAGTCGGTGACGACACGGATCGCCTCGGCCATGGTGAACATGCCGTGCGCGATCACGTCCGGCAGGCCGACCTCGACCGCGAACTTCTCGTTCCAGTGGATGGGGTTGAAGTCGCCGGAGGCGCCCGCGTACTGGACGAGCGTGGCGCGTGTCACGGGGAAGGTCTGCGCGGGCAGCTCGGTGCCGACCTCTACGTCGGCGTACTTGATGGTCGTCGCCATGGCGATCAGGCCTCCTCAGCGGCGCGCGAGACGAGCTTGGTCCAGGCGGTCACGACGTGCTCGCCGGCCTCGTCGTGCACCTCGCCGCGCACGTCGACGATGTCGTTGCCCGCGAGCGACTTGATGCCCTCGATGGTCGAGGTCACGGTCAGCCTGTCGCCGGCCCGCACCGGGCGCGTGTACGCGAACTTCTGGTCGCCGTGCACGACGCGGCTGTAGTCGAGCCCCAGCTCCGGGTCGTGGATGACCTCGCCCGCGGCCTTGAAAGTGATGGCGAACACAAAGGTCGGCGGCGCGATCACATCGGGGTGACCGAGCTCTTCGGCGGCTCCGCGGTCGACGTACGCGGGGTTCGTGTCCCCCACCGCCTCCGCGAATTCACGGATCTTCTCCCGGCCGACCTCGTACGGAGCGGTGGGCGGATAGGTCCGCCCCACGAAGGACTGGTCGAGCGCCATGGGCTCGGCACCTCCTGGAAGTGTTCTCGATCTGCCTGAGCTAGGAACGCCGATCTTCGGGCGTCAACGAAACGAGGCCGCCCCCGGAATGGGGACGGCCTCGTGTTCGAGCCTGATTTATCGCGTTTCGCGGTGCGCGGTGTGCGCGTTGCAACGCGGGCAGTGCTTCTTCATCTCAAGACGGTCCGGGTTGTTACGCCGGTTCTTCTTGGTGATGTAGTTCCGCTCCTTGCACTCCACGCAGGCCAGCGTGATCTTCGGGCGGACGTCGGTGGCAGCCACGTGAGTGCTCCTTGACGGACGGATCGGACGGTTTAACGCATAAAAGAGTAGCCGATCGAAGGACCGACCCCGCAATCGGCTACTGTCAGTAGCGGTGACCGGACTTGAACCGGTGACACAGCGATTATGAGCCGCTTGCTCTACCGACTGAGCTACACCGCTGTGATGCATGCGCTGCGTTGGACGCGTGCACCAGAGCCCCAATGCGGAATCGAACCGCAGACCTTCTCCTTACCATGGAGACGCTCTACCGACTGAGCTATTGGGGCGAGCGATGAAGACATTACACGGTCGCGCACCGATCGCCCAAATCCGTTTCGCGCCCCTGTCCGCCGGGAACGATGCCGCGTTCCGATGACAGCCCACAGGCGCCCCTCGGACCACATCAGTACGACTTTTGCGGCGTTCCTCGAAGCGCCCCTGCCACGGTCCTAGGCTCGACCCACCCTGCGTGATCTTGTTACTCGCGATACGAGTCCTCGCCGAGCCCTCAGGAGCACGATGCCCGACAGCCCGTCGCAGCAGCCGCCGTCCCCCGACCCGCCCGACAGCTCTGGCCTGCTGCTGAGCGGCGCCCGCCTCACCGACGGCAGGACCGTGGACGTACGGCTCGACGGTGGGCGCATCGAGGCGGTCGGCACGGCGGGCAGCCTCACCGCGCACGGCTCGCGCATCGACCTCACCGGCTGCCTGCTGCTCCCGGCCCCCGTCGAGCCGCACGCGCACGGCGACACGGCGCTGTCGGCCGAGCGCGAGGGCCCCGTCCCGTACGACGCCGACGACGTCCAGCGCCGGGCCACGGAGGGCACCCTGCTGCAACTCGGCCACGGGGCCACCGCGGTGCGCTCCCATGTGCGGATCGGCGACATGGAGGGGCTCGGTTCGATGGAGGCGGTCCTCCAGGCGCGGCGTTCGCTGGTGGGGCTCGCGGATCTGCGCACGGTGGCCATGCCCCGGCTGCTGACCGGGCTCGCCGGGGCCGACGGGCTCGCCATGCTGCGGGACGCCGTGAAGATGGGCGCCTCCGTAGTAGGCGGTTGCCCGGACCTGGACCCCGACCCAACGGGCTACGTAGAGGCGGTGCTTGAGGTCGCCGCCGAGCACGGCTGCCCGGTCGACCTGCACACGGACGGGGCCGACCCGGCGCGCCTCGGGCGGCTCGCGGCGGCGGTGGGCGGGCTGCGTACGGGCGTCACCGTGGGCCCCCTGGGCGGTCTCTCCCGGCTGCCGGGGGACGCGGCGCGGCGGGCCGTGGACGGGCTCGCGGCCGCCGGGGCGACGGTGGTGTGCGTGCCGCAGGGCGGGTGCGCGGGCGTGGACGAGCGCGCCGTCGCGCCGGTGCGGCTGTTGCGGGCGGCCGGGGTGCCGGTCGCGGCGGGCAGCGGGGCGTTGCGCGACGTGTCGAACCCCGTGGGGCGCGGCGACCCGTTGGAGGCCGCCTACTTGTTGGCCTCGCGCTACGGGATGCGCCCGGAGGACGCCTACGAAGCGGTGAGTTCGACCGCCAGGGCGGCGCTCGGCCTACCGGAGGTGCGCGTGGAGGCGGGGTTCCCCGCGGAGCTGCTCGCGGTGCGGGGCGACCGGCTCGCGGCGGCGCTCTCCCTCGCGTACAGCCGGATCGTCGTGCACCGGGGGCGTGTCGTGGCGCGGACCAGCGCGGTGCGGGAGTACTGCGATTCGGCCGCGGCGGTCGCGCTCGATCTGCCGCGGCAGGGGCGGGCGGCCAAGTACGGCGGTGGCGGCCCCGCTTGAGCGGCCGTACGGGGCCCTGGCGCGCATGGTTGCACGGTGAACCGTCCGCCCCGGGCGTACCGTCGAAGACATGCGCATTGTCATCGCTGGGGGTCATGGTCAGATCGCGCTGCGGCTCGAGCGGCTGCTCTCCGCGCGCGGGGACGAAGTAGCGGGCATCATCCGCAGGTCGGAGCAGGGTGACGCCCTGCGGGCCGCCGGTGCGGAACCCGTCCTGTGCGACCTGGAGTCGGCGTCCGTGGAGGAGGTCGCGGCGCATCTGCAGGGTGCGGACGCGGCCGTCTTCGCGGCGGGCGCGGGTCCGGGCAGCGGCGCCGGCCGCAAGGACACCGTGGACCGGGACGCCGCCGTGCTGTTCGCGGACGCCGCGGAGCGGGCGCACGTGCGCCGCTACGTAGTGGTGTCGTCGATGGCGGCGGACGCCGCGCACGAGGGCGACGACGTCTTCGACGTGTATCTGCGGGCCAAGGGCGCGGCGGACGACGACGTACGGCGCCGCACCGGCCTCGACTGGACGATCCTGCGGCCCGGCCAGCTGACGAACGACGCCGGGACCGGGCTCGTCCGCCTGGAGGCCTCGACGGGGCGCGGGCCCGTGCCGCGCGACGACGTGGCCGCCGTCCTCGCCGAGTTGGTGGACACGGCCGCCACGGCGGGGCTGACGCTGGAGCTGATCTCCGGTTCCACGCCGGTCACGGTGGCGGTGAAGTCGGTCGCGGGCAACTGAGTCGACCGCGCTGAGTCGCCCTCGCGCGCGGGGTCTCCTTGGATCCGCTTCTTGGATCCGCTTCGGAGTGAACCCGCTTCACAACAAGTGAACCCGCCTCAGAACAGCGGCATCTGACCCGGCACGTGGGGGACCACGTAGCCGTCGAGCGCGTCCTGTACGGCGCCGAGCTGGGCCGGGCGGCGGGAGCCGGGGCAGGAGACCAGTTCCCCCGCGGCGCGGGCGCCAGGAGGATCGTGGCGGGCGTAGCGGCCCGCCACGACCGCGATCTCGCGGCGGCATTCGGGACAGTTTCGGCGGCGGGATGTGGTCGGCATGGGTTCAGTCTCCGTCGTGATCGCCACGGGCACACGGTGAAACCCTCTCAGGGTGGTTCCTCGGCTCCTGAGAGGGTTTCTTGCGCTTCGGTGCGATCGCGCCGGATTCCCCGTCAGATTCCCATGCACGGCACGGGCCAGCGGCGCACGCGCGGCGGCAGCGCCACCGCCCATCCGTCCACGATCAGCGCGAGCCGTTCCTCGGCCAGGTGGCGGGCCGCCTGTTGGTGGGCGGGTTCGAGTGTGTCGAGCCGCGTGGCCTCGCTCAGCGCGTCGAACGCGGCGAGCAGGTCGGGGTGGTCGAGCGTGAACCGGGCCGGGGCGGGGCGCTCCCTGCGGTCCATGACGGTGACGAATCCCGGCCCGCGGCGGTGGTAGAGCATCCCGTAGGCGTGTGCGGCCCGCCATTCGGTGAACTCGGCTGATTCGTCCGGGTGTTGGGCGGGCGGCGGGAGGTGGCGCAGGGGGCGGAGGTCATACGTACAACCTGGCGTGCCGATTGGGGGCGCGCTCACCTCCCAGTGGGTGGGGAGCCCCAGCGCCTGGCACTCACGCAGGAACTGGATCGCGCGCGTGGTCGTCCGGCCGTCGCCGTGCGAGTGCGCGGACGAGGGCGGGGGCAGGGGCAGCGGCAGCGGTTCGGTCACGCGGACGCGGGTGCCGATGACGCGGTGCGGGACGAGGGCCGGGAGCGGTGCGGTCATGCGGAGGCCGCCGGTGGGGCGAGGCGGATCGGCGCCGTGCGGGTGGGCAGGGACACGTAGGTGCCGCCGTCCCGGAAGAGGAGGCCGAACATGACGGCCTGGGCGATCCACACCCCCAGCTCTTCGGCCGGTACGTCGTGTCCGGCGGCGGCGAGTTTGCGGTGCAGGGCGGGTTCGCCCGCGCCCTCCTCCAGGATGCGCAGAGCCGCGGCCTCCCAGCCGTTGAACCAGTAGGTGCGGCGCGGCCAGCCCTCGCGGCGGTCCCGTACGAGGAGGGTGTTCGCGTCGTCGCCCGCCTGCTCCATGACGAGGGTCGACGTGGCGTGCTGGGCCCGCCATTGGGCGACGGCCCGCAGCAGCCGGTCCTCGGTGTCGCCGCCGATGCCGGCGTCCTCGGTGTCGAAGAGGTAGACCAGGTCGGCGAGTTCGGACTCGGGCAACTCGTAGACGTGCTGGTACATGTCTGCGGGGCGGCGCTTTCCGAACCCCAGGGCGGGGTCGGTGAAGTGCGGGCTGAAGCGCTCCAGTTGGATGCGGAAGGCGCCGCTCGGCGGCTGGAGGTGTACGAGGGCGGGCATTTGGTCGAGCACGCGCGCGTAGTCGTGCGTGGTCTCGCCGGGGAACCCGTAGAGGTAGTTCCAGCTGCAGGTGATCTCGTGGTTGTCGAACTCGCGGAGCGTGCGGATGTTGCGGGAGCCGGTGACACCCTTGTCCATCAGGTCGAGGACGCGGTTGCTGAGGCTTTCGATGCCGGGCTGGATCAGTACGACGCCCGCGGCGGCGAGCCCGGCGATCTGCTCGCGGTTGAGGTTGGACTTCACCTCGTAGTGGATGCGCAGGTCCCAGTCGCTGTCCGCGGCGAGCGGCAGGAAGTCCTTGAAGTACGCCATGTCGATGATGTTGTCGACGGTGACGATGTCGAGGATGTGGTGGCGGCGCACGAGGCGCTCGATCTCGCTCCACAGGCGTTCGCCGGGCTTGGCGCGGAAGGCCATCGCGCTGCCGTTGAGGCCGCAGAAGGTGCAGTGGTGCTTCTCGCCCCACCAGCAGCCGCGGGCCCCTTCGACGACCAGCTTGGGGTACACGTACTCGAGGACCGGCGAGGCCTCGATCTCCGTCTGCCACTGGTCGTAATCGGGCGTCGGTATGTGGGCCGGAGCCACGGTTCGGTGGGACTCGGTGTTGGCCCGGGAGACGCCCCCGTCCCACCAGCAGAGCCCGGGAACGTCCTCGGGGGGCGTACGCGCGTCCAGGTGGGCGAGGAGGGCCGGGAAGGCGTACTCGCCCTCGCCGCGCACGACGTGGTCCACGTAGGGGTGGTTGCGGTGCAGGGCGTGACCCATGGGGCCTTCGCAGTTGCTGCCGCCGAAGACGACGGTCAACCGCGGGTCGCGGCGCTTGAGTTCCTTGGCGAGGGCGAGGGACGGCACGTTCTGCATGAACGTACTCGTGAACCCGACGACTTCGGGGGCGTGTGTCAGCACTTCGGTGGCGCAGCGCTCTACGTAGTCGGTGGCGTGGCGGCGCATCTCGAAGGCCGTGTCCACGGTCTCGGCGCTCACCCCGCGCTCGCGCGCGTAGGTGCGCAGTCGGGCGGCTCCCCAGTCCTCGTCTTCGTAGAGGACTCCTGAGAACACCCAGTCGCCGATCCCGTGGAAGATCGAGTCGCTGCCGATCGCCTCGTAGTCGCTGGGGTTCAGGCGGCCGCCGGAGCGTTCGAGCAGGAACTCCGCCCAGCGCAGCGAGCCGTGGAACTCGCGCACCTCGTCGTCCGGGCGGGTCTCGCGCAGCAGTTGGTGCAGCAGGCCCACCTGGAGGGAGGGCAGGTCGATCGGGTGCCAGGGCATGGTCACCAGCTCAACGCGCACGCCGCCCCGCCTCTTCTTGCGCTTCTCGTATACGGCCGCTCTTCGCCTCGAATACGGCCGCTAGCCGCCTACGGCCACTGTCCACCGCCCGCCCCTCGGACCCGAACGCCACGGGCCCACAAGGCGGTTCACCCTATGGGCGTCCCACCCGTCACACAAGGGCGTACCGGCGTCACGCAGCGGCACGCTCACCGCCCCTCCGTGGCTCTGCCGCGCGAGGCACCTATCGCCGAGGGCGGCCGCTCCCCAGGTGCTCCTCGATCCGTACCGCGGCGAGGGCCTGGAGCGAGCGCAGGAACGGCTCGCGGTCCGCCTCCGGGAGGTGGGCCAGCAGGCGGTCCTCCTGGCGCTGGATGTCCGCCTGCGCGGTGTCGCGCAGGCGCCGCCCCACGGGGGTGAGGGACAACAGGCGCGTGCGCCGGTCGTCGGGGTCGGGGCGGCGGGCGATGAGGCCTCGGGCCTGGAGGTCGTCGAGGACGCCGATGATGCGGGTCTTGTCGGCTCCGATGGCCTGCGCCAGCGCGTTCTGGCTGCGCACCGGACTCTCTTCGCCAAGGGCCAGCAGTACGACGTAGGCCCACATGGTGAGGTCGTGAGCGTGCAGCACCGGGCGCTCGGCCGCCGTCAGGGCGCGGCCCAGCGGCACGATCATCGCGGCCAAGTCGGGGCGTTCCATGCGGGCAACGGTACGCCGACACAGAACATAAGCATGGACTTACGATATGCATGCGCTTACGGTTTCGGTATGGACATACGCGAGCTGAACAGGCAGGCCGTGCTGGCGAGTGTCGAGGCGGTCGGCCGAGTGGACGACGATCTGGGTCGCGCCACCCCCTGCGAGGGGTGGGTGCTGGCCGACCTGCTGGCGCACATGACCGCCCAGCACCGCGGCTTCGCGGCCGCCGCGCGCGGACACGGCGGCGACCTCCACGCGTGGGAGGTCCGCCCGCTGGGCGCCGATCCCGCAGGCGAGTACGCGGTCGCCGCGCAGGACGTCCTCGACGCGTTCACGCGGTCCGGGGTCCTGGAACGGAAGTTCGTCCTCCCCGAACTCGGCGCGACGATCCCGGGCGCGACCGCGATCGGCTTCCACTTCATCGACTACGTAGTGCACACCTGGGACGTCGCCCGATCACTGGGCGACCGTTTCGACCTCGCCCCGGAACTGGCGGGGCCCGCCCTGGAGATCGCCCGCGCCGTCCCCGACGACTCCAGCCGGTCGAAGCCCGGAGCCGCGTTCGGCCCGAGCGTTTCACCGGCGCGCCAGGACGCCGCCCTGGACGAGATCCTCGCGCTGCTCGGCCGCTCCCCTGCCTGGCCGGACCGGGACCGGTGACGGGCAGCTCAGGGCGGCGAGAGTCGAGAGTGATACAGGTCACCCGTTTTCGAATCGGGATCGGCCGCCGACCCCGAACACGAAGAAGCCCCTTCCGTTCTGCGTTTCCGCAGTTCGGAAGGGGCTTCCCCCAAGTGTGGCGGCGCCAGGATTCGAACCTGGGAAGGCTGAGCCGGCAGATTTACAGTCTGCTCCCTTTGGCCGCTCGGGCACACCGCCTTGGGTTTCGCTGCCTTGTGCCCCGCCTTGCGGCGGTGCTCGCTGGCAACGACGTAAACAATACCTGATGCACAGGGGTGCTTCGCCACCCGATTGATCGGCGGCGGCGCGCGACGCGGTGGCTAGGCTTTGCACTGGCGCGACTCCCCGGTGCGCAGCCCGAGCAGAACCCGGTCGGAATCCGACCAGTACCCGATCCACCCCCGATACAAGGAGCCACAGGACATGGCCGACTCCAGTTTCGACATCGTCTCGAAGGTCGAGCGGCAGGAGGTCGACAACGCCCTCAACCAGGCCGCCAAGGAAATCTCGCAGCGCTACGACTTCAAGAACGTGGGCGCCTCCATCTCCTGGTCCGGCGAGAAGATCCTGATGGAGGCCAACGGCGAGGAGCGGGTCAAGGCCATCCTCGACATCTTCCAGACCAAGCTGGTCAAGCGCGGGATCTCGCTGAAGTCGCTGGACGCGGGCGAGCCGCAGCTCTCCGGCAAGGAGTACAAGATCTTCGCCGCCATCGAGGAGGGCATCTCCCAGGAGAACGCCAAGAAGGTCGCGAAGACCATCCGTGACGAGGGCCCGAAGGGCGTCAAGGCGCAGGTGCAGGGCGACGAGCTGCGCGTCAGCTCCAAGAGCCGTGACGACCTGCAGACCGTCCAGCAGCTGCTCAAGGGCAAGGACTTCGACTTCGCGCTGCAGTTCGTGAACTACCGGTAGGACCTGCGCATACGTACGTGCGCATACGTACGAAGGGGCGGCACCCGGCGGGTGCCGCCCCTTCTTGCTGCCGGCTGCAGCTCAGCGGCGACTGCGCGAGTCGCCGAAGAAGATGCGGTAGGCGATCAGGAGGACGAGGGCGCCGCCGATCGCGGCGACCCAGGTGGCTCCGTCGTAGAAGTCGGTGGAGATGGGCCGGTCCAGCCAACGGGACGATATCCAGCCGCCGATGAAGGAACCCGCGACACCGATGAGGGTGGTGCCGATCAAGCCGCCCGGATCGCGGCCTGGCAGCAGGAACTTGGCGATGGCACCGGCCAGCAGTCCAAGGATGATCCAGCCGATGATGCTCATGCCGCGTTCTGCCCTTCTGTAGTGCTGTTGGCGCCCTGTAGTGGCGACAGTGCCGTGGCGGCCTATGTGCCGTGCTGTGGCGCCTTGTTGCGTCGTTGTCCTGCGTTCGCCTGCTGCCCAGAAGGACGACAGCTAGGCATGGCGTGGTTGCAAGAGCCCTCTAGGGTGCGGCACATGACACAGTCGGGGACGCCTCTTCGTAGGGTGCTGGGTGTACATGACGCCGTGATCGTCGGTCTCGGATCGATGATCGGGGCAGGTGTCTTCGCGGCCCTCGGGCCGGCGGCGCGGGCGGCCGGTACGGGGGTGCTGTACGCGCTCGTGGTGGCGGCCGTGGTGGCCTACTGCAACGCGATGTCGTCGGCGCGGCTGGCGGCCCTGTACCCAGTTTCCGGCGGCACTTACGTGTACGGGCGGGAGCGGCTCGGGGCGTTCTGGGGGTATCTGGCGGGCTGGGCGTTCGTCGTCGGCAAGACGGCCTCGTGCGCGGCGATGGCGCTGACTGTGGGGACGTACGTATGGCCGGAGCAGGCGCACGCGGTGGCGGTCGCGGCGGTCGTGGCGCTGACCGCCGTGAATTGCTTCGGAGTTGAGAAGTCGGCCTGGGTGACACGGGGCGTCGTCGCGGTCGTGCTCGCCGTCCTGGCGGCCGTCGTGGTGGTCTGTACGGGCTCGGGGAGCGCCGAGGTCGGCCGGCTCGCTCCCGGGCTCTCCGAGGGCGTGAGCGGCGTGCTGAGCGGCGCCGGGCTGCTGTTCTTCGCGTTCGCCGGGTACGCGCGCGTGGCGACGCTCGGCGAGGAGGTGGTGGACCCCGCGCGGACCATTCCGCGGGCCATCCCCATGGCGCTCGGGATCACCCTCGTCGTGTACGCCGCCGTGGGCGCCGCCGCCGTCACCGTGCTCGGCGTCGATGGGCTCGCGCGGGCCTCGGCGCCGTTGGCGGACGCCGTGCGGGCGACGGGTGGCGACGGTTTCGTGCCGGTGGTGCGGGTGGGGGCGGCCGTGGCGGCGCTCGGATCGCTGCTCGCGCTGATCCTGGGGGTGTCCCGGACGACGCTGGCGATGGCGCGGGACCGGCACCTGCCGGGGGCGCTGGCGGTCGTACAGCCGCGCTTCCAGGTGCCGCGGCGGGCCGAGCTGACGGTGGGGGCGGTGGTGGCCGTCGTGGCGGCCTTCGGGGACGTACGCGGGGCGATCGGGTTCTCGTCGTTCGGCGTGCTCGTGTACTACGCGATCGCCAACGCCTCCGCGTGGACGTTGAGTTCCGCGGTACGCGCGCGTGCGGTGCCCGCGCTCGGGGTCGTGGGGTGCCTGGCGCTGGCGTTCTCGCTGCCCGGTTCGTCGGTGCTGACGGGGGCGGGTGTTCTCGCCCTGGGGGCGCTCGCCTACGCGGTTCGGCTACGCGCGCGTGGTGCCCATGACCGAACCGACGACGGCCGCGCCTAGCGCGACGCGAACGGCCGGTCCGTGGGAACGATCTCGCGGCCGAGCGGCAGCAACGAGATGGGGATCATCTTGAAGTTGGCGATGCCGAACGGGATACCGATGATCGTCACGCACAGGGCGACGCCGGTGATGATGTGCGCGAGGGCCAGCCACCAGCCCGCGAGGATCAGCCACAGGACGTTGCCGACGCAGGAGGGCGCGCCCGCGTCCCTGCGCTCGACCGCCATGTGCCCGAAGGGCCACAGGGCGTAGATGCCGATCCTGAAGGAAGCGATGCCGAACGGGATCCCGATGATCGTGATGCACAGCAGGACGCCCGCCAGAACGTAGCCGAGGAACAGCCAGAAGCCGCTCAGGATCAGCCAGATGACGTTGAGGATTGTCTTCACTGTTGGCGACCTGCCATCTGCTCGAGCCGGGAGATGCGCTCCGCCATCGGCGGGTGCGTGGAGAACATCTTCGACATTCCCTGGCCGGGGCGGAAGGGATTGGCGATCATCATGTGGCTCGCCGTCTCGATGCGCGGCTCGGGCGGCAGGGGCAGCTGCTTCGTGCCCGCCTCCAGCTTGCGCAGGGCGCTCGCCAGGGCCAGCGGGTCACCGGTCAGCTGGGCGCCCGAGGCGTCGGCCTCGTACTCGCGGGAGCGGCTGATGGCGAGCTGGATGAGGGACGCGGCCAGCGGCCCCAGGATCATGATCAGGAGCATCCCGAAGATGCCGGGGCCGTCGTCGTCGTTCGAGCGGCCGATCGGGATCAGCCACGCGAAGTTGACCAGGAACATGATCACGGAGGCGAGGGCGCCGGCGACCGAGGAGATCAGGATGTCGCGGTTGTAGACATGGCTCAGCTCGTGCCCGATGACTCCGCGCAGCTCTCGCTCGTCCAGGATGCGCAGGATGCCCTCGGTGCAGCACACGGCGGCGTTGCGCGGATTGCGGCCCGTCGCGAACGCGTTCGGCGCCTCCGTGGGTGAGATGTACAGGCGCGGCATGGGCTGGCGCGCCTGCGTGGAGAGCTCGCGCACCATCCGGTAGAGCGCGGGTGCCTCGAACTCGCTCACCGGACGGGCGCGCATCGCGCGCAGGGCGAGCTTGTCGCTGTTCCAGTACGCGTACGCGTTCGTCCCCAGGGCGATGACCAGCCCGACGATGAGTCCGGTACGGCCGAAGAAGCTGCCGATGACGAGGATGAGGGCGGACAGGCCGCCGAGGAGTACGGCGGTCTTCAGCCCGTTGTGCCGGCGGTGCACGGTACGCCCTCCTGATGGTGCGGCAGGGGAACCCACTGCTTGCTGTCTTGCTGCTTCCACTGGGGTCTGGAGCCGGTACGTGTTTCCACGTCCAGTGGACCCTCCCTGACTGGTCAACGCCAGACGAGGAGGACTAGTTCCCTTGTGCGCTCAGGGCAGGCTTGTCCGAGTGTGTAGGCCGACCGGGTCAGCGCTGCTGCGGCAGCCCGGCGAGTTCCAGGGCCTCCGGGTCCGGCTCGATCTCGCTCGTGCAGTGCGCGCAGCGGGTCGCGATCCCGGGGATCTGGGTGTAGCAGCGCGGGCAGTCGCGCAGCGCCGCCTTGATGTCGACGGGCTTGCCGCGGTCCATGCGCGCCTGGAGCTTCATCATCGGGACGACGATCACGAAGTAGAGCACCGCTGCCGTGATCAGGAAGGCGATGATCGCGCTGACGAACTTGCCGTACGGGAAGTCGGTGCCCTCGACCGTGAAGTGCGCCTCACTGAAGTCGCCGGTCGACTGCGTGGCGATACCGATGAGCGGCGCGATGAACGCCGTACTGAGGGCGGTGACCACAGCCGTGAACGCGGTTCCGACCGCGAGGCCGATGGCCATCGTGATGATGTTTCCGCGAAGGATGAAGTCCTTGAACCCGCTCAGCACGGTGTCTCTCCTTGAGGTGGGGCTATAGAAGGTGGGCGTTTCTTGAACGCCGTACGAGGGTGCTAGAAGAGGCCCGTGGAAGCAAAGCGCAGGACCAGTTGCGGCGCTCCCGACAGGGCCACGGCGATGACGGCCGTGAGGGCGATGGCGGTGGTGAGGGGGGCCGAGACCCGGTAGCGGGCCGGTCCGCCTACAGGGGCGCTCTCGGGTGCGCCCTCAGGGGCGCGGAAGAGCGTCGCGGTCCACTGGAGGTAGTAGACGAGCGCGATCACCACGTTCACGGCCATGATCACGGCGAGCCAGCCCAGGCCCGCGTCGACGGCCGCCGAGAAGACCGTGACCTTCGCGAACAGGCCGATGATGCCGGGCGGCAGCCCCGCCAGGCACAGCAGGAAGAAGCCCAGGACGAGCGCGGCGAGCGGGCGCGAGGCGTACAGGCCGCGGTAGTCGCTGACGCGGTTCAGCGGCTTCGTACGTGCGACGAGGGCGGCCACGGCGAAGGCGCCGAGGTTCACGGCGGCGTACATGAGGGCGTACGCGAGGGTGGAGCCGATCGACTTCTGGGGGTCGTCGGAGTACGCGGCCGCGGCGATCGGCACCAGGAGGTAGCCGGCCTGGCCGACGGAGGACCAGGCGAGCAGGCGTACGGCGCTGTACGCGCGCGTGGCCTGCTGGCGGAGGGCGGCCACGTTCCCGACGGTCATGGTCAGCGCGGCGAGGGCGGCGAGGGCCGGGCCCCACACGTCGGCGTACGAGGGGAACGCGACGACCGTGACGAGGATGAGGCCGGAGAAGCCGACGGCCTTGCCGATGACCGACAAGTAGGCGGCGATCGGCAACGGCGCGCCTACGTAGGTGTCGGGTACCCAGAAGTGGAACGGTACGGCGGCCGTCTTGAAGGCGAAGCCCACGAGGGTGAGGGCGACGCCGGTCTGGGCGAGGGTGTGGAACTGGCCGTCCACGTGGGTGAGTTCGGTGGCGACCCGGGTGAGGTGCAGGGTGCCCGTGGTCGCGTAGACGAAGCTCACGCCGAGCAGGGTGACGGCGGTCGCGGTGACCGAGGAGAGGAAGAACTTCAGGGCCGCGTCCGAGGAGCGCCTGTCGCCCTGCTTGAGGCCCACGAGGGCGAAGGCGGGCAGCGAGGCGACCTCCAGGGCGACGACGAGCGTGGCGAGGTCGCGGGAGGCGGGCAGCAGGGCCGCGCCCGCGGCGGAGGACAGGAGGAGGAACCAGAACTCCCCTTCGGGGAGCGGCTTGTTCGCGTTCTTCGCGTCCTTCAGGGAGCCGATCGAGAGCAGCGCGGTGAGCAGGGCGCCGGCCAGGACCAGGAACTGGATGACGAGCGTGAAGCGGTCCGCCGTGTAGCTGCAGGCGTCGTACGACGCGCCCTTGAGGCAGAACGTGGAGCGCTCGTCCCCGATGAGCGGCAGCAGCGCGAGTGCCGCGGCGGCCAGGCCCGCGATGGAGATCCAGCCCAGGAGAGGCTTGCGCCGCTCCCCCAGGAACAGGTCGGCGACCAGGACGACGAGGGCCACGACCGCCGCGATCGTGGGCGGCGCGATGGCGACCCAGTCGACGTTCTGGACGAGGGACGCCACGGAGGGCGCGGCGACGGCGATCACTGGAGGCCTCCTGCGAGGAGCTTCTGGACGGCCGGGTTCGTCAGGCCGAGCAGGGCTGCGGGCCACAGACCCGCGAGGACGGTGAGGGCGACGAGCGGGGTCCAGGCGGCGAACTCGTAGCCGCGCACGTCGGCGACGGCCACGGCTTCCTCCCGTCGCGCATGAGAAGCCATGGCGCGCAGCGCCTCGTTGGAAGGGCGGTGGTGGGAGACGGGTGGGCCCATGCAGACGCGGCGGACCACGATGAGCATGTACGCGGCGGTGAGCAGGGTGCCGAGTCCGCCGATCGCCATGAAGACGAGGAAGGCGGGGCGGCTGAGCTCGTCGGCGGGCTTGAACGCGCCGAACAGCGCGAGCATTTCGCCCCAGAACCCGGCCAGGCCCGGCAGGCCGAGCGAGGCGACGGCGCCGAAGGCGAGCAGGCCGCCGAAGCGCGGGGCCTTGCCGTACAGGGCCATGCCGCCCTGATCGGCGAGGGCGTCGAGGTCGCTGGTGCCGGTGCGGTCCTTGAGCGCGCCGACGAGGAAGAAGAGCAGGCCGGTGATGAGGCCGTGGGCGATGTTGGCGAACAGCGCGCCGTTCACGCCGGTCGGGCTCATCGTCGCGATGCCGAGCAGCACGAAGCCCATGTGGCCGACGGAGGAGTACGCGATGAGGCGCTTGAGGTCGCCGTTCGCGCCCTGCTTCGCGAGGTTCAGGCAGGCCAGGGACCCGTAGATGATCCCGATGACGGCGAGCGCGGCGAGGTACGGCGCGAAGGTCCGCATCCCGTCGGGCGCGATGGGCAGCAGGATCCGGACGAACCCGTACGTACCCATCTTCAGCAGGACACCGGCGAGCAGCACCGAGCCGACGGTCGGGGCGGCGGTGTGGGCGTCCGGCAGCCAGCTGTGCAGCGGCCACATCGGGGTCTTCACCGCGAGCCCGATCCCGATCGCCAGAACGGCGATGACCTGCACGGATGTGGTCATGCCCCGGCCGTTGTCAGTGGCGAGTGCCATCATGTCGAACGTGCCTGACTTAACACCGATAAGGAGAAGTCCGAGCAGCATCACGACCGAGCCGAGGAGCGTGAAGAGGATGAACTTCCAGGCCGCCCGCGCTCGTTGCTCGCCGCCCCAGCGGGCGATGAGGAAGTACATCGGGATGAGGACCATCTCGAACGCGAGGAAGAAGAGGAGGAGGTCCAGGACGGCGAAGGTGGCGAGGGTGCCCGATTCCAGGAGCAGGATCAGGGCGACAAAGGCCTTGGGGGACGGGCCCGAAGGCATTTTGAAGTAGGAGTACAGCGCGCACAGGAACGTGAGCAGCGCCGTGAGCACCAGGAGGGGGAGGGAGATGCCGTCGATGCCGAGGTGGATACGCACGTCGAGCGCGGGGATCCAGCTGATGTCGGTCGTCGCCTGCATCTTCGACGGCTCGTCGTGGTCGAAGCCGAGCGCGAGGACGATCGCGGCGATGAGGATCACGCCGGTCACGGTCACGCCGTGGCGGAGCACGGCCTGGTCAGGGGAGTTCCCCTTCAGTCCGGGCGGGGCCGGGAGAAGAGCGGCGACGGCGCCGATGAGCGGGCCGACGACGATCAATGCGAGAAGGAACTGCATCACGGATTCGCTGATATCGATCACGGCTGCTCACGCTCCGGCGGTGGCGACGAGGACGACGGCTACCACCAGGACGACGGTGCCTGCGAGCAGTGCGCTGAGGTAGGTCTGCACGTTTCCGGTCTGGGCCCTGCGCACGGCCCAGCCCAGCGCCTTCGGTGCTTCGGCGGCCGCTCGTACGTAGGTGTCGACGACGGTGCGGTCGAGGAAAGCGACCAGCGTGGCGCCCGCCCGCACCGGGCGGACGAACAGCGCCGCGTACACGGCGTCGAGGTGGAAGCCGACGGCCGCGTGGCGGTGCAGCGGGCCGAGCAGCAGGCGGCCGGGGTCGGCCGGGTCCGGGGCGCTCGCGATGTCGCCGTACGCGGGGGTGTGCGTCGCGATGGCCTCGGCCTCGACCAGGCCCGCGTCCCCGGACTCGGTGTCGACCGCGACGGCGCCGATCGGGGTGCGGCGGGCCGCCATCGCGGTGCTGTGGCGCCAGGCCGCGTAGGTGACCAGGCCGCCGACGAGCGCGAAGCCGGTGCCGAGGACGGAGGTGGTCAGCGTCGGGGTGAGCGAGTGGCCGTCGAACCAGTCGGGCAGCACGCCCGCGAGCAGTCCGAAACCGAGGGAGGGGATCGCCAGGACCCACAGGACGACGTTCATCGTGACCGGCTGCTTGCCGTGGTCGGGGGCTTCGGCGCCGCGGCCGTTGAAGGCGAGGAGCCAGAGACGGGTCGCGTACGCGGCGGTGAGCAGCGCCGTGACCAGGCCCGCGACGAGGACGACCCAGCCGGCCGCCGACGGGACGGAGGACACGGCCTCGACGCCCGCGCCGCCGGGCTCATGGCCGGTGGCGGCGTGCTCGGCGGCGCCGAGGACGGCCTCCTTGGAGAAGAAGCCGCTGAAGGGCGGGATCGCGGCGAGCGCGAGCAGCGCCACGGTCATCGTCCAGAAGGCGTCGGGCACGCGGTCGCGCAGGTCCTTCATGCGGGACATCGCGGCCAGCGAGTTGGTGCCGGCGGCGTGGATGATCACGCCCGCCGCGAGGAACAGCAGCGCCTTGAAGGCGCCGTGCGAGAGGAGGTGGAAGACGGCGGCGTCGCGGTTGCCGACGGACAGGGCGCCGGTCATGTAGCCGAGTTGGCCGATGGTCGAGTAGGCGAGGACCCGCTTGATGTCGTCCTGCGCGAGCGCGGCGAGGGCCGAGCCGAGCATGGTCACCGCGGCCATGACCGCGAGCACGATCAGCGCTGCCTGTGAGGCGGCGAAGACCGGGAGGAGGCGGGCGACGAAGTAGACGCCGGCGGCGACCATCGTCGCGGCGTGGATCAGCGCGGAGACGGGTGTGGGGCCCGCCATCGCGTCGGGCAGCCAGGTGTGCAGCGGGAATTGGGCCGACTTGCCCGCCACACCGGCGAGGAGCAGGAGGGCGATCAGGGTCGGGTGGTCGAGGCCGCCCTCGCTCGTGACCTTGCCCAGGATCGTCGTGATGCGGAACGAGCCCGCGTCCACGGCGAGCGCGAACAGGCCGATGAGGAAGGGGACGTCACCGAGCTTCGTGACCAGGAACGCCTTGAGGGAGGCGGCCCGCGCCTCGGGGGTCTCCCAGTAGTGGCCGACGAGGAAGTACGAGCAGATGCCCATGACTTCCCAGCCGACCAGCAGAACCATCAGGTCGCCCGAGTAGACGACCAGGAGCATCGCGGAGGTGAAGAGCGAGACGAGCGCGGCGTACGAGGGGTAGCGCGGGTCGTCGCGCAGATAGCCCGTCGAGTAGATCTGCACGCAGGTCGCGACCAGGCCGACGAGGACGGCGACGAGGACGGCGAAGCCGTCGATGTGCAGGGCGAGTTCGATCGGCACCGAGCCGGTCGGGGCGAGCTGGGTGTGCGCGTCGAGGGCGACGGTGCCGTTGCCCGTGCCGCCGCCCTGGTCGAGCGCGACCGCGACGGCGAGGGCCAGCGCGGCCAGCGTCGGCAGGACGGCGAGCGGGCGGACGAAGGCGGGGGCCGTGCGGCCGAGGAGCAGTCCTGCGACGGCGCCGAGGAACGGCAGGAGGGGGACGAGTACGGCGAGGGTCGTGGTGGTCACGCGGTGGCCTCGGCCTTCTTGTCCGCCGTCGGCGCCGGGGCGTCGGCTGCCGCGTCGGCGTCGGACGGGTCGTGCGGGTCGTCGTCCGGGTCGCGGGGCTCGGCGGAGTCGCGGAGCTTGTCGATGTCCGACGTGCCGCGGCCCCGGTAGACGGCCAGGACGATCGCCAGGCCGATGCCGATCTCGGCGGCGGCGATGGCGATGGTGAACAGGGTCAGGGCCTGGCCCGCGTGGAGGGTGTCGCGCAGCCAGACGTCGAAGGCGACGAGGTTCAGATTGACGGCGTTGAGCATCAGCTCGACCGACATCAGGACCAGGATCGCGTTGCGGCGGGCCAGTACGCCGTACAGGCCCGTGCAGAAGAGGAGGGAGGAGAGGACGGCGGGGTAGGCGAGGTGCATCAGCGGGTTCCCTCACCTTCGGCTGCCGGGGTGGCGTCGGCGTTCTTCTTGCGGGACAGGACGATCGCGCCGACCAGGGCGGCGAGGAGGAGCACCGAGAGCGCCTCGAACGGCAGGACCCAGTGCTTGAAGAGGATCGAGCCGGTCACGCCCGTGCTGCCCTGGGCCGCGCCGTCGAGATCGATCCAGGTCGTGCGGAACGCGTCGACGACGACCCAGACCAGGGCCGCCGCGGAGGCGAGGGCCACGGTCAGGGCGGCCCAGCGGTTCGGGCCGTCCGCGTCCGGGGAGCGGCCGATGGGCGCACGGGTCAGCATCAGGCCGAACAGGAGGAGGACCACGACGGAACCGACGTAGATGAGGACCTGCACCCAGGCGATGAACTCGGCGGTGAGCAGGAGGTACTCGACGGCGAGGCCGCCGAGGGCGACGACCAGCCACAGGGCGGCGTGCACCAGTTGCTTCGTGGTGACGGTGACGATCGCCGCGGCGAAGGTCACCAGGCCCACGAGGGCGAAGGCGATCTCGACGCCGGTCGGCGAGAGGAACCCATGGCTGTCGGCGGCCGTGGCGACGGTTGCCGTGGCGGTGACCGCCGGTGCGGAGAGGCTCATGCGGTGGGCTCCTCTCCGGGATCGGTGGGCTCGGTCGGGGCGGCCTTCGGGGGCTCTTGGGCCGACGTCTCCGGGGCGGCGGCCTCTTGGGGCGCGGCCTCGTGAGCCGCGGCCTCCTGGGGCGCTGTCTCCTGCGCTGCGGCTTCCTGGGCCGCTGCCTCCTGCGCTGCGGCCTCCTGAGCCGCGGCCTCCTGCGCTGCCGCCAGCTTGTCCGCGGTCTTGCGGGCCGCCGCGAGTTCCTTGGGGTCCTCGGCCGCGGGGTCGAGGGCCGGCGGGGACGGGACGGTCCACATCCACTCGCGGAGCTTGTCGCGCTCGTGGGTGAGTTCGCGGATGTCGGTCTCGGCGTACTCGAACTCCGGGGACCAGAACAGCGCGTCGAAGGGGCACACCTCAATGCAGATACCGCAGTACATGCAGAGGGAGAAGTCGATGGCGAAACGGTCGAGGACGTTACGGCTGCGCTCGCGGCCGCCGGGCGCGGCGGGCGGCACCGTCTCCTTGTGGGAGTCGATGTAGATGCACCAGTCGGGGCACTCGCGGGCGCACAGCATGCAGACCGTGCAGTTCTCCTCGAACAGACCGATCACGCCGCGGGTACGGGGCGGGAGTTCGGGCTGGGCGTCGGGGTACTGCTCCGTGACGGTCTTGCGCGTCATCGTGCGCAGGGTCACGGCAAGGCCCTTGGCCAGGCCGGATCCGGGGATCTTCGCGGGCATCAGGCAATCGCCACCTTCACGATTCCGGTGAGCGCGATCTGCGCGAGGGCGAGGGGGACGAGGGTGGTCCAGGCGAGCTTCTGGAGCTGGTCCTCGCGAAGGCGCGGGTATGTGACGCGGAGCCAGATCACGACGAAGGCGAGCACGGCCGTCTTGAGCAGGGTCCACACCCAGCCCAGGCCGTCCGCGCCCCACGGGCCGTGCCAGCCGCCCAGGAACAGCACCGTGGTCAGTCCGCAGAGCACGACGATGCCCGCGTACTCGGCGAGGAGGAAGAGAGCGAACCGCAGACCGGTGTACTCCGTGTACGCGCCGAAGATGATCTCGGAGTCGGCGACCGGCATGTCGAAGGGAGGACGCTGAAGTTCGGCGAGGCCCGCCACGAAGAAGACGAGCGCGCCGACGATCTGCCAGGGCAGCCACCACCACTCGAAGGCGTCGAGGATGCCGGGCAGGGAGACCGTTCCCGCGGCCATGGCCACGGAGGCGGCCGCGAGCAGCATCGGGAGTTCGTACGCCAGGAGTTGGGCGGCCGTGCGCAGGCCGCCCAGGAGGGAGAACTTGTTGGCGCTGGCCCAGCCCGCCATCAGCGAGCCGAGCACGCCGACGCCCATCACCGCGAGGACGAAGAAGATGCCCGCGTCGATGACGGCGCCGACCGGGCCGTCGCCGGGTCCGACCGGGATGGCGAGCAGCACGAGGAGGTACGGGAGGAGGGCGATCGCGGGGGCGAGTTGGAAGACGCGGCGGTCGGCATCGGCCGGGACCACGTCCTCCTTCTGCGCGAACTTGACGCCGTCGGCGACCAGTTGGGCCCAGCCGTGGAAACCGCCCGCGTACATGGGGCCGAGGCGGCCCTGCATGTGGGCCATGACCTTGTGTTCGGTCTGGCCGACGATCAGGGGCAGCACCAGGAAGGCGACGAAGACGACGACGAGGCGCAGGGCGACGTCGAGGGCGTCGTTCACTCGTTGCCTCCGTTGGTGTCCGTGGAGTCCGTGGTGTCCGTGGTGTCCGTCGAGTTCTCGTCCGGGGTGGGCGTGGGCTCGGGCTTCTTCGACTCGTCGTCGAAGGCTGGCTTGGCGTGGTGCCAAGGGGCGTCACTGGAGCGGGGTTTCGGCGCGGGCTCGGGCTCCGGGGTCGGGGCCTGCGGCTCGGCGGGGGGCGTCGCGCGTTGCGAGGCGGAGCCCTGGGACGCGCTGCGGGAGCGCCGCGCCGGACGTGCGGGGGCCTCCGGTGCGGGCTCGGGAGCGCGCGGGGCCGGGTCCTGCGGGGCCGGAGCCTGCGAGGCCGGAGCCTGCGGGGCCGACGTCGGCTCGCCCTCGGCAGCCGGGGCCGCAGACGCCTCAGGCACCGCAGACACCTCAGGCACCGCAGGCGCCTGGCTCGCCGAGCCCTCGCTCGCGGACCGCGTACGCCGCGCAGGGCGCTCCCCCGCCGCGCGCCCCCCGGCACCCGCTGAGCCCGCCGCGCCCGCCGCGCGCCCGGCCGCACCGGCGCCCGCCGCTCGCGCACCCCGCGCGGGCCGCGCCGGGGCGGGTGGCAACTGCCCCTTCAGCGGCCCCCATTCGTTCGGGTCGGGGACGCCGGGCGGCAGCATCTGGCGCCGCTTGGGTCCGCCGTGCTCGGACTCCCCCGGCTCCTTCGCGCCCGGCCACGCCTTCGCGACGCGCGCCGCGAGCACGAAGTCCTTGCGCAGCGGGTGCCCTTCGAAGCCGTCGGGCAGGAGGAGCGGGTCGAGGCCCGGGTGGTCGGTGAAGTCGACGCCGAACATCTCGTGCGTCTCGCGCTCGTGCCAGGCCGCGCCCGCGTACACCTCGACCGCCGAGGCGAGCACGGGTGCCGTGTGCGGGACGGTCGTACGCAGCAGCAGGCGACGTACGGACCCGGGGGCCACGGCGGCGACGTGCGCGCACACGCGGAAGCCGGACTCCGGTTCGTCGACCGCGCTCAGCCAGTCGAAGTACGTGCACTCCAGCGTCGTACGAGCCGTCTTCAGAGCCGCGATCCACTCGGCGGCCGGGACGTCGACCGTCAGCAGGTCGTACGCCTCCTCGACCGTGGCCTCGGCGCCGAACAGCTCCTCCACGGGAGCCGGCAGCCAGCTCATCGGTCACCCCCTGACGGGTTTCCGGAGGGCGCGGGCGGCTGTACGAGTCCGCTGCTCAGCGCCGCCGCGGAGGGGCGCCCGGCCGCCTCGTCGGCGGACGCGTACCGCTCGCCGAGCGACTCGCGGGCGATCTTCTCCTGGAGCTTGAGGATGCCCTGGAGCAGCGCCTCCGGACGGGGCGGGCAGCCGGGCACGTACACGTCGACGGGGATGATCTGGTCGACGCCCTTGGTCACGGAGTACGAATCCCAGTACGGGCCGCCGCAGTTGGAGCAGGCGCCGAACGAGATGACGTACTTCGGCTCCGGCATCTGCTCGTACAGACGCTTCACGGCGGGCGCCATCTTGTCGGTCACCGTGCCGGACACGACCATCAGGTCGGCCTGGCGGGGGCCCGGCGCGAACGGGATCACGCCGAGCCTGATGAAGTCGTGGCGCGCCATGGAGGCCGCGATGAACTCGATGGCGCAGCAGGCGAGGCCGAAGTTGAAGACCCACAAGCTGTAGCGGCGGCCCCAGTTGAGGACCACCTTCATCGGCTCGGGGGCGAGCCGCGAGAGCACGCCCAGCTTCTTCGGCTCCGGCAGGAGCACCGGCTCGGAGGGTGTCACGTCGCTCACGTCGCTCACGTCACTCACGTCCACGTAAGGACGCCCTTCTTGTATGCGTACAGCAGGCCTACGGCGAGGAAGCCGAGGAAGATGAACATCTCGACGAGGGTCGTCGCGCCGTATCCCGGCGCGGCGAAGACCGTGGCCCAGGGGAAGAGGAAGATCGAGTCGACCGCGAAGATCACGTAGAGGAAGGCGTACACGTAATAGCGGACCTGGGTGTGCGCCCAGCCCTCGCCGACGGGGTCGACGCCGCATTCATAGGTGAGGAACTTTTCCCTGGTGGGAACCACTGGGCGGAGCAACTTCCCCGCTCCGAAGGCCACGGCGACGAAGAGCACGCCGACGACGGCGAGCAGTCCGACCACCGAGTACGACTGGAAGTAGTCCGCCGCGATGACGGTCCGGTCCGATCCCGTCACGTACCTGCGCCCCTCGCGTCTTCGTTGTGTTCGACGATCTGTACGCACGGGAGTCTAGGCCCTGTTAAAGGGACGGTAAGCAGCCCGGTCGCACCCTCTCGTACGAGATCGCTCGGTGGTGGGGTTACGTGGTGGGGTTAACCCCCGCTCAACTTGGCGGTCGTCCTCATGGCGCCCCGCCTCGCACCAGGGCACTCTTGCCGCTATGACCGAGCCACTCGACACATCCGAAGACCACCCGGCGCTGCCGCCGCCCCGACTCGGGTACGACAGCGCCACGTGGAAGGAGATCGCCTATCTCCTGAGCAGCTTCCCGCTGTCCATCTTCGGGTTCGTGTACGCCGTCACGATGCTGGCCCTCGGAGCGGGCCTCACGGTCACGGTGATCGGCCTCCCGCTGATCACGGCCGGACTCAGGGGCGCGCGGCTGCTCGGCAAGGCGGAGCGCGGGCGGGCGCGGGCGCTGCTCGGGGTGCGCATCGAGGAGCCGAGCCCGCTGCCGGTGCGGCGCTCGGGCGGCTTCTTCGGCTGGCTGTGGACCGGGCTCAAGGATCCGGTGGGCTGGCGCACGGTGCTGTACGAAGTGATCCGGTTGCCGTGGGCCGTGCTGACGTTCACCCTCACGCTGGTCGGACTCTTCGTGCTGTGGCCGGTGTTGCCGTTCATCGCACGCGGGCTCGGCAACGCGGACCGGGCGATGGTGCGCGCGCTGCTCTCCCCCTCCGACGAGTTGGAGCGGCGGATCGCGGAGCTGGAGTCGGACCGGGGCCAGGTCGTCGACACTGCCGCCGCCGACCTGCGGCGCATCGAGCGCGATCTGCACGACGGGGCGCAGGCCCGGCTCGTGAACCTGGCGATGGGCCTCGGCCTCGCGAAGGAGAAGCTCCTGGAGGGCCGGGCCGACGACGCGGTGGCGGCGATGGTCGACGAGGCGCACGGCGAGGTGAAGCTCGCGCTCCAGGAACTGCGGGACCTGGCGCGCGGCATCCACCCCGCGGTGCTCACCGACCGCGGCCTCGACGCGGCGCTGTCCTCCGTGGCCTCGCGCTGCACGGTGCCGGTGAAGGTGACGGCCGAGCTGCCGGGACGGCCCGCCGAAGCGATCGAGGGCATCGCCTACTTCACGGTCTCCGAACTGCTCCAGAACGTGAGCAAGCACAGCGGCGCGCGCTCGGCGTCGGTCGATGTGTGGCGCTCGCGGGACCGGCTGCTCATACAGGTGTGGGACGACGGGCAGGGCGGCGCGAGCCTGGACAAGGGGACCGGTATGTCGGGCCTCGCGGAGCGGCTCGACGCGGTCGACGGCCTGTTCGTCGTGGACTCGCCGGAAGGCGGCCCGACCACGATCACGGCGGAGCTGCCGTGGCGCGACCGGACCGAGCCGATACGTCGGGGGTAGTGCCTCGGAGGTTCGGAGCTGGGGAAAACCCCCGGTCGAAGACGCCGACCCACCGCATGGCCGGGGACCGGCCCCGCGAGGAGGCTTGAAGCAGAACAACGACTCCCTGAGCAGTCCCGAGCTGAGCAGTCCCGAGCAGCTCTCACCAGAACGGACGGACACCGATGGCCACGCACCAGTACGGATATCGCGAGCAGGGCGACGCGTACTCGTCCCCGTACGCGTACTCGTCCCCGCCCTCGCTCTCTCCCTCGCCCTCGCCCTCGCCCTCGCCCTCGCCCGAGGACCGCCCGCGGCGCGGCCTGAACCGGCTGCCGGCCGGGCTGCGGGCGCCGATCGAGGGGCGGACGTGGCGGGAGTTCGGGTATCTGCTGCTCAGCCTGCCGCTCAGCATCATCGGGTTCGTGTGGGCCGTCACGATGACCTCGCTCGGCGTGGGCCTGCTGATCACGTTCATCGGGGTTCCGGTGCTGGCCGCGGCGCTGGCGGGGGCGCGTGGGCTCGGCGCCCTGGAGCGGGTGCGGGCGCGCGGGCTGCTCGGCGTGGAGGTCGGCACGCCGGAGCCGTTGCGGCCGCGCTCCGGCGGGCCGATGGCGTGGATAGGGGCGATGCTCAAGAGCGGCGTCTCGTGGCGGCATCTGCTGTACGGGGTGCTGCACCTGCCGTGGGCGGTGTTCGGGTTCGCCGTGGGGCTGAGCTTCTGGGCGACGGGCTGGACGATGCTCACGTATCCGCTGTGGCGCTGGGTGTTCCCGGCGTACGTCGGGCAGGACGGCATCCAGCTGTACGGGGACGCCTCCCACGCCGTGTACCTCGACAACCCCTTCGAGATCACGGTGACCGCGGCGATCGGGCTGCTCTTCACGCTGGCGACGCCGTGGGTGATCCGGGCGCTGACGACGGTGGACCGGCTGATGGTGGTCGGGCTGCTCGGCCCGTCGCGGCTCGCGTCCCGCGTGGTCGAGCTGGAGTCGGACCGGGGCGCCGTGGCCGACACGGCGGCGGCCGACCTGCGGCGCATAGAACGGGATCTGCACGACGGCGCCCAGGCCCGCCTTGTCGGCCTGGCGATGGACCTCGGTGTCGCCAAGGAGAAGCTGAACGAGGACCCGGAGACGGCGGCGCGCCTCGTGGGCGAGGCACACGGTGAGGTGAAGACGGCGCTGCAGGAACTGCGGGACCTGGCGCGCGGCATCCACCCCGCGGTGCTCACCGACCGCGGCCTCGACGCGGCCCTGTCCTCCGTGGCCTCGCGCTGCACGGTGCCGGTGAAGGTCGAGGTCGACCTGACGGACCGTCCCGCGCCGGCCATCGAGGGGATCGCCTACTTCACCGTGTCCGAACTCCTGCGGAACGTGAGCGAGCACAGCGGGGCCACCCGGGCGGAGGTCGATGTGTGGCGGGCGCGGGACCGGTTGCTGGCGCAGGTGTACGACAACGGGGGCGGCGGCGCGGTGGCCTCCGGCGGATCGGGGTTGGCGGGGCTCGCCGCGAGGCTCGACGCGGTCGACGGAATACTGCTGGTCGAGTCCCCGGCGGGCGGCCCGACCCGAATAACGGCGGAGCTGCCGTGGCGGCGGGCGTGACACGCGGCTGAGGCCCCGGTTCCCGTCGCGCGGCACCGGGGCCGCCTTGCCCACCCTGCCGCCCAAGGCGGCAGATTGCCCAAGGCGGCAGATTGCCCAAGGCGGGGGCGGGCAAATCGAGCCCTCCGCGGGGACCGGCCAATCAAGCCCCGCCTCTTGTACGGGAGCCAGCGGGGTCCGGGGCAGCGCCCCGCGACGTAGGGCACGACGGCCGAACCCCTCCGGGGAGAGGCAGGAAGCCCGGCCCCGCCCGCCCGTACTTTGGCCGCTCCCCCGCGTTCACCCCCCGATCCTGGAATGCTGGGGGTGCAGGATCGATCGATCTCGGCGCGCACCGTGTCGGGACGTTCCTGCACTGGGGGGCCGAAGAACGTGGAGGAAAAGGTGCGGGTCGTCATCGCCGAGGATTCAGTGCTGCTCAGGGAGGGCCTGACCCGGTTGCTCACGGACCGCGGGCACGAGGTCGTCGCCGGTGTGGGCGACGGGGAGGCCCTGGTCAAGACGATCACGGAGCTCGGGGCGCAGGAGCAGCTGCCGGACGTGGTCGTCGCGGATGTGCGGATGCCCCCCACGCACACGGACGAGGGCGTGCGCGCGGCGGTGCGGCTGCGGGCGAGGTTCCCCGACCTCGGGGTGCTGGTGCTGTCGCAGTACGTGGAGGAGCAGTACGCCACGGAGCTGCTCGCCGGGTCGAGCCGCGGGGTCGGCTATCTGCTCAAGGACCGGGTCGCCGAGGTGCGGGAGTTCGTGGACGCGGTGGTGCGGGTCGCCGAGGGCGGCACGGCGCTCGATCCGGAGGTGGTCGCGCAGCTGCTCGGGCGCAGCCGCAAGCAGGACGTGCTGGCGAACCTCACGCCGCGCGAGCGCGAGGTGCTCGGGCTGATGGCCGAGGGGCGTACGAACTCGGCGATCGCGCGGCAGCTCGTGGTGAGCGACGGCGCGGTCGAGAAGCACGTCAGCAACATCTTCCTGAAGCTGGGGCTGTCGCAGAGTGACGGGGATCACCGGCGCGTACTGGCGGTCCTGACCTACCTGAACTCGTAATTACCTGACACCCTGTCAGATATCGCGAGGGCGGACGGACGGACCGGCAGGGCGGACCAGCCGGACAGGACGACCGAGAACAAGGCATCCATCCCAGAACCATCGGACGAACCAGCGCGTCTTCCAGAAAGCTTCGAGGGCCGCTCCGGGGGGGCTGACAGATCATGGCAAAGCGGGGCGACATGCCGTCTCATTTCCCGGTCCACCATGCGAATCGCCCGAGGAAGGCGACCCTTACAGACGTAGGGTGGGCCATGGGAGGGCCGGTGGGTCGGCCGTGCCCGTACAGCCGCCTCGAGGGAGGTTCAGTTCAGTGACCAGCCAGGTCAGTAGCACCACCGAGCAGGCCGACGGGACCGACAGCGCTGTCGTCGGCGGGCAGCGCACTTCGGCCCGGGAATCGAGCAAGGACGTACGACGCGTGGACCGGGTGATCATCCGGTTCGCGGGTGACTCCGGTGACGGCATGCAACTCACCGGGGACCGCTTCACTTCGGAGACCGCGTCGTTCGGCAACGACCTCTCCACACTGCCGAACTTCCCGGCCGAGATCCGCGCCCCCGCAGGGACCCTGCCGGGCGTCTCGTCCTTCCAACTGCACTTCGCCGACCACGACATCCTGACCCCGGGCGACGCGCCGAACGTACTGGTGGCGATGAACCCGGCCGCGCTCAAGGCGAACATCGCCGATGTGCCGCGCGGCGCCGAAGTCATCGTCAACACGGACGAGTTCACCAAGCGGGCGATGCAGAAGGTCGGTTACGACGCCAGTCCGCTCGAGGACGGTTCGCTCGACGGGTACAACGTGCACCCGGTGCCGCTGACCACGCTCACCGTCGAGGCGCTGAAGGAGTTCGAGCTCTCGCGCAAGGACGCGGGGCGGTCGAAGAACATGTTCGCGCTCGGGCTGCTCAGCTGGATGTATCACCGGCCGACCGACGGCACGGAGAAGTTCCTCAAGGCCAAGTTCGCCAAGAAGCCCGAGATCATGAAGGCGAACCTGGCGGCGTTCCACGCGGGTTGGAACTTCGGCGAGACGACCGAGGACTTCGCGGTCTCGTACGAGGTCGCCCCGGCGGGCGCGGACGCCTTCCCGACCGGCACCTACCGCAACATCTCCGGGAACCTCGCCCTGTCGTACGGCCTGATCGCCGCATCGAAGCAGGCGGATCTGCCGCTGTACCTGGGCTCGTACCCGATCACCCCCGCGAGCGACATCCTGCACGAGCTCAGCAAGCACAAGAACTTCGGCGTGCGCACCTTCCAGGCCGAGGACGAGATCGCCGGTATCGGGGCGGCGCTCGGCGCGGCCTTCGGCGGCTCGCTCGGCGTGACGACGACGAGTGGCCCCGGTGTCGCGCTCAAGTCCGAGACCATCGGCCTCGCCGTCAGCCTCGAACTGCCGCTGCTCGTCATCGACATCCAGCGCGGCGGCCCCTCCACGGGCCTGCCGACCAAGACCGAGCAGGCCGACCTGCTGCAGGCGATGTACGGCAGGAACGGCGAGGCGCCGGTGCCCGTCGTCGCGCCCCGCACCCCCGCCGACTGCTTCGACGCCGCGCTGGAGGCAGCCCGGATCGCGGTCACCTACCGCACCCCGGTGATGCTGCTCTCGGACGGCTACCTGGCCAACGGCTCGGAGCCGTGGCGCATCCCCGAGGTCGACGAACTGCCGGACCTGCGCGTCCAGTTCGCCTCCGGGACCAACCACACCGCCGAGGACGGCACCGAGGTCTTCTGGCCGTACAAGCGCGACCCGCAGACCCTCGCGCGCCCCTGGGCGATCCCCGGTACGCCGGGCCTCGAGCACCGTATCGGCGGCATCGAGAAGCAGGACGGCACGGGCAACATCTCGTACGACCCGGCCAATCACGACTTCATGGTGCGCACCCGGCAGGCGAAGATCGACGGCATCGACGTGCCGGACATCGAGGTCGACGACCCCAGCGGCGAGGCCACCGCCCTCGTCCTGGGCTGGGGATCGACGTACGGCCCGATCACCGCCGCCGTCCGCCGCATCCGCGCCGCGGGCGACCGGATCGCGCAGGCGCATCTGCGCCATCTCAACCCGTTCCCGAGGAATCTGGACACGGTTCTCAAGCGTTACGACAAGGTGGTGATCCCCGAGATGAACCTCGGTCAGCTCGCCACGCTCGTACGGGCGAAGTACCTGGTGGACGCGCACAGCTACAACCAGGTCAACGGCATGCCGTTCAAGGCCGAACAGCTCGCCACCGCTCTCAAGGAGGCCATCGATGGCTGACACGCAGACCAGGGAGTCCCGGCAGGCCGCGGAGGCCCCGGAAGGGGCCGAGGACGGCGCGGAGACGCTTCTGTCACTCGTCCCCAAGGCCGAGGCCAAGCAGTCCATGAAGGACTTCAAGTCCGATCAGGAAGTGCGCTGGTGCCCGGGCTGCGGCGACTACGCGATCCTCGCCGCCGTGCAGGGCTTCATGCCCGAGCTCGGCCTGGCGAAGGAGAACATCGTCTGGGTCTCCGGAATCGGCTGCTCGTCCCGCTTCCCGTACTACATGAACACGTACGGGATGCACTCCATCCACGGCCGTGCCCCGGCCATCGCGACCGGACTCGCCTCCTCCCGGCGGGACTTGAGCGTGTGGGTCGTGACCGGTGACGGCGACGCGCTGTCCATCGGCGGCAACCACCTCATCCACGCCCTGCGCCGCAATGTGAACCTGAAGATCCTGCTCTTCAACAACCGGATCTACGGACTCACCAAGGGCCAGTACTCCCCCACCTCCGAAGTCGGGAAGATCACCAAGTCGACGCCGATGGGCTCGCTCGACGCGCCCTTCAACCCGGTGTCCCTGGCAATCGGCGCGGAGGCGTCCTTCGTGGCGCGGACGGTCGACTCGGACCGAAAGCACCTCACCAGCGTGCTGCGGGCGGCCGCCGACCATCAGGGCACGGCGCTCGTCGAGATCTATCAAAACTGCAACATCTTCAACGACGGGGCGTTCGAGGTCCTGAAGGACAAGCAGCAGGCCGAGGAGGCGGTGATCCGGCTCGAACACGGGCAGCCGATCACCTTCGGGCCCGAGGGCTCGAAGGGCGTCGTGCGCGACCCGGCCACCGGCGACCTCCAGGTCGTGCCGGTCACCGAGGACAACAAGTCCGACATCCTGGTCCACGACGCCCACACGACGTCCCCGACCACGGCCTTCGCGCTCTCCCGGCTCGCCGACCCGGACACCCTGCACCACACCCCCATCGGCGTCCTGCGCGATGTCCAACGGCCCGTCTACGACACGCAGATGAGCGATCAGCTCGACGCCGCGATCGAGCGGGACGGCAAGGGCGACCTCGGGGCGCTCCTCGCCGGCGGCGACACGTGGACGGTCGTGGGCTGACGAGGCCGACTACGTCGTACGTCGGAGAGGGCCGGGCCGCGCGAAGCGTAGACCCGGCCCTTTGTCGGTGAGGGCGTGTACGCGGGTTCGCCCATCCGGGTTTGATGGCAGCGAGCACGCGATACCTGGGCGCTACGCACTCCGTTGTCCGGGCAACAAGGTGCTCGGCTGCTCCGCGCGGCAATGAACACCCCCTGACCCCGTTCACCGCCGAGGAGCGCCCCAAGTGAAGATCGTCCGTCGTATTGGGGACGCCCCGCGTCTACGCGGTGACTGCTCGACCGGGGAGACCTGCCCCGACATCTTCGAGCTGAGCGACGGCAGGTTCGCGGTCATCGGCACCCTGGCGGACGACCTTCCCGGCGGCGCGGCCCGCGGGGACCGGGAGCAGGCCGTCGTGATCACCCGGCAGACCCTGATCCGCGCCAAGCGCGACATTCCCGACGCCTGAGCAGCAGAGCCCCGCACCTCACACCCCCCGCACCCCGCGCCCCCGCGCCCCGCGCCCTAGTCCGGGCCCACGACCCACCACTCGTCCGGGTCCGCCGCCAGCTCCTCGATGATCAGGTCGACGGCGTCCCGCGCCCGGGCGTCGAGGGAGTGGGGTGCGACGCTTCGCCGGTGTTCCACCGTGCGCCCCCAGTACAGCTGGAAGACCTCGTTGCGGCACAGCACCCGCAGATGCCCGATGAGCTCGTCCCACGTGTACGCGCCCACGCGGCACGCCAGCAGGTTGACCGCGTACTCCCGGTTGGCGATGAGCATTCTGCGGCGCTCCTGGACGGAGAGGCCCGGCAGTGTGCTCAGCGTCGCCGCGTAGTCGGGATCGTTGATCGCGCGGTCCAACTGCTCGATGAAGAGGGTGTGCTGGCGCAGCACGTTGGAGCGGCGCACCTCCTCGACGAGCTGGGCCAGCAGCTCCTCCTTGCGGCGGCCTCGGCCCAGCGCTCCGGACCTCAGTCGGACGCCGATCCCTCCCAGTGCCTGTTTCAGTGTGGCCATGTCAAAGTGACCCCCGGTGGGCGCGGTGGCAGGTTGGTGGCACGTCTGGCGTAGACCTGCGCCCCTCATCGGGTGTCTGCCCGGAG
The DNA here is from genome assembly GCF_030766935.1 of Streptomyces sp. KL109B. Taxonomy (GTDB): domain Bacteria; phylum Actinomycetota; class Actinomycetes; order Streptomycetales; family Streptomycetaceae; genus Streptomyces. Next base: position 432,543 of record NZ_JASERL010000001.1, on the reverse strand, counting down.
GGTGCGGGGCACATGCGTACGCACGCCGCACCAATTGTCCAACTGTCCTGACAAAGCGGGCGAGTTGGTGACTGTACGGGCGGGCGCACCAGCGGGCGCTTCGTACGGGAGAGGGCTGGTCAGGACCGTATGGCGATACGGGCATGACGTGCGGGGTCCGGCGGCGCTACCTTCGTGGAGGCCGCCGCGGGGCTGCCGGGTGTCACGAGGAGGGTTCATGCAGGACGGGGCGGGCGCGGAGCCGGGGCAGCGGGGCCACGGCGCGCGCGAAGGGCGCATTGGGCTGCTCAACGGGTTCGCGGCGTACGGGATGTGGGGCCTCGTCCCGCTGTTCTGGCCGCTGCTGAAGCCCGCGGGCTCCGGGGAGATCCTGGCCCACCGCATGGTGTGGTCGCTGGTCGTCGTGGGCGTCGCGCTGCTCTTCGTACGGAAGTGGGGCTGGGCGAAGGAGCTGATCCGGCAGCCGAAGCGGCTGGGGCTCGTCACCGTCGCCGCGGCCGTCATCACGGTCAACTGGGGCGTCTACATCTGGTCCGTGAACTCCGGCCACGTCGTCGAGGCCTCGCTCGGCTACTTCATCAACCCGCTCGTCTCGATCGCCCTCGGCGTGCTGCTCCTGAAGGAGCGACTGCGGCCCGCGCAGTGGGCGGCCGTCGGGACCGGGTTCGCCGCCGTGCTCGTGCTCGCGATCGGGTACGGGCAGCCGCCGTGGATCTCGCTGGTGCTCGCGTTCTCGTTCGGCACGTACGGGCTCGTGAAGAAGAAGGTGAACATGAGCGGCCTGGAGTCGCTCGCCGCCGAGAGCGCCGTGCAGTTCCTGCCCGCGCTCGGCTATCTGCTGTGGCTCGGCTCGCAGGGGCGGTCGACTTTCGGGGCGGAGGGCGCCGGGCATGCCGTGCTGCTCGCGTCGGCGGGGCTGATCACGGCGATTCCGCTGGTGTGCTTCGGGGCGGCGGCGATCCGGGTGCCGCTGTCGACGCTGGGGCTGCTGCAGTACCTGGCGCCGGTCTTCCAGTTCCTGCTGGGGATCTGGTACTTCCACGAGGCGATGCCGGCGGAGCGGTGGGCCGGGTTCGCGCTGGTGTGGCTGGCGCTGGCCATGCTGACGTGGGACGCGCTGCGCACCGCGCGGGCCAACCGGGCCCGGCTGGCCGAGGCGGCCGCCGACGTACGGACCAAGGCGGCCGAGGCGGCCGAGGCGGCGCGTCAGGTGTCAACTTCCGCCCCCGCAGAAGAAGTTCGGCCTATAACTGGTGCATGACTCTGCACTGGAAGCTCGTCGTCGACGCCGCCGATCCGCACACTCAGGCCGAGTTCTGGGCGGCCACGCTCGGCTACGAGATCGAGGACAACGCCGCGCTCATCGAACGGCTCCTCGGCTTCGGCGCGCTGAGCGAGGCGGACACCGTGGAGCGCTGGGGGCGGCGGGCCTTCCGTGACCTGGTCGCCGTGCGCCACCCCGACGACCAGGTGGACGCCGACACCGGCACCGGGCTCGGCCGCCGGATCCTGTTCCAGCGGGTGCCGGAGGCCAAGAGCGGCAAGAACCGGCTGCACATCGACGTACACGCCGGGTCCGGTCAGCGGGCGGCCGAGGCCGAGCGGCTCACCGGGCTCGGCGCGCGGGTGCTCGACGAGGTCAAGGGGCAGGGCGGCGAGTGGCTGCTGATGGGCGACCCCGAGGGGAACGAGTTCTGCCTCCACTGAGCCGGTGCGGCCCGACGGGCTCCGGCAGGACCTGGTGGGCCGTGGGCACCAACTCTTTGCTAAATCCACTCCGTTCGTCGTATGGCACTCCCCCTAACCGTCGGTAACGTGTGTGCGACCGCCGGGCGGTCGATGCCGAAGTCGCGTCCCGCCCGCACCTTGCCACCCGCGCTGCTCCTGGAGGAGCCATGCCTTACGGACGCCTCCTGGGTTCCCGCACCAGACCGTGCACGGCTCGTGGGAGTGGTGCGTGATGGACGGGCTCCTGATCTCCCTGCTCCTGTTCCTGCTCTTCATCGGTGCCTGCCTGTTCCTGTCGATGTGGGCGAGCCCCGATCTCCGCGTCAACGACGAGTTCTTCCGCGTCGACGAGAAGAACCGGCTCGGCAGCGGCAGGACCGGCTTCGCCTACGCCGGTGACATCGCGAACGCCGCCGCCGTGATGTACCTCGTCGGGGTCGTCGCCGTGGCCGGCGGCGACGGTCTGGTCGTCGCGGGGGCCGCGGCACTGTCCCCGCTGCTGATGCGGCAGTGGCTGGCGAAGCGCCTCGCGGGCGTGGGCGGGCGGTCGTTCGGCGAGACCGTCGCCCGCCATCTGCCGCCGGGGCCCGGCCGCCGCGCCGCCGGCGTCGCCCTGCTGGCCTCGACGGTGCCGCTGCTGACCGCCCAGTTCCAACCCCTCGGCGACACCGCGCAGATGGTCGGCATCGACGACCTGGGCACCCGGCAGCTGCTCATCGTGCTGATCGGCGGCCTGGTCGTCTCCTGCGCGGCAATCGGTGCCACGCGCGGCGCGTCCCTGCTGCAGATGGCCAAGATGGGCGGCCTGGTCGTCATCGCCCCGCTCCTCGGCCTGCTGGTCCTGATCAAGTTCGACGGGGACTTCGGCTCGCTCTTCGACTCCGCCGACCGGCTGCGGTCCGGTTCGGCCGACTACCTGTCGCTCGGCCAGCTCTTCGGCGACGGCCCCGTCGGGTTCATCGACCTGGCGGCGTTCTGCTCCTGCGTGCTGACCGGCGCGGCCTTCATGCCGTACCTCATCGCGCGCTTCACGGACGCCCCGAAGCAGGCCGACGCGCGCCGCGTCGCGGGCGTGGGCTTCGCCGTCATCGCCCCCATGTGCGCGCTGGCCGCGCTCATCGGCTTCGGCGCTGCGGCCCTCGTGCCCGAGGAGAAGCTCGTCTCACAGGGCCAGTTCGGCGGCAACATCATCGCCCGCCTCGCCATCGCCCTCGACGGAGGGGAGGACGGGCTCGGCAAGTGGCTGCTGTTCGTGCTCTGCGCCACGTTCCTGATGGTCCTCGCCGCCGCCTCCGTCCTGCTGCTCTCCGCCGCCGCCTCCGTCGTCCGCGACCTCCGCGCGGGCCCCGCGGCCGAGCCCCAGGACCACAAGGCCGACGGCACGCGGAGCGTCCGCGCGGGCCGGGCCCGGCTCACCATGGTCACCATCGGCGGCGTGAGCATCGTGCTCGCCGCCCTCACCCCCGACGTCAGCCCGCAGTTCTGGCTGATCCTGTCGTACACGATGACGACGTCGACGGTCCTCCCGCTCGTCGTCCACGGGCTGCGCAAGGAACGCCCGATGACCGCGGCGGCCATGCGGCGCTGCGTCTACGGGAGCGTGGCCGCGGTCCTGCTCGTCACCTTCTTCTCCCCCTCGGTCTCGGGCAGCCCGTACGCGCTCTTCCCGGACCTGGACTGGAACTTCTGGCCGTTCCATTCCTCGGTCCTGATCGGCGCCCCCGTCGGCTTCCTCCTCGCCCGGCCCCGCCGCGGCGACCACGTGGCGCGGGACGCGGCACCGGCCGAGGAGGTGCTCACGCGGTGATGTCCTTCGCCGTGAACCGCGCCCACGCGGCCGAGCCGAACACGGCCGCGTACAGCACCTGCAGTTGAAGGTTCCGGGCCACGTCGTCCCAGTACACCGGCTCCCGCATCAAGTCGGCGAAGGACAGCCACTGGTGCGAGAACAGATACGGCTGGATCGCGTGCAGCTGCGGGATCTGGTCGAGGATCTGGACGGTGATGAGCAGCCCCACCGTCGTCGCCATCGCCGCGATGCCGCTGCCGGTCAGCGTCGAGACGAACAGGCCGATGGCGGCGACGCCGATCAGCGACGCGGCGACCACCAGCGCGATCAACAGCGCCCGCCACAGGCCCTCGCCGAAACCGATCCGCGTACCGGAGATGGTGACGACGTCGCCGAGCGGGAACAGCAGCGCCCCGGTCGCGAGCGCGGAGACCGCGACCACCAGCGTCGCCACCAGGCAGAAGGCGAGCACGGTCGCGTACTTGGTGAGCAGCAGGCGGGTGCGGCCCGCGGGGGCCACGAGGAGGTAGCGCAGCGTTCCGGAGTTCGCCTCGCCCGCGATGGCGTCGCCCGCGACGACGCCGACCGACATGGGCAGGAAGAAGGGGAGCGTCGCGGCGAGCGCCGTGAACACCAGGAACAGGCCGTTGTTGGTGATCTGCGCGATGAACGCGGGGCCGCCGCCCCCGCCTCCCCCGGCCGTCGGGTCCCCGCTGGTCTCGATCTTCACGGCCACACCGATCAGGATCGGCACCCCGGCCAGCACCGCGAGCAGCGCGAGCGTGCGCCAGCGGCGCAGCGTCACGGTCAGCTCGCTGCGCAGCAGGCCGAGGGTCCACAGCGGATGTCGCACTTGTGCCTCAACCTGCGACATCAAATCCCTCCCCCGTCAGCGCGACGAACGCGTCCTCAAGGGAGGCCCGCTCGACGCCGAAGCCCCGGACGCGTACGCCCGCGGTGACCAGTGCCGTGTTCAGATCCGCCAAGTCCGTTTCGGGAGGCGGTGGTTCGGCCGTGACCAGCTCGTCCGTGGTGTCGAGGACGGTCAGGCCGTGTTCCTTGAGGACGCGGGCGGCGTCGGCCGGGTCCGGGGTGGTGACCGCGAGCTTGCCGCGTACCCCCGCCGCTAGTTCGGCGACCGGGCCCTGGGTGAGCAGGCGGCCCTTCGCCATCACCGCGGCGTGCGTGCAGACCTGCTCGATCTCGTCGAGGAGGTGCGAGGAGAGGAAGATCGTGGTGCCGTCGGAGGCCAACTCCCGTACGAGGCCGCGGATTTCGCGCATGCCCTGCGGGTCGAGGCCGTTCGTCGGCTCGTCGAGGACGAGCAGCCGGCGCGGGGTGAGCAGGGCGGCGGCGAGGCCGAGCCGCTGCTTCATGCCGAGCGAGTACGCCTTCGCCTTCTTGCCCGCGGCGGCCGTCAGGCCCACCCGGTCGAGCGCCTGCCCGACCCGCTCCTTGCGGGTGCGCGGGTCGGCGGTCGGGTCGGCGGCGTCGTAGCGCAGCAGGTTGTCCCGGCCGCTGAGGAAGCCGTACAGGGCGGGTCCCTCGATCAGCGCGCCCACCTGCGGAAGCACGGTCCGCACGGCGCGCGGCACGGGGTGGCCGAGTACGCGGGCGGACCCCGACGTCGGGTCGATCAGGCCCATCAGCATGCGGATGGTGGTGGTCTTGCCTGAGCCGTTCGGGCCGAGGAAGCCGAAGACGGCGCCGCGCGGGACGCTCAGACTGAGCCCGTCGACGGCCAGTTGCCCGCCCCGGTACCGCTTGCTGAGCTCCCGCGTCTCGATGACGGGTTGTTCCTCCATGCCCCTCCTAGGCGTACGGGTGAGGGGGCGGTGCGCACCGCCCCCTCACCGTCGACCACCGCTGACTCAGCCCGCGTTCGCCGCCTTCACGAGCGCGTCCTTGGTGACAGCGCCCGCGTACGCCTTCCCGTCCTCGGTGATCAGTACGTTCACGAGGCGGGTCGAGTAGACGGTGCCGGAGCCGAACTCGCCCTTGACCCGGTCGCCCAGGGAGCTGAGGAACTTCTGGGCCTCGGGCGGCATGTCGGCCGAGCCCGCGGCGCCGGAGGCCAGGCCGCCGGCCTCCTTCGGCATCTTCAGCTCGGCGATGGACGTCCAGCCCTTGCCGATGACGTTCAGGTCGTCGAGCCCGCCGCCCTTGAACGCATCGCCCTTGAACGCGTCCGGCTCGGCGGCACGCTCATGGCGCATGCTGTCGTCCGCCTCGGTGACCTTCGTACCCTTCGACGGCTTGAAGTCGAAGGTGGAGGCGGCCGGCTTCGCGAAGTCGACCTTGGTGAAGCCCGCGTCGACGACGGCCGCGCCGCCGCCCGCCGGGGTCAGCGAGAACTTCAGCGGCGTACCGGTCTTCGCGTCCACGGACACGGTGACCGCGCCGACCGTCGAACCGGACTGCTTCGGCTTGATCTGCAGCCGGTACGCGTCCCGGCCCGCGACCTGCGAGGTGCCGTCGACCGTGAACGACGTGCTGTCGCCGCCGGCCTTGAGGATCTCGTCCGTGAGCTCCTTCGGCGTGGCGGGAACGCCCTTGGGCGCCTTCTCCTTGCGGTCCCCCGAGCCCTCGGCGTGCTTCGCGTGGTACGCCTCGTCCGACTTGCTGTCGTAGGCCCACAGGTCGTCGCCGTTGTGGATCACGCTGTACTCGGACGCGTCGTCGAGGACCGACAGCTTCTGGCGGTCCGCGCCGTCCGCCGCGACGCGCAGCGTGTGCGAGCCGGAGGCGAGTTCGGCGAGCTTCGACTGCGGGTCGGCCGACGAGCCGCCCTCGCCGCCGTCCCCGCCGCGCTCGCCGTCGCCGCCCCCCATGAGACCGCCGCCCGCGGCGCCGCCGAGCGAGGGCAGGCCCAGGTCCGTCTGGATCTTCATGGTGCCGGAGAGCTGCTGGGTGTCCGACTTGGCGATCTTCTCGATGAGCTGACGCGCCGTGATGTCGGGAAGGTCCGGGTCGCCGGAGGAGGCGAGCGCCGGAACGAGCCCGATCGTCGCCGCGGCCACCCCCACCACGGCCACGGGGACCGCGTAGCGCACGGCCTTGCGGCGCCTGCCGCCCTCGGTCCCGCTCTCGCTGTCTTCGGATGCGTACGGTGCCATGTCCTTGCCCTACCTCCGTGATCGGCGGCGGCTTACCGTCCTGTGCACTCGTCCAGTTTGCGTCCACCCCGAGCCGCCATTCTCACCCGGATTGGTCTGGAGTGGTGTACCCAATCTGACCAAACCGGCCACGAGGAAGCGTCAGACCCCGGGATCAACTCGGCGTACGCCTACGGGATGACACACGACGGCGGCGTCGCCCCCGACCCGTAGGGGGTGACGCCGCCCGAGCCGCCCGACCGAACCGGCTCAGCCGTTCACGAACACGTAGTCCGCCTTGTAGGGCACGCCGACGACCTTCCCGAGGTCACAGCTGCCCGAAGGGGCCACGCCGCCCACGGTGTTGAGGCGCAGGATCTCGGTGGTGTGCGCGAGCAGTCCGCGCGGCTTGCCGGACTGGGTGGCCTTGAGGTCCAGTTCGGCGATGTTGTCGGCGCCGTTCGGGGTGCGGGAGACGACCGCCCCGGTCACGGCGCTGCGGTCGGGCGCGACCCATTGCGGCACACCGGAGCCCGGCGCGGTGAAGGAGTGCCGGATGTGCCCGGCGAGTACGGCGCGCACGTCGCGCTGCGCGAAGGCCGCCTTGCCGGTGGCGGGGTCGGTCTTGCACTCGTAGATCTGCCGGCCGCGCACCACGGACGCCTGGAAGTTGTGGAGGGCGCGGCCGAAGTCGGTCCGCTGGGTGACCTGGTGGAGCTGGCCGCGGACGGCGCCGCCGGGGAACTCGCCGGTGTGCAGATTGGCGTAGAACGCACCGGGGTCGTCGGTAAGCCGCCCCAGGAGCGCGGCGTCCTTGACGGTCACGGAGCCGGTGGCGCGGTGGTGCTTGGCATCGCCGAGCACCTTGGTGAAGTCGACCCGTACGTCGCCGTTCGCACCCTTGGCGCCCTCGTGGATGTGCAGCGCGGTCGGCCTGCCGATGCCCCGCCACTTCACGGCGACGGACACCTGATCACCCTTGACCTGGACGAACTCCAGGGCGGAACCGTCCTTGTCGCCGACGGCGGGGCCGCCGGGCACCGGCACCTCGTTGGCACCGTTGAGGCTGGTGGCGAGGACGGTCCCGGTGTCGGCGGACCCCGCGTCCGAGGCGAGGGCCTGCGGCGCGGCGAGCCCGGTGACGGCGGCGGCACCGATGGCGACGGCGGCGGCGAGCATGCGTGTGCCCATGTTCAGTTCTCCCCCTGTACGGCCGACGCCCCCTGCGCCGACCTCCGGGGGTGAGTACGGACGGGGTCCAAGCCCGGACTCAATCCGGAAGAGTGACGCAAGTCACAACTCAACCCCCGTCGACGAACGACCACAATCAAGCCCCGCCGGCGATTGAGGCGCGGGGTCCGGGGCAGAGCCCCGCGACCGCCACGACGGGTCACCCCGCCCGATGCACCACCGCGTCACACAGCTCCACCATCGCCCGCTTCGCCTCACACTCCGACAACGGCGCCAACGCCGACCTGGCCTCCTCCGCGAAGCGAACCGTGTCCCGCCGCGCCTGCTCCAACGCAGGATGCGCCCGCAGTCGCGCGACCGCGTCCGCGAGCCGGGCATCGTCGCTGAGGTCCGAGTCCAGGAGCTCGACCAGCTCCTTGTCCTCGGTGAGGCCGAGCAGCTCGGCCCGCTCGCGCAGCCGCAGCACCGGCAACGTAGCGATGCCCTCCCGCAGATCCGTGCCCGGCGTCTTCCCGGACTCGTGCGAGTCGGACGCGATGTCGAGGACGTCGTCGGCGAGCTGGAAGGCGACGCCGAGCCGCTCCCCGTACTGGGTGAGGACGTCGACGACGGTCTCGTCGGCGCCCGACATCATCGCGCCGAAGCGGCAGGCCACGGCGATCAGCGAACCGGTCTTGCCGCTCAGCACATCCAGATAGTGGTCGACGGGGTCACGCCCGTCCGCCGGACCGGCCGTCTCCAGGATCTGCCCGGTGACCAGCCGCTCGAACGCCTCCGCCTGGATGCGGACGGCGTCCGGGCCGAGGTCGGCGAGGATGTGCGAGGCGCGCGCGAAGAGGAAGTCCCCGGTCAGAACAGCGACGGAGTTGCCCCAGCGCTGATTGGCGCTCGGCACCCCGCGCCGCACGTCCGCCTCGTCCATCACGTCGTCGTGGTACAGCGTCGCGAGGTGGGTGAGCTCGACGACGACGGCGGAGGGCACGATGCCCGGCGCGTACGGGTCGCCGAACTGGGCCGCGAGGGTCACGAGCAGCGGCCGGAACCGTTTGCCCCCGGCGCGCACCAGGTGCTGGGCGGCCTCCGTGATGAAGGGAACCTCGCTCTTGGTGGCCTCGAGCAGTCCCTCCTCGACGGCCGCCAATCCGGCCTGGACATCGGCTTCGAGAGCCTGGTCCCGCACGCTCAGACCGAAAGTCCCGACGACGGTCACGAGAGGTTCTCCTGTCTGCTGACGAACACGACGCTCACATGGCGAACTCGGTCGATCATTCGGTCGATGACACGGTTTGTCGATGTGTCGCTGCCATCACTCAAGTCAGCGTATCCGGTCGCGTTTCGATCACAGGTGGCGCCCGCCCGAACACCCCGGACCAGGCGGGTTCGCGACACCACCGGTATGTTCTTGATCAGCACAGACGACCTGGAGTACGCACTTTGTCCCGCACTGAGAACGACACGGGCAGCGCACCGCCCCCCGAAGACGACACGGCCTTCTTCGGCCAACCGAGGGGCCTGCTCACCCTCTCCGGCCTCGAGGTCTGGGAACGCTTCTCGTTCCTCGGCATGCAGGCCATCCTCGTCCTGTACTTCGCGGACACCGTCGCGCACGGCGGCATGGGCATGGACCCGGGCAACGCGGCCTCGGTCTCGGCGGCGTACGGCACGCTCGTGTACCTCGTCTCGGTCGCGGGCGGCTGGCTCGCCGACCGGATCCTCGGCTCGTACCGCGCCGTCCTGTGGGGCGGCATCCTCATCGCCTGCGGACACTACTCGATGGCGGTGCCCACGCCGACGATGACGTGGGTCGGGCTCGGCCTGATCAGCGCCGGTACCGGACTGCTGAAGCCGAACGTCGCCTCGATGGTCGGCAAGCTGTACCGGACCGACGACGAGCGCCGCGACGCCGGCTTCGCGCTCTACTACATGGGCATCAACATCGGCGCGTTCGCGGGCCCGCTGATCACCGGCTGGCTCGGCGACCACAAGGGCTGGCACTGGGGCTTCTCCGCCGCCGCCATCGGGATGACGCTCGGTCTGATCCAGTACGTCGTCGGGCGGCGTCACCTGGCCGGGCGCACGGACGCCGCCGAGTACGCGCTGCCGCCCGAGGGGATGCGGCGCGCGGTGCGGCTGATGATCGTGGGCGCGGTCGTGGTGGCGGCGCTCGCCGTGCTCCTCGGCTCGGTCGGCTGGCTGACGATGGGCCGCTTCGTCGACGTCCTCACGTACATCTCGGTGATCGCGCCGATCGTGTACTTCGTCGTCATGTTCAAGAGCCCCCGGGTGACGGCCGAGGAGCGCGGCCGCCTCAAGCCGTACCTGGTCCTCTTCATCGCCTCGGTCGCCTTCAACTTCATCCTGTTCCAGGCGTACTCGACGATGATGCTGCTCGCGTCGACGAACGCCGAGTCGACCATCCTCGGCTTCGACTTCCCCACCAGCTGGTACGCCTCCGCGCTCGGCGCCTTCGAGGTGGCGCTCGCGCCCGTCGTGGCGACCGTGTGGGCGCGGATGGGCCGGCGCCAGCCGCACGCCTCCAACAAGATCGCGATCGGCGTGATCCTCGGCGGCCTGTCGTTCGTCCTGATGGCGCTGCCGACCTCGGGCCACAGCGACAGCACGTACAAGATGGCGGCCTGGTGGATCGTCGGCTCGTACCTGCTGCTCGGCCTCGGCGACATCCTCGTGGAGACGTCCGGGATGTCCGCGACCACCAAGCTCGCCCCGCAGGCCTTCGCCAGCCAGACCATGTCCCTGTGGTTTCTCTCGCTCGCACTCGCGAACGGAATCCAGGCCCAGACCGTCAAGCTCTACGGCGAGGTCTCCAACCCCGCGTACTTCGGCGTCAACGGCGCGATCGCGGTCGCGGTCGGTATCGCCGTCATCGCCCTGGCGCCGTGGCTGCGCCGCACCATGCACCCCGTTCACTGAGGCCACAGAGGTTCCCCCATGAGCACGACTCCCAAGATCCGATCCGAGTTCCCGTTCGGGACGACCCGCGAGGACATCCGCGTACCCCTGTCCGACGGGACGACGCTCTTCGCCCGCGTCTGGCGTCCCGTGACCGACGATCCCGTGCCCGTGCTGCTGGAGTACCTCCCGTACCGGCTCTCCGACTGGACGGCGCCGCGCGACTGGCAGCGGCACCCCTGGTACGCGGGTCATGGCTACGCCTCCGTACGTGTCGACGTCCGCGGCCACGGCAACTCCGAGGGCATGCCGACCGACGAGTACTCCGAGACGGAGCTCGCCGACGGCGTCGAGGTCGTGAACTGGCTCGCGGCCCAGCCCTGGTCCTCCGGCAAGGTCGGCATGTTCGGCATCTCCTGGGGCGGCTTCAACTCCCTCCAGATCGCGGCCCTCGCCCCCGAGCCGCTGAAGGCGATCATCACCGTCTGCTCGGCGGACGACCGCTACGACAACGACGTGCACTACATGGGCGGCTCGGTGCTCGCCGTGGACATGCACGCGTGGGCGGCGACGATGCTCGCCTTCGTGTCCCGGCCGCCGGACCCGCGGTTCGTGGGCGAGGGCTGGAAGGACATGTGGACGAAGCGCCTGGAGGAGGTCGACCCCTTCATCCACACGTGGCTGAACCACCAGACCCGCGACGACTACTGGCGGCACGGCAGCGTCTGCGAGGACTACTCCGCGATCAAGGCGGGCGTGCTCGCGGTGGGCGGCTGGCACGACCCGTACCGCGACACGGTGCTCCGGTTGGTGGAGAACCTGCCGGACACGCAGGTCCGCGGCCTGATCGGCCCCTGGTCGCACCAGTACCCGGACCGCGGGCTGCCGCCGGGCCCGGCCATCGGCTTCCTCCAGGAGACGCTGCGCTGGTGGGACCACTGGCTCAAGGGCGAGGACACCGGCGTGATGGAGGAACCGAAGCTCCGCTCCTGGATCAGCGACTCCCACCCGCCGGCCACGGTGTACGACCAGTTGCCGGGCCGCTGGGTGGGCGACGAGTCCTGGCCGTCCCCGCACGTCTCGAAGGTCTCGTACGCGCTCGGGGGCGATCCGGTCCTCGTCCGCTCGCCGCAGCACACCGGCCTGGACGCGGGCCGCTTCTTCCCGTTCGGGAACGATGCGGACCTGCCGCCGGACCAGCGCGAGGAGGACGCGAAGTCGGCGTGCTTCGAGTTCGAGGTGCCGCAGGAGGTACGGGTTCTGGGGCGGCCGCGGGTGACGTTGCGGGTGACGTGTCCTGTGGAGCGCGGACAGATCGTGGCGCGGGTGTGCGATGTGGCGCCGGACGGCGCGTCGACGCTGGTGACGCGCGGCGTCCTCAACCTGTCGTCGCGACACGGCCGCGACCAGAACGTGCCGTGGGAGCCGGGCACCACGGAGGACGTGGTGTTCGAGCTGAACGGCATCGGCCACGCCTTCCCGGCCGGGCACCGCATCCGGCTCGCGGTCTCCTCGGCGTACTGGCCGTGGATCTGGCCGCAGGCGGGCTCGGAGGCCGGGTTCACGCTCGATCCGGTGGGCAGCGCGCTGGAGTTGCCGGTCCGCGACGGGGAGCCGGGCGGCACGTTCACCTTCGCCGAGCCGGAGCAGTCGCAGCCGCTGGGCGTCGTCTACCCGGAGACGCTGGACGAGCCTCGCCCCGAACGCCTCGTCGTACGGGACGTCGCGGCGGGCGAGTGGAAGCTGGAGGTCGACCCGAAGTACGGCGGCACGCGCGTGTACCCGGACGGCCTGGAGTTCACCGAGGACGCGCTGGAGACGTACGTCATCGACGAGTCCGACCCGCTGTCGGCGCGCACCCGCTCCGACTGGACGATCCGCCTGCACCGCCCGGAGCTCGGCTGGGACGCCCGCGTCGAAACCCGCTCCGAAATCACCTGCACGACAACCGAGTTCCTCACGTCGAGCGAGGTGGTGTGCCGGGACGGCGACGAGGTCCTCTTCCACCGGACGTGGGAACGCCGCATCCCACGGACGGCGGGCTAACGCCCAAGGCGGTGCGGGTCGGCCGCCACGGGTGGGGCATTCAAGCCCCGCCTTCGTACGAGAGCCAGCGGGGTCCGGGGCAGAGCCCCGATCTTCTGGGGTCTCGGCGGCGGACGACCACAATCAAGCCCCGCCGGCGTTTGAGGCGCGGGGTCCGGGGCGGAGCCCCGTGGCGTGGGTGGACGGGGGGGGCAACAGGACCGGTTCAGGCCAAGAGGCGTTCCAGGACGACCGCCACCCCGTCCTCCTCGTTCGACGAAGTCACCTCGTCGGCAACGGCCCTGAGCTCAGGATGCGCGTTCGCCACCGCCACCCCCCGCCCCGCCCACGCGAACATCGGCACATCGTTCGGCATATCGCCGAAGGCAATCGTGTCGCCGGCCCCCGCGCCCAACCGCTCCGCCGCGAGGCTGAGCCCGGTCGCCTTGGTGACACCACGAGGCTGCAGCTCCACCGTCCCGGGCCCCGACATCGTGACGGTGGCCAGCGGCCCCACCGCCGCCCGCGCCACCGCCGCCAACTCGTCGTCCGACAGGGCGGGATGGCGCAGCAGCACCTTGCTGATGGGCTGCGCCCACAGCGCGGCCCGCCCCCGCACCCGTACCGCCGGGAGCGTCGGATGCGGCATCAGATACCCGGGCTCGATGAGCGTGAGCCCCTCCACGCCGTCCTGGTCGACGGCCGCGTACACCTGCCCGACCTCGGCCTCGATCTTGCCGATGGCCTGCTCGGCGAGGTCCCGGTCGAGGGTGAGCGACCACAGCAGCCGGTCGCGTACGCCGTCGTACAGCTGCGCTCCCTGCGCACACACCGCGAGCCCGCCCCCGCCGAGGTCGTCGAGGAGCGGTTTCACGCGGGGCGCGGGCCGTCCCGTCACCACGATGTGCCGGGCGCCCGCGGCGACGGCCGCCGCCAGGGCGCCGCGGGTCCGGTCGGAGACCGTGTCGTCGCGGCGCAGCAGCGTGCCGTCCAGGTCGGTGGCGATGAGTGCATATGCGGGTGCGGGCATGATCCGAAGAATACGGACAGGCCGTGCCCGCGACCCGTCGAGTACCGGCCGCCCTGGCGAGGTACGGCCGGTCACGACCGAGCCGTTTCATCTGTTCGGGGGACGCACCCGCGTGGTCAACCCGGTTGACCCCGCAGGTAGTTGCCGGGGACACCTGGTCAACCGTGCGCCGCCGCCAGGTGCCGGGCGAGCCGCGGCGAGGCGAACTCCGTACCGCACACGAACCGCATGACGGGCCCGTACGAGGACCCGCCCAGCATCCCCGTGAAGTACAGGCCGGGAACGGACGAGACATAGCCGGCGCCGAGCCGCGGCGTGCCGCGGCTGGTGGCGAGCCGCGTCCGCAGCCCCTCCCCCAGGAACGGCATCGCCGCGAGATCCACCCGGTACCCGGTCGCCGCGATGACGTGGTCGGCGGCCATGTCCTCGCCGCGCCCCCCGTGCGTACGCACGCGCAGCACGGGCGCACCCTCCGCCACCGTCACCCGCTCGACCGCCGCGACCTCGCGCACCGCGACCTTGCCCTCGAACCGCTCCCGCAGCCACCACGCGCCCAGCGGCCCCAGCACCCGCCGCACCAGGAAGTGCCGTGCCTGCGGCGGCAGATGACGGTACGGGTGGGGGTAGTACGTGAGCGCGTACAGCGACCACGCGTTGCCGAACGGGGTCTCGGGACGGAACTTCGGCTGGTCCCACGGGGGCGCGCCGAAGCGCACCCGTCCCCTCCCGCGCGCCACCACGCGCACGCGCGCTCCCGCCTCCGCCGCGAGCGCCGCCGTCTCCAGAGCGGACTGGCCCGCGCCGACGACGATCAGCTCCTTGCCCGCGAACCGCGACAGGTCGTGGTGCTGCGCGCTGTGCGAGACCGGGCCCGTGGGGGTGGGTCCGTCCGGCACGGCGGCGGCGAACTCGGGTGGCAGGTGTTCAAGTCCTGACAGGCCGGTGGCGACGACCACGGCCCGCGCCGTGAACTGCTCCCCCGAGTCCAGCTTCAGCTCGAAGCCCTCGCGCCCGCGCCGGTCGACGGAGACCACCCGCACCCGCTCCAGCTCGGGCACCAGCTCCTTCTGGAACCAGTCCCCGTACGCCACGAAGGTCTCGGCGGATATCAGGTCCTCGTCCGTGACGAGCCGCTCGATCCCGGCGGCGTCGCAGTAGTCGACCAGTTTGTGTCCGCGCTGGGGCGCGTCGATGTTCGACGCGGACGGCACGGACTTGAGGATCATGCCTTCGGGCATGTGCGAGCGCCAGCTCACCATGGGCTCCCCGAAGACCCTGACGGGTATTCCGCGCGCCCGCACATGGGCGGCGGTGGACAGGCCGTAGGGCCCCGCCCCAATGACTGCTACCGGGTGTTCTGCCGGATGTTTCACGAAGCCCCTCCCCAGGACGACGCGGTGTCACCTACTTCGTTGTCGCGCGCCGCGGCTGGTCCGCCACAGCTGGTACAGATGCTTCGCCCCGGGCCGTACGAACCGGGCGAGCATCGTGAAGAACGGCCGCGGATCGTCGGCCGCCCACCACGCGAGCTCCGTCCCGCTGGCTCGGGTCGGGGCGTGCGGGGTCGTATAGCCGCTGCGCCGGTACGCGAGCAGGGCCGGGAGGTCGATGTTCTCGACGACGTAGCGCTGTCCCGCCCGCTGTTCCCCCTCCGGAACGGCGCGGCCGGTGAGTGCGAGGTGCATGGCGCGGACGACGTCGATCCCCGCCTCGTTCTCGAAGAGGCGGAACTGGGCGCCCATCCGCGGATTGAAGTCGAGCAGTTTGTACTGTCCGTCGCGCCGGTCGAAGCGCAGGTCCAGGTCGATGATTCCGGTGAAGCCGATCTGCTTGATGAAACGTGCGGCGAGGTCCGCGAGTTCCGGATTGTCGACGACGTACGCGTTGGCCGTCATGCCCGCGTGCGGCGGCCAGGAGCGGACCTTGACGCCGGTGAACATGGCGAGCGGCGTGGAGTCCTGGTCGAAGTACGCGTGCACGATCCAGTCCTCGGCGTCCTCGCGCGGCAGATACTCCTGGAGGATCACGCCGGGCTCCTCGCCCCAGCCGAGGGCGAGTTGGCGCAGGCCCTCTGAGCTCGCGATCCTCGTCGTCCCGTTCACGGCGGGCCGCGAGCGCCGCGTGAACGCCTCCCGGTTCTTCGCCACCACCGGGAACCGGGCCCGCCCCGCGAACTCCTCGATGTCCGCGTACGAGCTCGGGAACACGGCCGTCGGCGACGGGATGCCGTGCTCCACGCACAGCTCGTGCAGGCCCTGTTTGCTGGCGAGGCGGCGCGGCAACTCCCGTTCCACACGCGGGAAGAGCAGCCCCGCGGCGGCGAGCGGACCCTGGTGCTCGGCGATGAGGACGGCCGCCTCCTCGTCCGTCGGGATCAGCACCGTCGGCCGGCCGATCCGGCGGGCGACGCGCAGCAGCCCCTCGACGAGCCGCTGCGGCTCCTCCGTCCCCGTCGTACGCCACGGAAAGGCGCGCAGCAGATAGCGGGAGGCCGCCGCGGGCGTGTAACGGTCCTCCGTGATCGCGTACATGGGCACCCCCAGGCGTCCCAGGCTGCGGATCGCGCCCACTCCTCCGTGGTGCAGCGGATAGTCGCCGAACTTCACGATCAGGCCGGGCACCTCCCGGTCCACGGCGAACGGCATGCTTCCAGCGCTGCTGGCACTCCCGGCGCTCCTGGCCACGGGTCCCCCCACGCGTCCCCCACGGACCCGGACCAGGCCCTGTCCCGTTCCGTCCCGTCCCGTTCTGTCCTGTCCACGCCCACCGGACAATGACGCTAAGCCGGAACCGACCACTCCATCAACGGGTCATTCGGACATTGCGAACTCTTTAGGCACTGCCGCAAACCGGTGCCTCCGACGTAACGTGTGGCGCACCCGAATGGAAAGTGAGGCCCGCTGGCATGGCACCCGCAGCCACGTCCGAGTCCGCGTCCGAGCACACCCCGCTCGACCGTCTCGACCCACTCGACCTTCCCGAAGGCCACCCCTTCGGCCCGCACAACCTTCCGTACGGAGTCTTCTCCCCCGCCTCCTCCGACGAGGCCGAGCGCCGCGTGGGGGTGCGGATCGGGGACCACGTCCTGGACGCGGGCGGCGCCGCCGCGGCCCTCGGCTCCCCGCACGCCCCGGTCCTGGCCCGGCCCACGCTCAACTCCCTTCTGGCGTCCGGCCGTACGACCTGGTCGGACGTGCGCCGCGCGCTGACGTCCTGGGTCACGGACCCGGCCCACCGCGAGCTCGTACGCCCCTTCCTGCACCCCCTCTCCTCGGTCACCCTGCACCTGCCGTTCGAGGTCGCGGACTACGTCGACTTCTACGCATCCGAGAACCACGCCTCGAATCTCGGCCGCCTCTTCCGCCCCGACGAGGAGCCCCTGAAGCCCAACTGGAAGCACCTTCCGGTGGGTTACCACGGCCGCTCCGGCACGGTCGTCGTCTCCGGCACGGACGTGGTCCGCCCCTCGGGCCAGCGCAAGGCGCCCGCCGACCCGGCCCCCGTCTTCGGCCCCTCCGTCCGCCTCGACATCGAGACGGAGGTCGGCTTCGTGGTGGGCGTCCCGTCGCGCCAGGGCACCCCGGTCCCCCTCGCCTCCTACCGCGACCACGTCTTCGGCCTCTGCCTCCTCAACGACTGGTCGGCGCGCGACATCCAGGGCTGGGAGGCGGTGCCGCTCGGCCCGCACCTGGGCAAGTCGTTCGCCACGTCGATCTCCGCGTGGATCACGCCACTTGAGGCCCTGGACGCGGCCCGGGTCTCACCCCCGGAACGTACGGTCCCCCTCCTCCCGTACCTGGACGACTCTTCCGAGCCCGCCGGCTACGACCTGCGTATCACGGTCACCCTCAACGGCCAGGTCATCTCCGAGCCCCCCTTCTCCGGCATGTACTGGACGGGCGCGCAGATGCTCGCCCATATGACGGTCAACGGCGCCTCCCTGCGCACCGGCGACCTCTACGGCTCCGGCACGATCAGCGGCACCGAGGACAACGAACGCGGCTCCCTGATCGAAATCACCTGGAACGGCCAACAGCCCCTGGACCTCCCCACCGGCAAACGCGGCTTCCTCGAAGACGGCGACGTCATCACCCTCTCGGCCTGGGCCCCCGGCCCCGACGGCACGAGGATCCAACTCGGCGAGGTCACGGGCCGCGTCGTCCCTGGAACCTGACCCGGGGCCACCCCCACCGCCATGAGCACGCCGCACCGCCCCCGGCCAGAGGCGAGGAACCATGGCGTGGTCCCGACCTTTCAAGCCCCTCCGACACTTGAGCAGCGGGCCCCGACCTTTCAAGCCCCTCCGGCGCTTGAGGAGCAGGGTCCGGGGCAGAGCCCCGATCTTTCAAGCCCCTCCGGCGATTGAGGAGCGGGGTCCGGGGCAGAGCCCCGTGGCGTGAGGCACCCGTCCCGCGCCCGGGGCGGAGCCAGGCGTCACCAGTCCACGTCCTCCGGCGGAGCCAACTCGTCCTCGGGCTCGGGCGGCGCCTCCTCCCCGGAGGCGTCCCCCCGAAGACCCGCCAAAACCCCGAGCACACCCTCCCCCCACGTCGCCAACTTCTTCTCGCCCACCCCACCAATCGCCCCCAACTGCCCGATGGACGTGGGCTGTTGCAGCGCGATCTCCCGCAACGTCGCGTTCTGGAAGATGACGTACGCCGGCACCCCGTTCTCCTTCGCCTGCGCCCCCCGCCACGCCCGCAACGCCTCGAAGACCGGCGCCACCTCCGCCGGCAGGTCCACCTCCGCCGCCTTCGCCTTCCGGTCCCGCGCGCCCGCGGCCCTCGGCGCCGGCTTCGGCTCCTTGCGCAGCCGCACCTCCCGCTGCCGCCCGAGCACGGCCCCGCTCTCCTCGGTCAGCACCAGCGTCCCGTACTCGCCCTCGACCGCGACGAGCCCCTGCGCCAGCAACTGCCGCACCACACCCCGCCATTCGGCCTCTCCCAGCTCCCCGCCGATGCCGAACACCGACAGCTGGTCGTGGTCGAACTGGATGACCTTGGCGCTGCGCCTGCCGAGCAGAATGTCGATGATCTGGCCCGCGCCGAACTTCTGCCTCCGCTCCCGCTCGAGCCGCACCACGGTCGACAGGATCTTCTGCGCGGCGACCGTGCCGTCCCACGTCTCCGGCGGCGACAGACACGTATCGCAGTTGCCGCAGGACTCCGGCGCCTCCTGCCCGAAGTACGAAAGAAGCTGCGCCCTGCGGCACTGCGCCGTCTCGCACAGCGCCAGCATCGAGTCGAGGTGCGCGGAGGCGCGGCGCCGGAACGCCTCGTCCCCCTCCCCCATATTGATCAACTTGCGCTGCTGCACCACGTCCTGCAGCCCGTACGCCATCCACGCCGTCGACGGCAGGCCGTCCCGCCCGGCGCGCCCGGTCTCCTGGTAGTACCCCTCGACGGACTTCGGGAGATCCATGTGCGCGACGAACCGTACGTCCGGCTTGTCGATGCCCATGCCGAACGCGATGGTCGCGCAGACGACGAGGCCCTCCTCGCGCAGGAACCGCGACTGGTGCGCCGCGCGCGTGCCCGCGTCCAGGCCCGCGTGGTACGGCACCGCCTCGATCCCGTTCTTGCTCAGGAACTCCGCCGTCGCCTCGACCGACTTCCGCGACAGGCAGTAGACGATGCCCGCGTCGCCCTCGTGCTCCTGCTTGAGGAAGCCCAGCAGCTGCTTCTTCGGCTCGGCCTTCCCCACGATCCGGTACTGGATGTTGGGCCGGTCGAAGCTCGCCACGAAGTGCTTGGCGTCCGGCATGCCGAGGCGCTGGGTGATCTCCCGGTGCGTGTCGTGCGTCGCCGTCGCGGTCAGGGCGATGCGCGGCACGTCCGGCCAGTTCTGGCCGAGGACGGACAGGGTCAGGTAGTCGGGGCGGAAGTCGTGGCCCCACTGCGCCACGCAGTGCGCCTCGTCGATGGCGAACAGCGACACCTTGCCCCGGGAGAGCAGCCCGAGCGTGGAGTCGAGGCGCAGCCGCTCCGGCGCGAGGTAGAGCAGGTCGAGCTCGCCCGCGAGGAACTCGGCCTCGACGAGGCGGCGCTCCTCGAAGTCCTGCGTCGAGTTCATGAACCCGGCGCGCACGCCGAGCGCCCGCAGCGCGTCCACCTGGTCCTGCATCAACGCGATCAGGGGCGAGACCACGACCCCCGTACCGGCTCTGACCAGCGCCGGGATCTGGTAGCAGAGCGACTTTCCGCCGCCGGTCGGCATCAGCACGACGGCGTCTCCACCGCCCACCACGTGCTCGATGATCGCTTCCTGCTCGCCGCGGAAAGCGTCGTACCCGAATACGCGGTGGAGCGTGGCGAGGGCCTCGCTCTGGATGGCCCCGCGCTCCGTCGCCTCGCTCATGACTTCCGTCCCCATCATCGCTGCTCCCCCCGTACGCCGTGGTTCGACGTCCTGAGCAACGATAGGGGTCACGACTGACATCACGGAAAGTTATCCACAGGCTGCCCTCGGGCCGCCCTCAGGAGGCGCCTCAGCCCGCCCGCCACAGCGACGGCGTCGCCGGCGGCTCCCACCCCTGCAGCGCGGTGTGCGCCTGGAGGCAGGTGTACGTCACCCCGCCGTAGGTCACCTTGTCGCCCACCTTGTACGACGTCCCGACCGCCCACGTACCGCCGCCGCCGGGCGGGTCGGTGGGCCCGCCGCCCTGGTCCACGTTCAGGACGAAGTCGAACGCGGCCTCCTTGCCCGAGCCCGCGTCACGCACCGTCATCAGCAGGCGCGGGTCGAAGATCGTGTCGGTGTTGTTGCGTGGCTCACCCGGGAAGTAGAGCTGCGTCGTCAGGACGGGCTTTCCCGGCGCCTGCACCTTCACGTGGATGTGCCGGGTCCGCCCCGGATACAGGCCGGGCACGATGGTGGAGAGCTTGAAGGCGCCCTGCGCGTCGGTGAACTGGTGGCCGCGGAAGGTGTAGCCGACGTTGTCGTACGCGCCGTTCACGTCCGCCTGCCAGAAGTCCAGGAGGACTCCCGATATCGGCTTGCAGGCGAGACCGAAGACGTAGCCGCTGACGGCGAGGCGGGTGCCGGGCGTGCCCGCGGTGACGAGCGAGGTGCGCTGCGGGGAGTTCGGCTTGAAGTAGGGGCCCTCGGTCTGTTGGGGCGTCGGGTCGTCGCCGTCGTCGCACATCGGCGTCGGCTCCAGCGTCCGCGCGGTGTCTCTGGAGGTGCGGGCGAGCGCGGGCGCGCTCGCGCCCAGCACCGCCGCGGGGAGGGCGACGCCGGCCGCGACCGCGGCCTTGAGCACCGTCTTGCGCGAGAGATCACGTCCTGATCCGTCCATGGCAACTCCTGGGGGGGGTGAGGTGAAGCGGTCGGCGGCCCGGGTCGCGCCGGGGCGGCCGCCTGGTCGGCCCCGACGCGACCGGTCATGAACCTATGGGCCGCCCCCGGCCACCGACGATGGACGGAATCCGGGGATCGTGGTGAAAATCCCCGCCGCCCGGCCCGCCGCCGCACTCGCCATCGCGCCCACCGTCACGCCCGCCATCGCGCCCACCGTCACGCCCGCCGCCCCACCCGCCGTCACGCCCTCCACCGCGCCGGAACGCCCCCGGGCTGACCCCCGTCTCCCGCCGGAAGAAGCGGCAGAAGTACGCGGGGTCGTCGAACCCCACCCGCAGCGCCACCTGCCGCACGGTGAGCCCGGTGCGCGCCAGCAGCCGCTTCGCCTCGTGCGCCCGCGCCTGCCGCACCAGCTCCCCCGGCGTGCGCCCCGTCGCCTCCTTGACCACCTCGGTGAGATGCCCCGCCGACACCCCGATCCGCTCCGCGCAGCCCCGCACCGAGAGGTCCGCCGGGTCCGCCCCGGCGAGCAGCCCCGCGAACTCCTCGGCCACCGACGGCGCGCGCCCGGCCACGGGCGCCCCGGCGAGCCGCCGCCCCGCCCGCACGATCAGTACGTGCAGCAGCGCCCGCAGCACGGAGCCGAACCCGCCGTCCCCCGCCCGGTACTCCCGGTCCATGTCGCCGAGGAGCGCGGCCGCCCAGCCGTCGGCCGCCTCGTCGAGGGAGCGCCACGGGGCCGCGCCCAGGCGCCGCAGCACCTCCCGGTCGCCGGGGTGGTCGAGCAGGAAGTCCTCGGTGAACAGCACGAGATACCCGTCGACGCCCCGGCAGCCCTCCCAGTGGTGCACCTGCCCGGGCACGATGAACTCCAGGTGCGGCGGCCGCAGTTCGCTGCGGTGCAGATCCCGTACGTGGCTGCCGGCGCCCCCGGTGACGTAGACGATCTCGTAGAAGGTGTGCCGGTGCGGGAAGTCGGCGCGGGACATGGGGCCGAGGGTGTCGAAGGTGCCGATGGCGAAGGGCAGTTCATTGGGCATCGGCACGTCGAGCCGGTGCATGGGGAACGCTCCGGCGGCCCCGTGGGCGACCTCTGGACCCATGCCGTCACGATGGCACGCCCCGTTCCCGCCCGGCACATACCGACCGACCCCCTGCCGCCATCGCATGGCCGGGGGTCGGTCGGGTGTTTCGTACCGCCGCTGTCGCTACCGCACGAACACCCCTGCCTGGCTCGCCAGGTCGAGGAAGTACTGCGGCGCGAGGCCCAGCACGATCGTGACGGCCACGCCCACCCCGATCGTCGTCATGGTCAGCGGCGACGGCACGGCCACGGTCGGCCCGTCCGTCTTCGGCTCGCTGAAGAACATGAGGACGATCACGCGGATGTAGAAGAACGCGGCGATCGCCGAGGACACGACACCGACCACGACGAGCGCGCCCGCGCCGCCCTCGGCCGCCGCCTTGAACACGGCGAACTTGCCCGCGAACCCGGAGGTCAGCGGGATGCCCGCGAAGGCCAGCAGGAACACCGCGAAGACCGCCGCGACCAGGGGCGACCTGCGCCCGAGCCCCGCCCACTTCGACAGGTGCGTCGCCTCGCCGCCCGCGTCCCGTACGAGCGTGACCACGGCGAACGCGCCGATGGTCACGAAGGAGTACGCGCCCAGGTAGAAGAGCACGGACGAGACGCCGTCGGGTGTCGTCGCGATGACACCGGCCAGGATGAAGCCGGCGTGCGCGATCGACGAGTACGCGAGCAGCCGCTTGATGTCGGTCTGCGTGATCGCGACGATCGCGCCGCCCAGCATCGTGACGATGGCGATCGCCCACATGACCGGCCGCCAGTCCCACCGCATGCCCGGCAGCACGACGTACAGCAGCCGCAGCAGCGCGCCGAAGGCCGCGACCTTCGTGGCCGCCGCCATGAAGCCGGTGACCGGCGTCGGAGCGCCCTGGTAGACGTCCGGCGTCCACATGTGGAACGGCACGGCGCCGACCTTGAACAGCAGCCCCATGCCGACCAGCGCCATGCCGATGAGCAGCAGCGCGTCATTGCCCATGGTGTCGGCGAGCGCCGGGTCGACGTTCTGGATCGAGCCGTCGACGACGCTCGCGATGGTGCTGTACGAGACCGAGCCCGCGTACCCGTACAGGAGCGCGATGCCGAACAGCGTGAAGGCGGAGGCGAAGGCGCCGAGCAGGAAGTACTTGACCGCGGCCTCCTGCGACATGAGCCGCTTGCGGCGGGCCACGGCGCACAGCAGGTACAGCGGCAGCGAGAAGACTTCCAGGGCGATGAACAGCGTCAGCAGGTCGTTCGCCGAGGGGAAGACCAGCATGCCGCCGATCGCGAAGAGCGCCAGCGGGAACACCTCTGTGGTGGTGAACCCGGCCTTTATGGCGGCCTTTTCGCTGTCGCTGCCGGGGACGGAGGCGGCCTGCGCGGCGAACGAGTCGACGCGGTTGCCGTGCGCCTCCGGGTCGAGCCGCCGCTCCGCGAACGTGAAGATCGCGACCAACCCGGCCAGCAGGATGGTCCCTTGGAGGAAGAGCGCAGGGCCGTCGACGGCGATCGCGCCCATGGCCGCGATGTGCGCCTTCGTCGTCCCGTACCCGCCGGCCGCGAGCCCGACGACCGCCGCGAAGGCGGCCGCGAGCGCGACGACCGACAGGAACACCTGCACGTAGTAGCGGGACCGGCGCGGCACGAAGGCCTCGATCAGGATCCCCACGATGGCGGCACCGATGACGATCAAGGTCGGGGACAATTGCCCGTATTCGATCTTCGGCGCCTGGATCTTGGAGAGCGGTTCCGCCGCGGTTGTCCACAGACTGTGGACGGCTGACGCAGTCACGTGTGAGGTCACTTGTGAGCCGCCTCCACTTCCGGCTTCGGGTCCTTCTTGTGGACGTCGGACAGGGTGTGCTTGACCGCCGGGTTCACCAGCTCGGTGACCGGCTTCGGATACACACCGAGGAAGATCAGTACGCCGATCAGCGGGACCACGACCGCGAGTTCACGCAACCGCAGATCCGCGATGCCCTCGGTCGACGGCTTCACCGGGCCCGTCATGGTGCGCTGGTAGAGGACCAGCGTGTAGAGCGCGGCGAGCACGATGCCGAAGGTGGCGATGATGCCGATCACCGGGTAGCGCGTGAACGTGCCGACCAGGACCAGGAATTCACTGACGAAGGGCGCGAGCCCCGGCAGCGAGAGGGTGGCGAGGCTCCCGATGAGGAAGGTCCCCGCCAGCACCGGGGCGACCTTCTGTACGCCCCCGTAGTCCGCGATGAGCCGCGAGCCGCGCCGCGAGATCAGGAATCCGGCGACCAGCATCAGCGCGGCCGTCGAGATCCCGTGGTTGACCATGTAGAGCGTCGCGCCGGACTGGCCCTGGCTGGTCATCGCGAAGATGCCCATGATGATGAAGCCGAAGTGCGAGATCGACGCGTAGGCGACCAGGCGCTTGATGTCGCGCTGGCCGACCGCGAGCAACGCCCCGTAGACGATGCTGATCAGGGCGAGCACCAGGATCACCGGCGTCGCCCACTTGCTGGCCTCCGGGAAGAGCTGGAGGCAGAAGCGGAGCATCGCGAAGGTGCCGACCTTGTCGACGACCGCCGTGATCAGTACGGCGACCGGGGCGGTGGCCTCGCCCATCGCGTTCGGCAGCCAGGTGTGCAGCGGCCACAGCGGGGCCTTCACCGCGAAGGCGAAGAAGAAGCCCAGGAAGAGCAGGCGCTCGGTGTTGGTCGCCATGTCGAGCGAGCCGCTCGCCCGCGCCTCGGCGATCTCCGAGAGCGAGAAGGTGCCCGCCACTACGTAGAGGCCGATGACGGCCGCCAGCATGATGAGGCCGCCGACGAGGTTGTAGAGGAGGAACTTGACGGCCGCGTACGAGCGTTGGGTCGCGGCCTCCTTCTCGCCGTGCGGTCCCGCGCGGTCCCCGAAGCCGCCGATGAGGAAGTACATCGGGATGAGCATGGCTTCGAAGAAGATGTAGAAGACGAAGACGTCGGTGGCCTCGAAGGAGATGATCACCATCGCCTCGACGAGGAGGATCAGGGCGAAGAATCCCTGGGTCGGCCGCCACCGGCTGCTGCCCGTCTCCTGCGGGTCGGCGTCGTGCCAGCCCGCGAGGATCACGAACGGGATCAGCAGCGCGGTCAGCGCGATGAGCGCCACCCCGATGCCGTCCACACCCAGCTCGTAACGGACCCCGAAGTCCGCGATCCACGCGTGCGATTCGGTGAGTTGGAAGCGTCCGCCGCCCGGGTCGAACCGGACCGCGACCACCGCCGCGAGGACCAGGGTGGCGAGCGAGAACAGCAGCGCGAGCCACTTGGCCGCGGTGCGCCGCTTCGCCGGTACGGCGGCCGTGGCGATCGCGCCCACGGCCGGCAGTACCGCCGTCGCTGTCAGCAGAGGAAAGGACATCGGTATCAGACCGCCCTCATCAGCAGGGTCACCGCGGCGATGACCGCCGCGCCGCCGAACATCGAGACGGCGTACGAGCGCACGTAGCCGTTCTGGAGCTTGCGCAGCCGACCGGACAGGCCGCCGACCGAGGCCGCCGTCCCGTTGACCACCCCGTCGACCAGGGTGTGGTCGACGTACACGAGAGAGCGCGTCAGATGCTCGCCGCCGCGCACCAGGACCACGTGGTTGAAGTCGTCCTGGAGCAGGTCGCGCCGGGCGGCGCGGGTGAGCAGCGAGCCGCGCGGGGCGACGACGGGAACCTCGCGGCGCCCGTACTGGAGCCAGGCGAGCCCCACACCGATCACCAGGCACACCATGGTGGCGCCGGTGACCACGCCCGCGCTGATGGGCGCGTGCCCGTGGTCGTGCCCGGTGACCGGCTCCAGCCAGTGCAGGAAGCGGTCCCCGATGGAGAAGAAGCCACCGGCGAAGACCGAACCGACCGCGAGCACGATCATCGGGATCGTCATGGAGGACGGGGACTCGTGCGGGTGCGGCTCGTTCCCGTCCTCGTCCGGCTGCCAGCGCTTCTCACCGAAGAAGGTCATGATCATTACGCGGGTCATGTAGAAGGCGGTAATGGCCGCGCCCAGGAGGGCGACGCCCCCGAGGATCCAGCCTTCCGTCCCGCCCTTGGCGAACGCCGCCTCGATGATCTTGTCCTTGGAGAAGAAGCCGGACAGCCCCGGGAAGCCGATGATGGCCAGATACCCGAGACCGAAGGTCACGAAGGTGACCGGCATGTACTTGCGCAGCGCGCCGTACTTCCGCATGTCCACCTCGTCGTTCATGCCGTGCATGACCGAACCGGCGCCGAGGAAGAGGCCCGCCTTGAAGAAGCCGTGCGTCACCAGGTGCATGATCGCGAAGACGTAGCCGATGGGGCCGAGGCCCGCGGCGAGGATCATGTAGCCGATCTGCGACATCGTCGAGCCGGCGAGGGCCTTCTTGATGTCGTCCTTCGCGCAACCGACGATCGCACCGAACAGCAGCGTGACCGCGCCGACGATGGTGACCACCAACTGCGCGTCCGGCGCGGCGTTGAAGATCGCGCCGGACCGGACGATCAGGTAGACACCGGCGGTCACCATGGTCGCGGCGTGGATGAGGGCCGAGACCGGGGTCGGGCCCTCCATCGCGTCCCCGAGCCAGGACTGCAGCGGCACCTGCGCCGACTTGCCGCACGCGGCGAGCAGCAGCATCAGACCGATGGCGGTGAGCTTGCCCTCGCTGGTGTCCCCGGTCGCCCCCAGGACAGGACCGAAGGCGAAGGTCCCGAAGGTCGTGAACATCAGCATGATCGCGATGGACAGGCCCATGTCGCCGACGCGGTTGACCAGGAACGCCTTCTTGGCGGCCGTGGCCGCGCTCGGCTTGTGCTGCCAGAAGCCGATCAGCAGGTACGAGGCGAGGCCCACGCCCTCCCAACCGACGTACAGCAGCAGGTAGTTGTCGGCGAGTACGAGCAGCAGCATCGCCGCGAGGAACAGGTTCAGGTAGCCGAAGAAGCGGCGGCGCCGCTCGTCGTGCTCCATGTACCCGATCGAGTAGATGTGGATCAGTGTGCCCACACCGGAGATCAGCAGCACGAACGTCATCGACAGCTGGTCGAGATGGAACGCAACGTCCGCCTGGAAGCCCTCGACGGGGATCCAGCTGAACAGGTGCTGGCTGAGCGTGCGGTCCTCCGGGCCCTTGCCGAGCAGGTCGGAGAAGAGCACGACGGCGATGACGAAGGACACGGCCGCGAGCAGCGTGCCGAGCAGATGGCCCACCCGGTCCAAGGCCCGCCCGCCGCACAGCAGTACGGCCGCTCCGAGCAGTGGCGCCGCGACAAGCAGCGCAATCAGGTTCTCCACGATTCAGCGACCCCTTACAGCTTCATCAGGCTGGCGTCGTCGACCGAGGCCGAGTGGCGGGAACGGAACAGCGACACGATGATCGCGAGCCCGACCACGACCTCGGCGGCGGCGACGACCATCGTGAAGAACGCGATGATCTGGCCGTCGAGATTGCCGTGCATGCGGGAGAACGCGACGAACGCGAGGTTGCACGCGTTCAGCATCAGCTCGATGCACATGAACACGACGATCGCGTTCCGCCTGATGAGCACGCCGGTGGCGCCGATCGTGAACAACAGGGCGGCGAGATACAGGTAGTTGACCGGATTCACTTCGACGCCTCCTCGGCCCGCTCGAGATCGGCCCGCTCGGCCTCCGGGCGCTCAAGGCGCTCGGACGACCGCTGCTCCAGCGCCTTCAGGTCGCTCATCGCCTCACCGGACACGTCCCGGATCTGGCCGCGCTCGCGCAGCGTCTGCATGACCGTGAGCTCCGACGGGGTGCCGTCGGGGAGCAGGCCCGCGATGTCCACCGCGTTGTGCCGGGCGTAGACGCCGGGGGCGGGCAGCGGCGGCAGGTGCTTGCCCTCGCGGACCCGCTGCTCGGCCAACTCGCGCTGGGTCTTGGCCCGTTCGGTGCGCTCGCGGTGCGTGAGCACCATCGCTCCGACCGCGGCCGTGATCAGCAGGGCGCCGGTGATCTCGAAGGCGAAGACGTACTTGGTGAAGATGAGGGACGCGAGCCCCTCCACGTTCCCCCCGGCGTTCGCCTTGCCGAGGCCGTTGAACTGCTTCAGCGAGGCGTTGCCGATCCCCGCGATGAGCAGCACCCCGAAGCCGAGCCCGCACAGGGCGGCGAGCCAGCGCTGCCCCTTGATGGTCTCCTTCAGGGAGTCGGCGGCGGTGACGCCGACGAGCATCACCACGAAGAGGAACAGCATCATGATCGCGCCGGTGTAGACGACGATCTGCACGATGCCCAGGAAGTACGCCCCGTTGGCCAGATAGAAGACCGCGAGGATGATCATGGTTCCGGCCAGGCACAGGGCGCTGTGCACGGCCTTCTTCATGAGGATCGTGCACAGGGCGCCGATGACGGCGACCGTGCCGAGGATCCAGAACTGGAAGGCCTCACCGGTGGAGGTGGTGGAGGCGGCGAGGGTGGTGACGGCTGCACTCATGCGTCGGCCCCCTCGGGATCAGGCTTCTCGCCCTTGGAGACGGCCACTTGGGGCTTCGTGCCGGGCGCCGCCTCGGTGACGAGACCCCGGTAGTAGTCCTGCTCGTCCATGCCGGGGAAGATCGAGTGCGGCGACTCGACCATGCCCTCTTCGAGCCCGGCGAGCAGCTGCTCCTTGGTGTAGATCAGGTTGGCGCGGCTGCTGTCGGCGAGCTCGAACTCGTTCGTCATCGTCAACGCGCGCGTGGGGCACGCCTCGATGCACAGGCCGCACAGAATGCAGCGGGCGTAGTTGATCTGGTAGACGCGGCCGTAGCGCTCACCCGGGGAGTACCGCTCCTCCTCCGTGTTGTCCGCGCCCTCCACGTAGATCGCGTCCGCCGGGCAGGCCCACGCGCACAGCTCGCAGCCGACGCACTTCTCCAGGCCGTCCGGATGGCGGTTGAGCTGGTGCCTGCCGTGGAAGCGGGGAGCGGTGGTCTTCGGTTGCTCCGGGTACTGCTCGGTCAGCCGCTTCTTGAACATGGCCTTGAAGGTCACGCCGAAGCCGGCGACGGGGTTCTGGAACCCCGGCTCGGTGTCCTTCCCCTGGCCGGAGTTGGTCTCGTCAGCCATCGGACGCCTCCTTTCCTTCGCGAGATCCGCCAAGCGACTCGTCACTCTGAGTATCGGGGCCACCACTGACAATCAGCTCCCGCTCGCGGCGGGACCGCCTGCGCGGCACGGGCGGCAACTGCTGTCCGGGCAGCGGCGGCACGGGGAATCCGCCCGCCATCGGGTCGAAGGCGACCGGCTCCTCGGCCGCAGCGTCCTCGGTGGCTCGCTTGGCCCCGCGGTCGCGGAAGATGTCCACGACGAACGACAGCAGCAGGACCACAAGGATCGCGGCGCCGACGTACAGAGCGGTGGAGGCGAAGTCGACGTTCTCGTTGCGCAGCGTGCGCACGGTCGCCACCAGCATCAGCCACACCACGGAGACCGGGATGAGGACCTTCCAGCCGAGCTTCATCAACTGGTCGTAGCGGACGCGCGGGAGCGTGCCGCGCAGCCAGATGAAGAAGAACAGCAGCAGCTGGACCTTGATGACGAACCAGAGCATCGGCCACCAGCCGTGGTTCGCGCCCTCCCAGAACGTGGAGACCGGCCACGGCGCCCGCCAGCCGCCCAGGAAGAGCGTCACGGACACCGCCGAGACCGTCACCATGTTCACGTACTCGGCGAGCATGAACATCGCGAACTTGATGGACGAGTACTCGGTGTTGAAGCCGCCGACGAGGTCGCCCTCGGACTCCGGCATGTCGAACGGCGCGCGGTTCGTCTCCCCGACCATCGTCACGATGTAGATCAGGAACGAGACCGGCAGCAGGATCACGTACCAGCGGTCGTGCTGCTGGGCGACGATCTCCGAGGTCGACATCGAGCCCGAGAAGAGGAACACCGAGGCGAAGGCCGCGCCCATCGCGATCTCGTACGAGATCATCTGCGCGCAGGACCGCAGGCCGCCGAGGAGCGGGTACGTCGATCCGGAGGACCAGCCCGCGAGGACGATGCCGTAGATGCCGACGGAGGCGACCGCGAGGATGTAGAGCATCGCGATCGGCAGGTCGGTGAGCTGCATCGTCGTACGGTGACCGAAGATCGAGATCTCGTTGCCGGCCGGGCCGAACGGGATCACGGCGATCGCCATGAAGGCGGGGATCGCGGCGACGATCGGCGCGAGGATGTAGACCACCTTGTCCGCGCGCTTGACGATCACGTCTTCCTTGAGCATCAGCTTGATGCCGTCGGCGAGCGACTGGAGCATGCCCCAGGGGCCGTGCCGGTTCGGGCCGATGCGCAGCTGCATCCAGGCGACGACCTTGCGCTCCCACACGATGGAGAACAGCACGGTCACCATCAGGAAGGCGAAGCAGAAGACCGCCTTGACGACGACCAGCCACCAGGGGTCGCGGCCGAACATGGAGAGGTCTTCGAGCGCCACGGTGTTGAGCGCTGCTGGACTCATGACTGCACCTCCGGGACTCCGGCGGCGACGGCCGGGCCGATCTTCACGAGGTCGCCGGGGACGGCCCCCGTGTCCGAAGCGACGCCGCCGCCCGCGGAGTTGAGCGGCAGCCACACCACCCGGTCGGGCATCTCGGTGACCTGGAGCGGGAACTCGACGCTGCCAAGCGCCCCGGTCACCGCCACCGTGTCGCCGTCCTTGACGCCCGCCTCCGCGGCGGTCGTCGCGGACACGCGCGCGTGGGCGGCGTGCCGGGTTCCGGCGAGCGCGTCGTCGCCCTCCTGGAGGCGGCCCTGGTCGAGCAGCAGCCGGTGCCCGGCGAGGACGGCCTCTCCGGCGTCCGGCCGCGGCAGCTGGCCCGCCGTCTCCAGGGGCTCGGTGGAGCGCGGCCCGTCCCAGTTGCCGAGCCGGTCCAACTCGCCGCGCAGCGACCGCAGATCGGGCAGGCCCAGGTGTACGTCCATGGCGTCCGCCACCATTTGCAGCACGCGCGCGTCCGTGGGTGCCACGCGGCGCGTCATCTGGTCGGGCTTCAGCGCGGCCTCGAACATCCGGGCGCGGCCCTCCCAGTTGAGGAACGTGCCCGCCTTCTCGGCGACCGCGGCCACCGGGAGGACGACGTCGGCGTGGTCGGTGACCTCGCTCGGCCGCTGCTCAAGGGAGACCAGGAAGCCCACCTCGTGAAGGGCTTCACGCGCGCGTGCCGGGGACGGCAGGTCGGCGACCTCGACCCCGGCCACCACAAGGGCCCGCAGTTCACCAGTGGCCGCGGCCTCCACGATCTGCCCGGTGTCCCGCCCGTAGCGGTGCGGGAGTTCGGCCACGCCCCAGACGGAGGCGACCTCGTCCCGCGCGCGCGGGTCCATCGCCGGACGGCCGCCCGGCAGCAGCGAGGCCAGCGCGCCCGCCTCGACGGCGCCGCGCTCCCCGGCCCTGCGCGGGATCCACACCAGCTGGGCGCCGGTCGCGGACGCGGCCCGTACGGCGGCGGTGAGCCCGCCCGCGACGGCCGCGACCCGCTCGCCGACGACGATCACGGCGCCCTCGCCGCGCAGCGCCTGCGCGGCATCCGCTCCCCCGCCTTCGAGGCCGACCCCGGAGGCGAGCGCGTCAAGCCACTCGGGCTCGGTGCCGGGCGCGGCGGGCAGCAGTGTGCCGCCCGCCTTCTCCAGGCCGCGCGTCGCATACGTAGACAGCGCATAGACCTTCTGGCCGCGATTGCGCCACGCCTTGCGGAGCTTGAGGAAGACGCCGGGCGCCTCCTCCTCCGACTCGAAGCCCACCAGGAGGACCGCGGGGGCCTTCTCCAGGGCCGCGTACGTGACTCCTTCGCCGTCCAGGTCGCGACCGCGACCGGCGACGCGGGCCGCCAGGAAGTCGGCTTCCTCGCCGCTGTGCACGCGCGCGCGGAAGTCGATGTCGTTCGTGTCGAGGCCGATGCGCGCGAACTTGCTGTACGCGTAGGCGTCCTCGACGGTGAGCCGGCCACCGGTGAGCACCCCGGCCCGGCCGCGGGCGGCGGCGAGCCCGTTCGCGGCGGCCTCCAGCGCCTCCGGCCAGGAAGCGGGCCGCAGTTCACCGCTCTCCGCGTCCCGTACGAGGGGGTGGGTGAGCCGGTCCGGCTTCTGCGCGTAACGGAAGCCGAAGCGGCCCTTGTCGCAGATCCACTCCTCGTTGACCTCGGGGTCGTTGGCCGCGAGGCGGCGCA
Organism: Streptomyces sp. KL109B; assembly: GCF_030766935.1. Taxonomy (GTDB): domain Bacteria; phylum Actinomycetota; class Actinomycetes; order Streptomycetales; family Streptomycetaceae; genus Streptomyces. The sequence continues at coordinate 400,260 of NZ_JASERL010000001.1, read as the reverse complement.
TGACCTTGCCGCGCCGGTGGTCGGTGCGGGTCGCGCAGCCACCGGAGCAGTGCTCACACACCGAAGGCGACGACACGAGGTCGAAGGGCCGGGAGCGGAACCGGTACGCAGCCGAGGTCAGCGCGCCGACCGGGCAGATCTGGATCGTGTTCCCGGAGAAGTACGACTCGAAGGGGTCGCCCTCACCCGTGCCGACCTGCTGGAGCGCGCCGCGCTCGATCAGCTCGATCATCGGGTCGCCCGCGATCTGGTTGGAGAACCGGGTGCAGCGGGCGCACAGCACGCAGCGCTCGCGGTCGAGCAGCACCTGCTTCGAGATCGGCACCGGCTTCTCGTAGGTGCGCTTCTTGCCCTCGAAGCGGGAGTCGGCCTGGCCGTGCGACATCGCCTGGTTCTGCAGCGGGCACTCGCCGCCCTTGTCGCAGACCGGGCAGTCGAGGGGGTGGTTGATGAGCAGCAGCTCCATGACCCCCTTCTGCGCCTTCTCGGCGACCGGGGAGGAGAGCTGGCTCTTGACCACCATGCCGTCGGTGCAGGTGATGGTGCAGGACGCCATCGGCTTGCGCTGGCCCTCCACCTCCACGATGCACTGCCGGCAGGCGCCCGCCGGGTCGAGGAGCGGGTGGTCGCAGAAGCGCGGGATCTCGATGCCGAGCATCTCGGCGGCCCGGATGACCAGGGTCCCCTTGGGGACGCTGATCTCGATGCCGTCGATGGTGAGGGTGACCAGGTCCTCCGGCGGAACCGCCGCCTCGCCGCCCCCGGAGGGAGCGCTAGTGGTCACAGTCATGCGTTCACCTCCGTGCGGTGCTGGTCGGCCCGGTCCGCCCAGAGCGTGGACTTGGCCGGGTCGAAGGGGCAGGCCTTGCCCGTGATGTGCTGCTCGTACTCCTCGCGGAAGTACTTGAGCGAGGAGAAAATCGGCGAGGCGGCGCCGTCACCGAGGGCGCAGAACGACTTGCCGTTGATGTTGTCGGCGATGTCGTTCAGCTTGTCGAGGTCGGACATCGTGCCCTTGCCGGCCTCGATGTCGCGGAGCAACTGGACGAGCCAGTACGTTCCTTCGCGGCACGGCGTGCACTTGCCGCAGGACTCGTGGGCGTAGAACTCGGTCCACCGCGTGACCGCGCGCACGACGCAGGTCGTCTCGTCGAAGCACTGCAACGCCTTGGTGCCGAGCATCGATCCGGCGGCGCCGACTCCCTCGTAGTCGAGGGGTACGTCGAGGTGCTCGTCGGTGAACATCGGCGTGGAACTGCCGCCCGGGGTCCAGAACTTGAGGCGGTGTCCTGGGCGCATGCCGCCGCTCATGTCGAGGAGCTGGCGCAGCGTGATGCCGAGCGGGGCCTCGTACTGTCCTGGGCTCGCGACGTGGCCGCTGAGCGAGTACAGCGTGAAGCCCGGGGACTTCTCGCTGCCCATCGATTTGAACCAGTCCTTCCCCCGATTGATGATCGCGGGAACTGATGCGATGGACTCGACGTTGTTCACCACAGTGGGGCAGGCGTAGAGGCCCGCGACCGCGGGGAAAGGGGGGCGGAGTCGCGGCTGACCACGACGGCCTTCGAGCGAGTCCAGGAGTGCGGTCTCCTCACCACAGATGTACGCGCCCGCGCCCGCGTGCACGGTGAGTTCGAGGTTGAGACCGGACCCCAGGACGTTCTGCCCGAGATACCCCGCGGCGTAGGCCTCGCGCACTGCTTCGTGCAAGCGCCGCAGTACGGGGACCACTTCACCGCGCAAGTAGATGAACGCGTGCTCGGAACGGATCGCGTAACAGGCGATCACGATGCCCTCGATGAGGCTGTGCGGATTGGCGAAGAGGAGCGGGATGTCCTTGCAGGTCCCGGGCTCCGATTCGTCGGCGTTGACAACTAGATAGTGCGGCTTGCCGTCTCCCTGAGGGATGAACTGCCACTTCATCCCGGTCGGGAATCCGGCGCCACCACGCCCGCGGAGCCCCGCGTCCTTCACGTACGCGATCAGGTCGTCCGGCTGCATCGCGAGGGCCTTGCGCAGCCCCTCGTAGCCCTCATGCCGGCGATACACATCCAAGGACCAGGACTTGTCCTGGTCCCAGAAGGCCGACAGGACCGGAGAGAGCAGCTTCTCCGGGCTGGTGTCGTTGTTGTCGATCTCGGCGGCCAAGGTCATCACTCCCCCTCCTGACTGGTCTGGCCGGCTGGAGACTCGCCTTCGGCCTCCGCGTCGCGCGGGTGGACCACGCGCGCGGGGGCCACTTCGCCCTTGGCCAGGCGGAGTCCGATCAGCGAGGCGGGGCCCGCGCTGCCGCTCGCGTCGACGGATCCCTCCCGCTCGTCCGGGAAGCCGGCCAGAATGCGCGCGGTCTCCTTGAAGGTGCACAAGGGGGCGCCGCGCGTGGGTGACACCTGCGCGTCCGCGCGCAGGTCGTCGACGAGCCGCTTGGCGGTCTCGGGCGTCTGGTTGTCGAAGAACTCCCAGTTGACCATCACCACGGGAGCGAAATCACAAGCGGCGTTGCACTCGATGTGCTCCAGCGTGATCTTGCCGTCGTCCGTGGTCCCGTTGTTGCCGACGCCGAGGTGCTCCTGGAGCGACTCGAAGATGGCGTCGCCGCCCATGACGGCGCACAACGTGTTGGTGCAGACGCCGACTTGGTAGTCGCCGCTCGGCTTGCGGCGGTACATCGTGTAGAAGGTCGCGACGGCCGTGACCTCGGCGGTGGTCAGGTCGAGCATGTCCGCGCAGAACTGCATGCCGGTGCGCGTGACATGGCCCTCCTCCGACTGCACGAGGTGCAGCAGCGGCAGCAGCGCCGAACGGGAGCCGGGGTAGCGGGAGATGATCTCCTTCGCGTCCGCCTCCAGGCGGGTGCGGACGTCGTCCGGGTAGGCGGGCGCGGGCAGTTGTGGCATGCCCAGACTTACGCCCTGCTCCGAAGAACTGGTGGTCACCGGTCGACGCCTCCCATCACGGGGTCGATGGACGCGACGGCGACGATGACGTCGGCGACCTGGCCGCCCTCGCACATCGCCGCCATGGCCTGAAGGTTGGTGAAGGACGGGTCGCGGAAGTGGACCCGGAAGGGGCGGGTGCCGCCGTCGGACACGGCGTGCACCCCCAGCTCGCCCTTGGGCGACTCCACGGCGGTGTACGCCTGTCCCGGCGGGACGCGGAAGCCCTCGGTCACCAGCTTGAAGTGGTGGATGAGGGCCTCCATGGAGGTGCCCATGATGTTCTTGATGTGGTCGAGCGAGTTGCCCAATCCGTCTGGCCCGAGGGCCAGTTGGGCGGGCCAGGCGATCTTCTTGTCGCCGACCATGACCGGACCCGGCTCCAGGCGGTCCAGGCACTGCTCGACGATGCGCAGCGACTGGCGCATCTCCTCCAGGCGGATCAGGAAGCGCCCGTAGGAGTCGCAGGTGTCGGCGGTCGGGATCTCGAAGTCGTAGTTCTCGTAGCCGCAGTACGGCTGCGCCTTGCGCAGGTCGTGCGGCAGTCCCGCGGAGCGCAGGATCGGTCCTGTGGCGCCGAGGGCCATGCAGCCCGCGAGGTCGAGGTAGCCGACGTCCTGCATACGGGCCTTGAAGATGGGGTTCCCGGTGGCGAGCTTGTCGTACTCGGGAAGGTTCTTCTTCATCTTCTTCACGAACTCGCGCAGCGCGTCCACCGCGCCGGGCGGCAGGTCCTGGGCGAGGCCGCCGGGCCGGACGTACGCGTGGTTCATGCGCAGGCCGGTGATCAACTCGTAGACATCGAGAACGAGTTCACGATCACGGAATCCGTAGATCATGATCGTGGTCGCGCCGAGCTCCATGCCGCCGGTGGCGATGGCCACCAGGTGCGAGGACATCCGGTTCAGCTCCATGAGGAGCACGCGGATGATGTTCGCGCGGTCCGGGACCTCGTCCTCGATGCCGAGGAGCTTCTCGACCGCGAGGCAGTACGCCGTCTCGTTGTAGAACGGCGTCAGGTAGTCCATGCGCGTCACGAACGTGGTGCCCTGCGTCCACGTGCGGTACTCGAGGTTCTTCTCGATGCCGGTGTGGAGGTAGCCGATGCCGCAGCGGGCCTCGGTGACCGTCTCGCCGTCGATCTCCAGGATCAGGCGCAACACCCCGTGCGTGGACGGGTGTTGGGGCCCCATGTTGACGATGATGCGCTCGTCGTCGGACTTGGCCGCCTGCTGGGCGACCTCGTCCCAGTCACCTCCGGTGACCGTGTAGACGGTGCCTTCGGTGGTTTCACGCGGGGAGGCAGAAGGAGTGGTCATCAGCTGTACGACCTCCGCTGGTCCGGAGCCGGGATCTGGGCGCCCTTGTACTCGACGGGGATGCCGCCGAGGGGGTAGTCCTTGCGCTGCGGGAAGCCCTGCCAGTCGTCCGGCATCATGATCCGCGTCAGCGCGGGGTGGCCGTCGAAGACGATGCCGAAGAAGTCGTACGCCTCGCGCTCGTGCCAGTCGTTCGTCGGATACACCGGGACCAGGGTCGGGATGTGCGGGTCCGCGTCGGGCGCGGAGACCTCGAGACGGATCAGCCGGTTGTGGGTGATCGACCGCAGGTGGTAGACGGCGTGCAGCTCACGCCCCTTGTCCTCGGGGTAGTGCACCGCCGAGACCCCCGTGCACAGTTCGAAGCGCAGGGCCGGGTCGTCGCGCAGGGTGCGGGCGACGCGGACCAGGTGCTCGCGCTCGATGTGGAAGGTGAGCTCGCCGCGGTCGACGACCGTCTTGTCGATGGCGTTCTCGGGGACGAGGCCCTGTTCCTCCAGGGCGCCCTCCAGCTCGTCGGCCACCTCGTCGAACCACCCGCCGTAGGGGCGGGAGGACTCGCCGGGCAGCCGGATCGAGCGGACGAGGCCGCCGTAACCGGAGGTGTCGCCGCCATTGTTGGCGCCGAACATGCCGCGCTGGACGCGGATCTCCTCGCCCTGGTCGCCGCGCTGCCCCGGGAGGTTGGAAGCGCTGAGGTCCTTTTCGGGGTTGACCCCGCCCGAGCCCTGCTCGGGCCCCTTGCCGTTCTGCGCGTCGCTCACCGCAGCAGCCCCTTCATCTCGATCGTCGGGAGCGCCTTGCGCGCCGCTTCCTCCGCCTCGCGGGCCGCCTCCTCGGCGTTCACACCGAGCTTGGAGTTCTGGACCTTCTCGTGGAGCTTGAGAATCGCGTCCATCAGCATCTCGGGCCGGGGCGGACAGCCGGGCAGATAGATGTCGACCGGGATGACGTGGTCGACGCCCTGCACGATCGCGTAGTTGTTGAACATCCCGCCGGACGAGGCGCAGACGCCCATGGAGATGACCCACTTGGGGTTGGGCATCTGGTCGTAGACCTGGCGAAGGACGGGCGCCATCTTCTGGCTCACCCGCCCTGCCACGATCATCAGGTCCGCCTGGCGGGGCGATCCGCGGAAGACCTCCATGCCGAACCGCGCCAGGTCGTATCGGCCCGCGCCCGTCGTCATCATCTCGATGGCACAACAGGCGAGCCCGAACGTGGCGGGGAACATGGAGGACTTGCGCACCCAGCCCGCGGCCTGTTCGACGGTGGTCAGCAGGAATCCGCTCGGCAGCTTTTCTTCGAGTCCCATTGGTCTGTGGCTCCTGGTCTCCCCTATACGGGGCTCAGTCCCATTCCAGGCCGCCGCGCCGCCATACGTACGCGTACGCGACGAAGACGGTGAGCACGAAGAGCAGCATCTCTACGAGCCCGAACACCCCGAGGGCGTCGAAGGTGACGGCCCAGGGGTAGAGAAAGACGATCTCGATGTCGAAGACGATGAAGAGCATCGCCGTCAGGTAGTACTTGATGGGGAAGCGCCCGCCACCGGCCGGCGTGGGGGTCGGCTCGATCCCGCACTCGTAGGCTTCCAGCTTGGCCCGGTTGTACCGCTTTGGACCGACAAGCGTGGCCATGACCACGGAGAAGATCGCAAAGCCTGCCCCGAGGGCTCCCAGTACGAGGATGGGCGCATAAGCGTTCACCGCTCCTCGCTCCTCTCAGTCGGCATTGACTGCTGGCGGTTGCATGAGCTCGAGGCCCACCCCCCACGTCCCGCGAACGGTCGAAGATCGCTTACATGTGAAGCGGGTCACAAGCCCAACTTGCCCCGCATCTTATGCCTGCAACTCTGTGATCTGCGACACGGGGTGCGCCAACTACTTTGTGATCTCCACCACCTGACGAAGGATCATGAAGTCGGATGAGCGGTGATCTTCACACGCGAAGCACCTGAGTGATCACCAGTGGTGACAACTTGGCGGGTAACCCCTGGTCGTAGCGGTGCGCCCTCTATCAAGAGGGGGAGATCGCAAGCAAATTGGTGCTGGACGACGCTGGCTGATAGTGGACGCCGTTCACACCTTGGAGGGAGAGGTGTGAACGGGAGTGGACCCGAGATGTGTTCACGGTGTGTGCACCGCACCCCCTAGGGGACACCTTGTGACCTGCGTCACGCATCGGGCGACCCGTCAGAAACCGGGCTTGGCCAACGGCCTCAACGGGTGGTAAGCGTCGGGCAATTCGGACTTATTGCAGAAAACCCATGCTCAGGGGCCTGCGAGGGGGCGCCCCATTTGCCCGTTACGGCGTCAATAAAGCCCGTCGGTACCGGGTTTCGGCGCCGAGCTTCACAACTGTGGCGCACCACACGTTTCTTGAAGGGATCGGGGAGGCCCTGATACCGGTTGGTCTCATGTCCCACACCGCTCACATACCCAGCCACCGGAAGCCCCGTCGCAGCGCCTCGAAGATGGCCCTGCGCGCCGGAGTTACCGGTGGCGTCCTCAGCACCCTGGCAGTCGCTGGTGCGGCTGGTTCGGCGAGCGCCGCCGAGCCGGTGACCCAGACGATGGAGATGCCGACGCTCACCACCGACCTGTCCTCCCAGGTCGCCAAGTCCGCGGACGCCACCCAGCAGGCCGCGGCCAACTACCAGGTCCAGGCCGAGCGCGACGCCGCGTTCGACAAGGCCGCGGACCAGGCGAAGAAGGACCAGGTCGCCGCCGAGAAGAAGGCCGAGGCCCAGAAGAAGGCCGAGGAGAAGGCCAAGGCCGAGGCCGCCGCCAAGCGCGAGGCCGCCGAGAAGGCCGCCGCCTCCCGCTCCAGCGAGCGCACCACGCTCCAGGCGTCCACGGCGTCCTCGTCCTCCTCCGACGAGGCCCCCGCCCCGGCCAGCGGCTCCGCCGCCGCCGTGGTGGCGTTCGCCAAGGCGCAGATCGGTGACGCCTACGTGTCCGGTGGCACGGGCCCCAGCTCCTGGGACTGCTCCGGCCTCACGCAGGCCGCGTTCAAGCAGGCCGGTGTCGACCTGCCGCGCGTCTCGCAGGACCAGTCGGCGACGGGCACGCAGGTCTCCCTGGACAACCTCCAGGCCGGCGACATCCTCTACTGGGGCAGCTCCGGCAGCGCCTACCACGTCGCGATCTACGTGGGCGGCGGCAAGTTCGTCGGCGCGCAGAACTCCTCCACCGGCGTCGTCGAGCAGCCGCTCTCCTACGACCAGCCGACCGGCGCGGTGCGCGTTCTCTGAGGTTTCTGTGAACGTCCGGGTCCCTCCCTGGGCCCGCGGCCCCCTGAGGCCGCACACCGCCGCCTGAGGCCCCTTGAGGGCTTCGACCTCGGATACGCCGAAGGCCGCCGCACCCCTCTTGGGGTGCGGCGGCCTTCGGCGTGTGTGCTCAGGACTGCGGGGAGAGCTCCCCCATCAGGCCCCAACCCTCGTTCGGGATGTCGGCGTTGATGATCTCCGGGGTGGTGGCGATGAGCGGCGCCATTGTCTCCATGCCGGCCTTGAAGTGGTCGGAATTCACGTGCGCGGCACCGGCGGCGGCGTCCCGGAAGCCCTCGATGACGACGAACTGGTTCGGGTCGTCGACGCTGCGGGACCAGTCGTAGAAGAGGTTGCCCTCCTCCGCGCGCGTGGCCTCGGTGAACGCGGCGGTCTTCTCCAGCCAGGAGTCGGCGTGCTCGGGGCGGACGGTGAACTTGACGGCGATGAAAATCATGGGTCCACCCTGCCCCGAGCCGCTCCTCCCGGCAAAGCCGGGTGCCTGGTCGGAAGCGGTCAGGCCTTCGGAGCGACCTTGCTCAGCCCGTTGATGACGCGGTCCATCGCGTCGCCGCCCGTCGGGTCCGTCAGGTTGGCGAGCATCTTCAGCGTGAACTTCATCAGCATCGGGTGGGTCAGGCCGCGCTGCGTCGCGATCTTCATGACCTTCGGGTTGCCGATCATCTTCACGAAGGCGCGGCCCATCGTGTAGTAACCGCCGTACGTGTCCTTGAGGACCTTCGGGTAACGCTGCAGGGCGAGTTCGCGCTGGGCGTCGGTGGCGCGCGCGTGGGCCTGCACGATGACGTCGGCGGCGATCTGGCCGGACTCCATGGCGTACGCGATGCCCTCGCCGTTGAACGGGTTGACCAGGCCGCCCGCGTCGCCGACCAGGAGCAGGCCCTTGGTGTAGTGCGGCTGGCGGTTGAAGGCCATGGGGAGGGCGGCGCCGCGGATCGGCATCGTCATGTTGTCCGGGGTGTAGCCCCAGTCCTCCGGCATCGAGGCGCACCACGCCTTGAGGACCTCGCGCCAGTCCAACTCGCGGAAGGCCTTCGAGGAGTTCAGGATGCCGAGGCCGACGTTGGACGTGCCGTCGCCCATGCCGAAGATCCAGCCGTAGCCGGGAAGGAGGCGGTCCTCGCCGGGCCCGCGCCGGTCCCACAGCTCCAGCCACGACTCCAGGTAGTCGTCGTCGTGCCGGGGCGAGGTGAAGTACGTACGGACGGCGACGCCCATCGGGCGGTCCTCGCGGCGGTGCAGGCCCATGGCGAGGGAGAGGCGCGTGGAGTTGCCGTCGGCGGCGACGACGAGCGGCGCGTGGAAGGTGACCGGGGTCTTCTCCTCGCCCAGCTTGGCGTGCACGCCGGTGATGCGGCCGGTGCGCTCGTCGGTGATCGGGGCGCCGACGTTGCACCGCTCGTAGAGGCGCGCGCCCGCCTTCTGCGCCTGCCGCGCGAGCTGCTCGTCGAAGTCGTCGCGCTTGCGAACGAGTCCGTAGTCCGGGTACGAGGCGAGGTCCGGCCAGTCGAGCTGGAGGCGGACTCCGCCGCCGATGATGCGCAGCCCCTTGTTGCGCAGCCAGCCGGCCTCTTCGGAGATGTCGATGCCCATGGAGACGAGCTGTTTGGTGGCGCGCGGGGTGAGGCCGTCGCCGCAGACCTTTTCACGCGGGAACGCGGTCTTCTCCAGCAACAGGACGTCGAGGCCCGCCTTGGCGAGGTAGTACGCGGTCGTCGAACCGGCGGGCCCCGCACCGACGACGATCACATCCGCGCTGTGCTCGGAGAGAGGCTTGGCGAGGGGCTTGGAGAGGGGCTTGGAGAGGGGCTCGGGCTGCTCGGTCACGGCGGGTTCTCCCCAGGCTCGAAAACGGTGTGCCGTCCGGCACGGACATGGGCAGTCTATTCAGCGACTCTGATCAGTCTGCGAAGGGCCAGCCCATGACCGAAGTCTTCGTGCCACCCACCGTGGACCTGCGCGTCCCCACCCATGAGGACGCGCTCGCCTGGCACCGGGTGTTCGACCACCCCGATGTCATGGAGTTCCACGGAGGCAAGTCGGCGGAGCTCTCCGTGTACGAGGAGCTGACCGCGCGGCAGCGCAGGCACGAGGCGGAGCACGGCTTCTGCCTGTGGACGATGACCGACGCCGGCGGCGACGTCATCGGGTTCACGGGCGCGCAGCCCTGGCCGGGCACCTGGGGCCCGGTCGGCGACATCGAGATCGGCTGGCGGCTCGGGCGCGACCACTGGGGCAAGGGGTACGCGACGGAGGCGGCGCGGCAGACGCTGGAGCGGGTCCGCGCGGCGGGCATACGCAGCGTCGTCGCGATGGTCCTCGCCCGCAACGAGCGCTCGATCGCGGTGACCCGGCGCCTGGGCATGGAACTGGAGGAGACGTTCGTGGCGCCGGACGGAAACCAGGGGCACTGCTTCCGCCTGGAGCTGTGAACCGGACCTTCCGAGAGGCTCGCCCCAGGAGCTACCCTTCCGGTACCTCCTGGGGGTGACATCTGTGGTGAAGACACCCAAGACGCCCAAGACATCGAATTCCGATGTACCGGAAGTGCCGGTGCCGAAGCTGGTCGGCCTGATGGCGGTCGACGCGCGGCAGGCGGCCCACGAGCACGGCGTGCTGATCTCGGCGGCCGACCGGGACGACTTCGACCGGGTCACGGTGGAGTACGTGGTGCGCCAGTACCCGCTGCCGGGCGTCGAGGTGCCGCGGAACGCCGTCGTCACCGTGTGGTTCGACCTCGGTGAGGGCGAGGGTGGCGGCGGCGCGGGGGTGCGGGTGCCGCGCGCGCCGGGGCCGCGGGGCGGCGGGATGCGCAGGGAGCTCCCCGAGCCGGACGAACCACCCGCGCGCAGCGAGTCGTTCAGCCCGTGCCCATGACGACGGCCGGCCCGCGCTACGCCTTCTTGAAGCCGCGGTGCAGCGTGACGATGCCGCCGGTGAGGTCCCGCCACGCCACCCGCTGCCAGCCGACGCCCTGCATCAGCGCGGCCAGTTCGGGCTGCGTGGGCCAGGCGCGGATGGACTCGGCGAGATAGACGTACGCGTCCGGGTTCGAGGACACCGCGCGCGCGACCGGCGGCAGGGCGCGCATCAGGTACTCGGTGTAGACGGTGCGGAAGGGGGCCCACGTCGGGTGGCTGAACTCGCAGATCACGACGCGGCCGCCGGGCTTCGTGACGCGGTGCAGTTCGCGCAGCGCGGTCTCGGTGTCCTGGATGTTGCGCAGCCCGAAGGAGATCGTCACGGCGTCGAACGTGTCGTCCTTGAACGGCAGTTTCGTGCCGTCGCCCGCCGTGAACGGCATCCACGGGTGGCGCTGCTTTCCTACGCGGAGCATGCCGAGGGAGAAGTCGCAGGGGACGACGTAGGCGCCGGCCTGGGCGAAGGGCTGGGAGGAGGTGGCGGTGCCGGCCGCGAGGTCGAGGATCTTCTGCGCGGGGCGGGCGGCGACGGCCTTGGCGACCTCCTTGCGCCACAGGCGGGTCTGTCCCAGGGACAGCACGTCGTTGGTGAGGTCGTACTTCTCCGCCACGTCGTCGAACATGGAGGCGACTTCGTGGGGCTGCTTGTCCAGGGATGCACGGGTCACGGGGTCATTCTGGCACCCGAGCCCGGGGTTGCGGCCTCGGGGCTCCGCCCCGGACCCCGCGCCTCAAACGCCGGCGGGGCTTGATTGTGGTCAGCGCCCCCGGTACACCAAGCGTCCCGCCACCGCCGTCGCCACACACGTCGACGCGCCCCGCCGCACCAGCTCCGCGCGGTCCGTCACGTCGAAGACCGCGAAGCGCGCAGGCCCGCCCACCACCAGCCCCGGCAACAGCACCAGGGGCTTCGGGGAGAGGGAGACCGGCCCCGGCAGCCGCTCCGGCCGCGCGCCGAACGCGAGCCCGGACCGCCGCGCCACCTCAAGGACCGCCTTGGAGCGGAGCTCCCCCGCCAGCGCCACCGTCCCGTGCGCGAACAGCCGCTGCACACCCCGCCGCGCGCTCGCGCCAAGGCGGGACGGGTCCGCGCGGAAGATCTCGCGGGCCCGTTCGCCGCCGATCGGCGCGGTGCCGTAGGTGTCCGCCTCACGCGGGTCCGGGTGGTACGTGTGCTCCAGGATCTCGGGACCGTACGGGTTGAGGAGCCCCGGCGTCAGGATGCCGGGCCAGCGCCGCACCCGCGCGGAAGGGTGGGCCGCGGCCAGTTCCTCGTACGGTCCGAGCGCCTTGACGGTGTCGCCCTCGACGAGCACGGCGAAGTCGTCACCGTCGACGTGAAGTGTCGGCAAGGCGCGCTCAGTTGGTGGAGACGAGCTTCAGTTCGGGATGCGCCGTCCCGCCCTCGATCGCCGTCGACGAGATGTGCGAGGTGACGCGGTCGTCGACCGGGTCGTTGGCCGGGTCGTCGTGCACGACCAGGTGCTCGTACGTCGTGGCGCGCTGCGCGGGGACGCGGCCGGCCTTCCGGATCAGCTCGATGATCTCCATGCGGTTCGAGCGGTGCTTGGCGCCGGCCGACGAGACGACGTTCTCCTCCAGCATGATCGAGCCGAGGTCGTCGGCGCCGTAATGGAGGGACAGCTGGCCGACTTCCTTGCCCGTCGTCAGCCAGGAGCCCTGGATGTGCTGGACGTTGTCCAGGAAGATCCGGGCGATCGCGATCATCCGCAGGTACTCGAAGAGCGTCGCCTGCGTGCGGCCCTTCAGGTGGTTGTTCTCCGGCTGGTACGTGTACGGGATGAACGCGCGGAAGCCGCCCGTGCGGTCCTGTACGTCGCGGATCATGCGCAGGTGCTCGATGCGCTCGGCGTTGGTCTCGCCGGTGCCCATCAGCATCGTGGACGTGGACTCGACGCCCAGGCCGTGCGCCGCCTCCATGATCTCCAGCCAGCGCTCGCCGGACTCCTTGAGCGGGGCGATCGCCTTGCGGGGCCGCTCCGGCAGGAGCTCCGCGCCGGCGCCCGCGAAGGAGTCGAGCCCTGCGGTGTGGATCCGCTGGATCGCCTCCTCCACGCTCACCTTGGAGATGCGCGCCATGTGCTCGATCTCCGAGGCCCCCAGGCTGTGGATGACGAGCTGCGGGAACTCCTTCTTGATGGCGCTGAAGTGCTTCTCGTAGTACTCGACGCCGTAGTCCGGGTGGTGCCCGCCCTGGAACATGATCTGCGTGCCGCCCAGCTCGACGGTCTCCTGGCAGCGCCGCAGGATGTCGTCGAGGTCGCGGGTCCAGCCCTTCTTGGTGTCCTTGGGGGCCGCGTAGAAGGCGCAGAACTTGCACGCCGTGACGCACACGTTCGTGTAGTTGATGTTCCGCTCGATGATGTACGTCGCGATGTGCTCGATGCCCGCGTACTTGCGGCGGCGGATCGCGTCGGCGGCGGCGCCGAGCGCGTGCAGCGGGGCGTCGCGGTACAGGGTGACGGCTTCCTCGGGGGTGATGCGCCCACCGGCGGCGGCGCGGTCGAGGATGGCCATCATGGACGGCAGCGCGGCCTTCTCGGTCACCGGGCGAGCCCCTTTCGGAGGATTCTGACGAGTCCGAGCTGGAATCTCGACGAGTCTGAGCTGGAATCTCAGCGTACGTCAGGCCCCCAGGGCGCCCAGCAGAACCCCCGCGAGCGCGCCCAGGATCATGAAGGGCCCGAACGGGATCTCGGTCCGCCGCCCCGCCCGCCGCGTGACCACGAGCGCCAGCGCGTACAGGCCGTTGAACAGCACCCCCGCGAACGCCCCCAGGAACAGCGCACCCCACCCGTACCAGCCGAGCGCCGCCCCGAGCCCCACCGCCAGCTTCACGTCCCCGAAGCCCATCCCCTTCGGGTAGGCGAGGAGCAGGAGCAGGTACCCGCCTCCCAGGCCGAGCGCTCCCCACAGCGCCCCGGTCCACACCCCGCCCGCCTCCGGCAGCAGCGCCGCCCCGCCGAGCGCGAGCAGGGCGAGCGCGGCGAGCGGCAGCGTGAGCACGTCCGGCAGCCGGTGCACCGCGAAGTCGACGGTGGCCAGGAGCGCGCAGAGCGGCGCGAGCAGCAGCCACGCGGCGAGTTCGGGGCGGGTGCCGGTGGCGGCGGCGAGCAGCGCGCAGCCGAGGGCGGTGCCGGTGGCGAGGGTGGCGGCGCGCGGCCCCGGCCGCGGACCCAGCCAGCCGCGGGCCGACCGCCACGGCTCCCCCGGTTCGACGGAGAGCCGGTACGCGGCCCGGGGCAGGACCACACCCACGGCGGCGCCCCACAGCGCGGCGAGCACGACCACGACCTCGACGCCCACGCCCTACCGCCCCACCCGCTTGAGCGTCGCCTCGGGGTTGCCCGCGTCCGGGTACTCGGACGTGTACTTCAGCCCCGTGCCGTCCCTGGTGAGGTGCACGGTGTGCGCGCCCTTCGCGCAGAGGCCGGGGTTGTCCGGCGCGGCCTTGCCCGCCGCCACCAGCTCCTTGCCGTTGGCGGACTTCAGGGTCAGTACGTCGACGCACCGCAGGACGCCGATCTGGTCCGTCGAGTGCACCTTGCCGACCTGCTTGCCGACCTCGGCCTGCTTCAGGTCGATGCGGAAGGTGCCGCCGTCGAAGCCCGCCTGGGTCACGGGCCCCTCCCAGGTCCCTACGTAGAACTCCGGCACGGCCGGCGCCTTGGACGCGGCGGACGCGGAGGGCCTCGCCCCGCTCGCGGTGCCCCCGCCGCCGCCCTCCATCAGGTTGAACACGAAGACCCCGCCGACGGTCACCGCCGCGAGGCAACCCACGACGGCGAGCGCCACCGAGCAACTGACCCTGCGGCCCCGCCCGTTCCCGGTGTCCCGGGTCGAGGTCGCCGCCACGGACACCGAGAGCCGCCCCGGCACGGCGTCCTCCTTGGGCGCCGCCTCGGGGGGCCTGGGGTGGGAGGTCTCCGTACGGGGGTGGGGCGGCACGTCACGAGGGTGGGGCACGGCCTCGTACGCGGGATCCGGCGGCCCGAAGACCCCGGCCGGGGCCGAACTCCCCGCCACGGCCGGGCTGCTGAAGTCCATCGGCCCCGAGTCCGGTACGCCGCCGGTCCCACCCCCGGGCTCCAGGGCGCTCTCCAGGTCCAGGAGCCGCACCGCGCCCCGCGAGACCTCCTCGACCAGCGGCCCCGGCAGCCATCCCGCCTGTACGAGCCGTGCCGCGCCCTGGGGCGCGAGCCGCCGCGCGACCTCGTCCGGCGTGGGCCGCGCGGCCGGGTCCTTCGCCAGGCAGGCCGCCGCGACCTCGCGCAACTCCCCGGCCAGCGAGCCGAGTTCGGGTTCCTCGTGGACGACCTTGTAGAGCAGCGCCGCCGACGAGTCGCCGGGGAACGGGGACGCCCCCACCGCCGCGTACACCAGGACCGCGCCGAGCGAGAAGACGTCGGCGGCGCCCGTGACGCCCTTGCCGAGGATCTGCTCGGGCGACATGTAGCCGGGCGAGCCGATGGAGACGCCGGTGGAGGTGAGGGAGGCGGTGCCGTCGGTGGCGCGGGCGATCCCGAAGTCGATGAGCCGCGGCCCGTCCAGGGTGAGCAGTACGTTCGACGGCTTTACGTCGCGGTGCACCAGGCCCAGGCCGTGCACGGCCGCGAGCGCCTCGGCGAGGCCGGCCCCCAGGACCCGTACGGAGTGCTCGGGCAGTCCCGCCCCCTCGCCGACGGCCTGGGTGAGCGAGGGCCCGGCGACGTACCCGGTCGCGACCCACGGCACCTCGGCGTCCGGGTCCGCGTCGAGCACCGGCGCCGTCCAGGCCCCGCCGACCCGGCGGGCCGCCTCCACCTCACGCTTGAAGCGGGCGCGGAACTCGTCGTCGAGCGCGAAGTGCGGATGCACGATCTTCACGGCCACGGTGCGCCCCCCGGCGCTGCGGCCCAGATACACCCGGCCCATACCGCCCGAACCGATCCTGCCGAGCAACCGATAGGGCCCCACCGTCGCGGGTTCGCCGGTTTGAAGCGGCTGCATGTGCGGACCTCCCCCAATGTGCACGCGCGCACCAGCAGCGTAGCCCCGCGCATCCGTCCCGCGAAGGCACGGGAACGCATCGGGAGATCTCGGCGGTCGGCCGCTGAATCACCGCGATTTCATGCCGAATTCACCCCACCGCCGCGGAATTCCCGAATCGGACCTTCAGAAATCCCGCACCGGATGACCCGCATAACCCGAATAACCCGGATAGCAGGGCGAATTCACGACGTCAGCAGCTCGACCCGCACATCCGCGGGAAAACCCGTCGTGGGTCCGACCCGCCGCGCGAACTCGGTGACGCCTTCCAGCTGCGCGGGACCGAAGCGGAAGTCGAGCGTCGTGAAGTACTCCTCCAGGACCTTCTCGTCGAAGACCTCCCAGCGCGCCGCCTGCTCGGAGACCTTGGCGACCTCCTCCAAGGACAGGTCGCGCGAGGCCAGGAACGCCTCGTGCACCTTCCGCGTGATCAGCGGCTCGCGCTCCACGTACTCCTTGCGCGCCGCCCACACCGCGAAGACGAACGGCAGCCCCGTCCACTCCTTCCACAGCGCGCCCAGGTCGTGCACCTGGAGGCCGAGCCGCGGCGCGTCGTGCAGGTTCGCCCGCAGCGCGGCGTCCCCGATGAGCACGGCCGCCTCCGCGTCCTGCATCATCAGGCCGAGGTCGGGCGGGCACGTGTAGTAGTCGGGCCGTACGCCGAAGCGCTCCGCGAGCAGCAGCTGCGCGAGCCTGACCGACGTACGGGAGGTGGACCCGAGGGCGACGCGGCGGCCGTCCAGCTGGTCGAGGGGGACCTGCGAGACGATCACGCAGGACATCACGGGACCGTCGCAGCCCACGGCGAGGTTCGGGAACGCGACGAGGTCGTCGGCCGCCTTGAGGAACTCGACGAGGGTGATCGGACCGATGTCGAGGTCGCCGCCCACCAGCTGTTCGCTGAGCTTCTCCGGCGTGTCCTTGGTCAGCTCGAAGTCGAGGAGCGAGCCGGTCCTGGCGAGTCCCCAGTACAGAGGCATGCAGTTGAGGAACTGGATGTGGCCCACTCGCGGACGAGTGCGGCGCGCGGCCTTCAGGATCTCGGGCTTCAGGATCTCGGGAGAATTGTCCACATCGCGAGACTAAACCCCATGCGGTACGGTGCAGGATCCGGGTCCGGCACGGCGCCGGTCAACCCCCAACAAGATCACGTCAAACCTGTGGGTGACGTGATCTTGACCTCTATCGCTTTCGGCTGCCTGCGTGCTAGGCTCGCCGCAAGTTGCAGTTTGGTTTCCCTTGCAGTACAGAGCCTGCGGAGCATGTGACCGCGGGCTCTCGTCATTTTCAGACTTATGCAGTTGTTCGCAAGCGCATTTGCAGGTTCTGGAGCAGGGCAACCCTTTGGCCCATGGGAGGGCTTATGGCTACCGGAACCGTGAAGTGGTTCAACGCTGAAAAGGGCTTTGGCTTCATCGCCCAGGAAGGCGGCGGCCCGGACGTCTTCGTCCACTACTCCGCGATCAACGCGAACGGCTTCCGCTCCCTCGAGGAGAACCAGGCAGTGTCCTTCGACGTCACGCAGGGCCCCAAGGGTCCGCAGGCGGAGAACGTCACCGCTCTCTAAGTCCTTCGTGATCGCACGGTAGTTGCCGTGTCCCGATCCGGAACCTAGTGCAGTACCCAAGGAGCCCCGCGCCTTTACGGCAGCGGGGCTCCTGCCTTTTGGGCGGGTACGGGCCGGTAGAGGTGGCGGGTCGCCGGGGCCATGGCCGCGCCTGCCGCGAGGAAGAGCGTGCCGAGGAGCAGCCAGCCGGGGACGCCCCAGGTGATCAGGAGGGTGGTCATCAGGAGGGGGCCCGCCGTGCGGGCCAGGGGGCCGCCCGTGCCGAAGAAGCCCTGGTACTGGCCGACCCGGTGGGGCGGGGCGAGGGTGAAGGAGAGCTGCCACGAGCCCGCCGACTGCTGCATTTCCCCGACGAGTTGGAGGACCGAGGCCGCGACGAGGACCGCCGCCGCGCCCCACGGCCCGAGCCCGCCCGCGGCCGACGCGGCGAACACCACGCACGCCGCCAGCATCACGATGCCGGAGCGGCGCACAATCCGGACGGCGGTGGACAGGCCGGTGACGCCGCGTGCCACGCGTACCTGGAAGGCCATCACGCCAAGGGTGTTGAGGACGAACAGCGCGGAGACCACCCAGCCGGGCGCTGCCGTGTGCGTCACGATCCACAGCGGCAGCGCGACCGAGAGCAGCGGCAGGCGCAGCAGCAGCACGGCGTTGATCAGGGTCACGACGGCGTACGGCCGGTCGCGGAGCACCGCGAGGCGCGGCTCCTTCGCCGTCCGCGTCGGGGCGGCCGGCACCGCGGGCAGCCGCAGCAGGATCAGCGCGCAGGCCACGAAGCCGGCCCCGTCGAGCGCGAACACGGCGAGATACCCGGCGTGCGTGTCGTGCTGGAGGGCGAGGCCGCCGACCCCCGCGCCGGCGGCGAGCCCCGCGTTGAGCGTCGACTGCAGCCGCGCCAGGACGCCGGTCCGCTCCCCCGGTGCCACGAGCCCCGCGAGCAGCGCCTGCCGGGCCGCGGCGAGCCCGCACTGCGCGACCGCGTAGCCGACGACCGCGAGCAGGAACACCCCGTACGAGCGGATGACCAGGAACGACAGCACGGCCGCCGCGGTGGCCAGGGCCAGCAGCACGGCCGCGCCGCGCGGTCCGCGCCGGTCGGCGAGCGCCCCCAGCGGCACCCCCGCCACGGCGCCGACCGCCCACGCCACCGTGAGGGCGAGGCCCACCTGGGTGGGCGAGAGGCCGACGACACGGGTGAAGTAGAGGGCTGAGGTGGTGTAAAAGGCGCCGTCGCCAAGGGAGTTGGCGAGCTGTGCGGCGGCGAGGGTACGGGTGTTTGTACGGGTACGGGTGTCTGTACGGGTGTGGGTGCGCGAGCGGGGCGGCATGCGCCACAAGGTATGGACGAATGGTCCGGTGCGGATAGGCAACTTGTGGGGGTGGCCGGTGGGCCAATCCCGCCGTCGGACAGGCCGGTCGGGCCGGTCGGGCCGGTCACGGGTGCATGTGTGCTCCCTTGAGGACCTTGTCCACCGCGTTCCGCGGGCCGTGCACCGCGAGGCCCACCAGGTCCAGTTCGGCGGTGGCGACGGCGCGTACGGCCGCCCTGTTGTCGGTGTCGTTGCCGGTGGCGAACAGGTCGGACGTGAAGACGGCGCGGGGCAGCGCGCGGCGCAGGGCGCGTTCGTGGGCGGTCTTCAGGAGGGCCTTGTCGCCCTCGAAGACCAGCACGGGCTGGCGGAACATCGGCAGGTACGGGGTGCCGTCGGCGTCCTCGTACGGTTCGCCGATCACCTCGGGCGACTGCGTTCCGAGGCCGCTGACCAGGAACGACGTGACGTTGAGGCGCTGCCATGTCTCCAGGTCCTCGCGGAGCAGGACGGCGATCTTGGTGTCGAAGCGGGTGGGCGCGGGGGCGGGGGCAGGGGTCTCGGTGCTCATGGAGTGAGACTGCCGGTCGGGGCGGCGGCCGGTCTTGTACGTTTTTTGCATGGTGGGCGGCAGCTCTGCGAGCGAGGAGATCAGTGCGTGGCGGCCCCGCGTACCGGGCGTCGCCGAGGTCTTCCACGCCCACTTCACGCGGCACGCCTACCCGATGCACGTGCACGACACCTGGACGCTGCTGATCGTCGACGAGGGCGCGGTCCGCTACGACCTGGAGCGGCACGAGCACGGCACCCCGCTGGGCACCGTCTCGCTGCTGCCGCCGCAGGTTCCGCACAACGGGCAGTCCGCGACGCCGGACGGCTTCCGCAAGCGGGTGCTGTACCTGGACGCGGCGGGGGACGACGGTCCGCTGGACGCGTCCTTCATCGGGGCCGCCGTGGACGGTCCCGACCTGGTGGATCCGCTGCTGCGACGGCGCATCGGGCAGTTGCACGCCGCGCTGGCGCGGCCCGGCGACGAGCTGGAGGCCGCCGCGCGTCTCACCTTCGTCGGGGAACGGCTCCGTGAACGGTTGCGGCCGGGGCTCGCCGAGGTCCGTAGGCCCTTGCCGGACGGGCGGGTCGCGGCGGCGTTGCGGGAGTTGCTCGACGCGCGGGTGGTCGACGGGGTCGACCTGAAGGAGGCGGCGGGGCTGCTGCACGCGCATCCGGCGCATCTGGTGCGGTCGTTCGGGGCGGCGTACGGGATCGCTCCGCATCAGTACCTGATGGCGCGGCGGGTGGATCGGGCGCGGGGGTTGTTGCTCGGTGGGCAGGCCCCCGCGGGGGTGGCGGGGGCCTGTGGGTTCTATGACCAGGCGCATTTGACGCGGTGCTTCAAGCGGGTGGTCGGGGTGACGCCCGGGAGGTTCGCGCGGGGTGGGTGTGGTTGAGGTCGCGGGGCTCTGCCCCGGACCCCGCCGGCTCTCGTACGAAAGGCGGGGCTTGATTGGGTCACCCGGAAGGTCGGTGCAGCAGGGTCGCGCTCAGGAGGGCCGTTGCCGTCAGCAGGGTGCCGGCCGCCAGCAGGCTCCAGCGCATTCCGGGCAGGGAGAACGTGCCCTCGCCGCCGGCTGCGAGGAGGGTGCCGAAGACGGCGACCGCGAGCGCGCCGCCGGTCTGGCGCAGGGCGTTGAGGAGGCCGGAGGCGGTGCCGACGCGCGGGCCGGGGACGGCGTCCATCAGCATCGCCGTGACCGCGGGGATCGCGAACGCGCCGCCGAGGCCGGTCGGGACGAGGAGGAGCAGGAGCAGCCAGGTCGGCGTGTGCGCGGTCAGCGGCAGCAGCGCGAACATCGCGAGGGCCAGGACGAGTTGGCCGGTGACGACGACCGCGCGGCGGCCGAAGCGTTCGGCCGTGCGGGGCGAGATCAGGTTCATGCCGGTGATCAGTACGGCCAGCGGTACGAAGACCAGGCCCGCCGAGGTCGCCGACATGCCGCGCAGCTGCTGGAGGTAGAGGCCGAGCAGGAACACCACACCGTAGAAGCCGACGTTGATGGCGAAGCCGACCGCGAGGGACACCGAGACCGTGCGGTCGCGCAGCATGCTCAGCGGGACCATGGGGGCGCGGTGGCGCTTCTCCGTGACGTAGAAGGTGATCGCGGAGACCACCGACACGGCCAGTGCCGCCAGGCCCGCGGCGCCGCCCTCGATGACGGCGAAGGTGAGGCCCGCGAGCGTGAGGACCGCGGTGATCTGGCCGGGAACGTCGAGGGGCGCGGGGCGGCGCGGGGACGGGGCGACCTTGGTGAGCAGGGCGAGGATGGCCGCGCCGACGGGCAGGTTGAGGAAGAACACCGCGCGCCAGCCGACGTGTTCGGTCAGTACGCCGCCGAGCACCGGGCCCGCCGCCATCGCCACCGAGCCGCCGACCGTCCACAGGGCGATCGCCCGCGCCCGCCGCCGCGCGTCGTCGTACGCCTCCCGGATCAGCGCCAGCGAGGCGGGCATGAGCACCGCCGCCGCCCCGCCCTGGACGACGCGGGCCGCGATCAGCGCGCCGAGGCCGGGGGCGAGGGCGCAGGCAAGGGAGGCGAGGGTGAACAGGGCGGTGCCGAGTACGTAGGCGCGGCGGGCGCCGGTGCGGTCGGAGAGCGCTCCGGCCGACAGCATCAGACCGGCGAACATCAGCGTGTACGCGTCCGCCACCCACTGCAGTCCGGTCATGCCGCTGTGCAGGTCGGCGCGGATGCCGGGCAGCGCGATGTTCACGGCCGACACGTCGATGGTGATCACGGCGAAGCCGAGCAGCGCGGCGAGGAGGGCGGCGGTGCCGGCGGGGCGGCCGGGTGTCTGTACCGGTGCTTCGAGTACGGGTCGTGTTACGGGTTGCGTACGGGCTCTGCTGGCGGTGGTGGTGGGCACGCTGTCCTCCTGGGGCGCGGTGTTCGAGGTGCGGGCGGGCGGCAGGGGCGGGGCCGCGGCCCTGTGACACGCACTCCCTGGGCCCGGGTCCCTGCTCCGTACGAGAAGGGCCCTTGCTCACCTGCCGGCCACCCGCAGCGAGAACCACTCTGTGGCCGCGCCGCGAAAGGTGGCAGGCCGCTCGCCACCGGGGCGCCGCGTTCCTGGTCCTGACACGGCCCCCCACCGCACTCGACGAACGTGGACAATGCACGTATGGCTGAGACCACGGAACTGGGCCGCTATCTGCGCGCCCGCAGGGGGCAAGTGACACCGGCCGACGCGGGCCTGCCCGCGGGCACGGGCCTGCGGCGCACGCCGGGTCTGCGCCGCGAGGAGCTGGCGACCCTCGCCGGGGTCAGCGTCGACTACTACACCCGCCTGGAGCGGGGCCGCGAGACCAACCCCTCCCCCGCCGTGATCGATGCCATCGCGCACGCGCTGCGGCTGCGCGGCGACGCCCACGAGCGGCTGCACGACCTCGCCGAGATGGCCTCCGGCCGGCACACCGAGCCACGGCCCACCACCGACGACACGGTGCGGGACTCGGTGCTGCGGATGCTGGAGGCGCTGCGACCGCTGCCCGCGTACGTGGTCAGCCGGTTCAACTACGTGCTCGCGGCGAACCCGGCGGGGCGGCGGCTGCTGCCCGGCCTGTGGGACCTGCCGGCCGAGCAGCGCAACATCACCCGCTACCTCTTCCTGCATCCGATCGGCCGGGAGCTGTACGTGCCGTGGGAGGAGACCGTGTCCGCGTCGGTCGCCCACCTGCGGGCGATCGGCGGGACGGACGCGGACGATCCGCGGATGGCGGCGCTGGTCGGCGAACTCCTGCTGAAGTCGCCCGACTTCGCGCGGATCTGGGACCGGTACGAGGTTCATGAGCGCAGCGGTGGCACGAAGTCGTTCGACCATCCGAAGGTGGGCGGGATGACGCTCACGTTCGAGGTGATGCAGTTGGCGCGGACGGGTGGGCAGCGCATGGTCGTGTACCAGGCCCCCGCCGGTTCGCCCGACGAACAAGCGGTCCTGAACCTGGACCCCGCCGCGTCCTGAACCGTGGTCGACGCCTCGGGGCTCCGCCCCGGACCCCGCGCCTCAATCGCCGGCGAGGCTTGCTTTTGCGCACCCGCCGCCGGAGGAGCTGGATTTGCGTACCCGCCGCCGGAGGGGCTGGATTTGCGCACCCGCCCCCGGAGGAGCTGGATTTGCGCACCCGCCCCCGGCGAGACTTGATTTACGCACCCGCCCCCCCGGAGGGGCTCGATTTGCGCACCCGCCCCCGGCGAGGCCTGATTTACGCACCCGCCGCCGGCAGAGCCTGTCTTGCGCGCCGGGTCGCTGTTCAAGCTCTCGGTGGCGGGTGACCGCATTCAAGCCCCTGCGGCGATTGAGCAGCGGGGTCCGGGGCGGAGCCCCGAGGCCGTAACCACGGTTCAGGCGCGCTCCAGGATGGCGGTGACGCCCTGGCCGCCTGCCGCGCAGATGGAGATCAGGCCGCGGCCCGAACCACCCCGTTCGGCGAGCAACTTGGCCAGCGTCGCGACGATGCGCGCCCCCGTCGCCGCGAACGGATGCCCGGTCGCGAGGGACGACCCCGCCACGTTCAACCGCCCCCGGTCGACCGGCGCGAGCCCCGCCTTCTCCCACGCGGCGAGCGTCGCGAGCACCTGCGAGGCGAACGCCTCATGCACCTCGACCAGGTCGAAGTCCTCGACCCCGAGCCCGGCCCGCTCCAACATCCGCGGTACGGCATACGCGGGCGCCATCAGCAACCCGTCCCCACCGTCCCCACCCTTGACGTCACCGTCGACGAAGTCCACCGCCGCCGTCTCGTACGCGGTCAGATACGCCAACGGCTCCAACCCGCGCGCCTTCGCCCACTCCTCGCTCGCGAGCAGCACCACCGCCGCCCCGTCCGTCAGCGGCGTCGAATTGCCCGCCGTCATCGTCGGGTTGGGGCCGTCCACCCCGAACACCGGCTTCAGCGTGCCGAGTTTCTCGACCGTCGAGCCGGGGCGCAGGTTCTGGTCGCGCTCAAGTCCCCGGTAGGGGACGACGAGTTCGTCCAGGAGTCCGCGTTCGTACGCCGCCGCGAGGCGCTGGTGGCTGGTCGCGGCCAGCTCGTCCTGGGCCTCGCGGGTGATGCCCCACGCGCGGGCCGTGACCGCGGCGTGCTCGCCCATGGACAGATGGGTGCGCGGCTCCGCGTTGCGCGGGATGTCGGGGACCAGGTGCCCCGGCCTGATCCGGGCCAGCGCCTTCAGGCGGGCACCCGCGGACTTGGCGCGGCGCGCCGCCAACAGGATTTTGCGCAGCTCGTCGTTGACGCCGAGCGGCGCGTCGCTCGCCGTGTCGGAGCCGCCCGCGATCGCGCTCTCCGTCTGCCCGAGCGCGATCTTGTTGGCGGCGGCGATCACGGCCTGCAGGCCGGTGCCGCAGGCCTGCTGGATGTCGTACGCGGGCGTGCGCGCGTCCAGCATCGAACCGAGCACGGTCTCGCGCGCGAGGTTGAAGTCACGGCTGTGCTTGAGCACCGCGCCCGCCACGAACTCGCCGACGGCGCCCGGCTCGTGGAGCTTGTACCGGCCGACGAGGCCGTCGAGCGCGGCGGTCAGCATGTCCTGGTTGGACGCGGTCGCGTACGGGCCGTCGGAGCGCGCGAACGGGATGCGGCCGCCCGCGACGACGGCGACGCGCCTCGGGGCGTTTCCTATGACGGGGGCGGCAGGGCCCTTCGGGGTTCGCGCCATCTTCGGCAGCTCCTGAGCTCTCGACAAGTCCTGACCATTGAGTAACCTTACTCCGTAGTAAATTTACGACCGAGCTGGGAGCTGGACAATGGCCGACCGCTATCTGAACTTCACGGGCACGGCCCCCGGCCGCTTCCTGACGCGCCGCCTCGGCCTGCCGCAGCCCGCGCCCCTGCTCCGCCACAGCCCCGAACACCCGCACCTGCACGGGCAGTTGCTGCACCTGACGGCGGGCGAGCCCGCGCACCGCGAGGAGCTCGCGAAGCTGCTGGCCGGCACCGGCCTCGACGTCACGTCCAGCGCCGAGCGGCCCGTCGCCGCCGTCGTCGACGCCACCGCCGTCACCGGCCTCGACTCCCTCGCCGAGGTGCACGCGGCGCTGCACCCGGTCGTCCGGTCGCTTGCGACGGGCGGGCGCGTGGTGGTGCTGGGCGCCCCGCCCTCGCCCGATGACCACCACCAGGCCGCGGTCCAGCAGGGCCTCGAAGGGTTCGTGCGCTCCCTCGGCAAGGAGATCGGGCGCGGCCGCACCGTGAACCTGGTGCGCGTCGCGGGCCCGGTGGCCGCCGCCGAGTCGACGCTGCGCTTCCTGCTCTCGCCCAAGTCGGCGTACGTGAGCGGGCAGGTGATCCAAGTAGGCGGTACGGAGGGCGAGTTGGGCGCACCCGCCGACTGGGACCGGCCGCTCGCCGGGCGCACCGCCCTCGTCACCGGCGCGGCCCGCGGCATCGGCGAGGCCGTCGCCGAGACCCTCGTACGGGACGGGGCCGAGGTCGTCCTGCTCGACGTACCGTCCGCCGAGGCCGACCTGGCGAGGGTCGCCGGGCGGCTCGGCGGGCGGGCGCTGCCGCTCGACATCACGGCGGACGACGCGGGTGCGCGGATCGCCGACTTCACCGCCGACTCCGGGCTCGACGTCCTCGTCCACAACGCGGGCATCACGCGGGACCGGCGCCTCGCCAACATGCCCGCCGAACGCTGGAGTTCGGTGCTCGACGTCAACCTCGCGAGCGTGCTGCGGACCACGGACGCGCTGCTCGCGGCGGGAGCCGTGCGGCGCGGCGGGGCGATCGTCGCGACGGCCTCCATCGCGGGGATCGCGGGGAACACCGGGCAGACCAACTACGCGGCGAGCAAGGCGGGGATCGTCGGGCTCGTGCGCTCGCTCGCGCCGCGGGCCGCGGCGGAGCACGGGGTGACGGTGAACGCGGTGGCGCCGGGCTTCATCGAGACCAAGATGACGGCGGCCGTACCGCTGTTCATCCGGGAGGCCGGGCGGCGCATGAACTCCCTTGGGCAGGGCGGGCTTCCGGTGGACGTGGCGGAGACGACGTCCTGGTTCGCGTCCCCGGGGTCGGGGGCGGTGAACGGTCAGGTGGTCCGGGTGTGCGGCCAGTCGCTCCTCGGGGCGTAACCCCTCCGGGGTGACCGGGCCCCACCGTTTCGCCGGACCGCCGTTACGGCCTCGGGGCTCCGCCCCGGACCCCGCGCCTCAATCGCCGGCGAGGCTTGATTTTGCGCACCCGCCGCCGAGACTCCAAAAGATCGGGGCTCCGCCCCGGACCCCGCGCCTCAATCGCCGGCGAGGCTTGATTGTGGCCATCCGCAAGGAAAACGCACACCGCACGCCCCCTCCCCCGAGGACCCCTCATGACCCGCACCCGCACCATCACCCTCGACGCCGCGCCCTCCCTGCTCCCCCTCATGCTGCGCGGCGCCGCGCTCTCACCGCTCAAGCGGCCGCGCCCGGACGCCGTGCCGGGCGATGTGCGGCTCGCCGTGCCGGGGCTGCGGATTACGCAGGACCATCTCACGGCGTACGAGCGCGCCTGTGGGTTCGCGACCGGGCGGCCGGAGCTGCCGGTCACGTACCCGCACGTGCTGGGCTTTCCGCTCGCGATGCGGCTGATGTCGGAGCGCGCGTTCCCGCTGCCGCTGCTCGGGCTCGTGCACACGTCGATCGCGATCACGCAGCAGCGGGACCTGTCGCCCACGGAGATGTACGAACTGGACGTCCACGTCAAGGAGTTGCAGCCGCACCGCCGCGGCACCGAGGCCGTCGTCGTCACCGAGTTGTACGCGGGTGGCGACGCGCCGGTGTGGCAGTCGACCAGTACCTACCTGGCCCGGCACCGGACGAACGCGTCGGCGTCCGGGGCACCGGCCGCCGGCCAGGACCCCGCCGAACCGCTCCCCGAGCTCGCCCGCTGGCGGCTCGGCGACGACCTCGGACGCCGTTACGCCGCCGCGTCCGGCGACCGCAACCCCATCCACCTGCACCCGCTCACGGCCCGCCTCTTCGGCTTCCCGCGCGCCATCGCCCACGGCATGTGGACGGTGGCCCGCTGCCTCGCGGAGCACAAGGCGCACGGGCCCGTCCACGTACAGGCCCGCTTCAAGGCGCCGGTGCCGCTGCCGAGCGAGGTCGTGTACGCGGCCCGGGGCCCGGCCTTCGAGCTGCGTTCGGCGGACGGCTCCCGCACCCACCTCACGGCGGAGGTGCATCCGCTAGCGGGCTGACCAGCGTTCGCCGTCCATCAGGTTGCCGAGGCCCGACCACGCGAAGTTCATCATCGTCGTGGCGGCCTCCTTCGCGGACACGGACGCGTCACCGTTCGCCCAGCCGGCCAGCGCCTCCGCCGCGCCGACCAGCGCCTGGGCGAGGCCCGCGACCTCCCGCTCGGCCAGCTCCGGATTGTCGTGCGCCTCCCGGGCCGCCTCCGCGATGAGCCCCGTGACGAACGCCACGATCTCCTCGCGCATCGCGACGACCTCCGCCACGAACGGGTCACCGCCCGAGCGCGCCTGGCTGTGCAGCACCGCCCAGCCGTCGGGCCGCTCGGCGGTGTGCGCGAAGAAGGCGGTGAGGCCCTCCCAGAGCTGCCGGTCGGCGGTCACATCGGTGCGCACGCCCGCCCGGACGGCGTCGACAAGCGCCGCCGCCTCCCGCCGGATGCAGGCGCTGAACAGGTCTTCCTTCGAGTTCAGGTAGAGATACACCAGCGGCTTGGACACGCCCGCCAGCTCGGCGATCTCGTCCATCGACGCGGCGCGATAGCCCCGTTTCCCGAACACCCGCACCGCGGCGTCCAGCATCTGCCGCTCCCGCTCGGCCCGCGGCATCCTCTTCTGCCGCACCGCCCCGGACCGCTCGTCGCCGCCCACCCCAGCCGCCTTTCCTCCGCACGTTCTGCACGGTTCACCCTACGCAGCCCAGCGCGGCGACCTGTTCGCGAGCGGTCGCGTAGGAGTGGGCGGCGCGCGGGCGCCAGTCGGCGAGGTGCGGCACGAGCCCGGCCAGGGTCATGCCGGCCTGTACGAAGTGCAGGTCGTCCGGCGCCACCCCGAGGCGGCCGAACCAGGCGCGCAGCGCCGGGGTCTGGAAGTCCCTGCCGTCCGCCGGGTCGCCGCCGCGCGCCCCGGCCACGACGACCCGGGTGCCGCGCAGCAGCCGTGCTCCGGTGCCCGGGGCCTCGAAGGCGCCGGGGAATGCCACCCGGTCCATCCACGCCTTCAGGTGTGCGGAGACGGAGTAGTTGTAGAGCGGGGCGCCGATGACCACGGTGTCGGCGGCCAGCAGTTCGTCGACGTACGGCCTGGTCACCTCCCACACCCGCGCCTCCTCCTCGTCGGCGACGAGCGCGGCGACGCCACCCTCCGGCAGCCCGCCGCCGCGCTCCACGCGCCGCCCGAACGCGCAGTACGCCCCATCGATCAACGGCACGGGTTCGGCGACAAGGTCCCGATACACGTATCCGTGTCCGTATCCGTATCCCTGCTCCCCTTCGAGGGACGCCTTGCGCCACTCCCGCGCGAAGAGCGCGCTCAGTTCCCGCGTCACCGACTCCCCGGAGTCGTTCGCGCCCGCGTCCAGATGCAGCAGCGTGCCCATGCCCGCCACCCGCCTTCCTCTGCCAGAGGTGTTCCACCCATTCCGCACTCCGACGAACCCCCCGCCCCAAAGGTGACCAACCCCCGGGGCTCCGCCCCGGACCCCGCGCCTCAAACGCCGGCGGGGCTGGAAAGACCGGGTCCCACCCCCGGCAGTCGCCCCCACCCGCCTTGGGCAATCTGCCGCCAAGGGCGGCAGGGTGGGCAAGGCGGCCCCCGGTGCGGCGTGCGCAGGGCCTCGGGCGCCGGACCCGGCACGGCACGGAAACCCCGGCGCGGCGCGCACGGGAGCATCGGCACCGACCCCGGCACCCGCAACGCACAACGCACGAGGTCCCGCCCCAGGGAGCAGGGGCGGGACCTCGTGCGGTGCGGGACGAGCCGGGGGACGTCAGGCGGCGGCCGTCACGGCCACTTCCTGCGGCTCGTCCACCGGGGAGGACGTCGCGTTGTTGTAGGCGTCACGGTCGAGGATCTTCTCGCGGGCCGAGACGATCACCGGGACCAAGGCCTGACCGGCGACATTCGTAGCCGTACGCATCATGTCCAGGATCGGGTCGATCGCGAGGAGCAGGCCGACACCCTCCATCGGCAGGCCGAGCGTCGACAGGGTCAGCGTCAGCATGACGGTCGCACCCGTCAGACCGGCCGTCGCGGCGGAACCGATCACCGAGACGAACGCGATGAGCAGGTAGTCACCGACGTGCAGGTCGATGCCGAAGATCTGCGCGACGAAGATCGCGGCGATCGCCGGGTAGATCGAGGCGCAACCGTCCATCTTGGTCGTCGAACCGAACGGCACCGAGAACGACGCGTACTCCTTCGGAACGCCGAGCCGCTCCGTGACCCGCTGCGTCAGCGGCATCGTGCCGACCGAGGAACGCGAGACGAAGGCCAGCTGGATCGCGGGCCAGGCGCCCTTGAAGAACTGCAGCGGGCTCAGCTTGCCGACCGTCGCGAGCAGCAGCGGGTAGACGCCGAAGAGGACCAGGGCGCACCCGACGTAGATGTCGGCGGTGAACGTCGCGTACTTGCTGATCAGGTTCCAGCCGTACGAGGCGATCGCGTTGCCGATGAGGCCGATGGTGCCGATCGGGGCGAGCTTGATGACCCACCACAGGGCCTTCTGGAGCAGTTCGAGGACCGACTCGGAGAGCGTGAGGATCGGCTGCGCCTTCTCGCCGACCTTCAGGATGGCGATACCGGCGACGACGGCCATGAAGACGATCTGCAGCACCTGCAGATCGGTGAACGGCGTGATGATGTCCGTCGGGATGATGCCGGTGAGGAAGTCGATCCAGGAACCGGCCTCTTCCGGCTTCGCGCCGTCCTTCGGGGTCAGGCCCGTGCCGGCGCCCGGGTTGGTGAGCAGCCCGATGGCGAGGCCGATGACGACCGCGATCAGCGACGTGATCATGAACC
The DNA here is from genome assembly GCF_030766935.1 of Streptomyces sp. KL109B. Taxonomy (GTDB): domain Bacteria; phylum Actinomycetota; class Actinomycetes; order Streptomycetales; family Streptomycetaceae; genus Streptomyces. The sequence goes on along the minus strand of NZ_JASERL010000001.1, from coordinate 370,833 downwards.
AGATCAGCGTACGGGTCGCGAGCCTGGCGGCGTTGTTGACCTTACGAAGGTTGGTGATGGACACCAGGATCGCGAAGAAGACGAGCGGGGCGACGGCCAGCTTCAGCAGCTGGATGAAGGTGTCGCCGACCTTCTGCAGCGTGGTGACGAGCCAGGATATGTCCTGGCTGCGGGCCAGCCAGCCGAGCAGCACACCCAGGACGAGACCGCCCAGGATCTGCGCCCAGAACGGAATCTTGGGTATGCGGAAGCCGGACTTCTGTTCGGCTGCGGGGGTGTTCGCGGACACGGAGGCACTCCAGTGATGACGCGCGGGGACAAGACGGGGCGTACGGGAGCGGCGACCGCGAGATCTCCGGGAACGGGAACGGGATCCGGGTGGCGGCGCCGCTGCATCGGGTGGTCGCGTCAGGCGCGACAGGCCGCGGACATGCAGCGGCAGAGATCGACATGCAGGCGCCCCACGAGCGGAACGCTCATGACCTTCTGGTGCGCTGCGGATGTCTTCATGTCAGGAACGTTAACACTGCAACTTTGAGTACATCAAAGGGCTTCTTTGGGGAAGGAGCGAAGTACGTATCCCCCTTAACCCCCATTTACCTTGAAAACACAGGCGACCCCGGCACCTGTTCGGTGCCGGGGTCGCCTGGTGGTGTGAGGTAACTTACGCGCCTTACGCGCCTTGCGTGTGCGCGCGGGAGCGGGCGGCGTCGTCCGCCTCGTCCTCCATGGAGCGGTTGGCCGCCATGTTCGCCTTGGCGCGGTCCACGCGCGCGACGACCTTCTTGGAGGCGCGGTCGCGCTCGCCGCGCAGCACGACGTAGCTGATGGGTGCGGAGATCACGAGGCCGAGCAGCGCGATCCACAGCCAGTAGGAGCCGCCGATGCCCGCGGGCACGATGCCGACGGCGACGAGGCCCCAGACGACGAGGAAGCAGCCGACGAAGATCCCGAGCCGCATCAGCGTGTAGCGGAGCATGTCAACCCACTCTTCCGTTCCGAAATAGTGCCTAGCCGCCCTTACAGGACGAGCGCCCCTCCAGTGAAGCACGGGAAGGGGCGCTCGATTCCAGCGGGGGCTCGCGGCGTCGGACCGACGCCGGCCCGGCCTCAGATCAGCCAGCGGTTGTTGCGGACGACGGGCAGCTGGGCCCAGAACGCGCCGAGGCCGTAGTAGCGGCCCGCGCCGGTCGCCGCGGCGATCAGCAGCACGAGGGCGATCATCCAGTGGTCGTCCATGAACGGGTTGGTGCCGGGCCACAGTGTGACGAGCCACATGAAGGCCATCATGAGCGTGCCCGCGCCGGCCGCGATCCGCATGCCGACGCCGAGGATCATGGCGAGGCCGACGCCGAGCAGGCCCAGCATGAAGACCAAGTCGAGCCACCAGGCCCCGGCCACGGAGTCAAACATGTGGGCGAAGGGCCCGGTCGTGCCGTGCAGCAGGAAGCCCTCGGTGGGGCTGCCGCCGTTGAGCCAACTACCGTTGGAGGGCGTCGACTTGCCGAAACCGAAGGTCTTGTCCAGGAAGGCCCACAGGAAGTAGAAGCCGACGAGCACCCGGGCCGCGGCGAGGACGCCGCGGGCGGCGGGGGCGCGGACGACGACGTCGTCCTGGCTGCCGGCGCTGCGGCGCGGGGCGCCCGTCGCGCCGTGCCGGGCGGGCCTGTCCGATGCGTGGAGAGCCATGGCCGTTGCCTTCTTCCTGCCGCCGCACCGAGCGGTGCGGGCTTGCTCGTGAATACATTCACAAACTACGCCCGCGCTTACCTCGCCCCTACGGCCAAAGGTCCCGATTCCGGCATACGAACGTCACCAACAGCCCCCGGAAGTGGATGGTTAGGCTCCGCCCATGCCCCTGCACTTCACCCTCGACCCGGCGGTCGACCCCGCCCTGCGCGACGGACTGCTCGCCCTGTGGTCGGACGTCACGAACGCCGGCGGCGCGGTCGGCTTCGTCCCGCCGGTCACGCCCGACGACATACGCCCCGAACTGGTCAAGCGCCTCGCCGACCTCGCCGAGGGCCGCACCCGCCTCCTGGTGGGCCACGACGAACACGGCCGGGTCGCCGCGTCCGCCTTCCTCACGTACAACCAACACCGCCTGATGAAGCACCACTTGTGGCTCTACACAGTGATGGTCCACCCCGGCCACCAGGGCAAGGGCTACGGCCGCGCCCTGATGTCGGCCGCCGCGGACGCGGCCCGCACCTTCGACGGCATCGAGGCCATCCGCCTCACCTGCCGCGGCGGCACGGGCGCGGACACCTTCTACGCGGCATGCGGCTACAAGGAAGTCGGCCGCGTCCCCGCCGCCATCCGCGTCGCCCCCGGCGACGACAGGGACGACGTCCACATGCTGCTACCGCTCGACTAGAGCCCGGTTCTAGAGCCCCGCCGTCGGACGAGAGGCAGCGGGGCCCAGGGCAGAGCCCCGCGACCGTCACACCCTCATGGGCTGCGGCTCGTCCCGGCGACCCGCGTCAGCGCCCTCGTACTCCCGAATAATCTCGTACCGCGTATTCCGCTCCACCGGCTGGAACCCCGCGTCACGAATCAGGTCGAGCAGATCCTCACGGGTCAGCTTGTTCGGCGTCCCGTAGTTGTCCGCGTCATGCGTGATCTTGTACTCGACGACCGAACCGTCCATGTCGTCCGCCCCGTGCTGCAACGCGAGCTGCGTCGTCTGCAGCCCGTGCATCACCCAGAAGCACTTCACGTGCGGCACGTTGTCGAACAGCAGCCGGGACACGGCGAAGGTCTTCAGCGCCTCGGCGCCCGTGGCCATCGTCGTCCGCGCCTGCAGCTTGTTGCGGACCTTGCCGTCCTGCATGTCGACGAAGTCGTGCTGGTAGCGCAGCGGGATGAAGACCTGGAACCCGCCGGTCTCGTCCTGCAGTTCGCGCAGCCGCAGCACGTGGTCGACCCGGTGCCGGGGCTCCTCGATGTGCCCGTACAGCATCGTGCTGGGCGTCTTGAGGCCCTTCTCGTGCGCGAGCCGGTGGATCCGCGACCAGTCCTCCCAGTGGGTGTCGTGGTCGACGATGTGCTGCCGGATCTCCCAGTCGAAGATCTCGGCGCCGCCACCGGTGAGCGACTCCAGACCCGCCTCGATCAGCTCGTCGAGGATCTCGCTCGCGCCCATCCCGGAGATCTTCTCGAAGTGGTGGATCTCGGTGGCCGTGAAGGCCTTGAGCCCGACGTCCGGCAGCGCCTCCTTGAGGGCCTTGAGCGAACGCGGGTAGTAGCGCCACGGAAGGTTCGGGTGCAGGCCGTTGACGATGTGGAGTTCCGTCAGGTTCTCCGACTCCATCGCCTTGGCGAGCTTGACGGCCTCCTCGATGCGCATCGTGTAGGCGTCCTTCTCGCCGGGCTTGCGCTGGAAGGAGCAGTACGCGCACGACGCGGTGCACACGTTCGTCATGTTGAGGTGACGGTTCACGTTGAAGTGGACGACGTCGCCGTTCTTCCGCGTACGCACCTCATGGGCGAGGCCGCCGAGCCAGGCCAGGTCGTCCGACTCGTAGAGCGCGATGCCGTCCTCGCGGGACAGCCGCTCACCGTCCCTGACCTTCTGCTCCAGCTCGCGCTTGAGCCCTGCGTCCATTAGCCCGTACCTCTCCTCGCTCAAAGACCGGGTCCAACCGTACGCCGTCACACTTCCTCGGGAAGTTCCCCCACCCGGTTCTCCCACTTCGTGGAGAGGATGATGGTGGTACGCGTGCGGGACACGCCCTTCGTGCCGCTGAGGCGCCGGATCGTCCGCTCCAGGCTGTCCACGTCGCCCGCGCGGACCTTGAGCATGTACGAGTCGTCGCCCGCGATGAACCAGCAGTCCTCGATCTCGTGCAGATCGCGCAGGCGCTGCGCCACGTCCTCGTGGTCCGCCGCGTCGGAGAGGGAGATGCCGATGAGGGCGGTGACACCGAGGCCGAGCGAGGCGGAGTCGACGGTCGCGCGGTAGCCGGTGATCACGCCCGCCGCTTCGAGGCGGTTGATGCGGTCCGTGACACTGGGGCCGGAGAGGCCGACGAGCCGGCCCAACTCCGCGTACGAGGCGCGGCCGTTCTCGCGCAGGGCCTGGATGAGCTGCCTGTCCACGGCGTCCATAAGGTCCAATGCCTTTCATTGTTCAGCGTTGACGCGAGCTTACGCGTAGAATCCAAGGCGCACTAGGGTTTTACCCCACGAAAACTAAAGCTCAAATCTCAAGCTCAACAGCGAACCCCAGGAGAGTGTCAGCGTGTTCACGATCGAGATGGCCTACGCCCGCATGCGCGAGATGCAGGCCGCGGCCAATCGTTCGCACGGCAAGCAGCCCGCCGCCACCGAGCGCCCCGCGCGCGGGCGGCACGCGGCCCCCCGCAAGAAGCGCTAGGACCCTTACTCACGCTACTCACGCTCGCGGGAGCCGCCCCCCAGCTCCCCCTCCCACCGGCGGTACAGCGTGTGCGGCACCCCCGCCGCGTCGAGCGCCCGCCCCGCGACGAAGTCCACCAGGTCCTGGATGTGCGTCGCCCCCGCGTAGAAGGCCGGCGAGGCGGGCAGCACCACGGCGCCCGCCTCGTCGAGCGTCACCAGGTGCTTGAGCGTCTGCCCGTTCAGAGGCGTCTCCCGTACGGTGACGATCAGCGGCCGCCGCTCCTTGAGCGTCACACTCGCCACGCGCTGCAGCAGATCCTTCGAGAGCCCGAGCGCGACACCGGCCACGCACGCCGTGGAGGCGGGCACGACGATCATTCCCTTAACCGGGTACGAGCCGGAGGAGGGGCCCGCGGCGAGATCACCGGCGGGCCAGTACCGCACGTCGCTCAGGTCGATCCCTCCGCCGAACGTGTCGGGCTTGCCGTCGGCGCCGCGCGCGAGCCACGCCTCCAGATCCTCGCGCCAATGGGCGTCCCGGAAGCCGATCCCCGTCTCGTCGAGGAGCGTGAGCCGCGAGGCCCGCGAGACGACCAGGTCGACGGCCTCGCCGGCCGCGAGGAGCGCGCGCAGCACGGAAGCGGCGTACGGGGTCCCCGACGCGCCGGACACCCCGACGACCCAGGGCCTGCGCTTGCGTGCTGCTTCGACGTGCTCCACACCACGAGCCTATCCGGCCCCCTGGCAGGGGAACTTGAGCAGGGGGCGGGTGCGTTGTATTCGTGACGGGCGGGGGGCCGAGATGACTTACGGCGGATCGATCGAAGCGGCACGGCGCGGGGCGACGCGCGGGCGGGCACTGACGGCGGCGAAGGTGACGCTCGCGCTGGTGGCCCTGCTCTGGCTCCTCGAAGTGGTCGACACGGCGACGGGCCACACCCTGGACACCTTCGGCATCCAACCCCGGGACCCCTCCGAACTGGTCGACGTCATCCCGGCGTCCTTCATCCACTTCGGCTTCGGCCACGTGGCGGCGAACACGATCCCGCTCCTGGTCCTCGGCTTCTTCGCGGCCCTCGGCGGCCTGCGCCGCTTCCTGCTCGCGTGCGCGCTGATCGTGGTGGCGGACGGCCTGGGGGTGTGGCTCGTGGCCCCCTCCCACACGAACACGGCGGGCGCATCGGGCCTGATATTCGGCCTGTTCGCTTTCGTCGTACTCAGCGGCTTCGTGGAACGCCGCCCGCTCGGCATCGTCATGGGCGTGCTGATAGCCGCGTACTGGGGCACGTCATTCCTGGCAGGCCTGTCCCCGACGAATGACGGGGTGAGCTGGCAGGGCCACCTGATCGGATTGCTGGCCGGAGTGGCGGCGGCGTTCGTGTTCCGTCGGCCTCAGGCCCGGTCCCACCCCTGAGCGGGGGCCGCCGGGTCGACGGGGAACTGCCCCGTGGCGATGACCAGCTTCCCGAGCGGCGACTCGAGGGTGACGTCCGTTCCGTAAGGGATGGTGTCCCGGCCCCGGTCGTCCAGATCGTCGAGGAGTTCGGGATCGCCTGGGCCACCGCCCACAAGGTGAACGCCAACCTGAAGAAGGCCCGCGCCGAAGCCGAAGACTGAGTACGCACCTGAGTACGCCCGCCCATACGAAATGCCGCGCCGGGCGCGACCGTAACGCCATGAAGCCCCGATACCTGTTGGTGTGCGGCGCCGCCGTGGTCGCCGCGTTCGTTCTGGTCTTCGCGCTTGAGGTCCCCGCAGAGACGGTGCTGGTCACCGGCGGCGGAGCGGTGTGCCTGCTGTGGCTCGTCCTGCTGCTCACCGTGCCCTGGAACCTCTACTTCCGGGCCCGAGCCGTGGTGCACGAAGCCGGGGTCAGCCGGGAGAAGGGCCTCGCCGTGCCCGCCGACCGCGACGCGGAGGCCGCGCGGATCGCGACGGTCATGCTGCGCCTGGCCCTCGGGGCCCACCTGGTCACGGGCGCCGTAACGGTCCTCGCCGCCTGGGCCACGGGCCGCAAGGCAGGCTACTGGCTGGCCGGCTTCTACCTGCTCAGCACGGTCTTCCGCCCGGCGGGCGGCTACTTCGGCGCGCTGCGCCGCCGCCTCGTGACCCTGCACAGCGAGGTCCGCTTCCCACGCGACGACGTGGGCGAACTCAAGACGGCCGTGACGGCTCTACGCAAAGGGCTCACGGTCACGGAGGAAAAGTCCGAGGAAACGTACCGCGCCCTGGCCGAACTCCGCCGGTCCGTGGACGCGGTCGGCCTCTCCACCCACCAACGCGCGGACCACGTGGAGCAACGCTTCGAAGCCCTCACCCGCGAATTCGACTCCACCCTGAACCGCCTGACGGACAACCAGGAGATCATCACCGGCCTGAAGGCCTTCCTGCGCATGCTGCGCGCGGAGGGCGGGGGCGAGCGGTTGGCGTGAGGGGCGGACTGTGACGCCGAACTACGAAATCCCCGAAGTTTCCCGTCACAGTCCCCCAGGATTGGGTCTGATGTGACAGCAGTGCACGCAGGGGCGCGAATGGGAACCCACCCCACCGTTGCGAAGCGACGGACCCGCCCCAAGCCCCACCACCCCACGGGGCACTGGCAGAACCGCTCAGACCGTCAGCCCCCGCACCAGCAGGTCAAGCAGCGCGCACACGAACAGCGCGATCCCGATGAAGCCGTTGACCTGGAAGAACGCTCGGTTCAGGCGGGAGAGGTCGTGGGGCTTCACGATGGAGTGCTCGTAGAGGAAGGCGCCCGCGACGATGACGAGGCCGACCCAGAAGAACGTGCCGGCGTCGGTGGCCAGGGCGTACCAGACGAACAGGGCCGTCGTGACGAAGTGGCAGGCGCGGGCGCCCCAGATCGCGCCGGGGATGCCGAAGCGGGCCGGGACCGACTTCACGCCGACCTCGCGGTCCGTCTCCACGTCCTGACAGGCGTAGATCAGGTCGAAGCCGCCGATCCAGATGCCGACCGCGAGGCCGAGGATGACGGCCGTCCAGGACCACTCGCCGGTGATCGCGATCCACGCGCCGATCGGGCCGATGGCCTGCGCGAGGCCGAGGATCGCCTGCGGGAAGTTCGTGAACCGCTTGCCGTACGGATAGACCACCATCGGGATCACCGCGAGGGGCGCGAGGGCCAGGCAGAGCGGGTTCAGGAGCGCGGCCGAGGCGAGGAAGACGACCAGGGCGATCAGCGCGCCGGTCCACGCCGACTTCACCGACACCGCGCCCGTGACCAGTTCGCGGTGCGCGGTGCGCGGGTTACGGGCGTCGATCTCCCGGTCGATGATCCGGTTCGCCGCCATCGCGAACGTACGCAGCCCGACCATGCAGATCGTGACCAGGAGCAGACGGCCCCAGTGGATGTTCTTGTCCCACTCGAACATCGCCGTCAGCGCGGCGATGTACGCGAAGGGCAGCGCGAAGACCGAGTGCTCGATCATGACCAGGCGAAGGAACGCCTTGGTCCGTCCCGGCTGCTGCGGGATTGCTGCTGAGGCGCTGGTCACTAGAGTCCGTACTCCTTCCAACGGCGGTCCACCAGGGCCGCCGTACGGGGGTCGGAGACGACCATCTCGGGCCAGCCTCCGTCCCGCGTGTAGCCCTCCTCGGGCCACTTCTTCGTCGCGTCGATGCCCGCCTTGCCGCCCCAGAACTGCTGGTACGAGGCGTGGTCGAGGTGGTCGACCGGGCCCTCGGTGACCATCAGGTCGCGGGCGTAGTCCGTGTTGCCGAGGGCCCGCCAAGAGACTTCATGAAGGTCGTGCACGTCGCAATCGGAGTCGACGACCACGATCAGCTTCGTCAGCGACATCATGTGCGCGCCCCAGATCGCGGACATGACCTTCTGGGCGTGCTTCGGGTACTTCTTGTCGATCGAGACGATCGCGCAGTTGTGGAAGCCGCCGGACTCGGGGAGGTGGTAGTCCACGATGTCCGGGACGATCACCTTGAGGAGGGGCAGGAAGAAGCGTTCCGTGGCCCTTCCCAGTGGGCCGTCCTCCGTCGGGGGGCGGCCGACGACGATCGACTGGAGCAGTGGGCGCTTCCGCATCGTCACGCAGTCGATCTTCAGCGCGGGGAAGGGTTCCTGCGGCGTGTAGAAGCCGGTGTGGTCGCCGAAGGGGCCCTCGGGCAGCATCTCGCCCGGCTCCAGCCAGCCCTCGATGACGACCTCGGCGTTGGCCGGGACCTGGAGCGGCACCGTCTTGCAGTCGACCATCTCGACGCGCTTGCCCTGGATGAACCCGGCGAGCATGTACTCGTCCATGTCGCCGGGCAGCGGCGCCGACGAGGCGTATGTGACGGCGGGCGGGCAGCCGAAGGCGATCGCGACCGGCAGCTTCTCGCCCTTGCGGGCGGCCACCTGGTAGTGGTTCCGGCTGTCCTTGTGGATCTGCCAGTGCATGCCGATGGTGCGCTTGTCGTGGCGCTGGAGGCGGTAGAGACCGAGGTTGCGGACGCCCGTCTCCGGGTCCTTGGTGTGCGTCAGGCCGAGGTTGAAGAAGGAGCCGCCGTCCTCGGGCCAGGTGAACAGCGCCGGGAGCTGGTCGAGGTCGACGTCCTCGCCCTCCAGGACCACCTCCTGCACGGGGGCGGCCTCCGACTTCACCTTCTTCGGCGGTACGTGGGTCATCGCGCCGAGCTTGCCGAACGCCTCGCGGATGCCGACGAACCCGTGCGGCAGCTCCGGCTTCAGCAGGCCGCCGATCTTGTCGCTGATGTCGTTGTACGACTTGAGTCCGAGGGCCTTCAACAGCCGCCGGTCGGTGCCGAACACGTTCATCGCGAGGGGCATCGACGCGCCCTTCACGTTCTCGAAGAGGAGGGCGGGACCGCCGGCCTTGTTCACCCGGTCGACGATCTCACCGACCTCCAGGTACGGGTCGACCTCGGCCTTGATGCGCTTGAGGTCTCCCTCGCGCTCCAGAGCCCTGAGCAGGGAGCGAAGATCGTCGTAAGCCATGCGTTCCAGTATCCGGCACCCGTTACGCTGGCCCGGTCACCGGGGGGCCCGGTGGGCCCCGTTCCGCTCCTTGGGGGATCGCGACACCATGCTGCGCTACTTGCCGTTCCTGCTGGTCCTGGCGCTCTGGATCTACGCGTTCATCGACTGCCTGAACACCCCGGAGAAAGAGGTGCGCAAGCTGCCCAAGGTGGTCTGGGTCATCCTCATCCTGCTGTTCGGCGAGGTCCTGCTGGGCCCGATCGCCTGGCTGGTGGTGGGCAGGCCGCGGCGCGCCCCCGCGGCGGGCGGCGGCGCCCGCACCCGGTTCGTCGCACCCGACGACAACCCCGAGTTCCTGCGGTCCCTGGGCGACGACGACAAGGACAACGACAAGAAGCGCGACGACTGAGTTCCGGCGCGTACCTCACACTGGTTACGGAACATCCCCCTCCGCCTCGCGCGCCCGGACCAGTGAAGGCCCATGTCCAGCCCCAGACCCCAGCACCCCCATGAGCCCGCCCCCGACGTCGTCACCGGTCCCGAGAAGCTCATCGCCGTCGAGGAGCACGGCGCCGAACCCGTCCCGCGCGACAAGCGGCACGGCGGCCCGCGCCAATTGCTGTGGACGTGGGCCTCGCCGCAGGTCGGCTTCGCGACGCTGTTCATCGGCGTCCTCTCGGTCACCGCGTTCGGCCTGAGCTTCTGGCAGGCGGTCGCCGCCCTCGTCCTCGGCGCGGGGCTCGGCTCCCTCGCGCACGGCGTCCTGTCGACCGACGGGCCCCGGTTCGGCGTCCCGCAGATGGTGATCGGCCGGCTCTCCTTCGGGCACAAGGGCAACGCGGTGCCCTCGGCGGTCAACGCGCTCGTCGCCGGCATCGGCTGGTTCGCCGTCAACAGCGTCGGCGGCGCCTTCGCCCTCAACTCGCTCACCGGCCTGCCGCCGCTGCCGAGCCTGCTGATCCTCGTCGTCCTCGAGATCGTCATCGGGTACGTGGGTCATGACCTGGTGCACCGCTTCGAGCGGTACGCGTTCCCCGTGCTCTGCGTGATCTTCCTGATCGCCGGGGTGTGGATGTTCAAGGACGCCGACCTCGCGGGCTCCGGCGCGGGCGGCGGATTCGGCGGCTTCATGCTCGCGTTCTCCGCCTGCTTCGGCTTCACGGCGGGCTGGAACCCGTGCGCCTCCGACTACGCGCGCTACCTCCCGGCCGACACCCCGAACCGGGCCACCGCCTGGTACTCCGGCCTCGGCCTCTTCGTATCGATCGCGGTCGTCTCGGTGATCGGCGCGGCCTCCGGCACGCTCGCCGCGCCCGAAGGGGCCAGCCCCACCGACGCGTTCACCAGCCACCTGCCCGGCTGGCTCGGGAACCTCACGCTCGTCGCGATCATCCTCGGCGCGATGGCCGCCTCCACCCTGAACGTCTACTCGGCGGCCGTCTCCATCTCCTCCCTCTCCCTCCCCCTGCCTTCCTGGCTGGGCCGCGCCGCGCTCGTCGCGATCGTCGGCGCCATCGGCACGGCGGCCGGCTGGGCCTCGCTCGCCGACGCGGGCAAGGCGTTCGAGAACTTCCTGCTGGTCATCGCGTACTGGATCGCGCCCTGGCTCGGCGTCGTCCTGATGGAGCACTGGCTGCGCGCCCTGCCCGACGACGTACTCGCCGGGCGCCTCCAGGACCGTACGTTCACCAACCCGGCCGGCCTGATCGCCCTGCTCGTCGGCGTCGCGGTGTCCGTGCCGCTGTTCTCCAACCAGACGGTCTACGTCGGCTGGGTCCCCACCAACTGGCCCGGCGTCGGCGACCTGACCTGCCCGGTCGGCTTCGCGATCGGCGCGCTGCTGTATGTGGTGCTGCGCCGCCGCGACTCCCTCAACACCCTTGCGTAGAAAGGCTCGTACGACCATGGATCTCGATCTCGCCCGCACCTGGCTCGCCACCGCCGTGGAGGAGGCGAAGGCCGGGCTCGCCGAAGGCGGCATCCCGATCGGCGCCGCCCTGTACTCCGCCGACGGCGAGGTGCTCGGCCGCGGCCACAACCGGCGCGTACAGGACGCCGACCCGTCCGTGCACGGAGAGACCGACGCGTTCCGGCGGGCCGGGCGGCAGCGCACGTACCAGGGCACCACCATGGTGACCACGCTCAGCCCCTGCTGGTACTGCTCGGGCCTGGTGCGGCAGTTCGGGATCTCGCGCGTCGTCATCGGCGAGGCCCGCACCTTCCACGGCGGCCACGACTGGCTCGCCGAGCACGGCGTCGAGGTCGTGCTCCTCGACGACCCCGAGTGCGTGGGCCTGATGGAGGACTTCATCGCGGCGAAGCCGGAGCTGTGGAACGAGGACATCGGCGAGTGAGGCGCCGCCGCTCTTGCCGAGTGTTCGTCTAGCGTCGTACATTCTGGGGGTGGCGAGTGTTCGTCGTGCGGCGAACACTCATCACCCCCTCTGCTTTGCGACTCTTGCGACTCTTGCGACGAAAGGCGTCTGTCATGCGTGCGATGCGGTTCGAGGAGTACGGCGGTCCCGAGGTGCTGCGGGTCGCGGACGTGGCGGCGCCGGAGCCGGGCCCCGGCCAGGTGAGCGTCGACGTCGCGTACACCGGCGTGAACTTCGCGGACCTCAAGGCCCGTTCGGAGGGCTACCGGGTCGACGCGCTGCCGTACGTTCCCGGCCTTGAGGTCTCCGGCCGGATCCGCGCCCTGGGGGCGGGGGTCGAAGGACTCGCGGTCGGCCAGGAGGTCGCCGCGCTCACCGCGTCCGGCGGGTACGCGGAGGTGGCCCTCGCGGACGCCGTCACCACCTTCCCGCTCCCCGAAGGGCTGTCCCCGCGTACGGCCGCGACGCTGCCCACCGTCATGCCGACGGCGTACGCGCTGCTGCACTCGGTGGGGCGGCTGCGCGCCGGGGAGACCGTCCTCGTGCAGGGAGCGGCGGGCGGAGTCGGCACGGTGGCCGGGCAGTTGGCGCGGGCGGCCGGGGCGGGGCGGGTGATCGGGGTCGTGTCGAGCGAGGTGAAGGCGGCGTACGCGAAGCGGTACGGGTACGACGATGTGGTCCTGGCTGATGAATTCGACGCGGGGGTACGGGAGTTGACGCGCGGGCGCGGGGTCGACCTGGCGCTCGACCCGGTCGGCGGGGAGACGCTCCGGCGGACCCGCGAGTCGCTCGCCGTGTTCGGCCGACTCGTCTCCTTCGGCAACGCGTCGTCCGCGCCCGCGTGGCAGGTCGGCCAGCCCGAGCTGTACCCGACGGGCCTCTCCGTCGCCGGGTTCTCCATCCTCGGCCTCGCGCAGACCGCGCCGCACGCGCTGCGGGAGCTCGCCGAACGGGCCTTCGCCGTGCCGGGCGTCGAGCTCCCGGTGACGGCCGAGTTCCCCCTCACCGAGGCGGCGGAGGCGCACCGCCTGATGGGCTCGCGCACCAGCACGGGAAAGCTGCTGCTGCGCGTGGCGGACTGACGGCGGGGGCCGGGCCGGGGGTCACGCCAGGTTCCAGCGCTGTCCGTTGCCGCCGGAGCAGGACGCCGTCGTCACCCCGTCCCCGTAGGCGGAGGGCGCGAGACAGCCGCTGGTCTTGGTGCTGACCAGGGACGCGTTCCCGCCCCAGTTCCATACGATGCCGAGGCCCGAGCACCCGGCCACCGTCGTGTCCTGCCCGTCGTAGGCGTTGGTGAGGCACATGTCGGTCGCCGCGTTGTAGAGCCGGAACGAGCCGCCGCTGGTGAGGAGTTTCCAGGCCGAACCGGCGGTCGAGCAGCTGCCCATGGCGACGCTCGGCCCGCCCGTGCGGATCATGCACTGTCCGGTGGACGCGTTCTTCAGCCGGTAGCTGCCGGACGTGGGCCGGCTGCCGGAGTCGCCGTCACCTCCGCCGCCGTCGTCGCTGCCGCCGCCTCCCCCGGAGCTCGTACCGCCACCGCCGGAACTGCCGCTCCCGGCACCGGAGTTGTCCTCTGCCTCCGCGCCCCCGGACGTGCCGCCCTTCGCGCCCCCGGCGACCGGCGCCTTCGCCCCGTCCGCCTTGCCCGCCTCGTCCGGCTTGTCGGCCCCCTTGGGCTTCTCCGACTTCTTGGCCGAGGGCGACCCCTTCGGCGACTTCGACGCGGACGCCTCCGGAGTCCCGGGCGACGCCGGGACCGAGACGGACGGCGAGGGCCCCGCCGCGTGGTCGCCCTCGCCGCCGTACGGCAGGTTCCGGATCGCGAGCGTCGCCCCGGAGACCACCACGACGACGGGGATCACCGCGAACAGGACGCGCCTGCGCCGCCGTTCGGGCCGGGGCGCGCGGGTCGTCCGCTGCGGCTCCACCACCTCCGGTACGCCGCCGGAGGCGTCCGGTACGTCGCCGGAGGCGTCCGGCGGCGCGAGTGTCCCCTCCGGCACCCGCGCCGCGAACCCCGCCCGCTCGGCGAGCAGGTCACGTACGGGCTCCGGCCACGCCGGGGCGCCCAACGCGCCCTCCCCACCCGCGAGTTCGACGAGCTCCGCCGCGCTCGGCCGCCCCTCCGGATCCTTGTCGAGGCACGAGGCGACGACCTCCGCGAGCCGCGGATCGCGGTCCCGCACCGGCGCCAGGTCCGGCTCGTCGTGCACGATCCGGTACAGCGGGCTGCCCTCGCCGCCGTCTCCGAACGGCCACCGCCCACCGGCCGCGTACGCGACGAGCAGCCCGAGCGCGAACACGTCGGACGCGCTCGTCAACCGCCGTGATCCCGAGGCCTGTTCGGGCGACATGTACGCCGGGGTGCCGACGACGAGCCCGGTCCGCGTCAACTGGCTCTGCTCGGCGGCCCGCGCGATCCCGAAGTCGACGAGCGTGACGCCGTCACGGGTGAGCATCACGTTCGACGGCTTGAGGTCGCGGTGCACCATGTCGCGCGCGTGCACGGCCCGCAGGCCCGCGGCCGCGTCCCGCAGGAGCGACCACAGGCCGGGGCCGTCGAGCGGTCCCCCGTGCCGCTCGACGGCCTCGGCCAGGGTGATCCCGGGGACGTACTCCGTGGCGAACCACGGCGGATCGGCCTCCCGGTCGCTGGCCAGCAGCGGCGCGGTGGCCTCCGCGGGCAGCCGCGCCAGGTTGTCCATCTCCTGCCCGAAGCGGCGTACGAAGTCGTGGTCCTCGGCGACCACGGACGCCAGCATCTGCTTGACCGCCGCGAACTTCCCTTCCACGACGCCGAGATACACCCGACCCATGCCACCGGCGCCGAGCCGCCCCACGAGTGGGATCGAACCGATGCTGCGCGGATCCCGCTCGCGCAGCGGTTCGGCACCGCTGCCGGCGAGATCTAACCCGTTGTCCGACACGGGGATCAGTGTGACCCAGCCGCGCGCCGAACTGGAGTGAATTTCTAGAAATTCACTATAGAACCACAGCCCGCCGCCCCGGCTTTACCGGGTGGCTTTACGCTGGTTGTCGCCATGAGCCCCAAGCAACTCCGCGGCGCGGAGACCGCCGACCGCCTCCTCGACGCCGCGCTCGACGTCTACGCGGACGCGGGCGAGCAGGGCGTCACCGTCAGCGCCCTGACCCGTACCAGCGGGGTCAGCATGGGCAGCCTGTACCACCACTTCGGCAGCGTGGACGGGCTGATGCGGGAGCTGCTGCTGCGCTGGCTCGGCCGGCTCCTCGACGAGCTCACCACGGCCCTCGACCGCTCCCGCACCCCGCGCACCGGGATCCGCGCGATCGTCGAGACGTACCTCGGCTTCGTCGAGCAGCACCCGGACGCCGCCCGCCTGTTGCACTCCTCGTACGCCGACCGGCTCACGATGGAGCAGGCCAAGCAGTTGCGCGACACTCAGGAGGCCCGGCTCTCCCCGCTCAGCGCGTGGCTGAGCCGGCACATCGACTCCGGCACGATCGCCCCGCTGCCCGCGCCGCTCGTCGAGGCGCTGGTCCTCGGCCCGGTGATCGCCGTCGCGCGCGGCCGGCTCGCCGGGGTGTACGAACTCGACCTCGACCACGCGGCCCGCACCCTGACGGAGCGGATCTGGCGCTCAGTGGCGCCGTGACACGCGAAAGGCCGGCCCCGTGTTCACGGGACCGGCCTTGAGGAGTGCGGTCAGCGGGTCACACCCCGGCGTACGAGTGCTTGCCGGTGACGAAGATGTTCACGCCGTAGTAGTTGAAGATCCAGCAGCCGAAGGCGATCAGCGCCAGGTAGGCGGCCTTGCGGCCCTTCCAGCCGGCCGTCGCGCGGGCGTGGAGGTACGCGGCGTAGGCGACCCAGGTGATGAACGACCAGGTCTCCTTGGGGTCCCAGCCCCAGTAGCGGCCCCAGGCGTCGCCCGCCCAGATGGCGCCCGCGATGATCGTGAACGTCCACAGCGGGAAGACGGCCGCGTTCACGCGGTAGGAGAACTTGTCGAGGGACTGCGATGCGGGCAGCCGCTCCATGACAGAGGTCGCGAACCGGCCGGGCTGACCGCCGGCCGCGAGCTTGCTCTCGTAGCTGTCCTTGAAGAGGTACAGCAGCGTGCCGACCGCGCCGACGTAGAACACCGCGCCGCAGAAGATCGCCGTGGAGACGTGGATGTACAGCCAGTACGAGTGCAGCGCCGGGACCAGCTGGTCGCTGGACGTGTAGAGGACGGTGGTGGCGAGGCCGAGGTCGAGCAGGACCGTGATGACCAGCGGCAGGCCGAGCCAGCGCACGTTCTTCTTCAGCGCGAGCAGCACCAGGTAGATGCCGACGGCGACCGTGGAGAAGGTGATGGAGAACTCGTACATGTTGCCCCACGGGGCCCGCTCCACCGAGAGCGCGCGCGTGAGGACGCCGCCGAACTCGATGATGAAGGCGAGCGCCGTGAGGGAGATCGCGATCCGCCCGTACAGGTCGCCCTGCTCGTCACCGGCGGCGGCGCCCGGCCCGTCCGGCACGTCACGTGCCCCGGCCGCGGCCCGCGTCACGACCTTCGGCCGCTCCATGACGGCCGTGCCGCCCTGCTTCTTGACCGTGACGGCCGGCGCGCCCGCCGCCGTCGTCTCCTCGGCCTTGCCGGTCAGCGCGGCGGCGGTACGGCCGACCTTGCTGCGGCTGCCGAAGATCCACTCGGCCATGTTCGCGAAGAACGCGAGCAGGTACACGGCCATCGACGAATAGATGAGGACGTTACTGGTGTGAGCCAGGTTCTCGTTTACTGCGGCGGCGAGAGTCACTTCGTCTCAGCCCCTTCGGCGGCAGGAACAGCAGTGGTTGATTCGGAGGGTTCGTCGGGGTCGGGCGCGCTCGGCGCCTGGGTGTGCAGGCGCTCGACCAGATCGCCGAGCTCCTCCGGAAGCTTCGCGGACTCGCTGCGGCCGAGGCCCGCCATCTCGACGACGGTCACCCCGTCCTCGCCCTTCACGGCGCGCACCCAGACGCGGCGGCGCTGGATGAACAGGGAGCCGGCCAGTCCGCCGATCGCGGCGATGGCGCCGCCCAGGGCCCAGGTGTCACCGGGCTGGTGGGAGATCTGGAAGGTGACCCATTCCTTGATGTCCTTGTCGAACGTGATGGAGCCCGCCCCGTTCGGCAGCTTCATCGTCTCGCCGGGCAGCAGCCGCTGCTTGAGCGCCTTGCCCTTGGAGTCCTTGAAGGACTTCAGGTGCGAGGTGTCCAGCTGGTACACGTTCTGCGGCAGTCCCGCGTCGACGCCCAGGTCGCCGTGCGAGGCGTTGAGCGCGAGGACGGGGTAGTCGAGCGCGGGGAACTGGGAGAGCATCGTGCCCTTGCCCGCGCCCGCGAACGTCGGCACGAACCAGGCGGCGAAGCCCAGCTGTTCCTTCTTGCCCTGCGCGTTCTTGTAGCCGTCCATCACCTTGATGGCGCCCTGCGAGGAGATGTTGGAGTCGATCGGCAGCATCGGCACGGTCTGCTCCGATACGACCTTGCCCTTGCCGTCGCGGACCGTGACGGGGACCGCGTAGCCGTGCCCGTTGAGGAAGATCTTGGTGCCGTCGATGTCCAGCGGCTTGTTGGACTCGATGGCGGCCTTCTTCGTCTTGTCGCCCGAGCCCTCGGTGTAGCTGACGTCACCGCGGAACGTGCGCGGGGTGCCCTTCTCGGGGCCCGACCGCTCGTACGTCGCCGTGAACTTGTCGAGGGTGAAGCTGAACGGCGACAGGTCGTGGTCGCTGTCGAAGAGGTTCCCTGACTTGAAGTCGTCGTACTGCGTGAGCGTGTTGGCGAAGCCGTCGCCCTCGATGACGAGCTTGCCGCCCTCGAACTTGAACAGCTGCCCCCAGGCGAAGGCGACCAGCATCACGATCAGCGCGATGTGGAAGACGAGGTTGCCGACCTCGCGCAGATAGCCCTTCTCGGCGGCGACCGCGGTCCCGCTGACGTGCGCCCGGTAGCGGCGCTTCTTCAGCATCGCGAGCGCTGCGGTGCGCACCTGCTCCGGGTCGGACTCGGTGCGCCACGTCGCGTAGGCCGGGAGCCGGGTCAGACGCTTGGGCGCGCCCGGCGGGCGGCCGCGGAGCTGGCCGACGAACTGCCAGGTGCGCGGCACGATGCAGCCGATGAGGGAGACGAAGAGCAGCAGGTAGATCGCGGAGAACCACACCGAGCCGTAGACGTGGAAGAAGCCGATCTTGTCGTAGACCGGCGCCAGCGTCTCGTGCGCCTTGCGGAAGTCCTCGACCTTGGTCGGGTCGGTGCCCTCCTGCGGGATCAGCGAACCGGGGATGGCGCCGAGGGAGAGCAGGAACAGCAGGATCAGGGCGACCCGCATCGAGGTGAGCTGCCGCCAGAACCAGCGGACCCAGCCGATGACGCCGAGCTTCGGCAGGTTCGGGGCCCGGTCCTCCTGGGGAGCGGTGCTCAGTTGGGCTGCGGCCTCGGCCTCAGCGGCTTCGTCGCCACCGGCCGTTCGCGCGTCGTCGGTCGTCTTGCTCATGGATCAGATTCCCACCTGGAAGCCGGTGGACCAGGTCCGCATCTGCCCGACGAGGGCGTCCCACGCGCCCGTCAGCAGAAGAACTCCGGTCAGGATCATCATGATGCCGCCGATGCGCATCACCCACGTGTAGTGCTGCTTCACCCAGCCGAACGCGCCGAGCGCCTTGCGGAAGGCGACCGCGGCGAGCACGAAGGGAACGCCGAGGCCGAGGCAGTACGCGATGGTCAGTATCGCCCCGCGCCCCGCGGTGCTCTGCACCGACGACAGGCCGATGACGGAGGCGAGGGTCGGGCCGATGCAGGGGGTCCAGCCGATGCCGAACAGCGCGCCGAGGACCGGGGCTCCGGCGAGCCCGGCGGCGGGCTTGCGGTGGAAGCGGAACTCGCGCTGCGTCATCCACGGCATGAACCCCATGAAGAAGACGCCCATGAGGACCATGAGGACGCCGAGCACCTTGGTCAGCACGCCCTGGTACTCCTGGAGCGTCTGCCCGAAGAAGCCGAACAGGGCACCGCCGGACACGAAGACGGCGGTGAACCCGAGCACGAACAGGCTGGCGCCCGCCGCCATCCGGCCCCGCCGCTGCTCCATCAGGTCGGTGCCGGTGATCCCGGTCACGTAACTCAAGTAGCCGGGTACGAGGGGCAGCACGCACGGCGAGAAGAAGGAGACGAGGCCGCCGAGCAGCGCGATGGGCACGGCGAGGAGGAGCGCTCCGTCGGTGACGGTGTCACCGGCGGCGAGTGTGACGAGGGAGGAGCTCACCTTCGCTCACTTCTCCGCGACGACCGGCGCGACCATCTTGCGCAGGGCCTTCTCGCTGAGCGGCTTGAGGGAGCGCGCGGCGATCTTGCCCTCGCGGTCGACGACGATCGTCGAGGGGATGGCCTGCGGGTTGAGCGTGCCCTTCTCGAACTTGAGGAGCAGCCGGCCCGTCGGGTCGTAGAAGCTCGGGTACGGGACGTCGTAGGCCTCTTCGAACTTCTTGGCCGGGTTGGTGCTGGTGTCGCGGGTGTTGATGCCGAGGAACTGGACGTCCTGCTTCTCGGTGTCGTGCGCGACCTTCACGAAGTTCGGGGCCTCGGCGCGGCAGGGCGGGCACCAGGAGCCCCAGACGTTGAGGACGACGACCTTGCCCTTGTAGTCGGACATGGCGATCTTCTTGCCCTCGAGGTCCTTGCCGCTCAGGTCGGGGGCGTTGTGCCGCTCGCCCTTCTTGACGGTGGCGATGCCGCCGGACCCGGTGATGAAGTTGGTGCTGTCGCCGCCGCCGTTGGTGCCACCGGAGCCGCACGCCGTCAGCGCGAGGGCTGCCGCGGCGGCTCCAATGGTCAGCTTGGCGGCGCGGGGGGCGCGGGAGGCGGCACTCATGTGAAAAGTTTCGCATGTCTGTTTAGGGGATCTTCCGCACCCCCCTGACGCTCGAAAAAGCCCACTTCAGGAGGGGTTTGAGCGGGATTTCGCGCCGGGGGCCGCGAGGAACTTCCGCCAGCCCTCTGCCGGCCGTTGTCCCACCTCGAGCGTACGCAGTTCGGCGAGCACCTTCGGATCCTGCGTGTCGAGCCAGTCGACGAACTGCCGGAAGGAGACGAGCCGCACGTCGTCGTGTTTCTCGGCGGTCGCCGCGATGTGCTTCAGGGCCTCCTCGACGGCGTCCATGTAGATGCCGCCGTTCCAGTCCTCGAAGTGGTTGCCGATGAAGAACGGCGCCCGGTTCGTCTCGTATGCCCGCTTGAATCCCTGGATGTACGCCTGCGCCGACTGCTCGCGCCAGGCCGGGTAGTTGTGCGCGGGCGCGCGCGTGGAGTTGAGGGACTGGTTGGCGAGCATGTTGTAGTCCATCGACAGGACCTCGAAGGAGCGGCCGGGGAACGGGACGGCCTGCAGCGGCAGGTCCCAGACACCGAGACGTTTCTCCGGCCAGCGCTGCCGGCCACCGGGCGAGGACGCGTCGTAGCGCCAGCCGAGGTCGCGGGCGGCGGGCAGCAGGCTGTCCTGCCCGAGCAGGCAGGGGGTGCGCCCGCCCGCCAACTCCTTGTCGTAGTCGAAGGGCAGCGCGGGCAGGTCCTGCCAGCCCGTGTGCGTACGCCACTTCTTCACGAAGGACTTCGCCTGGCCGATCTCGTCGCGCCACTGCGCGGGCGTCCAGTCGGCGACGGAGCCGGAGCCGACGCAGAAGTGCCCGTTGAAGTGCGTCCCGATCTCGTGCCCTTCGAGCCAGGCCCGACGCACGTACGTCAGGGTCTCCTTGATGTGGGCGTCCGTGAGATAGCCGATGTCGGAGGCGCCGACCGGGTTGTTCGGCGGGCGGTAGAGGCGCTTCTTCGACTCGGGCAGCAGGTAAAGACCCGACAGGAAGAAGGTCATGTGCGCGCCGTGGTCCTCGGCGAGCTTCAGGAAGCGCGGGAACAGACCGTTGCCGACCTCGCCCGCGCCGTCCCAGGAGAAGACCACGAACTGCGGTGGCCGCTGGCCGGGTTCGAGCCGCTCGGGCGCGGCGGGCTGGTGCGGCTGCCTGCCGGTGTACGCGGTCGAGCCGTCGCCGATGGCCCGCAGCGGGGGCCGCTCGCCGGGCGGACCCGGCCGGCCCTGCTTCTCCTCGGTGACGGTCGGGGCGCCGCCGCCCGAACCGCACCCGGCGAGCAAGGCTCCGGCCGCCGCACCCGCGCCGATCCCGAGCAGTCCCCTGCGACTGACATCCCGATCCCGCATACCGTCTTACCGTCCCCATTCGTCACGCTGTGCCCCATTGGTGGGGGCACCACGGAAGAGGGCGCGGCAAACACGCGGGTTCCGGCGAACGGGCCGCCTTTGCGGTGATTTGGAGAGGTAAGCGAAAGGCCGCCGGTTGACGGCGGCCTTTCGCTGGATGCGCTGCGTGAGATCAGGCGCCGAACGCCTTGTCCTTCCCCTTCACCGGTTTCGCTCCGGCCAGCAGATGCGCGGGGACGAGATCACGCGCGGGCTCGGTGTAGCCCACCGACACGATCTTGTCGCCCTGGTACGTGAACGTGGTCAGCGACGCCAGCGTGCACTGCCGCTTGCGCGGGTCGTGCCACAGGCGCCGCTTCTCGACGTACGACCGGACGATCCAGATGGGCAGTTGATGGCTGACGCACACGGCCTCGTGCCCGCGCGCGGCGTCCTTCGCCGCGTCGAGCGCGCCCATCATCCGTACGACCTGGTCGATGTACGGCTCGCCCCAGGACGGCTTGAACGGGTTGACCAGGTGCTTCCAGTTCTCCGGCTTCTTCAGCGCGCCGTCGCCGACGCCGAAGGTCTTGCCCTGGAAGACATTGCCCGCCTCGATGAGCCGCTCGTCGCTGTCCAGGTCGAGGCCGTGCGCCTTGGCGATCGGCGTCGCCGTCTCCTGCGCCCGGTCCAGCGGGGACGACACGACATGCGTGATGTCGCGGGACGAGAGGTGCTCGGCGACCCGGTCGGCCATCCGCCGGCCGAGCTCGGACAGGTGGTAGTCGGGCAGCCGCCCGTACAGGATCCCGTCCGGGTTGTGCACCTCGCCGTGGCGCATCAGATGGACGACGGTGATGTCGTCGCCCGACTTCGGGACGCTCATGCCGTGGCCTCCGCGGCGGCGCGGGCGGCGGCCGGAAGCGCGGCCGCGATCCGCTCGACGGCCCGCTCGTCGTGGGTGGTCGACAGGAACCAGGACTCGAAGGGCGACGGCGGCAGATACACGCCCTGCTCCAGCATCGAGTGGAAGAACGGCTTGAAGCGGAAGGACTCCTGCGCCTTCGCCTCGTCGTAGTTCGTCACTGGTTTGTCATCGGTCCCCGTGAAGAAAACGGTGAACATGTTGGTGGCGTTCTGCACGCGGTGCGCGACGCCCTCCTTGGTGAGCGCCTCCGAGACGAGCGAGCGCAGTTGCTCGCTGGTCGCGTTCACCTTCGCGTACGCCGCGTCGTCGAGCAGCCGCAGCTGGGCGACGCCGGCGGCGGTGGCGACGGGGTTACCGGAGAGCGTGCCCGCCTGGTAGACCGGCCCGGCCGGAGCGAGGTGCGCCATGACGTCGGCGCGCCCGCCGAACGCGGCGGCCGGGAAGCCACCGCCCATGACCTTCCCGAACGTCAGCAGGTCAGGAACGACGCCGTCGACGCCGAACCAGCCGGCCTTCGACGTACGGAACCCGGTCATCACCTCGTCGGAGATGTACAGCGCGCCGTTCTCCGCGCACACGTCCTTGAGGCCCTGGTTGAAGCCGGGCTTCGGCGGCACGACGCCCATGTTGCCGGGCGAGGCCTCCGTGATCACGCAGGCGATCTCGCCGGGGTTCGCGGCGAACGCGGCGCGCACGGCCTCGATGTCGTTGTACGGCAGCACGATCGTGTCGCCTGCCTGGGCGCCCGTGACACCGGGGGTGTCCGGCAGGCCCAGCGTGGCGACGCCCGAACCGGCGGCGGCGAGCAGCGCGTCGACGTGCCCGTGGTAGCAGCCGGCGAACTTGATGACCTTCGCCCGGCCGGTGAAGCCGCGCGCGAGCCGGATCGCCGACATGGTCGCCTCGGTGCCGGAGGACACGAGCCGCACCTGCTCGACGGGGTCGATGCGCTGGACGATCTCCTCGGCCAGCTCGACCTCGCCCGCGCCCGGCGTACCGAACGACGTGCCGAGCGCGACGGCCTCCTGCACGGCCGCCGTGACCTCGGGGTGGGAATGGCCGAGGATCATCGGCCCCCACGAGCACACGAGGTCGACATACTCGCGTCCGTCGGCATCGGTGAGATACGGACCGTTACCGGACACCATGAACCGGGGCGTTCCGCCCACCGCACGGAACGCGCGCACGGGCGAGTTCACGCCACCGGGCGTGACCGCTTCCGCACGGTCGAAAAGCCCCTGCGACGCGGGTGCCTCATAGGGATAGGGAGTGTTGTTCGCCTCTGCCATGCCTCTCAGCGTACGGCCCACTGTCGCGCGCCCCAGCGCGTGGACCCGCGGGACTCTAGACTTCCCCTCGCGCCGCGGCACGCCGACACGTTTCGGCGAGGGACCGTGGGGGAGGTCACTGACACGATGATCGGGTTGCGCGCCGACGGGCGGGCGGCCTACAAAAGGGCTTCACGCCCTGGGGAACAGCAGCAGTCGGGTGGAGATATGCATCGCGGTGGCGGACTGGGCGAGGGGACCGGCGACCTGGGCCCCCGGCGTGCCCGGCGGGGGAAGCACCGACGCGAGGACAGGGTGGAGCGGGTCCAGCGACCCGCGGAAGACACAGCGGGTACGGACAGCGCGCACATCGGAGACGGCGGGGACATCGGGAATGGTGGCCGGGTGGGGGTGACCTACAAATACTTCGGCGCGCCCGACGGCGCCACGGCGGCCCGCGTCCCGATCTCCATGCGTCCCGAGGAGCTCGGCGGTGACGAGCTCGGCATGGGCGGCATGTTCACGAAGATCAAGCCGGAGACGATGGCCGCGATGGTCCTCACCGGCATAGAGGGCATACCCCTGCACAAGGTCCCGCCGCTGGAACTGGTCGTCCTGCACCCCGACTACGCGGTGGTCAAACTCCCCATGACGGTCGTCGACCCACTGCGCGGGGTCGGCGAGGAGTCCGTCGGCGCGGCGGCGTTCATCTGGTCCACGGTCCCCGACCGGGGCGGCCCCCGCGACGCGTTCAACGTGTACCAACTTCTCCACGAGTGGCAGGACTTCAGCCACCGTCTGCACGACGCGGGACATCAGGCGTACTGCCTGGTCTGGCCGTAGCCTCCCGCTCAGCGGTGGAAGGTGATGTACCCGTTGCCGTCCCTGTCGTTACGGCTCTTGGTGTAGGCGTGGACGTCCGCGCGGGCCTTGGACGGCTTGTAGAGATAGATCGTGTCGCCGCCGTTGTTCCAGATGAAGTTGGCGTTGTTGCGGTAGGCGACGTTCTTGCCGTCCGACTCGGTGCCGTACCCGCCGCGCAGCTTCACGTAGTCGCCGGGCTGCAGATAGTGGTTCTTGGAGAACGTGTACCTGTGTCCGGCCGCGTCCTTGACCTGGTAGCCCTTGAGGTTGACGGTCGAGGACCTGGAGTAGTTCTTGATCTTCACGTACTCCTTGTACGTGTTCCCGCCGTAGCGGCTGTTGTTGTCGCGGCCGGGAGCGTCGTACGCGACTCCGCTGACCTTCAGCGCCGAGCTGTACTCGGCGGCGCTCGCCGGTGTCGCCGCCAGCAGACCGGTCACGGCGAGGGCCGAACTCGACACCAGGGCTATCGCGACGCGCTCGCGCCTCCCGTTCGCCTTCTTCGCGGGCTTCATACGCATCAGGGGACCTCCGTGACCCGCCCGCTCCGGCGCCTTGGACCGGATGGGACCGACGAGCCGCAGTCACCCTCACATACCGTTCGCACCCATTCGTGACGTCATAAGTCCCTGGCGGCCAGGGCGAAGGTCCCGACTGTGGACGCCTACGCGCCGACCCCCCGCACCGTGAACCCGATCACCGCTCCCCCGCCCTCGCGGTGGGCCGCGAACGGGGAGCCGCCGTGGGTTGTCGCCACCTCGCGGACGATGGACAGGCCGAGTCCGGAGCCGGGGAGGCTGCGGGCGGCGGGGGCGCGGTAGAAGCGGTCGAAGACGCGGTCCGTGTCGTCGGGGGCGATGCCGGGGCCGCGGTCCAGGACCTCCACACGGACGACGCCGCCCGGGGCGCCCGCGACGACGATCTCGATGGGGCCGGTGCCGTCGGCGTCGAACTTGGCGGCGTTCTCCACCAGGTTGGACAGCGCGCGCTGGAGCTGGGCCGTACGGCCCGCGATCGTCGTGTCGCCCTCGGAGCGCACCGTGACCGCGCGGCCCGTGCGGCGGCGGGCCGACGCCGCGACGTCCTCCGCGAGGCGTGCGAGCGCCACCTCGACGACCGGCTCGTCGTCCTCCTTGCCCGCCGCGAGGTTCACCAACTCGTTGACCAGGTCCGTCAGTTCGCGGGACTCGTCGGCCAGGTCGGCGACCAGTTCGGCGCGGGAGGCGGGCGGCAGCTCGTCGATGCGGCGCAACAGGGAGATGTTCGTACGCAGGGAGGTCAGGGGGGTGCGCAGTTCGTGGCCCGCGTCCTGGACCAGGCGGCGCTGGTCGTCCTTGGAGCGGGCAAGGCGCCCCAGCATCCGGTCGAAGGAGCGGCCCAGGCTGCCCACTTCGTCGCCCCCGGTGACCGGCACGGACACGTCGAGGCGTCCGGTCGACGCCACGTCCTCCGCGGTCTCGGCGAGGCGGACGAGCCGCGAGGTGATGCGGCGCGCCAGCCACCAGCCGAACAGGCCCGCCGTGAGGACGACCACGGCGGCGAACAGCAGCGTCCGCTTCTGCAACTCCTTCAGCAGGTCCTCGGTGTCGCTGAACTCCTGCGCCACCTGCACCGCGCCCCGGCCGTCGCCGAGCGCCACGGTCGCCATCCGGTACTCGTCGCCGCCGATCTCCACGTCGTCGTCCGCGTCGTGGGTGCCGGGGGTGTCCGAGGCGGCGATCCGGCGGCTGCCGGCGTCGACCGGGAGCGGCGGGCTGCCCTTGTCGACCACCGTGCCGCCACGGCCGAGGACCTGGACGTCGGTGCCGACGGGCCTGGTGAGGTCGTCGCGCGGCCCGTCGTGGTCCGGGTCGCCGGAGGTGAAGTCGGCGGGCGTGAGCGGGTGCTGGGTCACCTGCCCGCGCAGATCCGACACCACCTCGTCGAACACGGCCTGCTGGTCGACGCGGACGAGCCGGGCGGCGGAGTCGTAGGAGAGGAACCCGACGAGCGCGGTGACGCCGGCCGCGACCGTGGCGAACGCGATGGCGAGGGTGGTGCGCAGGCTGCGCGCGGGGCGGCGGGCGGGCCGTGCCGCGGGCTGCGTTGCGGGCTGTGCGGGGTGGTGAGCGGGGGGCCTGTGCGGTGCGGGAGTCCTGCGTGATGCGGGAGTCCTACGTGGTGCGGGGGGCACGTCACTCGCTCCTCAAGTCCCGCAGGACGTACCCCACACCCCGCACCGTATGGATCAGCGGCGCCCCCTCCGGCTCGTCCACCTTGCGCCGCAGATAACCCACGTACACCGCGAGGTTCTTCGAGCCGGGACCGAAGTCGTAGCCCCAGATGCGGTCGTAGATCGTGGCGTGGTCGAGGACGATGCCGCTGTTGCGGGCGAGGAGTTCGAGGAGGTCGAACTCGGTGCGGGTGAGCTCCAGTTCGCGGGCGCCGCGCCAGGCCCGGCGGGCGGCCGGGTCGATGCGCAGGTCGGCGGCCGTGACCTGGTGGTCGGGCGGCTCGTCCGGCGGCGGCGACGCGCGGCGCAGCAGGGCGCGCAGCCGGGCGAAGACCTCCTCCACGTCGAACGGCTTCGCCACGTAGTCGTCCGCGCCCGCGTCCAGGCCCGCGATCCGGTCGGGGGTCTCCACCAGCGCGGTCAGCATCAGGATCGGCGTGCGGTCGCCCTCGGCGCGCAGCACCCGGCACACCTGGAGGCCGTCGATGCCCGGCATCATCACGTCGAGGACGAGGATGTCGGGGCGGGCCCGGTGCGCCGCCGCGAGCGCCTCGACGCCGTCCGCGACGGCCGTCACGGCATAGCCCTCCAAGGTCAGGGCCCGCTCCAGCGCGTGCCGGATGGCCCGGTCGTCCTCGGCGAGCAGCACGGTGGGGGTGGCGGCGTCGGCGTGTGGCACGCAGCCCAGTGTGCCCCCTCGACCTCGGCGGATCGCCTGATCGGCGGTCGGCCGAAGGGCTTCTTACCCGGCTCTCACCCGCCCCGGAACACCGGCTTACCCACGGGAAGCAGGCTGTCCACGGACATCCCGGGGGATCACGGGACGCCGCTGGACAGCACGGACCCGCACCGTGCGCCGCCCGCCGGGGAAGGCCTTTGCACATGAAGATCGCGTTCCTGCTGCACAACGCGTACGCCATCGGCGGCACCGTGCGCACCACGCTCAACCTCGCCGCCGCGCTCGTCGAGCACGGCGGCCACGAAGTGGAGATCGCCTCGCTCTCCCGGCACCGGGAGACCCCGCGCTTCCCGGTCGACCCGCGCATCTCCCTCGTACCCCTGGTGGACGTACGGGCGGACGCCCCCGACACCCGGCAGCCCGCGTACGACGAGCCCGCGCGGCACTACCCGACCACCGACAAGCGCTACAAGCAGTACACCCACCTCCACGACATTCGCGTACGCGAATACCTGGAGGGCGGATGTGACGCCGACGTCGTCATCGGAACGCGCCCCGGCCTCAACGTCTACCTCGCCCAGTGGGCCCCGCGACGCGCCCTGCGCATCGCCCAGGAACACCTCCGCCACGACGCCCACAGCAGCAAACTGCTCAAGACCGTCGCCCGGCGGTACCGGGCGCTGGACGCGCTGGTCACGGTCACGAAGGAGGACGCGGAGGTGTACCGGGCGACCACCCGGCTGCCCGGGGTGCGGATCCTCTCCGTGCCGAACATCGTGCCGCCGTCCGCCGTGCCGCCCTCCGACGGCACCTCGACGATCATCGCCGCGGCCGGCCGGCTCGCCCCCGGCAAGCGCTACGACCTCCTCCTGGAGGCCTTCACCCCGGTCGCCGCCAAACACCCCGACTGGGAACTGCGCGTCTACGGCGGCGGCTCCCAGGAACCCCACCTGCGCGCCCTCATCGACGAGTTCGGCCTGCGCGGCAGGGCGCGCCTGATGGGGGCGGTGTCGCCGATCGAGCCCGAGTTCGCGCGGGCGTCGATCGTGGTGAGCGCGTCCGACGAGGAGTCGTTCGGGATGACGTTGGTGGAGGCGATGCGGTGCGGGGTGCCGGTCGTGAGTACGGACGCGCCGCTCGGCCCCGCCGAGATCATCACGGACGGCGTCGACGGGCGCCTGGTCCCCGTCGGCAACGCGCCCGCGCTCGCCGAAACCCTCATAGACCTCATCGAGGACGCGCCGGGACGCCTGGCCATGGGCACGGCCGCCCTCGCCTCCGCCCACCGCTACGACCCGGAGCCGATCGTCGACCGTTACGAGGCGCTGTTCGCGGAGCTGGCGGCGACGCGGGGGCGGCGCGCCTGGCTCAAGCGGAGGGCTCGCGCCGCCGCCTGGACCCGCCGCCAAGCGCGCCGCTTCCGCCCCCGCTAACCCCCACGCCCCCTTCCCCCCACGCCTCGGGGCTCCGCCCCGGCCCCTGCTGCTCAAGCGCCGCAGGGGCTCCAACATTCCGGAGCGCCACCCTCGGCCCCCTGCTGCTCAAACGCCGCAGGGGCTCCAACATTCCGGAGCGCCCCCCCGGGCCCCTGCTGCTCAAGCGCCGCAGGGGCTCGAAAAGACCGGGGCTCTGCCCCGTACCCCGCTCCTCAATCGCCGGAGGGGCTTGGAGTACCGGTAATCGCCGAAGGGGCCTGAAATGCCAGTAGCCGCCGAAGGGGCTCGAAATACCGGCAGTCACCGGAGGGGCTTGAAATGCGCGGGAGGGGGTGAGGACGTCAAGCGTTGGAGGGGATCGGCGGGGCGGAGCAATGCGGGTGGGGCAGGGAAATCAAGCCCCTGCGGCGATTGAGCAGCGGGGGTCCGGGGGCGGAGCCCCCGGGGGTGTGACCACGGGGGGTGTCAGGTTGCTCGGAGTGCGGCCAAGCGCTCCTCGAAGGGGACCACCTCGAACCCATCACCCGGTTCCACGGAGGTCACCGCCCCGTGGAGCGACCGCGGCGCAGCCCCACCCGCAACCGGCAGAGCCACAAGGCGCGCCAACTCCCCACCCGCACGGGCAATCCGCCCCGCAAGTCCCTCCCCACCCCAGTCCTCCGACGCCGCATACACAGCCGTAGGAAGGACAACGGCCCGCAGATACGTGAACAGCGGCCGCATCGCGTGCTCGGTGACCAGCGAGTGCCGCGCCGTCCCACCGGTCGCCCCCACCAACACCGGCTTCCCGGTCAGCGCATCCTTGTCGATCAGGTCGAAGAACGACTTGAACAACCCGCTGTACGACGCCGAGAACACCGGCGTCACCGCGATCACCCCGTCCGCCCCCGCCACCGCGTCAAGCGCCGCGGCCAGCCGCCCACCCGGAAAACCCGTGACGAAGTGCTGAGCGATCTCCGTCGCGTAGTCCCGGAGTTCGAGCACCTCGACCTCCGCGTCCACCCGCTCCGTGGTCGCGGCGGCCAGCCGATCGGCCAACAGCCTCGTCGACGACGGCGAACTCAGCCCCGCCGACACAACAACGAGCTTCATGCGCTCCTGACCTCCTCGTTCTCCTCACCCTTGGCAGCGACCCGCGCGGCGTGCGTCGGCGCGTCCGGCACGTTCGCCGGCCGCCCCTTCGCGAACTCCTCGCGCAGCACCGGCACGACCTCCTCGCCCAGCAGGTCGAGCTGCTCAAGGACCGTCTTCAGCGGCAGCCCCGCGTGGTCCATGAGGAACAACTGACGCTGGTAGTCGCCCACGTACTCCCGGAAGGACAGCGTCCGCTCGATGACCTCCTGCGGCGAACCGACCGTCAGCGGCGTCTGGGACGTGAACTCCTCCATCGTCGGGCCGTGCCCGTACACCGGCGCGTTGTCGAAGTACGGGCGGAACTCCCGCACCGCGTCCTGCGAGTTGCGGCGCATGAAGACCTGACCGCCGAGCCCGACGATCGCCTGCTCCGGCGTCCCGTGCCCGTAGTGGGCGTAGCGCTGCCGGTACAGGTTCACCATCTGCTTGGTGTGGGAGGCCGGCCAGAAGATGTTGTTGTGGAAGAAGCCGTCGCCGTAGTACGCGGCCTGCTCGGCGATCTCCGGCGAGCGGATGGAGCCGTGCCACACGAACGGCGCGACCCCGTCCATCGGCCGCGGCGTCGACGTGAACGACTGCAGCGGCGTACGGAACTTGCCCTTCCACGTCACCACGTCCTCGTCCCAGAGGCGGCGCAGCAGCGCGTAGTTCTCGATGGCGAGGTCGATGCCGTCGCGGATGTCCTTGCCGAACCACGGATACACCGGACCGGTGTTGCCGCGCCCCATCATCACGTCGACCCGCCCGTCCGCGACGTGCTGCAGCATCGCGAAGTCCTCGGCGATCTTCACCGGGTCGTTCGTCGTGATCAGCGTCGTCGACGTGGACAGGATCAGGTTCTCGGTGCGGGCCGCGATGTGGCCGAGCATCGTCGTCGGGGAGGACGGGACGAACGGCGGGTTGTGGTGCTCACCGGTGGCGAAGACGTCGAGGCCGACCTCCTCCGCCTTCTCCGCGATGGCGAGCATCGCCTTGATGCGCTCGTGCTCGCTCGGCGCGCGTCCGGTCGTCGGGTCGACGGTCACGTCACCGACGGTGAAGATCCCGAACTGCATGCCGCTCGCCGTGCTGGCCTTGCTCACCTTGCTCACCTTCCGCAGGTTGTTGACGCTTCAACTATACCTCCGGAACGGTGGCCGCCCACGAGCTATTCCCGGTGCCCGGACCCAGTGCCAAGACCCGGCGCTGATCCCCCTACGCCTCGTACGGATCCCGCCCCGTCGCCGCCAGCAGCCGCTCGAACTCCGACGCGTCGGCGCCGACCCGCGCCGGCTCCCCGAACACCCCCATCGCACGGGCCGTCGGCGACAACTCGGCCACCGCGTCCGCGAGCACCCCGACGACCTCGCCCGGAACCTCGTACGACTGGCCCGTGGCCCGCGCCAGGTCCCACGCGTGCACGGTCAGATCCAGCAGCGCCATCGACCCGACCAGCCGCGCGGGCATCCGCATCGCCCCGCTCTCCCCCTCCTCCGCGCCCGGCGTCGACCAGGCCGCCACCAGCGCCTCGACCTCCTTGTCGAACCGCTCCCGCCACCCGGCCTCCGCCACGTAGTCCGGCGTGGCGCTGAAGTCGGAGTCCTCCTTCACGGCGAGCTTCTGGAACTCGACGACCACGTGGAAGAGGTGGTTGGCCAAGGCCCGCGCGTCGTAGTCCGCGCACGGCGTGGGCGCGTCGAGAGCCTCGTCCTCGATACCCGCGACGACGGGAACGGCACGGGCCCCGGCCGCCGCGAGCAACGCCCCCAGGGCCTTCGCCTGCTTCTGGCCCTGGCTCTGGCCCTGGTCCTGGTCCTGCGTCTGCGTCTGCTTCTGGTTCGTGTCCATGTCTCGACGCTACGAGCGCGCGGCCCCCGCCCTCTTGAAGAAACGCGACGCCTGAGGAAACGCGAGGCCACCGCCGCTGTCAGCACCCCGCCGTACGATCCCCCCATGGACGACACCCGCGGGATCGTCGACCCCGCCGACCTGCTCACGCGCGTACGGCTGCGCCGCCACCAGCCCGCCGAGGCACTGCGTCCGTACATCGAGCACTACTGGTTCATCGACTGGGACCTCCCCGAGCCGTACACCTCCCACGTCCTGCCCCACCCCGCCGTCCACCTCACCTTCCAGCAGGACGACGCCGACGAGCCGCCGTACGGGGAGCTGACCGGCGTCGCCGCGCCCGGCCTCTACACGCGCAAGATCCATGGGCGGGGAAAGGTGTGCGGAGCGAAGTTCCGGCCGGGCGCCTTCCGGCCGTTCGCGCCGGACGAGCCGGTCGCGGCGTGGACGGGCCGGGTCCTGTCCTACGAGGACGTCTTCCCGGCCACGGACCTCGCCGCCGTCCTCTCCCCCGCCGCCGACGCCGACCGGATCACCACCCTCGACGCCTACCTGCTCCCCCTCGCCCCGCCCGCCCCCGACCCACAGGCCGAGCTCGCGGCCGGCCTCGTCGACCGGATACGCGCCGACCGCGGAGTCCGCCGCGTCGCCGACTTCGCCCGCGCCGAGGGGATATCGGTTCGGGCCCTGCAACGCCTCTTCCACGCGTACGTCGGCGTCAGCCCCAAGTGGTGCGTCCTGCGCTACCGCATCCACGAGGCCGTGGAAGCGGCGGGCACGCGCACCGACGTCGACTGGGCGGGCCTCGCCGCCGACCTCGGGTACGCGGACCAGGCCCACCTCGTCCGGGACTTCACGGCGACGGTGGGCGTGCCCCCGACGTCGTACGGACGCGGACGCTGAGGCCTGCGGCGCTACTTGGCGTGGTGGATCGCGTAGATCATCACGAACGCGACGATGTGGATGCCGAAGAGGAAGTACCCGAGGTACCACCACACGTAGCGCTCGCCGCGCTTCTCTTCCTTGCGGCGCCGGTCGTCGTACTCCCGCTGGAGCACGTCCAACGGATCGGGCGGGCCAGGGTGTTCAGGACTGCTCACGATGCACCTTGGTGTTCGACGCCTGGGCGCGCGGACGCACCACCAGCAGGTCGATGTTCACGTGCGGCGGGCGGGTCACGGCCCAGCCGATCGTGTCGGCGACGTCGTCCGCGCTCAGCGGCTCGGCGACGCCCTGGTACACCTTGGCCGCCTTGTCCTCGTCCCCGCCGAACCGGGTCAGCGCGAACTCGTCGGTCTTCACCATCCCCGGCGCGACCTCGATCACCCGCACCGGCGTCCCGACGATCTCCAGGCGCAGCGTCTCGGCGAGCACATGCTCCCCGTGCTTGGCGGCGACGTACCCGCCCCCGCCCTCGTACGTCGCGAGTCCGGCGGTCGACGACAGGACGACGACCGTGCCGTCGCCGCTGGCGGTGAGCGCCGGCAGCAGCGCCTGCGTGACATTGAGCGTGCCGATGACATTCGTCTCGTACATCTGCCGCCACTGCTCCGGGTCCCCGGTGGCGACGGGATCGGCGCCGAGCGCGCCCCCGGCGTTGTTCACCAGCACGCCGATGGTCTTGAACGCCGAAGCGAACTCATCAACAGCAGCCCGGTCCGTCACATCCAACGGATACGCGACCGCATCGTGCCCAGCAGCCGTGATCTCCTTCGCCACCGCCTCGATCCGCTCCTGCCGACGCGCCGTGAGCACCACCCGGTACCCCTCTGCGGCAAGCCGCCGCGCGGTAGCGGCACCGATACCGCTGCTCGCGCCCGTGACGACGGCGATACGTGAAGCGGGAGCGGGGGCCATGGTCATGCCCTACCTTTCGGCGACGATCCACTGAACGCCGCCCAGGGTACGCGCGGCACTCACACGGGTGACGCCGCTCGATCTCCCGGACGGGTGAGGAACACGCGGGCTAGCGTCACGAACGACAATCAAAAACTGAACGGCCCCCGGCGGGATTGCAGTCCCGGCCGGAGGCCTGACCAAGAGGAAGGCAACACTTCCCATGGCTGAACGCGAGCCTAGTGCTCACCACCAACTGGCGTTCGACGACCCCACGGGCTCGGCATCAGGGTTCATGGACCTTGAGGTGCCGGAGTACTCGTACATGTTCGGGTTCCTGCAGATGGACGGGCACCTCTCCCAACAATCGCGAGACCGGGGCCGACTGACTGTCGAGATCAATATCCGGGATGTCGACATCCTGCGCAGGTTCCAGGAACTGACGCCGTACAACAGCAGCATCAGGGAACGCGTCCGAGAGACGAACTTCGCCAGGTCCCACCACTCCGCGACCTGGTCCCTGTGCTCCCTGGAAGCGCGGATGAAGATCAACGAACTCGGGTTGCCTTACGGTCGCAAGTCCAAGCAGATCAAGCCCCCGCGCGGAGTGCCGTTCTCGCGCCCTGACTACCTGCGAGGCGTCGTAGACGCGGACGGGGCGGTGGGGTACACCGCGCAGGGCCTGCCCTTCGTCTCACTCACGACCGCGAGCACGGCGATCGCCGCGTACTTCTGCTTCTACACCAAGAAGATCACGGGCACTTCCCGTCACCCAGGCCGCAACCAGCGTGACTCCATCTATAACGTCACGTACTGGAAGGAAACCTCCCAAGCCCTGGCTTCCCATCTGTACTACCCGGGCTGCCTATCCCTGGGCCGCAAACAGGCGGCAGCCGACTCACTGCAGGGCTGGGTACGCCCGGCCGGCATGAAGGTCTCCCCCAACCGCCGCCGCTGGAAGGAGTGGGAGGACCGAGTCCTCCTCAAACACGGAAGCGATCTCACCTCTGCCTCTGAGGAGTTGGGGCGCTCCTATCAGAGCTGCAACCTACGGAGTTGGCGTCTGCGCAGCGGACAAGTGCCGATGCCCGGCTAGCTGGAAGGGCCCGAGTCGACGTCGGCTCGGGCCCTTCCAGCAGTTCAACCCTTTACGCACACAACCTGCTTGATCTTCGCCACGACCTCCACGAGATCGCTCTGCTGAGCCATCACCTGGTCGATGTTCTTGTAGGCTCCCGGAATCTCGTCCAGGACCCCCGAGTCCTTGCGGCATTCGACGCCCCGGGTCTGCTCCTCCAGGTCCCGCAGCGTGAAGTGCCGCTTGGCCGCATTGCGGCTCATCCGCCGCCCGGCGCCGTGAGAAGCGGAGTTGAACGCCTTGGCGTTTCCCAGCCCCTTCACGATGTACGAGCTGGTCCCCATGGATCCAGGGATGATCCCGTAGTCACCGGCCCCGGCCCGGATCGCCCCCTTGCGCGTCACGAGCAGATCCATGCCGTCGTACCGTTCCTCTGCGACGTAGTTGTGGTGACACGAGATCTCGGGCTCGAACGTCGGCTTGGCCTTCTTGAACTCCTTGCGGATCACGTCCTTGAGGAGCGCCATCATGATCGCGCGGTTGTACTTGGCGTACTCCTGAGCCCAGTACAGGTCGTTCCGGTACGCCGCCATCTGTGGGGTGTCCGAAATGAAGACCGCCAGGTCCCGGTCAACCAGACCCTGGTTGTGCGTGAGCTTCTGGGCGACCCCGATGTGGTGATCGGCCAGCTCCTTACCGATGTTCCGGGAACCGGAGTGCAGCATGAGCCAGACCGAACCCGACTCATCAAGGCAAATCTCCTCCAGATGATTTCCACTTCCGAGCGTTCCCATCTGTTTCCTGGCACGCTCGTGACGGAATTTGACCGAATCGGCCACCCCGCCGAACCGCCCCCAGAAGTCGTCCCACCCGCCGGTCGCGAACCCGTGCAGCCGCCCCGGATCCACCGGCTCGTCATGCATCCCCCGGCCCACCGGAATCGCCTGCTCGATCTTCGAGCGGAGGCGGGACAGGTCGCCCGGCAGGTCGTTCGCCGTCAGGGACGTCTTCACCGCGCTCATTCCGCAGCCGATGTCGACGCCGACCGCCGCCGGGCAGACCGCGCCCTGCATCGCGATCACCGAGCCGACCGTGGCGCCCTTTCCGTAGTGGACGTCGGGCATGACGGCGAGGCCCCTGATCCAGGGGAGGGTCGACACGTTGCGGAGCTGCTGCATCGCGCCGTCCTCGACCGTGGCCGGATCGGCCCACATGCGGATCGGGACCTTGGCGCCCGGAACCTCTACGTATGACATGAAATCCCCCGAGGATCGGATGAGTTGGTCAACAAGCGCCAACAGGCGCTGAAGAAATAGAAGTGGATGTAACGCAAATACCGTGCCCAGTACGGCAAATCGGATGCCGGACCGGCGTCCACGGCGGCGCGTGCGATACATATGGTGCCCACCGGCCGCCCCGCCGCGGCAACCGATTAACCAGGCGCAGCGCGCCGAGAGGAGCCTCAGGGTGCAGCGGAAGTCGTACGCGTTCGTACCGGGTGTCGCCGCGCTCCTTGTGGCCGTGCTCGCCGGCTGCAGCGGTGGCTCCGACGACGACGGCGGGGCCGAGGACTCGAAGCCGGGCGAGGCGAGCGCCACCGCCTCGGCCGCGGAGCCGGGCAAGTACCGGACGCTGCCGGAGCCCTGCAGCCAGCCCGATCAGGACACGCTCGACGAGATGCTGCCCGGCATCCGGAAGCTGCCGGACGCGGAGCAGCGGGAGAAGGCGTACGAGGGTGTGGCCACGGTCACGTACGACACGGACCGCCGTGTGGGGTGCCAGTGGAAGGACGACTCGGCGCGCGGCGGCACGCACCGGTTGAGCCTCGACTTCGAGCGGGTGGTGTCGTACGACACCGCGGTGAGTGACGAGGACCGTGCGGCGGCCGTGTTCGCGTCGAAGGTGGACGCGGCGCATCTGCCGGAGCCGGCGGCGACGGGGACGGCGACTCCGGACGAGTCGAAGGCATCGGCGTCCGCCTCCCCGTCGGACAAGGCGTCCGACAAGGCGTCCGACAAGGCGTCGGGCGACGCATCCGGGGCCGGGTCCCCCAGCGCCTCCGCCTCCACCTCCGCCTCCCCCTCCGGCACCCCCGCCGACCTCCGCCCCCGCCTCCTCGACGACCTCGGCGACGAGGCGTTCGTCGACGACGCGCTCGCGGGTCCGACGACCGCCCGGCACCGCACCGTGACTGTGGCGTTCCGCACGTCGAATGTGTTGGTGACCGTCCGGTACGAGGCGCAGCCGGCGACCGCTTCGAAGGTGCCGGACAGCAAGGAAATGCAGGACACAGCGCGGAATCTGGCCGAGAACCTGGTCGGCAAGTTCGGCGATTAGGGGCATTCGGGCACAGCCCGCGGGCATGGTGAACACGAGACGCGTGCGTCGGCTTCGGCGTACGGTGGCCCATCGGACCCGAGTCGTGAAGGTCGAATGGCCATCGCGTGTCGGGAACGTGGCCCCGTAAGCGTCCTAGTGAAGGAACCATGCACCGTCCGACCAAGCGACTCACCCGCACCCTTGTCTGCGCGGCCGCCGTGCCGGCGGTTCTCGTCGTAGCCGGCTGCTCGTCCGGTTCCGGTTCCGACAGCGCGAAGGACGACTCGCAGGCGAAGGCCTCGGCCTCGACCTCGGGCGCCAAGGCGAAGAAGGTCGCGCCGGCGACGTACAAGGAGCTGCCGCAGGCCTGCTCCGTGTTCTCGAAGAACACGCTGGGCGATCTGGTCCCGAAGGGCGAGAGCAAGGCGGGCGCGTCCGACGACGAGTCGACGCGCGCCAGCTGCTCCTGGTCCAGCCTGGACAACAACGGCGTGAAGGGCTCGCAGTTCCGCTGGCTGAATGTGTCGTTGGTCCGCTTCGACTCGGATGTGAACCGGGGCAGCGGCGACAAGCTGGCCGAGGGCTACTACGCGAAGCAGATCAAGGACGCCAAGGCGACCGAGGGCGCGAAGAACATCGACTCGACGTCCGTGTCCAAGACGGGCGACGAGGCGACGCAGATCAGCTACGACCGCAAGTACAAGGACAAGAAGGACGACGTCACGTCCAAGCAGCAGACGGTCGTCTCGCGCGTGGACAACGTCGTGGTGACGGTCGACTACAACGGCTCGGGTCTGGCGGGTGACGACGCCCCGTCCACGGCCACGCTGTCGAAGGACGCGCAGAAGGCGGCGAAGGAAGCGGTGGCGAAGGTCATCGAGTCCGGGTCCGGCAAGGGCGGCGACTCCTCCGGTTCGGCGAAGCCGTCGGCGTCCGCCTCGGAGTCGAAGAAGTCCGAGGACTCCAAGAAGGGCGCGTAACCGCGTCCCGCTCAAGCACCTGTTCGCAAGCCCGGTCCCCCGCGTGGGACCGGGCTTGCGTGCGTACCGGCCCGCGCCCTCCCGCGTGCATGTGCCACTCTGTTGGCCGCACCATGCCGAACTGGGAGGGGAACTGGAGTGGCCGCGCCACTGAAGTTGACACGGACGCACCGGATACTCGTGGGGGTGGTCGTCGCCGGAGCGGTGGTCATCGCCGCCATCGGCTTCGCCGGTTCGTACGCCGCCGTGCGGGAGTTGGCCCTGCAGAAGGGCTTCGGGAACTTCTCCTACGTCTTCCCGATCGGTATCGACGCCGGTATCTGCGTCCTCCTCGCGCTGGAT
Source organism: Streptomyces sp. KL109B (assembly GCF_030766935.1). Taxonomy (GTDB): domain Bacteria; phylum Actinomycetota; class Actinomycetes; order Streptomycetales; family Streptomycetaceae; genus Streptomyces. The sequence continues at coordinate 333,039 of NZ_JASERL010000001.1, read as the reverse complement.
CTGCTGCTGACGTGGATCCGGATTCCGTTCCCGCTGCTGCGGCAGACGGCGTGGCTGCTGACGGCGGCGACGATCGCGTTCAACGGCGCGGCCGCGTGGCCGGACCCGCTGGGCGTGGGCATGCACGCGGTGATCCCGGTGCTGTTCGTGGTGGCCGTGGAGGCGGCACGGCACGCGATCGGGCGGATCGCGGACATCACCGCGGACAAGCACATGGAGGGCGTGCGCATCACGCGCTGGCTGCTGTCCCCGGGACCTACGTTCCTGCTGTGGCGGCGGATGAAGCTGTGGGAGCTGCGTTCGTACGACGAGGTCATCAAGCTGGAGCAGGAGCGGCTCGTGTACCAGGCGCGGCTGCGGTCGCGGTTCGGGCGGGCCTGGCGGCGCAAGGCTCCGGTGGAGTCGCTGATGCCGCTGCGGCTCGCGCGGTACGGGGTGCCGCTCGCGCAGACCGCGCCGGAGGGGCTCGCGGCGGCGGGCATCGAGGCGCCGCTGCTGCCTGCGGCCCGGCCGGTCCCCGCGGTGGAGGCGGCCCCCGCGTCCGCGGAAGCGCCCAGCCAGTGGTTCGCCGAACCGCGCCCGAAGGAGTACCGCGGGGACTACGACCCGAACTTCGTGCCGCAGCCGGAGCCGGAACCCCCGGTGCAGCAGATCCCGGTGCCGCGTCCACGGGACCCGGAACCGGACTTCCCCGTGCCCAACGGGGCAGGCGGAACACGTCAGTTGGGCGAGGGCGCCCCGGAGAGCGCCGCGGCCCCCACCGACAACGAGCTGTACCAGGTGTGGCGGGGCTCGTTCGAGGGCGAGGGCGTGCCTACCCGGATGGCGTTCAGGCAGAACGTGGAGGCGCAGTACGGGGTGCGGCTGACGGACGACGAAGTGGAGCGGTGCATGGGCCAGTTCAGCGTCCGCTTCGATCAGGACCTCATGGGCGACTACGCGTAGGCGCTCATGCGTGAGGGGCGGCACCGCACGGTGCCGCCCCTCTTCACATCCGGTACGCCCGGTTACGCCCCGAGCAGCTTCCGCACCCGGTCCGCCCCCACGGCCAGCAGCAGCGTGGGCAGCCGCGGCCCGGTGTCACGGCCGACGAGCAGGTGGTAGAGCAGCGCGAAGAACGAGCGCTGCGCCACCTTGATCTCCGCCGGCAGCTCCTTCGCGGTGGCGTCGGCGGGGAAGCCGGCCTGCACCTTCGGAACGCCGTACACGTGGTGGGTCAGGCCGTCGAGCGACCAGTGCGAGTCCAGGCCCTCCAGGAGCAGCCGGATGGATTCGCGGCCCTGCTCGTCGAGCGCGGCGAGCGCCTCCGTGTCGGGCTCGGTGCGCACGATGGTGCGGGACTCGGCGGGCACGTACTTGGTGATCCAGGCCTCGGCCTTGTCGAGCCGGGGCCGGACCGTGTCCAGGTCCGTGACGGGGTTCTCCGGGTCGAGCTCGGAGAGGATCCGCTGGGTCTGCTCCTCGTCCCCCGCCGTCACGTCGGCGACGGAGGCCAGCGTGCGGTACGGCAACGGGCGCGGCGTGCGCGGCAGTTCGCGGCCCGCGACGCCGATGGCGCGGCTGTGCGCGGCGGCGTCCGCCGGAAGCACGGTGCCGTCGGCGACCTTGGCGCCGAGCTTGTCCCACTCGTCGTAGAGCCGCTGGATCTCCTGGTCGAAGGCGATCTTGAACGACTGGTTGGGCTTGCGGCGCGCGTACAGCCAGCGCAGCAGCTGCGGCTCCATGATCTGGAGCGCGTCGCTCGGAGTCGGGACCCCGCCCTTGCTCGACGACATCTTGGCCATGCCGCTGATGCCGACGAAGGCGTACATCGGGCCGATGGGCTGCTTGCCGCCGAAGATCCGGCCGACGATCTGGCCGCCGACCTGGAACGACGAACCCGGCGAGGAGTGGTCCACGCCGGACGGCTCGAAGATCACACCCTCGTACGCCCAGCGCATCGGCCAGTCGACCTTCCAGACCAGCTTGCCGCGGTTGAACTCGGTGAGCCGGACCGTCTCCGTGAACTCGTCGAGCGTGCAGGTGTACGTCAGCTCGGTGGTCTCGTCGTCGTACGCGGTGACGGTGGTGAGGTCCTTGCCGCACTGGCCGCAGAACGGCTTGTACGGGTAGTAGCCGCCCGCGCCGCCGCTGCCGTCGTCCTCGGACGCGGCGCCTGAGCCCTCGGCGGCCTCCAACTCGGCCTCGTCCAGCTGCTTCTGCTGCTTCTTGGCCGGGGCCTTCTTCGTGCGGTACTGCTCCAGGATCGCGTCGATGTCGGCGCGGTGCTTCATGGCGTGCAGGATCTGCTCGCGGTACGTACCGGCCTGGTACTGCTCGGTCTGGCTGATGCCGTCGAACTCGACGCCGAGGTCGGCGAGGGCCTCGATCATGGCGGCCTTGAAGTGCTCCGCCCAGTTCGGGTACGCGGAGCCCTCCGGGGCCGGGACCGAGGTCAGCGGCTTGCCGATGTGGTCGGCCCAGCTCTTGTCGGTGCCGGGGATGCCGAGCGGGACCTTGCGGTACCGGTCGTAATCGTCCCAGGAGATGAGGTGCCTGACCTCGTACCCGCGGCGGCGGATCTCGTCGGCGACCAGGTGCGGGGTCATGACCTCGCGGAGGTTGCCGAGGTGGATCGGTCCCGACGGGGAGAGGCCGGAGGCGACGACGACCGGTTTGCCGGGGGCACGGCGCTCGGACTCGGCGATGACATCGTCCGCGTATCGGGAGACCCAGTCCTGGGTCTCCGCGCCTGTGCTCTGGGCCACGATCGGTTGTCCCTCTCTACGAAATCGGGGTGGCGGTTGCAGTGCCGCCACCCCCATTCTCCCAGCTTCCCGGCGCTGAACGAAAACCCGTTTGTGCCCCCGTGGGATACTGGCCGTGATTCCCAGCTCACCCCGACCAGAACGGCAGCCCCTACATGGCCCCGGTCAAGTCCATCACCGCCAACGTCAACGCAACGCTCGCCGACGCCCTGACTTCCGCCCTGCCGGAGGCCGGCGGCGCGGACCCGCTGCTGCGACGTAGCGACCGGGCCGACTACCAGGCCAACGGGATCCTGGCCCTCGCCAAGAAGGCGAAGGCGAACCCGAGGGAGCTCGCCACCCAGGTCGTCGACAAGATCGTCACCGGCGAGCTGCTCGCCGGCGTCGAGGTCTCGGGCCCCGGCTTCCTGAACGTCACGGTCACCGACAAGGCGATCACCGAGACGCTCGCCGCCCGCGCCGCCGACACGGACCGGCTCGGCGTGCCGCTGAAGGAGCGGCCGGGCACCACGGTCATCGACTACGCGCAGCCGAACGTGGCGAAGGAGATGCACGTCGGCCACCTGCGGTCCGCCGTGATCGGTGACGCGCTGCGCGGCATGCTCGACTTCACCGGCGAGAAGACGATCGGCCGGCACCACATCGGCGACTGGGGCACGCAGTTCGGCATGCTCATCCAGTACGTGATCGAGCACCCGGACGAGCTCCCGGCGGCCGGTACGGACGCCGACGGCGAGCAGGCCATGTCGACGCTGAACCGGATCTACAAGGCCTCGCGCGCCGTCTTCGACGCGGACGAGGACTTCAAGGAGCGGGCCCGCAAGCGGGTCGTCGCCCTCCAGTCCGGCGACAAGGAGACCCTCGACCTGTGGCAGCGGTTCGTCGACGAGTCGAAGGTCTACTTCTACTCGGTCTTCGAGAAGCTCGACATGGAGATCCGGGACGACGAGATCGTCGGCGAGTCCGCGTACAACGACGGCATGCCGGAGACGGCCCGCATCCTTGAGGAGTCCGGTGTCGCCGTGCGCTCCGAGGGCGCGCTCGTCGTCTTCTTCGACGACATCAAGGGCAAGGACGACCAGCCGGTGCCGCTGATCGTGCAGAAGGCGGACGGTGGCTTCGGCTACGCGGCGTCCGACCTGACGGCGATCCGCAACCGCGTCCAGGACCTCGACGCGACGTCGCTGCTCTACGTGGTGGACGTGCGCCAGTCCCTGCACTTCAAGATGGTCTTCGAGACGGCGCGGCGCGCGGGCTGGCTGTCCGACGACGTGAGTGCGCACAACATGGCGTACGGCACGGTGCTCGGCGCGGACGGCAAGCCGTTCAAGACGCGTGCGGGCGAGACGGTGCGCCTGGAGGACCTGCTCGACGAGGCGGTGCAGCGTGCCGCCGAGGTCGTACGGGAGAAGGCGCGGGACCTCACCGAGGCCGAGATCCAGGAGCGGGCCGCGCAGGTCGGCATCGGCGCCGTGAAGTACGCGGACCTGTCGACGTCGGCGAACCGGGACTACAAGTTCGACCTGGACCAGATGGTGTCGCTGCACGGCGACACGTCGGTGTACCTCCAGTACGCGTACGCCCGTATCCAGTCGATCCTGCGCAAGGCGGGGGACACCGCGCCGGCCGCGCACCCGGAGCTCGAACTCGCCCCGGCGGAGCGGGCGTTGGGTCTACACCTGGACGCGTTCGGCGACCTGGTCTTCGAGGCGGCCGCGGAGTACGCGCCGCACAAGCTGGCGGCGTACCTGTACCAGCTGGCCTCGCTGTACACGTCGTTCTACGACAAGTGCCCGGTCCTGAAGGCGGATTCGACGGAGCAGGTGGCCAACCGCCTCTTCCTGTGCGACCTGACGGCGCGGACGCTGCACCGGGGCATGGCGCTGCTCGGCATCCGGACGCCCGAGAAGCTCTGACGAACACGGCACGAGGGGCCCCGCACCGGCAGGTGCGGGGCCCCTCGTCCGTCCCGGTTCAGCAGGTCGCGTTGAACTCCTTGAACGCGGCCCTGGTCTTCGGTCCGGCGATGCCGTCGGTGGCGCCGGCGTTGTAGCCGAGGTCGTTCAGGTACCACTGCAGCGCCTTGACCGTCTTCTTGCCGACGACGCCGTCGACGGTGCCCGCCTTGTAGCCCTGCGCGTTGTCACGGTTGAACATCTTCTGCGCGGCCTTCCAGCTCTGGGTGCCCAGCTTTCCGTCCCGCGTACCGGGGTTGAAGCCCTGGCCGTCCAGCCAGCACTGCCAGTTCTTGGCGCGCGCCTTGCTCAGGCCGAGGTTGTTCACCGCCTGCGTGCTCACGTCGGCGGTGGCCGTGGTCCGCTGGGCGGGCGGGGCCGCGACGGCGGTACCGGTGGCCGCGACTCCGCCTGCGGCGAGACCGGCGACGGCGGTGGCGGCGACGAGCGTGCGGGTCATGAGGTTCGGTCGCATGATGCGTCCCCCTGTGTGGTTCGGGCCCGGTCGCTCCGGGCCGACACCACGAGATTGCGGGGCGAGCGGGGCGCCCGGCCACGGTTCCCCGCCAGGTGACGCCCCGACGGGACGTCCCGCGCCCTGACCTGCGGGGACGTGCCCGTCCCTGAGGCCGTGGCGGGACGCGTGGGTCAGGCCAGCTCGGGCCAGCCGCGCCGGAACCGGTCGAAGGCGGCGACCAGGGATTCGCGTGGAGCGTCGTCGGTGGCGACGAGGTCGGGGAGTTCGAGGAAGTAGCGGGCGAAGAGGCGCAGCGCGACGTCGTCCGCCGCCAGGTCCGCCACCTCCTCCGCGACGACCTCCGCGAGCGCGTCCTCGCACTCCACCCACAGCGTGCGCGCATGCCGCCGCAGCGCGGGCGTCGTGACGACGAGGTCGAGCCTGCGCCGGAACTCGTTGTCGAGGTCGTCGGAGAACATGCCGCGCCCGGCCATGAACGCGTGCAGCGCGTCCAGCACGGACACCCCCTCGCCGCGCTCGCGCACCGCGACCGCCAGGGACGCCTTGCGCTCCTCGCTGTCACCGAGGATCAGCGCCTCCTTCCCGCCGGGGAAGTGCGCGAACAGCGTGGTCAGCGCGGTGTCGGCGGCGGCAGCGACCTCCGCGACCTTGACGTTGTCGTAGCCCCGCTCCAGGAAGAGCCGCAGCGCCGCCTCGGAGAGCGCCTTGCGGGTGGCGGCCTTCTTGCGCTCGCGGCGGCCAGGGGTCTGCTGCGTCTGCGTCATGCCTCCACGATAACGGCCAAGCCCTATCCACTTCAAAGTCGTAGCGATTGCGTTTTCGTAGTCACTATGGTTTTCTCGAATGGAAGGTCGTCACCGAACCGGAAGGAGCCCGCCATGACGTCCACGCACACAGCCCCCGCCCCTACGACGGGAGCGGGCACCCTCTCCAAGGCCGCCTTCTGGGTGGTCCTCGCGCTCGTCCTGCTGGCCGACGCGCTCGACATGATCGACTCGACGGTCACCAACATCGCGGCGCCGACGATCGTCGCCGACATCGGTGGCGGCGAGGCCCTGGTCAAATGGCTCGGCTCGGCGTACGCGCTGGCGATGGGCGTCCTGCTCGTCATCGGAGGCCGGCTCGGCGACAAGTACGGTCAGCGCCGGCTCTTCCTGATCGGCATGACGGGCTTCACGCTCGCCTCCGCGCTCGCGGGCCTCTCCCCCGACCCGGCGCTGCTGATCGTGGCCCGCGTGCTCCAGGGCGCGTTCGGCGCGCTGCTCATCCCGCAGGGCATGGCGATCATGACGCGGAACTTCTCGCGGGAGCAGATGAGCAAGGCGTTCGCCCTGTTCGGCCCGCTGCTCGGGCTTTCGTCGGTCGGCGGCCCGATCCTGGCCGGTTTCCTGATCGACGCCGACATCGCGGGCCTGACCTGGCGGCCCATCTTCCTGATCAACCTGATCCTCGGCACGGTCGGTGTGCTCGCGGCGGCGCGGCTGCTGCCGCGCGACGAAGGGGACCGTACGGTCACGGTCGACACCCGCGGTTCCGTGCTCCTCGCCGCGACGATGTTCGGCCTGATGCTGGGCCTCATCGAGGGCTCGACGAGCGGCTGGGGCCCGCTCGCCGTCGGCGCGCTCGTGGCGGGGCTGCTGTTCCTGGCGCTGTTCCTGCGCCGCCAGCGCACGGCCGCCGAGCCTCTCATCAAGCCGTCCCTGCTGCACAACAAGGGCTTCACCTCGGCCCTGATCCTCGGCCTGCTGTTCTTCGCGGTGACGTCCGGGCTGATCTACGTGATCTCGCTGTTCATGCAGCAGGCGCTGGGCGCGGCTCCCGCGGACGCGGCGCTCGGGCTGCTGCCGCTGACCCTCGGCATCATCGTCGCGGCGTTCGCCACGATGGGCGGCCTGACGAAGAAGCTCGGCCGGAACGTGGTGACGCTGGGCCTGCTCCTCACGCTCGCGGGCGGCGCGTGGCTGCTGGTCCTCGTCGTCGCGCAGGGCACGACCGTCTCGCTGGCGGCGCTGGCGCCCGCGGTCTTCCTCACCGGTCTCGGCATGGGCTGCTGCTTCGGCACGGTCTTCGACTTCGCCCTCGGCGACGTGTCGGCGGACGAGGCGGGCAGCGCGTCCGGCTCCCTCACCGCGATCCAGCAGCTCGCCAACGGCATCGGCTCGGCGGTCGTCACCACGGTCTACTTCCACGCGGGCGCACCGGCCCACGCGATGACGGTCTCCCTGATCGTGGTCCTGGTGGTGACGGCGGTGTGCCTGCCGGTGGCGCGGCTGCTGCCCTCTCGGGCGCCGGAGGAGCCGCACGGCCACTGAGCCGCCCCGGGCGAGGCGTACCGGCCCGGCCTGACAGGCTCTTCCCATGCCGCACGCAGCCGAAGCCGCCGAACTCGCCACCCGCGCAAGGGCCCTGGCCACCCGCCAGGGCCCCCGGCGCGTCCTCGGTATCGCGGGCCCGCCCGGCGCGGGCAAGACCACCCTCGCCGAAACCCTGGTCCGCGCCCTGGACGGCCTGGCGGTCCTCGTCCCGATGGACGGATTCCACCTGGCCGACGCGGAACTCGCCCGCCTCGGCCGCGCCGACCGCAAGGGCGCGCCGGACACCTTCGACACGTACGGATACGCGGCCCTGCTCGCCCGCCTCCGTACCCCGAACCCGCACGAGACGGTCTACGCCCCGTCCTTCGAACGGGACTTGGAGCAGCCCCTGGCCGGCGCCCTGCCCATCTCCCCCACCACGCCCCTGGTCGTCACTGAAGGCAACTACCTGCTCCTCGACGAGGAACCGTGGTCGACGGCCGTCCGCCCGCTCCTCGACGAGGTGTGGTGGGTGGACCTGGACGACGAGACCCGCGTGCGCCGGCTGATCGCCCGGCACGTCGAGTTCGGCAAGTCCCCCGCCCACGCCCGCGCGTGGGTGCTGCGCTCCGACGAGGCGAACGCCCGCCGCGTGGCCTCCGGCCGGACCCGGGCCGACGTCGTCGTCGACGTGCCGGCGCACTGACCCGGCGGAGGGGCCTCAGTCGCCGAACGCCAGCCGCACCCCGAACGCGGCCACGACCGTCCCGGTCACCCGGTCGAGCACCCGCCGCGCCCGCGGCCTGCTGAGCCAGCCGCGCAGCAGCCGGGCGCAGCCGATCAGCACGCTCGCCCACACCAGGCCGAGCGCGATGTGGACGCCCGTCAGCGCGAGCCCCATCCCGAAGTGGCCGGTGCCGGGCGGAATGAACTGCGGCAGCATCGCCACGTAGAAGGCGCCCATCTTCGGGTTGAGCAGATTGGTGAGCGTGCCCTGCCGCCAGCCGCCGAGCATCGAGTCCGGGGCCCGCGCGAAGGCGTCGTCCTCCTGGACGTCCTCCGCGCCCCGGCGCCGGAACGTGTCGCGCAGCATCCGCGCGCCCATCCACACCAGGTACGCGGCGCCGGCCCAGCGCAGGATCTCGTACGCGATGTGGGACGCGGTCAGCAGCGCCGTCACGCCGAGCGAGGTGAGGGCGCCCCACAGCAGGGTGCCCGTCTGAATGCCGAGGACGACGCCCCAGGCCCGCCGGCGGCGGCCGACGGCGGAGGTGCGCAGGATGAGGGCGGTGTCGAGACCGGGAGTGAGAGTCAGCAGCCCTACGACCAGGGCGAAGGACCAGAGTGCGGTGCTTATTGCCATGGAATGCCAGTGTAACCGACGCCCCTGACAGCCCTCCCGGCCCCTCCGGCCGTACCCGTCCTGCCCGCGCCCTACCGGCGCAGCTCCCCCTTCACCACCTTCCCGCTCGCGTTGCGCGGCAGGTCGCCCACGAACGTGACCTCCCTCGGCACCTTGTAGTTCGCCATCTCGCGGCGCGACCACGCCATCAGGTCGTCGGCGGTCACCGTGGCCCCCGGCCTGCGCACCACATACGCCTTCCCGACCTCGCCGAGCCGCCCGTCGGGCACCCCGACCACGGCGACGTCGGCGACCTCGGGGTGCAGGCCCAGCAGTTGCTCTATCTCGGCGGGGTAGGCGTTGAAGCCGCCGACGATGAACATGTCCTTGATGCGGTCGGTGATCCGCAGATAGCCCTGCTCGTCCAGGACGCCGACGTCGCCGGTGTGCAGCCAGCCGTCCGCCGTGACGGCCTCCGCGGTGGCGGCCGGGTCCTCGAAGTACTCGCGCATGACGTTGAAGCCGCGGACCATGACCTCGCCGGGCTCGCCGGGACCGGCCGAATCGACGCGGACCTCCGTGCCGGGGATCGCCCGCCCCGACGTCGCCGCGATCAGCTCGGCCGGGTCGCCGCGGCGGCACATCGACACGATGCCGCTCGCCTCCGAAAGCCCGTACGCGGTCAGGACGGTGTCCACGCCCAGCTCCCCGCGCAACCGCTCCACCAGCCGCAACGGCACGACCGCCGCGCCGGTGACGACGAGCCGCAGCGCCGACAGGTCGTGGCTGTCGCGGGAGGGGTGGTCGAGGAGGGACTGGTGCAGGGTGGGCGGGCCCGGCAGGACCGAGATGCGCTCGGACGCGATGTTCGCGAGGGCCGTGTCCACGTTGAAGACGGGCTGCGGGATCATCGTCGCGCCCCGCATCAGGCAGGCGAGGACGCCCGCCTTGTAGCCGAACGTGTGGAAGAACGGGTTCACGATCAGATAGCGGTCGCCCTCGCGCAGGCCCGCGAGCTCGGACCAGATCTCGTAGCCGCGCAGGGTCTGGGCGTGGGTGATGACCGCGCCCTTGGGCCGCCCCGTCGTACCGGACGTGAAGATGATGTCCGAGGGGTCGGACGAGGTGACGCCCGCCGACCGCGCACGCACCTCCCCCGCGCCGACCTTGTCGCCGCCCGCGAGGAACTCCTTCCAGGTCCGGTACCCGGGCGCGTCCGGCGCGCTGTCCGCGAACACCACCACCTCTTCCAGGTGCGGGAGTTCGGCCCCCGCCTCCTGCGCGCGGCGCAGCGAAGCGACGTACGAGGTCCCGAGGAACGTCCCCGTGACGAAGAGGAGCCGGGCCCGCGAGCGGGCGAGGATATCGGCGGCCTCGGCGCCCTTGAAGCGGGTGTTGAGCGGTACGAGGACGGCTCCCGCGCTCACCGCGCCGAGCGCCGAGACGATCCAGTCCAGCGTGTTCGGAGCCCAGATCGCGACCCGGTCGCCGGTCTCCACCCCCGCCGCCATGCACGCCGCGGCGGCCCGTTCGACACGTTCGCCGAGTTCGGCGTACGAGATCCGGGTGCGGCCCTCGACGACGGCCTCGTGCTCGCCGTACCGTTCGGCCGCGTCCCGCACCAGCTCCGGGACCGTTCCCCACTCGGCATCCGTACGCATCGAACGACCTCCCACAACGCCGTAGCTGACTATCCGTCAGATTAGCTGTAGCCTGACGCGCTGTCAGCAGACGGGATTCACGTATTGGGGGCGTGCCCATGTCGGGACTCAAGGACGCGACGGCCATCGTCGGCATCGGACAGACGGCCTTCGCCAAGCAACTCCCGGAATCCGAGAAGACCTTGGCGTGCCGGGCGATCATCGACGCGCTCGACGACGCGGGGATATCCCCGTCCGAGGTGGACGCCTTCGCCTCCTACACGATGGAGGAGACGGACGAGGTCGAGGTGGCCAAGGCCATCGGCGCCGGCGACGTCACCTTCTTCTCCAAGGTCGGTTACGGGGGCGGTGGTTCGTGCGCGACGGTCGCGCACCTCGTCGCCGCGATAGCGACGGGCCAGGCGAGCGTCGGCATCGCCTGGCGCTCCAGGAAGCGCGGCTCGGGGCCCCGCCCCTGGAAGAACACGGCCGTTCAACTCCCCACCCCCGCCCAGTGGACCCGCCCCTACGGACTGCTCCGCCCGGCCGACGAGATCGGCATGCTGGCCCGCCGCTACATGCACGAGTACGGCGCGACCCGCGACCACCTCTTCAACGTCGCGCTCGCCTGCCGCAACCGGGCCAACCAGAATCCGGCCGCGATGATGTACGAGCGCCCCATGACCCGCGACAGCTACATGACCTCGCGCTGGATCAGCGAACCGCTCTGCCTCTTCGACAACTGCCTCGAAACGGACGGCGCGTTGGCCTGCGTCATCGTCTCCGCCGAGCGCGCCCGCGACTGCCGCCAGAAGCCGGTCTACGTGCACTCGGCGGCGCAGGGCCTGCCCGCCCAGCACCACGGCATGGTCAACTACTGGAACGACGACCCGCTGACGGGCCCGGCCTGGACGGCGGCCCGCCACCTCTGGAAGAACGCGGACGTCACACCCGAGGACGTCGACGTCGCCCAGATCTACGACGCGTTCACCCCGCTCATCCCGCTCTCCCTTGAGGGCTACGGCTTCTGCGGGCGCGGCGAAGGCGCGGCGTTCACGGAGGGCGGCGCCCTCGAAATCGGCGGCCGGCTCCCCATCAACACGGGCGGCGGCGGCCTCTCCGAGGCGTACGTGCACGGCTTCAACCTCATCAACGAGGGCGTGAAACAACTCCGGGGCATCAGCACGGCACAGGTCCCGAACGCGGAGACGTGCCTGGTGACGGCGGGCGAGGGGGTACCCACTTCGGCGCTGTTGCTACGTGCAGGTTGAGAAATTCAAGCCCCTGCGGCGATTGAGCAGCGGGGTCCGGGGCAGCGCCCCGGACCGCAACCACTCTTGACCGAAGGAAAGAGTCATGGCGGACGCGACGACCACCTCCCAACTCCTCACCCCCACCCCCGACGACGACGGCGCCCCCTTCTGGGACTACGCCACCCGCGGTGAGCTCCGCATACAGGCCTGCGCCAACCCGGACTGCGGCGAACTCCGCTTCCCGCCCCGCCCCTGCTGCCCCCACTGCCAGTCCTTCGACAGCGAATGGCGCAGGATGAGCGGCCGCGGCCGCATCTGGTCCTACGTCATCCCGCACCCGCCCCTGCTCCCGGCGTACGCCGCCCAGGCCCCGTACAACGCGATCATCGTCGAACTCGCGGAAGCCCCCCGCATCCGCCTCGTCGGCAACCTGGTCACCAGCGCCGACGCCCCGCTCAACTCCGTCGACCCGAGCCGCCTCAAGATCGGCGCGAAGGTTCAGGTGGTGTTCGCGGAGGTGGACGGCGTGACGGTGCCGCGCTGGGTGCTGGAGCGCTCATGACCCTGCGTACGGAGATCGACAAGGCCACGGGCGTCGCCACGGTCACCCTCGACCGCCCGCACCGCCACAACGCCCTGGACCAGGCGACCGTCGCCGAACTCGCCGCGACCTGGCGGGAGTTCCGCTTCGACGACACCGTACGGGCGATCGTCCTCACCGGCGCCGGCGACCGCGCCTTCTGCACCGGCATCGACCGCGACTGGGACGTCCCGCAGCCGAACTCCCCGTACGCGGCGGACGATCCGCTGCCCATGGTCGGCCCGAAGGCCAACGACCTGTGGAAACCGGTCGTCGCGGCGGTGGGCGGCATGGCCTGCGGCGGCGCCTTCTACCTCATCGGCGAATCGGAGTTCGTGATCGCGGACGAGACCGCGACCTTCTTCGACCCGCACACCACGTACGGCATGGTCAACGCCTTCGAATCGATCTACCTCGCCCAGCGGATGCCCCCGGGAGAGGTGGCGCGGCTCGCGCTCATGGGCTCGGCGGAGCGGATGTCGGCGCGGCGGGCGTACGAGACCGGCCTCGTCTCCGAAGTCACCGCTCCCGGCGGGGCGTTGGAGGCGGCGCTGCGGTGCGCCACCACCATCGCCTCGCACCCGACGGAGGCCGTCCAGGGCACGGTGAAGGCGATCTGGACGGCCACCGAGGCCACCCGGGCCCGCGCCTTCGCCCACGCCCCCGACCTGATCAAACTGGGCAACCTGCCGCCGGAGCGCCAGGCGGAACTCTTCAACTCCCGCACTCAAAAAGGAGGGTTCAGGGTGCGATGACCGCTTCGGGGTCGACATCGCAGTGGTCGACCTTGGCGGCGAGATCCTCGCTGCCGACGTTCACCGCGGTGGTCAGCGTGGCCTTCCCGCGCACCTCGACCTCGTGGCGCCTGGAGGTCAGCTTGGCGCCGTGCGCGTCGAGAAAGGCAGCCTGGACGACGAACGTCGCGCGCTCGGTGTTGGGGTTGGTGACCTCGACGGTCGCGTACGTGTCCTTCGCGTCGGCGCACCGGACCAGCTTCACCTTGGCGTCCCGCAACGTACTCGGGATCGGGGCCGAGTCCGCGTCCGAGTCCGACCCGCCCCCGGTGCTCCCGCCGTCGTCGTAGTCGTAGTCGTCGTCGCTGTCGTAGTCGTCGTCGCTGTCGTAGTCGTCGCTGTCGTAGTCGTGCCGCTGCGACGAGCTGCTGCACCCGCCCCCACCGCCGCCACGGCTCTTGGAATGCCCGTGGCTCCGCCCGGTGGTGAACCCTGTGAGGGCCACCACCACCAACGTCGCCACCGCTGTCAACTTCAGCCCCCGTGTCATCACGCGGGGACCCTATCGGCCTTATCGTCGGCGTGGGACCCGAATTCAAGCCCTTGCGGCGATTGAGCAGCGGGACCCGAATTCAAGCCCCTGCGGCGATTGAGCAGCGGGGCCCGGGGCAGCGCCCCGCGACGTCCACCGACCCGACGTCCACCGGCCCGACGCCTACCGACTCGTCCCGGTCCCCTTCTCCGCGTCCAACGCGTACACGCACCGGTCCTTGCTGCACGCGTACACCACCCCGTCCCGCACGACCGGCGTCCCCGTGATCTCGCCGCCCGTGGCGAGCTTCCACCGCAGCCGTCCGTCGTCGGCCTTCAGCGTGTAGAGGAGGTGGTCCGTGGAGCCGAAGTGGATGCGGCCGTCCGCGACCACGGGCGCGCCGACGATCTCGCCGCCCGCCTGGAAGCGCCACTTCGGGGTGCCGGTCACGGCGTCGAGCGTGTAGAGGCCCTGGCCACTGCCGACGTGCACGTGTCCCTGCGCGACAAGGACCGGGTCGACCGACGAGGGCCGCGCCTCCGTGGCGATGCGCCAGCGGTCCCGGCCGTCCGTGGCGTCGAGCGCGTACACGGTGCCGAGGTGGTCGACGAGGTAGACGCCGCCACCCGTGACCGCGGGGCCCGGCGCGAAGGCGGGCGCGCTCAGGAACACGGCGGGCGCCTCGAAGTGCCACCGCACGTGCCCGGACGCGACGTCCACCGCCAGCACCCGCGTCCCCGCGGCCACGTACACGTAGCCGTCGGACGCGGGCGTCAGGCGCATCGGAACGCCTCCGCAGGAGGCCGCGTCGCCGATCGGGTACGACCAGCGCTCGTCCCCCGTACGGGCGTCGAGGGCGCGCAGCCGCGCGTCCTGCCATACGTAGACCGTGCCCTCGTGCAGGACGGGCCCGGCCTCGGCGGCCTCGAAGTCGGTCTGGCAGCCGGTGATCTCCCACAGGATGTCGCCGCTCGCGGCCTCCCGGGCCTGGACGCCGCCACCCCGCGTGGCGGTGACGACGGTGCCCCGGTCGGCCTGGAGGGCGTACACCCAGGCGTCGGTCTGGATGCGCCACTGGTCGGCGCCGTCGCGGGCGTCGAGGGCCCACAGGGTGGGGCCGTCGGAGGCGTGGATGCGGCCGTCGGCGACGGCCATGGACCAGGCGACGTCGCGGGTCTTGAAGCGGCGCCGCCCGGTGGCCACGTCCAGGACGTGCACCTCGAACGACGTGACGTAGACGAGGTCGCCCGCCACGGCGGGCGTGCCCCACACGTCGTTCGACATGCGGAAGCGCCAGGGCCGCCAGGCGGCCGCGCCCTCGGCGACGGAGGGGGCGGGCACGACGGGTTCGTGGGAGCCGTTCACGGCGGGCTTGGCGCGGGACCAGGAGCCGGCGAGGCCGGACTCGGCGGGCGGCGCCTTCACGGCGGCGGCACGGGCGTCGGCGACGCGCGGCCCCGGGCCGATCGGCACCTGCGCCCCGGCGAGGTGCACGGGCCCGTCGGCGACGAGGCTCTGCCCCACGGGCTGCGGCGAGTGCCGCCACCCGTCGGAGGAGACCGGGGACTGCGGCGGGGCGGGCGGCTGCGAGGGCATCGCCGGAATGGGAGCGCCACCCGGACCACCGTTCGGACCAGCCGGGCCACCGTTCGGACCAGCCGGGCCACCGTTCGCCGCACCCGTACCCGGCGCCCGGTTCGTCGGCGGCTTCGGTGCGGGACGGCCCCCGCGCCGCGACTCGATCAGCGCCACGGACCGCTCGGGCAGCCACGCGGACGCGGTCCCGCTGTCGTCGCTGCCCGCACCGAACAGATGCGGCGCGAGCTGCGCCTGGAGGTCGGCGGGCGAAGGCCGCTGGGCCCCTTCCATTTGCATGCACGCTTCGAGCAGCGGCCGCAGCTCCTCCGGGAGGCCCTCCAGGTCCGGCCCCTCCCTCAGCAGCATGAACACGGTCTCGACGGGGTTGGCCCCGTGGAACGGCGCGTGCCCGGTCGCCGCGAAGACGAGGGTCGACCCCAGCGAGAAGACATCGCTCGCGCCCGTGACGCTCCGCGAGTCCTTCGCCTGCTCGGGCGACATGTACGCGGGGGTGCCCACGGCGACGTTCGTCATGGTCAGCCGCGTATTGGAGACCCCGGACGCGATGCCGAAGTCGATGACGCGCGGGCCGTCCTCGACCACCAGCACGTTCGACGGCTTCAGGTCGCGGTGCACAAGGCCCGCGCCGTGAATCGACTGCAACGCCTCCGCCACACCCGCCGCGAGCCAGCGCACCGCCTGGGCCGGCAGCGGCCCGGTCTCGTTCACTATTTCTTCGAGGGAGGGCGCCGGTACGTACGCGGTGGCGAGCCAGGGCACGGCGGCGCGCGGGTCGGCGTCGACGACGGCGGCCGTGTAGAAACCGGACACCGCCCGGGCCGCCTCGACCTCACGCGTGAATCGGACCCGGAACAGCTGGTCCTCGGCGAGTTCCGTCCGCACCGTCTTGATCGCCACGCGTCGGCCCGATGCCGAGCGCGCCAGATAGACCAGACCCATGCCGCCCGCGCCGAGCCGTCCAAGGACCTCGAACGGACCGATCCGCCTCGGATCGTGCTGCGTCAGCTGATCCACCACTTGCCTGCCACCTCCCCGTACGGGCCACCGCACTTACGGCCCCCGTCAGCGTCTCACCACCGAAGCGCCCCGGCGGCACGCACCCCGATTCTTCCTGTCCCGGCCCTCAGTTGCGAACCTCGGGTCAAAACGGGATGTCTAGGGATATTCGCCCCTTGCTCACCCGGCTCTCGGGCCTGGGCCCGCGTGCTTTGGCCCTCGCGCTTCAGTGCTCCGGCTGCTCGCACACCGCGAACACCGCCCCTTGATCATCCTCGATCACGGCGCCCCGCCCGTACGAGGTGGGGTGCGGACCCGTCCGCACCCGCCCGCCGAGCCGGGCCGCGGCCGCCGCGGTGACGTCGACGTCGGCGCACCCGAAGTACAGCAGGAACCACCCGGGCCCCGCGTCGACGACCCTGCGGCGGACCGCCCCCGCGAAGGCGCCCTCCTCGAATACGGAGGCGTGGAAGGTTTCGCTCACCGCGGCGTCCGGTGTCAGCAATTCGGCGCCGCGGAACGCTCCGGGCCCGCCCACCCGCTCGAACCCCCGGTGGCTCCCCGCCTGCCGCAGCACGAACGCCGCCCCCTCCGGCCCCCGCGCGAGCGCCACCGTCGCCTCCGTCCCGCCCGGCAGCGGCCCCGCCACGATGTGCCCGCCCGCCGCGAAGACCCGCTCCGCGGCGGCGTACGCGTCGCGCACCGCGAGGTGCACCCGCCACTGGGCGCCGCGGCCCGCGGGGGCGAGGGCGGCGACGGCGCGGTCCCGGCTGTAGGCCGTCGTGTAGTAGGCGCGCTCGGCGCCCGCGCCCTCGTCGAAGGTCCAGCCGAGGAGGTCGCCGTAGAACCGCTTGCCCGCCTCGACGTCCGCGAGCCGGGCATCGGCCCAGCACGGAGCCCCTTCGGGAAACAGCGGAGCCCGTGCGGGAATCATGCGCGCCACGCTAGCCAGGGCACCAGGCACCCCGTACTTGAAATTCGAACGTTTGGCCAATTCCCGCCGGTCACGGCGCGTCATTTGACCGGAGGCCAGGACCCCCAACCCCATTTGCAGTCGGCCAGATCGCGCTCCGATCACCCCTCGGTAAGCTGACGGCATGACAGGACAAGTACGGACCGTCGACGGCCGCGTGGCCGGACGGCGTGGTCAGGCAACACGTCAGAAGCTGCTCGACTGCCTCGGCGAGATGCTCAGCTCCTCGCCCTATCGGGACGTCAAAGTCATTGATGTCGCGCGAAAGGCGGGCACTTCGCCCGCGACCTTCTACCAGTATTTCCCGGACGTCGAGGGCGCCGTCCTGGAGATCGCCGACCAAGTGGCCACCGAGGGCGCCGGGTTGACCGAACTGGTCGCCGACCGCTCCTGGGTCGGCAAGGCCGGCTGGACCACCTCACAGGAACTCGTGGACGGCTTCCTGGAGTTCTGGCGCAAGAACGACGCGATCCTGCGCGTCGTCGACCTCGGCGCGGCCGAGGGCGACAAGCGCTTCTACAAGCTCCGCATGAAGATCCTGAACTCGGTGAACAACTCCCTCGCGGACGCCGTCAAGGACCTTCAGGACAAGGGCAAGGTCGACAAGGACGTGAGCCCGGCCGCGGTCGCCGGTTCGCTCGTCGCGATGCTCGCGGCGGTCGCCTCGCACCAGAGGGGATTCCAGACCTGGGGCGTCAAGCAGGCCGAACTCAAGCCGAATCTGGCCCTGTTGGTGCACTTGGGCGTGACCGGAAAGAAGCCCACGAAGTAGTTCGTTCTTCTCTGGTCCTGTCGTGCAGCGGCGGTTCGCGTGGTGCAACGTGAGCCGCCGCTGGTGCAGTTCACCGTCCAAACCGGTCAGGACGCGCGGCGCTCCAGCCGGAACAGCCGGATCTCCCGCTCCACCCGCCGCTGATACGTGGCGTACGGCGGCCAGAACTTCAGCGCCGCCTCCCACGCCTGCTCCCGCTCACCGTCCGCGAGCAGCCGGGCCGTCACGGGCACGTCCGCCCCGCGCCAGTTGATCTCGGCATCCGGGTGCGCGAGCAGGTTCGCCGTCCAGGCCGGGTGCCCGGTCCGCCCGAAGTTCGACCCGATGAGCAGCCAGGACTCCTTCCCCGCCGCCCCCTCCTCGGGCATGCAGGCGAGCGGGGTACGCCGCTCGATCCCGCTCTTCGCGCCCCGCACGGTGAGGATCACCCCCGGCAGCATCTGCGCGCTGAGCAGCACCTTTCCGCCGCTGAGCCGGTGCACGGCACGGTCGAGGGCGGGGATGACGTGCGGCGCGACGCGGGCGAAGGCACGCGTGGACGACACCTTCTGCACGAGCTTGATCCCTGGTGGCGCCATCACACCGCCACCTTAAGTCCGGGCCCCGGCTCCGCGTCCGGCGCGAACAGCTCGGCGGCCTGCGCGGCCCGGTCCCGCAGCAGGTGCACGGGCCCGAACAGCAGCTCGTCGCCGGTGGCCCGCTTCAGATACAGATGCGCCTCGTGCTCCCAGGTGAAGCCGATGCCGCCGTGCAGCTGCACGGCCTCCCCGGCCCCGGTCCGCAGCGCCTCCAGCGCCTGCGCGAGCGCGAGCCCGCCGACCCGCTCCTCCCCTTCGGTGCTCGCGGCCCACGCCGCGTAGTACGCGGCCGAACGCGCCGCCTGCACCTGTACGTACACATCGGCGAGCCGGTGCTTGACCGCCTGGAACGACCCGACGGGCCGCCCGAACTGCTCCCGCTCCTTGACGTACTCGACGGTCCGCTCAAGCGCCCGGTCCGCCGCGCCGACGGCCTCGGCGGCGAGCAGCGTGGCGACGGTGTCGCCAACGGCAGCGAGCGCCCCGTTCACGTCACCGTCTTCCTCCCCCAGCAACTCGGCGTCGACATCGCGCAGTTCGATGCGCGCCTGCGGCCGCGTCTCGTCCATGGCCGTCTGCCGTACGCGGACGAGCCCCGCGGCGTCCTCGCGTACGAGGAAGAGGAGGGTGCGGGAGCGGGCGAAGCCGCCGGTGTGGGCGGCGACGAGGAGCAGCCCCGCGCTGTGCCCGTCGAGTACCTGCTCGGCCTGCCCGTAGAGGCGCCACCCGTCCTGGGTGCGGCTGGCCTGCACGCCGCCGGCGCGCCCGCCGCCCGCCCAGTCCCCCACGTTGTCGGCGACGAGGCCGAGCGCGGTGGCGAGCCCGGTGCCCGGCACGGCGAGGGTCGCGGTCAGGGCGCCATCGGCGATGCCCGGCAGCAGCGCGGCGCGCTGGGCCTCGGTGCCGAGCGCGGAGATCAGTGGCGCCGCGAGGCCGCTGGTGGCGAGCAGCGGGCTGGGCGCGAGCGCCCGCCCCAACTCCTCCTCCGCGAGCGCGAGTTCCAGCACCGAAGCGCCCACTCCCCCGCGCTCCTCGGGCAGCGCGAGCCCCGGGAGCCCGAGCTCCGCGCTGAGGGTGCTCCACAGGGCGGGGTCATGGCCGACGGGGGTACGGGTGGCGGCCTTGACGTCGTCCGGGGTGCAGCGCTTGGTGGCGAGTTCGCGCAGGGTACGGCGGATCTCTTGCTGTTCCTCAGTGAACCTGGCGTCCATGTGGGCCCCTTTCTGACGGGGCGTCATGTTAGGACGACGACCGCCGGATGCCCAGAGCTACGCACACTCCTCCACGACTCCGCATCTGATGTACCGTCAGATTCATTGCTGAGGACGGAACACGCACGACTGAAGCCGGAGGCAAGCATGACTGGAGGCGGAGGCACGCATGACTGAAGCCGGAAGCAAGGTCGCCATAGCGGGCATCGCCCTCTCCGACTGCGGCCGCGTCGACGAAGCCACCCCCTACGCCCTGCACGCCCAGGCCGCCCGCCGGGCACTCGCCGACGCGGGGCTCACCCCCGACGTCGTCGACGGCTTCGCATCGGCCGGGCTCGGCACCCTCGCGCCGGTCGAGGTCGCCGAGTACCTGGGCCTCAAACCCCGCTGGGTGGACTCCACTTCGGTCGGCGGCTCCACCTGGGAGGTGATGGCGGCGCACGCGGCCGACGCGATCCGGGCGGGTCACGCCCGCGCCGTCCTCCTCGTCTACGGCTCCACGGCCCGCGCCGACATCAAGGCCAAGCGCCGCACATCGAACCTCTCCTTCGGGGCGCGCGGACCGCTCCAGTTCGAGGTCCCGTACGGCCACTCCCTCATCGCCAAGTACGCGATGGCGGCCCGCCGACACATGCACGAGTACGGCACGACGCTCGACCAGATGGCACAGGTCGCGGTGCAGGCGCGCGCGAACGCGGGACGCAATCCGGACGCCATGTTCCGCGACCCGATCACGGTCGACGACGTGCTCGAAGGCCCGATGATCGCCGACCCGTTCACCAAGCTGCACTGCTGCATCCGCTCGGACGGCGGCGCGGCGGTGCTCCTCGTGGCCGAGGACCTGCTGCCCGACTGCGCGAAGCCTCCGGTGTGGGTACTGGGTGCCGGGGAGCACGTCTCCCACACGACGATGTCCGAGTGGGACGACTTCACGGTGTCACCGGCGGCGGTGAGCGGCCGCCTCGCCTTCGAGCGGGCCGGGGTCACCGCCGCGGACATCGACATCGCGGAGATCTACGACGCCTTCACGTACATGACGCTCGTGACCCTGGAGGACCTGGGCTTCTGCGCGAAGGGCGAGGGCGGCGCGTTCGTCGAGAAGGGCCGGTTGCTCCATGACGGCGAGCTGCCGACCAACACCGACGGCGGCGGCCTCTCCGCCCAACACCCCGGAATGCGCGGCCTGTTCCTCCTGGTGGAGGCGGCGCGGCAGTTGCGGGGCGAGGCGGGCGGGCATCAGGTGCGGCGCCCGGACGGCTCCCTGCCGCAACTCGCCGTGGCGTCGGGGACGGGCGGGTGGTTCTGTTCGGCGGGGACGGTGGTGTTGGGGCGGGGATGAGGTGGGACTGGAGCCCTATTCGTGGAGGCGCTCGGCGAGGTCGTCGGCCCATGCCTGGGCCCAGGTGCGGAGGGCGTGGATGGTGGGGGTGTCGAGGCCGTACGCCTCGAAGTGCACATCGTCGAACCACTCGGCTCCGACAAGGTGTTCGTGCAGGCCTTCCAGGTCCAGGTACTCGCGGGCATGCTTGCGCCCGAAGGCTTCCAGGTCCTCGTTCGTCCACCGCTGGCCGGCGGCGTAGGCATCGATGAGGTCTCTGGGGACAGTCCGCTCGGCCAGAGCGCGGATCTTCGTTCCGATCACGTCCTCTTCGGCGAGGACCGGGCCGTAGGCCGTGGACACCGGCGGGCGGTAGAAGCACTCTTTCAGAACGTCGACCTCGCACACGGCGGCAATAACCGGGTCGGTCACGGTCAGGCGCGCCGAGAGCGGCGCGACCTCGATCTCCGCCACCTGCCAGCCCCGCTTTTCGAGCCCCGCTCGCAGACCAGCCACGATGTCGACCATCGGAGCGGGGTTCTCGGTCGCGACGTCGAGATCTTGGCTGGGGCGGGCCACCAAGTCGTGCGCCTGTACGGCGTAGCCCCCCGTCAGCACCAGGGGGTACGGCGACCCGATGTCCATGACGTCGGCCAAGAGCCGGGCGTGCAGGTCAGGCAGTTTCACAGGGCGTCCTTAAGCTCTGGGAAGGCTTCCTCCCAGACACCGCGCACCGTACGTCCGGCCAGCTTGCGCAGAATCGGCCACTGGGCGATCAGGAAGTCTCGGTTCAGGTAGGCAACGAGATCTGCGCGCATCCCCTCGTGCAGCACCGTGTTGTACAGCGCCATGCGCTGGCGCGGCTGGTCGAGGTCGTACGAGGTCACCCCCGACCAAGCCACGTGCGACGGCAGGTCCACGACACCGTGCTCGGGCCCCGCCAGCTCGGCCAGGCTCTCCGGCAGGCGGCGGACGAACTTGATCCGGTACAGCTCGGCGTCGCTCCTGGGCTCGGTCATGCCGTCCAGTATCGCGGGCCCGAGGCCGTCACGCCTGCGCCGCGAACCCGGCGAACGCGACCCATGCCTCCGGCCGGACCGTGAGCGTGGGGCCGGTGGCCGGGTCGTTCTTGGAGTCGCGTATGTGGATGGTGTGGGCGTGGGTGGCGACTTCGAGGCATTCGCCACCCTCGTTGCCGCTGTAGCTGCTCTTGAACCAGGCCAGTTCCGGGGTGTTCACAGCCGTTCCGCCGTCCTCTCGATCAGATCTGCGGACTCCCAGGGGTTGAGCGCCTGGGCTCGTAGCATTCCGAATCGGTCCACGCACTGGGCGACCTCCTCGGGCTTCGCGATCAACCTACCGGCCAGCTGTCCTTCCTCGTAGGCGTACGGGCGCCCTTCCATGGTGCTCAGCAGCTGCATGGAGCCCTGCAAGCCCGCGTGCGACTGCCGCCCTGTCGGCATCACTTGAACCATCAGGTTGTCCATGGACCGGATCAGGCCCAGCACGTGGAGGAGCTGGTCACGCAGGATGCTCTTGCTGCCGATCGCCCTCCCCAGCACCGACTCTTCAATGACGTACCCGAAGTTGGGGGCGGGAACGCGCCGCAGGATGGCCTGCCGCTCCAGTCGCGCCTGGACGTCTTTCTCGATTTGCTCCTCCGGCGTCAGCGGCACGCGGCATGCGTACAAGGCCCTCATGTACGCCTCGGTCTGCAGAAGGCCGGGGACGAGCATGGTCTCGTAGCCGTTGATGACGGCCGCCTTCTTCTGCAGCCGAACCCATCCCACGAACGTAGGCGGATACTTCTCCTCCTCCATCATCGGGATGCAGGACTTCAATGCCCCGCACGCGTCCCAGAGTTGGTCCGAGTCCTCCAGGAAGGAGGACGTCGGAATCCGCTCCGCGCACTCGTACGCGCTCTCCGTCGACACCGACACGAGCAGCTGCCCGGCGGCGGTCCTCTGCGTCATGCCGGCGCGCGTACGGAAGTACTTGATCAGCTCGCCGACGTGGCGACGGGCCGGACTGATTGACGCCATCACGTCCGCTTGAGGGTGTTCCACAACGGTCACGACACACTCCACATCCTCGTGGCGTACTCGCCGAACTACTGGTTACCGTACGCAACCACGCCGATGCTCGGAGGTATGACGAGCGAAGACGCCCCGGACTGGGTACCCCGTACCGGGCTCCAACTGCGCCTCGCCGGCGTGCACTTCGACGCGATCCGGGTGCGCGGCGTACGCGGGGAGGCGGTGCTGCACCATCTGCTCAGCCTCACCGACGGTGATCCGGGGCCCGTGGTGCGGGAGTTGTCCGGTGGACGGTGGACGTACTTCCTGCTGGCACCCGGCGAGAGCAAGCACTACACGTGGCCACCGGGGGCGACGTGCTTCGGGCCGGCACCGCGCGACCAGTACGTGGGGATTCCGGCGGCGACCGGGAACACGTACCCGTTGAGCTGGCGGTGCGGCGCCCCGGTCGCCGGGGACTTCGTGGACGCGGAGTTGCTGCACGGGGTGCTGCTCGCTCAACTGACGTGTCACTAGGGCCCTTCTGAGCCAGGAATTCCGTTCCGCGGTGAAGGCCTGTCGCCCGCCAGCCTCCCGAGCCACTCCCTCAGCAGGTTCTGCTCGGCGTCGGTCAGGACGTCCGGCTCGTCGGGGAGCGCGGCACGCAACGTCCGGGCCGCCACCGCGGGACCGGACTCCGCGGCGGGGAGGGCCGGTTCGACGCGGGTGACGGCGGCGACCATCGCTTCGCGCAGGGCGGTACGGAGTTCCGGGTCGCGGCGGTCCGCGGGTGTGGCGTGCCAGGTGAGGACCGCACCCTGGCCGGTGGCCTGAATGATCTGGGCGGCCAGCTCCTCGCCGACCCGCAACCATCCTCCGGCCGCGAGGCGGCGCACCCGGCCGTGGAGGATTTCCAGGCCCGCGCGGTGCGCCGCGTCCGCCCCCCGGCCGGTGGACCTGTTCATCACCGCGAAGAGTTCGGGGCGTGAGACACCGAACTCCACGACCGCGTCCCAGGCGCGGCGCAGCTCCTCCACCGGGTCCTGCGGCGCGGGGTCGAGCCGTGCCCGTTTGCTCTCCAGGAACTGCGCGTAGCCGTGCTCGGCGACCGCTTCCAGGAGACCCTCCTTGTCGCCGAAGAGGCGATAGATGGCGGGCGGCTGCATTCCGGCCGCGGCTGCGACGGCGCGGGTGCTGACCGCGCCGGGTCCGCCGCTCTCCAGCAGCTCCATCGCCGCCTCGACGATGCGGTGGCGCGGGCTGTCGGTGGTGTCACGCGTAGGCATGTTCCGACGATATCGGCTTCTTGCTTCCGACGTTATTTCCAGTGTTACCGTTTTAGTGATTCCACCGGAAACACCCGAGGAGTGTCACCGTGATCATCGTGACCGGAGCCACCGGAAAGCTCGGCCGCCGCACCGTCGAGCGCCTGCTGGAGCGCGTCCCCGCCGACCGTGTCGGCGTCAGCGTCCGCGACCCCCGCAAAGCACAGGACCTCGCCGACCGCGGCGTCCGCGTGCGACGTGGCAGCTTCGACGAGCCCGCCTCGCTCGCGCACGCCTTCGAGGGAGCCGAGCAGCTTCTCCTGGTGTCCCTCGACCGCGTGGGCGAGGCGTGCGTGGCGGGCCACCGCACCGCCATCGACGCCGCCGTACGGGCCGGCGTCGGCCGCATCCTCTACACGAGCCAGGCGGGCGCCGCCCACGAATCCCGCTTCCAGGCCTGCCGCGACCACGCCCGTACCGAGGACCTGCTGCGTGCCACCGGCCTGCCCTGGACATCCCTGCGCAACGGCTTCTACGCGGCGAGCGCCCTGCGGTTCCTGGAATCCGCCCGCCACAGCGGCGTCATCGCGCTGCCCGCCGACGCCCCCGTCGCCTGGACCGGCCACGACGACCTCGCCGATGCCACGGCGGCGATCCTCGCCGACCCGGGCCGCTTCGAGGGGCCCACCCCGCCGCTCACCGGACCGGCCGCACTGGACTTCGACGCCGTCGCCGAGATCGCGGCGCGGGTCACCGGCCGCCCCTTCGACCGCACCGTCGTCCCCGACGACGTCTTCCGCGAGCAGAGCCTGGCGCACGGCCTGCCCGCGCCGGTCGTCGACCTGATGCTGAGCATCTTCGCGGCCGCCCGCGAGGGCGAGTTCACCGCCGTCGACCCGACGCTGAGCGAGCTGACCGGCCGGGAACCCGCCGCCTTCGCCACGCTCCTGGAGCACGCCTGGACGCCCGAGCCGTCGCGCTAGCGGTACGCAACCGTTATCCGTGCGGCATCTGAGGCCCTGCCGAGCCAGAGATTCCGGAATTACCGTCGGATGCTGTGCGGGGACGTCTGCTGAGCGATCGGTACCGGCTCCTGGAAGCCATCGGTTCGGGTGGCATGGGGCAGGTGTGGCGCGCCCGCGACGAGGACCTGCGGCGCCTCGTCGCCGTGAAGGTGTTCGCGCCTCCGGACGACATCGAGCCCGGCGAGCGGCGGGAGCTGCTGAGCCGCTTCCGGCGGGAGGCGCGGGCGGTGGCCGCGCTGTCGAGTCCGTACGTGGTGACGGTGTACGACCATGGGACCGACGACACGGGACACGGTGAAGTCCCTTACCTGGTCATGGAGTTGGTCGAGGGCGAGTCGCTGCACGAGGTGCTGCGGCGCGAGGTGCGGGTGCCCGTCGGGCGGGCCCTGGAGTGGGCGCGGCAGGCGGCGCTCGGGCTCGCGGCGGCGCACGCCGCCGGGATCGTGCACCGGGACATCAAGCCGGCCAACATCATGGTCACGTCCGGCGACCCCGGTTCGGTGAAGATCCTCGACTTCGGGATCGCCGCGTTCCTTGAGGGCGCGGAGGCCGCGACCCGCCTCACCAGGACCGGCACGCTGCCGATCGGAAGCGTGCTGTACATGGCGCCGGAACGGTTCCGGCAGGAGCCGGGCGACGGGCGCATCGACCTGTACGCGCTGGGGTGCGTGCTGTACGAACTCCTCGTCGGGCGGCCCCCGTTCACCGGTCCGGCCGCCGGGGTCATGTACAACCACCTGCACGACCTGCCGGTCCGGCCGAGCCGGGCGCGGCCCGAAGTGGACGGCGCCGTAGACGAGTTGGTGCTCTCCCTCATGGCGAAGGAGCCGGAGGAGCGGCCGCGGGACGCGGGGGCCGTGGTCGAGGCCGTGGAGCGGGTTGCGGGTGGACCCGCGGCGGGCGGGAGCGGGGGTACGGGTCCGGCCGCCGTGCCGACGTCGCCGACCGCCGTCACGGGGCCGCTGCCCGCGCCGCCGGTCACCCGGAAGTTGGCGCGGCCCCCGGCTCCGGCCGCGGGCGGGTCGGCCCCGGCCCCGGCTCCCGCCTCCGGCCCGGCTCCCGCACCCGCACCCGCACCCGCACCCGCGAAGTCCGCCGCATCCGCGACGCCCGCCACATCCACATCCACACCCACGCCGACCCCCGCCCCCTCCCCCGCCCCACGCCGAAAGTTCTCCTCCGGTCGTCGTCGACCGGTGCTGCTCGGCGCCGCCGTCCTGTTCTGCGTAGGCGCGGCAGGCGTCGCCGTGCCCGCCGCGCTGAGCGGGGAGGAGCCGCGGCCGCAGGCGGCCGTCCGGCCCCTCGACGGGCCCCAGCCCACCTTCCGGATCGCGGTCGCACAGCGCGGCGCGGCCGTCGACACGAAGGCGGTCCAGCAGGCGCTCGACGACTACGCGGGGCTGCTGCCGCTGGAGGCCGTGGCCGTGCCGAGGGCCACGGCCATGTCCTCGGAGGCGTTCGCCCGCCGTTACCCGGACGTCGTCGCGCTCATCGGCACGGCGGCCGCCACACCGGCATTCATGAACGCCACCCCGGCCCTGCGCACCTGCCAAGTCACGGTGCCGAAAGGCGAGTTGGCCAACCGGTTCCCCGTCGAGTCGGACGCCGATCTCGGCACGCACTTCGCCGCGTACCTCGACTCCGCGCTGCACACCAAGCGCCTCCTGGTCACCAAGGGCGCCGCGCCCCGGATCCCGCGCGAACCCTTCGACGAGACCCGCGACGCCTCCCGCCGCTACACGACCGCCCCGGTCCCGCCCCGCGCCATGCCGGCCGACGAGCTGCGCGCCCTCCTCGCCGATGCCCGCCCCGACACCGTCTACCTCGCCGACCAGACCGACCAGCAGCAGAACGTGCGGGCCCTGCGCGCCGCCGGCTACGGGGGCCGCGTCGTCCTCGCCCCGAACCGGGAGAACGACTGCGCCCTCCACTCCGGCATGAGCACCCGCGAACCGTCGGTACCGGACGGCGTCTACCGCTTCCGTACCGTCTCCAGCGGACCGCTCCGCTCCGGCGAGTGCACGCAGGAGGCCGCCTGGTGCGCACGGGTGCGGCCGCTCCTGACACGGCCCGGCGCACTGGAGGAGTACGAGGCGGCGCAGGCGGTCGTCGCCGCGTTCCGGGCGCGGGCGGTGAACGACACGGAGGCCGTCGACGTCCGCCGCCACCTGGCCCAGGCCCTGCCCGGCGTACGGATCAACGGCCTCCAGGGCGACCACACCCTCGGCCCCACCGACACCGGCGCCCGCCCCGTCTGGGTCGAACGCCGCACGGCGGGCGCGTGGACGACACTCGGCACGGTCGCCTCCCTCACCCGCGACTGATCCACGGACGCCGCGCACGCCACAATCACCCCATGGAACCCGAACCCGAAGCCGAAGCCGAAGCCACGACCGACGTCGACGTCGACCTGGACGCCCTGCTGCGGTCCCTGCGCGTCTGGGACACGCAGCTCCCCGCCTTCGCCCCACAGGACGCCCCCGCCGCACCCCTCCCCCTGTTCAAGGAGTGGTTCGCGGCGGCCGTGGCGGCAGGCCAGCCCGAACCGCACACCCCCTCCCTCGCCACGACGGACGCCGAGGGCCACCCCGACGTCCGAACGGTGATGCTGCACGGCGCCGACGAGGCGCACGGCTGGCACTTCGCCTCGCACGCGGGCAGCGCCAAGGGCCGCCAGCTCGCCGCCCGCCCGTACGCGGCCCTCGGCTTCTACTGGCCTGCGCAGGGCCGCCAGATCCGCGTCCGCGGCCCCGTCCGCGCGGCGCCGCCCGAGGTCGCGCACGCCGATCTGCACGCCCGCTCGACCGGCGCCCTCGCCTCGGCCCTCGTCGGCCACCAGAGCGAACCGCTCGGCTCGTACGAGGAGTTGGAGCGCGCCTCCGACGCCGCGTGGCAGCGCGCCCAGCGCGAGCCCGACGCGCCCGCCCCCTCCTGGACCGTCTACCACCTGGCCCCGGACGAGGTGGAGTTCTTCCAGGGCGACGCCCGCCGCCGCCACGTACGCCTCAAGTACCTTCGTACGACGGGTGGTTGGGCCAAGGAGCTGCTGTGGCCGTGACCCGCCCACTCAGACCATGAACTCCCACACCGCGAAGTCCCGGACCGGCCGGTACCCGAGGCGCTGGTAGAGCGCGTTGCTCGTCGCGTTGGCGCGGTCCGTGAAGAGCAGCACCTCTTCGACACCGGCCGCCAGCTCGACCCGGCTGACCTCGGCGGTGACGGCGCCCGCGTACCCCCGGCCGCGCAACGGGGGCGGCGTGTAGACGGGGGCGACCCGGACGGTCCCCGCCGACCTGCGGCTGACGCCCGCCATGGAGACGGGGGTGCCCGCGGCGTCCTCCCACAGCGTGACGCCTCCGTAGCCGATCCGGTCGTCGGCCCACGCCTCGGCGCGCGCCCGCGTCTCGGGGTCGCTCGTGTGCGCGTCGGCCTCGAAGTCCAGGTGCCAGTCCGCGAGGAGGGCGCGGTCGGACGCGCCCGCGATCCGCGGCCGTCCCTCGGGCAGCGGATCCGGTGGCGTGAGGTCGCCGAGCCGGAACAGCCGCTGCCGCATCCGGCGTTCGGCCCGACCGCCGGGGTGGCGGGAGCGCCAGGCGTCGGCGAGGGCGGCGGTCGCCTCCTCCGTGCCGTTCACCCCGTCGACCGGCAGCCCGGCGAGGGCGTCGAGCAGGGCGCCCGCCGCCTGCGCGCCACCCTCCTCGGGGCCGGGCAGCCCCACGTACAGGAAGTGCGGCGGCGTCCAGAAGAAGTACCCGTCCGCCCGGCCACCGGGCCCCGCCCACACCCCGAAGCGCGCGCCGTCGGCCGCCCACCCGGACACCCGCATGCGCGCGGTGACGGTCAACGCCACCGTGTTCAGGGTCGGTTCGGAGCGCAGCAGCTCCCCCGCCCGCTCCTCGAACGCGTCGAGCTCCGCCGTCAGCGCCCACTCACCCGTGCCCGTACGTGCCCGTGAACCCGCGCGTGCCCGTGAGGTCGTCATCCGGACATCATGGCCGCGCGGGCGTGCGCACGGCCATGGGATTACGCGGCGGGCGCGGGCCTGAACACCGGCACGGCGAAGCCCTCCCCGCCCTCCCGGAAGTCGACGGTGAGCTCCATGCCCACCCGCAGCTCCGCCTCCGCGCAGTCCACGACCTCCGTCATCATGCGCGGCCCCTCGGCGAGGTCGACGACGGCGGCGACGTACGGGGTGCGCCCGCCGAACGGCGGCAGGTCGTTGCGGTGCACGACGGACCACGTGTAGAGCGTGGCCCGCCCACTCGCGTCCCGCCACTGTCCGTCCTCGCTCCAGCAGAACGGGCAGAACTCCCGCGGATAGTGATGCGCCCGCCCGCACGCCCCACAGTGCCTGAGCAGCAGCCGCCCCTCGGCGGCCGCGTCCCAGTAGGGGCGGGTGAAGGCATCGGGCTCGGGAACGTCGAAACGCACATCTGCGGAAGCGGTACTCACGAGAACAGTCCGATCGCGTGGTCGAGGGACCAGGTCTGCCAGGACATGGCGAACAGCGCGACGAGCGAGATCAGGCCCATCATCGCGTTCTGCCCCTGCTCGGCCCAGTCGTGGATCATGAGCGTGAAATACAGCAGATTGAGCAGCAGCCCGCCGACCAGCGCGATCGGCGTGAGAAACCCGAGTATCAGCCCGAGCCCGAGGGCGAGTTCGGCGTACACGACGATGTACGCCATCGTCTTCGGCCGCGGCTTGACGACGACCTCGAACCCGCTGCGGACGGCGTTCCACTTGTGCTTGCCCGCCACGTCCGCCGCCCACGCGATGCCGGTCCCGCGCTCGAACCAGCCCTTCTTGTCCTTGTGCCGCCAGCTCTCCAGCCACCACAGGCCGAGCCCGATGCGCAGCACGGCGAGCCATTCGGCGCCGCTGAGCCCTATCGCGTCCATATCGGCTCCATGAAGTCCGGCCCCTCTCTCGGTTTCTGACGGTACGTCAGTTCAGCGCATCCGGCCGCGACTCCGCAAGGCCCCGCACAGCACGGGCCCCGCCGAGCGGCCGTGATCAATTCGCAACCGGTTTCCGTCTTGACGAGGCCCCTTCAACTCCACGCCGGATTACGCTCCGCACATGGCCGACTCCCCACACGCACCGGCACTCAGCACCCCGGAACGCAGCCATGAACGCCCGCCCGTGTACGTCATCGGGGGCGGGCCCGGCGGACTCGCCGCGGCGGTAGGGCTCAGGGCGCACGGCGTACGGGCCGTCGTCCTGGAGAAGTCCGACCGCGTCGGCGCCTCCTGGCGGGGCCATTACGACCGCCTCCACCTGCACACCACCCGCCGCCTCTCCGGCCTGCCGGGCCTGCCGATGCCGCGCCGCTTCGGCCGCTGGGTCGCCCGCGACGACGTCGTGCGCTACCTGGAGAAGTACGTCGAGCACCACGACCTGGAGGTCGTCACGGGCGTCGAGGTCACCCGCGTCGACCGCACCGCCGACGGCGCGGGCTGGCTGCTGCGTGCCACCGGTGGCCGCGAGCTGACCTCGGCCGCCGTGGTCGTCGCCACCGGCTACAACCACACCCCGCACCTGCCCGACTGGCCCGGCACCTCCTCGTACACCGGCAAGCTGCTGCACGCCTGCGAGTACCGCAACCCGGCACCCTTCACCGGCCAGGACGTCCTCGTCGTCGGCGCGGGCAACACCGGCACCGAGATAGCCGTCGACCTGATCGAGGGCGGCGCCGCGCGTGTCCGCGTCGCCGTGCGCACCACCCCGCACATCGTGCGCCGCTCCACGCTCGGCTGGCCCGCCCAGCGCACCGGCGTCCTCTGCCGCCGCCTGCCCGTCGCCCTGGTCGACCGACTCGCCGCACAGCTCGGCAAGTTGAGCGTGCCCGACCTCTCGGCGCAGGGCCTGCCGCGCCCCGACACCGGCCTCTACTCACGGGTGCGCGAGGGCGCCATCCCGGTGCAGGACGTCGGCTTCGTCGACGCCGTGCGCGCCGGGAAGGTCGAACCCGTCGCCGCCGTCACCTCCTTCGAATCGGACACGGTGGTCCTCGCGGACGACACCCGGATCACCCCGGACACGGTGATCGCGGCCACCGGCTACCGGCAGGGCCTGGAGGACCTGGTGGGCCACCTGGACGTGCTCGACCCCGCCACCGGCCGCCCCCGCCCCACTTCCCGCTCCACCCCCTCCCGCGCTCCCGGCCTGCACTTCACCGGCTATACGAACCCCATCAGCGGCATGCTCCGCGAACTGGCCCTGGACGCCGGCCGCATCGGGAAGTCAGTGGCCGCCCAACTCCCCGCGTAAGCCCGGTATTCGTACCTCTTCGCACTCACGCAGACCCCGCCTTCGGAACATTCGCCCCAGCTCTTTGCCTGCAGCCCTGTTCCTGACACAGTGTCAGTTCAGTAATCTGACTATGCGTCAGTTATTCCCTGGGGGACTTCTAGGCAACGCACAGGCAACAGATGTCGCTGACACACAGGAGCGGGCGGACCGATGCTTGGATCGACGTACGGCACCCTGACCACCGACTCCCGCCGGGCCCGCGTGATCGCCTGCGGTGAGCAGCCCGGACCCGCCGTCCATGGGCGGGCCGGAACCGGGAGCACCGAAGACACGGACGTCAGCGGGCTTCCGCTGCACGCCGACGTACCGGATCTGGACCGGTTCTTCCGGCCCGAGTCCGTCGCCGTCGTCGGCGCGTCCGACGCCGAGGGGCGGCCCAACACCGGAATCACCCGGCAGCTGATGGGCTGGGCGGAGCGGGTCGGCGCGCGCCTGTATCCCGTGCACCCGACCCGCGAGTCCGTCTTCGGGCTGCCCTGCTCGCCGTCCGTGGGCGAGCTGCCGGAACAGGTCGACCTCGCGGTACTGCTCGTCGCCGACCCACTTCCCGTCATCGAGCAACTCGCCGACACGAAGGTGCGGTTCGCCGTCGCCTTCGCCTCCGGCTTCGCCGAGACCGGCGACGAGGGCGCGGCCGCGCAAGCCCGCCTCTCCGCCGCCGTGGAGCGCTCCGGGATGCGGCTGCTCGGCCCGAACACCAACCTCAACGCCTTCGAACGCTTCCGTGACGACCTCGAAGGCCCGGCCATCGCGCTGATCACCCAGTCCGGCCACCAAGGTCGCCCCGTGTTCAGCCTCCAAGAGCTGGGCATCCGGCTCTCGCACTGGGCGCCGACCGGCAACGAGGCCGACCTGGAGACCGCCGACTTCATCTCCTACTTCGCGCAGCGCCCCGAGGTCGGCGCCATCGCCTGCTATGTGGAGGGCCTCAAGGACGGCCGCTCCTTCCTGCTCGCCGCCGACCGGGCCGCGCGCGAGGGCGTGCCGGTCGTCGCCGTGAAGGTCGGACGGACCGAGACCGGGGCGCGCACCGCCGCCTCCCACACCGGGAAGCTCACCGGCGCCGACACCGTCGTGGACGCCGCCATGCGGCAGTTCGGCGTCATCCGCGTCGACGGCCTCGACGAACTCCAGGACACCGCGGCCCTCCTGGCCCGCGCCCGCCCGCCGCAGGCCGACGGCGTCGTCGTCTACTCGATCTCCGGCGGCACCGGCGCCCACTTCTCCGACCTGGCGACGGAAGCGGGCCTCGACCTGCCCACCCTCCCCCAGGAGAAGCAGGACGAACTCCACCAGTGGATACCGGAGTACCTGAGCGTCGCGAACCCGGTCGACAACGGCGGCCACCCGGTCGGCGACTGGCGCGGCCGAAAGATCATCGACGCGATCCTCGCCGACCCCTCCGTGGGCGTCCTCATCTGCCCCATCACCGGCCCCTTCCCACCCATGAGCGACAAGCTGGCGCAGGACCTCGTGGACGCGGCGGAGCAGACGGACAAGCTGGTGTGCGTGGTGTGGGGCTCGCCGGTCGGCACGGAGGACGCCTACCGCGAGACGCTCCTCAACTCCTCCCGCGTGGCCACCTTCCGCACGTTCTCCAACTGCATCACCGCGGTCCGCTCCTACCTGGCCCACCACCACTTCACGACTTCCTACGTATCCCCCTTCGACGAGGCACCGCGCACCCCGTCCCCGTCCTTCCGCAAGGCGCAGGCCCTGATGCGCCCGGGCCACCAGCTGAGCGAACACGCGGCGAAGCAGCTGCTGCGGGCGTACGGCATCCGCGTACCGCGCGAACAGCTGGTGACGAGCGCCGCCGCCGCGGTGCGCGCCGCGTCCCTCGTCGGCTACCCGGTCGTCATGAAGGCCTCGGCGCCCCAACTCGCCCACAAGTCCGAACTCGGCCTGGTGAAAGTGGGATTGACGTCGGCCAGCCAAGTCCGGGACGCCTACCGCGAGTTGACCGACATCGCCCGCTACGAGGGCATCGAGCTCGACGGCGTACTGGTCTGCCAGATGGTGGAACGCGGCGTCGAGATGGTCGTCGGCGTCACCCGCGACGACCTGTTCGGCCCCACCGTGACCGTCGGCCTCGGCGGCGTACTCGTGGAGGTCCTGCGGGACACCGCCGTCGCCGTACCCCCCTTCGGCGAGACCCAGGCGCGCGCGGTCCTGGACCAACTGCGCGGCCGTGCGCTGCTCGACGGGGTCAGGGGGGCGCCCCCCGTCGACATCGACGCGCTGGTCGAAGTGATCCTGCGGGTGCAGCGGATGGCGCTCGAACTCGGCGACGACCTCGCCGAGCTGGACATCAACCCGCTGATGGTGCTGCCACGCGGCCAGGGCGCGGTCGCCCTCGACGCCCTCGCCGTGTGCCGCTGACCGCACCGCACCCGCTGCCGCCGCCCCACTCCCGAAACGGAGCTCCCCCATGACCAAGCCCTCCCCCGCCGCTCCTTCGGAACCTTCGGAACCCTCCGAACCCTCCGAACCCGAAAAGCCCCTGGACTCATTGGTACTGCACGCCACTGACAACGGCGTCTCGTGGATCACCCTCAACCGTCCAGAGGCGATGAACGCCGTCACCTGGGACCAGCGCGAACGCGTCATCGCGCTGCTCGCCGAGGCCTCCGCCGACCCGGACGTACGAGCCGTCGTGATCACCGCGACGGGCAAGGGCTTCTGCGCCGGGGCGGACCTGCGGGGCGGCGGCTCCGACACCGGGGAACGGGTCGTGGGCGACGTCGCCCGCATGATCCGGCTCGGCGCGCAACGCCTGATCACCGCCGTCCAGGACTGCGAGAAACCGGTCATCGCCGCGGTGAACGGCACGGCGGCCGGCATCGGCGCCCACCTCGCGCTCGCCTGCGACCTGGTCATCGCGGCCGAGTCGGCACGCTTCATCGAGGTGTTCGTACGCCGCGGCCTCGTCCCGGACGGCGGCGGCGCGTACCTCCTCCCCCGCCTCATCGGCCCGCAGCGCGCGAAGGAGCTGATGTTCTTCGGCGACGCCGTGCCCGCCCCCGACGCGGAGCGCCTCGGCCTGATCAACCGGGTCGTCCCGGACGATCAGTTGACGAAGCTGGCCCGCGACTGGGCGGAACGCCTCGCGGCGGGCCCGACCCGCGCACTCGCGATGACCAAACACCTGGTCAACGCCTCCCTCGACACCGACCGCGCAACGGCCCTCGCGGCGGAGGCCACAGCCCAGGAGCTCAACATGAGCACCCACGACGCGAACGAGGGCGTCGCCAGCTTCGTGGAGCGCCGCCGACCGGACTTCAGGGGCCGCTAACCCGCGATCCACCGGGACTGTGACCGGAAACCCCAGCCCTGTTGGGGATTCCGGTCACAGCCACCGTCACGGCGTGCCCACGACCGCACCCCCGCCCGCCCGGAACGTCCGGAACGTCCGGAACGTCCGCCGATACGCCGTCGGC
The DNA here is from genome assembly GCF_030766935.1 of Streptomyces sp. KL109B. GTDB lineage: Bacteria > Actinomycetota > Actinomycetes > Streptomycetales > Streptomycetaceae > Streptomyces. The sequence goes on along the minus strand of NZ_JASERL010000001.1, from coordinate 297,977 downwards.
GTCACCCCCACCGCCGCGTGGAAGTGCTGCCGCAACGACTGGGCCGTGCCGAATCCGGCCTGCCGGGCCACCTCGTCGATGGAGCCGTCCGACGTCTCCAGCAGCTGCCGGGCCCGCTCCACGCGCTGCCCGGTGAGCCACTGGCCGGGGCTGACGCCCACCTCCTCGCGGAAGCGGCGGGTGAAGGTGCGTACGGAAAGGGACGCGCGGTCGGCCAGGGCGCGCAGCGTGAGCGGCTCGCCCAAGTGGTCGAGGGCCCACGCGCGGGCGCGCGCGGTGGACGCCAACGTCGGCTCCGGGAGCGGGCGTTCGATGTACTGGGCCTGGCCGCCGTCCCGGTGCGGCGGTACCACGGTGCGCCGCGCCACGTCGTTGGCGACCGCCGCGCCGTGGTCGCGCCGCACCAGGTGCAGGCACAGGTCGATGCCCGCGGCGACGCCCGCCGACGACAGCACGTCGCCGCCGTCGATGAACAGGACGTTGGGGTCGACCTCGATCTGCGGGAAGAGGCTCTGGAAGTGGGCGGCGTCCGCCCAGTGCGTGGTCGCGGCCCTGCCGTCGAAGAGGCCCGCGGCGGCGAGGACGTAGCTGCCGGTGCAGATCGAGACCATGCGCGTACCGGGGCGGATGTATGCGAGCGCCCTCGCCAACTCCGGCGTCAGCACGCCCTCTTCGTAGACCGGGCCCATCTCGTACGAGGCCGGGACGATCACGGTGTCAGCGGTGGCCAGGGCGTCCGGGCCGTGCTCGACGTGGATCTCGTAGTCCGCGTCGGTACGCACCCGGCCCGGCTCGCGGACGGCGCAGGTCACGACCTCGTACAGGAGCTCTCCTGCGGCGTCGCGGGCGCGGCCGAAGATGCGCTGCGGGATGCCGAACTCGAAGGGGATGAGGCCGTCGAGCGCGAGCACCGCCACCCGGTGCGGGTGCGGGGTGTGCCGTTGGGTGCGGGTGCGCGTGCGGGGCATGGCCCGATCCTAGCGAATGATGGCATTCGGGCCACTCGTTCCGGGGGGCTCGATGGCCGAAGCTCTTTGGGTGACAGAGACGCAGACGCAGACGCAGACTCAGATACCGGCGGAGGCGTCGACCGGTGCCCGGCCCAGAATTCGCCGACCGCACCGTGCCTGGGCCGTCGCCGCCGTGACCTTCGTGACGATCGTCGGCGCCGCCGCCTTCGCCTCCCTGCCGGGGCTGCTCATCGAGCCGTTGCACGACCCGAGTACGGGGTTCGGCTGGTCGCGCGGCACCATCGGCTTCGCCGTGTCCGTGAACCTGGCGCTGTACGGGGTCACGGCCCCGTTCGCCGCCGCGCTCATGGACCGGTTCGGGATCCGGCGGGTCGTCGCCCTCGCGCTGACCGTCATCGCCGCCGGGTCGCTGCTCACCGTGTGGATGACCGCCGCCTGGCAACTGGTGCTGTTCTGGGGCGTGTTGGTGGGGCTCGGGAGCGGGTCGATGGCGCTGGCCTTCGCCGCCACCGTCACCAATCGGTGGTTCGTCGCGCGGCGCGGGCTCGTCACCGGAGTGCTGACCGCGGCCAGTGCCTCGGGGCAGCTGGTGTTTCTGCCGTTGCTCTCCTGGATCGTGGACCGGCACGGCTGGCGGCCCGCCGCCGTGACCGTGGCGCTGTCCGCGCTCGCGGTCGTCCCGCTGGTGTGGCTGCTGTTGCGCGACCATCCCGCCGACGCGGGCGTAGCTCCGTACGGGGCGAAGGAGTTCGTGCCGAAGCCCGAGCCCGTGCGGGGCGCGGGGAAGCGCGCCGTGACCGTGCTCGCGAAGGCCGCCCGCACCGGGCCCTTCTGGCTGCTCGCCGGCACCTTCGCGATCTGTGGCGCCTCGACGAACGGCCTGGTCAAGACGCACTTCGTACCAGCAGCCCACGATCACCACATGCCGGTCACCACGGCCGCGTCACTGCTCGCCGTCATCGGGGTCTTCGACGTCGTCGGGACGATCGCGTCAGGCTGGTTCACCGACCGGATCGAGGCGCGCCGGCTGCTCGCCGTGTACTACGCGCTGCGCGGCGTCTCGCTGCTGTTCCTGCCGATGCTGCTGGCTCCGGACGTCCGGCCGCCGATGGTCTTCTTCATCGTGTTCTACGGGCTCGACTGGGTCGCCACCGTGCCGCCGACGATCGCGCTGTGCCGCGAGCACTACGGCGAGGACAGCGCGATCGTGTTCGGCTGGGTGCTCGCCTCGCACCAGGTGGGGGCCGCGGTGGTGGCCTTCCTGGGTGGTGTGGCGCGGGACGTCTTCGGCTCGTACGACGTGGTCTGGTACGCCTCGGGCGCGCTGTGCGCGGCGGCGGCGCTGATGGCGCTGGTCATCAGGCGCGCCTCGGCCTCGTAGCGGCCCGTCAGTCCCGCGGCAACCCCGCGAACCGCCCCTGGTGGAACAGCAGCGGCCCCGCCCCATTGCCGTCCGCCCCCAGCGCCGTCACCCGGCCGACCACGATCAGGTGGTCGCCGCCCGTGTGCACCGCGTGGATGGCGCAGTCGATCCACGCCGCGACCCCGTCGAGGCGTGGCGCCCCCGACACCGGTGCCTCGTCGTACGCGACGCCCGCGAACTTGTCCGCCCCGCTGACCGCGAAGCCCCGGCACAACTCGCCCTGGTCCGCGGCCAGTACGTTGACGCAGAAGGAGCCCGCGCGCGCGATCCGCGGCCAGGTCGTCGACGTACGCGCGACCATGAACGCCACGAGCGGCGGGTCGAGGGAGAGGGACGCGAAGGACTGGCAGGCGAAGCCGGCCGCGCCCGTATCGGGATCGGCCGCCGTCACCACGGTCACTCCGCTGGCGAACTCGCCCAGTACGCGCCGGAATTCGGCCGGGTCGACCGGCGCCCGCTCGTCGTCGCCGACCGCGCGCAGATCGGGGCGCGGCAGCACGTCCAAGGGCGGCACCTCCGCCGTGGGAGCACCGACCGACCTGAGGTACCGGACGACGGTGGCCGCCATCCCTGCGTGTCCCATCATGGAATCCATTGAAGCTGACGGGGTGTCAGATTGGAAGGGGCGCGTCACCGGTGCCACCTTGGCGCCGCGCCCCGGCGGCCCCCTCAGCGCGCCACCGGGCAGCCCCCGGTCATCTTCCCCAGGAAGGCGTTGGGGTCGTAGAAGTGCTCGACCTCCAGCAGCTTCAGGTCGTCGCTGACCTTGGCGATGCTCACGCCGAACATCTCGATCTTCTCGCCGCTGCCCGAGAACCCGTTGTACTCGCCGTCGAAGGCGCCCCAGTGCCGCCACTTGAACGTGATGACCGGCGGGCCCGAGAGGACCTCGGTGACCTCCCAGAAGAATCCGCCGGGGAAGGCGCCGTGGAACACGTCGTGCGAGGACTCGAAGGTCTCGGCGCCGTAGAAGACGCTCTCCCCGATGAGGATGTTGTAACTGCCGCGCTCGACAATGTCGTTGGCGTCGGCCCACGGGCCGCCGTTGATCCGCGTACGGAAGCGGTCGGCGACCATGGACACCCAGGTCGCGGGGTCGCGCTTGTGCGAGACCTCCATCTCGAAGACCTGCACCACCCCCTCGACGACGGCCTCCAGGGAGCCCGGGGCGTGTTCGGTGGTGCGCTGGCCCGGCATCACCGTGTGGGAGAGGTGGTAGTCCGGCGTGCCCTCACGCCAGTGGGCCGGTTCCGCGGCGTCGATCACCGCGGACCGGCCCTGGAGCCAGAGGGGTGGTGGGGCTTCGGCTTCTGACATGGCGGGGCCCTTCGGAGGGAGAAGCAATGAACGGGCCCCATAATTCATTCGGTCACACTTTCAACACAAGCTGTCCACATCTCGCGCACGTGACCAACTTGCCTACGTATACCGTCCAGTTGCGGTCAGAACGTCAGCACCCCCCGCGCCACCTTCCCCGCCTCCGCGTCCGCGACCGCCTGCCCGAACGCCTCCACCGGATACGTCCGCGTGACCAGCTCGTCGAGCAGCAGCCGGCCCTCCGCGTACAGGTCCGCGTACAGCTTGATGTCGCGCTGCGGGCGGGAGGAGCCGTAGCGGCAGCCGAGCACCGACTTGTCGAGGAAGAGTTCGGCGGGCACGAAGGACGCCTCCGCCTTCGCCGCGGGCATCCCGAGGATCACCGCCTGTCCGTGCCGGTCGAGGAGGTCGATCGCGGCCCGGATCAGCTCGACCCGGCCCACGCACTCGAAGACGTGGTCCGCGCCGTCCGGCAGCACGTCCCGCACCGCCGCCACGTCGGTCAGGAACTCGGTCGCGCCGAACTGCCGCGCCACCTCCTCCTTCGCGGGGTTGGAGTCCACTGCCACGATCCGCAGCGCACCCGCGACCCGGGCGCCCTGGAGCACGTTCAGGCCGACGCCGCCCGTGCCGATCACGACGACCGAGTCGCCGCGGTCGACCTTCGCCCGGTTCAGGACGGCGCCGACGCCGGTGAGCACGCCGCAGCCGATCAGGGCCGCGGACGTCAGCGGGATCTCCTTCGGGATCTTCACCGCCTGCACGGCCTTCACCACGGTCCGCTCGGCGAACGCCGAGTTCGACGCGAACTGGAAGAGGTCCTTCTCCCCGCGCGCGAACGGCTTCTGCGGCATCCCGATCGCCTTGCGGCACATCGTCGGCCGGCCCCGGTCGCACTCCGCGCACGCCCCGCAGTTGGCGAGCGTCGACAGCGCGACGTGATCGCCCGGCACGACGTGCGTCACGCCCGAGCCGACCGCCTCCACGACGCCCGCGCCCTCGTGCCCGAGGACCACCGGGCGCGGGAACGGGATCGTCCCGTCGATCACCGACAGGTCGCTGTGGCACAGGCCCGCCGCGGCGACCCCGACCAGCACCTCGCCGGGACCCGGGTCCCGTATCTCCAAGTCGTCGACGACGACGGCCTCTTGGCCGTCGAACACAACACCCCTCACGACTCACCCTCCCTGGGCAGGCCGAGCACCCGCTCGGCGATGATGGTGCGCTGGATCTCGTCCGAGCCGCCGTAGATCGTGTCGGCCCGGCTGAACAGGAACAGCCTCTGCTGTTCGTCGAGTTCGTACGGTCGCTCCGGGGTCCAGTCGGCCGGTCCCACGGAGGCCTCCGCGCCCCGTACGCGCAGGGCCAGCTCGCCGAGCCGCTGGTGCCAGCCGCCCCACAGCAGCTTGGCGACGCTCGGCGCGCCCGCGTCCGGGGCCCCGCCGAGGGTGCGCAGCGCGTTCCACCGCATGGTCCGCAGCTCGGACCAGAGGCGCACGAGGTCGGCGCGTACCAAGGGGTCACCGATTGCGCCGTTGGCGGACGCCGTCCGGACGACCTGCCGCAACTCCTCGATGAAACCCACCTGTTGGGCGAGTGTCGACACGCCGCGCTCGAAGGCGAGCAGCCCCATGGCCACCTTCCACCCCTCGCCCTCGCCGCCGACGAGCTCCTCGGCGACCGCGCCGTCGAAGAACACCTCGTTGAACTCGCTCGTCCCGGTGAGCTGCCGGATCGGGCGTACGTCGATGTGGCCGGGCTGGTCCATGGGGACCAGGAGGAAGGAGATGCCCTTGTGGCGGCGCGACTCCGGGTCGGTGCGGGCGAGTACGAAGCACCAGTCCGCCTCGTGCGCGAGCGACGTCCACACCTTCTGGCCGGTCACCCGCCAGCGGCCGTCCTTGTCGCGTGCCGCCGAGGTCCGCAGCGACGCCAGGTCCGAGCCCGCGCCCGGTTCGCTGTAGCCCTGGCACCACAGTTCCTCGCCGCGCGCGATCGGCGGCAGGAAGCGGCGCTGCTGCTCCTCGGTGCCGTACGCGAGGAGGGTGGGCGCGAGGAGGTTCTCGCCGATGTGGCCGTAGCGGCCCGGCGCGCGCACGCGCGCGTACTCCTCCGCCCAGACGACCTGCTGGGTGAGGGTGGCGACGCGGTTGCCGAAGCCCTCCCGGTCCCAGCCGATGCCGATCCAGCCGCCCGTGCCCAACTCCCGCTCCCAGGCGCGCCGTTCGGCGCCGCCCTCGTGCTCATTGCCGGGACCGCCGCGCCCCACGGCGTCGGCGAACCGTTCGTCCAGATGCTTTTCGAGCCACTCCCGGACCTCGCCACGGAAGTCCGCGTCCGCGCTGTCCGCCTGGTCGAAGCCGAACTCCACGCCCCGCCACCCCCGTCCGTTACTGGTTGGGCCGTTCCTTGGCGGCCGCCGCCCGAGCCATCTCCTGGAGCTGCTCAAGCATCGGCATGGGGTCGGTGCCCACCGCCCCCGGCAGGAAGTCGGCGATCTTCTCCGGCGTCCAGGACCCGCCCTCCGCGTACCCGGCGCGCAGCTCGCGCGGCTGCGCCCACACGGCGATCTTCGGCCCGGCGACCGTGTAGACCTGCCCGGTGATCTGCTCCTCGCGGGCCCGCTCACTGAGCAGGTAGACGACGAACGCGGCGACGTCCTCGGGCTCCCCGATCTCCTTCAGCTCCATCGGCACGTTCGCCGACATGCGGGTACGGGCCACGGGGGCGACGGCGTTCGCGGTGACGCCGTACTTGTTGAGGCCGAGGGCCGCGCTGCGCACCAGCGAGATGATGCCGCCCTTGGCCGAGCTGTAGTTGGCCTGGGCGACGGAGCCCTGGTGGTTGCCGCTGGTGAAGCCGATGAGCGTGCCGGACTTCTGCTTGCGCATGACGGCGGCCGCGGCCCGGAAGACGGTGAAGGTGCCCTTGAGGTGGGTCTGGACGACCGGATCCCACTCGTCCTCGGACATGTTGAACAGCATCCGCTCGCGCAGGATCCCGGCGACGCAGACGACGCCGTCGATCCGCCCGTACTCGCTGACGGCCGTGTCCACGATGCGCTGGCCGCCGGCCATGGAGGACACGTCGTCGGCGACCGCGACGGCCGTGCCGCCCGCCGACTCGATCTCCTTGACGACGCCCTGCGCCACTTCCGACGTGGGCTCTCCGCCTTCTATGGACACCCCGTAGTCGTTGACGACGACCTTGGCGCCCTCCGCCGCGCACGCGAGGGCCACCGCCCGCCCGATGCCTCGCCCCGCTCCCGTGACGGCGACGACCTTGCCTGCCAAGAAGTTCCCCATGCCCGGCCCCTTCCCGCGGTTTCTGACGGTCCGTTAGATTTTCACTCCGGTCGGAGTGTACGACCTGCCGACCGCCGGAAGACAAGACGCCGGAGCACAAGATCTGGAACACCACACCCGGGAGGACCCCATGCCCCTGCCCGCCGAGTTCCACGACATCGCCAAACGCGTGAACAACTGGGGGCGTTGGGGGGAGGCCGACGAGATCGGCACCCTGAATCTCGTCACCGACGACGTCGTGCGCGAGGCCGCCACCGAGGTCCGCACGGGCCGCCGCGTCCCGCTCGCGCTGCCCCTCAAGGAGGACGGCGTCCAGTCGGGCCTGATCCCGGGACGCATCAACCCGTTCCACACGATGGTGCAGATCAACCAGGAGATCTTCGGCCCGGAGACCGTCGCCACCAGCGACGACGCGGTGACGATGGGCCTCCAGGCGGCCACCCACTGGGACGCCCTCACGCACGTATCGCACTCGGGCAAGCTCTACAACGGCCGCCCCGCCGACACCATCACCGCGCACCACGGCGCCCAGTTCAGCGGGATCGACAAGGCGCCGTACATCGTCTCGCGCGGCGTGCTGCTCGACGTAGCGGCGGCGAAGGGGGTCGACCGGCTGCCGGGCGATCACGCGGTCACGCCCGAAGACCTCGACGAGGCGGCCGAGTTCGGGCGGGTGACGGTGCGGGCCGGCGACATCGTGCTCGTACGGACGGGGCAGATCCAGGTGTACCTGGCCGGGGACAAGCACGGCTACGGCTATCCGTCACCGGGCCTTTCGGTGCGTACGCCGGAGTGGTTCCACGCGCGGGACGTGGCGGCCGTCGCGAACGACACCCTGACCTTCGAGATCTTCCCGCCGGAGATCGAGAACCTGTGGCTGCCGGTGCACGCGCTCGACCTGGTCGAGATGGGGATGCTCCAGGGCCAGAACTGGAATCTGGAAACTTTGTCCACAGCCTGTGGAGAGATCGGGAGTTACTCGTTCCTGCTGTCGGCCATGCCGGAGCCCTTCAAGGGCGGGACGGGGACGCCGGTGGCTCCGGTGGCGGTGTTCTGACCGGAAACCCAGCCGGAAACGAAAGGTGGCGCGGCCCCTTCGGGAGGCCGCGCCACTTCGTGTGCGGTCACACCGCCTCGAACGTCACACCGGAGAACGCGCCGCTCGTCGCCGCCGCGCACTGGTCGATCTCGCACCAGATCGCCTTGCCCGCGCCCTCGGCCTGCCAGCCCCAGCGGTCCGCGAGACCGTCGACGAGTTCGAGCCCGCGCCCGTTCGTCTCCTCGCCGTCCGCGTGCCGGGGCGTCGGCGGCCGCGCGCTGGTGTCGACCACCTCCACGCGCACGGTGCCGAGGCAGGCCGCGGGGACGTCGCTGGGCAGCGCCATGCGCAGCACGGCCGGATGGCCCGTGTGCACCACGGCGTTGGTGACCAGTTCGGAGACGATCAGGATCAGCGTCTCCGCCAATGACTCGTCGGCCTCTATCCCCGAACCGGCGAGGCGCGAGCGCGCCCACCTACGGGCCCGCCCCACCTCCGCGGGGTCGGCTCCGACCTCCAGTTGAACCTGAAGCACCTGCACCGCTCACACCATCCGAATCCGGCGGGACCGCTGGCGTTCTGCCTCGCGCCACTTACCGTGCTGTCCAGTGAGAGGGATCACGGAACGTGAACCCCTTGAGACACAGCATGGTTGACGTACAGTCACCCCAACAAGCGCTTCGGGCATATTCCAGCGCGAAGGAGTACGCGTGCGGCATACTGTGCGACGCGCCTCGCCGGCGCTCGAACAGGCGGGTGTGAAACCCCGCCGCGCGCTGCGAGCGGCGCACATCGCGAGCCCCGGAGCCGCCTCGGAGGCAACACCGGCGCCTTGGCCCGGATTCAGCACCACTCGCATCTGCCACAAGGTACCGGAGCCGGAGGCCGACTCCGCGCCGTGACGAGCCCCCCGCAGGACACAACCCGATAACCACGCACCGTCACTGTGCGTGCACCCTTGCTCAGGCCGTCCGCTCCGGGCGCCGCGCGTTCGCTTTCCGGACGCGCGGCGCCTTCGCGAGATCTCGTACGCGGGTCAGAGCGCGGCCGCCAGCACCTCCTCCGCACCCCGCGCGCTGCCGCCCAACTCGGCCCGCAGCCAAGCCCGCTTCAGGTGCAGATGTACGTCTGCCTCCCAGGTGAAGCCCATGCCGCCGTGCACCTGGAGGCTGTCGCGGGCGCCCTGCGTCGCGGCCTCGTCGGCGAGCAGTCGGGCCGCGGCGACCTCCACGGGGTCGCGGGTGACGGCCGCGGCGTACACGGCGGCGCGGGCCAGCTCGACCCGCACGAGCATCTCGGCGCACAGGTGCTTCACCGCCTGGAACGCCCCGATCGGCTGGCCGAACTGCTCACGGTCCCGGGCGTGTTGGACCGCCATGTCGAGCGTTCGCCCGGCCGAGCCGAGCTGTTCGGCGGCGTACAGGAGGGTCGCTTCGAGGGGGACGGGGGCGGGTTCGGGGAGTGCGTGGAGGGGGGTGAGCGGGTCGGCGGAGGCGATCGGGCGGGCGCCCGCCGTGTCGCCGCGCACCACGTCCGCCGCGTCCCGCCACGGCAGCAGCGAGCCGTACGGCGCCGTCACCACCGTCTCGCCGGACGCGGCGCCCTCGACCTCGCCCGCCGCGAGGAACGTCGCCACCAACGGCCCCGGGAGCAGCGCCCGCCCGCACTCCTCGAACACGACGACCGCCTCCGGCAGTCCGAGCCCGACGCCACCCTCGGCCTCCGGGAGGCAGAGCGCGAAAAGCCCTGCCTCGCCCAGCTCGCGCCACAACTCCCGGTCGACGCCGGGCCGGTCGACCGCCGCCCGCAGCGCGTCCCGGTCGAACCGCCCCTCAAGGAGGTCACGCGTCCCGTCCCGCAACGCCCGCTGTTCCTCGGTCAGTTGGAAATGCACGCCTACCTTCCCCCTTTCGAGGACTTCGGCAGTCCGAGGATCCGCTCGGCGACGATGTTGCGCTGGATCTGCGAGGTGCCGGCGGCGATCGTGTACGACAAGGACGACAGCCGGTCGAGCGTCCACTGCTGCCCGATGTCGAGCGCGCCCGCCGCGCCGAGGACCTGCGCCGCGACGTCGTACAGCCGCTGCCGCGCGTGCGAGTACCGCAGCTTGAACACGGACCCGCCCACGCCCGGCACCCCACCCGTGGCCTGCGCCTCGCTCACGTTCCACTGCGTGAGCCGCCACAGCGCGCTGAACTCGGCCGAAAGCAGCGCGAGTTCGCGGCGCAGCACGGCGTCGTCCCAGCGGCCGGTCTTGCGCGCGTGGGCCGCCAGTTCGCCGAGCACGCGCCGACAGGCGACGACCTCGCCGACGAACGCGGTGCCGCGCTCGAACGACAGGGTCACCATGGTCACCCGCCAGCCGTCGTTCTCCGCGCCGACCCGGTTGCCGACGGGCACGCGGACCTCGTCGAGGAACATCTCGGCGAACTCCGTGGACCCGGCGAGCGTGCGCAGCGGCCGCACCGTGATCCCCGGTGCGTCCATCGGCATGGCTAGCCAGGAGATCCCCTTGTGCTTCGCGGCATCGGCATCCGTGCGCACAAGGAGTTCGCACCAGTCGGCGACTTCGGCGTGCGAGGTCCAGATCTTCGAACCGCTCACTACGTAGTCGTCCCCGTCGCGCCACGCGCGCGTGCGCAGGGACGCGAGGTCGGATCCCGCGTCGGGTTCGCTGAACCCCTGGCACCACACCTCGTCCCCGCGCAGGATCGGCGCGAGCCACCGATCCCGCTGCTCGGGGCTGCCCTCCGCGGCGATCGTCGGCCCGGCGTGCAGCAGCCCGACGAAATTCGCGCCTACGTAGGGCGCTCCCGCCTTCTCCGTCTCCTCAAGGAAGATGAGCCGCTTGGTCGGCGAGGCGTCCCAGTGCACGTCCCCGTACCCGGCGTCGTACAGGCGGCGCTGCCACCCCATGTCGTACGTGCGTCTGCCGGGCCAGTCGTCGGGCGAAGGCTTCGGTGGCAGCGTGGGCAGCACGCCGCCCAGCCACTCCCGAAGCCGCGCCCGGAACACTTCTTCCTCGTCCGTGTACGTGAGGTCCATGGACTCCGGGCCCCTACTTGTCGAGGTCGAGATCGAGCATGCGGATGGCGTTGCCGCGCATCAGCTTGTAGATCGTCTCGTCGTCGAGTCCCTTCACGTGGTCGAGGGCGACCTCCTTGGTGTTCGGGAAGGTCGAGTCGACGTGCGGGTAGTCCGTCTCGAACGTCGCGTTGTCCCGGCCGACGGTGTCGAGGGACGCCACTCCGTGCTTGTCGCGGAAGAAGCAGCAGAAGATCTGCCGGTAGTAGTACGAGGACGGGGGCTCGGGGATCAGGTCCCGCACGCCGCCCCACGCCCGGTGCTCCTCCCACACGTCGTCCGCACGCTCAAGGGCGTACGGAATCCACCCCATCTGCCCTTCGCTGTAGGCGAGCTTGAGCCGCGGGTACTTGACCAGCACCCCGCTGAACAGGAAGTCCATCATCGAGGCCATCGCGTTGTTGAAGCTGAGCGAGGCCTGCACGGCGGGCGGCGCGTCCGGGGACGCGGCCGGCATCTGGGAGCTGGAGCCGATGTGCATGTTGACGACGGTCCCGGTCTCCTGGCACACGGCGAAGAACGGGTCCCAGTAGCCGGAGTGGATGGACGGCAGCCCCAGGTGGGTCGGGATCTCGGAGAAGGTCACGGCCTTCACGCCCCGCGCGGCGTTGCGCTTGATCTCCGCGACGGCCAGCTCGACGTCCCACAGCGGGATGATGCACAGCGGGATGAGCCGCCCGCCGCTGTCGCCGCACCACTCCTCGACCATCCAGTCGTTGTAGGCGCGCACGCAGGCGAGCGCGACCTCCTTGTCGTGCGCCTCGGCGAACGTCTGCCCGCAGAAGCGCGGGAACGTCGGGAAGCAGAGGCTGGCCTCGACGTGGTTGAGGTCCATGTCCGCGAGGCGCGCCTTCGGGTCCCAGCACCCGCGCCGCATCTCCGCGCGCGTGATGCCTTCGAGGGTCATGTCGTCGCGGTCGAAGCCGACGGCGGCGATGTTGCGCTTGTACGGGAACTTGAGGTCCTCGTAGATCCACCAGTCGGTGGGCGGACCGTCCGGGTCCATCGTGATCTGGTACTTGCCCGCCACGTAGGCGAGTTCACCGATCCCCTCGGTCAGCGGCTTCGGCCCCTTGTCCCGGTACTTGGCCGGCAGCCAGGTCTCGAAGAGGTGCGGCGGTTCGATCACATGGTCGTCGACGCTGACGATGCGCGGCAGTTCAGTCATGAGCACCCCTGACATCTCGTCATCTGATGGCCCGTCAGATTCCAGGCTATCCCCGCACCCCTGGACCGACAAGGAGCGCGGTCTTACGCTCTCAGCCATATCTGACAACCCGTCAGCTGACGGCGATGGCCGTGACCTCGAAGGGGTACGGAAGATGACCGACACCGCACACGCCCTGGGCGCCTCGCGCACGCTCTGGGACCTGGTGGAACGCCGGGCCGAACTCACCCCCGACCGCCCGGTGTTCCTCCAGGGCGACCGCACCCTCACCTTCGGCGGACTGCGCGACGACGCCGAACGGATCGCGGCGGGCCTGTACGACCTGGGCATCCGCCCCGGCACGGTGGTGGCCTGGCAACTGCCCACCCGCATCGAAACGGCCCTGCTCTCCTTCGCCCTCGCCCGCATCGGCGCGACGCAGTCGCCGATCATCCCCTTCTACCGGGACCGCGAAGTCGGCTTCGCGCTACGGGAGTCGAAGGCCGAGTTCTTCGCGACACCGGGTACGTGGCGCGGCTTCGACCACACGGAAATGGCGCGGCGACTCGGCGCGAAGGGCATCTTCGAGGCGTACGAGGACCTGCCGACCGGCGACCCGTCGACGCTCCCGCCGCCGCCCTCCTCCGGAACCGACGTCCGCTGGATCTACTGGACGTCCGGCACCACCTCCGACCCCAAGGGCGTGCTGCACACGGACCGTTCGCTGATCGCGGGCGGCTCCTGCCTGGCCCACGCCCTGCACCTGTCCGCCTCGGACGTCGGCTCGATGGCCTTCCCGTACGCGCACATAGCGGGCCCCGACTACACGGTGATGCTGCTCCTGTACGGGTTCCCCGCGGCGATGTTCGAGCACTTCGCGATGCCGGACTCCCTCGGCGAGTACCGGCGCCACTCAGTGACCGTCGCGGGCGGCTCGACCGCCTTCTACTCGATGTTCCTGACCGAACAACGCAAGCAGCCGGACGAGAAGTTGATCCCGTCCCTCCGCCTGCTCGCGGGCGGCGGAGCGCCCAAACCGCCGGAGGTCTACCACTCGGTCGTCCGCGAGATGGGCGTCCAACTCACCCACGGATACGGCATGTCCGAAGTCCCCATGATCACGATGGGCGCACCGGACGACACCGCCGACATGCTGGCCACGACGGAGGGCCGCCCTCCCGAGGGCATGGAGATCCGCGTCGTCGACGCCGACGGCAAGCAGGTGCCGCCGGGCGTCGACGGCGCCGTACGACTGCGCGGCGAGGCCGTCTGCCAGGGCTACCTCGACCCGCGCCAGACCGCGGAGGCCTTCGACGAGGACGGCTTCCTCATCACGGGCGACCTCGGCCACGTCCTGCCCTCCGGCCACCTGGTCCTCACCGGCCGCGCCAAGGACGTCATCATCCGCAAGGGCGAGAACATCTCCGCGAAGGAGATCGAGGACCTCCTCCACGAACACCCCTCGGTCCAGGAGGCGGCCGTCATCGGCCTGCCGGACGCGGAACGCGGCGAACGGGTCTGCGCGGTCCTCGAACTGCGCGAGGGCGCCACCGAGTTGACCCTGCCGGCCCTCACGACGTACCTGCGCGAACAGGGCCTGTCCACGTTCAAGCTGCCGGAACAATTGGAGGTGATGGACGCGTTGCCGCGCAACGAAACGCTCCGCAAGGTCCTCAAGTACCAACTGCGGGACCGCTTCAGCCAATCAAGCCCCTCCGGCGCTTGAGGAGCGGGGTCCGGGGCAGCGCCCCGGGGCCGCAACGCCGGGTGGGCGCAATGACGGTGTCGCTATTCCGGAACGGTGAAGTAGCGCGCGAAGGCACGGACCGCGACGTCCTCCGAGATACGCCCCGCGTCATCCGCGTCCAGCGCCGCAACCGCCGCCCGCGCCACCTCCGCCTCGACACCGACCACCCTCAGAACACGCTGCGCGGTGTCGGGGCTCACCCCGACCCCCTCCGCGTCGGCCACCGCCATCGCCCCCCGCAGAAACGGCCGGGCGATCTCGGCAAACCGATCCGGATTGTCCCGCAACCGCTTCACGGCCCCGGTGACGAACTCCTCACGGGTCACCCGCTGGTCCCCGTCGACGTCCGCGATCCCGGCCATGCCCTGCCAGAACGCCTCGGCCCCGGCGAACAACGCCTGCCCCCGCCCGGACCGCGCCGTGACGCCGAACTCGGTGAGCAGCGCCTTCGCGGCGACGTAGAAGTCCTCGCGGTCGATGTATCCGTTGCCGTCCTGGTCGAAGCCGGCGAACCGGGCCGCGATCCTCCGCTCGTCCATGCTCATGGGCCGCCTCTCGGGTCGTTGGGTGGTACGCATCGGAGCGTACGACGGTGCCGTGCGCGCACGCCCCGAACTGCGGCGATTGTGTCAAGGTCGGTGAAGAACCGGTACACCGGTGTGGATCTCCGCCCGGCCGGATCCACCGGGTCCGGCAACTCCGCCCACGGCGGCCGGACCCGGGTCTACGCTGTCCGGGCGGCGACGACTCGGGGGTGTCGATGACGGAACAGGCACAGCCACCACAGCGGAGGCCCGGTCCGCGGTCCGCCGCGGTGCGGATCGAGACCGTCGACACCGATGCCCGGGGCACCCGCCAGATCAGCAGCCGTACGAGACGTTCGGCACCGCTCGCCGACCGCGCCGACGAGGTCCAGGACGCCATCCGGCAGGCGACGGTGCTCGCCCAGGACTCGCTGGCCCAGGTGCCCGAGCGGCACGGCTGGGCGGTGAGCAGTGTGCAGGTCACCTTCGGTCTGACCCTCGCGGCGGAGGCGGGCGTCATCCTGTCGAAGGCATCGGCGGAGGCGTCGCTGGAAGTGACCCTCACCGTGGACAGGACCGAACCCTCCGACCCCTCCGCCCCCTCCGCCCCGTCCGCCCCGTCCGATCGGGCCGAAGGACAGGCATGAGCACGGCGGCGTACTGGGTGCACATCGACGAGGACGGTCTGCACCTGGGAGCCGGAGTCCTCGTCACCCGCACCTTCGTGCTGACCGCGCTGCACTGCCTGGCCCCCTCCTCCGGCCCAGACGCGACCCTCGGCCTGCGCCTCCCCGACGGGCGGCGGCTGCGGGGACGGGTGTGCGACCGGATCACGGACGTGGACCTCGCGCTGATCGCGGTCCAGGACGCGCACGCCCACGACCTTCCGCCCGCGCCGCCCACCGACCGTCCGCGGGCGGATGTCGCGTGGCGCGGCAGCTACCGGCCGCCGCGGGAGAAGACGCTGCTCAGCGGCTGGGTCACCCACGCGCCGACGGTGCACCGCAGCGACGCGGACGGCGAGTTCACCGGGCTCCAGCTGACCGTGGACCAGCTGGTCCACGACTTCGCCGGGTACTCCGGGAGCCCGGTCGACGTCGCCGCCGAGGAGAGCGGCCACGGCGAGGAGAGCGGCGCCGACGGAGAGGGCGGGCGCGCGCTGGTCGGCCTCCTCATGGAGCAGGAGCTCAGCCGCGCGGACGGCAGCCCGGACACCAACGTGGCGTACGCGGCCTCACTCCTGGACGCCATGGAGCGGTTCCCGTACTTCGACCTGCCGCACCTGCGCGACGCGGCGAACGGCAAACCGGTGGTCCTGCCCGGCCCCCGGCCCCCGGCGGACGTGGCCCGCCCGACCTCGCGGGGCCAGGGGGTCGACGGCTTCCTGCGTCGGCTGCGGCAGTTGCTGGAGGACGACCTGATCACGCCGGAGGACGCGGCCGCACGCCGCGACCGGGCCCTCGACACCCTGGAGGAACAGTTCCTGCGGGGTTCCGATGACTGAGGACACCGATGGCTGAGGACACCCATGGCTGAGGGGACGGCCCTCGGGTGGCCCGAGCGGATCGCCGCCGCCGAGCGCGCGGTGCGCGGCGGGCCCGGCGCGCGGACCCCGCTGCGCACTGTTGTCGCCGCCCTCCCGGAGGACCCCGAACTCCTCGAATCCCCCGCCGATGCCCGCCAGTTCGCGTACTTCGTCGCGATACTGCGCGACCTCGAACTGACCGCCGAGCTCGACGCGGCGCTGGAGGTGGCCGCGTCCTGGACCGAATCGTCACGGGTCCCGGCGCCACAGCGGTGCGCGGTGCACAACCGGCTCGCCGCCGTGTTCATCGACGCGGGCGGTACCCATCTGGAGTCGGCGCTGACCGCGCTGACGGAGGCACTGAGGGTGGCGCGCGACGGAATCGAGGTGGCCCGCACCAACGCCAACCTCGCCGTGTGCGCGGCCGAGTTGGGGAAGTGGCCGCTCGCCGGGCAACATGCCCAGCGCGGCGTCCGACTGAGTCGTAGGGTGCAGGACCCCGGGCCGCGCCTCGAACTACTGCTGCGCGCCACGTCCGTCCTCTTCCTCGCCCACGCCCGCGAGGACGACCACGAGTCCACTCGCCGCCTCGCCCTCGGCCTGGAAGAGCTGTGCGAGCAGCAGATCGACCGCTGGGGCGAGAACCATCCGCGCGCCCTGGAGCCGCTGGCCGTGCTGGCCTCGACCCGGCACCATGTGGCATCGCTCGACGGGGACTTGGCGGGCATGGAGCGGCTCACCGACGTGCTCGCGGTGGCGGCGCAGCGGGCGTCGACCACGCTGGGCCGAAGCCACCCACAGGCGAAGGCGGTGCGGTCGAGCCTGACGCGCGCCCACGCGGCCACCCGCCGGGCACGCGCGGCCGCGACCCGAGCGGCACCACCGCCCGTCCCGGAACATCCCGTCCCGAAACAGCCCGCCCCGAAACAGCCCGCCCCGAGACAACACATCCCACGACCGCACCACGCCCCCGACCCCCTCATCCTCGAACTGCTGGTGCACGGCATCGACGGCGCCACCCCCGAGCGCATGCTGGGCGACCCGAGCGTCGTGCAGACAGGCGGCGACGACACCGCCGGGCTGTACCGCAGAGACGCCGACGTGGACGCGGAGTCCCGCCCGGAGGACTACGCCGGCCGCCCCGTCCCCGAGGCGTACGGCTGGGCCCGCCTCGCTCCCGGGAACCCGGGCCGCGTGCTGTGGTTCCTGCTGCTGCCGTTCATGGCCGTCAACCTGGCGCACTGGATGCGCCCGCCCGTCCGGTTCGGGTCCCGGACGGTGCGGGCGCACGGCCTGCTCGTCCGGCTGGCCGCGCTCAGCCTCACCGTCATGGTGGTGGCGGCGGTGTGCGCCCTGTCCATGGACCTGATCGCCTGGCAGTGCGCGGGTACCCCCGCCTGCGCCGAGGGGCAGCGCCTGTGGCTGGAGTACGTCTCGGTGTCGCCCGACGGCCCCACGTGGTGGGGTCAGCCGGGTCGCAGGCTCGCCCTGGGAGCGCTGGCGCCCTGCGGGTTCATCTACCTGCTGTGGCTGCTGTCGCGGCAGACCTGGGAGGCGTACGAGTCCCAGCGGCCGCCCGTGCCGGAGACCGCGTACGAGGTCGATGCCCCCGACCGGCCCGCGCTGGCCCGCCCCGGGTTCTGGTACGGGCGGCGCCTGGTGTCCCGGCTGACCGCGATGCACACGGCGGCCGGACTGCTGGTCGTGGCCCTGATGCTGTGCGTCGCCCCGCTGGGCTTCGACCGGGGGCCCGGCGGTCCGGACGCGCTGCTGCTGTTCGGCGTGCTCCTCACGACCGCGTCCGGCGGGGGCATGAGCGTCGTGGTCTACGTCGTCTGCCGCCGCGCCCGTTCGGAGAACCGCATCGATCAACGGCTCGACGCGGCGCTCGTACGGGCCGTCCCCCTCGCGGCCATCGCGCTGGTTCTTCTCGCCGCCGGCTACGCGGGGTGGTCACGCCCGGGTTGGGTCTCCGCCGGACGGCTGCCCGGCAGCGAGGTCTTCTCTTCCCTGGGGCAATTGGTCCAGGGCCTGATCGTGGTCGCGCTCGCCCTGACCGGCCGGTTGCTGCGTCGCCGCACGCCGGGTCCGCGCACACCGCTGGCGGGCCTCGCCCCGGCCGCCGTCGTCATGCTGGCCTGCTTCCTCTACAACATGCTCGCCGGGGGCGCCGCCCAGGGGCTCTCGGACTGGCTGACCGGCTACCGCAAGGACAGCACCATCCCGGGGCCCACTGCGGTGGCGACCTGGCAGATGACCGCCATCCCCCTGCTGCTCGGCGTCGTACTCCTACTCACCCTCTTCGCGGCGACCCAACTGCGCCTGACGACACGGAGGTTGATTCCCCTGGTGCGGGAGGAGCACTGGGACGCGGCCCCGGACGCGCTGCGCGAGCGACGCATCGCGGGCGCCATGGCCCGCGCCCGGCTCCCCGACTCCGTCCCCGCCCTGGTGGCCGTACTGGCCGTGGCCGTCGCGCTGTTGACCTCGGTCTCCCTGGTCGGCGCCTACGCCACGGGGGTCTCACCGAGCCGGGCCGCGGCCGACATGTCCGCTCTGCTCGAAGGGATCGCATCGGGCGCGCAGACCAGCGGCTCCCTGCTGATCGCGGGCGGCGTCCTGCTCTTCCTCAACTCGGGCCGCAGGGCCTCGCACAACGAGAACTCGCGCGGGCTGCTGCGCGTCCTGTGGGACCTGGGCACGTTCTGGCCGCGGGCGGCCCATCCGTTCGCCCGGCTCTCCTACTCGGAGCGGGCGGTGCCCGACCTCGCCTGGCGGATGGCGGCGTGGAGCGAGGAACAGGGCGGCCGGATCCTGGTCTCGGCGCACTCACAGGGCAGCGTGCTCGCGGTCGCGGCCCTGTGGCAGCTGAGCCCGGCACAGCGCAGACACGTCCAACTGCTCACCTACGGATCGCCGTTGGACCGCCTGCACGGCCGCCTGTTCCCCGCCTACTTCGGGCCGCAGGCACTCGCCGCCCTGCACCGCGAAGTGGGCGGCTGGCGGAACCTGTGGCGCGACACCGACCCCATCGGCGGCCCCATCCGCCTCACCGGCGACGACGGCCCCCTGGTCGACCGCCGGCTGAAGGACCCGCTCACCTACGACCGCACGACCACCCACCCCCTGCCCACCCCGATCCGGGCCCACTTCGACTACCCGGCCGACCCGACCTTCGCCGAGGAGCGTGCCCGCCTGCTGGCATGGGCGCGGCCCCAACTCCCGGCCGCACCCCGCCCGTCCCTCACCGAAGGGTGAGCATCGCCTGGGACGACCTGGCGTTCTGAGCCGGTGGGCGGGACCTTCGTCGCGCTACGAGCGCTACGAGCGCTACGCGGACTACGCGGACATCGGCGCCGCGTCGTCGTCCACCGCGGAGGCCACGTCCGGGTAGACGTCGAAGAGCCGACGCACGCCGAGGGCGCCGAGCACGCGGTTCACGTGGGAGCCGTCGACCGCGCCCTGGGCCGGCAGGATCAGCCGCAGCCGGCCCTGGCAGGAGCGCATCAGACGGCGGGACGCGATCAGCACGCCGACCCCGCTGGAATCGCAGAACAGCACGTCGGAGAGGTCGAGCACGACGCTGCGGCGGCCGTCCGCCACCGCCTCGTGCACCTGCTGGCGCAGCGCCGGGGACGTCACCAGGTCCATCTCGCCCGACACGCACACGACGGCCCAGTCGCCCTGCCCTGACTCGGTCACCTTGAGCGCCACGCGCCACGCCTCTCGTTCGGGAATATCGACTATCCGGAATCTGTCCCTACGTTTCTTCTGCGCGGCTGCCCTGCCGCACCGGGATGAAACACTCCCGCAGACCTATCACATATGGCCTGGTTAAGCCCTGGCCGGTCACATGTGAACCAAATCGCTCGCCAGCTTTCGCCCTTTTCGTAATGCCTCGCCGGATGGTCTTTATCACCCACTGCCTTCAGGGGGCGCACAATGCGGCAAAGGGGAGTGCGTTGTCGGTGGCGAAGGCTACATTCGAGGAGAAGGCAAGTAGTTCGGGCAGTCGGTGAGGGGGCCCCATGCCCAAGGACACCCCGTCCCGCTGGGACCGCAGGATGCAGCAGCGCCTGGCCCACGGGGAGGCGGCGGCGCTCGGCGAGCTCTACGACCGGTTCGCCTCGCTCGTGCACGGCCTGGCACACCGCGTGCTCGACGACGAGACCGCGGCCGATCAGATCACCCGCGACGTCTTCACCCAGATCTGGGAGAACCCCGAGGCGTACGACCCCAAGCAGGGCCCACTGCGCTCCTTCATCGCCACCCTCACGCACCGGCACGCGGTGCAGCGCCTGCGCCAGACCGAGTCCGCCGCCCTCGTGCGCACCGGCCTCGGCACCACCGAGGACCTGGAGCGCAAGGTGCGCCGCGCCTCCGCGGCGGCCCGCGCCGACTACATCGTGACGTCGATGCCCGCCCCGCTGCGCGAAGCCCTCGACCTCGCGTACTTCCAGCGCCGCGACTACCGCCAGACCGCCGCCGACCTCGGCGTTACCGAGGACGAGGCCCGCCGCAGGCTCCGCCTCGGCCTGCAACTCCTGTCGACGGCCCACGACGCGGGGCCGCCTCCCGGCCGCAGCTACGGGAGGCCGGCGTGAGCGCGGCGAACGGCCCGGACCGGTTCGGCCCGTACGAGGAGGAGCCCGAGGACACCGGAAGGAACGACGGAGCCGGACAGCACGACGGAACCGCAAGGAACGACGGAACCGCAAGGAACGACGGAACCGGAAGGAACGACGGCGCCGGAAGCGCCGGCGAGGCCGACCGGGCCTGGATACCGACCCCCCGCTCCTCCGTGGAGGACACCGGACGGCCGCTCCCCGACGTCCCGCTGCCCGAACCCCTCGCCCTCGAACACCCCGTCCTCAAGTCGCTGCTCGGCGCGTGGGCGCTGGCCGCCTGCTCGCCCGAGGAGGCCGCCGCCGTCGAGGACCACCTCGGCGTCTGCGGCACCTGCGCCGAGGAGGCGCTGCGGCTGCGCGACGCCGTCGGACTGCTGCACGCCGAGGAGAGCCTCGACCTCGACCCGATGCTGCGCTCCCGCGTCCTGGAGGGCTGCCTCACCCGGCGCCCCGCCCGCATCCCCGTGCCCGGCTGGGCCACTCCGTACGACGCGGAGACCGCCCGGCTCGACGCGCTGCTCCAGGACATCGGCGACGGCGAATGGCACGCGCCGGTGCGGCTGCGCTGGTACGAGGGGGTGGAGCAGGTCGGCAGGAAGACCACGGTCGCCGGGGTGATCTCCCACCTCACCAGCGTCGACGGGATCGTCGGCCGGGCCCTCGGCCTGGAGGACCCTTCTCCGAGCACTCAACTGCGTTCGAGCAGGGGAGACCCCATTGGCTCCCCTGCCCCCGTCGGGCTCGGGCCCGCCGCGCGCACCGAGGCGCATTGGAAGGCGTCCTACTTCCCGCCCACGCGCGCGGTGCGGGCGCCCTGGCGCGAGCAGTCGCACGCCGTCATCCGCACCGTGTCCTTCGCGGGCTCCGACGAGGGCGGGGCGGGCGGCTCCGGCCAACTCCCCGTCTCGTACGGCACGTTCGAGCTTCCGCTGCGCGACGCCATGATCGACCGGGCCTTCGAGTGCTGGATCCACGCCGGTGACATCGCCGACGCGGTCGACTACCCGTACGAGCCGCCGGCCCCGCGCCACCTCAACCGGATGATCGACCTCGCCGCGCGACTCCTGCCGGGCTCCCTCGCCGCGCGCCGCCGGAGCGGGCTCGCGGGGCCCGCGCACGAGCTGGTCACGGCCGGGCGGCCCGGCCGCAGCCTGCGCCTCGAAGTCGAAGGGGCGGGTGGCGGCGAGTGGCTGATCGCCCTCGACTCCCCCGCGGCGGTGGGCTCCGCCGACCGGGAGGTGGCTCACGTGGCCCTCGACGGCGTGGAATTCTGCCGCCTCGCGGCCGGCCACATACCTCCGGAGGAAGCGGCCGCCGGCCAGGTCGGCGACCGGGAGGCCATCCGCGACGTCCTGTCCGCGACGGCTGCGCTGAGCCGTATGTAGCGGCCTGCCTTGTAAGCCCCTGGGCTTGACTACGCGAAGACGACCGTGCGGTGGCCGTTGCGGAGGATGCGGCGTTCCGCGTGCCACTTGACGGCCCGCGCCAGCGCCTGGCACTCCACGTCACGGCCGATCGCCACCAACTGGTCGGGCGTGACGTCGTGCCCGACCCGCTCGACCTCCTGCTCGATGATCGGCCCCTCGTCGAGGTCGGCCGTCACGTAATGCGCGGTCGCACCGATCAACTTCACGCCACGCGCATGCGCCTGGTGATACGGCTTCGCACCCTTGAAGCTCGGCAGGAACGAGTGGTGGATGTTGATGATCCGCCCGCTCAGCTGCTTGCACAGGTCGTCGGAGAGCACCTGCATGTACCGGGCGAGCACGACGAGCTCGACGCCCTCCGCCCGCACCAGATCGAGCACCTGCTGCTCGGCCTGCGCCTTCGTGTCCTTCGTCACCGGAATGTGGTGGAAGGGAATGTCGTACGAGGCGACCAGCTCGGCGAAGTCCGTGTGGTTGGAGACGACCGCCGCGATGTCGACGGGCAGCGCGCCGATCCGCGCCCTGAACAGCAGGTCGTTCAGGCAGTGGCCGAACTTGCTGACCATCAGGACGACCTTCATCCGGTCCGAGGCCCGGTGGATCTGCCAGTCCATCTCAAAGGAGTCACCGATCGCGGCGAAGCTGGCCCGCAGCTTCTCCACGGAGACCGGGGCGTCCGCGCTGAAGTGGACGCGCATGAAGAACAGTCCGGTGTCGTGGTCCCCGAACTGCTGACTGTCCTCGATGTTGCAGCCGGTCATGAAGAGATAGCTCGACACGGCGTGCACGATGCCCTGCTTGTCGGGGCAGGAGAGGGTGAGGACGTACTGCTCGGGGCCGGATGCGGACTGCGCGTTCATGGGGCCAAGGGTAATGGCCACGCGGACGGCGCTACGCCGCCCTCGTCATGATCCGCAGCACCTCGAGGGTCTGCGGCACGGTCTCCGGGTCGTCGCCGTCGCTCGTGGCGAGCCTCACATGGGCGTCACGGGCCGCGCGGACGGCTTCCGGCCAGCCCTCGTGGTCGAGGTACGCGGCGACCGGGGCGTCCGGGCCCACCTGGTGCATGATCCGCAGCACCCGCAGCACGGCGGAGTCGACGAGGGCCGCCTCCTGGGAGTCCCGGAAGATCGTGCCGACGTATTTCTCGGCGGACCAGTTGTCCAGCCAGGTGTCCTCGACGAGGCGGTACACGGCGTCGGTCACGTCCCCGTACCCGTCCACGCCTGCCTGCCAGACGTCCCGCTGGAACGACGGGTCGGAGAGCATGTGCAGCGCGGAACGCACGTTGCTGCGCCAGCGCCACCACGGCATGTCGTTGAGTGGCATGCCGCCCATCTTCGTGGAGCGACGGCCGCGGCGGGAAGACTTGTCCGAGGTTTGCACGGTCATCGATCGTACGTCCCGGCCACTCGGGCCCCTCAGGACCCCCGCAATTCACCTCATCGTCACCACGCGTTGACCACGGGTCACAGAGCCGTTGGCGGCGTGGCGGAATCGTGCGGGCACATGACCGGCAGGCGCCCCAGCACCACCCGTAACCGCACCATCCCCCGCAGCCACACACGCACCGCGGCCGTCCTCCTCGGCGCCGCCCTGGTCGCCGGGTGCGGGCTCGTCCCGGGCGACGCCAAGGGCAGTGACGGGGAGCCGGTGACGGTGATGACCTGGGCCCCCGAGCAGACCCGCGCGACGAACATGCCCGGAATGCCGGCGATGGCGCGGGCGTACGCGCGCTGGATCAACTCCCACGGCGGCATCGGCGGCCGCCCCCTGCGGGTCCTCACCTGCAACGACCACAACGACAGCGTGGACGCCGCGAAGTGCGCCCGGTCCGCCGTCGACCAGCACGCCGTCGCGGTCGTCGGCTCGTACAGCCAGCACTCGAACGCGTTCCTGCCCCCGCTGGAATCCGCCGGCATCCCCTACATAGGCGGCTACGGCGCCACCGAGGCGGAGTTCGCCAGCCCGCTGTCGTACCCGGTCAACGGCGGCCAGCCCGCCCTCCTCGCGGGCAACGGCCAACAGCTGTCCGAGAGTTGCGCCCGCACCGTCCTCGTCCGCCCCGACTCCGTCGCAGGCGACCAGCTCGCGCCGCTCCTCGACGCAGGACTCGCGCTTCGCGACCGCCCCGCCGCCGTCGACCTGCTCACCGCCGAAGACGCCACCGACTACGCCGACCAGGCCCGCCGCGCCCTCGACACCGCGAGCCGCGCCCCGCACGGCGAGGGCTGCGTCGTGGCCGTGCTCGGGGAGCGTACGAACACGTTCTTCGACTCGTTCCGGCGGCTGCGCGAGGACTACCCCGGGGTGCGCACCGCCACCGTCCTCGGCAGCCTCGACCAGACCGTCGTCAACCGCACCGGCGGCGAGCGGAGCCCGTACGAAGGCGCGTACGTCACCGGCTGGTACCCGGCGTCGGACGACCCGCGCTGGGAGCCGATGAACCGGGCGATCAACGAGCAGGCCTTCGGCGACAACCGGATCGACCCGACGGACGCGGGCGTGCAGACCACCTGGATCGCGTACGAGGTGCTGCGCCAGGTCGTCGAGTCGCTCGGCGACCGCGAGGTCACCTCGGGCACCGTGCGCACCGCCCTCGACCACGACCTCCAGGTCACGACGGGCGGGCTCACGCCGCCGCTGCGCTGGGGCTACGAACGCATGTCGGCGGCCGGCGACTTCCCGCGCCTGGTCAACGCGCGGGTCACGTTCCAGAAGGTCGTCTCCGGCCGCCTCAAGGCGACCAGGAAGACCTCGGTGGACGTGACGGACACGCTCACCAAGGTCCCGTAGCCGTCCGGGGCGCCGGTCAGCTCACAGCTGGACGGCCGAGCGCTCGGTCAGCCCGTACTTGCCCGCGATCCGGTTCCACAGCTTCGACGCCTGCTGCTTCTGCTTGGACGCCGTGCCGCTCGCCGCGTCGCCCGCCCGGCGCTCGTTCGTCGCCTTGGCGTGCCCCTTCTTGCACAGGGCGCCCTTCTTCGCGGCGACCTGGTCGCCCCACTTCGCGTAGTGGTCGTCCGCCGAAGCGGAGGCCTTCCAGGCGCTGGTGAGGGCGGCGGTGAGGGCGGCGTGGTCGGGCAGCTGGTCCACCTGGAGCGTGCCGAGGCGCGTCACGAGGTTGTTGCGCTGCTGCGCCGCGCTGCGCAGGTCCTTCGACGCCTGCGGCAGCGCCTTGCAGCCGCCGATGTTCGCGACCGAACGCACCACGGCGGAGCGGCTGTTGTTGGAGTCGCCGAGCAGCTTGTCGAGCTCGACGGCCTGCGCCTTGGCCGGGTCGGCGGAGGGCGAGGGGGACTCGGAGGCGGGCGCCGAGTTCGACACGTTCTTCGTCGCGTCGGTCTTCTTGTCGTCGTCGCCGCCACTGCTGCTGATCAGGGCGCCCGCGCCGACACCCACGACGAGGATGGCCACACCGATCCCCGCGATCAGCGGCACCTTGGAGCCGGTGCGGGCCTTGCCGCGCGGGGGCTCGGGCTCGTACCCGTACTGCTGCGGGGGCGGCACCATGCTGGGGCCCGCGGGCGCGTGCGGGTTGATGCGCGGCATCTGCTGGGTCGCCCCGGCGCCGCCCTCCGGCTCCGTACGGAACAGGGCGTCGAACTCGGCCGGCGGCTGCCGGTCACCGGGCTCCCCGGGACGCACGCCGTAGCCCTGCTGCTGCTCGGGCACGGGGGGCTGTCCCGGCATCGGCTGACCGGGCATCGGCTGCCCACCCGGCATGGCCTGCTGGCCGGGAACCGGCGGGATGTACTGCGTGGCCTGGCTGTCGGGAGAGGCCCCGTAGCCGGCCGACGGCGCCGCCGCGTCGGGCAGCGGCTGCGCGCGCCCCAGGAACTGCGTGGCGTCCGGGGCCGGGGCCTCCGGAGGCAGCGCGGAACCGGCCGCGTACGGGGGCTGGGGCTGGGCCGCCTGCTGCTGCGCGGCCGGCGATATGTACTGCGTGGCGTCCCCGTCGAAGGGGCCCGCCGCGGGCGGCGCGGCGGGCGGCAGCGGCCCCGCCTCAGCGTGCTGGCGCGGCAGCGCCTGCGTGGGCGGCTGCGGCGGCAGGGCGCCGGGCGCCTGCGGCGGCGCGGGCGGCATCGACGCGGCCCCCTGCGGCGGCTGCGGCGCTCCGGCCTGCGGCTGACCCCACTCGTACGTAGGCGTGGACCCGGCGTACCCGTCGTACGCGGCCGTGGACCCGTCGTACGTCGGCATGGGCCCGGCGTTGTGCGCCTGCTGGGACTCGGGCCCCCAGGGCTGGCCCCACGGGCTCGCGCCCGCCGGCCCCGCCTGGTCGCCGAACGTGCCCGGCAACAGGGGCTCACCGCCGTCGGCGGGCAGCACGACACCCTCGTGCGCCTGCCGCGCCTGCGGAAGGTGCGGGCCTTCGCCCTGCCCGCTCTGTCCGCTCTGCTCCGTCACCGTAAGACTCCTACGTAGGGGGGTCGGAATCGTCGGCTCACGCTACCGGGTCTTCGCACGCCCTTGCTACGCACCTCAAATCCCGGATTCCTCCCCAGTGACGGGAGTAACAAAACAGGCGACGGAACAAGCCATCGCTCAGCCCGTTATGACCCACCTCACTCCGTTCAGGCCGCCTGCAACTCCATCCGCGCCCCGAACTCCCGCACCACCGGCTCCTCCCGGTACGGGTCGAGGCGGTCCCTGAAGTCGTCCAGATACTCCGCGCCCCGGTTCGAGCGCACCGTGCCGAGCAGTTCGACGGCCCGAAGTCCCGTGTGGCAGGCCTGTTCCACCTCGCGCTGCTGCACCTGCGCCGTCGCGAGGAGCACGAGGCCGATCGCGCGGCGCCGCGCCCGCGACTCCGGGTGCCCGTCCAGCGACTCCTGCGCACACCGTGCCGCGTCCCTGGACTGCCCCAAGTCCCGGTGGCAGTGCGCCAGTTCGTCTGCCAGGTAGGCGTGGTCGAAGTGCGCGATCCACGCCGGGTCGTCACCGGTGCGGGTGCGCCCGTCGGCCTGCTCCATGGCGGCGACCGCGCGGGAGGAGGAGGACTGCGCCGACCGCGCGTCCCCCAGAAGTGCGTGGCCGCGCGCTTCGGCGGCATGGAACATCGCCTCCGCGCGCGGCGTCACGCGCCCGCGCGCCCCCTCCTGAGCCGCGCGGGCGAGCTGTGCGATCTCCCGCGGGTTGCCGAGCTGCGCCGCCAAGTGGCTCATGGACGCGGCCAGTACGTACCCGCCGTAACCGCGGTCCCCTGCCGCCTGGGCCAGTCGGAGCGCCTGGATGTAGTAGCGCTGGGCGAGCCCCGGCTGCCCGGTGTCGATCGCCATGTACCCGGCGAGTTCCGTCAACCGCGCGACGGCGGAGAACAGTTCACGCCCCACCGCCTCCCGGTACGACCCGGCGAGCAGCCCGCTGACCACACTGTTCAGGTAGTGCACGACCACGGGGCGGACGTGCCCGCTCCCGTACTGATGGTCGAGATCGGTCAGCGCCTGCGTCATCGCCCGCACCGCCGCCACGTCCGAAGGCCCGACCCGCGGCCCGGCCGACCGCGCCACCTGCGAGTCCGGCACAGAGATCAACCAGTCCCGACTCGGCTCGACGAGCGCCGAGGACGCCACGGACGAACCGGACAGAAAGTCCCGCCGCCCCACATCACTCCGCCACAGCTCGCACACCTGCTCAATGGCGCCGAGCACGGTCGGCGAGAACTGCAGCCCGACACCGGAGGCGAGGTTCTTCCCGTTCGCCATCCCGATCTCGTCGATGGTCACCGTCCGCCCCAGCTTGCGGCCCAGCGCCTCCGCGATGATGCCCGGCGCCCGCCCGCGCGGCTGCTGCCCGCGCAGCCAACGCGCCACGGACGTCTTGTCGTAGCGCAGATCGAGCCCGTGCTCCGCACCGCACATGTTCACCCGGCGGGCGAGCCCGGCGTTCGAGCAGCCCGCTTCCTGAATGAGCGCCTGCAGCCTTTCGTTGGGCTGTCGCGCTACGAGAGGCCGAGCGGCCATGACGTACCCCCTGCTGTGCCCGTAAGGAGTCCGACTGCAGGTCAACAGCCGGTCGTTGGATCATCACTGCCCTGAGTGGAAACGGAAGATGCACCACAAACGGGTGTCAAACGCATGCCCGCGCGGCGCCGATCCGCCGTGTCGCCGTTCTCGTTACCTCCCCGCACTACCCACGACCCGCTGCCGCCTCGCCCACGCGCCCCCACCCGTGCATCCATGCGCCCCACGTGGGGGAACGATGCTCCCGCCCTGCCCTCGCGTGCGCCCGTAACCCTGCGTGGCGGCGAGAGTTGAGAACGACGTGGAAGAGACCATCACAGGCACCTCGGACGTCACCGCAGCCGTCACCGCCGCCGGGCAGATCCCGCAGCAACGCGGCGAATCCCTCCAGGACACCGCCGTCCGCTACGCGGAGGAGCGGCACTGGGACGTGTTCCCCGGCACCTGGCTGGAGATCGGCGACGGCGTCCAACGCTGCTCGTGCGGCTCCCTCCAGTGCCCCGCCCCCGGCGCGCACCCCGCCCGCCCCGACTGGGCGACCCAGGCGACCGGCAGCGCGACCGTGGCCCGCCGCCTGTGGTCGAAGCAGCCGAAGGCGTCGATCCTCCTCCCCACGGGCCGCACGTTCGACGCGATCGACGTGCCGGAGACCGCCGGCTTCCTCGCCCTCGCCCGCATGGAGCGCATGGAACTCACCCTCGGCCCGGTCACCTGCACCCCCGACCGGCGCATGCAGTTCTTCGTCCTGCCCGGCGCCACGCTCAAAGTCCCGGACCTGGTACGGAAGTTGGGCTGGCCGCCCGCCACCCTCGACCTCGACGCGCTCGGCGAGGGGCAGTACGTCGCCGCTCCCCCGACCCGCTTCGGCAGCCAGGGCGCCGTCCAGTGGGCCTGCCGCCCCACCGCCGCCAACCGCTGGCTCCCGGACGCGGAGGAGCTCATCTCCCCGCTGGCGTACGCCTGCGGCCGCGAAGGCCGCCGCCGCCCCTGAGGCGTCGCCTCCCTGTGACCCGCCCCCTGCCGACGTATCGTGCGGTACACGCACGAAGACGAAGAAGGGCGGGCACAGTTGACCTCGGCCGAGGAAACCGCGGCGGTACGCGTACACGACCTGTGGAAGTCGTTCGGGCAGCAGACGGCCGTAGCCGGGATCGAACTCGCCCTCCCCGCAGGCCGGTTCATCGGCCTCGTCGGACCCAACGGCGCGGGCAAGACCACGACACTCTCCATGGTCACCGGCCTGCTCCGCCCCGACCAGGGCACCGTGCACGTCGCGGGCCACGACGTCTGGGCCGACCCCGCCGAGGTCAAGGCCCGCATCGGCGTCCTCCCGGAGGGCCTGCGCCTCTTCGAACGCCTCTCCGGCCACGAACTCCTCGCGTACACCGGGCGATTGCGCGGGCTGCCGGGCGCGGAGGTCGACAAGCGCGCCGACCAGCTCCTCGACGTACTCGACCTCGCCGGAGCCCGCAACAAACTCGTCGTCGACTACTCGACCGGCATGCGCAAGAAGATCGGCCTCGCCGCCGCCCTCCTCCACAACCCCGAAGTCCTCTTCCTCGACGAACCCTTCGAGGGCGTCGACCCGGTCTCGGCCCAGACCATCCGCGGCGTCCTGGAGCGCTACACCCGCTCCGGCGCGACGGTCGTCTTCTCCTCCCACGTCATGGAGTTGGTGGAGTCCCTCTGCGACTGGGTCGCCGTCATGGCCTCCGGCCGCATCCGCGCCCAGGGCCCCCTGCCGGACGTCCGAGGCGACTCGGCCTCCTTGCAGGAGGCGTTCCTCAAACTGGTGGGCGCGAACGACAGGACCGAGGGCGGAACCCTGGACTGGCTGGGCAGCAAACCAACGCCCCAAGCCCCGCCGGCCCATCAAGCCCCTCCGGCCGATCAAGCGACTCCGGCACATCAAGCCCCGCCGGCGATTGAGGCGCGGGGTCCGGGGCAGAGCCCCGAGTCCGCAACCCCGTCGCAGCCCACCAAGCGGACCCACCCATGACCGCAACCCTGGTCCGCCTCAAGCTCGCGCTCCTCCGCAACGGCCTCCACCAATCCGCCGGCAGACGCGCCGCGTACATCGCCTCACTCCTCGCGGCAGCACTCCTCGCCGCCCTCCAACTCCTCGGCCTGATCCTCCTCCACGGCAACGCCCACGCCGCCACCATCGGCATCCCCCTCACCACCCTCCTCGCCCTCGGCTGGGCCGTCCTCCCCCTCTTCTTCCCGAGCGGCGACGAAACCCTCGACCCCACCCGCCTCGCGATGCTCCCGCTGCGCCCCGACCCCCTGGTCCGCGGCCTCCTCGTGGCGTCACTCGTCGGCATCGGCCCCCTCTTCACCCTCTGCCTCGCGTTCGGCGCGGCCTATGCGGTCGCGCACGGCGCGGCGGCCGCGCTCGTCGCCGTACTGGCGGTCCCGCTCACGGTCCTCACCTGCGTCGCCCTCGCCCGCACCGTGGCCGCCGCCAACATCCGCCTGCTCACCAGCCGCAAGGGCCGCGACCTCGCCGTACTGAGCGGCCTCGTCATCGCGATCGGCGCCCAACTGGTCAACTTCGGGGTGCAACGCCTCGGCGCGGCGGGCGGCGTGGGCGCGCTCGACCCGGTGGCGAAGGTGCTGGGCTGGATCCCGCCCGCGTCGGCCATCGCCGCCGTCGACGCGACATCCAAGGCCGCCTACGGGACGGCGGCAGCCCAACTCGCCCTGTGCGCCGCCGCACTGGCCGCCCTGCTGGTCCTCTGGCGCCGCGCCCTGACCCGCCTGATGACCTCCCCCGACGGCTCCACCATCGAAGCCGCGGCCCCCGACCGCCGCCGCACCGGAACCCGCGCCCGCCGACGCCTCCTCCCGGAAGGCCGCACCGGCACGGTCATGGACCGCAGCCTGCGCTACGTATGGCGCGACCCGAAGACCAAGGCCGCCTGGGTCACATCCCTCGCCATCGGCCTCATCGTCCCCGTCTTCAACGCCCTCCAGGGCACCGGCACCGTCTACTTCGCGTGCTTCGCCTCCGGGATGCTCGGCATCCAGATGTACAACCAGTTCGGCCAGGACACCTCGGCGTTCTGGATGGTGGCGATGACGATCGCGTCCCCGCGCGACGCCTTCGCCGAACTACGCGCGCGTGCCTACGCGCTCCTCCTGATCACCCTCCCGTACGCCACTCTCGTCACCCTCGTCACCACGGCGATGCTGGACGCCTGGCCCGAGGTCCCCGAAGTCCTCGGCCTCTCCTACGCGTTGCTCGGCGCGATGCTCGCCACCGGCGCGTGGACGTCCGCCCGCTTCCCGTACTCGATCCCGCAGGAGGGCTACAAGAACGTCGCCCCGGGCCAGGCGGGCCTCGCCTGGATCTCCATCTTCGGCGGCATGGTCGCGGCGGCCCTCCTGTGCGCCCCGGTCCTGGCGCTCACGATCACCCTCCACGCCACGGACTCGACGTCCTGGTCCTGGGTGCTGCTCCCGGTGGGCGCGGTCTACGGCGCGGCGTCGATACTGCTCGGCCTCCGCCTGGCGGCACCCCGCACCTCGGACCGCCTGCCGGAGATCCTGGCGGCGGTGAGCAAGGGCTGAGCCCCTCCCGGGGCCGGACCCAAGGGGCCGTAAAACGCAGACGACCCGCGAGCCATGGTTCCTCCTGCCCTCAGGGGCGGTCGGAAGCCGGCCGGACACACCGGCAGCTCGCGGGTCGGGTGACTGCTTGGGATTGGGCCGGCTGCACGCACATATCGCGCGCTGGTCCGGCGCCGAATTCGAGATGCGACGTCGGGCCGCTAGCCCGCAGTCACCTCACGCGTCCGGTATTCATACATCTGCCGAACCACCTCCCTTCTGTGTGCCTGCCACCTTAGGAAGGTCCTCGGCCCCGTTCAACCGGTTTTACGCGACCTTGAGGGGGCCTACGCCCCCGCCGTCCCGTCGATCGCCTCCCGCAGCAGGTCGGCGTGGCCATTGTGGCGGGCGTACTCCTCGATCAGGTGGGTCAGGATCCAGCGGAGGGAGACCTTCGGGTCGCCGGTGAAGGCGGCTTCCTGGGGGGAGAGGGTGCCGGTGGTGTCGAGGGAGGCGGTCGCGGTGAGTTCGCGGGCGCGGGTGATCTCCGCGCGCCACTGGGACAGGGCGTCGGGCAGAGTGCGGTCATCGGTGAGGGTGAAGGCGTCCGGGCCCGCCGTCTCGTGCACCGGCGGGGTGTCGTGGGCGCCCGCGAAGACCCGCTGGAACCAGTTGCGTTCGACCTCCGCCAGGTGCTGGACCAGGCCGAGGAGGGTGAGTGACGACGAGGGGACCGCACGCGCGCGTGCCTGGGCGTCCGTCAGGTTCGCGCACTTGAGGGCGAGCGTTTCGCGGTGGAAGTCCAACCAGCCTTCGAGGGTGGCGCGTTCATCGGCAGTCGGGGGCGGGACGGGGCGGCCGTCGGGCAGTGTCGTCATGGGTTCATTGTCGTCGTACGTATATCCGCTCGGGCGTTGCATGCTGGACGTATGCGGTTGTCGGTTTCCTTTAACTTGCCTGAAGTACATGTGGGATGCGTCACGTTCGAGTTGAATGATCTGAAGCAGTACGAGGAATTCGTCCCGCCGACACGGCCTGCAGGGGGTGGGGTGCCAGGTGAGTGCTTCCAGGCGTAGTGGGACCACTGACGCGCTAGGACCCGAGGAGCCGGACCCGGAGCCGGACGGGGCCGATCTGCTGGCCGCGCTGCTCGACGGCATGGACGCCGCGTTGTGCGCCTTCGACGCCGACGGGGTCGTGACCCACTGGAACCGGGAGGCCGAGCGGGTGCTCGGCTGGTCGGCCGAGGAGGCTGTGGGGCGGCACGGGTTCGCGGGGTGGGCCGTGCGGCCGGCCGACGCGGACGAGGTGCAGGGGCGGCTGCTCGCCGCGATGCACGCTCCGGGGCGGCAGGTGAACGAGTTCGCGCTGCTCACCAAGGAGGGTGGGCGGGTGCTCGTGCGGACGCAGTCCGCCGCCGTGCGCGGGGCCGACGGGAAGCCCGCCGGGGTGTACTGCGCCTTCAGTGAGGTGCACGCGCAGATCGACCTGGAGCGGTCCATCGCGTTGAGCGAGGCCCTGTTCGAGGACGCCGCGTGGGGTGTCGTACTCGTCGACGCCGATCTGCGGCCCGCCGTCGTGAACGCGCATGCCGCGCGGTCCCTCGGAGTCGGGCGCGGCGCCGCGCTCGGGCGGCCGCTCGGGGATCTGGTCGGGCAGGGCGTGGAGGAGCTGGAGAGCGCGCTCGCGCATGTGCTCGCCGAGGGCCCGCCACCGTCCCCGACGGAGGTGTGGGTGACGTTGCGGCGGCCCGGTGAGGCGGGCGGTCGGCAGGAGCGGCGGTGCTGGCGCAGCGGGTTCGTGCGGCTCGCGTCGCCGCTCGCGGAGGAGCCGGTGCCGTTGGGCGTGGGGTGGCTGTTCCAGGACGTGACCGAGGCGAAGCTGAGCGAGCAGGAGGCGGCGGGGCTCCGGTTCCGCTCGCAGCAGTTGCACCGTGCCGCGCGGGCCGCCGCCGAGTGCGAGGACCCGGCCGAGGCGGCGACGGTGCACCTGGACTTCGCGCTCGCCGGGTTCGCCGACCACGCGGTGATCGACCTGGTGTCGAGCGAGGAGCCGCTCCGTCTGGTGCGGGCCGCCGCCACACCGTCGGGGGCGCCGGGGCCGAGCCTGCTGGTGACGCGGGGTGCGCTGCCGGTGCGGTACGCGGCGGGGCATCCGGCTCCGCAGTGCGTGGAGCGGACGGGTTCGGTACGGACCGCCGCGGACGCGGCCGCGGGCCCGGAGTGGGCCGCGGACCGGCAGTGGCCGGAGGGCACGGTGTACGCGCTGTGCGCGGTGCTGCGCAGCCGGGGGCGGACGCTGGGCGTGGTGACGTTCCTACGGGGCGCCAGCAGAGCCGGCTTCGAGCGCGCGGACGCCGCGTACGCGGAGAGCGTGGCGGCACGGATCGCCGCGGCGGTGGACCTGGCGTGGGAGGTGGCGGCGGACGACCGGTAGCGCCCGGCGCCCGCCGGGTCCCGTCACAGCCGCCGGTGGCGCCCGCCGGGTCCCGTCACAGCCGCCGGTGGCGCCCGCCGGATCCCGTCACCTCCGGTAGAAGATTCGGTCTCCGTACTCCGCGAACACGCGCGCGTTCCACTCGAGGCCGCCGTCGATGTTTCCGGAGCGCAGCAGCGGGGGCTGGATGCCGCGTTCGGCGAGGGACGCGGCGCAGGTCGCGAGGGTGGCCTGCATCAGGGCGCTGGCGGTGACCGTGGAGGCGGAGGCGAAGGGGGTGTCGACGCCGTCGTGGGTGAGTTCCGCGTCGCCGGGCGCGATCTTCGAGTCGAGGACGACGTCGCAGTGGTCGCGCAGATAGCTGCCGGAGGCGTGCCGGGACGTGGGGGCGTCGGGCCCGGTGGCGTACGCCAGTGAGGTCACGCCGATGACCTTGAGGCCTGCGGCGCGGGCGCTGAGGGCCATTTCCACGGGGAGCGCGTTGCGCCCGGACAGGGAGATGATCACCAGGGCGTCGCCGGACCGCGCGGGGCTGGCCTCCAGGACCGCCGCCGCGAGCCCGTCGACCCGTTCCAGGGCGGAGCCGAGCGTGGCCGGCATGACGTCGACGCCGACCGTGCCCGGCACCGACAGCAGGTTCATCAGGGCGAGCCCGCCCGCGCGGTAGACGACGTCCTGGGCGGCGAGCCCGGAGTGCCCCGCGCCGAAGGCGAAGAGGCGGCCGCCCGCGGCGACGGTGTCGGCGAGCAGGGTGCCGGCCGCGGCGATACTGCCGGCCTCCTCGTCGCGGATGCGCGTCAGGAGTCCGATGGAGGCGTCGAGGTACTGCGCGGCCAGCTTGCTCTCGCTCATCGGCGTGCCCCTTGGGTCCTGGTGGGTCGGGTCCAGTCTCGGCGTCGCTCGTGGTGCTCGGCGCGTTCGCCGATCACGGTGCGGTCTGGACCAGTGCTCTGTCAATACGCTTCCCGGCCCCGCCGGGCCCGGTGTTTTCCTGGCGCGTCACGGTTGTCAGCGGTATGCGTCAGAATTGAGTTCTGGGTTAACGAGTACTGGGTTCCAGGGCCAGCGCACGGCTGTCGCGGAGCTAAAGAGCTACACGAGGGGCATGTATGTCCGGACTGATCGACACCACGGAGATGTACCTCCGCACCATCCTCGAGCTGGAGGAGGAAGGTGTGGTCCCCATGCGCGCCCGGATCGCCGAGCGGCTCGACCAGAGCGGGCCGACGGTCAGCCAGACCGTGGCCCGCATGGAGCGGGACGGCCTGGTCGCCGTCGCGGCCGACCGGCACCTGGAGCTGACCGAGGACGGCCGCCAGCTCGCCACCCGCGTGATGCGCAAGCACCGCCTCGCGGAGTGCCTGCTCGTGGACGTGATCGGCCTGGAGTGGGAGCAGGTGCACGCGGAGGCCTGTCGCTGGGAGCACGTGATGAGCGAGGCGGTGGAGCGCCGCGTCCTCGAACTGCTGAGGCACCCGACGGAGTCGCCGTACGGGAACCCGATCCCGGGCCTGGAGGAGCTGGGCGAGAAGGACGGGGCGACCCCGTTCCTGGACGAGGGGATGGTCTCGCTGTCCGACCTCGACCCGGGCGCCGACGGCAAGACGGTCGTGGTGCGCCGCATCGGCGAGCCGATCCAGACGGACGCGCAGCTGATGTACACGCTGCGCCGGGCGGGCGTGCAGCCCGGTTCGGTGGTGAGCGTGACGCAGTCGCCGGGTGGGGTACTCGTCGGCAGCAGCGGTGAGGCGGCGGAGCTGGAGGCGGAGATCGCGTCGCACGTGTTCGTTGCGAAGCGCTGACACCCCTCCAGGGGCGGGCGTCAACTTCCGTGTCGTGCGGGTAAGTTGACTTGTATCCGCACATGCGGCACTTCCGCGCAGAAAACAAGATTCACTGTGCGGAACCGCAGCGGCCGGACGCTCGGCGTGCAAGGCTGTCGCGTGAGGCATATGACCAGAGGGGGCCGCATGGACCGGCCGATCGGGGCGCGACGGGCCTGGGGGACGCGGGGCACGCGGCGGCCGCCGAAAACACGGGGTACGCGGGGCACACACGGCGCGGCAGCACATGCCGCACGGCACACAGAGGGCCCCGGCGCCTTGCGGCGCCGGGGCCTGTCCTCCCCTGTCGCGACCCGGAGCCCCGAGCTCCCAGGGTCGCTCCCCTCGGACCGATTTCCCCGAGCGGCCCGCCTCCCGCTGAAGAGATCCCCTCGACAGCGCCGGTCATTCCTTGAGTCATGTCACTCAAATGAGGGGTGTTGTCCGAGAGCACCGCGCTTTCGAAAACAGGTTCGATAGCGTGCACGGGTACGCGACTGCAGGCGCGACCACGAGGGGGTGCCAGGGCCAATGGCACGGCGCATCGACGTGACCGGAGCGGGCGGGATCCACCTGGCCGCCTGGGAGTTCGCCGACCCGCCCAAGACGGGCGAGGCCGGCCACAGTCCCGGAGTCCTGCTGCTGCACGGGCTCATGGGCCGGGCCTCCCACTGGGCGGGGACGGCTCGCTGGCTCGCCGAGCGACATCGGGCGGTCGCGCTCGACCAGCGCGGGCACGGCCAGAGCGACAAGCCGCCGCAGGGACCGTTCGACCGGGAGGCGTACGTACTGGACGCGGAGGCGGCGCTCGTCCAGCTGGGGCTGGAACCGGCCGTGCTCATCGGGCACTCCATGGGAGCGCTCACGGCGTGGCAGCTCGCCGCGCGGCGGCCCGATCTCGTCCGCGGCCTGATCATCTGCGACATGCGGGCGTCCGCGCTGGGCGCCGCTTCGCAGCGGGAGTGGGAGGACTGGTTCAAGGCGTGGCCGCTGCCGTTCGCGACGCTCGCGGACGTACGGAAGTGGTTCGGGGAGGACGACCCCTGGGTGGAGCGGCCCAACCCGGCGCGCGGGGAGTTCTACTCCGAGGTGATGACGGAGACCGCGGACGGCTGGCGACCGGTGTTCTCGCGCCGCCAGATGCTCGCGGCGCGTTCCACGTGGGTGTACGACGCGCACTGGGAGGAGCTGGCCGGGGTGCGGTGTCCGGCGCTCGTACTGCGTGGGCTCGACGGGGAGTTGGGGCGGGCCGAGGCGCAGGAAATGGTGCGGGTCCTTCCCAGGGGGGTGTACGCGGAGGTGGCCGACGCCGGGCATCTCGTGCACTACGACCAGCCGGAGGCGTGGCGGGAGGCGATCGAGCCGTTCCTGGACGGGGTCCTCGCGGAACTTTAGGCCTCCGGCCGGTGCGGGCCAATTAAGCCCCTCCGGCGATTGAGGAGCGGGGTTCGGGGCAGCGCCCCGAGACCTCGGCCCCGGAGGGTGTTGCGCCACCGGGGCTCCGCCCCGGACCCCGCTGCTCAATCGCCGCAGGGGCTTGAGTGGTTCACGGAATGGCTCACGGAATGGTTCACGGGCTGAGGCGGTCGATGCGCCAAGGGGTGTCGGGGGACGGGGTGTGGACGTAACGGAGGCGGTCGTGGAGGCGGTTTTCGCGGCCCTGCCAGAACTCGACGGTCAGCGGGGTGACGCGGAAGCCACCCCAGTGGGGCGGGACCGGCACCGGAGTGCCCTGCGGGTACCGGCGGGACAGTTCCGCGTAACGGGCGTCGAGCTCGTCGCGCGAGGCCAGCACGGAGGACTGCGCGCTGGCCCACGCGCCGAGTTGGGAACCGTGCGGCCGCGAGTGGAAGTACGCCTCGGTCTCGGTCCTCGACGTACGCTCCGCCGTTCCCGTCACCAGGACCTGGCGGCCCATCGGGTGCCAGGGGAAGAGCAGCGCGACGTGCGGGTTGGCGGAGAGGTCGTGCGCCTTGCGGGATTCGTAGTTGGTGTAGAAGACGAAGCCCCCGTCGTCGTACGACTTGAGCAGCACCGTGCGGGAGCTGGGGCGGCCCTCGGCGTCCGCGGTGGAGACGACCACGGCGTTGGGCTCGGACAGCGGGAAGCCGGGGGCCGCCGCCTGTTTGAACCAGCGGGTGAACTGTTCCATCGGGTGCGGGGCGAGGTCGCCCTCCAGGAGGCCGCCGTCCTGGGCGCGGTACTGCTCGCGCATGTCGGCGAGGTCGAGTTGAGGGTCGTCGTGGGCGCTCACGGCGACATCCTCCCGGACGGACGGCCACAGACGCACGCAGGGCGAAACATGGCACTGAGTGCCGCACGCTCTCGCCAACTGTGGCACGGAGGGTTATGTTCCAGGGGCCGGGAACGGTTGAGCCGCCCGCCGTACGGGGCATCACGGGTGTACCGACCCGGAGCGCGAGTCGCACACGACCGCGCATCCGCAGGTGAGAACCACGCACGCACAACCCACGCATCCAGCCCGCCCACGCATCCAGAGGAGCCGCCCGATGTCCGACCCCGCCCCTGGCTTTGTCCCTGGCCTCGAAGGTGTCGTCGCGTTCGAGACAGAGATCGCCGAACCGGACAAGGAAGGCGGCGCCCTGCGCTATCGGGGCGTCGACATCGAGGATCTGGTCGGCCATGTGTCGTTCGGGAACGTCTGGGGGCTGCTGGTCGACGGCGCCTTCAACCCGGGCCTGCCGCCGGCCGAGCCGTTCCCGATCCCCGTCCACTCCGGTGACATCCGGGTCGACGTGCAGTCGGCGCTGGCCATGCTGGCCCCCGTGTGGGGCCTGAAGCCGCTGCTCGACATCGACGAGGCGCAGGCCCGCGACGATCTCGCGCGCGCCGCCGTCATGGCGCTCTCGTACGTCGCGCAGTCCGCGCGCGGTCAGGGGCTACCGATGGTGCCGCAGCGGGAGATCGACACGGCGGAGACCGTCGTCGAGCGGTTCATGAAGAGGTGGCGCGGGGAGCCGGACCCGAAGCATGTGGCGGCCGTCGACGCGTACTGGACGTCGGCGGCGGAGCACGGCATGAACGCCTCTACGTTCACGGCCCGGGTCATCGCGTCGACCGGGGCGGATGTGGCGGCGGCGCTGTCGGGGGCCGTGGGGGCGATGTCCGGGCCGTTGCACGGCGGAGCGCCCTCCCGTGTCCTCGGCATGATCGAGGAGATCGAGCGGACGGGGGACGCGGAGGCGTATGTCCGCAAGGCGCTCGACAAGGGTGAGCGGTTGATGGGGTTCGGGCACCGGGTGTACCGGGCCGAGGATCCTCGGGCCCGGGTACTTCGGCGTACGGCGCGGGAGTTGGGGGCGCCGCGCTTCGAGGTCGCGGAGGCGTTGGAGAAGGCGGCGCTGGCGGAGCTGCACGCGCGGCGGCCCGACCGGGTGCTCGCCACGAACGTCGAGTTCTGGGCGGCGATCGTGCTCGACTTCGCGGAGGTGCCGGCGCACATGTTCACGTCGATGTTCACGTGTGCGCGTACGGCGGGGTGGAGCGCGCACATCCTCGAGCAGAAGCGCACGGGCCGCCTCGTCCGCCCGTCGGCCCACTACGTGGGCCCCGCGGCGCGCCCCCCGCGCGACCTCGAGGGGTACGCGGACATCGCGCACTAGCCGTCCCGGTTCACCCGGCCCCGGGGTTTCGGTACGTACGCCGGGGCCGGCCCCCTCGCTTCCATTCCGCCGCACCGGGGGCCGCCTTGCCCACCCTGCCGCCCAAGGCGGCAGATTGCCCAAGGCGGTAGCGGCCGGCCGCAACGGGTGGGGAGCCGGGGCGCGGCGACCGACTGCCCGAGGCGGGGTGGCGTCGGCCGCGACGGGTGGGGAGCCGGGGGCGGCGGCAGACTCCCCGAGGCGGGGGCGCGTCGGCCGCAATGGGTGAGGAGCCGGGGACGACGGCAGACTCCCCGAGGCGGGGTGGCGTCGGCCGCGACGGGTGGGGAGCCGGGGGCGGCGTCTTACCCAGGACGGGTGCGGCCGGCCGCGACGGGTGGGGAGCCGGAGGGCGGCGGCAGACTGCCCGAAGCGCGTGGCGGTACCCCGTGGGGCCGACGCCCCCGGAGGGGGCGGGTGGGTGGGAGATGGGGCGGGGTGGGAGATGCCCCCACCGGGGGGTGCCCCAAGGCACGGGTGGGGAAATCAAGCCTCGCCGGCGTTTGAGGCGCGGGGTCCGGGGCGGAGCCCCGGGGCGTGGGAGTGGGGGGGGCGTCAACCAAGGACCCGGTCGACCAAGGTGCCCCATTCCGACACCACCCGGTCCCGGCGGCCCCCGTCATCCGTGAGGAGATTCGCGAGGCCGAGGCCCCGCGCCATGTCGAGGAGACCTTGCACCACCTCCCGTACCCCGGGAACCGCCTCGTCCGCCCCCAGCAACTCCACCGCTATCCGGTGCGTCTCACGCCCCACCCGCGCCTCCAACTCGGTGACCCGCCCACCCAGTTGCGGCTCGTTCGACGCGGCCACCCACAGGTGCAGCGCCGCCCGGAACAACGGCCCCGTGTAGAGGTCGACGAGCGCCGCGACGGCCTCCGCCCGCCCCTGCGGCCGCAGCGCCCGCAGCGCCACGGACCGCTCCTCCGCGACGTACTCGACGGCCGCCGTGAACAGGTCCTCCCGGGTCGGGAAGTGGTGTTGGGCCGCGCCCCGCGAGACGCCCGCGTGCTCGGCGACGACGGAGACGGTCGAGCCGGACCAGCCATGCGCGGCGAGGCAGGCGACGGCGGATTCCAGGAGCCGTTGCCGCGTCACCCGCGAACGGTCCTGCTTCGGCAGCGTCACAACACCCATGCGGCGTCCCGTCGTTCGAGAAAGGCGGTCATGCCCTCGTGGGCCCCCGCGGAGCCGAACAGCCGCGCGGACACCG
This sequence comes from Streptomyces sp. KL109B, assembly GCF_030766935.1. GTDB lineage: Bacteria > Actinomycetota > Actinomycetes > Streptomycetales > Streptomycetaceae > Streptomyces. The sequence continues at coordinate 257,191 of NZ_JASERL010000001.1, read as the reverse complement.
CCGTCAGGGACTCCGCGTCCCGGTCGAAGGCCTCAAGGACCTTAACCGTCAGGAGTCCCTTCGTCTCGGAGAGGGCCTCGGGGGACGCCTTGCGCAGGCCGCCGAGGAGCGGGGCGAGCGCCTCGTCGACGTCCTCCCCGGCCACCGTCACCAGCCCCATCCGCGCCGCCTCCACCGCGTCGAACCGCTCCCCCGTCAGGTAGTAGCGGGCCACCGCGCGCGGGTCGAGGCGCGGCAGCAGTGGCATGGAGATGACGGCGGGCGCGACCCCGATGCGTACCTCGGTGAACGCGAAGGACGACGCCGCCGTCGACGCCGCCGCGAGGTCGCACGCGCCCAACAGGCCGAGGCCGCCCGCCCGTACGTGCCCGTCGACCCGCGCCACCACCGGCTTGCCCAGTTCCACGATCCGCCGCAACAGCGCCACCAGCGCGTCCGGGTCCGGCGGATCGCGCAGGTCGGCGCCCGCGCAGAAGGTGCCTCCCGTGTGGGTGAGGACGACGGCGCGTACGTCGTCGTCCGCACCCGCCTCCCGCAGCCGCTCCCCCAGCTCGCCGACGAGCGCCGAGGACAGGGCGTTGCGGTTGGCGGGCGAGTCGAGGGTGAGGACGCGGACCCCGCGCTCGTGCGCGTGCGCGACCAGGCTCCCAACAGTCCTCTGAACGGTCATTGAAACTCCCTGAGTTCGCGGCGCAGGATCTTCCCGGAGGCCGCGCGCGGCACCATGTCGACGAACGCGACGCGGCGGATCTTCTTGTACGGGGCGACGCGTTCGGCGACGTACGCCATGACGTCGGCCTCGCCGAGCGCGGAGTCGGCGCGGACGACGAACGCCTTCGGTATCTCGTTGCCGTCCTCGTCGAGGACGCCGATGACCGCCGCGTCGGCGATGCCCTCGTGGCTGAGCAGCAGTGCCTCCAGTTCGGCGGGGGCGACCTGGTAGCCCTTGTACTTGATGAGTTCCTTCACGCGGTCGACGACGAACAGCCAGCCGTCGGCGTCGACGCGCCCCACGTCCCCGGTGTGCACCCACCCGTCGGCGTCGATCATGTCGGCGGTCGCGTCGGGGCGGCCGAGGTAGCCCTTCATGACCTGCGGCCCGCGGATCAGGACCTCGCCGGGCTCGCCTGGGGCCACGTCCTTCGCCGGGTCGTCGAGGGACACGATCCGTGTCTCGGTGGACGGGAGCGGTTTGCCGACGGCGCCCGGTGGCGGCCGCTCGGCGTCGTACGCGACCGCGTGGCTGGCCGGTGAGAGTTCCGTCATGCCGTACCCCTGGCCCACGTGCGGCAGGCCGAGGCGGCGCGCGCAGGCGCGGGCGAGTTCGCCGTCGAGGGGTGCGGCGGCGCTGGTCACGTTCCGCAGCGAGGACAGGTCGTAGCGCTCGACGGCCGGGTGCTTGGCGAGGGCGAGCACGATGGGCGGGGCGACGTACAGGTGGCTGACGCGGTGCTTCTCGATCGCCGCGAGGAAGGTGTCGATGTCGAAGCGCGGCAGGACGATCAGGGTGGCGCCCTGCCGGAGCGGGCCGCTCATGATGACCGTGATGCCGTAGATGTGGAAGAAGGGCAGCACCGCGAGGACGCGGTCGCCGAACCCGGGTGACATGGCGGGTTCGATCTGGGCGAGGTTCGTGGCGATGTTGCGGTGGGTGAGCATGACGCCCTTGGGCGTGCCGGTGGTGCCGGAGGAGTACGGGAGCGCCGCCACGTCGTCGGCCGGGTCGACGGCGATGTCCGGCTCGGGCGCGGTGGTGTGCAGCAGGTCGGTCAGCGAGCGGTGGCCGGAGTCCCCCGCCGGGTCGCAGACGAATATCTCCCGTACGCCGCCCGCGAGTTCGGCCGCCGTGCGGGCCACCTCGACGAGCGGGGTGACGGTGATGATCCAGCCGGCGCCCGCGTCGCGCAGCTGCCGGGCGAACTCCTGCGGCGTCGACAGCGGGTGCACGGTGGTCACGGCGGCGCCCGCGCGCGTGATGCCGAAGAACGCCACCGGGTAGACGATCGTGTTGGGGCTGTGCAGCGCCACCACGTCGCCCTCGCGCACGCCCGCCTCGGCGAGCCCGGCGGCCACCTTCCGGTGGTACTGGTCGAGTCCGGCGTACGTGAGGGTGGTGCCGGCCGTCCCGTCGACGAGGGCGGGGGTGTCGCCGCGGGCGGCCGCGCCCCCGAGCACGGCGTCGTGGAGGGGTTCGTCGACGGTCGCGACGTCCGCGTACTCACTCACGTACACCATGCCGAACTCCTCGCTCAGTAAAGTCAGTTGAGGTAGATCAGTAGGACTTGGGCAGTCCGAGGCTCTGGTGGGACACGTAGTTGAGGATCATTTCCCGGCTGACCGGCGCGATGCGTGCCACCCGGGATCCGGTGATGAGGGATGCGAGGCCGAACTCGCGGGTGAGGCCGTTGCCGCCGAGCGTGTGCACGGCCTGGTCGACGGCGCGCACACAGGCCTCGGCGGCGGCGTACTTGGCCATGTTGGCCGCCTCACCTGCGGCGATGTCTTCACCGGCGTCGTAGAGCCGGGCGGCCTTCTGCATCATCAGGCGGGCCAGTTCCAGCTCGATGTGGATCTGCGCGAGCGGGTGGGCGACGGCCTGGTGGGAGCCGATGGGCGCCTGCCACACGGTGCGCTCCTTCGCGTAATCGACGGCGCGCCGCAGCGCGTACCGGCCCATGCCGATGGCGAAGGCGGCGGTCATCACGCGCTCCGGGTTGAGCCCGGCGAACAGCTGGAGCAGTCCCGCGTCCTCGTCACCCACGAGAGCGTCCGCGGGCAGCCGCACCTCGTCAAGTGTCAGCTCGAACTGCTTCTCCGGAGCCTGGAGTTCCATGTCGATCTGGCGCCTGCCGAAGCCTTCGGTGTCCCTCGGGACGATGAACAGGCAGGGCTTGAGCTTTCCGGTACGGGCGTCGGAGGTGCGTCCGACGATGAGGGTGGCGTCGGCGATGTCGACGCCGGAGATGAAGACCTTGCGGCCGTTAAGGACCCACGAGCCGTCGTCCTCGCGGCGGGCGGTCGTCGTGATGCGGTGCGAGTTCGAACCGGCGTCGGGTTCGGTGATGCCGAAGGCCATGGTGCGGCTGCCGTCGGCGAGTCCGGGCAGCCAGGCCCGCTTCTGTTCCTCGGTACCGAAGCGGGAGATGACGGTGCCGCAGATCGCGGGCGAGACGACCATCATGAGCAGCGGCGACCCGGCGGCCCCCAACTCCTCCAGGACGATGGAGAGTTCGGCTATCCCGCCGCCGCCTCCGCCGTACTCCTCGGGCAGGTTCACGCCGAGGTAGCCGAGCTTGGCGGCCTCCGCCCACAGCTCCTCCGGGTGGCCTTCGGCGGCGGTGACGCGGGTCATGTAGTCGCGGCCGAACCGCTTGCCGAGCGCGGCGACGGCGGCGCGCAGCGCCTGGTGCTCTTCGGTTTCGAGGACGGGGGCGGTGCTCATGCGGGGGTCTCCTCCACTACGGCCAACAGGGAGCCCACCTCGACCTGGCGGCCGACGGTGGTGTGCAGGGCGGTGAGCGTTCCGGAGGCGGGGGCGCTGATGCGGTGCTCCATCTTCATCGCCTCCAGCCAGATCAGCGGCTGCCCGGCGGTGACGGCGGCGCCCTCGGTGAGACCTTCGGCGACGCGGACGACGGTGCCGGGCATGGGCGCGAGCAGGGAGCCGGGGGCGCGCTGCTCGCTGGGGTCGGTGAAGCGGGGCAGGGCGGTGAGGGCGGCGCCGTCCACGTACACGCGGTCTCCGTGCACGGCGACCCCGAACTTCCGCTGTACGCCGCCGACTTCGAGGACGACGCGCTCGGGCGTCGCCCGTACGACGCGTACGTCGCCGTCGACCGCCGCGAGTCCGCCCGCGCGGGTGTGCCGGTAGCGGACCTGGTGCTCGGTGCCGTGCGGTTCGGCGCGGTAGCTCCTGGTCTGCGGCTGCGAGGGCACGTTGCGGAAGCCGCCGAAGCGGTGGGCGGCGCGGGCGGCCTGGGCGAGGGCGGCGGCGAGCGGCGCGTGCGGGTCGTCGGCGGGGGCGGTCAGCTCGGCGAGGTGGCGCTCGTAGAACCCGGTGTCCATCCGGCCGTCCGTGAACTCCGGGTGCCGCAGGGAACGTACGAGCAGTTCCCGGTTGGTGACCGGGCCGTGCACCTCGGCGCGCTCCAGGGCCCCGGCGAGGGCGCGGACGGCGGCGGCGCGGGTCGGGGCGTGGGCGACGACCTTGGCGAGCATGGCGTCGTAGTGCACGCCGATGGTGTCGCCGTCGGTGTAACCGGTGTCGAGTCGGACGCCCCGGGCCGGTACGGCGAGCCGGTGCAGGGTGCCGGTCTGCGGGGCGAAGGAGGCGGCGGGGTCCTCGGCGTAGAGGCGGGCCTCGACGGCGTGGCCGCGCGGGGCCGGGGGTTCGGCTTCGAGGGCCTCCCCCTCCGCGAGTCGTATCTGATACGCGACGAGGTCGACGCCGAACACGGCCTCGGTGACGGGGTGTTCCACCTGGAGCCGGGTGTTCATCTCCAGGAACTGGGCGCGGCCGTCGCCGGTGACGAGGAACTCGACGGTGCCGGCGCCGACGTATCCGGTGGCCCGGCAGGCCCGCTCCGCCATCTCATATATGACATCTGATACGCCACGTACGAGATCCGGCGCGGGCGCCTCCTCGATCACCTTCTGGTGCCGCCGCTGCAACGAGCAGTCCCGCGTGCCGAGCACCCACACGGTCCCGTGCGCGTCGGCGAGCACCTGCGCCTCGACGTGCCGCCCGCCCTCGACGTACGGCTCGACGAACACCTCGCCGTCCCCGAACGCGGACAGCGCCTCGGCGCGCGCCGCCTCCAACTCCCCTGCCAGCGCGCTCATTTCCCGTACGACCCGCATGCCGCGCCCACCCCCTCCGGCGGCGGCCTTCACCAGCACCGGCAGGTCATCGTCGGTGAGCCCGGCCTCACCGAGCGGCGCGATCCCCATCAGCTCCTTGGCGCGCGTCTTCGACGCCATCGCCTCGATCGCCTCGGGCGGCGGCCCGATCCAGGTCAGCCCGGCGTCGGCGACGGCGCGCGCGAAGTGGGCGTTCTCGGAGAGGAAGCCGTACCCGGGGTGCACGGCGTCGGCGCCCGCGTCGAGCGCGGCCTTCACGACGAGGTCGGCGCGCAGGTACGTCTCGGCGGGCGTGGCGCCCGGGAGCCGGACGGCGAGGTCGGCCTCGCGGACGTGCAGGGCGTCCGCGTCCGGGTCCGAGTGCAGGGCGACCGTACGTATCCCCAGCTCACGGCAGGTACGGAAGACGCGGCACGCGATCTCGCCGCGGTTGGCCACAAGGACAGAAGTGATCGCGGCAGTCATGGCAGTCATGGCAGTCATGGGTGGCCCCTCACATCCGGAAGACGCCGAAGCCGCCGCGGGCGCCCTCGTACGGTGCGGTGTGGATCGCGGACAGGCAGATACCGAGGACGGTCCGGGTGTCGCGGGGGTCGATGACCCCGTCGTCGTAGAGCCGCCCGGACAGGAACATCGGCAGCGACTCGGCCTCGATCTGCTGCTCGACCATGGCCCGCAGTCCGGCGTCGGCCTCCTCGTCGTACGGCTGCCCCTTCGCGGCGGCCGACTGCCGCGCGACGATCGACAGCACGCCCGCGAGCTGCTGCGGCCCCATGACGGCGGACTTGGCACTCGGCCACGCGAACAGGAAACGGGGATCGTAGGCCCGCCCGCACATGCCGTAGTGCCCGGCACCGTACGAGGCGCCCATGAGGACGGACAGGTGCGGAACCCGCGAGTTCGAGACGGCGTTGATCATCATCGAGCCGTGCTTGATGATGCCGCCCTGCTCGTACTCCTTGCCGACCATGTAACCGGTGGTGTTGTGGAGGAAGAGGAGCGGAATGTCGCGCTGGTTGGCGAGCTGGATGAACTGCGCCGCCTTCTGCGACTCCTCACTGAAGAGCACACCCTGCGCATTGGCGAGGACGCCGACGGGATAGCCGTGGAGCTCCGCCCAGCCGGTCACGAGCGACGCCCCGTACAGCGGCTTGAACTCGTCGAAGTCCGAACCGTCGACGACGCGGGCGATGACCTCGCGCGGATCGAAGGGCACCTTCAGGTCCTCCGGCACGATGCCGAGGAGCTCCTCCGGGTCGTACTTGGGCGGCTCGGCGAGAGCCGGATCCGCGTGCGCCTTACGGTGGTTGAGGCGGGCGACGACACGCCGCGCCTGCCGGATCGCGTCCCGCTCGTCGAGCGCGAAGTAGTCGGCGAGCCCGGAGTCACGGGCGTGCATCCCGGCGCCGCCCAGCGACTCGTCGTCGCTCTCCTCGCCGGTCGCCATCTTGACCAGCGGCGGTCCGCCGAGGAAGACCTTCGCCTTCTCCTTCACCATGATCACGTGGTCGGACATGCCGGGGATGTACGCGCCTCCGGCGGTGGAGTTGCCGAAGACGACGGCGACGGTGGGAATGCCGGCGGCCGAGAGCCGCGTGATATCGCGGAAGATCCCGCCACCCGGGATGAAGATCTCCTTCTGTGACGGAAGGTCGGCACCACCGGACTCGACGAGCGAGATGCACGGCAGACGGTTGACGCGCGCGATCTCGTTCGCGCGCAACGCCTTCTTCAGGGACCACGGGTTGCTGGCGCCGCCGCGCACGGTGGGGTCGTTGGCGGTGATCAGGCACTCGACGCCCTCGACGACGCCGATGCCGGTGACGAGGGAGCCCCCGACGGCGTAGTCGCTGCCCCAGGCGGCAAGCGGGGAGAGTTCGAGGAACGGGGTGTCGGGGTCGATCAGCAGCTCGACACGCTCACGGGCGAGGAGCTTGCCGCGCCCCCGATGCCGGTCGACGTACTTCTCGCCGCCGCCCGCCACGGCCTTCGTGTGTTCGGCATCCAGCGCGGCGATTTTGCCGAGGAGGGCGGTGCGGTGCGCGGCGTAGTCGTCGGACCGGGTGTCCAGGGCGCTGGCCAGGACCGTCACAGGAGGGCCTCCGGTATGTCGAGGTGGCGGGAGCGCAGCCATTCGCCGAGGCCCTTGGCCTGCGGGTCGAACCGGTGCCGGGCGGCGACGCCCTCGCCGAGGATGCGTTCGACGGTGAAGTTGAGTGCGCGGAGGTTGGGGAGCGGGTGTCTTGTTACGGGGAGCGGGGTTGCGGTCGCGGGGCGCTGCCCCGGGCCCCGCCGCTCAATCGCCGCAGGGGCTCCAAGTGCCGAGGATTCGGGGAGCAGTTCGCGGAACCGCTCAACGGTCAGCTCGTGGACCAGCCACTGCCACGCGGCAGCCGTCTCCACCCACACCCCCACATTCGCGTCGCCGCCCTTGTCCCCACTCCGCGCACCCGCGATCAGGCCGAGGGGGACGCGGCGCGTCGGACCCGGTGGCGGCGGGGGCGGGAGTTCGGGGTCGTCGACGGGGTCGAGAGGACGTGTCGGTCCTTCGCCTACGGGGATGGGGCGGCGTTCCCCGTCCGGGAGGACAGCGACGTGCTGGACGTCGGCGCGCTCCACGTACGCCGCCTCGAACACCCCGTACGGGGAGCCCTTGCCGGGTGGCTCGGTGACGTGGAAGCCGGGGTAGGAGGCGAGCGCCAGCTCCACCGCGGCGCCGCTGAGGGCGCGGCCGACGGCGTCCTGGTCCTGGTCGCGCACGACGAGGCGGAGCAGGGCGCTCGCGGTCTCCTCGGTGTCGGCGTCGGGGTGGTCGGTGCGGGCGAGTTCCCAACGGACTTGTTCCGGACCGGACTTGGCGCGGCGGAAGTGGTCCTCCATCTGGTGTCGCACCAGGTCCGCCTTCGCCTCGATGTCGAGCCCGGTGAGGACGAACACGACTTCGTTGCGGTACCCGCCGAGCCGGTTGAGCCCGACCTTGAGAGTGGGCGGCGGGGCCTCGCCGCGCACGCCGTGGACGCGCACCCGGTCGGGCCCGTCCGGTTCCAGGCGGACGGTGTCGAGGCGAGCGGTCACGTCGGGCCCGGCGTACCGGGCACCCCCGGTCTCGTACAGCAACTGCTCAGTGACAGTGCCAACCTCGACGAATCCACCGGTACCGGGGTGCTTGGTGATGACGGCGGAACCGTCCTCGTGCATCTCGGCGATCGGGAAGCCGGGCCGCCCCAACTCCCCTGCGCGGGAGGCGAACCGGGAGTAGTTCCCACCGGTCGCCTGCGTCCCGCACTCCAGCACGTGCCCGGCGACGACGGCCCCCGCCAGCCGGTCGTACGCATCGCCCGCCCACCCGAAGTGCCAGGCCGCCGGCCCGGTCACCAGCGCGGCGTCGGTGACACGCCCCGTGACCACGATGTCGGCGCCCGCGCCGAGGCAGGCGGCGATGCCGGCGCCGCCGAGGTAGGCGTTGGCGGTGAGCGCGCCGGGGAAGCGGCCGGTCGCGAGCAGGTCGTCGCCCTCGACGTGGGCGACGCGCACGGGGACGCCGAGCCGCGCCGCCAACTCCCTCACAGCATCGGCGAGTCCGGCCGGATTGAGACCCCCGGCATTGGTGACGACCTTGACGCCCCGCTCGACGGCCAGCCCCAGACACTCCTCCAGCTGCCGCAGGAAGGTGCGGGCGTAGCCGCGGTCCGCGCTCTTCAGCCGGTCGCGGCCGAGGATGAGCATGGTCAGTTCGGCGAGGTAGTCGCCGGTGAGGACGTCGAGCTCGCCGCCGGTCAGCATCTCCTTCATGGCGTCGAACCGGTCACCGTAGAAGCCGGAGGCGTTGCCGATCCGCAGCACGGGCCCGCTCATCGGGCCTCCTTCGGCGCCCGCCCCTTCGACACACTCCCCTTCGGCACGCGCCCCTTCCCCGGTGGCCCGGCGAAGGCCTGCGCGATGTCGAGCCACCGGTCGGCGTCGGGGCCTTCGGCCCGTACGTCGAGGTCGGAGCGGTGCGCGCGCTGGGTGACGAGGAGGCAGAAGTCGAGGGCGGTTCCGGTGACCTTCTGCTCGGCGCCATCGGGCCCGTACGTCCACAACTCACCGCTCGGCGCCCGGAGTTCGACGCGGAACTCACTCTCGGGCGCGGTGCCGCCATGCACGTCGAAGGCGAACTTCCGGGCGCGTACGCCGATCCGGGCGACGTGCCGGAGCCGGTCGGTGGGTGTCCGTACGACACCGAGGGCGTCGGCGACGTCCTGGCCGTGGGCCCACGTCTCCATGAGCCGCCCGGTCGCCATGGAGGCGGCGGACATCGGCGGCCCGTACCAGGGGAACCGGGTCTTGTCGGCCGCGGCGGCGCGCAGCACCCCCTGCAACCGCTCGCGCCCCTCCCGCCATCCGGCGAGCAGCGCGGCCGGGTCCCGCCGGGCGCCTTCATCGGCCCCGTCGTCGACGAAGGACTCGGGCGCGGCGACCGCCTTCTCCACCTCGCCCGCGAAGGCGTCGGCGTCGCTCATGGCGAGGAGGGCGGCGCGGTCGGTCCAGGCGAGGTGGGCGATCTGGTGGGCGACGGTCCAGCGGGGCGCGGGGGTCGGGGCGGCCCACTGCTCCGGGCTCAACCCCCGCACGATCGCGTCGAGTTCCTCGCTCTCGTCCCGCAAGTCGTCGAACACGGCGGACGGTTCGGACACGGTGCGCTCCAATCGGGGCACGGCGGTGTGCGGCGTGCTTGGAGCATGGCAGCGGGCCCAGAAACAAGCAAGCGTGCTTGCATGGGAAGTTGAGAGAACCTGAGAGAACCTGAGAGGACCCGAGAGGACCCGAGAGGACCCGAGAGGACCCGAGAGGACTGTGACGCGAAACGCCGATCAGGTTGGCGATGGGCGTCACAGTCCCATCCCCTGGGTGCTGGGCGTTCAGGACCGCGCGGAGGGTGCGGCTTCCCAGGTGAAGCCGTCGGGGTCGGTGAAGGTGGTGTCGGTGCCCGTGCCGGTCAGGGCGACGCGGTGGGAGCCGGTGCCGTCGGCGGGGACGCCGAGGTCCTTGGCCAGGGCGCGGCGCTTGTAGAGCGCCAGCTTGGCGGGGCTGGTCGCGTCGGAGGTGAACTCGGCGTACTTGCCGCCGAAGCTCTTGGCCACGGCCAGGCCCTGGTCGACGTAGAACTGCTTGCTGGCCTTCACGTCCTCGACTCCGAGCAGCAGCACGAGTTCGTCGATCTCGCGGGTGGCGGGGCCGGTGTCCTTCTTCGCCGAGGTGGCGACCTTCCAGATGGTTCCGTCCGGAGCCTGGACGACGCCGCCGTATCCCCAGAGCGATTTGGTGGCGGGCTTGAGGACGGTCGCGCCGGCGGCCACGGCGGCGTCGAGGAAGCCGTCGACGGTGGCGGGCCCGGACACCGTGAGCGCCAGCGTGAAGCCGCGGAATCCGGTGGACTCCCCTTCGGACGCCCGCAGTTGGATGTGGGCGTCAACTCCGAAGGCGGCGTAGAAGCGGTGGGCGGCCTCGGTGTCGGGGACCTCCAGGGTGACGGTCGCGAGGGAGACGGAGGTGGAGCCGGTGGACGCGGTGTGCGCGGTGGTTGTCGTCATGGGTGTCACGCTATGGGCGGGGCGGTGTCCGGGACTTCTCGATTCCTGACCGGTCTTGTCACCTGCTTCGCCACGCACGCCGGCATCCCCTCGACCTCCGCCTCCGCCGCCGCCTCCGCACGCCGCTTGAAGGCCCCGGGCGGCATGCCGACCAGCTCGGTGAAGCGGGTGGTGAACGTGCCGAGCGACGCGCAGCCGACCGCGAAGCAGACCTCGGTGACGCTGAGTTCGCCGCGCCGCAGCAGCGCCGTCGCGCGCTCGATGCGCCGCGTCATCAGGTACGAGTACGGGGATTCGCCGTACGCCGCCCGGAACTGCCGGCTCAGGTGCCCGGCGGACATGTGGGCGTCGCGGGCGAGCGCCTCCACGTTCAGCGGCTGCGCGTACTCCCGGTCGATGCGGTCGCGGACGCGGCGCAGCCGGGCGAGGTCGGTCAGGCGCTGCGCCTCGACGCGTGCGCGCCGCCACTCGGGCTGACACATGGCGGGGCCTCAGCGCAGCTCTTGGATGCGGACGAGGTTGCCCGCCGGATCGCGGAAGGCGCAGTCCCGGATGCCGTACGGCTGCTCGGTCGGCTCCTGGACGACCTCGGCGTCGCCGGACTGCGCCCGCTCGAAGGTGGCGTCGAGGTCCGGGGTGGCCAGCAGGATCCAGCCGTACGTGCCCTTGGCCATCATCTCGGTGATGGTGCGGCGTTCGTCCTCGGTGATGCCCGGGTCGGCGGCGGGCGGCGCCAGGAGGAGGGAGGTGTCGGGCTGTCCTGGCGGGCCGACGGTGATCCAGCGCATCCGGCCCTGGCCGACGTCGCTGCGGACCTCGAAGCCGAGTACGTCGCGGTAGAAGGCGAGCGACGCGTCCGGGTCGTCGTGCGGCAGGGCGCTCGTGTGAATGGTGATGTTCATGGCGAGCAGGTTAAAAGCGGCTCCGCGCCCCGGACTTCTCGTTTCCGGACCGATTACCGATGGAATCCGGCCACAAACAGCCGGGCCACAAACAGCCGGGCCACAAATAGCCGGGCGGCGGAGCGAGTTCAAGATCTCCAACGTCACGACTCGGTCCCAGCGGTGATGGAAAGTCAGCCATGTGTAACAGGCATGTATGGGGTGGCGGCCAGGCGGAACGATCCGCGGGCGGGGCGGGTCTTGAAGATCAGTAACTCGGACCGACCTACGAGTTGCCGATCCACGAGTCACCGACCTACGAGTCACCGATCCACGAGTCACCGACCTACGAGTCACCGACCTACGAGTTAAGGACGAACCCCATGCGCGCTCGCAAGCTCACCCTCGCCGCCGTCGCCCTCGCCGCGGGCCTCTCGCTCACCGCCTGCCAGGGCAACGACGACTCCGCCGCGGGCGCGAGCGACGCGTCGTCGGACTCGTCCGCGTCCGCCTCCTCTTCCACGGGTGGGAACGGCGGCACCGGTGGCGACGAGGCCACCGGCAAGAAGGACGCCGTGGACACCCCCGACGACCCGGACGCCGCGAAGGCCGCCGATGGCACCGGCCACGGTCAGATCAACACCGGCCCGTGCAAGACGGCGAACCTGGCGTTCGACTCCGGGCACGGCATGGCCGAGGGCTCCATAGTCGTCAGCATGCGCAACACCGGCGACGCCTGCTCGCTCAAGGGCTTCCCCGGCGTCGACCTCAACTCCAAGGACGCCGGCACCCCGCTCAGCGCCCAGCGCAGCAGCCTCGCGGCGCCGACCGTCGTCCTGAAGAACGGCGAGACGACCCGCTTCACGCTGCACTACCCGGAGAACAACACCGGCGGCACCGGCGTCCGGATCGACTCCCTCGACGTCACGCCGCCGAACGAGACCCACTCCACCTCGCTCCCGGGCGACTTCAGCCTCCCGGTCACCGAGGGCGCCGACCAGAAGGTCACCGTGGACCCGGTCGGCACCGGCAAGCAGTGACCGCCACCTGCCGGACCACCACCCGCCGGAACCACCACCCCCGAGGCCGCCCTCAGTCCCGCAGGACCACCGCGTCCGGATCCTTCCGCCGCCCCACCTGCGTACGCACCGCGCCCATGCTCGCCGCGATGACGAGGGCGATGGCCAGCACCTCCGACCAGGCCAGGTCCTGGCTCAGGACGAGGAAGCCGGAGAGGGCGGCGACCGCCGGTTCGAGGCTCATCATCACCGCGAACGTGGACGCGGGGAGCTTGCGCAGCGCGATGAGTTCGAGGGTGTAGGGCAGGACGGACGACATGATGGCGACGGCGGCGCCGAGGCCGAGGGTCACCGGGTCGAGCAGCTTCGTACCGGCCGTCGCGATGCCGAGCGGCAGGCAGAGGACCGCGGCGACCACCATCGCGAGCGCGAGCCCGTCGGCCTGCGGGAAGCGGCGCCCCGTGCGGGCACTGAAGATGATGTACGTCGCCCAGCAGGCGCCCGCCGCGACCGCGAACGCCACACCGACCAGGTCGAGCCCGCCGAGCCCGTCGCCCGCCCCGCCGAGCAGGAACACGCCGCACAGGGCGAGCCCCGCCCACACGACGTTGACCAGGCGGCGGGAGGCGAAGACGGAGAGGGCGAGCGGGCCGAGGACCTCGAAGGTGACCGCGATGCCGAGCGGGATACGGGCCGCCGCCTGGTAGAAGAGCAGGTTCATGCCGCCCATGGCGATGCCGAAGGCGACGACCGTGCCCCAGTCGGCGCGCGAGTGCCCGCGCAGCCGGGGGCGGCAGACGACGAGCATGACCACGGCCGCCACGACGAGGCGGAGCGTGACGACGCCGATCGCCCCGGCGCGCGGCATCAGGCTCACCGCGAGCGCCGCGCCGAACTGCACCGAGATACAGCCCGCGAGGACCAGGCCGACCGGCCCCAGCGAGCCGCGTCGGCGCTTCGGCTCCGCGCCTGCGCTCGCGGTCACGGCCGGGGCGACGTCCTGCGCCACGGCCACGGGTTCGGTCTGCGGGCCGCTCACGGTCCACCCCTTTCCAGGTTTCCCAGCTCAACGATGAGTTCAACGATGAGTGCAATGTATTAGACGCTACAGGACAGCATGATGAACAGTCCGTCTCACGGTCCGTCCTGGGCACCGATCCACGCTAGAGCCGCCCGGCATGCCCCGTGAAATGCGTATTGGGCCGCCGTTATGCTCCACGCACATGACCAGGGAACCGGAGCTGCGCCACCTGCGCTGTTTCCTCGCCGTCGCCGAGGAGCGCAGCGTCACCCGCGCCGCCGCCCGGCTGCGGCTCACCCAGCCCGTCGTCTCGCGCACCCTCGCGGCCCTTGAGGACGCGCTCGGCGTGCGGCTCGTCGACCGCTCCACCCATCACCTCGACCTCACCCCCGAGGGGCACTCGTTCCACGAGAAGGCGGCCGTCGCCGTCGCCGCGTTCGAGGACGCGCTGGCCGCCGCCCGCGCCCCGCACCGCCCGCTGCGCCTGGGCCACGCCTGGTCGGCGGCGGGCGAGTTCACGACTCCGCTGCTGCGCCGCTGGCGCCGGGACCACCCGGACGTACCGCTGGAGCTGCTGCGCATCGACGACCGTACGGCGGGTCTGGTGCGCGGCGCCGTCGATCTCGCCGTGCTGCGCGGCCCGGTCGAGACGCCCGGCCTGATCACCGAGCTGCTGCACGAGGAGGCGCGGGTCGCGGCGGTGCCTTCGGACAGCCCGCTGGCCCGCCGCCCGCGCCTGGCGCTCGCCGATCTCAGCGACCAGGTCATCGCCCTGAACACCGTCTCCGGCACGACCTCCCTCGCCCTGTGGCCGCCCGCCGTCCGGCCCACCGCGAGCCTGACCGTCGCCAATACCGACGACTGGCTCGCCGCGATCGCCGCGGACCGGGCGGTGGGCGTGACGTCGACGGCGACCGAGGGCCTGCACCCGTACCCCGGTGTCACCTACGTCCCGCTCACCGACGCCCCCGACCTCCCGGTCCTCCTGGCCCGCCGCCAAGGTCCCGGCCACCCCTCGGTCCCCGCCCTGATCGCGCTCGCGCACGAGATCGCGGGGCCGTGGCGCCCGGCGCCGTGAGCGGGCGCGAGACCTGGCATCTCACCCACCGAACACCTTGCGGTCGGCGAAACCCCACCGGCTACCCTCCATTTCGTGGCTGAGATCCAGATTCCCGCTGACATCAAGCCCGCCGACGGACGTTTCGGCGCTGGCCCCTCCAAGGTGCGTACGGAGGCGTTGGACGCCCTGGCCGCCACCGGTACGTCCCTCATGGGCACCTCCCACCGCCAGGCCCCGGTCAAGAACCTGGTCGGTCGCGTGCGCGAAGGCGTCAAGGACCTCTTCTCCCTCCCCGAGGGCTACGAGGTCGTGCTCGGCAACGGCGGCTCGACCGCGTTCTGGGACGTCGCGACGCACGGCCTGATCGAGAACAAGTCGCAGCACCTGAACTTCGGCGAGTTCTCCTCCAAGTTCGCCAAGGCCTCGAAGCTCGCGCCGTGGCTCGCCGAGCCGACCGTGATCTCCTCCGACCCGGGTACGCACCCGGAGCCGGTCGCCGAGGCCGGGGTCGACGTCTACGGCCTGACCCACAACGAGACCTCGACGGGTGTCGCGGCCCCCATCAAGCGCGTCGCCGGCGCCGACTCCGGTTCGCTCGTCCTCGTCGACGCCACGTCCGGCGCGGGTGGCCTGCCGGTCGACATCGCCGAGACGGACGTCTACTACTTCGCCCCGCAGAAGTCCTTCGCGAGCGACGGCGGCCTGTGGATCGGCGTCTTCTCCCCCGCCGCGATCGAGCGCGCCGAGCGCATCCACGCCTCGGGGCGCCACGTCCCCGAGTTCTTCTCGCTCCCGACCGCGATCGACAACTCCCGCAAGAACCAGACGTACAACACCCCGGCCCTCGCCACGCTCTTCCTGCTCGCGGAGCAGCTGGACTGGATCAACGGTCAGGGTGGTCTGGCCTGGTCCACGGCCCGTACGAAGGACTCGTCCTCGCGGCTGTACTCGTGGGCCGAGGAGTCGAAGGTGGCGGCGCCGTTCGTCACGGATCCCGCGAAGCGGTCGCAGGTCATCGGCACGATCGACTTCGACGAGAGTGTGGACGCTGCCGCTGTGGCCAAGGTGCTGCGGGCCAACGGGATCGTCGACACGGAGCCGTACCGCAAGCTCGGCCGCAACCAGTTGCGCGTCGCGATGTTCCCGGCCATCGCCCCGTCCGACGTCCAGGCCCTGACGGCCTGCATCGACCACGTCATCACCCACCTCTGACCCGGCCACCCCCGGGGCTCCACCCCGGACCCCGCGCCTCAATCGCCGGCGGGGCTTGATAGCCGAACCGGCGTTACGCCCCCGGGGCTCTGCCCCGGACCCCGCGCCTCAATCGCCGGCGGGGCTTGATTTGCCCCGCCGGCGGAGATCGCAAGGCCCGCGGCAAAGGTGACCCATTCAAGCCCCTGCGGCGACCGAGCAACGAGGCCCGACCATTCAAGCCCCTGCGGCGACCGAGCAACGAGGCCCGACCATTCAAGCCCCTGCGGCGATTGAGCAGCGGGGTCCGGGGCGGAGCCCCGGGTGCGCAACCACCGTGCCGGTCAACGGGACAGGCGCTGGAACCGCCGCACGGCGAGCGGGAGGAAGGCCAGCGTAAGGATCACCGGCCACACCACAGCCATGAGCACCGCATGCTGCTCCACCCAAGAACCCCCCGCCCCCACCGGCGTACCGAAAAGCTCCCGCGCCGCGGCAACCGTGGACGAAATCGGGTTCCACGCCGCCACCACGCCCAACCAATCCGGCATCAACTGCGGCGCCACGAAAATGCTGGAGATCATCGTCAGCGGGAAGGCGACCGCGAAGAGACTGCCCGCCGCCTCCGGGTTGGGGACGATCAGCCCCAGCCACACCCCCAGCCAGATCAGCGCGAACCGTAGCCACAGCAGCAGCGCGAACGCCGCGAGCCCGCCCAGGACCCCGCCGTCCGGCCGCCAGCCGATCGCCAACTCCACGCAGGCGACCAGCAGATCGGTGACACCCCGCCCCGACACCACCGCCGAAGGCGCCATCGGCATCGAGCGGAACCGGTCGATCACCCCCTTCGTGGCATCGTGCACCACGAGCGTCGCCGTGTTGATGAAGCCGAACGCCATCGTCATCGCGAACATCCCCGGCATCAGGAAGTCCCGGTAGTCCCCGATGTTGACCGGTTGGCGCTGATAGTGGGTAAGCCCACGCCGCACCACGTTCCAGCAGTCGGCCACCGCCCAGTACACAGCCGTACTCGTACTCGTCCTCGTACTCGTACTCGTCCTCGTACTCATCACGCGGCCCTCCCCGTCAGCTGCAGGAACACATCGTCGAGGCTCGGCCTGCGCAGCCCTATGTCCTCGACCGCGACGCCCTCGTCCGTGAGCGCGGCGACCCGGTCGGCGACCGGCGCGTGCACCCGCAACGCCTCGATGCGCCGCCTCGCCACCGACCTCGGCACCGGCACCATGTCGCTGTACCGGTACGTACCGGGCAAGGCCGAGCTGCTCGACCTGATGCTGGACCGGGTGCAATCCCGTACGAGGACCAGGACGCGCTCGGCGACGGCGGCTGGCGGGACGCGGTCGCCACGATGGCCCGCGAGACCCTGGCCCTCTACCAGCGCCACCCCTGGCTGCTCCAGGTCAACCAGGCCCGCCCCGTGATCGGCCCCGGCGCGCTGACCTCCATGGAGAAGATGATGGCCCTCATCAAGCCGATGGGCCTGTCCGACGTGTCCGGGGTCGCGCGCACCCGCGTCTACGAGGAGGAGGCGGAGACGACGTCGGGCATGACGGACGCCGCGTTCTGGGAGGCCCAGCGGCCCGCCCTGGAGGCCGCCATGGCCAGCGGCGCGTACCCGGTCATGGCGTCCCTGTCCGAGGACACGTTCGCGTCCGGCTTCGACCACTTCGAGTTCGGGCTCCGGCGGATCCTGGACGGGCTCGACGTCCTCGTCGCGGCGCGCGGCGGGGACGGCGGGGACGGCAGGGGCGGCGAGAAGAGGTGACAGAACGCCGAAGCGGTGCATTCATGGACGTATGGCGACTGACAAGCCCGATCCGAGCCCCGCGCTCGCCCCGTTCGTGAAGCAGTACGCCGTCCTGCTCACCAGCCACAAGAAGGACGGCACCGGCGTCGGCACTCCCGTGAACATCGCGGTCGAGGGCGACCACGCGTACTTCCGGACCTTCGGCAAGGCCTGGAAGGCCAAGCGGATGCGCAACAACCCCGAGGTGGAGATCGCGCCGTCCACGCTGCGCGGCGCGCCCACGGGTCCCGCGTTCAAGGGCCGGGTCCGGCTGCTCGACCAGGGCAGCGAGGAGGCCCGGCACGCGGCCTCGCTCATCCGCCACAAGTACCCGGTCCTGCACGGCTTCACGGTGCCGCTCGCCCACAAGGTGCGCCGGGACCGGACGCTGCACTACGAAGTGCGCCCGCTCGGCGAGTAGTTCACCGTTTGCCGGTCGGCTTGCGCAGCAGGCGGCCGATGCCGAACAGGAGGATGAGGACGGCGGCCGCGCCGACCGCTCCGGCCTTGCCGGTGAAGGCGCTGCCGCCGTCCCCGCCGTCCGAACCGCCTTGGTCCGAGGGCGTGTTGGAGCCGTCGCCGGAGCCGGATCCCGCGCCCTCGACCTCCACGGGCTCCACCGGACTCCCCTGCCCCTCGCTCCCGTAGAGCAGCGTCTTCCCGTCCGGCGTGTACGTCAGCGACTCGCCCTGCGGCTGCATCGGCACGCTCAACCGGCCCTGCCGCTCGGGCTTCCCGTCCTTCCACTTGTACGAGATGCCGCCGAAGTAGCCGCGTACGGAGAGCTGTTCGCCGTCGGGCGAGAACGCGGCGTCCGTCGCCCACAGGTCGATCTCGGCGACGCGGCGGAAGGTGTTGGTGGTGGAGGAGTCGAGCGTGGCGGGGCCCTCGTAGAGGCCGCCTCCGTCGTCGCCCTTCTCGACGATGTAGACGCGGCCCGTCTTCGGGTGGACCATCAACGACTCGGCGTTGCGGGGTCCGTCGGCGTACTTAACGTCGTACTGCGTCGCCCGCACCGTCTGGTCGACGAGCTTCTTCGGCTCGGGCAGCTTGTAGATCCACACGTGGTCCCACTTGCCGCCGAGGTTGTCGCCGATGTCGCCCACGTAGATGTTCCCGTCGGGGCCGATCGAGATCGCCTCGACGTCGCGCGGGGAGCCGATGCCGCTCATGGTGACGGTGGCGACGGTCTTCCCGGTGCGGCCGTCGACCGCGTACAAGTAGGCGCCGTCGTCGCTGTCGTTGTGGGTCCAGTAGACGCCGGGGTGGGCGCGCGAGGCGGCGAGGCCGCTGGACTCGGTGATCCGCGGATCCTTGATCGTGAACCCGTCGGAGCCGACGGAGCCGACGGAGCGGGAGTCGGCGACCGCGGGACCGGAGACGGCCGCGCCGAGAACGAGAACCGCGGCGACCCCTGCCGCCCCCAGATACGCACGCATGCCCCAAGCTTGCCAGGCCCACCGGGGGCGGCGTGTTGGGGCTCACACGCACGCACCCGGCGCGATCGACGATGATGAGCGAATGCTCAGGTTCATGCCGGTCGGCGACTCGATGACCATTGGGAGCGCCGGTGAACACACCTGGCGGCTCCGCTTCTGGCAGCACCTGCGCGCCACCGGCACCGAAGGCACCCTCGTCGGCCCCCGCACCGCCCTGCACGGCGACGGCGGCCACGACTACGCCGAACCGGACTTCCCGCAGCACCACCTGGCCGGCTGGGGCGAGGGCTGGCAGCACATGGCGCCGGTCATCGCGGACGCGGTCACGGCGCACCGCCCCGACGTCCTCCTCGTCTCCCTCGGCCTCATCGACCTCGGCTTCTACACCGACGCCGAGCAGACGGCGGCGAACACCCGCCGCTTCCTCGCCGAGGCCCGCCGCGCGCACCCGTCGCTCCGCATGGTCCTGCTCCCCGTCATCCCCAACGTCCGCGCCGAGTCGGACGCCCCCTTCGCCTCCGAGGTCGCCCACTTCAACACCCTCTTGGCGAAGACGGTCGCCGACCTCGACGAACCCCGCTCCCCGCTCCTGCTGGCCTCGGTCCCGGACTCGTACGACATCCACCAGGACACGTACGACGGCACCCACCCCAACGCCTCCGGCGAACACAGACTCGCGGCCTCCTTCGCGGACGCGCTGCACCAGGCGTGGGGCATCGGCGGACCCTACGTACCTGTGCCCCCGCTCAAGCGGCCCACCGGCTGACCGCGAACCCGCTCCCGGCCCGCCGCACCTCCGCCGCGCCAGGCCCCGGGAAGTGCGCCGGAATCACCAACTCCCGCTCGTCGGCGGCCCGCCCGAGCACCCGCACCCGGGTGGCCGCGGACTCCTTCGGGTCCACGCACAGGGTGCTGCTGCACGTCGGAGCGACGATCTGGGCGGGGCTGTGCAGCACGTCCCCCGCGAACACGGCCCGGTCCTCCCCCGAGGCCAGGCGCAGCACCGACGAGCCCGGCGTGTGCCCCGGCGCCGCCTCCAGGACGAGGCCGGAGTCGATGCGATGGGACCCCTCCCAGAGCACGGCCTGTCCCGCGGCGACGACCGGCGCGATGCTGTCGGCGAAGAGGAAGCGGTGGTTGTCCCGCGCGGTGACGGCGGCGCCCCCGGGCCCGAAGAAGTCGTGGTCGGCGCGCGGGATCAGGTAGTCGGCCCTGGGGAAGGTCGGCACCCAACGGCCGTCCTCCTCACGGGTGTTCCAGCCCACGTGATCGCCGTGGATGTGTGTGTTGACGACGAGGTCGACGTCCTCGGGCCGCACGCCCGCCGCCGCGAGCTTGTCGAGGAAGTCCGTGTCCCATCCGGAGAAGTGCGGGGTGCCGGGGCGCTCGCGGCCGTTGCCGACGCCCGGGTCGACGACGATCGTGCGGCCCTCGCTGCGCAGCACCCACGCCTGCACGGCGACCAGCACGAGCCCGCTGTCCGGGTCCTGGAAGTCCGGGACGAGCCACCCCTCGTGGTCGCGCCAGACGTCGTCGGTGCCGGGGAACAGGTCGGTGGGCGGCGCGAAGGGTGCGCGCATCTCGACGACCTTGAGGATGTCGATGTCGCCGAGCGTGAGGGGTTCGGTGCCGCCGAGCGTGAGGTGTTCGATGCCGTTGTCCATGACGATCACGCTAGGAACGGCCCGCGAGCGCCTCAATGCGCACCCGGCTCGCCCGGATACGCGAACAGCTCATCCCTCCCTCCACACGGTCCGCCTACCCTGACCCCATGGACGTGGTGAGCGACGCGATAGCCGCGGTACGGACGGGCACCCCGTCCACCAACCGCCTGACGGTGGCCGGGAAGTGGTGCGTGCGCCTGGCCCCGTACGACGGCGCGGGCTTCCACATCGCGCTGTCCGGCGACTGCTGGCTGCTGCCCGACGACGGCCCCGCCCTCACCCTGCGCGCCGGCGACGCCGTGCTGCTGCCGCACGGCGCGGGACACGTCCTGGCCGAAGGACCGACGGACCCGGCGGACGTCACCCGCGCCATCCCCTTCGACATGCTGCCCAGCTCCTTCGGCATGCTGCCCGACCTCCCCGCGGCCCCCGATCCTGGCACCGCGGAGGTCGTGGAGCTGCTGTGCGGCAAGTACCGCCTCGACCGCAGCCACACCCATCCGCTGCTCGCCGAACTCCCGGACGTGGTGCACCTCCCGTACGACGACGGCGGCCACCCCGAACTCCGCGCCGCGGTCGACCTGTTGAGCCGGGAGGCCGCCGCCACCCGGCCCGGCTCCGACGCCGCCGTGCCGAGCCTGCTCGACCTGCTCCTCGTCTACATGATCCGGGCCTGGACCACGGACCACGCGGGGCGCGGCACCGGCCGCTGGCCCGCCGCGCTCGCCGACCCGGTGGTGGCCGAGGCGCTGCGCCTGCTGCACACCGACCCGGCGCACCCCTGGACCGCCGACCGCCTCGCGGCCCGCGCGGGCGTCTCCCGCGCCACCCTGGGCAGACGCTTCACGGGCCTCGTGGGCCGGGCCCCGATGGCGTATCTGACGTGGTGGCGGATGACCCGCGCGGCGACGCTCCTGCGCACGGACGCGGCGCCCCTGGAGTCGGTGGCCCGACAGGTCGGCTACGGCTCGCCGTACGCCCTCTCGCACGCTTTCCGCCGGGAGTTCGGGGTGACGCCGGGCCGGTACCGGACGACGGTGCGCCCCGCCCGAAGCCCCGGCCCGCTTGCCTAGAGCGCACTCCACGTCCTTGGCTATACAGCCATGGCAGACATGAAGTACACACAGCTCGGACGCACGGGACTCAAGGTCAGCCGGCTCGTCCTCGGCACCATGAACTTCGGTCCGCAGACCGACGAGGCCACCAGCCACGCCATCATGGACGCGGCGCAGGCCAGCGGCATCAACTACTTCGACACCGCGAACGTGTACGGCTGGGGCGAGAACAAGGGCCGCACCGAGGAAATCATCGGCACCTGGTTCGCGCAGGGCGGCGGCCGCCGCGACAAGACGGTCCTCGCGACCAAGGTCTTCGGGAACATGGCCGGCGACGGCGGCCCCGTCTGGCCGAACCACGACCACCTCAGCGCGGTGAACATCCGCCGCGCCGTCGACGCCTCGCTCAAGCGGCTCCAGACCGACTACATCGACATCTACCAGTTCCACCACATCGACCGCCGCACTCCCTTCGAGGAGATCTGGCAGGCCATCGACGTACTGATCCAGCAGGGCAAGATCCTCTACGCCGGTTCCTCCAACTTCCCCGGCTACAAGATCGCCCAGGCCAATGAACTGGCCGCACGGCACGGCCGGATGGGCCTCGTCAGCGAGCAGTGCCTCTACAACCTCGCCGAGCGCCGCGCCGAGATGGAGGTCATCCCGGCCGCGCAGGACTACGGCCTCGGCGTCATCCCGTGGTCCCCGCTGCACGGCGGGCTGCTCGGCGGCGTGCTCAAGAAGGAGAGCGAGGGCGGGCGCAGGTCCCAGGGCCGCTCCGCGTCCTCGCTGGCGAACACGAAGGTGCGCGAGCAGGTCCAGGCTTACGAGGATCTGCTGGACAAGCACGGCATCGAGCCCGGTGAGGCGGCGCTGGCCTGGCTGCTCACCCGTCCCGGGGTCACCGGGCCGATCGTCGGGCCGCGCACGCAGGAGCAGCTCGACTCGGCGCTGCGCGCGGTCGAGCTGGAGCTGAGCGAGGAGGTCCTGTCCGGCCTCGACGAGATCTTCCCGGGCCCGGGCCCGTCTCCCGAGGCGTTCGCCTGGTAACAGCGGGTACGCGGCGGCTGCCGGCCGGCTACTGGCCGACGGCCGCCGCGATCGCCACGACGAAGAACATCAACACGAGCACACCGGCCATGATCCGGTTACGAGTCTTCGGGTCCACACACCGACCCTAACCCGCCCCGCTCCCCACGCCTCAATCACCGGCGGAGCTTGAGGCACGGGGCCGGAGTGGGCCCAAGCGGAGCTTGAGGCGCGGGGCTGAAGTGGGCCCAATTGGAGCCCCTGCGGCGATTGAGCAGCGGGGTCCGGGGCAGAGCCCCGAGGCCGCAACGCCGGAGGGGCGCAACACGTCCCGCTCACGCCACCGCGGCCAGCTCCCTCGGCTCACGTGGAACGAACTGCACATGCCGCTCGCCCCGCCGCAGATCCACCTTCAACCGCAGGTTCGCCGCCCGCGCCAGCATCAGCCCGACGCCGACCGCGGCAACCGCACAGATCACCCCGGCCAGGGCAAAACTCACCCGCACCCCGAACTCGTCCGCGAGCCAGCCGAAGAGCGGGCCGCCCAGCGGCGTACCACCGGTGAACACCATCATGAACAGGGACATCACACGCCCCCGCATCTCCGGATCCGTGGCCATCTGCACCGTGGAGTTGGCGGTCACGTTCACCGTCAGGCCGAGGATGCCGAGCAGCACGATCAGCGGGGCGAACGCCCAGACGCCGGGCGCCCACGCCGCCGCGACCTCCAGGACACCGAAACCGATCGCCGCCCCGACCAGCACCCGCAGCCGCGTCGAACGCCGCCGCGCCGCGAGCAGCGCACCCGCCAGCGAACCGATCGCCATGAGCGTGTTGAACAGGCCGTACTGTCCGACCCCGCCGTGGAACACGTCGTCCGCGTACGCGCTCAGCCAGATCGGGAAGTTGAAGCCGAAGGTGCCGACGAAACCAACAAGAACAATCGGCCAGATCAGTTCCGGGTGCCGCGAGACGTACCGCAGCCCCTCCCTCAACTGCCCCTTGCCGCGCGGCGCCCGCTTGATCTCGTGCAACTCGTGCGTACGCATGAGCATGAGGCCGGTGAGCGGGGCGAGGAAGGAGAGCCCGTTGGCGAGGAACGCCCAGCCGGGGCCGACCGCGGCGGTCAGCGCGGAGGCGACGGCCGGCCCGATGAGGCGCGCGGACTGGAAGTTGGCCGAATTCAAGGAAACGGCATTGCGAACCTGATCAGGCCCCACCATCTCGGACACGAACGACTGCCGCGTCGGGTTGTCGACGACCGTGACGAGGCCCGTGAAGAAGGCGGCTACGTAGACGTGCCACACCTGCACGTTCCCGGTGAGCGTCAGAGTGGCCAGGAACAGACCCGACAGGCTCATCGCGCCCTGCGTGCAGAACAGCAGGTTGCGCTTGGCGAAGCGGTCGGCGATCACACCGCCGTACAGGCCGAAGAGCAGCATCGGAAGGAACTGCATCGCCGTGGTGATGCCGACGGCGGCGGAGGACCCGGTGAGGGAGAGCACCAGCCAGTCCTGGGTGATGCGGGCCATCCAGGTGCCGGTGTTGGATATGACGGCCCCGGTCGCGAAGAGGCGGTAGTTGCGTACCTTCAGGCTCGCGAACATCGAGGTCTTACGGGGGCGGGCGGTCGTGTCGTGGGCGGCTGGGACGGGGGCGGAGTCTGCTCCGGATCCCGTGCTCAAAGGGGTTCGCCTCCTCGGCGGTCGTCCTACGCGGCGGTCGTCCTGATCGGTGCTGCTTCGGTGCTGCTACAGATGCGCGAGCTTCTCCAGAACGGGCGCGGCCGCGCGCAGCTTGGCCCACTCGTCCTCGTCGAGGCCCTCGGCGAGGTTGGCCAGCCACGCGTTCCGCTTGCGGCGGCTCTCCGCGAGCATGGTCTCGGCCTGCTCGGTGGAGGTGACGACCTTCTGCCGACGGTCCTCGGGGTGAGGCTCAAGCCGGACCAGTCCCTTGGCCTCGAGGAGCGCGACGATTCTGGTCATCGACGGCGGCTGCACATGCTCCTTGCGGGCCAGCTCGCCCGGTGTCGCGGAGCCGCATCCGGCGAGCGTGCCGAGCACCGACATCTCGGTGGGGCTCAGCGATTCGTCGACCCGTTGGTGCTTGAGCCGACGCGACAGGCGCATCACTGCGGAACGCAGGGAGTTCACGGCGGCAACATCGTCGCCATGGGAGAGGTCTGGCATGTTCGTTAGCGTAACTCATTACTGTGTCTAACGACTACCAGGGGGGCGGCACAAGACCGTGATCCCAGCCACGTTGAAAGTTTCATCACCCATACGAGTGAGCCGGATGCGGAAAGTGACGCAACGGGTCGGGGCGGCCCGCGACCCTGTCCGTATGGGATCGACAGTGCTCAGTCTGCGGATCGACGGTGAGCTGCTCGACCGGCTCAAAGTGCATGCCGCGAAAAGGGGAATGAGCGTCCAGGACTATGTGGTCCGGACGCTCATTCGGGACGACTTCGACGAACGCTTCAAGACGGCCGTCGAGGAGACGGAACGGTTCTACGGGGACATCGCCTCGTAGCACCCTCCGCTCACGGGGGCCGCTACGTGAGGCCGAGCGCCGGCATCAGGTAGTAGAAGACGAACACGGCGGCGACCGCGTACATCGCGACCGGCACCTCCTTGGCCCGGCCCGCGACGACGCGCAGCACGGTGAAGCTGATGAAGCCCATGCCGATGCCGTTCGTGATCGAGTACGTGAACGGCATCATCAGCATCGTGATGAACGCCGGGATGGCGATCGTCCAGTCGTCCCAGTCGATCTCACGGATGCCACCGGCCAGGATCATGAAGCCCACCGCGACGAGCGCGGGCGTGGCCGCCTGGGACGGCACCATCGTGACGACCGGCGTGAGGAACAGCGCGACCGCGAACAGCACACCGGTGACGACGTTGGCGAGACCTGTGCGGGCGCCCTCGCCGACACCGGCCGTGGACTCCACGAAGCAGGTGGTGGCCGAGGAGGACGAGGCACCACCGGCGGCGACGGCGACACCGTCGATGAACAGCACCTTGTTCATGCCGGGCATCTGACCGTTCTCGTCGGTCAGATGCGCCTCCTCGCTGACGCCCATGATCGTGCCCATCGCGTCGAAGAAGCACGAGAGCAGCACGGTGAAGACGAAGAGGATGCCGGTGAGAATGCCGACCTTCTCGAAGCCGCCGAACAGGCTGACCTGCCCGATGAGCGAGAAGTCCGGGCTGGAGACCGGGTTGCCGGGCCAGGACGGCACGGTCAGGCCCCAGGACATCGGGTCGATGTCGGCGACGGCGTTGATGATCAGGGCGACGACCGTCATGGCGACGATCGAGAGCAGGATCGCGCCCGGCACCTTGCGCAGGATCAGCGCCAGCGTCAGCAGCACGCCGAGCACGAAGACCAGGACCGGCCAGCCGAGCAGGTGACCGCCGGTGCCGAGCTGCAGCGGGACGGTGGTCTGCGCGGCGTCCGGCATACGCGTCACGAAGCCGGAGTCGACGAGGCCGACCAGCAGGATGAACAGGCCGATGCCGATCGCGATGCCCTTGCGCAGCCCGTACGGCACCGCGTTCATGACGCGCTCCCGCAGGCCGGTCGCGACCAGCAGCATCACGACGAAGCCCGCCAGGACGACCATGCCCATCGCGTCCGGCCACGACATGCGCGGCGCGAGCTGCAGCGCGACGACCGTGTTCACGCCGAGACCGGCCGCGCACGCGATCGGGACGTTGCCGATGACGCCCATGAGCAGCGTGGTGAACGCGGCGGTCAGCGCGGTCGCGGTGACCAGCTGGGCGTTGTCCAGCTGGTGCCCGTACATGTCCTTCGCGCCACCGAGAATGATCGGGTTGAGCACGATGATGTAGGCCATCGCGAAGAACGTGGCGAGGCCGCCGCGGATCTCACGCGGGATCGTCGAGCCGCGCTCGGTGATCTTGAAGTAGCGGTCGAAGCCGTTCTTCGGGGCCGGCGGCGGCGAGTCGTTGACATCGACCGGGGTGGTGGCCGAAGTGGACATGGATGACCTCAGCGGTATTCAGCGGTGGCATACGGGCGGGGTGCGTGATCGAGCCGTGTGATCGTGTTGCGTGATCGAGTCTGGTGCTCATGTGGTCACCTGCGGGTTACCCCGATGTTTCCGCTGGTGTTTCGTACGAACAGAAGTGGCCAGACTCAGGCCGTTTCAGTATGAACATATGAGGCCGAATTTGCTATCTCCGCGCGTAGACCTCTGCGGTGCGGGGCTTGTACCGGGTTGTCGGTGGTTCCTCGTAAGCTGTGCACATGGCGAAGTGGACCCCCAGGCACGAGGCACCCGAACCCCTTGAGGGGCCCGTGGTCGCCACCATCGTCGGTGGCACGATCCTCTGGTTCGTCCTCTTCCTCGTACAGCTGCCGTTCTATGGCTGGTTCGACGACCGCGGGATCACCTGGTGGGTGTGGTGCTGCCTGGCCGGCGGCGGGCTCGGACTGCTCGGGATCTGGTACGTCAGGGGGCGCGACGCCGCGCTCAAGCGGGCGGCGGCGGCAGAGGCGGCCGGGGAGGCCGGAGCGGTCACCGACAGTGAAAGTGCCGCATCCGAGGGGTAAACCCCCGAAATCGCCCGTACCGTCGTTTTCATGACGCACATCGAGGCGGGCGCCGAACTCGATCCGGGCGATCCGGGCGATCCGGTCGGCGCGACACCGATGCCGTCACGGGCGGCCGGGCTCAGCGGGGCGGAGGTCGCCGAGCGCGTCGCACGCGGTGAGGTGAACGACGTACCCGTGCGCAGCTCGCGGTCCGTGGCGGACATCGTGCGCGCGAACGTCTTCACCCGGTTCAACGCGATCATCGGCGTGCTCTGGGTGATCATGCTCTGCGTCGCGCCCATCCAGGACAGCCTCTTCGGCTTCGTCATCCTGGCCAACACCGGCATCGGCATCATCCAGGAGTGGCGGGCCAAGCAGACCCTCGACTCCCTCGCCGTGATCGGCGAGGCCCGGCCCACGGTGCGTCGCGACGGGGTCGCCGTCGGCGTCTCCACCTCCGAGATCGTCCTCGGCGACCTCATCGAGATCGGCCCAGGAGACAAGATCGTCGTCGACGGGAGCTGCGCCGAGGCCGACGGCCTGGAGATCGACGAGTCGCTCCTGACCGGCGAGGCCGACCCCGTCCTCAAACAGCCCGGCGACGAGGTCATGTCCGGCTCCTTCGTGGTCGCCGGCGGCGGCGCATTCACGGCGACGAAGGTCGGCCGAGAGGCGTACGCGGCGCAGCTCGCGGAGGAGGCGAGCCGGTTCACGCTCGTCCACTCCGAGCTGCGCACCGGCATCTCCACGATCCTCAAGTACGTGCAGTGGATGATGATCCCGACCGCGCTCGGCCTGATCATCAGCCAGCTCGTCGTCAAGGACAACGACCTCAAGGACTCCATCGCCCGCACCGTCGGCGGCATCGTGCCGATGGTCCCCGAGGGCCTGGTGCTGCTGACGTCGGTGGCCTTCGCGATCGGCGTGATCCGACTCGGCCGGAAACAGTGCCTCGTCCAGGAACTCCCCGCGATCGAGGGCCTGGCCCGCGTCGACACGGTCTGCCTCGACAAGACGGGGACGCTCACCGAGGGCGGCATGGACGTGAGCGAGCTGCGGCTCCTCGGGGACGGCGGCGCCGCGCCCGACGAGGCGTACGTACGCAAGGTGCTCGGCGCACTCGGCGAGTCCGATCCGCGCCCCAACGCCTCCCTCCAGGCGATCATCGACGCCTACCCGGACAGCGTGGACTGGCGCGTCACCGAGGCCCTGCCGTTCTCCTCCGCGCGCAAGTACAGCGGCGCCGCGTTCAGCGAGGGCAACGGCGTGGACAGCGCGTGGCTCCTCGGGGCGCCCGACGTGCTGCTGCCCGAGGGCCACCCCGCGCTCGCCGACACCGAGGAGCTCAACCTCCAGGGCCTGCGCGTCCTGCTGCTCGCCCGCGCCCCCAAGGGACTTGAAGGGTCGGGCATCGTGGAGAGCGCCGAACCGACCGCCCTCGTCGTCCTCGAACAGCGCCTGCGCCCCGACGCGGGCGACACCCTCCACTACTTCGCCGAGCAGAACGTCCGCGCCAAGGTCATCTCCGGCGACAACGCGGTCTCGGTCGGCGCCGTCGCCGGAAAGCTCGGCCTCGAAGGCGCGGACCAGGCCGTCGACGCCCGTACGCTGCCCAAGGACCCGGCGGAGATGGCCGACGCGCTCGACGAAGGCACCGTCTTCGGCCGGGTGACTCCACAGCAGAAGCGGGACATGGTGAGCGCGCTCCAGGCGCACGGCCACACCGTCGCGATGACCGGCGACGGCGTCAACGACGTGCTGGCCCTCAAGGACGCCGACATCGGCGTCTCGATGGGCTCCGGCTCCGAGGCCACGCGGGCCGTCGCCCAGATCGTGCTGCTCAACAACTCGTTCGCGACGCTGCCCTCGGTGGTCGCCGAGGGCCGCCGCGTCATCGGCAACATCACGCGGGTCGCCACCCTGTTCCTGGTCAAGACGGTCTACTCGGTGCTGCTCGCGCTGCTCGTGGTCTGCTTCCAGGTCGAATACCCCTTTCTGCCACGCCACTTGACGCTCCTGTCGACCCTGACGATCGGCGTCCCGGCCTTCTTCCTCGCCCTCGCGCCGAACAAGGAGCGGGCGCGCCCGAACTTCGTACGACGGGTGATGCGGTACGCGATTCCGGGCGGGGCCGTCGCGGGGATCGCCACGTTCGCGATGTATCTGGTGGCCCGTCACTACTACGAGGGGACGGGGGCGTTGGCCGCGGAGACGAGTTCAGCGACGCTGACGCTGTTCCTGATCTCGATGTGGGTGCTGGCGATCATCGCGCGGCCGTATACGTGGTGGCGGGTGGGGCTGGTCGCGGCGATGGGGCTCGGGTTTCTGCTGGTGCTTGTGGTGCCGTGGCTGCAGGAGTTCTTCGCGTTGAGGTTGGTGGGGGCGGTTATGCCGTGGACGGCCGTCGGGGTGGCGGTTGTTGCGGCGGGGGTGCTTGAGGTGTTGTGGAAGTGGGTCGGGCGCAGGTTTCCGGCATGACGGCGTTGCGGCCCGGGGCGCTGCCCCGGACCCCGCTGCTCAATCGCCGCAGGGGCTGAGGGGTTACGGCCTCAGTCGAACCACCGGTCCCGCGCCAGCTCACCCGTACGGGACGGGTCTTCCAGGAGCGCCGCGACCTCGAACCGCCTCGGCCACTGCCCCGCCGCCCACGCGAGGCCCGCCGCGACCCCCTCAAGCGTGGCCGCGTGCACGACCCCGTCCGGGGTGCGGCGCCAGTCGACCTCGACGTCGGAGACGTACAGCTCCTCGTGCTCGACGTACGAGGCCGGGGTCGCGGCCCCGAGCAGGACGCGCACCGAATCGGGGACGGGGTGCTCGGCGCCTTCCGGCCCGGTGAGCTCCGCGTCGACGGCCTCGCTGAGCCGACGCACCTGGAACAGCTCCGCGAGCTGCGCCGCCCTCGTCGGGGTGACGGGCAGGAGAGCACGCCCCTCCGTGAGCGGGATCAGGTCGGGGGCGTCGGCGACGAGCGCGTCGCGGGCGTCGACGACCACGACCTCGCCGTCCCGCACGGCACGCAACTCGTCCGGCAGCGTGACCTGTTCGGGGTCGAGGTCGGCCAACCTGCCGTAGAGGGCGTGCAGTTGGGCGGGCTCGACGGGGCGCTCGGGGTCGGCGAGGCGGTCGAGGAGTTCGGCGGCGCCGCCGGGCTCGTCGAGGAGCGCGGCGACCGAGGTGCGGACGCCGAGGGCGCGCAGCACCTGTTCGTCGTCGAAGCCGGCGGCGTCGGCCGGCTCGTAGAGGCCGACGAGCAGCGGGTCGCCGCCCTCCGCGCGCAGTCCGGCGGGGCGGCGGCCGTCGAGCACCGGGTTCCCGCGCAGCCACCAGGCGGTGTACGGGCGGACGAGTTCGTGCGTGCCGTCCGGGAGGAGGACGCGGACGGGCTGGGTGAGGGCGTCGCGCAGCGGCGGCCGGGAGAGCAGCGCGAGCGCCTGCGGCCAGCGCTCCTCGTCGACGAGATCCAGGTCCCGTACGGCGATCAGCTCGGTGGCGACGGGCGGCACGGGAGTGTCCGGCAGCTGGTCGAGTACGTCCTCGCACCACACGTCGACGGCGTCGAGGAGACCGGCGTCGTCCGGCTCGGGGAAGTCGCTGTCGCGCGGCTCCAGTTCGTCGGGGTCGAGGACGACGTCGGTGGCGCGGACGAGGGCGAAGGTGTCGAGGACGCCGCAGGCGGCGAGCGGCCCTTGGCCCCACTTGTCGGACATGTCCCCGTCCACGTACGGGAGTTCACCCTCGCGCAGCACGGCGGCGATGGGGCTGCCGGGGAGCACGAGCTCGGCGGCGGGGGCGAGTTCGCCGTCCTCGTCGGGGAGGGCGAGGGCGCCGAGCCAGGGCTCGTCGCCGACGTCGAGGTGGGCGTCGCGTACGAGCGTGAGCACGACGTCGGCCAACTCGTCGGCGTCCAGGGCGTTTTCGTCGTCCCAGGCGGCGGCCTCGTCGTCGAGCGAGGCGGCGACGGCGGCGCGCACCTGCGGGGTGCGCAGCACGGCTCTCGGGGTGGCGGGCAGGGCGCCCAGCTTCTCCAGGAGCGGGTGGGCGGCGTCGGCGTGCGCGACCTTGAGCCCGAGCCGGGCGAGCGCCTCACCGGGAACGGTGGACGCCTCGGCGGTGGGCAGCAGCACCTGCCGCGGCCCGATGGTGGTGCGCCCACCGGCGAGCGGCACGGGCAGCCCGCTCAGCCGGTCGGGGTCGACCCCGGCGAGCGACTCGTACAGCCGCCGCCACCAGCCGGGCTCCTTCTCAAGGCCCGCCAGCCGGTCGACGGCCTCGGTCAGCGGGACCCGGGCGACGCCCAACGTCCGCAGTTCCACGCGCCGTTCGAGCCCGGCGGGCAGCAGGCTCGGCAGCACGTCGGCGAGGACCCGCACGGTGTCGGCGCCCGCACCCTCGACGACCTCGGCGTCCCGGGGCTTCAGGGAGACGGGCCGGTCGTCCTCGCCGTCCTCGCCGTCCGGTTCGAGGGCCGGGGGCAGGAAGGCGGTGCGCGGCAGCCGTTCGAGCACGGCGGCGCGCAGGGCGCCGTCCAGCTCGCTCTTGCCGAGCGGTCCCGGCACCAGGTCCAGGATCCCGGGGCCCACCGGCCGCCACCCGCCGAGCAGTTCCGCGTACGCGTCGGCGGCGCGTTCGGTGAGGAAGTCGGTGAGCGGGCCCGGAGCGACGTGGCGGCGGGCCGTGTCGAGGGGGAAGGAGGCGATGAGCAGGGCGGGTACGCCGAGGGGTTCGTCGCTGGGGGTGGGCGCGTGCAGCACGGGGGCGCTGCGCGGCCGTTGCGGGGCGCCTTCGGCGTCGACCGGGACGGCCCAGGTCACGGCCCACCTCGGCCGGAGCCGTTCCTCGACGGGCCGGTCGGCGAGCAGCCCGGCGTCGAGCTCGCCGGTGCGGGTGACCGTGCGATACGCCGTGGCCGACGCCCCCGCATCGTTACGCGGCACCGTGGGCCGCCTTGCCCACCCTGCCGCCCCAGGCGGCAGACTGCCCAAGCCGGTGACGGCACCGCCATCCCCCGGTCCGGGCAAATCAAGCCCTGGTCCGGCCAACTCAAGCCCCGGTCCGGGCAAATCAAGCCCCGCCGGCGATTGAGGCGCGGGGTCCGGGGCGGAGCCCCGAGGCCGCAACGCCGGTTCCGACACATCCAGCCCCGCCGGCGATTGAGGCGCGGGGTCCGGGGCGGAGCCCCGAGGCCGCACCCCCGTGTCCGTGATCACGACGTAGGGCGCCTCGTCCGCACGGCGAAGAACCCGCACCCCCGCCTCCGTGGCGACGGACACCTCCGTCAACCCCGGCAACGCGAGCAAAAGCGTGTCGTCGACCCCGTCCACCAGCCGCGAGGCCAACGCCTCCGCCGCCGCATCCCGCAACGGAAGAATGACCACAGTGTCGTACGGCCCCGGGGCGGAGCCCTCCGCCGCGAACGGCAGCCGCAGCAACGGCACATGACCGTCCCGCCGCCGCAACTCGTCCCCCAGGTCCGCACTCCGCACCGCCGCGTCCGCCGCCGCGATCCGCGCGTCCGTCAGCGACCACCGCACGCCCCCACTGCGCCCCACCACCGCGGGCTCGTCGGAGACGGCGAGCACGGCCGCGAAGCCGACGCCGAACCGCCCCACGGCGGTCTCCGCGTCGATGGCCTCCCGCTTCGCGGACGCCCGCAACGTGGACAGCGACTCGACGCCCGCCGCGTCCAACGGGGCACCGGTGTTGGCGGCGGCCAGGACGCCGTCCTTCAGGGTGAGCGCGAGCCGCCCTTCGACGCCGGCGCGGGCGGCGGCGTCCGCCGCGTTCTGCGCGAGTTCGACGACGAGCCGGTCGCGGTAGCCGCCGAGCGCGAGGTCCTCCTCGGCGTTGGCGTCCTCCCGGAAGCGGGCGGCGCTGCCCGCCCACGCGTCGAGCACGGTGTGGCGCAGCCGCGCGGTGCCGAACGGGTCGACGCCTTCGGGCGCCGGGCGCGCGATTCTGCTGACGCTCACGGGTGACTCCTCTGGGCTGCGTGGTCGTGATCGGCCGAACCGTATCGCGCAGAGTTCCCCGCCCTGCCGTGGGCATGCGGCGGCACCGTGGTTGACGCCTCGGGGCTCCGCCCCGGACCCCGCTGCTCAATCGCCGCAGAGGCTTGATTGGGCCCACCCGTGATGTGGCCTAAGAGTGGCCCAGGTCGTCGTCGCCACCGCCGGAGGCCACCGCTCCGACCGAGCCCGCGTCCGCCTCCGGGCGCAGCGGCAGCACGTCCACCACGGTCTCGTCGATCACCGGCGGAGCCGGTCGCGGGGCCTTGGGCATGACGGCCGCCTCGGAGTGGCCACCGCAGCCGTACGAGAGGGACACGACCCGGCCGTCCGCAGGCGCGAACTCGTTGGCGCAGATGCCGAAGGCCTGGCCGAGGGAGCCGCCGATGGGGGCGAGGAAGCCGCAGGAGACGCACGTGGCGGGGGCCGCCTGCGCCATGGGGGTCTTCGCGCCGAAGGAGTCCTCCCAGCGGTCGGCCGCGACATGCAGCCCGTACCGGGAGAGCACCCGCGCCCGGCGCATGCCGAGCTCCTCGGCGACCGACGCGATCGAGCCACGGGTCGGGGCCACCGGCAGCGCCGCCACCGGGCCCTCGGTGACCTCGACGTCCTCGGCCTCGACGAGCTCCGCCATGTCCTCGGACACCGGCGAGTTCGGCGGCGGCGTGTCCTCGCCGGTGAAGCCGGGCTCCAGGCGCAGGTCGTCGGACTCGGTGGGGAGCAGGTCGCCGGGGCCCAGGTCGCCGGGGCGCAGCCGCTCGCTCCACGGCACCCACTCGGGGGCGAGGAGGGCGTCGGGCCCGGGAAGGAGGACGACCTCGTCCAGCGTCACGTAACGGGCACGCGAAGCCCGCGCCACCGTCGCCGCCCAGCGCCAGCCGCGGTAGCCGAATTCCTTGCACTCGAAGAGATGCGTGACCACGCGGTCGCCCTCGACGACCATGTCGACGTGCTCGCCGACCACCCCAGGCGCGGCGGCCTCTTCTGCCGCGGCCCGGGCGATGTCCACCGCCTCCGCGCACAGACGGTCAGGGGTGCGGCTTCGCGTTGTCGCTGCGCTCACAGGTATCGCTTCTCTCCTACGCCGTCTCACGGGTGCGCCGCTTGCTTGTGGCGGGAGCGCGGACGGAGCGGACCGGAGGGCCGCGTCGACGTTCGCGCCCGACGTTCCGGGCGCACCTACGCCATCCATTCTGCGGGATGGCCGAGAGGCGCGCGGCCGAGAACAACCGCCGCGGGCGCGCTACGCACGCTACCTCTTCTCACGCCCTGCGCCCACACCGACGTACGAGCCGCACCTGGCCGGAAAGCCGACCAGCCTGTCCATATCCGCACTAGTACGCCCGAACAAGGGGCACCATGGCGGGGTGACAGCCGGTGGGTCGTCGTCCCGTTCGCCCCGTTCGTCGGTGCGCGCGTCTTCGCGCACGACGGACGCGCCGACGGCCGTCCGCAGAATCGGCCGCGCCCTGCACCTCCCTTTCACCGGCACCGCACGTGGCATCCGCAAAGCGACGCACGCGCACGGCGCGGGCGAGTCGGGGCTCGGGAAACTGATCGAACTGCACGCGCTGAACGGCGCGGGCGACGTCATGGTCACGGTCGCCCTCGCCTCGACGGTCTTCTTCGCCGTGCCGACGGACGAGGCGCGCGGCCGGGTCGCCCTGTACCTCGCGATCACGATGGCCCCCTTCACGCTCCTCGCCCCCGTCATAGGTCCGCTGCTCGACCGGCTGCCGCACGGGCGGCGCGCCGCGATGGCCGCGTCGATGCTGGCGCGGGCGCTGCTCGCGCTCGTCCTCGCGGGCGCCGTGGCCGGCGGCGGGCTCCAGCTGTATCCGGCGGCGCTCGGCGTCCTCGTCGCGTCGAAGGCGTACGGCGTGGTGCGCTCGGCGGTCGTGCCGCGCCTGCTGCCGCCGCGCTTCTCACTCGTGAAGGCGAACTCGCGGGTGACGCTCGGCGGGCTGCTCGCCACGGGCGCGGCGGCGCCGGTCGGCGCGGGCCTCCAGGCGATCGGACCGCGCTGGCCGCTGTACGGGGCGTTCGTGCTGTACGTGTGCGGGGTCTTCCTCTCGTACTCGATGCCGCCCAAGGTGGACTCGGCGCGCGGCGAGGCGAAGGCGCTGCTCGCGGCGGACGAGGCGCATCTGCACGGGCCGGTCAAGCGGCAGCGCAAGCCGGGGCTGCGGACGGTCGGCCCGGCCGTCACCCACGCGCTCGCCGCGAACGCCGCGCTGCGCTGCCTGTCCGGATTCCTGATCTTCTTCCTCGCGTTCCTGCTGCGCGAGCACCCGCTGAGCGGGCAGAGCGCGGCCGTCTCGCTCGGCCTCGTCGGGGTGTCGGCGGGGGCGGGGAACGCGCTGGGCACGGCGGTCGGGGCGTGGCTGAAGGCGCGCGCCCCCGAGGTCATCATCGTGACCGTGGTCGCGGTCGTGCTCGGTGTGGCGATCACGTCCGCCGTCTTCTTCAGCGCGTACATGACGGCGTGCCTGGGCGCGGTCGCCGGCTTCGCGCAGGCGCTGGCCAAGCTGTCCCTCGACGCGACGATCCAGCGGGACGTCCCGGAGGCGGTGCGTACGTCGGCGTTCGCGCGTGCGGAGACGTTGTTGCAGATGGCGTGGGTGGTGGGCGGGGCGATCGGGATCGCGCTGCCGCTCAACGGAGTGCTCGGGCTCTCGGTCGCGGCGGCGATCGTGGCGGCGGGCTGGCTCACGACGGTCCGCGGTCTGCTCGCCGCCGCCCGGCACGGCTCGCCCGCGCCCCGGGCCCGTGTCGCCTGAGCCGCCCAAGTCACCTGAGCCGCCTGAGCCGCCTGAGCCGCCTGAACCGCCTGAGCCGCCCAAACGCGACACCCGCTCCCCCACCCTGAGCCGGACGGGCGCCGCCAGATAGCCTTCCGCCATGACCTCCCAGCGTTTCGTTGCGCGCCACCGCCGCGCCCTGGCCGCCGTCGGTGCCGTAGGCGCCGGACTGCTCGTCCTCTCCGCCTGCGACAAGCCGACTCCGCTGGCCACCGTCACGGTGGACCGCAACTCGGTGAACTCCGAGGCCAGCTGCTACAACGACGGCGACGCGCTCAAGCCGACCTCGCTCCAGGGCTGCCTGAAGGACGCGAAGGACGCCAAGTCCATCAAGGTGGACCCGGACGCCACGGTCCGCTTCGGTGTCGACCCGGAGATCGCCGACAAGGGCTGGACGCTCCTGATGAACGGCCAGCCGCTCACGGACTCCAGCAAGAAGACCTACCGCACCGTTCCGGGCAGCGTCTTCTTCAATCAGCAGTACGGCGCCTCGGGTGGTGCGACCACCGTCACCATCCTCGAGGGCGGCAACTCCAAGGCGTACGGCCTGTGGTCGTTCAAGCTCGAGAAGGACTCCTGACGAACACCGACGCACCCCGCGTGCTCATCGCCACCGCCGTCCCGGCCGAACGGGACGCGGTGGCGGGCGCGCTGCACGACCATCCGGCCCTCGATGTCGTGGCCGTCGGCGTGGGCCCCGCCGCCGCGGCGGCCGGCACCGCGACCGCCCTCACGAAGGCCGAACTCGCGGGCTCCCCCTACACGCTGGTCGTCTCGGCCGGTATCGGCGGCGGCTTCACCGCGGCCCCCGGCGCGGTCCTGGTCGCGGACGCGATCACCGTCGCCGACCTGGGCGCCGAGACCGCCGAAGGCTTCGTCCCGGTCACCGAACTCGGCTTCGGCACCGTCACCCACACGCCGCCCGAGTCCCTCGTACGAGAACTCGCCGCGGCCTCCTCCGCCACCGTCGGCACCGTGCTCACCGTCTCCACGGTGACCGGCACCGCCGACCGCGCCGCGCTGCTCGCCCAGCGTCACCCGGGCGCCGTGGCCGAGGCGATGGAGGGCTTCGGGGTCGCCGAGGCCGCCGCCGCGCACGGGGTGCCGGTGGCCGAGATCCGCACCGTCTCCAACGCCGTGGGACCGCGCGACCGCGACGCCTGGCGCATCGGTGACGCACTCGCCGCGCTGGCCTCCGCCTTCGGGAAGACCGCGCCCGTACTGGAGAGTTGGAAGAACACATGACGGACACCACGGATACGACGGGCACGACGGGCACGACGGCCCCCACCCGTATCGCCTTCTCGCCCTGCCCGAACGACACCTTCGTCTTCGACGCCTGGGCCCACGGCCGCGTCCCCGGCGCCTCCGCGCTCGACGTGACCTTCGCCGACATCGACATCACCAACGGCGTCGCCGAACGCCGCGAGGACGCGTACGAGCTGCTCAAGGTGTCGTACGCGGTGCTGCCCTACGTCCTCGACGACTACGCGCTGCTGCCGTGCGGCGGCGCGCTCGGCCGGGGCTGCGGACCGCTGGTCCTGACCCGCGAGCCGGGCGTGGACCTGAGCGACAAGCGGGTCGCGGTGCCGAGCGAGACCTCCACCGCGTACCTGCTGTTCCGCCTGTGGGCGGCCGATGTCGTGCCCGGTGGCGGGGTCGGCGAGATCGTCGTCATGCCGTTCCACGAGATCATGCCCGCCGTGCGCGACGGCAAGATCGACGCCGGACTCGTCATCCACGAGGCCCGCTTCACGTACCAGGACTACGGCCTGCACAAGCTGGCCGACATGGGCGAGCACTGGGAGGCCACGACGGGCCTGCCGATCCCGCTCGGCGCGATCATCGCCCGCCGCTCGCTGGGCGCGGAGAAGCTGCGCGGCTACGCGGACGCGGTGCGCACCTCGGTGCGGATGGCCTGGGAGGACCCCGAGGCCAGCCGCCCGTACGTCATGGCGCACGCGCAGGAGATGGACCCGGCCGTCGCCGACCAGCACATCGGCCTGTACGTCAACGAGTTCACGGCCGACCTCGGCGAGGACGGGTATGCGGCGATCCGCGGTCTGCTGACGCGGGCTGCCGCGGAGGGGTTGGTTCCGGCCCTTGCGCCGGATGCGCTCGCGTTCCCGTAACGGCGGGCCCCAACGGGGCTGAGGTCCGGGGCTCTGCCCCAGACCTCGCTGCTCAATCGCCGCAGGGGCTCAAAAGGCGGATGGGACGGCTCAGACGTCCAACTGGTCGGCCACCGCCCGCAGTAGACCGGCGATCTTCTTGCCCGCCGCCTTCTCCGGGTAGCGGCCGCGCTCCAGCATCGGCGTGATGTTCTCGAGGAGTGTCGTCAAGTCCTGGACGATCGACGCCAGTTCGTCCGGCTTGCGGCGCTGCGCCGCAGCGATCGACGGCGTCGGGTCCAGGATCGTGACCGAGAGCGCCTGGTCGCCGCGCTGCCCCGCGACCACCCCGAACTCCACCCGCTGACCGGGCTTGAGGGCGTCCACGCCTGCGGGAAGTACGGAGGAATGCACGAAGACGTCACCGCCGTCGTCGCGGGAGAGGAAGCCGAAGCCCTTCTCGCTGTTGAACCACTTGACCTTGCCGGTAGGCACGTGAAGTCCTCGTCCTCGTACTAGAAGAAATCGCCGGGATAAACGGGGTGAAGGGGTCTGGATAGCAGGACAGCGGGCCGTGGTCCGACCCGCCGTCACCAAGACTATTGGTCTCGGGCCGGGTGACAAGATGCGGTCTGCGCTTGGCCCGTGGTTGTCTCTCTGCGCTGGGAACTACCCTGGCTGGGTGCGCGACAAAACCCAAGCCAATTCCGCGGCGGCCGAGACCGGCCCCGGCGACGGCCTCGTGAAAGCCGGCGGCATCGTCTTCATCGTGGGGGCGATCGCCACCCTGGTCACGGTGGCGCCGCTGTTCCTCCACACCGACCCGTTCCCGCCCGTCGCGTACGCGGTGTGCATGCTGATGGGCGTCGGGTTCCTCATCGCCGCGGCGGGCGTCCTACGGGGCGTCGCCGCGCAGCGCCGTCAGGCGCGCTCCGCCACGTAACCCGCCAGCCAGGCCGGGAACCCGGTCAGGTCGTCCAGCACCACGTCGGCGCCGGCTTCCCGCAGCTCGGCGGCGTCGCAGGGCCCTGTCGTGACACCCACGGACAGGGCGTTCGCGGTGCGGGCTCCGCGGACGTCGCCGACGTGGTCGCCGACGTAGACGCTCGCGCCGTGCTCGCGCAGCGCGTGCCCCTTGCCCTCGGCCCACAGGTCGCCGATGACGGCGTCCGCGTCGATGCCGAGGTGCGCCAGGTGCAGCTTCGCGTTCGGCTCGTACTTGGCGGTGACGACGATGGCCCGGCCGCCCGCCGCATGCACGGCGTCGATGGTCTCGCGGACCCCCGGCATCGGCAGCGTCGGCTCGATGCCGTATGTGGGATACATCTCACGGTAGAGGTCGGCCATCGCCGGGATGTCCTCCGGCGGGCACCAGTACGCCAACTCCTCGGTCAGCGGCGGCCCCAGGCGCGAGACGATCAGATCCGGGTCGATCCGCAGCCCGGTGCGCTCGGACAGCGCGACCCAGGTGGCGCGGATGCCGGGGCGGGAGTCGATGAGCGTCATGTCGAGATCGAAGCCGACGGTGGGACCGGTGGGGGTGGCGGGGTCGGTGGGGTCTGTGTGGGGAGCCATGGGGATCATTCTCCCTCCCCGGTGACGGCTTCCCCGAAGGCGATCCCAAGGGCACCATGGGCCCCCATGAACCACACCCGCCTCGCGATCGGCGCCGCGCTCGCCCTCTCGCTCACCCTCTCCGCCTGTAGCTCGGACGACGACGAGAACGCCGCCAAGCCCGCCGCCAAGGCGACCGGCAGCCATACGGTCAGGACCGCCATGGGCGACGTCAAGGTCAAGGACCACCCCGAGCGGGTGGTCGTCCTGGACGGCGCGGAGCTCGACTCGGCGGTCACGCTGGGGGTGCGGCCCGTGGGCGCGGCCTCCGTCCCCTCGTACCTGCCCACGTCGGAGACCAGCGGCATCAAGAAGGTCGGCGGGGCGGCGGGCGCCCCCGACCTCAAGAAGATCGCCGGGCTCAAGCCCGACCTGATCCTCGGTACCGAGGCCGCGAACGGGAAGCGCTACAAGCAACTCAGCGCCCTCGCACCGACGGTCCTCACGGGGAACGCCGGTGGCTCCGGTGGCTCCGGTGGCTCCGGTGGCTCCGCGTGGAAGGAGGACTTCCTCGTGCACGCCTCCGCGCTCGGGGAGCAGTCGCGGGCCGAGCAGGTGGCCGCCCAGTACAAGAGCCGGGTCGCCGCCGTCATCAAGGCCATCGGCGGCAAGAGCCGGGCGGCGCGGACCGACGTCAACTTCGTCCGGTTCGTCGCGGGCTCCGACATCCACGTGTACGGGAAGCAGACGCCTCTCGGCTCGATCCTGTCCGACGTGGGCGTCGGCGGCCACGGAGCCTCGTTCGAGGTGGGCGCCGAGCAGGTCGGCCGGGCGGACGCGGACGCCATCTTCACGTCCACGTACGGGAATCCGGGCCGCGCCCAGGTCACCGAGGCGACGACGAGCGCGCAGTGGCGCGGCATCAGGGCGGTGCGGGACAACCGGGTCTACACGGTCGACGACGAGCTGTGGGGTCAGGGGGCCGGGTACACGGCGGCGAAGCAGATCCTCGCGGAGATCGAGTCCGACCTGTCGCGGTGACCCGCGGGGGTCAGACGCGAGGTGAGCGCGCCCGCCACACCAGGTACAGCGCGGAGGCGAGCGCCGCGCAGCGCAGCACCCACGGCCATGTCTCGTCGAGCGCGCCGCTCAGCCGGCCGCCGGGTATCGGCTCGCCCCACCGCCCGTCGCCGCGCCCCCACAGCCAGACGATGCCGGTGATCGCGGCGATCCCCGGGAGGCCGAACACCGCCCACTTCTTCTGTCCGACGGTCAGCTGCCGGGAGAGGTAGACGACGGCCCAACCGATCAGCAGCACGAGTACGTTGCCGAGCACGGCGCCGACGACCAGGGCCGCGGCGGCGAGCAGGAGGAGCGGCTGGGTGAAGGACGTACGGCCTCCGAGGGCGGCGCGGGCGGCGCGGCGGGGAAGCAGCCGACGGGCCCCACGGGCGCGCCCGCCCTCTGCCTCCACCTCCCCTTCTTCCTCGTCTTCCTCGTCGTCGTCCACTGCAGCGACGGGTTCCGGGAGTGGGCGCTTACGGAGGTCGGGGCCGCCGGTGGCGGCGCCCGGCGGCCTGAGTATGTCCGGGATCTCCACGCCTCCGACGAACCCCGGCACGTCGTCGATCTCGGTGCCGGGCCGGCCGTCCGCCGCCCGCCACCAGTCGACGGGTTCGACCGTGCCGAGTTCGTCGGTGCCCGCGAGGTGCGGCGGCGCGGGGCCGTCGTCCTCGACGACGGTGCCCTCCAGGGGTTCGGGCGGGGGCGGTTTGCGCAGGGCGCGGGGGAGGCGGGGGACGCGGGCCTTGGGGACGACCCGGCCGAGGGTGCCCTTGCCCTTGCGCTGCTCGGGCTCCTCGGCCACGCCGCGGAAGTCGAAGGTGCCGTCGCCGCCGTCGGCGTCGGCGACGATCCGGTCGGGGGTGCCGAGGCGGCCGATCAGCTTGCGGACGGCGGCCGGGCTGTCGGCGGTGCCCGCTGCGCGGCGCCGGTCGATCTCGCCTCGCAGCTCCGCGACGAGGCGCATTCTTGTCGACGACGGCAGTTGCCGTGACTGGGCCAGGTCTCCGACCTTGCTCAGGTAGTCGAGGACGATCCGATCACTCTCGATCCCCACGAAGTCCCCTCCGGGGTGGCGCTGTTGACGTTCCGACGGTATCGCGGATGCGCGCGCCCGTCCGGTCCCCCGCCCCGGGGCTCTGCCCCGGACCCCGCTGCTCAATCGCCGCAGAGGCTTGATAAACCAACCTCCGCTCAAGCCCCACCGGCGCAATCAAGCCCCGCCGGCGATTGAGGCGCGGGGTCCGGGGCGGAGCCCCGAGGCCGTAACGACGGTGCGGGAGGCGAAGACCGCTACCGTGGGTGGGATGAGCAGCGACGAGCAGACGACCGCGGCAGCACCCCGCTCCCTCGCGGAAGCGCTCCGCGCATGGGACGACGCCTCCCTCGCACGCCTCCTGCGAGCCCGCCCCGACCTGCTCGGCCCCGTGCCGAACGACATGACCCAGCTCGCCACCCGCGCCGGCACCCGCGCCTCCGTCATCCGCGCCCTCGACCGCCTCGACCGCTTCACGCAGCAGGTGGCGCAGGCCCTCGCCGTGGCCCCGGACCCGACGACGTACGAGACCCTCCAAGGCCTCCTCCCCGGCGAGGACGCCGCCGCCGCGCTCCCCGGCGCCGTCGCCACCCTCCGCGACCAGGCGCTCGCCTGGGGCGGCGACGGCCAGCTCCGGCTCGTACGCACCGCGCGCGAACTGCTCACCCCCACCCCGCAGCACCCGTCCCCCACCGGCCTCGGCCCGACCGTCGCCGAGGCCACGTCCGGGATGTCGCCGGGACGTGTGCAGGAGATCGTCGCGGCGGCGGGCCTGCCGTCGACACACGACCCGGTCTCCGCCGTGGCCGCGCTCACCGCCCTGTTCACCGACCCGACCCGGATGTCGGCGCTGCTCGACGAGGCGCCGACCGACGCCCTCGACGTACTGAACCGCCTCGTGTGGGGACCCCCGTACGGCCAGATCACGGCCCAACCGGCGGCGCACCTGCGGTGGTTGCTCGACCGCGGCCTGCTCGTCCCGACCACCCCCGGCACCGTGGTGCTGCCCCGCGAGGCGGCGCTCCACCTGCGCGGCGGCCACGCGCACCGCGAGCTGGAACCGCTCGCACCGCCCGTACGCGAGAAGGCGACGCACCGTCCACAGGTTGTGGACGCCACCGCCGCCGCCGAGGCGTACACGGCGGTGGCGACCGTC
This sequence comes from Streptomyces sp. KL109B, assembly GCF_030766935.1. Taxonomy (GTDB): domain Bacteria; phylum Actinomycetota; class Actinomycetes; order Streptomycetales; family Streptomycetaceae; genus Streptomyces. The sequence continues at coordinate 214,304 of NZ_JASERL010000001.1, read as the reverse complement.
GAGGAGCTGCTGAAGGACTGGGACGAGGGCGGCCCCGCCGTGCTCCGGGCCGGCGGCCTCAGCGTCCGCGACCTCAAGCGCACCGCCGTCGCCCTCGACAGCACCGAGCCGACCGCCGCGTTCTGGGTCGAACTCGCCTACGCCGCGGGCCTGTTGGCCTCCGACGGCGAGGCCGACGAGCGGTACGCGGCGACCCCCGCGTACGACGAGTGGGTGCTGCTGCCGCCCGCCCAGCGCTGGGAACGGCTGGCCGCGGCCTGGCTCCCGGCGACCCGCACGGCGGGCCTGGTCGGCGGCCGCGACGGCAAGGACCGGACGCTGTCGGCCCTCGGCCCCCACCTGGACCGTTCGGCGGCTCCCGAGGTACGCCACCGCGTCCTCACCCTCCTCGCCACCGAACTGCCCGAGGGCGCCGCCCCCGACCCCGACTCGATCACCGACCGCCTCACCTGGGAACGCCCCTCGCCCGCCTCCCTCGACCTCCGCACCCACCTCGCCCACTGGACCCTCACGGAGGCCGAACTCCTCGGCATCACGGGCCGCGGCGCCCTCTCGTCCCACGGCCGAGTCCTGCTCGAACCGCCTGTTTCAGGTGCCCCCACTTCGGGCGCCTCCGCTTTTGGAGCCCCTGCGGCGCTTGAGCAGCGGGGCCCGGGGCAGCGCCCCGCCTTTGAAGCCCCTGCGGCGATTGAGCAGCGGGGTCCGGGGCAGAGCCCCGAGACCGCAACCCCGGCCGCCCGCGCCGCACAGCTCCTCGCCCCTCTCCTCCCCGACCCCCTCGACCACGTCCTCCTCCAGGCCGACCTCACCGCCGTCGCCCCCGGCCCCCTCGAACGCCCCCTCGCCGACGCCCTCTCCGTCCTCGCCGACATCGAGTCGAAGGGCGGCGCCACGGTCTACCGCTTCACTCCCGGCTCGGTCCGCCGCGCCCTCGACGCCGGCCGCACCGCATCCGACCTCCAGACCTTCCTCGCCGAACACTCCCGTACGCCCGTCCCCCAGCCCCTCGCCTACCTCATCGACGACGTCGCCCGCCGCCACGGCCACCTCCGGATCGGCGCGGCCAGCGCCTACGTGCGCTGCGACGACGACGCCGTACTCGGCGAGATCCTGGCCGACAAGCGGGCCGCGCCGCTGCGCCTGCGCCGCCTCGCCCCCACCGTCCTCGCGGCGCAGGCCGACCCCGGCACGCTCCTCGAAGGATTGCGCTCCATGGGCTTCGCCCCGGCCGCCGAAACCCCGGAGGGCGACGTCCTGATCGCCCGCGCGCACGCCCACCGCACCCCGCCCCGCACCGCCCCGGAACCGGTCCCCGACGGCCCGCCGCTCCCCGACCCCACGCTCGTCGACGCGGCCCTGCGCGCCATCCGCGCGGGCGACGCCGCCTCCACGGCTCCCCGCAAACCGGCCCCCGCCCACCCCGGCAACGGCGAACTCCCCCGCACCACGTCCGCCGAGACCCTCGCCACGATGCAGGCCGCCGTCCTCACCGGCGAGGCCCTGTGGATCGGCTACGTCAACGCGGAGGGCGCCGCCAGCCAGCGCGTCATCGCCCCCGTCCGCGTCGAGGGCGGCTTCGTCACCGCCTACGACCACACGGCCGACGAGGTCCGCACGTATCCGCTGCACCGGGTGACGGGTGTGGCCGAGCTCTCGGAAACGTAGGCACGCGGGGATCACGCGGGGATGCGGCACACTGGACGTTTGGCCCGCGCCTTGTGCCGAAGCCTGTGCCGAAGGGATGTGCGTACGTGAACGGTCCACTCATCGTCCAGAGCGACAAGACCCTGCTCCTTGAGGTCGACCACGAGCAGGCCGACGAATGCCGCCGGGCGATCGCCTCGTTCGCCGAGCTCGAGCGTGCTCCCGAGCACATCCACACGTACCGGGTGACGCCGCTCGGTCTGTGGAACGCGCGGGCCGCCGGGCACGACGCGGAGCAGGTCGTGGACGCGCTCGTGCAGTTCTCCCGCTACCCGGTGCCGAACGCGCTGCTCGTCGACGTCGCCGAGACGATGGACCGCTACGGGCGGCTCACCCTCAGCAAGCACCCGGCGCACGGGCTCGTGCTCACGACCACGGACCGGCCGATCCTGGAGGAGATCCTCCGCTCGAAGCGGATCCAGCCGCTGGTCGGCGCCCGTATCGACGCCGACACCGTCGCCGTGCACCCCTCCGAGCGCGGCCAGATCAAGCAGACGCTCCTGAAGCTGGGCTGGCCTGCCGAGGACCTCGCGGGTTACGTCGACGGCGAGGCGCACACGATCGACCTCGACGAGTCCGAGTGGTCCCTGCGCCCGTACCAGAAGCAGGCGGTGGAGAACTTCTGGCACGGCGGGAGCGGTGTCGTCGTGCTGCCGTGCGGCGCCGGTAAGACGCTGGTCGGCGCCGGGGCCATGGCCGAGGCGAAGGCGACGACGCTGATCCTCGTCACGAACACCGTCTCGGCGCGGCAGTGGAAGCACGAGCTGGTGAAGCGGACCTCGCTGACCGAGGACGAGATCGGCGAGTACAGCGGTACGAAGAAGGAGATCCGGCCGGTCACCATCGCCACGTACCAGGTCCTGACGACGAAGCGGAAGGGTGTGTATCCGCACCTGGAGCTGTTCGACTCCCGTGACTGGGGGCTCGTGGTCTACGACGAGGTGCATCTGCTGCCGGCTCCCGTCTTCAAGTTCACCGCCGACCTTCAGGCGCGGCGGCGGCTCGGGCTCACGGCGACGCTCGTACGTGAGGACGGGCGCGAGTCGGACGTCTTCTCGCTCATCGGGCCGAAGCGGTTCGACGCGCCGTGGAAGGAGATCGAGGCGCAGGGGTACATCGCGCCCGCCGACTGTGTCGAGGTGCGGGTGAACCTGACGGACTCGGAGCGGCTCGCGTACGCGACCGCCGAGACCGAGGAGAAGTACCGGTTCTGTGCGACGACGGCGACGAAGCGGAAGGTGACCGAGGCGCTGGTGCGCAAGCACGCGGGTCAGCAGACGCTTGTCATCGGCCAGTACATCGACCAGCTCGACGAGTTGGGTGAGCACCTGGACGCGCCCGTCATCAAGGGGGAGACGACGAACGCGGTGCGGGAGAAGCTTTTCGACGCGTTCCGGGAGGGCGAGATCAACGTCCTCGTCGTGTCGAAGGTCGCGAACTTCTCCATCGATCTGCCGGAGGCGACGGTGGCGATTCAGGTGTCCGGGACGTTCGGGTCGCGGCAGGAGGAGGCGCAGCGGCTCGGGCGGGTGTTGCGGCCGAAGGCGGACGGGCACGAGGCCCGTTTCTACTCGGTTGTCGCCCGCGACACGATTGACCAGGACTTCGCGGCGCACCGCCAGCGGTTCTTGGCGGAGCAGGGGTACGCCTACCGCATCGTCGACGCGGACGACCTCCTCGCGGAAAGCTGACCGGGCTCCCTGTTCACGGTCACCCTCCCCCTACGCCACGGGGCTCCGCCCCGGACCCCGCGCCTCAAACGCCGGCGAGGCTGGAAAAGATCGGGGCTCCGCCCCGTGCCCCGCGCCTCAAACGCCGGCGAGGCTTGATTGTGGTCATCCACCACCGAGGCCCAAAAGATCGGGGCTCCGCCCCGGACCCCGCTGCTCAAACGCCGCAGGGGCTTGGTTTGGCCGGCCATCTCCCACCACCCGCCCCCTACCGCCTTGGGCAATCTGCCGCCTTGGGCGGCAGGGTGGGCAAGGCGGCCCCCGGTGCGGCGCACGCATCACGGCGGGGTCCGGCCGCGGCGTAGGCGAGGAGGAGGACGACGACGCCGAGCAGGGGGTACGGGGAGGCCAGGGGCTGTTGCCACCAAGGGAGGTGGAGGTCCAGGTTGCCGGTGTGGGGGAGGAGCCACATCGTGCGGGCCGTGAAGAGGGCCGCGGTCACGCACGCCGTCCGCCGCCACCCCTCCCCCCACAGCACCACGATCAACGGCACGCACCACACCCAGTGGTGCGACCAGCTGATGGGTGAGACCAGAAGCGCGGTGAGTGCCGCGAGGACCACCCCACTCGCCGGTGCGCGGCGCGCCGTGCGCACGGCCGCGTACAGGCCCACCACCCCGACCACCCCGGCCGGCACCAGCCACAACAGACCCGGCTGCTCGACGTGCAGCACCCGCCCGACCAGCCCCTGCAAGGACTGGTTGTCGACGATCCACGCCTTGCCGACCCGCCCCGTCTCGTAGAGCCTGCGCGTCCAGAACTCCCAGCTGGCGAACGGCAGGACGAGCGCCCCCACCGCGACCGTGCCGAGACAGCCACCCACCGCGTACGCGGCCTCCCGCCGTCGCCCCGCCAGGAACAGGTACACGATGAAGACGGCGGGCGTGAGCTTGATCCCGGTCGCGACGCCGAGCGCGAGGCCCTTGCCCGCCGCCCCGGCCGGCCGCGCCAGGTCCCAGAGGATCAGGCAGGCGAGGACGAGGTTGATCTGCCCGAACAGGACCGTCTGGAAGACCGGTTCGAGCCACAGCGCGAACGCCGCGCCCCCGCACACCACCGCCCACGACACCCGCCGCAGCCCCGCGAGACGAAACGACAGCCGGACCAGTACCACCACCAGCGCCACGTTGCCGAGCAGAAAGACCGCCTTGAGCACGGGCAACGGCACCCACGCCGCCGGCACGAACAGCAGCGCCGCGAACGGCGGATACGTGGCCGGCAACCGCCACTCCGTCACGGCGAACCCGTACAGATCCCCACCGTTGACGACCGCGGCCCCCTCGGCCCGGTACACGAGCACGTCCGCCATGGGCGTGGGCCGCGTAACGCAGAGGGCGAGGAGGCCGAGGAGGGAAAGAGCGAACAGGAGGCAAGAAAGGCGGACATAGAGTGTTCCAACGGTCACACCAGGCGACGCTAGCGCCACCTCACGCCCGGATAGCGTCTTTCCAGCCCCTGCGGCGTTTGACCAGCCCCTGCGGCGTTTGAGCAGCGGGGCCCGGGGCAGAGCCCCGCGACCCCAGCCACGTCGCCGCGCGCTCTAGTAACTCCCGCGGAACCTCCGCAGCCGCAGGCTGTTCCCCACCACGAACACCGACGAGAACGCCATCGCCGCCCCCGCGATCATCGGATTGAGCAGCCCCGCCGCGGCCAGCGGAATCGCCGCCACGTTGTACGCGAACGCCCAGAACAGGTTGCTCTTGATCGTGCCGAGCGTCCTGCGCGAGAGCCGGATCGCGTCGACCGCCGCCCGCAGATCACCTCGTACGAGGGTGAGGTCCCCGGCCTCGATCGCCGCATCGGTCCCCGTGCCCATCGCGAGCCCGAGGTCCGCCTGCGCGAGCGCCGCCGCGTCGTTGACGCCGTCGCCGACCATGGCCACCGAACGCCCCTCGCCCTGAAGGCGCTTGACGACGTCGACCTTGTCCTGCGGAAGGACCTCAGCGATGACGTCCGCCGGATCCGTGATGCCGACCTCCGCGGCGACGGAACGGGCCACGGCCTCGTTGTCCCCGGTCAGCAGCACCGGCCGCAGGCCGAGCCCGCGCAGCCGCTCGATCGCCTCGGCGCTGGTCTCCTTGACCGCGTCGGCGACCTCCAGGACCGCGCGTCCTTCGCCGTCCCAGGCCACGGCGATCGCCGTACGCCCGGCCTCCTCGGCCTCCCGCTTCACCTTCGCGAGCGCCTCGGGGAGGTGGATCTCCCACTCCTTCAGCAGCGCCTCGCGCCCGACGAGCACCGCGTGCCCGTCGACGACGCCCTGGACGCCGAGCCCGGCGACGTTCACGAAGTCCTCGGGAGTCGGGAGGGTACCGACCTCCTCGGCGGCGCCCGTCGCCACGGCCTGCGCGATCGGGTGCTCCGAGGCGTGCTCCAACGCGCCCGCGAGGCGCAGCACTTCGGCCCGCTCGACGCCTTCGGCGGTGTGCGCGCCGAGCAGCGTCATACGTCCCGTCGTCACGGTTCCGGTCTTGTCGAGGACGATCGTGTCGACCTTGCGGGTGGTCTCCAGGACCTCCGGGCCCTTGATGAGGATGCCGAGCTGGGCGCCGCGGCCGGTGCCGACCATGAGGGCGGTGGGGGTGGCGAGGCCCAGGGCGCAGGGGCAGGCGATGATCAGTACGGCGACGGCGGCGGTGAAGGCGGCCGTCAGGCCCTCCCCCTTCAGCAGCCAGAAGGCGAGCGTGGCGAGGGCGAGCCCGATGACGATCGGCACGAAGACGCCGGAGATCTTGTCGGCGAGCCGCTGGGCCGCGGCCTTGCCGTTCTGCGCGTCCTCGACGAGCTTGGCCATCCGGGCGAGCTGGGTGTCGGCGCCGACGCGGGTGGCCTCGACGACGAGGCGCCCGCCGACGTTCAGAGTGGCGCCGGTGACGGCGTCGCCGGCCTCGACCTCCACGGGCACGGACTCGCCGGTGAGCATGGAGGCGTCCACGGCGGAGGAGCCCTCGACGACGGCGCCGTCGGTGGCGATCTTCTCGCCGGGCCGTACGAGGAAGCGGTCCCCGACCTTCAACTCGCTTACGGGCACGGTCTCCTCGCGACGACCGCCGTCCCCCGCGTCCCGTACGACGGTCACGTCCTTGGCGCCCAGGTGCAGCAGCGCCCGGAGCGCGGCTCCGGCCTTCCGCTTGGAGCGGGCCTCGAAGTACCGGCCGGCGAGGATGAACGCGGTGACGCCCGCCGCGGCCTCCAGGTAGATGTTCCCGGCGCCGTCGGTGCGGGCGATGGTCAGCTCGAAGGGGTGCGTCATGCCGGGCATGCCGGCCGTGCCGAAGAACAGCGCCCACAGCGACCACAGGAACGCGGCGGAGACGCCGACCGAGACCAGGGTGTCCATCGTCGCGGCGCCGTGCCGCGCGTTGGTGAAGGCGGCCTTGTGGAAGGGCCAGGCGGCGTAGACGACGACGGGCGCGGCGAGCGTCAGGGACAGCCACTGCCAGTACTCGAACTGGAGGGCCGGGATCATCGACATCGCGATGACGGGGACGGCGAGCACGACGGCGGTGATGAGCCGCTCGCGCAGCGTGCGCAGTTCGCGGCTGTCCCCCTCGGAGTCTTCCCTGTCCTCCTGATCGCTGCCGCCCGCCCCGGACGTGGCCGGGGGCTCGGGCTCGCGCGCCGTGTAGCCGGTGGCCTCGACGGTGGCGACGAGGTCCGCGACCTCGATCCCCTCCGCGTAGCTGACCTTGGCCTTCTCGGTCGCGTAGTTGACGGTCGCCTCGACGCCGTCCATGCGGTTCAGCTTCTTCTCGACACGTGCGGCGCACGACGCGCAGGTCATGCCGCCGATGGTGAGTTCCACCTCTGCGGGCGGGACGACGGTATGCGCCGACATGATGCCTCCTCGGTTGACGGGAGCGAGATTCGAAATTCCTCCGAGTACCCCCTATGGGTACCTTCTCACGAGATCCATTTATACCCCTAGGGGGTATGCAATGCAAGGGGGCCACCGAGGGTCGGACAGCGGTATCGGAAGTCGCGTCGCGCTCGCCCCGCGCGCGGCGTAAAGTGAGCAGGCGGACCATTGGACTAGACCTGTCTGGAGACCCATGAGCGAGCGTGCAGTCCTGGAGGTGATCGCCCTCGACGCCGAGGACGCGGTCGCCGCTCAGGCCGGAGGTGCGGACCGGCTCGAGCTGGTCACGGACATGGCCGCGGACGGGCTCACGCCTTCCGTGGAGACGTTCACGGCGATCCGGTCCGCCGTGGACATCCGGCTGCGCGTGATGCTGCGACTGGCCGACGGGTTCGCGGCCGGGGACACGGGGGCGCTGGTGCGGGCGGCACGGGAGCTGCGGGCCGCGGGAGCGGACGAGTTCGTGCTCGGCTTCCTCGACGAGCAGGGTGGGCCCGACCTGGCCGCCGTGGAGGAGCTCGTGGCCGAGCTCGACGGCTGCCGTTGGACCTTCCACCGGGCCATCGACCGGGCCGCCGACCGGGACGCGCTGCGCAAGCAGCTCGCCGATCTGCCGGGGCTCGACACGTACCTCACGGCCGGGTCGGCGGACGGGGTGGACGCGGGGCTCGACGTACTCCTCGCGGAGGCGACCCGCTCCGCGTGCGGCGACCCCGGTTACACGCAACAAATCCTTGTGGGCGGGGGGCTCCGCCTCGACCACGTGCCGGGGTTGCGGGCGGCGGGTGTCTCCGCGTTCCACATCGGCGGAGCGAGTCGCCCCGCGGGTTGGTCGGCCCCCGTTTCGGCGGACGCGGTCCGGGTGTGGCGAAACGCCCTGGACACCTAACCCGCCCCCACGCCTCGGGGCTCCACCCCGGACCCCGCGCCTCAAACGCCGGCGAGGCTGAAAACCGGGGCTCCGCCCCGAACCCCGGTCCTCAATCGCCGGACGGGCTTGATCGGGTCTGATTCCCGCCCGCATCCCAAGACCGCCGGTCCGGCAAATCCAGCCCCGGGGGGCGTAACGACGGTTCGGCATATCAAGCCTCGCCGGCGATTGAGGCGCGGGGTCCGGGGCGGAGCCCCGAGGCCGTAACGACGGTGCCGGTTACACCAGTTGCGGGGGGAGCGGCGCCGCGTGGGTCACCACTAGGCCCGACACGGCACGCGTGAGCGACACGTACAGGCGCCGCAACCCCGTCCGCTCATCCGGCTCCCCATCCACCACAGCCGCCGGCTCGTCCAGGACCACGTAGTCGTACTCCAACCCCTTGGCGAGCGACGCCGGCACCAGCGTCAGACGCGCCTCCGCCGTCGTCTCCTCACCGGGAGCGAGATACCGCAACCCCGCCCCGTCCAACTCCGCCCCCAGCGCCCCGCACCGCGCATCCGCCGCGATGAGCCCGACCGACCCCTCCCCGCGCAACGCCTCCACACACGCCGCCACCACCTCCCCCTCCCCGGAAACCTCCCGCACCTCGAACGCCCCCGGGTTCTCCCGCACCGACGCCACCGGCGCGAGCCCCGGCGCGATGTCCGGAAGCAGCCGGGACGCGTACGCGATGACATCCGTCGGCACACGGAAACCCGCCGTCAGCTCCTCCACCACCGCGTCCGCCTTGCCCAGATGCGCCAGCGCCTCGTCCCAACTCCGCGTCGCCCACGGCGTCGTACCCTGCGCGAGATCCCCGAGCACGGTCACCGAACCCGTCGTGGCGCGCCGCCCCACCGCCCGGTACTGCATCGGCGACAGGTCCTGCGCCTCGTCGAGCACCACGTGCCCGAGCGAGTGCGTCCGCTCGATGAGGTCCCGCGCCTCGTCGATCAACACCGCGTCCGCGGCCGACCACTTGGCGGTCTTGACGCTCCGCGCCGGCTTCGCCCACAGCACGGCCTTCTGCTCGTCCTCGCTCAGCACACCCTCCGCGTGCTCCGCCAGGAACTCCCCGTCCGACAGCAGCCGCAGCACCAGCTTCGCCGGATCGACCGCCGGCCAGACCTCCTTCACCACGGCCTTCACGGCGGTGTTCCGCGCCACCGCGTTCTGCACCCGGTCGTCCGGCGCCTCGCCCGCCCGCTCCATCTGTACGAGGACGGCGTGCGCGATCCGCTGCGGCAGCGCCTCACGCGCGGCCCCGTACCGCATGTCGCGCGCCATCAACTCCCGTACGATCTCCTCCAGTTCGCACGAAGCGACTCGCCAGCGCCGCGAACCCCGCACCACCACGACGCCCTCCCCCGGCAGCGTGATGTGCGAACGCAGCGCGCGCCGCAGCACCTCCGCCATCCGTGCGTCGCCCTTGACGAGCGCGGCGCCCGGCTCGTCGACGCCCCGCACCTCGACATCCTTCGCCACGAGGTCGTCGACCGTCGCCTGCTTGACCTCCAACTCGCCTAGCGCGGGCAGGACTTGCTCGATGTAGTGGAGGAAGGAGGCGTTCGGCCCGATGACGAGGGTGCCGGTGCGGGCGAGCCGCTCGCGGTGCGCGTACAGCAGATACGCGACGCGGTGCAGGCCGACGGCCGTCTTACCGGTGCCGGGCCCGCCCTGTACGCACACGGAGCCGGCGAGCCCGCTGCGTACGATCTCGTCCTGCTCGGGCTGGATCGTCGCCACGATGTCGCGCATCGGGCCGACGCGCGGGCGCTCGATCTCCTGCTGGAGCAGCTTGCTGGTCTGCTCGGCCTCGGTGGGGTCGGTGAGGTGTTCGTCCTCGTACGCGGTGAGGTCGCCGCCCGTGTAACCGAAACGGCGGCGCAGCGCGACGTCCATCGGGTCCTTCTTCGAGGCCCGGTAGAAGGGCTGGGAGACCGGGGCGCGCCAGTCGATGACCATGGGGTCGCCGTCGGCGTCGTGCACGTGCCGCCGCCCGATGTAGAACTTCTCGCCCTCGGCGCCTTCGGCCTGGTCCGCGCCGGGGGTGTGCAGGTAGTCGAGCCGTCCGAAGAAGAGCGGGGTGTGGCTGAGGTCGGCGAGCGCCTTGATGCGCTCGTCGATCTGGTGCTGCAGCACCTCGGCGTTCACCCAGTTCGCGGTGACGTCGCGGATGTCGAGCGCCTGCGCGTCCTCGCGCATCGCGCGGAGGGCGGCGCGGGACGAGACGAGGTGCGTGCGCTCGCGGTCGAGCGGCGAGGACGCGGGCGTGGGCGTGGGCGTGCTCACGGGGGGCTGCCTCCGGTTCCGGGTACGCGTGAGTGGGTCCCGGCCGGTTTCCGTCCGGTCGGCGGGCGCTCCTGCCGTCCGGCGGGGCGGGCGGGGAGGCGGGCAGACGCGCGAGTGTACGTGACACCTACCGGTGGGGCCACCGGTTTTCCCTCCCCCGGCACCGCGGTTGCACCCACGGGGCTCCGCCCCGGACCCCGCGCCTCAAACGCCGGCGAGGCTGGATTTGCCGGGGCGCGGTCAGCCGAAGAGGTTCAGTTCGGGTTCAGCGGCGCCGGCCAGTTCGTAGCGGGTGCCCACCACTGGTCGGCCCGCGTACAGCCGTACCAACGTCGCCGCACCCCCGATGTACCTCGCCGGAGGCGCCCCCGGCGCGCCGAGGAGCAGCGGCTCGTCCAGGTCGTCCACATCCGCGTGGAGCGGCACGCTCCCCCGCTCCCGGCTGACCCGCACCATCAGCTCGAGCGCCATCGGCAACCCCACCCCCGCGTACGCCCCCGGCTCCCCGAACGCCTCCCGTACGTCCCCGGCGTGCACCCACTCGCCCAGCGCCACCCCGTCCAGCACTCCACCCGCCGCCGCGATCGCCGCACCGGCCCCCGTCATGCCGCGCTCCAGTTCGTCCACCACCTCCTGGTGGGACCACTCCGCCCGCTCGGCGATGTCCCGGTCGTTGGACTCGGGGCTGAACACCCCTTCCTCGAACCGGCCCTCCACCACCCGCGTCAACGCCGCCGAACAGTGCGCGAGCACATCCCGCACCGTCCACCCGGGACACGCGGTGCGCAGCTCGAAGTCCGCGTCCGGCCTGGACCTCAACAGCGGTACCAGCACGTCCCGTTCGGCGGTCAGCAGGCGGCCGGGCAGCTCGGGGTCACGCGCTTCGTCTCGTACGGCACCTGTAGTCATGGGCACACGGTAGTCGTGGGCGCACGGTAGTCCTGGGCGCACAGTGGTCAGGGGCCCTAGGGTCGATGTCATGACGCACGACGACCACCCGGCCGCCGAGGACCTGCGCGAGCGCTTCGCCCGCACCCTGCGCGCGGCATCCGGGCACGCGGACGCCCCCGCCGACCCGTACCCGTACGCCGACAACCTCCTGGCCCGGTGGTCCGAACCGCACCGCAAGTACCACACGGTCACCCACCTCGCGGCGGTCCTCGACCACATCGACGTACTGGAGGAGCACGCGGCACGGCCCGAGCTCGTACGGCTCGCCGCCTGGTTCCACGACGCGGTGTACCGGCCGGACCGCTCGGAGAACGAGGAGCGGTCCGCCGCGCTCGCCGAACGGGCGCTCACGGAGGCCGGGGTGGGCCCGGAGGGCGTCGCCGAGGTGGCCCGCCTCGTCCGCCTCACCGTCACCCACGACCCGGCCGACGGCGACGCCAACGGCGAGGCGCTGTGCGATGCCGACCTGGCGATCCTGGCCGCGCCGACTCCCGCGTACGCCGCTTACACGAAGGCCGTACGCGCGGAGTACGCCTTCGTTCCGGACGAGGCGTTCCGCGAGGGGCGGGCCGGGGTGCTGCGCCAACTCCTCGATCTGCCAAGGCTGTTCAGGACCTCGTACGGCAGGTCCCAGTGGGAGTCCGCCGCCCGCGAGAACCTGACGGCGGAGCTGGACCTGCTGACTCCCTGAGGCCCTGTGGCCCTGAGCCCGCGTGAACGGGGTGCGAACAAGTCGCGACAAGTCGCCACGACACACCCGTGCGGGAATGCCACTTCCCAAGTCCCAGTTGGCTCCTTACATGTCCCCACAGCCCACCCCCACCCCCACCCCTAGTTCCCCACGCACCCGCATGCCCCTGGCCGTCTACATCCTCGGCCTCAGCGTCTTCGCCCTCGGGACCAGCGAGTTCATGCTCTCCGGGCTGCTGCCCGCGGTCGCCGACGACATGGACGTCACGATCCCGCAGGCCGGGCTGCTGATCTCGGCCTTCGCGATCGGCATGGTGGTCGGCGCCCCGCTGCTCGCCGTCGCCACCCTGCGGCTGCCGCGCCGGACCACGCTCATCTCGCTGATCACCGTCTTCGGCCTTGGCCAGGTCGCGGGCGCGCTCGCCCCGACGTACGCGGTCCTGTTCGCCTCCCGCGTCGTCTCGGCCCTCGCCTGCGCGGGCTTCTGGGCGGTCGGCGCGGCCGTCGCCATCGCGATGGTGCCGGTGAACCAGCGGGCCCGCGCCATGGCCGTGATGATCGGCGGCCTGTCGATCGCGAACGTGCTCGGCGTCCCGGCGGGCGCGTTCCTCGGTGACGGGCTCGGCTGGCGCTCGGCGTTCTGGGCGGTGGGCGCGGCCTCCGCGATTGCCCTCGTCGGCATCGTGACGCTCGTGCCGACCATTCCGGTACCGGCCGAACGTCCGTGCCTGAAGCGGGAGTTGAGCATTTACCGCGACCGTCAGGTGTGGCTGTCCATCGCCGTCACCGCGCTCGCCGCGGGCGGCGTCTTCTGCGCGTTCAGCTATCTGTCCCCGCTGCTCACGGACGTCGCGGGGCTGCCCGAGAGCTGGGTCCCGGCCGTTCTCGCCCTCTTCGGGATCGGCGCGCTCGCCGGTACGACGCTGGGTGGGCGGATCGCGGACGCGCACCTCTTCGGGGTGCTGCTGACCGGCATCACGGCGTCCACCGTCTTCCTCGCGGCGCTCGCCCTGCTCGGTCACTTCGAGATCGCGGCGGTGGCCCTGTCGTTCCTGCTCGGCTTCTCCGCCTTCTATACGGCGCCGGCCCTCAACGCGCGGATGTTCAACGTCGCGGGCGCCGCACCCACCCTCGCGGGTGCGACCACGACCGCGGCCTTCAACCTGGGCAACACGGGTGGGCCGTGGCTCGGTGGCACGGTCATCGACGCGGGGCTCGGTTACCCGGCCACGGCGTGGGCCGGTGGCGCGATGACGGTCGCCGCGCTCGCGTTGACGGTGGTGTCGTTGCGGTTGCACCGGCGTACGGGGGCGGGGTCGAAGGTCGTCACGGGGTCCGGTTCCGGGAGCGTGCCCCACGCCTCGGGGCTCCGCCCCGGACCCCGCGCCTCAAACGCCGGCGGGGCTTGATCTGGCCCACCGCACCTCAAGGGCCAGCGAGGCCTGAGGTCCAAGGTCGTCCCTTGGGGCGCCGCAACCCGGCCTCCGTAAGCCTGCGCACCAGTTCCTTCGAGCCGACCTCCACGGCCCCCGCCCGTACCGCGTCCGCGTACCGGTGCGACGGGAGGTCGTAGTGGTCGCGCTCGAAGGCGCGCGGCGGCACCCCCAACGTCTCGGCGAACGCGTGCAGTTCGTCGTACGACACATCACTGACCAGGTGCGACCACATCCGGTCGTGCCCCGGCCAGTTCGGCGGATCTATATAGACCGTCAACGCCCCGTCACCCCGCACCCACCGACCCGAGGCCGCCGACCGGCGCCACCACCACGCCCGCCTCCGAACACACCCAGTGCGGGTCCGCGCCCAGCTCCGGTTCGACGTCGAGCGCGTGCGGGGACCCGTCGGCCGTGTCCGGCCCGCACACCGGGCACAGCGGCCAGCGGCCGTGGTGCTCCAGGATCCCGTCCTTCACGTCCTGGGCGACGAGCCCGGTCACGAACTCCACCCCCTCCGGCCACTGCTCCACCCACCAGCGCCGCGAGACGATCGACTCCTCCACGAGCGAGACGATGTCCGAATCCGCGACGTCCCCCGCCTTCAAATCCTCGATCACGAGCGCACGGGCGGCGTGCAGGGCCTGCTCCAAGGGGCTGATGGTGTCCATACCCCAATTGTGCGCCCATCGAGAGCCCTGCTTTCGAGCCCCTGCGGCGATTGAGCAGCGGGGTCCGGGGCAGCGCCCCGCAACCGCAACCCCATCTCCCGGGCCGAAGGACCCTTGACCCCACCCACCCCCGAAAATATCTTTCATTACGTGAGCAACGACGTGAAGGAAAGTTTCGCCGGGGAAGCGCCGCCGGCCCCCGCCGCCCTCGCCGCCAAGGTCCGCACCCTGGCCCCGTCCATGACGCGGTCCATGCAGCGCGTCGCCGAGGCGGTCGCGGGCGACCCCGCCGGCTGCGCCGCGCTGACCGTCACGGGCCTCGCCGAGCTCACCGGAACCAGCGAGGCCACGGTCGTCCGCACCGCCCGCATCCTCGGCTACCCCGGCTACCGCGACCTGCGCCTCGCGCTCGCCGGGCTCGCCGCCCAGCAGCAGTCGGGCCGGGCCCCCGCGGTGACGGCCGACATCGCCGTCGACGACCCGCTCACCGACGTCGTCGCCAAGCTCGCGTACGACGAGCAGCAGACCCTCGCCGACACCGCGGCCGGACTCGACACCGCGCAGCTCGGCGCCGCCGTGACCGCCATGGCCAGTGCGGGCCGCGTCGAGATCTACGGCATGGCGGCGTCCGGGCTCGTCGCCCAGGACCTCGCGCAGAAGCTGTTGCGCATCGGGCAGCACGCGTACGCGCACTCGGACCCGCACCTCGCCGTCCACAACGCGGTCACGCTCCGCTCGGGTGACGTGGCGGTGGCGATCACGCACTCCGGTACGACGGGGGACGTCATCGAGCCGTTGCGGGTGGCCTTCGAGCGTGGTGCGACGACGATCGCGATCACCGGGCGGCCCGGGAGCCCGGTCTCCCAGTACGCCGACCACATACTGACGACCTCCATCGCGCGCGAAAGCGAGCTCCGTCCCGCGGCGATGTCCTCCCGTACCAGCCAACTCCTCGTCGTGGACTGCCTCTTCGTGGGCATCGCGCAACGCACGTACGAGACGGCGGCGCCCGCGCTCTCCGCCTCGTACGAAGCGTTGGCCCACCGCCACCAATCCGCTCCGCGGGGAGCCCGCCCATGACACGCCGCACCACCCCAACCCCCCGGGGCTCCGCCCCGGACCCCGCGCCTCAAACGCCGGCGAGGCTGGATTTTTTCAACCCCCTCCGGCGATTGGGGAGCGGGGTATGAGGCGGAGCCCCAGCCTTTGAAGCCGCCCACCCTTCAAGCCCCTGCGGCGATTGAGCAGCGGGGTTCGGGGCGGAGCCCCGTGACCGTCATCCCACCCTCGCGCAACGGAAAGAGCCGACCCGCAATGACCGCCACCCCCGACGCCGACGCCACCTACGCCGACCTCCGCGCCCAACTGGCCACCCTCACGACGGAGGCGTTCCGCCCGGAACTCGCCGAGATCGACCAGCTCTCCACCCTGGAGATCGCCAAGCTGATGAACGGCGAGGACGCCACCGTCCCCACCGCGGTCGCCGCCCAGCTCCCCCAGATCGCCGCCGCGATCGACGGCATCGCCGACCGCATGTCCCGCGGCGGCCGCCTCATCTACGCCGGCGCCGGCACCGCAGGACGCATGGGCGTCCTCGACGCCTCCGAGTGCCCGCCCACCTTCAACACCTGGGACGGCCAGGTCGTCGGCCTGATCGCGGGCGGCCCCTCCGCCATGGTCAAGGCCGTGGAGGGCGCCGAGGACTCCAAGGAACTCGCCGCCGCCGACCTCGACGGAATCGACCTCACCGAGAACGACATCGTCGTCGGCATCTCCGCCTCGGGCCGCACCCCGTACGCGATCGGCGCCGTCGAACACGCCCGCACCCGCTACGGCGCCCTCACCGTCGGCCTCTCCTGCAACGCGGACAGCGCCCTCGCCGCCGCCGCGGACCACGGCATCGAGGTCGTCGTAGGACCGGAGCTGCTCACCGGCTCCACCCGCCTGAAGGCGGGCACCGCGCAGAAGCTCGTACTCAACATGCTGTCGACGATCTCGATGATCCGCCTCGGCAAGACGTACGGAAACCTCATGGTCGACGTGCGCGCCTCCAACGAGAAGCTGCGGGCCCGCTCCCGCCGCATCGTCTCCCTCGCCACCGGCGCCGACGACGCCGCCATCGAGGCCGCGCTCGCCGCGACCGACGGCGAGGTCAAGAACGCCATCCTCGTCGTCCTCGGCGACGTCGACGGCCCGACCGCCGAGCGCCTCCTCACGGAGTCCGACGGCCACCTGCGCGCCGCGCTCGCGGCAGCGGCGACGACCACCACCCCGTAAACCCCACCCTCCCCCTTCTCCCCGCACAGCAAGGCAACACGCACCATGGCTGAGAACAAGAACCGCGACGTGGCGGCCTCGATTCTGCCGCTCATCGGCGGTGCCACCAACGTCACCTCCGTAGCCCACTGCATGACCCGGCTCCGCCTGGGCATCGCGGACCGCTCGCTCGTCCAGGACGAGGCGCTCAAGGCACTTCCCGACGTCATGGGCGTCGTCGAGGACGAGACGTACCAGATCGTGCTCGGCCCGGGGAAGGTCGCCCGGGTCACGCCCGAGTTCGAGACCCTGGTCGAGGAGGGCAAGGCCGCCGCCCCGGCATCCGCGCCCGCCCCCACCGACGCTGACGCCGACGCCGACGCCGACCCCGCCTCGTCCGGTGGCTCCGCCGACGACCTCGCCGCGCAGGGCGCCGCGATCAAGGCGCAGCAGAAGGCGAAGAACGCCACCCCGTTCAAGCTCTTCCTGCGCAAGATCGCCAACATCTTCGTGCCGCTGATCCCGGCCCTGATCGGCTGCGGCATCATCGCCGGCGTCAACGGCCTGCTGATCAACCTGGACTGGCTGCCGGGTGTCACCCCGGCGCTCGCCGCCATCGCCTCCGGCTTCATGGCGCTGATCGCGGTGTTCGTCGGCTACAACACCGCCAAGGAGTTCGGCGGTACGCCGATCATCGGCGGCGCCGTCGCGGCGATCATCGTCTACCCGGGTGTCGCCGAGATCTCGGCGTTCGGCCACAAGCTGGCCCCCGGTCAGGGCGGTGTCCTCGGTGCGCTCGGCGCGGCCGTGCTCGCGGTCTACATCGAGAAGTGGTGCCGCAAGTGGGTGCCCGAGTCGCTGGACGTCCTGCTCACCCCGACGATCACCGTGCTGGTCTCAGGACTGGTCACGATCTTCGGCCTGATGTTCGTGGCGGGCGAGGTCTCCACCGCGATCGGTGAGGGCGCCAACTGGCTCCTGGAGAACACCGGCATCTTCGCGGGCGCGATCCTCGGCGGCCTGTTCCTGCCGCTGGTCATGCTCGGCCTGCACCAGGCCCTGATCCCGATCCACACCACGCTCATCGAGCAGAACGGCTACACGGTCCTGCTGCCCATCCTCGCGATGGCGGGCGCGGGCCAGGTCGGCGCGGCGATCGCCGTCTTCAAGAAGCTCAAGCACAACAAGTCGATCCGCAAGACCATCAAGTCGGCGCTCCCGGCAGGCTTCCTGGGCGTCGGCGAGCCTCTCATCTACGGTGTCTCGCTCCCGCTCGGCCGCCCCTTCATCACCGCGTGCATCGGCGGCGCGGCGGGCGGCGCGTTCATCGGCCTCTTCTCGATGCTGGGCATCCAGGTCGGCTCGACGGCCATCGGCCCGTCCGGCTGGGCCCTGTTCCCGCTGCTCGACGGCAACAAGGGGCTCGGCGTCACCGCCCTCGTCTACCTGGGCGGCCTGCTCGTCGGCTACATCGTCGGCTTCCTGGCGACGTACTACTTCGGCTTCACCAAGGAGATGATGCTGGAGTTCAACCAGGACGTGGACGCGGGTGAGTCCCCCGAGGCCCACGCGGAGGCGAACCCGGCCCCGGCGCCGAAGCCCGCCGCCGACGGCGCCGCTGAGACCGAACCGAAGGAACCGGCGAAGGTCTGACCCCGCCGCCCCTCATCCGGCCTGCGCACGGACGCCCTGACGGCCTCCGCCACACAGGCCCGGAGCCAGGTGTGCGCTCAGAAAAGTGTCGCAGTGTTACGTATAACTGCGACACTTTTCTGAGTCGTGGCCCCCTTCCCCCCCTCTCCCCCGCACCTCCCGGCGATAAGGCGCCCCCCATGTCCACCTCCGGCATCTCCCTCTACCTCGCTCACCTGGACGTCGCGGCGGCGGCCTGCGCCCAAGCCCAACGGCTCGGCGCCACCGAAGCCTTCGCCTCCCTCCACATGCCGGAGGACGACCCGGCCACCTTCGCCGCCGAGCTCCGCGACGTATCGGCCCTGGCGCACGACCACGGACTGCGCCTGACCGTCGACATCTCGCAGAACTCGCTGCCCGCCCTCGGCCTGACCCCGGAGACGGCCGACGGCCTCAAGGCGTACGGGGTGGACGCGATCCGCGTCGACTTCGGACTGCCCGACGAGGCGATCGCCGCGATCTCACGGGTGCTGCCGCTCCAGCTCAACGCGTCGACGATCGGCCCCGACTGGCTCGCCGCGCTCCTGAAGGCGGGCCTGCGCACGGACGCCCTCACGGCCTCCCACAACTTCTACCCGCGCCGCCACACCGGCATCTCCCGCGAACTCCTGGCCGCCCGCAACGAGATGTGGCACGCCCACGGCATCCCGGTCTCCGCGTTCGCCCCCGGCGACGGCGTGCTGCGCGCCCCGGTCCACGCGGGCCTGCCCACCCTGGAGGCGCACCGCGCCTGGCACCCGCTGGCCGCCGCCCTCGACCTGGCCGCGCTCGGCTGCGACACGGTGCACATCGGCGACCCGCTCCTCGCCGACCGCACGGTGACCCAGTGGCGGGCCTGGAACGAGGACGCGGAGATCGACCTGACGGTCCACCTCCGCCCCGGCACCCCGCCCCCGGTCCTCGCCCACCTCACGTCTTCGGACCCGGACCGCGAACGCACCGACCCCGCCGAGGAGTTGGTACGCCTGGAGAACTCCCGCCCGGCCCTGCGCGCCGAGCCGACCCCGGCCCACGACGGCCCGCCCGAACCCCGCCCGCGCGGCACCCTCACCCTCGGCAACGACGAACTCCCCCGCTACCGGGGTGAGTTGAGCCTCACCCGCACCGACCTCCCGCCGGACCCCACGGTGAACGTCCTCGGCACGGTCCCGCCCGCCGAACTCCCGCTCCTCGACCTGATCGGCCCCGGCACCCCGGTCCGCCTGACCCCGGCCTGACCGTCGTCTCCTGACACCTCAGGCTTCGTCGCCTGGCAGCGCCGTCTCGACCCGCAGCGCCTGCAACGTGTCGAGTTCGCGGTCGATATCGCGCCGCTTGGCCTCCAGCCGCTCGGCCTCCTGGGCGAACAGCTGCTCCATGACGCCGTTGCGCTCCTCGATCGGGGCCTCCATGCAGGGCAGCACCTGGTCGATGGTGGAGCTGCCGAGCCCGGCGGCGAACAGGTGCTGGATCATGACGACCCGCTCCACCATGGAGTCGTCGAAGTCGCGCCATCCGCCGGGAGTCCGCTCGGAGCGGATCAGCCCGTGCTGCTCGTAGTAGCGCAGGGACCGGGTACTGACGCCACTGGCGGCCGCCAGCTCTCCGATACGCATGTGACTCCTTGAAGTTGACACCGGCGTGAAGTTACACGATCTCCGTGTCGCACCCACCGGGGTGCGACGAAGAACCGGAGGTCACCGTGGTCGCCAAGCCCCACCTTCAGATCCCACACCTTCAGATCCATGTGTGGTCGGACTACGTCTGCCCGTTCTGCCTGATCGCGGACGAGCTGATCGAGCGCGCGATCTCCGGCCGGTCCGATACCGATGCCGACGTCGAAGTCGTCCACCACGCAAGCAAGTTGCGGCCCTCACCGAGCCCCACCCCGCGCCCTGAGAACCCGCACCCGCCGGAGGAGATCTGGCAGCGCGCCGTGTACCCGATGGCCCGCCACCACCAGGTGCCGATCCGATTGCCGACCGTATCGCCGCAGCCCCGCACCGAGTTGGCGTTCCGGGGCGCCCGGTACGCGGCGGAGCGGGGGCGGGCCCGCGCCTACCACCGCCGCGTGCTTACGGCCTTCTTCCGCGAGGACCTCGACATCGGGGACCGTACGGTCCTGACCCGCCTGGCCGAGGAGTCCGGCCTCGACCCGGCCGCCTACGCGGCGTCCCTCGACGCCCCGGAGTACGCGGCGGAGCACCGCCGGGAACTGGCCGAGTCGGCGCGGCTTGCCATCAACGTCGTCCCCACGATCGTCATCGGCACGGCACGCATCGACGGCGTCGCCACCGAGGACACGATCCGCCAGGCACTGGACCAAGCGTCCACCACCCACACGCAACCCACCCCTGCCATCTAAGGACACCGTCATGCACTGGCTCTACCTCTCCCTCGCCGTCGTCTTCGAGATCACCGTCGCCATCACCGCGGGCCGCGCCCAGGGCTTCACCAAGCCCGGCTGGACCGCCGCCACACTGCTCAGCGGCGGCATCGCCACCTACCTCCTCAGCCAGGCCCTGCTGACCTTCGAGGTCGGCGTCGGCTACGCGATCTGGACCGCGACCGCGGGTGTCGGAATCGTCGTCCTCGGCGCCCTCGTCTTCGGGCAGCGGCTGGACTGGCGCAAGTTCCTGGGCATCGCCGCCGTCATCGTCGGCGTCGTCGGCCTCCAGCTCAGCGGCGCGGCCTGACCCTCCCCCGGAATCCGCCCCACCTCCACCCTCACCCCACTCCACGAAAGGAACCCCCATGTCCACCACCACCGCCCCCACCACGCCCGCAACCACCACCGAGAACGCCACCGCCCACGGCAACAACCGCGCCCGCGCCTGGCTCACCCTCCTCCTCGCCGGAGCCTTCGAGATCGCCTACGCCCTTGCGGTGGGCGGCAGCCAGGGCTTCACCGTGCTCACCTGGTCGCTGGTCGCGGTCGTCTTCTTCCTGCTGACGCTCTTCGCCCTGAGCCTGGCCCTGCGCACCATCGACGTGGGCATCGGATACGCCGTGTGGGCCGGCGTCGGAGCCGTCGGAGCGGCGCTCCTTGGACCGGTCTTCTTCGACGAGACACTCACCCCGGTCAAGGCCCTCTGGCTCACCGTGATCATCGGCGGCGTCGTCTGGCTCAAGCTCTCGGACCGCCCCGAGCGGACGCAGACCGAGCAGTGACGAGCCACTGTCCACGAACACGAACACGAACACGGACACGACAGAGCGGCGCCGCCCGAAGCGGCGCCGCTCTCCCTCTCCCTCTCCGTCTCACCGATGCGCGGGCGTCTTCGTCGTACAGGTCAGCAACGACTCATCGGTCGGCACCAGCCGCTCCACCGACCCGGGTCGGCCGTCCGTCACCTTCAACTGCTCGGCGTTCAAGTAGCCGATGAAGAGCTGCTTGCCCTCCGGCATCGCGGACGGCGTGAAGATGAACGTCACCCGGTCGTCCGCCTCCCGCTCACCCCGCATCACCCGGTGGACGCCGGGCCCGATGCCACTCGGCCCGAGCTCCCCGTCCCCGGGCCCTTTGCAGAACTCGCCCTCCTTGATCAGCACCCTGAACCCGGCCCGGTCCAGGGCCTGTTCGAGCCCCGCGTGGTCGCTGAAGTAGCGGGCCTTGTCCCACGTCACGTGCACCGTGCCGTCCGCCTTCGAATCGACCGTGTACGCGGCCGTACGCACATGCACCGCGCCCGCACCGGTCGCGTCACCCGGCCCGGCGGACGGCGGCGACGCCCCTCCCCCGACACCCGGCACCGCCAGCGCGAGACCCGCCACCGCCGCGCAGCCGCCCACCGTGGTGAGCACCCGGCGCCTGCGCCGCCGCGCCCGCCCCATCGCCTCGATCCGCTCGACGGGCACACCCATGTCCACGTCGTCGAACGCTCCCCGCAGCGCGCCCCTGACCTCGCTCAGCCCGTTCGGCTCATCGGTCGTCATCGCTCGCCCTCCTCCGCTGTCACCGTCGGCACCAGTTGTCCGCGCAGGGTCGTGACGGCCCGCGACAGATGGGCGGTGACGGTGCCCTCGGCGATCCCGAGCGTCCGCGCGGTCGCCCGCGTATCCAGATCGAGAAAGACCCGCAAAGCGATCACCTCCCGCTGTCTGCGCGGCAGTTCACGCAGCGCGGCGAGCAGCGTGGGGTCGAGCCCGCCCACCGAGGGATCGTCCGGACCCGCGACGTCGGGCACCCCGCCGACGGCGACCTCCCGGCGCCGCCGACGCCACCACGACACCCGCGTGTTCAGCGCCGTCCGCACGATCCACGCCCGCGGTGCCGGATGCCGGCCCACCTTCGCCCACGACCCCCAGGCCGTCGCGTACGCCTCGGCGACCAGGTCCTCGGCGAGCTGCCGGTCTCCCGTGCACGCGAGCACGGCCCGCAGACAGTCGCCCTGACTGGCGCGGTAGAACTCCCTGAACTCCAGCTGCTCCACGCCCTCTCCACGTCTGAGGCCGGGCTTTCGCTTACTTCCCCTACGAAGATGGCAGCCACGCCCTCACAACTCCCGCCGCTCATCGGCCCGTTCACCCCGTAAGATCGTTTACGCACCGCACACGGAGGGCCCCGGTCCTCACCACGGCCGCTCGCGCCCTCACCACCCGGGCACCGGCCGCGCACCGCATGCCGCTGACCGGCGCCGCGTTCCTGGCCTTCGCCCCGCTCGCGCAGTACCTCGCCCTCGCCTGCCTCCGCCTGCCCGACCTGTCCACCGACCCGCTGAGCCGGGGCGACGCGGCGTACCAACTGTGGTGGGACGCGGCGGGCGGGCATCGGCCACGCGCTGCTCCTCGGCGCGGCCGGAGCGCTGGCGGCCTGGCTGCGCGGCTTCCCGGAACTGACCCGGGCCGCCGCCACCCTCCTCCCGGAGACGCCGACCAAGGCCCAGGCCCGCCGCTTCTTCGTCCGCCAGCTCCTGGGCCCCCTCGACACACTGCTCCGCAGGATCGGCGCGGCCCTGGCCGCCACGGCCGCCGCCGCGCTGGTCCTGACACTGTTCGACGTGGAGGTGCCTGGGCAGGTCGCCACCCCACTCCTACGACTGTGGTGCGGCCCCACGGAACACCCCGAACTCTGCGTCTCCACCCTGCGGCCGCAGCTCTCCAGCGGCCTGCCGACCCCGTCCTCGCCCCTCAACGACCAGCCCCTCCTCGACCGCCTCCTCCACCTCTACGCCTGGCAGGCCTTCGCGATCGTCTCCGCCCTCACCTACTTCATGGTCCGCCGCGTTACCCTGCACCTGCCCCGCGCCACCGGCGCCGCGTTCGCCGTCTGGTGCGCCAGCACGGCGGGCACCGTCCTGTACGCGACCGTCCTGCACATCGGCGAGAACTCGACGTCCGGGCCCCTGCCGTACGGCGCCCTGCCCGGCTACCTCCTGCCCCCGTCCGGCTTCGACCTGGCCCGCTACGCCGCCCCGGTGACGGCAGCCGCGCTGGCCCTCGCGATCCTCGCCGTCCAGCGCCTGCGCCGCGCCCACGGCAGGACCGGAGACGACGCATAGGACCGCAGCTCAGCCCCCTGCCTTCACTCTCCGGCCACCGCTCCGCATGCGCCCACGCCCGGCCTCCCGCATCCTGACCGCATGGCTGACAGCACCTTTTCGAAGATTTCCTGGACCGAGTTCCGCCCGGACCGGCGCCGCCTGACGGCCGGGGCCGCGCTCGCCGGCATCGGCACGCTCACCGCCATGGCGGGCGCCGGCTTCCTCGTCTACGAACTGGCCCGCGCGGGCCGCAACTGGACCGGCACCTGGGAGGTGCCGCCCTCCGAGCTGGCCACCCGCGCCCTCCACCAGGCCCAGGCGGCCGCCACCAGCGCGGGGCGCGCGGGCCGCGACACCTGGAAGTCCTACTCCGAGCAGCCCGCGGCCTGACCGCCACCACCCTCGCCAGGGGCGTACGCCGACCGCGTACGCCCCTCATGCAGTACGGCGACGATCCGCATCGCCGTATCGAAGTTCACGCACCCGAGGTCGACGAGCGGATACCCGACCTCCCCGGCCGCCGACACCGGATCCACCCGCAGCGACGGCAGCACGACCCCCAACTCCCCGGTCTCCACCCGCAGTTGCGCGACCACCTCCTCGACGACCCGCAACCGCTCCGCGCCCCGCACCACCATCACGTACTCCTCCACTCCGAGTTCCACTTTCGCCACCCAGAGTGACCGACTCCGCTCTACGCTGGCGAGGGGCAGCGGCCCAACAGACGCCGCTGCTGGACCGGGAGTTGATGCACGTGACCGGACCCAAGGACCTCGACCCGTCGTCGCGCCGCGTAATGATCGGCGAAGAACTCCGCCACGCCCGCGAAAGAGCGGGCCTCACCCAACAGGCCCTGGGCGAGCGCCTGTTCGTCAGCGGCTCCTACGTCGGCCAGATGGAAGCGGGCACGCGCCGCATCCTGCCGGACATGGCGAAATGCCTCGACGAGCAGCTGAACACGGGCGGCTTCTTCACCCGTAACTGCGAGAAGGCGAACAAGTCCCGCTTCCCCGACCACTTCGCGGAGGCGGCGGAGGCGGAGGCCATAGCGACGGCCATCCGGCAGTACGCGGGCATGCTCATCCCCGGCCTGCTCCAGACGCGGGCCTACGCGGAGGCGGTCTTCCACGCCTACCAGCCCACCGCGCCGGACGAGAAGATCGACGGCCTGGTCGCCGACCGCCTGGCGCGGGGGCGCCTGCTCGACAACCCAACAACACCGTTGTTGTGGGCGATCCTCGACGAGGCGGCACTGTGCCGTCCGGTCGGCGGCCCGCAGGCCATGGCGGAGGCACTGCAACACGTGGCGGACCTGGCGCGGCGCCATCGCGCGCTGGTTCAGGTACTGCCGTTCGGTGCGGGCGCCCACGCCTCGCTGGTCGGCCCCCTCAAGCTCATGGAGTTCGAGAACGCACCGCCGCTCTCCTTCGTCGACGGCCCCGACATGGGCAAACTCACCGACGATCCGGCCACTGTCGCTCGCCACACCTTCACCTTCAACCTCCTCCAGGCGACGGCTCTTCCACCCCATGATTCCCTGGTTCTGATCGACACGGTGGCGCAGAATTACGCCCATGAACAGCACCCCTGAGTACGGCCCGAACGGCGTCGCCGCCTGTAGCTGGCACAAGTCCAGCTACAGCGGCGGCGACGGCGGCGACTGCCTCGAATTCACCCGCGACCTTGACGGGATCGCCCCCGTCCGGGACTCCAAGAACCCCACCGGCCCGAAGCTCAAGTTCCGGGCGGACGCCTGGTCCGCGTTCGTCGCCGACCTGCGCCGCACCGCGTAACACTCGCCCCGAAGCTCAAGCGCCGAGACCCGAGACCTGCTTCTAAGGATTGGGAGGTGGGTTTCAACCCGCCCTCCCTCCCTGCGAGTTGGGAAATCCGGACACTTTTCGTCACCGACTTGCCACGCACGGTAATCGCGCTCTAACGTGCCCGATATACGAACGGCCCCCGCCGGTGCGCTAACACCTGCGGGGGCCTGTCCAACGAGATCTTGCAAAGGGAGATCCCGTGGCTGACACCCACTTTAGTGCTGCCCCGCATCCGATGGCGAACCCCGGCTACGGCAAACGCTCGGTACCGGACCAACTCCCCCGCACAGGGCACGACTTCACCCACCTCCCGGCCCGCGAAGCGCACATCGCCGGGTTCATCGACCGGTTGCCCGACGGCTCCGACATCTCGGTGAAACTGCTGGCCAGCTGCCTCCCGTACGGCCAGGCGGCCATGGGTACGGCCCTCAACAACCTTCAGGCGGCGGGCCACTTGAGGCGCGGCCGCGAACACCTCGCCGGATCGGGCAGCTCGCGCTGGGTGACGCGCAGCTGGTTCTCACGGACGGCACGCGACGACGCGTGGTGGACGGCGTACGTGAGAGGCGACGTACCCCAAGAGACACCGGATGAACCGGCCCGGAAAACGCCCCCCACCCGCAGCCGCGCACTCGTGCTCCTCACCGCCCTCGGCCGCACGGCGCCGTCCCTCGCCCTCTCGGCCGCCGAATGCGAGCAACTAGCACCCGCGGTGGAGCAATGGTTCGCGCACGGCGCCGAGGAACCCGGCATCCTCCACGCCCTCACGGCGGGCCTCCCGGTCCCGGTCCACAGCCCGGCCGCCCTCGTCCGCCGCCGCCTCACCGACAAACTCCCACCCCCGCCCGCGCCACGCCCGCCGCTCCGCGTCCTGGAGTGCGCGACCTGCGGCGCACCGGGCCGCCCGGAGTCCCTCCAGGGTGGCAAATGCGCCCCGTGCCGAGGCACCCACCCGGACCGCCGCCCGGCGGCCCCACTCACCCCGGAAGCCGTACGCGCCCGCGCCGCCGAGGCCCGCGCGGCGATGATCCCCCGCAGCGAAAGGACTCGCGTATGACCGCGCCGACGATCCGGTCCGGCACATCCGGGGCACGATGGAGGCGAGGAGGCACACCCATGTCCCCTGGCACCGCCGACCGCCCGCAGATGAGCATCGAGAACTTCGAGGAACTGAACCGCAGGGCTCCGGAGTCCCTGCGCAACAAGCTGGAGTTCTGGGACGGACGGCTGCTCGTGAAGCACGGCCCCATCGACGTCGAGGACTTCGAGGAACTCGCCCGTGTCGCGCCCGAGACGGTGACCTTGGAACTGCTCAACGGAAAGCTAGAGGACGGCGTCCTCATGGTGGTCGAAGTCGCCTCCAAGGACCGCGACACCCACCGCCGCGACCGCCAGGAGAAGCCCCACGCCTACGCGTACGCCGACATCCCCGTCTACCTCGTCGTCGCCCGCGACAACGGCACAGTCGTCGTGCACAGTTCCCCCGAGAACGGCGTCTACCAGAACCGCCGCCCGCACCACTACGGCGCCACAATCCGCATCCGCCTCAAGGACTACGCCTGACGAGCCCCGTCGGAGGGCAAATTCAAGCCCCGCCGGCGATTGAGGCGCGGGGTCCGGGGCAGAGCCCCGCGACCGCAACCCGGGCTACCCGCAAACAAAACACCCGAGGGCGACACCGTCTCCCGTAGAAGAGACGCCGTCGCCCTCGGGCAAAGACGAGCTGAACCGCTAACCGGCTCAGAAGTCCATGTCACCGCCCGGCATGCCGCCACCGGCCGGCGCGGCGCCAGCCTTCTCCGGCTTGTCGGCGATAACGGCCTCGGTCGTCAGGAACAGCGCGGCGATCGACGCGGCGTTCTGCAGCGCCGAGCGCGTCACCTTCGCCGGGTCGATGATGCCCTCGGCGATCATGTCGACGTAGTCGCCGGTCGCGGCGTTCAGGCCGTGGCCGACCGTCAGGTTGCGCACCTTCTCCACGACGACGCCACCCTCAAGACCACCGTTGACGGCGATCTGCTTGAGCGGAGCCTCCAGGGCCAGCTTCACGGCGTTGGCGCCGGTCGCCTCGTCACCCTCCAGGTCCAGCTTGTCGAAGACCGCGGAGGCCTGGAGGAGGGCCACGCCACCGCCGGCGACGATGCCCTCTTCGACGGCCGCCTTCGCGTTGCGAACGGCGTCCTCGATGCGGTGCTTGCGCTCCTTGAGCTCGACCTCGGTGGCCGCGCCCGCCTTGATGACGGCGACGCCACCGGCGAGCTTCGCCAGGCGCTCCTGGAGCTTCTCGCGGTCGTAGTCCGAGTCGCTGTTCTCGATCTCGGCACGGATCTGGTTGACGCGGCCCTGGACCTGGTCGCTGTCACCGGCGCCGTCGACGATCGTCGTCTCGTCCTTGGTGATGACGACCTTGCGGGCGCGGCCGAGCAGGTCGAGACCGGCGTTCTCGAGCTTGAGGCCGACCTCCTCGGAGATGACCGTGCCGCCCGTGAGGATGGCGATGTCGCCGAGCATGGCCTTGCGGCGGTCACCGAAGCCCGGGGCCTTGACGGCAACGGACTTGAAGGTGCCACGGATCTTGTTGACGACCAGGGTCGACAGGGCCTCGCCCTCGACGTCCTCGGCGATGATCAGCAGCGGCTTGCCGGACTGCATGACCTTCTCGAGCAGCGGAAGGAGGTCCTTCACGTTGCCGATCTTCGAGTTGACGATCAGGATGTACGGGTCCTCGAGCGAGGCCTCCATACGCTCCATGTCGGTGGCGAAGTACGCCGAGATGTAGCCCTTGTCGAAGCGCATACCCTCGGTGAGCTCGAGCTCCAGACCGAAGGTCTGGGACTCCTCGACGGTGATGACGCCTTCCTTGCCGACCTTGTCCATGGCCTCGGCGATGAGCTCGCCGATCTGGGTGTCGGCGGCCGAGATGGAGGCGGTGGAGGCGATCTGCTCCTTGGTCTCCACCTCCTTGGCCTGCTCGAGGAGGGCGGCGGAGACGGCCTCGGTGGCGCGCTCGATGCCGCGCTTGAGGGCCATCGGGTTGGCGCCGGCGGCTACGTTGCGCAGGCCCTCGCGGACCAGGGCCTGGGCCAGGACGGTCGCGGTCGTCGTGCCGTCACCGGCGACGTCGTCCGTCTTCTTCGCGACCTCCTTGACCAGCTCGGCGCCGATCTTCTCGTACGGGTCCTCGAGCTCGATCTCCTTGGCGATGGACACACCATCGTTGGTGATCGTGGGGGCGCCCCACTTCTTCTCGAGGACGACGTTGCGACCCTTGGGGCCCAGGGTCACCTTGACGGCGTCGGCGAGCTGGTTCATGCCGCGCTCGAGGCCGCGCCGTGCCTCCTCGTCGAACGCGATGATCTTGGCCATGTGAAGTGGTCCTCCCGGACGGGGTGGCTAACGCAAAAGGACCGTGCTGGTGCCCGCGACGGACGGCCTGCGGACCTCGTGGTTCCTTGCCCCACCCGGTCCCCGGACCT
Source organism: Streptomyces sp. KL109B (assembly GCF_030766935.1). Taxonomy (GTDB): domain Bacteria; phylum Actinomycetota; class Actinomycetes; order Streptomycetales; family Streptomycetaceae; genus Streptomyces. The sequence continues at coordinate 185,352 of NZ_JASERL010000001.1, read as the reverse complement.
CACCGACCCGATCCAAGTTTTGTCACTCTCACTGGGAGAGTGCTAAGCCCAATGATTAGCACTCGACCCATGCGAGTGCAAGCGGCTACCACGGATCCGCTGCAAGCGCACGCAGCACGAAGGGCCCGCCCCCGGTCCACCCGGGAGACGAGCCCTCCATGACGTGCGACGTTCAAGCTTGCAGTCTGACGCGCGCGTTGTATCAGCCGGCGGCCACACGGACCATGTCGGCCTGCGGCCCCTTCTGGCCCTGCGAGATCTCGAATTCAACTCGCTGACCCTCTTCGAGGGTGCGGTAGCCGTCCATCTGAATCGCGCTGTAGTGGACGAAAACATCCGCACCACCGTCGACCGCGATGAAGCCGTACCCCTTCTCCGCGTTGAACCACTTGACGGTGCCCTGAGCCATGCCTAACTCCCCTATTACTGGCCCTTGCACAGGACCGCACTTCGCGGACCCGGGTCAGACCTCACGCCCCATTGGCTGGGGGTGTGCGCCGGAACGCGTCGACCGCGGCTGAATGTATCTGCCCGACTGCCGTCCGCAACAGGTCAATCGGACGAGAATTCTGGGCACGCCAGATCGGGGAAACCGGGCCAACTCACCGGATCCCAGGGCAAGTCGGGCTGCGTAAATGCCGTAAAAGGCCCGAAAGGGCTGGACACTTTGGCTACTTCTTGTCGGGCACCGGGCGAGAACTCATATGCGCCCGTCATGCACCGCGCCCGGAAACGCGGCGGGTTCCCCAACTGTACCGCGCTCAACCATGCAGAATTGCCCCCTCCGCTTCTCTCGCGGAGGGGGCAATTCAGACGACAGTGAGTAATCGATCAGCCGCCGGCGACGGCGGGAATGATCGAAACGCCCGCGCCGTCCGGCGTCGCCGTCTCCAGGCCCTGCTCGAAGCGGACGTCGTCGTCGTTCACGTACACGTTCACGAAGCGGCGCAGCTTGCCCTGGTCGTCGAGGACGCGGGCGGCGATGCCGGTGTGGTTCTTCTCCAGGTCGGCGATGACGTCGGCGAGGGTGGCGCCCTCGGCGGCGACCTCGGCCTGGCCGCCGGTGTAGGTGCGCAGGATGGTGGGGATGCGGACGTTGACGCTCATGGTGGTAACTCCCGTTGCTACAAGTTCGGTTGGGCTCGGTGGTCGGCCGGGCTCAGAGGTCGGCGGCGAGGCCGGCCTCGCGGAACGCGTCCAGGTTCGGCCGGATCGTGGCCGTGGCCTGCGAGGACTCGGCGACCGCGTCAAGCGTCTTGAGGCCGTCGCCGGTGTTCAGGACCACCGTGGTCAACGACGGGTCGATCTGGCCCGCCTCGATGAGCTTCTTCGTGACGCCAAGCGTCACACCGCCCGCCGTCTCCGCGAAGATGCCCTCCGTGCGCGCGAGCAGCTTGATCGCGTCGACGACCTGCTCGTCGTTCACGTCCTCCACGGCGCCGCCGGTGCGGCGCGCGATGTCGAGGACGTAAGGACCGTCGGCCGGGTTGCCGATGGCGAGGGACTTGGCGATCGTCGTCGGCTTCTGCGGGCGTACGACGTCGTGGCCGCCCTTGTACGCCACCGAGACCGGCGAGCAGCCCTCGGCCTGGGCGCCGAAGAGCTTGTACGGCTTGTCCTCGACGAGGCCGAGCTTGATCAGCTCCTTGAGACCCTTGTCGATCTTCGTGAACTGCGAGCCGGAGGCGATCGGGATGACCAGCTGGTCGGGCAGCTGCCAGCCCAGCTGCTCGCAGATCTCGTACGCGAGCGTCTTGGAGCCCTCGCCGTAGTACGGGCGGAGGTTGACGTTCACGAAGCCCCAGCCCTCGCCCAGCGGGTCGCCGATGAGCTCGGAGCAGAAGCGGTTCACGTCGTCGTAGTTGCCCTCGATGGCGACGAGGTCACCGCCGTAGACCCCGGCCATGACGACCTTGCCCTGCTCCAGGTCGTGCGGGATGAACACGCAGGAGCGGAAGCCGGCGCGGGCGGCGGCGGCGCCGACGGCGCCCGCGAGGTTGCCCGTGGAGGAGCAGGAGAGGGTCGTGAAGCCGAAGGCGCGGGCGGCCTCGATGGCCTGCGCGACGACGCGGTCCTTGAAGGAGTGCGTGGGGTTGCCGGAGTCGTCCTTGACGAACAACTTGCCCTCGGCGACGCCCAGTTCACGGCCCAGGTTGTCGGCCTTGACGAGCTTGGTCCAGCCGGGGTTCAGGTTCGGCTTCTCGGCGACGTCGGCCGGGACGGGCAGCAGCGGGGCGTAGCGCCAGATGTTGGCGGGGCCCGCCTCGATCTGCTTGCGCAGGGCCTCGGGGTCGCCGACGGGCAGGTCGTACGCGACTTCCAGCGGGCCGAAACACTCGACGCAGGCGAAGACGGGGCCGAGCGGGACGACGTTGCCGCACTCGCGGCAGGAGAGGCCGGAGGCCGGACCGAGGTCGACAGCGTCCGTAGCGGAGGCGGCGGTTTCGGTTGCGACAGTCTGTACAGCCATGAGAGGCGAGGCCCTTTCTCCTCATCTTTCTCGCGACGCATCTCGCCGCGAGACGGATTTGGCACCTTCCCTAGCCGGGAGCCTCGCGGTGTCGACAGTGACAGTCGCACGAGACCGGCTGGAGGGTTGCCGGGGCTTCAACGGGCCGTATCCCTCTGCCCCTCTGGATGAGCGGTATTCGGTTGTGTGGATTCAGTTGTGGACGGCAGGCGACCCCCGACATGCGATGGTCATCGGCCTTGTTCAAGACTGTAACCGACGGCCCTGACCCTTGAGATAGTCGTCCGAACCGCGAGATGGATCACAGTTAAGGAGCGGCAGACCGTGCTGGAAGAGGTCGAGCGCTGGCTGGGCAGGCGCTCCTGGTCCGTGGCCGAGCACCCGCTGCACCGGGTGGTCGCCGCGAAGCACGCGTCGGGGCAGACGGTGAGCGTCGTGCTGCCCGCCCTGAACGAGGAGGAGACGGTCGGCGAGATCGTCGCCGAGATCCGGCGGACGCTGATGACGGAGGCCGTGCCGCTCGTCGACGAGCTGGTCGTGGTCGACTCCGGCTCCACGGACCGCACCTCCGAGGTCGCGGCGGCGGCCGGGGCGCGCGTCGAGCACCGGGACACGATCCTGCCGCGGATCCCGGTCAGGGCCGGCAAGGGTGAGGTGCTGTGGCGTTCGCTGTTCGTCACTTCCGGTGACATCGTCTGCTTCGTCGACGCCGACCTGAAGGAGTTCTCCGCGGACTTCGTCTCCGGGATCGTCGGGCCGCTGCTCACGGAGCCGGACGTGGACTTCGTGAAGGCGATGTACGACCGGCCGCTGGCGGGGGCCGCCGGGCAGGGCGGCCGGGTGACCGAGCTGATGGCGCGCCCGATCCTGAACCTCCACTGGCCGCAACTGGCCGGATTCGTCCAGCCGTTGGGCGGCGAGTACGCGGCGCGGCGGACGCTGCTCGAACAACTCCCGTTCCCCGTCGGGTACGGCGTGGAGATCGGCCTGCTCGTGGACGCGCTGCACACCGTGGGCCTGGACGGGCTGGCGCAGGTCGATGTGGGCGTGCGCAAGCACCGGCACCAGGACGGGCAGGCGCTCGGCAGGATGGCGGCGGCGATCTACCGCACCGCGCAGCTGCGGCTCGCGCGCGGGCACCTCATAAGGCCGGTGCTCACGCAGTTCGAGCGGGGCGCGGAGGGCTTCGAGCCGCGCGTCCACGCGGTGGACACGGAGGAGCGGCCCCCGATGATCGAAATCAGTGAGTACGCGGAGCGTCGCGTGGCATAAGCGCGGCACAATCATCCGTTTTGCATAAGTTGCCCTTTATGTGGCTTAGATATCTCAAGGGCAGGCTCAAGGGCAGGGCGGCGTGCGCCGCCACCGCCACCCTCGCCATCACCTGCGCGGCGGGCCTCACCCCGAGCCCCGCATCGGCCGACGTGGTCTCCCCCTTCGCCAAGCGCTACGACGAATCGATCTACGGCGACTTCAAGACCATCGGCAACACCGTCATGGGCTGCCCGACGGACGACGCCTCCATGGCCGCACGCTGCGCCGTCGCCGCGAACGGCGAGGGCAAGGACAACAACAACACGTTTGTCATGCAGCGGATCAACACCGCCGGGACGACGGACGGCTACGGATCGAGCACCGGCCGCGTCGCGATCCCGCCCGGCGCGAAGGTCGCCTACGCCCGCCTCTTCTTCGGCGGCAACGACGGCACGTACAAGGGTCCGAGCGGCGCGCAGCTGAAGCGCTGCGACATCTCCGGCGCCGATGTCGACCGCTCGCCCGGCGACCCATTGGACGCGGTGCCCGCGGTCGGCGTGAACGGCACGACCCCGTCCAAGGTCACCCCTCAGAACCTGGTCCAGGACCCCGCCTCCACCAGCGGCCCGCACTACTACACGGGCGAGGCCGACGTCACGGACCTGTTCAGCGGCGTCACCGGGACCGGGGCCCCGATCCCGGTCTCGGTCGGCGACATCTGGGCGCCCACCGGGAAGGGCTGTGTGGGCGGCTGGTCGATGACCGTCGTCTACAAGTACGACGCCCCGAACGAGACCTACGCGCCGGACCGCCGCAACGTCTACATCTACGGCGGCCACGTGCTGCAACGCTCCACCTCCCCCGCCACCCGGGTCACGGTCGACGGCTTCTACCGGACCTCGGGCACCCCGCGGGCCAGCGTCACCGCGTACGAGGGCGACTGGAACACGCCGGGCGACAAGTTCGCCGTGGGCGGCAAGAACATCCCCGAGTCGCACACCGGCAACACCAACAACTTCTTCATCTCCGAGGACGACGGCGCCCTCGACCCGAAGATGATCAACAACCTGAGCATCGACGCGAAGGAGTTCGACGTCACGGGCGGCTCCTCCACGCGGGCCGCGGGGAACACGCGGGCCGCGGGGTCCGATCCCATCCCGGTCGGCTCGACCTCCACCACGCTCGACTTCTCCACCAAGGGCGACACGTACGTGCCCTCGGCGCTCGCCCTGTCCGTCCCGGTCCCCGACCTGGAGATCACCAAGACGGCGAGCCCGGCGAAGGTGGAGCCGGGCGACACGGTGACGTACACGGTGAAGGCGAAGAACGTCAGCCGACTCCCGTACCCGAACGCCAAGTTCACCGACGACCTCACCGAGAACCTCGACGACGCGACGTACAACGACGACGCAGAGGCGAGCATGGGCGACGTCTCCTACACCGAGCCGAAGATCAGCTACACGGGTGACATCCCGGCCGGGAAGACGGCGACCGTGAAGTACAGCGTGAAGGTCAACGACCCGGTCAGCGGCGACGGCAAGCTCACCAACAGCGTCACCGCCGACACCCCGCGCACCAACTGCGAGGAGGGCTCCGAGGACGCGCGGTGCGGCATCGCGCCCACCATCGAGCGGGAGGCCCCGTCCCCGTCCCCGACGTCCCCGAAGCCGACGTCCCCGAACCCGACCGAGCCGGGTGAGCAGACGCCGAAGCCCGAGCCGACGCCCACCGACTCCGCGAGCGGCGAGAGCCCGCAGGCCCGGCCCACCCCGCCGAACCCGCCGAGCAGCGGTGAGATGGCCCGGACCGGCTCGGACTCGCACCTGCCGCTGTACGGCGGTCTCGCCGCCGCGCTGTGCGTGCTCGGCGCGCTGGCCGTCGCCGCGGCCCGGATCCGCGGCCGCAAGGACTGACACCCGCGACCGACCTGCTCACAGGCGTTGTATACGGCCGGGCCCCCGACGGGGCCCGGCCTTACGTTTGAACGTTTCCGGGCCGGGCTAGCGTGCCCGTATGGGTTCCACGACGCATGGTGCTGCTGAGGTTCTCGTCGCGTCCAACCGCGGCCCGGTCTCGTACGTCGTCGACGACGACGGTGAGATCGCGGCCAAGCGCGGCGGGGGCGGTCTCGTGTCGGCGCTGAGCGCCGTCGAGGACAAGCTGTGGGTGTGCTCGGCGCTGGGCGAGGGCGACCGGGAGGCGGTGCGGCGCGGGATCACCGAGCCCGGCGTACGGATGCTGGACATCGACGCGGACGTCCACACGGACGCGTACAACGGGATCGCGAACTCGGTGCTGTGGTTCGTGCACCACATGCTGTACCAGACGCCCCTTGAGCCGTCGTTCGGCCCGGAGTTCCGGCGGCGCTGGGCCTCGTACGAGGCGTACAACCGGGCCTTCGCACAGGCGCTGGCGGAAGAGGCGGCACCGGGCGCGACCGTCGTCGTGCAGGACTACCACCTGACGCTGGTGCCGGGCATGCTGCGCGAGCTCCGCGACGACCTGCGCATCGGGCACTTCTCGCACACCCCGTGGGCGCCCGTCGACTACTTCCGGATGCTGCCCGACGACATCGCCGAACAGGTGCTGCGGGGCATGCTCGGCGCCGACCGCTGTGCGTTCCTGACCCGGCGCTGGGCGGACGCGTTCACCGACTGCTGTACGCATCTCGTCGGCGGCACGTCCGGAACCCGGATCGGGGTGCACGGCCTCGGCGCCGACGGCGACTTCCTGCGCGAGCGCGCCCACGAGGACGATGTGGAGGAGCGGCTCACGGCGCTGCGCGGGCAGGTGGGCGAGGGCCGCAAGGTGATCGTGCGGGTGGACAGGACCGAGCTGTCGAAGAACATCGTGCGGGGCCTTCGGGCGTACGAGCTGCTGCTGGCGGAGCGGCCGGAGTGGCGGGAGCGCGTGGTGCACGTCGCGTTCGCGTACCCGTCGCGGCAGGACCTGGCGGTGTACCGGGACTACACGGATGAGGTGGCGCGGGTCGCGGAGGACATCAACTCCCGGTTCGGGAGGGCTGATTGGACTCCCGTCGTGCTCCACGTGAAGGACGACTTCGCGCGCTCGCTCGCCGCGTACCGGCTCGCCGACGTGACCCTCGTGAACCCGATCAGGGACGGCATGAACCTCGTCGCCAAGGAGGTCCCGGTCGTCTCCGACGAGGGGTGCGCGCTGGTGCTCTCGCGGGAGGCGGGGGCGTACGAGGAGCTGGCCGAGGACGCGTTGACCGTCAACCCCTATGACGTGACCGGCACTTCGCGGGCGCTCGCGGAGGCGCTGGCCATGCCGGAGGACGAGCGGGCGGAGCGGACGAAGCGGTTGGCGGCGGCGGGGACGGCGTTGCCGCCGGGGCAGTGGTTCCTGGACCAGCTAGAGGCGCTGCGCCAGGACTGAGAGGAACTCGGCGAGTTCGACGGGTCCTTCCACCAACAAGTCGGCTCTGTCGGCGAGTTCGGGGACGACGTCGTCCGCCGCCACCAGAAGCCCCGGCACCCCGTCGGAGCGCAGCTTCTCCACCGCCGCGAAGGCGGGGAGGTCACCGAGGTCGTCGCCCGCGTAGAGGACGGCTTCCGCACCCACCTCCCGTACGTACTCGGCGAGTGCCACACCCTTGTCGACGCCGGGCGGGCGCAGCTCCAGGACCAGGCGGCCCGGCTCCACGATGAGGCCGTGCCGGGCGGCGAGCTCCGCGAGGGGGGTACGGAGGGCGTCGAAGGCGCCTTGCGGGTCGGATGCGCGGCGGGTGTGGACCGCGACGGCGCGGCCCTTCTCCTCGACGTACGTGTCGTGCCAGAGGTTCAACTCGGCGAGTACGCCCGGGAGTTCGGCCCTGACGGTGGCTACGCCGGGGTGGGGCGCGGGGGCGGTGACCGTGCCGGTGGCGGCGTCCCAGCGTTCCGCGCCGTAGTGGCCGAGCACCACGAGGTGTTCCAGCCCCGGCACCCCCGCGAAGCCGCCCTGACGGACGGCGACACCGGCGGGGCGCCCGGTGACGACCGCGATGGCGGCGACCTTGGGGGCGAGGGCGGTGAGGGCGGGCAGGACGGTGGGGTGGGGGCGGGCGTGGTCGGGGTCGGGGACGATGGGGGCGAGGGTGCCGTCGAAGTCCAGCGCGATGACGCTCCGCTGGGGGCGGGTGATGATCCTGGCCAGGGCGTCGCGGCCGGCGGGGGTTCGGGGGGCGTACGGGTGGCTGGCCATGGTGATGACTGTAGCCGCGCCCACCAAGCCCCTGCGGCGATTGAGCCGCTCCCCACCAAGCCCCTGCGGCGATTGAGCAGCGGGGTTTGGGGCAGAGCCCCAAGCCCGGCCACGACTAGCCGGTGAGCGCCCCGGGGCTCCGCCCCGGACCCCGCTGCTCAATCGCCGCAGGGGCTCAAATGCCCGCCTACCGTTCCGCCCGGCGGGCAGCCCTTACGCGGCGGAGGCGGTTGACCGTTACCGGGGCGAACTGAAGCGCTCTCGGGTCGTCGAGGAGGGCGTTGAGGAGTTGGTAGTAGCGGACCGGCGCCAGGTCGAGCTCCTCACGGATCGCCCGCTCCTTCGCACCCGGCGACGCCCACCCACGCCCCTCGAACGTGAGCACCGCGCGCTCGCGGTCGCCTAGGGAGGACATACCCGTCACGCTACTCGGCGGACTCCGCCGCCGCCGCGTCGTTCTGGATCGAGCCGAGCGTGCCCGCGGCGCTGCCCTGCGACGTGACGGTGGAGCCGATCTGCTTCTTGATCTCGGCGCTGACCTCGGGCCAGGACGTCTTGTTCGCCGGGTAGTAGGTGGCACCCGCGAGTTCGTTGATGAAGGGGCGCAGGGCCTTGTCCTTCGGCGACGCCGTCATGGCGTCGGACGCGGAGACGGTGACCGGTGCGACGGTGTACTCGCGGGAGAAGTCGAGGACGTTCTTCTTGTCGTAGACGTAGTCGAGGAACTCGCCGGTCTCGCGCGGGTGGCCGCCCTGCTTGAACGCCATCATCCAGTCCGTCACGCCCATCGTGGACTTGGGCGTGCCACCGGGTCCGGGGATCGCCACGTCGCCGTAGTCGACGCCCTTCGCCTTGGCCATGTTCATCAGCGTGGGGTGTCCCGACAACATGCCGACCTGGCCCTTGGCGAAGGCCTGGAAGGCGGGGGTGCGGTTCAGGTTCCCGGGGGACGTGGGGCCGGTCAGACCCTTGGTGACCAGGTCGTTCTTGAGCCAGGACAGGGCTTCGACGTTCTTCTTGTCGTCGATGGCGTAGGTGCCGACGTTGTCGGTGTAGCCGCCGCCGTTGCTGAGCATCCAGATCATGGTCTCGGCCTGCGCCTCCTCGGTGCCGAGCGGCAGCGCGAAGGGGTAGCGCACGCCCTGCGCCTTGAGCGCCTTGGCGTCGGCGACGAGGTCCGCCCAGGTCTTCGGCGGCGTGATGCCGGCCTCGGCGAAGAGCTTCTTGTTGTAGAAGAGGCGGCGCGTGGAGGCGGCGAACGGCATGCCGTACTGCGCGCCCTTGATCTCGCCTGCCTGGCTCATCTGGCCGACGAAGTCCGCCTGGACCGGCACGGACAGCAGCTTGTCGACGGGGTAGAGCTTGCCCGCCGCCGCGTAGTCGGCGTACGCGCCGATCTGCGCCATGTCGGGCGCCTTGCCCGCGGCGACCATGTCCTTGACCTTCTTGTCGACGACGTCCCAGGAGTAGACGTCGACGTCGACCTTGATGTCCGGGTGCTTGACCTCGAAGGCGGAGGCGAGCTTGTCCCAGTACTTCTGGGAGGTGTTGGCCTGGGAGTCGCCGTAGTCGGCGGCGACGAGGCGCAGCGTGACCGCGTCGTCGGAGCCTCCGCTTCCACAGGCTGTGAGCAGCGACGATGCCGCCACCACTCCGAGCGCGGCCGCCACGGTCAGCGTCGTCCTCCCCTTGCGCACTGCCGCACCCCACCCTTGTCCGTCGCGTGTCCGTCGCGCCATGGGACTGTCCCACGGTCCAAACGGAAGGTCTACACCACATGGGCGCCGGAGCGGAAACGAGGGCCCGACTGGACTAGACCTCTCGCGGGTGGACGCGCGACACTGTCCCCCGTGAAACATGTCATCGCCCTGGACGTGGGCGGCACCGGGATGAAGGCCGCCCTGGTCGGGGCCGACGGCACACTGCTGCACCAGGCGCGCCGGGCGACCCAGCGCGAGCGCGGCGCCGACGCGGTCGTCGAGTCGATCCTCGGCTTCGCCGCCGACCTGCGCGCGTACGGCGAGAAGCACCTCGGCGAGCCCGCCCGCGCGGCCGGGGTCGCGGTGCCCGGCGTCGTCGACGAGACGAACGGGATCGCCCTGTTCGCGGCCAACCTCGGCTGGCGCGACGTACCCATGCGGGAACTGCTCAGCGAGCGGCTCGGCGGCATCCCGGTCGCGCTCGGGCACGACGTGCGCACCGGCGGCCTCGGCGAGGGGCGGCTCGGCGCGGGCAAGGACGCCGACCGGTTCCTGTTCATGCCGCTCGGCACCGGGATCGCGGGCGCCATCGGCATCGACGGGCGCATCGAGCCCGGCGCGCACGGCTCCGCGGGCGAGATCGGCCATGTCGTCGTCCGCCCCGGCGGCATCGACTGCGGCTGCGGCCAGCGCGGCTGCCTGGAGCGGTACGCCTCCGCCTCCGCGGTCACCCTCGCCTGGCAGGAGGCGAGCGGCGACGAGAAGGCGACCGCCGCGGACTGCGCGAAGGCCGTCGACGGGGGCGACGAGAAGGCGGCCCGGGTCTGGCAGGACGCGGTGGCCGCGCTCGCCGACGGGCTCGTGCTCGCGCTCACTCTGCTGGACCCCCGCACGCTCATCATCGGTGGCGGGCTCGCCGAGGCGGGGGAAACCTTGTTCACACCCCTGCGTGCGGCCGTCGCGGAGCGTGTGACCTTTCAGGCGCTCCCCACGATCGTCCCGGCCGTCCTCGGGGACAGCGCCGGATGCCTGGGCGCGGGACTCCTCGCCTGGGACCTGCTGGCCGACGAGACCGACGGCAACGACGACACCGACGGCGACAACGAAGCCGTCGACAACACGGAGGTAACCGCCTGATGGCCACAGCGAAGGTGCTCACCGGCGCCGAGGTGGTGCTCCCCACCGGGACCGTCACCGACGGCCGCGTCATCGTCGACGGCACGTCGATCGCCGGGGCCGCCCCGGACGGCGCCGAGACCGTCGACCTGACCGGTCACTGGGTGGTGCCCGGCTTCGTCGACATGCACAACCACGGCGGCGGCGGCGCGTCCTTCACCTCCGGCTCGATCGACGAGATCCTCACGGGCGTCCGTACGCACCAGCAGCACGGCACGACCACGATCGTCCCGTCCTTCGTCACCGGCGACATGGACTTCCTCGTGCAGCGCGCGGGGCTGCTCTCCGAGCTGGCCGAGCACGGCGAGATCGCGGGCATCCACTTCGAGGGCCCGTTCATCTCCCCGTGCCGCAAGGGCGCCCACGACGAGACGCTCCTGCGCGACCCCGACCCGGCCGACGTCCGCAAGCTGATCGACGCCGCCCGCGGCCAGGCCAGGATGGTCACCCTCGCCACCGAGCTGCCCGGCGGCATCGACTCCGTACGCCTCCTCGCCGAGCACGGCGTGATCGCCGCGATCGGCCACACCGACGCGACGTACGAGCAGACGGTCGAGGCCATCGACGCGGGCGCCACCGTCGCCACGCACCTCTTCAACGCGATGCCGCCGCTCGGCCACCGCGAGCCGGGGCCGATCGCGGCGCTCCTGGAGGACGAGCGGATCACCGTCGAGCTGATCAACGACGGCACGCATCTGCACCCGGCCGCCCTTGAGCTGGCGTTCCACCACAAGGGCGCGGGGAAGGTCGCCTTCATCACCGACGCGATGGACGCGGCCGGCTTCGGCGACGGGCGCTACATGCTCGGCCCGCTGGAGGTCGAGGTGAAGGACAGCGTGGCGCGCCTCGTGGAAGGCGGCTCCATCGCCGGCTCGACGCTCACCCTCGACCGGGCCTTCAAGCGCGCGGCCACCATCGACAAGCTGCCCGTCGAGGACGTCGTCCGGGCGATCTCCGCCAACCCGGCGCGGCTGCTCGGGATCTACGACAAGGTGGGCTCGCTGGAGCCCGGCAAGGACGCCGACCTGGTGGTCCTGGACGCGGAGTTCGACGTCAAGGGCGTCATGCGCAAGGGCGAATGGCTCGTAGAGCCGTAACTCTCCCGTACGGAAAGGCGGTTGACCCGAGGTCTGGGCCAACCGCCTTGACTTTGGCATGATCAGCCCCCGTTACTGAAAGTACGTAAGGGGGGTGAGGTCCTGTGATCCTCACGGTCACGCTGAACACCGCACTCGACATCACGTACCGCGTGCGCGCGCTGCGCCCGCACACCTCGCACCGCGTCACCGAGGTCACCGAGCGGCCGGGCGGCAAGGGGCTGAACGTGGCACGGGTGCTCGCCGCGCTCGGCCACGAGGTGACCGTCACGGGGTTCGCGGGCGGCGCCACGGGGCGCACGCTCCAGGACCAACTGCTCGACGTACGGGGCGTTTCGGACGCCCTCGTCCCCGTCACCGGTTCGACCCGCCGCACGATCGCCGTCGTCGACGCCGCGTCCGGCGACACGACGCAGCTGAACGAGCCGGGTCCGACGATCACGCCCGCGGAGTGGGCCGCCTTCCAGGAGGCGTACGCGGATCTGCTGCGGTCCGCGTCCGCGGTGGCGCTGTGCGGGAGCCTGCCGCCGGGGGTGCCGGTGGGGGCGTACGCGACGCTGGTGCGCGCGGCGCGGGCCGCCTCCGTGCCGGTGTTGCTGGACACGAGTGGCGAACCGCTGCGGCGGGGTGTCGCCGCCCGGCCCGACCTCGTGAAGCCGAACGCGGACGAGTTGGCCGAACTCACGGGTTCCCACGAGCCGTTGCAGGCCATGAAGGACGCGCGGCGGCGCGGCGCCCACGCGGTGGTCGCTTCGCTCGGTCCTGACGGGCTGTGTGCGCTCACCCCGGACGGCGAGTGGCGCGCGCCCGCGCCGGGGCGCCTGTCCGGCAACCCCACGGGGGCCGGGGACTCGGCGGTGGCGGGGCTGTTGTCGGGCCACGTGGAGCACCTGCCGTGGCCGCAGCGGCTCGCCCGGGCGGTGGCACTCTCCGCCGCGACGGTGGTGTCCCCGGTGGCCGGCGAATTCGACCCGGCCACCTACGACGACCTGGTGGGCCGCATCACGGTCGCCCCCCACTCCGGCGCGGCGTAACCCGGCCGGGTCCGGCCGATCAAGCCCCCGCCGCAACTGCGCGGCTGGGTCCGGCCGATCAAGCCCCTGCGGCGATTGAGCAGCGGGGTTCGGGGCGGAGCCCCGGGCGTCAGGAACGGAGCCGGTGTTACGGCCTCGGGGCTCCGCCCCGGACCCCGCGCCTCAATCGCCGGCGAGGCTTGATTTACCCGAACCGGCGTTACGCCAGCGAAGCTGGATCTACCGAACCGGCGAGGCGGAAATCGGTCAGCCCTGGGTGAGCCACATGCGGTCGAAGTTGGCGTCGCATTTGTTGCCCTGCTCGCAGGAGACCGTAATCGCGTTCGTACCCTTGGTGAGCTGGACGATGGCCCACGTATTGGTCCACCCCGACTCCCAGTCACCTTCCTTCGCCCCGGCGAAGTTCTTCATGTTCAGCGGGCGCGACTGCTTCTTCCCGTTGACGTCGATCGTCGCGTCGGAGTCCTTGCCGGGCACCCCGTAGTCGACGTGCAGCTTGTACGCGCCGTCCTTCGGGATGTCGCTGACGGTCCAGGTCAGGCTCGCGCCGACCTTGTTGAACCCGGCGACGTACTGCCCGCCGTCCGCCTTCGCGCCCTGCACGTCGGTCGCGACGGACGTGCCGCCGGACAGCTGCAGCGCCTTCGCGTCGGTCTTCGGCAGGTCGACGGGCGCGGCGGAGGCCGACTTGGAGGGCTTCTCGCTCGGCTGCACCGACTGCGAACCGCCGGAGGCCGCGCTGCCGGCCTCGCCGCCCTTGTCGTCACCGGTGTCGTTGCTGAGCATGGCGACGCCGATGCCGATGACGACGGCCGCGACGACCGCGACCGCGCCGATCAGCAGCGCCTTCGTGTTGGGGCCACCGCCCCGGCCGCCCCCGCGCATGGGCGCCGTCGGCGGACCCGGCTGGCTGGGCACGCCGCCGCCGGGCATCGTCTCGGGCGCCTGGTAGTGGGCGTTCGGCTGCTGGTACGCCTGGGTCGGCTGGGTCTGCCCGTACTGGCGCTCCCCGACCGTGCGGATCTGGTTGGCCCGGACCGGGTTGTAGGAGGGCCGCGGATTCGGGTAGCCGTAGCCGCCGCCCGCGCCCTCGGGCGGGGTCGCCCCGGCCGCCTGCCCGTCGGCGTACAGATAGCCGAACGGGTCGTCGTCCTCGGGCGTGGTGCTCCCGCCGTTGTTGCCGGGCGCCATCCCAGATCACTCCCTACACGTTGCTTACCTCGGCGAGGGTACCCGCTGCGAGTGACCCCTCGACGTGGCCTTGACCTCACGGGGGACGCGGAACCACGCCCAATGTAGGGCCTTTCCGGGACCGGTACAGAAGCTATCCGGCCCGCCTGTGCTGCTTACTACGCGATCTTTTCTCTACGTACATGCGCTGGTCAGCGGATTGCAGCACTTCCTCGGCCGTCATCCCGCAGTGGGCCCAGCCGATACCGAAACTGGCCCCCACCCGGACCGCCCTGCCGTCCACCCGAATCGGCGGAATGATGGCGTTCCGCAATCTGACGGCGAGGTCCTGGGCGTCCTCGCGGCCGAGCCCGTCGGCGAGCACCACGAACTCGTCGCCGCCGAGCCGGGCGACCGTGTCCCCGTCCCGTACGACGCTGGTGAGGCGGCGCGCGACCTCGATGAGCACGGCGTCGCCCGCGTTGTGCCCGAAGCGGTCGTTGATCGACTTGAAGCCGTCGAGGTCGCAGAAGAGGACGGCGAGGCCCTTCGTGCCGTTGTCGGCGCCGGAGTTCTCGTCGTGCTCGGGCGCCACGACGTGCACATGGTGGTCGAAGCCGTCGAACCCCTCGTAGAGATTCGACTGGTGCGGGACCGGGGCCCCGAAGTCGTACCCGATCCCGGCGGCGTCGGGGGCGGCGCGGTGGTCGCCGTACGCGGCGTCGAGGGAGTCGATGGCGCTGGGGCCCGGCTCCTGGGGGCGGCGGCAGAGGCGGGCGGCGAGGCGGGCGCGCAGCTCCGCGGAGTTCGGCAGGCCGGTGAGGGAGTCGTGCGAGGCGCGGTGGGCGAGCTGCAGCTCGCGGCGCTTGCGCTCCTCTATGTCCTCGACGTGGGTGAGCAGGAAGCGCGGCCCGTCGGCGGCGTCGGCGACGACCGAATTGCGCAGGCTGACCCAGACGTACGTGCCGTCGCGGCGGCACAGGCGCAGCTCCGCGCGGCCGCCCTCGGCGGAGGTGCGCAGCAGCGTGCCGATGTCCTCGGGGTGCACGAGGTCGGAGAAGGAGTAGCGGCGCATGGCGGAGGCGGGGCGGCCGAGGAGGCGGCACAGCGCGTCGTTGGTCCGCAGGATGCGGCCGTGCTGGTCGCCGCCCATCTCGGCGATGGCCATGCCGGAGGGCGCGTACTCGAAGGCCTGCCGGAAGCTTTCCTCGCTGGCGCGCAGCGCCTGCTGCTCGCGCTCCAGGCGGACGAGGGCGCGCTGCATGTTGGAGCGCAGCCGGGCGTTGCTGATCGCGATGGCGGCCTGGAAGGCGTACATCTGGAGGGCCTCGCGGCCCCAGGCGCCGGGGATCCGGCCGTTGCGGGGGCGGTCGACGGAGATCACGCCGAGGAGTTCGCCGCCGGAGGATCCGGTCGCGTACATGGGGGCGAAGAGGCGGTCGGCGGGGTGCCACTCGTCCTCGAAACGGGGCGGCGGTCCCGCGGTGAACCACTGCGGCACGTCGTCCTCGTCGAGGATCCAGCCCTCGGTGTGCGGTATGAAGCGCAGCTCGCCCCACTGCTTGCCCATGGAGAGGCGGCGGTCCCATGATTCACGGGAGCCGACGCGTCCGGTGATCAGGGCCTCGGCCGCGGAGTTGCCGGAGAAGGCGGCGACGACGAGATCACCGTCGGGCCGTACGAGGTTCACGCATGCCAGCTCGTAGCCGAGTCCGCTCACCACGCCGTCCGCGACGGTCTGCAGGGTGTCGGCCAGACTGCGGGCGGTGTTCATGTCCGCCATCACTTGGTGCAGCTGACGCAGGGTCGCAAGACGGACGTACGGCTCCGACTCGGTCTCCATGCTCAGTTCTCCCCGAGACCTCGACAGCACTCCAAAATTCTGATCGTTCTGATCTGCTCGCTCAGCTTCGCTTCGCACGTGCAGCAGCACGTTCATTCGCAGTGTCGACCGCCACTGAATCACAGCGAGCTGTGCACCCGGTACACAGGGTCAACAAAATATGGCTCCTGTGACTCAAGTCACAGCAGGAGATGAAAGATTGAGTCGTGTTGGCGGGTGGATTCTGTGCGTTTCCTGAACACGTACCGCGCCCTTGGTCCTAGGACCGGCCTCGGTCATCGGCCCGATGCGGGGCGCGCGGGGGCGCGGCTAGCGTTTGAGGCGTGTTGAACGTGCTGAAGACGTCCCCTGCCACTTCCGTCCCCTCCCCCACATCGGCCACGGCATCCCCCACCGCGTCCGCCGGGCATGCTGAGGGGGTGAGCAACGACGAGTTCCGCGCCGCCCTGTCCCGTCTGGCCGCAGGGGTCGTCCTGCTGACCTCCCACGAGCCGCAGCTCGACCCCGACGGGCCGGCCGGCGAGGACGCGGGCATGACGGCGACCGCCTTCATGTCCGTCTCCCTCGACCCGCCCCTGGTGATGGTGTCGCTGCGCAACGGCTCCCGCATGGACGACCTCCTCGACGAGCAGCCGCTGTGGGCGGTATCGGTCCTCTCCGAATCCCAGAGCCACATCGCGGGCCGCTTCGCCATGAAGGGGCGGCTCAGCGACCGGCTCCTGTTCCAGGACATCCCGTACGTACGGGGTGAGCACACGGGGGCGCCGTTGGTGGGTGGGGCGCTTGCGACGCTGGAGTGCCGTACGGAGAACCGGGTCCTTGCGGGTGACCACACGTTGGTGATCGGGCGGGTCCTCGGGGCGGCCCTGCCGAGTACGGAGGGCGGTCCCCTGACGTACTTCCGCGGCCGGTACCGGGGCCTGGGCAGGTAAGCCCCTGCCGCCACCGGGCGACTGGGTCCGACCCATCCAAGCCCCCGCCGCCACCGGGCGACTGGGTCCGACCCATCCAAGCCCCCGCCGCCACCGGGCGACTGGGTCCGACCCATCAAGCCCCCGCCGCCACCGGGCGGCTGGGTCCGGCCGATCAAGCCCTTGCCGCAACTGCGCGGCTGGGTCCGACCCATCAAGCCCCTGCGGCGATTGAGCAGCGGGGTCCGGGGCAGCGCCCCGGGCGTCGGGAACGGAGCCGGTGTTACGGCCTCGGGGCTCCGCCCCGGACCCCGCGCCTCAATCGCCGGCGAGGCTTGATTTACCCGAACCGGCGTTACGCACCGGCGAGGCTTGATTTACCCGAACCGGCGTTACGCACCAGCGAGGCTTGATTTACCCGAACCGGGGTTACGCCCGCGGGGCTCTGCCCCGGACCCCGCTGCTCAATCGCCGCAGGGGCTTGACTGACCCGAGCCGGCGTTACGCCGCAGGGGCTTGACTGACCCGAGCCGGCGTTACGCCGCAGGGGCTTGAATGACCCGAGGCGGGGTTACGCCGCAGGGGGTTGAATGGCCCGAGGCGGGGTTACCAGTCCCGGTTGGAGCGGGAGCGTTTGGTGTCGGAGCGGGCCTTCTTGGCGCGGAGGCGGCGCTCGTTGACGCCGCGGGGGACGCGCGTGGGGCGGCGTGGTTTCGGAGGCGGCGCGGTCGCCTCCGCCAGGAGCGCCGCGAGGCGTACCGTCGCCGCCTCACGGTTGCGCCACTGCGAGCGGTGCTCGGAGGCGCGGACCGAGATGACGCCGTCCACGAGCCGCGCAGCGAGCCGTTCCAGGGCCCGCTCCCGCCACACCGGCGGCAGCGCCTTCGTCGACGCGAGGTCGAAGCGCACCTCCGCGGCGGAGTCCGACGTATTGATGTGCTGGCCGCCCGGCCCCGAGGACCGCGAGAAACGCCAAAGGAGCTCGGCCTCCGGGAGGACGACCGAACCGCGGATGGGATAGGGACCGGACATGCGTCCATGGTCGCGCGTGCGTACGCCGCACGTCACCCGTATTTCCGCCGAGCGCGGACGAAGTAAAGAAAGTAAAGGGAGCTGGAACCTTCGCCACCCCTCACCGCGTTCATACGGTTACGAGTAGCTTCGGCTGCACGCACCGTACTCAACGAGGGAAGGACTCCCGAACCATGGCTGTAAGCCTGTCCAAGGGTGGCAACGTCTCGCTCACCAAGGAGGCTCCGGGCCTGACCGCCGTCACCGTGGGCCTCGGCTGGGACGTCCGCACCACCACGGGTACCGACTTCGACCTCGACGCCTCGGCGATCGCCGTGAACACGCAGGGCAAGGTCTACTCGGACGGTCACTTCGTCTTCTTCAACAACAAGCAGACGCCGGACCAGTCCATCGTCCACACCGGCGACAACCGCTCCGGCGAGGGCGAGGGCGACGACGAGGCGATCAACGTGAACCTGGCGGGCCTGCCCGCCGACGTCGAGAAGGTCGTCTTCCCGGTCTCCATCTACGACGCGGAGTCCCGCTCGCAGAACTTCGGCCAGGTCCGCAACGCGTACATCCGCATCGTGAACCAGGCCGGCGGCACCGAGATCGCCCGCTACGACCTCTCCGAGGACGCCGCCACCGAGACGGCGATGGTCTTCGGCGAGCTGTACCGCAACGGCGCGGAGTGGAAGTTCCGCGCCGTGGGCCAGGGCTACGCGTCCGGCCTGGTCGGCATCGCGCAGGACTTCGGCGTGAACGTCTGAGTGACCGCCGCATTGCGGTAAGCACCCTGAGCCCCGGCCGTACGCGGTCGGGGCTCAGTGCTGCCACCAACCCGCCACAGCCCATCGCTTAACGGACAATCACCGGCGACATCCGGACACGAACCGGCAAAGTTTTGACCGGTATCTGTCACAGAGCCACTGACTGGTGCCACTCTCCCTCCGCACCCCCCACGCCCCACACCCCACCGGGTACCCGGGTACTGAAGGAGTCCGAGTGAGACACCGCTCTACCGCTCCCCGCCTCGCCGCCCTCGTCGCCTCCGCCGCCATGGTGGTTCTCGGCGTTCAGGCCGGCACCTCGGCCAGCGCCGCCACCGACCGTGCGGACGGCGCCACCGCCCTCCCGCTCAGCGCCTCGCAACGGGCCACCGCCCTCAAGGCCGCACAAACCGAAGCCGCCACCACGGCAGAGCAGTTGAAGCTCGGCGACGGCGAGAAGCTCGTCGCCCGCGATGTCGTCAAGGACGCCGACGGCACCGTCCACACCCGCTACGAGCGCACCTACGACGGCCTCCCCGTCCTCGGCGGCGACCTCGTCGTGCACACCGCGAAGAACGGCGACCTCAAGGGCTCCACCAAGGCCCGCAAGGGCTCCGTGGCCGTGGCGTCGACGGACGCCGCGAGCAGCACCACCGCCGCCAAGAAGTCCGCGAAGTCCGCCGCCGGGGACTCGGTCAAGGGCGCCACCGCCGACTCCGTACGCAAGGTCGTCTGGGCCGCCGACGCCTCGGCCGCGCCCACCCTCGCGTACGAGACCGTCGTCAAGGGCACCCAGCGCGACGGCACACCCAGCGAGTTGCACGTGATCACGGACGCCGCGAGCGGCAAGGTGATCTACAAGTACCAGGCCATCGAGAACGGCACCGGCGTCAGCGAGTACAGCGGCACCGTCACCCTCGGCACCACCGCCTCCGCCTCCGGCGGCTACGACCTGGTCGACGGCGGGCGCGGCGGCCACAAGACGTACGACCTGAACGGCGGCACGTCCGGCACCGGCACCCTCTTCCACGACGCCGACGACACCTGGGGCGACGGCACCGTCACCAACCGGCAGACCGCCGCCGTCGACGCCGCGTACGGGGCCGCCGAGACCTGGGACTTCTACAAGGAGGCCTTCAACAGGAACGGCATCGCCGGTGACGGCAAGGCTGCCTACTCCCGCGTCCACTACGGCAACGCCTACGTCAACGCCTTCTGGTCCGACAGCTGCTTCTGCATGACGTACGGCGACGGCATCAACAACAAGAACCCGCTGACCGCGCTCGACGTCGCCGGGCACGAGATGAGCCACGGCCTGACCGCCGCCACCGCCGGCCTCAAGTACAGCCGCGAGTCCGGCGGCCTCAACGAGGCGACCTCCGACATCCTCGGCACGGCGGTCGAGTTCCACGCCGCCAACTCCGCCGACGTCGGCGACTACCTCATCGGCGAGAAGATCGACATCAACGGCGACGGCACCCCGCTGCGCTACATGGACAAGCCCAGCAGGGACGGCGGCTCGGCCGACTACTGGTCGCGCACCGTGGGCCGCCTCGACGTGCACTACTCGTCCGGCGTCGCCAACCACTTCTTCTACCTGCTCAGCGAGGGCAGCGGCGCCAAGACCATCAACGGCGTCTCCTACAACTCGCCCACGTACGACGGCTCTTCGGTCACCGGCATCGGCCGCGAGAAGGCGGTCCAGATCTGGTACAAGGCGCTGTCGACGTACATGACGTCCTCCACCAACTACGCGGGCGCGCGCACGGCCACGCTGCAGGCGGCCTCCGACCTGTACGGGGCGAACAGCGCGGAGCGCTCCGCTGTGGCGGCGGCGTGGACGGCGGTGAACGTCAAGTAGCGGTTGGCGGGGCGCCGGGGGTGCGGTCGGTGGGGCTGGAAGTGCGGTCAGTGGGGCTGGAAGTGTCCAGTACCGCGATTCCCAACGGTCGTTCCCCCGCCGACAGTCGACGGGTGTCACCGTTGTCGAGGTCGACGACGGTGATCCCGTTCCAGTAGCCGTCGCGGGTGAAGCCGCCGGTGACGTAGGCGGTGCGGCCGTCGTCGGAGACGGCGACGGCCTCGTGCGGACCGTCGAGCGGGATCACCTTCTCCTTGCCGTCCGGCGCCCGGACGGTGAGCGAGGGCCCCTCGTCCCGGGACGGGTCGATGGGCCCGGTGCCGACGGCGAGCAGCGTCCCGTCGGGGGTGACGGTCACGCCGTGCTGATGCGTATTGGCGGTCATCCGCTGGACGCTCGACCGCCCCGTGTCCGGGTCGACGACCACGAGCTTCTCGCCCTCGAAGGGGAAGAGCAGCTTGCCGTCGGAGGGGCGTACGGCGGCGTAGTGCGGCTTCAGCCACGAGCCGAGCCCGCCCTCGGTGCCGTACGGGGCGACCTCGATACGGCGGGTGTCGCCGTCGCGGGTGTCGAGGGCGGTGACGTCGAACGAGTCGTGGTCGGTGGCGTAGACCTGGCGTCCGTCGCGCGACACGTCGACGTCGAAGGGGCGGCGGCCGACGGCGGCGGTGTCGACGACCTTCCTTGAGCTGGTGTCGATGGTCTCCAACGTCCCGTTCCCGTCGGGGACGTTGACGCCTACGTACACGTGCTCGCCGTCGGGCGCGAGGGCGATGCCCATGCCGCCGCCGCGGTACTCGCCGTCGGTGACCGGGCCGAGACCCTCGGTCTCGTACGGGATGAGCGCCTCGCGCTCCCGGCTGCCGGTGTCGACGACGGCGACGCCCTCGGCCGTGGCGACCCAGGCGCGTCCGTCGTCCCCGACGACGAGCCCGTACGGGGCGTGGCCGACCCGCACCGAGTCGAAGGTGCCCTTGCCCGCGGCCGGGTCGACGAAGGAGACGGTGTCGGAGCCGAAGTCGGCGACGAGGAGGGTGCCGTCGGGGGTCTTGGCGGAGGTCTTGGGGGCGGGCGAACTCGGCTTGGGGGAGGCCGATTTGGTGTCCGCCTGTGTCGCGGCGCATCCGGTGGCGAGCACGGCGACGGCGACCGCCGACAGGACCGCGCGCCTCACCGTACGGCCCGCAAGAGCCCGGCGATCTCGGTGAAGCCGCGCCGCTCGGCGTGTTCGAGGGGCGTGACGCCCTCGCCGTCGGGCAGGTCCGGGCTCGCGCCCGCCGTGATGAGCAGCTCGACGATCTCCTGGTGCGCGCGGCCCCCGTCCCCGAGGATCACGGCCTCCAACAGGGCGGTCCAGCCGAGCCGGTTGACGTGGTCGACGTCGATGTCGGTCTCGCGGAGCACGGCGCGTACGTAGTCGACGTGGCCGCGTTCGGAGGCAGGGATCACGGAGATCCCGCCGAACCGGTTGGTGACCTTCAGGTCGGGGCGGCCCGGCAGCAGCGCCCGCATCATCTCCACGGAGCCGGTGACGCCGGTGGCCAGCCACGCGCTGTCGTCGCGGTCGTCCTGGGCGTTGGGGTCGGCGCCGGCCGCGACGAGGGCCTCGGCGGCGGCGACGTGGTCGTTGAGGGAGGCCAGGAGGAGGGGCGTACGGCGGTGTGTGTCGCGCGCCTCGACGTCGGCGCCTGCCGCGAGTGCGGTGCGGACGGCGTCGGCGTTGCCCTGCGCGGCGGCGGCGAGGAGCGAGCGGTTGTTCTCGGTGTGCTGCGACTGCATGGTGCGACTCCACATCAGCCCTGCGCGCCGCAGGGTCGTGCCGTTCTTCGGCTTCGGTATCAGGTTCACGTACATCGTGGCTGGTCGCGTCAGTTCAAGCCCCTGCGGCGGGTGAGCAAATCAAGCCCCTGCGGCGATTGAGCAGCGGGGTCCGGGGCGGAGCCCCGGGGCCGTAACACCGTCGCCGGTGGCACGACCCCGGGCCGAAGAACTAGTTGAGCTCCGCGACCCCGGCCTGCGCGAACTTCTCGTCCTGGTCCCCGGAGGGCGCTCCCGCCACACCGATACCCGCGATGGGCGCACCGTCGACGGCGACCGGCGCCCCACCCGCGAGGAACAACGTGCCGGGAATGTCCTTCAGGTTCGGCGTCGACTCAAGCCGCTTCGTCAGCTCGGACGTCGGCGCGTTCCACGACACCGCGGTGTACGCCTTCTTCACGGCCGACTCCGGCGACTGCGGCCCGGCACCGTCACCGCGCAGCTCGACGATCGTGTTGCCGTTACGGTCGACGACGGCCACGGACACCTTCTGGTTGTCCTTCTTCGCGGCCTTCAGGACGGCCTCGGCGGCGTCCGTCGCGGCACCCACGGTGAGGTGCTTGGACTCGTACGTGTTGCCGGCCTTCGCGGCGGCGGGCTTGGCAGCGGCGGCCTGCGCGGTCGGCTCCGAGTCCGCGGCGGACGCCGAGTACGCGCCGAACCCGCCGACGGCGATCGCGGCGGCCAGGGTGGTGCCGGTGATGACGCGGGTGCGCTTCGAGATCTTCTTGGCGTGCTGCATGGGAACTGCTCCTGGGTGATGGGGAGGGAAGTACAAGAGGAAGAGGAGGAGGGGGGAGGGGGGGAGGTCGATCGGGAGGTCGCCACCGTGGTGGCCGCCGTCCCGCTCTGCAATCAATCCTGGGCCCGTGTCCGGCCCCCACCCGTCGACGTACCGGCTCGACGCACCGCGCCGCCCGGTCGACGCCGGGGTCATCCGATCGGTTGACCCCAGGGGCGTACATCCCGGCGAGAATGGGATTGTTTGCCCAGGTAGACGCCGTGAAGGAGGCGCAGGAACCGTGCCAAGGAACCGGGCCGCACGCGCCGACGACGGCTACGACACGGACATCCGCCGCCTCACCGCGACCATGCACGCCTCCTTCTTCCTGCTGCTTGCCGTGGCCCTGGCCCGCTTCCTGCTGCGCCACTCGCACGACGACCGCACCCCGTGGATCGTCGCGCTCTCCGTGGTGCTGGCCCTGGTGTACGGGGCCGGGCTCGTGCGGGGCGTCGCGGAGCGGGCCACGGTGGGGCAGCGGGTGTGGCTGACGCTGGTGGTCGTGGTGTGGGTGGTGCTCGTGGTCTTCGCGCCGAGCTTCGCGTGGTGCGCGGTGCCGCTCTTCTACACGGGTCTGCGTACGTTGCCGACGCGCGCCGCGCTCGTCCTGGTGGGGGTCCTGACGGTGCTCGTCATCCTCGCCCAGCTGCGTCTCGCCGGCCGCCTCGACCCGGACCTCGTGCTCGGCCCGCCGGCCGTCGTGGTGATCGCCACCGCCGTGTTCCTGCAGATGAAACGGCAGGCCGCGCGCCAGCGCGCGCTCATCGACGACCTCATCCGCACCCGTCGCGAACTCGCCGCGTCGGAACGCCGCGAGGGCACGCTCGCCGAGCGGCAGCGGCTCTCCATGGAGATCCACGACACCCTGGCGCAGGGCCTGTCCAGCCAGCGGATGCTGTTGCAGGCGGCGCAGCGGGTGTGGGACGCGGACCCCGGCAAGGCCCGCGCGCACGTCGGGACGGCCGCGTCCATCGCCGAGCACAACCTCACGGAGGCGCGGCGTTTCGTGCACGATCTGGCCCCCGCCGATCTGGCGCGTGGGCTCGCGGAGGCGTTGCGGGCCGTGGCCGAGCGGGAGTCGGGCGACCGGCTCGCCGTGCGGGTGCGGGTCGAGGACGAGGGGCGGGCGGACCGGTTGCCGGATCGGGTGCAGTCGGCGTTGCTGCGGATCGCGCAGGGGGCGTTGGCGAACGTGCGGGAGCATGCGGGGGCGCGGAGTGCGGCGATCACGTTGACGTTGCTCGACGATCAGGTCGTGCTTGATGTCGCCGACGACGGGCGGGGGTTTGATCCGGCGGCGCTGCCGGGTGGCTCCGCCGGGGTGCGGGGGCATGGGATTCCGGCGATTCGGGCGAGGGTGCGGCAGTTGGGGGGTGTGTTGAGTCTTGAGTCGGAGCCGGGGGAGGGGACGGTGGTGTCCGCCGCGATTCCGTTGTCACCGGGGCCGGGGTTGCGGACTCGGGGCTCTGCCCCGGACCCCGCGCCTCAAGCGCCGGCGAGGCTTGATGGTGCCGAACCGGAGGTGCGCTCGCGGGGCTCTGCCCCGGACCCCGCGCCTCAAGCGCCGGCGAGGCTTGATGGTGCCGAACCGGGGGTGCGGACTCGGGGCTCCGCCCCGGGCCCCGGTGCTCAATCGCCGCAGGGGCTCGATCATTCCGAACCGAAGCGGAGCTCGTCCTCATGAATCAGCGCATCGCTCAGCCCATCCGAATCCTGCTCTGCGACGACCACGTCGTCGTCCGTGCCGGGCTGCTCGCGCTGTTGGACAGTGCGGCGGACATCGAGGTCGTCGGCGAGGCCGGGACCGGGGAGGAGGCGATCGCGCTCGCCGCGAAGCTGGAGCCCGACGTCGTCCTGATGGACCTCCAGCTGGGCGAGGGCATGGACGGCGTGGCGGCGACCCGCCGCCTCACCGCGGACCAGGAAGCCGGGCGGAGCCCCCACGTTCTGGTCCTCACCACGTACGACACGGACGCCGACATCACCCGCGCCATCGAGGCCGGCGCCACGGGGTATCTGCTCAAGGCGGAGCGCCCGGAGGAGCTGTTCGCCGCGATCCACGCCGCCGCGCAGGGCCGCACCGCGCTCTCCGCCCCGGTCGCCAACCGCGTCATGGCCAATATGCGCAAGCCGCGCCCCACCCTCACCGACCGCGAGCGCGACATCCTCGCCCAGCTCGCGCACGGACTCGGCAACCGGGAGATCGCCAAGGCCCTGTTCATCAGCGAGGCCACCGTCAAGACCCACCTGGGCCGGATCTACGACAAGCTCGGCGTGGACACCAGGGCCGGCGCGGTCGCCGTGGCGAAGGAGCAGCGGCTGCTGCCGTGAGGCCGCAACCGTCCCGGCGCCTGCCCGGAGACCGCACCCGTCCCACCCGTGACACCATCTCCTACGTGCTCGACATCGGTTACGCCCTCTCCCGCCGCTTCCCGGACCCGCCGCAGACGGACTACCGGCGCGCGGACGTCCACGCGCTGCGTCACGACCTGTTCAGCGGCGATGTCTACCTGGCCGACACCAAGGCCGACCGGGAAGTGTCCACAGCCTGGGGATGGGTGCCGGTGCTCGACTTCGCGTGGGCGCTGTGCGACATCGTCGAGCAGCTGGACAAGGACCCGCGCGGCAGCCGGTCGGCCACGCCCCAGTACGCGGAGCTGGACTTCACCGAGTCGACCGACCGCATGCTCTTCGAGCGCCGCTTCGGCTGGGTGGACATCGAGGCCGACTGGATGCCGGCCGAGGAGCCCGCGCTGACCTTCTCCCACTCCGAACTGCGCCGCGAGGCCCGGGACTTCCTGCACGACCTGCTGGCCGACCTCACGGACATGCACGAGGACCTGGCGGACAACCCGGCCCTGTGGGACCTCCAGGCCCGCTTCCCGCGCCTCAAATAAAGCCCCTGCGGCGACTGAGCAGCGGGGTCCGGGGCAGAGCCCCGCGACCGCGACACCGGTACCGGTACCGGTACCGGTGAACTACTCCACCCGCACCCCCAGTTCCGCCGCGAACACCTCGGCCAGGTCCATGAGTTGGGCCGGTGAGATCACCGCGCCGCCCAGCCGGTCCACGCCCCGCGCGAACCCCAGCTCCGCCGCGTCCCGCAGGTCGACGTCCGTCAGGGTCGCCGCCGAGAGGTCGGCGCCCTTGAGCACGCAGCCCGTGAACTCGACCCGCTCCAGGCGCGCGCCCCCGAAGTCCGGCTCCACCAGTACGCAGCCGTCGAAGACGACGTCCTTGAGGCGCGCCTTCCGCAGGTTCAGGTAGTCGATCTTCCCGCCTCTGATCACCACCCGTTCCAGGGCCGCCCCGTGCAGCTGGACCCCGCCGAGCCGGGCGTCCACCACCTCGACGTCCCGCAGCGTCGCCCCCGCCAGGTCCGTCCCCACGCCCCGGACGTCGGTCAGCACCGAGTCGATGAATCTGGCCCGCGCCAGGCCCGCCTCGTCGAGCCCGCACGCCGTCAGCGCGCAGTCCATGAACCGCGCCCCGGTCCCCTCCTGACCGGCGAGGTCCACGCCCCGGAACTCCACGCCGTCGTAGTCCCCGTCGGGTTCGAGGCCGCGCTCCTCCCACGGCGCCAACGGAGGCAGCCGCACCTGGGGCCGCCGCGCCTTCTTCACCTTCGTCCCTACCTTCGTCCCGGCCTTCGTCCCTACCTTCGTCCCGGCCTTCGTCCCTACCTTCGTCCCGGCCTTCGTCCCGCCCGTCCGCTTCTCCGCCATGGCCCCCATGCTGCCCCCTGCCACTGACAATCCCCTCCGCCCACCCTCCGGCCTGCGCGAACGCCCCGATGTCACATCCGCGCCCGTCCCACACGTCGTATCCGCGAAGGCCCTTCGCGGGACCCGGGCCCGCCGTCAGTCGTACGACGCGATCACCGAGCCAGGAGCACCACATGCAGCCCACGCACCCCGACCGCCCCGATCGACCTGATCGCCCTGATCACCCCGATCGACCTGATCGCCCTGATCACCCCGACCATCCCGCTCACCCCGACCATCCCGATCACCCCGATCACCACACTCGCCCCACCCACCACACCCGCCCCACCCCGCGCTCCCTCACCGTCATCGGCGGCGGTCTCGCCGGGCTGACCGCCGCGATCACCGCGGCCGAGGCGGGCGCGCGCGTCACCCTGCACGAGGCGCACCACACCCTCGGTGGCCGAGCCCGCACCGGCGACGAGCCCTACCGCACGCACGAGGGCCCGCACGCCCTCTACAACGGCGGCCCGCACTGGACCTGGCTGAGGCAGCGGGACCTGCTCGGGCCGCTCGCCCCGATCCCCGCGCTGGAGGGCGCCCGGCTGCGCTTCCACCGCGACGGGGCGCTGCGCCGCACCCCGCCGCTCGCCCTCCTCCGGCTCGCCCGCCGCAGGCCCGAACTCGCGCCCGTGGACGAGGACTTCACGACCTGGGCCACCCGCGTCGCGGGCCCGGACGCCGCCCGCGCCGCCGCCCACTACACGGCCGTCGCCCTGTTCCACCACGACCCGGGATCGCTGTCCGCCCGCTTCGTGCAGGAGCGGTTGCGCCGCACCGCCAAGGTGCCGCCGGAGGCCCACTATCCGGTCGGCGGCTGGTCCTCGGTCGTCGACCGGATGGCGGCCCGCGCCTGGAACCTCGGCGTCCGCATGGAGACCCTGAGCCGGGTCGACGCGCTGCCCACCGACACCCCCGTCGTCGTCGCCACCTCGCTCGACGCGGCCCGCAGGCTGCTGAGGGACGACTCCCTGACCTGGAACAGCGGCCGTACGACGCTCATCGACCTGGCCGTCCGCACCCGGCGCGGCGACGCCTTCGCGGTGTCCGGGCTCGACTTCCCGGCCTGGCTCGAACGGTTCACGGCCCAGGACAAGTCCCTCGCCCCGCGCGGCGAGAGCCTGGTCCAGGGGCAGGTGCCGATCGCGCCCGGCGAGTCCCGGGCGGACGGTTCGGCGCGCGCCGACGGACTGCTCGATCTCGCGTTCCCCGGCTGGCGCGAGCGCACCACCTGGCGCCGCGACGCCCTCGCGAACGGCCGCACCGGAGCCCTCGACCGCCCCGGCACGACCTGGCGCGACCGCCCCGCCATCGACCGCGGCGACGGCGTGTACCTGGCGGGCGACATGGTGGCGGCGCCCGGCGTGCTCTCCGAGGTCTCCTTCACCAGCGCCATCGAGGCGACGACGCTTGCGCTGCGGCGGCCCGCCCCCACCCGCGGCCTTGACCTCAACCGTGCTTGAGGCCGAAGACTGGCGCCGCCCGCACCGCGCGCCACCCACCAGGAGCCCTCATGCACGCCATCCGCCTGCACGCCTTCGGCCCCGCAGAGAACCTCACGTACGAGACGGTCGAGGACCCCGCGCCCGGTCCCGGCCAGGTGCGGATCGCGGTCGCGGCCGCGGGCGTGCACCTGCTGGACACCGCGATCCGCTCCGGCGTACAGGGACCGCTCCCGGCCCTCCCCGAACTGCCCACCGTCCCCGGCCGCGAGGTCGCCGGCACCGTCGACGCGCTCGGCCCGGACGCCGACCCCACCTGGCTCGGCAAGCAGGTCGTCGCCCACCTCGGCATGGTCCCCGGCGGCTACGCCGAGCTCGCCGTCACGGACGCGGACCGCCTCCACGAACTCCCGGACCGCCTGGACCCCGCGCACGCCGTCGCCATGATCGGCACGGGCCGCACGGCACTCGGCATCCTGAACTTCACCACCGTCACCCCCGACACGGTCGCCCTCGTCCCCGCCGCTGCGGGCGGCATCGGCACGCTTCTCGTGCAGTACGTGAAGCACGCGGGCGGCACCGTCATCGGCCTCGCCGGCGGCCCTGCGAAGGTGGCCGCGGTCGAGGCGAACGGCGCCGATCTCGCCCTCGACTACAACGACCCCGACTGGCCCTCCCGCGCACGGGAGTTCCTCACCGCCCGAGGCATCCCCGCCGCCACCGTCCTCTTCGACGGCGTCGGCGGCCCGGCCACCGACCGCGCCCTCGACCTCCTCGGTCCCGGCGGCCTGCACCTCGTCTTCGGCTGGTCCGCCCAGGGCATCAGCGCCGACGAGGGCCCGCACCTCCTCGACGCGGCCGAACTGGCCCGCCGGGGCCTCACCCAGGAGCAGGTCCTCGGCCCGCCGATGATGCGCAGGGCGGGCGGCGCCAACCCCCTGCGCACCCTCGAACTCGCCGCCCTCGACCACGCGGCCCGCGGCGTCCTCACCCCCTCCGTCCACCGCTTCCCGCTCAAGGAGGCCGCCGCCGCGCACCACGCCCTGGAGACGCGCGGCACGACGGGCAAGGTCGTCCTGGAGCCGTGAGCGCCCCTCAGCCGGTGGGCCGCAGCCGCTTCTCGAACCAAAGGTGCGCGTACGGCTCGTCGTTGAAGGCCTCGACCTCCTCGAACCCGAACTTGCGGTACAGGCCGATCGCCTCGTGCAGCGCCTTGTTGGTGTCCAGGCGCAGCAGTTCGGCGCCGTGCCGCACGGCCCGCGCCTCCAGTTCCGTGAGGAAGCGGCGGGCGAGGCCGAGGCCCCTGGCCTTCGGCGCCACCCACATGCGCTTCACCTCGGCGGCGCCGCCCGGCGGCAGCTTGAGCCCGGCGCAGCCGACCGGCTCCCCGTGCAGCCGCGCCACGACGAACTGCCCGCGCGGCGGGGCGAGTTCACCGGCGTCGGGCAGGAGGCTGCGCGCCGGGTCGAAGCCGGTGTCGAAGCGCTCCTGGACCTCGGCGAAGTAGCCGCGCAGGCAGAGCTCGGCGTCGGGGTGGTCCGGCGGGACGTCGTCCAGGGTGACCGTCCCGGCCGTGAGCAGCCGGTCCACCTCGGCCATGGCGGCGACCAGGCGGGCCCGCTGGGCGGTGTTGAGCGGGGCGAGCAGCGAACCGGCGGCCTCGTCGCTGCGCCGGTCGAGCAGGGCCCACTCCTCGCGCCCCCGCTCCGTGAGGCGCGCGGTGCGCACCCTCCGGTCCCGCTCCAGCGGCTCCACCACGACGAGCCCGTCCGCCTCCAGGGCGCGCAGCAGCCGGCTGACGTACCCGGAGTCGAGCCCGAGCAGGTCCCGCAACTTCCTTACGTCGAGCGGCCCTTCGGCCTCCGCCTGCCCGGCGCCGCCGATCTCCCACAGCAGCCGGGCCTGCCCGTAGGGCCGGTCGGTCCCGTGGAACCGCTCCTGGAGCACGCCCACGCGCTCGGTGACCACCCGGTTGAACCGCCGCACCTGTGCGACCTGGACATCGGGATCGGTACCGGCATCGGCATCGGCATCGGCATCGGAGGCATCACTACGTTCACGCATTCTCTGACCTTAGTCAGAGAATGCGTCCGTACGCCACCCTAGGGCGTGCCCACCGCCTTCAGCGCCTCGTCCGTCAGCCGGTACACCGTCCACTCGTCCTGCGGCCGCGCGCCCAGCGCCTCGTAGAACTCGATGGACGGGGTGTTCCAGTTCAGCACCGACCACTCCAGGCGCTCGTACTCCCGCTCCACGCACAGCCGCGCCAGCTCCGTAAGGAGCGCCTTGCCGTGGCCGCCTCCGCGCGCCTGGGGACGTACGTACAGGTCCTCCAGGTAGATGCCGTGCACGCCGCGCCACGTGGAGAAGTTCAGGAACCAGAGCGCGAAACCGACCGCTTCACCGCTCTCGTCCTCGGCGATGTGCGCGTACGCCGCCGGGCGCTCGCCGAACAGTGCCTCGCGCAGCTGCTCCTCGCTCGCCCGCGCCTCGTGCAGCGCCTTCTCGTAGTCGGCGAGCTCGCGGATCATGGTGTGGATGACGGGGATGTCGTCGGGGGTGGCGGTACGAATCATGACCGCAGATTAATGCGCGGCGTCCCGCAGCCTGCGGGCGATATCCAGATCGTGGACGCCGAGGGGGCGCCCGTCCTCGATGTCCCACAGCGCGTTCTGCAGCACCCGGCCGAGCGTCCACGCCCTCGCCCGTTCCCTGTCGAGGCCCAGGGTCTCGCTCATCGCGTCGAAGCGCCACGGCGTCTCGTCCGGCTCGTAGCGGTTGTTCAGCGCGGGCCAGAGGTCGAAGCCGGGGTCGCCGGCGAGCGGCTTCGGGTCGATCGCGAGCCAGGGTTCGCGCTCGGCGGCCAGCACGTTCTCGAAGTGCAGGTCCCAGTGCAGCAGCCGGTCCCCGGGCTCGTCCACGACCTCGCGCACCGCGGCCGCGCAGTCGGCGATCAGCGCGCGCTCGGCCGGGTCGGGCAGGCGGCGCAGTGCGTCGGGGGTGTCCGCGAGCATCCGCCCCGCGATGTCGGAGAGCCGCCGTACGCCTTCGGGGGCGGGCCCCGCCGTGAGCCGTGCGAGCAGTTCGGCGATCACGAGCACGGCCTTGCGCGAGTCCGTCATCCCGCTCAACATCCGGCCGCCGTCGGCGCGTTCGAGCAGCATCGTGCCGGTCTTGTCGTCGTAGCGCAGCAGCCGCACGGCGCCGTCGCCGTCCCACACCCGCAGCGCGACCGGCTCGCCCTCGGTCTCCTCGTCGAGCACCTGGAACTTGACCGCCGCGGGCCGCCCGTCACCGCACACCACGGGCACGACGAGCGCCGCCATCCCGTGCATCAGCGGCCCGTCGGGCACCAGCTCCCACCGCTCGAAGAACTCCTCCACGCGCGCGGGGAGCGCCGCGACGAACGCGCGGCCCGCCTCCCCCGCGTACGCGTACTGCGACTCAACAAGGCCCTTTGGTACGTCGATCACGTCCGCGACCCTAGGGGCGCGCGGCTTTCGGGGCCCGTCAATT
This sequence comes from Streptomyces sp. KL109B, assembly GCF_030766935.1. Lineage (GTDB taxonomy): Bacteria > Actinomycetota > Actinomycetes > Streptomycetales > Streptomycetaceae > Streptomyces. The sequence goes on along the minus strand of NZ_JASERL010000001.1, from coordinate 153,528 downwards.
ATCGGGAACGCCCGCGTCCTCTAGCACCTTCTCGAAGGCGTCCTCGTCGTACATCGTCTTCTCGGGTGTCACCTTGTCGCCGTCCACGTAGACCGTGGGCGTGCCCTCGACGCCGTCCTCGCGGAACTTCTTCATCGCGGCGTCCACGTAGTCCTGGTACCTCATGCGCCGCACGGAGGTGTCGAACGCGGTGGAGCGCAGTCCGTCGACGGTGTCGGCGATGTCGAGGAGGAAGTCGTCCGTGTACGCGTCCGTGGTCTCGTCGGCGGGCTGGTTCGCGTAGACGGCGGAGTGGTAGACGGGGAACTTCCCGGCCTCTACGGAGGCGCGCAGCGCGTTCGCGGCCTTCACGGAGCCGTGGCCGTTCAGGTTCTCGTCGAGGAACGAGGCGATGACGTACTCGACCTTCACGTCGCCGTCCTGGACCGGGTCGGTCAGCGCCTGCGCGCCGCCCTGCTCGAACTTCTTGCAGTAGGGGCAGCGCGGGTCCTCGTACACCTTGACCGTGTGCGGGGCGTTCTCGTCGCCCACGACGATCACGTCGTCGCCCTTCATGCGCGCGTCCAGCTTCGCCAGGTCGTCGGCGTCGTCGGCGGGCCGCGCGGAAGGGCTGCCCGAGGCGGCGGCGGAGGGCGAGGCGGTCTCGTCGCCGTCGCCGTCACCGTCGTCGCCACAGGCCGTGGCGGTCACCCCCAGCAGCACGACGGCGAGCACGGCGGCCCGCACCCGCCCGGCACGCCCGACCTTGCCGTTGACGTTCGCGTTCGTCTTCACGATCCGACTCACACTCCCACTCCCCCTCCTCCCCATCCCTCATAAGCGACAAATGCCACGAAACCATCTCCTCCCCCCTCCCGCATTCCGTCGCCGACCAGTAACGTCCCGCGCCATGAGCAACGGCATCAGCGGCCCCGGTGGCCCTCGCGAAACCACCGGCACCATCAACGGCGGCATATCGTTCTGGTACGCGGACGACGGCATCCCGCTCACCCGCGACCCCCTGCCCGGCGACGCGAGCGCCGACGTCGTCATCGTCGGCGGCGGTTACACGGGCCTGTGGACGGCGTACTACCTGAAGAAGGCCGCCCCCTTCCTGCGCATCACCGTCCTGGAGCAGAAGTTCTGCGGCTACGGCGCCTCCGGCCGCAACGGCGGCTGGCTCTACAACGGCATCGCGGGCCGCGACCGCTACGCCAAGCTGCACGGCCACGACGCCGCGGTCCGCCTCCAGCAGGCCATGAACGACACGGTCACCGAGGTCATCGACGTGGCCCGCGCCGAGTCGATCGAGGCCGACATCCACCACGGCGGCGTACTCGAAGTCGCGTACACCCCCGCCCAGTTGGCCCGCCTGAAGTCCTTCCACGACACGGAACTCACCTACGGCGAGAAGGACCGCACGCTGCACGGCGCCCGCGAGACCGCGGACCGGATCAGGGTCTCGGGCGCGGTCGGCTCCACGTGGACCCCGCACGGCGCCCGCCTCCACCCGGTGAAGCTCCTCAAGGGGCTCGCGGCGGCCGTCGAGTCCCTCGGCGTCACGATCCACGAGTCGACCCCGGTCACGGAGATCAAACCCAAGCACGCGATCACGCCGTACGGCACGGTCCGCGCCCCGTACGTGCTGCGCTGCACGGAAGGCTTCACCGCCTCCCTCAAGGGGCAGCGCCGCACGTGGCTGCCCATGAACTCCTCGATGATCGCGACCGAGCCCCTGTCGGCGGAGCAGTGGGAGTCCATCGGCTGGGAGGGCCGCGAAACCCTCGGCGACATGGCCCACGCCTACATGTACGCCCAGCGCACCGCGGACGACCGCATCGCCCTCGGCGGCCGCGGCGTCCCCTACCGCTACGCCTCCCGCACGGACAACGACGGCCGCACCCAGCCCAAGACCATCGAGGCGCTGTACGAGATCCTGACCCGCTTCTTCCCCCAGCTCGCCGGCGTCGGCGTCAGCCACGCCTGGTCCGGCGTCCTCGGCGTCCCGCGCGACTGGTGCGCCACGGTCACCCTCGACCGCTCCACGGGCCTCGGCTGGGCGGGCGGCTACGTCGGCTCCGGCGTGGCCACCACGAACCTCGCCGCCCGCACCCTGCGCGACCTCGTCCAGCAGGACTCGGGGCAGTCGGGCCCCACCGACCTCACGGCCCTCCCCTGGGCCAACCACAAGGTCCGCAAGTGGGAGCCGGAGCCCTTCCGCTGGCTCGGCGTCCACGGCATGTACGCCACCTACTACGCCGCCGACCGCCGCGAACTGGCCACGCACACGGCCGACTCCTCGCGCCTCGCGAAGTGGGCGGACAAGGTGGCGGGCCGGGGCTGACGGCCCGCCGACTCCCGTGCCGGGAGTGCCCGTTGGGCGCGTCCTGGCACGGGAGGCTCACAGCACGCCCGCGGCCTTCCGCTCCGGGCGGCGCTCCGGCTCGTCCTCGCCGCCGATCAGCATCGGGTCGAACATGACGATGGCGGCGGCGAGCACGAGCACGACGAGCGGCCCGATGAGCAGGGCCAGCACGCTGACGGCCGAGGAACCGCCGCCGTACACGCCGTGCGTGAGATGTACGTCGACGGCGGCCATGCCGGTGTAGTGCATCCCGGTCACCGCGACCCCCATGACGACGCTCGCCCCGAGACTCGCGAGGAACCCCCGGACGGCGACCGCGGCCCACAGCGCGGCGGTCGCGGCGACGACGGCGATCGCCACGGACAGCGCCACCACCCCGGGGTCGTACGAGAGCGAACCGTTCATCCGCATCGCGGCCATGCCCAAGTAGTGCATCCCGGCGACCCCGAGCCCGGTGAACACACCGGCGGCGAGCAGCGGCCCCGGGCGCGTACCGAGATACCCGACGGTGAACACGCCCGCGCCCACCACGAGGACGGCCACCAGCAGGCTGAGGAAGGTCAGCGTGGTGTCGTACGTGATGTCCGCCCCGCTCACCTGGAAGCCGAGCATGGCGATGAAGTGCATGGACCAGATCCCGCACCCGATGGCCACCGCCCCGAGCGCGAGCCAGCCGGCCCCCCGCGACCTTTCGAGCGCGAGCGAGCGCACCGTGCACCGCAGCCCGAGCGCGCTGCCGAGGCAGGCCGTCAAGTACGCCGCGACCGGCGTGACCAGGCCATAGCTGAAACCGTCGATCGTGCCCTGCATTTGAGCGAGCCCCCAGGCGTGACGAAGGTGAGACCACGAAATGGATGTTCTGTGAACGAGCGCATCTAACCAGCATCGCCGCGGAACCGGAAGCCGCTCCGGAGTCCTTCAACTCCCCGCACAGTCCTTGAAGTTGAGTGATGCGCGGGCATTTCTCCTGGCCCCCGCTCCGGCGACCGTAGTGTCCCTGCCGACGCCACGAGCCATCCGGAACAGGGGAGGAACGGAACACCGTGGAAGAAGAGCAGACCGCACCGCCGCATGTGATCGTGCTGTGCACGGACCGACGGAGACTTCCGGCGAGGATCCTTGAGGACGCGCGCTCCGTACGCGTCTCGGTGATCGTCGACGAAGGGCACAGCCACACCTTCGGGCCGGATGTCACGGTGCATCACGTCCCCACGGTCCGCGACCCGGACGCCGTGCTGCGGACCGTCCTCTCCATCGCGGTCAAGGACCCCGTGGACCGGATCGTCTCCCCTGTCGAGCACTCGGTGCGGACGGCGGGATACGTCCGTTCCACCCTCGGAATGGACGGCGACGGATACGACATCTCGCTGGCGTTCACCAATAAGTACGTCATGAAGAAGCGGCTTTCCGCCGCCGGACTCCCGACCGCCGAATTCCAGCAGGTGCTGTCCTTCGACGACATTCCCGCGGCGGCCGAGAAGACCGGGTGGCCCTGTGTCGTCAAGCCGGTGTTCGGCGGCGGCTGCATAGGCGTGACCGTTCTCGAATCCCCCGAGCACTACGCGGAGATCGGGGCGTCGGAGCTCGGGGCGGAACTCCGGGAGGACGACATGCCGCTCATCGTCGAGCGCTTCGTCGAGATGGAGAACGAATTCCATTGCGACGCGGTGGTGCGGGACGGCGAAGTGGTCTTCGCCGCGCCCTCCCGCTATTTCGCCCCCATCCTCGGCCAGACGGACACCTTCAGCGGCTCGTACCTGCTGCCTGCCGGGCACGAGGACTTCGACACCATCACCGGCCTCAACCGGCAGGTCGTCCGGGCCCTCGGGCTGCGCGACGGGGTCACGCACCTCGAACTGTTCAAGACCGCCGACGGATTCACGATCGGTGAGATCGCCGGCCGCCCCGGCGGCGGCGGCATCGTCGAAGCGGTGCGGCGGCACTGCGGCGTGGACCTGTGGCAGGCCTTCTGGGCCTGCTCGCTCGGCGAGACCCCCGAGCTCGACCCCCGGTGTCCCGACCGGATCCTGGCCACGGTCATGCTGCCCACCCGCCCCGGCAGGATCACGCGCCTGAGCACCGTCGAAGAGCTGTCCGGCTGCGCCGGTGTCGTCTCCGCGGCCATGTCGATGCGGGTCGGCGACGTGATCCCGCGCGAGCTCACCTCCGCCACGTCGACCGGGCTCGTCTTCTTCTCCGCCACCGACGAGGCCGAGGTCCAGGAGAGGCTGAGCGAACTCGCCGGCTCCTACACCCTGGAAGTGGAGCCGGGAGTGGAGCCGGGAGTGGAGCCGGAAGTGGAGAGCGACGGCGCATCCGCATGAGCATCCGTTCCCAGGCCCGCAAGACCCTCAGGGACGGGGTCTCCGGGCTGCCCGCACAGTTCTGGTGGCTGTGGACCAGCACGCTGATCAACCGGCTCGGCAGCTTCGTCACCACATTCCTCACGCTGTACCTGACCGCGGAACGCGGATACAGCGTGAGCTACGCGGGCCTGGTCACCGCGCTGTACGGACTCGGCGGGTCCGCCGCAGCCGTCGTCGGCGGCGTTCTCGTGGACCGGGTGGGCAGGCGCCCCACACTGCTGCTCTCGCAGGTCGCCACCGCGCTGTCCACCGCCGTCCTGGGATTTGTCCAGGACCCGGTGCTGCTGGCCGTGGTCGCCTGCCTCGTGGGGATCTCCAGCAACGCCCAACGACCCGCCGTACAGGCGATGATGGCGGACATCGTTCCCGCGGCCGACCGGGTGCGTGCCTTCTCGCTCAACTACTGGGCCGTCAACATCGGTTTCGCCGCCGGTTCCTCGGCCGCCGGAATGATCGCCGGCCATGGATACCAACTGCTCTTCCTGGTCGGCTCCTGCGCGACATTGGTCTGCGGCCTCGTCGTCTTCTTCAAACTCCCGGAAAGCAGGCCCGCGAACACCGAGGCCCCGGCGGGCAAGGAGAAGTCGGGATTGCTCACGGTCACCCGTGACGGCCGATTCATGAAACTGGTATTCCTGACCTTCCTCGTCGCCCTGCTCCTTCAACAGGGCCCCACGGCACTCCCGGTGAGCATGAACTCCGCCGGATTCTCCGCCGGCGACTACGGGTTGGTCATCAGCGTCAACGGAATACTGATCGTCCTTCTGCAGATCCCGCTGACCCGCTTCATCGACAACAGGGACGTCAGGGGCGTCCTGTTCACCGCGTGCCTGCTGTGCGCGGCCGGCTGGGGGCTCACGTCGGTCGCCGGATCGGTGGGCTTCTACGCGTTCACCGTCGCGCTCTGGACCCTCGCGGAGATCATCCACGCCCCGACCAGCATGAGCCTGGTCGCCGCGATGTCCCCCACGCACGCGCGTGGGCGCTACCAGGGGATGTACGCGCTCGCCTGGCAGTCCGCGGCCTTCGTCGGCCCGCTGCTCGCCGGGTTCGTGATGGACGGCTTCGGCGACACGTTCTGGTGGATCACCTGTGCCGCCATCGGCACCGTCGCGGCCCTGGGGTACTGGCGCTTCGCTTCCCCGCGGGCCGCCGACGGCGGAGGTCACCCGGCCGTGGACGAGGCCGGTGTCACCTCCAGCAGCAGGTGCTCCACCGTGTCCGAACCCCCCGCCCCCTCGGACGCCGTACGGGTGTCGCGGACCCGGACGTCCCGGTCGCGCTCCGCGGCCAGCTTCCGGAGCAGGTCGAGGTCGCCGCGATTGCTGAAGTGAAGCAGCACCCTCCCGTTGGGGGTGGTCCAGTGCACCGCCTGCTCCAGGAAGCGGAGATGGGCGGCATAACCCGGATCCACGAAAGCCTGCTCGTACTCGTTTCGGTAGCGGTAATCAGCGGGCGCCAAAACGTAATTGGAGCTCCAGAAAATCGTGTCGAACCGCTCCCCTGGCGCCACACCGTCGAACAGGTCACTGCGCACGGCGCGCACCCGGTCGGCGACATTATGGCGGGCCACGTTGAGTTCGGCGTTGCGCACCGCCTGCTGATTGATGTCGGCGGCCACCACCCGCTCGTGACCGCGCAGCGCGGCGACGACCGCCACCACGGCGGTACCGCAGCCCATTTCCAGCAGCGACCCCCGGGGCTCCGCGCCGTCCGCCCGGGAATCGCGGGACAGGCCGAGGAAGTCCAGGGCTATCTCCGTGCTCGGGCTGTGGACCGGCGAGAACACGTCGTCGAGCAGGTCCCAGTCCAGGCCCGCCAGTTGGAACAGGCGCGGCCGGTCGGGGTGCGACCGCGCGGCCTCGCAGCGGGCGAGAGAGCGCTCATAACTCCTCAAATGCGAATCAACCGCGGCGGTTTCCGCAGAGTTCACTCTGTATTGGTTTGCATCGTTTCGCACGAAGGAACTCCAATCCTTTTGGCTGTCCACACACAAGACGGCCGCGCCCGAAGCCACGATGCCACCCCTGTGATGAAAGCAACAGGGAACCTTATTCACCAGGTGAGACGCCCGGCGCGCGCGTCACCTCCGCAACTTAGGATCCGCGCAAGAGGATTCTTCGACGAAGGGGGGCGCCTTGTCCAAGAGAGAGGGGCGAGGCATAGATGCCACGACGTATCTGGAACTGCTCTCCGAGGAAGCACCGCGTTCGGCTTTCTGCGGACCGGTCGCGGAAGCGAAGAGTCAAGGCGTAGACGGCGCCGCGCTGCAGCAACTGATGGCGGCGGAGCGGTACGCGTACGACGTATGGAACCTGTCCGACCAACGCAGGCGCAGGGTTTCGGGCCTGTCGACACTCGTCGACGCCGCGCGCGACCTGCTCGGCGCCCCGGACGTGAACACGGTCCTGGACCTGATCACGCGCTGGATGCGCATCATGCTCCACCTGGACATGTCGTATGTCGCCCTCCACGACCCGGAGAGCGACACCGACATCGTCCGGTCCGTCGACGGGCACGCCTCCGTGGTGACCCCGGAGTTCCCGGTGCCGTCCGACAGCGGGCTCGGCTCCTCCGCGCGCCGCGGCGCCGCACCGTTCAGCACCCCGGACTACCTGGCCGACTCCGGCATCTGGCGCTCGCACAAGACCGACGAGGCGGTTCGGCTCGAAGGGCTGCGGGCCGTCATCGTGGTCCCGCTGACCAGGTCCGACGGCGCACACCTCGGGCTCCTGTACGGAGGGTGCAGGGCGGTGCGGCACTTCGAGGCCGGAGAGCACTCACTGGCGGGCGAGTTGGGCCAGCTGGCGGCCATGGCCCTCACCACCGCGCTCGAACGGGAACAGGACCGCGCCAGGGCACAGGGGCTCGCCGCGGATGTGCAACGGGCCGAGGAGGAACGGGAGAACGTTCTGCGGCTGCGCGGATCCCAGGAAGTCCTCATGGACCTGATCGTCACCGGCGGCGGAGTCGACCGCTTCCTGTCGGTGGCCCGTGAACTGCTCGACGCGGACGTGCGGTTCGAGGAGACGTCCGACATCGCGCCCGCCGCGGGCGCGGCCGTGTCCCAGGAGGAGGACGGGGTGTGGACGGCCCCGGTGCGCGGAACCATCGCCTTCGGGCGGTTGGTGCTGCGCCGGCTGCATCCGCCGAGCGAGCTGGACATGATGCTGCTGCAGGCCTGCGCCCAGACGTTGGCGGCCCTGCTGCAGATCCAGCCGTCGGGCACCAGCGAGGACGACCTCCTGGAAGTGCTGCTCGTCTCGGAACCGGGCGGCGGGCAGCTCTCGCAGCACCGGGCCAGGGCCGTGGGACCCGATCTGACCAACCCTCACATCGTGGTGGTGGCCAAGCCGGAAGGCGGCCTGACGGACGGGGTCCGCTCCTGGGCGACCGTCTACGCACGCCAGTCCGGCGGGCTGCGCAGCCATCGCGAGGGCCATGTCGTCTTCCTGTTACCCGGCACCGATCCCGGAGCCACCGCCCGGGGTGTGGCGGACTCCGCCGCCGCCGTCACCGGGCTGCGCATCACCGCGGGCGCCGCGGGGCCGAGTACGGACGCCGACACCGTACCCGGCCTCTACAAGCAGGCCCAGCGCTGTCTGCACGCGGTCGCGACGCTGGGCGCCGCGGGCGGTGTCGCCACTCCGCAGGACCTCGGAGGCCTCGAACTCCTGCTGGCCGACCAGCAGGACGTCGCGGGGTTCATCGAGGCGGCCATCGGCCCGCTGCTCGAACACGACGAGCGCCGCTCGACGGATCTCGTACCGACCCTGGAGGCCTACTACGCCGCCAACAGCAGCCCCCGGCGGGCGGGCGAGCAGCTGTTCGTCCACGCCAACACCATCACCCGCCGCCTGGAGCGCATCAACGACCTGCTGGGCTCGCGCTGGCAGGAAGGAACCGGAGCACTGGAGGTGCAACTCGCGGTACGCATGCACCGCATACGCTCCAACATCAAAGTGACGGACGAGTAGGGCGGTTCGGTGCCGGTTCAGTGCCCCATGCCGAGGCCGCCGTCCACCGGGAGCACGGCTCCGGTGACATAGCCGGCCGCCTCGGAGGCAAGGAAGCGCACCACATCGGCGACCTCCTCGGGCCGCGCACAGCGCCCGAGGGGGACCTGCCCGAGCATCCGCTCGCGCTGCCGCTCGCTCAGGCCCCGGGTCATGTCGGTGTCGACGAACCCCGGGGCGACCACATTGCAGGTGATGTCGCGCGAGCCCAACTCGCGGGCCAGCGACCGCGCGAACCCGACCAGACCGGCCTTCGAGGCCGCGTAGTTGGCCTGCCCCGCCGCGCCGTAGAGCCCGACCACCGAGGAGACCAGGACGATCCGGCCGCCGCCGGCCCGCATCATGCCGCCGACCGCCTCCCGGGCGAGGCGGAAGGCCCCCGTGAGGTTGGTGTCGAGGACCGACCGGAAGTCGTCCTCCGACATGCGGGCCAGCAGGGCGTCCTTGGTGATGCCCGCGTTGGCGACGACGACCTGTGGCGCCCCGTGTTCGCGTTCCACCTCCTTGTACGCCGCCTGGACCTGCTGCGTGTCGGTGACGTCGCAGCGGACACCGAGGAGGCCCTCGGGCGGCTCGCCCGAACGGTGGGTGACGGCCACGCGGTCGCCTGCGTCGGCGAAGGCGCGGGCGACGGCCAGGCCGATGCCACGGTTGCCTCCGGAGACAAGAATCGAGCGGTTCACAGGTGGGGGCTGCCTTTCGTACGTCGCGGAAGGGGGAGGCTCATGCCATCTTCTGGATCCAGCCGTGCCGGTCGGGGCGCTCGCCCGACTGGAGGCCCATCAGTTCCTCGCGCAGCCGCAGCGTGGTCTTGCCGGGGGTGCCGTCGCCCATCAGCCACTCCCCCTGCTCGCTCTTCGCCCGGCCCACCGGCGTGATCATCGAGGAGGTGCCGCAGGAGAACACCTCGGTGAGGCGGCCCGATTCGGCGTCCGCCCGCCACTGCTCGACGCTGATCCGCCCCTCCTCGGCGGTCAGTCCGAGGTCACGGGCGAGCGTCAGGACGGAGTCGCGGGTGATGCCGGCCAGCAGCGTGCCCGTCAGTTCGGGGGTCACGAGGCGGTCGCCGTAGACGAAGAACATGTTGCTCGTGCCCATCTCGTCGATCCAGCGGCGCTCCTTGGCGTCCAGCCACACGACCTGGTCGCACCCTTGCCGCGCGGCCTGCTCCTGGGCGACGAGGGTGCCCGCGTAGTTGCCGCCGCACTTGGCGGCGCCGGTCCCGCCGTCCGCGGCCCGCGTGTAGTCGCCGCCCACCCACACGGTCACGGGCGTCACGCCGCCCTTGAAGTAGGAGGCGGCGGGCGAGGCGACCACGACGAAGAGGTACGAGTCCGAGGGCCGGAAGAAGCCCAGCGAAGGCTGCGTCGCGATCATGAAGGGGCGCAGGTACAGGCTCTTGCCCTCCCCTTCCGGCACCCAGTCGCGGTCCGCGTCGAGCAGCAGCCGCAGCGCTTCGAGGAACGTCTCCTCGGGCAGTTCGGGCATCGCCATCCGGGCGGCCGACGTGTTGAGCCGGGCGGCGTTGGCGTCGGGGCGGAACGAGACGATCGAGCCGTCCTCGCGGCGGTACGCCTTGAGCCCCTCGAAGATCTCCTGGCCGTAGTGGAACACCTGGGTCGTCGGGTCGAGGCTCAGCGGTCCGTAGGCGCCGAGGTGGGCGTCGTGCCAGCCCCGCTCCCGGCTCCACTTGATGGTCACCATGTGGTCGGTGCAGACCTCGCCGAAGACCGGCGCGGCGAGCACCCGCTCGCGCTCGGCGTCCGGCACGCCCGTCACGCGTGCTTGCGAGAATTCCAGGCTCTGGCTCATGTGGTCGTCAACTCCCGGTCGTTCATGGGGTGTTCTTCAAGGGGTGGGGCATCACTGCGGGGGGTTGCCGTGCTTGCGCTGCGGCATCTCCGTGTGCTTGGTGCGGAGCATGGCCAGGGAGCGGATCAGGACCTCACGGGTGGCCGCGGGGTCGATCACGTCGTCGATCAGGCCGCGTTCGGCCGCGTAATAGGGGTGCATCAGCTCGGCCTTGTACTCCTTGACCATGCGGGCGCGCATCTCGTCCGGGTCGTCGGCCTCGGCGATCTGCTTGCGGAAGATGACGTTGGCGGCGCCCTCGGCGCCCATCACCGCGATCTCGTTGGTCGGCCAGGCGTAGGTGAGGTCGGCGCCGATGGACTCGGAGTCCATGACGATGTACGCGCCGCCGTACGCCTTGCGCACGATCAGCGAGATACGGGGCACGGTGGCGTTGCAGTACGCGTACAGCAGCTTCGCGCCGTGCCGGATGATGCCGCCGTGCTCCTGGTCGACGCCGGGCAGGAAGCCGGGGACGTCCACCAGCGTCACGAGCGGGATGTTGAAGGCGTCGCACATCTGGACGAAGCGCGCGGCCTTCTCACTGGCCTGCGCGTCGAGGACTCCGGCGAGGGCCTGCGGCTGGTTGGCGACGATGCCGACGGTGCGGCCGTCGAGGCGGGCGAGGGCGCAGATGACGTTGCGCGCCCAGCGCTCGTGGACCTCCAGGTAGTCGCCGTCGTCGACGAGTTCCTCGATGACCCGGCCCATGTCGTACGGGAGCCGTCCGTTCGCCGGGACGAGGTCGACGAGAGAGTCGCAGCGGCGCTCCGCCGGGTCGTCCGCGTGGACGGTCGGGGGGTGTTCACGGTTGTTCTGCGGGAGCAGGGAGAGCAGGTAGCGGACTTCGGCGAGGCAGGTCTCCTCGTCGTCGTACGCGAAGTGGCTGACGCCGCTGGTCCCGGCGTGCACGTCGGCGCCGCCGAGGCCGTTCTGGGTGATCTCCTCGCCGGTCACGGCCTTCACGACGTCCGGTCCGGTGATGAACATCTGCGAGGTGTCGCGGACCATGAACACGAAGTCCGTGAGGGCGGGCGAGTACGCGGCGCCGCCCGCGCACGGGCCCAGCATCACGGAGATCTGCGGGATCACGCCGGACGCCTTGGTGTTGCGCTGGAAGATGCCGCCGTACCCGGCCAGCGCGGAGACGCCCTCCTGGATGCGGGCGCCCGCGCCGTCGTTCAGCGAGACCAGCGGGGCTCCCGCCGCGATGGCCATGTCCATGATCTTGTGGATCTTCGTGGCGTGTGCCTCGCCGAGCGCGCCGCCGAAGATGCGGAAGTCGTGGGCGTACACGAAGACCGTGCGGCCCTCGACCGTGCCCCACCCCGTGATCACGCCGTCGGTGTGCGGCCTCTTCGCCTCCAGGCCGAAGCCGGTCGCCCGGTGCCGGCGCAGGCGCTCGACCTCGTTGAACGAGCCCTCGTCCAGGAGGAGTTCGATGCGCTCGCGCGCGGTCAGCTTGCCCTTCGCGTGCTGGGCCTCGGTCGCCTTCTCGCTGGGCCCGGCCAGGGCCTGCGCGCGGATCGCGTGCAGTTCGGCCACGCGCCCGCGGGCGTCGGTGGGCTGCTCCGGAATGCGTACAGACCTCGTCATGTCCTGCCCCCTTCCTTTCCCGGCCCGGCCGGGACGACGATCCCGGTGGCCAGTCGGCCCTCGGCGTGGATCCAGCGCCCCCGCAAGGTGCCGTGCGGCTCCGTCTCGCGCAGGACGCGCGCCGTGAACGTCCCGTGGTCCGCGTCGAGTTCGAGCACGGCGTCGTTGAACCAGAGCGGGGTGCCGGTCAGCGTGAACCAGCTCTTGTAGACGCTCTCCTTGGCGCTGAAGAGGAGTCGGTCCCAGTGCACGTCGGGGCGGGACGCGGCGAGCGTCGCGAGCGCGGCCCGCTCCTCCTGTGACGCCACCATGTCCACCACCCCTTCAGGCAGCGGGAGGTTGGGCTCGGCGTCGATGCCCACCGCCCTGACCTGCTGGGCGCGGGCGACCGCGGCGGCGCGGTAGCCCTCGGTGTGCGTGATGCTGCCGACGACCCCGTCCGGCCAGCGCGGCTCGCCGTCCGGGCCGCGCGGGACGGCCACGTCCGTGAACCCGAGGCCCGCGAGGGCGCGGCGCGCACAGTGCCTGCCGGTGGTGAACTCGGCCCTGCGGCCCGGCAGTGCCCGGCTCATGGCCCGCTCCTCCACCGGGTGCAGGGCCGCGTCCGAGGTATCACCGAGCGCTTCGGCGCAGCTGACCGACGCGGCCACGACCTCCTGGATCACGCGGGCTCCCGCACCCGGACGCAGTGCTGCCTGTGCGCTCCCAGGCCCTCGATCCCGGCCTCGACCACGTCCCCCGCCCGCAGGTAGGGCGTGTCGGGGCTGCCGAGTGCGACGCCCGCCGGGGAGCCGGTGAGGACGACGTCGCCGGGCCGCAGCTCCATGAACCGGCTGAGATAGCGGACGAGTTCGGCCACCCCGACGACCATGTCGCCGGTGTTGCCGTCCTGCATGAGCCGACCGTTGACCTTGCAGGTCAGCGCGAGCCTCTGCGGGTCGCCCGCCTCGTCCGGTGTCACCAGGTAGGGGCCGAGCGGGGCGAAGGACTCGAACGACTTGCCCTTGACCCACTGTCCGCCGCGCTCCAGGAGCCAGCCGCGTTCGGAGATGTCGTTGGCCGTGCAGTACCCGGCCACGTACGCGAGCGGATCGCAGGAGTCGCTCAGGTAGCGGGCGCGGCGCCCGACGACCACCCCCAGCTCGACCTCCCAGTCGGTCCTGTCCCCGCCCGGCGGCAGCAGCAGGTCGTCGTGCGGGCCTGCCGTCGTCCAGGGCGACTTGCTCGCCACGATGGGCTCGGGGGGCAGCTCCATGCCCGCCTGCTCCGCGTGGTCGCGGTAGTTGAGGCCGATGGAGATCAGATGGCCGCCCGCCTTGACGGGCGGACCGATCCGGGCCGCCGACACATCGACGGCGGGCAGCCCGGCCGCCTCCGCCGCGAGCCGCTCCTCGGTCCCGGCCAGCGCGTCCGGGTCGAGGTGCGGGCCCGTCCAGTCGTCGAGCCACCGCGACAGGTCCCGCACCACGCCGTCCGGGTCGACGGCGCAGGGGCGTTCGTGGTCGGGCGGGCCGACCCGCAGCAGTTTCATGCGGGCTGCTCCTGGAGGTACTTCTCGAAGAAGGCGATCTCCTGGTCGGTCAGCCGGCGGGGGCGGCCGCGCTCGTAGTCGAACGGCGCCATCACCGTGGAGGCGGTGGCGTACACGGTGTCGCCGTCCTTGACCTCGTAGTCGACGGCGACCGTGGCGGAACCCAGGTCACTGACCCACATGTCGATCTCCACCGGCTCGTGACGGTGGGTCAACTGCCGTTTGTAGGCGATCTCGTGGCTGACGACGACGGAGCCGTCCTTGAAGAACGCGTCGCCTTCGGTGGGCCCCATGCGGAAGATGAAGTCGACCCGCGCCTCCTCCAGGTAGCGCAGGAAGACGACGTTGTTCACGATGCCGTAGACGTCCATGTCGAACCAGCGAAGCGGGCATCGGTACACATGGCGTGCCATGGGGATCAGCTCCTTTCGGTGCCGGCGGGGGCCGCCCCGGCGAGTTGCTGGAACGCGGACACGTAGTCGTCGGCGGCGATCGGCGCGCGCAGCAGCTCGGGGGTGAGCCGGAAGCCGTCGATCAGCATCCCGACGTGCGGCAGGACGCGGGCGCACAACTCGTCGGTGCGGGCGGGGAGTTGGCGTACCTGCTCGGCGGTGAGCGCGCCCTGCGCCAGGTACCAGCCGGCGTGCCGCTGGATCTCGCCGAGCGCGTACAGCGCGGCGAGGTCCGTGAGCGCCGTGCGCACCTCGTCGGTACCGGCGTCGGCCGCCGCCTCCTGGAAGGCCTCCAGGGCGGTGCGCACGCCGTGGGTCCTGGCCATGTCGAGGGCGGTGTTGACGTTGCCGTTCCAGGCGTCGAAGTACGTCTGGTCGTCGGGCCCCTCGGCCATGGCGGTACGGGCCGTGCGGCGCAGGGTGTCCTCGCGGTGGTGCAGCAGTTCCGTGTGGAGGGCGCCGTCGAGCAGGTCGCGGCCCTCGGGAACGGGGGCGGGGACGGCTTCGCCGGTGTCGCGGCCCGCCAGCATCTGGGCCGCGGTGGTGGCGAGCAGCACCTGGTTGTCGCCCTCCGCGGTGACCAGGCCCTGGAGCAGCGAGCCGTAGTCGGCGATGCGGTTGGCGCTGAAGATGCCCTGGGCGCCGCAGCGTTCCCGGCACACGGCGATGACCTCGGTCATCTCCCAGGTGGAGAGCGCCTTGGTGATGTTGATCAGGTTGTTGAGGCCCGCCGGGATGTTCTCCGGGGATTCCAGGAAGCGCCGCTTGGCGTGGTTGAGCAGGAACGTCATCGCGTACGTCTTGGCCAGCGCGGGGAAGACGGCGGCCTGGTGGCTGCGGTACTCGATGATCGGGGTGTCGGGGCGGCCGGGGGCGTTGGTCAGGCGCTGCGCGGCGTAGCGCAGGGCGATGTAGGCGCTCGCCCGGCCGGCGCCGACGGCGGAGCTGGACACGCACAGCCGGCCCGGCTGGATCCGGGACATGGCGCGCAGGAACCGCTTGCGCTGGCCGCCCGGCGCGGGACGGAAGGTGCCGTCCTCGTCGAAGCCGCCCATGGTGCCGAGGAGGTTGTGGCGCGGGACGCGCACGTGGTCGAACCAGGTGACGCCGTTGTCGAGGCCCTGCACCGGCTTCTCCGGGCAGGGCGCCGCGTGCACGCCGGGGCGCAGGCCGTGCTCGTCGCTGATCCGGACAAGGAACGGGAAGACGCCGTGGTCCTTGCCGTCCGCGACGAGCCGGGCCATGACGACGGCGATCTTCGGGATGTCCTCGAAGCCGCTGTACGACATGAACTTCTGGGCGAGCGCGTCGGGGGTGTTGAGGACGAAGCTCTCGTCGTCCCGGTCGTAGACGGCCTCGGTGCGCAGGGCCGCCACGTTGTTGCCGTAGCCGAGCTCGGTCGCCATGTACGGGCCGAACGAGCGCAGGCCGTCCAGCTCGTCGTAGAGGTCCTTGATGGCGGGCTGGTCGCCGCCGTGGTCGAGGACCGTGCCGAAGCACAGGTTGTAGTGGACCATGAGCAGCGAGAACGTCGACACGTCGAGCAGTGAGGGCCACTCGGCGAGGGCGAACAGGCGCCGCGGGTTGCCGACGATCTCGGCGGGGCGCTCCAGCTTGCCGTGCAGGAAGCGGGAGCGGTCGTACGCGAGCCGGCCGGCCTCCCCCAGGCTCAGGCCCTCGCGCGCGTCGAAGACCGGGTCGAGCAGCGCCTCCTTGATGTCGGCGTGCGTCTCGTCGTACGAGCCGTCGAACAGCAGCCGGGTCAACTCGTCGCGGTGGGCCGTGTCTTGGGTCTGTGGGGTCGCAGAGGTCATCGTGTGCGTCGTCTCCATCGAGGTCGCGCGTGGTCCGTCGGTCCCGCGCGGGTCAGGGGGCGGCGATCAGCAGCGCGGTGTTCTGCCCGCCGAAGCCGAAGGAGTTGCTCAGGGCCACGGCGGTCGGCGCCTGCCGGGCCGCCTTGTACACCAGGTCGACGTCGACCACCGGGTCCGGCGTCGTGAGGTTGGCGGTCGGCGGGATGACGCCGCGCTCCACGGTGAGCGCCGCGAAGGCGGCCTCGATGGCGCCTGCCGCGCCCAGCGGGTGCCCCGTCACGCCCTTGGTCGAGCTGACGGCGGTGTCCGCGCCGAGCACCTCCCTGATCACGGCGGACTCGACGGCGTCGTTGCGCGGCGTCGAGGTGCCGTGCGCGTTCACGTACGCCACGTCGTCGCCGGTCAGGCCCGCGTCCTTCAGTGCGGCGCGCACCGCGAGCTTGGCGCCGAGGCCCTCCGGGTGCGGCTGCGTGACGTGGTGGGCGTCCGCCGACGCGCCGTATCCGACGACCGTGGCGATCTGTCGGGCGCCGCGCGCCCTGGCGTGCTCCGGCGTCTCCATGACGAACATGCCGGCGCCCTCGCCGAGCACGAAGCCGTCCCGGTCCACGTCGAAGGGGCGGGAGGCGGAGCCCGGGTCGTCCACGCGGCGGGACAGCGCCCGCATCCTGGCGAAGGACGAGGAGTACAGCGGGGTCACCGGGGCCTCGGCGCCGCCGGCGACGACGACGTCGGCGACACCGCTGCGCAGCATGTCGCGCGCCAGGCCGATGGCCGACGCGCCCGAGGCGCAGGCCGAACAGGGCGCGAAGCAGGGGCCGTTGGCCTTCAGCTCGATGGCGACCTGGCCGGCCGCCATGTTGAGCAGGCCCATCGGAAGCGTCAGCGGGGACACGTCGCTTGGGCCCTCGGCGAGCAGGGCCGCGTGCTGTTCCTCAAGGGTCGCGGTGCCGCCCGCGCCGGATCCGACGACGACGGCCACCCGCGAACTGTCCGGCCACTCGCCCGCCGTGAACCCGGCCTGGGCGAGCGCCTCGTACGCGGCCACCACCGCGAACTGCGTGTAGCGGTCCCACTGCCGGGCGCCCCGCAGGCCCTTGAGCGCCGTGTCGAAGTCCGGCACCTGGCAGGCCATCGGGACCGGGAGGCCCGCCAGTTCAGGGGCGTGCGCCGCGGTGGGCAGGCCCGCGACGACGCGCTCCCAGTTCTCCGGTACGCCCACACCGGCCGGAGTCACCAGACCGATGCCGGTGATCGCCGCCGCGAAGCCCGTCATGCGACTGCCAGCCCCTTCGCCTCAAGAGCGGCGACCACTTCGCCGACCGCGGACAGCTCCTCCATCTCCTCGTCGTCGATCTCGGCGCCCAGGCGCTTGCGCAGCGCGGTCACCAGCTCGATCTGGGAGAGCGAGTCCAGGCCGAGGTCGTCGAACGTGGCCTCGGCGGTGATGTCGGCACGGTCGAGACCGAAACGGGTCGCGATGACATCGGCAACGGCATCGAAAAGCGCACTCATGACTTTTGCTCCTTCGCCCTTCAGATTTATTTCTTCGGTTGCTTACACGACTTCTTCGACGTGAATTTCCGGCCACGTCAGAGTCGTCGAACCCCAGGACAGTCCGGCGCCGAAAGCGGACAGCAGCACTTTGTCGCCGGCCGTCAGATTTCCGCGCACCGCCGCGTCGATGAGCAGCAGCGGAATCGACGCGGCCAGCGTGTTGCCGACCCGGTCGATATTGACCGGGACCCGGTCGTCGGGGAGTTCGAGCTCCTCGGCGACGGCCCGCACGATCCGGACGTTGGCCTGGTGTCCCGCGAACACGGCGACGTCGCCGACGGACCAGCCGGCCCTGTCGAGGACGGCCCGCGACGAGGCGGCCATCCGCTCGACCGCCTGTACGTAGAGCGGTCGGCCCTCCATGTGCAGATACCAGTCCTCGGAGGGCACCGGCGCCGCGTCGCCCACCGGGCCGCCGCTCGCGGAGCGCTGCCGCGATCCGCCCGCGGGGATGGCGAGCAGATCGGCGAGGGAGCCGTCGCTGCCGAGGTCGAACGGGCCGATCGCGCCCGGCTCGTCCGGGGAGCCGGCGCGCAGCACCACGGCGCCCGCGCCGTCGCCGAAGATCGGCCGGGTGGAGCGGTCCCGCGGGTCGACCATGGTGGTGAACGCCTCGGCGCCGATGAACAGCACCGATTCGGCCACACCGGACGCGATGTGCCCGACGGCCGACGCGAGCCCGTACAGAAAGCCACTGCACGCGGACGTGAGGTCGTAGGCCGCCACCGTGCCGAGGCCGAGCGAGCTGGCGACCTCCGGAGCGACGGCCGGGCAGAGCCGGTCGGCCGATGTGGTGGCGACCACCACGACGTCGACGGTGTCCTGGCCCGCCGACTTCAGCGCGCGGGCGCCGGCCTCGACGGCCAGGTCCCGGGTCGACTGCCCGGGGGCGACCATGCGCCGCTCGCTGATGCCGGTGCGGGTCTCGATCCACTCGTGGGTCGAGTCGAGCGTCCGGCACAGGTCGTCGTTGGTCACGACGTCCGCGGGCAGCGCACCGCCCAGACCTGAAATCACGGCGGCCATCGGACTCCCCTTCCTTGATTTCGAATGCCTGAATTCCCCTGCGGTACCTTCGACGAAGCTTTCACGCGGCGTCGGAGCGCGGCAATTGGCCTTTGGTACACCCCCCAAGTGCCCTTGTTCCCTTGAGGGATCGGCCCGCCGAAAAATAATCTTCCGGAATGAATTCGCTACTTCCCGAGCTGGCAGGCACCCTTCCTCCGGACCGCTTCCTCACGGATGCGGACGTGCTCTCTTCGTACGCGCGCGACGAGGCGGAGCGCGCCCCGTTCACCGTGCCCGCGGCGGTGGTGCGGCCCCACGACACCGAGGAGGTGGCACGCGTCGTCGCCTTCTGCGCCGCACACGGCATCCCGGTCGTCGGCCGCGGCGCCGGGACCGGCCTCTCCGGGGGCGCCAACGCGGTCCCCGGGTGCGTGGTGGTGTCGTTCGAGGCGATGAACGCCATCCTGCGCATCGACGCGGACGAACGCCTCGCCGTGGTCCAACCCGGCGTGGTCAACGAGGAGTTGCGCAAGGAGGCCGCCCGGCACGGCCTGTGGTACCCGCCGGACCCGGCGAGCGCGCCCTGGTCCACGATCGGCGGCAACGTCTCCACCAACGCCGGCGGCGTGTGCTGCGTGAAGTACGGGGTGACCCGCGACTATGTGCTCGGCATGCAGGCCGTCATGGGGCGCGGCGACGTGGTCCGCCTCGGCCGGAGCACCGCCAAGGGCGTGGCCGGGTACGACCTGACCGGCCTGATGGTGGGCTCCGAGGGCACCCTGGGCCTGGTCACCGAGGTGACGCTGCGGCTGCGCGGCGCCCCCGCCCCGCAGCGCACCGTCGTCGGCGCGTTCGACGGGCTCGCCGCCGCGGGCCGCGCCGTCGCCGAGGTGACCGCGTCGGGGGTGACGCCCAGCGCCCTCGAACTGGTCGACCGGCACTGCCTGAAGGCCGTCGACGACTGGAAGCGGATGGGCCTGACCGAGACCGGCGACGTGCTGCTGCTCGCGCGCTGCGACGCGCCGGGGCAGGCCGGTGACGAGGAGGCCGAGGAGGTGCTCGGCTGCTTCGAGCGGGGCGGCGCCACCTGGAGCGCCCGCTCCACCGACGAGGCCGAGGCGGAGGCGTTGTTCGCCGCGCGGCGCCTGGCCTACCCGGCGCTTGAACGGCTCGGGGCGGTGCTCACCGAGGACGTGTGCGTGCCGCGGATGCTGGTGCCCGAGATGCTGGGCCGGGTCGAGAAGGTGGCGGCGGCCCACGGCGTCACCATCGCCACGCTCGCCCACGCCGGGGACGGGAACCTGCACCCGATGACCGTGGTGCCGGCGGGGGACGACGAGGGGCGGGCCCGGGGGCATGCCGCGCTGGAGCGGGTGGTGGACGAGGCCCTGTCGTTGGGCGGCACCGTCACCGGGGAGCACGGGGTGGGCCTGTTGAAGATGCGCGGGCTCGCCGCCGAGGTGGGCCCGGAGGTGCTGGCACTGCACCGGTCCGTCAAGGGGGCGCTCGACCCTGCCGGGATCTTCAACCCGGGCAAGGTGTTCACGTAGCCGGGGTGTTCACGTAGCCGGGGTGTTCACCTGGTCGGGGTGTTCACCTGGTCGGGGCGGGCGGTTTCACCGCCCGCTTCAGGATCTTGCCCGTGGCCCCCTTGGGGAGCGCGGACGGGAACCAGATGTGGCGGGGGTACTTGTAGGCCGCCACCCGGGACCGGACGAACTCGCGCAGCTCCGGCTCCGTCGCGCTGTGGTCCGGCTTGAGGACCACGGCCGCGCCGACCTCCTCGCCGTACGTCTCGTCGGGTACGGGGACGACCGCGGCCTCTGCGACCGCCGGGTGCCGGTAGAGGACGTCCTCGACCTCGCGCGGGTAGACGTTCATGCCGCCGCGGAGGATGACCTCCCTGGTGCGGCCCACCACGGTGAAGCAGCCGTCGGGGGCGCGGGTGCCGAGGTCGCCGGTGCGCAGCCAGCCGTCGTGCAGGACGTCGGCGGTGGCGCCGGGACGGTTCCAGTACCCCTTCATGACGTTGTGCCCGCTGATCCGGATCTCGCCGACCGTCCCGTCGGGGAGCTCCCGTCCCCGGGCGTCCGTGATCCGCATGCGCACCCCGCCGATCGGGCGGCCGATGGTGCCCGGCCTGCGTTCGGCGTCGATGCGGTTGATGCAGGCCAGCGGGGAGGACTCGGAGAGGCCGTAGCCCTCCAGGACCGGCGCTCCGTACGTCTCCTCGAAGCCGCGCAGCACCTCCCCGGGCAGCGGCGCCCCGCCGCTGACGGCGACGCGCACGGTGGGGGCGGTGGGGCGGGCTTCGGGAGGCAGGGCGAGGAGCATGGTGTAGATGGTGGGCACGGCCGCCATCACGGTCACCCGGTCCCGGGCGATGACGGCGGCCGCCCGCTCGGCGTCGAAGCGGTCGAGGAGGGTGAGGCACGCCCCGGACCGCACCGCGCAGTTGAGGCCGATCACCTGCCCGAAGGAGTGGAACAGGGGCAGTCCGCCGAAGATGACGTCCTGCGGGGTGAGCCGCAGCACGTCGGTGGCGGCCTCCCCGGTGTTGCGCAGGATGTTCGCGTGGGTCAGCTCGGCGCCCTTGGGGCGCCCTGTGGTGCCCGAGGTGTAGAGGATCACCGCCGTGTCCTCGGGAGTGCGCGGCACGGGCGTCAACTGTGGTCGTACGGACGCCAGTTGGTCCCGCAGGCCGTCGCGGTGGGCGGTCCAGACCGGGACGCCGCAGCGCCGGGCCGCCCGCTGTCCCTCGTGGGCCGCGGAGCGCCAGGGCACCAGCAGCGCGGCCCCGCAGTCCCGCAGGCAGTGGGCGATCTCGTCGGCCTTCAGGAGCGGGTTGACGGGCACGACCACGGCGCCGGCCTTGAGGATCGCGTAGTAGAGCACGGCGAACTGCGGCACGTTCGGCAGCATCAGCGCGACGCGGTCGCCCCGGCCCACGCCCCGCCCCTCCAGGACGGCCGCGGCCCTCGAACTCAGCTCGTCCAACTCCGCGTAGGAGAGCGTCTCTTCGTCGAGGCGGACGGCGCGGCGTGAAGGGTGCGCGGCGGCGGCCCGGGTGATCAGGCCGGCCAGGGAGTCCATGGCTCCGGTCGTCGTCATCGTGCGGTCTCCCGTGTACGCGGTGGGGTCGGTGGTTCGGGTTCTTCCGCCCCGGTCCAGGCGGCGATCCGTTCGACGAGGGCCGCGTTGTGCCGCACCCACCGGAAGTGCCCGAGCGGCTTGCCGCGGGCGGCGGAGCGGGGGTAGTGCCAGCGGGTGACGGAGCGGCTCGGCAGCTTGCCGCACAGGTGGTCGACCGCGGCGGGCGGCGCGAGGGCGTCGTCCTCCACGTCCACGGCGAGCACCGGGAGTTCGAGGCCCGCGAGGGCCCGCTCGTAGTCGTGCCGCGAGCCCTCGGCCCGGTAGCGGCCGGTGCGCGCCTGCCGGGCCCAGTCCCGCATCAGGCGCGCCCCTTCGCGGTCGCCGATGCCGAGGGTGGCGCCCGGCCAGTGGCCGAGGAGCCGGGCGAGCGGGGAGCCGGCCGCGCCCACGCCGAGCCAGCGCAGCCGGGCACGGAGCGGGAAGCAGCGGTGCCAGGCGGAACCGGCGGCGACCAGGACCGCGCCGGCGAGTTCGGGGGCGTACAACGCGGCGTGGATCAGGCCCAGTTGGCCGCCGAGGCTGTGGCCGACGAGGTAGGTCCGCTCCGCGTGGGGCAGCCGGTCGCGGACGGCTTCCAGGACCGCCCCGATGTCCTGTTCGACGACCTCCCGGTATCCGCAGGGCACCGCGCGCGCCGCCCGCGGTGTGCTCTCGCCGTGGCCCCGCGGATCGACCGTGACGACGGTCAACTCCCGCTGGTTCAGGGCCCGTACGAAGGGTGCGTACTGGCGGGCCGGGGTGCCCATCGCGGGCAGCAGGACGAGCACGGGCGCGCGCTCGCCGCGCTCGCCCGGCGCGCGCAGGCAGCGCAGCACCAGGCGGGTGCCGTCGGCGGCGGTGAGCTCGGCCAGGAGCGGGAAGCGGGGGCGGCCCGTCATGCGGCGGCGCGGCTGTCGTCGGGCGCCGCCCCGAGGACGAGGGCGGCGTTGTGGCCGCCGAAGCCGAAGGAGGTGGACAGGGCCACCCGGCGCCGCCCTTCGCCGGGCAGCTTCCTGGCCTCGACGATGTGGTCGAGCGGGCCGAGCCGCTCGTCGGGGGTGCGCAGTCCGCGGGTCGGGGGTGCGACACCGTGGCGCAGCGCCTGCAGCGCGACGACCGCCTCCACGGCTCCGGCGGCGCCGAGCGTGTGGCCGAGCGCGGACTTGCTGGAGGACAGCGGGACGGCGGCGAGCGGCTCGCCCAGCGCGCGGCGCAGCGCCACGGCCTCGGCGGCGTCGTTCAGCGGGGTGCCGGTGCCGTGCGCGTTGATGTAGGCGAGGGCGTCTGCGCCGATCCCCGCCGAGGCCAGGGCGCGGGTCACGGCCTGGGCCGCCGCCGTCCCCTCGGGGTCGGGGGCGGTCACGTGGTGGGCGTCGGACGAGGCTCCGTAGCCGAGGACGCTGCCGTAGTGGGGTGCGCCGCGGCGCCGGGCGGCGTCGGACCGCTCCAGGACGAGGACGCCCGCGCCCTCGCCGAGCAGGAATCCGTCGCGGTCGCGGTCGAAGGGCACCGAGCGCCCCGACTCCGACAGGGCCCGCGCGTTGCGGAAGGTGGCCCGTACGACCGGCGAGGTGGATGCCTCGGTGCCGCCGGTGACCACGGCGTCCACCGCGCCGGAGGCGAGCAGTCTCAGGGCGGCGCCGATGGCCTGGGCCCCGGAGGTGCAGGCGGAGGTGACGCACAGGCTCTCGCCGGTGAGGCCGTAGCGCATGGCGAGTTGGGCCGCGGCGGCGTTCGCCATCATGCGGGGCATCAGCAGCGGCGACACGGCGTCGGCCGACTTGGCTTCCAGGACGCCGAGTTCGGCGGCGTGGCTTGCGGTGCCGCCGAGTCCGCAGCCGATGACGCAGGCGACGCGGTCCGCCGGATAGGGCAGGTCGCCCGCCGCCCAGCCCGCCCTGGCGAGCGCCTCGTCGGCGGCGGCGACGGCCAGTTGGGCGGCCCGGTCGGTGCGCCGTACGAGCCGGTGGGGCAGGGCGTCGGCCGCGTCGAAGGCGTCGCAGTACCCGATGCCGTCGAGTACGCCGCTCTCTCCCGCGACCGCCCGCTCGTGCAGCACGTCGGCGCCGACGCCCAGCGGTGTGACGGCGCCCAGGCCGGTGACGACACACTCCTGCGTCATCTCACGCGCTCCTGCCTCGTCCGCGGCCTCCCCTGGCGGCGCAGACGTCGACGACCTGCCGTACCGTCTCGACGCCGTCGAAGTCCTTGGGCCGTACCGGGATGCCGAGGCCGCCGCGGATCTGCTGGCACAGCTCCAGCAGGTCGAGCGAGTCGATCTCCAGGTCGTCGAGGACCGTCTCCGGGGCGATCGCGGAACGCTCCACGCCCAGTTCGACGAGCGCCCCGACGACGTAGCCCTCGATGTCCGCACGTCCGACAGCGGTGGTCATGCCTGTTCCCGCCTCTCCGCGTGCAGGGGCGACCAGTACCACTGCCGCCAGTAGCTCTCGGCGATGTCCAGCCACAGCTCCAACTGCCCCTCGTCGTCGAGGAATCGGGAGGAGCTGACCATCAGCCAGCTGTAGACCGCCTGGCTGTCGCGGCAGCCGTCGCAGTCGCCCGATGTGCAGCAGAACTGCGGGGTGCGGTAGTCGGCGCCCCAGGCGTTGAACCCGGGGATGACCGGGTTGCCGTTGAGCAGCCGCTCCTTGTGGGCGGGGTGGTCGACGCTGATGCTCGGGCAGACGTCGTAGCCGAAGGTGCCGCCCCAGTGGGTGCGCCCGGTGATGAGCGTCCGGATGAAGTAGGGGTGGCTCATCACGGCGTCCGGATACAACTCACGTACCCGCAGGGCCTCTTCGAGGAGGCGCTGTTCGTTGCTGATGCGCAGCGGGGTGTCGGTGCCGTGCTCGCTGTAGAAGTTGAAGGTGACGGTGTTGCCGTTCTCGGCGATCCTGCGCACGGTCGGCTCGATGTGTTCGACGCCCGCCTCCGACAGGGCGTAGATGAACATGACGCGCGGGTCGTCGCGGTAGTGCTTCAGCGCCGTGTCGAAGAGGCCGGTGAACTTGCTGCCGTTGACCCGGATGGCCCGCAGGTCGTCGTCGAGCGGACCGCCGCCGAAGATGCTCACCGCGATCGCGAGGTTCTCGAAACCTTCGCGCGGCATCGGCCGCAGCCCGTTGGTCGAGATCGTCACGTACGGCATGGCCTCGACGAACGGTTCGATGCGGCGCGGGACCAGGGTGGGTTCGCCGCCGATCAGCGTGGCCTGGGTGACGCCCTCTTCCTTGAGGTGCTCGGCGAACGCCCGGATGCGCTCCGGGTCGCTCTCCTCGCGCACCGCAGTGTCGAAGCCGCCCTCGAAGTACCAGCAGCCCTTGCAGCGGATGTTGCAGCTGTTGGTGAGGTGGACCTCGCAGGAGCGCACGGCGCGGCCGAGCCGGCGCATCCGGTGCATGCGTGCGGACAAGTCGGGGCGTGCGGCAAGGATTTCGACGGTCCGCGCCTTGGCCTCCTTGCGGGAGAGCGGGCGGGACGTCAGGTTCAGCGACACGGACACGGAGCGGCCCTTCCTCGGTTCGGCTGACGTTCGGTTCGGCTGACGGGGGTGCGGCGTTCCGTCACGCCTACTGCGGGACGCGCAGGCCGAGTTGGGTGACGCGGGGGGTGACCTTCTCCCGCCAGATGTCGCGGGCCTGGCCGTTGGTGGTCTTCCGGAGCCCGAACCGCACGGCGAGGCGGGCCCGTTCGGAGCGGGAGCTGCCGAAGATCCGCTCGAAGGTGGGCCACAGCCGGTCGAGGGCCTGTTGCAGCTCCTCGCGGCCCTCTTCGGTGGCCGCCAGTGCGCGGCACACGCGCGCCCCGTGGGCGATGTGCACCTTCTCGTCGATGATGATCGTCCGCACGGCCTCGGCCCACGGCTGGTAGCTGCTCTCGGCGAACTCCCGGATCATCACCATCGCCGTCTCCTCGCCGATGTAGGAGAAGATGCCGCGCTCGGCCCAGGTGGTGCAGGTGTGCAGGGTCTGGTCGGCGAACAGCTCGCGCTCGGAGAGGGGCTGCTTCTCCATGTACGAGGTGTCGACGTCGAGGTCGGCGAGGACGCGCTTGCCGAGCTTGTAGTGGTCGTACTCCTCCACGGCCCGCTCCGCGCAGACCTGCCGCTCCTCGGCGTTGGGCGCGAGGGGCAGGAAGACCTGGATGTAGTCGTCCCCGCCGGAGAGTTCGCCCTCGGTGTTCACCATCATCTGCCGCAACGCGACCTCGCGGTACTCCTCCGGCATGGAGTGGAACTCCTCCGGTGTGCGCACCGCCACGACCTCGTCGTCAGGCAGGGTGAAACTCACGTCGTGACTCCTTCGAACGCATCGGTATGCTGAGCCACCCCAGGTTCGCCGAGGATCTGTGGCCTCTCAATTGGCCTTTGGGACACCTCGGCCGGAGCCCGCGGCACTGTGTCGGCGGTCGGCGGCCGCACAGCACGGGATAGGGAGAGCATGACGGACCTCACCGACTACGAGCGGTCGATCGCGCGCAGCCGCGCCGCACTCCAGCATCCGGACAGGCCCCGGACGTTCGAGTTGGCGGGACGCACCTGGGACCTGCTGGACGGTGTGTTCGCGCCCCCCTTCTCGGCGGCCACCAGCGCCGCCATGGAACTGCTCGGCCTCGCGAGCCAGGAGCCGAAGCCCTGGTACGGCTCGTTCCTGGACGTCGGCTGCGGCACCGGTGTCATCGGCCTGTCCGCGGCCGCGGCGGGCTGCGACCGCGTCACGGCTCTCGACGTCAATCCACAGGCCGTGGAGAACGCGGCGCTGAACGCGCGCAGGCACGGCCTGGCGGACCGGGCCCGCGCCGTGCACAGCGATCTGTTCGACGCGCTCGACGCCGAGGACCGGTACGACACCGTGTACTGGCACTCGAACTTCGTGCTGGCACCGGCCCGTTACTACTACGACTCGGAGCACGAGCGCGCCTACGTGGACCCCGGTTACCGCGCCCACCGCCGTTTCCTGAGCGAGGCCCCGGGCCGCACCACCGCCGGCGGCCGGGTCCTGCTGCATGTGAGCAACCGGGCCGACCTGTCCACGCTGTCCGCGCTCGCCGAGGAGTGCGGCCGCGAGCTGCACGAGACGGCCGCCGTCACGGTCCGCGAAGGGACCGACGACGTCCGTCACATGCTCTACGAGGTCACCGCCCGCGCCTGACCGGGCCTGACCGTGCTCAGGCCACGGGCTCGGCGTCCAGCTTGAAGACCTGCGCGGGCCCGGCCCGGAACGACGGGCTTGCGGCGTCGGCCTCGATCATGTGCGGGGTCGCGTCGTGGGCGTCGAGCGCCTCCTGCGAGTCCCACCGCTCGATGAGCACGAAGCGGTCGGGCTCGCCGGTCACCCGGTGCAGGTCGTACTGGAGGCAGCCCTTCTCGGCGCGTACGAGCGGGGCGAGGCGCTCGTACGCGTCGATCTGCTCCTGCCCGTGGCCGGGGAGTGTGGTGATGACGATGGTGAGCATGACGGGCTGAGACATTTCCTGGTTCCGATCTCTTGGTGATGGATGTGTACTGACGTGTACTGATGTGTGACGTGAGCGGGTGAACGCGTTCAGGAGCAGATGCGCAGCACCCGCCTGACCGCCCGGACCTGGTCGTGCTCGGCCAGCTCGCTCAGCGCGCCGGCCAGCGCGTGTTCCGGCGCCGGGAAGGTGATGAACACGACGCGTGCCTGCGGCCCTTCGCTCCGCTGGTCGACCTTCTGGATCGACACCCCGTGGCGCCCGAACACCCCCGTCACCTCGGACAGCACGCCGGGCGCCTCCGCGATGTCGACCCGGACGTAGTAGGGATGCACCAGCTCCCGGCTGGGCCGCAGCTCCGCGGGCGGGCCGACCGGGACGCGCCGGTGGGTGCCGCGCAGCGAGTGGTCCGCGGCGGCGACGGCGTCGCCCAGGATGGCCGAGGCCGTCGGACGGGGGCCCGCGCCGTGGCCGTAGAACATCAGCTCCCCCGCCGCGGCGGTGGTGATGAACACCGCGTTGAAGCTGTCGTGGACGTTCGCCAGCGGATGGCTGCTGTCGACGAGCGCCGGGAAGACCTGGGCGCTGACCGGTCCCCTGCCCGCGCCGTCGTCCGGGAAGCGCTCGGCCACGGCGAGGAGTTTGATGACGTAGCCGAACTGCTCGGCCGTCTCGATGTCCTCCCGGTCGAGGCCGACGATGCCCTCCCTGCCGACCTCGTCGGCGGGGACCGCCTGGTTGAACGCCAGCGAGGCGATGATCGCGATCTTGGCGGCAGCGTCCCCGCCTTCGATGTCGGCGCTCGCGTCGGGCTCCGCGTACCCCAGTTCCCGCGCCCTGGCCAGCGCCTGGTCGAAGGAGAGGCCCTCGCTCATCATGCGCGTGAGCATGAAGTTGGTGGTGCCGTTGATGATGCCGACGACGCTGTGCACTTCCTCGGCGAGCAGCGACTCGCGGATGGGGCGCAGGATCGGCACCGCCGCCACGGCGGCGGCCTCGAAGAACAGGTCGGCGCCCGCCTTCTCCGCCAGGGCGAACAGTTCGGGGCCCTGGGCGGCGATCAGCTCCTTGTTGGCGGTCACGACCGGTTTGCCGGACTCCAGGGCGGTACGCACCAGTTCACCGGCCGCTGCCGTGCCGCCGATCAGTTCCACCACGACGTCGACGTCGTCGGCCCGCACCACTTCATCGGCGTCGGCGGTGAAGAGTGTCCTGTCCAGCGCCGGCGATCGCGGCTTGTCCGGGTCGCGCACGGCGATGCGGACGAGGTCGAGTTTCACGTCCGCGATGTCCTCGACGGAGGAGCTCCGCTCGACGAGCAGTTCGGCGAAGGCCACTCCGACCGTTCCGCACCCGAGCAGGCCGATCCTTACATGTTTTGCCATGAGCGTTCCTAGTACGAGTTCCTAGTGCGAGTTCCTAGTGCGAGTTCCTAGTACGAGAGGTAGGTGCCGAAACGGCGCCGGTAATAGACGAGGGGCGACTTGTTCTCCGCGTCCTCGCTCTCGGCGGTCTCGACGTGTCCGAGCACGACCACGTGGTCTCCGCCGTCCTGGAGACCGGCGACGCCCGCCGCTATCCAGGCCGAGGTCCCGGCGAGGCGCGGCACCTCGTGATCGACGCTCCACAGGGCCCCGCCGAATTTGCCGATGCCCTGCTTCGACGCGAAGGTCAGCGCCAGATCGGCCTGGTCGGCGCCGAGTACGTTCAGCCCGAAACGGCCCGATTCGCGGATGACTTCGAGCGTGCTCGACCTCCGGTCGAGACTCACCATGACCATCGCGGGAGAGACCGAGAGCGAGGCGAACGCGCTGACCGTGGCCCCGCACGGGGCGCCGTCCCTGGCCAGCGCCGTCACGATCGAGACGGGGGTGGCCACACACGACATGACGTCCTTGAAGGCGTCCTGCAGCGATATTTCAGTGGTACTCATCAATTCCAACTGTTCCGATTCATAAATGTGCCGTCGCCCATGTCCATGCCCAGGCCGAAACCGAGCCCTGGGAGGCTGTCGACGAACCATGCGGAAAGAATTTCGGGATATTCGTCGGACGTCAGTACCTGCTCCAATGCCGCGTCGACCGCACGGAGGAATTCCCGGTCGCGGCGCCGCATCATGAACCCGTAGCACTCCCCGCCGAGCCGCACGTCGAGGAGGCTCGCGCCGGACCGGGTCTCCCCGCCCCCCAGGAGTGACCTGAGAATCACCTCGTCCGCCACCATGGCCCCGATGCCCGGATCGGCCAGGAAGGCGTCCCTGGCCGCACCGATGGAGTCCACGCCGACGAACGTGTAGGGGAATCCGACGCCCCCGCTGCTCTCCAGCGCGGCCTGACTGGTCGAGCCCCGGATGCCGACCACCTTGACGGCGGACGCCGCCGCGAGCGCGCCGGGCTTCACCGCGATCCGGTGGGAGGTGCGGAAGATCGGCCTGCTGAAGGCGCAGCGCGTCAGCCGCTCCCGGGTGATGGTCGTCGACCCGCACTCGATGTCGATGCGCCCCTCGGCGAGCAGCGCTTCCCTGGTCGCGGACGTGACCTCGACGGCCTCCCACGGCGGCGTCGCGTGTGCGCCGCCGAACACCTTCGAGAGGGTCATCCGCGCCACGTCGACCGAGTAGCCGATGGGCTCGAACCGCTCGTCCGGTGCGGCCGTCGCGTACGAGAACGGCGGGGTGCTGCGCTGGAATCCGACCCGGATCGGCGCGCCTTCACGTCGGGACCCCGACACGGTCCACCCCCGTGTCCTCCGTCGCGTCCCGCCGCGCGAGCTCCAGCACGAGTTCGATCAGTGGCGCGGGGTCCTCAAGGAGGTACATGTGCCCGCCGGGCACCGTCCGGCAGGAGAACTCCCGTGTGGTGAGCGCCGCCCAGCCGGCCATCGCCTCCGGTGGCACGAGGCGGTCCCGCTCCGCCGCGACGCAGTGCAGGTCGACCGGGAGCGGCCGGGTCACGAGCGCGGGGAACTCCCGGGACAGCCACGCGAGGTCGGCGGCGAGGATGTCCGCGTGGAACGCGTCGGCAGCCCCGTCCCCGACCGTGCCGCGGGACCGGCCGGCCTCCCGCTCGGCCCGCTCGCCGATGCGGGAGGTGTACGGGGGCGGCGCCTGCGCGGAGAGGACCACCCTCGCCCGGCGCCGGTAGACCGCCCAGATCGCGTCGGCGACGGCCCAGGCAACGGTCGCGCCCATGCTGTGGCCGAGCAGCACGATCTCGTCGTACGGCAGCGCGCAGACGCCCCGGGCGATCTCCACGGCGAGGTCGCCGAGGTCGTCGGTGAGCGGCTGCGCCGTGCGGTCCTCCCGCCCCTTGAGCTGGACGAGGACCACGTCCAGGTGCGGGGCGAGCAGCCCCGGCCAGCCCCGGAACGCGGACTTGCCCCCGCCCGCGTGGTGGAAGCAGACGAGCACGGAGCGATGGCCGTTCCCGTGGCGGGTCAGCAACTGCGGTTCCACAACCCCTCCATGAGGGCGCATCAGATATCGGTTCGGTCCTCGGGCCGTTCATGACCCGGTACGACGACGGGGCGCAGGCCCGCGCGGTACTGCGCGGCCAGCTCCCGGTATTCGGCGGCGGTCTCGTCGAGCGACGACACGTCGCTGTCGCTCAGCGCCATCAGTACCGTCGCGGGGCTTCCCGCGATGAGGCTGCGCTCCTTGTAGACCGGTCCCGCGCCGAGCACCACACCGGCCGAGACGCGTGAACTCGCCCCGACGACCGTGCCGTTGAGGAGTGTCGCGCCGATGCCGACGACCGTTCCCGCGCCGACCGTGCAGCCGTGCAGGACCGCGCTGTGCGCGACCGTGACGTTCTCCCCGATGGTCAGCGGGTAGTCCGGGTCGGAGTGCAGCATCGCGTGGTCCTGGACGTTCGAGCCCCGGCCGATGCGGACCGGGCCCTTGTCGCCGCGGATGGTGACGCCGGGCCACAGGCTGACGTCCGCCCCGATCTCGACGTCGCCGATCACGACGACGTCGTCGAAGGCGTAGACGCTCGGGTGGATACGTGGCCGGACGCCCTGGAAGCTGTAGGTCCGCACGGGTCAGGCTCCCTTCCGCAGCAGGGGCGCGAGCCGGGCGAGGCTCGCCAGTACGTCGTCCTTGGAGAGCCCGAAGTCGACGAGGCAGGCGACCTCGTCGACGCCCATCGAGCGGAAGTTCTCCAGCGTGCCGCGGGCCCCGGCCGCGTCACCGATGAGGGAGCTGCTGGAGACGTACCGCTGGAAGACCATCTCCAGGAATTCGTCCCGGTCCTTGTCGAGGTTCTGGAGGGTTTGGGACTTGTCCTTCGACTCGCTCTGGCCCGAGGTCGCGTGCTGGGTGACGAAGGAGCCCAGGTAGTCGATCATGGCGGGTCGGACCCGCTCCACGGCCTCGTCCGCGTCGGCGCCGACGTAGGTGTGCAGCATCAGCGAGACGACACCGGCGTCGGGGTCGAGCCCCACCCGGGAGCGCGCCTCGCGGTAGACCTCGATGCGCTTGCGGAGTTCTTCGGGGCCGAAGTTGATGAGCGCCGTCAGGACGTTGAGGCCGTTCTCACCCGCGTACCGCCAGGAGTCGGCGTTCTTCGACGAGGTGAGCCAGAGCGGGAGTTCGCTCTGCACGGGCCGGGGGAAGGTGAGGATGTCGTGCTTCTCCCCGAGGGCGTCGGTCCGTTCGACGCTCTCTCCGCGCCACAGGCTCGCGAGTTCCGCCCTCGCCCGCCCGAGGAGCTCGCCCCGGGACTCGAACGCGTCGGGGTTGAGGACGAAGTCCCGCGCGTGCCAGCCCGGCGCCACCGCGAGGTCCACGCGCCCGCCCGACAGGTTGTCGACGAGCGCCCACTCCTCGGCCGCGCGCAGCACGTTGTGGAGGGGGAGGTTGATGCTGCCCGACCGGATCCGCACATTCTTCGTGATCATGGCCAGGGCGGCGCCGAGGACCGCCGGGTTCGGGTAGGCGCCGCCGACCTCGGTGAAGTGCCGCTCCGGGGTCCAGATCGCGCCGAATCCGGCGCCGTCGACGAACCGGGACACCTCAAGGAGCAGATCGTAGGGATCGCTGTCGCCGCTCAGGCCGGAGAAGAAGATGACGCCGACGTCGGGCAGGGTCGCGGGGGTGGACGCCTGTTCCGTACGAGGTTCGGGCTCGCCCGCGGCGCCGGCCCGCAGCTTGGCCTTCAGCCTGGCCAGCTGGCCGGCTTCGAGCAGGGAGTTGTCAGACATGGGCGGGCTCCTCCAGCAGCAGTGCCTTGATCACGTTCGTGGTCGCCGAGACCGAGCTGTTCTCGTAGAAGTCCCGGACGGAGAAGTCGAGTTCGAAGGTCTCGCGCAACTTGTTGATCAGCTGGATCGCCATCAGTGAGTTGCCGCCGAGCGCGAAGAACTCGCTGTCGGTGTCGGCCGCGGCGGCGCCGAGGAAGCCCTCGAAGACGCCGCCGACGATCCGGCGGATCTCGGCGGTGGCCTCGTCGGAGCCATCGGCCGAAGCCGCCTCCGCCGGGGCGTCCGTCGGAGCGTCCGCCGGGGTGTCCGTCGGGGCCTGCGTCGGTGTCTGGGCCGGTGTCTGGGCCGGGACCCGCGTCGGTGCGTCCTGCGCGGCGAATCCGAGTACCGGCTCCACCCAGTGCACCTGCCGGTCGAAGGCGTACGTGGGCACGGACGTCATCCGCTCGGCGCTCGCGTAGGGCGCGAGGGGGACCTCGGGGTCGGCGGCCCAGCCGAGCGCGACGGCGTCGGCGAACGCCTCGTCCTCGTGCTCGGAGTCCCCCAGGGCCTGGGCGAGTTCGAGGCCCGCGGCCTCCGTACCGAAGGCGGCCTTGACCAGATTGCTCATCGCGCGACCGGGGCCGATCTCGACGAACCGGGTCACCTCGGCCTCGCGCAGCGCCTCCACGGACTCCGTGAAACGGACCGGACGCAGCAGGTGGTCCGCCCAGTAGTGCGGGCTGCGCGCCTCGTACTCGGTGAGCGGCCGGCCGGTGACGTTCGACACCAGCGGAATGCGCGGGGCCCGCAGTTCGACGGTGCCCAGGAAGGCACGGAAGGCGTCGGCGGCCTCCCGCATGAGCGGCGAGTGGAAGGCGTGCGAGGTCGCCAGGCGCTGGTGCTGCACACCGGCATCGGCGGCCCGGGCCGCGGCCGCCTCGATCGCCTCGTGGCTGCCCGAAAGGACCGTCTGGCGGGGCGAGTTGGTCGCCGCGACCGACAGGGAACCGTCGTCCAGCAGGTCCGCGAGCGGGCCCGTGTCCGTGACCGCGAGCATCGCCCCGCCCGGGCAGTCGCCCATGAGCCGGGCCCGGGTCGCGACGAGTTCGGCGGCGACCGGCAGGTCGAAGACGCCCGCGACCGTCGCGGCGACGATCTCACCGAGGCTGTGCCCGAGGACGTACCGGGGGCGCACCCCGGCGTCGACGAGCGCGGTCGCCAGCGCGTACTCGACGACGAACAGGAGCGGCTGGGCTATGGACGTGTCGATGCCGTCGACCTGGCCGTCGGGGCCGAGGCAGGTCCGTACGTCGAAGTCGAGGTGCGCGTTGACCGCCTCCACGGCCTCGTCGAGGCGGCGGGCGAACTGCCGGTTCTTCGCGGCGAGTACGGCGCCCATGGCCCGGCGCTGGGTGCCCTGCCCCGCGAAGACGAACGCGATCTCCTGCTCGCCCGCCCCGGAGCCGCGGTGGTAGCGCTCGGCCTTCAGCCGGGTGATGGCCTCGGCCCGGTCGACCGCCGCGAGCGAGGCGCGGAAGGGGTGGCGGGTGCGGCCTTCGCGCAGCGTGTACGCGTACTGGGCGAGCGAGGCGTCCGGGTGCGCCGCGAGGTGCTCGGCCAGCGCCAGGGCCTGACCGCGCAGGGCGTCCTCGGTGCGGGCCGAGAAGGTGAGGACGGCCGGACCGTCGGCGGACGCACCGGACTCATCGGGCTCACCGGACTCACCGGACGCACCGGGCTCGGCGGACTCACCGGGCTCGGCGGGCTCCGCCAGGGCCTGCTCGAAGCTCTTGAGGAGTACGTGGCTGTTGGTGCCGCCCATGCCGAACGCGCTGACCGCGGCCCACTGTTCGCCGTCGCCGTCCAGCGCCCGGCCCTCGGTGGTCACGAAGTACCGGGAGCCGTCGAGGTCGAGCGCCGGGCTGACCTCGCCGACGTTGATGGTCGGCGGCACGTACCTGTGCTGGAGGACCAGGGCCGCCTTGATCAGGCCGATGATCCCCGCGGCGATGTTCAGGTGCCCGAAGTTCCCCTTGAGCGAGCCGATGCCACAGGGCGCGCCGTCGTAGCCGTACGCCTGCTTGATCGCCTCGATCTCGATGGGGTCGCCGAGCTGGGTGCCCGTGCCGTGCGACTCGATGTACGTGACGTCGGTCTGCTTGGCGCCCGAGATCTGCAGGGCCTCGCTCAACACCCCGACCTGCCCCGACACGCTCGGCGCGGTGAAACTCACCTTCTGCGCACCGTCGTTGTTCACCGCCGACCCGGCGATCACCGCGTGCACCCGGTCGCCGTCGGCGATCGCGTCGCGCAGCCGCTTGAGGAGTACGAGGCCGAGCCCGTTGGTGAACAGGGTGCCGTTGGCCCCCGCGTCGAACGGCCGGCAGACGCCGTCGGGGGACAGCACCCCGCCCACCTGGTACTGGTATCCGGACTCCTGCGGCACCCGGACGTACACCGCTCCGGCGATGGCCGCGTCGCACTCGTTCAACAGCAGGCTCTGCACGCCCGAGTGCACGGCGACGAGCCCGGTCGAGCAGGCCGTCTGCACATTGACGCTGGGCCCGTGCAGATTGAGCTTGTACGAGATCCGGGTGGCCAGAAAGTCCTTGTCGTTGCCGTGCCGCACGACCATCTCACCGAGCGAGTCGACGAGTTCGGGGCGGCTCAGCGCCCCGAAGAGGTACGTGCTCATGCCTGAACCGGCGAAGACCCCGATGCGCTTCTCGGTGCGGTGCGGGTCGATATTGGCCCGCTCAAGCAGCGTCACCGAGGACTCCAGCATCAGGCGCTGCTGAACGTCGAGTACGTCGGCCTCGCGCGGGGAGTAGCCGAAGTACGCGGAGTCGAACTCGGCGACGCCGTCGAGGACCCCGGCCCGCTTCACATAGTCCGTGCGCCCGCGCCGGTCCGCCGGGACACCGGCCGCCGCGACCTCCGCGTCGGTGAGGTCCCGGATGGCGCTCTCGCCGTCCACCAGCTTCTGCCAGAACTCCTCGACGCCACCGGCCTGCGGCAATCGGCAGTCCATCGAGACGATCGCGATCAGCTCGTCGTCATTTTCCATGGTCGTTCCTAGAGGTGAGAGGTGCTGATAAGGGGTGTTGAAAGGGGCCCTAGCGTTGGCGGGCGCGCCGGGCCGACAGGACCCGGCCGCGGCCCGCCCTGCGCGCCGTGGCCGCGGCGCTTGGCACATGGGCGCGCGGCCGCTCGGTCAGGGACGTGAGGAAGCGCCGCTGCGCGTCGAACGAGGGGTACTCGAAGAGCCGCACCAGCGGGAAGCCGACCTCGAACTCGCGCTGGATCTCCGTGTGCAGCACCGCGATGGTCAGCGAAGTCCCGCCCACGTCGAAGAAGTTCGCGTCGCGATCCGCCAGGGACCCCGCGCCGCCTCCGGCCACCGAGAGCCACAGGCGCTCCAGACGCTCGGCCACCGCCCCGCCCCGAGGGGCGGCCGCGCGCTGCTCGGCCGCGCGCCGGGCGCGCTCCTCGACATGGCGGCGGGCGGTCTCGGCCAGCGCCTTGCGGTCGGCCTTTCCGTTGGGGAGCTTCGGCAGTTCGGGCAGGAAGAGGAAGGCCCCGGGCACCATGACGCTCATCAGCCGGTCACCGAGGTGGTCGCGGAGCTCCCGCTCGGCGCCCGCGTCGCCCTCCACGACGGCGACGATCACCTTGGCGAACCGGTCCTCCTGCGCGCAGACGTAGGCGTCGCGGACGCTCGGGTGCGCCTGGATCGCCGACCGCACTTCCTGCAGCTCGATCCGGACGCCCGCGATCTTGATCTGGTCGTCCGCCCGGCCCAGGATCTCCAGGCCGCCGTCCACGCCCCGGCGGCCGAGATCCCCCGTCGGATAGGCGAGCACCCGCTGCCCGTCCACGGCGACCTCGACGAACGGCGGCTCGATCCGGCCGTCGACCAGATAGCCGTGCGTGGGGTGGTCGGCGGCGATGTGGATCTGGCCGGTGACCCCGTCGTCGCACTGCTTTCCGTGCTCGTCCAGGAGGTAACTGCGTGATCCGGGGCGGTTCTCGCCCACCTGCTGGATCCCGGCGGCCGGGGTGGCGGGGACCCGGTAGAAGTGCTGGGCCAGCGTCGTCTCGGTCGGGCCGTAGAGGTTGACCACCTGGCTGTGCGGAAAGAGCTCCCGCCAGCCGCGCGCCAGCGCGTCGTCCAACGGCTCGCCCGCGAAGAAGGAGTGCCGCACGCCCGGCATCGGCTCGCTCCCGGCGAGCCCGGAGAGCCACACCTTGCCGAGCGAGGGAACCAGGTGGAACCCGGTGATCCCGTTGCTCCGCAGGAAGTCCCCGACCGCCGCCACATCGAGGTGCCGCTGTTCGGGAACGCACAGGGTGGCGCCCGAGACCAGCGGCATCAGCGCGTCACGGAACCACACGTCGAAGGAGAGATTGGTCAGGTGCGCGAACCGGTCCTCCGGCCCGATGCCGAACTCGGCGGACTGCCACCGCAGGAACTGGGCCAGGCCCGTGTGGCTGCCGACGATGGCCTTGGGCCGCCCGGTGGACCCGGAGGTGAACGCGACGTAGGCGTAGTCCTCGTCACCGAGGTCCGCGACCGGCACGCCTTGCGGGGCGGAGCGCGGCGCGATCCGGCGGCCGTCCGCGCAGTCGACGACCGCGCGGACGGGGCCGCAGTCCAGCATGGCCTCCCGGCGGGCCTCGGGCAGCGTGTCATCGATGAGCATGACGACCGCGCCGGACAGCCACACGCCGAAGACCGCGATGACCGCCGAGGCGCCGCGCCGCCCTTGGACCGCGACGACGTCACCGCGCCCGATGCCCCGCTCCGTCAGCTCGTCGGCCAACTCCCGGGCCCGCGCCTCCAGTTCGGAGTAGGAGACGGACCCGGAGCCCGAGACGATCGCTGTCGCGTCGGTGAATGTCCCGCACGCCCGCTGCAAGAGGGCGTCAACTGCCTGCACGGATCGTTCCTCCGTTGATTGAGGGCGTGCTCACCGGCGATCGACGCGGGTGAGCGGCCATGGGTGTGCTCATGGGTGTGCCTTTGGATGTGCCGATGACTTCTCGTGGATGTGCCGATGACTTCTCGCGTACGGCTTCTCGCGTACGACTTCTCGCGTACGGCTTCTCGCGTACGGCGGTCAGGAGGACTTCACGGACCGCCAGCGCAGCAGCGCGACGCGCTCCGCATCGAGGAGGCTCGCGGGCCTGGCATGTCCGCCGTGCCGGTATTCGCCCGCCCTCGCGTGATGTCCACCGCGCTGAAGGGCCCCGGCCGCCGCTCTGGGCCGGGCGGACCCGGACGGCGGGGCGGACCAGGTGGGCCGGCCGGACAGGACCCGCAGGGCATGGGCGACGGACACCATGGTCATGTGCCGGTGCCAGCCCATGAAGGAGCGGCCGCTGTAGTCGCGCAGCCCTGAGGCGTCGACCTCGTCGGCCCGCTCCGGCGCCCGGTCGAGACACGCGGTCAGGCTCATGAGGGCCGCCGTCGAGCCCGGGATGTTGGTGAGCCAGTGACCGCGCAGCCGCCCGGCCGACTCGTCCCACTCCGCGAGCAGGGTCAGCGGCTTCGCCTCCCCGTCCGGGCCGGGGCCGCGCCACGGCCCCTCGGTCCTGGGCAGGTGGACGCGGACGGCGACGGCGGTGCGGCGCGGGTTCCTCGGGTCGAGCGGGCGACGCAACTGGTGGTTGCGCCACAGCAGTTGGTGGACCGGGAGCGGTCCTTCGCCGCACCGGGAGTCGGCCGCGGGCAGCACGGTGAGGGCGCCACTGGTCCGCACGAGCCAGGGCAGCCCGGCCCGGGCGAGGTCCTCGACCAGCGCGGGCAGCCGCAGCCGACGGGCGTCGGCGATCACCGGCAGCCCGGCCCCTGAGCGGCCCGCGGTCAGATCCGCGAGCGGCGTCGGCGGGAGCGCGTCGCCGCCGCGGCCGGCCGCGATGCGTTCCGGGATGGCGGCCTGCACCCGGCGCGTGGGGTCGGTGAGCCACTCGTCGGGCAGCTCCAGATGCCAGCCCACCGGAACGGACAGGCTCCGGGACGCGTGCCACAGGCCGTACGCGAACTGCCCGTTGACCCGGTGGCCGAGTTCCGGCACGAACCGTTCGTGGACGCCGACGGAGCCCTTGCCCGCCTTGTGCAGGAACAAGGGGTGGGCCACGTGGGCGACGGCGGGCGAGTGCCGTTCCAGCGCGGCCGCCAGGGCCCGGCGCACGGGCTCCCAGTCCCACCTCGCCTTTGCGATGAAGTGCTGGAACCGCTGCTCGGCCGAGGGGTCGCCCAGGCGCAGCGCCATATTGCGGGCCGTCTTGCGGCCCGGAGTCGTCATCATGCCCCGCAGGAGCTGCTCGGCGGTTCGGCGCTGATCGCTCCGTGGCAAGGACACGAACACTTCCCTGCTCAACTCTGTGAGCAGGTCTTCACATGGGGGGATGCGGGTGATCATGAGAGTGGTCGGCTCCCGTTGCTTCAACGATGACGGCCATCAGGGCCTGAGAAGAGCGTTCCTGGTCAGGGGCTCGGCCGAGAAGGTGGTCAACGTACGGGTTCGGGGGCGCTGCGGTGTCTTCGCCATCGCAGCGCCACGTGACCGTCTCATCACCGCTTGCGATACGTGTGGACACGGTGGTGACGCGATCACCATCCGTCCAGATCGGCGGCGCGGATCAGCGACACGGATCAGCGACGCGGATCAGCGGTTCGCATCCGGGACACCGCGACTCCGCACAGGCACAGCAGGCCACCGACCAGGGCCAGCGGAGTGGGTACCTCGTCGAGGAAGAGCCAGGACATGAGGACGACGATGACCGGCACCGCGTACGTCGTGGCGCCCATCTTCCCGGCCGTGGTGCGGGAGACGGCGTAGGCCCACGTGGTGAACGCGAGGGCGGTCGGGAACACGCCCAGGTACACGACCTGCGCGGTGGCGAGGACGGGGGCCCGGCCCACCTCGGAGACCAACTGGCCCGCGAACGGCAGACAGGCGACGGCCCCGACGAGCGCACCGAACGTCGTCACCTGAAGGGGACTCGCGTGCTTCAGCGCGGGCTTCTGCAACACCACGCCCAGCGCATACGTGATCGCCGCGGCCAGACACAGCAGCACGCCGGTGGCCGATGAACCGCCGCCACCGGATGTCGCGATACCGACCACCACGGCGCCGGCGAACGACACCGCGAGGCCCGCCATCAACTTGCCCGGAAAACCCTCCTTGAGAAGCCAGCCCCCGAGGATCGCCATCAGGATCGGCCCCACATTGACGATCATCGCGGCCGTACCGGCATCCACTTCGCGCTCCCCCCAATTCAGCGCGAACATGTACGCGGCGAACCACAGAAGGCCGGACGCGACAATTCCCGCCCAGGCCGCCCGCGGTGGGAATCCCTCACGGCGCGCCAACAGGACGCCACCAAGAACGGCGCCCGCCACCAGCAGTCTCCCCAGAGCCAGCGAACCCGGCCCGAAGTGCGTGGCTGAGCTGCGGATGGCGATGAAAGCCGATGCCCACAGCACCACGGTGACCGCCGCCGCGACGAGCACACGGGGGTCCGCGTCCCGTGCGGGCGATACGGCCTCGGATATCCCTGTGCTTTCCTTCGTACGACTCACAATTGCCTTTCTCTCGTGCTCCGCCGGGGCGGCCGTACCATTTCGTTGATCATTACACGGAGCCACCGCCCATTCGCCCCTCAATCCGCTAACTCCCGGCAGACTCCTTGAAGTTGAATGACTGCCGAGCAACTTCTCCGGCCTTCGCTCCGGCGGACGTAGTGTTCCTGCCGTTCCCACGAGACACCGAGAACCAGGAGGCGGCAGAACATGAAGATCGATTGGGCCGGGCTCGGAGAATTGCCGATGGACGAGACGAAGATGTCCCGGCATCTCGCGGTCGGCAGCAAGATGTCGTGCATGCGGGTCGTCGCCGACCAGCCCGGCCGCCCCGACCTGACCCCGCACTGGCACCACAACGAGCAGTGGGTGGTCGTCGTCTCCGGCGCGGTCAACTTCGTCGAGGACGGCACCGAGTACGAACTGCGCGCCGGCGACGCGGCGTTCATCCCGGCCGGAGTGCGCCACACGATCACGCAGATCGGCGAGGAGGGCGCCGTCCTCTACGAGCTGTCCGCGCCCGGCCGACTCGACCTGATGCCCGGCACGCTGGTGCCCTCCGCCCTGCGCTTCGACTGAGCGGGGCAGGCGGATGAGTCCCGTGAGCGCCCCCACCGGACAGGTCTCGGTCGTCCTCGACTACGTCCAGGGCAAGCGCCGGCTCGACCGGCTCCTGGAGGCGGCGATCAGCCTGCTCCAGCGCCTGAGCGAGGAACCGGAGCAGGCCCGACGCCTGGAGCTCGCCTTCGAGTTGATCCGACGCCACTTCAGCGCGGACGTACGGCTGGAGTTCGACGGCACGGCGTTGCGCACCGATCCGCGCGGCGCAGCGGAACCCGTGGACCCGGAGCCCGAGTCCGAGCCCGAGTCCGAGTCCGAGCCCGAGTCCGAGCCCGGGTCCGAGTGCGTCTTCCTTCTCGCCGGAGCCGACGGCGCCCAGGGGCGGCTGAGCGCCCGGTACGACGCGACCGACACCCTCGGCCTCACCCGGGACGAATGGGACACGGCCATGCGGCTGTTCGCCCGGATCGTCGCCCTGGCAGTGAGAGGCAGGATCCTGTGACGTCCGCCGTCGTCTCAGGCGCCTCCTCCGGAATCGGCGCCGCCGTCGCCGAGGAGTTCCTGCGCCGCGGATACGAGGTCACCGGGCTTTCGCGGCGCGGCAACGCCGACCTCGACGCCCATGAGGCGTACCACGACCGACGCGTCGACCTGCGTGACGCGGACTCCGTGCACACCGCCCTCGCGCACCTCGCGGGACGCGAAGGCCCCGGCCGCTGCGCGGTGGTCCTCAACTCCGGTCTGGCACCGGAGCCCTGCCCACTGACCGAGGTCGACTGGGGGACCGCCTCCGACACCTACACCACCAACGTGGCCACCGCGCTGCACCTCGTCCAGGCCACCGCCCCGCTGCTGCGGACCCGCGGCGGCTCGCTCACCTTCGTCGGGTCCTCCACCGCGGGCGGGGACGCGCCGGAGCGCTGGTCCTACGCCGCGAGCAAGTCCGCCCTGACCACCCTCATGCGCTCCTGCTCCGTGGAGTTCGCCGACGACGGCGTCGTCGCCAACGAACTGCGGCCGGGCCCCGTCGCCACCGCCATGACGGTCGGAGCCGGCGGCGACCGCTTCCTCGGGCTGCTCAACTCCGGGTACCGGACCGACTGGCTCAAGCCCGTGGCCGCCGTGGCCCGGTGGATCGTGGACCTCGCCGAGTTCCCGGCGAACGGCCCCACCGGCCAGATCTTCAACTACAGCCGCAAGGCCTCCTGACGACGCCCCGCGTCCGTCCCCCGCATCTCTCTTCATCCCTCTTCACCTGAACTCATCCCTCTCCACCTGCACTCATCCCTCTTCACCTGCACTCATCCCTGTTCCGCGTTCAGCGAATCGAGGTTCCCCCATGCCCACTCACCCCTCTCCGCAGCAGCTCGTCGACCTGTTCAACTGGGCCTCCCCCGGCATGATCGTCACCGACGCCGACGGCCGTGTCGTACTGGCGAACAAGGCGGCGAAGGAGCTCCTCGCGGACGGCTCTGCGGCCGGCAGCCGGCTCGT
Organism: Streptomyces sp. KL109B; assembly: GCF_030766935.1. Taxonomy (GTDB): domain Bacteria; phylum Actinomycetota; class Actinomycetes; order Streptomycetales; family Streptomycetaceae; genus Streptomyces. The sequence goes on along the minus strand of NZ_JASERL010000001.1, from coordinate 111,577 downwards.
CGACACCCTCGGTGTGGACGACTACGCGGCCCTGCTCGCCGCCCGCTCCGTCGTGGAGAACCGCGCCGTGCGCTTCCGTGACACCACGTTCCCCGAGGGCTTCGCCAACCTGGGCTTCGGCCAGGTCGACGGTGCGTCGTACGGGTTCTGGGCGCTGCGCCCGGTGACCACGCACCCGGCGCCGTCCGACAAGGCGTCCCCGCAGGAGCCGACCACCGCGAAGGCGTGGATCGCCCGGGTCGACGCCCACGACGCCGCGTACACGCCGGTCACCGAGCAGGACGTGGCGCTGCTGCGCGGCTATTACGACCACTGCCCGGTCGCCATCCACCTGATCGAGGAGGACGGCACCGTCGCGCACGCCAACTGGAAGGACATCGCGATCGTCGGTGCCACGCAGGCCCCCGACACGTATGTGGGCCACCACATCCGCCACATCTACGCGGACAAGGAGATCGTCGAGGACTTCCTCGGCCGCTGGGACGAGGACGCCCCGATCATCGACTTCCGCGCGGACTTCCTGAACTCCGACAAGCGCGTCCCGGTCGTCATCTTCTCCACCGCGAACGTCGAGAACGGCACCCTCAAGAACACCCGGTGCTTCGTCTTCCCTGACAACGAGCCCACCCGGCAGCGCGACCGCGTGACCCCGCTCGAACTCTCCTTCTGAGCCTGCCGCCCCCGACAGGGCGGGGCCACCGCCCCGCCCTGTCCGCTCTCCCCCTCGTCCCCCGACTTCCAGGAGTTCGCAGTGGCACGGCGATCCACCGACACCCACTGCCCGTACTGCGCCCTGCAGTGCGCGACCGCGCTCGACCGGGACGCGGCGGGACGCACCACCGTGCGCCCCCGCGACCATCCGGTGAACCAGGGCAGCCTGTGCCAGAAGGGCTGGACCGCGCCCGCCCTCCTCGACGTCGCCGACCGCGTCCGCCACCCCCTGCTGCGGGAGACGAGGGGCGGGCCGTCCCGCACCGCCGGGTGGGACGAGGCGCTGGACCGGGTGGCCCGGACCCTGCGGGCGCTGCGGGCCGAGCACGGCCCTGACGCGGTGGCCGTGCTCGGCGGCGGCGGGCTGACCAACGAAAAGGCTTATCTCCTGGGCAAGTTCGCCCGGCTCGCCCTCGGCACCCGGCGCATCGACTACAACGGCCGGTTCTGCATGTCCGCGGCGGCCGCCGCCGCCCGCCGCGCCTTCGGCCTCGACAGGGGCCTGCCCTTTCCGGTCACGGACCTCGGGCGGGCCGACGTCGTCCTGCTCGCGGGCGCCAACCCGGCGGAGACGATGCCGCCGCTCATGCGCCACCTGGAGCGCCCCGACCTGATCGTGATCGACCCCAGGCGCACCCCCACCGCGCGCCGCGCCGCCCTCCATCTGCGGCCCGCGCCCGGCACCGATCTCCCGCTCGCCCTCAGCCTGTTGAGCCTCGCGATCGCCGATTCGCTCGTCGACGACGCGTACGTGCAGGAGCGCACCAGCGGATTCGACGCGGTGCGCGCAGGCTGCGCCGACTGGCCGCCCGAGCGGGTGGCCGAGGTCACCGGCGTACCGGTCGAGGAGCAGCGCGCGGCGGTCCGGATGCTCGCCCGCGCCAGGAACCGCTACCTGCTCACCGGGCGCGGGGCCGAGCAGCACCGCGACGGCACGGACACCGTCTCCGCCTTCGCCAACCTGGCCCTCGCGCTCGGCCTCCCCGGCCGCGAGGGCTCCGGGTTCGGCTGCCTGACCGGCCAGGGAAACGGCCAGGGCGGCCGCGAAATGGGCCAGAAGAGCGACCAGTTGCCCGGCTACCGCTCCATCACCGACCCCGCCGCGCGCCGCCATGTCGCCGAGGTGTGGAAGGTGCCCGAGGAGCGGCTGCCGGGCGCGGGGCCGAGCGCGTACGAACTCCTCGACTCGCTCGGCACGCCCCAAGGGCCGCGCGCGCTCCTGGTGTTCGGCACCAACCCGCTCGTCTCCGCACCGAACGCCGGGCACGTCGCGGACCGGCTCGCCGCCCTCGACCTGCTCGTCGTGGCCGACTTCGTGCCCAGCGAGACCGCCCAACTGGCCGACGTGGTCCTGCCGGTGGCCCAGTGGGCCGAGGAGGAGGGCACCCTCACGGGCCTGGACGGCCGGGTCCTGCGCAGGCGCCGTCTCCTCGATCCGCCGCCTGACGTGCGCACCGACCTGGAGGTGCTGCGCGGGCTCGCGGTGCGGCTCGACGAGGACGCCGAGGACTACCCCACCGCGCCGCACGCCGTCTTCGACGAACTGCGCCGCGCCACCCGCGGCGCCGCCGCCGACTACAGCGGCGTGACGTACGAGCGGTTGGACCGCGGCGAGTCGGTGCACTGGCCCTGCCCGCGGGAGGACCACCCCGGTACGCCCCGACTGTTCCTCGACGCGTTCGCGCACCCGGACGGCAGGGCCCGCTTCACGCCGGTCGCCCCGGACGGAGCTGGCGAGCGCCCGGACGCCGCCTTCCCGCTGCGGGCCACCACCGGCCGGGTCCTGGCGCACTACCAGTCGGGGGCGCAGACCCGGCGGGTGGCGGCGCTGCGCGAAGCCGAGCCCGAGGTCTTCGTCGAACTGCACCCCGACACCGCCGCCCAACTCGGCTTGTACGAGGGTGAGTTGGCGGAGGTGACGTCGGCCCGCGGCAGCATGCGGGCGCGGGCCCGCCTGGTGGACTCCATCCGCCGCGACACGGTCTTCGTGCCGTTCCACTTCGCCGCCGAAGGACGCGCCAACCTGCTGACGGGCGCCGGGCTCGACCCGCACAGCGGGATGCCGGAGTTCAAGCTCAGCGCCGTCCGGATCACGCCCTGCCCGGACGCGCGCACGGCGGCGCGACCCGCCCCTGCCGCCCGCCCCGACCCCGTCGTGTGCCTGTGCAACAACGTGTCGCGGCGGCGGTTGGAGGACGCCTGGCGCGACGGCGCCCGCTCGGTCGAGGCCCTGGCGGCGCTCACCCGGGCCACCACGGGCTGCGGCGGCTGCGAGCCGGACGTGCGCGACCTGGTGGCACGGTTCGAAGGACCCACCCCGTCCGTACCGGCGCCCCGGCCCCGGCGGGTCGGACCCGGGGAACGACGCACCCTCGTCGTGGTCGGCAACGGCATGGTCGGCCACCGCCTGGTGACCACCCTGCACGCCCGCGACCAGGCAGGTCAGTGGCGCATCACCGTCCTCGGCAAGGAGCCGCACCCCGCCTACGACCGGGTCTCGCTCTCCTCGTACCTGGACGGCCGCAGCGCCCAGGACCTGACCCTGGCCGCCGACGCCGTGCTCGCCGACCCGGCGGTCGTCGTCCGGCGCGGCTGCGAGGTCGTCGGGGTGGACCGGGCGGCACGCACCGTGCGCACGTCCCACGGCGACACGGTCGGCTACGACGCCCTGGTCCTGGCGACGGGCTCGCACCCCTTCGTACCGCCACTGCCGGGCCGGCGGCCGGCCGGCTGCTTCGTGTACCGGACCTTCGAGGACCTCGACGCCATCCGCGCCGCCGCTGCCCCGGGCCGCCCCTGCGTGGTGGTCGGCGGCGGGGTGCTCGGCCTGGAGGCGGCGAGCGCGCTGCGCGGCCTCGGTCTCGTACCGCAGGTGGTGGAGCGGGCCCCGCACCTCATGGCGGGGCAGCTCGACGCCGGGCAGGCGCACGCCCTCGCACAGGAGTTGCGCGAAGGACTCGGCCTCGGCCTGCACTGCGGGGTCGGGATCGAGCGGCTGGCCGCGGGGCCCGACGGAGTGGTCGGCCGCGTCGAACTCACCGACGGCCGGGTCCTGCCCGCCGACCTCGTCGTCTTCGCCGCGGGCATCGTGCCCGCCGACGAGCTGGCCGAGGCCGCGGGCCTGGCGCGCGGCGAGCGCGGCGGGTTCCTCGTCGACCGGCACTGCCGCACCGACGACCCCCGCGTCCGGGCGATCGGCGAATGCGCGGCGGTGGCCGGACGCTGCCACGGCCTGGTCGCGCCCGGCTACCGGATGGCGGACCTGGTGGCCCGCGAACTGCTGGGGGAGCCCGCCCCCGAGTTCAGCGCCCCCGACGTGCCGCCCCGCCTGAAGCTCCTGGGCGCCGCACGGGCCGCGGCGAGATGACACCACGTACCCAAGTACCCACGTACCCAAGTACCCCCGTACCCAAAGCAGTTGACCAAAGCAGTCGACCAGAGCAGTCGACCGCAGCAAGGAGAGAACCAGCGTGCAAAAGGGCCGACTTGGGTTCCTGGCGGGAACCCATGCCGTCAACGACCTCTATCAGGGCGCGGTGCCCGCACTCCTGCCGTTCCTGATGACCCAACGCCACTACAGCTACGCGGCGGTGTCCGGGATCGCCCTCGCCGTGGCGGGCATCTCCAGCGTGCTCCAGCCGTTCTTCGGCATCCTCGCCGACCGCAGGTCACGCCCCTGGCTGGCACCGGCGGGCTTCACCCTGGCGGCGCTCGGCGTCTCGGCCGCCGCCATGGTGGACAACTACTGGCTGACCTGGCTGTGCGTGGCCGCCGCCGGTGTCGGCATCGGCGCCTACCACCCGCCGGCCACCAGCCAGGCCCGGCAGGCCGGCGGCTCCTCGCAGAAGGCCATGAGCGTCTTCGCGGTGGGCGGCACGCTCGGCGCCTCCCTCGCACCGGCCTTCGTCACGCTGGTCGTCGGCGGCCTCGGCCTCGGCGCCGGCTGGCTGCTCGCCGCGCCCGCGCTCGCCATGGTCCTGCTGTGGCTGGCCAAGAAGGACTGGTCCCGTCCCGCCGTCGCGCCAGCCGCCGCCTCCGCGACCGCGGCGGGCACGGCCGAGGCCAAGGACGACTGGGCGGCCTTCGCGCGCCTGGTCGCGGTCATGGTCATGTGGTCGGTCCCGTACGTCACCGTCACCGCGATGATCTCCCTGTACGCGCGCAGCGACGTCGGCGCCTCCACCGCGATGGCCGCCGCGACGCTGACCACCTTCACCTTCTCCGGAGCGGTCGGCACCCTGCTCGGCGGCTGGGCGGCCGACCGCTTCGGCCGGCTCGTGCCGGTGCGCTGCGGCTACGTACTGAGCGCCGTCGCGCTCGCCGGGATCGTCTGGGCGCCCTCGCTGCCCTTCCTGATCGCGTGTGCCGCACTGTGCGGCATCGCCCTGTTCCTTCCGTTCGCACCCCAAGTCACCCTGGGGCAGGACTACTTGCCCACCCGTCCGGGCACCGCGAGCGGTCTGACGCTCGGCCTCGCGATGTCGGTGGGCGGCCTGGCGTCACCGCTGTTCGGGACGCTCGCCGACGCGCACGGGCTGCGCCCCGTCTTCCTGGTGGTGCTCGGCGCCGTCCTGGTGGCCGTCGTCTGCGCGTTCCTCCTGACCGACCCGCGCCGACGTGCCGCGTCGCCGGTCGCGTCCCGGCCCGCCGACCGGGAGAGCGAGGAGAGCCGCGCGTGACCCCGACCGGAACACAGACGCCCGCCGTGGCCGACCTCTTCGACTACCACTCCCCCGACTTCCAGAACGACCCCTGGCAGGCGTACGCGGCCCTGCGCGCGGCCGGTCCTGTGCACTTCTCGGCCGCCGCCAACTGCTATGTCGTGGTGGGCCACGAAGCGGTCAAGGAGGGCCTGGCCCACGAGTGCGTCGTCGCGGACTACCCGCTGCGCACCAGCCGCCGCACCTTCGGCCGCAATCTGCTCGACCTGGACGGGGCGGCCCACCGGACGTTCCGCCGGCACATCGCGCCGCTGCTCGCCGCGCGTGCCGTGCGCTCCTATCTGCCCACCGCGATCGTGCCGCTCGTACGGGAGGCCGTCGACTCCATCGAGCCGGGAGAGCCCACTGCCGTGGTCGAGCGGCTGTCCGCGGCCGTGCCCTACCGGCTGATGTGCGGCCTCATGGGCCTCCCCCAGAGCGACGCGCACTGGCTGTACACGCAGATGCGGCCCATCGCCCGCACCCTGGACTACCCCCCGGACACCTCGGCCGACGTGCGGCACGCCAAGGGGGTCGTGGAGGCGTATCTGCGCGGCATCGTCTCGCAGGACGCCATCGGTCCCGACAGCATGACCCGGCGGATCCTGGACGCCATGCGGGAGGGTTCCGACCCGTTCGACGTGCCCGACATCCTGGCGACGCTGCTGCTCGTCCTGCTGGCCGGCACCGAGACCAGCATCGCCGCGATCACCAACATCGTGCACGGGCTCGCCACCCTGCCCGGCGCCCTCGACCGGTGCCGCACGCGGGACGGCGCGCTCCGTGTGATCCGCGAGATCCTGCGGCTTCGCCCGCCGGTCCACTCCGTACTGCGCTTCGCCGAGCGGGACTTCACCCTGGCGGGCACCGACATCCGGCGCCGCTACCCCCTCCTGTTCTCCCTCGGGGCGGCGGGCCGCGACGCGGCCGTCTTCGGCCGCCCCGACACCTTCGACCCGGACCGTGAGGAGCGCGCCTCCCTGGCCTTCGCCACCGGACCGCACGCCTGCCCCGGAATGAACCTCGCCGAGGCCGAGTTCGCGGAGCTCTGCGAGCGCATCGCCACCCGCTTCCGCGAGGTCACGGTCGTGCCCGGCACCGACACCGAGCGCGGCCACTCCTTCCGGCACGCCCCCGACCTCACCGTGACCTTCACCTGAACCGTGACCTTCACCTGAACCGTGACCTTCACCTGAACCGTGACCTTCACCTGACAGCCCCCGCACCTTCCCTTCTCTCCCCTCCCGGAGGCACTCATGACCAGCACCCCACCCATGACCGGCAGCGCCCTCATGACCCACCTCACCGACTGGATCCAGGCGACGAACCCCGAGGCGGGAGAGATCGCCGAGGACCTCGACATCATCGAGACCCGATCCGTGACGTCCTTGCAGTTCGTCGAATTCCTGCTGTTCATCGAGGAGTTGCGCGGCGCCCCCATACCGCCCGACGACATGGACATCGACTCCTTCCGCACGCTGCGCTCCATCGTCGACCGGCACCTCGCCCCCGTGCTCACCACAGGAGAGTGACCATGACGACCACCCCCATCGCCGCCTCCACCCGCGCCGCCTCGGCCGGACTCCCGCTGCTGCGCGGCCCCGAGGTCGCCGTCCTCGACGCCGTCGACGAGCTGGTCACGGAGTGGGGCCGCGGCATCGGCGCCGAGCCCGTCGCGCTGCCCGCCATGGTCGAGGCAAGCGACCTCGCGCGGATCGACTACTTCACCAACTTCCCGCACCTGGCCCACTCGGTGGCGACCCTCGACGCCGACGCCGCGAAGGAGTACGCCGACGGCGACATCCAGCAGCGGCACCTCAAGTCGACCTCGCTCGTGCTGCCTTCGGCCGGCTGCTACGGCGCGTACTTCGCGCACAGCGGCGCCCGCCTCGACGCACCGGTGCTGCTCACCACGCGTGCGCTGTGCTCGCGCGCGGAGTCGTACTACGAGTCGCTGCGCAGGCTGCGTACGTTCCAGATGCGCGAGGTCATCCACATCGGCACCCAGCGGTCCGCGCAGGAGTTCGCGCGGCGCGGCAAGCGGTGGCTGACGGCGATCGTGGCCCGCCTCGACCTCGAAGCCGAACTGCGGCCCGCCTCCGACCCGTTCTTCGACGCGGGCGGCGGCCGGAGCCTGATGCAGCGCATGTCGAAGGTCAAGGAGGAACTGGTCTTCGGCGGTGACCTCGCCGTGTCGTCCGTCAACCTGCACCGCAACTTCTTCGGGGAGCGCTGCGACATCCGCGGCCCCGAGGGCGAGTACGCCTACTCCGCGTGCCTCGGCGCCGGGCTCGAACGCTGGACGCACATGCTGCTGGCCGCCTACAAGGGCGACGCGGAAGCGGCGGTACGCGCGGTGCGCGAGGCGGGCGCGGACGTGGCGGCCGAAGGGGCGGAAGCGGCGGCCGACGGGGCGAAAGCGACGGCCGACGGGGCGGAAGCAGCGGCCGACGGGGGCGACATATGACGGCTCCCACCCCCTTGCTGCTCCTGCACCACTCGGGAGGCTCGGCGCAGATCTTCCACGAGCTGATCGACGCGCTGCCCGACACCGTCGCACCGCTGGCCTGGGAGCTGCCCGGCCGCGGCCGGCGCTGGCGCGAGCCGCCGGTCACCACCATCGAGGACGCCGTCGCCGACCTTCTGCACGCCACGGACCGGTTCGAGGGCGACTTCGTCGTCTTCGGCCACAGCCTGGGCGCCTACCTGGGCCTCGCCCTCGCCGCCACGCTCGACGAACGCCGGGGGAGCGCGCGCTGCACCACCCTGTTCGCCTCCTCGAACGCGGCGCCCCGCTGCGCCGCCCTGCCCAGCGAGCACCCGCCGCTGCTCCTCGACGACGAGCAGACGTACGCCATGGCCCGGCGGGCGGGCGGCAGGATCGACCCCCGCATCCGCGAACACCCCATGCTCGGGCCGCAGACGGCGCGGCTGCTGCGCTCCGACTTCGCGCTGACCGACACCTTCCTGCGCGGCCACCGCGACGCGGCCACCCGCGCGGACATCGTCACGGTGTGCGGCACGGACGACATCTTCACCACGCGGCAGCTGACCTCGTGGCAGGCCCACACCACCGGCCGCCACGAACTCCTCCCCTTCCCCGGGGGCCACTTCTACCTGGAGCAGCAGGCGCGGGCGCTGGCATCCGCCATCGCCCCGCGCACGGCACCGGTCACCGACAGGAGGCAAGAGATCCCGTGCACGCCTATCCCGTAGCCGTCACGTATCCCGTAGCCGCCACGCATCCCGCAGCCGCCACGCCGCCGGACGTGGCGCAGGAGGACTGGCGCACCGTCTTCACCCGTATCGCCACGCTGTCCGAGCGCGAACTGGAGGTGTTCAAGACCCTCGGTGAGGGCGCCTCGAACCGCAGGATCGCCCGCCAACTGGCCATCACGGAACGCACGGTGAAGGCTCACGTGGCCCAGGTCCTGACCAAGCTGCGCCTCGAATCACGGCTGCAGGCGGGCATCGTCGCCTTCGCCTGGTCCCGCCCCGCGACCCTCGCCGAAGGCCCGCCCTTCGCCCCGGCACCCGGTCTCATTCCACACCGGCCAGGCGCAACAGCGCGGTGACGGCGGCGGCCCCGATCACGACCACCAGGAACGGGGCCTTGCGCCAGGCCAGCACGCCCGCCACGGCCACACCCGCCGGCCTGGCCACCCCGGCCATCCCATGCCCCTCCATCAGCCCGGTGGTGGCGACGAGGGAGGCGAGCAGCACGATCGCGGACGTCTCCATCAGCCGCTCCACGTGCGGCGGAAACGTCAGCCGTGAGCGGAGCATCGGGCCCGCGAGGCGAAAGGCATAGGTGCCGGCGGCCAGCACAACGGCGGAAATGAGCAGCACGCCCGGGCTGTGCATCAGGGACGTATTCATCGCAGAACCTTTCCGGCCTTTCCGGCCTTTCCGGGGACGGCGGTCGTCACGAGACCGACCAGAGCGAGCAGCACCGGCAGGCCCGCGGGCAGGAACGGGGTGGCGGCGAGGGCGATCACCGCGCCGGTGAGGGCGGCGCGGCGCTTGTCGGATTCCGCGCGCAGGGCCGGGAGGATCAGAGCGAGCAGGATGGCGGGGAACATGGCGTCGAGCCCGAAGGCGTCGGTGTCCTCGATGACGGTCCCGGCCACGCCGCCGATCGTCGCCCCGACCGGCCAGCACACCAGGATGCCGAGGCCGCAGGCCCAGTAGGCGGCGCGGCCGCGGGCGGGATCCTTCTCGGACATGGCGAAGACGACGGTCTCGTCGTTCATGAGGTGGGTCCCCAGGAACCGCCAGGGACCGCGGCCGAGCACATCGGGCACGGAGAGCCCGAAGGGCAGATGCCGGGCGTTGACGAGCAGCCCTGCGAGAACCGCCGCCACCGGACTGCCACCGGCGGCGATGATCCCGACGAACAGGAACTCCGACGACGCGGCTACGACCAGCAGTCCGAGCACCACGGGAAACCACAGGGGGAAACCGGCGGCCGCCGCGATCGCTCCGTAGGAGAGCCCGATCACGCCCACGGCCAGGCACACCAGCGCGATGTCCCGCAGCATCGCCCGGTCCAGTGTTTTCCAGAACGAATACATGGTCGATATAATGAACACCCTCACCGCTGTTCGTCAACGCGAACAATCGACTTCTGGAGCGAACACCATGGCGCAGGCAGGCAGGGGCGACGACCCCACCCCCAAGCCCCCGCTGGACGCCGTCGCAGTGACCCTGCGGCGGGCCCGCGAGATCGCGGGACTGTCCCTGAACGAGCTCGCCCTGCGCGCGGGCATCGCGAAGTCGACGCTCTCCCAACTGGAGTCGGGCCGGGGCAACCCCAGCCTGGAGACGCTGTGGGCCCTGTGCACCACGCTGGATCTGCCGTTCTCCCAGCTCCTCGACCCACCCAGGACCCCGGTGCAGGTGATCAGGGCGGGCGAGGGCGCCACCGTCGCCTCGTCCGAGGCCGACTACCACGCGACCCTGCTGTCGGCCTGCCCGCCCGGCGCCCGCCGCGACCTCTACCGCATCGAGGCCGAACCCGGCTCCGCACGCGACTCGGCCCCGCACGCCACCGGCGTCGTCGAACACGTCCTGCTCTCCGCGGGCCGCGCCCTGGTCGGCCCCACCGACGACCCCGTCGAGCTGTCCCCCGGCGACTTCGTCACCTACCCCGCCGACCAGCCGCACACCTTCCAGGCCCTGGAACCCGCGACCCGCGCCCTGTTGGCCTCCGACCACATCTGACCCCGCACAACGAAAAGGCCAGGCCACAACCTCCGTGACCTGGCCTTCGCCGGAGCCCCCTGTCGGATTCGAACCGACGACCTACGCATTACAAGTGCGTTGCTCTGGCCATCTGAGCTAAGGAGGCAGCCCGAGCAGTGTAACCAACACAGGCCCCGGTCCCCTCGAAAATTTCCTCGAAGGTCACCTGCTCCCGGGTACTGACAAACCCACTGCCCGCCGCTTAAGGTCCGAGCAGTTCACCCGCGTGGACTACACCAGTGCTACCCCGCCGCGGCGATCGGCCTTGGCGGGTCACCTTCTTTACAACGGATCGTCCGGCACGTTCCTGCCGGTGAAGGGGGCTTCACAGCCATGGCTTCTGTCACGTTCGACAAGGCGACCCGGGTGTATCCCGGGTCCACCAAGCCCGCGGTCGACGGCCTGGACATCGAGATCGAGGACGGGGAGTTCCTGGTCCTCGTCGGTCCTTCCGGCTGCGGAAAGTCGACCTCCCTGCGGATGCTCGCGGGTCTCGAGGACGTCAACGGCGGTGCGATCCGCATCGGCGAGCGCGACGTCACGCACCTGCCGCCGAAGGACCGGGACATCGCCATGGTGTTCCAGAACTACGCGCTGTACCCGCACATGTCCGTCGCCGACAACATGGGCTTCGCCCTGAAGATCGCCGGCGTGAACAAGGCGGAGATCCGTACGAAGGTCGAGGAGGCCGCGAAGATCCTCGACCTCACCGAGTACCTGGACCGCAAGCCGAAGGCGCTCTCCGGTGGTCAGCGCCAGCGTGTGGCGATGGGCCGCGCGATCGTGCGTGAGCCGCAGGTGTTCCTCATGGACGAGCCGCTGTCGAACCTCGACGCCAAGCTCCGTGTGTCCACGCGTACGCAGATCGCGAGCCTCCAGCGCCGCCTGGGCATCACCACCGTCTACGTCACCCACGACCAGGTCGAGGCCATGACGATGGGCGACCGTGTGGCGGTCCTCAAGGACGGTCTGCTGCAGCAGGTCGACACCCCGCGCAACATGTACGACCGCCCGGCCAACCTCTTCGTCGCCGGCTTCATCGGCTCCCCGGCCATGAACCTGGTCGAGGTCCCGATCACCGACGGCGGCGTGAAGTTCGGCAACTCGGTCGTCCCGGTCAACCGCGAGGCCCTCAAGACGGCCTCCGACAAGGGCGACCGCACCGTCACCGTGGGCGTGCGCCCCGAGCACTTCGACGTCGTCGAGGCGGGCGGCGCCGAGGCCGCCAAGTCCCTCGCCAAGGACGTCTCGGACGCCCCGGCGGGCCTCGCGATCTCGGTGAACGTGGTCGAGGAGCTCGGCGCCGACGGCTACGTCTACGGCTCCGCCGAGGTCGGCGGCGAGCACAAGGACCTCGTGGTCCGTGTGAACGGCCGCCAGGTCCCGGAGAAGGGCGCGCAGCTGCACGTCGTGCCGCGGGCCGGCGAGAGCCACGTGTTCTCGACGTCGACGGGCGAGCGCCTCTCCGACTGACGCACCCTGACGCGCCCTGACGCGCCATCAATCACCCGTGAGGGCTCCGCACTTCGGTGCGGGGCCCTCACGCGTTCCACGGCATTGTCGACAAATACCCCGGCAACTCGGGCATTTGGCCCCACCTCGTCAACGCGTATGCAACAAAACCCCGTTCTCCGTCCCTCATCAGGGTGACGAAATGTCTCCAAATCATCACTGAGCGCTACGCTCACTCGCGTGACGCACTCTGCCAACTACACCCAGAAGTCGCGCCGAGCCCGGGGCCGGGGCCCCGCCCGCCGCGCCGCCCGTACGCTCGCCTTCGTCCTGCCGGTGATGCTGGTGCTCTCCGGGACGCTCGCGGTCACCCGAGTCAACTGGTCGGGGAGCTCCTCGAACTCGCTCCTCACCGCTTCCTCACAGGATGTGTCCGCGCGCGCCAAGTCGCGCGCCCCTCAGGACGTGCTGCGCGACCGGCTGCTCCTGGAACTCCAGGAGGAGAACCCCGGCGTCGCCCTCAGCCATCTCCAGCAGGAGGTCGACCGGCGCCCGTCGCTCGCCAAGCACTGCATGTCGATCGCGAAGTCCCTCGGCCGGGCGGCCGTAGAGGCGTACGGCCCGGCCCGCGCGCAGTCGTACTCGCGCCCCGTCTGCGACACCTCCTTCGCCTCGGGCGTGGCCGGCTTCCGGGCCTGATCCGCCGGGGCCTCACCGCCGCACGGGCCGTGCGCACGTACAGTTCCGGTCATGACGACCGCTGAACCGTCCGCGCACGGCCCGCACTCGTATCCCCACCGCCCCACCCAGGCCGTGGTCCTGGCCGGCGGCCAGGGCTCGCGGCTGCGCCCGTACACCGACGACCGGCCCAAGCCGATGGTGGAGATCCCCGGCACGGGTACGCCGATCATCGGCCATCAACTGGCCTGGCTCGCCGCGGAGGGCGTCACCGACGCCGTCGTCTCCTGCGGGCATCTCGCCGAGGTGCTCCAGGAGTGGCTGGACGGGGCCGAGCTGCCGCTGCGGGTCACGACAGTCGTCGAGAAGGAGCCGCTGGGCCGCGGCGGCGGCCTGAAGTTCGCGGCCGCGCACCTGCCGCACCAGCAGGAGCCCTGGTACGCGACGAACGGCGACATCTGGACGCGGTTCTCGCTGCGCGAGATGGCCGACTTCCACCACGAGCGCGAGGCGACCGCGACCCTCGCCCTGGCCCGCCCGCGGATCCCGTGGGGCGCCGTGGAGACGGACGCGTTCGGCCACATCACCGACTTCATCGAGGCGCCGCCGTCCCCGTATCTGATCAACGCGGGCGTGTACGTCTTCTCCGCCGGGTTCGCCTCGCTGCTGCCGGACCTCGGGGACCACGAGCGCACCACGTTCCCGCGCCTGGCCCGCGCCAAGCGCCTCGCGGGCTTCCAGCTGCCGCAGGGCGCGTACTGGCGGGCGATCGACACGGCGAAGGACCTCACGGAGGCCGCGAAGGAGCTTGCCGCGCAGGGCCGTTGAGGCCGATGTTCATGGTCCGTTACGTGGATGGGGCCCCGCACGAAGCTTCGTGCGGGGCCCCATCCACGTAACGGAACCAGGTAGGTAGTGGGCGTTACTCGCCCAACAGGCCGCCCACCAGGCCGGGTTGTTCGCTGCCCTGGCCGCCGGACGACGTGCTGCCGCCCGAGCTCGGCGAGCCGCCGGTGCTCGACGGGGGCTGCTGCGGCGTCGTCTGCTGCGGCGGGGCCTGGCCGGCCGTGGCGCCCTGGGTCGGCGTGGTCGTGGTGCCGCTGGTGGCGCCCGCGGTCGCGCGCGCGGAGCTCGGGGCTCCGGAGGGGCTCGCCGTGGTGCCCTGCGTCGGCGAGTTGGACGCCGAGGGGCTCTGCGAGTGGCGGTGGTGCGGGGAGCGGCTGCCGGGCTCGGAGGGGAGCGGGGAGCCGGGCACCTCGTTGCGCGGCGCGTCGCCGGGGCCCGGGGCGGTGACCCGGTCGGCATCGCGGACGGCGCCGCCGAGCACCGAGCCGATGAGCAGCGTGCCACCGATGACGAGGGTGCCGACGACGGCGCCGCGCCGCAGCACGTACCCGCGCAGGTCCCAGAGCGCGGCGCGCGGCCCGAGCCGCCGCCAGGCGCTGCCCGCGAGCCGTCCGTCGACCGAGTAGACGGGGGCGCCCGCGATGATCAGCGGCGACCAGGCGGCGAGGTAGATGATGTCCGGCGCGTCGTAGGCGGGGACGGTCTTCCAGCTGACGGTGACGAGCAGCGCCGCCGAGAGCAGCGCGCCGACCGAGGCGGCGAGCCGCTGCCACAGGCCGAGGACGGTGAGTACGCCGACGATGACCTGGAGGAAGGCGATGACGAGCCCGGCGCCGACGGGGTGCTGGAGCGCCCAGTCGCGCAGCGGTTCGGCGACGGTCCAAGGGTGCAGCGAGTGCAGCCACTTGACCATGGAGCCGCGCTCCCCGCCGTCGAAGTAGACGGGGTCGCAGAGCTTGCCCATGCCGGCGTAGATGGAGATGAAGCCGAGGAAGACGCGCAGCGGGAGCAGCACGACGCCGAGGTTCATCCGGCGGCCGGGGTAGTAGGCGTGCCGGACAGGCCCGTAGCGGCGGGCGGCGGTGCTCTCGCCGTCCGTCTCGCCGGGCGGTCCGTCTCCCAACTCATCGGTTCTGTACGGGATTTGTTCGAGCTCGCCGGTCTCCTCGAAGGCGGCGCCGGACTGGCGCATGCGGGGCAGGATCCGGGTGGGGCTGTCCGTGACCGGGTCGGCTGCCGCGTCCGGGGCCGGGTCCATCGCCGGGTCCGTGGGCGAGTCGCGGTACAGGCCGAGGTCGTCGGCGAAGTCGCGCTCGTCGACGCGCGGGATGACCTGGGTGGCGACTCCGTCGTCCGGTTCGCCGGACCGGCGTGCGCCCTGGAGGAGTCCGCTGGTGTCGAGGCCTCCGCCGTTCATGACGACGGGGCGGCGGCGCCGGGCGCCGGGGGTCCCTGCGGCGGTGATGACGGGGATGCGGGTGGTCGCCGCGCCGGCTCCGGCCACGCCCGTGGCGCTCAAGTGCCGTGAGATGCGCGGGAGTTGCGACTGCTGCGCCGTGGGGAGCCGCACGCGGAAGCTCGCGTGGTTGACAATGACCTGCGCCGGATCGCACGGAACCTTCACCATGCTCAGCGCGGGACCGTCGTCGAATCCCGACGTGCGGTCACCCGAGGGTGTGCGGGGCGTTCTGGTGTCCACACTCATCTAACCGAGTGATGTGTGTTTAGGACACTGCCTCCGCCCCACCCAAATGTCCGGGCCCCGTCAAAGATCGCGGGGCCCGGACCGGGGTGCGGGGATCAGGCGCGGCGGCGGGACGCCTCGTACAGCACGACGCCCGCCGCGACACCGGCGTTCAGGGACTCGGCGCCGCCCGGCATCGGGATGCGTACCCGGAAGTCGCAGGTCTCGCCGACGAGGCGGGACAGGCCCTTGCCCTCGCTGCCGACGACGATGACGACCGGGCCCTCCAGGGCCGCCAGGTCGCCGACCTCGTGCTCGCCGTCGGCGGCGAGGCCGACCACGGCGACGCCCGCCTTCTTGTACTGCTCCAGGGCGCGCGTCAGGTTCGTGGCGCGCGCGACCGGCGTACGGGCCGCGGTACCGGCCGACGTCTTCCACGCACCGGCCGTCATCCCGGCCGCGCGCCGCTCGGGCACGACGACGCCGTGGCCGCCGAAGGCGGAGACGGAGCGGACGACGGCGCCGAGGTTGCGCGGGTCGGTGACGCCGTCGAGCGCGACGATCAGCGGTTCGTCGCCCTCGTCGAAGGCGGCGGCGACGAGGTCCTCCGGGTGCGCGTACTCGTACGGCGGGATCTGGAGGACGAGGCCCTGGTGGTTGAGCCCGTTGGTCATGCGGTCGAGCTCGGGACGCGGCGCCTCCATGAGGTGGATGCCGCCGCGCTCACCGGCGAGTTGCAGCGCCTCGCGGACCCGCTCGTCGTTGTCGATGAACTGCTGCACGTACAGCGTCGTGGCGGGCACGTTCTCGCGCAGCGCCTCGACGACCGGGTTGCGCCCGACGACCATCTCGGAGGTGGCCTTGCCGCGCGGGCCGCCGGTGCGGTTGCCCGGACGGCCGCCCTGGGCGCGCTTGGCCTTGGCCTGCGCGGCGCGCTGCTTGGCGTGGCCCTTGCGCATCTCGGCGGGCGGGGTCGGGCCCTTGCCCTCAAGGGCGCGGCGCCGGTTGCCACCGCTGCCTACCTGCGCGCCCTTCTTGCCGGACATGCGGCGGTTGCTGTTGGCGGCCATGACCTACCTGTCTCTTACGTGAATGCGTCTACGGATGTGTGCGTACGTCTGTTACGTCTATGAAGTGTGCCGCCCGGAGCGCCGGGCGGCACATTCGGCCGTCCGTCGTGGTCAGCCGAGGGTCCAACGCGGTCCCGACGGGCTGTCCTCGATGTTCAGGCCCGACTCCTTGAGCCGGTCCCGGATGGCGTCGGCGGTGGCCCAGTCCTTGCGGGCGCGGGCCGCCTCGCGCTGCTCCAGCAGGAGCCGTACGAGGTGGTCGACGACGCCGGTCAGGTCCTCACTGCCACCGTCACCGGCGCCGGCCCACGACTCGTCGAGGGGGTCGAGGCCGAGGACGCCGAGCATGGCGCGCACCTCGGCGAGGCGGGCGACGACGGCTTCCTTGTCGTCGGCGGCGAGGGCGGAGTTCCCCTGCCGGACGGCGGTGTGCACGATGGCGAGCGCCTGCGGGACGCCGAGGTCGTCGTCCATCGCGTCGGCGAAGGCGGGCGGCACTTCGGCGGCGGGCTCGACGGGTCCGCCCGCGAGCTCGGTGGCCCGCTGCACGAAGCCCTCGATCCGCGAGAACGCCGAGTCGGCCTCGCGCAGGGCGTCCTCGCTGTACTCGATGGTGGAGCGGTAGTGCGGGGTGCCGAGGTAGTACCGGAGCACGATGGGCCGCCAGTGCTTGACCATTTCGGCGACCAGCACGCTGTTCCCCAGCGACTTCGACATCTTCTCGCCGGACATGGTGACCCACGAGTTGTGCACCCAGTAGCGGGCGAACGCGTCGCCGAAGGCCTTGGCCTGCGCGATCTCGTTCTCGTGGTGCGGGAAGATCAGGTCGATCCCGCCACCGTGGATGTCGAAGGCGCTGCCCAGGTACTTGTGGGCCATGGCCGAGCACTCCAGGTGCCAGCCGGGGCGGCCCCGCCCCCACGGCGTCTCCCAGCTGGGCTCGCCGGGCTTGGCGGCCTTCCACATGGCGAAGTCGCGCGGGTCGCGCTTGCCGGTCTCGCCCTCGCCGGACGGCTGGAGCAGGTTGTCGAGCTCCTGATTCGACAGCTCCAGGTATCCGGGGAAGGACCGGACGTCGAAGTAGACGTTCCCGTCGGCCTCGTACGCGTGCCCGCGCTCGATGAGCCCGCGCATCATCTCGACCATCTCGGTCACGTGCCCGGTGGCCCGCGGCTCGTAGGTCGGGGGCAGGCAACCGAGCGCGGTGTACGCGTCGTTGAACGCCCGCTCGTTCTCGTACCCGATCGACCACCAGGGCCGGTGCTGCTCCCCGGCCTTCGTGATGATCTTGTCGTCGATGTCCGTCACATTGCGTACGAACGTGACGTCGTACCCGCGGTACGCGAACCAGCGGCGCATGATGTCGAAGTTGAGCCCCGACCTGATGTGCCCGATGTGCGGGGCGGCCTGCACGGTGGCGCCACAGAGGTAGATCGAGACACAGCCCGGTGTGAGGGGCTCGAAGTCACGGATCTGCCGGGCGCTGGTGTCGTACAGGCGAATAGTCACCCCTCCAGGGTAGTAGCCCTGGAGGTGTGCCATGAGCCTCCGGCTGGGCCGGGTCGGTGGGTGGGGGCCGTCGCCGGTGTGGGCCCACCCGGGGGTGCGGTCGCGGGGCTCTGCCCCGGACCCCGCGCCTCAAACGCCGGCGGGGCTTGATTTAGACGCGGCCGACGACCTTGCGGGGGTGGACGCGGACGACGACGCGTGCGGCGTCCTGGGCCGACGTCGGGTTGAACTCGGCGTACTTCTTGCCCGTGTACTTCACCGACAGCTCGTCGATCAGCTCCTGGCCGCCCTCCGTGGTGATCTCGGCGGTGCCGCGGATCTCGGCGTACGCGTAGGGGTTGTCGGCGGGCTGCACCATGACCGTCACCCGGGGGTCGGCGTTCAGGTTCTTCGTCTTGCGACGGTCGACGGTCGTGGAGAACAGCACGTCGTCTCCGTCGCGCTTCGCCCACACCGGGGACACCTGGGGGCTCCCGTCGGGCTGGATGGTGGCGACAGCGATGAACACCTTGCTGTCGAGCAGTGCCTTGAGCTCGTCGGACAGCTGGGCCGACATGGGCCTCACTCCTTCTCGGGGGACGGTTGGCGCGTACCCGATCCTCGGGGAACGCACCCGAGCGGGCCGGGATTTCCGCGCGCTGTTCGCACAGGTGTCACGAAACGGGCGAGCCCCGCCGCCGCCAGCGGCACCACCGCGAGCGCCGACCACAGGGCGGGCGCGGGCAGCGTGAGCAGCGCCCCCGTCGCCGCGCTCCCGCCCAACACCGCGAGCCCCGACACCGAGGACAGCGCCCCCGTGGCGAGCCCCAGGTGCCGCTCGTCCACCAGGTCGGGCACGAGTCCGCGCGCCGCCGGCACCAGCAGCATCTGCCCGACCGTGAGCAGCACGACCAGCGCGCAGGCGGGCAGCAGCGCGTACGGGGTGCGGCTCGGGGCGTACGAGGCCGTGGCCGCGACCGTCACGAACCCGGCCGCCACGAGCCCGAGCCCCGCCGTCAACGCGTCCCGCGGCGCGAGCCGGGCCGCGGACCAGCGGGTGACCGGCAGCTGAGCACCGACGACAAGCACGGACGACAGGGCGAAGAGGAGGCCGACCGCGTCCTGGGAGCCGGTGCTTCGGGTGAGTTCCACCGGCAGCGCGAGATAGAGCTGGTTGTACGCGATGAGGTAGCCGCTGTACGCGAGGCAGAGCGCGAGGAACCGGGGGTTCGCGAACACGGTGCGGGCACCGCCCCGCAGTCGCCGGTCCGTACGCACCCGCTCCCGCCTCGGCATCAGCCGGGCATGCCCGGCCAGCACCCCCACGAAGACGACCGCCCCCGCCAGGCACGCCGCGCGGAACCCCACGTACAGCAGCGCGGTCCCGAGCAACGGCCCAAGAAACGCCCCCGCCTGCCCGGCCGCCGAGAACACTCCAAGCACCTGAGCCCGGGGAACCCCGGCCTCTCTCTCGTACCGAACCGCCTCCCTCGCGGTCTCCGACTCCACGGCCGGCGAGAACAACGCGGCGGCGAACCCGACGAGCACCACCGCCCCCACGACCCCGGCCGTACTCCCGGCGAACCCGAGCCACACGAACCCGGCGATCCGCAACACACACCCCACCAACACAACAGGCCTCGGCCCGAACCGATCGGTGAGCACTCCCCCCACCACGAACAACCCCTGCTGACTGAACGTCCGCAACCCGAGCACCAGCCCCACGGCCCACCCCGCGAGCCCGATGCTGTCGGCGAGGTGGGTGGCGAGGTAGGGCAACACGGCATAGAAGCCGATGTTGAAGGCGAGCTGGGTGAGGGTGAGGAGGCGTAGGTACGGCGGTAGCCCCCGCAGCACCGTGGTCACGGCCACGGGGCTCCGCCCCGGACCCCGCGCCTCAAACGCCGGCGGGGCTTGTTCTTGCCGTACCGAGCATCGGCGGCGGGTGAACACATTCAAGCCCCTGCGGCGTTTGAGCAGCGGGGTCCGGGGCGGAGCCCCGCGACCGTTCACCGTCGCCGCCCAATACTCGCCCCGGAGGCCAGCACCACGATCGCCCCCACGCCGGCCAGGCCCACCGCCAGCGCCAACACCGCCCACGGCGCCCGCTCCGCATACGGAAGATTCTCCATCAGCAACCGCCCCCACTCCGGCTCCGGCGGCTGCGTCCCAAGGCCCAAGAACCCGAGGGACGCCAGCGCGAGCGTCGTCGGCGCCAACCGCAACACCGCATGCCGCCCCACCGTGGGAACCACCGCACTCAACACATGTCGCCGCAGCACATGCCACCTCCCGGCCCCCGCCACATACGCCGCCTCCACATACCCGGCCCCCCGCTCCACTTCCGCCACGGCCGCCGTATGCGCGGCCAGCGGCGCCCACCCGACCGCCGCGACGGCCACCGCCGCCCCCACGACCCCCGCCCCGAACAACCCACTGACCAGCAGCCCCGCCAGGATCGCCGGCATCGCGTTGGCGACCTCGGTGAGCCCGGCGGTCCACCGCATCAGCCCGAGCCCGACCCCCACCACAAAACACACCGCACACACGACCGCCGCCACGACCAGCGTCCGCAGCGCCCCGTGCCCGAGCCGCGCGAGCACATCACGCCCGAGCGCGTCCGTCCCGAAGGGATGCGCCCCCGACGGCCCCGCGAGCCGCGCCGCCAGATCCACCTGCAACGGATCCCGCGTCAGCCCCCACACGACGACCACCGCGAGCCCCGCGGCCAGCGCCCCCGCGACGTACAGCCGCCCGCGCCCACCCCCGCGTACCCGCGCGAGCCCCGGCAGCGCCCCCGCCGCGAGCGCGGGCCCGAGCAACCATCGCCGTACGAACCCGACACCCACGGCCGCCACCACACCGAGCGCCAACAGCACCAGCAGGCACCCCTGAAGCAGCGGCAGATCCAGGTCAAGCGCCGCCGCGACCGCCGTCCCGCCGAGCCCCGGAATCGCGAAGACCGCCTCCACAGCCGCCGCCGCGCCCGTCAGCCCGACCACGGTAAGACCCGCCTGCGGCAGCACCGCCGGCAGCGCCCGCCGCGCCGCGTGCCGGGCGATCCGCGAGCGCGGCATGCCGTTCGCCCGCCAGGTCCGCACCCACGGTTCGGCGAACGCGGCGGGCAACGCGTCCTGCCCGAGCCGCCCGAGCACCGCCCCCGCCGGAATCCCGAGCGCGAGCGCGGGTAGCACGGCGGACGCGGGCGACGCCCACCCCTGCGCCGGGAACCACCCGAGCCGCACCGCGAACACCGTGGCAAGGACCGACGCCAGCAGGAACTCCGGAAGCGCCGCGAGCACCCCGGCCCCCGCCCCGTGCACCGGCTCGGGCGCCGCCCGCCGCAGCGAGGGCACGCACAGCGCCACGGCGAGGACGACGGCGACCACCATCGCGTACGCCATGAGGGACACGGACACCCAGAAGGACGCGCCCACGTCGGACGCGACATCGGCCCCCGTCACCCACGACGTACCGAGATCTCCGTGCACGACCCCGCTCAGCCACTGCCCGAGAAACGCGAACGGCCCCTGGTCCAATCCGAGTTGGTCGCGCACCTCGGCGAGCTGCTTCGGCGTCGTGGGCGCGTCGCCGTAGCGCGCGTGCAGCACGGTGAGCGCGGGGTCGGTGCGGGTCAGCCACGGCAGCAGCGCGGTGAGTACGAGCAGCCCGACGGCGGCGCCGACGCGCCCCGCGACCACGGCCGACCTGTTCCGAACGGAGTTCATCAGGCGCGCGTCTCCAAGCCGACGAACTGCCGCTCATAGGGATCGAGGACGACCCCGCTCACCCCGGCCCCGACCCCCTGCAAGTGCTGCTCGTGGACGATCGGCACGGCCGCGTCCGTCCCGAGGATCGCGGCCTCGGCACGCAGCACGGCCCGATGCCGCGCCGCGCCTTCGAGCCCGGCGGCCTCCCGCACCACACCATCCACCCGCTCGTCGCTCAACTGCGAGATGTTGAAACTCCCGCCCCCGGTGAAGTCGGAGGCGAGGTACGAGACCGGGTCCCCGGTGTCGAGCGCGGTGGACCGGGACATCAGGAACGCGTCGTACTCCCCGTCCAGCGCCCCCGATTCGAGCCGCGCGTAGTCCTTCACGACGAGCCGCACCGCGAACCCCGCCCGCCGCAACTGCTGCTGGAGCGCGGCGGCGACCTCGGGCAGCTCGGCCCGGTTCGTGTACGTGGCGAGGGTGAGCGCCCGCCCGTGCGGCCGCGCCGCCTCCGCCCGCCCGGTGACGGGCAGCTGCTTTCCGTCGGCCCAGGCGAAACCGGGTCCGAGCAGTCCGGTGGCTCGCGTCGCGTACCCCTCGTACACGCTGCGCGCGAGCGCCGACGTATCGACGGACTCGCGCACGGCGGCCCGCAGCCCGGCATCCGCGAGCGGCCCGCTCCGCGTATTCAGATACAGCGTCGTCGTCCGCACGGTGGCGACCTTCCGCGCCCTCTCGCCGAGCACCAGCGCCTGCGCGGCGGGCACGAACTCGGCGATCTCGATCTGGCCCGAACGCAGCGCGTTGGCGCGGGCGTTGTTGTCGGCGACGAACGTCACGTCGAGCCCGCGCGCCGCCGCCTTCCCGCGCCAGTGCCCGTCGAACCGGTCGAGCGTCGCGGACACGGCCCCGTTCACCTCGGTCAGCGCGAAGGGCCCGGTGGCGGTCCCGACGGGGTCGACGCGGTCCCCCTTCCCGTACGCGGCCGGGGAGAAGACCGCGAGCGACGGATTCGCGAGCCGGGCGGGCAGCAGCGGGTCGACGCCGCTGGTCGCGATCCGCACGCCCCGCTCCCCCACGGCCTCGACATTCATCCGTACGTCGCTCAGCACCCGCGGCACCACCTTCGCCCGCGCCGCCCGCCGCAGCGCCCCCTCGACGGCCTTCGCGGTGACCGTCCTGCCGTCCTGGAACCGGGCCTCGCGCAGCGTGAACTCCCAGGTCCGGTCGGACGTCCGGGTCCACTTCTCGGCGAGCGCGGGATGGATGACACCGTCGGAGTCCATGCGCGTGAGCCCGTCGACGACGGCGAGCCGACTGAGCAGCAGCCCGTCGTCGCTGTACGGGGACAGTCCCTGGGTGGGCGCAAAGGCGAGGTCGACGGCGATCCGCCCGCGCCGCGCGGTCCCGGTGAACGAACCGCAGGCGGACGTCAGCCCGACCCCGGCCACCGCCAGCAGAAACCCACGCCGCCGCATCAGCGGACGGATACCTCTACGGGTACGGGTACGGGCATCGGCAACTCGAAGTGCACGATCCCCTGGCCACCCTGCGCCAACTCCCGCTCGTCGCACACCTCTTGGGCGATCGACCGCCAGAAGGGCTCGGCGCCGGGCACGGCGGGATCGGTGTGCAGATAGACGGCCTCGTACCCGCCGACCCCTGCCACGAAGTCGACGAGCTCCCGCACGAGAGCCCGCGCGAGCCCGTTCCTGCGGTGCTCGGGGCGTACGTAGATCCGGCACAGCTGAGCGGTGGTACCGGAGGGGAACCGGTCGGCGACCCACTGGGGATTGGGCGGCGCGGCGGGCCCGCGGTCGCGCACGGCGCCGGTCGCGACGATCTGACCACTTTCCCGGTGCTCGGCGACGAGCAGCGTGCAGCGCTCGGGGCGCAGATAGTGGGCGGCCGGGTCGATGATGTCGGCGTGCCAGCGCGGCACGTATCCGGAGCGCAGGTCGCGGTACACGGTGTCCAGCATGACGGCGCGGGCCTCGGCCACGTCGCCGTCCCCGGCCACGCGGACCACATATTCACCCATCGCCTACCTCAACGCCGCACCATCTTGCCCACCCACCCTACCTGCAACAGATTCGCAACAGCGAGGGCCCACCACCGCCTTGGGCAAAGCGAGGAACCGCCACCGCCCTGGGCAAAGCGAGGGCCGCCACCGCCTTGGGCAATCTGCCGCCTTGGGCGGCAGGGTGGGCAAGGCGGCCCCCGGTGCCGCGCAACAAGAACCGCGGCGCCCACCCCGCCCCCGGTCACCTGCCGGCGCGCACCACCAGCGCCGTCGCCACCGCCATCAGCCCCTCGCCCCGCCCGGGAAACCCGAGCCCGTCCGTGGTCGCGCCGGACACGGCGACCGGCGCCCCGACGGCGTCGGACAGCACCTTCTGCGCCTCGTCCCGCCGCTTGCCGACCTTCGGCCGGTCCCCGACGACCTGCACCGCCACGTTCCCGATCACGAACCCGGCCGCGCGCACAATGCGCCCCGCCTCCGCCAGCAGCGTCGTCCCGCTCGCCCCCGACCACTCGGGCCGCCCGGTCCCGAAGTGCTGCCCGAGATCACCGAGCCCGGCGGCCGAGAACAGCGCGTTGCACGCGGCGTGCGCGACCACGTCCGCGTCGGAGTGCCCGGCAAGACCCGGCCCGGCGTCCTCCCACTTCAACCCGGCACACCACAGCTCACGCCCGTCCTCGAAGGCGTGGATGTCGGTGCCGATCCCGACCTGCGGCAGCACGAGGCCCGCGACCCCAGAGACTTCAGAACCCATCGTTCGCCCTCCTGCGCGCCAGAACCGCCTCCGCCAGCACCAGGTCCAGCGGCCGCGTCACCTTGAACGCCTCCTCGTGCCCCGGCACAAGCACCACCTGGTGCCCCAGCTGCTCGACCATGCTGGCGTCGTCCGTCACATCCTCGGTGACCGTCTCGTGCGCCCGCACCAGCGTCTCCCGGTCGAACCCCTGCGGCGTCTGCACGGCCCGCAGCTTCGCCCGCGACGGCGTCGCGATCACCGGCTCCGGCGAACCGTCCGTCGTCGGCACGACCTCCTTGACCGTGTCCGAGAGCGGCAGCGCCGGGACGACGGCCGGAGCCCCGTCCCGTACGGCCTCGATCACCGCGTCGACCGTGTCGACCGGAACGAGCGGCCGCGCCGCGTCGTGCACCAGCACGATGTCGATATCGGCCGGCAGCACCCCGAGCCCGAGCCGCACCGACTCCTGCCGGCTCTCCCCACCGGGCACCACGACGAAGTCGGTCCGCTCCGGCAGCGCGTGATCGGCGAGCAGCGACTTCACCTCGGCCGCGCCGTCCGGCGGCGCGACGACCACGACGAGGGACACGGCGCGGGACGCCGCCATCGCTCGTACGGCATGGATCAGCATCGGAGTGCCGTTCAGCGCGCGCAGCGCCTTGGGGGCGCCCGGACCGAGGCGTACGCCCCGTCCGGCGGCCGGAATCACGGCCGCGGTGCGTACTGCGCTGCCTACGGGACGCGTTTCGTCAGACATCGGTTCCGTTCAGGTTTGTGCGCTCGGGGGTGGTGGGTATGGCCACAACGTGCCGGGCGCGACGCCTTGACAGGGCCCTTCCGTGACAGTCCTGGTCGAGCCAGCTGCCCGGGCCCGGCACGCCAAGTACGGGCATCGGGGGCGTGCCGGTGGGTATACGGGTACGAACATGCCGCAGCGCCCGGCGACACCATCAGGGTCAGCGGGCACCACGGCATTGATCTTTACGCGACGGCGGTCGCCCCATGCACCAGCACTCCGTGCATGACGTGACAGCGACGCGCAATCAGGACGCGAGAACCTCGTCGAGCAGGGCCTCGGCCTTGTCCTCGTTCGTGTTCTCCGCGAGAGCGAGCTCGCTCACCAGGATCTGGCGAGCCTTGGCGAGCATGCGCTTCTCACCCGCGGACAGTCCGCGCTCGCGCTCCCGACGCCACAGGTCACGGACCACTTCCGCGACCTTGATGACATCGCCGGAGGCGAGCTTCTCCAGATTTGCCTTGTAACGGCGCGACCAGTTCGTGGGCTCCTCGGCGTACGACGCGCGCAGCACCTCGAAGACCCGGTCGAGCCCGTCCTGACCGACCACATCACGCACGCCGACGAACTCCGCATTGTCCGCTGGCACACGTACCGTCAAGTCGCCCTGGGCGACCTTCAGCACCAAGTAGGTCTTGTCCACGCCTTTGATCTGGCGAGTTTCGATAGCCTCGATCAGCGCGGCCCCGTGATGGGGATAGACCACGGTGTCGCCAACCTTGAACGTCATGTGACAGGTACCCCTTCCGTGGCTATCCAGTCTAACACGGAAACTGCGGGTTCTGAATGGCGTTTTCGCAGGTCAGGGCATATCTCGGGGCTTGACAACTCCATCGGGAACGTGCTGCGAAGGGGTAGTGGAGGGCGGTATTCGCAGGTCGGAGCCGTTCTTCGAGGAAGCCGAAACGGGTACGCTACCGCCGCTCCGGCGGGCCCTCCAGGGGCTGAAAGTCCCGGTTTGCGTGCTTCGAAGCGATGAACTTTCGCTACTCCGTTCAGGGATCCGGAGACACGTTCGAGCCGATTCCAGAATTGATCTTCGCCAATCGCGGCCCTAGGTGATCGTTTTTCCGGACCCTCGCGCATTCCTTACCGGATATCCGCCCCGATGCCTGGACAGGCCTTATGTGAATGGTGAACCAGAGACTTCGGGGAACCAATGGTGACGGTGGGGAACGTGGGGTGATCGGAGCGTATGGGGTGGCCGTAAGGGACGGGGTCCGGACGCGAGGGGCGGGTCGGGTGCGGCGGCGCGGGAACGGCTCGGTAATCTAAGGCCGCTGACAGACCCTTAGGACGGCTTTACACACGGGCCGTCCTTGCCCGTCCACGTTCAAGGAGTTGCCGCCGCCGTGAGCAGCAGCCTTCGACGCGGCGCCCTCGCCGCCGCCGCCATCGCGTTCTCGATCGCCTCGCTCGCCGCGTGCGGCGCCGGCAACAACGCGCAGACGCTTGAGGTCAAGCCGGACAACGCCGCGACCTCCGTCGGCGACATCAAGATCCAGAACGCCACCGTCATCACGCAGCCGGACCGCGAGTCCAAGGGCCCGGCCGTCGTCACCGGCACGATCTTCAACAACGGGCGCACTGCCCAGACGCTCGACGCGATCACCGTCGACCGCGTCGGCAAGACCGCGAAGCTCTCCGGCGCCAAGGGCGGCTCGAAGATCACCGTCCCGGCCGGTGGCTCCGTCATCCTCGGCGGCAAGGGCAACGCCACCGCCGAGCTGCCCAACAGCCGCACCGCCGTCCTCGACGGCAACGCGCAGCCGATCACCTTCTCCTTCAGCAAGGCCGGAGACGTGAAGCTGAAGGCGTTCGTGGTGCCGGCCGACAGCTACTTCCAGAAGTGGGGCCCGAGCGAGATTCCGGCCGTGCCGGGCGCCTCCGCGTCCCCGTCGACGTCGGCGTCCACGCCCGCGAAGCCGGGCGACAAGGCCTCGCCCTCGACTTCGACCTCGGCCTCCGAGTCGGAGAGCCCCGCGGGCCACTGACGTCACCGACGATCCAGCCCCTGCGGCGCTTGAGCAGCGGGGTCCGGGGCAGCGCCCCGAGTCGTGAACGGCGGAGGGGCGGAACCCATCGGGTTCCGCCCCTCCGCCGTGTTCGCCGGTCTACGGCTCGAACTTGTAGCCCAGGCCCCGCACCGTGACCAGGTATCTCGGCGCCCCGGGATCCGGCTCGATCTTGGCGCGGAGGCGCTTCACGTGGACGTCGAGGGTCTTCGTGTCGCCCACGTAGTCCGCGCCCCAGACGCGGTCGATGAGCTGCATACGGGTCAGCACGCGGCCCGCGTTGCGCAGCAGCATTTCCAGGAGGTCGAACTCCTTGAGCGGGAGGTCGACCTTGCCGCCGCCCACCGTCACCACGTGACGGTCGACGTCCATGCGGACGGGCCCGGCCTCCAGGGCCTGCGGCGCGACCTCCTCCGGCTCTCCGTGGCGGCGCAGCACGGCGCGGATGCGGGCGACCAGCTCCCGCGAGGAGAACGGCTTGGTGACGTAGTCATCGGCTCCTATTTCCAGGCCGACGACCTTGTCGATCTCGCTGTCCTTGGCGGTCACCATGATGACGGGGACGTTGGAACGGCCTCGCAGCTGGCGGCAGACCTCGGTGCCGGGCAGGCCCGGCAGCATCAGGTCGAGCAGGACGAGGTCGGCGCCGTTGCGCTCGAACTCGTCGAGGCCGTCGGGCCCGGTGGCCGCGATGGCGACCTCGAAACCCTCCTT
This sequence comes from Streptomyces sp. KL109B, assembly GCF_030766935.1. GTDB lineage: Bacteria > Actinomycetota > Actinomycetes > Streptomycetales > Streptomycetaceae > Streptomyces. The sequence goes on along the minus strand of NZ_JASERL010000001.1, from coordinate 83,707 downwards.
GCGGAGCATGTAGGACAGGGCGTCGGAGAACGACTCCTCGTCCTCTACGACGAGCACTCGGGTCACGGAAGGACCTCCGGGGCGGCAGGAGTGGCAGGAATGGATTCGTATGCGGTTGTGGTGTCGGGCCCGTGTGCGTCGTCTTCGTCGCGTACGTCTCCGGGGCCACTGGTTCGGGAGTTCTTGGAGTTGGAGGAGGAGCGGGTCGCGGCCGCCTCCGGCAGCCGGAGTGTGAAGGTGGAGCCCTGTCCCTCCGAGCTCCACACGGTCACCTCGCCGCCGTGCGAGGCCGCCACGTGCTTGACGATGGCGAGTCCGAGGCCCGTGCCGCCGGTGGCGCGGGAGCGGGCCGGGTCGACGCGGTAGAAGCGCTCGAAGACGCGCTCCCGGTCCTTCTCGGAGATGCCGATGCCCTGGTCGGTCACGGCTATCTCGATGCGGTCGCCGCCGCCCGCCGAGACGCGGCGGGCGGCGATCCCCACCCTCGTACGGGCCGGCGAGTAGTTGACGGCGTTCTCGACGAGGTTGCCGAGGGCGGCGGCGAGCTGCCCCCGGTTTCCCCATACACGCAGGTCGGCGGTGCCTCCGGCGGCCATGGTTATCTGCTTGCTCGCGGCGGGCTGGCGGCAACGGTCGATGGCCTCGGCGACGAGCTCGTCGACCCGCACCGGCTCCGCGTCCTCCAGCGGATCGTCGTTCTGCACGCGCGACAGGTCGATGAGCTCCTGTACGAGGCTGGTGAGGCGGGTCGCCTCGTTCTGCATGCGACCGGCGAACCGCTCGACGGCCTCGGGGTCGTCGGCTGCGTCCATGACCGCCTCCGAGAGCAGCGACAGCGCGCCGACCGGCGTCTTCAGCTCGTGGCTCACGTTCGCGACGAAGTCGCGGCGTACGGCCTCGATGCGCCGGGCCTCGGTGAGGTCCTCGACGAGCAGCAGCACGAGCCGGGAGCCGAGCGGGGCGACGCGCGCGGAGACCGCGAGCGCGTCGCCGCGCCCCGTCCCCCGCCGCGGCAGATCCAGCTCGACCTGGCGTATCTCCCCGTCGCGGCGCGTATCGCGGGCCATCTGCAGCATCGGCTCGACCGCGAGCTTCCCGCCGCGTACGAGACCGAGGGCGTACGCCGCCGAGCTGGCCTTGACCACGCTGTCCGCCTCGTCGAGGACGACGGCGGAGGAGCGGAGCACGGAGAGCACGGTGTCGACGCCGGGCGGCAGGACCGGGTCCGTGTGCAGGGAGGTGCGGGTGGGGCGCTTCTGGTCGCGTTCGCTCCAGCGGAACGCCAGCATGGCGATGACGCCGGTGCACACTCCGGCGATCGCTGCCGCTGCGGCGACCGCCGCGTTCACGTCCATGTCTTCAGGTTATGCGGGACGAGCCACTCCTCCACAGCCATCCGAGTGGCCGCTCGAACACTCGTCGCCCAGAGTTCACCTTGGGTACGGGGTCGATTCACTTGTGGTGCCGGATCCGGACGCGTACGGGCCGGAACGTGGGAGCGTGGGGCCAACCGGGTTCCACACGTAGCCAGGTACAGACAGGTCAGAGAGGGAACGCCGTATGCGTGACGCGTACCACGAGGAACTTGACTCGATCGGCGAGGGCCTGGTCGAGATGGCCCGCCTTGTCGGGTCGGCGATCGGGCGCGCCACCACGGCCATGCTCGACGCCGACCTGAAGCTCGCGGAGTCGGTGATCGCCGCCGACCAGAAGGTGGACGACCTCCAGCACGACCTGGAGGCGCGGGCCATAGCCCTGCTCGCGCGCCAGCAGCCGGTGGCGACGGATCTGCGGATCGTCGTCACGTCGCTGCGGATGTCGGCCGACCTGGAGCGCAGCGGCGACCTCGCCCAGCACGTGGCCAAGCTGGCCCGGCTCCGCTTCCCGGAGCGGGCCGTCCCGCACGACCTGCACGCCACCATCCTGGAGATGGGCCAGCTCGCGCAGCGCCTGATGGCGAAGGCGGCCGAGGTCATCATCACCAAGGACGTCGACCTGGCGATGCAGCTGGAGCAGGACGACGACGAGATGGACCTGCTGCACCGCACGCTCTTCCAGCACCTGATGGACGAGAAGTGGAAGCACGGCATCGAGACGGCGGTGGACGTGACGCTGCTCGGCCGCTACTACGAGCGCTTCGCGGACCACGCGGTGTCGGTGGCGAAGCGGGTCGTGTACCTGGTGACGGGCGAGCACGCGGACGAGGTGCAGCAGGGCCAGCCCCAGGCGGCCGTCGAGGGCTCCTGACGGCAGAAGGATCCGGCCGTACGAGGAGGGCCGTACGAGGAGGGCCCCGCGCAGACGATGCTTGCGCGGGGCCCGCCTACGTACTGCGTACGGTCCCTGTGGTCAGCAGGAGCCGCCGCACTTGCACGGCGCGCCCGACTGGCAGCCGCAGCCGCAGCCCGAGCCGCAACCGCAGGCTCCGAGCAGCACCAACTTCGGTACCGGCTGGCTCACTTCGACGGGCGCTTCTTGGCTCTGGGTCGGCTTCGGGGAGTCGGCGGCCATGGTTTTCCCTCCTCGACGGGGCTCCGCGGTGGAGCCCTTCCCCCATTGCATGCCCATCGGGGCGGGCGCATCAACGGCGCACGCGCGCGCGGCAGTTGCCGCGTAGGCTGCCGCCATGTCCCATGTGACGGTGTCCGGCCCCACCCGGGAGATCGCGGGGCGGGCGCGATGACCGATCGCCATCCCCCGCTCCTCTTCCTCGACGTGGACGGCCCCCTGCTCCCGTTCGGCGGCGACGCCCCCACCCCCGTACCCCCGGACGGCAACCCGCTGCTCGCCCGCCTCGACCGGACCGTGGGCGCACGGCTGTTGGCGCTGGGCTGCGAGCTGGTGTGGGCGACGACGTGGGGCGAGGAGGCGAACGAGGCGATCGCCCCGCTCCTCGGCCTGCCCCGCCTCCCGGTCCTGGAGTGGCCCGCCGGCCTCCCCGCGGACGGCCCGCGCGGCCTGCACTGGAAGACCCGCCCCATCGTGGAACGGGCGGGCGCCCGCCGCTTCATCTGGGTCGACGACGAGATCGCCCCGATCGACCACCAGTGGGTCGAGGCCCAGCACCCGGCCCCGTCCCTCCTGCACCGCGTCGCCCCCGCCCGGGGCCTCACCGACGCCGACTTCGCCGCGCTGTCTCAGTGGCTCCGGGTCACGGCGCCCTGAGCCCCCCCTCGACACTCAGCCGCACGCGGCACTCGTCATCCGCTACCGGGGCTGATCGCCCCGGGGCAGCGACGAGGCGGTGAACCGCTCGCCGCCGTACACGGACTCGTATTGAACGTCGATCGTGAGACGACGGCTGACGAGGTCCCAGACACGTTCGAGCCGGTCCGGGGCGTCGGAGTCGTACCGGACGAGGAAAGTCTGCTGCCCGTTGAGGACCACGGTCCCCTGCCCCAGCGAATACGTCATGGGCCAGGCCGAGTCCTCGAAGATCCGGCTCTTGACGTCGCGGTTCCACCGGCCCACGACCTCACCGTTCAGCCTGACCACGGTGTCCGTGACGATGGCGGGGCCGAGCCCGGCGTTGATCATCTGGAGCCCGACCCTGCCGTCCTCGTGGATGCGGCGTATCTGCAGGATGGGCCGGACCGACTGCCGGTTGTGCAGACGGGTCGCCCTGCTCTGCGCATGGGAGACCCAGAGCGAACCGAGCGCCGTCACCGTCGCCGCGACCGCGATGACCGTGTCCGCACGCATACGACTCCCCCACACCGGCCGTCACGACACCGGTGATTCTGCCCGCCTCGCACCCGCACAACCAGGGTCTCAGCGGGGGGGCTTGGCAACCCTGCACTGCTGCGGCTCCGGGGCCTGGTCGCCGCCGCCCGACTGATCGTCATTGGTCGTTGTCGGCCGGTGTTGAGCGACCTCGGACGGCCCAGGGACGGCCTCGCGCGTGCACGCGCACCGTTGCTGATTGCGTAGGAACGCTCATGCGGAGCGCTCGCCGACAGAGCAATCTGAGCGCATGACCGAGGTCTCCCGCTACTTCCGTGCACCGAACCGTCGATATGCGATCACGCCCAGACCGACGACGACGGCAACCGTGACGAGCATGGAAATGATCTGGCCCGGTCCCATCACTGAGAACATGCGCCCCCCCTTTGTTGGCGCGGGGTCGCGGACGTGCTGCCCCTTGCGCCGTGGAATGACCGTGACAGATCATCCGGTCCCGCATTACTCGCAGCGGAAAGCCTTGAGCAACTTCTGAGGCCAGGTGCCCGTCCCCTGACGGCCCAGCCACGGCCCCAGCACAGCGAGAAGCCCCCTGCCAAGCGGCAGAACCGCAGGCAGGGGGCTTCTTCGTGGGCTGTTACTTCTTCTTGCCCTGGTTCTTGACCGCCTCGATCGCCGCCGCGGCCGCGTCCGGGTCCAGGTACGTGCCGCCCGGGTTCAGCGGCTTGAAGTCGGCGTCGAGCTCGTAGGAGAGCGGGATGCCGGTGGGGATGTTCAGGCCCGCGATGTCGGCGTCGGAGATGCCGTCGAGGTGCTTGACCAGGGCGCGGAGGCTGTTGCCGTGGGCCGCGACCAGGACCGTGCGACCCGTGAGGAGGTCCGGGACGATGCCGTCGAACCAGTACGGGAGCATGCGGACGACGACGTCCTTGAGGCACTCCGTGCGCGGACGCAGCTCCGGCGGGAGCGTCGCGTAGCGCGGGTCGGAGAACTGGGAGAACTCGGCGTCGCGGTCCAGCTCCGGCGGCGGGGTGTCGTACGAGCGGCGCCACAGCATGAACTGCTCCTCGCCGAACTCGGCGAGGGTCTGCGCCTTGTCCTTGCCCTGGAGGGCGCCGTAGTGGCGCTCGTTCAGGCGCCAGCTACGGTGGACCGGGATCCAGTGGCGGTCCGCGGACTCCAGCGCGAGCTGCGCCGTGCGGATCGCGCGCTTCTGGAGCGAGGTGTGGACCACGTCGGGGAGCAGGCCGGCGTCCTTGAGCAGCTCACCGCCGCGGACCGCCTCCTTCTCGCCCTTCTCGTTCAGGTTCACGTCCACCCAGCCGGTGAACAGGTTCTTGGCGTTCCACTCGCTCTCGCCGTGGCGGAGGAGGATCAGCTTGTACGGTGCGTCGGCCATGGGCCCGAGCCTAATCGACCGGTTCGGCGCGTGCCGATTGACGGTGGCCGTCAATTGAGTGGCGGGTGTTTCTACCCGGTGCGTAAGTTACGTAAACCATCATCACTGCTTACACCGGCCTCGGGGGATGCACCCATGTCAGTCGCCTCGCTCAGACGTGCCGCCGCGGAGTCCGTCTCCGGGCTGCCGCGCGAATTCTGGTGGCTGTGGACCAGCACCCTCGTCAACCGGCTGGGAAATTTCGTTCTTACGTTCCTCGCGCTGTACCTGACCGCCTCGCGTGGCTTCTCGGCCGCGTACGCCGGGCTCGTCGCCTCGCTGATCGGGCTCGGCGGCGTCATCGCGTCGGTGCTGGGCGGGGTGCTCGCCGACCGGCTCGGGCGGCGGCCGACGCTGCTCGGCGCGCAGCTCGCGACCTCGGCGACGGTCGCCGCGCTCGCCTTCGTACGCGATCCGGTCGCCATCGCCGTCACCGGCTTCGCGCTCGGGCTCGCCTCCAACGCCTCGCGGCCCGCGATCCAGGCGATGATGGCGGACATCGTGCGGCCCGAGGACCGGGTGCGGGCGTTCTCGCTCAACTACTGGGCGATCAACCTGGGGTTCGCGGTCTCGTCCGTGTACGCGGGCTTTCTCGTGGCGCAGAGTTATACGCTCGGCTTCCTCGTCGAGGCCGCGATGACGCTCGCCTGCGCCTGCGTCGTCTTCGTGAAGGTGAAGGAGTCGCGGCCGGTCAAGACGGCGGTGTCCGGGGCGCCTTCGAGTCCCGTCGTCACCATGGGGACCGTGCTGCGGGACGGGCGGTTCATGCTCATGGTGGGGCTTTCGTTCCTCGTCGCCGTCGTGTTCACGCAGAGTTCGGTCGGGCTGCCGATCGTCATGGGCGAGAACGGGCTGAGCAGTTCGGACGTGGGGCTGGTCGCGGCCGTCAACGGTGTCGTCATCGTCGCGTTGCAGATTCCGCTGACGCGGTTCATCGAACGGCGGGACCCTGGACGCCTTTTGACCGTCTCGTCGCTGCTCATCGGGTACGGCTTCGCGCTCACCGCGCTGGCCGGATCGCTCGCCGCGTACGCGCTGACCGTCGTCGTCTGGACGCTCGGCGAGATGGTCAACGCCCCTACGCAGTCGGGGCTCGTGGCGCGGCTCTCGCCCGCCGAGGGGCGCGGCCGCTACCAGGGCGTCTACACCATGTCGTGGTCGGCGGCGGCCCTCGTCGCGCCGCTCGTGGGCGGCTGGGTGATCGACTCGGCGGGCGCCGGGTGGCTGTGGGCGGGGTGCGCGGCGGTCGGCACCGTGACGGCGGCCGGGTACTGGGCGCTGATGCGCGGGCTGCCGAACGCCCCGGCCCCGGCCCCTGCCACGGCCACGAAGGCATCCGCCCCGGCCCCCGTAGCGGCCGAGAACAGCCCGGCTTGACCGGGCAGTTCGGCGGGTACGTGACCGTACATGGCCGAACCCCCAAGGATCTCCTCCAGCACTGACGAACTGCCCAGAACGCTGGTGGGCGGCGTCGAGGTCGACGTCCCCAACAGCATTCCGGCGATTCGCGCCGCGCTCGATCCGGGGCGCCGCCACGAGTTCGACAAGGCCATCAACGCGGCGGGGGTCGGTGAGATCCACGCCGTGATGCGGCACTGGATGCTGGAGGCCGTGCCGGACCCCGAGGCCGACGCGATCCTCGCCCGGCTCGCCCGCGACGAGGCGGAGAGGCGGGGGACGGCGTGAGCCGCAGACGCAGGCGCGGCGCCTGCCGCATCGCCTACGCCCCGCCCGCCGACGACACCCTCGCCAAGATGTCCAACCCGGACACCTTCCGCGCGGAGATGTCCCGCACCCTGGCCCACGACCCGTACGGGCACGGTTCCACGACGGTGTGCGGCGAACGCGACCGGCGGGAGGCGACGGTCGGCGGGGCGATAGTCCTCTACTACGTCTCCGGGTCGGTGCTCACGGTGACCGTGGTGCGGATGGTGGCGCTCAACTAGGGCCTGCCGTAGGGGTCAACCACCGCAGGGGGAGCGCTACTTGGCAGGGCGCTGGGTCAGATGCGTGAACGCGTCCAGGTTGCGCGTCGATTCGCCGCGCGACACCCGCCACTCGTACTCACGGCGGATCGAGCTCGCGAAGCCGAGTTCGAGGAGGGTGTTGAAGGAGCCGTCGGCCGCCTCCAGGACCGAGCCGAGGAGGCGGTCGAGTTCGTCGGGGGTGACGGCGGCGAGCGGGAGCTTGCCGGTGAGGTAGATGTCGCCGAGCTGGTCGACCGCGTAACTCACCCCGTACAGACGGAGGTTGCGCTCCAGGAGCCAGCGGTGCACCCCGGCCTCGTTCTCGTCCGGGTGGCGGATCACGAAGGCGTTGAGGGAGAGGCTGTGGCGTCCGGCGCGCAGCGAGAGCGTCGTCGAGAGCTTGCGGGTGCCTGGAAGCTTGACGACGTACGAGCCCGGTTCCGGGCTCTCCCACTCCAGTTCGGCGTCCTTCAGCGTGGACTCGATGACGTCGTGTGCCTTGTGCTGGTCAGCCATGGTGCGAGGGTACTTGGCGGCGGTGCGCCTGCATCGCCGCCGTGTAGACGTCCGCCGTGGCGGAGGCCGCCGTGTCCCAGCCGAAGGAGAGGGCGTGGCGGGCGGCGGCGTCGCCCATCGTGTCCACAAGGTGGGGATGGTCGGCGAATTCGCGGAGCACGCGCGCGTAGCGGGCCGGTTCGTGGCCGTCGACCAGGAAGCCGGTCTTCTCGTTCCGTACGGCTACGGGGAGGCCGCCGACCGAGGCGGCGAGGACCGGGGTGCCTGCCGCCTGGGCCTCTATGGCGACCAGGCCGAAGGACTCGTTGTAGGAGGGCATGACGAGGACGGACGCCGCGCGGAACCAGTCCGCGAGCTGCTCCTGGCCGACCGGCGGGTGGAAGCGGACCACGTCGGCGACGCCGAGCTTCGCGGCGAGCTTCTGGAGCGCGGCCGGCTTGGCGAGGCCGCTGCCGCTGGGGCCGCCGACCACCGGGACGACCATGCGGGAGCGGAGCTCCGGGCGCTCGTCGAGGAGGACCGCCACCGCCTTGAGGAGGATGTCGGGGGCCTTGAGCGGCTGGATGCGGCCCGCGAAGAGCGGGATCAGCGCGTCCTGGGGCAGGCCGAGGCGGGCGCGGGCGGCGGCGCGGCCGTCGGCCGGGCGGAAGCGGTCCAGGTTCACGCCGGGGTGCACCACGGCGACGCTGCCCGGGTCGGCCTCGTAGTGCCTGACCAGCTCGTCGGCCTCTTCCGATGTGTTCGCGATGAGGCGGTCGGCGGCGCGCACGATCTGGGTCTCGCCGATGACGCGGGCGGCCGGCTCCGGGGTGTCGCCCGCGGCGAGCGCCGCGTTCTTGACCTTGGCCATGGTGTGCATCGCGTGCACGAGGGGCACGCCCCAGCGCTCCGCCGCGAGCCAGCCGACCTGCCCGGACAGCCAGTAGTGCGAGTGCACGAGGTCGTAATAGCCGGGGCGGTGGCCGGCCCACGCCTGCATGACGCCGTGCGTGAAGGCGCAGAGCTGGGCGGGCAGGTCCTCCTTGGCGAGGCCTTCGTAGGGACCCGCGTCCACGTGCCGTACGAGGACGCCGGGCGCGAGCTCGACCTCGGGCGGCAGTCCGCCCGCGGTGGCGCGGGTGAAGATCTCGACCTCTACGTTGATCGCCGCGAGCCGCTTGGCCAGCTCGACGATGTAGACGTTCATGCCGCCCGCGTCGCCCGTGCCGGGCTGGTGGAGGGGCGAGGTGTGCACGCTGAGCATCGCGATGCGGCGCGGGCGGCGATGCGCACCGGGGAACCGCAGCAGGGTCCCAGGCGCCCCGGAGCGGCGGAACCTGGTCACGTACTGGCTCACGTGGCGGGCCCTCCTTGGTGGGCGTACTGCGGGCACGACGACCTGAGGGCACAGGCCCTCTTCCAAGGGGGCAACGCCGGAGTGGACCGCTCCATTTCCACTTTGCCGAATCATTACCGTACGGATCTCAACCAAAGCCACCGGCGGCGCAGCGCATACCCTCTTGGTCATGAGCCCGCGCCAGACCTCCCGCCCCGTGGGAACCGTGACGCGAGGCACCACCAACCCGAACCGGCTGCGCCGCATGGACCGCTGGATCGCGGCCGTCCACGGCGCCGCGCTGCGCCGCGCCGACGACCCCGTGGCGGTCGACCTCGGCTACGGGGCGGCGCCCTGGACCGCGGTGGAGCTGCTGGCCCGGCTGCGCGGGGCGGCGCCGCACGCGCGCGTGGTCGGCATCGAGATCGATCCGGCGCGGGTCGCGGCCGCGAAGCCGTACGAGCGGGAGGGGCTCACCTTCAGGCACGGCGGCTTCGAACTGCCCCTGAGCAGCGCGCCGCTCCTGATCCGCGCCGCGAACGTGCTGCGCCAGTACGACGAGGAGCGGGTGGCGGCGGTCTGGGAGCGGCTGTGCGGGCGGCTCGCGCCGGGCGGGCTGCTCGTGGAGGGCACCTGCGACGAGATCGGGCGCCGGCACGTATGGGTGGCGCTCGGCCCCGAAGGCCCGCGCACCGTCACCTTCGCGACCCGGCTCGGCTCCCTGCACACCCCCTCCGACCTGGCCGAACGCCTCCCGAAGGCGCTGATCCACCGCAATGTCCCGGGTGAGCCGGTGCACGCCTTCCTGCGCGACTTCGACCGGGCGTGGGCGACGGCCGCGCCCTACGCCTCGTACGGCGCGCGGCAGCGGTGGATCAGGGCGGTGCGGGACCTCGCGGCGGACTGGCCGGTGGTGGACCGGCCCGCGCGCTGGCGGCAGGGCGAAGTGACCGTGGCGTGGGAGGCGTTGGCGCCGCGCCGGGCGTAGTGCGGCGGCGGGGGCGCGGGGGAACGAATGCGGCGGCTCATTCGTCAGAGCGTGCGGGGAGTGCCGTACGGGGAGTGCCGTACGGGGAGTGCCGTGCGGGGAGTGCCGTGCGGGGAGTGCCGTGCGGGGCTGTTGCTTTTGGGGCATACGTGGCACCATCCCCCGAACGTACGCGACTTTCTGACGGTACATCAGGTTTGTTTCGGCTGTGGGGGCGGAGCAGATGGGCAAGCGGAACACGACGACGATGGCGGGCCTCGCGCTGGTGTGCGCCGTGGCCGTACTGGCGCCGGCGGGTGTGGCGTACGCGGAGCCGGGCCCTTCCCCAGCACCGTCGAAGTCCCCTTCCGACTCGCCTTCAAGTTCCGCGAAGGTCAAGGACCTCGAGTCGATCCGCAAGAAGCTCGACAAGCTGTACCACCAGGCCGCGGTCGCCACGGACGAGTACAACGCGGCGGAGGAGAAGGCCGCCGACCAGTCCGAGCAGATCGTGAAGCTGGCCCGGAAGATCGCCGCGGGCCAGCAGGACCTCGACCGCCTCAAGACCCGGGCGGGCGCGGCGGCCCGCGAGCAGTACCGCACCGGCGGGATCCCGCGCGAGGCCCAGTTCATGCTCTCCGGCGACCCGTCGCGCTTCCTCGACGACGCGGGCCGTGCGTACCAGGGGCAGCAGGCCACCCGGAATCTGCTGGCGCGCCTCACCAACACCCAGGACGCGCTGGAGAAGTACGCGAACGTGGCCTCGGCCAAGTGGCAGCAGCTGGACGAGGGCCGCGAGAAGAAGGCCGCCGCGAAGAAGCGGATCGAGAAGCAGATCAAGGCCGCGAAGAAGATCGAGGACAAGCTCGCCAAGAAGGAGCGCGAGCGGCTGCGGGAACTGGAGGAGGCGGCCGAGCAGAAGGCGCAGACCGAATGGCTCTCCTCCGGCGTCCTGAAGGAGATCAGCGGCAAGGCGTCGAAGAGCGGCAAGGAGGCCCTGCGGTACGCCGAGAAGCAGCTGGGCAAGCCGTACGTGTGGGGCGCCGAGGGCCCGAAGTCCTTCGACTGCTCGGGGCTCACCTCGCAGGCGTGGGCGGCGGCGGGCAAGCCGATCCCGCGCACGTCGCAGGAGCAGTGGAAGCAGCTCAAGCACGTCGACATCAAGGACATGCGGCCGGGCGACCTGATCATTTACCACGACGACGCCAGCCATGTCGGGATGTACATAGGCAAGGGCGCGATCATCCACGCGCCCCGTCCCGGGCGGAATGTGACGGTCGCGGGCGCCGGTTCCATGGCGATGCTCGGAGTGGTCCGCCCGGATGCCTGATATGCACCCGGAAGGGTGAGCTGTCCCACGTGACGTAGCGCACGTGGAGCCCCGCGGTTCCGGCGTCGCGGCGTGACCTTCGTCATCTTCGGCCCGCCCGACCAGGGACGGAACCCACCCAATTCCGGTGCGAGGGACGGCATATGACACCGGCCCGTTCTCGCTCACCATTCCGTTCGGGCGTCGGCTACCGCTAAGGTCCCGGTCGGTGGGCCGAGGACCTTCGTCCCACCGTGCCCTCGGGGGGAGGGAAGGAAACCGAAGCGATGCCCGTACCCGTACCGCGGCAGAGAGCGATCCCGGCCGTGGAAGGTGGTCAGGCTCACGACGCGCGCACCACGACCGACACGTACGACCGGCCCGACAACGGCACGTACACCACGTACGCCCAGCAGGAGGCCCCGGCGCACGGCTCCGTCCACGCGCCCGTGACCGCCGACCACAACACCGTCGCCGCCGACGTCACCGACGTCACGGAGGCCGATGACGCCACGGACACCGACGACGACGCCTCGGACGCCGTCGCCGAGACCCGTGACGCCACCGGCCTGACGATCCTCGTCATCGAGGACGACCCGGCGGGCTCCCTCAGCATCCCCGAGGTGCCGGACGCCGCGGGCAAGCCGATCCGCGTGCGCACCGCGCGCAACCTCACCGAGGCCGAGCGGCTGCTCACCGACGACGTCAGCTGCGTACTCCTCGACCTCGCGCTGCCCGGCTCGAAGCCCGACAAGGCGGAGCCGGAGGGCCACGACGAGCTGAGCGCCCTGCGGCGGCTGCTGCGGCTCGCGCCGCGCCAGGCCGTGCTCGCACTGACCACGTCGGGCGACGCCGAGCGCGGCGCCGAAGCGGTCCGCGTGGGTGCGCAGGACTACCTCTTCCGCGAGGAGCTGGACTCCCGGCTGCTCGGCCGGGCCATCCGGTACGCGGTCGAGCGCAAGCGCGCCGACGTCGCGCAGCACAAGCTGACCGAGTCCCGGATCCGCGCGCAGGAGAACGCCCGCCTGGAGCGCGGCCTGCTGCCGACCCCGCTGCTCGACGGCTCAACGCTGCGCTTCGCCGCGCGCTACCGCCCCGGCCGCTCGCGGGCGCTGCTCGGCGGCGACTTCTACGACACCGTGCGCACGCCCGACGGCACGGTCCACGCGATGATCGGCGACGTCTGCGGGCACGGCCCCGACGAGGCCGCGCTCGGCGTCGAACTGCGCATCGCCTGGCGGGCGTTGACGTTCGCGGGCCTGTGCGGCGACGAACTCCTCTCCACCCTTCAGCAGGTCCTGGAGCACGAGCGCGCGGACGAGGAGATCTTCGCGACGCTCTGCACGGTCGACATCTCGCCGGACGGCCGGCGCGCGGGCCTGTGCCTGGCGGGCCACCCGTCACCGCTGATAGCGAGCCCCGGACGGCCCGCGGCCCTGCTCCCGTACGAGAACAGCGGACCGGCGCTCGGGTTGCTGCCGAAGGCCCGATGGCCGCGCATGCAGGTGGAGTTGGGCCCCGAGTGGAGCCTGATGCTCTATACGGACGGCCTGATCGAGGGCCGGATCGGCGAGGGCAGGAAGCGGCTCGGCCAGGAGGGGATGGTGGAGCTGATCCGCCGCCAGCGGGCCCAGGGCCTGGCCGGCGAGGATCTTCTGGAGGCCGCGATGAACGAGGTGCGCGACCTCAACGGGGGCGATCTGACGGACGACGTGGCGGTGCTGCTGCTCGACCGGTGAGCCCGGCCGAGCCCGCGCCGCGCGTCCCGCGTCTCGCGTACGTGGTTCAGCGGCCGCCGTTGTACGGACCGTAAGGACCGTCGCTGCTGGAGCCGCGGCCCTTGCGGCCACCGCCGCCACCGCTGATCTGCCGGACCGCGGGCCGCACGTCCACCATGTACACGATGGTCGCGATGAGCCCGATGATCGGCAGGAACGACAGGATCGGGAACAGCAGGTTCACGACGAACGCGAGCCCGAGGATGATCAGCCAGAACGGCTTGGTCTTCTTGTCGGCCGCCCGGTAGGCGTCCTCGCGCCGGATGGCGGCGTCGACGAGCGCGAAACCGCTGAAGACGATCAACGCCGTGCTCAGCAGCCACATCAGATTGGCGAACCCCTGCATCAGCACAACGCCACCACCAGAATCGACTTACGGGCTTACGGGCTTACGGCTTACGGAACCTTCCGACCACCGGCCACCGTACCCGTACAACGGGCCGGACACTCTACTAGTGCCCGGCCCGTCGGGGCGGGTGCTACTTCGCGGGCGGCGTGGAGCCGCCGGTCTTCTTGGCCGTGGTGGTCGTCTTCTTCGCGGTGGTCTTCTTCGCCGTCGTCTTCTTGGCGGGGGCCGGCTTGGCCTCGGTGGCGGCCGACGCCTCCTTGGCCTCCGGCTTCGCCTCGGCCTCAGCCGCGGCCTTGGGCTCGGGCTCCGGCTCGACGACCTCGGCGAGCTCGCCCAGCTCCTCGGCGGCCTCGCCGCGCCACGCCTTCACGGTCTCCTCGCCGTGCTCGGCGACCTTCTCGTACGTCTCACGCGCCTTGACGGCGGCCTCCGCCGCGTAGCCGACGCCGCGCAGCGCGTACTCCTGGGCGCTCTCGCCGAACTTCTTCAGGTCGGTGTCGAGGGTCGCGACCAGCTCGTTCACCTTCGCCGTGATGGTGGCCTGCGCCTCCTTGGCGCGGCTGGCGGCCTTCTCCTGCACAGCGGCCAGCTGTCGGGAATCGGTCTGCCGCACGGACTCGAAGCGGGCGGGCGCCTCGCTCCGCAGCTGCTCCACGATCCCCGGCACCTTCTTGGCCTGCTGGTACGCCAACTCGGCGGTACCGGCGGCGAAGTAGAGCGGGGTCGGGTCGGTGAGGGTCTTGCGCAGGTCGTCCTTGATGGCCATGGCGTGGTCCTCCCGGATCACATCAACTGCTGCTTGAGGGCTCGGCATCGCCCTTGTCGTGCTCGCCGTTCTCGTGCCTGAAGGAGTCGTAGATCTGCAACAGCACTTGCTTCTGACGCTCGTTGAGCGAGGGGTCGGCGAGGATGACGGCGCGCGTCTCCACCTCGCCCCGCTCCCGCTCCGCGTCGAGAATGCCGGCGTGCACGTACAGCGTCTCCGCGGAGATCCGCAGCGCCTTGGCGACCTGCTGCAGCACCTCCGCGCTCGGCTTGCGGAGCCCGCGCTCGATCTGACTCAGATACGGGTTGGAGACCCCGGCGGCGTCGGCGAGCTGACGGAGCGACAACTGCGCGTTGCGACGCTGCTCGCGCAGATATTCGCCGAGGCTTCCGACGTTGAGCGATGCCATGCGTCGATGGTGCCGCAACCCTGCTAACTATTGCAAGCGACTGCTTGCAATAGTGTTCCACGCGACATACGCCAAGCCCTGCCCGCTCACCCGTACCACCGCCCGACCCCCTCCCCCAACAGCCGGAACCCCAGCTCGGCCGTGCGTGCGGCCTCCGGTTCCAGGGTGTCGGCGGACTCGCCGGACACGATCCGTCGTACGTTCTCCTCGGCGAGGATGCGCTGTGTGGCCACGATCTGGCCCGCCGCGATCCGCGCACCGGGCCCGCCGAGCGCCTGGGCGAGGGACCGCTCCGAGCGCTCCTGGTAGCCGTACAGCCGCGCCACCAACTGCGGGGTCCCGTACAGCAGTCGCTGGTACGCGAGGACCGCCGGGTGGTCGCACAGGCCGGTCACCGGGTCCCGCCGCCGCAGCCCCGCCAGGAAGTGCCGGCGCAGCGCCCCGAGGGGCGCCTCCCCGTCCGGGCGAGCGGCGACGACCCGCGCCGCCTCGTCCTCGTGGTCCGCGAACCGGTGCAGGACGAGGTCCTCCTTCGCGGCGAAGTACCGGAACAGGGTCGGCTTGGACACCCCGGCCTCGGCCGCGACCTCGGCCACCGACACGTTGTCGTAGCCCTTCTCCATGAAGAGCCGGACGGCGGTCTCGGAGAGGTTCTGCCGCGTGCGCCGCTTCTTGAGTTCACGGAGCCCGAGGGGCGGGTCGGGAGTGCTCATGCCCGAGAGGGTACGGGGAGTGGATACGGGAGGCGGTTATGGGAAGTGGGTCAGGTGCCGGGCGCGGCGCGGGCGGCGTCGGTCACGTGTCAGCCGGGCGTCAAGCGGTCCCAGGCCCCGTCGAACATCAGCTGCTCCGCCTCCACGAAGGCCGACTCGATCGCGCCCTTGGCCCCGTCGAACACGAACATCGGGGTGTCGAAGCCCTCCACGTCGTACAGCTCCACCGGGTTGGCCCCCTCGTACCCCTCGACCTCCCGCTCGAAGGGTCCGGCGATGTAGTGGCCCATGAGCATCTGCCGCCTGTTGAGCAGGTACACCTTCCGCGACGGCGTCCCCATGGTGTACCGGAACTCGATCCGCGCGTCCGTGCCGATCCGCCGCAGTTCGTGGATGCTCTGGCGCAGCACGGTGCTCTGCGCGCTGCGCAGCACGTGGGTACGCCTGCGGACCGCCTCGTCGAGCTTCTCGTCGCTGCCCCAACCTGCCACCGGCGAGGGGTAGTCCAGGTTCTGGTCGATCTCGGGCAGCAGGATCCGCAGCCGCACCAGCTCCGGCCTGCGCTCGCTCTCGTGCACCTTCCGCAGCGGCTCGCCCAGCGCCATCATCAGCGTCTCCGCCGTCAGACAGGCCACGTCGATCCGCACCTGCGGCTGCTGGAAGGCCTCCACGAGATACGGGCCGAGGATGCTGCGCACCGTACGCACATCGGTCTCGGCCGCCGCCCGCGGCGCCACCTGGGGCGGGCTCCCCCGGCTCACGTTCGTCAGCAGGCCCTTGGACTGCAGCTGCCGCAGCGCCTCGCGCACGGTGCCGCGCTCCACCCCGAACTCCTCCGCGAGCGCCGCCTGCGTGGGCAGCCGGGCCCCCGCCTTGAGCTCGCCGGTTCTGATCCGGTCACCGAGGACGTCCGCGATCTCCTGGTACGTGGCCTTGGACGCGCCGGCCGATGCGGTCGCAGGAGTGGGGCTGTTCTTGCCGTCCATCGCGACCCACTCCCGTCCCGCCGTGCCAAGTCCCCACAACTCTACGCCAGTTGGCTGCCAACTCCACCGTACTTACGGACAAGAAGCGGAACTTCGCAGGTCAGCGCAGCCCTCGGAGCACGGTCAGGATCTGCTCCATGGAACCCACCACCTGCCCGGCACCCGCCTCCCGCAGCAGCAGGTCCTTGCGCTCGTTGCGCGCGTAGCCCAGGAAGGCGACGCCCGCGGCCCGGGCGGCCGCCAGGTCCGTGGGCGCGTCACCGATCATCAGCGTCTCGGCGGGCGCCGCGCCCACGGCGTCCAGGGCGCGCTTCAACTGGTACGGATCGGGCTTGAGCCGGTCAAGGGCCTCCGGGTCACGGCCGTAGACATGTGGCTCGAAACAGCCGTCCAGGGACCAGTGACGGAGGTAACTCCGTACGGCACTCGGTGAGTTGTTCGTCGTAATGGCCAGGCGCACACCCATGGCGGACCAGGCTCTGATGAGCGCGTCCGCGTGCTGGGTCGGACCGGCGCCGGGGACCGCGAGCAACTCCTGTTCCGTGAGCCGCCGTTCCAGCTCCCGCACCAGCTCGCTGTTGCCCTGCTGGGAGGCGAGGCGGATCAGCACGGCGTGCGGGTCCCCCTTCGCCCACTCCCACTCGTGCAGGGTCTCCCGCATCCCCTGCCCGGCCAGCCACCGTTCCTGGTCCCGCGCGACCTGCCGCGCCGACAGCCCCGCGAACAGCCGGCAGATCGGCCCGTCGAAGTCGAAGAGCACACACCGCGCGCCACGGATCAGTTCGGTCAAGTGCGAGGGCGACCGGGTCTCAACAGCCATGCGCTCAGTCTGCCCGCTCCGCACCGCCTCCCCGGCCCACCACACGCCCGGGGTGGTTTCCACAGGTCAGGTCAGGCCGCGCAGAATGTCGATGATCGGCTTCAGCGAGTCGATCACCTGTTCCGCCCCCGCCTCCCGCAACACCCTCTCCCGGTCGGGATCGCGCGCGTACCCCACGAACGCGACCCCGGCCTCCCGCGCCGCGACCAACTCGGCGACCGTGGCGCCGATCATCAGCGTGTGTCCTGGCGTTGCCCCCGTCCCCGCCATGGCGCGATCGAGGCGTCCGTAGACGCGCGGCCCGAAGCAGGCGGACAGGCCGCGGCCTTCGAGGTAACGGCGGGCCGCTTCCGCCGAGTTGTCGGTGACGACGCCGAGGTGGGCCCCGACCGCCGTCCAGGTGCGGATCAGCGGGTCCGCGTACGGCGTGGGCCAGGCCGGGTCGACCGCCCGGCAGATCGGCCCGTCGAAGCCGAAGAGCACGCACCGCGCGTCGGCGACGAGCCCGGCGAGGGCGTCCTGACGTGTCGTCATCTCTGATGTCTTTGAAGTCACTGTCTTTGAAGTCGCTGTCTTTGAAGTCGCTGTCTCGGGAGTCGCTGTCTCGGGAGTCATGAGGAGAGTGTCAGGTCGGACGTGATGGTTTCCCAGAGGGCGTCGAACCAGTTCTGGGACTCCCGTACGAAGGTCCGGTCGCGGTGGCCCGCGCGCTCCTCGAAGGAGAAGAGCAGCGCCTGCGTGCCCGCGACCGAGAACATCTCCAGCATGGTGTCGTCGTCGAACTCCTCCTCGCGCCGCGTCACCATGTAGTACGAGAGCAGGGCCTCGGACTCGTTCAGCAGGTAGAGCCTGACCGGCGGGGTGAACGGGAGGGCCCGGAAGGTCACTGTTACGTCGATGCCGTGCGAGGTGACCAGCGCGCGCAGGTTGTGGCGCAGCACCTGGCCCTGCGCGTTGCGGGTGGCGAGCCACCGGTCGTGGATCGCGGCTTCGCCGCTGTCGCCCCGTGCGGACGCCGGGAAGGCGAGGTCGATGTCGCGGCTCGGCAGCAGGATGCGTACGTCGATGGAGTCGGGGCGGATGTGGCCCTCGTGGATCAGGCGGAGCGGATCGCTGAGGGACAGCATCAGGGTTTCGCAGGTCATGCAGACCGCGTCGAGGCGGACGTGGGAGGCGTGGAACGCCTCCACCATGCGGGGCGCGAGGCCCACCATGGTGCGCTGTGGTTCCTCGCGCGCGGCGTCCGGGAGGCCGGTGCCCCGCGGTTCTTCCTTGCTGCGCTTGCTGAGCAGCCCGTCCGACTCCAGGAGTCGCAGCGCCAGCCCCACCGTGCCGCGCTCGACGCCGAACTCCTCGGCGAGCGTCGCCCGCGGAGGCAGCGGGGCGCCCGGCCGCAGCTCGCCCGCCCGGATGCGCTCACGAAGCCGGTCGGCGATCTCCTGAGCGGAGAGCCCGCCGTTGCCGTTCAGTGTCACGTCTGCCCTGTCCGCCACGCCTGCCCCCTCGGGTCACAGCTGAACACCACAACTTCCCTTTACTTGGCGCTAGTTGTCGCCATCCCGTTTACATCTAGGGACCAAGTGGGGACAACTTCAATGCAGTTGGTCGCCAAGTCGCCGAAGATGGAGGAATCGCGATGTCTGTCCTGACTCTCCTCTCCGCGGTGGTCGTGATCACCCTCGAACAGCTCGCGCAGTGGCACTACGGTCCGGCCGGCCTCTTTGGCCTGATCCTGCTCGCCGTCGGCGCCCGGGCCAGGAACGCCACCTGCAGCTCCGCGGGTGGCGTCCTGCTCGCGATCACGGTGGCCGGACCCGCGCTGCACTGACGGGTCCGCTCCAGGGCGGTCACGAACTCAGCGTCAGCTCCTGACTGATCGTGTTCCACAGGCTGTTGAACCACAAGTGCGACTGCTCCACGAACGTCGTGTCGCGCAGGCCCACCCCCTGCTCGAACGCGAAGAGCAGCTGCCGCACCCCCTGCGCGTCGTACACGTCCACCCGCTCCTCGTCGATCTGCTCGCCGCGTCTGGCCAGCGTGTAGTACGCGAACAGCGCCTCGTCGCCGCCCAGCAGATAGAGCTTGACCGGGGGCGTGAACGGCAGCGCGCGGAACTCCACCGTGACGTCCGTGCCGTGCGTCTCCCGCAGGGCCAGCAGATTGTGCCGCAGCACCTGCCCCTGCGCGTTGCGCTGCGCCAGCCAGTCGCGCCGCAGCCGGCCGCCCACCGCCCGCTCGGCCCGCGCCCCGGACCCGGTGTCTGACCCGGTGTCTGACCCGGTGCCGGAGGCGGGCGCGGGCGCGGGGAACGCGAGGTCGATGTCCCGGCTCGGCAGCAGCACCCGCACCCGCACCTTGGCCGGTTTCAGACGGCCCTCGTGGATGAGGCGCAGCGGCTCCCCCATCGCGAGCGTGAGCGAGACCGCCGTCATGCACAGGGCGTCGATCTCCACGTCGGCCCGCTCGAAGGCGGCCGCTATGCGCGGGGCGAGCGCCACCATGGTGGGCTGCGGCGGGGCCTCCAGGCCGGGCAGCGCGGACTGCGCGTTCGCCGCGACCGTGGCCGGACTGTTCTTCGAGGCCGTCACCAAGAGACTCTCGGCCTGGAGAACGCGCAGCGCCTGGCGTACGACGGAGCGCTCCACACCGAACTCGTCCGCCAACTGCGCCTGTGTGGGCATCCGTTGGCCGGGACTCAGACGACCGGACGTGATCCGGTCGCGCAACTCGTCCGCCACGTCGCGGTATGCCCGACGCGGCCGCTGTGACCTGGGCCGTCCATGGACGGCAGCATGCTCCGCATCCACAGACAAACACTACAACTTCCCGCCATCTTTGGGGAGTTGAGGCGAAGGTGGTTATGAGCCGCCCTTCAACGGAGATAACTACCTATGAGTTGGTGACCAACTTCGAAGACCTGGTTCAGCAACCCGGTCCAGCCACCGGAAGTTGGTCACCACTCGGACCGCGGACCACAAGGTCCCGAAGGAGGTAGGACCATGCCGCTCTTCGCCATCGTCGTCGCCGCGCTCGCCATCGGGTTCGAGCAGCTCATCCAGTGGAAGTACGGCCCGATGGGCATCATCGCCTTCATCGTTCTCTCCGTCGGACTCAAGGCCAAGAACACCGTGATCAGCGGCCTCGGAGCAGTAGTCCTCGTCATGCTCCTCGCC
The DNA here is from genome assembly GCF_030766935.1 of Streptomyces sp. KL109B. GTDB lineage: Bacteria > Actinomycetota > Actinomycetes > Streptomycetales > Streptomycetaceae > Streptomyces. The sequence goes on along the minus strand of NZ_JASERL010000001.1, from coordinate 63,520 downwards.
CAGAGCGGCTGACCGGGCTCCCTTCCGGAGGGGAGCCGGGAGCCCGGTCGGTCAGAACACGTCGGGGCACCACGGGCGCCGCGAGGTCGCCAGCAGGGCGCCGAATCCGGCGGCCGCCCCCGCCTCGTGCTCCACGAGCCGCCCCAGGGCGGCGAGCCGCACCGCCGACTCGTCGCCCAGCCACAGCGCCCCCAACTCGCGTACGTCGACCGTGAGTTGCGGGGAGGCGGCGCTCGGCGAACAAACCGCCCCGCCGGGCGCCGCCGTCAGCTTGAACCGCCCGTTCGCGAACCCCGCGGCGTCCAGCACCTCGAACACGAACTCCCCGCCGGTGTCGTACGAGCGCGCTTCCAGGGCCCGTACGACATCCAGGATCCGCACCCACAGGAAGTCTGCCTGCGTCACGACGCGGGCGGCGCGCGGGTCGGGCAGCAGGTGCGGCAGCAGGTCGTCCGGGGCGCGCAGCCCGGTCCGCACCGTGGTGACCCAGTCGACCGAGCACAGGTACGTCCACAGGGCGCGCTCCGCGGCGGGCGTGACGGCGATCAGGTCCCGCACCCGCGCCGTGTTCAGCGGCTGCTTGGCGTCGCCCCAGTGGTCGTCCGCGTCGTAGACGATGAGCCCTTCCACCTCGCCGCGCGCGCTCCGGTACACCGCGTAGAAGGGCTCCTTCCACGGGTCGTCCGGGGTCGGCCACAGGCCGGTGCTGTTCTGCCACCAGAACTCGCCGCGCGTCACCACACCGGCGACGCGGGCACGCAGCCGCTCGTGCAGCTCGGGGCCGACCTTGCGCACCTCGTCGGCGTCCGCGAGGTCGATCCGGCCGCCGTCGTCCGGGCCCGACCAGCGGGGGTCGAGGCCGGCCCGCGGTACGTCGATCTCCCATACGGTGCCGGTGGCCGCGGGCCCGAACCCGTACCGGCCGTAGATCGGGTACTCGGCCGCGATCAGGGTCGCCGCGACGTCGCCGCGCTCCTTCGCGTCGGCGAGGTCGGCGGTCATCATGCGGGAGAGCAGGCCGCGGCGGCGGTGGGTGGGGGTGACGGCGACGGTGCTGATCGCGTCGGTGGGCACGGTGGCGCCGCCCGGCACGGTGAGTTCCTGCGCGAACGAGCGGAACGTGGCGACTTGGCGGGTGCCGGTGCCGCCGGCGGGGGCGAAGGCGGCGTAGGTGCGGGTGAGGTCGTAGTGGGCGCGGACCTTGGCGACGCGTTCCGGGGTCGCGATCGGGGGGCGCAGGAAGCCGGTGTTGAAGGCGCGGCACCAGTCGGGGAGCTCGTCCTCGGTGACGGCCCGAACGTCTATCGCTTCGCGGGGATCGGTGGGCATGCGCTCACGCTATGCGGGCCGATCGCCCGTGTCGCCCCAATTCCCCCACGCCCCGGGGCTCCGCCCCGGACCCCGCGCCTCAAACGCCGGCGGGGCTTGATTGTGGTCATCCGCCGCCGAGGCTCAAAGCCGGTTCGGCACATCAAGCCCCTGCGGCGATTGAGCAGCGGGGTCCGGGGCAGAGCCCCGAACGCACGGTGCCGCGTGACGAGGACCAGGGGCGCCGACTACGGCACGGTGCCGAGGAGGTCGTCGACCTGGGCCTCTCCCTCCCGATAGCGGCGAGCGATTTCCGCACTGCAGTCGTCCGCCGTGCGCTGAAGCTGGTGGCGGCGGCGGGAGACCTGTTGTTCGTAGCGGACGAGGCGTCCCATCGCCGTGTGCAGCTCGTCGTCCGTGCGGGCCGCCAGGTCGGAGAGCTCGACCTCGGCGAGCATCTCCTGCGCGAGACGCCCGAACTCCTCGCTGTGCGGCGTGCCGAGCGTGACGTGCCGGGCGGAGGAGCGGTGCCCGGCGGGCTGGTCGCGCAGGATCTCCGAGAGCCGGTCCACGACCGGGGACTCGGGGTCCTTGCGCCGGTCCAACTCGGCCCGAAGGATGTCGATCCGGCCCTGGAGCAGACGTCGTACGTAACTCAGGTCCGCCTCGTTCTGCTGCGAGTCGCGGCGCAGCGTGCGCAGCTCCGGAAGCCGCAGCGCCGACAGGTCCACGGCGGGCGCCACGGGCAGCTCGGGGCTTTCGGTGCGCTGGGCCGGCGGCCGGGCCAGCGGGGCCGTCCGTTCCGCGTGCGGCGGCGACACGGGCGCGGGCCCCGCGGGCAGCCCCGTACTCGTTGTGTGGCTCATGGCATGGGTATCCATGGTCTGCTTACCGTCCCCTCGACCGGACCGCGCCGCACGCCACCGACGCACCGCGTGTCAGCATGGTGCCACTCCCAGTGGCCGCTTCGGGCCCGAGTGCCCCAGATCCGCCCCGGATGGGGGGTTGGGGAGCCCTCCCAAACCCCTTGCCCGGAACGAAAATCGGCGCACGGCATGATGGCCGTATGCGAGCAGTGGTGCAGAGGGTGGACGGCGCGAGCGTCGTCGTGGAAGGCGAGACGGTCGGCGAGATCAAGGGCGAGGGGCTGTGCGTCCTGGTCGGGGTCACGCACGAGGACACCAAGGAGAAAGCGGCCCAAATGGCCCGCAAACTCTGGTCGGTTCGGATGCTGGCCGACGAGAAGTCGTGCAGCGACATCGACGCGCCGCTCCTCGTGATCAGCCAGTTCACCCTCTACGGAGACGCCCGCAAGGGCCGCCGCCCCACCTGGAACGCCGCCGCGCCAGGACCGGTCGCCGAGCCGATGGTCGAGGAGGTCGTGGCGCGGCTGCGGGCGCTCGGCGCGACCGTGGCGACGGGCCGGTTCGGGGCACAGATGCGGGTGTCCCTGACGAACGACGGCCCGTTCACCGTCCTACTGGAGATGTGACCACCACTGTGTGACTACGGCTGTGCGACTACGGCTGTGTGACTACGGCTCGACGACGACTTCCTGCGCCGCCGCCGTGGTCTCCGCGAGGAGCTGCGCGTCGGTCGGCACGTTCCGCTTGATGACCGCGAGGGCGATCGGGCCGAGCTCGTGGTGGCGTACGGACGTCGTCACGAAGCCGATCTTGCGGCCCTCGGGTCCTTCCGCCGCGAGCCGCACCTCGGCGCCGTGCGGCGGCAGGTGCACCTCGCTGCCGTCGAGGTGGAGGAAGACCAGGCGGCGCGGGGGCTTGCCCAGGTTCTGTACGCGGGCGACGGTCTCCTGCCCGCGGTAGCAGCCCTTCTGCAGGTGCACGGCCGTGCCGATCCAGCCCAGCTCGTGCGGGATCGTGCGGTGGTCGGTCTCGAAGCCGAAGCGCGGCCGGTGCTGCTCGACGCGCAGCGCCTCGTGGGCGAGCAGGCCGATCGCCGGGCCGTTCTCCTTCGCGTACGACTCCAGGTCGCCGCGCGGCAGGAACAGATCGCGCCCGTACGCCGTCTCGCGCACGGCCACCCCTTCGGGCACCGGCGCGATCGACCCGGCAGGCAGGTGCACGACGGCGAACTCGTCCGTCCGGTCGGCGGCCTCGACCCGGTAGAAGAACTTCATGGACTCCAGGTACGCGAGGAGGGATTCCTGCGTGCCCGGTTCCACGTGCGCCCACGTCGTCGTGCCGTCGTCGACGAGGTACAGGGAGTGCTCGATGTGCCCGTTGGCGGAGAGGACCAGCGCTTCCGTGGCCTGGTTCGGCGGCAGCTGCTCGACGTGCTGCGTCAGCAGCAGGTGCAGCCAGCTCAGCCGGTCGTCGCCGGTGACGGTGATGACGCCGCGGTGCGAGAGGTCGACGACGCCCGCCCCGTCGGCGAGGGAGCGCTGCTCGCGGAACAGGTCGCCGTAGTGCGCGGCGACGCCTTCGTCCACGCCCTCGCCGGGGACGGCGCCTGGCAGGGTCAGCAGGGGGCTGCTCGGTGAATGTCGCTGCATGTTCACACACATTACGACGAGCGCGCGGACGCGCTTATTCCTGTGCCGGTCCCTCGTTCTCGGCGCGGTTCTCGGTGCGGTTCTCGGTGCAGTTCTCGCAGCGCCCGAAGATCGCGAAGTGCTTGAGGTCGGTGTCGAAGCCGAACTCCGCGCGCAGCTTGGCGGTGAAGTCCTTCGCGACGTCCACGTCCGCCTCGATCACGTTCGTACAGTCCCGGCACACCAGGTGGATGTGGTGGTGCCGGTCGGCGAGGTGGTACGTGGGCGCACCGTGCCCGAGATGGGCGTGCGAGACGAGCCCGAGCTCCTCCAGGAGTTCGAGCGTCCGGTAGACCGTCGAGATGTTGACCCCCGACGCCGTCTTGCGCACTTCGCACAAGATGTCGTCGGGCGTCGCGTGCTCCAGGGTGTCCACGGCTTCCAGGACCAGCTGACGCTGCGGCGTCAGCCGGTAGCCGCGCTGCCTGAGATCGCTCTTCCAGTCGATGCCTTCGGTGCTCACCACACCGCAGAGTCTAGAACTACTTGAAGAAGGCGATGCCGTCGTCCGGGGCGTCGTCCGGGAGGTTGCGCGCCATCTCGGCGACGTCCTCGGGGGTGACGACCTTCTTGAGCTGGGCCGACATGTAGGGGCGCAGCGGAACCTCGGGGGTCTGCTTCTCGCCGACCCACATGAGGTCGCCCTTCACGTAGCCGTAGAGGCGCTTGCCGCCGCTGTACGGGCCGGAGGCCGCCGTGCGGGCCACCGCGTCCGTGGCGATGTCGATCTGCGGCTTCTGGTCGGCCATCTCGCCGTACCAGACCTCGACGACGCCGTCGTCGCGGACCATGACGACCTCGACCTGGCGGGCGACCTTCTCGCCCTCGGCGGCGGAGATCCGCCAGTAGCCGGACTCGGACTCGAGCGGCTTCACCTTGTTGCCCTCGGCGTCCAGGACCCAGGTGTGCGAGTGGTACTCCAGGAAGTCCCGCCCGTCATGGGAGAAGGAGACCTCCTGGCCGAAGTTGGCCTTCTCGGCGCCCGGGAAGTCGGTGACGCCTGCGCCCGCCCAGTCGCCCAGGAGGAAGGCGAGGGGGACGAGGTCGGGGTGCAGGTCGGACGGGATCTGGATCATGATCTGGGGGTTTCCTCGACGGGGGCGGCGGGTGCGACGGGTGTCAGCGCTGGCCCTGGTACAGCTTCTTCACGGTCAGACCGGCGAAGGCGAGCACGCCGACGCAGACCAGGACGAGAAGGGTGGAGAAGAATGCCTCAAGCACGGATGCTCCTCGGTGAGCGGCACCGCTAGCTGACTAGCGGAACGTATGCGGTTTGCGGATACAGAGCCGGACCCCACTCTAGTCGGGTGGCGGCGGGTGCTCTCGGCGAGGTCGGCCGGTCGGTCGCGGTCAGTCCGTGAGGTCGAGGCCCGCCAGCTGTGCGCGGCTGGCCACGCCGAGCTTGGGGAACGCCCGGTAGAGGTGGTAGCCGACCGTCTTCGGGCTGACGAACAGCTGGGCGCCGATCTCCTTGTTGGTCATGCCGGTCGCCGCGAGCCGGGTGATCTGCAGCTCCTGCGGGGAGAGCGAGTCGACGGCCGTACGCCGTCCGGTGGGGGCCGGTCCGGTGTCGCCGGTGGCACGCAGTTCGGCGCGGGCGCGGGCGGCCCAGGGCGCCGCGCCGAGCCGCTCGAAGGTCTCGGCGGCGGAACGCAGATGGGCGCGGGCCTCCGTCTTGTGCCGCTCGCGCCTCAGCCGCTCACCGAAGAGCAGCCGGGTACGAGCCGCCTCCCAGGGCCGCCCGCTGCCGGCATGCAACCGCACGGCACTGCTGAACAACGCATAAGCCCGCTCCCACCCACCTCCCCCTTGTCCTCCCCCTTGTCCTTCGCCTTGTCCTTCTCCTTCTCCTTCTCCTTCTCCTTCTCCTTCTTCTTCGACAAGGGCTCGGCAGCGGTGCAGGACGGCATCCGCCCACATCTGGCCCGAGGCCCGCGCCCACGCCTCGAAGCGGGCGAGGGGTTCGCGCTGCCGCTGCGCCGGTTCGCCTGCGCGGACGGCGGCCTCGATCTGGTCGGGGGCGGCGTACACGCTCTGGATCTGTTGCCTGGCGGGCCCCGCCTGCGCCGCGGAGAACCGTTCGAGGGCCCCGGCGGCGTCCCCCCGCCCCAGGTCGTCGAGGGCGAGCGCCCAGCCGGCCCAGGCGAGGCTGTTGACGATGCCGGTCGTCTCGTAGTGGTCGTGGCAGCGGGCGGCGAGGCTGCGGGCGGCGTCGTGCTCGCCGCGGACGGCCGCGAGCCAGGCCAGCATGCCGTGCAGATATCCGCCGCGGTGCGGTTGACCGGTGTCCGCGGCGAGCCGCACGCCCTCGGTGGCGGTGGCCTCGGCGTCCCGGAACCGGCCCAGGTACAGCTCGCTCGCCGCGAGCGGGAGGTGGACGAGCGGCAGCCGCCCGAGTTCCCCCCTGGCCCGGCACCCCTCCGCCACCTCGGCGGCGATCCGCCGCCCCGCCTCGAAGTCGCCGATCAGCCCGGCGACGAAGGCGGCGTTGACGCGCAGCTCGGGTGGGGCGCCCTGTTCGGCGAGCCCGTACGCGACCAGGGGCCGCATCACGGGCACGGCCCGCGCGGGCCCCTCGTCCAGGAAGGCGGCGGCGCCACGCACGGCGGCGACAGCGGGCCCGAGCCCATCACCGTCCACAAGCCCGAGCCCACCCAGCCGCTCGGCACACTCCCGCAACCGCGCCCTGTCCCCCAACTGCCACGCATCCCGCGCCGCATCGACAAGCAACCCCCCGGCCCCCACCCGATCCCCACCCTCCACCAACACCTCAACCCCCCTCACCAACCACCCATGCGCCTCCCCCGGCGCCCCGTCATCGAACGCAACCCGCGCCCGCAACGCGCAAAGCCGCGCCCGGGTCCGCCATTCAAGCCCCTGCGGCGCAGGAGGAAGCACGGCGCACACATCAAGCCCCCGCGACACAGGAGGAAGCGCGGCGCACACATCAAGCCCCTGCGGCGATTGAGCAGCGGGGTCCGGGGCAGAGCCCCGCGTCCGCAACCCCGGTTCCGTCAATGACAGCCCCGCCGGCGATTGAGGCGCGGGGTCCGGGGCAGAGCCCCGCGACGCAGGAGGAAGCGCGGCGCACGCAGACTCCGTCAGCGCGCGGCAGCGAACCGCCAAACCCGCATCCGCCGCCGCCCACGCCGCCTCCACAAACCTCCGCCCCCTCACGACACGGTCACCCGTAAGCTCCGCCGCCCGCGCCAACGCCGCCGACGTACCGGCATACGCCCCCCGCTCCCGCGCCCGGAGGGCAGCCGCCTCCAACGCCCCCGCCACCCCCTCGTCCGGCCCGCTCACCGCCCGCGCCCGATGCCAGGCCCACCGATCCGGATCCGCGACCAACGCGTCCGCCAACTCCCGGTGCACATCGACCAGTTCGGCGTACGACGCGGCATGCAACACCGCACTGCGCATCAGCGGATGCCCGAATTCGAGGCGCCCGGCCGCACCCCGGACACGTATCAGACGGGCCCGCTCGGCCTCCTCCAACGGTTCGCGCCCGGCCACCCGCCCGATCACGTCGAGGTCGCCACCGCCCTCGGCCGCCGCCACCAGCAGCGCCCGCCGCGCCGCCCCCGACAGCCGGGCGGCCCGCACCGCGTACGCCTCCTCAAGGCGGCGCGGCAACGGCAGCGGCTCGTCGGAACCCGACGCCAAGTCATCGGTGTGCAGGGAGAGTTCGCGCAGCGCCAGCGGGTTGCCCGCGCACTCCGCCACCACGCGCGCCCGCAGCGCCCCGGGCAGCGTCGGCGCGTGCTCGGCCAGCAGCCGCCCCGCGCTCGCCTCGTCCAGCCCCGCGAGCCGCAGCGCGGGCAGCGCCGGTGGGTTGAACCCGTGCCCGTCACGCACCCCGAGCAGCAGCAGAATGCCCTCGGCAGCCAGCCGGTGCGCCGCGAAGAGCAGCGCCTGCGCGGAGGCGCGGTCGAGCCAGTGGGCGTCGTCCACCACGCACAACACCGGCCCATCGGCGGCGAGTTCGGCCAGCAGCGACAGCGTGGCGAGGCCGATGAACAGCGGCTCCCCCGCCGCCCGCGCCCCGAGCCCGAGCGCGCCGCGCAACGCGTCCGCCTGCGGCCCCGGCAGCGCGTCGATCCGGTCGAGCACGGGCCGCAGCAGCAGATGCAGCGAGGCGAACGGGATCTCGGCCTCCGTCTCGATCCCCGTCACCCGCACCACGTGCATGCCGTACGCGTCCCGCGCGCGCCCGGCGGCGTACCCGAGCAGCGCCGACTTGCCGATGCCCGCGTCGCCGCGCACCACGAGCACCCCGCTGCGGCCGTCGGCGGCGTCCGCGAGCAGCCCGTCGAGCCGTGCCCGTTCGGCGTCCCGCCCCTGAAGAACCGTGCCCACCCCACCGTCCATGCCGCAGATCCTAGGCACATGCCCGATACCGGCCGCGGGCCCGTCGCACGAGGCTCGGCGGCATGGAAACCACAACGGGCGGCGCCTCGGTCGTCCTCGACCACGTCACGCGCCGCCATCCGGGCGGCGACTGTCCCGTCACCGCGCTCGACGACGTGTCCGTCACCTTCGCGCACGGCACGTTCACCGCCGTCATGGGGCCCTCCGGGTCCGGCAAGACGACGCTGTTGCAGTGTGCGGCCGGGCTCGAACGGCCCACGTCCGGGCGGGTGTTGGTGGCAGGCCACGATCTGGCGCGGCTCAGCGAGCGCAAGCGGACGCTGCTGCGGCGCGACCGCGTCGGCTTCGTGTTCCAGTCGTTCAACCTGCTGCCTACGCTGACCGCCGCGCAGAACGTCGCCCTGCCGTTGCGGCTCGCGGGGCGCAGGCCCGATCCGGCGCTGATCCGCGAGGGGCTCGCGGCCGTGGGGCTGGCCGATCGGGCGCGGCATCGGCCGGTGCAGCTTTCGGGTGGGCAGCAGCAACGGGTCGCGTTGGCGCGGGCGTTGGTCACGCGGCCCGATGTGTTGTTCGCGGACGAGCCGACGGGGGCGCTTGACGCGGCGGCGGGGCGGGAGGTTCTTCGGTTGATCCGCACGCTGGTCGATCGGCATGCGCAGACGGTGGTGATGGTGACGCACGATCCGCTGGCCGCGTCCTGCGCGGATCGGGTGCTGTTTCTCGCGGATGGGCGGCTCCACGGGGAGCTCTCCGAGCCGTCGCCGGATGGGGTGATGGCGCGGATGGTGCGGTTGGAGGCGGCGTGTTGATTCGTGTGCCGGAGCCGGGGGTGACGTCGCGGGGCTCCGCCCCGGACCCCGCGCCTCAAGCGCCGGCGAGGCTGTCATTGACGGAACCGGGGTTGCGGACGCGGGGCTCCGCCCCGGACCCCGCGCCTCAAGCGCCGCAGGGGCTTGATTTATCGGCGCCGCTGCTTGGGTTGCCGGAGCCGCTTGAGTTGCTGGAGCCGCTGCTTGAGTTGCCGGAGCCGCTTGAGTTGCTGGAGCTGCTGCTTGAGTTGCCGGAGCCGCTGCTTGGGTTGACGGAGCGGTTTGGACTGCCGGAGGCGCTGGTCGGATTGGTGGGGGTGGGGGCATGTTGAGGCTTGCGGTTTGTACGTTGAGGGCGCGGTGGGGGTCCCTGGTGGGGTGCTTCGTTGCGTTGGGGCTCGGGACGTTCCTGATGGCGGCGACCGGGCAGGTGCTCGCCGCGACCGTTACCTCGCCGGAGCGTGGGCCGCAGCGGTACGCGGCCGCGCCGGTGGTCGTCGTGCCGGATGGCGAGCTCGTCGTGGAGGGGGCTCATGGCCGGGCCAGGGCGACGCTCGACGAGCCCCGGTCGGTGCCCCGTTCGCTCGTCGGGCGGTTGCCGGGGGCGGTCGTCGACCGGATCGTTCCGGCGCGGATCGACGGGGGTGGGCCGGTGGTGGGGCGGCCCTGGTCGGCGCATCGTGCGGCGCCGCAGGGGCTGACGGCGGGGCGGGCGCCCCGGGGTGCGGCTGAGGTTGCCGTGAGTGGGGAGCGGGAGCGGCTGGGGCGGCGGGTCACCGTCGTGACGGCGGAGGGACCGGCGACGTACACGATTGTTGGTGTTACCGGCGCGGGGCCCGAGTCCACCGTGTTCTTCGATGACCGTCGGGCTGGCCAACTGCGGCCGCGTATCGACGCGTTGGCGGTTTGGGAGGACCCCGGCGCAGTACGCGCCGCCGTGCGTGGCGCCGGTGTCCGCGTGCTCACCGGAGACGAACGGGCCGAACCCGACCCGGCGCGGGCCGCCGACGCGCGGGCCCGTAATGACGCCGCCACGGTCGTCGGCATCGCCGGTGGGTTCGCCGCGTTCGTCAGCGTCTTCGTGGTGTCGTCGACGTTCGCGTACGCCACCGCGCGGCGCCGCCGCGAGTTCGCGCTGCTGCGGACCGTGGGGGCGACCGGGCGGCAGCTGCGGCGCATGGTGCGGGCGGAGGCGTGGCTGCTGGCGGTCGTCGCGTCGGGGATCGGCGCGGTGCTCGGGCCGAGTGCCGCGCCCTGGCTGCTCGAACGGCTCGTCGCGCTCGACCTCGCGCCCGCCTGGACCGTGGTCGGCGACTCGGTCGTGCCCACGCTCGTCGCGTTCCCCGTCGGCGTGGCCGTCGCGCTCGCCGCGGCCGCCGCACCGGCGCTGCGGGCCGGGCGCACCGGGCCCGCGGAGGCGCTGCGCGAGGCGGCCGTGGAGTCCCGGGCGATGACGCCTGCCCGCTGGGTGCTCGGCCTCGGCTGCCTGGCCACGGCCCTGGTCTGCCTGGCGGTGAACGCGCTCACCGACCCGGCCTCCGCCACCCACGACAAGACGGCCATGCCCCTGGTGATGCTGCTGGTCGCCGCGGCCGCCCTGCTGGCCCCCGCCGTCGCCGCCCCGGTCACCCGCCTCCTCGCCGCGCCGCTGTCCCGGCTGCCCGGCGCCGCGGGCGAGGTCGCCGCGTCCGCCGCCCTCGCCTCGGCCCGGCAGACGGCACTGACGGCGGCGCCGGTCCTGGTCACGGTCGGCCTGACGGCGGCGCTGCTCGGCGGGGCGACGACCGGGGACGCGGCGGAGAAGGAGGTGCGGACGAAGCCCGTGCGCGCCGAGTACGTCGTCGTACCGGACGGCGGCGGCAACGGTGGCGACAAGGGCGGCGGTCTGGACCGTGAGTTGGTCGCGCGGCTGCGGGCGGTGCCCGGCGTGGACGTCGCGACCTCGACCCCGATGAGCCTCTACACCCTGGACGGCGGGTCGTCGCTGACCCGGCGCCCCGTGACGGCGGTCGACCCGAAACCCCTCCCCAGCACCTGTCAAGTTCCCATCACCTCAGGGTCGTTGAGCGAGTTGCGCGCCAACACCATTGTCGTGTCGCCCACTTGGGAGCACCGCCTCGGCGACACGGTCCGGTTGTGGCGCGCCGACGGGACCCGTACCGCGTTCAAGGTCGTCGGCCTGCTCGCAGCCGGGGCAGAGGCCGACGCGTACGTCACCCCGGCGAACGCCGGGCAGTCCCGCCCCGACCTCGCCTACGTGAAGCTGCGCCCCGGCACCCCGCCGGACACGGCACGCGCGGCGCTCGACCGGGCCGTCGAGGGGCACGGCGCCCGCGCGCTGAGCAAGGAGCGGTGGGGCGCGGAGCTGGGCGCCGGGGGGCGTTCGGCGAGCCGGACCGGGCTGTTCGCCGTACTCGCGATCATCCTCGCGTACACCGTGTTGTCCCTGGTCAATACGGTGCTGATGGCGTCGGAGGACCGGGCCCCCGAGCGCCGGGCCCTTGCCCTGCTGGGGGCGCGGCGCCGCCAGGTCACCGCGTTCGTGGCGGTCGAGGCGCTACTGGTGGTGGCGATCGGCACGCTGCTCGCGGCGGGCACCGCGGCGCTGAGCCTGGCGGGTCTTTGGTGGTCGGTACTGCGCCTGGTGGGCCCGCTGCCGCTCAGCGTCCCGTGGGCGGCGACGGCCGGGGCGAGCGCGGTGTGCGCGCTGCTCGCGGTGGTGGCGGCGACGCTCCCGGCGGCGCTGAGCCGCCGCCCGGGAACGTAGGCCTCATTTATGTCGCTTCTTGCCGTCCAGCTCGTCCCACCACTCGTCGGACTTCGCGTCGCCCGAGGGGTCGTCCCACCAGCGGTCCTCGGGGCCGCGCCGGTTGGCGACGATCGCGGCGAAGGGAGGGATGACCATGGCGACGACGCACATGGCGACCGCCGCCGGCACCGACCAGAGCCGCACAACGCCCCAGGCCAGGACGAACAGCCCGATACAGACGCCCATCATGGCGAAGTACAGGTGCTTCCGCCGTGCGTACATACCTTCAGCGTAAGCCCGCTCATGCCGAAGGACCGCACCCCGAACCCATGGCGTCCAACCCCGGGGGATGCGGCCCTTCAGCCGTTACGTGTGATCGCTCAGACAGCGATCGCGACCTCCGCGAGGCCGCCGGTCTGGGCGACGACCGTACGGTCGGCCTGCCCGCCGGGGACCAGGGCGCGCAGGGTCCACGTGCCCTCGGCCGCGTAGAAGCGGAACTGGCCCGTGGCCGAGGTGGGGACCTCGGCGGTGAACTCGCCGGTCGAGTCGAGGAGCCGGACGTAGCCGGTCACCGGCTCGCCGTCGCGGGTCACCTGGCCCTGGATGGTGGTCTCACCGGGCTTGATCGTCGAGGCGTCGGGGCCGCCGGCCTTCGCTCCGCACATGACTGACTCCTAAGGAAGAAGGAAGGGAAGAGGAAAGGGCGGTTACTTGTTGGCGCCGAGCTCGATCGGCACGCCGACGAGGGAGCCGTACTCGGTCCACGAGCCGTCGTAGTTCTTGACGTTCTCCTGGCCGAGCAGCTCGTGCAGCACGAACCAGGTGAGCGCGGAGCGCTCGCCGATGCGGCAGTACGCGATCGAGTCCTTCGCCAGGTCGACCTGCTCGTCGGCGTAGAGCGCCTTGAGCTCGTCGTCCGACTTGAACGTGCCGTCGTCGTTGGCGTTCTTCGACCACGGGATGTTGCGCGCGGACGGGACGTGGCCCGGACGCTGCGACTGCTCCTGCGGCAGGTGGGCCGGGGCGAGGAGCTTGCCGGAGAACTCGTCGGGGGAACGCACGTCGACGAGGTTCTTGCTGCCGATCGCGTTCACGACGTCGTCGCGGAAGGCGCGGATCGAGGTGTCCTGCGGCTTGGCCTTGTAGTCGGTGGCCGGGCGGCTGGGGACCTGCGAGCCGTCGACCAGGTCGCGGGAGTCGAGCTCCCACTTCTTGCGGCCGCCGTCGAGGAGCTTCACGTCCTGGTGGCCGTAGAGCTTGAAGTACCAGTAGGCGTAGGACGCGAACCAGTTGTTGTTGCCGCCGTAGAGCACGACGGTCGTGTCGTTGCCGATGCCCTTCGCCGACAGGAGCTTCTCGAAGCCCTCCTGGTCGATGAAGTCACGCCGGACCGGGTCCTGGAGGTCCTTGGTCCAGTCGATGCGGATGGCGTTCTTGATGTGGTTCTTGTCGTACGCGGACGTGTCCTCGTCGACCTCGACGATGGCCACGCTGTCGTTGTCGAGGTTGGCCTCGACCCAGTCGGCGTCTACCAGGACGTCGCTGCGGCTCATGCTGAATTCCTCCGGGGCAGTTGCGGCGGCATGCGAAAGACGGTGTGCGCGAGCGCACGGGGACCCCGAGTCGTGAGCGCCTCAAGGGGTCAGGGGGCAGCGGGAGTTGAGCCGTCCCGCTCAGGCGGCGCGACAGAGCATGGCGGCGACGCGGCACAGGTCTACTGCCCGCCGCTTCGTGAGGTCCGCCTGTCGCTTCATGGGTCCGATCGTAAGGACGTACCGGCGGCCGTGTCACCGACGTGTCGGATACTGAGACACGATCGTCCGGTACGTGGGATCGATCGCGGATCCGGACGCCGCCCGCCCCGCCGCCGCACCGCCGCGGGGCCCTCGACATCTACTCTGCGGACGCCGTCGTCTCGCAGTTCGGACCGCAGGGGAGACGCGGGGGAGACACGGGGGAGAAAGGTGCCCGCGCGGCCCGTGTCCGGCCTACCCGACCAGGTCGAGGTCCGAACCCTTCACCTTGATCTCGAAGCCCTGCGGCACCGCCCGCACCCGGTCCAGCTTGATGCCGGCCGGCAGGTCGTCGAGCGCCTGCTTGAAGTCGACGACACCGCGGAGCCGGTCCCCGGCCAGCCTGACCGCGGCCACGTCCGGGAGGCTGTCGGCGTGCGCCCTGACCTCGCCGCCGCTGACGTCGACGGTGCTGCGCACGGAGGGCCGCACGGTGCCGAGCGGGGTCTTGATGGCGAGGGTGACCTTGACCTTGTGGTCACCGGCGTACGAGAGACCGTCGATCCACGCGGTCACGCTCGGGGCGACCTGCACCGGGTCCTGCTTCTTCACGGCCTTGAGGAGTTCGGCGTAGTCGATGCGGGCGGTGCCGGTGGCGGAGGCGGCGGTGGCGGAGCTGTAGCTGTTGTCGAACTTCACGCCGTGCATCTCGGCCTTGAGGTCGGCGATGCGGATGGCCGCGCCGCTCTTGCCGGCGTCCTCGCTCTTCGCCTCGAAGTCCTGGATGCCGATCTCGACGTCGTCCAGGGTGCCGCCGGCGACCTGGGTCAGGAACGGGAAGCCGTTGATCGACACGTCAGGGGTCTGCCCGAGCCCCTCGCTCGTACGGATCTTGTCGGCGGCCTTGTCCTCGGCGAAGTGGACCGCGAGGCGGTCGGCCGCGACGAAGAGGCCGCCGATGACGACGACGAGTATCAGCAGTATTCGCAGTGCGCGCATGGCGGGGAGCGTACGTGGCCGGGGGCCGGGGCGGGCAATATCGTTCCGCCGCGACCTGGTTCCGGCCCCGGGGCTCCGCCCCGGACCCCGCTGCTCAATCGCCGCAGGGGCTTGAACTGTCCGCACTCGCCGCCACATCAAGCCCCGCCGGCGTTTGAGGCGCGGGGTCCGGGGCGGAGCCCCGGGGGGCGCAACCACGTTCCCGGCTAGCCCAGGACGCGGCCGAGGATCCAGACCGCCGGGGCCGCCGCGGCCAGCGGAAGCGCGACGCCCGCCGTCATGTGGACGAAGCGGGACGGGAAGTCGTAGGACGCGACCCGGTGACCGATCAGGGCGCAGGCGGCCGCCGCGAGGCCGAGCAGCGCGCCGGCCGAACCGAGACCGGTAACGGCGCCCGCGGCGACCCCCGCCCCGGCCCCCGCCAGCAGCGCCACAACCACCGACGCCACCGTCGGCAGCGGCAACGCGCGCGCCACGATCGCCACCGCCACGGCGACCCCGCCGACCGTCACCGCGTCGGCCTCGGCCGCGAGGTGACCGGCCGCCACGATCGCCAGCGCCGCGGAGGTGACCGTCGCCATCAGCCCGTACATCCGCTCGTCCGGCTCCGCGTGCGAGCGCAGCTGGAGGACGAGGGTGAGCAGCACCCAGACGCCGAGCGTGCCGAGGATCGCGGCCGGACCGTTGTCCCGGCCCGCCACGAGCAGCGCGACATCCGCGACGACACCGCCCAGGAACGCGAGCGCGATGCCTTGGCGCGCGGGCCACATCCCGTTGAGCCGGAACCAGCCCGCGGCCGTGACCGCCTGCAGCACCAGCAACGGGACGAGCAGTCCGTACGAGCCGATCGCGGCGCCCCCCGCGAGCAGCAGCCCGAGCACGGCCGTGAGCCCGGCGGGCTGCATCCCCGGCTCGATGATCGGCGACCGCTCCGGTAGATCAAGCCCCGCCGTCGGACGAGAGCCAGCGGGGTCCGGGGCAGAGCCCCGCGAGCTCGACCACTGCTGCTGCGGAACGGGCGCGGGCGCAGGCGCAGGCGCAGGCTGCGTCTGCTGCGCGTACGGGTCGTACGAGCCTTCGTACGACCCGTTCCCATACCCGTACTCGTACTGCGGATACTGCTGATTGCTGCTCATCGGGATGTCACCCTCCTGCGAACGGCGGGAGCACCTCGACCGTGCCGCCCTCGGCCAGCCGTACCGTCTCATGCCCACGCGTCCCGACCGGATCCCCGTCGACCAGGAACGAGGACCGCTGGAGCACCCGGACGAGCTCGCCGGAGTGCCGCGCACGGACCGCCTCCAACGCCACCGCCAGGGTCTCGGCGTCGTACGGCTCCTCCGCGACACCGGCGGCCGCCTTGGCCGCGGCCCAGTAACGGATCGTGCCCTGCGCCATCCCGGCTCCTTCCTACGGATCTACGGACCTACGGACCTACGGACCTACGCATCGACTGCGGTGTCCTATTGTGCGGCAAGCGCCGCCGCGGCCCACGCCCCGATCCGCTCGATCAGCTCGTCGCTCGCCGCGTGCTCGGCGTGCCCCATCCCCGGCTCCAGCCACAACTCCGCCGCCCCTTCCGATGCCGCGGCCAGCATCCGGGGGTGGTCGACCGGAAAGTACGGGTCCCGGTCGCCGTGCACGACGAGCAGCGGGGTCGGCGCCAGCAGCGGCACCGACTCGACCGGGGAGAGCGGCACCGGGTCCCAGTCGTACGGGTGGATCCGGGTGCGCAGCCCGAAGCGGCTCACGACGCGGCCCGCCGGCCGGGTCACCGCCCAGTGCACCCGCCGCATCGGCGCCGTCCCCCGGTAGAACCACCGCGCCGGAGCGCTCACCGCGACGACCGCGTCGGGGCGCGCTTCCGTGCGCCCTGTGTGCAACGCGGCCTGCCGCAGCACCACGGAACCGCCCATGGAGAAACCGACCGTCACCACGCGCGCGTGCCCGAGCTCCCGCGCCCACTCGACCGCCGCCGCGAGATCGAGCACTTCCTTGTCGCCGACCGTGGACCGCCCGCCGGACCGCCCGTGCCCCCGAAACGAGAACGTGATCACGGCCGCACGCTGCGCGAACACCCGCGCCGCGCGCCGCACATGGGGCCGCTCCAGATCGCCGGTGAAGCCGTGCGCGAGCACGATCGCCGGGGTGTCGGGGCCGCCTGGGCCGGGGTCGTGGGCCGCCTCGATGGCGACTCCGTCGCGTGTCCGGAGCATCACGCGCCGTCTCCGTTCGGTGATCGGCCACACAGAAGATCCACGCTCGTCACCTGCCGGACGCCGACTCATGTGGGCTATTCTGCTGGGTAGAGGACTCGGGCAATGCAGCCCCCGGGTCCTTTTGTGCTTTCTGGGGCGTTGTATACGACGCCACGAAAACGCAGGTAAAACCGCAGGTCAGGGACCCCAGGGCGCGGGGTTCGGGGCCGGTGGCAACCGTACGAAGCAGTGCCGCAAACGTCCTCGTAGGGACCCGAGGAGGAACCAGACGTTATGGGCGAGCGAACCGTGCACGACTGTATGACGACCCCCAGGGCAGGTGGGGACCGATGAGCTCTCTTCTGCTCCTCACCAATGCCCTTCAGCCGTCGACGGAGGTGCTTCCCGCTCTCGGCCTGCTCCTGCACAACGTGCGAGTGGCCCCCGCGGAGGGGCCCGCTCTCGTCGACACCCCCGGCGCCGATGTCATCCTCATCGACGGCCGCCGCGACCTCCCGCAGGTCCGCAGCCTCTGCCAGCTGCTCCGCTCCACCGGGCCCGGCTGCCCGCTGGTGCTCGTCGTGACGGAGGGCGGTCTCGCCGCCGTCACCGCCGACTGGGGCATCGACGACGTACTCCTGGACACGGCGGGCCCCGCCGAGGTCGAGGCACGCCTGCGGCTCGCGATGGGCAGGCAGCAGATCGTCACCGACGACTCCCCCATGGAGATCCGCAACGGGGACCTGTCGGTGGACGAGGCGACGTACAGCGCGAAGCTCAAGGGGCGGGTCCTCGACCTGACCTTCAAGGAGTTCGAGCTCCTGAAGTACCTGGCGCAGCACCCCGGCCGCGTGTTCACGCGCGCCCAGCTGCTCCAGGAGGTCTGGGGCTACGACTACTTCGGCGGCACCCGGACCGTGGACGTGCACGTGCGAAGGCTGCGCGCCAAGCTCGGGCCCGAGCACGAGTCGCTGATCGGCACGGTGCGCAACGTGGGCTACCGCTTCGTCACACCGGAGAAGCCGGAGAAGAAGGCGGAGAAGAACGCCGAGGCGCGGGCCGAGAAGCGGGCCGAGGCCGAGGCGGCGAGCAGGGCGGCCGACAAGGCGGACAAGGCGGACAAGGTTCCGGCCCCCGCCGAGGAAGTGGCGGAGCCCGCCCGCATGCGCCGTTAGCGGTGCGGCTCACGCCCTGCCCAGAGGGTGGTCCATCCGCGTAGACTCCGCGCGTGGCCAAGGTGACTCGGGACGATGTGGCGCGACTGGCGGGTACCTCGACCGCCGTCGTCTCCTACGTGATCAACAACGGACCCCGGCCGGTCGCCCCGGCCACGCGCGAGCGCGTACTCGCCGCGATCAAGGAGCTGGGGTACCGGCCGGACCGGGTCGCCCAGGCGATGGCCTCGCGGCGCACGGACCTCATAGGAATGATCGTCCCGGACGCACGGCAGCCGTTCTTCGCGGAGATGACGCACGCCGTGGAACAGGCGGCGTCCGAGCGCGGAAAGATGGTCCTGGTCGGCAACTCCGACTACGTGCCGGACCGTGAGGTCCACTACGTCCGCGCGTTTCTCGGCATGCGGGTGTCCGGGCTGATCCTCGTCTCGCACGGTTTCAACGACCTCGCGGCGAACGAGATCGAGGCCTGGGACGCCCGCGTCGTCCTCCTGCACGAGCGGCCCGAGGCGATCGACGACGTCGCGGTCGTCACCGACGACATCGGCGGCGCCCAGCTCGCCACCCGGCATCTCCTGGAGCACGGGCACGAGTACGTCGCCTGCGTGGGCGGCACCGCGGACACCCCGTCCGTCGGCGACCCGGTCTCCGACCACGTCGAGGGCTGGCGGCGCGCCATGAAGGAGGCCGGGCGGGAGACCGAGGGCCGGCTCTTCGAGGCGCCGTACAACCGCTACGACGCGTACAAGGTGGCGCTCGGGCTGCTTTCCGGGCCGGACCGGCCGCCCGCGATCTTCTGCTCCACGGACGACCAGGCCATCGGCGTGCTGCGGGCCGCGCGCGAGCTGCGCATCGACGTGCCGGGCGAGCTGGCGGTGGCCGGGTTCGACGACGTGAAGGAGGCGGGGCTCACCGATCCGCCGCTGACCACCGTCGCCGCCGACCGCCCCGCGATGGCGCGGGCCGCCGTGGACCTCGTACTGGACGACTCGCTGCGGGTGGCCGGGTCGCGGCGCGAGCGGTTGAAGCTGTTTCCTTCGCGGCTGGTGCTCCGGCAGTCCTGCGGCTGCGCGTAACGCCTTCCGCGCGCCTGCTCGCGTCGGGCTTTATTTCGGGCAAACGCGGTTCTGTCGGGACTCTCAGGGCGCGCTCAGGCAGCTCTCATGTACGCGCCACAGGCTTGGTGCCATGACCGACAGCTACCGCCGAAGCGGCGACGAACCCCAGCAGCCCTACCCGCCCCAGCCCCCGTACCTGCCGGGCGTCGTGCTCGCCGAGCAGACGCACCAGCAGCAGCCGTACGAGCAGCCTCAGGCGGAGGAGGGCCCGAAGCGGAAGAAGAAGCGGCTGCGCGGGCCGACCGGTCTCATCGCGGCGGTGGCGGTCGCGGCGGCGGCCGTCGGGGGCGGCACGGCGTACGCCTTCCAGGAGCTGACCGGTTCGGGCGGCGACGGCGTCTCCGCCAGTTCGACGAGTACGAATGTCGTGCCGAGCAGCAAGAAGGGCACCGTGTCCGGGGTCGCGGAGGCGGTCAGCCCCTCGATAGTCGAGGTCAACGCGGAGCTCGGGTCCGGTTCATCGACCGGCTCCGGCGTGATCATCACGAGTGACGGCGAGATCGTCACCAACAACCACGTCGTGTCCGGCGCCTCCTCGGTGAAGGTGTCGACGAGCGACGGCAAGACGTACACGGCGGACGTCGTCGGCACCGACGCGAAGAAGGACCTCGCGCTCATCAAGCTGAAGAACGCGTCCGGGCTGAAGGCCGCGACGCTCGGCGACTCCGAGGGCGTCAAGGTCGGCGACGACGTCGTCGCGATCGGCTCCCCCGAGGGCCTGACCGGGACCGTGACCAGCGGCATCGTCTCCGCGCTCCAGCGTGATGTCACCGTCTCCACGGACGAGGGGCAGCAGCAGCAACAGCAGGGCGGCAGCGGCAGCGGCGAGTGGCCGTTCGAGTTCGGCGGGCAGCAGTTCAACGGCGACACCGGCTCGTCCAAGACGACGTACAAGGCGATCCAGACCGACGCGTCCCTCAACCCCGGCAACTCCGGCGGCGCCCTCATCGACATGAACGGCAACATCATCGGCATCAACTCGGCGATGTACTCGTCCGGTTCGGGTTCGTCCACGTCCTCGTCGAGCAACGGCAGCGTGGGGCTCGGGTTCGCCATTCCGATCAATACGGTCAAGGCGGACCTGGACACGCTCCGTTCGGGCGGCTCCGACAGCTGACCGGGGCGTGATTGTGCCCACCCGGCGAGACGGTGCGAGGCTGAGAGGCACCGGCCCCGCCCGTACCCCCCGAACCGACAGGAAGCGCAGCCCATGAGCCCCGCCGAAGGCGAACGCGAACCGCAGTACCGGATCCTCATCGTCGACGACGAGCCCGCGGTGCTTGAGGCGCTTCAGCGTTCCCTCGCCTTCGAGGGGTACGCCACGGAGGTCGCCGTCGACGGCGCGGACGCCCTGGAGAAGGTCGCCTCGTACCGGCCCGACCTGGTCGTCCTCGACATCCAGATGCCGCGCATGGACGGCCTGACCGCCGCCCGCCGGATGCGGGCGACCGGCTCCACCACCCCGATCCTGATGCTCACCGCCCGCGACACCGTCGGCGACCGCGTCACAGGGCTCGACGCGGGCGCCGACGACTACCTGGTCAAGCCGTTCGAGCTGGACGAACTGTTCGCGCGGGTACGGGCGTTGCTGCGCCGCAGCTCGTACGCCGCCGCGGCGACCGGCGCCGACGTCGACGATTCCGACACCCTCGCCTTCGCCGACCTGCGGATGGACCTCACCACCCGCGAGGTCACCCGCGGCGGCCGCGCGGTCGAGCTGACCCGCACCGAGTACACGCTCCTGGAGATGTTCCTGGCCCACCCCCGGCAGGTCCTCACCCGCGAGCAGATCCTCAAGGCCGTCTGGGGCTTCGACTTCGAGCCGTCCTCCAACTCCCTCGACGTCTACGTGATGTACCTGCGCCGCAAGACCGAGGCCGGCGGCGAACCGCGCCTCGTGCACACCGTGCGGGGCGTGGGGTACGTGCTGCGGTCCGGAGGAGCGGCCGAGTGAACAAGCTCGTACGACGGCTGCGGACGCTGCCACTGAGGTCGCGGATCGCGCTCCTCGTCGCCGTGGCGGTCGCGGCGGCCGTCGCCGCGGTGGCGGTGACGTGCTGGTTCATCACGCGGGCGCAGCTGTACGACCAGCTGGACCACAACCTGTCCAACGAGGCGCACTCGCTGGGGCCGAGCCAGATCTCGTACATCCTGGACAACTGCAGCTCGTCGTCCGGCTCGAGCGCCAGGCGATTCCCCGGCCCGACGGTCCAGATCATCTCCACCGACGGTCAGGTGTGCACCTCGCCCGGTGACGAGGTGATCCCCGTCCAGGCCGACGATCTGTCCGTGGCCGCGGGCACCTTGGACACCGCGTCGCACACCACCGCGGACGACGGTGGCACCCAGATGCGCGTCGTGACGCTGCACGCCGTCGAGAAGAACAGCGGCGAGCAGTTCGCGGTCTCCGTGGCCAGCCCCACATCCGAGGTCACGGAGCCCCTCACCACCCTGGCCTGGGTGCTCCTCCTCGTGGGCGGCATCGGCGTCCTCGGCTCCACGGCCGCAGGACTGTGGATCGCCCGCACCGGACTGCGCCCCGTCGACGACCTCACCGAAGCCGTCGAGCACGTGGCCAGAACCGAGGACCTCACGGTCCGCATCCCGGTCGAGGGCGACGACGAGATCGCGCGGCTCTCGGAGTCGTTCAACCAGATGACGGCCTCGCTCGCCTCCTCCCGCGACCTTCAGCAGCAGCTCATCGCCGACGCGGGCCACGAGCTGCGTACGCCGCTGACCTCGATGCGTACCAACATCGATCTCCTCAACCGGATCGAGGAGACCGGCCGCACCATCCCGGCGGAGGACCGCAAGGCGCTGATGACGTCCCTGAAGGCGCAGATGACGGAGCTGGCCGCGCTCATCGGCGACCTTCAGGAGCTGTCGCGTACGGGACTGACCGGGGCGGAGGGGCCGCTGCGGGTCGTCTCGCTGCACGACACGGTGCGCAGCGCCATCGAACGCGCCCGGCTGCGCGGCCCCGAGCTGACCTTCGACGCCGAGCTGGCCCCCTGGTACGTACGGGCGGAGCCGGCCGCGCTTGAGCGGGCGGTGGTGAACCTGCTGGACAACGCCGTGAAGTTCAGCCCGGAGAAGGGGCGGATCGAGGTGCGCCTCATGCGCGGCACGCTCACCGTGCGGGACCACGGCCCCGGCATCCCGGACGAGGAACTCCCGTACGTCTTCGACCGGTTCTGGCGCTCCCCGACCGCGCGCGCCCTGCCGGGCTCGGGGCTCGGCCTGTCGATCGTGGCCCGTACGGTCGAGGCCAGCGGCGGCCATGTCGGCCTGTCGGCGGCGGACGGCGGCGGCACGCTCGCGACGCTGTCCCTGCCGGGCGCGCCGACGCCGCCGCCGGAGATCCCGTAACGGCACGGATTCGGCTCACTTGCCGACCGAGAGCCCGCCTCCCGACAGATCCACCCGGATCCCCTCCTTCTCCACCCGCACGTCCTGAAGGCGTACGTACCCCGAGTCGCCGGGCAGCTGCGGGACCCGGAAGGCGAGGGAGAGGCGGTCGGCGAGTTCGGGCCGGGTGAGGCGGGTGAGGCCGTCGAGCAGCGCCGGGTCGAGGCCGATCCTCTTGAGGATCTCGGGGTGGGCGAGCGCGATGTCGATCAGGTTCGTGCCCATCAACTGCTTGACGAAGCGCGGCGTTCCGGTCAGCTCGCGCAGCTTCGCGTCGCTGTTCAGCGCCTGTTGAACCGCGCTGTCCGGCACCCCGAGCCGCTTCACGACGGCGGGCACGGCGAGCAGCTGGCGCGCCTTGTCGACCTGCTGGGTGAGCTTGTCCACGGACTGGCGCGTGAGGTGCAGGCCCTCGGAGGCGCGGGTGCCGGGGCGGTAGGTGGCGAGGTCGCCGATGGCGAGGCTCATGTTGTCGATGTCCGTGGAGATCCCGGACGCGCCGAGCCGCTGGATGTTCGCGTCGGCCCGCACCTTCACGTCGTGCCCGGCGACGGGCAGGGTGCCGCGCGCGAGCACCTTGTTCTTGCCGTGTCCGGTGAACGTGACCTGGGAGGCGCCCAGTTCACGGTTCATGTCGGCGAAGCTGAGCAGCACCTGCCCGTTCATCTGGTCGGCGTAGGCGCCGCTGATGTCAGTGAGGCCCGAGCCCTTGATGCGTACGTTGTGGGCGGTCGCGGAGACCTTGGCGAGGGTGACGCGGTCGGCGGCGACGTCGGGGACCGTCACCTTCATCTCGCCGATGCGGCGGTCGGCGAGCTGCGTGAGGAACGGAAAGCCGCCGATCTCCACTTCGGGCGCCGCCGTCAGCTTCATCTGCTTCTTGAGCTGCTGCGCGGCCTTGTTCTCCGCGTAGAGCACCGCCCAGCGGTCGGCCATGGCGAGGAAACCGCACAGGACGACGACGGCGATGAGGCCCTTCAGCGCGAAGGAGACCCCGGCGAGCCGGCTGCGGCGCCTGCGCCGTCCCGCGCGCCGGTGGTCCGGCGGGGACCAGTGGTCGGGCCCGTCGTCGAACCGGCCGTGGTCCGGCGGAACCAAATCCTCCGCCCCGTCATCAAACCAATCGTCAAACGCCGTACGGTCGTTGGCTATGGGCTCGTCGTCCATGCGGTGGGGGGTACGCATCGGCCGATTCCATCACACAACCCCACGGGTTACACAAATAACCTTCACAAGTGTGGGGTGGCCCACGGTTCAACCGCGGTTCATCCGCGGTCCCACCGTAGGCCACCCCAATGCGAGCCGTGTTTCGCCTATTTGACGATCGTGATGCGGTCCGCCGCGGGCGGCTCGATCGGGTCCGCGGCCGAGGAGTTGGCGCTCAAGTAGTCGCTGAACGCCTTCAGATCATCGCTCCCGACCAGCGGATTCTTGCCCTCCCCCAGCGCCGCGAAGCCGTCTCCGCCGCCCGCGAGGAAGGAGTTGAGGGCGACCCGGTAGGTGGCGGACGGATCGATCGCGGCACCGTTCAGCCTGATCGAATCGGCGACGACCCGGTCCGCGCCCGCCTTGGTCATGTCGAGCGTGTACGTGAGCCCGGCCGAGGGCTGGAGGATCTTCGGCGACGCCGCGTTCGCCCCGCTCACCTGCTGCCGCAGCGCGCTCACGAGCTGCTCGCCGCTCAGGTCGACCAGGTTCACGGTGTTGCTGAACGGCTGCACGGCGAAGGCCTCCCCGTACGTCACGACCCCGTCGCCCTCGCTCCCGCTCGCCTTGAACACCAGGTCGGAGCGGACCCCGCCCGGATTCATCAGGGCCAGACTCGCCTTCGGGTCAAGGGACTTGGCGTGCGCGAGCTGCGCGTCCGCGATCAGATCGCCGAGCGGCGCCTCGGGAGTCGTGGCGCCCCGCCCGGGGACGTCACCGGAGATGAACCCGACGGACCGGTTCGCCACCGGCGCCGCCAGCTCGTTCCACCGCCCGATCAGCGCCGTCATGTCGGCGGCCTTCTCCTGCGTCCGCGAGACGACGTGGTTGGCCGCGGTGGGCGACTTCACCGACGTACGGACGATGTCCTTGGTGGCGCGGTCGTACGTCAGGGTCGTGTCCGTGTAGAGCTTCCCGTACGAGGACGCCGACGTGACCATGCGCGGCTTGCCCGCCGGGTCCGGGATGGTGCACGCGTACGCGTTGTGCGTGTGCCCGGTCACCAGCGCGTCGACCTTCGGCGTGATCCCCTTGGCGATGTCGACGATCGGCCCGGAAACCCCGCTGCCGCCGCCCGCCGCGTCACAGTCGTAGTTGTACGAGGCCGAAGCCGGGGCGCCCCCTTCATGGATCAGCGCGACGATCGACTTGACCCCCTGCTTGTCGAGGATCTTCGCGTACTTGTCGACCGTCTCGATCTCGTCGTGGAACTTCAGCCCCTTGACGCCGTCCGCGGACACGATGTCCGGCGTGCCTTCGAGCGTGACCCCGATGAACCCGACCTTCACCCCGTTCCGCTTCCACACCCAGTACGGGTCGAGGACCGGCTTCCCGGTCTTCTCGTCGGTCACATTCGCGGCGAGATACGGATAGTCGGCCCCTCCGAACTCCCGCCCCTCCCCGTAACACCCGTCCTTCGGATGACACCCACCGTTCTGCAGCCGCGCCAACTCCGCGGCCCCTTCGTCGAATTCATGGTTGCCGACCGAGGTCACATCCAGATCGAGCCCATTCATGGCCTCGACGGTCGGCTCGTCATGGAACAGCCCCGACAACAACGGGCTGGCCCCGACGAGATCCCCGGCAGCGGCCGTAATGCTGTACGGATGCCCCTGCCGCGCCTCGCGCAGCGACGTCGCCAAGTACTCGACCCCACCCGCGTCGACCTTCTTGGTCGTCCCGTCCGCCTGCACCTCACTGACCTGCCCGGACGACCCGGCCGGCGGCTCCAGATTCCCGTGGAAGTCATTGAAGGACAGCAACTGCACGTCCTGATACCGCCCACCTCCGGCCGCCCCCGCGGGCAACGCGGCCATCAACGCCCCGGCGGCCACGAGCGTGACCCCCGCGGCCACCACCCCCCGCAGCCGCCGCCCCGGTCTCTTCGTCTGCGCATGCATGAGTCCCCCTGGGGATTCCGTGCGGCCCGACACCGAATCACCGACTGCGACAGGCACCGTTCACCGCGAATGCGGGTGCAGCTTATGGTCAACGCGCGTAGCGTGACAGGGGGTTGAGCATCGCGAAGCCGCCACGGGCCAATCAAGCCCCTCCGGCGCTTGAGGAGCGGGGTCCGGGGCAGAGCCCCGCGACGTAGGAAGAAGCTCGGCGTAACCGTCACACCCCGGTCGTACCCTCGTACGCATGACCACCGACCCCGCCCCCACCAGCGACCCCACCGCCCCGGGCCGCCGGATCGACACCCTGCCCACCCTCACCCCCACCCAGTCGACCCAGGTCCTCGCCCTCCTCACCGAGGCCGCCCACACGGACGGCCAGCAAGCCGTGTCCGAGCAGGGCCGCCTGCAACTCCGCGGCGGCGAACGCGAAGGCATCCGCCACCTCCTCCTCAGCGTCGGCGACGAGCTCATCGGCTACGCGCAGCTTGAGGACACCGACCCGATCGAGGCCCCGGCCGCCGAACTGGTCGTCCACCCCGCGCACCGCGGCCACGGCCACGGCCGCGCCCTCGGCACCGCCCTGCTCGCCGCCTCCGGCAAGCGCCTGCGGGTGTGGGCGCACGGCGGCCACAGCGCGGCCCGCCACCTCGCCCAGGTCCTCGGCCTGACCCTGTTCCGCGAGCTGCGCCAGATGCGGCGCCCGCTGGCCGACCTGGACCTCGCGGAGCCGACGCTCCCCGATGGCGTCCGGATCCGTACGTTCGTCCCCGGTCAGGACGACGCCGCCTGGCTCGCCGTGAACGCGGCGGCGTTCGCCCACCACCCCGAGCAGGGCTCCCTCACCCAGCGCGACCTGGACGACCGCAAGGCCGAGCCGTGGTTCGACCCGGCCGGCTTCTTCCTGGCCTTCCGCGGCGACGAGCTGATCGGCTTCCACTGGACGAAGACGCACGCGCAGGAGCGGCTCGGCGAGGTCTACGTCGTCGGGGTGGCACCCGGCAACCAGGGCGGCGGCCTCGGCAAGGCCCTGACGGCGACGGGCCTGCGCCACCTCGCGGCGGCGGGCCTGCCGACCGCGATGCTCTACGTCGACGCCGACAACAAGGCGGCGGTGAGCGTGTACGAGCGCCTTGGTTTCACCACGTACGAGACGGACCTGATGTACCGCACGGAGTCCTGACCTGGCATTTCTCCGCGTCACCCGAACGAGAGGGGGCGGCGTCACTTGACGCCGCCCCCTCTCTTGCATCACCCTTTCACTACTTGATTAGTGAAAGGGGGTACGGCGTGGTGCAGGACCCAGCACCCGAACCGGTCATCGAATTCCGCATCGACCGCCACACCGGCGTCGCCACCTACCTCCAGATCGTCCACCAGACCGAGCACGCCCTGCGGCTCGGCCTGCTAGAGCCCGGGGACAAGCTGCCCACGGCCCGAGAGGTCGTCGAGGCGACGGCGATCAATCCGAACACCGTGCTGAAGGCCTACCGCGAGCTGGAGCGCTCCGGCCTCGTCGAGGCCCGCCGAGGGCTCGGCACCTTCGTCCGCGCCACGCTCGGCTCCGGCTCCGCCGACTCACCGCTGAGAGCGGAGCTCGACGACTGGGCGCACCGGGCGAAAGAGGCGGGGCTCGACCGCGAGGACGTGGCGGCCCTGTTCGGCAGCGCCCTCGAAGCGCACTTCAGCACCAGCACCGGCACGGGTGCCGGCACCAGACACAAGGGGACTTCATGAGTACGGCCAGTACGGCCATCGAGGCGCACGGCCTCGTCAAGCGCTACGGACGGCGCGCCGCCGCGGCCCTGGACGACTGCTCGTTCCGGCTGCCCGAGGGCCGGATCAGCGCGCTCGTCGGGCCCAACGGCGCGGGCAAGTCGACGCTGCTCACCATCGCGGCCGGCCTGTCCCGGGCCACCTCCGGCAGCGTCTCCGTGCTCGGCGCGGCCCCCGGCACGCACCGCGCGAAGGTCTCGTACCTCTCCCAGAGCAAGCCCCTGTACCCCCAGCTGTCCATCGCGGACACCCTGCGGATGGGCGCCGAGCTCAACCCGGAGCGCTGGGACGCCGCGTACGCGTCGAAGATCGTCGAGCAGGGCTCCCTCGACCCGAAGGCGAAGATCCGCTCGCTCTCCGGCGGCCAGCGCACCCGCGTCGCGCTCGCCCTCGCCCTCGGCAAGCGCCCCGAGCTGATGCTGCTCGACGAGCCGATGGCCGACCTCGACCCGCTGGCCCGGCACGAACTGATGGGCACGCTGATGGCGGACGCGGCGGAGCACGGCACGACGGTCCTGATGTCCTCGCACATCGTCACCGAGCTGGCCGACGCCTGCGACCACCTGCTGCTGCTCGGCGGCGGCCGGATCCGGCTCGGCGGCGGCATCGACGACCTGCTCGGCGCGCACAGCCTGGTCACCGGGCGCGGCGACCTCGCCCCGCACACCGTGATCGAGTCCCGCCCCTCCGGCCGCGGCCTCACCGCGCTGATCCGCCGCGACGGCCCCGTCGGCGAGGGCTGGCAGGTCCAGGAGCCCTCCCTCGAAGAGCTGCTCCTCGCCCATCTCCGCTCGCCCGACGCCCCACCCCTGCTGACGCCAGGCACCACGGCGGGCCCGAACCGGACGGCGGTGACCGCATGAGCACCCAGACGACCCCGACGCTCGACAAGCCCGCTGCCGTGCGCCGCACCAAGCCCGGCGCCGACGGCCTGGTCTGGACGGTCCTGCGACTGCACCGCGGCGCGATGTGGGTGTGGACCGGCTATGTGGCGATCAGCCTCGGCCTGCTCCTGTGGCTGTGGGGCCCCGGCTCGTCGGAGGCCCAGGCGGCGTTCGACAAGCTCGGCTACAGCGGGGCGCAGGACAACGCCTGGGAGGGACTCTCCGCCTTCCTCCCGTTCATCGGCACCACCTTCGACACCCTCTTCTACGACCCGCTGTCGCTGACCCGGATCGCCGCGTGCGTCATCGCCGTCTTCGCGGCCGGACCGCTGATCGCCCGCGAACTGGAGCAGGGCACCGCCCAGTTGGCGTGGACCCAGTCCGTCTCCCCCGCCCGCTGGCTGGCCGCGAAGCTCGCCGTGCCCGCACTGCTCATCACGGTCGGCACGACGCTCGTCGTCATCCTCTACCGCCTGGTGTGGGACGACCGGAACCATCTGCTCGTCGCCGGCATCGGCCCGCGCGACTTCAACTTCTCCATCGGCCCGGCGACGGTGGCGAACGCCCTGTTCGGCCTCGCCATCGGGGTGCTGGCCGCCCTGGTGCTGCGCCGCACGCTGTCGGCGGCGGTCGTCGCCGGGATCGTGACGTACCTGGCGGGCGCGTTCCGCGGCAACTCCTGGCCGCTCCAGGGCAGTTACCAGCAGCCCGAGATCCCCGTGCACAGCAAGGCGATCACATCGACGGGGGCGGAGATCCGCGACCCCGGCTGCATGACCCAGCACTGCCTCGACCAGCACGACATCACCGGCTTCACCCGCAGCTACCTGCCCTCGCCCGACTACTGGCCGCGCCAGCTCGCCGAGACCGGCGTGCTGCTCGCGCTCGGCGCACTGGCCGTCGTCGCCGCGTTCCTCGTGCTGCGCCGCTTCCAGCCGGAGCCGCCGGTCACCCCGCTCGCCAAGGAGACCGCCGCATGAGCGCCGCCACCACGCTCCCGCTGGGCCTGCCCCGGACGGTCCTGCGGCTGCACCGCGTCGCCGCCGGGCTGTGGATCGCCTTCGTCGTCGTGACGGGCACGCTGCTCCTGTGGCTGTGGGGTCCCGGCACGACCGGGCTCGACATCAGGGGGCACTGCGACCCGGCGGTGGCGAACGGCTGCACGGCGCGGGGCGCCACCGCGGACTCGTACCACTACCTCCTCAGCCTCTCCGACACGCTGATCACGCTGGTTCCGGTGGCGGCCGCGGTGTTCGCGGGCGGCCTGCTCATCGGCCGCGAACTGAGCAGGGGAACGGCCGAGTTGGCGTGGACGCAGTCCGTCTCCCCGGCCCGCTGGCTCGCGACGAAGCTGGCCGTGCCCGCGGCCTTCCTCGTCCTCGGCACGACCCTCCTCGTCCTGCTGCGCCGGCTCGTCGCCTCGGCGGCCCCCGGCCTCGCGGACAACCGCTGGCACCATTCGACGGCGACCTACGACGCCCTCGGCCCGACGGCCGTGGCGATACCGCTGCTCGGCCTGGCCATCGGCGCGGTGATCGCGCTCCTGACCCGCCGCACGCTGCCGGCGGCGGCCTACTCCCTGATCGCCACGACGGTCGTGATCGGCGTGCTCGAGGTGGTGCGCGACCGGCTGTGGCCCACGGTGACGGTGACCGGGGACGTCCGGGAGGGCTACCCGTACTTCGCGGGGTCCCTGACCTCCGAAGGCGCGCTGACCGGCGCCGGGGCGCGGGTCGCCGACCCGATGTGCGTCGACGACCGCGCGTGCCTCACGGAGCACAACATCACGGGCTTCTACCGCGAGGGGCATCCGCCCTCCCACTTCTGGCCCCTCCAACTCACGGAAACGCTCCTCACCCTCCTCCTCACGGCCGCGGCCACCGCCACCGCTTTCTACCTCCTGCGCAGGCGCGTCCGCTGACCGCCGGGGTGTGGGCGGGGCCAGCGGTCCCCCACGCCACGGGGCTCCGCCCCGGCACGGCCCCACCCCCGGAGGGCCCCCGCCCATATCCCGTACGTCATGTCTCCGTAACCGTCGATTCAGACGGACTTGCGACGCTCACGGAATGCAGCCCCCCGTTCCCGACCCCGTCGAACCCGCAGGCCGCGCCCGGCTCACGCTCGCGCCCGCGCGCTCCGACGCGGTCGGCGCGCCCAGGTCGGCGTCCAGGCGGAAGAATGGGGCCATGAGCCAGCCGAACGCCGCACAGGACCAGACGAAGACGACCGACACTGCTCCGGCCCCGGCCCCGGCCGCCCCCTCGGCCGCGCAGCCACAGCCGTCCGTGGGCTCGCTCGCCGCGCACCGGCCGCACCCCGTGGCCACCGGCGAGTACGACCTGGCCGCCGCGAAGCTCGCCGGAATCGTCGCCGACATCGACGCGGACCCCGACGACTACGAGGAGAGCTACGCGGCAGGACAGGACGACGCCGAGCTGCCCCAGGGCCGCTTCCTGGACCGCGAACGCAGCTGGCTCGCCTTCAACGAACGCGTCCTGGAACTCGCCGAGGACCCGAACACCCCGCTCCTGGAGCGCGCGAACTTCCTGGCCATCTTCGCCTCGAACCTCGACGAGTTCTTCATGGTCCGGGTGGCGGGCCTGAAGCGCCGCATCGCGACCGGCGTCGCCACCCGCTCCGCCTCAGGACTCCAGCCCCGCGAGGTCCTGGAGCTGATCTGGAACCGCTCCCGGGAACTCATGGCCCGGCACGCCGCCTGCTACCAGGACGAGGTCGCCCCGTCCCTCGCCGACGAGGGCATCCACGTCGTGCGCTGGAACGAGCTGACGGAGAAGGAGCAGGCCCGGCTCTACACGCTGTTCATGCAGCAGATCTTCCCGGTCCTCACCCCGCTCGCCGTCGACCCCGCGCACCCCTTCCCGTACATCTCGGGGCTCTCGCTCAACCTCGCGGTCGTCGTCTCGAACCCCGTCTCCGGGCACCGCCACTTCGCCCGCGTGAAGGTCCCGCCGCTGCTCTCCCGCTTCCTGGAGGCCTCGCCGCAGCGCTACGTCCCGATAGAGGACGTCATCGCCGCGCCCCGCCACCTGGGCGAGCTGTTCCCCGGCATGAAGGTCGAGGAGCACCACATGTTCCGGCTGACCCGGAACGAGGACCTGGAAGTGGAGGAGGACGACGCCGAGAATCTCCTCCAGGCCCTGGAGAAGGAGCTGATGCGGCGCCGCTTCGGGCCGCCCGTCCGCCTGGAGGTCGAGGAGACCATCGACTCGGAGATCCTCAGCCTCCTCGTACGGGAGTTGAAGATCAGCGAGTCCGAGGTGTACCCGCTGCCCGGCCCCCTGGACCTCACCGGCCTCTTCTCCATAGCGGGCATCGACCGCCCCGAGCTGAAGTACCCGAAGTTCGTCGCGGGCACCCACCGCGACCTGGCGGAGGTCGAATCGGCCTCGGCGCCCGACATCTTCGCGGCGCTGCGCGGCCACGACGTGCTGCTGCACCACCCGTACGACTCCTTCTCCACCTCCGTACAGGCCTTCCTGGAACAGGCCGCGTCCGATCCGGACGTGCTCGCCATCAAGCAGACCCTGTACCGGACCTCGGGCGACTCGCCCATCGTGGACGCGCTGATAGAGGCCGCCGAGGCCGGCAAGCAGGTGCTCGTCCTGGTCGAGATCAAGGCCCGCTTCGACGAGCAGGCGAACATCAAGTGGGCGCGCAAGCTGGAGGAGGCGGGCTGCCATGTCGTCTACGGCCTCGTCGGCCTGAAGACGCACTGCAAGCTGTCGCTCGTCGTACGGCAGGAGGGCGACCAGCTCGTCCGGTACTCGCACGTCGGCACCGGCAACTACCACCCCAAGACGGCCCGTCTGTATGAGGACTTGGGGCTGCTGACGGCTAATCAGGAGGTCGGGGCCGACCTCTCCGACCTCTTCAACCGGCTGTCCGGCTACTCGCGCCGCGAGACCTACCGCCGCCTGCTCGTCGCCCCCAAGTCCCTGCGTACGGGCCTGATCACGCGGATCGAGAAGGAGGTCCAGCACCACCGTGCGGGCCGCCCCGCCTACGTCCGTATCAAGGTCAACTCGATGGTCGACGAGGCCGTCATCGACGCCCTCTACCGGGCCTCGATGGCGGGCGTGCCGGTCGATGTGTGGGTGCGCGGGATCTGCGCGGTACGCCCCGGGGTCGCGGGCCTGTCCGAGAACATCCGGGTCAGGTCGGTGCTCGGCCGATTCCTGGAGCATTCGCGGGTGTTCGCCTTCGGCAACGGCGGCGAGCCCGAGGTCTGGATCGGCAGCGCCGACATGATGCACCGCAATCTCGACCGCCGGATCGAGGCCCTGGTCCGCGTCGAGGACCCGGCGCACCGCGCGGCGCTCAGCCGACTGCTCGAAACGGGGATGTCCGACTCCACCGCCTCCTGGCACCTGGGCCCGGACGGCGACTGGACCCGGCACGCGATCGACCCGAACGATCCGGCCGGCCGGCCCCTGCGCAACGTACAGGAGATGCTCATAGACGCCCGGAGGCGCCGGCGTGGCACAGCGACACCTTGAGTCCAGCGAAGTCGATGTCCTGGGGGGTTATCTGCGCTCCCAGGCCACCGAGTTCCTGCGTGCGTTGCGGCAGCACCGGGAGGGTGGGGCGGGCGGCGGCGACACGGCGGACGCGGCCCGTGCGCTTCGGCGTGCCGCGCGGCGGATCAGCGGCACGCTGCACACCTTCCGGCCGTTGCTCGACGCGGAGTGGTCGGACGGGTTGCGGCCCGAACTGGCTTGGTTGTCGGGGACGTTGGCCCGCGAACACGCGTACGCGTCCCGCCTGGACCGGTTGACCTCGGCCCTCCACACCCTGACCACGCCCCCCGCCCCCACGCCCCGGGGCTCCGCCCCGAACCCCGCTGGCTCTCGTCCGACGGCGGGGCTTGATATGCCCACCTCGGGCAATCCGCCGCCTGAAGCGACTCCCCACCCCGAACGGTCGGCCGCCACCGCCTTGGGCAGTCTGCCGCCCGGGGCGGCAGGGTGGGCAAGGCGGCCCCCGGTGCCGCGGGCCGAAACGACGGCCTCCGCCCCGGTACGGGAAACCCTCACCCTCGGCGCCGCCAAGGCATCCGCCCTGCTCGACCGCCAGCTCACCCTGGCAAGGACCCGCGCCCACAGCACCGCCCTCCAGGCCCTCGGCTCCGCCCGCTTCCACGCGGTAGCGGACAACGTCGCCGTGCTCGCCAGCGACGTCCCCGTCACCCCCACCGCCGGCGCCGAACTGGAGAAGCTCGCCGCGGAGGCCGAATCCCGCCTCACCGAGGCCGTCACCACCCTCCGCCACACCAGCCACCCGTACCACGCGGACACCGACGCCACCTGGCACCACGTGCGCCTGCTCCTGCGCCTGCACCGCTACGCGCGCGAAGTCCTGCCGGACGCCCCCATCGACGTACGACTCCTGGACGCGGCCGACGCCCTGAACGCCCACCGGGACGCCGCCGAGGCCGCCGCCGCCGCGGCCCACGCCGCCCGCACCCCCCGCATCGCGCCGACGACCGCGTACGCCCTCGGCGTGCTCCACGCCGACCAGCGCCACGAAGTCGCCGCCGCACGGCTCGCGTTCGAAACAGCATGGCAACGACAGACAGTGGGCACCCCATGACCGCACACGACGGCAACGGCACCCTCCTCGCGGCAGGCTGCGTCCTGTGGCGCCGCACCCCAACTCCCCAGCCGGGTCAGACACTTGAGATCTGCCTGGTCCACCGGCCCAAGTACGACGACTGGTCGCACCCCAAGGGCAAGCTCAAGCGCGGCGAGGACGCCCTGGCCGGCGCCCTGCGCGAAGTCCGCGAGGAAACCGGCCACGACTGCACCCCGGGCGCCGTACTCCCCACGGTCCGCTACCTCGCGAACGGCCGCCCGAAGAAGGTGAGTTACTGGGCGGCGGAGGCGACATCCGGCGCGTTCACGCCCAACCGCGAGGTCGACCGCGTCGTCTGGCTCCCGCCCACCGAGGCCCGCACCCGCCTCACCCAGCCCCGGGACCGCACCCTCGTCGACGCCCTGCTCGACGCCCTCCACACCACCTGACGACAACCTGACGACCACCTGACGGCCACCTGACGACCGCCCGACGACACCTGAAGACCACGTTCCGTAGCCGTACCGTCACCTAACCGGGCCGCCCGCTTAGGTTCACCCGGCGTTCACTCACGCCCATCGGCCGCTTCACCTGATCTGCCTAATTTCGGCCTTACACGGTGAGTCCCGGACCCCGGGAACGAGCCGAAGCTCGGTCGAGAACCGAGCCTGAGACCGAGACCGTCATCCGCAGATTTCGCACGCCGCCACGAAAGACAGCCAAGGCCGGCGGCTCCTGGAAGGAACATCCGAAGGTGAAGCTTCAGCGCAAGAACCGGCTCCGCGCCCTCTCCCTCGGCGCTCTCGCCGTCTCCGGCGCCCTGGCCCTCACGGCGTGCGGCTCCGACGACACCGGCGGCGGCGACGGCGGCACCAGCCCCGCCGCCAAGGCCGGAAACATCAAGTGCGACGACGCCAAGGGCCAGCTCCTCGGCATCGGCTCGTCCGCCCAGGCCAACGCCATAGACGCCTGGCGCCAGGCCTACGCGCAGGCCTGCCCCGACGTGCAGCTCAACTACAAGCCCGACGGCTCGGGCGCAGGCGTCACCGCCTTCAACCAGGGCCAGGTCGCCTTCGCCGGCTCCGACTCGGCGCTCAAGCCCGAAGAGGTCACCGCGTCGAAGAAGGTCTGCAAGGGCGGCCAGGGCATCGACCTGCCGATGGTCGGCGGCCCGATCGCCGTCGCGTTCAACGTGCAGGGCGTCGACAACCTGACGCTCGACGCCAAGACGCTGGCCCAGATCTTCGACTCGAAGATCACCAAGTGGAACGACCCGGCGATCAAGAAGCTGAACCCGGACGCCAAGCTGCCGTCCACCAAGATCCAGGCGTTCCACCGCTCCGACGAGTCCGGCACCACGGACAACTTCACCAAGTACCTGAAGGCCGCCGCCCCGAGCGACTGGAAGTACGAGGGCGGCAAGGCCTGGCAGGCCAAGGGCGGCCAGTCCGCGCAGGGCTCCTCCGGCCTCGCCCAGCAGGTGAAGCAGACCGACGGCGCCATCACGTACGTCGAGCTCTCCTACGCCAAGGACGGCGTGAAGACCGTCGACATCGACACCGGCGCCTCGAAGCCGGTCAAGGCCACCACGGAGAACGCCTCCAAGGCGATCGCCGACGCCAAGGTCGTGGGCACCGGCAAGGACCTCGCCCTGGACCTCAACTACAAGACCCAGGCCGAGGGCGCGTACCCGATCACCCTGGTCACGTACGAGATCGTCTGCGACAAGGGCAACAAGGCGGAGAGCCTCGCCGCCACCAAGTCCTTCCTGAAGTACACCGCGTCCGAGGACGGCCAGGCGGCCCTCTCGGACCTGGGCTACGCCCCGATCCCCGCCGAGATCAACAAGAAGGTCCGCGAGACCGTCGCGGGCATCAGCTGACCTGAGTCGTGCGGGCCGCTCCCCCGGGGCGGCCCGCACCGTCCGGTGCACCGCCGCCAGAAGTCCCCAACCTCCCTACGCAGTACGGGACTTCGCAGACCGGAGAAACCCATGGACATAACCACGCAATCACCGGCGCCCCCGCCACCACCGGCGCCCGAGGATCGCCCCTCACCCGCTCAGCGCAAGCGCGCCGCCCGCGGCGCCACCCGCCCCGGAGACCGGATCTTCCTCGGCCTCTCGCGCGGCTCGGGCATCCTGCTCCTTGTCATCATGGCCGCGATCGCGGTCTTCCTGACCTACCGCGCCTCGCTGGTCCTCTCGAAGAACGAGGGCAACTTCCTCACCACCTTCGAGTGGAACGCGACCGCGAGCCCGCCCGTCTTCGGCATCGCCGTCCTCGCCTTCGGCACGATCGTCACCTCGATCATCGCCATGCTGATCGCGGTCCCGATCGCCGTCGGCATCGCGCTCTTCCTGACGCACTACGCGCCGAAGAAGCTCAGCGGACCCATCGCCTACGTCATCGACCTGCTGGCCGCCGTGCCGTCCATCGTGTACGGCCTGTGGGGCGCGCTCTTCCTCGTGCCGCACATGACCGGCCTGTTCCACTGGCTCGACGACTACTTCGGCTGGACCGGCATCCTGGAGTACAAGGGCGGCGCCCCGCGCACCCTGCTCACCGTCGGCATCCTGCTGGCCATCATGATCCTGCCGATCATCACCAACGTCTCCCGCGAGGTCTTCCGACAGGCCCCGCAGATGCACCAGGAAGCGGCGCTCGCGCTCGGCGCGACCCGCTGGGAGGTCATCCGGATGTCGGTGATCCCGTTCGGCCGCTCCGGCGTGATCTCCGCCTCGATGCTCGGCCTCGGCCGCGCGCTCGGCGAGACGATGGCCGTCGCCACGGTCCTCTCCCCCGACTTCCTGATCCACACCAGCCTGCTCGACCCGGGCGGCGGCACCTTCGCGCAGAACATCGCCGCGAAGTTCTCCGAGGCCAACGACCAGGGCCGGGACGCCCTGATCGCCTCGGGTCTGGTCCTCTTCGTCATCACCCTGCTGGTGAACGGCGCGGCCCGGATGATCATCGCCCGCCGCAAGGAGTACTCGGGGGCCAACGCATGAGCAACGCAACCGCACCCACGCCCGCACCCGCGAAGCGCCCCGCCCCGTCCACGCTGAGCGCCGCGCGCCTGCCCCGCTGGGCCCCCTGGGCCACCGCGGTCGGCTCGATCGCCGTGGGCTGCGCCATCGGCCTCGGCGCCGGACTCGACAGCCGCATCCAGTGGGGCCTGATCGCCGCCCTGGTGTACGTCCTCGCCTCGTACGCCCTCGCCGCCAAGGTCGAGGGCCGCCGCCAGGCCAAGGACCGGCTCGCGACCAGCGTCGTCTGGGTCTCCTTCATCGTCGCCGTGGTCCCGCTCGCCTCCCTCGTCTACGAGACGATCGCGCGCGGCATCAAGGTCCTCGACCCGTACTTCCTGACCCACTCGATGGGCTTCGTCACCGCGTACCAGCCGGGCGGCGGCATCTACCACGCCATCCTCGGCACCCTCGAACAGGTCGGCATCGCCACCGTGATCTCGGTGCCGATCGGTCTGCTCACGGCGATCTACCTGGTCGAGTACGGGCGCGGCAAGCTCGCGAAGGCGGTCACGTTCTTCGTGGACGTCATGACGGGCATCCCGTCCATCGTCGCGGGCCTGTTCATCCTGTCCTTCTGGATCCTGATCCTCGGCTTCGGCTTCTCCGGCTTCGCGGGCTCGATGGCCCTGGCGATCCTGATGATCCCGGTCGTGGTCCGCTCCACCGAGGAGATGCTCAAGCTCGTCCCGAACGAGCTGCGCGAGGCCTCCCTCGCCCTCGGCGTCCCGAAGTGGCGCACGATCCTCAAGGTCGTCCTGCCGACGTCGATCGGCGGCATCACGACCGGCGTCATGCTGGCCGTCGCCCGCATCGCGGGAGAGACCGCCCCGGTCCTCCTCCTGGTCTTCGGCAACCCGCTGATCAACGGCAACCCCTTCGAAGGCCCGCAGGCCTCGCTGCCGCTGTACATCTACCAGCAGTACGCGAGCAGCGGCGGCAGCCAGGCGGCGTACGACCGCGCCTGGGCGGCGGCCCTGGTCCTCATCGCCTTCATCATGATCCTCAACCTCGCGGCCCGCGGCGTAGCCCGCTGGAAGGCCCCGAAGGCCGGTCGCTGACGCGGCCCCCACCAACTCAGCGACCGATCCGAACTTCGGAAGTGAAGTACTAGTCATGGCCAAGCGAATCGACGTAAGCGGACTCACCGCCTACTACAGCGCCCACAAGGCGATCGAAGACATCTCGATGACCGTCGAGCCGCGCTCGGTGACGGCCTTCATCGGCCCCTCCGGCTGCGGCAAGTCGACCTTCCTGCGCACCCTCAACCGGATGCACGAGGTCACCCCCGGCGGCCGCGTCGAGGGCAAGGTGCTCCTGGACGACGAGGACCTGTACGGCTCCCACGTCGACCCGGTCGCCGTGCGCCGCACGGTCGGCATGGTCTTCCAGCGCCCCAACCCCTTCCCCACGATGTCGATCTTCGACAACGTGGCGGCGGGCCTGAAGCTCAACGGCAGCTACAAGAAGTCGGAACTCGCCGACATCGTCGAGAAGTCGCTCAAGGGCGCCAACCTCTGGAACGAGGTCAAGGACCGCCTGAACAAGCCCGGCTCCGGCCTCTCCGGCGGCCAGCAGCAGCGCCTGTGCATCGCCCGCGCCATCGCGGTCGAGCCCCAGGTCCTCCTCATGGACGAGCCCTGCTCCGCCCTCGACCCGATCTCCACCCTCGCCATCGAGGACCTGATCGGCGAGCTGAAGGAGCGCTTCACGATCGTCATCGTGACGCACAACATGCAGCAGGCGGCGCGCGTCTCGGACCGCACCGCGTTCTTCAACCTCGCGGCGGTCGGCCAGCCCGGCAAGCTCGTCGAGATCGACGAGACGGAGCGCATCTTCTCCAACCCGTCCGTCCAGGCCACGGAGGACTACATCTCCGGCCGCTTCGGCTAGACCGGCCGACTCCCCCGACGCCCCGTGGTGCTGCATGGCGGTGCCACCACGGGGACAAGGAAAAGGCCCGCCCCCGAGGGGGCGGGCCTTTTCATGTGCTGGAGCGCCGGGTGGGCATCTTGGGGGCGCGGGGAACTGCGCAACCCCAGCCACGGCCAGCCGAAACCCGGCGCCTACCCAAACGCCAGGTACACGACCCCGTACGCAGCGGCAGCGACAATCGCCGCGGCCGGCATCGTAATGAACCACCCCAGGATGATGTTCTTGGCGACCCCCCACCGCACGGCGTTGACCCGCTTCGTGGCGCCCACACCCATGATCGCCGACGTGATGACATGCGTCGTCGAGATCGGCGCGTGGAACAGGAACGCCGACCCGAACATGATCGACGCACCGGTCGTCTCGGCGGCGAAGCCCTGCGGCGGATCCAGCTCAATGATCTTGCGCCCGAGGGTCCGCATGATCCGCCACCCACCGGCGTACGTACCGAGCGACAGCATCACGGCACACACGATCTTGACCCACACCGGGATCGGGTCCTCGAAGGACTCGTGGCCGCCGATGACGAGCGCCATGACCACGATGCCCATGGTCTTCTGCGCGTCCTGCAGACCGTGCCCGAGCGCCATCCCGGCCGCCGAGACGGTCTGCGCGATACGGAAGCCGCGCTTGGCCTTGTGCGGGTTGGCGCGCCGGAAGAGCCACATGATGACGGTCATCACCAGGTAACCGACGACGAGGCCGATCACCGGGGACGTGAACATCGGGATGACGATCTTCTCCCACACCCCGGACCAGTAGACGGTGGTGCCACCGGCGAGGGCGGCACCGACCATTCCACCGAACAGGGCATGCGAGGACGAGGAGGGGAGCCCGAAGTACCAGGTGATGAGGTTCCACACGATGGCACCGGCGAGGGCGGCGAACAGAATGCCCATGCCCTTGTCGCCGACGGGGGTCGCGATGATGCCCTCACTGACCGTCTTGGCGACCCCGCTGCCGAGGAAGGCACCGGCGAGGTTCATGACGGCGGCCATGGCGAGCGCCGCACGGGGCGTCAGGGCCCGCGTGGAAACGGAGGTGGCGATGGCGTTCGCGGAGTCGTGGAAACCGTTCGTGTACGTGAATCCAAGCGCGACGCCGATCGTCACGATCAGGGAAAAGGTGTCCATGAGCCGGCCTCAGGACTCCTTCACGGCGATGGTCTCCACCGTGTTGGCCACGTGCTCGAAGGCGTCGGCCGCCTCTTCCAGCACATCGACGATCTGCTTCAGCTTCAGCACCTCGATGGCGTCGTACTTGCCGTTGAAGAGCTGCGCGAGCAGCTTGCGGTGGATCTGGTCGGCCTGGTTCTCCAGCCGGTTGACCTCGATCCAGTACTCGGTGAGGTTGTCCATCGTCCGCAGATTGGGCATGGCCTCGGCGGTCAGCTCGGCCGCCCGCGACAGCACCTCGATCTGCTGCTCGACGCCCTTCGGCAGCTCCTCGACCTGGTAAAGGACCACCAGGTCGACGGCCTCCTCCATGAAGTCCATGATGTCGTCGAGCGACGAGGCGAGGTTGTAGATGTCCTCGCGGTCGAACGGCGTGATGAACGAGGAGTTGAGCTGGTGGAAGATCGCGTGGGTTGCGTCGTCACCGGCGTGTTCGGCTGCCCGCATCCGCTCCGCGATCTCGGCCCGGGCGGAGGAATCCGCGCCGAGCAGTTCCATCAGGAGCTTCGAGCCCGTGACGATGTTGTCCGCGGACGCGGCGAACATGTCGTAGAAGCTCGTCTCCCTGGGGGTCAGACGAAAGCGCACGTGGGGTCCTCGGGGTGCTTTGGATTCGGTCACGCCGATGCTAGGCGCATCATCCGGCCACGGCTAACCGGCGTTCCAACAGTGTCGCCCATCGGGCACAGTGATCAGCACTGGCCCCGGCCGAGTCCGGACGAACCGGCACAGGCCCAGGGAAATCCGGTATCATATACCCACAGGGGGTATAGAAGACCACGGGAGGACGGACGCGATGACGACTGACGCGACGCAGACCGATCAGCCGGCTGTGCCGGAAAAGGCCGAGATCGTGACCGACCACGACCGCGGCATCCACGGGTACCACCATCAGAAGGACGAACACCTCAAGCGGCTGCGCCGGATCGAGGGTCAGATCCGCGGCCTGCAGCGGATGGTGGAAGAGGACGTCTACTGCATCGACATACTCACGCAGGTGTCGGCCTCCACGAAGGGACTTCAGTCCTTCGCGCTGCAACTCCTGGAGGAGCACCTGCGGCACTGCGTCGCCGACGCCGCGCTCAAGGGCGGGGACGAGATCGACGAGAAGGTCGAGGAGGCCACGAAGGCGATCGCGCGCATGCTGCGTACGTGAGTCATGAGGCCCTACGCAAAGGTGGGGGCACCGGTTCGTCCGGCGCCCCCACCTTTCGTTCTTTCGTTCTTTCGTTCCAGTCCCTCAGTCCCGGTCGCCCTCCGGCCCGCCGGGCAGGGCCTCGGCGACCCGCAGCACCTCGTCGATCCGGTCCACGCTGAGCCGCCGCCCCTCGGAGACGGCGGACGCCGCGATGATCAACTCACCGCACAGCTCGATCTCGGCGAGGGCGACGTGGTCCTGAACCGCCGTACCACTCACGGGAGCCACGTTCATCACCTCTTCCTGCCGCGTGACCAACAGCCGATGGCCGACTTCCTAGAGTAGGGACCGGCTTACGCCCCGCGCATGGCACGGAAGAACCATTTCCGGCCCCCGAGGGGCCTACGGCAGGAGGGCGTCACGGGCGGGTCGGGCCCTACATTCCGGGGTCGGCGACCTTCCCCGCGAAGATGTCCCGCTTGGCCGGAAGTCGCACCTTCACGGGCTTGCCGAACTCCCGGTACAGGGTGGTCGACGCCACGGCGACGTCCTTCTTCGGCCGCCCGTTGGCGAAGCTGAACCGGTGGGTGACCTTGCGGATCAGGCCCTCGTCGTCGAGGTACACGTCGAACGGCACCCGGTCCTTCTTGCGGAACCCTTTCGCCGCCGCCGCGAACGCCCCTTTGTGCACCGCCGACGCGGCCTTCGACGCGGCGGCCAGGTCCACGTCCCCGTGGTAGTGCCGGGTGCGTACGCCGGCGATTGCGCTCTCGCCCCGCTCCGTCACGTTCCGCGCCCCGCGCAGCAGTTCCGCCGCCGCGAGCGGGTCGGTGGCGCCGCCGGTGACCAGATTCCCGTCCGTCAACGTCGTGGTGTCGACGCGCACCCACTTGTCGGCGGGCACGCCCGCACCCCGGTTCTTCATGTAGAGGGCGCCGGGCGCGAGCAGTTCGGTGATCGGCCGGTGCTCCTCTGCGCCCGCCGCGTCCTGCGGAAGCCGCACCCGCAGCTCGCCGAGGCCCTTGCGGTAGTCGTAGCCGCCGTCGCCGTGGATGGTGACGCGGGTGCCGCCGCTGGCCATCTCCATCGACGTACGCGCCCGCGAACTGCCCTCGCGGACAAGGCGGTCGGCCGCCTGGCGCACGGTCTGCGTCGGATCCGCGTTCCGGCCCCCGGCCTCGGCGCCGCCTGCGCAGCCGCCGACGCCCGCCACCACCGAGGCCGCCGCGACGACCGCCACCGCCGTCCGCGCCTGGGGCGCCGCCGCCCTGGCCGCCGAACTCCCGTGCTGCTGCCCCACCATCGCTGGTCCGACCCCCATGCCCGTCCTTGCGTCTGCGACCCCCTGTCGTCGGGGTTAACGACGAGTAGGGTCGGCCGTCACGCGAACGGGGGGTTGCAACTGCTGGCGATGAACGACGGATGGGTGCGCGTAACCGTGCGGGAGTGAGCGCGTGGGCCTGCCGTGATGCGTCCTGTACTCGGGTGGCGCGGTTGTCGTTTCCATTGCGCGGTACGCCCTTTGCATCGGCTGTGCCGGTGTCGCGCTCATCTCCCACCCGCCCGCCCCCTCCGGGGACCAGCACCCGG
The DNA here is from genome assembly GCF_030766935.1 of Streptomyces sp. KL109B. Classification (GTDB taxonomy): domain Bacteria; phylum Actinomycetota; class Actinomycetes; order Streptomycetales; family Streptomycetaceae; genus Streptomyces. Next base: position 20,876 of record NZ_JASERL010000001.1, on the reverse strand, counting down.
CCAGGGTGGGATGGGGGCTGCTGTAGTGGGGGGCGCAGTGATGGGGAACGAGAGTTCTTGCGTGTGGTGACCGGGGATTCGGGCGGCGGGGGTGAACGGATGGGCAGGTTGCGGGAGTTGGCAGCGCCGTTCGTGGTGCCGCCCGCGACGGGGGTGGCGGTCCGGGACCGGCTCAAGCACCTGACCGTGCAGGACGTCGTGGTACTGCGGCAGCTCGGCGACCACCTCGGCGCCCTGGCCGGGCGGGACCTGCGGGCCCGGTGCGCGGCCGGCCTGGAGCACGGCGCGACGGGCTGGGCGCGGCGCAAGCGGACGGTGACGGCGGCCTCGTCCTCGCGGTGGGCCGGTGCCATCACCAAGACGTCGCACGCTCAGTGGGCGCTGGCGCGGCGCGGACAGCTCGCGCACCCGCGGTCCCTGGAGGCGGGGATCGCGATGCTGGAGTACCGGCTCGCCCAGCCTCTCGGGGCTCGGGGCGCGAAGGGCAGGCCGGGCGGGTACGGCTCGCGTCGCGAGTGGTTCGCCAAGTCCCGACGCCTTCAGATCCTCAAGTCCCGCCTGGAACAGGCCCGAAGTCCCGCCTGGAACAGGCCCGCGCTGAGTGGCGGGCGGGGCAGGTGGCCGTGGTACGCGGCGGCAAGAAGTTGCTCAACACCCGCCACCACCTGACCGAGGCGGGCCTGGACGAGGCGGCCTGGCGGGAGCGCTGGCGGGCGGAACGCCGATTCCTCCAGGCGGACGGGGAGTCGGGCAAGAGGTTCGGCAACGAGACCATCCGTGTCAGCCCCGATGGCGAGGTCTCGATCAGACTCCCGGCCCCGCTCGCGCATTTGGCGAACGCCCCGCACGGCCGCTACGTACTCACCGCCCGGGTGGCGTTCGCGCACCGGGGCGAGCAGTGGCGCGACCGGGTGGTGGCGCACCGGGCGGTCGCCTACCGCATCCACGAGGACACCGGGCGGGGCCGTTGGTATCTGACCGCCACCTGGACCAGTCCCGCCCCCGTCGTGCTGCCCTTGGAGGCGGTCCGCTCCCGGGGCCTGGCCGGGGTGGACATGAACGCCGACCTTCCCCAAGCTCTCCGACAGGCTCCGAGCAGGGGAGACCCCATTGCGGCCTGGCGCCTGGACGTCCACGGCAACCCGGTCGGCGCCCCGCGCCGCTTCGGCTACGACCTCACCGGCTCGGCCGCACACCGCGACGCCCAGGTCCGCCACGCCCTGATCCGCCTGCTGCACTGGGCCCACGACCATGGCCTGGCGATCGCGGTCGAGGACCTCGACTTCACCGACTCGAAGAGCCGGGAGAAACACGGCCGCCACAAGCGCTTCCGGCAGCTGATCTCCGGCATGCCCACCGGCAGGCTCCGCGCCCGCCTCGCATCGATGGCGGCCACGCTCGGGGTGCCGCTGGTCGCGGTCGATCCGGCCTACACCTCCAAATGGGGCGCCCAGCACTGGCAGAACCCCCTCACCACCCACAAACGCAAGACCACACGACATGAGGCCGCGGCCGTGGCCATCGGCAGACGCGCCCTGGGGCATCCGATCCGGCGACGGACGGCACCGCCCCCTGCTCACCAGAGCGATGAGCAGGGGCATCGGACCGTCCAGGCCCCACCGGACACCCCAGGACGCGAGAGAAACCGCCCCCGGATCCCGGGACCCCGCACCGGATGCGGGCCACCCGACCCCAGCAGGAACGCGGCAGACCAGGACACCCAACACCGTTCGGGACGTCCGGCCGAGCGCGAGCACGAGCCCAGGACATGGCACCAGGACTCACTCCCGCTCAGTCATTAGAAACGGTTTACGTCGGGTCGCTACGGTGAGCCGCGTGGCACAACAGCAGCACTCGCACACGACCACCGTGGTGGAACAGGGACGTTTCTGCCTGGCCCGCTGCAGCTGCGGCTGGCGGGGACCGGCCAGAAGGGCGCGCAGCAAGGCCCGTTCGGACGCGGAGGACCACCTCGGCACGGTCGGCTGAGGCCGGCTCGGGTCGTGCGGCGGAACCCACCGCCCCCGTACGACGTCTCGTACCTCGGGAAGCGACAGGTCACCGGGGACAGGTGGCCGAGGGAGATGTGGCGGTATGGAACGGCGTACGTTCATCACGGCTTCGGCCGTGGCACTCACGGCGGGCGCGGTGAGCGCCTGCTCCGCGAGCGACGGGTCGGCCTCCTCGCCGTCGTCCGCCGCCACTTCGGACACGATCGGCTCCCGCAGCGCGAGCGCGTCCAGCACCGTGCGCGCCGCGGCCAACCTCGACGCGCTCGCCAAGGACCTCGACGGCTCCCTCGTACGCCCCGGTGAGTCGTCCTGGGCGGCGGCCCGCCAGCTCTACAACACCCGCTTCGACGCGCTGAAGCCGAGCGCCGTCGCGTACGTCGCGGGCAGCGACGACATCCGTACGGCCCTCGCGTACGCCCGCGCGCACAAGGTGCCGCTGTCGATACGCAACGGTGGCCACTCGTACGCGGGTTGGTCATCCGGCGACGGCCACCTGATCCTCGACGTCTCCCGCATGAAGTCGATCCGCGCCTCGGGGTCCGAGGCGGTCGTCGGCGCGGGCGCGAAACTCATCGACGTCTACCGGACGCTGGCGGACAAGGGCGTCACGATCCCGGCGGGCTCCTGTCCCACGGTCGGCATCTCGGGCCTCACGCTCGGCGGCGGCCACGGCGTCGTCTCACGGGCGTACGGCCTCACCTGCGACAGCCTGACGCAGGCGACGCTGATCACGGCCGACGGCAAGGAACTCACCGCGAACGCCGACTCGGAGAAGGACCTCTTCTGGGCGCTACGAGGCGCGGGCAACGGCCAGTTCGGCGTGGTGACGGAGCTCCGCTTCAAGACCCACCCGGCGCCGCAGGCGGTGTCGGCGTACATCTCCTGGCCGTGGTCGAAGGCGGCGACGGTCCTCAAGGCCTGGCAGAAGTGGGGCCCCGACCAGCCCGACGAGATCTGGTCGTCCCTCCACATCGCGGGCGCGCCCGGCGGCAACCCGACGATCTCCCTCGCGGCGTTCTCCCTCGGCACGTACGGCGAACTCCAGAACGCCGTCGACCGCCTCGCCGACGGCCCCGGCGGTCCAGGACCCGCCACCTCGGTCTCCCTCAAGCGCCGCTCGTACGAGGAGTCGATGGAGGTGTACGCGGGCTGCTCGGCGTTCGCGGACGACGCCCAGTGCCATCTGCCCGGCGCCACGCCCGGCCGCGACTCGACGGGCGCGCTGCAGCGCGAGACGTACGCGGCGGCCTCCGACTTCTTCGACCACGACCTCTCGGACGCGGGCGTGCGCACGCTCCTGAAGCAGTTGGAGGGCATGACGTCCGGCGCGGGTTCCGTGGCCCTCACGGCGCTCGGCGGCGCGATCAACCGGGTCGCGCCGACGTCGACCGCGTTCGTGCACCGGCGGTCGCGGATGCTCGCGCAGTACATCGTGTCGTGGCGGGCGGGGGCCTCCGGCGGTGCGGCGCGTGAGTGGTTGGCGTCGACCCACGCGTCGATGCGGCCGTACGCCTCCGGCGCGGCGTACCAGAACTACACGGATCCGACGTTGAAGGACTGGAAGCAGGCGTACTACGGCGCTGCCGCTTCCCGCCTGACAAAGGTGAAACGCAAGTACGACCCCTCGGCCTTCTTCACCTTCCCCCAATCCCTGTAACCGGCACTTCCCCCCACCCCTTGGGGCTCCGCCCCAAACCCCGCTGCTCAAACGCCGCAGAGGCTCAAAAGATCGGGGCCCCGCCCCAAACCCCGCCGCTCAAACGCCGGCGGGGCTGGAAAAGATCGGGGCTCCGCCCCGTACCCCGCTGCTCAAACGCCGCAGGGGCTTGAATGGCCCACCGAGCCGCCTTGGCCTCCGCCCCGCCCATCTCCCCCTCCGGGGGCGTCGGCCCGACGGGGTGCCGCAACCACCTCGGGCGATCCGCCGCCCCCACGCCTCCCCACCCCTGGCGGCAGGCCGCCACCGCCTTGAGCAATCCGCCGCCAACCACGCCTCCCCACCCATTGCGGTGGGCCGCCACCGCCTTGGGCAATCTGCCGCCTTGGGCGGCAGGGTGGGCAAGGCGGCCCCCGGTGCCGCGGAATGGAAACGGTGGCCCCGGCCACGGTTGTCGTGCAACGGGAACGGTGGCGCCCCCGGGGAAGGGGTTCGGCCGAAACGAACCCCCCGGCCCCCCCGCGGAGCGCTACGCCGCCAAGTCCCGCTCCTCCGCCGACTCCGCCGAATCGCGGGAGTCGGGGAGTTCGACGGCGGCCGCCACCGCCTTCGGCGCCCACACGAGCCGCGAAACCCACCCGCTCGACGCCCGCCCGACGGCCCGCGTCAACGGAGTCAACAGCGCCGAGGCCAACGGCGAGAGCAGCAGCGCGACGGCCGTACCGAGCGCGAACCCACCCACCACGTCCGTCGGATAGTGCACGCCCATGAAGACCCGGCAGAACCCTTCGAGCACGGCAAGCCCTATGGCGGCGAGCCCGAGCTTCCGGTTGGCGATGAAGAGACCCGCCCCGATGGCCATCGCGAGCGTGGCGTGATCGCTGACGAAGGAGAAGTCCGTCTTCCCGTCGACCAGGACGTTCAGGTCATGGTCGACGAAGGGCCGCGGCCGTTCCACGAAGGACCGGATCGGCACGTTCACCAGCACCGCGACACCCGCCGCGAGCGGCGCCCACACCACGGCCGCCACCGAGGACGCCGCCTCGTCGAGCGTCCCGCGCCTGCGCGCACCCCACCAGCACCACACCACGACGAGCACGAGGCCGAGCAGAATCCCGTACTCCCCGACGAACTCCATGGTCCGGTCGAACCAGCGCGGAGCGTCATCGGCGAGGCCGTTGATGTCGTAGAGCAGCGTGACGTCGGGGTTGGATCCGGATGTCGCGGGCGCGTCGAGTGCCACGAGTCCAGCCATAGTTCAGCGGCCCCTTCGTCTTCAGCCACCCCCGTGGTTGTTTTCGGTTCAGGTAGAGGAACGCACGGCCTCGCCTTCTACGTTCCGCAATCCACCGAACGATCACCCAGACGTTATCGAAGAGAAACACAAACCCGCAGCTCAGGACCGTGCGTCGCCCATCGAGTTCCAGCCAAGGTGCGCCACCGAGGTGTGCGCTCAGACCTCCGGCGAGGCGGTCGGCAGCGCCTTCGCGCCGTCCTCCGTGACCCGCGTCGCGCCGAAGTAGTCGGGAGTGTCGATCGGGTCGAAACGGATCACCGCCCCGGGCCGCGGCGCGTCGATCATGTAGCCGCCGCCCACGTAAATGCCCACGTGACGGATGGCCCGACTGTTCTGCAGGTCGTCCGAGAAGAACACCAGGTCCCCCGGCAGCAACTCGTCCCGCTTCGGATGCGGCCCGGCGTTGTACTGATCGTTGGCCACCCGCGGCAGCTCGACCCCCACCGTCTCGTACGCCGCCTTGGTAAGCCCCGAGCAATCAAATCGGCCATCTTGGTCCGCCGTGCCGTTGCCGCCCCACAGATAAGGAGTGCCGAGCTTCTTCTGCGCGTACGTGATCGCGGCCGCCGCCTGCTGCGAGGGCTGCACCCGCCCCACCGGCCTGGCGAAGGACTTCTCCAGGGTCGTGATGACCTTCACGTAGTTCTGCGTCTCGCGGTACGGCGGCACGCCCCCGTACTTGATGACGGCGTACGAGCCCGCGTTGTAGGCGGCGAGCATGTTCTTCGTCTTGTCGCCGGGCGCGTCCTTCACGTACGAGGCGAGCTTGCAGTCGTACGAAGCCGCCGACGGGATCGCGTCGTTGGGGTCCCAGATGTCCCGGTCCCCGTCCTTGTCGCCGTCCACCCCGTGCGCCGCCCAGGTGCCCTCGATGAACTGCGCGATCCCGTACGCCTTCGCCGGCGACGACGCCTTCGGATTGAACCCGCTCTCCTGATAGAGCTGCGCGGCCAGCAGCGCCGGGTTGATCGCGGGACACAGATTGCCCCACTTCTGCACGAGCGACTGGTACGCGGCGGGCACCGCGCCCTTCGCGAGCCCCACGGCCCCCTGCCCGACCCCACTGCTCAGGCTCCCCGCCGCCATATATGTCCCAAAGACGAGCAACGCCACGAACCCGGTCCCCCCGGCGACGGCCGAACCCGCGAGCATCCACGCCTTACGCACCGTCAACCGCCCTTCGCCACGGGGGAGTCCGGGCCGGGCAGACGGCCGGACACACGAGCGCTCAGTTTACGGGCGGCCCCGCACCCCCGTCGGCGACTGCGCCGAACTATCCGCGACCAGCCTTCATTGCCCGGCGTGACCAGGCATGATACACAGAGTGACGATACGTTCCCGCGCTTGATGGAACCGCCCCTGCCGGCGGCTCCCCACGCATGGGACCGTAGGAACTCGGCCAACGAATGGCGCCAAGTGTGCAGGCACGAGAGCCAATCTGGGCAAGAATGGGTCTGACCTCTGCGCTGCGTCAGGGGCGACAGAACTACCCACATGGGGCGGTGAGTTACACATGCTGCTGGCAGCCGAAAAGGGCGACATCACGACCATCATCGGCGGGATCGCCCCGGACTGGGGCCCGTTCGGGACCTTGGGCAACGAGGCACGCGTGATGATCGAGGTAGTGATGGCCGTGGCCATTCTGCTCTGCCTCGGCATCGCGATCTGGGGCGCCGCGAAGCAACGGATCGGGGCGACCGCCCTGCGCGACACCTTCAGCGCCGAACAGGGCAAGGGCCTGATCATCGCGGGCCTCACCGGGGTCTTCATCATCGGCTCACTGGGCACGCTCTTCACCATCGTGTACGGCATGGCCGTCTAGCGCCCGGCTGAGGTTGCGCTCCCTGATGTCGAGTCACCACACCGCGCCCGCGCGGAAACCAGCCCGGCTACCGTCGTATGCGGTTGATCGGCGAAAGGTTGAGGGGGCGTGCGCGCAATGAGTCCGGACGGTCGAGAGGACGACGACCTCTACGGTGGCGCCGGGCAGACCCGGACGCGGCTCCCGGAGGGTTCCTCCGACGTGTACGGAGGTGCCCGCAGACCGGGACGTTCGCCGTCCCGGTCGCTGGTGACCGTGGTCGGCGTGATCGTGCTCCTCATCGCGGCGATCGCGTTCGCCAACCGCGACGAGGGCGCCTCCGGCGGGAGCGGGTCCTCCGGGGCGAAGGCGGCGGCATCACCTACGGCGCCGACCGGGACGAAGCCGGTGGCTTCGGGGTTCGCGCACGATGAGCAGGGGGCGCAGTCCGCTGCCGCGAATTATGCGGTGCAGCTGGTGTCGGCCGACATCCTCAAGCGGGACGAGCGTCCCGGCATCGTCAAGCGGGTCTTCGTCGCCGACAGGGTCGGCCCCCTTGAGGACCAGCTTGACCAGGCGTACTCGAAGGACTTCCTGGACAAGATCGGCCTCGACGAGAACGGCGACGCGCCGCGCGGCCAGACCTACGTGTCCCGGACCGCCCCGGTGGGCACCAAGACGTCCGGCTACTCCGACAGCGGCGTGACCGCCGAAGTCTGGTGCACCGGCGCTTTCGGCATGGCCGGAGAGGGCTCCACGAACCCGGTGACCAACGACTGGTTCACCATGACGCTCAAGCTGCGCTGGGTGGACGGTGACTGGAAGGTCGACTCCTTCTCCCAGAAGGACGGCCCGACGCCGGTCAACGGTGACAACAAGGTCTCCACGGCCGACGAAATCACCAAGGCCGTCAAGGAGTTCGGAGGCTTCACCTATGCCCGGTAGCCGCCTCGCCCTCAAACTCACAGGCACCTTCGTCGCCGTACAGTCCGCGGTCGTCCTGTTGTCGGCCCGCGCGGTGGCCGACCCCGAGGAGAACTGCAACCTCATCGTGGGGCCCGCCAAGCGGCTCTGCGAGCGCGGCAACAGCAACGCGGACTCCACCGGCGGAGGTGGCGGCGGCGGCACGTCGGACGTGTCCAACCCCCTCGACCCCCTCTCCAGCCTCGCCAAGGGCTGCGCCGAGGCGGCGTCATGGACGGTGGACCAGCTCAGCGAAGCCGTGCAGAAGACGGCGAACGTCGACTTCACCAACCCCAAGTTCCTGCAGCAGTACGCCGTGGTGTTCGCCGCGTCGACCATCCTCACGCTGCTGCTGTGGCTGCTCGCCGTGGCCAAGCGGGCCGTGCGCGGCGTACCGCTGATGACGGCGGTCACGGAAGCCGTGGGGTTCCTGTGGCTGACCGTGCTCGCGTCGGCGTTCACCCCGCTGATCCTCTACACCGTGGTCTCCGCGGCGGACGGAGTCAGCGACGTACTGGCGAAAGCCACCGGGAACCAGACCGACGCGTTCTTCGGGACGTTCTCCGAGGCGCTGAAGAAGGGTGAGGGGATCGGCGGCGGTCCCATCATGCTGATCGTCGTCTCGCTGGTGTCGATCGTCGCGGCCGGCGTGCTGTACCTGGAGCTGTATCTGCGCGCCGTGCTGCTGTACGTGGGCGCGCTGCTCGGGGTCGTCGTGTACTCCGGGCTCGTCGACAAGAACCTGTGGGGCCATGTCCGCCGCTGGGTCGGGATCATGGTCGCGGTCATCCTCGTGAAGCCGGTCATCGTGATCGTGCTGGGGCTCGCGGGTGCGCTGTCCAGCAGCGACGAGGGGCCTGACTCGCTCGCGGCCGTGGTCTCGGGCCTCGCGATCGTGCTGCTCGCCATCTTCGCGAGCGGCATGATCTACCGCTTCGTGCCCGGCTTCGGCGACGAGATGGCCAACGTACGGAAGAACCGACTGATGCAGGGGGCCGAGGGCAAGGCCGCCGCGGTGATCAGCTCGCCCGCCGCGCTCGTCTCGCAGGGCATCAAGACCCACAGCGCCCGCCAGGACAGCGGGGGTTCCGGCAACAACGGCGGCGGCGCTTCCCCGGCCCGCCCCGCGAACCCCGCGTCCGGCGGTGTGGCCGCGCACGGCACGCGGCAGGGCGCGGCAGGGGGAGGCGGCGGAACTGTCCCCTCCGCCGCACCCCCGCCCCGTACGAGCCCCTCGAAGTCCCCGCACGCGAGCGGAAACCGCGGGAGCAGTGGGGGCGGCAACAGCGGTAACACCGGCAAGAACGGCAACTGGCAAGGAGGTGCAGGGCGTTGACGACCCAGTCCCACGTGTCCCCTCCGGTCACGCCCCGCCGTACATATCTGATCGGCCGCGCGCGGCCGAACGCGATCGTCGGCAAGAACCGGGAATCCGGCGAGATCGCCGTGATCGTCGCGGGCGCGTTCCTCGGCATGATGTGCGGACTGCTCGTCCCCGTCCTCTCGATGCGGATCGTGCTGCTCACGGGCTTCCCGATGATCGCGCTGGCCGCGGTCTACGTCCCGTACAAGAACCGCACGTTCTACAAGTGGTTCGAAATCAACCGCAGTTACAAGCGGTCCCTGAAGCGCGGCACCGCCTACCGCTCGCACACCATGGAGGCCGGCACCCGCCTCGACGGGCGCGAGGTCGAGATCGGCCCGCCGCCCGGCATCGGCCGGCTGACGTGGCTGGCGGCGCCGTTCGGCCCGGACGAGATCGCCGTGCTGCTGCACGCGGACCGGCGCACGGTCACCGCCGCGATCGAGATCGAGGGCCCGGGTGTCGGGCTGCGCGACTCGGAGGACCAGGAGGCGCTGGTCGACCGGTTCGGGACGCTGCTCAAGCACGTCGCCAACGGGGACGGCTTCGTGACGCGGCTTCAGATGCTCGCCCGCACCCTCCCCGCCGACCCCGACGCGCACGCCAAGGACGTCGCCGTACGCGGCGACGACCGTTCGCTGGGCTGGCTGCAGAAGTCGTACGACCAGTTGCAGTCGATGGTGTCGACGAGCAGCGAGCAGCACCGCGCGTACCTCGTGGCCTGCATGCACTACACGCGCGACCTGGCCGCGGAGGCCAACGCGATGGCCCGCGCCACCCGCCCCAAGGGCGGCAAGAAGATCGACCGGGACGCCGGGCTCGCCGTCGTCATGGCGCGCGAACTGACCGACATCTGCTCGCGGTTGCAGGAGGCCGACATCCGGGTGCGCCAGCCGCTCGGCCAGGGCCGCCTCGCGTCCCTCATCCACTCCATGTACGACCCGGACCACCCCATCGACCACATCCAGGCGATGTCGAAGCGGAACGCCTGGCCGGCCGAGCTCGACGCCATGGAGCCGACGTACCTCCAGGCCAAGACCCGCGAGTCGGCGACCCGCGCGCCCTGGTGCCACGCCACGGCGTGGGTGAAGGAGTGGCCGATGACGCCGGTGGGCGTCAACTTCCTGGCACCGCTCCTCGTCCACACCCCGGATGTGATCCGTACGGTCGCCGTGACGATGGACCTCGAACCGACCGAGATCGCCATCGAGCGGATGCTGACGGAGAAGACCAACGACGAGGCGGAGGCCAGCCGCCAGGCGAAGATGAACCGGACCATCGACCCCCGCGACATCGCCGCCCACGGCCGCCTCGACCAGCGCGGCGAAGACCTGGCGAGCGGGGCGGCGGGAGTCAATCTGGTCGGCTACATCACGGTCTCCTCCCGCAATCCGGACGCGCTCGCCCGCGACAAGCGCACCATCCGCGCCTCGGCCGGAAAGTCGTATCTCAAGCTGGAGTGGTGCGACCGCGAGCACCACCGCGCGTTCGTGAACACCCTGCCGTTCGCCACCGGCATCCGACGGTAAAGGGGAAAGAACGCTGATGCGGGATCCGCTGTCGCTCCTCACGGACGCCTTCACCTCCTTCCTCTTCGGGAAGGTGGAGACCACCCGCCTGCCCGTGCGTACGTCGACGGGCCAGGCCCAAGCCGTCTATCTGCCGACCGCGGCCCCCGGCCTCGGCGACTCCGGCGTGATCATCGGCCGCGAGGTGTACTCCGGCAAGGGCTACATCTACGACCCCTTCCAGCTCTACGGACAGCAGCTCCCGGCCCCCCACTGGCTGGTCCTCGGCGAGTCGGGAAACGGCAAGTCGGCGCTCGAGAAGACCTACGTCCTGCGGCAGTTGCGCTTCAAGGACCGACAGGTCGTCGTCCTCGACGCGCAGGGCGAGGACGGCGTCGGCGAGTGGAACCTCATCGCGGAAGAGCTGGGCATAACTCCCATCCGGCTCGACCCGACGGCCGCCCTCGACATGGGCATCCGCCTCAACCCTCTCGACCCGGCGATCACCTCGACGGGCCAGCTCGCCCTGCTCCGCACGATCATCGAGGTCGCGCTTGGCCACGGGCTCGACGAGCGCTCGGGCTTCGCCCTGAAGGTCGCGCACGCGTACGTGAACGAGACGATCGTCGAGCGCCAGCCGGTCCTCACCGACATCGTCGAGCAACTCCGCCACCCCGAACCGGAGTCGGCGGAAGCGATGAACGTGGCACTTGAGGACGTACGCGCCTGGGGCCTCGACGTCGCCCTCGTCATCGACCGGCTCGTCGACGGCGACCTGCGCGGCATGTTCGACGGCCCGACGACGGTCGGCATCGACCTCGACGCGCCGCTGATCGTCTTCGACCTGTCCCACATCGACCGGAACTCGATCGCGATGCCGATCCTGATGGCGATCGTCGGCGTGTGGCTGGAACACACCTGGATCCGCCCCGACCGGAAGAAGCGCATCTTCCTGGTCGAGGAGGCCTGGCACATCATCAACAGCCCGTTCGTGGCCCAACTCTTCCAGCGCCTGCTGAAGTTCGGTCGACGGCTCGGCCTGTCCTTCGTGGCGGTCGTCCACCACCTGTCGGACGTGGTCGACGGCGCGGCGGCGAAGGAAGCGGCGGCAATCCTGAAGATGGCCTCCACGAGAACCATCTACGCCCAGAAGGCGGACGAAGCACGAGCGACCGGCCGGGTCCTCGGCCTCCCCCGCTGGGCCGTCGAGATCATCCCCACCCTCTCCCCCGGCATCGCCGTCTGGGACGTCAACGGCAACGTCCAGGTGGTCAAACACCTGGTCACCGAGACCGAACGCCCCTTGGTCTTCACGGACCGCGCGATGACGGAATCGTCCTCGCCCGACTCCGAGCAGTTCATGGACGACGCGTTGCACGCGGCGGAGGTCGAGGCCGAGGAGCGGGCGGCCGCGTTCGTGGAGCAGCGGTTGGGCGGCTCCGAGTCCACGGTGGCGTGAACGGTGGCATGAGAACGGTGGCATGACTGGAATGCGGGACGAGCGGGGGCGCCGAGTGGACCGGGGTTACAGGGGCAATCGGGGCTATCGGGACGACGACCGGAGGGGCGGCGTGCCCGACGGGCTGCTCGTCGGGGTCCTCGCGTTTCTGCTCGGCATGACGATCCTGGTGTGGACGGCGACGGGGCTCGCCGGCCTCTTCGCGAAGGGCGCGTGGCCGACGGCCGTCACCTTCGCGAACACGCCGCTGGCGCTGCGGTCGCTGATCACCCGCCCCCACGACATCCCGGGCGCCTGGCCGGCCACCCCGGCCGACGAACTCTCCGGCTACGGCCTCTTCTGGGGCCTCCTCATCGGCCAGCTGATGGTGCTGGTGGTCCTCGCGGTGTTCGTGGCCGGAACGTTCGCCCGCTGGCGCGCGCTCCGCGCCCGCCGCCGCGAGTCCGGGAAGCCGGAGCCGTCTTCACGGGCTGCTCAATCGCCGCAGGGGCTTGATCTGCCCACCCCAATGGCGACCAATCAAGCGGAAGCCCCACCATTTCAAGCCCCGCCGGCGATTGAGGCGCGGGGCCCGGGGCAGAGCCCCGCATTTCAAGCCTCGCCGGCGATTGAGGCGCGGGGTCCGGGGCAGAGCCCCGAGGCCGCAACCACGCCACCCGCACCGCTCGCGGCGGAAGCCCCGCCATTTCAAGCCCCGCCGGCGATTGAGGCGCGGGGCCCGGGGCAGAGCCCCGAGGCCGCAACCACGTCGCCCGCAACAGCCCCCGTCCCCGCCCCCCGGGGCCCCGTACACCTCGGCCCCCCGGCCGACCGCCACCCCCTCGCCGTCCAAGCCATCCAGGACGCCGAAGGCCCCGCCCTCGTCATCACGTCGTCCCCCGACGTATGGGCCGAAACAAAGGACGCCCGCTCCAAACTCGGCCCCGTCCTCCTCTACGACCCCACCCACCTCTGCGACACCCCCGCCCGCATGCACTGGAACCCGGCAACCGGCTGCGCCGACAAGCAAACCGCCGCGTCCCGCGCCACCGCCCTCCTCGCCCCCATAAGGCCCATCGCCAAACTGGACTCGGCCCTCGCCGAAACCGCCGAAACCCTCCTCCGCAGCTACCTGCACGCCGCGGCCGTAGACGGCAAACCGTTCCGCCACGTCCACCGCTGGTCGCAGGGCACCCAGGTCCAGGACGCCGTACGCATCCTCCGTACGAACCCGAAGGCCACCGCCGGCACCGCGGGCGAACTCGAGGCGGCGCTCACCTCGCACCCCGAACGCCGCGACATGGCGCAGGAATTGACGGCCCGCGCGCTGTCCTCCCTCTTCTCGGTACACATCCGTGAGGCCTGTACGCCGAACCGAACAGATGCACTCACTCTGGATTCCTTCGTGAACGAAGGGGGCACGCTCTATGTGGTGGGTGAACCCATCGAGGACCCCAAGGGGAGCCCCGGCGCGATGCCGCTCCTCACGGCCCTCGCCTCGAGCGTGGTCGAGCACGGCCGCCGCGTGGCCGAAAGGTCACCTGCCGGCCGGCTCGACCCACCAATGACGCTCGTCCTGGACGACGTCGCGGCGGTCGCTCCGCTTCCCCAGCTACCGGAGCTGCTGTCCACCGGAGCGGACCGGGGCCTGGTGACCCTGGCCCTGCTCCGGTCCAGGGAACAGGGCCGCACCCGCTGGCCGGACGCCGAACTCCCCCTGTCCTGACCTCCGTACAGCTTCAGGCACTACGGCCGTACAGCCTCAAAAACGTCCGCACCCCGCTCTCCACCCGCCGGTCGATCTCCTCCCCGTCCATCGGCACGACCCCGAAGAACGTGTCCACGGTGACGGACCCCGGCACCAACAGCCCGAAGTACCGCGCGGCCTCCGCCGATCCCGCCTCGTCCACGGCCAGCGCCCCCTGCTTCCCGAGCTCCGCGAACCGCACCCGCAGCGCCTCCATGACCGCGCGCGGCCCGATCCGCTGCCACTCCTCGATGACGCCCGCGGGCAGATGCGGGCCCTCCGCGATGATCTGCCGTACGAGGAGCATGTGCGGGGAGTGCTCGCCGCGCCGTCCCATCCACTCACGCGCGAGAGCCCGCACGTCCTCCTCCACGTCCGTCACCTTGCCCAAGTGCCTGTCAATGATGGCCACTTGAACGTCCGTGACGGCGGCGGCGCTGTCGAGCAGCACCTCGCGGAAGAGGTTCTCCTTGCCGCCGAAGTGGTTGTAGAGCGTGCGCGTCGAGACCCCGGCCTCGGCCGCGATCTCGTCGATCCCGGCGCGCGTGTACCCCTCGCGCCCGAAGACCGTGCGCGCCCCGCGCAACAGCGCCCGCCGCTTCTCGACCGTGCCCTTGCGCGGGGCGCGCCCCGGCTCCGGCTCCTGCCCCTGTGTCATACCGATACCGCTCCGTCCTACGCCGACCTCGCTCAGCCTAGGCACAGAGACCTAGGTACAACGACGGTTGTACTTCTTACAACCACGGTTGTACTTTACCGGCATGGCAACCGAACCCCAGGCTTCGGCGGCCCGCGAAGTCGGCGGCAGCCGCTCCACGTTCACCCTCCTCGTCGTCCTCCTCGGGATGCTCACGCTCCCGATGGCCATGTCCGGCACCACGGTCGCGCTCCCCCGCATCGGCGCCGACCTCGGCGCCTCCGGCGCCGCGCTCCAGTGGGTCGTGGTCGGCTACTTCCTCGCCGCGTCCTCGTTCATGCTGGTCGCGGGCTCGCTCGGCGACCTCTACGGCCGCCGCCGGATCCTCACGGCGGGCGCCGCCCTCTACACGGCCGGCACCCTCGCATCGGCCCTCGCGCACAGCATCCTGTTCCTCGACGCGGCCCGGATCCTCTCCGGCATCGGCGCGGCGGGCGTGATGGCGAGCGGCGGCTCCCTGCTCGCGGCCACCTTCACGGGCCCGGCCCGCACCCGCGTCTTCGCCTCGCTCGGCACCACGGCGGGCGTCGGCCTGGCCTTCGGCCCGACGTTCTCCGGCTGGCTGGTGGACGCGGTCGGCTGGCGCGCCACCTTCCTGTCGTACGTCGTCGTGGGCGCGGTCATCGTCGTCGGCACCCGCCTGATGCCGGAGTCCCGCGCGGACACCCGGCCCAGCGTCGACAAGGCGGGCGCGGCCACCTTCATCGCCGGCCTGGCCCTCGGCCTGTACGCGATCACGCAGGGCTCGAAGTCCGGCTGGGCGGCGCCGCGGACCCTGCTCCCGGCGGCGCTGTCCATCGCCCTCCTCATCACCTTCGTACGCGTAGAACGCCGCCTCGTCCGTACCGGCGACGGCCGACCGATCCTCGACCTGCGCCTCGCCCGCAACCCGGCGTTCCTCGGCTGGGCGGTCGCCTCCTTCGGCCTCGGCGCGGGCACGACCGGCGTCCTCACCTTCCTCCCCACCTACCTCCAGGGCGCGAACGGCACGACGGCCCGCGCCGCCGGCCTGACGCTCCTGCTGATGACGGCGCCGATCCTGGCCCTTCCCCCACTCGGCGCCCGCCTCGTCAACCGGGGCATACCCGCCCGCCACCTCGTCGTCCTCTCCCTGCTCCTGCTCGCGGCGGGCAACGCGTGGCTGACGACGCTGCACCCCGGCATCGACGCCCTCGCCCTCGCGGGCCCACTCCTCACCATCGGCGCGGGCCAGGGCCTGTCGATCGGCATCATCGACGCCCAGGCGATGTCGATGGTCACCCCGTCCGAGGTCGGCATGGCCTCCGGCTTCCTCAACACGGTCCGCGGCGGCACGGGCGCGGTGATGCTGACCGTCTTCGGCGCGGTGCTGCTGGCGGCGGTCGAGTCCCGAGTGGGCTCGCCGGACCTGGCGGCCCGTGTGACCTCGGGCTCCGGCGGCCACGCCCCGGAGTTCACGGAGGCGTGGCGGGTGACGCTGTGGACGGTAGCGGCGCTGATGACGGCGCTGGCCCTCACGGTGAACCGGCTGTTGACGCCCACTGTGGGCAGGCGCTCCACCCACACCGACCCCACCCACTCCACCCCCGCTGTGGGCAGGCGTTCCGCCCACACCGACCCCACCCACTCCACCCCCGCTGTGGGCAGGCGTTCCGCACGGCGGAACGGGTGGGCACAGCCCCCGGCGCAGCGCAACGAGAACACCACGCACACCAAGTCAACCCACTAAGAACGGAGAACCGCACCCATGACCACCACCCACACCACGCCCACCCGCCCCCTCCGCGTAGCGATCGTCGTCGGATCCACCCGCGACGGCCGCCTCGCCCCCACGGTGAGCACCTGGTTCACGGCCCACGCCAAGGCCCACACCCCCGACACCCACTTCGACGTCATCGACCTGACCGACCTGGACCTCCCCGAGACCCACCCGTCCTGGGGCCACGAACCGACCCCGGCCCAGGCCGAGTTGGCGTCCCGCGTGGACGCCGCCGACGCCTACGTCGTCGTCACCCCCGAGTACAACCACAGCTTCCCGGCCCACCTGAAGCACTTCATCGACCTGCACCGCGACGAGTGGAAGGCCAAGCCCGTCGGCTTCGTCTCGTACGGCGGCGTGGGCGGCGGCCTGCGCGCGGTGGAACAACTCCGCCTGGTCTTCGCCGAGTTGCACTGCGCCACGATCCGCGACGGCGTCAGCTTCCACGGCGCCCACGACGGCCTCTTCGCCGAGGACGGCCCCGCCCACGACGAACAGGGCGCGGCCGGCGCCGCCAAGGTGATGCTCGACCAACTCGCCTGGTGGGCCCACGCCCTCCGCACGGCCCGAGCGACCCACCCGTACGCCTGACAGCCAACCCCACCCGTACGCCTGACAGCCAACCCCACCCGCCCCTATCGGCCAACCCCACCCGTGGCGGCCAACCCCACCCGCCCCTATCGGTCGGCCCCACCCGCCTTGGGCAATCTGCCGCCTTGGGCGGCAGGGTGGGCAAGGCGGCCCCCGGTGCAGGCCGCACGAACCACAGGCGCCACCCCCGCCACAGGCCCGCCCCACCCCGGCCTCCGCAAAGAAACCCGCCCTAAGGTCCCGTAGTACCCCGGTACGACACCACCCCCGAAACCCGCATCCCCCGGTCCGACGCCCCCGAGGCCCCGCCCACGGCACCGTACTCACATGACGATCCGAGCCCACGGCCTCACAAAACGCTACGGCGGCAAGAGCGCGAAGACCGGAAAGACCGTCGTCGACGACCTCACCTTCACGGTCGAGCCCGGCACGGTCACCGGCTTCCTCGGCCCGAACGGCGCCGGCAAGTCCACGACCATGCGCATGCTCCTCGGCCTGGACACCCCCACCTCCGGCCGCGCCACCATCGGCGGCCGCGCCTACGCCACCCACCCCGCGCCCCTCACCGAGGTCGGCGCCCTCCTGGAGGCGAAGGCCGTGCACCCCGGCCGCACCGCCTTCCACCACCTCACCGCACTCGCCCTCACCCACGGCATCCCCCGCTCCCGCGTCGAAACCGTCCTCGACCTCGCGGGCCTCACCGACGTCGCCGACAAACGCGTCAAGGGCTTCTCCCTCGGCATGGGCCAACGCCTCGGCATCGCCGCGGCGCTCCTCGGCGACCCGGCCACGATCATCCTCGACGAGCCGGTCAACGGCCTCGACCCCGAGGGCGTCCTATGGATCCGCACCCTCCTCAAGTCCCTTGCCGCACAAGGCCGTACGGTCCTCGTCTCCTCCCACCTCATGTCCGAAATGGCGCTCACCGCCGACCACCTGGTCGTGATCGGCCGCGGCCGCCTCCTCGCGGACACGACCGTCACCGATCTCGTACGCGAATCAGGCGCGGCCTACGTGAAGGTCACCACCCCCGAGGCGACCCACCTGCGCACCCTCCTGGCCGCCGCCGACAGCGCCGCTGCCGACAGCCCCGTCACCGACATCACCCTCACCGACATCGCCGTCACCGACGGCGAGACCCCCGAGACCCTCCACGTACGAGGACTCGAAGCCCCCGACATCGGCCGCCTCGCCGCGGCCAACGGCCTCCCGCTCTTCGAACTCACCCCGCAGACCGCGTCGTTGGAGCAGGCCTTCATGGACCTCACCCACGACACCGTCGAATACCAGGCGACCACGAAACCCGCAGGAGCAGCAGCATGACCACGGCCCAGCCCTACGCGCTGACCCCCACCCGCGTCCTGCACTCCGAATGGCACAAGCTCCGTACCCTGCGCAGCACTTGGTGGACGCTCGGCCTCTCCGTGACCCTGGTCGTAGGCGTCGGCCTGATGATGGGCTCGACGTACGACGGCGACGACGCGAACATCGACACGATCGTCTTCACCCTCTTCGGCACCCAGCTCTCCCAGATCTGCGTCGCCGTCCTCGGCATCCTGATCGCCGCGAGCGAGTACTCGACGGGCCTGGTCCGCGCCACCATGACGGCCGTCCCGCGCCGCCTGCCGGTCCTGTGGTCCAAAGCCGCCGTCTTCACGGCCCTCGCCTTCACGGTCACCTTCGCCACGAACCTCGTCACGTTCCTGGCCGCCCAGATCTGGCTCTCCGACTCCGACAAGGCGCTGTCCCTCACCGACTCCGGCGTCCTCGGCGCCCTCGCGGGCAACGCGGCGGGCATCACCCTGCTCAGCCTCATCGCCCTCGGCCTGGGCGCGCTCTGCCGCTCCGTACCGGCCGCGATCGGCGCGTTCGTGGGCGTCGTGATGATCCTGCCCGAGGTTCTCCAGATGATCAGCAACGACGTCGTACAGAGCGCCGTGAAGTTCTTCCCGTCGAAGTCCGCGGAGTCCCTCGGCTCGATCATCCCCGTGGCCGACCACAACACCCCCGGCACCGGCCTCCTCTCCCTGATCGTGTGGGTAGCCGCCGTCCTCACCGCAGCCGGTCTGCTTCTCAAGCGCCGCGACGTATGACCAGGATGTCCCGGTGACCCCGCCCTCGCCCTCGCCCGCACCCCTCTCCGGGCTCCTGCAACGCACCGCCCAGCGGGTGCGCGCCTACGACCGGCGCCACCCGCTGCCCTGGGACCTCACCCTCACGGGCATCTGCGTCGCCTCGGCCGTCATCGACTACGCGGGCGACGGCTGGAAGAACATCGCCCACAACACCGACGTCCCCGGCTGGCTCGTCCTCACCCTGAGCCTGGCCCTGACGATCCCGCTGCTGTGGCGCCGCAGCCACCCCCTGGCGGCGCTCACGGTCATGGTGGCGGCGGGCACGGTCAACAGCGCTACGGGCGCCGTCCTCCAGGCCGCCCTGCTCCAGCTCTTCGTCGTCTTCAACGTGGCGCTGCGCTCCCGCATCCGCACCCTGCTCCTGGCCTGCGCGCTCACCATGATCCCGGTCGCGGTCGCCGTCGTCCGCTTCCCGAAGGGCAGCTGGGACCAGCAGGTCGTCCCGCAGTTCTGGGCGCTGGCCCTGGTCGCCGCCTTCGGCCTCGCCATCCGCAGCCGCCAGGACTACACGAACTCCCTCGTCGAACGCGCCCGCCAACTCGAAGTCGAACGCGACCAGCAGGCCCAACTCGCCACCGCCGCCGAACGCACCCGCATCGCCCGCGAGATGCACGACATCATCGGCCACAACCTCTCCGTCATCACAGGCCTCGCCGACGGCGGCTCCTACGCGGCCGCCCGCAACCCGGAACGCGCGGGCCAGGCCCTCACCGCCATCGCCACCACCAGCCGCCAGGCCCTCACCGAACTCCGCCGCCTCCTCGACGTACTCGGCGAGGAATCCCCCACGGCCCCCTCCCCCGACCTGACCCCCGCCCCGTCCCTAGCCGACCTCAACTCCCTCCTCGAAGGCGTACGTTCCGCAGGTCTCCCCGTCCGTACGACCATCGAGGGCCACCCGGCGCCACTGCCCCCGGGCCTGGAACTCACGGTGTACCGCGTCATCCAGGAAGCCCTCACCAACACCCTCAAACACGGCGGCCCCTCGGCAACCGCCGAGCTGCACCTCGCGTACGCCCCCGAAGCCCTGACCGTCACGGTCACGGACACGGACCACGGCACCGCGTCCGCCCCGGACGGAACCGACCGAACCGGCCGAACCGGCCGAACCGGCCGCGGCCTGACCGGCATGCGCGAGCGAACGGCCCTCTACCAGGGCACACTTGAGGCCGGCCCACGACCGGCCGGCGGCTGGCGGGTGTGCCTCCGCATCCCGATCCCGGAAGGCCCCACTCCGTGACGAGCGTCCTCATCGTCGACGACCAGCCCATGCAGCGCTTCGGCTTCCGCATGCTCCTGGAGAGCCAGGACGACCTGGCGGTGGCGGGCGAGGCGGCCGATGGCACGGAGGCGGTACGCATGGTCTCCGAATTCCGCCCGGACGTCGCTCTGATGGACATCCGCATGCCCGGCCTCGACGGCATCGAGGCCACCCGCCGCATCGTCGAGGCCGGCGACCACACCAAGGTCCTGATCCTCACGACCTTCGACCTCGACGAGTACGCCTACGCGGGCCTGCGCGCGGGAGCCTCCGGTTTCCTGGTCAAGGACGCCCAGCCGGAGGAACTCCTCGCCGGCATCAGGGCCGTGGCCTCCGGCGACGCGGTGGTCGCCCCGAGCCTCACCCGCCGCCTCCTCGACACCTACGCCGACAGACTCCCCGCCCCCGGCGAACCGACGGACCCCACCCAGGACCCCCGCCTCGCACACCTCACGGAACGCGAACGAGAGATCCTCACGGCCATCGGCCACGGCTGGACGAACACGGAGATCGCACAGCGCTTCCACCTCGCGGAGTCGACGGTGAAGACCCACGTGGGCCGCATCCTGGCGAAGACGGAAGCGCGGGACCGGGTGCAGGCGGTCATCCTGGCGTACGACACCCGTCTGGTGAAGCCGTCATAAACGCAGAAAAGCCCCGTGCCATTC